>NZ_CP133774.1:0-4800000 GCF_034344865.1 Pseudomonas sp. 10S4
TTTTCCTGCAGGCCTCTGCGATTAGAATTGGAGGAGTTATCCCAGTTACGCACACCATGCATTCTTCACTGGAATATGAATCACTTTGTGGTGCTAGAGAGAGTGAAGGGAAACAGCCTAAGTATTCTAGACCCAGCATTTGGTCGTAGGGTGATGACATCGTCTGAGGCCTCGAGGCATTTCACCGGCGTAGCTCTGGAATTGACACCTAACGCTACATTTCGCCCCGATTCACAGAAAGCTCGAGTCCGCCTGTACGACTTGATTCGCCGCACCATTGGGCTCAAGCGCGCTTTAGGCAATATATTTGTACTTGCACTGGCGTTGGAAACTGTCGCACTACTCGCTCCACAAGTTACTCAATGGGTAATCGATGGGGCACTGGTGTCTTCTGATCATGATCTGCTGTTGTTGGCTGTATTGGGGGGCTGCCTACTGATGGTGACGGATTTTGTCCTACGGATGGCTCAGGGTTGGATGTCATTACGTCTGGGCCAACAGTTGGCAATACAGTGGTCGGGAAACTTGTTCAGCCATATGTTACGTCTGCCCTGGACATTTTTGAAAAACGTCAACTTGGGGATATCGCTGCCCGTTTCCAGTCATTTGCTGTCATCCGCAAAATATTGACAAACGGCGCTATCACAGGAGTACTTGATGGATTAGTTGCAATAGCGACACTAACAATGATGCTTTTATACAGCCGCGCACTTACAGCAATTGTATTGATTGCCTTGGTACTGTATGGCGTCGCGCGACTAGTTTTTACCACCCGCTCCGCAACGCTTCTGAGGAGCGCATAGTACTTGGCGCCAGAGAAAACTCTTATTTCCTGGAAACAATAAGGGCAATTTTACCCATCAAGTTATTCAATGCAACCCAGTTGCGATTGGCGACTTGGCAAAATATGATTGCAGATGTTCAGAATCGAGATGTAACAACACAGAAAATATTGCTAGTGTTTGCCTGTTTGAACATTCTGATCTTTGGATTAGAAGGAATGCTGCTGCTCTATGTCGGTGGCTCCGCCGTTCTCCAGGGCGCACTATCATTGGGTATGTTGTTAGCATTCATCGCCTACAAAACCCAATTTACTGGACGAGCAAGCAAGTTGATTGACTTGGGCATTGAAATTCGTATGCTTTCACTACATTCCGAGCGACTGGCCGATATTGCTTTAGAAACACCAGAGCCTGATGAACCGATGGAAGCGGATTTTGATCGTATAGAACCTTATATTGAATTCAGACACGTTTCATATCGATATGCACATGGCGAGCCCTCGGTAATACACAATCTGTCTCTCACGATCAACGCAGGGGATTCAGTAGCAATCGTCGGTCGTTCTGGTTGCGGTAAAAGCACATTGCTTAAATTAATACTCGGCCTGCTTACACCGACAGAAGGGGAGATTTTGATTGGCGGAATACCTATGCGTCAGCTGGGGCCTCGGACATGTCGTAGCTTAGTAAGTGCTGTAATGCAGGAGGATCAATTACTGGCAGGATCTCTAGCCGAAAATATTGCTTGTTTCGATCCACACTTCTGTCAGGAACACATAGCGGAAGTAGCTCACCAAGCAGATATCCACAAGACTATTACTAATATGCCTATGGGCTACCAGACGCTTGTGTCTGAGATGGGAACCGGATTATCTGGCGGACAGAAACAGCGAATTTTTATAGCACGCGCCTTATATCGAAAACCAAAAATTCTTGCGCTTGACGAGGCAACTAGCCACTTGGATCTGCACAGTGAGCAGCATGTAGTCAGGGCGCTGCGTGAAATGCCAATTACGCGAATAATTATTGCTCATCGTCGTGAAACAATCGCTTTCGCTAAGCGTCTTGTCTGCCTGGACAATGGGAAGGTCGTGGAAGATGTTCGTCTCGATGAGACAAGGGTCAATATATGAGGCCCATCAAAATAATTGTGATAAGTGCTGTCTTGTTGCTGGATGGGATGATTGCTAAGGCTCATGACAGTGATCTTTTGCACATCTATCAACAGGCATTATTGAATGATGCTCGGTACACCGCAGAGAAAGCCCATCAGCGCACGGGGCAGGAGCACTGGTTACAAGGCCGATCAGGACTTTTACCCAAAATATCGCTAGATGCTCAAACCCACTGGATAGAAACCGACTACCAAGTTCCTACCGGCAATATCGAGCACAGCCGACAGAATCGTAGTTACGGCATCCAATTGATACAACCTATCTTTCGTTGGCAGAACTGGGTTCAGTTCAAGCAGGGTGAACTTCAACGTGTGCAAGCAAAAATCCGTCTTGAAAACGCGGGACAGGTCTTAATGTTGCGTGTTGCGCATGCTTACTTTGAAGTACTGAATGCAACTGACGTACTTCGGGCAGTACGGGATCTACGAGCTGCCGATGGGGAGCAGTTAGCAAGCGCTAAAAAGAACTTTGAATTAGGTAACACCAGCATCATTGATGTGCATGAGACTCAGGCAAGTTTTGATCGCAGCACCGCGCAACTTATCAAAGCTAAAAGCGACCTGGATCTGACCCAAAACTCCTTAGTTCGAATCATTGGGCAGCATCCAGGCTTACTGAGAGGATTGGACGACAATGTGACTCTCTTACCTCCGCAACCATTAGAGCTATCTACATGGGTTAAAGCGGCTCAGCAATTTAGTCTTGCTGTACAAGCACAAGCATTACTCCTAGACATCGCAGGCAATGAAGTACGTATTCGTAAGGCCGAACACTTACCGTCTATCGATCTGATCATCAGTCAGAACATACAGCAAAACCCTAATGCCAATACGAACCGCATTGACTCGTCTAGTATTGGACTACGTTTAAGCATGCCACTGTATAGCGGGGGTAGACTGAGTTCTGCTACTCGGCAAGCAGTAGCGATGCAGGAACAAACTGAATTTGAATTGGAAGACGCCCGCCGCGCTGCTGCGCTGACAGCCCGAAAGGCTTGGTCGGGCGTAATGGACGGCATAGCGCAGGAAAATGCGCTTAAGGCAGCGAAATCGTCCGCACTCTCGGCAGTGACATCTAATAAAATCGGATACAAGGTCGGAATTCGAGTTGGTATCGATGTCCTAGAAGCTCAAAGAAAATACAGCGACATAGTTCAACAACTGTCTCGCGTCCGTTATGACATCTTGTTGGCCCAGTTACAGCTTAAGGCCGCGGTAGGTACATTAAATGAAGTTGATATTGCCGAAATCAACGCGTTGCTGAGCGGTTGATAAAACAATAATTGAAAGTACATTGCTACAAGCTATCTATTATGGGATGTTTCCCCTACTACCAAATCGACTATTTGCCGCCCGATAGGTCGAGAAACTCAACCATGTACGCATCGCGGAATATCTCAAGCGCCGCAGGGTGAGTTTGTCTCAGCGCTGCCGAGACTTTTGCCGGTTGGGTGACGCTGCGCTCGAACAGGGCCGCTTTGAACTGGCGCTCCAGTTCGCGCGTCGACCACCTCTCCTGTATCGCCATACGCAGGTAAAACTCACGCTCTTCCGGGAGTCTGCTCTGAGTCAGGATGAGCAGATTGTGGGTTCAGAGCAATTGTGTCAGCAGCGCTGACACTTTTTTACCGGATGGCACGGCTTCATCGCGAGCAAGCTCACTCCCACAGTGTTCAGTGTTGTTCACGCGGTTTGTGACCTACACAAGTCCACTGTTGATCGGGTTGTCCGACCAAGGCAATTGTCTCACCAGTGGTGAGACTATCTCTTCAGCGCTGTAGAGGGCGGTGACTGGTAGGACGTCTTCGCGAGCAAGCCCGCTCCCACAAGGTTCGGTGTTGTTCATACGGTTTGTAGCCTTACACGAGTCCACTGTTGATCCCGGTTTTGCGACCTGGGCAATTGTCGCACCAGTGGCGCGACTATCTCTTCAGCGATGCAGAAGGTGGTGGTTGGGAAGGCCTCTTCGCGAGTAAGCCCGCTCCCACAGGGGATCGGGGGTAACTACACAATTTGTGGGCGACACACATCCACTGTGGGAGCGGGCTTGCTCGCGAAGGCGTCGGCACTGACATCATCGATATCAGCCAACAACCGCATATTCAGCCGCAACCCAGTCCTGGTGTTCTCAGCCCAAAGCTCCCCGCCCTGGCGTTGCACCGCATTACGGGCAATGCTCAATCCCAGTCCAAATCCACCATCCCCCGGCCGCGAACCATCCAGGCGAATGAACGGCGAGAAGATCCGTTCCAGATTGGCTTCAGCCACCCCGCCGCCCTGATCCTCCAGCCACAAATGCCAAAAGTCGCCATCGCGCTGTCCACCGAGGCGGACAATGCCGCCATCGGGAGAATGCCGAATCGCATTACGCAGAATGTTTTCCAGCGCCTGGGCGAGGGTATTCAGATGGCCGCGCACCCAGCAGGAAGAATCTACCGCACAGTGCAACCGACCCGCCGGCCAGCCACTTTCATAGCAGGCGTTTTCCGTGAGCATGTCCCACAGCGCCTGAACCTGGATCGATTCGTCGGGCAACCGTGTGCGTTCGGTGTCGAGCCAGGCCAGTTGCAGGGTGTCATCTACCAGCCGTTGCATGCCGTCGACTTCGCGCCCAATGCGCTCGCGCAATTGCACCAGGCCTTGCTCGCTTTCGCTGGCCACTCGCAGACGGCTCAACGGCGTGCGCAATTCGTGGGACAGGTCGCGCAGCAGTTGTTGTTGCAGGGCGACGGTGCTTTGCAGGCGCTCGGACATGTGGTCGAAGGCCCGACCCAGTTCACCCAGCTCATCCGAACGGTTGGTGGTGTGGCTCGACAGACGCACGTTCAACTGATCGGCCCGCCAGGCCTTGGCCTGTTCGCGCAAGCTGTTCAACGGCACCACCAATAACCGGTATAAACCGACACACAGCAGCAAGGTGAACAGTCCGGGAATCACCCCATTGGTGATCACGCGCCAGAACACCCGGTATTGCCCGGGCAAGAAACGTTGCGGAAGCTCAATCACCAGGCTGCCAGCGGCCGGATCCTTTGGGAACGGAACTCGCAGCCACGGCAAGCCTCGAGTATGGCGACTGGTTGGCCAATCGAGACCGCGTAGAAAGGTCAGGCGTTGGATTTCCTTCTCCACCAGCGGATAGCTGCTCAAGGACTGCAGATCGCTACCGATCACGCCGACCCAGGTTGTCTCGCGTTGACCGACATCCTGCAACCAGGCATCGACGCCTGCGCTCTTGCGCTCATCCCACGCCTGCTCCGCCTCAGCGGCATAACGCGTCAGGGTGCTTCGGGCCTCGTCGGACAGGAACAGGTTTTTCTGTTCCATGTAGCGGCCCCAGGACCAGCTCAGCCAGATCATCAGCAAACAGAACGCCACCAACAGGCACGCCAGCTTCCAGAACAGCGAGTGCCGGCCCGGCAGGTCAGACCATTTCATCGACGGCGCTCAATACATACCCTTTACCCCAGACTGTGCGCACTTCGCGCTCGGTATAACCGACGGCCTTGAGCTTGCGACGGATTTGGCTGATGTGCATGTCGAGGCTACGGTCGTGGGCCGCGTAGCCCCGTTGCAGCACCTGCTGATAAAGGAAGGCTTTGCTCAACACTTCATCGTTGTTGCGATTGAGGGTTTCCAGCAGCCGATACTCGCTGCGAGTCAGGCCGGCGGCTTGCTCGCGATAAAAGACTTCGCACTGCTCATCGTCGAAACACAGGCTATGGACCGGCGTCGCAATCGCTGTCGGGGCGGGTCGACGGTCGAAAGCCACCCGCCGCAGGATGGCTTCGATGCGCACCCGCAACTCGGCCATGCTGAACGGCTTGGGCAGGTAATCGTCGGCGCCCAGGCGAAACCCGCTGATGCGATCCGCCTCGGCGCCCAGTGCCGACATCAACACCACCGGGGTGGCATGGCTCTGACGCAGTTGGGTCAGAACGTTCAGGCCGTCCAGGCCCGGCAACAGAATGTCCATCAGCACCACATCGAACGGTTGCCCTCGGGCGATGGCCAGGCCTTCCTGGCCGTTCCTGGCACCAGGTCACTTGAAAACCGCAGCGTCCCAAGTGCTCATGGACATAAGCACCCAGCACGAGGTCGTCTTCTATAGACAGGATACGAGGAAGGCCAGCAGCGATGGGAGTCATGACTATCTGCAAATAATTCTCAGTTGCCGATTATTCAAGATTGCCTCGCCAGGGGCAACCCACGGTTTGCCCGGAAGGCAAAAGCGCCCATCCAGCCGACGAATGACGACATCAACTTTACGAAGATTGCCCGCTAGCAAATCGCTACACTGCGCAAGTGGTGCGTGCCGGATGCACGTGCGGGTTATTCAATCGCGGGATGCAGGAGAGTTGCGTGCTCAAGAAACTGGGAATTAAAGGCCGCGTGCTGTTGCTGACCTTGCTTCCAACCAGCCTGATGGCGTTGGTGCTGGGCGGCTATTTCACCTGGATGCAGCAATCGGACCTGCAAACCCAACTCATGCAGCGCGGCGAGATGATCGCCGAACAACTTGCACCGCTGGTTGCCCCGGCCATGGGCCACAAAAACACCGAGTTGCTGGAGCGCATCGCCACCCAGTCGCTGGAACAGACCGATGTGCGCGCGGTGACCTTCCTCGCGCCCGACCGTACACCGTTGGCCCACGCGGGCCCGACCATGCTCAATGCGGCACCGACCGGCAACGGCTCGCAGATGCTACGCCGCAGCGGTAACGACGCGACCCGCTACTTGCTGCCGGTGTTCGGCAAGCATCGCAATCTGGCTGGCGACGTGATTCCCGACGAAGCTGATCGCCTGTTGGGCTGGGTCGAACTCGAACTGTCCCACAACGGCATGCTGCTGCGCGGTTACCGCAGCCTGTTCGCCAGCCTGCTGTTGATCGGCGCCGGCCTGGCCGGTGCGGCGTTGCTGGCTCTGCGCATGGGCCGGACCATCAATCGGCCGATCAGCCAGATCAAACTGGCAGTGGCACAACTCAAGGACGGTCATCTGGAAACCCGCTTGCCGCCCCTCGGCAGCCAGGAACTGGATGAACTGGCGTCGGGCATCAACCGCATGGCCGGCACCCTGCAAAACGCCCAGGAAGAATTGCAGCACAGCGTCGATCAGGCCACCGAAGACGTGCGCCAGAACCTGGAAACCATCGAAACCAGAACATCGAACTGGACCTGGCGCGCAAGGAAGCCCTGGAAGCGAGCCGGATCAAATCCGAGTTTCTGGCCAACATGAGCCACGAAATCCGCACGCCGCTCAACGGCATTCTCGGCTTCACGCACCTGTTGCAAAAAAGCGAGCTGACCCCTCGCCAGCTCGACTACCTTGGCACCATCGAAAAGTCCGCCGACAGCCTGCTGGGGATCATCAACGAGATCCTCGATTTCTCGAAAATCGAGGCCGGCAAGCTGGTGCTCGACAATATTCCGTTCAACCTGCGCGACTTGCTGCAAGACACCCTGACCATCCTCGCTCCGGCCGCCCACGCCAAACAGCTGGAACTGGTGAGCCTGGTCTATCGCGACACGCCACTGTCGCTGGTCGGCGATCCGCTGCGGCTCAAACAGATTCTGACCAACCTGGTCAGCAACGCGATCAAGTTCACCCGCGAAGGCACCATCGTCGCCCGGGCCATGCTTGAAGAAGAGCACGAAGACAGCGTGCAACTGCGCATCAGCATTCAGGACACCGGCATCGGCCTGTCGAACCAGGACGTGCGCGCCCTGTTCCAGGCCTTCAGCCAGGCCGATAACTCGCTGTCGCGCCAGCCCGGCGGCACCGGTTTGGGGCTGGTGATTTCCAAGCGCCTGATCGAACAGATGGGCGGCGAGATTGGCGTCGACAGTACACCGGGTGAAGGTTCGGAATTCTGGATCAGCCTGAGCCTGCCGAAAACCCGCGACGACGCCGAGGACCTGCCCGGCCCGCCGTTGCTCGGGCGTCGCGTGGCGGTGCTGGAAAACCATGAACTGGCCCGCCAGGCGTTGCAGCATCAACTGGAAGATTGCGGCCTGGAAGTCACGCCGTTCAATACGCTGGAAAGCCTGACCAATGGCGTCACCGGCGCCCATCAGACCGAGCAGGCAATCGATCTGGCGGTGCTTGGCATCACCAGCAACGACATGCCGCCGGAGCGCCTCAACCAGCACATCTGGGACCTCGAACACCTGGGCTGCAAAGTCCTGGTGCTGTGCCCGACCACCGAGCAGACGCTGTTCCACCTCTCGGTACCCAACCCTCACAGCCAGCTCCAGGCCAAACCCGCCTGCACCCGCAAACTGCGTCGGGCCTTGTCTGATCTGGTCAACCCGCGCCAGCAGCGCAGCGAGCCCGGCGAACCGGTGTCGAGCCGGGCGCCGAAGGTCCTTTGCGTCGACGACAACCCGGCCAACCTGCTGCTGGTGCAAACCCTGCTCGAAGACATGGGCGCCAAAGTGCTCGCCGTCGAAAGCGGTTACGCCGCGGTCAAAGCGGTGCAGAACGAAACCTTCGATCTGGTGCTGATGGACGTGCAGATGCCCGGCATGGATGGGCGTCAAAGCACCGAAGCGATTCGTCAGTGGGAAAGCGAACGGCATTGCACGCCGCTGCCGATTGTCGCCCTCACCGCCCACGCTATGGCCAACGAAAAACGTGCGCTGCTGCAAAGCGGTATGGACGATTACCTGACCAAACCCATCAGCGAACGGCAACTGGCCCAAGTGGTGCTGAAGTGGACCGGCCTGGCGCTGCGTAATCAGGCGCCGGAGCGCTCCAGTGACAGCCATGGTGCCAGCGACTTGCAGGTGCTCGATCACGAAGAAGGCTTGCGTCTGGCTGCCGGCAAGGCGGATCTGGCGGCGGACATGCTGGCGATGCTGCTGGCTTCGCTGGAAGCCGATCGCGAGGCGATTCGCGTCGCCCGCGAAGCCAACGACCAGAACGCCTTGATCGAACGGGTCCATCGCCTGCACGGGGCCACGCGTTACTGCGGCGTACCGCAATTGCGTGCGGCCTGCCAGCGCAGTGAAACGCTGCTCAAGCAACAGGACCCGAAAGCTGCGGCGGCACTTGAAGAACTGGAGCGCTCGATCAATCGCCTGGCCGCGCAGGCGCGTATCAGCGCCTGACCCAGCGCAATAACACCTGACGCCATCACGGCTAAGATGTTGCAGGGACATTTCCAGGAGGACACGATGCGCACCATTCTTTTCAGCAGCCAGGGCTACGACCGCGACAGCTTCCTCGCCGCCGACTTGCCCGCCGGCATCGAGTTGCAGTTTCAATCGGCACGTTTGAGCCTCGACACCGTGGCATTGGCCGAGCATCACGAGGTGGTGTGCGCCTTCATCAATGATGACCTCAGCACCCCGGTGCTCGAACATCTCGCGGCTGGCGGCACCCGCCTGATCGCCCTCCGTTCCGCCGGTTACAACCATGTCGACCTGGTCGCGGCGAAACGCCTGGGCCTGGCCATCGTGCGGGTGCCTGCCTATTCACCCCACGCCGTGGCCGAACACGCAGTGGCGCTGATCCTGGCGCTTAACCGTCGCTTGCATCGCGCCTACAACCGCACCCGCGAAGGGGATTTCAGCTTGCACGGGCTGACCGGCTTCGACTTGGTGGGCAAGACTGTCGGTGTGGTCGGCACCGGGCAGATCGGCGCGACGTTCGCCAAAATCATGAACGGGTTTGGTTGCCAGTTGCTGGCCTACGATCCGTTCCCGAATCCACAAGTCGAAGCCCTCGGCGCGCGTTACCTGAGTTTGCCGCAATTGTTGGCCGAGTCGCAGATCATCAGCCTGCACTGCCCGCTCAATGAGCAGAGCAAGCACTTGATCAACCGTCAGTCACTGGCCCACATGCAACCGGGAGCGATGCTGATCAACACCGGACGCGGTGGCCTGGTCGACACCCCGGCACTGATCGACGCCTTGAAAGACGGACAACTGGGCTATCTGGGGCTGGATGTCTATGAAGAAGAGGCGCAGCTGTTTTTCGAGGATCGCTCGGACTTGCCGCTGCAAGACGATGTACTGGCGCGGCTGCTGACCTTCCCCAACGTCATCGTCACTGCGCACCAGGCCTTCCTGACCCGCGAAGCCCTTGGCGCGATTGCCGCGACGACCTTGCAGAACATCGCTGCCTGGTCGGCCGGGGCGCCGCAAAATCAAATCGAAGGTTAATGATGCTCAGGGCTTGGGGCCGATCGAGGACGCCAGGATCAACAATCCCAGCCAGCCGAAGCCGATCAAGCGCTGGTGCAGGGAATGCCCGCGGCGCAGCAAAAACCAGACAAAAAACGGTGGTAGTAAAAACGCCATGATCTTCAGCCAACCTTCCACCGGACGTGGCCACGGGTCGGTCGATGGCGCATTCACCGGCGCGCCCCGACGCCTGTGCCGGGAGACGGGAAGTGGAATTTCTGGAATCTCGGGCGCTGGCTCGACCGTCGGTTCAGGTTCGACAACAACCGTCGACACCTCAGGGACATGCTCATCGCGCGGCAGTTGTCCGAATGAAATAGGCGCTGCCCGGGAGGTGTTCGCTTGCCTGGCCGCTGCTGGAGCGCCGCAGTGAATGCACGATAGTGTTTCAGAGCTGATGCTCCTTTTGCATTCATAACACTCGGTCAATGCCATTTCCATTCCTTAGGGGTGCAAAAGCAGCAGTGTGCCATGACTGGGCAGGTGATTTGAACCTGATCGAAGGTCACATGCCCACGCCATGCTGCGTTGATGCCCGTGCTAGCATATCGCGCATATTTGGAGGACCCATGGTCGAACACGATTTTCGCTACACCCTGATGAACCCTCAACACACCCTGACCGAATGCCGCGCCCTGGTGCCGGGGCGTTATCAGGTCACCGGCAACGGCGGCTCGATTCGCAATAATGACGTCCTGGTGGTCACCCTCAAAGGCAGCAAGGACTTGTCCATGCGCCTGAGCGTCGAAACCGTTCGCCACTTGATCAACCCGCCCGGCCAATGGGTCGCGGTGGCCAGTGGTCCGGTGTTTGGTGAACTGGCGATCCACACCTGGAAGGTCAATTGCGACAGCTGCGCCAAAGAACTGAGCTTCGAGTTCGCGGTCGACGCCAAATTGGGCAACAAGGCTGAAAAGCCTGCCGCCACAGCGCGCATTGCCGAGCTGGGCTGGACTAGCGTCGGCGAGAAACACCTGTGCCCGAAATGCCAGGAGCCTGCGTGATGAAACACCTTGTTCTGGCCGCGATGGCGGGCGCCAGCCTGATGGGCTGCGCCGCCGACCCGGTGCAATTGCAGCAAAACCACAGTTACATTCTGGAGTGGATCGGCGAACGTCCGTTGATGGACTACAGCCATTTGACCATCACCCTGGGTGACGACGGTCGCGCCTACGGTAATGGCGGCTGCAACCACTGGTTTGCGCCCTACACCCTGGAAGGCGACAAGCTGAGCTTCGGCAAAGTGGGCAGCACCCGCAAACTGTGCGCACCGGCGTTGATGGAGCAGGAAAAACGTTTCCTGCAAGCGCTGGAAAACGTGCAGCGCTGGGACATCTCGCCAATCGACCAGATGCGTTTCTGGCCGGCAGAGGGCAAGCCGTTGCGTTGGTGGCTTGAAGAGGGTTGATCCCTTCCTCTTTGTGGCTTGGAGAATAACTGTGGCGAGGGAGCTTGCTCCCGCTGGGCTGCGAAGCAGCCCTAAATCCAGCCCCCTCGTTTCGTCAGGGACACCGCATACACTGGTTTTGCGACTGCTGCGCAGTCGAGCGGGAGCAAGCTCCCTCGCCACAGGTGGGAACAATCACTCCCACCGCACCGTTCAGTTAGTTGCCTGCAACGCCTCCAGCTTCGCCATCACCCCCGCCGCCGTCTGCTCACCCATCAACTGTTCCCGCACCTTGCCCTTGTTATCGATGATGTAAGTCACCGGTAACGCTTCACTGCGTGGCAGATCAAAGAAATCCGCCGGGTCCTGGGCCAGCACGGTGAACTTGATCCCCAGTTTCTCACTGGCGCTCTTCAGCTCATCGCCCTGCACATTGTCGAAGTTGACCCCGAACACACCAATTTTTTTGCCGTTGAGCTCTTCGGCCAGCGCGTTCAACTGCGGGATCTCGGTGCGGCACGGACCGCACCATTCGGCCCAGTAATTGACCACAATCCATTGTTTGTCGAGACGCCCGGACGCCACTTTGTGGCCATCCTGGTCGATGCCATAGTCACTGCCGCAGCCCCCAGCATTAACGCCCCGATGATCGCCAACGCCGCTGCCAATCGTCTTGTCATGTCGTGATCCTTGCTCAAAATTGAATGCGCCTGCGACCCATCGACTCTCACGGTTCTGGATTGCGCGCTGCACAGTTAGAATAGACGCCACCTTACGCAAGATGCGACCCGCAAATGACCGATCTGACGCTTTATCACAACCCGCGCTGCTCGAAATCCCGCGGTGCGCTCGAACTCCTTGAAGCCCGCGGCCTGACGCCGACCGTGGTCCGCTACCTCGAAACCCCACTGGACGCTGCGCAACTGCAGAGCCTGTTGGGCAAACTCGGGATCAACGCCCGGCAATTGCTGCGCACCGGTGAGGACGAGTACAAAACCCTCAACCTGGCAGATGCCACGCTGACCGAAGCGCAATTGATCGCGGCCATCGCGGCCCACCCGAAACTCATGGAACGGCCGATTCTGGAAGTCGGCGACAAAGCTGTCATCGGCCGTCCGCCGGAGAATGTGCTGGAGTTGTTGCCGTGAGCGCGCCGTACATTCTGGTTCTGTATTACAGCCGCAGCGGCTCGACCAATGAAATGGCCCGGCAGATTGCCCGTGGGGTTGAACAGTCGGGAATGGAAGCGCGCCTGCGCACCGTGCCGCCGATTTCCACCGAGTGTGAAGCGGTGTCGCCGGACATCCCGGACGAAGGTGCGTTGTACGCCAGCCTCGACGACCTGAAAAACTGCGCCGGCCTGGCCCTCGGGAGCCCGACCCGCTTCGGCAACATGGCGGCGCCGCTCAAGTACTTCCTCGACGGCACCAGCAACCTGTGGCTGACCGGCGCCCTCGTCGGCAAACCGGCCGGCGTGTTTACCTCCACCGCGAGCCTGCACGGCGGCCAGGAAACCACGTTGTTGTCGATGATGTTGCCATTGCTGCACCACGGCATGCTGATCACCGGCCTGCCCTACAGCGAATCGGCCCTGCTGGAAACCCGGGGTGGCGGCACGCCTTACGGTGCCAGCCATCACGCCGGGGCTGATGGCAAACTCGGATTGAATGAGCATGAAGTCGCACTGTGCCGGGCCTTGGGCCTGCGCCTGGCGAAGACCGCACAGAAGCTGGAGGGCTGACATGGCCAAGAAGCCAAAGATACTGCCCTCGATCGAATGGCTCGAACCTCGGGTCCGGGCGATGCGGGTTGTCAGCCTGGTGTGCTTTTTCGGTCTCGTGGGGCTGCTGTGCGCCTACTACCTGCTGGTCGCCGACCTGCATGGCGCACGGCCGTGGGTGATTTTGCTGATCGAACTGGTGCCGCTGCTGTTGCTGGCGCCGGGGATGATTGTCGGCAGCGCCCGCGGGCATTCGTGGATGTGCTTTGTGGTGAATCTGTATTTCATCAAAGGCGCACTGGCCGCGTATGACCCTAACCGGCAGTTGTTTGGTTTGCTGGAGATGGGCGCGAGCCTGGCGGTGTTTTGTTCGGCGTTGTTGTATGTGCGGTGGCGGTTTCAGTTGAATCGCAAGTTGGCTGGCGAGGGCGAGATCAGCGTCGCCTGATCTGACGCCTTCGCGGGCAAGCCGCGCTCCCACATTGGATCTTCAGGGGACACATTATTTGTGAACACCACAGATCCCCTGTGGGAGCGGGCTTGCTCGCGAATGGGGCGACTCGGTCTCAATGATTCACGGTATAAGCGAGCATCATCGAAATCTGGCTCATCGCCCGCCCACCACTCTGTTCGTGCCACTGGTTAAACACGTCCTGCACCAACGCCAGATCCCGCTGGCTGGTCGGCACCTTGTCGACGATTTTCTGTGCATTCAACCCCGCGACCACGTCGTAGCTCGGCACAAACGTGTCTTTGCCAACCATGCGCAAGAAGCGCGGTGCCGACAACCCGCCCAATTGATGGCCGTGTTTTTTCAGGTAGGTCCACAAGCCGACAATATCGGTCACCGGCCAATCGGCGATCAACGCGCCGAAACTGCCCTTCTCATGGGCCACATCCAGAATGAATTGCGCATTGCGCGGCACGCTCTTGAGCTTGCCCAAGTGGCGGATGATCCGCGCGTCCTGCATCAGTCGCTCCAGGTGTTCGGCGCTCATCAGCACGACTTTTTCCGGGTCGAACTTGAAAAACACTTCCTCGAAGGTCGGCCACTTGGCGTCCACCAGGCTGTGCTTTAGCCCGGCGCGAAAGACCCGCAGCGCCATGGTCGAGAGGTAGCGGTCGTCGCTGATCTTGCGCAATTGCGCCGGGGTCTTGGGAACCGGCAGATGGGCTTCCAGTTCAGCTGCCGAACCGAAGCGGTTCAGACAGTACTCGTGTAGCCACTTGTAATCGCGCATGCCCTCTCCTGAGGATTGGAATACATCACCTGTGGGAGCGGGCTTGCTCGCGAATGCGGAGTGTCAGCCGACATTGTTATCGACTGAAAGGACGCCTTCGCGAGCAAGCCCGCTCCCACAGTTTGTTCAGAGGTTGACCACGTTGACGAAGCGCGAGGCGGCGGTTTCATCGATGCGCAGGTTGGTGAAGTCAAACAGGTTGCGGTCCGCCAGTTGCGACGGCTGCACATTTTGCAGACTGCGGAAAATACTTTCGGTGCGACCCGGGGTCTTGCGATCCCACTCTTGCAGCATGTCCTTGACCACCTGGCGTTGCAGGTTTTCCTGGGAGCCGCAGAGGTTGCACGGGATGATCGGGAACTGTTTGAAATCCGAGTAAGCCTGGATGTCTTTTTCGTTGCAGTAGGCCAGCGGACGAATCACCACGTTGCGCCCGTCATCGGCACGCAGTTTCGGCGGCATGGCTTTGAGCGTGCCGTTGAAGAACATGTTCAGGAAGAACGTCTCGACGATGTCGTCGCGATGGTGACCGAGAGCCATTTTGGTCGCGCCGATTTCGTCAGCAAAGGTGTACAGCGTGCCGCGACGCAGGCGCGAGCACAGCGAGCAGGTGGTCTTGCCTTCCGGGATCAGCTCTTTGACTACCGAGTAAGTGTCTTTCTCGACGATGTGGTACTCGACGCCCAGTGCTTTCAGGTACGCCGGCAACACGTGCTCGGGGAAGCCTGGCTGCTTCTGGTCCATGTTCACGGCCACGATGTCGAACTTGATCGGGGCGACCTTCTGAAAGTGCATCAGCACGTCGAGCAGGGTGTAACTGTCCTTGCCACCGGACAGGCAGACCATGACCTTGTCGCCGTCTTCAATCATGTTGAAATCGGCAACAGCCTCACCGGCCTGGCGGCGAAGGCGCTTTTGCAGTTTGTTCTGGTTGACCGTAAGAGTGCCCATGACGCGAAATCCGTGAGGAGTGACGAAAGGCCGGCATTTTACGCAAAAATGCTTCGCCGGCGAAGTGCCCACCATCCCCTGTGGGAGCGGGCTTGCTCGCGAAGGCGTTGGGTCAGCCAGCATCTCTATTGGATGTTACGCCGCTTTCGCGAGCAAGCCCGCTCCCACAGGGGATTGTGATGACAGACCCGCCCGCGATTAGCAGATGTATTTACAGCGCGATTTGCTCTAAAGCCCCCCAACCTGCGCCGTTAAGACCTTTCTATACTGCGACATAAGGTCGCATACATATCCAGACCTTTACTTACTTGGCCACTTTGGGCCCGTAGGCGCTCCGCTGGGGGGCGATGGTAAAAACAAGAGGAGTGACTGGCATGATCCATCACGTAGTGGGGCTCTTCACCCACCCCGACCAGGAATGGAAAGAAATCCGTGGCGACCAAGAGGAAAGCATCAGCCACATGTACCTCACCCACACGCTGATTCTGGCGGCGATCCCTGCCGTGTCCGCGTTTATCGGCACCACCCAGGTCGGCTGGGTCATCGGCAGCCGCGCGCCGGTGATGCTGACCCAGGAAAGCGCGATCTGGATGACGGTCATGTCGTACCTGGCGATGCTCGGTGGTGTGGCGGTGATGGGCGCGTTCATTCACTGGATGGCCCGCACCTATGACGCCAACCCGAGCCTGGCCCGTTGCATCGCGTTTGCCACCTACACCGCCACACCGCTATTTATTGGCGGGCTGGCGGCGCTGTATCCACACATGTGGCTGGGGATGATCATCGGCACGGCCGCCATCTGCTACACGGTGTACCTGCTGTATGTGGGGTTGCCGACCTTTATGAACATTCCATCGGACGAGGGTTTCCTGTTTTCAAGCTCGGTGCTCGCCGTAGGGTTGGTGGTGCTGGTAGCCATCATGGCGTTTACCGTGATCGTCTGGGGCCTGGGCGTTGGTCCCGTCTACACGAACTAGAACTCCAATAGAACAAGATCTGCCAATACAGGCCGCCGCGAGGCGGCCTTTTAATGTCTATTGAAAGAGCACGAACAACGACCATTCGGCGCCTGGCCGATTCGCAAGCCCCGGGGGTTGCGGCATACTCGACGTCTCTGGAGATCCATCAAGCATGCCCGAGCAACTCAATACCCGCGTCGAAGACTGTTACCAACAAGCCGAAACCTTTTTCAAACGACCTTTCAAACGCCCCGTGGTAAGCCTCAAGCTGCGCGGGCAAAAAGCCGGTGTCGCGCATTTGCACGAGAACCTGCTGCGCTTCAACCCGCAGCTATACCGGGAAAACACCGAAGACTTCCTCAAGCAGACCGTGGCCCACGAAGTCGCGCACCTGATCGCCCATCAACTGTTTGGCGACCGCATCCAGCCCCACGGCGAAGAGTGGCAACTGATCATGCGCGGCGTCTACGAACTGCCGCCCAACCGTTGCCACACCTACGACGTCAAACGCCGCAGCGTGACCCGCTACATCTACAAATGCCCGTGTGCCGACAGCGATTTCCCGTTTTCGGCCCAGCGGCACAGTTTGGTGCGGCAGGGGCGGCGGTATTTGTGCCGGCGTTGCCGCAGTACGTTGGTGTTTAGTGGGGAGATGCGGGTCGAGTAACAGGTTTTTTCGTGTTCATGCCGGCCTCATCGCGAGCAAGCTCGCTCCCACAGGGGATTTTCGGCGTGACACAGAACCAGTGTGGGAGCGAGCTTGCTCGCGAAGGCGTCTTATCAAGCGCTACACAACCACCTTGGCACGCCGCAATTCCTCGATCCGCTGCGCACTAAACCCCAACTCCCCCAACACCTGATCCGTGTGCTGCCCCACCGCCGCACCGATATACCTGGGCGCCGGCAACCCTTCGGAAAACTTCAACGGACAAGCCATTTGCTGCTGAGTTGATCCGTCACCGCGAGGCACCTCAGTCACCAATCCCCGCGCCTGCAACTGCGGATGCCGCACCGCCTCGCCCACACTCAACACCGGCTCGACACACGCATCAACCCCGGCAAACAGCTCACACAACTCGGAAAAGTCATGCTTCTCGAATTCAATTTTCAAGTCATTTTTCAACGCCTGTTGCTGCTCTGGCTTGGGCGATAAACCCTGGACCGCCAGTTCCGGGCGACCCAGCACCGTGCACAGTTGCTGCATAAACGCCGGCTCCAGGCTGCCCACCGATAACCAGCGTCCATCCCGCGAACGGTAATAGTCATAGAAACTGCCGCCATTGAGCATCTGATCTTCGCGCTCCGGTTCCACACCGCAGGCCAGATACCCGGCGCCGGCCATGGCGTTCAGGCTGAAGGCGCAATCGGTCATGCTCACATCCAGATACTGTCCCTGCCCCGTCTGCTGCCGGGCGATCACCGCCGCCAGCAATCCAATGACGCCGTGTAACGAGCCACCGGCTATGTCTGCCGCCTGAATCCCCAACGGTAGCGGGCCGCTGTCGGCGCGGCCGGTGTAACTTGCCAGCCCCGCCAGCGCCAGGTAGTTGATGTCGTGGCCAGCACGGTCCTTGTAGGGGCCAGTCTGGCCGTAACCGGTGATCGAGACGTAAATCAACTTCGGATTGATCGCCTTCAAGGCTTCATAACCCAGGCCCAGGCGCTCCATCACCCCGGGGCGGAATTGCTCCAACACGATGTCGTGGTCCTGCAGCAGTTGCTTGATCACCTCCAGCGCCTCGGGCTGCTTGAGGTCCAGCGCCAGGCTGCGCTTGTTGCGATTGAGGTACGCATGACTCGCCGAGACGCCCTGGTCGTGGGGCGGCAGCACCCGCAGCAGGTCCATGCGGGTTGGCGATTCGATGCGCAGCACCTCGGCGCCCATGTCTGCCAACAGCAGGGAAGCAAACGGCCCCGGCAGCAGTGTCGAGAAATCCAGAACCTTGAGTGATGCCAGTGGACCGGGCATGGGTGTACTCCTTGAGCGATGCCTCCAGCCTAGGCAGCCAATCGCATTGCAGCAATCACCCGATGTGTCAGCCGTCGTGACCGTTACGCTCAAATCCCAGGCATAAAAAAACCCGCCGAAGCGGGTTTTTCAGTGCAGCCGTCTTATTTGACGTTGCTTGGGGTGACGCCTTCGGACACGCCCAGATCGTCTTCAGGACGGGTGTCGACAATACCGCGACCGCCAGAAGCCAGTTCGGCCTGCATCACGTCGGTGTCCAGTTCCTTGACCCACTTGGCCACAACCAGCGTGGCAACGGCGTTACCCACGAGGTTGGTCAACGCGCGGGCTTCGGACATGAAGCGGTCGATACCGAGGATCAGCGCCAAGCCGGCAACCGGCAGGTGGCCAACAGCCGACAGGGTCGCGGCCAACACGATGAAGCCACTACCGGTCACGCCAGCAGCGCCTTTGGAGGACAGCAGCAACACCACCAGCAGGGTGATCTGGTGCGTGATGTCCATGTGGGTGTCGGTCGCTGTGAGCGATGAAGAGGGAGGCCATGGTCAGGTAGATGGCGGTGCCGTCGAGGTTGAACGAGTACCCCGTCGGGATCACCAGACCCACAACGGATTTCTTCGCGCCCAGACGCTCCATTTTGATCAGCATGCGTGGCAGCACGGATTCCGAGGAGGACGTACCCAGCACGATCAGCAGTTCTTCACGGATGTAGCGAATCACTTTCAGTACGCTGAAACCGTGAGCGCGAGCGATACCGCCCAGCACGACCAGCACGAACACCAGGCAGGTGATGTAGAAGCACAGCATCAACTGACCCAGTTGCACCAGCGAACCCACACCGTAGGCACCGATGGTGAACGCCATGGCGCCCAGGGCACCGAGTGGCGCGAGCTTCATGATCATGTTGATGATGTTGAACATCACGTGAGCGAAGCGATCGATGAAGTCCAGGATCGGCTTGCCGTAGGCACCCAGGCGATGCAGGGCGAAACCGAAGATCACCGAGAACATCAGCACTTGCAGGATATCGCCGGTGGCGAACGCACCGATGATGGTGTTCGGGATCACGTTCAGCAGGAAGCCGACGACGCTTTGATCAGCACCGGCTGCTACATATTGAGCGACTTTGGAAGCATCCAGCGTGCTCACGTCGATGTGCATGCCGGCGCCCGGCTGGACGATGTTGACCACCACCAGACCGACCAACAGTGCAATGGTCGAAACGATTTCGAAGTAGAGCAGCGCGTAGCCGCCGGTCTTGCCGACCGATTTCATGCTCTGCATGCCCGCGATACCGCTGACAACGGTGCAGAAGATGATCGGGGCGATGATCATTTTGATCAGTTTGATGAACCCGTCACCCAGTGGCTTGAGGGCCACACCGGTCTGCGGGTAGAAGTGACCGACCAGGATGCCAATGGCGATGGCAACGATCACCTGGAAATACAGGGATTTGTACAGTGGCTGACGAGTCGTCATTGCAAAGTTCCTCAAGAGTGCCCCGTGACAACATCCATCTGTTGCCCCATGACACTTCAATTGCGAACCCTCCTGCACTGGAGGGATTTGTTTTGTCGAGCCGCTCAACGGCAGGCATCTGCCCGTTGTATCGCAAAGCCCGTGCCACCTCTGCCGAATTCCCTGCAAGCCTTTTGACATCAAGGGTTACAGGGTTTTCTTTGTCACCGACCGGCTACAGCAATGTGGCGGATTTCCGCCTATCGGCCAGACCTCATCCTACAATTTGGCGGATATCCGCCTTGTTCATCGCCAAGTCCTGCGGCTACCATCCGGCGCTTAGTGGACGGACCTGCCTCCTATGCGCGAACGCACCATCGCCAGTCATTTCGCCCGTGCCGCCCTCGGTGGCGCGCGTCGGCGTGGTTATGATTATTCAGGCTTGTTGTTACAACTGGGGATCAGCCCCGAGTTGCTCGACGAGCCAAGGGCACGCATCGCGCCGGAACAATTCACCCGGCTGATCCAGGGCCTGTGGCTGGCGCTGGACGACGAATACCTGGGATTCGGGCAGGCACCGAGCAAACCCGGCAGTTTCGCCATGATGTGCCACGCGATTATCCATTGCCGCAGCCTGGAGAAAGCACTTCATCGCGGCTTATTGTTTTATAGCCTATTCCCCGAGGCGCCGCGTCTGACCCTGACCCGCGAAGACGAAATGACTCCGCCTGAGCCTCGACGATTCACAGTTGCGGGACCCGGATCACTTCCTCAGTGAATCCCTGCTTGTGATCTGGCATCGTCTCGGCAGTTGGCTGATCGGCCAGCGTATTCGCCTGGAGCAGGCGACATTCAGCTATCCGAGACCTGAGCACGGCGCCGAGTACGATCTGCTATTCCCCTGCCCGCAGGAGTTTTCAACGGCCCAGAGCAGCCTGCTGTTTCACAGTCGCTACCTGAGCATGCCGTTGTTGCAGGACGAGCGCACGCTCAAGCATTTCCTCGAACGCTCCCCCGCCGACCTGTTGTCGCGCCCGGATGACGGCGACAGCTTGAGCAGCCAGTTGCGCCGTTTGCTCAGCCGCGACAGTGCGCGCTGGCCGGACCTGGAAGCGGTGGCCGCGCACTTGCACATCAGCCCGCAGACCTTGCGCCGGCATTTGCGCGAAGAAGGCAGCAGTTTTCAGGAATTGAAGGACCAGTTGCGGCGGGACATTGCGATTTATCACTTGGGGCGGGCGGATCTGTCGTTGCAACAGATTGCCGAGCAGTTGGGGTTTTCCGAGCCTTCGGCGTTTCATCGGGCGTTCAAGAAGTGGACTGGACTTACACCTGGGGCTTATCGCGCGCAGGAGAATTGAGATCAGTTTGGCTTACTGGCTTTTGTGGCGAGGGAGCTTGCTCCCGCTGGGCTGCGAAGCGGCCCCACGATTTTGCGAGCGCTGCGCACTCGAACGGGAGCAAGCTCCCTCGCCACAATGGATCGGCTATTCCCGCGAACAACCTCAAACCACCGGAAAATGAATCCGGAACGCCGCGCCGCCCATGGCCGAATCCCCCAGAGTCAACTGGGCGCTGTAGCTTTCGATGATGTCCTTGACCACCGCCAACCCGATCCCCTGCCCCGGATGCTGTCGATCCAGTCGTTCACCCCTTTGCAGAATCCGCGCCCGCTGATCCGGCGGCACGCCCGGCCCGTCATCCTCGACGCACAACTCAACTCCGCTAAGCGTTTCGCGCACGCTGATGCGCACTTCGCTCAGGCACAGGCGATAGGCGTTCTCCAGCAGGTTGCCCATCATCTCCAGCAAGGCGCCCTGCTCGATCGGCACGTAACACGGGTCCGGCAGGTCGAAAGCGACCCGCACCCGTTTGTCGCGGTAGACCTTGTCCAGCGTGTCGCACAGGCTTTGCAGCACCGGGCGCAGGCGCACCTGATGGCGTACCAGACCGCTTTTGCGCAGGCTGGCGCGCTGCAACTGATAGCTGATCTGCTGACTCATGCGTTCGATCTGCGATTGCAGCACCCAGGCCTGGTCACGGTCCTGCGGGCGCTGGGCCATGTCCTCGCTGACGCCTTGCAACACGGTCAACGGGGTTTTCAGGCTGTGGGCCAAGTCATCGAGGGAATCGCGATAACGGCTGCGCTGCTCACGCTCGCTGTGCAGCAAGCGGTTGAGGGAACCGGTCAGGCGCAGCAGTTCACGCGGGTGTTCTTCGCTGAGGCTTTCGCGGGTGCCGCTTTCGATCTGGTCCAGTTCCTGGCTCAGCCGGCGCAACGCCTGCAAGCCCCAGGTCAGACCGATCCACAACAACGACAACAACACCAGCAACGCCGCGCCAAACCCCAGATAGAGATTTTCCCGCAGGCCTTCAAGGGTGGCTTCGTACTCACGAACCGGCTGCAAGGCCACGATACTGAACGCCGCACTTTTACCGCCCAGCAGTTTGACCTCGACGTCATAGACGAAGAACTCATGACCATTGGCCTCGCGAATGCGTGCAAACTCGCTACCGCGCCCGTCGTAACGCGGCTTGTAGTTGATGATCTCTTCCTGGGAGGCCTTCGAGCGCCAGACCAGATGCCCCTCGCGGTCATAGATGTAGCCCAGCAAACGGCTGTCGGTGAGGTTGAAACGCTCATCGGGCAATTGCAAAGGCATCTGCAAGTGGTTGTTCTCCACCCGGGCAGCGGAGATCAGCGTGGTGACGTCCGAGGCCAGGCGTTGCTCAATGGAATCCTGCAACGCCAGGCTGAACGCGCCCTGCATCGCCGGCAGCAACGCCAGCATGAACAACACCGCCAACAGGGTGGCGGCGAGCATCAGGCGAACGCGAAGAGAACGAATCAAGTACAGCGCTCATTGAACAAGTAGCCGAGGCCACGCACGGTGACGATCGGTTTGAACCCGGCGGGACCTTCGAGTTTGCGGCGCAGGCGACCGACCAGCACTTCGATCACATTCGGATCACGCTCATCGTCATCCGGGTAGAGCTGTTCCATCAAGCGGTCCTTGGCCACCACTTGCTGGTGATGGCGCATCAGGTACTCGAGGATCCGGTATTCGTACGCGGTCAGCGCCAGCGGCTGTTCTTCGAGTGACGCCTGCTTGCGATTGAGGTCGAGCATCAACGGCCCGGCGACAATAGTCGACTGAGTGAACCCGCTGGAACGGCGCAACAAGGCATTGAGCCGGGCGTCCAGCTCTTCGAACTGGAACGGCTTGACCACGTAGTCGTCGGCACCAGCGGCGAGGCCTTCAACCTTGTCCTGCCAGTTGCCGCGGGCGGTGAGGATCAGGATCGGAAATGTCTTGCCCTGGGAGCGCAGCAGACGGATCAGGTCGAGCCCGCCCATGCCCGGCAGTCCGAGGTCGATCACCGCCAGGTCATGGTTGAACTGCTCGGTCTGATACAGCGCCTCTTCGGCGTTGCCCACGGACTCGACCACGTGGCCGCTATCCGTCAGGCGGGTTTGCAGGTGATGGCGCAGCAGCGCTTCATCTTCGACGACCAGCAATTTCATAACGCTCTCCCGGGCAAAACAACATCTCCAAAGGTGCAACGGCAAATCTCGATGGCGACAAGGTGAAGCTTGCAGCCATCCACCAGGCAGAACTGATCATAGCGACCCATGAGGTCTTCCTGACGCAGTTTAATGCCATTGTGCGAGGCCGACATGCAGTTGTAGGTGAGATTGGCACTGGCATGACTGTTTTGCTGGACCAGTCATTGGGGGCATTTCCTCATGCGCAGGCGCGTTTGATCATGGGTCTACATTACCGACCGGCCCCTGAACTCCCCCTGAACGCACTCTAAACCTGAGCTGAATCAAATCGACTAGGCTGTTTTGACGACTTTATTAAAAGGAGATCCGACCATGCGCATGTTCTTCGTCCTCGTTTTACTGGCCTTGAGCGGGCTGACTCAGGCTGCGATCAAGACTCAGGAAATTCCCTACCAAAGTACCGACGGTACAAAAATGATCGGCTACTACGCCTACGACGACGCGATCAAAGGCCCACGCCCGGGAATTGTGGTGGTGCATGAGTTCTGGGGGCTGAACGATTACGCCAAGCGCCGCGCCCGGGACCTCGCCGGTCTGGGCTATAGCGCGTTGGCTATCGACATGTATGGCGGCGGCAAGAACACCGAGCATCCGAAGGACGCCATGGCGTTCATGCAAGAAGCACTGAAGGACAGCGCGGTGGCCAGCGCACGTTTCCAGGCCGGGCTTGATCTGTTGAAACAACAGCCACAGACCGACCCGAACAAACTCGCGGCCATCGGTTACTGCTTCGGCGGCGGTGTGGTGCTGAATGCGGCGCGTCAGGGCTTGCCGTTGAAAGGTGTGGTGAGTTTCCACGGGGCACTGGCGACCAACACGCCCGCGACGCCGGGCAGCGTGAAGGCGAAAATCCTCGTCGAGCATGGCGCCAAGGACAGCATGGTCACCCCGGGTAATGTGGCGGCGTTCAAGTCTGAAATGGACAAGGCCGGGGCCGACTACAAATTCGTCAGCCTGGCAGACGCCAAGCATGGGTTCACCAACCCGGATGCGGATCGCTTGAGCCATGGTGATCATGGCGGGCCGGACATTGGTTACAACAAGGCGGCGGATGCCAGTTCGTGGGCGGATATGAAGGCGTTCTTCAAGAAAATATTTAGCTAAGCACACCAGAAACTGGGGCGGGACAGTGACCTCTGTGGTGAGGGGGCTTGCCCCCGTTCGGCTGCGAAGCAGTCGTAAAATCAGCAAACGCGGTTTACCAGTTGAAACCCGATTGCAGGTTTTAGCACTGCTTCGCAGCGCAACGGGGCAAGCCCCTCGCCACAGGTTGAGTTTCAACTGGGGTTCTTGCTGTGAACACTACCCAGCCGCAACCCAACCCGGCAAAATGCCCGCCATGAATCCCGCCCCCGCCCTACCCGTCTGCTGCACCCCACTTGAGGCCCATTGGCCGCTACCGTTCGTGCTGCCCGATGCGGTGCTGCTGAGTACTCACTTCGACACCTCGCAACTGGCCAGCGATGACTTCCAGCGCAGCGCCATCGAGCCGCCCGCGAGCATCCAGCGTTCGGTGGCCAAGCGTCAGGCCGAGTTTCTGGCCGGACGCGTCTGCGCCCGGGCCGCACTGCAACAACTGGAAGGGCTGAGCTTTATCCCGGCCATTGGCGAAGACCGGGCACCGGTTTGGCCTGCGCACATCACCGGTTCGATCACCCACAGCACCGGCCGGGCCGCGGCAATTGTTGCGAAGAAGGCCCACTGGCGCGGCTTGGGCATGGACCTGGAAAACCTGCTCAATGTCGAACGGGCCGAACGCCTGGCCGGGGAGATCCTCACACCGCCGGAGTTACAGCGCATGGCGGCGAGCGGGACCGATCAATTGGCGCTGCTGGTTACCCTGACGTTTTCGGTGAAGGAAAGCCTGTTCAAGGCGCTCTACCCGATCGTGCAAAAGCGCTTTTATTTCGAACATGCGGAAGTGTTGGAATGGACCGAGAGCGGTCAGGTGCGGTTGCGGCTGCTCACGGACTTGTCCAGTGAGTGGTGTAACGGGACCGAATTGGACGCGCAGTTTGGGGTGCAGGATGGGCAGTTGTTGAGCCTGGTCAGCATCAAGGCCTGAAGATCTTCAGTGTCTCGAGGGGCCTCATCGCGAGCAAGCTCGCTCCCACAGGGATTTGCGGGGTGGCATAGATCCAATGTGGGAGCGAGCTTGCTCGCGATGGGTCCCTGACTGACAACAAAGACTTCAGCGTTTTTCTTGATTACGCGGCCAACTCAAACTGAAACACGCCCCGCCCAAACTTTTGCTCTTGCTGATCAGCGCCCGCCCGTCATGCCAATGGACGATCCGGCGCACGATGGACAAGCCCAACCCATGCCCGCCCGATGCCCGGGTCCGGCTGTCATCGAGGCGCAGGAACGGCGTGAAGATTTTCTCCCAGGCCACTTCCGGCACGCCCGGCCCGTCATCCTCGACATCGACCCGGCAGCGCAACTGCCCCACCTGATAACTGACGGTCACCCGCGACTGCGCATGGCGCATGGCGTTACTGACCAGGTTTTGCAACGCCCGGTGCAGGTAGCGCGGCTCAGCTTCGACCCAGGCATCGTCACAATCGGCGGCCGACAGGCACAACCCTCGTTGTACCGTGACGTCCGCACGCAACGGTGCCAGTTCCTCGATCACCTGATTGACCAACGCATCGAGATCGATGCGCTGGAAATTCAGCGCCGGTGAGCCTTGTTCCAACCGCGCGTAGGTGAGCATCTCGTCCACCAGTTTGTCGAGGTCCTCGATGTCGTGGTCCATGCCTTCGCGGTACTTTTCCAGTGCCTGGGGCGTGGTGGCCGAGCCGATCATCTCCAGACCAAAACGCAGGCGTGCCACCGGCGTACGCAGTTCATGGGACACCGCGCGCACCAGTTCGCGCTGAATCGCCAGCAGTTGCTGCAAGTGCGTCGGCCATGCCGTTGAACGCCGCCGCCAGACGCCCGACCGAATCTGCGCCGCGCGCCGGCACGCGGGTTTCCAGGCTGCCCTTGGCGATGCGCGTGGCGGCGGCTTCGAGGCCACGCAAACGACGCTCCAGTTGCCGCACCAACAGATAAACGATCAAACCGATCAGCGTCAGCCCAAGGGCGGCGATCAGCACCAGCCATTCCGGCGGATACGGGTTCATCTGAAACAGCGGGCCGATTTCCAGCACCCACGGCGTGCCGACCATGCCGGCAAACACCCGGATCGAATCGCCGCCCTTGCCCAGCGCCATCACCGTGTCGCCTTCGGACACCCGGCGACTCTGATCCTCGTCCATGTCGGCCTCTTCGACCGTGACCAGCCGCAGGTCGAAACCGAAGCCTTTATCTTCTTTCAATTGCGCCAGGCGTTTGGGTTGTTCGGCGACCGGGTAGCGCACCAGTTCATCGGCCAACAAGTAAATGGTCGCGCGGGCCAGTTGCTCGCTGATCTGCTGGACTTCCCCGGTGAGTACCAGTTGTTCCTTGTCACTGACCAACCGGTAAACCTTTGCTGCGTGAGGGCCGGTCTGTTCGACCAGCGCATGGCCACGCAACACACGGGTGCGCTGGGTCAGGTCGAGGTCGGTCTGGGCGAAGGTCTGCAACGACAAGGGAATGCCCAACAGACGCTCCCAGACCAGCAACGCCCGGTGGCGCTCGGTCTCGTTCATGGGTTGCAGGTTATCGGCCATCAGCGAAAACGTGCCGTGGGCCAGGCGTTCACGGTATTGCTCGCTGCGCACCTGGTTGAGCAGGTGCAGCGCCAGCACGCCGAGCACTGCCACCAGGACCAGCGCCGCACACATGCCGCCGTAGATGCGCAGGAAGATCGAGTTCACAGCGTGCAGGCTTCCGGAACGAACAGATAACCCTTGCTGCGCACGGTCTTGATCAAACGCGGATGCTCCGGGTCATCGCCGATCTTGGGGCGAATGCGCGAGATGCGCACGTCGATGGAACGGTCCTGGCCGTCATAACCGATGCCACGCAATGCGGTGAAGATTTCTTCCCGAGACAGGATGCGCCCGGCGTTGGCCACCAACAGCCAGAGCAAGTCGAACTCGGCGCTGGTCAGTTCGATGCCGTTGTCATTGAGCCAGGCTTCACGCAAAGCGTTGTCCACCACCAGCGGGCCGAACTGCAAACGCCGAAGTTTTTCCGGGGCCACTTCCGGCGCTTCGCTGCGGCGCAACAAGGCCTGGATGCGCGCCAGCAGCAACCGCGGGCGCACCGGTTTGCACACGTAATCATCGGCGCCCAGGTCCAGGCCGAGAATCTGATCGGCGTCATCGGTACGGGCGGTGAGCATCAGGATCGGGCCGTCATATTTGTCGCGCACCTTGCGGCAGATGCTCAGGCCATCCTCGCCGGGCAGCATCAGGTCGAGAATCACCAGGTCTGGCTGCTCCTTGATGATCCGCGCCGCCGCCAGGGCGCCATTGCCTTCGATTGCCACGCACAGGCCATTGGCTTCGAGGTAATCACGGGTCAGTTCGGCCAGACGTTGGTCGTCTTCGACAATCAAT
Source organism: Pseudomonas sp. 10S4 (assembly GCF_034344865.1). Taxonomy (NCBI): domain Bacteria; kingdom Pseudomonadati; phylum Pseudomonadota; class Gammaproteobacteria; order Pseudomonadales; family Pseudomonadaceae; genus Pseudomonas; species Pseudomonas sp. 10S4. The sequence goes on from NZ_CP133774.1 coordinate 27,886, forward strand.
ACCTGCCAGGCTTCTTGCTCCACGGGTGACCTCTGCTTGCCAACAACACTAATAAGGAAGGATCCGCCCGTCTTTTTGTAATGATTGGGGAGGATAAGAATGCTTGCGTACCGGCCGATTGTATAAACGTCGACTGCCGAGAAAACAAGTCGGCAAATGCGTTCGGACAACGCGGTTTTTTGTGATAGGGTTCGCGCCCTTAAAAACTGCCCCAACCGTTTTCAATCATGAAAATACCATGACAAACGGTCGACTCCAGTAGGGTCGCGGCCTACACGCTGTTTCCACGTTTCACACACAATTTACGCACAGGTTTATCCACAGGTAGTACGTTGCAATCACCCCCAAAACGCATTATCTTGTACCTCGGCGCTAAAAAACCCTACATGTAGGGTTTTCGCCCAAAAACCAAACACAAATCAGACACCGAATTCAAGCGCTTTTATTGCCTTTGTCTGGTTGAACCAAACGTATTTTCAGAAGACCAAACCGCACGAGCGGATGGCTGCTGTTTTTGACCCCCAAGCGGCGAAAACGGTACGGGTGTTGCAGTCCATAACTGTCACCCAAAAGGAATTCGGTTTTCAGCCTACGGCTTGAAACCAAAGACTTCGGCATGGAAGCGGCGCTCAAAAGGCCCCCTTCCTGAACTGTCCCGAAGTTGTTATGCCCGGCGCTCGCCGGTTGTAGTGCTTCAGGACGGAACGGTGGGCACCGTGATGGTGCCCAAACAAACATAGAGAACGTGGAGACACCCATGCAAACCGACACAACTCGCGAGAACCCGCAGGGCACCTTGCCGCAGGCCGCTGATTCGAATTCGGATCTGTCCGCCACCGCGCCTGGCCAACTGCGCGTGATCAAGCGTAACGGCACTGTCGTTCCTTACACCGATGACAAAATTACCGTCGCCATCACCAAAGCGTTTCTCGCAGTTGAGGGTGGCACCGCTGCTGCCTCGTCGCGAATCCACGACACCGTTGCCCGCCTGACCGAACAAGTCACCGCGACCTTCAAGCGTCGCATGCCTTCGGGCGGCACCATCCACATCGAAGAAATCCAGGACCAGGTTGAACTGGCCCTGATGCGTGCCGGCGAGCAGAAAGTGGCCCGCGACTATGTGATCTACCGTGACGGTCGTTCGAAAGAACGCGCTGCCCACGCGCCGACCGAAGAAGCCGTCAACGCTCACCCGTCGATCCGCATCACCCGCGCCGACGGCACCTTTGCTCCTCTGGACATGGGCCGCCTGAACACCATCGTCACCGAAGCGTGCGAAGGCCTGGCAGAAGTCGACGGCGACCTGATCCAGCGCGAAACCCTGAAAAACCTGTACGACGGCGTGGCCCTGACCGACGTCAACACCGCTCTGGTGATGACCGCCCGCACCTTGGTTGAGCGTGAGCCGAACTACTCGTTCGTGACCGCCCGCCTGCTGATGGACACCCTGCGTGCCGAAGGCCTGAGCTTCCTGGAAGTTGCCGAAAGCGCAACCCACCACGAAATGGTCGACCTGTACGCCAAGGCCCTGCCTTCGTACATCGCCAAGGGCATCGAATTCGAATTGCTGAACCCGATCCTGGCCACGTTTGACCTGGAAAAACTCGGCAAGGCAATCAACCACGAGCGCGACCAGCAGTTCACGTACCTGGGCCTGCAAACCCTGTACGACCGTTACTTCATCCACAAGGATGGCGTGCGTTTCGAACTGCCGCAGATCTTCTTCATGCGCGTGGCCATGGGCCTGGCGATCGAAGAGAAGAACAAAGAAGACCGTGCGATCGAGTTCTACAACCTGTTGTCGTCCTTCGATTACATGTCCTCGACTCCAACACTGTTCAACGCGGGCACCCTGCGTCCACAGCTGTCGAGCTGCTACCTGACCACCGTGCCGGATGACCTGTCGGGCATTTACCACGCGATCCACGACAACGCCATGTTGTCCAAATTCGCTGGCGGCCTGGGCAACGACTGGACGCCGGTTCGTGCCTTGGGTTCGTACATCAAGGGCACCAACGGCAAATCCCAGGGCGTTGTTCCGTTCCTGAAAGTGGTGAACGACACCGCCGTAGCCGTTAACCAGGGTGGCAAGCGCAAAGGCGCTGTCTGTGCCTACCTGGAAACCTGGCACATGGACATCGAAGAGTTCATCGAACTCCGCAAGAACACCGGTGATGATCGTCGTCGTACCCACGACATGAACACTGCCAACTGGATCCCTGACCTGTTCATGAAGCGCGTCTTCGATGACGGCAAGTGGACCTTGTTCTCGCCGTCCGAAGTTCCGGATCTGCACGACCTGACCGGCAAGGCTTTCGAAGAGCGCTACGAGTACTACGAAGCGCTGTCCGAGTACCCGGGCAAGATCAAGCTGTTCAAGACCATCCAGGCCAAAGACCTGTGGCGCAAAATGCTGTCCATGCTGTTTGAAACCGGCCACCCATGGCTGACCTTCAAAGACCCGTGCAACCTGCGCAGCCCGCAGCAGCACGTTGGCGTGGTTCACAGCTCGAACCTGTGCACCGAGATCACCTTGAACACCAACAAGGACGAGATCGCCGTTTGCAACCTGGGCTCGATCAACCTGCCGAACCACATCACCAACGGCAAGCTGGACACCGCCAAGCTGGAACGTACCGTGAACACCGCCGTTCGCATGCTCGATAACGTTATCGACATCAACTACTACTCGGTGCCACAAGCGAAGAACTCCAACTTCAAGCACCGTCCGGTCGGTCTGGGCATCATGGGCTTCCAGGACGCTCTGTACCTGCAGCACATTCCTTACGGTTCCGACGCTGCCGTCGAGTTCGCCGACAAGTCCATGGAAGCGGTCAGCTACTTCGCTATCCAGGCTTCCTGCGACCTGGCCGACGAGCGCGGCGCCTACGAGACGTTCCAGGGTTCGCTGTGGTCCAAAGGCATCCTGCCGCTGGATTCGCAACAGATCCTGATCGAGCAACGTGGCCAGAAGTACATCGACGTTGACCTGAACGAATCCCTGGACTGGGCACCGGTTCGTGCCCGTGTACAGAAAGGCATTCGTAACTCCAACATCATGGCCATCGCACCGACCGCCACCATCGCCAACATCACTGGCGTATCGCAGTCGATCGAACCGACCTACCAGAACCTCTATGTGAAATCGAACCTGTCGGGCGAATTCACCGTGATCAACCCGTACCTGGTTCGCGACCTGAAGGCTCGCGGTCTGTGGGACTCGGTCATGATCAACGACCTGAAGTACTACGACGGTTCGGTTCAGCAGATCGAGCGCATCCCGCAAGAACTCAAAGAGCTCTACGCGACTGCCTTCGAAGTGGACACCAAGTGGATCGTTGACGCGGCAAGCCGTCGTCAGAAGTGGATCGACCAGGCTCAGTCCCTGAACCTGTACATCGCCGGCGCTTCGGGCAAGAAACTGGACGTGACCTACCGCATGGCTTGGTACCGTGGCCTGAAAACCACTTACTACCTCCGTGCCCTGGCCGCGACCAGCACCGAGAAGTCGACCATCAACACCGGCAAGCTGAACGCTGTTTCCAGCGGCGGCAACCACGGTGACGATTCGGTCCTGGCAGCTCCTGCCGGTCCGGCACCAGTGCCAAAGGCTTGCGCGATTGACGAGCCGGATTGCGAAGCTTGCCAATAAGCTGAGCCGGTAAGCGCTTAACGGCGCTTATCTGAAACCCCCGATTAGTTCTCTGGACTGGTCGGGGGTTTTCTTTGCCTTGGGGAAAGTGTTGGTCGGTCTGACGTCTTCGCGGGCAAGCCTCGCTCCTACAGATTCTATGTCGCTCCCAAGGCAAATGAACGACGCCAAATCTGTAGGAGCGAGGCTTGCCCGCGAAGAGGCCATCACCCACAACGCAAATTCAGAGACCAGCCTCAAATCCCGTGCATAAAAAAGCCCCTCTTCCGAGGGGCTCTTGGTGAAGCGCTACAACCCAACCAGCATCAGGTCATCTGAATGATGGTCTGCATGATGGTGCTCTGGGTGGAGATGGTCTTGGCGTTCGCCTGGTAGTTGCTCTGCGCCTTAATCAGGTTGACCAGTTCGTTGGTCAGGTTGACGTTGGACTCTTCCAGGGAGTTGGACTCGATAGAACCCAGAGTCCCGGTTTCCGGAGCATCGTAGCCCGGGATACCCGAAGAGAACGTCTCTTTCCAGCTAGTGCCGCCAACCGCTTGCAGGCCTTGTTCGTTAGTGAAGCTTGCCAGTGCAACCTGGCCGATAGCCTTGCTCTGGTTGTTGCTGAAGTTGGCGAACAGGGTACCGGTGCCGTCGATGGTCAGGTTGGTGATCTGGCCAGTGGCGTAACCGTCCTGAGTCGGGATCGAACGCGCGGTGTCAGCGTTGTACTGAGTGGTATTGGCCATGGAGATGGTCACACCGGCCGGGTTAGCGGCAGCGCCATTGGCTGTCCAAACGCCATTGGTCACAGTGCCTGGCACCCAGCTGTTAACCGTCAGGTTGCTGCTGATGATTGGAGCGCCGCCCGCCGGATTAGGCGTGCTGACCTGAGTCAACTTACCAGTGGCGTCAAACGACAGTGTCGAAGCGACCGGTGCAGTGGTTTTCGGGTCGCTGCCGGTAGCATCCGGGTTGCGGCCGTCTACCAGGGTGTAGACCTTCCAGGTATTGCCACCGGTTTTCACCAGGTATTGATCCATGGAGTGCTGGTTGCCCTGACTGTCATAGATCGGGGTGCTGAACGACTTGGTGTAGGTCGCCGTCAGAGTCGGGTCGAACTTGCCGGCCGGAACGGTATCGTCGATAACCGGGGCCGTCGAGTTCAGGTTGATCGTCGAAGTCACCAACGAAGTGGTCTTCGGCGCCAGGTTCGAAGTGTCAATTTTCAGATCGGTCAACACACCGTTGATGACTTTGCCATTGGCATCCACACCGTAGCCTTGCAGGCGCGAGGTGTAGTCGGTGTTGGTGATGTAACCATCGCTGTTGACCTTGAACGTACCGGCACGGGTGTAGGTCGTCGAACCGTTGTTGCTCAGGGTGAAGAAACCCGAACCGTTGATGCCCATGTCCAACACGTTACCGGTGTTGTTGATGTCACCTTGGGTGAACTGTTGGGACACGTTGGCCAGTTTTACACCGCTGCCGACGACTTGGCTGCCGCTGCCGAGTTTGGTCGCCGAATAGACGTCTTCAAACTCTGTACGGGAGGATTTGAAACCGGTGGTCGCGACGTTGGCGATGTTGTTACCGGTTACATCCAGTTGTTTGTTGGCTGCATAGAGACCGCTAAGGCCGATATTGAAAGACATATTCCACTCCTTTGTGCCGGTTAGTCGGCTCTATATACCAATGGTTTGAACTTTGGACAGGGCGACCGGGCCCAGGCCTGCGAGGTTGAGCGTCAGCTCGCCGCCGGTCTGGCTCAGGGTCACGCTGTTGACGGTGGCCGGCAGGTAAACCGCCAGGTCCGTCGCCGTACCGTCGACAGGCGCGCTGGCCTTGACGGTATAAGTGCCGACTGGAACGGTGGCGCCGCTCGAGTCCTTGCCATCCCAGGTGAAGGCAGCACTGCCTGCCGCCTGAGTGCCCAGATCGATGGTTCTGACTGTGTTGCCACTGCTGTCGGAAATGGTCACGGTGCCGCTGGCGATGGACGACGTCAGGTTCACCGAACCGTTAACCGCTTTGGTCGGATCATCAACCTGCAGTGAGTTGGTCTGCACGATCACCGAACGACCGACCAACGACGAAGCCTGCAACGCTTGCGAAGAGCTGAAGTTGCTGGCAATCGAGCTGACCGTGGTGTTCAGCGTGGTGATGCCTTCCAGACTGCTGAACTGGGCCAACTGGGCGACGAACGCACTGTTGTCCTGCGGGTCCAGCGGGTTCTGGTTTTTGAGTTGGGTCACCAGCAATTGCAGGAACGCGTCCTTGCCCAGTGTCTGGCCGCCGGTCGCGGCGCCGGCCAAAGAGCCAAGGCTATTCGCGGTGGAGCTGTTGGCCGTCACCGAGGAGTTGGCCAGAATGTCGTTCATGCTGAGGCTGCTGGTGGTATCGGTAACACTCATCTGAGTCGCCCCTTATCACTGACCGAGGGTCAGGACCTTCTGCATCATGGTTTTGGCGGTGTTCATCATTTCCGCGTTGGTCTGGAACGAACGGCTCGCGGAAATCATGTCAGCCATTTCTTCGACGACGTTGACGTTCGGGTAGTAGACGTAGCCTTTGGCGTCGGCAGCCGGATGGTTCGGCTCGTAGCGCGCTTCAAGATTGCTCTGGTCTTCGACCACGCCCAGCACTTGCACGCCTTGACCGGCGGCGTCCTGGCTCTGGAACAGCGAATCGCTGCCGCCGTTCTGGCCGCCCTGGAACATGGTGGCGAATACCGGGTGACGGGCACGATAGGTCTGGTCGATGCTCGACGAGACGGTTTCGGCGTTGGCGATGTTCGAGGCAACGGTGTTCAGGCGAGTGGTCTGGGCACTCATGCCGCTACCGGCAATGTTGAAAACACTGGCAAGAGACATGACTTACTCTCCACGCAGGGCTGAAACCAGCCCTTTGAATTTGCTGTTGAGCAGGGTGAAGCTGGCCTGGAAGCCCACCGCGTTTTCCGCGTAGTTGGATTGTTCCAGTTGGGCGTCCACGGTGTTCTGGTCGATCGACGGTTGCATCGGCGTGCGATACAGCAGCGACTCGTCACCATTGCCCAGGCCTTCGGCTTCGATATGACGGCTGTTCGTCATGTTCAAGGCGAAAGTGCCGTTCTTGGTTTTCTCGTTCTGTGCGGCAAGCACCTTGGAGAAATCCAGGTCCCGAGCCTTGTAGTTCGGGGTGTCGGCGTTGGCAATGTTGTTGGCCAGGACTTCGGCACGCTGAGCGCGGAAGCCCAGGGCTTGTTCGTGGATACCGAGCGCTTTATCGAAGCTGATGCTCATGTCGGGAAACCTTCGGGTGACCTGATTTTTCGTAACGTGAACATAGCAAGCCGCGTGCCAATTAAAAAAGCCCGTAAACCGGGCCTTTGCGGGCATCGGCAAGGCGGCAATGCCAGAAAAGCGGCAACGGGTTTCCGCCGCCTGCCGCTTTTCTGCCGCTTTCCCGAATCGCGCGCGGCCCCTGTAGGAGCTGCCGAAGGCTGCGATCTTTTGATCTTGATCTTAAAAACCAGGATCAAAAGATCGCAGCCTTCGGCAGCTCCTACGTGATGCAAAAGCGGCAGGCATAAAAAGGGAGCCCTTGAGGACTCCCGTTTTTATGCCTGCCGCTTTTGCATCACTTCGCCTGGTAAATGATCCCCGGACTGCACTGGACCATTTGGTAATGGTCCGGCAAACCGTTCAGCGCTTCAGAAGCGCCCAGGAACAAGTAACCACCCGGCTTCAACGTGCTGTGAATGCGCAACAGGATGTCTTTCTTCACCTCGGCGGAGAAGTAGATCAGTACGTTGCGGCAGAACACGATGTCGAACTTGCCCAGTGCTGCGTAGCTATCGAGCAGGTTGAACGAGCGAAACTCCACCCGACTCTTGATCGGCGCCTTGATTGCCCAACGCCCCGGCCCTTTCGGGTCGAAGTAACGCTGCAAACGCTCGGGCGACAGACCGCGACCGATCGCCAGGCTGTCGTACTCGCCAGTCTTGCAGTTGGTCAGCATGGTGCCGGACAAGTCGGTGGCAACAATCTGCACGCCCATCTTCAACTGGCCCATGTTGACCCGTTCGAACTCGTCGATGGACATCGACAGCGAATACGGTTCCTGACCCGACGAGCAAGCCGCCGACCAGATGCGCAGACGTTGACCGGGAGCAGCCTTGATTGCTTCGGGCAGCACCTTGTTCTTCAAGACTTCAAACGGATAGGTGTCACGAAACCACAGGGTTTCGTTGGTCGTCATGGCATCCACCACCATTTCGCGCAAACCACTGCGCGGCTGGGTCTGGATGCGCTGCACCAGTTCACCCAGGGACTTGATGCCCTGCTGTTCCATCAGTTTGTTGAGACGGCTCGAGACCAGGTACTGCTTGTTTTCACCGAGCAAAATGCCACAGGCTTTTTCCAGGAATACCCGGAACTGTTCGAAATCCAAATTACCCGTAGACAAAGATACCGCCTCTTAAATCGTGTTGACCGCCAGGGGCAAAAGGCCCCTAGCTGATGTCTGCTGCTTTGATCCGGTCGACTACCCGGGATGCCAGGTCATCAGGACGGAATTTGGCAAGGAAGTCATCGGCACCGACTTTCTTGACCATCGCCTGATTGAACACACCCGACAACGAAGTATGCAGGATGATATGAAGCTTTTGCATGCGAGGGTCGTTGCGGATCTCGGCCGTCAGGGTGTACCCGTCCATCTCCGGCATCTCGATGTCGGAGATCATCATCAGGAACTCTTCTTCCGGCTTCTTGCCCTCGTCGACCAGCTTGCGCAGGTACTCCAGCGCTTGCCGACCGTCGTTCAACGCCACCACTTCGACACCGATCGTTTGCAGGCAACGGGTCACCTGCTTGCGCGCCACCGACGAGTCATCGACCGTCAGCACTCGCAAGGACAAGGCCTTGTGCTGGGTTTCGACATCGACCACCCCCACCGAAATCGCTTCCGGTGTCGGCGCAACCTCCGCCAGGACTTTCTCGACATCGATGATTTCGACTAACTGATTGTCGACCCGAGTCACAGCCGTGAGGTAATGATCGCGTCCAGTGCCCTTGGGTGGCGGATGAATCTCCTCCCAGTTCATGTTGACGATGCGCTCTACCGACCGGACCAGGAAACCCTGAGTCTTGGTGTTGTACTCCGTGATGATCACGAAGGGATTGCTTTGATCTTTAAGTGCACCGGCACCGGTCGCCATCGCCAGATCGAGGATCGGGATGGTCGCCCCACGAATATTTGCCACACCGCACACGACGGGACTGGACTTGGGCATCAGAGTCAGTTTGGGGCATTGCAGCACCTCACGAACCTTGAACACGTTGATCCCGTAGAGTTGCTGGCCGTCGAGACGGAACAACAACAGCTCCAGGCGATTCTGCCCTACCAGTTGCGTGCGCTGGTTTACCGAATCCATTACACCAGCCATGCCCAGACTCCTACACCAACGCTAAGTTGTGTTGCGACGCACATTCATCACTAAACGGCACGGCGCTTGCTTTTTAACCCTTATGAACGATCAAACGACATTTTTCCGACGCCTGACATCAAACTACCGCAAATTGCTTTGCGTGATGTCGGCTGCTTGCCTGTTGACCCCTGGCAGCCCTGCCGTTGCTGATGCGGTTACCTTGCCTGACATGCTTATCGGCGTCACTCAGGGCTTTCTTGAATTCACCGTAGAGGACTATCTGGCTACCAGTCAAACGGAAGGTCGCTACGAAATCGAGGTCAAGCAGCTCGATCCGCGACTGCGCATGCCCATGTGCGACAAGGAATTGACAGCCTCCCTGGAAAGCCCGGCCACCCCCATCGGGCGGGTTACAGTCAAGGTTCGTTGCGAGGGCAGCTCCCCCTGGACCGTGTTCGTACCCGCTCAAGTGCACCTGTTTCGAGAGGTCGTCACCACCACTCGCCCGCTCAGGCGCGCCGGCATCATCGAACCGGGCGATGTCGTTTTACGCGAGCGCGACATCAGCTTGATCAACCAGGGGTATTTCACCTCGGTTGACCAGGCCATCGGACAGAAACTTACCCGACAAACGGTAGGCGATCAGGTCATCACCCTGGTCCATCTCGAACAGGCGGAAGTCGTACGCAAGGGTGATCAGGTGGTGATTACCGCACGCAGTGGTACGCTCAGTGTGCGCATGCCGGGCGAAGCGCTCTCCAATGGCGGCCTGGCTGAACAGATAAGGGTAAAAAACCTCAATTCCATGCGAGTCATCAAGGCGCAAGTCACCGCGCCAGGCCAAGTGGAAGTGTCCATGTAGGGCTCTCTGTTTTGTGAAGCTATGGCGCGCCGCCTGGCTGTTGCCTAAACTGTGCCCCATGCAGGACAAGTGCTGGCGCATGCGGCTCATTGCTTAAATGAGCCTAAAGTTTTCGCAGGGATTGCCGAAAACATGGCAAGCGTCCAAATACCCAGAGGTTTTTTTATCATGGTCATCGATTTCAGCCGTTTAAACAGCTCCTCGCCACTTACGGGCAGTACACGTACCAGCGTTGCCAAGGAAACCGCCGACGCCGGCAAATCCGCACCGCTGACTACCCCGGCCGAACAGGCCAGTACCGTCACAAGCGGGGAATCGGTACATCTCAGCAATGAGGCTCAACAGTTGCAAAAGGTCACTGACAAGCTGCGCGATCAGCCTGCCGTCGACAACGCCCGTGTGGCCGAGTTGAAAGCAGCGATTGCCGATGGCAGCTATAAAGTCGACAGCAACCGTGTAGCCAGCAAACTGCTCAACTTCGAAGCCCAGCGCTAGGCCATCGCCTGCGCCAGGCTTTTGGACGCTTAAAACCCAAGGCCAGCCATGCACGACACTAATCTACTGCAACTGATCACCGACGACTTTGCTCCAGCTCAACGCTTGCTGGCGTTATTGCAAACCGAGTCCCTCGCCTTGCACGGTCGCGACATGCCACTGCTTGAAGAAATTCTGGCGGAAAAACAGGCATTGATCATTTTGCTCGAACAGCATGGCCGCAAGCGCAGCGAAATCCTCGCCAGCCTGAACCTGCCCCTCACTCGCGCCGGCCTTGAGCAACTCGCCAGCCATTCGAGCATTGGCGGTCAGTTGCTGGAACAAAGCGATGTGCTGACCGATCTTCTGGCTCAATGCCAGGCTGCCAACGTCAAGAATGGCCAGTCGATCCTGATGCAGCAGGCCGCTACGGCCAATCAGCTGAAAATCCTCACCGGTGGCGAACCTCCAGCGCTCTATGATGCACGCGGATCAACTGCCAAGATGGCCGGACCTCGTCCGCTCAGTCAGGCTTGAGTCCGCTAATGAGCACGCCCTATCAAGACGCGAAACATGCTGGCAGAATGCCGGCTAGTAGTCATATTTTGTCTGGAGATTGATGAACCGTGTTCAATGCCTTAAGTGCGGAAGATGCTCCGCAGCCACCCAAGGTGCTCACCACACCCCTGGAAATCTCCGGCAACCTGCGCCAGCTGCAAGACAGCCATGATCCGCTGATCATCACGTTCCACGAACGTAGCCAGCGCTTCCAGAGCTATCTGGTGGACATCGATCGTGACAGCAACATGATCGCCCTGGACGAGATGATCCCCCGTGACGGTGAACGCTACCTGTTGGCCGGTGAACCATTCCGGGTCGAAGGCTTCCACGACGGTGTGCGCATTGCCTGGGAAAGCAACGGTCCGTTGACCATCGACGAGTCCGGTGGTGGTCGTTGCTATCGGGGCGCGCTGCCGACCGAGGTGGTTTACCACCAGCGTCGCAATGCCTTTCGCGCCGCGTTGAAGCTGGCGCAACTGGTTAATGTCGAACTGGGCGGTGAAAAACTCAAGTCGCCAATCAACGGCAAGTTGCTGGATATCTCTGCCACTGGCTGCAAGCTGCGCTTCGAAGGCGATATCACTTCCAGCCTGCAACTGGGCCAAGTCTATGACCGCTTCATCGCCGCCCTGCCCTTTGGCAGCATGACGGCCCCGGTTGAACTGCGTTACTTACACTTCGAAGAAAGAATCTCCACCACGTTCGCCGGCGTACGCTTTCACAACATGAGCGGCCTGGTGCAACGGCAGGTCGAGCGCTTCGTCTATCAGCTTCAGCGCGAAGCCCGGCGCTTCGACAAAGACGACATGTAAGCACTGCGCTTCAATAAAAAACGGGCAGTCCCTTGCGGTGACTGCCCGTTTTTTTATGCATGGATATTAAGGTCTGGCCTCGGTGAAGCTTTGTTCGCGACCTGTGTCCGGGTCGTGCGGTTCTTCCGGAGACGGATCGGTTTCAGGTTTCGGCTCAGGGTCCGGTTCAGGATCGATCGGGTTCTGCATCTGATCCTGCACCACCTGCTCATCGACCCGCGGGTCAAGGGCTGCCACCAGCGGTGAACTCGACATGCTGTCAGGCATGGCCACGTGATGCAGTGGCGCATCGTCGACCTGATGCAGGTTGGTCACCGCTTTCGGGCGAATCCGCCACACCAGCACCAGCGCAAAGAAGCTGAAGAAGGCATACAGCATGTGGCTGCCGAACAGTTTCATCAGCACCCCGGCCACCAGCGGCCCGATACTGGCGCCAACGCCGTAGGTCACCAAAAGCATCGCTGTCAGGGAAACCCGACGATCCCCCTCAACGTGGTCATTGGAAAACGCCACCGCCAACGGATACAGGCAAAACTGCACCAGCGAACAGAAGAACCCGGCGATGAACAGCACCTCCAGCGGCACTTCGGTCATGATCGCCAGCGGCAACGCAGCAACGGCCAGACACAAAGCGAAGCAGCGGATCAGCAACGCCCGGTCATAACGATCAGACAACCAGCCCAACGGCCACTGCACCACCAGACCGGCAAAAATGCAGCTACCCATGAACAGACCGACCTGCTCGGTCGAAAGCCCTTGTTGCGAGGCATACAACGGTGCCAGACCGTAGAACGAACCGACGATCAACCCGGCCCCCAACACCGTGCTCAACGACTGCGGCACTCGCTTGATGAAGAACCGCGGCTCCATCGGTGCCGGATGCAAAGGCGCCGGGTGAATGCGTCGGGTCAGGGCCACCGGCACCAGGCACAACGCGAAGCACAAGGCGACCAGCATCAGCAGCTCCAGGCCCAAGGCCGGGTGCAGAACCAGAATCAGCTGCCCCAACACCAGCCCCAGGTACGAGGCAATCATATAACCGCTGAACACCAACCCGCGCTGCTTGGCTTCGGCCTGCTCATTGAGCCAGCTCTCGATGACCATGTATTGGCACATCATGCCAAGACCCACGATCACCCGCAGAAACAGCCACGCAGGCAACCAGTTGATCAAGCCATGGCCCAACACTGCCGCGCCGACAATCCCGGCACACGCTGCATAGGCGCGAATATGCCCGACCCGGGCAATCAACCGGTGGCCGATTTTGCCGCCCAGCACCAGGCCAAAATAGTTGGCCGCCATCAACGCACCGACCCACAAGCTGTCGACATGGTCAGCCGCCAGGCGCAAGCCCAGATAAGTACTCAACAGACCCGAGCCGATCAACATCATCAGCGAGGCGAAATACAGCGCTCGAAAGGATTTCCAGATTTGGCGCATCGGCGTTCCGAGCGGCTCCTTGCAGTGAGTATCGGGCTAGCGAGAACGATAGCCCGAAGACGACGGGTCGTCAGGCCTGGGCTGCTAAAACACGCCGTTCCCAGGGAGTAATTTCATCAAAGAAGCTGGTCAGTTCCATGGTCTTCGAAGCGATGTAGCCTTCGATGAACTCCTTGCCAAACAGTTCCATCGCCAATTGGCTACGTTTCAGACGTTCAAGGGCAGCGTGCAAGGTACATGGCAACGAAAGATTATCCGGCACCACGAATTCGCCCTGAATCGCCTCACTCGGCTCCAGCTCGTTTTCGATGCCGTGCAGCCCGGCGGCCAGGCTTGCGGCAATCGCCAGGTACGGATTGGCATCGGCGCCAGGCAAGCGGTTCTCGACCCGACGGGCCACCGGCGAACTGGCCGGAATACGCAGACCCGCCGCACGATTATCGTGGGACCAGCAGGCATTATTCGGCGAAGCAAACGGGTGGCACAAGCGCTGATAGGAGTTCACGTTCGGCGCAAACAACGCGGTGAAGTCGGCCATGCCGGCCTGCTGACCGCCGATGAAATGACGGAAGGTCGCCGTTGGCTGCCCGGCCTCATCGCTGAACACGTTACGCCCGCTGCCGATCTCGACGATACTTTGGTGAATATGCATCGAACTGCCCGGCGTGTGCGCCAACGGCTTGGCCATGCACACCACCGTCAAGCCGTGCTTGAGCGCAACTTCTTTGAGCAGGTGCTTGAATAAAAAGGTCTGGTCAGCCAACAGCAACGGATCGCCGTGCAGCAGGTTGATCTCGAACTGGCTGACGCCCATCTCGTGCATGAAGGTATCGCGAGGCAAGCCAAGGGCGGCCATGCATTCGTAGACTTCACTGAAGAATGGTCGCAAACCGTTATTGGAACTGACGCTGAACGCCGAATGACCGTCCTCGCGACGACCGTCCAGGCCAATGGGCGGCTGGAACGATTGCGTCGGGTCGGTGTTGGGCGCGAAGACAAAAAACTCAAGTTCGGTCGCCACCACTGGCGCGAGGCCATGTGCGGCGTAACGCGCGATAACCGCTTTGAGTTGGCCGCGGGTCGACAGACGGGAGCTTTCCCCGGTCAGTTCATCCGCATCACAAATGGCGAATGCCCGAGGCTGTTTGCTCCACGGCAAACGGTGGATTTGAGCAGGGTCCGCAACCAGCGCCAAGTCGCCATCATCGCTGCCGTAAAAACGCGCCAGCGGATATCCGCCCATGATGCATTGCAGCAGCACACCCCGCGCCATCTGCAACCGCCGCCCTTCCAGGAAACCCTCGGCAGTCATTACCTTGCCCCTGGGTACGCCGTTCAAATCCGGCGTAACACACTCAATCTCATCAATGCCCGTCAATCGCTGAGCGAGTGAACGCTGGCCATCGGTTGTCATGACGCAATCCTTGTTGTTGTGCGAGCCGCGAACGGCGACCCGTACAAAATAGGCTCCGCCCGTTCGGAATATCAAGCACTGGCGAACAAAAAACCAAACCGATGTCCCAGCTCCTACAGGAACGTGTATCAGGGCAAGTAGAGGCTGAAGACGCCACCGCCCAGTGGACCGCCGTTGCTGATGCGCGTGTATCCGCCAACGCCGTTGCGCTGATGCAACGCAGCGATGCGCCCGGCGAAGTAAAGGCCCAGACCAGTGCTGCCGGTGCTGTGGTTGATGCCCTGCACGTAGTCGTCCTGGCGCTCGATCATCTCGGGCGGATAGCCTTCGCCATCGTCGTTGATGGTCACCACCAGTTGACCGGCCTCGTCGCTAACCGTGATCAACAGCGCATCGCGTGCGTAACGGATAGCGTTGTTGATGCTGTTGGCCAGCACCGAAGCAACCAATTCCCGGTCAAAGAAACCCAACGGGCTCAGCGGGTCCACTTCGTAGGTCGCCATGATGCCGCGACTGGCGAACACCTCCTGATGCGCGGCCAGTTGCGCTTCAATAAAGTCATCCAGCTCATGGTAAGCCGGCTGCAATGGCATCTGGTTGACGCCGAGCTTATAGAGCCCGAGCAACTGCACCAGCATGCCGTTGAGGTGGGCGAACTCGAAGTCGATGACGCCCTGTTCCTTGGTGTGCTGCTGATCGGGCAAGCGCGCCAGCCATTGGCTGTGAGCCTGCATCAGCATCGCTAGCGAGTTCTTCATGTCGTGCACGGTAGAGGCAATTACCGTGGAGAAGTCGAGTGCCTGTTCGCTGTCGTTCATTCGCCAAACGCCTTGCTTCGCAGCTTCTGATAACGGGGAAAACGGGTGTCGGTATCGGGCATCAGGCCGACCGTTTTCAGGCAGGTCCGGCACTCTTCGAGTTCCGCCGATGGGACATTGGTGTCAGTGCCATGCAGCAGCGATTGCGCCATGTTCAGCGCAATACTGATGTTCTTCGGTTGCAGCGCCAGGGCTTTGCGGAACACATCCCGTGCTTCCACCAGGTTACCGGTCTTGTACACCCGCACGCCCTGTCGGTTGAGGTCGGCGGCGGCGTTACCGGCATTGAGGATAGTCGGATCGTCAGTCAACTTGGCGATGCCCTGCATCACTGTCGGATCGTCACCGTAGATCTCCGCACAGTTTTTAAGCATCGAAGCGCCCGCAGTGGCTTGCCCGAGCATTTGCAGTTGCTTGGCCACCAGCAGCGCCGCTTCGGCACTCATGAATTGCTCCATGCCATCGAGGCGCATCATCGCTTGTTCGGTGAGCTTCTCGGCGGTCTCGGCATCGTTGAGCAGCAGGCTGGTAGCCTTCATCAGCCGTGCACGAATCTGCAGGCCCGGGTCGGAGGGGTTCTCCTTGGCCACAGCACTGAGGGTCGTGTTGATTTCCAGCCGAGTCCGAGTGTCCAGCCCCTTTTCGCTGCCCTTGCTGATCAAGGCGTGGGCCAGGCCAAGGTTGCTTTCGGCATCCTTGAAGCGAGACTGGGCACCTTGAGCCACCGCCTGGCGATAGGCTTTAGAGGCAGTGTCAAAATCTTCGTTGGCCATCGCCAGTTTACCCAGCAACGCTTGCCGGCGGACCGCCAGTGGCGACAGGCGAATGGCTTCCTCCAACACGCGCTGGGCACCCTTGGTATCGCCTTGCGAGACCAACACATCGGCCATGCCGTCATAGAGCGCCGGCATCATCGGGAATACTTTCAGCGCTTTTTCATAGACGCCTTTGGCCTGGGCAACCTGGCCGCGCTTGAACAGCAACTTGCCCAGCCCGGCAAACGCCCATGGCAAAGGCCGATCAGCGATGATGCCGTCGTAAAGACGTTCCAGCGCTTCGTTCTGGTTCAGGTCGCGCAAGGCATCGGCGCGATAACGCAGGCACAGCGGCGAGTAGCGGATGTCTTGCTTGCACAAGGCGATACAGGCGTTGAGCACCTCGACCGGTTTACCCCGGTCAAGCGCCTGCAGGATCGGCTTGAGCAACGTCTTTCGCTGCACCAGCCGTTCCAGCCGCTGGGCCAGACCAGAACGGTTGAACGGCTTGGTCAGGTAAGCATCGGGCTCGTGCTCCAGGGCGCTGAGCACCATGGCCTGACTGGTTTCGGCGGTGACCATGACGAACACACTTTCATGGCTGATCAGCTTCTCGATCATCAGGTCTTCAAGCACCTGCTGACCG
Source organism: Pseudomonas sp. 10S4 (assembly GCF_034344865.1). NCBI lineage: Bacteria > Pseudomonadati > Pseudomonadota > Gammaproteobacteria > Pseudomonadales > Pseudomonadaceae > Pseudomonas > Pseudomonas sp. 10S4. The sequence goes on from NZ_CP133774.1 coordinate 44,709, forward strand.
TTTTTCTTGCCATCGCCCAGATGAAAATCCTGCAGGATGAAATCGTAGGACTTCTGCGCACACATACGCAGCGCCTGCTCACCGGTATCAGCGGTGTCGACATCCTTGATGCCCAGCTCCCGCAGCATGGACCTGACGGAGCTGCGGAAATCCGAGAAATCATCGACGATCAGAAAACTCTTTTGGTGATACGACAGCATCGAAGATTTCCAGGCAATTTAAGAAGAACAACCCAAGGGCAAATACACCAACACGCTTAGCTTCACTGTCTCTTGGCGCGCAGATGATAGCTGGAGGCCAAAGGCTATCAAGCGTTTTCGCATCAACCCGCAAGGATACTTTCGGGTTGCCGCGAGCAAAGAGAACAACGACCGTTCGGGTTATCGGCCAGTGGTGGCCTTCCCTTGAAGCGGTGAGTGTGAAAACGTGCATTTGCCTGAGCTTAATGCACACTTGCACGGCGACAGATTGCCAAGGTCGCTTACTTTATGAACTCAAGGTCTTATTACTGTGCACACCCAAGGACGCTGGATGTTGTCCGCTTGTGCTCTGTTGGTTACCCAGCAGGCACTGGCGACTGGAATGGACTGTACAAAAGCGGCAAGCGCCGCTGAAAAAACCATCTGTGCTGATACGGGACTGTATGAACTGGACACTCAGATGGGGTCGGCTTACCGAGGGTTAATGGATGCGGCTCCTCATTCAAAGTCCGAATTGAAAACCGCTCAGCGCGCTTGGCTAAAGGCGCGCGATCAGTGCGCTGAAAAGGTTGATTGCCTGGATCAGAGCTATCGGAAACGTCTGCTGTCGCTGCAACAGCAGACGAATGAAGCGGTTGCTCAGCAGCCGGCGGGCATAGACAGGTTGGTACTGGATGACCTGAAACAAGCTATTCAGACAGCCAGTAAAACCGATGCAGAGTTTCCGTTAGAGCGGGCACTTGATCCACTGGTGATCAAAAAGGGCACTACTACGTTTTCAAATGTCAGGGATGATGAAAACTCTGTTGAAGACCCGCAGTTCCCGAAGGCGATTCCCAAAGGCGTGACGCAGGACGAGTGGCAGGCTCTCACGGGCTCTAAAGTTGAGAGCGAGGGTGAGAACGGCAACACCTCCTATACCTTGATGGACTTGGACGGTGATGGATTGCGGGATCTTGTTGTCGACACCTATTCTGGCGGCACTGGGTTGTTTTCTTACATAGAAACGTTTCACCGGGTTGGAGACGTATTTGTCAGAAGGACAGGTGCTGGTGACACTGAATCTGAAAGCTCGCTTTTTTCCCTTAATGGTCGCGGTGCGAACCAGTCAGTTGATTGGATAAATATTCGTGGCCGGGTTTATGCCGCTTATCGAAACAGCTACTACGGTGTTGATCAGGTTTACCTGCTTGATCCTCTTAAGGCTCCTGACGCGGTTCCGACTGTGAGCATCAATTACCGCTATCAACTGTCTGTGCCCAATACTCAAAAAGATGATGCCAAAGGCACTAGCGTCACGTTGGACGCGGTGCTGCATACAGCACTGACTAAGGCATTGGTTGGTGTCAGTAAAACTGAAGCCAAGGATGTAGGTGATCAGAGTCGTCCCCTTTGCCCTATCCCCCCAGCAGGACCGGGCGATGGTGATTATTACAGTTATGGCCCTGGGCACTACACCATCGAAATTGTGGGTGATATGCCTGTTGTGATTGGGGAGCAGTGCTATATCGGGAGGTTGGCGGATTGGTTTGGAAGTTATAGCGCCAAAGATGGACTGTTCGCAGAACTCGCCCTCCGAAAGCCAGACTTGGAGGGTGACGGACGTAGTTATGAGGTCAATGGGCGACGCCGCATGACCGATGTAACCACTTCGGTTGGCAAGTTTGAAGAAGGCAATGGCGGCTGACGGGGGTGTCGATTGAGGGATACTAAAAAGCCCCATCAGTAGATTCTGATGGGGCTTTTTTATTTATGTGTTTTCGGACACTTTCCTGCGGGCAAAACAAAACCCCTACCTGCATACGCAGATAGGGGTTTCGGAATTTAATCTTGACGATGACCTACTCTCACATGGGGAAACCCCACACTACCATCGGCGATGCATCGTTTCACTGCTGAGTTCGGGATGGGATCAGGTGGTTCCAATGCTCTATGGTCGTCAAGAAATTCGATAGCCAGGTCGTTCTCCTTACGGAGTACGCTCCAGCGAATGGGTATGTGATAGATCTCGGTGTTTTGTGAGTGCTTCGAACTTTCGGTTCGTTTCGTCTTCACACACCGCAATCTGGTGCTCTTTCGCTTTTCAGCTCGAAGCAAGCAAATTGCTTGGGTGTTATATGGTCAAGCCTCACGGGCAATTAGTATTGGTTAGCTCAACGCCTCACAGCGCTTACACACCCAACCTATCAACGTCGTAGTCTTCGACGGCCCTTCAGGGGACTCAAGGTCCCAGTGAGATCTCATCTTGAGGCTAGTTTCCCGCTTAGATGCTTTCAGCGGTTATCCGTTCCGAACATAGCTACCCGGCAATGCCACTGGCGTGACAACCGGAACACCAGAGGTTCGTCCACTCCGGTCCTCTCGTACTAGGAGCAGCCCCTCTCAAATCTCAAACGTCCACGGCAGATAGGGACCGAACTGTCTCACGACGTTCTAAACCCAGCTCGCGTACCGCTTTAATGGGCGAACAGCCCAACCCTTGGGACCTACTCCAGCCCCAGGATGCGACGAGCCGACATCGAGGTGCCAAACCATGCCGTCGATATGGACTCTTGGGCAAGATCAGCCTGTTATCCCCGAGGTACCTTTTATCCGTTGAGCGACAGCGCTTCCACAAGCCACTGCCGGATCACTAGTCCCGACTTTCGTCCCTGCTCGACTTGTCAGTCTCACAGTCAAGCTCCCTTGTGCACTTACACTCGACACCTGATTGCCAACCAGGTTGAGGGAACCTTTGGGCGCCTCCGTTACTTTTTAGGAGGCAACCGCCCCAGTCAAACTACCCACCATACACTGTCCTCGATCCGGATAACGGACCTGAGTTAGAACCTCAAAGTTGCCAGGAGTGGTATTTCAACGTTGACTCCACCTGAACTAGCGTCCAATCTTCACAGTCTCCCACCTATCCTACACAAGCCACACCGAACACCAATACCAAGCTGTAGTAAAGGTCACGGGGTCTTTCCGTCATGCTGCGCGTAACGAGCATCTTTACTCGTAATGCAATTTCTCCGAGTTCGCGGTTGAGACAGCTGGGAAGTCGTTACGCCATTCGTGCAGGTCGGAACTTACCCGACAAGGAATTTCGCTACCTTAGGACCGTTATAGTTACGGCCGCCGTTTACCGGGGCTTCGATCAAGAGCTTCGCGTTAGCTAACCCCATCAATTAACCTTCCGGCACCGGGCAGGCGTCACACCCTATACGTCCACTTTCGTGTTTGCAGAGTGCTGTGTTTTTAATAAACAGTCGCAGCGGCCTGGTATCTTCGACCGGCATGGGCTTACGCAGTAAATCGCTTCACGCCTCCGGCGCCCCTTCTCCCGAAGTTACGGGGGCATTTTGCCGAGTTCCTTAACCACGAGTTCTCTCAAGCGCCTTGGTATTCTCTACCCAACCACCTGTGTCGGTTTGGGGTACGGTTCCTGGTTACCTGAAGCTTAGAAGCTTTTCTTGGAAGCATGGCATCAACCACTTCGTGTTCTAAAAGAACACTCGTCATCAGCTCTCGGCCTTAGAATCCCGGATTTACCTAAGATTCCAGCCTACCACCTTAAACTTGGACAACCAACGCCAAGCTGGCCTAGCCTTCTCCGTCCCTCCATCGCAATAACCAGAAGTACAGGAATATTAACCTGTTTTCCATCGACTACGCTTTTCAGCCTCGCCTTAGGGACCGACTAACCCTGCGTCGATTAACGTTGCGCAGGAAACCTTGGTCTTTCGGCGTGGGTGTTTTTCACACCCATTGTCGTTACTCATGTCAGCATTCGCACTTCTGATACCTCCAGCAAGCTTCTCAACTCACCTTCACAGGCTTACAGAACGCTCCTCTACCGCATCACCTAAGTGATACCCGTAGCTTCGGTGTATGGTTTGAGCCCCGTTACATCTTCCGCGCAGGCCGACTCGACTAGTGAGCTATTACGCTTTCTTTCAAGGGTGGCTGCTTCTAAGCCAACCTCCTGGTTGTCTGTGCAACTCCACATCCTTTCCCACTTAGCACGCGCTTTGGGACCTTAGTTGGTGGTCTGGGTTGTTTCCCTTTTCACGACGGACGTTAGCACCCGCCGTGTGTCTCCCATGCTCGGCACTTGTAGGTATTCGGAGTTTGCATCGGTTTGGTAAGTCGGGATGACCCCCTAGCCGAAACAGTGCTCTACCCCCTACAGTGATACATGAGGCGCTACCTAAATAGCTTTCGAGGAGAACCAGCTATCTCCGAGCTTGATTAGCCTTTCACTCCGATCCACAGGTCATCCGCTAACTTTTCAACGGTAGTCGGTTCGGTCCTCCAGTTAGTGTTACCCAACCTTCAACCTGCCCATGGATAGATCGCCCGGTTTCGGGTCTATTCCCAGCGACTAGACGCCCTATTAAGACTCGCTTTCGCTACGCACTACCCTATTCGGGTTAAGCTCGCCACTGAAAATAAGTCGCTGACCCATTATACAAAAGGTACGCAGTCACCCAACAAAGTGGGCTCCCACTGCTTGTACGCATACGGTTTCAGGATCTATTTCACTCCCCTCTCCGGGGTTCTTTTCGCCTTTCCCTCACGGTACTAGTTCACTATCGGTCAGTCAGTAGTATTTAGCCTTGGAGGATGGTCCCCCCATATTCAGACAAAGTTTCTCGTGCTCCGTCCTACTCGATTTCATGACTAAGAGATTTTCGCGTACAGGGCTATCACCCACTATGGCCGTACTTTCCAGAGCGTTCCGCTAATCTCAAAGCCACTTAAGGGCTAGTCCCCGTTCGCTCGCCACTACTAACGGAATCTCGGTTGATTTCTTTTCCTCAGGGTACTTAGATGTTTCAGTTCCCCTGGTTCGCTTCTTAAGCCTATGTATTCAGCTTAAGATACCTAACTTATGTTAGGTGGGTTCCCCCATTCAGACATCTCCGGATCAAAGTCTGTTTGCCGACTCCCCGAAGCTTTTCGCAGGCTACCACGTCTTTCATCGCCTCTGACTGCCAAGGCATCCACCGTATGCGCTTCTTCACTTGACCATATAACCCCAAGCAATCTGGTTATACTGTGAAGACGACATTCGCCGAAAATTCGCAATTACTCACAAATTTTACCTTAGCCTGATCCGTTACCAGTGAAAGTAACGTCCAGTCTATCTTTCTATCACATACCCAAATTTTTAAAGAACGATCTAATCAAAGACTAGAAATCAACATTCACCATCACCAGGATGGAATGCTCATTTCTAAGCTTTCAACAAACAGAAGCAGTAGTGGTGGAGCCAAACGGGATCGAACCGTTGACCTCCTGCGTGCAAGGCAGGCGCTCTCCCAGCTGAGCTATGGCCCCATATTTCTACAGGTGTCCCACACAAGCAAAATTGGTGGGTCTGGGCAGATTCGAACTGCCGACCTCACCCTTATCAGGGGTGCGCTCTAACCAACTGAGCTACAGACCCAATTTCGGGCTGCTTCTTTATCGTCTTCTTCAATGAATCAAGCAATTCGTGTGGGAACTTATGGAGCAGCTGATGTCGTCGATTAAGGAGGTGATCCAGCCGCACCTTCCGGTACGGCTACCTTGTTACGACTTCAGTCCTAATCACCGAATCCCACCTTCGTAACAGCTCCTTCCCGAGAGGGTTAGGCCACCGGCTTCGGGTGTTACCGACTTTCATGACTGTGACGGGCGGTGTGTACAAGGCCCGGGAACGTATTCACCGCAGCGTTGCTGATCTGCGATTACTAGCGACTCCGACTTCATGAGGTCGAGTTGCAGACCTCAATCCGAACTGAGACCGGCTTTTTGGGATTAGCTCCACCTTGCGGTATTGCAGCCCTTTGTACCGGCCATTGTAGCATGCGTGAAGCCCAAGACATAAGGGGCATGATGATTTGACGTCATCCCCACCTTCCTCCGAGTTGACACCGGCAGTATCCCATGAGTTCCCACCATTACGTGCTGGCAACATAGGAAGAGGGTTGCGCTCGTTGCGGGACTTAACCCAACATCTCACGACACGAGCTGACGACAACCATGCACCACCTGTCTCAATGTTCCCGAAGGCACCAATCTATCTCTAGAAAGTTCATTGGATGTCAAGCCTTGGTAAGGTTCTTCGCGTTGCATCGAATTAATCCGCATGCTCCGCCGCTTGTGCGGGCCCCCGTCAATTCCTTTGAGTTTTAGCCTTGCGGCCGTACTCCCCAGGCGGGGAACTTAATGCGTTAGCTGCGACACGGAGACCGTGGAATGGTCCCCACATCTAGTTCCCAACGTTTACGGCATGGACTACCAGGGTATCTAATCCTGTTCGCTCCCCATGCTTTCGCTCCTCAGCGTCAGTTACGGCCCAGAGATCTGCCTTCGCCATTGGTGTTCCTCCTGATATCTGCGCATTCCACCGCTACACCAGGAATTCCAATCTCCCCTACCGCACTCTAGTCTGCCCGTACCCACTGCAGGCCCGAGGTTGAGCCTCGGGTTTTCACAGCAGACGCGACAAACCGCCTACGAGCTCTTTACGCCCAATAATTCCGGACAACGCTTGCACCCTACGTATTACCGCGGCTGCTGGCACGTAGTTAGCCGGTGCTTTTTCTGCAGGTACCGTCACTTTCGCTTCTTCCCTACTAAAAGAGGTTTACAACCCGAAGGCCGTCGTCCCTCACGCGGCGTTGCTGCATCAGGCTTTCGCCCATTGTGCAATATTCCCCACTGCTGCCTCCCGTAGGAGTCTGGGCCGTGTCTCAGTCCCAGTGTGGCCGGTCACCCTCTCAGGCCGGCTACCCGATCGTCGCCTTGGTGAGCCATTACCTCACCAACTAGCTAATCCGACCTAGGCTCATCTGATAGCGCAAGGCCCGAAGGTCCCCTGCTTTCTCCCGTAGGACGTATGCGGTATTAGCGTCCGTTTCCGAGCGTTATCCCCCACTACCAGGCAGATTCCTAGGCATTACTCACCCGTCCGCCGCTCGCCACCAGGTACAAGTACCCGTGCTGCCGCTCGACTTGCATGTGTTAGGCCTGCCGCCAGCGTTCAATCTGAGCCATGATCAAACTCTTCAGTTCAAACATCTTTGGGTTTTTAAGAAACCCTAAACTTGGCTCAGCAATCGTTGGTTACATCTTTGATTTCTCGCGGAGTAACTTGTGATGCTGATAATCTTGTTGACTATCAGTCTGACTCCACAAGCACCCACACGAATTGCTTGATTCAGTTGTTAAAGAGCGGTTGGTTAAGATCTTTCATCTCAACCGAGGCGCGCATTCTACAGCAGCCTCTGTCACTGTCAAGCGGTTATTTTCAGAAGTTTTCAAAGTTTCCTTTGCAACTTCAACCACTTGCGCTTCCGATCTCTCGTTAGCGGGAGGCGAATTCTACAGCGTTACTCGCTGCTGTCAACACCTCTTTTCCGCCACTTTCGACCGAGAAGATCGAACCGTTAATAGAGCCACACAACACCGCTCTACCAACTCCTTCTGGGCTTCGATGACCTGAAGCAACTCGCTGCCGAAAACTGCATAACTCTTTGTTTACCAAGGAGTTTTCCGTTTCGACTGCGCCGGAAGTGGGGCGAATTATAGACTTCCAGAATCTGCCGTCAAGCCCTGATTTAGCTTTTCTATCAATAACTTGCTGAAAGCTGGAAAACCGCACGACTCCTTCTATATAGGAGAGCAAAACAACGCCTTCTATATAGAAGGAACCCTCAAAGCGCCCTGAATGCAGAACTCAGCGCTCACGCACTGACAGACAGCCGCCGCCAAAGAGGCAAATGAACACCTAACAAGAAATGGTCTTTTGGAAATCGCTAGCCAGTTCAGGAAGAAAACGACTGAGCGTGAAATTAAGTGGTGTCCCAGGGCAGGTTCGAACTGCCAGCCTTCCCCTTAGGAGGGGGATGCTCTATCCAATTGAGCTACTGAGACACAAGTCGCCCGCGAGAACCGCGGTGCGATGGACGGCGAGCATGTTAACGGGCAAGCCTGCTTTTGTCATGTCGTCCTTTGGCTTTTTAAGTGTAGGCAAATGCCTCAAGCCCCCAAGATAAAGCTGTCACTCTGCCCTTAATCGCCTGCGGCGTATTTGGTGTGTTGTTCGTACTGGCGCTGATCATCGGGCGTCGAATCAAATTTGATCCGGTTTTGCGCTGAGCTTCAGCAGACTCAAAAGCCCCTTGACCGTGACAGCCAAATCACCAGAGTTATCCAGCCGATGGATCAGCACATCACCGATCGAACCGTCAGCCACAAATAGTCCATTGCGTCGAAGCCTGGCCTCAATATCTACCAGACTTTCACGACCCCGCCGCAACAAACGCTCGCGTAACACGTCATCCTTGACCGTCAGCAATACCGGCAGCAGCGTGGGATAACGCTCCAGCGCAGCGAGCAAATGCCCCCGAGAGCCATTCATTAGCACATGGCAACCCGTACTAAGCCATTGGTCTATTTCGATGGGAATGCCGTAATCCAGCCCATTTGCATGCCAGAAGAGTGCGAAGTCGCCCTCGCGCCGGTACCGCTCGAATTCCGCCAAGGAAACGCCTACCGCCTCCTCCCCTTTAGATTCGGCCGATCGAGTAATGACGCGCCGGACCACCTCACAACCGAGCGCCCGCAATGGCTCTCTAGCGGCATCGATGAGCGTGTCTTTACCCGACCCGGAAGGCCCCATCAGATAAATCAATCTGCCATCCATCCTGAAATCATCCCGCACGACAGGCTCGCCTCTAGTAAATCGGCCATTTGCCACTATCCTATACAAGGTAAGGATCGTGATCGAATCCGCATAGCATGCACCCTCAGGCGTCTTCGGACATTACCCGCGGGAGCAAGAGGACGCGGTCAGAGATGTGGACCTGGGCAAACTTTTCAAACCAGTCCGCATTTCTGATAATTGGTGCTGGCATAACGCCTTTATCCAGTTCAATATTTGTCACAGAATTGACGCCAATGATCTGGCTACTTTGAGGCATGATGCGAGCCTCTATCAATTCAGGTTGAACATTTGGCCAGAGTGCTTGTCCTAACAGACATCCTGCGGCCAATCCCGAGAACCGCTCCCCTGAACTAACCGGTTAAATATATGCGCCCATTGAAACAGGCAATTTATTCCAGCCGTACGGCTGACAAGTTCGTCGTACGTCTGCCAGACGGAATGCGTGAACGCATTGCCGAGGTGGCTCGCAATCATCATCGCAGCATGAACTCCGAAATCATTGCGCGCCTTGAGCAGAGTCTTATTCAGGAAGGCGCACTGGGCGAAGAGCTGAGCATGCGCCTGGACAGCCCAGAGCTGTCACTGCACGAACGCGAACTACTGCAACGCTTCCGCCAACTCTCCCACCGCCAGCAAAACGCACTTGTTTCGCTGATCGCCCATGACGCCGAAATGGCCGCAGACGCGTCCTGACTCACTCTAGAAAACTCAGGCCAGCATAATCGCTGGCTTTTTTTGCCCGAAATTCGGAGCAAAAAAAGCCCGCCAATTTGGCGGGCCTTGAAGAAGCTATTCAGAGCAGGAAGATTGTCGCCAACCCCAGGAAGATGAAGAACCCGCCGCTGTCGGTCATGGCCGTGATCATCACACTGGCGCCCATTGCCGGGTCGCGCCCCAGACGCGCGAGAGTCATGGGTATTAATACCCCCATCAGCGCCGCCAGCAACAAGTTGAGCGTCATGGCGGCGGTCATCACTACACCAAGGGACCAACTGCCATAGAGCAGATAGGCGACGACACCAATTACACCACCCCACACCAAGCCATTGATCAAACCCACCGCAAGCTCTTTGCGCATCAAGCGCGACGTGTTGCCGGTACTGACCTGGTCCAGGGCCATGGCTCGAACGATCATTGTGATCGTCTGGTTACCCGAGTTACCACCAATACCCGCCACGATAGGCATCAATGCCGCGAGCGCTACCAGCTTCTCGATGGAGCCTTCAAACAGACCGATTACCCGGGACGCTATAAACGCAGTGATCAGGTTCACCGCCAGCCAGGCCCAACGGTTACGCAGGGATTTCCAGACTGACGCGAAAATATCTTCTTCTTCACGCAGACCTGCCATGTTGAGAACTTCGTTTTCGCTCTCTTCACGAATCAGGTCGACCATTTCATCGATGGTCAGACGACCAATAAGCTTGCCGTTCTTGTCGACAACAGGCGCGGAGATCAAGTCATAACGCTCGAACGCCTGAGCGGCATCGTAAGCGTCTTCGTCCGGGTGAAAACTCACCGGATCGCTAGCCATGACTTCGGAAACCTGTTTATCCGGATCGTTAACCAGCAACCGCTTGATCGGCAGGACACCCTTGAGCACGCCGTCGTAGTCGACGACAAACAACTTATCGGTATGCCCCGGCAATTCTTTAAGGCGACGCAGGTAACGCAGAACCACTTCAAGACTGACATCCTCACGGATGGTCACCATCTCGAAGTCCATCAGCGCACCGACCTGCTCCTCGTCATAGGACAACGCGGAGCGAACGCGCTCACGCTGCTGGCCATCAAGGGTTTCCATCAGCTCATGGACGACGTCTCGCGGCAGCTCGGAGGCCAGGTCAGCAAGTTCGTCGGCATCCATGTCCTTGGCTGCAGCCAGGAGCTCGTGATCGTCCATGTCGGCGATCAGGGTTTCACGGACCGAGTCGGATACTTCGAGCAGAATATCGCCGTCACGATCAGCCTTGACCAATTGCCAGAGCGTCAGACGATCGCCCAGCGGCAGAGCTTCAAGGATGTAGGCAACGTCAGCGGAGTGCAGATCATCGAGCTTGCGTTGCAGCTCGACGAGGTTTTGCCGGTGAACCAGGTTCTCGACCCGATCGTGATGCGGACCTTCCTGGCGATGAGTCAGGTCTTCGACCACTCGCTGACGCTGCAGCAGCTCAACAACTTGAGCGAGGCGGTCTTGCAAGCTTTCCTGCGTTTTCTTTACTTCAACTTCGGACATAGGCGAACTCCACTCCCAGCAGCGGGGTACGCCGGAAGGATCAATCAGTCAATTCATGATTGGAAAAACGGGGTACTGAGTAACTACTGGGTAAGTCCATGGAGGTTTTCCACAAGCCCCGGCGGGGCTGACGGGCGCAATGATACACCGCCTGACGGTTTAAAACGCTAAAAAATCGTGGTTGAAACAAGCGCTTGCAAGACAAACCTGAGCGCTGCCCTTACCGATGAAACTGCGACGACTTATCCTGAAAAGAAAACACACCACCGCCAAAAAATGTAGCGACTACCCTTCAGGCGGAACGTCATGGAGGACGCCGAATGCCATCGAACACACACCTTCTTTTGTTGACCACCCTACTCTGCCTGCCACCTTGGGCGCTTTCAGCGACCATCCACCGATGCGAAGCACCCGACGGGCGCATCACCTTCACAACGATGAGTTGCAAGGCCGAGGAGAGCCTTTCACTTCAGACCGTGCGCCCGTTCATGCCGGGAACCACAGTGGCGGTCATGCCTGAAGCCGACACCCAGGAAAAATCAGGTATGAATGCAAAAAGGAGGGAACTGACCGTTGTCGGCCAATCAGAGGACAAATGTGGAAACCTGATCGACGCCAAACAACGTCGCGAAGCAATCATCAATCAGCGGGTCGTTGCCGGCATGACCCAGCAGGACGTTGAAAGCGCTCTCGGCAAACCGGACAAGATCAGCATTCGGAATTCGGCCACTAGTTATCGCTATGACCTCAAGCGAGGTCGCAGCGCACACGTCGAGTTTGATGAGAAAGGATGCGTCAAAGGAAAAGCCAAATCCCAGACAGCAAAAAGCCCGCGTTAGACGCAGGCTTTTTGGTGTTTGGTGCACTCGACAGGATTCGAACCTGTGACCGCTCGGTTCGTAGCCGAGTACTCTATCCAGCTGAGCTACGAGTGCATTTTGTGTTTTTAAACCAGACCACAACTGGCTGAAGCAAAGTCGCTCGCATTACTGCAAACAACTCTTAAATGGTGCACTCGACAGGATTCGAACCTGTGACCGCTCGGTTCGTAGCCGAGTACTCTATCCAGCTGAGCTACGAGTGCATTTGTTGCCGCGCATTATAGGCCGTCTAATCTCTATGTCAAACACTTTTTCTAGTAATTTCAACAACTTACCGAAGAAGCCAGATTACAACGTACTACGCAAATAATGGCGGAGAACGGGGGATTCGAACCCCCGACACCCTTTTGAGGTGTACTCCCTTAGCAGGGGAGCGCCTTCGGCCACTCGGCCAGCTCTCCGCAACACGGGGCGTATCTTAACCAACCTTTTCCCCGTTTGCAAACATAAAAAACGATAAAAATTAATGGCTTGGTTCTTCGTCCTTCTCTTTCTTGATACGCAGGTAAATTTCCTCACGATGCACAGCCACCTCTTTCGGGGCGTTGACACCAATACGCACTTGATTTCCTTTGACGCCGAGCACGGTCACAGTGATTTCGCCATCACCAATAATCAGGCTTTCTGCGCACCGACGAGTCAGAATCAGCATACCTTTCTCCTCACGCATTTCAGTTCAGGGACAACAGTCTGCAAAAAAAGGCACTCGACCTACAACCGGAACGATCGCAGCCCTACATGCCTGAGTATTGACCAGCGCGAGCAAAAGAACAGTTCTCGGGTCGCGCTATTCAAAAAAGACGAAGGGCGCGGTCAGACCGCGCCCTTCGGGAACCGCATCACTCACCCTGACGGGCAGGCGCATCCAGTTCGAAAGCCGTGTGCAGAGCGCGCACAGCCAGTTCCAGGTACTTCTCTTCAATCACGACGGAAACTTTGATTTCCGAGGTCGAGATCATCTGGATGTTGATGCTTTCCTTGGCCAGGGATTCGAACATGCGGCTGGCTACGCCTGCGTGAGAACGCATGCCGACGCCGACGATCGAGACCTTGGCGATCTTGATGTCACCAACGACTTCACGGGCACCGATCTCGCGAGCGGTGTTTTCCAGCACGGTTTGTGCGGCCTGGAAGTCATTGCGGTGCACGGTGAAGGTGAAGTCGGTGGTGTTATCGTGCGCAACGTTCTGCACGATCATGTCGACTTCAATGTTCGCAGCACTGATAGGCCCAAGAATCTTGAACGCCACACCCGGGGTGTCTGGCACGCCACGGATGGTCAGCTTGGCTTCATCGCGGTTGAAAGCGATGCCGGAAATGATCGGCTGTTCCATGGTTTCCTCTTCATCAATAGTAATGAGGGTGCCCGGACCCTCCTTGAAGCTGTGCAGTACGCGCAGCGGAACGTTGTACTTGCCGGCGAATTCCACCGCACGGATCTGCAACACCTTGGAACCGAGGCTGGCCATTTCCAGCATCTCTTCAAAGGTAATCTTGTCCAGGCGCTGGGCCACGGACACCACACGTGGGTCGGTGGTGTAGACGCCGTCCACATCGGTGTAGATCTGGCATTCGTCAGCCTTCAAGGCCGCTGCCAGCGCCACGCCGGTGGTGTCGGAACCGCCACGACCGAGGGTGGTGATGTTGCCGTGCTCGTCAACGCCCTGGAAACCGGCGACAACCACCACGCGACCAGCCTTCAGGTCACCGCGAATCTTCTGATCGTCAATCTGCAAGATACGCGCTTTATTGTGCGCGCTGTCCGTCAGAATCCGTACCTGATTGCCGGTGTAGGACACCGCTGGCACGCCGCGTTTGATCAGCGCCATGGCCAACAGGGCAATCGTCACCTGCTCACCGGTGGAGACGATCACATCCAGCTCACGCGGAACCGGCTGACTGTCGCCACTGATTTGCTTGGCCAGATCGATCAGACGGTTGGTCTCGCCGCTCATTGCAGACAGCACAACCACCAGGTCATCGCCGGCATCGCGGAATTTCTTAACCTTGTCGGCGACCTGCTCGATTCTCTCGACAGTACCGACTGAGGTGCCTCCAAATTTCTGTACGATCAAAGCCATTTCAAAGCCGCCTCTGCCCATGAAGGGCGCCCAATAATCACTCAAACAGTTGCCGACACCGCCACTAGACCGCGGCGCCGGCAAACCGCCTTATAAACCCTGCTCTACAAATGGAACGGTCAGGGCCAATGCGGCATCCAGTGCGCCGGCGTCTACACCACCGCCCTGCGCCATGTCTGGACGACCACCGCCCTTCCCGCCCACTGCCGCAGCGGCTTGCTTCATCAAATCACCGGCTTTGAGTTGGCCAGTCAGGTCCTTGGTTACGCCTGCAACCAGAACGACCTTATCCTCATGGACACTGCCGAGCAGGATCACTGCGCGGCCGAGTTTGTTTTTCAGTTGATCGACCAGCGCCAGCAGCGCCTTGCCGTCCTGACCGTCCAGACGCACGGCCAGCACTTTCACACCTTTGACATCCAGCGCGGAAGACGACAGATCGTCGCCCGCCGCACTGGCGGCCTTGGCTTGCAACTGCTCGAGTTGCTTCTCCAGCAGACGGTTGCGCTCCAGCACAGCCGACAGCTTGTCGATCAGGTTGTCGCGGCTGCCCTTGACCAGGTTGGCCGCTTCCTTGAGTTGTTCTTCAGCAGCGTTCAAGTAGGCCAGTGCCGCAGCTCCCGTGACCGCCTCAATACGACGCACACCGGAGGCCACACCGCCTTCGCTGATGATTTTCAGCAGGCCGATGTCGCCGGTACGGTTAGCGTGAATGCCACCGCACAGCTCGACGGAGAAATCACCGCCCATGCTCAGCACGCGCACGTTGTCGCCATACTTCTCACCAAACAGCGCCATGGCGCCTTTCTTCTTGGCGGTTTCAATATCGGTTTCTTCAGTTTCAACCGCGGAGTTCTTGCGAATCTCGGCGTTGACGATGTCTTCCAGCGCCTTCAACTGCTCAGGCTTGATGGCTTCGAAGTGGCTGAAGTCAAAGCGCAAGCGCTGACTGTCGACCAGCGAGCCTTTCTGCTGAACGTGTTCGCCCAGCACCTGACGCAATGCAGCGTGCAGCAAGTGCGTCGCCGAGTGGTTCAGCGAAGTCGCGTGACGCACGTCGGCATCGACATGAGTTTCTACCGGCGCGCCGATCGTCAGACTGCCCGAAGCCAGCACACCGTGATGCAGGAACGCACCGCCGGTCTTGGTGGTGTCGCGCACATCGAAACGGCTGCTGCCGACTTGCAGATAACCGCAGTCGCCGATCTGACCGCCGGACTCAGCGTAGAAAGGCGTTTGATTGAGAACAACCACGCCTTCTTCGCCTTCACTTAAGACGTCGACCGAGCGGCCTTCTTTATAGATGGCGACAATTTTGGCCGAACCGCTGGTGGCCTTGTAGCCGGTGAACTCGGTCGCTACGTCAACCTTGACCAAGGTGTTGTAGTCCAGACCGAACGAGCTGGCCGAGCGAGCACGAACACGCTGAGCTTCCATTTCGCGCTCGAAACCGACTTCGTCAACCGTCAGGTTACGTTCGCGAGCGATGTCAGCGGTCAGGTCCATCGGGAAACCGTAGGTGTCATACAGCTTGAACACCACATCGCCCGGCACCACGGTGCCTTTGAGTTCCAACAGATCCTGCTCGAGAATCTTCAGGCCGTGCTCCAAAGTCTTGGAGAACTGCTCTTCTTCGGCCTTGAGTACGCGCTCGATATTGCCCTGTTGCTGCTTGAGCTCCGGGAACGCTTCGCCCATCTCGGCAACCAGCGCCGCGACGATCTTGTAGAAGAAGCTGCCGGTCGCACCCAGCTTGTTACCGTGACGGCACGCACGACGAATAATCCGGCGCAGCACGTAGCCACGGCCTTCGTTGGACGGCAGCACGCCGTCGGCAATCAGGAAACCGCACGAACGAATGTGGTCGGAGACGACTTTGAGTGAAGACTGATCGTCGTTGCTGCAACCGATAGCCTCGGCCGACGCGCTCAGCAGGTTCTTGAACAGGTCGATTTCATAGTTCGAATGAACGTGCTGCATCACCGCACTGATCCGCTCCAGGCCCATGCCGGTATCTACCGATGGCGCTGGCAACGGATGCAACACGCCATCGGCGGTGCGGTTGAACTGCATGAACACGTTGTTCCAGATCTCGATGTAACGGTCGCCATCTTCTTCCGGCGAACCCGGTGGGCCACCCCAGATGTGATCGCCGTGATCGTAGAAAATCTCGGTGCAAGGGCCGCACGGGCCGGTATCGCCCATGGTCCAGAAGTTGTCGGACGCGTACGGCGCACCTTTGTTGTCGCCGATGCGAATCATGCGCTCGACCGGAACACCGATTTGTTTGGTCCAGATGTCGTAAGCCTCGTCATCCGAGGCATAGACCGTTACCCAGAGTTTTTCCTTGGGCAGTTTCAGGACACCGGTCAGGAAGGTCCAGGCGTAGGTAATCGCATCGTGCTTGAAATAGTCACCGAAGCTGAAGTTACCCAGCATTTCAAAGAACGTGTGGTGACGAGCGGTATAACCGACGTTTTCCAGGTCACTGTTCTTGCCACCGGCACGCACGCACTTCTGGCTGCTGGTCGCACGGGTGTACGCACGTTTTTCCTGGCCCAGGAAGCAGTCCTTGAACTGGTTCATCCCCGCGTTAGTGAACAGCAGGGTTGGGTCGTTGCCCGGAATCAAAGAGCTGGAGGCTACACGGGTGTGGCCTTGCTCTTCGAAGAAGCGAAGGAAGGCTTCACGGATTTCTGCGCTTTTCATTAGGTTCTTCCACGGAGGCTGCGGCCAAAGGCCTGTGCGAAACGTCAACAGACGAAGCGACGGCAAAGGGCCGCATTATATCGGCCCTGCGCGCGGGGTACAGCGTGTTTATACGATAGAAACGGTCAATTGGACGGCTAACGCTGTCAGTTGCGCGAAAACTCGACGAATGTCGCGATGACCTGCTCGATTTGTGCGCGGCTGACGTCCATGTGCGTGACCATTCGCAGACGGCCGGCGGCGCTCAGCTTGATACCACGCTCAGCCGCGAACGCCTTGATCGCCTCGGCCTTGTCGCCTATCTGCACGTAAACCATGTTGGTCTCCACCGGTTCGATGTCGTAACCGGCTTTACGCAGGCCGTCGGCAAGAAATTGCGCATTGTCATGGTCGTCGGCCAAGCGCTGGATATTGTGATCCAGCGCATACAACCCTGCCGCCGCCAGAATCCCGGCCTGACGCATGCCACCACCGACCATTTTGCGCAGGCGTCGCGCCTTGCCGATCAACTCGACCGAGCCGCACAACACCGAACCGATCGGAGCGCCCAGCCCCTTGGACAAGCAGACCGACACCGAATCGAAATGCTGAGTGATCTCCCGGGCATCAACCCCCAGCTTGACCGCCGCGTTGTAAAGCCGCGCGCCATCCAGGTGCAGGGCCAAACCGTGTTCACGGGTGAAACTGCGCGCCCGGGCCAGATACTCCAGTGGCAGGACTTTGCCCTGCATGGTGTTTTCCAGGGCCAGCAAGCGTGTGCGGGCGAAGTGGAAGTCGTCAGGCTTGATCGCTGCGGCAACCTGGGCCAGGTCCAGGGACCCATCGGCCTGCACTTCCAGCGGCTGTGGCTGGATTGAGCCGAGCACCGCGGCACCGCCACCTTCGTACTTATAAGTGTGAGCCTGCTGACCGACGATGTATTCCTCGCCGCGCTCGCAGTGGGCCATCAACCCTAGCAAGTTACTCATGGTTCCCGTCGGAACGAATAGCGCTGCAGCAAAACCCAGTCGCGTGGCCAGTTCGGCTTCCAGACGATTGACCGTCGGATCTTCACCGTAAACGTCGTCACCGGTGGCCGCTGTGGCCATCGCGTCGAGCATTCCTTTGGACGGTTGAGTGACGGTGTCGCTGCGAAGATCGATAACGCTCATAAATCTGGCCTCGGTAATCAGGGGAATTCGCTTTCCAAGAGGAATTACTGCGGTCATGCCGACGAATAATCAACCCTTGGGCGAGGAAAAGACGCTTTACCCCTTCGAAAAAATCGATATCAATCATCAGAAAGCAGCGATGCGCATGCACAAAATATGTGTTAAAAACGCTTCGCCGCCAAACATTCTGGCGGCAAAACGTTCTCAGGGCGGGGTGCAACTCCCCACCGGCGGTAATTGCGCGCAATGCGCATAGCCCGCGAGCGCTTGGTGACAGCACGCCTTGGGCGGTGACTGGCGGCAAGGTCAGCAGACCCGGTGTGATCCCGGGGCCGACGGTCATAGTCCGGATGAAGAGAGAACGGGATTGGCGCCAAAGGGCCGTCCGCCGGCATTCGTGCGAGCGCGCGTACCCTTAAATCCCATTCGATTCATAAGCCCTGTTTTTCACACAAACAGGAACCAGAACATGCAACCCACCGCAATCGATAGCAAAAGCAAAAACCATCAGGGCGAGCGCGTTGCGTTCATCCAGGCCTGCTGGCACAAAGAAATCGTCGACCAGAGCCGTAAGGGCTTCCTGGCCGAGATGATTGCCCAGGGCTATCAGGAATCGGACATCGACTTCTTCGAACTCGGCGGCGCCTTTGAAATTCCGCTGCACGCCAAGCTGCTGGCCAAAACTGGCCGTTATGCCGGTATCGTTGCCGCAGGCCTGGTGGTGGACGGCGGGATCTACCGTCACGAATTCGTCGCCCAGTCGGTGATCAGCGGCCTGATGCAGGTTCAGCTGGAAACTGAAGTGCCGGTATTCTCGGTGGTCCTGACCCCGCACCACTTCCATGCTGGCGAAGAACATCAGAAGTTCTTCTTCGAGCATTTCGTGCATAAAGGCCAGGAAGCAGCGAAGACTTGCGCGGACACGCTGCACAAGACGCGTGCATTGCGTCGTAGTGAACCGCGTGCGGTAGCGGTCTAAACACAAAAACTGTGTATGCGGGTGGGGCCTTCGGCCTCACCCAAACCAAATGTGGGAGCGAGCTTGCTCGCGAAAGCGGTTTAACATTCAACACCTATGTTGACTGTCAGTCCGCTTTCGCGAGCAAGCCCGCTCCCACATTGGTTTTGTGTCGGGTTTGAGATCGAGGTCAGCCGAGGTTCTCGTCGCTGGTCGGCACGATCAGGATGCCGGCGCGCAGGCCGTTCTTTACCTTGGGGTTCGGGAAGATGATCCGGGCGCCCTTCTCTTCGATGATCCAGCGGGTCTGGGCGATGTCTTCGGCCAGCACGTAACCCACTTCCAATTCCGAAAAGTTCTCGATGTCCGCTGGCAGATTCAAGCGGAAGCTGTCGCTGTGCTTGATGATTTCCCGCGCCACGCTGAATAGCTGCAAACCGTCCAGCGACGCTTCGGCCAGGGCTGGCTCGTTGCCTTCGATGATCTGTTTGAGGCGGGTCTCGAGCAGATCGACATTAACCCCGGCGTTCTGCCCGAACGGTCGGGCCTTGCCCAATTCGAGGGTAAAAGCCTCGGCCCCGAGCTTGTCGTAGGTGTAGGAACTGAACACGATGGACGGCTTGTTCTGCAGCAACACCGCTTCCATGCCGGCGGCGCGCAGGCGAGCCAGTTCCAGTCGCGAATGCTGGCGACCTTCCTTCCACGGATACAGCGCGAACTGCTCAATTTTCGAGCCACGAATCGCGGTGTGCAGGTCGTAGTGCAGACGGTCGCGATCCGGCAGGCTGAAGAAACTCGCCGCCAGTCGCTCCAGTTCACAAGCGCGCAGGGCTTCGGAACCGCTGCTTTGCTCATGACGGCCGTTGAATAGCCGGTTGACGTCCTGCTCGATGAAACGCTCGCCGCGACGGATCGCCTCGGGGTTACCGAACAGGAACAGAATACGTGCGCGCGGTTTAAGATCGCCGCGGGCGATGTCATGCAACAGGCGATCAAGCAACTCGATCGGCGCTGTTTCGTTGCCATGGATACCGGCTGACAGCAGCAGGTCCAGGCCATTGTCCCGCGCTTCAGGTGGCCGGACTTCCAGCGCACCTTCGCTCAACCAGCGCATCCGCACGCCTTCGACAGTCAGTTGAGTCTTCTCCGCCGGTTCGCGGCCGGCGAGGGTCAGTTCAAGCAGTTTGCCGAGGGCGAGCATAGAGCGATTTCCTTAGTGGTCGTGTGCGCAATCCGGGCCGTGCACGTGGTCTTCGTCACCGACTTCGGCCGGTTCCATTTCCAGTTGCAGACTTACCAGATTAGTCGCCAATGGGCGCAGCAGCAGGTTGGCGTATTCAGCATCGCCTTCTTCGACGTCGACGCCGATCAGCAGTTGGCCGCGGCCGTCTTGCTGGATCCACAGCTCTTTGCCTTGCCACATGACCGCGACGCGGGTGCAGGAGGTTTCCAGTTGCGTGCCGTCGGTGTCTTCAAGGATCAGCTGCAGGGTATCGCTCATGTTTTTTACGCTCTCGTTTGAGATGAAGCAGCGCACGCTCAGGTAGAGCGCGCGCCGACGTTCAATTGATCTGGAATGGATAAACCGCGCCCAGTTTAAGGATTTGCGTCAGTTCATCCAGTGCCGTCCGGCACTCAAGCAGCAATTGCGGGTCCGCCAGATCGTTTTCGGTCATGCGGTCGCGGTAGTGCTTGTCGACCCACTCGGTCAATGTGCCGTACAACGGTGCCGTCATGATAACCCCTGGATTGACGGCCGCCAGTTCGGTTTCGTTGAGGGCGACGCGAAGTCGCAGGCAAGCCGGGCCACCGCCGTTCTGCATGCTCTGCTTCAGATCGAAAACTTTCACTTCGCGGATCAGCCCGCCAGAGCTGGTCAAACCTTGCAGGTACTGCCAGACACGCTCGTTGCCACGGCACTCTTCCGGCACGATCAACAGCATGGAGCCGTCAGGACGCGACAGCAGTTGGCTATTGAACAAGTAGGACCGAACTGCATCTTCGACGGTTACCGCGGAACGCGGTACGCAGACAGACTGAAATTTCCCACCGACCTTGGCGAGTTTTCCGGAAAGCTCGGCCAGCATCTGTTCGGTGTCGAGGAACGCGTCCTCGTGATAGAACAAGACCTCGCCATTACCCACTGCGATCACGTCGTTATGGAACACGCCCTGATCGATCACCGAAGGATTCTGTTGCGCGTAGACCACGCCGTCATCGCTCAAACCGTGCAAACGAGCCACAGCCTGGGAAGCTTCGAGGGTCTGTCGCGCCGGGTATTTCTGCGGTGCCGGGTAACGGGTATCGAATGCGCTGCGACCGAACACGAAGAACTCGACGCCGGCTTCGCCATATTCACGGCAGAAACGGGTGTGGTTGGCCGCGCCTTCGTCGCCGAACTGCGCCACGGCCGGCAATGCGGCGTGGTGAGCAAAGTGCTTCTGGTCAGCGAACATCGCGCCCAGCACGCGGCTGGTGGTCGGGTGTTCGATGCTACGGTGATATTTGCAGTTCAGGTTGGCAGCGGTGAAATGCACACGGCCATCGGCGGTGTCAGCACTTGGGCTGACGGTGGCGGCGTTGGCTACCCACATGCTCGAGGCTGAGCAACTGGCGACCAACAGCGGCATTGCATCTTTAGCGGCCTGTTCGATCACCTGAGCGTCGGTGCCGCTGAAACCCAAACGGCGCAATGCAGCAACGTCCGGACGCTCTTGCGGTGCCAGTACGCCTTGTTGAAAGCCCATTTCCATCAGGGCTTTCATTTTCGCCAGTCCTTGCAACGCCGCTTCCTTCGGATTCGAAGACTGCTGGCTGTTGCTTTGGGACGCGACGTTGCCGTAGGACAGGCCGCCGTAGTTATGGGTCGGCCCCACTAGACCGTCAAAATTGACTTCATAGGATTTCATCAGCGAGGCTCCACGAGAATCTGTTTTTATAGGCATCAAGTAACAATTCAGTACAACGTGTCGCGGCCATCGCGAGCAGGCTCTCTCCCACAAGTTTTGCGTAATCCATGTGGGAGCGAGCCTGCTCGCGAATGGGCGTTACGACATCCGCACGCCAGGCGTCAGCGAGGCAGGCATGACCAGGCTCGGGGTTTCCAGCGAAGCCACCGGGTACGCACAGTAATCTGCCGCGTAATAAGCGCTGGCGCGATGGTTACCCGAAGCACCGACGCCGCCAAATGGCGCGCTGCTCGCAGCACCGGTCAGTTGCTTGTTCCAGTTGACGATACCGGCGCGGCTTTCCAGCCAGAACTGCTGATAACGTGCTTCGGAATCCGACAGCAAACCGGCGGCCAGACCATAGTCCGTGTCGTTGGCTTCAGCGATCGCCGCTTCAAAATCAGCGTAGCGGATCACTTGCAGCAACGGGCCGAACAGCTCTTCGTCAGGACGATCAGCCACTTCGCTGACATCAAGAATACCTGGCGTCAGCAAGGCTGCCTGAGCCTGCGGTTGAGTCATTTCCAGCAGCGCGACGGCACCATTCGCCAGCAAATGTTCCTGTGCATCCATCAACGCTTTCGCCGCGCCGAGGGAAATCACCGAGCCCATGAACGGCGCAGGCGTTTGATCAAATGCACCGACTTCAATCGTCGAGCTGACCGCGACCAGACGCGCCAGCAAGGTGTCACCCCAGGCGCCTTGCGGCACCAGCAAGCGGCGAGCACAGGTGCAACGCTGACCGGCAGAAATGAACGCCGACTGGATGATGGTGTAAACGGCGGCATCAAGATCAGCGACCTCGTCGACCACCAGCGGGTTGTTACCGCCCATTTCCAGCGCGAGGATCTTGTCCGGACGACCGGCGAATTGTTGGTGCAAGTGATTGCCGGTACGGCTGGAACCGGTGAAGAACAAACCGTCGATGCCCGAGTTCGCCGCCAGTGCGATACCCGTTTCGCGAGCACCTTGCAGCAGGTTCAACACACCTGCCGGCAGGCCGGCTTCGATCCAGCACTTGACCGTCAGTTCAGCGACTTTCGGGGTCAGTTCGCTTGGCTTGAACAGCACGCTGTTACCGGCCAGCAGCGCCGGTACGATGTGACCGTTTGGCAAGTGACCCGGGAAATTGTAAGGACCAAACACCGCCACCACGCCGTGTGGCTTGTGGCGCAATACCGCGGTGGCGTCGCCCAACGGGCCGCTCTTCTCGCCGGTACGTTCGCGGTAGCTCTGTACCGAGATCGCAATCTTGTTGACCATGCTGGTGACTTCAGTCGCCGCTTCCCACAGGGGTTTGCCGGTTTCTTCACCGATGCAGCGAGCGAGTTCGTCAGCGTGGTTCTTTAGGGCGGCGGCAAAGGCTTCCAGCACTGCGATGCGCTCGTCCAGGGTCCGACGGGCCCAGCCCGGGAACGCCTGACGCGCGGCTTGCACGGCCGATTCAACCTGAGCAGTGGTCGCGCCTTCGCCGGTCCACAGTACTTGTTGGGTCACTGGGTTCAGCGATTGAAAAGCTTCACCCTGGCCAGCCAGCCATTCACCTGCGATGTATAGCGAATTCATTATTTCGACTCCCGAGCAGCGGACAACGGAACGGCGCGCACTTGATCACCGGCGTTGAGTTGAAGGCGTTTGGCGGTCTGCGGATCGACCACCAAAGTACCGGCGGCGAAGCGTGCTGGCGCGGCAGTGATCCGGCAGTCTTCGCGCTTGCGGTTGTGAATCAGGAATGGCGTGGCATCGTCACCCGGCGTGCCGATGGCCAGCACCAGCGCCTGGCTGTCGCGTACCGCTCGGATCTTGCTGGTTTCGCACTCCACTGCCGGGCCTGCGTCGAAAATGTCGACGTAGCCCTGATAGCTGAAACCTTCGCTTTTGAGCATGGCCAGGGCCGGTTCGGTATCAGGGTGAACCTGACCGATCACGTTGCGCGCGTCTGGCGACAGGAAGCAGGTGTACAGCGGAAACTTCGGCATCAGCTCGGCGATGAACGCCTTGTTGCCAACACCCGTGAGGTAATCCGCCTGGCTGAATTCCATTTTGAAGAAGTGTCGGCCCAGGCTTTCCCAGAACGGCGAACGCCCGGCTTCATCGGACACACCGCGCATTTCGGCAATGATCTTGTTGCCAAACAGTTGCGGGAATTCAGCGATGAACACCATCCGCGCCTTGGCCAACATGCGGCCATTGAGGCCTGTACGGTAATCGGCGTGCAGGAACAGCGAGCACAACTCGGAGTTACCAGTCAGGTCGTTGGCCAGGAATAGCGTTGGAATTTCGCGATAGATGTTCAGCTCTTGCGATGCACTGACAGTCAGGCCAACCCGGAAGTTGTACCAAGGCTCACGCATGCCGACGGCACCGGCGATGGCGGAAATGCCCACCACGCGGCCGTTGTCGTCTTCGAGCACGAACAGGTAGTCCGCATCGCCCCGCCCGGCTTCGCCGCGGAAGGTCTTCTCGGCCCAGCCGACCCGGTGGGCCAGACGTTCTTCGTTAGCCGGCAAGGTGGTCAGGCCGGTGCCTGTGCTGCGGGCCAGGTCGATCAGAGCGGGTAAATCGCTGCTGCGTACGGGACGAACGATCATGCTATCTCCTCAAACGGGCCGCTTGCGCCACCCGTGAAACTCGCTGCTTTTCAGGCATTCTTTCTAGACACAACGGCAGGCGTTAAACCGCTACCAGGCGCACGCTGGCACCTTCACCGACGCCCAAGGCCTCGGCCGCTTCAAGATCCAGGGTCACGGGTTTGCCCGGCGCGTAATCGAGCTCGAGCAATACGGCGCGGTAATCCTGCAACTGGGCGTTGGCTACCAGGTACTGACGACCGGCGCCTTTGACCGGCTCACCGATTTTCACCGGGACCACACGGCTCTGGGCGATCGAACGAATCCCCGAAACGCGGGCGTGCAGGGTCGGGCCGCCGTCGAAAATGTCGATGTAATGATCAGTCTCGAAGCCTTCGCGCATCAGTATGTCGAAGGTGATTTGCGCACGCGGGTGTACCTGGCCCATCGCTTCTTGAGCGGAGTCCGGCAGCAGCGGCACGTAGATCGGGTAATGCGGCATCAGTTCGGCCAGGAAAGTCCGGCTCTTCAGACCGCACAGACGCTCGGCAGCGGCGTAGTTGAGGTCGAAGAAGTTGCGACCGATGGCATCCCAGAACGGCGAATCGCCATTCTCGTCGCTGTAACCGACGATCTCGGTCACGACCGAATCGGCGAAGCGTTCCGGGTGGCTGGCGACGAACAGCAGACGACCACGGGAATTGAGTTCGGCCCAAGGCGAGCCCACCAGTTCTCGTTGCACGTAGAAGCTGGTCAGCAAGCTGTTGCCGGTCAGGTCGTGGCACTGGGAGAGCACGTGGATCTTGTTATGAATCTTCAGCTCGCGGGAGGCATGCACGAAGGTTTCATTACGGAAACTGTAGAACGGCTCGGAATAACCGGCCGACGCAACGATGGCCGAGCAGCCCACCAGTTTGCCGGTGGCGATGTCTTCGAGGACAAAGAAATAGCTCTCTTCACCGTTGAAGCTGACTTCAGCGGAAAACGAGGCTTCGCTTGCCGCGATCTTGTCGCTCAGGCGTTCAACGTCATCCGGCAAGGAAGTGACACCAATCGGGCTGTCCGCAGCCAGACGCTGTACCTCGCCCAGATCAGCCATTTGCGCGGGGCGCATCACCAGCATGGTGTCACTCCTTTCTCGAAAACTCTTTTAGGAAAAATAACCGGGCAGTCATTGCAAACACTCGGACTAATGTGGGACCGGGCTTGTGTGGCGAGGGGCTTGCCCCGTTGGGGTGCGAAGCGCCCTTAAAACCAGTTACCACGATCTTTCAGTCAGAAAGAGGTGACCGATTTACGATTGCTTCGCAACCGAACGGGGGCAAGCCCCTCGCCACAACAAGCCCAGTCCCACATTGAATCTGGCCCGGCATAAAAATTGGGTTCGACGCCCGAACAGTCAGGCGTCGAAGGGTCTATCAGGCTTGAGTCAGTTTCGCCGCAGCGCGTTCGAAACGGTCCAGCCCTGCATCGATGTCCGCGTCTTCAACCACCAGGCTTGGCGCGAAACGAATCACGTCCGGGCCGGCTTGCAGAATCATCAGGCCTTCACGCTCGGCGGCGTTGAAGATGTCCTCGGCCTTGCCTTTCCAGGCATCGCTCAGCACACAACCGATCAACAGGCCCAGGCCTCGCACTTGAGTGAACAGGCCGTATTTCTCGCCGATCTGCTCCAGGCGAGCCTTGAACTTGTCGTGCTTGGCGTTGACGCCGCTCAGCACTTCAGGGGTGTTGATCACGTCGATCACGGCTTCTGCGACAGCGCACGCCAGCGGGTTGCCGCCGTAAGTGGTGCCGTGGGTGCCGACGACCAGGTGCTTGGCCAACGCTTCGGTGGTCAGCATCGCCGCGATCGGGAAACCACCGCCCAGGCTCTTGGCGCTGGTCAGGATGTCCGGGGTCACGCCGTAATGCTGGTAGGCGAACAGCTTGCCGCTGCGGCCCATACCGGTTTGCACTTCGTCGAACACCAGCAGCGCGTTGTGCTCGGTGCACAGCTCGCGGGCGCCTTGCAGGTAAGCCAGCTCGGCCGGCAGTACGCCGCCCTCGCCCTGGATCGGTTCGACCACGAGGCAAGTCTTATCGGAAACGGCAGCTTTAAGAGCCGCCAGATCGTTGTAAGGAACGTGGGTGATGCCGGTGATTTTAGGACCGAAGCCGTCGGAGTACTTCGACTGGCCACCCACGTTCACGGTGAACAGGGTGCGGCCGTGGAAGCTGTTCAGCGCGGCGATGATTTCGTACTTCTCGCTGCCGAAACGATCGAACGCGACGCGACGGGCCGAGCTTGAAGGCCGCCTCGTTGGCCTCGGCGCCCGAGTTGCAGAAGTAGACGCGGCTCGGCAAAAGTGGCGTCGATCAGCTTATGCGCCAGGCGCAGGGCCGGCTCATTGGTGAACACGTTGGACACGTGCCACAGCTTGTTCGCCTGTTCGGTCAATGCACTGACCAGCGCCGGGTGCGCATGGCCCAATACGTTAACGGCAATCCCGCCGGCGAAGTCGATCAGCTCGCGGCCAGACTGGTCCCAAACGCGGGAACCGGCACCACGCACAGGGATGAATGCGGCAGGCGCGTAGTTGGGAACCATTACCTGGTCGAAATCGGCGCGTTGTACCGCAGCGTGCTCAACGGACATCGGAGTCTCCTGATGAGGAACACTCGCCTGAAACTGGCGAGCGATGAGGGGATTGTAAGGACAGTTTTCAGCCCGGCCTTGCCGCCAAGCGACAACTTCTTATAGCGCAAACCCCGGTTTCAGCCGGGTTTACGGCAATGCGACATATACCGTCGCAAAGGCGCAGTTTAAACCGATGCACGGGATTAGCGGCAGCGCGGGCGACATTAGATTTCAAGTCGTTGGTGAATGTGCGGTAACTATGTACCGCACATGCCTTTGTCAAAACGGGTTTCCTTGGGTGCCGCCCTATTCAAGGATGAAACCCGTGAATCTTTCCAATCAGTCGTCGACACCGGTATGGCCAATCCATCCGGATGGCCATTTCGAACATCTGGCCAATAATATGCCTCAGTGGCTGCTCAAGGCCTCAACCAAACGGCGGATTGCGCTGGGAAAAACCACGCCGCTTCTGCGAGATGAGTTCCGTAACGCCTCGACCGGCCAACACCGCGTGCTGAAGCGTCTCAATGCCGCCTACTGGACGGCCCAGAACACCGTGGACGAGCGCCTGGAACACCTGCAAGACGCCCGAGCTTTTGGCGAACCCTTGCTGCGTGACGCGATAAAGCAACGCTACGGCCTGGATCTCGATGTGAGCGCCACGTTCTTGCGCCTCTACATCCCGGCCTCAATCCCCTGGTTCCCGGTCAAGTCGGGGGCCGCCCGGACCTGGACGGTGTCGCTGCTCGATGCCGCCCTGCACAACTTCGAACTGTCAGAGACCGGCGAAGGCGCCCACGAGACAGATTCAACCTTCATCACCCAGCCATCCCCCGCCGGTCAATTCGAAACCCTGAATTACATCAAAGACAAACTGACGATCAACGCCTTCACGACGCTATGCCGCGAGCTGGATATCGGTGGGCAATATCGGGCCTGGCTCGAAGACAACCTTGGCGTGAGCAATCCAGTAGTCGCGGCCGTTTTGCGCCCGCAGATCAAGCAAAGCCATAAAGCCGCGCTACGTATGGCGCTGGAGCTGGCGCGCCTTCAGAAAGACACGCTAAAGGAAGACGCCTACCGGTCCATTTCCGGGCTGGTGAACGGCGTGCAAGGCATGCTGCTCGATGGCAAACCCTTGCTGTGTCATGACCTGACGATGATGTCCGCGCAGCTAACCGGCATCATCCTGTTCGCCCCGGATCTGGAGCAGCACCGTGGTGCAGTGAGGGTTATCGCCTACCTACCTGATGATCCGCAGCACCCGATCAAGGAATATCCGTCCAGCGGACACTTCATGATCGAACTCAGCCAAAAATTACGCTCGGGCGATTACCAGCACTTTTTCAGCCGCTTCGTCGCCCATGGCGATCGTGGCTACTTCTTCGCCAACCTGAACAGCCGTCTGACGCAAACCAC
The DNA here is from genome assembly GCF_034344865.1 of Pseudomonas sp. 10S4. Lineage (NCBI taxonomy): Bacteria > Pseudomonadati > Pseudomonadota > Gammaproteobacteria > Pseudomonadales > Pseudomonadaceae > Pseudomonas > Pseudomonas sp. 10S4. Next base: position 73,180 of record NZ_CP133774.1, read on the forward strand.
CTGGCATCCGCGCGCCTCCGGCGACCCACTGCCCTCCTGGCGTGATTCGCCCGCCAAGCATATGAATTTGCAGTTTTGCGCTACACCCATCGCCGGCGATCTGTGGGAGCACCTGTATCAACGAAAACTCGACAAGATTCTCAATGATGCGCGCACGCTTGCCGTGTCCACCGCCAGTGCCGACCGTAAGGCTCGATGGGAGCTTTGGGATTCCTTCAGCAGCATCGCTTCGACACTGCTGCAGATTGCCGCTTTCGTTGCACTGCCGTTTGTCCCCGTTCTGGGCGAGTTGATGATGGCTTATATGGTTTATCAACTGCTGGACGAGGCTTTCGAATCAATCGTCGAATGGTCGCAAGGCCTGACACAGCAAGCCCTCACACACACCCTGGAGTTCATCGAATCGCTGGTTCAACTGGGAGCGTTCGCAGCGGGAGGCACCCTTGTTGCGGGAGAGTTTCGCAACGTAATGCCCAAGGCATGCGTGGATTTCATTGACCGTTTCATTCCCGCGCAATCAGCTGACGGTCGAACCCGTTACTGGAACGGCGACCTCAAACCCTACGAGCAGAACATCTCCCTGGCAACCGACAGCAAACCCAACAACCTGGGTCTGTACCCCCACGAGGGAAACGCCATCCTGGCGCTGGAAAACAAACACTACGCCGTGACTCACGACACAAGGATCGGTCAGTTTCAAATTGACCATCCAACCCGCCCCGACGCCTACAAACCGTTGCTGGAACACAATAGCAACGGGGCCTGGCACACAGCGATCGAAAAACCGCTGACCTGGGACCGTGACACGCTATTGCGGCGCCTGGGGTATTTGGCCGATTCGCTCTCCAGCAGCGAACGCGAGCAAGTACTGAAGATCAGCGGCCACCACGAAAACGCGTTACGCCGGATGCACGTCGACAACGCCCCACTGCCGCCGCTCGTGGCCGATACGCTCAAACGCTTCAAGATCGACAAGGACATCCAGACCTTTATCGAACGGATCGGCAGTGAGCATTCACAACGTTGGCAGACGGCGGATCGACCGACCCAATTGCAACTGCTGACAGAACACTTTCCATGGCCGGAAAACAAAGCGTTGCGCCTGATCGACAGCGAAGGCCACACGACATGGCAAAGCGCAAACAGCCTGCCCCACGGCGTACACCTCTATGACGTCCCCGTCAGCAGCGCCGATGTGCTGAAAACGGCGCTACTGTGCTTGAGTGAAGATGAAATAAAAGTGCTGTTTGACGAAACATTCGGCGCACCTGCGCTGGCGCTCGAAGCACGAGCCAGGAACCTTAGAAGCCGTCTGGCGCAGATCGCATTCAAACAGCAACGCTCATTGTTCGACGCACGCTATCGGGCGCAGGAAACCAAGGCCGACCCACTGACCCAACGTCTCATGGACACTGTTTCAGGCTTGCCGAGCAGTGTTGCCGAAGAACTATTGAACACCGCCAGCGGAAATGAGCTACAGCAACTGGAACAGGGCACAGTCCCGTCAGGACTCCATGAACTGGCGCGCTGGGCACAACAACATGTCCGCGCCGTGCGCGCCCGCGAAGGTCTGGAGCTTTCGTCGCAGAACAACCCCGACACCGATCGGCTGGTCATGCACTCGCTACCGCGCCTGCGTGGCTGGTCGGGGGAGGTTCGAGTCGACGTCAACCGTTTTTCATTCAACGGGAAAACCATCGATACGATCGGCAATCCTGAGGCGTCCATGCGCAAGGTGCTGGTCCAGCTCATAGACGGGGAGTACCAGGCCTACAACGATCTCGGAGAAGAACTGTCCGGAGCTGAAGACCTCTATAACGCACTGTTGCGGGCATTGCCCGACAGCGAACGCAACGCAATGAATCTGCAGACAGGGCAAGGCTCGACGCTCAAACAATTGATCGCTGAACACGCGCTGGACCACGAGGAACTGCAAAAGCTCCTGGCGCTAACCCCACTGCGCAAACCACACTACGACCCGAACCTCATGCGCCTGCCCGGCGGCGCGGACTATCCTCAACGCCCCCCGCAGCCGCGTCACTGCAAGACCATGTCAGGGACCTCTACCCTTCCTTCACCCTTGAGGAGGTGGAGCGTTTTACCCTGGGGTTGCAACGCCACCCCACGGGCGCTCGAATAGAACTTTCGAGGCTCTTCGACGAATACAACCGACTGATTAACGAACTGCGTATCTGGTGCAGTGCAATCCCCCTTATCACCCGGAAACCGGCGCCCAACTCAGCGCCCGCCAGATCACCGCCTCCCGACGCAACCGCGCACTGCTCGCAGATGAACTGCAACGCTGCTGGCGCCGCCAGACCGCGCTCAACGCGGCGATCAGGATGCCGGCGCTCGCGGCTACATGTTCAGGTTCACTCGGCCCATCATTGGAGAGTTGCCGACTATTCAGGCGGATTTCAGCCACATTGCCTACCTGACCCTCGAAGGTGGCGAGGCGACACGCGGTACTCATGAGTTCCTGCGCCACTTCACCGGTTTGCGCCGCATGGAAGTGCGCAATATTCCCTTGGCCACACTGCCCGACGTCCTGCCCTCATTGCCGAATCTTGATCAACTGGTCCTGAGTAATTGCGGGATCGCGTTGACCGCCGAATCTCAGGCAACGCTTTCGTCCTTGAATCGGATGCGTACGCTGGAGTTGTACAAGAATCCGTTGGGGCGGGTATTCAGTGTCGAGGCCATGAATCAACTGGACTACATAGACCTGGGCGAGACCGGTATCTCCAGCCTTCCACCCGGCCTGTTCAGTCGTCCACAGCTGAAAACCGGGATTTTCTCGAACAACCGGATTGTGGAGCTGCCAGCCGAACTGTTCGAGTTGCCCGCGAGCAAGGGCAACGGTTTCGATTTCGCTGATAACCCCTTATCCATCGGCACGCAAAATCGGGTGAAAACCTACTTTCAGAAGACTCGTGAAGACTTGGGCGTGTACGCCGAACTGGGCGATATCGAGCGGATTGCCGCCCTTTACCCGAGCATGGATCGCGAACAGGCCAGCGATTTTGTGTACAGCCTGCCCGGCACGCTGGCGGCAGGGCGAATCGAGCTCAGCCGACTGGAGACAGAGTACGCCACCCTGAGCACCGACCTCGCGACGTGGACCGGCAACATTCCCCCGCTGCACCCGCTCAGCGGCGAACCCTTCAGCGCACAGCAACTGCTGATCGAGCACAACACTCGGGATGAATTCAAACGGATCGTTGAACAAGGCTGGCGCCGGGAAACCGAACTGGATGACTTTAACGAAACCCTTGAACCCTCTTATGAGCTCAGCCTGTCACTGATAGTCACCGGCGAGTTGCCCACACTGAGTGCTGACTTCAGCCACGTTTCCCATCTTTACCTGCATAGCTACAGCGGGTTGACGTCGGTTTCCGATGGATTCCTGAGGTGCTTCCCCAAACTCAAGGGGCTGACCATTCGCGACTACAGCCTGGGCAATATTCCGCCGTCGGTATTCAACCTGGGTGAGCTGGTGGCATTGGTGCTGCCCAACTGCCGAATCAGCCTGACGGACGACACGGTGGCGGCGCTGGCCGGCATGGAACGCCTGGACTTTCTGGACCTGAGTAATAACCCGCTACTGCTGACACCCGATGTCAGTCAGATGCCAAATTTGTCCACGCTCATCCTGAGCCACACGCACATCACCGAGTTACCGCCAGGGTTGTTGAAACTGGAAGCGCTCGACATTGCCAACCTGAGCAATAACGCCATTCGAGAGCTACCTAGCGACATCCTCGAACTGCCCATGGAAATGGGCGAGAGCATCAACCTGCTTGGCAATCCGCTTTCTGAGCGAAGCCTGCAACTGTTGCGTGCTTACTTCAGGCAAAACGGCACCGATTTTGGCGTTGAGGAAATCTTTAACACTGCCGAGATGGAGGTGTCCGATTCAGACGACTCAGAGATAGAGCAATAACCGAAAATCAACCACGCTCTGAAGGTACCGACGACAACTCGAACGGGCTGCTGCTGCGCCGCTGGTTGCGATCTTCCCGCGGCGTGGCACCGAAGAAGTTGCGATAGGCGCTGGAGAAGTGCGGCCCCGAAGAGAAGCCACAGGACAGGCCGATCTGGATGATCGACTTGCTGGTTTGCATCAACATCTGCCGGGCCTTGTTCAGGCGCAGCTCCAGGTAGTACTGGCTCGGCACACGGTTGAGGTATTGCTTGAAGATCCGTTCCAACTGCCGACGGGACACGCACACGTGTTGGGCGATTTCGTCGGTGGTCAGCGGTTCTTCGATGTTGGCTTCCATCAGCAACACCGCTTGGGTGAGCTTCGGATGGCTGGAGCCGAGGCGGTTTTGCAGTGGAATGCGCTGGCGTTCGCCGCCTTCACGGATGCGTTCGACCACCAGTTCTTCCGAGACCGCACCGGCCAGTTCGGCGCCGTGGTCGCGGGCCAATACGGCCAGCAGCAAATCGAGCACCGACAGGCCGCCGCACGCGGTCAAGCGATCGCGATCCCAGTCAAACAAATGACTGGTGGCGATGACTTTCGGGAAACGCTCGGCGAAATCGTCCTGCCAGCGCCAATGCACAGCCGCGCGATAACCGTCGAGCAAACCCAACTGCGCCAACGGATAAACACCGGCGGACAAACCGCCAATCACACAACCGGCACGCACCAGTTGTTTGAGCGAACTGCTGAGGGCCGGCGCAAGTGCGGTCGGCGGCTCATCGGCGAGCAAAAACAACTTCTGGAAATTTTCGAGCTTGCCGGCCCAGGGCTCACCGGGCAATTGCCAGGCGCCTTCGGTCGGCGGTTCGGCCTGCAAGAACGACAGTTCGTAGACAACGTCTGGATGCACACGCTGAGCAACACGCAAGGCCTCCTCAGCCAGCGCAAGCGTCAGAGCTTTAGTGCTGGGCCAAATCAGGAAACCAATTCGATGGGCAGTCATGGCGGGCAATCCGAAACTAAAACAGTGTTAAAGGCCGAAGGCGGCTGCAACCAAATTAGACCATCTGGCGCGCGGTGCGCAGCATGACCTAATTTGGTGCGTAACGGGAGCGATTACTTCAGGCTGCCCGAGAGGAATTGTTGCAAGCGTTCGGACTGTGGATTGACCAGTACTTCACGCGGGTTGCCGCTCTCTTCGACGACACCTTTGTGCAGGAACACCAGTTGGTTCGACACTTCACGGGCAAAGCCCATTTCGTGCGTCACCACCACCATGGTCCGGCCTTCCAGCGCCAGGGCTTGCATGACTTTCAGCACGTCACCGACCAGTTCCGGATCGAGGGCCGAGGTCGGTTCGTCGAACAGCATCACCTCAGGTTCCATCGCCAGCGCACGGGCAATCGCCACGCGCTGTTGTTCGCCGCCCGACATGTGGCCCGGGTAAGCGTCCTTGCGATGCGCCACACCGACCTTGTTCAGGTAGTGCTCGGCTTTCTCGCGAGCTTCGGCCTTGGTCATGCCGAGCACGTGGACCGGCGCTTCCATGATGTTTTCCATCGCGGTCATGTGTGACCACAGATTGAAATGCTGGAACACCATCGACAGGCGCGAACGCATGCGTTGCAACTGTTTCGGGTCGGCGGCTTTCAGCGCGCCTTCCTTGTTGGCGACCAGTTTCAGCTCTTCGTTATTGAGCAGAATCCTGCCTGCGTGTGGCTGCTCAAGCAGGTTGATGCAGCGCAGGAAAGTACTTTTGCCGGAGCCACTGGAGCCGATGATGCTGATCACATCGCCAGCCGCCGCTTTCAGGGACACGCCCTTGAGCACTTCGTGACTGCCATAGCGTTTATGCAGGTCTTGGACTTCAAGTTTGTACATGCGGTCGGTTCTCACAAAAACAGTCAGTCAGTCGTTGAGCAAGCGCCCGTGACGCAGCGCTTCGCGCCCCGCCACCTTGGCCAGCCAGAAACCGGGTTGGGCATAACGCAGCCGTTCAATGGCAAACAGCACCCCGGACGTACCAGCACACACCGTGCTGACCCGATCCGCCAACGGATCGATCACTTCGAAAATCTCATCGCCAGCTTCAACCCATTCACCGGGTTTACGCAGGAAACTCACCACACCCGGGTGCGGTGCGAACAACAATTCAGTGCCTTCGAACGGCATGCCTTCGCACGCGTCCTGGGCCGGTTTCGGCCATTCGCCGCTGATCAGGCCTTGCTCGGCGAGGAACGCCAGAATGCCTTCGGCGTACGCTACGGCATCGGCGCGAGTGGTATCGGCCTGACCGCCCAGTTCAATGGTAGTCGCCAGGCACGCCAGTGGAATCTGCGCATCCGGAAAGTGGCGCGACAGACGCAGCCACGGCAGCGAACAGGCTTCGTCAAAGGAACTGCCGCCGGAGTCTTCCGCCAGCAGGCCCACTTTCACATTCAGGTGTGCGGCGAGCGAACGCCATTGCGGCCAGTGTTGCGGCAACGCGTACATGTGCAGCGCCGCTTCGGCATCGCAATGCAAATCCAGCACCACGTCAGCCGTGCAGGCATGGCTGAGCAAGACGCGCTGCATGCCTTGTAGCTGACTCGCCGCCGGTGGCAATGCTGCCAACGCGTCGCTCATGGCCTGGCGAATCAAGCGGATATTGGCGTGAGGATCATCCCCCAGGCGCCCTTCCAGTCCGGCGGCCACTGGCGCGCTGAGCTCGACGAAATCCCGGTTGAAGTTCTTGCCGCTGCCTGCCTCGAAACGCCCTTGATGATTGCCTTGCAGCAATTGGCCGAGGCCCAGCGGGTTGGCCACGGGCACCAGTTCAATGACGCCGTTCAACAAGCCTTGGGCTTCGAGTTCGGTCAGGCGCTTTTTCAGCTCCCAAGCGGTACGCATCCCCGGCAGTTCATCGGCGTGCAGGCTGGCCTGAATGTAAGCCTTGCGCTCGCCGCGGCCGAAGCGGAACACCGAAATCTGGCGTTCGCTGCCCAGGTGACTCCACGGCAATGAATGATCGATGCGTTCCATATCAGTGCTTCCGCGGGGCCATATAGCCCAGCCAGCGGCGCTCGGCCAGTTTGAAGATCTTCACCAGAATGAAGGTCAGGCACAGGTAGAACACACCCGCCGTGATGTAAGCCTCGAACGGCAAGTAGAACTGGGCGTTGACCGTGCGCGCGGCACCGGTGATGTCGATCAGGGTCACGATGGACGCCAGACTGGTGGTCTGCAGCATCATGATCACTTCGTTGCTGTACTGCGGCAGCTGCCCGGCGCAGGGCCGACGGCAACAGGATGCGCTTGTACATTTTGTAGCGCGACATGCCCATGGCCTTGGCCGCTTCGATCTCACCGTTCGGCGTAGCGCGCAGGCTGCCGGCGATGATTTCAGCGGTGTAGGCGCTGGTGTTGATCGCGAAAGCCAGGCACGCACAGAACGTTGCGCTGGACAGCCACGGCCACATGAAGCTTTCACGCACCGCTTCGAATTGCGCCAAACCGTAGTAGATCAAGAACAGCTGCACCAGCATCGGCGTGCCGCGGATCACGTAGGTGAACAGCCAGGCGCTCATGTTGACGACTGCGTTCTTGGAGACGCGCATCAGCCCCAGCGGCAACGCCGCCAACAGACCAAAGAACAGCGACAGCGCGAGCAACTTGAGGGTGGTCACCAGGCCGCCGAAGTACAGCGGCAGGGCCTCCCAAATGACGTTGTAGTCGAAGATCATAGATCAGCCGCCCTTACGCCTACCGAGTAGCGCTTCTCAAGGTGACGCAATGCCAGCAACGAGACGCTGGTGATCACCAGGTACATCGCCGCCACTGCGAGGAAGAAGGTGAAAGGCTCGCGGGTGGCATCTGCCGCCTGCTTGGCCTTGAACATCATGTCTTGCAGGCCCACCACCGAAATCAGCGCGGTCGCCTTGGTCAATACCAGCCAGTTGTTGGTGAAACCTGGAATCGCCAGACGAATCATCTGCGGCACCAACACCCGGAAGAACACCTGAAAACTGCTCATGCCGTACGCCATGCCGGCTTCTGCCTGACCTTTGGGGATCGCCATGAAGGCGCCACGGAAGGTTTCGGACAGGTACGCACCGAAGATGAAACCCAGGGTGCCGATACCGGCGGCCAACGGGTTCAGATCGATGTAGTCGTTAAAGCCGAGCATCGGTGCGACGCGGTTGAGCAAGTCCTGACCACCGTAGAAAATCAGCAGGATCAGCACCAGGTCGGGAATCCCGCGGATCACCGTGGAATACAGGTCGCCCAGCCAAGCCAGCCAGCGGATCGGGGACAGACGCAGCGAAACGCCGATCAGACCCAGAACAATGGCCAAGACCATGGACGACAAGGCGAGCTGAAGCGTCAGCCATGCGCCATCGAGGATGACAGCCCCGTAGCCTTTCAACATGATTCAGGTCCTCGAAAGTTGGGATGAAAAAATGGCGCAAACCTCAGAGATCCTGTTGCTTGCGCCATTTCGGACTTGTCGCTGGGACGTGTTACTTACCGTAGATATCGAAGGCGAAGTACTTGTCCTGGATTTGCTTGTACTTGCCGTTCTCGCGAATGGCAGCGATCGCACCGTTGATCTTGTCTTTCAGTGCGTCACCTTTACGAACTGCGATACCTACGCCGTCGCCGAAGTATTTGACGTCGGTGAAGGCCGGGCCAACGAAGGCAAAACCTTTGCCGGCGTCGGTTTTCAGGAAGCCGTCATCCAGCAGGGTTGCGTCAGCCACGGTACCGTCGAGGCGGCCGGCAGCTACGTCGAGGTAGATTTCGTTCTGCGAACCGTAAGGCTTGATCTCGGCACCCAGCGGGGCCAGGACTTCGCGGGCGAAACGCTCATGGATCGAACCACGTTGTACGCCGATGTTCTTACCCTTGAGCTCAGTCAAGCCTTCGCTGACTTGAGTGCCGGCCTTCATGACCAGGCGAGCCGGGGTGTTGTAGTACTTGTTGGTGAAGTCCACAGACTTCTTGCGATCTTCAGTGATCGACATGGACGACAGGATCGCGTCGATCTTGCGCACTTTAAGTGCCGGGATCAGACCGTCGAACTCTTGCTCGACCCAGACGCACTTGACCTGCATCTGTTCGCACAGGGCGTTGCCGATGTCGTAGTCAAAACCAACAATGCTGCCGTCCGGCGCCTTGGAGGCAAACGGAGGGTAAGCAGCTTCGATACCGATTTTCAGAGGTTTTTCATCGGCGAAGGTCGGCAGGGACAGCACGGACAGTGCCAGGGCGCCAAGCAGCACAAGTTTCTTCATCTTGGGACTCCATCGGTAAAGGGCAAAAACGGCAGAGTGAGCACAGGCCCAATATGCGAATGGGTTAAACCGGAATGCGGTGCTGCGTCCTGGAAACCCACGTTGATTTCAACGCGAGCAACGACGAGCGAGTGATCGGCATTCTAACGACAGGCCGGAAGCCGATATTTCTTCAATGCGACAACAAATTACAGATGCACTGAGAATGCCGCTTGGGCACGTTGACAGCCTCGCAATTTCATGCAAGAGCAAAAGATAGTGAACCGATCTATGCTGCAAATTGCGGGCCTATTATTGGCAAACCCTTCTAATCCGGCAAGCGCAGCGTGATGTCTAATTTTTCGGAGGGGGTTGAGAGGCCCTGATCCGGGGCTTTGCGTTTCCCAATGCCCCGGATCGGGGCGGGCGGTTACACATTCAGTTACTTTCTTGGGACGGGGTAACAGTGGGAAATCACCTACACGTGAGGCCGATAATTATTGGCCGTTGTTGATCAGGTGTCTGACAGACCGCTTTCGCGAGCAAGCCCGCTCCCACAGGGGATCTGCGTCTGACACACACTCTGTGTTCACCGCAGATTTAATGTGGGAGCGGGCTTGCTCGCGAAGAGGCCAGTACTGCCAACACAAAAACATCAGTCAACAAAAAGCCCCACCCGGCGCAATGCCGGACAGGGCTTCGTCGACTCAGAAACCGCGCTTACGCGACGTTCATGGTCTTGTGCGTATCAATCAAATGCTGCACCACGCCCGGATCCGCCAGGGTGGAGATATCTCCCAACCCGTCGTATTCAGCCGTGGCAATCTTGCGCAGAATCCGGCGCATGATCTTGCCCGAACGGGTTTTCGGCAGCCCCGGCGCCCACTGGATAACATCCGGCGAAGCAATCGGTCCGATCTCCTTACGCACCCAGTTTTTCAGCTCCAGGCGCAATTGCTCGCTTGGCTCTTCGCCACCGATCAAGGTGACGTAGACATAGATGCCCTGCCCTTTGATGTCATGCGGCACACCGACCACCGCCGCTTCGGCGACTTTCGGGTGAGCAACCATCGCGCTTTCGATTTCGGCAGTGCCCATCCGGTGGCCAGAAACGTTAAGCACGTCATCCACACGACCGGTGATCCAGTAGTAACCGTCTTCGTCGCGACGAGCACCGTCACCGGTGAAATACATGCCGCGGAAAGTCTTAAAGTAAGTATCGACGAAGCGGTCATGGTCGCCATACAGCGTGCGCGCCTGGCCTGGCCACGAATCGAGAATCACCAGGTTGCCCTCGGCGACGCCTTCGATGATGTTGCCCAGGTTGTCCACCAACGCTGGCACCACGCCGAAAAATGGTCGAGCCGCTGAACCCGGTTTGAGTGCGTGCGCACCCGGCAGCGGGCTCATCAGCGTGGCGCCGGTCTCGGTCTGCCACCAGGTGTCCACGATCAGGGGCAACGGTGACCGGCCGATCATTCTTGCGAGTACCACATCCCACGCCTCGGGGTTGATCGGCTCACCGACCGACCCCAACAGACGCAGGCTGCTGCCATCGGCGCCTTCAACAGCCGCCTTGCCCGAGGCCATCATCGCGCGGATGGCGGTTGGTGCGGTGTAGAGGATGTTGACCTTGTGCTTGTCGACGATCTTCGCCACCCGGGTGATGTCCGGGTAGTTCGGCACGCCTTCGAACAGCAGGGTGGTCGCGCCATTGGCCAGCGGGCCGTAGACAATATAGGTGTGGCCGGTGACCCAACCGACGTCGGCGGTGCACCAGTAGACTTCGCCCGGACGGTAGTCGAACACGCGCTCGTGGGTCAGCGCCGCGTACAACAGATAACCCGCGGTGGTGTGCTGCACACCTTTCGGCTTACCGGTCGAACCCGAGGTGTAAAGGATGAACAGCGCTTCTTCAGCGCCCATTTCTTTCGGCGCGCAGACAGTGCCCGCCACTTTCATCAGGTCTTCGTACCAGATGTCGCGATGCTGGTTCCACTTGATGTTGCCACCGGTGCGCTTGCACACAATGACTTTCTGGATGCTGCTGGTTTCCGGGTTGGTCAGCGCGTCGTCGACGTTGGACTTGAGCGGGATCTTCTTGCCGGCACGAATGCCTTCATCGGCGGTGATCACCACTTTGGATTTGCAGTCGATGATGCGACCCGCCAGGGCTTCCGGCGAGAAACCACCGAACACCACCGAGTGAATCGCGCCGATCCGGGTGCAGGCCAGCATGGCGACCACGGCTTCGGGGATCATCGGCATATAGATAGTCACCACGTCGCCGCGGTGCACATCCTGGCCGCGCAAGGCGTTGGCGAACTTGCAGACTTCTTCGTGCAGCTCGCGGTAGGTGATGTTGCGGCTCTCGGCCGGGTCATCCCCTTCCCAGATAATCGCGATTTGATCACCGCGCTCGGCCAGATGACGGTCGAGGCAGTTGTAGGAAACGTTCAGCGTGCCGTCGGCGAACCATTTGATGTCGACATGGTGATCGTCAAAGGACGTCTGCTTCACCGTGGTGAAAGGCTTGATCCAGTCGAGGCGCTTGGCTTGTTCGCGCCAGAAGCCGTCCGGGTTGACGACCGACTGCTGGTACATGGCTTTGTAGGTCGCCTCGTCAGTCAGCGTATTGGCTGCTACCTCGGGACGAACGGGATACAGAGAAGCCGCACTCATCTTTCTTACCTCGGTGGAATAGTTGTTTTTGTATGACCCTGTTGTAGCCGGGCCGGGCCTATAGAACCATTCGACGATGGTAGTAACAAGCCCCTACAAAATGCTGTGAATATCCCGTTAAACCGCTCGAAGCCACGCAACCCGGGCCTCCACATCCCCCGTAGGGGCTGGCGAAACCTGCGATCTTTTGATCTTGAGGGCGATTGTTACGAGAATCGCGAAAGGTGTTTATCAAAAGCATGGGTATATGAATGTAAACCCGACGCCTAAAATCAGCCTCGCCAACAAGGCAAACCTGATTAACCAAGTTGCAGCCCCCACGAAGGCAGTTAATCAAAAACCAAGTACTGAAGTTCCACACGCAATCCCAAAAGGATTGCGTGACCCCTCTCGACTTTAGAAAGGTAAATTTGAAATGAAAGCTTTATTAGTTCTGGCCCTCAGCAGTCTGTGCGCAACCGCCATGGCAGACGAGATCCCGACTGATGTCGCACAGCAAAAACCCGTGGTAGTTGAGGAATACACTTACTCCACCCACCTGGACATCGCCAACATCGTGTCCATGAGCGAAGTCCCGAACGTGTGTGAAGTTGTTCCGATGAAAATGGAATACGACGACTCCAAAGGCCAACGCCACATCCTGCGTTACAGCGTTATGGGTAACGGCTGCTCTAACGGCTAATCACCCGCACTCCCCTAACGGTTCGACCCATTTGCCCGCTGCTTAAGGCAGATGAAGCGCCGAACCGTATACATCGATAGATACGATTGTTTAGTGCAATTATCTGCTATTTTTAATCAAATTTACTGGCGCAGTATGAATTCCACACCCAAGGCACAAAACGCCAACGAACCTGGAGCCACTACCATGAAAACCCAACTGATCCTCGCCCTGACCCTCTCCGTACTGGCCGGCAGCGCTTTTGCCGCCGACGGTTATGACCGCACTGGCTCGGCTGCTTTTACCAGCGATGCGGCTGTCGCTTCCGATGGCTACGACCATACCGGTTCGGCGTCTTTCGCCTCCGATGGTGCTGATCACACTGGTGCTGCGAAACTGGCTTCTGACGGTGCCGACCACACTGGCGCGGCCAAGCTTGCCGCTGATGGTGCAAATCGCGTCGGCGCTGCCCGTTTCAGCTGATGGCTGAACGCGACATTAGGGCCCGACTTCGGTCGGGCTTAGTTGTGTCTGGAGTGGTTGAAAATCGACCAAAACCACAACATGTAGTGATTTTGGCTGTTTTTTGAGCAAAACCGCATCAAAACATTTTCAGCTGAAAACTGCACACAATCGCGTCCACAAAACCCTCTGCATCGCCCTGTAAGCCGTGCCCTGTCTGGCTTGCGGCACATCAACAGACCGCAACGACACCCACACCCCGACTCCACCGTCAAAAACCAGCCAAAAAAAGCGAAAAAAAACTTCATCCGCCAAAGCCCTGTAAACCCTCGCTCCAACCTCAAAACGCGCCCCGCCGACCGTTCCCAGTGCCACTTGGTCGCACCACGAAGGCAATTTTTTCCCTATAATGCGGGCTTAAACGGGCCTGCAATATTCCCTTACAGGGGATGAACAGTCAGTCCGAAGCCCAAGCAGACGCCGTTCACGTTTCTGCGCACCTCGGCTGCTTCGGATCCTCCGTACAAAATTCTGTTTGATGCCTGCGTATAGCTGCTGCAAAAAACGATTCCTTTAGATCCAACGCGGTCAGTACGACCGTGTGAAAAACCATCACACGGGCAACTGGCCCTCACGCAGGAGACGACACGTCATGCTGAGCTGGGACGAATTCGACAAAGAAGACACGGGCGAAGTAGCCGTAAAAGGCGCCAACGCCGGCCACGCGACCGAAGCCAACATGGACCGCCTCGACACCGCCGGTGGCGTCGCCGCCCAAGAAGCGCGTGCCGTGACCGCGTCCGACTCCGCCGCCATCGCCCGTGCCAAGGCTGCCCTGGACAACCTCGACGTTGCCGAAGGCCTGGCCGAACTCGAAGGCGCCTCCGCCCGTGTCGCCGTCGACGAAAAGCGCATGATCAACTGCCGCGCCGACCTCAACCAACTCGTGCCATTCAAGTACGACTGGGCCTGGCAGAAGTATCTGGACGGTTGCGCAAACCACTGGATGCCGCAAGAAGTCAACATGACCGCCGACATCGCCCTCTGGAAAGACCCGGAAGGCCTGACCGACGACGAACGCCGCATCGTCATGCGCAACCTCGGCTTCTTCTCCACCGCCGACTCCCTGGTTGCCAACAACCTGGTCCTGGCCGTGTACCGCCTGATCACCAACCCGGAATGCCGCCAGTACATCCTGCGCCAGGCTTTCGAGGAAGCGATCCACACCCACGCCTACCAGTACTGCATCGAATCGTTGGCCATGGATGAAGGCGAGATCTTCAACATGTACCACGAGATCCCATCGGTCGCGAAAAAAGCCACCTGGGGCCTCAAATACACCCGTTCGATCTCCGATCCGAAGTTCGAAACCGGCACCGTCGAAACCGACAAAGAACTGCTGCGCAACCTGATCGCCTACTACTGCGTCCTGGAAGGCATCTTCTTCTACTGCGGCTTCACCCAAATCCTCTCCATGGGCCGCCGCAACAAAATGACCGGCGTCGCCGAGCAGTTCCAATACATCCTGCGCGACGAATCCATGCACCTGAACTTCGGCATCGACGTGATCAACCAGATCAAAATCGAAAACCCGCATTTGTGGGATGCTGAGATGAAGGAAGAAGCCTCGCAGATGATTCTGCAGGGGACTCAGCTAGAGATCGAATACGCTCGCGACACCATGCCTCGCGGGGTGTTGGGGATGAATGCGGCGATGATGGAGGACTACCTCAAGTTTATTGCTAACCGTCGTCTTTCGCAGATCGGTCTTAAAGAAGAGTATCCGGGGACTACGAACCCGTTCCCTTGGATGAGCGAGATTATGGACTTGAAGAAAGAGAAGAATTTCTTTGAGACTCGCGTAATCGAGTACCAAACAGGTGGTGCGCTTAGCTGGGATTGATTCCGAGTGCACTGCCTAAAGTAACGATGTGGTTTTTTGGCCCATCGTACTTTTTTGAATGAGAAATAAGTCAGAGCGGAGCCGCAGTCATTGAGATTAGCGGCTCCTACTCAATGTTTCTGCGCACGACTGTTAACCACTGAGCATCTAGCAGTAGCTAAGAATAGAGCCTTGACGTCTGCTATCGAGAGATTGCGAAAAAGATGAGGGGGCAAAAACAAGAAACCCACAGCAACCGTTCGAGCGGATGCTGCGGGCCTTGACCGTACAGGTGAACAAAGCCCACTCGTACGGGCCGTAATCGGGGAAACCCACAATCACGAAAGCATTTGGGAATGCGGGGCGTGATTATGGACGACCTTTGAGCGGTGTCAACGGCTGATCGTCGGAGATCGGATTTCGCACGAAATTTGGTTTCCAAAGTAAATCGGCAAGCTAGGCAAATTATTTGCTAACGCTCAGACATAAACTTGAAGAGAGAACCACATCATGTCTAAGAAAAATCAACACGTCGTTCCCCATGGCAACGACTGGGCAGTTAAAGGTGCAGGCAACTCGAAGGCAACAAAAGTTGTCGGCACCCAGGCAGAAGCTATTGAGCTCGCGCGCGAAATTGCAATAAATCAGGGAAGCGAAATGCTTATCCACGGACAGAACGGACAAATTCGCGAACGCAATACCTACGGAGACGATCCGTTCCCCCTAAAGGCTAACTATGTAGGCTCAAGAAGGAGCCCCGATCTGATCGGGGCTTTTTTTGGGGTCGGATGAATATGCTTTGCTCATCCCTACGCCACGACGCTAAAACTCCTACAACATTTACAGCCGCTTCCGCGTTGCTGCCCAATCAAAGCATCTCTAAGCTCCATCGCAGGTGCCTAAGAAACGCCCAACGTAGAAGCTGCTCACTCACACAGAATCGTGCTCGTCTCGGAGACAGACGTGCGACTTTTTGTTTGAGAGCGAGTGCTTGTTGGGATTTTCTTGAATCCTCTACGTCGG
Source organism: Pseudomonas sp. 10S4 (assembly GCF_034344865.1). Taxonomy (NCBI): domain Bacteria; kingdom Pseudomonadati; phylum Pseudomonadota; class Gammaproteobacteria; order Pseudomonadales; family Pseudomonadaceae; genus Pseudomonas; species Pseudomonas sp. 10S4. Next base: position 89,070 of record NZ_CP133774.1, read on the forward strand.
GTATTGGCCCTCTCCAAAACTACGTAGAGGTAATGGAAATGCCCATAACGATTTCACTCCGTCCCTCCGTCTCGGAGATCGGTCATGCTTGATCCATTCATCCCAACAGTATTCGCCCGCCACAACCTCCCCCTCCACGCCCTCCTACTGGAAAACCAGCCATGGTTCTGCGCCCGCGATCTGGGTCGCTTGATGGGCTTTCATCTGAGTGATCGTGTAGTGAGTAAACTGGATGAAGATCAACGGCATACGTTGCTGATCGACTACCACGGCCAACCAGAGAAACGGTTGATGCTCAGCGAGTCAGGCGTGTACGCGCTCCTGGTCTATCACTACGCGCCAGGAAATCGATTGTTGCGTGAATGGCTGACCCATCAAGTGGTGCCAGCCTTACGCGATGCGGGGCAGTCGAAGAATTCTGATCGGCCGATGTTGAGTTTGCTGGATTGGCCGGAGATGTCATTGAGTCTGTTGCATTGGCAGGATGAAGGCTGGATTCGGCTGCGTGACATGCCTTATTTATTGCTCAATCGCACGCGGCGGCGGGTGCCGGTGGTTAAGCCTTGGTGGCGGAGGGTTTGGGAGGTGTTTCAGTCGTCTAAGCAGTCGGTGGGTTAGTGCGGCAGTGTCTTTGTAGGATAGCTTGAACGACGCGTCGGTCTTTTCTGTAGGAATTTTCGTAGACAGTCGTAATGGCCACTCAGTATCGTCCGAGGGTTTTCAACCCTCGGCGATTGTATGGACACTGAAAAGAAGCAATCTAGATGGACTGACGAGGAGCTAGCAGCTTCGGTCGATACCTATCTAAAAATTCTTGCGCACGAAGAGGCCGGTCAGGCCGTCGACAAACCGCATGAACAGCGAATGCTGCAAGAAGGGGTATTAATCAATCGCAGCACCAAAGCCGTAGATTTCCGCTTACAGAACCTTTCGTTCCTGTTTGTAGAGTTAGGCCTCAAGCCTAATAGTTACCCCTTAATGGCAAATATCGGGTCAGGGGTAGCAGCGCGTGTAGAAATAATCCTTGCCTCAAGAGGCGTGATCGACCTTGACGACTATTTACCAACTGCGGACGAAGAGACGCTTAACCGTCGAACTGAAAAGCTTCGAGGAAAAAACTCCTAGGCGAACCGGAAGGTATAGAGAAGCCCAAAAAGGTAACGGTCACCACCACCTCGTACGCTCGTTCCCCTCGGATCAAAGCCTGGATTTTGGATAACGCAAAAGGGATTTGCGAAGGTTGCAATCAGCCAGGTCCTTTCGAACAGGCTGATGGCACTCGCTTTCTTGAGGTCCACCATGTAAAGCATTTAGCTGACCGCGGATCGGATCGTCGGAGTAACGCGGTCGCCCTTTGTCCTAACTGTCATAAGCGTTGCCATCATGCCAACGACAAAGACGAATTCACCGAGTCGCTTTATCAGAAGATAGAACGGTTGAAGCGTGAGAAGCTGGACTGAACAACATCTGTGGCGAGGGAGCTTGCTCCCGTTCGGCTGCGAAGCAGTCGCCATGCAAACAACTCGATCTGTCTGATGCAACGCGTTTGCCGGGTTTGGGGCTGCTGCGCAGCCCAGCGGGAGCAAGCTCCCTCGCCACAGTAAGGTGTGTTGCTGCGGAGTCGGCGCGGGGTAGATTGATCGCGTTGATGCGGGGATTCGCGAGCAGGCTCGCTCCCACAGGTTTGGTGGGTTGCCGCAGGTTTTGCGGTGTTTTGAAAACAGTCAGTGCAACCCGCCGCGCCTCCCGCTATTAATACCCTTCCCCACTCAAGGACCCGAGCCCACCATGAAATTCGACCTCGCCTACTGCCTCAGCCTCGACGACAAGTTGTCGATCTACGACGTGCGGGATTTGAATTTTGACGAGACGATGGAGTTCGATTCCGCCAAGGAACACTTCCAATGTCCCAATGACGCCTGCCGGGCGGCCTTCGATGCGGCAAATGTGCTGACGACGTTCAACGCCAAGAATGTGAATTACGTTCGCACCCCGCACTTCAAGAACACGCCCAGCACGCGGCATGTGGCGGATTGTCCTTATGTCAGTCTCAAGGCCCAGATTACGGGTGTGGACGGTGCGGACACGGATGACAGTCGCGAGGAGCATTTTCCGTCGGAGTTGTTGCTGACTCGGCGTGAGTATGTGCGTAAGCCGTCGACCCCGGCGGTGGCGGCGGATGTGCTGCGGGATGCGCCGAAAAACACGTCGGCGGACAGTCATGCAGAGCATCCGAGCCGGGAGTCGGCGCCGGACAAGACCAGTGTCTTCGCCCATCCGGTGGAGTGTTTTGTGTCGAACTTCGAGGATAAGGAGTTGCTCAAGCGCATGCCGCTGAAGATTGGCGAGCATACGGCGCCTTATGGGTCGTTCTTCAAGAAGGTTGAGTATCTACAGGACAACAAGGGGCTGATTTACTGGGGCAAGATCAAGGAGATCAAGGATTACACCCAGAGCTTTCGCATCGATTTTGAACAGAAGGTCTGGTTCAAAGCGCCGGACGAGGCGAAGAAGAAGCCTTATTCGGTGAATGTTTACTTGAGCAAGAAGCTGATCGACAACTACCGCAAGCGCAAGGCGTTTCTGGAAGAGATCAAGCATGCCATCGAGAGCGGGAAGGAGTTGTTCTGTTTCTTCTATGGCGTGACGCCGGAGTTGAAGCAGGTGCCAAGCAAGAAAAACCCCGAGCAAACGTTCGGGGTGTTCAGTGCGAGTATTGAGAACCTGGATCACTTTATTGTTCGGGAAGCACCGGGGTTGGAGTAACGATTAACCCTTGGGTAGTTCCAGTTTTACCGCGCCGGGGTGCTGTTTGATCAGCGAGTACGGCAGCACTGACCAGTCCGGCGAGTCGCATCCCCGTTGGTAACGGGCGAAGTAGGCGCCCAGGTACGAGCCCTTCGCGGTGAAGTGCCAGTTGGAGTAACCCCAGACACTTTCGTCGGTGTAGTCGCAGGTGTCTTCATCGCCTTCAGCCGGTTTTTTCATTTCATCTGGATAGAGCGCGGTGAATTGCTTGATCAGCCAAGGCACCATCACGTCGCGCTGATGGCTGGCGCGGGTAGCGCATTCTGACCGGAGAAAATCATCCGGCACGGTGAGCAGGCTGATACTCGAGATGTTCCTCTACATCCGTCCACCATGTCCCGCCGCGACCCGAGTATGCAGACCGGCGTTTGTTCACCACGCAGGCGAACGCTGTTGTCATGCTTCGAAAACCAGGCCCCCAACACTGATCAATCCATCACAATCAGACGCGCTGATTTGACACCGATTGCCCAGCATGACGCCTTGGGACAGGATGATGTTTCTTGCCAAAAATAAACTGAGCGCGCCAGCCGCCACCCCCGTTGCAGCATCCTCCATGTTCTCATCCAGATGATTGAAATTTCGTCCCTCGTACTTATTCAGTTCGTGGTGCGCGTAGGCATAAACGCCGCTCACGGCTGACACCTTCCCCCATTCAACAATCCCATTCAGTGGGGGCGCAACGCGTACAACGCCTCTGGACTGACCATTTCAACCAATAACTTCGGACTACCAATTGACGCTATTGCAGCGGGGGGCTTGATCGCCGATTCAGTACAGCCGAGCAGTTTTGCAACGGCCCCCATAGAGGGTACAGGCATTTTCACTTGATCAGGTTCGACGCTGATGTGCAGCTCATTTCCTGAGTGCGTAAAGGTCAATAACTGTTTATTCATGGATGTCAGCACCGACCCGGAATATTCAGCGACATTATGGGTGTGCAAGTAATACGCGGCCGCCAGTGATGCGTGCAGACAGAGCGGACTTCTGGCATGCGGATAATAAAAATCGAGAACGCACGGCCCGACGCCATCCTCCATTATGTTGATAAACACGCAAGCCTTAGCCTTCTGCGCGGCTGCAAAACTTTGACGCTCAGCTATCGACCGTCCGGAGGAAACCCCTTCAAAAATGACCAAAGCTTCATTTCCGCTATTCGGGTCTGCTCCAAAACATCTAAATCGCTTCGAGTGCATTTTGTAGATTCACAAGTGGTTTGGTCATGCGTATTCAGTGTAAGGGGTGCGCCCAATACGCGGACACCATCGCCCTTAATGCTGGAGCTCTGAAGGTGAGTTGGCCGCACGCTTGCGTTTAAGGTCCATGCTTGCGCTCAAGACTGGCACCAAACCCGCGAATCACCTCCAGCAGTGCCTTCACCCGCAGTGGCAGGTTCCCGGCCGGGTACACCGCGTGCATCTGCGGGCTGTCACCGTTGCTGGAGGTGAGCCGGTACTCGGGGCAGACCCGGCGCAGGCGCCCCGCTTGCACTTCGGGCTCCGCCAGCCAGTCCGCCAGGCGGGCGATTCCGATGCCCGCCAGGGCGGCCTGCAACACCGCCACGCCCGAGCTGAAACGAAACCGTGGATGGACCCGAACGCTGGTGGCCTGCTGCTCACTGCGGAAATTCCATTCCTTGAGGATGCGCGGCGCCGTGTGCAGGATCAGCGCGTGGGTCTCCAGCGCTTCAATGGCCTCAGGCGTCCCGCGCCGCTGCAGGTAGCCGGGACTGGCGTACAGATGACGCGAGTAACTCCAGAGTGGATAGCCGATCAGGTCACTGGATTGCGCAAACGCGCCGCGAATCGAGAAGTCCAGCTTGCTCTTGACCGGGTCGAGGGTCCCATCGGTGAAGATCACGTCGACGTTCACATCCGGATAATCCTCGGCGTACTGCGCGATCAATTGCGGCAAAACGCCGTGGCCGAGGGACTCGGGGGCGGAAAAACGCACCCAGCCGCTCGCCATGCCGCTCAGACCGGCCAGGTCTTCATCCGCCTCACGTTGCAATTCCAGCATTTTGCAGGCGTGGGGCAGCAAGCGTTCACCCGCCTCAGTCAAGCTTACGACGCTGGAGGAGCGATTAAACAACTTGACCCCGGCACTGTCCTCCAGGCCTTGAACGGCGCGGGTCAACGCACTGGGGGAGCGGCCCAGCGTGCGTGCCGCCGCGACAAAGCTGCGCTTGCGCGCGACGGTCGCGAAGGCTTCAAGCGTCCATAACTGATCCAGAGCCATTGATCACCTCATTGCATTTATCGCAACGTGGCATTGCAACACAAAAAAGGCCCTTCCGTTAACCTTCGCGCTCAACTTACAGGGATGTAGGCAAACAGGAGCAAATGGACATGGCAAAGATGGAAAAAATGGTCGGGACATCAACGACCTCTGGGGGTGAACACATTCGTGACTGGCAGCGCAGTCACTCAGCGAGCTCAACCCGACAGGCGATACCGACAATTCATGTTTCGTTCGAAGAACGGCACGCGTTACACGCCGGCCTGGCCTCCCTGGACGTGACCGACAGCCTCTCGGGTATCCGTCACATGCCGGCTTTGGGGCAGCTGCTTGAGAGCGTCCTGTGCGGTGAAAAAATCGATCGCTTGCGCAACTTCCCCAAGGCTCCCGAGGCGGCAATGATCGTCAGGGGGTTGCCCCTGGACTCGCACCTGCCCGCCACCCCCTACGACATGGCGCCGGGTATCGAGCAACTGCGGGTAGTGGCCGGCGCGATCCTGGCGGTGCTGCAGACCCTGCAAACCCATCCGGTGGCCTACGAGGGTGAAAACGACGACACGGTGTTCCGCCACGTGTCGCCCAAGCGCCAGCGTGAAACCGAAGAGAGCTCCTATGGATCGCGCATGGACCTGTGCATGCACGTCGACAACCCGCACCTGCCCTTGACCTGCGAACCGGTCTCAGCGTTGTCGGCCTGTCCGGAGTACCTGTGCCTGACCGGCCTGCGCTGCGAGCTGGATGTGCCGACCCGCATCGTTGCCATTAGCGAGGTGCTGGCCATGTTGCCCGACTGGGTTGAAACAGCCTTGTCACAACCGCAGTTCGCCATTCGCCGACCGGTGTCCTTCGGCAAGCCGGGCAATGTGCTGGAACACGTCCCCCTGCTGTACAAAAGCGCAACCGGCGAGCTGTTTTGCCGTTACAACAAAGCCAGTGTCACCGCCACCTGCGCCATCGCGAAGTTGGCCCTGCAGCTGTTTGAAGCCGCCGCCAATCACCCCGACGTCGTACGCTCCGTCCTGCTGCAACCAGGGGACATGCTGATCTTCAAGAACCAGCAAACCCTGCATGCCAGGGAAGGTTTTACCCCGCGCTACGACGGGCGCGACCGCTGGCTGCTGCGGGTTTTCGGGGTCAATGACCCGGCCCGCGTGCTGGCGATGAACCCCCAACAACCCTTCATCGCCAGAGCCTGATATTAATGGTCGATATTGTCCTTCTTTGTGTGTTCGCCTTCGCCGCCGGCCTGATCGATGCGGCGGTGGGCGGCGGCGGCCTGATCCAGATACCCGCATTGTTCAACGTGCTGCCCGCCGCACCACCGGCGGCGCTGCTGGGGACCAACAAAGTCGCGGCCGCGTTCGGCACCGCGTTCGCAGCTCGGTCCTTCGTGCGCAAGGTGGTGATCGACTGGGGCTTGGTGATTCCAGCCGCCTGCGCCGCCTTTGTCATGGCCTTCTTCGGCGCAGCCACGGTATCGTTCGTGCCCCAGTCAGTGATGCGCCCGGCGGTGCTGGTATTGATCGTGCTGATGGCGATATACACCTTCTGCAAAAAGGACTTCGGCGCCCTGCACGCCCCCACTTTCATCGGTATCCGGCAGAAGTGGCTGGCGGTCGTCATCGGCGGCGCCATCGGTTTCTACGACGGGCTGTTCGGCCCTGGCACCGGTACCTTCCTGATCTTCCTGTTTATCCGCTGCTTCGCCTTCGACTTCCTGCACGCCTCGGCGTCAGCCAAGCTGGTGAACATCGCGACCAATGTGGCGGCGCTGATATTCTTCATCCCGACAGGTAACGTGCTGTACCTGATCGCCCTCCCCATGGCGGTCTTCAACATCCTGGGCGCGCTGACCGGCACCTGGCTGGCGGTGCGTAAAGGCGTGCCCTTTGTCCGGGCGCTGTTTCTGGTATTGCTGGTGATCCTGATCAGCAAACTGTCCTACGACCTGTTACTGAAAACCTGAGGAAAGCCCATGCAGCCCATGTTTGATCGCCTGGTCGCGCTACTCGATGCCCACGCCGCCTCCTATCGGGTGTTGATGCACGATGCCGAGGGCCAGTCGGCGCGGGTCGCCGAACTCCGTGGCACCGAACCCGGCCAAGGCGCAAAAGCCATGCTCTGCGCGTTAAAGGGTCAGGCCGAACCCTATGCCTTGGTGATACTGCCAGGGGACCAGAGGCTCGACATGAAGAAAGTCGGAGCGGCCCTGGGAGGAAAAAAGCCGAGCTGGTGAACGCGCAAACGGCCATGCAACTGACCGGCTGCAGGATCGGCGCCATCCCTCCGTTTACCTTCGATGAGCGGATTCAATTGATCGTCGACCCGTCCCTGACCACGGGCTACGGCGAAATCGCCTTCAACGCCGGTCGGCTGGATGCATCAATGGTGCTCGATACGCAGGATTACCTGTCGATTGCCAAGCCACGGTTGCTGGATATCCGCCAGGGTTGAGCAGCGATGGGCAGGACTGGATTGCGCTGATGGGTGCCAGTGCGAGCTGGCTCCGGGCGGCGTTGCGACGAAAACCTGAGAACGCCACGAGGTGTCAGGTTTTATGCATTATCGTTAGCAACCATCGCGAGCAAGCTCGCGCTTGCAAGGACCCGAACCCACCATGAAATTCGACCTCGCCTACTGACTCAGCCTCGACGACAAGTTGTCGATCTATGACGTGCGGGATTTGAATTTCGACGAGACGATGGAGTTCGATTCCGCCAAAGAACACTTCCAATGCCCCAACGATGCCTGTCGTTTGGCCTTCGATGCAGCGAATGTGCTGACAACGTTCAACGCCAAGAATGTGAATTACGTTCGCACCCCGAACAGACGTTCGGGGTGTTCAGTGCGAGTATCGAGAACCTGGATCACTTTATTGTTCGGGAAGCACCGGGGTTGGAGGAGCTATTAACTCTTGGGTAGTTCCAGCTTCACTGCGCCTGGGTGCTGTTTGATCAGTGAGTACGGCAGCACTGGCCAATCCGGCGCGTCGCACGAACGTTGCACTCGGGCAAAGTACGCGCCGAGGTAAAGTCCTTTCGGGGTGAAGCGCCAGGACGAGTAACCCCAGACGCTTTCGTCGGTAAAGTCGCAGCCGTCTTCGTCGCCCTCAGCCGGTTTTTTCATGTCGTCGGGGTACAGCGCGGTAAGTTGTTTGATCAGCCACGGCACGAACACTTCGCGTTGGTAGCGCGAGCGTGCTTCGTCTTCTTCCTTGGTCAGAGGCGTATCGCCGGCGTTGTCACGGTCGGCGTGCAGCAGTGGTTTGCCCTCGCCCACCCACAGCACGTCTTCCAGGGACAAGGTGTGCCCGGTGTGCACGTCGAGGTTGATCGGCGAGTCGCCAAAGTCCGGGTGGGCGCCGCCGCAGTAATAGCTGGTGGAGATGTTCAGGCTGACCACGTCGGGTGACAGCAGCGCCGGTTCGACATGCTGGTCAAACTCAACGTTCTCCCCGCCCTGCAACTGGCAGCCGTGATAGCTGATGACCTCTCGCCACAGGCGCCCCAACAACTGCTGGTTTACTCGAGCCTGATCAGCCTTCGGGTAACCTGACTCGACGCTGAACATCGAAATTTTCGACTCGGGCTCGGTCCACCATTGCAAGTTGTAGCCCATCAGCGATTCTTTTTTGCCGGGCTTGAGCTTCAGCCCTTGCACACGCAAATACTCGTACGGATCGCTTTTCGGCAGCGCGGCGATGAAGGGCAAGGCGTCCGCCGCTGGCGCTGTAAGTTTGGCCTCGGTCAACTGCACCGGGAGGGTTTTGCCCTTGGGGCTTGTCCATTCACCCTGCCAACCGCTGGCGGTTTGTTTCAGCGTCAGGGTTGGCAGAGGCTTGTCATCGCCGTAGCGGTTATTGCCCTCGTTGAGCGTCAGGGTCTGGTCTTGCAACGCCCCACTCAGCGCCAGATCGCGATGGAATTTCTCATAGAAGTAGCGGCCGGTCACTTCGCTCGCATCGCGGGTGTTCAGCTCCACGACAATCGGCATCTTGCCCAAGGTGCCGGTGAAAACCTGCCCACCGAATTCGGCATGGGCGGTTGAGGCCAGCGTAAGAAACAAAGCGGCGCAGAGTACGAGGCGCAACAGACCTTTAAACATCAAATCATCCTTGGATATGAGAGCGGGAAATGGCGGCGCGCAGTTTAAGGTAATTGCAGCGCTACGCCGCCGGGGTGTTGTTTGATGAGGTTGTAGGGCAAAACATTCCACTCCACATATGCACACGGCGCTTCCGCATGAGAGAAGTAGGGCCCGAGCTTGATTCCCTTCTCAGTGAAATACCAAGTCGGGAACGGCCAACGGTCTTCTTCGCCGTAAGCACAGTTCTCGTCACTGCCAGGTATCTGATCGGGATGAAGCTTATGCAACTGTCCAACTAGCCAAGGTGCAAATTCTTTGGTGCGGTACTCGGAATAAGCTTCGCGGGTGTCCGGGGACTGTTCGTCATTCAGCTCTTCGTAGTGCAGCGGTTTACCCTGCCCGACCCAGAGGACGTCATCTAACGTCAGGAACTTACCGGTTTGGGCATCCAGGTTGATGGGAGACTCAGTGTAATCCGGGTGCGGGCCGCCACAGCGGGCTTCGGTTTCGACGTTCGCGCTGATTAGCGATGGGGTAATCAGCAACGGTGTGATCGTTTGGATAGAGGAGGTATCGCTACCGCCAGCGAGGCATCCGTAATACGCCACCACTTCCCGCCACATACGTTCCATCAACCGCTGATTAATGCGATCCCGCGCTTCAGGGGTGTAGCCCGAAATAACTTCAAACATCGTCAACTTTGTTTGCGGCTCGCTCCACCACTGCAACGAATAACCATTGAAGGTCTCTGTCTTGCCTTGTTTGAGTTTCAGACCTTGAAGTCGCAGATATTCGTAGGGCTCAGTGTCATGGAGCTTGGCGAGGTAGGGAAGAGTATCGGCCGGGATGGCTGGCGGTTTGGCTTCAACCAGTTCTATCTTCAGCGTTTTGCCTTGCCCGTTGCTCCAATCTCCGAATAAACGATGGGGCTCGATGTTTAGATGAATTTTAGGCCGAGGCGCTGTTTCGTCGTAAAGCTCACCTTCATCTAGCACCAGTGTCTCTCCATCCTTGATACCGCTGAGGACCAAGTCTTTGCGGTATTTCTGATAGAAGTAGCGGCCGCTTATGTGTTCAGCAGAAGACGTTTCCAATTCCATAAGGATTGGCATCTTGCCCAGCGTGCCGGTGAAGAGGCGTCGCCCGTCTTCGGCGTGCGCGATGGAACACAGCATGACTAACAGCGAGGCAATTGGCGCCAGGCGTAACAATCCTTTGAGCATCGATCAATCCCTGAATAAGTCGGAGCAGCACCGCATTGAACATCCGCGGCGCACTTAAAGCGACGCGGATTATGGCGGGGTTGTGCAGGGGAATCGAGCCTCATTACATGCTTTAGCTCAGCATCATGCTGACCATCACAAATACCAGCAAACCGACATAAACCCACGCATGAACGCGATCCGGTATCCGCCCAATCCAGGGCGTTGCCAGGCGAATACCAACGATCGATCCAATCGCCAATATCACAAACGCCAGCACATCCACATACCCAATAAACCACGGCCCCAGATCAAACTCGGTAAAGTGCGCCATCGCCATGTAGGTCAGCGTTCCAGCCAGCGCCACCGGCAAACTCAACGGATTGGCCATGGACGTAGCTTGCGACATGCTCAGCCCACAGCGCCTCAGTAACGGCACCGTCATGACACTTCCACCAACTCCGAGAAAGGTTGCGACTGCGCCGATTCCTACACCAGACACCCGCGCTTTCCCCAATCGCCGTGGGATGGCGCTATCGGCCTGCGTGAGAAAACCACGCCTGAACAAGCAGTCCAGAATCGTGATGCCGAGATAGACGATGAACGCATACCGAATCACCTCGCCATCAGCCCACATGGCGGCAACAGCACCGATGATTGCACCCAGCCCGATGTACCCGCCCAACGGCCACAGATAATGGCGAATGAGGTTACCGGCTCGGTGATGTTTGGCCGTGGCGATCAGGGCATTAACGATCATCACGCAGGTCGAAGTGGCAACGGCGATGTGCATCGCCGATTGGCCGATGGGGTCGTCGGCGCCGTGGCTGGCCATGAGCATGCGATACAACAACGGCACCACGACGAAGCCGCCGCCGAAGCCGAACAGCACAGCGGTGACGCCGGTCATGCAACCGAAGAGTGTCAGTAAGAGATAGAACATCACGCGTCGTCCGTTAGCAGAGAGTTGTCAACGATAGGGCGATGCGGCTTGGCCTGCTTCAGCAAGTCAGCCAATAATGTTCGTGTTTACGCCAACCACTGAGTGCTGCTCCGATGCGCAATGTTTCGATCAATCTGCTGGATGACACGCCACGGCCGGTGGTGGCGATCGGGACGGATTATTCCCACGGTCATGTGTTGCCCCGTCATACACACCGCCGAGCACAACTCCTATACGGCGCCACCGGGGTGATGCAGGTCAGCACCCACGACGGCAATTGGGTGGTGCCGCCGCAGCGGGCGGTGTGGATTCCGGCCGGGGTGGCCCATGAAGTGTTGATGCTGGGGGTGAGTACGCGGAGTGTGTATATCGAACCGAGGGCGGTCGATCTGGGGAGTCGGTGCCAGGTGATCAGCGTCTCGCCGTTGATGCGGCACTTGTTGATGGAGGCGGTGGAGGTTCCGCTGGCGTATGACGAGGCCGGGCGCGATGGTGTGCTGATCGACTTATTGCTGCATGAACTGGCCCGCAGCGCTCATCTGCCGTTGCACATTCCGCTGCCCGTCGAAAGACGATTGCTCGGGTTGTGTCAGACGTTTCTCCAGCAGCCGAACATCCATCAATCGCCGCAGCAATGGGCCGATCAGTTGCACATCAGCCTGCGCACCTTCAATCGATTGTTCCGCCAACAGACCGGCCTGAGCTTCAGCCAATGGCGGCAACAAGCCTGCGTGGTGCTGGCCCTGGCGCGGCTGGCGGTGGGGACGCCGGTGACGCGGATTGCCGTGGATTTCGGCTATGACAGCCCGGCGGCGTTCTCGACGATGTTTCGTCGGGTGCTGGGGCAGGCACCGTCCGTCTGGATGGAGACGGCGAAATAGCAAAAATCAAAAAATGCGTTTGATCCGGGATCAAAACAACTGTACAAAAACACAGTATATTTTGAATCAGCACTCTCGAGCCCGGAGAACACCATGGCCTCTCTTGCGATGAAAATCACCCTGGAACGTATCACCCTCTTCCAATTCACCCCGGCCCACAGCGCCCAGGCCCGAGCGATGCTGGGTTGGAGTGTGGAAGAACTGTCCCGCGAATCCGGGGTTTCCGTGGAGGCCATTGAGCGTTTCGAGGCCGAGCACGATGTGCTGGATGTCACTCGGTTGGCGCTGGCTTATCGGTTTGAATCGGAAGGGTTGGTGTTCTTCCCGGGATTTGCGCCGGGCAGAGGGATGAATGTGAAAGGCTCTACGCCGAACCCGGTGGCGCGGGCGGATTATGCGATGGTTGAGTAAGGAGCCTGCGAATGAATGAAATCGATGGAAGCAACAGCAGCGTTTATGAAGCGCTCGGTTATCCCGATGCTGACGAGATGCGTGCCAAGGCTGAATACGTCATGAAGATAGGCATGCTTCTCGAAACCGGGCATCTGAGTCAGGCCGAGGTTGCGCAAAAGCTCAGGCTGTCTCAGGAGGAACTGAGTGAAATGCTTCGCGGACAATTTCGCGATTTGACCGTCGCAAAGATCTCGGAATACCTGAACCGACTAAACGATGACAGCAGGTAGTTTAGTGGTGAGGCCAGGGCCGCTTTCATGGCAAGCGGCCCGGCGCCACACCATCAAGCGTTTTGCACCTTCACCTGATCCCCAACGTTTTCCAACCCCAGCCACCAGGGGTTGCCACGCTGCGGATACATCACGTTGAACGCCTCGCCCATCTGCGGCGTACTGATCGACACATTCCGCTCCCAGGCCAATGCCAGGATGCGATCAAAGGGTTCGTACCAGGCGTGCATCGAGAGGTCGAAGGTGCCGTTGTGAATCGGCAGCAGCCAGCGTCCTTTGAGGTCAATGTGGGCTTGCAGGGTTTGCTCGGGCTGCATGTGAACGTGCGGCCATTCAACGTTGTAGGCGCCGGTTTCCATCAGGGTCAGGTCGAACGGGCCGTACTGTTCGCCGATGTGTTTAAAGCCGTCGAAGTAACCAGTGTCACCGCTAAAGAAGATTCGTGTGTGGCCTTCGATCATCACCCACGAGGCCCACAGTGTGCTGTTGCCGTCGAACAGGCCGCGACCGGAAAAGTGCTGCGACGGTGTGGCGATAAATTGAATGCCGTCGACTTCAGTACCCTGCCACCAGTCCAGTTGACGGATTTTGCTGGCGTCGATGCCCCACTTGATCAGGGTGTCGCCGACGCCCAGCGGGGTCAGGAAGTACTTGGTCTTGTCCGCCAGTTTGAGCACGGCCTGGTAGTCGAGGTGGTCGTAGTGATCGTGGGACAGGATCACCGCTTCAATCGGTGGCAATTCTTCCAGGCTGATGGGCGGTTGGTGGAAACGCTTGGGGCCGGCCCATTGCACCGGTGACGCACGCTCGGCGAAGACCGGGTCAGTGATCCAGAATTTGTCCCGCAGTTTGAGCAGTACGGTGGAGTGGCCGAGGCGATAAACACTGTGATTGGGTGCGGCAATCAGTGCCGCCCGAGTCAGCGCTTGCACCGGGACGGCAGCGCTCGGGCGGGTGTTGCGTGGTTTGTGGAAGATCATGTTCCATATGATGCGCAGGGTTTTGCGAAAGCCTTCGCGCTCTACAGGGACGTGGTTTCGGAAGTGCCCTTCTACCTGATGGGATGCTTCAGGCGTAGAGGCGTTATCCGCAGGGGAAGTTGAAATGGCCATGACTGAATGACTCCAGAAAAACCGCGCAATTCACAGTTTTCCGCTTTGGGACGATAAATGGCCAAGGCACGCACGCATCAGCCGAAGATTCTATTTTTCACTGTGCAGGATTAACAAAACATTACACTGCACAGTGTAGTTTCTAGGTTGCATGAAAGTGGATCACAAGTAAACTGCCGAGTGTAATTCCCCACTTCTTCCTGCCGAAGCGTATTTATGACAGCTCCACAGCGCCTGACCGACCGAAAACGCGAAGCCATCATCCTGGCGGCGATTACCGAATTCCGTGCCAACGGTTTTGAAATCACCAGCATGGACAAGATTGCTGCCACCGCCGGCGTGTCGAAGCGCACGGTGTACAACCACTTCCCGAGCAAGGAAGAGTTGTTCGCCGAAATCCTTAGTCAATTATGGGCTCGGGTGACGGCCGAACAGGAAGCGTCCTACCACCCTGATCTGCCGCTGCGCGACCAACTTCGGCAGATCTTGTTGGCGAAAGTGCAGATGATGGGCGACAACAACTTTCTCGACCTGGCACGAGTCGCCATCGCGGCCACCATCCACTCCCCCGAGCGCGCCCAGAACATGATCACTCGCATGGGTGAACGCGAAGAAGGCCTGACCCTGTGGATTCGCGCTGCCCAGGCCGATGGCCGACTGAAGCCGGTCGCACCGGAGTTTGCCGCGCAACAGGTCCAGGGGCTGCTCAAGTCCTTTGCATTCTGGCCGCAGATTTCCATGGGCCAGACAGGCCTTTCGCCCGATGTACAAACCACAGTGGTCGAGTCGGCCATGGACATGTTCCTGGCCTGCTATCAGCTCTAGATCACGCCTGTGCCACGCCTGCGCCCTGGTTAAATGGCTTCCAGGGACACTGATTATTCCTGTTGGAATAAATGACAATGTCCGCCGCTTTACCGATGAACGGTAGCTCTGAATAACACCAGACAATGTGTTACAGAATGAATCTGGCGCAGAGAACTATGGAAAACCATCGCGGCAAGGGCTTGTCATTTGCCAGACGTATTTACATGCCGCGGATCATCGGCCTGGGCATCGGCAGTATCAGTGTGGGTGCAGCGCTTTATCCGTTGAACCTGCCAGGTTGGGTCTGGGCATTTTTGTTGTTCAACGGGACACTCTGGCCCCACCTCGCCTATCAACTGTCGACCCGCGCGGCTTTTCCCTATCGGGCCGAGCGCCGCAACCTGCTGTACGACTCGCTGTTCGGCGGGTTCTGGACAGCCACGTTCCAATTCAATCCGCTCATCGCTGTCACCATCCTTTCGATGATGACGATGAACAACGTCGCGGCGGGCGGCCTGAAACTGTTTCTGCTCGGTGCTCTGGCCCAGGTGACTGGCGTGATGATTTCGTGGCTGTTGTTCGGCGTGGCGTTTACCCCGTCGGCCACGCAACTCCAGCTGTGGGCCTGCTTGCCGATGCTCACCCTCTATCCGCTGGCAGTGGGCATGGTCTGCTATCGACTGGCGATCAAACTCTCCGAACACAAACGCGCCCTGAGCGCCCTGAGCCGCACCGACAGTTTGACCGGCCTGCTCAACCATGGCGCCTGGAAGGACCTGCTGCACATCAAGTTCCAGCAATGTCGCCAGAACCAGGTGGCGTCGGTGATGGCCCTGATCGACATCGACCACTTCAAGCGCATCAACGACACCTACGGGCACATCATCGGTGATTCGGTGCTGCGTCAATTGAGTATTGAGCTGAGGCGTAACCTGCGTGAAGGGGATCTGGCGGGACGTTATGGTGGCGACGAGTTTTGCGTGATCCTGCCCGCCATGTCGTTGCAGCAAGCCTGGGAAGTCATGGAGCGCTTGCGCGAGGTGCTCAATGACTATCGCCACCCGCAAGTTCCCGAACTGCGAATCCAGCTGAGCATTGGCCTGGCCACCTATCAAACGGCGTTCACCGACGCGATTGCGTGGCTCAACGACGCAGACAAAGCCCTCTACATCGCGAAAAATACCGGGCGCAACAAGATCAGTGTCACCTCGCCCCCTCCAAGCGGCGGCTCAACAACACGCCTCTCAGCCTAAAAACTTGTGCAACATGTCAACAAGCGGGGCCGTTTTTAGTTGCTTGGTCAGAGACCTTGTCGCCGCCTTCGCGAGCAAGCTTTGCTCCTACTGGGGATTTGTGTCGTCCATCGATCAAATGTAGGAACAGAGCTTGCTCGCGAAGACGGACTGTCGTTCAACATTGATTCAGCTAATCAACGCCTGCGCAGGACTATAGTGAACCCAAGTCCCGAATCCTTGCCGAGCGAACTATGAATTCAACCAAGTCCGACACCAAACCCACCGCCGCCCCTGTCGACCACCTGCGCTTCCACCGCCCTCACGCTCACCTCGCCCCGACCTTTGGCACTGACACATTCGCCCTGCGCGCCGAGGCGTTTGCGCGGTTCTTCGGCACGCCGACGTTTCTCGGTGCACAAACCCTGATCGTGGCCATCTGGATCGGCGTCAACCTGGCGGGCGTGACTCACTTTGACGTCTACCCGTTTATCCTGCTCAACCTGGCGTTCAGCCTGCAAGCGGCCTACGCCGCGCCGCTGATTCTGCTGGCTCAGACCCGTCAAGCTGCGCGTGATAAAGCCCAGTCCGAGGCCGACGCGCAACACCGCGAAGCCCTGGCGGTTGCTAACAGCGAGCGCCAGGCTCAGGCCGCACAGAACACGACGCAATTGATGGAGTTGCTGGAGCAGAACACCCGCCTCACCGAGTTGACCAAGAGCCTGACCGAGCGCATCGAAAACCTGACCTCGGAAATGCATCAGCATTTTGTCCACAAGGGCGATCCGAAGGCCTGACGCTCACTCAAGGTAGTCGCAGCGCCCGCCCCAATTCGTCAAACAACGTCACTACCGAGCGCAGCGCGCGGCAGTCCGGGCGGGTCAGCAACCACAGCGCCGTGTCGCAACCGGGCAACGGTTCGGTCAACGGCTGCAAGCTGTCACCTATTAGAAAGTCCGGCAACGCCGCGACGCCGAGCCCCGCTCGCACCAACTCCGTCACCGACAACATGCTGTTGCATCGATAGCCCGGCACCACGCCGGGCAATTGCTGACGACGCCAGGCAATGGTCGGATGATCGGGCAGGAAGTCGTCCGGGGCGATCCAGGTCAGTGAAGCCAGATCGGTGGGATCAACGGTTTTCAGGTAGGCCGCACTGCCACAGAGCCGATACGACACTTGCGCCAGGCACCGACCGACCAAATGCTCGGGCGGTGTGCGGGTCAGGCGCAGGGCGATGTCGGCATCCCGGCGGCTGAGGTTGGCGAAGTCGTTGGAGGTACTGAGTTCGATGGTCAGCGCCGGGTAGGACGGCATGAACTGCGCCAGCGCCGGCAGCAACAAACCTTGCAGGACTGAATCGGTGCAGGTCAGGCGTACGGTACCACTGATGACTTCACCGCCCTGCTCGACGCCGATGCGTGCCGCGTCCAGCGCCTGTTCGGCGCGCTCAGCCTGTTCCGCCAGGGTCTGCGCCAAGGTGGTCGGCAGGTAACCGGCACGGCTTTTTTCGAATAATTGCTGACCCAGCGCGGCCTCCAGTCGGCGCACGGCGCGGAACACCGTCGAGACGTCGACTTTCAATAGCTGTGAAGCCCGGGCCAGAGAACCGCCGCGTACCAAAGCCAGGATCAGCGCCAGGTCCGGGTAGTCGAGCCGATAGTGCGTCGGTGCATTGATCAATTGGGTTAACGCCAATATTGAGTGCGTGAACGCCAATCTATAGTGGGTGCCAGAAACGAACAACCTTGCTCTTTTGCCCTGTTCCTGTGGCTTGCTCTTGTGGCGAGGGAGCTTGCTCCCGCTGGGCTGCGCAGCGGCCTCGGTTTTGGGGTACGTAAAAGCGACGACTGCTTCGCAGCCGAGCGGGAGCAAGCTCCCTCGCCACAGGGGTTGTTCGGCATAGGGATTGTTCGGCACATTCGTAAATCGCTGTTTAAAAGGAAAACCAAATGGATGCTGTTTCTCCTGCGACTGAAATTCGCATCGCCCTGATCGGCGACTACGACCCGCAAGTCACCGCCCATCAAGCCATCCCCGTCGCCCTCGGCATGGCCGCCGAACATTCAGGCCTGGACGTGCAATTCCAATGGCTCGCCACTGACCACATTCACGCCGATACACCACTCGATACGTTCGACGGTTTCTGGTGTGTGCCCGCCAGCCCCTATCGCGATATGAACGGCGCGCTACGGGCAATCCGTTTTGCCCGCGAACAACAGCGACCATTCCTCGGGACCTGCGGCGGTTTTCAACATGCGGTGCTGGAATACGCCCGCAATGTGCTGGGCTGGGCAGATGCCGAGCACGGTGAGACCTCCCCCGACGCCGCACGGGCATTGCTCACGCCGCTGACGTGTTCGCTGGTAGAAGCGGTCGACAGCATCCGTCTGGTTGAAGGCTCGTTGATCGCCAAGGCGTATGAAAAGTCCGAGATTCACGAAGGCTATCGCTGCCGCTACGGTGTGAATCCGGAGTTCGAACAGGCGTTGCTGAACCATCAACTGACAGCCGTCGGTCATGATTCGATAGGGGATTTACGGGCGGTGGAATTACAAGGTCATCCGTTCTTCGTCGCCACCTTGTTCCAGCCGGAACGAGCCGCGCTCAAGGGGACTTTGCCGCCTCTGGTTCGAGCATTGATCGAGGCCTGTGCGAGGCAAAAGCCATGATCGCCAATACCCCGCCACCTCACTACTACGCCGTGATCTTTACCTCCCTGCGCACCGACGGTGATCAGGGTTACGCCGAGGCGGCCGAACGCATGGTCGAACTGGCTCGCGAGCAACAGGGCTTCCTCGGTATTGAGTCAGCCCGGGGCGAGGACGGGCTGGGAATTACCGTGTCGTACTGGGCCAGTGAGGCGGCGATTCTGGCTTGGAAGCATCACCCGGAGCACAGTGCGATTCGTGAGCGTGGGCGGTCGACCTGGTATGCGGCGTGTCATACGCGGGTGTGTCGGGTTGAGCGGGCTTATGAGTTCAAACTTTAATTGATGCAGCGTTTTGAAGGACGCCTTCGCGAGCAAGATCACCACAAAAACATCACCCCTGAACCAAACTCCGCACCGCCGAAATCTCCGGCACTTCCCGCCGATTCATATAAACCCGCAACGGTTCGCTAATGTTGATCCGCTCATCAATATTTTGATCCAGCAACAACTGAATCAACTCACGCTTGAGGGTCATGGCCTGCTCCGGGCCGGGCGCCCAGACGAACTCGCTGGTGGGAATGATGCCGTCGTCCGCCACGTCCATGCCGAAGGAGTCTTCGCTGAAACGCACGATGTATTGACCGGTTTTGCGATTGAGGCCAACGAAGCCTTTGAGCTGGTCGGCGGCCTGGCAGATGAGCTGGGAAGTGATGCGCATGATAAACCTCACAAAAGGTCGCAAAGGGACCGGTGATCGATGGTTTACACGCAGGGCTGGCGAACGGGTTTCCCTCTGCCGGGGAAACTACCGCGGCCAAGAGTACTGCAAAGAACCGCACAAAAGCGCAGAAAAAAACTGTTTTAAACCGGTTTATGTCGGTCTTGCGATAGCGCTCGCGGCGCTCAGTTGTTAAAAGGGACGTCTTTGAAAACCTCTGCGAAAGGATCTCGACCATGCCTGTTACCTTCACCAAAAGCGCCTTGGTGCTGGGCCTGCTGCTCGGCCTCGGCCAGGCACAGGCTGCCAGCCAGCCCAGCCCCTCCGCGCTGGCGACCACTTTAGGCATCCCGCATCCGGCCGTGATTGCCCACCGTGGCGCGTCCTTCGATGCCCCGGAATCCACCGCCGCCTCCTACAAACTGGCCCGCGATTTGGGCGCCGACTACCTGGAAATGGACCTGCAACGCAGCAAGGACGGCGTGCTGTTCGCTCTGCACGACAACAACCTGCAACGCACCACTGACGTTGCCAGCAAATTCCCTGAGCGCAAGGATGCGCCGGCCAACCAGTTCACCCTCGCCGAACTGAAAACCCTCGACGCCGGCAGCTGGTTCAACGCCGCTTACCCGGATCGTGCGCGTCCGGCCTACGTCGGCCTGAAGATTTTGACCCTCGATGAAATCATCGACATCGCCCAGGGCAATCCGCTGCACAAGCCCGGCCTGTACATCGAAACCAAAGAACCAAAGCAATTCCCCGGCATCGAGCATGACCTCAAGGAGAAACTCCAGGATCGCGGCTGGCTGAGCCCGGCGGGTTCGAAACTGGCGAAGAGCGAGCTGTCGGTCGGTCAGGGCAAAGGCAAGGTCGTGCTGCAAACCTTCGAGAAGAGCAGCCTCGAATTGCTGCAAAAGAAATGCCGAACGTGCCGAAGGTCCTGTTGCTGTGGGTCGGTGAAGGCAGTATCGAGCCGAAATCCAAAGTGACCTTCGTGGAGTCCGGCGACAAGGACAAAGCCACTTACTACGCCAAGCAAGAGCCGAAAAGCAAAGCCGAATTCCAGCAATGGATCGAGTACGCCAAGGCCCAGGGCGCAATCGGCACCGGCCCTTCGGCGGCGCTGACCAAGGGCGGCGATCAGAGCTATTCGGATCTGGTGCAACCCTGGATGAACCAGTACACCCACGATCAGGGCATGCTGGTGCACGTCTACACCGTCGACGATGCCGTGGATTACCAGAAGGTGATGGACGCCGGCGTCGACGGCATCTTCACCAACCGCGCCAGCGAACTGCTGAAGTTCTACAAACGGCCAGCCGCTGGCACCGTGGCGCAATTGCTGCAGAACAACGGCTACTGATCGGCACCTGACGCGACACCACGTCAACTTCTTCGCGAGCAAGCCCGCTCCCACACTGGATCGCAGTCGTTCACAGACTCTGTGTATGCAGGCGATCCAATGTGGGAGCGGGCTTGCTCGCGAATGCTTTTCAGCAGTCGAGGGGTAATTAAGGGTGAATTAAGTTGCGCTGGCTAACCTGAGCCCACTTAAACAGCTCACCCAAGGAAAGAACCTCATGAAAACCCTGACTGCCCTGTTCGCCGCCGCTGCCCTGACCGTTACTGCGGGTCTGGCCCAGGCTGACGTTCGCCCGGACTTGATTCCGGGGCTGCTCAAGGCCGGCACTATCATGGACCTGGAAAAACTCAACCAGGCCGCCCTCGCCCAGCACCCAGGCACTACGGCGGCGAACATCACCGACACCGAGCTTGAGCAGAAGGCTAACGCTTACGTCTATCAGGTAGAAATCCGCGATGCTAAAGGCGTGAAGTGGGACGTGGACCTGGACGCCAAGACCGGCCAGGTGCTGAGCAACAAACAGGACAAGTAATCACCGCAATCCCTGTAGGAGCGAAGCTTGCTCGCGAAGACGGCAGCACATTCAACATTGATGTGACAGACACACCGCTTTCGCGAGCAAGCTTCGCTCGTACACGTTTTTTGATAACGCACGATCTTCGGGTCGTGCGTTTTTTTGTGCCTGC
Organism: Pseudomonas sp. 10S4; assembly: GCF_034344865.1. Taxonomy (NCBI): domain Bacteria; kingdom Pseudomonadati; phylum Pseudomonadota; class Gammaproteobacteria; order Pseudomonadales; family Pseudomonadaceae; genus Pseudomonas; species Pseudomonas sp. 10S4. The sequence continues at coordinate 110,482 of NZ_CP133774.1, forward strand.
GTGCGCCAGGGGTCACTAGAATCCGTTCGCGGCGCAGAACGGCACGTTGTTTACCTTCAGCCTGCCGACAGTGGATTAAGCCGTAGTACTGACCATCGACCCGGAAGTGCTGCTGCCTTCGTCTTGTAACGCCTGCACCAACGCCGAGGTGGCGGTTTCCAAAGAGCCCGAGGTGGCTGAGAGCTGCGACTGCGCGGCGGCAACAGCGGCGGCTTTGGCATCGGGGCTTTCTTGCTTGGCCTGAGCCGCTTGCAGTTGCTGCTGTTGTTCCTGCAATTGCTTTTGCAGTTCGGCGATCTGCTTGCGCAGCTCTTTTACGGCATCGGAATCGGTGCTGCTGCTCGAACTGCTACTGTCGCCAGCCGGCGCGGCGCCGCCAGCAGAAGCCTTGGTGCTATCGCTGGAAGTTGTGGTGCTGGAGGTGGTGGAGGTTGCTGACGTACTGTCGTCAGTGCTGCCGTTGATCGAGGTTTGGCTCGTCGGCGTCGAGAGGGTTTGGTTGATCGAAACAGAGGTGATGCTGACCATGGGGCTTATCCTATTTGGGTTCAGGTTAAATCCATCATCGACATCGTTTAGCCGGACTTGAGATCAACTGTGTACCGACTCGGTAAGCAAGCCGGTACACAGCCTTTTCGGTTACGCGCTCAGGCGCGACGTCACTTCATTCAACTGCCCCGACAACCCGTGCAGGTTGTGGCTCGCCGCTTCAGTGCGCTGCACGTGGTCCAGGTTGGTACTGGCGATGCTGGTGATCTCGGTCAGGTTGCGCGAGATGTCTTCGGCCACCGACGTTTGCTCTTCGGCCGCCGTGGCGATCTGGCGGTTCATGTCGCGGATGGCTTCCACGGCATGGGTGATGCGCTCCAGCATGGCGCCGGCCTGGGTCACTTGCTCGACACTTTCTTCGCTGCGCGATTGACCGCTTTCAATCGCCTGGGCCGCGTCCACCGCGCCGGTTTGCACGGTCTGGATGATCTGGTTGATTTCGATGATCGACGCCGCCGTGCGCTGGGCCAGACTGCGGACTTCATCGGCCACCACTGCGAAACCGCGTCCGGCTTCACCGGCGCGGGCCGCTTCGATCGCCGCGTTCAGCGCCAGCAAATTGGTCTGCTCGGCGATGCCGCGAATCACTTCCAGCACCTTGCCGATACGCCCGCTGTCGGTTTCCAGACGACGGATCACGGTGGCGGTGTTGGCGATCTCGCCGCGCATTTGAGTGATGGTGTGAATGGTGCCCTGCATGACTTTTTCGCCCTGCTGGGCGGACTGGTCGGCATCATCGGCCGCGCGTGCTGCGTCCGCTGCATGACGAGCAACTTCCTGCGCGGTGGCAGACATTTCGTTCATCGCCGTGGCTACCTGATCGGTGCGGTTGAACTGCTCGTTGGTGCCGTTGGCCATCAACGTGGCGATGGAGTTCAGCTCGCCGCTGGCGCTGTCCAGGTCCGACGCACTGCGCTGCAAACGGGTGAAGGTTTCGGCAAGGAAATCGCGCAAGGTGTTGGCGGCCATCGCCAGTTTACCCAACTCGTCTTCACGGCTGCTGGCCACGCGTTCGGCGAATTTGCCCTGGCTGAGTTGTGCCACGTAGTCGATCAGTTTGCGAATCGGGTCCACCAGGTTTCGGTTGATCAGCCACAAGCTCAACAGCCCGATCAGCAGCCCGGACGCGAGCATCACGATGATCCCCAACAACACCGTGCGATCGGCACTGGCGCTGATCAATGCCGACTGCTCGGTGCCGTGCTTGCGCAGCTCGCCGACCAACTCGCTCATCTGATCGCTGGTGGCGCGGTCCATACCCTTGACCGCGTTGTCGCCTGCAGTTGGATCGGCACCGGCAGCAACATAGGCATCACGACCTTTCTGATAGGCGTTGCCCAACTGACGATGTTCGTCACGCAGGCGTTCGATGCTGCTCTTGAGTTGGCTATCCAGACCTTTCTGCCCGGCCAGTTCGCCGAGAATGCCCTGCACGTCGCGCTGACGGTCCTCGAATTGCTGCCAGTATTTGTCCAGGTCCGCCGGCTGTTTGCCGCGCAGCAGAACGTTTTTCCACTCCTGAACCTGCACCTTGAATTGCAGGTTGGCTTCATCGATCAATTGCGACGTGCGCAGTGGGCCGTCGATCAGGTTGGCGTAACTTTGGACGCCACTGGACAGGAAGTGAAAGCAGGCCAAAGCGATCAGCAACATCGCCAACAGACTGCCGCTCAGTAACGCGAGGATTTGGGCTCTCAGGGATTTTTGCAGCATCGAGTGATACTCATGACAGGAAAGAAGCACGCCTGATTGGGCGTGAAAGACGTCCAAACTTCCCTGTCTGCAATCTCGGCTCGTGGCCAAAGCCGCGCAACCTAACACCTGCGTCATCGGCGTGCCAGAGCGCTTCTTGAATCAATCCCGACCATCGGTAACGCACACGTTTGCGTCGCCGTGCAACTGTCACAAAACCGTCAAAACTCCTTGCGATGATGCGGCCCAAGTGAACCTGTGAACCCGCGACAGGCGCTTCCTCTCAGCGAGACCTCATGAACCACAGCATCGACCAAAGCCATCGCGACACTGACTTGTTCGGCCTGCTTTACGGCTTCCGTTTTCGTCCCGGTGAGCGCGGCCGGGAGATCGACTCGGCCGAGGCCCTGCGATGCTTGCAACACACCGAAGACAACGACGAATTCCTCTGGTTGCACCTGAACCTGGCCCACGCCGCGTGCGAGCGCTGGATGAAAAGCCATCTGGAATTGCCCGAGGAGTTTTTCGAGGCGCTGCACGAAGGTTCGCGCTCGACCCGCATCGAGCATGTCGATTCGGCGTTGCTGGCGGTGGTCAACGACGTGGTGTTCAACCTCAGCAGCATGGTGTCTTCGGATGTCTCGACGCTGTGGGTCTGCGCCCGCAGCAAGCTGATCATCAGCGCGCGATTGCAACCGTTGCACTCGGTGGACAAGCTGCGTTCTTCGGTGAAGGCCGGGGAATGCTTTCGCTCACCGCTGGAGTTGCTGGTGCACCTGCTGCGCGATCAGGGCGAAGTGCTGACGCAGATCGTGCGCAAGACCAGCCAGAGTGTCGATCAGATCGAAGATGAGTTGTTGTCTTCGCGGCTGTCGACCAACCGTGCTGAGCTGGGCGCCAATCGCCGGGTACTGGTGCGGTTGCAGCGGTTGTTGGCACTTGAACCGGGGTCGCTATTGCGCCTGCTCAACCGTCCGCCGCAATGGTTGCAGAAGGAGGACGTCAAGGAGCTGCGCAAGTCCACCGAGGAGTTTGCGCTGATCATCAACGACCTCACGGCCCTCGGTGAACGGATCAAGCTGTTGCAGGAAGAAATCGCGGCCAACCTCAACGAACAGAGCAACCGCACGTTGTTCACCCTGACGGTGGTGACAGTGCTGGCATTGCCGATCAACATCATTGCCGGTTTTTTTGGCATGAACGTCGGCGGGATACCGCTCTCGGGCGACCCGGAAGGGTTCTGGATTCTGGTGGCATTGGTCGCGACGTTTACCGTGCTGGCCGGGCGCTGGGCGTTTCGCAAGCGCCAGGATTATTGAGTCACCGCGATCCCTTGTGGCGAGGGAGCTTGCTCCCGCTGGGTTGCGAAGCGACCCCCAGCACTCTCCCAGGCAAACCGTGCCAGCAGGATTAGCGACTGCTTCGCAGCCGAGCGGGAGCAAGCTCCCTCGCCACAGGTCGTGCCTTGCCTGTAGATCAGTAGTGGATTCCGATCAACGGAAATGCAAAAGAAACCCAAACCCTGACCCACCGCAGTCTCTCTGTCATATTTTGAAACGATCATGGGCGATACTCCTTCCTCACTCAGGATTGTCCGTGATGGCTACTCCTTCCTTGTCCGCTGGTCAGGCGCCTGCCCGCAGCGCCAGACCGCACTTCGATAAAAAACCCGGCCTGTTCACCTTCGTGATTTTCTTCGGGGTGCTGGCCAGCGGGTTGTTGTTCACCGCCTACAGCCTGATGCACGACATGCACGAACTCGGCACGGTGGTAACCACCTGGACACCGTTTCTGCTGCTGGGCGTGGCGCTGCTGATCGCCCTCGGTTTTGAATTCGTCAACGGCTTCCACGACACCGCCAACGCGGTGGCCACGGTGATTTACACCAACTCGATGCCGCCGAACTTCGCGGTGGCCTGGTCCGGGTTCTTCAATTTTCTCGGTGTATTGCTTTCGAGTGGCGCGGTGGCGTTCGGTATCATCGCGTTGCTGCCGGTGGAGCTGATTCTGCAAGTCGGCTCCTCCGCCGGGTTCGCGATGATCTTCGCCCTGTTGATCGCGGCGATCCTGTGGAACCTCGGCACCTGGTGGCTGGGCTTGCCGGCCTCCTCGTCGCACACCCTGATCGGCTCGATCATCGGCGTCGGCGTCGCCAATGCCCTGATGCATGGCCGCGATGGCACCAGCGGCGTGGATTGGGCGCAAGCCACCAAGATCGGTTACGCGCTGCTGCTCTCGCCGTTAGTCGGCTTCGGCTTTGCCGCACTGTTGCTGCTGGCCCTGCGGGCGTTCGTCAAGAATCGTGCGCTGTACAAGGCACCGGAAGGTGATGCGCCGCCACCTTGGTGGATTCGCGGTTTATTGATTCTGACCTGCACCGGCGTGTCCTTCGCCCACGGCTCCAACGACGGCCAGAAAGGCATGGGCCTGATCATGTTGATTCTGGTCGGCACCCTGCCGATGGCGTATGCGCTGAACCGCACCATGCCGGCCGATCAAGCGTTGCAGTTCGCCGCCGTCGCCGAAGTCACCCAGCAAGCCCTAGTGAAAAGTGCACCGCTGCCGACACCTGCCGACCCGCGTGCAGTGCTGTCCGATTACGTGCGCAGCAAGGAAGTCACGCCGCAACTGGTGCCCGCCCTCGCCTCGCTGGCCGGCAACATCGGGAACGAAGTGAAGGGCTACGGCTCGCTGTCGAAAGTCCCGGCCGAAGCCATGGGCAACGTGCGTAACGACATGTACCTGACCAGCGAAACCATTCGCCTGATGGACAAGAACAAGGTCGGTAACTTCGACGCTGACACCACCGGCAAGCTGCAACTGTTCAAGCAACAGATCGACAACGCCACGCGCTTCATTCCGCTGTGGGTGAAGATCGCCGTGGCCATCGCGCTGGGGCTGGGCACCATGGTCGGCTGGAAGCGCATCGTGGTGACGGTCGGTGAAAAAATCGGCAAGACCCACCTGACGTATGCCCAGGGCGCGTCGGCCGAAACCGTGGCCATGCTGACCATCGGTGCCGCCGACATGTTTGGCCTGCCGGTGTCCACCACCCACGTTTTGTCTTCAGGGGTGGCCGGGAGCATGGTCGCCAATGGCGGCGGCTTGCAGATGAAGACCATCCGCAACCTGATGATGGCCTGGGTGCTGACCTTGCCGGCGGCGATCCTGTTGTCGGGCAGTTTGTACTGGTTGTTCACCAAATTGTTCTGACCCACCAAGGATTTGTAGGAGCGAAGCTTGCTCGCGAAAGCGATCTGTCAGTCAACATCAGTGTTGAATATGAAATCGCCTTCGTGAGCAAGCTTCGCTCCTACACAGGTCAGTCAAAAGATCGCAGCCTTCGGCAGCTCCTACGGGGGCGAATATGTCCCGGCCTGGTTCATTCCGGAGCCGGGATTTTTTTGCCTGGCCTAAGCATTTCGTCGCAAATGCAGCCGTTCTCACTTTTATTGACCCACCAAGCGATGGATCGCACTTCAGTTTGTTACCGTGGTGCCGATTCTTAAGAGACTCGATGCATTCAGGAGTGCGAACCGTGAATCTGTACATCAATCAGCTTCAGAAAAAAGCTGACTTCAAAGAAGCCATCTACGCCGGCGACATCTTCTTGAACACTGAGCTACGCGCTGCCAAAGCGCTGTGCGCGTTCGCCCAGGAAAGCATCACCGCCGCCTTCAATGGCGAGACTAACCACCAGGCCCTGCATACCTTGATGCCGGTGGAAGAATTCGTTGTGCTGGTGACGCGCCTCAAGGGCCAGTTCACCAACAGTCTGCGCGCCAAGGAATTGATCCTGAGCTTCATCGATGAAATCGGTGTCGACCCGCACGAATACATTTTCGACGTGCCGCGTATTCGCGTCGTGCCCAACTACGAATACCTGCACGCGGGCGTCAGCTACGCCTACAAGCCCCATCGCGATACCTGGTACGGCAGCGTCGATTGCCAGATCAACACCTGGATGCCGGTGCACACCATCAGCCCCGACCAGACCATGATGATCAATGCTGGCTACTTCGACATGCCGGTGAAGAACACCTCCAGCGAATGGAGCCTCAACGACTGGATCAGCAACCAGCGGCATAAAGCCAAGGACAACCTCAAAGAGGAAGTCCGCGTGCACCCAGTGCCGCTGGAAGCGATCAACAGCGCCTCTGAAATGCGCGTGGCCGGCAACACCGGTGACATGCTGATCTTCTCCGGCTCGCACCTGCACGGTACTGTTCCAAACCACACGCAACAGACCCGCTTCAGCGTGGACTTCCGCCTGATGCACCTCGACGACCTCAAGCACAAGCGCGGCGCGATCAACGTCGACAGTGCCTGCCCTGACGTCGGCGCCGGTTTCAAAGACTATTTCCACGCCCACGACTTTTCGAATTTCCAAGGAATCCAGCAATGACCAAGCGTCGCATCACGCCCGCCGAGGCCCAGTACAACGAAACCCGTGCCAACGTCCTGAAACGGGTCGATGCCGAGTACGTGGCCGACGCGCCGTTCGTCTTTGCCAACCGCATTGGCGTAACCGCTGCACTGTCGCGCATGGAGCTGTTCAAGAAAGTCGCCGAAGTACCCGGCGCGATCATTGAGTGCGGCGTGTACAAAGGCAACTCGCTGATGCTTTACATGCACTTGTCGATGATCCTGGAACCCTACGCGATCAACCGCTCGATCATTGGCTTCGACACCTTCGAAGGCTTCCAGAGCATCGACAAGAAAGAAGACCCGGCGGACGTCAACGAGACCATGTTCTCCGACACCGACCAGTCGCTGATCCAGGACATGATCGACGCCAACGACCTGCTGCGCCCGGTCAACCGCATCCCGCGTTGCGAGCTGGTCAAAGGCGACATCGTCAAGACCGTGCCGGAGTGGGTCAAGACTCGCCCGGACCTGGTTGTCGCGATGCTGATCCTCGACACCGACCTGTACGAATCGACCAAAGTCGCGCTGGAAACCTTCCTGCCGTACATGCCAAAAGGCGCGGTCGTGGTGCTGGACGAAGTCGCGTACCGCAACTTCCCAGGCGAAACCAAAGCCCTGCGCGAAGTGCTGGACCTGAACAAAATCGAACTCAAGCGCCTGCCGTTTGATTCGTGCGTAGGCTACTTCCACGTTTGATGCATAACCCTGTGGGAGCGGGCTTGCTCGCGAAAGCGGTCTATCAGTCAACATTTGCGTTGAGTGTTATTCCGTCATCGCGAGCAAGCTCGCTCCCACAGGGGATTACGGTTGATCACAGATTTTGTGTACGCCGTAGGTCCATTGTGGGAGTGAGCCTGCTCGCGATAACGGACTATCTGTCGACATCAGTTTTGCAAGTGCCCCAATCCCACAATTCAATGGGTTGTCGGGATGACTTGTCCCAACCAATCCATGAACGCCCGCACCCGCAAGGGTAAATGCCGTTGCCGTGCATACAGCAGCGACACTTCCATCGACGGCGCGTTGAGTTGCGGCAAGACCGCCACCAGTTCACCGCTCAGCAAGTACAGGTGCATGCCCATCAGCGGCGCCTGGATCAAGCCGAAACCGCCCAGGCACGCCGACTCATAACCATCGGTGTTGTTCACCGTGATGCTGCCGGCCATCGGCACGCGATGCAGCTTGCCCTCTTCCTCGTACAGAAAACCTTCCGAACGCGAACCCAGCACGCCGACGTAATGCACCAGCCGATGCTGCGTCAGGTCTTCGAGTTGCTGTGGCATGCCATAGCGTTGCAAATAGGCCGGGCTATGCAGCGATGAAAGGCGCGATGGAAGCGCTGACTCGGTATCAGGCCAAGGAGTTGGGCGCGCGTGCGATTGCGGTGAACATCCTCGCACTTGGGGCCATCGAAACCGATTTCGGCGGTGGGACCGTGCGTGATAACAGCGCGGTGAACCAGATGGTGGCGAGCAATACAGCCCTGGGTCGCGCCGGTCAGCCGGATGATATTGGTGCGGCGATTGCGCTGCTGCTGTCGCCAGGTGGCCAGTGGATCAACGGCCAGCGCATCGAAGCGTCGGGCGGGATGTTTTTGTAAATAACCCATGGCATGAGCGGGCCGGCATCAGCCCGCTCAACGCGATCAATGGCGCGATAACAGTTGCCCCAAGACCGTCAACAATTCGACCCGGCCCTTGCGCGGTTCGCCTTCAAACTCGATCCAGCCCTCGTTGAAGCCATCGATCATCTGCATCCGTGGCAGTGGATGGTTCATCCCCTGACTTTCGAACAACCCCTGCCACGTCTCCCGAGGCACGCTTTGCATGCGCACCGGTTTGCCCAGCAGTTCGCTGAAACCGGCGCCCAGTTGCAGCGGTGAAATCCGATGTGGGCCTTCCAGTTCGACAATGCGCTGACCGCTCCAGGTTTCCAGCAGCAGTTGCGCCGCCACTCGACCGACGTCAGCGGTAGCAATCATCGGCACTGGTTTTTCCAGCGGTTGCAGGAAGCTCGGAATGACGCCCGAGCCGAGCGCATGCTCGACGTCCCACAAGGCGTTTTCCATGAACCAGGCTGGCCGCAAAAAAGTGACTGGCAGCGCCAGCGAACCCAATGCCAGCTCCAGCAATCGCAATTGATTGAGCAGGTTTGGCTGACTGGCCTGGGCGCCAATGGTCGACAAGCCCACCACTTTGCCGGGGCGTGCAGCTTCCAACGCCGAGCGAATGTTTTCCACCACTTGCCGGGTTTCCGGGAAGCCTGGCGATGGGTCGAAATTCGACGGCATCATCACGAACACCCCTTCTACGCCGGTGAACGCTTCGATCATGGCGTCGCGGTCATCGACATCGGCCACGGCCAATTCACACCCTTGCTGCGCCCACACCGCGCCTTTATCAGCACTGCGAACCACCGCACGCACAGTGTGCCCGGCGGCCAGCAACGTCCGGGCGACCGCGCCGCCCACTTTCCCGGTAATGCCCATGACTGCGTACATCAGCTGTTCTCCTGCTCGAGGGCGACGGTTATCGCGTTGGGCAGATTATTGAGCGCAAGGCAGACATTCTCCGATAGCATGAATGTCATTGAACAAATGACCAGGAATCACCAATGAGCTTTGACGCCAGTCTCGCCAGCGGCATGGGTGTGTTCAGCGCGGTGGTCGATGGCGGCAGTTTTGTCCGCGCCGCCGAGGTGTTGGAGCTGACACCGTCCGGGGTCAGCCGGGCCATCGCCCGACTGGAGAAACGCCTGGGTATCCGGCTGTTTGATCGCACCACCCGCACCGTCACTCTCACCGATGAAGGTCGGCGCTTCCATGGGGAAATCGCGCCGCTGCTGGCCAGTCTGGAAGAAGCCGCCAACTCGGCCTCGACCAGCGCCACTCAGGTGCGCGGCCGGCTGCGGGTCAACATGGACCCCTATTTCTCGCGGCTGATTCTGGGACCGCAGTTGGGGCAGTTCATGACGCGCTATCCCGAGCTGTACCTGGAACTGCAAACCCGCGATCAACTCGGCGACATGGTGGCGGACGGCTTTGACCTGGCGGTGCGTTTCGGTCATCCAACGTCCTCGTCGCTGGTGGCGCGCAAGTTACTGGAAGTGCGAGTCCTGACCCTCGCCTCGCCGGCGTACCTGAAGCGTCATGGCCGACCGCTGGCGCCGCTGGACATGGAGGACGAGCGGCATGTGTGCGTGCAGTTCCGTGACCCGCAAACCGCCCGGCCGTTTGGCTGGGAATTTCATCGCCCGGGCCGCGCGGTGCTGCATGTGCAGCCGCATTGCCGGTTGCTGGTCAATGATGTCGGCACCTTGCACAGTGTTTGCGAAAGCGGCCAGGCCATCGCCCAGGTGCTGGATTTAGGGATTGCTCCGGCGTTGGCCGAAGGACGGTTGGTGGAGTTGTTTCCCGATTGGCCGGATGAGCGATTTCCGTTGTACGCGCTGTACCCGTCGCGGCATTTGCCGGCGGCGAAGGTTCGGGCGTTTTTGGAGTTTGTGGGTGAGTTGTGTGGCGAATAACCCAGGCATCACACAGACCCTGTGGCGAGGGAGCTTGCTCCCGCTCGGCTGCGAAGCAGTCGTAAAACCATCCAACGCGGTTCCTCCCGATGCACCGCGGTTTGCCATTTTGGGACCGCTTCGCGCTCCAGCGGGAGCAAGCTCCCTCGCCACAAAAGCTAGTTGTGCCTCTTAACGCAGCGCTCGGCTCATCAACATCCGCTCCCGCACCACGTCATACCCCCAGTGGTAAACGTAGGTGTATGGCAGGAAGAACAGCAGCACACCGATGTCCAGCAGGAACGCCTGCCACAGACTGACGCTCAGCCACCAGGCAATCAGCGGCACGCCCATCACGATCAGGCCGCCTTCAAACAACAACGCGTGCACCACCCGGACCCAGGCGTTGCGCACAATATCCAGACGCTTGAGCAACCGGTCGAACATGCCGTTGAAGATCACGTTCCAGATCAGGGCAAGCGCGGCGATGGCCATGGTGACGAGACCCATTTCCACCATCGGTTTGTCCATGACCCAGGCCAGCAGCGGGGTGCAGATCATCACGGCGAGCGTTTCGAAACCGACGGCCTGGAAAATACGTTCAGTAATGGATTTGTTGGCGTTCATGGCCAGACTCCCTGAGTGACTGTGGTTGCCATGATCTGTCAGCACACCGATACTTCATAACCAATAACCATCGATCAAGGCGATAGTTCATGGCCTCTCACGAAGTGTTGCTCGCGTTTGTCCAGGCCGCGACCCAAGGTTCGTTTTCCGCGGCGGCACGCAAACTCGGGCGCAGTCAGTCGACCATCAGCGCCGCCGTGGCGAGCCTGGAAATCGACCTGAACCTGGTTCTGTTCGACCGCAGCAGCCGCAAGCCCAGCCTGACCCCGGCCGGGCACGTGATGCTGCAACGGGCCGAAGAAATCCTCGCCGCCACCAGTCGCCTGGAAATGACCGCCAGCCAATTGTCCCAGGGGGTCGAGGCAAAGCTGACCGTGGCGATTTCCGACACTTATCAGTCCGACCGTTTCGAAGCGGCCCTGAGTGCGTTCGAGCAGCGTTATCCGGACCTGGAGCTTGAATGCCTGATCGCCGAATGCGACGACCTGGTGGCCTTGCTGCAACGGGGGCGGGCTCAAGTCGCCTTTGCCGAAATGCAGGACAGTTACCCGCCGGACCTGGTCAGTTCGACTGTCGATGAGCGCACGGAAATCGCGTTGTTCGTTGCCCAAAAGCACCCGTTGGCGACGCTCAGCGGGATCGATCAAGACGTGTTGCGACAGCACCGGGAGTTGCGTCTGGCGACCATCGTCAACCCGTATGAAAGCCGCGCCAAGGGCCGGGTCTGGTCGGCGCCGAGTTACTTGATGCTGCTGGAAATGGCTCAGGGCGGATTCGGCTGGGCACCGCTGCCGCGTTGGCTGGTGGGGCGGTTTGGCGCCGGGTCGCTGGTAGAACTGGAGGTGCGGGGCTGGCCAAAACCGGTGTATGTCGATGCACTGTGGTCACGGCTGCATCCGCCGGGGCCGGCGGGGAGTTGGCTATTGAGCAAGATGCTGGAATGAGATCTTTTGATTTTGGTTTTGTTATGCAGCCTCAACCTCTACCGGCCGATTCACCTGAAAATACTCATGCAACCCCCGCAACGCCGGCAACTCCAGCGCCTGCGCCGCGTAACACAACCCGACCCGACGCGTCGGTGCCGGCAGGTGCAAGGCGCGGGTCACGACCCGTTCGTGCCCACTGACCAACGACTGCGGCAACATCGCCACACCGACCCCGGCGGCGACCATGTGCAGCGCCTGTTTCAATGACCCTGCTTGCCCCGCCACCGCTTCCGGCGAACGCCCGTACAACGCCATCAAGCGCTGATGGGACGGATGTTGCGGGCAGGTGATCCAGTCATCGATCGGCGCCCAGGCCTGTCCCGATTCCGCCGATGCCATCGGATGCCCGACCGGCAACGCCATCACATAGGACTCTTCCCACAATGGCAGGAACAATTCGTCCTCGCAGCACATCTCTTCCACCGCCAACCGACCGTCGCCGTGACAGCCTTCTTCCAGCGTCAGCAGCAGGTTGGGCAGCGCCTGATGAGCCATGCGCACGAAGGCTTCGATCTGACGATCCGCGATATCGCCTTCAATGCCCAAGGTTAGCGGCGCACGGTTTTCCCGGCCCCGAAACAAACGGCTCAAGGCCTCGGCTTCGGCCACCATCCGCCGCGCTTGCGGATACAGCACCCGCGCCTCGTCACTGACCTCGACACCTCGGGGCTGACGTACAAACAGCACGGCACCCATTTCTTCTTCGAGTTGCTTGATGGTCACGGATAACGTCGGCTGACTGATGAACAGCCGCTGGGCCGCCGAGGTGATATTGCGTTCCTCGAACACCGTGAGGAAGGCTTTGAGATGACGGATATCCATAGGAAATTCCGATAGCAGACAGAGGAATAAGGCATTTTTCAGCCTGAACGGCGGTAAATATACTGCGCCCCACGTTCAGATATTTGTTTTTCTTATTTCAGGAGTCTAGCCATGAGCAAGCCATTGATCATCATCACCGGGGCCAGTTCGGGCATTGGCGAAGCCGCTGCAAGGCTGTTGAGCGCTGCCGGCCATCCACTGTTGCTGCTGGCCCGTCGGGTTGAACGCCTGGAGGCGTTGGAACTGCCGAACACCCTGAGCCGCCGCGTCGACATCACCGACCGCGCCGCCCTGCTCGCGGCAGTCGCCGAAGCTGAAGCGCAATTCGGCCCGGCGGATGCCTTGATCAACAACGCCGGGGTGATGCTGCTGGGTGAAATGACCAAGCAGGACCCGGCCCAGTGGGACCAGATGCTCGACGTCAATGTGAAGGGTTTGCTCAACGGCGTGCACGCGGTGGTCGCGGGGATGGTCGAGCGCAAACACGGGACGATCATCAACATCAGCTCGGTGGCCGGACGCAAGACGTTCCCGAATCACGTGGCGTATGTCGGCACCAAGTTCGCGGTGCATGGTTTGTCGGAAAACCTGCGTGAAGAGTTGTCGCCGCACAATGTGCGGGTCATCACCATTGCACCGGGCGCGGTGGAAACCGAGCTGTTGAGCCACACCACCGATGAGGCGATCAAGACCGGTTACCAGGCCTGGAAACAGGACATGGGCGGTACAGTGTTGAGTGCCGAGGATGTGGCTTCGGCGATTGCTTATGCGTATCAGCAGCCGCAGAACGTATGTGTTCGCGAGATCGTGTTGACCGCGACTCGGCAGCAGGCCTGATCCTTTATCGCCGGTCCTGATGACGCTTTCGCGAGCAAGCCCGCTCCCACAGTGGATCCTCGGTGTGCATACAATCTGTGGCACACAGGCGATCATATGTGGGAGCCGGGCTTGCTCGCGAAGAGGCCGGCAATCATAAAGCACCTCCCGAATCATTCCAGATCCCTGAGCCGCCCCTCGATAAACCGCCGCTCCGGCTCTTGCTGCGTCAGTTCAAGCGCCCGTTGATACGCCTCCCGCGCCTCTTCCACCCGTCCCAACTGCCGACAAAACTGTGCTCGCGCCGAGTGCACCAAGTGGTAATCGCGCAACTCCCCGCGCGCCAGTATCCCTTCCACCACCGTCAACCCCGCCAACGGTCCATCGCGCATGGCCAGCGCCACCGCACGGTTCAGTTCGATTACCGGCGACGGCACCGCCCGCAGCAACAAGTCATACAAGCCAACAATCTGCGGCCAATCGGTCTCCCCCGCCGTCGGTGCTTCGGCATGCACCGCCGCAATCGCCGCTTGCAGGCAATACGGCCCGAAGCGCCGCAAAGTCAGCGCCCGCTCCACCAATGCACAACCTTCGGCAATCATCCCGGCGTCCCACAAAGAACGATCCTGCTCATCCAGCAGGATCAGCTCGCCAGTGTCCGAGGTCCGGGCCGGGCGCCGCGATTCATGCAACAGCATCAGCGCCAGCAACCCCATTACCTCGGGCTCGGGCAACAATTCCATCAACAAGCGCCCAAGGCGAATCGCTTCGCGGGTCAGATCTTCCCGGGTCAGTTCGGCGCCGATGGACGCCGAGTAACCTTCGTTGAACACCAGGTAAATCACTCGTAACACGCTGTCGAGGCGCTCGGGCAACTCGGCCAGTGACGGTACTTGATAAGGGATTTTCGCGTCACGAATCTTCGCTTTGGCCCGCTGACGATCGGGCGCTGGGCGATGGTGGCCGGCGCCGAGAGGAAGGCCCGGGCGATTTCTTCCGTGGTCAGGTCACAGACTTCGCGCAAGGTCAGCGGCACTTGGGCGTCGGCCGCGAGCGCCGGATGGCAGCAGGTGAAGATCAGCCGCAAGCTGGTCGTCTTCCACGTCTTCGTCACTCCAGTCGGCCTGTTCCAGCGCTTCCAACTGAGCGATCAACATCGGTCGCGACGCGTTGAAACGAGCGCGCCGACGCAACACGTCGATGGCCTTGAAGCGCCCGGTGGACACCAGCCAGGTCCGTGGATTGTCCGGCACACCATCGCGCTGCCAGCGCTCGACCGCGACGAAGAAGGCCTCGTGCAAGGCCTCTTCGGCGAGGTCGAAATCGCCGAGCAAACGGATCAGCGTCGCGAGAATCCGCCGCGAGTCTTCGCGGTAGACCTGCTCGACCCGCGCCTTGACGGCCTCGGCCGACATCAGTCCGGCATGCCTTCAGTCACCAGTGTCACCAGGCGATCGAGGCTCTGCCCCCAGCCGTCGTGGAAACCCATGGCCTCATGGGCCTGGCGATCTTCTTCGCTCCAGTGCATGGCGCGGGCGGTGTAGAGGGTTTTGCCGCCCTGGTCTTCGAGGGTCACTTCGGCACTCATGAACGGTTTGCCCGACGGAATCCAGCCGGGGATAAACGCGTCGGTGAACACCAGTCGCTCAGGCGCGACGATCTCCAGAAACACGCCCATTGTCGGGTACTCGCTGCCGTCCGGGGCGCGCATCAAGGTGCGAAACTGGCCGCCGACCCACAGGTCCATTTCGCACTCCGGCGTGGTCATGCCGTGCGGCCCCCACCATTGGACGAGCAAGGCCGGCTCGGTCCAGGCACGAAAGATTTTGCGGCGTGGCGCGTCGATCAGGCGGCTGATCGACAACTCAAATGGGGCAGGTTGTTTTTTAATCGGTTGTGGGCTCATGCAGATCTCCTGTTTATTTTTGATTGTTCAGGGATTCAACTGGCGAACGGGACGGACCTCGACGCAGCCGACCCGGGCCGCCGGAATATTGCCGGCGACCTGGATGGCTTCATTAAGGTCTTTGGCATCGATCAGGTAGAAGCCGGCCAACTGCTCCTTGGTTTCGGCAAACGGGCCATCGGTGATCGATAGTTTGCCGTTGCGCATACGCACGGTAGTGGCGGTCTGCACCGACTCCAGCGCCTCGGCGGCGAGCATCCGGCCGCTGCCCTGGATCGACTCGGCATAGGCCATGCATTCGGCGTCTTCGGGGCTGTCGGGCAGTGAGTGCAGCGCCTGCTCGTTGCTGTAAACCAGGCATAGGTATTTCATGGGGCTCTCCGTGATCGGCTGATCAACTATGGCTGCTGTTGGGTGGGGTGGCTGCTTTTCCGACGAATAAGCTCGACGAATTGGCCCGGGCGATCAGGGTTGCAGGCCGAACAGCGCAGTGCCGGTCATCATGTCGAACGGCGCCGACCAGTGCTCATGGATGATCTGCCAGAGCCCCGACTCTTGCCGATAGCACGCGGTGACGCGCATCCAGCAGGCCTGGGTTTCGCCCTTGTCATTGGTGCCACCGCAATGGGCCAGCCAATGAGCGAACGCGACTTCTTGCGACGCCTCGATGTCGAGTTCATGGAATTCGAAGATGTGCGGGCCGGGGCACATTTCCAGGCATTCCTGCCAATGCGCGCGGTACGCCGCTTTACCCTTGAATTGCAGGGCCTTGACCGCGTCGAAGGAGACGATGTCGTCGGCGTACAAGGCCATGACTTTTTCCACGTCCTTGGCGATGACAGCCTGGCGGTAGGTTTCGATCAGGTTGCGAATTTGGGTTTGCGCATTCATGGCGGTTCTCCATGTTTTTTGTTGTGAAGACACCCTTAGTCGTTCGGCGAAAAGCCAAATCGACAACCAAAATAAAAATAATCCAACAACGCAAACTCGCTAGAATCCGAAGCTCATTTCTATTGGGAAAAGGACACTCCAGTGACAGCCCTACTTGTGCCATACGAAAGCCTGAATGCGTTGCAGCGCCAACAGGTCGAGGCCATTGAAGTCCATTCGGAACAGATCAAGTTTAGCGGCGACATCCATGGTGCATTGCACACCCTGCTGTCCAAACCCGGCCCCGGCGTCAAAGGCTTTGCCTTATTGGTCGAAGAGATTCCCGTGGCGTTCCTGCTGCTCAAGCGCCCACCGGTTTTACCCGCCTGGGCGAATGAACACAGCGCCACGTTGCACGCCTTGCAGGTCGATCAACGCGCCCAGGGCAAAGGTTACGGCAAGGCCTGCCTGCAAGCCCTGCCCACAGCCGCGCGCCAGGCGTTCCCGGAAATAAAAGGGCTGGAATTGTCGGTGGATGCCGACAATGAAGCGGCTATTGCGTTGTATGCCCGATATGGCTTTGTCGACAGCGGCGAGGCGTACAAGGGCCGGATCGGTTACGAGCGGCGGATGGGTTTGGTTTTCTGAATCGCTTAGGGAAAAACGATGCCGAAGACTACGATCGGGAGGCGTCGGCTCGGGTGCGCGACAGCCTCTATTAGAGATTGAGATCTTCCGATCGCCTTCGCGGGCAAGCCTCGCTCCTACAGGATCGCGCGGGACCTGTAGGAGCGAGGCTTGCCCGCGAAAGCAATTTACGCTGCACCGAATCAATCAGAGCTCAAGCACCATCTCATGCCACGCCATCCCGCCATGATCCGACGCCGAGGGCTTGATGTAGGCAAACCCGAACCCGGCATACAGCGGAACATGCCGTTCCTTGCACATCAGGTGGATGCTGGCCTTGCCCATCGCGCGCATCCGCTCGATGAACTCACCCATCAAGCGCTTTGCCAAGCCAAGCCCCTGATAATCCGGATGCACCACCACCGACATGATCACCACATGGGGACCTGCCGGGTCGTGGCCGATCAGTTCCTTGAACGCTTCGTCCGACATTTCCACCTCAAACGCCGCACCGGAATTGACGAAACCGGCTACAACGCCATCGACTTCAGCCACGATAAAGCCCTCTGGCCAGGTGGCGATGCGGGTGGCGATTTTTTCCCGAGTGGCGGCTTCGTCGCCTTCGTAGGCGACGGTTTCGATGGCGTAGCAGCGTTCCAGATCGGCAGGCGTGACGTGGCGGATGACGGTGTTCATGGCAGCTCGGTTTCAGCGATGGAAAGGTGGGAGATCATAAATTAATAAGGTGTTCATATCGATCACCGCAAGCGCCGTAAAGCCTGCGTATAGGCGCTGTCATTGCTCAATAATTCAGACTATTTGTGTTTCCTGTCTCTGATCATCAATAGGGAAACACACCATGAGCAGCGTTCAGATCGGCCTTCTTATGCTGTTGGGCATCAGCACCTTTGGCTTCATTACCTTGTCTGTCGACCTGTTGCGGGCGCGACGGATGAAGCAAGGTAAATGAGAAGTCGAGAGGCGGACGCGTGGTCCGCCTCTCGCGGTATTCATTCGGGTTTGAGCGGCAGCCAGATTTCCAGCACGCCGGTATTGAGCTTCGGGTTGAAGTCCTCGCTGTAGCGTTCAAACTCCGGGGCATCCGCCGCCGCGCGACCAGACTGCGGCAACCAGGTTTTCCAGATGTACTGAAAGGTCTGCGCCAAGGTGTCCAGTGAACCCTGGTGTTCGAAGACTGCGTAATGCTGTGGCTGAACCTCGACCCAGCGATACTTCTCAGGCAGGTCGTCGAGCTTGCTGATTTCGACGCCGGCGATGTACTCGAAACCGCCCTTGCCGTCGGGATTGCAGCAGATGCCGTAGGTCACTTCGCCTTTTTGACCTGGAATTTTGCCAATCTCGGGAATGAATTTGTCCCAGAGATCGGGGATTTTCTTCGAGGTTTCCTGGGTAAATCGCCCGCCAAACCCGGCAATGAGCAGGAAATGCCCGCTCTCGAATCGTGGCTCGGCCGGTTTGACGCGTGTTTGCTCATCCATGACTCGACTCCTGGTACAAAAAAGTGGGTTCGGCTGGAAGTATAGAAGCCAAACCCGATTCGCCCAATCAGAGGCCGGGAAGCTGCCCGACGGCAGCCTTTTCGATGAACTCGTTATAGCCCGATAGAATCACGTAAACCGCGAAATAGCAGAAGATCGCTGCTGATGCCATATAGGAATAGCGCAGTAACTTGTCACCCAGCAATTTGCCGCCATGGCTCGCAGCGAAGCACAAACCGGCACTCCAGAGCAGACCGGCACAGAGAAACCCACCAAGGAACAACGCAGAACTGAGTGCACCACCACCGCCGGAACGCGCGATCAGCGTGCCGCCCACCGCGGCGAACCAGAGAATCGCGCTAGGCGACGACATCGCCAGGAAAATGCCACGAAAAAATTCTTTGCGGTGCGAGTTCTGACCGACTTCGGCGGTCTGGGCCAACGCTGCTTCGTGGTGAATCGCCGAATAAATCATCTTCGCCGCGAAGTACACCAGCAGCGCCGAACCACCGATCCACAGTACCCAGCGCACGGTTTCGTATTGCAGCAAAACGGTCATACCGGCCAGAGCCAGCACGGCGTAGATCAGGTCGCCGACACACGTCCCCAACCCCAGCGCAAAGCCTTGAAAATAGCCGCGCTGCATCGCCAAAGTGATCATTGCAATGTTGGCCACGCCGATATCCAGGCACAGCGAAAGGCTCAGCAAGAAGCCGCTGCTAAATTCCATCAACCCGTTTCCTTCGGAAAAAATTGTTCACATAGTCGCTGGACAGTGTGCCACATCAGCCCTTACATTCCGCCACAGGCCACCGCAGTGGCCAGCGTCGCTCGGACGGTTCCGGGCGCTCACGTTATCCGAGGCAACAATGGCTAACCCAGGTTCGCCGCGCCGCTTTGCGCGCATAGATCGACTCCCCCTTACGTATTCAACATCACTGCCGAGCTGAAGATGGCCGCCCGTCGTCGTGGCGAAGACATCATCGACTTCAGCATGGGCAACCCTGATGGCCCGACCCCGCCGCACATCGTCGAAAAACTGGTGACCGTCGCCCAGCGCGAAGACACCCACGGTTATTCAACGTCCAAAGGCATTCCACGTCTGCGCCGGGCGATTTCCAATTGGTACAAGGATCGCTACGAGGTCGACATCGACCCGGAAACCGAAGCCATTGTCACCATCGGCTCCAAGGAAGGCCTGGCACACTTGATGCTGGCCACCCTCGACCAGGGCGACACCGTGCTGGTGCCAAACCCGAGCTACCCGATTCACATCTACGGCGCGGTGATTGCCGGCGCCCAGGTGCGTTCGGTGCCGTTGATACCGGGCGTGGACTTCTTCGCCGAACTGGAAAGCGCGATTCGCGGCTCGATCCCGAAACCGAAGATGATGATCCTTGGCTTCCCGTCGAACCCTACCGCTCAATGCGTAGAGCTGGATTTCTTCGAACGAGTGATCGCCCTCGCCAAACAGTACGACGTTTTGGTGGTGCACGACCTCGCCTACGCCGACATCGTCTACGACGGCTGGAAAGCCCCGTCGATCATGCAAGTGCCAGGCGCCAAGGACATCGCAGTGGAGTTTTTCACCCTGTCCAAGAGCTACAACATGGCGGGCTGGCGGATTGGTTTCATGGTCGGTAACGCTGAACTGGTCAACGCCTTGGCGCGGATCAAGAGTTACCACGACTACGGCACCTTCACTCCGCTACAAGTTGCAGCGATTGCCGCGCTCGAAGGCGATCAGCAGTGCGTCAAAGACATCGCCGAGCAGTACCGCCAGCGTCGCAACGTGCTGGTCAAAGGCCTGCATGAACTGGGCTGGATGGTCGAAAATCCGAAAGCATCGATGTACGTCTGGGCCAAAATTCCCGAGGCCTATGCACATTTGGGCTCGCTGGAATTCGCCAAGAAAATGCTCGCCGAGGCGAAGGTTTGCGTCTCGCCGGGGGTAGGATTCGGCGAATACGGGGATGATCATGTGCGCTTCGCACTGATCGAAAACCAGGACCGGATTCGTCAGGCCGTGCGCGGGATTCGCGGGATGTTCCGGGCGGATGGGTTGGTAGCAAAAACCAACGCCTGACACACACCAATGTGGGAGCGGGCTTGCTCGCGAAGAGGGCCTGACATTCAACGATGATGTTGACTGTCAGACCGCTTTCGCGAGCAAGCCCGCTCCCACATTTGGTTTTGCGGTGTACTTAGACCACCAGCGACAACAACATAATGAAGCCCAGCGCGACCACAGACAGGATGGTTTCCATCGCAGTCCAGGTCTTGAAGGTTTCCGCTACGGTCATGTTGAAGTACTGCTTCACCAGCCAGAAACCCGCGTCGTTGACGTGAGACAGCACCAACGAACCGGCACCGGTGGCCAACACCAGCAGCTCACGGTTCACACCTGGAATCATCCCCACCACCGGCACCACGATGCCCGCGCCAGTAATGGTCGCCACGGTCGCCGAACCCGTTGCTACGCGAATCACCGCCGCTACCAGCCAGGCCAGAAGGATCGGCGAGATCTGCGCGTTCACTGCCATGTGGCCGATCACGTCACCCACACCGCTGGTGACCAGCATCTGCTTGAAACCACCACCGGCACCGATGATCAGAATGATCGCCGCAGTCGGCGCAAGACTCGAATCCAGCAGTTTGAGAATCTGTTTGGAGCCGATGCCCTGACGATGGCCGAAGGTGTACAGCGACAACAGTAACGCCAGCAACAGTGCCGAAATCGGGTGACCGATCAGGTCCATCCAGTTGCGGAAGAAATGCCCGTCCGGCAGTGCCACGTCGGCAAAAGTCTTGAGCAGCATCAGGAACACCGGCAGCAGCACGGTGATCAGGGTGATGGCGAAGCTCGGCAGGGTCGTGGCTTGTGGCTCGCGCGCCAGTTGATCCACCAGTTCCTGGTTAGCATGGCCGGGAATGTACTTGGCGATGAACGTGCCGTAGATCGGGCCGGCAATGATGGCCGTCGGCAACGCAACGATCAGGCCGTACAGAATGGTTTTACCGATGTCGGCACCGAACACGCCGATGGCCAGCAGCGGACCGGGGTGCGGAGGCACCAGGCCGTGCACCGCCGACAGACCGGCCAACAGCGGGATACCGATCTTGATGATCGACACGCCGGTACGCCGGGCAACGATGAACACCAATGGAATCAGCAACACGAAGCCGATTTCGAAGAACAGCGGAATACCGACCAGGAACGCCGCGAACATCATGGCCCACTGCACGCGTTCTTTACCGAACGCGCGAATCAGCGTCTGGGCAATCTGATCCGCCCCGCCTGATTCGGCCATCATTTTGCCGAGCATGGTGCCCAGCGCCAGGATGATCCCGACAAAACCAAGCACACCACTCGAAGCCGTCCTGGAACGCCTTGAGAATGGTGCCTACCGGCATGCCGGAAGTCAGGCCGAGGAAACCGGCGGCAATGATCAGGGCAATGAACGGGTGCAGCTTGAACTTGGTGATCAGGAAGATAAGCCCGATCACAGTGACCACTGCATCTAGCAGTAGAAAGGTTTCATGGGACATGCCAAACATGGGGGGTGTCTCCTGTTTGTTGTTGTTATGAAAGCAATTATTCAAAAGCTATCAGGACAGCGCTATCTCTTGGAGCAAGACTTAACCGGCGAGTTTCAAACCGTGTTTGAGCCACCAGGCTTGAGCTTGTTGAGCCAATTCGTCGACGCTGTGATTCGAGGCGTCGAGGGCCAGGGTCAAGGGTTCGCCGACTGGCGACTCAAGGGTGGCGAACTGGCTGTCGATCAGGGTCGACGGCATGAAGTGGCCCGGTCGATGGGACACCCGCTCGGCGGCGACTTCAGGGGTCAGCTCAAGGAACACAAAGCCCAGGCCCGGCAAGGCACTGCGCAGTACTTCGCGGTAACTGTGTTTGAGGGCCGAACAGGTCAGCACCGGGCGTTCGCCCTTGGCATCGACGCGGCGCAGTTCATCGCACAGGCTGTCGAGCCAGCCGGCACGGTCTTCGTCATTCAGGGGAATACCCGCGCTCATCTTTTCGATATTGGCGGCAGGGTGGAAAGTATCGCCTTCAATGGCAGTCGCGCCGCTGAGTTGGCACAAGGCCTCGCTGACGCAAGTCTTGCCGCAACCGGCAACGCCCATGATGACCAGGGCGGTGATGGGATGATTCATGAAACACCTCAGCGCGCAGACAGCGCTACCTTTGCCAGTTATGACACTAGACCAAAAGTAGAAGTTGCCGACGCCTTCTTGTCATTTTTGTGGGTTGCAGCATGTTCGTTCCCAACGCCAAAAAGCGAGGATCAGGCAAAACTCGCTTACGCATTTGCAGCTGCTTCGGGACAGCGCTACCTTAGTGCCTTGAATTTTGTTTGGCAAGCCGCCCGATGACCTCCCCTAAAAACGACAAAAATACACGCACCACCGGCCGCCCTACCCTCAATGAAGTCGCGCGCCTGGCCGGCGTCAGTCCGATTACCGCTTCCCGGGCCTTGCGCGGTGTCAGCACCGTGGCCACCGAACTGGTGGAAAAAGTCCAGAAAGCGGCGCTTGAGCTGAACTACGTGGTCAACCCCGCCGCCCGCGCCCTCGCCTCGGCCCAGAGCCATTCGGTGGTGGTGTTGGTGCCGTCGCTGTCCAACCTGTTGTTCATCGACACCCTGGAAGCCATTCATCAGGTTCTTCGGCCCAAGGGCTTTGAAGTGCTGATCGGCAACTTCCATTACTCGCGCGATGAAGAAGAAAACCTGCTGCGTAACTACATGGCCTATCAGCCACGCGGCTTGCTGCTGACCGGTTTCGACCGCACCGAAAGCTCGCGACGGATGATCGAGGCGAGCAATATTCCCTGCGTGTATATGATGGAACTGGACAGCGGCGCGGGCCTTAATTGCGTCGGTTTCTCGCAACTGGCCGCTGGCGAAACGGCAGCCGAGCATCTGCTGTCCCGCGGTCGCAAACGCCTGGCCTACATCGGCGCGCAGCTCGACCAACGCACCTTGTTGCGCGGCGAAGGTTTCCGCAAATCCCTGCAAAAGGCCGGCTTGTATGACCCGGACCTCGAAGTGCTGACCCCGCGCGCGTCCTCCGTCGGTTTGGGCGGCGAACTGTTCCTGCAACTGCTGGCCAGCCATCCGGACGTCGATGCGATCTTCTTTGGCAACGACGACCTGGCCCAGGGTGCACTGCTCGAAGCCATGCGTTGCGGGATCAAGATCCCCGAGCAAGTGGCGATCCTCGGCTTCAACGACCTGCCGGCCTCGGCGCACATGGTGCCGCGCCTGAGCAGCATCAGCACCCCACGCGAAGCCATCGGCCGGCGCGCGGCGGAACAGATGCTGACGCTGATGGCCGGCAATGCAGTGGCCAAACCGGTGCAGGACATGGGGTTTGAGTTGAAGGTGCGGGAAAGCACCTAAGGCCAACCGCAGTCCATTGTGGCGAGGGGGCTTGCCCCGTTGGGTTGCGAAGCAGCCCCAGAACCTACGACCGCATTTTTTCAGGTAGTCCGCATGCACCGGTCTACGACTGCTTCGCAGCCGAACGGGGGCAAGCCCCTCGCCACAGGTTAACTCTCAGCCCTGGATTCAGCGGTTAGTCTTGCGAATCGAGGTTATCCAGCACCCGGTTCACCGCCAGTTCAGCCTGCAGAATGATCTGGGCAATCCC
Organism: Pseudomonas sp. 10S4; assembly: GCF_034344865.1. Classification (NCBI taxonomy): domain Bacteria; kingdom Pseudomonadati; phylum Pseudomonadota; class Gammaproteobacteria; order Pseudomonadales; family Pseudomonadaceae; genus Pseudomonas; species Pseudomonas sp. 10S4. The sequence continues at coordinate 134,478 of NZ_CP133774.1, forward strand.
CTGCGCCGTGTTGCGCTGCGTACCTTCCAGAAACGCAGCGAAGTCATGGGCAATGACACACGCCGAGGCCAGTGATTCGCAGGCGTGGGCCAGCAGGGTCTCGTTGTCGATATTGGGATTGATGGCGAAGATTGGACTGGGTTTACGCGGGGGATTGGGGGTTGGCTTGAACATGATCACGCTCCTAGAGTCATGGAGCTGCCACGATTCGCTGCTAGACGAAAATAAGGTGACAGCTGTGCGCGGGCTAGCAGACCGGGACTCTAGAGACCGGTAGACCCGAAGGTCTTCCCACGCACAGCCGCCATAACGTGAACGGATCACGAACGGTGAACGCTATGCGTCTAAAGTACCCAGGCTGCTAGACCCGATCGCTGAATTGCAGCGACACGGGAACGATAGTGTCCGGATGCCAGGCACACAAGCCGGCGGATTCTGGCGTAGTTGTAGGCAATGGAGCAAGAACCTGTAGCCTTCGGCAACCTGCTGAAACCTCTTTCCTACGGAGCATTCCTACATGCTTGTCTGTGGCGAGAGAAGCTGAGACCGGCGACTGATCATCCGCATTCTGAAACACCTTTTATCGGACACTCTATCGGCACGCGTGCAGAATCCTCGGCACTCGTGACCTGACTCAACAACGGCCCCCGGCACTTCCCCCCGGACACCTCCATGCGCAAAACATCCCTTTTTAACCCACTCCTGCTGCTCTGCATCAGCCAGCCACTCCACGCCGCAGAGCCAGACAACTGGACGCACCTTTTGAACGAACCAGGCTTCATGCCGGCGATCAAAAGCTGCCTCGCCGTTCATCCGCAAGGTCAGGGACCGGCCGTTGTCATGAATGTCTGGCATGCCAGTCTCGAAGAGGCCGGCGTCATGACCACCGATCTGGGCGGAGGCCGACAGGTATGTTACGCCAGTAAACAAACGGGCCAGGTCAGTCGATCCGAGACGTTGTTCGATCTGCCCGGGCCGTTGTTTGTTTCCGTTGATCAGGTTTCGGTCGCCCCCAAGGGAACGTGCATCGAATCCACCCCGGTGTACGTCAACCTAAAACTCCAGGGCTGGATTCTCAGGCAACCCGTACTCGACCCCAACCTTCCCAGCGCCTGTTCGTCTCCAATCTGGGACGAACTGCTCAACACTGAACGGGCTAAGTCCGCCCCATCAACTCAACAAACGCCAACGCGCCCTTCTGCAACGGCTGGCTCTTGAGCCACACCGCATGCACCGGCAACACCAAGCCGTTTTCGATGTTCCTGAACCTCAGGCGCTTGAGCCTTCCAGCGTCCAGCAACGGCTGCACAACCGACAACGGAAAGTTGCCCCAGCCCAACCCGGCTTCGACCATTTCCAGTGCCGCCGCCAAGGTGTCGGTGCGCCAGTAAGACTCAGCCACCAAGGGCCGGGTTTCGCTGATCGGCAAGTCTCGGCTGGCGACGATGATCTGCCGTACATGCACTAGGTCTTCCAGAAACAAACCCTGCCCCTGGAACAGCGGATTGTCCGCCGCCAGCGTGGCGATCATCCGCTCGGTGCCGACGAACTGAAACCGCTCCAGCACGTTCATGCTCAACCCGGCGAATGCCGGGCACACGCTGACCCGTCCACTGTGAAGCATCGCCAGCACATCATCCTGGGGCGCACTGAGCACTTCGATTTCCAGCAGCGGATGACGCTCGGCAATGACCTTGATCGCCGCCATCAAACCGCGCTTGTCGATGTCCGCCACCACCCCGATCGATAACTTGCTTTCCAGCCCCAACGACAACTCGACCGCATGCACCTGCAACTGCTTGAGCTGATCAAAAATCAGCCGGGCATGAGGCACCAAGGCACTGGCCATGGCGGTCGGCACCGGTTCGCGATGACTGCGGTCAAACAGCGGATAACCGAGCTCGGCTTCGAGGTTGCCGATGCCCATGCTCACCGCCGACGGTACTTTGCCTAACGCCCGGGCAGCGGCGGAAAACGAGCCGCGCTCGATCACCGCGAGAAACAATTCGATGCTGTCGCTGTTGAAGTTCATCCGACGTCCTATCAATAAAACTGAAAGCTACTGACTTTTTCTATCAGCCATATTGAAGCTATCTTTTGTCGCCTTCGCCAGCGCTGCTGGCATTTGTTCGCAAGAAAGAGGCAAAACCCTATGCAAGGCGTTAAACGCAAACTGGTCTACGTGTCGCTGTATGAAGTCATCGGCATGACCTTCTCGGCCCTCGGTCTAGCGCTGTTGTCCGGCACTTCGACCGGCAGCACTGGCCCGCTGGCGGTGATCATCACCACCCTCGCCGTGACCTGGAATTTCATTTACACCGCGCTGTTCGAACGCTGGGAAAGCCGCCAGCCCTCGCGCACCCGCACCGTTAAACGGCGCATCGCCCATGCCGTGGGTTTTCAACTAACCTTGATTGTGTTCCTCATCCCGTTGATCGCCTGGTGGATGAACATCAGCCTGGTCCAGGCGTTTCTCCTCGACCTGGCGCTGATCATCTTCATCCCGTGCTACACCTTCGCGTTCAATTGGTTGTTCGATCGCACGTTTGGCTTGCCGGCGTCGGCGCTGCCGGACCCCGCTTAATGTTAGATTCCCGAGGCGTCGATTCGCTAAAGGAGTAGCTCCATGGAACATGCACTGAAGATTCTCGGTAAAGCGTCGTCCATCAACGTCAGAAAAGTCCTGTGGACCTGTGATGAGCTGGGCGTTTCCTACGAACGTGAGGATTGGGGCAGCGGTTTTGCCTCGACCCACAGCCCCGAGTTCACCCGTCTCAACCCCAACGCCCAAGTGCCGGTGATCATCGATGAGGCCGGGGTGTTGTGGGAGTCCAATACCATTTGCCGTTACCTGGCCGGCAAGCATCACAACCACGATTTGCTGCCCAGCGAACCGGCCGCGCGCGCGCGGGTAGAACAGTGGATGGATTGGCAGGCCACCGAGCTCAATCGGTCCTGGGGCTATGCGTTTACCGCGTTGGTGCGCAAGGACCCGGAATGCCAGGACCAGCACCAGATTGTCGTCGGCGTCAATGACTGGAACCACAAGATGGGCATCCTCGAACATCAACTCGCGACCACCAAAGCCTACGTCGCCGGACCACGCTTCACACTGGCCGACATCGTTATCGGTTTGTCGGTCAACCGCTGGTTGATGACGCCGATGGAGCGGCCCGACTACCCCGCTGTCGACGAGTATTTCCAACGGTTGGCGCAGCGTCCGGGCTTCATGAAGCACGGCTGCAACGGCTTGCCATAACGACTGTCATCGCCCAAAAAGATAAAGCTGACAATGAATACCCTGTGGCGAGGGAGCTTGCTCCCGTTGGACTGCGCAGCAGTCCCCTTCTTTTGGATAAAGAGAGGGGCCGCTTCGCAGCCCAGCGGGAGCAAGCTCCCTCGCCACTGGTTCGGTGTCAGGCTTAACTGATCGGCATTACCACCGCCCCTTTTCCAAAAAGAGAGATTCATGAACGGACTCAACGTACTGCTGACCGGTGCCTGCGGCAGAATCGGCAAAACCTTTTTCGAAGCCTCGAAGGATCGCTACACCTTCGTGCTGACTGATCGCATCAAACCCGACTTCCCAATCGAGGCTCCCCACCGCTTTGCACGGGTGGATCTGACCGATCCCACCGCCATAAGTGAAGCGCTGAAAGGCATCGACGTCATCGTCCACCTGGCCGGAATCCCCCACGCCACCGCGACCTTCGATGAACTGTTGCCCAACAACATTCTGGCCACCACCTACCTGTTCGAAGCGGCAGTGGCGGCGGGTTGCAAGCGACTGGTGTTCGCCAGCAGCGCGCAAACCATCGAAGGCTACCCGGTGGACCGGCAGATCACCCCTGGCATGCAGGTCATGCCGGCCAATCTGTATGGCGTCAGCAAATGTTATGGCGAAGCGTTGTGCGCGTTTTACGCCACAAAACGCGGGCTCTCGACCATCGCCATTCGCATCGGCGCATTCGAATTCCCGGATCGTCATGAGCTGACCAACGCCCGAGACTTGAGCGCCTGGCTCAGTCCTCGGGATGCGGTGCAGTTGCTGCAGCGTTCCGTGGAAGTCGAAGGCGTGCAGCACCTGATCGCCCATGGGATTTCCAACAACCGGTTCAAACGTCTCGATCTCAGTGAAACCACGCGGGTGCTCGGTTATCTGCCAGTGGATGATGCGTTTCGCGAGTTTGATATCCCGATCGCGCCATAACCCCTTAAAACGTAAGCCGTTATTGCAATAAATAAGCGAGTTTCGGGATAACGCCGCCAAGATTCACAACCATTCATTTCCGATAGCAGGCTAAGCTTCCTCTTCAACAAAAATCGGATCAGCCCATGCCTGCTCACTCCCCCGCCGCTGCTCAGTCAGACGGCATCGACCCTGTTCGTGCCGCACAGATTTCCGCCCGCATCGACCGCCTCCCCGCCGTCTCCACGATATGGAGACTGGTGGCATTACTGTCGATTGGTGGTTTTTTCGAGCTGTATGACCTGTTCCAGACCGCATACATCAGCCCCGGCCTGATCCGCGACGGGATCTTCGCCACCGGCAGTCAGGGTGTGTTCGGTTTCTCCGATCAGGCAGCGTTTGCCTCGGCGACATTTCTTGGACTGTTCCTTGGCGCGAGCTTGCTGAGCCCTTTGGCTGACCGCTTCGGGCGGCGTGCGATCTTCACGTTTGCGCTGATCTGGTACACCATCGCGACCGTGGCCATGGGCGTGCAGAGTTCGGCATTGGGCATCATCTGCATGCGCTTTCTGGTGGGCATTGGTCTGGGCATTGAGTTGGTGACCATCGACGCCTACCTCTCGGAATTAGTGCCCAAACGCATGCGCAGTTCGGCGTTTGCCTTCGCGTTTTTCGTGCAGTTTCTGTCGGTGCCGGCGGTGGCACTGATGTCCTGGTGGCTGGTGCCGCAGGCGCCGTTCGGGGTCTCCGGCTGGCGCTGGGTGGTGTTGGCCAGTGCGGTGTTTGCCTTGTTCATCTGGTGGTTGCGTTCGCGCTTGCCGGAGTCGCCGCGGTGGTTGGCCCAGCATGGCCGTTTTGATGAGGCCAGCCGGATTCTGGATGGCGTCGAAGCGCGTTGTGTGAAGGATCAGGGCAAGCCACTGGACGAGCCGGAACTCGCGGCGGTCGACGTTCAGGGCCCGGGCCGTTTTGCCGATATCTGGCAGCCACCCTATCGTCGTCGGGCGTTGATGCTGATTGTCTTCCACGTGTTCCAGGCCATCGGCTTCTTCGGTTTCGGCAACTGGTTGCCGGCGCTGCTTTCGGGCCAAGGCGTGAGCGTGACCCACAGCCTGATGTACGCCTTCATCATCACGCTGGCCTACCCGCTCGGGCCGCTGCTGTTCGTGAAGTTTGCCAACCGCTTCGAGAACAAATGGCAGATCGTCGGTTCGGCCTTGGGCGCCATGACCTTCGGCACGCTGTTCGCGCTGCAGACCAGCGCTGTCGGACTGATCGTCTGTGGGGTGATGATCACCTTCTGCAACGCCTGGCTGAGCTTCGCCTATCACTCCTACCAAAGCGAACTGTTCCCCACCAACATCCGTGCCCGGGCCGTGGGCTTCTGCTATTCGTTCAGCCGTTTGTCGACGGTGTTCAGCAGTTTGCTGATCGGGATCTTTCTCGAACACTTCGGCACGCCGGGGGTGCTGGCGTTTATTGTCAGCAGCATGCTGATCGTGATGATCACCATCGGCTACTTCGGGCCGCGCACCCGGAACCTGGCACTGGAGAACATTGCTCACCGCTGACGCCTGCGCGGTTGCCGCCCAGCGGCAAAGTTTGACCGCTGCCGTCGCTCAAACGCCCCAAATACAGGGCGATTCAGCGACGGCACGCTAATTGCTCCGACACACCCGACAGCAATTACCTACAGGCTTACCCATCATGTTGGTCAACGCCCAGAAAGCTTCCATCATTCAACCGACGCAACGCACGGACATGGACCCGACCACGGCCGCCGCCAGCGCGCTGTACAGTGGTTTGATCCAGAACGCGCAGAACACCGTCGCGCAGATCAAGCAGGACAGCACCAACGTCCAGGCCTCCGGACTGACATCTGCCACCCAACAAGTCAGCGCCGCGAGCACCATCAGCGACAACGTTGATGAAGCGTTCGCCAAAACCCGCGTAGGCCTGCAAACCGCTGTCCCGGATGACTCCACCACCAAGTCCACCGACAGCACTGCGATGACCGACTTCAAGGACTACATGAGCAAATCCCCGGAACAGCGGATGCGCGACAGTATCCTGCAAGGGATGGGCATTACCGAAGACCAATTGAGTGCCATGCCACCGGCGCAACAACTGGCCATCGGCAAAGAGATCGCCCAGCGCCTCGAAGATAAAATGAAAGTGGCGCAGACAGAGAAAGCAAATAGCAGTACCTCGAGTGACACGACTCAGGCGACTGACAAGTTTCTTGCTTCGCTGTAAGCCAAAGTACAAAACCTGTGGGAGCGGGCTTGCTCGCGAAAGCGGTATGACAGTCAACGTAGATGTTGAATGTAATTACGCCTTCGCGAGCAAGCCCGCTCCCACATTTGATTTGCGGTGTTCCTGGGATCAGTTCAGTTGCAGGGTTGAGTTGAACTGACTGATCGCATCCACCACATGCCGCGACCCTTGCTGAATCTCCAGAATCACCTCCCCCGCCTCGTTCGCCAGTTCCACGCCTAGCCCGGTTCGGCTCAAACTCGATTGCATGCTCGACACCGCGCTCAGCGACAAATCATGGTTTTTGCGCACCACCTCGACAATCTCCAGCGTTGCCTGACTGGTTCGGGCCGCGAGGCTGCGGACTTCATCCGCCACCACCGCGAACCCGCGCCCATGCTCCCCGGCCCGGGCCGCTTCGATCGCGGCGTTGAGCGCCAGCAGGTTGGTCTGGTCGGCGATGCCGCGAATGGTCTGGACGATGGTGCCGATGATGTCGGACTGCTTGCTCACCGCATCGATGCTCAGGGCCGCTTCGTTGAGGTCGCGGGAAATGTCCTGAATGATCTGCACCGTTTGCTGAACCACCAGGGAACCTTTCTGCGCACAGGCGTCGTTTTGTACCGAGGTGCTGTGGGCCGATTCCGCGGCGGTTTGCAGGGTCGTGACCTGTTGAGTGATATCGCTGGCGAACTTGACCACTTTGTACAACCGGCCCTTGGTATCGAACAGTGGGTTGTAGGACGCTTCCAGGAATACCGTATGACCGTACTTGTCTTTGCGCTCGAAACGGTGCGAGTGATATTCGCCGCGATTGAGTGACGCCCAGAACGCTTTGTACTGCGCGGACTCGGCTTCGGCACGGTGGCAGAACAGGCTGTGGTGTTGACCCACTACTTCGTGGAGCGAGTAATGCATGGTTTTGAGGAAGTTTTCATTGGCGGTAATAACGCGACCGTCCGGGGTGAATTCGATTACCGCCATGGACCGCCCGATGGCCGCCAGCATGCTCTCCTCTTCGTGCTCTTTATAGATTCGGCCAGAGATGTCCGAGGCCACTTTCATCACACTTTTAATCTGGCGATCGGGTCCGAATACCGGCATGTAACTGGCTTCAAGCCAGATCTCTTTGCCCGCCTTGTTCAATCGCAGGAAGGTGCCACTGACCGGTTCGCCACGAGCGAGGTCGCGCCACAACTTGGCGTAGGCTTCACTGCGATAGAACGCTTCTTCACAGAAAATGCGGTGGTGTTTACCGCGAACTTCTTCGACGCTGTAGCCCATGGCGGCGCAAAAGTTTTCGTTGGCGTCGAGCACGATGCCTTCGGGGCTGAACTCGATCATCGCCATCGAACGACTGACCGCCGCCAACTTGGCGTTGGTCTCGGTCAATGCACAGTTGAAGCGTTCGATCTCCAGCAAGTCAGCCTTGTGATGTAGGTTGAACATGGCTCTATCACCTTAAGCGCGTTTTTTTGATTGATGAAAGTTCTTGGTCTTTCAAGATCCACCACTACGTTCCACGGAACAGGCGCACGCATCCCTCCACAGGAAGGATTTGTCAGGTGATAAATGATGTTTAATCGGAGAGTCCCTGCTGCGACGCTCTTATCAAGGCATCCTTCTCTTGATAGCCCGGTCGGGCCAACCTAACGTTTTGCTAAGTAACTCCATTTACCGGATGGCTCCATGTTGTTCAGTGTCGGTGCCTTGAGTTGCGCACTCTGCGGCTTATGTCACGGGCTCACTTTTGCAGTCACGAACCATTCATTTTTGCGACTGAAATAGTTAGTTACGACTGAGCATAGCCAGTGAAATGTCGGATGCAATGCCATTAGTCGGCCAGTATTCAGCACAAAATCGGTTCAGCATCCATTCATTGCCGATCATTGATCGGCGAGCATGCCCAGCAACGCTTGTACTGCGGCCGACGGTGCCTTGTGTGCCGCCACCACCAGGGCAAACTCGCGATCGATCCGCGGGGTTAACGGAACAACCCGCAGGCCCTGGCGATTGGCTGGCAGTGTCATTTCTGGCACCAGCGTCACCCCGATGTTTTCTCGCACCAGGGTGAACGCGCTGCTCCACTCGCGGACCTCGGCCCGCACGTCCAGCAATTGCAACCCGGCGTCGGCCGCCAGGCTGCGGGCATTGGTCGAACAACCGCCGGTGGCCAGTACAAAGGGTTGCGCCACCAATTGAGCGAGACTGATACCGTCTTCAATGCAGCCACGCGCCAGAGGGTGGCCGGCGGGCAGCACCGCCACCCAGGCATCGCGCCCCAAGCGCCCGACGCTGCGCCCGGACGCCGGGTTCAACACCACGCCGACATCCACCAAACCGGCTTCGAGCAAGGTTTCGACTTCATCGTCGCTGACTTCCAGGGCCACTACTTGAATGCCGGGGTAGAGACGATTGAACTGGCGTAGCAGCGGCGGTAGAAACGTTGCCAGCACCATCGGAAAACTGGCCAGCCGAATGCTCCCGCGCTGGACGTCCCTGGCGGCATCGACGGTGCTGCGAATGTTCTCCAGGGCACCGAGCATGGTGCGTGCCTGCTCGATCACCGGCAGGCCGATGGCGGTCGGCAGGGTCTGGCGGTTTTCCCGGCTGAACAGTTGAACGCCCAGGGTCTCCTCGATCAGCGCCAACGCCTGACTGGCGCCGGACTGCGTCATGCCGACCCGCTCGGCCGCCCGGGTGATGTTGCCGGTATCGGCCACCGCCACCACCATTCGCCAATGCATCAGATTCATCATGGCAGTAGCTGTCCTTATGGCAGTGTTCTGAAAGATTAATTTTACGAAGCCCGGCGCGCACTATGACACTGGCCTAAACCCCCAACCAGAGCCCTGCCCATGAAGTTGTATTACGCACCCCAAGCCTGTTCGATGGCGCCGCACATTGTGTTGCGCGAACTGGGTCTGCCCTTCGCATTGATTCGTGTCGATAACAGCACCAAGCAAACCGTCGCCGGTGAAGACTTCCTCGCCATCAACCCCAAGGGCTACGTCGCGGCGCTGCAACTGGACAACGGCGAGGTGTTGACCGAAGGCCCGGCGATCCTGCAATACCTGGCGGACCTGCGGCCCGAAGCGAATCTGGCGCCGGCGAACGGGAGTTTCGAGCGAGTGCGATTGCAGGAATGGCTGAACTTCGTCTCGACCGAGATTCATGGCGGGCTCGGTGCATTGTTCAATGCGCAGTTTCCCGATGAGGTGAAAGTGCTGATCAAGGCGAAACTGTTCAAGCGTTTTGGGGTGTTGAGCCAGACGCTGGAGCGACAGGATTATTTGATGGCGGGTGGGTTCAGTGTTGTCGATGCGTATCTGTTTACGGTGTTGCGCTGGACCGGTTTTTTTGGCATCGATCTAAACGAATGGCCAGCATTGGCGCGGTTTCAGGCAAGGATTGATGCGCGTCCGACGGTGAAAGCGGCGTTGGCGGCGGAATTGGCGTAGGGCTGAAGGCCATTCGCGAGCAAGCCCGCTCCCACAGGGGATCTCCAGTGAACACAGACTTTGTGAACACCAAAAATCCAATGTGGGAGCGGGCTTGCTCGCGAAGGCTATCGCTCAAACACCACAAAAACATCAGAAAGAACCTACAAACTCCCACTCACCTTGGTCGCCACCTCCCCCGGCACCCAAGCCTTCCATACCTGCGGCTGATCACGCAAAAACGCTTCGGCCACCTGACGCGGTTGCTGACGTTTTTCGCTCATCTGCGCCAGGGTCTGGTTCAGCAGACCAATCGGCAAGTCGACCTTTTCAAAGAACGCCACCAGGTCCGGGTACTGCGTCTTGAACGGCGCGGACACGCCAATCGCCAAGCTGGCCGGCATTGAACGGGTGCCCTTCGGATGCGGGTTGTTGGCATCGGCCAGGGTCTTCCAGGCTTCGGCATCGAACGGCGGCTCTTCAAGTTTCACCAGTTTGAAACGGCCCAACAACGGTGTCGGCGACCAGTAGTAGAACAGCACCGGTTTGCCACGGCGGATCGACGACGCCACCTCGGCATCCAGCGCCGCACCGGAGCCGGTACGGAAGTTGACGTAGTCGGCAGTCAGGTCATAGGCCTTGAGTTTCTGGCTGTTGACGATCTCCGAAGTCCAGCCAGTAGGGCTATTGAGAAAGCGCCCGCGGCTCGGGTCTTCAGGGTCGCGGAACACGTCCTTGTAGCGGGCCAGGTCAGCAACGGACTTCAGCTCCGGGGCCAACGGTTTGATGCCGCGTTCCGGGTCACCCTTGATCACGTATTCCGGCACCCACCAACCTTCGGTGGCGCCTTTGACCGTGTCGCCGAGGCCGAACACTTTGCCTTCGGCCGAGGCCTTGACCCACGCCGGACTGCGCCCGGCCCATTCTTCGCCGATCACCTGGATATCGTTCTTGGACAGCGCCGCTTCGAGGCTGACGGTGCTGCCGGGCAAGGTGTCGGTCGGGTAGCCGTAACCTTTCTCGACGATCAGTCGCAGGACTTCGGTGATGAAACTGCCGCTTTCCCAGGCAATGTCGCCAAAGTGGATCGGCGTGGGTTTTTCGGCGGCAGGAACGTGGGTAGCCACGAGGCTCAGGGCCAGCAGCGAACTGCCGAGCAGGGTTTTGATCGATCTCATGCGGACCTCTGGGTCAAAGGTGTTCGATTGATGGATTCATTGGCGCTGTGCTGGACGCACAAAGCCTGGGAGCGGGTCATGTAGACGCTGACCGAACGCTGGGAAATGCCCAGTTCCGCGGCGATTTGCGGGTAGGTCAGGCCATCGATTCGCGACAACAGGAACGTTGCCCGGACCTTGCCCGGCAAGCGTTCAAGCGTGCGGTCGAGGCCATGCAAGGCTTGGGTCAGTTGCAGCAGGTCTTCGGGCGATCCCGCCTGATGCGGGTCGAGTTGCTGCAATTGATCGAGGTGCTGGCGCTCCAGATCCCGGCGGCGCCAAAGCTGATAGATCAAGCGCTGGGCGATGGTGGTCAGCAAGGCGCGGGGCTCGCGAATTGGCGTCAGCCCTGGGGATTCCAGCAGTTGGGTGAAGGTTTCGGCGGCAATGTCTTCGACGCTTGCGCTGGCGCCCAACTGCCGGCGCAACCGTGCGCACAGCCAGGCGTAATGCGCGCGGAACAATCCGCCCACGTGGTGACGATGGGAAAGGTCGGCGCCGGACATAGGGGCTCCTGGGGTTAGGGGTCGCTGAATGTCCGGTGATCCGGTGGCGCGATTCTAGCCAAGAGCCTTATTCTTTAATAAGACTTAAAAGGCATTTTTATATTCGATTATGGAATTTAAAGAGATAAAGTCAAAAGATCGTACCTAACGCAACCGCCCATACCCCAACGCCTCGGCCTCTTGCTGGTAATCGAGCACGATCTGATAGTCGCTTTCCGTCGCGGGTAACACCTCTCGCAAACCCAGGATCTCGGCAACGTCCGGCAACTCCCGCAACGCCTCATTCATCACCCGCCGAAGCCTCTCGATCTGCTCATCGCTGGCACTGGCAGCGGTGATGTAAGGCAAGGTCGGACTGAAGGCACTTCGAGCGATAACGCGCAAGCCGGCCACTTCCGCTTCGGCGTGCCGCGCCAGGTAGGCGAAGGTCACGCTGTCGATGGCCGCCAGGTCAGCCAGGTCTTCACGCAGCCAGCGCAGGCTTTCGCGGTGGCCACCGCTGATGCCGACACTGGCGAAGAACTGGCCGTCGCGGTGCAACGGCGCCAGTCGATGACGCAGCAGGTTCATGCCGCTGTTGGATCCTTCGTCGTTGATCACCCCGCGACTGTTGTGAAAGGCCGGCAAGCTGCGGCGCGGATCGTCGGCGCGGCAGAGCAACAGGCTGCAATGGTTGCCGGTGTTGCTGTCCGGCAGTTCATAACGCGGGCGACCAACGACCCGGACCTGACCGCGTAACAAGGTCATCAGCGGATAGCCGCAGGTTTGGGTCAGCAGCAGGTTCGGGGAGCACCAGAGGTCTGGCAGTGACAGCCCTTCGGCGGTTTGGCGGGACACGCCCAGTCGCTCGATCATTCGGGTCAGCCAGACTTCATTGGCCTGGCGGATTGGCTCGGGGGCGACGTACATCAGTAGTTCGGCGATGCGTTGTGTCATCGAAATCTCCCATACAACGAATATCCAATGTGGGAGCGGGCTTGCTCGCGAATGCGCTGTGTCAGTCGACATCTTGGGTGCCTGATACGCCGCATTCGCGAGCAAGCCCGCTCCCACAAGGGATCACCTTCAATCAATAGAATGGATGCTGCGGGCTGTCGATCGCCTTCACGCCATTTTGGCGCCACAACTGCCCATAACCCTGCACCAAAAACCCGCCACTGCGCGCCAGCCATTGCTCACGACGTGCGTGATAAGCCGTGGGCAAGTCATACCAGGGCAGGCTCGGCAAGTCGTGATGCACCAGGTGCAGGTTGTTGTTCAGGAACAGCCAGCTCCACGGCCACGCCGCTTCATTGAGCACGGTACGTTGCTCGGGTTGGGCGTTCGGGCGGTGTTCATAGTAGGAGCGAATCATTGCAATCGACAGCGCCGGCACGCTGATCAGCAACAGGTAATGCCACACCGGCAGCACGCTGAAGTGCGCGATGAACGCCAGCATCAACACCGTAAGCGTGCTGTGGGTCAACCACATCAGCCAGGCTTGGCGCTCGCCCGTGCGCAGGCGTCGCAGTTCTTTGCGGGCCAGGGCCTGCAACGCCATGGGCGCGCCAACCATGACGCGCCCGAGCACGGTTTTGTTCAGCCGGTGCAGGGCCTGTTTGAACACCGAGCTGCGTTGCCAGTGCGCGGCGCTGAGGTAACGGCTTTCCGGGTCGCGACCGGGGACGGTCAGGTCTTCGTCGTGGTGATGCAGCAAATGGCTGTCGCGATAGAGGGTGTACGGAAACCACACTGCAAACGGTGCGTAACCGAGGAGTTTGTTCAGGGCCAGCCTGCGCGTGGGGTGCCCGTGGAGCAATTCGTGTTGCACCGACAACCAGAGCACCACCAACGGAATCAGCAACAGCGTGCTCCACCAAAGGCCCAGCCGGTCACTGGCCAAGACAATGCTGAACCAGGCCGCGTACACGCCAATCAGCAACAACCAGGTGGGCCATTCGGTGCGAGCGGTCAGGCGTTGGCGCAGGGTTTCGATTTCTTCTCGATGGGCGGCGTCGAAGTAATGGGACATGGCTTTGCTCAGAACGGGACTTGTCCCTCTCTGTGCAATAGCGTGGGGAAATCTTGCAGATTATTTGGTTAGGTCGTCAGAGTGTGTTGGTTAAGCATTTGTGGCGAGGGGCTTGCCCCCGTTCGGCTGCGCAGCAGTCGCAAAGGCGATGACCATTCTTCAGGTCAACCGCAGGGGAGCGCTTCGCGCTCCAACGGGGGCAAGCCCCCTCACCACAAAAAGCCCCTTAGCCACAGGGTGATTCAGGTCTCAGTGCCCGAACACGTCCACCTTCTTGGCCTTCTTGTCCGCGCGCTTTTCATCGGCGGTTTTTGCCGGTTTTTTCTTCGCAGCTTTCTTTGAATCCATGCCTTTGGCCATGATACGTACTCCACTCATACGGGATGTGAAGTCAGGTATACACCTATCGCGCCGCTCGCGTTCTTTTATAATCGCCCGCTCAGCCAACCGACAGCCAAAGCCCATGCCAGACACCCAATACACCTTGCTCGACGAGCCGTTATGGCCGTTGATGAACAAGTTTTACCGCGCCCACCAATCGCCAATGAAAGCGGTGCGCGATGCTCAACTCTGGGTGGCCAGGCGCGGGGAAATCGTCGCCGCGCTGTGCTTGCGCCCCGTGTCGGGCGGGCATTGGTTGACGGGGTTGTTTGTCGATCCGGCCTGTCGCGAGCAAGGCGTGGCGGCGGCGCTGATCGCCGCAGCCGTCAAGGACCTCGACAGCCCGGCGTGGCTGTTCTGCCACCCGGATTTGCGCGGATTTTACGAGCGTCGCGGCTTTTATTTCGACCCGCAAATGCCCTACGCCATGGTCGAGCGCTTGAGCCGTTACGCGCGTAGCAAACCCATGATCGCCATGGGCTTAGAACCGTTGGCGAGGTCGACCATCGATAATGTGTGATCGCCCGTCGATGGCTGCGTGCTAGCCTCGTGGTCGACTTCGACTTCGCCAGGATGCGCCATGAAACCTGCCCTACTCGCCTTGACCCTCACCGCCCTGCTCGCCCCTGTTTTGGCTCACGCTGCCGACACGCAACCCGTCTCGGCCAAGCAATACGCCGAGGTGCTAAAAGGCACTTGGCGCGCGCCGCAGAACGTGGTGCGCGACGTCTACCGTCACCCGCACCAGAGTCTGCAATTCTTCGGTTTGCGGCCGAATCAAACAGTCATCGAAATCACCCCCGGCAGCGGTTGGTACAGCGAATTGCTCGCCCCGCTGCTCAAGGATCACGGCACCTATATTGCCGCTGTCCAGGCGCCGACGGTCAGTGACTCGGCGCGCAAGAACGAAGAAACGCTGAAGACGAAATTCGCCGTCGCGCCTGCCCAATATGCCAAGGCCCGGGTGGTCGAGTTCGACCCCAAGGCCCCGGTGTTGGGCAAACCCGGTTCAGCCGATACCGTGCTGACCTTTCGCAACGTGCACAACTGGGTGCTGGCGGACACGGCGCCGTTGATGTTCGAGTCGTTCTTCAAGGTGTTGAAACCGGGTGGCGTGCTCGGTGTGGTGGATCATCGGGCCAAGGACGGGGCGTCGCTGGAGGACATCAAGCACAGCGGTTACCTGACCACGGCGTATGTGGTGAAACTAGCGACCGATGCCGGGTTCAAGCTTGAGGGACAAAGCGAGATCAATGCCAACCCGAAGGACACCAAGGATTACCCTGAAGGCGTCTGGACCTTGCCGCCGACGTTGACGTTGGGGGAGAAGGACAAGGCTAAATATCTGGCGATTGGTGAGTCGGACCGGATGACGTTGCGGTTCATCAAACCCGCGAAATAAAGATTCAGAGCACACCTAAATCAACTGTGGGAGCGGGCTTGCTCGCGAAGAGGGAGTGTCAGTCGATATCTTTTCGCCTGACACACCGCTTTCGCGAGCAAGCCCGCTCCCACATTGTTTTGTGGTGATTCAGTCGTCGGCGTTGGGGTCGAGGTCCGGAAACATCACTTCAGTGAAGCCGAACTTAGTGAAGTCACTGATCCGCGACGGGTACAACCGACCGATCAAATGATCGCACTCATGCTGCACCACCCGCGCATGAAACCCCGAGGCAATACGCACGATCGGCTGGCCCCTCGGGTCAACGCCTTCATAACGAATGTGCTGGTAACGATCCACCGCGCCGCGCAGGCCGGGCACCGACAGGCAACCTTCGAAGCCCTCTTCCAGGGTCGGACTCAACGGCGTGATCAGCGGGTTGATCAGAATCGTCTGCGGCACGGCTTCGGCGTCGGGATAGCGTTCGCTGTGCTCGAAACCGAAGATCACCAGTTGCAGGTCGACGCCGATCTGCGGCGCGGCCAGGCCAACGCCACCCACGCTTTCCATGGTCTGGAACATGTCGTCGATCAGTTGCCACAACTCGGGGCTGTCGAACATTTCGGCCGGCACGGGAGGGGCAATGCGCAGCAGGCGTTCATCGCCCATTTTCAGGATTTCACGGATCATGTTCAGGCTTCGTCAGAGGTCGGTTTGAGCGAGTGGTCCCGTCCCAGTCCCGAAACGTGTTGTTTGGGTTCGTCGTTCTCGCCAGGGACCTTTTCGCCAGGGTCCTTGCCTTCGCTCGACATATGCTCGATCACCGCATTCATCTCCGCGCCGAGCAACAGCACCGCCGAGGAAATGTAGAAGTACAGCAACAGCACGATGATCGCGCCGATACTGCCATACATGGCGTTGTAGTTGGCGAAGGTCTTGACGTAAAACGCGAAACCCAACGACGCGATAATCCACACCACCACGGCCAGTACCGAGCCTGGGGTGATGAAGCGAAACTCTTGTTTGACGTCAGGCATGACGTAATAGATCAATGCCACCGCGACCATCATCAGGATCACGATGACCGGCCAGCGCGCGATGGTCCAAACCGTGACGATGAAATCTTCCAGCCCGACCTGCGACGCGATCCAGCCCATCACCTGCGGCCCGAGCACCATCAATGCGGCAGCGGCCAGCAGCATGCCAGCAATGCCGACGGTGTAGAAAATCGACAGTGGAAAACGCTTCCAGAGCGGACGACCCTCGACCACATCGTAGGCGGCGTTCATCGCGTTCATCATCAGCCGCACACCGGCAGAAGCGGTGTACAGGGCGATGACGATACCGACCGAGAGTAACCCCCCTTGGATTGCTGGAGTTGATCAATGACCGGGTTCACTTGTTCCAGGGCCTGGGGCGGCAATACCAGTTCCGATTGCAGACGCAGCCAGGAGAAGAAGTCCGGCAGGTGCAGGAAACCGATCAGGGCAATCAGGAACAGAATGAAGGGGAACAACGAGAACAGCATTTGATAGGCCAGCGCCGAGGCGTAGGTCGACATTTCATCGTCGATGAACTCTTTGACCGTACGCACCATCACGTGGTGCAGGGGCAGACCTTTCATGTCCGGGAAAATCATTAGCGTCTCCTTTCGCCGCAAAAAGGTTGAAGTCGGGGCGACTCAGAGGCCGTTTTCTACATCAAAGTAGCCTACTTGGCGACTCTGAAACAATTTCGTTGTTTTAACCGGGGCGGCTGACGCAAAAACGGCCATCCGCGGATGGCCGTTTCAGTGTGCCTTGAAGGGGCGGCACGTCAGGACTTATCGACCGCTTTCTTGATCGCGTCCTTGGCTTTGCCGACTGCTTGCTGTGCCTCGCCTTTCTTCTCCTGCATCTTGCCTTCAACTTGCAGTTTGGTGTTGTCAGTGGCCTTGCCGACGCCTTGCTTGACGTTGCCGACCGCTTCGTTTGTCACGCCTTTAACTTTATCGCCAGTGCTGCTCATGGTGTTTCTCCTGTGAACAATTCAAAGGGCATAGTCGTTACACAAAGATTGACCGGCAGCGTTTGCACGGAGTTTCATTTATTTTTAACGCGACATTTCATCGCTGCGCGCAGGTTGGGCTTTATGTTTGCCGTCCAACCCCGAGAATGCGCAACGTATTCAGGCCATGGCGCTGAAGATCCAATCCCGTAGGAATGTTATGAAACTCGATAAAAAGCAGGCCATTGCCCGCAGAAACCTGGAGCTCGGCGGTGCTGTGCTTGGCGTCAACAACTGCCATTTCACCGAATTGAACCGCAATCGCAACATCTGGTGGTTCGACATCCCGGTAGCGCGCCTTGCCGTTGGTCAGTACGAATGGGTTCACCTGCTGATGCACACACCGGACACCGACGAACTGGTGCACCTGAAAGTGCCGACGGTGTTCCTGCGCGAGAAGCTCGAAGGCCTGGTGGTGCGCAATGAAGGCAAACGCAAAGCAGCCCTGAGCCTGGAACTGAGCGCCGACAAGGACTCGTACCTGCAGGACATGCGTCCGGCGGGCACCAACGTCAACTTCGCGCCGTTCCGACTCTAAAAGCCAACGCGGACCATTGTGGCGAGGGGCTTGTCGGAATGCCGCATCACCCCGTTCGGCTGCGAAGCAGTCGTAAAACCATCTTATGCGGTGCACCTGATGCACCGCGGTTGCAGGTTTTAGGGGCGCTTCGCACCCCAACGGGGTGGTGCGGCATTCCGACAAGCCCCCTCGCCACAGAAAGCTCTTTACCCACAAGAGCGCGCCTGATATTTCGGGCAAACAAAAAGCCCCGCATCTGCGGGGCTTTTGTGTTTTACGCGGGGCTTACTTCTTCAGGCCCAGCTTTTTCAGCTCTTCGTCGCGCAGTTCGCGGCGCAGGATCTTGCCGACGTTGGTGGTCGGCAGCGCATCGCGGAACTCAACGGAACGCGGGACCTTGTACCCGGTGACGTTGGCGCGCATGTGCTCCATCACCGTTTCCTTGGTCAGCGTGACGCCCGGCTTGGCAACGATGAAGATCTTGATCGCCTCGCCCGACTTCTCGTCCGGAATACCGATGGCTGCACATTGCAGCACGCCCGGCAGGGTCGCGAGCACATCTTCCAGTTCATTCGGGTATACGTTGAAACCCGAGACCAGAATCATGTCTTTCTTGCGATCGACAATGCGCATGTAGCCATCAGGCTGGATCAGCGCGATGTCACCGGTCTTCAACCAGCCTTCGCTGTCGAGCATTTCATCGGTGGCTTCCTGACGCTGCCAGTAGCCCTTCATGACTTGCGGACCTTTCACACACAGTTCGCCGATTTCGCCTAGCGGCTGTTCAACACCGGCATCGTCGATGACTTTGCACAGGGTCGATGGAACCGGAATACCGATGGTGCCGACCTGAATGTTCTGGATCGGGTTGACCGTGGCCACCGGGCTGGTTTCGGTCATGCCGTAACCTTCGCAGATGGCGCAACCGGTGACCGCTTTCCAGCGCTCGGCGGCGGCCAGTTGCAGGGCCATGCCACCGGACAGGGTGACCTTCAGCGCCGAGAAATCCAGCTTGCGGAACGCTTCGTTATTGCACAGCGCCACGAACAAGGTGTTCAGGCCAACGAAACCGCTGAACTTCCACTTCGACAGTTCCTTGACCATCGCCGTCAGGTCGCGTGGGTTGCTGATCAGGATGTTGTGGTTGCCGATCAGCATCATCGCCATGCAATGAAAGGTGAAGGCATAGATGTGGTACAGCGGCAGCGGCGTGATCAGGATCTCGCAACCTTCATTAAGGTTGGAACCCATCAGCGCCTTGCACTGCAGCATGTTCGCCACCAGGTTGCGGTGGGTCAGCATTGCGCCCTTCGCTACGCCGGTGGTACCGCCGGTGTATTGCAGCACCGCGACATCGCCGCTGTCCGGGTTGGCTTCAGCCACTGGCTGGCCGTGGCCCTTGCTCAGCACGTCGTTGAACTTGACGGCCTTGGGCAAGTGATACGCCGGGACCATCTTCTTCACATACTTGATGACGCTGTTGATCAGCAGGCGCTTGAGTGGCGGCAGCAGGTCGGCGACTTCGGTGACGATGACGTGCTTGACGCCGGTTTTCGGCACCACGGTCTGGGCCAGATGCGCCATGTTGGCCAGGCAGACCAGGGCTTTGGCACCGGAGTCGTTGAATTGGTGTTCCATCTCCCGCGCGGTGTACAGCGGGTTGGTGTTGACCACGATCAGCCCGGCGCGGATCGCACCGAATACGGCGACCGGGTACTGCAACACGTTAGGCAGTTGCACGGCGATTCGATCACCGGGCTGCAAGTCGGTATGCTGTTGCAGGTAAGCGGCAAAGGCACCGGACAATTCGTACAGTTCACCGTAGGTGATTGTCTTGCCCAGGTTGCTGAATGCCGGTTTGTTGGCGAAGCGTTGGCAGGACTGCTTCAACACTGCCTGAATATTCGGATACTCGTCTGGATTGATGTCGGCAGCAATCCCGGCAGGGTACTTATCCTTCCAAAAGTCTTCGATCATGGAAGCCCACTCCTCAGCAACGCGAATTCATCACCGCATTTGATGCGATTATTATTGGTGTATGTTTTTTATTGGTGAGTCTGGCTTTTATATAGCCGAGATGTCACAAAGCGCGCCGAGAGTAGCAGCTTTGCAAAGGGCCGCCTAGAGCCCAAAACAGCCTCCACAGTCATATTAGTGACTCAAGACCAATCAATGGTCTTTTTTAGAGCAAAGATTCTATAGCGACAGAAAACGCTCTAAAACAAGCCTTACAGCCAAACAGCGAATACAAAAAAAGGGGCGACCGCATTTGGTCGCCCCTTTTTGCTGTAGCTTCGCTAACAATTCATTACGCGATATCGCGTAACTCCCGCCGCAAGATCTTGCCCACCGGCGTCATCGGTAACGACTCACGCAACACAATATGCTTGGGCACTTTGTAGGCGGTGAAGTTTTCTTTGCAGTACGCCTTCAACTCTTCAAGGCTGACTCCCGACTCACGAGCCACCACAAACAACTTCACCGCTTCCCCCGAACGTTCGTCCGGCACGCCGATGACTGCGCAGTTGGCGACTTTCGGGTGAGCCATCACCACGTCTTCGATTTCGTTCGGGTACACGTTGAAGCCCGAGACGATGATCATGTCTTTCTTGCGATCGACGATACGCACGAAACCGTCCGGGTCGATCACCGCGATGTCACCCGACTTGAACCAGCCCTCGGCATCCAGCACTTCGGCGGTGGCTTCGGGTTTCTGCCAGTAGCCCTTCATGATCTGCGGGCCCTTGATGCACAACTCGCCCCGCTCGCCCAACGGCTGCTCAATGCCGTCATCATTGATAATTTTGAGCGTAGTGCCCGGCACCGGCAGGCCGACCGTGCCGATTCGCGACTTATCGCCATACGGGTTGGTGCAGGCCACCGGTGAGGTTTCGGTCAGGCCGTAACCTTCGGTGATGCGGCAACCGGTGAGCTGTTCCCAACGCTCGGCGGTGGCCTTGACCAACGCGGTGCCGCCGGAGTTGGTGAGCTTGAGGCTGGAGAAGTCGAGGGTCTTGAAGTCCGGGTGATCCATCAGCGCCACGAACAATGTGTTGAGCCCCAGCAATGCCGAAAACCGCCAGTTCTTGAGTTCCTTGATAAAGCCTTTGATGTCCCGTGGATTGGTGATCAGCACGTTATGGTTACCGGTCACCATCATGCACATGCAGTTCGCCGTGAATGCATAGATGTGGTACAGCGGCAGCGGCGCGATCATCACCTCCTGCCCTTCGCGCAGCAGCGGCTGACCGTCGTCGCCGAACTGCCCCAGGCACGCCCGCGCCTGCTGCATGTTTGCCACCAAGTTGCCATGAGTGAGCATCGCGCCCTTGGCCAGACCGGTGGTGCCGCCGGTGTATTGCAACACCGCGATGTCGTCGAGGCCGACGCTCAGTGGCTTGATGCCCAGGCCCCGGCCCAGACGCAGCGCGCTTTTGAAGGAAATAGCCTGGGGCAAGGAATAGTCCGGGACCATTTTCTTGACCTTGCTCACCATCGTGTTGACCAGCCAGCCTTTGGCGGTGGGCATCAGGTCGCCCATCTTCGCTTCGATCAAATACTGGATGTCGGTGTCGGCCAGCACTTCCTGAACCTTGGCGCCGAACATGTTCAGGTAGACCAGCGCCCGGGCACCGGAATCCTTGAACTGATGACGCATCTCCCGCGGGGTGTACAGCGGGTTGGTGTTGACCACGATCAGCCCGGCGCGCAAGGCACCAAACACCGCTATCGGGTAATGGAGGACGTTGGGCATCTGCACCGCGATGCGATCGCCCGGCAGCAGGTCGGTGTGGGCTTGCAGGTAACCGGCGAAGGCAGCGCTGTGGCGTTCGAGTTCGGCGTAGGTCAGGGTCACGCCCATGTTGCTGAACGCCGGGCGATCCGCGAACTTCTTGCAGGAACGCTCGAACACCTCGATCACCGACTTGTAAGCCCCAAGATCAATGTCCAGGGGCACGCCGGCCGGGCGTTTGTCATTCCAGAAATCAGGTTGCATTGTTCTTGTCCTCTTTACCTGAATCACCTCGGCCACTTTTCTGTCACTTCTGAAAAAACAAAAAGTGAAAAGCGGAGCTTCACGGACACTAGCAGCTATGGCGAATCAGGCAAATACGGCCAACACCGTCATTGATCGTGTGAATCTTCCTAGCGTGCTGTGGGCTGATCAGACGCCGGGCGAGGGATGCGCTATACAATGCAACCACATCGTGCAAAGGAATCGCCATGATCCACGACACTTTCTGGCTGACCGCGTCTGACCACAGCCGCCTCTTCGTCAACCAATGGTTGCCCGCCACGCCTTTAAAAGCCGTGATTCTGCTGGCCCATGGCATGGCCGAGCACAGCGGTCGCTACGGGCGTCTGGCAGAAAAACTCTGCGAGCAGGGCTACGGTGTCTGCGCGCCGGACCTGCGTGGACATGGCAAAACTGCCGAAAACGGGACACTGGGCCATTTCGCTGATGACGATGGCTGGTGCAAGGTCGTCGGCGACCTGGCCAGCCTCAACCAGCACATCGGCCAGCAGCACCCCGGGGTGCCGATTGTGCTGCTTGGCCACAGCATGGGCAGCTACATCGCCCAAGCCTATCTGCTGCATCACAGCGCCAGCCTGCACGGGGCGATTCTCAGTGGTTCGAACTTCCAGCCCGTGGCGCTTTATCGCGCGGCGCGGCAGATTGCCCGTCTCGAACGGTTGCGTCAGGGGCCGAAGGGGCGCAGCGCGTTGATCGAGTTCCTGTCCTTTGGCTCGTTCAACAAGCAATTCAAACCGGCGCGCACGCGATTCGACTGGCTGAGCCGCGACCCGCTCGAAGTCGATAAATACGCCAACGACCCGCTCTGCGGCTTTCGCTGTACCAATCAGCTGTGGATCGATTTGCTCGGCGGCTTGCAGCAAATCAGCAAAGCGTCCAATCTCGCCCAGGTCGATCCGGGCCTGCCCTTGCTCGTAATAGGCGGCGAATGTGATCCGGTAAGCGAAGGTAAGCGTCTCAAAGATCTGGCTCATGCGCTACGCGCGGCCGGCAGCCAGAACCTGCAATTGAATATTTACCCGCAGGCACGGCATGAGCTGTTCAACGAGAGCAACCGCGATGAAGTGACCGCTGACGTACTGAACTGGATCGCCCAGGCGCTCAGCCACCGCCGTCCGGCCAGAACCGAATAGTTTTTCGAATAGTTTTTTTGTGGATTTTTAAATTCGTCACAGGAATTGAGACAGATGACCCAGGTTACCAACACCCCTTACGAAGCCCTTGAAGTCGGCCAGACCGCCAGTTACAGCAAGACCGTCGAAGAGCGCGACATTCAGTTGTTCGCCGCGATGTCCGGCGATCACAACCCGGTGCATCTGGACGCCGAATTCGCCGCCGGCACCATGTTCAAGGAACGTATCGCCCACGGCATGTTCAGCGGCGCCCTGATCAGCGCTGCCGTCGCCTGCGAGTTGCCTGGGCCGGGCACTATTTATATCGGTCAACAGATGACCTTTCAGAAACCGGTGAAAATCGGCGACACCCTGACCGTGCGTCTGGAAATTCTCGAAAAGCTGCCCAAGTTTCGGGTGCGCATTGCCACTCGCGTGTTCAACCAGCGCGATGAGTTGGTAGTGGATGGCGAGGCGGAGATTCTGGCGCCGCGTAAGCAGCAGACGGTGAACTTGCCGGTTCTGCCGCCGATCAGCATTGGCTGAAACGCCGCTTATCTGTGGCGAGGGAGCTTGCTCCCGCTGGGGCGCGAAGCGGCCCTAGAGTCTGAAACAGTATCAGGTACACCGAGTGCAATGGTTTTACGACTGCTGCGCAGCCGAGCGGGAGCAAGCTCCCTCGCCACAGTGATTAGCAGGCACAAAAAAACGCCAGTCAGACTGGCGTTTTTTATTACAGCCAAGAACCCTTACGAACGAGCACGAGCCTGATTACGCAGGGCTTTCACCTGGTCGTGGTTGCGTTGCACGCCGTGATACTGACGCTCAACCAGGTCACGAATACCCACCAAGTTGTGTTTGGTAATTTTTTCCAGCGCTTCCTTGTACGCCTTCAGCGCATGGTCTTCACCGCGCTCGGCTTCGTTGAGCACAGCCTCCTCGCCCTTGCCGGTAAACATTGCTTTCACATCGACCCAGCGACGATGCAAGTCACCGCTAACGCTGGTGGAGGTTTCCGGATCGCCACCCATGGAACGCACAGCGCTCTGCAGTTCGGCAGCAGCAGTCGCGCAATCGGCGGAACGCTGAACGAACAGGGTTTTGAGTTCTGGGTGTTTGATGTCTTCAGCGCAAGTCTTGAACCCTTCCTGACCGTCTTTGCTGGTTTCAATCAGGTCGTTGAGTACAGAGATCGCTTCTTTATTGAGGTCGGTCATTTTTCAATTCCTTGCGGGTTGATGAAAGATGCAATAGTTGTTGCAGCTCGCATGCCAGCCTTGAATTGATAATTTATTTGTTATTTTTCAATTGCTTAACCTTTAATCAGAAATCTGCATCCGCTTTATTTGCATGATCTGTCAATTGGCCTGCATGCAGAATGCCTGTATTTTCCAGACTGTTTGAATCAAGACGATTAATTGATGAATCCTGAAAAGCTCGAACTGCTGATTACCCGCGAAATGCCCTTCGGCAAATACAAGGGCCGCATCATTGCCGACCTGCCCGGCCAGTACCTGAACTGGTTCGCTCGCGAAGGTTTCCCCCATGGCGAACTGGGGGATTGCTGGCGCTAATGCAGGAAATCGATCACAACGGTTTGTCGGAACTGCTCGAACCGCTGCGCGCCAAACATGGTAGACCAGCCCCCCGCCACTGAATTGATTGAGTAGCCCATGCCCGAGAATACTCGCCGTGCCCGTGATGAAGCCTTCTGGCAAACCTTTGCCGACCGTTACGCAGTCGAACCTGGCCCCATCAACCTGGAGAACGGTTACTTCGGGCGCATGTCGCGCACGGTGGTCGAGGAGTACCAGCGCAATATCGAGCTGATCAATCGCAGCAACTCGGTCCATGTGCGCCAGCGTTTCGAACAGGGCGAAAGCCTGGACATTCGAGCGCAGCTGGCCGAGATGATTGGCGTGCGCGCTCAATCCGTCGCCTTCACCCGCAACGCCTCGGATGGCCTGCAGTCGCTGATCCGCAACTACAACCGTTTACAACCCGGCGATCAGGTGCTGCTGTGCGACCTGGAGTACGACACGGTCAAGGGCGCGATGCGCTGGCTGGCCCGGCATCGCGGCGTCGAAGTAATCGAAATCGACCACCAGCACCCCGCCACATTCGAGAGTTTGCTGGCCACTTACCGCGAAGCTTTCGTGCGCTATCCGCGACTCAAACTGATGGCCCTGACCCATGTCACCCACCGCACCGGCCTGGTAATGCCGGTGCAGGCGATTGCCGCACTCGCCAAGGAGCACGGCATTGATGTGATCCTCGACGGCGCTCATGCCCTGGGTCAGATCGACTTCGATCTGGAAACGCTGGGCATCGCCTTTGCCGGCTACAACCTGCACAAATGGATCGGCGCGCCGCTAACCCTCGGGTTCATCTACATAGCTCCCCAACGCCTGGCCGATATCGACCCGGACATGGGCGAGATGCATTTCCCGGTCAACGACATTCGCGCCCGCACGCCCTACAGCACGCCGAACATCCCGGCGCTTTTGACCTTGCCGCTGGTGTTCGAAGAACATCTGGCCATGGGCGGTTCCGCCGCCAAGGGTGCACGGCTCAACTACCTGCGAAATCGCTGGGTCAACGCCGTGCGCGAGCTGCCGGGGATTGAAGTCATGACCCCGGATGATCCTCGACTGTATTGCGCCATCACCTCGATGCGTTTTACCCGTCATGCCGATCAATACCTGATGGTCGAACGGCTGCTCAACGACTACAACCTGTTCACCGTGGCCCGCAGCGGCGCGGCGTGCGGGCCGTGTATCCGCATTACTCCGGGGCTGACTACCACCGCGGCGCAAATGGACCTGCTTGTGCAGGCACTGACCGACCTGCGCTGACGCACTGAGGACTGGCGCCTACACCGTGTACTTGTCGAAGTCCTCGGGCCTGATCTGGCTCGACACCGCAAAGGTGTCGATGCCAATGGTCAATTGCCCGAAAAAACCGTCGTCATGGGACTCTCGACCGATGGAGTGAACATCCAGGGTCGAAGCCTCACCGCCCATGCGTTCGTAGTAGTGGTCTTGATCGTTGGTCAGCCGCGACACGGTTCGGCCCCGATACTCCCGCGCATTGAGCACCGACCGGGACGCCACTTCGGGGAAGTAAAGCTGACCGACCCAGGCGACATGCCGCTCTTCCAGATAATTGTTGCCCGCCGTGATTCGAACCGCTACGTGAATGTGCAGCGCACGACCGGCATAAAAACCCGGGTAGATGGTGGTAAACCGCACGACGCCTTTGTTGTCGCTGAATTGCCCGCCGCGCAGGTAGGTGTGGTCATCCGTACGCGGAATCGAACCGATGGTGTCAGCGTCGACCTCTTTGTCCGGATCGACTTTGCTCCAGCCCGAGTAAGCCCCGCGAGCATTGCAATGCCAGATGTCCACCAACGCCGCCGATCACCGGCTCGCCGGTCATGGCATCGACAATCGCCAGCCGCATCACCAGGGGAATGCCATCCTGGCCTTCGCTGATGTTTCTTCTGATCAGTTTCGAATTGCGGAAATAGGGACCGGCGATTTGCTCCGGGGACAGCAGGCAGACGGTTTCGCGGGGAGTTGCAGTGTTGTAATCCATGAGGTTCTCTCTTCCATAAGATGATTCAAGGATAGAGAGAGATGCTAGCGGGTATGCGGTAACTATGTATCGTCTGATGTTTTTGTGTAGGAGCGAAGCTTGCTCGCGAAGGCGGTCTGACATTCAACATTTTTGTTTGATGTGATGGCCTCTTCGCGGGCAAGCCTCGCTCCTACAGAGGAATTCTTGTGAGGGACACAGGCATTTTTTGGGCAAAAAAACGGTGCACCGACCAAGTGCACCGCTAAAGCCGTAGAACACACAACGAAGTGTCAGGTAACAATCAGTCCAGCATCAGTCCAGCAGCGCCAAGGCCTCGGCGGTGCATTCCTGAATGCGGGCCCAGTCGCCGTTCTTGATCCACTCCGGATCAAGCATCCAGCTACCGCCCACGCACATCACGTTTTTCAACGCCATGTAGCTTTTGATATTGGCCGGGCTCACGCCGCCAGTCGGGCAGAATTTAACTTCGCCGAACGGACCGCCCAACGCCTTGATGGCCGCGACGCCACCGCTGACTTCCGCCGGGAACAGCTTGAAGCGGCGATAGCCCAGGCCATAGCCTTCCATGATGCCGGAGGCGTTGCTGATGCCGGGTAACAGCGGGATCGAGCTGTCGACACTGGCTTCGAGCAAGTCACGGGTGATGCCCGGGGTCACGATGAACTGCGAACCGGCCCTTTCGGCGGCGGCCAACATAGTGCGGTCAAGCACGGTGCCAGCACCGGTCACCAGTTCCGGACGCTGCTCGCGCAAGATCTGGATGGCTTTGAGGCCGAACTGCGAACGCAGGGTCACTTCCAGGGCTGTCAGGCCACCGGCGGCCAGGGCGTCGGCCAGAGGCAGAATGTCCTGTTCGCGAGCGATGGTGATCACCGGCAAAATCCGCGCTTTGGCGCAGAGGCTGTCGATCAGGGCAACTTTGTCCGCCATGGAAACGGTCGGGGATGTGTTTGTCATAGCGGCTGATCCTTGGCTCATGGGCACCAGTAAATCTCTAACGTAGGTTGCAGAAACGCGCGAATCGGCATGGCGGCGACATCGTCACCGGCCAATGCGGCACTCAGGGTGGTCAGCTTGGACTGACCGGAAATCGATAGAACGGTGTTCTTCGCCGAAGCCAGCAGCGCCAGGCTCATGGTCAGGCGCTGATGCGGCACGGTCGGCGCCAGCATCGGCCAGCAACGACGGCTGCCGTCGACTTTCAAGGCGTCGGCCAGGTTCGGGCTGTTGGGGAACAGCGAGGCGGTGTGACCGTCGTCGCCCATGCCCAGGATTAGTACGTCGATCGCCGGTAGTTCGGCGAGCAAACGGTCGGCCTGCTCGGCTGCCAGTTCAAGGTTGGCCGTGGCGCTATAGAGGCTCAGAAACTTCGCCTTCGACGCCGGGCCTTGCAACAAGTACCGCTTGAGCAAACCAGCATTGCTGTCGGCGTGCTCGACGGGTACCCAGCGCTCGTCAGCCAGGGTCACGACAACCTTGGACCAGTCCAGCGTCTGCTTGGCCAGATGCTGGAAGAACGCTACCGGGCTGCGACCACCGGAAACCACCAGGGTCGCGGTGCCGCGAGCGTCGACCGCCTCACTCAGTTGCTTGGCCACGCTCAGCGCGAGGCCTTCGGCCAACAACGCCGGGCTCTTGAACTCATGGGCGCTGACGCCCTGAGGCAGTTTCAAATTAGATATCGCCATACCACGACCTCCCATCCCGCGTGATCAGTGCAATGGAGCTCATCGGCCCCCAGGACCCGGCCGCGTACGGCTTGGGCGCATCACCGGATTTTTTCCACCCGGCGATCAACTGGTCACACCACTTCCACGCGGCTTCGATTTCATCTTTACGGACAAACAGGTTCTGATTGCCGCGCATCACTTCCAGCAACAACCGCTCGTAGGCATCGGGAATCCGCGCGCTGCGATAAGTGTCGGAAAAATTCAGCTGCAACGGACCGCTGCGCAGCTGCATGCCCTTGTCCAGGCCTTGTTCTTTGGTCATCACGCGCAAGGAGATGCCTTCGTCCGGTTGCAGGCGGATAATCAGCTTGTTGCTGATTTGCAGGCGCTGCTCGGGAGCGAAGATGTAGTGCGACGGCTCCTTGAAGTGGATGACGATCTGCGACAGCTTCTGCGGCATGCGCTTGCCGGTACGCAAGTAAAACGGCACGCCGGCCCAGCGCCAGTTGCGGATGTCGGCACGCAGGGCGACGAAGGTTTCGGTGTCACTCTGGGTATTGGAATTCGGCTCTTCCAGATAACCCGGCACCGGTTTGCCTTCGCTGTAACCGGCAATGTACTGACCGCGTACGACCTGAGTGGTCAGGCCTTCCGGACTGATCGGCGCCAGCGCCTTGAGCACTTTGACTTTCTCGTCACGGATGCTGTCGGCGGACAGGTCGGCCGGTGGGTCCATGGCGATCAGGCAGAGCAGTTGCAGCAGGTGATTCTGGATCATGTCCCGCAGCTGGCCGGCCTTGTCGAAGTAACCCCAGCGGCCTTCGATCCCGACCTTCTCGGCCACGGTAATTTCCACGTGGGAGATGTAATTCTGGTTCCACTGGGTTTCGAACAGACTGTTGGCAAACCGCAGGGCGATCAGGTTCTGGACGGTCTCTTTGCCCAGGTAATGGTCGATGCGGTAGGTGCGGTTCTCCGGGAAGAACTGCGCCACAGCGTCGTTGACCTTGCGCGAGGATTCCAGGTCCGAACCGATGGGTTTTTCCAGAACGACACGGGTGTTTTCAGTCAGACCGACCTTCGACAGGTTGTCGCAGATGGCGCCGTAGACCGCTGCCGGGGTGGCGAAGTAAGCAATGACTCGCTGAGCGGTCCCGGCCTGTTCGGCCAGGGCGACGTAGTCGTCAGCCTTGAGGAAGTCGACGTGCAGGTAGCTCAACCGAGCGAGGAAGCGTTCGAGCACGGCCTCGTCCAGCTCTTTGGCGTCGACGTAGCGGCGCAGCTCCGAGGCGATGAACGCCAGGTGTTGCTGCTCGCTGCCGGGTTCACGGGCCAGCGCGATGATTCGCGAGTCCTCGTGCAACAGGCCGGCGCCGTCGAGTTGATAAAGGGCAGGAAACAGCTTGCGCAAGGCCAGATCGCCAAGGGCGCCGAACAAGGCAAAGGTGCACGGTTCAACCGTAATCGAAGGCATGATGTTTGTTCTTTTATCAAGTTAAGCTACAAATACCTTTTTTCAAGGCATCACTCAAGGGAAAATGTAGTAATAACCACAACATTTTCTCAAAATACAGATTCCGAGTGGTGGTCGGTCGGAGCCATCAGTAGGATAGGCCACCGTTACGGGCCACATCAAAGGCCCTTTTTGCATAGCAGACTGCGTGTTTGCGCTGCTGACTCAAGGAACATCTATGGACCGCGTGCGAAATTTACTGGAACAAATCCAGAGTCGCCTTGAAGACCTGAACAAGGCCGAACGCAAAGTCGCCGAAGTGATCCTGCTCAACCCACAGCAGGCCACCCGGTTCAGCATTGCCGCCCTCGCCCAGGCCTCAAAGGTCAGCGAGCCGACGGTCAACCGTTTCTGCCGCTCATTCGGCGTCAGCGGCTACCCGGAACTCAAACTGCAACTGGCCCAGAGCCTGGCCAGTGGCGCGGCGTATGTCAGCCGTGCGGTTGAGGCCGATGACAATCCTGAAGCCTACACCCAGAAGATCTTCGGCAGCGCCATCGCCTCGCTGGACAGTGCTTTGCAGGCCCTGGACCCAAGCCTGATCAGCCGCGCCGTCGACCTGCTGATCCAGGCCCGGCAGATCCACTTTTTCGGCCTCGGTGCTTCGGCCCCGGTGGCGCTGGATGCGCAGCACAAGTTCTTCCGTTTCAATCTGGCCGTTACCGCCCACGCCGATGTGCTGATGCAACGGATGATTGCCTCCGTGGCGCACACCGGCGAGTTGTTCGTGATTATTTCCTACACCGGCCGCACCCGCGAACTGGTGGAAGTGGCGCGCATCGCCCGGGCGAACGGTGCTTCGGTGCTGGGTTTGACCGCCGAAGGTTCGCCATTGGCCAAGGCCAGTACCCTGAGCTTGAACATTCCGCTGCCAGAAGACACCGACATCTATATGCCGATGACGTCGCGGATTATTCAACTGACCGTGCTGGACGTGTTGGCGACCGGCATGACCTTGCGCCGCGGGGTGGATTTCCAGCCGCATTTGCGCAAGATCAAAGAGAGTTTGAATGCAAGCCGATATCCGGTGGGTGACGAGTTCAACTAGTCAGATATCTTCATTGGCTGTCCCGGCCTCTTCGCGGGCAAGCCTCGCTCCTACAGGGATAGGTGATCTTCTGTAGGAGCGAGGCTTGCCCGCGAAGGCGTCAGTAGCAACACCGCAGATTTTCGCCTACACCCCAACCCGCGCCTGCAAACTCAAATGCGCCCTCTCCCCCGGCGCCAGGCTCAGGCTGTCGGTCCCGCCACTCGCCGCTTCCACACAGACAAATTCCAACACCTCGTTCCAGCTCACTCCCAGCAACGGCCGCGCCCCCGGATGCCAGACCACCGTGTCTGCATGGTCACCGGTGTCGATGCACAATTCGCGCTGCCAGGCGTGATCCTTGAGCTGCAATTCGCCGTCATGCTGGAACACTCGCTGACAGCCGCCGTCGACCCGCAACTCGCCTTCCTGATGACAAACCTGGCGGTTCAACTGATCGTAACCTTGCGCCCCATCAAGCCCGGACAGCGCTACCTCACCCACGTCACCAATACGCCAGTAAGCATGCAATGCCTGACTCAGTTGGCACGGTAAGGTGTCTTGATGCTCAGTGCTCAGGCGCAAATCCATGCGTTCGCCCAGGTGCGCATGCAGGTCCACCGTCCAGTCGCACAGCTGCAATTGCCAATGCAGGCGCACACCATCGTCGTCATGACTGCTGTCGAGCAGCTTCCAGTCAATCAGCCGCGCCCAACCATGGGACGGCCAGGCGTTTTCGCTCGGATGACGACCAAACCACGGCCAGCACACCGGCACGCCGCCCCGAATGGCACCCACCTGCGGCCATTTCGCTGCGCACCATAACCAGGGTTTCTGCCCCTTTGGCTGAAAGTGCAACAACTGCGCGCCCTGGCGACTGAACACCGCCTGGCACAGCGGATGATCGATCACCAGCACATCGCGCATCTGATAGCGTTCCCACGCAAACACCGGACGTTCGCGCAAGGATTTGAAGAAGCGTTGTAGCGGATGCTCATGCATGTGCCGCGGTCCTGAAAATCATCTTTTACCCGGGGTGCGCAGCCCCCAAAAAAGCGGATAGCCTTGGCCATCCGCAAATATGCGCACATAGAGAGGAGCTTATCGCAACAGCGTTAGAACACCGACTGAATTTTCAGACCGGCCACCAGCGCGTTGTCGACTTCATCAACACCGCCCGGGTGAGTGATGTATTGCAGGTTAGGACGCACAGTCAGCCAGTTAGTAACGTGGAAGCCGTAGTTGATCTCGTAGTTGTATTCGGTGGAACGCAGCGGCGAGAACAGCGGATCGTCGTAGTTGGTGGCACCATCGGCGGCGTTGACCAACTCGGCGTTTTTCTTCACGTCATCGTTGACATGGATACGGGCGAAACCGATCCCGACGTCATCTTTTGGACGTGCATCAAACGGACCTTTGTAGACAAACATCAGCGACTGATAGTTGTCGACGACGTTGGTGTCTTTGTCGTGGAAGGTGGCGTTGGCCGCAACGTTCAGACCGCGGGAAGCGTCGCCGTTGTGGGTCGTAAGTTGCTGTTGGATGACGCCCCAGTAGCCGTGCTTGCTGTCGTGAACGCGATAGGCTTCACCGGTGGTCGCTGCGTCATTGCCGTTGCTGTCCTTGAGAACGTCATTGGCGTTGGCCGTGCTCTTGTAGTAACCCACACGGTATTCACCCGGCAGGCCGTTGAGCTTCGGCGACCAGACCAATTCGACCGGCAACACGGTGCCCGCGGTACCACTGCCGCTGAGTTTGAAACCGTTGCCGTGTTCCAGTTGCGACGGGTTCTGGTTGTACGCACCGATCTGCGCATACAACTCAGGTGTGATGTTGTACTTCACACGCAGCGCGGCTTGGCTGACTGGCCAGTTGTACCAGATACCGGTCGCCCAGTTCCCCGCCTGGGAACCGCAGAACGCCAGGTTCTGGAACTCGCACGGGAAGGTGTTGAAGTCTTCGCCTTCGCCGAAGTAACCGGCCTTGACGTCCAGCTTGCCGTCGAGGAACTGGTGCTGAACCCACAACTGGGTCAGACGGACCATATGGCCACGGCCGTAGACTTCCTGGGAGGAACTCAAGGTGCCGGCACGCGGGTCGCCCACACGGTCATTGGAGATGTTCTGACCGTTACGGCTGGTAAGCTCGATCTTGGCCTGGGTGTTATCCCAGCCCATCAGTTTTTGCAGGTCCAGCGCCACGCCCAAGCCAAACTGGTCGGCGTAACGCGCGGTCTTGTCGTTGTTGTAGCCGCCATGAAGGTTGCCGCCCACTTCACCGACGTAGTCAGCCTTGATGTCGACACCCTGCTCAAGCAGCTTGGTCCGCTCGCCACCCCAGTCACCGGTCATCCACTTGGAATCGGCGCTGAACGCGTCAGCCGCGTGAACGCTACCGGCCAGGGTTAATGCCGCCGCAACAGCAGACAACTGGCAGATAAGCTGAGCGTTGTTCTTCTTCTTCATCCCTACATCCTCGTTTTATTGTTATTAACTGTTTTTATCTAACGCGGTTTACATTGAATGCAACGGATGTCCCCATCCGTCGCGTATCCCCTTGTGGGAGCGGGCTTGCTCGCGAAAACGGTGTATCTGTCGACATCACAGGTGAATGTCAGACCGCTTTCGCGAGCAAGCCCGCTCCCACATTTGATCTTCAGCGACCCTTGAACTGTGCGATGTTGCCTACCGATGCTTCGGCTTTTGGCACACCGGCAACCCCCAGGCGCTCCCCAGTCTTGGCATCGAACAACAGCACTTTCGACGGATCAAATTGCAGGGTCAGGGTCTCGCCCACACCCGGCGCAACGTCTGGCGCCAAGCGGCAGCAGACCTTGGTTTCATTCAGATTGACGAACACCAGGGTGTCCGGACCGGTCGGCTCAGTCACCTGGACTTCGGCACGAATGGTCGGCAAACCATTGGCTTCGCTGCCGGCCAGCACGATCTGCTCCGGACGCAAGCCGAGGATCACTTCGCGATCTTCCAGCCCAGCGTCTTGCATGCCCATTGGCAGTTCGCAACGGGCCTGGCCGCTGTCGAGCAGCGCTACCAGACGACCATCCTTGCGCTGCAAACGCAGCGGGATGAAGTTCATCGGCGGCGAACCGATGAAGCTCGCCACGAACAGGTTGGCCGGGTTGTTGTAGATGTCTTTCGGCGTACCGAACTGCTGAATGATTCCGTCCTTCATCACTGCCACTTTGTCGCCCAGAGTCATCGCTTCGATCTGGTCGTGGGTCACGTAGACCGTGGTGGTTTTCAGGCGCTGGTGCATCAGTTTCATTTCGGTACGCATCTCGACCCGCAGCTTGGCGTCGAGGTTGGACAGCGGTTCGTCGAACAGGTAAATCTTCGGCCGCCGCGCCAGGGCACGACCCATGGCCACACGCTGTTGCTGGCCACCGGACAGCTGGCCGGGTTTACGGTTAAGCAAGTGTTCGATCTGCAACAGCTTGGACACCCGCGCCACTTCGGCTTCGATATCGGCGGCGGGCATTTTGCGGATCTTCAAGCGCAAAGGCGATGTTCTCGGCGACACGCTCATGGTGCGGGTACAGCGCGTAGTTCTGGAAGACCATGGCGATGTCGCGGTCCTTCGGGCTCATGCCGCTGACGTCCTGGTCACCGATCATGATCGCGCCGCCGGTGATGGTTTCCAGGCCGGCGATGCAGTTCATCAAGGTCGACTTGCCGCAACCCGAAGGTCCGACCAGGATCAGGAACTCACCGTCCTTGATCGACAGTTCGATGTTCTTGAGGGTGTCCGGCAGGCCGGGGCCATAGGTCTTGTTTACATTGCGAAGTTCGAGCGTAGCCATGATTACCCCTTGACTGCGCCGGCCGTCAGCCCGCGCACGAAATACTTGCCTGCGACCACATAGACCAGCAGGGTCGGCAGCCCGGCGATCATCGCCGCCGCCATATCAACGTTGTATTCCTTGGCACCGGTACTGGTGTTGACCAAGTTATTCAGCGCCACTGTGATGGGTTGCGAGTCACCGCTGGAGAACACCACGCCGAACAGGAAGTCGTTCCAGATCTGGGTGAACTGCCAGATCAGGCAGACCATGATGATCGGGGTGGACATCGGCAGGATGATCAAACGGAAGATGGTGAAGAAACCCGCGCCATCCAGCCGCGCCGCTTTCACCAACGCATCCGGAACGCTGACGTAGTAGTTACGGAAAAACAGCGTGGTGAACGCCAGGCCGTAGACCACGTGCACAAACACCAGGCCGGTGGTGGTGCTGGCCAGGCCCATTTTGCCGAGGGTGAACGAGGCTGGCAGCAGGACTGTCTGGAACGGCAGGAAGCAACCGAACAGCAACAGGCCGAAGAACAGCTGCGACCCACGAAAGCGCCACATCGACAGCACATAGCCGTTCAGCGCACCGATGGCCGTGGAGATCAAAACCGCCGGGACGGTGATCTTGATCGAGTTCCAGAAATACCCGTCGACCGTGGCCCAGGCCTTGACCCAGCCAATGCCGCTGACCACGGTCGGCCAGCTCAGCAGGTTGCCGGTGTTGATGTCTTCCGGCGTCTTGAAACTGGTCAACAGCATGACCACCAGCGGTATCAGGTAAAGAAATACCGCAAGGATCAGCACCGCGTAGATCGCGATGCGACTCAGGCTGATGGAAGGTTTCGCGGCGAAACTAGTCATGACGCTTGGTCCTCAGCTCGGAGTACAGGTAAGGCACGATGATTGCGAGAATCGCACCGAGCATCAGAATCGCACTGGCCGAACCCATGCCCATCTGGCCGCGACTGAAGGTGAAGGAATACATGAACATCGCAGGCAGGTCGGAGGAGTAACCCGGACCACCGGCAGTCATTGCCGCCACCAGGTCGAAACTCTTGATCGCGATGTGGGCCAGGATCATCACGGCGCTGAAGAACACCGGGCGCAGGCTTGGCAACACCACTTTCAGGTAAATGCGCGGCATGCTCGCGCCATCGATCTGGGCGGCACGGATGATCGATTGATCAACGCCACGCAGGCCGGCGAGGAACATCGCCATGATAAAACCCGAGGCTTGCCATACCGCAGCGATCACCAGGCAATACACAACGCGATCCGGGTCGATCAGCCAGTCCAGGCGGAAGCCTTCCCAACCCCAGTCACGCAGCAATTTGTCCAGGCCCATGCCCGGGTTGAGCAGCCATTTCCAGGCCGTACCGGTGACGATCATCGAGAGCGCCATCGGGTACAGGTAAATGGTGCGAATGAAACCTTCGCGACGAATGCGCTGATCCAGGAACACCGCCAGCAGCACACCGATCACCAAGGTGATGCCGATAAACATGCCGCCGAAAACCGCGAGGTTCTTGCTTGCTACCCACCAACGGTCGTTCTCGAACAGCCGCTGGTATTGCGCCAAACCGGCCCATTTATAAGTCGGCAGGAAGGTCGAAGTGGTGAACGACAGGACGAACGTCCACAGGATATAGCCATAGAAGCCCACCAGGACGATGAACATGCTAGGCGCCAGCACCAGTTTTGGGAGCCAGCGCTGCAGTGCATCTAACGGCGAGGCCTTGCTGAACACAGCAACAGAACTCATGGGAAGATCCAGTACGTAGAGAAAGGATTACAAGCGCATTCCCTTGTGGGAGCGGGCTTCTGTGGGAGCTGGCTTGCCTGCGATGGCATTACCTCGGTGCAACTGATAAACCGAGTTGTCTGCATCGCGGGCAAGCCCGGCTCCCACAAAAGCCACTCCCACAGGGGGCTGCGGCTCTAACAGTTACTTGGCAGACTTGACCGCTGCGCCGAGTTTCTTGGCAGCATCGGCCGGATCGGCTTTCGGGTCGTTGATGAAGTTGGTCACGACATCAAAGAACGCACCCTGTACCGCCAGCGTGGTCGCCATGTTGTGCGCCATGCTCGGCTGCAGGCCGCCGGACTTGGCGTCCGCCAGGAAGTCCTTGGCAGCGGTCTGGGCGCAGGAGTCGAAGCCGTACTTGGCCATGTCGTTCAGCATGTCGATTCGAACCGGGATCGAGCCCTTGTTGATGCTGAAGACTTTCTGGAAGTTCTCACCCAGCACGACCTTGGCAATGTCCTGCTGACCGGCAGCAGTGCCCGCGTTTTTCTGCTTGAACACGGCCAGGGAGTCGATGTTGTAGGTGAATGCCTTGTCGGTGCCCGGGAAGGCTACGCACTCGTAGTCCTTGCCGGCGACTTTCTTGGCCGCTGTCCACTCGCTCTTGGCCCAGTCACCCATGATCTGCATGCCGGCCTTGCCGTTGATGACTTTGGCCGCTTCCAGGTTCCAGTCCTGGCCTTTGCCGTCGACGTCCATGTAGGTCGCGACTTTCTTCAGCTCGGTCAGCGACTTGACCATTTCAGGACCGGTCAGAGCAGCGTTGTCCAGGTCGACCAGGGCTTTCTTGTAACCGTCGACGCCCATGACAGAAAGAACCACCGCTTCAAACACGGTGCTGTCCTGCCAAGGCTGGCCGCCGTGGGCAAGCGCGATGAAGCCCGCTGCTTTCAGCTTGTCGCCGGCTGCGTAGAATTCCTGAAGGGTGGTTGGGGCTTTTTCGATGCCGGCTTTCTTGAAGACTTCCGGGTTGATCCACAGCCAGTTGACGCGGTGGATATTCACCGGCACGGCCACGTAGTCGCCGTTGTACTTCACGGTATCAGAGACTTTCTTGTCGAGCAGGCTGTCCCACTTCTCTGATTTGGAAACGTCTTTCAAGACGTCGGTGTCGAGCAGACCGGTAGACGCCCATTCCTGGATGTCTGGACCTTTGATCTGTGCGACACCCGGCGGGTTACCGGCAACGGCGCGGCTCTTGAGCACGGTCATGGCCGTAGCTCCGCCACCACCGGCGACAGCGCCGTCCTTCCAGGTGAAACCGTCTTTTTCGACTTGGGCTTTGAGCACGTCAACGGCAGCTTTTTCGCCACCGGAGGTCCACCAGTGAACGACTTCTACCGAACCTTTGGATTCGGCGGCAAGCGCACTGACAGGGAATGCAGAGATAGGAAGCAATGAGGCAAGAGAAATGACAGTAGCGAGGCGAGAAATCGCATTCATCTAGAATTACCTTTCTTGTTGTTATGCATGCAAGTCTGGTGCTTGCGCTGCATGGGATTTTAAACAGGAGTTATCCCTTCGCAGGTAACGAAGGGACGCTTGAATGTCACCACATGGTTACACAGGAGCGCTCTGGGACAACTGCCCCAAGGCAGTCGCCATGCTCGGCGCCAGCGGCAGGCGCGGAATCAGCACGGCTTGCCAGGCGTGATACAGATCCGGTTTGCCGGCCCAGATATCGGCGCTCGGGCGGTTTTGCGGGTCGAGTTCATGGTGCCAACTGCCATCGCAGCGGTCGATGAAATGACTGTCACAGAATTCCCAGAACAGTCGGTACCAGGCTTCGTATTGCTCCTCGCCGGTGCGTTTGAGCAGCGCACTGGCAGCGGCGCTGGCTTCGCAATGGGTCCAGTGCAAGCGATGGCGAACCACCGCGCGGTTGTTCCAGTCGAGGGTGTAGACAATCCCCGGCAGCCCGTCGACATCCCAGCCGTGACGGCAGTTGTGATCGAAGAGTTTTTGCGCATCGGTCGCCAGCCAACCCGGCGTGAGCATCCCCGCCTGCACTCGCGCGGCTTCGAGGTGCAGCAACAGCCGCGCCCATTCAAAACCGTGGCCCGGCGTGGTGCCGTAGGGGCGAAAACCGTCGGCAGGGTTGTCGTGGTTGTACTCGCGCAGCGGCTGCCAATCGCGATCGAAATGCTCGACCACCAGGTAATCGTTGGCGGCGGCGTGAGCGTGGATCACTCGCTCGACAATCCGCTGGGCGCGGACCAGCCAGCGGTTGTCCTCGGTGACATCCGCCAGCGCGAGGAAGGCTTCGGTGGCGTGCATGTTG
The DNA here is from genome assembly GCF_034344865.1 of Pseudomonas sp. 10S4. Taxonomy (NCBI): domain Bacteria; kingdom Pseudomonadati; phylum Pseudomonadota; class Gammaproteobacteria; order Pseudomonadales; family Pseudomonadaceae; genus Pseudomonas; species Pseudomonas sp. 10S4. The sequence continues at coordinate 173,275 of NZ_CP133774.1, forward strand.
CTGTTGGCGCCGCGGTAGGCTTCTTCGCAACTGAAGTCGCGATTGAAGGATTCGCGCATCGCGCCCTCCTCCTCGCTCCAGAAATGCGTGTCGATGATGTGGATGGCATCATCGAGCAAGGCGTGTGCGCCGGGCCGTTGCGCGACTACAGCGGAACTTGCGGCGAGGGCGACGAAGGCGTGCAGGTAAGCAGCTTTGCCGGTGTTGTCATCACGATGATGGGCGGTGGCGAACCAGCCACCGTGCTCGGCATCCTTTAGCGGGCCGCTGAGCGCCTGGACGCCGTGATCCACCAACTCGGCAAACCCTGGCAGGCCCTGGATGTGAGCCATGGCGAAGCTGTGGGTCATGCGTGCGGTGTTCATGGTTTCGGCTTGGGCATTGGCCGGGAGGCGGCCCTTTTCATCGAGATTGCCGAAGCCTTCAGGGAGCTTCGAAGCCTTGGCGAACGCCAGCAGGCGCAGCCCTTCGGCGGCGAGCCATTGCTGGTGGGCAGGCGCGTTCAGCCAACTGCTGAAAGCGGGTTGGAAGGTGTCCATGGGGTACCTTTTTGTTGTTATGACTGGAGGGCAGTCTAAACAACGGTTGAGGCGAGGCAGGTAACGAAGGGGGCGAGTTATGTCACTGAGCCGTGACAAAGCAAAAGCCAGATCAAAGATCGCAGCCTTCGGCAGCTCCTACAGGGTGTAAACAATTCCAGTGTAGGAGCTGCCGAAGGCTGCGATCTTTTGATCTTTTCAATCGATTGATCGAGGAAGCTGCAACGTCACCCGCAATCCGCCTTCGCGCAGATTCTGCAGGCTGACCTCGCCACCATGGCTATGGGCAATATTGCGCGCAATCCCCAACCCCAACCCATAACCCTGCTGCTGTCCGGCCAGGCGGAAGTGCGGCTCGAACACCTGCTCCATCCGCTGCTCCGGCACTCCGGGCCCTTCATCATCCACATGCAGGATGAACGCGCTCTGGTCGTCATCGATGTGCAGGTGCGCGTTCTGTCCGTACTTCAAGGCGTTGTCGATCAGGTTGCCGATGCAGCGCTTGAGCGCCAGCGGCTTGCCGGGGTATGCCGCCAGTGCCCGGCCCTGCTGGGTCACGCGACCATTGCCGTTGGGCGCCAGGTACGGCTCGACCAAACAATCGAGCACGTGATTGAGGTCCACCGGCTCAATGTTTTCGTGGATGTCGGTGTCTTTCACGCATTGCAGCGCGCCTTTGACCAGCAACTCCAGCTCATCCAGATCGCGGCCGAACTTGGCTTGCAGCTTTTCGTCTTCGAGCAATTCGACCCGCAGTCGCAACCGGGTGATCGGCGTGCGCAAGTCGTGGGAGATCGCACTGAACAACTGACTGCGCTCGGTCAGGTAGCGGCTGATGCGCTCGCGCATCGCATTGAAGGCGCGGCCAACCTCGACCACTTCACTGCCGCCACCTTCGGGCACCGGCTCGACTTCCGCACCGAGGGACATGTCCCGTGCCGCCCGCGCCAGGCGCTTGAGCGGACGGCTCTGCCAGTGCACCAGCAGGCCGATGAACAACAGCAAAAAGCCGCTGGTGAGCACGATGAACCAGACTTGCTGCGCCGGCAGGCCTTGCTCTTCAAGACTGGTGTAGGGCTCAGGCAGCAGCGAAGCGATGTACAGCCATTCGCCCGGCGCCATCTGGATTTGCGTGACCAGCACCGGCGGGTTCACCGGTTCCAGGGTCAACGCGTAGTGCGCCCAGGACCGCGGCAATTCATCGAGTTTCAGCCCGCTGTTGAAGATCCGCAGGTCTTCGGGGCTGACGAAGGTCACCGAGATATCCGTGTCGTGGCCCAGGGACTCGCGCAGCACCTCGTCCACCGCTTTGAGCACCGCTTCTTTGCGCGGGGTGATCGGCAGCACTTCCATGCCCAAGGGTTTGTCGTTGAGGGTCACCACGAACCGGGTGCCGCCCATGCTGCGTAATTGATCGAGTACCAGCGGCCGAAACGCCACCGGCAACGAACGGAAGTAGCTGACGCTGGCGGTCATCGAATGCGCCAGGCTACGGGCGCTGGTGACCAGGCCTTCGAGCTGAGTAGCGCGCAGCTGCGAAACCCAGATCACGCTCGACAGCGCCTGAGCGAAAAGCACCACCAACAGCGTCAGCAGCAACATCCGCCCGAGCAACGAGCGTGGCACCGGCACCTTGGCGGCGAGCCGGCGCAACCACTCAGTGGCCATTGCTGGCAACCACATTGGCGGCCAGTTGGTAGCCACTGCCCCGCACGGTACGGATCAGCCGCGGTGGTTTTTCGGTGTCGCGCAGGCGCTGGCGCAAACGGCTGACCGCCATGTCGACGATCCGATCCAACGGCATCAAATCGCGGCCACGGGTGGCGTTACCGATGGTGTCGCGGTCGAGAATTTCCTGGGGATGATCGAGGAACAGTTTCAGCAGCGCGAAGTCGGCGCCGGAGAGAATCACTTCTTCGCCATCGATGTGGAACAGCCGATGGCTGACCATGTCCAGCCGCCAGTCATCGAAGGCCAGTACTTCACTGCCGGAGCGTTCCTGACCGAACTGCGCACGGCGCAACAACGCCTTGATCCGCGCCTGCAATTCCCGGGGCTGAAGGGTTTGCCGAGGTAATCGTCGGCACCCAGTTCCAGGCCAATAACGCGATCGGCCTCGTCGGAGCTGGCGGTGAGCATGATGATCGGCACCTGGGCCTGACGCGGGTGCTGGCGAATCCAGCGGCAAAGGCTGAAACCGTCTTCGTCCGGCAGCATCACATCGAGGATCACCAGATCACTCGGCGCCTCGTTCATCGCCTGGCGAAAGCCTGCGCCATCGGGCGTGGTGCGCACCTGAAAACCTGCACGGGTCAGGTAGGTGTCCAGCAACTCGCGTATCTCTTGATCGTCATCGACCAACAAAATCGACTTGTTGACTGAGCTCACAGGGGCGGCATCCTTGTTGTTTGAATTGGGCGGATTATGCCTTACCACAGAATCTACAAACACCGCAGATCCCATGTGGGAGCGGACTTGCTCGCGAAAGCGGTGTATCAGTCGACATCAATGTTGAATGTCAGTCCGCTTTCGCGAGCAAGCCCGCTCCCACAGTTGATCGTGTTCAGGCCTGTTCGAGCGCCACACCCGCGCCCATCAGGCCGGAATACGGCGCCGTCACCAGCCACACCGGAATGCCTTTGAAGTAATCGCTCATGCAGCCCTTGTCGGCGAAGCATCGGGCAAAACCGCTTTCAACGAAGAAATCGGCAAACCGAGGAATCACCCCGCCCACGATATACACGCCACCGCGCCCACCCACCGTCAGCACGTTGTTGCCGGCCACGCGACCGAGCCAGCAGCAGAACTGCTCCAGCACTTCCAGCGCGACCGGATCACCGGCCAGTCCTGCCGCCGTAATGGCTTCGGGAGTGTGGAACTGCGGTTCATGACCATCCACCGCGCAGATCGCCCGATAGACCCGCGGCAAGCCGCTGCCACTCAAGGCTGTCTCGGCACTGACATGGCCAATCTCATTGAAGATGTGTTGCCACAGTTGGGTTTCCCGCGGGCTGCTGAGCGGCAAGTCGACGTGACCGCCCTCCCCCGGCAACGCGGCAAATCGGCCTTCGCCGAGGTCCAGCAACGTGCCAACGCCGAGCCCGGTGCCCGGGCCGATTACCACCGCCGGCCGCAACGGTTCCGGCGTACCTTCGCAGACCACCCGAAACTCGTCCGGCTGCAAACGGGTCATGCCCAGGGCCATGGCCGAGAAGTCGTTGACCAGCAGCAGTTGATCCACCTGCAAGGTCTGGCAGAACGCCTTGCGGCTCAGGCGCCAGTGATTGTTGGTGAACTTGAATTCATCACCGCTCACCGGACCTGCCACCGACAGGCACACCGAACCGATCGCGCCAGGCGCCAGGCCCAACCCGCTCAGGTAGACAGCGATAGCCTCCTCCGGGCTGGTGTGATCTGCCGTCGGCAACACCTGGATCGATTCCAGTTGCTGGTTTTTCCACAACGCGAAACGTGCGTTGGTCCCACCGATGTCACCGACCAAAGCCAGTTTCAATTAAGCGTCTCCAGGGCAGAAGTAAAGGCGCTGGCGCCCTGCTCTGCGGAGCTGAAGGCCATGCGCATGAAACCAAACAGTTCGCGCCCGCTGCCGATGTTGTTGCCCAACAGGCCTTTGGCTGGCGTGCGCGCTGCGAATTCTTCGGCGTCCACCTTAAGCTCCAGGGTGCCTTTGACGCCATCGACGCGGATGATATCGCCCTCTTGCACGCGCGCCAAAGCGCCGCCCACAAACGCTTCGGGACTGACGTGGATCGCCGCCGGGATTTTTCCCGAGGCGCCGGACATGCGCCCGTCGGTGACCAGCGCGACTTTGAAGCCGCGATCCTGCAGCACACCGAGGAACGGCGTCATCTTGTGCAGTTCCGGCATGCCGTTGGAGCGCGGCCCCTGGAAGCGCATCACCGCGACGAAATCCTTCTCCAGCAAACCGGCCTTGAACGCATCGGCCAGATCCTGTTGATCCTGGAACACCATGGCCGGTGCTTCGACGACCTGGTTTTCCAGGGCCACGGCGGAGACTTTCATCACCCCGCGACCAAGGTTGCCTTCCATTACCCGCAGGCCACCCTCGGGCGAGAACGCACGGGCGACCGGACGCAGAATAGTTTCGTCGAGGCTTTCAATCGGGCCTTCGCGCCAGACCAGTTCGCCGTTATCGAGGAACGGTTCCACGGTATAGCGGCTCAGACCATGGCCGAGCACGGTATTGACGTTTTCGTGGAGCAGGCCGGCTTCCAGCAGTTCGCGGATCAGGAACGCCGTGCCGCCCGGCGGCGTGGAAGTGGTTGATGTCGGCAGGGCCGTTGGGGTAGATGCGGACAAGCAGGGGAACGACCTCGGACAGGTCCGCGAAGTCCTGCCAGGTGAGCTGGATCCCCGCGGCGGCCGCGATTGCCGGGAGGTGCAGCGCGTGGTTGGTCGACCCTCCGGTGGCAAGCAGGGCAACGATCGCCGTTGATGATCGACCGCTCGTCCACCACTGCGTCCGATCGGGGTGTAGCCGGTCTTTCAGCTCGGTCAGTCGCGACCACCTGGCGGGCCGCGGCGGCGGTGAGGGCCTCGCGCAACGGGGAGTCCGGGCTGACGAAAGCGTCGCGCCGGGAAGGTGGAGTCCCATGACCTCCATCAGCATCTGGTTGGAGTTCGCCGTCCCGTAGAAGGTACAGGTGCCTGCGGCAATGGTACGACGCCGTCTCGGCCTCGAGCAAGTTGCTTCGCGGTCGGCCAGGCCTTCGGCGTAGAGCTGGCGGATGCGGCTCTTTTCCTTGTTCGGAATCCCGGAACTCATCGGTCCGGTCGGCACCAGGATGGCCGGGAGGTGACCGAAGGCCAGCGCGCCGATGACCAGGCCTGGCACGATCTTGTCGCAGACGCCGAGCATCAGCGCACCGTCGAACATGTTGTGAGACAGCGCCACGGCGGTGGACAACGCGATCACTTCACGGCTCGGCAGGCTCAGTTCCATGCCGGGCTCGCCCTGGGTCACGCCATCGCACATGGCCGGGGTGCCGCCAGCGAACTGGCCGACCGAGCCGATTTCGCGCAGGGCTTTTTTGATCTGTTCAGGAAAGACTTCGTACGGCTGATGCGCCGAGAGCATGTCGTTATATGACGAAACAATTGCGATGTTCGCGGAATTCATCATCCGCAGGCTGTTCTTGTCGTCAGTGCCGCACCCGGCCACGCCGTGGGCGAAGTTGGCGCATTGCAGCTTGCCGCGCATCGGACCATCGCTGGCAGCGCCGCGAATGAGCGCAAGGTAAGCCTCGCGAGTTGCACGGCTGCGGGCGATAAGCCGTTCGGTGACCTCAAGGACGCGGGGATGCATGTGTAGAACTCCAGGCTAACGGATGTGGCGACCTGATTGTCTATGCTGATCAAGGGCCGTTGTCGATGGGCTGACGGGCGGCTTTCTTGATCGATCGGACCAGTTGATTCAGGTCACTCGTTGTAGATTGAACAAAATATTGCCATTAAAAAGGCTTGTTTTCTATTTTTATGCGAATAATCTTGTAATTCCAACAACAAAACGACGGCGGCGCTGTTAAATGACTCTTCGAATCGCAATCAATGGTTTTGGCCGAATTGGCCGTAATGTCCTGCGCGCACTGTATACCCAAGGTTATCGTCAGGATCTGCAGATCGTCGCCATCAATGACTTGGGCGACAGCTCGATCAACGCTCATCTGCTCAAGTACGACACCGTTCACGGCACTTTCGACGCTGATGTCCAGCACGATAACGAAAGCCTGACGGTCAATGGCGACCGCATTTCGGTCAGCGCCATCCGCAACCCGGCTGAACTGCCGTGGGCTGCCGAGAAGATCGATGTGGTCTTCGAATGCACCGGTCTGTTCACCGACCGTGCCAAAGCCGCCGCGCATATTACGGCCGGCGCGCGCAAAGTGATTATCTCGGCCCCGGCCAAAGGCGCCGACGCCACCGTGGTTTACGGTGTTAACCACGACATTCTGCGCCAGTCGCACCAGATTATTTCCAACGCCTCGTGCACCACCAACTGCCTGGCCCCGGTGGCCCAGGTGCTGCACCGCGAGTTGGGCATCGAAAGCGGTCTGATGACCACGATCCACGCCTACACCAACGACCAGAACCTGACTGACGTCTACCACACCGACCCGTACCGCGCCCGTTCCGCCACCCAGAACATGATCCCGAGCAAGACTGGCGCTGCCGAAGCCGTCGGCCTGGTGCTGCCGGAGCTGGCGGGCAAACTGACCGGCATGGCGGTGCGTGTTCCGGTGATCAACGTGTCGCTGGTGGACCTGACCGTGCAGCTAAAACGTGAGGCGAGCGCAGAGCAAGTGAACGCGCTGCTGAAAGAAGCGGCCCAGCACTCGAAGATTCTCGGCTACAACACCCTGCCGCTGGTCTCCAGCGACTTCAACCACAACCCGCTGTCGTCGATCTTCGACGCCAACCACACCAAGTCCAGCGGCAAACTGCTCAAGGTGTTGGCCTGGTACGACAACGAATGGGGCTTCTCCAACCGTATGCTCGATAACTGCCTGGCGCTGTGCAACGCGGAATAAGCAACGTGATGGGGCACGTCGCCTCATGACGGGTTGACGCGGACCTGTAGGAGCTGCCGAAGGCTGCTCCTACGCGATATTTGCAAGGCCCCCACCGAGAGCAACATTCAATGATCGGTATCAGCTTTACGCAAAAGACCCTGGCGGCGCGCAAGCGTATCGCCCTGGTCGCCCATGACCACTGCAAAGTGTTTTTGCTGGACTGGGCCGAGCGGCAGAAAGACAAGCTGGCGCAACATGAACTGGTCGCGACCGGCACCACCGGGTTGTTGTTGCAACAACGCCTCGACCTGCCCGTGGAAAGCATGATCAGCGGCCCGTTGGGCGGCGATCAGCAACTTGGCGCGCGTATCGCCGAGCAACGGGTCGACATGCTGGTGTTCTTCTGGGACCCGTTCGAACCGCAGCCCCACGACCCGGATATCAAGGCGTTGCTGCGAGTCGCGGCGGTCTGGAACATCCCGGTCGCCTGCAATGAATGCAGCGCCGACTACCTGCTGAGCAGTCCGTTGATGAATCAGGCGCACGAGCACCGGATCCCGGATTACGCGACCTATCTGTTGGGCCGCGCCTAGCCCTCCGCAAATCAGCACTTGACCATTTGAGTGGATGATAAGCATTATCATTCGCTCAAAATGGATCAGGTCCTCCCGTGAGTCAATCGCGCTTCAATCACGTCTTCATCGCTCAGCGGGTTTCGCTGCTGCGCACCTTGGAGCGGATGGTCAACAATCACAGCACCGCCGAAGACCTGTTGCAGGAAACCTACCTGCGCGTGACCCGGGCGCTCAGTGAGCGGGCCATCGATCACCTTGAACCCTTCGTCTTCCAGACCGCCCGCAACCTGGCGCTGGATCATTTGCGTGCGCGGCGCATTCAGTCGCGCACCCTGCTCGATGACGTCCCGCTGGACGTGGTGGAAAGCATCGCCGCCCCGGTCAGCAGTGCCGAGGACGCCGCCCATGCCGAACAATTGCTGGAGCGTTTGAACGTGAGCCTCAGTGAACTTAGCAGCCGTCAGCAGCAGATTTTCATCCTCAGTCGCCTGCACGGCCACAGCTATCTGGAGATCGCCGAACAACTCCGCGTGTCCCTAAGCACTGTGCAAAAAGAACTGAAGCTGATCATGGCGATCTGCATTGGCGTCGCGCAACGGTTAAACGGCGACTGAGTCTGTAGGTTTACTCGCTACCTGCCGAGATCGACTGCGCAGGGCCTTCGAGCTTTGCTACCCTTGCCGCACTTCCACGCTCTACTAAAAAAACAGCGGTGCACAGACACTGCCGAGGAAACACCGTGACGGACACCCGCCGCTCCCAAACGCCTGACCCGGCGCGGGACACTGCAAGCGCGATGGACCAGGCCCTGGACTGGCTGATCGTGCTGGGCAGTCCGAGTGCGGAACAGAGCCGACAGTTCCACGAATGGCTCGCCGCCGATCCATTGCATGCCGAGGCGTTCGCCAAGGCCCAGGCGATCTGGGACGGCCCATTGGTCCTCCAGTGCGCACAAAACCTGGCCGCTAAACCTGCGAAAGTCACCGTGTTGTCGCGCTTGCGTCCGCACTGGAAACCACTGGCCACGGCGGCGGTGTTGATCCTCGGTTTGTTCAGTTTCAGCAATCTGCCGATGCGTCTTCAGGCCGATCACCTGACCGTGGTCGGTGAACGCCAGCGTCTGCAATTGGAAGACGGCTCGAAGGTCCTGCTCAATACCAATTCGGCGTTTTCCAGCACCATCAACGATCAGCAGCGCGTCGCTCGCTTATATCAGGGCGAGGCGTATTTCGAGGTGCCGGCCAATCGAGGCCAACCGCTGGAGATCGACGCCGGGCCGGTGAAGGCCAGTGTCCGCGATACTGCGTTTGCCGTGCGTTACCTCGATGGCGTGGCCCAGGTTCGGGTGCAGCGCGGCGACGTGGATTTGCGTGCCACCCGTGACGATGCGCGAGTACGGCTGTCGGCCGGTGAAAGCATCCGCATCGGCCCCAACGGTTTCGACCGCCCGGCCAAGCTCGACGCCGCCACCGACCTGGCGTGGGTTCAGGGCCGACTGGTGTTCGAGAACTGCCCGCTGAGCCAGGTGCTGGCGGAGCTGCGGCGCTACTATCCAGGCTGGATCATCAACAACAACGAGCAGTTGGCCGACGTCGCCGTCACCGGCAATTACCACCTCGACCAGCCGCTGGACGTGGTCCGCTCCTCGCTCACATCACCTCGGCCAAGCTTCAGGAATTTCCGGCGCTGGTGATCTTGAACTAAATGAGAATTATTTTTACTCGATAGCCGAAGCTCGTTCGTCTCGTTATAGCCAATGCAATTGATTCGCATCTATCGATGCCAATCTGCACCTATAAAGATTCGTGCGACACGGAGCGCTATCGATGTCCTCTCGCCATACCCGCCAGTCCTCTTCACCTTCCCGCGTGCTGTCATTGCTGACCGCCGCCATCCTGATGGCCGGTGCCGCGCCGCTGATGGCAGCCACTGCCGCCGAGCAGCCGAGCCGCAACATGGGCGATTACTCGTTCGCGATTCCTCAGCAGTCGCTGGTTTCGGCACTCAATGCCTTTACCGCCGTGACCGGCTGGCAGGTCGGCTTGCCAGCAGAACTGGCTGAAGGCATCGCCTCGCCGGGTGTGCGCGGATCCTTGCCACCGGAAAAAGCCCTGGATCGCCTGTTGGTGGGGACCAACCTGAGCTATCGCAAACTGGGCGCTAACAACATCGTGCTGGAAAAACGCAACGGCGGCGGCGCCCTCAACCTGCAACAGGTGACCATCAGCGCCACCCGTCAGGAACAAAGCATCGACAGCGTGCCGGCCACTGTCAGTGTCCAGACCCGCGAAGAACTGGACCGCAACAACGTCAACAACATCAAGGATCTGGTGCGCTACGAGCCGGGTGTTTCGGTGGGCGGCGCCGGCCAACGTGCCGGGCTGACCGGCTACAACATCCGTGGTATCGACGGCGACCGCGTGCTGACCCAGGTCGACGGCGTGCAAGTGCCCGACAGCTTCTTCAACGGCCCGTACGCCCAGACCAACCGCAACTACGTCGACCCGGAAATCGTCAAACGCGTGGAAATCCTCCGTGGCCCGGCGTCGGTGCTCTACGGCAGCAACGCCATTGGCGGCGCCGTCAGCTACTACACCCTCGATCCGGACGACATCATCAAGCCTGGCAAAGACGTCGGCGCACGTTTGAAAACCGGCTACAGCTCGGCCGATGACAGCTGGCTGACCTCCGGCACCGTCGCCGGTCGCACTGGCGACTTCGACGGCTTGCTGCATTTGAGCCAACGCAATGGGCATGAAACCGAATCCTACGGCGAAACCGGCGGCACCGGCCTGAACCGCACCGAGGCCAACCCCGAGGACGTGCGCACCACCAACGTGTTGGCCAAACTCGGCTGGAACTACGCCGACGACGCGCGCCTGGGCCTGACCTACGAGCACTACAAGGACGACCGCGACACCAATCAATTGAGCGCGGTCGGCGGTCCGTTCAACGCCGGACGCGGTTTCGGCTTCTACAAATCCCGTACTGGCAACGACACCGTGACCCGCGAACGCTTCGGCCTGGAACACAGCTTCGCGCTGGACACGGCGTTGGCCGACAACATCAAGTGGTCGCTGAACTACCAGATCGCCAAGACCGACCAGTCCACCGAAGAAATCTACGCGCCATCGCGCACCGTGTTGCGCGAACGCAATACCAATTACAAGGATCGCCAATGGGTGCTCGATGCCCAGGCTGACAAGTCCTTCGCTATCGCCGACACCAACCACACGGTCACTTACGGCACCACCATCAAACAGGACAAGGTCACCGGCCTGCGCACCGGCACTGGCACCTGCCTGACCGTGGCCGGCGCCTGCCGAGTGATCGGTGCACCGAGCGCCGCGGATACCCTGAAACCGGCCAGCGACTTCCCGGACCCGACCATCAACAGCTACAGCCTGTTTGCCCAGGATCAGATCAGTTGGGGCAACTGGACCTTCCTGCCCGGCGCTCGCTACGACTACACCCAGCTCAAGCCGCACATCACCGACGAGTTCCTGGCTACCGCCGACCAGAGCGGCAACGGCGTGGTGAGCGACGACACCAAGACCTGGCATCGTCTGTCGCCGAAGTTCGGCACCACCTACAGCTTCAACGACAACTACACCTGGTATGGCCAATACGCCGAAGGCTTCCGCACGCCGACCGCCAAGGCGTTGTACGGTCGCTTCGAAAACCTGGCCGGTGGTTATCAGGTCGCGCCGAATCCGGACCTGGAACCGGAAAAGAGCAAAAGCTACGAAACCGGCCTGCGCGGCCGATTCGAGGCAGGCACCTTCGATGTGGCGGTGTTCTACAACAAGTACCGCGACTTCATCGACGAGAACGCGATCACTCCCGGCTACACCGAGACCACGTTCCAGAGCAACAACATCAAGCACGCCACCATCAAGGGCGTGGAGCTCAAGGGGCGCCTGAACCTGGACAGCTTCGGTGCGCCGACCGGCCTCTACACCCAAGGCTCGATGGCGTACCTGTATGGCCGTAACGATGACAGCGGCCAGCCACTGAACAGCATCAACCCGCTGACCGGCGTGTTCGGCCTCGGTTACGACCGGGACAACTACGGCGCCCTATTGAGCTGGACACTGGTCAAACGCAAGGACCGCGTCGACAGCACCAGCTTCAAGACCCCGGACGGCACCAGCACCCAGTTCAAGACCCCGGGTTATGGCGTGCTCGACCTGGCCGGTTTCTACAAGGTCACCGACGATGTGACCGTCAATGCCGGCCTCTACAACCTGACCGACAAGAAATACTGGCAGTGGGATGACGTGCGCGGCTACGACAGTGTCGGCGAAGCCTCGGTGACCCAACCGGCCAACCTGGATCGCCTGACCCAGCCGGGTCGCAACTTCGCGATCAATCTGGTCTGGGACATCTGACCCTGAGTGCCTCACTGCGACACATTTGTTAATGGGTTGCCGTGAGGTTTTTTACTGTTTGGCGCCTTGTTGTTCGTCTCGTTACCAAGCGCCTCTTTTTTCTCAAGGACTTCCCATGACCTCCCAGGACACTGCTCAACGCCATGCTCTGCGTTCGCAACGCTTGAACCAGATCACCAACGAGCCACACACCAAACTCGACGCGTTGGTCAAAGCTCATGCGCCGTTCGAAACCCAGGCTAATTTCGCCCGTTTCGTGGTCGCGCAGTATTTGTTCCAGTCGGAATTGGTGTCGCTGTACAACGATACTGAACTGACTACGATCGTCCCGGACCTGCCGGCACGCTGCCGTGCCGAAGCGGCCAAGGCTGACCTGGCCGATCTGGACACTGACGTTCCGGCAGCGGTGGCTGACGCGGTGAAGAATCCAACCAAAGCCGCGGCCCTGGGCTGGTTATTTGTCTCCGAAGGCTCGAAGCTCGGCGCTGCGTTTTTGATCAAGCGTGCCGTGGGCCTGGGTTTGAGCGACACCTTCGGCGCCCGCCACCTGGGCGAGCCGGCCGGTGGTCGTGCGCAAGGCTGGAAGAGTTTCGTCAGAACCCTCGACTCGCTGGAATTCAGCGCTCAGGAAGAAGCCGAAATCGAGCAAGCGGCGGTTGATGCGTTCAACCGCTTCACCGTGTTGCTGGAACAGGCCTACACCCCGGAACTCGCCTGACAAACCACATTCCCCTGTGGGAGCGGGCTTGCTCGCGAAGACGGAGTGTCAGTCAATATCAATGTTGCCTGTCACACCGCTTTCGCGAGCAAGCCCGCTCCCACAATGGATCTGTGTGTACCTGCAGACATCAATCAACACTTGCCGATCACGCATCACACTGGTCACCATACGCCCCATGCCTCACCTCGCCGCCTCCAAACTCGCCCGAATCCTCTTCGGCCTGCTGGCCTACGTCAGCCTGGGCATCGGCCTGATCGCGATTGTCGTGCCGGGCCTGCCGACCACCGAGTTCATCCTCCTGGCCGCCTGGGCCGCCACCAAGAGTTCGCCGCGCCTGAGTGCCTGGCTGGAAAACCATCGCTTGTTCGGGCCGATCCTGTGCAATTGGCGAAACGGCAAAATCATCGTCCGCCGGGCCAAGGTCAGCGCCACCGTCAGCATGCTGCTGTGTGCAGGCTTGATGCTGGTGATGCTCGATCACGGCTGGCCGGTTTACCTGGCGATTACTGGCATGAGCCTGGGCAACCTGTGGATCTGGTCGCGCCCGGAATCGGCACCGCAACCGTCCTGACAAATAAAAATCCCCTGTGGCGAGGGAGCTTGCTCCCGCTGGGCTGCGAAGCGGCCCCAAAATTCTCCAGACGCACCCGCTACACCGAATTGCGACTGCTACGCAGCCGAACGGGAGCAAGCTCCCTCGCCACAGAATCAACGAAATTCTCCTGAATCCCAGCCCTTTTCAGGGCATTCCCCTGCGCAAACGTTCACCTGTTACCGCTCGTCGGCTTGCCATTCATGCACGCCCTGCCCACGCCGATGTGGATTAAATGGCGCTGAATGGACTTGGCGGATGGGAGTACCCCCGTCTCTTGGCCAACACCTCATCCATTTGCGAGTTCGCCCTATGTTCGACTCCCTGTCCATCCGCCTGAAAATCGTCCTGTTGTCCGGTCTGTGCCTGCTCGGTGTCGTCGCCCTGATCGTCGGCATGAACATGTACCAGACCAACCGCAACAACGAACTGGTCAGCGCCTCCAGCAGCAAAATGCTCACCGCCAGCGTCCAGGACCTGCTCCAGGCCAAAGCCGCCGAGCAAGCCGTGCGGGTGCAGAAGACCTTCGGTGAAAGCCTGTTGGTGGTCACGGCGTTGGCCGATCAGATCAAGGACATGCGCACCATGGCCGCCAAGCGTTCGCTGGACGCCGGCGCCCTGCGCGAGGAGTTGAACCAGAGCCTGAAAACCGCTTTCGAGCGCAACGGCAAAGTGCTGGGGATCTGGCTGGCGTTCGAGCCCAACGGCCTGGACGGCAAGGACAGCGAATTCGTCAATGACGCTGTCAGGCAGTCCAACGAGGTGGGACGTTTCGCCAGTTACTGGAGCCGCGCGGGCGGGGTCGGGCTCAACACGATCATGGTCGAAGACGACATGACCAAAACCACCCTCAGCCTCAGCGGTACGCCATACAACAGCTGGTACACCTGCCCTCGCGACAACAAACGCACCTGCTTGCTCGACCCGTATTCCGACACCGTGGGCGGCAAGGAAGTGCTGATGACCACCATTTCCGTGCCGTTGCTGGTGGATGGCAAGGCCATCGGCGTGGTTGGCGTCGACATCGCCCTCGATGCGTTGCAAGCAGCGGCGATGGATTCCCAGCGTGACCTGTTCAATGGTGCCGGCCACATGCTGATCGTCTCCGGCAGCGGTGTGCTTGCCGGTTACAGCGTTGATGCCGGCAAGGTGGGTAAAAGCATCGGCGACACCCTCGGTGCCGACGGCAAGGAAGTCCTGCAACTGCTCGGCAACGGCTCGCCGAAGATTCTCGAACAGGGTGACCTGATCCGCGCGGTGTACCCGGTCAGCCCGATCACCGATTCCAAGGCCTGGGGTGTGGTGATCGACCTGCCCAAACAAGTGCTGCTGGCCGATTCGGTGAAGCTGCAAACGGTGCTCGATGACGCGCAACAAACCGGCACACTCAAGGCGTTATTGGTAGCGGTGGCGGCCGGTTTGATCGGTCTGTTGCTAATCTGGCTCACGGCGTCGGGCGTGACCCGGCCAATCAACAGCGTGGCGCAAATGCTCAAGGCGATTGCCAGCGGCGACGGCGACCTGACCCAACGTCTGCACTACAGCAAGAAAGACGAACTCGGTGAACTGGTGAGCTGGTTCAACCGCTTCCTCGACAAGCTGCAACCGACCATCGCGCAGATCAAACAGAGCATTACCGACGCCCGTGGCACCGCCGACCAGTCTTCGGAAATCGCCCGCCAGACCAGCGAAGGCATGCAGGTGCAGTTCCGCGAAATCGACCAGGTCGCCACCGCGTCCAATGAAATGAGCGCGACCGCCCACGACGTCGCCAATAGCGCGTCGAACGCTGCCAACGCCGCCAAAGGCGCCGACCAGTCAGCCCGCGATGGCATGCAGATCATTGAGCGCAGCACCCGGGATATTAATTTGCTGGCTGACGAAGTCAGCAAAGCCGTGACCGAAGTCGAAGCCCTGGCGGTGAACAGCGAGCAGATCGGATCGGTGCTGGAAGTGATCCGCAGCATCGCCGAACAAACCAACCTGCTGGCGCTCAACGCCGCGATTGAAGCGGCCCGTGCCGGCGAAAGTGGTCGTGGCTTTGCGGTGGTTGCCGATGAAGTGCGCAACCTGGCCAAACGGACCCAGGACTCGGTGGAAGAAATTCGCATCGTGATCGAACGCATCCAGACCGGCACCCGCGGCGTGGTTGCCACCATGCACTCGAGCCAGACCCAGGCCCACAGCAACGCAGGGCAGATCCAGCAAGCAGTCCAGGCCCTGGGCAAGATCAGCGACGCGGTGACGGTGATCAGCGACATGAACCTGCAAATCGCCAGCGCCGCCGAACAGCAAAGCGCCGTGGCCGAAGAGGTCAATCGCAACGTCTCGGCAATCCGCACCGTCACCGAAACCCTGACCGGGCAAGCCACTGAATCGGCGCAGATCAGCAGCCAGCTCAATGCGCTGGCCACGCATCAGATGAAATTGATGGATCAGTTCCGGGTTTAAGCGGCTAGCGCCAAACCCTGTGGGAGCGGGCTTGCTCGCGAAGGCGGTGTATCAGTCAAAATTGATGTCGACTGACACACCGCCTTCGCGAGCAAGCCCGCTCCCACAAGGGATTTCATCTGGCCCGGCAGATTTTTGATCTATCATCGAACCCTCGTTCCGGAGGGCCTTCGATGACTGATTTACTCACGTCCATTCAAGCCGCACTCGGCTTGCCGCATACCCCGATCCCGTTTACGTCGAGCGGCGCCCTGCCCTCGGCGTTCGCCGTCACTGACCTGGCCTGCGCCAGCATTGCCGCCGCCGGTCAGGCTGTCAGCGAATTGCTGCACCAACAGACCGGCCGCTTGCCCACCCTTGAAGTCGACCGCCGCCTGGCTTCGTTCTGGTTCGCCACCTCGATCCGTCCGCTGGGCTGGAGCGCGCCGCCGCTGTGGGACCCGGTCGCCGGTGACTATGAGACCAAGGACGGCTGGATTCGCCTGCACACCAACGCCCCACATCACCGCGCCGCCGCCGAAAGCGTGCTCGGTGCCTGTGCCGACCGCGCCGGCATGGCGAGTCAGGTCGCGAAGTGGGCCAAGACCGATCTGGAACACGCCGTGGTCGAGGCCGGTGGCTGCGCCGCTGAGATGCGCACCTGGGCGCAATGGCAGGCCCACCCTCAAGGCATCGCCGTAAACGCCGAGCCATTGATTCAATTCGCCGCCCACAGCAGCCAGAACGCCAAACCGTGGCAAGGCTCGGTGGCGCGACCACTGGCGGGAATCAAAGTGCTTGATCTGACCCGCGTGCTCGCCGGCCCCATCGCCAGCCGCTTCCGTCGCCGGCCTCGGCGCCGACGTATTGCGCATCGACCCGCCGACCTGGAACGAGCCCGGTGTCGTGCCGGAAGTCACTCTCGGTAAACGCTGTGCGCGGCTGGATTTGCATGACACGGCTGATCGCGCAGTGTTCGAAAGCCTGCTCAAGGACGCCGACATTTTGCTCCACGGCTACCGCGCCGATGCATTGGAACACTTGAGTTACGGCGCCGCTGAACGCCAGAAGTTGTCCCCAGGCTTGATCGATGTCTGCCTCAACGCCTACGGCTGGAGCGGCCCGTGGCAGAACCGTCGGGGTTTCGACAGTCTGGTGCAGATGAGCAGCGGGATTGCCGAGGCTGGCATGCAGTGGAAGAAAGCCGACAAGCCAACACCATTGCCAGTTCAGGCGCTGGATCACGCGACCGGGTATTTGATGGCGGCGAGTGCGATCAAGTTGTTGGCTGAGCGGTTGACTCGCGGGTTCGGTGGTTCGGCGCGGTTATCGTTGGCGCGGACCGCGAAGTTGTTGATTGAGAATGGTGCAGGGACAAATGAGCCGTTGCGGGCGGAAGATCAGGACGATCAAGGGTTGTTGGTCGAGCAGACACCTTGGGGGCCGGCGCACCGGTTGCACGTTCCGCTGAAAATCACCGGAACGCCTGTGCAATGGGCCATTCCCGCCACGGAATTGGGCTCCCATCGCGCGCAGTGGTGGTGACTGTTAGATAGCCATCGCGAGCAAGCTCGCTCCCACAGGTGACCGAGTTCTCCCGGACGAATGCCATCAAATGTGGGAGCGGGCTTGCTCGCGAATGCGTCGAACCAGCCGCTACAAATCCGGATCAGCTCAATCAACCCGGCTCAGCGATGTCCACAACTGCTGCGCCGCGTACCCCGATAAGGTCGCCACACCTCAGCCCGCCGCAGCAACTCCCGCGCCGTCACCGGTCCGCCTTCAAGCGCCGCCAACGCATTGATCAACCCCACATCCCCACTCGGAAACGCATCCCTCTCCCGTAACTGCCGCAACGCAATGTACTGCGCCGTCCAGTCGCCAATCCCATGCAATGCCAGCAACCGCGCCACGCCGCCCTCGCGCGCCGGCTCAAATAACAACGGATCATCGAGTAACGCCTGAGCCACACCGGACAGCGTTCGCCCACGGCTTTTCGGCATCCCCAGCGTCGCCAGGTCCGAGACCGCCAACACCGCCGCCCCAGGAAACACATGAGTCAGCCCGGGCGGCGCTGAATCCAATGCCTCGCCATACTGCGCCACCAGTTTCCCTGCCAGTTTGATCGCCGCGCGCACCGTAATCTGCTGCCCCAACACCGCGCGAATCGCCAGCTCCAGACCATCCCACGCACCCGGCACGCGTAATCCGGGACGCTCGGCAATCAACCGCGCCATTAGCGGATCGGCCGTCAAATGTCGATGGATTGCAGGCAGATCAGCATCCAGATCAAACATCCGCCGCAACCGCGCCACGATCTCGGGCACGCCCGCGGGGTCAGGAAAATCCAGCGTCAGCTCAAGCGCAGCATCCCCACCGGCTTGATCGAAAACGTGCCGTGCACACCATCCAAGCCGATGCTGCGCGAATACACGCCATCGACCACCGTCTCCATCCCGGCAATCGCCCGCGCCGACAAAAAAACCAACATTGCGGCCCAGTCATAAGGCGGCCGATACGCCAGCAGCAACCTCATAGCGACAGCACCCCACTAACAAATGGATTAATTTAACTAAATAGGCAAAGCGTAATAACGTTCAATAATTAACACCTATTAATGCCTTTTATTTATAGCCGATCAATCTGTGGCAATCGGTGCATAACAGTTTTGTGAGTCAATCCTAATAAATCAATTCTGTACTGAAAACAGTTATCAAAAAGTTGCGAATTCGCGAAAACGAACTAGCTTAAAAACCTCAACGCGATACGTATTATTCCTGCTTGAACTGGCCGAGGCCTCTGAGCCGGGCTTTTCCAGCAATACAGTTATGCCCGCGAAAAGTTCATAAGTCTTTCATTAACAATGGAATGTGCCGATGCACTGATCTATGTCAGCTGATTGAACAGTTAACAGATTTAATCTGTTGTCTCTCTTCTCCTGCATTGGAGTCATGCAATGTCTGAATCCCCCGGAAAACTGAAGCTCGGCGCGCTCGTTGCATTGGTAGTTGGCTCAATGATTGGTGGCGGGATCTTCTCTTTACCGCAGAACATGGCCGCCAGTGCTGATGTCGGTGCGGTGCTGATTGGTTGGGCAATTACGGCGGTCGGCATGCTGACCCTCGCGTTCGTCTTTCAAACCCTGGCCAACCGCAAGCCTGACCTGGACGGTGGTGTCTACGCCTACGCCAAGGCCGGTTTCGGCGACTACATGGGTTTCTCATCCGCTTGGGGTTACTGGATCAGTGCCTGGCTGGGCAACGTCGGCTACTTCGTCTTGCTGTTCAGCACCCTGGGTTACTTCTTTCCGATCTTCGGCGAAGGCAACACCGTTGCCGCTGTGATCGGCGCCTCGGTGCTGCTCTGGGCCGTGCACTTCCTTGTTTTACGCGGGATCAAGGAAGCGGCGTTCATCAACCTGGTGACCACCGTCGCCAAGGTCGTGCCGCTGGTGCTGTTTGTGTTGATCGCCGTGTTCGCTTTCAAGCTGGACATCTTCACTGCCGACATCTGGGGCACTAAAAACACTAGCCTGGGCAGCGTGATGAACCAGGTGCGCAACATGATGCTGGTCACCGTCTGGGTGTTCATCGGCATCGAAGGCGCGAGCATCTTCTCGGCCCGGGCCGAAAAACGTAGCGACGTTGGTAAGGCCACCGTGATCGGTTTCATTACCGTGCTGCTGTTCCTGGTGCTGGTGAACGTGTTGTCTCTGGGCATCATGACCCAACCGGAACTGGCCAAGCTGCAGAACCCGTCGATGGCGGCCGTGCTGGAACACGTGGTCGGTCACTGGGGCGCGCTGCTGATCAGCATTGGTCTGATCATTTCCTTGCTTGGCGCGCTGCTGTCCTGGGTGCTGTTGTGTGCGGAGATCATGTTCGCCGCCGCCAAGGACCACACCATGCCGGCGTTTTTGCGCCGCGAAAACGCCAACCATGTACCGGCCAACGCCCTGTGGCTGACCAACGCGATGGTTCAGGTATTCCTGATCATCACCCTGTTCTCGGCCAGCACTTACCTGTCGCTGATCTACCTTGCCACCTCGATGATTCTGGTGCCTTACCTGTGGTCGGCGGCGTATGCGCTGCTGCTGGCGGTACGCGGCGAGACTTATGAACACGCCCTGGCCGAACGCAAGAAAGACCTGATCATCGGCGCCATTGCCGTGATCTACGCGGTCTGGCTGCTGTATGCCGGCGGCATCAAATACCTGCTGCTTTCCGCCCTGCTCTATGCCCCCGGCGCGATCCTGTTCGCCAAGGCCAAGATGGAAGTGGGCAAACCGGTTTTCACTAATGTCGAGAAGCTGATTTTCGCGGCCGTAGTCGTCGGCGCCCTGGTGGCTGCCTACGGGCTGTATGCCGGTTTCCTGACGCTGTAATAGCTGATTGTTTACATCTGGAGGATCACTGTAATGACCACGGAAAAAGTTAAGTACGGCGTACATTCCGAGGCCGGCAAACTGCGCAAAGTCATGGTTTGCTCCCCCGGTCTGGCCCACCTGCGGCTGACCCCGAACAACTGCGACGAATTGCTGTTCGATGACGTGCTATGGGTTGCCCAGGCCAAGCGTGACCATTTCGATTTCGTCACCAAGATGCGCGAACGCAACGTCGACGTGCTGGAAATGCACAACCTGCTGACCGACATCGTCGCGAACCCTGAGGCCCTGGACTGGATTCTCGAACGCAAGATCACCGCCAACACAGTGGGCCTGGGCCTGGTCAACGAAACCAGTTCCTGGTTGCGCAGCCTGGAGCCGCGCAAGATAGCCGAGTTCCTGATCGGCGGCGTGTCGGCCGATGACCTGCCAACCAGTTTCGGCGGCAAGACCATCGAGATGTTCCGTGACTTCCTCGGCCACTCGAGCTTCATTCTGCCGCCGCTGCCCAACATCCTGTTCACCCGCGACACCACCTGCTGGATCTACGGTGGCGTGACCTTGAACCCTATGTACTGGCCGGCGCGCCGTCAGGAAACCCTGCTGGCCAGCGCCATCTACAAATTCCACCCCGAGTTCACCAACGCCGACTTCCAGGTCTGGTACGGCGACCCGGATCAGGAGCACGGCAACTCGACACTCGAAGGCGGCGACGTGATGCCTATCGGCAACGGTGTGGTGTTGATCGGCATGGGCGAGCGCTCGTCGCGTCAGGCCATCGGTCAACTGGCGCTGAACCTGTTCAAGCACCAAGCCGTGGAGCGAGTGATCGTCGCCGGTCTGCCGAAATCCCGCGCCGCGATGCACCTGGACACCGTGTTCAGCTTCTGCGACCGCGACCTGGTCACCATTTTCCCGGAAGTGGTCAACCAGATCGTCGCGTTCACCCTGCGCCCTGATGAAAGCAAACCGGGTGGCATAGACATCCGCCGCGAAGAAACCAACTTCCTCGACACCGTGGCGGCCGCACTCAACCTCAAGGCCCTGCGCGTGGTGGAAACCGGCGGCAACAGCTTCGCCGCCGAACGCGAGCAATGGGACGACGGCAACAACGTGGTGGCCCTCGAACCGGGCGTGGTGATCGGTTACGACCGCAACACCTACACCAACACCTTGCTACGCAAGGCTGGCGTGGAAGTCATCACCATCAGTGCCGGCGAACTCGGGCGCGGCCGTGGCGGCGGCCACTGCATGACCTGCCCGATCATTCGCGACCCCATCGACTATTAATTCTTGTGCCCCGCTTCGTGCTTATAAAGCGCGAAGCCGGCGGATAACCGAAACCCAAGGAGATCCAAATCATGGCTTTTAACATGCGCAACCGCAGCTTGCTGAGCTTGATGCACCACACCACTCGCGAGCTCAACTACCTGATCGACCTGTCCCGGGACCTCAAACGCGCCAAGTACACCGGCACCGAGCGTCCACACCTGCAAGGCAAGAACATCGCGCTGATCTTCGAAAAAACCTCGACCCGCACCCGTTGCGCCTTCGAAGTCGCGGCCCACGACCAGGGTGCCCACGTCACCTACATCGACCCGGTGTCGTCGCAGATCGGCCACAAAGAAAGCATGAAAGACACCGCCCGTGTGCTGGGCCGGATGTTCGACGCCATCGAGTACCGTGGCTTTGAACAGGAAATCGTCGAAGAGCTGGCCAAGTTCGCTGGCGTGCCGGTGTTCAACGGCCTGACCGCTGAATTCCACCCGACGCAAATGATCGCCGACGTACTGACCATGCGCGAGCACAGCGACAAGCCGATGCATGAAATCAGCTACGCCTACCTCGGCGATGCGCGCTACAACATGGGCAACTCGCTGCTGATGATCGGCGCCAAATTGGGCATGGACGTGCGCATCGCTGCACCCAAAGCCCTGTGGCCACACGCGGACTTCATTGCCCAGTGCAAAGAATTCGCTGAAGAAAGCGGCGCCCGCATCACCATCACCGAAGACCCGAAAGAAGCGGTCAAGGGCGTGGACTTCATCCACACCGACATCTGGGTGTCGATGGGTGAGCCGGTGGAAGCGTGGGACGAGCGCATCGAGCAACTGCTGCCGTACCAGGTCAACGCGAAAATGATGAAAGCCTCGGGCAACCCGCGCGTGAAATTCATGCACTGCCTGCCGGCATTCCATAACAGCGAAACCAAGGTCGGCAAGGACATCGCCGCGCGCTATCCGCACCTGGCCGGCGGCGTTGAAGTGACCGAAGAAGTCTTCGAATCGCCAGCCAACATCGCCTTTGAACAAGCGGAAAACCGCATGCATACCATCAAGGCGATCCTGGTGTCGGCGTTGGCGGATATCTAAAAAGACTGCCGCTTTCCTTCCTGTGGAAGCGGCTTTTTGTGGCGAGGGAGCTTGCTCCCGCTCGGCTGCGCAGCAGTCGTAAATGCATCACCGCATCGCGTCAGGTACACCGCGTATAACCTGATTGCGACCGCTGCGCGCTCGAGCGCGAGCAAGCTCGCTCGCCACAAAAGCCAGTCAACACAGGGATCACCGAACTCTGAAAGGACTGCATTATGCGTATCGTCGTTGCTCTGGGCGGTAACGCCCTGCTCCGCCGTGGTGAACCCATGACCGCGGACAATCAACGCGCCAATATCCGCGTCGCCACCGAACAGATCGCCAGGATCTACCCCGGCAACCAATTGGTCATCGCCCACGGCAATGGCCCGCAAGTCGGCCTGCTGTCGCTGCAAGCGGCAGCCTACACCTCGGTTTCGCCCTACCCGCTGGACGTGCTCGGTGCCGAAACCGAAGGCATGATCGGCTACATCATCGAACAGGAACTGGGCAACCTGCTGGACTTCGAAGTGCCGTTCGCCACCCTGCTGACCCAGGTCGAAGTCAATGCCAAGGACCCGGCGTTCCAGAACCCGACCAAACCCATCGGCCCGGTGTATTCAAAGGCTGAAGCGGAAAAACTCGCCGCCGAAAAAGGTTGGGCGATTGCCCCGGATGGCGACAAGTATCGCCGTGTGGTTGCCAGCCCACGGCCAAAACGCATCTTCGAAATCCGCCCGATCAAGTGGCTGCTGGATAAGGGCAGCATCGTGATCTGTGCTGGCGGTGGCGGCATTCCAACGATGTACGGCGCCAGCGGAAAACTCGAAGGCGTGGAAGCGGTGATCGACAAGGACCTGTGCTCGGCGCTGCTGGCCGAACAGCTGGAAAGTGATCTGCTGGTAATCGCCACCGACGTCAGCGCCGCATTTATAGACTTCGGCAAGCCAACCCAGAAAGCCATCGCCCAGGCCCACCCGGACGACATGGAAAAACTCGGCTTCGCCGCCGGCTCCATGGGGCCGAAGGTCCAGGCCGCGTGCGAGTTCGCCCGCCATACTGGCAAAGTCGCGGTCATCGGTTCACTCTCGGACATCGAAGCGATCGTCCAGGGCAAGGCCGGCACCCGCATCAGCACAGCGACACCTGGCATTACTTACCTCTAAAAAGAAACTCAGCGGCAGGCCCGGGGTCTGCCGTTCTCCAATGCCTTCGAAGGAGAGATGTTTATGGCTACGTTCGAGCCCGGTCACTTGCACATCGAGCGCCACGCGCTGAACAAGGACGATTACAGCTACAACCTGTGCATCGACTATGAAGTCACCCAGGACCCCAAGGAAGGCAAGGGCATGCTGTTCAAGATGCATGGCAGCATCGAAGGCAAAGACATGAAAGAAGAGTTCTTTCTGCCCAAGGACCAAGCGTTTGACTTCGCCCGGCATGCCATGCAAATCGCACATAAACATGGCATCCCCAAAGAAGCCAACATCGCGTCGATGCACAGGACCTACGACGCAATGTTCGAGGACGTGCGGGCGCAGCTGGACGTTAAATCCGGCGACCCGGTGAAACCCGAACACCTCGAATAAAGGGTTCTGTGCCGAACACAATTGTGCGAACACCAACGATCAACTGTGGGAGCGGGCTTGCTCGCGAAAGCGGTCTGTCAGTCAACATTAATAGTGACTGAGACACCGCTTTCGCGAGCAAGCCCGCTCCCACAGGGGATCATCGCCACACCGAAGACCTGCGCCAGATTTCACCTAACCCCCTCCTCCAAGGCATACTTGCCACCCTCCGCACTCCAGAACCAAAAACCGCCCCATGCGTATCCACGTCAGCTTCATCGACCGCGTCGGCATTACCCAGGAAGTCCTGGCCTTGCTCGGTGGGCGCAATCTCAATCTGGATGCGGTGGAAATGGTTCCGCCCAACGTCTACATCGACGCCCCGACCCTGAGCCCGGAAGTGCTCGAAGAGCTGCGCGATGCGCTGTTCAGCGTGCACGGCGTGCAAGCGGTGACGGTGGTCGACATCCTGCCCGGCCAGCGCCGGCACTTGCAGCTCGACGCATTGCTCGCGGCCATGACCGACCCGGTGCTGGCCCTGGACAGCGCCGGCAAAGTGTTGCTGGCCAACCCGGCGCTGATTGCCTTGTACGGTCGCGAACCCGCCGGTGAAAGCATCACCGAATTGTTTGCCGACCCGGCGCTGCTCGATGCCTTGCTGGAAAACGGCTTTCGCCTGCCGCTGCGCGAGATCACCGTCAACGGCCAGACCCTGCTGCTGGACGCCACGCCGATCACCGACGCGGGCGCCCTGCTGACGCTGTATCAACCAAGCCGCATCGGTGAACGCCTTTCAGCATTGCACCATGACCACGCCGAAGGTTTCGATGCATTGCTCGGCGAATCCCCGGCGATTCGCACCCTTAAGGCTCGCGCCCAACGTGTCGCGGCCCTCGACGCACCGCTATTGATCCAGGGCGAAACCGGCACCGGCAAAGAACTGGTAGCCCGGGCCTGTCACGCCATCAGTGCGCGGCACAGCGCGCCGTTCCTCGCGTTGAACTGCGCGGCATTGCCGGAGAACCTCGCCGAAAGCGAACTGTTCGGCTATGCCCCCGGCGCTTTTACCGGCGCGCAACGGGGCGGCAAACCGGGGCTCATGGAACTGGCCAACCAAGGCACGGTGTTTCTCGATGAAATCGGTGAGATGTCGCCGTACTTGCAGGCGAAACTGCTGCGGTTTTTGAACGACGGCAGCTTCCGTCGGGTCGGCGGTGATCGTGAGGTCAAGGTCAACGTGCGGATCCTCAGCGCAACCCACCGTGACCTGGAAAAAATGGTCAGCGAAGGCTCCTTCCGCGAAGACCTGTTCTATCGCCTCAACGTGCTCAACGTCGAAGTCCCGCCGCTGCGCGAACGCGGCCAGGACATTCTGCTGCTGGCCCGTTACTTCATGCAGCAGGCCTGCGCGCAGATCCAGCGTCCGATCTGTCGCCTGGCGCCGGGCACTTACCCGGCACTGCTCGGCAACCGCTGGCCGGGCAATGTGCGGCAATTGCAGAACGTAATCTTCCGCGCCGCCGCGATTTGCGAAAGCAGTCTGGTAGACATCGGCGACCTCGACATTGCTGGCACCTCCGTGGCGCGCCAGAGTGACAGCGACGTCGACAGCCTTGAGCAAGCGATGGAAGAGTTCGAGAAGACGCTGCTGGAAAAACTCTACGTCAGCTATCCCTCGACCCGGCAATTGGCGAATCGGCTACAAACCTCCCACACGGCGATTGCCCATCGGTTGCGCAAGTACGGCATTCCAAACAAACCCTAAGCCTTACTCGGTCAAAATGTGGGAGCGGGCTTGCTCGCGAATGCGGTGTGTCAGTTGGCATTGATGTGACTGACACACCGCATTCGCGAGCAAGCCCGCTCCCACAGGGTTCTATGGCGCATTCAAAACCATGCTCGAAAGCGACCTTCATCTGTACTGAAAGCGCTACAGCGGAACGATATCGATACAACCTCCTCCGATCGCCGCTGTGCAAGGCTTTGATCCCATTACGCTTTTTTCTTTGCTTTGTGCTGTAGCGATTTCGCTACAGGCATTCATTTCGCTCGCCTCTCGAAAACCAACAAGGCCTTGATTCATAAGGACTTATTAACATTGGCAGCGATTTTGCTTAGTAACCTCCTATAAAGAAGGGCTTTTGCCCAAGCATTCAATCGCGTCCACCAGACGAGTCTGGCCCCCTTAGGAGTTTCCATGAGCGAGTTGCGTTTTACTGAAGATCACGAATGGCTGCGTACCGAAGCTGACGGCAGCGTCACAGTCGGTATCACCGCTTTCGCACAGAACGCCTTGGGCGACGTGGTTTTCGTACAACTGCCTGAGCTGCAGTCCTACGAAAAAGGCGCTGAAGCCGCCACCGTGGAATCGGTAAAAGCCGCCAGCGGCGTCTACATGCCGCTCGACGGTGAAGTCCTGGAAGTGAACCCGGCACTCGACAGCAGCCCTGAGCTGGTTAACGAAGATCCGCTGGGCGAAGGCTGGTTCTTCCGCTTCCAGCCAACCGACGCATCGGCTGTTGCCCAATTGCTGGATCAAGACGCTTACGACCGTCTGATCAAAGCCAACGCCGACGCCTGAGGAGCCGCCATGACTATCAATCTCAGTACTGCCAACGAATTCATCGCCCGCCACATCGGCCCGCGCTCCGGCGATGAGCAAGCGATGCTCAACAGCCTCGGCTTCGACTCCCTCGAAGCCCTGAGCGCCAGCGTCATCCCGGACAGCATCAAAGGCACCAGCGTGCTCGGCCTCGAAGATGGCCTGAGCGAGGCCGATGCCCTGGCGTTGATCAAGTCCATCGCCAGCAAAAACCAGCTGTTCAAGACCTACATCGGCCAGGGTTACTACGGCACCCACACGCCGTCGCCGATCCTGCGCAACCTGCTGGAAAACCCGGCGTGGTACACCGCGTACACCCCGTACCAGCCGGAGATTTCCCAGGGTCGTCTCGAAGCGCTGCTGAATTTCCAAACCTTGATCAGCGACCTGACCGGCCTGCCGATTGCCAACGCCTCGTTGTTGGATGAAGCCACTGCCGCCGCCGAAGCGATGACCTTCTGCAAACGCCTGAGCAAGAACAAGGGCAGCCATGCGTTCTTCGCTTCCGTGCATTGCCACCCGCAAACCCTCGACGTGCTGCGCACCCGTGCCGAGCCGTTGGGCATCGACGTGGTGGTCGGCGACGAGCAAACACTGACCGACGTGACGCCGTACTTCGGCGCGCTGCTGCAATACCCGGCCAGCAACGGTGACGTGTTCGATTACCGCGAACTGACCGAACGCTTCCACGCCGCCAATGCCTTGGTCGCGGTGGCCGCTGACCTGCTGGCCCTGACCGTACTGACCCCGCCGGGCGAGTTCGGCGCTGACGTGGCCATCGGCAGCGCACAACGCTTCGGCGTGCCGCTGGGTTTTGGTGGTCCGCACGCGGCGTACTTCTCGACGAAAGATGCGTTCAAGCGCGACATGCCGGGCCGTTTGGTCGGCGTCTCGGTGGACCGTTTCGGCAAGCCGGCCCTGCGCCTGGCGATGCAAACCCGCGAGCAACATATCCGCCGCGAGAAGGCCACCAGCAACATCTGCACGGCGCAGGTTTTGCTGGCCAACATCGCCAGCATGTACGCCGTTTATCACGGCCCGAAAGGCCTGACGCAGATCGCCAACCGCGTGCATCACCTGACGGCGATTCTGGCCAAAGGCTTGAGCGCACTCGGTCTCACGGTTGAGCAGGAAAACTTCTTCGATACGCTGACGCTGAACACTGGCGCCAACACCGCCAAGCTGCACGACAAGGCTCGCGCCCAGCAGATCAACCTGCGTGTGGTCGATGCTGAACGTCTGGGCCTGTCCCTCGACGAAACCACTTCGCAAGCTGATGTTGAAACCTTGTGGGCGCTGCTGGCTGACGGCAAAGCGCTGCCAGATTTCGCGGCATTGGCTACAAGCGTTCAAAGCACCATCCCAGCTGAACTGGTTCGCCAATCGCCGATCCTCAGCCACCCGGTGTTCAACCGTTACCACTCGGAAACCGAGCTGATGCGCTACCTGCGCAAGCTCGCCGACAAGGACCTGGCACTGGATCGCACCATGATCCCGCTGGGTTCCTGCACCATGAAACTCAACGCCGCCAGCGAAATGATCCCGGTGACCTGGGCTGAATTCGGTGCCCTGCACCCATTCGCCCCGGCCGCGCAAAGCGCCGGCTACCAGCAACTGACCGACGAACTGGAGGCGATGCTCTGCGCCGACACCGGTTACGACGCGATCTCGCTGCAACCGAACGCCGGCTCCCAGGGTGAATACGCTGGCCTGCTGGCGATCCGCGCCTATCACCAGAGCCGTGGCGAAGATCGTCGCGACATCTGCCTGATCCCGTCCTCGGCCCACGGCACCAACCCGGCGACCGCCAACATGGCCGGCATGCGCGTGGTGGTGACCGCGTGCGATGCCCGTGGCAACGTCGACATCGAAGACCTGCGCGCCAAGGCCATCGAGCACCGCGAACACCTCGCCGCGCTGATGATCACCTACCCGTCGACCCACGGCGTGTTCGAAGAAGGCATCCGCGAAATCTGCGGCATCGTTCATGACCATGGCGGCCAGGTCTACATCGACGGCGCCAACATGAACGCGATGGTCGGCCTCTGCGCACCGGGCAAGTTCGGCGGCGACGTCTCGCACTTGAACCTGCACAAAACCTTCTGCATCCCCCACGGCGGTGGCGGCCCGGGCGTTGGCCCGATTGGCGTGAAATCGCACTTGACGCCGTTCCTGCCGGGCCATGCCCAGATGGAGCGTAAAGAAGGCGCGGTCTGCGCCGCACCGTTCGGCAGCGCAAGCATTTTGCCGATCACCTGGATGTACATCCGCATGATGGGCGGCGCCGGTTTGAAGCGTGCTTCGCAACTGGCGATCCTGAATGCCAACTACATCTCCCGTCGCCTCGAAGAACATTACCCAGTGCTCTACACCGGCAGCAACGGCCTGGTCGCGCACGAATGCATCCTCGATTTGCGTCCGCTGAAAGACAGCAGCGGCATCAGCGTCGATGACGTCGCCAAACGCCTGATCGACTTCGGCTTCCATGCGCCGACCATGTCGTTCCCGGTGGCCGGCACGCTGATGATCGAGCCGACCGAAAGCGAATCCAAGGAAGAACTGGACCGCTTCTGCGACGCCATGATCCGCATCCGCGAAGAAATCCGCGCAGTGGAAAACGGCACGCTGGACAAGGACGACAACCCACTGAAAAACGCCCCGCATACCGCGGCGGAAATCGTGGGCGAGTGGACGCATCCGTATAGCCGTGAGCAAGCGGTTTACCCGGTTGCCTCCTTGATCGAAGGCAAGTACTGGCCACCGGTCGGTCGGGTCGACAACGTGTTTGGTGACCGCAACCTGGTTTGCGCCTGCCCGTCGATCGAAAGCTACGCTTAAAAATGTAGGGGCGGGTTCGCTCGCCCCCACTCTCAAGAGCACCGCATATCCCCTGTGGGAGCGGGCTTGCTCGCGAATGCGGTAAATCAGTCACCATCAACGTTGCCTGACCCATCGCATTCGCGAGCAAGCTCGCTCCCACAGGGTCCGTGCAAAGCCCCAGATTCCGTGAATTCCTATAACAAGAAACCGGAGAACAACTCATGTCGTTAAGCGTGTTCGACCTGTTCAAGATTGGCATCGGCCCCTCCAGCTCCCACACCGTCGGCCCGATGCGTGCTGCTGCGCGTTTCGCCGAAGGTCTGCGCCGTGAAGGGCTGCTGGCCGCAACAACCTGCGTCAAAGTCGAGCTCTACGGCTCGCTCGGCGCCACCGGTAAAGGCCACGGCAGCGACAAGGCTGTGTTGCTCGGCCTGGAAGGTGAACACCCGGACACCGTGAACACCGAAACCGTCGCCGCCCGTCTGCAAGAGATTCGCAGTAACGGTCGTTTGAACCTGCTCGGTGAGCACTCCATCGAATTCAACGAAAAGCTGCATCTGGCGATGATCCGCAAACCGTTGGCTTATCACCCCAACGGCATGATCTTTCGCGCGTTCGATGCGGCAGGCATACAAATCCGCAGCCGCGAGTACTACTCGGTCGGCGGTGGTTTCGTCGTCGATGAAGACGCTGCCGGCGCCGATCGCATCGTCGAGGACGCCACGCCGCTGACCTTCCCGTTCAAAAGTGCCAAGGACCTGCTCGGTCATTGCGCCACCTACGGCTTGTCGATCAGCCAGGTGATGCTGACCAACGAAAGTGCCTGGCGCCCGGAAGCGGAAACCCGTGCCGGTCTGCTGCACATCTGGCAGGTGATGCAGGACTGCGTCGACGCCGGTTGCCGCAACGAAGGCATCCTGCCCGGTGGCTTGAAGGTCAAACGCCGAGCGGCGGCGCTGCATCGGCAATTGTGCAAGAACCCGGAATCGGCGCTGCGCGATCCGCTGTCAGTACTGGACTGGGTCAACCTCTACGCTTTGGCGGTCAACGAAGAAAACGCCAACGGCGGACGCGTGGTCACCGCGCCCACTAACGGTGCAGCCGGGATCGTCCCGGCAGTGTTGCATTACTACATGCGCTTCATCCCCGGCGCCAATGAAGACGGCGTCGTGCGTTTTCTGCTGACCGCCGCCGCGATCGGCATTCTGTACAAGGAAAACGCCTCGATTTCCGGCGCTGAAGTCGGTTGTCAGGGGAGGTCGGCGTCGCCTGTTCGATGGCGGCCGGTGCGTTGTGCGAAGTCCTTGGCGGCAGCGTTTCGCAGGTGGAAAACGCCGCCGAGATCGGCGATGGAGCACCACCTCGGTCTCACCTGCGACCCCGATCGGAGGCCTCGTGCAGGTGCCGTGCATCGAGCGCAACGCCATGGGCTCGGTGAAAGCCATCAATGCGGTGCGCATAGCCCTGCGTGGTGACGGTCAGCACTTCGTTTCCCTCGACAAGGTCATCCGCACCATGCGCCAGACCGGCGCCGACATGAAAAGCAAATACAAGGAAACCGCCCGTGGCGGTTTGGCGGTCAACATTATCGAGTGCTAATGCGCGCGCATTGGCATCTGCACACTTTTTCAGGAGCTGAATATGTCCACCGAACAATTGCTGAAAACCCCGCTGCACGCACTGCACATCGAACTCGGCGCGCGAATGGTGCCGTTCGCCGGCTACGACATGCCGGTGCAATACCCATTGGGCGTGATGAAAGAACACCAGCACACCCGTGATCAGGCCGGGCTGTTCGATGTCTCGCACATGGGCCAGATCCGCCTGACCGGCGCCAATGCCGCCAAAGCCCTGGAAACCCTGGTGCCGGTGGACATCATCGACCTGCCGGTGGGCATGCAGCGCTACGCAATGTTCACCAACGAGACCGGCGGCATCCTCGACGATCTGATGGTCGCCAACCTCGGTAACGACGAACTGTTCCTGGTGGTCAACGCCGCCTGCAAGGATCAGGACCTGGCGCACCTGCGCAAGCACATCGGCGACCAGTGCAGCATCGAGCCACTGTTCGAAGAACGCGCGTTGCTGGCCCTGCAAGGCCCGGCTGCTGTGACTGTGCTTGCACGCCTGGCGCCTGAAGTGTCGAAGATGACCTTCATGCAGTTCGCCCGCGTGAAACTGCTGGGCGTGGACTGCTTTGTCAGCCGTTCGGGCTACACCGGCGAAGACGGTTTTGAAATCTCGGTGCCGGCCGCCAACGCTGAAGCCCTGGCGCGCGCGCTGTTGGCTGAACCTGAAGTGGCGGCCATCGGCCTCGGCGCTCGTGACTCCCTGCGCCTGGAAGCCGGCCTGTGCCTCTACGGCCACGACATGAACACCGAGACCACCCCGATTGAGGCAAGCCTGCTGTGGGCCATCTCCAAGCCGCGTCGTGCCGATGGCGCACGGGCCGGCGGCTTCCCTGGCGCTGAATCTGTGTTCGCCCAGCAACAAGGTGGCGTCAGCCGTAAACGCGTTGGTCTGTTGCCGCAGGAACGCACGCCAGTGCGCGAAGGCGCAGAAATCGTCAACGAAGCCGGCGACATCATCGGTAGCGTGTGCAGTGGTGGTTTCGGGCCGACCTTGGGTGGTCCTCTGGCCATGGGTTACGTCGACAGTACTTACATCGCGATCGATACGCCGGTTTGGGCAATTGTCCGTGGGAAAAAGGTGCCTTTGCTTGTAAGCAAAATGCCATTTGTTCCACAACGCTACTATCGTGGTTGATTGACTGTTTCTATAAGTAACGCGATTGCGTTAACAGTGCACTAATCTGTAACGCAACCGCCATAAAACAGTGCAGTCGTTCGATTATGAACTTTGCTTATAACGTTCGAAAACAATTGAACACCTTCATCGAATAAGCACGCACTAGTGGACCGACTAATAGCCACCAAGCCGAGCAAAACCGGGCCCCTCACAGGGGCTTGTTTTTTATCGGCTAGTTGGCGTAGAGTTTGTTCACTGTGTTTGCATGGGTCGCTTGGAATCGTGACCTGGGCAGTAGCCTACAAGTTAGCTACATCCCGTTCTACGTCTTCTTACTTTCCTGCAACCAGCCCCAGTACTCTTTCATATGAAGGAGACTGTCATTAATTTTTGCGTCAAAGGAAATAAGAAATGTCCCAACGTCAGAGCGGTACCGTCAAGTGGTTTAACGACGAGAAAGGTTTTGGTTTTATCACTCCAGAAAGCGGTCCGGATCTGTTCGTGCATTTCCGCGCTATTCAGGGCAACGGCTTCAAGAGCCTGAAAGAAGGCCAGAAAGTGACCTTCGTTGCTGTGCAAGGCCAGAAAGGCATGCAGGCTGACGAAGTACAAGCAGAAGCCTAACCTTCTGTAACGAAAAAGCCCCTGATGCTGACATCAGGGGCTTTTTTGTGCGCGTAAATCCGTAAAATGGCTTTCTTTTTTCGCCCAGAGGCTGCCATGTCGAAACACTTGCTCAACCCCCAGGGCGACTTTCCCGCCGCTACCTTGGGCCGTCGCCTGGCAGCGATGTTCTATGACTTTCTGTTATGCACGGCCCTGCTGATCGTCACCAGCGGCATTTACAAGATGATCCAGATGGCGATCATCGGCGAAGACAAGATGCGCAAGCTCACCGAAGCCGGCGCGCTGGACGGCGATCCATTGTTGTCGACGGTGCTGTTTTTCGTGCTCTTCGGTTTCTTCGCCAAGTTCTGGACCTGGTCCGGTCAGACCTTGGGTATGCAGGTGTGGTGCATCCGTGTTCAGAATGCTGACGGCTCGTCCATCAGCCTGTGGCAGGCGCTGCTGCGGTTTGTGGTGTCGATCGCGTCGTGGCTGTGTGTGGGGCTGGGGTTTCTCTGGCCGCTGTTCGACAAACAGAAACGCAGCTGGCATGACATGTATTCCAACACCCAGCTTGTTCGTGTTCCAAAGAAACAAAAGTAGCGCCCATAAAAAGATCGCAGCCTTCGGCAGCGCCCATAGGCGCGGAGCTGCCGAAGGCTGCGATCTTTTGATCTTGCTCTTTAAGCGTTACCCGCCAACTTCATCCGCGCCGCCTGGGTGAAGTCCAGCATCCGCTTCAACGGCCGAATCGCCTGCGGAATCAACGCCGGATCCACAAAGATCTCGTTCGTCCCTTCCTTCAAGCTCTTCAGCGTCCGCTCAAGGGTATTCATCGCCATCCATGGGCAGTGCGCGCAACTGCGGCACGCTGCGCCGTTACCGGCCGTTGGAGCCTCGATGAAGACCTTGTCCGGGCACAGCTGCTGCATCTTGTAGAAGATGCCGCGGTCGGTGGCGACGATGAAGGTCTTGTTCGGCAGGGTTTGCGCCGCCGCGATCAACTGACTGGTGGAACCGACGGCATCCGCCAGTTCGATCACCGACGTCGGCGATTCCGGATGCACCAGAATGGCCGCGTCCGGGTACAGCGCCTTCATGTCCTCAAGCTGCTTGGATTTGAACTCCTCGTGAACGATGCAGGCACCGTCCCACAGCAGCATGTCCGCGCCGGTCTTGCGCTGGATGTAAGTACCCAAGTGCTTGTCCGGCCCCCAGATGATGGTCTCGCCGTTATCCATCAGGCTTTCGACGATCTCCAGCGCGCAGCTTGAAGTCACCACCCAATCAGCCCGGGCTTTGACCGCCGCCGAAGTGTTGGCATACACCACCACCGTGCGCTCCGGATGCTGATCACAGAACGCCGAGAACTCGTCCACCGGGCAACCCAGGTCCAGCGAGCAGGTCGCGTCCAGGGTTGGCATCAGGACGCGTTTTTCGGGATTGAGAATCTTCGCGGTCTCGCCCATGAACTTCACACCGGCGACCACCACGGTCTTGGCCGGATGGGCATTGCCGAAGCGCGCCATTTCCAGGGAGTCAGAGACGCAGCCACCGGTTTCTTCGGCCAGGGCCTGAATCACCGGATCGCAATAGAAGTGGGCAACCAGCACCGCGTCCTGAGCCTTGAGCTCGGCAGCAATGGCAGCGCGGTAATAAGCCTCTTCCTCGACCGTCAGCGGCTTGGGCTGCTTGGCGTCGAGGTGAGCTTGAACCAGTAAGCGTTCAGAAATTTGCGTCATGATCGCAAGACCTGCGGGCGCTTTCGCGCGAAAGTCGAGTATACACCCGGCTCCGGACCACTTAAGGGTACCGCCGGGAGAGTGAGTATTCATCAGGCACAGCGTTGAAGCTGCGCAAGGCTACAGAATATCCCGCTGATGCAAAAGATGATTCTGACCTGCGTCACGCGGGGCAGCCCAGGACTTGTGCGAGCACAAATCGCGGACAAAAAAACCCGGAAATCCTCACTTTCGTGGGCCTTCCGGATTTTCTAAACTGCTATAAAAATGGTGGGTCGTGTGGGATTCGAACCTACGACCCAATTGGTTAAAAGCCAACTGCTCTACCAACTGAGCTAACGACCCGCTGTGTGGTGGCGCGTATAATACTGATTTTTAAGGACTATTCAACACCTAATTTGAAATAAATCAGAAATAAGGTGTTGGGTCACTGATTCCGGCCGCCGCGAAGCCTTCTGCACGCAGGCGGCAGCTGTCGCATTTGCCGCACGCATAGCCTTTATCGTCGGCCTGATAGCAGGAAACGGTCAGCCCGTAATCGACGCCCAGCTTCACGCCCGCCTCGACGATCTGCGCCTTGCTCAGGTTTTGCAGCGGGGCCTGGATGCGGAAACCGTTGCCTTCGACACCGGCCTTGGTCGCCAGGTTGGCCATGCGCTCGAAGGACTCGATGAACTCGGGACGGCAGTCCGGGTAACCGGAGTAGTCCACGGCGTTCACACCAATAAAGATGTCGCGGGCGCCCAGCACTTCAGCCCAGCCCAACGCGAGAGATAGAAACACCGTGTTGCGCGCCGGCACATACGTCACCGGGATACCTTCACCCAGAGTTTCCGGGATATCGATACTGTTGTCGGTCAGCGCAGAACCGCCAATGCCATTGAGGTTAATACCGATCACCTTGTGTTCGACCACACCCAAATCACGGGCAACCCGTGCGGCCGCGTGCAATTCGGCGTGGGAACGCTGGCCGTAGTCAAAGCTCATGGTGTAGCAGCTATAGCCTTCAGCACGGGCCATGGCCACGACCGTCGCCGAGTCGAGGCCGCCGGACAGCAGGATCACCGCACGTTTTTCGGTAGTGTTCAGTGGTTCAGTCATATCAGCGCCCCGGCTCGTCATTCCAAAGATATTTATGCAGTTGCAATTGCAGACGCACTGGCAGGTTGTCCGCCACCACCCAGTCAGCCAGATCCCGAGCATTGAGGTCATGGTGACTTGGCGAGAACAGGACTTCGCCGGCACGTCGATCAAGACCGTACTGGATCAGCTTGGACACGGCCCAGTCATAGTCTTCCCGCGAGCAGATGACAAACTTCACCTGGTCGTTGGGCGTCAGCAGTTCGATGTTCTCATAGCGGTTGCGGTGCGCTTCTTTCGAACCCGGTGTTTTCAGGTCGACGACGCGACTGACACGGGAATCTACTGCCGAGATGTCGAGAGCACCACTGGTTTCCAGTGACACTTCGTAACCGGCGTCGCACAACTGCTTGAGCAATGGGATGGCATTGGGTTGCGCCAACGGCTCGCCGCCGGTGACACACACATAACGCGGACGAAAACCGGCCACTTGCTCGAGGATATCGTCGAGGGGGCGAATGGTGCCGCCCGTGAACGCGTAGGCGCTGTCGCAGTATTGGCAACGCAATGGGCAACCGGTCAGGCGCACAAAAACAGTGGGCAGCCCGGCAGTCCGCGTTTCACCCTGCAACGAGTAAAAAACTTCGGTGATTCTCAATGTGTCTTGCATAGTCGCCACGGGCGTAACAGCTAAACAGGCTGTCCGCCTCCGTCAGGCTCTTCAAGGAACCCCGCCAACGCGCGAATCCCAAAAAGCGTGTTTCAGAAAAAGGGCATGAATTCTAACGAAAAAACCCGCGACAAGCGCGGGTTTCTTCAAGAACAGTCAAGCAACCTTACATGCGTTGCAGATCGCGTTGAGCCAACTGAGCGGCGGAAGTGCCCGGATATTGGGACACCACCTGCTGCAGAATGCCTTTTACCTTGTCGGTGTGACCCAGGCGGCGCTCTACATCAGCCAGCTTGTACAGCGAATCAGG
Source organism: Pseudomonas sp. 10S4 (assembly GCF_034344865.1). Lineage (NCBI taxonomy): Bacteria > Pseudomonadati > Pseudomonadota > Gammaproteobacteria > Pseudomonadales > Pseudomonadaceae > Pseudomonas > Pseudomonas sp. 10S4. The sequence goes on from NZ_CP133774.1 coordinate 209,955, forward strand.
CACTTTGGCGTGCTTGGGGTACAGCTGCGAAACCTTGGCAAACGCCTGACCTGCACCTTGCAGATCGCCTTTGGCCAAATTGACTTCGCCCAACCAGTACTGGGCATTGCCCGCGTATTGGCTGTTCGGGTATTTGCGCAGGAAAGCGGTAAAAGCCTGGCTGGCCTTGTCGAAATCCTTGGCTTTGATCAAGTCGAAGGCTGCATCGTAATACAGTTTTTCCTTCGCCGGATCACCCGGTTCACTGCTGGCGGCAGGGGCTTGAGCGGCTACCGCTCCCGCACCAGCGCCTGCAGCGGCTGCTGCACCAGGGGCATTCAAATTGCCACCGGTGGAAGAATTATCAGGAGTCGCGGCTGGTGCAACGCCGGTTCCTATGCGCCGATCAAGATCCTGGTATCGCTCCAGGTTTTCTTGCTTCATGCGCGCTACATCATTTTGCAGAACTTCGATCACACCCTGTTGGCGCGAGATCTGCTCCTGCATCGATTGCAGTTGGTTGAACAGCTCGCCCTGTGCCGAGACAGGGGCCGAAACCCCTCCCCCGGCATAGGCGCCGTTCGTACCGTAACCCGCAGGCGGATAACTGCTCCCGCTATTGTTATAACCGGAGTTGTCATCGACCACAGGAACCGCAGCCCACACCGCAAGCGGTGCGAGGCTGAGAGCCAAAACAGTTACAGCACGACGGCACGTTCGCATGACGAATTACTTACGCAGTTCGACGCGACGGTTTTGAGCCCAGGACTGCTCGTCGTTGCCGGTAGCAACTGGACGCTCTTCGCCGTAGGAAACCAGTTCCAGCTGAGCTGGGGAAACACCTTGCAGTACCAGGTAGCGCTGAACGGCTTTCGCACGACGCTCGCCCAGTGCCATGTTGTACTCACGAGTACCACGTTCGTCGGTGTTGCCTTCCAGAACAACGCGAGCGCCGTTTGCTTTCAGGTCTTTGGCGTGAATATCCAGGGAGCGCATGGCTTCTGGCTTCAGGTCCGAGCTGTCGTATTCGAAGTAGAAGGTGGTGATTGCGCGCAGAGCAGCTTCTTCGCTCAGGGAGCCATCAACAGCACCAGTGTTAGCGCCGTAACCAGCGTTTGGATCGACAGCGCCTTGACCGGCATTGTCGCCGCCTTTGGACGAGCAACCTACAGCTACAGCCATGGCCAGAGCCAGCGCAGCAAATTTACCAAACTTCAGCATTTCCATCGTGAAACTCCTAATGAACCCCAGTGTGTTAAGTAAAACGTGTAGCGCCGCGTCAGTTCAGGTAAGGGGACCAGGAAGGTTCTCTGACTTCGCCTTGTGCGGTAGGAAGCGGGAGCCTTACGCGTCCATTAATGGACACGAGCATCAAGACTCCCCGGCCCTGCTGGCGGGTGGCGTAGATTACCATGGTGCCGTTGGGCGCAACAGTAGGCGACTCGTCCAGAGTGCTATCAGTGAGGATTTTTACGCTTCCGCGCTGCAAATCCTGGGCCGCCACCTTGAAATTAGTGAAGCCATCCTGGCGGTGAATCATCACCAGGGTCTTTTCATCAGCCGAAAGCTTAGGGTTGGCGTTGTAGTTACCAATGAAGGTCACACGTTCCGCACCGCCACCACCGACGCTGGTTTTGTAGATTTGTGGCTTGCCGCCACGGTCGGAGGTGAAGTAGATGGTCGAACCATCCTTACCCCAGAACGGTTCGGTATTGATGCCGGGACCGTTGGTGACGCGAGTGATCTGACGCGAACCCAGGTTCATCACATAGATGTCCGGGTTGCCGTCTTTCGACAGTACGAATGCCAGGCGATTGCCATCCGGCGACCAGGCTGGCGCGCCATTCAGGCCTTCGAAGTTGGTGATCTGCTCACGGCGACCGGTGTCGATGTTCTGCATGAAGATACGCGGACGCTTCTGCTCGAACGATACATAGGCGATACGCTTGCCGTCCGGTGCGAAACGCGGCGACAGGATTGGCTCGCGCGATTGCAGCAGGGTCACGGCGCGGGCACCGTCATAGTCCGAACGTTGCAGCGTGTAGCGCGTGTTCTTCTCAGAGAAACGCTCGGCTGTCACGTACAGCAGGCGTGTCGAGAACGCACCTTTAATACCGGTGAGTTTTTCGAACGACTGGTCAGCGATGTAGTGCGCCATGTCGCGCAGTTGATCGACGCTGCCCGACACGCTGCCGGTCAGCACTTGCTGCTCGGTGGCGACGTTGAACAATGCGTACTGAACCTGCAGGCGACCGCCCGCCGGAACAATGCTGCCGACCATGATGTACTGGGCGCTGATCGCCTTCCAGTCACGGAAAATGATTTCGCTGGCCTGGCTCGGCTGGCTGATCATCTGCTGCTTTGGAATCGGCGAGTAATAGCCCGAGTTGCGCAGGTCATTGCCAATGATTTCGGCCATGTCGTCCGGCAGCACAGTGCCGCCCTGGAAACCGAACGGCACTACCGCAATCGGGGTAGCCCGATCACTGCCGCTGGTGACCAGAATGTTTTTTTCGTCTGCTACCGCCATCCCTGCCAGGCAGCAGATAACGACAAGCATTCCTCGAAGAAGGTTTCTCACAAGGCTAGATCCTCAGGTGTGAATGTCATCTTGAATGAACGATACGGAGCAAAATCGCTCGGCTTCATTCCCTGCATTTCTGTCAAACGTCCAATATTCTTCACCGCTGCCACAGCCGACGAGTCGAACGGACCATCGCCACTGGACTTGGCAATACTGACCGAAGTCACCGTACCGTCCGGCAACATGCCGATTTGCAACACGACCGTCATGCCTTTGCGTGCCGAAGGAGGACGAGCCCAGCCTTCTGCTGCACGAGCACGAATCAAATCATCGAAACTGCCGGCGACTTCGTCACCCTGCTCATCGGCCAACGCCTGCTGACGCTGCGGCGTGTCGGAAAGCAAATCTGCCAAGGCCTGGGCCTTTTTATCTTCGGTAGATTTACGTGCCGCATCCTGCGATTTCTTCTTCGCAGCATCGGCAGCAGCTTTCTTCTTCGCTTCGTCGGCGACTTTCTTCTTCGCCTCTTCAGCTTCAGCTTTCTTCTTGGCGTCGTCCGCGGCTTTCTTCTTCGCGTCTTCGACGATCTTTTTCTTCGCTTCTTCAGCGGCCGCTTTCTTGGCCTCTTCTTCAGCAGCCTTCTTGGCTTCTTCTTCAGACTTCTTCTTGGCTATATCAGCCAATTGTTTCTCTTCGACCTTCTTGGCTTCGGCGGTCTTCTTCGCTTCGTCGGCTTTTTTGGCTTCATCAGCCTTTTTCGCTTCCTCAGACTTCTTCGACTCGTCGGCCTTTTTGGCTTCCTCGGCTTTTTGAGCCGCTTCTTCTTTCTTTTGTTCCGCAGCCTTCACCGCTTCCTGCTCGACCTTCTTTTGTTCCATCTGTTCGACTTCGGTCTGACGCGCAGCAGATTTCTGCGCTTCACCCGCAATCTTCTGATTGGTCTGGGTGGTCGCCCGACTTTTCGATTTCAGCTGGTACAGGGTCGCCTGGACAATCGGCTTGGCCGGCGGCAACTCAGGCGTCATGGCGAAACTGACGAACAGCATGCCGAAAACCAGCACGTGCAAGCCAATCGCCCAGACACTAGGCCAGAAGTAGCTTTCCGAGGCTGTTGGCTCTCGTTGTTGCTGCATCAGGGCGCCTCGGTAATCAAGCCAACATTACCGACTCCGGCCTTCTGCAACCCGCCCATGGCGCCCATGACCGAACCGTAGTCGACGGTCTTGTCGCCACGAATGAAGACTTGGGTGTGCTTGCCGTTTTCGTTGCCGGCGCTGATGATTTTGGTCACTGCGCTGGTCATCTGCGGCAAGGTCATGGCCTTGTCCTGCTGCTTATCGGTGTCGACTTCGCTGCCAAGGTTCCAGTAGTAGGTCTTGTCAGCCTTGATCGAAATGGTCAGGACCTGGGTGTTGTTGTCCTGCGGCAAGGCTTCGCTGGAAACCTTGGGCAGATCAACTTTCACGCCCTGATTGAGCATCGGCGCGGTCACCATGAAGATGACCAGCAGTACCAACATCACGTCGATGTAAGGCACTACGTTCATCTCGGCAACCGGCTTGCGCTTTTTGCGAGCTCGAGCGATTAAAGCCATTGGAAATTACCTGCTTATTCTTCGCTGGTGTGCACTTTGCGGTGCAGGATCGCCTGGAATTCATCGGCGAAGGTGTAGTAGCGGCTCAGCAGGGTTTCGCTGCGAGCAGCAAAACGGTTGTAAGCAATTACCGCTGGGATAGCTGCAAACAGGCCGATGGCGGTGGCCACCAGTGCTTCGGCGATACCCGGGGCCACGGTGGCCAGGGTCGCCTGCTGGGCAGTTGCCAGGCCACGGAAGGAGTTCATGATGCCCCAGACCGTACCGAACAGACCGATGTACGGGCTGACCGAACCGACGGTGGCGAGGAACGGCAGGCTCTGCTCGAGCTTTTCTTCTTCGCGGGAAATGGCCACGCGCATGGCACGGGCCACGCCTTCCATGACCGCTTCCGGGTCAACGCCTGGCTGCTGGCGCAGACGGGAGAATTCCTTGAAGCCGGCACGAAAGATTTGCTCGACGCCCGAATCCGGATCAGGGTTGCTGCCGGCCTGACGGTAGAGCTTGGACAAATCGATACCCGACCAGAAGCGCTCTTCAAAGCTCTCCAGGGCACGTCGACCAGCGCGTATCAGATTGCTGCGCTGAAAGATCATGATCCATGAGGTCACCGATGCGGCTACCAGAATCAGCATTACCAACTGCACCACGACGCTGGCATTGCTGACCAGGCTCCACATGGAGGAATGGTCGACGACGTTAGCTTCCACGCTTTATCTCCTGCTTTGAGTGTGTACCCGCGCCGCTCTCGCCGGCAAAGGCCGCACGTAGAGCTTCGGGAATGGCCCGGGGTTTCAAACTATTAGTGCGCACACAGGCCACCAAAAACTGCCCTTCGCAGAGCAGCACATTATCCGTAGCCCGCCTGACCTGCTGTTTAAAGCGCAGGCTGACACGGTTCAATTCGATTACTTCAGCGCTTACCAACAGCTCGTCGTCCAGTCGCGCCGGCGCGTGGTAACGCGCTTCGCTGGAATGCACGACGAACAACAGGTCCTCCCCTGCCAGCGCCGATTGGGCAAAGCCCAGATCCCGGAGCCGCTCGGTTCGAGCCCGTTCCATAAACTTGAGGTAATTAACGTAATACACAATGCCGCCCGCATCGGTGTCCTCGTAATAAACGCGACAACGATGTGCGAACGGCTCAAGCCCGTTTTGCGCGCGCATACTCTAGTGCTTACTCCTCAGGTTGCCAATCCGGCGAGGCAACTGTTTTTCATTGTTGCGGGGCTTTCGAGTGAAAGATTCGTCATCTGAGCCCCTAGGACCACACAAACCTTCAATCGATCAGCCTGCAAACGTTAATTAATCGTCCACTGCATCGAGAAACTCGTCTACCACGGGCATCTCACCCAATCGTGACGGAATGTTTAAACCGAAATGCAGATACGCGTGCCGGGTCACCACCCGCCCACGCGGTGTTCGCATGATGTAGCCCTGCTGGATCAGGTACGGTTCCAGCACGTCTTCAATGGTGTGGCGCTCTTCACTGATGGCCGCCGCCAGGCTGTCGACCCCGACCGGCCCCCCGTCGAACTTCTCGATCATGGTCAACAGCAGGCGTCGATCCTGGTGATCGAAGCCACGTTCGTCGACATCCAGCAGGTTCAGGGCCAGGTCGGCAATCGGCTTGGTGATGTGGCCCTTGGCCCGAACTTCGGCGAAATCCCGCACCCGACGCAGCAAACGGTTGGCGATTCGCGGGGTGCCACGGGCGCGGCGAGCGATTTCGAAGGCGCCCTCCGGGTCCAGCGGCAAGCCAAGGATGTTCGCCGAACGGCTGACAATCGTCGCCAGGTCCGCAGTGCTGTAGAACTCCAGACGCTGGACGATCCCGAAACGGTCACGCAATGGGTTGGTCAGCATGCCGGCACGGGTAGTTGCACCGACCAGGGTGAACGGCGGCAGATCAAGCTTGATCGAACGCGCGGCCGGCCCTTCGCCGATCATGATGTCGAGCTGGAAATCTTCCATCGCCGGGTACAGCACTTCCTCAACGATCGGCGACAGCCGATGAATTTCATCGATGAACAGCACGTCGTGAGGCTCAAGGTTGGTCAGCAGCGCGGCGAGGTCACCCGGGCGCTCAAGTACCGGGCCCGAGGTGCTTTTGATCGACACGCCCATTTCCTGGGCGATGATGTTGGCCAGCGTGGTTTTACCCAGGCCCGGCGGGCCGAAGATCAGTGTGTGATCCAGGGATTCGTTGCGACCACGGGCAGCCTGGATGAACAACTCCATTTGCTCGCGTACCGTCGGCTGGCCAATGTATTCGGCCAGGCTAAGGGGACGAATCGCGCGGTCCTGGACTTCCTCGCGGTCACGGGGGCCAGGTGTGGCGGCGATCAGACGATCAGCTTCAATCACTTAAATCATTCCCTTCAGGGCACGACGAATCATGTCTTCACTGCTCAAACCCTTCTCCTTGATCGCGGAAATCGCCTTGCTGGCCTCCTGCGGCTTGTAGCCCAGGGAAATCAGCGCGCTGACCGCGTCATTTTCGGCGGTGGCCACCGGGGCCGGCGCATCCGGCCCACCCGGCTGGTTCGGCACCAGGGCGAACATCGCCGGCACGGTTTCCCAGGCCTTGAAGCGGTCCTTGAGTTCCACCAGCAAACGCTCGGCGGTCTTCTTGCCCACGCCCGGCACTTTGGTCAGCGCCGAGGTGTCCTGGGACTGCACGCAACGCACCAGCTCATCGACTTCCAGGCTCGACATCAAGGCCAGGGCCAATTTCGGCCCTACACCATTAAGACGGATCAACTCGCGAAAAAGTCTCGCTCACGCTTGCCGTAGAAGCCATAGAGTAACTGCGCGTCTTCGCGTACGACCAAATGGGTGTGCAAGGTCAGCGGTTCACCGACCGACGGCAAGCGATACAGCGTGGTCATGGGCACTTCCAGCTCATACCCCAGACCATTTACATCCAGAATCAGGTGCGGCGGCTGTTTCTCAGCCAGGGTGCCGCGCAAGCGTCCAATCACGTTTCAGATCCTTGAGCGTTAGCCAGCCCGAGGCCAGCGACTGACAGAGCAAGGGTTTTGCGCCGACGACACAGGCGCAAAAACCTCATTCCATAAAAAATGATTGCTGATGCTATCAGAGACGCAGGCGCCCGCCACGACTGCGTGCCGTGCCGAGGCCATGAGGCAGCAGGCTGGAACGGGTGTGAGCGTGACAAATGGCGATGGCCAGGGCATCCGAGGCATCGATTTGCGGCTTGCTGGTCAATTTGAGCATGTGCATGACCATCATTTGCACCTGCTCTTTATTCGCCGCGCCGGTCCCGGTCACTGCCTGCTTGACCTGGGTCGCGGTGTATTCCGCAATTTCCAGGCTTTCTTCAGCGCCAGCAACAATGGCGGCACCGCGGGCCTGACCAAGCTTCAGTGCAGAGTCGGCGTTGCGCGCCATAAAGACCTTTTCGATGCCCATGGTCACCGGGCCGTAGGTCTGGATGACTTCCCGCACACCGCGATAGACGATTTGCAGGCGCTCGTGCAACTCGCCGGAGCCCGTGCGAATGCAACCCGACGCCACGTAAACGCAGCCACGCCCGGTATCGCGTACCACGCCATAACCGGTGATGCGCGAACCGGGGTCGATACCAAGAATTAAAGTCATAACGCCTGCGGGTTCAGTAAAAGCACGATATCCAATACACCAAATAAAATGTGGGAGCGAGCCTGCTCGCGAAAGCGGTTTCATATTCAGCAACGATGTTGCCTGAAAATCCGCATTCGCGAGCAAGCTCGCTCCCACATTGGATCTTAGTCGCCCTTAACCCAGCTGTGCGGCAACCGACTCCGGAATGTCCGCGTTGGAATAGACGTTCTGCACGTCATCCAGGTCTTCCAGCATGTCGATCAGCTTGAGGACCTTCTCGGCGCCGTCCAGGTCCAGTTCGGCACTGGTGGTCGGCAGCATGACGATTTCCGCGTCATCGCCTTTGAAACCGGCTGCTTCCAACGCGTTACGCACGGAGTAGAACCCAGCGAACGAGGTGAACACGTCGATCGAGCCGTCTTCGTGGGTGACCACGTCATCGGCATCGGCTTCCATGGCCGCTTCCATCAGCGCGTCTTCATCAACGCCTGGCGCGAAGGAAATCTGCCCCTTGCGTTCGAACAGATAGGCCACCGAACCGTCAGTACCAAGGTTGCCGCCACACTTGCTGAAGGCATGGCGAACAGCGGCTGCCGTGCGGTTACGGTTGTCGGTCATGCACTCGACCATCACCGCCACACCACCCGGGCCGTAGCCTTCGTAGCTGAGTTCGACCATGTCGTCGGTATCGGCTGCACCGGTCACCGCGAGCGACCGCGCGATGCAATGATGTCGCGGCTCATGTTTGCACCAAGGGCCTTGTCCAGCGCCAGACGCAGACGCGGGTTGGAGCCTGGGTCGCCGCCGCCCTGACGGGCCGCAACGGTCAGCTCACGAATCCACTTGGTGAAAATCTTGCCCTTCTTGGCATCCTGACGTTCTTTGCGGTGCTTGATGTTCGCCCACTTGGAATGACCCGCCATATCTCGCTCCGAATTCTCTTTGAAACATTGCCCGCCGCGCATTGAGCGCCGGCCAGCAACAAAAAATCTCGACCTATAAAAAAGGCGCATCCCATAAGGATGCGCCTTCAGGGTCAGCCTTACTCAGCCTTCGGCGTTTCGCGCAGACGAATGTGCAGTTCGCGCAATGCCTTGGCATCCACCACACCCGGTGCTTGCGTCATCACGTCGGCAGCACTCTGGGTTTTAGGGAACGCGATCACTTCACGGATCGACTGGGCACCGGTCATCAGCATCACCAAACGGTCCAGACCGAAGGCCAGGCCACCGTGCGGCGGCGCGCCGTATTTCAGGGCGTCGAGCAGGAAGCCGAATTTCTCTTCCTGTTCCGCTTCTTCGATACCCAACAGGCGGAACACCGTCTGCTGCATTTCCTTGCGGTGGATACGGATCGAACCGCCACCCAGCTCGGTGCCGTTCAGGACCATGTCGTAGGCACGGGACAGAGCGGTCGCCGGGTTGGCTTCCAGTTCTTCCGGCGTGCACTTCGGCGCGGTGAACGGGTGGTGCAAGGCACTGAAGCTGCCGTCGTCGTTTTCTTCGAACATCGGGAAGTCGACGACCCACATTGGCGCCCACTTGCAGGTCAGCAGGTTCAGGTCGTTGCCGACCTTGATCCGCAGTGCACCCAGGGCTTCGCTGACGATCTTCGATTTGTCGGCGCCGAAGAACACGATGTCGCCGTCAACTGCGCCAACACGATCAAGGATCACGTTGAGGTTGGCTTCAGGGATGTTCTTGACGATTGGCGACTGCAGGCCTTCAACGCCTTTAGCGCGCTCGTTGACCTTGATGTACGCCAGGCCCTTGGCACCGTAGATGCCGACGAACTTGGTGTAGTCGTCGATCTGCTTGCGCGGCATGCTCGCAGCGCCTGGTACGCGCAGGGCGGCAATGCGGCATTTCGGGTCGTTGGCAGGGCCGCTGAACACCTTGAAGTCGACTTCTTTCAGTTGGTCGGCAACGTCAACCAGTTCCAGCGGGTTACGCAGGTCCGGCTTGTCGGAACCGTAACGGCGCATGGCTTCTTCGAAGGTCATGTGCGGGAAGTCGCCGAATTCCAGATCCAGCACTTCCTTGAACAGGTTGCGGATCATTTGCTCGGTGATGCCCATGATCTCTTTTTCATCGAGGAAGCTGGTCTCGATGTCGATCTGGGTGAATTCCGGCTGGCGGTCAGCCCGCAGGTCTTCGTCACGGAAGCACTTGGCGATCTGGTAGTAACGATCGAAGCCGGCAACCATCAGCAGTTGCTTGAACAACTGTGGCGATTGCGGCAAGGCGAAGAAGGAACCGGCGTGAGTACGGCTCGGCACCAGGTAGTCGCGCGCGCCTTCCGGGGTAGCACGGGTCAGGATCGGCGTCTCGACGTCGAGGAAGCCGTTCTCGTCCAGGAAGCGACGGATGCTTGTAGTCATGCGCGAACGCAGACGCAGCTTCTCGAGCATTTCCGGGCGACGCAGGTCGAGGAAGCGATAGCGCAGGCGGGTTTCTTCGCCAACGTCGGAGAACTCGTTGAGCGGGAACGGCGGGGTTTCCGACTCGTTCAGCACTTCCAGCTCGTAGCCCAGCACTTCGATCATGCCCGACGCCATGTTGGCGTTGGTGGCACCGGCCGGACGCAGGCGAACCTTGCCGGTGATCTTCACGACGTATTCGCTGCGCACGCGATCGGCGGCGGCGAAGCTCTCGGCGCGGTCCGGATCGAATACCACTTGGGCCAGACCGTCACGATCACGGATATCGAGGAAAATCACCCCGCCGTGGTCACGGCGACGGTGTACCCAACCGCAAAGAGTAATTTCCTGGCCTTCCAGGGCTTCGTTCAGCTGGCCGCAATAATGGCTGCGCATCATGGTAGTGGTTTCACTTCTCGTAATCGAAATTCGTTTGGAGGCCTCGCGTACATCCAGCCCTTTATAAAGGTGCCAGATGATGCAAGAACTCACTCGTGTCGTTCAACTCAGGTTCCAGACCTTAGTCAGCTTTGTCGCCGCCGGCCAGATTCTTCTTGGAACCGGTCTTGAAGTCGGTTTCGTACCAGCCGGTGCCACTGAGGCGGAAACCCGGCATGGACAGCATCTTCTTGAGCTCTGGTGCCTGGCACGCAGGGCAGTCGACCAGCGGTGCTGCGCTGATCTTTTGAATGGCTTCCAACTGATGACCACAGGAAGCACATTGATAGTCGTACATCGGCATGGGGGTTGTCTCGGCGATCAGATTGCTACCGCATACGCAGGGTTTTGCGGCAAAGAGCGGGATTATATCCATTAAATGCAGCCTGTGCAGCCGTAAGACTGCACAGACCGACACACCGCCCACTCTGGCCAACCACACAGGTGAGCCAGGTGAGGGGCGCGCACTACTTAAGGCTGTGTACAACGCAGACAACACGAACCAGCCCGGTGAAATTCTTCACCCCGCCGTGACGCAAATGAACCTCGCGGTCCACGTGGGACAACAGGGCACTGATCGAGCAGCAATTGAGCGTGGCCATTTCACTCAGGATTTCCCAATAGACCTGCTCTAGCCGCAGACAGGTCGCAAAACCGTTCAAGCGCACCGATCGGGATAAAGGCCGGGCCAACCCCATATCGAACTCGCTGACGAACGGATCAATTTTTATTGCCTGTTGTTCGCCGAGCCTCCATTCGCCTCGACTTTCTCCATAAACCATACCGTTGACACTCCTTTGCCATCCCTGGTTTCTATAAGAGCAACCTCCTGTGCCTTTATAAAAACGCAGGCGCAAAGTTATATCCAGATGACTTTATGACCATCAACGTAGGATAAGCAGACAACGGAGAGAGGATCATGGACACGGTCCTACGCCAGACCATTTCCTACATGACCCGGCATGTTTTCTTTAACTGACACGGTGTTTTTCTGAGGAAAAAAACGCTGCGCGGACAACGCCGCCCCCGGCGCCATCCGCGCACCGACGTTATTACTGATCCAGCAACGAGCGCAGCATCCACGCTGTTTTCTCATGAACCTGCATACGCTGGGTCAGCAAGTCCGCCGTTGGCTCGTCACTGACTTTGTCCAGCAACGGGAAAATCCCGCGTGCGGTGCGGGTCACCGCTTCCTGGCCGTCGACCAGTTGCTTGATCATGTTTTCGGCAGTGGGTACGCCCTCCTCTTCTTTAATAGAAGACAGACGCGCATAAACCGAATAGGCACCGGGTGCAGGAAAGCCCAAGGCACGGATTCGCTCGGCAATTGAATCGACCGCCAGGGCCAGTTCGGTGTATTGCTCTTCGAACATCAAGTGCAGGGTCCGAAACATCGGCCCCGTGACGTTCCAGTGGAAGTTGTGGGTTTTCAAATACAGCACATAGGTGTCCGAGAGCAGGCGCGACAGCCCGTCGACGATGGACTTGCGATCCGCCTCACTGATACCGATATCAATTGCCATGTTTACCCCCTAAAGGTGATGAAATTCATCGAACAAGTGCAGGACCACTGTAGCAAGGCGATGGACCCACCGCTGCTTTGCAGGGCCGACAGGCCTGCGACAAATCGACCGTGGGGGCACCGCCGGACTCCCTGATTTGAGTAGCCGCAGCCTTTGCTGTTAAATAGGCAGTGTGTCGCCATGTCCCTATTTTTCGGGGTGTCGCGCATAGGCTGGTACCGGGTGCGTGTCCACCGCCTCTTATTGTTCTGAAGCGAACCGTGCTCAATCAGCTCTTCCTTGTGATCCGTCTTAACGTGAGTCAATCAAAATGTTGAAAATCGTCCACCTGCTAATGGGCGCAGCAGCCTTGCTGCTGTCCTTCATCCCTAGCCTGCGATCCGAAGCCGTACCTTACCTGCAACAACCCGATGCGCTTTACCTGGCCTTTTTCGGCCTGCTCAACCTGACCCTCGCTCCGGTTATTCCTTACTGGAACAAAGGTCCTCGCCATCAACTGCAAAACCTGGTCAGCGCCCTGCTGGTCCTGGCTGTCGTATTGCAAACCCTGACGTTGATCGCACCGATGCCGGTTATCGCCGGTCAACCTGCGGTGCTGTTCAGTCTGGTCATTACCCTGGTCGCTGTGCTCCTGCACCTGGCAATCAGCTTCTACAAATCGTCACCGGCCGCCTCTTCGCCAAGCTATGACATGAGCAACCGCGATACCGGCACCGTCAAGTGGTTCAACACCTCCAAAGGCTTCGGCTTTATTTCCCGCGACTCCGGCGATGATATTTTCGTGCACTTCCGGGCCATTCGTGGCGAAGGTCACCGCGTCCTGGTCGAAGGCCAGCGCGTGGAGTTCTCCGTGATGAATCGCGACAAAGGCCTGCAAGCCGAAGATGTGATTGCCGCATTGCCCCGTCGCTGATTCCAGGCGATAAAAAAACCGCGAGCAGCCTGGCTGTTCGCGGTTTTTTATTGCGTCGACTTTTAGCCGGTGAACTCAATGCCGGCGAAATCAATGCCTTTGAGTCAGTAGTGCGGCGGGGGCGCCTCTTCTTCGGAGGATTCGAACTGGCCGACCATTTCCTCCTGACGCCGCAGCAGAGCAGCCATTTGCAGTTGCAGGCGTTCGACCACCCGTTGTTGCGTGACCAGGATATCGTTCAATGACTGAATGGTGTCGTCCTGGAACGCCAATTGGCTTTCCAGGTCGTTGACGCGCTCTTCCAGGCTCATGTGTCAGCCCTCCAGAAACGTGAATTTGTCGGTCAAGACCAGACGCAGTCGTTCGCGAATGACCGCGACCTGTTCGTCACTGTAGGGCTTGGCCGGGTGCTTGCCCCAGACCGGGGCTGGCCACGCCGCGTCTTCACGCTTACGCACGATCACATGCATATGCAGCTGACTGACAACGTTACCCAGCGCGGCAACGTTCAGCTTGTCGGCGTCGAACGAGTCCTTGAGCATCTCTGCCAGGGCGGTGGTTTCCTGCCAGAGCTGCTGTTGATCTGCGACATCTAACTGAAACAACTCGCTGATATCCTCGCGGCGTGGCACCAGGATGAACCAGGGGTAGTTCGAATCGTTGGACAAGAGCAACCGGCAGAGTGGGAAATCCCCGATCGGTAAGGTGTCTTGTTGAAGTCGTGGATCTAAAGCGAACACTGTGCGCACTCCCGCCGGTTTCATCATTTTCAGCTTAGCGCCCCTCATCTGAGGCTGCGCGCCAAGCGACAGGACGGCAGCATACCTGCGAATGCCCCGGGCTTCACGACGAACCGTACTCATAGCCAGACCGGTCCATTCAGCAACGCGGGACGAGCGCCCCGACATGAGACATTTTTCACTGGAGCGCACCATTACAGAACCGATACCCACAAAAAAAACGCTGGAATGACCCACTGATAACCGTACGTTTTCATGCCCTAAACGTGCGCACTGTGTGAATTCGGTACAGCGATTAAAATTTTTTGCACCAAAACCGCACAGCGCGTCTACGCTGAGTGCGTCAGGTTGCGCCAATTACTCACTTTTGGTGTGAACCGGTAACGTTTTTTGTGGTCGCTCGACGAGCACGATGTGGCAACACCATGCAAACCATGGCGTCAAGTGCAAACAAAACGGACTTGAACCCCCCGGTTTTATGAGGTTTTTACAGCAGCAAGCAGGCCTACAGAAAAAAACAGGTGCGGATTGCTGATTTGAGCACGCTTGTTGCATTCACACCCATATCGCCTATAAGCGCCCCGCTGGAAGTGGGAACCTTAAGGCAAATAAAAACAGTGGCAGGGTTGCCCGATGGAGATTCAAACGTTTCACCAGGGACTCTTTTTACCGATGCTCAAACCCAGAAAAACAACGCTAAAGTTGTCAATCCGGTTGCGTCGGGGCAGTGAATTTGCGACATCTACCAAGCCGTTTGCGACAGGGTCGTAAAGAAGCTGAAAGGTTAGATACGCAAGTATCGCCAACATTGTCGGCGTGATATAAGTTTGCGCCGACACAAAAGAAAGAGCCGCCCAGATAATAAAACAGGTGGGACGGCAGTACTCTTCTAAAACCAAAGGAGCAAATCACGATGCGCGTGATGAAGTGGAGCATGATCGCACTGGCAGTTGCAGCAGCAGCCAGTACTCAATTGGCAACGGCCGCACCTTTCGTAAGCGACCAGTCCGAAGCCAAAGGCTTTGTAGAAGACAGCACAGCTAAGCTGCTGCTTCGCAACTACTACTACAACCGTAACAAGACCAATGGCGCAGTCGACGACAAAGACTGGACCCAAGGCTTCCTCGGCAACTTCAGCTCGGGTTACACCCAGGGCACTGTTGGTGTCGGTATCGATGCTTTCGGTTATCTGGCTGTCAAACTTGACGGCTCCGACAAGTACTCCGGTTCGGGCAACCTGAGCACTAGCGCAAATGGCGAAAACAACGACAGCCAAGGCAAAGCCGGCGCTGCTGTTAAATTCCGCATTTCCAAAACCGAGCTGAAAGTCGGCGACATGCAGCCATCCACCGCTCCGGTGTTTGCTGTTGGCGGTTCCCGTGTACTTCCTCAGACTGCCAGCGGTTTCCAACTGCAGAGCAGCGAAGTCAAAGACCTTGACCTGGAAGCCGGCCACTTCACCTCGGCCACCAGCCAGGACCGCAACGCTCGTGATGGCGATCTGTGGGCTACCTACGCTGGCGTGCAAGCCAACTCCATCGACTACTTCGGTGGCAAGTACGGCATCAACGACAACCTGACCGCGTCGCTGTATGCAGCCAAGCTGGAAGACATCTGGAACCAGTACTACGCCAACGTGAACTACACCATCCCGATGGGTGGCGATCAGTCGGTTAACCTGGACGGTAACATCTACCGCACCACCGATACCGGCAGTGCAAAAGCAGGCGAAATCAGCAACACCGCCTTCTCCCTGGCCGCTGCTTTCTCGTTCCTGAAAGCACACACCCTGACCTTCGCTTTCCAGAAGGTTAACGGTGACACTCCGTTCGACTACATCGGCGTGGGCAAAAACAACCGTGGCGGCGACTCGATCTTCCTCGCCAACTCCATCCAGTACTCTGACTTTAACGCTCCTGGCGAAAAGTCCGCTCAAGTCCGTTATGACTTGAAAATGGCCGAGTACGGCGTTCCTGGTCTGAGCTTCATGACCCGTTACGTTAAAGGTTGGGACATCGACGGTACCAACACTCCAGCAGGTTCCTCTTACGCTGGTCTGTATGGCAAAGATGGCAAACACCACGAAACCAACGTCGAAGCCAAGTACGTAGTTCAAACAGGCCCGGCGAAAGACCTTTCGTTCCGTATTCGTCAGTCTTGGCACGTTGCTAACGCCGCTGAAGGCGAAGGTGATATCTCCGAGTTCCGCCTGATCACCGAGTACCCACTGAACATCCTCTAATCGTCATCGATTAAAGTTTGTCAGCATAAAAAAGGCCCATCTTCGGATGGGCCTTTTTATTGTCTACGGCTTACGCTTAATTGATTAGCTTGCTACTCAATAACGCCTGACCCGCCAGTCAGGCATTAATTGATCTCAACCTCAATCCACCGACGCTTCCTGAACCACACGAATAACCCGCTGTGGCAACGGAATATTAATACCAGCGGCCTTCAAACGATTGCGGGATTGTTCGTTGAACAGGAACATCACATCCCAGTAGTCCGCGGTCTTGACCCAAACACGCAGCGAAACAGTAATCGAACTGTCGCCGAGGGTCGAAATAACAGCCTGCGGTGCAGGCTCGGTCATGATTCGCTCGTCTTTAGCCAGTTCCAGCAACACCTCACGGGCCTTCTGCAAGTCCGCTTCGTAGTCCACGCCTACATCGAACACGACTTTACGAGTCGGCTGACGGTTGGTATTGGTGATAATGCCGTTGGACAGTACACCGTTAGGCACGATGACGGTCTTGTTGTCGCCCGTACGCAGGATCGTATGAAAGATCTGAATGCTGTCGACAGTACCTGCTGTGCCTTGAGCCTCGATCCAGTCACCAATGCGGAACGGACGGAACAACAGAATCAATACGCCGCCAGCGAAGTTCGCCAGGCTGCCCTGCAAAGCCAGACCGATGGCCAGGCCGGCCGCACCGATAGCTGCCACGAACGAGGTGGTTTCAACACCGATCATTGAGGCGACGCTAACAATCAGCAGTACTTTGAGAATGATGTTGGCCAGGCTGCTGATGAAGCCCTGCAACGCCAGGTCAGCGTTACGCAGTGCCAGCAAACCGCCGAGTTTTTGCGTGAGCTTGTTGATCAGCCACCAGCCGATGGCCAGGGTAATCACTGCCAGCAACACGCGGCTGCCGTATTCCATGATCATCGGAATCCAGGCTTGAGACGCCTTGACCAGATTGTCCACTTCAGTATTCAAGTCCATCTACTTTCTCCTGATTTCCGGCCATCCGGCACGCGAAAAATAAGCGGCAGAAAAAACCCGCCGAGTTAAGCACTATCAAGGTGGAAGCGGGCTTGCTCCGGGCGGCGTTCCGACGAACGCGGTGTGTCATTCAACAGTGATGTTGACTGATACGGCCCCTTCGCGAGCAAG
This sequence comes from Pseudomonas sp. 10S4, assembly GCF_034344865.1. Classification (NCBI taxonomy): domain Bacteria; kingdom Pseudomonadati; phylum Pseudomonadota; class Gammaproteobacteria; order Pseudomonadales; family Pseudomonadaceae; genus Pseudomonas; species Pseudomonas sp. 10S4. The sequence continues at coordinate 227,088 of NZ_CP133774.1, forward strand.
CCCGCTCCCACAGGTTCCCACGTTGCGAGGTCAGTCGCGGAAGTTGTTGAACTGCAGCGGCATGTCGAACGTCTTGGCGCGCAGGGCCGCAATGGCTTCCTGCAAATCGTCACGCTTCTTGCCGGTAATACGTACCTGCTCGCCCTGAATGGCGGCCTGGACCTTGAGCTTGGCGTCCTTGATGTGAGCGACAATTTTCTTCGCCAGCTCTTTGTCGATGCCTTCCTTGAGAACGGCTTCCTGTTTCATCAGCTTGCCCGACGCGTAGGCGTCTTTGACTTCAAGGCACTGCACATCGATTTTGCGCTTGACCAGGGCCAGCTTGAGGATCTCGATCATCGCTTCGAGCTGGAAATCAGCTTCAGCGGTCAGGTTGACGGCCAGGTCCTTTTCCTTGAACTCAAAGGTGCCCTTGCCTTTCAGGTCATAACGACGATCGAGTTCCTTGACGGCGTTCTCGACCGCGTTGGTGACTTCGTGTTTGTCCAGTTCGGATACCACGTCGAACGACGGCATGTAGTTTCTCCAATAAAAAGGCGCGCTCGATAGCGATGGAGCGCGCTTGGCTTGCGGTTAAAATCGGGCTCATTATAACGGGTCTTTCCCCACCGATACTGCGAGCCTCACATGCCTGCCTCAAACCGAGCAAAAAGCTGATGTCCACCACCTGGTATGTTCTGGGCGCCGGCAGCCTCGGCACGTTGTGGGCCACCCGTCTGGCGCGGGCCGGGGTTGCGGTCCGGCTGATCGTGCGTGACGAGCAACGCTTGCAGTCCTATCAAGCGGCCGGCGGTCTGACGCTGGTGGAACACGGTGTCGCAAAAACCTATGACATCCCCGGCGAAACGCCCGACGGCGGTGAGCCGATCAGCCGTCTGCTGGTGGCCTGCAAAGCCTACGACGCCGAAAAAGCCGTGGCCCAACTGGCGCCGCGCTTGGCCTCTGGCGCCGAGCTGATTCTGTTACAGAACGGCCTCGGCAGTCAGGATGCCGTTGCCGCGCGGGTGCCACAGGCGCGCTGCATCAGTGCGTCGAGCACCGAAGGCGCGTTTCGCGATGGCGACTGGCGCGTGGTGTTCGCCGGTCATGGTTACACCTGGCTGGGGGATGCCGGTCATCCGGTAGCGCCGATCTGGCTGGATGATTTGAGCGCCGCCGGGATTCCCCACGAGTGGAGCACCGAGATCCTGACCCGCCTGTGGCGAAAGCTTGCGCTTAACTGTGCGATCAATCCGCTGACTGTGCTGCACGACTGCCGTAACGGCGGTTTGCAGCAGCACCAGTGCGAAGTCGCCACCCTTTGCGCAGAACTGACCGACTTACTGGAGCGTTGCGGCCAACCGGCTGCCGCCGAACTCCTGCAACAGGAAGTCGAGCGGGTGATCCAGGCCACCGCTGCCAATTACTCCTCGATGTATCAGGATGTCGCCCATCAGCGCCGGACCGAAATCAGCTATCTATTGGGTCATGTCTGCAAAGTCGCGGCGCGGCACCAGTTGAACCTGCCGCACCTCAATCAGCTTGAGTCGAGGTTGATCGCTCATCTGCACAGCCTTGGATTGCCCAGCGACTGAGCAGCGGCTACGCTGGCCACTTGTTCCTTTTCAGCGATGAACCTGATGCCACTGCGCCAGCGCCTCGAAAACCTTCCCGTCGGCCAGAAACTGCTGGCCGCCCTGCTGGTGCTGTTGATCACCGTCCTGCTGGTCGCCAACCTGACCTTTATCAGCGCCGCGTATTACATTTCCCAGGAAAGCATGGCGCCCCAGGCCTTGCAGACCATCGGCAGACTGATCTCCAACCCGAGCCTGGTGTCCGACGCATTGAAGTCGCCACAAAGCGCCGATCGCCTGCTCAACGAACTCAACAGCTATTCACCGTTGCGTGCCGCGGCGCTCTACGACGGCAACGGCGAACGCCTGGCCCAGTTGCAGCATGGCGACAAGCTCAAGCTGCCCGAGCGCTACAAGCACATCGAAGCCTGGCAAGCCACGGAGTTTCGCAGCAATCAAATCATCACCCTGCCCCGCCCCGGCACCGATCCTGGCCACCTGCTACTGGTAGCCAGCAGCGAACTGCCGATGGCGTTCTACACCGGCACCCTGACCGCGAGCCTGGGGATTCTGATCTTCAGCGTACTGCTGTGGCTGGTGATCGCCCGGCAGATCAAACGCCTGATTACCCGGCCGATCCATGAACTCGAAGAGCTGTCCCGGCAGGTCACCCGCGAAGAGAACTACGCCTTGCGCGCCTCCCGGGGCAACCACGATGAAATCGGCAGCCTCGCCGAGGCGTTCAACACCATGCTTTCGCGCATTGAAGCCCGGGAGCAGCAGCTCAAACGCGCCCGGGACGACTCCCAGGCCGCTTACGATCAGGCCCAGGGCCTCGCGGAAGAAACCCGCCACACCAACCGCAAGCTGGAACTGGAAGTCCAGGTCCGGAGCAAGATCGAGAAGAAGCTCACCGGTTTCCAGAACTACCTCAACAGCATCATCGACTCCATGCCGTCGGCGCTGATCGCCCTCGACGAACAGCTCTACGTCACGCAATGGAATCAGGAGGCCAGCGCCCTGTCCGGTACGCGGCTGGATGAAGCGCTGAACCAGCCGATCTTCCTGGCGTTCGAACCGCTCAAGCCGTTTCTGCCGCAACTCAAGCAAACCGTCGAGCAGCACACCGTGGCCAAGATCGAGCGGGTGACCTGGTTCAAGGACGACGAACCCAAGCACTACGCCCTGACCTTCTACCCGCTGATGGGGGTGCCGGGCGCGGCGTGGTGATCCGGATCGATGACATCACCCAGCGTTTGTCCCTGGAAGAAATGATGGTGCAGTCGGAAAAAATGCTCTCGGTCGGTGGCCTCGCGGCCGGTATGGCCCACGAAATCAACAACCCGCTGGGCGCGATCCTGCACAACGTGCAGAACATCCGCCGACGCTTGTCTACCGAACTGCCGAAAAACCTCGAAACCGCCGAGCAACTGGGGATCGAGCTGGACGTGGTCAACCGTTACCTGCAAGGCCGGGAAGTGCCACAGTTGCTCGACGGCATTCAACAGGCCGGCGCACGGGCCGCGAAGATCGTCACGCACATGCTCAGCTTCAGCCGTCGCAGCACCCGACAAATGGCCCCGTGCGACCTGCCGGCGCTGATCGATCAAGCGGTGGACATCGCCGGCAATGACTTTGACCTGGCCATCGGCTTCGACTTCAAGGGCCAGGCAATCATTCGTCAGTTCGACCCGGCGCTGGGCCCGGTGCCCGGCACCGCCAACGAACTGGAACAGGTGCTGCTCAACCTGCTGAAAAACGCCGCCCAGGCCATTCATCAACGTGAAGATGACAGCGAACCGGGGCGGATAATCCTGCGCACCAAGCTCAATCCGCCGTGGGCCGAAATCCAGGTCGAGGACAACGGCATCGGCATGAGCGAGAACGTGCGCAAACGCACCTTCGAACCATTCTTCACCACCAAGGAAATCGGCCAGGGCACCGGCCTTGGGCTGTCGGTGTCGTATTTCATCATCACCAACAACCACAAGGGTCAGATGGAAGTGCAGTCGACCCTCGGCCAAGGCACCTGCTTTACCTTGCGCCTGCCATTGGCGGGCACCCCGCTCGTCTCTCAAGAACTCAATCAGCTACCGAGGTAACCATGGGCTTTCGCTTGTCGAAGATTTACACCCGCACCGGCGACAAAGGCGAAACCGGCCTGGGCGATGGCCGCCGCGTGCCCAAGGATCATCCGCGGATCGAGGCGATTGGGGAAGTCGATACGCTGAACAGTCAGGTCGGCGTGTTGTTGGCCGGGTTGGCGGCGGAAAGTGATGCGTATCCGGGTTTGACTGAAGTGATCGAGGTATTGGCGCCGTGTCAGCATCGGTTGTTCGACCTTGGTGGTGAACTGGCGATGCCGGTGTATCAGGCGCTGAACGCAGCGGAAATTGAGCGGCTGGAAGCAGCCATTGATGTCTGGAATGAAGAGTTGGGCCCGCTGGAGAATTTCATTCTGCCGGGCGGTTCAGCGTTGATTGCCCAGGCCCACGTCTGTCGCAGCCTGGCCCGCAGTGCGGAACGGCGCTGTCAGCATTTGAATGCCGTTGAACCGCTGGCCGGGGTTGGCCTGGCGTATATCAATCGGCTGTCGGATTTGCTGTTTGTGGTGGCAAGGTTGATTGCCAAGCGTCAGGGGATTGCCGAGATTTTGTGGCAGCCAGCGGCCAAACCTCAGGTTTAGTCGGCGCCTTTCAGGACGCCTTCGCGGGCAAGCCTCGCTCCTACAGGGGTACGCATTCCAATGTAGGAGCGAGGCTTGCCCGCGAAGAGGCCAGCGGCATCACCGCAGAATCAAGCCTCAGGCCAGAACGCCCGAATCCCCGCCACACCCTGCGCCCCAGCCTCCCAAGCCTTCTCGCGTTCCGCCGGGCCAACACCACCCAACAAGAACACCGGTTTGCTGAAGCCTTCGATCAGGGCCTTCGCCTGTTCCCAGCCCAACGGCTGAGCATCCGGGTGCGTCTGGGTCGGCTGCACCGGCGACAGAGTCACGAAGTCGACGCCCATCTGCTCGGCCAACGCCAGTTCTTCCGCGTTATGGCAGGATGCCGCCAACCAGCGCGACGCCGGCAGCGGTCGGCCCTTCTCTGCATACTTGCGCAACTGCGCAGCGGTGATGTGCCAACCGGCGGACGGGAAGTCCCCCAGCCACTCGAACGGCCCCTTGATCATCAACTGCGCCTTGCCGGCACATAGCCCCGCCGCATCCACCGCCAGATCGCGGTATTTAGGGTCGTAGCCGTTCGGTGCCCGCAACACAATCAACTTGATGCCACCGGCAATGGCTTTCTGGATACCGCGCAGCAAGGCCGGGGTTTCCAGATCTTCCGGGGTAATCAGGTACTCCGCCGGCAGCCGTGCGGCCGCAACGATCGGCTGGTTGGCCGCCGGGAACTCGTAATTCAGCAGATCACGGGGCGCAACCCACTCCAACGGCTGGCCTTCAGCACCGTGAGGCTCGCCGGTAAATGCCGAGACTTCCCAGACGTCCAGCAACACCTGCTTGTCCGGGTAATCGTGTTGAACCTTGATCAGCGGTCGCGCTGCACCGACGACAATCCCCAACTCTTCCTGAAGTTCGCGTGCCAAAGCGGTTTCGACCGACTCGTCGGCCTCGACCTTGCCACCGGGAAACTCCCACAAACCGCCCTGATGCTGGGTATCGGCACGGCGGGCGATGAGGATCTTGCCAGCGCTGTCACGGATAACAGCGGCGGCGACGTGTACTCGTTTCACTGCGTTACCTCCTCCAGAGCGTCCTTCTGCCAAGCCTTGAAGGCTGGCCATTGGTAAATGGTTTCGACATAGGCTTCATCCACAGCAGGCAGCTTCACCTGATAAGTGCGCAGACGCACGGCAATCGGTGCGAAGAATGCATCGGCCAGGGTTGCACCGCCGAACAGGAACGGACCGGTTTCGGTGGCAACCGCGCGGCATTCAGCCCACAACGCCAGCATCCGCTCGATGTCTGCCTGAGCATCCGCCGGGGTCGAGGCCAGCGCTTCGTCACGGCTCAGGTCAAACGACATGTTGCTGCGCAAGCCAAAGAAACCGCTGTGCATCTGCGCGCAAGCCGAACGTGCCTGGGCACGGGCGGCGGTGTCTTTGGGCCAGAGACCGGCATCGGGAAACTGTTCAGCCAGGTATTCGGCAATCGCCAGCGAATCGGCGATAACGCCGTGTTCGGTTTTCAGCAGCGGGACTTTGCCGGTCGGCGAATGCTTGAGCAGGCGTTCACGGGTGTCCGGCTGGCCGAGCTTGATCAGTTCTTCGGTGTAGGGAGCACCGGCCAGATCGAGGGCCAGTGCACCGCGCAGGGACCAGGAGGAAAGCAGTTTGTCGCCGATGATCAGGTGCAGGCTCATGTTCGGGACCTTTTGATGGGGAATTCAGGCCAGAATCTCTAGCGTCTGGTAGTCCGTCTTCGCGGGCAAGCCTCGCTCCTACAGGGTATTGCGGTGTACACAAATCCAATGTGGGAGCGAGCCTGCTCGCGAATGGAGCGACTCGGTCTTACGTACGGTACTCGGCGTTGATCTTCACGTATTCGTGGGACAGGTCGGTGGTCCAGATGGTTTCGCTGCAATCGCCGCGGCCCAGTTCGATACGGATAGTGATTTCTTCCTGCTGCATCACCGCCGAGCCCTGGGCTTCGGTGTAGGTCGATGCGCGAGCGCCACGGCTGGCGATGCACACATCACCCAGGAACACGTCGATCTTGCTCACGTCCAGGTTCGGCACGCCGGCACGGCCGACGGCGGCCAGGATACGGCCCCAGTTCGGATCGGAGGCGAACAGCGCGGTCTTGATCAGCGGCGAGTGGGCCACGGTGTAACCGACGTCCAGGCATTCCTGGTGATTGCCACCGCCGTTGACTTCAACGGTCACGAACTTGGTGGCACCTTCGCCGTCACGCACGATGGCCTGGGCCACATCCATGCAGACTTCGAACACGGCTTGCTTGAGCTTGGCGAACAGTTCACCGCTGGCGCTGGTGATTTCCGGCAACGCGGCCTGACCGGTGGCGATCAGCATGCAGCAGTCGTTGGTCGAGGTGTCGCCGTCGATGGTGATGCGGTTGAACGACTTGTTGGCGCCGTCCAGCAACAGGTTTTGCAGCACCTCGCGGGAGACTTTGGCGTCGGTCGCGATGTAGCCGAGCATGGTCGCCATGTTCGGACGAATCATGCCCGCGCCTTTGCTGATACCGGTGACGGTAATGGTCACGCCGTCATGCTGGAACTGGCGGCTGGCACCTTTGGCAAGGTGTCGGTGGTCATGATGCCGGTGGCGGCAGCTTCCCAGTTGTTTACCGACAGGTCGTCGAGGGCGGCTTGCAACGCGCCCTCGATTTTCTCGACCGGCAGCGGCTCGCCGATTACACCGGTGGAGTACGGCAGCACCAGGCTGGCATCGACGCCAGTCAGTTCAGCCAGTTTGGCGCAGGTGCGCTCGGCAGCCGCCAGGCCAGGTTCGCCAGTGCCGGCGTTGGCATTGCCAGTGTTGGTCAGCAGGTAACGCACCGGCCCTTGCACACGTTGCTTGGCCAGAATCACGGGAGCTGCGCAGAAAGCGTTCAGGGTGAACACGCCCGCGACCGTGGAACCTTCGGCACAGCGCATGACCACGACATCCTTGCGCCCTGGGCGCTTGATGCCGGCCGAGGCGATACCGAGTTCAAAACCGGCAACCGGGTGCAACGTTGGCAAAGGACCAAGACCAACAGCCATGAATGCGCTCCTTTAAAAATGATGTCAGCACCGTCATCAGGAAGACGGTGGGTTTAAATGGCAAAACGCCGCGACGGCTGATGCCGGTCGCGGCGCGGGTATTTCAGCGTTTGAAACGGGTTTTACTGGATCTGCCCGTGGCAATGCTTGAATTTCTTGCCCGAACCGCAGTAGCACAGTTCGTTACGGCCCAGCTTCTGTTCGTTGCGAACCGGTGCGACAGCCAAGGCTACGTCGACCTCTTCACCGAGCAGTTCCGGTTGTTCAAGACCTGGCGCTTCGTCATGCAGGAACTGCATACGCGCGGCCAGTGCCTCGGCTTCCTGACGCAGGCGTTGTTCCTCTGCTTCCGGATCTTCGCGGCGAACCTGAACGTGGGACAGCACACGGATCGAGTCGCGCTTGATCGAATCCAGCAGCTCGGAGAACAGCGTGTAGGACTCGCGCTTGTATTCCTGCTTCGGGTTCTTCTGAGCGTAACCACGCAAGTGGATGCCGTGACGCAGGTGGTCCATGGTCGACAGGTGGTCTTTCCACAGATCGTCCAGAACGCGCAGTACGATTTGCTTCTCGAAGCTGCGCAGCGCTTCAACGCCCGCCTGGTCTTCTTTCTCGTTGTACGCGGCGATCAGCTCGTGCATCAGCTTCTCGCGCAGGGTTTCTTCGTACAGGTGATCGTCTTCGTCGAGCCATTGCTGGATCGGCAGTGCCACGCCGAAGTCGCTCTGCAAGGTCGCTTCCAGACCGGCCACGTCCCACTGCTCTGGCAGCGACTGCGGTGGAATGTGCGCGCTGACGGTAGCGTTGAGCACGTCCTGACGGAAGTCGGCGATGGTTTCACCGATGTTGTCGGCGGCCAGCAACGTGTTACGCATGTGATAGATCACTTTACGCTGTTCGTTGTTGACGTCGTCGAACTCGAGCAGTTGCTTGCGAATGTCGAAGTTACGGCCTTCAACCTTGCGCTGAGCCTTCTCGATGGCGTTGGTCACCATGCGGTGCTCGATCGCTTCACCGGACTGCATGCCCAGGGCTTTCATGAAGTTCTTCACCCGGTCAGAGGCGAAGATGCGCATCAGGCTGTCTTCCAGCGACAGGTAGAAGCGGCTCGAACCGGCGTCACCCTGACGACCGGCACGACCACGCAACTGGTTGTCGATACGGCGCGATTCATGACGTTCGGAAGCGATCACCTGCAGGCCACCGGACTCCAGCACTTGCTGGTGACGTTTCTGCCAGTCAGCCTTGATCTGGGCGATTTGCTCAGGGGTCGGGTCTTCCAGGGATGCCACTTCCACTTCCCAGTTACCGCCCAACAGGATGTCGGTACCACGACCGGCCATGTTGGTGGCGATGGTCAGTGCGCCTGGACGACCGGCCTGGGCAATGATCTCGGCTTCCTTTTCGTGGAACTTGGCGTTCAGAACCTTGTGTTCGATGCCTTCTTTCACGAGCAGGCTGGACATGTGCTCAGACGTTTCAATGGTCGCAGTACCCACCAGCACCGGACGGCCCTGGGTCATGCATTCCTTGATGTCGGCGACGATGGCGGCGTACTTCTCGTCCGCGGTGAGGAACACCAGGTCGTTGTAGTCTTTACGCGCCAGCGGTTTGTTCGGCGGGATAACCATCACCGACAGACCGTAGATCTGGTGGAATTCGAACGCTTCGGTGTCTGCGGTACCGGTCATGCCGGACAGCTTCGTGTAGAGCCGGAAGTAGTTCTGCAGGGTGACTCGTCGCGAGGGTCTGGTTCTCGGCCTGGATGTTCAGGTTTTCCTTGGCTTCGATGGCCTGGTGCAGGCCTTCGGACAAACGACGGCCCGGCATGGTACGACCGGTGTGTTCGTCGACCAGGACAACCTGACCGTCCTGCACGATGTATTCGATGTTGCGATGGAACAGCTTGTGCGCACGCAGACCTGCATAAACGTGGGTCAGCAGGCCCAGGTTATGCGCCGAATACAGGCTCTCGCCTTCAGCCAGCAGGCCGATACGGGTGAGCATTTCTTCGACGTACTGGTGACCGGCTTCGTTGAGTTCGACCTGGCGGGTCTTCTCGTCGACGGTGTAGTGGCCAGCCTTGGTAACTTCGCCTTCGACTTCTTCGATGTGCAATTCCAGCTGCGGGATCAGTTTGTTGATCTCGATGTACAGCTTGGAGCTGTCCTCGGCCTGACCGGAAATGATCAGTGGAGTACGGGCTTCGTCGATGAGGATGGAGTCGACTTCGTCGATCACGGCAAAATTGAGTTCGCGCTGGAATTTTTCTTCCATGCTGAACGCCATGTTGTCGCGCAGGTAGTCGAAGCCGAACTCATTGTTCGTGCCGTAGGTGATATCGGCGGCGTAAGCCAGGCGTTTCTCTTCCGGCGGCTGGAACGGCGTAACCACGCCGACCGTCAGGCCGAGGAATTCGTAGAGCGGACGCATCCAGTTGGCGTCGCGACGGGCCAGGTAGTCGTTCACCGTTACAACGTGCACGCCCTTGCCGGACAGCGCGTTGAGGTAAACACCCAGTGTTGCCACCAGGGTCTTGCCTTCACCGGTACGCATTTCCGCGATCATGCCTTCATGCAAGGTCATGCCGCCGATCAGTTGGACATCGAAGTGACGCATACCCATGACGCGCTTACCGGCTTCGCGGGCGACCGCAAAGGCTTCTGGCAGCAGCTTGTCGAGGGTTTCCCCTTTGGCGATGCGGGCCTTGAACTCGTCTGTCTTGGCACGCAATTGATCGTCCGAAAGGGCTACCATTTGCTCTTCGAAGGCATTGACGAATTGCACCGTCTTGAGCATGCGTTTGACTTCACGCTCGTTCTTGCTTCCAAAAAGTTTCTTTAACAAAGGCGCAAACATATCGGCAGGATCTTCCACACTAAAGGGATGGAGGGCGGCCCCGTGAGTCGCCCGTGCAGCCCTCATGGCCGCATGCGAACGAGCATTCTACCCGGAAACGATGGTGAGGAAAGTGGCGTTATTCCACGATGCATGCACTGCGCTGTTACGGGGCTCACTTAAAATAAGGGCTTTTTACTGAACTTCAACCCATTCACGGCAGAAGTTACTTGTTGATTTAATGGGTAAAGCGCTCGCAAAGCAATGGGTCAGGCTCATCGAGTGCTTTCTGCTACCATGGCCGCTCTGTTACTTCAGGTGTCTGATCATGGCATTTCGCCCTCTTACGGCCAGAGCACCCGCCGTTCTGCTTCGCGAAGCCAAACCGCTGAAAGCCATCTTCGGCCACGCTCAACGCCTGGGTCATTTACAACGTCTGCTGGAAAGCCAGTTGCAGCCCGCCGCCCGCGAGCACTGCCATGTAGCCTCGTGGCGCGAAGGCAGTTTGTTGTTGATCGTCACCGACGGTCACTGGGCAACCCGCCTGCGTTACCAACAAAAGCGTCTGCAGCGCCAATTACAGTTGTTTGATGAGTTTGCCAGCCTGACCCGGATTCTGTTCAAGGTGCAGCCGCCGACCGTTCAGCAGGGCGCGGCGGGGCATACCATCAGTTTGTCGATGGATGCGGGCGCGACGATTCAGGCGACGGCCGACGGCATCACAGATCCGAACCTGCGGGCGGCGCTGGAGCGCCTTGCGGCTCACGCCAAACCCAAGGACTGACACAACCCCTGCAGGAGCGAGGCTTGCCCGCGAAGCTTTTGGCGGTCTTGAAGGGCTCTTCGCGGGCAAGCCTCGCTCCTACACGCGGTCTAACATTCAACATCATTGTTGAATGACGCACCGCATTCGCGAGCAAGCCCGCTCCCACATTTTGACCGTGCCCGCTTGCTATCGGCGTTTGCTGCCGCCAAGCAACGAGCCCATCAACCCGCGCACCAACTGTCGGCCCAACTGATTAGCCGCCTGTCGCATCGCCGATTTAAGCGCCTGCCCCGCCGCCGTACCGAGGAATTCCCCGGCTTTGTCGGTGAAACTCGGCTCTTCTGGCGCAGGCTTACCCGCCGCCACCTCGGCTTCAGGCGCCAGACTCTTACGTGCCATCAGCACTTCATACGCCGACTCACGATCAATTGGTTTGTCATAACGCCCCTTGAACGGCGACCCGGCGATCAGCATCGTGCGTTCGGTTTCGGTCAACGGCCCGATCCGCGATTGCGGCGGTGCGACCAGCACCCGCTGGACCATCTCCGGCGTGCCCTTGTCCTGCAAGGTCCCGACCAGCGCTTCGCCAATCCCCAGCTCGGTCAACACCGACAAGGCATCAAACGCCGGGTTTGGCCGGAAGCCTTCAGCCACGGCGCGCAAGGATTTCTGCTCCTTGGTGGTGAACGCCCGCAAGCCATGCTGAACACGCAGGCCGAGCTGGGCCAGCACGTCGTCCGGCAAGTCCCCCGGTGATTGGGTGACGAAATACACGCCGACGCCTTTGGAACGAATCAACCGCACCACTTGCTCCAGCCGATCCTGCAACGCCTTGGGCGTGCCGGCGAACAACAAGTGCGCCTCGTCGAAAAACAACGCCAGCAGTGGTTTGTCCGCATCGCCGCGCTCCGGCAGTTGCTCGAACAGTTCAGCCAACAACCACAGCAGGAACGTCGCATAAACCTTCGGCGCTTCATGCACCAGACGGCTGGCATCGAGCAGGTGAATACGCGCGCGACCATCGGCGGCCGGTTGCAGAATGTCTTCGAGTTGCAGCGCCGGCTCGCCAAACAGCGCTTCGGCACCCTGCTGTTCCAGGGTTGCCAACCGCCGCAGCAGGGCCTGACTGGAACCAGTGGTCATTAATGCCGCATCGTCGCCCAACAATTGCGGGTTGTCCCGCAGGTGATTGAGCAGCGCTTTCAAGTCCTTGAGATCCAGCAGTAACAGGCCTTCGCGGTCCGCGACCTTGAACGCGGCGTACAGCGCCGACTGCTGGCTGTCGGTCAGTTCCAGCAGGGCGCCGATCAGCAACGGTCCCATTTCACTCAGGGTGGTGCGCAATGGATGACCGCTCTCACCGTGAATGTCCCACAACGTCACCGGATAGGCCTGCGGCGTGTAATTGAGCCAAGGCATCCCGGCGATCCGCTCGGCGACCTTGCCTTGCGGATTGCCGGCGGCACCGAGGCCGCACAGGTCACCTTTGATATCGGCCGCGAACACCGCCACACCTGCATCGCTAAACGCTTCGGCCAGACGCTGCAAGGTGACGGTTTTGCCGGCGCCGGTGGCGCCCGCGACCAGACCGTGACGGTTCGCCAGGCGCATGGCCTGGGTGATCGGCTGCCCCGCAAGGTCGGCGCCGATAACGAGTTGCGATGAGTCCGGCATTTTGTCACCCATGGTTAATCTTTGATCCTTCACGGCCGATAAAAAGAGGCGAGAGACCAGACTGAAAAGAGCGTCGGTAATTCCCTAAGGAGAGACGGAATATCAGCTTACTTTCACCACTGCCCGTTTGGCGCGTCTTTATAAAAGCACGCCCTGGACATTTAGACCTTAGCGGACACCCCAAGCCATGAACAAAAATCTGCGCTTCAGCCATAAAATCCTGCTTGCCGCCGCCCTGATCGTTATTGCTGCCTTTGCCTCGTTCACGTTGTACAACGACTATTTGCAACGCAATGCGATTCGCCGCGATCTGGACAACTATCTACAAGAAATGGGTAGCGTTACTGCCAAAAACATTCAAACCTGGCTGGCCGGTCGCAGCCTGCTGATCGAAAACCTGTCGCAAACCGTTGCACTGAACCCAGAGGCTGGCAACGTTGGCAGCCTGCTCGAACAAAAAGCGGTGAGTTCTACCTTTATGGGGGCGTTCCTGGGCAACAAGGATGGCACCTTCATTATTCGCCCGAACAGCAAGATGCCCGACGGCTACGATCCTCGCGTTCGCCCTTGGTACAAAACGGCCCAAGGTTCCAGCGGTTCGGCGCTGACTGAACCCTACATCGATATGGCCTCTGGCCAATTGGTGATCTCCATCGTCAACCGCGTCCTCAAGGACGGTCAGGACGTGGGCGTGGTCGGCGGCGATTTGAGCCTGCAAGTGATCGCCGACAGCCTCATCGCGCTGGACTTCGACGGCATGGGTTATGCCTTCCTGGTCAGCGCCGATGGCAAGATCCTGGTTCACCCGGACAAAGCGCTGGTGATGAAAACCCTCAAGGACGTCTACCCGCAAGACACGCCAGTCATCGGCAATCAACCGAGCGAAATCCAGGTTGATGGCAAAACCCGCATCGTGACTTTTACCCCAATCAAAGGGCTATCCTCGGTCAACTGGTACATCGGCCTCTCCGTGGACAAGGGCAAGGCGTTCGCCATGCTTAGCGAGTTCCGCACCTCGGCCATCATCGCGACCACCATTGCCGTGGCGTCATCATCGCCCTGCTCGGACATGCTGATCCGTATCCTGATCCAGCCGTTGCACGTCATGACCCGCGCCATGGAAGACATCGCCGACGGTGAAGGCGACCTGACCAAACGCCTGACCATCGTGAACCAGGACGAATTCGGCATCCTCGGCACCGCTTTCAACCGTTTCGTGGAGCGGATTCATACGTCGATTCGCGAAGTGTCCTCGGCCACCGGCCAGGTCAACGAAGTGGCGTTGCGCGTGGTCGCGGCCTCGAACTCGTCGATGTTCAACTCCGACCAGCAAGCCTCGCGCACCAACAGCGTGGCCGCCGCGATCAACCAACTCGGTGCCGCCGCCCAGGAAATCGCCCGCAACGCCGCACAAGCGTCGAATCAGGCCAGCGATGCGCGCAGCCTGGCCGAAGACGGTCAGCAAGTGGTGGATCGCAGCATTAAAGCGATGAATCAACTGTCGACCATGCTTAGCGCGTCGAGCACCAACATCGAGTCGCTGAACAGCAAAACCGTGAACATCGGCCAGATTCTCGAAGTGATCACCAGCATCTCCCAGCAAACCAACCTGCTGGCCCTCAACGCGGCCATTGAAGCGGCACGTGCCGGTGAAGCCGGGCGCGGGTTTGCGGTAGTGGCCGACGAAGTTCGTAACCTGGCGCACCGTACTCAGGAATCGGCGCAACAGGTGCAAACCATGATCGAGGAGTTGCAAGTCGGCGCCCGTGAATCCGTGAGCACCATGAGCGAAAGCCAACGCCACAGCCAGGACAGCGTGGAAATCGCCAACCTGGCCGGTGAGCGCTTGAACAGCGTGACGTTGCGCATCGGCGAGATCGACGGAATGAACCAGTCGGTGGCCACCGCTACCGAGGAACAGACGGCAGTGGTGGAGTCGATCAACGTCGACATTACCGAGATCAACACGCTGAACCAGGAAGGTGTGGAGAACCTGCAATCGACGTTACGGGCGTGCTCGGACCTTGAGCAGCAGGCTGCGCGGTTGAAGCAGTTGGTCGGCAGTTTCCGGATCTGATGCGTTCCTGAAGGCCTCATCGCGAGCAAGCTCGCTCCCACATTGGATTTGTGTCGTTCACAAATCCCCTGTGGGAGCGAGCTTGCCCGCGAAGACGGCCTCCCAAACACCACAAAATCCCGCTGACACCCCGCCCCGCTCCACAACCCCCACCGAACATCTATCCTTCATAAAGGTCAACCAAAGGAGTGACACCGACCGGAGGGATGTTCACCGTGCATATCGCTGACATAACCATGTTCTACGCCCCTGCCAGCGGTGGCGTGCGCACTTATCTGGACGCCAAGCACCGTCGCCTGAGTGTAAAACCGGGTATTCGTCACAGTTTGCTGATCCCGGGCAAGCACCTGAGCGAGCAGGACGGTGTGTACAAGGTTCCCGCCCCCGCCCTGCCCTTCGGCAAGGGTTATCGCTTTCCCCTTCGCCTGGCGCCGTGGCGCAATGTTTTGCAGGATTTGCAGCCTGACCTGATCGAAGTCGGCGACCCCTACCTCACCGCTTGGGCGGCGCTGGATGCCCGACGCCAACTCGATGTGCCGGTGATCGGCTTTTATCATTCGGACTTGCCACTGTTGGTCAGCAATCGCATGGGCCACTGGGTAACCACCAATGTCGAAGCCTATGTCAGCAAGCTCTATGGCAACTTCGACCGGGTGTTGGCGCCGAGCCAGGTCATGGCGGACAAACTGATCGGTCTGGGGGTGCGCAACGTGTTCGTGCAACCGCTGGGTGTTGACCTGCAAACCTTTAACCCGAGTCACCGCGATCCGGGCCTGCGGGCCGAACTGGGGATTGATGAAGACACCCGGCTGCTGATCTTCGCTGGTCGTGGCTCCAAGGAGAAAAACCTGCCGGTGTTGCTCGGTTGCATGCAACACCTGGGGCCTCGCTATCACTTGCTGTTGGTGGGTTCATCGATGCCGGCCCAGGTGCCGGACAACGTCACGGTGGTCGATGAGTTCTGCCCGGCGGCGCAGGTCGCGCGATTGATGGCCAGTGCCGATGCGTTGCTGCATGCCGGCGATCAAGAGACCTTCGGCCTGGTGATCCTCGAAGCCATGGCCAGCGGCATTCCGGTCGTCGCTGTGGCGGCTGGGGCTTTTCAGGAAATTGTCACTGATCAATGCGGCCTGCTGTGCGCGCCGAACAATCCCTTGGCCATGGCCAACACGGTGCGCGAGTTGTTCAGTCAGGGCAGCGTCGCACTGGGTCAGCTGGCCCGGCAACATGTGGAACGGCATTACGCCTGGGACTCGGTGGTCAACAGCCTGCTGGGCCACTATCACGCTGTGCTCGGCAGCCACTGGCCGCTGACCGTCAATGGTTGAGTCCATGAGCGCGCCCGCCCTGCTGTTGGTGCTGCACGACGTGGCGCCGCAGACCTGGGCCGATTACCAGCCGTTCGTCGATGCTGTCGACGCCTTGGGCGGCGTGCCGATGACCTGGCTGGTGGTGCCCGACTTTCACAAGCACGACGCCCTCGAAGCCCATCCGGGATTTCGGCGACGACTGAGCCGTCGCCTCGCCCTGGGCGACGAATTGGCCCTGCACGGCTACTTCCACTGCGATGACAGCCCGCCGGCAACCACGCCACGGGACTGGTTTATGCGGCGGATCTACACTCACGAAGGCGAGTTCTATAGCCTGTCCCGGGAGGCGGCCCTCGCCCGCCTGCGCGCCGGTATTGAAGTGTTTGATCGTTACCATTGGCCCTTACAGGGTTTTGTAGCGCCTGCCTGGCTGATGAGCGAAGGTACGCGTCAGGCCTTGCGTCAGTTGCCATTGAGTTACACCAGCGACTCGCAACATCTGTATCGTCTGCCAGACTTCACGGCGATCGATGCACCGGGGCTGGTGTGGAGTGCCCGAAGCGCCTGGCGCCGGGGCGTGTCCAAACTCGTCAGCGATCAACGTGAACAACGCTGGCAGCAAGCACCGGTGATTCGCCTCGGTCTGCACCCGGTGGACATGCGCCATGAATTCTCGCGCAATTACTGGCTGCAAACCCTTAAACGCTTGCTCGACGAGGGCCGTGTGCCAATGACCAAGGCCAACTGGCTGACGCTGCAAAATGACCGTTTCGGTCGCGCCGCATGAGTCGCGGGATTCTGCTGTTCCTCGCCTTGCTGGCGGCGGTGCTGATCCCGCTGGTGCTGGGCGGCAACGAAACCTGGTCGCGACTGCAAAACTTTCCGCTGAGCGAATTGCTGATCATGTTCGCCATGATCCTGCTCTGCTGGGTGGTCAACACGATGCGTTTGCGCCTGTTGCTCGGCGATCAGCGCGACAAGGTCACCCGCCTCAAAAGCCTCGGCGTGGTGATGGCCGCCGAGTTCGCCTACTGCGCCACACCCGGCGGCAGTGGCGGGCCGCTGACCATCATGGCCTTGCTCGCGCGCAATGGCGTGCGCCCGGCCAGGGGCAGCGCGGTGTTCGCCATGGACCAATTGAGCGACTTGCTGTTCTTTCTCTGCGCCCTCAGCGGGATTCTGATTTATGCGCTGTTCCAGCACCTCAGCCAACGCATGGAGTGGCTGCTGACGGTCAGCGCCGTCTCGATGTTCGGTGGGTTGGTCAGTTGCGTGGTGGTGGCTCGCTACCATCGCCTACTGATTCGCCTGAGCGGTCGGCTGCTGGCGCGCCTGAATGTCAAAGCGACCACGCGCCTGCGTTGGGCGCGAAAACTCCTGCATTTTCTGGCGGCGTTCACTGACACGCTGAAATTGCCTTATCAGACGCTGATCAAGGTGTTTGCCTTAACCTGCCTGCATTGGGCCGTGCGTTATAGCGTGCTGTATCTGGCGTTGCGCGGTTTGGGGGCGGATTTGCAGTGGGCCTGGACCTTTCTGATTCAAATGCTCTCGCTGAGCGCGGGGCAGTTCAGCCTGTTGCCGGGCGGTGCCGGGGCGGCGGAGTTGACGTCGGCGGCGCTGTTGGCGCCCATGGTGGGAAAATCGACTGCAGCGGCAGCGATTCTGATCTGGCGGGCGGTGACGTATTACTTCTATCTGGTCGTCGGTGGACCGGTGTTTTTGCTAATGCTTGGGCGACCGCTGCTTAAAAAGTTAATGAAGCTCAAGCAGGCGTAGGAGCTCCCGAAGGCTCGGGCCGCGTTCGGACGATCTTTTCAGGGTTTAATCCTTTCATCGTCGGACTCGGGCTTCAACTCCTCCCACAACTCGGCCGCACCGGGAAACTCTGTCCCGTCTTCCGGGCTCATCTCATCCGGATCATAACGACTCAAACAACCCTCGCCCAACGTGGCGGGCGCCTTGGAAGTGGCTTTATCCAGTGGATCGGCCATGGTCATGTCCTTAGTGCTGAAACGGCGAAGGGCCTGAGCGATTGAACGCCCAGGCCCTTCGAATTTCAACCGTGCAGTGTTAGAACACGACAGTTTTATTGCCGTGCACCAGCACCCGGTCTTCCAGGTGATAACGCAGACCGCGGGCCAGCACCATCTTCTCGACGTCGCGACCGAAGCGCACCATGTCTTCGATGCTGTCGCTGTGGCTGACACGCACCACGTCCTGCTCGATGATCGGACCGGCGTCCAGTTCTTCGGTGACATAGTGGCAAGTGGCGCCGATCAGCTTCACGCCACGCAGGGAAGCCTGGTGGTACGGCTTGGCACCAACGAACGACGGCAGGAAGCTGTGGTGAATGTTGATGACTTTGTGGGCATATTCGCTGCACAACGCTGGCGGCAGAATCTGCATATAACGGGCAAGTACTACCACTTCGGCATCGTGCTGTTTGACCAGGCGCGAAACTTCGGCGAAGGCCGGCTCTTTGTCTTGCGGATTGACCGGTACGTGGTAGTACGGAATGCCGTGCCACTCGACCATGCTGCGCAAGTCGTCATGGTTGGAGATCACGCAGGAAATTTCGCAATCCAGTTCATCACTGTGCCAGCGGTGCAGCAAGTCAGCCAGGCAATGAGATTCACGGCTGGCCATCAACACCACGCGCTTTTTCTGCGCAGTGTCGGTAATACGCCAGTTCATCGAGAACTCTTCGGCTATCGGCGCGAACGCTTCGCGCAAAGCCTCAATACCAAAAGGCAGCGAATCGGCACGAATTTCGTGACGCATGAAGAACCAGCCACTGAGATTGTCCGAGTGATGGCTCGCTTCAGTGATCCAGCCGTTATGTGACGCCAGAAAGTTACTGACTTTAGCAACGATGCCGACGCGGTCCGGGCAAGCAATCACCAGCCGAAAAGTGCGCATGAGGGTCAAACTCCAGAACTTCGCAAAGGCCGCCATTCTAGCGATTGCGCAGCAAAACTGCAGTATTGATGACGCCTTGCCCGGCACGCCGTTCAGCGACAGGGGTTCTGGCAGCGTCACTGCCCTCGCGATGGTGTTCTTGTAGCCCATCTTCAAGAGAACAATTGTGAATATCTGTGATGACTACCCTGACACTATTTAACAATACATCGGTTTTGTGACCGGCTCACCGTAACTAAATTAAATAAACTCCGGTTAAATGTTTACTTGATGAAACACCCTGACTATTATTGCCGCACTGTCCCCTGCCATCCTGCGTCCTACATAAGGTAGTCCTCATGTCCTTGATCAACGAATACCGCGCCACCGAAGAAGCTATCAAAGAGCTGCAAGCCCGTTTGAAGAACCTGTCCCAAGACGACAAACTGCAAACCGAGCTGGAATTCGAAGGCAAACTGCGCACCCTGATGGGTGAATACTCCAAATCCCTGCGTGACATCATCGCGCTGTTGGATCCAGAGTCCAAAACCAAAGCACCACGCGGCGGCGCAGTAAAAACTACTGGCACCAAGCGTGCTCGCAAAGTTAAACAATACAAAAACCCGCACAACGGCGAAGTCATCGAAACCAAAGGTGGCAACCACAAAACTCTGAAAGAGTGGAAAGCCAAGTGGGGCGGTGACGTGGTTGAAGGCTGGGCTACCCTGCTGGGCTAAGCCGCAACGCCTGTCGCAGACTGATTTCGCGACTCAAAAGAACGCCAGCTGATGCTGGCGTTTTTTTATGCCTGAGGTTCAGGCAACCTTCATGTTCGAACTCAAAGACTCAAACGTTTGCGTAATGCCTGGACATAATTCTGCCATTCATTGAGCACCTCTCGCTGAATCGATGTAGCACTAATCGCCAATTGGGTGGCTGCCTCTGCAAATGATTCCAGGGTATTTGGCGCTCCCCATTCAGGCGCCGACAATCGTTGCTGACAGAATATTCGCCAGCGTTCTTGCTCTTCGAAATTCAACGTATCGGGAAAGTTGCGTGCGCGATATCGAAACAATAATTCAGGTAAACGTTCATCATCGAACGGCCATTGTTGTTGCGCTAATTGTGCAGGGTCAGCGGCTCTGACTTGCTCACACAAACGCCGATCCCGATCTCCGATAAAGCCATCGTATAACTGTTGCTCCGGGTCCTGGCTTGATGAGAAATCGTCGCTGGAATAAATCGCCGCGACTTTATCTCGCCAAACTTGTTGTGCGTCACTTAGCCGCAGCGCCCGTTCCTGATATAGCGCCATATCCAGCCCCAGGCGTTGCTGATCTTCAGAACGAAGTACCGAGAGCGGTGCCACCACCGGGCATTTGTTGATATGAATGAGTTTGAGCGGCACCGGCAACTCGCCGTCAGCCAGATCATCGCGGCGGGTATACAGGCGCTGACGCAGCGTCTCAGCATCCAGATCGAGCAAGCCCTGGGGATCGAGGTGCAAGTCGCAAACTATCAGTGCGTTCTTGTTGCGCGGGTGCCAGGCCAACGGCAGCACCACACCCACATAGTGGCGAGCTGCCGAAAAACGCCCGGAGATGTGCACCATCGGTTGCAGCAGCCGAACCTGATCCATCACCTTCTGTTTACTGCGTAACTGGAACAGCCAGTCATACAGCTTCGGTTGTTTTTCCCGAATCAGACGGGCCAGGGCAATGGTGGCGCGCACGTCCGACAAGGCCTCGTGGGCGTTGCCATGATCGATGCCATTGGCCACCGTCAGACGATCCAGCTTGAGCGTCACCCGTCCTTCGTCATCCGTAGGCCAGCTCAGGCCATCGGGACGCAAGGCATAGGCTGCGCGCACCACATCAATCAGGTCCCAGCGGCTGTTGCCGCCCTGCCACTCGCGGGCATACGGGTCGAAAAAGTTTCGATACAGGCTGTAACGGGTCATCTCGTCGTCGAAACGCAACGTGTTGTAACCCGCCCCACAGGTACCGGGGGCCGCGAGTTGGGCATGCACCCGCGTCATGAAGTCGGCTTCGCTCAACCCTTGCCTGGCCAGGCGACTCGGCGTGATACCGGTGATCGCGCAGGCAGCCGGATGCGGCAGGATGTCATCGCTGGGCTGGCAGTAAAGATTGACCGGCTCGTCTATTTCATTGAGTTCGAAGTCGGTGCGAATCCCCGCCACTTGCAGCGGGCGGTCACAACGGGGGTTGATGCCAGTGGTTTCATAGTCGTACCAGAAGATGGAGGTCACGGGCTGTTCCTGAACTGAAGACCGACGAAGTCTAGGCGCAGACAAGTCGCTGCGGCCAGTCAATCTGTCATTCAATCACCTCTGACAACTCACCGTGCAATACATAGTTATGTCGTTTCCCCCGAGAGGCTGCTAGCATCGGACGAAGATTGAATCCCGATCCGGCCCCATCATTCAGGTTGCCCATGCTCGAGAGCACAGCACTGCCAAGGAAAGCGACGCTGTCCCCGCCACTGGACACGCGGTATCAAGTCGAAACGCCCGAAGGCATCGACTTGCCACTGCGCCCGGCCGGGCTGATGATCCGTGCACTGGCGTTCTCCATCGACCTCGGGCTGCGCGGGCTGATCCTCGGTTTGCTGTTCACCGTTCTGGCGTTTCTCGGCAAACTCGGTGCCGGGCTGGGCTCAATCCTGCTGTTCGGGGTCAGTTGGTGGTACATGGTGCTGTTCGAGGTGCTCAATCAGGGTCGCTCGCCCGGCAAGCAATGGATGGGTTTGCGGGTGGTGCAGGACGATGGCACGCCCGTCGGCTGGTCGGCCTCGTTGCTGCGCAATCTGCTGCGTTTTGTCGACCTGTTGCCGTTCGGCTATTTCCTCGGGGCCATCAGTTGCCTGCAACACCCGACCTTCAAGCGCCTCGGCGACCTGATGGCCGGCACGCTGGTGATCTACAGCGAAAAACCGCTCACCCGCCCCGAACTGCCCGAAGCCCAACCCCGGCGCCCTGTGTTTGCCCTGACGCTGACCGAGCAACGCGCCATCCTCGGTTTTGCCGAACGCCAGGGTGAACTCTCCGGTGCCCGAGTCCAGGAACTGGCAACCGTCCTCGCTCAACCGTTGCAGGTTCCAGCACCACAAGCGGTGACTGAACTCAACGGCATCGCCCGCAGCTTGTTGGGCCCCGCATGAAGCAAAGCCTGTTCGAAAGTCGCCACAAGGCCGAATGGGAGCAGTTCGCCCTCATGCTTGACCGGTTGGAACGGGGCAAGGAAGCCTCACGAATCGCCAGTTTCCCGAAAGACTATCGACGCCTCTGCCAACACCTGGCCCTGGCCCGCGAGCGCGGCTACAGCAGTTTCCTGGTGGATTCGTTGCAGCATCAGGTGCTGCGTGGCCATCAACAGTTTTATCGGCATCGCAGCCAGTTGGGGGCCAACGCACTGGCGTTTATCCTGGCCGGTTTCCCGCAACTGGTGCGCCAGCAGTGGCGCTTTGTATTGGCTGCCGGCCTGATGTTTTTTGGCAGCCTGATCGGCATGGGCTTGCTGGTGTACCTGTTCCCGGACCTGATCTACAACCTGATCCCGACCGAGCAGGTGACCGAGATGCAAAGCATGTACGACCCCGTTGCCGGGCACCTCGGGCGGTCGGCCGAACGGGCGGCCAGCGAAGACTGGGTGATGTTCGGCTACTACATCATGCACAACATCGGTATCGCCTTTCAGACCTTCGCCAGCGGTTTGCTGTTTGGCCTGGGTAGCGCGTTTTTCCTGTTCTTCAACGGCTTGACGATCGGTGCGGTGGCCGGGCACCTGACCCACATCGGTTACGGGCAAACCTTCTGGTCATTCGTGATTGGCCACGGGGCCTTCGAGTTGAGCGCAATCGCCCTGTCCGGCGCTGCCGGCCTGCAACTGGGCTGGGCGCTGATTGCACCCGGGCGCCTGCCTCGGGCCGAATCCTTGCGTGTGGCGGCGCGTAAAAGCGTGCTACTGATTTGCGGGGTCATGCTGTTTCTGCTGATTGCTGCGTTTATCGAAGCCTACTGGTCGTCCATGACCGCACCTACGCCAATGACCAAATACCTGGTCGGTGCTGCGCTCTGGTTGTTGGTGGCGGTATACCTGCTGTTTGCCGGACGGACCCGCCATGCGCCTGAGTGACGCCACCGTGGTGATTCGCCCGCGCATCACCTGGGAAGCCATGGACCTGGGCGTGCTGATGAGTCAACGGCACCGTCGCCTGTTGATGACCAGTTGGGCCATCGTGACCTTGCCGACATTCGCCGTGCTCAGCCTGCTGTTGTGGGATTCGCCGTCGCTGGCCGTGTTTATTTTCTGGTGGCTCAAACCGGCGTTCGAACGACTGCCGTTGTACATCCTGTCCCAAACCCTGTTCGGTGAAACCCCCACCCTCAAACAGGCCCTGCGCCAATGGCCGCAACTGCTCAAGCCACAACTGCTGGCGAGCCTGACCTGGCGACGCCTGAGCCTGAGCCGTAGCTTCGTGATGCCAGTGGTGCAACTTGAAGGCTTGAGCGGTATCGCGCGACAACAGCGTCTGCACGTATTACTGCAGCGCAATGCCGGCGCCGCGCAGTGGCTGACGATCATTGGCGTGCACCTGGAAAGCGCCTTGTGGATCGGCTTGATGGTGCTGTTCTACCTGCTCCTGCCCCAGCAGATCGAGCTGGACTGGAACTGGCAAACCCTCATCGCCGCGGCCAATCACGACTGGCGGTGGCTGGAGCACCTGACCAACGCCTTTTACGCTCTGGTGCTGGTGGTGTGGGAACCGATCTACGTCGCCTGCGGCTTCAGCCTTTACCTGAACCGACGCACGGTGCTGGAGGCCTGGGACATTGAACTGGTGTTCCGTCGGATGCGCCAGCGCCTGAGCGGCGCGGCAGTCGCCGTGTTGCTGGCGGTGATCGTATGCATACCGACGACGCAAACCGTCTGGGCCGCCGAGCCGGTCATTTCACCGGACACGCCGCGCCTGCTGGACCAGCCCCTGACCAGTCAGGCGTCCCGGGACAGCATCAAGGCGATCCTTGATCAGCCGCCGTTCAAGAACAAGGAAACCGTTACCCGATATCGTTTTGGCGAAGACAAAACCACCACCAAAACCCCGAGCGATGGCAACGCCCCAGAATGGCTGAAGACGCTGCTTGGACTGCTGGACAATCAACGTTTCGGCGCACTGGCCACGCTGATCGAAGTGCTGTTGTGGGGCGCGGTGATTGCTGCCGTCGGGCTGTTGATCTGGCGTTACCGCGAGTGGTTGCAGGCGTTTGTCAGCCGTCGACCGGCCTTGCGCAGCAAGGTGAATCGCCCAGTGCCCAAGCAGTTATTCGGGCTGGACGTCCATCACGAAACCCTGCCCGACGACGTTGCCGGGAGCGCCGAAATCCTCTGGCAGTCCAACCCTCGGGAGGCCCTCGGGTTGCTGTATCGCGCCCTGCTCAGCCGCTTGCTGCATGACTTCAACCTGCCCTTGAAAGACGCCGACACCGAAGGCCAGGTGCTGGTGCGCGTCGCGCAGCTGCAACAGCCGGCGTTGCTGGCCTTCAGTCAAAGCCTGACCCGTCATTGGCAGAACATGGCCTACGGGCACCGCTTGCCACCGGCGCAACTGCAACAGGAACTCTGCGACGGCTGGCGCGCGCTGTTCACCCCGGGAGCCGCCCATTGAGCCGGCGTGGATGGCAGGCGCTTGGCGCGTTGTTCGCGGTGTTGCTTGGCGCGTTGTGCGTGTATCTGTACCTCAAGGCCACGCCCTATCAGGAAGTCGTCGATCACGGCGCCTCCCCCGAGGCCCGGGCCAATCCCTACCTGGCGGCGGAGCAGTTCCTGCGCAAACAAGGCCTCGCCGTTACTCACGCCAATAGCCTCGACGTGCTGCCCGGCATCGACCCGCGCCAACACAGCCTGTTGCTGCTCGGGGACCGCTCGACCATGACCCCGCGCCAGATCGATCAGGTGTTGAACTGGACCCGGGCCGGCGGCCGTCTGCTATTCGTTGCCGAATCCTTGTGGGATGAAAAGACTGGCCAGAGCAATGACGTGCTGCTCGATCGAGTGCAACTGCACCAGATCCTCAGCAAAGACCTCAAGGACCCACCGCCCGACCCCATCGACGATCCGTATCCAAAACTGACCAAGCTCTACCTCGAGGACGAAGACGCCCCGGCTTACGTCAGCTTCGATACCGAGTTCCATCTCGAAGACCCGAAAAATCTCGCCCAGTCCTGGGCCAACAGTGGCAAGGCCACGCACATGATGCAGCTGGACCACGGGCTCGGTTCAATCACCGTGGTCACCGACGCCGACCTGTGGAAAACCCCGGCCATCGAGAAATACGACAATGCCTGGCTGCTCTGGTACTTGAACGCCGACACCAGCGTGACGCTGCTGTACAACACCGATCACGATTCGCTGCTGACCTTGTTGCTGCGCTACTTTCCCCAGGCGCTGGTCGCCCTCGCAGCGTTGATCATCCTCGGTTGCTGGCATGTCGGTGTACGTCAGGGTCCAATCCTTGAGCCCGCTCCAAGGGCACGCCGCCAACTTCAGGAACACTTGCGCGCCAGCGCCGATTTCATGTTGCGTCGCAATGGGCAGAACAACCTGCTGCAAGCCTTGCAGCAAGACATTTTGCGCCGCGCCCGACGCCGCCATCCCGGCTTCGAACAATTGGCGGTTGCCGAACAATGGCTGGCTGCTCGCGCGCCTGACCCGCAACCCACCCGCGCCATCAGCCAGGCCCTGAGCCCACGCCCGAAACAGCGGCTGTCCAGCGCTGAGTTCAGCCGTCAGGTCGCCCACCTGCAAACCTTGAGGAATGCCCTATGAGTGAGATCGAGCCCGGCACACAACAGCACGCCGCCCAGCAGCGCCAGCGCGCCAGTCAATTGGCCCAAGCCGTGCGCAGCGAATTGCAGAAGGCGGTTATCGGCCAGGACACCGTGATCGATGACGTGCTTACCGCGCTGATCGCTGGCGGCCACGTGTTGCTCGAAGGCGTGCCCGGCCTGGGCAAAACCCTGCTGGTCCGCGCCCTCGCCCGCTGCTTCGGCGGTGAGTTCGCGCGCATCCAGTTCACCCCGGACCTGCTCCCCGGCGACATCACCGGGCACGCGGTGTACGACCTGCAAACCGAGCAGTTCAAACTGCGCAAGGGACCGTTGTTCACCAACCTGTTGCTGGCCGACGAAATCAACCGCGCCCCGGCCAAAACCCAGGCGGCGCTGCTTGAAGCCATGCAGGAACGCCAGGTCACCCTTGAAGGGCGGGCACTGCCCATCACGCAACCGTTCATGGTGCTCGCCACGCAAAACCCCATTGAACAGGAAGGCACGTACCCACTGCCGGAAGCCGAGCTGGATCGCTTCATGCTCAAGGTGCGCATGGACTACCCCGACGCCGAGCAAGAGCTGGACATGGTCCGCCAGGTCAGCCGCTCGACCCGGGCAGATATGCTCGACGTGCAGCCCTTGCGCACGGTGTTGCAGGCCAAGGATGTGATGGCGCTGCAACGCATCGCCAGCGACTTGCCCCTCGATGAACAGGTGCTCGACTACGCCATCCGCGTGGCCCGGGCCACTCGCTCCTGGCCCGGCCTGACCCTCGGCGCGGGCCCGCGGGCCTCCATCGCCCTGGTGCGTTGTGCGCGGGCGCGGGCGTTGTTGCGCGGTGGCGAGTTTGTGATTCCCGACGACATCAAGGGCTGTGCGCTGGCGGTGTTGCGCCATCGGGTGCGGATCGCTCCGGAGCTGGACATCGAAGGGCTGGACGTTGATCAGGTGCTTGAGCAACTGCTCGACCAAGTGCCGGCGCCGCGCCTGTGATCAAGGTCTTGCACATAGCCCCTGTGGCGAGGGAGCTTGCTCCCGCTGGGCTGCGAAGCGGCCCCAAAATATCAGGTCGAATGCGTTCTGCGGATTTACGACTGCTGCGCAGCCGAGCGGGAGCAAGCTCCCTCGCCACAGGATGTGCGCGGCTATGAAACCCTCGCGCCTGCTGCTGATCTGGCTCTCGGTGCTGCTGGGCCTGGGCATCGTGCTCGGTGCATTGCGGGCGCTCGAAATAGCGATGCCGCAAAACCTGCAATCGATCAGTTGGGCGCTGCTGCTGGCGCTTTTTACACTGGCCGTTCTCGACGCCATCCGCCTTAAACGCCTGCCCTCGCCGCGCCTCAAACGGCAGATGCCCGGCAGCCTGGCGTTGGGTCGCTGGGGTGACGTGCAACTGGAGGTCGAGCATGATTTTGCCCAACCACTGAACGTGCAGGTCTTCGACTATGCCCCCGATGGCTTGAGCTTCGAACACCTGCCTCAATCCCTCGAACTGCAACCCGGTCAACGACAGCCTGATCAGCTATCGCCTGCGCCCTCTGCGGCGCGGCCACTTCGCCTTCGAACACTGCGAAATCAATCTTCCCAGCCCATTGGGCCTGTGGTCCGACAAGCGCTTGCTGAACGTGGAAGACACCACCCGCGTCTACCCGGATTTCGCCCGCCTCTATGGCGGCCAACTGCTGGCGGTGGACAACTGGCTCAGCCAGCTCGGCGTACGCCAGCGCCAGCGTCGCGGCCTGGGGCTGGAGTTTCACCAACTGCGCGAATTTCGCGAGGGCGACAGCCTGCGGCAGATCGATTGGAAAGCCACCGCCCGCCAGCGCACGCCGATTGCCCGGGAGTATCAGGACGAACGCGACCAGCAGATTATTTTCATGCTCGACTGCGGACGACGGATGCGCAGCCAGGATGGCGAACTCAGCCATTTCGACCACGCCCTCAACGCCTGCCTGTTGCTCAGTTATGTGGCCTTGCGTCAGGGCGATGCCGTGGGGTTGTGCACGTTTGCCAGCGAGCAAGCGCGTTACCTCGCGCCGGTAAAAGGCGCCGGGCAACTCAACGTCTTGCTTAACACCGTTTACGACCTGAATAGCAGCCAGCGCAGCGCCGATTACCAGGCTGCTGCCAACCAATTACTGACCCGGCAGAAATCCCGCAGCCTGGTTGTATGGATAACCAACCTGCGAGATGAGGACGATGAAGAACTGCTCAGCGCAGTCAAACTCATGAGCCGCAAACATCGGGTGCTGGTTGCCAGTTTGCGCGAACAAATACTCGACAACCTGCGGCAGGAACCGGTGCAAACCTTGACCGAGGCATTGAATTATTGCGGGACCGTAGACTACTTGAACGCACGCAACGAATTGCATGAACGACTGGGCGCCCATGGAGTGGCGGTGCTGGATGCTCGCCCCGAGGAGTTAGGAACGAATCTGGTGACGCGGTATTTGAGCTGGAAGAAAGATGGGGTGTTCTAGCGCTTCCATATCGCCTGATATCCAACTCGATGGCTAGATATAGCAAAAGAGCCTAATCGACCTGTAAGTTCTGACAGTAGCCAGTTTCTGAATAGCTCCCGATAGTAGAGTTATTTCACCGGTCAACGGGAGACCGCTCATGGCACAGAATCAAGACCCCAAGGCAACTGCTACCGGCCCGTTGTACTTTTGCTATGGCGCTGAGCACACCTTCGCTATCAAAGCCGAAGCCGACAGCCCGTGGATCAATCAGGGCGTGAAACTGGATCGGGATCCAAACCTGCCTGCGTTGCCATTTACCAGCATTCCTGCGGCCAACACTTATCAACCTTTTGGTGAAGCCGGTGTTACCTGGACGGTCAATTGTCCCCGGGCGGCATCTGATGCGGCGGCGCAGCCTTTCCAGATGTGGGTCCAGACCGAGTTCACTTCCCCTGCCTACAAGATCTCGGGCTCGTCGGGGCATCACCGCCTCAAGTTTCTCGATATCACAGGTAATGAGCAGTTTGTGGTGGTCGAGTATGACGAGGAAGCAACGCTGAAGGCTCGGGAAGTCAGCTATTACACTGACCAGCCCGTGCCTTTTCCGGCGAAGTGGGTACTGGGAAACCAGCAACTGGGTCCGGCCATACCCGATAGTAACGGTGCAGTCACACCTTTGGTTTTCAAACCGGTCGAAGGACGCTCATATCCGATCATTCTGGAAGTGCCCAGTCTGTATTACGAAACAGGTTACGCCCGAGTTGAAATCCCGGTGACCGCACTGGATGTGACGCCTTGGAACAATATGGCCACACTGCAAATAAATGGCAAAGCGGTTCCCGAAGTTGTCGACATTGGCCCCATCTGTACCCGCGGTAAATCCAACACGTTGAAGCTGGTGAATCCGAATTGGATTTTCGCAAACTCAATTCTCACACTGAAGTCATCCAGCGATTTGGCGGCATTGGGCATTACCGTTCCTGATTTGAATATCGGCAAACCGGTGCCTTCGAACGAAACGGAAACCGATTGGCTCATCAATTCCACACCGACGGCGGCTAAAAGTGGCTTTTTCACACTCGAACTGGCTTGTTCAAGACTCAAAAAAATTGGGACATCCATGCTCGGGTGATCTCGGAGAGCCTCGCGGATGAAGTCTCAAAGATCGAGGTGCGAGACCGGCCAATCTCGGGAATGGGCGCACTGTTTTTTCCGGATGAAACGGCAGTTCTGAGATTGACCTTCGAGCCGTGGATGCGCGGCCTCAATGTGAAATTGACAGAAACAGGCGCCAGCCCGGGCAATGTTTACGAGCCAGCGCTCAACACCTCTCGCGCCGTACCGGACAACCTGCAACTTGAATGGAAGGTGACCGGCAAAACCGTGGGGGCGTTCACTCTCCAGGCGATCTGCGACAACACCCCCACAGCCCTGACCATCAACAGCCGAATCATCTCGAAACTCACAGCCGATCAATTCAAGTCGATCAAGCTCAACAGCGTGGCCATCGGAGATCTGAGCAACCCGAACCTGACGTTTTTCCGGACAGACACCTATGTCCTGGAACTCGAACCGGTGCCAGGCGGTTCACTGCCGGGAATGAAAGTCGCTTTGGTGGCGGATGACCTCAACCCGGACTTGGGCATGACATTCAACCCTCCGCTGGGTGAAGAGCAACTTATCCCGACCTCCCCTGGTGGTGCATTACCGAAATGGACCATCACGACGACCAACAAAAGCGGCTTTCTCGATCTGCAGTTCAAGTTCACGGAAACCGATGAATTGTTTCCACTGCCCTCTCGAGTGTTGTCCAAAAACTTGCTGGATGAAGCGGAGGTCACGATCGACAACGCGCCCGTCCCGGCAGAGGGCAATGTGTTTATCCGGGGAACGGCTCAGGCCCTCACGCTGACACCCAAACCGGGTAGCCCATTGGCCGGCCATCCGGTGACGCTGACGTGCAGCATCAAAAGCGGACTCGATCCGGCGAACGTCACCAGTGCGCCGGCCTACGGCAGCGCTCAAACCACTTATAGCTGGAATATCACCGGGGCTTCCAAAAGCGGCACTTTCCAACTGAGCCTGGCCGGGCAAGGCATGACCACGCCGATCGATGTGGCGATCAGTAAATTATTGTCGGATAACCTGGCCGATGAAGTGGAGGTCAAGATCGCCAACGCGCCCGTCCCGGCAGGGGGCAATGTGTTTTTCCGAGGAACGGCTCAGTCCCTCACGCTGACACCCAAACCGGGTAGCCCATTGGCCGGCCATCCGGTGACGCTGACGTGCAGCATTAAAAGCGGACTGGATCCGGTGAACGTAACCAGTGCGCCCGCCTTCGACAGCGCTCAAACCACTTATAGCTGGAATATCACCGGGGCTACCAACAGCGGCACTTTCCAGCTGAGCCTGGCCGGGCAAGGCATGACTACGTCGATCACTTTGCCTATCAGTAAATTGCTGTCGGATAACCTGGCCGATGAAGCGGAGATCAAGATCGCCAACGCACCCGTCCCGGCAGGGGGCAATGTATTTATCCGGGGAACGGCTCAGACCCTCACGCTGACACCCAAACCGGGTAGCCCATTGGCCGGCCATCCGGTGACGCTGACGTGCAGCATCAAAAGCGGACTCGATCCGGCGAACGTCACCAGTGCGCCGGCCTTCGGCAGCGCTCAAACCACTTATAGCTGGAATATCACCGGGGCTTCCAAAAGCGGCACTTTCCAACTGAGCCTGGCCGGGCAAGGCATGACTACGCCGATTAATGTGGCGATCAGTACGCTACTGTCGGCCAACCCGTCTGACGAACTTCAAGTATTGGCCCCCAGTAGTCCCTTGGATGGTGAGCCCATTCATATTCCAAACAATGTTGCAGGACTGGTGGTTTTTTTCAGGGCGATTGTCAGCAGCCCGACTGACGGTGCGCAGATGAAACTGGCTTGGGAAGTTCCGCCTTCCAATTCGGGTATCGGTCTAACACCGGACATGCAGATAGAACAAATGATCACCACGGGAAGAAATGCATCTTGGGCACTTTACATTCCAAGGGTTAGACCTAGTGACTCTTTCTCGATCAAGGTTGAATGTTCTGTTTTGCCCTCGTCGTATCTGGTAATTCCCGTCATCGTAGACCCTGCCGTCTCCGTAGACCCGGCCGTCTCGGACGGTATCTAAACAGCCCCATCTCGACACGGACACACAACTTGAATTGCCCGGGCTACCGCCCGGGCAATCGCCGACCTCCAATAATCATTTTGACTGGAGAACCGCCCGGTAAATCGGGCTCGCTCTCACAGGATGCGTGGTGCGCTTATCTCACGCAGGCACCGGATATGACCTGTCATCAACTTGCAAACTCGCCAACTTCAGCGGCACAAGATGCAGCTGCACGTCGATGTCAGTGATGCGCAATGCTCTCGATTCGGATTGTTCGGAAGGTCCTAGCAGTTCCACCGAAATAGTTCTGTCGTCCGCCACCGCTTTCGCGATGGGATAGTCGTAAAACTCGTTCCAGTCAGCCAGTGTATCCTCGGAAACTTTCCTGCCACTCAAGTCGATCTCATCGACTGTTCCGCTGCTGGTCTTCAGGATCACCTTGGAGCCGGCACCCGAAAGATAGTTTTCATAAACAAAGTTGATTTTGTAGGTCGCGCCTTCGAACTGGCGTGCCGTCAGGTTTACTGTTTCAAACGTCTGGCCGACGGTGGCCTTGATCACCAGCGCCAGGTACTGACCATAGCCAGGATCACCATAAGTCGCGACAAACCCGTCATTATTCAAGCGTGGCCAATTCTTGCTCCAGTTGTCAGAAAAGCGGCCATCCGTGATCAGATTACGGCCGCGAATTTCGTCTTCGTTCATGATCGGTGCACCTCTTGTTGATCCATCGCCAATGGGCTGTTCTACCCGTCAATCACCCAATTTATCCAGAACCGCATCGGTGTAAGCCGTACCGCCCGCCTTCGCCAGAAAGCGCAATGTCACGATGATGTCCGTCAGGCTGTCGAGCAGGTCTGCTTGCTCGGGTGAACCGGGCCGGGGAATCTGCAGTTGCCAGCTCGATACGGCACCCGTGCCTTCGAAGGGCAGGTAGCGCTCATCACCAAACATCAACTGGTGCAGGCCGGCATCATTGACGCCGGTGCTGATCCCGACCTGCTGGTGACTGCGCAAGTTGAGCAGAATATCCAGCGGCGGCATGCGGTCCCGCTCCCCATACAGGTAATCAAGCGAGTCGACATTGGCCTTGAGCACGGTGAGGCTACCGGTTTGCATCAGCGTTGCGCGCACATCCTGATAAGGGCCAAGCACCACCGGCAGGGACAACTCGACGCTGGTGATTTGCCGGCAGTAATGGCCTGGGTAATCACTGTCGAACATTGGCTGGGGGAACTCGAAGTCCAGTTTGCCTTTGCGTAATTCGACCAACACCTGTTCCCAGGTTTTCGTGCCCACGAACCGGCCTTTCTCGAACAACTGACGCAAGGAAATCGTCTTGATCAGTTCCAGGCGCCGTTCATTACGGTTCAGGAAGTCGCGTTCCAGGCGCAGCAAATCGAGTTGCATGGACTCGCCCGCACTCAGGCCGTGGCGATTATCCATCCACACATTGGGGCGAATGACTCGCGTATCGAAGTCACCCATCTCGTACTGCCAACTGGCCTCGGCACTCAGGCACATGCCTACCACGGCGTCATAGCACTGGAAGTACAGGGTGGCCATCTGGCTCAGCAACCAGCGGTACAGTTCGACGTTTGTGGCCCGGGTTTTGTAGAACGAATAGATGTCCTGGGCCTGCTCGTTGGCTTTTTGCGTCTGTGCCAAGCTGGCCCTGGTGGCCTTGAGGGTGTGGTCCTGGGCTTTAAGTTGCTCTTCGATGACCGCCAACTCACTTTTGGCCTGGGCTTCGGCAAAGTTCCACTCCTCGCCTCGACGCGCATAAAAGGCTGTTCGCTGCCACATTTCTCCCGCCGCAAAAAGGCCCGCGCCAGCTATCGACAAGGCTGTCCCCACTTCTGCCACCGGCGCTCCACGATCCCCTCCCTCGGTACCGATGAGTCCAGCAGGGAACGGACCTACCATCCCCGTAAATGTTTGCTCCTTGACGGATCCGGTAATAACACTCCCTGCGGTGCGAGGAATAATTGCAGCAGCCCCCAACAACTTGCCGGTCAGTGCCGCCACATCCCCGGCGATTTCCACGCCCAGCAACGAGTGCCCGTTGAGGTCCTCGTAGTGTTTAACCCGCTCTTCAATGGTTTTTTTACTGAGTTTGAGCGCCTCTCCCGAAGCCTCCAGTTGCTTGATCGTCTCTTCCTGAATGGTTTTGGCATGGGCGCCGAGCGCAATGACATGACTTTGCTGCAATTCCTCCAGTTGCCCGCGATCTCGCAACTCCATCAATTGACGCACTTCCCGGCCAAAGCCGATCAGCGTCTGCACAGCGTTTTGCGCGCTGGCCAGCATCGGGCGGAAGCGATAGTGCGGAATATTCAGCCACCCACCGGCGTTGCGTGAGGAGCCCGAAGAACCGCCGGCCTGAGCACGCAGCAAATCGAGTGGATTGGTCGGCGGCGCATACAACGCCAGCATCATCGGTTTACCGTCGATGGTCAGGTTATGCCGCATGTTCCACAGGCATTCACCGATGTATTTCCAGATGCCCAGCAACTGATCGTTGACCGGTGGGCGGAATTCATCCAGTAACAGAATCTCGAAGTCCGGGGTGCCTTCCACCCGCGCCGGCAGATTGGCGACATCCACCTCCAGCGATTGGCTGAAACGGGTCAACGACGAAGCGACGGCTTCATTGGACGCATCGATAATTTGATCCGCCGATTTTGGTACCCAATGGTTCATCGCCTTCGCGCTAGGGGCATTGCCCATCAGCGACAGAGCCCGCACATACTGCAGTTTCGCCGCTGCCAGGCTGTCGCGGGTCAAGCGGCGATAGAGCGAATCCGCATGGGCAATAATGCAACGCACATAACTGACAAAAATAGTTTTGCGGTAATGAGTCCGGTCGGCAAAGGCGATCGCATCCGGATCCACCAGCCCCTTGGCCTCCCAGCCGGAGAGCCCCTTCTCCAGCAGTGGACGGCATAGCCAGTAACGATTACTCGGGGGCACCGATGAGCCAGGCGATACGCGCAGGTTCGGGTTGAAAATGTACTGATACCAGCGTTGCGACTCTTGATAGTTTCGTTCTTCACAGAGCCGATGAGCAATCAGGAACGGCAAATGAAAGAACAGCTCCCAGTAAAAGGCGCCGTGAGCACTGTTGAAGTCGATGGCTGTTTTCGTCGCCCCTACAGGAGGCGGTTCAAGGGTGTCCTGGGTCGCACGGGACAGCACCTCATCAATGGAGATGGCGGCTTTGGCCACCAGTTCCGGGCCGAACAGCGAGTTAAGGCGTATCCACGGGACGCCGGCAATAGCCAGCGGCCGGATATCGAGAAACTGTGCGCCGGAGGCCTGCTTGCTGAGCAGCGGCACATTGCTGGCATTGGGGATTTGCTTGATCTGGATGTCATAACGGTCGCGACCATAACGACCGTCGGCGTCCTCTCCCCACACGACACTTAGTTTTTTACCGACTGGATTTCCCGTCCAACGGTATTCGATCCACGGGGTTTGAAACCACCCTTTCAACTCGCCGGTCTCTTTCCATTGGCCGGGAAGGAGGGTCGTTCCGTCGATCACTTTCAGGGCCAGTGCCACGGTCTCCGCTTTCTTCATGACGGAGAGTTGATTATTACCACTACTTAACGGCAGATATTGAGCGCCCAACTGAATAGAAAACCCCGCGCCTCCCCGGATCTCACTCTCACGGTACAGCCACAGCACTTCCAACTGTTGAGGCGAAAGCATCACATCTTTTTTAACCGTGACCCATTCCACGGCCGTAGTGAAATCCTGTGCTTTAACAGTGGCGATCGGAACAGGTTTCCCATCGGCGCCATCGAAACATAACGAAAAGTCAAAACCCACCTTAGATTGGTGGAAACAGGTCAGTTTTATACCTTTAGCACCCACCTTGGAAATCTCAAAATAAGTGGTCAGCAAATTGACTTCTTCTTTAACGACGAAAACGATCTCCTTCAAGTCATACTCAGGTCGCGTCAGGTCACACACCCCTTGCACCTGTAAAACATTGACGGTTTCAAGTGCACCCTCAAGCGAACTTTGTCGGCTACTGAAGTTGATATTCAATGAAAGAAACTTGTTCAGCAGGCCATCTCGCGTCTGGTCAATCGCTGCCACTGCCGCCGGTGCTACACGATCTTGACTGAGCACCGCCGACTCACTGAGCAATAGCTTGTGCTGCAAACCATTGCCGTTGCCAAAGCGCCCGTTGGCCAACACTTTAAGGCTGGCGATATTCGGCGGCACAACCTCGAACAGTGCATTCCTCGAAGCAAATATCCAACCGTGTTCCTGGTCATCCGCGGTGGCCACTGCCTGAGCGGGCGGCAAGTCCGTGGTGGTAAAACACACGGCCAATAGATCATCGACATCTTTCTTCAGCCCGGCATACGTCACGACCACCAGCCGCGCGGTGTCTTCAGAGGCCTTGGCAAATTCTTTTTGCCCAGGCTCAAAGGCGCCGACCAGATCCCGTTCACCGCCAGGTAGGAAAGTTTGGCCTCAATCGACCAGGTGCCTTCAGTGACGATGTCATTACCTTCATCGTCCTTTACCTTCGTGTCCGGGGCTTGTTCGCCCTCGACCTGAACCACCATCAATCGGCCGGCAAAAAATACCGGCCTCATCGCCAGCACGGTCGCGGAGGCGGGAATACCAATGGGCTTCCACTCGGTCCAGGCCGCCGGATCCAGGAATGTACTAGCGGAATTCAACTCGACATGAGCCTTGCGCCAGAAGTAGCCGAAAGGTTGCACCCGTTGCCGGCCGATGAAGTAGTAATCGGCGTCTTTGAAATTTTTGCCCTTGCCAGTCTCCGTACCGTCGATGCTATCGATATACGCCGACACCAGATCCAGGTTGCACACTTCTTCGAATTGCTTGAGGTGCTCAAACAGTGCCATCTGCACCGATTCATCGCTGAGGCTGGCCTGGCCCAGGTTGTTTTCCAGTTCCTTGAACGAATCGGATTTATTCAAGCGCAATGTCGGGTTGATCCAGTTTTCCGGATAATCGAGCAGCATCTGGTAACCGGCGAAGTCACTGATATTGCTGAATCGCTGATGCCAGGCGATTAGTTCATCTTTGGAAAAGTCTTTGGTATGCCCGGGCTCCAGGCCGCCATAGATGGCGCCGATATACAGTTGCATACAGGCAATGGCTTCGGCCAGCCGGGAACTTTCCATTTCCTGGCCCATTTGGGTATCGAGCAACAAGTACTTATACAAATCATCCAATGACGTCAATTTAAGCTTTTTATTGTCCGGCTGACCTTCATCCAGCTTCGGTGCAACTTGCCCTAGATAGTAATCCGCCAGGGCCATGCAGCGGCGTTCTTCCAGCGTACCAATAATGGTCTTATCCATTGCGACTCTCCTGTTATGCGGCAGGGCGCCCGGCACTATTCAGCGGGACATAAACTCAATCAGTCACGCGCCGAACAATACGTTGCCTGACAACCAAACTAGCAGCACAGACAAATTAAAGTTGAGGGCTCAGCCAGCCCATCTCCGATCAGCTTTTATCAACAACGTTTATCGTGAGATCCGGACTAAGCCAAAGTTTGTATATTCCATCAACATACGTCCCGACGCTTATAGAAACATTCGAACTTACAGGTAGGATCGAATTAAACTGAATCCGCCAGCGACCATCACTATTCACCATTCCTTGAGCGTAAATGGTGCCTGCGGAGCGGGGCTGCACCATTCGGACCTCTACATTTGCATTAGGCAGCGCCAACCCTCGGCCCAAGACTCAGTCTGGACAGTGCTACCTGGGGCGGGACTAAGGACTATTGGCGCGCTCACCAAAGCAATGTTTACCGTAACGCTGATATCTGCTGCCCAAGTCTGCGTCGAATCTTCGCGCTGTTGTTTAACCGACAAAACATGCGCCCCAGCCGTCATAGGTTCGGCAACCCGCAAATACCATTTCCCGTCATCGCCTACATAGGTACGCCCCAACTGCGCGCCCTCCCTCCCCGCGAATACCGAAACCTGCCCCCGCGGGCTGCCCGTCCCCATAAGCAATGGCTGGATCTCTACCGTTGCATTACTGGCGGGAGTCGTCACAACCATAGGCGTTGCATCGGCACTGACAATCACATTCACATCCGCCGCCCACGCCTCAGTCGTGTCCACATGCCGTTGCTTGACCGACAACACATGCGGCCCTGCCGACAGAGGTTTAGACGGCCGCAAAGCCCACTTTCCATCATCACCGACACTGGTACTGCCCAGCACAGGCGCGTCTTTTGCGCGACCTTCGAACACATAGATTTGTGCCGATGGACTGCCGGTCCCACTCAGCAATGGCCAAAGTTCCACGATCGCGTTGTTGGCGGGAACCAGCACCACCGGCGGTGGCGCATCCAGGCGACCAGACAACACCAGCCGCTGATCCAGTCGATTACAGAAGAAGGTCAGGTCGAAGGCGCCGTTACGCAGGTCCTTGCAATCGATGTCCCAACTGAGTTTGCTCTTGTCGCCGATCACCACATAGGCACCGGTTGCCGGGGTGAAGATCATGCCCAGACCTTTGGCCGAGTAGTCACCGTTCCAGACCAGCATCGCGCGGGCATCGGTAAGATTGACCCCTGGCGGCAGGTCGATGTCGAGGGTGTAATCGTGCCCACGGATAAACGCCAGTGGAGCGCTGGTTTGGGTCTGGTTGGTCGTGGTGTCGGTCAATGTGTAGGCCCAATTGATCGCCGGTACGACCCTGAGGGTAAACGTGCGCTTGTCCTCCGGTGTACTGCGTCGATCGGCCGTCACCAGATAATCCCCCGCAGTCTCGACTTCGAAGGGGAAGGTGGAACGCCCCAAGGCATCGGTCGGGTAGTTGACCGCTTCGACCACCGTCCGGTCCGCTTGCCCTGCGGTTTGAGCCGTCACCGTCCACCAGATCGGGCAATTGGCAACCAGCCTGGCCTGGTTATGCGCGGCTTCCCGAGTCTCGACCCACAACAGGCTAGGCGTGCCGGAGTCCGCCACCGGATAGGCGTAATCCACGGACTCCCCGTGAATCCGTACCTCGCTGGCCACATAAACATTTATCCGCCGTTCCCCTCCCTGGACCCTGGCAATATAAATCTGCGGTCCTGCTGTCGGACTGGACACCGTGAACGTAGCGATCCCGTCCACGCCAGTGGTTACTGATCCAATCTCTGTGTCCGGGGCGGCATCAGAGTACAGCTTCACCACGGCGTCCTTTGAAGGCAGCTTGCCAAGACCCACCACCTCACAACGAATGATCAGCGGTTGCCCGACGACGGCCATCGACGTCACTTCCATCAGCCTGACCGAGGGCCTGTCGACAAACGTGATACCGGTAATAATCCTTGGATCCTTGTCGCTGTAGCTCGCCACCACGCTCGCATTCGCCACCGGTTCCGTACTTTTGATTCGCGTGCGGGCGAAACCGTCTTCATCGGTCAATACCACCAGCGGGTCGACTATCAAGCCCTTGCGACCGGCAAACGTGACGGCACGCCCGCGCCCTGGGTTCCCGTGGACGTCACGCAGACGTATGAACAGTGAGAAATAGCCCTCGCCGCCCGCCAGGTACTCGCCCTCTGGTAGCGAAACGTCGCTAATGCTGAAACCCAGCGAGGCTTCGTCACAATCGATCAGGATTTTTGGTGCGTAAACCACCTGGCCCAGACCGTAGGTGCCCTTCACTTGAACCACCCCCATCCACGGGCCCTTTACCGGTTTGAAACGGACCACGGCACGCCCCTCGTAGTCGCTGAAGGAGGTTTGCTCCAGCAGGCCGACGCGATCACAGGTCCAGCTCACGGTGATGTTCGGCAACACTTGATCGGTCAAATCACGCAGGGTCAATTCGACCTGCGCGAATTGACCGTTCACATTGGCGATCAGGGTATCGTTGATGCATCTGACGGTATGCGTCACGCTCTGCCCCAGCTCACCGAACACCTTATCGTGGCCGTCCACCGAGGACTCGCTCAAGCTTTGCAGCACCTGCTCCGCGGCACTGCGACACAGGCCCTTGTCCGTGTCGTGGGTCAGTAATCCCAGCTGAATGATGGCCTTGGCATCCATCCCGCTACGGACCGCCAGACCGCGAATCCGGATGAGGGTGTCAAGCGTCGGCAAATCCATGACGATCGGCTTGGAGGACGACAGATAGAGCGTACATTCGAGCACTTCCCTCACGCCCCATTGCACCACCTCGGCCAGTTCGCTCGCCGCTGAATCGCGGATCAGCCGCAGATCTTCCGGCGTCAGGTATTCGGGCAAGGCGTTGACCAGTTCCAGGTAGTGCAGCAGTTTTTCCGCAGGCTGCCCGGTGTGCGTGACCATGCGCTGGAACAATGTCAGGTAATACATCGTGCCGAGGCTCAATTCGTCGGCATACTTGAGGCCCAGCCACTGCCAGTTCTGCCGGGTCGTCAGCGCCACCAGCATGGCGGAACTGAGTGCCAGTTTTTTAACCACATCCGCGCGCCGCTCCAGCAGGGCCAGCAACGTCAATACATCATCGCCCAGCTTGATCTGGTCGGAGCCCGACGTCACCGCATTCAGGGCCCGGATGGTTTCCCTGAGCAACAGATAGTTTCCGCCCTTATCGACCCATTTGAGTAACGGCAAAACCAAGTCCGCATCCATGTTCAGATACACCGACAAACTTTCCTGAACCACCGCATTCTGTGCGTCACGGGCTTGCAGCAGCAGCGCCAGGATCGCCGTACAGGCAGACTCGACGTCCCTGTCCGGCACGCCTGCCAGCGTCACCGCCGCCTCGATCTCCCCGCGAGCTATCCCCTCATAGTTATCCAGTTCGACCAGGCTCAACACCAGCCCATCGCGATCGACCAACTCTTCGAGCAGGTGCAGCCACCCGTCATAGTCCGGGTTGCTGTTGGCCGGCACACCGGCGGCGTGCAGCGCCTCCTCCGATAAACGTACCGGCAGCAGCCGCTTATGAACCTCCTGTACCAGGGCGACATTCGATTCGGTCGCCATGGGTGGTGCAATCACGGGCGCCAGATGTTGCACCAGCCAAGGCACCGTCAACAGGTTGTCCCGGCACCACTCAATGCAGGCCGGCGCCGCGTGCAAGACACTCAAGATGTCGCCGGTGTGATTGACGCCGCTCACAAATACGCGTGACTCGCTCAACACCGCTTGCAATAACTCGCCCGCACCGCGGTCACTCAAGGCTTCAAGCATGGCTGCCAGTTCGATGACATTGACCTTGAGAAACGAGGCCAACAGCGCGATGCGATAAAAAGAAGAAAGCACCGCCAGACTGCAGGGCAGTTGATTGACCTGGTTATGGCTTTTGGCAACAAATCGTGCCAGGTACCGCCAGGCTTCGCCGTTGAAACCCAGGCTCTCGCAAATCTTGTTGACGACCAGCTTGTCGACGTCGGTTTGCGGATCGATGGCGAACATGTGACCGTCTACACGCAATGGCGTATCGAAACCGCTATGCACATTGAAAATCCGGTCGAACTGCGAAGGTTGCTCGCCTCGTCCGTAGGGAGATACTTCATCGATCAAAGCAGCGAACTGCTCGGCTGTGCATTTGTACTGTTGGCGAAACTCCTGGAACAGACCGATGGCGCGCAGGGTGTTGTGAGTGATCCGCAGCGGCGTCGCTGGCGCAGGGTTTTCCTCGGTCGGGGCGCGGCGCTCGGCGGTGATGGCGGCGACGATCAGTCGATCACATTCGTCGGGCTGCAACTCCAGCCAACGTCCCAGCCGCAGCAGCCGGTTCATCCGTTCAAAACGGTTGTCGCTGGCATTCTCAAATTTTCGGGTTGTGTTTTTGATCGGCGCTGACAAATCCATCGCGGCAGCAGCGCCTTCGTTGATGAACACCGAACCGAATACCTTCGGTGACACCGTTGTCGTTCCAGACACGTTAGCCGAGCGTTTGGGGGCGAAATCTTCAATCGACAACAGCGACAGCAGTGCCTGGGTATCAATCGAGGTCTGGGCACAGAAGTGCACCGAGTCCTCCAGGTTCAAACGTGCAGAGCCATAGTTGTTCAGGTAAAAGAGTCTGCTCTGCTCCGCTGGCGGATTGGCGGGCATGAAATTTTCGGTCAACAGGCGCTGCCCTTGTGGCCCGATGTTGCACGATTGCCGCAAGGCGATATCGGACAGATTCCCGTGATTGGAGGACTGCTTGAAGTAGGGTGCGGTTGGATCGATGGTGCGCACCACTTCCCCCAGCGACAGCTTGTTCTCCTTCAGGACTTGCCCCCACTGCTCGGCATACCATTCAAACGGCATGGAGCGGAACGGAAAACGGGTGTCCAGCAACACATCATCAACCACATGGTCCTGGAAGGCCGCCGCTTC
Source organism: Pseudomonas sp. 10S4 (assembly GCF_034344865.1). Classification (NCBI taxonomy): domain Bacteria; kingdom Pseudomonadati; phylum Pseudomonadota; class Gammaproteobacteria; order Pseudomonadales; family Pseudomonadaceae; genus Pseudomonas; species Pseudomonas sp. 10S4. Next base: position 268,735 of record NZ_CP133774.1, read on the forward strand.
GATGAACGTTTTGATGATGTTTTCCAGCACCTCGCTGACCAGGCCCACCGTCGATTTGATTTGATACATGCTCACCGGATCAATGACCAGATTGGCGATATCCGGACGTCGGTCCTGGAGGGGCAGTAACGACGAATTACCTTCTGCACGCGTTTCCAGCGCCCGGGCCAGCATCACCAACTTCACAAAATACGAGGCCGGCGAGATCGTCGAGCCGACACCGTCGGCAGGGCTGAGGTTTTCCCAATCGGGTTCGAACAGGTCGTCGAAGCTGGGCGTGTCCACCCACGACGTAATGCCGGTCTGGTGCAATGGATTGGCGGACACCTGGCGCACCAGGCGCTGCTCGCGAAACTGCCGCGCCACATGCACCGCAAGGCTGGTCGCTTTGTCCATCAGCGTTTGCGCATCCAGGCTGTGCAAGCCAAACGTATCTACCACGCCTTTTCGACCCAGTTTCAACAGGTCGAACACCGAACCACCCTGTTCGATAAACGCCTGGACCTCCTCGGAGGTCGATTGAACATCGGCACTGGGCGCCAGCCTGAAGAGTTGTTCAAGTGCTGGATTGGTGAAGTCCTGACTCATCATGTTTCTCCTTCAGCCTGGCGTTAAAAAAACGACAGTCGATAAAAACGAATGCTTCAACAGTGATAGCGAGCCTGATGTATCGAAAGCAGCGGATTATTCGGGCGGAGTTCGGACGTAGAACTTCTGGATATGCGTCATCTGGTCCCAATCATCGCGCCACTTGACGTCCCAGTTGACGTCGTACGGGCCAGGCGCCAGCGGGATCTGGAAGGCAAACTCCCGGGTAGTGAATGAAAAATCTTTAAAGGCGACTTCTCCGTACGGCCCGAAGAAGTAGACGCGCAGATCTTTACGCTCGCCAACACCGGGGTGGTAGAAGCCAGTGACCTGCAACGGGGATGGGTAGTGTTTGCCGGCTAACGGCGTGTACCAGTAGCCGTATTCCGGTTCAATCGGTGCGGTTTGTTGCTCGGCCATGATGCGAACTCCAGAGACTGTGGTTCTCGAAAAGAGTCGTTAATTTTTAACGCTTGCGTAGGCATTTTCCTACCTGTCAGATCTGACAGATCGGACGAATGGTCCTACGGATTTTTCCCACGTTTTTTGAGGCCTACGAAGCCTTGCGCCATTGCCTACAGCTGCGCCAGAATCGGCCGGCTTGTGCACTTTTGGCCTGCCCCGTAACTTGATCCGTGTCGCTGATTGGCAGCGACCGGGTTTAGTCGCTCGGGAGGCTTATGAAAATTGCACTTGTTCCGCCAGACGGTCGGGATGTCCCTATCCCCCTTCCTGAACGTTATGGTGGCTGTGCGCAGGGCGCCCTCGGGCGCGCCGGTTTTCATGAACCTCCCGGTCGACTAACCTGTGCACAGCCGCCACCCCTTCGTTTAGTCGCGAGTCGGTGGCAGCTCCATCCAGAGGTTTATGACTATGTTCAAAGCAACACCCAATCCGCCGAAAACGGACCCGTTTTCGGCCACCCTCGATGCCAAGAAACTCCGTGAGGCCGCCGACCGCGCCCTCGACCACTACCTAAAACCCAACGCCCACCACCTGCGCGCCCCCAGGATCGAGCCATGAAAATGTTCGCCGTCGCCCCCGATGCCAACGTCCAGGCCATTGCCATCCAGACGTACGAAACCTTTTCTTCGGTCAGCATCCTGCTGCTCGACCTGGCCGAAAGCCTGGACGACAAGCCACGGCACCTGGCCATGGCGATTTATCAGTTGAGTGAGTTGGGGTTGTTGCTGGTGGAGAAGACGCTGGAGAGCGAGGCGGCGGTGACTTCGACTTAATGTTTACCCGTTCAGGATGCATTGCCTGAACTGACGCCTTCGCGAGCAAGCCCGCTCCCACAGTTGATCAATGCCGTACACAGGGTTTGTGTGCACTGAAGATCCAATGTGGGAGCGGGCTTGCTCGCGAAGGCGATTTCAATTGCACCACCTCTATCAAGCCGAAGCAGGCAACGGCTGAAAACTGAAGTACTGGCGCAACGCGCTCACCAATTGCCCATATTCCGGCGGTGCCCGTTGCAGGCTGAACCCGGCGTCATAGTGGTGGGGCGTCGCGTCTTCGTGGCACCACAGGCAATACGCGCGCACGTCGATGACCTGCATGCAGCCATCGCTGGCCGGGATTTTCAGACGCAAGTCAAAGTCCGCACCAATCATCATCGGCAACTGGCTGATGAGCATCAAACCGTCTTCAGACACATTGCCTAGAAAGCCGATGGGCCTGTCGGTGACGCTGTTGAACACTTTCAGAAAATACGGCAGTTGATGCCGCTCGATACGGCGGTCGGTAAACATGCTGAATTCGCTACGCAAGGCCCTTAAGCAGGGCCGCACTAATGCTTCGGAACGCGGCTCTGCTTCATTTATATAAGCAATAGAGGCGCGCTCTCCCCGCTTCCGGTGTGGCAAACCTTAAACCGCTGCCACGTCTACCTCTGCCAGTCGCAGGTGTTACCTCAGTTTAGTTGCAAGGCTCTAAACCGGTTATTCGACTATAGCCCACCCTCTACAGTCGGCCAGCCTTTGTATGAGATCTATCATCAGAAGCCGGTCGGCTGCACCACCGCCGCGCTGCGGGTTGGGTAATGGCCCAGCGACTGCAGGGTTTCCAGGCGCGCACGGGCACGGTAGGCGTATTCGCTTTGCGGGTACGAGGCAATGATGAACTCGTAGGTTTGCGCGGCATCGATAAACAGCTTTTGCCGTTCCAGGCATTGGCCGCGCATCATCGACACTTCCGGCTGCACGTAGCGCCGGGCGCGGCTGTCGCGGTCAACCTTGGACAGCTCGAGCATCACCTGCTCGCAATTGCCCCGGTCATAGGCGCTGTAGGCGTTATTCAAATGATGGTTCATCGACCAACGGGTGCAGCCCGTGACGCTGAGGGCACTGATGGCAAGGGCGGCAATGAGCACGAATCGCATGGGGGTTCTCCTGTCTTGAGCTCTGTATCGACCCGTTGGCGGAAATCTTCAGGAATGTTCGTTTAAAGAAAGAAACGAATAAGTAGTGCACATGAACAATGACTACAGCCAGAGACCATAGTAGCCTCACTCAGCGCTTGAACTCAGGAGTCTATGCATGTCCGTCCGTCGCACCAAAATCGTCGCTACCCTTGGCCCGGCCAGTAACTCGCCGGAAGTTCTCGAACAGCTGATTCTGGCTGGCCTGGACGTCGCCCGCCTGAACTTCTCCCACGGCACCCCCGACGAGCACAAGGCTCGCGCGAAGCTGGTGCGTGACCTCGCTGCCAAGCACGGCCGCTTCGTCGCCCTGCTGGGTGACCTGCAAGGCCCGAAAATCCGTATCGCCAAATTCGCCGGCAAGAAGATCGAGCTGAAGATCGGTGACCAGTTCACCTTCTCCACCAGCCATCCGCTGACCGAAGGCAACCAGCAAGTAGTCGGCATCGACTACCCGGACCTGGTCAAGGATTGCGGCGTAGGCGACGAGCTGCTGCTCGACGACGGCCGCGTGGTGATGCGCGTCGATACCGCCACCGCCACGGAGCTGCATTGCACCGTGCTGATCGGCGGCCCGCTGTCGGACCACAAAGGCATCAACCGTCGCGGCGGTGGCCTGACCGCTCCAGCCCTGACTGAAAAAGACAAGGCCGACATCAAGCTCGCCGCCGAGATGGAAGTCGACTACCTCGCCGTGTCCTTCCCGCGTGACGCCGCCGACATGGAATACGCCCGTCAACTGCGCGACGAGGCCGGCGGTACTGCCTGGCTCGTGGCGAAGATCGAACGCGCCGAAGCCGTAGCCGACGACGACACCCTCGACGCGCTGATCAAGGCGTCCGACGCGGTGATGGTTGCCCGTGGTGACCTGGGCGTGGAAATCGGCGACGCCGAGCTGGTGGGCATTCAGAAGAAAATCATTCTGCACGCACGCCGCCACAACAAGGCTGTGATCGTTGCGACCCAGATGATGGAGTCGATGATCCAGAACCCGATGCCGACCCGCGCCGAAGTGTCCGACGTGGCCAACGCCGTGCTCGACTACACCGACGCCGTGATGCTCTCGGCCGAAAGTGCCGCCGGTCTGTACCCGCTGGAAGCCGTGCAGGCAATGGCGCGCATCTGCGTCGGCGCTGAAAAGCACCCGACCAGCAAGACCTCCAGCCACCGCATCGGCAAGGTCTTCGAGAGCTGCGACCAGTCCATCGCCTTGGCCGCCATGTACACCGCCAACCACTTCCCGGGCGTGAAGGCGATCATCGCTCTGACCGAAAGTGGCTACACGCCGTTGATCATGTCGCGCATCCGTTCCTCGGTGCCGATCTACGCGTTCTCCCCGCACCGCGAAACCCAGGCCCGCGCGGCCATGTTCCGTGGCGTCTACACCGTACCGTTCGACCCGGCATCGCTGCCACCTGAGCAAGTCAGCCAGGCCGCGATCGACGAGTTGCTCAAGCGCGGCGTCGTGGCGAAAGGCGACTGGGTCATCCTGACCAAGGGCGACAGCTACCACACCATCGGCGGCACCAACGGGATGAAAATCCTGCACGTTGGCGACCCGATGGTCTGAGTGATCGGTTGTTAGAAAAACAAAAGCCCTGCCATGTGAATGGCGGGGCTTTTTGGTTTCTGATCCAGGAAGCGTGGTGACTGACCTGACGCCTTCGCGGGCAAGCCTCGCTCCTACAGAGGTTCATCGGTGTTCACAAATTTTGTGTCAACCACAAAACCTGTAGGAGCGAGGCTTGCCCGCGAAGAGACCCGCCCGATCACCACAAGACTCAATGCCGATTGATAAACCCCAACAACGCCGCCATCGCTTCCGGCGAACGCAGCCGCTGGGTAAACAACAACCCCTCTTCCTCGATCACTTTGCGGATCAATTCCCGGTCCGGCGCTTTCATCAATTGTTTGCTGATGCGCACGGCCTCGGTTGGCAACGATTCAAACCTCAACGCCATCTCCCGCGCCTTGGCCAATGCCGCTTCGCCATTGCCCAACGCTTCGGTGGCAATCCCCCACGCGGCGGCTTGTTCACCGCTGAAACCTTCGCCGAGCAACAACAGCTCAGCCGCTTTGGCATGCCCGAGCAAACGCGGCAGGATCAGGCTGGAACCAAACTCCGGGCACAACCCGAGGTTTACAAACGGCATGCGCAACCGAGCATCCCGACTGACGTACACCAAATCGCAATGCAGCAGCAGGGTCGTGCCGATGCCCACCGCCGCACCGGCCACGGCACGATCACCGGTTTGCGGCAGTCGAGCAGGCTGAGCATGAAGTGGAACACCGGGCTGTCGAGGTTGCTCGGTGGTTGCTGGATGAAGTCGGCGATGTCGTTGCCGGCGGTGAAGCACTCACTGCTGCCGGTGATCATCACGGCGTTGATTTCGGGGTCAGTGTCGGCCTGTTTCAGCGCTTCGGCCAAGCGGCTGTACATGGCGCGGGTCAGGGCGTTTTTCTTGTCGGGGCGGTTGAGGCGCAAAGTCAGCAGACCGCGCTCGCGTTCAATCTGGATGGCATCGGGCATGGCGAGTCTCGCGTCGTTAAACGGTCAGCGCTCAACCACGGGGCAGGAAGACATCAGCCAGCAGTTGATTGCGCGGCAATCCCGCCAGGTACAGGCGCCGGGCAAAGGCGTCGACGCTGTCGGGGGCACCGCAGAGTAAGGCCAGGGTTTGCCTTGAAACAAGCCGCAGTTGCGCCAACGCCTGTGGCAACTCGGCCGGGGTCCAGAGCTCGACCGTGAGGTTTTCACGGCCAACGGCCATGGCTTGCAGGGGTTTGGCCAGGTAATGCTCGTTGGCGTCATGGGCCAGGTGAATGACACGGATGGCGCCCAGATGATCCTGGCGCAACGCTTCACGTAACACCCCGAACAACGGCCCCAGACCGGTGCCGGCCGCCAATAGCCAAAGCGGTCGAGTGTGCCAGTCCGGGTCGTAATGCAGGGCACCGCCGCGCAGTTCACCGAGGCGCAGCGTGTCGCCGATCTGCAACTGGCGCGCCGCGTCGCTGAATTCGCCAGGCTGACGGCAATCGAGGTGAAATTCCAGGAAGCGGTCTTCTTCCGGCAGGCTGGCCAGGGAATACGGCCGGGCCACGTTGCCGGCCCACAACACCAGGTGCTGGCCGGCGCTGTAGCGCAGCGCACGCACAGGGATCACGCGCAAACGCAACACGCTGGTGCTGAGCCAATCAACGGCGGCGACTTCAGCCGGGCGACCGTCCTGTTGCGGGTCGAAGGCGTGTACTTGCAAGTCCTCAACCACCGAACACTGACAGGCCAGGCGCCAACCTTGCTGACGTTGCTCGGCACTCAGCGCATCGGGGCGACTGTCGCTGGGCGTGCCTTGTACACATTGCACCAGGCACGCATGGCAACTGCCGGCGCGGCAACTGTAAGGCACCGATACACCCTTTTGAATCAAGGCATCCAGCAGGTTGCTGCCCGCCGCCACCGACCACTGGCGTTCGCCGACTCGTAACTCAGGCATCGATGTTCTCCCACGCCGCCGCGCAACGATTACGACCGTCGCGTTTAGCGCGATATAGCGCCTGGTCGGCACGTTGCAGGGCATCGTCGAGGTCATCGCCCAGCTCCAGCAGGGTCATGCCGGCGGACAAGCTGAGGTTGCGCACATTCAGGCCGAACAACTCGACATCGGTAAAGGCAATGCGCAGCCGTTCGCAACAGGAGGTCAGGCGCTCGGCATCACAGTCGGGCAGCAACACCACGAATTCTTCGCCGCCGTAACGGGCCAGCACATCACCATCACGCAGGCAGGCCGTGGCCACCCCGGCGAAGGCTTGCAACACCTGATCGCCAGCGGCGTGGCCATGCACATCGTTGATGCGTTTGAAGTGGTCGAGGTCGATCAGCGCCAAGCCGTGGATCACGCTCGCGTCCATGGCGTTGAGCTCGCGGGAGGCCAGGCGCAGGAAGTGGCGGCGGTTGAACAGCCCGGTGAGTTCGTCGGTGGCCACCAGGTCTTCGAGCTGGCGCATCATCCCGCGCAGAGTGTCTTGATGCGCCTGCAAGGCGAAGCGCCGTTGGCGCATGAGTTGACGCGAGGCCTGGACGTAACGGGCGTAAAGCACCAGCCACACCAGCACGATAAACAGCACGCACACCTGCAACAGCGCCAATGCCGGGTCGGGCAACTGGAAGTGGTAACCGTCCCACAAGGTGATGGCGCTGAAACTGAAGAACACCAGCAACGCACACCGCACAAAGGCACGGCGCGACAGGTGGAACAGGCCGAACAGCAGAATCAGAACGTAGAACACCAGAAACGCGCCGCGGGCCCCGTCCAGGTGAAAGATCAGCCAGGTTTGCCAGCCCAGGCCGAGCAATACCTGCACTTCGGTCAGGCTCGGGTCGCTAAAGCGCAGGTTGCAACCGCTGTAAAACACTGCGAACAACGCCGCCTGACTGATCACCACCAACGCACTGCCAACGGCGACGCCGGCCAGTGGCTCATCGTAGTGCCCGGTGAAAAACGCCAGCCACAGCAGCAGCAATGCCAGGGCATAGGTGCCGGCCGCGAGGGCAAAACGTTTGAGCAACAGGCGCTGGATGGCGTTATGGGTCAATCGTTGACTCACCAAAGGAAAAGAGGCTGAAAGAGTGTCCTACTCAGGCCGATTGCCACTTTAGTGGCGTGACCGATAAATAACCATTCAATTTTGGGAGCGGAAAACTGGCGTCAAAAGCATGGCCCGTTTGACTCGTATTTATGGGCATGACCGCTTCTGTGGCGAGGGAGCTTGCTCCCGCTGGGCTGCGAAGCGGCCCCAAAATAAGGACTGCTGCGCAGTTCAACGGGAGCAAGCTCCCTCGCCACAGCAAGCTCCCTCGCCACAGGTCATCTCCTACCAAAAGCCAATGTGTGCCGACCCGCGAGCCGAGTTATACTGCCGCGCCTTTTTAGCGTCGCGCCAGCAGCCCCGGCGTGCCTTGTAAAGGTGCTTGCAACCGACCGATGCACCCAAGCTGCAAGCACCTTATTGAATGTTCCCGTCTTTTAGAGGAGCGCGACTCATGACCGTGATCAAGCAAGACGACCTGATTCAGAGCGTTGCCGACGCCCTGCAGTTCATTTCCTATTACCATCCCGTTGACTTCATCCAGGCGATGCACGAAGCCTACCTGCGCGAAGAATCGCCAGCGGCCCGTGACTCCATGGCGCAAATCCTGATCAACTCGCGCATGTGCGCCACCGGCCACCGCCCGATCTGCCAGGACACCGGCATCGTGACGGTATTTGTCCGCGTGGGCATGGACGTGCGTTGGGATGGCGCCACCATGAGCCTGGACGACATGATCAACCAAGGCGTGCGCCAGGCTTACAACCTGCCGGAAAACGTCCTGCGTGCCTCGATCCTCGCCGACCCGGCGGGCGCTCGCAGAAACACCAAGGACAACACCCCGGCCGTTATCCACTACTCCATCGTTCCGGGTAACACCGTGGAAGTGGACGTGGCGGCCAAGGGCGGCGGCTCCGAGAACAAGTCGAAGATGGCCATGCTCAACCCGTCCGACTCGATCGTCGACTGGGTATTGAAAACTGTGCCAACCATGGGCGCCGGCTGGTGCCCACCTGGCATGCTCGGCATCGGCATCGGCGGCACCGCCGAGAAAGCTGCGGTGATGGCCAAGGAAGTGTTGATGGAATCCATCGACATCCACGAGCTGAAAAAGCGCGGCCCGTCCAACCGTATCGAAGAGATGCGTCTGGAGCTGTTCGAGAAGGTCAACCAACTGGGCATCGGCGCACAGGGCCTGGGTGGCCTGACCACCGTGCTCGATGTGAAGATCATGGATTACCCGACCCACGCCGCTTCGTTGCCGGTGTGCATGATCCCGAACTGCGCCGCCACTCGTCACGCGCACTTCGTGCTCGACGGTTCCGGCCCGGCCTCGCTCGAAGCACCACCGCTGGACGCCTACCCGGAAATCGTCTGGGAAGCCGGCCCATCGGCTCGCCGCGTCAACCTCGACACCCTGACGCCTGAAGACGTGCAGAGCTGGAAGCCGGGCGAAACCGTCCTGCTCAACGGCAAGATGCTCACCGGTCGCGACGCTGCGCACAAGCGCATGGTCGAGATGCTGAACAAGGGTGAAACCCTGCCGGTCGACCTCAAGGGTCGCTTCATCTACTACGTCGGCCCGGTTGATCCGGTGCGCGAAGAAGTGGTTGGCCCTGCCGGTCCGACGACTGCTACGCGGATGGACAAGTTCACCCGTCAAATCCTTGAGCAAACCGGCCTGTTGGGCATGATCGGCAAATCCGAGCGCGGCCCTACCGCGATCGAAGCGATCAAGGACCACAAAGCCGTTTACCTGATGGCGGTCGGTGGCGCGGCTTACCTGGTGGCGCAAGCGATCAAGAAATCCCGCGTCGTGGCGTTCGCCGAACTGGGGATGGAAGCCATCTACGAGTTCGACGTGAAGGACATGCCGGTCACCGTTGCGGTCGATAGCAAGGGCGAGTCGGTACACATCACCGGTCCTGCCATCTGGCAGAAAAAGATCAGTGAAAGCCTGGCGGTGGAAGTGCAGTAAGTACTTTTTGCCAGTCAAAAACCGGTCTATCCGTAACGATAGACCGGTTTTTTTCCCTGAAAAAAGGCGATTAAAAGAGCGACAGGGTCAGCGAATCGTTCTAAGACTTCCCCTTCAGCCTGTCAGATCTGACAGGTCACAGCCTTCGTACTACCTGATAAGTTGCAAGTCATCGTTGCATCCTTCACGGCGGATATGCAGATGGCCACGGAACAGCAAGGCACCCTCGACATCAACGCCCCCGCCCTTCCCAAGGGTGGCGGTGCCATCCAGAGCATCGGCAAGGGCCAGGGCGCGGTGGGCACCAACGGTGCGGCATCGCTGGAATTGCCGCTGCCCATCAGCAAGGCGCCCAATCGCGACCTGGTGCCGGCGCTGGGTCTGGGCTACAGCAGCGATGTGGGCAACAGCCCCTTTGGCATCGGTTGGCGGCTGACCACTAACGCCATCACCTTGCGCACCGCCCAAGGCGTGCCGACCTATGACCGCAGCAACCAGATCGTGGGGCCCAGCGGTGACGTGTGGATGCCCGAGAAGGGTGATGACGGACGGATCATCTCCAGGACGGTCTCGGCGTACAACGGCAAAAACGTTGGCAGTCATCAGGTCGTGCGCTATTGGCCACGGGTCGAAGGCGCCTTCGACTTGATCGAGCACTGGAGCAATGCCGCCGATTCGTCGGGGTTCTGGCTGATCCACGGCGCCGACGGCAGCCTGCACTGCTACGGCAAAACCGAGGCTTCGCGCCGGACCGATGCCAAGGACAAGACGCATGTCGGCGTCTGGCTGATCGACGAAAGCCTTACTCTTCGTGGCGAGCACGTGGTTTACGAATACCTGGCCGAAGTCGACGAGCCGGCCGCCCCGCAATTTCGTGACTATCGCGCCCAGCGTTACCTGCATCGGGTGCTTTATGGCAATGCCGTGGCATCCGCCGACCTGTACGCCTGGGACGCCAATGGCTGGAAGGCTGTGCAATGGCATTTCCACCTGCTGTTCGATTACGGCGAACGCAGCGACGACCTGAGCCAAAAACCGGTCTACGGCCCGCCCTATTCACAGCCCGATGATGAGTACAACGACTGGTCCGTGCGCAGCGATCCGTTCTGGAACTATGCCTACGGCTTCGAACTGGGTACCCGGCGCCTGTGCCGGCAGGTGCTGATGTTTCATCATTTCCCCGTCGAGTTGGAGCCCGCCCCGGTGCTGGTCCAGCGCCTGCTACTGGAACATCGCCCCAGCCCTCTGGGCTACAACCACCTGACGGCGGCGCATATCCAGGCGTATGACAGTCGCGGTCAGATGGAAAGCCGCCCGCCGATGGAGTTTATGTACAACGCCTTCGAACTCGACCCAGGGCGCCAGGGTTATGTCGAGTTCCCGGCCATGCCTGGTCTCAATGACGGCCAGCCCTACCAACTGGTGGACTTGTACGGCGAAGGTTTGCCTGGCGTGTTGTTTCGCAGTGACAAGGCCTGGTACTACCGCGAGCCCGAACGGGGCGAAAACGGCCCCGATGATGTGCGTTACGGTGACTGGCATCTATTGCCGCATATTCCCGTTGCCGACAGCCGCAAACCGCTGCGTCAGTCCTTGAGCGACCTGACCGGTGACGGCAAGCTCGACTGGGTGATTGCTCAACCGGGGCTCAGCGGTTTTTCACCCTCAACCCGGATCGCACCTGGTCGAATTTCGTGGCGTATGACGCCTTCCCCAGCGAATTCTTCCACCCTTCGGCGCAGCTGGCCGACCTGGTGGGCAAAGGCCTGACGGACCTGGCACTGATCGGCACCCGCAGCGTGCGGCTGTACGCCAGCCGTCGCGAAACCGGTTTCGCCCACGGCAACGATGTGCCCCACGATGACGACGCCCTGCCCTTGCTGAGCAACAGTCAGACTGAACTGGTGGCCTTCAGCGATGTGCTCGGAAGCGGCCAGCAACATTTGATTCGCATCCGTCACAACGAAGTCAAATGCTGGCCAAACCTGGGCCGCGGGCGATTCGGCAAAGGTTTTGTGCTCTGTGCGCTGCCCTTTGATTACGCCACGTTCAACGCGGCGCAGGTGCGCCTGGCCGACCTCGACGGTTCCGGCGCGACGGACTTGATTTACCTTGAGTCCGACCGCTTTCGGGTGTTCATGAACCGCGCCGGCAATGGTTATGACCCGACTTCCACCGACCTGCCCTGGCCCGAAGGGGTACGTTATGACCGGTTCAGCCAGGTGAGCACCGCGGACCTGCAAGGGCTGGGTTGTTCCAGCCTGATCCTGACGGTGCCGCACATGTCACCGAGGCACTGGCGCTACGATTTTGTGCAGGCCAAGCCTTATCTGGTGAACGCCACGAATAACAATATGGGCGCGGCCACCGGCGTGACCTATCGCAGTTCGGCCCAGGAATGGCTGGATGAGAAAGTGCAGTTGATTGCTGCCGGGAAAGACCCGGTGTCCGACCTTCCCTTTGCCATGCACCTGGTCAAGCAACAAACCCAACTCGATGAAATCACCGGTAACTGCCTGACTCAGGGCTTCAGCTATCGCCAGGGGTTTTACGACCGCTACGAACGGGAGTTCCGCGGCTTTGGCCTGTTGCTGCAAACCGACACCGAAGCGACGGCCGCCGAACGCACGAGCCTGGGCTTCACCGCGCCGATCCTCAGTAAAACCTGGTTTCATACCGGTAAAGCCGTGGACCTGCGCTACGACGGTTATTACAACCGCGATCCCTTGGCGGTGCCCCTGGGCAACACCCTGCTGCAGGAATACCACCTCAATGATGCGGCAGGCCGTTCGCTGGTTCCCGACGAGGGCCTGGCCCGAGAGATGGCCCGCACCCTCAGCGGTTCGGTACTGCGCACAGAAGTGTTTGCCGCCGATGATGACCCCGCCAGTGCCGTGCCCTACGCCGTACAGGAAAGCCGTTTCCTGGTGCGCGAACTCCGGCCCAAGGGCGAGCATCAGCCCTACGCGGTGCTGCAACCGCTGGCACTGGAAAGCATCGCCTATCAATACGAACCGCAAGTCGCCGACGATCCGCTGTGCCAACACACGGTGAATCTGGAGTGGGACAAGTTCGGCGGCCTGATCCATGGTTTTACCGTGCACTACGCACGGCGCAACACCGTCGATGACCCTCCCCTTTTATCGTGTGCGAAGCGGGTGACGATCGCGACGAGTGCTATGAAAACACCTGGTGGACTGACGCCCATGATCCCGCCCAGCAAGACTGGTACCTGACCGAGGCACGCGCCGAGTACATCCACCTCGATGATGCACAAGCCTGGCGTCTGCGATTGCCGTATCGCCAGCGTGGCAATGCATTGGTGCTGGCCAAAAACAAACTGCGCCCGCAAGACATCAACCATGAAAACTTTCTGACATGGGCCGAGTACGACGGTGACTGGGCCAAGGCATCGGTATTGATGGGGATGTCTCAACAACACTACCAGGATCCCGCCACCGGCCAAGTGTTGCCACCGGGCATAACGACCTTCCAGGCCTTGCCCGATTATCTGGAAGCAGCCGAACTCGATGCCACAGCCCTGAGCGCCTACGACAAACTCAAGGACGCTGGCGGCAACATGCCGTTCAACCTGAAGGAAAAGCTCGAATCCAAAGAAGTGGGTTATCACATCATGGTGCCGTTCCTGCCCGATGCCAAAGCAGGCGAACCCGCCGATCCCACAGACGCCAAAAACTATTTATGGTCAGTGTGGCGCGGCTTCCCCGTCTACCACGGGCTGGACAAGTTTTTTAACGTCAAGGAATTCCGCCAGACCCAAAGTCACGGCATCACCCAGGTCAGTTACGACGAGCCTTACTGGTGCCTGGCCACGGCGGTGACGTTACCGGATGGCTGCGCCACTCGCACGCTGAACACTGATTACCGCTCCTTCTTGCCGGCGGCCATCGAAGACCCGAACCAGAACATTCAGGAGGCTTGCTATAACGCCTTTGGCGAGGTGCTGGTGACGAGTTTTCACGGGACAGAACTGGGTGAAGAGGTGGGCTTCAAAAAACTCGCAGGTTATGTCCCTCCGCCGGACCGTCACCCCCAGGACGCTATCGACGCGCCAAAAACCGTCCTCGGCGATTACGCCACGGCCAGCTTCAGCGACCCGTTCAGCTGGATGGGCCGCGTTTCAAAAGCGGCAACAACGCCCTGGCTGATCTGGGCCCGCGCCGAAGGTTACGCACTGCCCACCGGCCATATCTGCACCCGCGCCCGGTTACACCTTGAAGGTCTGGAAAACCCGTCTGCCGACGAGACGCTGCTCAAGCAGTACGTCGACGAAGCCCGACGCGAACCGGTCCACATCGCCGCCTTGCAAGCCGACCGTTACCCTGGCGATGATGCGTTGCAAATCCGCGTGAGCGTGGCGTGCTGGGACGGCTTTGGCCGAGCCTTGCAAACCAAGCAGGAAGTCGAACCGGGCAAGGCCTGGGTGGTCGACGAAAAAGGCGACCTGGCGCTCAACCCCGACGGTACGCCAAAGGAAGCCGAGGCCGTTCGGCGCTGGCGGGTCAGCGAGCCGGTGGAGTACAACAACAAAGGCGAAAAGGTGCGGGTCTACCGGCCGTTTTTCGCTGATCAGTACCGTCATATCAACACACAAGCACTGCGCAAAACCGGCTATCACGACCAACAGTTCTACGACCCCGCCGGCCGGCCGACCCGTACCTTGCTGGCGAAAAAACCACTGCGCCAAGAGGTGTGGTACCGCACCTGGTACACCATCGCTTTCGATGAAAACGATACCTATGAACAAGCCATGGCCGAAATGCAGGCCACGCAAACGGTGACGCCATGAACACCCGCCTCGATCGACACACTCCGAACCTGGCGGTGATCGACAGCCGGGGGCAGCCACTGCGCCAAGTCGCGTATTGGCGTCGCGACAGCAGTGTCGTTGCCGTCGCACGGGTCACGCGCTCGGAATACGACGCGGCCGGTCGCTTGGTGAAACAGCGTGATCCACGCTTTCTGGCACCCGCCCTGCGGGCCAACCTGCAGACGGTTTACAGCCTGTCCGGGGCAGCCTTGAGCAGTGACAGTGTGGACGCCGGCTGGCGCCTGAGTTTGCCCGCAGAGGCGCAGCAAACGCTGGAAAGCTGGGACGGGCGAGGCAGTTATCGGCGCAGCGAGTACGACCTGCACCTGCGCCCGGTCGCGCTGTATGAAACGATGGCCGGGCAACCGGCACACACCGTAGAACGCCTGACCTACGCCACCAACGCCACCGAGTTTGCCGCGCGCAATCAGTGCGGCCAGTTGCTGCGCCATGACGACCCCGCCGGCACGCTGCTGTTCAATCAACAGGCCCTGACCGGTCAAGTCATCAGCCAGACCCGACGCTTTCTGCCGGATGAACAAGCCGCTGATTGGCCGCTGGACATCGCCGCACGGGATACCCTGCTCGAATCCGACAAACGCTATACCACCCTTCAGCGCTACAGCCCCGCGGGTGAATTGATTGAACAGACGGATGCCGCCGACCATCAACATCACTGGACCCTGGACCGTGCCGGCCAACTCAAGAGCATTGCATTGACCCTCAAGGGCAAGGCGCCCGAGCCACTGCTGACGGCCACGGACTACAACGCCGAAGGACAATTACTCAGCCAGACCGCCGGCAACGCGGTGGTCACCACGGCGACTTTTGAGGCCAGCACCGGCAGGCTGCTACGCCTCAGTGCTGCGTCCCCGAGTAAAGGCACATTGCAAAACCTGAGTTACGAATACGACCACGTGGGCAACATTACCCATCAGATGGACCACCTCAAGCCCTTGGGCTTTTTCGCCAATCAGCGGGTGGAACCAGAAACCACCTACACCTACGACAGCCTCTATCAACTCTCCACCGCCAAGGGACGTGAAGCCGTCGGGGCAAGCATCCGGCCCGGTTTACCGGACCTGATCAGCCCCATCGACCCAAGCCTGTTGCTCAATTACACCCAGGAATATGAATACGACGACGGCGGTAATTTCACCGTGCTGCGGCACATCCGCCCTGGCAACAACTACACCCGCACGATGCGCGTGGCGCAGGGCAGCAACCGCGCCTTGCCGTGGGAGGAAGGTGCACCGGCGCCAGACTTCGAGCAGCAATTCGACCCTAACGGCAACCTGAAAACCCTGGTGCCCGGCGCACAACCGATGCAGTGGGACGGGCGCAATCAGTTGCAAAAACTGACGACGGTCAACCGTGACAACGGCGCCAATGATGACGAGTACTACCGCTACGACAGCAGCGGTGCGCGGGTGCGCAAAGTCAGCTCGGCCCAAGCCAAAACCGTGGTTCATCAGCGGGAAGTGCGCTATCTGCCGGGACTGGAAATCCGCACCCTGGACAGCGGCGAAGAACTGCAAGTGATCAGTGTGGCGCTGGGCCGTGGCAGCGTGCGTTGCCTGCACTGGGTCGCTGGCAAACCTGCTGAAATCGAGGCTGATCAATTGCGCTACAGCATCGATGATCACTTGGGCTCCAGCAGCCTGGAACTGGACAAAACCGCCGCCGTCATCAGCCACGAAGGGTATTACCCCTATGGCGGCACAGCGTGGTGGGCGGCGCGCTCGCAGATTGAGGCGGACTACAAGACCATTCGGTATTCAGGTAAGGAGCAGGACGCAAGCGGGTTGCTGTATTACGGGTTGCGGTATCTGGCGCCGTGGTTGGGGCGGTGGGTGAATCCGGATCCGTTGGGGGTTGTGGATGGGTTGAATGTGTTTCGGATGGTGCGGAATAACCCGATTAGCCTAGTGGATGACACAGGAGGAAGTCCATCGGACCCTGCTGTCAGTATTGAAATGAACGACTTGGCAGCTGAGCCGGTTTTCTTTGGCCCTAATCTTCCAGAAAACCCGCAAGACAATCCTCCCCCGATGCCTGACTCATGGACTGTCTGGGGCCGTCAGTTGCGTGATAAAGATTATTGGAAGCAAAAAACGGAAAAAATGGGATTAACGATAGCCAACTCCTGGCTGGCAAAACTCGTGTTCCCTGAAGGCGGTACAGGTTCTTTGACCCCGTGGATCATTTCGACCGCCGGGACATACGGGGCGCAGGCCCTGACAAACGTTCTTCATCCTAATCCAGCATGGTCGATTTGGAGCATGTGGCCCGGAGTTCCCGACCCTGTTGGTCCGGACGATCCCGGGTATCCGGAGTATCAAGAGCAGATATTCGAAGTAACCCAGCACCATAATATGGTGCATTCCAACTATGTACTTGTGGCAAGTGCGACAGGAGCCAGCCTAGGGCCCCTTCATACCCTAATTAACAAGCGAGTTGATGAATTCAGGGACGGCGTAATTAAAGCCAGTAAGGCTGCGACAAAGGCTCAGGGAGCCGCGCGTATGGGCAGAATCGAGCAGGAAATGTTTACGCTTAAATTGAATCAAACAGTGACTGAGGAAGCACAAAACCTGCTCATTAGTGAGTTACTCCTGGCCGAAAAAGAGCTAGGGAGTTCTTCGCCCCAAACAGTTAATTTATTGGAAAGGCTTCGTGCGATGGGGCCTCTCAAGGGATATGAAAAGGATTACATTCCGGATGACTTCGGAAGACGCTCCGACCAGGGTGCTCATCGTCTTGGGGGCACCCCTGGCTCCAGCCGTCTTGTCAGGGAATATGGAGGAACGAGACTCTAGCTATTCGCGCCATCAGATGTTCTGCCATGCACCATCTCCCCCGGCGGGCCCACCATGCTATGGTGCCCGCCCGACTTCCCACCTATTTGCGCCAGCATGCTGCCGACTTCCCGTACCCTGCGTTTGTCGTTGTATACCCTGTTGATCCTCGCCGGCGCAGCCCTCGCTGCGGGGCTGGCGATGCGTCACGCCGAACGTCAGGCCCTGGAAGAAGACGCCGCCCGCGCCAACCAGCAACTGGCGCTGTACGCCAATTCCCTGCACACCCTGATCGACCGCTACCGCGCCCTGCCCGCCGTGCTGGCACTGGACCCGGAATTGCGTTCGGCCCTCGATGGCCCGGTGAGTCCTGAACAACAGGACCTGCTGAACCGCAAACTGGAAAAGATCAACGGCGCCGCGCAGTCCTCGACCCTGGAATTGCTCGATCACACCGGCCTGGCCGTGGCCGCCAGCAACTGGCGCTTGCCCAGCAGTTACGTCGGCCACAACTACGGCTTTCGCCCCTACTTCAGCCAGACTCGAACTCAAGGCACCGGGCGCTTTTATGCGGTGGGCGTGACCAGCGGCATTCCCGGTTACTTCCTGTCCAGCGCGGTGACCCGGGACAACGGAGAGTTCCTCGGCGCCATGGTGGTGAAACTCGAGTTTCCCGAACTTGAGCGTGAATGGAGCCAAGGCACAGACACGCTGCTGGTCAGCGATGCCCGCGGGATTATCTTCATCGCCAACCAGCCGGGCTGGCGCTATCGCCAGTTGAAACCGCTGAGCGACAGCGATCACGCCGAACTCAAGAACACGCGCCAATACGACAAGCAACCGCTGTCGCCGCTGGCCTATCAATCGAAACGGCGCTTTGACGACAACAGCGACCTGGCGCAAATCGAGGGCCCCGACGGCACGGCGGATTACCTGTGGGAATCCCTGCCGCTGCCCGCCGAAGGCTGGACCTTGCACCTGTTGCGCCGCCCGCAAGTCGCTTTCGAAGACAGCCGCAATGCTGGCCTCGCTGCCGCCGGGTTATGGCTGGCGGTGGTGTTTCTGTTGCTGTTCCTCTACCAGCGCTGGCGCTTGGCGAAAATGCGTCAGCGCAGCCGCGAAGAACTCGAACAATTGGTGGAAGAACGCACCCGCGACCTGCGCACCGCCCAGGACGGTCTGGTGCAATCGGCCAAACTGGCGGCGCTGGGGCAGATGTCCGCGGCGCTGGCCCACGAAATCAACCAGCCGCTGACCGCCCAGCGCATGCAGCTTGCTACTCTGAGGCTGCTGCTCGATCACGGCCGGGTCGATGACGCCTACAAGGCGCTGAAACCGGTGGACGACATGCTCACCCGCATGGCCGCGCTGACCGGTCACCTGAAAACCTTCGCCCGCAAAAGCCCCAGCGGCCTGCGCGAACGGCTGGACCTGGCGGCGGTGGTCGATCAATCCTTGCAGTTGCTCGATGCGCGCCTGCGCGACGAAAACGTCAGCACCGTGCTGCACCTGACGCGCCCGGCCTGGGTCCGTGGTGATGCGATTCGCCTGGAACAAGTGCTGATCAATCTGCTGCGCAACGCCCTCGACGCGGTGCAGGACAAACCCTGCAAACGCCTGGAAATCCGCCTCGAAGCCGATGAGCAACTGTGGCGCCTGAGCGTTTCCGACAACGGTGGCGGCATTGCCGAAGAACACCTGCCGAACGTCTTCGATCCATTCTTCACCACCAAACCGGTGGGCGATGGCTTGGGCCTGGGGCTGGCGGTCTCGTTTGCCATTGCGCACGAATCCGGTGGGCGCCTGTCGGCCGACAACCACGACAATGGCGCGGTGTTCACCCTGACCTTGCCGATCGATCTGGAGGTGCCCCTCTCATGCTGAATTCGGTGATCGTGGTCGACGACGAAAGCAGCATTCGCAGCGCCGTAGAACAGTGGCTGAGCCTGTCGGGATTCGAGGTGCAGCTGTTCAGCCGTGCCGATGAATGCCTGGCAAAGTTGCCGGCCCACTTCCCCGGCGTCATCCTCAGCGACGTGCGCATGCCCGGCATGACCGGCCTGGAACTGCTGGCCGAAGTGCAGCGGCGTGATGCCGACTTGCCGGTGATTTTGTTGACCGGCCACGGCGATGTGCCGATGGCGGTCGAAGCGATGCGCGACGGCGCGTACGACTTCCTCGAAAAACCGTTCAGCCCGGAAACCTTGCTCGGCAGCCTTCGCCGGGCCCTGGAAAAGCGCCGATTGGTCCTGGAAAACCGCGCCCTGCATGTACAGGCCGATAACCGCGCCAAACTCGACGCCACGTTGCTCGGCGTGTCCCGTGGTTTGCAAACGCTGCGCCGACAGGTGCTGGACCTGGCGACGTTGCCGGTCAACGTGTTGATCCGTGGCGAAACCGGCAGCGGCAAAGAGTTGGTCGCCCGCTGCCTGCATGATTTCGGTCCGCGTGCTGACAAGCCGTTCGTGGCCCTGAACTGCGCGGCGATTCCCGAGCAGTTGTTTGAGGCCGAGCTGTTCGGTCACGAAAGTGGCGCGTTCACCGGCGCCTCGGGCAAGCGCATCGGCAAGCTCGAATACGCCGACGGCGGCACGCTGTTTCTCGATGAAATAGAAAGCATGCCGCTGGCTCAGCAGGTCAAGTTGTTGCGGGTGTTGCAGGAGCAGAAGCTTGAGCGACTGGGGTCGAACCAGAGCATTCGCGTGGACTTGCGGATCATCGCCGCGACCAAACCCGACCTGCTGGACGAAGCCCGCGCCGGGCGTTTTCGAGAGGACCTGGCCTACCGTTTGAACGTCGCCGAGTTGCGCCTGCCGCCGTTGCGCGAGCGCCGCGAAGACATTCCATTGCTGTTCGAAACCTTTGCCCAGAATGCCGCCGAACGTCTGGGGCGGACCTTCCCACCGTTGAGCGGCCCGCAACTGAGTCATTTGCTGAGCCACGACTGGCCGGGCAATGTGCGGGAACTGGCGAACGTGGCCGAGCGCCAGGTATTGGGCCTCGGTGAGCCAGAACCGGCGGGCATCGACCCTGGCCAGTCGCTGGCGGCGCAACAGGAAGCGTTTGAAGCGCATTGCTTGCGCGCGGCGCTGACCCGGCACAAGGGTGATGTGAAAGCGGTGCTTGAAGAGCTGCAACTGCCGCGTCGCACGTTTAATGAAAAGTTACAGCGGCATGGGTTGAGTCGGGAGATGTTCCTGCACGACAGCTGATTTTTGTAGTGACGGCACTTGCCCGCGAAGAGGCCGGTGCAGACAAAGCAACTCCCAACCTCAATGAGCAATTTTCCGCTCACAGACACCAAGCAATAAGCGGATTTCCGCTCAACAAAACCTCCTACCCCCTCTAAACCGGCCCTCCGCCCCTTGGCACAGCTCCTGCTATAGCCCCTGCAGGCTGCGTTTACACGCGCTCCACAAAAACAATTAAACGAAGGATCCTTCAATGGATAACTCCAACGCCCTGCCCCTCGGGTCGGCCGTCGCGCCCGCCAAAGAAAGAACCACTTCGAGCCGGATCAAATCGATCTTCAGCGGCTCGGTCGGCAACATGGTCGAGTGGTACGACTGGTACGTCTACGCCGCGTTCTCGCTGTACTTCGCCAAATCTTTCTTCCCGGCGGGTTCCACCACTGCGCAACTGATGAACACCGCCGCGATCTTCGCCGTGGGCTTCCTGATGCGTCCGATCGGTGGCTGGTTGATGGGCCTCTACGCGGACCGTGCCGGTCGTAAACGTGCGTTGATGGCCTCGGTGTACCTGATGTGCTTCGGCTCGCTGCTGATCGCCCTGAGCCCCAATTATGAAACCATCGGTATCGGTGCGCCGATCCTGCTGGTGTTCGCTCGCTTGCTGCAGGGCCTGTCGGTCGGTGGCGAGTACGGCACTTCGGCTACCTACCTCAGCGAGATGGCGACCAAGGAACGTCGCGGCTTCTATTCCAGCTTCCAGTACGTGACGCTGATCTCCGGTCAGCTCATCGCCCTGGCGGTGCTGATCGTGCTGCAACAGGTGCTGACCACCGAACAACTGTACGCCTGGGGCTGGCGCATCCCGTTCGCCATCGGCGCGCTGTGTGCGGTCGTGGCGCTCTACCTGCGTCGTGGCATGGAAGAGACCGAGTCGTTCAACAAGGTCAAGAAAGAGAAGAAAGAAAGCGCCATGCGCACGCTGATGCGCCATCCCAAGGAACTGATGACCGTGGTCGGCCTGACCATGGGCGGCACTCTGGCGTTCTACACCTACACCACCTACATGCAGAAATACCTGGTGAACACCGTCGGCATGAGCATCACCGACTCCACCAGCATCTCGGCGGCCACGCTGTTCCTGTTCATGTGCCTGCAACCACTGATTGGCGCGTTGTCGGATAAGGTGGGTCGTCGGCCGATCCTGATTGCCTTCGGCGTGCTCGGCACGCTGTTCACCGTGCCGATCCTGACCACCCTGCACACCATCCAGAGCTGGTGGGGCGCGTTCTTCCTGATCATGGCGGCGCTGATCATCGTTAGCGGCTACACCTCGATCAACGCGGTGGTCAAAGCCGAACTGTTCCCGACCGAGATTCGTGCACTGGGCGTTGGCTTGCCGTACGCGCTGACCGTGTCGATCTTCGGCGGCACCGCCGAATACATCGCGCTGTGGTTCAAGAGCATCGGCATGGAAACCGGTTACTACTGGTATGTCACGGCCTGCATCGCGGTGTCGTTGCTGGTGTACGTGACCATGAAAGACACCCGCAAGCATTCGCGGATCGAGACGGACTGACTGCTTTATTTGAGGTGACTGTTCCGGCCTCATCGTGAGCAGGCTCGCTCCCACAAGGATCTGGTGTACGCAGATCCAATGTGGGAGCGAGCTTGCTCGCGATGTGGGCAACTCGGCTTTAAGTCAACTCGGCAACCGCTCGCTTGCCATACTTGTTCTGCGCGTAAGCCGCGCCCGCAATCATCACCACCAAAACCCCCGCCAACACCAGCGACGAGCCAATGGTGCCGAAATCCAGGCCGCCCTTTTCATGGGGTTTAGTCAGGAAGTCGCCCAGGGTTGCGCCGAATGGCCGTGTCAGCACGAACGCCACCCAGAACAACAGCACCGACGAAATCTTCGTGAAGTATTTGAGCAGCACCACCACCGCGATGGTGGAGCCGATCAACAGTGCGCCGCCGGCAAAGCCCAGGCCCGAGTCGTCGGCCAGGTAATCGCCGAGCGCAGTGCCCAAGGTGTTGGAAAACAGAATCGCCATCCAGTAGAACATCTCGCCACGAAAGGTCTGGACCTTGCTGACGTTCAACGAGTCGCCGCTCAGACGCCAGGCTGAGAAGATCCCCGCCAGAATCGCAATCAGGATCATCGAACCCGTGGCGTAACCCAACCCGAGGGTGCGGTCCATGAAGTCGGACATGGTGGTGCCGGCCGTGCTGGTGGACAGAATCACGATCCAGTACAGCACCGGCTTATAGGTTTTGGACATCAACTGCGTGACCAGGGTCAGCACGAACACACTGATCAAAATCAGCGAGCTGATGGCGTAGCCGACGTTGAGGGTCATCGACAGCAAGTCACCGGCGGTTTCCCCCAGGGTCGTCGCACAGATTTTCATCACCCAGAACGCCAGGGTGATTTGAGGCAGCTTATTCATTACGGGTAAAACTCCAGTGGTCATGACGGCCGTTTTCTTAGGGTTATGGCCGACGCGCAGACTGGCGGCGAAGCGGTGAAAAATAGGTAGGTGCTGTATGAAAAATCTGTCATGCAAGCAAATTGCTTCACGCATAACCCGGCAAAATCACTAATCCCCGCGACCTTTTCCAGCCGGGCGCATCCATACCCGCATGACGCACGTATATCAGTTGCAGGCCCCAAAGCGACGAAGGCCTGAGGGTCGGGTAGACCTGCATGAAAAAACTGTCATCCCGGATTAATCACCGGTTAATGCCCGAAACCCATCCTGCCCCTGCCTGATCGATTAATTGCGATGCGCTCAACCAAGCCCCGAAAGCGAAAAAGCCCGACGGCCTTAACATCTAATTAATCGATAGTTTTTAGCATGAAACTGTAGATTTTAATCAATCTTAATGAACCTGGAGTCACTAACATGAAAACCCAACTGTTTCTCGCTCTGGCCCTGACCGTACTGGCGGCCAACACCTACGCCGCGGATGGTTCCGACAAAACCGGCACCGCAGACTTCATTTCTGGAGCCACTGCTGCCGTCGAACACACCCACTCGACGGCTGTTGCCTCGGATGGTTTCGATCACACCGGCACCGCTGGCGCCATCGCCGCTGATGGCTTTGATAAAACCGGTACGGCGGGTGCCATCGGTTAACACTTGGAGGGCATTGAATAGCCCGGCTTCGGCCGGGCTTAGTCGTTTTTGGGGGTACGCAAAGTTCGACATCAACACAAACCACTGTGGGAGCGGGCTTGCTCGCGAAAGCGGTGTGACATTCAACAATGATGTCGACTGACACGCCCTCTTCGCGAGCAAGCCCGCTCCCACAGGGATCTGCGTCTGACTGGAAATTACCTGCGCGCACTTGCACTATGGCCAATGCCCCTCTTCCAGGAAATCCAGCGCCATGCCCGACGACATCCACTTCTACGAACCCGCCAACGGCCACGGCCTGCCCCATGACCCGTTCAACGCCATCGTCGGCCCGCGCCCCATCGGCTGGATTTCTTCGCAAGATGCCAATGGTCACCTGAACCTGGCGCCCTACAGCTTCTTCAATGCGTTCAACTACATTCCGCCGATCATTGGTTTTTCCAGCGTCGGGCGCAAAGACAGCCTGAACAACATCGAGCAGACCGGCGAGTTCGCCTGGAACCTGGCGACCCGGCCACTGGCCGAGCGGATGAACCAGAGCAGCGCCATGGTCGCGCCCGACACCAATGAATTCGAGCTAGCCGGATTAACACCCGCCGCATCGAAAATCATTCAGGTGCCACGGGTCGCTGAAAGCCCGGTGTCCTTTGAATGCAAGGTCACGCAGATCATTCAGTTGCAGCGCGCGGACGGGAACGTGGTGCCGAGCTGGCTGATTCTCGGCGAAGTGGTCGCCGTGCATATCGCCAAGTGGCTGTTGAAGGATGGGGTGTACGACACCGCCGCGGCAGAACCGATTCTGCGCGGCGGCGGGCCAGCGGATTACTTTCAGCTGGGACCAGAGGCATTGTTCAAAATGTATCGCCCGGGGGCAAAAAAATAACTTACCAGAGCAGGTCGGCGTCTTCTTTGACGTCTTTGAGGCGGGTTAGCTCTTTGGCCGCGGCCAGATCGGCCTCGTTGGCAGTCTTGAAGATTTGCCCTTCAAGCACTTTATGAAAGCGCGGCGCACCCGCGCCACCGATGGCTTTGACGGCGATCGCGGCGTGGTAACCCCCTCGCCCGGTACGACAGCGGAAACAGCTTCAAAATGATCAAAGGCTTTACGTGCCATGTCGCGGATCCTGGCTAATTGAGAATGGAGCCATTAAACCCTCAACCGGCCAGTTTGTGTACCTGCGCCGTGGACTGACCCAACGCCTGGGCAGCCGAGACATCCTTGAAGGTATGGAAATCCAGGCTGTTGACCACCAGGTCTTGTACCAGCTCGGCGAAAATCTCCATGGCCGGCGTGTTGAAGTAAGCAGTCATGGCCTGTTGATGGGTCCAGAAACCGGACACCAGCCACAGGTCCGGATCGCATTGCGAGTGTTGCAGGGCAAAGCTCAGGCAACCGTTGGCTGCACGCGATGGTTCGATCAACGCGCTCAGGCGAATACCGAGTTCTGCCGAACGCCCGGCGCGGGCACGAACGAAGGCCATATGACTGACGGGGATCTGCGTAGACATGTTCAACCCTCCCAGGGAGTTGTGTAGCAGCCAGGGACGGGCTGCGACAGGATCCAAGATTAGGCGACGCAACAGGGTTGCCGTTAGTCGATTCCTGCCGGCTTGTTGCACAATCCTGCGAGGATCAGTGAATCGGCCTGAAACGCCGGTCCAGACATGTCTGTGCGATGACACAACGGTTTCAAGCAAGTTTCAGCGCCGCGACACGGCTAAAACAATGCCGCGAAACAACCCAATGCAGAATCAGGCAAGCATCAGGCAGGATGTGTCTACCACTGTGGCTTGCACAAACTTATGCTCTGCCCATCAACAACGCCTCACCGAGGAGGCCCTGCATGTCGTCGTTCGATCACTTTCAAGCCCCGCTGGACGCCGACATGGAGAAACAGCGCGAGGAACTGGCCGCGATCATCCGCCGCAATACCAGCGAGGATGGCAATTACGCCACTGCCGTCAGCTCGCTGTTCATGTCGCGTCACAGTCAAACCCATCAGTTCGCCCCGGTGCTGGCGCAACCGGCACTGTGCATCATGGCCCAGGGGCGCAAGGAAGTTCGGCTGGCCGACGAGGTCTTCAATTACGACCCGCTCAATTATTTGGTGGTGTCGGTCTCGATGCCGGTAACCGGCCGCGTGGTGACCGTCACCTCTGAAGAGCCGATCCTCGCCGTGCGGCTGGACATCGACCCGGCGGAAATCACCGCGCTGATCGCCGACGCCGGCCCCATGGGCGTGCCGACCCGGCCCACCGGGCGCGGGCTGTACGTTGAACGGCTGGACGCGGCGATGCTCGACGCCGTACTGCGCCTGACCCGTTTGCTCGATACGCCAAAAGACATCGCCATGCTCGCGCCGCTGATTCGCCGGGAGATTCTGTATCGCCTGTTGCGCAGCCAGCAGGGTCATCGACTGTATGAAATAGCCATCGCCAACAGCCAGAGCCATCGCATCAGCCAGGCGATCAAATGGCTCAACGGCCACTATGAACAGCCGTTGCGTATCGATGATCTGGCGAAGGAAGTGAACCTGAGCGTGTCGACGCTGCATCACCGCTTCAAGGCGATGACGGCCATGAGTCCGCTGCAGTATCAAAAGCAGTTGCGATTGCAGGAAGCCCGGCGCTTGATGCTGGCCGAAGGGCTGGAAGCGTCGGCGGCGGGGTATCGGGTGGGGTATGAAAGCCCGTCGCAGTTTAGCCGGGAGTACAGCCGGTTGTTCGGGGCTCCGCCGCTACGGGATTTGGCGCGGTTACGATTGAGTGTTTAGCTGAGATTTGTGTTGGTTGTGCCGCCCCCTTCGCGAGCAAGCCCGCTCCCACATTTGACCGCATTCTTCAGAACTACTCGGTCTAATGTGGCAGCGGGCTTGCTCGCGAAGAGGCCAGTCAAGGCAGCATAAGGCTAAAGGTCAGGCGCTGAGTACTCGGCAAGCCTCCGCCGGCAACGTCACCGAAACCGGATTGCCGATACTCAACCCAAACCCCTGACACGGCGTGCTCAGCGCGGTAAACGACACCCCTGAACACTCCACCGTCGTTTCAATCGTCGCGCCAATGTCGCGCACAAACGTCACCTTGCCCAACAGGCGATTCCCCGCCGTGGCTTGCGGTTGCGACAGTTGCAGGTCTTCCGGGCGAATCAGCATCTTGATCTTCTCCCCGACCACAATACTGCTGCAGATCGGCACTTCCAGCGCATCACCACCGGGCAAGCCAACCTTGCCATTACCCAGCGCGGTGGCCGGGAAGATGTTGCCCGAGCCGATAAAGTCCGCGACAAATTCATTGGCCGGATGACGATAGATCTCAATCGGCGTGCCCACTTGCTGCACCTTGTGCTCACCCAGCACCACGACGATATCGGCCATGGTCATCGCTTCACGCTGATCGTGCGTCACCATGATCGTGGTGATGTTCAGCCGTTGTTGCAGCTGACGGATTTCCACCTGCATCGATTCACGCAACTTGGCGTCCAGCGCCGACAGCGGCTCATCCAGCAGCAGGATTTTCGGCCGCGAGGCAATCGCCCGGGCAATCGCCACGCGCTGGCGTTGACCGCCGGAAAGTTTCGCCACCGGGCGATCAATCATTTCCTGCAGTTGAATCAGTTCCAGCAACTCCACCACCCGCGCCTGCTGATCGGCCTTGCTCACGCCGCGCAGTTTCAGCGGATAAGCGATGTTCTCCCCCACCGTCATGTGCGGAAACAGCGCCAGCGACTGGAACACCATGCCGAAGTTACGCAGGTGCGCCGGGGTGTGGCCGATGTCCTCACCGTCCAGGCGAATCTCGCCGCCGGTCAGGGTTTCGAGCCCGGCGATCATCCGCAGCAAAGTGGTTTTTCCGCAGCCCGACGGGCCAAGAAAACACACCAGTTTGCCCTCAGGCAAATGCAGGTTTACATCCTTTACCGCGCAGGCCGAGCCGTAATGTTTCTCGACGTTTTCCAGAATCAGACCAGTCATGTTGCACCTCAAGAATCAGAACGAAACGCCACCTTCACCAACCAACTTTTCGAGCGCCCAAATCAGGACGAAGTCGATCAGCACGATCAGCACGGCAAACGAGAAAACGGTTGGGTCGAGCGATGACACGGTGCGGCTGTACATCCAGATCGGCACGGTCATGACATCGATGGTGTAGAGGAAATAGGTCACGGTGAATTCGTTGAACGAGACGATGAACGCCAGCAGCATCCCCGCCAGAATCCCCGACTTCATCAGCGGCACCACCACATCGACAATCGCCCGGGTCGGCGAGGCGCCGAGCATTTGCGCGGCCTCTTCGACTTCGCTGCCAATCGACAGCATCGCTGCCGTGCAGTTTTTCACCACGAACGGCAACGCGAGGATCACGTGGGCGATCACCAGCCGCGAGGTGGTCATCTGGAACGGCAAGCTGTCGAACACCAACAGCAATGCCAGGCCCAACACCACCATCGGGAACACCAATGGCAGCGACATCAATTGCAGGGCCACGGCTTTGCCACGGAACTCGCAACGGGTCAGTGCGTAAGCCGCCGGCACTGCGATGATCGTGGCGAAGACCATGGTCAGGCACGCCACCATCAGGCTGGTAGTCATGGCTTTGCCCAGGCTCAGCACATCGCTGGCGTCCGGCGAAGCGAAGGTGTGCCAGGCCGCGCGATACCATTGCAGGCTGTAGCTGCTGGGCGGAAAGTCGAGGTTCGAGGCGCCGCTGAACGACATGACGATCATCGTCAGGATCGGCAGTACCGCCAACAACAGGATAAAACCGGACAACACGCCCGCGAACTTGCCGGTTTCCCCGGGCAGCAGCGAATAACGCTTCTTGGTCAACGTGCTCATTGCGAAGCCTCCAGCATGCGCCGACGACGGCCAGTGATGTATTCAGACAACGTCATGATCGCCAGGGTAGTAATGATCAACACCACACCGGCAGCGGACGCGGCGGGCCAGTTCATCAGCGGAGCGATCTGGTCATGCACCATCACCGCCAGCATCGGCACCCGGCGGCCACCGAGCAGCAGCGGCAGCCACGAAGCTGCTGGCGTTGTAGGCGAACACCAACGTCGCACCGGTGATGATCCCCGGAAAACTCATCGGCAACACCACCTGACGGAACACCTGGAAGCGGCTGGCGCCCAGGGTCGCGGCAGCTTCTTCGTAAGTTCGGGCGACGCCACGCATGGCGCTGGCAATCGGCAGCACGGCCAGCGGGAACGCGGTTTGCACCAGGCCCATCAGCACGCCGTTCTGGTTGTACAGCAGCATGATCGGTCGCTTGATCAGGCCCAGGCCCATCAGCGCCTGATTGAGCATCCCGCCCGGGCCGAGAATCACCAGCCAGCCGTAGCTTTGCAGCAGCAGGTTGACCAGCAACGGCAGCAGCACGGCAGCGAGGAAGATCCGTCGAATAAACGGCGAGGTCAGGCGCGACATGGTGTAAGCCACCGGGATCGCCAGCAGCACCGCGATCACCGCGCTGAACAGCGCCAGGCGCAGGGTCAGCATCAGGGACTTGAGGTAATACGGTTCCAGCAACTGGGCGTAACTGGCCAGGCTGAACCCGGTCCATTCCGCGCCTTTGGTGCCGACGCTCATGCGCAGTACCAGCAGGCTCGCAGCAATCAGCACGCCGAGAAACAGCATCGATGGCGACAGGAAAAACCAGGCGCGGGCGGTCGGCGACACACCACGGCGCGAACGCACTGGCACGGCGGCGACCGGATGAGTAAGAGGTTGGTGTTCCATAGCAAAGGTCTCGTCAATGGAAGATCAGAAATATCCGCGCACCCGGTCCTGTAGGAGCTGCCGAAGGCTGCGATCTTTTGATCTTTTCAGAGCCGCCGAAGAACAGGATCAAAAGATCGCAGCCTTCGGCAGCTCCTACGATCAGGAAGAAAAGATTTCCGTGTAGCGACGAATCCATTGGTCATGCACGGTGGCCAGGAAGGCGTTGTCGTGCATGATCGCCTTGTCGGCAATCTGCTCTGGCGTAAGGATGTACGGGCTCTTGCGCGCTTCGGCGGAGATGATCGCCTTGGCGTTGACCGGGCCGTTGTAGATGTCTTCAGCCATCTTGCCCTGCACCAGTGGGTCCAGAGAGTGGTTGATAAAAGCGTAGGCCATGTCGGTATCGCCGGGGCGATTCTTCGGCATCACCGATTGCATCAGGTCGGTGTAGAAACCTTCCTTCATGCCGAAGGTTGCACTCAGACCGTAGGCCGGATCGCGGATCTGTTTCGGGAAGAACGCGGGTGCGTACAAGCCGCCCATGTCCAGGGAGCCAGTGCGGAACAGCTCGGCAATCTGGTTCGGGTTTTCGCCCAGGGTCACCACGCGCTCTTTCAGTTCAGCGAGCTTCTTGAAGCCGGGCTCGACGTTGTGTTCGTCACCACCGGCCAGTTTGGCGGCGATGATGATCAGGTCCATGGCCTCGGTCCAGTTCGGCGGCGGCAGGAAAATGTTCGGGGCCAGGTCTGCGTCCCACAGCGCGGCGTAACTGTCCGGCGCTTCTTTCTGGGTGCGGGTGCTGTAGACCAGACTGTTGCACCACAGCAGGTAACCGATGCCGTGACCGTTGGCGCCCGTGCGGTATTTCTCCGGCACGTCCACCAGGTTCGGGATGCGGTTGAGGTCGGGTTTTTCCAGCAGCCCGGCGGCGGCCAGACCTTCGGCGCCGACGCCTGCCAGGGTGATGACGTCGTACTGCGGACGATCACCGCCGGCCTTGAGTTTGGCGACCATTTCCGAGGTACTGCCGGTGCGGTCAGCAATGACCTTGCAGCCGTACTTCTCTTCGAAAGTCGCCGCAATGTTGCGCAGTGCCGCCAGACCGGTGTCATCGGACCAGGTCAGCAGGCGCAGGGTCTTGCCCTGGAAGCGCGTGTCGCTGGCATTCGCCCGGATGAAGGGCATGCTCATGGCCGCCGCTGCAACCGATGCTACGCCCACGGTTTTGATGAATTGACGCCTGTTCAGATCATGCTGGCCCATGAAGGACTCCCTTTGTTTTTTAAGTATGAGGTTGGTCGCAACCGTTGCATCCGCGCGATCAGATCTGCGTTAAGCCCCCGGTTTGAAAGGGCTTGAGCTGAGTCGACGGCTTCATCCTGAGGTCGTGCAAAACACCTGACTATCGATAAAAACTCATTGTAGCCATGACCCTGGCGCATGCCTCAGAACGAGGCATGCGCTCACCTTTTTCGAGCGCTTAGACGGCCCGAATCACGTGTTTTATTTCCTGGAAAGCCTGCAAGCCCCACGGCCCCAACTCGCGGCCGATGCTGCTCTGTTTGTAGCCACCCCAAGCGGTCTGCGGGAAGATCACTTGCGGCGCGTTGATCCACACAAGGCCCGCTTGCAGAGCGTTGGCGACCCGATCAGCGGCAGCGTTATCACGGCTGACCACGCTGGCCACCAGGCCGAACTGGCTGTCGTTGGCCAGGGCAATCGCCTCGGTTTCGGAGGCAAAACTGCGCACGCAGATCACCGGGCCGAAAATCTCTTCACACCACAGCGCACTGTCGAGGGGCACTTCGGTGAAAATCGTCGGCTGCAAAAAATATCCGCGCGGCAGATCGGCCGGACGATTGCCGCCGCAAATCAGCCTGGCGCCAGCGCTCAAGCCACGATCAATGTGGCCGAGCACGCGCTGGTATTGCGCCTGATTGACCAGTGCGCCCATCTCCACGTTCGGGTCGAACGGGTCGGCCACGCGAATCGCTTCGGCGCGGGCCTGCAAACGGATCAGGAATTCATCCGCCAGTTCATCGGCGACCAACACGCGGCTGGTGGCCGAACACATTTGCCCGGCGTTGAAGAAACCACCGCCGCAGGCCAACTCCACGGCCAGTTCAATGTCGGCGTCTTTGAGCACCAGCAGTGAGGACTTGCCGCCCAATTCCAGACTCACGCCCTTCACGGTTTCAGCAGCACGTTGCATGACCTGAACACCGACCGCGTTGCTGCCGGTGAAGGAAATCTTGGCGATGCGCGGGTCAGCCGAGAGCGGCGCGCCGACCGCCAGGCCAGTGCCGCAGACCAGGTTGAACACGCCCTTGGGCAGGCCGGCCTCGGCGATGATCGCGGCCAGTTCCAGCTCTGGCAACGGCGTGACTTCCGATGGTTTGAGCACCACGCAGCACCCGGCAGCCAGGGCCGGGGCGAGTTTCCAGGCAGTGGTGACCATCGGGAAATTCCACGGCACGATCAGCCCGACCACACCGCAGGGTTCACGGCGCAGGCGTGCGCTGAAGTCGTCGCTCGGCAGCTCGACGGCGCTGTCCTGTTTGGCGTCCAGGCCCTCGGCCAGACCGGCGTAGTACTCGAACGTGGCGATCACGTCGTCGACGTCGATGGCCGCTTCGAACAGCGGTTTGCCGTTGTTGCTCGACTGCAAATGCATCAACTGTTCGCGACCGGCCTTCACGCCATCGGCGATTTTGCGCAGGATCGCACCGCGCTCGGTGCCGGTGGTTTTTGACCAGTCGTTGAAGGCAAGGGTCGCAGCATTAACGGCTTGATCGACGGCATGTGCATCGCCGCCATTAACGGTGGTCAACAGGGCTTCGGTGGCCGGGTTGAATACACGCAGGTGTTCTTGGCCGGCAGACCATTGGCCGTCGATGTACAAACCATCGAGAGCCGTTGGGAAAGTCATGCGAAAACTCATTTCGACACCGCCTTCATCCACGAAGTCTGATCGATTTCAATCAGGGTCGGGCCCTGACGATCGGTGGCAGCACGCAGTGCGCTGCGCAATTGCTCGACACCGTTGACCGCTTCGGCGGCGCAGCCCAAAGCCTTGGCCACACCGATAAAGTCCGGGGTGTAGATGTCCACGCCCACCGGTTCGATGGCGCGGTTGACCATGTACTTTTTGATTTCTTCGTAGCCCTGGTTATTCCACAGCAGGACGATTACCGGCGTGCACGCTTCAACGGCGCTGGCCAGTTCCGGCAGGGTAAATTGTAGACCGCCGTCGCCGATCAGGCACACCACCGGAGGACGCGAAGAGCCCTCAACGCTGCCGCCGAGCCAGGCGCCGATTGCCGCCGGCAAGGCGTAACCCAAGGTGCCGTAACCGGTGGACGAGTTGAACCAGCGGCGCGGGCGCTCCGGGTTGAAGGTCAGGTTGCCGGTGTACACCGGTTGGGTCGAATCGCCGACAAACACAGCGTCCGGCAGCTCGTGCAGCACGGTTTCGAGGAATCGGGTCTGGGCCAAGGTTGGCGCATCCCAGGTGGCAGCCAGTTCTTCACGCAAGCGCGCGGCACGCACCTGGCCCCAATCGTTGCGACGCTCGGCCAGCGACTGGTGCGACAACGCGCTCAGCAAGGCTTGAGCGGCATTACGCGAGTCGGACACCAGCGCGACGTGCGGCGGATAGTTGCGTACGGTCTGGTCCGGGTCGATGTCCACGCGCAGCAGTTTGCCGGGGATTTCGAAGCCGCCAGCGAAGGTCACGTCGTAGTCGGTTTCGGCCAGCTCGGTGCCAATGGCCAGCACTACGTCGGCCTCGGCCACCAGGGCGCGGGTGGCGACCAGGCTTTGGGTCGAACCGATCAGCAGTGGATGGTTGGATTCGAGCATGCCCTTGGCGTTGATGGTCAGCGCGACTGGCGCGTCCAGCAGTTCAGCCAGTTCAGTCAGCTCGGCGGCGGCCTCGATGGCGCCGCCACCGGCCAGGATCAATGGGCGTTTGGCAACCGCCAGCAGTTCGGTCATGCGCGAAACGGCGGTCGGCGAGGCACCGGCGCGGTCGATGTTGACCGGGACGCTGGTGAGCAGGTCGTCAGCTTCTTCTACCAACACGTCCAACGGAATTTCGATGTGCACTGGACGCGGACGACCGGCCTGGAACAACGCGAACGCACGGGCCAACACGCCCGGCAACTCCGACGCCGACATCAGGGTGTGGGAGAACGCCGCCACGCCGCCGACCAGTGCACTCTGGTTCGGCAGCTCATGGAGCTTGCCGCGACCGCCGCCCAATTGGTTGCGGGTTTGCACGCTGGAAATCACCAGCATCGGGATCGAATCGGCATACGCCTGCCCCATCGCGGTGGTGATGTTGGTCATGCCTGGGCCGGTGATGATGAAGCAGACACCCGGTTTGCCGCTGGTGCGGGCGTAGCCGTCGGCCATGAAGCCGGCGCCCTGTTCGTGACGCGGAGTGACATGGTTGATGCTCGAACGGGCCAGCCCGCGATACAGCTCAACGGTATGCACCCCGGGAATGCCGAACACCTGCTCGACCCCGTAGTCTTCGAGTAACTTGACCAATACTTCGCCGCACGTCGCCATGTCTTTGCCCTTTTTGTTCGTTTGAGACGCCGAGCCTGCGCAGTGTTTATGATGCGTAGGCAAGCCCTGGGATGGCCTCATTGGAACGGGCGACAGGTAGCCGCAACAATGGATAAAAAGTCATACTAGCCATGTCCTCACGTCATACCTTGGGTCCTCATGAAACGACTGCCTCCCCTGCCCGCCCTGCACACTTTTCTGATCACGGCCCAATGTTGCAACTTCACCCGGGCGGCCGAGCAGTTGCACATCACTCAGGGCGCGGTGAGTCGACAGATCGCCGGGCTGGAAGATCATCTGGGTTATGAGTTGTTCATTCGACAAGCCCGAGGCCTGGACTTGACCGCCGAAGGACGGGAGTGGCTGCCGCGGGTTCAACAGATTTTCGGCTTGATCGGCGAGGCGGTGGAGCAGATCGGAGCGAAGCGCGAAACCCTGCAACTCAAGGCCCCGACCTGCGTGATGCGCTGGTTGTTGCCGCGCCTGATGCAATGGCAAAAGGAACGCCCGGACGTGCCGGTGGAGCTGACCACCACGGTGCGGCACGGGGTGGATTTTCATCGTGAGCAGTTCGATGCGGCGGTGATCTATGGCGCGCCACCAGACACTTCACTGGCGTCACTTCGGCTGTTCGATGAGCAACTGACCCCGGTTTGCTCGCGGCCATTACTCGAAGGGCCGGTGCCATTGCACACGCCGCAGGATCTGGAACAACACATGCTGCTGCACCCCACTCGCGACGAACGCGACTGGAAAGCCTGGCTGGCCACGGCGGATATTCACTTGAGCAATGTCAGCAAGGGCCAGCATTTCGAAACACTGGACCTGGCGATGTCGATGGCGTCCCAAGGGACGGGTGTGGCGATTGGCGACTGGTCGTTGATTGGCGATGACCTGAGTGCCGGGCGGCTAGTCATGCCCTTTGAATTGAAGGTGAAAACCGGGTTGGCGTATTACCTCGTGTTGCCGCAGAAGCCCGCACCTTCGCCGAAGTTACAGGAATTGTTGGGGTGGTTGGTGGAGCAGGCTCAAGCTCGCTGACACCCTAAAAGCTTCGCGAGCAGGCTCGCTCCCACATTGAAATGCGATCAAATGTGGGAGCGAGCTTGCTCGCGAATGGTTTCAGCCGCGCTATCAGTAACCGACTGCAAACCGCTGACGCGAATGTTTCGGTGCTTCAACTTCATCCAGCAGCGCAATCGCATAATCGGCGAATGTGATCCAGCTCCGGCCTTCAGCACTCACCAGCAAATCATCCTTGCCGATCCGGAACTTGCCGGTGCGCTCACCTTCCACAAACTCCGCCGATGGCGACAGGAAGGTCCAGTCCAGTTCCTTCTCCTGACGCAGGTTTTCCAGGAACACCGCACCGGCACTGGCCTCAGCCTTGTACGCTTCAGGGAAGCCTTCGCTGTCGATGACACGGCCGCCATTAGGCAGCAACAACGAACCGGCACCGCCCACCACCAACAGACGTTTGACCCCGGCCTTTTTCACCGGCCCGACCACGGCGCTGGAAGGCAACGTCGAGAAGTGCGCGGCGCTGATCACCACGTCATGACCGGCGACGGCGGCTTGCAGTGCTTCGGCATCCAGGGCGTCGACGTTCTTGCTGACCACACCGGCACGCTGGCCGATCTTCGAGGTATCGCGGGCGATGGCAGTGACGCTGTGACCGCGACGCAGGGCTTCTTCCAACAGTTGGCTACCGGCACGACCGGTGGCACCGATGATTGCGATTTTGCTCATGAAGTTCTCCAGTTGGGTTATGGCTGCGATTTATGACGAATGAAGCTTGTGTGAACGATGAAACCCTTGTGGCGAGGGGGCTTGTCGGATCGCCGCACCGCCCCGTTCGGCTGCGAAGTAGTCGCTAAACCTGAGAATGCGGTGTAGCTGAAGGAATGCAGGGGAGCCCTTCGCACTCCAACGGGGGCAAGTCCTCTCACCACAAAAGCTCCCTCGCCACAGTCATCATCTGCATCTCAAAGCCGCTTCAGCTTCAGGTACGGCGGATTACCACTTCATCTCGCCCTTGGCGACTTTCGCACTCAACTCCAGCGAGCTTTCTTCGCCCAGGGTCGGGTAGCGTTTTTTCATGGCTGCGATCAGTTCAGCAGAGTTTTTCGCCTTGGTGGTTTCTTCGTCGAAAGCCTTGATGTAGCCAGCGGTGAATTGCACAGCGGCCAGGGAACGGGCGCTCTCACCCAGGTAGTGACCCGGCACGATGGTCTTCGGTTTCAAGGTTTCGATCGAATGCAGCGTCGTCAGCCAGTCGGCGTGGGATTGCGCCGTCTGAGTGTCGGCCATCCACACGTGGATGTTTTCAGCGACGACCACGCCACCGACCACAGCCTTGATCGACGGAATCCACACGAAGCTGCGATCCGGCTGCTTGCCGTCCAGGCCCACTACCTGCAATTTCTGCCCTTCGAGCATCAGGCTGTCGCCCTTGAGCACGCCCGGCACGATGGTTTTGGCCGGCACGTCAGCGCCCATTTTCGGGCCCCAGAACGCCAGTTTGCCCTCGACGGTTTTCTTGATGTGATCCACGGTCGGCTGCGAGGCCAGTACTTTGGCGTTCGGGAAAGCGGCGGTCAGGGTGTCGAGGCCGAAGTAGTAATCCGGGTCACCGTGGCTGATGTAGATGGTGGTCAGTTGCTTGCCGCTGGCGCGGATTTTCTGTACCACTTGCTCTGCCTGGGATTTGCCGAATTGCGCGTCCACCAGGATCGCGTCTTTCTCGCCGCTGACCAGTACCGATGTCACTGGGAAAATCGCCTTGTCGCCCGGGTTGTAGACGTCCAGGGTCAGGGTCGATGCGGCGGCAGCGTGAGCGGCGAAGCCGAGGGTGGCGGTTGCCAGGAGAATGCGCTTGATTGCGGTGAAACCGATCATCTGTTGCTCCGTTGTCCGAATGCCGTGCTTGGCGATGGGACAGAGCTTAGTTGCATGACTCAGTACAAAAAATGCGATGCTTGAACATAGTTTGTTTCTGAAAGTGAGCAAATCATGGATCGTCTACAAGCAATGCGGGTGTTCGTCTCGGTGGTGGACCTCGGCAGCCAGTCAGCGGCGGCCGATCACCTGGACCTGTCACGGCCGGTGGTTTCGCGTTATTTGGCGGAACTGGAAGATTGGGTCGGCGCCCGGCTGATGCACCGCACCACGCGCAAGCTGAGCCTGACCGCTGCTGGCAGCGAGATCCTGCCGCGCTGTCGGCAGATGCTCGACTTGTCCACCGACATGCAAGCCGCCATCAGCGAACCGGACGAAGCGCCCCGTGGCCTGCTGCGGATCAGCGTCAGCACCTCGTTCGGCCAGGCGCAACTGGCGGACGCCATGGCCGCTTACGTTAAGCGCTACCCCGGCGTCAGCATCGATATGCAGATGATCGACCGCACGGTGAACCTGGTCGATGAGCGCATTGACCTGGCGATCCGCACCAGCAACGACCTGGACCCGAACCTGATCGCCCGCCGACTGACGGTGTGCCGCTCGGTGATCTGCGCCTCCCCGGCTTACCTGCAAGAACACCCGACGCCGCAGCGGGTCGAGGACTTGAGCCAGCACAACTGCCTGACCCACTCCTACTTCGGCAAAAGCCTTTGGCATTTCGAACAGGATGGCGAGCAAGTCTCGGTGCCGGTGCAGGGCAACATCAGCGCCAACGAGGCCAGCACCCTGCTGCGCGCGACCATGGCCGGTGCCGGCGTGGCGATGCTGCCCAGCTACCAGGCCGGCGTGCACATTCACAGCGGCGAGTTGATCCGCCTGCTGCCCCACGCCGAGCCACGACAAATGAACATGTACGCGGTCTACGCCTCACGCAAACACATGCCGGCGACGATGCGCAGTATGCTGGACTTCCTGGTGCTCAGATTCCCCGAAGAACCGGCGTGGGATGTGGGGTTTTAAGATCTTCTCGTATCAGTCACCTCTATGTTGGATGTGCCGACGCTTTCGCGAGCAAGCCCGCTCCCACAGAGGTGCATTAGTGTCCTGAATACCGGGTTACATGGGAGGGCCGCGCGGGTGGCAACTCAGTGGCGCTGACCTATGCTGAAGGTAATACCGAAGGGTATTCGTTCAGAGGTCAACGCCATGAACATCAGAACAAGAAGGTACCTCGCCATTTTCATCACCTGCGCGGCGACGCTGGCGCTGTATGGCACCGCTGCCTGGCGGGTCGAGCAGTTGCGCAACCTGCCTCGTGAATTCGCGAGCTGCAACTTCGAGCGCTGCATTCCCCACAACGCGACCCTCAACGCCCTTCGCTAGCGAAGCGTGTCAGGCCTCGTTGTCCTGATCGGCCTTCAAGCGGTCGCGGAAGGCCTTGGGCGAGATCCCCACTCGTCGCCGAAACAGGCGCGTGAAGTTGGTTGGATCGGAAAAACCCAACACGTCGGACATTTCGTAAATGGTCATGCTGGTGTAAGTCAGCAAGCGCTTGGCTTCCAGCAACTGCCGTTCGTGCATGATCTGCAACGCCGGTTGCCCCGCCAGTTCACGGCAGGTGCCGTTGAGGTGGGACACGGAAATCCCCAACCGATGGGCCAGGTCCTCGACCTTGACGTGCTGGCGATAGGTCTCTTCCACCAGTTGAATAAACCCGTTGAGGTATTCCCGGGCGCGCTGCGGACGTTGACTGGCACTGCGGCGCTGGATCACCTGGCGGCTGACCCAGACCATGATCACGCTGACCAGCGAATGCATGAGCATTTCCCGAGCCGGTTGATGACCGGTGTATTCGCTTTGCAGCGCCGCAAACAGACTGTTGAGGTACTCGCTGTCCTTGCCAGCCGGGTAACTTTCGGCTTGCGCCAGGGCGTTCACCGAATTGCCCAGTTGCACCTGCAGATGGGCAACCAACGGCGCGGCCAACGTCACGACAAAACCTTCGACGTCTTCAGAAAAGCGATAACCGTGCACCGATAACGGCGGCAGGATCAGCATTGCCGGCTCGGTCAAATCAGTGCGTTTACCTTCGATTTCAAGCTCTGCCTGACCTTTGAAAACGAAGAGTAACTGGCACAAATCAGCATGGCGGTGGGGTTTGATTTCCCATTGATGTTCGCGGCTGCGTTTGGAAATGGTTTCACAGTGCAGCAAGTCGGGGGTCGGCCAGTCCAGGCTTTCACCGTAGAGCTTGAACACCGGAATCGAAGGCAGGTCAGGCTTGTTCATCACTTCAATCCAGGCCTCGGGGGTAGACGGGGCGATAATCGCACCGATTGGCAGAATGTACAGGTATCGGCTCAGTTTTCACCTTCAATTGACAGACTCGCAAGGGAAAAATGCAAGCACTCGATCCATAAAAATTATTCACCGGCCGTGGTCGCGTGAAGCTTGCGAGTCATAAAAACAATGAAAACGCTGAAAACCCAAATCGCCATCATCGGCGCCGGTCCGTCCGGTTTATTGCTTGGTCAGTTGCTGCACAACGCAGGCATCGACACTCTGATTCTCGAACGCCAAACGCCGGATTATGTGCTCGGCCGAATCCGCGCCGGCGTCCTTGAACAAGGCATGGTAGAGCTGTTGCGTCAGGCCGGTGTCGGTCAGCGCATGGACGCCGAAGGGCTGGTTCATGGCGGCTTTGATCTGGCCCTCGACGGCCGCCAGGTGCACATTGACCTGCACGCCCTGACCGGCGGCAAAACCGTGATGATCTACGGCCAGACCGAAGTCACCCGCGACCTGATGGCCGCTCGTCGGGACGCCGGGGCACAGACGATTTATGCGGCGAGCAACGTCGTCCCTCACGGCATGAAAACCGATGAAACCTTTGTCACGTTCGAAAAGGATGGCGAAACGTATCGCCTCGATTGCGACTACATCGCCGGGTGCGACGGCTTCCACGGCGTGGCCCGGCAATCGATTCCCGCCGAGAGCCTGAAGGTCTTTGAGCGGGTCTACCCGTTCGGCTGGCTGGGGATTTTGGCTGACACCCCGCCGGTCCACGAAGAGTTGGTCTACGCCCGCCACGAACGCGGGTTCGCTCTGTGTAGCATGCGTTCGGCGACCCGCACTCGCTATTACCTTCAGGTGCCGACCGAGGAACAGGTCGAGGATTGGTCCGATCAGCGTTTCTGGGATGAACTCAAATCCCGACTGCCACAGGCGTTGGCGGCAAAACTGGTCACCGGGCCATCCATCGAGAAAAGCATCGCGCCGCTGCGCAGCTTCGTGGTGGAACCGATGCAGTACGGGCGGATGTTCCTGGTCGGCGACGCGGCGCACATCGTCCCACCCACCGGCGCCAAGGGCCTGAACCTGGCGGCCAGCGACGTCAGCACATTGTTCAATATTCTGCTGAAGGTTTACCGCGACGGGCGCGTGGACTTGCTGGAGAAGTACTCCGAAATCTGCCTGCGCCGGGTCTGGAAAGCCGAGCGATTTTCCTGGTGGATGACCTCGATGCTGCACCGCTTTGACGAGCACGATGCATTCAGCCAACGCATCAGCGCCTCGGAACTGGACTACTTCGTCAACTCCGAAGCCGGGCGAAAAACCATTGCAGAAAATTACGTCGGGCTTCCATACGAGGCTATCGAATAGCCTGCTATCGACTTACACTGGCGAGCACTAACCCGCTCGCCTTGCCTCTTGCGGGAAAATCACTGCCCGCAGGTTTTATCGTGACCAATCTGAACCAGCCTGAAACGCCCAAACCGGCCATTCGCAGTGTGCTGATCGCCCTGATGCTGGCGATCTTTCTCGGCGCGCTGGACCAGACCATCGTGGCCGTGTCGATGCCGGCCATTTCCGCGCAGTTCAAAGATGTCAGCCTGCTGGCCTGGGTGATTGCCGGTTACATGGTGGCAATGACCGTGGCGGTGCCGATCTACGGCAAGCTCGGCGATCTGTACGGTCGACGCAAGTTGATGTTGTTCGGGATGGGGCTGTTCACCATTGCGTCGTTCTTTTGCGGCATGGCCCAAAGCATGGAGCAACTGGTGCTGGCGCGGATCCTTCAAGGTATCGGCGCCGGCGGGATGATTTCGGTTAGCCAGGCGATCATCGGCGACATCGTCCCGCCCCGGGAGCGCGGTCGTTATCAGGGTTACTTCAGCAGCATGTACGCAGTGGCCAGTGTCGCCGGGCCGGTGCTCGGCGGGTACATGACCGAGTACTTGTCGTGGCGCTGGGTGTTCCTGATCAACCTGCCGCTCGGGCTCGGCGCGTGGCTGGTGGCCAATCGCACACTGGTCGGGCTGCCAGTGCCGCAGCGCAAACCGATCATTGATTACCTCGGCACATTGCTGATGATCGTCGGCTTGACCGCGCTGCTGCTCGGCATCACTCAAGTCGGTCAGGGCCATTCGTGGCGCAGCGCCGAAGTGCTGGGCCTGCTCAGTTGACCGTGGTGGTGCTGGCGGTGTTCGTCGGCATGAGCGGCGGGCGCGGGAGCCGTTGCTGCCGATGCATTTGTTCGCCAACCGCAATGCGATCTTTTGCTGGTGCACGATTTTCTTCACCAGTTTCCAGGCCATTTCCTTGATCGTGCTGATGCCGCTGCGGTTCCAGAGCGTCACCGGTGCCGGGGCCGACAGCGCCGCGCTGCACCTTTTGCCACTGGCGATTGGCTTACCGATTGGCGCCTATTTCGCCGGACGCCGCACCTCGGTAACCGGGCGCTACAAACCGATGATCCTGAGCGGTGCGCTGCTGATGCCGATCTCGATTCTCGGCATGGCGTTCAGTGCGCCTCAAGACTTACTGATGAGCAGCCTGTTCATGTTGTTCAGCGGGATTGCCAGCGGCATGCAATTTCCGACCTCGTTGGTCGGCACACAGAACTCGGTCGAGCAACGGGACATTGGCGTGGCCACCAGTACCACGAACCTGTTTCGTTCGTTGGGTGGCGCGGTGGGTGTGGCGTTGATGTCGGCGCTGTTGCTGGCGTTGTTGCAGGACTCCAGTTTCGCTCACATCGCTGGATCAGCAATTGGCGAGGGCAGTTCGGGGAATGTCTTGCTCGATGGTTTGAACGCTGCACCGGGGGATGCGCAGAACGCCTTGCGGGCGGAGTTGCTGCTGACCTTCCGGCATTTGCTGATGGTCAGCGCGGCGGTGTCATTGCTGGGGCTGGCGGCGGCGATTGCGATGCCGAACAGGGTGTTGCGGGGGCGGGAAGATAAGGTCCGATAGATAGACCGAGGCGCGGCCTTCGCGAGCAAGCCCGCTCCCACAATTGATTTCTGTCGTACACAAAATCTGTGATCGCTGGAAATCCAATGTGGGAGCGGGCTTGCTCGCGAAAGCGGTCTATAAGTCACGACGATTCAAGGGCTGTAATACCCGACAGCCACCAGAAAATGCCCGACCTTCTTCAGGTACGCATGCTTGTCCTCGACCTTGCCGGTCACCGGGTTCTTCCAGCGATACTCGTACTCTCCCCGATCCTGCTTGCCCATAATTGCCAGAATCGGCTCGCCCACCGGTTTGCCTTCCGGGTCGTTGACCTTGCCGAAGTCGGTGTTGATCAGCCGCAGATTGGTGCCATGAGCCACGTAGCGCTGGTTATTCAGGTCAACCACAAAGACGTATAGATCGTCCTGCAAGTACCCGCCCTTGAGCGAGTTGATCGCCGTCAGCGTGCCCTTCTCGTCCTTGGTCAGGTCAGTTGCCGCTTTATCGAGCAAGGCCTGGGCTTGCTGCGCCGATGCGCGAGGCAGGTAGTAGCCGACCGCCAGGATCCGCTGACCAATGCGCTGATAGAACACGTGCTTGCGTTCGACCTTGCCGTCGGCCCAGTTCTGCCAGTGGTATTCGGCCTGTTGAATGCCGTTGCCCTCCGGCACGTTCAAGGCGTCTTTGAAGGCTTTCTGCAAATCCGGTGGCAGCGTCTGCGACACATCCCGGCCGATCAATGCCGAAGACGGCCCACCGCTGGCGAGCATGACGCCCTTGGTATCGACCACAAACACGTAACGGTCCTTGTCGACAAACTCGCCCTGACGGCTGAATGCAGCGAAGGCCTTGTCGCCATTGTCGTGGTAGTACGCCAGGGCTTTTTCGAGCAAGGCCCTGGCAGCCTGGCCCTCATCCTTTGGCGCCGTGGCCGCCTGAACCTGGCCCAGGCTCAGCAAAAGCATCCCGCCCAGCAAGGCTAACTTGTGCACAAACCCCATAACGCATCCCCCGTTCTTGTTGATGTTTCAAGAGCGTAGACGGGCTGGGGATATGTATGAATATTCAGAAAATCACTGCGTCACAGTGGTAAGACAGGCTTTTGTGGCGAGGGAGCTTGCTCCCGCTCGGCGGCGAAGCAGTCGTAAAACCTGAGAATGCGGTGTGCCTGACACAATGCAGGGGAGCGCTTCGCACTCCAGCGGGAGCAAGCTCCCTCGCCACAAAATCACCTCGCCAC
Source organism: Pseudomonas sp. 10S4 (assembly GCF_034344865.1). NCBI lineage: Bacteria > Pseudomonadati > Pseudomonadota > Gammaproteobacteria > Pseudomonadales > Pseudomonadaceae > Pseudomonas > Pseudomonas sp. 10S4. Next base: position 311,947 of record NZ_CP133774.1, read on the forward strand.
AGGCAAGCCTCCCATAACAAAGGCTCCTCGCCAGAGGTATGGTGTGCCGGACTACTGCGCCCGGGCGTTGATCTGCTGTTGCAGATTCTGGATCTGCGACTGAAGGGTATTGAGGTTGCGGGTGGTCTGGCCGCGGAACGCGTCGAACTCGGCGGTATTGGTCGCGCCTTGTGGGGCGGCCGGGCGGTTGTCCTGCTGGGCTTTGAGGATGACGATTTCCTGTTCCAGACGATCGATCGCAGTGCTCGGGTTGCCCTGTTTCTTCAGCGCAGCGATGTCGGCGTTGAGGCTTTTGAGCTCGGCGTCGACTTTGCTGGTGTCGGCAGGCGCGCTCTTCAGGGCGACCAATTCACCGCTCAAGGCTTTGACCTGAGCCTGCAACTGCGTGTTGGCCGCCTGTTGCTCGGTGGTTTGCGCGGTCATTTGCGCCAGGCGCTTGTCCAGTTCGCTGGTCTGACCGACCACACCTTGTTGTTGCTGACTCTGATCCTGGAGTTTGCTTTCCAACTGCTTGATCTGCAGTTTCAGCGCTTCGCTGTCGCTGTTGACGTTGGTCTGACTGGCCACGACCTTGCCGGAAATGTCCTGCAAGCGCCCCGCCGCTTCCTCACTGATCCGCGCGAAACTTTCCTGGGTCGCCACCAGTTGCTGCTCCATCAGCGAAATCTGCTGAAAACTCCACCAGGCCAGGCCCGCGAAGGCAAAGAACAAGGCGCCGACCAGTGCCCACAACGGGCCAGTGCTCGGGCCTTTGACTTTAACCGCCGCAGCGCTGCGCGCAGGTGCGGCGGTGCGATCACGAACGACCGGAATGGTCGGAAATTCATCGTGGTCGTGAACGTCGGCGCGCAGGCTTGGTACATCGTCGAAATCGTCGTTGGCATCGTTACGCATGGACATTGAGTCAACCTTTGTGGAACGCGGTGGTGGCTTGATGCGGCGAAGTATAACCCCCACTGCCGCACCGATTGACCCTGAACCCGGAACTCGGTTCAGTCAGCGAATGTCCTGGGCCTTCCACCAGCCGCAAAATTCATCGAGGGCCGCCCAGAGACTGACCTTCGGATCGTAGTCCAGATAATGCCGGGCGCGGCTGATGTCCAACGTGAAATTTTTGTTCATAACCTGCATGCCCAGACGCGACAGGGTCGGCTCGGGACGCCCAGGCCAGAGCTTGCACACGCCCTCATTGAGCGCCGCTACGCTGTAGGCCAAGCCGTAGGAACGGTAGCGAGTGACCTGTGGGACGTCCATTTTTCGCATCACGTAATTCACCACATCCCACAACGGCACCGGCGTACCGTTGCTGATGTTGTAGGCCTTGCCCAACGCCGAACCGCTGGCCAGCAAACTGCTGAGCAAGGCTTCGTTGAGGTTTTGCATGCTGGTGAAATCGACCTTGTTCAAGCCGTTGCCGACAATCGCCAGACGCCCCTTGCGCTGCATTTTCAGCAGGCGTGGGAAGATGCTCATGTCACCAGCCCCCGTGACGAAACGCGGGCGCAGGGCGATGGTTTCTAGACCGAACTCCTGGGCGCCAAAGACCTTTTGCTCGGCGAGGAACTTGGTCGCGGCATAGTGATGCTTGAAGCGTTTAGGCACCTGCTCTTCGGTCAGGCCCAGATGATCGCGGCCATCGAAGTAGATCGACGGCGACGACAAATGCACCAGCCGCCGGACCCGTTGCTTCAGGCAAGCCTCGACCACATTTTCAGTGACCTGGACATTGCCCTGGTGAAAGTCCTGATAGCGGCCCCACAAACCAACGGCGCCAGCGCAATGGACCACGGCTTCAACGTCCGAGCACAGGTCGCGCACCAGTTCCGGGTCGCTCAAGTCTCCCTGGATGAACTCGGCGCCACGGCGCACCAGGTGCTCGACGCCCTCGGCCCGGCGACCGTTGACCCGCACGTCCAGGCCCTGCTCCAGGGCGAAACGCGCAAAGCGTCCGCCAATGAAGCCGCTTGCGCCGGTGACCAGAATTTTCATGTAAAGCTCCGATGTCTATCGTTTTGCGTAATGCGTGAGTCTTGACGCTGCCCGTCAGTCCAACGGCACCAGCCATTGCTTCGACGAACTTACCAATTGGTCAGTCAGTAAACCCAGTAACTGACCGCCATTGCGCCAATGATGCCAGTACAACGGCACATCAATCGGCTTATCTGGCAATAGTTCCACTAAAACACCGCGTTCGAGTTGCTCGCGCACCTGCAATTCCGGCACCAGGCCCCAACCGAGCCCCGCCTCCGTAAGGCGGATAAAGCCTTCGGACGATGGGCATAAATGGTGTTCGAAACCGCCGTCCACGCCTAAGGACGCAAGGTAGCGATGCTGTAGGAAATCGTCCGGGCCAAACACCAGCGCCGGCGTGCGCGGCAACAACTCGGCACGCACACCGTCGGGGAAATGCCGGGCAACGAATGCCGGGCTGGCCAACGCCCGGTAACGCATGGCGCCCAACAGCACGCTCCGCGCCCCGGCCACCGGGCGTTCGCTGGCGCAAACACAGGCCGCCACTTCGCCGGCGCGCATGCGTTTGAGACCCACGGTCTGGTCTTCCACCACCAGATCCAACAGCAAATGTTGCTCGGCGCAAAAATCCCCGACGGCGTCGGCCCACCACGTAGCGAGGCTATCAGCGTTGAGGGCGATGCGCAGGCGTTCCGGCAGACCTTCTTCGTCCAGCGCCGGCACCAGCGTCTGCAAATCCCGCTCAAGCAAGCGCACCTGCTGCACATGGTTGAGCAAGCGCCGACCGATTTCGGTGGGCGCTGGCGGTGTGACACGCACCAACACCGGTTGGCCGACCCGCGCTTCCAGTAGTTTGATCCGCTGGGAGATCGCCGATTGCGACAAACCCAGCACCTGCGCGGCACGTTCGAATCCGGCCTGCTCGACCACGGCGGCCAAGGCAGAAAGCAATTTATAGTCGAACATCAGTTTTCCTAATGAGCGATCAGCACTATTGGTTTTTCTTATACAGCGTAGCGCCGGAGAATGGCCAGCAAGAACTTTTGAACAAGGAATACCGACATGGCTGGCGAAACTTCATTGGCAACCCTGCTGCGCAGCATGAGCCCGCACCTCAACGTCGGCGAATACGTGTTCTGCACCCTGCGCGACGGTTCGCTACCGGCAGGCCTGGAAATCGTCGGCAGCTTTCGCGAGCAGGAAGGCCTGACAGTGATTCTGGAACGTTCCCACGCCGAAAAGGCCGGTTTCAGCTTCGACTACGTCGCTGCGTGGATCACCTTGAACGTGCATTCGGCCCTGGAAGCCGTCGGCCTGACCGCCGCTTTTGCCACAGCGCTGGGCAAGGCCGGCATCAGTTGCAACGTAATCGCCGGCTACTACCACGATCATTTATTCGTCGGCCAGGCCGATGCCGATCGTGCCATGCACGTGCTGCGGGATCTGGCAGCCAACGCGGAGTAAAACCTTATGTGGCAAAGCTATGTAAACGGCCTGTTGGTCGCTGCGGGGCTGATCATGGCGATCGGCACCCAGAATGCGTTTGTGCTGGCCCAAAGTCTGCGCCGCGAACATCACCTGCCGGTTGCCGCACTCTGCGTGGCCTGCGATGCATTATTGGTCGCCGCCGGGGTCTTCGGCCTGGCGACGGTGCTGGCGCAAAACCCGACGCTGCTGGCGGTTGCCCGTTGGGGCGGTGCGGTGTTTCTGATTTGGTACGGCAGCCAGGCATTGCGCCGGGCCTGCTCGAAACAAAGCCTGCAACAAGGCGAAAACCAGACCGTACGCTCACTGCGGGCGGTGATGCTCAGTGCGCTGGCGGTGACGCTGCTCAACCCGCACGTTTATCTCGATACCGTGTTGCTGATCGGCTCTCTCGGCGCACAACAATCGGTGCCCGGCGCTTATGTCGTGGGGGCGGCGAGTGCGTCGTTGCTGTGGTTTTTCACTTTGGCGCTGGGCGCTGCATGGCTGGCACCGTGGCTGGCCCGGCCCAGCACCTGGAGGATTCTCGACCTGCTGGTGGCCGTCATGATGTTTACCGTAGCGATTCAACTAATCACCTCGGCCTGAATATTCTAAAAGGCTTTGGAACCTCTATCCCACACAGTTGTTGCGTGGTTATGCCGCACCCCCGGTGCTATGATCCGGTTCGATGCGCCGCAAAGAGTACAAACTCCCCGGCGCTTGTCTGGCCGCCCGTGATCGGCCTTGCGCTCACCGCAACTGACCTGATTAGGAGAATCATCATGGCTTTCGAATTGCCGCCGCTGCCTTACGCACACGATGCCCTGCAGCCGCACATTTCCAAGGAAACTCTGGAATACCACCACGACAAGCACCACAACACCTACGTCGTGAACCTGAACAACCTGGTGCCAGGCACCGAGTTCGAAGGCAAGACTCTGGAAGAAATCGTTAAATCTTCTTCGGGCGGTATCTTCAACAACGCCGCTCAGGTCTGGAACCACACCTTCTACTGGAACTGCCTGGCGCCAAACGCCGGCGGTCAACCTACCGGCGCACTGGCTGATGCCATCAACGCAGCCTTCGGTTCGTTCGACAAGTTCAAAGAAGAATTCAGCAAAACCTCCATCGGCACCTTCGGTTCCGGCTGGGGCTGGCTGGTGAAAAAGGCTGACGGTTCCCTGGCCCTGGCCAGCACCATCGGCGCCGGCAACCCGCTGACCAGCGGCGACACCCCGCTGCTGACCTGCGACGTCTGGGAACACGCTTACTACATCGACTACCGCAACGTTCGTCCGAAGTATGTCGAAGCGTTCTGGAACCTGGTCAACTGGAAATTCGTGGCTGAGCAGTTCGAAGGCAAAACCTTCACCGCTTAAGATCGATACCAGTCAAAAAAGCCCGGCTTAGGTCGGGTTTTTTTATGGGTGTTGGATATGTATTGCCTGGTAGGCCGCCTTCGCGAGCAAGCCCGCTCCCACATTGGAATGCGTTCCCCTGTGGGAGCGGGATTGCGCGAAGAACGATGACGCGGTCAACCTGACTGAATGCCTATTGCCGCGGATCGACAATATCCAACGCCCGATTCACGGCCAACTCCGCCAACATCACGATCTGCGCGATAGCCAGCGCCGTATTGCGTTGGGGACCTGTCAGGCCGGTGGCGAAATCACTGGCCAGGACACTCGCGGAGGCCAATGACTCACAGGCATTTGCCAGGAGCGATTCGATGTCCATGTTCGGGGAAATCATGAACATGGGATTCGGGGGATGGGGGTTGATGGGCGGATCGGGGATTAACTTATCCAATTACATTTCCTTTTGAGTTGGAGCCATCCACTCCCGATCTCACTCGAAGAAGAGGTGGCAGCTATGTGCAGGGTGAGATCACCGGCAAAAGGAACCCGGCCGGACCTAAGTCCGCCCGCACACAGCCGCCATAAAACAATTACTGACAGCCCGAAGCTGGCGGCAATTATGGGGGGCCTTGCGCTGGTTTCCAATTGCTAGCCGGGGATCTCACACCCGGTCGCTGATGTTCAGCGACAGCCAAAAGGTTATTGAGCCCGCTTCCGACAGGCAACCTGAAAACCTCGTGGGAAAGTTCTACCGACGTCCTACACAGTAAAAACCCCAGTAGGAGTGAGCCTGCTCGCGATAGCGGCAAGTCAGCCAGATTGAAATTGAATGCGCCAACGCCATCGCGAGCAGGCTCACTCCCACAATGAATTGATGTGTGACAGGAAGAAACAGGTCGACTGTCAGGCCGCCTTCGCGGGCAAGCCTCGCTCCTACAAAAGCAAAATCAAAAGCAGGAGCTGCGTACACCACCCGCTCTTCACCACTCATTAGGCCGAGCGTTAGCTCGCCTGCTCTTGATCTTGATCTTGCTCTACCCGCCCCTTCGGAAGGCTGAGTGGAGGTGTTCATCTGGGGGTCAGGCGCGTAGCGCCGTGCGGCGAAGCCGCACACATCGAGAGGAGGTCGAAGCGAAGCCGACCGTAGGCGATGCCCCCAGATGAATACCGGAACGAAGGCACGCCGAGCCTAAGCGAGGGGCCGGACGCCGGGGCGAGACCTTTTGGTTACTTTTGGGGCGTTTGCCAAAAGTGACCCGCTGTAAGAGCGGAACCATAAGAAGCCGTTACCGCAGCAACGGATATGTACCCAACCACCAAGAGCATGGTCGGCCCAAAGGCCGCCAAGCCCAACCCAGTCAAATCGCAATTTCCTACGATGAAACAAGCCAAGAGCCCCTTGCCCCAGAGCCACAGCCGACTAACATCAACCCAAAGGAAAAATACTCCCAATCCCCCTCAAGTTGCAGCCCAAAACTACCGACACAGTACAAATAGGACAAATACTCAAAACAACAGCATATTAGCCAAGCTACAGGCAAAATCCCCTGAGCTGAATTGTCCCTTTGACTGCCACCACGGGATTGCCAATACTCATGGCAACTTGATGCTACCCGCACGGAACAAGGAATAACCCTTTGAAGCTGGAACTCAAGAACAGCTTGTCGGTGAAGTTGCTCCGGGTCGTGCTCCTGTCGGCATTGATCGTCGGCGTAGTCTTGAGCTGCGCGCAGATCGTTTTCGATGCCTATAAAACACGTCAGGCCGTAGCCGGCGACGCCCAACGCATCCTCGACATGTTCCGCGACCCCTCGACCCAGGCCGTCTACAGCCTGGACCGGGAGATGGGCATGCAGGTAATCGAAGGCCTGTTCCAGGACGACGCCGTGCGCCAAGCCTCCATCGGCCATCCCAACGAAGCCATGCTCGCGCAAAAATCCCGCGAACTGCAGCACTCCAACAGCCGCTGGCTGACCGACCTGATCCTCGGCCAGGAACGCACCTTCACCACCCAACTGGTGGGTCGTGGCCCCTACAGCGAGTATTACGGCGACCTGAGCATCACCCTCGACACCGCCACCTATGGCCAGGGTTTCATCGTCAGCTCGGTGATCATCTTTATTTCCGGGGTGCTGCGCGCGCTCGCCATGGGCCTGGTGCTGTATCTGGTTTACCACTGGCTGCTGACCAAACCGCTGTCGCGAATCATCGAGCACCTCACCGAGATCAACCCCGACCGCCCCAGCGCACACAAGATCCCGCAGCTCAAGGGCCACGAAAAAAACGAACTGGGCATCTGGATCAACACCGCCAACCAGTTGCTCGAGTCCATTGAGCGCAACACCCATCTGCGCCATGAAGCGGAAAACAGCCTGCTGCGCATGGCCCAGTACGACTTCCTCACCGGTCTGCCGAACCGCCAGCAATTGCAGCAGCAACTGGACAAAATCCTCGTGGACGCCGGCAAATTGCAGCGTCGGGTTGCCGTACTGGTCGTAGGACTGGACGACTTCAAAGGCATCAACGAACAATTCAGCTACCAGACCGGCGACCAACTGCTGCTGGCCCTGGCCGATCGCTTGCGCGCCCACAGCGGTCGCCTCGGCGCCCTCGCCCGCCTGGGCGGCGACCAGTTTGCGCTGGTCCAGGCCGACATCGAACAACCCTACGAAGCGGCCGAGCTGGCCCAAAGCATTCTCGATGACCTGGAAGCGGCGTTTGCCCTCGACCATCAGGAAATCCGCCTGCGCGCCACCATCGGCATCACCCTGTTCCCCGAGGACGGTGACAGTACCGAGAAGCTGCTGCAAAAAGCCGAGCAGACCATGACCCTGGCCAAGACTCGCTCGCGCAACCGCTATCAGTTCTATATCGCCAGCGTCGACAGCGAAATGCGCCGCCGCCGCGAACTGGAAAAAGACCTGCGCGACGCCCTCGCCCGCGATCAGTTCTACCTCGTCTACCAGCCGCAGATCAGCTATCGCGACCACCGAGTGGTCGGCGTCGAAGCGTTGATTCGCTGGCAACACCCTGAGCACGGGCTCGTACCGCCCGACCTGTTCATCCCGCTGGCCGAACAGAACGGCACCATTATCGCCATCGGCGAATGGGTGCTGGATCAAGCCTGCAAGCAACTACGCGAGTGGCACGACCAGGGGTTTGTCGACCTGCGCATGGCGGTGAACCTGTCCACCGTGCAACTGCACCACGCCGAGTTGCCGCGGGTGGTCAATAACCTGCTGCAGATGTACCGCCTGCCACCGCGCAGCCTGGAACTGGAAGTCACCGAAACCGGCCTGATGGAAGACATCAGCACCGCCGCCCAGCATTTGCTGAGCCTGCGCCGCTCCGGTGCCTTGATCGCCATCGACGACTTCGGCACCGGCTACTCGTCACTCAGCTATCTGAAAAGCCTGCCGCTGGACAAGATCAAGATCGACAAGAGCTTTGTGCAGGACCTGCTCGATGACGACGACGATGCAACCATCGTTCGGGCGATCATCCAGTTGGGCAAGAGCCTTGGCATGCAGGTGATTGCCGAAGGCGTGGAAACCGCCGAGCAAGAGGCCTACATCATTTCCGAAGGCTGCCACGAAGGTCAGGGTTACCACTACAGCAAACCGCTGCCGGCAAGGGAGTTGAGCGCTTACTTAAAGCAGGCCCAGCGCAGTAACGCGGTCATTCTTTGAATTCTTAGTCATTGCCAAAAGATCGCAGCCTTCTGCAGCTCCTACATGGATCGCATTCCCAGTAGGAGCTGCCGAAGGCTGCGATCTTTTGATCTACAGCACCGCCGCCATCTGAATAAGAAATATTTCCAAGCGCTACCCTTTACACATAATGCGAAAGATTTGCATCATGTCGCAGTTTTGCGCGCCCACAGCGCCATTCCACCCTCTATCGAAGCAGGATGTTCGCCATGATTCGTATGCCTCTGGCTACCGCCAGTCTGTTGGCCATCGCTATTTCCCTCGCCGGTTGCGGCGAAGGCAAAGACAAGGCCGCCGCGTCGCAAGCGCCGACCCCGGCCGCCAGCACCGCCGCTGCCCCAGCTACTACGCCAGCCGCTGCCGGTAAAGTCGACGAAGCCGCCGCCAAAGCCGTGGTCGCGCATTACGCCGACATGGTCTTCGCTGTTTACAGCGATGCCGAATCTACTGCGAAAACCCTGCAAACCGCCGTTGACGCTTTCCTCGCCAAACCGAACGCCGAGACCCTGAAAGCCGCCAGAACTGCCTGGATCGCCGCTCGCGTTCCTTACCTGCAGAGCGAAGTGTTCCGCTTCGGCAACACCATCATCGACGACTGGGAAGGTCAGGTGAACTCCTGGCCACTGGACGAAGGCCTGATCGACTACGTCGACAAGTCCTACGAACACGCACTGGGTAACCCGGGCGCCACCGCCAACATCATCGCCAACACCGAAATTCAGGTCGGCGAAGACAAGGTCGACGTCAAAGACATCACCCCGGAAAAACTCGCCAGCCTGAACGAGCTGGGCGGTTCCGAAGCTAACGTTGCCACCGGCTACCACGCCATTGAATTCCTGCTGTGGGGCCAGGACCTGAACGGCACCGGCCCTGGCGCTGGCAACCGTCCTGCTTCCGATTACCTGGAAGGCGCCGGCGCAACCGGCGGTCACAACGATCGTCGCCGCGCTTACCTGAAAGCCGTGACCCAACTGCTGGTCAGCGACCTGGAAGAAATGGTCGGTAACTGGAAGCCGAACGTGGCCGACAACTACCGCTCCACCCTGGAAGCCGAACCTGCCGAAACCGGCCTGCGCAAAATGCTGTTCGGCATGGGTAGCCTGTCCCTGGGCGAACTGGCGGGCGAGCGCATGAAGGTTTCCCTGGAAGCCAACTCCCCGGAAGACGAACAGGACTGCTTCAGCGACAACACCCACAACTCGCACTTCTACGATGCCAAAGGCATTCGTAACGTGTACCTGGGCGAATACACCCGCGTCGACGGCACCAAAATGACCGGCGCCAGCCTGTCGTCTCTGGTGGCCAAGGCCGACCCGGCTGCCGACAACGCACTGAAAGCCGACCTGGCTGCCACCGAAGCCAAGATCCAGGTCATGGTCGATCACGCCAACAAGGGTGAGCACTACGACCAGTTGATCGCTGCCGGCAACACCGCAGGCAACCAGATCGTACGTGACGCCATAGCGTCGCTGGTCAAGCAGACCGGTTCGATCGAACAAGCCGCTGGCAAACTGGGCATCAGCGACCTGAACCCGGACAACGCTGATCACGAGTTCTGATCAACGTTGGCTGAATAAAAGGCGACCTTCGGGTCGCCTTTTTCATTTCAGGGCTGACTGGCTTTTTGGCCCACCGTGCCGAACTCGATCGGCGCCTTTATGTAGAACAGGGAAATGTCTTCAGCTTCCAGGCGCAGGAACAGGCGAACCGACTCCTCCTCGGTAATCGCCAGGCGAATTTCCATGGGCTGATCAGCCAATTCGAACAGATGCGAGGAGTGCAACCGACCGGTATGCCCAAAGCCTTCGATGCCGGTGGTCAGCGTCGCACCGCGCAACCCCAGCTCCTTGGCCAGATCGACCACCCACTCGCCCAGCATCTTGCCGTGGTGACGACGATTCTGTTGGGTAAAGAAAATCACCAGAAAACCATTCACGATTGATCTCCCGCCAGCACACACCCCTTTATTGAGAATAGGCCGGCCTGGGAAAGGTCAGCGATATTTGTGTTGAAACGACTAGCGCTTTCGCGAGCAAGCTTCGCTCCTACAGGTGACTGCGGTCTTCGGTGAAAACCTGCCTCAGATCAACCAAACGATAATTCCTCTTATTCAATCCCCCTGCCCTGTTAGACTTTGCGCCCTCGTTTTGCTCGTCTTTCAGGAAGTCTGATGCCGTCGTTGTTTCTTCGCTTGTGCACCTTGTTCATGGCCCTGGGCCTGAGTGCCTGCGATGACGCCCCGCGTTTTACCAAGGCCGAGCCCGGTGAAGCCCGGTCCGGTGGGAGTGCAACGGTGCGCAAGACCGATCAGAATTCATTTTCCCTGCCCTCCGCCAATCTGCCGCCGTCACGGCGCGTGGATTTCAGCGTCGGCAACAGTTTTTTCCGCAGCCCCTGGGTGATCGCTCCGTCGACCACCACCGCCCGGGATGGCCTCGGACCGTTGTTCAACACCAATGCCTGCCAGGGTTGCCACATCAAGGACGGTCGCGGCCATCCGCCGACACCTGATTCGCCGAATGCAGTGTCGATGCTGGTGCGCCTGTCGATTCCCGATGCACCGGCCTACGCCAAGGTCATCGAGCAACTGGGCGTGGTCCCGGAGCCCGTCTACGGCGGCCAGCTCCAGGACATGTCCGTGCCCGGCGTCGCACCGGAAGGCAAGGTACGTGTCGATTACACGCCCGTACCCGTGCGCTTCAAGGACGGCACCGAAATCGAGTTGCGCAAACCGAGCCTGAACATCACGCAACTGGGCTACGGCCCGATGCACCCCGACACCCGATTCTCGGCACGCGTGGCACCGCCAATGATTGGCTTGGGTTTGCTCGAAGCGATTCCCGAAGAAGCCATCCTGGCCAACGCCGCCGCTCAGGCAAAAGACAACAACGGCATCGCCGGGCGCCCGAACCAGGTGTGGGATGACGCCCTACACAAAACCGTCCTCGGCCGATTTGGCTGGAAGGCCGGGCAACCGAACCTCAATCAACAAAATGTTCACGCCTTCTCGGGTGATATGGGCCTGACCACCAGCCTGCGCCCGTTCGATGACTGCACCGACGCACAAACCGCCTGCAAGCAAGCGCCCAACGGCGGTGGCCCGGATAGCGAGCCGGAAGTCAGCGACAACATTCTGCGACTGGTGCTGTTCTACAGCCGAAACCTCGCCGTCCCGGCCCGCCGCGATGTCAGCGCGCCGCAAGTGCTGGCCGGCAAAAATCTGTTTTTCCAGGCCGGCTGCCAGTCCTGTCACACCCCGAAATACACCACTGCCGCCAATGCCGCAGAGCCTGAACTGGCCAATCAAGTGATTCGCCCCTACAGCGATCTGCTGCTGCATGACATGGGCGACGGCCTGGCCGACCACCGCACCGAATTCAAGGCCAGTGGCCGCGACTGGCGCACCCCGCCGTTGTGGGGCATTGGCCTGACGCAAGCGGTCAGTGGCCACACCCAGTTCTTGCATGACGGCCGCGCCCGCAACCTGCTCGAGGCCGTGCTCTGGCATGGCGGCGAAGCGAGCGCGGCGCAGCAACAGGTTTTGTCTTTCAATGCCGAGCAGCGCGCTGCGTTGCTGGCGTTTTTGAATTCTCTTTAAACACCTTATAAAAGAATCGGGAGCCCGACATGTTCCGTCCCAAATTGTTGTTCACCAGCCTTGCAGCGCTCGCCTTGGGCGCCTGTTCGCCGCAGGACCCGCAAGCGGTTACGTCGGCGGCCATCGCCAAGCAAGTGATCCTGCCGACCTACAGCCGCTGGGTTGAAGCCGACCGCCAACTGGCCGTCAGCGCCCTGGCCTTCTGCGAAGGCAAGGAAAACCTCGACACCGCCCGTGCCGATTTCCTGCATGCACAAAAAGCCTGGGCCGAGCTGCAACCGTTGTTGATCGGGCCGCTGGCCGAGGGCAACCGTTCGTGGCAGGTGCAATTCTGGCCGGACAAGAAAAACCTGGTCGGCCGTCAGGTCGAGCAATTGGTCACCGCCCAGCCGCAGATCGATGCCGCTGCGTTGGCTAAATCGAGCGTGGTGGTCCAGGGCCTGTCGGCCTACGAATACATCCTGTTCGACAGCAAAATCGACATGGCCGACGCCACCCAGAAAGCCAAGTACTGCCCGCTGCTGACCGCCATCGGCGAACGTCAGAAGCAACTGGCCGAAGAGATCCTGTCGCGCTGGAACACCACCGACGGCATGCTCGCGCAAATGAGCAAGTTCCCGAACCAGCGCTACGCCGACTCCCACGAAGCGATCGCCGATCTGCTGCGCGTGCAGGTCACGGCGCTGGACACCCTGAAGAAAAACTCGGCACGCCGATGGGTCGTCAGACCAAAGGCATTCCGCAGCCATTCCAGGCCGATGCCTGGCGCAGCCAGTCGTCGCTGCAAGGGCTGGAAGCCAGCCTCGCGGCGGCGAAAACCGTCTGGGTAGGCGTCGACAACAAAGGCCTGCGCGGCCTGTTGCCGAGCGAGCAGAAACCGTTGGCCGACAAGATCGACGCTGCCTATGCCGCCTCGCTCAAACTGTTCGCCAGCAACCAGCGCTCGCTGACCGAAATGCTCAACGACGATGCCGGTCGCCAACAACTCAACGATCTCTACGACAGCCTCAACGTCGTCCATCGCCTGCACGAAGGCGAACTGGCCAAGGCGCTGGGCATTCAACTGGGCTTCAACGCCAACGACGGTGACTGATGAGGGCGAGTGCCATGCTGCGACGTCAGGCTCTGACTTTAGGTAGTTTGCTGCTGGGAGCAGTGACACTGGGCGGCTGGACGCTGTTCAAGCAAAAGGACAAGAGCCCGCTGCTGCTGTCGGCACGGGACGATACCGACGGCAAGCATTACGCCGTCGGTTATCGGCTGGACGGCACCCGGGTGTTCGCCACCCAGGTCGGCCAGCGCTGCCACGACATCATCAATCACCCGACGCTGCCGGTGGCGCTGTTTGTCGCTCGTCGTCCGGGCACCGAGAGTTATCTGGTTGACCTGCGCGACGGCACGCTGCTGCAAACCGTGACCTCGCAGCCGAACCGGCATTTCTACGGGCACGCGGTGATTCACAAGGATGGCGAGTGGCTGTACGCCACCGAGAACGACACCCGCGATCCGGGTCGCGGTTTGCTGGGTGTGTATAAGTTCGAAGGTGAGCGACTTATCCACAGCGGCGAAATCCCCACCCACGGTGTCGGCCCGCATCAGGTGTCGTGGATGCCCGACGGCGAAACCCTGGTGGTGGCCAACGGCGGGATTCGTACCGAGGCCGAAAGCCGGGTCGAGATGAACCTCAACGCCATGGAACCGAGCCTGGTACTGATGCAACGCGATGGTAGGTTGTTGAGCAAGGAAACCCTCGCCCAACAGATGAACAGCGTGCGCCACTTGGGGATTGCCAGCGACGGCACCATCGTCGCCGGCCAGCAATTCATGGGGCCGTCCCACGAGTCGTCGGAGCTGTTGGCGATCAAGCGTCCGGGCCAGCCGTTCGTGGCGTTCCCGGTGCCGGAGCATCAGTTGCAGGCCATGGGGCATTACACCGCCAGCGTCGCGGTGCACAGCGAGTTGCGGCTGGTCGCGCTGACCGCGCCCCGGGGCAACAGGTTTTTTATCTGGGACCTGGACAGCGGCGAAGTGCGCCTGGATGCGCCACTGCCGGATTGCGCCGGGGTCGGTGCGGTGGCCGATGGGTTTGTCGTGACGTCGGGTCAGGGCCGCTGCCGGTTCTACGATTGTCGCCAGACCGATCTGGTCGCGCAACCGCTGGAACTGCCGGCGGGGCTCTGGGATAACCACCTTCACCTGATGGCGATCTTTTGATGTCAAAAAAAGGCCTCGCATCTGCGAGGCCTTTTATTTGGGCTTTAGTGTATTCAACTCTGCGGCCTCAATCCCTGGGACATCCCGAACATGAACAGCAACAAATCATGGTCAGGTTGGGATGCCACGGCTGCTTTCACAACCCGTGGCAACGGGCAATGAGCGCCTTCGCTCATTGCGCTGAGGACTTGCGTGCGGGGCTGCTCCCAGGCCGCCACCGCCAATGAAGCAACTGCCAAGGCTCCAACCAGGAACAAACCTCGTGCAATTTCGAGTTTCATCGCTATAAACCTTTGATAGAGCTGCCAAACGCCTTGTCATAAAAGTAGACCAGATTCTTCCAGTCTGTATCACTGAACGACGAGTGGCGACGCAATTGCTTCAGGTCATGGGCGGCGGCGCGCTGGGCGGTCAAGCGCTGCCGGCACTTCTCAAGATCGATCAAGGCCACTTCAACGGTCGCCGCGTCACCTTCGCCGGTCACCCGCACAAATACGTGCTTGATGTAGATGCAACTGTGCTGCCAGCGCCCCTTGTGCATGCGGGCCAGGTTCTCGGCCAGCTCCTTGAGGACACGCTCGTGCACCGCCTCGCCATGCCGCTCGCGACCGCCACCGGCGTACCAGTGTTCGATTTCCTCGAAGCCGTCCAAGGACTTGGTGACCAGCAAGGCACGCCATTTGTGCACCGGGTCACGCTGGGCGCCGCAGAACACCATTTCCGGTACCCGCACACCCAGCGAAGACAGACCGATCAACGCATCACGCTCGCGCAATACCGTTGGTCGACCGAAGGGGTGCAACCAACTGCGATAGATATGCCCGGTCTGACGCTTTACATACAGCAGCTGTCCGCTACTGCCCATGACGCGCTGCACACCACTTTCCCCACCGCGACGGACGTTGGGTTCTTCTACCCACTCACCGCGCTGATTCCAGAAATAGTCGAAGCGGTCCTGGGGAGCGACTTCCGTTTCTGCTGCACATTGAACTGCCATCCTGTTACCTCTTGCGTAATACGTAAACCCGCCACATGGCATAGAGCGGTAAAAAGTCCAGTTGTTCCTGAATGCGGAAACCCGCTTGTTCGAATTCCTTTTCTACCGTGGCGGCCGGTAGCACAAACCGGTTTTGGTAACCTTCCTGCCCGCGCGCTTTCTCGGCGCGCTTGCGTTTCCAGGCCTTGAAGTTGCCGTCTACCCACAGCGAAATGATCACGCTGTCACGGGTGACACGCTCGAACTCGCGCAAAATGGCCAGTCGATGCTCGGCTTCCCCGATGTGATGGAGCAAACGCATGCAGAAAATGCTGTCTACGGCGTTATCGGGCAAGGCAATGTCGAAGGCTGAAGTGTGCAAGGGTTGTACCCGCTTTACCACTTCGGCTGGTTGCGACTGGGTCGCAATTTTCAACATTGATTCGGAGTTGTCAGCCCCGATGATCACGCGGTTGTGTTTTTCTGCCAGCAACGGCCAGAAACGCCCGGCACCGGACGGTAAATCGAGGACCAGCCCAGGTTCACCGGCCAGGGTCAGCGCCTTGCGGGCCAATTGCTCGTCACGCCAGTGGGACAATCGGCGACCGAGGCCTTCCTTATGCTTGCGCAAGTATTTCTGCGCATGCTGATCGTCGTACTTTTCGGAAAAATCCAGTTTGATCGGGCCGGCCATTATCAAAGTCTCCTGAGCTGCTGATGACAACCACATTAGGTAGCGTCGTGTCAGCTTCAGGTCATGACTTTGTGAAAACTTCGTTGTGTAAAAGGGCGAAGTATTTCAGGGTTTTACAGGGTGTAAAACGGTAGCGCGGGGCCAGCATTGTTGGGCCTGTTATGCTCAGGGCTGACTCAACTCGACCTCAAAGCGACAACCATTAGGCTCCATGGTGGTCAGGCTAACGGTCCAACCCTGATTTTCACAAATCCGCTGCACCAGCGACAGACCCAGGCCCAGGCCTTCGCCGCGTTTTTCGCTGCCCCGCACGAAGGGCTCAAACATTGCCTCGCGCTTCTCTTCCGGAATCCCGACGCCACTGTCCTCGACCCGAAACCCGCGGGCCGTGAGGGTTAGACGAATGAACCCGCGCTCGGTGTAGTGCAGCGCATTGCGCAACAGGTTACCCATCACCGCATGCAACAGGGTGGCGTTGTAGCCGGTACCAGGCGGATTGCCCGGTTCGAAATTCAGTATCAGGCCCTTGGACTCGATCGGTTCTCGCCAAAGACCCAGCAGCCCTTCGGCGACCTGACTGACGGTTTGCTGTGGCGACATGCTGGCGTCTTCACGCTGGGCGCGAGCGAGCATCAGGAAGGTCTGCACCAGTTCGCGCATTTCCTCACAGGCCCGGGCGATTCGCTCGACCTGGGCGCGCCCGCGCTGGTCGATGCCGGGGTTCTCCAGTAGCAGTTCACAGGAACTGGCCAGTACCATCAGTGGCGTGCGCAATTCATGGCTCACGTCACTGGTGAACAAGCGTTCACGGGTCAAGGCCTGGCGCAGGCGACCCAACGTGGCGTCGAAGGCCACCGCCAGTTCACCCACTTCATCGGCGGCGTAGTCCGGCGCCAGTGGTGGCGCCAAACCCAGCAACTGATCGCGGTGGCGCACCTGACGGGCCAGCCGCACCACAGGCGCCATGACTTTGCGCGCCAGGATCCAGCCGAGAAATACCGCCAGCGCCAGGCTCAGCACGAAGCCCACCAGCACCACGGCAAACAGCACTCGCTCACGTTCTTCGAAATCACTCTGGTCCTGCAACAGCACGTAACGCCGACCGTCGACGATCTCGACCATCGCGTGATACGACAGGTGTTCGCGAAAGACTTCGTGAAAACCGGAGTCCAGGTGACGCAGATCTTTGGGTAACTCGAAGTCGCCTTTGCCACCACTGAAATAGAACAGTTGGTCAGGCTCCGGGCGGTGACTCCAGTCCGAGACACTGTCCATCAGCAATAGGCGCTGCAAATCGCCACCCAGCCCTGCCGAAATCAGCTTCTCTTCCACCAGGTGCACGGTCGCCACGATGCCCATGGCGAAGGCCCCGGCCACCAATGCACTCATCAGCGCAAAGGCAATGATGATCCGTTGAGCAAGGCTCTGCTTAAACTCCATCTCGGCCCTCGGCCAAGCGATACCCCACACCGTGCACGGTTTGCAGCAGTGGCTTGGCAAAAGGCTTGTCGATCACCTGGCGCAGTTGGTGAACGTGGCTGCGCAGGCTGTCGCTGTCTGGGCAATCATCGCCCCACAGGGCTTCTTCGAGGATTTCGCGACGCAATACGTGAGGGCTTTTCTGCATCAGCACCGCGAGCAATTTGAGGCCGACCGGGTTGAGCTTCAGCAGGCGGCCTTCACGGGTCACTTCCAGGGTATCGAGGTCGTAGCTCAGGTCGCCGACCTGCAGCGAACGGCGACCACCGCCCTGGGTACGACGCATGACCGCTTCGATGCGCGCGGCCAGTTCGGACAAAGCGAACGGCTTGATAAGGTAGTCGTCGGCACCGGACTTGAAGCCTTGCAGGCGGTCATCCAGTTGATCCCGGGCGGTGAGCATGATCACGGCGTGTCGCGGCGGGCGTCTTCTCGCAGACGCTTGCACAAGGTGTAGCCGTCGATGTCGGGAAGCATGATGTCGAGCACGATCAAGTCGTAATGCTCGGTGGCCGCCAGGTGCAGCCCCGACAAGCCGTCCTGCGCGCAATCCACGGTGTAGCCCTTGAGCCCCAGGTAATCAGCCAGATTGGCCAGGATATCGCGGTTGTCTTCAACCAATAGAATTCGCATGGGGCATTCCTCCGTACACAGTAACAGCCGTCATGGCCCGCGCAGCTTAAGGCCTGAAGTGACTCAGGGCTAGGGCCGGGTATCAGTGGGATCGATTGGCTCAACTAGCGGGCGGGCTTTACAAGTTTTTCACTATCGATTCACACCCTCAATACAGTACGTCGGTTAGACTCCCGCGGCTGATATTAAAGGAATAAAAACAATGGATTTTTTCAAGACGGCGCCAATGCGCTTTCTGTTGCTCGTCACCGGCGCATGGCTGGTTATTTTCTTTCTGACCCGCACGGTTCTGTTGCTCACTCATCTGGATGAGGCCGGTAGCGGTTTTCTCTCGGTTTTCGGTATCGGGTTTCTTTACGACCTCGGCTTCATTGCCTATGCGGCCTTACCAATGGGCCTCTACCTGCTGCTCTGCCCGCCCGCCTTGTGGCGCCGCCGTGGCCATCGCTGGTTTCTGCAAGGGCTGCTGACTGTCAGTCTGTTTGCCATGCTGTTCACCTCCGTCGCCGAATGGTTGTTCTGGGACGAGTTTGGTGTGCGCTTCAATTTCATCGCCGTCGATTACCTGGTGTATTCCGACGAAGTCTTGAACAACCTGCTGGAGTCGTACCCGATTGGTACGCTGCTGAGCATGCTCGCCGTGCTGGCCCTGGTCCTGAGCTTCGTGTTGCGCAAGGCTTTCAATGCCGCACTGGACGCGCCGCTGCCGCCGCTGCGCCGGCGCCTGTTCAATGCCTTGGCCCTGTTGATCGTGGCAGGCCTGAGTATGCAACTGCTCAGCCAGGACGCCCCGCGTGCCCAGGGTGGCAATGCCTATCAGAACGAACTGGCGAGCAATGGCCCGTATCAGTTCTTCGCCGCGTTCCGGAACAACGAACTGGATTACCCGCAGTTCTATAAAAGCCTGCCACCCGACGTCGTGGCCAAGCAGATTCGCGCCGAACTGAGCGAGCCGAACGCACAGTTCGTCGGCCAGGACCCGCAAGACATCCGCCGCAACATCGACAACCCGGGCACCCCGCGCAAGCCCAACATCGTGTTGGTGACCATCGAGAGCTTCAGCGCCAAGTACATGGGCAGCAATGGCGACGAGCGCAACCTGACACCAAACCTGGATGCCTTGCGTAAACAGAGCCTGTACTTCAACAACTTCTACGCCACCGGCACCCGTACCGACCGCGGCCTGGAAGCCATCACCCTGGCTATCCCGCCGACGCCGGGCCGCTCGATCGTCAAACGCGTGGGCCGTGAAAGCGGTTTCGCCAGCCTTGGCCAACAGCTCAATGCAGTGGGTTACGACAGCGTGTTCGTCTATGGCGGGCGCGGCTACTTTGACAATATGAACGCGTTCTTCAGCGGCAATGGTTATCGAGTTGTCGATCAAAGCAGCGTCGATGAATCAGAGATTCACTTCAAGAACGCCTGGGGCATGGCTGACGAAGACCTGTACAACCAGACCCTGAAACTGGCCGACGCCGACTATGCCAAACAGCAGCCGTTTCTGCTGCAACTGATGACCACCTCCAACCATCGTCCTTACACCTATCCGGAAAACCGGATCGACATCAAGTCCGGCAACGGTCGCGACGGTGCGGTGAAGTACACCGACTACGCCATCGGCCAGTTCCTTGAGCAGGCGCGTAAAAAGCCGTGGTTCGACAATACGATTTTCGTGTTCGTCGCCGACCACACCGCAGGCAGCGCCGGCAAGGAAGACTTGCCGATCAGCAACTATCAGATTCCGTTGTTCATCTACGCACCGAAGCTGATCGACGCCCGGGAAACCGCGCAGTTGGCCAGCCAGATCGATCTGGCGCCGACCCTGCTGGGCTTGCTGAACATGGACTACCAATCGACGTTCTTCGGCCGCAACCTGTTGCAGGACAACCCGCTGCCACCGCGGGTAGTGGTCGGTAACTATCAGCACCTGGGGTTGTTCGACGGCAAGGATCTGGCGATCCTGAGTCCGCGCCAAGGGCTGCGCCGTCACGACGACGCGCTGACCGAGAGCCGCGAATCGAAGGCCGAAGCCAGCGACCCGTTGATCACTCGCGCCATCACCTATTACCAAACCGCCAGTTATGGCTTCAAGCAACAGCTACTTGGCTGGAAAGCGCCCAAGGAGGGCGACCACCAAGTCAGCGAACGTTAATCGAATAGCCCCGGGCTGATGCCCCGGGGCTTTTTCTCATGTTCAGGATCCACCATGTCATCAACCGCTGCTCGCCCCGTCTCCCGGCCACTCAACTTCTGGGTGTGCCTTGGGGTTCCCGTCATTGCCGCAATCATTCTGGTGCTACTCGA
Organism: Pseudomonas sp. 10S4; assembly: GCF_034344865.1. Classification (NCBI taxonomy): domain Bacteria; kingdom Pseudomonadati; phylum Pseudomonadota; class Gammaproteobacteria; order Pseudomonadales; family Pseudomonadaceae; genus Pseudomonas; species Pseudomonas sp. 10S4. The sequence continues at coordinate 332,351 of NZ_CP133774.1, forward strand.
ACTGACATCGCTGGACATGAACCTGGCCAACCTCTTTTATGACCCGGTGGCCGGTGACTTCATTGGCCGGCACAGTTACTTCCTCGAAAACATCCTGCACAACAAGGCCAAGGACGTGGTCATTGCGTTCTCGGTGTTTGCCGTGATCGCGTTTATCTGCTCGTTTTTTGTTGAAAAACTCAAGCCGTTCAAACGGGAATTGGGCTGCCTGGTGTTGTCTCTCGCGCTGGCCACTTCCTTTGTCACGCCGGTCAAAGTGGTGACGTCGGTGCAATGCCCCTGGAGCCTGGAACAGTTCGGCGGTCATGAAACCTACAGCGAGCTGCTCAGCCCGCGCCCGCACACCGATAAACCCGGCCGTTGCTGGCCAGGCGGTCACGCGGCCACCGGTTTCACGCTGTTTGCACTGTTCTTCGTGTTGCGCGACCGGCGTCCGCGCCTGGCCCGCATCGCGTTTGTCTTCGCTTTTGCCCTCGGCTCGGTGTTTTCCATCGGCCGGATGATGCAGGGCGCGCACTTCTTCTCCCACAACGTGTGGACGGCGGTGTTCTGTTGGCTGATTTGCCTGGGGTCGTATTACTACGTGTTGTATCGACCGGCGGGCAAGGTTGATCGGGCTGACAAGGCAAAACCTGCCCGCGCCTGAAACACAGATCCAAATGTGAGAGCGGGCTTGCTCGCGAAGAGGGAGTGTCAGTCAACATCAATGTTGCCCGACACACCGCTTTCGCGAGCAAGCCCGCTCCCACAGGGTCCAGTGCAGTTTCAAGATCAGCGTAAATTGAGGGCAATAAAAAACCCCGCCTGCTTTCGCAGGCGGGGTTTTTTTATAGGGGTAAGGCTGGCTTACATCATGCCGCCCATGCCACCCATACCGCCCATGTCTGGCATACCGCCGCCAGCCGAGCCTTCATCTTTGATCTCAGCGATCATGGCTTCGGTGGTGATCATCAGGCTGGCGATGGAAGCCGCTGCCTGAAGAGCCGAACGAGTCACTTTAGCCGGGTCAAGGATGCCCATTTCGATCATGTCGCCGTATTCGCCGGTAGCAGCGTTGTAACCGTAGTTACCCGAACCCTGCTTGACCTTGTCGACTACTACGCTTGGCTCGTCGCCGGAGTTGGCAACGATCTGACGCAGTGGCGCTTCAACAGCGCGACGCAGCAACTGGATACCAACGTCTTGATCGGCGTTGTCGCCTTTCAGTTCGGAGATAGCCTGCAGAGCGCGAACCAGTGCCACGCCACCGCCAGGTACCACGCCTTCTTCAACGGCTGCACGAGTAGCGTGCAGGGCGTCTTCAACGCGGGCTTTCTTCTCTTTCATTTCAACTTCGGAACCAGCGCCAACCTTGATCACTGCAACGCCGCCGGACAGCTTGGCCAGACGCTCTTGCAGTTTTTCACGGTCGTAGTCGGACGAAGTGTCAGCCACTTGCTGACGGATTTGCAGAACGCGAGCCTGGATATCAGCTTCAACGCCGGCGCCGTCGATCACGGTGGTGTTTTCTTTGGACAGGATCACGCGCTTGGCATTACCCAGGTGTTCCAGGGTAGTGCTTTCCAGGCTCAGACCGATCTCTTCGGAGATAACGGTACCGCCGGTCAGGACGGCGATGTCCTGCAGCATGGGCCTTGCGACGGTCGCCGAAGCCGGGAGCCTTGACGGCTGACCGACTTGAAGATGCCGCGGATCTTGTTCACAACCAGAGTCGCCAAGGCTTCGCCTTCAACGTCTTCAGCCACGATCAGCAGTGGACGGCCGGCTTTTGCAACGGCTTCCAGTACTGGCAACATTTCGCGGATGTTGGAGATTTTTTTGTCGACCAGCAGGATCAGCGGACCGTCGAGCTCGGCGGTCATGGTCTCTGGCTTGTTGACGAAGTACGGGGACAGGTAGCCACGGTCGAACTGCATGCCTTCAACAACTGACAGTTCGTTTTCCAGGCCCGAGCCTTCTTCAACGGTGATCACGCCTTCTTTACCGACTTTTTCCATGGCTTCGGCAATGATGTCGCCGATGGAGTTGTCGGAGTTGGCCGAGATGGTGCCGACCTGAGCGATTGCCTTGGTGTCAGCGCAAGGCTTGGACAGGGCTTTCAGCTCTTTGACAATAGCGATGGTCGCTTTGTCGATGCCGCGTTTCAGGTCCATCGGGTTCATGCCGGCAGCGACGGCTTTCAGGCCTTCGTTGACGATCGATTGAGCCAGAACGGTAGCGGTGGTGGTGCCGTCGCCTGCGTCATCGTTGGCACGGGAAGCAACGTCTTTAACCAGCTGCGCGCCCATGTTTTCGAAACGGTCTTTCAGTTCGATTTCTTTGGCTACGGAAACGCCGTCCTTGGTGATGGTCGGAGCGCCGAAGCTCTTCTCGATGATCACGTTACGGCCTTTAGGGCCCAGGGTCGCTTTTACTGCGTCAGCCAGGACGTTTACACCGGCGAGCATTTTCTTGCGGGCGGAGTCGCCGAATTTAACTTCTTTAGCAGCCATGATCGATATTCCTTAAATACTTTGTAGTAGCGGGAAAATGAACGGGAAATCAGCCTTCGATAACAGCGAGAATCTCGTTCTCAGCCATTACCAGCAGATCTTCGCCGTCAACTTTCACAGTGTTGCTGCCGGAGTACGGGCCGAACACAACCTTGTCACCCACTTTTACGGCCAGTGCACGCACTTCACCGTTTTCCAGCACACGGCCGGTACCGACAGCGAGGATCTCGCCGCTGTTGGCTTTTTCAGCAGCCGAACCTGGCAGGACGATACCGCCAGCGGTTTTCTTTTCTTCTTCGCTGCGACGGATAACGACGCGGTCATGCAGAGGACGAAGCTTCATTGTCGATCTCTCCTAATTGTGGTTTTCATCGGCCGGTGTATTCCCGGCGGGTTTAACAAATCCGGCGGTGCCGGGTGCGGTTCGTCGAGCGAACCGCGGAAGTCTGTCTGGCTTGATCGCCAGAAACCTTGCGGTGACCGTTACATAAGGGCGCATAAGCTTATTACAAGGGCGAGCCAGCAATTTTTTCACGTTGTTGCCCGCAAATGAACACGGCACCCGAAGGTGCCGTGTGGCTCAAACGCTTTACTTGGGATCGCGGTGTTCGAACTCGCCTTCGATCACGTTGGGCTCACGGCCCAGCGGTTGACGCGGAGCAGGACCGCCCCGCGGTTGCAGGTCATCGGCGAATGCACGCTGACGGATCGCCTGTTCTTCGGCGCGCTGACGCATCTTGTTCGCCACCAAACGGCGAGACAGCGGCAGCAACATGATCAGGCCCAGTACGTCAGTGACGAAACCCGGCAGGATCAACAAGCCGCCAGCCAGGGCCAGCATCAAGCCTTCAAGCATGGTCTGGGCCGGCAGTTCGCCGCGGTTCAGGCTTTCACGGGCACGCAGTGCAGTAGCCAGACCGGCGATACGCAGCACGAACACGCCGAGCATCGAGCCGAGAATGACCAGCAGCAGAGCCGGGAAAAACCCGATCGCACCGCTGACCTTGACGAATACGAACAGCTCCAACACCGGAAACAGTACAAAGAGCAATAAAAAAGGGCGCATCAAATGGTTCCTCAACGCAAGAATGCCTTGCCAGTGTTCCCTAGATGACGTCGCCGATTCGTGAATTCAAGCGTCGGCCACTTCATTTTTTGGCCAATGCTCGGCGTGAGCCAGGAAAACCAAGGCTTCGCGCACTTGTGTCGGCGTATTACAAGGCGCTTGAAACGGTAGCCAGTAGAGCCCCTGACCGATGCGCAGGTGCATGCCTTCGGTGTCGATGCCGGCCAGTTGCGCCGGGGTTGTCGTCGGCAAACCGGCGAGTTCGACATAGTGTGCGATGGCTTTGGTGTGGTCGGCATTCATGTGCTCGACCATGCTCACTTCAGCCTTGCCGGCGAACGGGTTGGCCAAGGTCAACTGATCGACCCAATGAATCGCGCCGAAACCGCCGATGTAGCGGTGACGCACCGGTTTAAGCACCCAGAAATCGAAATCGTGGGCCTTGTGGTAACTCTGCGAATCCGGGAAATAGCGGTAGTACCGCTCGGCTGCCGCTTCGATGGCCGCCTCGTCCTCGAGTTTTTCTGCTTCGGCAAGGTACGTCAGGCGACCAACGGCTTGAGCATCTTCAGCCCCGCGCTCGCCGACGAACAGTGAGCATTTCGGATCTTTTTGCAGGTTGTGAGTGTGCTGGGCGATGCGGCTGATCAGGATCAGCGGCCGGCCCTGCTCGTCCAGGCAGTACGGGACCACCGAGCCAAACGGGAAACCGGGCATGGCCTTGGAGTGTGTCGAAAGCACTCCGCGGTATTCCTTGAGAAGCAATTCTCGGGCATTCTTCGCCGCTTCAACGCTCAATTTATGACTCCTTATATAGAATCCGTCGAAAAAACGGACAGGCGCCTGGGGATAAGTTCCAGTACGCCATCGGGGCAGTTCTCATGTGCAACCAGGCCACATCAGGTGCAGATCGAGAGGCCCTCTAGAAGGAACCACTCTCTGACCTGCAATTGGGGCATGCGAATGCAACTCACTGACAAAGTAATCATTATCACTGGCGGTTGCCAGGGTTTAGGCCGTTCGATGGCCGAGTATTTAGCCGGCAAGGGCGCGAAGCTGGCGCTGGTCGATCTGAACCAGGAAAAGCTCGACGACACCGTTGCCGCTTGTAAAGCCAAGGGCGTCGAGGCCCGCGCCTACCTGTGCAACGTCGCCAATGAAGAGCAAGTGACGCACATGGTCGCTCAGGTGGCCGAAGACTTCGGTGCGATCCATGGCCTGATCAACAACGCCGGGATCTTGCGCGATGGCCTGTTGCTGAAGGTCAAGGACGGCGAAATGACCAAGATGAGCCTGGCCCAATGGCAGGCCGTGATCGACGTCAACCTGACCGGCGTGTTCCTGTGCACCCGTGAAGTCGCGGCCAAAATGGTCGAGCTGAAAAACAGCGGCGCGATCATCAATATCTCGTCGATTTCCCGTGCTGGCAACGTTGGCCAGACCAACTACTCCGCTGCCAAGGCTGGCGTGGCCGCAGCCACAGTGACCTGGGCCAAGGAACTGGCGCGCTACGGCATTCGCGTGGCGGGCATTGCGCCGGGCTTCATTGAAACCGAGATGACGTTGGGCATGAAGCCTGAGGCTCTGGAGAAGATGACTGCCGGGATTCCGCTCAAACGCATGGGCAAGCCTGAAGAAATCGCCCATTCGGCGGCGTACATTTTCGAAAACGACTACTACACCGGTCGGATTCTGGAGATGGATGGCGGGTTGCGGATTTAAGTCCTACCTAAAACCAATGTGGGAGCGAGCTTGCTCGCGATAGCGGTATAACAGCCACCATCAATGGTGAATATTATGGCCTCATCGCGAGCAAGCTCGCTCCCACAGGGTTAAGCGTTAGCTGAAGAGATCAATCGTCGCTGACGGTGATGTTCGGCATCGCCGGTGTTGCCGCTTCCTGCAATACAATCCGCGCGCCGACATGGCGGGCCAGTTCCTGGTACACCATCGCAATCGGACTGTCCGGCTCGGCGATCACCGTTGGCTTGCCGCCGTCGGCCTGTTCGCGGATGGTCATCGCCAGCGGCAACGAGGCCAGCACTTCGACGCCGTACTGGTTGGCCAGTTTCACACCGCCGCCCTCACCGAACAGATGCTCGGCATGCCCGCAGTTGGAGCAGATGTGCACGGCCATGTTTTCCACTACGCCCAGCACCGGAATGTTGACCTTGCGGAACATCTCCACGCCTTTGCGCGCGTCCAGCAGTGCCAGGTCTTGCGGGGTGGTGACAATGACAGCTCCGGCCACCGGGACTTTTTGCGCCAGGGTCAGTTGGATGTCACCGGTGCCTGGCGGCATGTCGATGACCAGATAATCCAGATCGCCCCACGCGGTTTGTGTCACCAGTTGCAGCAAGGCGCCAGAAACCATCGGACCGCGCCAGACCATCGGCGTGTTGTCGTCGGTCAGGAACGCCATGGACATCACTTCAACGCCATGGGACTCGATCGGAATGAACCACTTCTGATCCTTGACCTTTGGTCGGGTGCCTTCGGGGATACCGAACATGATGCCCTGGCTCGGGCCGTAGATGTCTGCGTCGAGAATCCCGACCTTGGCGCCTTCACGGGCCAGCGCCAAAGCCAGGTTGGCGGCGGTGGTGGATTTTCCAACGCCACCCTTGCCGGACGCCACGGCGACCACGTTCTTGACGTTGGCCAGGCCCGGGATCTGTGCCTGGGCCTTGTGCGCGGCGATCACGCTGGTGATCTCGACGCGAGCGGTCGTCACCCCGTCCAGCCCTTCAATGGCCATTTGCAGCAACTGCGCCCAGCCACTTTTGAACAGACCGGCGGCGTAACCGAGCTCGAGCTGGACGCTGACGCGATCGCCCTGGATGTCGATGTTGCGCACGCACCCGGCGCTGACCGGGTCCTGGTTCAGGTAAGGGTCGGTGTATTGGCGAAGGACGGCTTCCACCGCTGCGCGATTGACGGCGCTCATGGGCAACTCCGATAGCAAGACTGGAAAATCAGGCGGGTATCCTACGCCGGACATACATTTGTGGCGAACAGATTACTGTGGCTGGAAAGCTTTCTTGTGGTGAGGGGCTTGCCCCGTTGGGCAGCGAAGCAGCCCCAGGAACCAGCGCACGCAATCTGACAGATACACCGCATTCACCGGTTTTACGACTGCTGCGCAGCCGAACGGGGGCAAGCCCCCTCGCCACAAAAGCATCCTCGCTGCAGCAGAGCCTCTCGCCACAGGGGTGAAAAATATACGCCAGCGCTTTATAGTGGCCGACCTCCGTTTCATCAAGTAGCCGAGCCCCATGTCCGAGCCACGCAAGATCCTCGTCACCAGCGCCCTGCCCTATGCCAATGGTTCGATCCATCTTGGCCACATGCTGGAATATATCCAGACCGACATGTGGGTGCGCTTCCAGAAGCACCGCGGCAATCAATGCATTTATGTCTGCGCCGACGACGCTCACGGCTCGGCCATCATGCTGCGCGCGGAAAAGGAAGGCATCACCCCGGAACAACTGATCGCCAACGTCCAGGCTGAACACAGCGCCGACTTTGCCGAGTTCCTGGTGGACTTCGACAACTTCCACTCCACTCACTCCGAAGAAAACCGTGAGCTGTCGAGCCAGATCTACCTGAAGCTGCGTGACGCCGGGCACATTGCCCAGCGCTCGATCACGCAGTACTTCGACCCGGAAAAGAAAATGTTCCTGGCCGACCGCTTCATCAAGGGCACCTGCCCGAAATGCGGCACTGAAGACCAGTACGGCGACAACTGCGAAAAATGCGGTGCAACCTATGCACCGACCGACCTGAAGGATCCGAAGTCGGCGATTTCCGGCGCCACCCCGGTACTCAAGGATTCCCAGCACTTCTTCTTCAAACTGCCGGACTTCCAGGAAATGCTGCAAGCCTGGACCCGCAGCGGCACCCTGCAAGATGCCGTCGCCAACAAAATCGCCGAATGGCTGGATGCCGGTCTGCAACAGTGGGACATCTCCCGCGACGCACCGTACTTCGGTTTCGAGATTCCGGGCGAGCCGGGCAAGTACTTCTACGTGTGGCTGGACGCGCCGATCGGCTACATGGCCAGCTTCAAGAACCTTTGCGCCCGTCGTCCGGACCTGGACTTCGACGCGTTCTGGGCCAAGGATTCCACGGCCGAGCTGTACCACTTCATCGGCAAGGACATCGTCAACTTCCACGCATTGTTCTGGCCAGCGATGCTCGAAGGCGCCGGTTTCCGTAAACCGACCGGTATCAATGTGCATGGCTACCTGACTGTAAACGGTCAGAAAATGTCCAAATCCCGCGGCACCTTCGTCAAGGCCCGGACCTACCTGGACCATCTGTCGCCGGAATACCTGCGCTACTACTACGCGGCCAAGCTGGGCCGTGGCGTCGACGACCTGGACCTGAACCTCGAAGACTTCGTGCAGAAGGTCAACTCCGACCTGGTGGGCAAAGTCGTCAACATCGCCAGCCGTTGCGCAGGGTTCATCCAGAAAGGCAACGCCGGAGTGCTGGTGGCGGGTAACGCCGCGCCGGAACTGACCGACGCGTTCCTGGCTGCTGCGCCAAGCATCGCCGACGCCTACGAAGCCCGCGACTTCGCCCGCGCCATGCGCGAGATCATGGGCCTGGCCGACCGCGCCAACGCCTGGATCGCCGACAAGGCACCGTGGTCGCTGAACAAACAGGAAGGCAAGCACGACGAAGTCCAGGCCATCTGCGCTTTGGGCATTAACCTGTTCCGCCAACTGGTGATCTTCCTCAAACCGGTTCTGCCGCTGCTGGCTGCCGACGCCGAGGCGTTCCTGAACGTCGCGCCGTTAACCTGGAACGATCACGCCACCCTGCTCAGCAATCATCAGCTGAACGAGTTCAAACCGTTGATGACTCGCATCGACCCGGTAAAAGTGCAAGCCATGACCGACGCCTCGAAAGAAGACCTGACCGCCAGCGCAACCGATACCGGCGAAACTGCACCGGCCGGCAACGGTGAACTGGTCAAGGAACCTCTGTCGCCGGAAATCGAGTTCGATGCGTTTGCCGCGGTGGACCTGCGCGTTGCACTGATCCTCAAGGCCGAAGCCGTGGAAGGCGCCGACAAACTGTTGCGCCTGACCCTGGACATCGGTGATGAACAACGCAACGTACTTTCCGGGATCAAGAGCGCTTACCCGGACCCGTCCAAGCTCGAAGGTCGCCTGACCATGATGATCGCCAACCTCAAGCCGCGAAAAATGAAGTTCGGGATATCCGAAGGCATGGTGATGGCGGCCGGCCCTGGCGGTGAAGAAATCTACCTGTTGAGCCCGGACAGCGGCGCCAAGCCGGGTCAGCGCATCAAGTAAGGCTCGACTTGCCAGACCGATCCCACAGTCGTGCCCGGCATGACTGTGGGATTTTCATGTCTGGCCCATAATATCTCTCAGGCCTGGCTTCACCTTCTAGGAGCTGCCGAAGGCTGCGATCTTTTGACTTTGTTTTCAAGATCAAAAGATCGCAGCCTGCGGCAGCTCCTACGGAGTTATCAGCAGTCTGCAACACCGCGTGGATACGGACGATCATGACCGAACTGCTTCTTACGCTTATCAGCGCTGCCCTGATCAACAACCTCGTGTTGCACTGGTCGCTGGGCGTCGATCCGCTGTTGAGCAGTGAGCGCGACAAGGTCCACGCACTGGGTATTTCGACGACCTGCCTGATGCTGATCGTCGGCGTATTGAGCTACTCGGCTTACCATTGGCTGCTGGTGCCGCTGCAACTGACGGCCCTGCGCCTTTTCGTGTTCCTGCCGCTGAGCGTTTTGCTGATCGCGCCGTTACTGAAGTTGCTATCCAGAATATTCCCAAAGCTTACGTTCGATGGCCTCTGGCCCCTGCTGCTGGGAAACGCTGGCGTGCTCGGGCTGACCTTGCTCAACGCCCAAGACGACAAGGGATTGCTTCACGCCAGCGTCCTGAGCCTCGGTGCCGGACTGGGTTTCTGGCTGGTGCTGAGCCTGTTCAGCGACTTGTGCCAGCGCACACGCGATAACGATGTTCCCCTGCCCTTTCGTGGCTTGCCGATCCAGTTGATCGGCGCCGGACTGATCGCAGTGGCCTTTCTCGGATTCAGTGGACTGATCAAAACATGAGTCTGATTCAACGCATCGACGCCCTTTTGCCCCAGACCCAATGCGGCAAGTGCGGTCACCCCGGATGCAAGCCCTACGCCGAAGGCATTGCCAGCGGCGAGTCGATCAACAAGTGCCCGCCGGGCGGCAGCGAAACCATCGCCGCCCTGGCCGAACTGCTGAAAGTGCCGGTGCTGGAACTGGACATCAGTCGCGGCTCGGCACCGGCGCAGATTGCCTACATCCGCGAGGCCGAATGCATCGGCTGCACCAAGTGCATACAGGCCTGCCCGGTGGATGCGATTGTCGGCGCGGCGAAGTTGATGCACACCGTTATCGTCGATGAATGCACTGGTTGCGACCTGTGCGTGGCGCCGTGCCCGGTGGATTGCATCGAAATGCGTCCACTGCCGCTGGCCACGGTGCTGCCGATTGTCGGTGGCCTGGCGTTCAGTCTTGAAGAACAACAGGCCCGAGCCACCAAGCGCAATCGTGCGCGGCGTCGCTTCGAACAGCGCAACGCCCGACTGCAACGTGAGGAGCTACAGAAAATCGCCGAGCGACAGGCCCGGGCCCAACGCGTCGCACAACCCAGCGAAGTAACGCTCGATCCGGTGCAAGCCGCGCTTGAGCGAGTCCGCGCGCAGAAAGCGGCAACGGCTGATGCGGCGTTGAAAAAAGCCAAGATCGACGTGGCGATGAGTCGGGCGCAATTGAACAAATCGCTAAAGGCGTTCGGGCATCCGCCGACCTTCGAGCAGCAGTCGCAACTGATCGTCCTGCAACAGCAATTCGAAGCTGCCGAACAGGCTCTGACACAACTGGAAAGCGCCGCACCGCCGGCCCCGGCACCTGTTGCGCCAGCGAAGGACGCGGAGCTGAAACGGGCGAAAATCCAGCTGGCCATGCGCCGCGCCGAACTGAAAAAAGCACAAACCAGCGATGCCTCGGCTGAACAAATCGAGCTACTTGAGCAAGCCCTCAAGGACGCCGAACACAACCTGCACACGGCCGAAGCAGCGAGTGATCAACCTTTGCCTGACCTGATGCGCGTCGAAAAGCGCCCCATCGACAGCCAGCTTCGACAGCTGAAAACCGAATTGGCCTACGCCCGTGCCGACGTCAGCAAACTGGAACGACGCACCGACACTCCCGCCGAGCAGATGGACAAGGCTCGTGCCCGACTTCAGGAAGCGGAACGCCTGGTGGAGGCTTATGTCGCCCCTTGAATCGGTGGACGAACGCCTTCAGCAGGCCATGAAGCTGGTGTTGCTGGCCACCGTGCCGGGGCTGCTGATGTTGTTTTGGCTGTATGGCTGGGGCGTTCTGATCAACCTGATTCTGACGGTGGTGACTGCGCTGGCAGTAGAGGCTGCGGTGCTGAAGTTGCGCCAGCGTGCCCTCACGCCAACGTTGAGCGACGGCAGCGCCCTGGTCACGGCGACGCTGCTGGCGCTGGCCTTGCCGCCTTATTGTACGTGGTGGCTGACTATCAGTGCCGCGGCGGCGGCATTGCTGTTTGGTAAACACTTGTATGGCGGCGTCGGCAAGAACCCGTTCAATCCGGCCATGCTCGGTTTTGCGCTGGTGCTGGTGACCTTCCCCCAACCAATGACGCACTGGCCGTCGTCCCATGGCATGGACCTGCTCGGCGGTCTTTCCCAGGTCTTCGGTTTCAGCTTCAGCCAGACGCCGGATGCCTGGGTCCAGGCCACGGCGCTGGACAGCTTGCGCATCAATAAAAGCCTGACCATGGATGAGCTGTTCGCCGGCAACGCCGCATTCGGTCACTTCGGCGGCTACGGCGTGGAATGGGTGAACCTGGCATTTCTGGCCGGCGGCGCCTTTCTGCTGCAACGGCGAGTGTTCAGTTGGCATGCGCCGGTGGGCATGCTCGCCAGCCTGTTCGTTATCAGTCTGTTGTGCTGGAACGGTTCGGGCTCCGACTCCCATGGCTCGCCGCTGTTTCATCTACTGACTGGCGCGAGCATGCTGGGCGCATTCTTTATCGTGACGGAACCGGTGTCCGGCGCCAGAAGCCCCAGTGCCCGACTGCTGTTCGGCGTGGGGGTTGGCCTGCTGACCTACTTGATCCGAACCTGGGGCGGCTACCCGGACGGCGTGGCATTTGCCGTGCTGTTGATGAACCTCTGTGTGCCGGCGCTGGAGCGATTTGTCGCCGCCCGGCAAGAGCGAACGGCATCATGAACCGAGCGATCAGCGTTGTGACATTGGTGTTGTTGGCCGGACTGGGGATCGGGGCGACGTATCTTGTGCAGCACACCAGCGCAGCGCGGATTGCCACTGAACAGCGCCTGATCGACAGCCGCACGTTGCTGGACATGCTGCCCCCAGGCAGCTACGACAACCAACCGTTGGAACAACCGCTGGCCCTCGAAAACGTCCCGCTGACCAACAGCACACTGCTCGGGGGTTATTGGGTGACCCTCGCTGGCCAACCCAGCGCCGTGTTGCTACGTAGCCAGACTTTGGGTTACACCAGCACCATCGAGTTGCTGATCGCCATCGACGCCAACGGCAAGCTACTGGGGGTCAAGACCCTCAAACAAGCAGAAACACCGGGCTTGGGAGGCCGGCTCGCCGACTGGCCAAATGCCTGGCTGCACATCTTTACCGGCAAGTCGCGTACCGACCCTGCCGACAATGGCTGGGCGCTGAAGAAGGATCAGGGGCAATTCGATCAAATGGCCGGAGCGACCACGACCTCAAGGGCGGTGATCAACACTGTCCATGATGCGTTGCGCTATTTCGATGAACATCGGCAACAACTGGTGGGAAGCAACGCCCATGAATAAGGTATCGGTACAGAACTCGCTGATGCTGGCGCCGCTGATCGGTGCCACCGGCTCCCTGATGTCCGCCTTAGGCCTGTGCGTGACGTTCGTGGTGGTGATTGCTGCTTATGACCTGGGGATGGGGCCGTTGCGCGCCCGACTCGATCCGTCGGCACGCTTGAGCGCCGGCGTCCTGCTCGCGGCGACGCTGACCAGTTGTGTTGAACTCGCCGGACAATCCTGGTCGCTGCAATGGCAGCAACACCTGGGGATGTATGCCGGGTTGATCGCGCTGCAATGCGTGGTACTGGAAAACAATGGCTTCTTCCAGAGCTCGCGGCACGACCGTGTGCGCCTGTGCGCCCTATTCAGTGCGTTGATGGTGAGCTTGGGCCTGTTGCGCGAGCTCATCGGCAACGGCACCCTCGGTGCTCATCTGTCCTGGCTGACCGGCGCAACAGACTGGCCCGGCTTGGTGCTGACCGCTGATGGAGGCTTGCGCCTGGCTACGCTGGCCCCCGGCGGATTCATACTGCTGGGACTGTTGATTGCCGCCAGGCAAGCCTGGTCTCGCCCGAGCCCCTCAAACTGACCACTTTCGAGGAAACGCATCATCCATGAATGCCGCAAAACGTTATGAAATCTTCCGCAGGCTTCACGAAGACAACCCGGAACCGAAGACCGAACTGGCGTACTCCTCACCGTTCGAACTGCTGATTGCCGTGATTCTGTCGGCGCAGTCCACCGATGTCGGCGTCAACAAGGCCACGGCAAAATTGTATCCGGTGGCCAATACCCCGGCAGCCATCCATGCCTTGGGGGTCGAAGGGCTGTCGCAGTACATCAAGACTATCGGCCTGTTCAACAGCAAGGCCAAGAATGTGATCGAAACGTGCCGCTTGCTGGTAGAGCGCCATGGCGGCGAAGTCCCGCAAACCCGTGAGGAGCTGGAAGCGTTGCCAGGCGTTGGCCGCAAGACTGCCAACGTGGTGCTGAACACGGCATTTCGTCAACTGACCATGGCCGTGGACACCCATATTTTCCGGGTCAGCAACCGTACCGGGATTGCACCAGGCAAGAATGTGGTCGAGGTGGAGAAGAAGCTGATGAAATTTGTGCCCAAGGAGTTTCTGCTCGATTCCCATCATTGGCTGATCCTCCATGGACGCTACGTCTGCCTGGCCCGCAAGCCCCGCTGCGGCAGTTGCCGGATCGAGGACTTGTGCGAATACAAGCAAAAGACCTCGGACGATTGAGGCACTATTAGATTTATTGATTTACCGATTGAAAAAATCTTTTTTACCCGCCGGGAGAATGTCGATATAAGGAGCCCCAAAGGCAGTCTTAGCCTGGAGTAACAAAATGAGTACTGGCAAAGAGCAATTGGACGTAGAAGACGACTTCCCCCCGTTGAGGCCGATGACGCTGAACCGGTGGTTGAAGTGGCGAAGACCAACCTGAGCAAGCGCCGCACCATCGACAATCTGCTGGAGGAGCGCCGACTGCAAAAGCAATTGGCCGATTACGATTTTGATCTATGACACCTGAAAGCCTCCCGAAACGGAGGCTTTTTACTATGTGCCGTCATACCAGGCCATTGCGCTGGGCCAGCTCGATCAGGTCCACCAGCGAGCGGGCATTGAGCTTTAGCAATAACCGGGTTTTGTAAGTACTGACAGTTTTGTTGCTGAGAAACATTCCATCGGCAATCTCCTTGTTTGTTTTCCCCCGAGCCAGTTGCTGCAACACCATCATTTCCCGCCCCGACAATCGATCCACCATATCGGCCTCACTGGCATTGCCCAGGCTGGACCGAACCGTATGCAAGGCTTGATTAGGGAAGTAGCTGTAACCCGACAATACAGCTTTGATAGCACTGAGCAATTCAGTGAGATCCTGTTGCTTGCAAACATAACCAGCAGCACCCGATTGCATGCAGCGCATTGAAAAATGCCCTGGTGCCTGGGAAGTCAGCACCAACACTTTCAACGGCGAAGCCACTGATGTCAGACGCGCGATGACTTCCAGCCCATCCAGTTTCGGTATACCAATATCCAGAATGACAATGTCCGGCATAAGTTCGCGAGCAAGTTGCAATGCATCCACACCATTGTCTGTTTCTGCGATGACTTCGTAGCCATGACGTTCCATTAGCAAACGCACCGCAAGACGAATGACAGGGTGATCATCCACGATCAGCACTTTATTCATGGGCAAGTCCAATTTTCGCTGTTCGAATTTTTAGAGCCCGCACAATATCCTAGTCGTTTCACCCGTGGGATGCCGTACCCCCGGGCATCCACACCGAGAGACATTCCCTACAAGCAACACGGACAAGTCCTACAAAAAAGCCGTGGATATAAGGCGTTTTAAAACCTCCAAATTTAAGAGTGTGCCGCTTTCTGCCGACTTTTTTGTATCTGCTTACAACCAACGCTTCGCACAACCGTCAGCCTCGCAACTAACCAAACACCCAGCGCTCAAAGGCCCACGCTTAAAGGCAACCGATATTTTCAATACAAAACACAATCCATCAAATATTTTTTAACATTAAAATAAAATAAACCATAGAAAATAAAAATTTTTGAAACAAGAAGATCCGACATACAACAAACACGAGCATTACAGTAACTCCATATAATCACAGAAGGAACATCTCCAAAAATCATTACCAAGAACTCAAACAAACAATCTTCACCCCCCTTTATCGACAAGAGAAAAAGACGTTATTCCATGAGAAAAAAACATGAAAAAACTCAAAAGAAAAATTTCGAACCCCATGACAATTATCGCTATATTCGCAGCAGCTTCCGAAACGTCGGCGGTTGTTTCACTGCCCTTCCTTAATGACGACGAACGAGAAATATATGTCTGGTTCTTAATCAGTTTCCCGCTCTACTTGCTCTTTCTTTTCTTCCTTACTCTCAATTTCAATTATCGATCGCTTTACGCCCCCTCTGACTTTGATAAAGGCAAGCACTTCATAAAAGTCATTGATAACGCCGAACGTTCGGAAAACAAAAAACACTTACGCCCAAACGCCTCATCTGCAAAATGCAAAAGGTCCAGTACGGCTTTGATGTCTGGGCGCGCCCCCCCAGGCTTTTCAACTGGCGTGAGAAGGTTTCGTTGCCGGCTCTGGAACGCACAAGATCCGTTGGCCAAAATCTATCTGTCGGGACCGCTTGAGGACCTGAGGATCATCGATACGCGCGGGATGAATACCCATGTGGACTTCACCACCTTAGTGGACAAAACCCGGAAAACCACGTAAAAACGCCACTAAAGTGATCGTGTTTCTTGCTTGCAACCAATCGGAGAAACGACTGAAGGAAGGCACGCTCAGGTATTCGAGACACAAAAATAAAAGCGCCAGGAAAACCTTTTACATCGTTTACAACTTGAATTCACAGGATGTGACAGTGCTGGATCAAACTTGAAGAGCGGCAGAATGCGCTCCTGTTTGAGTGATCAGGAAGAGAAGAGACTGAATAGAAATGAGATAAGCGCTGACAAAATAATGCTAGAAGAACAACCGTTTTTTGAGCCGTGGCCCTGTCGACGACAGGGCCACAACCTCAATAACCGCTACAAAGGTCTCAGAACAGCTTGCGACCCTTGTTGGCGGCAATACGCATGCGCAAGGCGTTGAGCTTGATGAAGCCCGCCGCGTCGGCCTGGTTGTAGGCGCCGCCATCTTCTTCGAAGGTCGCGATGTTGGCGTCGAACAACGATTCATCGGACTTGCGGCCGGTGACGATCACGTTGCCCTTGTACAGCTTCAGGCGCACGACACCGTTCACGTGGGCCTGGGACGCATCGATCATCTGTTGCAGCATCAGACGCTCAGGGCTCCACCAGTAACCGGTGTAGATCAGGCTGGCGTATTTAGGCATCAGCTCATCTTTGAGGTGAGCCACTTCGCGGTCCAGGGTGATCGATTCGATCGCCCGGTGAGCACGCAGCATGATGGTGCCGCCTGGGGTTTCGTAGCAGCCACGGGACTTCATGCCCACGTAGCGGTTTTCGACGATGTCCAGACGGCCGATGCCGTGTTCACCACCGATACGGTTCAGGGTCGCCAACACGGTGGCCGGGGTCATTTCGACGCCGTCCAGTGCGACGATGTCGCCGTTGCGGTAGGTCAGTTCCAGGTATTGCGCTTTATCAGGAGCGTTCTCCGGGGAGACGGTCCATTTCCACATGTCTTCTTCGTGCTCGGTCCAGGTGTCTTCCAGCACGCCGCCTTCATAGGAGATGTGCAGCAGGTTGGCATCCATCGAGTACGGGGATTTTTTCTTGCCGTGGCGCTCGATCGGGATGTTGTGCTTTTCAGCATAATCCATCAGCTTTTCACGGGAGAGCAGGTCCCACTCGCGCCAAGGAGCGATTACTTTCACACCTGGCTTGAGGGCGTAGGCGCCGAGTTCGAAACGAACCTGGTCGTTACCCTTGCCGGTCGCGCCATGGGAAATGGCATCTGCACCGGTTTCGTTGGCGATTTCGATCAGGCGTTTGGCGATCAACGGACGAGCGATGGAGGTACCCAGCAGGTACTCGCCTTCGTAAACGGTGTTGGCACGGAACATCGGGAACACGAAATCACGCACGAACTCTTCGCGCAGATCGTCGATGTAGATTTCTTTTACGCCCATGGCCTGAGCCTTGGCGCGGGCCGGTTCGACCTCTTCGCCCTGACCCAGGTCAGCGGTGAAGGTCACTACTTCACAGTTATAAGTATCCTGCAGCCACTTGAGGATCACCGAAGTGTCCAGGCCGCCGGAATACGCCAGAACGACCTTGTTTACGTCCGCCATGCCATCACTCCACGGGGTTCTACGGAAAGCCGAGAAGTCTACCGCTCATACAGAATAATTTACAGTGGCGCGACAGCTTATGACGACGAAGCGACAGATTATGTCGAGCGAGCGACGATTACAGCGGGTTCAGGAGGTCGCCGCAGCGCCTGCGGAAGCGGTGGCCGCAGGTGCCGGTTTGTCGATGGGCGCAACGCGCTCCAGGCGCACGGCCACCCGACGATTCTTGGCCCGGTTGGCCGCATTGGTGTTTGGCGCCAAAGGATAGCGCTCACCGTGGAAACGCATGGTGATCTGCGACTCCTGAATGCCATTGGCCTTGAAGAAGTCCATCACCGCCAGCGCCCGGCGGCGTGACAGTTCACGGTTGGTCAGACGATTACCGCTGTTGTCGGAATGACCGTCAAGTTCGATGTGATTGACCGTCGGGTCAGCCTTCATGAACGCCAGCATGACCTGCAACTTGGCCTTGGCTGCCGGATCCAGATCGACACCTTCACCAGAGAAGCCGACTTCGGATTGCTTCACCTGCTCGAAATTCTGCGGCAACAGCTTGGCCACGCAACCTTGATAGTCATTGAAGGCTTTGCTGAACTTGACCGGCAGCAAACGCACTTCAGACACCCGACCGTCGCCCGAAGCGTGCCGAATGACTGGGCTACGACCGTCCATCAAACCACTGATCAGGCGCCCGGCCTGAACCTGCGAACTGTTGAACAGCACGTTGCCGCTGCCAATGTTCACCGAGCCCAGGTTGATGTCCCCACGCCCCGGTTGCCACGGCGCGGCGGCCGCCAGCAAAGTCGCGGAACCGCCGCCAATCATTGAGTTGTAGGCTTTGAGACGAAAAATCGCCTGCTCGCCGGCACGACGCACGAACTCACCGGAACCGAAATCGGTGATCGGCTGGGTCAGTCGGCATTCGAACTTGTCACCTTCGACCGTCCACTCGATGCTCTCCAGACGGGTCTGGAAAGTGAGCGCCATCGCGGGAAGGCTGGCAAACACACTGAGCAAGGCTAAATAACGCTGGCGCACGGGAGGCTCCACTGGCTTCTACAACAAAAAGACCGACACATACGTTTACGGCATACCTATTGGATATCGGAAGCTTGCTGCAAAACTTGATAGCGAGTGCCTGCATGAGTCTTTTCCGGTAGCATTCCCCTCAGTTTGACCCGCCTGGAATCCCCTCATGTCCGACCGCCTGACCCTGCTGCGTCCCGACGACTGGCATATTCATCTTCGCGATGGTGCTGTTTTGTCCAATACCGTTGCGGATGTCGCGCGCACCTTTGGTCGCGCCATCATCATGCCCAACCTGGTACCTCCGGTGCGCAACGCCGCTGAAGCCGACGGCTATCGCCAGCGGATTCTCGCTGCACGCCCGGCCGGCAGTCGTTTCGAACCGCTGATGGTGCTGTACCTGACCGACCGCACCCAGCCCGAAGAAATTCGTGAGGCCAAGGCCAGCGGTTTCGTTCACGCCGCCAAGCTGTACCCGGCCGGCGCCACCACCAACTCGGATTCTGGCGTCACCAGCATCGACAAGATTTTCCCGGCGATCGAGGCCATGGCCGAAGTCGGGATGCCTTTGTTGATTCACGGTGAAGTCACCCGTGGCGATGTCGACGTGTTCGACCGCGAAAAGATCTTCATCGATGAGCACATGCGACGTGTGGTCGAGCGTTTCCCGACACTCAAAGTGGTGTTCGAACACATCACCACCGCTGACGCCGTGCAGTTCGTCAACGCGGCTTCGGCCAACGTTGGCGCGACCATCACCGCTCATCACCTGCTCTACAACCGCAACCACATGCTGGTGGGCGGGATTCGGCCGCACTTCTACTGCCTGCCGATTCTCAAGCGCAA
Source organism: Pseudomonas sp. 10S4 (assembly GCF_034344865.1). Lineage (NCBI taxonomy): Bacteria > Pseudomonadati > Pseudomonadota > Gammaproteobacteria > Pseudomonadales > Pseudomonadaceae > Pseudomonas > Pseudomonas sp. 10S4. Next base: position 351,484 of record NZ_CP133774.1, read on the forward strand.
CACTCACCAGGAAGCCCTGCTCGACGCCGCCACCAGCGGCAGCGAGAAGTTCTTCCTCGGCACCGACTCGGCGCCGCATGCCCAGCACGCCAAAGAAGCCGCTTGCGGCTGTGCCGGTTGCTATACCGCTTATGCTGCAATCGAGATGTATGCCGAAGCCTTCGAACAGCGCAACGCGCTGGACAAGCTCGAAGCCTTCGCCAGCCTCAACGGCCCGCGCTTCTATGGCCTGCCGGTGAATACAGATCGCATCACCCTGGTCCGCGATGAGTGGACCGCCCCAACCAGCCTGCCATTTGGCGAGCTGACCGTAATCCCGCTGCGCGCCGGTGAAAAACTGCGCTGGCGCCTGCTGGAGGAACACGCGTGAGTGAAGACCATTTCGACGACGAACAGGACGGTCAAGGCGGCGGAGGCGGTCCTCGTCATCCAATGGCGGCCCGATTCCGTGGTTACCTGCCGGTTGTCGTCGACGTAGAAACCGGTGGTTTCAACTCGGCCACCGACGCCCTGCTGGAAATCGCGGCGACCACCATCGCCATGGACGAAAAAGGCTTTGTGTATCCCGATCACACTTACTTCTTTCGTGTAGAGCCGTTTGAAGGCGCGAACATCGAAGCGGCCGCCCTGGAATTCACCGGGATCAAGCTCGATCACCCGCTGCGCATGGCCGTGAGCGAAGAAACCGCACTGACCGATATCTTCCGGGGCATCCGCAAGGCCCTGAAAGCCAACGGTTGCAAACGGGCGATTCTGGTCGGCCACAACAGCAGCTTCGATCTGGGCTTCCTCAACGCCGCTGTCGCGCGCCTGGACATGAAACGTAACCCGTTTCATCCATTCTCCAGCTTCGACACCGCAACCCTCGCCGGCTTGGCGTATGGCCAGACTGTACTGGCCAAGGCCTGTCAGGCTGCCGATATCGACTTTGACGGTCGTGAGGCCCACTCGGCTCGCTACGATACCGAGAAGACGGCCGAGCTGTTCTGCGGCATCGTCAATCGCTGGAAACAAATGGGCGGCTGGGAAGACTTCAACGACTGATACGGTCGAAGGGATTTATCCCGCCCACAAAAAAACCGGCCTTGGCGGCCGGTTTTTTATGCCTTACGCTTGGGCTTACAGCGCCGCAGCGTGCTCGGTCAGGTAAGCCGCAACACCTTCGGTGGAAGCGGTCATGCCTTTGTCGCCTTTTTTCCAGTTGGCAGGGCAAACTTCGCCGTGCGCTTCGTGGAATTGCAGAGCGTCAACCAGACGGATCAGCTCTTCCATGTTACGGCCCAGCGGCAGGTCGTTGATGATCTGCGAGCGGACAACGCCTTTGTCGTCGATCAGGAACGCGCCACGGAATGCCACGCCGTCAGCGGACTGAACGTCGTAGGCCTTCATGATTTCCTGCTTGATGTCGGCAGCCATGGTGTAGCGAACCTGGCCGATACCGCCATTGTTCACCGGGGTGTTGCGCCATGCATTGTGAGTGAAGTGCGAGTCGATCGACACCGCGACCACTTCCACGTTGCGCTCTGCGAAGTCACCCATGCGGTTGTCCAGCGCGATCAGCTCGGACGGGCAAACGAAGGTGAAGTCCAGTGGGTAGAAGAACACCAGGCCGTATTTGCCTTTGATGGCCGACGACAGGGTGAAGCTGTCTACGATTTCGCCATTGCCGAGTACGGCCGGTACGGTGAAGTCAGGGGCTTGTTTGCCTACGAGTACGCTCATTGGATATCTCCTGGTCAAAATAACGTGAAGCACTGGGTCCGCGTCAGCTTGCCACCCTCAAGCGACATCCCTGTGACACGAACCTGCTTCGCAAGGACCGAACATCATACACGGCACATTTGAGCTGTCCTTAACGGTTTTTCACTGGCGGGTTCATTTGCCCTCGCCACGCTTACTGGCGGATTGCCCAGCGGGAAAACCGTTCGTCAGTCATGTGCACTTATAACGCAAAGCTTTCAGAAACCACTTTGACAATCATTCTCGTTAACATTAAGATCCATCGCAATTGAGTCACAACCAGCGACGGTTCTCACTTTATGTATGTCTGCCTCTGCACTGGCGTCACCGACGGTCAAATCCGCGATGCAATCTATGAAGGTTGCTGCAGCTACAAGGAAGTCCGTCAGGCCACCGGCGTAGCCAGTCAATGCGGTAAATGCGCCTGCCTTGCCAAGGAAGTGGTGCGTGAAACCCTGACCAAGCTGCAAACGGCCCAGGCCGCTATTCCATTTCCTGTTGAATTTACTGCTGCGTAATTACCGTATTTCAAAAATACCGGACTCATGTCCGGTTTTTTTATGCCTGAAAATCAACCGCTTAGGTACTAGACGCGGAACACAAACATTCTTATTCCGATTAATTTTCATATAAGTTTCAATAACTTAGGTTTGACACTCTTAAATACGCGGCTCAAACTCTGCCTTATAGTCAGTTAATAAAGGGCAGGACCCCATCATGAAAGGCGACATTACAGTCATCCAGCATCTCAACAAGATCCTTGCCAATGAGCTGGTCGCGATCAATCAATACTTTTTGCATGCGCGCATGTACGAAGATTGGGGCCTGAACAAGCTTGGCAAGCACGAGTACAAAGAATCCATCGATGAGATGAAGCACGCCGACAAGCTGATCAAGCGAATTCTGTTCCTTGAAGGCCTGCCGAACGTCCAGGACCTGGGCAAGCTGCACATCGGCGAGCACACCAAGGAAATGCTTGAGTGTGACCTGCGTATCGAGCGCACCGGTCATGCGGATCTCAAGGTCGCGATCGCGCATTGCGAAACCGTCGGCGACTTCGGCAGCCGTGAACTGCTTGAAGATATTCTTGAATCCGAAGAAGAACATATCGACTGGCTGGAAACCCAACTGGGCCTGATCGATAAAGTCGGTCTTGAGAACTATCTGCAATCGCAGATGGGCGAAGAGTAGGAGCTGCCGCAGGCTGCGATCTTGGCGATTGCAGCCGCAATAGTGCAGTAACTTCTTAAGTGCAATAAAAAGCCCCGCCTTCTTTCGAGAGGCGGGGCTTTTTTACATCTTGAAGATCAAAAGATCGCAGCCTTCGGCAGCTCCTACAAGGGAGCCTGCGCTTTAGGCTTCGGTCTTGGTCGCAGCAGCAGCTTCGACAGCAGCCTTGATGGTGGTTTGCAGCGAACCGTCTGCAGCCATCTCGGTCATGATGTCGCTACCGCCGACCAGCTCACCACCGACCCACAGTTGCGGGAAGGTTGGCCAGTTCGCGTACTTTGGCAGGTTGGCGCGGATTTCCGGGTTCTGCAGGATGTCCACGTAAGCAAACTTTTCACCACATGCCATCACGGCCTGCGCGGCTTTTGCGGAGAAGCCACACTGCGGGGCATTCGGCGAGCCTTTCATGTAAAGCAGAATGGTGTTGTTAGCAATCTGCTCTTTAATCGTTTCGATGATATCCATGGAGCACCTCGGCTGAACTTTCCGACTCAAGGGTCGGCACGGTGGCGCATTGTAACGGAAACCCGAGCGCCATGCTCGGTCTCCCCGACAGACACGCTCAAGCGGCTGCCACGGTCACCGGCACACCATTGAGCGCCGCATTCCCCGACAACTCGTCGAGCTGACATTCGTCAGTCAGGTCATTGGCGCTAGACCCGGGCTGGCTGCTGGCAATCGTCATCTGCACGCCTGGGCGCGCATGGCCCCAACCGTGCGGAAGGCTGACCACGCCTCTCATCATATCCAGACTGCCGAGCACCTCAACTTCGATCACGCCAACCCGCGAACTGACCCGTACTCGCTGCCCATCGCTAAGCCCACGACTGCTGAGGTCATCCGGATGCATCAACAGTTGATGCCGCGGCTTGCCCTTCACCAGACGGTGATAGTTGTGCATCCACGAGTTGTTGCTGCGCACATGCCGTCGGCCAATCATCAACAGTTCATCAGCAGCCGGTGCTTGCAGCGATGCAAACCGGGCCAGATCTGCAAGGATCGCTGCCGGCGCGGCCTGGACATGTTGGTTCGCGGTTTTGAGCCGTGGTGCCAGGTTGGATTTGAGCGCGCCCAAATCAACGCCGTGAGGATGATCGAACAAAGACTCCAGCGACAACTTGTGCTCCGACGCATCGCCGTACAGCCCCATCCGCAAGCCACGGTCGATCATTTGTGCCGGGGCAATGGTCGGTTTGAGCTCCTTGCCGGTCTTCGCGGCAAAGGCCTCGGCCAGACCGACGAAAATTTCCCAGTCATGCAGCGCGCCCTCCGGCTTGGCGAGGATCGCCCGGTTGAAGCGCGTGACGTTACGCACGGCAAACATGTTGAACGTGGTGTCGTAGTGATCGTTTTCCAGGGCTGAGGTCGACGGCAGGATCAGGTCGGCGTAACGGGTGGTTTCATTGATGTAGAGGTCGATGCTGACCATGAACTCCAGCCCGTCCAGCGCTTGCTCCAGTTGCCGGCCATTGGGCGTCGACAACACCGGATTGCCGGCCACGGTGATCAGCGCACGAACCTGCCCTTCCCCGCCGGTGAGCATCTCCTCGGCCAGCGCCGACACCGGCAATTCGCCGCCGAACTCGGGACGTCCGGACACCCGGCTCTGCCATAGATTGAAATGCCCACCCGAAGTCGACGCCACCAGATCCACCGCCGGCTCAGTGCACAGTGCACCGCCGACCCGGTCGAGGTTGCCGGTCACCAGGTTGATCAACTGCACCACCCAATGGCACAACGTACCAAAGGCTTGAGTCGAAACCCCCATGCGGCCGTAGCAGACCGCCGTCGGCGCTGCCGCAAAGTCTCGGGCCAATTGGCGAATCTGCTCGGCGGGAACGGCGCACAGTGGGCTCATGACCTCGGCCGTGAAGCCCGCGACCGCCGCACGCACCTCGTCTAGACCATCCACTGGCAAATGGCTGTCGCGGGTCAGGCCTTCGGCAAACAACGTATTGAGCATCCCGAACAACAACGCCGCATCGCCACCGGGTCGCACGAACAGATGCTGATCGGCAATCGCTGCCGTTTCGCTGCGGCGTGGATCAACCACCACTACTTTGCCGCCCCGGGCCTGAATCGCTTTCAGCCGCTTCTCCACATCCGGCACGGTCATGATGCTGCCGTTGGACGCCAACGGATTACCGCCCAGGATCAACATGAAATCGGTGTGATCAATATCCGGAATCGGCAACAGCAAGCCGTGGCCGTACATCAAATGGCTGGTCAGGTGATGAGGCAACTGATCGACCGAGGTCGCAGAAAACCGGTTACGGGTTTTCAGCAGGCCAAGAAAGTAATTGCTGTGAGTCATCAGCCCATAGTTGTGCACGCTGGGGTTGCCTTGATAAACCGCCACCGAGTTCTGTCCATGACGCGCCTGAATCGCAGCCAAGCGTTCGGCTACAAGGTTGAAGGCGTCTTCCCACGCGATGGCCTGCCATTCGCTGCCGACCCGGCGCATCGGCTGGTGCAAGCGATCCGGGTCGTTCTGGATGTCTTGCAGGGCTACGGCTTTGGGGCAGATATGCCCGCGGCTGAACGTATCCTGCGGATCACCCTTGATCGAGGTGATCTGCACGCGACCTTCGGCCTCGGTGGTTTCGATGGTCAGGCCGCAAATGGCTTCACACAGGTGGCAGGCACGGTGATGGAGAGTCTTGGTCATGGCCAGTCTCTGTTTTGTTCTGGGCGGGCAATATCGGCCGCGGGAACAAAACTATGGCGCCTGCCCCGTCGCTGCGCCAGCGACGTTCGTCTTGTGAATCGGCAACCATCAGGACAGCCGATGGCCGCGGGGAATCAGTTCGGCGGCAACCGGGGAGGCAACTCCATCTGAATCTCCTGGACGGTTTCGATCTCCTCGTGGGCAACATGCACGCCGGTGAGTTCGCCGATCAGCCGCCAATGTTCATCGAGCCCGGTGCTGATGGTGGCCATGCGGTCGATCATCCGGCGACCCGCGGCCTTTGTCACTTCGTCGTCACTGCGCATCAACTCAAAGGACATTGAGGTCATGGATGCCGTGAGGTGAGTCAGGGAGCGGGCCGTGAGACCGAGTAGTGCCATCAATTGCTGTTCTTTCGATTCCATTCTTAAGCCTTCCTGCGTCGCTCGTGAGGTAGTTATAACCCAGCACTTTGCATTAGCAAATGTTTCAGACGAGACACAGTGCCACTACGTATCACGAATCATAGGTCAGAAACCGACTATCGCTATGCCGTCCCCGCCCCGTTTGATTGCAATGCCCGACGAGCCCGGTGTACAAATGACGGGCTGCTTTCAGGAAACAGGCTTCAAAAGCGCTACTGCGGTCACCCCGTAGCCCCTCTGAACTCCCCTAAAAACTGTAGCCCTATTGGTAAGACGCGACATTTAATTATAAGATCGCGCCTTCCCCTATTTCGTCGCCCCGTGCGGCTTACGCCGCAGGTCTCGCCCGTTTTTCAATTAAACAAGGCTTTGAGCATCTGCGGTCTGTAGCAAAAAGGTAGTCAATGATGAGCGCAAGGCACTTTCTCTCCCTGATGGATTGCACGCCCGAAGAGCTGGTCAGCGTGATCCGTCGAGGCGTTGAGCTCAAAGACCTGCGTAACCGCGGCGTACTGTTCGAGCCTTTGAAAAACCGTGTCCTGGGGATGATTTTCGAGAAGTCCTCGACCCGTACTCGCATCTCCTTCGAAGCGGGCATGATCCAGCTCGGCGGCCAGGCGATTTTCCTGTCGCCGCGCGATACCCAACTGGGTCGTGGCGAGCCGATCGGCGACTGTGCGATTGTCATGTCGAGCATGCTCGACGCGGTGATGATCCGTACCTTCGCCCACAGCACCCTCACTGAATTTGCCGCCAACTCCCGCGTACCGGTGATCAACGGCCTGTCCGATGACTTGCACCCGTGCCAGTTGCTGGCCGACATGCAAACCTTCCTTGAGCATCGCGGCTCGATCCAGGGCAAGACCGTGGCCTGGATCGGCGACGGCAACAACATGTGCAACAGCTATATAGAAGCCGCGATCCAGTTCGACTTCCAGTTGCGTATTGCCTGCCCGGAAGGTTACGAACCAAACGCTGAATTCGTGGCCAAGGCCGGCGATCGTGTGACCATTGTCCGCGATCCTCTGGATGCCGTGCGCGGCGCCCACCTGGTCAGCACTGACGTCTGGACCTCCATGGGCCAGGAAGAAGAAACCGCCAAGCGCCTGAAGCTGTTCGCACCGTTCCAGGTCAACCGCGCCCTGCTCGACCAAGCCGCTGCGGATGTGCTGTTCATGCATTGCCTGCCGGCCCACCGTGGCGAAGAAATCAGCGTCGATCTGTTGGATGACCCGCGCTCCGTTGCCTGGGACCAGGCGGAAAACCGTCTGCACGCACAAAAAGCCCTGCTGGAGTTTCTGGTCGCGCCGGCGTACCACCACGCATGAGTCAGCCATTACTGCTCAACCTGCGCAACCTTGCCTGCGGCTATCAGGACCAGCGAGTTGTGCAGAACCTCAACCTGCACTTGAATGCCGGCGACATCGGCTGTCTGCTGGGCTCTTCGGGCTGCGGCAAGACCACCACCCTGCGGGCCATCGCTGGTTTTGAACCGGTGCACGAAGGTGAAATCCAGCTGGCTGGCGAGACCATCTCCAGCGCCGGTTTCACCCTCGCCCCGGAGAAACGCCGGATCGGCATGGTCTTCCAGGACTACGCACTGTTCCCGCATTTGAGCGTGGCCGAGAACATTGCCTTCGGGATTCGCAAGCATCCGCAAAAGGATCGCGTCACCGAAGAGTTGCTGGAACTGGTCAACCTGAAGAACCTCGGCAAGCGCTTTCCCCACGAGTTGTCCGGTGGCCAGCAGCAACGCGTTGCCCTACGCCCGCGCCCTGGCGCCGGGGCCGCAACTGTTGCTGCTCGACGAACCGTTCTCCAACCTCGATGGCGAATTGCGGCGCAAGCTCAGCCATGAAGTACGCGACATTCTCAAGGCCCGTGGCACCAGTGCAATTCTAGTGACTCACGACCAGGAAGAAGCTTTCGCTGTCAGCGATCATGTCGGGGTTTTCAAGGAAGGTCGCCTGGAACAATGGGACACTCCCTACAACCTGTATCACGAACCGCTGACACCGTTTGTGGCCAGTTTTATTGGCCAGGGCTACTTCATTCGTGGCCAGCTAAGCAGCCCGGAGTCGGTGCAGACCGAGCTCGGTGAGTTGCGCGGCAATCGCGCCTACACCTGGCCAACTGGCGGCGCGGTGGATGTGTTGTTGCGCCCGGACGATATCGTTTATGCGCCGGACAGCACCTTGAAAGCACGCATTGTTGGCAAGACGTTCCTCGGTGCGTCGACCTTGTACCGCTTGCAGATGCCAACCGGCGCACAGCTGGAATCGATCTTCCCGAGCCATGCCGACCATGAGGTAGGTGCTCAAGTGGGCATTCGTGTGGCGGCTGAGCATCTGGTGCTGTTCCAGGCATCTGGCAGCACGGCGGCGCAGATTCCGCTGGTCGAATCCGGCGTGCGGCGGTACAGCACCGTTAGCTGAAAAACACGGACCCATGTGGAAGCGGGCTTGCTCGCGAAAGCGGTGTATCAGTCAATGATGATGTCGACTGACAGTCCGCTTTCGCGAGCAAGCCCGCTCCCACATTAGATTTGGGTCAGCCGAGGTGCAGCGTTCCGCTCGCGACCAGCGTCGCATTCCCCCCGATCTTCACCCGATCCCCTTCCAGCCGACAAAACAACTCACCGCCGCGCGCCGAGCACTGATACGCCGTCAGACTCGACTTGCCCAAGCGCTTCGACCAGTACGGAATCAAACTGCAATGGGTTGAGCCGGTCACAGGGTCTTCGTTGATGCCGATTGCTGGCGCGAAGTACCGGGACACAAAGTCATGCTTGCCTCCCTTGGCGGTGACGATTGCACCGGGCCATGGCAGTTTCGCCAGGGCAGCCATGTCTGGTTTGCAATCGAGCACGGCCTGCTCGGATTCCAGCACCACCAACAGCTCGTTCGAACCCAGCACATCCACCGCCTCCACGCCCAGGACGCGCTCAACGTCAAGGGTCACGCCGACTTCCGTCGGCACTCGCGCCGGGAAGTCCAGCCACATCCGCTCGCCTTCGCGGCTGACACTCAGCGGGCCGGACTTGCAGATGAAGTCCAGGCGTTCGGCCGGTTCTTTATAGATTTCAAACAGCACGAACGCACTGGCCAGGGTCGCATGCCCGCACAGCGGCACTTCGGTTGCCGGGGTAAACCAGCGGATATGCCAGACCAGGCCTTCACGTACCACGAAGGCGGTTTCGGCGAGGTTGTGTTCGGCGGCGATTTTCTGCATCAGCTCATCGGCGAGCCAGGCATCGAGGCGATACACCATCGCCGGGTTACCACTGAACGGCCGATCACTGAACGCGTCGACCTGATGAAATTCAAGCTGCATAACTGACTCCCTAAGTCTGGTCACCGAGCATGAAGCTGGCGTTCAACAGGCGCCAGTGACAGACCAGGCAAATTTGCACCATACAGCGTCGACTCAAACCCGACCGATATCGGCGAACTTCGCCTGGGTGTGTTCGGCCAGGACCGCAGGCGCCAATTCGACTTCAAGACCACGTCGCCCGGCGCTGACAAAAATACTGGCGAAGGGTTGAGCCGAGTTATCGATAAAAGTGCGCAGTCGCTTCTTCTGCCCCAGCGGACTGATGCCGCCCAACAGATAACCCGTCGCCCGTTGTGCCGCCGCCGGGTCGGCCATTTCGACTTTTTCACCCCGGCCGCGTGCGCCAGGTGCTTTAAATCCAGACTTCCGACGACCGGTACCACCGCCACCAGTAATTCGCCCTTTTCACTGGCTGCCAGCAAGGTCTTAAACACCCTTGTTGGATCCAAACCCAGCTTTTCCGCGGCCTCCAGACCGTAGGACGCTGCCTTCGGATCATGTTCGTAACTGTGCACGTAATGTTCGGCACGAACTTTTTCAACAAATCCAATGCGGGGGTCATGGCATCTCCAGGCTCGGCGACAGAAGAAAAATACTGCTCAGGATTCTAGATCATTGATCAACAGAAGGCTCTATTACGGCACTGTTTCAAAGGCTTGGAACCGCCCGTTTCCATTAGGTCGCAACCCCTTCTATCAGTGACCCACACGATCATTGATGCGACGAATAGCTTAAATATGACTGATGGTTCACTTTCGACCTTTGACATCAGCGTTTCTTGTCTATATTTTTTCGAATGCGAATACTGTAGGAATGATCCCGAAGTAGTACTCGGCAGTAAACCAAGATCAGGATGGGGATCCTGCCTCGGTGAAAATCGCGCTTTGACCAAGATGATAAAGCGCCAGACAACAACAAAAAAATGAGGTTTTCGATGACAACTGCTTTGAAACAACCGTCGCTCTCGAGCCAATGCATGGCCGAGTTCCTGGGTACTGCACTATTGATCTTTTTTGGTACGGGTTGCGTTGCCGCGCTCAAGGTCGCGGGTGCCAGTTTTGGTCTATGGGAAATCAGCATCATTTGGGGCGTAGGCGTCAGCATGGCGATCTACCTGACCGCCGGGGTTTCCGGGGCTCACCTCAATCCTGCAGTCAGTATCGCCCTGAGCATTTTCGCTGACTTCGAAAAGCGCAAACTGCCCTTCTACATCCTTTCCCAAATCGCTGGTGCATTCTGCGGCGCGCTGTTGGTTTACACGCTCTACAGCAATCTATTCCTCGATTACGAACAAACTCACCACATGGTGCGTGGCACTCAAGCAAGCCTTGAGTTGGCGTCGGTGTTCTCCACTTTCCCGAACCCGGCCCTGTCCACTGCCCAGGCGTTCCTGGTTGAAATGATCATCACCGCCATCCTGCTGGGCGTGATCATGTCCCTGACCGACGACAACAACGGCTTGCCAAAGGGTCCGCTGGCGCCGCTGCTGATCGGCCTGTTGATTGCGGTGATTGGTAGCTCGATGGGCCCGCTCACCGGTTTCGCGATGAACCCGGCACGTGACTTCGGTCCCAAGCTAATGACTTTCTTCGCAGGCTGGGGTGAAGTTTCCTTCACCGGCGCACGCGATATCCCGTACTTCCTGATTCCGATTTTTGCACCGATTGTCGGTGCCTGCCTCGGTGCTGCTGGCTATCGCGGGCTGATTGCCCGTCATCTGCCGACTCCCGAACCTGCTACAAAGGACGCAACACCGGCCATTGACGGCAAACCAAGAACCTCTTGATACCGTTGGCGCGCGATCCTGCCCATTTGATCGCGCGCCTGACCTCACCTCCTTATTTCGTCCAAGGCAATCGACATGACCGACATTCAGAATAAGAACTACATCATTGCCCTCGATCAGGGTACGACCAGCTCCCGCGCGATCATTTTCGACCGCGACGCGAACGTGGTCTGCACCGCACAACGTGAATTCGCCCAGCACTACCCGCAAGCCGGCTGGGTCGAGCATGACCCGATGGAAATTTTCGCGACCCAAAGTGCCGTGATGGTCGAGGCCCTGGCTCAAGCCGGCCTGCATCATGACCAGGTGGCGGCCGTCGGCATCACCAACCAGCGCGAGACCGCCGTGGTCTGGGACCGCACCACCGGGCTCCCCGTCTACAACGCGATCGTCTGGCAGGACACGCCGCAGCACCGAGATCTGCCAACAACTCAAACGCGATGGCCACGAGCAATACATCAGCGACACCACCGGCCTGGTCACCGACCCGTACTTCTCCGGCACCAAGCTGAAGTGGATCCTCGACAACGTCGAAGGCAGCCGTGAACGTGCGCGCAACGGCGAACTGCTGTTCGGCACCATCGACAGCTGGCTGATCTGGAAATTTACCGGCGGCAAAGTCCACGTCACTGACTACACCAACGCCTCTCGCACCATGCTTTTCAACATCCACACCCTGGAGTGGGATGCGAAGATGCTGGACGTGCTGGATATCCCGCGCGAAATGCTGCCGGAAGTGAAGTCGTCGTCCGAAATCTACGGCCACACCAAAAGCGGCATCGCCATCGGCGGTATTGCCGGCGACCAGCAGGCTGCCCTGTTCGGCCAAATGTGCGTCGAGCCAGGCCAGGCGAAAAACACCTACGGCACCGGTTGCTTCCTGCTGATGAACACCGGCGACAAAGCCGTGAAGTCCAAGCACGGCATGCTGACCACCATCGCTTGCGGCCCTCGCGGCGAAGTGGCTTATGCGCTGGAAGGCGCGGTGTTCAACGGTGGTTCGACCGTGCAGTGGCTGCGTGATGAACTGAAAATCATCGCCGATGCCACCGACACCGAATACTTCGCCAGCAAGGTCAAGGACAGCAACGGCGTGTACCTGGTGCCGGCCTTCACCGGTCTGGGCGCTCCGTACTGGGACCCGTATGCCCGTGGCGCACTGTTCGGCCTGACTCGCGGCGTACGCGTGGATCACATCATTCGTGCCGCACTCGAATCGATCGCCTACCAGACCCGTCGACGTGCTCGACGCCATGCAACAGGACTCCGGCGAACGCCTGAAAGCCCTGCGCGTGGATGGCGGTGCGGTAGCGAACGACTTGCTGATGCAGTTCCAGGCCGACATCCTCGGCACGCACGTTGAGCGTCCGCAAATGCGCGAAACCACGGCACTGGGCGCCGCTTACCTGGCCGGCCTGGCGTGCGGTTTCTGGGGCAGCCTGGACGAGTTGCGCGGCAAGGCTGTCATCGAACGCGAATTCGAACCGGCCCTGGAAGAAACCGCGAAGGAAAAACTCTATGCAGGCTGGAAAAAGCCGTCAGCCGCACCCGCGACTGGGAACCTCATGAAGGCGCTGAATAAGCCAACGTAAGTACTCGTATCGGTATGTAACTGGTAGGGAGCAGATTCCTGCGGCATCATGGGCAAATTTTGCACGGCAGCCCAAAGGAAGCCCCATGAATCTGCCTCCCCGTCAGCAGCAAATCCTCGAGCTGGTCCGCGAACGCGGCTATGTCAGCATCGAGGAAATGGCTACGCTGTTCGTCGTTACACCGCAAACCATTCGCCGCGATATCAATCAGCTCGCGGAAGCCAATTTATTGCGTCGCTACCACGGCGGCGCAGCCTACGACTCCAGTGTCGAAAACACCGCCTACGCCATGCGCGCCGACCAGATGCGCGATGAAAAGCAGCGTATCGGCGAAGCCATTGCGGCCCAGATCCCCGATCACGCCTCGCTGTTCATCAATATCGGCACCACCACCGAATCGATTGCCCGGGCGCTGCTCAACCACAATCACCTGAAAATCATCACCAACAACCTGCACGTCGCCTCAATGCTCAGTGCCAAGGACGATTTCGATGTCCTGCTGACCGGCGGTAACGTGCGGCGTGACGGCGGTGTGGTGGGCCAGGCGAGTGTCGACTTCATTAACCAGTTCAAGGTTGATTTCGCCCTCGTCGGCATCAGTGGTATCGATGAAGACGGCAGCCTGCTGGACTTCGATTACCAGGAAGTGCGGGTGTCCCAGGCGATCATCGCCAACGCCCGGAAAGTGATTCTGGCGGCGGACTCCAGCAAATTCGGGCGCAATGCCATGATTCGTTTGGGGCCGATCAGTTTGATTGATTGCCTGGTGACTGATCAGCAGCCCGTTCCGGCGCTGGCGCAGCTGTTGAGTCAGCACAAGATTCGGCTGGAAGTGGTTTAACCCCCTTTCGAAAGCAGTGCGCTCCCTTGTGGCGAGGGAGCTTGCTCCCGCTCGGCTGCGCAGCAGACGCAAATCAGACGACAGGTTCTTCCTGAAATACCGCAATTGCCAATTTTAGGGCCGCTTCGCAGCCCAGCGGGAGCAAGCTCCCTCGCCACAGAAGCACTCTCCACCCTCGCTCAATGTTCGTAAATTTTCCTTTAATGGCCCTTCGATCAGTATTTTCAATCGAAGTTGACTAGCTGTGGGCGCCTTTATGGGCTACCATTTTCGCAAATGAACATTAATGTTCGAATTCAAATATCGAAAATCATAAAAGCCCGAGGCCAGCCGATGCCCACTTCTACCTTGCCTACTCCCCTCTCGCCGAGGTCTACGATATCGCCGTCATCGGTGGTGGGATCAATGGTGTGGGGATTGCAGCGGATGCCGCCGGTCGCGGTCTTTCGGTGTTCCTTTGTGAAAAGGACGATCTGGCCAGCCACACCTCGTCCGCCAGCAGCAAGCTGATCCACGGCGGCCTGCGCTACCTCGAACATTACGAATTCCGCTTGGTACGCGAAGCGCTGGCCGAGCGCGAAGTGCTGTTGGCCAAGGCCCCGCACATCGTCAAGCAGATGCGCTTCGTGCTGCCACATCGCCCGCACCTGCGCCCTGCGTGGATGATCCGCGCCGGCCTGTTCCTTTATGATCATTTGGGCAAACGCGAAAAACTCGAAGGCTCGAAAAGCCTGAAGTTCGGTCCGGACAGCCCGCTGAAAAGCGAAATCACCAAAGGCTTCGAATACTCCGATTGCTGGGTCGACGATGCCCGCCTGGTGGTCCTGAATGCCATGGCCGCTCGCGAGAAAGGTGCCCACGTTCACACCCAGACCCGTTGCGTCAGCGCCCGTCGCGCCAAGGGCCTGTGGCACCTGAATCTGGAACGTGCTGACGGCAGCCTGTTTTCGATCCGCGCCAAGGCGCTGGTGAACGCCGCCGGCCCGTGGGTCGCCAAGTTCATTCGTGACGACCTGAAAATGGATTCGCCGTACGGTATCCGCCTGATCCAGGGCAGCCACCTGATCGTGCCAAAACTGTACGAAGGCGAACACGCGCATATCCTGCAAAACGAAGATCAGCGCATCGTGTTCACCATTCCGTACCTGAACCATTTCACCCTGATCGGCACCACCGACCGCGAGTACACCGGCGACCCGGCTGCCGTGGCGATCACCGAAGGCGAAACCGATTATCTGCTCAAAGTGGTCAACGCCCACTTCAAGAAGCAAGTCAGCCGCGAGGACATCCAGCACAGCTATTCCGGTGTGCGTCCGCTGTGCAATGACGAGTCAGACAATCCATCGGCCGTGACCCGCGACTACACCCTGGCGTTGTCGGGCAGTGGCGAAGAAGCACCACTGCTGTCGGTGTTCGGCGGCAAGCTGACCACCTATCGCAAACTGGCCGAGTCGGCGCTGGCTCAACTGGCGCCGTACTTCACGCAGATCAAGCCAAGCTGGACCGCGACGGCCACCCTGCCCGGCGGCGAAGACATGACCACCCCGCAAGCCTTGAGCGCACGGATCCGCGACACGTTCGACTGGGTGCCCACCGAAATCGCCCGCCGCTGGGCTACCAGCTACGGCAGCCGCACCTGGCGCATGCTCGAAGGCGTGCAGAGCCTCAGCGACCTGGGTGAACACATCGGCGGCGGTCTCTACACCCGCGAAGTCGATTACTTGTGCAGCGAAGAGTGGGCAACCACCGCTCACGACATTCTGTGGCGCCGCAGCAAACTGGGGTTGTTCACCACCGAAGCCGAACAGCAGAAGCTCGCGGACTACCTGAGCAAGGTCGAGCAGAACCGCAGCAAGATCGAAGCGGCCTGATCGGGAATCCGGTTATACGAAAGCCCCTGAATCGTGAGATTCAGGGGCTTTTTGCATTATTGGCAAAACTGCAGGAGCGAGGCTTGCCCGCGAAGGGGTCACTGCGGCTTGCCTGAAGCACCGCGTTATCGTTCTTCGCGGGCAAGCCTCGCTCCTACGGAATATCGGGGGATTGCATTCGGTTTTCCGAACGCGACCCGTCGGCCGATTCGGTTTACCGGATAATTCGACGGTATTTTCAGCGCCATCAATATTTAATATCCTTACAAATCAATATCTTGATCCACATCACCTGGCCTGGCACGAGTCATGCTCTACACTCTGGGACGAATGTACTGCCGTGCCCAATCTTCAGGAGCACCCAGGCACTCGAAGCACAAAAGGGCCGACGAACTGGCTCCATAAAAAAACAATGTCGAGGAAAATTTGATGCGCATCGTTCCCCATATCCTGGGCGCAGCCATTGCTGCCGCTCTGATTACCACTCCAGTTTTCGCTGCCGAACTCACCGGCACACTGAAGAAGATCAAAGAGTCCGGCACCATCACCCTCGGGCATCGTGACGCCTCCATTCCGTTTTCCTATATCGCGGACGCTTCCGGCAAACCGGTTGGCTACTCCCACGATATCCAGCTGAAAATCGTCGAAGCTATCAAGAAAGACCTCGACCTGCCGGACCTCAAGGTCAAATACAACCTGGTCACCTCGCAAACCCGTATCCCGCTGGTGCAAAACGGCACCGTGGACGTCGAGTGCGGCTCCACCACCAACAACATCGAGCGTCAGCAGCAAGTTGACTTCTCCGTCGGCATCTTCGAAATCGGCACCCGCCTGCTGACGAAGAAAGATTCCGTGTATAAGGATTTCGCCGACCTCAAGGGCAAGAAGATCGTGACCACCGCGGGCACCACGTCCGAGCGCATCCTCAAGTCGATGAACGCCGACAAGCAGATGGGCATGAACGTCATCTCCGCCAAAGACCACGGCGAGTCCTTCCAGATGCTGGAATCGGGCCGCGCTGTTGCTTTCATGATGGACGACGCCTTGCTGGCGGGTGAAGCGGCCAAGGCCAAGAAGGCTGATGACTGGGCCGTTACCGGCACTCCACAGTCCTACGAAATCTACGGCTGCATGGTCCGCAAGGGCGACGAACCATTCAAGAAGGCTGTAGACGACGCGATCGTAGCCACCTACAAGTCGGGCGAGATCAACAAGATCTACGAAAAATGGTTCATGCAGCCAATCCCGCCTAAGGGCCTGAACCTGAACTTCCCGATGAGCGACGAACTCAAGAAGCTGATCGCCAGCCCGACCGACAAAGCGGCTGACGACAAAAAATCCTGATTTCTGACTAACCCTATCTCCTGAGAGGGCGCCTGCCCTTTCAGGTGGTTGTCATTCCCTGCTGGCATTTTCTGGAAACACTCGAACCGGTGGTTGTCGAGCCGATCGCGTGTGCCTGATCTTAGTGGCCTGTACCACACAGGCCACCCAGGTTGGGCGGGAACGGAGCTTCCCCAAGCGGGCACTTGTACATTGATCGATCCGAGGGGAGACCCTAATGAATTACAACTGGGACTGGGGCGTGTTCTTCAAGTCCACCGGCGTGGGCAGCGAGACCTATCTCGACTGGTACATCTCCGGTTTGGGCTGGACTATCGCCATCGCCGTCGTGGCGTGGATTGTTGCCTTGCTGCTGGGCTCGATCCTGGGTGTCATGCGCACCGTACCGAACCGCGTCGTATCGGGCATCGCGACCTGCTACGTCGAACTCTTCCGTAACGTGCCGCTGCTGGTTCAGCTGTTCATCTGGTACTTCCTGGTGCCCGATCTGCTGCCGCAAAACCTGCAGGACTGGTACAAGCAAGACCTGAACCCGACCACCTCGGCCTACCTGAGCGTTGTCGTGTGCCTGGGTCTGTTCACCGCTGCTCGCGTTTGCGAACAAGTGCGCACCGGCATTCAGGCGTTGCCACGTGGCCAGGAATCCGCCGCGCGTGCCATGGGCTTCAAGCTGCCGCAGATCTACTGGAACGTGCTGCTGCCCCAGGCCTACCGCATCATCATTCCGCCGCTTACCTCGGAATTTCTGAACGTCTTCAAGAACTCGTCCGTGGCCTCGCTGATCGGCCTGATGGAGCTGCTCGCGCAGACCAAACAGACTGCCGAATTCTCCGCCAACCTGTTCGAAGCCTTCACCCTGGCGACCCTGATCTACTTCACCCTGAACATGAGCCTGATGCTGCTGATGCGCCTGGTCGAGAAGAAAGTCGCCGTACCCGGCCTGATCTCCGTAGGGGGTAAATGATGGATTTCGATTTCAGCGGCATTATTCCGTCCCTGCCCGGCCTGTGGAACGGCATGGTCATGACCCTGCAACTGATGACGCTGGGCATCATCGGCGGGCTGATCCTCGGCCACCATCCTGGCGCTGATGCGCCTGTCGTCGAGCAAACTGCTGTCGCGGGTTGCCGGCGCCTACGTGAACTACTTCCGTTCGATCCCGCTGCTGCTGGTCTCACCTGGTTCTACCTGGCGGTGCCGTTCGTGCTGCGCTGGATCACCGGCGAAGACACCCCGATCGGCGCGTTCACCTCGTGCATCGTGGCGTTCATGATGTTCGAAGCGGCGTACTTCTGCGAAATCGTCCGCGCTGGCGTGCAGTCGATTCCCAAGGGCCAGATGGGCGCAGCCCAGGCACTGGGCATGAGCTACGGCCAGATGATGCGCTTGATCATCCTGCCGCAAGCGTTCCGCAAGATGACCCCGCTGTTGCTGCAACAAAGCATCATCCTGTTTCAGGACACCTCGCTGGTCTACACCGTCGGCCTGGTGGACTTCCTCAATGCCTCGCGCGCCAGTGGCGACATCATCGGCCGCTCCAATGAGTTCCTGATCTTCGCAGGTCTCGTGTACTTCACAATCAGCTTTGCCGCCTCGCTGCTGGTCAAGCGTCTGCAAAAAAGGTTTGCCGTATGATCTCTATCAAGAACATCAACAAGTGGTATGGCGACTTCCAGGTACTGACTGATTGCAGCACCGAGGTCAAAAAAGGCGAGGTGATTGTGGTCTGTGGCCCGTCGGGCTCAGGCAAATCGACCCTGATCAAATGCGTCAACGCGCTCGAACCGTTCCAGAAAGGCGACGTGATCGTCGATGGCACGTCCATCGCCGACCCAAAGACCAACCTGCCGAAACTGCGTTCGCGGGTGGGCATGGTGTTCCAGCATTTCGAGCTGTTCCCGCACCTGACTATCACCGAAAACCTGACCATCGCGCAGATCAAGGTGTTGGGCCGCAGCAAGGAAGAAGCCACCAAGAAAGGCCTGCAATTGCTGGAGCGCGTCGGTTTGTCGGCCCACGCTCACAAGCATCCGGGCCAACTCTCCGGTGGCCAGCAACAGCGTGTGGCGATTGCCCGTGCGCTGGCCATGGACCCGATCGTCATGCTGTTCGACGAACCGACCTCGGCCCTCGACCCGGAAATGGTCAACGAAGTGCTCGACGTGATGGTGCAACTGGCCCAGGAAGGCATGACCATGATGTGTGTGACCCACGAAATGGGCTTCGCCCGTAAAGTGGCCGACCGGGTGATCTTCATGGACGCTGGCAAGATCATTGAAGACTGCCCGAAAGAGGAGTTCTTCGGCGACATCAACGCCCGCTCCGAGCGTGCGCAGCACTTCCTCGAGAAGATTTTGCAGCACTAAGAAAGGCACCGCTCCCCAACTGTGGGAGCGGGTTTGTGTGGTGAGGGGCTTGCCCCGTTGGGTCGCGAAGCGGCCCCGGCATTTCAAAGTTAAACCGCATGCAATGGGTTTACGACTGCTTCGCAGCCGAACGGGGCGATGCGGCGTTCCGACAAGCCCCCTCACCACAGGCCCGCTCCCACATTGGATCGGCGGTGGCTTCTAGATTTGTGTTGTGGTTGACCCAAGGCATCTGTGATGAAATGCGACCCCACTCTCTATCGCGCAGCGCCGCCATCACTCGCCGTGAAACCCCGTCTGATTCGCCATCTGTTCCTGCCGCCGCTGGTCATCGCCCTGATGATCGGGTTGGGTTACATCGGCTTCTGGGTCAGTGAGCACTACGGGATTCGCAGCCTCAGCGAGAACGGCCAGCGTCAGCTGGAACTGCACGCCCGCGCCGTCGAGAGCGAGATCAGCAAGTACACCTACCTGCCCAGCCTGCTGGAACTTGAATCCAGTGTTTCAAAACTGCTCGACGACCCAACGCCGCAAACCCGGCAAACGGTCAACGATTACCTTGAAGGCCTGAACCGGCGCAGCCGCAGTCGGGCTATCTATGTGATGGACACCACCGGTCGCGTTTTGGCCACCAGCAACTGGCGCGATGTCGACAGTTACCTCGGTGAAGACCTGTCCTTCCGTGCCTATTTCCAGAATGCCATCCGAGGCCAGCCGGGGCGGTTCTACGGCATCGGTAGCACCAACGGCGAACCCGGTTATTACCTGGCTCACGGCCTCGAAGAACACGGCAAGATCATCGGCGTCGCGGTGGTCAAGGTGCGTCTCGAAGCCATGGAAGAACGCTGGCAGCGCGCGCGCCTGGAAGCCTTCGTCAGCGATGAGAACGGCATCATCATTCTCTCCAGCGATCCGGCGCGGCGGCTCAAGTCAGTGGTGCCGCTGAGCGACGAGACCAAGGAAAAACTCGCCCGCAGCCTTCAGTACTACTGGTTCCCGCTGAACGAACTGCAACCCCTGGCCCGCGAAACCCTGGCCGAAGGCGTGGAGAAACTGACGTTCCCCGCCAACAGCGAACTGGCCTCCGACGAACAAGACATCACCTACCTGGCCCAGACCCGGCCCTTGAGCGACACCCCGTGGAATTTCACCCTGCTCACGCCGCTGGCAGACTTACGTCGTGAAGCAATCAATCAGGGGATTCTGGTGGCCGTGGCGTTTGCCTTGGTGGCGTTCCTGCTGATTGCCTGGAACGAACGGCGCAAGGTCATCGCCACCCGCCTCGCCGCCCGGGAAGCCTTGCAGGAAGCCAACAATCAACTGGAGCGTCGGATTACCGAACGCACCACCGACCTGCGGGCCAGCAACGAACGGCTCAAAGGTCAGATCCGCGAACGCCGCCAGGCCGAAGAGACGTTACGCCGGGCTCAGGATGAACTGGTCCAGGCCGGTAAACTGGCGGCCATCGGCCAGATGTCGACCAGCATTGCCCACGAATTGAACCAGCCACTGGCCGCGCTGCGGACCTTGTCCGGCAACACCGTGCGCTTCCTCGAGCGCGGTCAGCTGGACGTCGCCAGCACCAACCTGAAAACCATCAACGAACTGATCGACCGCATGGGCCGGATCACCGCCAGCCTGCGCTCCTTCGCCAAACGCGGCGATGACAAGGGCCAGGCCAGTCTGGGCAAAGCCGTCGACGCGGCGCTACAACTGCTCGGCAGTCGGGTGGAAAGCGCTCACCTGCAACCGCATCGCGACTTCAAAGATGTGCAGGTGCAGATCGACCAGACGCGGCTTGAACAGATTCTGGTCAACCTGATCGGCAATGCCCTCGACGCCATGCAGGCCCAACCGCTACCGGAACTGTGGCTGGAAGGCGAAGAGTTCGACGGCAAATATCGCCTGCGGGTGCGCGACAACGGCCACGGCATCGACGCCGAAGCGCGCAAGCATTTGTTCGAACCGTTCTTCACCACCAAACCCGGCGCACAGGGCCTGGGCCTCGGCCTGACCCTCTCCGCCAGCCTGGCCGCGGCCACTGGCGGCCACTTGGGTGTCGAACACCCGGCCAGCGGTGGCACCACCTTCGTCCTCAGTTTACCGTTGGTAAGCCCCACTCCCGCCGAGCCAATATGAACAACGACCTTAGTGTGCTGATCGTCGAAGACGACCCCCATGTGTTGCTCG
Source organism: Pseudomonas sp. 10S4 (assembly GCF_034344865.1). Lineage (NCBI taxonomy): Bacteria > Pseudomonadati > Pseudomonadota > Gammaproteobacteria > Pseudomonadales > Pseudomonadaceae > Pseudomonas > Pseudomonas sp. 10S4. Next base: position 372,870 of record NZ_CP133774.1, read on the forward strand.
GCTGCCAACAGGCGCTGACCCTGGAAGACATTCCCTGCGTCGGCGTGGGCAGCGCCGAAGAAGCGTTGGAGCGAGTCGGCGAGAACTTTGCCGGCATCGTCATCAGCGATATCCGCCTGCCGGGCATCGATGGCCTGGAATTATTGACCCGGCTCAAGGCCCGGGATCGCAGCCTGCCGGTGGTGCTGATCACCGGCCACGGCGACATCTCCATGGCCGTCGGCGCGATGCAGAAAGGCGCCTACGATTTCATGGAGAAACCGTTCTCCCCGGAACGTCTGGTAGACGTCGCCCGGCGAGCGCTGGAACAACGCAGCCTGGCCCGTGAAGTCTCGTCGCTGCGCCGGCAACTCGCCGAGCGTGATTCCCTCGAGGGCCGGATCATCGGCCGCTCGCCTGCGATGCAGAACCTGCGCGAATTAATCGCCAACGTCGCCGATACCTCGGCTAACGTGCTAATTGAAGGCGAGACCGGGACGGGTAAAGAACTGGTCGCCCGTTGCCTGCATGACTTCAGTCGTCGGCACACCAAGCAATTCGTCGCGCTGAACTGCGGCGGCCTGCCAGAGAACCTCTTCGAAAGCGAAATCTTCGGCCACGAAGCCAACGCCTTCACCGGCGCTGGCAAACGGCGGATCGGCAAGATCGAACACGCCGATGGCGGCACGCTGTTCCTCGACGAAGTGGAAAGCATGCCGTTGCCGTTGCAGATCAAACTGCTGCGGGTGTTGCAGGAACGTACCCTCGAACGCCTCGGTTCGAACCAGAGCGTGGCGGTGGATTGCCGGGTGATTGCAGCGACCAAGTCCGATCTGGATGAGTCGAGCAAGGCCGGCGAATTCCGTAGCGACCTGTATTACCGTCTCAATGTGGTGACCCTGGAACTGCCTCCACTGCGCGAACGTCGCGAAGACATCCTGCAACTGTTCGAGCATTTCCTGCAGCAGTCGTCCCTGCGTTTTGACCGCGCGGTGCCGGACCTGGATAACCAGACCCTGTCCAACCTCATGAGCCACGACTGGCCGGGCAACGTGCGCGAACTGCGCAACGTCGCCGAGCGTTTTGCCCTCGGTCTGCCAGCCTTCAAGAAGTCCGGTGCCAGCGGCAGCAATCAGGGCCTGGCCTTCGCCGAAGCGGTGGAAGCCTTCGAACGCAACTTGCTCAACGACGCCTTGCAACGCAGCGGCGGCAACCTGACCCAGGCCAGCCTGGAACTGGGAATGGCCAAGACCACGCTGTTCGATAAAGTTAAGAAGTATGGGTTGAGCCACTGATGGACCTGATTCTCAAGGCTGCTCTGGGCGCGGGTGTGGTGCTGATCCTCGCCGCGCTGGCCAAAACCAAAAACTACTACATCGCAGGCTTGGTGCCGCTGTTTCCGACCTTTGCCTTGATTGCGCATTACATCGTTGGAAAGGGTCGTTCGGTAGACGATTTGAAGACCACCATCGTGTTTGGCATGTGGTCGATCATTCCGTACTTCGTCTATTTGGCGACGTTGTACGTGATGGTCGACCGGATGCGGTTGGAGGCTTCGTTGGCGGTGGCTGCGGTAGGCTGGTTGATCGCCGCGACCGTGCTCGTCAGCGTTTGGGTACGCGTCCACGCCTGACCAGTTGATCACCAAAATCTAATGTGGGACTGCGGCGCTGATGACTGGCCCGTCCCTTGCATTTACCCCCAAAGCCCTCTCGGCCGGCCTTCATGTGTGATGAACCCTGGTGTCTGAGAGCGCCCGCCAAAGGGTGAATCCTGACCGTGACCTTCTTAGATCCCGACCTGACGCTGACCGTCGTGCTGCTGGTCGCCTTTTCCATCGTGCTGGACGTCATCGGCCAGCTCTGCTTCAAGCTCGGCCTGGACCGTTTGCCAGAACTGGAAGGCGGTTTCCGGCTGAACGCGTTCTGGGGCCAGGTGTTCAACGCACCGCTGCTGTGGGCCGGTATCGGCGCTTATGCGCTGGAGTTTTTCGTCTGGCTGGAAGCCCTGTCCCGCGCGCCTCTGAGCCTGTTGTTCCCCGCAGGAGCCCTGGCCTATTGCGGCGTGGTGCTGGCGGGCAAAGTGGTGCTCGGTGAAACCGTCAGCCGCCGACGCTGGCTTGCAACCCTGGTGATTACGGTGGGCGTGATGCTCGTGTGTGCCGGCCATGCCTGACGCTCAATTGATCAGCAAAAGGAACAACTCGATGGATTGGCTGCACGGGCGATTCGGCACTGTAGTGCTCTGGGCGCTGTTGATTCTTCTGGAGAGTGCCGGGCAGATCGCGACCAAAGTCGGCGGCGATCAGTTGGGGCAGATGACCTTCAGCCTGCAATGGCTACAAGCCGTGATCGTCGACCCCGGCGTACTGTTTGCGGTGGGCTGCGGCATCGGCGCGTTCTTCGTGTGGATGCTGATTTTGCGCCGCAGCAGTCTGTCCCTGGCGTTTCCGCTCAGTTCGCTGGTATTCGTCGGGGTGTTATTGGGTTCGTGGCTGGGGCTGGGCGAGCAGATCAGCCTGCTGCACTGGGTGGGCGTGGCGGTGATTATTGGTGGGATTGCGTTGTTGGCGGAAGGCGAACAAACCTGAGGGCTACGCGATCCATTGTGGCGAGGGAGCTTGCTCCCGTCGGGGGCGCAGCGGCCCCAGCAATCTGTCAGTAGAATCACATTGGCAGGTTTACGACTGCTTCGCAGCCGAACGGGGGCAAGCCCCTCGCCACACAAGCTCGCTCGCCACAGAGATCTGAGTGTTTTCAGGTTATTTGAACTTGTAAGCCACCGCAGCCTGCACTTCACCCTGATCGGGATTCCCCACCTGTTTGACGATGCTGCTGTCCGCCGCCGAACCGGTCAGGTGAATCCAGCTGGCGCTGGTCACCAGCGACCAATGCGGGGTCAGTGGAAATTCGAAGCTCTGGGTCAGCGCGACATTCTGCAAACCACCACTGGCGTTGTACCGGGCAATGCCCGAGTTCTGCGAGGCGTGAGCACTGACGCCGAAAAACGCCTGATTTTGCTGGGCATCGGCGAAGTGCGCGGTCAGATTACTACTGCCGATCACGCCGCCACCCAGTGGATAACCGATCTCGCCACCCAAGCGCCCGACCACGCCGTCCGGCCCGCCGATGGCCTCGCCGATCGAGGCAAATACCCGCCAGAAATCAGCCGGTGCGTACTGCACAAAACCACCGACGACGCCCATATCCGGCACATCGTGCAAGCCTTGCAAATCACCGTTGGCAGTGCGCCCCGGCAGGTAATTCAGAAACGGCCCGGCGCTGAAACCATTGGCCTTCAAGGCGCTCCAGGTCAAACCGTCGTCAGTGCTGAGGCTGACATCGCCCCAGTCCAGATCCAGATACGGCACCGGCCGGGTTTCATTACGGCTGCCGGTCGGATCGTGGGGCTGATAACTCAGGCCCAAACCCGCTTCACCTGTGATGCCTTCGGCCATGACTTGGGCTGGCAGGCACGTCAGCGCCGCGAATAAAACAACTGTAATCCTCACCATGAGGCACTTCCTTATCTGAACATGCGCGCATCAATCCTCGTTTTGCCGATCCTGCGCAAGCACTCATGTTGTTTGTAGCAAGCTACAAAAATTGTAGCTTGCCTGACACAACCCCCTACCACAACCCCGGCAATACGGGGCCAGACCGGGTTGGCACAGTCCCTGCTCTACCCCCTTGGCAAGCGCAAACAGCGCGCCCTGCTCAATAGGTAAAGCAGATGAATGATTGGCATATCGTGTGTGATTTCGACGGGACCATCACCCGCACCGACGTGATCGACAGCATCCTCCAGCGTTTCGCCGACCCAAGCTGGGAAGCGATCGAAGATGAGTGGCTGCGAGGCGACATTGGTTCGCGTGAGTGCCTCAGCCGCCAGCTCTCGCTGGTCAAGGCCACGCCGACCGACCTGCTCGCCTTTTTCGACACGATCGAAATCGATCCGGACTTCCCCGACTTCGTCGATCACGTGATCGGCCTCGGCGCCTCCCTTGAAGTGGTCAGCGACGGCATCGAACAAGGCATCGCGCGAATCCTCGCGCGCAACTACGTGACCCTGTTGCCGATCCTCGCCAACCGTTTGCGTCAACTCGATCACGAGAGCTGGCGCATCGACTTTCCATACTCCAGCGATGCCTGCCGCGCCGCTTCCGGCAACTGCAAATGCAAGTCCACGCCCAAGACCAAACGCGTGTTGGTGATCGGCGACGGTCAGTCCGACATGTGCGTGGCCTCCACCGCCGACTTCGTGTTCGCCAAGGATCGCCTGGCCGAGCACTGCGAGCGCAACGGCATTGCCTACGCCCGCTTCGACAGTTTCGCCGAGATCCCGGCCCTGCTGGCCCAACTGCCGGCCGGCCGCGCAGCCAACGCTACCGCTTTCGCCCTTGAAACCACTTCTGACTACGCGTCAAACAATCAGGAACTCTTCAATCATGTCTGATATCCGAATTGCTACTCCCGAAGACCAGGTGCTTCTGGATAAAGAAGCCAAGTACTGCTCTTACGGCGACACCGTTCACTACATCGATCCGCCGCGTATTTTCAGCCGTTGCGAAGGTTCCTACGTCTGGGACACCGAAGACCAGGCTTACCTCGACCTGCAAATGTGGTACTCGGCCGTTAACTTCGGTTACGCCAACCCGCGCCTGAACAACGCGCTGAAACAGCAGATCGACACCCTGCCGCAGATCGCCAGCCAATACCTGCACAAAGGCAAAATCGAGCTGTCGGAAATGATCGCCGTCGATGCCAAGAACAAGTTCGGCCTCGACGGTCGCGTGCACTTCAACGTCGGCGGTTCGCAGTCCATCGAAGACTCGCTGAAAGTCGTGCGTAACGCTTCCAACGGCAAGAGCCTGATGTTCGCCTTCGAAGGCGGCTACCACGGCCGTACCCTCGGCGCGTCGTCGATCACCTCCAGCTTCCGCTATCGTCGCCGCTACGGTCACTTCGGCGAGCGCGCCAACTTCATCCCGTTCCCGTACCACTTCCGCGGCCCAAAAGGCATGACCAAGGAAGAATACGGCAGCCAGTGCGTGCAGAATTTCGCTCGCCTGTTCGAGACTGAATACAACGGCGTTTGGGACCCGAAAACCAACCAGTGCGAGATACGCGGCGTTCTTCGTCGAGCCGATCCAGGGCGATGGCGGCATCGTCATCCCCGCCGATGAACTTCTACAGCGAACTCAAGCAAGTGCTGGATCAGCACGGCATCCTGATGGTCGTCGACGAAATCCAGATGGGTTTCTGGCGCACCGGCAAGCTGTGGTCGATCGAACACTTCGACGTCAAACCGGACGTGATCGTCTTCGGTAAAGCGCTGACCAACGGCCTAAACCCGCTGGGCGGCATCTGGGCCAAAGAAGAACTGATCAACCCGAAAATCTTCCCGCCAGGTTCGACTCACTCCACCTTCGCGTCCAACCCATTGGGCACCGCGGTAGGTCTGGAAATGTTCAAAATGACCAGCGAAGTCGACTACGGCGCGATGGTTATGGCCAAGGGCAAATACTTCCTTGAAGGCCTGAAAGAACTGCAAAAACGCTACCCGATCATCGGCGACGTCGATGGCCTGGGCCTGGCTCTGCGCTGCGAAATCTGCGGCCCGGACGGTTTCACTCCGGACAAGGCCACCCTGGACTTCATGGTCGACGAAGGCATGAAGGGCGACATCGAAGTTGATGGCAAACGCCTGGGCCTGATCCTCGACGTGGGCGGCTACTACAAGAACGTGATCACCCTGGCGCCGTCGCTGGAAATCAGCTACCCGGAAATCGACCTCGGTCTGGCCCTGCTCGACCGTCTGCTGCACCGGGCAATGAAACGATGAACCACGACGAGATCGATCTTGGCGAAGGCAACGCCGGTTTCGTTCTCGGCACAGGGGAGGTCGCGGTGGTGTTGATCCACGGCCTCACCGGCACCCCGACGGAACTCCGTCGGGTGGCCATGGGCCTGGCGAAAGCCGGGCACACGGTCTACGTGCCCACCCTGGCCGGGCACTGCGGTGGTAACGCCGACCTGCAAGCCACTGGCTGGCGCGACTGGTACGAAAGCGCGCGCAACACCTTCGTCGGTGTACGGCGCAAGCACGAACGCGTATTCGTCGGTGGCTTGTCCATGGGCGCGGTCATGTCGATGTACATGGCAGCCGAGCACCCGGGGCAAATCGAAGGGCTGATGCTGTATTCGACCACCCTGCGCTACGACGGCTGGAGCATCAACAAACTGGCGTTCCTCACGCCATTGCTGATGAAAATCCCGTTCGGCGTGAACCTGTGCAGCTTCGAAGAAAAACCACCTTACGGCATCAAGAACGAACGCCTGCGGGCGATCGTCGAGCGTCAGATGAAGGAAGGCGAAAGCAGCCAGGCCGGTTTGCTGACCATGGAAGGCGTCACTGTGCGCGAACTGCACCGTCTGAACGCCGTCGTGAAAAAACGCATGCCGTCGATCACCACGCCTGCGTTGGTGGTGCACTCCATCGAAGACGACATCACCAGCCGCTGGAACGCCGATTACGTTGAACGCAAGCTCGGCGGGCCGGTGGTCAAAGTGTTGCTGGATGACTGCTATCACATGATCACCGTCGACCTGCAATATCGCCGGGTGATTGAACTGAGCGTGGACTTCATCGATCAGCGCTTCATGCAACAACGCTCCGCCCCGCTCCCCCTGCGCGAAGAGTATCGGCAGTTAGCCTGACAGCCTGGCGCACCCGGTTGTAGACGGGTCGCCACTGGCGGGGCAATGTCGGCTACTGTATTGACCAAGGCATCACCCAATATCCTGTAGTGAACCTGTTTATCGATTCGAACTGAACCGACCCGCCATGGCTTTCGACAAGCGAAACCCGATGACCAAACACCGACCTGCCAAAGCCCGACCCTTCGCCCTCTCCGGCTGGAGCCTGCAACGCAAACTGGTCCTGGCCTTCTGGCTGGTCAGCGTGATCCCGACCATGATCGCCGCCGAACTTGCGGCCACCACCCTGTCGCAGATCTTCGACAGCAACGTGCGCATCTGGCTGCAAGAATCGACCAAGATCGTCGAGGACGAGATCAGCGAAATCCTGCGGGACAACGCCCGAGTGGCGCAGTTGTTTCTGCGTTACACCCGCCCGCAGATTGATAAGTTTTCGGGGCGCCACAACCGCATGACCACAGACATCGCTGATTCCATGGGCATCGACGCCGTCGCCCTGGTGCGCAGCAGCGACCATGCCGTGGTGTTCAGCACCGCCGCCGATGACATCATCCGGCAGATCAGCACCGCGCCCAAAGCCGTGTTGCAAACCTTGCAAATCGGCGGTGTCGCGACCGGCGCAGTGGTGTCGACCTTCGAGACCGAGCAGAACGGCGTCGCTTACAAACTGGTGATTGCCACCTACCTCGACAACAGCTTCCTGACCAGTGTCTCCGATGTGCACTCGCTGGACTTGCGCCTGTACCTGGCCAAGGGCGACAGCTTTTCGGAGATTTTCTCCAGTCAGCGCTTCGAGGATCACCCGGCGGCCGTGCCGGAAAAAATCGAGCAGATCCTGCGCACCACCAAGCAGCCGACCGAGCAATTCACCAGCCGTTACAGCGGCATCTATCGGCCGATCCTCAACGAAAACGGCGATCTTCAGGGCGTGATTTTCAGTGGTCTGCTGCGCCACACCAGCCTGGTCGGGCTGGTGAATCAGAGCAACCTGTTCATCCTGATCTTCCTGCTCAGCTCAGCCGCTTCCCTGGGCGTTGGCTGGCTGGTTTCGCAACGCCTGACCCAACCGTTGCGCGGTTTGTCCAAAGGCGTGCAAGCGGTGATTGCCGGGGATTATCGCCAACGCTTGTCGGTGACTGGTGGCGATGAACTGGCGGAGTTGAGCAGCACCTTCAACCACATGAGCGAACGCCTCGGCGAATTGCAAAACCTCGAATCGCAGCTGCGCCGCCGCGACCGTCTGCATGCACTGGGCGAAGTCGCCATGGGCCTGGCCCATGAAATCCGTAACCCGCTGGGCATCATCAAGACCGCGACCCAACTGTTGCACCGGCGCGCCGATTTGCCCGAGACCGACAAGCGTCACCTGGAATACGTGGTCAGCGAAGTCAGCCGGATCAACGACCTGATCACCGATTTCCTCGACTTTGCCAAACCCAGCGCGCCGCTGCGTTCGACCGAACCGGCCCGGATGTTGGTCGATGAACTGGTCGGGTTCTGCGCCCCGGAACTGGCCAGCCATCACATTGAGGTGCACATCGACGATCAAGCCCCCGGCGCGACCTTGTACGCCGATGCGCGCCAGCTCAAACAGGCCGGGCTGAACCTGATCGTCAACGCCATCGACGCCATGCCCGACGGCGGCCAACTGACCTTGGGCATTCGTCGTGATGCCACCTTCACCGTGATCAGCGTGGCGGACACCGGCATGGGCATTGAGCCAGACATGCTCGAACGAATTTTCACCCCGTTTGTCACGACCAAGGCCTCCGGCACCGGGCTGGGCCTGGCCAAGGTCTTTTCGATCATGGAAAACCATGACGGGCGCATCGAATGCACCAGCGAAAAAGATGCCGGGGCGACCTTCAGCCTGTACATTCCGGCCCATGGTGAAGACTTCGACGAGGCAAGCGATGACACATAACGTACTGGTGGTCGACGACGAGCCCAAGCTCTGCGACCTGCTGGCATCGGCCCTGAGTCAGAACGAGATCACGGTGTTCACCGCCGGCAACGGCCTGCACGCCCTCAAGGTGCTGGAGGCCGAAGACATCGACCTGGTGATCAGCGACTGGCGCATGCCCGGCATGGACGGCCCGCAATTGCTGGCGGAAATCAAAAACCGCTTTCCGCAGTTGCCGGTGATCGTCATGACCGCCTACAGCACGGTGAAAAATGCCGTGCAGTCGATGCGCAACGGCGCCTTCGACTACATCGCCAAGCCGTTCGACATCGACGAGATGGACATCACCGTCAGCAAAGCCCTGCAATTTCGCGACATCCTTAGAGACAACCAGCGCATGCGCGCCGAACTCGATGAACACCAGCAGATCGACAGTCTGGTGGGCGACAGCCCGAGTTTTCGGCAAGTGCTGCAAGCGATCGATTCGGTGCGTGAAAGCAACGCGACCATCCTGCTGACCGGCGAAAGCGGCACTGGCAAGGAAATGGTCGCCCGGGCGATCCACAAACATGGCAACCGCGCCGACAAACCGTTCGTGGCCGTCAACTGTGCAGCAATCCCCGAAGGCTTGCTGGAAAGCGAAATGTTCGGCCACCGTAAAGGCGCGTTTACCGGCGCGGTAGCGGACCGGGTCGGACGCTTCCAACAAGCGGACAGAGGCACGCTGTTTCTCGATGAAATCGGCGAAATGCCATTGGCCTTGCAGGCGAAAATCCTCCGCGCCTTGCAAGAACGGGTGATCGAGCCGGTGGGCGACCCGCGCGAACGCAAGGTCGATGTGCGAGTGATCGCGGCCACCAACAAAAACCTGCTGGACGCGGTGGCCAACAAGGAGTTTCGCGAAGACTTGTACTACCGCCTCAACGTGTTCCCGATTCCGCTGCCGGCCCTGCGCGATCGGGTCGAAGACATCGCCCCGCTGGCCCGGCATTTCGCCCACATCCTGGGCGCGGCGGCGGGCAAACGCTTTAGCGGGTTCAGCCCGGAAGCGTTGAATGCCATGGCCAATTATTCATGGCCGGGGAATATTCGCGAACTGCAAAACTGCGTTGAGCGGGCAACCATCGTCGCGAGCGGAACGGTGATCGAAGAGGATGACCTGCCGGCGTATCTGTTTGCCTCACGGCCGAGCGATGGCAGCGTCCCGCTGGTTGAAAACAACGGCGTGCCGGCGGATCTGGAAGCGGCCCTGGCAGAAGTCGAGAAGAGCTACATTCTGGCGGCGCTGCAACAGAGCAACGGCGTACAGGCCGCGGCGGCGCAGTTGATCGGGATTTCCGAGCGCAGCTTTTGGTATCGGCTGAAGAAACTGGGGATTCATGTGGACAAAATCGTCCGCTGATAATCGCAAGGCTCCCACCATCCTGTGGCGAGGGAGCTTGCTCCCGCTCGGCTGCGCAGCAGTCGTAAACTCTGCAAATACGGTTTATCTGAAGGACCGTGGCGGATGGTTTTGGGGCTGCTTCGCAGCCCAGCGGGAGCAAGCTCCCTCGCCACAAAAGCCTCTCTCCAGGGTCAGTTCACCTTCCCGCCCTTGGCCTCACTCATGATCTGCCGGATCGCCCCAACAAACGCTTCCACCGGCTGCCCGCCACTGACCGCGTACTGGCCGTTGAACACCACCGTCGGCACCGAACTTACCCCGCGCGATAGCCACAGCTGTTCCTCTTCTTTGACCTCTTTGACGTACTCGTCCGACGCCAGAATCGCCTCGGCCCGCGCCTTGTCCAGCCCGACGCTTTCAGCGATCTGCGCCAATTGGCGAGGATCGGACGGGTTGCCGCCATCGGTGAAATACGCCTTGAACAGCGCCTCTTTCAAATTGAACTGCAACCCTTCCAGCCCCGCCCAATAGAGCAAGCGGTGGGCGTCGAAGGTGTTGTAGATGCGGCTGTTGCCGTCGGTGCGGAAGGCAAACCCGACTTCGGCGCCACGGGCGCGGATCATCTCGCGGTTTTTCTGCGATTGCTCGGCGGTCGAGCCGTATTTTTCGGTGATGTGTTCGGTGATGTTCTGGCCGTCGGGGCCCATGTTCGGGTTCAGCTCGAACGGCTGGAAACGGATCTCGGCCTGCACTTCGTCACCCAATTGGTCCAGCGCCCGGGTCAGGCCGTACAGGCCAACGACGCACCAGGGGCAGGACACGTCGCTGACGAAATCGATTTTCAGGGAGTTACTCATCGCATACCTCGCAGTCTTTGATTGCGCCGCAAAGATCGAACGATACACCCGACAGGTCCGAGCGTGCAGATCCCGTTGTTCACACTGTTCCCCTGTGGGAGGGGATTTGTGTGGTGTTTAAGGGTTTGTTTAAACCGGTTTCCGAAAGTTTCCGGGAGGCTACAGCGCCTTGCGTCGTTGCCTACACGTAAGCCAGAATCCGCCGGCTTGTGCGCCTTGGGGGTCGCCGGTAACTTTGTTCGCATCACTGATTTCCAGTGATCGGGTTTAGTAGCCCGGCTCGATCCCTCTCATACGGTTGCACAAGCGTCGTTCAGTCAGGCTCTCGCCTGCACTTGATGGTAGCTGTGCGCATGGCATCCTCGGATGCGCCGGATTTGAGGTGGGTATCCGGTCTACTAACTTGCGCACAGCTGCCACCCTTCCGTTTAGTAGCGAGACAGGTTGCAGCTCTACTTAGAGGTGTACCCCCTTATGTTCAAAATTACGCCAAATCCACCGGAAACCGATCCGGTCCCGCACGACCCATCGCTCGACGCCAAAAAACTCAAAGAGGCCGCCGACCGCGCCCTTAACTATTACCTCAACCCCGCCGCCCTGAAGACCACACCGCGCAAACCCAGCACCCTCTTCTCCATCTCCGTCGATGCGGACCACGAAACCCTGCTGGCCAGCGCCTGCGAATCCCTGGCCTCGGCCAGTGTGATGATGAGTGATTTCGCAGCGTTGATGGACGGGCCGCAACGCAACACCCTGCTGGGGATTCAACAAGTGGTCATGCTGGGTGAACTGGCGGTGAACCGGATGCTGGATAACGTTGTTCCAGCGACGTAACTGACCGGCAAGGACTCACGGCCACAGAAGATCCAATGTGGGAGCGGGCTTGCTCGCGAAGAGGGAGTGTCAGCCAACATCAATTCAGCTGACACACCGCCTTCGCGAGCAAGCCCGCTCCCACAGGGGACAGCGTCATCCACCAAATATGCGGAGGGTGTTACAACAGATTCGGCGTCTCCACCGGCTCAATCTGCGCCCAATGCGAGGTGTCTTCGCGGTGGGCCTGCAAGTACGGCAACACCGCCGCCAGTAACGGCGCCTTGAACGCTTCCTGGAAACGATGGGCCATGCCCGGAATCAGTTTCAACTGGCTGCCACGGATATGCGCCGCCAGGTGCACGCCGTGCATCACCGGCAACAACGGATCCGCCGTGCCGTGCACCACCAGCGTCGGCACCCGCAATTGATTGAGCAACGCCACCCGGCTCGGCTCCGCGAGGATCGCCATGATCTGGTCGCTTCACGCCTTCGGGGTTGAAGGCCCGGTCGTACGACGCGGCAGCCTGTTGCAGCAGCAGCTTTCGATCATCACTCACGTTTGGGCTGCTAAGCGCCGCGAGCAAATCGGCTTGCTGCTCCAACGCCACCTCGCGATTCGGTGCACTGCGCCGCGACAATAACTGCACCAACGCCGCACTCGGCGCCGGCAAGCCTTCAGCCCCGGAACTGGTCATGATCAGCGTCAGACTCTCGACCCGTTGCGGCGCCATCGCTGCCAGGTGCTGGGCGATCATCCCGCCCATACTCGCGCCCAACACGTGAAATTGCTCGATGTGCAAGGCGTCCATCAGCCCCAGCGCATCTTCAGACATGTCGGTCAGCGTGTACGGCGCCGCCACCGGCAAACCGAGCTTGTAGCGCAACACTTCAAAAGTCAGGTTGGCGTTGGCCGGGGCCTGGCGCCAGGTCGACAGCCCTACGTCGCGGTTGTCGTAGCGAATCACCCGAAAGCCCTGCTGACACAACGCAACCACCACCTCGTCCGGCCAGTGAATCAACTGCCCGCCCAGGCCCATCACCAACAGCAACGCCGGATCGGACGCACGGCCGATGCTCTGGTACGCCAGGCTCACCTGATCCAGATCGACGTGCTCGGTCGGAACATTGACATCGCATCGCGAAGCCGCAAAGGACGGCAGGCCGAACAACAGCGCTGCCAGGAAGAGAAATACACGCATGAAAAACACCGAAACGCAGAACCCCAGTAGAGCGCGAGTCTGATGAAGTTTGTTCAAGCGCGCTGCCACAGTTGCGTGACAGTTTGATGAAGATTGCCGAGTGGTCATGTGCGGTAACTCTATACCCCCTGGGGATGGGCAGTCCGTCTCACATGGACCGTCTGGCGAGGGCCTTCCTGCCCCGCTCTTGCGCAATGACCATTCATCGAAAACCACTCGCTACCTGTTATTTCTGACAGTAGCCAACCCCATCCCTGAAGCATCCAATCAGCCATGCATCCACTGTCATTTATGCGCCCTGCCACCGGAGCCCGGATCATGAGCACTGACTATCGTCGCCAAGAGCATTCGTTCCATATCCCAAAAAAACGCCCGCGCCCGGCGATTGATATTCCGACAGCGCTGCCCTTTGCCGATAGCGCGATCCTGGGCGTCAATCAGGCCATGGTCAAAGCGTCTGGATTGCAGGTCCGCATTGATTCCGACTCGGTCAAACCCGGCGACAGTGTATTGGTGTATATCGACGACCGCCTGGTCCTGGTGCTGCCGGTCAAGGTGGATTACGCGGGCGAACCGATCGTCCAGTACATCCCGGCAAGGCTGATCCCCGAAGGTTTGATCAGCGTGACTTATCGGGTGAATCTTGAGTGGTCTGTGCCGCAGAAGGTGCTGGTCAAAACCCGTTTGCCCGGCGGCATCGATCCGAACCCGGACGCGCCGGGGCATTACCTGTTGGCGGCACCACAGCTCAGCTCGCCCCTCCTGAGCGGCTTGCGGGATGAAACGGTCACGGTTGTCCCTTACGAAAACATGTGCCGTGGCGATGTGGTGACGCTGATATTCGGCAAGTCCGCCATACCCCATACCGTGGAAGCAGATGAAGTCGAAAAGCCTCTGACCTTTACCCTGCTTAAGGACATGTTTGCCGAGAACGGTGATGGCGAAGTCGTTCTGTACTACAGGATTGTTGATGAAGTCGGCAACAGCGCCACGGATCACTCACTGGGCCTCTCAGTCACGATCCAGAGCGACGCCAATGAGTCCGCACCGCCGACCGTGGCGGGCGTTGACGAGCAGAACACCCTCTACCTGAGCCAACTGGGGAGCCAGGCGCTTGATGTCCGTCTCGATACGCAAGACTTTGACCCCGGCGACACGCTGGCGCTTTACTGGTTAGGGCTGGACCGTACAGGCGAGCCACATGTGCTCACCGAAACACAAACCCTCGAGACCCAATCGACGCTTAATTTCAAGATTGCCAACGCCGATATCCAGGTACTTGCCGGCGGCAGCGCCCGGCTTTCCTTTACCCGGACTGACGGCAACGGCGGGACGCAACCATTACCCTCACGGGAAATACTCATCGTGGGTAACACCCGCAGGGTCAGTGAGGCGCAGCATCCGCCAGAAGCCGACACAGTCGGCAGCACACTCAGTGAACCCGAAAGCGGGGTCTTGAGGATCGGCGTGCCGAATATTCAGGGGAGTACCGAGCCTGTGGTCGGGGCGCACTGCGGGGTCTCGATCAGAATATACGATGACCGGGACCCGAATGGAGCCCAGGTCGTCATCGACCCCCTGGTCGGGGGAGCCCCTTGATGTCCTCGACCTCGTTCTCAACGATAACATTGTCGATACCCTCATCGTTGCAGACGGCGAAGAGAATGCTCGGCATCTGATGAAAATCCCCAATCATCAGCTCAACCCGTATGCCGTCAATTTTCTTGTCGCCATCGTCAGTCGGGTCGGCGGAAATGCCGATTTTTCCGAGCCGCCATTGAGTATCTTGTACAACGAAATCCGCCCGGGTAACAAAGACCTCGACACCGAGCCAGGACACTCCGAACTGCAACTGAAATTGCCGCAAGACATCATCGACAATGGCCTGGATGCCGCTCGGGCGTTGCAGGATGTCGAGGTGAGCTTTTGCTACCCCTACTGCCGGGCTTACGACATCATCGAGCTGCGACTGGGGACCTCTACTCTGCACTTCACGGTCTTGCCGAGCGAGGCCCCAGAGTTCGGTGAAAGCACGCCCCTGTGCATTGTGCGCAAATTGATTGCGCAAAACTTCAAGGATGCCGGCGACAGCCCGGAATTTGTGTTCAGTTACACCGTACATGACCAGATCACCAACGGCGCGGACCCGTCCGACCCGTTCTCGGCGCCTATCTTTATCGATGTCGATCTCGCGGGTGTGCGGCGCCCGGCTCCGGTGTTTTTCGACAACTCGAACGACACGGATTCAACCCTTATCGACCTGGAACAGATGGGCAGCGAAGACCTGATCATGCTGGTCAGGGCCGCCGCCCCGCAGTTTGTGATTGGCGACACGATCGACGCCAAATACAGCAGCCCTCCCAGCCCTGACTTCGCGGTGTCAGGGACAGTGACCGGCCAGTTCGGCATCCCCTTGCCGTTGCCACTGCTGGTGCCCAATAACCTGGTCATCTCCGGACGGGGGTGACTGGCAGCTATGTGCAATCCAGAAACGGCGTCTTCATTGCCAACTCGAAAATTGCCACCGCGCGGGTTATTGGCGTCGGCGTACCGGACTTGCCACCGCCCGAGGTGATCGTCGCACCCGGCGGCGTGCTTGAGCCCAAAGACAACCCGCAAGGGGCCAGGGGGCGGGTCAGCGTTCCGGGGTTCCGCCCAGGCGATGAGGTCCAATTGATTGTTCGGGGCGCTCCCGGGGACGGCTCCCCGGCGTTCACTCCGGTGGAACTGGACGACAACGGTCTGGCCGACTTCCCCTTGAGCACCGCCTTTATCAAGGCCAACAGAGGCCGGGTGGTGATCGTGAGTTACCTGTTTATCCGGGGTATCCGGCAGCTGCCATCACGGGAGTTGACGCTCATCGTTCATGACTCGAGTGAAACACCGGAAATCACCAGCGTGACGGCCGGTGGAGCGGTGGTTGGCGATCGGGGATCAACGTATTACCGCACGCTGAGCATCAGCGGTACGGCCGAAGCGGGGGAAGAGGTGGAGGTATTGGATAACGGCGCCCCCTCGGTCGGTTCCCGGTCGATGACAGCGGGATCTGGACGGTCCCGGCACGAACATTCAACGTGACCACTCATACCCTCACGGCACGAACCACCGATGGTAGCGACCTGGTCTCTGGGCCACGAGCGTTCACGGTGCTGGAAGGGCTTGTGCTCGAAATTACAAACTTCGTCAATCCGGCCTACAACGGCTGGCAGCAAGGGCCGGCGGCTCAGCCAAATGACCTGCGTTTCATCTTCCTAGCCCAGTTCAACATCAACCAATACGTACTGTTCAACAACACCAACACCAATAACTCAGCGGGGGTCGTCCTGTACAAGGACTTCAACAATTTGACGCCCGGCAAGACTTACTACTTCACCGTCAATTTCGCACGATTCCCGCAAGACTACGCGGTACCGATAGTGACCTTGAGAACTAACGGCGCCACGAGCCCAAACCTAACCATCAACCATCCCGATGCCCGGTATTACACGCTGAATTTCATCCCGACCAGCCCCAGCGACAGACTGATGATCTCCAATGTTCTGGCCACCGGCACAGGCAATGACTGGATCATTCCCTGGATTCAAATCCAGCGGGTCAACTAAGGCCTCAATTCCCGCTGACCGGAGATCGGTCAACGGGTTTTGAGGGCTCAGTGGCGTGACAGTTTGATGAAGATTGCCAAGTGGTCATTTTTGAGACCGCGTTATCGTTCTTCGCGAGCAAGCCCGCTCCCACATTGGACCTTCAGTGATCACAAATGCTTTGTTCGCAAAAGATCCAATGTGGGAGCGGGCTTGCTCGCGAAGGCGCCAGAGCAGGCGCCGCTGAACCTTACGCCAACTGACTGCGCAACTGCCGCGCCGCCGCCACCATGTTCACCAGCGCCGCCTCGGTCTCCGGCCATGCGCGAGTTTTCAACCCACAATCCGGATTCACCCACAGCCGCTCAGCCGGAATCCGCTTCACCGCTTTGCTCATCAACTTGACCATCTCAGCCGTGTCCGGCACCCGTGGTGAGTGGATGTCATACACGCCCGGGCCGATATCGTTCGGGTAGTCGAACGCTTCGAAGGCCTTGAGCAATTCCATGCCCGAACGCGAGGTTTCGATGGTGATCACGTCGGCGTCCATGGCCGCGATGGACTCGATCACGTCGTTGAATTCGCTGTAGCACATGTGCGTATGAATCTGCGTTTCATCCCGCACACCGCTGGCGCTCAAACGGAACGCTTCCACCGCCCAGTCCAGATATTCCTGCCATTGCGCCCGGCGCAGCGGCAAGCCTTCGCGGAACGCGGCTTCGTCGATCTGGACGATTTTGATGCCGGCGTTTTCCAGATCCACCACTTCATCGCGCAGGGCCAAGGCCAATTGCTGCGCCTGGATTTTGCGCGACACGTCTTCGCGCGGGAACGACCACATCAGCATGGTCACGGGACCGGTGAGCATGCCTTTCATGACTTTGTCGGTCAGGCTCTGCGCATAAGTGATCCAGTCGACCGTCATGGCGGTCGGACGGCTGAGGTCGCCGTAGATAATCGCCGGTTTCACACAGCGCGAACCATAGCTCTGCACCCAACCGAAACGGGTGAACAGGTAGCCGTCGAGGTTGCTCGGCGAAGTACTGCGACCATGTCGTTGCGCTCGGCTTCACCGTGCACCAGCACGTCCAGGCCCAGGCGTTCCTGGACTTGCACCGCGTGGCGGATTTCGCTGTGCATGGCGTCGGTGTAATCGTTGGCCGAGAGCTTGCCTTGCTTGAAGGCTTGGCGAGCGAGACGGATGGAGCCAGTCTGCGGGAACGAGCCGATGGTGGTGGTCGGGAACGCCGGCAATTGCAGGCGTGCGCGCTGCTGTTCGATGCGCTTGGTAAACGGCGAATGGCGTTGGCTGTCTTTGGCGCCGATGGCGGCGATTCGGGCCTGGACTTCGACTTTGTGGATGCGCGGCGACTGGGCACGACTGGCTTGAATCGCACGACTCTCGACCAATGCGGCTTGTACCTTGGGTGATTGCGGATCGTTGAGGGCATCGCGCAGGACGGCGATTTCGCCACACTTCTGCACAGCGAAGGCCAGCCAGGATTTCAGTTCCGGGTCTAGTTTGTCTTCGCGCTCCACGTCCACCGGGCTGTGCAGTAACGAGCAGGAACTGCTGACCCACAGGTTGTCGCCAAAACGCTCTTGCGCCGGTTGCAGTTGCGCGAGCACTTGCTCCAGTTCGCAGCGCCAGATGTTGCGACCGTTGACCAGGCCCACCGACAAAATCTTGTAGGTCGGCAGGCGATCCAGCACTTGGCCAAGTTGATCCGGCGCCCGTACCGCGTCGATGTGCAAACCTTGCACCGGCAGGCTGACGGCCAGGCCGAGATTATCTTCCAGGCCGCTGAAGTAAGTCGCCACGAGTTTTTTCAGCGGCGAATATTGAAGGATGTGATAGGCGCGTTCGAAGGCACTTTTCCAGGCTTGCGGCAGATCGAGGGTCAGGATCGGTTCATCGATCTGCACCCATTCCACGCCTTGTTCAGCGAGGCGGTTGAGGATTTCGTTGTAGACCGGCAACAGGCGTTCCAACAGTTCGAGCTTGTCGAAGTCGTTGCCACCGCCCTTGGATTTGCCTTTGCCCAGCCACAGGTAAGTCAAAGGGCCAATGATGACGGGTTTGACGTTGTGGCCCAGGGCCTTGGCTTCCTCGACTTCGTCGAACAGTTGTTCCCAGCTCAGTTTGAACGGCTGATCCGCGCTGAACTCCGGGACCAGATAGTGGTAGTTGGTGTCGAACCACTTGGTCAGCTCTTGGGCGTATTGCGCTTTGGTGTGGTCGCCGCCGCAGCAGTTAGCCGTGGCGCCACGGGCCATGGCGAACAGGGTGTCGAGGGTCGGCTGGCCGCTGGCACCCAGCGTGCTGTCGAAACGCTCGGGAACCACGCCGAAGGCCAGGGAATGGCTCAGCACCTGGTCGTACCAGGCGAAGTCGCCCACCGGCAGCAGGTCGATGCCGGCGTCTTTCTGCAATTGCCAGTGGGTGGCGCGCAATTGGCGGCCGACGCTTTTCAGCGAGTCCTGATCGAGATCGCCCTTCCAGTAGGATTCGAGGGCTTTTTTGAGTTCGCGGTCAGCGCCGATGCGCGGGAAACCAAGTGTGTGGGCCAGGGCCATGGTGTGTTTCTTCCTGTGAAAGAGGTTGTGAAAACATGGCGCTATTGTCGACAGTCAACCCAACATGAGACAAACTCAACCTTTTCGTGTTCATCACAAGTTTTCCTCATGGAGCCCCCGGTGCTTGAAATCCGTCACCTGAAGACCCTGCACGCCTTGCGCGAAGCCGA
This sequence comes from Pseudomonas sp. 10S4, assembly GCF_034344865.1. Taxonomy (NCBI): domain Bacteria; kingdom Pseudomonadati; phylum Pseudomonadota; class Gammaproteobacteria; order Pseudomonadales; family Pseudomonadaceae; genus Pseudomonas; species Pseudomonas sp. 10S4. The sequence continues at coordinate 392,055 of NZ_CP133774.1, forward strand.
TAGCCTGGTGGATGCGGCTGATCGCCTGCACCTGACCCAGTCGGCCCTGTCTCACCAGTTCAAGGAACTGGAGGAGCGTATGGGCATGCCGTTGTTCGTGCGCAAGACCAAACCGGTGCGTTTCACCAGCGCCGGTTTGCGCCTGCTGCAACTGGCCGACGCGACCCTGCCGCTGCTGCGTGGCGCCGAGCGCGACATCGCGCGACTGGCCGGCGGCACCGCCGGGCGCCTGCACATGGCGATCGAGTGCCACAGTTGCTTCCAGTGGCTGATGCCGACCATCGACCAGTTCCGCGATGCCTGGCCGGAAGTCGAACTGGACCTGGCCTCGGGCTTCTCCTTCGCCCCGCTGCCGGCCCTGGCCCGTGGCGATCTGGATCTGGTGGTGACCTCCGATCCGCTGGAACTGGCCGGGATCACCTATGTGCCGTTGTTCACCTATGAAGCAATGCTCGCGGTGGCCAATCAGCACCGGTTGGCGAACAAGGCTTATATCGTGCCGGAAGATTTGCTCACGGAAACCTTGATCACTTACCCGGTTGAGCGGGATCGGCTGGACATCTTCACGCGGTTTCTGGAACCGGCGGACGTCGAACCGGCACAGGTCCGGACCTCGGAACTGACGGTGATGATGATGCAACTGGTGGCCAGCGGTCGCGGCGTGTGCGGCATGCCGCATTGGGCGCTGCATGAATACAGCTCACGGGGTTACGTGAAGGCCAAGCGGCTGGGCGAGAAAGGGTTGTTTGCGACGTTGTACGCCGGGATTCGCGCCGACATGCTGGACGCGCCGTATATGCGCGATTTTTTGCTGACGGCAAAGGACACGTCATTCTCGACGCTGGATGGGGTTAGCGCGGTTCGCTAATCGTTATCGACCTGAAATGCGATCAAATATTGGAGCGGGCTTGCTCGCGAAAGCGGTGTGTCAGCCAACATCAATGTTGAATGTTAGACCGCATTCGCGAGCAAGCCCGCTCCCACAGGGGATTGTCGGGGTGTCAGACTTCTCGCCACATATGGATCTTGTCGAAGTACTCCTCGCCCACCCGCACCGCCAACGGTTCTAAACCGTACTGGATGAAGCCGCAGCGTTGATACAACTTGAACGCGGCTTCGTTGCCAGCGGTAACGGTCAACTGGATCAGCCTCAGGCCCGGATGGTTTTGCGCTTCAGCCAACGCCGCCTGCACCAGTTGAAAGCCGAGCCCGCGCTGGCGGACTGTGCCAGACACGTACATGCCAAACAACGTCGCCTTGTGCCGGGCCTTTTCCCGGGGTTCGAAGGCCAGGCCGACGATGCCGGCCAACTGGCTATCCTCGAACGCGCCAAACACCGCGTCGAGTTTGCTGGTCAACCGCGATTCCCACCAGCTCAACGGCATCGTGGCGCGCTCGCGTCCGCTGGAAGTGAACGCTTGCGGATGCAGGTCGTAGGCTTCAAGCATCAACGCCCGATAGTTCAGGGCATGGCTGGCATCCAGTCGTTCGATCCACATGGTCAAGCCGCCTTACGTTGTTCAAACATCAGCCGCACGGCCAGTGCCGACAGCACAAACCCCATGAAATAACGCTGCACCGCGAGCCAGGTCGGGTTCTTGACGAACCACGAGGCGATCCCGGCGGCGAACAATGCAATCAGCAGGTTCACGCAGAAACTCACGCTGATCTGGGTCAGGCCAAGAATAATGCTTTGGGTAAACACCGAGCCATGTTCCGGGCTGATGAACTGCGGGAACACCGACAGGTAAAACACCGCGATCTTCGGATTCAGGGCGCTGGTGAGAAAGCCCATGGTGATCAGTTTGCGCGACGAATCCGGCGGCAATTGCTGGGCCTCGAACGGCGAGCGAGCACCGGGCTTAACTGCCTGCCAGGCCAGCCACACCAGATATAGGGCGCCGGCCCATTTCAGTACTTCATAGGCCATTGGCACGGCCAGAAACACCGCGGTCAAACCGGCCGCGGCAGCGAACAAATGCACGAAGAACCCCGCCACCACGCCAAGCAATGAGGTGACGCCGGCCTTGCGCCCCTGGCAGATCGAACGGGAGATCAGGTAGATCATGTTCGGCCCCGGCGTCAGGACCATCAGCAATGCAGCGGCGGCGAAAATCAGCAAGTCTTGGAGCGGGATCATGGGGCAGCCCTTTGGTCCTGTTTTGATCAGGCGATCGTGGTCAACGAGGCTCGATAAAACGGCAGGATCACGTCCCGTGTCAATGGCGCCAGCGTAAGGTTGCCGTCGGTAGCCGGATCGATCCAGCGTACCTCTTCGATCTCTGCCGCCGGCGAGACGTCTGAATCGATGCGTAGCAAGAACAACTCGGCCTGCACGACAAAACCCGGCTCGTTGGCGGCCGGTGCCGAAAACTGTCCCAGATAGGTGGCCTGCGCCGGGTCGACGACCAGGCCCAACTCTTCTTCCAGCTCCCGGGCCAGGGCGTGGGCCGGTTGCTCATGGGCTTCGATCTGGCCGCCCGGCTGCATGAACGCCTCGGTGTCGCGTTTGCGCACAAGCAACGTGCGGCCATCGGAACCGATCAACAGGGCCGCAGCGATACGGATGATGCGGGGCGAGGCAGCGACTGAAAGGGTCATGGATGGGGGTTGGCCTTGGTTAAAAGGCGCAAGAATAACCTGTGATGAGGGAGATTACCTGTGGCGAGGGGGCTTGCCTGTGGCGAGGGAGCTTGCTCCCGCTGGGCTGCGAAGCGGCCCTGAAAAGCTGGGGACTGCTGCGCAGTCCAGCGGGAGCAAGCTCCCTCGCCACAACAGCCGTCTGGCCACAGGTTCATTGTCGGGCATTACAGCAATGCCTCGCGTCTACGAAATAGCGCGCTCCAACAGGGCTTCGACTTCCTCCGGCACTTTTACGAAGACGCTGTATTTGGCGCCTTCCATGGTTTCGAAGGCGATCAATTTGTCCACCAGCGGTGCATTCAGCACCTTGCCGGCATTGAGCAGCAACATGCCGTTGTCGGCGTTGAGGTTGCGCGCCAGGATCATCCCCGCCGCCAGATCCCGCGTATTCAGCACTTTGACCGAAGGGTCGGCTAACGTCACATCGCTCAGGTACGCGGCGCAGACGTGGATGAAATCCTCCACCAGTTCGGGATCGTAGAGACGCCCGGTATAGCTGCGGATATACACCAGCGCTTCGTCGCTGTTCATCTGCCGTTCAAGGATCAACCCGCGCTGCAATTCAATGAAATCCACCGCCAGTTTCAATAACCGCGAACCGAACGGAATCGCCTCCCCTTGAGTCGGTCAGGGAACCCGCTGCCGTCCCAGCGCTCCTGGTGGTGCAGGATCAGACGGGCGGCATCCTTCATCGGGTCGAGGGTCATCAGCAGCGACTCGCTCTGCTTCGGGTACTCGCGATAACGGTCGCGGTCAATGTGATGGAGCATGTCCGACGGCGTGATCATCATGCTGTCGGTCCAGCTCAGCTTGCCGATGTTGTAGAGCGCGGCAGCCATGGTGAGGTCGCGGCTGGTGCCTTCGTCCAGCCCATGGAGTTTGCAGTACACCCGCACCAGTTCGATGATCTGGCGGTTGGTCTGCTTGGCCGGCGGCAGGCGCAAGTTAGCCAGCAGCGAGAACACCTCGGTGCCCGTGACATAGCTGTGTTTGAGCTCTTCATAGGCCAGGTCGAGCATGTCGGCGGTCTGTTGCAACTCGCAAGTGCGCGCCGCGACATGTTTTTCCAGGGTGGAATTGAGGGTTTTCAACTGATCGTTCTGTTGCCGGGTCAGTTGCACCAGGCGCACACGTTCGCGCTCGGAATGCTGATGGTCCAGGGCCTGGCGCAGGGTCAGGAGCATTTCCTCGTCGTTCCAGGGCTTGCTGATGTAGCGGTGAATCTGCCCGTCATTAATGGCCTTGATGATCGTCGGCAGGTCCGCGTAACCCGTGAGCAAGATACGCGTAGTCGTCGGGTAAATCTGATGGATGTGCGCCAGCAAGGTGGCGCCATCCATGTTGGGCATGCGCGCATCGGTCATCACCAGATTGATGCTGTGTTGCGCCATGATCTCCAGCGCCTGGGCACCGCTGGTGGCCAGCAGCACCTCGTAGGGTTGGCCGCGCAACAGCCGACGCAGGCTGTTGAGGATTGATTCTTCGTCGTCGACCAGCAACACCTTGGGTTTATCGGTCAAATTCGTAGGGAGTTGCTCTTCCATGGCGTCACCTCGAGTGAAACAGGGCCTTGCGTTATGTCAGGCGGCGACAAACATCCACTCTTGCCGGAGCCTGACCTACAGGCTAGATGATTTTCAGGAACTCTCGGTATTTCATTTCCCTGATACACACAAGCGAACTCCGGGTAAGGGGACTATGCTCAGCGAACTCGGATCCACAAATCTGTAACCGTTCGGCCAGGTGATCAGGGAAAGGATGCCCCTATGAACAGACCGTTTCGAACCGCTGTCGGCCCAGGCGTCTCCCTATGAGTACGCTACTTGCACGGGTCAACCGGCGAATTCTCATCGTTGACGATACCGCCACGATCCATAGGGATTTCGAAAAGATCCTCAGCCCTCAGTCAATCGAGGACGACGATCTGGACAGTACCGAAAGAGCGCTTTTCGGATCAACGGCTGCCATCACGTTGCAAAGCTTTGTGCTCGATTCCGCGTTTCAAGGCCTTGAAGCCCTGAACATGGTCGAAAACGCACTGGCCAACGACCTGCCCTACGCCATGGCGTTCATCGACATGCGCATGCCACCGGGCTGGGACGGCCTGGAAACCATCGAACGGCTGTGGCAAGTCGACCCCAAGCTGCAAGTGGCGCTGTGCACAGCGTATTCCGACTATTCCTGGGAAGACATCGACGAACGCCTGGAACTGGGCGATCGCCTGCTGATCCTGAAAAAGCCCTTCGATGCCATCGAAATCCGTCAGATGGCCAGTGCGCTCACCGCAAAATGGCAGATGACCGAAGACGCCGCGCTGAAAATGTCGCTGCTCGAACAAGCGGTCGAAGAACGCACTCTGGAGCTGTCCGACGCCAACATCATCGTGCAAAACAGCCCGACGATCCTGTATCGGCTGCGCGGCGAGCCATCGTTTCCGTTGATGTACATCTCGCACAACATCACCAAGTACGGTCACATCGCGGCCAAACTGGTGGCGTCGGCCAATTGGTCCAAAGAGCTGATTCACCCCGACGACCTGCCGAAGGTCGACCTCGCCATGGCACGGGTGCTGGACCGCCATGCCGAGGGCGCCTCCATCGAATTTCGCATGCGCACTGGCGACGGTGCCTGGCGCTGGGTCGAAAACCGCTATATCCCGGTGCGCGACGCTGAAGGTCGGTTACTGGAAGTCGAAGGCATCATCCTCGACATTACTGAACGCCGACTGGCCGAAGAAAAAATCGCCCTGCTGGCCCGCACCGACGGGCTGACCGGGCTGGCCAATCGCGCGACCCTGATCGAACGGCTGCATCAGGCATTCGCGGCGGCGCGTCGAGGGGCGGCCGCCTTCGCGATTTTTACCTGGACCTGGATCACTTCAAGCGCATCAACGACGCCCTCGTCCCACGCGGTCGGCGACTTGTTGCTGCAAGAGGTGGCCCGGCGGATCAAGGCCTGTGTGCGCGAAAACGACGTGGTCGCCCGGCTCGGTGGTGACGAGTTCGCCATCCTGCAACTTGATGTCAGCGACCCGACCCAGTCTGCGGCGCTGGCGGTGAAGGTCCGCGATGCGCTGATGCAGCCCTATTCCTTGGCCGGCAACGATGTCCGGGCCTCGGTCAGCATCGGCATCAGCAGTTGCACCGCGGAAATCCTCAGCGCCGACAGCCTGTTGACCCAAGCCGACATGGCGCTCTATCGCTCCAAGGAGCAGGGTCGCAACCAGTACCACTTCCATTCCGAGGAGATCAATCAGGAAGTGGTCGAGCGCATGACCATCGCCAGCGAACTGAAAACCGCCATCGAACACGAAGAACTCGAACTGCATTACTGGCCGGAAGTGGACCTGAGCACCGGCAAGATCCTCGGCATGGAAGCCCAGGTCACCTGGAACCATCCCACCCGCGGGATTCTCGAAGGCCCGGCGTTCCTGCCGGCCGCCGAAAAAACCGGGACTATCGTCGCCCTTGGCCACTGGGTGCTGGATCAAGCCTGCCGACAGATGCGCCAGTGGCGCGACGAAGGCATGGCGCCCCCGGTGATCGCGATCAAGCTGTCCCTGGCCCAGCTCAAGAGCGGGCCGGAACTGATCTATGACGTGCTGCGCACCACTGCGCGCTGGGAACTGTGCCCGTGGGACCTGCGCTTCGATGTCACTGAAGCGACCCTGGCCCAGACCAAGTGGACCCACAACGATGTGCTGACCACGGCTGCGGGAGCTGGGGGTGCATCCGCATCGCCATCGACGACTTCGGCACCGGCTATTCCTCCTTCGATTACCTCAAGACCTACCAGGTCAATCACCTGAAACTTGCCCAGGCGTTTATCGACACTGCCGCTCAGGACCCGGCCAGCGCGAACACCTTGCGGGCCATCATCAATTTTGCCCGTGAGGTAGGGATCGGCATCATCGCCGAGGGCGTCGAAACCCAGGAGCAACGCAGTTCGCTGATGGCCACCGGTTCACCGATGAACGCTCAGGGCTACTTCTTCAGCAAAGCGGTCAGCAGCCAACAGGCCGCCGAGCTGCTGAAGGCCGGCAGCATCGTGCCCTCGGGCACTGACAGCGACCGCACCCAGGACGATCCCCGGCGTTCCACGGAGGAAAACGGATGAAGTCGCCTTTCGTTCGGACCAACCGGCGCATCCTGATCATCGACGACACGCCGTCGATTCATCATGACTTCCGCAAAATCCTCGACCCCGACGCCGAAGGGGAACAAGACCTGGCCGGTACTGAGGAAGCGCTGTTCGGCACCCTGCCGCCCGACCGGCTGACCTTTGAGCTCGATTCCGCTTACCAGGGCCAGGAAGCCCTGGAACTGGTCAAGCGCGCCCGCTCCGAAGGTCGCCCGTATGCCTTGGCGTTCACCGACATGCGCATGCCGCCGGGCTGGGACGGGCTGGAAACCATCGAACAACTGTGGAAAGCCGACCCGCACCTGCAAATCGCGCTGTGCACCGCTTATTCGGACTACAGCTGGGAGGCCATGGCCGAGCGGCTCGAATTCGGCGACCAGTTGCTGGTGCTGAAAAAGCCTTTCGACAGCCTGGAAATCCGTCAGATGGCCAGCGCCATGACCTGGAAATGGCAGATGGCCCAGGACGCCGCGAATAAAGTGCTGAGCCTGGAACAGACCATCGAGGCCCGGGTGCACGAACTGCTCAAGGTCTCGCACTTGTTGCAGTACGACGTCCTCACCGAGTTGCCCAACAGCACCTTGCTCGGTGACCGTTTGAACCAGTCCCTGGCCTTGTCCCGGCGCCATGACAGACAACTGGCGGTGATGTTTCTCGGGCTGGACCGTTTCAAGCGCATCAACAATGCCCTGGGGCATCCGGCCGGTGACGAGATGCTCAAACGGGTCGGGCAGAGCCTGGTGGCGAGCGTGCGCGAGTCCGACTCGGTGTTTCGCTACGGCTCCGATGAGTTCGTGGTGATCCTGGCGGACGTTCGCCATCCACAGCAGACCAAGGGCATCGCCGAAAAACTCTTGAATGCCATCCGTACTCCCCAGCATATCGCCGGCCACGACCTGAGCGTCACCGCCAGCCTGGGGATCAGCATTTACCCCGAGGATGGCCTGGACGCCATCGTGCTGATCAAGAAAGCCGAAACCGCGATGCGCAACGTCAAGGAAAACGGCCCGAACGATTTCAGCTTTTTCATTGACGAAATGAACCAGCGTGCCCGGGAACAACAGAGCATTGAATCGGGCATTCGCCTGGCCCTGGAACGCAATGAATTTGTGCTGCATTACCAACCAAAAATGGACCTGAGCAGTGGCCAGGTGGTCGGCGCCGAAGCGCTGATCCGCTGGAAAAAACCCGGGCAAGGCTGGGTCTACCCATCGGATTTCATCGCCGTGGCCGAAGACAGCGGCTTGATTGTGCCGCTGACCAAATGGGTGATGGCCCAGGCCTGTCGGCAGGCGTGTATCTGGCAAGAGGCCGGGCTGCCGAAAATCTGCATCTCGGTGAACGTGTCGGCCATCGACTTCCGGCAGCGCGACTTTGTCGATGTCATCGAACAGATACTGAAGCAGACCGGTATGGATCCGACGCTGCTGGAGCTGGAAATCACTGAAGGGGTGTTGATGCAGAACATCGACGCCACCGTGACCGCCCTGAACCGGATCAAGGCCTTGGGCGTGCGACTGGCCATCGATGACTTCGGTACCGGTTATTCCAGCCTGAGCTACCTGCGACGGTTTCCCATCGACGTGCTGAAAATCGACCAGTCGTTCATTCGCGGCTTGAGCCGCGACAGCAGTGATGCCGCCCTCGTCAACGCCATCATCAGCCTGGGCAAGAGCCTCAAACTGACCGTTATCGCTGAAGGCGTGGAGACCCTCGAACAGCTGGATTTCCTCAAGGCTCACCACTGCGAGGAAGGCCAGGGCTATTACTTCAGCAAAGCTGTGGCACCGGATGCGTTTGCACATTATTTGATGTCAGTGAAACCACTTCCATCTGCCCAGACATAAGCGACGCGCCACGACACACAGGCCAACCGCCAAGGAAATAACCGATGTCGCCCTATCGTGCCCACTTGCTTGCGATTTTATTGTTGGCGATCTCCCTGACCGCCACCGGCGCTCCGCTGGACGAACCGCTCAAACCGTTACCCGCCGCGCCACAGCAAAATCCGCTGCGGGTCGAACTCGGTCGGCAGTTGTTCAATGAGCCGCGCTTGTCGGTCAATGGCAGCCTGTCCTGCGCCACCTGCCATCGTCTGGAAACCGGCGGCGCCGACAACAAACCGTTTTCCATCGGTTTCAACGGCCAACCGGTCGCCATGAACACCCCCTCGGTGTTCAACGCCACCCTGAACTTCCGTCAGTTCTGGAATGGCCGGGCCGACACCCTGGAAACCCAGGTCCACGAAGTGGTGCAGAGCCCCAGCGAAATGGGCAGCAACTGGGAGCACGTGGTGCAGACGCTGGCCACCGACCCGACCTATAAAACCGCGTTCGCCAATGCCTACCCGGACGGCGTGACCATGGGCAATGTGCAAAACGCCCTGGCCAGCTACGAGCGCACGCTGCTCAGCGCCAACTCGCGCTTTGATCAATACCTGCTGGGCAACACCGACATTCTCACCCTCGACGAAAAGTACGGTTATCTGCGCTTCAAGGATTACGGCTGCATTTCCTGTCATCAAGGGGTGAACATCGGCGGCAACATGTTCCAGAAATTCGGGGTCATGGGCGATTACTTCCAGGCCCGGGGCAACCTCACCGAGTCCGACCTGGGACGATACCTGGTGACCAAGGATGAAGAGGACCGCAACGTGTTCAAGGTCCCGAGTTTGCGTAACGTCGCCGTGACCGCACCGTACTTCCACGACGCCTCGGCGAAAACCCTCGAAGAGGCAGTAGATGTGATGTTCAAGTACCAGCTCGGCCGTGTGCCTTCGGCCGAAGACAAGGCACTGATCATCCTGTTCCTCAAGACCCTGACCGGTGAATGGGAGGGCAAGCCGCTATGAAAATGTCGCGACGTCGCAGCATGGCCTTGCTGAGTTTTGTGGCGCTGGCCCTGGCCTCGATCCTGTTGTTCCTGTACCTCAAATCCAGCTCCGACCAGACCTCGACTTACACCGATTCCCGGGATTTGATCGGCCGGATGAAACAGCTCAACGCGCAATGGGAAACCGAGATTCTCAAGGCCCGGATCACCATCTATCACAACTACGATCCGCTGGTCACACCGCTGACCGAGATGACGCAGCTGTGGGAGCGGTTCGACAGCATGGAGTCGGGCCACGGGCGCAATGACGCGGCCATGTGGAAAACCAGCCATGACGCCTACCTGGCCGCCATCCAGGAAAAGACCCGGCTGGTGGAACAGTTCAAATCCCACAACGCGGTGCTGCGCAACTCCCTGGCGTTTTTGCCCACTGCCGAGGACGACATCCAGCAACCCCTGGCCGAACTGGTGGATGGCGACAAACTGCAACTGCAGAACATCGCCACCGACACCTATGACCTGCTGCTCAGCAGCCTGGAATTTGCCCAGGTCACCTCTGACGACAGGGCCGCCGACATTCTGGTAGGCCTGAACAAACTGGGGGTGAACAAAACGCGGCTGCCGGAGCCGTTCCACGAGCCGATCGACATTTTGAGCAACCACATCGCACTGATCCTGCGCGAACAACCGATCGTCAACCGGCTGCTGGACAACATTGAAGCCGTTCCCGTGGCCGAACGCCTGGACGACATCACCGGCCTGTTGAACAAGGATCAGCAACAGGCCGACGCGGTTTATCAGCGCTATCACTTATACATGCTGGTGCTGGTGCTGGTGCTGGTGCTGGTGTACCTGGCGATTCGCTTGATGCGCAGCTTCACCGAGATCAATCGCGTCAACAAAGCCCTGCAAACCGCCAACGAAGAGCTGGAGATACGCGTCGAAGAACGCACCCAGGAACTCAAGGATACCCAGAGCGAACTGCTCGACACCGCGCGCCAGGCCGGCATGGCCGAGATCGCCACCAACGTGCTGCACAACGTCGGCAACGTGCTCAACAGCGTGAACATCTCCGCCGATCTGGTCACCCGCAAACTGCGCAGCAGCAAGGCCCTGGGGCTGGGCAAGGCGATGCAATTGATCAACGAGCACCCGACGGACCTGGGCAGTTTTCTAACCGAGGATGCAAAGGGTAAATTGCTGCCCGGTTACCTTAATCAACTGGTGGACGCCATTGCCCTCGAACAACAGGGCATGACCGACGAGTTGGCGCAACTGACCAAAAGCGTGGACCACATCAAGGACATCGTCGCCACCCAGCAGTCCTACGCAGGCGCCAACAGCCTGATGGAGCCGCTGCACATCAGCGAACTGCTGGAGGACGCCCTGCGCATGAACTCCGGCGCCCTGACCCGGCACCATGTCACGGTGGTCAAGGAGTACAGCGAAGTGCCGCGGGTGATGGGCGACAAGCATCGGCTGCTGCTGATTCTGATCAACCTGATCAGCAACGCCAAATACGCGATGTCCGACCTGAGCAACCGCCCGCGCCAGATGACCCTGGGGGTGAAAATCGTCGACGACGCCACCCTGCAAGTCAGCGTCAAGGACGACGGTGAAGGGATCCCGGAGGAGAACATGACACGGATCTTCGCCCACGGTTTTACCACCCGCAAGGAAGGCCACGGCTTCGGCCTGCACAGCTGCGCCCTGGCCGCCATCGAGATGAACGGACACTTGACCGCCCACAGCGACGGGCCGGGCAAAGGCGCACAGTTCACCTTGCAGATCCCCCTGAAAACCGTAGCAGGTGACGCATGAGCGAACCTTCGAATCGACGCATTTTGTTGATCGATGACACACCGTCCATCCACGTGGACTTTCGCAAGATCCTCACCCCGAACCCGGTGCAACACGTGGAACTGGATGAGATGGAGGCCGCACTGTTCGGCGCCGCAGCGAAATCCGCCAGCGCATTGTTCGAACTGGACTCGGCGTTCGGCGGCCAGGAAGGCCTGGGCAAGCTTAAATTCGCCCTGAAGGAAAACCGTCCCTACGCCATGGCCTTCGTCGACATGCGCATGCCCGACGGCTGGGACGGTGCACAAACCATCGAATACCTGTGGCAGGAAGACCCGCGCCTGCAAGTGGTGGTGTGTACCGCCTACTCTGATTATTCGTGGGATGAACTGCTGGACCGTTTGCAGGCCCATGACCGGCTACTGATCCTGAAAAAACCGTTCGACAATATTGAAGTCCAGCAGATGGCCAATACCCTGCTGACCAAATGGGACATGACCGAGCGGGCCAGCGTGCAGATGGACCATTTGGGGCAGATGGTTGAGCGCCGGACCCGGCAGTTCAAAGAGGCCAGCGTGGAACTGCAACGGGAAATCGACGAACGCAAACAGCTTGAATCGCAACTGGTGCAATCGGAAAAACTCGCTTCGCTGGGGCAACTGGCCGCCGGTGTCGCCCATGAAATCAACAACCCTATCGGTTTCATTTCTTCCAACCTCGGCTGTCTGGACGGCTACTTCAAACAACTGCAGGAAATGCTCGATGCGTATCGAGGAGCCGAAGCGTCGATTACTTCACCCGAGGTGATCGAGCGGCTTAATGTGCTGCGCGAACGCGTCGAGCTGGAGTTCCTGCGTGAGGACATTCCGCTGCTGATCAAAGAGTCCAAGGACGGCATCAGCCGGGTCGGGCAGATCGTCAAGGACCTGAAGGATTTCTCCCGGGTGGATTCCAGCCAGGAATGGCAGTGGGCCAATCTGCAACAAGGCATCGAATCGACCCTGAACATCGTCGCCAACGAACTCAAGTACAAGGCCGACGTGGTGAAGGAGTATCAGGTGCTGCCGGAGATCGAGTGCCTGCCGTCGCAAATCAACCAGGTGATCATGAACCTGATCGTCAACGCCTCGCAGGCTATCGGGCCGGAACGCGGAGTCATCACCCTGCGTACCGGGCTTGAGGGGGAAACCGTCTGGATTGAAGTTGCCGATACCGGGTCTGGCATTGAGCCGCAGTGCTTGCAGAAGATATTCGACCCGTTTTTCACCACCAAACCGATTGGCCAAGGCACCGGGCTTGGGTTGTCACTGTCGTACGGGATCGTGAAAAAACATCACGGGGATATTTCGGTGCGCAGTGAAGTCGGCGCTGGCACAACCTTCAGAGTCGAGTTGCCGGTGCACCAAACCAAAGCCGCTGCCTGAACCCCGATTAAATGTGGAAAACACAAATCAAATGTGTGCGAGCTTGCTCGCGATAGCGGTATGTCAGTCACTATAAATGTTGACTGACACGGCCCAATCGCGAGCAAGCTCGCTCCCACAGGGTCATGCAACAGGTTGGGTTTATGTGGCTTCCTGGAAATCCATTTCCGGTGGCTGACGACGGAACCCGCCGGTGAGCACGGCCAGGTACACCACGCCAATCGCCAGCCAGCTCAGGCCAAGGTAAATCGCCAGGTGATCGAGGCTGACCATCAGCCACAGGTCCGCAACCAACCCAATGAACGGGAACACCAGGAACAGCACCAGTTCACGCGGGCCTTTCTTCTCGCCAGCGATCCAGTAATGGAAGATCACCGACAGGTTCACCAGGCTGAAGGCCAGGAAGGCGCCGAAGTTGATGAACGATGTCGAGGTTGCCACGTCCAGTTTCAGCGCCAGCAAGGCCACCACTGCACACAGCAAAATGCTGTTGACCGGCGTGCCGAACTTCTCATGCAAGGTGCCGAAGAACGACTTGGGCAACACACCGTCGCGGCCCATGGCGAACAGCAACCGCGAACCGCTGGCCTGGGCCGACAGACCCGAGGCGAACTGGCCGACGATCAGGCCGATCAGGAAGATCGACACAAACAAGTCGCCGCCAATGTTGCGGGCAATCTCATAGGCCGCCGAGTCGACGTTATCGAACTGGAACGCCGGATGGGCGATCTGCACGAAGTACGACACACCGACAAATATCAAGCCGCCGATCAGGGTAATCAGCATGATCGCCCGTGGGATGGTGCGGCGCGGGTCGCGGGTTTCTTCGGTCAGGGTACTGACCGCGTCAAAGCCGAGGAATGAGTAGCAGGCGATGGCTGCGCCGCTCATGATCAGCGGCATCTGCATGTCGCCGTTGAAGAATGGTTTGACCGTCCATAGCGGTGTGCTCGCATCGCCGCCGATGTAATGGATACACAGCACGACGAAGGCAATCAGCACCAGCGCTTGCACCAGCATCAGCAAGGCGTTGATGCCGTTGGCCAGCTTCAGGCCGACGATGTTGATCGCGCTGGTGATGCCGATAAACGCCAACACCCAGATCCACTGCGGCACCGCCGGGAACGCGGAGTTGAGGTAAGCGGCGCCGATCAGCCAGATCGCCATCGGCAGGAACAGGTAGTCGAGCAACACGGCCCAACCGGCGATGAACCCGAGTTTCGGGCTGATGGCTTTGCGCACATAACTGTAGGCCGAGCCAGCGACCGGGAACGCGGCGGCCATGCGCCCGTAGCTCATGGCGGTGAAGAACATCGCCACCAGCGCCGCCAGATAAGCGGCCGGAACCATGCCGGCGGTGGATTGAGCGAGAATGCCAAAGGTGCCGAGCACAATGATCGGCGTCATGTAGGCGATGCCAAACAGCACCACCGAACCCAATGACAGGGTGCGTTGCAAACGAGCCATGAGCGACTACTCCGAATTTATTAGATTTATGGCAGAGCCGAGTTCGGCGCAAGTTACGGGTGTTGCTTTGTTGTTCTGGGTTCAACGGTCCAGCAGGTGTGTCGTCTGTCAGGGCCTCTTCGCGAGCAAGCCCGCTCCCACATTTGATTTATGTCGTTCACAAATTGCATGTCCGCTGAAGATCCCCTGTGGGAGCGGGCTTGCTCGCGAAAGCGTCAGTCCAATCGACACAGAATCCGGATCAGTTCGAAGGAATCAGCAGCTCCCGCAATCCCGAAGCATGCTCAACAATCTCCCCGGGCAACTTCAGCCGCTGATCGTCCAGGTAGCGATAATCCTGCCGAGCCGCCGTCAACTGATTCAGGTCCAGTTCAACCGTAAACTGTCCCTCCTCCCGCCCGGCCTCGAACAGCAACGCGCCCAGCGGATCCACCAACGCGCTGCCGCCGGCAAACAACAAGCCGCCATCACCCGCTTCCACCCGGTTGACCATCAGCGCAAACGCCTGGTTTTCCTGGGCGCGAGCCATGATCGCGGTACGGTGAGTCGGGCCGTACGGGTCCATGTTGCCGTTGGTCACCAGCAGCAGCTCAGCGCCCAGTTGCGCCAAAGCGCGGGCGGTTTCGGGGAATTCGATGTCGTAGCAAATCAGCAGGCCGACCCGCACCCCGTTCCACAGACAAGTGGCGTAGCGATCACCGGCCTCGTAGACGCCGCGATCCGACGCCCACAAATGCGTCTTGCGATAGCGCAGGGCAATGCCTTCGGGGGTAATCAGCAGCGTGGTGTTGTAGAACCGGCCGTTGTCGTTCTCGGCCATGCCGACGACCACCGCAACCTTGCGTTCGCGGGCCGCATCAATCACCGCGCTGACGGTCGGGCCATCCAGCGCTTCGGCGACCTGGGCCGCGGTCTCTTCCGACGCAAAGCCCATCAAGTGGCCTTCAGGGAACATGATCAGTTGCGTGTCGACGGCGCAGGCAGCAATCGCCGCCAGTGCGCGTTCGAGGTTGTAAGCCGTGTCGTTGTCACGGCCCGCCAATTGGGCGAGTTCGACCTTCATGGGTATTCCTTGTTATGTGCGCCGGGGATGCAGAAAGATTGCCCGGTCGGTGTCTGTGCGCCAGTATGCGCAGCAAGCAACCGGCCAGGGAATTACGCGGCTGGGGTAACCCGATAGGGGTAGATGTATGACACTCTCGCTGGATGACATCGCCTGGCACCGCTCGGTGGGGCAACTGATCGACGCCCTCGACAAGCCCAATTTCTGGACGCAGCTTGTCCGGTTGCTGGATCAATACGTGACCTTCGACAGCTGGGTGGCGCTGCTTTTCAGCGCCGATCAGCACCCGCTGGTGTTCGCCGAATGCCCGGGCGAGGACGGCAGCCCCGATCAGTTGTTCCAGGATTACCTGCGCGGTTTGTACCTGCTCGACCCGTTCTACATCGCCTGCCGCGAACAATCGCGCACCGGGCTCTATCGCCTGTCGGAAGTGGCCCCCGAGCACTTCGAGCTGACCGAGTATTACCAGCGCTACTTTCGTCTGAATGTGGTGGCCGACGAAATCCAGTTCAATTGCCAACTCGAAGGCGACCGCACGCTGTGCCTGTCGCTGGGCAGCAAGCAGCGCTTCAGTGGCCAGCAGATTGCGTTGCTGTCGCTGATCCAGCCGTGGGTGCTGGGTTTGTTACGCCAGCGCCTGCCCTATGAAATCAACGAAGTCGTGGCCCTGGCGCCGGCACCACCGCAGGTCGACTGGCGGGTACAGCTGGAAGCCTCGGTGCAGCAACTCAAAGGTGCGCAGTTGACCGCTCGGGAGCTGGATGTCGGGCGATTGATGCTCAGCGGTTGCTCCAGTAAAGAAATCGCCCGTAAGCTGGAAATCTCCGTCGAAACCGTGAAAGTCCATAAGAAACACATGTACAGCAAGCTGGGGATCAAATCCCAATCCGAGCTGTTTTCGATATTTCTCCAGGCGCAGAATGCCTGAAATGGTTAACCGTAATTTCGGGCAAAACCATTGTGGCGAGGGGGCTCGCCCCCGTTCGGCTGCGAAGCAGTCGTGAAACCAATTGATGCGGTTGCCTGAAGGAATGCTGGGAGTGCTTCGCACTCCAACGGGGCAAGCCCCTCACCACAGAGCTCCCTCGCCACAAAAAGCAAGATGCAGCATTGCCAAACAATGACCGAGTCCGAACCCAGGGAAACCGTATGAGCCTGTCACTCCTGAGCCGCTACGCCTTCTTTGCCGTCTGCGTGATATTCACCCTCGCCAGCCTGCCCTTTCTGGAGCACGACTGGCTCTGGCCGATCACAGCCGTCACCGGCATCCTCAGCCTGGTCGGCATCTTCGACCTGATGCAAAGCCCCCACGCGGTGCGCCGAAATTACCCGATCCTCGGCAACATTCGTTATCTGGTAGAAGGCATTCGCCCGGAAATCCGCCAATACCTGCTCGAATCCGATAGCGACGCCCTGCCCTTCTCCCGGGCCCAGCGTTCGCTGGTCTATTCACGGGCCAAAAACGAAAGCGCCGACAAACCGTTCGGCACGCTGATCGACGTCTATCAGTCAGGTTTCGAGTTCATCGGCCACTCGATGCGCCCGGCACCATTGAGCGACCCGAGCAGTTTCCGGGTAATGGTTGGCGGCCCGCAGTGCACCCAGCCGTACTCGGCCTCGGTGTTCAACATCTCGGCCATGAGCTTCGGCTCTCTGAGCGCCAATGCCATTCGCGCATTGAACCAGGGTGCCAAGCTCGGCAACTTCGCCCACGACACCGGTGAAGGCAGCATCAGTGCCTATCACCGGGAAAACGGCGGCGATCTGACGTGGGAACTGGGCAGCGGCTACTTCGGCTGCCGCACCGCCGACGGCCGCTTCGACCCGGAACGCTTCGCCGCCCAGGCACAAACCCCGCAAGTGCGGATGATCGAAATCAAAATGAGCCAAGGCGCGAAACCCGGCCACGGCGGCATCTTGCCCAAGCACAAGGTCACCAAGGAAATCGCCGAAACCCGCGGCATCATGATGGGCGAAGACTGCATCTCGCCGTCACGCCACAGCGCGTTTTCCACGCCGATCGAACTGATGCATTTCATCCAGCAACTGCGTGAACTGTCCGGCGGCAAACCGGTGGGCTTCAAGTTCTGCCTGGGTCACCCGTGGGAATTCATGGGCATCGCCAAGGCCATGCTGGAAACCGGCATTCTCCCGGACTTTATTGTCGTCGACGGCAAAGAAGGCGGCACCGGCGCTGCGCCCGTGGAATTCACCGACCACATCGGTGTGCCAATGCGCGAAGGCCTGTTGTTCGTCCACAACACGCTGGTGGGCCTGAACCTGCGGGACAAGATCAAACTCGGCGCCAGCGGCAAAATCGTCAGCGCCTTCGACATCGCCAGCGTCCTGGCCATCGGCGCCGACTGGGCCAACTCCGCCCGGGGCTTCATGTTCGCCATCGGCTGCATCCAGTCGCAAAGCTGCCACACCAACAAATGCCCGACCGGCGTCGCCACCCAGGACACCCTGCGCCAACGTGCGCTGGTGGTTCCGGACAAGGCTCAGCGGGTGTTCAACTTCCATCGCAATACGTTGAAGGCTCTGGCGGAAATGCTGGCGGCGGCGGGTTTGGAACATCCTTCGCAGTTGTCGGCCAAGCATCTGGTGCGGCGCATGTCGGCGACCGAGATCAAATTGTTCTCGCAGTTGCATGTGTTTTTGAAACCGGGGGAATTGCTCACCGGGGAAGTGAATGGCGAGTTTTACTCGCGGATGTGGCAGATGGCGCGGGCGGATAGTTTTGAGCCGAGTGAGGTTGTTGCTGCGTAAGACCTTCTTGAACGCCATCCTCCGTGGGGGTGGCCGTTGAGTCGAGGACGTACAGACGGGCTTCAATCTTGCGGTCCTTGAAGCCTTGTACGTATCTCCAGTCCTTGCCAAACAACTCCTCATCGGCTGAATGAGGCAGATCAGTGACCCACCAGACTCTCCTCTCACCCTGTTTCAGTACAGCAACATCATGGAAAAACATCCATTTCGAACGCTGTGGAATGAGTGCCAGAGCACCATGACCGGGCGACAGCAAAGTGAGCATCTCCTGTGCCGACCTGATGTAGAACCTCGGCTGGATACCTGTTGTGTTGTAGTACATAAACGGGAGATACCAAAAAAAACTGTCGAACACTATCTCGTCGCCTGGTCGAGCATCCCGGCTTATGTGAGCCGCTACCCCCTCCAGCCCCATGGTCTTACGCACGCTACTCCCATTCAAATCATCCGTTTGCCCGTAGATGGCCGACACGCCTTGTATCTCCCCTATGAGAAAAAACGCCATAAGCCCAATAACAAGGGCTCGTCGTACTGGCCACCAGGAGGCTAGCGCAGTCGCAATGATTAACGGCAATCCGACAGCCGCAAACCCAAGGTATCTGGGAACAAATATCGGCTTGAACAAGGCGACCAAAAAGACCGTTAGAACCGGCACAAAAAAATAGCCGACCAACAACACACTAAAACGAGGCTTGATACGATCCTTCAACAAGATCCTTGCCGAACAGATAATGATCAGAACTGTCGATAAAACACCCCAGAATGACGAATCAGTCACCGGACCTTTCATGACCATGAACTGCCAGACGATGGTCAATATCGATTGCCAAGTCGCAGGTGGTATCCAGCCTAGTGATGGGCCTGCTCTCAGTTGATCGATGACATACGGTAACCACGGCACAAACAACACGACAATGGCAGCGTTGGCCAATATCCATGAACGAGCAGCCAGCCCTGCGCCTGAAATACTTCGCGACTGCCACCAATAAAGCCAATGCACCATGACGCACAGCGCCGCAAAGTAATGCGTATAGAAAGCGGCAGTCATCAGCAACACATAGATAATCGCAAAGCGCGTTCTATCTGGAGCCTGGCACCAACACACCAATGCTACGGTTGCCCCCATTAGCCAGAACCCCAGCAGGGCATACATACGAATTTCCTGGCTGTAGCGAACTGACATCGGTAGCAACGCCAACAATAATGCCGCCATCCACATTGCCTTGCGCGTCGTAAACAGACTCATCAACTTAATGCAAAGTAACAGCGTGACGACATCGGCCACCACGCTCAGCGAGCGGGCGGAAACAGCATTATCACCAAATATCATCAGCCAATAATGCAGCAGGATGTAATACAACGGTGGATGAACGTCCCACGCAGTAATAGCCCATATTTGCACGGGTTCTTCTTTTGAAATGAGTAGACTGAAGGCCTCGTCATACCAGACTGACGGCACCGCAATACCGTGAAATCGCACGATCAGCGCCAGGATCACTATGGCAACAAGGCCCGATGCTTCAAGTAAAAAGCCAGGATGCTCGACCCGATAAGCAGCAAAATATTTCATCTGGCAATAGTCCATGTTATGTACAGCGGCTCATTTCTTTTGAGCCGCACACTTCAGAAACTTAATGAGTTAAACACTCATGTCCCGCATCCGTTGAAAAAGGCCCAACTGCATAAAGCCGCAACTCCATATCCCCCGCATCCTCAACAATCAAACACTTCCAATTGGCCGGAAACCGGGTTTTGTCGTCCACCAAGGCCGTTCCGGTTATCCACCACACCCGATTTACACTCGTCGGTAACTGACCAAGGTCTTCGAGAAAGACCTTGTCACGATCCTGATAAATCAAGGTAGACGCACCATAGCCATTCGGTCGGTTGTCGGTGGTGTCACCCATAGGGGGGTCATACAGCAAGGGGAAATCCCGGCGCGACTGTAGTACGCCACGGTCAACCACCAATAACCGCCATCAACGACAATACTGTCGCCAGCAATGGCGCTCTCGTTGATACGCGCCACCATGTCGTCCAGCGGATGGCTCGCTTCATTGCGCGGATCATCCAGTTCATCACGCTGTTGATAAAGAGTGGCCAACCCCGCGCACTGAATACTCACCAGCGCACAGGCGAAAACGATCGCCAGCACTAAATGTCGACGCGCCACTCTCGCGATGGCCAGCGCCAATATCATG
This sequence comes from Pseudomonas sp. 10S4, assembly GCF_034344865.1. Classification (NCBI taxonomy): domain Bacteria; kingdom Pseudomonadati; phylum Pseudomonadota; class Gammaproteobacteria; order Pseudomonadales; family Pseudomonadaceae; genus Pseudomonas; species Pseudomonas sp. 10S4. The sequence continues at coordinate 412,394 of NZ_CP133774.1, forward strand.
GGTATGCCCATGGCGGCAAAGACCATGTAAGGCTCGACGAACATCGGGAACTTGAACGAGATCAAGGCAACGGCCAATACCGGAAAAAGCGTATAGATCAGTAATAGAAAACCGAACTTCCACCGACCGTTTTCCTTGATCGCCACCCAGACAGCAGCCAGCGCCACCAGAATAGGAAGCAACAGGTAAAACGTCGCGGGTAACTCTTCGTTACTGCGTAACGTTAAAAACTTCCAGATCGAAGAAGGCAAGGTGTAAGGCGCCAGTGCCGGAATCCAGAAAATATCGCCGCCGATCTTTAACTGCTCGGTGTGGACAAAGACCTCATCCACCAGGCTGATCAGCCACGGGATGTAAAGAAGGGAAATGCCTGTGTAGGTCACCCACAGCATCGGTCGCGACAGGTAGTGCAGGGTTTCGTCCCGTTCAAACCTCAACATCACCAGATACAGGAAGTGAGACAGCGCACATAAAATCGCCAGGTAGTGGGTATACAGAGCGGCGGTCATCAATAGCCCATAGACCACCAGATATCGATTGCGCGGAGTCTTCAACCAATAAACCAGGGCAATCGTGGCGCCCAACAACCACACGGCCTCCAGCGTGTACATCCGCGCTTCTTGACTGTAACGAACGGAGATCGGCAACAGCGCAATCAAAAGACCGGCGAGCAGCGCCGTTTTCGGCGTGCTGATCATCCGCATCAACCACATCCCCAGAGCGACCGTTGCCACACCCGCCACGGCACTCAGCGAACGAATGGCCAAGACGCTGTCGCCAAAAACGGAAATCCATAAATGAAGTAGCAGAAAATAAAGCGGTGGATGCACTTCATGCCCCATATGAAACCAGATCGCCTGCGGTGATAAAACGCTCACCAACGCCGAAAAGGCTTCATCGGTCCAGAAGTACGGAAGATTAATATTATGAAAACGCACCATGGATGCGAGCAGGATGATCAACAGCCAAGCTGTACTTTCTGTGCCTGAGTGCAGGGAAATAAATGATCGCTTCATATTTCGTCACTACGAAACACAAAGAACTTCGAAAAAAGAACCCGCACACCAGGCTCAATAACGAAAACGACGTCACCGTTACCATTCCATGAAGTCGCCACTCATCAGCCAGACGCCCGATGCCGTAGCTCATCGCCCCCATAAAACCAATAAGCAGCAAGTACCCGTACAGCGACACCTTGCCATCGAAGGTGTACAGCGCATTCACATAAAACGAAAACGACGCAGCGACGCAAAACGCCGCAAAGTTACTGGCTGCCTGACTGAATTCAGCAGCGGTGGTGAGCACAAAGAATAGCTGCCAATGAATAATCGCATTGGCCAGCCCGACCACCGTGTAAGTGGAGAATCCTTTCCAAAAGGCTTTCATGCTGGTCCCTTGCTGCGTCGCCGTTTCAGGAGTCTGTCAAACTAAAATCATGAGCGGGAGCCGTCTACTGTAAGAAGTTACAGGGCGGCTGTTGTTCCTGACAGACGGTCACGACTCACCAGCGCAGCGCAGTGATCGGCGCCGGCTCTTTCATGACGATAAAACCGTAATCCCCCAGCAGATAAATGCGGTAGTACTGGCTATCCACCAGCGGCACAAACCCTTGATAGCCGACCCGCGTCGCGTTGCGCCGCTCTCTCTCGGCGACCACGTTGGTGATGCCGACCTTCGGCAGGTTTTCGGCCAGCATGTAGTAGTCGGTGTTGAGCAAATAGCGCAACACCGGCATCTGTTTGAATGAACCGGCGGCGCCCGACAGCCAGTGATCGGAATACGTCACCGACATATAAATACGTTTGGCATCGCGCAGTGCCGGGCGCGACGCAATGTCGTAGCTCAGGGCATACAGCGCGCTGTTGGCGAAGGTCTTCTGCACCATCAGCACCCGCCCGTAGGCGAAGGACAACGACAGCATGGCCAGCAGCGGAATCAATAGCAGCAACGGCAGTCGTTCATGCACAGCGGCCAGCACCAGATGACTGAGGTAGAACAGCAGCAACATCAGCACGGCAAAGCCCATAAAGGTTCGGGCGCCTTCATTGAAGTCGCGAAATAACAGTGCGATACCCGATACCAACACCACGGTAGCGGGCACGATCAGCAGACACAGCACGCCGATCAGGGCTTTCTTCTGCCCCGCCTCCCGGCGCTCAAGCAGGCGTCGTCCCACTTGAACGCTGCCGGCAGCCGCGCACAGCAACAACGCGGCAAACACCCAAGCGAATCCGCCGTGGAACAACAGCATGACTTTTTCCAGCACCCGGCCCGCGTTGATTTCGGCTTGCAGCAGAGGATCCGCCGTCCAGTTCAGCAACAGGGTGCGACTCTGATTCATGTAGGCGTAAGCCGTAGCGCCGTAGATCAACCAGGCCAGCCCCGTTTGCGCCAGTTTCCAGCCGATCAAGCGGTACCACTCGGGCCAGGGGCGCCGGTCATTCGCGAATCGCAGCAACTCCAGACAACACAGCCCGAAAAACACATTGATGCTGACTTGGTACAGCCCGATGGCCAGCGCAATCAGCAACGCAGGCACGATCCATTGCTGGACGCGGGAGGCGCTGCGAAAGGTGATCGCGAAGATCACGGCCACCAGGCTCAAGACCATGGCCGGCCCGTCGTATTGATAGGAAAGGTTTTGCAGAAAAAACGGGTTGTACCAGAGCGCGAGCACCACCAGACAGTGGGATAACCTCGGCTCGGCAAAGTAATGGAAGGTCAGGCGGGTCAATGCCCAGGCCATGGCCAACGAGGCAATCAACAACGGTAACGGGAAGATGTTCGGCGCTGCACCGCTGAAGGTCATCGCGTTGTAAAACAGCTGTGTGAATAACCGCCCCTCCCCGGCCCAGCCCAAACCGGCGGCCAGTGAGCGCCAGTTGTCATCGATGTAGGAATAATCAGCGAGGATCAGCGGCAGGACGTAGGCAAAGGTTGCGAACACAAAGAACAGCCAGACCCGACGGCCGCCGAGTTCTCTGTCGAGCCATTCGCCGATCCTCATGCCCGTGCCCCTTGGGGTGCCCACGCTCAAGCCATGAAACTTTGAACCCGGCGCCGGGCATACATCACCGGCTTTTAGACAGACGGCGTAGCCGGGCAATACCCGGAGACATCCCGAAATATCCCGCCTTTGCAATTAGCGGCCAACCACGGCACCCTGCGCGCCGCCGACGTGCGGCATGCACCTTTTGCGCAGCGCTCCACTCCTAACTCAACACCCGTTCAAGAGCCCTCAGTCATGACGTCTGAACGCGATCATCGAATCGACTTTTTTCGAGGCCTGGCCCTGATCTTCATTTTTTGGGATCACGTGCCGCATAACCCCCTCGGCCAGATTACCCCGCGTAACTTCGGGTTCAGCGACGCAGCCGAAATCTTCGTGTTCCTCGCCGGGTACGCGGCAGTCCTGGCCTACGGCAAGATCCTTGCGCGCGATGGTTACCTGATCGCTTGCGTGAAGATCCTGCGCCGCGCCTGGGTGCTTTACGTGGTGCATATCTTCCTGCTGGCGATGCTGATGGGCATTGTGTTCTTCGCCAACAGCCATGTGGAAACCCGCGACCTGGTGGAAGAAATGGGCATGCACCACTTCATCACCAATCCTCAGCAGGCCTTGGTGGATGAGTTGCTGCTGCGCTTTAAACCGAACCTTATGGACCCGTTGCCGCTGTACATCGTGCTGCTGGCGGGTTTGCCGTTGGTGCTGCCGATGCTGGTGCGCAAAGCCTGGGCGGTCGTGGCCATGTCGTTGACCGTGTACCTGTTGGCGCCGTGGTTCGGCTGGAATCTGGCGGCGATCAAGGATGGCGTGTGGTACTTCAACCCCGTCGTCTGGCAATTGCTGTTTGTGCTTGGCGGCGCCACGGCGATCCACGGGCAGCGACCACGCTTGCCCGAGACTCGCCCGCTGATGCGCCAGCCGTTGTTTGTCAGTGCGGCGGTGTACGTGGTGGTGGCCGGTGTCATTACCGTCTCTTGGCGCTGGCCGGACATACACGACGCCGTGATGCCGGCCGCCCTGAGCAATCTGTTGTACCCGATCAGCAAGACCGACCTGTCGCCGGTGCGGCTGGTGCATTTCCTGGCATTGGCCTACGTCACCGCCAAGTTGCTGCCCGGTCGCGGCTGGACGCAAAACTGGCTGGCACAGCAAAGTTGCCGCATGGGCCGTTATTCGCTGGAAGTCTTCTGCCTGGGGGTGCTGTTGGCGCCTTTGGCGGACATGGTCAATGCCATGACCGACGATGCGTTTGTCATGCAGGTCTTCACCGCGCTGGTGGGGGCCGGGTTGATGGCGTTGTTGGGGGCCTGGCTGGATTTCAACAAGCGGTTGACCCGGCCTGTTCAAACCTTGGCAGTCAATTGATTGATGCCCGGTTTTTGTGGCGAGGGAGCTTGCTCCCGCTCGGCTGCGAAACAGTCGTAATCCGGTCGATGCTGTACACCTGAAGGATTGCGGTGTCTGCATTTAGGGCCGCTGCGCGCCCCAGCGCGAGCAAGCTCGCTCGCCACAGTAAACTACGTGCCGCAACAAAAAGCCCCGATCATCAAGACCGGGGCTTTTGCGTTTCAGGCGTTACACACTCAAGAAACCGAACGCGCCGCGCCTTGCGTCACGTTGGTTGGTTGCAGCTTGAACACGTAGAACAACACCGTCAGCAGCACCAGGAACGCCGGTCCTACATACAGCGCCACGCGGGTGTCCGGGAAGTACGCCATCAGGCCGACCACCAGCACCAAAAACGCCAGCGCCAGGTAGGAGCTCACCGGGTACAGCCACATCTTGTATTTAAGACCGGCACGTTCACTGGCGCTCAGACCTTTGCGGAATTTGAGCTGGGCCAGCAGGATCATCACCCAGGTCCAGATCGCGCCGAAGGTGGCAATCGCGGTGACCCAGACGAAGACTTTTTCCGGGACCATGTAGTTGAGCAGCACACCCAGTAACAGCACGAAGATCGACAGCAGCAACGCGCGACGAGGTACACCATTGCTCGAGGTGGTGGCGAAACCGGCCGGGGCCTGGCCGTTCTGCGCCAGACTGTAAAGCATGCGGCCGGTGCTGAAGATGCCACCGTTGCAGGACGACAGCGCCGCGGTAATCACCACGAAGTTGATGATGCCGGCGGCGGTTTTGATGCCCAGACGCTCGAACGTCATCACGAATGGGCTGCCTTGGGTGCCGATTTCATTCCACGGGTAGATCGACAGGATCACGAACAACGCACCGACGTAGAACAACAGGATCCGCCAGAACACCGAGCCAATCGCGTTGGGAATGGTCTTCTGCGGGTTCTTCGCTTCACCGGCGGTCAGGCCGATCATTTCGACGCCGAGGTAGGCGAACATCACCATTTGCAACGACATCAACACGCCTTGCACGCCGTTGGGCATGAAGCCGCCGTGGGCCCACAGATTGGAAATTCCCAGTGCTACACCGTCGTTACCGAAGCCGAACGCAATCACACCGACACCCCCGACGACCATCGCAATGATGGTGACGATCTTGATCAGGGCGAACCAGAATTCGAATTCACCGAAGGCTTTCACCGCGATCAGGTTGATGGTGCCCATGCTGATCAGCGCCGACAGCGCCCAGATCCAGCGCGGCACCTCGGGGAACCAGACGCCCATATACACCGCCACGGCGGTGATTTCCGCGACGCAAGTCACCAGCCACAGGAACCAGTAGTTCCAGCCTGTCAGAAAGCCTGCCAGTGGGCCGAGATAATCTTGAGCGTAACGGCTGAAGGAACCGGCGACCGGGTTGTGCACGGCCATCTCGCCGAGGGCGCGCATGATCACCAGGATCGCGAGACCACCGATGATGTAGGACAGCATGATGGCCGGGCCGGCCATTTCAATAGCCTTGGCCGAGCCGAGAAACAAGCCGACGCCGATACAGGCTCCGAGCGCCATCAAGCGAATATGCCGTTCGCCGAGTTCTCGTTTGAGCGGGCCGCCCTGAGCGGTCTCGCCTTGGGGCAGGTGATTGCCAACTGGCATAGGGGTGCAACCTCGTCTTGTTATTGGATGTGACCACCGAGTGTCGAAGCGTCGACCGATAAGCCGTTGCTTGTCTGAAACCGGGCCTGCCTCGTGGGCAAACCCGTCTTGTAGGACAAAACCTGCAAGATCAGCGGGCGTGCAGTATAAAAAGCTTATTGCAGGGATTTTCACTCTATAAACCAAAACATTTAGCGACAAGTCCCGCCAAAAGCCCGGTTTTCGGAGGGGCATTACCTGGGTTTATGCCCGGTCATCACCCGTAGAAACGGCGCCAAGTATTGCACAGCATTGGTGCATCGTCATGCTCAGACCTAGGTCGTATTTACCCCTCTGAAGTCTCTAGCTCAACCATTACAGACGATGACACCCTGTGGCGAGGGAGCTTGCTCCCGCTCGACTGCGCAGCAGGCGCAAACCCCAGTGATGGTGATTTATCAGGCACACCGCGACTACATGGGTTTGGGGCTGCTTCGCAGCCCAGCGCGAGCAAGCTCGCTCGCCACAGGAACGGGTCGTCACATTGATTCCTTCAACAAGTTCGGAATTTTCAGTCAGCAGTTGCAGCTTCAAGTAGGAAGGTGGCGGGCTAGGGTCATTTGAGGTCACTGCCAGAGGACGCAATGGAATGCATCCACATCCGAACTCACATTTATTGCGCCGCGGGCGTTTCTCTGAGCAGGGGCGGGGCTATCTCATTACTGTGGTCGTGCATCAACGCCGACCAATATTCAGCGATTGGCGATTGGGGCGCCTCTTAGTGGCTGAACTCCGGCGAGCCCATGAGCAGCGATGGGTCAACTCGATTGCCTGGGTCATCATGCCCGACCACTTTCATTGGCTGGTGCAACTCGAACAGCGCTCCCTGGCCCAACTCATGCAGGCCATCAAGTCTCGCAGCACACTGAGCGTCAACCGAGCGTCAGATACTCAAGGCGCATTCTGGCAAACCGGCTATCACGACCGGGCGATCCGCGATGGTGAAGATCTCCTGCCATCCGCTCGCTACATCGTTGCCAATCCATTGCGCGCAGGGCTGGTGGAGAAAATTGGCGACTACCCGCTCTGGGATGCCTGTTGGCTTTGAACACTGCCCCCAAGGTTTACCCCTCATTGTGGCGAGGGAGCTTGCTCCCGCTTGAGTGCGCAGCGCTCACAAAAAGGGGCCGCTTCGCAGCCCAGCGCGAGCAAGCTCGCTCGCCACAGGACAGTGTTCGACTTAAAAACCTGAATTAGCTGCCATGAAACAAAGCCCCATAGCCCAAAAATAGTCATGCCATTTCGAAATTTCTATGTTCACAATTTTTTCACCATCGCCAACCACCGTCTAAGCTTCAGACAAGTCCGATCAATCTGCGTGAATGGATCAGTCGACTATGGGCGCGTTATGGCAAAGCGATTCGAGCAAGACCGAAGTTCCAACTGAACGTGTGGATGACGCGCCGCCACCTGAAAAACCCCGCCGTTCCAAGCATGGCTGGAAGGCGTTCTGGTTGCTGCTGCTGATTATCCTGATCGTGCTGGGCCTGGCTGCCGCCAAGGAAATGCGCACCTCGAAGTTTCAGGCCCGGGAAGTCAGCAAATTTGCCGCGTCCCTGAGTTACGAACTGCAACCCGGGCCCAGCGACGCCATTCGCTACCCCGGCGCCGGCCCGTTCGATTTGCGGCTGGGCTACAGCTCGATGGGGGATTTCCTGCCGCGGCTGATCAAGCGTAACTATGTGATTGCCTCGCAAACCCGCTTTTCCCCGGCGCTGCTGAAGTACAGCGACCACGGCTTGTTCGTACCGTATTCGGAGAAAATCCAGGCCGGGCTGTCGATCACCGATTGCCGCGCCGCTCCGCTGTACCAGTTCAACTATCCGCAACAGCTCTATTCCAGCTTCGAATCGATCCCGCCGGTGGTGGTCAACAGTTTGCTGTTCATCGAAAACCGCTTCCTGCTCGACCCCCAGCAGCCCCTGGCCAACCCGGCGGTGGACTGGCCACGGTTTGGCATGGCCGCGTGGTCCCAAGTGGCCAAGCTGTTGCACATGCCGGGGCAGTCGGCGGGCGGCAGTACCCTGGCGACACAGCTTGAGAAATACCGCCACTCACCCGACGGCTTGACCGTGTCGGGAGCGGAGAAGATCCGGCAGATGATTTCCGCCAGCGTGCGCGCCTATCAGCCCGGCCCGCAAACGCTGGAGGTGCGGCAAAATGTGGTGCGCGACTACCTCAACAGCGTGCCGCTATCGGCCGTCCCCGGCCACGGCGAAGTGCATGGCATGGCCGAGGGCTTGCGTGTCTGGTACGGCGCCGATTTCAGCAAGGCCAATGAAAGTCTGGCCAGCACCGCCACGGATCCAAAAACCATGGCAGCAAAAGGCCTGGCCCTGCGTGAAATGCTCTCACTCATGATCGCCCAGCGCCGCCCTTCCCATTACCTGACCAAGGGCCACGAAGAACTGGCCGACCTCACCGACAGCCACATTCGCCTGCTCGCCCAGAACAACGTCATCGATGCACCGCTCGCCGCCGCCGCGCTGGCCAGTCAGGTGACCTACCGCGACTGGCAGACCCAACCGACCATCCAGCCGATCGAAACCAACAAAGGCATCAGCACCGCCCGCAGTCGTTTGGCCTCGATGCTTAACCGTCCGCTGTATGACCTCGACCGCCTCGATCTGTCGGCCACCACCACCTTGCAAAGCGATTTGCAGGCCCAGGCCACCGAATACCTCAAGCACTTGGCCGACCCTGTCTTCGCCGGGCAGATCGGCCTGATCGGCGAACGCCTGCTGACGCCGACCAGTACCACTCAGGTGCGCTACAGCTTCACCCTGTTCGAATTGACCCCGGACGGTTCGCGCGTGCGGGTACAGACCGACAGTACCGACCAACCCTTCGACATCAACGAAGGCAGCAAACTGGAACTGGGCTCCACCGCCAAGATGCGCGTGCTGACCACGTACTTGCAGATCATTTCCGAGCTGCACGATAAATACCTCGACAAGACCGTTGCCGAGCTGAAGAAAACTCCGGTTCCCGAGCAGGATCGTATTAGCCGTTGGGCCGTCGATTACCTGATCCAGAACTCCGACCGCAGCCTGCCGAAAATGCTTGGCGCAGCCCTGGACCGTAAATACTCGGCCAGCCCCGGCGAGGCGTTTTTCACCGGTGGCGGCCTGCACGTGTTCCATAACTTCCGCAATGAAGACAACGGCCGTATGCCAAGCCTGCGCGACGCTATACGTGAGTCGATCAACCTGCCGTTCATTCGGCTGATGCGCGACCTGGTGCGCTACAGCACCTATTCCGGACCCAACAGCAGCGCCGAATTGCTCGGCGATGACAGAGACCCGCGCCGTCAGGAATACCTGGCCCAGTTCGCCGACCGCGAAGGCACCTCGTTCCTATTGCGGTTCTGGAAGAAGTATCAGAACAAAGACACCGAAGCCCGACTCGATACCTTCCTCGACGGCATGCACCCCACCGCCATGCGCCTGGCCGCCGTGCACCGTTACTTGCTGCCGCAAGCCAGTCAGGAAAGCTTCAACCTGTTTGTGCGCTCACACCTCAAAGGCGTGAAAAGCACCGACAAGCTCAACGAAAAACTCACCGATGAGCGCCTCGACCGCCTCTATCAAAGCTACGGCCCCGGCGCCTACGACCTGCCGGACCAGGGCTTTATCGCCAAGGTCCACCCGCTGGACCTGTGGTTGATCGGCTACTTGCTGAACAACCCCGACGCCAAGTTCAGCCAGATCGTCAAAGCCAGTGAGTTTGAGCGCCAAGAGGTTTACAGCTGGCTGTTCAAGAGCAAGCACAAGGGTGCCCGTGACAGTCGTATCCGCACCATGCTCGAGATCGAAGCGTTCCTCGACATTCACCAACGCTGGCAGAAAGTCGGCTACCCGTTCGATCACCTGGTCCCTTCGCTGGCCACGGCCATCGGCAGCTCCGGCGACCGCCCGGCCGCGTTGGCCGAATTGATCGGCACCATCCTTAACGATGGCGTGCGGATGCCAACATTGCGCATCGACAGCCTGCACTTCGCAGCCAATACGCCGTATGAAACGCAGTTGATCAATGACCCGAACGTTGGCAAACGAGTGATGCCGTCCGAGGTGGCGACGGCCATGCGCGAAGCCTTGTCGCAGGTGGTAGACGCCGGTACCGCCAAACGGGTGGCCGGCAGTTTCAAACTGCCGAACGGCACACCGCTGGCCATGGGCGGCAAGACCGGCACCGGGGATAACCGCATCGAAGCCATTGGTGCTGGTGGGCGGATCCTCAGTTCGAAATCGATCAACCGCACCGCGACTTTCGTGTTCTACATCGGCGATCACCACTTCGGCACCTTGACCGCGTTCGTGCCGGGGCGCTCCGCTGAAACATTCAAATTCACTTCGGCGTTGCCGGTACAGGTGCTCAAAGGGATGGCGCCGATTCTGACGCCGTATTTGCAGCCGGGTCGCAACACTGAGTGTCAGGCACCAGCGGTGGTGCGGCGATGACGGCCACGTGAGTTTTCGATTTCTCCTACGGCTTAAACGGCATTAGTTACAAAGGTGGTAATTAAATACTTTCGGGACTCTGTTTTTTAATCATTAACACGACAACCTCCAACTTAAGGAACGGACATTTAGACTTTTATTCCTCACGCCAGCGGATAGTTTTAAGACTTCCCCTAAACGTGAAGACAACTCACCATGCTTCAGTTACAAACAGTAAACAACTGGGCTGAATCGGACAACTCCCATAACAATAAAGGTCGTCATTACTCACTGATTAAAGACACGACCAACCATTGTTTTACCCAGGCTTCAGTCAAAAGAAGCTTGGCATTGGGCAGCGTCCCGCCAATCCGCGAAAGCTGGTACAGCAGCGCCGGCCAAGCGCTTGAAAAGGCCAATATAGAGGCCTGGAACAGCCAAAACGCGGTAGATCGATTGCTCGACTCACTTCAAGATATCCATACCTTTGCCGAGCCCTTGCTCAGGTCTGCGCTAAAACAGCGCTATCGCCTGGACCTGGATGTGCAGGCAACATGGTTAAGGCTTTACATTCCCAAGGATCAACCCTGGTATGTGATCGATACTTCCGATGGCGTCATCACTCGAACCGTCTCCTTACTGGATGCGGCCTTGCATAATTTTTCAAGATCCGAAACCTTCCAAGAGCCGTCGGAGTTTATTACCAGGCCCGATCAGCGCGGGCACTTCGACGTGGTGCCCATCAAACATAAAATGACCATCAAACAATTCCAGACACTGTGCCGTGAACTGGATATCGGCGCCCGTTACAGGCGTCATCTTGAACATGTTCTGTTGCCGGCCAGCCCCGTGGCCGCCGGGGCCTTGCAGCATTTTGTCAGCCTCAACCGGATATCCGCACTCAAGGCCGCAGCGCACCTTGCGCTGAAGAGAAAAGACATCAGCCAAAATGCCCACAGCCTGGTGCTGGGCCTGGCCCACGGGCTCACGAGCCTGACCCTGGACGGCAAAGTCATGCAGGCGTGTGACCTGCGCCTGCTGGACACCACCCTGACCGGTATCGTGGTCTTCACGCCCGTGGAGCAACAGCAGAATATGGGCATCAGTCGAGTGCTGGTGTACGTCCCTCATGACCCGGAGCACCCGCTTAAGGAATACCCGTCGGGGACCGCCTGCCTGAGGGAAATGACCCGCCAACTGTTCGAAAACAAAGTCCTGCCGTCTACCGGCAAAACGTATCGACAATTCTTCAGCCAGTTCGTTGACCAGCAACAGCGCGGGCATTTTTTCGCCGGCCTGGAGCAACGCCTGAGCCAGGTAAAATGGCAGGAAAAGTCGCCGACCGATCCAAACCCAAGTTGGCGAGAAACGCCGGTCTCCAATCCCAACCTGCAGGTTTATGCAACGCCGATCAGCGGCCCACTCTGGGAGCATCTGTACCAGCAATCACTGAACAAGATTCTCAATGATGGCCGGGAGATCGCCGTTTCCACCGCCGACACCGACAGCCGAGCGCGTTGGGCCTGGTGGGACAACTTCAAGAAAATCCTCTCGGACATCTTCAATGTCGCGCTGATGGTGGTAACACCTTTTGTGCCAGGCCTGGGAGAACTGATGCTGGCCTACACCGCCTATCAACTGACCACGGATGTCATCGAGGGCGTGGTCGACCTGGCCGAAGGCTTGTGGGCCGAAGCCGCCGAACATGTGATCGGCGTGGTCACCGACGTCATTCAACTGGCGGCGTTTGGTGTCGGTGGCGCTATCGCCAGCGAGTTCAAGCTCAAGCTTTCACCGCTGATCGAAGGCATGACTACCGTGCAACTGCCCAACGGTAAAACCCTGTTGTGGAACCCCGACCTTGGCCCGTATGAGCAAAAGCACATCAGCCTGTCCAAAGATTCGACGCCCGACGCCCTGGGGCTGCATCACCATGAAGGCCAAGTCATTTTGCCTCTGGACGAGGGGCTTTATGCCGTAAAAAAAGATCCCGCTACCGGCGACCATCACATCCAGCACCCCAGTCGCCCCGACGCCTACACGCCGAAAGGGACCAACAACGGTCGCGGTGCGTGGCTGTTCGAAGGGGAAGATCCACGCAGTTGGGACGTCCAGACCCTGATGAAACGTCTTGGCCACAGCACCGATGGCTTCAGTGCCGAGCAACTGGAAGCCATCCGACTGGTCAGCAGCACGGAAGAAGGGGTGTTGCGCCGAATGCACGTCGAGCACAACCCGCCGCCGTTGCTGCTCGACGACACCCTCAAACGCTACAGGGCCTTCAATGATATTGGTGTGGCCCGTGAGCAAATTCGTTCGGGGCAGGCCATAGACCCGGCTTCCTACTGGTTCGAACAACTGGTCACCGAACTCCCTGGCTGGCCAGCGGATTGCGCGCTGAGCGTGTATGCACGGTCCGATCTGACCGGAATGTTTCGTACCTATGGCCATGCCCAAGCGTCCGCCAGCCAGACGCTGAACATCAGCCTCGGCGACGTGATGGCGGGCAAGCTCCCGGTGCGAGTGGTGGACTTTCTGAATGATGCGCAACTAGCTGATTTACTCGGTGCAAGCCTGCCAACCGATGAACGCGTACAAGCGCTGCGTGAGCACCTGGCTGCGCGGGTGGATGGGCGCAAGGCCGACCTCGCGCAATACCTGTATCGCGCCAGGGAGGTCAGCCACGATGCCAACGTTCAGCGATTGCAACAGCAGTGGCCGGACCTGCCGACGGACATCGCCGAAACCCTGCTGGCCAGTGCCGGAAAAGCCGAACTGGACGCGCTGACCCAACAGCAGCGCATTCCCCTGCGACTTAAAAGCCTGGCCCGCGAATGTGCCTTTGAAACCCGCGCGGCAAGGGCCAGCGAGGGGTTTTACCAGAACGCCCGTATCACCGCCGACACCGAGCGTTTGGCCCTGAACGTATTGCGGTTGAACAGTGACGCCTTTAATGGGCTGCGCATCGAAGTGCGCGACGGCACCTTCGACGGCCCGTTGCGTTGCCAGGCAGGCGCCGAAGATGCCACTAACGTCAGGGTGCTGGTACGTGATGAACGCGGGCGATACAAGGTGCGTGACAACGAAAATCGCATGCTGCACAGACCCTACAATCTGTATGAGTCGATCTTGCGCGCCATACCCGAAGCATCGCGCCTCGAACTCGGTTACCAACCCGGTCAGGGCGCCTGGTTCAAGGAGTGGCTGATGGCCAAGTCCGAAGCGGCGGCCGAACGCCGCACGGCGTTGCTGGAGCCACCGATCCGGCCGGTAGCGGAGCGCGAAACGACCCTATTGCTGCGAGGTCCGTCGCTGACCAAGCAGGCCCGAACCATTGAGCAACGGGTGCAGGATTTGTATCCGCATCTCAGCGAGCGGGAGGTGGATACCTTCGTGCGCTCTGTGCCTCGTGATGTTGACCCTGCCAAGGAGATGAAAAGCCTCGAACACGAACTGCACAAGCTACGCAACATACTGAGCCTCTGGGGGGATCAGATTACGCGGACTCTACCCGACGAGGTCGCCATTGCGCCCGACGCAGTCAGGCACATCGCTGAACGCCTGGTGGAGTGTTTCGAGAGAAAACCGCGGGTGTTCGATGAACGCAGCACTCATTTCGCCGGCGGGTATGCGCTGGACCTGTCCAGCGAACTACGGCATTACAACCTGGAGCGCTGGTGGAAAAAACTACCGGACATCAAAGACTACCTGAATCAGATCACCACCTTGAATCTGGATGGCATGGATTTCTCTCAACGCTCTGACGGGATGTTGCAAGACTTCACCCAGCTTCGCCGGTTCAGCGCACGACGCTGCGGCCTGACAGGCGTGCCGGCCGGGGTCGGCAAAATGTCCATGCTCGAAACACTGCGTCTGAGCGACAACCGCATCCGGCTGACAGATGAGGCATTGGTGCAACTTGGCAATCTGACACGCCTGCAAACCCTGCGACTTGAATACAACCCGCTGAGCCTGGCGCCGAATGTCCGGCGCATGCCACGCCTGAGGGTACTGAACCTGGCCTACACAGGCATCGACACATGGCCCGAGGGTTTGCTGGGCAAGTATCGTCCCCGGGGCTTTTTCCTTGATCTGTCGGGTAACCCGATCCGAACCATCCTCCGCGCCGTACGAGGCTCGAATAACGCATGGACTGTCGCCCGTGCGCGACTGGACTCCAGCAAACTGTTGGACGCCCACCGCCAGGCCTTTCACGAGTACCGCCGCTCGGTGGGCTTGCCCCGCGAGAACGCCTACGAGCCGCTGGCGCAAAACGCGCGGGACAAATGGCAGCTGAGTGACGACTCGTCACTGTGGGGCAATCGCTCCCCCGGCTTGGGCAACTACCGGGTCGAAGCCTGGGACAACCTGATGAGCGAAGACAACAGCGAAGGCTTTTTCAGGCTTATCGACAGCCTGACCACTTCCGCGGATTACCGGGCCGGCGGATGGGTACGGGAACAACTGTCGCGCCGTGTCTGGGAACTGATCGATGCCATGGATCTTGATTCGCCCTTGCGTGAAAAACTGTTCCGCACGGCTGAAAACCCGGAAAACTGTGAGGATGCCAGCTCCGAAATTTTCAACCGTATGGGCGTGCAGGCGCTCGTGTCCCAGGCGCACGCCTATTCGACGTCTGCCGCCGAACTGGAGTCCCGACTGGTAACGTTGAGCAAAGGTGCGACACGTCTGGATCGGGTCAACCAAATTGCCCTGGCCGATTCCCTGTCGCGCCCCGGCAGGGCCGAAGAAGTGGAAATCTATCTGGCCTATCAGACCGCATTGGCGCAACGCCTTGACCTGCCCTGGCAATCCGATTCCATGCTCTTCAGAGCCATCGCCGGGGTGACGGAGGACGCCATCGACCGGGCCTACGACACCGTGCTGGAGAGGGAGGTCGGCGACGGTCTGGTCAATGGCATGCTCGAACAACCGTTCTGGGAACAGTATCTGCGTGACATCTATCCTGACCGGTTCGAGGCCAATGATCGCCTCTATGATCAGCGACTGGATCGCCTCGAAGCATTGCGCGAACCCTCTGCCAATCGTGCGCCGATATCCGATCAGGAATACGCGCAACGATCCATTGATCTGGCCTACGAAAGACTCGAGCTGGCGCGAAGCCTGAGCCGAATGCTGTTGCAAAAGTACGGCCTGTAGACGCGGCGACTCAGCCTCCCGGCGCCCTGGCATTGAACAACAACAGCACATTGCCGTAGTAGTCCCCGGCCCGATATCCCCCGGCAGGTTGTAGCGGTTCTATCTCCAATAGCACGCGCGAACCCACCGCTGCGTCGGCGGCCGATACCACTAGCCGGGGCTCGACGGCATGGCTCAACTCGACACCATTGAAGCTGACGCGCAACGGGATATCGTCTGCCGGGCGGCCATTGGACAGATAGGGCTGCGAGTCGAGGCGCGCCTCGATCGCACTGGTATCGTGCCGCACATCAAAATATTTGCGCAGATTACCTAGCTTGGAGGTCGCAACATTCCAGGGCAATATCTGCTCGCGGTGAATCCAGCCAGTGTCCACCGGCACGATGTAAAAAGAGCGCGTCGGGATCGTCACGGACACTTCAAACGAGTGTTCCTCGCGAGCCGCGAAGACCGTCAGGCTGGCCAACCCCGTTGCAGCCATCAGCGTGGCGACAGTGCATTGCTTGATCATGTTTGTTACCCACAGCGTCAATTAAAAGCAGCCACTATCGACTCGCTATCTTCAGCACTTTCTTGCTGTCGCCCTCAATCACAATGAAGCGGTGTTCACGGCCCTTTTCCTTGTCGAAACCAAAGGTCTTTCCGGCCAGCAGATGATGTTTGGTGGTCGGCCGACAATCACTATCATCGCTGAGCGAACAGCTTTTGAACTCATCGACCACCACGACCGTGTTGCCGTTATTGTGAAGTTCATACCGGGTGGCCGTGTCATTGATAACCGTATCGAATCGGGCGTTTTTGGGCCGGACAAAAAAGATCGTGCCAAACCCGGTCATTACATTGACCCCCGCAGACAGGCTCTTTTTATAGTCCTCACGTTCTTCGCTGGAGAGCACGAACTCATCTTCCTTTTCCGGGACTACCGGCACGAAGCGCACGCGGAAGTAACGCTCGGTGTCGCGCTCGCCCATGTACAGCAAGCGCGTGCCCTGCATGCCTTTAGCCGGTACGATCAAACGGGCCGGGCTGGCCATGATGCCCTTGCGAGAAGCACCGTCCACCGCACTTTCGATCGGTACTTCCCGAGGAGTACCGTCGGTGTCATAGATGATTTCCAGCACATTGATTTTGACGAAAGCGGTACTGTCGCCACTGTTGAAAACCCGTTTGAGGTACGTACTTTTATCGCCGTCCAGATAGTCGTACACCGTGCCGACATTAATCTGCGGCCCGGCTTGCGCCGTCAGACAAAACACGCTGGCAACCCACATCAACAACAGACGTTTCATCGTCTTCAACCTCAAAAAATTGGCGAATGTTTGTACTGTCAGACTTCCGAATCCCAGACCACCGTCATGGTGCCCGAGTAATCACCCGGAACACCGGACTGGAGCATGGCGTGGGTCCAGAACTCTCCGATTTCGAAGTGCAGGATTCCCTTTCCGCGATCCACATAGAAGCTCGGAGCGAAGTGCAAGGCTCCCGAGCTGCCGATCCTCAATGGCACTCGGTTGACCGGACGTCCGTATTGATCCGTCAGCCCGTTGGGCAGCGTCACGCTCAGTTCCACCATGCCGTACTTGCGTGCGGTCATATCGTTAATGACGCAGTTGTTGCTGATGCTGCTCGAGCAAAACAAGGTCATCTTGAAGCGTGATGACGCCGAGATATGAAAGGTCTGATCACGGAACAACCGATTGGGCTTGCGTCCTTCGTTGATCCAGCTCTGCCAGCCACCTTGCGGCACCAACTCGACTTTGTTGCCGCCCGGCGGCAGGGTCACTTTGAGTGTGTGCTGCACATCGAGGACGAAATCCAGGGTCAGGTTGCTGTCATCAGCATTCAACCCGCCGATGTCGAAATCTTGCCCTGGGCCGAGGAAGTAGTTCATGGAACCGGTGTACAGCCCGCTCGACATCCCCAAAGGGTTAGGCGTTCGGAGCTCATAGGCAAAGTCCAGGGTGTCCCAAGACATGTACGGAATTCGGAAATCCGCCACTTTGGTACAAAGTGCTTCTTGCGGAGTCTTCCAAAAAAAACGATAGGTGGGGCCTGTAAAGAGTCCTACGCCGCTGTACACACAGGGAGGCGCCGCGTACACCCAGCTTTGACCGCCCCATAGCTTGGCATGCCCTTCACGCAGATCGGTTACCCCAGCCAGATTGGCGGCGGTATCGCTGAGGATGTAGTTAGAGCCAATACCCGTGATTCGCACTTCGACGATTTCCGATTCGCCGGTTTCCCTGTTTGTGACTGTCAGTTGTCGCCAATTGGCCGGTACCTTGACAGAAACGCCAGTGCCGGGCGCAATCGCTGAGCTGGGCCCGAAATGCACCGGTATCCGAATGCTGAACATGTTTTGTTGCTTGCACTCGTCGGGATAGTCCCTGCAATACCCACTGTCCGGCGTCTTGTTGATGAATACGTTTCGTTGCGGCTGCGCCGGATCCGGCGCGAACGACGCCCGGATCTCCTGGTTAAACGCCTCAGCGGTCGGCACCATCAGCGCCATCATCAGTCCCAACCAACCCGTGGACTTTTTCATAGGTTTCAACCTGCCTTCTGATCAGTGGAGCTGACGTCGGCCAGGGTGTCCGGCGTGCACCGCAGGTCACCGATCATCAACACGTTGTTTTCGCTGCGATGACGACTGGCATCGAGGCGGAACTGGCAGAGCAATTGATTGCCCTGGCGCACTTCCAGCGTCGGCGCACCGGCGTTCATTTCCATGGAGAAGAACCCATCGACTTCAGTCACCCCGCGGCTGGCGTGATTGATCACGTGATGGCCCTTGAGCGGCTGTCCTTGGGAGTCGACCAGCCGCCCTAACACGGTCAGGGTTTTCATCACCCGCACCTTGCGATACTCCACGCCGCCCTTGTTCAGGTGATAACGGGTGCGCGGCGGGTCGATGCTGGCGGCAGGCACGTGATTACCTTCGAAGTCGAAACTCACCGAACTGTTTTGATACGCGGTAATCGGGATGAAGTTTCGCCCAGGTTTCAGGGCTGCGCTGCCACCGCTGAAGTCGTCGGCGCGCAAGGCGATACCGTCGATATCGGACTCCACATCGACGATCAACCCCGCACCCCGCACCTGATGCTCACTGGTCAGGACCATCTGCTGGCCGCCAACGACCAGTGTGCTGTCGAGGTTCAGGCCGCCAGTGAAGTTATCGTTGTAGGACGAGCGCTGAACAAACCCGTCGCCGCTGAGTGCCTCGGTGCGAAAACTGGCCAGGCTGGACAGGCCGACGCCATAGGTGTCAGTGAGTGCGGTGACCGAGACGTTTTGCAGCACATGGTCTTTCAAGTCTTTGCGCCAGCCGAGAGAGGCGTTGTTGTCTCGACCGCCCTCGCGAGCGGTTCGTGAACCGATGCTGCCGGTGAACTGTTGACCCGGTGCGCCCAGTGCCAGGTTGAGACTCAGGTCGACCCCGCGATTGCGCGCATCGCCGCTGCTGTAACTGCCCGGGCGGTCGAACAATGCCAGCCGCCAGTTGGCATCACTGCCGAAGAACACGGTGCGCTGGGTCCAGCCCAGATCCACACCAACGCCTTCGGTATTGCCCTCGCTATGAGAAACCCGGGCATTTACCGAGTTTTTGCTGCTGACCCGATGATTGAGCGCCAGGGATGAGTTGCTGGTCTCGCCGACAAACACATTGCGTTGCCGCACCCGGGTGCCGTCCGACAGGGTGTCGTAGGTATCCGTGGTATCGAGCCAACTGCGGTTGTGGCTGAAGACCACACTGCCGGAGCCGTAGTTATAGAGGCTTTGCAGATCGACGCCGGTGCCGTGGTCTTGCGTCTGGTAGACGTTGGCGTACAGGCTGATGTGATTGGCCAGGGTCCAGTCGATGGACGTGCCGTATTGCAGTTTTTCGCGAATCTGCCGCGCCGACAGCCCGAGAATCACCCGTGGATGCATCAAGTAGTTGAGCGAAGCCCCGGCCGTCGCGCTGCCGCTGGCCTGTTGGTCCCAGTTACTCAGCAGCTTGGTTTCTTGCCCGGCAAACAGGTTGTAGCGCCAGCGCTCATCAAGGTTGCGCCAGTTGTTGGGCTTGTAGACCAGCTCCTGGCTGGTGCTGGTGATTTGGCCGTCTTCGATCAGCCGAACTTCCACTTCGTAGATACCGCCGGGCAGTGGTCGGGTGTCGAGGGTCTGCAGGCCGGCGGGCACCGATTGGGTGTTGATCAGCAAACCGTCGCGCAGGATCTCGACCGAAGCCTGGCGGTTGGCCGTGACGTAGATCGGATACACGCTGGGCATCGGGCTGTTGATTGCCAGGCTGTCGGAGCTGCCAAACATGACGCCGACGGCGGTGTCGGGGCTGGTGCCAAACGTTCGCGGTTGGCGGGTCAGCCCTTCTGAATTGGGGGTGAAATAACCCAGGCGTGCGAAGCTGCCTTGCAATTCGCGCTGGGTGTAAAGCTCATGTACCGCGTGGTAGAGCTGGTCATCCGGACCACCCAGCCGGGCCAGTTGCATGTTGAACGTCTGGCTCCAGCTGCCGAGGCTGCCACTGGCTTCCAGACCAAAGCGTCCGCCCAGGTCCTGGCCCTGACCACCATTGAGGTTGAGCTGATTGCGCAGCATCAGCCCGCTGCTGCCGCCTTCGGGCTGGTCGTAGTAGCGTTTGACTTCAGTGTCGCGCTCAGCGTTCTCGGTGAGGATCGATACCAGCGAGTTTTCCAGGTTGTAGTGCACCGCCAGCATCTGTTCCGGGCATTGTCCGGCACAGTCGCCCAGCGCCACGCCGGGCTTGAGGTAACTGGCCCAGGTGTCGCGTTCGGCCGCCGTGAATCGGCTGTCGCTGGTGTCGGTAAATTCGAGCAGGGTGATGCGGTCATCGCGAGACAGCACGACCATCGCCTCCCCCAACGGCTGCTGATCAAGTTCCACGCGAACCGCCAGCGGCACATCAAAAAATGCTCCTCGAACTCCGCCGGCAGACCTTTGGCCTGGGCCAACAGACTTCGCGGTGTAGAACCGGTGGAAACCGGAGCCGCCGCCGCGCTGGCACAAAACAACAGCGCAAGCGCAGCCGCGATGGGTGTCATCGGGAACATGAACACGTACTCTGATTGCAGACAAATGGAAGTCCGGCGAACCAACTAAATTGTTGGCTCGTCGGTTGACGCTCTACCGGGAGAAGTTAGAGAACCGGTGGTACGGCATCAAAGATCATTGCCACTTCACCGGTATAGTCGCCCGGTGCAAAAGTGCTGCCCGTGGCGCTGATACGCAATGGGGCGCGATAGTTCACGTTGGATTCATCTTCACCTACAACCATTTGCGGGGTCGTGGTCAGCTCTTTGCCATTGAGTTCAACTTTCAAGTTAATGGTGCTGGCACCGGAGTACAGTACTGGAGCCGTGACAACACTGGCGTGTACCGAGCCATTGTTGTTGCGCATGTCAAAAAATCCGTTGACCTCGTCCATTGCACCGGTAGTTGGGAGGAAATCCATACGCTGATCTTTGTTGACCAGATCCGGATCGACAGGTACCACGTAGAACCCGTTGGTCGGCACGTGGGCAACGAGGTTGATGGAGTGCTTGGCTTCGCCGGCCGCAAACACCATGGAGGAAGTCAGTGCCAGCATCGCCAGAGGAGCTGCAATCGTCATTTTCTTGAACATCAGTCAGTACCTGTCTTTTCAATATAAAGGGTTCATTGAAAGCTCAAACAACGCCAGTCCGGAACCTATCGCAGCGAGGTAGGCTTGAACTTTCAACGCCGGCAAATGATCGGCCAACGCCCCTGGAAAGTAAGCAAGTAACTTCCGATGATCGTGTAGTTAAACGCCTCCATGACCGGAAAGAAAAAAGCACAAAAAACAAAATTATCGATTTGTAACTGTCGGCAACTACCTACATACAGTTTCGCTTAAAAAACCATACAGACTATTCAACTTAAAACCGGGCACTTGAGGAGGTTTAGAATATATGATCAACAATTAATAGAGTGATAGCTTTAACTTTAAAGTTACTTCCAGGCGCAACGAAAAATACCTGCTTGGTGGTGATTTTTCGTGATGAACCGCCTCGCTCAGCGAACCTCGCCGCTCGTCGGCCGACGCAAACCTCTCTCGAAAAACGTCTTGCCTTCGTCTAAAGATATATCTTAAGTTGTATCTAAACACGACGAGAGAACGCAAAAAATGAGAGACCATCATTCCCACCGCGAACACGGTGACGAGCACGTACGGCTTCGAGAAACGCCCAGGCCGCGAACGCGGCGGCCGTGGCCCACGGGTCTTTGCCCCTGGCGATTTGAAACTGCTGTTACTGGCGCTGATCGCCGAACAGCCGTGCCACGGCTACGACCTGATCCGCCAGATTGAAGGCATGTTCGACGGTGCCTACAGCCCCAGCCCCGGGGTGATTTACCCAACCCTGACCTTTCTGGAAGAAAGCGAAATGATCGCCGGTGACGCCGAGGGCGGCAAAAAACGCTACAGCGTGACCGACGCCGGACGTCTATCCCTGAGTGACCAGGCGATTGCCCTGGAAGGTGTGCGGATGCGCATCGATGTCAGCAAACGCTCGCTGCGCGGCCATGATCGCCCGGCCGAAATCCATGAAGCGGTGCATAACCTGCGTCATGCACTGCAAATGCATCACGGGCGCTGGAGTGCGGAAGAAATCATCCGCGTCGCGGCCCTGCTCAACAACACCGCCAAAGCCATCGTCGACGGCCCCGCCGTTCAAGCTGCCCGAGGAGAACACCATGACTGCAGTCGATACCCAAACCATTCACCGTGTCATGCACGAAATCAAACGCCGTCGCCTGGAAGTCTTGCAGGTGGTCGACCTGACGCCTCGCATGCGTCGGATTACCTTGGGCGGGCCGGAACTGGCGGGCTTCGTCAGCCTCGGCACGAACGACCACGTCAAACTGTTGTTCCCGCAGAACGCGGCGCAAACAGCGGCGCTGGAAACCCTGGTCCTCGGTGCCGGTAAAACCGACCAGCCGATGCCGGCGATGCGGGATTACACGCCGCGTCGCTACGACCTGGATTCGCTGGAGCTGGACATCGATTTCGTCCTGCACGGCGACGGCCCTGCCTCGACCTGGGCCGAGCAGGCCGAGCCGGGTCAGTTCCTGCACATCGGCGGGCCACGGGGTTCGATGATCGTGCCGGACATCTTCGACAGCTACCTGTTGATCGGCGACGAAACCGCCCTGCCCGCCATCGCCCGACGCCTGGAAGGCCTGGCGGCCAATCGCCGCGCGCTGGTGATCATCGAAGTGGCGAACGGCGCCGAACAGCAACGCCTGGAAAGCGCCGCGCAGGTCAATGTGATCTGGGTGTTGCGTGACGGCGGCAAGAACAACCTGCTGACTACCGTGAAGCAATTGCAGGTGCCGAGTGGCGATCTATACGCGTGGATAGCGACCGAGACCAAAGTGTCACGGCAGATCCGCCGGGTGCTGCTGGATGAGCACGGGCTGGATGATCAGTTCGTCAAAGCGGTGGGCTACTGGCGGGCGGATGGCACCCTTGATGAATAATCGATAGCGCAAGGCCAATTGGCTTTTGTGGCGAGGGCGCTTGCTCCCGTTGGACTGCGCAGCGGTCCGCTTCTTTTGGGGTCGCTTCGCGACCCAACGGGAGCAAGCTCCCTCGCCACAGTGGGTGTTCACTTTCGAGTTGCGCACCACCGATCAAGCCCAACCACCACTAACGCAATCGCTACAAACCCCGCCAATATCCCTCCGGCATTGATGAACACCTGTGGATAACCCAGCGTGCCGACATCAACGAACGGATACGGATACGTACTCAGCAGATGCCCGCGCAATAACGTGAAAGCGAAGTACACCAACGGGTAAATCACCCACAAGGCGATGTGCCCCAGGCGCAATGTGCCCTTGGTCACGCACAACCACCAATACGCCAGAAACAGCAGCGGCATGATGTCGTGCAGCAATTCATCGGCGAGCAACTGCCAGCCTTCGGGATGCCAGAGATGGCGCAACAAAAGGCTGTAGGCGATCCCGACCACGGCGATGCTCACCGCAATCCCACTGCTGACCCACGGCTGCAAAAACCAGCGGCGCGCTGCCGACTCACGAGCCGTCAGCTCACAGGTCAGCACAACGGCGACCAAGGTATTGCTCAATACGGTAAAAAAACTGAAGAAACTGATCAGGCCGCCCATCAGGCTGGCGCCGAGGCTCCAGCGTGAGCCGAGAATCAGGTACAGCTGAACACTCAAACCGACCCAGCCCAGCACCGCCGCCACGGCCACACAACGACGCCTCGCGGCAGCTCCCGGCGTCGATAGGCTGAGCATGTTCAGACCGGGCGCTTGGTGCGCATCAACTTCACGTACAGATGTTCAACCTTCTCCCGCGCCCACGGGGTTTTGCGCAGGAAGGTCAGGCTCGATTTGACGCTCGGATCGCTTTTGAAGCAGCGAATGTCGATACGCTCGGCCAGCCCCGACCATTCGTAGTGCTCGACCAGGACATTGAGGATCTGTTCCAGGGTCACGCCGTGCAGCGGGTTGTTGTTCAGTTCGGTCATGCCGGGCCTTTGCGCGAAGAAAGAATAAAGAAGCCGCGCACCTTAGCCGAGGCCCTCGTTCGGTGGAAGGACTCGATGCGCTGGTCAGTTAACTGTAGGTGAACAATAGCTTTTTGTAGGCGTTCGCGGCGTCGGACAACGTGCCGCTCCTACAGGTGATGGTCTCTAAGACAGCATCGCCACTCAGTAATAACGGCGCGGATCGGTATCGATCAGGCTGGCCAGTTTGGTCAGGGCAAAGCGCAATTCGTCATGGCTGGTAGGCGACATCAATACCAGCCTCACACACCGGGTTATGCCAGAGCGTTCGGCCTGGAACTGTGTGCCGCTGAGCACCAACACACCATTGGCCCGGGCCAACATGGTGAACTCATCGCTGGTCCACGGCTCCGGCAGCGTCAACCAGACGTGATAGGAGTACGGCTGGGTCTTGAGCTCGAATTGGGCAAAAATTTCCCGGGCAATGGCTTGCCGCGCGGCCGCTTCGTTGCGCTGGATGCGGATCAGTTTTTTGTCCAGGCCTTCGGTGATCACGTTACTGGCCAGTTGCGCGGTCAGCGGCGACGGCATCCAGACGCTGCTACGCACCATCGAAGTCAGGCGCGACAGCAATTTAGGCGGGCTGTAGAGATAGCCGATTCGCAGCGCCGGCATGATCGACTTCGACAGGCTCGTCAGGTACACCGAACGGTCCGGCGCAAACGCCGACAATGGTTTGATCGAAGGATCAGTGGCGAGAAAGCCATAGATGTCATCGTCGAGGATGATGAAGTCGAATTCTTCGGCCAGCGCCGCGATTTGCGCCCGACGCTCTTGCGACATGATCGCCGCCGTCGGGTTCTGGCAGGTCGCCACGCAGACCAGCATCGCCGGTTTCTCCCGCAGACACAGTTCGCGCAGCGCCTCGGGAATGATCCCTTCATCGTCCATCGGCACGCCACGCAAGCGGCGCTCAAGACCGTGGGCCAGGGAAATAATACCGGGGTAGCAAAGCGCTTCGCAGAGCACCAGGTCACCTGCGTTGGTCAGGGCGCTCATCGCGACCATCAAGCCATGCTGGGCCCCGGCGGTGATCACCACTTGCTGCCACTGCGCATCGGGCAACCAATGCCGCAGAAACTGCGCCCCCGCCTCGCGATGCGCCGGGTGACCGCCATCCGGCGCGTAATCCAGGGCTCGGGCGAAATCGGTGCTCTTGGCCATGCCGATCAGGGCATCACGCAGCCAGTATTCCAGGGTTTCGCTGTAGGGCTTGATGATGGAAAGGTCGAGCAGTTCGGACTGCCCCAGGTTGAGCGCCGTCGGGCCATGACTCACTGGTAATTCGGTCGGTTTCTGGCTCTGCACATAAGTGCCGCGCCCCACTTCGCCCTGCACCAGCCCGCGCCGATGGGCCTCGCTGTAGGCACGACTGATGGTGCCCGGCGTGACATTCAGTGTGGCGGCCAATTCCCTCAGGGTCGGCAGGCGATCGCCCTGGTTCAGCACGCCATTGCTGATGTCGCGAGCCAACGCATCGGCAATCGACAAATACATCGGCTGGCTGAATTCGCTTAGCTGAGGAACCCACATGAATGATCGCTGCCCATCGTAGAAATCAGAAAAATCGGAGCATATCACATCGAAGTTTGATGCCTGACAAACCGGTCAATTCAGCACATTGAGTCGATTGCTACTATCGATAAACCCATGAACATCGGGGAACAAAAAACTCTTAAAAAATAATTTCTTTTAAAATCATATGGATGAAGCCAGATCAAACGTTCAAAGATCGGATTCACCCAATGAGATTCCAGACATATATTGAATCAACTCAATCCATTCAAATACACTCACCACGAATCGAATCAATCGAATCAATCAATCCCCTGATCACTGCGCGACTCTGCCGCGCCAAGTCGAGACATCATGGACACACTCAGAAAGGATCTATCCCTGTCAGCGGTCATTGCAGGTTTTATCGCGGTGATCATTTCCTATGCCGGCCCGCTGATCATCGTGTTTCAGGCAGCCAAGGAAGCACACCTGCCCAGCGACCAGGTGTCCTCGTGGATCTGGGCGATCTCCATCGGCAGCGGCATCACTGGCCTGCTCCTGAGCTGGCGCCTGCGGGTTCCGGTGATCACCGCGTGGTCGACGCCGGGCGCGGCGTTGCTGGTGTCCATGTTGCCCAGCGTCACCCTGCCCCAAGCCATCGGCGCCTATGTGGTAGCAGCGGTAATCATCGCCGTGATCGGTTTATCCGGAGCGTTCGACAAACTGATGAGTCGCCTGCCCAAAGCCATCGCCGCAGCCATGCTCGCCGGTATTTTGTTTCGCTTCGGCGCTGAGCTGTTCACCTCGATCAAGCTGCAACCGGCGCTGGTGCTGTCGATGATCGCGGCGTACCTGATCTGCAAACGCCTCTCGCCGCGCTACGCGATTCTGTCCGTGTTGATTGTCGGCTGCGCCGTGGCCGCCTCGTTCGGTGAACTCAACAGCGGTTCGATCACTATCGCGGTAGCCCACCCGGTCTTCATCGCTCCCGAGTGGAGCTGGCACGCGATCATCAACATTGGCCTGCCGCTAGCGCTGGTGACCCTGACCGGCCAATACGTGCCAGGCATGGCGGTGTTGCGCACTTCGGGCTACAACACCCCGGCGCGCTCGATCATTTCGGTCACCGCGATTGGCTCGATCCTGATGGCGCCGTTTGGCTCCCACGGCTTAAACCTGGCCGCCATTACCGCAGCGATCTGCACCGGCCGCGAAGCCCACGAAGACCGCGATAAACGCTACATCGCAGGGATCGCCTGCGGGGTGTTCTACATTCTGATGGGCACCTTCGGCGCGACCCTGGCCTCGGTGTTTTCCGCGTTGCCTAAAGAACTGATCGCCTCCCTCGCCGGGCTGGCGTTGTTCGGCGCGATCAGTGCCGGGTTGACCGGGGCGATGGCAGACGAGAAGCAGCGTGAAGCGGCGCTGATTACTTTTCTGGTGACCGCTTCGGGCATGAGCTTTCTGGGTTTGGCCGCTGCGTTCTGGGGGTTGATCTTCGGCCTTGTGGCGCATTTTGTGCTGACTTACACCAGGGAAAGCAAAGCCGCTGCCGTCGCAGAGAGCAGCCGACCATGAGCCTGTAGTATTCGGGCACCGCAATCCCTCTGGGAGCGAGCTTGCTCGCGATGAGGCCGTATCAGTCACATTAATAGGGACTAACATACCGCCATCGCGAGCAAGCTCGCTCCCACAGTTTTATTGCCTGTTAGAACCCCTGCGGCCACAGGTCGCAGCATACTGTTACAAAATCTGAAATGATCCATGTCAATAAAAGCGCTTTCTCTCTTTGTAACAGATCATTATCCTGCCGCCCTTAAGCTGAAACGCTTCACTGCCCGTTCCATCTCGTTGCTTTCAGTTCACCTCCCAGAAAAAGACCAAGAATTACTTCTCTATGCCTGACTTTCCAACTTCGCGAGACAGCGCTGTCTCCACCCCTGTGGCCAACCGAAAAGCCCTGAACCTGATCGGCGGTCTCAGCGCCTTCGGCCTCGCCACCTGCGTTCACGCGGCCCCGGCCTTTGATAGCGACTCACCGTGGATGCTCGGTGACTGGAATGGCACGCGCAGCGAACTTTCGGAAAAAGGCTACGACTTCAAAGTCGACTACACCGGCGAAATGGGCAGCAACCTGCATGGCGGCTATGACCACGACCGCACCGCCCGCTACAGCGACCAGTTCGGCCTCGGTACGCACCTGGACTTGCAGAAGATCCTTGGCTGGGACGACGCCGAATTTCAGCTGACCATCACCGAACGCAACGGCAACAACATCAGCAACGACCGGATCAACGACCCGCGGGTCGGCGGTTTCACCTCGGCTCAGGAAGTCTGGGGCCGTGGCCAGACCTGGCGCCTGACGCAGATGTGGTATCAGCAGAAATTCTTCGACCAGAAGCTCGACATCAAGGTCGGCCGCTTTGGCGAAGGCGAAGACTTCAACAGCTTCCCGTGCGACTTCCAGAACCTGGCGTTCTGTGGCTCGCAGGTCGGCAACTGGGTCGGCGGCATCTGGTACAACTGGCCGGTCAGCCAATGGGCGATGCGGGTCAAATATCACCTGACGCCGGAGCTCTACGCGCAAATCGGCGCCTATGAGCAGAACCCGTCGAACCTCGATCGCGGCAATGGCTTCAAGCTCAGCGGCAGCGGCACCCAAGGCGCGATCCTGCCGATTGAACTGGTCTGGTCGCCGAAGCTCAATGGCCTGCCGGGCGAGTACCGCGCCGGTTATTACTACAGCAACGCCAAGGCCACAGACGCCTACAAAGACAGCAATGGCCAGCCCGCAGCGCTGAGCGGCGAAGCGTATCGCAGCGCGTCGAGCAAGCACGGCGTGTGGCTCGGTGTGCAGCAGCAGATCACCAGCCGCGCCAGCGACAACTCCCGTGGCTTGAGCGTGTTCGCCAACGGCACGATGCACGACAAGAAGACCAACGCCATCGACAACTATGTCCAGGCGGGCGTCGTCTACAAAGGCTTGTTCGATGCGCGCACCAAAGACGACATCGGTTTCGCCCTGGCCCGGGTTCACGTCAACCCGGCCGATCGCAAGAACGCCGAGGCGACCAATCAGGCCCGCGCCGTCTACGACTACGACGATCCATCGTTCCTGCCGCCGCAAGACACCGAATACAGCGCCGAACTCTATTACGGCGTGCACGTCACCAACTGGCTGACCGTGCGCCCGAACCTGCAATACATCCGCCACCCCGGTGGCGTGGACAAGGTCGATGACGCGCTGATTGGCGGGATCAAAATCACCTCATCGTTCTAACCAACACCACAACCCCTGTGGGAGCGAGCTTGCTCGCGATAGCGGTATGTCAGTCGACATCAATGCTGAATGTTAAGCCGCCATCGCGAGCAAGCTCGCTCCCACAAGGGAATGCTTCAACTAAACACGCTCCAACCAAGTTTCACTTTTGCAACTGAACCAATACCCACGCCAGATCGTCATCTACAGTGAACTAGCGCGGGACTACTTAAACGTCACGGAGAACCACACTATGAGCACTGATGGTGCTTTGAGCCGAAGCCGTCTGCTGCCGAGCCTGCTCGGTATCCTGCTTCTGCTAATGGGCCTGGCCATGCTGGCCGGGGGATCAAGCTGAGCATGCTCGGCGGCTCGCTGTATTACCTGCTGGCCGGTATCGGCTTCGCGCTGAGCGGCGTGCTGCTGATTGCCGCTCGCCGCGCAGCACTGGGCCTGTACGCAGTGGTGCTGTTCGCCAGTACCGTTTGGGCCCTGTGGGAAGTCGGCCTCGACTGGTGGCAACTGGTGCCGCGCCTGTCGTTGTGGTTCGCGCTGGGCGTAGTTCTCTTGTTGCCGTGGTTCCGCCGACCGTTGCTGCGCGATGGCGCTGCACCGCTGGGTACCGCTGCGCTGAGCGTCGCCGTGATTCTGTCCGGCGCCACCGCCGTTGCCAGTCAATTCACGCATCCGGGTGAAGTCTTCGGCGAGTTGGGCCGCGACACAACCGATATGGCCAGCACCGCCCCGGCCATGCCCGATGGCGACTGGCAGGCCTATGGCCGCACCGAATTCGGTGACCGCTACTCGCCGCTGAAGCAAATCACCCCGGCCAACGTCGGCAAGTTGCAGGAAGCCTGGCGTATCCGCACCGGCGACCTGCCGACCGCCGATGACCCGGTAGAGCTGACCAACGAAAACACGCCGCTGAAGGTCAACGGCATGGTCTATGCCTGCACCGCTCACAGCAAAGTGCTGGCGCTGGACCCGGACACCGGCAAGGAACTCTGGCGCTTCGACCCGCAGATCAAGAGCCCGGTGGGCTTCAAGGGCTTCGCCCACATGACCTGCCGTGGCGTCTCTTACTACGACGAGAACGACTACGCCAAGTCTGCCAATGCCTCGACCGCTGTCATCTCCGAAGCTGGCAAAGCCGTTGCCCAGGCCTGCCCGCGTCGTCTCTACCTGCCAACCGCCGATGCACGCCTGATCGCGATCAACGCCGACACCGGCAAGGTCTGCGAAGGCTTCGGCAATAAAGGCACCGTTGACCTGACTCAGGGTATCGGTCCGTTCACGCCGGGCGGCTACTACGCCACCTCCCCGGCCGCGATTACCCGTGATCTGGTGATCATGGGCGGTCACGTCACCGACAACGAATCGACCAACGAGCCTTCCGGCGTGATCCGCGCCTTTGATGTGCATGACGGTCACCTGGTCTGGAACTGGGACAGCGGCAATCCGGAGGCGACCGAGCCTTTGGCGCCGGGCAAAACCTACACCCGCAACTCGCCGAACATGTGGTCCCTGGCCAGCGTCGACGAAAAACTCGGCATGGTTTACCTGCCACTGGGCAACCAGATGCCTGACCAATGGGGCGGCGACCGCATGCCCGGCGCAGAGAAATTCAGCGCCGGCCTCGTGGCTTTGGACCTCGCCACCGGCAAGGTTCGCTGGAACTATCAGTTTACCCACCACGACCTGTGGGACATGGACGTCGGCAGCCAGCCGACCCTGCTTGACCTGAAAACTGCCGACGGCGTGAAGCCGGCGCTGATCGCACCGACCAAACAGGGCAGCCTGTATGTGCTCGACCGTCGCGATGGCACGGCGATTGTGCCGATTCGCGAAATTCCGGTACCGCAAGGCGCAGTACCAGGCGACCGCACCGCACCGACCCAGGCGCGCTCGGACCTGAACCTGCTGGCCCCGGAACTGACCGAAAAAGCCATGTGGGGCGCCAGTCCGTTTGACCAGATGCTGTGCCGCATCCAGTTCAAGGAACTGCGTTACGAAGGCCAGTACACCCCGCCGTCGGTGCAGGGCAGCCTGATCTATCCGGGTAACGTCGGTGTGTTCAACTGGGGCAGCGTCTCGGTCGACCCGGTTCGCCAGATCCTGTTCACCAGCCCGAACTACATGGCGTTCGTTTCGAAACTGATCCCCCGCGCCGAAGTGGCGGCTGACAGCAAGCGCGAAAGCGAAACCGCTGGCATCCAGCCTAATGCTGGCGCGCCGTACGCAGTCACCATGCACCCGCTCATGTCGCCGTTCGGCGTACCGTGCCAGGCCCCGGCCTGGGGCTATGTCACCGGCATCGACCTGACCACCAACAAAGTGGTGTGGAAACGCAAAAACGGCACCAGCCGCGACAGCTCGCCATTGCCTATCGGCCTGCCGATCGGCGTGCCAAGCATGGGCGGCTCGATGGTGACTGCGGGCGGCGTCGGCTTCCTCAGCGGCACGCTGGACCAGTACCTGCGCGCCTATGACGTCAACAGCGGCAAGGAACTGTGGAAGTCGCGCCTGCCGGCCGGCGGCCAAGCGACACCAATGACCTACACCGGCAAGGACGGCAAACAATACGTACTGCTCGTCGTTGGCGGCCACGGCTCGCTGGGCACCAAAATGGGCGACTACGTGATCGCTTACAAACTGTCCGAGTAAGTTTTAGCGGCGGTTAAACGAAAGGCGACTCCTGCGAGGGAGTCGCCTTTTTTTGTGGCCACCGGGTAGGTAAACACTCCCCCGTAGGAGCGAAGCTTGCTCGCGAAGGCGATTTTATATTCAACATCGTAGTCGGCGGGCCCACCGCTTTCGCGAGCAAGGTTTGCTCCTACAGAGGATCTCCGGCGTTCGCAAATGCTGTGTTCACCGAAAATCCACTGTGGGAGCGGGCTTGCTCACGAAGGCGATTGAACATTAAACATTGGTGTTGAATGACACGACGCCTTCGCGAGCAAGCCCGCTCCCACATTTTGATCGAGGTCAGTTTGGAGGTTTTTTGATGTGGTCCTACAGATGAGATGGTTTTGGGGGAATGTTTCCGACAGGTTTTGACGGTTGCCCGTCGGAAGTGCGGGGGATAGGCTTTTTAAGTCGCTGCAAAAATCAGCGACCGGGCTTGGTCGCCCGGGTTTAGAATGGCGCACTTTTTCGCATGCTTAATGGCGAGCTGTGCGTGGGAGGGCTTCGGCCCTGCCGGGTTTCCATTCCCTGGTCGACCAACCTGCGTACGGTTCGCCACCCTACTGTTTGGTCGCAGTACTGGCGAACTTCATATTCTTGAATGGAGTTTCACCATGTTCAAAGCAACCCCGAATCCCCCTGAAACCGAAAGCACTGCCCTCGACGCAAAAAAACTAAAAGAAGCCGCCGACCGCGCGCTCAATTTCTACCTCAACCCCTCCGCCCTGAAAGCCCCCGCCGCCCGCAAACCCAGCACGATGTTCGCCGTCACGCCAGATACTGCTGACGAATACCTGTTAGCCCACGCCTGCGAGTCACTGGCCTCGGCAAGTATCATGGCCAGCAACTTTGCCGGGCATCTGGAAGGCCCGCACCGACACACCGCGATGGGGCTTCAGCAGCTCATCATGCTGGCCGAACTGGCGGTAAACCGGATGCTGGATAACGTCGATATACAAAAACCTTCGCCACACAGCTAACCCCCTGTGGGAGCGAGCCTGCTCGCAATGACTGCCTGACATCCAACAATGATATCGACTGACATTGCGACCATCGCGAGCAGGCTCACTCCCACAATTTGACCGAGGACATCCGGGAGGGATAGGTCGGCTGTCAGGCCGCCTTCGCAGGCAAGCCAGCTCCCACAATTGGATCGAGTGCATCCGGAAGAGACAGGTCGGCTGGCAGGCCGCCTTCGCAGGCAAGCCAGCTCCCACAATTGGATCGAGTGCATCCGGAAGAGACAGGTCGCTGGCAGGCCGCCTTCGCAGGCAAGCCAGCTCCCACAATTGGACCCAGTACAACCGGGAGAAATGGGTCGGCTGTCAGGCCGCCTTCGCGGGCAAGCCTCGCTCCCACAATTGGACCCAGTACAACCGGGAGAAATGGGTCGGCTGTCAGGCCGCCTTCGCAGGCAAGCCAGCTCCCACAATTGAACCCAGTACAACCGGGAGAAATGGGTCGGCTGGCAGGCCGCCTTCGCAGGCAAGCCAGCTCCCACAAAATCAAAAGCAGGAGCTGCGTACACCGCCCGCTCCTCACCACTCATTAGGCCGAGCGTTAGCTCGCCTGCTCTTGATCTTGCTCTACCCGCCCCTTCGGGAGGCTGAGTGGAGGTGTTCATCTGGGGGGTGGGCGCGTAGCGCCGTGCGGCGAAGCTGCACACATCGAGAGGAGGTCGAAGCGAAGCCGACCGTAGGCGATGCCCCCAGATGAATACCGGAACGAAGGCACGCCGAGCCTAGGCGAGGGGCCGGACGCCGGGGCGAGCCTTTTTGGGTACTTTTTTGGCGTTTGAAAAAAGTGCCTCGCCGTAAGGGCGAAACCGCCAGCCGCCGTTACCGCAAAAATGGATATACACACCACCACCAAGAACATGGTCGGCCCTAAGGCCGCCAAGTCCAAAAGACCTGTCAAAAACCTGAACACACACCTTGAAATATCCATCCCCATTGAAACCACCCCCCACCTGCCCCATCTAAGACCCATACCCCATTGCGCAGGTGCCCCATGAGCGACCAGCAAGAATTCCCTGAAGACCCGAGCGAATACGCCGAAACAGACCAAATCGAACACCACTCCACCGGCAAAGGCCTCGCCCTGCCTGGCCAGAACCTGCCG
The DNA here is from genome assembly GCF_034344865.1 of Pseudomonas sp. 10S4. NCBI lineage: Bacteria > Pseudomonadati > Pseudomonadota > Gammaproteobacteria > Pseudomonadales > Pseudomonadaceae > Pseudomonas > Pseudomonas sp. 10S4. Next base: position 446,184 of record NZ_CP133774.1, read on the forward strand.
GACAAGGTTTACATCATCCCGATCCACAACCGCCCGTTCTTCCCGGCCCAAGTGCTGCCGGTCATCGTCAATGAAGAACCGTGGGCTGAAACCCTGGACCTGGTGAGCAAATCCGATCACCACTCCCTGGCTCTGTTCTACATGGACACGCCCCAGGAAGATCCGCGCCATTTCGACACCAAGGCACTGCCGGAGTACGGCACCCTGGTCAAGGTGCACCACGCCAGTCGTGAAAACGGCAAACTGCAATTCGTCGCCCAGGGCCTGACCCGGGTACGGATCAAAACCTGGCTCAAACACCATCGCCCGCCGTACCTGGTGGAAGTCGAATACCCGCACCAGCCCACCGAGCCGACCGACGAGGTCAAGGCCTACGGCATGGCGCTGATCAACGCGATCAAGGAATTGCTGCCGCTCAACCCACTGTACAGCGAAGAACTGAAGAACTACCTCAACCGCTTCAGCCCCAACGATCCGTCGCCACTGACCGACTTCGCCGCCGCGCTCACGTCACGCTACCGGCGGCGAACTGCAAGAAGTGCTCGACTGCGTGCCGATGCTCAAGCGCATGGAAAAAGTCCTGCCGATGCTGCGCAAGGAAGTCGAAGTTGCGCGCCTGCAAAAAGAAATCTCCGCCGAAGTGAACCGCAAGATCGGCGAGCATCAGCGCGAGTTCTTCCTCAAGGAACAGCTCAAGGTCATCCAGCAAGAGCTGGGCCTGACCAAGGATGATCGCAGCGCCGACATCGAGCAGTTCGAGCAACGCCTGGAAGGCAAAGTCCTGCCACCTCAGGCGCAGAAACGCATCGAAGAGGAAATGAACAAGCTGTCGATCCTCGAGACCGGTTCGCCGGAGTACGCGGTCACTCGCAACTACCTCGACTGGGCGACGGCCGTGCCGTGGGGCGTGTATGGCGAGGACAAGTTCGACCTCAAGCACGCGCGCAAGGTGCTGGACAAACACCACGCTGGCCTCGACGACATCAAGGACCGGATCCTCGAGTTCCTCGCGGTCGGTGCTTATAAAGGCGAGATCAGCGGTTCCATCGTGCTGCTGGTCGGCCCGCCGGGCGTGGGCAAGACCAGCGTTGGCAAATCCATCGCTGAATCCCTTGGCCGGCCGTTCTATCGCTTCAGCCTCGGCGGCATGCGCGACGAAGCAGAGATCAAGGGCCATCGACGCACCTACATCGGCGCGCAGCCGGGCAAACTGGTGCAGGCGTTGAAAGACGTCGAAGTGATGAACCCGGTGATCATGCTCGACGAGATCGACAAGATGGGTCAGAGCTACCAGGGCGACCCGGCCTCGGCGCTACTCGAAACCCTCGACCCGGAACAGAACGTCGAATTCCTCGACCACTACCTGGACCTGCGCCTGGACCTGTCGAAAGTGCTGTTTGTCTGCACCGCCAACACCCTGGACTCGATCCCCGGCCCGTTGCTCGACCGGATGGAAGTGATTCGCCTGTCGGGCTACATCACCGAAGAAAAAATCGCCATCGCCAAGCGTCACCTGTGGCCAAAACAATTGGAAAAGGCCGGCGTGGCGAAAACCAGCCTGGCCATCAGCGACAGTGCCTTGAAAGCCTTGATCGACGGTTACGCCCGTGAAGCCGGGGTGCGTCAGTTGGAAAAACAACTCGGCAAACTGGTGCGCAAAGCTGTGGTCAAGCTGATCGACGAGCCGCAAGCGGTGATCAAGATCGGCCCGAAAGACCTGGAAGCTTCACTCGGCCATCCAGTGTTCCGCAACGAGCAAGTGCTGTCCGGCACCGGTGTCATCACCGGTTTGGCCTGGACCAGCATGGGTGGCGCGACTCTGCCGATCGAAGCGACGCGGATTCATACGCTCAACCGTGGCTTCAAACTTACCGGGCAACTGGGCGACGTGATGAAAGAGTCGGCGGAAATCGCCTACAGCTACGTCAGCTCCAACCTGAAGTCGTTTGGCGGTGATCCGAAGTTCTTCGACGAAGCCTTCGTCCACCTCCACGTACCGGAAGGCGCTACGCCGAAAGACGGTCCGAGCGCCGGTGTGACCATGGCCAGCGCCCTGCTCTCCCTCGCGCGCAACCAGGCACCGAAAAAGGCATCGCCATGACCGGTGAACTGACACTGACCGGGCATGTACTGCCGATTGGCGGGGTGCGCGAGAAAGTGATCGCGGCGCGGCGGCAGAAGATCTTCGAACTCATCCTGCCAGAGCCGAACCGTGGCAGCTTTGAGGAATTGCCGGAGTACCTGAAGGAAGGGATTACCGTGCACTTTGCCAAGCGCTTTGCGGATGTGGCGAAGATATTGTTCTGATAGTTCTCTAGCGCTTGCACCATCGATTCGCGAGCAGGCTCGCTCCCACAGGATCATCGCAATCCACTGTGGGAGCGAGCCTGCTCGCGATGGCGTCGGCACTTACGACGCCAACTTCTCGGTCGCCCCGACCTGACCGTCACACTTTGTCGCATCTTCAGTTATGCTCGCCGTTCGTCGTGAATGCCGGAGCCGCTGATCTTATGTCCCCCACCCGCCTGTTGGTCCCCCTCGCCCTTTCTTTGCTGGCCGCCTGCGCCACGCAACCGAAACAGAACGTGACCGTGGAAAAACAAAGCGAATGCCCGGCCAAGTTGAGCAACGGGCAAAATCTGATCGTGATTCTGCCGAGCAACCCGACCACGGGTTATCGCTGGTCCATTCAGGATTCCGCCGGCGGCGTGTTGCGGGCACTTAGCCCCGAGGTTTATAGCAACCCGGAAGATGCCGGGATTGTCGGCAGCGCCGGGATGTCGACCTGGCGCTTCCAGTCCTTCGCCGCCGGTACTGGCCGTTTGCGCCTGACCTACTCGCAGCCGTGGGCGCCGGAAGTCCCGGCGGTCAAAACCTTCGATTGCGCGATCTCGGTTAACTGATCGTGGGCTGGCTGATTCTGGCACTGATGGGTGCGGTGACCTTTCTCTACGGGCTGAGTGTGCATGCCGCGCTGCTTTGCCTGTTGGTCAAACCGTTGCCGGTGTTGGCCTTGCTGGGATGGCTGCACGACGCGCCGCCCACCGAGTATCGGCGCTGGATCAGCCTCGGTTTGATCTTCTCTCTGCTCGGTGATGTGTTGCTGGCGTGGCCGGGGGATTTGTTTGTGTTTGGCCTTGGGGCGTTTTTGGTGGCGCATCTGGCGTACTTGAAAGCGTACCTGAGCGATTGTCGGCGGTTGGCGATGTTGCCGTTGGTCCTGGCGCTGGTCGTTGGTGCAGTGCTGTTGGGGATTCTGATTTCCCACGGGCTGGGGCCGTTGCTGGTGCCGGTGATTGTTTACGGTATGGCGATCAGCGCGATGCTTTGGCGGGCGCTGGCCCGGCTCGGCACTGACGTGCCCAAGCGCTCGGCGTTGCTGGCGGCGGCGGGTGCCGTGGCGTTTGTGTTTTCCGACAGCGTGATTGGCATTAGCCGGTTTGTGCTGCCGTTCGAGGCGGCGCCTTATGTGATCATCCTCAGCTATTGGGTCGGGCAATGGGGAATTACAGCGTCGGCGTTCGGCCCGAAACCGCGCTGAACCTTGTGGTGAGGGGCTTGCCCCCGTTGGAGTGCGAAGCGCTCCCTTGCACTCCTCCAGGTTCACCGCAATCACCGGATTTACGACGGCTGCGCCGCCGAACGGGGCAAGCCCCCTCGCCACAACAGCGTTCTGCGCCCTAAAGCCCGGCGGTTTATCAGACAACCCGCGCATCCCCCGTCAATTTGGCTAAAATGCCGGCCTTTCCACCTACGCCGCTGGAACCGCCGTGAGCAAAGAACCCGATCGCCTTTTCGCCCAGCCTTTGGCCCAGGTGCCTGACTTCGCCTTTAACGAGGACGTGGTGCGGGTATTCCCGGACATGATCAAGCGCTCGGTGCCGGGTTATCCGACCATCGTCGAAAACCTCGGCGTGCTCGCTGCGCAGTTTGCCCAGCCCAACAGCGTGCTCTACGACCTCGGTTCGTCGCTGGGCGCCGTGACCCAGGCCCTGCGCCGTCACGTACGCACCGACGGTTGCCGGGTTATCGCTGTGGATAACTCGGCGGCGATGGTCGAGCGTTGCCGCGAGTACCTCAACGGTCAGGACTCGATGTTCCAGGAGTTGTTGCCGGTGGAAGTGATCGAGGGCGACATCCTCGCCCTCGAGTTCCAGCCAGCCTCGGTGGTGGCGCTGAACTTCACCCTGCAATTCATCGCCCCCGAGCAGCGCACCGCGTTGCTCTCGCGCATTCGCCAATCGTTGTTGCCGGGCGGCGCGCTGATTCTGTCGGAGAAGCTGCGCTTCAACGATCTGGAAGAACACGCGCTGCTCACCGATCTGCACGTCGCGTTCAAACGCGCCAACGGCTACAGCGAACTGGAAATTGCCCAGAAACGCAGCGCCATCGAAAACGTCATGAAGCCCGACAGCCTCGAAGAACACCGCGAACGCCTGTTGGCCGCAGGGTTCTCGAAAGTCGTGCCGTGGTTCCAGTGTCTTAACTTTGCCTCGTTGATTGCCTTGCCATGATTGATCTGTCCCCCTTGCCCGCCGTTTGGCCGGCACCCCGCTGGCCGATTGGGCCAACACCCTGCAAGCGCAACTCGACAAGAAAATGGAGAAGGGTCACGGCGACCTGGAGCGCTGGCAAAGTGCGCTGGACGCCTTGCCGAAGATCCAGCCGAGCAAAGTTGATTTGCTCAATGGCCTGACGCTGGACACCGATTGCGACGACGAAACTCGCGCGCAGATGCGTACGGCGCTGATGGGCCTGTCGCCATGGCGCAAGGGGCCGTTCGACCTGTTCGGCGTGCACGTCGACACCGAATGGCGCTCGGACTGGAAATGGTCGCGGGTTGCCCCGCACCTGGACCTGAAGGGCAAACGCATCCTCGATGTCGGCTGCGGCAATGGTTACTACATGTGGCGCATGCTCGGCGCCGGCGCCGACAGCGTGATTGGCGTCGACCCGAACTGGCTGTTTTTCTGCCAGTTCCAGGCCGTGCAGCGTTACCTGTCCGAGCCGAATGCCTGGCACCTGCCGTTTCCTTTCGAAGACCTGCCGCCGAACATGGAAGGCTTTGACACGGTGTTTTCCATGGGTGTGTTCTACCACCGCCGCTCACCAATCGAGCATTTGCTGGCGCTGAAGGACTGCCTGGTCAAGGGCGGCGAGCTGGTGCTGGAGACGCTGGTGATCGAAGGTGATCAGCAACAAGTGCTGGTGCCGGAAGACCGTTATGCGCAGATGCGTAACGTGTGGTTCCTGCCGTCGGTGCCGGCGCTGGAGTTGTGGCTGCGGCGAGCCGGGTTCACGGATGTTCGTTGTGTGGATGTCAGCGTGACCACCGTTGATGAACAGCGTGGGACAGAGTGGATGAAGTTTCAGTCGCTGAGCGATTTCCTCGATCCCGAAGACCACAGCAAGACGATTGAAGGACTGCCGGCGCCGATGCGTGCCGTCATCGTCGCCCGCAAATAAACCCCGATCTCCCTACCCAATGGAGATTCAAATGTGGGAGCGGGCTTGCTCGCGAAAGCGGTGTATCAGGCGACATTAATGCCAACTGACACTCCCTCTTCGCGAGCAAGCCCGCTCCCACATTTTTGATTAGTGTTCAGTCTGCGGGTTTGGCTCTTCGGGCCTTGAAGAATTCGCTGAGCACCGCACCACACTCCTCCGCCAACACCCCGCCTTCAAACAGCACCCGGTGATTCAAAAAGCCCTGGGTGAAAAACTGCCCCTGACTCTGCACAATCCCGGCCTTGGGCTCCAGCGCGCCGTACACCACCCGCGCAATCCGCGAATGCACGATCAGGCCGGCACACATGCTGCACGGCTCCAGGGTCACGTAGAGGGTGCTGCCGGGCAGGCGATAGTTGCTGGCGGCCAACGCTGCGGCGCGAATCGCGACCATTTCGGCGTGGGCGCTGGGGTCGTTGCCGCTGATCGGGCAGTTGAAGCCGCGACCGATGATTTCCCCGTCCTGCACCAACACCGCGCCCACCGGCACTTCACCGAGGGCTGCGCCTTGGGCAGCGAGGGTCAGGGCTTCGCGCATGAAGTCGCGGTCGCGACTGCGGTCGATAATTGCAGCGGGACGAATCTGGCGCATCACGCCACCTCGATGGCGGCCATCAGGCCGGTTTCCATGTGGTCGATCACATGGCAGTGGAACATCCAGACCCCCGGGTTATCTGCCACCAACGCCACTTGCGCGCGCTCGTTCTTGCCCAACAGGTACGTGTCGGTGAAGTACGGGATGACCTTATGCCGGTTCGAGGCAATCACTTTGAAGCTCATGCCGTGCAGGTGAACCGGGTGCTGATACTGGGTCATGTTTTTCAATTCAAAAATGTAGCTCTTGCCCTTTTCGAGCTTGGCGATCGGCCGGTCGGCGCAGGTCTTGTCGGTGATGTCCCAGGCCTTGCCATTGATCTGCCACAGGCTTGGCGGCTTGCCGTTGTCGACGTTGACCGACACCGAACCCACCCATTCGAAATTGAAGTTGAGTTTCTCGGCATTGGCCAGGTCCGGCTCGGCCACCGGGTTGGCGGGCAGCGCGGGCGGCCACTGGGTCGGTGCGTCGGTGTTTGCCACCGAACGCAGCGTGCCCAGGCGCACCGGGCCGTTGCGCAAGGATAGCTCTTCACCGGCCGGCGGTGCCTTGATCGCCAGGCAAATGCGCATGCCGGGGCCGAGCCAGTATTCCTTGCCCAATGGCCGTGGTTCGATCGGGTTGCCGTCCAGCGCGTAGATCTGCGCTTCGACGCCAGGGATGTTGAGGCGATACGTCAGGGTGTTGTCGAGGTTGAGCAAGCGCACGCGAGTGATTTGCCCGGCAGGCAAATCGATCACCGGCAGTGGCACGCCATTGATGGTTGATAGCCGCCCGGCCGTGCCGCCTCGCGCCGCTTCACGCGGAACACTGAACGCGACGAACGCGCCCTCTTCATCGACGTGCCAGCTCTTGAGGCTCAGGGTTTTTTCGTACTTGAAACCGGTAGGTTCGCGCTCCTCGATGATCAGCGGGCCGACCAGGCCACGACCGAGTTCTTCGCTGCTGTTCACGTGTGGGTGATACCAGTAGCTGCCGGCGTCCGGCACGCGGAATTTGTAGTCGAAGTACTCGCCCGGCAACACTGGAAGCTGCGAGACGTAGGGCACGCCATCCATTTCCAGCGGCAGACGGATGCCGTGCCAGTGGATGGTGGTCGCGACCGGCAGGTGATTGATGAAGCGCACCCGCAGCCATTCGCCCTGGCGCACCCGCAACTCGGTGCCCGGCGCCGACGGGCCGAACGCCCAAGCCTCGGTTTTGTGACCGGCCACCAGTTCGACATCCAGTGGCGCGGCGATCAGCTCATAGTCGTGGCCAGCCTCGGCGTCGGCCATTTTCCCCAGCCAGTAACGCGACGCGCCACCGGCCCCCACGCCAACCACCACAAGACCGGCCAGACCACCGAGTATTTGTCGACGGGTAAAGGACATGAACTCAACTACCTCACGTATCAGCGACGGGCCTGGGGCCCGCAAAAGGCGAATACGATACACCTGCGGTTGAGAAACAGTAAGGGTGGGGCGGCAATGGGACACAGGGGATCAGGCTGGCAGTTGAGAGGTGAGCTTGCCCTGTGGCGAGGGGGCTCGCCCCCGTTCGGCTGCGAAGCAGTCGCAAAACCAGTCAACACAGTGTGCCTGATGCAATGCGATTGCAGGGTTTGGGGCCGCTTCGCGACCCAACGGGGGCAAGCCCCCTCGCCACAGGCAAGCTCCCTCGCCACAGGGTTTTGTTTATGCTTGGAGGCCGGTGATCAGGTGCACCACTCCATCATTCAGCATCATGACGCCCGGCACACCTGCCAAATTCAAAGCCTGCCGATCCATCCGCGCCACATCCCTCAACTCCACCCGTACCCGCGTCAACGCCACCGGCTGCTGCGACTTGAGGTTATCCACCCCGCCCAACGCGGCCACGATATCCGTGGCCAAACCCGATACCGGTTGAGCAATCTGCTTGGGCTCATCCACCACCAGATCCGGGGTCAAGGCTTTCCAGAACGCCCGCTGCATTTTCTCGAACATGCTCAGTTCTCCAGAACCAGTGAAGTATCGACCGTCGCCGCGTGATACAGCCGCAATGCCTCGCGCACCTGCTCGGCGCTTTCCAGCCCCAGCACTTGCTGGGCGATAGCCTGGCAATCCGCCAGATCAACTTCGCGCACCGCCGCTTTCACCGCTGGAATCAGCGGCACACTCACCGACAATTCATCCACCCCCAACCCGAGCAACAGCCGGGTCGCCAGGGTTTCCGAGGCCAGCGCACCACACACGCCGACCCATTTACCGTGGGCATGCGCCGCTTTGACCGTGCCGGCGATCAAGCGCAGCACCGAAGGGTGAAAGCTGTCGGCCTGACTGGCCAGACGTGGGTGATCGCGGTCCATCGCCAAGGTGTACTGGGTCAGGTCGTTGGTGCCGATGGAGAAGAAATCCACCTCGGGCGCAAACAGATCCGCCATCAACGCCGCTGCGGGTACTTCGATCATGATCCCCAGTTTCGGCAGTTCCGTGAGGCCCAACGCCAGCGCCTCTTCCTCCAGCATTTGCCGGGCCAGTCGCAATTCGGAGAGCTGCGTGACCATCGGCAACATGATGTGAAGACGAGCCAACCCGGCGCTGCTGAGGATCGCCTTGAACTGGTCGCGCAGCAGCTGCGGACGCTCCAGGCACAAGCGAATCCCGCGCATGCCGAGGAATGGATTGGTTTCGCTGTCCATCGGCACATAGGCCAGCGGTTTATCGCCGCCGACATCCAGGGTTCGCACCACCAGATTGCGTGTCGGCCCCAGGGTGCGGGCGATGGCGCTGTAGGTCGACGCTTGTTCGTCATGGCTCGGCGCGTGGTTGCGATCCAGATAGAGAAACTCCGAACGCAACAGCCCGACGCCCTCACCGCCCAGGGTCATGGCCTGTTCGGTTTCAGCCAGCGAGGCGACGTTGGCCGTCACCTCGATGTGATGACCGTCGCGGGTACACGCGGCGAGCGAGGCCTGCGCGAGTTCGTGTTGATGGCGTTTGTGTTGTTGCTGACGATTGGCTTGAAGCTGTTCGATAGCGGCGAGATCCGGATCAAGGTGCAACTCACCCTTGTCGGCATCGAGCAACACTTGCGTGCCATTGACCAGCCCCAGCACCTGAACCGGCAAACCGCAGATCGCCGGCAGGCCAGCGGCCCGAGCGAGAATCGCGACGTGGCTGGTAGCGCCACCGCCGACCGTGGCGAACCCCAACACCTTGCGGGTATCGAGCCCGGCGGTCTGGGACGGGGTCAGTTGTTCGGCGATCAGGATTGCCCCGTCCGGCAATTCCATCGCGCGGTCCTGTACGCCAAGGATGCGCTTGAGCACCCGTTGGCCGACATCCGCCAGATCCGCCGCGCGTTCAGCCAGCAATGGGCTGCCGAGACTTTTAAACTGAACCGCCGTCGCCTCGGTAGTCGCTCGCCAGGCGAACCCGGCACTTTTACCTTCGGTGATCAGCGACTGGGCCTGATCCAGCAGACTCGGATCTTCGAGCAGTTCCTGGTGCGCCTTGAATATTTCGGCCTGAGCGTCACTGGTGGCGTTGTCACGCAGTTGTTGCAAGTCCCGCAACGCCTCGCTCAAGGCTCGTGACAGTTGCTCACGCTCAGCTTGCGCACCCTTGCCAAACTCGCTCACTTCCAGCGTCTGCTCGGCGATCTGCACCACCCGGCCAAACGCCGAACCCGCCGATGCACAAACCCCACGCAGCACCGTCAGCGTCGAGGCCTCGACCGCGTCCACAGCCGCCACCACCGTCACGGTTTCGCCACAGCCTGCGACCAGTAACTCGGCCAACGCCTTGATCGCAGCCTCGGCATCCGCCCCCGCCGCGCTGACTTGCACGATGTCACCGTGGGCCGTTTGCAACGCCATGATCGCCACCAGGGATTTGGCGTTGGCACTGTCCTGCTGTTTATGCAGATAGATGCTTGCCGAAAACCCTTTCGCCGCTTGGGCAAACACCGCCGCCGGACGCGCGTGCAAGCCGTTCGGATTGGCCAGCGTCACTGGTTTCGAGAACAGGGCTTCGCCCTCCTCCGCCAGCACCTCATCGATGGTTTGCCCCGCCGTGTTCAAACCCAGCAACGGTTGGCCGCTGTCCACCAGACCCGTTTCGGGCACCAGCCAGGTGAACGGTTCACCGCTGACCACCAGCATCAGCGTCAACAAACTGCGCGCATTCAAAGCGATGTAATCGACATCAAATTCGATCAGTGCCTGCCCTGCTTCAACCCGCTGACCTTCCTCCACCAACCGGGTGAACCCCTTGCCCGCAAGGTTCACGGTGTCGAGGCCGATGTGCATCAACACCTGCACGCCGTTGTCATCGGTGATGCTGACCGCGTGACCACTGGCCTGCACATTACTGATCACCCCGGCCAGCGGTGCGCACAAGGTTTTCGATGTCGGGTCGATGCACAAACCGTCACCGATCACGCGGCTTGCGAACACCGGATCGGGCACTTGGTCCAGCGGCATCAGCACGCCGGACAGCGGCGCGAGCAGTTGCAAATGTTGGGGTGTGGCCATGACGTCACCTGCTGTTTTGTTCTTTTAAAAGACGCTTGCGATACCTGTAGGAGCTGCCGAGGTTATGCGTTTATTTCCACCAATACTCGACCTGCAATCCGACATTCGCACCGTGGAGTGCTCGTGCCGAAGGCGCCGGTGTCGGACAACGCCGAGCCCGCCGCCAGTTCATTGGCCGCCCGTTTGGCCGCCTCGTTCCAGCTTGCATAGGTGTAATACAGACGCACCTCGGGGCGCGCCCAGAAATCCGGGCCTTTGGGCGACCACGTCGGGGCAAAGGTGAACTTGCTCAACTTGCGCGTCCCGCCGGGTGCTTCTACCTGATCGTGGCCCAATTCGGTCACCAGTTTGAACTGCTCGGTGATTGCATACGCCGGGCGCACGCCAAGGGACATCCAGTTCTGATCGGCGCCGTCCGGGCGAATGTCTTTCTGATACACCGCCTCGATCTGCCCGCCAAAACGCGGTGTCACCTGCCAGTCGAAGAACTCCACCACGCGATAGCTTTTGTTACTGTCGTCGAGCTTCACGTTACCGGTATAGCCCAACCCTGTGCCGGGACCTTCACCGTATTGGAACGCCAGTTTGTTCTTGCCACCAAGAAAGCCTTTCTGCACATGCTGGGTGGTGATCGCCCAGCCACGGTGCGCGTCTTGGCTGTCGGGTTTGTCGATGTAACTCAGGCCGAACTCCAGCTCGCCGCCGGGGTTGGTCTTGAAACCGGCGACGTTGAAGTCATGCCGGTTGATGTAGTCCTTCTGGTACAGATTGTCTTTACGCGAAAGCGCGTAGCTGTATTTCAGATCGCCAATCTGCACGTCCTCAATACCACCGCCAGTGGCGCTCTGGTTCCAGTAGTAGAAGTCAGAAATATGGATATCGTTCCGTTTGTAATAACGCCGCCCGGCCCATAGCGAACCACCGTTGAGACTCGGCAGGTTCGACCACTGCGCGTACATCTGCGGCATGCGCACCGAGCCGTTGTCACCGTTGAAAGTCAGGTCCTTGTCGTACTGGTTGTACAGCGACGCCATGCCGTCGACGCTGAGCACCGAGCCGTCGTCCAGGGTGTATAGATCCTGGCGCAACTCCAGTTCCGCGTACTGCTCGCATTCATTGCCCAAGCGGTATTTGGTCTGCGCGCCCGGCAGTTGAAAACACTGTTGTTTGCCGCTGTTGACCGAGGTCCCGACGCCGCTACGCAAGTAACCGGCGAACTCCAGCGCCTGGGCCGACAGAGGCAAAGCCAGGCACACGCCCGCTGCTACAAGGCTGCGATTTATTGTTGTTTTCAAGAGCCACCCCATTATTTTTATTGTGTGCTGCAGCAAAAAACGGCGCGCAAAACTCCCCGCGCAGCGTTCTGCGTGTTGTTTAAACCGTGTTTTTTAGTGGTCGGTCAGGTGCAGGACGAACGACTCAAAGGGCCGCAGAAACACCTGCCGATTACGCGGCGGACAGTCCGGGTAGTTGCTGATCACCAGCCGTTGCGACATCGCTTCGCTGATCACGTCATTCGGCAATTCAACTTCACACGGTGTGCCGTAAAAGTTGTTCAGCACCAGCAACCGCTCACCCTGGCCTTCACGGACATACGCCCAGATTTGCCTGTGCTCGGACAGCAGCTGCCGGTACACGCCGTCGGACATCAACGCTTCGTTGCGACGCAAAGCGATCAACTGGCGGTAGTGATGCAGCACCGATTCCGGGTCGTCGAGTTGACTGGCGACGTTGATCTGCGCGGCGTTGGCCGGCACGCCAATCCACGGCTCGGCGGCACTGAAACCGGCGTTCGGCTCGGCATTCCAGTGCATCGGTGTGCGGCCGTTGTCCCGGGACTTCTGCATGATCGCCGCCATGTTGTCGGCATCGCTCACACCGGCCTCGCGCTTAAGGCGATGGATGTTCAGCGTCTCGACATCGCGGTACTGATCGATGTGATCGAAGCCCGGATTGGTCATGCCGAGCTCTTCGCCCTGGTACACAAACGGCGTGCCCTGAAGGAAGTGCAGCGCGGTGCCAAGCATCTTCGCCGAGACCACCCGATGCTCGCCATCATCACCAAAACGCGAGACCACCCGCGGCTGATCGTGGTTACACCAGAACAACGCATTCCAGCCGCCACCGGCCTGCATGCCGGTCTGCCAGTCCGAGAGGATGCGCTTGAGTTCAAGGAAGTCGAAGTCGGCGCGAATCCACTTTTGCAGGTTCGGGTAATCGACCTTCAGGTGATGGAAGTTGAAGGTCATCGACAGCTCTTTCGACTCTGGTCGCGAGTAGCGAATGCAATGCTCAAGACTGGTGGAGGACATCTCGCCGACGTTGATCAGGTCATGGCCTTCAAACACTTCGCGGTGCATTTGCTGCAAGTACTTGTGGACGTTCGGGCCGTCGGTGTAGAAGCGTCGACCGTCGCTGGTGTCCTCGGGGAAATCCGCCGGTTTGGAGATCAGGTTGATCACGTCCAGCCGGAAACCACCCACGCCTTTGTCGCGCCAGAACCGCATCATCTTGAAGACTTCGGCGCGCACCTTCGGGTTGTCCCAATTCAGGTCGGCCTGGGTGTGGTCGAACAGGTGCAGGAAGTACTGGCCGGTCTGGGCTTCGTACTCCCAGGCCGAGACCGCCGAAGACTGGATTCCCAGTTGTTCGGCGGTCGCGCCAGATGTAGAAATCGCGGTACGGGTTATCGAGGCTGCTACGAGCCTGCTGGAACCAGGTGTGTTCGATCGAGGTGTGGTTGACCACGATGTCGAGCATCAACTTGATCCCGCGCTTGCCGGCCTCGGCGATCAGTAATTCGCAGTCAGCCATAGTCCCGTAGCTCGGGTCGATGGCGTAGTAATCGCTGATGTCGTAACCGTTGTCGCGCTGCGGTGAACGCAGGAACGGCGTGATCCACAGGCAATCGACACCCAGCCAGTGCAGGTAGTCGAGCTTGGCCACGACGCCGAGCAAATCACCCGTTGGGTTGCCGGCGTGGCTATGAAAACTCTTCGGGTAGATCTGGTAGATCACCGAACGTTGCCAGTCTTGCATGGCGTTATTCCTTCAGTAAGTTGATGCGGTGACCGTTATGGCCCCTTCGCGAGCAAGCCCGCTCCCACATTTTGGAATGCGGTCAACCTGTGGGAGCGGGCTTGCTCGCGAAGGCGATCTATCAGGCGACCCGATACCCAGGCCGGACAATCTTCATGCTCAACCCACAGGTCAAAACAAACGGCACGACCAGGCGATGATCATCCCGATCACAAACATCGGAATGAACTGCGGAATGATCGAGATAAAACCGGGCAAGCCACCGACGCCAATCGCCGAGGCCTGGACCTTGTTCAGCGACAGGAAGATGCAGCCCAGCGCCGAGCCGATCAGGGCCGAATAGAACGGAAATTTGTAGCGCAGATTGACCCCGAACATCGCGGGTTCAGTGATGCCGAAATACGCCGAAATTGCCGAGGTCGAGGCCATGCTTTTGTCCCGCACATTGCGGGTCATGTAGAACACCGCCAGCGCCGCGCTGCCCTGGGCGAGGTTGGACATGACAATCATCGGCCAGATAAACGTGCCGCCCTGGGTCGAGATCAACTGCAGGTCCACGGCGAGGAACATGTGGTGCATGCCGGTGATCACCAGCGGGGCATAGAGCAGGCCGAAAATCGCCCCGCCGACCATTGGCGCCAGGTCAAACAAAGTGACCACGCCTTCGGTGATCAGAATCCCCAAATGCCGGGTCACCGGACCAATCACCGCCAGCGCCAGCACACCGGTGACGACGATGGTGGTGATCGGCACCACCAGCAACTGCACGGCGTTCGGCACCCGCGCCCGCAGCCATTTTTCGATGACACTCATCACGTAGGCGGCCAGCAGGATCGGCAGGATCTGCCCCTGATATCCGACCTTCTCGATTTTGAACCAGCCGAAGATGTCGAAGTACGGCAGGCTCTGACCGTCGAGCCCGGCCACAGCCTTGCCGTAGTTCCAGGCGTTGAGCAGGTCCGGGTGCACCAGCATCAGGCCGAGCACGATGCCGAGGATTTCGCTGCCGCCAAAACGCTTGGCCGCCGACCAGCCCACCAGCGCCGGCAGGAACACAAACGAGGTGTTGGCCATCAGATTGATCAGGCTCCAGATGCCATCAAGGCTCGGGTACGCATCCAGCAGCGTCTTGCCCTCGATGAACATGCCCTTGGCGCCGATCAGGTTGTTAACCCCCATCAGCAGGCCGGCAATGATCAGCGCCGGCAGGATCGGCATGAACACATCGGAAAACACCCGCACCAGGCGTTGCATGGCGTTGATCTTGTCGGCGCTCTTTTGTTTAACGTCGGCAATGGTCGACGCGGCGAGACCGGTTTGCCGGCGCAGTTCGGCGTAGACCTTTTCCACTTCGCCGGGGCCGATGACCACCTGGAACAGGCCGCCGGTAAAGAACGAGCCCTTGACCAGATCAATCTGGTTCAGCGTGGCGCTGTTGACCAGGCTCGGGTCCTTGAGGGCCAGGCGCAGGCGAGTGACGCAATGCGCGGCCTGCTCCAGGTTGTCGCTGCCACCGAGGCTGATCAGCAGCTCGCTGGCGATATTCGGATAGTCGTGGCTCATGCTTGATCTTCCGTTGTAGTTTTTTGTTATTGGCAGCACGCCGAAACGAAAAGTACTCGTCTGTACGAGTTAAAGCAACAACTCGTACAGACGAGTTTGATTTTGTTTATCCTGAACCCGACCGGCGGCGACATTTCCTACCTCCGAAGTCAAAGAAACCTAATGCCGAATGGACAAACCCCTACCCTGCCCTTAAGGTTCCAAGCCTTGAGTACAGCGCGGCATAGAGCCATCCCATGAGTAAATACAACCAGATCTACACCGATCTGCTTGCCAGCATTACCACCGAACGTCTGGAACGCGGTGCCCGGTTGCCTTCTGAAACCGAACTGATGGACAGCTACCAAGCCAGTCGCGGCACTGTGCGCAAGGCCATCGAGCAATTGCAGGAGCGTGGTTTCGCGCAGAAAGTCCACGGTAAAGGCACCTTCGTGCTGTCGACCAACCCGATCGAATTTCAATTGGGTGGCATCGTCAGCTTCCAGGAGACGTATCCGCGGTTGGGCAATGACGTCAGCACCGAAGTGGTCGAGTTCGACCAGATTCCTCTCGACGGCGCGCTGCTGGAACACATCAAGGCTGAAGAAGGCAGCCTGATCACGCGAATCAAACGGGTGCGGCGGATCGACGGCAAACGGGTGATCCTCGACATCAACCATTTCGTCAGCGATGTGATTCCCGGCCTGTCCCGTGACATCGCCGAACAATCGATCTACGCCTTCATCGAACAGACCCTGCAACTGCAAATCGCCTACGCCCAGCGCACCATCGAAGCGGTGCCTCGGAGCAAGGACGACCAACTGCTCCTGGATCTCGACGGCCAGAGCCATGTGATCGTGGTCAGTAACCAGACGTTCCTGCAGGATGGTCGCCAGTTCGAGTACACCGAATCGCGGCACACGCTGGACAAGTTCTACTTTTCGGATGTGGCTCGGCGCTGATTCGTACAAGGGTCATGGCTTCATTCTGTGCTGCCGGGTCTGCCATAACCTGCAACCGATGAGGCCGTATCCGACATCTTTATCGTGGCGGCCTTGGGATATTGAAGGTGAACCTTCTATCCGAGAAGCACGCTATGACTGCCATCGAAACACCCGCCGCCGCCACTGACCTGCCCAATGCCGCCGATGCCCAAGCCCTCAAGGCGCTGGTCCCGGCACTGGTCCAGGCGTGCCCCGACATGTATGAAATGGCGACCGCATTCGCCAAACGCATCCTCACCGAGCACCGCATTACCGATCTGGAACCGGATCAGGTTTACTGGCACCGCTTCCACGGCTCCCAGAGTAACTCGCAGACCTTCACTGGCTGGGAGCACCTCGAACACCCCCACGATTCCATGACCCTGACGCAACTGGTGATCCAGCGGTTCACCGTGCATGACCAGGACAACATGGACATGCTCGACAACGACTGCGGTTTCTACACCGCAGGCCCGGAAGTCGGCACCTATGACCAGACCAACGAGGTACGGCTGTTCGGCAGCCAGGTCTTGAAAGCCTTCTGGGCCTACAACTTCATTGATCACTACAAGGAAAAAGTCGGGGCGTTCTGGAGCACCCAGAGCACCCCCTTCAGGACCCTGGCCAAATGCACGTTCCTGGCCAAAGCCATGGAAGATCGCGAAGCCGGGCGTTTGTCCGATGACAACTTCCGCACGGTGGTCAAAGCGGTTGCCAGCAACATCACCTGGCCCGTTACCCGACAGATGCTCGAAGCACAAACCCGGCCAGCGGCAGGTTTGCGTGTACGACGCCTGACCGTAGGCGGCTTCATCGCCACTGACATACTCAGCATCGTCGACAGCCAGGGTCGGCAGATCGTCTATGTGCCGGGGGAGTTGTGGGGCTTCCATGTGCTGGAAAGCGTCATCGACCTGCACTGGTGGATCATGTCCGAAGTGCAGACGCCTTCGGCCCGCAAACGCTTCATGTCGCACTTTCAGGTCGCCGATCACGACATCATGGAAGACACGGCGACCTTCAAGAAAAGCACCGAAATGTTGTTGGCAGCGATACCTGTCGCGGACCTGCTGACCCGTTTTATCCATGAGCCGCGCATCGAGAACGTCGGCCTCGAGCATGTGCTGGACCTGTTGTTCAACGCCTGGAAATCCAACGATCACCAGTTGCTCGAGACGCAGGACGCCTGGATCACGGATGATGCCTTCACCCTTCTGCGTGACGCCACTCATGCCCGCATGATCAGCGACGCGAGCTTCCTCATGAGTTCCAACGGCGAGCTGCGTAAAAAACTGTGGATGGGTTACCTGAATGCGTTTGGCCGTATGTTCGGGCCCCTGGCGGCGGTGGGCTGGCCGGTGGCGCTGGCGGTTGTCGGCGCAGGCATCGCTAACGTCGGCCTGAACATCGACCAGGCGATCAACGGCAAAACGCCGATGGAGCGCAAGGCCGGGGTCACCGGCGCGATATTCGCCGCCATCGATACCCTGTTTAACGCAACGTTCCTCAAGAGCGGTGGCGAGTTGCCGGACATGGTCGAGGCCGACAGCGCTCTTTCAACTGAAGAGAAAATCAGCGAACTGGAAATAGAACGCACGGCGTTGCCTCTGCCGGAAAAACTCCCGCTTGAGCCGGTCAATGCGCTTGAACAGGAAGACTTTCTCGCCCCCTTCAGAACCGAGATCACCGAAGCCACCCGCGAAGGCACCGGCATTGCCAAGGGGGTTATCGAGACCTTTTCGGGCAAAAAACACATCTACTTGCGCTGGGCTGCCCGGAACGGGTTTTATCAGGTTCGCTACATTGGGCAGATGAAATGCTGGGCCATTATTGATCCGGCCAACCCTTGGTCGTTTTACCGTAATGTGCCCGTACGCTTGAACGAATACCTGGAATGGGAACCCGTCGCCGCACCGGGCCTGAAAGGTGGCATCGGCGGCAAAATCTTTGGCTTTAAGGGTTGGGGGCAGAGTGCTAGCCCATTACCGCCGGTCGAGACCCCGGTCACACCTTACGATGTGCCTGAAGCGCTAAGACCTGCCTACAGCAATGCCGCCAATGGCAGGGCGAGCATCAGGGACCTGGATGAGCATTATTTTGATGACGGTGAATACCGCGATTTCAAAGCCCTGCGTCGAAGGCTCTACGACGATGCCACGGCTTTCTTCCTCGACCCACCCTTGCCCGCCAGGCCCAAAATACCCTCCTTCACAGCCAATGTGGCACCCAAGGTCATCATCAAGGGACTGCTCAAGGACTCACCGGGGATTTTGATCGGGGAGAGTCACTCCAGCGTCGCCAGTAAACAGTTTCTCATTGAGAACATGCCGATCCTGAGCAAACAAAAAGTCAGGACCCTGTACCTGGAACATGTGCTCACCGACTTCCACCAGGCTGACCTGGATGTATTCAATAAAACCGGCACTATGTCGGAGAATCTGGAACGCTATCTCAAGGAACTGGACCAGGGTCAAATAACCGACCCCTCCGGCCAATTTACCTTTCTGGAAGTGGTCAAGACCGCCCAGAAAAATCATATCCGGGTCCAGGCCATCGATTGCATGGCCAGTTACAGAAGCCAGGGAATAACCGGCGCCAAAGGAAACTTCCGGGGCCGGATGATGAACTACTTCGCACGCAACGTGATCAACGCCGACCAGGCCGCCCGCGGTGCGCACAAATGGGTTGCGTTGGTGGGCGAGTCACACGCCAACACCTTCGAAGGCGTTGCAGGACTCAGCGAGCTGGAGGGCGCTATCGGTTTGCGCATCGAAGAACCCGAGACCGGCCTGGCTCGCGGAATCGAACCGGACCCCGGAAGGATTGCAGACAAAGGCCTTCTGAAGGTCCCGGTCAAAAACGACCTGCGTCTGCAACTAGATACCCCGCCCAGCGTCAAGCAGGCACGTCAAATGGACAGGCTGCTGACTGAGAAAGGCATGTTTACCCTGCAGAGCGAGTCCGGCACAGCGGTGCTGTTCAGCCGCAATCGCGACGGCATATTGTTAAGAACCCCGATTCAGCAAGACAGCGGTGGATTTTTTGTGGATCGTCCCGAGTGGACGTCGGTGCATGTTCGTCGCTTCGCCACCCTTGAGGAGTTGCGCAACGCCCTCATCGCCAGACGGATGCGCATGGTCAAGCTACCTGCTGAAGGGACTGCACCAACGACCAATATCGCCCCCGCCGATCCGCAACCATCGACCAGCAACACTGAGCCACGCCCTGGTCCCAGCCGTCCCAACACCGCGCCAAAAACGCCAGCCACCCCCTACGACACCCATCCCCTCTCCCGGGCCGACATGAAAAGCTGGGTATGGAAAACAGAAGCACTGCGCGGGACCAAACAGACACACGAACAACTGCTGGAATCCTTCGGGCCAGAGATGAATTTGTCTTCCCGGCGGGCGTCATTGCTCATCGATGCCCAGACGCTGGAGAACGATCAGGAATGGAACAACCTGCCTGATCGTCCGCCGATCCCAACCCAGAGCCGTAATTTCATCGAGTTCATCAACGAGTTGTTCAGAGACTCCCCGGGATTGGTGATCGGCGAAAGCCTGGACCGTATCGCCAGCACGCGACTGCTGATCGAGAACATGGCCGAATTTGCCCGGCAAGGGGTCAAGACGTTGTATTTACCGCGCCTGCTCAATGACTTCAACCAGGCCGAACTGGATTTGTTTTTTACCTCCAAAACAGCCGCCATGCCTCAAGACCTGGAAGCCTACCTCAGGACGCTCAGCTCGGATCAACCGGAGCCATTCACGGACCTGGAGCTGGTAAAAACCGCCCGCCAACACGGGATCCGGGTGCAAGGTACCGACTGCGCAGCCAGTTACACCGTGACCTCACCTGGCTTCTCGCCTATCGAGACACAGCGAACAAAAATCTTCCTGACTACCCGGATCATGAAGCGCAGCCAACAGATTCACGGTTCCTCTAAATGGATCGCCGTGACCTCGGCTGAAAATACCAACGCGTTTCGCGGTGTCATCGGATTGAGCGAGCGTACGGGCAGTGTGGGCTTGAGAGTCGAAGAGGTCGGGCTTGGGCGCGGGCGGAGCATCGGGCTGGACCCGGGCATTGAAGTGGGTCGTAACGAAATAGACGGGCCGATGTATAACGGAAGCTCGGATACGCTTTACGCCGACCTGTACTTGCCCATAGAAACTCCATGGTTTGCCAGGTCCGCAGCACAACGCGAACGGCTGCTGTTCAAGCCCGGCTTTTATTGCTTCGAACGTTCCGGCGAGACGTTTACGCTCTGGCATCGCGATGGCAACTACGCGATGACACGAACGCCCATAGAACGCCTGGCCAACGGCGACTTCTACATCACTCGCCCTTCGTGGACAGAGATCGACCAAAAGCCATTTTCGAATTTGCTCGACCTGTCCCATGCGCTCAACCAAAGAGGCATGTACCCACGAGGTCGCACTCCACAATGACGTAACCCGAAAACGCAAAACCCCGGCACCAGGCCGGGGTTTTGTTTATTCAGCAGCGGTCAGCGTGAGGGATTATTCCCACTCGATGGTCGCTGGCGGCTTGCTCGACACGTCGTAGGTAACGCGGGAGATGCCTTCGATTTCATTGATGATGCGGCCGCTGACGGTTTCCAGCAGTTCGTAAGGCAGGTGAGCCCAACGCGCGGTCATGAAGTCGATGGTTTCTACGGCACGCAGGGCAACTACCCAGGCGTAACGACGGCCATCGCCAACAACGCCAACCGATTTGACTGGCTGGAACACCACGAATGCCTGGCTGACTTTGTGATACCAGTCGGCCTTGCGCAGTTCTTCGATGAAGATGTGGTCGGCGCGACGCAGCAGGTCGGCGTATTCCTTCTTCACTTCACCGAGGATCCGCACGCCCAGGCCCGGGCCCGGGAACGGGTGACGGTAGACCATGTCGTACGGCAGGCCCAGCTCCAGGCCCAGACGACGGACTTCGTCCTTGAACAGTTCGCGCAGCGGCTCGACCAGTTTCAGGTTCATTTCTTCCGGCAGGCCGCCCACGTTGTGGTGCGACTTGATCACGTGAGCCTTGCCGCTTTTGGCGCCAGCCGACTCGATCACGTCCGGGTAGATAGTGCCTTGGGCGAGGTACTTGATGTTGTCCAGTTTGTTGGACTGGGCATCGAATACGTCGATGAAGTTCGCGGCCGATGATCTTGCGCTTCTTCTTGGGGTCGCTTTCGCCAGCCAGGTTGTTCAGGAACTGATCTTCAGCGTTGGCGCGGATCACGCTTGACGCCCATGTTCTCGGCGAACATGGCCATCGACTTGCTCGCCTTCGTGCAGACGCAGCAGGCCGTGGTCGACGAAGACGCAGACGAGCTGGTCGCCGATGGCCTTGTGCACGAGCGCCGCGGCCACGGCGGAGTCGACGCCGCCGGAGAGCCCGCAGATGACCTTGCCGGTGCCGACCTGGGCGCGAATGTTGGCGATGGCGTCTTCGGCAATTTTCGAAGGCGTCCACAGGGCTTCGCAGCCGCAGATGTCGAGGATGAAGCGCGAAAGGATGCGACCGCCCTGCTTGGTATGGGTTACTTCCGGGTGGAACTGCACCCCGTAGTAGCCGCGAGCGTCGTCGAACATGCCGGCAATCGGGCAGCTCGGGGTGCTGGCCAGGATGTGGAATTCCTGAGGCATCTTGGTGACTTTGTCACCGTGGCTCATCCACACGGTCGAGGCCGAACAGGCCGTCAGCGTCGATGTGGTCTTCGATGCCGTCGAGCAGGCGGCTCTTGCCGACTACGTCAACGCGGGCATAACCGAACTCACGCAACTCGGAACCTTCGACCTTGCCACCCAGCTGTTCAGCCATGGTCTGCATGCCGTAGCAGATACCGAAGACTGGTACGCCCAGGTCCCAGACAGCTTGCGGTGCGCGCGGGCTGTCGGCGACGTGTACGGACTCGGGGCCGCCGGCGAGGATGATCCCCTTCGGTGCGAATTCGCGAATCGCTTCGTCGTCCATGTCGAACGGATGCAGTTCGCAGTACACGCCGATCTCGCGCACACGGCGGGCGATCAGTTGGGTGTACTGGGAACCGAAGTCGAGGATCAGGATGCGGTGGGCGTGAATGTCGAGGGCCATGAAGTCAGTCTCGTCTAGTGAATCAGAAACAACTCGGGGCTGAATAAAACAGCCCCGGTTACTTAACTTATTGCTGGAAGCCTCAACCTACGCGGTAGTTTGGCGCTTCTTTGGTGATCTGTACGTCGTGAACGTGGGACTCGGCCATGCCAGCGCCGGTGATCCGCACGAACTCAGGCTTGGTGCGCATTTCTTCGATGTCGGCACTGCCGGTGTAGCCCATCGAGGAACGCAGGCCGCCCATCAGTTGATGGATGATGGCGCTCAGGGTGCCCTTGTACGGAACACGCCCTTCGATGCCTTCAGGTACAAGCTTCTCGGCGCCTGCCGAGGAATCCTGGAAGTAACGATCGGAGGAACCTTGAGCCTGGGACATGGCGCCCAGCGAACCCATGCCGCGGTAAGCCTTGTACGAACGACCCTGGAACAGTTCGATCTCGCCCGGTGCTTCTTCAGTACCAGCGAACATCGAGCCCATCATCACGCAGGAAGCACCGGCAACGATAGCCTTGGACAGGTCACCGGAGAAACGGATGCCGCCGTCGGCGATCAACGGAACACCAGTGCCTTCAAGGGCAGCGGCGACGTTGGCGATGGCACTGATTTGCGGGACGCCGACACCGGCGACGATACGAGTGGTGCAGATCGAGCCAGGACCGATACCGACCTTGACTGCATCAGCGCCAGCTTCGGCCAGAGCCAGAGCAGCAGCGCCGGTAGCGATGTTGCCGCCGATGACCTGCACTTCAGGGAAATTCTGTTTGACCCAGCGAACGCGGTCGATCACGCCTTTGGAGTGACCGTGTGCGGTGTCGACCACCACCACGTCAACGCCGGCAGCAACCAGTGCTGCAACGCGATCGCCGGTGTCTTTACCGGTGCCGACCGCAGCGCCTACACGCAGACGACCTTGATCGTCCTTGCTGGCCAGCGGGTAAGCCTTGGCTTTTTCGATGTCGTTGACGGTCATCATGCCTTTGAGGGCAAACTTGTCGTCGACGATCAGTACGCGTTCGATGCGATGTTTGTGCAACAACTCGCGGACGTCGTTCTTGTCGGCGCCTTCCTTGACCGTGACCAGACGCTCTTTAGGCGTCATCACTTCACGGACAGTGGCTTCCAGACGGTTTTCGAAACGTACGTCACGGGAAGTGACGATGCCGACCAGGTCGCCATCGTGCAGTACCGGAACGCCGGAGATGTTGTGCAGGCGGGTCAGTTCGAACAGTTCACGAACCGTGGCGTCAGCCTCGATGGTGATCGGGTCCTTGACCACGCCGGCTTCATAACGTTTGACCTTGCGAACTTCGGCAGCTTGCTGCTCGATGGTCATGTTCTTGTGGATGATGCCGATGCCACCTTCCTGAGCCATGGCGATTGCCAGACGGGCTTCAGTGACGGTGTCCATTGCGGCAGAAACCAGAGGAATATTCAGCTCGATGCCACGGGTTAGGCGGGTCTTGAGACTGACTTCGTTAGGAAGCACCTCGGAATAACCGGGCACTAGGAGAATGTCGTCGAATGTCAGAGCTTCTTGGCTGATACGCAGCATCGCGGGGGCTCCCGAGCGGGAAAATGGAAGCGCGCCATTATAGTCAGACACCCCCTCGGGTTCAATGTAAAACTCTGTCTATTATTGGCATTACTGATATACGGGGATTGCCGAGCGGATCTGCAGGGTCTGCGGCTTTTTGTAGGAACTGCCGAAGGCTGCGATCTTTTGATCTTCAGCGATTTCAATTCCGTCGAAGATCAAGGTCAAAAGATCGCAGCCTTCGGCAGCTCCTACGGTGTCCCCCCGACGTTATAACTCGACCTTCACCCAACTCACGGGTTGATCCAGCCAATCGGCGAATTCATCGATGAAGCTCTGCTTGAACCCGGCCTCGGCCCAGTTGTTGAAGATGAAACCCAGGTTTGAGAAACCGCATTCCTGCAAAAACAGAAACCCGTTGATGTCATCTTCATGCCCGCACTCGGGGCAGGTGAAGTTGTCGGTGCGCCCCGGCATCCACTCTTCCAGGCTTTCGAACAGCGCTTCACCAACTTCCTTGCGGCACTCGGCGCAACCCGCCTCTTCCAGGAAACCCTTGGCCGGCGTGTAGATGCAGCGTTTGGTGATGATTTCCAGGCCATTGATCGGCTCACCGAACGGCAGCGCTTCCGGATGCAGGACCACGGCGCGCGCGCCGTCAGCCAGTGCGTAACCCATGCGATTACCGGTGCGCCCACAGGTCGTCAGCTCTTCTTTGATAATGTTCTTGCGCACCAGCCACCGAACGATTGCCCGGGCCCGGGGTTCGTGCACCGGCAACGTGGAGATTTTCGGGACGATGATGCTTTGGGAATTCATGGTGCAAGCCTGCAAATACTGAATGATCACCCTTGTGGGAGCGAGCTTGCTCGCGATGAGGGCATTGCAGCCAACATTAATGTTGCCTGACCCACCGCCATCGCGAGCAAGCTCGCTCCCACAGGATCTGCGGCCGGCAGCTTAATCCCTGACACACTCAGGTCAAGTACTCAAATACCGCCCGATCAAGGCAATGCCGCTGGCCAGCACCAACCAGGTCACCAGCCTTACAAAGGCCTCCCGGGACAGCTTCATCGTCAACCGCCGGCCGATCCACAACCCCAGCGCCATGGCCGGTAACAAGCACACG
Organism: Pseudomonas sp. 10S4; assembly: GCF_034344865.1. NCBI lineage: Bacteria > Pseudomonadati > Pseudomonadota > Gammaproteobacteria > Pseudomonadales > Pseudomonadaceae > Pseudomonas > Pseudomonas sp. 10S4. The sequence goes on from NZ_CP133774.1 coordinate 471,117, forward strand.
GCCAATACCAATAAGGGTAGCTCGGCATACACACCCGCGACGGCAAACAGGCTCAAACGCACCACGGTGCTGCAACTGATCAGCGCACTCTGGGTCGCCCGGGCCGCGTCCTTGGGCAGGCGACTGTTCAGATAGATCGCATATAAAAAGCCACCGCTGCCAAACAACGCCCCGAACATCCCGCCCACCGTGCCCATCGGCACTGCCCAACCGGCAGACAACTGTGTCGGACGGGTTTTGACCCACAAGCTGTACACCGCATAGGCGCTGATAAACAGCCCCATCAACAGCAACAACAAATCGGATTTGAGGTTCAACAGGAAAATCACCCCCAACGTGCAGCCCACCGCCATACACGGCAGTAGCCGCAGCAGTTCGGGTTTGTCCACATCCCGCCGCGAGGGCAGCAGATTGCCGAAGGCCGCGACAAAATCCAGCAGCACCAGCAATGGCACGATTTTCGACAGCGGCATAAACAGGATCAGGATCGGCCCGGCCACCAGCGCGGTGCCAAACCCGGCAATGCCAAACACGATGTACGCCAGGACGATGCCCAGTCCGATCACCAACCAAGCCGTCGCACCGAACGGCCATTGGTTCAACATCTCAAGCACATTCATTTGCAGGCTTTCCTTGAATACCTGTGATGACTTTAGCCAGCGCCAAGCGTTGCGACTAATATCTTCAAAGTCGCCAACCCATCTCGAAAAGGCATGCCTCGTGCTTTCAACCCGCCAATTGCGTTACTTCGTGGAAATCGCCGAGTGCGGCAGTTTCAGCGCTGCGGCCGAACGCCTGTTTATCGCACAGTCCGCCCTGAGCCGGCAGATCAAGGACATGGAAACCCGCCTGCAAACACCACTGTTCGAACGCACCGCGCGCCAGCCCCGACTGACCGCCGCTGGTGAAGCCTTTTTGCCCCGGGCCAGAAACCTGTTGCTTGAGCTGACCAAGGCCAGCGAGATGGCGACTCAGGTCGGCAACGGTCAACTCGGCACTTTGCGCCTGAGCCATTCCAGTACGGTGCCGATGAGCGGCCGCTTGTTGCGGGGCATCAGCGCTTATCTGGATCAGCATGCCGGCGTGTCCATGGACATCGTCAAACTGTCCTCCGAAGCGCAGTTGGAAGAGCTGGCCGAAGGTCGTCTGGATGTCGGTCTGTTGCGCTTGCCAGTGCTGCGTCAGCGCGAAGGCGTGCAGATTGTTCCTTTATATAGCGAGCGTTTGCTGCTGGCCGTGCCACCGAATCATCCACTGGCTGTGGATAAGTCCACTCAAGGCATCGATCTGGCGCAGTTGAAGGATGAGGCGTTTATCTCGATTCCTCATCCGCAGCGTGGTGGCTTGAGTTACTTGTCTGCCGAGTTATGCATGCGCCAGGGCTTTTTCCCCAAGGCCGCTCGGGTGGTGTCGCGCAAAACCACGCAACTGCAATTGATTCAGGCCGGGTTCGGCATTGCGCTGTTGCCGGAATCGCTGCAAGACATTGCCCCGCCCGACATCCATTTCCTGCCACTGGCCGACCCGGATTGCCACAGCACCGTCGCCCTCGCCTGCAGCTCAAAATCCTCCGCCCCTGATCCAACACTTCATCAACATCTGCACAAATCCCTGTGGGAGCGGGCTTGCTCGCGAAAGCGGCCTAACATTCAACATTGACGCTGACTGACACACCGTCTTCGCGATGCAAGCCCGCTCCCACAAGGGATTTGTGTGTACGCATGGAGATTGTTCGCCGAATGCCTTTATCATGCGCCCCATGATTAAAGATCCCTTTGCAAGACTCGGCCTGGACCGTGAAGTCCTGACTGTCAGCCAGCTCAACGGCCGCGCGCGGGTGTTGCTGGAAGACGTGTTCAGCAATATCTGGGTCGAAGGCGAAATCTCCAACCTCGCCCGCCCGGCGTCCGGCCATGTGTATTTCACCCTCAAGGACAGTGGCGCCCAGGTCCGTTGCGCACTGTTTCGGCAGAACGCCGCTAAGGTTCGCCAAGCGTTGAAGGATGGCCTGGCGGTCAAGGTCCGTGGCAAGGTCTCGCTGTTCGAGGGCCGTGGCGACTATCAACTGATCCTCGACACTGTGGAGCCGGCCGGTGACGGCGCCCTGCGCCTGGCCTTCGATGCGCTGAAAGAAAAACTCAGCGCCGAAGGCCTGTTCAGTGCCGAACGCAAAGTGCCGCTGCCGGCGCATCCACAACGCATCGGCATCATCAGTTCGCCCACCGGCGCGGTGATTCGCGACATCATCAGCGTGTTCCGCCGCCGCGCGCCGCAGATCCAACTGACGCTGATCCCGACCGCCGTACAGGGTCGCGAAGCCACTGCACAAATTGTCCGCGCCCTGAAACTGGCGGACGCCCGGGGTTTCGATGCGCTGATCCTGGCCCGTGGCGGCGGCTCGCTGGAAGACCTCTGGTGTTTCAACGAAGAAGCCGTGGCCCGCGCCGTGGACGCCTGCGTGACGCCGATTGTCAGCGCCGTCGGTCATGAAACCGACGTCTCGATCAGTGACTTCGTCGCCGACGTTCGCGCCCCGACGCCTTCCGCCGCTGCCGAACTGCTGGCGCCGGACTCCAGCGATCTGGTGCGCCGGGTCGAAAGCCTGCATCGCCGCTTGGTCATGCGCATCCGTGACCGCTTGATGCGCGATCGCCTGCGCCTGGAAGGCATGTCCCGTCGCCTGCGCCATCCCGGCGAACGCCTACGCCAACAAGCGCAACGCCTGGACGATCTGGACATGCGCATGCGCCGCGCCTTCGAGCGCAGCCTCAATACCCGTCGCGAACGCTTGATCCGCCTGGAAACCCGCCTCGCCGGGCAACATCCAGGTCGGCAATTGGCGATGCTGCGCCAGCGCCTCGACAGTCTCGCCGAACGCCTGCCCCGGGCCATCCGCGAAGGCCTCAAAAGCCGTCGCCTACAACTGCAAAGCCAGGTGCAGACACTGCAAGTGGTCAGTCCGTTGGCGACCCTCGCCCGTGGCTACAGCATTCTGCTGGACGAGCGTGGCAACGCGATCCGCAGCGCCGAGCAGACCCACAACGGCCAGCGCCTGAAAGCCAAACTGGGCGATGGCGAGCTGCAAGTTCGCGTCGAAGACAATCACCTGACGCCTGTCACCCTTTCTTTACTGGATTGATCCATGCCACGTTTTTTAGCTCCGTTGCTTTTGTTGTGCCTGACCTTCAACGCCCACGCTGACAGTTACATCACCCGCCTGTTGAACAAACCGGTGCCGGGCGGCGTGGCCGTGGTGGACCTGGGCACCGGTGCCCAGGCGCCGAAAGCCACGTATCAAGGCAAACCGGTGCTGGTGGTCAAGGAACAGAGCAATTGGCTGGCGATCGTCGGTGTGCCGTTAACGGTCAAACCGGGGACCCAGCAAGTGAACAGCGGCGGCCGTAATCTGAGCTTCACGGTCGGCAACAAGAAATACCCGGAACAGCACATCACGCTGAAGAACACCCAGCAGGTCAATCCAAACCCGGAGAATCTGAAGCGTATCGAAGGCGAACTGGCAGAACAAATCCAGGCTTATCGCAGCTTCAGCCCCGTCACCCCGAGCAACCTGCTGCTGGACAAACCGGTCAATGGCCCGCTGTCGAGCAAGTTTGGTGTACGTCGATTCTTTAATGGTGAGGAGCGAAATCCTCATGCGGGGCTGGACTTTGCGGTGCCTGCGGGTACGCCGATCAAGACGCCGGCGGCGGGCAAGGTAATTTTGATCGGTAACTACTTCTTTAACGGCAACACCGTGTTTGTCGACCATGGCCAGGGCTTTATCAGCATGTTCTGCCACATGTCGAAAATTGATGTGAAGGTTGGGCAGCAAATGGCCCGTGGTGGCGTGGTTGGCAAGGTCGGTTCGACCGGGCGAGCGACCGGGCCGCATATGCACTGGAATGTCAGTCTGAATGATGCTCGGGTCGACCCGGCGATTTTTATTGGGGCGTTTCAGCCTTGATTAATGGGTGAGGCTCGTGGCCTCTTCGCGAGCAAGCCCGCTCCCACAGTGGATTTTCGGTGTACACACATCCCGTATTCACACCGGTCAAATGTGGGAGCGGGCTTGCTCGCGAAGGCGGCATCACTGGCGCCGCTTATTCCGCCTCCAGGTCCTCAATCCCATGGACCTCCCTATGCGCCAGACACTCCTTGATCCAGGCCTGCGTCTCCTCCGAGAAGCCTGCTAATTCCTCAGGCGTGACCAACTCACGGGCACACAGCCCCAGCAAGTGAGAACTGGCCTCATGGCGCGAGAACCTGAAAACCCCAAACGCCCAGTACAACTCCTTTTGCCCGGCCTTCAGCAGTTCCTCGCTGGCCTCGATTCGATCATAGGGCGCCAGGCTTTTATCCAGCACCGTGCGCTCGACCTCCTCCATGATCCGAATGCACATTCGTTCATGGGCCACCGGACGCAGCGCGCTGTACAGCTTCCAATCAGACTCGTTCATTACCGACTCCTGCTTGCCAGTCGTCTTGTTGAGGCTTTAAGAATAGCTGTGCTTGTCAGGCCATCCGCACAAACTTTCAATTGCGCACCAGCCAAACCTCGCGCAAACATCAAAACAATCACGCCACATCACAGCAATAAAATCTCGCAAAACCCGGCTTTTCGGGTATTCCTCTCAATTTCTTTCGACTGCTTGCCAACCTTAACCCCGGCGGTTAGGGTTGAAGACATGAAAACCTCTCACACCCTCATTCAGCTTCGCCAGCACCGCAGCCTGTGCCTCGTCAGTGCACGACTGCCGGGCTGAATTGCGGTGCCTCGCCTTACACGTTTCCCCAAACACTTTTGATCCACCGGCAGGCCGCCTTTTTCGGCCCACACAATAAGGATTTCCCGATGAGCATGCTCAAAGACCCGTCTTCGAAATACCGCGCGTTCCCGACCATCGACATCCCGGACCGCACTTGGCCGTCGAAGACCATCACCGCCGCGCCGATCTGGTGCAGCTCGGACTTGCGCGACGGTAACCAGTCGCTGATCGAGCCAATGGACGCGGTCAAAAAGCTGCGTTTCTGGAAAACCCTGGTACAAGTCGGCGTGAAAGAAATCGAAGCGTCGTTCCCGGCGGCTTCGCAAACCGACTTCGACTTCGTGCGTACCCTGATCGAAGACGGCCACATCCCGGACGACACCACCATTCAGGTGCTGACCCAGGGCCGTGAAGACTTGATCGAGCGCACTTTCGAATCCCTGCGCGGCGCGAAGAAAGCCATCGTTCACCTGTACAACGCGACCTCCCCTTCTTTCCGTCGCATTGTCTTCAACCAGGACAAGGACGGGATCAAGGCCATCGCCGTGAACGCTGCCAAGCTGTTCGTCAAATACGCCGCCCAGCAGCCGGACACCGAGTGGACCTTCGAGTACTCGCCAGAAACCTTCAGCGCCACCGAGCTCGAGTTCGCCAAAGAAGTCTGCGACGCAGTCATTGAAGTCTGGAACCCGACGCCTGAGCACAAGGTGATCCTCAACCTGCCAGCCACCGTCGAATGCGCGACCCCGAACATCTACGCCGACCAGATCGAATGGTTCGGCCGTCACATCAACCGTCGTGACAGCGTGATCATCAGCCTGCACACCCACAACGACCGTGGCACTGGCGTGGCCGCCACCGAGCTGGGCCTGATGGCCGGCGCTGACCGTGTCGAAGGTTGCCTGTTCGGCAACGGCGAGCGCACCGGTAACGTCGACCTGGTCACCGTGGCGTTGAACCTCTACACCCAGGGCATTCACCCTGAGCTGGACTTCTCCGACATCGACGGCGTGCGCAAAGTCGTCGAAGAGTGCAACCAGATCCAGGTGCACCCACGTCACCCGTACGTTGGCGACCTGGTTCACACCGCGTTCTCCGGCTCCCACCAGGACGCCATCCGCAAGGGCTTCGCCCAGCAGAAACCGGACACCCTGTGGGAAGTGCCGTACTTGCCGATCGACCCGGCCGACATCGGCCGCAGCTACGAAGCGGTGATTCGCGTCAACAGCCAGTCGGGCAAGGGCGGTATCGCTTACCTGCTGGAACAGGAATACGGCATCAGCTTGCCGCGCCGCATGCAGATCGAGTTCAGCCAGGTGGTGCAGCGAGAAACCGATCGCCTCGGTCTGGAGATGACCGCCCAGCAAATTCACGCGCTGCTTCACAGCGAGTACTTGCAGGCCAACACCCCGTACGCACTGGTCAGCCATCGCTTGCAGGAAGAGAACGGCAACAGTTCGGTCGAAGTGGAAGTCTCTGGCAAGGGCCAGGGCGAAACCAACCTGCACTGGCGCGGCAAGGGCAACGGCGCCCTGGAAGCACTGGTGGCTGGCCTGCCGATCCCGGTGGAAATCATGGACTACAACGAACACGCCATCGGCGCGGGCACCAATGCCAAAGCTGCGGCCTACATTGAACTGCGGGTTGACGGTCAGCGTGCGGTGCACGGCGTAGGTATCGATGAAAACATCACCACCGCCAGCTTCAAGGCGCTGTTTAGCGCACTGAACCGCTCGCTGAGCCAGCCGGAAGCGAAAGAAGCGGCGTAAGCCTTCGCTGAAATGCAAAAGGCCCCAAGGTGAGAACCTTGGGGCCTTTTTGTTGATCGTTCCCACGCTCTGCGTGGGAATGCCTCAAGGGACGCTCCGCGTCCAGTGACGCGGAGCGTCACGGGCTACATTCCCACGCAGAGCGTGGGAACGATCGGTCAGGTGAACTCGAAGGTATCAGCATCCAGATTCGCTGGAAACCGCGTGCGGTAAGCCGCCAGTTCCGCCGCATTCAGCACCGCCTGAAACACGCCATCCGCTTCGCCTGCGCTGAGCAATGTCTCGCCCTGGAAATCCAGAACCTGACTGTCGCCGGTATACGCAAAGCCCTTGCCGTCAGTACCAATCCGGTTCACCGCCGCCACATAGCAGAGGTTCTCGATTGCCCGGGCCGGCAACAAACGGTTCCAGTGCTGACGCCGTGCACCCGGCCAGTTGGCGGTGTACAGCAGCAAGTCGGTGTCCTGAGCATCACGGCTCCAGACCGGGAAGCGCAGGTCGTAGCAGATCAGCGGCCGAATCCGCCAGCCCTTGAGTTCAAACTGCACTTGGCGCTCGCCAGGAGTGTAGTGGTTGTGTTCGCCGGCCATACGGAACAAGTGGCGCTTGTCGTAATGCAACACATCACCGTCCGGCCGCGCCCAAAGCAGGCGATTGCGGTGACTGCCATCAGCCGCCTGAACGATCACGCTACCGGTGATCACGGCATCGAGCTTCGCAGCCTGGACCTTCAGCCATTTAGTGGTCGGGCCGTTCTCCGCCTCGGCGAGGGTCTCGGATTGCATGGAGAACCCGGTGGTGAACATCTCCGGCAGGATGATCAGGTCCGCACCGCGGGCCTGTTCCAGCAACTGCTCGAAATGCTCCAGGTTGGCTTGGCGGTCATGCCAGGCCAGGGTGGTCTGGATCAGAGCGATGTTCAGGTTGGGCAGCGCACTCAGATCACGCATAGTTTTTCCGCTGCTTCACGTAGGGTCTCCTCGCGTTTGGCGAAGCACAGCCGCACCAGGCGCTGGCCGACCGGTGGGTTTTGGTAGAACACCGAAACCGGGATGCTCGCCACGCCGTGTTCGCGGGTCATCCACATGGCCATTTCGACGTCGTTGAGGTCCGGGCGAATCTGCGAATAATCGACCAACTGGAAATAGGTGCCGGTTACTCGAGTGAAGCTAAAACGCGATGGCGTCAGCAGATCGCAGAACAGATCGCGCTTGGCCTGATAGAAACCGGGCAATTCTTCGACGTGTTCCGGATGCTCGGCCATGTAATCGGCCAACGCATATTGCAGCGGTGTCACACCACAGAAACTGACGTACTGGTGGACCTTGCGCAGCTCCGCCGTGAGGGCCGGTGGTGCAACGACGTAGCCGGTTTTCCAACCAGTGACGTGGTAAGTCTTGCCGAACGAACTGACGACGAAGGCACGTTTATACAGTTCTTCGTGGGCCAGAACACTGACGTGGGGCACACCGTCGAACACCAGGTGTTCGTAGACCTCGTCGGTGATCACATAGATGTCACGGTCGCGGATAAGCGCTGCCAGTTGATCCAGCTCGGCGCGACTGATCAGCGCACCGCTCGGGTTGTGCGGGGTGTTGAGGATGATCATCCGCGTTCGCGGGCTCAGGGCCTCAGCGAGCTTCTGGAAGTCAATGGCGAAGTCTTTCAGACCCAACTGCACATGGACGCAACGGCCACCGGCCAACTCAACCGCCGGCTCGTAGCTGTCATAGGCTGGATCAAACACGATGACTTCATCGCCGCTGTGGATAACTGCCTGGATCGCGCAGAAGATCGCCTGGGTCGCGCCGGGGGTGACGGTCACTTCATGGTCGGCATCCACTTGGGCGCCATAGCTGCGGGCGATCTTCGCCGCAATCTGCTGCCGCAACACCGGCAGGCCGGTCATCGGCGAATACTGGTTGTGGCCGCTGGCGATATGCCGACCGACTGCATCACGCAGCGCCTGAGGACCGTCGAAATCGGGAAACCCCTGGGACAGGTTGATTGCCCCGGTTTGCGCCGCGAGTTGAGACATCTGAGTGAAGATAGTGATGCCGACATTCGGCAGCTTACTGGTGATCATCGGTGATTCCCTGCTCTACACCCGGCTCTAACGGCGGCGCGGGAGAGCCCGAGGATAGCCCAAACGGCGCCCATAAAAAAGGGTGCCAACAGGCGCCCCTCTTCTAAAACATTCATCGCATAACCTGTGGTGAGGGGGCTTGCCCCGTTGGGTCGCGAAGCGGCCCCCAAATCTGCAATCGAGGTGTAAGTGACTGAACACCTCGATCGATTTGCGACTGCTTCGCAGCCGAACGGGGGCAAGCCCCCTCACCACAACAAGCCCCACACATAAAGGGTGTGGAACCAGCAATCAACGCTTGTCGCGGCGCTTCTTGTCGGCTTTTTTGTGGTGCGACATCATGCGACGCTTCTTGTTGACCTGACGGTCGGTGAGCGAGTTCTTGTTGCCTTCGTACGGGTTCTCGCCGCCCTTGAACTCGATGCGGATCGGCGTACCGACCAGCTTCAAGACACGACGGTAAGTGTTTTCCAGGTAACGGACGTAAGACTTCGGCACCTTCTCGATCTGGTTACCGTGAATCACGATGATCGGCGGGTTCGCGCCACCCAAGTGGGCATAACGCAGCTTGATCCGACGGTTGTTGACCATCGGCGGCGCATGCTCGCCAACCGCATCTTCCAGAATCTGGGTCAGGCGGTTGGTCGGCCAGCGGGTAACCGCGGACTTGAACGAGTTCTGTACCGACGCGTAAAGGTTACCTACGCCAGTGCCGTGCAGGGCCGAGATGAAGTGGATGTCGGCGAAGTCGACGAAGAACAGACGACGTTGCAGCTCGACCTTCACGAAGTCGCGCTCGCTCGGCGTCATGCCGTCCCACTTGTTGATCGCAATAACCAGCGCACGACCCGCTTCGATGGCAAAGCCCAGCAGGTTGAGGTCGTGATCCACGACGCCTTCACGGGCGTCCATCACGAAGATCACCACGTTGGCGTCTTTGATCGCTTGCAGGGTTTTGACCACGGAGAATTTTTCAACTTCTTCGTGGATTTTGCCGCGCTTGCGCACACCGGCGGTGTCGATCAGCGTGTACTTCTCGTCGTTACGCTCGAACGGGATGTAGATACTGTCGCGGGTGGTGCCGGGTTCGTCATAAACGATTACCCGGTCTTCACCGAGCATGCGGTTGACGAGGGTCGACTTGCCGACGTTGGGTCGGCCGATGATGGCGATCTTGATCCCGTCTTTTTCGCTTGGACCAGGAATGCGCTTGGCTTCCTCGCCTTCAGCAACGATCTCTTCTTCGCCGTCTTCCGACTCTTCTTCGTCTTTCGGGAAAGTGCTGAGAGCAATTTCCAGCATCTGGGTGATGCCACGACCGTGGGCACCGGCGATTGGAATCGCGTGACCCATGCCCAACGGAGCGAACTCGGCGCGGGCCATTTCAGGGTCGATGTTGTCGACCTTGTTGGCAACCACGTAGGAACGCTTGTTACGTTTGCGCAAATGCTCGGCGATCATCTGGTCGGCGGCGGTGAAACCAGCCTTGGCATCTACCAGAAACAGAACGACATCGGCTTCTTCAATGGCCAGCAGCGACTGCTCGGCCATTTTTTCGTCCATACCGTGCTCGTCACCGGAGATACCGCCGGTGTCGACCAGAATGTAGGAACGCCCTTGCCACTTGGCCTCACCGTATTGGCGATCACGGGTCAGACCGGACAAGTCGCCGACGATGGCGTCACGAGTCCTGGTCAGGCGGTTGAACAAGGCTGGACTTGCCGACGTTCGGGCGGCCCACCAGGGCGATTACGGGAACCATGCGGCTCTCCACTTCGTTATTTCAGAAAATACAAAAGCCGCTGCGAGGCAGCGGCTGGTGCTCGGGGCAGCGCTTGGAAGCGCTGCGAGCCTTGCAGAACAAGGCCGCTTGGGGGTTAAACCCCAAGCATAGTCAAATCTTTACTTAATGGTCAGGGCTTCCAGTTTGCCACTGTTGCCATACACATAAATCGTGTCACCCACCACCAGCGGACGGGCGCGCAGGCCGTCGCTGTCGATGCGTTCGCGGCCGACGAAGCGACCGTCCACCTGGCTCAGCAGGTGCAGGTAGCCTTCCATGTCGCCGACTGCAACGTAGCTGGAGAACACTTCCGGAGCCGACAGTTGACGGCGAGCCAGCGAATCGTTGGTCCACAAGGCTGTGGTAGAACGTTCGTCGACGCCTTCAACGGTGCCCGAAGACAGGCTCACGTAAACGCTGCCGAAACCCTGGGCGACACCCGCATAGCTGGAAGCATCACGCTGCCAGAGCTGACGACCGCTTTCCAGGTCCAGTGCCGCAACGCGACCCTGGTAGCTGGCGACGTACAGTGTACCGCCGGAAAGCAGCAGACCACCGTCAATGTCGACCACGCGCTCCAGTTCCGAACGACCCTGTGGAATCGCAATCCGCTGTTCCCACACCGGCACGCCGTTGGTAATGTCGAGAGCGACCACTTTACCGGTCGACAGGCCAGCCACCGCGAGGCGGTTGGTGACGATTGGCGCACTGGTGCCGCGCAGGGTCAGGACCGCTGGCGTGCTGTCATACAACCAGCGCTGGGTACCGGTTGAAGCATCCAGGCCGATCAGACGATCGTCCTGAGTCTGAACCACCACAACGTCACCGTTGTTGGCGGGCGGTGCGAGAACTTCGCTGGAAACGCGAGCCTTCCACTTCTCTTCACCGTTGGTGGCGTCAAGGGCAACGATTTCGCCCTTGAGCGTACCGATCGTAACCAGACCATAACCTACGCCAACGGCGCCGGAGACAGGCAGGTCGAGCTTTTTCTTCCACTTCACGTCGCCAGTGTTGCGGTCCATCGCCACCACAACGCCTGTAACGTCGGCGGCATAGATGGTATCGCCATCGATCGCCGGCACCAGCATGTTGTAGGTTTCGCCCTGACCGTCACCGATCGAACGACTCCACTGCTTGTGCAGGACCACTTCCTCTTTGAAGTCGACCAGTTCGGCTGGCGGCAATTCTTTTTTGCTGTTGCTGCTGCAACCCGCGGCCAAAATGGCCAGAGCCAGCAATGCTGCATGTTTCCAACGGATCACGTCACGCATCCCCTTTGGCCAGGTCGTCCAGCTTGATTTGTAGGCCGCCGACTGCCGCTTCATCCGACAGTGCTGCCTTGGCTTTTTGATACGCCGTATTCGCTTCGTCAGTACGACCCAACTGCACCAGCAGGTCGCCCTTGAGTTCTTCGCGAGTGGCCAGGAACGACTTGTCGGCATCGCCTTCAAGCAGTTTCAGGGCGTCTTCGACCTTGTTCTGCGCCGCCAGCACCTGCGCCAGACGCTGACGGGCGATTTCGCCCAGCGCCGGGTTGGCCGGTTTGTCGGTAATGGCTTTCAGCTCGCTGGCTGCGTCGTCCAGCTTGCCGCTGTCGACCGCAACTTTCGCCACGAACAGGCTGCCGTATTGCGCATAAGCAGAACCGCCGAACTCGCTGTTGAGCTTGCCGGCCAGGTCCGCAACACGGGCTGCGTCAGGCTTGCCGTCAGGCGTCAGCGTGGTTTCCAGCAGTTGCTGATAGAGAATCGAGGCGCCTTGCGACTGATTGCTCTGATACTTGTGGAAGGCCTGCCAGCCGAACACGATGACCAGCGCCAACAGGCCGCCAGTGACCAGGGGCTTGCCGTTACGTGTCCACCAGTCCTTAAAATCCGCCAGTTGTTCGTCTTCGGTACTCGACACCCCAATACTCCTTAATCGCTAAATCGGCTGTTTGACAGCTTCAACCCTGCACGACGCAGGTGGCCAGGTGTGCAGCGAGCGCATCCCAGGCAATGCTTTGTTGTTCGCCCTGGCCACGCAGGGGTTTGAAACCTACCACTTGCTGGGCCATCTCGTCGTCACCAAGGATCAGCGCATACAGCGCACCGCTCTTGTCGGCTTTCTTGAACTGACTTTTGAAACTGCCGGCGCCGGCATTGACTTGCAGGCGCAGGTTGGGCAACTGGTCACGAACACGTTCACTCAAGGCCAGACCGGCCAACTCGGCAGCTTCACCGAAGGCGCAGAGGTAGACGTCGACCTGACGGGAGATTTCTTCCGGGATCTGCTCCAGGGTTTCCAGCAACAGCACCAGACGCTCGATGCCCATGGCGAAACCAACGCCCGGGGTCGGCTTGCCGCCCATTTGCTCGACCAGACCGTCGTAACGGCCACCGGCACACACGGTACCCTGGGCGCCCAACTTGTCGGTGACCCATTCGAAAACGGTCTTGCTGTAGTAGTCCAGCCCGCGAACCAGCTTCGGGTTGATCACGTAAGGAATGCCGGCAGTGTCGAGGCGAGCCTTTAGGCCCTCGAAGTGCACGCGGGATTCGTCGTCGAGGTAATCGGCCATTTTCGGCGCGTCGACCAATACCGCTTGAGTGTCGGCGTTCTTGGTGTCCAGAACCCGCAACGGGTTGGTTTTCAGACGGCGTTGGCTGTCTTCGTCGAGCTTGTCCAGGTGCGCCGAGAGGAACTCAACCAGGGCTTCGCGATAACGACCGCGGGATTCAGCAGTCCCCAGGCTGTTGAGTTCAAGCTTGACCGATCACGGATGCCCAGCTCGCCCCACAGACGCCAGGTCAGCACAATCAGCTCGGCATCGATGTCCGGACCATCCAGGTTGAAGACTTCGCAACCGATCTGGTGGAACTGGCGATAACGACCTTTCTGTGGACGTTCGTGGCGGAACATCGGGCCGATGTACCAGAGTTTCTGCACCTGGCCACCGCCGGTGATGCCGTGCTCGAGCACCGCACGCACACAGGCCGCCGTGCCTTCAGGGCGCAGGGTCAGGGAGTCGCCGTTGCGGTCGTCGAAGGTGTACATCTCTTTTTCGACGATGTCGGTCACTTCACCGATGGAGCGCTTGAACAGCTCGGTGAATTCGACGATCGGCATGCGGATCTGCTTGTAACCGTAGTTATCCAGCAGACGCGAGACAGTGCCCTCGAAATGACGCCACAGGGGAGTCTGCTCGGGCAGGATGTCGTTCATGCCACGAATGGCTTGCAGAGACTTGCTCACTATAAATCCTTAAATTCGTTCGATCAGCCGCGAGCGATTACAGCTGCGTCGGCCTCGACCTTTTCGGCCGCTTTCTGGCGGATCAAGCGTTCAAGCTCATCCACCAGATTATCATTCGTCAGTTTCTGCGCCGGCTTGCCGTCGATGTAAATCAGGTTTGGCGTGCCGCCAGTCAAGCCGATATGGGCTTCCTTGGCTTCGCCCGGCCCGTTGACCACACAACCGATGACCGCGACATCCAGCGGCACCAACAGATCTTCGAGGCGCCCCTCCAGCTCGTTCATGGTTTTGACCACATCGAAGTTCTGCCGCGAGCAGCTCGGGCAGGCGATGAAGTTGATACCACGGGAACGCAGGTGCAGGGATTTGAGAATGTCGTAGCCGACTTTCACTTCCTCGACCGGGTCAGCCGCCAACGAGATGCGAATAGTATCGCCAATCCCTTCGGCGAGCAGCATACCGAGGCCCACGGCGGATTTCACCGTGCCAGAGCGCAAACCGCCGGCTTCGGTGATACCCAAGTGCAGCGGCTGGACAATTTCCTTGGCCAGCAAGCGATAGGCGGCGACGGCCATGAACACGTCGGAAGCCTTCACGCTGACCTTGAAGTCCTTGAAATTCAGGCGTTCCAGGTGCTCGACGTGACGCAGGGCCGACTCGACCAGCGCGGCCGGGGTCGGCTCGCCGTATTTCTTTTGCAGGTCTTTTTCCAGGGAACCGGCGTTCACGCCGATGCGGATCGGGATCCCGCGGTCACGAGCGGCATCAACCACCGCACGCACGCGATCTTCACGACCGATGTTGCCCGGGTTGATGCGCAGGCAGTCAACGCCCAGTTCGGCTACGCGCAGAGCGATCTTGTAGTCGAAGTGGATGTCGGCAACCAACGGCACCTTGACCAGTTGCTTGATCTTGCCGAATGCCTCGGCAGCGTCCATGTCCGGCACCGAAATGCGCACGATATCGACGCCAGCGGCTTCCAGGCGATTGATCTGGGCCACGGTGGCGGCCACGTCATTGGTGTCGCTGTTGGTCATGCTCTGCACAGCGATAGGCGCATCGCCGCCAACAGGCACGTTACCGACCCAAATCTTGCGGGATTCGCGACGTTTGATTGGAGATTCGCCGTGCATGACTTATTGACCCAACTTCAGGCGAGCAGTCTCGCCACTGGTGAACGGAGCGACATCAACCACCTGACCGTTGTAGCTGACTTGCGCGCCACGGGCGAAGCCCAGACGTACGGCAAAGGGTGGCTTGCCGCTGACAGAAACGTTTTCGCCTTTGCGCTTGAGACCGCTTAACAGCACTTTGCCGCTGCCGTCAGTCACTTGCGTCCAGCAATCAGCGGTGAACAGCAGTTGAACCTGACCCTGGCCGGCCACTGGAGCCACAGGGGTGCCTGCGGCAGTCGCGGCGGGTGCAGCAACAACCGGAGCAGCCATGGCCGGCGCCGGAGCAACCGGTGCTGGAGCTACTGGAGTCGCAACGACAGGCGCAGCATTGTGAACCGGTGCCGCAGGCGTTACAGCCGGGGCTGCGAGTGCTGGAGCAGGCGTGGTCGGCTCTGCTTCGGTCGGTGCTTCAGCCGAGGTCTCGGCTTGCGGCAAGGCAAGCGTGGTCGCGCCTTCAGTCTGACCTTGCGCGACAGCCTGGTCTTCTGGCTCGTCCAGCGGATGGATCTGAGTGGTACCGTCGGCGCCTTCGACTTCAACGTGTTCCGGAGTCAGGCTGGCCAGGTCCTTGGTGCGCAGCGAGGTTTGATCCTGCCACCAGACAAAACCACCACCAATCACCGCGATCAGCAACAGCAGGCTGACAATTCGCAAAATGGTGTGGGAAACCCGAACCGGCTCTTCGATACGACCCAGGCTATGGACGTTGCTGCCCTGGGAGTCGGTGCCGGTGGATTGGTCGAATTGTTGGACCAGAACGGTCTGGTCCATGCCGAGCAATTTGGCGTAAGCGCGAATATAGCCGCGAGCAAAGGTATGCCCTGGCAGCTTGTCGAAAGCGCCGGATTCCAGATTACCCAGGGAATTAACGGTGAGGTTGAGCTTGAGGGCCACTTCGGCCAGCGACCAGCCATTGCTTTCGCGGGCCTGGCGCAAAGTCTCACCGGGGTTAACGCGATTCGCTGCTACAACTTCGGGATGCGCCGCTTTCATCATTGCTCCGACAGGTATTGCTGATATTCCGGCGTACCGGGATAGAGTCGTTTTAATTGCAGGCCAAAACTGGCGGCCTTGTCGCGATCTTCAAACACTTTTGCGAGCCGAACGCCGAGCAATAGACTACGTGCATTTTGCTCGGTGAGCAGGCTAAAACGGTCGTAATAGTCACGTGCGGGCACATAATGCCTGTCTTCGTAAGACAACTCAGCCATTTCCAGCAATGCGCGTGGTTGTTGACGGTTCAAACGCAGGGCTTTTTCCAGTTGCTGCTGGGCCAGATCACGCTGGCCAAGCTTGGAAGCGGTCATGCCCAGGTTTTCGTACACCCGAGAACGCTCAGGATACAGGGTATCGGCGGCGGCCTGCTCAAAGCGCTCGTACGCTTCCTTGTATCGTTTTTCTTCGTACAGAAAACTGCCGTAGTTGTTCAGGATACGTGCATCGGTGGGACGGGAAGACAGCGCTTTGCGAAAGTGCTGATCGGCCAGCTCCGGC
The DNA here is from genome assembly GCF_034344865.1 of Pseudomonas sp. 10S4. Lineage (NCBI taxonomy): Bacteria > Pseudomonadati > Pseudomonadota > Gammaproteobacteria > Pseudomonadales > Pseudomonadaceae > Pseudomonas > Pseudomonas sp. 10S4. The sequence continues at coordinate 487,424 of NZ_CP133774.1, forward strand.
TCCATCTCTGCCTGAAACACCAGACCCAGCGCCGCGTTGGCGTCAGGGTCCGAATTATCCAGGTCCAGCGCCTTTTTCAACGGCACTTTCGCCCGTTCGGTCATCCCTTGCTGCAAGTACCCCAGCCCCAGCTGCACGTAGGCGGCACGCGCTTCGTCGCGGCCCTTGCTGGTCTTCATCGGGTTGAAATCGCCCGACAGGACACAACCAGCACAGAGGCTGGCCAACAGCACAAGCAGCGCAAAGCGCAGGGACATAGAGATCCTCTCTTAATTATTGTTCGCGGCGTTCTGTGCCAAATCGTTCTCGGCGCTCAATTCACGCACCGCGATATAACGTTCGCTGCGACGGGTGCGATCCAGCACCTGCCCTACCAATTGGCCACACGCGGCATCGATGTCTTCACCACGCGTGGTGCGCACGGTGACGTTGTAGCCGGCATGGTGAAGCTGATCCTGAAAACGGCGAATGGCGTTGTTGCTTGGACGCTCATAGCCGGAATGCGGGAACGGGTTGAACGGAATCAGGTTGATCTTGCAGGGTACATTCTTGAGCAGTTCGATCATCTCGACGGCGTGCTCAACCTTGTCGTTGATGTCCTTGAGCATGGTGTACTCAATGGTCAACACACGCTTCTCGCCCAAGGTCGCCATGTAGCGCTGGCAAGACTCGAGCAGCATCTTAAGCGGATATTTCTTGTTGATCGGCACCAATTGGTTACGCAATGCGTCATTTGGTGCGTGCAGCGACAACGCCAGGGAAACGTCGATGTGCTTGGACAGCTCATCGATCATCGGCACCACGCCCGAAGTGGACAGGGTCACGCGGCGCTTGGAGATTCCGTAGCCCAGGTCATCCATCATCAGATGCATGGCAGCCACGACGTTGTCGAAGTTCAGCAGCGGCTCACCCATGCCCATCATCACCACGTTGGTGATGGCACGGTCGGCGGTTGCCGGGATGCTGCCGAACGATTTATTGGCAATCCACACTTGGCCGATGACTTCGGCGGCGGTGAGGTTGCTGTTGAAACCTTGCTTGCCGGTGGAGCAGAAACTGCAATCCAGGGCACAGCCTGCCTGGGACGAAACGCACAACGTGCCGCGTTTGCCCTGGGGAATGTAAACGGTCTCGACGCAGCTACCGGACGCCACGCGCACCACCCACTTACGGGTGCCGTCGGTGGAAATGTCCTCGCTGACCACTTCAGGACCGCGAACTTCAGCAATGACCTTGAGCTTGTCGCGCAAGGCTTTGCTGACGTTCGTCATGGCGTCGAAATCATCGACGCCAAGGTGGTGAATCCATTTCATTACCTGACCGGCACGGAAACGCTTCTCCCCGATTGAGTCGAAGAATTTTTCCATTTCCAGCTGAGTCAGACCCAGCAGGTTAGTTTTAACAGTCGATGTAGTCATGGATTCACCTTCACTCATAAGCCAATGCTTAGCGAGTGGTTACTTCAGTAGCTGCGAAGAAGTACGAGATTTCGCGAGCAGCAGCGGCTTCGGAGTCCGAACCGTGTACAGCGTTGGCGTCGATCGAATCAGCGAAGTCAGCGCGGATGGTGCCGGCAGCAGCTTCTTTAGGGTTGGTAGCGCCCATCAGCTCACGGTTCAGAGCGATAGCGTTTTCGCCTTCCAGAACCTGAACGACAACCGGACCGGAGATCATGAAAGCAACCAGGTCGCCGAAGAAACCACGAGCGCTGTGCTCAGCGTAGAAGCCTTCAGCTTCAGCTTTGGACAGTTGCTTCAGTTTCGAAGCTACAACGCGCAGGCCAGCTTTTTCGAAACGAGTGGTGATCTCGCCGATAACGTTTTTTGCAACAGCGTCAGGCTTGATGATGGAGAAAGTACGTTGAACAGCCATGGTGTAACTCCAGAAACGGTAATTTGTGAAAAATTAAACCCGCGAATTATACGCGGGTTCTTGGGTATTGCCTAACCTGCAGCGTGGCTCAGTCGCGTTCTTCGATCCAGTGGGCCTGAATGGCCTCCAGGACCTTCTCGCCACAGTGCTCAGGCTTGTCGTCGAACTCGGGCAATTCCATCACCCATTTGCGCAGATCGACGAAGTTGACCGACATAGGGTCCACTTCAGGCTTGCTTTCAGCCAACTGTATTGCGATTTCCAGCACATCAGTCCACTTGAGACTCATGACAGTTCCTTGAATCAGTGCGGCGCTTCGGCTGCATGGTTGAGCGAATACTTTGGAATCTCGACGGTCAGGTCTTCAGTCCCGACAATCGCCTGACAGCCTAGACGAGATTGCGGCTCCAGACCCCAGGCCCGATCAAGAAAGTCTTCTTCCAGCTCATCGGCTTCTTCGAGCGAGTTGAAACCTTCACGAATGATGCAGTGACAGGTGGTGCAGGCGCAAACGCCGCCACAGGCGCTTTCCATCTCGATGTGGTTGTCATGAGCCACTTCGAGAATGGACTTACCGGTTTCAGCCTCGACAACCATACCGTCCGGGCAATGCTCGGCGTGAGGCAGAAAAATGATCTGCGGCATCAGTTATTCCTCGATTTCATTCAGGTTGCGCCCCGCCAGAGCGGCTTTCACCGTCGAGTCCAGGCGGCGGGCAGCAAAGGCATCAGTCACTTGCGACAGACGCTTGGTCTGCTGCTCGATGGCGAAACCATCGGTGCCTTTCATCAGTTCGGTCAGTTCCTGCACTTGCATCTCGATGACCATGCGCTCGTCGGCGTCGAGCAGACGCTCGCCATCAACCTCGAGGGCGCCCTGCACCGCTTCGATCAGGCGCTGGGCATCAACTTGCTGCTCACGCAATACACGAGCGACTTTGTCGTCGTTGGCGTGCTGGAACGAATCTTTCAGCATCTTGGCGATTTCGCCGTCGGTCAGGCCGTAGGACGGCTTGACCTGAATACTGGCTTCGACGCCCGAGCCCAACTCACGCGCCGCAACGCTGAGCAGACCATCGGCATCGACCTGGAAGGTCACGCGAATCTTCGCCGCGCCAGCCACCATCGCCGGAATGCCGCGCAATTCGAAGCGCGCCAGGGAACGGCAATCGCTGATCAACTCACGCTCGCCCTGCAAGACGTGAATCGCCATGGCCGACTGGCCATCTTTGTATGTGGTGAAGTCCTGGGCGCGGGCGACGGGGATGGTGGTGTTGCGCGGAATCACCTTCTCCATCAGGCCGCCCATGGTTTCCAGCCCCAGGGACAATGGAATCACGTCGAGCAGCAGCAGCTCGCCGCCATCGCGCTTGTTGCCAGCCAAGGTATCGGCCTGGATCGCGGCACCAATGGCCACCACTTGATCCGGATCGATTTCGGTCAACGGCTGACGACCAAAGGCTTCAGCGACGGCGTCGCGAACGCGAGGTACGCGAGTAGAGCCGCCAACCATAACTACAGCGTGCACTTCTTCCAGCTCGATGCCGGAGTCACGCACTGCACGGCGACAGGCTTTCAGGCTGCGGGCAACCATCGGCTCGATCAGCGCATCGAAGGCTTCGCGGGTCAACTGGGCTTTCCAGTCGCCGTAAGCGACTTCAACAGTTGCGACCGTGGTCAGGGCTTCTTTGGCCGCACACGCGGTTTGCAGCAGATGGCGTTGCGCGCCCGGATCGAGGTCGGCGGACAAACCGGCGCGCTCAATGATCCAGCCAGCGATCGCGTGATCGAAGTCGTCGCCGCCCAAGGCGCTATCGCCACCAGTGGCCAACACTTCAAACACGCCGCCAGTCAGGCGCAGAATCGAAATATCGAATGTACCGCCGCCCAAGTCATAAATAGCGACCAGGCCTTCAGCATGCTGATCCAGACCATAAGCCACCGCAGCAGCGGTCGGCTCATTGAGCAAACGCAGCACGTTAAGACCAGCCAGCTTGGCCGCGTCCTTGGTGGCTTGACGCTGAGCATCATCGAAATAGGCCGGAACGGTGATCACCGCGCCCACCAGCTCACCGCCCAACGTCGACTCGGCGCGCTGACGCAGCACCTTGAGGATTTCGGCAGAGACTTCGACCGGACTTTTCGGACCTTGCACGGTGTCGATGAACGGCATGTGCGATTCGCCACCGACAAAGCGGTATGGCAATTGATCGCCCAATTGCTTGACGTCGGACAGACCACGACCCATCAAGCGCTTGACCGACAGCACGGTATTCAAGGGATCGGTAGCGGCAGCCAGTTTGGCGGATTCGCCAACTTCGACGCGGTCGGCGTGATAGCGCACGGCAGACGGCAGGATGACCTGCCCGTCAGCGTCGGCCAGAGGTTCGGAAAGACCACTGCGCAATGCAGCGACCAGCGAATTGGTAGTGCCCAAGTCGATCCCCACAGCCAGACGACGCTGGTGCGGTTGAGGACTTTGGCCGGGTTCGGCGATCTGCAGTAGGGCCATCGTAATCAGGACTTATCTGTATATCAGGCGTGCGACCGGAGCGGCACTGGGTTAATCGTCGAGGCGCTCTTCTAACTGGCGCACTTCGTAGGTGAGCTTGTCGAGGAACTGCATACGCCGCATCAGGCGTTCGGCCTGTTCACGTTGCGCTGCATCATCCCAACAGGCTGCGAAGCTTTCGTTCAGTTCATCCTGTGCAACCTTCAAGCGGCGCTTAAACACGGCAATGCCGGCCAGGTCGGCGCTGTCTTGCAGGTCTTCGAGCTCTTCGCGCCATTGCATCTGTTGCAGAAGAAACTCCGGATCATGCACCGTGACCTCCAGCGGCAACTCGCGACCACCCATGGCGAGCAGATAACGCGCGCGTTTCGGGGGCTTTTGAGCGTCTGGTAAGCCTCGTTGAGGTTCGCGGATTGCTCGAGCGCCAGCCGCTGCTCGCGCTCGGGAGCGTCGGCAAAGCGGTCCGGATGAACACCGCGCGCCAACTCACGATAGCGCGTGGCCAACTGTTCGAGATCCAGACGGAAGCTCGGCTGCAGTTCAAATAAAGCGTAATGACAAGGAATACCCACGCGCAGCCTCAGATGTTGAAGCTTTCGCCGCAGCCACATTCACCGCGTACGTTGGGATTGTTGAACTTGAAGCCTTCGTTCAACCCTTCCTTGACGAAATCGAGCTCGGTGCCGTCCAGGTATGCCAGGCTTTTCGGGTCGATGATCACTTTCTCGCCGTGACTTTCGAACACCTGATCCTCTGCAACCACCTCGTCGACGAACTCCAGCACGTAGGCAAGGCCGGAACAGCCTGTGGTGCGAACACCCAGACGAATCCCTTCACCTTTGCCGCGCCCGTTGAGGGAGCGTCGCACGTGTTGAGCTGCCGCTTCTGTCATGCTGATAGCCATCGGTGACTCCTTACTCGTCGCCAATACTTGAAAGTCAGATCAAGCCTTTCTTCTGCTTGTAGTCGCGAACGGCCGCTTTGATAGCGTCTTCAGCAAGTACGGAGCAGTGAATTTTCACTGGCGGCAGGGCCAGTTCTTCAGCCAGCTGAGTGTTCTTGATGGTCTCTGCTTCATCCAGAGTCTTGCCTTTCATCCACTCGGTGGCCAGGGAGCTGGACGCGATAGCGGAACCGCAACCATAGGTCTTGAACTTGGCGTCTTCGATGATGCCTTGCTCGTTAACCTTGATCTGCAGACGCATCACGTCGCCGCACGCCGGAGCGCCGACCATGCCAGTGCCGACATCCGGGTCTTCCGCGTCCATCTTGCCGACGTTGCGCGGGTTCTCGTAGTGGTCGATGACCTTTTCGCTGTAAGCCATGATTCTTAATCCTCACTCATCAGAGAGTCGCTCTTGAGCCCTGCACACTTAAGTATTGCAGGGCCGGTTTGCGGCGACTTGAAATCAGTGTGCCGCCCACTCGATTTTCGAAATGTCGACACCGTCTTTGTACATGTCCCACAGCGGCGACAAAGTGCGCAGCTTGGTAACGGCCTCGCAGACTTTCTGCGCGGCGTAGTCGATTTCTTCTTCGGTGGTGAAACGGCCGAAGGTGAAGCGAATCGAGCTGTGTGCCAGTTCGTCGTTGCGGCCCAGGGCGCGCAGTACGTACGAAGGCTCAAGGGAGGCCGAGGTGCAGGCCGAACCGGACGAAACCGCCAGATCCTTGAGGGCCATGATCAGCGACTCGCCTTCAACGTAGTTGAAGCTCAGGTTCAGGTTGTGCGGTACGCGGGCGGTCATGCTGCCGTTGATGTACAGCTCTTCCAGGCCTTCGACCTGCTTGAAGAAGCGGTCGCTCAGGGCTTTGATGCGCACGTTCTCGGCAGCCATGTCTTCCTTGGCTACACGGAAGGCTTCACCCATGCCGACGATCTGGTGAGTCGCCAGGGTGCCGGAACGCATGCCACGTTCGTGACCGCCGCCATGCATGGTCGCTTCGATGCGAACACGCGGCTTGCGGCTGACGTACAGCGCGCCGATGCCTTTAGGGCCGTAGGTTTTGTGGGCAGAGAACGACATCATGTCGACTTTCAGCTTCGACAGGTCGATATCAACCTTGCCGGTGGACTGAGCCGCGTCAACGTGGAACAGAATGCCCTTGGAGCGGGTCAGTTCGCCGATGGCTGCGATGTCGTTGATGGTGCCGATTTCGTTGTTCACGTGCATGACCGAAACCAGGATGGTGTCGTCACGCAGTGCTGCTTCGATCATTGCAGGCGTTACCAGACCATCAGTCTGAGGCTCGAGGTAGGTCACTTCGAAGCCTTCACGCTCCAGTTGGCGCATGGTGTCGAGGACAGCCTTGTGCTCAATCTTGGTGGTGATCAGGTGTTTGCCTTTGGTCGCATAGAAATGCGCCGCACCCTTGATTGCCAGGTTGTCGGATTCGGTGGCACCAGAGGTCCAGACGATTTCACGCGGGTCGGCGTTGACCAGATCTGCGACCTGACGACGGGCGTTTTCGACGGACTCTTCAGCTTTCCAGCCGAACACATGGGAACGGGACGCCGGGTTACCGAAGTTTCCGTCGACCAGCAGGCATTCACTCATCTTTTGCGCGACACGCGGATCAACCGGGGTGGTCGCAGAGTAATCAAGGTAAATCGGCAATTTCATGGACTATCTCCTAAATCAGGCTGGCTGGCGTGCCGCTTGCTCTTTGGCTGTCATTCGACGGCGGACGCTTCAATCTTGTCCAGGCGTGGCGCCTTGCCATTGCAACGGCGCTGATCCTGACGCTGGGCTACTTCTTGCACCTCACGGCGAGTTACAAGGTCAGCCAAGCTGATACCGCTCAGAAATTCGTGAATCTGCAGGCTCAGATCGCACCACAAGTGGTGGGTCAGGCAGGTATCGCCGGAATGGCAATCACCTTGGCCCTGGCATTTGGTTGCATCGACCGATTCGTTTACCGCATCGATCACTTGGGCGACCTGGATGCCCTGCATGTCGCGGGACAGTTGGTAGCCACCGCCCGGACCACGAACACTGGAGACCAGATTGCTACGACGCAATTTGGCGAAAAGCTGTTCAAGGTAGGACAGGGAGATGCCTTGGCGCTCGGAGATATCGGCCAGGGACACCGGCCCGTGCTGCGCATGCAACGCCAGGTCAAGCATGGCGGTCACGGCGTATCGGCCTTTTGTAGTCAGTCTCATGGACAATTACCACGGAGTTCGGAATGGGGCGAGTATGCAATTCCCGAGTATTTAAGTCAACTATAAGACCTAGTACTTTAGTCAGGTTTACCCGCAAAAGAGCGCGCGCATCATATCAGGGTCTGCAGCCTAATGGCACACCGGTCAGCGCCGTGCCATTGCCTGATCACGACCTACGTAGGAGCTGCCGAAGGCTGCGATCTTTTGATCTTCGCCTTTGAAAAGCAAAGTCAAAAGATCGCAGCCTTCGGCAGCTCCACAGGCATCAGCCGGCCTTGGTTTCGTCTTTGCCTTTTACGCAGGCGAAGTCTTCTTCACGCAGTTCAGGCAAATCCTTGGCGCAGTAATTACTGCCCAGATCCTTCAAGGCACCGCACATCCCCTCCAGACGACCATCGACCGCCTGCAGGTGATCCAGCAACTGACCAATGGCACGCGCCACCGGGTCCGGCATGTCTTCACCGACGCCATAAGCATCGAAGCCGATCTTCTCGGCCATTGCCTTGCGCTTGGCATCTTGCTCTTCATCGGACTTGACGATGATCCGCCCTGGAATCCCGACGACCGTCGCACCCGGCGGAACAGCCTTGGTCACCACGGCATTGGAACCGACCTTGGCCCCGGCGCCGACCGTGAATGGCCCGAGCACCTTGGCGCCCGCCCCCACCACAACCCCGTCTTCGAGGGTCGGGTGACGCTTGCCCTTGTTCCAACTGGTGCCACCGAGGGTCACACCCTGATAAAGGGTGACGTCGTTGCCGATTTCGGCGGTCTCACCGATGACAATGCCCATGCCATGGTCAATAAAGAAACGACGACCGACCTTGGCGCCCGGATGAATCTCAATCCCGGTCAACCATCGGCCAAAATTCGAGACCAGACGCGCCAGCCACTTCCAGCCCATGCCCCATAGGGCTGACGACAGGCGATGAATCCAGATGGCATGCATGCCGGGGTAGCAAGTCAGGACTTCAAAAGCGTTACGCGCTGCCGGATCACGGTGGAAAACACTCTGGATATCTTCACGCAAACGCTCAAACATTTTTCAATCCTTCCGCTTAAGAAGCTCACCACGGGCCGCTTTCTGGGTTTCCGTGAGGATGCCACGCAATATATTCATTTCCGCCCGGCTGACCGAGCTTCGTCCGTACAACCGACGCAGGCGCGCCATCAAGTGTCGCGGCTTTTCCGGATCGAGAAATTCAATGGCCACCAGGGTTTGCTCCAGGTGCTCATAGAATCGCTCCAGCTCATCCATGGTCGCCAATTCACCACTCTTGGTGGACGCCACTTCATCCTTCTCGACCTTGCTCGGCTGACCCGCGGCTGCGAGCCAGGACATGCGCACTTCATAACTCAACACCTGCACCGCCGCCCCAAGGTTCAGCGAGCTGAACTCAGGGTCTGATGGGATGTGCACGTGATAATGACATCGCTGCAGCTCTTCATTGGTCAGGCCGGAATCTTCACGACCAAAGACCAAGGCAATCTCGGCACCCTGCGCAGCCTCCTCGACCACTTTCACACCGCATTCGCGGGGATCGAGCAGCGGCCAGGGAATGCGGCGGTCACGAGCACTGGTGCCGAGCACCAGATTGCAACCGACCAAGGCATCTTCCAAGGTGGCGACGACTTGCGCGTTTTCAAGGATGTCACCGGCACCGGAGGCACGAGCATCGGCCTCGTGATGCGGGAACAACCGCGGTTCGACCAGCACCAGCCGCGACAGGCCCATGTTCTTCATGGCACGCGCAGCCCCGCCGATATTGCCGGGATGGCTGGTATTGACCAGGACGACACGAATGTTTTGCAGCACGGGAGGCGATCTCGAACACTAAATTAGGGAGCCGAATCTTACAGCTCAACCTACCGTTAAGCTATGAAAGCGAACACCGACCTTCACCTGTAGAAACTTTCTGATAGAATGCCCGGCTTTCTTTAACAACCTTAGGTGACACATCCATGCAGCCCATGCTGAATATCGCGCTGCGCGCCGCCCGCAGCGCCAGTGAATTGATCTTCCGCTCCATCGAGCGCCTGGATACCATCAAGGTCGACGAAAAAGACGCCAAGGATTACGTATCCGAGGTGGATCGCGCCGCCGAACAGAAAATCATCGACGCGCTGCGCAAGGCCTACCCTACCCATGGCATTCTCGGTGAAGAAACCGGTATGCACCCAGGTAGCGGCGAAGGCGAAGAATACCTGTGGATCATCGATCCGCTGGACGGCACCACCAACTTCCTGCGCGGCATTCCTCACTTCGCTGTCAGCATCGCCTGCAAATACCGCGGTCGCCTGGAACACGCTGTTGTTCTGGACCCGGTTCGCCAGGAAGAATTCACTGCCAGCCGTGGTCGCGGCGCTCAACTGAACGGTCGTCGCCTTCGCGTCAGCGGTCGCACCAGCCTCGACGGCGCCCTGCTGGGTACCGGCTTCCCGTTCCGTGACGACCAGATGGACAACCTCGACAACTACCTGGGCATGTTCCGCGCCCTGGTTGGCCAGACCGCCGGCATCCGTCGCGCCGGCTCGGCTAGCCTGGACCTGGCCTACGTGGCTGCCGGTCGTTTCGACGCATTCTGGGAGTCGGGCTTGTCCGAGTGGGACATGGCTGCAGGCGCCCTGCTGATCCAGGAAGCCGGCGGCTTGGTGAGCGACTTCACCGGCGGTCACGACTTCCTTGAAAAAGGCCACGTCGTTGCTGGCAACACCAAATGCTTCAAAGCAGTTCTGACGGCCATCCAGCCTCACCTGCCGGCTTCGCTGAAACGCTAAGCGAGCGCTACAAAAAGCACCCTTCGGGGTGCTTTTTTATGCCTGGAATTTGCCTTCAAGACCACCACAAAACCCAATGTGGGAGCGGGCTTGCTCGCGAATGCAGTCTGTCATTCAACATCCATGTCGACTGATACACCGCATTCGCGAGCAAGCCCGCCCCCACAGGGGTTAGTGGCGCTGCGAAAATAGCGGGCACAAAAAAGCACCCTTTCAGGTGCTTCTTTTTGATTCTGGCAATCAGCTCATCACTGAGCCGGTTCGTTCTGCGACAAAACCAGCTTGCCTTCTTTATCGACCGGAATCTGGTTGCCCGGATCGCGATCCATCCGCACTTTGCCTTCCTTGCCGTCCAGCGAGTAACGGACGTCGTAGCCGACAACCTTGTCGCTGATGTCGTTCACCGTATTACACCGAGTCTGGGTCGTGGTGTAGGTATCACGGTTCTGCATGCCTTCCTGAACCTTGTTACCGGCATATCCGCCGCCAACAGCGCCCGCAACGGTGGCAAGCTTCTTGCCATTACCGCCACCAACCATATTGCCCAACAGACCACCACCGACCGCACCGAGCACTGTGCCCATGATCTGATGCTGATCCTTGACTGGCGCTTGCCGAGTCACTGCAACGTCCTTGCACACTTCACGTGGAGTCTTGATCTGTGTCTTGACCGGCTCAACCGCCAGAACTTGCGCATACTCAGGGCCGCTTTTTACCAGGCTGTAGGTGGCAACAGCACCCCCGGCAGTCACACCGACAGCACCCAATACCGCACCAACCAGTAACGACTTGTTCACATGAACCTCCTGACCATCACATGCGGGTCATTGCCCGCGCTTCTCCCAGCCTTGGAGCATAAAAAAAGGCGCGAGTTCAACTCGCGCCTTTTTTGGCTAACAGCTGGAAAAACGATGGCCGTTATGGACGGTCGTCGATTTCCTTCTCGGTAGCCGCAGGAGGAATCAAATCCTCGCTGTTCAGGTTCAGCCAGATCAGCACCACGTTCGCGATGTAGATCGACGAGTAGGTACCCGCCAGAACACCGATGAACAGGGCGATCGAGAAGCCGAACAGGTTGTCGCCACCGAAGAACAACAGCGCCGAGATCGCCAGCAAGGTGGAGATCGACGTCGCCATGGTCCGCAGCAGGGTTTGCGTGGTCGAGATGTTGATGTTCTCGATCAGGCTGGCCTTGCGCAGTACACGGAAGTTCTCACGAACCCGGTCGAATACCACGATGGTGTCGTTGAGCGAGTACCCGATAATCGCCAGCACCGCCGCCAGGACCGTCAAATCGAAGGTGATCTGGAAGAACGACAGGATACCGACGGTCACGATCACGTCGTGGATCAGCGAAACAATGGCGCCGACCGCGAACTTCCACTGAAAGCGGAAAGCCAGGTAGATCAGGATGCCGCCCAGCGCCATCAGCATGCCGAGGCCGCCCTGGTCGCGCAGCTCTTCACCTACCTGCGGGCCGACGAACTCGACACGCTTGACCTCGGCCGGGTTATCGCCGCCGACCTTTTTCAAGGCATCGGCCACCTGGTGACCCAGTTGCGGGTCTTCACCCGGCATACGCACGAGCAGATCGGTGGTCGCACCAAAGCTCTGAACGATGGCTTCGTGGTAACCCGCCGAAGTCAGTTGCTCACGCACCTTGGTGACATCGGCTGGATGCTCGTAGGTCAGCTCAATGAGCGTACCACCGGTGAAATCCAGCCCCCAGTTCATGCCCTTGTGGACGACGCTGAAAATGGCCAGCGCCGTAAGGAACAATGTGACGCCGAACGCGAAGTTGCGAACGCCCATGAAGTTGATTGTACGTAACATGGCAGCCCCTTAAATCCACAACTTCTTGAAGTCCCGACCGCCGAAGATCAGGTTGACCATCGCGCGGGTCACCATGATGGCCGTGAACATCGAGGTAAAGATCCCGAGGGACATGGTCACTGCGAAGCCTTTGACGGGACCGGTGCCCATCGCAAAGAGAATCCCGCCGACCAACAATGTTGTCAGGTTGGCGTCGAGAATCGCGGTGAATGCCCGGCCGAAGCCTTCGTTGATTGCCCGTTGTACCGTCATGCCTGCCGCGATCTCTTCACGAATACGCGAGAAAATCAGTACGTTGGCGTCGACCGCCATACCCATGGTCAGCACGATACCGGCGATACCCGGCAGGGTCAGCGTTGCACCCAGCAGCGACATCAAGGCCAGCAGCAGCACCATGTTCACGCCCAGAGCGACGGTGGCGATGATGCCGAAGAAACGGTAAATGGCGATGATGAACAGCGAGACAAACAGCATGCCCCACAGCGATGCATCGATACCCTTGGTGATGTTGTCAGCACCCAGGCTCGGGCCAATGGTGCGCTCTTCAGCGAAGTACATTGGTGCAGCCAGACCACCGGCACGCAACAGCAGCGCCAGTTCGGACGACTCGCCCTGACCGTTCAGGCCAGTAATACGGAACTGAGCACCCAGTGGCGACTGGATGGTCGCCAGGCTGATGATCTTCTTCTCTTCTTTGAACGTTTGAACCGCGACGTCTTTCTCGACACCATCAACCAATTGCTTGGTGTAGGTGGTGACAGGACGCTGTTCGATGAAGATCACCGCCATGCTGCGACCGACGTTGCTGCGAGTCGCACGACTCATCAGCTCGCCACCATGACCATCCAGACGGATGTTCACTTCTGGCGTGCCGTGCTCGCCGAAGCCAGCCTTGGCGTCAGTTACCTGGTCACCGGTGATGATCAGGCCACGCTCGATCTGTGCCGGCGGACGCTTGCCTTCACGGAACTCGAAGGTTTCGGAAGTGGCTTTCGAAGCACCTGGCTCAGCAGCCAGACGAAACTCGAGGTTGGCCGTCTTGCCGAGGATACGCTTGGCTTCTGCGGTGTCCTGCACGCCCGGCAGCTCAACCACGATGCGGTTGGCACCCTGACGCTGAACAATCGGTTCGGCAACACCCAGTTCGTTGACGCGGTTACGTACCGTGGTCAAGTTCTGCTTGATGGAGTATTCACGGATTTCCGCCAGCTTGGCCGGGGTCATCGCCAGACGCAGCACCGGTTGACCATTGAGATCGGCCGGAACAATGTCGAAATCGTTGAAGCTCTTGCGGACCAGCGCACGGGCCTGTTCGCGGGTTGCTTCATCAGTGAAGCCCAGCTGAATGGCACCATTGAGTTGCGGCAGGCTGCGATAGCGCAGTTTCTCTTTACGCAACAGGCTCTTGACGTCGCCTTCGTAGACTTTCAGGCGGGCGTCGAGGGCTTTGTCCATATCCACTTCCAGCAGGAAGTGCACACCACCGGACAAGTCCAGACCCAGCTTCATCGGGTGCGCGCCGAGGCTGCGCAGCCATTGCGGGGTGGTTTGTGCCAGGTTCAGTGCAACGACGTAGTCATCACCCAATGCCTTGCGCACTACGTCTTTGGCCGGCAGCTGGTCTTCAGCCTTGGTCAGACGGATCAGGCCGCCCTTGCCGTTCGCCGACAGCGTGGCTGCCTTGACGTTGATCCCGGACTCTTTGAGCGCAGTGCTCACACGGTCCAGATCAGCCTGATTGACCAACAGTGCAGTACTTGCACCGCTGACCTGAATGGCCGGGTCATCAGGATAAAGATTGGGAGCGGAATAAATCAGACCGACCGCCAGCACCGCCAGGATCAGAATGTATTTCCACAGAGGGTATTTGTTCAGCATCACGCCGCCCGCTTATGACGCGGGGCGCCTTGCGCGCCCCGTCGATTGAGTAGAAGTTGAAACTTAGATCGCTTTTAGCGTGCCTTTTGGCAGCGTGGCGGCGATGGCGCCTTTCTGGAACTTCATTTCCACGGTGTCGGAAACTTCCAGAACCACGAAATCATCAGCCACTTTAGTGATCTTGCCGGCGATACCACCGGTGGTCACAACTTCGTCGCCTTTTTGCAGGCTACCCAGCAGGTTCTTCTGCTCTTTGGCGCGCTTGGCCTGTGGACGCCAGATCATCAGGTAGAAGATGACCAGGAAGCCGACCAGGAAAATCCACTCAAAGCCGCCGCCCATTGGGCCTGCAGCTGCGGGTGCAGCACCATCGGCCATGGCATTAGAGATAAAAAAGCTCATTTAGCACTCCAGTTGCAAATGTTGAATCTTGGGGTCAGAAAACTCAGTCCAAAGGCGGAACAGGTAGCCCGCGTTTGGCGTAGAAGGCATCGACAAAGGCGGCCAATGTACCCTGTTGAATAGCCTCGCGCAAACCAGCCATAAGCACCTGGTAATGGCGCAAATTGTGGATGGTATTCAACATGCTACCCAGCATTTCGCCGCACTTGTCCAGATGGTGCAGATAAGCACGGGAGAAGTTCTGGCAGGTGTAGCAATCGCAGGTCGGATCCAGCGGCGTATCATCATGGCGATGGAACGCGTTACGGATCTTCAGCACGCCTGTATCAATGAACAGATGCCCGTTGCGGGCATTACGGGTTGGCATCACGCAATCGAACATGTCCACACCGCGGCGCACACCCTCAACCAGATCTTCCGGTTTGCCAACGCCCATAAGGTAACGAGGTTTGTCAGCCGGCATCATGCCCGGCAGGTAATCCAGCACCTTGATCATTTCGTGCTTGGGCTCGCCCACCGACAGGCCGCCAATGGCCAGGCCATCAAAGCCGATCTTGTCGAGGCCTTCCAGGGAGCGCATGCGCAGGTCCTGGTGCATGCCGCCCTGAACGATGCCGAACAGCGCCGCCGTGTTGTCGCCATGGGCGTTTTTCGAACGCTGGGCCCAGCGCAGCGAGAGCTCCATGGACACACGGGCAACGTCTTCGTCAGCCGGGTACGGGGTGCATTCGTCGAAAATCATCACGATGTCGGAGCCCAGGTCACGCTGGACCTGCATCGACTCTTCCGGGCCCATGAACACTTTGGCGCCATCAACCGGAGAGGCGAAGGTCACGCCCTCCTCCTTGATCTTGCGCATCGCGCCCAGGCTGAACACCTGAAAACCGCCGGAGTCTGTAAGAATCGGGCCTTTCCACTGCATGAAATCGTGCAGGTCGCCGTGCTTCTTGATCACTTCGGTGCCAGGACGCAGCCACAAGTGGAAGGTGTTGCCCAGAATGATTTCTGCGCCAGTGGCGGTGATATCCCGCGGCAACATGCCCTTCACGGTGCCATACGTGCCCACCGGCATGAAGGCCGGGGTCTCGACGGTACCGCGCGGGAAGGTCAAACGACCGCGACGAGCCTTGCCGTCAGTGGCCAGCAGTTCAAACGACATACGACTCATACAGTTTCCTCAGGGCCCGATTCTTTAGGGGCAGTCGGCGCAGGATTACGGGTGATAAACATCGCATCACCGTAGCTGAAAAAGCGGTAACCATGCTCCACCGCTGCTTTATAGGCAGCCATGGCTTCGGGATAACCGGCGAACGCCGAAACCAGCATCAACAGCGTGGATTCAGGCAAATGGAAGTTGGTGACCAGAGCATCGACCACATGAAACGGCCGGCCCGGGTAGATAAAGATGTCAGTGTCGCCACTGAACGGCTTGAGCACGCCATCGCGGGCGGCGCTTTCCAGGGAACGCACGCTGGTGGTCCCCACCGCCACCACCCGACCACCGCGAGCACGGCAGGCAGCGACGGCATCCACCACGTCCTGGCCGACTTCCAGCCATTCGCTATGCATGTGGTGGTCTTCAAGCTTCTCAACGCGCACAGGCTGGAACGTCCCCGCACCGACGTGCAAGGTCACGAACGCCGTCTCGACGCCCGTGGGCCGCAATCGCCTCCAGCAACGGCTGATCGAAATGCAGCCCCGCCGTCGGCGCCGCCACTGCGCCCAGGCGCTCGGCGTACACGGTCTGATAACGCTCGCGGTCCGAGCCTTCATCCGGGCGATCTATATAAGGTGGCAACGGCATGTGCCCGACACGATCGAGCAGCGGCAACACCTCTTCGGTGAAGCCCAACTCGAACAACGTATCGTGCCGCGCCAGCATTTCTGCCTCGCCGCCGCCGTCGATCAGGATCTTCGTACCGGGCTTGGGCGACTTGCTGGACCGCACATGGGCCAGCACGCGATGACTGTCGAGCACCCGCTCCACCAGAATTTCCAGCTTGCCGCCGGAAGCCTTCTGGCCAAACAGCCGCGCCGGAATCACCCGGGTATTGTTGAACACCATCAAATCGCCCGGGCGCAAATGCTCGAGCAAATCAGTGAATTGACGGTGTGCCAGGGCGCCGCTGACCCCATCCAGGGTCAACAGGCGACTGTTGCGACGCTCGGCCAAAGGGTGGCGAGCGATCAGCGAATCAGGGAGTTCGAAAGTAAAGTCAGCAACGCGCATGATGGAGTTCGTCTAGCAGGGGCCGGGAGTCTAGCCGAAATAGTGAAAATTCTCTATGTACCTGATTGACCAACGGTAATCTCATCTCTATACTCCGCGGCCATTAAGCCCTGATGGCGGAATTGGTAGACGCGGCGGATTCAAAATCCGTTTTCGCAAGAAGTGGGAGTTCGAGTCTCCCTCGGGGCACCAAAATTAAGAAAGGTCTTGCTTTGCAAGGCCTTTTTTCGCCTGTAGAAAAGTGAGCCAACTCACCGCTGTCGCGTAGGAGCTGCCGAAGGCTGCGATCTTTTGATCTTGCTTTTCAACGCCACAACCCGAAACCTCCCGGCTAACGAATCAAGGATTCACACAATGGAATTGCCACTGGAAACCGTTGCCCTATTCGCCCTCAAGCTGGCTTACGAGCGGGAGGGGGAAAGCCCGATTCTGCGGGATGATCCGATCATGAGTGATTATGAGCGGGAGGTTTTTGGGTTGTTGGTGCGGCGGGGGGATGTTGAGGGGATTCAGTTTCGGGTGATGCATTGTGTTGGTTTGGCGCTGGAGGCTATAGGGGGTGTTGAGATGCCGCTTGGGCGGGAGCTGCGTCGGTTGGCTGATGATTTTGGTAATGCGCGGACGATGGAGCAGCTTGAAGCGCCGGTCATTGCGCTCAAAGATTATCTGAAAGACATTCAATGAATGAAGCCGGGCGACCTAAAAAAGCGCGAACGCCGATAGCTGTCGCCCCTGATCGCCCATATCCGTTACGGGTGAATAGCACTGCCCACAGAATTCGCTCCCAAGCGCGCGTGCGTATTGATTCATACAACTCAGAAAATTAATGCTCAAGGAGTGGTTAAAAACGCAACTCCATCGATGTTTTTGAGCTTACCGGGCCTTGAGAACCTATATAAGGCAGTGACTTTCTGACAGCCCCTAGAGGGGCTGAGAGCAATCCATGGATCGATCTTGTGCCCAACATTACCCTAGCGAAAGAGTCATTTCTTCCGCGGACGGATGTCTTCATAGTCTCTTCGTTTACCAATGAGTCCGCCCCCCAAACAAGCTCACCGAGTACTTCGGCCCATGGTCTGATGAGCTCACGATGTCGCCAGATCAGACGAACAAACGCCAACACTGGGTCAACAACACTATTTCCAATGAGTTGCACTAAAAGTGAAGGTTGCAGCTACAGGGTCTACACGATACCCTCCCACCGTCGCTGCCAATTCAGCGACCGGGCTTGGTAACCCGAGGTAAATCACTGCGCAACAGTGCCATGCGTTCGCAGGCGCTTTTTTCGCCTGCGATCTGCGTTATGGCGGCTGTGCGTGGGACGTCTTCGGACGTGCCGGTTTCCTTGATTTCCCGGTTTACCAACCTGCGCACAGCTGCCACCCATTCGCTTGGTAACGAATTGTGGCGGCTCTTCAAATTAAGGAGCTTTTGCAATGCGCAGCATCAATCCGTACAAAATCTGGCTTTCCCCTCTACGCAATTCCCAATCGCGTAACGCTTCCACCCTGCCCCACAGCCTCTCCACCACCGGAGATGCCCAATGACCGATCAACCCGAACTCAAAACCATCGGCCTAACCCCCGCCCTCTACTGCTCAGACCGCGCGCTATTCCACGTAACCCGCGATGTGCCGCTCGGCGACGCGTTGTCCATGGCTTCTGACTTTCTGTTTCTGGCCAAAGCGCTCACTAAAGAGGCTGCCTACAACAGGGACACGGACACTCACGCCTGGGCTGCGCATTATTTGACGTCGATGGGTAAGGCGGTGGTTGATGATGCGGTGAAGGTGTTGATGCGGGGGCGGGCTTCGACGGTGTCGTCTAAGCGGGCGGCGGAGAAGGCTGAGGAATAGCGGCTGGGGGATGGGGTTGCTTGCGATGGGGTTGTGTCAGTTGGTTTTGGTGTTGGCTGATCTGGCGCTTTCGCGAGCAAGCCCGCTCCCACATTTTGGATTGTGTTTAGCCAGTTGGAGCCCCGAGTTTTCGGGGCTTTTTCGTGTTTGGGTCAGAGGACGTGTTGGGAGATCAGTTTTGAGATTTCTACCATTGATGTTCTGCCGGTGAATTCGAATTTCACTTTGCCTAGCGACGAGAAGTAGATCTCCAGTTCGGAATCCAGGTCGAACGTGCCGGAGGTTTCCACTGAGTACGCGACGATGTTTTTGTACGGCAACGAGGTGAAGTCTTTTTTGCTGCCGGTGATGCCCTGGACGATGACGGCGATGATGCGTTTGTTGGTGAACACGACGCCGTCGCGCATGGATTTGTAGGCGTCGATGACGTGTTCGCCGTCGAGCAAAAGGTCGGTAACGCGTTGGGCGTATTCTTCGTTTTGCTTGAGTTTGAAGAAGCCCTTGTTGTTGAAGTCGATCATCTGTCCATCCTTCCTTTGAAGAAAAATTCCTGCGGGTTACTTCAGCGCCTTTACGACTCGAATGTCGATGGGAAATCCATCCGCTCCGTTCAATGTCTTCCACCCCACGTACTGAAAAATCCCGTCCTCATCAATATTGTCGCCTCGCTCCACCGTTTCACCGCCCAGCACTGCGACGCGCCTATTGACGGCGCAGTTGCCATCCCAACGATGAGCGATGTAGATCACATAGGGTTTGACGTATTGCGCGGCGCGGAAATGGCTGCCGCAGCCAGCATCGACTTTGATCATCAAGGTCTTCAGATTCGCTTCGCCATCCAATTCAGCGTGCTGGTCGAGAGCCCCGATTTCGCCGACGTCGCTGAAGCCCAGCGAGCGAGCGCGCTTGTATTCCGGGGAGTTCAGGTGATCGGTCTGGGCTTGCCGAAAATGCTGATCCAGCGCCTCGTCGTTTTCTGCACTGCCCTTGGCCGCTATGTCTTTCACTTGGGGGATGACGCTTTCACAGCGGGCGTAATCGGGGGTGCCGAGGCTTGGCTGGGCGAGGTTCTTGCGATGTACGGTAATGGTTCGCAGATAACTCTCGATAGAAGGCAAGACATCCTTGGCCGTCTTGCTCCCGTTCTGCACATCGGTCACTGATCGCTGTAATTGCTGGCAATCGGAGAGGTAAGTCTTCCAGGCGTATTCCGGGGATTCTTGCCAGTCCCAGTCGGCAAGTGCTGGGGTCATCACGACGGTGAAAGTGATCGCGCAGAACAGGCGCGAGGCTGGAGCGACAGTGAGCATGTGTAGTCCGTTACGTAGATGAAGAAAGTGGCGCGACGCTACTATTTTGCCGTCTTGCCGTCCACTTACAGCAAAGGGGGACAGACCCATTCCTGCACACTGTAGTGGGCGGATGTGCGGCGCTTGTGCCACAAATCATTTCAGACAGTGCGCGCCTTCGGCAGTGCTCTTCTAGACTTAACGGGTGGTCGTGGAAAGAACCAAGCACGTCGCTTTTGTACAGTTGAATCAATGCCAGCGTGGCAAGCTTCAATTTATGCCCTGAACAGGTGCGGCAAAGACCGCGCCGGGCCCAACAAGATGCCCAATCAGGGTGCCTGGCCAACGGCCTGAAAATGCCACGATACCGTGACGTGGTGTGAACGCCGCAGCCGACACTTTCGGACAACCGACAACCGCCTGGTTTGTCCGTGACCGTGAGGAATGCTGTATGCCTGATGAGATGTTGCAATTGCCTATGCTTCACAGCTTGCTGGAGCGCCACAAAGGCTCCGCTGGCGCACTGTTGCCGATTCTTCATGAGATTCAGGCGGGCATCGGTTATATCCCCGATGCCGCCATCCCCGAGATTGCCCACGCCCTTAACCAGAGTCAGGCGGAGATTCGTGGGGTGATCAGCTTTTACCATGACTTCCGCACCGCGCCGCCGGCCCGGCATATCCTGCGTCTGTGCCGGGCTGAGTCCTGCAAGAGTCGCGGTGCCGAGCAGCTAGCGGCGCAGTTGCGCGAACGTCTGCAACTGGACGACCACGGCAGCAGTGCCGACGGCAATATCAGTTTGCGGCCGGTTTATTGCCTTGGCGCTTGTGCCTGTTCGCCCGCTCTGGAGCTGGATGGTCAGGTGCATGCGCGGCTAAGTGCCGAGCGTCTGGATGCGCTGCTTGATGCTTGCCGGGAGGACGTATGAGCCTCTATCTATCCTGTGATTCTCTTGCCCGCGCCGTGGGTGCTGATGAGGTGGCGCTGGCCCTTGCCAGTCTGGACCTGCAACGCACCAGTTCCCGTGGCCTGTATTGGCTGGAACCGCTGCTGGAAGTCGACACCCCGCAAGGTCGGATCGGCTTCGGCCCGCTGACCGCTGCCGATGTGCCTTCGGTGCTTGATGCCCTGAAAGGCGAGCCGTCCGCCCATCCGCTGGCCTTGGGCTTGGTGGAAGAGCTGCCTTATCTGAAGACCCAACAACGCCTGCTGTTCGCACGCGCCGGTATTACCCGGCCGCTGTCCCTGGACGATTACCGAACCCACGGCGGTTTCGAGGGTTTAACAAGGGCCGTCGCCATCGGTGGCGAGCAGACCGCGACGGAGGTATTCGACTCAGGCCTACGCGGCCGTGGCGGCGCAGCGTTCCCAGCCGGGATCAAGTGGCGCACGGTGCGCGCCACCCAGGCTGCGCAGAAATACATTGTGTGCAACGCCGACGAAGGCGACTCCGGCACTTTCGCCGATCGCATGCTGATGGAAGGCGATCCTTTCCTGCTGATCGAAGGCATGGCCATTGCCGGCATCACCGTCGGCGCCAGTTACGGCTACATCTATGTGCGCTCGGAATATCCACAGGCCGTGGCGACCCTGCGCGAGGCGCTGGATATCGCCCGGGCCAACGGTTACCTCGGCGCCAATGTCGGCGGCAGCGGCCTGGCTTTCGATATGGAAGTACGGGTCGGGGCCGGCGCCTATATCTGCGGTGAAGAAACCGCGCTGCTGGACTCCCTCGAAGGCAAGCGCGGGATTGTCCGCGCCAAGCCGCCGATCCCGGCTCTGAAGGGTTTGTTCGGTTTGCCAACCCTGGTGCACAACGTGCTGACGCTGGCCTCGGTGCCGCTGATTCTGGCCAAGGGCGCGCAGTTCTATCGCGATTACGGCATGGGCCGTTCCCTGGGCACGATGCCTTTCCAGTTGGCAGGCAATATTCGTCACGGCGGCCTGGTGGAACGGGCCTTTGGCCTGACCTTACGGGAACTGGTGGAAGGTTACGGCGGCGGCACCGCCAGTGGCCGGCCGCTGAAGGCCGCGCAGGTTGGCGGTCCTCTCGGCGCCTGGGTGCCACCGGTGCACTTCGACACACCGCTGGATTACGAAGCGTTCGCCGGCATCGGTGCGATGCTCGGTCACGGTGGTGTGGTGGTGGCGGACGACACCTTGGACATGGCCCACATGGCGCGCTTCGCCTTGCAGTTCTGCGCCGAGGAATCCTGTGGCAAATGCACCCCATGCCGAATCGGCTCGACCCGCGGCGTGGAGGTGATCGACCGACTGCTGGCTGCGCCTGACCAGAGCGCTCGCGATGAGCAAGTGATCATCCTCAAGGACCTGTGCGACACGATGCAATACGGTTCGCTGTGCGCGTTGGGCGGCATGGCCCCGTTTCCGGTCGTCAGCGCCCTCAAGTACTTCCCCGCCGACTTCGGTCTGCAATCTTCGGAGGCCGACCAATGATCACTCTCTTCGACCCGAACACCGATATCGACCTGGGCACTCCGGCTCGCGAAAGCGACGTGCAGGTGACGCTGAACATCGACGGCCGCAGCATCAGCGTGCCCGAAGGTACTTCGGTGATGCGCGCCGCCGCGTTGCTGGGCACAACCATTCCGAAACTGTGTGCCACCGACAGCCTGGAAGCCTTCGGCTCCTGCCGCATGTGCCTGGTGGAGATCGATGGCATGCGCGGCTACCCGGCGTCCTGCACCACGCCGGTCAGCGAAGGCATGAGCGTCCACACGCAGACGCCGAAGCTTGCCACTCTGCGCCGCAATGTCATGGAGCTATACATCTCCGATCACCCGCTGGACTGTCTGACCTGCTCGGCCAACGGCAATTGCGAACTACAAACCGTCGCTGGCCAGGTCGGCCTGCGGGAGGTGCGTTACGGCTACGAAGGTGAGAACCATCTGGCCGACGTCAAGGACACGTCCAACCCTTACTTCGACTACGACCCGAGCAAGTGCATCGTCTGCAACCGCTGCGTGCGCGCCTGCGAAGAAACCCAGGGTACGTTTGCCCTGACCATCACCGGGCGCGGGTTTGAATCCCGGGTTGCGGCCGCCGGTGGCGATAACTTCCTCGACTCGGAATGCGTGTCCTGCGGCGCCTGTGTGCAGGCCTGCCCGACCGCGACCCTGATGGAAAAAAGCGTAGTCGAACTCGGCCAGCCCGAACGCAGCGTGATCACCACTTGTGCCTATTGCGGGGTGGGCTGCTCGTTCCGCGCCGAGATGAAAGGCGACAAGCTGGTGCGCATGGTTCCCGACAAAAACGGTCAGGCCAACCACGGCCATTCCTGCGTCAAAGGTCGCTTTGCCTGGGGCTACGCCACCCACCCGGATCGCATCACCAAACCGATGATCCGCAAACACATCAACGACCCGTGGCAGGAAGTCAGCTGGGACGAAGCGGTGACCTACGCCGCCAGCGAATTCCGCCGGTTGCAGCAAAAGTACGGCCGCGATTCGATTGGTGGCATCACCTCCAGCCGCTGCACCAACGAAGAAACCTACCTGGTGCAAAAACTGGTGCGTGCCGCGTTCGGCAACAACAACGTCGACACCTGCGCGCGGGTCTGCCACTCGCCGACCGGCTATGGCCTGAAACAAACCCTGGGCGAATCGGCCGGCACTCAGAGCTTCGACTCGGTGATGCAGGCCGACGTGATTCTGGTGATGGGCGCCAACCCCAGCGACGCGCACCCGGTGTTCGCATCCCAACTTAAACGGCGCCTGCGTGAAGGCGCGCGGCTGATCGTTATCGACCCACGACGGATTGATCTGGTGGACTCGGCGCATGCCCGCGCCGAACTGCACTTGGCCCTGCGCCCGGGCACCAACGTCGCCATGCTTAACGCCCTGGCCCACGTCATCGTCACCGAGGGTCTGCTTGACCAGGCCTTTATCGACGCCCGTTGCGAGGGCAGCGATTTTGCCCGCTGGAGCGAGTTGGTCAGCCGCGCGGAAAACTCGCCGGAAGTCCTTGGCGAGATCTGCGGCGTAGCCCCGGCCGACATCCGTGCCGCCGCCCGTTTGTATGCCACCGGCGGCAACGCAGCGATCTACTACGGCCTGGGCGTCACCGAGCACAGCCAGGGCAGCACGGCGGTCATGGGCATCGCCAACCTGGCCATGGCCACGGGCAACATCGGCCGCGAAGGCGTGGGCGTGAACCCGCTGCGTGGGCAGAACAACGTTCAGGGCTCCTGCGACATGGGCTCCTTCCCCCACGAGTTACCCGGCTACCGGCACATCTCCAACGAGGTGGTTCGGGCGCAGTTCGAACAGGCCTGGAACGTGACCCTGCAACCCGATCCGGGCCTGCGCATTCCCAACATGTTCGAGGCCGCCCTTAGCGGCAGCTTTAAGGGCCTGTATTGCCAGGGCGAAGACATTGCCCAGAGCGACCCTAATACCCAACACGTGACCGCGGCGCTGTCGGCCATGGAATGCATCGTGGTGCAGGATATTTTCCTCAACGAAACCGCCAAGTTCGCCCACGTGTTCCTGCCGGGCAGCTCGTTCCTGGAAAAAGACGGCACCTTCACCAACGCCGAGCGACGCATTTCGCGCGTGCGCAAAGTCATGGAACCGCTGGGCGGCAAGGCCGACTGGGAAGGCACGGTGGCCCTGGCCAACGCGCTGGGTTACCCGATGAGCTACAAGCACCCGTCAGACATCATGGATGAAATCGCCAGCCTGACGCCAACCTTCACCAACGTCAGCTACGCCTCCCTGGATCGCCACGGCAGCCTGCAATGGCCGTGCAACGCGGCGGCACCGGACGGCACGCCGACCATGCACATCGAAGAATTCGTGCGCGGCAAAGGCCGTTTCATGCTCACCGGTTATGTGCCCACCGAGGAAAAGGTCAACAATCGCTACCCTCTTCTGCTGACCACCGGGCGCATCCTCAGCCAGTACAACGTCGGCGCCCAGACCCGGCGTACCGAGAACGTCGCCTGGCACGACGAAGACCGCCTGGAAATCCACCCGACCGACGCGGAGAGCCGTGGCATCAACGAAGGTGACTGGGTCGGCATCGGCAGCCGCGCCGGCCAAACTGTCCTGCGCGCGCGGGTCACCGAACGGGTCGCCCCAGGCGTGGTGTACACCACCTTCCACTTCCCGGAATCGGGGGCCAACGTGATCACCACCGACAACTCCGACTGGGCCACCAACTGTCCGGAGTACAAGGTCACCGCCGTGGAAGTCAGTCGCGTCTACCACCCTTCCGAATGGCAAAAACGCTATCAGGCCTTCAGCGACGAACAGGACCGTCTGCTTAAAGACCGCCGCCATGCACGTGATGGCAAAGCCGAGGTGCGCCGATGAGCACTGACAACCTGATCAAAATGGTCAACCAGATCGCCCAATACTTCGCCAGTGAACCGGACCAGAAACAGGCGGTGCTCGGCGTACGTAATCATCTGCAAATGTACTGGACGCCCGGCATGCGCAAGGAATTGCTAGCCTGGCAGACGGAGCATCATGGGGCCGACTTGCACCCGCTGGCGCAGGCGGCGGTCAGCGGGGCGGGCTGGGAGGCTTAGGTTTAAGCGATCCTTGAAATGAGCCCCGAGTTTTTCGGGGCTTTTTTATATCTGCCATTAACTGTTTTTCAAATAAACCCGGACCTGATCCTTTACGCGAATGAGAGTAGTAGCGCGTGGCTACTATTTTGGTATCTTGCCAACCACTGGCTGCAGGAGTACGCCGAAAAAGGACAGGATTGAATGGAAAAGATGGTGTTCGTCAGCGCAAGTTTCCTGATGTGGTTATGGGTAGAGCACGAAAATAGAAACTGGTCTAAACCCTTCGTCTTCTTTGCGTGCGCCATCAGTGGCCTGATCGTGGGCACCGTGGTGCTGACACTGTTTCAAGCTGCATTGTCGTTGCCGTTCCTTCACCCGGACATCATGCCCTGGACCCTGTTGATCATGTCGTCCATGGGTATTGGTTTTGGTATATGGCATTGGATTACGGCGGGCCGCAGACAATTTTCCACTCAACTGTTGGGTGGATTGTGTGGCAGTTTCGCCGCGTGGACGACGGGTTCATTTCTCGCCACGTATTTACAGCTTTAGAGCGAATGGTCGAGCAGTTTGCAAACTAAGGAATGGATGGCATGGAGTTTTTGCGGTTTTTGGTGTTCGCGATAGTTTGGGGATTCATGTGGCGCTGGGTGGTCAAGAATCGCGGCAGTTGGCCTGTGGCTTTCGGTCATATCGCCGGAGCAGTTTCGGGGTTTATGGTCGGGGCGGTGGTGTTGTCCATCACGTTGTCGATTTTTCCATCGAAGCCCAAGCCTGAACAGGCCGTGTCTGCGGCGACCGAAGTATCGACGCCCGCAAAGCAAGTTGCGGCTGCCGCTACGGCTGACAACCTGCCGGCGTTTGTTTATGCGCCAACTGAAGCCAAAAGTGAGGACTCTCCTCCCGAGTCGGCCCTGTTGCCCTTCAACAAAAGCTCGCTGCCCAAGACACTCTCCGAGAAAATGATCCGCGACTTATTGCCGGAAAACGGGCGCAGCCTGCTGGATGCGATGCAGCAAAAAATCGGTGACAAGGCCGATGCCGACAAGTCACTACTTGCACTCACCCTGTGCCAAGTCTTTATCAGCGGCAAACTTCGTTATCCGCAGTCGGGACATTTGTCCGACTCGCCCGGCGCCATCTCCCAACGCTTCAAGGATCAGACTTACACCGTCCACGGCCGTTTGACCGCGGATAACAACGTGGGCAAAACCGTCCCTTACAAATTCGAATGCTCATTGCAATATCTGGCTAACGAGGACGGTGACTACGCGCGATGGCATCTGCTTGATTTGAAGGTTGCCGAGAGCGACCGTTAGGAAGTTCCAGGTTCGGTGTAACGTTGGGGGCGGCACCTATCAGCGGATAAGTGCCACCTGCACCGGCAATACCACCATCGCCGCCAACCCACCCTTCGCCCGATTACGCAGCGTCAACTCTCCGCCATGCTCCAACACAATCGCTCGCGCCGCGGATAACCCCAATCCAACGCCGCCAGTGCTTTTATTGCGCGACCCTTCCAACCGAAAGAACGGCGCAAACACCTGTTCAAGGCTGGCTTCAGGAATACCCGGCCCACCATCCAGGACTTTGATCCGCACCTGCCCGGCATTCGAGCTCAGTTCAACGGCCGGCTCGCTGCCGTACTTGATCGCGTTATCCAGCAGATTGGTCATCACCCGCTTAAGCCCCAACGGTCGACCGAAATACACCATCCGCTGCGGCCCGGCGAAACCAATATCAACGCCCTGATCCCGATAATCATCCAGCAAGGTTTGCAACAGTTCCGCCAGATCAAACGAGGTGGCCGGTTCGAGCCGGGCATCGTCGCGGAAGAACTCCAGCGCGGAGTTGATCATGTCCTGCATTTCATCCACGTCACGAAACAGCCGCTGTTGTTGCTCAGTGTCTTCAATGAATTCGCCACGCAAGCGCATCCGCGTCAGGGGCGCGCGCAGGTCGTGAGAGATGGCGGCGAGCATTTGCGTGCGGTCGCGGATGAAGTGTTGCAACTGCGCCTGCATCGCATTGAACGCGAGGATCGCCTGGCGGATTTCGTGGGGGCCAAGCGGCTCGATGGGCGGTGCGCGGAAGTCGGTGCCGAAGCGGCGGGCGCCTTCGGTGAAGCGTTGCAAAGGGGTCGCGAGGCGGCGGGTGGCGATCAGCGCGACGAGGGCGGTGGAGATCAGCACCAGCAGCAGGACGATCGAATAACGGGGCACATCGTCGAGCCCCCAACTGCGCGAGGGCGCGGAGAACATCAGCCATGACCCGTCCGGCAGTTCGATCAACAGCGCGTAGCGCGCGTCCGCCTGGTGCTCCGGCCAGTCGGCCGGCTGATAGACCTCGATCCGCCGACTGGCGGATTTAAGCAACGGCCGCAAAACCATCGAGCCGGTTTCAAACCTTGGATCTGCCACCGCAGGCAGATTGAGATCGTGCCGATCAAGGTGCCAACTGGCGGTGAAACCTTCATCGCTGACGGCTTGCGCCAATTGCTTGCGCAGTGGCACCGGGGCGGCGTCGATGAGGCGGGTGATGGCCGCGATTTTTTCCAGCAAGCCGATTTCGGTCAGCGGCGGACGCGCCCACACACCCGCCAGTTGGATAAACAACCCGTTGAGCGCCAGCGAAATGAGCATGGCCAGGATAATCGTCAACGCGATCCAGCGCGCCACCGTGTCTTGCGGCCAGTTTCGGGCGCGCACCCGCTGCAGCCAGCTCATCGCCGGGTCACGCTGGGCGTGAACAGGTAACCGCCATTGCGCACGGTGCGGATCATTGCCGGCCGCTTGGTATCGGATTCGAGCTTGCGCCGCAGGCGGCTGACCTGAACGTCGATGCTGCGATCAAACGCCTCGTGACTGTGCCCACGCGCCAGGTCCAGCAACTGCTCGCGGGTGAGGATGCGTTGCGGGTGTTCGACAAACACCAGCAGCAAGTCGAACTCTCCGGCCGACAGCGGGATCATCACGTTGTCCGGCGAGCGCAGTTCACGGCGTGTGACGTCCAGGTGCCAGTCGGCGAAATCGATCAGTGGCCGTGGCCGCTCTTGCAACACCGGGCGCCGCTCATCCACGCGGCGCAACACGGCGCGCACCCTGGCCAGCAGCTCGCGGGCGTCGAAGGGTTTGGTCAGATAATCATCGGCGCCGAGCTCGAGCCCTACCACCCGATCACTGAGTTCGCCCATGGCCGTCAGCATGATCACCGGCATGGCGTGGCGAATGCGCAGTTGCTGGCACAGGATCAGCCCGCTGTCGCCCGGCAACATCACATCAAGAATGATCAGGTCCGGCGGCTGTCGCTCGATGGCCGCCCACAACGACGCGCCGTCGGTGGCGACTTCGACGCTGTAGCCGTGTTGCACGAAGAATTTTTTCAGCAGATCGAGGACCTCAAGGTCGTCGTCCACAATTAAAAGGCTGTTCACCGAAGGTCACTTAAGGGCCGAATGGAGCCGCCATCTAAAACCATTCACGGCAGCCCGTCATATATTTCAATCGTGCAATAAAGCGTCACCGGCGCAATAAACCAGACATCTTTGTGCAAGGCGTGGGGCTCAGCATCTCGGCGAATTCCTCCCGAGACTTGCATCCATGTTGCCTTTCAAGTGTGCTCCCTGGCTGGCCCGCAACACCTCGATTGCCGTACTGGCCGCAGGGCTGTCGGGTTGCAGCAGCCAACCGCCGTCCACCACCGTGACCTGTGCCGAAATCAACTATTCGGTGTACGACCCGGCGGAACCGATCAATCGCGGCGTCTTCGCCTTCAACCGGGTGCTCGACGACTACGCACTGGCGCCGGTCGCTCGCGGCTACCGCTACTCGCCGGATTTTTTCCAGGCAGGTGTGCATAACTTTGTAGCGAACTTTGGCGAGCCCAAGGTCTTTATCAATGACCTGCTGCAAGGCAACCCGATGCGCTCGGTCAATACCCTGGGGCGTTTCGCGCTCAACACCACCGTCGGAGTGGTGGGTTTGATCGACGTCTCCGGCATGGCCGGCATCCCGCGTCACAACGCGGACTTCGGCCAGACCTTCGGCGTGTGGGGCATCGGCAATGGCCCGATCGTCGAACTGCCGTTGCTGGGCACCTCCAACAGCCGCGACGCGGCGGGACGTGTGCTGAGTTTTGTGGTCGACCCATTTGGCAGCAACAGCGATACCGTGGACACGCTCGCCACTCTCAACCTGGTCGGCGGCATCGTCGATGGTCGGGCCGAAGCGTTACCACTGACCGACAGCCTGCAAAAACTGCCGGATTACTACAGTGCCTTGCGCAATGTGGTTGCCGAGCATCGCGCCGCTTACGTGGCCGATGGCAAACAAGGCTCGCCGCACACGAGCAAGCCACAATGCACGGGAGCACCCGCCGATGGCTTCTGAAAATAGAGGTTTGATTCTGCAGCAACGGCTGATCCGCCACGACCCGGCCAATCTGCACTGCCGGGAAATCAACCTGCGCCTGTCAGCAGACTGCCGCCAGTTGGTGCTCAGCCGCTACACCGAGCATTACGGCCCGGCGCTGGTGCGCTGGATCGAACGCAGTCACACGGTGTCGGTGACCGACCTGTTTCGCTGGCTCGTGGCCAATGGCGAGGCGGACGTTATGAAAATTGGTACACAGCCGCTGCCGTGATGGTTGGCATCCGGCCAGTTGCGATTCATTGACATCAGCTGCGCTATTATTCCGCGACTCTTTGTAGCCAGAACCCGGATATCCATGTCTTTGCCGCTGCCTGACGCTCATCAATCCTTGCCCCCGGTGTTGGTCGGGCCGCTGTTACGGCGCCTGGAGCCTACGCGGCTGGTGCTGTGGTTGGTGGGGTCGCGAGCACTGTCGCTGACGTTGCGCCTGCAAGGTGTCGGCGACATTCGTCTGGACGCCGGGCAATGCGTGGTTGTCCCGGTTGGCACCCATGCTTTTGTGCACTTGATCGATGTGCCGCTGGACACCGCCCTGCCCTGCGACACCCTGATCAACTACGACCTGTTGATTGATAACAAGGGCATCGCCGACTGGGCACCTCATCTGCGGTACGGTAACGCCGCGTCTCCAAACTTCGTGTTGCGCTCAACAATCGATCAACTGCTGCACGGTTCCTGCCGTAAGCCTCATCACCCGGCGGCGGACGGTTTGCTGTGTGTCGATCGTCTGTTGGCGGCTGAACATGTAGCGACAGAGCGCCCGGCCCTGTTGATGATGAGCGGCGACCAGGTCTACGCCGACGACGTCGCTGGGCCGATGCTGCGGGCCATTCATGCCTTGATCCAGCGGCTGGGGTTGTTCGACGAACACCTCGAAGGCGCCGTGGTCAGCGACAGCGCCAGGCTCTACGAGCACCCGGCCAGTTACTACCATCGTGCGGATTTGTTACCGGCGCTTGAGAGCAACGAAACCCTGCGCGAGCGATTTTTCGGCGGCGCCCGTAAGCCGATTTTCACCAGCAGCAGCGCCGACAATCACCTGGTGACCTTCGCCGAAGTCATCGCCATGTACCTGTTGGTCTGGTCGTCGACACCCTGGACGTTGATCGATCCGAAGCCGCCAGCACTGACGGCCGAAAGACTTGAACGTTATGCCCTTGAACAGACCCGTATCGACGCCTTCAAGGCTGGCCTGTGCGGCGTTGGCCGGGCGATGGCGCACCTGCCGTGCCTGATGATTTTCGATGACCACGATGTCACCGATGACTGGAATCTTTCCGCGCAATGGGAGGAAACGGCCTACGGGCATCCGTTCTCCAAGCGCATCATCGGGAACGCGCTACTCGCCTATCTGCTGTGCCAGGGTTGGGGCAACAATCCGGATGCGTTCGCAGGCGTGTTAGAGAAAACCCGTCTGTTGAGCAGCACCAGCCAATACCTCGACAGCGCCATCCAGGATGACCTGATCGACGAATTGCTGAGCTTCCAGAACTGGCATTACGTGTTGCCGACCACTCCCGCCCTGGTGGTGCTGGATACTCGTACTCGGCGCTGGCGCAGCGAGATGAACCTCAAGCAACCCTCGGGTCTGCTGGACTGGGAAGCCCTCAGCGAGTTGCAACAGGACCTGTTGGATCACCCATCGGCAATCATCGTTTCGCCAGCGCCGATCTTCGGCGTCAAACTGATCGAGACCGTACAAAAAGTGTTCAGTTGGTGCGGTTATCCTCTGCTGGTAGACGCCGAAAACTGGATGGCCCATCGCGGCGCGGCCCAGGTCATCCTGAACATTTTCCGACACTCGCGCACACCCGGTAACTACGTGGTGCTGTCGGGTGATGTGCATTATTCCTTCGTCTACGAAGTCCTGATCCGACACCGCAAGGCCGGCCCGCGCATCTGGCAGATCACCAGCAGCGGGATCAAAAACGAATTCCCGCGAGCCCTGCTCGAATGGTTCGACCGCCTCAACCGCTGGCTCTACTCGCCACGTTCGCCGCTTAACTGGTTGACCAAACGTCGACGCATGCGCATCGTCCCGCACATACCCGAACACGCTGAAGCGGGCGAGCGGTTATGGAACTCGGCGGGGATTGGCCAGGTGCTGTTTAATGAAAAAGGCCAGCCGCGGGAGATCTATCAGCACAATGCCGATGGTTCGCCGCGCACGCGCATGGTTGCGCCTGAATAGCCGCCCATAGGACCCCAGGCTATTTAGTGGCAGACGCCATCAATACGCCGAAACCAAAGAAAGTCATGCCGGACAGTTTTCCGGCAATCCTGGCGCCGCGCGCAGTGGAGAGCCAGCCACGCGCGCCATTGGCCATGAGTGCGTAACCGCTATGGACCAACACCACCAGCAGGCTGTAAGAAGACACCAACAAAAAGAACTGAGCGTAATAGTTTCCGGTCGGTTTGATGAACTGAGGAAACACCGCCAGAAAAAGAAGCCGGCCTTGGGGTTCAGTAATTGAATCGACAAGGCTTCGACAAACCGGCGCCATGGACGAGAGGACGTAACGCTGAGTTCGGGGATAAAACGCTGGGTTCGCCACATCTTGATCCCCAGGTACAACAGGTACAGCGCGCCCGCATACTTCAACACTGTGAAAGCCGTTGCAGACGTCGCGAGAATCAGTCCTGCACCGCTGGCTGAAATCCCGGCAACGATAAACGCCCCCAAGGCGATACCACAAATGCCCGGCAGCGAGCCCGCCCAGCCATGACGCAACGCATTGGAAATCGTCAACACCACACCGGGGCCGGGGCTTAGTACGGTTAACGTGGCAAGTATCAAAAACAGTCCGTAACTGGCCATGCTTGGCTCCTGATCCGCAATCCTCTGAACGGCTGCAGATTGGCGGGACGAAACAAGCCTGACAAACGCTTTAATTGCGCCTCATATGTGACTAAATTAGACACATGATCGCCAACCTTCCCCCACTCAATGCCGTTCGCGCCTTTGCCGCCGCCGCTCGCCATGAGAGCTTCAGCCGCGCAGCCGAAGAACTGCATGTCAGCCACAGTGCCGTCAGCCGCCACGTCAAGTTGCTCGAAGAGCATTTGGGTGTGTTGTTGTTTGAACGCCGAACCCGGCAATCATTGCTGACGCCCGCCGGTCAGGCGTTCTACGAGCAAGTCAGCCTGGCGCTGGCTCAGATCGCCAATGCGGCGACGAACCTGAAAAATGCACGGGGGTGCGCAAGGTAAAAATCAATGTGCGCCCCTCCTTCGCGGTGCGCTGGCTGATCCCACGGTTGCCTGCGTTCATGGCGCTGCATCCCGATATTCAGCCTGAGGTTGTCACCAGCACCTTGTCCCCGGATCAGACCCGAGAACGCTTCGACGTGGTCATCCGGCGAGGTGAAACCGATTGGGCTAACAACATCCAGCCGCAGGTCCTTCTGGACGACGACATTATTCTGGTGGCGACCCCTTCACTGATTCAGAACACACCGCTGAACAGCCCTGGAGACCTGCTTGAGCACACGCTGTTGACCGGCCGCACTCGCAGTCTGGACTGGCAGAACTGGGCCAGACACGCGGGCATTGCCATACGGCGCCATCAACCGGTGTTGAAGTTCGATCACATGCACCTGGTACTTCAAGCTGCCGTTGATGGGCTCGGCGTTGCGCTGTGCCCGACCTCTCTGTTGGGAAAGGACTTGGCCACCGGGCGCCTGATATGCCCTTTTCCCGAACTGCGGCTGCCATTGACCCGCTATTACTACGGCGTCTCACAGGACGCCGGGCGCGACGCGCAGGTCTTTATTGACTGGATGTTCTCCAGGATCCAACAGGATGTCGCGGATAACGGCCCAAAATTGCCATTGCAGTAAACGGCTTTATGAGTAGGAACAAACATCACAGCATGAACCTCACCCGAACCCTGATCATCGGCAACTCTGGCTCAGGCAAAAGTTGGCTGGCCCAGCGACTGGCCGAACAGCAGCACGTGCAGTGGACTGATCTTGACTTGATTCACTGGGTTTCAGACGAACACAGCATCGCCCGCCCTCGCGCCGAAGCCTTGGGCATGGCGCGAGTGGCTGCCAGTGAAGAGGCTTGGGTGATTGAGGGCGTTTACGGCTGGATCGTCAGCGAACTCCTGCCTCAAGCGACTGCGCTGATCTGGCTGAATCTGGAAGACGACGATTGCGTGGCCCGGATTCATCAACGAGAGGCGCAACGCGACGCCAACGACGCGTTGCTGATAGCGTTACTGGAATGGGCCGGCAGCTATCATAGTCGCGAAGGGTCCAGCGGATTTTCGGGCCATCTACGGCTGTACGAAGGGTTCGCCGGTTCGAAACTTCAACTGACGGGCCAGGCTGACATCACTGCGTTTATGAGTGCAATGCAACAACCCGACTGACCCCAATCACCCAAGGATGCGTATGTTTGCACGAAGCAAGTTAGTCCCCGAGTTGATGGTCACCGAGCTCCATAAAAGCCTACACTTCTGGACCTCGCTGATCGGTTTCAACATCGCCTACGAACGCCCGGAAGCTGGCTTCGCCTACCTCGATCAAAGTGGCATTCAACTGATGCTTGAGCAATACGACCCAAACGAAGACCAATGGCTTTCCGGTCCGTTGGAAGCACCGTTGGGGCGCGGCATCAATTTTCAGATCACCGTCAATTCAGTCGAACCAATTCTCCAGCGGCTGGCCGAAGTTCAATGGCCGATGTTTCGTCCTTGCGCCGATGTCTGGTATCGCGCGGATGCGGTCGAAGTCGGCCAGCGTGAGTTTCTGGTTCAGGATCCGGACGGATACTTGGTCCGGTTGGTGGAAAGCCTTGGGGAACGACCATGTTTGAACACATAGATCTCCACTATCTGCTGGCCACTTACGGCTATTGGGCAGTGTTCTTCGGCTGTTTGCTGGAGGGCGAAACCATCCTGATTCTGGGTGGCATGGCGGCTCATCAACACTTGCTGCACCTGTGGCCGGTGATTGGCTGGGCCAGCCTGGGCGGGATGTTGGGCGATCAGTTGCTGTTCTGGAGCGGACGTTATTTCGGCGGACGACTGTTGCCGCGCCTGAAGCGCCAACAAGCGTCGATTGATCGAGTGACAGGGTTGATCGCGCGTTACCCGTCGACCTCGGTGTTTGCCGTGCGTTTTCTCTATGGCATGCGGCTGGTCGGGCCGATGGTCATTGGAGCCAGTGGCCTGTCGCCGTTGCGGTTCACGCTGTTGAATGCGGTGGGCGCCGTGGTCTGGGCCACCGTGTTCGCCAGCGCTGGATACTGGGCCGGCGAAGCGCTGCACAGTATGTTGGGCAATCTGAAACCCTATCGCCTGCCGATTGCACTGGGGGTTGTGGTGTTGGCGATGGTGATTGCGCTGGTTCGGCATTGGCGCAAGAAGGTCAAAGAGCGTCGCGTTTTGTGAGTCGCTCCAAAGACATTAGGGGCGACCACATGACTATCGGAATGGGATTACAGCGGTTGCGGAAACGTCTCGAAGAACCTTCGGCGATACTCAGTACAAGCGTGGATGCATCGTCTGCGTAACGACCACTCGTAGGTATCGCCTTGTCATCCTGTACTCATTTTTGTACGTTCTTTGCATTGAGCGAGGACTACACCATGCAAACAATCAACTACACCACCGCGCGTGCACATCTGGCCGAAACCATGGATCGGGTCAACGAAGACCGTGCGCCATTGTTGGTGACCCGGCAGAAGGGTGAACCCGTGGTGATGATGTCTTTGGCGGAGTACAACGCGCTAGAAGAGACCGCATATTTGCTCCGTTCCCCAGCCAATGCTGAACGCTTGATCAAATCGATCAGCAACCTGCGGGCAGGGAAAACCAAAGCCAGGCAACTCATCGAAGAATGAATATCGAGTCCACTCCTAAAGGTTGGGACGACTATCTGTGGTTCCAGCAAAACGATAAGGCCGGGCTCAAACGGATCAACTTGTTGATCAAAGCGATTCAGCGTGAGCCTTTCAACGGACCCGGTAAGCCGGAGCCTCTCAAACACAATCTGAGTGGTTTCTGGTCCCGCCGGATTACAGCTGAGCATCGCTTGGTCTATGCGATTGACGATGACAGGGTTCAAATCGTGATGTGCAGATACCACTACTGAATATAGATTCAGACCGATATCAGCGCCCGGCAAACCCCTCTAACAATCATCTCCACTTCCCGCTCATCAATCGTCAGCGGTGGCAGCAGGCGAATGGTTTTGCCGCGGGTCACGTTGATCAGCAGGCCATGATCCCGTGCGGCGATCAGGGTCAGGTCGCGGATCGGTTGGGCGAGTTCGATGCCGATCATCAAGCCTTGGCCGCGGATCGCCAGGACGTTCGGGTCATCGGCCAGTTCGACGCGTAATCTGGCGAGCAGGCGTTCGCCTTGCAACCGGGCATTCTCTAACAGACCTTGTTCTTCGATGATGTCCAGCACAGTGCAACCGACCCGGCAGGCCAGTGGGTTACCGCCGAACGTGCTGCCATGGCTGCCGGGGGTGAACAGGTCCGCCGCTCGGCCCCGAGCAAGACAGGCGCCAATGGGTACGCCGTTACCCAGGCCTTTGGCCAAGGTCATGACGTCCGGGACAATGCCTTCGTGTTGGAACGCGAACCATTGGCCGGTGCGGCCGATGCCGGTCTGGATTTCGTCGAGCATCAACAGCCACGAGCGCCGGTTGCAGAGTTCGCGCACAGCCTTGAGGTAACCGGGCGGCGCCAGTTGCACACCGCTTTCGCCCTGGATCGGCTCCATCAGGATGGCCACGATCCTTGGGCCGTGGGCCTGTTGCACTTTGTCCAAAGCGTTGAGGTCGCCGAACGGCACTTTGACGAAATCCCCCGGCAGTTCATTGAAACCCAGGCGTACCGCCGGGCCGTCGCTGGCGGATAAAGTGCCGAGGGTCCGGCCGTGGAAGGCGTTCTCCATGACCACCACCAGCGGCTGCTCGATGCCTTTGTGCCAGCCGTAAAGCCGTGCGAGTTTCAGCGCCGTCTCGTTGGCTTCGGCACCCGAGTTATTGAAAAACGCCCGCTCCATGCCCGATAGCCGAGTCAGTTTTTCCGCCAGTCGCTGCTGCCAGTCGATGCTGTAAAGGTTCGAGGTGTGCAACAGCAACCCGGCCTGTTCGCTGATGGCCGAGACGATTTTTGGATGAGAGTGACCAACGTTGGTCACCGCTACGCCCGCCACTGCGTCCAGATACTCGCGACCGGCCTGATCCCACAGGCGCGTGCCCAGGCCTTTGATGAAACTCAGGGCCAGCGGTTGGTAAGTGGTCATCAGGCAGGCGGTGGTCATGGCATCAAGCTCCAGCAATGGTCGGTGTTTTTGCAGTATGGTTAGCCACCTGAGCTGGATAAACGCTGCAATACTTCAATCATTTAAAAGCTGGGCTTGATAATGGATCTGTTCCAGGCAATGACCGTTTACGTCCGCGTGGTGGAAACCGGCAGCATGACCGCCGCCGCATTGCAGTGCGAAATGTCCACGACCATGGTTGGCAATCACCTGCGCGCCCTGGAGCAACGTCTCGGCGTGCGTCTGCTCAACCGTACGACCCGGCGCCAGCGCTTGACGGAGTTTGGCACCGCGTATTATCAGCGCTGCCTCGAAGTGCTGGGGCTGGTGGCCGACTCTGAACGCCTGGCGGAACAAACCCTCGACGAGCCGAGCGGCACGCTGCGCATCACCGCGCCGCTGACCTTTGGCACTGAGCGGCTCGCGCCCGCACTCAGCGAATTCGCTTTGCGCTGCCCGCAGGTCAAGCTCGACGTGGTGCTCACCAACGGCCGCCCGGATCTGCTGGAGAACGGCTTCGATGCAGCCATTCGCCTGGGCGCAATCGAGCCGTCCAACATGATTGCCCGCCCCCTCATCGACTACACCCTGACGATGTGCGCCTCCAAGGAGTACCTCGCGCGTCGGGGCACACCGCAAAAACCCGAAGATCTGCAACACCACGACTGCCTGGCCTTTGCCTATCCGGCCGGAGATGACTGGCACTCGGTGGAAAAACAGTGGCGACTGACCGGCCCCGAAGGCGAGGTCCTTGTGGCGGTCAGCGGCCCGATGCTGATCAACAGCTCGGCGGGCCTGCATCAAGCGGCGCGAACCGGCATGGGTATCGTGATGGTGCCCGACGCACTGGTGGAGCAAGACCTGAAGGACGGAAAACTGGTGGCCTTGATGCAGGACTACCAACTGCCGAGCCGGCCAATGCATCTGGTCTACGCCCAGGATCGCTACCGGTTGCCAAAACTGCGCAGCTTCGTCGACTTCGCCATGCAGATGTGGGGCAAGTACTAGCGGCGCCGATGTGCCATGGACTACTCTGCTCGGCGGGCAAAAGACATCGATATAAGGGCGGCAAGGAGAGCGGTGATGGGCGACGCATCGAATATCGAATCGTTGAAGTTCAATCTGTCGGACTTCAACGAAGACATGCTGCACACCATTATGGAACTGGTCAGCGATGGCATCTGGGACTGGAACGCCAACACCGGTTTCGTCTATCGCAATCCCGGGTGGTACGAGATGCTCGGCTACGCGCCGCACTCCCTCGACAACACGGTGCTGACTTGGGAAACCGTGATGCACCCCGACGATTATTCGCGGGTCATGGCCTCGTTCGACGACTACCTGAGTCAGCGCACGCCCGGCTATCAGGCCGAGTATCGCTGCCGCATGCAGGATGGTTCCTACATCTGGATCGAAGATCGCGGCTACATCCTGGCCCGCAATGCCGATGGCTCGGTGGCGCGGATGGTCGGGGCGCACCGCAGCATCGAAGACAAGAAGCGCCTGCTCGAAGAACTGGAGCGACGCAATCACTCCCTCGAAGCCC
Source organism: Pseudomonas sp. 10S4 (assembly GCF_034344865.1). Lineage (NCBI taxonomy): Bacteria > Pseudomonadati > Pseudomonadota > Gammaproteobacteria > Pseudomonadales > Pseudomonadaceae > Pseudomonas > Pseudomonas sp. 10S4. The sequence goes on from NZ_CP133774.1 coordinate 526,035, forward strand.
TCGTCGAAGAACGCACCCGTGAGCTGTCCCGGGTCAATCAACAGCTGCAAATCCAACTCGAAGAAAACCGCAAACTGGCAGAAACCGATGCACTGACTTCGGTTGCCAATCGCTATCGCCTGGAAAAAGCCCTGCCTCAGGAGTGCGACCGCGCCCAGCGCTTCCGCCTACCGCTGTCGCTGATCGCCATGGACATCGACGATTTCAAAACCATCAACGATCACTACGGCCACGCGTTGGGCGATGCGGCGTTGGTGCATGTGGTCGAGTGCCTGAAAAGCTGCGTACGCGAAGGCGATATTCTGGCCCGCTGGGGCGGCGACGAATTCATCATGATCCTGCCCAATACTCTGCTGGCCGATGCCCGTGAGGTCGCTGAAAAAATCCGTTTGGGCCTGGCGAGCCTGCTGCCGGTCGGGGACTTTCAGGTGACCATGAGTTTTGGCGTGGCTCAGCGCTTTGACGAGGAACAACAGACCGGACTGCTGGCCAGGGCCGATCAGGCGCTGTATCGGTCCAAGGTGATGGGCAAGAATGTAATTTCAGGATGACGACTGCCTTGCATGTCCGCGATGTAAAGCCTTCGCAAATCGAATCCGTCTGGTTGTTTCTTGGAGACAATGGCTGGGGCCACCGCACCGGTTCAGCCGAGTATTTTGCGCAACTGATCACCCACTCCCAACGCACGGCCGTTGCCATGAAGGGTTCGCAGATCGTCGGATTTGCGCGAGGCATTACCGATGGGTTGTCCAACGGTTATCTGTCGATGGTGGTCGTGTGTGGGCAGCATCGACGTGAAGGTGTTGGCCGCGCGCTGGTTGAGCATGTCATGGGTGAAAACCGCGACATCACTTGGGTGCTGCGTGCAGGCCGGGAAGGTGCTTCGGAGTTTTTCTCCAGTCTGGGTTTTGAGACATCGACCATTGCCATGGAGCGTTCGCGTAGCAAGTAACTCAACATGCCTTCACCTACACAATTAAACGCCAAGGAAAGCCAATGACATCCCCTCCCTGTATCGCCGGGCAACTCCGGACGATCTCCTCGCCATTTGCGAACTGGGCCAACAACTCAACAGCCTCCACCACCGTGAACGACCGGACATCTATGCGCCGGCCACCGAGGACTTCGCACGGGACAGCGCTCACTGGCAGCCCTATCTCGACAGCGAGCATCAGGTGACCTTCCTCGCCGAGCAGGCTGGCAAAGCGATCGGGTTCATCACCGTGCAAGTCACTTCGTTCAACAGCCCGTTGATTCAGAATCAACAGGTGGTCCGGGTGGGCTCGGTCTGTGTTGACGACAATGCTCGTGGCCAAGGCGTTGGGCGTGCTTTGATGGAGCGCGCTCAAGCCTGGGCCGTCCAACAGGGCGCCTCGGATCTTCGACTCACCGTTTGGGCATTCAACGCTCCGGCACTGCGGCTGTATGAAGAACTGGGTTATGAGATGCGAGCGTTCGAAATGGGCAAGCGCCTGAACGAATCACATTTATGACCCTGCCTTCACCAACACCGCTTTCTCCTGATACCGATCCGGATACAGCTGCTTCAACTGCGCCACTTTCGGCATATCGTTGATCACGATGTACGGATAGGTCGGATGCTCGGTGAGGAAGTCCTGATGATAATCCTCCGCCGGGTAGAAGCCGTTGTAGGTTTCCAGTTTAGTGACGATGGGTTTGTTGAATGAATGCGCGGCGTCGAGTTGGGCGATATAGGCCTTGGCGACGCGTTGCTGTTCAGCGTTCTCCGGGAAAACTGCCGAGCGATACTGGGTGCCGCTATCAGGCCCCTGACGGTTGAGCTCCGTCGGGTTATGGGCCACCGAGAAGTAGATTTGCAGCAAGGTGCCATAGCTGACCTGAGTAGGGTCGAAGGTGACTTCGACCGATTCCGCATGACCGGTGTCGCCATCGCTGACCCGCTCGTATTGAGCGGTGTTGGCCGCGCCACCGGCATAACCGGAGACGGCTTTCTTCACGCCTTTGACGTGCTGGAACACGCCTTGCACACCCCAGAAGCAACCGCCCGCAAAGACTGCCGTTTCGCTGTGGGCCTGGGTGGTTTCATCGAGTGCGGGTGGCGCAATAACCACGGCGTCTTCAGAGGCACCGAAAGAGAACGCCGAGCATTGACCGATAACGCTGGTCGCAGCCAGGGCCAGCAAGGTACGGCGCCAGGTGAATAAGGTTTTCATGGGGCTGACTCCTTGGAAAATGAGATCGCTATCAACCGAACGTGAAGGCATACGCCGAGACGCCCGGATCGAGAAACTCGATGCTGAAGGTGCGGTCCGTGACATCGCCGGACTGACGCACCAGCTGATACAAGCGTTGTTCGGTCACACTGCCGCTGCCATCGGGCGCCACGTCAGTACCGTGAGCCTCACCCGGGGCCTTGCCGTCGATCAGCACTTTGAAGCGCACTGGCTTGCCATCTGATCCTGGCCCCAAGACCAGATGCAGATCCCGAGCATGGAAGCGGTAGACGATGCGACTGGCCGGCGCACTTGCAGTGGCTCGCTCCGACCCGACATTCCATTGGCCGCCCAGGCTCCAGTTGTTGAGGGCCAGTTGGGCCGGCGGGTTGTACATCGCTACCTTGTCCGCCGCGAGGCTCGCTTCAGGTACGAAATTCTCCGCCCGCTGATAGCCGACATAGGTTTCCGGGGACTTGACTTCGTTCATCTGCGGCGCGAGCTCAACCCCCTCGGCACTGGCATTGATCAGCCCGTCCGCGACCTTCGTCGCCCCGGCTTCCTTGAGCAATTGCTGGATCACCCGCTCCGACTCGGCGTACTCGCCTTCGCCAAAGTGGTGATAACGAATGCGCCCCTGAGCGTCGGCAAAATAGTGCGCCGGCCAGTACTCGTTGTTGAACGCACGCCAGATCTTGAAATCGTTATCGATGGCCACCGGGTAGTTGATACCCAGGTCCTTCATGGCTTTGGTGACGTTGCCGACATTACGTTCGAAGGCAAACTCCGGCGCATGGACGCCAATCACCACCAGCCCCTGATCGCGGTACTTCTCGGCCCAGGCCTTCACATATGGCAGGGTGCGCAGGCAGTTGATGCAGGAGTAGGTCCAGAAATCCACCAGCACCACTTTGCCCTTCAACGCCTCGGCGGTGAGTGGTGGCGAGTTAAGCCATTGCACGGCGCCGTCCAGCGGTGGAAGGTTGCCTTCAACGGGTAGCGTGCCGGGTGTTTTGTCCGCCACTTGCATCACACCACCAGAGGTCGAAATCGGTTCACTGTTGCTCGGCGATTTACCGGCCAGTTTCCCGACCAATGCCTGTTCAATACCGCCGGTAGACGCGGTCGAAAACCGCGCCAGAATCCCGGTATCCAGCCCCAGAGCGATAGCCGCCACACCCGCGAGCATCAGCGCACCGAGCCCACGTCGTACCCACTCGCCAGCGCCGATGGAACGCTTCATCGCCGCAAAAACCTTACCGCCCAACAGCAGCGCCACGGCCAGGGACGTTGCCGCACCAGCGGCGTACGCCAGCAGCAACAACGTAGTGCCGATACTTGCCCCTTGCAGCGCGGCACCGGTCAGCACCAACCCCAAAATAGGTCCGGCACAAGGCGCCCAGAGCAGGCCCGTGGCGACACCGATCAGGAACGAAGCGCCGGGACGTGGCCGGGCATCGGCGCCCGCCACTTCCGACAACCGACTGCCCGCCGCCACCAGTGGCCGGGTCAAGCGGTCGGCCAGTTGTGGCAACAACAGCGTCAGCCCGAACAGCGCAACGAACACCAACGCGACCCAGCGACCGTATTGATTGAGTTGCACCACCCAACCACCACCCACTGCCGCCAGCGACGCGACGAGCGCGAAGGTCATGGCCATACCCGCCAGCAGCGGCAAGCCGCTTTTCATAAACGGCTGCCCGGTACGCGCGAAGACGAAGGGCAATACCGGCAGAATGCACGGGCTGACAATCGTCAGCACACCACCGAGATAAGAGAGAATCAAAAGCCACATAGTGTCGACCTGCATCAAGAGAGAGAAAGGAGTGCCCGTGGATCAAGTGGTCTGTGGCTTAAAGGTCATCGCCAGGCCATTCATGCAATAGCGTAGCCCCGTCGGTTTTGGCCCATCGTCGAAGACATGGCCCAGATGACCGCCACAACGCCGGCAATGGACCTCTTCGCGCACCACGCCGAAGGAGCGGTCCTGACGCGTGGCCACGGCCTTGTCCAACGGCTTCCAGAAACTCGGCCAACCGGTGCGGCTGTCAAACTTGGTCTCGGATGAAAACACCGGCAGATCACACCCGGCGCAAGCGAATGTGCCAGCGCGGTGCTCATCGTTCAACGGACTGGTATAGGCCCGCTCGGTACCTTCTTCGCGCAGGATCTCGTACTGTTCGGCGCTGAGGATGGCGTGCCATTCGCTGTCGGTGTGCGTGACCTCGAAAGCCTCAGCCGCGCTGGCATCACTGACCAGCGCGGTGCTCGCCGCAAATTTTGGCAATACACCAATCACCAGGGCTGCAGCCCCCAGCCCACCGCTCGTTAAAAGAAATTGTCTGCGTGAAAACATGGCCGTCTCCAAAATTCCAGGTGCCTGTCATGGAACACAGCCTAGGCTTGGGTTGATCGCCAAATCCTCACGGGAAGTTAAACAATTCGTGATAACTCCCCTGAGGAAAACCCGCACAATGTGCCCATTCGCAGCAAAGGATTGAGCTTCATGGAACCGACCAAACGCGTCCTGGTGGTCGAGGACGATTTGCACATCGCCGACCTTATCTGCCTGCATCTTCGCGATGAGCAGTTCGAGGTGGTGCATAGCGCCGACGGCAATGAAGGCATGCGCCTGTTGCAGCAAGGAAGCTGGGACGCGCTGATCCTCGACCTGATGCTGCCCGGCGTCGACGGCCTGGAAATCTGCCGCCGCGCCCGGGCCATGGCCCGCTATACGCCGATCATCATTACCAGTGCGCGCTCCAGCGAACTGCACCGCATCCTGGGCCTGGAGCTGGGCGCTGACGATTACCTGGCCAAACCGTTTTCCATGCTGGAGCTGGTGGCACGGGTCAAGGCACTGCTGCGACGGGTCGACGCCATGGCCCGCAACCTGAAGATGGACGCCGGCAGCCTGATCGTCGATGGCCTGTCCATCGACCCGATCACCCGCGAAGTGTCCCTCGACGGCCGGCGCCTGGACCTCACGCCACGGGAGTTCGACCTGCTTTACTTCTTCGCCCGCCAACCGGGCAAGGTGTTCTCGCGCATGGACCTGCTCAACGCCGTGTGGGGCTACAGCCACGAAGGCTATGAGCACACGGTCAACACCCACATCAATCGCCTGCGGGCCAAGATCGAAACCGACCCGGCACAACCGGTGCGCATCCTCACGGTGTGGGGACGTGGTTATAAATTCGCGGCACCCGAGGACCCGTCATGAGATTGACCCTGACACAGCGCCTGTCCCTGGTGTTCGCCGTGTTGCTGCTGGTGTGCTGCGGCACCTCGGCATGGATGCAGGTGCGCTCCAATCAGATGCATGAGTTGGAAGTGGTGCAGGGGTTGTCCCGGGACCTGGCCCAGCACATCGCCCACGACACCGTGCTGATGGACAGCAAAGGCCTGATGCCTAATGCCGTGCGCGATCTGTTCAGCCAACTGATGCTGGTCAACCCGAGCGTCGAGGTTTATCTGCTGAACAGTCAGGGACGGATTGTCGGCAGCGCCGCGCCTGAAGGACGGATACGCCGCGAGCAAGTCGATCTGCTGCCGATCCAGCGTTTGCTCAAGGGCGATGCCCTGCCGATTCTCGGTGACGACCCGCGCAGCATCGATGGCCGCAAGGTCTTCAGCGCTGCACCGTTGCAGGTCGACGGTAAACCGGCGGGCTATCTGTATGTGGTGTTGCTGAGTGAAGAACACGACCGCTTCGCCGAACGCGGTGCAACCAGCGCCGCGCTCAACACGGCCCTACTGTCCATCGGATTGGTGGCGCTGTTGTGCCTGATTGCCGGCCTTACAGCCTTTGCCCTGATTACCCGGCCCTTGCGGCGCCTGACCGAAACCGTCAGCCAGTTCGACATCGACGGCGTGCCGGTCACACCGTCCGCACCAGCATCGGTTGAAAAAGCTGCCAGCCACGATGAGATTGCCGTACTCGACGCCGCGTTCCGGCAGATGCAAACCCGCCTCAGTGAGCAATGGCGTTCGCTGACCCGGCAGGACCAGGAACGCCGCGAACTGGTGGCGAACATCTCCCACGACCTGCGCACACCGCTGGCCTCGCTGCACGGCTATCTGGAAACCCTGTCGCTCAAGGATGCCACGCTGTCTCCCGCAGACCGCCGCCGTTATCTGGGCATCGCCCTCGATCAAAGCCGAAAGGTCGGTGGCCTGGCGCAATCGCTGCTGGAACTGGTACGACTGGAGCACGGTTTCGTGCAGCCGATACTGGAACGTTTCTCCATGACCGACCTGGTGCAGGACATCTTCCAGAAATTCGAACTCACCGCCGAAGCACGCCAAGTGGAACTCAAGGCGACCTTCGCCCTCAACGTTTCAGCCGCTTGTGCTGACCTGGGGCTGATCGAACGGGTGCTGACCAACCTGTTCGACAATGCCCTGCGCCATACGCCACAAGGCGGTGAAATCGAACTCAGCTTGCGGCCGCAAGGCTCTTTCGTTGAGGTGACCATCAGCGATACCGGTCCCGGCATCGCCGCCGAACTGCGTGAAGGGCTGTTCCTGCGGCCGTTCAATATTGGCGGCGCACGGCGCGATGGTGGGTTGGGGCTGCGGATCGTGCATCGAATCCTGCAACTGCATGGCCGCGATATCCAGTTGATCGATGTGCCTGGGCGTGGCGCAACCTTCCGCTTCACATTGCCCGTGGACGAACAAACAGCCGAACAAGGGGTGGTTCGTTCGATGAATCTGAATTCGCCGGGGAAATAGTCGGGGCAGGCGCGATGACAGTCGTAAGTCGCAATGACATCCGGTCAACTCCGTTGCGCTTGAAATCCCCCTGAATAAAAATGAGATCTTTTTCTGAACAACATGTAGGAAACTTCCTTAGTTTAAAAACCACACCACACACCCACTACTCACGCGTCGAAAATACGTTCAATATCCCGCGCTACTAAAACCGAAATACAATAACCTCACCATTCAGCCGGTCTTATCCGCCGCTGAAACCCAAGGTAGCCCAATGATATTCAGCTCTACAAAATTTATATTTTTGTATTTGCCTACTGTGTTCTGTGTTTATTTTATCCTTAACAAATACCGACTTATTGCAATTGGAAAACTGTGGCTCGTTGTTGCAAGCCTGCTGTTTTACGGATACTGGAGTGTCGCTTATCTTCCACTGCTAATAGGTTCCATCACGCTAAATTTTTTTATTGGCAAGCTTGTCTCGCCAACAACACAAACCACTCATATTATCCTCAGCAAACAAACAACTCTTATAATCGGCATCACCATCAACCTGATGCTGCTTGCTTACTTCAAATACGCGAATTTCTTTATAGACAATCTCAACACCGTCGCCGGAACGACGCTCCACTTCCAGCAACTTATATTGCCACTGGGAATAAGTTTCTACACCTTCACCCAAATAGCCTTTCTGGTAGACAGTTATCGTAGCCAAGCCAAGGAATACGACTTCATCAATTACGCTTTATTCGTTACCTTCTTCCCTCACCTGATCGCCGGCCCCATTCTTCACCACAAGGAAATGATGAGCCAGTTCCAGTCTCGTTGGACGCTCGCAATCCGCTACAAAAATGTCCTGATGGGACTTTTTATTTTCAGTATCGGTCTTTTCAAAAAAATCATGATTGCAGATACATTTGCCATATGGGCAGATGCTGGATTTGCCAATGGCGCTCCTCAGGATTTTTTCAGCGCCTGGACAACCAGCCTGTCGTATACCTTTCAGTTGTATTTTGACTTCAGCGGGTATTGCGATATGGCGATTGGTGCGGCCCTGTTGTTCAACATCTGGTTGCCCATCAATTTCAACTCCCCTTATAAATCGCTGAACATCCAGGATTTCTGGCGTCGCTGGCATATGACCCTGAGTCGTTACCTTCGGGATTATCTGTACGTGCCACTGGGTGGGGATCGCTGTTCACGAACCCGCCTGTATTTAAATCTGATGATCACTTTTACCCTGGGAGGCTTGTGGCACGGCGCCAGTTGGATGTTCGTCATCTGGGGCGTATTGCACGGCGGAGCGCTTGTAGTGCATAGAATATGGAGCCAACTGGGTATGCGTTTGCCCACCTGGATAGCCTGGCTTGTGACCTTTTTGTTCATCAACATTACATGGGTATTTTTCAGAGCGGACTCGCTGGAGGATGCGACTCGAATCTTGTACGGCATGATCGATATCGGCTCGATCAATAGCGTATCTGTCGACGATATACCCACGTCGAATCTTTCTTGGGGAGGACACTTCTCTGACCGTTTGATTGAAAATATGCCTCTTGGTCTGGCGGCCAACCTGATCCCCCTCATCATGATTGCTATCGCGTTTCTAATCATCGCCCAAAAGAACGCCATCGACCTTACGGTAAAATCCAGATTCGGCTGGCCAAAGTTTACAGGGATGCTGGCGCTATTTAGCACTGCACTGTATTCGACCATACAGAGCACCAGCACCGTATTCCTGTATTTCAATTTTTAATCGGCGCCCACCATGAAAAAAGCTCTGCCTATTCCTGATTGCACTAACACTGATATTACTTATTGTCCCAGCCATCAACCTATACAACGTTTTCACTACACCGCACACCGGAAAATGGTGGAAACGCAAAGTACTGTACAACATGGACTTCACACTTCCGGCGTTCGGAAAACTTCTCTATCCACTGGGCGTGTCCGTTGACCCAGCGCGAGCAATCATCGGAAAAGAAGGGTGGTTATATCTGGGAGATGCTTATGCCGATTCGATAACAGTGAAACGCCTGGGGATAAAAGCCGAAGATACAGACATCGCCGAGCGCCTGGCCAAATCGGCTGAGTCCTGGGATACATGGTTCAAGCATCAAGGTGTAGACGCGTTTCGAATCATTCTGGGGCCGGACAAGGACTCTATTTATCCAGAGTACTTACCGGACTGGTCAAAGCATGCTCCCACTTCTTTAACCGACGCTTTAACGAATCGAGTCCAGTCAGACATTTACATAAATCCCGCAAGAAAATTACGCCAGGAAAAAGACAGCTACCCGCACCCGCTGTATTACAGGACAGATACACACTGGAATAATCTCGGCGCGTGGGTGGCTTTTAATGAGTTTTCAAAAAATCTGGCAACCGCTCAACCCGAGCTCAAATGGCCGCAGAAACCTGAAGGGGCATTCTCAACCACCGCGGAACGTCTTGGCGGAGACCTGGCAAACTTTCTGCGAATTCAAACTTCGCTGTCAGATCAAGAAGTCATACTCGATCTCCCCGATTACGCCATGCCCCTCGAGCACTATGACTTCGAATCCGGCAATGTTGTCTTTACGGGGCAGAATGGACCGGTGGAAGCGCCGATGACGCCGCTGCTGATGAGGTCGACACAGGCGCTGAATTCTAAAAAAGTGTTATGGCTCCGCGACTCATTCGGCGCCGCCATGGCGCCGTTCATGGCAGCCACCTTCAGTGACACGCTTCAGGTGCACTATTTGGCTCTAAAGCCGGGCGCGCTGGCAGAGTTGGTCAAACGCTACCAACCCGACTACGTTTTTATTACGGTCGTCGAGCGGGACTCCCGCGGTGATTTTTTCCAGACGCTTGCCCCGCTGCCTGACGAATCCACACTGTAATGCGACAGGGTACCGTTGCGCTCCTGGACCAGATTATTTCCCCCGCTCACCGGTTCACTCGTGACAACGTCGCCTCGGTCCAATAGATTAGGCCCCCTGAAAAGGCCTAGCGCTTTCTCGCCTCAACTCAAGTTAAAAGAAGTAGTGAAATTTCAATGTCCGATTCCAACACCGCTGAATCCGTAGTCACCTTGTCGTCCAAAGCGGAATACGAAAACTCCATCAATCTTTCACAGCATGTGCCACAGGCCAAGACCATCAGTGAGATGGTGCTGGACGCTTTCCAGTCCACTCGCGAAAGCGACCAGATCCGCGAACTGCGCACCGCGATTCGCCAGGCTCACGACAGCTTCGATGACGATAAAGCCTACGAACTGATGGGCGAACTCAAGCAACTCAAGGATGCCGAGGCTTCCGACATTGCTGCCCTGGAAGACCTGAGCAGCAAATTCCCGATCAGCCGCATTCTGTCCAGTTTCAAGGACGACCCGGCGTTTCAGGAAATCGTCTACGGCTTGGCACTGACGGTGCTGAACCAGACGCATCAAGCCATCAGCAACCCGAGCAGCGGCAAGAGCAAGACCGCTCGGGCCAAGAAAGAAGTCGAAGTGTTCACCATCAGCAAGGATGGCGTGAACGTCACCCTGCCGCTGCGCACCCCGCGCTCGCGCCTGAACGTTGACCGTGAGGCCCTGGAATTCCTCGGTTTTACCTTTGTTGGCGAAGGTGAGGAAGCGGAGCTGGAGAGCGAAACCTTCCTGGACAATGCCGGGACCGAACAAGCGGTGAACCGCAAAAACATCATCACTGCGCTGCAGCAGCAAACCGCGTTTGATGGTTACAGCATCGCCGCGCAGTAATACGACTCAGCATTGCTGCAAAAACCAAAAGCCTCGTACTGAAACTCAGTGCGGGGCTTTTTGTTGCCTGGAACTTCACGTTGCAGGGCGCAACGCAGCGATCATATCCAGCTGAACTGCCGCGTTGTTCGGCAGTTGATACACCCCAATCGTCGTGCGTGTATGTTTGCCGGCATCACCCAGTACATGGCTGAACACATCCGACGCACCATTGGCCACTTCACTCAGATCAACAAAGTCCGCCGTGGACTTTACATAGACCGTGACGCGCAGCAGCGACTTGATTTTGTCCAGCGAGCCGATGGCATCGACAATCAACGCCAGACCGCGCATCGCACAAATGCTGGCGGCGGTTTGAGCATCGGCCAGGGTCAGTTCTAGACCGACTCTGCCGGGGTACTGAACCTTGCCATGCACACGCGGCACCAGACCGCTGAGATACAGTTCATGGTCATGCCGAACCAGCGGCGCGTAATGCCAGTCGGCGATGCTCTCACCGTAAATGTCATAACCGAGTTCCAATGCCAGGGCGATGTAGCGCTCATCGCAAGTCATGTGTTCAGTCATTTCCCTGCCCCAACCTGTTTATCAATCCATCAACAACCCCTACTTTCAAAAGATTAGACCAAGGCCACTCTCCACCACGCAATTGAATGAAAAAGCCCCGAATAACCGGGGCTTTTTAGTCCGTGATTTCATCTACAACGCCGATGGATGCAACGCCGCGATCAAATCCACTTCGATGGGGGCGTTTTTCGGCAGTTGATAAACACCGACGGTCGTTCGGGTATGTTTACCGGCGTCGCCCAGCACATGAGTGAAGACATCCGACGCGCCGTTCGCCACTTCACTGAGATCAACGAAATCAAAGGTTGATTTCACAAAGACCGTTACGCGAAGCAATGACTTGATGCTATCCAGCGAACCGACGGCACCCATGATCAGAGCCAGTGCGCGGATTGCACTGATGCTGGCGGCCGCTTGCGCATCCGCCAGGTTGAGTTCCAGCCCCACTCGCCCGGGGTACTGAATTTTTCCGTTCATGCGTGGCACCAGACCACTGACATACAGTTCATCGTCATGCCTGATCAGCGGGGCGTAATGGCCGCCGACGGCGTTCTCGTCGTAGATGTCGAAACCGAGCTCTTTGGCCAGCTCGATGAAGCGTTCGTCGCGGGTGGTGGGCTTGATCATTTACGGAACCTTCTTAATCAATCATGCAAAACGCGCCGTTGATGGTAGGCACAGACGCTTGTCTTGATCAGAGCAAGTTCGTATAGAATCCAGCGAACTTTACTGCCAGGGAGACCAGTAAAATGCAGGCTCAACGCGCGGTGATCGCCGCCATCGAGTTTCAGGCGGGCGTGCCGCTGGTGCAGCAGATCGTCGATCAATTGTCCGTTGCCATCAGTCAGGGCGGCCTGCCCCACGGCACCAAGCTGCCGCCGATCCGCGAGCTCTCCAAGTTGCTGAACGTGGGTAAGTCGACAGTCGTCGATGCCCTGGACCGCTTACGCGCCAAGGGTTTGGTGGTTTCCCGCCAGGGTTCGGGGCATTACGTGCACCGCTCCAACACCACGATTGCGACGGCCCCCGGGCCGGACCTGCAACCCCAAGACACCCTCAGCGTGATCCGCCGCGCCGTGCTGCTGGACAACGGCGCCCTGCGCCCCGGCTGCGGATTCTTGCCCTCCTCCTGGCTGCCCGCCGAAGAATTGCTCAAAGCCGTGCGCGGCACCCTGCGCACCACGGCTCTGCGCATGGGCGAATATGGCGTCATCGGCGGTTATCTGCCGCTACGTCAGGCCTTGCGGGTCAAACTGTCGACCTTCGGCATCGACGTGCCGATAGAACAGATCATCACCACCGCCAACACCATGCAAGCCATCGACCTGCTGATGCGCCTGCTGATCAAACCCGGCGACACGGTGCTGCTCGACGACCCCTGCTACTTCAACCTGCACACCAACCTCGCCCTGCATGGCGCCAAGGTCATCACCATCGCCCGGGATTGCGACGGCATGGACCTGGAAGCCTTTGAACAACTGCTGATCGCCCACAAACCCGTTCTGTACATGACCAACAGCACGCTGCATAACCCGACCGGGCACTCGTTCTCCCCGGCCCAGGTGTATCGGTTGCTGGAGTTGAGTCATCGCTATGGCTTGCACATTGTCGAAGATGATTTGTATGGCGACCTTCAACAGCGTCGTACCCCGCGTCTGGCGGCGAGCGGGTTGGAGAATGTGAGTTATGTGTCCGGGTTCTCCAAGACACTGACGGCCAACAGCAGGGTCAGTTATGCGGTGCTGTCGCCGCAACTGGCTGCACGGTTGATCACCTTGAAGATAAGTTGTGGCGGTGTGACCTCGGAATTCGCCGAGCAGATCACCTGCACGATGCTCAGCAACGGCAGCTATGCCAAGCATGCACGGCGCACGGTGGATCGGCTGTATGAGTCGAGCAGCCGGGTGGCGCGATGGTTGGTCGAGGCGGGTTGTTCAGTGTCCTCACTGCCCGGTGAAGGGCTGTTTATCTGGACGCGTTTGCCGCCAGGGCTGCATGCCGAAACGTTGGCTCGCAAAGGTCTGGAAAGCGACCTCGTCCTCGCACCCGGCACCTTGCTCAGCAAAGCCCCGGATGCCAGCCAATTCCTGCGATTCAACGTGGCGCACAGCGATCATCCACAGGTGCGAGAGCGATTCTTCCGGTTGCTCGACACACCCAAAAAATAACCGACCACTGCACGCTTAACTGCCTGACACAAATCCTGTGGCAAACGAGCTTCCTGTGGCGAGGGGGATTGCCCCCGTTGGAGTGCGAAGCGCTCCCCTGCATTTCATCAGCCACACCGCATTAGCAGGTTTTACGACTGCTGCGCAGCCGAACGGGGTGGCGCGGCATTCCGACAAGCTCCCTCGCCACAGGGGTTCAGCGTCGATCACAAGAAGTAGCCGCAACGCCAATCCAATGTGGGAGTGAGCCTGCTCGCGAAAGCGGCAACTCGGTCCACCAAAAGAAACCCAATAAAAAACCCCGCTCCTTCTCTCGAAGGGCGGGGCTTTTCGTACAGCGGCTAAACCTTAAGGCGCATAAGTCAGCAACAGCTCACTCGGCACTTTGAAGTCCAGCGACATCATCACGCTCAGCGCGGTAATGGTGAAGATCGAGAACACGAACAGCTTGCGTGCCCAGACCGTGTCATCCACTGCCTTGTAACCGGTCCAGGCCATGTACAACCAGTACATGCCCATGGCCGCGGCGACGGCGAGGTAGCTCATGCCGGCGTAGCCGCTGAAGGTCAGCATCAAGGTCGCGACCAGGAATGCCAGGATGTAGAGCAGGATGTGCTTCTTGGCGACCTGGATCCCGCGCTTCACTGGCAGCACCGGAATCGATGCGGCCAGGTAATCGTTGAAGCGGAAGATTGCGATGGCGTAGGAATGCGGCATCTGCCACAGGCTGAACATCACCAGCAGGGTCAGCGCAGCCATGTCGAAGCTGTTGGTCACGGCAACGTAACCAATCACCGGCGGCATGGCGCCCGACAGACTGCCCACCAGCGTGCCGTGAACCGACTTGCGCTTGAGGTACAGGCTGTAGAAGCCGACGTAGATGACAAAACCGATCACGGCGAACAGCGCGGCCAACGGGTTGGCCACCTTGTACAACAGTGCAACGCCGGCGATGCCCAGGACGGTCGCGTAGATCAGGGCCAGTTTCAGGGAGATCAAGCCCTGGACCAGCACCCGGTTCTTGGTGCGTTCCATCTTCAGGTCGATGTCGCGGTCGATGCAGTTGTTGAACACGCAACCGGAAGCCACCACCAGGGACGTGCCGATCATGGCGGCCAGGAATATGGCCAGATCGACATGCCCTTTCGAGGCCAGGAAAAACCCGCCTGCCACAGAAAGCACGTTACCGAAAATGATCCCCGGTTTGGTGATTTGGATAAAGTGCTTAAAGGACATCCGGACTTTCCTCAGTGCGCCATCATGACGGTGTGGATGCTGAACATGATCCACAGCGACAAGCCAACCAGCAGGACGATCACCATCGCAGCGAACACAAACGCAATCACGTTGTTACGCTGGGCGGCAGAGCGGTCCAGGTGGAGGAAGTACACCAGGTGAACCAGCACCTGGATCACTGCGAAGGCCAGTACGATCCACAGCGTCCAGACTTTCGGCAGCGATGGGTACATCACCAGGCCGAACGGAATGATCGTCAGGATTACCGACAGGATGAAGCCGATGGCGTAGGACTTTACGCTGCCATGGCTATCGTCGTGGCTGTCGTGGCCGTGGGCATCGTGGCCATGATTTGAGTGAGCTGCATTAGCCATTACAGGGTCCCCATCAGGTAAACAACGGTGAATACGCAGATCCACACCACGTCCAGGAAGTGCCAGAACAGGCTCAGGCAGCTCAGGCGGGTCTTGTTGGTCGACGTCAGGCCGTGCTTGTTGACCTGATACATCATGATCGCCATCCAGATCAGACCGCTGGTCACGTGCAGACCGTGGGTGCCGACCAGGGTGAAGAACCCGGACAGGAAGCCGCTGCGGCTAGGGCCGAAGCCTTCGGAGATCAGCTTGTGGAACTCGTTGATCTCCATGCCGATGAAGCCCAGGCCGAACAGGAAGGTGATGGCCAACCAGCCCAACACTGCCTTCTTGTTGCCCTTGAACAACGCCAGCATGGCGAAGCCGTAGGTGATCGAGCTGAGCAACAGGCAGGCGGTTTCGCCCAGCACGTATGGCAGTTCGAAGATGTCGTGGCCCGACGGGCCACCCGCTACGTTGTTAACCAGTACCGCGTACACCGCGAAGATCGACGCAAACAAAATGCAGTCGGTCATCAGGTAGAGCCAGAAACCGAATACGGTCATCTCGCCCGAGTCGTGGTGATGGTCATCGTGCCCATGTTCATCGACATGGGTGTGTCCAGCATTGGTCACTAAGTTCGACATGGTTTAAGCCTGTTCCAACGAGGTTTCAACACGGGTGGCGCCAGCTGGGACTTTCCCGGCCGCTACCAGACGCTTGTGCTGCTCGGCTTCGATGCGCTCGATCACGTCGACCGGCACCATATAGCCCTGGTCATCACGGGCAGCATGGATAACGAAGTAGATCACGGTACCGGCGAGGCCGAAGATGGCCATCCACCAGATGTGCCAGATCATCGCGAAACCGAACACGGTCAACAGAGCACCCATGACCAGGCCGGTCGCGGTGTTGTTTGGCATGTGGATCGGCTCGTACTTGACCGGAGTCTGGTACGCAGTACCGTTTTCCTTGGCTTCGGTGAACGGGTCGATGCCTGGGGCTTTCGGCAGTACGGCGAAGTTGTAGAACGGCGGTGGCGACGAGGTCGACCATTCCAGCGTGTGGGCATTCCACGGATCGCCGTGTTCGCACATGTTCTCTGGCTTCTTGCGGTCACGCACACTGACGTACAGCTGGATCAACTGGCAGGCAATGCCGACAGCGATCATGAACGCGCCGAACAATGCAACGTGCAGGTAAGGCACCCACTCAGGGTTGGTGGTGGCGTTCAGACGACGGGTCATGCCCATGAAGCCCAGTGCATAGAGCGGCATGAACGCGACGAAGAAGCCCGAGATCCAGAACCAGAACGCTGCCTTGCCCCAACCTTCGTGCAGCTTGAAGCCGAACGCTTTAGGGAAGAAGAAGGCGAAACCAGCGATGTAGCCGAACACGGCGCCGCCGATGATCACGTTGTGGAAGTGAGCGATCACGAACAGGCTGTTGTGCAGGACGAAGTCAGCACCCGGGATGGCCAGCAGTACGCCGGTCATGCCGCCGATGGCGAAGGTCACCATGAAGCCCAGGGTCCAGAGAACCTGGCTGGTGAACTGCAGACGACCGCGATAGATGGTGAACAGCCAGTTGAATAGCTTCACCCCCGTCGGAATCGAGATCAGCATCGTCGCCAGACCGAAGAAGGCGTTAACGCTGGCACCCGACCCCATGGTGAAGAAGTGGTGCAGCCAAACCATGAAGCCCAGGATCGAGATCGCGCCAGACGCGTAGATCATCGAGTGATGGCCGAACAGACGCTTGCCGGAGAAGGTCGAGATGACTTCGGAGAAGACCCCGAACGCCGGCAGAATCAGGATGTAAACCTCGGGGTGACCCCAGGCCCAGAACATGTTCACGTACATCATTGGATTGCCACCAAGTTCATTGGTGAAAATGTGGAAATCCATGTAACGGTCAAGGGTCAGCAGTGCCAGGGTAGCGGTCAGGATCGGGAACGAAGCCACGATCAGGACGTTAGCCCAGGTGCAGGTCCAGGTGAAGATAGGCATGTCCATCATCTTCATGCCTGGGGTACGCATTTTCAGCACGGTGGCCAGGAAGTTGACCCCCGTCAGTGTCGTACCTAGCCCGGACAGTTGTAATGCCCAGATGTAGTAGTCCACACCCACGCCCGGGCTGTAGCCCAGTTCCGACAGCGGTGGATACGCAACCCAACCGGTACGGGCGAATTCGCCGACACCCAGGGACACGTTCACCAGCACGACGCCGGAGACCAGCAGCCAGAAGCTCAGGGAGTTCAGGAACGGGTAGGCAACGTCACGCGCGCCGATCTGCAGCGGCACTGCAAGGTTCATCAGGCCGGTGAAGAATGGCATCGCCATGAAGATGATCATGATCACACCGTGAGCGGTGAAGATCTGGTCATAGTGTTCAGGCGGCAGGTAGCCAGGCGAACCCTCGGTGGCCATGGCCAACTGGGTACGCATCATGATGGCGTCGGCAAAGCCGCGCAGCAGCATGACCATGGCAACGATGATGTACATCACGCCGATTTTCTTGTGGTCGACCGACGTTAGCCATTCGGTCCACAAGTAGGTCCACTTCTTGAAGTAGGTGATTGCAGCAAATACCGCCAGACCCCGAGCGCGATCATGGCGATGGTAATCATCACAATCGGCTCGTGGAACGGGATCGCTTCCCAACTTAATTTACCAAACATCGTTTACTCCTCTGCCCCGGCAGCTGAATGCGAACTCATGTCCATCCCTTCCATGGTGGCCATTTCGTGCTCTTTACCTTCGTGTTCCATTGGCTTGCCCGGTTTCATGCCTTCGTACTTGTCGAGGATGATCTGGAACAGGTTTGGCGTGAACGAGGCGTAGAGCTCGACTGGGTTGTTCTGGCTTGGTTTGGAAAGGGCTTCGTATTCAGCTTTTTCCAGCTGTTTAGGTGCCTTCTTGACATCACTGACCCACGCATCGAAATCCGCCTGGGAAGTGGCGATAGCTTTGAACTTCATGCCGGTGAAACCCGCGCCGCTGTAGTTGGCGGAGATACCGTCGTATTCAGCGTTCTGGTTGGAAATCAGGTGCAGCTTGGTCTGCATGCCCGCCATCGCGTAGATCTGGCCGCCCAGGCCCGGGATGAAGAACGAGTTCATCACGGTGTCGGAGGTGATTTTGAAATTGACTGGCGTGTTGGCCGGGAACACCAGTTTGTTAACGGTGGCGATGCCTTGTTCCGGGTAGATGAACAGCCACTTCCAGTCCATGGAGACCACTTCAATGGTGATCGGCTTGACGTCGGATTCCAGCGGCTTGTAAGGGTCCAGTGCGTGGGTCGACTTATAGGTCACGTAACCCAGGGCAATGATGATCAGGACCGGAACAGCCCACACCGCGATTTCGATCTTGGTGGAGTGCGACCATTTAGGCGCGTACACCGCGTCCTGGTTGGAAGCGCGGTATTTCCAGGCGAACAGGAACGTCATGACGATGACCGGCACAACGACCAACAGCATCAGCAGCGTTGCGGTGATGATCAGGTTTCGCTCATCCAGGCCCACCTGGCCCTTGGGGTCGAGCAAGGTCATGTTGCAGCCTGACAGCAACAACGTGCCGATCAGCGGCAATAAGCCTAGTAGTCTGGGGTACCTGTTTTTACTCATCTCACGACCTCTAAAGCAGCTTGCGCAATGCAGTTGGGTTTTGATCGCCAACACTTCACCCTGCCAAGGGTTGGCATTTTCTTTGATTGAATAAGGGCTGCCCGTCGCGCGTCAGACGCTGTTCGACAAAACCTGGGCTAGCGGTGAGTTCTTATTCGAATTCGTGGTCAAAGGCCTTGTTACAGACCAATTCCATTTGGTGCGGATAGTCGGAAAGGCACCAACACCAGGAGGTCGCATGAAGCCGTTAAGCTTCTCGACGCCCTATTCCGCTCAGTCGAGAGCAGTGCCGGGAATTCAGTGCGGGCGATTGTAGATACGTCGCGCTGTATAAACCATGTCTCATCTCGAAATAATTTTTATCCGTTCCAGCAACAATCATTAACGGATTTTGCAAAAGTTCAGCATGGTATCGAAATAAATTCTCAACAAAAACACCAAATTTTGTGGGGCTACCACCCACAGTTCAGACAGCCTTCATGGCGCTTTGCCTTCCTTCGACCCTTCTAACCCCCGATTTGGCAGGGTTCTGAGGCTTCGTCGGCCCCTGTTAAAACTGCCTGTTTAAGCACAATGGGGTTTGAATGAGTGGAGGCTCCGAACCGGTCATTTCATTGCGTAGCTATGCACGAACTCCGCCTTTTGAAATGCCTTGCGACACTCAAGCTGTGACAACATGTCGCACATGTCGCACCCCCTTCGCTGCCACACATCACAATCTGTTTACCTGAGCTCTGAAATGCAAAACGCCCCGGCCCTCATTACGAGGACCGGGGCGTTTTTTGTTTAGCGCGACGGGTTAGCGCAGCGCCTTGCGGTTACGCGAGACCAGCAACGGCACCAGCACCACCACCAGCACAAACGACACCAGCGCCCACTGCGCCAGGGACAGGCCCAGGATCGGCGGGTACGGCGTGTCGCAGAAGCCGTCGACCTGGAAGCCCAGCGGGAAGATCTTCGCCAGCGGCAAGCCGTCGACAATCGGTTGCAGCACATCGACGCCACAGCTGACCGCCGGATAGAACTGCGTATAAACATGATGCCCGGCCGCCGCAACGCCACCGAGCGCGGCGATCACCACCAGCACCTCGAACACCGTGAGACTGCGACGAGTGCGCATGGCGGCGCCAATAAAAGCGAAAATCGCGATCAGCAACAACGCGTAGCGCTGCAGGATGCACAGCGGGCACGGCGCCTCTTCCAGAACCACCTGCATGTACAGCGCGCCGCCGATCAATGCCAGGCAGATGATGCCCAGCAACACCAGATAACGCCGTTCACGGCCCAATCGCATCGTTTCGTCACTCATCGCGTTTCCCTTCTAAATATCGATTGCCGGAAGTCTACACGCAGACCGTGACTGTTGAGAGCCAGGTGCGCGCCGGTAGATGTCGGGGAATAGACGATAGACCGGTTAAGAAGGGATTAACTTTTGAGCGTTTTCCAGAATTTAGACCGAGGTGTGGCCATTCGCGAGCAAGCGACTCGGTCTCCGACTGTTACTCCAAAGCAGAAGCCGGCCCAAAGAATTCATAACGACTCTGCTTCTCCGGCACACCCAGCGCTTTCAAATGACGCTTGATCACCGCCATAAAGCCTTTCGGCCCCAAGAAGTAAGCATCCAGATCCCGCTGCTGCGGCAACCACGCCCCCAACTGCTCCTGACTCAACAGCCCGACCTTGTCCGCCACCGGGCTCACGCCATCGTCTTCGGCGTAGCAATAGAAGCGCTTGAGCTGCGGATGACGCGCCGCCAAACCATCGATCCAGTCACGGAACGCATGAACACTTCCATTACGCGCACAGTGAATAAAGTGCACCGGCCGCTCGGTCGCCAGCGCCGCTTCAAGCATCGCCAACGTCGGAGTGATGCCGACGCCGCCGCTGATCAGCACCAGTGGTTTGTCGCTGGCGGTCAGGGTGAACTCGCCCGAGGGCGGGAACAGCTGAATGCTCGCGCCCACATGCAGTTGATCATGCAAATGATTGGAGGCGCGGCCGCCAGCTTCGCGTTTGACGCTGATGCGGTACTGGCCGTTGTCCGACAGGGAGGACAACGAGTAATTACGGCGAATCTCTTCGCCATCGAGGATCAGCTTCATGCCGATGTACTGACCCGGCTCGGCGGCGAGGATCGGGCCTTTGTCGGCGGGCTCGAAGTAGAACGAGATGATTTCCGCGCTTTCCTCGACCTTGGCCGCGACGATGAACTCCCGCGCCCCGCGCCAGCCGCCCGGCGCCTGTTCCTTCTGGTCGTAGATGCTGGTTTCGGCACCGATCAGAATGTCGGCCAATTGGTTGTAGGCAGCACCCCACGCCGCGATGACTTCAGGGGTGGCGATTTCATCACCCAGCACTTCGGCAATCGCGCGCAGCAGGCACGCGCCGACAATCGGGTAATGCTCCGGAAGAATTTGCAGGGCCACGTGTTTGTTGATGATCTTCGCCACCAAGTCACCCAACTGGTCGAGCTGATCGATGTGCCGCGCGTACATCAGCACGCCGTTGGCCAACGCACGAGGCTGGTCACCGCTGGCCTGGTGGGCCTGGTTAAACAGTGGGCGGACTTCCGGGTATTCGGAGAGCATCATGCGGTAGAAGTGAGTGATCAGCGCTTCACCACCGCTTTCCAGCAGCGGCACGGTGGATTTGACGATGGCACGGTCTTGAACGCTAAGCATAAGGGCGACTCCTGAGCTTTATGTGAATACCCTTTACTTATCAGTTTCCATGCCAAGAATTAAAACTTTATAAATCAATAACTTGTATTCGCCATAGTCATATCGACACGCAGTGCTTTATAGTCATATCGACTACATGGAGTCACTATGACTGCAAAATCCCTGCTCACTGCCCTGCTCCCGCTGGTCTCCGACCTGTCCCGCGAATTGCCTGAAGGCGAGCGCTATCGGCGCCTGCTCGAAGCCATGCGCGCCCTGCTGCCCTGCGATGCCGCTGCCCTGCTGCGTCTCGACGGCGAATGGCTGGTGCCGCTGGCCGTGGACGGCTTGAGCACCGATACCTTGGGCCGGCGCTTCAAAATCAGCGAACACCCGCGTTTCGAGGCGCTGCTCAGCAGCCCCGGGCCGACCCGCTTCGCCGCCGACAGCGACCTGCCCGACCCTTACGACGGTTTGGTCGATGGCCTCGACGAGCATCTGGAAGTCCATGATTGCATGGGCTGCCCGCTGTTTATCGATGAGCGCCCGTGGGGCCTGTTGACCCTCGATGCGCTAGACCCGGAGCGCTTCGAGCCGATCGAACTGGACGCCCTGGAAGCCTTCGCCAGCCTCGCCGCCGCGACCGTCAACGCCGCCGAGCGCATCGAACGGCTGGCCACTCGCGTCGAAGACGAACATCAGCGCGCCGAGATCTACCGTCAGGCCAGCGGCCAGCAGAACCGCGAGATGATCGGCCAGAGCAAGGCTCACAAACGCCTGGTGGAAGAAATCAACCTGGTGGGCGGCAGCGACCTGACCGTGCTGATCACTGGGGAAACCGGGGTCGGCAAAGAGCTGGTAGCCCAGGCAATTCACGCCGCTTCGCCACGCGCCGACAAACCGATCATCAGCCTCAACTGCGCCGCCCTGCCGGACACCTTGGTCGAGAGCGAGCTGTTCGGTCATGTGCGCGGCGCGTTCACCGGGGCGATGAACGACCGGCGCGGCAAGTTCGAACTGGCCAATGGCGGCACGTTGTTCCTCGATGAAGTGGGTGAACTGTCCCTGACCGTGCAGGCCAAGCTGCTGCGGGTGCTGCAAAGCGGTCAACTGCAACGATTGGGCTCGGATAAAGAGCATCAGGTCGACGTGCGGCTGATCGCGGCGACCAACCGCGACCTCGCCGAAGAAGTACGCAGCGGCCGCTACCGCGCCGACTTCTATCATCGCCTCAGCGTGTATCCGCTACTGGTGCCGGCGCTGCGGGATCGCGGGCGCGATGTGTTGCTGCTCAGTGGCTTCTTCCTCGAACAGAACCGCTCGCGCATGGGCCTCAACAGCCTGCGCCTGAGCAGCGATGCCCAAGCGGCGCTGCTTGCGTATCAGTGGCCGGGGAACGTGCGGGAACTGGAGCACTTGATTGGCCGCAGTGCCTTGAAGGCGCTGGGCAACTGCAAGGAACGGCCGAAGATTCTCAGTTTGAGCGCGGCGGACCTGGACTTGCCCCATGGCAGCGTTGAGGTGCCAGCCGAGCAACCGGCCGTCAGCCCTGTGGCTTTGGTCGCGGGTGACTTGCGGGCGGCGACCGAGGAGTATCAGCGTCAACTGATCAACGCCTGTCTGGAACGCCACCATAACAATTGGGCGAGTGCGGCCCGTGAGCTAGGCTTGGATCGGGCGAACCTTGGGCGGATGGCCAAAAGATTGGGAATGAAATAGTCGCCCAAGAAGAAAACAGTAATCTGTGTGGCGAGGGAGCTTGCTCCCGCTGGAGTGCGAAGCGCTCCCAAATCAGGCGACGCGTTGTATCAGGCAATCCGCATTTGCAGGTTTTGCGACTGCTGCGCAGCCGAGCGGGAGCAAGCTCCCTCGCCACAGGGGTTCACCACTGGGCCGGGAATGGCTATTTAGCCTAAAGCCTGCCCCCATCAAGTCGATAACCCGGCATCAATAGCTTTTGGCGACGTTCCACTCGCCCATCACCTTTCTCCAAAGAAGGTTTTTATGTCCTCCACCAAAGCCCGCGCAGATTCACTTTCGCTTCTTCTGTTTACCTTGCGCAGCGGCAAGCTGATGGCGATCAACCTGCTGAAAGTCAGTGAAATCATCCCCTGCCCGCCGCTGACCAAGCTGCCGGAGTCGCACCCTCACGTCAAAGGCATCGCCACCCTGCGCGGCGCGTCGTTGTCGGTGATCGACCTGAGCCGCGCCATTGGCGAACGGCCGCTGGAAGATCCGAACGGCGGCTGCCTGATCGTCACCGACGTCAGCCGCTCCAAGCAGGGCCTGCACGTTCAAGCGGTGAGCAAGATCGTTCACTGCCTGACCACCGACATCCGCCCGCCGCCCTTCGGCTCTGGCGGCGTGCGTTCGTACATCACCGGCGTGACCTCGGTCGACGGCGTGCTGGTGCAAGTACTGGACATCGAAAAAGTCATCCACGGCATCGCCCCGGCGCAGATCGAAACGGCGCCGACCGAACTGAGTATGGAAGATGCTGAAGTCCTCGGTAACGCGCGGATTCTGGTGGTCGATGACAGCCAGGTCGCGTTGCAACAATCGGTGCACACCCTGCGCAACCTCGGCCTGCAATGCCACACCGCCCGCAGCGCCAAGGAAGCCATCGATTGCCTGTTGGACCTGCAAGGCACTGCCCAGCAGATCAACCTGATCGTCTCGGACATCGAAATGTCGGAGATGGACGGCTACGCCTTCACCCGCACCCTGCGCGAAACCCCGGACTTCTCGCACCTCTACGTGCTGCTGCACACCTCGCTGGACAGCGCGATGAACAGCGAAAAAGCGCGCTTGGCCGGCGCCAACGCGGTACTGACCAAGTTCTCCTCGCCAGAACTGACCAGGTGCCTGATCGAAGCCGCCAAGGCTGTCGCCGAGCAAGGTCACTGAGTGTGGCCGAGGACTTTTGCTTCTTGATGCGGCGCAACCTCGCTGAGGCTGTGCCCGACATCGCCTGGCCAACCGGCATTGAACTGCGCCAATACCGCCCCGAACTCGCTGAAGCCGTGCATCAACTGATGGAACTTGGCTATCGCGAAGGTGGCGGTCGCGTGCCGGCGCTGGACGTCTGGCAGCAGCGTTTTGAAACCGATCCTGAATACGATCCGAGCCTGTGCTTCATCGCGCTGGACGCCGAGGGCATCGTCGGCGTTTGCCAGTGCTGGACCAGCGCCTACATCAAGAGCCTGGTGGTGCATCCACGGGTTCAGGGTCTTGGGCTGGGTCGTGCTTTGCTGCTACATGCTTTCAAAACGTTTCAGCAACGCCGCGAGGGGTTTGTTGATCTGAAGGTGCTGGAAGACAACCTTCGGGCGCAGGGATTGTATGAAAGTGCCGGGATGCGGGTGGTTCGCCGGGAACCCGTTCCGGCCTAACACCGCTTTCGCGAGCAAGCCCGCTCCCACATTGGAATGCATTCCCCCTGTGGGAGTGGGCTTGCTCGCGAAGAGGCCCGCACAAACACCACACAACCATCAGGCATACTCCAACCTTGGCCAAATCACGCCCAAGGACGCCCAAATAATGAAAACCACCACCCTGCTCTTACTCTCCCTCACCGCCCTCACCACCCAAGCTCACGCCGCCAGCCCCGACGCCTGGGCCGCTTACGACAAAGCCGTCCTCGCCACTTGCACCAAGGCCAGCGGCCTGAAGGACGCCAAACCCGTCGGCACCGCCGCGCAATTCGACGACCGGGTTGGCTACACCGCGCTCCTGTTGCAAGGCCAATACCCGCAAAAGCACATGAAGGGCCAACAAGGCACCGAGCTATGCCTCTACAACAAGGCAACCAAAACCGCCTACGTCACCGAATGGGACTCCATCCGCCCGACCGCCAAGAAGCCGTGAGTGGCGCATAACTTGCTTCGAGACACGCCTTGGCGATGGCTTTCTGTCGCCATTTGATGACCTTACCGGCGATCGATCGAACAATGAACACGACGTTTTCCTGCGTAGGTTGCGGCAAATGCTGCAACGACCACCATGTCCCCCTGACCCTGACGGAAGCCCGCATGTGGGCTGACGATGGCGGCCAGGTGATCGTGTTGGTGGAAGGCTTTCTGGGCAATGGCCTGGGCCTGCCTCTCTTGCAGCGAGAACACGCCGAACGTCGTTCGGTGCTGGTTCGCAGCGGGGCAACCGAGGCGTACGTCGCGATCACCTTCGCGGCCTACAACGTCGGCCGCTGCCGGAATCTTGACGAAGAGAATCTCTGCCGCATCTATGAGCGCCGGCCGCTGGTGTGCCGCATCTACCCAATGGAAATCAATCCGCACATCCCGCTGAACCCGGCAGTGAAGGAATGCCCGCCCGAGTCCTGGGAACAAGGGCCGGACCTGATTGTGGGTGGCGAGTTGGTGGATCAGGAGTTGAAGACGCTGATCCAGAACTCACGCCAGGCGGATCGCGATGATGTTCAGACCAAGGATGCGATTTGCGGGTTGTTGGGGATTCGCACGACAGCGCTGAAGGGCGATGGGTTTACCGCTTATTTGCCGGAGATGGGGGCTTTTGCTTCGGTCATTGATCAAGTCGTGGCGCAACCGTTGGAAGCTGCGAGCAGTGAATGGCTGTTTCACGTCTCCGGCGAGGACATTGCCGGGCAAGTGCTGGCGGCTGGGGGTGAAGTGACGACTGAGGCGCCGGTTAACTATGCGTTTATCTCGTTGCGGGCCGCCTGATCCCAGGCATGTGGCGCCTGTAATGGCCCCATCGCGAGCAAGCTCGCTCCCACATTTGATCTGTGTCGTGCACAAATCCCCTGTGGGAGCGAGCTTGCTCGCGATGGCGGCAGACCAGCCACTCCGACCACTACGAAGTTGCGCGTAGGCTTTTTCCGCAGCCTCTACCTGCCGGGCATTCGGCTTGGTGCGAACCGACTGATACTCCACGGCGCGGCCCGTTACCAGGAGGTTGATCTTCATGGATAGCGCGCTCGTTTTATTGGGAAGAGTCGGCAGGGCTGCTGACTCTAAACGCGCTGAAACCACAAACACTGATCTGGCTCAGTCTCCCGGCATTTAGCCATCACTCCTGACGTGAATCAGCGAGCAGCCACCGCCAGGCATTCAACCTCGACCCGCGCGTCCAGCACCAACGCCTTGGCGACGAATGTGGTGCGAGCCGGCAAACGATCCGCCGGGAAGGCGCGCTTGTACACCTCATTCATCGCGCTGAAATCCTTGATGTCGGCAAGGATGACCGTGCATTTGGACACATGGGCCAGGGACGAACCACTGCGTTGCAATGCGGTACGCAGGTTCGCCATGGTCTGGGTCATCTGTGGGCCGATACCGCCCTTGACCAGTTCACCGTCAACCCCAAGACCAAGGACACCGGACAGATAAATGGTCTCGCCAAATTGCACCGCATCGGAAAATGGCAGGCCTTCGTCGTTAGGAAAATAGATTGGAGCGTTGACGGCTACGGGTGGCAAGTAGCGCTGAGTAATCAACGCGTACTGCCCGTTCTGCTTCAGACGCTCCAATGCGGCGTTCAGGTTGTCGCGTAGCGCGGTGTCACTTTTGCGCACAGCCATGGCCACGCCACTGCCCAGCATCGGGTCATCGAGGGCCGGCCCGGCAAAGGAGAAATCGCGGCCATGGGGATGGTTCAACAGTGCATGGCTGATTTCAATGGCGTCTTGCACAGTGGCGTCGATTTCCCCCGCCTGCAGGCTGGCAATCAACTGATTGTTGAATTTGAAACTGCGAACCTCCACACCTGCCGTCGCCCAGCGGGCCTTGGCGAATGCCTCGCGACTGGTGCCCTCGAGCACGCCGATGCGCTTGCCCTTGAGCGACTCCGCCGTCGGGCGCAGATCCGAACCCTCACGCGCCACCAAACGGCTGCTTAGGGGTAAAGGTTGTCGGTGAAGTCGATCCGCTCACGACGCGCCGGCGTGGCAGTCATCGGCATGATCACGTCGAAACGCTTGGCCTCAAGGGCTTCGATATTGGTGGCGTAATCCTGATCGACCCAGACACAGCTGGACTTGAGTTCCGCACACAGCGCATTGCCCAGTTCGATGTTCAACCCGACCAGTTCGCCTTTGTCGTTACGGCTTTCGAACGGCGGGACCAGGGCTTCGACCCCGAAGCGGATCTGTGGATCGGCCGCAGACGACACACAACCGGTGGTCAGGACCGCCAGCGACAATACAGAGAGGATTTTTAGCAGAGGCATTTCGGTGGCCTTCATCGAATATTCACGGAAGTGAATCTTCGACGAGTGACCACCGACTTTCCCAGAGGACGAATCGCTCATCCTTGTGGGAACAGTCTCGATATTAGAAAGGCTTTTTTCTAACAAGCGCTGACGGTCAACGTTTACCCATCGAACGGCGAGTACCCGGTGGCGCTGCGCCTGGGGTTTTGGTGTGGCCGTTTTTGGCGCCGTTCTTGTACCACGGCTGGTTGGCGTTCTTGGCCGCAGCCAGTTCGCCCGGTTTGAACGGAAACTTGAACGCCGGGATCGCGGCTTTGGTTTCGCTGTCTGCGCTGGAGTCGACGCTGTCTGGCAGGTCTGCCGGGTCGTCGCTCAAAGCGTCGGCGACCGGCGGTTGTGTCGGGGAAGTCATGAAAGCTCCGGGTGGTGCACAAAGAGTCGCGCCCGGTGGGTGGGCCGCGAAAGGCGGCAGTATACCTGTGTCGGGGCCGGCAAGGTGCAAGCGGCGAGTTTCAAGCGACAAGTAGTCGGTCTGTGGGTTTTGTGTTGATTGGGCTGACGCCATCGCGAGCAGGCTCGCTCCCACAGGTACGGCGGTGTCCTTGTGGGAGCGAGCCTGCTCGCGATGAACGATAACGCGGTCTACGCCGGGTCGACGTTATCCAACGCTCGGCTCACCGCCAATTCCGCCTGCATGATGATTTGCTGGATGCCCAACGCGGTGTTGCGCTGCGGGCCGCTCAGGTTGTTAGCGAAGTCGCTGATCATGACGCTCGCTGACGCCAACGATTCGGTGGCGTGGGCCAGCAGGCTTTCGGTGTCGACGTTTGGGGCGATCTGGAACATGGTGCTGGGGCGACGGGGCTTGGCGGCGTTGGGGTCGGCGGGATTGAGGTAGTAGTCGAGGGCGCGTTGGGTGGCTTCGCGGTCCTTGAGTAATTCTTCGGCTTCTGAGGTATTGACGGGTGGATCGGGGACAATTTTATTCATTTGTAATATCTACTCGTTTGGAGCCATCACTTGCCGTTTCTCACACGGCGAGGTGGTGGCAGCTATGTGCAGGGTGAGAAAACCGGGAGTAGAACCGGCCAGACCGAAGTCTGCCCGCACACAGCCGCCATAGAACATCACTGGCAGCGGATAAGCTGGCGGCAATTATGGTGGTACTGGCGCCAGATTCATACTCTCGGGCTTCTCACACCCGATCGCTGATGGGTCAGCGACAGCCAAAAGACTAGAGAGCCAGCGTCCGACGGACAACCTGAAAATGTCGTGGGAAAGTTCTACGGTTCAGACCCTCGTATAAACACCGAGGGCATTCCTGTCGGCATTTCCTCACGTGAGTGTGGGAATGATCGACAAGTGTCGGTCAGAGGGTTTTGTGTTGTTTGTTCTGACGCCTTCGCGAGCAAGCCCGCTCCCACATTGGAATGCGGTCCCCTGTGGCAGCGGGCTTGCTCGCGAAGAACGATAACGCGGTCTATCTGAATGCCGGCATCGCCCCCAAACTGACAGCGCCGTCAGTTAGCAGTCACTTTGCTGACCGGGTAACAGGGCTATAAGGAGAGGTATAAAATCTGTCCATATTCCCGTCCCTCTAGCCCGGCGCCCCACAAGCATGCGAATTCAGAAAAAACCCGCCTTGATCGCAACCCTGCTGATTGCAGTCGCAGCACTGGGCTTGTGGTACGCCACCAAACCGACCACGGCCAAACTCGCCGTCTCTACCGCCGTGCCGGTGCGGGTGGTTGCGGTTGCCGAGAAGGATGTGCCGCGCTACGTCAGCGGCATCGGCTCGGTGCTGTCTTTGCACAGCGTTGTGGTGCGCCCGCAAATCGACGGCATCCTCACCAAGCTGCTGGTCAAGGAAGGTCAACTGGTCAAGGCCGGCGATTTGCTCGCGACCATCGACGACCGCTCAATCCGCGCCAGCCTCGACCAGGCCCGCGCCCAACTGGGTGAAAGCCAGGCGCAGCTGCAAGTGGCGCTGGTCAACCTCAAGCGTTACAAACTGCTGAGCGTCGATGACGGCGTGTCCAAGCAGACCTACGACCAGCAACAGGCCTTGGTCAACCAACTCAAAGCCACCGCCCAAGGCAATCAAGCGTCCATCGACGCGGCTCAGGTGCAGCTTTCCTACACGCAGATTCGCTCCCCGGTCACCGGTCGCGTCGGTATTCGTACGGTGGACGAAGGCAACTTCCTGCGCATGGCTGACGCCCAAGGGCTGTTCACGGTGACCCAGATCGACCCGATTGCCGTGGAGTTTTCCCTGCCGCAGCAAATGCTGCCGACCCTGCAAGGTTTGATCAGCGACCCGCAGCGCGCTCAGGTGAAGGCCTACATCGGCGCCGACACCGATGGCGAAACCGGCAACCTGCTGGGCGAAGGCCACCTGACGCTGATTGACAACCAGATCAGCGCCAACACCGGGACCATCCGCGCCAAGGCTGAATTCGACAACGCCGGCCAGAAGCTCTGGCCCGGCCTGTTGGTGACGGTAAAAATTCAGACAGCGCTGGATAAAGATGCGCTGGTGGTGCCGCCGACCGTCGTACAGCGCGGCCTCGATCAACATTTCGTTTACCGGGTCAACGGCGACAAGGTCGAGATCGTCCAGGTGCAGATGGTTTATCAGGGCAGCGGCCAGGACATCATCACCGGCGTCAAACCGGGCGATGTGCTGGTCAGCGACGGCCAGTCCCGGCTCAAGCCCGGCTCGACCGTGCAGGTGCTGACCGAGCCGCCGCAAGTGGTGCAAGCGGAGCCTAAACAATGAAGGGCCCCTCCGCGTGGTGCATCGATCACCCGGTCGCCACCATCCTGTTGACCTTTGCTCTGGTGTTGCTGGGCGTCATTGCCTTCCCGCGGCTGCCTATCGCCCCGTTGCCGGAAGCAGAATTCCCGACCATTCAGGTGTCCGCGCAACTGCCCGGTGCCAGCCCCGACACCATGGCGTCGTCGGTGGCTACGCCGCTGGAAGTGCAATTCAGCGCCATCCCCGGCATGACCCAGATGACGTCGAGCAGTGCCTTGGGTTCGAGCCTGCTGACCCTGCAATTCACCCTCAATAAGAGCATCGACACCGCCGCCCAGGAAGTCCAGGCCGCGATCAACACCGCCGCCGGCAAACTGCCCAAGGACATGCCGACCCTGCCGACCTGGAAGAAGGTCAACCCGGCCGACAGCCCGGTGCTGATCCTCAGCGTCAGCTCGACCCAAATGCCCGGCACTGAACTCAGTGACCTGGTGGAAACCCTGCTGTCGCGTCAGATCAGTCAGATCGATGGCGTAGGCCAAATCAACATCACCGGTCAGCAACGTCCGGCGATCCGCGTCCAGGCCTCGGCGGACAAACTCGCGGCCATCGGCCTGACGTTGGCCGATATTCGCCTGGCGATCCAGCAGACCAGCCTTAACCTGGCCAAAGGTGCGTTGTACGGTGAGTCGAGCATTTCGACCCTGTCCACCAACGACCAGCTGTTCCACCCTGAGGATTACAGCCAACTCATCGTTTCCTACAAGGACGGTGCACCGGTTCACCTCAAGGATGTCGCCAAAGTCGTCAACGGTTCGGAAGATGCCTACGTTCAGGCGTGGGCTGGCGATCAACCGGGGGTGAACCTGGTGATCTCCCGGCAACCAGGGGCGAACATTGTCGAAACGGTCGATCGTATCCAAGCTGCACTGCCGGGCCTTGAAGCGATGCTGCCGGCCTCGGTGCAGGTCAAGGTGTTGATCGACCGGACCCAGACCATTCGCGCATCGTTGCATGAAGTGGAAATCACCCTGCTGATCGCGATCATGCTGGTGGTGGCGGTGATGGCGCTGTTCCTGCGCCAATGGTCGGCGACCATGATTGTGTCGGCCGTACTGGGTGTGTCGCTGACCGCCAGTTTCGCCCTGATGTACATCATGGGCTTCAGTCTGAATAACCTGACCCTGGTGGCCATCGTGGTGGCCGTGGGGTTTGTGGTGGACGATGCGATTGTGGTGGTGGAAAACATTCACCGTCACTTGGAGGCCGGCGACGGCATGCGCGAGGCGGCGATCAAAGGCGCCGGCGAGATTGGCTTCACCGTGGTCTCGATCAGCTTCTCGCTGGT
Organism: Pseudomonas sp. 10S4; assembly: GCF_034344865.1. Classification (NCBI taxonomy): domain Bacteria; kingdom Pseudomonadati; phylum Pseudomonadota; class Gammaproteobacteria; order Pseudomonadales; family Pseudomonadaceae; genus Pseudomonas; species Pseudomonas sp. 10S4. The sequence continues at coordinate 557,592 of NZ_CP133774.1, forward strand.
GGCGGCGTTTATTCCGCTGCTGTTCATGGGCGGCGTGGTCGGGCGGCTGTTTAAAGAGTTTGCCCTGACGGCGACCTCGACCATTCTGATTTCGGTAGTGGTGTCGCTGACACTGGCGCCGACCCTGGCCGCGCTATATATGCGCGCACCGGTGCATCACGCTCACAGTAAAAAGACCTTCGGCGAACGCTTGCTGGATGGCTATGAAAAACTGCTGCGCCGCGCCCTCGCCCACCAGAAGTTGATGATCGGTGTGTTCTGCCTGTCGCTGGGCCTGGCGATTGCCGGTTACATCTTTATCCCCAAAGGTTTCTTCCCGATTCAGGACACCGGTTTCGTCCTCGGCACCACCGAAGCGGCTGCTGATATTTCCTACGGCGACATGGTGAAAAAGCACTTGGCGATGGCGGAAATCGTCGCGGCTGACCCGGCCGTGCAGGCGTTTTCCCACTCGGTCGGGGTGTCGGGCAGCAACCAGACCATCGCCAACGGCCGGTTCTGGATTGCGCTGAAACCACGCGGTGATCGCGATGTGAGCGCCAGCCAGTTCATCGACCGGATTCGCCCGCAATTGATGAAAGTCCCCGGCATAGTGCTCTATCTTCGCGCCGGCCAGGACATCAACCTCAGTTCCGGTCCGAGCCGCGCCCAGTATCAATACGTGCTCAAGAGCAACGACGGTGGCGTGCTGAGTACCTGGACCCAGCGCCTGACGGAAAAACTGCGGACCAACCCGGCGTTCCGTGATATTTCCAACGACCTGCAACTGGGCGGCAGCATCACCCACATCAGCATCGACCGCAGCGCCGCCGCGCGTTTCGGCCTGACCGCCAGCGATGTCGACGAAGCGTTGTACGATGCCTTCGGCCAGCGGCAGATCAACGAGTTCCAGACCCAGATCAACCAGTACAACGTGATCCTGGAACTGGACACCAAGCAGCGCGGCAAGGCTGAAAGCCTGAACTACTTCTACCTGCGCTCGCCGTTGAGCGGGGAAATGGTGCCGTTGTCGGCGCTGGCGAAATTCGATGCGCCGACCATCGGCCCATTGTCCATCGCCCACGACGGGATGTTCCCGGCCGCCAACCTCTCGTTCAACCTGGCGCCCGGCGTCGCGTTGGGTGATGCGGTGATCATGCTCAATCAGGCCAAAACCGACATCGGCATGCCGACGGCCATCAGCGGTAACTTCCAGGGCGCAGCCCAGGCGTTCCAGAGTTCGCTGGCCAGCCAACCGTGGCTGATTCTGGCGGCGCTGGTGGCGGTGTACATCATTCTGGGCGTGCTCTATGAGAGCTTCGTCCATCCGCTGACCATCATCTCGACTCTGCCGTCGGCCGGACTCGGGGCGGTGATCATGTTGTGGATCTGGGGCCAGGACTTTTCGATCATGGCGCTGATCGGGCTGGTGCTGCTGATCGGCATCGTCAAGAAAAATGGCATCCTGATGATCGACTTCGCCCTCGAAGCGCAGCGCAAGGGTGGCTTGCCGCCGGAAGAGGCGATTTTCAAGGCCTGTATCACGCGGTTCCGGCCCATCATCATGACCACCCTCGCCGCCCTGCTCGGCGCCTTGCCGCTGATGCTCGGCTACGGCACCGGCGCCGAACTGCGCCAGCCATTGGGTATTGCGGTAGTCGGCGGCTTGCTGGTGAGTCAGGCGCTGACGCTGTTTACCACTCCGGTCATATACTTGTGGCTGGAGCGGCTTTTCCATCGGCCCAAACCATTGCCGCTACCGGCAATGGCGACCACAGACTGAGGCGGGGTCATGCGCGTTCTGATTATCGAAGATGAAGAAAAAACCGCGGATTATCTGCACCGCGGTCTGACGGAACAGGGTTACACCGTCGACCTGGCCCGGGACGGCGTCGAGGGCCTGCACCTGGCGCTGGAAAGCGACTATGCGGTGATCATCCTCGACGTGATGCTGCCGGGTCTCGACGGCTTCGGCGTGTTGCGTGCCTTGCGCGCCCGCAAGCAAACCCCGGTGATCATGCTCACCGCCCGCGAGCGGGTCGAAGACCGGATCAGAGGCCTGCGCGACGGCGCCGACGATTACCTCGGCAAACCGTTTTCCTTCCTTGAACTGGTGGCACGCCTGCAAGCGCTGACCCGGCGCAGCGGCGGCCATGAACCGGTGCAAGTGAGCATCGCCGACCTGTGGATAGATTTGATCAGCCGTAAAGCCACCCGCGCCGGTGCTCGCCTGGACCTGACCGCCAAGGAGTTTTCACTGCTCAGCGTGCTGGCCCGACGCCAAGGTGAAATCCTCTCGAAAACCGCCATCGCCGAGATGGTCTGGGACATCAATTTCGACAGCGACGCGAACGTCGTCGAAGTCGCAATCAAACGCTTGCGGGCCAAGCTCGACGGGCCTTTCGACGAGAAGTTGCTGCACACCATTCGTGGCATGGGTTATGTGCTGGAGAGTCGCGGTGTCCAGTAACTCCATCGCCCTGCGCCTCAGTGGCATGTTTACGCTGGTGGCACTGCTGGTGTTTCTGTTGATCGGCTGGGCGTTGTACCAGCAGGTCGACAAGGGTTTGGGGTTGTTGCCCGAAGCCGAGCTGGATGCGCGCTACAGCGTGCTTGAGTCTACGGTCGGACGGTTCGGCACGCCCGAGCACTGGGTGAAGATCTACAACAAGCTCAAACTGCTGGGCGAAGAAGACAAGCGCATCAGTTTCTGGATCATCAGCGGCGATTCGCAATACGAGTACGGCAACATCACCCCGCAGATCCGTGCCTTTGCCGAAGGGCCGCTGGGCCGGCGCGACCTTCAATTACCGGAACATGCCTACCCGCTGAAAGTGCTGGTCAGTCAGTTTCCGGCCAAGGACCAGCGCCCGCCGCTGCGTTTCATCATCGGCATCGACACCGAGACGTTTTTGCAGACTCAGCATCATCTTCTGCTCGCCTTGATCAGCCTGGCGATTATCGGCGTGTTGCTGGCCTCGGCGCTTGGTTATTGGGTGGCGCGGATCGGTCTCAAGCCGTTGATCAAGTTGTCGCAGGAGGCCCAGCGTCTGGCCCCGCCATTGCGCTCCGGGCGTTTACGGTTGTCGCCGTTGCCGCCGGAGCTGGATCAGTTTGTCAGTTCGTTCAACTCCACATTGGAGCGAGTCGAACAGGCCTATTCGCGGCTTGAGTCGTTCAACGCCGACGTCGCCCACGAACTGCGCTCGCCGCTGACCAACCTGATTGGCCAAACGCAAGTGGCGCTGACCCGCGGACGTTCGGCCGAACACTATTTCGAGGTGCTGCAATCGAACCTTGAAGAACTGGAACGGCTGCGCTCGATCATCAATGACATGCTGTTCCTCGCCAGCGCCGATCAAGGTAGCAAGGCAACCAAACTGACTTCCACGTCCCTGGCTGATGAAGTGGCCACGACCCTGGAGTATCTGGATTTCATTCTTGAAGATGCTCAGGTTCAGGTTCGGGTCAGCGGTGATGCACAGGTGAGCATTGAGATCGCGCATCTGCGGCGAGCATTGATCAACCTGCTGAGCAATGCGGTGCAACACACCGAGCCTGGCCAGGTGATTGAGGTGCGGATTGTGGTTGAAGAGCATCAGGTGAGTATTGGTGTGGCCAATCCGGGCTCACCGATTGCCAGTGAGCATTTGTCGCGATTGTTCGAGCGGTTTTATCGGGTGGATGCGTCGCGCAGCAACAGTGGGAATAACCATGGGCTGGGGTTGGCGATCGTCAAGGCGATTGCGTTGATGCATGGCGGGGATGTTTTTGTGCGCAGTGAGCATGGGATGAATACGTTCGGGATTCACCTGCCTGTCTGACTGACCCCATACCCTGTGGTGAGGGGGCTTGCCCCGTTGGGTTGCGAAGCAGCCCCAAAAACATCCAACCGCGTTCCTTCATACACACCGCGAAAACCGGGATTACGACTGCTGCGCAGCCGAACGGGGCAAGCCCCTCGCCACAAGGTTCACTGCGGACCATCTACTGTTGCTTTGCGCGCAACAGTCCTTTCTGAAATCAGCTCTGTTTCCCATCGTCCTTGAACCTTAACCTTGGCGCACCAAACAGCACTTGCCAAGCAAGAAGGTTTTAAAGATGTCCAACACTATGGGTATTGCCAGCGCTTTCGTTTTGTCCGCTTTGTTCCTGTCCCCGCTCGCCATGGCTGAAGAGTCGCCAGCCTTTGTTGCCCAAAACGCGGCACGGGCAAAAGCGTTCGAACAGTCTCAGGCCGAGATGACCGCAAAAGCCCAAGACGCTGCGCAAACCCCTCAAGCGTCCACTTCTGCAACCAAGCCACCGGTTGAGAAAGACAGCTGATCCACCGTATTGCTCTGTTTCCCTCGACACTTTTCATCGGCTCTTCCCTTTGAAAAGTTGTCTTCAAAGCCGCTGCTATCAGCGGCTTTTTTTATTGTGCAGAAAACACGTTCCGCTTCGTCTCCCTAAACAAGAAATAAAAAACGTCGATCCATGAACTGACGTTAATGACCCAAAAGGAGCTGTATCGCACGTGTCTTTTTCTCTGAAACTCAGCCCGTTGTTCATTGCAATCGCTGCAACGATGGCCGCCAATACCCAGGCCGCCGACGACACCAGCCGCGAAGGTTTTGTCGAAGGGTCGAGCCTCAACCTCAACGCCCGCAACTACTACATGAACCGCAACCGGCACCAGCACACCGATGACAACATCGAGTGGGGCCAGGGCTTTCTCGGCAAGTTCGAATCCGGCTTCACCGAAGGCACCGTCGGTTTCGGCCTCGACGCCCACGCCATGCTCGGGCTGAAACTCGACGGCGGTGGCGGCACCGACAATTCGAGCATCCTGCCGGTGAGCGCTGGCAACGGCAAAGCGCCGGGCTCGTTCTCCACCGCCGGCGGCACGCTGAAAATGCGCGCCTTCGATACCGAATTGAAGGCCGGTGACCTGTTTCTCACTAACCCGGTAATCGCCGGCGGTGAAAGCCGCATGCTGCCGCAGACCTTTCGTGGTGTCAGCCTGACCAATCACAGCTTCGATGGCTGGTTGATTGAAGGTGGCCAGGCCAGTTTCACCAAGCCTTACAACCAGAGCGGCCACAAGCGCATCAGCACCTCTTACGGCACCCTCGCCGACGGTGAAGAGAGCCAGCACCTGAACTGGGCCGGCGTGGCCTGGAGCGGTTTGCCGGGTCTGACCAGCAGCCTGTACGCCTCCGAGCTCAAGGACATCTGGAACCAGTACTACTACGATCTGGATTACACCTACGCGTTGAACGACCTCGTTAGCCTCAACCCGGGCCTGCACTTCTATCACACACAAGACACCGGTGATGCGCTGCTCGGCAACATCGACAACAACACCTACAGCCTGCATTTCACCGTCGGCGTGGGCAATCACAGCGTTACGGCCGCGTATCAGCGGGTCAACGGCAACACGCCGTTCGACTACATCAGCCAGGGCGACAGCATCTACCTGGACAACTCCCAGCAGTACTCGGACTTCAACGGCCCGAACGAGCGCTCGTGGAAACTCAAGTACGCCTACGATTTCGTCGGTCTCGGCTTGCCTGGCCTGACCTCGGCGGTTTCCTACTCCCGGGGTGAAACGGACTTGACCAAGGTCGATCCGGACAGCAAGGGCTACGCCTCGTGGTACAGCGCCGACGGCAAACACGCCAAGCATTGGGAGCGCGACGTCGATCTGAAATACGTGGTTCAGGGCGGCAAGGCCAAGGACCTGGCGGTGCGCCTGCAATGGGCGACCAACCGCGGTGGCAATGGCTACGGCGCGCTCGATCAGGACACCGATGAATACCGTGTGATCGTCGATTACCCGATCAACGTCTTCTAAGCCTGGATATATAAGCCCGGCAAAAAATCAAAAGGCCAGCATGTTTTGCTGGCCTTTTTTTGGCCCGACATTTATACCTTTACCCAGTAACACCTGAATTTTAATGACTGATTGCTGCGATGAGCGCGAGTCCTTCGGGAAACGACGTTTATGGAACTACGCTTATAAAGTCCCTTCAGCAGACATCAGAACCATGACAGCAAGCCGAACCACGTACATTCCAGGCAGGACCGGACGCCCTGAGCTCCTGCTGATTCTCGGCAGCTGCCTGACGGTCATCGCGATCCTGAGCATCGTGACCTTCCTGCTGATCCGCGAGCACGCCAATGCCCAGCAGGACGCGACCCGCAGCGCGACCACCATTGCCCAGTTGATCGACGCCGACGTGTTGCGTACAGTCGAACTCTACGACCTGACGCTGCAAGGGCTGATTGCCGCTTCGCAACGCGATGACCTGAAACAGATGCCGCCGCAGGTCCGCCAACTGGTGCTGTTCGATCGCTCCACCGCGGCGCGCTTCAAGGGCGACATCCTGTTGCTCGACAAGCACGGCGAGGTGCTGGCCGACTCCTCATTGACCGACCCCAAACCGGGCAACTTTGCTGACCGCGACTACTTCGTCGCTCATGTCTTGGACCGCGACACCGGGATGTTCATTAGCCGTCCGTTCAAGCCCCGCTGCGATTGCGCAGACAGCGATCAATGGCGGATCAGTTTCAGTCGGCGCATTTCCTCGCCCACCGGGGAGTTCATGGGCGTGGCGGTGGCGTCGATGCGCCTGACGTACTTCGACGAGTTGTTCAACAGCCTGAACATCGGTAGCGACAGCACGCTGAACATCATCAACAACGACGGCATCCTGCTGGCGCAAAAGCCTTACCTGCAAAGCGACTCGATCGGCAAAAGCTTCGCCAGCCGCCCCAACGTCGTGCGCATCCTGCGCGATGGCAGCGGCAGCTTCAACAGCGTGTCGAGCATCGATCACCGAAAGCGCCTCTACACCTTTTCCCGAGTCGGCAATCTGCCGTTAACGGTGATTGTCGCCCTCTCCAGTGCTGAAGTGTTCGGCACTTGGGAACGCACAGCGATGGTCATCAGCGGCGCCACCAGCGTGCTGTGTATCGGCCTGTTGTGGCTGACCTGGTTGCTCTGCCGCGAATTGCGCTTGCGTCACAACGCCGAGCGAGAGCTGGCGCAACTGGCGGCCACCGATGCCTTGACCGGAGTGGCCAACCGCCGAACCCTGGATCAGGCCCTACGCCATGAATGGTTTCGCGCCCAACGCTCCGGCAAACCGCTGTCGGTGTTGATGATCGATGCCGACCACTTCAAGGCCTTCAACGACCGGCATGGGCATCAGGGCGGTGACGATGCGCTGCGCTCGCTGGCCCGGGTGATCAGCACCAATGTGCGACGGCCAAGCGATGTGGTCGCCCGTTACGGCGGTGAGGAGTTTTCGGTGATCCTGCCGGAAACCGACAGCGCGGGCGCGAAGCAGATCGCCGAACACATCCGTGAGGCGGTGGAGCAACTGCCATTGGTGGCGGATGCCAAGACGCCGATGACTGTCAGTATCGGGATTAGTACCTGGACCAGTGCGAGCGAGATCAGCCTGGAGCAGTTGTTGTTTGCGGCGGACAAGGCGTTGTATCAGGCCAAGGAAACGGGACGTAACCGGGTGGTGGCTTAGCTGAGTTTTTCGCTGAGCCGACGGGCTTGCTCGCGAAGGGGCCAGCGCAGACAACACAAAAAATCGCGGGTATAAAAAAAGGCCACCCGAAGGCAGCCTTTAAAAACTAGAGAGGTTTTTGCTTACACGGCCGCAACAGGACGCATGTAAGAGATCGGTGCAGTGCTGGCGTCTTCGAAAGTCACGACTTCCCAAGCATCTGTCTGCTCAATCAACTTGCGCAGCAGCTGGTTGTTCAATGCATGTCCGGACTTGAAGCCCTTGAACTCACCAATCAGGCTATTGCCCAGCAGGTAGAGGTCACCAATTGCATCGAGGATCTTGTGCTTCACGAATTCGTCTTCATAGCGAAGGCCGTCTTCGTTCAGTACACCATCCGCGTCGACCACAATAGCGTTTTCAACGCTGCCGCCGAGTGCGAGGTTGTGCTTGCGCAGGTACTCGATATCACTCATGAAACCAAAGGTACGGGCGCGGCTGACTTCTTTTACGAACGAAGTACTGGAAAAATCCACGCTTGCACTTTGTGTGCGGTTACGGAAAACCGGGTGATCGAAATCGATCTCGAAGCTCACTTTGAAACCTTCGAAAGGGACGAAAGTGGCGCGCTTGTCGCCGTCTTCCACTGTCACTTCCCGCAGGATCCGGATGAACTTCTTGGCAGCGTCCTGTTCTTCCAGGCCGGCCGATTGAATCAGGAATACGAAAGGTCCAGCGCTACCATCCATGATTGGGACTTCGGACGCGGAGAGCTCGACGTAGGCGTTATCGATGCCCAGGCCAGCCATGGCCGAGAGCAAGTGCTCCACCGTATCCACTTTGACGTCACCGTTGACCAGCGTGGTCGACATCGTGGTTTCGCCAACGTTTTCCGCGCGAGCAGGAATCTGCACCACAGGGTCCAGATCGGCACGAACAAACACGATGCCGGTGTCGATAGGTGCAGGCTTGAGGGTCAGGTATACCTTCTCCCCGGAGTGCAGGCCTACACCTGTGGCACGGATAATATTTTTCAGTGTGCGTTGTTTAATCATGGCTTGGGCCGCTTCAGCGCAAATTGCGAACTGGTATCAACAAAGGCTGGCGATAATAGCAGACCAGACCTTTGCTGAACACCAATCACCTTCATCGCCCTGATACATTCCATCAATCAGCCTGACGACGCAGGAAAGCCGGGATGTCCAGGTAATCCAGATCGTCTTGCGGATTCATCTTCGCGGCAGTCGCAGCACCGGCCTGAGCCTGGTTGCGCATGACGGTCGGACGGTCCAGGTCACGGTAGTTCACAGCAGGCGCTTCCTGACGAGAAGGCGCTTGTTGCTGCGGCTGCGATGCCACGGACGTATGCATGGTGTTGTCGATGATCTTCACAGGCTTCTCGATTTTCGCGCCCAGACCAGTAGCAACCACAGTCACGTGCAGCTCGTCGCGCATGTCTGGATCGATAACGGTACCGACCTTGACCATCGCGTGCTCGGAAGCGAAGGCTTCGATGATGCTACCCACGTCGGAGTACTCACCCAGGGACAGGTCAGGACCGGCGGTGATGTTCACCAGGATGCCGCGTGCACCTTGCAGGTTCACGTCTTCGAGCAACGGGTTGCGAATGGCCGCTTCGGTGGCCTCGCGTGCACGGTTCGGACCGCTGGCGCAGCCAGTGCCCATCATCGCCATGCCCATTTCGCTCATCACGGTACGTACGTCAGCGAAGTCGACGTTGATCATGCCCGGACGCTTGATGATGTCGGAGATACCGCGAACGGCACCGGCCAGTACATCGTCAGCCTTGGCGAAAGCCGACAGCAGGCTTGCGTCTTTACCGAGGATGGTCAGCAGCTTCTCGTTGGGAATGGTGATCAACGAGTCGACGCTTTCAGACAGCAGACGGATACCTTCGTCGGCGATCTGCATACGCTTGCGGCCTTCGAACGGGAAAGGACGAGTCACCACCGCAACGGTGAGGATCCCCATTTCCTTGGCCACTTCGGCAATGATTGGCGCAGCACCGGTACCGGTACCGCCGCCCATGCCAGTGGTGATGAACACCATGTTGGTGCCCTGCAGGACTTCGGCAATGCGCTCACGATCTTCGAGAGCGGCCTGACGACCTACTTCAGGGTTGGCGCCGGCGCCCAGACCTTTGGTCACACCGGTACCGAGTTGCAGGATGGTCCGCGCGCCGATGGATTTCAGCGCCTGGGCATCAGTGTTGGCGCAGATAAATTCAACGCCTTCAATGTTGCTCTTGACCATGTGGTTGACAGCGTTGCCGCCGCCTCCGCCAACACCGATAACTTTAATAACCGGGCTTGCGGGGATGTTGTCTACGAGTTCGAACATGTTCCCTCTCCTTACATTCTCTAGTTTTTTCGCCTACTGCGTTTGTTGCGGTGCTGCGGTAAATCTTTAGAAATTGCCTTGTACCCAGCTCTTGATGCGATCGAGCAAGGCGGCTTTCGGTTCTTCATTGCTGTAGCTGTCGCGGCTGCTGATGCCCGAGAACGAAATCCCGTCAGACTGCTTTTGCAGGCCGTACATCAACAGGCCAACGCCAGTGGAATAAATCGGGTTGCGGACCACGTCATCCAGCCCCTTCACGCCGTGCGGCACGCCCAGGCGAACCGGCATGTGGAAGATTTCCTCGGCCAGTTCGACCGCGCCTTCCATCTTCGACGTACCACCGGTTAGCACGATGCCGGCCGGGATCAGGTCTTCGTAGCCGCTGCGGCGCAGTTCAGCCTGGATCAGCGTGAACAGCTCGTCGTAACGCGGCTCGACCACTTCGGCCAAGGCCTGGCGGGACAGCTCGCGCGGTGGACGGTCGCCAACGCTTGGGACCTTGATGGTTTCACCGGCACCGGCCAGTTTGGCCAGGGCGCAGGCGTAACGAATCTTGATTTCTTCGGCGTATTGGGTCGGTGTACGCAGCGCCATGGCGATGTCGTTGGTCACCTGATCGCCCGCAATAGGGATCACGGCGGTGTGACGGATCGCGCCTTCGGTGAAGATCGCGATGTCGGTGGTACCGCCGCCGATGTCCACCAGGCACACGCCCAGCTCTTTCTCGTCGTCGGTCAGGACCGAATACGCGGAAGCAAGCTGCTCGAGAATGATGTCGTCGATTTCCAGACCGCAGCGACGCACGCATTTTTCAATGTTCTGTGCGGCGTTGACGGCGCAGGTCACCACGTGAACCTTGGCTTCCAGACGTACGCCCGACATGCCCAGCGGCTCACGGACGCCTTCCTGGTTATCGATCACGTAATCCTGCGGCAGGGTGTGCAGCACGCGCTGGTCAGCCGGGATCGCCACGGCCTGGGCAGCATCGAGTACACGCTCAAGGTCAGCAGCGCTGACTTCGCGATCACGAATCGCCACGATGCCGTGGGAGTTCAGGCTGCGAATGTGATTGCCGGCCACGCCGACGAACGCCGAGTGGATCCGGCAACCGGCCATCAGCTGCGCTTCTTCGATGGCGCGCTGGATCGATTGCACGGTGGACTCGATGTTCACCACCACGCCTTTCTTCAGGCCACGGGACGGATGAGTGCCGATCCCGACGATTTCCAGCGTGCCGTCGTCCGAAACCTCGCCGACCAGCGCCACCACTTTGGAGGTGCCGATATCGAGACCGACGATCATTTTGCCGCTTTGCACGTTTGCCATGGGTCCTGCCTCTTCTTAATTCTTCGCGACAGCGGGTTTGGCTGTCGTCGGCGCTACAGGTTCCCGCCAGCCAACAGCGAGGCCGTTGGCGTAGCGCAGATCGATGCGCGCAATGTTCGTAATCTGTTCTTTAAGCGTCTTGTCGTAGATGGCAATGAAGCGGCGCATCTTTTCTACCAAAGCGCCGCGTCCCAGCAGCAGTTCGATCCCCGGGCCAGCGCTACCGGCCCCCGTAGTCAGGAACCAGCTGCCTCGGTCACGCAACTCCAGGCGTGCAATCGAGAAGCCCAATGGCCTGAGCATCTGGCTCAGCACCTGGTATTGCTGCATCACTTGCTGCTGGGCCCGTTGTGGGCCGAACAGCTGTGGCAGGTGTTCGTAGTTCGCCAGCTCCTTGGGCGTAAACGCCTGGCCCTGGTTGTTCAGCAACGCCTCGTCGCCCCAACGGGCCACCGGCAATTGTTCTTCGAGGCGGATGACCACCTGATCCGGCCACACCCGACGCACTTCGGCGTGGGCAATCCATGGCATCTGTTCCAGCTCGGTACGCATGCTCGCCAGGTCGATGGTGAAGAAGCTCGACGCCACGTACGGGGCGATCCGCTGCTGCACGGCTTGCTGGCTGATGTAACTCAAATCGCCCTGCACGTTGATCTTGGTGATCGGCCGGTCGGCGTACGGCAGCAAACGCTGCGCGCCTTCGTAAGTGCCAAACCCCAGTGCAACCAACAACACCGGCCAGAACAACGCTTTGAGAAAACCAAAATTGGCTTTCGGCAGGCGCACAGACATCGGCTCTTTGGCCACCATTCGGCTGGCACCCCGCGGCACCGGCTTGCGGCCGGGCGGTGCGGGGGCTGATGTCTCAGCTGTGCGCCTTGCATGGTCTTAACCTCGCGGCTCGTGGTTGCCGGCAACGCTGGCGGCCAAAATCGCCAGAACCAGTTGCTGGAAATCCAGACCAGCAGCACGGGCCGCCATCGGCACCAAGCTGTGATCGGTCATGCCCGGTGCGGTGTTGACTTCCAGGAACCAGAACTGCCCGTCGGCGTCCTGCATCACGTCTGCCCTGCCCCAACCGGCGATACCCAGCGCCTCGCAGGCTTTCGCCGTGAGGTCCATGAGTTCCTTTTCTTTGTTGCTGTCCAGGCCACACGGAATCCGATACTGGGTATCGTTAGCCACGTATTTGGCGTCGTAGTCGTAGAAGCTGTGCGTGGTGCCCAAGGCGATGACTGGCAACACCTGGTCACGCAGGGTGGCGATGGTGAACTCCGGACCTTGAATCCATTGCTCGACCAACACTTGCGAATCGTAGGTACTGGCCGCTTTCCATGCGTCGATCAACTCGGACGCGGAACTCACTTTGGCCATCCCGATACTTGAACCTTCATGGGCCGGTTTGACGATCAAAGGGAAGCCCAGTTCCGTGGCCGCCGAAATACAATCGGCCTCGGAGCCAAGAACGGCGTGGCGTGGCGTCGGAATCCCGAGGCTGTGCCAGACCTGTTTGGTGCGCAGCTTGTCCATCGCCAATGCCGACGCCAGGATGCCGCTACCGGTGTAAGGAATGCCCAGGCATTCGAGCAGGCCTTGCATGCTGCCGTCTTCACCGCCACGACCGTGGAGGATGATGAAGGCGCGATCGATTTTTTCGTTCAGCAGACGCTGCAGCAGGTCATCGCCGACGTCGAGGCCAAACGCGTCCACACCGGCGCTTTGCAGCGCTTCGAGAACCGCGTTACCCGACTTCAGGGAAACCTCACGCTCGGCACTCTTGCCGCCGAAGAGCACGGCGACGCGGCCGAAGTCTTTCGGCGCGATCGTGGAGACGAGGTTGGCGTAGGCAGCAGTCATTTCAATTTCCCCACAGCCGGCGCAGCAATGGCACCGACGAACAACGGACTGTTCAACAGTTTTGGTGCGAGACCACCGATATCACCGGCGCCCTGGCACAGCAGGATGTCGCCGGCACGCAGCAGCGGCTTGACGATCGGCGCCAGGTCGACACCGCGCTCGATGTAGATCGGGTCCAGTTGACCGCGCTGGCGGATGCTGTTGCACAGCTTGCGGCTGTCGGCGCCCGGGATCGGTTCTTCACCGGCCGGGTAGACTTCCATCAGCAACAGGACGTTGGCGTCGGCCAGTACATTGACGAAGTCGTCGTACAGGTCCCGCGTGCGGCTGTAACGGTGCGGCTGGTAAACCATCACCAGACGACGCTCCGGCCAGCCACCGCGTACGGCTTTGATCACCGCGGCCACTTCGGTCGGGTGGTGACCGTAGTCGTCGACCAGCATCACGTTGCCGCCGTCTACCGGCAGTTCGCCGTAGACCTGGAAGCGTCGGCCGACCCCCTGGAACCCGGACAGGCCCTGGACGATGGCTTCATCGCTGACGCCTTCGTCGGAGGCAATGCAGATGGTCGCCAAAGCGTTCAATACGTTGTGGTTGCCCGGCATGTTCACCGAGACATCCAGCGGCTCGCGCTCAGGGCGCAGCACGGTGAAGAAGGTCTGCATGCCTTGCTGGCGCACATTGATTGCACGCACGTCGCAGTCATCGCCGAAGCCGTAGGTGACTGTCGGGCGTTTGACCAGCGGCAGGATTTCACGCACCACCGGATCGTCCAGGCACACCACCGCCAAACCGTAGAACGGCAGGTTGTGGAGGAACTCGACGAAGGTTTTCTTCAGTTTGTTGAAGTCACCGTCGTAGGTCGCCATGTGGTCGGCGTCGATGTTGGTGACCACGGCCACCAGCGGCTGCAAGTGCAGGAAGCTCGCATCGCTTTCGTCGGCTTCGGCGATCAGGTAACGGCTGGTGCCGAGCTGGGCATTGGTGCCCGCAGCATTCAGGCGGCCACCGATGACGAACGTCGGGTCCAGGCCACCGGCCGCGAACACCGAAGCGATCAGGCTGGTGGTGGTGGTTTTGCCGTGGGTACCGGCGACGGCGATGCCGTGGCGATAACGCATCAACTCGGCAAGCATTTCGGCACGCGGCACCACCGGAATCCGGCGTTCCAGGGCAGTGACGACTTCCGGGTTGGAGGTGTTCACGGCACTGGAGGTCACCAGCACATCGGCGCTCGCGGCGTTCTCGGCACGGTGGCCGATGTAGATGTGAGCACCGAAAGATTCCAGGCGCTCGGTCACCGGCGATGCTTTGAGGTCGGAGCCTGAGACTTCATAGCCCAGGTTCAACAACACTTCAGCGATGCCGCACATGCCTACGCCGCCGATACCGACGAAGTGGATTTTACGGATGCGGCGCATTTCCGGTTGAGGCATGGCTTTCTGATTCTCAACCATGGGCCACCTCCAGGCAGGTGTCGACGACGTTACGGGTTGCATCGGGTTTCGCCAGTCGGCGGGCCGCGTTGGCCATGTCATTGAGTCGTTGCGGTTGCATCAGGACCTCTGTCAGGCGTGCGGCAAGATCTGCGGCGCCAGTCGTTCTTTGCGGCATCAGGAAGGCAGCACCTTCACGAGCCAAATATTCGGCGTTGCGGGTCTGGTGATCGTCGATCGCGTGGGGCAAAGGCACCAGCATCGAGGGCAGACCGGCGGCGGCCAGTTCACTGATGGTCAATGCGCCTGCACGGCACACCACCAGGTCGGCCCAGCCATAGGCTTGGGCCATGTCTTTGATGAAAGGCTGCACTTGCGCCTCGACGCCAGCCTCGCGATAGCGCTGCGCAGTCACTTCATCGTGGTTTTTGCCGGCCTGATGAAACACTTCCGGGCGCAGGTCGGCGGCGACTTGCGACAGGGCTTCAGGCAGCAACTTGTTCAACGGTTCTGCGCCCAGGCTTCCGCCCAGGATCAGCAAACGCGCCTTGCGACCGGCCAGGGCTGGTCGCGGTGTTTCGAGGAACAGCTCGGTGCGCACCGGATTACCGGTGGTCCGTCGGCTGTCCGACAGGGTAAAGGTGTCGGGGAACGCTTCACAGACTCGGGCGGCCAACGGCATGAGCAACCGATTGGCGGTACCTGCCACGGCGTTCTGCTCGTGAACGATGATCGGCACGCCGGACAATTTGGCGGCAACACCGCCAGGGCCAGTCACATAACCACCAAAACCGACCACACACACCGGCCGCAGCCGACGAATGATCGCCCGCGCCTGCCAGATCGATTTGAGCAACATGAACGGTGCCTTGAGCAGCGACAGCTTGCCCTTGCCCCGCAGACCGCTGGCATTGATACGATGCAGTTCCAGACCGGCCGCCGGGACCAGGTCGTTTTCGATGCCGCGCGGGGTACCCAGCCAATGCACGGTGTAGCCGCGGGCCTGGAACTCGCGAGCGCAGGCCAACGCCGGGAACACGTGCCCGCCGGTGCCGCCCGCCATGATCAATACGTTAGCGCCCATGGGGTGGCTCCTCGGCGAAGTCACTCTCCTGGAACTCCATCTCTTCACTGCCCAGGTGGGTTCGACTCTCCCACTCGATGCGCAGCAACAACCCGAGACAGGCACAGCAGATCACCAACGAACTACCGCCGTAACTGAGGAACGGCAGGGTCAGGCCCTTGGTCGGCAGCAGGCCGACGTTCACCCCGATGTTGATCAGGAACTGACCAATCCACAGGAACGACAGGCCGTAGGCCACGTACGCCGCGAAGAACTGCTTGGCCTTCTCTGCCCACAAACCGATGTACATGCCACGAATACAGACAAAGACGAACAGCGCGACAGTACACAAGGAACCCACGGCACCCAGTTCTTCGGCCAGGACCGAGAACACGAAGTCCGTGTGGGCTTCCGGCAGGTAGAACTGTTTCTGCACGCTGTTGCCCAGGCCAACGCCCAACCATTCGCCGCGACCGAACGCGATCAGTGCTTGAGACAACTGATAGCCGGCACCGAACTGATCGGCCCACGGATCCGCAAAGTTGGTCAGACGCGCCATTCGATACGGCTGCACTTGAATCAGCAGCACCACGGCCGCGACAGCGAGCACCACCATCAAGGAAAACCGGAACAGCCCGACCCCGCCGAGGAACAGCATCGCCGCCGCTGCCCCCATCATTACGACGGTGGCACCGAAGTCCGGCTCCATCAGCAACAGGCCCGCCATCGGCAGCAGCACGATGAATGGCTTGAAGAAGCCCATCCAGCTTTCGCGCACTTCCTTCTGACGACGTACCAGGTAACCGGCGAGGTAGATCACCACGAACACCTTGGCGATCTCGGAAGGCTGGACGTTGAAGAAGCTAAAACCGATCCAGCGCATCGAACCGTTCACTTCACGGCCGATCCCGGGGACGATCACCATAATCAGCAAACCGAACGCGCCCAGCAGCATCAACCAGCCCAGGCGTTGCCAGGTGGCAATCGGGATCATCATGGTGATGACGCAGGCACCGAGGCCCAGCACGATGTAGATAAGGTGACGAATCATGTAGTACAGCGCGCTGCCCGACTGCGCTGCGGCCACTTCGGTGGATGCCGAGGCAATCATGATCAGGCCAAGGCCCAGCAATGCCAGGCAGCCAGCGAGCATCGGGAAATCAAGGTCGATACCGCGCCCGGTAATGATCGGCGACGGATACGGCTTGATGATATTTCTCAGGCTCATGCCAGATCCTCCACAGCGCGGACGAACTGGTGACCACGGTCTTCGTAATTTTTGAACATGTCGAAACTGGCGCAGGCCGGCGACAACAGCACGGCAGTCGCCCGGTTCGGCGAGGGCGCGGCATTGCTCTACGGCTTCAAGCAGCGAGTTGACGCGAATCAGCGGCACGCCATCGCCGATGGCCTGGCCGATCAGGTCGGAGTCGCGGCCCATCAGCACCACGGCGCGGCAGTTGGCCGCCACCGGGTCACGCAAATCCTTGAACTCGGCACCCTTGCCATCGCCACCGGCGATCAGCACGAGTTTGCCTTCGATGTCCGCGCCTAAGCCTTCGATGGCAGCCAGTGCGGCGCCAACGTTGGTGGCTTTGGAATCGTTGTAATAGCTCACGCCATTGAGGTCGCGGACCCACTGGCAACGATGCTCAAGCCCGGCAAAGGTGCGCAGGCTCGACAGCATCGCGTCGAATGGCAGGCCAACGGCGTGCCCCAGTGCCAGCGCCGCGAGGGCGTTGGACTGGTTGTGAGCGCCACGAACTTTCAATTCGCGCACCGGCATCAGGTTCTGGAATTCGAAGGCCAGGTATTTCTCGCCGTCCTCTTCCCGGATACCAAACGCCTTGAAATCAGGTTTGCTCAAACCGAAGGTCCAGCATGGCTGACCTTCGCCCATCAACGGACGGCTCAGGGCGTCCTGACGGTTGACCACAAACTGCTTGGCCCCGCGGAAGATCCGGTGCTTGGCCAAGTGATAGGCCGGCAGACCGCTGTAGCGGTCCATGTGGTCTTCGCTGACGTTGAGTACAGTCGCCACTTCCGCGTTAAGTTGATCGGTGGTTTCGAGCTGGAAGCTCGACAGCTCCATTACGTACAACTCGACGTCGTCGCTGAGCAGATCCAGCGCCGGCGTACCGAGATTACCGCCAACCGCGACACGCTTGCCCGCCGCAACGGCCATCTCGCCAACCAGGGTGGTGACGGTGCTTTTCGCGTTGGAACCGCTGATGGCGACAATCGGCACCTTCGCGTTACGCGCGAACAGCTCGATGTCACCGGACAACTTCACGCCACGGGCCGCAGCGGCTTGCAGGGCTGGGGTCGCCAGTGCCAGGCCGGGGCTCACGTAGAGCTCGTCGGCACGGCACAGGAACTCGACGTCCAGCTCGCCACAACGCACTTCCACGTGCGGATAGTCACGACGCAGCGTGTCTAGCTCCGGTGGATTTTCCCGCGTATCGGCCACAGCAAACGACACGCCCCGGTTCGCCAGGAAGCGAACCAGGGACATGCCGCTCTTGCCGAGGCCGACAACGATGCGGAAGTGGTCAGAAGCGATCAGAGACACTCGTTCTACCTCAGCTTCAGGGTGGCAAGGCCGATCAACACGAGAATTACGGTGATGATCCAGAAACGGACGATCACGCGCGGCTCGGGCCAGCCCTTGAGTTCAAAGTGGTGGTGTATGGGTGCCATTCGGAACACACGGCGACCGGTCATCTTGAAGGAGGCCACCTGGATGACCACCGACAGGGTTTCCATCACGAACACGCCGCCCATGATGAACAGGACGATTTCCTGACGGACGATCACCGCGATGGTGCCCAACGCGGCGCCCAGTGCCAGCGCGCCGACGTCGCCCATGAAGACTTGGGCCGGATAGGTGTTGAACCAGAGGAACCCCAGGCCCGCACCAATCAACGCGCCACAGAACACGATCAGTTCACCGGCTCCCGGGACGTAAGGGATCAGCAGGTATTCAGCGAATTTCACGTTACCGGACAGGTAGCAGAAGATCCCCAACCCGCCGCCGACCATCACCGTCGGCATGATCGCCAGACCGTCGAGGCCGTCAGTCAGGTTGACCGCGTTGCTCGAACCGACAATCACGAAGTAGGTCAGGATGACGAAACCTGCGCCCATCGGAATGCTGTAGTCCTTGAGCATCGGCAGGATCAGCGTGGTTTCTACCGGCGTGGTCGCGGTCATATAAAGGAAGAGCGCCGCGCCCAGACCAAACACCGACTGCCAGAGATACTTCCAGCGGCTCGGCAAGCCACGGGAGTTCTTCTCGATGACTTTGCGGTAATCGTCGACCCAACCAATGGCGCCGAACAACAGGGTCACCAGCAACACGGTCCAGACATAGCGGTTGCTCAAGTCAGCCCAGAGCAAGGTGCTGACGCCGATGGACGACAGAATCAGCGCGCCGCCCATGGTCGGGGTGCCCGATTTGGACAGGTGCGATTGCGGGCCATCGTTGCGAACGGATTGACCGATCTGACGGTTCTGCAAGGTGCGGATCATCCACGGGCCGTAGCACAGCGACAACACCAGCGCGGTGAGCACGCCGAGAATCCCGCGCAGGGTCAGGTACTGAAAGACCGCGAAGCCTTTGTAGAACTGTTGCAGATACTCCGCTAGCAGCAGCAGCATTAATGTTTCTCCAGACTGGACCCGCACAAAGCGGCGACGATGTTTTCCATCGCAGCGCTGCGCGAACCCTTGATCAAAATAGTGGTGTTTGTATCTTGCTCGGCGCCCAGAGCTTCGATCAGTTCAGCCTGGCTGCTGAAGTGAAAGGCCTGCGGGCCAAACGCGTTCACGGCATGAACCATCATCGATCCGACCGCGTAAAGCGCAGAAACCTTGCCACGGGCATATTCGCCCACGTCGCGGTGCCCCTGCTCCGCCCAGTCGCCCAATTCGCCGATATCCCCGAGCACCAGAACGGTGCGTCCGGAAAAGCCGGCGAGTATATCAACGGCAGCGCACATGGAGGTGGGGTTCGCGTTGTAAGTGTCATCTATTACGCGCATTCCGTTCGTCGCCAGTTGCGCAACGGTGCGACCCTTGACCGGTTGTACTGCACCAAGGCCCGTGGCGATGCCGAACAGCGACACGCCAAGGGCGTGTGCGGCGGCGGCGGCAGCCATGGCATTGGCGACGTTATGGGTGCCGAGCAGGTTCAGTTGAACCCGTTCCACACCTTCAGGACTGTGCAGGTTGAATGCCGGGCAACCGCGAGCATCGCGATCCAGCTCGCTGGCGTAGAAGTCGGCGCTTGGGTTGTTCAGCGCGAACGTCAGCACTTTTCGAGCGCCAGCGCGGGTCTTCCAGATGCCGAATGCCTTGTCGTCGAGGTTGAGAACGGCGACGCCATCGGCATCCAGCCCTTCAATAATCTCGCCTTTGGCTTCAACGATTTTTTCCGGCCCGCCGAATTCGCCAACGTGGGCAGTCCCGGCGTTATTGAGGATGGCCACGTGAGGCTTGGTCATGCCCACGGTGTAAGCGATTTCGCCGAGGCGCGACGCACCGAGTTCGATCACGGCGGCGGTGTTGTTCCGGCGCCAGTTCGAGCAGGGTCAGCGGTACGCCGAGGTCATTGTTCAGGTTGCCACGGGTCGCCAGCACAGGGCCGCGAGTGCGCAGAATGCTCGCGAGCATTTCCTTGACCGTGGTCTTGCCGCTGGAACCAGTGATAGCCGCGACCGGGTTGCTATAAGCCGCACGGTTCAGCGCGCCCAGTTGGCCAAGGGCCTGGCGAGCGTCTTTTACAAGTAGCTGCGGCAGCGAACTGTCGGCGACTTCGCGCTCGACCAAGGCTGCTACGGCGCCTTTGGCAGCCACGTCGTTCAGATAGTCATGACCATCGAAGCGCGGACCGGTCAGGGCAATAAACAGCTGACCTGGCTTAATCGCGCGGCTGTCGATGCTGACACCGTCGAAACTGGCATCGCCGGACACCAGGCGAGCATTCAGCACGCGTGTCAGTTCGCTCAGTTTCAAGGCTTTAAGCATGTGCCACCTCCCACGCAGTCAGGGCATGATCGGCCTCGACCAGATCGGAAAAGGCATGGCGTTCGCCGTTGATTTCCTGATAGTCCTCGTGACCTTTACCGGCCAGGACAATCACATCATCAGCGGTTGCGCTGGCGATCAACTGGGCAATCGCCTGACCACGACCCGCCACGAACGTCACTTTTTCCACAGCGGTGAAACCGGCGCGGATGTCGTCGAAAATTACGGATGGATCTTCGGTGCGCGGGTTGTCGTCGGTGACCAGCACGCCATCGGCCAGACGCTCTACCACTTCAGCCATCAGCGGACGCTTGCCGCGATCGCGGTCACCGCCGCAACCGAATAGGCACAGCAACCGGCCTCTGGCATGTGGACGCAGGGCCAGCAAGACTTTTTCCAGCGCATCCGGGGTGTGGGCGTAATCGACCACCACCAGCGGCTGAGTCCCGCCGCCCAAGCGCTGCATACGACCCGCAGGGCCTTCGAGTTTTGGAAGGACCTGGAGGATTTCGTCCAGCGCGTAGTCCAGACCGAGCAAGGCACCGACCGCTGCCAGGACGTTGCTCAGGTTGAAACGACCGAGCAAGGTGCTGCGCAAATGGTGCTCGCCTTGCGGCGTGACCAAGGTGGCGCGCACCCCTTCGTCATCAAACTGCGCTTCACGGCAATAAAGGTAGGCGCTGGTGTCTTCCAGGCTATAGGTGATCAAACGTGATTCGCGCTTGTCCGCCGCCAGTTGCCGGCCGAACTCGTCGTCGAGGTTGATCACCCGGCATTTCAAATCGTTCCAGGCAAACAGCTTGGCCTTGGCTTCGCCGTAGGCCTGCATGGTGCCGTGGTAATCAAGGTGATCGCGGGACAGGTTGGTCATCACTGCCACATCGAACGCCAATGCGGTCACGCGGCCCTGATCCAGACCGTGGGAAGAGACTTCCATCGCCACAGCTTTGGCACCGGCCTTTTTCAGGTCGGCAAGGGTCGCTTGCACGGCAATCGGGTTCGGCGTGGTGTGCAGGCCGCTTTCAAGCGCGCCATAGAAACCGGTGCCCAGGGTGCCGACGATGCCGCAGTGTTGACCGAGCAAGTCCAAGGCTTGCGCGACCAATTGTGTCACGCTGGTTTTGCCGTTGGTGCCGGTGACACCGACCAGATTCAGATGGCGGCTCGGGTCGCCATAAAAACGCCCGGCAATGTCCGACAACTGCGCCGCCAGGCCTTTGACCGGAATCAGCGGCGCATCGGTAATTGGCAGCACGGTGGCGCCTTCGACTTCATAAGCCACGGCAGCAGCACCGCGCTGCAACGCATCGGCAATGTGCGCACGACCATCGAATTTGCCGCCAGGGACAGCCAGGAACAAATCACCTGCCCGTACATTGCGGCTGTCCAGGGTCAGTTCGCGGATCAACAGATCACGACCGGCATGGGCGAAAATCTTGTTCAGACTCAGAGACATCAGCCGCGCCCTCCATTGGCTTTCAGCGGAACGACCGGTGCAGCGTTGGCTTGTTGGGTCGGTGGCAGGTTATCCGGGGTGACGTTCATCAGGCGCAGCGTCCCGGACATCACTCGGCTGAACACCGGCGCCGATACCAGACCACCGAAGTAGCCGGCCTTGGACGGCTCATCAATTACCACCACGATGGCGTAACGCGGATCGCTCATCGGGCCGAAGCCGGCGAACAGCGAGCGGTAGGAATTCTCGGCGTAGCCTTTGGTGCCCACGGACGTCTTACGCGCGGTACCCGACTTGCCGGCCACGTGGTACGCCGGCACCTGGGCACGGAATACACCGCGCGGGGCCTCGATCACCTGGGTCAGCATGCCTTGCATGGTTTTGGCGACGTTTTCCGGGATCACCTGGGTGGTCTGCGGTGGCTTGTCGGTCTTGATCAGGGTCAGCGGCGCGATACGACCGTTGTTGGCCAGCGCCGAGAACGCGTGGACCAACTGGATCGCCGTCACCGAAATACCGTAGCCGTAGGACAGAGTGGCGGTTTCAGCCTTGCGCCATTCGCGGTAGTTCGGCAGGTTGCCGACGCGCTCGCCCGGGAAGCCCAGGCCGGTGTCCTGGCCGAGGCCGACTTTTGCGCCAGACGGAAAATGGTTTCGCCGCCGATATCGAACGCGACCTTACTCATGCCAACGTTACTGGAGTTGATCAGGATGCCGGTCAGGTCGAGCACCGGACCTTCGGTCTTCGATACGTCCTTGATGGTGTATTTACCAATCTGCAAGCTGCCCGGGTACACCTCGACGGTGTCGCTCGGCTTCCAGCGCCCGGTTTCCAGGGCGGCACTCATGGAGATCGCTTTCATGGTCGAACCGGGTTCGAACACGTCGATCATCGCGCGGTTACGCATCATCGCCGGCTGCAGGTTGCGACGGTTGTTCGGGTTGTAGGTCGGCTGGTTGACCATGGCTAGGATCTCGCCGGTCTTCACGTCCATGATCACCAGGCTGCCGGCCTTCGCGCCGTTCTCGATGATCGCGTTACGCAGCTCGCGGTTGGCCAGATATTGCAGACGCAGGTCAATGGACAACGCCAAGGGCTTGCCGGCCTTGGCGTTTTTGGTGACCTGGACATCTTTGATCAGTCTGCCGCGCCGATCCTTGATGACCTGTCGCTTGCCGGCGACCCCGGCCAGCCATTCGTCGTAGGCCAGCTCGACGCCTTCGCGCCCGTGATCGTCAATGTCGGTAAAGCCGACCATGTGCGCGGTGACTTCACCGGCCGGGTAGAAACGGCGGAACTCTTCAATGCCGTAGACGCCTGGCACTTTAAGGTCGAGCACCGACTGGCCTTGCTCAGGCGTCAACCCGCGCACCAGATAGATGAATTCTTTATTGGCCTGGGCTTCGAGACGTTCGGTCAGGGCTTTCGGATCCTGGCCCAGCGCTGCGGCCAGTGCTGGCCACTTCTCTTTGGCCAGCTGCATTTCCTTGGCGTTGGCCCACAGGGTGGTGACCGGCGTACTCACGGCCAAAGGCTCGCCGTTACGGTCGGTGATCAGACCACGGTGAGCGGGAATAGGAATGTGACGGACGCTGCGCGCGTCGCCCTGCCCCTTGAGGAAGTCACGGTCGACCACTTGCAGGTCGATGATGCGCCAGCAAATTGCAGCCACCATGACACCGAGCAACCCCATGACCACGCGGAACCGCCAAGGGAAAAGTGCACCTTCAAGTTTCATCATGGCGCCACCATCCGTACTTCAGCAGCGCCGGGAATGCGCATCTTCAGTTGTTCGGTGGCCAGGACTTCGATGCGGCTGTGGGCGGTCCAGGTGCTCTGCTCGAGAATCAACCGGCCCCACTCGGCCTGCGCCTTGTCGCGCACGCTCAACTCGTTGTACAGCGAGTTCAACAACTGACGGTTCCAGTGGGCGCTGTAAGACACGCCGATGGCCGACACGATCACGCCAATAAACAACAGCAGCATGAAAAAGCTTCCGCCGGGAAGTGGCTTGGCGAAAAGCTTGCTCACCGCAGCTTCTCCGCGACGCGCATGATGGCGCTACGAGAACGTGGGTTGGCTTTGAGTTCGGCCTCGGAGGCGGACTGCGCTTTGCCATGGACTTTGATTTTCGGTTCGAAGGCGACGTGACGGACCGGCAGGTTGCGCGGCAGGTTGTCGGACTCGCCTTTCACCAGTTTGCGCATGAACAGTTTGACAATGCGGTCTTCCAGGGAGTGGAAGCTGATGACCACCAGACGACCGCCAATTTCCAGGCTTTCCAGTGCGGCTTCGAGGCCGGCTTCCAGATCACCCAGTTCGTTGTTGACGTGAATACGCAGGCCCTGGAACGCACGGGTGGCCGGGTTCTTGCCCTTTTCCCATGCAGGGTTCGCGACTTTCAGGACTTCGGCCAGGTCAGCAGTGCGCTCGAACGGCTTGATGTCGCGACGCTCGGCCACGGCACGGGCCATGCGGCCGGAGAAACGTTCTTCGCCGTATTCCTTGAACACCCGGGCGATTTCTTCCACCGGCGCGGTGTTGACGAATTCGGCAGCGCTGATCCCGCGGGACGGGTCCATGCGCATGTCCAGCGGGCCATCGTTGAGGAAACTGAAGCCGCGCTCAGGGTCGTCGAGCTGTGGCGACGAGACGCCCAGGTCGAGCAGAATGCCGCTGACCTTGCCGGCCAGACCGCGTTCGGCGACTTCCGAACCGAGCTCGGCAAAGCTGCGCTGCACAACGACAAAGCGGCCGTCTTCGGCCGCTAGCGTTTGCCCGGTGGCAATCGCTTGAGGATCTTTATCGAATCCAAGCAACCGACCATCGGGACCGAGCTGGCTGAGGATCAACCGGCTGTGTCCGCCGCGTCCGAACGTACCGTCCAGATAGCAGCCATCAGGACGTACGGCGAGAGCCTCCACGGCTTCGTCAAGCAGTACGGTGATGTGGTTAAAGCCGCTATCAATAGTCACAGGATCAAATCACGCAGTTCATCAGGCATGGCGCCCGGTTGTTGAATAGCAGCCAGGTCAGCGGCAGAAACCGCATCCCAGGCATCCTCGTCCCATAATTGGAACTTGTTCAGTTGGCCCACCAGCATTGCGCGCTTATCCAACTTGGCATATTCGCGCAGACGCGGCGGAACCAGAAAACGACCACTGCCATCGAGCTCGAGGTCGACGGCATTACCAATCAGCAAACGTTGCAGGCGACGGTTCTCTTCGCGAAGCGAAGGCAGTGCGCGCAGTTTGGTTTCAATAATTTCCCACTCATCGAGGGGTAAACGCACAAACATGGATCAACGGCATCGATGGTGACAATTAATTGCCCGGAACTTCTCGAAACCAGCTCGTCACGGTACCGGCTCGGCATAGCGAGACGGCCCTTTGCATCGAGACTGATAGCGTTAGCTCCGCGAAACACGTCAGCGTTTCTCCAATTTTTAGCGTTTTGAGCTCAAAAAACCCACTTCATGCCACTTTCCGCCACTTGCGCACACTATAGGAATGCGCCCACCACACCGTCAAGGCGCGGATTAAAGGAAAACCCTTACAGAACGGAGATTTAGGAGTGTAAAAGGAGGGGGAACGAGAATCTGGCGTATGTTTTCGCTCAATAACTTGAATCAGCACGGATAGCTGCATTCGAAAGTTAAAGTAATTTGTTAAGAGTAAGATTTTTTCGGTATTACGAGAGGGGGTCTGCTGGTGTTTATGTAAGGAGGGAAATTGCCACTACCAGCACCCTGCTCAATGATTCAAGCAGGGGAGAAAAAAGGTGGAGAGTCGATCTGTAAGCCGGGTTCTGTCTTGAACAGTCATTCGTCTACGATGGCCATCACTGGACATCTTTAGCAACCTACCCGGTCCCAGCGCGGGCCACGCCTTGGGACCCTATTTGGTCTTGCTCCAAGTGGGGTTTACCTAGCCACGAACTGTTGCCAGACGTGCGGTGCGCTCTTACCGCACCTTTTCACCCTTACCGGCGCCGAAGCGCTTAGGCGGTTATTTTCTGTGGCACTTTCCGTAGGCTCACGCCTCCCAGGCATTACCTGGCACTTCGCCCTATGGAGCCCGGACTTTCCTCCCCCTAATTTTCATAGAGGGCAGCGACTGTCCAATCGACTCTCCGCCGCAAAGGTTAACGGCAGAGCGGCCGAAGAACAAGCGCTAAAAGCCTTTGGCCACTCCTGCGCGTCGGGTTTTACTCGCTCTTCTGTTTATCCAGCGCGACTTGATACAGAACATTCTTACGCTCGCCGGTAATTTGCGCGGCCAAGGCGGCGGCACGCTTGAGCGGCATTTCTTCGAGCAACAGGTTGAGGATGCGCATGGCTTCGCTGCTGACTGCGTCTTCCGTCTCCGGCGCCGACCAGCCGGCCACCAGCACCACGCACTCCCCGCGCTGCTGATTGCTGTCGGACTCGACAAACTCACGCAACTCAGCGAGCGGCAACCCCTTGAGTGTCTCGAACGTTTTAGTGATTTCCCGCGCCAACAACGCCGGGCGCTCGCCGCCGAATACCAGCTCCATGTCTTGCAGGCATTCAAGGATGCGGTGCGGAGCCTCGTAGAAAATCAGCGTGCGCGGTTCTTCCTTGACCAACTCCAGTCGCGCCCGACGCCCCACAGCCTTGGCCGGCAGGAAGCCTTCGAAAATGAAGCGATCCGACGGCAGCCCCGCCGCCGAGAGTGCGGCGATCAACGCGCAAGCGCCGGGCACTGGCACCACATTGATCCCCGCTGCACGGGCCTGACGCACCAGGTGATAACCCGGATCGGAAATCAGCGGCGTGCCGGCGTCAGAGATCAATGCCACATCGTCGCCGGCCAGCAGGCGTGTGATAAAGCGGCTACCTTCATCACGTTCGTTGTGTTCATGGCAGGCGGCCAACGGCGTAGGAATGCCGAAGTGCTGCATCAAACGCTGGGAGTGACGCGTGTCTTCGGCGGCAATCAACGCCACCTCGCGCAGGATTTTCAGCGCACGGGCACTGATGTCGTCCAGGTTGCCGATGGGCGTCGCCACCACATAAAGCGAGCCAGCAGCGGAATTCAAAGCACCTGGAGCAGTCAAAGCGCACACCTCATGATCGGTAAAAGTCGCCATTGTAGCGCGTAGCAGCTTTCGCGATACGCCCCACCCACCCTTGGTTTTTCGGCCTTTTGTGCAGTACTGCAACATTTACACGAGCTAAATTGACGGTTTCACGCCAGTAACATCGCGCCCCGGCCAGCGCTTGGGTACAATTCCACGCTAATTTGATCGAGTATCAGGAACACTTACATGATCGCTTGCCTGCGGCTGTTCTCTGCCCTCTGCCTCGCTGCCTTGCTGGTGGCTTGCGCCAGCTCGCCCTCCTCCAGCCTTGGCGAACTTCCACGCACCCCGGATGCCAGTATCGAGCAATTGCTCGAAAAGGCTGCCCAAAGCAAAACGCCGGAACAAGCTGCACTGTTTCGCCTGAGCGCGGCAGACCTGGCTTACCGTCAGGGCAATGCCGGCCAGTCCGCGCAAATCCTGCAACAGGTGCCGATGGAACAACTCAAGCCTGGCCAACAGGTCTTCGCCAGCACTCTGGCGGCTGAACTGGCCATGGTGCGCAATCAGCCCAAAGCGGCGCTGACTGCCTTGAGCCATCCGAGCCTGCAACGCTTGGGCGAACTGCCTGTCGAGCAACAAGTACGCACCGGCACCGTTCACGCCCGCGCCCTTGAAGCCGATGGCCAGACCCTGGCCGCTGCACGGGAACGCATCTTTATTGCGCCAATGCTCGAAGGTGAAGCAGCCAGCAAAAACCACGAAGCGATCTGGATCCTGATCGCCTCGCTGCCCACAGATCAATTGCAGCCGACCACCTCCGACGACCTCGGTGGCTGGATGGGCCTGGCTCTGGCGGTGAAAACTGCCGGCACACTGGAGCAGCAGCAAGCGGCGATCGACAACTGGCGCGCACAGAATCCCAAGCACCCAGCCGCCCTTCAATTGCCGCTGCCGCTGACTAAACTCAAAGAGCTGGCGAGCCAGCCCCTGAGCAAAATTGCTCTGCTGCTGCCACAAGAAGGCCAGTTGGCGGCGGTTGGCAAGGCACTGCGCGACGGTTTCATGGCCGCTCACTACCAGGCACAACAAGCCGGGCAGAAGCCGCCAGCCATCGTGTTCTATGACAGCTCGAAACTGACCTCGATGGACGAGTTCTATCGCAAGGCCCAGGCCGACGGCGTGCAACTGGTCGTTGGTCCGCTGGAGAAGCCGCTGGTCAAACAGCTCAGCGCTCACCCTCAGCTACCGATCACCACGTTGGCGCTGAACTATAGCGAAGGCGAGCAAGGTCCGGCGCAGCTGTTCCAGTTTGGCCTTGCGGCTGAAGACGAAGCTCGCGAAGTGTCCCGCCGCGCTCGCGCCGATGGCCTGCATCGTGCTGCCATCATGGTGCCAAAAGGCGAATGGGGCGACCGCGTAATGAAGGCATTCAGCCAGGACTGGCAAGCGAACGGTGGCAGCATTGTCGCCGTCGAACGTGTTGACCAGCCGGTACAACTGGCACAGCAGATTGCTGACATGTTCCAGTTGCGCCAGAGCGAAGGTCGCGCCAAGAGCCTGCAGAGCACCGTTGGCTCGCAAGTCGCCGCCCAGCCTTCCCGTCGTCAGGACATCGAGTTCATCTTCCTGGCGGCCACCCCGCAACAGGCGCAACAGATCAAACCAACCCTGAACTTCCAGTACGCCGGTGACGTCCCGGTTTACGCGACGTCCCACGTGTTCAGTGCCAGCGGCGATGTAAACCAGTACAACGACATGAACGGTGTGCGCTTCTGCGAAACCCCGTGGCTACTGGATGCCAACGATCCACTGCGCAAACAGGTCACTGCACAATGGCCGCAGGCCGGTGGCAGCCTCGGTCGCCTTTACGCAATGGGTGTTGACGCCTATCGCCTGGCACCGCGCCTGGGGCAACTCAAGGCTTTGCCGGACAGCCGCATCGAAGGTCAATCGGGCAGCCTCGGCATGACCCAGAACCAACGCGTGGTTCGCCAGTTGCCGTGGGCACAGTTCGTTAATGGTCAGATTCAACGCCTGCCGGACACCCCGCGCTAATGCCTGACAGGTCACGCCAGCAAAGCGGCAAAGATGCCGAGCGCCATGCGCTCGAGCATCTTCAACAACACGGTCTGCGCCTGCTGGCGCAGAACTGGTTGTGTAAACGCGGCGAGCTTGATCTGGTCATGCTTGATGGCGATACAGTAGTATTCGTTGAAGTCCGCTACAGAAAAAACACTCAATGGGGTGGCGCACTCGATAGCATCGATGGGCGCAAACGGCAGAAACTGATTTTCGCCGCGCAGTATTTTCTTCAGCGCGAGTCGCGTTGGGCCAATTCCCCTTGCCGTTTCGACGTGGTTGCCATCGAAAGCAGCCTTGATCAGTTGAACTGGATGCAGAATGCCTTCGACAGCTGATCGCTTGCACCCCGAACCGGACACCTTCACCCAACACTTTTGCTCTTTGCTTTGCGGGCTGCACATTCATGTGCCGAGTAGCCGCGCTAATTAAGGTCACACAGATGGACATGCAATCCCGAATTCGCCAGCTTTTTCAGGCCAGTATCGACACCAAGCAACAGGCGATGGACGTACTTGCACCGCACATCGAGCAAGCCAGCCAAGTGATGGTCAACGCCCTGCTCAACGAGGGCAAAATGCTTTCCTGCGGCAACGGCGGCTCTGCCGGTGATGCCCAGCACTTCTCGTCGGAGCTGCTCAACCGCTTCGAGCGCGAGCGTCCGAGCCTGCCAGCCATCGCGCTGACCACCGACAGCTCGACGATCACCTCGATCGCCAACGACTACAGCTACAACGAAATCTTTTCCAAACAGATCCGCGCCCTCGGCCAGCCGGGTGACGTATTGCTGGCGATTTCCACCAGCGGCAACTCGGCGAACATTATTCAAGCGATCCAGGCCGCACATGATCGCGAAATGATTGTCGTAGCATTGACCGGTCGTGATGGCGGCGGCATGGCGTCGCTGCTATTGCCCGAGGACGTCGAGATTCGCGTACCGGCCAATGTCACCGCACGTATTCAGGAAGTCCACCTGCTGGCGATCCATTGCCTTTGCGACTTGATCGACAGCCAACTGTTCGGGAGTGAAGAATGACCCCTAATCGCCTAGGCCTTCTGGCCTTGACCCTGTGCCTCGTCGGCATCAGCGGCTGCACCTCGGTGGTTAACGCCAGCCGTGAAGCACCGATTGAAGATGACCGCGGCACGCGCACCTTCGGCAGCAAAATCGACGACTCCCTGATTGATACCAAGGTTGGCGTTAACGTCGCCAAGGCCGATCCAGGGCTGGATAACGATTCGCACATCGTCGTCACCAGCTTCAACGGCGTTGTACTGCTGGCCGGGCAAACGCCTAGTGCAGACTTGAAGGCCAAGGCCGAACAGGCTGCTGCCGCCGTCCAGCGTGTGAAGACAGTCCATAACGAGCTGCAGATCCTGCCGCCGTCCGGATTCATCGCCCGCCAGAACGACACCTGGCTGACCACCAAGATCAAGACCCAGATGCTGGCCGACGCCAGCATCCCGGGTTCGCGCATCAAGGTCGTGACCGAGAACGGCATCGTTTATCTGCTGGGCCTGCTGACCAAGCAGGAAGCCGCCCAGGCCACCAATCTGGTTCAGAGCGTTGCCGGCGTGCAGAAGATTGTGAAGCTGTTCGAATACATCGACTGATGCCCCTCTTGTAGGAGCATGGCTTGCCGGCGATGGCGCTCTTGAGATCGCCCTCGCCCTGTAGGAACTGCCGAAGGCTGCGATCTTTTGATCTTAAAAAGCCAAAGTCAAAAGATCGCAGCCTTCGGCAGCTCCTACCCGTTTGAAAGTGGTGAATAAAAAAGGCGATCCTTTCGGATCGCCTTTTTTATTACTTCACCACTTTCAAACTTGGTCGACCGCTGGGACGCGGCGGCTCGTTGTCGGGTGGCGGAACATCATCGTCCGGCTCGATCTCTTCGTCGTCTTCCATAGGCGACTCCAGATCAAACACCATGCCTTGGCCGTTCTCCCGGGCGTAAATGCCCAGGATCGAAGCGATAGGCACGAACAGGGTGTGCGGCACGCCACCGAAGCGCCCTTCGAAGCTGACCGCTTCGTTGTCCATGTGCAAATGACGCACGGCTGCCGGCGAAACGTTCAGGACAATTTGTCCATCACTGGCGAAACCTTGAGGCACCTGCACCGACGGATATTCGGAATTGACCAGCATGTGCGGGGTGCAATCGTTATCAACAATCCACTCGTAGAGCGCGCGGACCAGATAAGGTCGACTGGAGTTCATAGCGGCTCCTTAAGCCTTAGCGCATATCGCGTTCGACACCAGACAGACTCGCCTGGAAAGCCTCACGCGCGAAAGAGCGCTCCATGTAATCAAGCAACGGCTTGGCAGGCCGCGGCAGTTCAATACCCAGAATCGGCAATCGCCAGAGTATTGGCAATAGGCAGCAATCCACCAGACTTTGTTCCTCGCTGAGGAAAAACGGCTTGTCGGCGAACAACGGCGACACGCCAGTCAGGCTTTCGCGCAGCTCTTTACGAGCCACGACGCGGGCTGCTTCCTTGGACCGGGAATCCAGAATCAGATCCACCAGGCCACACCAGTCACGCTGAATACGATGAATCAGCAGACGGCTATTTGCACGCGCCACAGGATAAACCGGCAGTAAAGGCGGGTGCGGGTAACGCTCATCCAGATATTCCATCACCACGGTCGACTCCCACAACGCCAGGTCACGATCGACCAGGGTGGGCAAGCTGCCGTAAGGGTTCACTTCGATCAGTTTAGGCGGGTGACGACCAGCTTCCACGTAAATGATCTCGGCGCTGACACCCTTCTCTGCAAGTACGATGCGTACTCGGTGGGAATAGTGGTCGGCGGGGTCGGAGTAACAGGCCAACCGATTGGTCACGCCCATGGCGGTCCTCCTCGCTTGTAGAAATTATCGGAAGCGGAAAAACGCGCGCGCCCAGAGGACGCCTCCCGTAACGCCTGGCTCACCAGACTCGTTACACCTTCAGAGACGCCCCTGGGCGCGCGCGATTAACAGCAATTGCTTACAGCTTTATCAATGTACGTCTTTCCAGTATTCACGCTTGAGCAAGTATGCGAATACGAAGAAGAACGCCAGGTACAGCAATACATAGGTACCGATGCGCTGATGTTGCAGCTTAACCGGGTTAGCCGAGTAAGCGAGGAAGGTTACCAGATTCTTGACCTTCTCATTGAACTGCTCTTCGTTCAGAGCACCGGTCTTCGGCACGATGGTCAGCTGATCGCACGCTTCATGAGTCAGTGGCGTACCGGTCAGCGGATCATACTGCTTCTTGTCGTCCTCGACGATTTGAACCTGTTTGCAGCCGACCACCTGACGACCTTGCAGACCGACCAGCACGTTAGGCATACCGACATTCGGGAAAACCTTGTTGTTCACACCCCAAGGACGCGCCGGGTCTTCATAGAACGAACGCAGGTAACCGTAGAGCCAGTCAGTGCCACGAACGCGAGCAACGAGGGTCAGGTCCGGCGGTGCAGCACCGAACCAGGCCTTGGCGTCTGCAGACTGCATGCCGATGGTCATGTGGTCGCCGATCTTGGCACCCGTGAACACCAGGTTTTTCAGCATCAGATCATGAGGAATACCCAGATCGTCGGCAACGCGCTCATAGCGCTGGAACTTGGCACTGTGGCAGCCCATGCAATAGTTGGCGAACGTACGCGCGCCGTCCTGCATGGCCGCTTTATCGGAAACGTCGATGTCGACTTTTTCCAGCTCGGGACCACCGTGCTCGGCTGCAAAGGACAACATCGGCATGGCAGCAAGAATCAATACAGCAAATAGCTTTTTCATCAGCCAGTCACCCTTTCCGGAACCGGTTTGGTCTTCTCGAGCCTGGTGTAGAACGGCATCAGAATGAAGTAGGCGAAGTACAGGAAGGTGCAAATCTGCGATACCAGCGTACGCTCAGGGGTTGGGGCCAATACGCCCAGCACGCCGAGGATCACGAAACAGATGCAGAACACCCAAAGCCAGATCTTGCTCAGCCAGCCCTTGTAGCGCATGGACTTGACTGGACTCCGATCGAGCCACGGCAGGACAAACAGCATGGCAATCGAAGCACCCATGGCGATAACACCCATGAGCTTGTCCGGAATCGCCCTCAAGATTGCGTAGAACGGTGTGAAGTACCAGACCGGAGCGATGTGCTCTGGGGTCTTGAAGGCGTTGGCCACTTCAAAGTTCGGCTTCTCGAGGAAGTAACCGCCCATTTCCGGGAAAAAGAACACGATCGAGCAGAAGATGAACAGGAACACCACCACGCCGACGATATCTTTCACGGTGTAGTACGGGTGGAAAGCAATGCCGTCCAGCGGTACGCCGTTTTCGTCTTTGTGTTTCTTGATGTCCACGCCGTCCGGGTTATTCGAGCCGACTTCGTGCAGCGCCAGAACGTGCAACACCACGAGACCGAGGATCACGATCGGCAGGGCCACAACGTGCAAGGCGAAGAAGCGGTTCAGGGTAATACCGGAAATCAGATAGTCACCACGGATCCACTGGGTCAGGTCGTTACCGATGACCGGGATCGCACCGAACAGCGAGATGATCACCTGGGCACCCCAGTAGGACATCTGACCCCAAGGCAGCAGGTAACCCATGAAAGCTTCGGCCATCAGCGCCAGGTAGATCAGCATGCCAAAGACCCACACCAGCTCACGCGGCTTCTGGTAAGAACCGTAGAGCAAGCCACGGAACATATGCAGATAGACCACGATGAAGAACGCCGAAGCGCCGGTGGAGTGCAGCAGACGCAGGATCGAGCCGTACTCGACGTCGCGCATGATGTATTCGACGGAGGCAAATGCTTCTTCCGCCGACGGGGTGTAGCTCATGGTCAGCCAGACACCGGTTACGATCTGGTTGACCAGAACGAGCAGTGCGAGGGAACCAAAGAAATAGAAGAAGTTGAAGTTCTTCGGGGCGTAGTACTTGCTGAGATGGTCTTCCCACATTTTGGTCGCGGGAAAGCGCGCATCAACCCAATCCATGAACTTGCTCATCACGCTTTCTCCGTATCGACGCCAATGACAATAATCTCATCGGTCTCATAGGAATGCGGGGGAACTGGCAGGTTCAGAGGCGCAGGTTGCGACTTGTAGACGCGACCAGCCAGATCGTAATGGGAACCGTGGCAAGGGCAGAAATAACCACCTACCCAGTCTTTGCCCAGATCAGCGGGTGCCACTTCAGGGCGGAAGGTCGGCGAGCAACCCAGGTGTGTGCAGATACCGATCAGCAGCAGAACCTCTGGCTTGATCGAACGCGTTTCTGGATCAACGTAGGTCGGTTGTGTCGAGTTCTTGGAGGTCGGGTCAGACAACTGGCCCTCGATCTTCTTCAGATTCCCCAGGATTTCCGCGGTTCGGCGGACAATGAATACTGGCTGACCGCGCCACTCAGCAATCATCTGCTGGCCTGGCTCGACTTTGCTGACATTCACTTTCACCGGTGCACCTGCGGCTTTCGCCTTGGCACTGGGAAACCATGACCCCACGAACGGGACCGCAGCCCCCACCGCTCCTGCAGCACCCACCACGGATGTGGCTGCTACCAAGAAGCGACGCCGGCCTGCATTCACGCCGTCATTGCTCATTCAGTCCTCTCCCATCAGCTTTGTGGCCTGTTAAATCAGGCATCTACTAAGTTAAAACTATGTACTTATAAAAATTTTGCCGAATGGTAATGAAAAGCCCCAATTCTGACAAGGTAATTACCCAAGGGCTCCACTGCCAAGCCTTGCAGTATAGGGGCTCTACGGATGTGGCAAGTTGTCACAGCGCAATTCTTTGAGAAATCGCACGCATAAAAAAACGCCCAGCTCCGTGAGGAGATGGGCGTTCTTTTTGAACGTGGAAGCGAATTAACGCTTCGAGTACTGCGGACGCTTACGCGCTTTACGCAGACCAACTTTCTTACGTTCAACTTCGCGAGCATCGCGAGTAACGAAGCCAGCTTTGCGCAGAGCGCCACGCAGGGTTTCGTCGTACTGCATCAGTGCGCGAGTGATACCGTGGCGGATTGCACCAGCTTGACCACTTACACCACCACCGATCACGGTGACGTAGATGTCGAATTTCTCGACAGTCTCAGTCAGTTCCAGCGGCTGACGAACTACCATGCGGGCAGTTTCGCGGCCGAAGAAATTTTCCAGGGTGCGGTTGTTGATGGAGATGTTACCAGTACCCGGACGCAGGAAAACGCGTGCGGTTGCGGTCTTGCGACGGCCAGTGCCGTAATTTTGAGTCGCCGACATAATGAACTATTCCGTTAAAACTTCAGTTCTTGGGGCTGCTGAGCAGTATGAGGGTGTACAGCGCCCGCATAGACTTTCAGCTTACGATACATGTCGCGACCCAGCGGGTTCTTAGGCAGCATGCCTTTGACCGCGGTCTCGATCACGCGCTCAGGGGCTTTAGCGATCAGCTTTTCGAAGTTGATCGACTTGATGCCGCCCGGGAAACCGGAGTGGGAGTAGTAGATCTTGTCGGTGGTTTTAGCACCAGTTACACGAATCTGCTCGGCATTGATAACGACGATGTAATCGCCGGTGTCAACGTGAGGAGTGTACTCAGCTTTATGCTTGCCACGCAGACGGCTCGCGATTTCGGTGGCCAGACGACCCAGGGTCTGACCTGCAGCGTCGACGACAAACCAGTCGCGCTGTACTGTTTCCGGTTTAGCAGTAAAAGTTTTCATTCTTTATAGCCTCAGGGGCCGCCCTGTAAATTAGACGGCGGATCTTACTGAATAGTGCGTACTTTGACAAGTCAAAGGCAGCCGGATACAGACGCTTTCGGGGGCTCGGGTCGGCGCGTCCGTTCAACGGCAAGATTCTTCGGCGGCGGCGCATCACTTCCACTGCAGAAAGAGGTGCGCAATTATGCAGATTGCGAAAAATATTTCAACCTGCTTTTATGATTGTTTTGCCCAAGGAGCACCCGATGGACTATCGCCAGCTAGGCCGAACCAATCTGAACGTGAGTGCAATCTGTCTCGGAACCATGACCTGGGGCGAGCAAAACAGCGAGGCTGAAGCCTTCGCCCAGATTGAACGGGCCAAAAGCGCCGGGATCAATTTCATCGACACCGCCGAAATGTACCCGGTGCCGCCCAAGGCCGAAACCTACGCCACCACCGAGCGCTACATCGGCAATTACTTCAAAAGCCGTGGTGATCGTGCCGACTGGATCCTGGCGAGCAAGATCGCCGGCCCCGGCAACACCATCGATTACATCCGCGACAAAAACCTGCGGCACAACCGCCAGCACATCACCGAAGCGGTGGATGCCAGCCTCAAGCGCTTGCAGACCGACTACATCGACCTCTATCAATTGCACTGGCCGGAACGCAGCACCAATTTCTTCGGCCAACTGGGCTACAAGCACAAGATCGAAGCCAACCTCACCCCGCTCGAAGACACCCTCGAAGCGCTGGACGAGCAGGTCAAGGCCGGCAAAATTCGCCACATCGGCCTGTCCAACGAAACGCCGTGGGGCACCATGCGCTTCCTCGCCCTGGCCGAAGCCCGTGGCTGGCCGCGCGCCGTGTCGATCCAGAACCCGTACAACCTGCTCAACCGCAGCTTCGAAGTCGGCCTGGCGGAAATCGCCATTCGCGAACAGTGCGGCTTGCTGGCCTATTCGCCGCTGGCGTTCGGCTTCCTGTCGGGCAAGTACGAAGGTGGTGCACGTCCGGCAAAGGGCCGCCTGAGCCTCTACAGCCGCTTCAGCCGCTATTTCAACGCGCAGTCGGAAGCAGCGTGCAGCCGTTACGTAGCACTGGCCCGTGAACACGGTCTGGACCCGGCGCAGATGGCGCTGGCATTCGTGACGGCGCAGCCGTTCGTGACCAGTAACATCATCGGCGCCACGACGCTTGAGCAACTGGATAGCAACATAGCGAGTTTCGAGCTGAAGCTTTCCGACGAAGTGCTGGCGGGAATCGAGGCGATTCACAAGGATCACCCGAATCCTGCTCCTTGATTGATCTATAGACCCAATCGTGGGCAAGCCACGCTCCCACAGGTTTGTGATCCTCTGTGGGAGCGTGGCTTGCCCGCGATGACGGCCTAACAGTCACCGCAGATCAAAGCGACCGCGCAATAATCTCCTTCATGATTTCGTTGGTCCCCGCATAGATCCGCTGCACCCGCGCATCCGCCCACGCCCGAGCTATCGGGTATTCCCACATGTACCCGTAACCGCCATGCAATTGCACGCACTCGTCGAGTACCTTGCATTGCAGGTCCGTGCCCCAGTACTTGGCCATCGCTGCGGTAGGCACATCGAGTTTGCCTTGCAGGTGCAGTTCCAGGCACTTATCGACGAAGACCCGGCCAATCTGAATCTCGGTGGCCATCTCCGCCAGTTTGAAACGGGTGTTCTGGAAGTCCGCAATCGCCTTCCCAAAGGCCTTGCGCTCACGGGTGTAATCCAGCGTCCATTGCAACGCCGCTTCTGCCGAAGCCAGCCCGCCGATGGCGACGGTAAGGCGTTCCTGCGGCAATTCCTGCATCAGGTAGGCGAACCCTGCCCCGGCCTGACCCAACAGGTTTTCCTTGGGCACCCGCACATCCTGGAAGAACAGCTCCGAGGTGTCTTGGGCCTTCATGCCGACTTTTTCCAGACGCTTGCCCTTGGCAAAGCCCGGCGTATTGGCTTCCACGAGAAACAAGCTAGTGCCCTTGGCCCCGGCCTTCGGATCGGTCTTGGCGACGACGATCACCAGATCCGCCAGAAAGCCATTGGTGATGAAGGTCTTCGAGCCATTGATCACATACTCGTCGCCGTCCAGCACGGCAGTAGTCTTCACCCCTTGCAGGTCGGAACCGGCGCCAGGCTCGGTCATGGCAATCGCCGTTACCATTTCGCCAGACACCAATTTCGGCAGGTACTTGTGCTTCAACGCTTCGCTGCCGTAATGCAGGATGTACGGCGCCACGATGTCCGAATGCAGCGAGAAACCGATCCCGGTCAGGCCGAGACGACCGACCTCTTCGATCACCACCGCGCTGTAGAGAAAGTCCGCCCCCAGCCCGCCATATTCCTCCGGCAGATGCGAGCAGAGCATCCCCGCCTCCCCCGCCTTGTTCCAGAGCTTGCGGTCGATATAGCCCTGCTTTTCCCATTGCCCATGGAACGGCACGGCCTCTTTTTCGAGGAACGTTCGCACGCTGTCGCGAAAAAGTTCGTGCTCGGAACTGAACAAGGTTCTGGGGATCATGCGGCACCTGTCGTGGTTGTTGGGAGGAGTTGACCTCAGAGACTAAGCCGCGCTTGCGATACAGGACACTGGACACATCAGACAAAAAATAAGACGATCCAGCCGTCTGGTGACCACTTTCCCCTATAAGAATAAAGTTGAATTATGTCTAACCAAGTCTCCACGCCTTTACGGCGCGTCAGCATCCTGGCTATCGACCGGGTTTTCGCTTCCACCCTCATGCAAGCCAAGGATTTCTTCCATCTGGCCAGCCTGCGCTACGGCAAACAACTGGGTCACGGCCTGACACCGGCGTTCGAAACCCGGCTGGTCAGTCCCGATGGCAAATCAGTGAACAGCTTCAGCGATGTGATAATGCCGGTGGACGGCGGCCTGGAAAATGCTGACATCATCATCCTCCCGGCCTTCTGGGACGATTTCGACACACTCTGCAAACGTTATCCACAGGTGCTGCCGTGGCTGCGCGAACAACACGCCCGGGGCGCGGTGCTGTGCGGCGAAGCGACCGGGGTGTTCTGGCTGGCGGAAGCCGGGTTGCTCGATGGCAAGGAAGCGACTACGTACTGGCGCTTCTTCAATGCGTTTGCAGAGCGCTTCCCGCAGGTTCAACTCAATCAGGACAAGCACCTGACCGACGCCGACAACCTGTTTTGCGCCGGCGGCACGACCTCGGCGTGCGACCTCTACATCTATCTGATCGAACGGTTTTGCGGCGCCAACGTGGCCCAGGCCGTGGCCCGGGACATCCTGTATGAAGTGCAGCGCAACTATGCGCCAGGACGGATCGGTTTCGGCGGACAGAAGTTGCACCAGGACGTGATCATCCTGCAGATCCAGCACTGGCTCGAAGAACACTTTGCCGACAAGTTCCGCTTCGAAGATGTCGCACGAGAGCACGGCATGAGCATCCGCAACTTCATGCGCCGTTTCCAGACCGCCACTGGCGACAAGCCGTTGCATTACCTGCAACGCCTGCGCATCGAAACCGCCAAGGGTTTGTTGTCCGCCAGCCGCAAAAGCATCAAGACCATCAGTTATGAGGTCGGTTACGACGATGCGAGCTTCTTTGCGCGGCTGTTCCGCCAGCACACCGAGCTGTCGCCAAACCAGTATCGGCAGCAGTTTCAGCAGGCTGCCTGACACACCAGAGATCCAATGTGGGAGCGGGCCTGTGTGGCGAGGGAGCTTGCTCCCGCTCGGCTGCGAAGCAGTCGCAAAGCTTTTTGGGGCCGCTGCGCGACCCAGCGGGAGCAAGCTCCCTCGCCACACAAGCCCGCTCCCACAAGGGATTATCAGCGCACAAAAAAAGGGCCTGCATCTGCAGGCCCTTTTTTATCTTCCGAATCGTTCTACGGCTTATGCGCCCGCGACAGGAATTCGTGCGACTGCATCTCCAGCAAACGACTCAGAGTCCGCTGGAACTCGAAATTCAAACGACCGCCGGTGTAGAGGTCTTTGAGCTCGACTTCCGCAGAAATGATCAGCTTCACGTTACGGTCGTAGAACTCGTCGACCATGTTGATAAAGCGTCGGGCGATGTCGTCGGTGGTGACGTTCATCTGCTCGACACCGCTGAGCAACACGGCGTGGAAGATCTTGCCCAGTTCGATGTAATCGTTCTGGCTGCGCGGGCCGTCGCACAGTTCGCGGAAGTCGAACCAGGCCACGTCATCACAGGTGCGCAAGGCACGGATTTCGCGGTTCTCGATCATCAACACGTCGTCTTCGGTCGCGGCCGTGCATTCCTGGCGTCAGGGCCCGGAAGCTCTTGCGCAAGCTCTCATGGGACGCGTCGTCGAGCGGGAAGTGGAACAGCTCGGCCTGCTCAAGGTGACGCAGACGATAATCGACGCCGCTGTCGACGTTGACGATGTCGGTGTTCTGCTTGATCAGCGCAATGGCCGGCAGGAAGCGCGCACGTTGCAGGCCGTCCTTGTACAAACCGTCCGGCACGATGTTCGAGGTCGCAACCAGGGTCACGCCGTTCTTGAACAGCTCTTCCATCAACGTGCCGAGGATCATGGCGTCGGTGATGTCGGAGACGAAGAATTCATCGAAACAGATCACCCGCGACTCGTCGGAGAAGCGCTTGGCGATGATGGTCAGCGGGTTTCTCTCGCCGCCAAGGGTCTTCATTTCTTCGTGCACGCGCTTCATGAAGCGGTGGAAGTGCGTCCGAGTCTTTTCCTTGAACGGCAGGGCTTCGAAGAAGGTGTCGACCAGGTAGGTCTTGCCACGGCCAACGCCGCCCCAGAAGTACAGGCCCTTGACCGGCGCCTGGTCTTTCTTGCCAAACAGTTTGCCGAACAGGCCTGGCTTGCTCTGCGAGGCCGCGACCAGATCGTCGTACAGGCGCTGCAAATGACGCACGGCCGTTTCCTGCGCAGCGTCATGGAAGAAGTCCGGGCGTTTCAGATCAGCTTGATATCGTTCTAGGGGCGTCATAATTCGTTAGCAAGGCAACAAAAACGGGCCGCCACTGTAGCGACGGCCCGTGAGAATGGCAATCAGCCCTTGGTCGGGCCGCGCCGCTGATTTATTCCTGAACCGGCGTCAGTGCCACGCGCAGGGCGTCGATGGCCACGTCGCGAGCGGCGCTGTCAGCGAAGGTTGCGCTGTCGGCCACGCACTCGCCTTCCAGCCAGACGCTGAAGCTCAGGTCTTCGCTGCGCACGTCCAGTGGCTGGCCGGCTTGCAATTGCTTGGTCACCTGGCCGGCGGTTTTGCCGTCGGCGAAGTTGCGCGACAGCAGCAGTTGCTCACCATCGGCCGCCAGCAGACGAAAGCGGAAACTGCCGTCGTCTTCGCGGAAGCTGACGAAACGCGCGGCTTTCGCGGCTTTCTTCTTGGTGGTCGCCGCGACTTGGGTTTGGGCCACGAAAGAACGCAGGCCAACCGCTTCGCGCAGCTCGTGGAGGAACGGCGTCGCTACCGAACGAGCCTTTTTGGCGCCGATCTGCAGGATGTCTTCCAGGTCTGCCGGGCGCTCGATCAACTGGTGATAGCGCTCGCGGGATTCACCCAGCTCGCTGTCGAGCAACTGGAACAGACGATTCTTCGCCTCGCCCCAGCCCAGGCCCTGCAACAGTTCGCTGCGGAATTCGTCGGACTGCGCCGGCGTGGCGAAGGCCTGGAACAGAGTGAACAGGTGCGAGTTATCCGGATCTTTGGCTTCGCCCGGCGCACGGGAGTCGGTGACGATCCGCGAAATCGCGTCTTTCATTTCCTTGGCGTTGCTGAACAACGGAATGGTGTTGTCGTAGCTCTTCGACATCTTGCGACCGTCGAGGCCTGGCAGTGTGGCAACGCTTTCTTCGATCAACGCTTCCGGCATGGTGAAGAATTCTTTGCCCTGACCGAACAGATGGTTGAAGCGCTGGCCGATATCGCGGGCCATTTCCACGTGCTGGATCTGGTCACGACCGACCGGCACCTTGTGGGCGTTGAACATCAGAATGTCCGCGGCCATCAGCACCGGGTAGCTGTACAAGCCCATGGTGATGCCAGCGTCCGGGTCTTCACCGGTTTCGACGTTCTTGTCCACCGAAGCCTTGTAGGCGTGGGCGCGGTTGAGCAGGCCCTTGGCGGCGACGCAGGTCAGCAGCCAGGTCAGTTCGGGGATTTCCGGGATGTCGGACTGGCGATAGAACGTCACACGGTCGACATCCAGGCCGCCGGCCAGCCAGGTCGCGGCGATTTCCAGACGCGAACGCTGAATGCGCAGCGGGTCATCGCATTTGATCAGGGCGTGGTAGTCGGCCAGAAAGTAGAACGAATCGGCATTGCTGTCACGGCTGGCGACGATCGCCGGGCGGATGGCGCCGGCGTAGTTGCCCAGGTGCGGCGTGCCGGTGGTGGTGATGCCGGTGAGGATACGGGTACGAGTCGTCATGGGTAATCGCTTGTCAGACTGCAATCAATTCGAAAGACGCGGCAGGATCAGATCCTTGAGATCGGTCAGCTTGCCATGAAAAAAGTGTCCGCATTCTGCCACTTTCAGCAGCTCATGGGGGCGATCGAGTTTCTCGGACCAGTCGTAGACGAGCTGGGGATCGATGACTTCGTCGGTTTCCGGCTGGATCAAGGTCAACTCGCCGAGTTGCGGTAGTTGATCCTGCTCGCCGAGGCGCATGACCGCCGGCGCAACCATGAACAAATGCTTGAGCTGCTCGCCTTTGGCTTCCAGGCGTCCACCGAGACTTGCTGCAACAAAACCGCCAAAGGAGAAACCGAACAGGGTCAGTGGCAACTCGGGGTGTTTGGCCCGCAGCCATTCGGCCGCCGCTTGAGCGTCGTCGACTTCGCCGGTACCCATATCGTGGCTACCTTCGCTGGCGCCGACGCCGCGATAGTTGAAGCGCAAGGTAATCAAACCGGCATCCCGGGCGGTGCGTTGCAAGGTCGACACGACTTTATTGAGCATGGTGCCGCCCTGCACCGGGTTCGGATGGCAGATTAGCGCCACACCGCGGGGCTGTTCGTTATCCAGGTACAAAGCTTCCAGTTGGCCGACAGGGCCATCAATCACTACAGGGGTTTCGCGCATAAGCAAGGAAGGAACTCCGTGACCTCGAATCGGGTCGACTCGTCTAGCAAGTTGTCTGTGCCAATCTATTGCGAGTGAATCGCGGTATACAGCGCAGGTTCGAGCCGTTAACGTAAAGCAAAGCCGTTTATAGAGGAAGGACTCGTGGAACACTCGCTCTTAGTTTGGTTGTTGCCGACTCTTGCCCTGGTTGTGGGTGTCGCCCTTGGATTCCTGGTCGCTCGTCTGGTGCCGAATGCCGCGCCTAACCGCACGCAACGTCAGCTGGATGACATTCAGGAACGTTTCGACAGTTATCAGAACGAGGTGGTCACCCACTTCAACAGCACTGCAACACTGGTCAAGAAACTGACTGCGAGCTACCAGGAAGTGCAGGATCATCTCGCCGAGGGCGCCAACCGCCTGGCCCTGGACGAGCAGACCCGCCAACGCTTGCTGGCCGCCCTGCACGCCGACGCCTCCGTGGCACCACGGGAACGCCTGACGCCGCCGCGCAATCAGGAGCCGCCTCGCGACTACGCGCCAAAAGCCCCGAACGCGCCAGGCATGCTTGATGAGCATTACGGCCTGAAGAAGTAATCAGGTTTCGCGCGATACAAAAAGCCCTCGGATGAGTGATCGTCCGAGGGCTTTTTTGTGGCTGGCTGTTTGGTCGCCTGTCAGGGCCTCATCGCGAGCAAGCTCGCTCCCGCAGTCGATCGGTGTGAACACAGATTTTGTGTACACCCAGGCTCCTGTGGGAGCGAGCTTGCTCGCGATGGCGGCCGAACTGACACCAAAAAAGCCCGCCCGATCTGCTGAGAATCGGGCGGGCTTTTTTATACCTGGGGTTCAGTCAGGTTGTTACTGGTACTGCTGAACAGGTTGACCCTGTTGCTGGTACTGCTGAACAGGCTGCCCCGGTTGCTGATACTGCTGACCCGGAATCGCCTTCAGGTTGACTTCAACCCGACGGTTCTGCGCCCGGCCATTGACGTCGCCATTGCTGGCAATCGGGTTATCCGGCCCGGCACCGAGTGCAGACAGGTTGGCGCCGCTCACGCCCTGGGACGTCAGGTAAGTCGCCACGCTCTGGGCCCGACGCTGGGACAGGTCCATGTTGTGCTGACGGCTGCCGGTGCTGTCGGTGAAGCCGACGATCTCGATCTGGTTTTGGTTGAACTCCTTGAGCGAGCCCGCCAGGTTGTTCAGCGGCTGATAGAAGCTTGGAGCGATGTTCGCCGAATCGGTAGCGAACGTGATGTTGCCCGGCATGATCAGTTTGATTTGATCGCCCTGGCGCTGCACTTCAACCCCAGTGTTGGCCATGCTGGCCCGCAGCTTGGCTTCCTGCTTGTCGGCGTAGTAACCGTAACCG
Organism: Pseudomonas sp. 10S4; assembly: GCF_034344865.1. NCBI lineage: Bacteria > Pseudomonadati > Pseudomonadota > Gammaproteobacteria > Pseudomonadales > Pseudomonadaceae > Pseudomonas > Pseudomonas sp. 10S4. The sequence continues at coordinate 601,852 of NZ_CP133774.1, forward strand.
GCAGCGGAGGCACCTACCACGGCAGCGCCAATCAGCGCGCCCTTGCCACGGTTGTTGTGATCGATCGCAGCACCGGCCAATGCACCGGCCAGGGCGCCGAGCCCACCGTACTTGGCGGTTTTGCTCACGCCAGACGATCCGTCGGCCTGGCCCTGATTGTCATAAGGATTGGGTGAAGCGCAACCGGCCAACAAGGCCACAGCGGTAGCAACAATAATCAAGCGAGGCGTGGTGAACATGAAGAGCTCCTACTTTTGCATTCTGTGGTGCAACGGACGTTGGCAATAGACCATCGCGGGCGTTGGATCATCGCAGACGAAAAAATTCAATCGCTGACCGTCATGCCCGAACAAAGGGGTTACCGCGCATTTCATCGCCCAGACACGTGTCCGGACCATGCCCGGTCACCACGGTCGCTTCCTCGTCGAGGGTATACAGCCGCTGCTTGATCGAGCGCACGATGGTCGCCTGATCGCCGCCCCACAAGTCCGTGCGCCCTACCCCGCGACGGAACAACGTGTCACCGGCAATCAGCAGCTTAGCCTCTGAAAACCAAAAGCTCATGGAACCTGGCGTATGCCCCGGCGTGTGAATCGCCACGCCACAACCACAAGCCAGCTCTTCATCATCGGCCAACCAGAGATCCGGCGGTGGCACCGGCGTGTAAGGCACGCCGAACATCTGGCATTGCATTTCCAGGTTGTCCCACAGGAACTGATCCTCTTTGTGCAGGTGCAACGTCGCGCCGGTCTTTTCCTTCAACTGACCGGAGGCCAGGAAGTGATCGAGGTGCGCGTGGGTGTGGATGATGCTGACGACTTTCAGGCCAAGGGCATCGAGGCGAGCGAGGATCAATTCGTGGTTTCCACCCGGGTCGACGACGATGGCCTTTTTGGTAATCGGGTCACCGATGATTGTGCAATTGCATTGCAAAGGGCCGACGGGGAAGGTTTCGCGGATGAGCACGGAACTGGGAACGGTCATGGAAATCGATGGCCTGTATTGGACGGAAGGCAGTGAAGATGGTTTCAGGATTCTACGCCACTCGCCGATACAGATCGCCAGGCCAGTTATTTGACGCCACTAATCAGAAAGTAGTGGCCCTATGATGTCAAACGTATCGTTTCTGGTGCAAAATCAGACTTTTTGTAGCGGTCGCATTCAGGAAGGGCCGCAGCGCACTCAGGAATTTCGCATGCCCACGCCTCTTGGTTACTCTTTAAGCCTTTCTTCAAAATTGACGGGCGTCAAAGCGCTCGACAGTCTGCTTTCCGGATCCTACTGGATGGGTTCCAATTGGACCGTCGATGGCCCGACAAACCTGAGTTACAGCTTTATCGAGCCAAACACTTCCTACTTTCCCACCAATTACAGCCCTGATAACGAATACAACGCCATTTACTCCCTGTCCGGCGATCAGAAAAACGGCATCATCAGTGCGCTTGCGACTTGGAGCGCAGTGGCCAATATCAACTTCACCCAGACCACCGACAACATCTCGAACGTCGGCGACTTGCGTTTCGGTGGCTATGGGTTGATGGGCAATCAAGCGGCCGCCTGGGCGTACAACCCTTCCAACACGCCGGTGGGCGGGGATGTCTGGATCGGTGAGCCGGCCAACGAGTACCCAACCAAGGGTACTTATGACTACATGACCTACATCCACGAAATTGGTCATGCCCTGGGTCTCAAGCATCCGTTCTCCGCCAGTTCATCAAACAGCACAATTCTCGACCCGGCGCTGGACGATGTCCGTTACACGGTCATGAGCTACCACAACAATTACTCCTATCAGCCGACGACGCCGATGGTGCTGGACATCCTCGCCATGCAGGCGCTGTACGGCGCCAACACCCACTGGCAAACCGGTGACAACGTTTATAGCTGGAAAGCCTATCAACCGGTTTTCGAGACCATCTGGGATGCTGGCGGCAACGACACGATCGATGCGAGCAGTCAGGCGGACAGGGTCGAGATTAATTTGAATGAGGGTGCGTACAGCACCATCGGCCTGCCTATTCTCACGGGTGGATCCACCTTCAACAGTGGCCTGGCGATTGCCTACGGCGCCAAGATAGAAAATGCCATTGGCTCGAACTACAACGACGTACTGCGCGGCAATGACCTGGATAACGTCCTGAATGGCGGAACCGGTGCGGACTCGATGTATGGCGGTGCCGGCAACGACACTTACTATGTCGACAACCGGGATGACAGAATCTTCGAGACCGGAACCGCGGCCAGCGAAATCGATTCGGTTTTTTCCACGGTCACCTACAACCTGCAGTTAAACCCGAACGTGGAAAACCTGACGCTGCAAACCAGCGCCAATATCGATGGTTATGGCAACGCGTCGAACAACGTGATCACCGGTAACGCCGGCAACAACATCCTCGATGGTGGCGAAGGGGCCGACACACTGATTGGCGGTGCTGGCAACGACACGTACGTAGTCGACAACCTCGGTGATGTCATTCTCGAGACCAGTACCGTCGGCGGCGAGATCGACACCGTACGCACATCGGTGAGCTGGACGCTGGGCGACAACCTGGAAAATCTTGAGCTCAGCGGCAGCGCCAACATCAATGCCGTGGGCAACAGCCAGAATAACGTCCTGACCGGTAACGCCGGCAGCAACGTGCTCGACGGTCAGGGCGGCCTGGACACCATGATCGGGGGTGCTGGTAACGACGCTTACGTCATCGACCAAGTCGCCGAGCTGAATCTGGTAAAAGAAAACGCCAATGAGGGCAGCGACACCCTGATCCTCAACTATGGCGTGCAAAGCAACACGCTCATCGATTTGAACAGCAGCACACTGACCAACTTCGAAAACGTCACCCTGAAAGGTGCGGGCGCCTTTGATGTGTTGGGCAACGGTCAAGACAACATCCTGATCGGTAACACCTTCGCCAACAACCTGCAGGGTGGTGCAGGCAACGACATGCTGGATGGCGGCGACGGAGTCGACACCCTGATCGGCGGCACGGGCAACGACACCTATGTGATCAACAGCCTGGACGATACGCTGGTCGAACAGGCAAACGAAGGTCGTGACCTGGTACGCACCTCTGTCAGCTACACCCTCGGCGCCAACTTCGAGGATGGAGAACTGCTGGGCAGCGCCGCGCTGAACCTCACCGGCAATGAACTGAACAACGTTCTGATCGGCAACTCGGGCGATAACATCCTTGATGGCGGTCTGGGTGCCGACACAATGATCGGCGGCGACGGCAATGACACCTACATTGTCGATAACACCAGTGACGTCATCGTCGAAGGCTGGTTCAACGACTACGATCATGTCTACGCGTCTGCAAACTTCACTCTGGATATCAACCTCGAAGCGCTGACGCTCACCGGCACCGGTAGCATCAACGGTACGGGTAATTACAGCGCAAACAACATCCACGGCAACATCGGCAACAACATCCTTGATGGCGGCGCCGGGGCGGATACGCTTTCGGGACTCGCCGGCGATGACACCTACATTGTCGACGACATCAACGACCAGGTGATCGAGTCAGCCAACGAAGGCCATGATCAGGTACGTACATCGATCAGCTACACCTTGGCCGCCAACGTCGAAGACGGCGTGCTGCTGGGTAATGCGGCAATCAACCTCGACGGCAACAGTCTCGACAACGTGTTGACCGGCAACAGCGGCGACAACACCCTCAACGGCAGCTATGGTGCCGACACCATGATCGGTGGCGACGGCGTCGACACCTACTACGTCGACAACATCGGCGATGTGGTCATCGAAACCGATGCTTCGCTGACCGCGCTCGACCGGGTGTTCTCGTCCATCGACTACACCCTCGGCGCCAATGTCGAGAACCTGATTCTCGTCGGCAGCGCCAACCTCAACGGCACCGGCAACGCGGTCAACAACCGCATGACCGGTAACGATGGCGCCAACACCCTCGACGGCGGTCTCGGTGCCGACACCCTGATCGGTGGCTTGGGCAACGACACCTACATCGTCGACAACCTCGGCGACACCATCACCGAAACCAGCACCCTGGCCGGCGAAACCGACACCGTGCGCTCCTCGGTCAGTTGGACGCTGGGCGCCAACCTGGAAAACCTCTTCCTCTCCGGCAGCGACAACCTCAATGGCGGGTCGGCAACAGCCAGAACAACGTGCTGGTCGGCAACAGCGGCAACAACGTACTCAGCGGTGGTGCCGGCGACGACACCCTCGACGGTGGCGTGGGTGCCGATGCCATGGTCGGCGGCGACGGCATCGACACTTACTACGTCGATAACGTCGGCGATCTGGTGATCGAAACCGATGCTTCGCTGACCGCGCTCGACCGGGTGTTCTCGTCCATCGACTACACCCTCGGCGCCAACGTCGAGAACCTGATCCTTATCGGCAGCGCCAACCTCAACGGCACCGGCAACGCGGTCAACAACCGCATGACCGGTAACGATGGCGCCAACATCCTCGACGGTGGCCTGGGTGCCGACACCCTGATCGGTGGCCTGGGCAACGACACCTACATCGTCGATAACCTCGGCGACACCATCACCGAGACCAGCACCCTGGCCAGCGAGATCGACACCGTGCATTCCTCGGTGGACTGGACGCTGGGCGCCAACCTGGAAAACCTGGTGTTGACCGGCAACGCCATCAACGGCACCGGCAACGAACTGAATAACAGCCTGATCGGCAACGCCGGGGCCAACACCCTCAATGGCGGTCTCGGTGCCGATACCATGATCGGTGGCGACGGCGTCGACACCTACTACGTCGATAACGTCGGCGATGTGGTCATCGAAACCGATGCTTCGCTGACCGCGCTCGACCGGGTGTTCTCGTCCATCGACTACACCCTCGGCGCCAATGTCGAGAACCTGATTCTCGTCGGCAGCGCCAACCTCAACGGCACCGGCAACGCGGTCAACAACCGCATGACCGGTAACGATGGCGCCAACACCCTCGACGGCGGTCTCGGTGCCGACACCCTGATCGGTGGCTTGGGCAACGACACCTACATCGTCGACAACCTCGGCGACACCATCACCGAAACCAGCACCCTGGCCGGCGAAACCGACACCGTGCGTTCCTCGGTCAGTTGGACGCTGGGCGCCAACCTGGAAAACCTCTTCCTCTCCGGCAGCGACAACCTCAATGGCGGGTGGCAACAGCCAGAACAACGTGCTGGTCGGCAACAGCGGCAACAACGTACTCAGCGGTGGTGCCGGCGACGACACCCTCGACGGTGGCGTGGGTGCCGATGCCATGGTCGGCGGCGACGGCATCGACACTTACTACGTCGATAACGTCGGCGATCTGGTGATCGAAACCGATGCTTCGCTGACCGCGCTCGACCGGGTGTTCTCGTCCATCGACTACACCCTCGGCGCCAACGTCGAGAACCTGATCCTTATCGGCAGCGCCAACCTCAACGGCACCGGCACCGCGGTCAACAACCGCATGACCGGTAACGATGGCGACAACATCCTCGACGGTGGCCTGGGTGCCGACACCCTGATCGGTGGCCTGGGCAACGACACCTACATCGTCGACAACCTCGGCGACTCCATCACCGAGACCAGCACCCTGGCCAGCGAGATCGACACCGTGCATTCCTCGGTGGACTGGACGCTGGGCGCCAACCTGGAAAACCTGGTGTTGACCGGCAACGCCATCAACGGCACCGGTAACGAACTGAACAACAGCCTGACCGGCAACGCCGGGGCCAACACCCTCGATGGCGGTCTCGGTGCCGACACCATGATCGGTGGCGACGGCGTCGACACCTACTACGTCGACAACATCGGCGATGTGGTCATCGAAACCGATGCTTCGCTGACCGCGCTCGACCGGGTGTTCTCGTCCATCGACTACACCCTCGGCGCCAATGTCGAGAACCTGATCCTTATCGGCAATGCCATCAATGGCACCGGCAACGCAGCAAACAACCGCATGACCGGTAACGCCGCAGCCAACACCCTCGATGGCGGTCTCGGCGCCGATACCATGATCGGTGGCGACGGTGTCGACACCTACTACGTCGACAACGTCGGCGATGTCGTGGTCGAAACCGATGCTTCGCTGACCGCACTCGACCGAGTGTTCTCGTCCATCGACTACACCCTCGGCGCCAACGTCGAGAACCTGATCCTTATCGGCAATGCCATCAATGGCACCGGCAATGAACTGAACAACCGCATGACCGGCAACGATGGCGCCAATACCCTCGACGGCGGCCTCGGTGCCGACACCCTGATCGGCGGTCTGGGCAACGATACCTACATCGTCGACAACCTCGGCGACTCCATCACCGAGACCAGCACCCTGGCCAGCGAGATCGACACCGTGCATTCCTCGGTGGACTGGACGCTGGGCGCCAACCTGGAAAACCTGGTGTTGACCGGCAACGCCATCAACGGCACCGGCAACGAACTGAATAACAGCCTGATCGGCAACGCCGGGGCCAACACCCTCAATGGCGGTCTCGGTGCCGATACCATGATCGGTGGCGACGGCGTCGACACTTACTACGTCGATAACGTCGGCGATCTGGTCATCGAAACCGACGCTTCGCTGACCGCACTCGACCGGGTGTTCTCGTCCATCGACTACACCCTCGGCGCCAACGTCGAGAACCTGATCCTTATCGGCAATGCCAACCTCAACGGCACCGGCAACGCGGTCAACAACCGCATGACCGGTAACGATGGCGCCAACAGCCTCGACGGCGGCCTGGGCCCGACACCCTGATCGGTGGCTTGGGCAACGACACCTACATCGTCGACAACCTCGGCGACACCATCACCGAAACCAGCACCCTGACCAGCGAGATCGACACTGTGCGTTCCTCGGTGGACTGGACGCTGGGCGCCAACCTGGAAAACCTGTTCCTCACCGGTAGCGACAACCTCAGCGGTACCGGCAACAGTCAAAGTAACTTTCTGATAGGCAACAGCGGCAACAACACGCTCAGCGGTGGTGCCGGCAACGACACGATTGACGGCGGCATCGGCGCCGACACCATGATCGGTGGCGACGGCGTCGACACCTACTACGTCGATAACACCGGCGACGTGGTGATCGAAACCGATACTTCGCTGACTGCACTCGACCGGGTGTTCTCGTCCATCGACTACACCCTCGGCGCTAACGTCGAGGACCTGACCCTCATCGGCAGCGCCAACCTCAACGGCACCGGCAACGCCGTCAACAACCACATGACCGGTAACGATGGCGCCAACATCCTCGACGGTGGGCTGGGTGCCGACACCCTGATCGGCGGCCTGGGCAACGACACCTACATCGTCGACAACCTCGGCGACACCATCACCGAAACCAGCACCCTGACCAGCGAGATCGACACCGTGCGTTCATCGATCAGCTGGACGCTGGGCGATAACCTTGAAAACCTGGTATTGACCGGCAGCGAGGGCCTGCGTGGCACCGGCAACGATCTGAACAACGTGCTGATCGGTAATAGCGGCAACAACCGGCTCACCGGTGGTGCCGGTGATGACACGCTTGATGGAGGCGCTGGCGCCGACCTCATGATGGGAGGCGACGGCGCAGACACCTACTACGTCGACGACGAATCCGACTTTGTTTTCGAAACCGGATCCTCGCTGACCGAGCACGACCGAGTATTCTCGTCCATCGACTACAGCCTCCAGTCCAACCTCGAGGACCTTCTACTCCTCGGCAGCGGCAACCTTAACGGCACCGGCAACGACGTGGCCAACCTCATGACAGGCAACACCGGCAACAACACCCTCGACGGTGGTCTGGGCAACGACACCCTGATCGGAGGCCTGGGCAAGGACACATTGATCGGCGGCGGTGGCGCAGATACGTTTGTGTTCAATGCCTGGAACGAAACGGGCGTTGGCAACCTGCGCGATGTCATCACCGATTTCAGCAGCCTGCAGGGCGACAAGATTGATCTGACGCAGTTTGATGCCAACCTGCTTAATGCTGGCGTCAACAGCTTTACTTTCATCGGTGCCAATGACTTCACCGGAGCCGGCCAACTGCGCTTCGTCGACCATGTACTGTCGGGTAATGTCAGCGGCAATGTCGGCGCGGACTTCGAAATCCAGTTAGTCGGTGTCAACGCCTTCACTGCTCAGGATCTGGTGGCTTGACGGGTTCGTTGCAACAGTAAATCCCCGCCTGTAAAGCAGACCGGGTGAACAAACAAAAACGCCCCGACTGGTTCGGGGCGTTTTTTATTTGTAATCGCGCAACGTGTCAGTTAGCCCAACACGCCCAATTCCTTGGCCCGCGCCACCGCCTGGGTTCTGCGCTCAACCCCAAGCTTGCTGTTGATATGACTGGCGTGGGTCTTCACCGTATGCAGCGAGATAAACAGCTGATCGCTGATTTCCTGGTTTGAGCAACCTTGGGCGATCAGTCTTAAAACCGCCAGTTCTCGCACGCTGAGCTGCTCTGTCGCGTGGGATGACTCCAGAATCGGGAGGGCAGACGAAACCGGAAGCTTTTCTTCAAGACTCTGTGAAACAGCCGTTGCCGCACAGGATAGAAGTTGCCCGCGCAGCCAGTCCGGATGTTCGGCCAACAACCCATCAAACGGTTGCAGCACACCACCGGCCGCCGCCTCCAGTGCCTGAGCCAATGCCTTGCGTGCTTCAGGCTCACGCCCACTCGCCAGCAACAACATAATTTTCTGCGTCAGCGCCATCACACAGAGCATCTGCCGCCCCGTCTGCTGCCCATGCTCAAGCAACGCATTCAAACGCCCCTCGGCCAGCATCGGCTGCCCCTGAATCACCTCAAGCAAGGCTTGTTGCAACTCGATGTGCAGCGGCAGTTGTGGATGGAATTCCGGCGGCGCGGCGGCGCGTTCACCGTTGTAGGTCTGGCCCAATCGCGCGAGCCAGGCTTCGGCCAGATCGGTGCGGCCCTGAGCCAGCCAGAGTTCGCATTTGACCAGGGTGATCATCGCCAGGTAATAGATCGGCGGGACATCCCAGATGTGCATCAACCGTTCGGCTTCGGCCAGTTCGGCAAAGGCTTTGGCGAACTCGCCGCTGCTGCCCTCGAGCCTGGCGATCACACAGTGGCCGATCAATACACTGATGTCGCGACAGGCCCGCGCTTCGCTCAAACCGGCCTGCAAACGTAACCGAGCGGCGTCCGGCTGCAAGCGCAGCGCCAGCAGAAAACCCTCGTACAAGATCAAACGGGCGCGCACCGCATACAACCGTTGCGGCGACAACCCGTGCAGGCGTTGCAGCCCCTGACGGACCTCATCGAGCGAGCGCAGGATCTCCCCGCGCGCCTGCAACACGCGGGCGCGGTCGTAATGGGCCAAGGCCTCGAACAACGGATTGCCGACGCGCTGCGCCAACTCCAGGGACTCGCGATTCAGGCCCCGGGCGCGCCACAAGTCGCCATCGGCAATCGCCAGGTTGGACAAGGTAGAGAGGCACATCAGGCGCTGGCCGTAACGTTTGGCGGGCAGGCTTTCCAGCGCTTCGCTGCAATAGAGCAGCGTCAGTTCACGATTGCCGCGTCCACGGGCGATGATGCCGCTCAGGGCCAGCCATTGCGCCAGCATGGACTTCTGCGCCGTGGCCGACGGCGCTGGCAGGAAACGGCTCAAGTGATTGGCCAGCTCCTCGGCAGCGTCCAACTGGCAGGCCAGCCCCAGCGCCCAGCTATAAAGCACGATCAGCCGTGGCGTGCTAATCAGCAGGCTGTCGGGCAAGTCCATTTTCCAGCGCAGCAGCATGCCGACGTTTTGCTCCGCCAGCAGCTGTTCTTCCGAAAGGTTTTGCACCAGGTTCGCCGCGACATCCAGGTGCCCGGCGCGCAAGGCCTGCTCTACCGCCTCATCGAGCAATCCCTGGGCGTTGAACCAGCGGCAGGCACGCAAATGCAGGCTGGCGGCCGGCACCAGGGCCTGAGTCGTGGGCCGCGTGCGCAGCAAGTCGGAAAACAAGTGGTGATAACGGTACCAGTGACCGTGCTCGTCCAACGGCACCAGAAAAATCTGATGGGCCAACAGGAAACGCAGGATCTCGGCGCTGTCATGTGCCTCGCGCACGGCGTCGCACAACTCGCTGCAAAAGCGCTCCTGAGGCGCGGTGTCATAGAGGAATGCCTGCACTTCGGCGGGCAAACAATCGATGACTTCTTCCAGCAAGTAATCGCGGATCAGCCCTTCCCCGCCGTGCAGCGACTGCGGCAACGCGCCATCGCTGCCGACTTCGGACGCCGCCAGCAGCCAGAAGCGCAGGCCGGCCACCCAGCCTTCGCTGCGCAGGATCAGGCTTTCCAGCGCCTCCCCGCGCAATGAACTGCTATGGCGATCCAGCAGGGTCAGGGCTTCGTCACGGGTCAGTCGCAGGTCTTGCTCATGCAGTTCGAGCAGTTGCCGCGACAGCCGCAGTCGCGCCAGGTGCCAGTCAGGACGTTGCCGACTGGTGACCATGACCAGCAGGCCATCGGGGAGGTGATTGAGGAAAAATTGCAGGCAGCGATCGAGCACCGGTCCCTGGGCCAAATGGTAGTCATCCAGCACCAGCAGCAATGGCGTACTCGGCGACAGGTGCACGGCCAGCTCATCCAGCAAACCGTCCAGCCATTCTTCGAAGGCGAAGGGTTGATGGCGCTGACGCATTTTCAGCAGCCCGAGCGCCTTGCTGCCCAGTTGCGGAAAAAAGTCCTGAAGGCCTTCGAGCAGACGCTCGAGGAAACGCCCCGGATCGTTGTCCCGCGGGCTCAATCCCAGCCAAAGACTTTGCCAATGAGCCGGCAGGCTCTGACAGAACTCCACTGCCAACGAACTCTTGCCGAACCCCGCCGGGGCGCTGACCAGCAGCAACCGGCCACCCAGCCCCGCACCCAGGCGTTCGCACAGGCGAGGTCGCAGCACATGGCCGTCAGGCAACGGGGGCCGGAAGAAACGCCCGTCCAATGCCGCGACGGCGACGGTTGCAGGACCCGGAAGTGGGGACAGATCAGTCATGGCCGGCTCTTGTTTGAATTGCTGTTGGCGGCGTTGCAGATGTCCGCAGACTAGCGGTAAACGGAGCGGTATTGAAGGTTGTTGCTACAAATGGCTACAAAAAGAATACAACCAAAGGTGTCAGGCTTTTGATACATCCGTATCAGTGAAAAGATCGCAGCCTTCGGCAGCTCCATGGGATCGGCGTATACCCGTAGGAGCTGCCGAAGGCTCGGGCCGCGTTCGGACGATCTTTTGATGTTTTTCCCCAAAAAAACGCCCCGAACCAGTCGGGGCGTTTTTCGAGGATGCGGCCTCTGATTACTGCTTAGCGAATACCATCCTGACCCAGGTTGCCCGGCTGGAATTCACTTTTGCTGGCAGAGAAGCCGAAGTCATACGCCTGTTTCTCTTCGTTCTTCATGCCCAGTGCCAGGTAGCGGCCCGATTGCAGGTCGTACAGGACTTCCAGCGCATACCACGGCACTTGCTTGTCGTAGTAATCCTCGGCATGGGCTTCGGCCACGCGCCACAGCTGACCACGACCGTCGTAATGGTCGATGACCGCTGCCTGCCAGGTGTCTTCGTCGATGAAGAAGTCACGTTTGGCATAGATATGACGCTGACCTGGCTTCAAGGTCGCCACCACATGCCAGACCCGGCGCAGCTCGTAACGCGTCAGGTCCTGGTTGATATGGCCGGCCTTGATGATGTCGGTGTACTTGAGAGTCGGCGAATCGATCTTGTAGCTGTCGGAGGCAATGTACATCTCCTTCTTGCCTTCGAGCGCCCAGTCATAACGATCCGGTGCGCCGTTGTACATGTCCAGGTTGTCGGAGGTGCGCAGGCCATCCGCGGCAGTGCCCGGGCCGTCATAGGACACTTGCGGTGCCTGACGCACACGGCGCTGGCCAGTGGCGTAAACCCAGGCCTTGCGAGGTTCCTTCACTTGGTCAAGGGTCTCATGCACCAGCAGCACGGTACCTGCCAGACGGGCCGGCGCGGTCACTTTCTGCTTGAAGTAGAACAGGACGTTGCCCGGATTTTTCGGGTCGTAGTCCTTCATCTTGTCGCGGAACACGAACTGATCCTGGAAATACACCAGGCTGAACGAGCCATTGGTCTGTGGCGTCGCCTGGGTCACGAGGCGGGTCACGCTGCCACCGCGATAGCGGGTGATGTGGTTCCAGATGACTTCCAGACCGGTTTTCGGGATCGGGAACGGTACGGCGGTTTCGAAGTTTTCCAGGCCGTTGCCACCGGCGACCAGGTTGGTGGTCGTGGCGTTCTTTTTGATGGCGGCAAACACGTCATCCGGCACGGTGGCGCCGCGATGGGACGGATAGACCGGCATTTTGAACGTGTCCGGGTAGCGCTTGAACATCGCGTACTGGCCCGGTGCAAGCTTGTCCTTATATTGGTCAACGTTTTGTGCGGTGATGGTGAACAGCGGTTTTTCGCTGGCGTAAGGGTCGGACAGGAAGCCTTTGCTGTCGACCGTGCCGGCATTTTTCGGCAGCGGTTTCCAGGCCGGGATCGAACCGTCGGCGTTACCCGCCATCTCGGCCCCCATCGGCGTCAGGCTTTTGCCCAGCTTGTCGGCTTCGGCAGCAGGAACCGCCGCCATGACCGCGCTGGCCAGCAGCGAAAGCCCCAGAACACCGGCGTGGAACAGACTCTTTGTTATTTTCATATGTGTGTTCGTCCTGAAAAAACTGTGCTTAGAAGTTCACGCCGACGCTGAGGGCAACGAAGTCGCGATCATCCACCGTGCTGTAGTCGCCACCAAAGAAGTTGGTGTAGTTCAGACTCGCTGTGTAGGTGTTCTGGTATTCGGCATCGAGCCCAAGGCTGATTGCCTTGCGACCTTCTTCGAAGTTGCCGCCTGGGCCTGGTGAGTAACCCTTGACGTCATGGGACCAGGCCACGTTCGGCTTCAGGTTCACGCCGGCAAACACGTCGCTGTAATCCCAGATGGCGCGACCGCGATAGCCCCACGAAGTAGCCGTGGTAAAACCATCGTTGTTGCAATTGCTGCTTTGGTTGCTGGTCGATGCACCCGCACCGGCACCTGCGATGGTGGAGGCGTTGAGGATCTGCGAGCAAGTGTTGAGGCCACCGGTAGACGGCAGTTCACCCGGACCGAAGACCGGATCGCGGCCATAACGGGCATCGGACTTGCTTTCCAGACCGCCGACGTGGGTCACGCCGACTTCACCGACCAGGGTCAGACGGTTGGCGCCCATGACCTGATCGAAGAAATGCGTGAACGTCGTCTGGAACTGGGTGATTTCCTTGCGGTTATAGCCGTGCAGATCCTGACCGGGGACGCCGCTGAGAATCGACGCATTGGTCAGCGCACCGCCCAACGGACGCACACCGGCGAACAGAATGTCGGTGGAGTTCAACTGCACCGGCGCATTCGGCCGGTAGCTGATCTCACCGCTCCACGCCGTACCGGTAGGCAGGGTGGTGGAGAAGCTCAAACCATACAGACGAATGTCTTCTGGGTACTCGATGAAGTATTCCGAGTTACCCGCAACCACCAAAGGCCCCAGTGCCTGGAACGGGCCTGGCAGTGCCTTGACGCCGTTATAGACCGACTGTGGCGCACCCGTGGCGCTGAAGATCGGCGCACGGCTGTGGTAGTTCATGAAGTAGGCACCGAATTCGGTGGCCAGCGGATCGAACATGTACTTGGCGGCAACACCAAACTGCCCACTGTCCCGCGCGTTGCGGTTAGGGGCGCGGCGCACCAGAACGCCTTCGTCGTTGACGTCGACATTGGCAGCGGCCAATGGACCGAGCGCCACGCCTGGAATCGTCGAACTCTTGTTCAGTACCCGCAGGTTGTCATCGCAACCGGTGGTCACGATGTCGGGCTGAGAGAAAAACGTGCCGCAGTTATCGGTGACGGTCTTTTGCCAGTCAAGCTGATAGAAGCCCTCGGCCGACAGGTTTTCGGTAAGGCTCTGGGACACGTAGAACATGTTGACCGGGATCAGGCCTTCCTTGATCTCGGCACCTGGACGACGGAACGCGGACACGTCGATCGGGTTGATCGAGTTGATACCGCCGCCAATGAAAGTACTTTCACCCCAGTTCACAACCTGCTTGCCCAGACGCACCGAACCCGGCTCATCGGCAATGGAGTAGTTGTGGTAAATGAAGGCGTCGAGGATCTGGCCGCCCGATGACTTGGCCGCTTCATCCCGGTGATCGTTGCTGACGTTCTTGAATTCCAGGTCCTGGTTTTGCAGCGCGAAGTCGTACCAGTATTTGCCCCGCACGAACACGCCGGTATCGCCGTATTTCAATTCAAGGTCATGGATGCCTTTGAAGATCTTCGAGAAGGCTTGCCCGCTCTTGAAGTTCGCGTGACCGTCATCGGAGGTTTGGGACAAGCCCTTGCCACCGTTGTTGACACCAATAAGGTCCTTGTTCGGCTGCTGGGTCGAAACACTCATGCCCAGGGAGAGCGACGAGTCGAACTGACCTTCGATTTCACCGATATTGAAACTGACGCCGAATGCGGGCCCGGCGAGCGTAGAAGCAAGACTGACCGCCAGCGGCAATTTCGCCCGGCGCCAGAACTGGTTTACTGATGTCATCGACGCTACTCCATGTGCATTATTGTTATGGCAGTGAGTACTTTTAAAAACGTTGTGGGTGACCGGGAGCCAAGAGATCCCGACGTCAATCCAAATGTGCATCGCCCCGTTTGTGCGTTTGCTCCGTTCTTAAAAATCCTTGAGCGGACTATAGCCAGCAGGTAGTACGGCTTGATCCCTCTAAAGTGTGATTTGCAGCTGCCGGCCACTCTGGAACAGTCCTTTCGCCAGTCCGACACATGTCGGCACGGCAAGGATGGCTGAAAATTTGGATTTAACAAGCCAAGCGCTTGCTTGGTGGGGCTGGCGTGCCTTTTCGGGCACGCCAGTGGAGCTCAGATAACGCTTAAAGCGTCGAGAGGAAGGTGCTGTTGTTGGCCTGCCATTCGGTGATGTCGAGGCGGATACGCTTCTTGTCGAGCTTGCCGACACTGGTCTTGGGAATTTCAGTAACAAGGGCAATCTGGCTCGGGATCGCCCACTTGCTCAGGTGCCCCAACTCAACGAACGGCTTGAGGTGTTCCTTGAGTTCCCTGGCCCCGATCACATGGCCCTCGCGGATCACCAGCAAGGCAAACGGGCGCTCGCCCCACTGCGGATCGGCAATGCCCACCACTGCTACTTCACGTACCGCTGCGTGACGGCTGATCAGATCTTCGAGGTCCAGGGACGAGATCCACTCGCCGCCGGTCTTGATCACGTCCTTGATCCGGTCACGGATGTCAATCACGCCCATGCTGTCCAGCGTCGCCACGTCGCCGGTGTGCAACCAGCCGCCGGCCCAGAGCTCGGCGCCCTTCTGGGGCTCGTTGAAATAACCTTCGGTGAGCCACGGCGCACGCAGCACCAGTTCGCCCTGGGTCTCGCCATCGGCGGGCAGGAAGTTGCCATCGCTGTCGATGATCGCCGCGTCCACCAAGGGACCCGGCACGCCGGCCTTGATTCGATAGGTGGTGCGCTCGTCTTCGGTGCCGGCCATCAACTCGTCGTTGAGGTGAGCGCACGAGACCAACGGCCCGGTTTCCGACATGCCGTAAGCGGCGGTCAATTGAATACCCTTGGCCTTGGCAGACTCGTACAACGTGCGGTTCAGCGCACTGCCGCCAATGACGATTTTCCAGCCGCCGAAATCGACGTTCTGCGCAGCCTTGGCGTTGAGGACCATTTGCAGGATGGTCGGCACGCAGTGGGAAAAGCTGACCTTCTCTTTGCGCCACAGCTCCACCAGGTATTCCGGGTCGTAGCGGCCGGGATAAACCTGCTTGAGCCCGAGCATCGTCGCCACATACGGCAAGCCCCAGGCGTGCACATGGAACATCGGCGTAATCGGCATATAGACGTCGTTGGTACCCAACAGCCGCACGCTGTCGATGGAACCCATGATCGTCGACACGCCCATGGTGTGCAGCACCAGTTGCCGATGGGTGAAGTACACGCCTTTCGGATTGCCGGTAGTGCCGGTGGTGTAGAAGGTGGTCGCGACGGAGTTTTCGTCGAAATCCTGGAAGTCGTACTGCGTGCTCGCGGCGGCCAGCAGTTGCTCGTATTCACCGACAAGGTTCGGCAAATCGGCGGTTTTCTCTGGCAGGTCGGTCAACAGCAGGGTTTTCTCAACCGTGGTCAGGTGCCCGGCGATGGCTTGATACAACCCCACGAACTCGCTGTTGACCAGCACGAAGCGGTCCTCGGCGTGGTTCATGGTGTAGAGGATCTGTTCCGGTGACAGCCGCACGTTGATCGTGTGAATAACCGCGCCAATCATCGGGATGGCGAACATACATTCCAGGTAGCGATGGCTGTCCCAGTCCATCACCGCCACGGTATCCCCGGCCTTGACCCCGGCCGCCGTCAACACGTTGGCCAACCGTGCGACCCGCTCGATCAACGTCGGGTAGCTGTAGCGCAATTGGTCGCGGTACACGATCTCGCGGGTTTTCTCGTAACGAGCGCCGGACATCAGCAGTCGTTTAATCAGCAACGGATACTGGTAAGCGCCTTCGGCTGGCGGAATAACGCGAGTCTGCAACATAAGAATCCCTTTTCTGACTACACGGTGTTGGCTATTAAAGATCATTACTCTAGAGCCGTTATACCGCAGCCAAATCAGTCTAAGGAATGATTTGCACAGCTGTACAAATGCTAGCTTTGCGCCAGCATTTGCAGGATTTCGTCACCGGTTACGCCGTTTGCCCTACAGCAGCCTCAGACGGCGTCCGTGGGAAAACCAGTGCAGCGACGAAGGTCAACGCCGCAAAACCCGCCAATATCAGGTAAAGCCCTACAAATCCCTGGCGTGGTTCGACGAACGAAATTAGCGGAATCGCAGTAGCACTGGCACCGAACGATAAACAGTAACGCAGCGCAAAAACCCGGGATTGCCACTGCGGCGCGACGAAGTTGGCGACCATCGCGTCATTCACCGTGACCTGGCCAAACACCACGAACATGAACGCCGCGCCCAGTGCAATCACGGCCCAGCCATCCACGTAGGCCAATCCGAACAGCAGCGGCGCCTGGCACAACGTCAACACAAGGAACGGCCATTTCAGACTGAAACGATGCAGGACCCGGCCGATGCTCAACTGCGCCACGGCGCCGAAGGCATACGCCAGGCTGACCACAACGCCCAGGATTTGCGGCGAAGCAAACAGATCGTGCAGGCGCTCTTGAAACAGTTTCGGGTAGGTCATGGTCGTGGCGTTGAACACCACGCCGCCGGTCGCCGTGGCCAGGGCCAGCACACCGAACACCATGACCATGGAAATCCGCTGGCCGGCCGCGCCTTTGAGCGGCGTATGGGGACGCTTGGGAATCGGCTCTTCACGCACCTGCAAGGCAAAACCGATGCCCAGAACAATCGCCACCACGCCCGGCAGAATGAACGCCGAACGCCAGCCGAACTGCGCCACCAGCAACACGGTGATCAGCGCCGAAAACGCCACGCCAAGGTTGCCCCACATACCGTTGATGCCGATTTCCCGGCCACGGTTCTGTGCATAGGCCACCAGCATCGCAGTGCCCACCGGATGATAAATCGCGGCGAAGATCCCGATCAGCGTCAGGCCCAGTACCAACATGGGTGCGCGGGTGCTCAACCCGGTAAAGATTGCCGAGGCGCCAATTCCGAAGAAAAACACCAGCATCATCTTCCGCCGGCTCCAGTGATCACCCAGCCAACCGGCCGGTAGCGAACAGGCGCCGAAGGCAATGAAGCCGCCCAAGGACAGGCCGATCAGCGCGGCGTAATCCAGGGCGAAGGCTTGGGTCATGCCAAGAATGGCGGCGGGAAAGATCAGCATGAACATGTGGTCGATCACATGGGCTGCGTTGATGTAGCGGATGACGTTTCTGGATTGGTTCATCGCGGCACGCTTTACGTTGTAGTGAGCGGCTTATGCTAAGTTGGCGAAAAAGCGTATTCCTGACAACAAAGTCATCGGAACCGACATGTTAATCAGCCACTTCCAGCACGGCCCGGTCAGCGCCTATCCGCGCGATTACATGGATGGCGCTCACCAAGAGCTACATCAACATCGCGAAGCACAGTTGCTCTATGCCGTTTGCGGGACCATGCGGGTGGTCACGGCGCAGGGCGCCTGGGTGATTCCGCCGACCCGGGCGGTGTGGATTCCACCCATGGTGGCCCATGAGATTTTCATGTCCGGTGAGGTGCGTATGCGCTCGCTGTTCATTGCTCCGGAACTGTCGCCGCCGAGCCTACAACAATGCTGCGTGCTGGCCGTTACGCCGTTGCTGCGCGAGTTGATCCTGCGGGCAGTGCAAGGCCCGCAACACGCGGGAAATCCGTTGATCCAGAAGTTGATGCTGGAAGAAATCGCCGGCCTGGAAAACCTTCCCCTTCATATCCCTATGCCCGAGGACCGGCGCCTGCAAGGCATCTGCCTGGCACTGCTGCGCACACCGGACCACCCCAACACGCTGGAAGACTGGGCCCAGCAGGTCGGCGCCAGTTCACGAACCCTGGCGCGGCTGTTCCAGCAACAACTGAAGATGAATTTCAATGCCTGGCGCCAGCAACTGCGCCTGATGGAAGCCCTGCCGCGCCTGCTCGTCGGTGAAAGCGTGCAGAACGTGGCGCAGGATCTGGGCTACGGCAGCGCCCGGGCGTTCAGCGCGATGTTCCGCCGCTTGCTCGGGGAGAACCCTCGGGAATACCTGAGTGCGTTGAACAAATTGAGCGAACTCAATCCCGTGTAGGAGCTGCCGAAGGCTGCGATCTTTTGATCTTCGGCGTTTCAGTACCGTTAAGATCAAAAGATCGCAGCCTTCGGCAGCTCCTACAAGGATCAGGGTCGTTCTTTTCAGGGTGCTATCAATGCATCTCGGTGAACGCGAGTTTCACGCCGATGGCGATCAGCACCGCGCCCATGGTCCGGTCGAACCAATGGCCCATGCGGGCGAAACTGGCGCGTACGCGCTGCTGGCTGAACAGCATTGCCACCAGGCAAAACCAGAACGCCGTCGCCACCGCGAGATAAACCCCGTAACCAGCCTGCACGGCCAGCGGCGTGTGCGGGTTGATCACCACGGTGAACAGCGACAGGAAAAACAGCGTGGCTTTCGGGTTCAGGCCATTGGTCACGAAGCCTGAGGTGAAGGCGCCGCGAGCAGTGCGCTCGCCGACTTCCTTGTGCAAATCGTCCGCCACGGGTTTGGCCGGTTGTGCCCGCAGGGCCTTGAAACCGATGTACAGCAGGTACGCGGCGGCGGCCCATTTCAAGGCGTTGAACAGCACGATCGACTGGGACACGATCAGGCCGATGCCCAGCAGCGAATAGCCAACGTGGAGGAAAATCGCCGACCCCACACCCAGCGCGGTCCAGGTCCCGGCACGTCGACCGTGGGTCACGCTCTCACGCACCACCACGGCAAAGTCCGGGCCGGGGCTGGCGACGGCCAGCAGGTGAATCAGGGCAACGGTCAAAAACTCTGTCCAGTACATGGGGGCTCCTCTAGGGCGACGTGGTCAATAAATAAACTGAAGCAAACTCAATTTCTATGGCTTGCATAAAACCTGTGGCGAGGGGCTTGCCCCGTTCGGCTGCGAAGCAGCCGTAAATCGGTGCACTCGGTACACCTGATGAAGCCGGGTTGCTGTTGAAAGGGGCCGCTTCGCGCCCCAACGGGGGCAAGCCCCCTCGCCACAGGACTGCGCCGTACTTCAAAGTCTCAACCGAGTGACTTTCAGCCAGTGCGTAACCATTTGTTTCATCTGGTAGGCTCGGCAGATTACGCCTTCAGTTCATTGCACAAAAGGTACAGTTGATGACGAACTCTCGCCGCGCCGTTTTCCTCGACCACCCGTCCCTGGATCTGGGCGACCTCAACCTGAGCCCCTTGCGCGAGTGCTTCAGCGATTTGCAGTTGTTCGCCCAAACCACGCCGGACCAAGTGATCGAGCGCCTCAAGGGCGCCACCGTCGCCATCAGCAACAAGATCCTGATCGATGCCGCCGCCATGGCCGCCAACCCTGAATTAAAGCTGATCCTGATCACCGCCACCGGCACCAACAACGTCGATCTGGCCGCCGCCCGCGCCCACGGGATCACCGTTTGCAACTGCCAGGGTTACGGCACGCCGTCGGTGGCCCAGCACACGATCATGCTGTTGCTCAATTTGGCGACACGCCTGGCGGACTACCAGAAAGCCGTCGGCGAAGGTCGCTGGCAGCAAGCGAAACAGTTCTGCCTGCTGGATTACCCGATCGTCGAACTGGAAGGCAAAACCCTCGGCCTGCTCGGCCACGGTGAACTGGGGGCGCCGTCGCACGGCTGGCCGAAGCCTTCGGCATGCGCGTAGTGCTGGGGCAGATTCCAGGTCGCCCTGCCCGCCCGGATCGCTTGCCGCTGAATGAACTGCTGCCGCAAATCGACGCGCTGACTCTGCACTGCCCGCTCAACGAACACACCCGCCACTTCATCGGCGCCCGTGAGCTGGCCTCGATGAAACCCGGTGCCTTCGTGGTCAACACCGCCCGCGGTGGCTTGATCGACGAACAGGCACTGGCCGATGCGTTGCGCAACGGTCATTTGGGCGGCGCCGCCACCGATGTGCTGAGCGTCGAACCACCGACCGCTGGCAATCCGCTGCTGGCCCACGACATCCCTCGACTGATCGTCACCCCGCACAACGCCTGGGGCAGTCGCGAAGCGCGGCAGCGGATCGTTGGGCAATTGACCGAAAACGCTCAGGCGTTCTTCAGCGGTACAGCGCTGCGGGTCGTCAGTTGATAAACTGCCGCACTTTTTTCAAGGAGCAGAGTATGGATCCGCGCAGTGAAGTACTGCTTCGTCAGGCCGAGTTGTTCCAGGGTTCGGTGTTGTTGGCCGGTTTGCCCGCCGACGACTTGCTGGGCCGCCTGCCCGACGCCCACGGCTGGTGCTGGCATGCCGGCGATCAAGCGACACTGGACGCACGCTTCGCCGATCGCAGCCAGTTTGGCGTGAATGCGCCCGAGCGCGAATTCGAAACCGCCGTGGTGTTTCTGCCCAAGTCCAAGGATTTGACCGACTACATCCTCAACGCCCTCGCCTCACGTCTGGCCGGGCGCGAGTTGTACCTGGTCGGCGAAAAACGCAGCGGTATCGAAGGCGCGGCCAAGCAACTGAACCCGTTCGGCAAACCGCGCAAGCTCGACAGCGCACGGCATTGCCAACTGTGGCAGGTCACCGTCGCCAACGCGCCAGAAGCCAAGTCGCTGGAAAGCCTGGCCCAGGAATACGAACTGCCATTGGCCGAAGGGCCGCTGAAAGTCATCAGCCTGCCGGGCGTCTTCAGCCACGGTCGCCTGGATCGCGGCAGCGCGCTGTTGCTGGAGCATCTGGACAAATTGCCGAGCGGCCACTTGCTGGACTTCGGTTGCGGTGCCGGCGTGTTGGGCGCGGCGGTCAAGCGTCGTTATCCACACAATCAGGTCACGTTGCTCGACGTGGATGCGTTTGCCGCCGCCAGCAGTCGTCTGACATTGGCCGCCAACGGTCTGGAAGCCGAGGTGATTACCGGTGATGGCATCGATGCCGCGCCGATGGGTTTGAGTGCGATTTTGAGTAACCCACCGTTCCATGTCGGGGTGCACACCGATTATTTCGCGACCGAGAACTTGCTGCGAAAAGCAGCCAAACATCTGAAAAACGGTGGCGAACTGCGCCTGGTTGCGAACAGCTTCCTGAAGTATCAACCGCTGATCGAAGAGCACCTCGGCGTGTGTGCGATCAAGGCTGAAGGACAGGGTTTCCGGATCTACCGGGCCAAACGCGGCTGAAACTTCTTTTAAAAAAGAGGCTTGCCCAATCGGATTTGCCTAGGCAGAATCCGCTCCGTCCTAGGGGAGTAGTCTCCCACGAGCGCCATGCTCGTCCGGCATACGTCAACATACTTGGTCAACAGACCATGGCGTATGCGACCTAAGCGTCCGCACAGACGGATCGCCAGGGTTTGACAAGACCTATGACACGAACACCTTACCCGGGGCGGGAAGGCTGTACGTGTCATAGCCGTGTCGACCCGCCCCTTAGGAAAACCCTGATGCTGGATTCTCTTCTCGTTCCTACCGCAATCGTTGCCTTGGCCGAAATCGGCGACAAGACGCAACTGCTCGCGCTCATTCTAGCCGCGCGCTTTCGCAAACCCTGGCCAATCATCGCCGGTATCGTCGCCGCGACGCTGGCCAACCACGCGGCAGCCGGTGCGGTAGGTGCCTGGTTTGGTAGCTTCTTCACGAATGCGACGCTGCACTGGATCCTCGCCGCGAGCTTTACCGCAACGGCATTGTGGACCCTGGTACCGGACAAGATGGATGACGACGAAGCCAGCACCGCCCGCAAGTTCGGGCCGTTCCTGACCACACTGATCGCGTTCTTCCTCGCCGAAATGGGCGACAAAACCCAGGTCGCCACCGTGATGCTCGCCGCGCAATACCCGGACCTGTGGCTGGTGATCATCGGCACCACCGCCGGTATGTTGATCGCCAACGTGCCAGTGGTATTGGCCGGTAACTTTGCGGCGGACAAACTGCCATTGACCTTGATTCGTCGCCTGGCGGCAGCGGCGTTCTTTGTGCTGGCGATTGTCGCGGTGTACAAGGCGATGCAGAGCAGTGGGTGGGTTTGACGGCGTAGGTCGGTAGACCGCGTTATCGTTCTTCGCGAGCAAGCCCGCTCCCACAGGGGAATCTCGGTGGCCACAATATTTGTGAGCACTGGTGATCCAATGTGGGAGCGGGCTTGCTCGCGAAGGCGTCAGCAGCCTCGCCCCATGAATATCAGGACTTCGCAGCTTTCTCGTACAACGGCATCACCTTCGGAATCGCTGCCTGCAGCGAAGCAATCCGACTGGTCGACGCCGGGTGAGTGCTCATGAATTCCGGCGACGAACCTTCGGAAGCCTTGCTCATCTTGTTCCACAAGGTGATTGCGGCATTCGGGTTGTAGCCGGCGTGAGCCGCCAGTTCCAGACCGATCAGGTCGGCTTCGTTTTCGTTGGCGCGGCTGTTGGGCAACGTCATACCGTAGTTGGCCACGGTGTCGGCCAGGGCCAGGCTGTCCTGCCCCAGACCGAACAAGGCACCAGCGCCCTGCTTGGCCATTTCGATGCCATAGGCCTTGGACATTGCTTCACGACCATGCTCGCGCAAGGCGTGGGCGATTTCATGACCCATGACTGCGGCGATTTCATCGTCGGTGAGTTTCAGGCTGTCGATCAGCCCGGTGTAGAAAATGATCTTGCCGCCAGGACCGCAGTTGGCGTTGAGTTCATCGCTCTTGATCAGGTTGACTTCCCACTTCCACTGGGCCGAATCCGGACGGAAGTTCGGCGCCTGGGCAATCAGCCGATCGGCAATGGCCTGGATACGCTTGGCGTCGGTACTGGTTTTGTCCAGTTCGCCTTTGCTCGTCGCCTCCCCTACTGTCTTCTGATAGGACTGGGCATACATCTGGTTGACCTCATCCGAGGACAGCATGCTGAACATGTACTGCTTGCGCTCAACGCCTACGGCTCCGCCGCTGGTGGTGTTGACCGACTGACAACCCGCCAGCAGCAATGCCGCGCTCAGTGCACTTACAACCAATGACTTGTTCATCCAAAAGCTCCCTGAAAACATGCCGCATATCCTAGGACGTGAATTGTATCGGCGCCAGATACAAAAGACGCGTAGCACGCACTTTCCGAAAAGAGGCTGCTCTTTGTAGGAAAAAATTCACATCCCTCACACGCCACGCCCGCAATGCCCATATGCGACATCCAGCGCTCCAAAACAGTCATTTCGCCATCACCCGCTCATGGTCCCCGATCCCTCTGCCGATACCCCAACGCAGACGTCCTCTTGCGTGCGGAGCCCCCATGAAATTCAAGTCGATCCAGTTTTCCGTGGCGGCCCTTGCCGGCGCTATCGTCCTCAGCGTTGTTGCCGCCCTGGTGCTGTACGCGCTGTTTTCCGGTGCCCGGACGCAAGACATGGTCCAGGAGCGGACCCAGGCGCAGTTCGAACAAGTCATCGAGCAACGCCTGACGTCCCTGGCGCAGACCCAGGTCAGCCAGATCCAACGTGAACTCGAAGCGCCGCTGCTGATTGCCGGCGGACTGGTGCGCGTTAATGAACTGATCGGCACGCCGGGGGCTGATGGCCAGCCGCAACTGAATCTGAGCCGTGAGCAGTTGATCAGCCTGATCAAGGAAAACGTCACCAAGAACCCGAAAATCCTCGGCACCTACATCGGCTGGGAAAAAACGCCCTGGACCATAACGACGCGGCCTACGTCGACACCAAGGTGGTCGGCATCGACGCCGCCAACGGGCGTTTCCTGCCGTGGTGGTTCCGCAACGAGGATGGCAGCCTGGGCCTGGACAAACTGGTGGACGTCGACGACCAGAAAACCCTGTCCACCGGCGTGCGCGCCAGCGAGTACTACCTGTGCTCGAAGGAGACCAAAAAATCCTGCGTGATCGATCCGGCGCCCTACAAGGTCGGCGACAAAATCGTCATGCTCGCCTCCTTTATTGAACCGATCATGCTCAACGGTACCTTTCAGGGCATCGTCGGCGCGGACCTGTCGGTGAACTTCATCCAGGAAATGCTGCTGGGCGCCAACCAGAAACTGTATGGCGGCTCAGGCGTGATGGCGCTGATCGGCGGCAATGGCCGAATCGTCGCCTACACCAAGGACCCGAGCAAATTCGGCGAGAAGGTCAGCGACATCCTCGACAGCCAGCAGATCGCCAATATGTCCAATCTCAAGCGCGGCGAAGTGACTTACACGGTCGACAAGGCCCAGGGCCGGATCGAGTTGTACCTGCCATTCGGCATCGGCCAGACCGACGCCCGCTGGACGCTGATGCTGCAATTGCCGCTGAACGCAGTGATGGCGGACTTGCAAAAACTGCAAGGCGATCTGGATAAACAGCGCAAATCCGACACCTTCGGCATGGCCATGGTCGGGTTGCTGATTGCCGGTATCGGCTTGCTGGTGATCTGGCTGGTGGGCCACGGCATTGCCCGTCCGCTCAAGCAAATGGTGGCCATGCTCGACGACATCGCTCAGGGCGAAGGCGACCTCACTCGACGCCTGACCAGCGACCGCACCGACGAATTGGGCTCGATCGCCAAAGGCTTCAACACCTTCCTGGCCAAGTTGCAGGCGATGATCACCCAAGTGGTGACGTCGGTGCAGAGTGTCAGCGATTCGTCGGAACACACCGCCGACATTGCGATTCGCACCAATATCGGCGTGCACAAGCAAATGGCCGAGATCGATCAGGTCGCCACGGCGGTGCACGAAATGACCGCCACCGCTCAAGACGTGGCGCGTAACGCGACGTCCGCGGCGCAGGCGGCCAGTCATGCCGATCAGGCGGCAGCCCAAGGCATGCAGATTGTGCGCGACACCTCGAATTCGATTGGCGTGCTGGCGGTGGAAATCGGTAAAGCGGTGGCCGTGGTGCAAACCCTGGCCAAGGACAGCGAGAACATCAACGCGATCCTCACCGCCATTCGCGGGATCGCCGAGCAGACTAATCTGCTGGCCTTGAACGCGGCCATCGAAGCGGCCCGCGCCGGTGAACAGGGCCGTGGTTTTGCGGTGGTGGCCGATGAAGTACGCAACCTGGCGCAGAAGACCCAGAAGGCCACCGAAGAAATCCAGACCATGATCCAGCAACTTCAACAAGGCACCCGCGATGTGGTGCGGGTCATGGAAGACAGTCAGAACCGTACCGACGAAAGCGTGCAGCACGCGGCGAAAGCGGCCGAGGCGCTGGAGACGATTACTCAAGCAGTGTCGGTAATCAACGACATGAACACGCAGATTGCCAGCGCCGCGGAGGAACAGAGTGCGGTGGCTGACGACATCAATCGGAACGTGATCAACATTGGGCAAGTGGCGAATGAAGTGGCGGGCGGGGCGGATGAATCGAGCGCGGCGAGTGCAGATCTGACCAAATTGGCGGAACAGCAGCGGCGGTTGATCAATCAGTTCAAGGTTTGATCCGAGGCCCTCTTCGCGAGCAAGCCCGCTCCCACATTGGATCTGTGGCGTTCACAAATCCCTGTGGGAGCGGGCTTGCTCGCGAAGGCGTCGGAACAGACGCCCAATCAGCCGGGGGTCAGACACTCCGGCCCATTCAGCTTCGGATCATTCACCAGATTCGCCAGTACCCGCTCACGCAATGGGGCGGGCTCACTGGCCAGCAACCCCTGCAACACATGCAACGGCGTCTCGGGATCAAGCCAGGCGGCTTGCCCCGCCTCATCCAGAATCAACGGCCGACGCTGACTCGCCGCCGGCTGAGTGATCACCGCCGTGCTCAGCCACACCTGTTCCTGCACCGGATACGCTTCCCAGATCGCTGCGAAAAACAGCGCCGAGCCCTCCCCGGCGTCAGCCAATACGGACGTTTGCGCTGGGTGCCGCGCCACTCGTAGAAACCATTGGCCGGCAACAGGCAACGGCGCTCGCGCAACGCCTGGCGGAACATCGGTTGTTCGGCGACGGTTTCGGCCCGGGCATGGGCCGGCGTGCGCGACAGGTCGGTCAGCCACGGCGGCGTCAGGCCCCAGCGGGCACGGGCCAGTTCACGCTGGCCGCTGGTGCCGGCACGCAGCATCAACACCGAATCGTTGGGAGAAATATTCCACTGGGCCTGCTGATCGGCGGGAAAGCCAGGCAGGGCCGCGAAGGCGGGGTTCCAGCGAAACAGGGCATAACGTCCACACATGGGGCAACACGACTCTTGATAAAACGAACGTCAGCCTAACAGACCAGGGTGCCGGGAAAACTTTCCGGTTCATCACCGGGCATCGGCAGCGCGGCATTGTAGGCGGTGATCAGCTCTCGGGCGTATTGCGCCTGGTCGTTATCCACTGACAATCCCAGCAACCCGTAAATCGGCAACTCGCCCGTGCCGCCGAGCAAATCACGCCCCACCAGATGCGCCTCGATGCCCTCGCTGGCGAGCATGCTTTGCAGCAATTCACCTTCCATCAGGTTTTCCGGTTCGTAGATTCGCTGCATCGGGCGCCCCTCAATCGTTTTCGCTAAAAACTTCGAGATGCCATTCCTCTCCGTCAACCTGCAACACAAACGTGATCGGTCGACAACACACCTGACAGTCCTCGATATAGGTCTGATCTCCCCGGACAGATCCAGAGAAGTCTCAACCTCCTCACCACAATACGGACATTCATAAACTGCGGGTTCCAGCATCGCGGTCTCCCAGGTGACTTGTGCGTATAATCGCCGGTCTATTTGCAGGGCTATTTTTGTCTGGCTAACTTTTCAGACCGTGCCCCGTTGGTTTTCGATCAAAACCTTTACTTACCCTAGCCGTTTCTAACAAGAGAGCATGATGGGCGAATTCGATGCCATCCGACCTTACGACGACAGCGAAGTCCCAGCGGTGCTGGCACGGCTGCTCGGCGACAAGGCGCTTCTAGATATTCTCATCCACTTCCGCTTCCCGCGTTACGCCGGTGCTTTCGGCTGGATGCTCAAACCTCTTATAGCTCATCGGCTGCGCCGTGAGTTCGCCGGCGTCAATTCGGTGGCCACATTGCAGGACAAAGTCGAAGTTTATGTCGACCACACCATCGAACGCGCCACCGACGGCGTGACTTACACCGGCGTCGAGCAGTTCAAATCTGGCAGCGCTTACCTGTTCATCGCCAACCACCGCGACATCGTGATGGACCCGGCCTTCGTCAACTATGCCGTGTACCACGCTGGCCTGCCGACCCCGCGCATTGCCATTGGCGACAATCTGCTGCAAAAGCCCTTCGTCAGCGATTTGATGCGCCTGAACAAGAGCTTCATCGTGCACCGTTCGATCACCGGTCGCCGCGAGAAGATGGCCGCTTATCAGTTGTTGTCGGCCTACATCAACCACTCGATCCGCAAAGACTGCGCCTCGATCTGGATCGCCCAGGCCGAAGGCCGGGCCAAGGACGGCGACGACCGTACCGAGTCGGCGATCCTCAAGATGTTCCACATGAGCCGCAAGGACGAGCCGTTCGGCGAGGTCATTCAGTCGCTGAACGTCACCCCGGTGTCGATCAGCTACGAATACGACCCGTGCGACCAGGCCAAGGCCCGCGAGCTGTTTATCCGCGCGACCACCGGCAGTTACACCAAAGTGCCGGGCGAGGACGACGTGAGCATCGCCAAGGGCATCACCGGCTACAAGGGCCGAGTCCACGTGAACTTTGCCACGCCGATCACCGAGCTGTTCGATGACACCAAGCAATTGGCGATCGAGATGGACCGGCAGATCCTCGGCGGCTACCGGTTGTTCCCGGTGCACTACCTGGCGTACGCCATGTGGAAGGACGCGGATCCGCAACTGCAGGTGCCGAAAGCGACCGAAGTGTTTGCGGCGGATGAACTGGCCAAGGCTCAGGAAGAATGGCAGCGACGCCTGGAAGCCTGCCCTGAGGAGCATCGGCCGTTCATGGTGCTGCAATATGCGACGCCGGTGAGGAATCAGTATCGGGTGAAGGCCGGGCTGACGCTTTAAGCGGTTTGACCCGATACGACAACGGCGCCCCTGTGGCGAGGGGCTTGCCCCCGTTCGGCTGCGCAGCAGTCGTAAGATTTAGGGGTCGCTTCGCAACCCAACGGGGGCAAGCCCCCTCACCACAGGCAAGCTCCACTGTTCACAGGGTTTTGAGTCAGCAGCTTAAAACCGTGTGCTGATCCACGACACCACTAGCGCCACGCCCAGGCAAGCGAAGCCGAATCGATAGAAAAACCGGTTCATGCGCTGGGTGGCGCCATCCAGCATCAACATCGAGTCATCGACGCGGCGGTTCTGGGTGGCTGCCTCAAGAACGGCCAACGCGCGCTGTTCACGGCGACGAGTGGCGTGCAACAACCAACTGCCCGGGAAGGCGAGCAGCAAGGCCAGCAAGTTGATCAATTTGGCGGGATGGTTGGTAAACAGCGAAATCAAATGCAACGACATCACGGACCTCGGGCAGAACCAGGGTGGCAGGCGCCGGACCGACGACTGCGGCGTGGATTCTACCGAAAGCCTGCCCGCCTGCCCTCACCTTTGCGACAAATAACGCACCACTTGGCCGATACCTGTCCGGCGTCACAGCATCGTCATCTGAATGCGCCAGTCTGGCGCCCCTCGAAACCCACACAGAGTTCAACATGCTGCACGCCGAAAACCAGGACCGCCTCTACCTCATCGCCCAAAGCGACGAACAGCAGAATCTCGTTGGCAGCCTTGCCTTCAACGTCCAGGACCGCCACTGGCTGGTGTATTGCGCATTGGGCGGGCATCAACATGCGGACTTGCCGGAGACGGATTTGCTGACCGGCGTGAGTGTGCTGGATTTTTACTCCGAAGCAGCGTGATGCTTTAGATCCATGTAGGAGCGAGGCTTGCCCGCGAAAGCGGTGTGTCAGTCGACACTAATGTTGAATGTTCGGTCCCTTCGCGGGCAAGCCTCGCTCCTACAGGGTTCAGAGTTGATCGGTCATTATGTGGCCTCCGCCAATCCCATGTGGGAGCGGGCTTGCTCGCGAAAGCGGTGGGTCAGCTGCATTGATGTTGACTGACACACCCTCTTCGCGAGCAAGCCCGCTCCTACATTGGGTCGGCGTCACCCACAAAAAATCGCAGACACAAAAAAGCCCGGAACCATCACTGGCACCGGGCTTTTTTGAATCTCGCGAAAGGTTATTCGCCGAGCATCTGACCCACGGTCGGGTCCTTGAACAGGCGCGTCAGCGCGTCGCTCAACACATCGCTGACCAGTTTGGTGTTGGTTTCCTGGTTCGGCGCCATACCGAAACGCTGATCCAGGGAAGCACCGTAACGGCCGCTGTAACGACGGTTGGCGTTCTGCACATCAGAGCGGAAGGTCGCGCCGATGGTCGCTTCAGTCACATACATGCCTTCTTTAGGCGACTGATAACTCAGCTCCGCCAGGGTCACGGTCAACTGCGGCGCGTTCATGCCGTTGGACACCGGGGTGAAACCCAGCAAACGCACGGCGGCTTCAGCCTGGGCTTGCAGCTTCGGCAGAATCTGCGCGCCCTGCACGGTGATCGCGCTGGTCTCAGGGTACAGACCGCCACGGGTTCCCAGGGTTGGCGACGGACGGCCATCCACCACACGCACCACAACCTGCTGGCCATGGCCAACCGGCGCCAGCTGAGTGGTCAGCTTCGGTTCCGGGCTCAGTTGTTGCGGGCTGTGGGCGCAGCCAACCAGGGTCAAACTGGTCACAGTGATCAAACCGAACAACAGGCGTTGCAACATGCTCTTCTCTCCAGAATCAGGCACTAACAGTGCTCGCAGTATAGCGGTGGGCGCCTGCGACGAACTAGGGGACTACAAACATTACTGAAATCTCTGACGAACCCTTCAGACCGCGGCTCCTGTCACAAATATGTCACCGTCCTTACACTTGCACGTCACGGCTCGCGGGCATGCTTCACAGCAGCCCCCACAAGGTACTTCGCCATGCGTTATCTGATCTCGCTGTTCGCACCACGCCCATTGCACCGCAGCTTTGCCCTGCTCGACCGCAACGGCCACTGCCAGGCTTTCAAGCAGTGCAGCCTCCAGCCCATGGGCGATGGCTGGGTCGAAATTGAAGAAATCCGCCTCAACTGGCTGCACCATCCCCTGCCCGCCAGCGCCCGCATCAGCCAGCGCCAGCCACGCGCACGCGCTCAACAGCTGTTGACCACCTGACCAGACGCCTAATAAAAGTCATTAAACACGTCCATTTCCCTGCGTTTCTTAGATACAATCTCACCCCGATTATAAGGACGTCTCCTGATCGGGCCTCGCAGCATCGTTAATGCCTCGGTATTGACACCCCGCACCGCCCACAGAGAGCCGCCCACACAGATCGAGTGAAGCTGGCGCGCTTGCTGTTCCCTGAGCAAAAACCCCACTTTTCGCGAATCTGCAGAGCTGTCATTACGCTCGGTTACTGAGCTGTTTGCCCGTTTTGCCTGTCATGTATTCCATGGCGGCAATCCATCCGGGCACGGTGCCAGGCTGGGACAGCCCTTTTTTGAGGTTCACGTCTTCAAAAGAGCGTGAAAAAAACGGGTTTTCACAACTTCACAAGAGTGTGGCGAGCAAATGAATAGTTTTGCGTCTGAACATGCACCATTAGCGTCTGAAACAGCCCAACGACACAGGACCGAGTACTCCTCGAACACCGGAGCCTGAAGCCTGTCCGCTACGGATTTGGTTGCACAAACGGATGTCTCGACCATAAGTCGAATTGCCAGTCGCGCGCTGAAATGAGTTCATGTGATTCATAGGCCCGGCCGGTAGCGTCCGTCGAAGTTGCGAAAAATTGCGAAGATTCGGACATGGCGATCCTGGCCATGGGTACCTGGGGCATCACTGACACGCCCCGTCACTCCTGGCAGCTATGCCGACAATTTGGTGCTGCAGATTTTGGAGACGCGTTAAATGGCGCATAACGAAGCAGTCGACGTAGTACTCGTTGGGGCCGGCATCATGAGTGCCACCCTCGCTGTACTGCTCAAAGAGCTCGACCCCGCGATCAAGCTGGAAGTCGTCGAGCTAATGGATTCCGGTGCTGCGGAGAGTTCCAACCCATGGAACAACGCCGGTACCGGTCACGCCGGGCTGTGTGAGCTCAACTACACGCCTCAGGCCGCCGACGGCACCGTCGACATCAAGAAAGCCGTGCACATCAACACCCAGTTCGAGGTGTCGAAGCAGTTCTGGTCGTACCTGACCAAAAAAGGCACCTTCGGCTCGTGCAAATCCTTCATCAGCCCGGTGCCGCACCTGAGCTTCGTGCAAGGCGACAGCGGCGTGTCCTTCCTCAAGGATCGCTTCAACGTGCTGAGCAAGCACCACGCCTTCGCCGACATGGAATACACCGAAGACAAGGCCAAGATGGCCGAATGGATGCCGTTGATGATGCCGGGCCGTCCGGCCGACGAAGTCCTCGCGGCCACCCGCGTGATGAACGGCACCGACGTCAACTTTGGCGCGCTGACCAATCAACTGCTCAAGCACCTGACCAGCGCACCCGATGCCCAGGTCAAGTACTGCAAGCGTGTGACTGGCCTCAAGCGTAACGCCAATGGCTGGACCGTCAGTATCAAGGACGTCAACAGCGGCAACACCCGTGAAGTCGACGCCAAATTCGTCTTCCTCGGCGCTGGCGGTGCGGCATTGCCGCTGTTGCAGGCGTCGGGCATCGAAGAAAGCAAAGGCTTCGGCGGCTTCCCGATCAGTGGCCAGTGGCTGCGTTGCGACAACCCTGAAGTGGTCAAGCATCACCAGGCCAAGGTCTACAGCCAGGCAGCGGTCGGTTCGCCACCGATGTCCGTGCCGCACCTGGACACTCGCGTGGTCGATGGCAAGAAGTCCCTGCTGTTCGGGCCATACGCCGGTTTCACCACCAAGTTCCTCAAGCATGGTTCTTTCATGGATCTGCCGATGTCGGTACGCGCCGGCAACATCGGCCCGATGCTGGCCGTGGCGAAAAACAACATGGACCTGACCAAGTATCTGGTCAGCGAAGTGATGCAATCGATGGAACAGCGTCTGGAATCCCTGCGCCGCTTCTACCCTGAAGCGAAAGCCGAAGACTGGCGCCTGGAAGTGGCCGGCCAACGGGTGCAGATCATCAAGAAAGACCCGAAAAAGGGCGGCGTTCTGCAGTTCGGTCACCGAACTGGTCGCGGCCAAGGACGGTTCTCTTGCTGCCCTGCTCGGCGCTTCGCCAGGCGCTTCGGTGACCGTTTCGATCATGCTGGAACTGATCGAGAAGTGCTTCCCGAACAAAGCGTCCGGTGAGTGGGCTGCCAAACTGGCGGAAATCTTCCCGGCTCGGGAAAAGGTCCTGGAAACCGACGCGGCGCTGTATCGCAAGATCAACGCGCACAACAACGTCGCGCTGGAACTGGTTGAAGCCAGTAACGAGACCGAAAGCTACGCTTGATTCGGTCCCATAAAAAACGCCCCGTTCTCATTGAGAGCGGGGCGTTTTTTTATGCCGCTGATCTTGGCTTTTGATCTTAACCGCGAGCCTTGGCGATCAATTCGATGTACTCGGCCGCATTGCGCTGATCCTTGATCACCGCGACGAAATCATTGCCGTGCTCATCTTTGCCGTCCAGATCAAACCCGGCCTCGACGAAAAACGTCAGGAAACGCTCGAAGTCGTCGATGCGCAGGCCGCGATAAGCCTTGATCAGTTTGTGCAGGGACGGGGAAGTGGCGTCGACCGGTTCAAAATCGAGGAACAGTTTGATCTGCTCATCGCCGATCTCGTCACCAATCACTTGCTTCTTATCTTTACGCATTGCCGACTCCAGCTCGCAGACATTTCACGGGGCGGGCAGTTTACCCCTCGTTTGACGCCGGGCTCAACGCGAACGAACGCTGCCGGTGTGCAGATCGGCCCAGACATGGCCGTTGGCGTAGCTGAGGAACTGGCAATACACCGTGTCGTTGCGCAGCAGATCGATCACCACCCGGTATTGGGCCAGCGGGTAGTAGAGCGTCAGGGTTTTACTTTTTTCGTCGTAGATCGGCTTTTTCAGGCTTTTGCTTTCACCATCGAAGTTGACCAGCACCTGATTGATGCTCGCGCCCTTGTTCAAGGATTTGCCCTTGAGGCGGATCAGCAGTGGTGACGTGACCGGAATCGGCTGTTGGGTGGACTGGCGCTGGCTACCCACCACCACCGAATACTCGGTGACCTGCAACAGTTGCTGTTGCTCCGGTTCAGCGTCACGCAGGGTCAGGTCGTCCGGCGGCAAAAACTGTGCATGCATCGGCGCCGGGGCAGCGGCCAAGGGCAGACTGAGGGTCAGCAACAGGACGGCGCAGCTGCGGATCAAAAGACTCATGACGGGCTCCGGAGGCGAGGCCGAGCACTCTAGCATGGGTGTACAACGGTGGATGCAGAACACAGAACCATTGTGGGAGCGGGCTTGCTCGCGAAAGCGGTCTTACTGACACATTGATGTTGAATGTGCCGACGCTTTCGCGAGCAAGCCCGCTCCCACAAGGGATTGGTGCCGGGAGTTACATGCCTTTAACGGCAAAAATCCCGTTGGCGTTACGCCAGTAGCCTTTGTAGTCCATGCCGTAACCGAAGATGTAACGGTCGATGCACGGCAGGCCGACGAAATCGGCTTTGAGGTCCGGGCGAGCCTTGCGGTCGTGGTCTTTGTCGATCAATACGGCAGTGTGCACAGCGCGAGCGCCGGCGTGTTTGCAGTAGTCGATGATCGCGCCCAGGGTGTGACCTTCATCGAGGATGTCGTCGATGATCAGCACGTCACGGTCCAGGAACGAAACTTCCGGCTTGGCTTTCCAGAACAGGTCGCCGCCGCTGGTTTCGTTGCGATAACGGGTGGCGTGCAGGTAAGACGCTTCCAGCGGGAAGTGCAAATGGGTCAGCAGCTTGCCGGCGAAAATCAGGCCGCCGTTCATTACACAGAACACCACCGGGTTGGTATCAGCCAGCTGTTCGTTGATGTGTGCACCGACACGGGCGATGGCCGCCTCGACTTCAGCTTCGGTGTACAGGCAGTCAGCCTCTCGCATGATTTGACGGATATGCTCGAGATCAGCAGGCATGGCGCTCTCCAGGGGGTAAAGGGAGGGACGGATTCAGGAAAAGCGGGCAAAGGTACGCATCAAGCGAG
The DNA here is from genome assembly GCF_034344865.1 of Pseudomonas sp. 10S4. Taxonomy (NCBI): domain Bacteria; kingdom Pseudomonadati; phylum Pseudomonadota; class Gammaproteobacteria; order Pseudomonadales; family Pseudomonadaceae; genus Pseudomonas; species Pseudomonas sp. 10S4. The sequence continues at coordinate 636,604 of NZ_CP133774.1, forward strand.
GCCAGATCAAGCGTTTGTGGACTAACGTACCTTATGTCTATAGGACAACACCCTCGGATAGATTAATCTAGGCCGGTTTTTTTGCCCGCCGCCGGAGCCTTTCCCCATGCCCATCCAAGAGATCCGCCATCCGCTGATCCGTCATAAACTTGGCCTTATGCGCCGCGCAGACATTAGCACGAAGAATTTCCGTGAGCTCGCTCAGGAAGTCGGTGCCCTGCTGACCTACGAAGCCACCAAAGACCTGCCGCTGGAAACCTACGATATCGAAGGTTGGTGCGGCACTGTGTCGGTGGAGAAAATCGCCGGCAAGAAAATTACCGTCGTGCCGATCCTGCGCGCCGGCCTCGGCATGCTCGAGGGCGTGCTCGAGCCTGATCCCGGGCGCCAGAAGTCAGCGTCTGTAGGCGTGGCCCGTAACGAACAAACTTTGCAAGCTCGACCACCTACCTGGAAAAACTCGTTCCGGAAATCAACGAACGCCTGGCGATCGATCATCGACCCGATGCTCGCCACCGGCAGGCTCCATGGTCGCCACCATCGACCTGCTGAAAAAGGCCGGTTGCCGGGACATCCGCGCCATGGTGCTGGTAGCGGCACCTGAAGGCATCGCCGCCGTCGGGAAAGCTCACCCGGACGTGATGATCTACACCGCCTCCATCGACGAAAAACTCAACGAGCACGGTTACATCATCCCGGGCCTGGGCGATGCCGGTGACAAAATCTTCGGCACCAAGCAGAAGGACGCTTGAGCATGCAGGAAGAGTTCAACGATCCGCTCTGGCGCACAGTGCTGTCGGGTGCACAGATGCTGTTCGTGGCGTTCGGCGCCCTGGTGTTGATGCCGCTGATTACCGGCCTCGACCCGAATGTGGCGCTGTTCACCGCAGGTCTGGGGACGATTTTGTTCCAGATCGTCACCGGGCGTCAGGTGCCGGTGTTTCTGGCGTCGAGTTTTGCCTTCATTACCCCGATCATCCTCGCCAAGGGCCAGTTCGGCCTCGCAGCGACCATGGGCGGTGTAATGGCGGCGGGTTTCGTCTACACCTTTCTCGGCCTGGCCGTGAAGATCAAAGGCACCGGGTTCATTGACCGGTTGCTGCCACCGGTGGTGATTGGTCCGGTGATCATCTCCATCGGCCTGGCCATGGCGCCGATTGCCGCCAACATGGCGATGGGCAAGGCTGGCGACGGTTCCGAGCTGATTCATTACCAGACCGCGATGCTGATCTCGATGCCGGCGCTGCTGACCACCCTGATCGTCGCAGTGTTCGGCAAAGGCATTTTCCGCCTGGTGCCGATCATCTCCGGCGTGTTGGTAGGTTTTGCCATGGCGTTCTACTTCGGCGTGGTCGACACCGCGAAGATTGCCGCCGCCCCATGGTTTGCGATCCCGCACTTCACGGCACCGGAATTCAACTGGCAGGCGATTCTGTTCATCGTCCCGGTAGCCTTGGCCCCGGCCATCGAGCACATCGGCGGCGTGATTGCGGTCGGTAGCGTGACCGGTCGCGATTACCTGAAGAAGCCGGGCCTGCACCGCACCCTGCTCGGCGATGGCATTGCCACCACCGCAGCCGGTCTGTTCGGCGGCCCACCCAACACCACCTACGCCGAAGTGACTGGCGCGGTGATGCTGACCAAGAACTACAACCCGAAAATCATGACCTGGGCGGCGATCTTTGCCATCAGCCTGGCGTTTGTCGGCAAGTTCGGCGCGCTGTTGCAAAGCATTCCGGTGCCGGTGATGGGCGGGATTCTGTGCCTGTTGTTCGGCTCGATTGCGGCGGTGGGCATGAACACGCTGATTCGCCACAAGATCGACCTGAGCGAGGCGCGCAATCTGGTGATTGTCTCGGTGACCCTGGTGTTCGGGATTGGCGGCGTGCTGATCGGCACCGGCACAGGGCCAGACGACTTCGGCCTCAAAGGCATCGCACTGTGTGCGGTGGTGGCGATTGCGCTGAACCTGTTGCTGCCGGGCAATGACAGCTGGAAGCACAAGAAGGCGGATGATCCGTTGTTGTAAAAGTTGACGCATCACCCTGTGGCGAGGGAGCTTGCTCCCGCTTGAGTGCGCAGCACTCACAAAATCTTCATCGGCTGCGATAATTTTGGGGCTGCTTCGCGGCCCAGCGGGAGCAAGCTCCCTCGCCACAGTTTGTGTGCTTACAGGGCTATCGGTGCCCGCTCGCACAACATGTTCAACGCCCGCGCCCACTGCGGATCATCGTTAAGACACGGCACCAGCACCAACTCCTCTCCTCCCGCTGCGCGGAACTGTTCCAACCCGCGATCCCCGATTTCCTCAAGCGTCTCGATGCAATCGGCAACAAACGCCGGGCACATCACCAGAATCCTCTTCACGCCGCTTTTGGCCAGCTCATCGAGGCGTGCTTCGGTGTAGGGTTCGATCCACTTCGCCCGGCCCAATCGCGACTGGAATGACACCGACCACTTGCCATCGGCCAAACCCAGGCGCTTGGCAAACTCGGACGCGGTGCGCAGGCACTGGGCTCGGTAGCACGTCGCCAATACGGCCGGCGATGCATTCTTGCAGCAGTCTTCGTTTTTGAAGCAATGCTGGCCGCTCGGATCAAGCTTGGTCAGGTGCCGTTCCGGCAAACCATGAAAGCTGAGCAGCAGGTGATCGTGATCTTGCTCCAGATAGGGCTTGGCACTGGCCACCAGCGCATCGAGGTATTCCGGCTGATCGTAGAACGGCTGGAGAATCGAGAACTGCACGTCGAGCCTTTTCTCGCGCACGACACGTTTGGCTTCCTCGATCACCGTGGTCACGGTGCTGTCGGCGAACTGTGGATAAAGCGGCGCGAGGGTAATTCGCTTGTGGCCCTGGGCGGCCAGGCGCACCAGTGTCGACTCAATCGACGGCTCGCCGTAACGCATCGCCAACTCCACCGGGCCGTGAGTCCATTGGGCGGTCATGGCCTGTTGCAGACGTTTGCTGAGCACCACCAGCGGCGAGCCCTCCTCCCACCAGATCGAGGCGTAAGCGTGGGCCGACTGTTCCGGGCGCTTGAACAGGATCAGCGACACCAGCAAGCGTCGTACCGGCCACGGCAGGTCGATCACATACGGGTCCATCAGAAATTGATTGAGGTAACTGCGCACATCCGCCACCGAGGTGGAGGCCGGTGAGCCCAGGTTGACCAGAAGCAACGCGTGATCGGTCATGCAACATCCTATTTCAAAGGCGGCTGGAGAGATCGTCCAGGGCCGCGCGTAAATCAGTGAACTGGAAAGTGAAACCCGCTTCCAGCAAGCGCGCCGGCATGGCTTTCTGGCCACCCAGCAACAGCAATGACAACTCGCCCAGGGCCACCCTCAACGCCAGGGCCGGCATGGGCATGAACGCCGGGCGGTGCAACACGGCGCCCAGCGTCTTGGCAAATTCACGATTGCGCACCGGTTTTGGCGCGCAGGCATTATAGGGACCGCTGGCGTCGTTGCGATGCAGAAGAAAATCAATCAGGGCGATTTGATCCTTGATATGAACCCACGGCATCCACTGCCGACCACTGCCAATCGGCCCGCCCAGCCCCAGTTTGAATGGCAGCAACAGCCGCGACAAAAAGCCGCCCTCGGCGGACAGCACCAGCCCGGTGCGAAGCAAAATTACCCGAATGCCCAAAGCCTCGGCACGCAGGGCCGTCTCCTCCCAGGCGATGCTCAATTGGCTGGCGAAATCATCGATCACCGGCGGCGAGTTCTCAGTCAACTCGCGCTCGCCACCATCGCCATACCAGCCAACCGCGGAGCCGGAAATCAGCACCTGCGGTTTTTGCTCACGGCTTTCGAACCAGGCCAGCAACGTTTCGGTCAGGGTAATCCGACTACTCCAGAGCAGCGCTTTGCGCCGGCCAGTCCACAAGCGATCGGCAATGGGGGCACCCGCCAAGTTGATAACGGCATCCACCGGTTCCTCGCCAAGGTCTTCGAGACGGGCAATGCCTCGCACCTGAGCGCCACATATTTTCGCCACTTTTTCAGGCGTGCGACTCCAGACCGTGAGGCGATGTCCCTGGCTCGACCAGTGTTGGCAGAGCTGACGTCCTATCAAACCAGTACCGCCGGTCAGCAATATGTGCATGACTTCTTCCTCGCGTGGCGTTTTACCTTGATCACTAGTCTATTTTTATATGCAGGGATCTTTGGTATCGGGCAGTGTCTGTGTTTAACAATAGGCCAAGCTGTCAGAACGAGAACGCTAAAAGTTATACCAAAAAACAATATTGTACAGGTTTAAACCACGGCGTAGTCTGTACAGAAAGGTAAACGAGGCCCCTATGACTGTACCTATCGCAATCATCGGCACCGGCATCGCCGGACTGTCAGCCGCCCAGGCCCTAACGGAGGCCGGGCATGTCGTTCAACTTTTCGATAAAAGCCGTGGCAGCGGCGGACGCATGTCGAGCAAGCGCAGTGACGCGGGGGCTCTGGACATGGGCGCGCAATATTTCACTGCCCGCGACCGCCGCTTCGTCACCGAGGTCCAGCGTTGGCAAGCCAATGGCTGGGTCGCCGAATGGACGCCACTGCTCTATACGTTTCAGGGCGGCCAGCTCAACCTGTCGCCGGACGAACAGACGCGCTGGGTCGGCACGCCGCGAATGAGCGCTATCACCCGCGCGCTGCTCGGGGACCTGGAGGTGCACTTCGCCTGCCGGATCACCGAAGTCTATCGCGGTGAAGAGCACTGGCATCTACAGGACGCGGAAGGCTTCACCCATGGACCATTCAGCCATGTGGTGATTGCAACGCCGGCGCCTCAGGCGACCGCGCTGCTGGCCGCTGCGCCGAAACTCGCGGGGGCCGCTGCCGGGGTAAAAATGGACCCGACCTGGGCCATCGCCCTGGCCTTCGACAAACCGCTGGATACGCCCATGGAAGGCTGCTTCGTGCAGGACAGCCCCCTCGACTGGCTCGCGCGCAACCGCAGTAAACCCGGGCGCGACAACACCATGGATACTTGGGTATTGCACGCCACCAGCGCCTGGAGCCGGCAACACATCGACCTGCCGAAGGAAGCGGTGATCGAGCAACTGCATGGAGCTTTCGCCGAACTGCTGCACAGCGCGATGCCCGCACCGACCTTCAGCCTCGCCCATCGCTGGCTCTACGCCCGTCCCGCCAACAGTCATGAATGGGGCGTGTTGGCGGACGCCGATCTGGGCCTGTACGTATGTGGCGACTGGTGCTTGTCCGGACGCGTCGAAGGCGCCTGGCTCAGCGGCCAGGAAGCTGCCCGCCGTTTGCACGAGCACTTGCAGTGAACCGCATCAATCCAAGCAAATTGCGGCTGTCGAAATGGACAGCAGCCCAGCCGCAAAACCGCGAAAAACATTTTCTGGTGACCGAGTTGTTCCGGGATGAGGAAGGTACGGTGCTGGAAGTCGAGTTGCAGGCAGTGTTGACTCAGCGTAGTGAGCGGTTGGATTGGCAAACCCTGAAAGACAGCAACACCTGGCAATTGGGCTGGAAGTAGATCCCCTGTGGGAGCGGGCTTGCTCGCGAATGCGGTGGGTCAGCCGCACATGTGTTGACTGACTCATCGCATTCGCGAGCAAGCCCGCTCCCACATGGGAATCGCGAGCACTTCAAAAACCTATACAAATAATTTGACTTGTACAGCTTCGAATCTATGATGAAGATTATATTGTACAACGCCAATGCGCTGTACAGGTTTAGATTCGAGGTGCTTCGATGTCCATCGCCCCCGCCAAACCGAAAATCGCGATCAGCGCCTGCCTGATGGGTGCCGAGGTGCGCTTCAATGGCGGGCACAAGGAATCGCGGCTGTGCAGTCGCACCCTTTCGGACTACTTTGATTTCGTCCCGGTCTGCCCGGAGGTCGCCATCGGCCTGGGCATTCCCCGCGAGCCGATCCGCCTGGTGGGCGATCCCGAACATCCTGAAGCCGTCGGCACGATCCATCATGAGATTAACGTCACTCAGCCGCTCGCCGAGTACGGCCAGAAAATGGCAGTCGAACTGGGCGACATCTGCGGCTACATCTTCATGCAGAAATCGCCTTCCTGCGGGCTGTTGCGGGTCAAGGTTTACCACACCAACGGCGCACCGGTGGATGGCGGTGGTCGCGGCATCTACGCCCAGGCGTTCTGCGCACAACATCCGGACCTGCCGGTGGAAGAGGACGGTCGCCTCAACGATCCGGTGTTGCGGGAAAACTTCCTAACCCGAGTCTTCGCCTACAGCGCCTGGCAGTCATTACTGCAAGAAGGCCTGACCCGGCGCGCGCTCATCGATTTTCACTCGCGCTACAAATACCTGCTGATGGCCCACAACCCGGTCCAATACAAAACCCTGGGCAACCTGCTGGGCAGCATGGGCCAGACCGATCCGAAAGAACTCGGCCCACGCTATTTCAGCGAACTGATGGAGGCGCTGAAAAAATGCGCCACCCGCCGCACCCACAGCAATGTCTTGCAACACATCAGTGGTTACCTCAAACAGGCCATCAGCGCTGAAGACAAACAGGAAGTGCAACACGTCATCGGCCAATATCGCCACGGCATCGTGCCGCTGGTGGTGCCGCTGACGCTGCTCAAGCATTACTTTCGCCAACACCCGGACCCGTACATTGCGCAACAGGTTTACCTGCAACCGCACCCGGAAAACCTCAGCCTGCGAAACGCGATCTAAATGAACAACACACCCGACACCAGCGCCAGCGAAGACTTCGGCGCCGACTTCAAAAAAGCCCTGGACGATGGCTGGCTGCCGATTCGTGAAGTCGCGCGCCAGACCGGCGTCAACGCCATCACCCTGCGCGCCTGGGAACGGCGCTACGGCCTGATCGTCCCGCAGCGCACGCCAAAAGGTCATCGGTTGTTCTCGGCCGAACACGTTCAACGAATCCTGACGATCCTCACCTGGCTCAACCGCGGCGTGGCCGTCGGCCAGGTCAAGCAACTGCTCGATACGCCGCAAGCCTTCACCGATTGCGCCGAAAACGATTGGCACCTGCTACGCCACACGCTGCTGCAAGCGGTCACGCAACTGGCCGAACGCACCCTCGATGACACTATCAATCAAGCGATGGCGCTGTACCCGCCGCGGACCTTGTGCGAACAACTGTTGATGCCCTTGCTGACGGAACTCGAGCAACGCTGGCAAGGCCAGTTCGGCGCACAGATGGAGCGGGTATTCTTTTATTCCTGGCTACGCAGCAAATTCGGCGCGCGCATCTACCATAACAACCGTCAGTTACGTGCCGCGCCGCTGCTGTTGATCAATCACTCGGACCTGCCCCTGGAACCTCACCTGTGGCTCACCGCGTGGCTGATCAGCAGCGCCGATTGCCCGGTGGAAGTCTTCGACTGGCCACTGCCGGCCGGGGAGCTCGCGCTGGCGGTCGAACAGCTGCAAGCCCGCGGCGTACTGCTGTATTCCAGCAAAGCCATGAACCTTGCGCAGCTGCCTAAACTTTTGAACGGTGTCAGTTGCCCAAAAATGATTGTCGGACCAACGGTATGCATCCACCACGCCGAGTTGTCCGTAAGAACTACCGAGATTGCTGATTTGTTCCTGGCCGAAGATCCCTTGTCGGCTCATCAGGATCTTGTTCAGCGTGGGCTTGTTTAATGATGCTTTTTTAATGAATCGTACGGATACCACCATGCAATTGATCTGGCTGCGCAGCGACTTGCGCCTACACGACAACACCGCCCTCTCGGCCGCCGCAGCGCGCGGCCCGACGGTGGCGGTGTATCTGCTGAGCCCGGAGCAATGGCGCGAACATGACGACGCGCCATGCAAGGTGGATTTCTGGCTGCGCAACCTGACTGAATTGAGCCTGGCGCTGGGCAAGCTCAACATCCCGTTGCTGATCCGCTCTGCGCCACGCTGGGAGGCCGCGCCAGAAGTTTTGCTGGATCTATGTCAGCAGTTGAACGCCGACGCCGTACACGTCAACGAGGAATACGGCATTCATGAAACCCGCCGGGATGAAGCGGTGGCCCAAACGCTGAAGGCGGCAGGCATCGACTTTTACAGCTACCTCGATCAACTGCTGTTCTCGCCGGGCACCGTGCTGACCAAGACCGGCACTTACTTCCAGGTGTTCAGCCAGTTCCGCAAAGTCTGCTACGACCGGTTGCATCGTTCACTGCCCAGCCTCGTAGTCGCCCCCGGGGTCCAAGCGCCGTTGAGCGTCGAAAGAGATGAAGTCCCTTCCCGGGTCGAAGGTTTCGAAACGCCTCAAGAGCGTTTGATCACACTCTGGCCCGCCGGTGAAGCCGAAGCCCGACGCCGCCTCGACACCTTCGCCGATGCACAAATCGACTATTACCAGAGCGAGCGCGACTTCCCGGCGAAGCCCGGCACCAGTCAGCTTTCGGCTTATCTCGCGGCCGGGGTGATTTCCCCGCGCCAGTGTTTGCACGCGGCGTTGCAAAGCAATCAGGGCGAGTTCGAAAGCGGCAAGGTCGGCGCGGTCACCTGGATCAACGAGCTGCTGTGGCGCGAGTTCTACAAACACATTCTGGTGGGTTACCCACGGGTCTCGCGCCACCGCGCGTTCCGCCCGGAAACCGAAGCCCTGGCCTGGCGTGATGCGCCGGATGAACTCGCGGCCTGGAAAGAGGCTCGCACCGGCCTGCCAATCATCGACGCGGCCATGCGCCAATTGCTCGAAACCGGCTGGATGCACAACCGCCTGCGCATGGTGGTAGCGATGTTCCTGACCAAGAACCTGCTGATCGACTGGCGTGAAGGCGAGCGCTTCTTCATGCGCCACCTGATCGACGGCGACCTCGCGGCGAACAACGGCGGCTGGCAGTGGAGCTCGTCCACCGGCACCGATTCGGCGCCCTACTTCCGGATTTTCAACCCGCTGAGCCAGTCGGAAAAATTCGACGCCGAAGGTGTGTTCATCAAGCACTGGCTGCCGGAACTCGCAGGGCTGAACAAAAAGAAGTGCACAACCCGGCGAATGTCGGCGGTTTGTTCGGTGCTACAGATTATCCATCGCCTATCGTCAATCTCAGTACCTCTCGCCAACGAGCGCTGGCGGCATTCAAGAACCTGCCATCGCGACAAGATGCCGGAGGTGGGTATGAGTGAATTCCTGCGGCGCTTTGCCCAGCAGTTTTCGGACCTTAACAAGGACAATCTGCAACGGCTCAATCAGCTCTACACCCACGACGTGCAGTTCACTGATCCGCTGCACGAAGTTCAGGGCCTGGTGCAGCTGCGTAGCTACTTTGAGGAGCTCTATGCCAATGTCAGCGAACTGCGTTTCGACTTTCACAGCTTCGACCAGATTGGCGAAGGCGAAGGTTATCTGCGCTGGGTCATGAGCTACCGTCACCCGCGCCTGGCCGGCGGCCAGTTGATTCGGGTCGACGGCTGCTCGCACCTGCTCTGGCGCGACAAGGTTTATCGCCACCGGGATTACTTCGATGCCGGGGCACTGCTTTATGAACATCTACCCGTATTGGGTCGGGCGATCGCCTGGCTGAAAAGGAGAATGGGATGAGCCTTACACCTCCACGTCGATACTGGTTAACGGGAGCGAGCAGCGGCATTGGCGCCGCGCTCGCCGAAGAAATATTGAAAACCGGTGCTCATCTGGCCGTCAGTTCACGCTCGGTAGTGCCACTGAAAATCCTGTCCCAGCGCTATCCGGGGCAAGTGATGGTGGTGGCCGGCGACCTGACCAACAGCCAGACCGTGCGCGAAATCGGTGAACAGATTGCCGCCGACTGGGGCTCACTCGACACCGTGATTCTCAACGCCGGCACCTGCGAATACGTCGATGCCAAGCAGTTCGACGCCTCGATTGTCGAGCATGTGGTGCGCACCAACCTGCTTGCCAGCAGCTATTGCATCGAAGCAGCCCTGCCGTTGCTGCGCGCCGGCACTGCACCGCATCTGGTCGGTGTCGCCAGCTCGGTGACTTACCTGCCGCTGCCACGGGCCGAAGCCTACGGCGCCTCGAAGGCTGGCTTGCGCTACCTGTTCGAATCCTTGCGCATCGACCTGGCGCCCGAAGGTATTGAAGTCACCGTGGTCAGCCCTGGGTTTGTCGACACGCCGCTGACGGAGAAAAACGACTTCCCGATGCCGCTCAGTTGGCCTGTGGATAAAGCCGCGCGGCACATCTTTTCCAAACTGAAGAACCGCCCACTGGAAATCGCTTTCCCGGCACTGTTCATGGCCGCCCTCTGGCCACTCTCGAAATTGCCCGACCGGGTGAAGCTGGAGATCGGCAAACGCATGGTGCGCAGCAATCCGCCGATCAAGGATCAGCCGTGAACATCGCCGTCATCGGCAGCGGTATCTCGGGGCTGACCTGCGCCTACCTGCTCAATCGCAGCCACGAGATCACCCTGTTCGAGGCCGGCGACTGGATCGGCGGGCACACCCACACTGTGGAGGTGACCGTCGATGGCCAACGCTATGCCGTGGACACCGGTTTCATTGTGTTCAACAACTGGACTTACCCGAATTTCATTCGCTTGCTGGGCCGACTCGGTGTGGGCTTCAAACCCACCGAGATGAGCTTCTCTGTCACCGACCCGGACTCAGGTCTCGAATACAACGGCAACAACCTCAACAGCCTGTTCGCCCAGCGGCGCAACCTGCTGTCGCCAGGGTTCTGGGGCATGTTGCGGGACATCCTGCGCTTCAACAAAGAAGCCCAGCGCGACCTCGAAGAACAACGAATCGCCGCCGACACCACCCTCGATCAATACCTGAAAGCCGGCGGCTACGGCGAGCGCTTTATCCTGCATTACATCGTGCCGATGGGCGCGGCGATCTGGTCGATGTCCATGGCCGACATGCTCGGTTTCCCGTTGCAGTTCTTCATCCGGTTTTTCAAGAATCACGGTTTGCTGTCCGTCAGCAATCGGCCGCAATGGTGTGTGATCGAGGGTGGCTCAAGCGCTTATGTCGCGCCACTGACCGCGTCCTTTAAAGAGAAGATTCGCCTCAACTGCCCGGTGACCCGCGTCGAACGCGATGAAGACGGCGTAGTTATCCACAGCGCCAGCGGCAGTGAGCACTTCGATAAAGTGGTCTTCGCCTGCCACAGCGATCAAGCGCTGACGCTACTGGCCAAACCAAGCAGCGCCGAACAGTCGATCCTCGGCGCCCTGCCCTACGCCGACAACGAAGTGGTGCTGCACACCGACACTCGCCTGCTGCCCGAACGCAAACTCGCCTGGGCCAGCTGGAATTATCGACTCGGCGGCGCCGGGCATGCATTGGCCGCCGTCACCTACGACATGAACATCCTGCAAGGTATTCGGAGCGACACCACGTTCTGCGTCAGCCTCAACCAGAGCGCCGGCATCAGCCCGTTCAAAGTGCTCGCCAAATTCACCTATGCCCATCCGCAATACAGCCTCAAAGCAGTGGCCGCGCAGCAGCGTTGGGACGAATTGGACGGCGCGCAGCACACTCATTATTGCGGCGCCTATTGGGCCAACGGCTTTCACGAAGACGGGGTGGTCAGCGCTCTGCGCGTTGCCCGCTCGTTTGGTGAAACCCTGTGAACAGCGCCCTCTACAGCGGCTGGATCGCCCATCGGCGGTTTGCGCCCAGACGCCACGAATTCCGCTACCGGATCGGCCTGCTGTACCTGGACCTCGATGAACAGGACGCCGTGCGCGGGTTGTCGCCGTTGTCGGGCAGCAGTCGTTTTGCACCGTTCTCGTTTCGCGAGAGCGACTATTTGAAAGCCTTTACCGGCACCGGCATGCGTTTGATCGACGCGGTACGCCAGCAGGTCGGCCAAGCGATCGGCCATGCGCCCCAAGGCTCGATCTGCCTGCTGACCCAGGCCCGCAGCTGGGGCCTGTCGTTCAACCCGGTGAGTTTTTTCTATTGCCACGAAGCCGATGGCCAACTGGCGGCGATTCTCTGCGAAGTCACCAACACCCCGTGGCGCGAGCGTTATCACTACGTGTTGCCGGCCAAGGCCCCCGTGGACTTGCAGGACTTCCACCAGCACTTCGCCGTGGCCAAGGCCTTTGATGTGTCGCCGTTTTTGCCGCGGGATCTCGAATACCGTATGAGTTTCAGCCCCGCCGCGCAAAAGCTCGGTGTGCACATGGCTGACTGGCAGGGCGAACTGAAACTGTTCGACGCCACGCTCAGCCTGCAACGCGAAACCCTGAATCGCGACAGCCTGCACCGTTACTTGCGGCGTTTCCCCTGGATGACCGCGAAAACCTGCCTGGCGATCTATTGGCAAGCCATTCGCCTGTTGCTCAAGCGCGCACCGATTTTTGCTCATCAGGCTGCCGATGGCAGCTTTCAAACCGCCATCGTTCCCCCAAAGGATCGCCGCCATGAAATCCTCTAGCATTTCGGCCAAAGCCAACCTGCTCAGCACCAACGGCCTGTCCGGCTCGCTGTTGCGGCGGGGCGTGCTGCGCCAACTGGCGCACCTCAAACATGGGCAACTGGTGGTGGTCGAGGACGGCGAACGGCATGTATTCGGCACGACCGGCGATCATCTGCTGGGGGAGATCCATATCCTTGATGCGTCAGTCTGGGGCCTGGTGGCGAGCAACGGTTCGATCGGTGCCGGTGAAGCATTCATTCACGGTTACTGGAGCTCGCCCGATCTGACGGCGGTGGTCCGGGTGTTCGTCAGCAACCTTGAAGTGCTCGATGCCTTGGAAGGTGGCCTGGCCAGACTCAGCCGGCCATTCGTGCAAGGGCTGCATTGGCTGAACCGCAATTCGCGCAAGGGTTCGCAGAAAAATATCGCGGCCCACTACGACCTGGGCAACGACCTGTTTGAGCAGTTTCTCGACCCAACGATGATGTATTCGGCGGCGCAGTTCCTCACGCCCGAAGACAGCCTGGAACAAGCACAACTGAACAAACTGGAGCGAATCTGCCAGAAGCTTGCGCTGCAACCGAGCGACCATTTGCTGGAAATCGGCACGGGCTGGGGCAGCATGGCGCTGTACGCGGCGCAAAATTACGGCTGTAAAGTCACCACCACTACGCTCTCCAAAGAGCAGTACACCTTCACCGCCCAGCGGATCGAAGCACTTGGCCTGCAAGATCGGGTGACGTTGCTGCTCTCGGATTACCGAGACCTCACCGGGCAGTACGACAAACTGGTGTCGATCGAGATGATCGAAGCCGTCGGCCATCGCTTCCTGCCGACCTACTTCAAGCAATGCGCGCAGTTGCTCAAGAGCAACGGTTTGATGCTGTTGCAGGCGATCACCATCCGCGAGCAGCGCTACGAACAAGCCAAGACCCATGTCGATTTCATCCAGCGCTACATTTTCCCCGGTGGTGCCTTGCCCAGCGTGCAGAAGATGCTGGAGATCGTCAGCCGAGATACCGACATGAACCTGCTGCACATGGAGGATTTCGGCCTGCACTACGCCCGAACCCTGCGCCTGTGGCATGAGAACTTTCGCCGCGCCCACGGTCGGCTGGGCGAATTGGGCTACGACGATTATTTCCTGCGGCTGTGGGAGTTTTACCTGTGCTACTGCGAAGGTGGCTTCCTGGAGCGCACCATCGGCACCGCACAAATGCTGCTGGCCAAACCGGCGGCGATGCCAGCGCCATTGCTCGGCCGTTTCGATGCTTGAACGTCTGGCCAATGCCGCGCTGTTTCAGGTCGGCTGGTTTGCCTGCGTGGTGGGCGGCAATAGTCTGTGGCTGTTAGTGGCACTGGCGGCGCTGGTGATTCATCTGCTGTGGATAAGTCGTTGGGTCGATGAAGGCCGGTTGATCCTCAGCGTGGTGCTGCTGGGCACTACCGTCGACAGTTCGTTGCGCTGGCTGGGAGTGTTCGACTTTACGGATGTCGCACCGTTGATTCCGCTGTGGCTGATGCTGCTGTGGGCGCTGCTGGCGACCACTTTGCGCCACTGCTTGCTGTGGAGCGCCAACCCTTGGTGGCTGGCCAGTCTGTTGGGCGCCGTCGGTGGGCCGCTGTCGTATTACGCCGGCAGCCAACTGGCCGGGGTGCAATTTCCCTACGGCCAGGTACCGACGCTGATTGGCGTCGGCCTGCTCTGGGCGATGCTGTTTCCTACCCTGCACTTCATGGCCCAGCGGCTGGCGGCGGATCACCCCGACTGAGCGTCCGTCAGGCCTTTCACACAGCATCGGTCGACTGCCTTACACTGCGCCCCATGAAAACCATCCCCCACACGCAAATCGCCGAACCGGCGGTCACTTGCTCGACCTGCTCAGCCTGCTGTTGCCAGCTCGAAGTCATGCTGATCACCGAAACGGGCGTGCCCGAACGCTTTATCGATACCGATGACTGGGGCGGGGAAGTGATGTTGCGCCTGGATGACGGCTGGTGCGCAGCGCTGGATCGCAACACGATGATGTGCACCATCTACGAAAAACGGCCGCTGATCTGCCGGGAATTCGAGACGGGGTCGCCGGAGTGTATGGAAGAGCGTCAGGGGATTACGTCGGTTTATCGCTGAAAGCGAAATCACCGACGATCTAATGTGGGAGCGGGCTTGCTCGCGAAAGCGGACCGACAGTCAACGTAAATGTTGAATGTTAAATCGCTTTCGCGAGCAAGCCCGCTCCCACATTGACCGCGCTTACAACGGCATCGTGTAGTGGAGCGCGTAGCTTTCTACACCACCGTTATTACTGTTGATCCCGGCATTGGAATAGTGCGTCGCACGAATCCCGATCTCATGCCCACCGGCAAAGCGCAGCCCGAAACCCAAGCGGTCTTCGAACTGAAAGGACTCGCCAATGTTGTTGTCTTCAATTTGCGTACGTGAAAACAACGCCACGCCAATCCCCGCCTCGACATACGGTTTGACGTTTTGCCCGGCAAACTCGTAAACAAGTACCGGCGAGAACGACAGGCTACTGGCAGCGGGAGTCTTGTCGCCCTCCCAATAGGTGTAGGCGCCGCTCCAGTAACCGGTCACGCGACCGACGTCACTTTGCAGCCAGGTCTTGTCCCAATCGAATTGCAGGCCCAAGCGGTAGGTCATGGTCGAATCGCTGGTCTGGCCGACCCCGAACTCCACGCCAGCCGCCTGTGCGGTAATACTTTGCCCCATCAATGCGGTCGCAATCGCGGCCAAACAGAATAGTCGCTTCATTAGAAACATCCTTTTCCGAACGATTTCGTGTGGTTTTTTTGTAGCTCACAGACTCAACTATAGAAGTTGACGCTTAATTAGAAGTTCACCCCAATTACTCGTTTGCCCCAGCATCTTCTCTAACAGTCGAAGCTTCGCACAACGCCAGACGAATTCCACAGTACCGGCAAGATATTTCTGAAATGTTCCGGTTCGGCACTGGTCCAGAACTGCGCGGCACGAGCAGGTCCCTCAGCGAGCAATTGCCCCTCGGCCAACAGACGTTGCAGTTGCCGCGCAACAGCGGCGCCGGTATCGATCAGGCTGATGTGCTCCGGAATCATCTGCTTAAGCAACGGCTTTAGAAAGGGGTAATGCGTGCAGCCAAGAATTAGTGTGTCGGCGCCGGCGGCCAACAACGGTTCGACATAGCCTTGAAGCAACTGACGCAGGGCCGCGCTGTGCAAGTCGCCGCTTTCAATCAGCTCTACCAGGCCTGGGCATGGCTGGGTGATGACGCGCACATCGGCGGCAAACCGGTCGAGCAACGCAGCGAACTTGGCGCTCTGCAAGGTGCCGGTTGTAGCCAAAACACCGACCACACCACTGCGGGTGGCCGCAGCGGCCGGTTTGACCGCAGGCTCCATTCCGACGATGGGCCATTCGGGATAATCGCGACGCAAATTGGCGACGCCGGCCACGGTGGCCGTGTTACAGGCCAGCACCAGCGCCTTGGCGCCCTGCTGCCGAAAAAGTCGGCGATCACGCTGCAGCGCTGCTGGATGAATTCCGGGGTTTTCTCGCCGTAGGGAATATTCCCGCAGTCGGCGACATACAACAGCGACTCGTTGGGCAGCAAACGCTGGATCTCGGCCACCACCGAAAGCCCACCGACGCCGGAGTCGAGCACGCCAATCGGCGCTTCACGCATGGGCTGGCCCACAAACGCTGCAACCCGGATCACGCTTGACCCGCAACTCACGGAAACGTGTGCCCAAGGCATCGATCAACAACAAGCGACCTACCAGCGGCTCACCGAAACCGGCCAGCAACTTGAGTGCTTCGAGGGCCTGCAGGCTGCCGACCAGCCCCACCAGCGGGCCAATGACCCCGGCTTCGCTGCAGGTCAGTTCGGCTTCGCTGCCGTGACCATATAAGCAGTGGTAGCACGGACTCTCCGGACGCCGCGGGTCAAACACCGACAACTGCCCTTCCAGACGAATCGCCGCGCCACTGACCAGCGGTTTACCAGCAGCCACACACGCGGCGTTGACCGCCTCGCGGGTGGAGAAATTGTCGGAGCAGTCGAGCACCAGATCCACCGCTGCAACCGCAGCGGCCAGGAAATCTTCGTCCAGCGCCGCACGATGGGCGACCAGTTGAATCTCAGGATTGATCGCGCTCAAACGGCGGATCGCCGAATCGACCTTGCTCGTGCCAACGCTGTCAGTGTCGTGAATGATCTGGCGTTGCAGATTGGTCAGGTCGACCGTGTCGAAGTCCGCCAGATGCAGCTCACCGACCCCCGCCGCCGCCAGGTACAGCGCGACTGGCGAACCCAGGCCACCGAGACCGACGATCAGCACACGGCTTTGTTTGAGCCGCAACTGACCGTCGATGTCGACGTGTTGCAACAGAATCTGCCGGCTGTAGCGCAACAATTCCTGATCATTCAGCACGGCAGGCGCCCCAGGCTGATCCGTTCGTGACCGCCCAGATCGGTGCGGCTGTGGACTTCTTCAAAACCACGAGACAGCAGCAAATCACGCACCGCGTCGGCTTGGTCGTAACCGTGTTCCAGCATCAACCAGCCACCGGCTTCAAGGTAGTCCGGTGCCTGGGCGACGATCAAACGCAGATCGTCAAGCCCGTCGACACCGGCGACCAAGGCACTGGCCGGTTCAAAACGCACGTCACCTTCCACCAG
Source organism: Pseudomonas sp. 10S4 (assembly GCF_034344865.1). Classification (NCBI taxonomy): domain Bacteria; kingdom Pseudomonadati; phylum Pseudomonadota; class Gammaproteobacteria; order Pseudomonadales; family Pseudomonadaceae; genus Pseudomonas; species Pseudomonas sp. 10S4. Next base: position 653,620 of record NZ_CP133774.1, read on the forward strand.
ATGCGGATCGGCGGACGCAATGTACGGCGGGTTGCTGATGATCAGCTCAAAGCGCTGACCTTCCAGGGCGCTGAACCAATGACTGCTCAGCACCGTGGCGTTGTTGAGGTGCAGACGCTGGCGATTGCGCTCGGCCAATGCCACGGCTTCGAGTACACGGTCGACAGCGGTAACCTTCCAGGCCGGACGCTCGCTGGCCAGGGCCAACGCGATCGCGCCACTGCCAGTGCCGAGGTCGAGGACCAAGGCTTGTGTCGCGGGTAAAAGCTCCAGCGCAGCTTCCACCAGCAATTCGGTGTCCGGGCGCGGGATCAGCGTGTGCGGCGCAACTTCCAGATCAAGCTTCCAGAAACCTTGCTGCCCCAGAATGTAAGCCACCGGCTCACCGCCGCGACGACGCTGCAAATAGCTGGCAAACATCAACGCCGCTTCGCTCGGCACGATGCGCTCGGGCCAGGTGTGCAGGAAGCTGCGGGACTTGCCCAAGGCAGCGGCCAGCAACAATTCGGCATCCAGGCGCGCCGTCGGCGAGTCGGGGAGTTCGGCAGCACGCAACAAACTGGCAATGATCGTCATTTACTCACCTATCGCCGCCAATTGGTCGGCCTGGTACTCGGCCAACAACGGCTCGATCACTGCATCGACGCCACCGGCGAGGATTTCGTCGAGGGAATACAGCGTCAGGTTGACCCGATGGTCGGTGACCCGGCCCTGGGCAAAGTTGTAGGTGCGGATCCGCTCGGAGCGATCACCGGAACCTACCAGCAGCTTACGCTCGCTGGCGATGGCATTCGCGGCGGCGCTGGTCTGCTGGTCGTTAAGCTTGGCCGACAGCCAGGACATCGCCCGGGCGCGGTTCTTGTGCTGGGAGCGTTCTTCCTGGCACTCGACGACAATACCGGTCGGCAAGTGCGTGATGCGGATTGCCGAGTCGGTTTTGTTGACGTGCTGACCGCCGGCGCCGGAGGATTTGTAGGTGTCGACCCGCAAGTCCGACGGATTGATCTCGATCGCTTCCTGCTCGTCCGGCTCTGGCAACACCGCCACGGTGCAAGCCGAGGTGTGAATGCGGCCCTGGGATTCGGTGGCCGGCACCCGTTGTACACGGTGCGCGCCGGATTCGAATTTCAGCTTGCCGTAGACATTCTCGCCTTCGACCCGGGCAATGACTTCTTTAAAGCCGCCGTGCTCGCCGATGTTCTCCGAGAGAATCTCCACCCGCCAGCCACGCCGCTCGGCGTAACGCGAATACATGCGGAACAGGTCGCCGGAGAAAATCGCCGCTTCGTCACCACCGGTGCCGGCACGAATTTCGAGGAACACGTTGCGCCCGTCGTTCGGGTCCTTGGGCAGCAACATGCGTTGCAGCCGGGATTCGATTTCGATCAGTTGCTCTTTGGCTTCGCGGACTTCTTCCACGGCCATTTCGCGCATGTCCGGATCGCTGTCCTTGAGCAGTGCCTGAGCGCCTTCGAGGTCGCCTTGCACTTTGAGCAGCTGTTTATAGGTTTGGACAATCGGCTCGACTTCCGCGTATTCCTTGGAATAGGCGCGGAATTTGTTCTGATCGGAAATGACTTCGCCATCGCCAAGCAGAGCGGTCAATTCCTCGAAACGGTCCTGGAGGATGTCCAGCTTATTGAGCAGTGACGCTTTCATTGCGGTTTTTTATCCGAGCTATCCGACGAGCCCTCACCGAGGGCAAAGAGTTCCTGGGCCATGGCCAGCGCATCGAGGCGGCCTTCGGCAGTCAACTTTTTCAACTGCACGCTAGGCGCGTGCAACAGTTTGTTGGTCAGCCCACGGGCCAGTTGCACCAGCACGTCTTCGGCGCTGCTACCGTTGGCCAGCATGCGCTGGGCCTTTTGCAATTCTTCGTCACGCATGCGCTCGCTTTGCTGACGATAAGCCTTGAGCACATCTACCGCCGCCAGTTCGCGCAGGCGAACCATAAAGTCATCGGCGCCGATCGAGACCATCTCTTCCGCCGCTTGGGCAGCGCCTTGTCGGCTCTTGAGATTTTCAGCGACCACTTCGTGGAGATCGTCGACGCTGTACAGGTAAACGTCGTCGAGTTCGCCGACTTCAGGCTCGATATCCCGAGGGACGGCGATATCCACCATGAAGATCGGTTTGTGCTTGCGCAGTTTCAGGGCACTTTCCACCGCGCCCTTGCCCAGGATCGGCAACTGGCTGGCGGTGGAGCTGATGACGATGTCGCTGCGCACCAGTTCGGCCGGGATGTCCGAGAGCAGCACGGCGTGGGCGCCAAACTGTTCGGCGAGAATACTCGCGCGTTCCAGCGTCCGGTTGGCGACGACGATGCGCTTCACCCCCAGCTCGTGCAGATGACGGGCGACCAGGGTAATGGTCTCGCCTGCGCCGATCAGCAAGGCCTGGCTGCGTTGCAAGTCGCTGAAAATCTGTTTCGCCAGGCTGACCGCGGCAAACGCCACGGACACCGGGTTTTCGCCGATGGCCGTATCAGTACGCACTTGTTTGGCCGCGTTGAACGTGGCCTGGAACAAGCGACCGAGCAGCGGGCCGATGGTGCCGGCCTCACGCGCCACGGCGTAGGCCGATTTCATCTGGCCGAGAATCTGCGGCTCGCCCAACACCAGCGAATCGAGCCCGGAGGCGACCCGCATCATGTGACGAACTGCCGCATCATCTTCGTGCACATAAGCGCACGCACGCAGCTCTTCGAGGCTTAAATGATGATAATCAGCCAGCCAGCGCAAGATGACGTCCGCCGAAAGGTGATCCTGCTCTATATAAAGTTCACTGCGATTGCAGGTGGAGAGGATCGCAGCTTCGCGGCTGTCAGTGAGTCGGCAGAGCTGTTGCAAGGCCTCCACCAGTTGCTCAGGAGTAAAGGCCACGCGCTCGCGGACGTCTACTGAAGCAGTCTTGTGGTTAATACCGAGTGCAAGAAAGGCCATTCAAGGTCGCTGATGGTGACGTGAAGCCGGCAATTGTCCTACTTCGACAGAGACAGAACAACTACCGCTGACTATTGTCCCAATCACCTGCCTCTATAAAGGCACCAACTGAGACTCGGTTATGTTTGGCCGAAGGCTTGTGTCATGATGATCCGACCGCAGGTTAGTCGTCCTTCTCCTATATGAATAGATCTTCCGCGTTGCTCCTCGCTTTTGTCTTCCTCAGCGGCTGCCAGGCCATGGCACCCGTTTCGTCGGACGGTACGCCGCCGACTGAAGACAGCACTCCAGCCCCTGAAAAGCCCAAGGTTTACAGCTCATTCAGTGAAGAAACCGTCTTCAGTCTGTTGAGCGCCGAACTGGCTGGCCAACGCAATCGTTTCGACATTGCGCTGGACAACTACGTGACCCAGGCCATCAACACCCAGGATCCGGGCGTCTCCGAGCGGGCATTCCGCATCGCCGAGTACCTGGGCGCCGATCAGGCTGCCCTGGATACCGCGCTGATCTGGGCGAAAAACGCCCCGGACGACCTCGAAGCCCAACGGGCGGCAGCCGTGCAACTGGCGCGTGCCGGGCGCTATGACGACTCCATGGTCTACATGGAGAAAGTCCTGCAGGGCAAAGGCGACACGCATTTCGATTTTCTGGCCTTGTCGGCGGCTGACACCGACCAGGGCACCCGCAACGGCCTGATGAAAAGTTTCGACCGCTTGCTGCAACGCCATCCAAAGAACAGCCAGTTGATTTTCGGCAAGGCCTTGCTGATGCAGCAGGACGGCGATGCCAAAGGCGCGCTGACCTTGCTCGAAGACAACCCGCCGGACGACGGCGAAATCGCCCCGATCCTGTTGCGGGCGCGCTTGCTGCAAACGCTCAACCGTGGCGGTGAAGCATTGCCGCTGCTGCAAAAAAGCATCAAGAAATACCCGGATGACAAACGCCTGCGCCTGACCTACGCCCGCATGCTGGTCGAACAAGACCGCATGGATGACGCCAAGGTCGAGTTCTCCAGCCTGGTTCAGCAGTATCCGGAAGACGACGAACTGCGTTATTCCCTGGCGCTGGTATGCCTGGAAGCCAAGGCCTGGGACGAGGCCAAGGGTTACCTGGAAGACCTGATCGCCCGGGAAAGCCATGTGGACTCGGCGCACCTGAACCTCGGCCGTATCGCTGAAGAGCGCAACGACCCGCAAGGCGCCCTGATCGAGTACGCCCAGGTCGGCCCCGGCAACGATTACCTGCCAGCGCAACTGCGCCAGGCCGATATCCTGATGAACAACGGCAAGAGTGCCGAAGCTCAAAGCAACTGGCGGCCGAGCGCGATACTCAACCCGATTACGCGATCCAGTTGTACCTGATCGAGGCCGAGACACTGTCCGCCAACAATCAGGGCGACAAGGCCTGGAAAGTCCTGCAACAAGCGTTGCTGCAATACCCGGACGATCTGAATCTGCTTTACACCCGGGCCATGCTCGCGGAAAAGCGCAATGACCTGGCGCAGATGGAAAAAGACCTGCGCCTGATCATCAAGCGCGACCCGGACAATGCGATGGCTTTGAACGCCCTCGGCTACACCTTGTCCGACCGCACGACCCGCTACGAAGAAGCCAAGGCCCTGATCGAGCACGCTCACCAGCTCAATCCGGAAGACCCGGCGGTACTCGACAGCCTCGGCTGGGTGAATTTCCGCCTGGGCAATCTCGAGGAAGCCGAACGTTTGCTGCGCCAGGCTTTGGAGCGCTTCCCCGATCAAGAAGTCGCCGCGCACTTGGGCGAAGTCTTGTGGGCCAACGGCAAGCAACGGGAAGCCAAGCAAATCTGGGGCAAGTTCCTCAAGGATCAGCCCGACAGCCCTACCCTGCGCGGCACCATCAAGCGCCTGACCGGATCAGAGACTCTTTAAGATTATGTTTTTGCGCCACGTTATTGTTTTCAGCTTTATCGCCCTGCTCGCCGGTTGCGCGGGCTTCGGTGCTCGCGAGTCAGTCCAGGGCCAGGGCAACCCGGTCCAATGGAACGCGTACAAACAGCAGATGACCAGCCTTGATGGCTGGCAAATCAACGGCAAGATCGGCATTCGCGCACCCAAGGATTCGGGCAGCGGCACGTTGTTCTGGCTGCAGCGACAGGATTACTACGACATCCGTCTTTCCGGTCCATTGGGTCGCGGCGCTGCTCGCTTGACCGGTCGCCCGGGCAAAGTGTCGCTGGAAGTCGCCAACCAGGGCCGCTATGACGCGACCTCTCCAGAAGCCTTGCTTGAAGAGCAATTGGGCTGGAAATTGCCGGTATCCAATCTGGCCTGGTGGGTTCGCGGGCTCCCGGCCCCTGACAGTAAAAGTCGCCTGACCCTGGACACCGACAGCCGCCTGGCCAGCCTTGAACAGGATGGCTGGCAGGTCGAGTACCTCAGTTATGCCGAACAAAACGGCTATTGGCTGCCCGAGCGGATCAAACTGCACGGCACCGACCTTGATATCACGCTGGTGATCAAGGAATGGCAACCACGCAAACTGGGGCAGTGAACATGACCGCTGCGCGCTTGACGCTGCCCTCGCCGGCCAAACTCAACCTGATGCTGCACATTCTTGGGCGCCGTGCAGACGGCTACCACGAGTTGCAGACGATTTTTCAGTTTCTCGATTACGGTGACGAAATCACCTTCGCCGTGCGCGATGACGGTGTGATTCATTTGCACACCGAATTCGAGGGTGTTCCTCACGACAGCAATCTGATTGTTCGAGCAGCGAAAAAACTTCAGGAGCAATCCGGTTGTTCGCTCGGTATCGACATCTGGATCGAAAAAATCCTGCCCATGGGCGGTGGAATCGGTGGCGGCAGCTCAAATGCCGCGACGACGTTGCTCGGTCTCAATCATCTCTGGCAACTGGGCTGGGATGAAGATCAACTGGCCGCGCTGGGCCTGACACTGGGCGCAGACGTCCCGGTTTTCGTACGCGGGCACGCGGCTTTCGCCGAGGGTGTCGGGGAGAAACTCAGCCCTGTAGACCCCGAAGAACCGTGGTATCTGGTGCTGGTGCCGCAAGTATCTGTAAGTACAGCAGAAATTTTTTCAGATCCGTTGTTGACACGTAACTCTTCTCCCATTAAAGTGCGCCCCGTTCCCAAGGGAAACAGTCGTAATGACTGCTTACCGGTAGTAGCAAGACGTTACCCAGATGTACGTAACGCTTTGAATTTGTTAGGTAAATTTACCGAAGCAAAACTCACCGGCACTGGAAGTTGTGTGTTTGGGGGCTTCCCAAGCAAAGCTGAAGCTGATAAAGTCTCGGCCCTTCTGACAGAGACCCTTACAGGGTTTGTAGCAAAGGGAAGCAACGTTTCGATGTTGCATCGCAAGCTGCAAAGTCTGCTCTAAAAGAACCGATTACTGGGTAATCGTTGCAACAGATACAGGGGCGTCGCCAAGCGGTAAGGCAGCAGGTTTTGATCCTGCCATGCGTTGGTTCGAATCCAGCCGCCCCTGCCATTTTCCTATACTCATCCAGGTTACCCTCAGCCTTCAGGTACTGCGCGTGTCCAAGATGATGGTCTTTACGGGGAACGCTAACCCCGATCTGGCTCGGCGTGTTGTACGTCAGCTGCATATCCCTCTCGGTGACATCTCTGTCGGTAAGTTTTCCGACGGCGAAATTACCGCCGAGATCAATGAAAACGTCCGCGGTAAAGATGTCTTCATTATTCAGCCGACTTGCGCTCCGACAAACGATAACCTGATGGAACTGGTAGTGATGGCTGATGCCTTCCGCCGCTCCTCGGCTACTCGTATTACTGCTGTTATTCCTTACTTTGGTTATGCCCGTCAGGATCGCCGTCCGCGTTCCGCACGTGTGGCTATCAGCGCGAAAGTCGTCGCTGACATGCTTACCGTAGTCGGCATCGATCGTGTTCTCACGGTTGATTTGCATGCTGACCAAATCCAGGGTTTCTTCGATATTCCGGTAGATAACATCTACGGCTCCCCAGTATTGGTGGATGACATTGAAGATCAGCGCTTCGAAAACCTGATGATCGTGTCCCCGGACATTGGTGGCGTCGTGCGTGCACGTGCTGTTGCCAAATCCCTGGGCGTGGATCTCGGGATCATCGACAAACGCCGTGAGAAAGCCAATCACTCTGAAGTGATGCATATCATCGGTGATGTCGAAGGGCGTACCTGTATTCTGGTCGATGACATGGTCGATACCGCCGGCACTCTGTGCCACGCGGCCAAGGCCCTGAAAGAGCATGGCGCTGCCAAGGTTTTCGCCTACTGCACACACCCTGTGCTGTCCGGTCGGGCGATCGAAAACATTGAAAATTCCATGCTGGACGAACTGGTGGTGACTAACACCATCCCGTTGTCCGCAGCTGCTCAAGCCTGCTCGCGTATCCGTCAACTGGATATCGCGCCGGTAGTTGCCGAGGCGGTTCGCCGCATCAGCAATGAAGAATCGATCAGCGCGATGTTCCGCTAAGGGCCCTGCCCTTCTCGAACGTCTCGTTGACGAAAAGCGCCCCGCCCCGGCATTCCTGTCGGGGCGGGGCTTTTTGCCCATATCGCCTTTAGCGCTGGTCGCAACCGCTGGGGCGAATGTGGTTATTTTGGAGATACAAAATGAACGAATTTACCCTGAATGCTGAAGTGCGTTCCGACCTGGGGAAAGGTGCGAGCCGCCGCCTGCGTCGTCTCGCAAGCCTGGTACCAGCTGTAGTTTACGGTGGCGAAAAAGCCCCTGAATCCATCAGCATGCTGGCTAAAGAAGTTGCCAAACTGCTCGAAAACGAAGCGGCTTACAGCCACATCATCGAGCTGAATGTTGGCGGCACCAAGCAAAACGTAATCATCAAAGCTCTGCAGCGCCACCCGGCTAAAGGCCACGTGCTGCACGCTGACTTCGTACGCGTTGTAGCTGGCCAGAAACTGACCGCTACCGTGCCTGTACACTTCGTTGGCGAAGCTGCTCCGATCAAGAAAGGCGGCGAGATTTCGCACGTTATCGCTGAAGTCGAAGTATCTTGCCTGCCGAAAGATCTGCCTGAATTCATCGAAGTTGACCTGGCTAACGCCGAAGTCGGCTCGATCATTCACTTGTCCGACCTCAAAGCCCCTAAAGGCGTTGAGTTTGTTGCTCTGGCTCACGGTAACGACCTGGCTGTTGCCAACGTTCACGCTCCACGTGTTGCTCCAGAAGCTACCGAAGGCGCTGCAGAGTAATTTTACTCGGCACGTCGGAGTGACCGGAAACATCGCGGACTAGAACGTAGCGAGAAAGCGGGCGAGAACGCGGAGTTTACATAATGGTAAATGAGCACTTGTCGTCCACTTTCGCCGCACACACTGATTGCGGCGATGTTATCCACCACTCCAAGGAAGGGCCCCTATCGTGACTGCCATCAAACTGATCGTTGGCCTGGGAAATCCAGGCGCTGAATACGAACAGACCCGGCATAACGCAGGGGCCCTTTTTGTTGAGCGCATCGCGAATGCACAAGGCGTAAACCTTGTGGCGGACCGCAAATATTTCGGCCTGACCGGGCGCTATTCGCATCAGGGTCAGGATGTTCGTCTGCTGATTCCCACCACGTACATGAACCGCAGCGGCCAAGCCGTAGCGGCACTCGCTGGTTTCTTCCGCATCACGCCTGAAGAAATCCTGGTGGCGCATGACGAACTCGACCTGCCTCCGGGCGTTGCCAAGCTCAAACAGGGCGGCGGCCACGGCGGTCACAACGGGTTGCGCGACATCATCGCGCAACTGGGCAATCAGAATACCTTTCATCGCTTGCGGCTTGGCATTGGCCACCCGGGCGTTGCCAGTATGGTTTCAAATTTCGTCCTGGGTCGTGCGCCACGCGCCGAACAGGAAAAACTCGATGCCAGCATCGACTTTGCCCTCGGCGTGCTGCCGGATATCCTCGCCGGGGAATGGAACCGCGCGATGAAAAACCTGCACAGCCAGAAGGCCTGACTCACTCCTCGGGGAAAACACCATGGGATTCAATTGCGGCATCGTCGGCCTGCCTAACGTCGGCAAGTCCACCCTATTCAACGCCCTGACCAAATCCGGGATCGCGGCCGAGAACTTCCCCTTCTGCACCATCGAGCCGAACACCGGTATCGTGCCGATGCCGGACCCGCGTCTGGAAGCCCTGGCTGCCATCGTCAATCCAAAGCGCATCCTGCCGACCACCATGGAATTCGTCGACATCGCGGGCCTGGTTGCCGGCGCGTCGAAAGGTGAAGGCCTGGGCAACAAGTTCCTCGCCAACATCCGTGAAACCGATGCCATCGCCCACGTGGTCCGCTGCTTCGAAGACGAGAACGTGATTCACGTCTCCAACAGCGTCGACCCGAAACGCGACATCGAGATCATCGACCTGGAATTGATCTTCGCCGACCTCGACAGCTGCGAGAAGCAACTGCAGAAAGTCGCCCGCAACGCCAAGGGTGGTGACAAGGACGCCGTGGTCCAGAAAGGCCTGCTGGAGCAACTGATCGCTCACTTCACCCTCGGCAAGCCTGCACGCACGCTGATGAAGACCATGCATGCCGACGACAAAGCGGTGATTCGCGGTTTCCACCTGCTGACCACCAAGCCGGTCATGTACATCGCCAACGTCGCTGAAGACGGTTTCGAGAACAACCCGCTGCTGGACATCGTCAAGGCCATCGCCGAAGAAGAAGGCGCCATGGTGGTTCCGGTCTGCAACAAGATCGAAGCCGAAATCGCCGAGCTCGACGACGGCGAAGAGAAAGACATGTTCCTCGAAGCCCTGGGTCTTGAAGAGCCTGGCCTGAACCGCGTGATCCGCGCTGGCTACGAGATGCTGCACTTGCAGACCTACTTCACCGCCGGTGTTGAAGAAGTCCGCGCATGGACCGTCCGCGTCGGTGCCACCGCACCACAAGCCGCTGGCGTGATCCACACCGACTTCGAGAAAGGCTTCATCACGCGCCGAAGTCATCGCCTATCGACGACTTCATCCAGTACAAGGGCGAAGCCGGCACCAAAGAAGCCGGTAAATGGCGTCTGGAAGGCAAGGACTACATCGTCAAAGACGGCGACGTGATGCACTTCCGTTTCAACGTCTAAGTTTTTTCAAGACGAAGCACCCGCCCAAGAAAAAGCCGCGTTTGATACGCGGCTTTTTTGTGCCTGAAATCCGGGCAACTCCTAATCCTGTAGGCGCGAGGCTTGCCCGCGAAGGCGTCATCACTGACGCTAAAAGCTTCGTGGGCAAGCCTCGCTCCTACAGGTCGGTGGTGTTCAGAGCTTTTTGGTTCTTGGCAGGAAGATCGCCAACACCCCAAACAGCGGCAGGAACGAACACAGGAAGTACACATATTCGATCCCGTGGACATCCGCCAGATGCCCCAACAGCGCCGCGCCTATCCCGCCAAACCCGAACATCAAGCCGAAGAACACCCCGGCAATCATCCCGACATTGCCGGGCACCAATTCCTGCGCGTACACCACGATGGCGGAAAACGCCGAGGCCAGGATGAAGCCGATGACCACGCTGAGGATGCTGGTCCAGAACAGGTCGACATGGGGCAGGATCAACGTGAACGGCGCAACGCCGAGGATCGAGAACCAGATAACTGCCTTACGCCCGATCTTGTCGCCGATCGGCCCACCGAAGAAGGTCCCCGCCGCCACTGCCCCCAGGAACAGGAACAAATGCAGCTGCGAACTGGCCACCGACAGGTCGAATTTCTCGATCAGGTAGAAGGTGAAGTAACTGGTGAAACTCGCCATATAGAAATACTTGGAGAACACCAGCAACCCGAGCACCACCAGCGCACTGATCACCCGGTTTTTCGACAAGCCATGAGTCGCCACCTGACCTTGCTTGAGCTTGAACAGATTCAAGTGATTGGCGTACCAACGGCTGATGCGATAGAGCACAAACAGAGCAAACACCGCGAACAGCCCAAACCACGCGACGTGCCCCTGACCGTAGGGAATGATGATCGCCGCGGCCAGCAATGGACCGAAGGCCGAGCCGGCATTACCGCCGACCTGAAAGGTCGATTGCGCCAGGCCGAAACGCCCGCCAGACGCCAATCGCGCCACGCGAGAAGCTTCCGGGTGAAAGGTCGAGGAGCCGATACCGATCAACCCGGCCGCCAACAGGATCAACGGGAAACTGCCGACCTGGGACATCATTAAAATGCCGATCAATGTGCAGACGGTGCCGGCCGGCAACAGCCATGGCTTGGGATGGCGATCGGTGTAGTAACCGACCCACGGCTGCAACAGCGAGGCCGTCAGTTGAAAGGTCAGGGTGATCAGGCCGACCTGGGTAAAGGTCAGGCCATAGTTGGCCTTGAGCATCGGGTAAATCGACGGCAGGACCGACTGAATCAAGTCGTTGATCAAATGCGCCAGCGCCACCGCGCCGATGATGCGCATGACCAGCGGGCTGCTTTGCGGTGTCGCGGATGCCGGCGTCGAGCCGGTCTGGGCATTGCTGATAGCCATGAGAATTTCCGTACAGCAGATGGGTGCACACGGGCAGGTGCGCCAATGTGCCATTTTTCAGTGCAGCAGCGCCATCCCCTTAGCCTGCTAACGACCTCGACGTTCATCGCTGAACGGGTGATAGCGCAACGCCATGGTCTGAATCTTGCCTTGCTAAACCCCTTCAACGCGGCCGCCTTACAAAGGCGACCGAGAATGGGAAGTTTCGCTACAGAGTCAGCCTACCGAGCTGGCGAGGGTGAACTTTCGAGGCCTTTTAGAGGGCACAAGTCGCGGTCGCAACGACCACGGCGCACGCCAATGGTGCGTGGTGTCCAGAGGAGTCATGGGGCATGCAGGCTTTTTTATCACCGGGGATCGGGCTGCTGGGGCGTTTCGGTTTCGCACGCAAATTTCAGCTGCTGTTTCTGCTGTTTATCCTGCCGCTGGCCGGCAGCCTGTGGATGATCGGCCAAGACTATCGCGACAAACTCCAACTGATTTCCGGCGAACGTGCCGGGGTTCGCCAGCTGCTTGCCCTGGATGCGCTCGACAACCTGCTCGCCGCTCAGCGTGACCGCGCCGCCCGCTGGCGCGCCACCGAAACCAATCGCCAGCCGACACCCGCCACAATCGCCGCCATGGGCGCGTTCGACGCGGTGCAGCCTGCCGTCGCCCAAGCCACTTCGGACCTGGGCAATGCCCTGAAAACCGAAGGCGCCGAGGGTGAAACCCTGACCCGCTATCAAGCCCTGCAAACTGCCCTCAACAGCCTCGACTCAAAAAGCCTGAGCAGCGTCGGTTGGTGGCCGGACGGTTACGATCGCTTCACCAACGCCTTGAGCGCCCTGCAAGCCCTGCGCGAACAGATCACCATGGACAACCGCCTGACCCTGGCGCCGTGGCTTGAAACCTATTTGCTGACCCAGATCTCCACCCAACACGCACCAGACCTGATCGAACGGGTCGGACGCCTCGCGGCGGTTGGCCAGGCGTCGGTGGTATCCGGCCAGTTCACCCTGCAAAGCCGTCTGCAACTGCGGGATTTGCGCGGTCGCATCGGTGATGCCCGCGAGCAGCTTGTTAAAACTGCCAGCCTGCTGGAAGCACGACTGCCCAGCGCCCTGCAAACCTGGGCCGGGCAGTACCATGACAGCCTCAAACATTTGGACGCGAGCCTGAAAGTCCTCGACGACGGCGTGTTCGGCGGCAGCATCAATCTCAAGCCGGATGACTTCGAACGCAACCTCGACTCGCTGCTCACCGACCTCGCCTCGCTACGCCAGCAATCGCTGGTGTCGCTGGATCAACGCCTGGATTACTACCACACCTCAGCCATCCGCCAATTCATCCTGGTGGCGACGATCCTAGGTTGCCTGTTGTTGGCCGCGCTGTACCTGTTCGTGTGCTTGCAGGCCTCGATCCGTCGCAGCGCCAGCGGCATCACCGTGCTGGCCGAAGCCTTGCGCGACGGCAACCTGAGCCTGCAAGTGCCGGTACAAGGTCGCGACGAACTGGCGGCAATCAGCACCGCGCTCAATGTCGCCGTGGTGCAATTACGCAACAGTTTGCTGGGGGTCGATCACGAGACCTTGCAGTTGAGCAATGCCGTGCGCACCCTCAACGATCACTCCAGCGGCGCGTTGGGGGAAGTCGAGGCTCAGCAAATTCAGATCAGCCAGATCGCCGCTGCCGCCACGCAACTGGCCGCCACCTCGCAAGGGGTCGCCCAGAGTTGTGAACAAGCGTCCGGCAGCGCGCAACACACTCAACGCATCGCCGCCGACAGCAGCCGCGACAGCCAACGCACCACGGCGAGTATTCAGCAGCTCAATCAGCGGCTCAACGACACGGCTGCGGCGTTGGGCCGAGTCAGTGAGCAAGGGCAACAGATTCAATTGGTGGTCGACACCATTCGGGGCGTCGCCGAGCAAACCAACCTGTTGGCGCTCAACGCCGCCATCGAAGCCGCTCGCGCGGGTGAGCAAGGTCGCGGCTTTGCCGTGGTGGCCGATGAAGTGCGCAGTCTTTCCCAACGCACCCAGTCTTCCACCGCGCAGATCGCCGGCACCGTCGACAGCCTGCGTAGCACGGTGAATGAAGCGGTAAGTCTGATGGAAGCGGCCTGCGGACAGGCTCAGTCCGACGCAGAAGCCGTCACTGGCCTGGGCGAACGCCTGGGAGAAATCGCCAGCGCCGTGCAGAGCGTCACCGACACCCTGGCGCAAATCGCCACCGCTGTCGAAGAACAAGCGAGCACGGCTGATGAGGTCAGCGGCAACATCCAGCAGGTCGATCAAGCCGCCGTCAGATTGCTGGAAGGCGCGCGTGCAGTGAACCTCGCGGCAGACACCTTGAGCCAGGGCAGCAAGGCCTTGAGCGCCAATACCGGCAGATTTCAGCTGCGTTGAGACCCCGCCCTGCCCCGATTTTTCGGGCCGGGGCGATAAGCAGTTGAAAGCGTAGAGAAATATTTTAGATTTACGCTTGACACATCGTCGTTACGAGCCAATAATGCGCGCCACTTGGCTACATAGCTCAGTTGGTTAGAGCATACGGCATTCATAATGCTGGGGTCCGGGGTTCAAGTCCCTGTGTAGCCACCAAGTACTAAAAACGGCTTACCGAAAGGTAGGCCGTTTTTTTATGCCTCGAGAAAAGTACCGTTAGCGCAGAGCTGCAGATGCGCAGGATTCCGGTTCTCCGCTAACGCTCATTCCAGAGAACCGGATCAGTATCAAAGCGTCGCCAACGCGGACAGCCCTCGCTCCCAAATCTGCCAGGTGCGCAGCCAGACCATGGACTGCCAGTCAGTGTCGGCCGGATAGAACTGCTCCAGCAGATTGAGCTTTATCCCGCGCCCCACCGCATCACTCGGATTGCCATGCAGATGCAGCCAATGGTCATCGCGCAAATGCCGATGAACGTCGGCCCCCGGATACGTCCCGCACTCAATCACAAACGGCATCAATCGCACGTTCGGCAAAGCATTGAGCAACGCCTGCGAGGTGTAACCCGTTGCGGTCGCCGCCACCCCGGTTTCGCTGGTGGTGTTGGCGCCGGTGTGCAAGGTGTAGAGCCATGGGCCATAAATGGCCTGGGCATCTGCCAGCGCCGGATAGGCCGCTTCGGTAATGGTCAGCAACATCGGATGACCGTACTCACCCGCCCCGGTGTGCAAGTCAAAGCACATCGCGACATCAGCATGGGCGACGTGTTTCTGAATGATCTGGTGCAGCATGCGGTTCGACCAGCTCGGCGCCAGACCACCATAGAACAAGCCATCAGGATGACTGTGCTGCCCGCCTTCGACAATCGACATCACCGCCGGCCAGCCATGCTCATTGATCTGCGCCTCAAGCAAAGCATCGGCGCGCTCACGCTCTGGGCCATGCAGTTCGGTGCTGGCATAAATCTCATGCAGCGCGGCGTAGGCCTGGTTGTCCGGCAATGGCCGCTCGAAGTTCAGGTGATTGCGGTTGAGGTCGATGTTGTCTTCATTGACCCGACGCAGCCACGCGGTGCCCCACGGGTTGATCAGATGGATCATCACCACCGCCACATCGGCCGGCAGCGAACGCTTGCCCAAATCCTGCAACCATTTGGTCTGACACCCCGAGCCATAGAAGCCTTCGACCCCGTGGGTCCCGCTCAGCGCAATCAGCAGACGCTTGGCGCCCGGGTCACCGAGTACCGCCACATCAGTGCTCAACGATTCACCGAACGGCCCTTTGAGTGGATGCGGATATTCGGTCAACGTCGCGCCGGCAGCGGTGGCCGCTGCCAGGAATTGCTCACGGAGCCCACGGTAACTTGGCTGGGTAGGAAACTCGGTCTGCATGTCTGCCTCTTGTTGGTTTTCTGGCCGCACTGTTGACCTCGACCCTACAGAAAATTGTCCCGTTGATGAAGGACAAAAGTGCCTTGGCTGCAGGACACGGTTTGCGTCCCACTCTGTCGGCCGATAAAGTCCCACAATCTTTTATCCCACGGACGGAGTGCCCCGCGTGTTCTCAGCCTTCCACTTGAGCCGCTATCGCCTGTCAGCCCTGTCGCTGATCGCCACCGCATTAACCCTCACCGCCTGCAACGCTCCGCCCTCCTCGCCTTCGGTCTCGACCTTGCCGGTCGCCCCGGAAGCCGCTACCGGTTTTCGCACCGACCTGCAGACCCGCTACGCCTCGAAACACATGGCGGCCGCGGCCAATCCGCTGGCGGCCGCTGCCGGGCGGGAGATGCTGCGTCAGGGCGGTTCGGCGATTGATGCCGCTATCGCGATGCAAGCAGTGCTGACGCTGGTGGAGCCGCAATCGTCCGGCATCGGTGGCGGCGCGTTGATTGTGTTGTGGGACGGCAAGAACGTGCGCACCTACGATGGGCGCGAAACTGCACCGGCCGGCGCCACCGAAAAGCTTTTCCTGCAGGCCGACGGGCAGCCGATGCCGTTCACCCAGGCGCAGATTGGCGGTCGCTCCGTCGGCACGCCGGGGGTGTTGCGGGCACTGGAACTGGCCCATCAAAAACACGGTCGCCTGCCATGGGCGAAGCTGTTCGAGCCGGCGATCAAACTCGCCGAACAAGGCTTTGCGATCTCACCGCGCCTGAATCAGTTGATCGCTTCGGACTCGTCGATGCAGCGTTCGCCGGACATGATGGCGTATTTCATGAATGCCGATGGCAGCCCGAAAGCCGTCGGCACGCTGCTGAAAAACCCGGCACTGGCGGCCGTGCTTAAACGCATCGCCAACGAAGGTCCCGATGCGTTGTACAAAGGGCCGATTGCCGAAGAAATCGTCGCCAAGGTCCAGGGCCATAAAAACCCCGGCAGCTTGTCGCTGAATGATCTTCAAGGCTACAAGGCCAAAGAGCGCGCGCCGCTGTGCACCGACTACAAACGCTGGCAGGTCTGCGGCATGCCGCCGCCGTCATCGGGCGGAATTGCCGTGGCGCAGATCCTCGGCACCTTGCAAGCCCTCGAAACCCGCGACCCACGCTTTGCCCTGGCGCCGCTCAAACCGCTCAAGACCACAAAACCGGCGGGCATCGAACCGGCACCTGAAGCCGTGCACCTGATCTCCGAAGCCGAACGCCTGGCCTACGCCGACCGCGCGCAATACGTCGCCGACACCGATTTCGTGCCAGTGCCGGTCAAAGGCCTGGTCGACCCGGCTTATCTCGCCAGCCGCGCCGCCCTGATCGGCGACCGCAGCATGGGCACGGCCAAACCCGGCACACCGCCGGGGATTCAAGTGGCCTACGCACCGGACCGTTCGCCGCTGCGCATCTCCACCTCGCAAGTGGTAGCCGTCGATGACGAGGGTGGGGCGGTGTCCATGACCACCACCGTCGAAGCCGCATTCGGCTCGCACCTGATGGTCCAGGGCTTCATGCTCAACAATCAGATGACCGACTTCTCATTCATCCCCGAAGAGAACGGCCAGAAAGTCGCCAACCGCGTCGAACCGGGCAAACGCCCACGCTCGTCCATGGCGCCGACCCTGATCTTCGACCGCCAGAACGGCGAATTCCTCGCCACCGTCGGTTCTCCTGGCGGTTCGCAAATCATCGAATACGTCGCCAAATCCACCATCGGCCTGCTCGACTGGAACCTCGACCCACAAGCCGCCATCAGCCTGCCCAACTTCGGCAGCCGCAACGGCCCGACCGAACTGGAACAAGGGCAGTTCAGCACGGCGCTGATTCAGGCGTTGAAAGACAAGGGGCATGCGGTGAACGAAATCGACATGACCAGCGGAACCCAGGCGATTGTTCGGGTGAAGGATGCGCAGGGGAAAGCGTCGTTGGCGGGCGGGGCGGATCCGCGGCGTGAGGGGGAAGCGCTGGGGGATTGAGTCGTACGCTGGAATGAGAAAGGGCTTACCGGGAGGTAGGCCTTTTTTTGTTACTCACCACGATTCGAGTGGAGCACGCCGCCACCAACCGTATTTTTTCATTTATCTGCTTACAGTTTTTGACTTAACGCAGAGAACGAATAGAGATAATTTTCACACCGCAGTAATAAATGGCCTTATAAATAGGGCCTATTGAGGACCTCATTAGAGATAATCTTCCGCAAACCTAGAGATAATTTTCACATGCCAGAATTTTCTCACCATGAGCTTCAGCTGCTTAATCCAACATTCGACTCCCCGCTGGTTGATGTGCTGAGTGAACTGGAGCACCTCCGCCGACTCAGGCTTGAAGGCGATACCCCTGCTCCTGTTTTTTTCAGCTCAAGGCTATTTTTCATACTTTGGAAAGCTTGGGATCAGCGCGAATAGAAGGAAATCACACGACCCTGGCTGACTACCTCGACAACAAAATCGAGGGAAAAGCGACAGATAGCGACCAACTGCGCGAAGTAGCCAATATCGAAAAAGCCATGGGTTACATCGAGGAAATCATGCAACCGGGTGAGCCTCTGACAGAACGGATCATTCGCGAAATCCACGCGATGACCGTCCAGGAGTTAGAGCGCGAAGGTGACAGAACTCCAGGTGCTTATCGCCAGACCCCTGTTCGTATTGCACAGTCGCAGCATCTTCCACCCGAAGCCTTTCAGGTCCCGGGATACATGCAAGAACTGGTGGCTTTCGTTAACCACGATGACCTGCCCAAATACGATCTGATGAAAGTCGCCTTGGCTCACCATAGGTTTGGATGGATTCACCCGTTCGGGAATGGCAATGGTCGCGTGGTGAGACTGCTCACTTATGCACTCCTGATGAAGTACGGATTTAACGTAAACACTGGCGGAAGAGTGCTAAATCCAACAGCCGTTTTCTGTAACGACCGAGAGCGCTATTACGAAATGCTAGGCGTTGCTGACACCGGCACTACAGTAGGCCTGGAAGCATGGTGTACCTATGTGTTGGAAGGGGTGAAGGAGGAGATTGCCAAAGTTGATCGTCTAACCGACTACACCTACCTCAAGCACTCGATTCTTACGCCCGCCGTTGCATTCGCTCGTCAGCGTGAATGGATCACCAAAACGGAAGAGGCTGTACTGGATAAAGCGATCATTGAAGGAGTCGTTAAGTCTGCTGATCTCGCAACAGCATTACCGGGCCAATCAGCAGGGCAACGCACTTATCTCATCAAAAAACTTGTTAGCCAAGGGATGCTTCTGCCTATCAGCGAAGGAGCAAGACAGTACACCATTGGCTTCTCAAATAACTACCTGATCCGAGGCGTAGTAAAAAGCCTTAGAGAGCAAGGGTTTATTCCTGCGCCACTGGAAAATCCATAAAACAAAAACTACCAAAAAGATCTGCACGTTGAACACCCTAGATCTCTCAAACGAACAGGAGTATCGCTCAGCACTAAAGGAGATTTCCTTGCAATTTGATAATGAGCCAGAACCGGGCACTCCTGAAGCCGAACGATTTGAATTAATGATCAAACTGATTGAAAACCATGAAACTGTTCAGGTTACGAGCCCGCTCCCTTGAAATAGATTTTCTCAACGAACTTGACCTTTCAACCAGATCATTTGAAAAAGGTCACAAGCCACCCTGTAATGCAGCCCGCAGTTACGGACGCGGCAAGTCCCAAGCCTGGAGCTAACCACCAGCCACGTCGCCGCTCCAGGTACTCATGAAAATAGAGCAATCCTTTAGCAGCAATGAAAAATGTGGAGTCATGCCCTTCGTCAGTGAAAATTCCAACACCACCGTAATTCTGATGACCGGAACCTTGAAAGTAACACTGCAATACTCATGAAAGTTGATAGGCATCAATCGGATTAAGGGGGGCGTCTTTCTCTCCAGCCTTAGGAATTGGGCCAGAAAAGCCGATGAATCCGTCGGCTATCAACGCAGCCATGGGGTAGAAACCCCGATGATCTCCAGTCTTCCGCACCATAAGTGACATCAACACTCGCGCTTCAACCTCATTACGCTCGTATATGTACTTCAACACATCATGGATTTGTTGGTCCATTTAAAGTCTTCCTTGATCTAGATGAATAACGCGCCCTACGCAACTACACGCTCACATACACCCATGCTTCAATCCCGGACTCCAGCACCACACTAACGCGCTGGTAGTCAGACACTTCATAGCTATCAGCAGCCACCAGTTCTTCAGGTGTGATCTGAAACACCATCCCGGGAATCGGCGCGCTGTTGTCGCTACCGGGGCGCAGAATCGGGTGATGGGTCTTGCCGCTGGTGGCCAACACTTCGGGGTCGGTGATTTCCACCCAGGATTGCTCATACCCCAGCATCGCGTCGGCGCTGCCGGTCAGTTCGCGGCCGAAGTTGGCCAGTTGCACGGCTTTGTCCTGCAAGGTGCCGTAGGAAAACAGGTAAACAGTTGAAGCCGTCATCGATACATCCTTGATTGAATTTTTACACACGGCCTAGCGGCTGATTTTCAATGACTGCCGCGCCTGATGTTTCTCCAGCGCCAGGTCGATCAAGCGGCTGACCAATTCGCTGTAGCTCATGCCAGTGGCCTGCCACAGTTTGGGGTACATGCTGATGCTGGTGAAGCCTGGCAGCGAGTTGATCTCGTTGATCAATACTTCGCCGCTGTCGGTCAGGAACACATCGACCCGCGCCAACCCGGAACAGCCGAGCACCTGGAATGCCTCGACGGCCAGGGCGCGAATACGTTCGCTCGCTTCAACACTGATGTGGGCCGGCACCACTACTTCGGCGGCCTGGTCGTCGATGTATTTGCTGTCGTAGGAATAGAACCCGCTGCGCACCACGATCTCGCCACAGCCACTGGCGATCGGCTGGTCGTTACCGAGCACCGCGCATTCGATCTCACGACCGCTGACGGCGGATTCGATCAGCACTTTTTCGTCGAAGCCCAACGCTAATTCAACGGCTGCTGTGTATTCGGCTTCGTTGCTCACTTTGCTCACGCCCACCGAAGAACCCTGATTCGCCGGTTTGACGAACAGCGGCAGGCCGAGTTTGCCGTGCACCTCGGCGAACCCGGTACGCGCGGCGGTGGCACGGTTCAACGTCACGAACGGTGTGACCGCAATCCCGGCGTCACGCAGCAGGCGCTTGCTGATGTCCTTGTCCATGCACACCGCAGAACCCAGCACATCGGAGCCAACAAACGGCAAATCTGCCATGCGCAGCAAGCCTTGCAGGCAGCCGTCTTCGCCGAGGGTGCCGTGGACAATCGGGAAAATTACATCCACATGGCCCAGCAGCTCCTGGCTCGACGTTTCAACCAATTGCTGACTGGCCTTGCCCGGCACCACCGCCAGTTCTCGATTGGATTGGTTGAGAGCGATCAGGGCCGGATTTTCCTGGTTGAGCAGGAAGTTGGACGGGTCGTTGAGGTGCCAATGGCCTTGTTTGTCGATACCGATCAGCACCGGTTCGAAGCGCGAACGGTCCAGTGCATCGACAATGTTTTTCGCCGATTGCAGCGACACTTCATGCTCTGCCGAACGGCCCCCGAAAATAATCCCTACCCGCAGCGTGCTCATTGCCTGGCCTCATTGTGAACGTGCTGTTTCATACCATGGCAAAGCGCCGAAGTTAAAGACTGAAACTTCGCGCCGCCCCAAGCAGTCATTGCTAATGTGCATCCCGTCACCCAGAGACCGCCCTTGAACGCACCTACCGATCGTCGCAATGGCCTCTCCCTGGACGGGCTCAACTTCTTTCTCGCCGATGTACGCGACGGGCTCGGGCCATACCTGGCGATTTATTTGCTGGCCGTGCATCACTGGGACCCGGCGAGTATCGGTCTGGTGATGACCCTCGCCGGGATCGCCGCGCTGCTGACCCAAACCCCGGCGGGTGCGCTGATCGACCGCACCCGGCGCAAGCGTGGGGTGATCATCGTGGCCGCGTTGTTGGTGACGGTGAGTTGCCTGGTGCTGCCGTTCATTACCTCGTTCACTTGGGTGGCCCTGACCCAGTCCTTGAGCGCCGTCGCGGCCTCGGTGTTCGCACCGGCCATTTCCGCTGTTTCGCTGGGCATTACCGGCCCTCGGGCCTTTACCCGCCGCACCGGGCGCAATGAAACCTTTAACCATGCGGGGAATGCTGTCGCGGCGCTGCTGGCTGGTGGTTTTGCCTATTTGTTCGGCCCGGTGGCGGTGTTTTACCTGATGGCCGTGATGGCGTTGGCCAGCGTGATCGCCATCAGCTTCATCTCACCCCACGCCATCGATCACGACGTAGCGCGAGGCTTCGACCCGCAAGGGCCGGCCCATGGCGAACAGCCCTCCGGACTGAATGTTTTGCTGCACAACCGGCCACTGCTGATATTCGGTATTTGCTGTGGGCTGTTTCACCTCGCGAACGCAGCAATGCTGCCGCTGGTGAGTCAGAAATTGTCCCTGGTGAATTTGCAGATGGCCACGCCACTGACATCTGCCTGCATCGTCGCCGCGCAA
This sequence comes from Pseudomonas sp. 10S4, assembly GCF_034344865.1. NCBI lineage: Bacteria > Pseudomonadati > Pseudomonadota > Gammaproteobacteria > Pseudomonadales > Pseudomonadaceae > Pseudomonas > Pseudomonas sp. 10S4. The sequence goes on from NZ_CP133774.1 coordinate 675,408, forward strand.
TTGGTGATGGTGCCGGTGGCCTTGCTGGTGGGATGGAAGGCCGATGTGTGGGGACGCAAGCCGTTGCTGCTCGCCGGTTTCCTGATCCTGCCGTTGCGCGGGGTGCTTTATACCCTGTCGGACGATCCGTACTGGCTGGTGGCCGTGCAATTGCTGGACGGTGTCGGTGCCGGGATCTTCGGCGCATTGTTTCCGGTGGTGATCAAGGACCTGACCCAAGGCACCGGGCGCTTCAATGTAAGCCTGGGTGCGCTGTCGACGGTATTTGGCCTGGGCGCCGCACTGAGCAATGGACTAGCCGGACTGGTGGTTCAGCAAGCAGGCTACAGCGCGGCATTCCTGACCCTGGCGGCGGTGGCGGCGACAGCCCTTGTGTTGCTTGTCGTGGCCATGCCCGAGACGCTGAATCGGACACCCGCCGCCACCCGTCCATCGCCGGATAAAGCCACGGCACTGACCTGACACGCTTCAGCGATTGGCCACCAAATGCGCACCAAACAGCAAGTAGCAACTGCCGGCAAAACGGTCGAGCCACTTGCGTGAACGCTCATAAACGCCCGCGACCCGGCGGCTGGCAAACAGCAGCGCGACGCTGCAATACCAACTGAACGACAGGCTTGCCATGGTCAGCACCGCCAGCGCCAGCAACATCGGCGGCGGTGAGGCCGGCATGGCAGTGGCGAAAATCGTCGCGACGAACAGCGCAGCCTTGGGGTTGGTCATGTTGCCGACAAAGCCGCGACCATAGGCCGACAGCAGCGTACGCCCTGCCCCATTCAGCGGATCGTGAGCGCCTGACAGCGCTGCCGGTTTGCGCTTGAACTGCTTCAAGCCCAGATAGATCAGGTAACAGCCACCGGCAATCTTGAACGTCAGATAAAGCGTCGGTGCCGCGCTGAACAGCGACTTGATGCCCAGGCCACCGGCCAATCCCCACAGCACCGTGCCCGTGGCGACGCCCAGCGCAGCCACTACGCCATGCTTGCGAGAGCAACTGGCGGCCAGTTGTGCGGTGTTGAAGAAGTTGGGGCCGGGCGTCACCACCGCGACGGTCCACAACAGCGCCAATGACAACAAGGGTGCCGCGTAACTCAGGTGAGTGATTTCCATGGGAAGGGTCGCCTGCTTGGCTTCAGAGAGTGTTCAGTACATTGCAATATTTGCTGACTGATTTCCACTTGTCCTGGCGACTCTATCCATCAGCAGACAGACGGGTTGGCACTGGGTTAACGTGTTCTGCATCTAAGTTCAAGACAACAGCATCATGGTCAAGCACACGCCACCCAGCGACTGGTTCCATCGCGCGCCTAACGTTGGCGGGCTGGAGCGTATCGAGGCGTTTTTTGCGGGTCACGGCTACGAACTCCACCGCCACGACACCTATGCCATCGGCCGAACCCTGGCCGGCGTGCAGAGTTTTCAATATCGCGGCAGTCGGCGTCACAGTCAGCCGGGCGGCACACTGGTGCTGCACCCGGATGAAGTCCACGATGGCGAGGCCGGCAGCGATATCGGTTTCCAATACCGAATGATGTACATCGAACCGGCGCTGATCCAGCAGATCCTAGGCGGCCAACCGCTGCCGTTTATCAAGACCGGCCTGTCCACCGATCCGCGCCTGTTCGCGGCCACCGATGTGTTGATGCGCAGCCTGGATGACCCACTCGATCCACTGGAGGAACAGGACGCGCTGTTCGATCTGGCGCACGCCTTGAGCGCAGTGTCCGGCACGTCCAGCAAGCGCCAGGGCTTCGACTATGTGGCGGCGGAGCGCGCCCGGGCGTTCATGCACAGTGCACTGGATCGCCCCGTGACCCTGGACGAACTGGCGCAACACAGCGGTCGGGATCGCTGGAGCCTGTCGCGGGATTTCCGTCTGCTGTTCGGCACCAGCCCTTACCGTTACCTGACCATGCGCCGCCTGGACCTGGTCCGCTCATTGCTGATTCAGGGCCAGTCACTGGTCAGCGCCGCCCTGATCGCCGGCTTCACCGACCAGAGCCACATGACCCGGCAGTTCAGCAAAACCTACGGCCTGTCACCGGCCCGCTGGATGAAAATGCACCGGCGCTGAGCCACGCACAATCGTTCAAGAATCACACCGACGCGCTGGTTATCGTGGGCCCGAAATCAACCCGGAGCGCCACCGAATGAACACTTACAAAAGCCTGAATTTCGCACAGAAAATCGACCTGATCGACCAACACTGGTCACCCCGGGTTATCGCTGAAATGAACGACTACCAGTTCAAAGTAGTGAAGCTGCTGGGGGATTTCATTTGGCACGATCACCAGGATACCGACGAAACCTTCATCGTCCTTGAGGGGCAACTTCGCATCGACTTTCGCGACGGTCACGTGCTGATTTCGGCGGGGGAAATGTACGTCGTGCCCAAGGGAGTCGAGCACAAACCGTCGGCTGAACAGCAAGTGAAACTGCTGCTGATCGAACCCAAAGGCGTGTTGAACACCGGAAGCGAGGGAGGTGAACGTACGGCGGTGAATGATCTGTGGATTTGAAAAACACTGAAAATGCGCAGACTGTGACCGTGGCGATCACTTGACCGACTTCCCGGCCGAAGAATAAGGACATTCCATGAGCAACTTCCCGAGCCTCGAAACCCCGCGTCTGCGGCTACGCGAAATCGTAAGCGCCGATGCGTCGGCACTGCTGGCGATTCACGGTAATCAGCAGGCCATGCGCTGGTTTGGCATGGACCCCATTACCGAAATCGCCCAGGCCCAGGCATTAGTCGACACCTTCGCCGCCTCACGCACGCTACCGAACCCCGGTATTCGCTGGGGCATTCAGTACAAAGAGCACGAAGAGTTGCTCGGCAATTGCGGCCTGTTCAAATGGAACCGAGAGTGGAAAAGCTGCTCACTGGGTTTCGCGCTCGGGCAGTCGGCCTTCGGCAAAGGCATCATGTCCGAAGCGCTGCAAGCCACGCTGGTCTGGGGGTTGAGCAGATGCAGCTCAATCGGATCGAGGCCACCGTCCACCCTGAGAACCAAGCGTGTTTAAAGTTGCTCGAACGCTTGGGTTTCGTCCAGGAAGGACGGCTTCGTCAGGCAGGTTTCTGGCTGGGTGAACATCACGACTTGCTGCAACTTTCGTTGTTGCGCGCAGAGTTTGAACCGTCGTCGATCAGCGTTCCTTAGTCAGACTCGCCCAGCGCTTTGCCATCCACCGGGTCGCCAATCTTCAGGAAGTGCCCACCAGCGACATGGTGCAGCGTGCGCAATGCGTCTTGCCCTTCGAAGTGCCAGCGGCCATCGCTGAATACACGTTCATCGGCCTGGGCGGCAATCACCTCGGCCAGAAACAGGTCGTACTGCTGATGATTGTGCGGCTCCGGCAGCAACCGGCACTCCAGCCATGCAACGCAACCTTCAAGCATCGGCGCCTCGATCAGCTCGCCGCTAAAAGTCTGCAAGCCATAGGCCTGGAACTTGTCTTGGCCTTGTCCTTGGGTTAATTCCAGGCCAGACGTCGAGCCAACGGTCTGGACGATGTCGGCCTGGGCGGCGCAAGGCACGTTCACCACGAACGTGCCCGAGGCTTCCAGCAGTTGCCGGGTCCAGGTGGACTTGTCCAGCACCACGGCGATTTTCGGCGGTTCAAAATCCAGCGGCATCGCCCAGGCAGCGGCCATGATATTGCGCTGGCCATCGTGGGCTGCGCTGACCAGCACAGTCGGCCCGTGATTGAGCAGACGATAAGCCTTGGACAACGGCACCGGACGGCGATGGGAAACGGTCATGGAAGTCTGCTCCGGGGAAATCGCCGATTGTAGCGGGAACCGTGATGCAGGCCATGACGAGATACGGTGGTGTCGTTATGAAAAGATCGCAGCCTTCGGCAGCTCCTACAGGGCTGCGATCTTTTCGCGTTTACTTCTATTTAAGCCTGCGAATCAAGTCGACAGCTGATTGGCAAACTGCCCAACCGCGTTCACCACTTTCTGCGCGCCGTCCTGAATCTCGACAATCACCGTGCCCGCTTCTGCTGCCAGCGCCAGGCCCTGTTCGGCCTGAAGTTTGCCGTCGGTCATGAGGCTTACGGCGTTGCGCGCCATGTCCTGGTTCTGCCGCACGACACCGACAATTTCGTCCGTGGCCTGGCTGGTGCGCGACGCCAATTGCCGGACTTCGTCCGCCACCACAGCAAAACCCCGGCCCTGTTCACCGGCACGCGCCGCTTCGATGGCCGCGTTGAGCGCCAACAGGTTGGTCTGCTCGGCAATGCCGCTGATGGTCTTGACGATGGTGCCGATCACCAGCGACTGCTCGTTCAAGGCTTCGATGCCTTCACCGGCGGTTTGCATGTGCTTGGCCAGGTCGCGCATCACGCTCACGGCCTGAGTGACCACCGCCGTGCCGCGCTGGGCGCTGTTGTCGGTTTGCAGCGAGGTGCTGTAGGCAATGTTGGCCGCTTCGGCAACCGCTTGCTCCTGATTCACCTGATCGGTAATCACCGTGGCGAACTTCACCACTTTGTAGAGTTTGTTGTTGGCATCGACCACCGGGTTGTAGGACGCCTCCAGCCAGACCGTACGACCATGGCTGTCGAGGCGCTTGAAACGCTCGGCCACAAACTCGCCGCTATTCAGACGGCGCCAGAAGTTCTGATACTCGGCGCTGTTGTACTCCTCGGGAAAGCAGAAGGTGCGGTGATGTTTGCCCTGAATCTGCGCCAGGCTGTAACCCATGCCGCTGAGGAACCGATCATTGGCGGTCAGCACATTGCCGTTGAGGTCGAATTCGATCACCGCCGTCGAACGCACCAGCGCGCCGATCAGGTTCTCGTGCTCGCGGGAGGCTTCGATGGTGCGGGTCAGGTCGCTGGAGTAAATCGAGAAGTGTTTGATGCGACCGTCCGCCGAACGCACAGGTTGCACGATCGAACGCAGCCAGGCCTCGACGCCATTGCCGCGCAGCAGACGCACGGTGCCGGCAAAATGCTCGCCACGGGTCAGCGCAGTCTTGAAGCGGTTGTGGAATTCGTCGGATTTCACATGAGCCGGCACGATGTCTTCGATCTGCCGCCCGATCAGATCGTTGCTCTTGTAGAGCATCTCGCCGAGGAAATTCTGGTTGACCGATTGAATCCGCCCGTCCGGTTCGAGCGTCAGGACCAGCATCTCGCTTTCCAGACTGTCCTTCACTTGCAGGAGGCTGGAGAGTTCTTCGCGAAGAGCGGACAGCTCCTGCTTCAAGCGTTTATTGAACATGGGAAAGCACCGAGGGCTGGGTAGAAAGCGGCATACAGCCTAACCATCGGCCGTCGGGATATTTTCTAAAGAGTGTTTTGGGTTTGTCCTACAAAAATAATGGCCGCGTGCCATTTAGTTTGCCGAACTCCCCTGCGAGCCGGTTACAAAACCCAGCGCTCTGCCCCACCCATATCAGGTATTCTCCGAACAAATTGCAACAACATGTTGCGACGGTATCTGCCCGATAAGGAGTCCCGTTTTGGATTTATCGACCGCTGCCTGGATGGTTCACGACACACGTTTGATCCTTTGCTGCCTGCTGGCGATTGCCACGATTATCGTGTTGATCAGCGCCACCAAACTCCCGCCCTTTCTTTCGATTTTGATTGGTACGTTCATTGCCGGTGTTGGCGCTGGTTTGCCGCCCGAAGATGTGGCCAAAGCGTTTAGCAAAGGCGCGGGGGCGATTCTTGGTGAAGCGGGGATCATCATTGCCCTCGGATCGATGCTCGGTGCGTTGATGGCCGAATCCGGCGCCGCCGACCGCATAGCCTCGACCCTGCTTGGCCTGGGCAAAGGCAAATCCTTGCCGTGGGTCATGGCGCTGGTGGCGATGGTGATTGGCCTGCCGCTGTTTTTCGAAGTCGGGCTGGTGATGATGGTGCCGATCATCTTTGTGATGGCGCGCCGTTCGGGTCAGCCGTTGCTGAAGATCGCCATTCCGGCGCTGGCCGGGATGACCACGTTGCACGCCTTGATGCCGCCGCATCCAGGGCCGTTGATTGCGGTTAGCGCGTTGCACGCCGACCTGGGCCTGACCATGTTGCTGGGTTTCAGCATCGCCATTCCGGCGGTGATTCTGGCCGGCCCGATCTACGGCAACTGGCTGTCGAAACGCATGCACGTCGATGAGCCAGCGGAACTCGGCGCACTGTTTAGCGCCCCGCCCAAGGCCCCGCGCCAGCCGAGTTTCGGGATGTCGTTGCTGATCATTCTGCTGCCGGTGTTGCTGATGCTCGGCAGCACGTTGGCGAAAGTCGCGATGAGCCCCGAAAGCTCCGTCGCCCTGACCCTGAAATTCCTCGGTGAACCACTGGTGGCGTTGGGCATTGCAGTGATGGCGGCGGTGATCTGCCTCGGCTGGGCCAATGGCATGCCCCGTGAACAAGTGGGCGGCACGTTGCGCAAAGCCCTGGCGCCGATTGCCGTGTTGCTGCTGACCATCGGCGCCGGTGGTGGCTTGAAGCAAACGCTGCTCGATGCCGGCATCAGCCAGACCATCAGCAAAGTCGCTGAAGGTGCACACATGCCGTACTTGCTGCTGGCCTGGTTGATCGCCGTAGCGTTGCGTCAAGCCACCGGTTCGGCAACTGTTGCGACCACCACCACGGCGGGCATTCTGGCGCCGATGATGGCGGGACTGGCGGCGACGCAAAGCTCTTTGGTGGCATTGGCGATTGGCGCCGGTTCAGTGTTTTTCTGCCACGTGAACGACGCCGGATTCTGGATGGTGCGCGAGTACTTTGGCTTGCAGCTCAAACAGACAATCTGGGTCTGGTCGATTCTGCAAACCATCGTTTCGGTGGTGGGGTTGGTCGGGACGTTGTTGTGGTGGCATTGGTTGACGTGATGGCCGCTCCGTCCCCGGGATAGTTACAGACAGGGAGCCACGCGGCGGCTCCCGACATGGGGCATGCGCGCGCTGAAATATGCCGCGCTGCCCACGCCCACTGCTCCCATCACTGTACAGAACATCACGCAGATCCACGGACTCCACGGCATCAGACCGATCAACAGCAGCGGTGTGATACTCGCCCACGCGGCGTAGGCAATGTTGTAAGTGAAGGATATCCCCGAGACGCGAATCCGCGCCGGGAACAGGCTGACCATCACCGAAGGCACCGCGCCGACCACCCCACAACTGAGGCCGGCAATCGCGTACGCCAGACCGATCCAGTCACCGCCAATGATCAGGCAGGTGTAGAGCACGCCGATGCCCAGCGGCAGCAGCAGGCTGTAAAGCATGACTGTGCGCCAGGCACCGATGCGGTCAACAAGCAAGCCAGCAAGCACGCAACCGACGTTCAGGAACACGATGCCCAAGGCGCTCAGGGCGAAGGTGTGACTGGCGGTCATGCCGAAGGTTTTCTGCATCATGGTCGGGGTGATGACCACAAACACCACCACGGCGGAGGTCAGCACGCAGGTGAGGATCATCGCCGGCCACATGGCCAGGCGATGCTCGCGCAGAACCGTGCGCAGCGGCAGTTCGACGGTCGCATCGCGCTGGGCCTGCATGGCCATGAACACCGGGGTTTCGCTAAGCCAACGACGCAGCCAGACACCGATCACCCCAAACACGCCACCCAGCAGGAACGGGTAGCGCCAGGCGTAATCAAGGATTTCTGCCGGAGTGAATGCCTGCGCCAGAAAGGTCGCGGTCAACGCGCCGATCAGGTAGCCAAACGTCAGCCCGGCTTGCAGGAAACCCAGCGCATAACCGCGATGACCGACCGGCGCGTGCTCAGCAACGAACACCCAGGCGCTCGGCACTTCACCACCCACCGCCGCCCCCTGGAGGATGCGCAATGCCAACAGCAGCAGCGGCGCGAAATAACCGATTTGCGCGTACGTCGGCATGATGCCGATCAGCAGGCACGGCAGCGCCATCATCAGGATGCTCAGGCTGAAGACTTTCTTGCGCCCCAGTTTGTCGGCGAAGTGCGCCATCAGAATCCCGCCCAGCGGCCGCGCCAGGTAACCGGTGACAAAAATCCCGAAACTTTGCAGCAAGCGCAGCCACTCGGGCATTTCCGGTGGAAAGAACAGTTGGCTGAGGGTCAGGGCGAAAAACACGAAAATGATGAAATCGTAGATTTCCAGCGCCCCGCCGAGCGCCGCAAGGCCCAGGGTCTTGTAGTCAGCACGGGTGAACGGCACCGGGCGCGTTTCGGTATTGGCAGTCATGAAAAGAACTCTGGCACAGGCAAAAACCAAGGCGCCCATGGTCTACGCAAATGCGCCACTGGACAACCCGATCAGGCCCCTGGGTTGGTTTTTAGCGGTTCTCTGTGCATTGAATTCACTGGCGCGACACCAATAATCGGGCACTTTCCAATCCACAGGAAAGCCGCCATGAGCAGCCATAACCGCAGTAAACGCCTGACCGTTCCCCAACTGGTAGCGATGAAAGGCCAACAGAAAATCGTCTCGCTGACCGCCTACACCCGCTCGATGGCCGAGTTGATGGACCCGTTTGTCGACTTCGTGCTGATCGGCGATTCCACCGCCATGGTCGGCTACGGTCGTACCTCGACCCTGGACATGAGCCTGGAAGAAATCATCGGCCATACCCGCGCGGTGGTGGCCAGCACCCGGCAGGCCTGCGTGATTGCCGACATGCCGTTCGGCAGTTATCAGGAATCGCCGCAACAGGCCTACCGCAATTGCGCCGAAGTGCTGGCCCGCACAGGCTGCGATGCGCTCAAGCTCGAAGGCGGCAAGGCCTTGGCCAGCACCGTGGAGTTCCTGGTGCAGCGCGGCATTCCGGTGATGGCGCACATCGGCCTGATGCCGCAATACGTCAACGTCATGGGCGGTTTCAAGACTCAAGGTTTGAATGATGCGACCGCTACGGCCATCGAGGAAGATGCTCGCGCGCACCTCGCGGCCGGCGCGTTCAGCTTGTTGCTGGAAGGTGTGGCCGAACCGTTGGCCCGGCGCATCAGCGATTTCTCGCCGATGCCGACCATTGGCATCGGCGCCTCGCCAGCCTGCGACGGGCAAGTGTTGGTGACCGAGGATGTGCTGGGACTGGGCGGCGACTATGTGCCGCGCTTCGTCAAACCCTATGCGGACGTCAGCGCACTGATCAGCCAGGCCTTCGAGTGTTTTGCCGATGAAGTGCGCAGCGGCCAGTTTCCGCAGATGCAGCATTGTTATGGCGTCAGCTGAAGCTCCTGATCAATCGCCTCGGCCAGCGACTTCACTGCTTGGCCGATGTCCTTGCTCCAGTCGACGGTGTAACTCAGGCGCAGGCAATCACCCCACAACCCCTGCTGGCTGAACAGCGCTCCGGGTGCGATCACGATGCGTTTGGCCAACAGACGCTCGTACACCCGGCGCATGTCCACCGGGTGAACTGATTGCACCCACAGCGTCGCGCCCCCGGCTGCCGCCACCACGTTGAGTTGGTCGGCGGCGTGCTCTTGTAGCAGACGAGTCATCTGCGCCATGCGCCCAGCCAACAGGCCGCGCAACACCTGTGTGTGCTGATCGATACGTCGCGAGCTGAATAAACGGGCGAGGGCTTTTTGACGGATTGGCGACAGGCGAAAGGCCCGGTCCAGGCACTGACGCTGCATCGCCGCTTCCTGTCCACGAATCAGCACATAGCCGAACGGTGCTTCCGAACCGATGACCTTATCGATGGTGGAAAACACCAGCAGCCGTTGGGGGTTGGCGAAATCACGGTAGCGCGACTGCTCGGCAAAGAAACCGAATTCGCCGTAGCTGTCGTTTTCGAACAACCAAACATTGCGCTCACTCAACCATTCACATAACTGTTGTTTGTCGGCCGCCGCCATGAGGCTGCCGTGGGGAATGTTCACCGTCGAAGAAAGCACTGCCAACGCCACAGGCTCACGCTGCAACACCTCGTGTATCTGTTGCAGGTCGAAGCGCCCGTCGGTGTTCAGCGGCACCTCAATTACCCGGATATTCGCTGCGTGCAACTGCCGCAAAATCGCCCAGGAACACGGCGACTCGACCAACGCCACGCTCCCGTGCAGGTTCAGCGCGGCCAGCGACATGTCCAAGACACTGCGCAGGTCGGCACCGATGTACACCTGTTCCGGCCGCCAGTAATGTTCGGTCGAACGGGTGTAGCGCTCAGCCAATACCGTGCGCAACTCGATCTCGCCAAACGGTTGATACAACGGCACGGCCGAACGCGGGTATTGGCGCGCCAGTTCGCGTTCGATCATCAGCAGTGGATTTTCCAGGGACAGCAACATCGACGGCGCATCGCTGCACAGCGCCAGCATGCCAGGCTGGCGCGCGTAGGCGTAAACGTTGTCGAGCAGATTGTCGGCCGGTGCCGGGGGTTGCATTGCAGTCGCAGGGCAGAAGTAGCCAAGTTTGGGTCGGGAAAAGACGCGCCCCGCATCCTCAAGCAAGGCATAGGCATATTTGGTGGTGGATACCGAGACATTCAGGCGCAACGCCAACTGGCGCAATGACGGTAGTTTTAACTCGCCGTCAGTCCTGGCCGAGTCAATCAGCTCGACCAGATAGCGATACACGGCCTGGTAGGCGAAAGCACTGTCCTTGTTCAATCGTGGTCATTCCTGAGGTTGGGCACGGCGCAGCATCCTCCCTTGGTGGACATGACGCAATCCGCACAAAACAGCAAAACAGCCCCGCAAAAAAACCTCGATTGATTTACTGTTGGCACCTGACCAGACGGGCCTTTGCGGCCCGGAACACCACAATAATCATAAAAATCCGAGGTACACCCGTGGCCGCTGATATCGACGATAGCCGCTATGCCCGTTTTGCCCTGCGCTGCTCAAGTTTTGCCGAGCGCTGGTTCCCCGATTCCTGGGTATTCGCAGCCCTTGCAGTGATCATCGTCGCCGTGGCGACCATGGCCATGGGCGCCAAACCCACCGACGCCGCCATGGCGTTCGGTGACGGGTTCTGGAGTCTGATCCCGTTCACCATGCAGATGGCGTTCGTGGTGATCGGCGGTTATGTGGTCGCCAGTTCACCGCCAGCCGTGAAGCTGATTGATCGCCTGGCGCGAATCCCGAAAAACGGCCGCTCCGCCGTAGCCTGGGTCGCGTTGATTTCGATGGTCGCGTCGTTGCTCAACTGGGGACTGTCGCTGGTGTTCGGCGGTTTGCTGGTACGCGCCCTCGCCCGCCGCACCGATCTGAAAATGGATTACCGCGCGGCCGGTGCGGCGGCTTATCTGGGGCTTGGCGCTGTCTGGGCGCTGGGGCTGTCCTCGTCCGCCGCGCAATTGCAGGCCAACCCGGCCAGCCTGCCGCCGTCGATTCTATCGATCACCGGGGTCATCCCGTTTACTCAAACGATCTTTCTCTGGCAGTCCGGCGTGCTGTTGCTGGCGCTGATTGTGGTCTCGCTGATCATTGCCTACGCCACCGCGCCCGGCCCGAATACCGCGCGTGACGCCAAGGCCTGCGGCATCGACCCGAGTTTCAACCTGCCACCGCTGCAACTACGAACGCGTCCCGGCGAATGGCTGGAACATAGCCCATTGCTGACGATTCTGCTGGTGTTGTTGGCCGGCGGCTGGCTGTTTCATGAGTTCTCGACCAAACCGGCGATCAGCGCGATCTCCGGGTTGAACACTTACAACTTCCTGTTCCTGATGCTCGGCGCCCTGCTGCACTGGCGCCCGCGCAGTTTCCTCGATGCCGTGGCCCGCGCGGTGCCGACCACCACTGGCGTGCTGATTCAGTTCCCGCTGTACGGTTCGATTGCAGCACTGATGACCACCGTCAAAGGCGCTGACGCCCAGACCCTGGCCCATCACATCTCGACCTTTTTCGTACAGATCGCCTCCCACGACACCTACGCGTTGTTGATGGGTGTGTACTCGGCGATTCTCGGGTTCTTCATCCCGTCGGGCGGCGGCAAATGGATCATCGAAGCGCCGTACGTCATGCAAGTGGCCACAGACCTCAACTACCACCTGGGCTGGGCGGTGCAAATCTACAACGCCGCCGAAGCCCTGCCGAACCTGATCAACCCGTTCTACATGCTGCCGCTGCTGGGCGTGCTGGGGTTGAAGGCGCGGGACTTGATCGGGTTTTCGTTCGTGCAGTTGCTGGTACACACGCCATTGGTGTTGTTTCTGCTGTGGGCGTTGGGGACGACGCTGGTTTATACGGCGCCGGTGATGCCTTAAATATTCTCAGGCGTTCATCGGTTCTACGATGAACGCCGCTTCTGTGGCGAGGGAGCTTGCTCCCGCTCGGCTGCGAAGCAGTCGTAACGCGCCCACCTCGTTTCTCCTGAAACAACACGGTTGCTGATATCAGGGCCGCTTCGCGCCCCAACGGGAGCAAGCTCCCTCGCCACGGGTTTTGTGTCAGGCATGCAACTGCGGATCAGATCCGACATCGTGTAACCTCCCCGTCACATCGCGCTGCTAGCGTCCCGCCGAAATACATTGCAACAATTTCGCGAAAAAGGAATTGGAATGAACGACGACAAAGACGGAAACGACCTCCCCTCCTCCGAAGCCGATCAACCCACGGATACCAGTCGCCGCCGCTTCCTTGGCGGTGTTGCCGTACTGGGTGTCGGTGCAACGCTGAGTGCTTGTGGTAATCAAGGGGACAGTTCCGGCAAACCGGTTGAACGCTCGCTGACACCTGCCGAGCTGGATAAAGCCCTGCAAGAAAACGTCAAAAACGTCGTGGTGATCTACGGCGAAAACCGCAGCTTCAATAACTTGTTTGCCGACTTCCCGGGCGTCGAAAAACCGCTGTCGGCGCTCAAGCCGGAGGAAGGCGCGCAGCAGGATCGCGACGGCAGCGCGCTGTCGACCTTGCCGCCGGTTTGGGGGGCATTAACCAAGTTGGCCCGCAAACCCTCGATGGCGTGATTTACCCCGCCGGTACGCAATTTCAGGAACACCTGCCGAATGCGCCGTACGCCCTCAAAGGCCCGCAAGGCGAAGACTTGCCGCTGAGTCTGGTGACCCGCGACCTGTGGCACGTGTTCTATCAGAACCAGATGCAAATCAACGGCGGCAAGAACGACCGCTTTGTCGCCTGGGCCGACTCCGGTGGCCTGACGATGGGCCATTACGCCCAGACTCGTTATTCATTGCGTTTGTGGGATGTGGCCAAGGAGTTCGTGCTCTGCGACAACTTCTTCCAGGGGGCATTCGGTGGCTCGTACCTGAACCATCAATACCTGATCAGCGCCCAGGTGCCGTTCTACCCGGATGCTGCCAATTCGATCGCCAAGCCGCAGATCGCCACGCTGCAAAGCGATGACCCGACCGACAATCGCCTCAAGCCGCTGGACGCCTCGCCCGCCAGCGCCATGACTGGCCCGCCGCAGTTCGGCCCAAGCCTATTGACGCCGGATGGCTACGCGGTAAACACCATGGCGCCGCCCTATTGGCCGACCTGGATCCGCGATCCCGAGCGCCCGGACTACGCCAAACCTTTGCCGAGCGTGCTGGTACCACAAACCCACGACCACATCGGCGACAAGCTCTCGAAAAAGAATGTCGACTGGGCCTGGTACGGCGGCGCATGGCAAGCCACGATCGAGGAGTACAAGGATTCGGGCGCCATTCCGAAGATCCCGAATTTCCAGTACCACCATCAGCCGTTCAACTACTTCAAGCGCCAAGGTCCGGAAAACCCGGCCGAGCGCGCCAAGCGCTTGCGCGATGGCGGTTTGGGCGATGAGTCGAGCACCAACAAGTTCCTGGCCGACGCCGAAGCCGGCAAGCTGCCCGCGGTGACGTTCTACAAACCCCAGGGCAACCTGAACATGCACGCCGGTTACGCCGACATCGCGTCGGGCGACCGGCATATCGTCCGCGCACTGAAAGTGCTGCAGCAAAGTCCGCAATGGAAAAACATGGTGGTGGTGATCACCGTCGACGAGAACGGCGGCTGGTGGGACCACGTTGCCCCGCCCAAAGGCGATCGCTGGGGCCCGGGAACGCGTATTCCGGCCCTGGTAATTTCACCGTTCTCGCGCAAGGGCACGGTGGATCACACGGTGTATGACACCGCTTCGATCCTGCGGCTGATCACTCGCACCTTTCAACTGGAAACCCTCGACGGGATCAAAATGCGTGATGACGCGATGATCGCCCGGGGCCAGAAGCCGATGGGGGATTTGACCAACGCTCTGCATTTTCCGGGTTGATTGATTGAAGATCAAAAGATCGCAGCCTTCGGCAACTCTTACGGGGGAATGTCATCGGCTGCGATTTTTTGCGTGGGTACTGGACCGCTCGACACATCTGGTTTCAGTATGGAGGCGCCCCGCCTACGAGGGCCCACGCTGAAAAGGATCTGAGCATGTTCAAACTCGCAGGACTTACCCTCGCCGCCCTCACCCTGAGTGCCGCCGCCCACGCCGATGTCGATCTCAAGCTGGGCAGCACCGAGCGCGTCACCCGACTCTTCGCTTACCCCAACAACTGCAACGTAATCTGCTTTCGCAACTGGACGCTGGAGCAGACCGTCGAGCATTACCTGACCCAAAGCGTGCAGCGCGATGGTTACAGCGCCGCCAAAGTCCTGGTGAAAACCGATAACGATCAGCTCTACGCCGAAATCAGCGGCGTACCCAATGGGTATGAAAAACCCCTGGCAGCGCTGCTCGATGCCGGGGATCTGGCCTACAACGGCGCCAGCAAACTCAACGCCGACGGCAAGTGGGCTTACAGCTGGTATCTGTTCCTGCCATTGGGCATGGCGCTGGAAAACCGCAAAAGTGTCGAGCTGCTGCACTTCCCGCCGGATTACTCGTTGACCCAGGCCCAGGATTACCTGGAGTCGGCCACGACCGATCGCTGGGCCACGCTGCTGGTCGACAACGGTATTCCAGCCGCCCAGACACCGGCCTATCAAACCATCATCGACATCGCGCCAATTGCCGCGCCGTCCAACGCGGGCAAGGATCTGGAAGGTGTTTACGACTACTTCAAGGACTACCAGACCACCATGGTCAAGGAAGTCAGCCAGAACGCCAAAGGCGCAACATTGCCAATGGTCGCCTTCGGTGCGCCGGTGCGTAACTGGATCAAGCAGCAATACGGGGTGACCGTAAATGTGTTGGGCCTGGCAACCATCAGCCCTAGCGCTGGCGTAAAAGTGCCGGTCTTGGGTTCCAACCATCCAAGTTACATCTGGTACGCCGCCGACCCGGCCAGCTACACCGGTCCGGATGCCCAGGCCAAGGCGGATGCCGCGGGTCTGACAGTCATGGGCCAGGATTTGAGCGCTGCCTGCTGGCAAGCCGGGATGGGCAGCAAACCGGGCAGTGATCCGAGTGCCCTGCTCAATAGCTGCACCCAGACCTGGCAAGTGACCCAGAAAGAAAAAACCTGTGAGCTGTTCTACACCTCGATCCGTAACCTGACGCCGGCAGACGCGGCAGCCAAATGCGCCACGCCACCGGTCAAGTCCCAGCTCCAACAGCTGCAAGCCCCGGCACCCGCAGCGGCGATCCCTGAACCGCACCTTTGAAACGATAAAAGCCTTTTGCGCGTGAGCCATGGCTGACGCGCAAAAGCGCACTATTCGCCTGTCAGTTCTGACAGTAGACCGAATGATTGATTTGCGAGAGGCTTGAGGCATACCCAACTGTTGCAGGGCTGACAGGAGCGTCAGCTTTCAGAGGTCGCAACACCTTGCCGACAAGGATCGTTATGAAAACCCAAACGTTGGACGGGATGCGAATGCCAACACCCGATGGCATCTATCCCTTTGCAGAATTACCCATTCGCCTTGGATTTCCTTCCAGGGCCGACTTTGAAATCATCTGCGACGCCCAAGGCTCAGCCGAGGCCGTGGTGGCACGTCGGTCATTTCCACGCATCAGCCGAATCTGCCGGGCTTCAGGGCATCTGCTGCCTTATCGCTGTGCGCATACACGGCAACTGGCTCCCGGCATCCACGTCTACGACCCGCGCTTTTGCGGGCTGCTAAGTCACTCCTGCGACCCGAACGTGTTTCTCGATATGAGCGAGCTGTGGTTATGGGCGCTGAAGGACATTAACAACGGCGACAGGCTGACAATGGATTACGCCGCGACCGAAGACAAACTGCTGCGCCAGTTCGCCTGCCAGTGTGGCTCGGCGGACTGTCGCGGCTGGATCACCGGCTACGATGAGCCACCCAACGCCGACGGCCAGCTGTTTTTGCTGCACTGGCGTCGGCGAAGTCTGTGTTGAAAGACGTTACAACGCCCCGACTGGACGCAAGCGATACTGCGGCGGCAGTTGCTCGAAGCCGCTGATCGTGGCGTTCAGGCTTTTCCAGCGACCATCCTTGATGCCATAGATGCAACCGTGGATCGACAGGCTTTGCCCACGATGCCAGGCGTTTTGCACAATGCTGGTGTGACCGACGTTGGCCACTTGCTGGACCACGTTGAGCTCGCAGAGGCGGTCGACCCGCTCCTCTTCGGTCGGCAACTTGGCCAGCTCTTCGCGCTTTTCATAATAAAGATCGCGAATCGAGCGCAACCAGCCATCGATCAGGCCCAATTGACGGTCCTGCATAGACGCACGCACGCCACCACAGCCATAGTGGCCGGTGACCAGGATGTGTTTGACCTTAAGCACGTCCACCGCGTACTGAATCACCGACAGGCAATTAAGGTCGGTGTGCAGCACCACGTTGGCGACGTTACGGTGCACGAACAGATCGCCGGGCAGCATGCCAACGATCTCGTTCGCCGGCACCCGGGCGTCGGAGCAACCGATCCACAGGTATTCCGGGGTTTGCTGACGCGCCAGCTTGGCGAAGAAATCAGGATCTTCTTTCGTGATCGCGTCGGCCCAGCGCTCGTTGTTATCAATCAGATCTTGTAATTCGTTCATGCAATGAAGCCTCAAGAATGATGCGCAGCTTTGACAGACGACCGCCCGTCGGGGTCACGCGCGCGATGCAGATACCCCTGATGCCCTGATGTTTACACCAGCTAGCCCGCAGCTCCATGCCGGGGGAATTCTCGGCAACCCAGTGGGTCCACCTTAGTAAGGCCCACAGTATGAGGAATTGCCATGACTGAATCACGACGTCCGTACGATGCGGTGCAACCCGAGCCCATCGACGACAACGAAGACCGCATGGGCTCGATGCATGAGCTGGATTTCGACGAGGAAGAACCCAGCGCAAAAATCGGTGACGAGTTGCCGGAAAATGAACGCGAGCGACTGATGCCCCGCGAACGTGTCCGTGAAGCCGGCATGACCGGTGCTTCGACCGACGACCATGAGTCTACCGACGATGACATGAGCCCGGAAACCCTGATCCGTGAAGATGGCGCACGGGATGCCCACGAGGCAGGCGAAGGGGAACCGGCCGATTGGGATTTAAGCATCGTCGATGAGGAGGACATTGGCGGCGGGAATGGGTTGGATGAGGCGGAAATGGCGAATCGCGATCCGGTTGACGGGAATCGTTGATCAATTTTTTGGACTAACACCGCCGATCTATCTGATTGATCGGATTTCCCTGTAGGAGCTGGCGAAGGCTGCGATCTTTTGATCTTGAGAGACAGAAAAATCAAAAGATCGCAGCCTTCGGTAGCTCCTACAGGGATTGGTGTTCAGTCGACCAAAGTGCAGGCCATAACGACGGCATCTTCACGCCCACCCACCGCCGGGTAGTAATCCCGACGACGTCCAATCTCATTAAACCCATACCGCTCATACAACCGAAACGCCCCACGGTTGCTGTCACGCACTTCCAGGAAACACTCGCGTGCCTTGGCGTCATACGCCCGGGACATCAAGTGTTCCAGCAACGTCAAACCCAGGCCACGGCCCTGATTCTCCGGTTTGACGGTGATGTTCAGCAGATGCGCTTCATCAAGAATGATCTGCACCACGCCATGCCCGACCTGCTGCGAACCTTCGAACATCAGCCAGATCTGGTACTTGCCCAGGCCATCGAGAAAAATTCCGCGGGTCCACGGGTGGCTATAGGCCGCGTATTCGATTTTCAGTACAGCGTCCATGTCCGCCTCGGTCATCGGGCGGAACGATACAGCGTCACTCATTTGATTCTTTCCAGCGCGCCATCAGCCGACGCATGGCTTGCCAGACATCAGCCTTACGCTGTGGCTCTTCCATTAATAATTCCAGACCCGGCAGGGCCCAGACCGAGCCCAGGCCTTCGACCTGGAGTTCACGGTTGAAGGATTCGGCGTTCGCCTCACCGGCAAACCGCACCGCCGGCAAACCAATCAGCCACAGGCAGACGCACGGGGCGTCTTCGAGCCGGGCCGAGAGGAAACCTTGCACGAAATCGCGAGCGGCTTCCGGGCCTTGATCCATGGTGCCGCGAGACAACAGCGGCCAGCGCACCGGCTCGCCGACAATTTGCGGGCTGTCCGGCAGACCGGCGGCACGCAGCATGTCCTTGAGCAACATATAGGCGGGATCGCGGGTCTGGAAGGTTTCGCCTGTGGGTAACTCCACCAACAGCAGGCAGCGCCCGGCCCGCAACAATTGCAGGGCGAAACGCGGCGGCGGCACAACTGGCGCCTTGATGGCCACCGGCGCCGCCTCTTCTTCAACCTTGGCGTTGGTGCGTGTGCTGGCCAGCGATGGCCGCGGCACCTCGATTTTCACCCGTTCGGCCGGTTTGACCAGCGGTTCCACGGGCGTCTCAGCCACTGGAGCCGGCGCCACCGGGGCGATGACCAACGGCTCAAGCGCCTCCAGCAGTTCGGGGCGCGAGGGCGCAGCAAAGGGCAATTCGGTGCGCGGCAGCCAATTGACCACCTGCATGGCGGTCAAATAAGCGCGGCGGCGAGACTCGATAAGCAAAGGTCGGCCACTTGTGGATAACTAATAGTGCGCTGATTCTACCGCCCTTCGCCGAAGATCGCCCGCGCTTGATCGATACTCTTACCCATAGAAACAGCGACAGCCCGTCCCGAGAGTGAATCGCAACAGGCGCGATGCAGTACAATCGCCGCTTTTAATCGTCAACCAGCCGGCCATCCCGATGATCGAACCCAAGCGCGTCTTGCGCGCCCTCGCTGAACACTGGGCACTTCTGGAGCCACTGTGCGAGCACTTCGACCAAGGCACTTTGAGCCTCAACGAACTGCGTTCACAGTTGGCCGCCCAGCAACTGGACAGTACACCGCAGGACATCACCAGCCTGCTGGACGTGTGGATCCGCCTCGACATTCTGGTGCCCGTGGCGAAAAGCCCGAACCGTTTCGAGCTCAATGCGCAGATCCACGACTTCCTCGCTTACCTGCGCCGTGAGCACCGTTTGGGCTTGTGCCTGGAAATCGAAGCCTATCTGCGCCATCTCGAGCGCCTGGCCGGTTATATCCAGGACGCGTTCGACATCCGCGACGGCCACGATTTGGCGCGCCAGTTGCGCTTGCTCGACATGCGCGTGCGGGACGTTTTGAAGAAACTCGCCAACGACGAACAGGCCCTGGTGGCCGTTGCCGAGCGGGCCAAGACCAGCGACCGGCAGATCCCGCTGCGTCAGCGTTACGCCGAAGTACTGGCGACCTGGGACGAATACGTCGAACCGATGATCCAGTTGGTGAACGCCGACGGCGCCTTCGAGCAAGGCGTGCGCAAAGTCGAAAACGTTCTGCTGCGCATGCTCACCGAACAGCAGCGCCTCGGCCACTTGGTCGATGACGACATGCTGCTGCGCACCCACGCACGCATCCTCGAAATGCAGACCAGCGCCCAACTGACCTTGCGTCATGCCCGCGAACTGCTATTGCCGCTGCGTGAAGAAGCCCGACGCCACAACGCCGTAACCCGTGGCGCAGCGCTGGCCCTGTCGGCCATCCGCCGTAAAGGCATTGATGCGGTGCCGCAAGCCGCGATGCCAATGTTCACGCGTCCGCAAAGCACCTTCCTCGGCAGTGCCAGTCAGGTCGAAGCCTATGTCTACGCCCTGGCGCGTTTCGAGCCAAAACCGGCGCGTTTCCCCAAGGCTCACAAAACCCAGAAAGGCGAAGCCCCGCGCGCGCCACGCACGGTTCGGGAAATGCTCGAACGCTGTGAAGACGCGTTGCCGATGCCGGACCTGATGACCTGGCTGCTGGAGCAGGAACCGGACGGCGCTACCGACGAATTGCTGTATTGGTTCTCGCGCCTGTCACGGGAAAAACGCTTCAAACGCGAGCGTCTGGAACGCCGCGATTACCACACTCATGAGCACCAGGTCAGCCTGCGCTCCTTCGCCCTGCTCTCGGCCGGCGACACCGCCGCCGAGGATTCCGCGAGCATCCCAAATGCATCTTGATCTAAACGAACTGTCCCAGCTGGCGCCGATCTTTCGCGAGCTGTTCAAGGGCTATCACGTCAGCCGCCGAGATCCGGAGCTGTACGCACAACTGTCGAACTTCCAGGACCAGTACCGCACGCTGTTCAAGGCGTTGGGTTTTGAACTGGTCTGCGACACCCGTGGTTTCTACTACTTTGTGCCAGACCTTGCCGCTGCAGCGGTGAACAAGACCGCTCAGCGTCTGGCGTTGTTCACTTTCATCCTCGTCGAGCATCTGGCGGATCAGGGCCGCGACCCGGTCGCCGTGCTCGACGGTGGCAGCCTCGGTCGTGATGAATTGCCATCGTTGCTGGAGAAGTATCGCGACCTGTTCATCCAGGCCGAAGTGCAGACCGTCGAAGAACTCGAAGAAAAAATCATGCGCCGCATGACTCAACTCGGTTTTGCCGGCGAAGAAAACGGCATCTACCGTTTCCTGCCGCCGATGCACCGTTTCCTCGACGTTTGCCTGTCAGTCCAGCAAGACCGCGATCTGGCGGCCAGCCTGCACAGCGTGCTGCCACTGCCAGCACCGGTGCTGATCGATGATGACAGCGACGAAAAGCTGCTGGAAACCGATGACCCGCTGGACCTCAGTGACTTCGCGGAAGAAAGCGAAGAAGACGCCATGGCCCGCGCCATTGCCGAAGAACAGGAGACCGACGCATGAGCAAGGAACGCTACGGCATTCGCCGCTTCGCCCTTTTGAACACCGCCGGTTACAGCCTCGGTCTGTTCCCGCTGGAAGAGCCGCTGTCGGTCTACGGCGCGAACAACCTTGGTAAATCCGCGTCGATCAACGCCTTGCAGTTCCCGATCCTGGCGCGCATGTCGGACATGAGTTTCGGCAAGTACAGCCTGGAACAATCCCGGCGTTTCTACTTCGCCTCGGACACCAGCTACATCCTGGTCGAAGTCTCGCTGCCCCATGGTCCGCACGTGATCGGCGTGGTCGGTCGCGGCCCGGGTGGTGGTTTCGGTCACCAGTTCTTTGCCTACGCCGGCAAACTGGATCTGGCCCATTACCAGAAAAACGACACCTGCCTGCGCCAGAAAGAGTTGTTCACCAACCTTGAGCGAGAGGGCCTGAAAGCCTACGAACTCAAGCCGGATGAACTGCGTCGCTTGCTGGTTGGCGGTCACACCTCGATTCCGCTGGACCTGACCCTGATCCCGCTGCGTTCCACCAGCGAACAGAGCCTCAAGACTTTCCGCGCGTTGTTCATCAACCTGCTGCACATGCGCGAAATCACTGCGGCCAAGCTCAAGCAGTTGTTCCTCGACGCCTTCGAACACAGCCTGCGTTCCGGCAGTGTCGATTACATCGCCGCGTGTGAAGAAGCGTTCCGCGATGTACGACGCATGGAGCAGGACTACAACTCGCTGGTTACCGCCGGCCCGCTGGTTGAAGCGTTGGCCTCAGGCGTTACCCAGCGCAACATCCTGCGCGGCAAGTTGCACCGCATCTCGCCGTTGCTCGATTCGTTGCTCGGCACCTGGTCGGACTACGCCAGTGCGCGCAAGGAAGAGCTGACCATCCAGGCCGAACATTACCGCGGCGAGCAGGACGCCTTGCAAAACGATCAGCGTGGCGGCACGCAAGAGCTGATGCGCCTGGAGCGGGAAATCACCGGCATCCAGCGCTGGCTCGGCGAGTTGTCGGTGCTCAAGCATCGCTTCGCGTTGGTCACTGACGTCAAAGTCCTGGAGCAGCAACTGCTGGCGGCCAAGGATGCGCACGATGAACTGGCTGGTGCGCTGGCCCAGTCCCGGCAGTTCAGCGCCGAAGACCTGGAAGAACGTCTGCGGGATCTGGAAAAACGCCTGAAGTCGGTGAAGCAGCAACTCGATCACGCCGACAACAACAGCTACGCCCGACTGCGTGAAGAGTTCTCGCAACAGGACGTCGAGCGCCTGATGCGCCTGTTCAACAGCGCGCTGTTCAGCCTGCCGCTGGGCGAGCACGGGATTACGCTGGACGAGGACGGTCAGTGGGTCAAATCCCTGGAGCTGATCCTAGACGGCTTCAAAGGCGAACGTTTCGAGGTGCCGGGGCTGTCCATCGACATCTCGCACATCGAGCCGCCAGCCCTGCAAGCCCTGGCCGACCGCGCAGCCTTGCGCGATCAGAAAGAGCGTCTGGAAAAAGAGCTCAAGCAACTGAAAACCCAGGCTGCCGTGGTCGCTGACCGCGCGGCGAGCAAGACCCAGACCGAAGCGTTGTACCAGCAAGTGCTGGATGCGCAGAAAGCCCTGGAAGATTTCCGCCGCGCGCAAACCTTGAGCGCCGAGGAAGACGACAAGCTTGAGCAATTGGCGCAGATGGAAGCGGCGCAGGAAGAGTTGAAGCGTTCCAGCGACGCCTTCACCGAACGCGTCCAGCAATTGTCTGCCAAGCTGCAACTGGTCGGCCGGCAGATCGGCGACATGGAAGCCAAGCAACGCACCCTCGACGACGCCCTGCGCCGCCGTCAGCTGTTGCCGGCAGACATGCCGTTCGGCACGCCGTTCATGGACCCGATCGACGATTCCATGGACAACCTGTTGCCGTTGCTCAACGACTACCAGGACAGCTGGCAGGGTTTGCAGCGCAGCGATGGTCAGATCGAAGCGCTGTATGCGCAGGTCCGTCTCAAGGGCGTGGCCAAGTTCGACAGCGAAGACGACATGGAACGTCGCCTGCAATTGCTGATCAACGCGTACGCGCACCGCACCGACGAAGCGCTGACCCTCGGCAAGGCGCGCCGTGCAGCGGTCACCGACATCGCCCGGACCCTGCGCAATATCCGCAGCGACTATGACAGCCTCGAGCATCAACTGGCGCTGTTCAACCGCGAGATCAACAAGCGTCAGGTCTCCAACCTGCAGAGCTTCCGCATCGTGCTCGCGCCGAACAAGGAAGCCCTCAAGCACATCGACCAGATCATCCACAGCGCCGGCCAATACGAAGAAGGCGAAACCCTTTCTGTGTTTGACCTGAGCCAAAGCGCCGATCAAGACAACAAGAACGAAGAAGCCAAGGAATACCTGGCGCGGCTGGTGGCGGCAAACCACAACCAGCTCGGCCTCAAGGACTTGTTCGAGCTTGCGTTCGAGATCACCAAGGTCAACGGTCAACCGGTGATTCACACCGACATCGACGGCGCGGCGTCCAACGGCACCACTATGACCATCAAGGCGCTGACCAACATGTATTTGTTGCTGCACTTGATGGACCGCGACCAGGCCGGTCGCGTGCGTCTGCCGTACTACCTCGACGAGGCGGCGGACATCGACGAGAAAAACCAGGCAGCGCTGCTGGAAACCAGTCTGCAACTGGGCTTCGTGCCGATCCTGGCGAGTGTGAAGCCACAGGTTTGCGCCAGTGTGGCGATTGACCTGGAAGGTGGTAGCGGGCCGAACGGGATCTACATTGATGAGGCGGACTGGAAGTACATTCGTCGGCATGATGAAGTGAAGCCGACTTTGAACGTTGAAGCCGATGAGCCGGAGCTGGATGCGGTTTGATTTAAACCGTTAGAGACGAAAAAAGGCCGCGACCCATTGGATCGCGGCCTTTTTTATTGAAGGCTTTTCGGTGGTTTTGAGGGCCCCATCGCGAGCAAGCTCGCTCCCACAGGTTTTATGTTCGACACAAATCGACTGTGGGAGCGAGCTTGCTCGCGATGGCGGCAGCACAGCCGCCAATAAACTACTTACCCAGGGAAATCTTCGGCGCCCAGGTCAGCCATTCATCTTCAAACTTGTCGAACAACGGGAACGTCTGTTCTGGCCGGGCCGGACTGCCCATGCGCTCACCGTCCGGCGTGGCGAAAGCGATACCACCCTGGATCAGCGTCTCCAGCGACTCGGTCCGCACCGTCGCGCCTTTGAACAATCCAAAATCAAAGCCAAAACCGCTGGTGTTCCAGAACCGCGTGCCGCTGCGCACCAATGGCGCGTACTTCGGCTCGATCAGGATGTGCACCAACACACGATCCGCGGTCTGGCCCAATTCATAACCGATTACCTTGCCGACGGTGATTTCACGGTACGTCACCGGCACGCCGGTTTTCAGCGAACCACGACGCGCCGCGCTCAACACCAGACTCAACCCGGCTTCTACCTTGGCGGACTCCGGCGGGTTGGCCAGCGCCACGAAGTTTTTCTGCGGGCCGAGGTTTTTCGCGGCCGGCTGCACTTCGATGTACTGACCCGTGACCAGGGTTTCGAGGTTCGACGTCTTGATCAACCCCAGCTCAGGCTTGACCACCCAGAACTGACTGCCCTCCCGCGCGATGCGTTCCGGTACTTCGGTAATCCGCGCGGTCAGCATCACCGACTGCAGGTCATCGCTGAGGTCGACGTCTTCAATCTTGCCGACATCCAGCCCTTTGAAGCGAATCGGCGTACCGCTGCGCAGGCCATCAGCGCGATCGACCTTGATGGTGACCACGGCGCCTTTCTGGTTTGCCTCGTCATGGCTGGCAAACAAACGGAAGCGCGGGATTTTCTTTTGCAACGGCGCCTTGGCTTCCGGGGTTTCGAAAGCAATACCGCCGGCCATCAGACTTTGCAGTGACTCACTTTTGACCTGGATTCCGCCGGTCAAACCACCGCTGAGCGTAATGCCGCTGGCATTCCAGAACCGCGTCGAGGCGTTGACCAGCCCCTCGTATTCCTTCTCGATGTGAACGCCGATGATCAATTGTTTTTTGGTCTTGGAAAACTGATAGCTCTGGACCGAACCGACTTTGACCTGTTTGTAGAGAATCGGGCTACCGACCTCCAGGGAGCCGAGATTATCGGTGAACAGCACCATGTGCAGGCCCGGCGAGCGCAGGTCCAGGGGCGGAGCCTTGGCCCGGGCCACGAACTCGCGCTGCGGCGCGCTGCCCTTGTCGCCCGGGCGCACGGCGATGTAGTTGCCTTTGACCAGGGCTTCGAGACCGGTGATACCCGCCAGCGAGATCGACGGCTTGACCACCCAGAACTGAGTCCCGGTGACGAGGTAATCTTCAGCCAACGGGTCAAGGGTCAATTCAGCGGTGGCACCCGACAAGTCCGGATCGATCTTCAGAGCTTTCAGATTGCCGACCTGGATGCCTTTGTACATCACGGGCGTACGGCCAGCCTGCAAGCCTTCAAAGTCGCTGAGTTTGACCTTGACCCGAATACCGGCAGCCGCCGCATCGAAGTCTTCATACAGACGGAACGGCAGGCTCGGATCGGTGGGCGGGCTGTCCTTGCGGTTTTCCGGAGTGGCAAACGCGATGCCGCCGGCGACGATGCTGGCCAGGGACTCGCTGCGAATTTTCACACCGGACAGATTGGCGTCGATGCTGATGCCGCTGGAGTTCCAGAAGCGCGTGTGTTTGCGCACCAGGCTGGCGTAGGTAGGCTCGATGAAGACTTTGAGCTCGACCGTGCTTTGGTCTTCGGACAGCAGATAGCTTTTGACCTGGCCAACTTTGATCTGCTTGTAGAACACTGGGCTGCCGCGATTCAGAGAGCCCAGACGATCAGCCTTGATGGTCAGGTGCAGACCGGGTTTGGAGTCCGACAGCGGCGGCTCTTCAGCCAGGGCTTTGAACTTGCGGGCCGGCTCGCCTTCACCGGGGCTGATGGCTACGTAGTTGCCCGACACCAGGGTTTCGAGACCGGTGATACCGGCCAGGCTCACGCTCGGTTTAACCAGCCAGAAGCGCGTACTGGTCTTGAGGTATTGCTCCACGTCCTTGTTCATCTCGACCGTGGCGATCACTCCTTTGGAGCTGCCGTCGTCATCGAGTTTGAGGGTCTTCACCTTACCGACCGACATGCCTTTGTAGACCACTTCGGTCTTATTGGCCTGAATGCCTTCGCCGCTTTCGAAACGCACCTGAACCTCGATACCGGTTTCGTTGTAGGCACGCCAGCCGAGCCAGCCGCCGATGATCAGGGCGATCAGTGGCAGTACCCAGATAGCTGACCAGTTCGAGGCCGGTCGGGTTTTCGCTGTAGGCAAATCAGTCATGGTCGTCGTCCGACTCCGTGTTATCCCAAATCAGTCGGGGATCGAAAGTAACTGCGGCAAGCATCGTCAGAATCACCACACTGGCGAAGGCGATGGCGCCAAGATTGGCTTCGACGCTGGCAAGCCGTCCGAAATTCACGACCGCCACTAGGATGGCGATCACAAAGATATCCAGCATTGACCAACGGCCGATGAACTCGATAAAGCGGTACATCACAATCCGCTGGCGTGCCGACAGTGGCTGGCGACGCTGCACCGAAAACAGCAGTAATGCGATACCCACGAGTTTGAACGTTGGTACCAGAATGCTGGCAATAAAAACCACGGCCGCGATTGGAATCATGCCGTGCTGAACCAGTTGGATCACGCCAGACATGATGGTGCTGGGATCACCCTTGCCGAGTGAGCTGACGGTCATGATCGGCAGCACATTGGCCGGGATGTAAAGAATCGCGGCGGTGATCAGCAATGCCCAGGTGCGCATCAAGCTGTTCGGACGACGGGCGTGAACCAATGCACCGCAACGGGTGCACACCTGCTCATCGGTGTCGGCTTCCTGCTTGTTCAACTCATGGCATTCGGTACAAATCAGAATGCCTGCATCAATCGCCCGCATGGGCATCTTCTCCTGACAAAGCCTGCCAGATCTGATGAGGCGACATCACAACCTCCAGCCAGACCTGGACCAACAACAAACTGATAAAGCACGCCAGGCCAAGACCTACGGTGATGGCTGCCATATCTGCCAGCTTGACGATCGCTACCAGCACGCCCATGAGGTAAACCTCGAGCATCCCCCAATCCCGAAGATGGTGGTAAATGCGGTAGAGCAACAAACCGTAACTGCGCCCGATGTTGAAACGAATGCTGAGTAGCACCGCCAACTGACAGAGTAACTTGAGCAGCGGGATTCCCATGCTGCACAAAAACACAACCACCGCGACGCCTTGCATACCGGTATCGAACAGGCCTACAACGCCGCTCCAGACAGTGTCTTGCGACGATTGCCCGAGTAGATTGAGCTGCATGATGGGTAAAAAGTTCGCCGGGACATACAACAACAGTGCGGCGATGACCAAGGCGAGGCTGCGTTGAACGACATTGTGCCGATGGGCATAGAGCTCATAACCGCAGCGCGGACAGAGGGCTTTCTCGCCATGGGCGAGTTCGGGCTTACGCATCAGCAGGTCGCACTCGTGACACGCCACCAAGTCGTCCAGCGGTAAATCTGACAGCCGTGAGGCGTCAACCGGATCTGGCATAAAAGGCTCTGGCTCCGAAAAAGGTGGGCCTATTCTAGTGTTCTGAATCGAAAATAACTGTGCAAATTTGTGCGGCTGTCGAAGCCATGCTTTTCTTCGGGCAAAACAAAACCCCTACCTGCATACGCAGATAGGGGTTTCGGAATTTAATCTTGACGATGACCTACTCTCACATGGGGAAACCCCACACTACCATCGGCGATGCATCGTTTCACTGCTGAGTTCGGGATGGGATCAGGTGGTTCCAATGCTCTATGGTCGTCAAGAAATTCGGTAGCCAGGTCGTTCTCCTTACGGAGTACGCTCCAGCGAATGGGTATGTGATAGATCTCGGTGTTTTGTGAGTGTCTCGAACTTTCGGTTCGTTTCGTCTTCACACACCGCAATCTGGTGCTCTTTCGCTTTTCAGCTCGAAGCAAGCAAATTGCTTGGGTGTTATATGGTCAAGCCTCACGGGCAATTAGTATTGGTTAGCTCAACGCCTCACAGCGCTTACACACCCAACCTATCAACGTCGTAGTCTTCGACGGCCCTTCAGGGGACTCAAGGTCCCAGTGAGATCTCATCTTGAGGCTAGTTTCCCGCTTAGATGCTTTCAGCGGTTATCCGTTCCGAACATAGCTACCCGGCAATGCCACTGGCGTGATCAACTGGACACACCAGAGGTTCGTCCATCCCGGTCCTCTCGTACTAGGGATAGATCTTCTCAAATTTCCTGCGTCGCGCAGCGGATAGGGACCGAACTGTCTCACGACGTTCTAAACCCAGCTCGCGTACCGCTTTAATGGGCGAACAGCCCAACCCTTGGGACCTACTCCAGCCCCAGGATGCGACGAGCCGACATCGAGGTGCCAAACCATGCCGTCGATATGGACTCTTGGGCAAGATCAGCCTGTTATCCCCGAGGTACCTTTTATCCGTTGAGCGACAGCGCTTCCACAAGCCACTGCCGGATCACTAGTCCCGACTTTCGTCCCTGCTCGACTTGTCAGTCTCACAGTCAAGCTCCCTTGTGCACTTACACTCGACACCTGATTGCCAACCAGGTTGAGGGAACCTTTGGGCGCCTCCGTTACTTTTTAGGAGGCAACCGCCCCAGTCAAACTACCCACCATACACTGTCCTCGATCCGGATAACGGACCTGAGTTAGAACCTCAAAGTTGCCAGGAGTGGTATTTCAACGTTGACTCCACCTGAACTAGCGTCCAATCTTCACAGTCTCCCACCTATCCTACACAAGCCACACCGAACACCAATACCAAGCTGTAGTAAAGGTCACGGGGTCTTTCCGTCATGCTGCGCGTAACGAGCATCTTTACTCGTAATGCAATTTCTCCGAGTTCGCGGTTGAGACAGCTGGGAAGTCGTTACGCCATTCGTGCAGGTCGGAACTTACCCGACAAGGAATTTCGCTACCTTAGGACCGTTATAGTTACGGCCGCCGTTTACCGGGGCTTCGATCAAGAGCTTCGCGTTAGCTAACCCCATCAATTAACCTTCCGGCACCGGGCAGGCGTCACACCCTATACGTCCACTTTCGTGTTTGCAGAGTGCTGTGTTTTTAATAAACAGTCGCAGCGGCCTGGTATCTTCGACCGGCATGGGCTTACGCAGTAAATCGCTTCACGCCTCACCGGCGCCCCTTCTCCCGAAGTTACGGGGGCATTTTGCCGAGTTCCTTAACCACGAGTTCTCTCAAGCGCCTTGGTATTCTCTACCCAACCACCTGTGTCGGTTTGGGGTACGGTTCCTGGTTACCTGAAGCTTAGAAGCTTTTCTTGGAAGCATGGCATCAACCACTTCGTGTTCTAAAAGAACACTCGTCATCAGCTCTCGGCCTTAGAATCCCGGATTTACCTAAGATTCCAGCCTACCACCTTAAACTTGGACAACCAACGCCAAGCTGGCCTAGCCTTCTCCGTCCCTCCATCGCAATAACCAGAAGTACAGGAATATTAACCTGTTTTCCATCGACTACGCTTTTCAGCCTCGCCTTAGGGACCGACTAACCCTGCGTCGATTAACGTTGCGCAGGAAACCTTGGTCTTTCGGCGTGGGTGTTTTTCACACCCATTGTCGTTACTCATGTCAGCATTCGCACTTCTGATACCTCCAGCAAGCTTCTCAACTCACCTTCACAGGCTTACAGAACGCTCCTCTACCGCATCACCTAAGTGATACCCGTAGCTTCGGTGTATGGTTTGAGCCCCGTTACATCTTCCGCGCAGGCCGACTCGACTAGTGAGCTATTACGCTTTCTTTCAAGGGTGGCTGCTTCTAAGCCAACCTCCTGGTTGTCTGTGCAACTCCACATCCTTTCCCACTTAGCACGCGCTTTGGGACCTTAGTTGGTGGTCTGGGTTGTTTCCCTTTTCACGACGGACGTTAGCACCCGCCGTGTGTCTCCCATGCTCGGCACTTGTAGGTATTCGGAGTTTGCATCGGTTTGGTAAGTCGGGATGACCCCCTAGCCGAAACAGTGCTCTACCCCCTACAGTGATACATGAGGCGCTACCTAAATAGCTTTCGAGGAGAACCAGCTATCTCCGAGCTTGATTAGCCTTTCACTCCGATCCACAGGTCATCCGCTAACTTTTCAACGGTAGTCGGTTCGGTCCTCCAGTTAGTGTTACCCAACCTTCAACCTGCCCATGGATAGATCGCCCGGTTTCGGGTCTATTCCCATGCGACTAGAATCGCCCTATTAAGACTCGCTTTCGCTACGCATTACCCTCTCGGGTTAAGCTCGCCACTGAAAATAAGTCGCTGACCCATTATACAAAAGGTACGCAGTCACCCAACAAAGTGGGCTCCCACTGCTTGTACGCATACGGTTTCAGGATCTATTTCACTCCCCTCTCCGGGGTTCTTTTCGCCTTTCCCTCACGGTACTAGTTCACTATCGGTCAGTCAGTAGTATTTAGCCTTGGAGGATGGTCCCCCCATATTCAGACAAAGTTTCTCGTGCTCCGTCCTACTCGATTTCATGACTAAGAGATTTTCGCGTACAGGGCTATCACCCACTATGGCCGCACTTTCCAGAGCGTTCCGCTAATCTCAAAGCCACTTAAGGGCTAGTCCCCGTTCGCTCGCCACTACTAACGGAATCTCGGTTGATTTCTCTTCCTCAGGGTACTTAGATGTTTCAGTTCCCCTGGTTCGCTTCTTAAGCCTATGTATTCAGCTTAAGATACCTAACTTATGTTAGGTGGGTTCCCCCATTCAGACATCTCCGGATCAAAGTCTGTTTGCCGACTCCCCGAAGCTTTTCGCAGGCTACCACGTCTTTCATCGCCTCTGACTGCCAAGGCATCCACCGTATGCGCTTCTTCACTTGACCATATAACCCCAAGCAATCTGGTTATACTGTGAAGACGACATTCGCCGAAAATTCGCAATTACTCACAAACTTTACCTTAGCCTGATCCGTTACCAGTGAAAGTAACGTCCAGTCTATCTTTCTATCACATACCCAAATTTTTAAAGAACGATCTAATCAAAGACTAGAAATCAACATTCACCATCACCAGGATGGAATGCTCATTTCTAAGCTTTCAACAAACAGAAGCAGTAGTGGTGGAGCCAAACGGGATCGAACCGTTGACCTCCTGCGTGCAAGGCAGGCGCTCTCCCAGCTGAGCTATGGCCCCATATTTCTACAGGTGTCCCACACAAGCAAAATTGGTGGGTCTGGGCAGATTCGAACTGCCGACCTCACCCTTATCAGGGGTGCGCTCTAACCAACTGAGCTACAGACCCAATTTCGGGCTGCTTCTTTATCGTCTTCTTCAATGAATCAAGCAATTCGTGTGGGAACTTATGGAGCAGCTGATGTCGTCGATTAAGGAGGTGATCCAGCCGCAGCTTCCCGTACGGCTACCTTGTTACGACTTCAGCCCCAGTCATCGAATCACACCGTGGTACACCGTCCTTCCCGAGAGGGTTAGACTAGCTACTTCTGGTGCAACCCACTCCCATGGCTGTGACGGGCGGTGTGTACAAGGCCCGGGAACGTATTCACCGCAGCGTTGCTGATCTGCGATTACTAGCGACTCCGACTTCATGAGGTCGAGTTGCAGACCTCAATCCGAACTGAGACCGGCTTTTTGGGATTAGCTCCACCTTGCGGTATTGCAGCCCTTTGTACCGGCCATTGTAGCATGCGTGAAGCCCAAGACATAAGGGGCATGATGATTTGACGTCATCCCCACCTTCCTCCGAGTTGACACCGGCAGTATCCCATGAGTTCCCACCATTACGTGCTGGCAACATAGGAAGAGGGTTGCGCTCGTTGCGGGACTTAACCCAACATCTCACGACACGAGCTGACGACAACCATGCACCACCTGTCTCAATGTTCCCGAAGGCACCAATCTATCTCTAGAAAGTTCATTGGATGTCAAGCCTTGGTAAGGTTCTTCGCGTTGCATCGAATTAATCCGCATGCTCCGCCGCTTGTGCGGGCCCCCGTCAATTCCTTTGAGTTTTAGCCTTGCGGCCGTACTCCCCAGGCGGGGAACTTAATGCGTTAGCTGCGACACGGAGACCGTGGAATGGTCCCCACATCTAGTTCCCAACGTTTACGGCATGGACTACCAGGGTATCTAATCCTGTTCGCTCCCCATGCTTTCGCTCCTCAGCGTCAGTTACGGCCCAGAGATCTGCCTTCGCCATTGGTGTTCCTCCTGATATCTGCGCATTCCACCGCTACACCAGGAATTCCAATCTCCCCTACCGCACTCTAGTCTGCCCGTACCCACTGCAGGCCCGAGGTTGAGCCTCGGGTTTTCACAGCAGACGCGACAAACCGCCTACGAGCTCTTTACGCCCAATAATTCCGGACAACGCTTGCACCCTACGTATTACCGCGGCTGCTGGCACGTAGTTAGCCTGTGCTTTTTCTGCAGGTACCGTCACTTTCGCTTCTTCCCTACTAAAAGAGGTTTACAACCCGAAGGCCGTCGTCCCTCACGCGGCGTTGCTGCATCAGGCTTTCGCCCATTGTGCAATATTCCCCACTGCTGCCTCCCGTAGGAGTCTGGGCCGTGTCTCAGTCCCAGTGTGGCCGGTCACCCTCTCAGGCCGGCTACCCGATCGTCGCCTTGGTGAGCCATTACCTCACCAACTAGCTAATCCGACCTAGGCTCATCTGATAGCGCAAGGCCCGAAGGTCCCCTGCTTTCTCCCGTAGGACGTATGCGGTATTAGCGTCCGTTTCCGAGCGTTATCCCCCACTACCAGGCAGATTCCTAGGCATTACTCACCCGTCCGCCGCTCGCCACCAGGTACAAGTACCCGTGCTGCCGCTCGACTTGCATGTGTTAGGCCTGCCGCCAGCGTTCAATCTGAGCCATGATCAAACTCTTCAGTTCAAACATCTTTGGGTTTTTAAGAAACCCTAAACTTGGCTCAGCAATCGTTGGTTACATCTTTGATTTCTCGCAGAGTAACTTGTGATGCTGATAATCTTGTTGACTATCAGTCTGACTCCACAAGCACCCACACGAATTGCTTGATTCAGTTGTTAAAGAGCGGTTGGTTAAGATCTTTCGTCTCAACCGAGGCGCGCATTCTACAGCAGCCTCTGTCACTGTCAAGCGGTTATTTTCAGAAGTTTTCAAAGTTTCCTTTGCAACTTCAACCACTTGCGCTTCCGATCTCTCGTTAGCGGGAGGCGAATTCTACAGCGTTACTCGCTGCTGTCAACACCTCTTTTCCGCTACTTTCGACCGAGAAGATCGAACCGTTAATAGAGCCACACAACACCGCTCTACCAACTCCTTCTGGGCTTCGATGACCTGAAGCAACTCGCTGCCGAAAACTGCATAACTCTTTGTTTACCAAGGAGTTTTCCGTTTCGACTGCGCCGGAAGTGGGGCGAATTATAGACTTCCAGAATCTGCCGTCAACCCCTAATTACGCCTTTCTTGCAGATGGTGCCTTTTTAGACGTTAAACGTGGAATTCGACGGGTTACAGGCGGTAGACGTAGCGCTATCAGCAGCGCACCTATAGAAGCATAGACAGCCCACTCCTTCAGATCCGCGCGAACAATCCACAACATATGCAGCAAGCCGAGCCCGAGAATCACATAGACCAGTCGATGCAGCTTCTTCCAACGAGAACCCAAACGCCGCTGACTGTAGCGATTGGACGTCACGGCCAGCACCAGTAAACAGAGAAACCCCAGCGTCCCGACAATAATGTAAGGCCGCTTGCGTAACTCGACGCCCAGCTGCGACCAGTCAAAACCGAGAATGAACGCGGTGTACCCGCTCAAATGCAGCACAACATAAGCAAAGCACCACAATCCCAGCTGCCGCCGGACAGCAGTCCACCCCGCCCAACCGGTCAGTTTCTGCAAGGGCGTCATACTTAATGTAATCAACAGAAGGACAAGCGTGCCCAGCCCCAAGCGATCAACCAGCACTTTACCCGGATCAGGCCCGAGCACATCCGCCCAGGCCTGATACAACCAAAGCAGCGGCCAGACCGCGATAACTATAAAGACGAAAATACGCCAAACCGCAAAGCGCATCAGTAGTTCTTCCGAAGATCGAGACCCGCATACAAAGAAGCGACTTCATCCGAGTAACCATTGAACATCTGCGTGTCCCGCACATTGGGCTTGAGCAGACCACTCGGCAAACGCCGCTCCCGCGCCTGAGTCCAGCGCGGATGATCAACCGTCGGATTCACATTCGCATAGAAACCATACTCATCCGCAGCAATGCTTTGCCAAGTGGTTTTCGGCTGCTCGCTGACCAGACTGATCCGCACGATGGATTTGATGCTCTTGAATCCGTACTTCCATGGCACCACCAAACGCAGCGGCGCGCCGTTCTGATTCGGCAACTCGCGCCCGTACATGCCCACCGCAAGAATCGCCAACGGGTTCATTGCCTCATCCAGACGCAACCCTTCTATATAAGGCCAATCGATCAAGGCAAACCCTGAACGCTGCCCGGGCATGCTCTTGGGATCCTGTAGGGTTTCGAATCGAATGTACTTGGCTTTGGAGGTTGGCTCGACCTCCTTGAGTAACGCCGAGATGGGAAAGCCGATCCAGGGAATGACCATCGACCAGGCCTCCACACAACGAAGACGGTAGATCCGCTCCTCCAACTGGTAAGGCTTCATGAAGTCCTCCAGCGCGTACCGCCCAGGCTTGCCCACCTCCCCGTCTACCACCACGCTCCATGGCTCGGTCTTCAGCGCGCCGGCATTGGCCGCCGGATCACCTTTGTCAGTGCCGAACTCATAGAAGTTGTTGTAGTGGGTTGCATCCTTGAACGGTGTGATCGCTTCATCCTTGACGTTGACCGCCCCCCACTTTGTAGAAGGAAGCTTTTCGGCGAACCAGGACGGCGCCTTGCCAGGCTCGACGTCGGCGTAGCGCGCAGCATCGCCAGCATTGGCCCATCGAGGAAGGCTGCTCACGGCCAAGCCGGCCACGGCAGCACCGAGCACATTGCGACGAGAGAGATAGAGGGATTCAGGCGTCACGTCCGACTCATGACAGTCAGACGCTTTGGGGAATTTGATCAGCATGGCTACTCCGCAGCATTGGAGGACAGATGCACCAATAGACTGCGGAGTATGAGGGAAATTACACGTTTTTATTCCGACGAAGACGTAACAGGTATTGAACCGGGCCTGAGGCCGCATACCCGAGGAACACCAGCAACAGAATGCGCGGCGGATCACTGAATACAACAGCAAACACCAACACCACGGCAAGGATCGCCACAAAAGGCACACGCCCTTTCAAGTCCAGCTCTTTGAAGCTGTTGTACTTGATGTTGCTGACCATCAACATACCGGCGGCCGCCACCATCAGCGCCACCAGGAACGACATCTTGGAACCCTGGATGCCGTAATCGCTGAATGCCCAGACGATCCCAGCAACAACACCCGCCGCCGCCGGACTGGCCAGGCCAATGAAGTAGCGCTTGTCCGCCGTACCGACCTGGGTATTGAACCGAGCCAGGCGCAACGCCGCGCCCGCCACATAGATGAAGGCAACCATCCAGCCGACCTTGCCCATGTCACCCAGGGCCCAGCCGAATGCCAACAATGCCGGTGCGACACCAAAGGCGACCATGTCCGACAACGAGTCGTACTCGGCACCGAAGGCGCTCTGGGTATTGGTCATCCGCGCAACCCGACCGTCCAGACCGTCGAGCACCATAGCGACGAAAATCGCGATGGCGGCGAACGCAAAATACTTGCTGGCACTGACCGAGTCACCGGCGCTCAAGGCGGCCTGGGCACTCATCGAGTTGATGATGGAGTAGAACCCTGCGAACAGGTTCGCAGTGGTGAAAAGATTCGGCAGAAGATAGATACCACGATGCCGGACTTTACGACCTTCGGCGTCATGCCCTTCTTCGATGTGCTCATCGATGGGCAGTAGACTTTCGGCGTCAGGAGCCTGGTTTGGCTCTTCGGGACGTTCGCTCATGGACATTACCTTGCAACAGGATGGAAAGTTTTCGACAGTGTCTGGGACGACAGTTCGGCCACAAACGATGCAGCTTTATACCAGAACCGGTGACCCAAACGAAAAAACGCGGCCTAGGCCGCGTTTCTCGTACAAGCGTGCGACTTAGTTTTTGGCTTTGTCGACGATCTTGTTGGCACCGATCCACGGCATCATGGAGCGCAGTTGCTCGCCGATGATTTCGATACCGTGAGCGGCGTTGTTACGACGCTTGGCGGTCATCGAAGGATAGCCGGTAGCGCCTTCGCTGATGAACATCTTGGCGTATTCGCCGTCCTGAATACGTTTCAGGGCGTTACGCATAGCCTGACGGGATTCGGCGTTGATCACTTCCGGACCAGTCACGTACTCGCCGTATTCAGCGTTGTTGGAGATCGAGTAGTTCATGTTGGCGATACCGCCTTCGTACATGAGGTCAACGATCAGCTTCAATTCGTGCAGGCATTCGAAGTAGGCCATTTCCGGCGCATAGCCAGCTTCAACCAGGGTTTCGAAACCGGCTTTAACCAGTTCAACGGTACCGCCGCACAGTACGGCTTGTTCGCCGAACAGGTCGGTTTCGGTCTCGTCCTTGAAAGTGGTTTCGATGATGCCGGTACGACCGCCACCAACGCCAGCAGCGTAGGACAGTGCAACGTTTTTGGCGTTGCCCGAAGCATCCTGGTAGATAGCGATCAGGTCAGGAATACCGCCGCCCTTTACGAACTCGGAACGTACGGTGTGGCCCGGTGCTTTCGGCGCGATCATGATCACGTCGAGGTCAGCGCGCGGAACAACCTGGTTGTAGTGGATCGCGAAGCCGTGGGAGAAGGCCAGGGTGGCGCCTTTCTTGATGTTCGGCTCGATTTCGTTCTTGTACAAAGCAGACTGGAACTCGTCCGGGGTCAGGATCATGACCAGGTCGGCAGCCGCAACAGCGGAAGCAACGTCAGTCACTTTCAGGCCATGAGCTTCGGCTTTGGCAACAGTGGCCGAACCTTTACGCAGGCCGACAGTAACGTCAACGCCGGAGTCTTTCAGGTTGCACGCTTGAGCGTGGCCCTGCGAACCGTAACCGATGATGGCAACCTTCTTGCCCTGGATGATCGACAGGTCAGCAGTCTTTGTCGTAGTAAACTTTCATGAAATTCCCCTATATATCCAGGCCGTTCAGGCCATTCGCTAATTTGGTTTAGATGCTGAGTACTTTGTCGCCGCGGGCGATACCGGTTACGCCGCTACGGACGGTTTCCAGAATCGAGGCGGTGCCGATGGACTGAATGAAGCTGTCGAGCTTGTCGCTGGTACCGGTCAATTGAACGGTATACACGCTGGCGCTGACATCTACGATCTGCCCACGGTAAATATCGGTAGTGCGCTTGATCTCGGCGCGCTGGGCGCCGGTGGCCTTGACCTTGACCAGCATCAGTTCGCGCTCGATGTGAGCACTCTCCGACAGGTCGACCAATTTGACCACTTCAATCAGCTTGTTCAGGTTCTTGGTGATCTGCTCGATAACTTCATCGTGGCCGACAGTGGTCAACGTCAGGCGCGACAGGGTCGGGTCTTCGGTTGGTGCCACAGTCAGGCTTTCGATGTTGTAGTTGCGCTGCGAGAACAGGCCGACTACACGAGACAGAGCGCCCGGTTCGTTTTCCAGAAGCAAGGAAATAATGTGCCGCATGATTAAGTACGCTCCGTCTTGCTCAGCCACATATCGCGCATGGAGCCGTCTTTGATCTGCATCGGGTAGACGTGCTCGCTGGTGTCGACCGAAATATCGAGCACCACCAGGCGATCCTTCATGGCAAACGCTTCCTCCATCTTCGACTTCAATTCTTTCGAGTCGGTGATGCGCATGCCTACGTGACCATAGGCCTCTGCCAGCTTGACGAAGTCAGGCAACGACTCCATGTAGGAATGCGAGTGACGACTGCCATAGCTCATGTCTTGCCACTGGCGAACCATACCCAGAACACCGTTGTTCAGGATGACGATTTTGACCGGCAAACCGTATTGCAGACAGGTGGACAGTTCCTGAATGTTCATCTGGATACTGCCCTCGCCTGTCACGCAGACGACGTCGGCATCCGGGAAGCTCAACTTGATACCCATGGCCGCCGGGAAACCGAAGCCCATGGTGCCCAGGCCACCGGAGTTGATCCAGCGGTTAGGCTTGTCGAACTTGTAGTACTGCGCCGCGAACATTTGATGCTGACCCACGTCGGAGGCTACAAAGGCATCGCCCTTGGTCACTTCGCACAGGGTTTCGACCACGGTTTGCGGCTTGATGATGCTGCCGTCGCCCTTGTCGTAAGGGAACAGGCCGCGGTCACCGCGCCACTCGTCAACTTGCTTCCACCAACTGGCAACGGACTCCTTGTTCGGGGTCTCGCCGATTTCCTTGAGGATCGCGACCATTTCGGTCAGGACGCTCTCGACCGGACCAACGATAGGCACGTCGGCCTTGATGGTCTTGGAGATCGAAGCCGGGTCGATGTCGATGTGAATGATCTTGGCATTCGGGCAGAACTTCGCCGGGCCGTTGATCACACGGTCATCGAAACGTGCGCCGACTGCCAGGATCACGTCAGCATGGTGCATCGCCAGGTTGGCGGTGTAGCTACCGTGCATGCCGAGCATGCCGATGAACTGACGGTCGGTGCCAGGGTAGGCACCCAAACCCATCAGGGTATTGGTCACTGGCAGGTTGAGCATCTTCGCCAATTCGGTCAGCGGCGCGGAGCCGCCACCCAGAATCACGCCGCCGCCGGCGTACATCACCGGACGCTTGGCCGCCAGGAGCATTTCTGCTGCCTTGCGAATTTGCCCGGAGTGACCGCGAACAGCTGGGCTGTAGGAACGCAGCTTGGCTTTTTTCGGGAAGATGTATTCGAACTTCTCGGCCGGGTTGGTCATGTCTTTCGGAATATCGACAACGACCGGACCAGGACGACCGGATTGCGCCAGGTAGAACGCCTTCTTCATGACTTCCGGGATTTCCGAAGCGTGCTTGATCATGAAGCTGTGCTTCACGATCGGCCGGGAGATACCGATCATGTCGGTTTCCTGGAACGCGTCGGTACCTACCATGTTGCTAGGCACCTGGCCGGAAATGACCACCATCGGAATGGAGTCCATGTAGGCCGTGGCAATACCGGTGATGGCGTTGGTTGCGCCCGGGCCGGAAGTCACCAGTACCACACCGGCTTTACCGGTGGCACGGGCATAACCGTCAGCCATATGGGTCGCAGCCTGTTCGTGACGAACCAGGATGTGGGTCACTTCCGGTTCTTTGAACAGGGCATCGTAGACATGAAGAAGAGCACCGCCCGGGTACCCGTAGATATATTTGACGCCTTCGTCACGCAAAAAGCGGACGAGCATCTCACCGCCAGATAAAAGCTCCACGTTGTTCACCTCTAAAACGCCAGAATACCGTCCACACACAAGGGGACGGGTCTTAATAGGTTTACTTCTCGGCAGAGCATGAGCGACGGTGGTCGCCGACTACGTCAGCACTGACTGAGCAAGTATTGGGATCGTCCCAAGTGTTGCGGGCCTTTCCCACCCAGCGCGAGGTAACGCGTTGCGGGTGTAACAGGTCGGCGCGGGTATGCGCCTCATGATCTACCGAGTGGGTCTGCTTCTGGCAGTCCCTCTACAGCGGACTTTGGATTCTTCTGTTTCGTCCTCTGCAAGTCAAGTCGTCTATGTGCTTTATTGTGAGTAAGCGCATGAGAACGCAAGAAAAAACCCGTAAACCGCAAGTGTGTTAGCTTCAATTGCGCAACTTATGACAAGGAAATGGCATGCGAACGTTCTTCTTCACCGCCAGTCTGCTGATCACCCTGAGCCCTTTGTGCATGGCGGCTCAGATCTACAAGTGGGTGGATGCCCAAGGGGTGACCCACTTCGATGCCCAGCCACCTCAAGGACAGCAAACCACCACCGTGGTCACGCCCGCTCCGCCTGTCGGCAAACCCACCGCACCCGCACGCAGTAGCGCCATTGGCGATCAACAGGCCATCGATAAGACAGTGAAAAAGCAGGTCGCCGAGCAGCAAGCCCAGCTCAAGACATTCTGCGAGCAGGCTCGAACGAACCTCGCTCAACTGCAGAACAACCCGCGACTACGGGAGGATGTCGACGGCGAGATGCGCCGCCTGACTGACGAACAACGTCAGGAGCGCACCACCGAAGCACAAAAACAAATTACGCAGAACTGCCAGTAACCACCCTACAAGGGATCGGCATTAGCGGGAGGCAACGATCAGTTGATCGAACTCTTTGAGCAGGACCTGCAGATACCGATCCTTGCCCTGGATATTGCGGGAGGCAAAGACCATTTCGGCCATTTCCTGAATCCCTGACGCATTGGGCAACGGCAGATCCTGTTCGAGGATCACTTTCATGCGCGGCAAGAAGATCCATTGCAGCCATTGCTCAAAGTCCAGGGTGTCGACCGAGAACGGCTCGACACTGGACAGTGCTTCAGCACTGGGCGAGACCTCGTCCCACCAGCCCTGAATCCGCAGCTCACGTTCGATCAGCAGCAACTGCTCGGCAATTTTCGGGAAACGTGCATCCATCACAGCGCAACCTTGGCCTTCTGACGGGCCAGTGTGGCGCCAGCGGTATCACCCTGCTTTTCACGAGCTTGAGCGATCAGTTCCCACAGGTTGGCCTGCAGATCCGGACGGCCACTGGCAAAGGTCAGACCACGCACGAGCGAACTGCTCGGCTTGTGGTGCATCGCCTTGAGCCATACGCACCTGCGCCAGACGATAAAGCACTTGCGGCTCACGCGGAGCCACTCGCTGGGCGCGCTCCAGACTGGAGGACGCACCGTTGAGGTCGCCACTGGCCTGTTGCTGTTGAGCGGTAGTCAGCAGCGCCAGCACCGGACCATCCAGTTGCTCGTCGGCAGACAAGCCGCCACCGGTGCTTGCCGACGGAATCCCGCTCGGGGTCGATGGCATGCTGTAGCTGCCCTGATTGATTGGCGCGGACTGAACCGGCGAGGTATCAATCGGACCCGGCGTGATCGGGCCCGGCGTGATCGGCGAAGTGCTGATCGGGGCCGAAGTCACGGCGCCACCACCCGGTACCATCACCACTACGCCGCTATCACCTTGCGGGATGGCCTGGGGCTGACCTTGCACCGGACGTTTTACTGTCGTCTTGCGGAAACCGCCATTCGCCTGAATCCGCTCACTGTTAGATACAGCGCTGCCGGAGTCCACAACCGGAATCGAACCGCGCTGTACGGTGGAGCAACCGCTGAGCAAAGCCACGGCGGTAACCGCTGGAATCAACCACTTATTCACTTGAAACCCTCTTTGCTTAATTCATCCAGCCCTTGACCCAATCCATCACCGTTTCACCGGAAGCAGGGGCTTGACCACCACAAGCGGCGCCGGGAGGCGGTTCACTGCCGCGAATATACGGCATCTGCACCGCACCTGGGCAGTTGGCATCAGAGCCTTGCCCGGTGCGCGAATCTACCCAGGCCTGAACAATGTTGTCCGGCTGCGGCATGTCCAGCGGCAGCGGATCGGCCTTGCGCATGAAACTGGTCCAGACCTGCAACGCACCGGTAGCGCCGGTGAACGGTGTCTTGCCGTTATCGTCGCGACCCAGCCAGACCACCGCCAGCAGATCCTGACTGAAACCGGCGAACCAGCTGTCCCGCGAATCGTTACTGGTACCGGTCTTGCCCGCCAGCGTCAGGGTTTTGGGCAGCACGTTATAAACCGAGCTACCGGTACCTTCACGCATGACGCGCTGCATGGCGCTCTGGATCAGGAAAATAGAGGCCGGATCGAAACGCTGCTGAATCTGGAACGGATAACGTTTAAGTGGCTCGCCTTCGGCAGTCAGCACGCTGCGAATCCCGCGCATCGGCGTATTGAACCCGCCGTTGGCCAGGGTCTGATACATGGTTGCCACTTCCATCGGCGTCAGACCACCCGCGCCCAACAGCATCGACGGGAACGCCGGGAACTCTCGACTCACGCCCAGGCGCGCCAGGGTCTTGAGGACGTTCGGTACACCCAGCTCCAACCCGAGACGCGCAGTCGACAGGTTGTAGGAATGCGCCAACCCTTGATACAGGAACACCGTGCCGTGGGAACGTCGGTCATAATTCTGTGGTTTCCAGACCTGACCGTCTGCGCCTTTCACCGAGAAGGATTCATCCGATAGCCAACTGGTCAAGGTGTACTGGCTTGGTTTCTCAAGAGCAGTCAGATAAACCGCAGGCTTGATCAACGAGCCGATCGGGCGTACCGCATCCAAGGCACGGTTGAAACCGGCAAAACTCGCCTGACGGCTGCCGATCATGGCCTGGACTTCGCCGGTTTCCGGATTGGTCACGACCATGGCCGCTTCGACATCATCCGAACCTTTGCGCCCGGCCAGTCGTTTAAAGGTGTCGTTGACCGAGGCTTCGGCCTTCATCTGCAGGATCGGGTCGAAACTGGTGAAAATCCGCAGGCCTTCTTCGGTCAAGTCTTCGTCGCGATAGTCTTCACGCAACTGACGTTTAACCAGGTCGATAAAGCCCGGGAACGAGCTGTCGGCCAGTTTGCCGCGAGTCGTCACGCCCAGCGGCATGGCCTTCGCGGCAGCAACTTGTTCGGCAGTAGCAACGCCTTGTTGCTCAAGCACATCAAGCACCAGGTTACGCCGCTCAAGCGCCCGCTCCGGGTTGCGACGCGGGTTGTAATAGGACGGCCCCTTGACCATGCCCACCAGCAACGCGACTTGATGCAGTTTCAGTTCGGACAACGGCTGCCCGAAGAAGAACTGACTGGCCAGGCCGAAACCGTGCACCGCACGCTGGCCATCCTGACCGACGAACACTTCGTTGAGGTAAGCCTCAAGAATGTCCTGTTTGCTGTAATGCAGCTCAAGCAACATCGCCATCATGGCTTCGGTGAGTTTGCGGGTCAGGCTGCGTTCGCTGGTCAGGTAGAAGTTTTTGACCAACTGCTGCGTCAGCGTGCTGCCACCCTGGGTCATCTTGCCGCCAGAGGTGTTGACCCAAATAGCTCGGGCAATCGATTTGGGAGACACACCCCAGTGGCTGTAATAATCCCGATCTTCCACCGCGACCAGGGTGTCGAGCAGGTACGGCGGAACCTGATCGAGCTTGATCAGAATGCGGTCTTCGAGGTTTTTCGGGTAAATCCCGCCGATCATCAGCGGTTCCAGCCGCACCACAGAAAGCTTCGAACCGTTGGTCGCCGAGAGTTCGGCCACATAGTCACCGGAGAACCGCACCCGTACGGGCTGGGGCTTCTCCATACCTTCATAAAATTGGAAGCCACGGGTGTTCAAGTCGACGGTATTGCCGCTGACCGCTGCTGCGCCGGGACCGTTGCTCACAGCTTCGCGCCGGTAGCCCAAGGCGTCGAGTTCGGTGAGGAAGTCGTCCTTGCTCAGCTTCTGGCCGGTAAACAGCTCCAGCGGGCGCGCATACACCTTGGCCGGAATGGTCCAGCGCTTGCCGGAAAACTTCTCCTGAACGATGGCGTCCAGATAAACCGCGAACCCGGCAAGCACGACAAGGCCGACCAGGCTGAGTTTAAGGGCCCAGCCCAGCCAGGGGCGCAGGCCGCTGGACGGTGGTTTTTTTGCTGCGAGGGGATCGAGTACGAGTCATGGCGGCGGATTATACGCACTTTATTCATACTCAACAGGAGCCTGCCAAGGTTTGCGTCCGGCGGAGTTGCGGCCATAATGGCGACCTTGAATTTCCCCCGACTCTGAAGGATCGCCTGTGAGCCAGTCCCTGATCGCCGCCCTGCAAAACCCGGCCCTCTACCCGCATCCCGTCGATGGGTTCCAGGTTATCGAGACCCATATCTCCTGGGTCATCCTCACGGGTCCCTTTGCTTATAAAGTGAAGAAACCGGTGAACTTCGGCTTCCTCGACTTCACCAACCTCGATGCTCGCGAACATTTCTGCGGTGAAGAACTACGCCTGAACCAGCGTCTGACCAATGATTTGTATCTTGAAGTGTTGCCGATCACCGGCAGTGCCGAAGCCCCACAACTGGGCGGTGACGGCCCGGTTGTCGAATACGCTCTGAAAATGCGTCAGTTCCCGCAAAGCCAATTGCTCAGCACCCTGCAAGCCAACGGCGAACTGACCACCGCGCACATCGACGAGATGGCCGCGCAAATTGCGCAGTTCCACCTCACTGCGCCGAAAGTACCTGCCGAACACGAAGCAGGCACCCCGGACAGCGTCATGGCACCGGTACGCCAGAACTTCGAACAGATCCGCCCGTTCCTCAGCGACAAGGCTGATCTGTTGCAACTCGACGCCCTGCAAGCCTGGGCCGAAAGCAGCTTCGAGCGTCTGAAGCCGCTGTTTGCCCAACGCAAGGCCGACGGTTTCATTCGCGAATGCCACGGTGACATTCACCTGGGCAACGCCACCGTGATCGACGGCAAGGTCGTGATCTTCGACTGCATCGAGTTCAACGAGCCGTTCCGCTTCACCGACGTCTACGCTGACACCGGTTTCCTGGCAATGGACCTGGAAGACCGCGGCCTTAAGAGCCTGGCGCGCCGTTTCATCAGCCAGTACCTGGAACTGACCGGCGACTATCAGGGCCTTGAGCTGCTCAACTTCTATAAAGCCTACCGTGCACTGGTTCGCGCCAAGGTCAGCCTGTTCAGCATGCCGGCCGAGGCCGATCCGGTGCAGCGCGCCACCACCCTGCGCCAGTACCGCAACTACGCCAACCTGGCGGAAAGCTACAGCACCATTCCTTCGCGCTTCATGGCCATCACCCACGGCGTTTCCGCTGTCGGTAAAAGCCGTGTGGCCATGCGTCTGGTGGAAGCACTGGGTGCCATTCGCCTGCGTTCCGACGTAGAACGCAAACGTCTGTTCGGCGAGCAGACCGTGCCGAACGATCCACAGGCCGGCATTTATAGTGCTGACGCCAGCT
This sequence comes from Pseudomonas sp. 10S4, assembly GCF_034344865.1. Classification (NCBI taxonomy): domain Bacteria; kingdom Pseudomonadati; phylum Pseudomonadota; class Gammaproteobacteria; order Pseudomonadales; family Pseudomonadaceae; genus Pseudomonas; species Pseudomonas sp. 10S4. Next base: position 720,381 of record NZ_CP133774.1, read on the forward strand.
CAGCGACCTACACCCGCCTGCATGAAATCGCTGACGTAATCCTGCGTGCCGGTTTCCCGGTGGTGATCGATGCCACCTACCTCAAGCGCAACCAGCGTGACGGCGCGGCAAAAATTGCTGAAGCGACCGGCGCACCCTTCCTGATTCTGGATTGCAACGCACCGCAAGCCGTAATCGAGAGCTGGCTGGCCCTGCGTCAGGCAGACAAAAAGGATCCGTCCGACGCCAATCTGGCCGTTATCGCCGACCAGCAAGCCACCCGCGAAGCGCTGACGCCGGCCGAGATTCTCTGCAGCAAGCGTGTTCAGACCAATGAGAGCGGGACCCTGGACGCTGTCGTGGCGCAGATTCGCCAGCGCCTGCCGGGCTTGTAAGAAATTTTTCAGCCGTGGAGCCTTCGCTGGCTTCACGGCTGTCAAATAGTGGCACTATACTGGCGTCATAAAACCAACAGGTGATTTGACATGAGCCAGCCGAAACTTCTCGACACCCCGCTTTATGCCTTGCTGCACAAAGACGACATCACAGGCTTCAACAAGCAACGCCCCCTCGATGGCCCGATTGACATGGTCAGCGGCGATTTCCGTGGTCTTGATCTGCGTGAGCTGAACGCCGATGGCATCGACTTCACCGATGCGTACTTCCGTTCCGCCGACTTGCGTGGCATCGACTTCCGCAATGCCTCGCTGGAAGGTGCAAGCCTGGCCCATGCGCAAATCTCCGGCGCCTACTTCCCAACAGAGCTGAGTGCCGACGAAATCCTGATGTCGATGAATTTCGGGACACGCCTGCGCTATCGCACCCGCTAACATCCGCATCGCCTACCTGACACGACACGCCCCCTGTGGGAGCGGGCTTGCTCGCGAAAGCGGTTTAACCTTCAACATTCATGTCGACTGACACTACGTCTTCGCGAACAAGTCGAATCGTCGCACCGCCGCTCCCCACAGTTATTTGCGCTGCCCTCCTCTACTGCATTCGCAGCCCCTTCGAACGCTTCAGGACCTTGCCTCTTAGAAGCGTTTGCGTCGAAACCGACCAAACAATCACGCTTTTCCTACTGATGGCTACACTCCTCAAAGGCTCGCCCACGCACCGTTCGGCCGTCGCAAGGAGGCTTGATGAATGATGAACTGCAACACCTGAAGAATCTTGGCAAGACGTCAGCGCAGTGGCTGCATGCCGTGGGCATCCACAGCGCCTCGGACTTGCGTCGCCTGGGGGCGGTGGATGCTTATCGGGCCGTGCGTACGCGTGGGTTCCGGGCGTCCAAGGTGTTGCTGTATGCAATTGAAGGCGCCCTGATGGACGTGCACTGGAACGACATCCCCGCTGAACGCAAGGAAGCGCTGAACAAACAACTGGAAGCCATTTCTTCACGCCACAAGAATTGAACAGGCGCCCATCGCCATGTACTTGCTCGGGGAACAACCGGCTTACGCCGACACACTGATCAATCGACTGCAAAACATTCCCGCCCGGTTGCTGAACGGTTTATCGCCCTGCGGCCCGGCGCTGGAGTTTTCGGCCGTCGACGACCTCGCCACGCTATTGCCCGGCAATCAGTTGTTCCTGTTGGACAACGGTTTGCTACATGGCTGCGTCGACAACCGAGCCTTGTTCTATTTGCATGAAGGCGATCTGGTCGGCCTGCGCCAAGGCGTTGAACTGCCACATTGCCGCTTGCGTAGCGATGGTCCGCTGTCCTTGATTCCCTACCTGCGATCCGAGGTTTTTCAGCACATCTATGCCGATTCGCAGCGTTCGGAGTTGTTCCTGCAATATCTGGTCGGCCAGACCGCCCTGCTATCCGACGCGGTTGCCCACCTGAAACAACCGGAATTTCGTAGCACCAACGGCTTTCAGCGCGTTGCCGCCGGCGAAGTACTGATTCAGCAGGGCGACGAGGCAGACCATGTATTCGTCATCATCGAAGGCCATGCCGAAGCGTTTGTCGACGGGCATAAAGTCGGCGATGTGCCCAAGGATGAGATTTTCGGTGCCATGGCGGTGTTCACTGGCGAGAAGCGCAACGCCAGTGTGATCACCAGCGAACCGAGCACGGTAATGTTGATTCCCAAGGATCAGTTTCTGAGCCTGACCCAAAGCAATCCGAAGATTTCCCACAGCCTGATCGAGAGCATGGCGCGGCGCATTGACTTGCTGAACAAGCAGATTACCCAGTTGAGTTCACTTAAAAATCCAGGCTAAACCCAACGATTACAGGGCCTGCTGGCTGATTGAAAATAAATGAGAAAACAGCGGTTGACTTGGTAATGAGAATCGCTATGATTATCACAACTGGTCGCGAGACTGGTCGATTTTCTGAAAAGCCCTTGGTTCGGACTCTCAGATTATCTCCTCATCAGGCTAATCACGGTTATTTGACCCGGCTCTTGCCGGGTCTTTTTTGCCTGTAGAAAAGTCGCCGACGCTACTTGCCCATCTGCTTACGCATCTCTTCGCAATAATCCGGTGCCGGCGTGGCGGGCGTGTACCAGACGTAATCAGCCATCGCCAACGTGACCTCACTGCCCTGCTGCGCCAGCATCAGCACGGTTGGCGCTTCGGGTTCGCCCAAATCCAGTATATGAAGCGGTACACCGACATCCTTGCGCGCATGATACGCACCGGCAAACAGCAGCGAAGGCTCGGGGGCGACACGTAAACGCTCAGCCATTCGCCGGTCACGTTGCTGCTGCACCGCCAGCATTGCTGGCATTTGGGATTTTGGAAGCAGTCCGCAATGGGAGCCGCTGATTTGCGCCAGTAACTCGTCCTTGACCGAAGGTGCGTTAGAACGCGAACCGCTCAACCCAGGCGGCTGGGCATAAAAGGCACGGACTTCGTTGTCACTCAGATTGGCCGCCAGCAGTGGATAAGGCTGTCCCAGGGCGAAACGCACTATCGGCCCATACAAATCCCAGTCCCAACCCGACTGCCAGGCCAACGCGCCAGGCAAGTCGATCGGCGGTGTTGAAGCATTGCGCACGTCATCGACGCGCAGTTGTTGATCCGGCGTGAGCATTTCCAACAGCAGACTGCCTTGGGGACGTCTCTGCCCCAGCGTCTGGAGCAGCCACAATTGCAGTTGATGGTGATCGCGATTGTCATGCTGCTCGCCGACGATCACCCGCTCAGGCTTGGCCAGCCGTGCGACCAATTCTGGTGCCGTCAGTGACTGGCCCGTGCGCAAGTCGCGAATCTGGCCCGTGATCGGCGGCGGCAACACATGCTGACAGGCACTCAGCACAAGTACAGTCAGCAGAAAAATCCCACGCATGCTCTCACCTCGATGAACGACTCAGCGGGCGATGATCAGCGGATGCCCACGCTCCGGGTGCGGCTGCACCAATACTTCCAGCCCGAACACCGCTTTGAGCGACTCCGGACGCAGCACCTGCTCTGGTGTATCCAGCGCCACCGGGCGCCCGCCTTCGAGCAGCAACAGACGATCACAATAACGCGCCGCCAGGTTCAGATCATGCAGGATCACCAACACCGCGGCACCGCGATCAGCAAACTCGCGCACAGCCTGCAACGTGGTGTGCTGATGCAGTGGATCGAGCATCGAGGTCGGCTCATCAAGCAGTAAGGTCTGCCCCGCCTCGCCGGGCCAGAGCTGCGCCAGCACCCGGGCCAGATGCACTCGCTGACGTTCGCCGCCGGACAGCGCCAGGTAACTGCGACCGCTCAAATGCCCGGCATCGGCGGCGCCCAACGCGGCGGCAACAATTTCGTCATCGCGCACCCGACCGCTTTGATAAGGCAAACGCCCCATGCCGACCACTTCCTCGACACGAAAGCCGAAGTCGAGGGTCGACACTTGCGGTAGTACCGCCAATCGCTGCGCTCGCTGGGCACCCGTGCAGTGGCTCAGCTCACGCTCATCGAGCCAGACGCGTCCTTCATCAGGACGCAATTCACCGCACAACGCGCCGAGCAAGGTGCTCTTGCCAGCACCGTTCGGCCCCAGCACACCGAGGACTTCACCCGGCTTGAGTTCCAGTGTGATGTCCGTCAGCACCGTTTTGCTGCCTCGGCGGATCTTCAGGTTTTCTGTGCGCAACATCAGGCACGCCTCCTGAGCAGCAGAATCAGAAAGAACGGCGCGCCAATGAACGCCGTGACAATACCAATCGGCAACTCGGCCGGCGCCAGGGCCAGTCTCGCCACCAGGTCAGCGAACAACAACAGACTCGCCCCCGCCAGCACCGAGGCCGGTAACAGCACCCGATGATCAGGACCGGCCAGCAGCCGCACCAGATGCGGCACCACCAGCCCGACAAACCCGATCATCCCTGCTGCCGCCACCGCCGCGCCGACACCCAGCGCGGTGCAGAACACCAGTTCACGCTTGAGCCCTTCGACATCAATGCCCAGGTGACCGGCCTCCGACTCGCCCAGCAACAATGCATTCAAGGCCTTGGCCCTGCGCGGCAACCACAGCGCCACACCAGCCGTCACCAGCAGCAATGGCCAGAGCCGCGAATAACTGGCGCCGTTGAGGCTGCCCAGGTTCCAGAAAGTCAGCGTGCGCAGGGTCGCATCGTCCGCCAGATAGGTGAACAAACCCACCGCCGAACCGGCCAGCGCCGTTAACGCAATACCGGCCAGCAGCATGGTCGCGACGTTGGTTTGCCCGTTACGCCGGCCGAGTCGATACACCAGCGCGGTCACGCCGAGCCCGCCAAGAAACGCGCACAACGACAAAAGATAAGGCCCGAAGGACTCGGGCAAGCCGCCAAACGCCGAACCACCGACAATCGCAATCGCCGCGCCCAGTGCGGCGCCGCTGGAAACACCGACCAGCCCCGGATCGGCCAATGGGTTGCGAAACAGACCCTGCATTGCCACGCCAGACAAGGCCAGCACACCGCCCACCGCCAAACCGAGCAGGGTTCGCGGCAGGCGAATCTGCCCAAGAATCAGTTCAGCCTGCTCCAGACCGTCCGGGGCAATCGGCACACCGATCAACCGCAGCGCCGCACGCAACGTGTCGAGCAACGGCAAGCTCACCGGCCCCAGCGCCAACGACAGCCAGATCGCCAGCAAACACAGCAGACTCAAGCCAATAAACAGTGTGCGGGGTTTAACCAAAGTGGTCATTGGTCACTCGCGCCGAGATATAAACCGTCAGACAACTTTTTCAGCGCCTCGGGCAACCGCGGTCCGAGCCCGCCCACCAGTAAAGTTGGATCGAGTTCCATCACGCGGCCGTCCTTCGCGGCACGGGTCGAGGACAAGATGGGGTTTTCCTTGAACAATGCTGCGCGGGCCGCATCGCCGGTCAGCGCACGGTCGGAGAACACCAGCACTTCAGGGTTCAGGCTGGCCAAGGACTCGTTGGAAAAAGGTTTATAACCGGTATGCGTCGCCAAGTTGTGGCCGCCGGCCTGTTGCAGCAACCAATCGGCGGCGGTGTCCTTGCCGGCGATCATTGGATTGCCGCCCGCATGGCCGAGCAACAACAGCACACCCGGCGATTTCTGTTTGAGCTGCGCCTCGGTGATCCGGAGCTTTTGCTGATCCAGTTTCTGTTGATACGCCAGGAATGCCTGGGTCGCCTGGTCTTCTGCGCCGAGCAACTTGCCCAGATGCTGCAAGTTGCCCTGCAAGGCAGGCAAATCCGGCTGAGCCGAGAACAATTCGACCTGAACACCGGCACTGCGAATCTGCGAAAGCACCGGCGGTGGACCCATTTCTTCGGTGCCGATGAGCATCTGCGGGCGTAAGCTCAAGATGCCTTCCGCCGACAATTGCCGCTGATAGCCAATGCTCGGCAGGGCCTTCAAAGAATCCGGATGCTGACTGGTGGTATCGACGCCCACCAGTTTTGACTCGCCACCCAAGGCACTCACCCACTCCGACAAGGCGCCACCGGCACTCACCCATCGCTGCGGCAGTTCGGCCGCTGCCGCCTGGTGGCTGACGATGAGTCCGACACACAAGGCGACAACGCGGGTACTCAGACGCATAAACGGCTTCCTTAAAGGGTTTTCCCGGGCATCAACCTGACAGGCCAAGTATCCTCGACATCCGGCAAGCGCCCCCATGGGTGGGCGGCCATTTGATAATTATTTGCATTTGCGCGTCAAGTCCGGACATATCCAGTCACGAACCGCGACACTTGAGGATAGACATGAAGTTTCTTTGCCAGGGCCTGGAGTTGGCCGATGCCAGCAGCCGCGGTTTCGACATCGACGGCCAGAAGCTCTTCGCCGTGCGCCGGGGTGGTCAGGTTTACGTCTACATCAACCGCTGCCCGCACCGTGGCGTGGGGCTGGAATGGAAACCCGACCAGTTTCTGGACCCCAGCAACAGCCTGATCCAGTGCGCCACCCACGGCGCACTGTTTCTTATCGAGGACGGCGAATGCGTCGCCGGCCCCTGCGCGGGGCAATCCCTGACCGTCGTTCCCAGCCGCGAAGACGCGCAAGGGATCTGGATCAGCCTTTAACCGTTGAGCAATACGTCCAGACGCCGGTCAACCAGCATCTCTTCGTGGCTGATACGCACGCCATAAGCCAGCACCTCAACGCCGCACGCCACCGCTTCACGCAACGCGGCGGCGTAGGCCGAATCGATTTCTTCTGCCGGACGCACGGCGTCGATGCCGCTGAGATTGACGCAATACAACTGCACCGCGCGAATCCCGTCCCGGGCCAGATGCGCCAGTTCCCGCAAATGCTTGGCCCCGCGCTGGGTCACCGCATCGGGAAACGCCGCCACTGGCGTACCGTCAAAGCCCAAAGTGACACTTTTGACTTCCACGTACGCCGGCCCGTTCGGGTAATCGAGACGGAAATCGATGCGGCTGTTTTCCTGCCCATAGGCCACTTCGCGTTTCAGCTCGGTAAAACCGTTCAACTCAGTGATCACGCCGGCACGCAACGCCTCTTCGATCAAGCCATTGGCTCGCCCGGTGTTCACGCAAAACAACCGCCCTTGCGGGGTTTCACCGATTTCCCAGGTGCCGGGTAATTTGCGCTTCGGGTCGTTGGAGCGGCTGAACCAGACCTGCCCGCCCTCGACCTGGCAATTGAGCATCGAGCCGGTGTTCGGGCAGTGAATCGTCAGCAACTCGCCGCTAACGGTTTCGATATCGGCGAGAAAACGCTTGTAACGACGGATCAGACGACCTTCTTCAAGGGGAGGATGAAAACGCATCAGCCTTGCCAGCTCTTCAAGCCGCGAGCGATCCGTTCCACCGCTTCCTGCAAGCGCGGCAGGCTTTGGGTGTAGGCAAACCGCACGTGATGCCCGGCCTGATAACGCCCGAAGTCCAGGCCCGGGGTAATCGCCACGTGCTCGGTTTCGAGGAAGTGTCGGCAGAACGCGAAGGCATCACCGCCGAACTGGCTGATATCGGCGTACAAGTAGAACGCGCCCTCAGGTTCCACGGCGATGCCAAAACCGAGCTCACGCAAGGCCGGCAAGAGGAAGTCGCGACGACGACCGAATTCCGCGCGGCGCTCTTCCAGAATGCTGATGGTCGCCGGTTCGAAGCAGGCCAACGCGGCGTACTGGGCCATGCTCGGGGCGCTGATGTAGAGGTTCTGGGCGAGCTTTTCCAGTTCGCCGACCGCTGCTTGCGGCGCCGACCAGCCAGCCGAGGCGCCAGCCGGTCATCGCCGAAATACTTGGAAAAACTGTTCAGGACAAAGGCGCTGTCATCGACTTCCAGCACGCTGGCCGCGTCGGTGCCGTAGGTCAGGCCGTGGTAGATCTCGTCCACCACCAGATGGCCGTGGCGCTGCTTGATCGCAGCCGACAGCCCGGCCAGCTCATCGCGGGTCAGGATGGTCCCGGTCGGATTGGCCGGCGAAGCCACCAGGGCGCCGACGCTGTCATGGTCCCAATGCCGCGCCACCAGGTCCGGGGTCAGCTGATAACGCACGTCCGGACCGACAGGAACAAGCTGCGCCGCGCCTTCCACCAGCCGCAGGAAGTGCCGGTTGCACGGGTAGCCCGGGTCCGCCAGCAGCCAGTGTTTGCCTGGGTCGACCAGCAAAGCGCTGGCCAGCAGCAACGCGCCGGAACCGCCCGGCGTCACCAGAATTCGCTGTGGATCGATGTTCAGCCCGTAACGCTGCTGATAAAAGCCCGAAATGGCCTCGCGCAGTTCGGGAATGCCCCGTGCCGCGGTGTAACGGGTCTTGCCCGCCGTCAGCGCAGCCTGGCCGGCCTGGATGATCGGCTCGGCGGTGGTGAAGTCCGGCTCGCCGATTTCCAGGTGGATCACGTCGTGACCGGCAGCCTGCAGTTCATTGGCCCGCGCCAGCAGCGCCATGACATGGAACGGTTCAATCGCACGACTGCGGGCACTGTAGGACTGAGCCATTAGCCTTCCTTCAACGGGTAAAAGAATCGATTCTACCCAACCACTGGAACGAGCGAGAACCTAAAGCGGTCAGAGCCGTTATAACTCTGGCCTGAACGACTCAAGCGTGCGCGCCAGGTTTGACTAAAATCAATATTTGATCAGGTCTCCATCACCACCAGACAAGGCTTTGCAATCATTTGCAAGCACCGCGGGTCACCCCCTCGACATCCGGGAGTAGCGCGGCCCGATTTGATCTGGTAAGTTCGCCCGCTTGCAGCCGCAGGGCCGGCAGGTGTCGGTGATGGAGCAATCCTGCGCAATGGATTACAAGAGTAGAGGCGGTCTATTTCATGTCCACCCAAGCAAAGCAACAACAAAACCAGTCGATCAGCGGCTTCGAACCCTACAAAGAAGTAAAGGGCGAAGAGTACATGGGCAAGCCCATGCGCGCTCACTTCACCAAGATCCTGAATAAGTGGAAACAGGACTTGATGCAGGAAGTCGACCGTACGGTTGATCACATGAAAGACGAAGCGGCCAACTTCCCTGACCCGGCAGATCGTGCCAGCCAGGAAGAAGAATTCAGCCTTGAATTGCGCGCCCGTGATCGTGAGCGCAAGTTGATCAAGAAGATCGACAAAACGCTGCAATTGATCGAAGACGAAGAATATGGCTGGTGCGAGTCCTGCGGCGTCGAGATTGGCGTCAAGCGACTGGAAGCCCGCCCTACCGCCGACATGTGCGTTGACTGCAAGACCCTGGCGGAAATCAAGGAAAAGCAAGTCGGCAAGTAATCTCGACTTGAACGAAAAACGGAGCGTGCGAACGCTCCGTTTTTGTTTCTGAAATTCGGCACAGCACCGAACCCTGTGGATCGCGCACGATCAGACGACGTACCATCGCCCTCATGAATGTCTCTCCCTACATCGGTCGCTTCGCCCCCACGCCCAGTGGCCACTTGCACTTCGGCTCGCTGGTCGCTGCGCTCGCTTCGTACCTCGACGCCCGCTCTGTAGGTGGCCGCTGGCTGATGCGCATGGAAGACCTCGACCCGCCTCGGGAAGAACCCGGCGCCCAAGCCGCGATCCTCAACGCGCTGGAACGCTATGGCTTCGAGTGGGATGGTGAACTGGTTCGTCAAAGCGACCGGCACGACGCCTATGCCGAAGTGCTCAATCGTCTGTTCAGTCATGGCCTGGCCTACGCTTGCACCTGTTCGCGCAAACAATTGGAGCCGTATCACGGCATCTATCCGGGCCTGTGCCGCAATGCCGGGCATGGCGCTGAAGACGCGGCCATCCGCCTGCGGGTGCCGGAGCTCGAATACCATTTCATCGACCGGGTGCAAGGCGAGTTCCGCCAGCACCTGGGTCGGGATGTCGGCGATTTCGTGATTCGCCGCCGCGACGGGCTCTATGCCTATCAACTGGCCGTGGTGCTCGATGATGCCTGGCAAGGCATCACCGACATCGTGCGCGGCGCCGACTTGCTCGACTCGACACCACGCCAGCTCTACCTGCAAGAACTGCTCGGCCTGCGGCAACCGCGTTACCTGCACGTGCCGCTGATTACTCAGCCGGACGGTAACAAGCTCGGCAAATCCTACCGTTCGCCGCCATTGACCGACGATCAGGCCACGCCACTGTTACTGCGGGCATTACGCGCACTGGGTCAAAATCCGGGCAGCGAACTGGCTTACGCCACGCCTCGGGAAGTACTGAATTGGGGCATCGCCCACTGGGATGCCGCAAAGATCCCGCGCACACTGACCCTGCCCGAAGCGCAACTGCAGTGATGGCACTTGCAGTAGCGCCGCCATCCGTTACCATCGCCGCACGTTTTCGGGCACGCGCCTAAAAAAGAGAGGCCGGGATGTACATCTATCGCTTGGTCCTGCTTTTGGTAGTGGGGATTTATCTGTTCTCCCCGGCCATCATGGATTGGTGGATCGACGCCACTGGCGCCTGGTATCGCCCTTATCTGCTCTGGCTGATTCTGATCGTCGTGACCTTCATCCTGCAGAGCCAAAAAGATGCCGATGAGCTTTAGCCTGACCCAGATGATCCTGATCAGCGCCGCGTACCTGGCGGTGCTGTTCGGCGTCGCCTGGATCAGCGAACGGGGCATGATCCCCCGGGCGATCATTCGCCACCCGCTGACTTACACCCTGTCGCTGGGGGTTTACGCCAGTGCGTGGGCGTTCTACGGCACCGTGGGCCTGGCCTATCAGTACGGCTACGGCTTTCTATCGAGCTACCTCGGGGTGTCCGGCGCATTTTTGCTGGCGCCGGTGTTGCTGTACCCGATCCTGAAGATCACTCGCACCTATCAACTGTCGTCACTGGCGGACTTGTTCGCCTTCCGCTTCCGCAGCACCTGGGCCGGCGCGCTGACGACGATCTTCATGCTGATCGGCGTCCTGCCGTTGCTGGCGTTGCAGATTCAAGCGGTGGCCGACTCCATCGGCATTCTCACTCGCGAACCGGTGCAACACCGCGTGGCCCTGAGTTTCTGCGCACTGATTACCCTGTTCACGATCTTCTTCGGCTCGCGCCACATTGCGACCCGGGAGAAACACGAAGGCCTGGTATTCGCGATTGCCTTCGAGTCGGTGATCAAGCTGATCGCCATCGGCGGCGTTGGCCTTTATGCGTTGTACGGCGTGTTCGACGGCCCGCAACAGCTGGAAGTCTGGCTGCTGCAAAACCAGACCGCCCTCGCCGCCCTGCACACGCCTTTGCAGGAAGGCCCGTGGCGTACGCTGCTTTTGGTGTTCTTCGCTTCGGCGATTGTGATGCCGCACATGTATCACATGACGTTTACCGAAAACCTCAACCCGCGCTCACTGGTCAGTGCGAGCTGGGGCTTGCCGCTGTTCCTGCTGCTGATGAGCCTGGCCGTGCCGCTGATTCTCTGGGCCGGACTGAAACTGGGCGCTACAACGAGCCCGGAATATTTCACCCTCGGAGTCGGCATCGCCGCCAATAACAAGGCCTTGGCGCTATTGGCTTATGTCGGCGGTTTGTCGGCGTCCAGCGGGCTGATCATTGTTACCACCCTGGCGTTGTCCGGGATGGCGCTCAACCATTTGGTGCTGCCGCTGTATCAGCCGCCGGCCGAAGGCAACATCTACCGTTGGCTGAAGTGGACCCGCCGGGCGCTGATTGTCGCGATCATCATGGCCGGCTACGGCTTCTACTTGCTGTTGGGCGCCGAGCAAGACCTGGCCAACCTCGGCATCGTCGCCTTCGTCGCCACTTTGCAATTCCTGCCGGGCGTACTGTCGGTCCTGTACTGGCCGACCGCCAACCGCCGCGGCTTCATCGCCGGTTTGCTGGCGGGGATCCTGGTGTGGATGGTGACCATGCTGATGCCGCTGGTAGGCAATCTGCAGGGTTTCTACATTCCACTGCTGAACATGATCTACGTGCTCGACGACACCAGTTGGCACATGGCGGCGATTGCCTCGCTGGCCGCCAACGTGCTGATGTTTACGCTGATCTCGCTGTTCACCAACGCCAGCCCGGAAGAGGCCAGCGCCGCCGAAGCCTGCGCCGTGGACAACGTCCGTCGCCCGCAACGCCGGGAACTGCACGCCGCTTCGCCACAAGAGTTCGCCACGCAACTGGCCAAACCCCTGGGTGCCAAGGCTGCGCAAAAGAAGTTGAACAGGCCCTGCGCGATCTCTATTTGCCATTCGACGAACGCCGACCGTACGCCTTGCGTCGTTTGCGCGACCGGATCGAAGCCAACCTTTCCGGCCTGATGGGGCCGAGCGTCGCCCAGGACATGGTCGAAACCTTCCTGCCTTATAAGGCCGGCGGCGAAAACTACGTCACCGAAGACATCCACTTCATTGAAAGCCGTCTCGAGGATTACCACTCGCGCCTCACCGGCCTGGCAGCTGAACTCGATGCCCTGCGCCGCTACCACCGTCAGACCTTGCAGGAACTGCCGATGGGCGTCTGTTCCCTGGCCAAGGATCAAGAGATCCTGATGTGGAACAAAGCCATGGAGGAGTTGACCGGGATTGCCGCGCAGCGCGTGGTCGGTTCGCGCCTGAGCACCATTGGCGATCCGTGGAAAGAATTGCTGCAAGGCTTCATCAACCTGCCAGACGAACACTTGCACAAACAGCACCTGGCACTCGATGGCCAGACCCGCTGGCTGAACCTGCACAAAGCGGCGATCGACGAACCGCTGGCACCGGGCAACAGTGGCCTGGTGCTGCTGGTGGAAGATTTGACCGAAACCCAGATGCTTGAAGACAAACTGGTCCATTCTGAGCGGCTGGCGAGCATTGGCCGACTGGCGGCCGGGGTGGCCCATGAAATCGGCAACCCGATCACCGGTATCGCCTGCCTGGCGCAGAACCTGCGCGAAGAGCGCGAAGAAGACGCCGAACTGACGGAAATCAGCGGACAGATTCTGGAGCAGACCAAACGCGTGTCGCGCATCGTCCAGTCGTTGATGAGTTTCGCCCACGCGGGTAGCCATCAGCACAGCGACGAGCCCGTCTGTCTGGCGGAAGTCGCGCAGGATGCCATCGGCCTGCTGGCCCTGAACCGGCGCAATTTCGAAGTCCAGTTCTACAACCTGTGCGACCCCGATCACTGGGTCGAAGGCGATCCCCAGCGGCTCGCCCAGGTGTTGATCAACCTGCTCTCAAACGCCCGCGACGCCTCGCCGCCGCACAGCGCGGTACGGGTCAAAAGCGAAGCCGGCGAACATACGGTCGATCTGATCGTGGAAGACGAAGGCAGCGGTATTCCGAAGAACATCATGGATAGATTGTTCGAACCTTTCTTCACCACCAAGGATCCTGGCGAAGGCACCGGTCTGGGCCTTGCACTGGTCTATTCCATCGTTGAAGAGCATTATGGACAAATCACCATCGACAGCCCGGCTGATGTTCAAAGCCAACGCGGCACCCGTATTCGGGTGACTTTGCCGCGTCATGTCGAAGCGACGTCCGCTGTGAACTGAGACCGTCGAGAGTATCGAATCAATGCCGCACATTTTGATCGTCGAAGACGAAACAATTATCCGCTCCGCCTTGCGCCGCCTGCTGGAACGTAATCAGTACCAGGTCAGCGAAGCCGGATCCGTGCAGGAAGCACAAGAGCGTTTCAGCATTCCCACGTTTGACCTGATCGTCAGTGACCTGCGCCTGCCTGGCGCACCGGGCACTGAACTGATCAAGCTCGGTCAGGGCACTCCGGTGCTGATCATGACCAGTTACGCCAGCCTGCGTTCGGCCGTCGATTCCATGAAGATGGGCGCGGTGGACTACATCGCCAAGCCTTTCGATCACGACGAAATGCTCCAGGCTGTTGCGCGCATCCTGCGTGATCGCCAGTCGGCGCCAGCCGCGGGTGAACCGGTGGTCGGCAAAGCCGCCAACGGTGCCGCGAAACCGGGCGTCGATAACAGCAACGGCGAGATCGGCATCATCGGCTCCTGCCCACCGATGCAGGACCTGTACAGCAAGATCCGCAAAGTCGCGCCCACCGATTCCAACGTCCTGATCCAGGGCGAGTCCGGCACCGGTAAAGAACTGGTGGCTCGCGCCCTGCACAACCTCTCCAAACGCGCCAAGGCACCGATGATTTCGGTGAACTGCGCCGCCATTCCGGAAAGCCTGATCGAGTCCGAGCTGTTCGGCCACGAAAAAGGTGCGTTCACTGGCGCCAGCGCCGGGCGTGCCGGGCTGGTCGAAGCGGCGGACGGCGGTACCTTGTTCCTCGATGAAATCGGCGAACTGCCACTCGAAGCCCAGGCTCGCTTGTTGCGCGTGCTACAGGAAGGCGAAATTCGCCGGGTCGGTTCGGTGCAATCGCAGAAAGTCGATGTACGCCTGATTGCCGCGACTCACCGGGACCTCAAGAGCCTGGCGAAAATCGGCCAGTTCCGTGAAGACCTTTATTACCGTCTCCACGTGATTGCATTGAAACTGCCGGCCCTGCGCGAGCGCGGTGCCGACGTCAACGAAATCGCCAATGCGTTCCTGGCGCGGCAGAGCGCGCGGGTCAACCGCACCGATCTGAAGTTTGCCCCGGATGCCGAGCAGGCGATTCGTCATTACACCTGGCCGGGTAACGTCCGCGAGCTGGAAAATGCTGTCGAACGTGCGGTGATTCTGTGCGAGAGCCCGGAAATCTCCGCCGAGTTGCTGGGCATCGACATCGAACTGAGCGATCTGGACGACGACGATTTCATCGGCCTGGCCCCGCAACAGGGCAGCGCCGCTAACGCCAGCCACGAGCCGACCGAAGACCTGTCGCTGGAAGACTACTTCCAGCACTTCGTCCTCGAGCATCAGGACCACATGACCGAAACCGAACTGGCCCGCAAGCTCGGGGTCAGCCGCAAGTGCCTGTGGGAACGCCGTCAACGCCTGGGCATTCCACGGCGCAAGACCGGTGTGGCCAGCGAGAGCTGAACGTCACCTGTCAGGTGTGCGGGTAACACGTGACATTGTGAAAAAACTGTTACCGCAGCTTTTTCACGTAACAGAAGCCGGGGCTTACGGTAACGAAGCCCCGGTTTTTTTGGGCCCTGAAAAACCTCACCAAGCAGCCTAACCCCTTGTTTTGCTAGGCTTCGAAAAAGTTGGCACGCACCCTGCTATATGTTTAGTACAAGAACAATAACAAGCAATGCACAAGACAATAAAAATAAGACGAATCGACTCACGCACAATAAAAACAAGACGGCGAGAGGCGCAGCTAACTGATTCTTTTGGAGAGGCGTTGTATTTGGGGCGTGCCCCACGACCAGGCCGAGAACAACAAAAACTGTCCTAAGACAGAGCCTGAACTGGTTGGATCGCAAGATCACTGCAACACAGCGACCAAAGCAATCCGTTTGCTCTTGGCTCCCGATTGGGAGGGTCATGAAGGAAAATCTTCATGACGAGGGCACTTAACAAAAACAAAAAGCCCGAAACCAATAATAAAAATAGAGCATGCAACTACTTCTTGGGGAGCTTCGGCTCCCCTTGTAGTTTCTGCGATTCCTGAAAAGCCCACGCCAGAGCCTTCGCTTCAAGGCCTCGGAGCAATCCTCATCAGGCTGGCGCAGCTTCCTACACCATCCCCCGACTAAATGCTAGAATCCCGGCCCATCATGCGGTCATTCTTCGTTATGGCCGAACATTCCTTCAAACAGTGCATCCCATGCTGAAGAAGTTGTTCCAGTCATTCCGTTCTCCCAAGCGTCATACGCAACACATCCGTAGTACGCCTGAAGTGCTCAACAGCGGCCAACATTCGCTGCAGAAGGCACAATTCAGCCGTTACGCGGTGAACATCGTCGAACGCCTGCAGAACGCCGGTTATCAGGCTTACCTGGTCGGCGGCTGTGTGCGTGACATGTTGCTCGGCATCACGCCAAAAGATTTCGACGTCGCCACCAGCGCCACTCCTGAACAGGTACGTGCCGAATTCCGCAATGCGCGGATCATCGGTCGTCGCTTCAAACTGGTGCACATCCACTTTGGTCGTGAAATCATTGAAGTCGCGACGTTCCGCGCCAATCACCCGCAAAACGATGAGGAGGAAGACAGCAACCAGTCCTCCCGCAACGAGAGCGGGCGCATTCTGCGCGACAACGTCTACGGCACTCTGGAAGAAGACGCGCAACGCCGCGACTTCACCATCAACGCGCTGTATTACGATCCGGTCAGCGAACGCATTCTCGACTACGCCAACGGCGTACACGACATCCGCAATCACCTGATCCGCCTGATCGGCGACCCACAGCAACGCTACCAGGAAGACCCGGTACGGATGCTGCGGGCCGTGCGTTTTGCCGCCAAGCTGAATTTCGGTATCGAAAAACACAGCGCCGCGCCGATCCGCGATCTGGCACCGATGCTGCGCGAGATTCCGTCGGCCCGTCTGTTCGAAGAAGTGCTCAAGCTGTTCCTCTCCGGCCACGCCGCGGACACCTTTGAGATGCTGGTCGACTTGCAGTTGTTCGATCCACTGTTCCCGGCCAGCGCCGAAGCCTTGGAATACAACCCGACCTACACCCACACGTTGATCAGTGAAGCACTGATCAACACCGACCTGCGGATCAAGCAGAACAAACCGGTCACCCCGGCGTTCCTGTTTGCTGCACTGCTGTGGCCGGCCCTGCCGGGCCGTGTACTGCGTCTGCAAGAGCGCGGCATGCCGCCGATTCCGGCGATGCAGGAAGCGGCTCACGAGTTGATTGCCGAACAGTGCCAGCGCATTGCGATCCCAAAACGCTTCACCATGCCGATCCGCGAGATCTGGGACATGCAGGAGCGTCTGCCACGCCGTAGCGGCAAGCGCGCCGACCTGTTGCTGGACAACCCGCGATTCCGCGCCGGTTACGACTTCCTGCTGCTGCGTGAAAGCGCTGGCGAGCAGACCGACGGCCTGGGCGAATGGTGGACGGATTATCAGGACGCTAACGACAGCGAACGTCGCGACATGATCCGTGACCTGAGCGGCAAGGATGACGGCACCGGTGCGCCACGCAAGCGTCGTCGCAGCGGCGGCGCCAAGCGCAAACGCGCGGCCGGCGCTCCGAGCACCACGAGCGAGTAATCCATGGAACGCATCTACATCGGCATGGGCAGCAATCTAGCTGACCCCGCCGAACAATTGCGCAGCGCCGTCGAAGCGCTGGCGCAGTTGCCGCAGACCGAACTGGTCGGGGTTTCCGCGTTTTATCAAAGCGACTCATTGCTGCCCGGCCAACCGCGCTACACCAACGCGGTTGCCGCGCTGCACAGCACGCTCGCGCCGCTGGAGCTGCTCGATGCGCTGCAAGCCATCGAGAATGGCCAGGGTCGCGAACGTCTTGAACGTTGGGGGCCACGCACGCTGGATCTCGACATCGTGCTGTTCGGCGATCGCCTGATCGACGAACCTCGCCTCAAAGTCCCCCACTACCACCTGCAAGAGCGAGCCTTCGTCCTGTATCCACTGGCCGAACTGGCGCCTGCGGATCTGCGGTTGGCGGATGGCCGCGCGCTGACCGAGTTGCTGGCGGCGTGCCCGTTTGTCGGGCTGGAACGCCTCTCCAAAAACTGACGAAAAATACCCTGTGGGAGCGGGCTTGCTCGCGAATGCGGTGTGTCATTCAGCATCTATGTTGACTGACCCACCGTATTCGCGAGCAAGCCCGCCCCCACATTGGTTTTGTGTTGTTCATGAGATTCGCGGCGCACCCGCGCTAGCTGAATCGCATCAGTTACCCCGGTAACACCCCAACCGTAACAACGCGGTAACACACAATTGACTTCCCGAGTCCTCCTCACGACTATAGGCGTCCCGCTGCCGCCAACGCGGCGCTAAAGGGCGCAATCCAGGCCTTATAAGCACGACAAAAGACCGTGCGCCTGAGTAAATGAAGAATCACGCGCGTTACTCGCAGTAGTTTCCATAGCGCCTGAACGAGGATTTTTTACATGCCAGCCATCACCCTGACCACGCTCCAGAGCCTCAAGCAGAAAGGTGAAAAAATCACCATGCTGACCTGCTATGACGCGACCTTCGCCCACGCCTGCAACGAGGCCGGTGTTGAAGTGCTGCTGGTGGGCGACTCCCTCGGCATGGTTTTGCAAGGTCACGACAGCACCCTGCCGGTGACCACTGCGGAAATGGCCTACCACGTGGCCGCCGTCAAACGCGGTAACTCCGACGCCCTGATCCTCGCCGACCTGCCGTTCATGGCCAACGCCACCCTTGAACAAACCATGATCAACAGTGCCACGCTGATGCAGGCCGGCGCCCACATGATCAAGGTCGAAGGTGCCTTGTGGCTGGCGGACTCCATCCGCCTGCTCGCCGAGCGCGGCGTGCCGGTGTGCGCCCACATGGGTCTGACCCCGCAGGCGGTGAACATCCTGGGCGGTTACAAAGTCCAGGGCCGCAGCGAGAACCAGGCACGGCAGATGCGTGCTGACGCCATCGCACTGGAGCAGGCCGGCGCCGCCATGCTGTTGCTTGAATGTGTACCGAGCGAACTGGCCCAGGAAATCACCCAAGCCGTGGGTATTCCGGTGATCGGTATCGGCGCCGGTAGCGCCACCGATGGCCAGGTACTGGTACTGCACGACATGCTGGGCCTGTCCATCACTGGCCGCGTGCCGAAGTTCGTAAAGAACTTCATGGCCGGTCAAGTCAGCATTCAAGCGGCGCTGAGCGCTTACGTCACTGAAGTCAAAGCGACGACTTTCCCTGGCATCGAACATGGATTCTCTGCATGAACACCGTAAAAACCGTCCGCGAACTGCGGGCCGCCGTGGCCCGTGCCCGCGGTGAAGGCAAGCGCATCGCCTTCGTACCGACCATGGGCAACCTGCACAGCGGTCACGTCGCACTGATTACCAAAGCCTCCCAACGGGCGGACTTCGTGGTCGCGAGCATTTTTGTCAACCCGCTGCAATTCGGCGCTGGCGAAGACCTCGACAAGTACCCACGCACGTTGACGGCCGATCAGGAAAAACTGCTCCAGGCCGGCTGCCACCTGCTGTTCGCCCCGACCGTCGAAGAAATGTACCCCGACGGCATGGCCGGCCAGACCCGTGTCAGCGTTCCGCAACTGTCCGAAGGCTTATGCGGCGCCAGCCGTCCTGGGCACTTCGAGGGCGTGGCGACGGTGGTCAGCAAACTGTTCAACATGGTTCAGCCGGACCTGGCGATCTTCGGCCAGAAAGACTTCCAGCAACTGGCGGTGATTCGCGCGCTGGTGCACGACTTGAACATGCCGATCCAGATCATCGGCGAGCCGACCGTAAGGGCTGCCGATGGCCTGGCCCTGTCGTCGCGCAATGGCTTTCTCAATGAAGAACAGCGAGCGATTGCGCCAGTGGTGTATCGCACGCTGTCGTCGATGGCCGACGCCATTAAACAGGGTGATCGCGATTACCCGGCGCTGATCGACTCGCAGATTAAACAGCTCGAAGCGGCTGGCTTGCGGGCCGATTACCTGGAAATCCGCCATGCGCTGACCTTGCGTCAGGCCACTGCGCAAGATCGGGATCTGGTGATTCTGGTGGCGGCGTTCCTCGGGACTACGCGGTTGATCGACAACCTGCACCTGAACCTCGACGCGCCAGCCTAAACACCGCAATACCCCTGTGGGAGCGGGCTTACTCGCGAATGCGCTGGGTCATTCAGCATTGATGTTGGCTGACCCAGCGCATTCGCGAGCAAGCCCGCTCCCACATTTGATCTGCGGCGATTTCCACATCGTATTGATGCCCCTCAAGCCTTCGGGCAAACTGCCCGCCGTTCGATTCCGACCTGGGAAAACACTCATGCACGCCATCATGCTCAAAGCCAAGCTGCACCGCGCCGAAGTCACTCACGCAGTACTCGATTACGAAGGCTCTTGCGCCATTGATGGCGAATGGCTGGACCTGTCCGGCATCCGTGAATACGAACAGATCCAGATCTACAACATCGACAACGGTGAACGCTTCACCACCTACGCGATTCGTGGTGAAGAAGGTTCCGGCATGATCTCGGTCAACGGCGCCGCGGCGCACAAGGCCAAGGTTGGCGATCGGGTCATCATTTGCGCTTACGCTCACTACAGCGAGGCCGAACTGCTCAACTTCAAACCGCGCATGCTTTACATGGCGCCGGGCAATGAACTGAGCCACACCAGCAATGCCATTCCGGTTCAGGTCGCCTGATAACACCCAGTTAAGCGTGAAGCTGAACCTGTGGCGAGGGAGCTTGCTCCCGCTGGGCTGCGAAGCGGCCCCTCTCTCTACCTGAAAAGCAGGGGACTGCTGCGCAGTCCAGCGGGAGCAAGCTCCCTCGCCACAGGTTACTGATCGCTCGCTCGATCTCTTAACTGACCCGCATTACCCTTGGGAGCGTTCCGTTTGTCGGGACGTTTCCTGTTTCAATGTTAAAAAAGTACAGAAAACGAGTCATACAAAGCGAAGACAGATCCACACGCGAGGTTTACTGTTACCGCCCTGCGCTATTTAATCGTCTCCAAGCAGATTGACCGGACGTAACCCACCCTGTGGTCGGGACATTCCGGGATCTTCAATGTCTTTAAGGCAGTTCAAGTAAAAGGAAAACCGCAGCGATGGCGTATTACCGCACTCCTCACGACGTTACCGCTCTGCCCGCCTGGCAAGCGTTGAAAGACCACCGCCAAGCCATGCAGGATTTCAGCATGCGCGAGGCCTTCAATGCCGACCCGCAGCGCTTTACTCAATTCACCCTCAGCAGCTGCGGTCTGTTTCTCGATTATTCGAAGAACCTGATCACCGCCGAGACCCGTAACCTGCTGGTGGGCCTGGCCAACGAAGTCGATCTCAAGGGCGCTATCAAAGCGCTGTTCGACGGCGAAATCGTCAACTCCTCCGAAGGTCGACCAGCGCTGCACACCGCTTTGCGCCGCCCAGTGGGCGACAAGTTGTCGGTCAACGGCGTCAACGTGATGCCTGAAGTGCACAAAGTGCTGAACCAGATCACCGACCTCGTGGGCCGCATCCACGATGGACTGTGGCGCGGTTACACCGAGAAGCCGATCACTGACGTGGTGAACATCGGCATCGGTGGCTCGTTCCTCGGCCCTGAACTGGTGTCCGAAGCGCTGCTGTCCTACGCCCAGAAAGGCGTGCGTTGCCACTACCTGGCAAACATCGACGGCAGTGAGTTCCACGAACTGACCATGAAGCTGCGCGCCGAGACCACGCTGTTCATCGTCTCGTCGAAATCCTTCAACACCCTCGAAACCCTGAAGAACGCTCAGGCCGCACGTGCCTGGTACCTGGCGCAGGGTGGTTCGGAAGCCGAGCTGTATCGTCACTTCATTGCGGTGTCGAGCAACAATGCCGCCGCCGTGGCCTTCGGTATCCGCGAAGAAAACATCTTCCCGATGTGGGACTGGGTCGGCGGGCGTTACTCGCTGTGGTCGGCCATCGGGTTGCCGATTGCCCTGGCCATCGGCATGTCGAACTTCAAGGAACTGCTGTCCGGTGCCTACACCATGGACCAGCATTTCCAGAGCGCACCGTTCGAACAGAACATGCCGGTACTGCTGGCGTTGCTCGGTGTCTGGTACGGCAACTTCTGGGGCGCGCAAAGCCACGCGATCCTGCCGTACGACCACTACCTGCGTAACATCACCAAGCACTTGCAACAGCTGGACATGGAATCCAACGGCAAGAGCGTGCGTCAGGACGGCACCCCGGTGTCTACCGATACGGGCCCGGTCATCTGGGGCGGCGTCGGCTGCAACGGTCAGCACGCTTATCACCAGTTGCTGCACCAAGGCACCCAACTGATTCCGGCTGACTTCATCGTGCCGATTGTCAGCTTCAACCCGGTGTCCGATCACCACCAGTGGCTGTACGCCAACTGCCTGTCCCAAAGCCAGGCACTGATGCTCGGCAAGACCCGCGCCGAGGCCGAAGCCGAGTTGCGTGACAAGGGCATGGCCGAAGACGAAGTACAGAAGCTTGCACCGCACAAGGTGATCCCGGGCAACCGCCCGAGCAACACCATGGTGGTCGAGCGCATCAGCCCGCGTCGTCTCGGCGCACTGGTGGCGCTGTACGAACACAAAGTTTTCGTGCAAAGCGTGGTCTGGGGCATCAACGCCTTCGACCAGTGGGGCGTGGAGCTGGGCAAAGAGCTGGGCAAAGGCGTCTACAACCGCCTGGTCGGCAGCGAAGAAACCCCGGCTGACGATGCTTCGACCCAAGGCCTGATCAACTACTTCCGCGGTCGTCACCGCGGCTAACCCTGTGGGAGTGGGCTTGCTCGCGAATGCGGCGGGTCATTCAGCTTAAACGTTGACTGACACACCGACTTCGCGAGCAAGCCCGCTCCCACATTGGTTTTGTGTCTGGCTTGAACCCTTTCGTCTCTCGGCGCATCTTTATCTTGTCGCAAAACAAGAATAAGGAACCGTCATGTTCGATATCAGCACGTTCCCCAAAGCCGATGCCGTGCGCCGGGCTGCCCAATTGAGTCAGGACGACTACCAGCGCCTGTACCGACAATCCATCGAACACCCCAGCACCTTCTGGGCCGAACAGGCCACGCGCTTTCTCGACTGGAGCAAACCGTGGCAAACCGTCCAGCGCTATGACCTGAAAACCGGTGAAGCGAGCTGGTTCGCCGGGGGCCAGT
Source organism: Pseudomonas sp. 10S4 (assembly GCF_034344865.1). Classification (NCBI taxonomy): domain Bacteria; kingdom Pseudomonadati; phylum Pseudomonadota; class Gammaproteobacteria; order Pseudomonadales; family Pseudomonadaceae; genus Pseudomonas; species Pseudomonas sp. 10S4. The sequence goes on from NZ_CP133774.1 coordinate 742,851, forward strand.
TGAACGTCAGTTACAACTGCATTGACCGTCACCTGGAAAAACGGGGCGATCAGACCGCAATCATTTGGGAAGGTGACGACCCGGTCGAATCCGCCCAGATCACCTACAAAAAACTCCATCACAACGTCTGCCGCCTGGCCAACGTACTGAAAAGTCGTGGCGTGAAGAAAGGCGATCGGGTGTGCATCTACATGCCGATGATCCCCGAAGCTGCCTACGCGATGCTCGCCTGCGCGCGCATCGGTGCCGTGCATTCGGTGGTGTTCGGCGGTTTTTCTCCAGACTCCGTGCGCGACCGCATTCTCGACGCCGACTGCCGCACCGTGATCACCGCCGATGAAGGCGTGCGGGGCGGTAAATTCGTGCCGCTCAAAGCGAACGTCGACAAGGCTCTGCAAAGTTGCCCGGACGTCAGCACCGTGATCGTGGTCGAGCGCACCCAGGGTGACGTGAAGTGGGTCGAAGGCCGTGACCTCTGGTATCACCAGGCCCTGCGCGACGTCAGTGACGATTGCCCGCCCGAACCGATGGACGCTGAAGACCCGCTGTTCATCCTCTACACCTCCGGCAGCACCGGCAAACCCAAAGGCGTGTTGCACACCACCGGCGGCTACCTGCTGCAAGCGGCGATGACCTTCAAGTACGTGCTCGACTACCGCGACGGCGAAGTCTTCTGGTGCACCGCCGATATCGGCTGGGTCACCGGCCACAGTTACATCGTCTACGGGCCGTTGGCCAACGGCGCGACCACGCTGATCTTCGAAGGCGTGCCGAGCTACCCGAGCAGCTCGCGCTTCTGGCAGGTCATCGATAAACACCACGTGAATATCTTCTACACCGCGCCGACCGCCCTGCGCTCGCTGATGCGTGAAGGCCCCGAACCGTTGAAGGAAACGTCGCGCCAGAGCCTCAGATTACTCGGCACGTGTCGGAGAGCCGATCAACCCGGAGGCGTGGGATGTGGTACTCGCGACGTGGTCGGTGAGCAACGCTCGCCCCTGATCGTCGACACCTGGTGGCAGACCGAGACCGGCGCGATCATGCTCAGCCCGCTGGTCAGCGCCCAACGAATCAAACCGGGCTGCGCCACCCAACCGATGTTTGGCGTACAACCGGTATTGCTCGACGAGCACGGCAAGGAAATCAAAGGCGCCGGCAGCGGCGTGCTGGCGATCAAATCCAGCTGGCCGGCACAGATTCGCAGCGTCTACGGCGACCCGAAACGCATGGTCGAAACCTACTTCAAACCCTACCCCGGCTACTACTTCACCGGCGACGGCGCGCGACGCGACGAGGACGGCGACTACTGGATCACCGGGCGTATAGACGATGTGATCAACGTGTCCGGGCATCGCATCGGTACCGCCGAAGTGGAAAGCGCGCTGGTGTTGCACGACAGCATCGCCGAGGCGGCGGTGGTCGGTTACCCCCACGACCTCAAGGGCCAGGGCATCTACGCCTTTGTCACGCCCATGAACGGCGTCGAGCCCAACGACGAACTGAAGAAAGACCTGCTGGCTCACGTCAGCAAGGAAATCGGCAGCTTCGCCAAGCCAGACCTGATTCAATGGGCGCCAGCCTTGCCGAAAACCCGTTCGGGCAAGATCATGCGGCGGATTCTGCGCAAGATTGCCTGTAATGAGCTGGACAGTTTGGGCGATACCTCGACACTCGCCGATCCCAGTGTGGTGCAGGGCCTGATCGATAAGCGACTGAATCAATAACACTCGGACTAGGAACGCCTCGTGTAGGTGGCATTCCGAGTCCGCCTTTTTTCGCCACTGAGTCGCCATGGAATTCATCCGCAGCCGCATCGAAACCCAACTCATGAGTCTGACGGGGCTGTCCCTGGGCAAGCTCGATCTGGAGAACCCAAAGGGCGATCCCGGGCTGTTCGGCCCCGATTCGGTGAGCTGGCAAGTTCATGGCGATTTCAGCAGCATGCTGATCGGTGGCATCAGTGCGCTGATGCTGCAAGCCCTGCATCCGCTGGCCCTGGCCGGGGTCTGGGACCACTCGAATTTCCGCGAAGACATGATCGGCCGATTGCGCCGCACCAGTCAGTTCATCGCCGGGACCACGTTCGGTTCGCGCAAGGACGCCGACTGGCTGATCGAGAAAGTCCGGACCATTCACCTGCAAGTGGTCGGCACCGCACCGGATGGTCGGCCTTACGCCGCCAGCGATCCGGATTTGCTGACGTGGGTGCACGTGGCCGAAGTCAGCAACTTCCTTGCTGCGCATTTGCGTTACCGCAACCCGAACCTGTCCCTGGCGGATCAGGACCGTTACTACGGCGAAATCGCGCTGGTTGCTGAACGACTCGGGGCTCGTGACGTGCCGCGCAACCGTAAGGAAATGGCCGAGTACCTTGAGCGAATCCGCCCACAATTACTGTGCGATGAACGCAGTCGTGAAGTCCTGCGATTGCTGTTGAACGCGCCCTCCCCCAGCCGCCTGGCCAAACCGTTTGGCGGTTTGATGATGCAGGCCGGGATCGACCTGCTGCCGGACTGGGCCAGTGACATGCTCGGCGTCAGCCAGAGCCCGCTGCAACGCAAACTGATCCGCGCCAGCGTCAAACGCAGTGCGCCGATGCTGCGCTGGGCCATGCGCAATGGCTCAGTGCAGCGGGCCAAGCGGCGGATGGGGTTGTTGAACTAACCGCTAACCTTGTGGCGAGGGGGCTTGCCCCGTTGGGCTGCGAAGCGGCCCCAAAATATAGAGTGTTACTAAAATTTTGCCAGTGCTGCGCACTGGAACGGGGCAAGCCCCTCGCCACAGGATGCACCTCGTCCACACCAAGCTGTTAAACTCCCGCGCCAAATTCCCTCCTGCAAGGCGCCCAGCATGTCTTCCTTGATTCAGGCGCTGCGCGCCGCCCTCGACCATCGCCAGGACCTGCTTGCCGAACTGCATCAGCAGGGCACCGATTGCTATCGCTTGTTCCATGGCAGCCAGGAAGGCGCCGGCGGCCTGACCATCGACCGTTACGGCCCACAATTGCTGGTGCAAAGTTTTCACCAGTCGCTGGAACGCGATGACTTGCTGCAACTGCACGAAACGATCAATCAACAACTGGGCCTCGACACCCTGCTGGTTTACAACGATCGCTCCCGGGGCAATTCGCGCATCGACCGCGAAGACACCGTCTACCGCGCCGACGAAGCCGCCCTGCAAGACCTGGTCGGCCACGAATGGGGCCTCAACTATCGGGTTCGCGGCCGTCACGCCGGGCAGGACCCACTGCTGTTCCTCGATCTGCGCAACACCCGCGGCTGGGTCAAGGAGCACAGCAAAAACAAAAGCGTACTGAACCTGTTTGCCTACACCTGCGGCGTCGGCCTGAGTGCGGCGGCGGGTGGCGCGAGCGAGGTCTGCAACCTGGACTTTGCCGAGGGCAACCTGGCCGTCGGCCGCGAAAACGGTCTACTCAACCCGCAGTTGCCGACCATGGAATTCATCCAGTCCGATTACTTCCCGGCGATCCGTCAATTGGCCGGCCTGCCGATCAGTCAGCGTCGCGGGCAGAAACTGCCTAGCTATCAACGCCTGGAACAACGTCAGTACGATCTGGTACTGCTTGATCCTCCGGCCTGGGCCAAGAGCGCGTTCGGCACCGTCGACCTGCTGCGCGACTATCAGAGCCTGCTCAAGCCGGCACTGCTGACCACCGCCGACAACGGCGTGCTGATCTGCTGCAACAACCTGGCAAAAGTCAGCATGGACGACTGGCGCGACCAGGTCCTGCGGTGTGCGGAGAAAGCCGGGCGGCCGGTGCGAGAGTGGTCGGTGATGACACCGGGCGGCGACTTCCCGTCGATGGATCAGCAGCCACCGCTGAAAACCCTGATCCTGCAACTCTGATCCTTCAGGAAAAAGTTCCTGCAAAAGAATCTGAACAATCCTGAATAGCGGCAAGTACTTCTGAACCGAAAACGCGTGCCATACTCCAAGGCACTCCGATCAGACAAATGAAGCCGCACATGCCCAAAGGATTGATTCGCGCTATCGGCGCCTTGCTGACTGCCCTGGCCCTCTACAGCCTGCTGGGGTTTCTGATTTTGCCGGGCATCGCCTTGCGGATCGCCAACCAGCAACTGGCCAACTACGCCACGATGCCCGCGCATATTCAGCGGATCGAACTCAACCCTTTCAGCCTTGAAGTCACTCTGTGGGGCCTGGTCATCGGTGAACCGGGCAAGGAACAGGTCGGCTTTGAACGTCTGTACGCCAACCTGCAGATCGACAGTCTTTGGACCAAGGCTCTGCACTTGTCCGATATCGAACTGGACAAACCCAAGACCGAAATCCTTTTCGGCAAGGACGGCAAACTCAATCTGCTCGGTCTGTTCAAACTACCCGCCAGCGAACCGACCCCGGCCGATCCGAACGCCAAGCCGTTCCCGCTGCGGGTAGAGCGAATCAAACTGGCCGGCGGCTATGTGCACTTCCAGGATGCGCGCCCAAGCGAGCCCATCGAATTCCTTTACGACAAACTCGATTTCGAGCTGAATAACCTCAGCACCCTGCCCGATGATAATGCCGACATGACCCTGGTCGCGGCCGGCCCGGAAGGCGGGAAAATCGACTGGAGCGGCAATTTCAGCCTGATCCCGATCGCCTCCGAAGGTAAGTTGAAAGTCACCGACGGCCAGATGAAAGTCTGGTGGCCGTACGTACGGGACACGCTGCCGCTGGCCCTGGAAAACGGCGTGCTGAACCTAAGCACCGACTACAAACTCAATCTGGCCAAAGAAACCGAACTGCTGCTGAGCAACGTCGCGGTCAGCGTCGCGCCTTTTGCTATCAACACGCCGGACGGTCGGCCGCTGGTGAAACTCGAACGCCTGGACGTCAGTGACACCACCGTCGACCTGGCCAAGCAGCAAGTCGTCGTCGGGAAAATCCGCAGCAACAAACTCGAAACCTGGGCGGCCCTGGAAGCCGATGGCCAACTGGACTGGCAGAAACTGTTCGCCAGCCAGCCATCCAAGGCAGCGGTAAAAGCTAAAGCCGAACCGACAAGCACTCCAGCAGCAGCCGATTCGCCAAAACCTGAACCGGCGCCACCGAGCAAACCGTGGCAGGTGCTGCTCAAAGACGTGCAACTGCGCGACTACCAAGTGCATCTGGCGGACCGCAAAGCACAACCGGCAGTGGCGCTGGAAGTCGGCCCGCTGAACCTGGATTTGCAGAACTTCGATAGCCTCAATGGCTCGCCTTTCAACCTCAAGCTCGACACCGGCGTGGGCAAGCAAGGCAAGATCACGGCCGACGGCCTGGTCAATCTGGCGCCGGTCAGTGCCAAGTTGAAAGTGCAAACCAAAGACATCGACCTGCGAGTCGCCCAGTCCTACATCACCCCGTTCATTCGCCTGGAACTACGCAGCGGCATGCTCGGCAGTGACTTGGCAGTGGACCTGAAAAGCACCGATCCGCTGGCGTTCAGCGTGACCGGCCGTGCCCAGGTCGATCAACTGCACACCCTCGACACCCTGAAAACCCGCGACTTCCTCAAGTGGCAGCAACTGGTGCTCGAAGGCCTGAACTATCAGCACGGCAACAGCCTGTCGATCGACAAGGTCAACCTGTTCCAGCCCTATGTGCGTTTCATGATCAACGATGACCGCACCACCAACATCGATGACTTGCTGATTCCGCAACCCGCCGATTCCGGTGCAAAAAGTGCTGCGGCCAAACCGGCGGCCAGCAAAGACAAACCGATGGGCATTCATGTAGGCGGTATTGCCATCAATGACGGCTCGGCGAACTTCGCCGACTTCAGCCTGACCCCGAACTTCGCCACTGCCGTTCAAGAGCTCAACGGAGCGATCGGCACCATCGACAGCCGTCAGGCGAAACCCGCGAGTGATCGACGTCAAGGGCAAGGTTGATCGCTATGCGCCGGTGACCATCAAGGGCGCGGTCAACCCGTTCGACCCGATGGCCAGCCTCGACATTGCCACCAGTTTCAAACGTGTTGAGCTGACCACCCTGACGCCTTACTCCGGCAAGTTCGCCGGCTACCGCATCCGCAAGGGCCGGCTCAATCTCGACCTGCATTACCTGATCACCAAGGGCCAACTGAAGGCCGAAAACAAGGTCGTGGTCGAACAACTGCAACTGGGCGAGAAAGTCGACAGCCCCGACGCCACGAGCCTGCCGCTGAAACTGGCGATCGCTTTGCTCAAGGACGTCGACGGCAAGATTTCCATCGAGTTACCGGTGACCGGCGACCTGAACAACCCGCAGTTCAGTGTGATGCCAATTGTCTGGCAGACCCTGCGTAACCTGATCGTGAAGGCGGCCGCCGCGCCGTTCAAACTGATTGGCGGGTTGATCAGTGGTGGCGGTTCGGAAGACCTCGGTACCGTGTCGTTTGCACCCGGCTCCAGTGACCTGAGCAAGGACGCCGAAGCGTCACTGATCAAACTCTCCGGCGCGCTCAAGGAACGTCCGGCCCTGCGCCTGGAAATCGAAGGCACCGCTGCGCAGAGCAGCGATGGTCCGTTGATTGCCGAGCAACGACTGGAACGCGAATACCAGTACAACTACTACAAAATGCTCCAGCGTCGCGGCGACAAAGTCCCGGCCCAGGCGTCCTTGCTGCAAGTGCCGGATGGCGAGAAAGGTCCGCTGCTGGAAGGGATTTACCGCACACGCCTCAAGACCCAACCGCCGGCTGAATGGAAGGACCTTGGCAAGGAAGAACGCACCGCCAAAATGCGCGCCGACGTGATCAAGTTCTGGAGTTCCAGCGACGTGCTGCTGCGTCAACTGGGCCAGGAACGGGCCAGCAGCATCAAGGACTTCCTGGTGGACAAGGCGCAAATGGCCGACGACCGCGTGTACTTCATCGACGCCAACCTGGGTGAAGCGCAAAGTGACGGTCGGGTGATTACACCACTGCACCTGGACGCCGAGTGATGATCAGACCATTGCTGATCGGCCTGGCCCTGGCGATGGCTGCCAGTCAGGCCAGCGCAGCCGATACCCTGCGCTGTGGCAGTCAATTGGTCAGTGTGGGGGACAGGTCCGGCGAGGTGCTGCAAAAGTGTGGCGAACCGGTCAGCCGCGATCTGCTGGGCTACAAAAAAAGCGCCAACCGACGGGAAGAGTTTCAGGTCGAGGAATGGACCTACGGACCGAATGGCGGGATGTATCAGTACCTGCGGTTTGAGGGTAATCGATTGAGAGCGATCAGCAGCAAACGCGGTAACTGAAGATCAAAAGATCGTCCGAAGGCTGCGATCTTTTGCTTTTGCGACGCTCACAATAGAACAGGCCTGCGACACGAATGTCGCAGGCCTGTAATGACCACATCCTTGTGGCCGTTCGCATGAACTCTCAGATGCGGCAGACGTATTGCTCGGCCCGCCTACCGCGCCCTCTCCCAGTCCAGGCGAGAAGTCTTGCCTTACTCGGCTTTCAGGCCGTCAGCGGAAACCGCTTTGACGCCTTTGATTTTCTTGGTGATGGCAACAGCGGTGGTCTTCTGAGCTGCGGTAACGGCTACAGTCGACGACAGCGATACAACGCCTTTGTTGGTTTCAACTTTGATGTCGGTGCCTGGAATGCCTTTTTCGGTGACCAGGTCGCTTTTGACTTTGGTAGTGATCCAGGTATCGGACGTAGCGCCTTCAGCCTTGGTCATTTCACCGGCCGCCAGAGTCATCGGGGCTTGAGTGGTGGTGGTCTGAGCGAATGCAGCGTTGGCCATGGTCAGGGTCAGCGCGGTTGCAGTAGCAGCAGCGATAGCGAACTTCTTCATACGAGTAACTCCTGTTTTTCTAGAAAGTCTGCTGCATGTCTTCTCAGCAGGGTTACTGGGTATATTGCGAACGCTGTGCCAACGTCGAATAACAAATTAACTTTATATAAATCAACAAGTTATAAAAACAGGCTATTTTCGCAATCATGCAAAATGCATGAAGATGAAATTCTGTACATGCAACTTGCCGGTTTTATCGCAGGCCTAAGGCCATGAATTGTCGAGAGTTTCCCTGCCTGCGTAACGACCGCGAAAAAAGGTTGAACCCATTACGCTCTTTTTGAGTAATCGCCTGGTCAGCAGACAAAAAAATACCCCGCCGTTGAGGGCGGGGTACGGGTCCGGCAAAGCGAGAATCAAGCGCCAGGGCAGCTCGGGGTCGAGTACATGACCAGAGCTGTGGTTGCACAACTCCAACCTGTGGTCGCACTGCGCGACAAGGTGATGACCTTACTCAATACAGGTGCAGGGGCATTAAGCAGTGTGCAAGTAATGGTGCCAGCGCCAGTGGCTACAGTGCCCGTCACAGCCAGCGTGCAGTTCTGTGTGGCCGCTAGATTGTTCGTTACGTTGGCTAGCGTCGGATCCGCAGAACCTGCATTCATCACGTCCTCATAAGCCACTTTGAGCGCCGAAATTTCCGCGATCCCGGCGGTCACCTTGGCCCGCGCCTGGTACTTGGTATAAGCCGGCAACGCAAATGTCGCCAGAATCCCGATGATCGCCACCACGATCAACAGCTCGATCAGGGTAAAACCTTTTTGAGTGTTCATAGACAAGCTCCATGCATGAGTCGGAATCTCATGATCTGAATAAGCCCCAGCACGCTCCATGCCAAACCTGCCGGGCCCTGCCCACAGGGCGCGACGTGACAATAACACCCTCTCCTACCCCCGGTAACCGCACTATCTGACACTTTTTGTCACCTGAACGCCGCTGGTTTCGCTGCATCCCTTGACTAGGCTATAAGTCATGAACTGTCTGCGTCCGGTATCCCCATGAACGACATCGCCCTTAGCGGCCTGGCCAAGCAATTGGTGCTGGCCGAACTGCTCACTGACAAAAGCGCGCAACAGGCGTATCAGCAAGCCCAACGCAATCGCATTTCCCTGGTCAGTTATCTGGTCCAGAACAAACTGGTGAGAAGCCGGCAAGTGGCGGAGATCGCCTCGGAACATTTCGGCATGGCCCTGCTGGACCTCAACTGCCTCGACAAGGAAACCCAGCCCAAAGGCCTGGTCAGCGAAAAACTGGTCCGCCAGCATCACGCCCTGCCCCTCTGGCGACGTGGCAATAAACTGTTCGTGGGGATTTCCGACCCGACCAATCACCAGGCGATCAACGACATCCAGTTCAGCACCGGGCTGAGCACCGAAGCAATTCTGGTCGAGGACGACAAGCTCAGCGACGCCATCGAGAAATTCTTCGACACCCACGCCACCGGCCTCGAAGAGATGGCCGACGTTGATCTTGATGGAGTGGAAGTCGAATCGTTCGACGACAGGCATCAGGACTCCATCGCCGGGCAAGATGCGGATGATGCGCCGGTGGTGCGTTTCGTCCACAAGATGTTGCTCGATGCGATCAAGAGCGGCTCTTCCGACTTGCACTTCGAGCCCTACGAAAAAACCTACCGCGTACGGATGCGCACCGACGGCATTCTGCGCGAAGTCGCCAAGCCACCGATTCAACTGGCCGGCCGGATCGCCGCCAGGCTGAAAGTCATGGCCAGCCTCGACATTTCCGAACGGCGGCGCCCTCAGGACGGGCGGATCAAGATGCGCCTGTCCAAGACCAAGTCCATCGACTTCCGGGTAAACACCCTGCCGACCCTGTGGGGCGAAAAAGTGGTGATCCGGATTCTCGACCCGTCCAGCGCCCAAATGGGCATCGACGCCCTCGGCTACGAACCTGACCAGAAAGCCCTGTTCATGGCCGCCCTCAAGCAGCCACAAGGGATGATTCTGGTCACCGGCCCCACCGGCTCGGGCAAAACCGTGTCGCTCTACACCGGGCTGAATATCCTCAACACCGTGGACATCAACATATCCACCGCCGAAGACCCGGTGGAGATCAACATGGAAGGCATCAACCAGGTGAACGTCAATCCCAAGCAGGGACTGGATTTCGCCCAGGCGTTGCGCTCGTTCCTGCGTCAGGACCCGGACGTGATCATGGTCGGCGAGATTCGCGACCTGGAAACCGCAGAAATAGCGATCAAGGCTGCTCAGACCGGCCACTTGGTACTGTCGACCCTGCACACCAATAGCGCCGCGGAAACCCTGACTCGCCTGCACAACATGGGCATTCCGGGTTTCAACATCGCCACCTCGGTCAGCCTGATCATCGCCCAGCGCCTGGCGCGCAAACTGTGCAGCCATTGCAAGACAGCCATCGAAATACCCCGGGAAACGCTGATCAAGGAAGGCTTCCCCGAGGAACGCATCGGCTCGTTCACGATCTATGAGCCGGTCGGTTGCGATCTCTGCAACAACGGCTACAAAGGACGAATCGGGATCTATGAAGTGGTGAAAAACACACCAGAACTGCAACGGCTGATCATGGCCGAAGGCAACTCCCTGGAAATCGAGATTCAGATGCGCAAGGACGGCTTCAACGACCTGCGTACTTCGGGCCTGATCAAGGCCATGCAAGGCATCACCAGCCTGGAAGAAATCAACCGGGTCACCAAGGACTGAACATGGCGGTCAAGGCAGCAAAAATCAGCGTGTACGCCTGGGAAGGCACGGACAAGAAAGGTACGAAAATGACCGGCGAACTGAGCGGTCAGAACCCGGCACTGATCAAGGCGCAGCTACGCAAGCAAGGCATCAATCCGGGCAAGATACGCAAAAATCCGCCTCGATTTTCAACTTCGGCAAACGCATCAAGGCTCAGGACATTTCGCTGTTCACTCGACAGATGGCGACCATGATGAAGGCCGGCGTGCCGCTGTTGCAGTCGTTCGACATCATCGGCGAAGGCTTCGAAAACCCGGCCATGCGCAAGCTGGTGGACGAGGTGAAACAAGAAGTCGCGGCGGGCAACAGCTTCGCGGCATCGCTGCGCAAGAAGCCGCAATATTTCGATGAGTTGTACTGCAACCTGGTGGACGCCGGTGAACAAGCCGGCGCCCTGGATACATTGCTGGACCGGGTGGCCACCTATAAGGAAAAGAGCGAAAGCCTCAAGGCCAAGATCAAGAAAGCCATGACGTATCCACTGGCCGTGGTGTTCGTCGCGATCATCGTCACCGGCATTCTGCTGGTCAAAGTGGTGCCGCAATTCAAAACGGTGTTCGCCGGGTTTGGCGCCGAACTGCCGTCCTTCACCCTGATGGTGATCGGCCTGTCGGAGTTCATGCAGGAGTGGTGGTGGCTGATCCTCGGCGCATTGGTCGTGGCGATCTACGGCGTGCGTCGCGCCTTCAAAAAGTCTCAGGTTTTTCGCGACCGGATGGACACCTGGCTGTTGAAACTGCCATTGGTAGGCACGCTGATGTACAAGTCCGCCGTAGCCCGTTACGCGCGCACGCTGTCGACCACGTTCGCCGCCGGCGTACCACTGGTAGATGCCCTGGAATCGGTGGCCGGCGCAACCGGCAATATCGTGTTCAAACGCGCGGTGTTGCGCATCAGGCAGGACGTGTCGACCGGCATGCAGCTGAATTTCGCCATGCGCACTTCCGGCATCTTCCCGAACATGGCGATCCAGATGGCCGCCATTGGCGAAGAGTCCGGCGCCCTGGACGACATGCTCGACAAGGTCGCCAGTTTTTACGAGGACGAAGTGGACAACATGGTCGACAACCTCACCAGCCTGATGGAGCCGTTCATCATGGTGGTGCTGGGGGTTATCGTCGGCGGGCTGGTGATTGCCATGTACCTGCCCATCTTCCAACTCGGCTCAGCGGTCTGACATGCCTTTGAATGAATACCTGAGTCTCTATCCGTTGGCCTTCGTGATCACTGCCCTGGTACTCGGCCTGGTGATCGGCAGCTTCCTCAACGTGGTGATCTGGCGCCTGCCGAAAATGCTCGAGCGGGAATGGCGAATGCAAGCCCACGATGTATTGGGCCTGCCCGGCGAAACGCCCCTGCCAACCTACAACCTGATGCTGCCCCACTCTCAGTGCCCGCACTGCGCCCACAGAATCCGTGCCTGGGAAAACATCCCGGTGCTCAGCTATCTGTTTTTGCGTGGCCGTTGCTCAAACTGCGCAACACCGATCAGCAAGCGTTACCCGCTGACCGAACTGGCCTGCGGTCTGCTTTCGGCATTTATCGCCTGGCATTTCGGTTTCGGCTGGCCTGCCTGTCTGGTGCTGGTGTTGACTTGGGGCCTGCTGGCCATGAGCCTGATCGATGCCGAACATCAACTGTTGCCCGATGTGTTGGTGCTGCCACTGTTGTGGCTGGGGCTGATCGTCAACAGCTTCGACCTGTTCGTGCCGCTGCACGATGCCTTGTGGGGCGCAGTGGCCGGCTATATGGCGCTGTGGTCGGTGTTCTGGCTGTTCAAGCTGATCACCGGCAAGGATGGCATCGGTCACGGGGACTTCAAGTTGCTGGCGATGCTGGGGGCCTGGGGCGGTTGGCAGATCCTGCCGCTGACGATCCTGTTGTCATCCTTGGTGGGCGCCATTCTCGGGGTGATTTTGTTGCGCCTGCGGGACGCGAAAACCTCGACGCCGATCCCCTTTGGTCCCTATCTGGCAATTGCCGGCTGGATTGCCTTGCTCTGGGGTGGTCAAATAACCGACTTCTATTGGCAGTTTGTCGGTTTTAAATGAATACCCCCGTGGAAAAACCCTGGATTCTCGGCCTGACCGGCGGCATCGGCAGCGGTAAAAGCGCGGCCGCCCAGCACTTTATCGACTTGGGCGTGCACGTGATCGATGCCGATCACGCCGCACGCTGGGTGGTGGAACCGGGGCGCCCGGCTCTGGCGAAGATCGCCGAGCACTTCGGCCCCGGCGTGCTGCAAGCCGACGGGCAACTGGATCGCGGCGCACTGCGCAAGCTGATCTTCGAAGTCCCGGAAGAACGCCGCTGGCTCGAAGCGCTGCTGCATCCGCTGATCGCCGAGGAAATCGTTAATCATCTGGCCAAGGCACAATCGCCTTACGCGATTCTGGTGTCGCCGCTGTTGATCGAGTCCGGGCAGTACGCCATGACCCAACGGGTTTTAGTGATCGACGCCCCGGAACAACTGCAGATCGAACGCACACTGCAGCGTGATCAGACCAGCGAGCAACAGGTTCAGGCGATCCTCAAGGCCCAGTCCAACAGGCAGGATCGCGTGAGCCATGCCGACGATGTGGTGGTCAATGACCGCGACCTCGCCTGGCTGCACAGTGAGGTCGAACGCCTGCATCACTTTTACCTAACTTTGCGTGGAGGCCAGTCATGAGCCAACCCCCTGTCGTCACCTGCCCAACTTGCGGCGCCCCTGTTGAATGGAGCGCCACCAGCACGTTCCGGCCTTTCTGTTCGGACCGTTGCAAACTGATTGACCTGGGTGCCTGGGCGTCGGAAGAACACAAGATTCCGGTCAGCCCGGATGCCGAGGACGACCTGTTCAGCGAAGACTTCGAGCCGCGTCACTGAACCGAGTCTTTATCCTCAAAAGTCAGGGCCGCATAAAACCGTAGTCCTGGCCTTCATCGAGGTTCTCTGCGAGAAACTGCAACTCATCCGCCAGATCCTCGACACTGCGCACCGCCTTGCTCTGTTGCACCACCGCGCTGAGCAAGGCGCGCAGGCTCAACCCCGGATCAAACCCCACTTCCTGCGCCGCATCCAGACTGTGACGCAACTCCTGCCTTGCCCACTCGTAGACACTCATTTCGATGCTCCTGTAGGTTTCCCGAAGCATGGAAGCGTCAGTGATTGAGGGATTTGATGTGGATCAAGACTTGGGGTCGTCGTCTTTCCACGGTGCCGAAAGGTAGCGGGTGCGATTGAACGTCTCCAGCCATTCGGGGCTAAACACCACCAATGCGCTGATCACCATGCCGTTGATGAATGCCTCGGGAAAGATGATCAGCCACAGATAGCCGATGAAGTCTTCCAGCCAGTACGGCATGGCAAAAATTTCGTCGAACCACAGCAACCAGAGCCCCACCAGCAGACAGAGCAATGCCGACAGCGCCGCCGCAAAGAAACCGGAAACGAAGATATACACAAAGGGATTACGCGGTTGCGCCCGCTCCACCAGGATCGCGCAGCACTCGGTGACCAGTACAGGAAGCAGAATCAGCAGCGAGCCATTCACCCCGACAGCCACCAAATCCTGTCGCCCAAGCAGCACCAGCCCCAGTTGCGCGACCAATCCACCGACAATCGCCAGCGGCCAGTCCAACAAGAGCGTCACCGCCGTCATGCCGATAAAGTGATACGACACGCCGGTATCAAAATCCCGTCGCACCAACCACAGCATAAACAGCGCGAACACCGTGCCAAACAGCAAATGCTGCCGACGCCGGTCGGAGAATAACTCGACCCACGGAGCGCGGCAGATCGCCCAAATCACCACGGGCACATAAATCAGCCAGCCGACTGTCAGGCTCTGCGGTGACAGCAGCTCGGCGCTTATCATGGCCGGACCTTCTCCAGCGCCTCACGCAATTGCGCAGCGCTAGCGTATTCGTGCTGCTCAACCAATTGACCGTCCTTGAGCTGTAACCACAGCACGTTATCCACAGCCCCGGGGTAGCGCGGCGCCACGCGGCCATCACGGTCAAGCATGACCCGATAGGCATAGGCGCGCATGGCGGGCACGGCGAACATTTTTGCAATCAGCCGAGGCATGCGCTGGATGTCAGCGACGAATACTGTGTGTCGCGCCTCCAGAAACCCCTTGGGCTGACCTTGTAACGCGGCATCAACCAGTTTCGCGGCGTTCATGCTGCGTGCCACCAGCAACGTCTGCGTCTGGTTGTCGAGGCTGTAGGCCTGATCGAACTGATCGAGCAGGGTCCAGGGTGCCAATCGCTCGCCTACCTCCAGCGCCTGGGCCAGAAGAGGCAGAAGACTGAGCAGTAACACCGGCCAATATTTCACGTCATTCCCTTAGTTGAGGCGCACACGCGCAGCGACTGCCAGTCTACATCGACCGTTTCGCATGCCTAGTCCGCGGCCCAAAGCAGCTACCGATTAAAGGGGCCGGAGAGTGTGTACCGTCGCGCGTGTTTTAGAAGGTCGCTGCACATGACATTGCCTTGAATGGCCCCCTTGGAGCCGATAGACAATAGGGTCAGATCAAGTCCGGTTTCTTGCCAGGTTTGAATAAGCCTGTTTCCGGTGGCGCTTGTGACCTGGCTCTCGTTTTATCGAGTCGTTTTGCGTCAGAACTCCGGCGCCAAAGCAGGATTGCACAATTTCGCGTTTTATCACGGATTCGCGCACTGAATTGGTGCATATAAAGTAGTTATTTCCCGTAGAAAAATGATGACACACTAATTAAGACTGGATATTCTCTCGTCGAGAAGAAAGGAATCTCGTTGCACTAACGTGCTCTCATTGTGATTGGACAAGGATGTGACATACATGTCTTCCCAAATGACTTCGCCTGCCACTCTCTACGAAACCGTCGGTGACGGCGTAGAATCCAGTAATGCCTCATGGAGTTTCGGAGGCGCGACCCCGCAGCACTTTGACTCGCATGTATCGAAGTCCGTACCTAAATATAAGGATGGACACGACATTGTGCTGTCGCTCAGCGACTTTTTTGTAAAGAGCGATAGCATCTGCTACGAACTTGGTAGTTCAACCGGCACCCTTACTCGGCAGCTTGCACAGCGCCACTGCGCCTCGGCGAAGTGGGTGGGTATTGATGTAGAAGATGCCATGACCCGCAAGGCGAATGAGCTCTTGAGTGCATCACCGCAGCACAACGTCAGCTTCATTACCGACGATATCCTGACCTTTCCCTACGAAAAAAGCGATCTGATAGTTGCTTACTACACTATCCAGTTTGTGCACCCGCGTATTCGCCAAGCCTTGTTCGATCGTATCTACGAGTCCTTGAACTGGGGCGGCACTTTTATCATGTTTGAAAAAGTACGCGGCCCAGATGCACGTTTTCAAGACATCCTCAGTAGCCTATATGTAGATTATAAGCGCGACCAAGGTTATAACGCCGATGAAATCCTGGCTAAAACCAGAAGTTTGAAAGGTGTACTTGAACCTTTCTCCACGGCTGGCAATATCGACATGTTATCCCGGGCCGGCTTCAAGGATATAACCAGTATATTCAAGTATATTTGCTTTGAAGGTTTCTTCTGCATCAAGTGACCGGGATGTCATCGTGAATACAACTATAGAACAACAGTATTTGCAACTTCTGCAAATGCCTGAGACATTTCGCGCGCAGAAAATGAATTGTGAACTGTGCAATTCCAAAGAGCATTGGGTTTTGTTGGAGAGTGTCCAGGGCCCCGGTGACCAGGCAATGGCATTGCCGGTGCTCGGTTGCCAGGATTGTGGGCATATTTTCCAGCAATACCGCTTCGATGAAGCCTTCTACAGCGCTTACTACGACAAATTCTACCGCCTGAGCCTGTTCGGCAATACGGAACCGGAGCGCGCCTTCTTTCTCGACCAGGTACGCCGTGGCGAACACCTGTGTCGCTACTTGCAAGATGTGCTTCCCGCCAAAGGCAAAATGCTTGACGTCGGTTGTTCCGCCGGCGGCCTGATGATTCCCTTCGCTAAGCGGGGCTGGACAGTAAGAGGCAATGACCCCGATAGGGCCTACGTGGAATACGGCAAAAATATCGGCCTGGACATCGACCTGGTGGGTGCCGAACGTATGAGCCCCAGTGGTGATTACAACCTGATCATCATCAATGGTTCGCTGGAACATGTTCATGACGTCAACCAAGTCATGCAACTTTGCCGACAGGCCAGTGCCGAGGACGGGTTGCTGTTGATTGAAGGTCGCGCGCTGGGCTATGGCATCGAGCAAGGGTTTCTAACCCATAACCATCGCCGTTACCTGAGTGCCAGCAGCATCGAGTACTTGATGTGCCTGCATGGCTGGGAACCGATCCGGACCACCCATGAGCCCGTGTGCGGGCCGACTCGGCCGGGAGCGGTGTTCGTGCTGGGGCGCGCTTGTGCCCAGCCTGCCACCGAACACCTCGAAAGCATTAAGGCCCAGGGTCGCAAGGCGCTTCAGGAGTCTTATATGCCCAGCCTGCACGCGTTGCGAGCCCGCGCATGAGTGCCTCGGCCTGTGTCCTCGAAAAATCGAGCACCCAAGTCCATTCCTGCTTCAGGGATGACCTGGTCGTGACCCCGCCGCCAGCCGATTCGGGGGCGGGGCGCTACAACCTCTACGACCCTCGTAATGATATTGGCTTTGAACTGGGCCGGGCCGAGTACTCACTCGCTTTGCTCTTCGATGGCCAGCGAAGCCAGCAAGACATTGCCGACGCCGCCCTTGCGCAGCATCGAATCAGAGGTCAGCCCTGAGAAGCTTGCGCAATTCGAGCGCAAGCTGCTCCACCTGAAACTGCTGAGCAGCGAGCAAACCGATCATAAAAAGGACCTGCGCGACCCCGCCACGGGCATCACCTACGGTCCGCTAAAAGAGCATCTGCTGATTAATCTGGTGAAAACCGACCCGCAGCGATTGCTCGATCATATTTACCGGTTGGCGCCCTGGTGCTGTCGCGCGGCATTCATTTTGCCGTTGCTGGCCCTCGCCCTGGCGAGCTTCGTGTACCTGGGCGCGCACTTCGACACGTTCATGGCCGATGCGGGCGAGACCTATATCCACAGTTACCGCTGGTTGCTCTGGCACTTCCCGGTCATTTTGACATCCATCGCCCTTCACGAATTGGGGCACGCGATGGCCTGTCGTCACTATGGGGTCAAGGTCAACGATTTCGGTATCGGCATCTACGTGTTGCTGGCCACCGGTTGGGTACGTCCGGTGCAGTCGCAATGGTCGCAGCTTCCGCTCAACCAGCGGGTGATCACCATCCTGGCAGGTCCCTTGGTCAGCCTGCTTTATGCCGGAGTGGGCATAGCCCTGTGGGCAATGTTCCGTGATACCCAAGGGGGTTTACCGGCGCTTTTTGTGGTGATGATCGTGGCATCGTTCATTTCCCTCGTACCGACGCTGCTGCCCATCTTCAATGGCGACACATACCTGGCGATTACCGAAGTGCTCGGGCAACCACGCCTGCGTCAGCGCGCTTTCAACCATGTAAAGCGCCATTGGCGCACCGCGCCGCTGGAAACGGTTCCCCCTGCATTGCGCAGGCTCTACTGGGGCACATTCCTGTTGACCTGCCTGGGCTGGGTAATCGCCTGGTGCTTCACCGCAGCCACCTTGATTCGCCTTTTCAACCACCCATAAGGACAGTGTCATGACTCAATCTACAGTGACCCCGGCTATCGCCAACACGGATGAACTCACCACCGAATCCACCACCAACGTCGCACCGCAAGCCCTCAACGAAACGGCGTTCGAGGAGTTCGACCTCGACGATATCGAAATCATCGAAAGCAAAGTTTTCGCCTGATCGCATCGCGCTTCCTCGGCGTTACGTCGAGGGAGCCGTCCTCTTTCTCTGACTGGGCAACCACATGGCTCATTTCGTTAAGCCCGAACCGATTGGTGTGGGTATCCAGTACAACCCCGAGATTCTCGACTGGTTTCCATTTGAGGACATCGAAGTCGATGTGCTGGAAATCCTTCTCGACAACATCATGGCCCCCATGGATGGCCCGCAGATTATCAGGCCCGCAGCCCAGGCGATGATCAATCGGCTGGCGGAGAAGTTCACCTTGCTGGCGCATTCCAATTACGGTTGCGACTTCGGTTTCAGCCCTATCGAAGAAACCGCCGCCGTGCAACGCCATGTGCCCTTGGCCAAGATGTTGAACAGCCCATGGGTTGCCAACCATTGTTTTTATGGCGACAACTCCTGGCTGGATATCTGGAGCAGCCCGCTGCAGTTTTCCAATGCCGAGGTGCTCCGTTGCGCCGAACGCGCGAAGACGTTGCAGGCCCGTTACGGAATGCCGCTGGCCCATGAAAACGCCGCCTATTACCTGCAATGCCCGGGCGCGGAAATGCGTGAAGCCGAGTTCCTGGCCAGGCTCGTGCAGCAGTCCGGAACCTTCTTGCACCTGGACTTGCACAACATCTACACCAATCACTTGAACCTGAAAAATTTCGACTTGCGCGACTACCTCGACACCTTGCCATTGGACAAGGTGATCTCGGTGCATCTGGCGGGCGGCAGCTGGCACGAAGGGCTTTACCACGACTGGCATGACTCGTGTGTGCCCGAACCTGTCTGGGATCTATACGAGGATCTGATGTCCCGCACCCAGCCTTCGGCGATCATCCTGGAATACCAGGGGCAGGCCCACCATGCGCTCACACGCGTGATGGACGCCAACGACGAACACATGATCGTCAGCGATGTGCGGCGCGCACAGAAAATCTGGAATCACTACACAACACCGGTAAAGGAACTGACGCATGGATGCTGAGCAGGTCTGGAAGCTGTGGCGACGCCTGCTTCGCGATGAAACACTGCAGCAGCAGTTGTACGACGCTCAGGGCGCGACGCAATGGCTGGAACATTTTCCCGATGACGAGCGGGCGATTCTGCAGGCCTATGCCAGTCAGTTTGAGCGGGTGAAATGGTTCGTCGAGAACTATCAGTTCCGCCTGGTCAATTCGTTTATCAATGCGCTGGAAACCGGTGCCCCGCTGACGTTGCGCGCACTGCTCAACATCGGGCTGGATCTGCCGGCATTGTCCAAGGCCTTTTTGCGCCAACAAAATTGGTTCGATTACGGGCCACGGGTTTATGGCTATTGCGATGCGGCGCTGGGCTTTATGCTCGAACGCCAGGAACTCGCGCCCTACCCGCAAATCCGTGACCTGATGGGGCTTGAGCGCGAATGTGTGCGCCTCTACACCGGATTGGTGGAAATCAGCGCCGTCGTGCCCGGCCATTATCAGCGCACTGATGGTGCGCGCATTTACCAGAGCCGCTATGCGCTGTCGCACTGGTTGCGGGATAAAAGCCTGCTGGGGCGCAGCAGCCCGGAAGAAACCAGCCAACACATCCTGGTGTATTTGCCCAACCCCGAGGCCCGCCACAAATTCACGCTCATCAGCCCGCGCGCGGCGCACCTGTATCGATGCCTGGAGCAACCGCAGTCGCTCGTCACCTTGATGCAGATGCTGAGTTGCGCCGACGCCGCGCAACCCAGCGGCGAAGACCTGGCATTGCTCGGTAAATTGCAACAACTCAACGCCATCAGGATGCCGGTCTAGAATATGGAAAGCTCACAGTACTTCTGGCTGCGCTCGACCGGTTTTCCCATTCACCACTTGACGGATCTGGGCCGGTTCGCCGACCTGCCATCGTGCCGCGTCTTTGAACAAGACTTCCGCTCATTGCAGGCGTTGAAGGCAACGCTGCTTGAGGAGGCCAACTCGCACTCGCCCCAGGCCTGCCGCAAACTTATCCGCAAACTCAACGAGCACCAAGTCCTGCAACTTTCTGACCTGCCGCAAGTACTGCGCGAGTCATTGGCCGAGCCTTTGCAGCACTGGAACGGTTTATTGAAGCGGACTGCGGCACGTGAAGAGGCCGTCCAGGAATATGACGCCTACCTGGAAAGTGCCCGCCAAGGGCTGATCGACTTCCTGGATGACGACGCGGTGGCCGAGGCCTTGTTCATATCCAACCCCTCGGCGATGACACGCATCAGTGAGCTGGTCCGGGATCGGTACAGCAGAAACGATACCCGCAAAAAGCAGAAGCTGCGTTTGGGCTGGAGTTACGCGCAACGTTTTTGCGCCAAGAACGATACCTCGAGTTTTTTCGGACCTTTGGCCTGGGGCCGGTTCGATGCCCACCAGACTGACAATGTACGTCTGACCCAGGGTGACAGGGCGTGGATCAAGGAGCGCCACACCTTCTTCGAGAATTGGGTGGTGCAACGACTGGTCGAACAGATCAACCGGCAATGTCCAGACACCGACCGCATGCCGTTGCAGCTCAATACCGGTTGCTATCTGCAAGGACAGGTCCTGTTCATGCCGATCGGCAAAAGCCAGCATCTCAACCCGCAAACCGCGCAGGTACTGCAGTACATCAGCGACCAACAGGGGCGGGAACCGACTTTTGCCGGGATATCGAGCGTCTGTGCCGACGTCGCGCCAGGCACGTTGCACGATCTGCTGGAACACCTGATAAGCAAACGGATCGTGCGCCGAGGCTGGCAAATATCGCCTCGCGAGCGCAACCCCATCGTGCGGTTGCAGCGCTGCCTGACCAACGCAGGAGTCTGCGCTGAGTTCGGCCAGGGCTGGCAATCGCGCCTTGAAGCATTGGAAGGCTTGCGCCGTGATTATGCCCACGGCGACCTGCTGCGCCGGACCGAATGCCTGGAGAGCTTGAACCAAGTGCTCGGAGAGGCCGGGGTCGACCTCAGCCGGGAAACCGGCGCCATGTATGTCGGCCGTTATCCGGTGTACGAAGATTGTTCGAGAAACCTGGACATCAGCCTCGGCCAAGCAATGCTCAGCCAGGTCAACGAAGAGCTGGCGCCGCTGATGCACATCAATCAGTGGCTGATCAAAGCCATCGCGCATCAGCTCAATGAAGCGTTCATTGAAGTCTGGGAGCAGCGCCAGGCTGCCAGTCCCGATCAGCCTGTAGATTTTCTCGACCTGCTCAACACCCTTGCTCCTCTGTTGCCGGCACTTGAAGCGCGCCTCATCCTCGACCTCGATCAGCGCCTGGAAACAGCCTGGACGCAACTGCTGCAGGACTTCCCAGCCCCCGAGGTGCAACTGTGTGCGGGCGACATCGAACGCCTGATCGCCCTGTTGAACGTCGATCTGGATGTCGCCGGCTTCGAGGTCTTTGGCAGCGACTATCACTCTCCGGACATCCTGCTTTCCAGTGCGTCGGTGGCGGCGTTCAATCGCGGCGACTACGAAATCATCGTGGGTGAAGTGCATCCGGCAGTCCATACGCTGAGCCAGCCCGTTGCCGCGCCATTCGGACCGTTCAATATTCAGATAAACCAACAGGTAGAGGCGATTTTCCAACGCCCTCGTCTGGTGCTGGCGGACTCGCCCGACAGTTACCAACGTTCGCACATCGACTGGCCGTTACAGCCCACGTACCTGCAATTGGTGCTGCCTTCGGGTGGCGGTTGTGTCGCGCCGAACCAGCAATTTGCCGCAGGCAGGGCAAAAGTGCTGCGGGTGGAGGGGCGCCTACAGGTGGTGGATGCCCTGGGGCAGTTCAGTGAAGACTTGCTGTGCGTGTATTCCACCCCAATGCATCGGCTGGGCTTCGCCCTGGCCGGCAGCGCAGTGGCCAAACACGAGCGCCGACGTATCTGGTTGGGCCGCACCCTCTATAAGCGCGCCTCCTGGCTGTTCGCCAGCGACTGTCTGCCCGAGCCGAAGGGCTCGGTCGACGAGCTTGAACACACACTGCAATGGCGTGCCTGGGCCGCCGATCATGGCTTGCCCCGTTATGCCTTCGTCAAGATCGATACCGAACCCAAACCGTTGTTTCTCGACTTCGACAACCCGTTGTCCTTCGACGGCATCACCAACGCGTTGAAGAACGCCGGTCAGGTGAAGTTCTCGGAAATGCGGCCGCGCCCCGATGAGCTTTGGCTTGAAGAAGAGCGGGGGCGTTTCTGCTGTGAAATACGCACAACCTTTTCCACATGCGAGGCTCTTCCAACATGAGCAATGAGAATATAGGTTCTTGCGCCAAGGCCGATCAGGAAGTCAAACACACATTTTTATACTTGTTTTTGACCATATTCGTCCCCTTTGGACTCGGGCATTTTGTGTCTTACCTGTTTCGTACTGTCAACGCCTTGATCTACGTGGATCTGGAACGGGAACTGCACCTGCCCGCCAGCAGCCTGGGCCTGCTGACCGGCGTGTACTTTCTGACTTTCGCCGCGGCGCAGATTCCGCTGGGCGTCATGCTCGACCGCTACGGTCCGCGCAGCGTGCAGGCCCCCATGCTGCTGTTCGCTGTATTGGGCTCGCTGATTTTCAGCTTCTCCCATACCGAACTGGGTCTGATCATTGGTCGCGGCCTGATCGGCCTGGGTGTTGCCGGTTCGCTGATGAGTGCGATCAAGGCGTGCGCCATCTGGCTGCCGGTCGAACGCCTGCCGCTGAGTACGGCGTGCCTGTTATCGGTAGGCGGCCTGGGTGCCATGGCGTCCACCACGCCGTTGCATGAACTGCTCAAGTGGATCTCATGGCGTGAAGCATTTTTGATTCTGGCGCTGCTGACGTTGTTCGTCTGCGTGGTCATTCATCTCAGCGTGCCGCGCACCTACAAACCCAAACACACCACTCTCGCCGAAATGTCCAAGGCCGTGGGGACGCTTTACTCCTCCTGGGTATTCTGGCGACTGGCGTTGTACTCGGTGTTTGCCCATGCGATCTACATGTCGGTGCTGTCGCTTTGGATGGGACCGTGGCTACGCGATGTCGCCCAGTTGAACGAGTCCAGCATGGCCAATACCTTGCTCTGGGGCACCGTGGCGATGGTGGCAGGCTCGCTGGCCTTCGGCTCGATCACCGACTACCTGCGGCGCTTTGGCGTGCAGCCGATCATGGTGTGCGGCGCCGGGGTTTCGATCTTCATCGTATTTCAATCGCTGATGATCAGCGGACTGCCTGTATCGCCGCTGCTGATTGCTATGGGTTTCAGCTTCTTCGGTACCTCCACCACCATGAACTACGCGATCGTGGCTCAGTCGGTATCGCCTGAACTGGCCGGGCGGGTCAGTTCGTCGTTCAATCTGGTGGTGTTCGTGCTGGCGTTCGTCCTGCAGTGGTTGATGGGGGAAATTCTGAACCTGTGGCCGGCAACCGGGCAAGGGCACCCCGTGGAGGCTTATCAGTGGTCGCTGGGAGTGATGATTGCGTTGCAGATACCGGGGGTGTTGTTGTGGCTGAGTTTTAAACCGTGGGAACTGAAAACAGCGGCGGCGCGATAAAACCAAGACTGTCAGGTCGTTTTCGCTCAGCACCCGTCAGTTAACCAGCGGCAAAAACCTGTCAGCCGCGCTCCGTATGAGCTAGCAAGATATGTCTCTGAAGGGCGGCGGCGCCAGGAGGTGCCACCCCCTTCATACACGACCAGGCAACCAAGCTCGGAGAAAGTTGCTCGCGTGTAAATGAACCACACATTCCTCCAGACGATCGAGGGTAATAATCCCTCAATGATCTGAGGCTCCCAGGAAGAATCGAGCCAATTGCTTCCTAAGCCCCACCTCGCGCAGAGCCCTGAAAATCACGACAGCCTTTTTCTCTTGTGAAAGACTTTATTTATTAAGATCACATTTGAACGCTAAGCTTGGGCCTATGGATGACTCAGATTATTTACGCCTGCTGACCATCGCGGCCGAGCAAGCCAACGCGTTCCTGTCCAATGCCCGCAAATGGGAGCGTGAGCGTTGGGTCTGTCAACGCCTGCTGCAAGGCTTGAACATTCCCTATCGCGCGGACGAATTCGCCCCGGCCGGCGAGCCACCGGACGTGCTGTTTCGAGACGCCAGTTTCGAGGTGTTCTTCGTGCTCGACGAAGGCCGGCGCCTCAACGACGAATGGCGCGACGAACTGCAACGTCGGCGCAGCGCGTTTTCCCTGAGTTCGCTGGTGCGCCGCGAGGCCAAGCCCCGGCGCATTCCGGCCAATGAGTTCTTGCTGAGACTGGCGCCGACCTTGCGCAAAAAAGCCCACAACTACAAAGAACGCGGGATGGACTTGGGGGAGCTCGATATCATCGCCTTCGCCAGTCTCAAGCGCGAAGTGCTGGACCTGAACAGCCATTTCCCGCCACCCACCGAATACCTGCGCCAAGGCTGGCGCTCGTTATCGCTGGTCGGCCCGACGTTCGCCCGCGTGCTCTTTGCCCATCCGGATGCCCCGGATTTCCTGCGCAGCAACCTGGGACGCAGCATCGTCTTCGACGTCGGGATCAGCCTTTGAGCCCGTTGCAGGAATTGATTGCCGAAGTGCCGCAACAAGGTCGCGTGCGCTGGATCGGTGTGCGCCCGGAACCTCACGTGCCGATGATCGAACTGGATGCCGTGGAAGCGCGACTTGAGGCAGGTCTGACCGGTGATCGCGCCCGTCCCGGAGTACGCAATGCGCGGCAAGTGACGCTGATTCAGTGGGAACATCTGGCTGTGATCAGTTCGCTGATGGGACGCCCGGACGAAAAACCGGTGCTGCCTGATGAATTGCGGCGCAACCTCGCTATCAGCGGTATTAACCTGTTCAGCCTCAAGGGACGTCGCTTCAAAATCGGCCAGGCGATTTTCGAAACCACCGGCTGGTGCCAACCTTGCGCACGTCTTCAAAACAACCTCGGCCCCGGGACATTTCAGGCCGTTCGCGGCCATGGCGGAATCACCGCCCGAGTGATACAAAGTGGAATCATTCGACTGGACGATACGGTGAGTGTCGAGCCCATCCCGGACAGCGGCTATGCTCCGTTCAACGTTCGTTAAATCTGCCTGTAGCTTCTACACATTCAGCAACGTCTACTCCCCTGACGAGGCCTAATATGACCAGCCGCCTGAACCCCGACGACCAGAAGCATGTCGAAGAGTACCTGCACTTGTCCCAACACCAAGTCGAGCGCCGGCCTTTCAGGCCGTGGATGCTCCTGGTGGTGGTGCTGGCAGTGACCATTGGTTTGGGCCTGTTGAGCCGACTGATCAGTTACCTGACGCTATGAGCTGCCTCGCGCTCGCTCGGGTAATCGCACCGATTTCTTTTAGCCTTGCGAGATATCCCCATGACTCATCGTATTGTTATCGTTGGCGGCGGCGCCGGCGGTCTGGAGTTGGCTACCCGTCTGGGTAAGACTCTGGGCAAGCGCGGCACGGCCAGTGTGATGCTGGTCGACGCGAACCTGACCCACATATGGAAACCGCTGTTGCACGAAGTGGCGGCAGGGTCGCTGAACTCATCCGAAGACGAACTCAACTATGTTGCCCAAGCGAAATGGAACCACTTCGAGTTCCAGCTGGGGCGCATGAGCGGGCTTGATCGCGCACAGAAAAAATCCAGCTGGCCGCCACCTACGACGACGCCGGCGTGGAACTGGTGCCGGCCCGTGAACTGGGCTACGACTCGCTGGTGATTGCCGTCGGCAGTACCACCAACGATTTCGGCACCCAGGGCGCAGCGCAGCACTGCCTGTTCCTCGACACCCGCAAACAGGCCGAGCGTTTTCATCAGCAATTGCTCAACCATTACCTGCGCGCCCATGCCGGGCAAACCGATGTCGAGGAGCAAATCAGCGTGGCCATCGTTGGCGCCGGGGCCACTGGCGTCGAGCTGGCGGCAGAACTGCACAACGCCGCCCATGAATTGGCAGCCTACGGTCTGGACCGGATCAAACCGGAAAACATGCACATCACCCTGATCGAAGCCGGGCCACGGGTGCTGCCAGCCTTGCCGGAACGTATCGGCGGGCCTGTGCATAAAACCCTGGAGAAACTCGGGGTCAACGTCATGACCAATGCGGCCGTCAGTGAAGTCACCGCCGACAGCCTGATCACTGCCGATGGCAAAGTGATCAACGCCAGCCTGAAAGTCTGGGCCGCCGGGATTCGTGCACCGGGTTTCCTGAAGGACATCGATGGCCTGGAAACCAACCGCATCAACCAGCTGCAAGTGCTGCCGACCCTGCAAACCAGCCGCGACGAGAACATCTTCGCCTTCGGTGACTGCGCCGCTTGCCCGCAACCGGGCACCGACCGCAACGTACCGCCCCGGGCCCAGGCTGCGCATCAACAGGCGTCGTTGCTGGCCAAATCCCTGAAGCTGCGGATCGAAGGCAAAGCATTGCCGGAGTACAAGTACACCGATTACGGCTCGCTGATCTCGCTGTCGCGTTTTTCGGCTGTGGGTAACTTGATGGGCAACCTCACCGGCAGCGTGATGCTGGAAGGCTGGCTGGCGCGGATGTTTTACGTGTCGTTGTACCGGATGCATCAGATGGCGTTGTATGGCGCGTTTCGGACGGCGATGTTGATGCTCGGTAGCAAGATTGGGCGCGGGACTGAGCCGCGGCTGAAACTGCACTAATATTTTCGGCGCTGGTTAGGACCTCTTCGCGGGCAAGCCTCGCTCCTACATTGGATCTGCGTCGCGCACAAAATGTGCGACCAACAAAGATCAATTGTGGGAGCGTGGCTTGCCCGCGATGCATTCACCTCGGTTTAACCTGCCTTTCGTTTACACCCGAAAGCGTTGCACCATGCCTTGCAGTGCATTGGCCAGTTTGGACAGTTCATGGCTGGAGGCGCTGGTCTGATCGGCGCCAGCGGCAGAGCGCACCGACAGGTCACGGATATTCACCAGGTTGCGATCAACTTCCCGCGCGACTTGCGCTTGCTCTTCGGCCGCACTGGCGATCACCAGGTTTCGTTCGTGAATCTCGTGCACCGAGGTAGTGATAGTCTGCAAGGCCTCGCCGGCACGCTCGGCCAACACCAACGTGCTGGCTGCCCGAGAAGCGCTGGCTTGCATGGAGTCGAGCGCCAGGCTCGACCCGCTGCGCATGCCCTGAACCATTTGCTCGATCTCCTGGGTCGACTGCTGCGTGCGATGCGCCAGTGCCCGCACTTCATCTGCGACCACCGCAAAACCGCGACCACTCTCCCCCGCGCGCGCTGCTTCAATCGCAGCGTTGAGCGCCAACAGGTTGGTTTGCTCAGCGATGGCCCGAATCACGTCCAGCACCTTGCCGATGTCCTGGGACTGATTGGCCAACGACTGCACCAGTTCGCCGGTGTGTTGTACATCGCTGGCGAGGGCGCTGATGGCGCTGGCGGTTTCGCTGACTCGCTCCTGGCCCAGATGCGCCGACTCGCTGGACTGGCGTGTGGCGTCAGACGTCGACACCGCATTGCGCGCGACTTCCTCCACGGCAGTGGTCATCTCATTGACTGCGGTGGCAGCCTGCTCGATCTCGTTGTTCTGCTGTTGCAGGCCTTGGGTGCTGTCGAGAGTCACTGCGTTCAATTCATCGGCCGCCGTGGCCAGTTGGGTGGCCGAACCGCTGATGCCTTGCAGGGTTTCGCGCAGGTTCTGCTGCATGGTCGCCAGCGCCTTGAGCAAGCGGCTGACTTCATCGTTGCCATGGGTCTGGATCGGGTTGGTGAGATCGCCTCGGGCCACGTTTTCTGCGGCATTCAAGGCTTCGTTCAGGGGGCGCACGATGCTGCGAGTCAGCAACATCGCCAAACCGACGGTGGCCAGCGCCGCCAGGGCGATGAACAGGCTGACGATCGTCCGCGATGTTTCGTAGTGCGCTGCAGAATTCTGGCTTTCGGCGGCGACTTGTTTAGCGAACAGATCTGCCAAGTCATTGAGCTGTTTGCCGGAACCATCGACCACGGTCTTCATGTCCACCAGCAGCAGCTTGGTCAACTCATCGTGACGACCTTGTTCGGCCAAGGTGAACGACTGGGCGATGCCCGAGCGGTATGCGGCGAAGGTGCTTTTGAATTGGTCATACAACTGCTTGCCTTCAGCGGTGTTGACCAATTTGTCATAGGCGGCAATCTTGTCGCTCAGCTCCTTGTCCCGGGTGTCCATCTGGCTGCGGTATTGCGCGATGTTCTTCGGATCCTGGTCCAGGGCCATGCGCAGGGAAATGGTGCGAATGCGCAGCATGATCTCGCGAATCTCGTCGCCGCCACGGATGCTCGGCAGCCACTGGCTTTCCACCGCCACCTCGCTGTCACGAATGCTCGACATCTGCCCCAGTGCAAATACCCCGAGCAATGCCACCAGCACCGCAATCAAGGCAAAACCCAGCGCTGCACGAGGGGCAATATTCAGCTGACGAAGAAACATAACGAGCGCCTTTTCTTTTTATGGGCGGGAGGGAAGCGCTGTTTGCGCTCCGATGGCTCGTTATCGGCAAGTTGTACGACGACTTGAAGCGTATTCACTTTTTCAAAGACAAAAAAATCCCCGTATCTTTCGATACGAGGATTTTTAATATGGTCGGGGTAAGGGGATTCGAACTCCTGACATCCTGCTCCCAAAGCAGGCGCGCTACCGGACTGCGCTATACCCCGGTAAAAAAAGGCGACCTCTCAGTCGCCTTCTTCTTCGATCAGCGCTTTTGGCCTCTGATCTTAAGATCTGATCCCAGCGTTAACTGGTTTCAAAAATGGTGGGTCGTGTGGGATTCGAACCGACGACCCAATTGGATTAAAAGTCCAACTGCTCTACCAACTGAGCTAACGACCCAAAAATGGTCGGGGTAAGGGGATTCGAACTCCTGACATCCTGCTCCCAAAGCAGGCGCGCTACCGGACTGCGCTATACCCCGGTTTGAAATTGGCTCCGTGACCAGGACTCGAACCTGGGACCCAATGATTAACAGTCATTTGCTCTACCGACTGAGCTATCACGGAACTACATATTTCAATTTACAACGGTGAAGCTTGCTGCATCTCTTCGACCCGTTCGCATCGCTGCGTTCGTGTGTCTGAGGCGCGCTATTCTACAATCTTAAGCACCTCTGTCAACCCCCTAAATTGCATTCAAGTTAATGATTTGCAACTTATTTCAGATTTCTGCTTGGGGAGCAGAAACCCTTCCGGGTGACTTACTGCGGGGCGCACTTTACAAGCCTTTTCCTTAGAGTTCAACAGCCTGGCGAAAAAAAGGCCTCGCAATGCGAGGCCTTCTTTATTTCACTGGCATTACGGCTCAGGAGAAAACGATTTCGTCGTTTTCTACAATGCCGACAGCCGTCTCGCCCGGCAGGAAACGACGGACAGAATCAACTGCGCCAACGGGTTCTCGATCCAGCGCTGGATCGCTCGTTTGAGCGGCCGTGCGCCATAGACCGGGTCGTAACCCACTGCGATCAACTTATCCATCGCCTCAGGGCTGAGCTCCAGTTTCAGCTCACGCTCGGTCAGGCGACTGCGCAGACGACCCAACTGGATCTCGGTGATGCCCGCAATCTGATCCCGCGCCAACGGTTCAAAGATCACCACTTCGTCGACTCGGTTGATGAACTCCGGCCGGAAGTGCGTGGAAATCGCATCCATCACTGCCGCGCGCTGGGCTTCACGATCACCGACCAACTCCTGGATCTGTACCGAGCCCAGGTTTGAGGTCATGACGATCACGGTGTTTTTGAAATCCACCGTGCGGCCATGGCTATCCGTCAGTCGGCCGTCTTCCAGCACTTGCAGCAAGATGTTGAAGACGTCCGGGTGGGCCTTCTCGACCTCGTCCAGGAGGATTACCGAGTAACGGCTTGCGACGCACCGCCTCAGTCAGGTAACCGCCCTCTTCGATAGCCTACGTAGCCTGGGTGGCGCACCGAATCAGTCGAGCCACGGAATGTTTCTCGCATGAACTCGGACATATCGATGCGAATCATCGCCTCTTCAGTCATCAAAGAGGAATTCGGCCAGCGCCTTACACAGCTCGGTCTTACCGACCCCGGTCGGGCCGAGGAACATGAACGAACCACTCGGGCGATTCGGGTCGGACAACCCGGCACGGGAACGCCGCACCGCATTGGAGACCGCGATCACCGCTTCGTCCTGGCCGATCACACGTTGGTGCAACAGGCTTTCCATCTTCATCAGCTTGTCGCGCTCGCCTTCGAGCATTTTCGACACCGGAATGCCGGTCCACTTCGACACGACTTCAGCGATCTCTTCTTCGGTCACCTTGCTGCGCAGCAACTGGTTTTCGCTTTTGCCGTGCTGGTCGACCATTTGCAGGCTGCGCTCCAAGTCCGGGATAACCCCGTATTGCAGCTCGGCCATGCGGTTCAAGTCGCCTTTGCGGCGGGCAGCTTCCAGCTCCTGACGGGACTGTTCGATTTTCTGCTGGATCTGCGCCGAGCCTTGGACTTCGGCCTTTTCCGCGTTCCAGATTTCTTCGAGGTCCGAATACTCACGTTCCAGCCGAACGATTTCTACCTGGAGTTTTTCCAGGCGTTTAATCGCCGCTTCGTCGCTTTCTTTCTTCAGCGCCTGGGATTCCACCTTCAGCTGAATCAGACGACGCTCCAGACGGTCGAGCACTTCCGGCTTGGAATCGATCTCCATGCGGATACGGCTGGCAGCCTCGTCGATCAGGTCGATGGCCTTGTCCGGCAGCTGACGCGCGGTGATGTAGCGATGGCTGAGCTTGGCCGCCGCGATGATCGCGCCGTCGGTGATCGCCACCTTGTGGTGAACCTCATACCGCTCTTTCAAGCCCCGCAAGATAGCAATGGTGTCTTCTTCACTCGGCTCTTCCACCAATACTTTCTGGAAGCGCCGCTCGAGGGCCGGCGTCCTTCTCGATGAACTCGCGGTATTCGTTGAGCGTCGTCGCTCCGATCAGGCGCAGTTCGCCGCGAGCCAGCATGCGGCTTGAGCATGTTGCCGGCATCCATGCGAGCCTTCGCCTGTTACCGGCGCCGACGACCGTGTGCAGCTCGTCGATGAACAAAATGATCTGCCCTTCCTGCTTCGACAGCTCATTAAGCAAGGATTTGAGGCGTTCTTCGAACTCGCCGCGATACTTGGCACCAGCAATCAGCGCGCCCATGTCCAGGGACAACAGACGTTTGCCTTTGAGACCATCCGGCACTTCGCCGTTGATGATCCGTTGGGCCAGGCCTTCGGCGATGGCGGTCTTACCCGACACCGGGTTCGCCGATCAGCACCGGGTTGTTCTTGGTACGGCGTTGCAGGACCTGAATGGTCCGGCGAATTTCATCGTCACGGCCAATCACCGGATCGAGCTTGCCTTCTTCGGCGCGCTTGGTCAGGTCGACGGTGTACTTATCCAGCGCCTGACGCGACTCTTCGTGGTTGGCGTCGTTAACCGCTTCGCCGCCACGCAGGTTGTTGATCGCGTTTTCCAGGGCTTTCTTGCTCACGCCTTGGCCGAGCAGCAGTTTGCCGAGCTTGTTGTTGTCGTCCATGGCGGCGAGCAACACCAGTTCGCTGGAGATGAACTGATCACCCTTCTGCTGGGCCAGGCGATCGGCCTGGTTGAGCAGACGCGCCAAATCTTGCGACATGTTCACGTCGCCAGTCGGATTCTGGATTTTCGGCAGTTGGTCGAGCTCTTTGGTCAGCTCTTTGCGCAGGCTGTTGACGTCAAAGCCGACTTGCATCAACAGGGGTTTGATCGAACCACCCTGTTGTTCAAGCATCGCTTGCATCAAGTGCGCCGGTTCAATGCCTGGATGATCGAGGCCGACGGCCAGGGATTGGGCGTCGGATAGAGCTAACTGCAATTTGCTGGTTAAACGGTCTATACGCATGGGTCACCTTCCTTTTGAGCAGGCCGGACCTAAAAAACCATCCTGAGTGAAGAAACCTGCCAGATACCTCACTAGATGCGGTCGATTCTGGGAGTTTCAAGCGTCATACGGTTGATGTAGATCAGGGAAGCTTAGTCTTCGAGCCAGATCAAAGAGGCAAACCGACCAGTGTGTGGACTGCGGCGGTAAGAAAAGAAGCGTGGATCGGTCACGGTGCAGAAACCGCCACCATAAACAGCGGTGACGCCACGAGCTGCCAGACGCAAACGCGCGAGCTCATAGATGTCGGCCATGAACTTGCCGGCGTTCTGACTCGGAACGAAGGCTTTAGCAGCCTCAGGCAGTTGCTGGATGAAGACTTCCCGTACTTCGGGGCCGACTTCAAAGGCTTGCGGGCCTATGGCCGGGCCGAGCCAGACCAGCACCTCATGCGGTGCCACGGCCAGACTGTCGAGGGTCGCCTCCAGCACACCCGCCGCCAGCCCGCGCCAGCCGGCATGGGCTGCCGCGACGCGAGTGCCGGCACGGTCGCAGAACAGTGCAGGCAGGCAATCTGCCGTCATCGCCGTGCAGGCAA
Source organism: Pseudomonas sp. 10S4 (assembly GCF_034344865.1). Taxonomy (NCBI): domain Bacteria; kingdom Pseudomonadati; phylum Pseudomonadota; class Gammaproteobacteria; order Pseudomonadales; family Pseudomonadaceae; genus Pseudomonas; species Pseudomonas sp. 10S4. The sequence continues at coordinate 775,560 of NZ_CP133774.1, forward strand.
TACCGGGCGTCGCCGTCCAACTGGCGTCGGCAGTGGCTACCAGACCTGGATCAGCATGAGACACAGCAATGCCGTGAACCTGCTGTAACCAGGCCGGTTGAATAGAGAAATGATCGGTGAGGCGACGGCGATTTTCGGCCACAGCGTCTGGGCTGTCGTCGACGTGATCGCCGAGGTTGAGGCTGTCGAACGGCGCCAGACTGACGCCGCCCGCACGGGTGGTCACACAGGCTTTCACCCCGGCAGGCGCAGGCCAGTCGGGAATCAGCCAGCCGCTCATCCGATGAACGCCTCACGGTCTTGCTTGAGCAGGGTCAGCAACCAGACGAAATCGTCCGGAAGTGGCGATTCCCAGCTCATGCGTTTACCGGTCGTCGGATGATCCAGCTCCAGGAACCGCGCATGCAGTGCCTGACGTGGAAACGCCTTCAACGATTCGACCATGGTCACACTGGCTGCCGGCGGGATACGGAAACGACCGCCGTAGGCAGGATCTCCGACCAACGGGAAGTTGATGTGAGACATATGCACACGAATCTGGTGCGTACGACCGGTTTCCAGCTTCACCCGCACGTGAGTGTGGGAGCGGAAACGCTCGAGCACGCGGTAGTGGCTGACGGCTTGCTTGCCACCTTCCATCACCGCCATGCGCTGGCGTTGCTGGCCGTGACGACCGATCGGCGCGTTGATTTTGCCGCCGGCGGTCACCACACCGATCACGATGCACTCGTAGATCCGGCTGACGCTGCGACTCTGCAACTGTGTTACCAGCTGCGTCTGCGCTTGAATGGTCTTGGCCACCACCATCAGACCAGTGGTGTCCTTGTCCAGGCGATGCACGATACCGGCGCGGGGCACATTGATAATGTCCGGCACGTGGTGCAGCAAGGCGTTGAGCAAGGTGCCGTCAGCGTGACCGGCAGCCGGATGCACCACCAGACCCGCAGGTTTGTTGATCACCAGGATGTCGTCATCTTCATAGACGATGTCCAGCTCAATGTCCTGAGCGATCCATTCGCCCTGAGCTTCCTGCTCGGCGGTTAGCTCAAGAATGGCGCCACCATGAACGATGTCTCGCGGGCGGATAACCGCCCCATCCACAGTCAGGCGGCCGTCTTTGATCCAGGCGGAAAGGCGCGAGCGCGAGTGCTCAGCGAATAATTGTGCGGCGACTTGATCGAGGCGTTGGCCGCCCAATTCGGACGGCACCTCTGCGCGAAGTTCAATTTTATCGGACATGCTCAGACTAGGCGTCGGCACAGCCTTTGGTTTCGGCTGCGCGCTTGTGGTTAAATACGGCGTCTTTTGCCCCGATGCTATTCAAAGGGGCGCTCATCATAACAGGACGGCCCCGCCCAAGACAGCGGCCGTCATAGGGACGCAAGCCGCCATGCAAGTGAAACACCTGCTGCTGATCGCCATCCTCGCATTGACCGCTGCTTGCTCATCGAAGGAAGTCGTAGACGAAAACCTTAGCGAAGTCGAGCTGTACCAGCAGGCTCAGAAAGATCTGGATAACAGTAGCTACACCAGTGCCACAGCCAAGCTGAAGGCCCTGGAGTCGCGTTATCCGTTCGGGCGCTACGCTGATCAGGCTCAACTCGAGCTCATCTACGCCAACTACAAAAACGCCGAACCTGAGGCTGCCAAGTCTGCCGCCGAGCGTTTTATTCGTTTGCACCCACAGCATCCGAACGTGGATTACGCGTATTACCTCAAGGGTCTGACCTCCTTCGACCAGGACGTCGGCCTGCTGGCGCGCTTCCTGCCGCTGGACATGACCAAGCGTGACCCGGGCGCTGCCCGCGACTCGTACAACGAGTTCGCCCAGCTGACCAGCCGCTACCCGAACAGCCGCTACTCGCCGGATGCCAAGCAGCGCATGATTTATCTGCGCAACCTGCTGGCCTCCTACGAGATTCACGTTGCCGACTACTACCTGACTCGTCAGGCCTACGTCGCCGCCGCGAACCGTGGTCGTTATGTCGTGGAGAACTTCCAGGAAACCCCTTCGGTCGGTGACGGCCTGGCGGTGATGGTCGAGTCCTACCAGCGTCTGCACCTGGACGAACTGGCCAACACCAGCCTCGAAACCCTGAAGCTCAACTACCCGAACCACCCAAGCCTGGTGGACGGTCAGTTCAAGCCATCGGTAGCCGAAGCGGACAACCGTTCGTGGCTGAGCAAGGCGACCCTGGGCCTGATCGAATCCCGTCCGCCGCTGCCACCGGGCGAAACCCGCGCCAACCAGGACGTGCAGAAGCAGTTCCAGGACGCGAAAGATTCGATTCCTAGCGAGCTCAAGCCTAAAGATGGCAACGGCGAAGTGATCCAGGAAGAACAACACGAAGCGGAAGGCAACAACAGCGACCGTTCGTGGTTCAGCTACATGACCTTCGGTGTGTTTGACTGACACCTGCGGTTACGCAAAAAGGGAGACTTTCGAGTCTCCCTTTTTTATGGCCCTTTTTTTGTGAAGCGCTTATTACGCTGTGCGCCCGCCATGTCCTTGGCTAAACTGCCTGATCATCATTCATAAAGCAGCCCGCCATGCTTCGTTTACTGTTCTGGATCGCCCTGATTGCCGCTGCGGTATGGTTCTGGCGCAAGTTCAAAAGCCCGGCGTCTGCCGCACGGCCCAATGCCGAACTGGAAGCTGCACCGATGGTTCGCTGCGCCCACTGCGGCGTGCACCTGCCTCGCGACCGTGCGCTGAGTCTTCAACAACAGTGGTATTGCAGCCAGGCTCACCTCGAGCAAGGCCCGGGCTCCAGTGATCGCTGAGGCTTCCAGCCCCGGCAGCAAACAAGCCCAGCGACTGCTGCGCCTCTATCATCTCTACCGTTTAAGTATCGGCATCACCTTGGTGCTGTTGATCTCCAGCAACATGGACAACCAGTTGCTGATGTTCGCCAACAACGACCTGCTGCGCAGTGGCAGCTGGTTGTACCTGGTACTGAATATTCTGCTGGTGGTGTTCCTGGAGAATACCCGCCGTCCCGGCCAGTTATTCAGCCTGGCCCTGGCCGATGTGTTGCTGCTGTGCGGTCTGTTCTACGCTGCCGGCGGTGCGGCCAGCGCCATTGGCAATTTGCTGATCGTGTCCGTGGCCATCGGCAACACACTGTTGCGCGGGCGTATTGGCTTGCTGATCGCCGCAGTCGCGGCCATTGGCATTGTCGGTTTGAGCTTCCTGCTGAGTTTCAGCCGCCCCACCAGCCCCAACGACTACCTGCAAGCCGGCACGCTTGGCGCCCTGTGCTTTGCCGCGGCATTGCTGGTGCAAGGTCTGATCCGGCGTCTGGAGGTCAGCGAACACCTGGCCGAGCAGCGGGCCAGCGAAGTGGTCGGCCTTGAAGCCCTGAACGCGCTGATTTTGCAACGTATGCGCACCGGCATCCTGGTGCTCGATGACCAGCGGCGGGTGCAACTGGCCAACCACAGCGCCCGGTCCCAACTGGGCCAGGACCACCTCGACGGCGAGTTGATCGATGATTATTCACCGACCTTGGTCGAACGCCTGCAACTGTGGTTCAACAACCCGACCTTGCGACCCCAAAGTCTGAAAATCGCCAGTTCCGGCCTCGAGCTGCAACCAAGCTTCATTGCCCTGGACCAAAGCCCCCATCATCAGACCCTGGTCTTTCTCGAAGACCTCGCCCAGATCTCCCAGCAGGCCCAGCAACTGAAACTCGCCGCCCTGGGTCGCCTGACCGCCGGTATCGCCCACGAGATCCGTAATCCGCTGGGCGCCATCAGTCATGCCGCACAGTTGCTGCAGGAATCCGAGGAACTGAACGGCGCGGATAGACGTCTGACCCAGATTATTCAAGACCACTCTCAGCGAATGAATCGGGTTATCGAAAACGTCCTGCAACTGTCCCGCCGTCAGCAAACCACGCCGCAACGGCTCGATCTAAAGCCGTGGCTTGCGCGGTTCGTCGCCGAAGCCCGCGAGACCGCGACCGAACGCCAGACCATTCACCTGCGCATCGGCGCCGGCCATGTCACAACGCTGATGGACACGAATCAACTGTCCCAGATACTCGACAATTTGTTGCGCAATGGCTGGCGTCACAGCGCCCTGATTCATAAACAGGCAGAGGTCTGGCTTGAGTTGTTTGTCGACCCCGACAGCCAGTTGCCGGTCCTCGAGGTGCAGGACAATGGCCCCGGCGTGGCGCCGGACCAGCAGGCGCACTTGTTCGAACCCTTCTTCACCACCAGCAGCCAGGGCACTGGCCTGGGGCTTTATCTGTCCCGTGAGCTGTGCGAAAGCAACCAGGCGCGCCTAGACTTCAAACCACGCCAAGGCGGCGGCTGCTTTCGCATCACCTTTGCACACGGACGGAAACAAAGTTGAACATGAGCCCACGGCAAAAAGTCCTGATCGTCGACGACGAACCGGATATCCGCGAACTCCTGGAAATCACCCTGGGACGGATGAAACTCGACACTTTCAGTGCCCGCAACCTTGGCGAAGCCCAAGCCCTGCTGGCCCGGGAGTCATTCGACCTGTGCCTGACCGACATGCGCCTGCCGGACGGCACTGGTCTGGAACTGGTGCAGCACATCCAGCAACGTTACGCCCAAGTGCCGGTGGCGATGATCACCGCCTACGGCAGCCTGGAAACCGCCATCAACGCCCTCAAGGCTGGTGCCTTCGACTTTCTGACCAAACCGGTGGACCTGACCCGGCTCCGGGAACTGGTCACCAGTGCCCTGCGCCTGCCCGCACCCGGTGGCGCCAGTACCGCCATCGATCGCCGATTGCTCGGCGATTCGTTGCCCATGCGCAGCCTGCGTAAACAAATCGACAAGCTGGCCCGCAGCCAGGCACCGGTGTACATCAGCGGTGAATCCGGCAGCGGCAAGGAACTGGTCGCTCGTCTGATTCACGAACAAGGCCCGCGCGCCAATCGTCCCTTCGTCCCGGTCAACTGCGGGGCGATACCGTCGGAATTGATGGAAAGCGAATTTTTTGGCCATCGCAAAGGCAGTTTCAGCGGCGCCATCGAAGACAAACCAGGCCTGTTCCAGGCAGCCCATGGCGGCACTCTGTTCCTCGATGAAGTGGCTGATTTACCGCTGGCGATGCAGGTCAAACTGCTGCGGGCGATTCAGGAGAAAGCCGTGCGCAGCGTCGGCGGCCAGCAGGAAACCGTGGTCGATGTACGCATCCTTTGCGCCACCCATAAAGACCTCGACGCCGAAGTCAGTGCCGAACGTTTTCGTCAGGATTTGTATTATCGGCTCAACGTGATCGAGTTGCGGGTGCCGCCCCTGCGTGAACGCCGGGACGATATCGAGACACTCGCCAGCCATGTACTCAAGCGCCTGGCGGCCGGCACCGGCCAACCCGCGACAAAACTCCACCCGCTAGCCCTTGATGCGCTGAAAAGCTACCGCTTCCCAGGCAACGTGCGGGAACTGGAGAACATGCTCGAACGCGCCCACACCTTGTGCGAGAACAAACAGATCGAAGCCAGCGACTTGCGCCTGGCCGACGGTAACTGCGCTGCCGAAGCCGGCGTGCCGGACCTGACCCGGATCGACAATCTGGAAGATTATCTGGAAAACGTCGAGCGCAAACTCATCCTCCAGGCGCTGGAAGAAACCCGCTGGAACCGCACGGCGGCGGCGCAGCGGCTGAATCTGTCGTTTCGGTCGATGCGCTACAGGCTGAAGAAACTCGGTTTGGATTGAGGGCCCCTTCGCGAGCAAGCCCGCTCCCACTTTGATCTCCAGTGTTCACAAATAATATGTTCACCGACGTTCCAATGTGGGAGCGGGCTTGCTCGCGAATGCGATCTGACAGTCGACAAAGATCCTGCGACTAGATCCGCCCAACCGGCGCATACGGTGCCGGATCAATGATCGGCGCCCTGCCCAGCATCACATCCGCAAACAACTGACACGACGCCGGTGCCAGCACCAGCCCATTGCGATAATGCCCGCAATTGAGCCAGAGCCCGTCAAACCCTGGCACCCGGCCAATGTAGGGAATGCCTTCTGGCGAACCCGGCCGCAACCCGGCCCAGTGGCCCACCACCTCGGCATCCGCCAGCGCCGGAATCAACTCCACGGCCGAGGCTTTCAGGCTTTCCAGCGCCGATTCGGTGGGGGTCTTGTCGTATCCTTCGTGCTCCAGCGTACTGCCGATCAGGATATGCCCGTCGCGTCGCGGGATCGCATATCGCCCCTTGGCCAGCACCATGCTCGGCAGGAAGTTCGCCGCGCATTTGTAGAGAATCATCTGGCCTTTGACCGGCTCGACCGGGAGCTCCAGGCCAAGGCTTTTGAGCAAGTCGCCGCTCCAGGCACCAGCCGTCAGCACCACCTGATCGCCATAAATCGCGCCCGTTGATGTCTGCACCCCGACCACCGCATCGCCTTCACGGATAAACCCGCTGACTTCGCACTGCTCATGGATCGTCACGTTCGGCAGCGCCAACAGCGCCGCTTTCAAGGACTTCACCAGCCGTGGGTTGCGCACATTGGCCACATCGGCCATGTAGATCGCCCGGGAAAAACCGCTACCCAAGACAGGCACAGCGTCATGAGCCGCCGAGATATCCACAGCCCGTAGCGGACGATTTTCCCGTTTGGCCCAGGCCAGCGCTTCGGCCTCGTCGTCCAGGTCCAGCCAGTACAGCCCGGTTGTGTGCACTTCGGGGTCGACACCGGTGGCGGCAAAAAGCCTTTCACCCAGCTGTGGATAGAAATCCTGGGACCAGTGAGCCAACGCAGTAACCGCCGGGCTGTAGCGCCACGGATAGAGCGGCGAAACGATGCCACCCCCGGCCCACGATGACTCCTGGCCGACGTTCGAGCGATCCAGCAGCACAACGCTCTGTACTTCGGACGCGAGATTGAATGCGGTCAGCAGGCCGATCACCCCGCCGCCGACAATCACCACTTGCTGTTGCCTGCTCATGTTCTGATCCAACCGTTCAATAGACAGAGGGCGCAAGAGGCACCCGAAAAAGAAACTCAGCGACCCCAGCAATCCTTGGTGACCAGCCCGGCCTGGGCGTTGACCATGCCTCTGACGCCGGTACTGGTGATGGTGAAATCGCCGCACTTGTCAGTAGCCATGGCCGCGCCGACCTTGCGCACCGCCGTCACCAGGAAGGTCTGATCGGTGATGGTCGGTGTAATGGTGTAGTAGTCGTTACCCGCGCTCAGGCCTGTGACGTTGGTGTAAACGTTATTTTTTGAATAGAACCGCTCAAGAATCTGCGCTTGATCGGAAAGCAGCCCGACCACGTCGGCGCGACGGCCCTTTTTCACGTATTCGGTGAAGCTCGGATAGCCAATGGTGGCGATTATCCCGATGATCGCAATCACGATCATGATTTCGATCAGGGTAAAACCTCGGTTGGATCTGCGCATTGCCTCAACTCTCACTTACTGTATTTGTCGCCACATGATGCGACGGCTGCCGCCACCGCCGGGTTTCTCCACAAGGGAGGTGATGCCGCCGCTGGAGTCGTTCACGATCTTGCGGGACGCATTGTTGACGACCGCGTTCAGCGTTGGAATACCACCGGTGAAAATCACCCCGCTGGAAATCGCATCGTTGCTGTCGACCACCCCGTCACCATTGGTGTCGAGCACTGCGTAGTTGAGCATCTTACCGCTGAATGCATCCAGTTCGACCAGTTTGCCGGTGCCGAAACTGGCGCAAGGGTCGGTGGTATCCACGCTGGCCGTGGTGAACACGATCCGACCAGCCACCAGACTGGCCTGATTGATCACCCGCTCACCCGTCAGCACGTTGTTGTAAACCAGCGGCAGGTACCAGCCCTGCTCCGCCGGGTAAGTCGTTTCATTCTGAGTCGTGGTGATGAACTGCCCGCCGGTGCTGCTGGTGGTCACTCCGGTCACCGCCTGTGCCTGCAAACTCGACACGGTCAGTTGACCAGCGCCGCCATTGGCATCCCAGACTGCGTAAAAGGCCTGGAGATCCTTACTGGTCTTGTCGGTGGTCTCGTTGAATTTGCCGGTGCCGAAAAACACTTCCTTGCCGCCCAGGGAGTTGTCCGCCAGCAGCGGTTGCGCGGTAATCGGCTGAGTGGTGCCACCGGGAGTCGTGAACAACGGCTTGCCGGAAAAGGCCACGCCCCAGGTGTCGGTCGTCGCGCCGCTCAGGTCGAACTTCCACATGCGCCCTTTCAAGTCGCCGCCATAAGCGGCCTGCACCACGTTCTGCGAGTTGACCTTGAGCTTCACCGACGACAAGCCGTTGGTGGTTTCGGTACTGTCGATGACGATTTTCTTGATCAGCGAACCGTCACGAACATCCACCACATACAACGCCGCGACACCGGAATTGCTCCCATAACCATTGGAGATGAATGCCGCCCAGCGCCCATCGGCCAAGCGTGCCACTTCGGGGCGGGCATAGGCATAACCCAGGTCATTGAAAACGTTTGCCGTGTTCGCAGTGGTCGGCGCACTGATTTCCCACAACGCATTGAATACATTGCCCGCCGAGGCATCGAACAACTGCACGGCGTAGAACGTCTTGCCACCGGCCCCTACACCGCCAAGGGCCAGGGTTTTCCAGGCGCTGTTGAGTTGCATATCGAACACGCCGACCTGACCATCGACCAGAAACTTGTGGCTCACCCCGTTGATGTAGGCGGGATCGGCGATGTAGTGCAACGATGGCAACACACTCGAAGGCATATAGGCAAAACGTCGGGCGCCGTTGGCCGCGTTGATAACGTTGAGGAAGCCGTTGTTGGCATTGACCACCAGGCTGGCGCTCATGTTGGCCGCTTTGGTTGCCAGGTAGGCGGTGTAAGTGGAGTCGCCCACCAGGTCCGAAGCGGTTTGGTCTGTGGGCGAAGCCAGTGCCAGCGGCGAGTTGATGATGTCTCCCAGTAGCACCGTGCGTACTTTCAGCCCGGTCTTGTTGGTGCCCTTGCTCCATTCCACCAGATCATTGCCGACGATGCCGGTCGGCAGGCTCAGGCCGAGTGACGTTTGCTGGGCCGGGGAAAAGTTGCTGTAAGCCAGGGTAACCACGGCGTTGGTCAGGGAGTTCCAGGACTGGTAGATCGGAGCCGTGGCACCAGGCACGATGACCGTGTCGGTGGTCCATAACACCGCTGCGGTGTTCACCGAACCGCTAGTGGTGAAACCATAGGACTTGATCGTCCCGCGCCAGTCCTTGGGGTCGTACGTGGTCTGGTAGTAACTCGAACCGCTGGCCAGCGTGCTGCTGCTGGTGACACCACTCCCGCCGGATCCAGCCTTGGAGGTGATGTTACTCAGGGCAGAAGACAACGCCGCGTTGAGGCCGGCAGCGTCGTTAGCCTGGTAATACAAGCCTTGGCCGTAAGCCGCTGCATCCGACAACATCTGGTTGGACGAGGTGAATCCGACGGTATAGGTGTTCATGTTCTGCTTTGGGAAATCCGCGGAATTCCAGGCCTTGCCCGCCAGATCCGTACCGGTCGAACGCATGTCGATGTCGAAGGCGAACTTGGCGATATCGTCCAGATACAGCGTATCGCCCTCGTTGTCGCCATTGAGGTTGTTGCCGTCATTGTTGATCCCGTCCCAGTTCGGCAAACGGCTGCTGCCCAGAGGGTCGTTGGTCGGGAACGTGCGGTCGTAAGTCGGCAAGCCATCGGTGATCACCACGCCGTAATTCTTTTGGCAGCGGTACTGGATCGGGCTGGTGTAGGTTGTCGGCGTCGAGTTGTAGTACGGCGTCATGCCACGAAAGTAACGGGTGATTTCGTAGTAGGTTTCGGCCAATGGCGTGTTGGCGATGGCGCTCAAGTTGTTGATGGCTGAGATCAAGTTGTTGTAATTGTTGTCAGCTTGAGACTGGGTGACGCTGCCAGTGACGACCGCCAGATCGCTGATGGAACGTGCGATATATCCGCCGTTTGCGGGGCTGTTGCCGGTAGGCGGATTGAAGGTCGACAAACCGATACGCAAGCCCCGGTTACTGGTCACCAATGCCGTGGAAACGTTGCGCGCAACGTTGACTCGATAGTCGTTGGGAATCGAACCGTTAGTGAAGTCACGGTTGCTGCCGTTCGCCAGGCCCACCAGATAAGAAAGGTAGTCGCCGGTATATCGGGTGTTGCCATTACCGACAGGGTCCGGAAGCTTGATGCATTGAGGGGTCAGGCTGTTGTTGTAAAAGGCGTAGGCATTGCTGGAGCAACCGGACTGGGGAAGGCTTGAAAGAAAGATCGAATCACCGACGATATCGCTTCCGCTAAAACATAACCCCAGGAACAAATTACACTGCCTGGCCGGCGTTCGGCCCGTCACTGTCGGATCGAATCCCGCCGCATAGATGATGGTGTTCATGCTCCCCGAATCGTCGATGAGCAGCATGACATTCGGCGGCACGGCGGCGGCGCTCAACAGTGGTGAATCCGATGGCGTGAAGGCATAGGCCGGCGCCGCCAGGTACAAGGCCAATAAGGCGCCGCAAACCACTTGCGCCCATCGTCGGCTCCAGCGACCTCGAGCATCAATACTTGGCATAGACGCTCTCCACCACACTGCGAATGTTGTTACCCACGATGCCCACCGCCGTGACCCGATACAGCGTCGCCGAGGTGTTGCTCGGCACATTGATGGCCGTCAGCGTGGTGCCGATGTTCTGCACCCCATAAAAACCGCCGCCGGCGGCGATCCAATTGACCCCCGACGTGGAGTTGAGCCCGGCACCGGTCACCGTTGAGGATTCAGCCGGCGGCGCGCATTGAGCCGTGGAGCCGCACACTGCCAGCGTATAGGTTGCCAGTTGCACCGCGCTTTCGCCGATGCGCAAGTTCATCTCGGCCAGTTGAAAGGATTGATTGCGCAGGGTCACGCTGCCGGCCATTTTTTCCTGGAGGGTCGCGTTTTGCATCGATGAAATTCCGATCAACGTCAGCAGCAACAGAAACACCAGGCTGATCAACAAGGCCATTCCCTGTTGGTCTTTTTGCATTTTTGTCAGGGTTCTCATCCGGCACTCACCTACTGAAGCCGGTTGCGCAAAGCGGCAACCACGTTGAAAGTTTGATTGCGCACGCGGTTGTTGGGATCGGTCAGGGTCAAGGTCAGGCGAACACTGCGGATCAGCGCGGGGTTGGCCGGGTTGCTGCTGTAACTGGAGGCCCCCACGTCAGTGGTGCTGGTGGCGACACCGAACGACACGTTGAATGCGCTGACGTTGTTGACCAGCACCGCCTGGGTCGGCGTGCCGCTGCCGACGCCCATCAACAGTTGGTTGTTGCTGAAGCTGTAAATCAACCGGCGAATCGGGAAAGCCATTTGCCCGGAGGCCGGTGCCCGCACGCCCGTGTAGGCCGACGCACTGTTTCGACAGTCGGAAACTACCGTCCAGGTCGGCGTCCCGCCGTTACCACCCACATCTGCCGTGACCAGCGTGAGCTTGAGATTGGTGTTGTCCCAACTGATCGGCGCTAACTGACTGGCATTGAAATCACCCGCCGAACTGGCGTCAGTGACAGTCGTCAGGCAACCGAACATACCGACCCCGCGGATTTCCTGAATCATCTTGCTCAATACAAACCGCGCATCTTCCTGCATGCCGGCCGCGGTGTTCTGGCTGACGTAGGTGTTTTTGGCCGAGATAAAAATCTGCGCCACACCCAGCACCACGATCAGGCTCAGTATCAGCGCAATCATCAATTCGATCAGGCCAAAGCCTCGGCTGTAATGTTTCATGGTGTCGTCACCGGGTCGGCGGTGGCGCGACTGGTCAGAACGAAACTGCGACGCGTGTTGGCGACATTAGCGGCTCGCGAGTCATCCCAGGTGATGGTGATGGTGTACACCCGCAGATTCAGCGTAACGCTGCCAGTGGCACTCGCACCGCCGAAGTTGACGATGTTGGTGGTGAAATCGTAGAGATCCTGATCCCGGGCAACGCTCAGGTTGCCCGACGTCGGAGGCGTGACGGTATAGTCGGCGCCGGAGTTGGCGCGGATGCGGTCCATCATGTCGTAGGCGATAAAACTCGCCTGGCTGGTCATTCGCGAGCTGTCGGTGTACTTGAGCGCGTTCAACTGAACCGCCGCCGCCCCCAACAACCCCACCGTCAGAATCAGCAACGCGACCAGTACCTCGATCAGCGTCATGCCCTCCTGAGCACCCTTGCTCCGTTCCCTCATCCGCAACTTCCACCCAGTAGAATCCGTCCGTTCAAGCACACATTCAGCGTCCTGCTCTGCGCCCCCAACACATAACTGATCACCACCGCCGAGGACGGTGCCGACAAACCGCCCAGATTGTTGAAATCGATAGTGGTCACTCCTGAGGTTAGCGTCAGAGTCGCACCGCTGCTCATCGCTGGAACAACCCGCAATACATTGGCCGGTGTGCCAGTACTGTCGTAGACCGTCAGTTCCCCGGTCCAGACGCTGCCACCCGCCGTTGGGCGCAGCCGCGTGGTAATGCCCCGGTCGATGGCCTCCAGCCGTGCGTAATTGAGCCCTCGCTGCAAGTCGCCGATCTCGGTATCGGCCCGGGTGCCTTGCACCGAACGGGTAAACATCGGCACGGCCATCGTAATCAGGATCAGAAAAACCGCGAGGGTGATCAGCACCTCGACCAGCGTGAAACCTTTTGTACGATGATCCATCGGTGCCCTCCGTTGCCGTCGGCTATACCTGCCCTTACACGCTAGAACATTCGACCGGCAGATGTACGGTTGTTTTGCCATTACTCGCGCAAGGATTGCGCGAACGCAGCATTCCACGGAGGGAAATACATGCATCAGCAAGGTTTCAGCCTGATCGAACTGCTTATGGGACTGGCAATTGCCGGGATTGTTCTATTGCTGGTCAGTCCGGCGTTTGCGGCGCTTACCGAATCGAATTATCGTGAGCAGGCCGCGCAATCACTTATCAGCGGCATACGCAACGCCCGGACCGCAGCCCTCACACACAACCAGAACGTGGTGATTTACGGTATCAACGGCGATTGGAGTCAGGGTTGGCGGATCATTCTGGACATCAGTGGCAAGGGGCCTGAGGACAGCAGCAATCCGCTGCTGGTCGAGCGTGCGAGTGACGCTCGGGTGCCGATTGTCGGCAACTGGCATGTTGAAAAGTTTGTACGCTTCAGCCCTCTAGGCCAACCGTTGATGCCGGGCAGGGCCTTTCAAGCAGGGACATTGCACCTCTGCGCAGCCCGCGAACCCATCAGTCACCTACAGGTGGTGATGGCCGCGACTGGCCGCGTCCGCCTGAGCAGCCACAAGGCTGAACAGGCGTTATGTCCCGGGGGCAAAAGCCTTAAAGCAAAGAGCGCACGCGCAACTCTTTAGGCATGGAGAAGGTGATGTTCTCCTCGCGGCCGGCCAGTTCATCGGCACCGGTAGCGCCCCAGGCCTGCAACTGCTGGATCACGCCACGCACCAACACTTCAGGTGCGGAGGCACCAGCCGTGATGCCGATGCGCTCGACGCCGTCGAACCAGCTCTTTTGCAGGTCTTCGGCACCGTCGATCAGGTAGGCCGGTGTAGACATGCGCTCGGCCAGTTCACGCAAGCGATTGGAGTTGGAGCTGTTCGGGCTACCGACCACCAATACCACGTCGCACTCGTCGGCCAGTTGTTTGACCGCGTCCTGACGGTTTTGCGTGGCGTAACAGATGTCGTCCTTGCGTGGACCTCCGATGGCCGGGAAACGCAAGCGCAGGGCATCAATGACGCGACTGGTGTCGTCCATGGACAACGTGGTCTGGGTCACAAACGCCAGTTTCTCGGGATTGTGTACTTGCAACGCAGCGACGTCTTTCTCGTCTTCAACCAGGTAGATCGCGCCGCCATTGCTGCCGTCGTACTGGCCCATGGTGCCTTCGACTTCCGGGTGACCGGCATGGCCGATCAGGATGCATTCACGACCGTCACGGCTGTAGCGTGCGACTTCAATGTGCACCTTGGTCACCAGCGGGCAGGTGGCATCGAACACTTTCAGGCCACGGCCGGAGGCTTCGGTACGCACAGCCTGGGAAACGCCGTGGGCACTGAAGATCACGATGACGTCGTCCGGCACCTGATCCAGTTCTTCGACAAAGATTGCCCCGCGGTTACGCAGGTCTTCGACGACGAATTTATTGTGGACCACTTCGTGGCGCACATAGATTGGCGGCCCGAAGACTTCCAGGGCGCGGTTGACGATTTCGATCGCCCGGTCCACGCCGGCGCAGAAGCCACGGGGGTTGGCGAGTTTGATTTGCATGCTGTGCCTCGTGTCTTGCGCGCAAGAAATAGCGAAAACAGTGAAAAACTTGATGTGGGAGCGAGCTTGTTGTGGCGAGGGGGCTTGCCCCCGTCCGATTGCGCAGCAATCGTAAACCAGCCACTACGGACTCATTCAGAATCGCGTCGGCTGGTTTCAGGGGCGCTTCGCACCCCAACGGGGGCAAGCCCCCTCGCCACACAAACCCGCTCCCACACTAGACCGTGTTCGGTCAGTTACAGCGATTTGACGTCGAAGATCTCGACTTCAAAGGTCAATGTCTTGCCAGCCAGCGGGTGGTTGAAGTCGATGGTCACTTGCTCGTCATCGAAGGTTTTCACCACACCGGGCAGCTCAGTATTGGCCGCATCGTTGAAGATCACCAGCAAACCCGGCGACAGCTCCATGTCCTTGAACTGCGAACGCGGGATGATCTGTACGTTTTGCGGGTTAGGCTGACCAAAGGCGTTTTCCGGCGCAATCGTCAGCGTCCGCTTATCGCCAGCCTTGAAGCCGAACAGGGCCGCTTCGAAACCTGGCAGCAGGTTACCGTCGCCGACCTTGAAGGTCGCCGGGGCTTTGTCGAAGGTGCTGTCGACGGTGTCGCCGTTCTCCAGGCGCAGTGCAAAGTGCAAGGTGACTTCCGTGTTCTGGCGGATGCGTTGCTCAGCCAATACCTGTTCAGTCATGAACGGTTTCTCCGGTCTTCTTACTTTTGAACATGTCCAGCGCGAGCATCACTGCCCCGACGCTGATGGCGCTATCAGCAAAGTTGAACGCCGGGAAATACCAGCGGTTCTGCCAATGCACCAGAATGAAGTCGATCACATGGCCCAGGGCAATGCGGTCATACAGGTTGCCCAACGCGCCACCCAGCACCAGCGCCAAGGCGACAGCCAGCCAGGTTTCGTTGCGGCCCAGGCGTTTAAGCCAGACCACCAGCACCGCACTGACCACGACGGCGATCAGCGCAAACAACCAGCGCTGCCAGCCAGAGCTGTCGGCCAGGAAGCTGAACGCCGCGCCGGTGTTGTAGGCCAGGGTCCAGCTGAACAAATCGGGGATCACCACGATTTGCTGATACATCTCGAGCTTGCCTTCAAAGTAGAACTTGCTGGCCTGGTCAATGACCAGGACCAGCAGGCTCAACCAGAGCCAGCTCAGCCGTCCGAAACGGCCAGCCGCGTTAGGCATAATGACGAACCTCGCCAGCGCCGCTGATGTTGTCGACGCAACGACCGCAGATTTCCGGATGTTCCGGGTTCACGCCGACGTCTTCACGGCAGTGCCAGCAACGGGCGCACTTGGCGAAGGCCGACTTGACGATTTTCAGCTTCAAGCCGCTGACTTCGGTGA
The DNA here is from genome assembly GCF_034344865.1 of Pseudomonas sp. 10S4. Classification (NCBI taxonomy): domain Bacteria; kingdom Pseudomonadati; phylum Pseudomonadota; class Gammaproteobacteria; order Pseudomonadales; family Pseudomonadaceae; genus Pseudomonas; species Pseudomonas sp. 10S4. Next base: position 791,150 of record NZ_CP133774.1, read on the forward strand.
CTACCGCGTCTTCTGGCGCCTGAACAAAAGGCGCAACGCTGGCGGTCGACGTGATCAGTACAAAGCGCAGTTCATTGCTCAGCTTGGCCAGGTCGGCGCTCAGCGCCTCCTCGGCGAACAGCGTCACTTCGGCTTGCAGGTTGCCACCGACAGCTTTCGCTGCACGCTGGATTTCCATTTCCTTGTTGACCGCGACCTTCACCGCCATGATCCGCTCCCAGTAGGCGCGGCCCAGTTCAACGTTGTCCGGCAGCTCGGTCAGGCCTTCGTACCAGGTGTTGAGCATCACCGATTCGTTACGCTCGCCCGGCAGGTATTCCCACAGTTCGTCGGCGGTGAACGCCAGGATCGGCGCGATCCAGCGCACCAGCGCTTCGCTGATGTGGTACAGCGCGGTTTGCGCCGAACGGCGGGCCTTGCTGTTGGCGCCAGTGGTGTACTGACGGTCCTTGATGATGTCGAGGTAGAACCCGCCCAACTCCTGCACGCAGAAGTTGTGGATCTTGGAGTAGACGTTCCAGAAGCGGTATTCACCGTAGTGCTCTTGCAACTCGCGTTGCAGCAGCAAGGTGCGGTCCACGGCCCAACGGTCCAGCGCCAGCATTTCTTCGGCCGGCAGGATGTCGGTGGCCGGGTTGAAACCGGTCAGGTTCGAGAGCAGGAAGCGCGCGGTGTTACGGATACGCCGGTAGGCGTCCGCACTGCGTTGCAGGATCTGGTCGGAAACCGCCATTTCACCCGAGTAATCGGTGGAAGCGACCCACAGACGCATGATGTCGGCGCCCAGAGTGTCGTTGACCTTTTGCGGCGCGATCACGTTGCCCAAGGACTTGGACATCTTGCGGCCCGACTCATCCACGGTGAAACCGTGGGTCAGCAGCTCGCGGTACGGCGCGTGGTTGTCGATGGCGCAACCGGTCAGCAGCGACGAGTGGAACCAGCCGCGGTGTTGATCCGAGCCTTCCAGGTACAGGTCGGCACGCGGGCCGGTCTCGTGGCCCATCGGGTGCGAACCGCGCAGGACGTGCCAATGCGTGGTGCCCGAATCGAACCAGACGTCCAGGGTGTCGCTGATTTTGTCGTAAAGCGGCGCTTCGTCACCGAGCAGCTCGGCAGCGTCCATCTTGAACCAGGCTTCGATGCCTTCGACTTCAACGCGCCTGGCGACTTCTTCCATCAGCTCGGCGGTACGTGGGTGCAGTTCGCCGCTTTCCTTATTCAGGAAGAACGGGATCGGTACGCCCCAGTTGCGCTGACGGGAGATGCACCAGTCCGGACGGTTGGCGATCATCGAGTGCAGGCGCGCCTGGCCCCAGGCCGGAACGAACTTGGTTTCTTCGATGGCTTTGATCGCCCGCTTGCGCAGGGTTTCGCCGGAAGTCGGCTCTTTGTCCATGCCGATGAACCACTGCGCGGTGGCGCGGTAGATCAGCGGGGTCTTGTGACGCCAGCAGTGCATGTAGCTGTGTTCGATGATGGTGGTGTGCAGCAGCGCACCGACTTCGGTCAGCTTGTCGACGATGGCCGGGTTGGCTTTCCAGATGAACTGGCCGCCAAAGAACTCCAGCGACGTCGCGTACACGCCGTTGCTTTGTACCGGGTTGAGGATGTCGTCGTTGACCATGCCATACGCTTTGCAGGTCACGAAGTCGTCCACGCCGTAGGCCGGTGCGGAGTGAACCACGCCGGTGCCAGCGCCCAGCTCAACGTACTCGGCCAGGTAAACCGGCGACAAGCGATCGTAGAACGGGTGACGGAAGTTGATCAGCTCCAGCTCTTTACCGGTGGTGGTCGCGATGACCGAACCTTCCAGGCTGTAACGGGCCAGGCACGACTCGACCAGCTCTTCAGCCAGTACCAGCAGTTTGTCGCCGACATCGACCAGGGCATAGTTGAATTCCGGGTGGACGTTCAGCGCCTGGTTGGCCGGGATAGTCCACGGGGTGGTGGTCCAGATCACGATCGAAGCAGGCTTGGCCAGCGACGGCAGACCGAAAGCGGCAGCCAGTTTGGCTTCGTCGGCAATCGGGAAGGCTACGTCGATGGTCGAAGACTTTTTGTTCTCGTACTCGACTTCCGCTTCAGCCAGGGCCGAACCGCAGTCAAAGCACCAGTTCACAGGCTTGAGGCCCTTGAACACGAAACCGCCCTTGACGATTTCGGCGAGTGCGCGGATTTCACCAGCCTCGTTTTTGAAGTCCATGGTCTTGTACGGGTTGGCGAAATCGCCCAACACGCCCAGACGGATGAATTCGGACTTCTGGCCTTCGATCTGCTCGGTGGCGTAGGCACGGCACAGTTCGCGGGTTTTGTCCGCGCCCAGGTTTTTGCCGTGGGTCACTTCGACTTTGTGCTCGATCGGCAGGCCGTGGCAGTCCCAGCCCGGAACATAAGGCGCGTCGAAACCCGAAAGGGTCTTCGAGCGGATGATCATGTCCTTGAGAATCTTGTTCAGCGCATGACCGATGTGAATCGTGCCGTTGGCGTACGGAGGACCGTCGTGAAGCACGAACTTCGGACGATCCTTGCCAATTTCGCGCAACTTACCGTACAGGCCAATGCTGTCCCAGCGCTGCAGAATCTGCGGTTCGCGCTGGGGCAGGCCGGCCTTCATTGGGAAGGCGGTGTCCGGAAGGTTTAGCGTGGCTTTATAGTCGGTCATTTAAGGCTCTTCATTAGCGATTGGCGCTAGGTGCGACAGGGCACGGGCGGCGGCGACATCCGCATTGATCGCCGTCTTAAGCGCCTCCAGAGAGGCGAAACGCTGCTCTTCACGCAGCTTGTGGTGGAAAACCACCGTCAAACGCCGGTCATACAGATCGCCGGCAAAATCTAAAAGATGCACTTCGAGGTGGGCTTTGCCATCACCTTGGACCGTTGGCCGCACGCCGATGTTGGCGACGCCTGGCCAGGTCTTGCCGTCGATGTCGACGTTGACCAGGTAAACCCCGGTCAGCGGCACGCGACGGCGCTTGAGTTGTATGTTGGCAGTTGGCGTACCGAGTTGGCGCGCCAGCTTCTGGCCATGCAGGACGCGCCCGGCAATCCGGAACGGACGACCGAGCAAGCGTTCGGCCAAGGCAAAATCGGCAGCGGCCAGGGCATTACGCACCTGGGTGCTGCTGACGCGAATACCGTCCAGCTCGACGGTTTGCGCAGCCTCGACGGTAAACCCCTGCAGGACGCCGGCCTGTTGCAGGAAATCGAAATCCCCTACCCGATCACAGCCAAAACGGAAGTCGTCACCGACCTCCAAATGCTGCACGCCCAGACCGTCTACCAGAATCGTATCGACGAATTCGCTGGCGCTGAGTTTGCTCAGGCGCTGGTTGAACGCCAGGCACAAGACCCGGTCGACCCCTTCGTCGGCCAACAGCTGCAGTTTGTCCCGCAACCGGGCCAGACGGGCCGGGGCCGTGTCTGGGGCGAAGAATTCCCGCGGCTGCGGCTCAAAAATCACCACGCAGCTGGGTACGTTCAACTCGAGCGCGCGTTCACGCAGCCGGGCCAGGATAGCCTGGTGACCACGGTGAACACCGTCAAAGTTGCCAATAGTGGCGACACAGCCCCGATGCTGGGGGCGCAGATTGTGGAGGCCTCGAACCAGCTGCATAACGCGCTTCTTGCTCATAAAGTGGTCGATTATAACCACACCCGGCGGCCGACGACAGGCAACACCGTAACCCAAAGTGATCGAGCCGACAAAACTGCCGGCCCGCCCGTGTTTATCGAGGTAAAGACCTCAGCTCAACGCCTTGCGATTGAAGTCGCGCAAACGGAAGCCCATCAACAGCAACATGCCGAAATAGGACACCATGCCCGCCACCACCAAGGCGCCCAGACGCAGGAAACGCTCAAGCATATGCCCCTGATCCCAGGCCGGCATGAAATGCATTCCGGCCAGCAATACCGCGGACATCACTAGCACAGCAATCACCAGCTTAAGGCCGAACTTCCCCCAGCCCGGTTGCGGTTGGTACATCTGTTGTTTGCGCAGTTGATAGAACAACAAACTGGCGTTAATGCAGGCACCAACACTGATAGCCAGTGCCAGGCCGGCATGGGCCAGTGGACCGATCAACACCAGGTTGAACAGCTGGGTAACAATAAGGGTGAAAATCGCGATTTTCACCGGTGTGCGGATGTTTTGTTGCGCATAAAAGCCCGGCGCCAGCACTTTGATCACGATAATCCCGAGCAAACCGACCGAATAAGCGATCAACGCCCGCTGAGTCATCGATGCATCAAACGCGCTGAACTGGCCGTACTGGAACAACGAAACGGTCAGCGGCTCCGCCAGAATCCCCAGTGCCAGGGAGCACGGCAACACCAGCACGAAGCACAGGCGCAGGCCCCAATCGAGGATTCGCGAATACTCGTGGCGATCCTTGCTGGCGTAAGTCTTGGCCAGGGTCGGCAGCAGAATCGTGCCCAACGCCACGCCCAGCACGCCGGACGGCAACTCCATCAAGCGGTCGGCGTAATACATCCACGATACAGAGCCGGCTACCAGGAACGAGGCGAAGATGGTGTTGATGATCAGGGAAATCTGACTGACGGAAACCCCAAGAATCGCCGGCAACATTTGCTTCATTACCCGCCAGACGCCGGTGTCGCGCAGATTCAGCCGCGGCAACACCAGCATGCCGATCTTTTTCAGATGCGGCAGTTGATAGAGCAGTTGCGCCAGGCCACCGACCAGCACCGCCCAGCCCAGGGCCATGACCGGCGGGTTGAAGTACGGCGTCAGGAACACCGAAAAGATGATCATGCTGACGTTCAGCAGCGTCGGCACGAAGGCCGGCACCGAGAAACGGTTATAGGTATTGAGGATCGCCCCGGCCAATGAGGACAGGGAGATCAATAAGATGTAGGGAAAAGTCACCCGCAACAGGCTGGACGTCAGTTCGAATTTTTCCGGTGTATCGGTGAAACCCGGCGCCGTGGCCCAGATAACCCAGGGTGCGGCGATCATGCCCAGCGCCGTCACCAGCGCCAGCACCAACGTCAGCAGGCCCGAGACGTAGGCAATAAAGGTTCGCGTCGCCTCTTCGCCTTTCTGGCTCTTGTATTCGGCAAGAATCGGCACGAATGCCTGGGAAAACGCCCCTTCGGCGAAGATCCGCCGTAACAGATTGGGCAGTTTAAAGGCGATAAAGAAGGCGTCGGTCGCCATCCCCGCACCAAATGTACGTGCGATGAGCGTGTCACGAACGAACCCCAGAACCCGGGAAAGCATTGTGATAGAGCTGACGGCGGCTAACGATTTGAGCAGATTCATTGAAAGAGTTTGTGCCTGTCGATAAACAGCAGGCGAACAAAGCGCCTACTTATGCGATACTCCGCGCCGCAGCAGCACAGAGCCAAAGCTCGCGAGTTTACAGGTCAAGCGCCGGAAATAAATATCCCGCCTCTTTATACCTACCACTTAGCGGAACGTCTCAACCGCCCTTGACAAGACATCAACTCATCGGCATGATTCGCGGCCTATTTTGTTTGCTATTTCCTAAAAAGTCTTTCGAGGAGCTCGACGGTGGCCAACACACCTTCCGCCAAAAAACGTGCAAAACAGGCTGAGAAGCGTCGCAGCCACAACGCCAGCCTGCGTTCCATGGTTCGTACCTACATCAAGAATGTAGTTAAGGCCATCGACGCAAAAGACGCTGAAAAAGCTCAAGCTGCTTACGTTCTGGCCGTGCCAGTTATCGACCGTATGGCCGATAAAGGCATCATCCACAAGAACAAGGCTGCTCGTCATAAGAGCCGCCTGAACGGTCACGTCAAGGCTCTGAACCTTGCTGTTGCCGCATAAGCGATAAGCTTGTTAAAAAACCGACCCTAGGGTCGGTTTTTTATTGCCTGCGATTTAGCAAATCCAGCACAAAAAATGTGGGAGCGGGCTTGCTCGCGAAGGCGGCGCATCAGTCGACATCTGCATTGACTGACACACGGCTTTCGCGAGCAAGCCCGCTCCCACATTCTGGATCTGCGCTAACTTATTGAGCGTGAGCCCATGGCAAGATCGGAATCGCCGTCACCGCATTCTGCGGGCTACCCTCGATCAAACGATCGCTATAGACCAGGTACACCAGCGTATTGCGCTTCTTGTCGAGGAACCGCACCACCTGCATGGTCTTGAAGACCAGCGAAGTGCGCTCCTTGAACACCTCTTCACCATCCTTCAGCTCGCCTTTGAAGCTGATCGGCCCGACTTGGCGGCAAGCCAAGGACGCTTCAGCGCGATCTTCAGCCAGACCCAAGCCACCCTTCACGCCGCCCGTCTTGGCGCGCGACAAGTAGCAGGTCACGCCATCGACCTTCGGATCATCGAAAGCCTCGACGACGATGCGGTCATTCGGGCCGACAAACTTGAACACCGTCGACACCCGACCAATTTCCTCGGCCGAGGCCAGCAGCGGCATTGCCAACAGCAGACCCAACAATCCTTTTGCCACGCGCATTGAGATATTCCTTCAGACCAGAATCAGGTTATCGCGGTGAACCAGCTCTGGCTCCGCCATGTAACCCAATAAACCGACAATCGCCTCAGACGACTGACCGATGATTTTTTGTGCCTCAAGGGCGCTGTAGTTAGCGAGACCACGAGCAATTTCGCGACCGTCTGGCGCCACACACACCACCATTTCTCCACGACGGAAACTGCCCTGGACCAGCTTGACACCCACCGGCAGCAAACTTTTATTGCCCTTGGACAATGCCGCTACCGCACCCTCATCCAGCACGAGGGTGCCACGGGTTTGCAGATGCCCGGCCAGCCACTGCTTACGCGCAGCCAGCAAGCCGCGCTCAGGCGACAGCAGGGTGCCGATGCGCTCGCCAGCCTTGAGACGATCCAGCACACGATCAATGCGCCCACCGACGATGATGGTGTGCGCACCGGAACGTGCCGCCAGGCGCGCAGCACGCAATTTGGTCTGCATGCCGCCACGACCCAGCGCACCACCGGTACCACCCGCCACTGCATCCAGCGCCGGATCATCAGCGCGCGCTTCGTAAATCAGCTTGGCGCCAGGGTTGTTACGCGGATCAGCGTCGAACATCCCGTCACGATCGGTCAGGATCACCAGCAAGTCAGCCTCGACCAGGTTGGCCACCAGCGCCGCCAGCGTGTCGTTGTCGCCGAAACGAATTTCGTCGGTGACCACGGTGTCGTTCTCGTTGATCACCGGAATGACCTTGAGTTCGACCAGCGCGCGCAAGGTACTACGGGCGTTCAGGTAGCGCTTGCGGTCGGACAGGTCGTCGTGCGTCAGGAGAATCTGCGCGGTATGCCGGCCATGCTCGGCAAAGCTCGACTCCCAGGCCTGCACCAACCCCATCTGACCGATGGCGGCAGCCGCCTGCAACTCGTGCATTGCACTGGGTCGTACGGTCCAGCCCAGCCGACTCATGCCAGCAGCCACCGCCCCGGAGGACACCAGCACCAGCTCGACGCCCGCCTCATGCAAGGCCACCATCTGTTCAACCCAGACACCCATTGCCGCGCGATCCAGGCCCTTGCCGTCCGCCGTCAGCAAAGCGCTGCCGATCTTCACGACCCAACGCTGCGCACCTGTCACCTTGCTCCGCATCATCTTCAACCTTAGTTTGAGGACAGCGCGACCCAGCGCTGCCCATAACGTTATTCGGTGACTACCGATTTCCAGATACTAAAACGCCGCTCCAGAGAGCGGCGTTTAAGTTTATCGCAACGAATCAGTCACGCACGTAAATGATTTCCGGACCGTCTTCGTCATCCACATCTTCTTCGTCCCAATCATCGTCGCCGATGTCATGGACCGACTTCACGCCGGTGCGGCGCAGGGCACGCTGGTCATCCAGGGCCTGCAACTGAGCACGGGCTTCGTCTTCGATGCGCTGATCGAGGTCTGCCAACTCTTCTTTGTAGGCCGGGTCGTTCGCCAGGCGATCAGCACGATCTTCCATGTATCGCATGATGTCGTGGCACAGACGCTCGGTACCGAGCTTGGAGATGGCCGAGATCACGTAGACCGGACCGGTCCATTCCAGGCGATCAACGATCTCCTTGACGCGCTCATCGTGCTCTTCTTCAAGGATCTGGTCGCACTTGTTCAGCACCAACCAACGATCACGCTCAGCCAGGGACGGGCTGAACTTGGTCAGTTCGCTGACGATGACTTCAGCAGCATCTGGTGCGCTGGCGTCATCGAGTGGCGCCATGTCCACGAGGTGCAACAGCAGGCGGGTACGCGACAAGTGCTTGAGGAAGCGAATCCCCAGGCCCGCGCCGTCGGAAGCCCCTTCGATCAGCCCCGGAATATCCGCGACCACGAAGCTTTTCCAGCGATCGACAGAAACCACGCCCAGGTTCGGCACCAACGTGGTGAACGGGTAGTCAGCGACTTTCGGCTTGGCGGCCGACACCGAACGGATAAAGGTACTTTTGCCAGCGTTCGGCAAGCCCAGCAGGCCAACGTCGGCCAACACTTTCATTTCCAGCTTGAGATCACGCGCCTCACCCGGCTTACCCGGAGTGGTCTGACGCGGAGCACGGTTGGTACTGGATTTGAAACGGGTGTTACCCAGACCGTGCCAGCCGCCATGAGCCACCAACAGACGTTGGCCGGCCTTGGTCAGGTCGCCAATGACTTCCTGAGTGGCGGAGTCGATAACGGTCGTGCCCACTGGAACGCGCAGTACCAGCTCTTCACCTTTTTTACCGGTGCAGTCGGTGCTACCGCCGTTGGAACCGCGCTCGGCATCGAAGTGCCGGGTATAACGGTAGTCCACCAGGGTGTTGAGGTTTTCGTCGGCGATCATGTAGACCGAGCCGCCATCACCACCGTCACCGCCGTTCGGACCACCGTTCTCAATGAATTTTTCGCGACGGAAGCTCATGCAACCGTTGCCGCCGTCGCCGGCCTTTACTCGAATAGATACTTCATCAACAAACTTCATAACAAAACGCCTCTCGTCATACGGACGAGCCGAAAAACACTAAGACATAAGACTCTTGCAAAAATGAGCGCAGCGACCTCAAGCAACTACCGCAAATCCAGCTGCTTTCGCCCATCACAAACAGCTTTGCAAGAGACTCACCCCACAAACGAAAAAGCCCCGTCGCGAGACAGGGCTTTTCCAGCATCTACGTAATTATGCCGCGACGACTGCAGTCTTCGGGACAATGCTCACGTAACGGCGGTTGAAAGCGCCTTTTACTTCAAACTTGATCACGCCGTCGATTTTAGCGAACAGAGTGTGATCTTTACCCATGCCAACACCGTAACCGGCGTGGAATTGGGTGCCGCGCTGACGCACGATGATGTTGCCCGGAATGATAACCTGGCCGCCATACATCTTCACGCCAAGGCGTTTGGCTTCTGAGTCGCGACCGTTACGGGTACTACCACCAGCTTTTTTGTGTGCCATGAGTCAATTCTCCTAGTGAGGAATTAGGCTGAAATTAAGCCTGAATACCGGTGATTTTGATCTCGGTGTACCACTGGCGGTGGCCCATACGCTTCATGTGGTGCTTACGACGACGGAACTTGATGATGCGGATTTTATCGTGACGACCTTGGGAAATCACTTCAGCCACAACGGTAGCGCCTGCAACAACTGGAGCGCCGATGTTCACGTCATCGCCATCGGCGACCAACAGAACGCGATCAAAAGTAACGGATTCGCCGGTAGCGATTTCCAGTTTTTCGATCTTCAGGTATTCACCTGGGGCGACCTTGTATTGCTTGCCACCAGTAACAATTACTGCGTACGACATGGTATTTCTCCGATAATCCTGCTCACCCAGCTCTTTATAAGAAGAGGTATTGGCTGGCATGGCTGCATAGGGCTGGAAGGCCTGATTGCAATTGCGTAAGGCAGGTGCTGCCCAGGAAGTTCAGGGTGCGCGATTGTACGCAAGCTGCCGAAGTGTTGCAAGAGGCCGTCCATCGCGCCTTGACAGGTCCGGACGTGGGTCCTAGCATGCCGCGCAACCCTTCTGGAGCAACTGTCGCTGATGCAACCCCAAGCTTTCTACCGCGCGGTGGCGGACGATTTTAGCGCCGTCGACGGCATCATCAAGAAGCAGCTGACTTCCCGAGTGCCGCTGGTATCGAAAATCGGCGACTACATTACCTCGGCCGGCGGTAAACGCCTGCGTCCTCTACTAGTGTTGCTGTGTGGCAAGGCCCTGGGTCGCGAAGGCGATGACTTGCGCCTGCTGGCCGCCACTATCGAGTTCCTGCACACCGCCACCCTGCTGCATGACGACGTGGTCGACATGTCCGGCATGCGCCGTGGCCGTTCGACCGCCAACGCCATGTGGGGCAACGCCCCAAGCGTGCTGGTCGGCGACTTCCTGTATTCGCGCTCCTTCGAAATGATGGTCGAACTGGGCTCCATGCAAGTCATGAAGATCCTTTCGCAAGCCACGCGGATCATCGCCGAAGGCGAAGTGCTGCAGCTGTCGAAGATCCGTGACGCCAGCACCACCGAAGAAACCTACATGGAAGTCATCCGCGGCAAAACCGCGATGCTCTTCGAAGCTTCGACCCACAGCGCAGCAGCCCTGTGCGAAGCCACCCCGGAACAGAGCGAAGCGCTGCGCACCTTCGGTGATCACCTGGGCGTAGCCTTCCAATTGGTCGACGACCTGCTGGATTACAAAGGTGATGCGGAAACCCTGGGCAAGAACGTCGGTGACGATCTGGCCGAAGGCAAGCCGACCCTGCCGCTGATCTACACCATGCGCGAAGGCACACCCGAGCAGGCTGCACTGGTACGCCAGGCGATCCAGAAAGGTGGCATCGAAGACCTGGAAAGCATCCGCGGGGCCGTTGAAGCTTCCGGTTCGCTGGAATACACCGCGCAACTGGCCCGTGATTACGTGGCCCGTGCAATCAAATGCCTCGACGCCCTGCCGGCCAGCGAATATCGCGATGCGCTGGTCGAGTTGAGCGAGTTTGCGGTAGCCCGCACGCACTGATTGCAACCACAGCAAGATCAAAATATCGCAGCCTTCGGCAGCTCCTACAGGGTACACATTCCCATGCAGGAGCTGCCGAAGGCAGCGATCTTTTGCTGTTAGCCCCCTCCCCATAGAAACCCTATACAATGTGCGACTTTTAGCGATCCTCAAACCAAGGAGCCTTAGTGAGCACGTTGCCACCCTGCCCAAAATGCAATTCCGAATACACCTACGAAGACGGCGCACAACTGATCTGCCCGGAGTGCGCCCACGAATGGACCGCCGGCGGCGAAGCTGAAGTGGGGTCCGATGACACCGTGAAGAAGGATTCGGTGGGCAATGTCCTGCAAGACGGCGACACCATCACCGTGATCAAAGACCTCAAGGTCAAGGGCAGCTCGACCGTGGTGAAGGTCGGCACGAAGGTGCGCGGACATCCGCCTGGTCGACGGCGTCGGCGACCACGACATCGACTGCAAGATCGACGGCATCGGCCCGATGAAGCTCAAATCCGAGTTCGTCAGAAAAGTCTGATTCTGCTGTCTTCCATCCCGCGCCCGGCGTGGGATGGTGCTTCGCCCTCCCCCGCTTCGTCCAGCAATCCCTCGCAGTAGCCAAACGCCAGTCGTTTTGACCCTACGCAATCTTTACCCATAAAAAAACACAAGCCGCCAATAGGCCCTTGCTATTTTATGAATAAGAATTATTCTCATTGAAACCAATCAATGGAGATGAGACCCATGACTTATTTGATCGATGCCTGGCTGGACCGCCCACACCCTTACCTCAGGATCCTGCATCGGGAAACCGGGGAAGTTTGTGCGGTACTTGAAGAAGAAGCCTTGAACGAGTTGCAGGATCAGGGTGACCTGGACGTCAGTGGCTTGAGTTCCAGCGAGCCGGTAGTGCTCAAGGAACTGGTGCGTAATCTGTTTCTGTTCTGCTATGCCCGGGCGTTGCGCCCGACCAATGAACTGCACCATAAGCTCGAAATATGAGTAACGCTAAAAACCCTGTAGGAGCGAAGCTTGCTCGCGAACCAGGCAACTCGGTTCCAACTTGAAACCGGGTTGATGCCTTCGCGGGCAAGCCTCGCTCCTACAGGATCACGGTCTTACAGAACGTCGAGCAGCTCGACGTCGAATACCAGTACGCTGTGCGGCGCAATGCTGCCAACGCCTTGAGCGCCGTAAGCCAGTTCGCTCGGCACGTACAGACGCCATTTGCTACCGGCGTTCATCAGTTGCAGGGCTTCGGTCCAGCCAGCGATCACGCCGCCAACCGGGAATTCTGCAGGCTCGCCGCGCTCGTAGGAGCTGTCGAACACAGTGCCGTCGATCAGGGTGCCGTGGTAGTGAGTGCGCACTTGATCTTCACGGGTCGGCTTGGCGCCTTCACCTTGAGTCAGTACTTCGAATTGCAGGCCGGAAGCCAGAGTGGTGATGCCGTCACGCTTGGCGTTTTCAGCCAGGAATGCCAGGCCTTCGCCAGCAGCGGCTTCAGCTTTGGCAGCCGCTTCGGCTTGCATGATCTCGCGGATCACTTTGAAGCTGGCGGACATTTCTTCCTGACCCACACGGCTTGGCTTGCCGGCGAACGCGTCAGTCAGGCCAGCCAGGATCGAATCCAGGTTAACGCCCGGTGGCGGGTTGTCGCGCAGTTGGTCGCCCAACTGACGGCCGATACCGTAGCTGACGCGAGTTTCGTCGGTGGACAGATTTACTTCGGACATGACACTGCTCCGCTGTGCGGACAGCCCTGGAACGTGCCGTGCGTGCACAGCGCATCCCGGAGCGCCCGGAACCAAAAGGGCGAGCAGACTAGCACAGATGCCGTGGCATTGATGAGGGCGTCAGTGCTGCCATGTACTACGAAAGGCGATCGGCACCTTCAGGCTTTCCTGCACACTTTCGCCGAGCCCGCACATTTCGTCGTGAACCGAAGTGTGCACAAGGTTGAACTGTACGGCGGGACAGGCGTGGAGCACTTCGCGGGCATGCTCGACCGAACGCAGGTGAAACATCTGGCCGCGGGCATCACTCAGCGGATACGCCGCGCCATGCATGCGCGCCTCCAGCAGGTAGATCCCGCCTTCCAGTGAGATCAGGTTCAGCTCATCGACCTTCCCGGCGATCGCGTAGGCATTCAATTCTTGCAAGTTCATGAGCGCACCTCAAACAGTGGCGGACCAAGATACTTACAGGGATAGGCTTCGGCGCATCAAAGTACAAGCACAAACGAAACCGCTTGTCTGGTTTGACGAAGAACCTGTGGCGAGCGAGCTTGCTCGCGCTCGGCTGCGCAGCAGTCGTCGATGCTGCGAGGGAAAAGACTGGAGATAAAGCGGGGCCGCTTCGCAGCCCAACGGGAGCAAGCTCCCTCGCCACAGGGAGCGCTCCTGGCAAGATCAGTGCTTGGTCAGCTTATCCAGATAACCCATCGCAAACGCCGACACCACGAAGGTCATGTGAATGATCACGTACCACTTCAGATGCTCGGGATCGACGTTCTTGGCGTCCATGAAAATCCGCAACAGGTGGATCGACGAAATCGCCACGATCGAGGCGGCCACTTTCATCTTCAGCGAAGACGAATCCATGGTGCCCAACCAGTTGAGTTTCTCTTTGCCCTCGTCAATGTCCAGTTCGGACACGAAGTTCTCATAGCCGGAGATCATCACCATCACCAGCAAGCCGCCCACCAGCGCCATGTCGATCAACGACAGCAGCACCAGGATCAAGTCCGATTCCGCCATCGAGAAGACGTTGGGGATGACATGGAAGACTTCCTGGAAAAACTTCAACGCCAGCGCCAACAAGCCCAGGGACAAACCGAAGTAGATCGGCGCCAGCAGCCAGCGGGAGGCGTACATTGCATTTTCGATAAAGCGTTCCATTGAATCTCACACAAGGGCTGGTAAATGGCGGCGAGTATAACAGCCGCCCATTACACCCAGAAACCGCCCAAAAATCCGCAACCTGCGCGTGTATGACGAAGTTTTTCTGCTAGTGTCCAAACCAATGACAGATTAGCGATACCGGACAGGAAGACAGGAAATGGATGTGCGATTACCTTTAACGAGTGCCGTTTTTGGCGTGCTGCTACTGCTCAACGGCTGCTCACCCGCCGATGAAAAAAGACCGTCAGCCTCGAAGAAAGGACCGCGCAATTCGAGAAATCCCTGGATGCCATTGCGGATCAGAAGCTCAAGGACGCCCTCGCTGACCTCGGCGGCTCGCTGCTGTTGCTTGAACGTGCAGAACTGAAGCTCAAGGCCAAACCGATTGAGACCGAGTATGGCGATGACGCCATGCTCCTGCTCAAACACTACCCAACCCCTCAGGCGCTGGTCGATACCTACCTCAATGGCCTGTTTGTGCTGCGTAAAACCTCAAGCTCCGATTACCTGACCGATCTGTCGCCAGTGTTCCCTTTCAGCTTCACCATGCCTGCGCAGTTCCCTTTCCCCCACGGACTGGAATGGCAGTCAGTAACCCTTAGCAACAAAAAAGTGATCCCTTTCCAGCCCGAATGGTCGGAAACCGATCCGGGCATTCAGCTCAGCCCCTCGAGTTCCAACGTCGATAATCCGGACGATCTGACGGTGACCTACCCTTTCATCGAAGGTCTGGAGGTCGACAACAAAAAACAACCGCAACCGTTGATGCTCAAAGGCAAAGCTGAAGTGATCGCCCCTCACCGGGTGTACACGGTAGCACTGACGAAAAAGGATCTGGGCAAGGCCCACGTCGACGACAACATCAGCGTGACGTTGCTCAGCCTCGACAAAAACGTGGCAGAGCTTGAAGTGAGCAACTCCGCGCCGCTGATACCGGAAGTCCGCGAAACCCCGCTCAACCCGCTGATCGTCCAGGCCAAGGATACGACCGGAGGCTTTCTGACCCACTCGGGATCGATCAACGAAAGCGCCGCGCAAATAGCGTTCTACGAAAAACAGCTGGGGGAGATGCAGGCGCAAACGGTCTGGAGCGACACGTTCGAAAAACAGCTCAAGGATGAACAGCAAGCCTTCGAACAACAACAAACCCATCATTACACCCGGGTTTACTTCAACGGTAACGTCGACACGCTGGAGGTCAGCGTGCTCGACTTCTCGGCCGCCACGGTAACCCGCAGGGACCTGCAACTGCCTGTCCTCAGGTTTGACCCGAACACCACGGAGAAAACCATCCAGCCACTGTCCGTACCGGTAGTGGTGTATGACGATCAGGCTGCGACCTGGCTCAAGGGCGCGGCGCTGACCGAGGAACAACTGCAGAAGAACGTCAGCATCACTCAGTCGGTGGATGATTCAAGTGCTGCGCGTATTGAGTTCGAGCACATCCGCACCTTCAATGACGAATTGCTCGGCACCTCCTTCAGCCCAGGTGACAGCCCGGTCACGTTCTTTACCGCGGGCGATAACGGCAAGCGCGATGAACCGATCGAACTGCCGCCAGAGGCTTACCAGGTTGACCCGTTGCGCGGCACGATCACCTACGACCTGAACCTGTTTCCGGAAACCCCGGCCTTCGCAGTGGGCTCCATGCCGCTGTTCCTGGCCACGGTCGAACAGAAAACCCTCGACGCACACCAACTGCCCAAGGGCCTGGAGCTCAAAGGCAACGCGTTGGTGGTCGATCTGAAGGTTTTCCCCGCGCAGGACTGGCGCTTTTTCGCCAAGGACGACAGCGGTAACTATCTGAAGGAGATTCTTTCGGTCAGTCATGACGCGAGCGCAGAAGGCCCCGCGCTATTCGGCGTGCATTACTTCTATGGCCAGCCCACTCGGCTGGAAAGCTACCAGCGCACCAACCTCACCACCGTGGAATATGGTTTCGAGGTCAAACTGGACAAGACCGAGACGCCCAACCCTGCCCAATAACCGCACTCAATGGTCGAAGCCGCCCAGGCTGCGACAACGGCCGCCGTTGATTTCCCGCAACTGGGCTTGCAGGTGCAGGCACCAGATTTGTGGGTCATCGGCCAGCTCGTAGCCATGTAGCGTCAGGCTTTCAACGATGGTGTCGAGGATGGATTCAGCCACAAATGGGCCATGGAACGGGCCTTGGGCCTTGATGGCTGATGGCTGTTCGCCGGCCATTCCGGCGGCGAAGAGTAAGGTCCACATACCCGTATCTCCCGCCAATGGGCGGATGGCGCACTCGATACGGGTCACAAGACCCAGGCATTGACGGGTGAGGCAGAGGTTGCGCGACATGGCGGCGACCCTCGGTAGATCCGGTATTCAGCCCCCATGGGAAGGCTGTTTCGATCCAGTGATTACTGTCCTTATCCTTGAGCTGAGAATAGAGGAAAAGTTCGCTTTGCAAGCAAAGCGAAACCAGAAGGCGCCGAATGGTCATTGTGTGAATATTGACGCCAGACTGATGGCACTTCTTCGGCAAATCACCAACCCACCGTAGGAGCGAGGCTTGCCCGCGAAGAACGATAACGCGGTCATTCAGGTAAACCGCGTCGCGGCCTTCGCGGGCAAGCCTCGCACCTACAGGGGATCTATGTCGAGATCGTTCCCACGCGAGTGGGAACGGTCCTGGAGGGTCACGCTGGTTTTGTTTCGGCCAACGCCTCCAGCGCGATTTCCTTCTCGGCCTCTTTGAGGTCTTCCTCGCTGATCATTTCCGCGATCACCCGCAAGCGCTCCACCACCCGCGCGTTGACGCTGCCTTCAGGGAACTGGCCATCGGCATCCGGCGCGCCGGCCGGCTCGCCCACCAACAGGCTCAGCGCCTCGTCAGCCTGACGCACGGCGTAGACATGGAACTGCCCCGCCCGCACCGCCGACAGCACTTTCTCGTCGAGCATCAGCGTCGCCACGTTGGCCTGCGGAATGATCGCCCCTTGCTCACCCGTCAGCCCGCGAGCTTCGCAGAGGCGGAAGAAGCCTTCGATCTTCTCGTTGACCCCGCCGACCGCCTGAACTTCACCGAACTGGTTAATCGAACCGGTGATGGCAAAGCACTGTTTGAGCGGGGTTTTCGACAAAGCCGAGATCAGCGTGCACGCCTCGCCCAGCGACGCACTGTCGCCATCGACGTAGCCGTAGGATTGCTCCAGCGCGATGCTCGCAGAAATCGCCAGCGGGAATTCCTGGGCGTAACGACTGCCCAGATACCCGGTCAGAATCATCACACCCTTGGAGTGAATCGGCTGGCCAAGGTTGACCTCGCGCTCGATGTCGACAATGCCGCTGCCCCCGGGATACACCGTGGCAGAAATCCGCGCCGGCACACCGAACGCCGAATCACCGACCTCCAGCACTGTCAGCCCGTTGCACTTGCCAACCGCCGCGCCAGTGGTGTCGATCAGGATGATCCCCGCCAGCATGTCGTCGAGAATCCGCGCCGAGACGCGCCCGGTGCGGGTCGCCTTGGCCTTGAGCGCACGTTCGATATGACCGGCGTCGGTCATGTCGTCACCCGCCAGGTCACGGATGAAATCCGCCTCGCTGACCAGTTGGAACAGATCGCCGATACGCGCCGACAAACGCCCCTGGTGTTCCGCCAGGCGAGCGCTGTAGGTCGCCAGACGCGCCACCGCATCCGCGGTTAACGGCGCCATGCCTTCTTCGGAGGTACGGGTTTTCAGCAACTGGGCAAACTGCTCCAGGCTCTCATCGACCATCGGGATGTCTTCGTCGAAGTCCACCAGGACGCGGAACATCTCCTGGAAGTCCGGATCGAGGTCCTGCAGCGTGTAGTAGAGCTGCCGGGCGCCGATGATGATGACTTTGACCTGCAACGGAATGTGTTGCGGGGTCAGGGTCACGGTGGCCAGGCGACCCAGCTCACCCAGCGGCGATTCCATTTTCAGCTTGCGCGATTGCAGGGCGCGCTTGAGCGCATCCCACACGAACGGCTCGCTGAGCATTTTTTCCGCTTCAAGAATCAGGAAACCGCCATTGGCGCGATGCAAGGCACCCGGGCGCAACTGGCGATAGGTGGTGTAGAGCGCGCCTTGATCGGTGCTGTATTCGATACGGCCGAACAGGTTTTCGTAGGTAGGATGCGGTTCGAACACCACCGGTGCGCCGCCGCTGGAGGAATGACCAACCACCAGGCTCGGGGCGTATTGCTCTTCCAGCAGTTTTCGGGCGACGGCATCAGTCTTGCTGTCGTCCACCAGTTGCTCGACCACGGTTTTCAGCAGGTAAACCTGCATGGCTTGCAGGTAACCGCACACCGCGGCGTTCTCGGCGTATTTCTCCGACAACGGCGACAGCATAGGCTGCAAGGCCAGGGTGATGGTTTCTTCGTTGAGCTGGCGCAGTTGATTGCTCGACTCGCGCTTCCATTGCGGCAGGCTGGCGAGCTCTTCATTGAGGCGCTCTTCCAGCCACGAAATATCGACGTGGAAACGCTCGCGATCGACTTCCGGCAACTGGGCGAATTCGGCTTCATCCAGTGCCTTGCCTTCGCTCATCGGGGTGAAAGCGATGTTGGTGCTGTCGCGGTAAAGCGCGACTTCCTTCTCCAGCGCCAGGCGCTCGATCACGTCCAGGGCACGGTCGTAGCGCTGGTTGAAAGCGCGGTCGATCGCGCTTTTCTTCTGCTGGTAAGACGGGTGCTCGAAGACCGCCGGAAAGGTCGCCAGCAGGTTGTCGATCAAGCCGTTGATATCACCGATGAAAGCACCGGCAGTACCCGATGGCAATTCCAGGGCGCGGGGTTCGCGCGGCTCATCGAAATTATTGACGTAGACCCAGTCCGCCGGAGTCTGCAGGCGCTTGCCTTCGGCCTTCAGGTAGCGTTTGACGAACGAGAACCGGCCAGTACCGGGCTCGCCCATGACGAATACGTTGTAACCGGGGCGTGGCATGGCCACACCGAACTGCAAGGCTTCGACCGCACGTTCCTGGCCGAGTACACCGCGGAAGGGCTCCAGATCATTGGTGGTAGAGAAGCTGAACTGTTCAGCGGAAAACGGACGGGTCAGCGCTTCGGGCGCTAGACGCAAGCTGGCAGCAACAGGATCAGGCATCGGGCTTCCTTACATCAGGCGGGGCAGATAGCGGCATTCTGGCGCTGCCATACCCGACTGGCAAGGCGCGCCTCAAGCCAAAGCATAGACAACTCGCCATTCCCAAGCGGGGCGGGCGCAAATCAATGTTCGCGGGGAATGATTTGCAAAAAATCACGGAACCCCTGGATCGTGCCTAAACTCCAAACTGCGCGGCTGGAACTAAATAACCGGCCCACTGACGTCGAGATGACGCCAGAACCCCTTGTCCATTGGTATGCACACAAAGAGAACTCAGCTATGAAACGGATTCTTCTCGGTACTCTCTTCACCGTCGTATCCCTCAACGCCATGGCTCAGGCGCCAGGCGGCCCGGATTGCGGTTGGGGCAACATGCTGTTCGAAGGGCAGCGTGGCACCCCGGCGCATTTCCTGGCATCCACCACCAACGGCACCTCCGGTAACGCGACGTTCGGTATGACGTCCGGTACCAACGGTTGCGCCACCAATGCGTCGCTGACCTATGGCGGCAAATCCTGGTTTGCCATGAATGGCATGATGAACGAGCTGTCCGAAGACATGGCTAAAGGTCAGGGCGAAGCGCTGACCACTTATGCCGTGGTACTGGGCGTGGCGCCGGAAGACCGTGCGCACTTCGCCGCCGTGACTCACGAGCATTTCCAGCAAATCTTCAGCAAGGCTGACGTGACCGCTGACGACGTGCATACCAACACCCTGGCCGTTCTGAAGAACGATCCGCGTCTGGCCAAGTACGCGACTCAAGCTTAAGCTCGACCCGACCGCTCCTTTCGGGGAGCGGCTTTTGTTTTTGGACCTAGCCCTCTTTGGGTCTTTGTTTCTTTCGACTTAAGTTGCCCACTATGCTCAAACGCCTTGCCTGGCTGGCGCTCTGTGTCTGCGCCCCGCTGTCCGCCGCGCCACACATCGACGATCAACGTTTGCAGCAACTGGCCAATGACCCTTTCTGGATTTCCCTGGGCCATTACGAAACCGCCAAGCTCGGTGGCTGGCGCAGCTATGTCAGCGACAAGAAGTTCTTCCTCGCCCCCGACGGTAACGAACACCCGGACCGCGAACTGGCGGCGACGGTCCAGGCGCTCTACGCCCCGGCCACTGCCGGTGAAAAGCACGCCCAATGCGTCTACCCGGCCCGGACTCGCTGGCTCAAGGCACAGCTCAACCTGACTGACCTACCGACGCTGGACTGCACTGAATTCAAGCAATGGTTCAAGGACGTCGCGCCCCATAGCACGGTGATGATTTTCCCGGCGGCTTACCTCAACAGTCCGTCCTCGATGTTTGGCCACACCTTGCTGCGCATCGACCAGGCTGACGTGCAAAGCGACCACACCGCCCTGCTCAGTTACGCGATCAACTTCGGCGCCTACATCGAAGGTTCGGACAACAGCATCCTCTATGCCTGGAAGGGCTTGATGGGCGGCTATCCCGGTTTGTTTGCGCTGGTGCCTTATCAGGAAAAACTCTCGGAATACCGCAGCCTGGAGAACCGCGACCTGTGGGAATACCGGCTGAACCTGACCCAGGAAGAAACCGAGCGCATGGTCGAGCACGTCTGGGAGCTGAAGCAGATCCAGTTCGACTATTTCTTCTTCGACGAAAACTGCTCCTATCGCCTGCTGGAACTGTTGCAAGTGGCGCGGCCGAGCTTGCGGTTGACCGAACAATTCCCACTGACTGCAATCCCGACCGATACCGTCAAAGCGGTGAAAGAAGCCGGTTTGGTGGAGTCCATTCAATATCGTCCGTCACGCGAAAGAGAATTGCTGAGCCGCGCCGAGCCGTTGAATCCTGAAGAACAGCAATGGGTGCTAAAAGTCAGCGCCGATCAGAAGCAATTGCAGGCACCCGCATTCAAGGCTCAACCGCGCGAACGCCAAGCGCTGATCATCGATGCGGCTTACCGCTTGGAACGCTACCGCGCCAACGGCCAGGAGCGCGACCCTGAACGCTCGCAGCGCAGTTTCGAACTGCTGCGGGCGATCAACCAGAACCCGGCACCGGAACTGGACATCCCCCGCCCCGGCCTGCCCGAGGACGGCCATGAGTCCCGCACCTGGCAGGCGGGCCTCGGCCACACCGGGGCGACAAGGCGTTCGGCGAATACGGTTTGCGCATGGCCTATCACGACCTCAACGACAACGCCGAGAGCTTTCCGCTGGGCGCGCAAATTGAAATCCTGCAAATGAAACTGCGCCAGTACGAAGGCAATCACTGGCAATTGCAGCAACTGGATCTGGCGACTATTCGCTCACTGACGCCGCGCAACGAGCTGTTGCAGCCGCTGTCGTGGCAGGTCACTGGCGGCCTGGAACGCGTGCCGGGCAAACATGACGATGAAACCCTGGTCAGCCACGTCAATGGCGGCGCCGGCGGCACCTGGCAACTGGGTCAAGACGTGCTCGGTTTTGCGCTGGGCACCGTGCGCATCGAACACAACAACGACTTCGCCGGGTTTGTCGCCCCGGCGGCCGGCTTCAACAGCGGCGTGTTGTGGAAGAACCCGCTGGGTAATTTCAGCCTGGAAACCAAGGGTGATTTCTTCACCAACGGCGAAGTGCGCCGTAGCCTGAGTCTGAATCAGCAGTGGGAATTGTCGCGCAACCTGGGTCTGCGCCTGAGCGCCCAGCGCGAATTCAGCCACCTCGCCTCGCCCGAAAATGAAGTGATGCTTGAGGTGAAGTGGTATCACTACTAGATCAAAAGATCGCAGCCTTCGGCAGCGCCTACATTTGATCGCGTACACCTGTAGGAGCTGCCGAAGGCTGCGATCTTTTGATTCTGAACATTCCCATATGGAGCTCAACCAACATGGCTGTTACCTGCAATTCCCTCGAAGACGTTCGCCAAAACATTGATCGGCTGGATGGCCAGATCGTCACGCTACTGGCCGAGCGCGGCGCCTACGTGGCGCAAGCCGCTCGCTTCAAGAAAGACAGCGACGCGGTAAAAGCACCCGCCAGGGTCGAGCAGGTCATCGTCAAGGTTCGGGCATTGGCCGAAGCCACAGGCGCGAATCCCGAAGTCACCGAACAGGTCTACCGCGCCATGATCGCCGCGTTCATCGAACAGGAGCTGTCCGAACATGCCCGCCTGGCGGCGACGCCAACGGATTAATCACAGCCCTTTCACAAACGTCTGACGAATCGACTTCTAGACTTCTCTGTATAGGCCGTCGAAAGGCCGGGAGTCTGAAATGTGGCGTTGTGTAGGTGTGCTTGGGGTGTTGCTGTTGTGCGCGGGTTGCCAGTCGACTCATGAAGATCTGATCGCCAAGGGTTACCCGCCGGCATTCGCCGATGGCTTCGATGACGGTTGCGTCAGTGGCCGTCAGGCTGGCGGGGCGATGACCGGTGAATTCCGTAAAAACGTGCCGCGCTACCTCAAGGACAAGCAGTACGCCGACGGCTGGAGCGATGGCTTCCGCCAGTGCCAGGCGATGCTGGAAAACAAGGATCGCGAGGACTACCGCAGCCACTATTGGGATGAGCGCGAAAGAGCCTGGCAGCAGCAGAAAGATCAGGACGCCGCGCGAGCCTTTCGCTCGCAATAGGTCGTTGGCAGACATTCGTCGAAACTAAAACCCTGCGAGCATGGCCCAAACCCTATAACGGGAGAAAACCATGAGCCGTGCCTTCGTCAATGAAGATAACGCCGCCGCGCAAGCCGACCAGCCAGTGGAACGCCAGGTCAGCGCGCAGCCCAATTACGTCACCCCGGCAGGGCTGGCCCTGCTTCAGGTGAAACTCGCCGAGGTACAAAACCTGCTCGATGAACAGAGTGCAAAGGGCGAACTGGCCGATAAACAGCGCCAGGCCGACCTTGAGCGTGACTGGCGGTATTTTAATCAACGCCTGCAAAGCGCCCAGGTTGTCGTTGCGGCCTCCTCCACCGACAAAGTGCAGATTGGCGCTTGGGTGACGTTTGCTGATGAACAAGGCAACGAGCAGCGTGTGCAGTTGGTGGGCGAGGATCAGGCAGATGCTGGCAGCGGACTGATCAATTGGGGATCGCCGTTGGGGCGGGCGTTGTTGGGTGCGCAAATTGGCGATGAGGTCTTGTGGAAGCGGCCGGCGGGGGATTTGTTGATTGAGGTATTGGGCATAGAAGTCGGTTGATTGTGAGGACGCCATCGCGAGCAGGCTCGCTCCCATTAGATTTGTGGCGTTCACAAAACCAATGTGGGAGCGGGCTTGCTCGCGAAGGCCGCACCTCGGTCTTACTGAAAAACCATAAAAAAACGGAGCCCCTGAAGGCTCCGTTTTTTTCATGCAACCAACCCGATATCAGGCCAGTTTCTTGTGCCGTACACGGTGCGGCTGGGCAGCCGCTTCGCCGAGGCGCTTCTTACGATCAGCTTCGTACTCGGTGTAGTTACCTTCGAAGAAGATGGCTTGCGAGTCGTCTTCGTACGCCAGGATGTGAGTCGCGACGCGGTCAAGGAACCACCGATCGTGAGAGATCACAATGGCGGCGCCCGGGAAGTCCAGCAGGGCTTCTTCCAGGGAACGCAGGGTTTCAACGTCGAGGTCGTTGGACGGTTCGTCGAGCAGCAGGACGTTGCCGCCCTCTTTCAGGGTCAGGGCCAGGTGCAAGCGACCGCGCTCACCACCGGACAGGTCCTTGACGAACTTCTGCTGATCGCCGCCCTTGAAGTTGAAGCGACCGACGTAGGTACGCGACGGAATCTCGTAGTTGCCGATGCGTATCTGGTCGGAACCGTCGGAGATTTGCTGGAACACAGTCTTGCTGCCGTCCAGGTCTTCGCGGCTCTGATCGACGCAGGCCAGTTGCACGGTTTCGCCGACTTCGATGGTGCCCGAATCCGGCGTTTCCTTGCCCATCAGCATGCGGAACAGGGTCGACTTACCAGCACCGTTACCGCCGATCACGCCAACGATGGCGCCTTTAGGCATGGAGAACGACAGGTTGTCGATCAACACGCGATCGCCGTAGCCCTTGCTGACGTTCTTGAACTCGATGACCTTGTCACCCAGGCGCGGACCGGCCGGAATGTAGATCTCGTTGGTTTCGCTGCGCTTCTGGAATTCCTGCGATTGCATTTCTTCGAAGCGTTGCAGACGAGCCTTGGATTTGGACTGGCGGGCCTTGGCGCCTTGGCGCACCCACTCCAGTTCTTCCTTCATGGCTTTTTCGTGGGCCGACTGCTGCTTGGATTCGGCAGCCAGACGATTGGACTTGGCTTCAAGCCAACCCGAATAGTTGCCCTCGTACGGGATACCGGCGCCGCGGTCGAGTTCGAGAATCCAGCCTGCGACGTTGTCCAGGAAGTAACGGTCGTGCGTGATCGCTACCACGGTGCCCGGGAAGTCGTGCAGGAAGTGCTCCAACCAGGCGACGGAATCGGCGTCCAAGTGGTTGGTTGGTTCGTCGAGTAGCAGCATGTCAGGGGCAGACAGCAGAAGGCGGCACAGGGCCACACGACGCTTTTCACCACCGGACAGGAATTCGACCTTGGCATCCCATGCCGGCAGACGCAGCGCATCGGCGGCGACTTCCAGTTGGCGATCCAGGTTGTGACCGTCGCTGGCTTGCAGGATGGCTTCGAGCTTGGCCTGTTCGGCGGCCAGTTTGTCGAAGTCGGCATCTTCTTCAGCGTAAGCCGCGTAGACCTCGTCCAGGCGCGCCTGAGCGTTCTTGATTACGCTGACCGCTTCCTCGACCACTTCACGCACGGTCTTGGTCGGATCCAGGATCGGCTCTTGCGGCAGGTAGCCGATGTTCAGGTCCGGCATTGGACGGGCTTCGCCCTCGAATTCGGTATCAACGCCGGCCATGATTTTCAACAGCGTGGACTTACCCGAACCGTTGAGGCCGAGTACGCCGATTTTGGCGCCGGGGAAGAACGACAGCGAAATGTTTTTCAGGATTTCCCGCTTCGGCGGAACAACTTTGCCCAGCCGATGCATGGTGAAGACGTATTGAGCCATGGAGAACCTTGGGTCAGTGACAGATGAATGATCAGAGCGCAGGCGATGCCCGGGCCAGGCTGTGCGCGTCGTCCGCCAGATGGGTATCGAGGCGTGCGCGCTGAAAAAGCCTGAGTCTAGGAGCTGGAACGCTCCCGCGTAACCGGCAAAGCTACCTGAATGATGAAAGGCAGTCCAGCCGCGAGGGGCTGGCACTTAGCCACAACACAAGGCATGCTAGCCGCCCTCCGGGCGTCCGGCTTATAGTGCACGTCGCGCCAATCCAGCCAAACCGCAGGATTTCAGTTTGTCTAATGTCACGCCGCCTCTTTCTACCCGTGCACCGGCTGCCGCGCTCGGCTCCCCCTGCGCGGAACCCTGAAGGGCGCGCTGGCGACACTCGTGCTGTTGCTGCTCGCGCTGCTGCTCTGGCAGTTGCTGGATCAGCTTACGCAAACCCAGAAAAACCAGCGCCAGTACACCATCGACTACACCGCCGACCTCGCCTCCCAAGTCAGCCTGAACATGGCGCTGAACGCGCAGATCGCGCTCAATCTGCTACCGATCATCGAGCAACCGCAATCAGCCGACGAACAGCAGGCATTGCTGCGCAAAGTGCAGCAATCGCTACCCGACCTGCGCAGTCTGGCGCTACTGAGCCCGTCCGGCAAAATTCTCAGCGACAGCGCCACCGACAGCCAGGACGCCGATTACCTCAGCGATCTGGTACGCCGCAGCCGTTCGCAAGCCCACTATTTCAGCAACGCTGACGATGGCTCGGTGGTGCACTTGCTGCTGCATCAAGCCAGCGGCAGCAGTCGCGGTTATTGGGCCTTGCGCCTGACGCCGACGTTTTTCTCCTCGCTGACCAAACAGGGCGAAGCCGGCATCCGGCCGCTATGGCTGGTAGAGAACCGCATCAATCATCAAATCATCAGTCGCGACGAAGCGCTGCCCTCCGCCAAACCGGGCGCACTGAGCGACGATGATCTGGCCAACAGCGTGCTAGCCGTGCCGCTGAGCAGCAGTGACTGGCAACTGCGCGGGTTGTTCGACCGCCAACAGGTGCTCGAACAACTGCTGCCGGCGTTCATCGGTAAATGCCTGCTGGGCCTGGCTTTCTCACTGCTACCGTTTATCGCGCTGTTGAGCATGCGTCGTCGTCAGCGTCAGCTGCATGAGGGGCGCCGGCGCTATCAGGATATTTTCGATGGCACCGGCGTGGCGCTTTGCGTGCTCGATCTGTCCGGGCTGAAAAACTTTTTCGACAAGACCCAAATCAGCAGCAGCGAACAACTGAAGACCTGGCTCGACGTCCCGGAACAGCGCCAGCAACTGCTACAAGAGTTGCGCATCACCGAGGTCAACCAGGTCGCTCTGCAACTGCTTAATGTCAATTCTTGCGAGCAGGCCTGGAAACTGCTGATCGATGGTTGTCCGCAGGACTGCACCGCTATCGGTAACCAAGTGATCGAGGCGGTACACAACCAGCAGAAACAACTCGAACTGGAAATCAAACTCCAGGACACCAACGGCCGCGACCAGCACTTGTGGCTGGTTCTGCGCCTGCCGGAAGAGCAGCACGACTACAAAGCAGTGATTCTGAGCATCAATGACATCACCAGTCGCAAGCTCGTCGAGCTCTCGCTGCTGGAGCGTGAAGGCTTCTGGTCCGATGTCGTGCGCACCGTACCGGATCACCTGTACGTGCAGGACGTGATCAGCCAGCGGATGATCTTCAGTAACCACCACCTGGGTCAGACGCTGGGCTACAACCGGACCGAACTGCACCAGATGGGTGAGTACTTCTGGGAAATCCTCCTGCACCCCGAAGATGCCGATTATTACCACCGATCACGCCAGACCCAGCGCCACGCCGGTTACTCGCAGTTGCTGCAATGCCAACTGCGCTTCCGTCATCGCAACGGTAATTGGCGGCGTTTCGACATTCGCGAACAAGCTCTCGCCCGGGATAGAAACGATCAGGTCACGCGGATCATCGGCGTGGCCAAGGACATCACCGAGCAGATCGAGGCCAGCGAATCCTTGCGCGACAGCGAGCAGCGCTACCGCATGCTCGCCGAAAGCATCAGTGATGTGATTTTCTCCACCGACAACAAGCTGTCGCTCAATTACGTCAGCCCGTCGGTGCAAGCGGTGCTCGGCTATGACGTCGACTGGATTTTCCAGAACGGCTGGCAATCGACCATCGCCAACCCGCAACAACTGACCGGCATCTATAGCCTGATGGACCGGGTCAGCAAAGCCCTGGATAAACCTGATCAACTGACGTTGTTGCGCAGTCAGGTGAAGACCCAGTTGTTCCTGTTCGACTGCCTGCGGGCCGACGGGCGCAAGATCCCGATCGAGCTGCGATTGGTGCTGGTCTGGGATGAACACGGTGCGTTCGAAGGTGTGCTCGGGGTCGGTCGTGACATCAGCCAGCAGCGTCGTGCCGAGAAAGACCTGCGCATGGCGGCCACGGTATTCGAACATTCGACCTCGGCGATCCTGATCACCGACCCGGCCGGTTACATCGTCCAGGCCAACGAGGCGTTCAGTCGCGTCAGCGGTTATGCGGTGTCGCAGGTCCTCGACCAGTTGCCGAACATGTTGACCGTCGACGATCAACAAGAAGCCCACCTGCGTTATGTGCTCAAGCAACTGCATCAGCACAGCACCTGGGAAGGCGAAGTCTGGCTCAAACGCCGCAATGGCGAACATTACCCGGCGTGGGTAGGCATTACGGCGGTGCTCGACGACGAAGGCGACCTGGCCAGCTACGTGTGCTTCTTCAGCGACATCAGCGAGCGCAAGGCCAGCGAACAGCGGATTCATCGCCTGGCCTATTACGACGCCCTGACCCACCTGCCCAACCGCACGCTGTTCCAGGATCGCCTGCACACCGCGCTGCAATCGGCCGAGCGGCAGAAGTCGTGGGTGGTGCTGATGTTCATCGACCTCGACCGCTTCAAGGTCGATCAACGACAGCCTCGGCCACGCACGCCGGCGACCGCATGCTCAAGGAGATGGCCACGCGCCTGCTCGGTGCGTCGACGATGACGACACTCGTGGCGCGAATGGGCGGTGATGAGTTCACCTTGCTGCTGCAACCGCGCATCAACCGTGAAGTGGCGCTGAACCGGGCCATTCATGTGGCTGAACAGATCCTCGCCAGCCTGGTGAAACCGTTTGTGCTGGAAGGTCGCGAGTTCTTCGTCACCGCCAGTATCGGTATTGCCCTGAGCCCGCAGGACGGCAACGAACTCAGTCAGTTGATGAAGAACGCCGACACCGCGATGTACCACGCCAAGGAGCGCGGCAAGAACAACTTCCAGTTCTATCAAGCGGACATGAACGCCAGCGCCCTCGAACGCCTGGAACTGGAAAGCGATCTGCGTCATGCCCTGGAGCAGGACGAATTCGTGCTGTATTACCAGCCGCAGTTCAGCGGCGACGGCAAACGCCTGACCGGCGCCGAAGCCCTGCTGCGCTGGCGCCATCCGCGTCGCGGGCTGGTGCCGCCGGGGGATTTCATTCCAGTGCTCGAAGAGCTTGGCCTGGTGGTGGATGTCGGCGACTGGGTGATCAGCGAGGCCTGTCGCCAGCTCAAGACCTGGCATCAGGCCAAGGTACGAGTACCGAAAGTCTCGGTGAACATCTCGGCACGGCAGTTCTCCGATGGTCAGCTCGGCACGCGGATCGCCAACATCCTCAAGGAAACCGGCCTGCCGCCGGCGTGCCTGGAGCTGGAACTGACCGAAAGTATCCTGATGCGCGAAGTCAGCGAGGCGATGCAGATTCTCGCCGGGCTGAAAAACCTTGGCTTGAGCATCGCGGTCGATGACTTCGGCACCGGTTATTCATCGCTCAACTACCTCAAGCAATTCCCGATCGACGTGCTGAAAATCGACCGCACCTTCGTCGACGGCCTGCCGTCGGGCGAGCAGGATGCGCAGATTGCCCGGGCGATCATCGCCATGGCCCACAGCCTGAACCTGGCAGTGATCGCCGAGGGCGTGGAAACCCACGAGCAACTCGACTTCCTGCGCGAGCATGGGTGCGATGAGGTTCAAGGGTATCTGTTTGGGCGGCCGATGCCGGCGAGCCGGTTTGAGGCGCAGTTCAGCAATGATGCGCTGTTCATGTTCGATTGATTGAGGGCCGTTGTGGCGAGGGGACTTGCCCCCGTTCGGCTGCGAAGCAGTCGCAAAACCTGTTTGCACAGTTTGACCGGGGAAATGCCGGGGCCGCTTCGCGACCCAACGGGGGCAAGCTCCCTCGCCACAGGCCAGCACAATCACCGCTGATCCCGTCATGAACGCCACTTGTCTGCGACATGATGTCCTTTCATATGCCATCTAAAACCTGATGGGTTAGAATGCCCCCTTTTCTGCCCCGATCCTTGAGGACCGCCATGTTCAGCCGTGATTTGACTATTGCCAAGTACGACGCCGATCTCTTTGCCGCCATGGAGCAAGAAGCTCAGCGCCAGGAAGAACATATTGAGCTGATCGCTTCGGAAAACTACACCAGCCCTGCGGTGATGGAAGCTCAAGGCTCGGTACTGACCAACAAGTACGCCGAAGGCTACCCAGGCAAGCGCTACTACGGTGGTTGCGAGTTCGTCGACGTGGTTGAGCAACTGGCCATCGACCGTGCAAAAGAACTGTTCGGCGCTGATTACGCCAACGTTCAGCCGCACGCTGGCTCCCAAGCCAACAGCGCCGTTTACCTGGCCCTGCTGCAAGCCGGCGACACCATCCTGGGCATGAGCCTGGCCCACGGCGGTCACCTAACCCACGGTGCTAGCGTTTCGTCCTCCGGCAAGCTGTACAACGCCATTCAGTACGGTATCGATGCCAACGGCCTGATCGACTACGACGAAGTCGAGCGCCTGGCTGTTGAGCACAAGCCAAAAATGATCGTGGCCGGTTTCTCTGCTTACTCGCAGATTCTGGATTTCCCACGTTTCCGCGAAATCGCTGACAAGGTTGGCGCCTACCTGTTCGTCGACATGGCCCACGTGGCCGGTCTGGTCGCCGCTGGCGTCTATCCGAACCCGGTGCCTTTCGCTGACGTCGTGACCACCACCACGCACAAGACCCTGCGCGGTCCACGTGGCGGCCTGATCCTGGCTCGCGCCAACGCCGACATCGAGAAAAAGCTGAACTCCGCGGTATTCCCGGGCGCCCAGGGTGGCCCGCTGGAGCACGTGATCGCCGCTAAAGCGATCTGCTTCAAAGAAGCACTGCAGCCTGAGTTCAAGACCTACCAGCAACAAGTGGTGAAGAACGCCAAGGCCATGGCCGGCGTGTTCATCGAGCGCGGTTTCGACGTGGTCTCGGGCGGTACTGAAAACCACCTGTTCCTGCTGTCGCTGATCAAGCAGGAAATCTCCGGTAAAGACGCCGATGCCGCTCTGGGCAAGGCTTTCATCACCGTGAACAAGAACTCCGTGCCAAACGATCCACGCTCCCCGTTCGTGACCTCCGGTCTGCGTTTCGGTACTCCGGCTGTGACCACTCGCGGCTTCAAGGAAGCAGAGTGCAAAGAGCTGGCCGGCTGGATCTGCGACATCCTGGCTGACCTGAACAACGAAGCGGTGATCGACGCCGTTCGTGAGAAGGTCAAGACCATCTGCAAGAAACTGCCGGTATACGGCGCTTAATTGCACCGCTAAATCGCAGCTGTAAAAAAACCGGTCAGTGATGGCCGGTTTTTTCGCCTGTAGAAAGATCAAAAGATCGCAGCCTTCGGCAGCTCCTAGGCGGTGTTGGCCACTGGTCAGACCGGTCATGCCGATTTCACTCTTTTTACTTGTCATCTGGAAAAAACCGAGCGTAGACTGCGCCTGCACTGGACATACCGGTAAGACCACAATAATTAAGTCCTGAATCAGATGCGTTCAAGCGCACGGCAGCCAGGACACCGACCAGGATTCCTCCCATGCTCAGATGGTGCTCGCGTTCAATCTTCCTCCAAGTGGTTCTCGGACTGGTGCTCGGCATCATCTGTGGGCTGACCCTTCCCGAATACTCCGCACAGCTCAAACCGCTGGGCGACGGTTTTATCAAACTGATCAAGATGCTCATTGGCCTGATCGTGTTCTGCGTGGTGGTCAGCGGCATCAGCGGTGCGGGCGATCTGAAGAAGGTCGGGCGCATCGGTCTCAAGTCGGTCATCTACTTTGAAGTGCTGACCACCATCGCCCTGCTGATTGGCCTGCTGTTCGCTTTCAGTACCGGCATCGGCAGCGGCGCGAACATTCATCTGGAACAACTTTCCGCCGCCGACATGGGCGACATCGCCCAGCGTGGCCAGCAGATGCACACCACCACGCAATTCCTGATGGACCTGATCCCGACGTCGGTGATCGGTGCTTTTGCCGACAACAACATCCTCCAGGTCCTGCTGTTCTCGGTGCTGTTCGGCAGCGCCCTGAACCTGGTCGGCGAAGCGGCCTCGGGCATTTCCCGGCTGATCAACGAACTCAGCCACGTGATCTTCCGCATCATGGGCATGATCGTGCGTCTGGCGCCGATCGGCGTGTTCGGCGCCATCGCCTTCACTACCAGCAAATATGGCCTGGATTCGCTGCAACACCTGGGCAGCCTGGTTGGCTTGTTTTACCTGACCTGCGCCGCGTTCGTGTCGCTGATTCTCGGCCTGGTCATGCGCCTTTCCGGCCTGCGGATGTGGCCACTGCTCAAGTACCTGCGTGAAGAATTGCTGATCGTCATGGGCACCGCCTCTTCCGACGCCGTGCTGCCGCAGATCATGCGCAAGCTTGAGCACCTGGGCATCGGCAGCTCGACGGTCGGGCTGGTGATTCCAACCGGTTACTCCTTTAACCTCGACGGTTTCTCGATCTACCTGACCCTGGCCATCGTCTTCATCGCCAACGCCACCGGCACGCCGCTGGCCATGACCGACCTGCTGACGATTCTGCTGGTGTCGTTGATTACCTCCAAAGGTGCCCACGGCATCCCCGGTTCGGCGCTGGTGATTCTCGCCGCCACATTGACCGCGATCCCGGCCATTCCGGTGGTCGGTCTGGTGCTGGTGCTGGCGGTGGACTGGTTCATGGGCATCGGCCGGGCGCTGACCAACCTGATCGGCAACTGCGTCGCCACCGTGGCCATTGCTCGCTGGGAAAAGGACATCGATATCCAACGGGCAAACAAAGTGCTTTCCGGTCAGGTGGGTTATACCTTCCAGCCGAGAAAACCGGTCGTCCCGCCCCATCAACAAGAATTCTGAATAATCGCAGTGCCTGCCTACGGGCAGGCACGGTTATCAAACGTTTTAGAGGCTCATGGAGCGAACAGTGATCACCACATCGACCGTCGTAACCTCAGTAGTAGAAAAACTTCGGGCCGCTCTGGCCCGTGGCCAGTGGCGCTCCGGCGACATGTTGCCGGGCCAGCGCGAACTGGCCGAACAACTGGGCATCAGCCGCCCGAGCCTGCGCGAAGCGGTGATCGTGCTGGAAACCCTCGGGCTGGTGCGCTCCATGCCGGGTAAAGGCGTAGTGGTGCTGGAAGCCAATCTCAGCGACAGCCAAAGCCACGACAGCGCAGTGGCCGGCGCAAGCCTGGAGGACGTGCTGCAACTGCGCTACACGCTCGAACCGTTCATCGTCGGCCTGGTGGCGCAATCGATCAGCAGCAAGGAAGTCGGGCAACTGCGCCTGACCCTGATGGACATGCGCGAAGCCCTGGAGGCCAACGACAGTGAAGCCGGGGTCAGCGCCTACATCGCGTTCCACGAAGAATTGTTCACCCTGACCTCGAACCCGATCTTCCAGAGTGTGGTGCAACAGACCAGCAACGCTCTCAAGCAAAGTGCCGAAGTGCTGCGCAACTCGCCAGAGCATTTGGCCGAACGCCTTGAAGAAAACGAAGCCGTGGTGCGGGCGATCCGCAGCAAGAACAGCGCCCAGGCCAGCGCCGAAATGCGTCGGCACATCCTTCGGGAAGGTCAGCGCATGGGCATTGAACTGAATATCCCGGACGACAACCTCGGCAGTTGAACCTCTTCGAACTGGAGACTGGCCATGAACAGCTTCGCCTCAGCGCAAACACTCACCGCCCTGCCCTTTCCTCACCGGGTGGACGATCTCTATTCGCGGGTCTTCGACGCCATTCTCGAACAACGCATTGATGCCGACAGTCGCTTTACCGAGGAAAGCCTGGCGCAGATGTTCAACGCCAGGCGCAGTGAGATTCGTGGCGTGTTGACTCGACTGTCCCATGAGCAAATCGTTGTCCTTCGGGCGAATCATCGGCCCCGGGTTGCAGCGCTCGACAGCGAACAAACCCGGCAGATGTTGCATGCACGGCGGTTGACCGAAATCACGCTGGTGCGACTGGCCTGCCAGCAACCCCGTCCGCAAGATTTGAAACGTCTGGGTACGTTGATCGACAGCGAGCGCCACTGTATCGCGCGTGCTCCAGCAATCCGGTTATCGGGGGAGTTTCATTTGCAATTGGCTCAAATGGCGGGGAATGCACCGTTGGCGCATTTTCTGGGAAGCCTGGTGCCGCTGACTTCGTTGGCGATTGCGCAAGTTGATGGGGATTTGGAGGGTTATTGCGTTTGGCAGGTGCATCAGGGGATTTTGGAAGCTGTGGAGCGTAGGGATGCTGTGAAGGCTGAGACGTTGCTGAGCAGGCATCTGGATTATTTGGAAATGGCATTGCTGAACCGGGAACCGACATTCATCAAAAATCGTGTCGCGGGTTAAATCGCTATCGCGAGCAAGCTCGCTCCCACAGGGGAATGCATTTCAAATGTGGGAGCGAGCTTGCTCGCGATAGGGCCATAGCAGACGCCGACAATGCATCAGATTGCGGCAACCCGCTCAAACCCCGCACGAATCTTCTCTTCCGGCAAATCATCGGCAATAAACACAATTACGCTTTCCCGCGCCTCGCCCTCCGCCCATTCGGTGTCCCAATCGAAGCCGTACAACTTCAGCACACCCTGAAACACCATCCGCCGTGGCTCACCAGCGATGTTCAACACACCCTTGTAGCGCAGCAGTTGCTTGCCATGGTCTTCCAGCAGTTCGTTCATGAACTCGCTGAGCTTGTCGATATCCAGCGGCTTGTCGGTGCGCAGTACCAGGCTGGAAATCCGATCAATCGACGGCGCCTTGCTCACCGGCCGCAGGCTCACACCGCCCCCGAGATCCGCGTTGAGATTGAAACCGCGCACGTCGAGCAATTCGGCCAGGTCGATCTTCCCGTGCTCAACGACGCGAATCGGCGCACGGCGGTTGATGCGGGTCAGGCGTTCGCTGAGGGCGTTGAAAGTCGCCTCATCCACCAAATCCCGTTTACTCACCAGCAGGCGATCGGCGAAACCGATCTGCGCCTGGGCGATGGTCTGGGTCAGGTGAGTGTCAGCGTGGGCGGCGTCCACCAAAGTGATGATGCCGTCGAGAAGGTAGCGCTCGCGCAGGTCTTCATCGATGAAGAAGGTTTGCGCCACCGGGGCTGGGTCGGCCAGGCCGGTGCATTCGATCACCAGTCGGTCGAAAGCGATTTCACCGCTGTCCAGGCGTTCGAGCAACAGGTACAGGGCCTTGGTCAGGTCTGTGTGAATGGTGCAGCAGACGCAGCCGTTGGACAGCGTCATCACTTGCACCGGCTCATCGCCCAATAATTGGGTGTCGATGCCAGCGTCGCTGAATTCGTTTTCGATCACGGCGATTTTCAGCCCGTGCTCGGCTTTGAGCAGGTGGCGCAACAGCGTGGTTTTACCAGCGCCGAGGAAGCCGCTGAGGATCGTGACCGGGATGGGAGAGGACAACTGGAACCTCCTGCTTCAGACAATTTAAAAAACAACACAAAAACAAATGTGGGAGCGAACTTGCTCGCGATGGCGGCTCCACAGTCAACAGAGATGCTGACTGTCAGACCGCTATCGCGAGCAAGCTCGCTCCCACAGGGATTACGTCAACCCGGCTGTTGAATCAACAGCACTTCGGCCCACCCTTGCCACCGTAACGCGCTTCCTGACGTTCCCGAAAGAACATCTCGTAGCTCATCACCGGTTTGTCCGGGTGTTTGGTTTGCATATGCTCGACGTAATTGTCGTAGTCGGGCATGCCGACCATCAGGCGTGCGGCCTGACCGAGGTATTTACCGAGGCGACTCAGGTCATTGAACATGTTGGCAATCCTCGATTACGCGTCCGGCACAGCCTGGAACGGCGATTCTTTATCCGTACGTTCTTTGCTGCCCCAGGCCGAAATACCGACCTTGAGCGCATAGAACAGGATGCTGAACACCACGAACAGGAACAGCGCTGTCAGCGTTGCGTTGGTGTAGGCATTCCAGATCACGTGCTGCATCTGATTGATGTCCTTGGCCGGCGCGAGGATCTGACCGTTGGCCAATGCATCGCTGTATTTCTTGGCCAGAGACAGGAAGCCGATCGCCGGGTTGGCGTCGAACAACTTGATGAAACCGGCGGTGGTGGTGCAAATCAGCAACCACGCGGCCGGCAACAAGGTGACCCAGATGTAGCGTTGGCGTTTCATTTTGATCAGGACGACGGTGGCGAGCATCAGCGCGATGCCGGCGAGCATCTGGTTGGAGATACCGAACAGCGGCCACAAGGTGTTGATGCCACCGAGCGGATCGATCACGCCTTGATAAAGCAAGTAACCCCACATCGCCACGCAACCGGCAGTCGCGATCAGGTTGGCGGTCCAGGATTCCGTTCGTTTGAGCGCCGGAACGAAGGAGCCGAGCAAATCCTGAAGCATGAAGCGTCCGGCCCGCGTGCCCGCGTCGACGGCGGTGAGGATGAACAGCGCCTCGAACATGATCGCGAAGTGGTACCAGAACGCCATGGTGTTTTCACCCGGCAGAATGTTGTGCAGGATCTGCGCAATACCAACCGCCAGGGTCGGCGCACCGCCGGCACGAGCCAGCACGGTGGTTTCACCGATGTCCCTGGCCACCGCTTGCAGCGCTTCCGGGGTAATTGCAAAACCCCAACTGCTGACGGTTTGCGCCACTTGCACCACATCACCGCCGACGATGGCCGCCGGGCTGTTCATGGCGAAGTACACGCCCGGCTCGATCACCGAGGCAGCGACAATGGCCATGATGGCAACGAAGGATTCCATCAACATGCCGCCATAACCGATATAGCGGGCATGGCCTTCACTGGCGAGCAATTTCGGCGTGGTGCCGGAAGCGATCAGCGCGTGGAAACCCGAAACCGCGCCACAGGCAATGGTGATGAACAGGAACGGAAACAACCCGCCCTTCCACACCGGCCCGGTGCCGTCGATGAACTGGGTCAGTGCCGGCATTTTCAGGTCGGGCATGGTGATCAGGATGCCGATCGCCAGCGCAATGATGGTGCCGATCTTGAGGAACGTGGACAGGTAATCACGCGGTGCCAGAATCAGCCACACCGGCAGCACCGCCGCGACGAAACCATAACCAATCAGCATCCAGGTGATCTGGATCCCGGTGAAGCTGAAGACCTTGGCCCACACCGGATCCGCAGCGATCTGCCCACCCAGCCAGATCGAGCCCAGCAGCAGAAGCACACCGACGACGGAGATTTCACCAATGCGGCCCGGACGGATGTAGCGCATGTACACGCCCATGAACATCGCGATCGGGATGGTCGCCATTACCGTGAAAATACCCCAAGGGCTTTCGGCCAGGGCTTTCACCACGATCAGCGCCAGCACTGCGAGGATGATGATCATGATCAGGAAGCAGCCGAACAGCGCGATCGTGCCGGGAATGCGGCCCATTTCTTCACGGACCATGTCGCCCAGGGAACGACCGTTACGGCGGGTGGACATGAACAGGACCATGAAGTCCTGAACCGCACCGGCCAGCACCACGCCGGCAATCAGCCACAGCGTGCCGGGCAGGTAACCCATCTGCGCTGCCAGGACCGGACCGACCAAAGGCCCGGCACCAGCGATGGCTGCAAAGTGGTGACCGAAGAGGATGTGTTTATTGGTCGGGACGTAGTCCAGACCATCATTGTTGAGCACGGCGGGGGTGGCCCGGCGCGGATCGAGTTGCATCACATTGTTGGCGATGAACAGGCTGTAGTAACGATAGGCAACCAGATAAATGGCCACGGCAGCGACCACAATCCATAAGGCGTTGATCGGCTCGCCTCGGCGCAATGCCACTACGCCAAGGGCGCACGCTCCTACGATTGCCAGCAGCAGCCAGGGTAAATGGCGTAGCAGGCTATTATTATTTTTCATTTTTTATTCCAGCCAGGGTGGACAAGAAAGACAGCCACCCCGAGTTTAGCTCTCCTGACGGCAAAGACCATACCCCGACATTGGTCTAGCGCATGCTCTGCGCTGGCAGCCCGTGGCGATGCAGGTCTATAGTCAGCGAACCTTTATGAGGATTGCGCCATGAGCGACCACCCTGCCAATCGCCGCCGCTTCAAACGTATTGCGTTCGATGCCCGAACCGAGCTGCGCCAGGACGAATACATATGGCAGGTGAAGTTGATTGATCTGTCGCTCAAGGGGCTGCTGGTCGAGAAGCCCGAGCCGTGGCTGGGCAATCGGGAGCATCACTTTTGCGTCGATATTCATCTGACGCCTGAAGTCGCGATCAAGATGGATGTGATGCTGACCCACGATGACCATGGCCAATTGGGCTTCGTCTGCAAACACATCAGCCTGGAATCCATCGAGCGCTTGCGGCGGTTGATTGAATTCAACCTGGGCGATCCCGAGGAACTGGAACGTGAGCTGGGTGCGCTGATCGAAATCTGATCACCCCTTCGGCAGCTCCTACAGGGGTTGTGTTTGTTCAGTTGAAGCGTTCGGTTACTCGAACAACGCGTCGAGCGCCTGTTCCAGGCGGGTCACGGCAATAATCTGCAACCCCGGCGGTGCTTCTTTCGGTGCGTTGCCTTTGGGCACGATGGCGCGCTTGAAGCCGTGCTTTGCAGCCTCTTTCAGGCGTTCCTGACCGCTCGGTACCGGACGCACTTCACCTGACAAACCGACTTCGCCAAACACCAGCAGATCATGGGGCAGCGGTTTGTTACGCAGGCTCGACATCACCGCCGCCATCAGCGCCAGGTCAGAGGCGGTTTCCAGCACTTTGACCCCGCCGACCACGTTGAGGAACACATCCTGATCGTGGGTCGGAATGCCGCCGTGACGGTGCAGCACTGCCAGCAACATCGCCAACCGGTTCTGGTCCAGCCCCAGAGTAACCCGACGTGGATTCGCCAGATGACTGTCATCGACCAGCGCCTGCACTTCAACCAGCATTGGCCGGGTACCTTCCCACGTCGCCATGACCACACTGCCCGGGACTTCTTCCTGAGCACGGGTGAGAAAAATCGCCGAGGGGTTGGAGACTTCTTTCAGACCCTTGTCAGTCATGCCGAATACGCCCAGCTCGTTCACCGCGCCGAAACGGTTTTTCACCGCCCGCAGCAGGCGCAACCGACCATCCGACTCGCCTTCGAAATACAGCACGGTATCAACCATGTGTTCCAAGACCCGCGGACCGGCCAATGCGCCTTCCTTGGTAACGTGGCCCACCAGGAAAATCGCCGTGCCGCTTTGCTTGGCATAGCGCACCAGCAACGCCGCACTTTCGCGAACCTGGGAAACGCCACCCGGCGCCGATTGCAGTTGCTCGGTGAAAATCGTCTGGATCGAGTCGATCACCATGACCTTGGGCTTTTCCTGCCGGGCCGTGGCGATGATGGTTTCGATGCAGGTTTCGGTCATCACCCGCAGTTTGTCTTGGGGTAAGCCGAGGCGACGGGCGCGCATGGCCACTTGCTGCTGGGATTCTTCACCGGTGACGTACAGCGCCGGCATGCTCTTGGCGAGGTTACACAAGGTTTGCAACAGAATGGTCGACTTGCCGATGCCAGGATCACCGCCAATCAACACCACCGAGCCGTCCACCAGGCCTCCGCCCAAGACCCGATCGAGTTCACTGGAGGCTGTGGAAAAACGCGGTATCTCTTCGACGCTGACTTCCGCCAGGGTCCTGATCTGCGCCTGCTGGCCGGTCCAGCCGGTGCGACCGCTAGGCGCCGCAGCGCCGCCGCTCTCGACCATGGTTTCAGTCAGTGTATTCCAGGCCCCGCACTCGCCGCATTGGCCAGCCCACTTGGGGAAGGTTGAGCCGCACTCGGTGCAGCCGTACATGCGCTTGGCCTTGGCCATCTGAACTCCCGGCAAAAACCGCGATGATAGCTCAGCTGGACCGGATCAGCGCGGCACCGCGTTGCGGATTTCACCACTGGCCAGACGCGCGGCGCTGTTACCCAGCGGATCTTCGGCGTTGAGGTCGGCCCCCTTGGCCTTGAGCGCATCCAGCAGCTCGACACGGTTGAATAACCCGGCGTACATCGCTGCAGTCTGGCCAGCGCCGTTACGCTGATCGGGACTGCAATTGGCCGCCAGCAGGGTTCGGGCGATCTGCACTTCGCCTTTGAAGATGGCGCCCATCAATGCCGTGTTGCCACGTTGGTCCTGAGCGCAGGCATCGGCGCCAGCCGCCAGCAAGCGGTCCACAGCGGCGGTCTGGCCGTGATAGGCCGCCAGAATCAGCGCGGTGTAACCCTTGCTGTCGCGTGTATCGAGGGAGTAACCGGCCTCGATAAAGGTATTGAGCATCGGTACATCGCCACGACGGGCGGCATCGAAGTAGTAATCCTGCAATTGGGTTTTCAATACGGCAGGGTCTTTCGAGACCTCTGCCGTCGGCCCGGCAAACACACTGAACGACAGTGCTGCCAGAAACAGGGAGAGATAGAAACGCATGGGAAGGCTCCTTGGTCAGACGGGACCTCGAATGAGGCCCCGCTTTTCAGGCAAACAAGATCAGTCGACCAATTTGGCCGCCAGTGCCTTGACCCGAGCCAGGTCACCCTTGGCGACCTTGGTCACGCCGGTCCCGTATTCCGGGTCGGCCTTATAGAGGAAGGACAGCATGATGTGCTTGCTCTCGTCGTCCGTGCTGGCCAGCGAGCCGCCGAAGCTGTCGATCAGGTCCTGGCGCTCCTTCTCGCTGAACGAGCGATACAGATCGCCGGCCTGCTTGAAGTTCTGCTCATGCTGGATCTTCGCCTGCTGGGTGCTACCCGACAGGGCCGACTGGCTATAGCGGGCGGTTTGCGGTTCTTCACGGGGCAGCAATCGGCTTGGCTGATAGTTCACACCGGTGCTGCTGGCACCGCTGTTCATGGCGCCATCCTGATTACCGTTGTTCACGGCAACCTTTGGCGCATTGATCGGCAGTTGCAGCGCATTAGGCCCAAGACGATACATTTGCGTATCGGCATACGAGAACACTCGACCTTGTAACAAACGATCTTCCGAAGGCTCTATTCCGGGAACCAGATTGGCCGGTGCCATGGCAACTTGTTCGGTTTCCTGGAATACATTGGCCGGATTACGGTTCAACACCATTTGTCCTACTTTTCGTTCAGGAATACCTGGCCAGATTTTGGTGGCATCCAAAGGATCGAAATCAAACTTGTACAGATCTTGCGGATTTATAACTTGGATGTACAAGTCCCACTTTGGAAAGTCACCCTTATTGATATGAGTGACCAAGTCATTTGTCATATGACTGTAGTCTTGACCTTGAACTTTGGTGACCGCTTTCGGATCGAGATTATTAATCCCCTGTAAACTTTTCCAGTGGAATTTCACGTAGTGCACTTCGCCTTTGGCATTCACCAACTTGTAGGCGTGCACACCGTTACCATCCATCTCCCGATAACTGGCCGGTGTTCCCGAGTTGGAATACAACTCGGTCAGTGTGCGGGTGGCTTCCGGGACATGGGAGAAGAAGTCAAAACGACGAGAATCGTCATCAAGGTTGGTGCGCGGGTCCGGTTTGAAGGCATGGACCATGTCCGGAAACTTGATGGCGTCTCGGATGAAAAAGGTCGGGAAGTTGTTGCCCACCAGGTCCCAGTTGCCGTCTGCGGTGTAGAACTTGGTGGCGAAACCACGTGGGTCGCGCAGGGTTTCCGGGGAATGGTTGCCATGCACCACCGCCGAGAAGCGCACAAACACTGGCGTGCTCTGGCCGCCGGCGAAGACTTTGGCCTTGGTCAGATCGCTGACGTCGTCCGTCACGGTGAACGTGCCATGGGCGCCGGTACCACGGGCGTGCACCACACGCTCGGGAATCCGTTCACGGTCGAAACGCTGGAGTTTCTGGATCAGTTGCACGTCTTGCAGCAGCACTGGGCCTGTGGCGCCGGCGGTTTGCGAGTTCTGGTTGTCACCGACGGCGGCGCCGTTATCGCGGGTCAGGGTCGCGGCACTCACGGAAAAGGACAGCACGCTGGCGGTCAAAACGCCCAAGGCGCGGCGATGGGGAAAAGCCCCAAGGCCAAGGGAAGTTGTCATAGGAGTTTCCTCTGATTTTAT
Organism: Pseudomonas sp. 10S4; assembly: GCF_034344865.1. Lineage (NCBI taxonomy): Bacteria > Pseudomonadati > Pseudomonadota > Gammaproteobacteria > Pseudomonadales > Pseudomonadaceae > Pseudomonas > Pseudomonas sp. 10S4. Next base: position 832,485 of record NZ_CP133774.1, read on the forward strand.
AAAGCGCATCCAGGTGCGCTCAACAGAGGCTAGTGACCGACAGCCCAAAACCTAAATAGAAATGCCAAACCGGGGCGATAGCGAAAAGGTGCTGGAAAGCCCGGTCTAGAGCGGGTAAACCGCGCGCGAATGATGGCCTTTTGTAAACTTTCTGCCAATAAGGAGGTCGATAGCAGGCAAGTCATGTAAGCAGTTGTGTCGAGCAGGATGTGTTTTGCTGATTTACACTGCGCTCACCAACCTCATCTGTAACAAGGAAATAACCTATGGGCGTGCTTAACGAGTTCAAGGCCTTCGCGGTCAAAGGCAATGTGGTCGACATGGCCGTCGGTATCATCATCGGCGCAGCCTTCGGCAAGATCGTCTCGTCGTTCGTCGGCGATGTGGTCATGCCGCCTATTGGCCTGCTGATCGGTGGGGTGGATTTCAGTGATTTGGCCATTACCCTCAAGGCTGCTAATGGCAGCGTACCCGCGGTGGTGATGGCGTACGGCAAATTCATCCAGAGCATGATCGACTTCGTGATTGTCGCGTTCGCGATCTTCATGGGCGTCAAAGCCATCAACCGTCTGAAGCGCGAAGAGGCCGTAGCACCAACCCTGCCGCCGGTTCCGACCAAGGAAGAAGAGCTGCTGAGCGAGATCCGCGATCTGCTCAAGGCTCAGAACACTCGGCCTTGAAGGCTGTATTGCACTAAAAAACGGCGCCTTCGGGGCGCCGTTTTTTTACCAGTAGTTCTCTACTGCCACCTGCCCCGGTCGTCGGCTGAGGCTCAGGTTCATGTCACGCTGTTTGAGCAATTTGCGGGTGTCATCGATCATCTGTGGATTGCCGCAGATCATTACTCGCGAGTGCTCGGGCGTCAGTTCCAGCCCCGCCGCCCGCTCCAGTTCGCCATTTTCTATCAGGGTGGTGATCCGTCCATTCAGCACGCCCGCAGGCTGCTCGCGCGTGACTGTGGGGATAAAACGCAGTTTGTGGGCATATTCGGCCAGGTAGTCACGCTGCGCCAGCCCCGCGATCAGAGCCTGATAGGCCAGTTCACGACCTTCGCGCGCGCTGTACACCAGAATAATTCGCTCGAATTTTTCCCACACCTCGAAATCCTGCAGGATCGACAAGAACGGTGCCACGCCTGTGCCGGTGGATAGCAACCAGAGATCACGACCATCGACGAAACGATCCAGGGTCAGATAGCCCGTGGCCTGTCGCTCCACCATCAACGTGTCGCCCACTTCCAGACGGCTCAACTCGCTGGTGAATTCCCCGCCGGGCACGACAATGGAAAAGAACTCCAGAAATTCGTCATGGGGCGAAGAGACCATGGAATAGGCGCGCCACACCGTGCTGCCATCGGGCTTGGTGACGCCTAATCGAGCGAATTGCCCGGCACGAAATCGAAAGCCCGCGTCTCGGGTTGTGCGCAGGGTAAAGAGACTCGGGGTCAGGGACTGGACGTCGAGCAGGGTCTGGCGCGTGAATTTTTCTGCGCTGGCGGTCATGGGGCACTCCATCAACAGGAGCGGCCAGTGTCCCGCAAAGCAGACGACTTAAACACTGGCAGTTTGTAGTGGCTTTAGACAACGATTCCTATTTATACCTAACAACTACCAACTAACAATATCAATTATGAAAAATATTTCATGTTCTTACATATCACCCTCAATCCTAAAACCGTCACACCAACGTTACAAGGACTAAGAACTTGTTATTCACTTGATGGCGTAATCAATACCGAAAAAATCAAAGCACTTTAGTAGGAATCATCCTACACTCCGGACGTGCCGGATCTTGGATCCATTGAGCACCCCAGCGAAACCGTATACGGAGGATCTGAAATGGAAATGTGGAAGGAGTCACAATTAACGCAACTGTCTTACACTAAAGAAATCGATGTCGCCTACAAGATCTCACTTAATTTCATTAAGAATCTTGGGTTCAAATTCTGTTCTTTTTCAATAACGTCTAAAACACTTGGAACTCACGACTACACCCTGAGCCGGAACAATTTCCCCCATGACTGGAATACGCAATATGAACAAAACAAATTTAGCGCAATAGACCCGATAGTGGCCCACTGCAATCATTCAATGTTGCCGATTTTATGGACCGAGGACGTCTACTCCAAGACCCCGTGGTTATGGCAAGCCTTGCAACAACAAGGACTGCAGTACGGCTGGTCACAATCAATCCATGATGAGGACAACGGGTTGTACAGCATGCTGAGTCTGGCCAGAAGCCACTGCCCGATCACCGCCTATGAACTGTATGAAAACCTGGGCTTCACGGTTTTTATCAGCCGCCACCTGCACGCACTGGCGACCCAAACCCTGACGAAAAAAGCACCAAAGCCCAGCATGCCGCATTTATCCCCCCGAGAAGTCGAGGTGTTGAAGCTGTCTGCCGATGGCAAGACCGCTTACGAGATTTCCAGAATTCTCAGCCTGAGCGAGCGCACTGTGAATTTCCATGTGCACAGCGCTATCCAGAAACTGGGAGTTTGCAACAAGATTGCTGCGGTGATTGCAGCAGCCAGGGCCGGAGCTATCTGAAACCACCCGCGGCAAGAAAACCTGCGAGTAATCCAAACGAAAAAAACGTACCATTTGCCATCCTTCCTGAGTGTCGACGTGTGAAACTTCACGCCGCAGTCCACTCGGCAGGCCCGCCCGCCACAACGCCCCTGGGCCGCGGGACATCCGTTGATTATCCAGAGCCCCCGCCCCATGCCCTTGCTCGAAACAGCCTTCGCCCAACTCGACCTGATCCGCCAGCCCGAACAGCAGAACGAACCGCTGCAAGCGTTTGATGCCGCCGACGAATACCTGCTCAATCATCTGGCCGAGGAACAACCGACGGCGGATGTTCGAGTGCTGGTGCTCAACGACAGTTTTGGCGCACTGGCGGCTAGTTTGGCAGGCAAGGTTCAGGTCACCAGCAGCAGCGACTCGTTCCTCGCATTTCAAGGGTTGGAAAAGAATCTGATCCGCAATGGCCAGGCGTTCGACGCGGTGCCCAGCGTGCCGGCCAATGAAGCGTTCGTCGGGCCGTTTGACCGGGTGTTGATCCGGGTACCGAAAACCCTCGCGTTGCTGGAAGAGCAATTGATTCGCCTGCAAGGCCAACTGGCGCCGGGTGCCCAGGTGATTGCAGCGGCGATGGTCAAACACCTGCCTCGCGCCGCCGGGGACTTGCTGGAGCGCTACATCGGCCCGGTCCAGGCCTCATTGGCGGTGAAGAAAGCCCGGCTGTTGATCGCGACCCCAGAAGCCAAAGCGCCCTCCGTCTCGCCCTACCCGTCCCGCTACCTGCTCGACGAGCCGGCAATCGAACTGCTCAACCACGCCAACGTGTTTTGTCGCGAAGGGCTGGATATCGGCACGCGAGCGTTTCTGCCGCATCTGCCGAAAAACCTCGGCGCGGCGCGAGTGGCCGATCTCGGTTGCGGTAACGGCGTGCTGGCCATCGCCAGCGCCCTGCAAAACCCCGAAGCTCACTACACGCTGGTGGACGAATCGTTCATGGCGGTGCAATCGGCCAGCGAAAACTGGCGCGCGGCACTGGGTGCACGCGATGTGATCGTGCGGGCTGGCGATGGCCTGGCCGGGCAGGAACCGCAGTCCCTGGACGTCGTGCTGTGCAATCCGCCGTTTCACCAGCAGCAAGTGGTTGGCGACTTTCTGGCTTGGCGGATGTTCCAGCAGGCTCGCGAGGCGCTGGTGGTCGGCGGCGCGTTGTACATCGTCGGCAATCGTCACCTGGGTTATCACAGCAAGCTCGCGCGGTTGTTCCGCGGCGTCGAGCAAGTGGCGGCCACATCGAAATTCGTGATCCTCAAGGCCCGTAAATAACGCGGGCTAAAAAAACCCTCCATCAGGAGGGTTATGAATCCGTGCCGCAAGGCAACGGGATGGGAATCTCGGGTGTTTCAGTGAGTGGTCAAGCCTGCGGCGTTCATGAACATCCGCATCAGGCTGGCCGCGATGAACAGCACCACGACGCTGCCGGTCCAGATCATTGCCAGCCATCCGAGCCGCTGCCACAGCGGCTTTTTTCGGCCTGTTCAATGTCGTGCAGGGTAGGTTTTGTGGACATGTCTCAATCCTCTCTTGAAGTTGATGGCGCCGGTGAGGACGCCATCGCGAGCAAGTTTTGCTCCTACAGGGTGGGGCTAGTGGTAACCATCTTCATGGGTGACCTTGCCGCGGAACACGTAGTAGCTCCAGAAGGTGTAGCCCAGGATGAACGGAATGATGAACAGCGTACCCACCAGCATGAAGCCCTGGCTTTGCGGCGGTGCGGCGGCGTCCCAGATCGAGATCGACGGCGGCACGATGTTTGGCCACAGGCTGATGCCCAAGCCGCTGTAACCGAGGAAGATCAACACCAGGGTCAGCAGGAACGGTGTGTAGTGCGCATTGCGGGCCACCGCGCGGATCAGACCGTACATGGTCACCAATACCAGGATCGGCACCGGCAGGAACCAGAACAGGTTCGGCAGCGTAAACCAGCGTGCCGCGATCTCGGCATGGGCCAGCGGGGTCCAGATGCTGATGATACCGATCACCGCCAATACTACGAACGCCAACGGCCGCGCCAGGTTGTGCATCTGTTCTTGTAACTTGCCTTCGGTTTTCATGATCAGCCAAGTGCAGCCAAGCAGTGCGTAAGCCACCACCAGCGCCAGGCCGCAGAACAGGGTGAACGGCGTCAGCCAATCCAGTGAACCGCCGGCGAACTGGCGATTGACCACTGGAATGCCATCAATGAATGCACCCAACGCCACACCCTGGAAGAAGGTCGCCGTGATGGAACCACCGATAAAGGCCTTGTCCCAGAGGTGGCGCTTGTCGTCCTTGGCCTTGAAGCGGAACTCGAACGCCACACCGCGGAAGATCAGCCCGATCAGCATCAGGATCAACGGCAGGTACAACGCCGACAGCACCACCGAATAGGCCAGAGGAAAGGCGCCGAACAATGCCGCGCCGCCCAGTACCAGCCAGGTTTCGTTACCGTCCCAGACGGGTGCGACGGTGTTCATCATCACGTCACGGTCAGTCTTGCCCGGGATGAACGGGAAGAGAATCCCGATCCCCAGGTCGAAACCGTCCATGACCACGTACATCATGATGCCGAAGATGATGATCACGGCCCAGATCAGCGGAAGATCGATACCCATGTTCAAATCTCCTTGGTCAGGCTGGGGCTGTGATCACTGTCGCCGTTATCGTCAGCGGCGGACAGCGGACGGGACGGCGTGCGTTTCTGGCCAGGACCACCGTCGTTGGTTTCCTTGCCTTCGTCGATCTTCGGCCCTTTGCGCACCAGGCGCATCATGTAGCCGAGGCCGGCGCCGAACAGCGCGAAATACACCACAACGAACAGCACCAGCGTGATGCTCATCTGCACGAAGCTGTGATTGGAGGACGCATCGGCCGTGCGCATCAACCCGTAGACCACCCACGGCTGACGACCGATTTCAGTGGTGAACCAACCAGCGAGAATCGCGATCAGGCCAGACGGGCCCATCCACAACGCCAGGTAAAGGAACGGACGCGAGGTATACAGCTTGTCGCGCTTGCGCAGCCACAGGCTCCACAAACCGGTGAAGATCATCAGGAAGCCCAGGCCGACCATGACCCGGAACGACCAGAAAACGATGGTCGAATTCGGCCGGTCTTCAGGCGGGAAGTCCTTGAGCGCCGGCACCTGTTTGTCCAGGGAGTGCGTCAGGATCAGGCTGCCCAGGTATGGAATTTCTACGGCAAACTTGGTCTTCTCGGCTTTCATGTCCGGCCAGCCGAACAGGATCAGCGGGGTCGGTTCATTACCGACGTTTTCCCAGTGACCTTCGATTGCCGCGATTTTCGCCGGCTGATGCTCAAGGGTATTGAGACCGTGGAAGTCGCCAATGACCGCCTGGATCGGCGCCACAATCAATGCCATCCACATGGCCATCGAGAGCATGGTGCGAATCGCCGGGTTGTCTTTGCCGCGCAGCAAGTGCCACGCCGCCGAGGAACCGACGAAGAATGCTGTCGCTACAAATGCTGCCGTGGCCATGTGCATCAGGCGGTACGGGAACGACGGGTTGAAGATCACCGCCAGCCAGTCCACCGGAATCACTCGACCGTCGATGATTTCAAAGCCTTGTGGCGTCTGCATCCAGCTGTTGGACGCGAGAATCCAGAAGGTTGAGATCAGCGTGCCAATGGCCACCATGACGGTGGAGAAAAAGTGCAGGTTGCGCCCGACCTTGTTCCAGCCGAACAGCATGACGCCGAGGAAACCGGCTTCGAGGAAGAAGGCTGTGAGCACTTCATAGGTCAGCAGCGGCCCGGTGACAGCACCGGCGAAGTCCGAGAAACGGCTCCAGTTGGTGCCGAACTGATAGGCCATGACCAGCCCGGAGACCACGCCCATGCCGAAGTTCACGGCAAAGATCTTCGACCAGAAGTGGTACAGATCGCGGTAGGTGTCGTTGTGGGTTTTCAACCACAGGCCTTCGAGTACCGCCAGGTAACTCGCCAGGCCAATGGTGATGGCCGGGAACAGGATGTGGAACGAGATGGTGAACGCGAACTGCATCCGGGCGAGATCAAGCGCCTCCAAACCGAACATAAGTCTTCCTCTGTCAGGTAATACAGGCTGAAGGGCTTGTGACCCTGCACCCACTCTGCCCCCACGGATATGGAGTGTGGCGAATTCCAATTCGTTCTTTTTTTAAAATCATCACAACGTAGGGAGTCTGGCCGTTTGGCCGCCGGATCAATTCCATGAGGGGTATTGATCTGGATCAAGCAACGTTAAAAGAGTAGTCCCATTTTTGACGATAGACGGTGTGGTCTTTTGACGCGTGACAGGTTGCCTCATAACGTTGGTAATCAGTCGCAACACATTCCCTGAATTGAGAATGCTTACTGTGGCGAGGGGCTTGCCCCGTTCGGCTGCGCAGCAGTCGCAAACTGATTGATGCGGTTTTGCCAATAGGAATGAGGTGTCAGGATTTAGGGCCGCTTCGCAGCCCAACGGGGCAAGCCCCCTCGCCACAGGGAAACAACGCTGTGTTTTGGAGATCGATGTCTAGCTACCTAAAATTTTTGTCAGCGTAACTTCTTGTTACAGCTTGGTGATAACCTCGACCTTCCCCTCGCTCAAGACCTGCCTTCAGATGCCCAGCCAAGCGCCCCTGCTGTTACGCCATCACCGTCCTTTCATTGCGTTCTGGCTGGCACGGGTATTTACCGCCAGCGGTTTTCAGATGCTGACAGTGGCGATCGGCTGGAATCTGTATCAATTGACCGGCAGTGTGCTGGACCTGGGCCTGGTGGGTTTGGTCGAGTTCGCCCCGCGGGTGCTGTTCATGCTGCACACCGGGCATGTTGCGGACCGCTATGACCGGCGCAAGGTCGCGGCGATCTGCCAGTTCCTGCAAGCCTTGATCGCCCTGTCCCTGGCCATTGGCAGCGCCACTGATCACGTCACACGGGAGATGATCTTCATCCTTGCGTTCCTGCTCGGTGCCGCCCGGTCCTTCGAGATGCCGACCACTCAGGCCCTGCTGCCGAGCATCGTGCCCAGCGCGTTGTTCCCTCGGGCCGTGGCCGCCGCACAATCGGCGCAACAATCGGCCACCATCGTCGCGCCAGCACTCGGCGGTTTGCTTTACGCCTTCGGCAGCGTCTGGGTCTATGGCCCAACGGTGGTTCTGTACCTCATCGCCTGCTCGTTGATGCTCAACCTGCCAGCCCGGCAAACGCCGCTGAACAAGGGCAAGGCGACGATGGATTCGCTGCTGGCCGGTATCCGCTTCATTCGCAGTCGCCCGGACATCCTCGGGGCGATTTCCCTGGACCTGTTCGCCGTGCTGCTGGGTGGCGCTACGGCGCTGCTGCCGGTGTTTGCCAAAGATATTCTGCTGACCGGCCCCTGGGGCCTGGGCCTGCTACGCTCGGCGCCAGCGGTGGGAGCGTTGTTGATGTCACTGTTCCTGGCGCGATTTGCCGTGGAGCGTAAGGTCGGGCGCGTGATGTTCACCGCCGTGGGCATCTTCGGCGTCGCGACCATCGCCTTCGGCCTGTCCACCTCGTTCTGGTTTTCCCTGGCGGTGCTGGTGGTGCTGGGCGCGGCGGACATGATCAGCATGGTGATCCGCGCCTCCTTCGTGCAACTGGAAACCCCGGACGAAATGCGCGGCCGGGTCAGCGCCGTAAACGGACTGTTCATCGGCGCTTCAAACCAGTTGGGCGAATTCGAATCCGGCCTGACCGCCCACTGGTTCGGCACCGTGCCCGCCGTGGTCATGGGCGGCATCGGCACGCTGGTGGTGACCGGGACCTGGATCAAACTGTTCCCGACCCTGGCCAACCGCGACCGCATGCACATGGCGGTGGAAGAGGCGAAGGTTTAAGGCGGTTACTTCCAGGAGCAAGGGAGGTCCCGCACCCGCCTGGCGGCACAAAGCATAAATTTGCCGACCAAGTGCGATACATAGATACCGCATCAAGTGTAATGTATCGCCTTACACCTCCTCCATGATCAAATCCTTTCAGCACAAAGGCCTTCGAGGCTTCTATGAAACAGGTTCGACTCGTGGGATTCGCGCAGACCATGCGAAACGTTTGTCTCGAATGTTGCAGTTCATGGACCGCGCAATGACGCCTGGCGATCTCGACCTTCCTGGATGGCGGTTACACCCGCTCAAGGGAGAATTGGCCGAGTATTGGTCATTGAGTGTCTCGGGTAACTGGCGGGTGATTTTTCGTTTTATTGGCTCGGATATCGAACTGGTCGATTATCTGGACTATCACTGACAGGAGGCAGGACCATGCCCGTGCACAATCCGCCACACCCTGGCGAAACACTGTTGCGGGATGTTTTACCCGAGCTTGGCATCAGCGTCACTGAATTGGCTCGCCATCTGGGATTTGCGCGGCCACATCTTTCCAGGGTGCTACATGCCCATGCACCGATCAGTCCGGACCTGGCGGTACGTCTAGAGCGGGCAGGCATCGGCAAAGCCAGAATGTGGCTAGGCGTTCAAACGGACTATGACCTCTGGCAAGCGGAACATCGTGAGCAGCCGGCCATCGAGCCTATTGCTGTCCACGCCTGACCTGCGCTAAACCAACAATTCCCCCGCCACCGCCGCTCTCGTGGCCTTACCGCAAAGTTGCTCCACCAGTGCCAGCGCAAAGGGCAACGCGGCGCCCGAGCCTTGGGCGGTGATGCAATTGCCGTCCACCACCACGGGTTGATCGACGAAGGTGCAGCCCGACAGTTGATTGCTGACCGTGGGCAAACAGGTCATACGCCGCTGACGCAAAACACCAAAGGCTTGCAGCGCCAGCGCCGGCGCTTCTGCGATGCCGGCGAACAGGCGCCCGGCGGCAGCCTGATCCTTGATCAGTTGTTCCAGGGGTTGATGGGCCGCCAGATGTTGCGCGCCCACGGCACCGCCGGGCAGGGCGATCAGGTCGAACGGCTGGGCCAGCAAATCCACCAGCATTGCATCGGCGGTCACGCGGGTGCCACGGGCACAGGTGAGCATGCGTCGGCCTTCGATGCTGGCCACCACCACTTCGACCTTGGCGCGGCGCAGCACGTCGACCAGGGTCACGCATTGCAGGTCATCGATGCCCTCGGCGAGGGTAATCAGAGCTCTAAAGGTCATGGGCACGGTCCACAGGAGGGTCCTTAAAGCTTAGTCAGCTTTAAGGACCCTTGTTCGCGCCTGGTCGTTACTTGATGTAAAGCTGCGTCGATACCGTGTTGCCCGGTGCGTTGATCGAGGTGTTGCTGAAGGTGAACGTCCCTTCCTGCTTGTCGCCCAGGTCATAGATGTAGAGCTTGCCGACGATCCTCGTCTGAGTGCTGGTGCATTGCGTCGGATTGCCATTGGCGTAGGCGCAGACGTTGGCTTGTACACCGCCGACGCTGAAACCGTCGATCCCGACCGTGGGCACTCGCCCGTAGCCCATCTCCAGCACATAGACCTTGATGTTCGCGCCGCCGTGATCACAGGTCGTGCGCTCTTGCCCGGCAGAAATATTTTCAATCCCGCAGGTGGCTGACTGGACCTTAAGTACATGAACGCTGGTCAACGGCGGTGCCGACGCTGCCAGAACGGTGGGCGCACTGGCCAGCAACGCGAAAAACAGACCCCACGACCGAACAATTTTGCGCTTGATGCGATCCATTACGACTCCCCCAAAACAGGCGCGCAGTATGGCTCACTTCGCTTAACGGCAAAACATCGCCGACGATCGCAGCCATTACCCCACGCGGCTGGTATGATGCGCGGCTTTTTCCGACCCACAGAAAATTCCCGGGCGCCTAGGGCGGTCTGTGCTTTGCTGTTGAGGTCGATACATTCACGGCGCACTGCGCGCCACGGGGAGCAGACATGCTGGAAAGGCTGTTTCAACTCAAGGCACACAACACCAACGTGCGCACCGAGATTCTTGCGGGCGTCACGACCTTCCTGGCCATGGCCTACATTCTGTTCGTCAACCCGAGCATCCTCGGCGAGACTGGCATGGACAAAGGCGCGGTGTTTGTCGCCACCTGCCTGGCCGCTGCCATCGGCTCGACGGTGATGGGCCTGATCGCCAACTACCCGATCGCGCTCGCGCCGGGCATGGGCCTGAACGCGTTCTTCACTTACACCGTGGTCCTGCACATGGGCCATACCTGGCAAGTGGCGCTGGGGGCGGTGTTTATCTCGGCGGTGCTGTTCTTCCTGCTGTCGATCTTCCGCATCCGTGAATGGATCATCAACAGCATCCCGTTGCCCCTGCGCTCGGCGATTGCCGCCGGTATCGGTCTGTTCCTGGCACTGATCGCCCTGCACAACGCCGGCATCGTGGTCAGCAACCCGGCAACCATGGTCGGCCTAGGTGACTTGAAACAACCGGCACCGATCCTCGCGACCCTGGGTTTTGCCCTGATCGTTGCCCTCGAAGCTCTGAAGGTTCGCGGCGCGGTACTGATCGGCATCCTGGTCGTGACCGTCGCCTCCATCGCACTGGGCGTCACCCCGTTCGGCGGCGTGATGTCGATGCCACCTTCGCTGGCCCCGACGTTCCTGCAACTGGACATCAAGGGCGCACTGGACATCGGCCTGGTCAGCGTGATTTTTGCCTTCCTGTTCGTCGACCTGTTCGACAACTCTGGCACGCTGATCGGCGTTGCCAAACGCGCCGGCCTGATGGGCAAGGACGGCCACATGCCGAAGATGGGTCGCGCACTGATCGCTGACAGCACCGCAGCCATGGCCGGTTCGCTGCTGGGCACTTCGACCACCACCAGCTACATCGAATCCGCAGCCGGCGTCAGTGCCGGTGGCCGCACCGGCCTGACCGCCGTCGTGGTCGCAATCCTGTTCCTGCTGGCGCTGTTCTTCTCGCCATTGGCCGCCAGCATTCCGGCGTTTGCCACCGCTCCGGCACTGCTGTTCGTCGCCGTACTGATGACATCCGGTCTGGCCGAAATAGACTGGGACGACATCACCGTCGCCGCACCGGTCGTGGTCACCGCCCTGGCGATGCCGTTCACCTATTCCATCGCCAACGGCATCGCCTTCGGTTTCATTTCCTGGACCGTGATCAAGTTGCTGTCGGGGCGCGCTCGTGAGCTGAACCCGGCGCTGGTGATTCTGTCGATTCTGTTTGTGATCAAGTTGGGTTGGTTCAACGCATGACTTTTGATTCCCAGGCCTACGCCGCTCAGCTCGAAGAAAAGGTCACGCGTTTGCGTGACCTGCTGGCCCCGTTTGGCGCGCCAGAACCTGCAGTATTCGACTCGCCACTGAAGAACTTCCGCCTGCGCGCGGAGTTTCGCCTGTGGCGCGAAGGCGGCGAGCGTCACTACGCGATGTTTTCCCAGGAAGACAAGCGCACGCCGATCCTGATCGACAGAGTTCCCGATTGCCAGCCTGCGCATCAATGAATTGATGCCGCAACTCAAAGCCGCGTGGAAAGCCAGCGCGGCTCTGAGCCACAAGCTGTTCCAGGTGGAGTTCCTGACCACCCTGGCCGGTGATGCGATGATCACGCTGTGTTACCACCGCCCGCTGGACGAGCACTGGCACACCGCCGCGTCGAAGCTGGCGGCGGACTTGAACGTCAGCATCATCGGTCGCTCCAAGGGCAAGCGCGAAGTCATCGGCCAGGATTACGTGGTCGAGCAGATGGAAGTCGGCGGTCACACCTTCAGTTACCGTCAGCCGGAAGGCGCGTTCACCCAGCCTAACGGCACCGTGAACCAGAAGATGCTCAACTGGGCTTATGACGCTCTCGGCGATCGCACTGACGATTTGCTGGAGTTGTATTGCGGTAACGGCAACTTCACCCTGCCGCTCGCCACTCGCGTGCGTAAAGTGCTGGCCACCGAAATCAGCAAAGCCTCGGTCAATGCTGCGTTGAGCAACCTCAGCGAAAACGCTGTGGATAACGTCACTTTGGTGCGCTTGTCCGCCGAAGAGCTGACCGAAGCCTTGAACGAAGTGCGGCCGTTCCGACGCCTGCACGGCATCGACCTCAAGAGCTACGAATTCGGCAGCGTGTTTGTCGACCCGCCGCGCGCCGGCATGGACCCGGACACCTGCGAACTGACCCGACGCTTCGACAACATCCTCTACATCTCCTGCAACCCGGAAACCCTGGCGGCCAACATCGCCCAGTTGCACGACACACACCGCATTACCCAATGCGCGATGTTCGACCAGTTTCCGTGGACGCATCACATGGAATCCGGGGTGTTGTTGACCCGCCGTTGATAGCAGGTGCCAGATACAAATCAGCCGTCTTGATGACGGCTTTTTTGTGGGTGCTGCTTATTGGACAACTTCGACCTTGCGCGGGCGGCCACCCTTTTTGCCGTTGGCCCGGGCGGCCTCGGCCTTGGCGGCGCTGCTCTGGCGACCATTGCGCGAGGAAATGACCGAGGCCGCCATGTTCATCAGGGGCTTGCTGGCTGAAATCATCCCGGCGATGGAGACGTGCAGGTCCTTTTCCTCATGGCAGAGTGCAGTGCCAGAAAAACCAACGGTCAGACTGGCAAAATCCTCGGGCTCAAAACCATCGAACTCCGGAAAGAGCTTCACAGGTAACAACACGCCAGTGCCATCCTCGAAGCTGACCGTCAGGCACGCATCCTGAAACGTTACCGCCGTCGCCTGCAAACCACTTTTGTGGCGAAGTCGCCCCCGCACAATAGCCTCGTCCAGTACTGCTTCAGTCACGGGCCGATCCACCAGCATCTTTGGCTGAATCGTTTTCATAATTCGATCTCCACGCCCTCCGGAGCTCCCACCAGCGCCAGCAGGGTCTTGTTCTTCTCGGGCTCGTAACAGGCCGAGCCAATCATGTAGGTCGTGCTGGTGATCCTTTTCATCACCACGATTTCGTTGGTCTGCCAGTCCCACAATTGATTGTCGAGGCAGGCCGTTTGCAACTTGTCCCACCAGATACCGCGTGCACGACGCAAGTGAGCGGGTTGTCTGAGCGCATGACGCAATCCCTCCAGCACCGCCTCGGGCGGCCGTTGCAATTGAGGTACCACATCCCAAAGCTCGACACTGTTGTGCCAGAAGCTGAATTTGAAGCGTGCACTCCAGGTGCCGGCGTCCACATGCGCATGCGGTGGACAGTGCTCATCGCGCAACATGATTACCGCTGACAACCCGTTGTAGTTGAATAATTTCATGCTAACCCATCCGTTAGGTTAATGAGTCGAATGACTCGACATTCCCTATGAATTCGACAATTGGTGCTGACTCCCCAAATCAATCACCTGAGCTTGAGACTAGCTTTCGAGACCGCGACCGCCCTGCCCCTTACGCCGGAAAATAGTAAGCAATCCTTTCGTGATAACGGTTGTATTGATGCGCTGGCATTTGATAAATACAGAGCCAGACTCTTCATTTGATCCCCGGCGTAATCAATCATGCAGCGGTATTTCGACGATCTTCAGTTGGGCAGCATCGAACTGTTTTGCCTCGCGGCCGAAGCCGGCAGCTTTACCGCCGCCGCGTTGGTGGCCGGGGTGACGCCGGCGGCCGTGAGCCGTTCGGTGTCGCGGATGGAGGAACGCCTGGGCGTGCGGTTGTTCGCCCGAACCACTCGCAGCGTCAAGTTGACCGACAGTGGTCGGCGTTATTACGAGGAATGCCGTCAGGCGCTGGCGCAATTGGTTGAAGCTCAACGCGAGGTCATGGGCCAGCAGCAGGAACCGTCCGGCACCTTGCGTATCAGTATTCCTACGACTTATGGCCATCACCGGATCTTGCCGTTGCTACCGGCGTTTCGTGCGCGCTTTCCGGCGGTGAAGGTCGAGGCGCATATCAGCAATCGCAACATCGATTTCGTCGGCGAAGGCTATGACATGGCGATCCGCGTGCGGGCGATTCCGGATTCCGGTTTGATTGCCAGGCACCTGGAAGACGCGGCGCTGGTGATGATCGCCAGTCCCGGTTACCTGAAGCGCGCGGGCGTGCCACAAACGCTGGGTGATCTCCAACAGCACGAATGCATTCAATACGAATTGCCCAGCAGTGGCCGACGGATTGCCTGGTTGTTCAACGACAATGGCGTGCCGCAGGAGATTCTCGCCGAGGGAAGCCTCAGTTGTTCTGACGATGTGTTGGGGGGCGTGACCCTGGCGAAGCACGGTGCGGGGTTGTTTCAGACCTATCGCTTTATTGTCGAAAACGAGTTGGCCGACGGCTCGCTAGTGGAAGTGCTCAAGCCTTATAGCGGACGTTCGCGGCCCTTCACCCTGCTCTATCCGCAGAGCCGGCATGTGCCGTTGCGGTTGAGGGCTTTCATCGATTTTCTGGTTGAGCATTTGCCGCGTTAAAAGATCGCACCTGTAGGAGCTGCCGAAGGCTTCGATCTTTTTCTTATGTCCGATCACCGCCCACAAAAGCCCGTCACACGACCTCTTCATTTGACCAAAGTAACCGACTAGTACAATTTATCTCCACAGGCTGAAACTGACAGCCATGCCAAAAATAATAAGTGGAGAGTCACCCATGCCCCCTATCGTTCTGGTGCTCAACGGCCCGAACCTGAACCTGCTTGGCACCCGTGAACCGGCGATCTATGGCCACGAAACCCTGGCCGACATTTCCGCGTTGTGCGGTCGTGCGGCCGAGGAGTTCGGCCTGGCGGTGGAGTTTCGCCAGACCAACCACGAAGGCGAATTGCTCGACTGGATTCACGCTGCCCGCGGCCGCTGCGCCGGGATTATCATCAACCCGGCGGCATGGACGCACACCTCGGTGGCGATTCGCGACGCCTTGGTGGCCAGCGAACTACCGGTGATCGAAGTTCACCTGTCCAACGTCCACGCCCGCGAACCGTTCCGTCACCACTCCTTTGTCTCGGCCATCGCCACGGCTGTTATGGCAGGTTTCGGCAGCCACGGTTATCGCTTGGCGCTGGAGCATTTCAGCCAACGTTTGAAGGGATAAGCGCCATGACACAGAACACCGTGGTACTCGCCGGTCTGATCGGCGCTGGCATCCAGGCCTCTCGCACGCCGGCGCTGCACGAACATGAAGGCGATGCCCAAGGACTGCGTTACCTCTATCGCTTGATCGACCTTGACCAACTGAAGCTTGATTTCAACGCCCTGCCCGACCTGCTGATGGCCGCCGAGCGTATGAACTTTACCGGGCTGAACATCACCTTTCCGTGCAAGCAGGCCATCATTCCGTTACTCGACGAATTGTCTGCGGAAGCCCGAGGCATTGGCGCGGTCAACACGGTGGTGCTCAAGGACGGCAAACGCATCGGCCACAACACCGATTGCCTGGGATTTGCCGAAGGTTTTCGCCGGGGTTGAAGGACGTCGCCCGTGAACGTGTCGTCCAAATGGGCGCCGGTGGCGCGGGCGCGGCGGTGGCTCACGCGCTACTGAGCGAAGGCGTCCGGCAATTGAGCATTTTCGACGTGGATGACAGCCGGGCGCAGGCGCTGGCGAACAACCTCAATCAGCATTTCGGTGCAAGGCGGGCGGTGGCAGGGCACGATCTGGCGAGCACCCTGGCCGTGGCCGACGGCCTGGTGAATACCACGCCCATGGGCATGAAAAAACTGCCAGGCACGCCAGTGCCGGTGGAGCTGTTGAGAGCTGAAATGTGGGTGGCGGAGATCGTTTACTTCCCGCTGGAAACCGAACTGCTGCGCAGCGCCCGCGCCTTGGGTTGCCGGACGCTGGATGGCGGCAACATGGCGGTGTTTCAGGCGGTGAAGGCGTTTGAATTGTTCAGTGGTGTGGTGCCGGATGCGCAGCGGATGCTGGCGCACTTTCAAAGCATGAATGGGTGATAGATCGGAAGGGGCTGCTTCGCAGCCCAGCGGGAGCAAGCTCCCTCGCCACAGGTCAGGCCTGCAGGTATCGCAAAACCGACTCGCAAATCATCTCCCGATGACGCTGTTTGACGCTTTCATCCGGCAGATCAATCTGAAAAATCTCACCAAACGTATGGCGGTTCGACACGCGATAGAAGCAGAACGAGCTGATCAACAAATGCACGTCGAGCGCATTGACGCCGGAACGAAAAACACCCGCTTCAGCCCCGCGAAGCAAAATCTCGCCCAGTGAATCAAGAATGGTGTTGTTCATCGCCTTGATCGCATCGGAGCGCTTCACGTATTCGGCGTTGTGAATGTTTTCAATGCTGACGATCCGCACGAAATCGACGTTGCGATCATGGTGATCAAAGGTGAACTCCACCAGTCGGCGAATCGCCTCCACCGGCGCCAGTTCGGCCAGGTGCAGACGGTTTTCCGTGCTGCGGATATCCCCGTAAAGCTTTTCCAGCACCTCGATATAGAGCTGTTCCTTACTGCCGAAGTAGTAATAGATCATGCGCTTGGAGGTGTGGATACGCTCGGCGATTGCATCGACGCGAGCGCCGGAAAGTCCTTGCTGGACGAACTCGACAATCGCTTCTTGAAGGATGTTTTCGCGGGTCTTTTCCGGGTTGTTCTTGCGACTCTTGCGAGGCTCGACAAGCGGTTCGTCGGTGGCAACGGGGAGTTCTGAAGTTATTGTCATTGCGGGCTCACGGCCATTACTGCACAAGCTGGCGATTATGGGCCGCGCCGCACAGTGAAGGAAGCCGCACGGCTGCGGTTTAACGCCATGTTTACGATTTTCCTACAACTTTGCCTGACGTACGGCACCACTTCGGGATTTTGCCATCGCAGCCAGACGCACCGCGACGTTGGCTGCACCGTAACCGGCGTAGCCATTTTTGCGCTGAATGATCTCGAAGAAGAACCGCCCTTCGAATGGCTCGGTGTACACATGGAACAACTCGCCACCTTGGGCATCACGGTCGTAGAGCACGTTGAAGTAGGCCAGTTCGCTGAGGAACTCGTCGTCAAAATCGAACCGCGCGGCGAGGTCGTCGTAGTAGTTGAGCGGGATATCCAGCAGCGGCACGCCCGCCTCTTTCGCGCGGCTGACTTCGGCAAAGATGTCGTCGCAATCGAAGGCAATGTGATGCACCCCGGAACCGCGATAACTCGACAGTGCGTGTGAGATCGCGGTGTTGCGGTTCTCGGAAATGTTCAGCGGCAAGCGGATCGAACTGTCACGGCTACGCAGCGCCCGGCTCTTCACCAAGCCGTACGGATCGGGCAGCACCACTTCGTCGTCTGCCTCAAAATCCAGCAGGCTTTTATAGAACAGCACCCAACTGTCGAGGCTGTCCGCCGGCAACGCCATCGCCATGTGATCGATGCGCTTGAGGCCGCCGCTGGCCGTCGCCACTGGTTGCAGATTGAAATCGGTGCCGTAGACATCGGCCTCCTCGTCCACCAGATAAATCAGGCTACCGTCCGGTGCGCGCACCGCCGCCAGCTCAAGTTCGTTGGGGCCGACCAGCCCACGATAAGGCTGGCCTTTATAGGCCACAGCACGCGCCAGGGCGCTGGCACTGTCCTTGACTCGTACCGCCGTTGCGCACAACGACGGGCCGTGGGCTTCGAAGAAACTGTGAGCAAATGAGTACGGTTCGGAGTTCAGAATCAGGTTGATATCGCCCTGGCGCATCAGGCTGACGCTCTTGGAGCGATGTTGCCCGGCCTTGACGAAACCCAGCCGCTCCAGCCAGTGCGAAAGCTTGGCGCCGAGGCTTTCATCTACCGCAAACTCAAGAAACTCGATGCCGTTGTACTCGCTGGCCTTGGGGGTCTCGAACAGGATATCGACGTTGGCCACAGGCTTGGCTTCCTGGGCCAGACGCTGGCGGGTTTTCTCTTCCAGGTACAGCAACGAGCGCAAACCGTCGGCGGCGTTAGCCCGTGGCGGCGCGGCGCGAAAGCCGTCGTTGAAGATCTCCAGCGACAGCGGCCCGGTGTAGCCACTCTTGATAATCGGTGCGAGGAAACCTGCCAGATCAAATTCGCCCTGGCCGGGGAAACAGCGGAAATGCCGACTCCACTCCAACACATCCATGGCCAGGATCGGCGCGTCGGCCATTTGCACGAAGAAAATCTTGTCGCCCGGAATCTCGGCGATGGCGCTCGGATCGCCCTTGAGCGAGAGCGTGTGAAAGCTGTCCAGCAACACACCGAGGCTCGGGTGATCAGCTTGGCGAACGATGTTCCACACCTGTTGATAAGTATTAACGTGACGGCCCCAAGCCAGGGCTTCGTAACCGATTCGCAAGCCACGAGCACCGGCCCGCTCGGCCAGCAAACGCAAGTCATCCACCAGGATGTGTTCATCGCCGAGGGAGTCAGCCGAAGCGTTGCTGCAGACCAGCACCAGATCGGTGCCGAGTTCCTGCATCAGGTCGAACTTGCGTTCTGCCCGTTCCAGATTGCGCGGCAAACGATCGCGGCGGCAACCTTCGAAATCCCGGAAGGGTTGAAACAGCGTAATGACGATCCCGAGATCGGCGCACATCTGTTTAATTTCACGGGGACTGCCGTCGTAGTAGAGAAGGTCATTCTCGAAAATCTCCACCCCGTCAAACCCGGCGGCGGCGATGGCTTCAAGTTTTTCCGGCAGGGTACCGCTCAAGGAAACAGTGGCAATGGAACGCTGCATATATCGACTCCCGGTGGGTGGAGATCATCTTGTTAGAGGCATTGCACGCGTTGCTATCTGTAGAAGCTCCTACAGGGATCGCGTTTTTCTTGGGGTAAATTATTGGCTGCAGTATCCCGCACAGCAATTTAAAGTGTACTACCCGGTTAGTTTTGCGGGCGATTATCGAACACAATGGCCCTTGGCGAATTGACGACTTTTCGTCCACTGCCCAACATCTGCTGCACATTGAGACCGGTCACAAACCATCGGTCTCGGTTACCAAAGACCTAGAACACCACATAAAAATAATCGGGTGGCCTACATGACTCCTTCTCAAAGCTCTCCCATGGAGCGTTCCTCCATGACTCCTGCCAGCAGCGGCATCGGCGACAAGATCCGCGGCGCCATGGCGGTCGGCAAAACCCGTTGGGGCATGCTGGCGCTGGTATTTTTCGCCACCACTCTGAACTACATCGACCGCGCCGCACTGGGCGTCATGCAGCCGATCCTGGCCAAGGAAATGAGCTGGACGGCGATGGACTACGCCAACATCAACTTCTGGTTTCAGGTCGGCTACGCCATTGGCTTCGTGCTGCAAGGCCGGTTGATCGACCGGGTCGGCGTCAAGCGCGTGTTCTTCTGCGCGGTACTGCTCTGGAGCCTGGCCACCGGCGCCCATGGCCTGGCCACGTCGGCCGCAGGCTTCATGGTCTGTAGGTTTATTCTTGGTTTGACCGAGGCGGCGAACTACCCGGCCTGTGTGAAAACCACCCGGTTGTGGTTCCCGGCGGGCGAGCGCGCCGTGGCCACCGGCATCTTCAACGCCGGGACCAACGTCGGCGCGATGTTCACGCCGATGCTGTTGCCGCTGATTCTTCACGCGTGGGGCTGGCAAGCGGCGTTCCTGTGCATGTCGGCACTGGGCGGGATCTGGTTGGTGTTCTGGGGTTTGAAGTACTTCAACCCTGAAGATCACCCGAGCGTTAAACAGTCGGAACTGGACTACATCCAGAAGGAAGTCGAGCCGGAACAATCCCGCGTCCCGTTCTCGAAAATCCTGCGCATGCGTGGCACCTGGGCCTTCGCCCTCGCCTACTCGATGACCGCGCCGGTGTTCTGGTTTTACCTTTACTGGCTGCCACCGTTCCTCAATCAGCAATACAACCTGGGCATCAACGTG
Source organism: Pseudomonas sp. 10S4 (assembly GCF_034344865.1). Lineage (NCBI taxonomy): Bacteria > Pseudomonadati > Pseudomonadota > Gammaproteobacteria > Pseudomonadales > Pseudomonadaceae > Pseudomonas > Pseudomonas sp. 10S4. The sequence goes on from NZ_CP133774.1 coordinate 852,718, forward strand.
ACCCAGATGGGCATCCCGCTGATCATCATTTACCTGACGGCGGACTTCGGCAGCGTCGGTGGCGGGATTCTGTCCTCGTTCCTGATCGGCCGTGGAGTCAACCCGATCAAGGCGCGACTGATGTCGATGTTCCTGTTCGCCTGCTGCATCATCGGCGTGATCATGGCGGCGGGTTCCAGCAACTTGTGGGTCGCGGTGTTCGCCATCTCCCTGGCCATTGGTGCGCACCAGGCCTGGACTGCGAACATCTGGAGCCTGGTGATGGACTACACGCCCAAACACATGATGAGCACGGTGTTCGGCTTCGGCGGCATGTGCGCGGCCATCGGCGGGATGTTCATGACGCAGTTGGTCGGGCACATTCTGACGGTGACCAACAACAACTACACGGTGCTGTTCACCATGATTCCGGCGATGTACTTCATCGCGCTGATCTGGATGTACTTCATGGCACCGCGCAAGATTCCTGCCGTTACCGACTAAAACACCACCCCCTGTGGGAGCGAGCTTGCTCGCGATGGCGATCTACCAGTCAATATCTGTGCGACTGATACACCGCCATCGCGAGCAAGCTCGCTCCCACAGTTCGTTCAGCGCTTTACCGGCGACTCTGCTGCCACGCAGCCGCCAACCCGCTGCAACAAATCACCGCGATCCCGACCACCGTGGTCAGGGTCGGCGTGTGAGAAAACAGCAGCCAGCCCAGCAGCCCGGCAAACACAATCTGACAATAACCAAACGGCGCCAGCAATGCCGGTGCGGCGTAACGGAACGCCTGGGTCAGGAACAAATGCGCGGTCATCCCGCAACTCCCCAGCGCCAGCATCAACAACCCATGACCGAGGCTTGGCAACTGCCAGAAGAACGGCACCAGCGCGCTCATCACCAGGGTGTTGCACAACCCGGCGAAGAAGTTGCTGGTGGTCGGGCTGTCGATCTGGCTGAGCTTGCGAGTGAGCAACTGATAGAAGCAGAAAAACATCGCCGAGCAGAACGGCAACAACACCGCCGGGGTGAACAGTTCGCCGCCGGGGTGGATGATGATCAGCACGCCGATAAAACCGCAAATCACCGCGATCCATTGGCCACGGGTGACGTGCTCCTTGAGCAGCGGCACCGACAGCGCAGTGACCAACACCGGCGCAAGAAAGTTGACTGCCGTGGCTTCGGCCAGGGGTATGTACAACAAACCGGTGGTGAAAAACAGGCTGGTACCCAGCAGACACAACGCCCGCGCCAACTGCAGCAATGGTCGTTTGGTGCGTAGGACACGCAACCCGGATTGCGGCAGAAAAATCCCGGCCATCAACAAGGTGTGAACCAGATATCGGGCCCAGACCACCATGATGATCGGGTAGAACCCGGAGAGGTATTTCGACAACGCGTCATGGCTGGAAAACAGGAAGGTCGCGGCAACGATCAGCAAAATCCCCTTGAAGGGTTTGTTTACACCGGAGAGTGGGGTGCTGATGGTCATGGCAATCCTTTGGAAATCTAATTCCAATAATTTAGAACCTGGTTCCATATTCTCACAGAAGAGAACGTGAATAGTGTTCGAACAGCGCACAGCTTTATCAGGTCATACGCAGATCAAATGTGGGAGCGGGCTTGCTCGCGAAAGCGGTGCAACAGTCACCACAACCGCTGAATATTAAGCCCTTCGCGAGCAAGCCCGCTCCCACCCTGGATCTGTGTGGTTTGACCTAACTGAACAACTCCGACGCCAGACTCGCCGCCGACAACTCCTCGGCAAACGTCAACAACAGCGGCGCCAGCTCATGCAACCGTGCACCCGGCATTCGCGCGCTCGGCCCGGCAACGCTAAGCACACCGATCACCCGTCCATCGCCCGGATGTCGTACCACCGCCGCAATCGCCGAAGTGCCCACCGCCGAGCTTTCCTCGACCCAGGCATAACCCTGCTCGCGCGCCAGGCGCAGGCGCTCAAGCAATTCAATATTGGAGCGTGGCGCATTCGGCCCCAGATCCTTGGGTCGCTTCGCCCCTTGGCGCTCCACCAGCGACAACGCCTCGGCATCGCTCATGCAGGCCAGCCATGCGTGGCCGGACGCGGTGTAAAACAGCGGTGCATCGCGCCCCATGTCCGGGTCATAACGCAGCCCGGATCGAGCGCCCTGGGATTTGGCGATCCAGGTCTGGCGCTCACCTTCAATCACCCCCAGACGCACCAGCTCGCCGGTTTCCTGCGCCAGGCGATCCAGCACTGGCTGGACAATATCCGCCCCGCTACTCGACAAATAACGGAACCCCATCGCCACCAGTTTGGTCGACAGGTGATAGCGCAAGGTGTCCTGATTCTGCCGCACATAACCCAGCCGAATCAGCTCGGCGAGCAGGCGATGGGTCGCGCTTTTCGGAATATCCAGTTGCTCCGCCAACGTCTGCATCGGCAGGCCACGCGGGTCGCTGGTGAGGCTTTCCAGCACACTGAAAACTCGTTCAATCTGACTGCCGGCCATGGGAGGCTCCCAACACAATTTGTCCGATTCTAGAAGACAACCTCCCGGATGCGAAATCTGGAACGCGCTGTCCGATAACCGCCCGTTTTAAAGCCTGATTGCTTGTTGAAGATCATCAGGACCCTATATTTTTTGGAATTAGATTCTAAAAGCATCATTCATGGAGGGAGAACGATCATGCAGCGCATCGTTAACGCACACGGTTTGAACATGCCCAAACTCGGGCTCGGCACCTGGCCGATGCTCGGTGAAGAATGCACCCGCGCCGTGGAAAATGGCTGCTCGATCAGCCTAACGTCGCGGCGATCCCCAAGGCCAATCAACTGGCCAACCTGCAAGCCCTCGACATCACACTCGATGACGAAGACCGCAAGCTGATCGCCTGTTTGTCCAAGCGTGAACGTCAGGTCAATCCGGACTTTGCGCCCGTGTGGGACGCGTTCGACCAGTAACCCGCCGAGACAGGCATTCGCCCACCCGACAAATACCCGGCGGCTGACGGAATTTGCCGGGTTATTCACGCTCAATACAACGCTGTAGCTTTCCCGGTAACGTTAAATGCGTTGCCGGAATGCTACCGTGCGCGGCAAAAGATGGACGACCGGACTGGCGCCACACCTACACACCAACAACACTCTTCACCACGAACAACACGAGGATTCCCACATGCTATGGAAAAAGGCCGACGCAGCGACAACGTGGTCGATGCCCGTGGTGGTGATGTCGGTGGTGGCGGTGGTGGCGGTGGTGGCGGCGGAATGCGCTTTGGTGGTGGCAAGGGCTTGAGCCTGACGGCGATCCTGTTGATCGTCGGGATTGGCTGGATTACCGGCCAGGATCCGTTGCAGATCCTCGGACAACTGACCGGGCAAATGACCGAACAATCGGCGCCGGCCACGACTCAGACTCGCAAGGCGCCACCGGCCAATGACGAACAGGCCGAATTCGTGCGCTCGATCCTCGGTGATACCGAGGACACCTGGGGCCAGATTTTCCAGCAGGCCGGCAAGCAATATAAGAACCCGACCCTGGTGCTGTTCAGCAACCGCGTGAACTCGGCGTGCGGCCTGGCGACTTCGGCGACCGGTCCGTTCTACTGCCCGGCCGATCAGAAGGTTTATCTGGACATGGCGTTCTTCCAGGAAATGTCGCAACGCTTCTCCGCTGCGGGCGACTTCGCTCAGGCTTACGTGATCGCTCATGAAGTCGGACACCATGTTCAGACGTTGCTCGGCGTTTCCGCGAAAATTCAGGCGGCTCGCCAACAAGGCCGGCAGATGGAAGGCGATGGTGGTTTACTGGTGCGCCAGGAGCTTCAGGCCGATTGCCTGGCCGGGGTCTGGGCCAACAATGCTCAGAAACGTCTGAACTGGCTGGAGCCCGGTGACATCGAGGAAGCCTTGAACGCCGCCAATGCCATTGGCGACGACCGCTTGCAACAGCAAAGTCAGGGCCGCGTGGTCCCGGACTCGTTTACTCATGGCACGTCAGCGCAAAGGGTGCGCTGGTTCAAAACCGGTTTCGCCCAAGGCCAGGTTGGCCAGTGCGATACCTTTGCGGCGAAAAACCTGTAAATGCATAGATGGCTGCTGGTTCTGTTGATCGCCTGCGCAACTGCCCAGGCTGACGAGCACGGGGTAAAAGAGATCAGCCCCGGGCGCCTACTCTTGAAAGAAGGTGAGATGGCAGTGGGCCTTGGCCCGGCGCCGGCGAAAATCGAACGGGTGCTGATCATCATCCATGGTCGATTGCGCAACGCTGAAACCTACCGCCGCAGCGGCGAGAAGGCGGCTGAAGCGGCTGGCCAAAGCGCGACGACGCTGGTGATCGCTCCGCAATTTCTCAATGAAACCGACATCGTTCGCCACCCGCTGCCGGACAGCGTATTGCGCTGGCATGGCAATGACTGGATGGCCGGCGGGTTATCCACAGGCCCGTTTCCGGTGAGTTCCTACGCGGCACTCGACCAAATCATCGAGCGGATCAGCGATCGCCGACAATTTCCGGACGTGAAGCAAATCGTCGTCGCCGGTCACTCCGGTGGTGGCCAGGTTGTTCAGCGCTATGCGCTGCTGGCGCACGATCAACCGGCGCTCGCCGCCGCCGGCGTAAAGATTCGCTACGTGGTGGCCAACCCGTCGTCCTATGCCTACTTCAATGAGCAGCGACCGGTGGCATTCACTCATGCACAGTGCCCCGGTTTCAATCGCTGGAAGTATGGTCTGACGGACATGCCGATCTATGCCGGTGGGCAAACGGCTTCGCAGCTTGAAGGCAGTTACATCAAGCGTGATGTGATTTATCTGCTCGGCCAGCAGGACACTGACCCGCAGCATCCGGCGCTCGACAAAGGCTGCGAAGCTGAGGCTCAAGGGGCTTATCGGCTGATTCGCGGACACAACTTTTTCGACTATTTGCTGCGGCGCAATCCACAAGGGGTGAATCAGCGATTGGTCGAAGTGCCCGGGGTTGGGCATGACGGGGATGGGATGTTTACGTCCCCGGAGGGGCAGAAGGTTTTGTTCAGTCAGTAAAGGTTGTGTCGCCTGATCTGGCGCCATCGCGAGCAGGCTCGCTCCCACAGGGGAACCGCATCTCAATGTGGGAGCGAGCCTGCTCGCGATGGCGATTAAACTGACAACAAACTACTCAAGCGAAAAGCATCTGCCGCAACTCAACACAATCCTGCGCATGCCAATCCGCCAACTCCGGCCACGGGTTCTCAGGCAGATTCACCAGCACCGTCTGCGTGCCCGCCGCTCGACCGCAATCCAGGTCGAAGCGGTAATCCCCGACCATCACCATCTCGCTCGCCGGCACGCTCCAGGCTTCAGCCAACTTCAGCAAACCACCGGGATGCGGCTTCGGCGGCGCTTCGTCACGGCCCAGCACGTCCTCGACCGCGAAGCAGTCGGCCAGGCCGATTGCCTCCAGCGTCACATGGGCCAATTCCCGTGCGTTACGAGTAAGGATGCCGAGGCGATAACCGCGCCCGGCCAGTTCCCGCACCAGTTCCACGGCACCCGGTGCCGGCTTCGAACCCAACGCCAAGTCCCGTTCATGCTCCAGCAACCACGCATGTTTGGCGGCGGCTTCTTCGGCTGGCAGTGCGGCGAGGTGGGTCAGGATGTCGTCCTCAGGCGGGATCGCCAGCGCCACGCGAATTGCCGCGAAGTCATGCACGGCCACCGTCAGGGTGCCGTCCATGTCGAACACCCAGTGCCGCACCTCGGCCAGGCTCATGCCCAATCCTTGCGATGGCGAATCAGGCCTTCCTGAGTCACCGAAGCCACCAGTTGCCCGGCGCGATTGAACACGCTGCCACGGGAGAACCCGCGGGAATTGCCGGCCCACGGGCTGTCCATGGCATAGAGCAACCAGTCATCGGCACGCAGGTCCGAATGAAACCACAACGCGTGGTCAAGGCTGGCGACCTGCATGTCTTTCTGCCAGACCGATTTGCCATGAGGCAGCAGTGAAGTGGTCAGCAGTCCGAAGTCCGAGGCGTAGGCCAGCAGGTATTTGTGCAGCGCCGGCGAATCGGCCAAGGCACCATCAGCACGAAACCACACATACTTGATCGGGTCAGACGCTTGCGGGTTGTAGGGATCTGTCTCGGTCACCGGGCGGAATTCGATCGGTTTCGGGCACAGCAGTTTTTCGCGCATGTGTTCCGGAATCAAGTGCGCGCGTTGCTGGGCAAGCTCCAGTTCCGACGGCAGGTTTTCCGGGCCGACCACTTGTGGCATTTCAGTCTGGTGCTGGAAGCCTTCTTCGTCGTACTGGAAGGACGCGCTGCAGGTGAAAATCGGATTGCCCTTCTGGATCGCCGTCACCCGACGAGTGCTGAAACTGCCGCCGTCGCGAACCCGATCAACCTGATACACCACAGGCAACTTGGCATCGCCCGGACGCAGGAAATAACCGTGCATCGAGTGCACATGCCGCGTTTCTTCAACGGTCTGACTGGCCGCCGACAGGGACTGGCCGAGCACCTGGCCGCCGAACAACTGACGGAAACCCAGATCCTGGCTGCGGCCACGGAACAGGTTTTCTTCAATCGGTTCCAGGGTCAGCAGGTCTACCAGATCTTCCAACACTTGGCTCATTCAGGCTCTCCTCACACAACGCAATGCCGCGCAGTCTTGGCTGCGGCGGTCGACTCAGTTAATGGCTCACACCAATGGCGGCCATTGTAAACGTCCGTGCCTGCTTATCCATGCAAGGTTTGCAGCCATTGCTCACGGGTGATGCGGTACAACACATGGTGACGCAGCGGATGATCGACCGCGAGCCTCGGGTGCTCAAAGTCATCGGCTGACTCATGGTGCATTCCGATGGCCTGCATGACTTTCTCCGACGGCAAATTGGTTTCCGTGGTGAAGGCCACGACTTCCTTCAGCGCCAACCGGTCAAAGCCACAGCGCAGAGCGGTCCACGCGGCCTCACTGGCGTAACCCAACCCCCAATGCTCGCGGGCCAGGCGCCAGCCGATCTCGATGGCCGGCACAAACGGCGCATCGAAGTTAACCTCCGCCAGCCCGGTAAACCCGATGAACTGGCCGGTATCCTTGCGCTCCAGCGCCCAGAGACCGAAACCGTGCTCGGCAAAATGCCCGCGAATCCGCCCGATCAGCGAAGCACTTTCCAGTCGACTCAACGGCGCCGGGAAATAACGCATCACCTGTGGATCGGCACACATCGCCGCAAACTCCGGCAAATCCTCATCGCGCCATTGCCTGAGCAGCAGTCGTGCGCTTTCGAGTTCCAGTATCGGCTCCATCGTGCTCCTCCAATTCCATGCTCCGAGTCTACATCGCTGGTAGGATCCTTCACTGATTCCTACAGGCCTTCCTAGATAAATCTGCCATGCCCCTGCCGTTGATCTACCACGAAGACTACAGCCCCGAGTTCCCGGCGGAGCACCGCTTCCCGATGGACAAGTTTCGCCTGCTGCGCGATCACCTGGTGGACAGCGGCCTGACCCGGGACGCCGATTTGCTGCGTCCTGAGCTCTGTCCTGCCGAGATTCTGGCCCTCGCTCATGACCCTGCGTATATCGAACGCTATATGAGCGGCGAGTTGTCCCGCGAAGACCAGCGGCGGCTCGGCCTGCCGTGGAATGAAGCCCTGGCCCGGCGCACGGTGCGGGCGGTTGGCGGTTCATTGCTGGCGGCCGAACAAGCACTCGAACACGGACTGGCTTGTCACCTGGCCGGCGGCACCCACCACGCTCACTACGACTACCCGGCGGGGTTCTGCATCTTCAATGACCTGGCGGTGATCAGCCATTACCTGCTGGAAAGCGGTCGGGTGAATCGGGTACTGATCTTCGATTGCGACGTACACCAGGGCGACGGGACTGCACGGATTCTGCACAACACCCCGGACGCGGTGACCGTTTCCCTGCACTGCGAGAAGAATTTTCCTGCACGCAAGGCCGAAAGTGACTGGGACATTCCACTGCCCAAGGGCATGGGCGATGCCGATTACTTGAAGGTGGTGGACGACGCGCTCAACTATTTGCTGCCGCTCTACCAACCCGATCTGGTGCTGTATGACGCCGGGGTGGATGTGCATAAGGATGACGCACTGGGTTACCTGAAGCTGACAGACGAAGGCGTCGCCGCCCGCGATGAAAGCGTGATGCGCCACTGCCTGGGCCGGGACATTCCGGTGGTCGGGGTGATCGGCGGCGGCTACAGCAAGGACCGCCAAGCCCTGGCCCGCCGCCACGGCATCCTCCATCACAGTGCGCAACGGGTCTGGCAGTCATCAGGTTGTCACTGAGTTGTGGATGCTTTACCCACAATGCCTGTGGAACTGCCTGTGGATAACCTGAGTGAAAGCGCCTACAGGCCTTGCTGCACATAGCCTACAAAGGACTGGTTGTTTTTTAACCACCCTTTTACAAACACCACAGAACCCATGTGGGGGCGGGCTTGCTCGCGAAAGCGATGTATCAGGCAACATTGATGTCGACTGACACTCCCTCTTCGCGAGCAAGCCCGCTCCCACCCTGATTTGTGCTGATAGAATGCGCGGCTTATCCAGCCATACCGCAGCGCATTCCATGACCCAATCCTCCCCAGCCCTCCCCCTCACGTTGCCATCATCGGCGGCGGCCCCGCCGGCCTGATGGCCGCTGAGGTGCTGAGCCAGGCCGGGATCAAGGTCGACCTGTACGACGGCATGCCTTCGGTGGGGCGAAAATTCCTGCTGGCCGGCGTCGGCGGCATGAACATCACTCACTCCGAAGACTACCCGGCGTTCCTCTCGCGCTACGCCGAACGGGCACCGCAGATTGCACCACTGCTGCGGTCATTCGGCGCCGATGCGTTGTGCCAATGGATTCATGACCTGGGCATCGAAACCTTTGTCGGCAGCTCCGGCCGGGTATTTCCTACGGACATGAAAGCCGCGCCCCTGCTGCGCGCCTGGCTCAAACGCCTGCGGGACAGTGGCGTAGTTATCCACACCCGCCACCGCTGGCTGGGTTGGAATGCCGATGGCAGCCTGAAAGTGTCCAGCCCCGAAGGTGAAAAAACCTTAACAACCGACGCAACCTTGTTAGCCCTCGGCGGCGGCAGTTGGTCGCGCCTCGGTTCGGACGGCGCCTGGATGCTGCCACTTGAACAGCACGGCGTAGGACTGGCGCCGTTGCAACCGAGCAATTGCGGCTTCGAGGTGCAGGCCTGGAGCGAATTGATGGTCAGCAAATTCGCCGGCGCGCCGCTGAAAAATATCGCCATCGGCCTCAATGACGACATCCCGCGCCTCGGCGAGTGCGTGATCACCGCCACGGGCATTGAGGGCAGTTTGATCTACGCCCTGTCGGCACCGATCCGTGAAGCCATCAATCTGCATGGCTCGGCGACTGTTCATATCGACCTATTGCCGGGCCGACCTGTGGATAAAGTTGAGGCTGCGCTGAGCAAACCGCGCGGTTCACGCTCGATGTCCAAACACTTGCACAGTCAGTTGGGTCTTGATGGCGTCAAAGCGGCGCTGTTGCGCGAACTGACCGGCGCAGAATCCTTTGCCGATCCGGCATTGCTGGCAAAAGCGATCAAGGCATTGCCACTGACGCTGGTGAAAACCCGTCCATTGGACGAAGCCATCAGCAGTGCGGGCGGCGTGAAGTTCGAGTCGATGGATGAGCGCTTGATGCTCAAGCAGCTGCCTGGGGTGTTCTGCGCGGGCGAAATGCTGGACTGGGAAGCGCCGACGGGCGGCTATTTGCTGACGGGGTGTTTTGCCAGTGGGCGGGCGGCGGGGTTGGGGATGGTGGAGTGGTTGAAGCGTGAGGGTTGAGGACCGCAGCGCACCCTTCGCGAGCAAGCCCGCTCCCACATGGGATCTCGAGTGTTCACAAATAATGTGTTCACAGCAGATCCCATGTGGGAGCGAGCTTGCTCGCGATGGCGGCCTAACAGACGCCGCGTGTAATCAAGGCTTCTTCTTACGCGGCCCAGTGTTAAACACCGGCACTTTTCGCACAGGCTTGAGCGAAGGTTCCACCGCCGAAGCATCCCCGCTCTCAACCCATTTACCGAGGTTGCGCTTGCTGCCACCGGAGGTCTTTGGCTTCTTCGGTTTTTTCGGTTTCTTCACCACCTGACCACTGGAATCAGTATCCGGCACCCGATGTTCAGGCTCGAAATCCTGCTCCATCTGGCGCGTCAGGGTCTGACGGGTCAGCATCTCAATGGCGGACAGCTGATTCACTTCATCCGCGCACACCAGGGAAATTGCCTCACCGGTGGCACCCGCACGACCGGTGCGGCCGATACGGTGGATGTAGTCCTCAGCCACGATCGGCAGGTCGAAGTTGACCACCATCGGCAGATCTTCGATATCCAGACCACGGGCCGCAACGTCGGTCGCCACCAGAATCTGTATTTCACTGGCCTTGAAACGATCCAGCGCGCGCTGACGGGTCGCCTGGGGTTTGTCGCCGTGAATGCCGTCGGCATTGATGCCCAGGCCCTGAAGTTTTTCCACCAGCGCGTCCACGCCATTGCGGGTTTTGGCGAACACCAGCACCTGTTTCCACTTGCCCTTGCGCAGCAAGTGAATGAACAGCTCCGGCTTACGCTTCTTGTCCACCACCACAACCCATTGCTTGACGGTGTTGGCCGCCACGTTGCGCGGGCTGACTTCGATGCTCAGCGGGTCGTTGAGCATTTGCCCGGCCAGCAAGCGGATCGCGTCGGAGAAGGTCGCGGAGAACAACAGCGTTTGACGTTGCTTCGGCAGCACGCGGTAAATGTTCCCCAGCTCTTCGGAGAAGCCCAGATCGAGCATGCGATCGGCTTCGTCCAGGATCAGCGTTTGCAGCTGATTGAACTTGAGGGCCTTCTGGCGATACAGGTCGAGCAAACGACCCGGAGTCGCCACCAGCACATCAACCCCTTTGCGCAGCTTCATCATCTGCGGGTTGATGCTGACGCCGCCGTACACCGCGTAAGTACTCAACGGCAGGTTCTCGGCGTACTGGCGCACGGCTTCGTGAACCTGTTCGGCCAGTTCGCGGGTCGGCACCAGGATCAGTGCACGCACCGAGTTGGAGGCCACTTTCGGCCCTTCCATGGCCAGCAACTGCAGCAGCGGCAGCGCGAAACCGAGCGGTCTTGCCGGTGCCGGTCTTGGCCGCAGCCATCAGGTCGCGACCGGCCAGCACCGCCGGAATGGCTTGCGCCTGGACCGGCGTAGGTGTCTGGTAGCCGAGCGTCTCGAGAGAGCGCAGCAAGGGTTCGATCAGGCCAAGGGAGGCGAAAGTCATGGGATTACCGTAGGAAAATTCAGCGCGGTTGTGCAAAACGAGTGTGCAATGGCGCGCAGTTTACCCTAATTCACACGGGATTCTGTCGGTGCCACCACCGCAGGTCGTTCCGGGCGCCGACGCCATTGTGGCAAGCCGATCAAGACTACGGCGCTGATGATCACCGCCATGGCAATCGCTTCCTCGATACCGATGGTCTCGCCAACAAACACGATGCCCAGCAACACCGCCACCGCCGGGTTGACGTAGGCATAACTGGTGGCCGCCGCTGGACGTACGTGCTTCAACAAATACATGTAGGCGTTGAAGGCAATGATCGAACCGAAACCGATCAAGTAGGCCAGCGCCAACCAGCCTTCGACCGGCGGCACACTGTCCAGACGCTCACCACTCAGCGCACTGCCGATCAACAACACCACGCCACCCACCAGCATTTCCGCAGCACTGGCCATCGCGCCCTGGGGCAACGGCAAGTGTTTGCTCCACACCGAGCCGAAAGCCCAGGCTGCGGCGGCGAACACCGCAACATCGCGCCCAACGGGCTCGATTGCAGGTTGGAGCCGAGGTTGAGCATGGCGATGCCGACCAACCCGAGCACAATCCCGGCCCATTCGAGACGGGTATTACGTGCGCCCCAGAAATAGCCGCACAGCAGCGTAAACAAAGGCACCGTCGCCACCGCCAGCGCGGCAACACCGGAGGCCACCCCGCTATGCTCGGCCATGCTCACCGCACCGTTACCGAAACTGAGCAGCAAAATGCCGATCATGCCCGCCGCTTTCCACTGCGCCCAGGTCGGTGCCGGGGCCCCGCGCCAGCGCAGGAACGCATACATCAACGATCCGGCAATCACAAAGCGAATACCGCCAAGCATCAACGGCGGCCAGTACTGCACGCCGATGCGAATGACCAGATAGGTCGAGCCCCAAATCACGTACAACGCGAAAAACGCAGCGATCAACGGTAAGGGGAAGCGACGTAAGCCAGGCATTGGGCAGCTCTCAGGCAAGAGAAGGAGAGCAGATATTCTAGAAAGGCCAACGGCTAAAAATAAGCTACAAAACCTGTTTATCGCGCCGGTACACTTTTCAAAACACGGAGATCACCGCTATAAACCGTGTATTCGAAAGTCATGTCATTTTCAGGAATTCCCACGATGGACAAGTACGACCGCATGCTCCTCAGCGCCCTGTTGGAAAACGGTCGGGCGTCCTACGCCGAACTGGCGCGCAAGGTGAACCTCTCAGCCCCGGCTGTGGCCGAGCGCGTGGCCAAACTTGAGTCCTGCGGGGTGATCACCGGTTATCAGGCCAAGGTCGACCTGTCGAAAATCGGCCTGCCGATCCAGTGCGTCATCGAATTGCGGCTAAACCAGCACGGCAATCAGAAAACCTACGACGAACTGATCAAAATCCCGCAACTGACCGAGTGTCACCGGGTGACGGGGGATCCGTGCGTGATCATGCAAGCGGCGGTGGGGTCGATGCCGGAGTTGGAGGCGTTGATTAATCGGGTGGCGAAATTTGGGTTTAGCAAGACGTCGATTGTGTTGTCGAGCGCGATAGAGCGGCGGGTGCCGTTGGGGCAGTTGGACGGAAAGCAGGCCTGAAGTTGCAGGAGACCCAATGTGGGAGCGGGCTTGCTCGCGAAAGCGTCGGCACATCCAACCTCGATGTGACTGACAGGCCGCTTTCGCGAGCAAGCCCGCTCCCACAGGGGATTTGCGGTGTCGTCAGAACCCGCGATGGCGCTTGAGATGTTCGTTGATCTTCGCCGCCGGCACTTTCTGCAAGCTGACCAGCAAATCATGGGACAACTCCCGCAACCCGTGCTGCTGCCGCAGTTGCTCAGCCAAGTGCGTCGTCAGGTTCGCCGCCATCTCGGCATCCGCCATCGCCCGGTGAGCCTTGCCGGTATTAGGCAGGCTGGCGAAAGTGGTGAGCGTCCCGAGTTTGTGATTCGGCGCCGCCGGCATCAGACGCCGGGCCAGTAACAGTGAGCAGGCAAAGTTCTGCAACCGTGTGCGTTTGATCCGCCCCAGTTCAAAGTCCCAGAACTTCTGGTCGAACGCGGCGTTGTGCGCCAGCAGCGGCGTAATGCCGACGAACTCGTTCACCTCGTTCATCACCTGCTCGGCCGACGGTGCGGTGCGCAGCATGGCGTTGCTGATGCCAGTGAGTTGTTCGATGAACGCCGGTACGCGCACGCCGGCGTTCATCAGGCTCTGGTAACGCTCGACGATGCGCCCCTGTTCAAGGATCACCACGGCGATTTCCGTGGCCCGGCAGCTACTGCTTGGGGAGATCCCGGTGGTTTCAAAGTCGATGACTGCTATGCGTTCCAAACCTGTTTCAACTCCGTAAAAATCAATTCTTGAGCAGCAACGCGCCTTCGATTGGCACGTAGCGGCTGGCGGCGCGGATCAGCGAGTTCGCGGTCAGGCCCGGCACGCCGTAAGCCACGGCTTGTACGCCGTGCTTGCTGATGATGCGATCCAGCAGCATGTCGAAATCACCATCGCCGGAAGCCAGCACCACTTCGTCGACATGATCGGCGGCGTCCATGATGTCGAGGGTAATACCTACGTCCCAGTCGCCCTTGGCCGAGCCGTCGCTGCGCTGGATGTAAGGCTTGAGCTTCACGATGAAGCCCAGGTTGCGCAGGATCTGCTGGAACTGCTGCTGCTTGCTGTCACCACGATCGATGGCGTAGGCATACGCCTCGACAATCTCGCCCTGTTTACTGATATCTGCCCACAGCGCGGCATAGTTGAAGTGGCAACCATAAGCCTGACGCACGGTGTAATAGAGGTTTTGGACATCGGCAAACACTGCGATTTTTTTCACCGTGCATCCTCATGAGCGCACAAGCGCGCGGGCAGGATCAGGCCCCAGGCCCGAAAAGTTGCCCAGTATGCCAGCCTGAAGGATTGTTCCGCGAATAATCGGCCCGGGGCGTTTGCGCGCCCCGGACGAATGGTGGGTCAGACGAAGGAGTCGTCGTCATCGCCGCCGAAGAACGATGAGTCGTCATCGTTGTTGTAGTCGGTGTCGCTAAGGTCGCCCTGATCGTTGGAGTCGTTGCCGGCCATGCGCTGGTCATTGCCCCGGTCATTACCGCTTTGATCATTGACCTGGGCCGGTTCTTCCTTGATGACTTCGACGATTTGCTGCGGCTGCTGATTGCTGTGGAACATACTGCTGATGCCTTCTGCCAGCATCACACCACCGGCCACGCCAGCCGCGGTTTTCAGCGCGCCACCGAGGAAGCCGCTACCTACCGGTGCCTGTTGTTGCGGCGCGTAGTTTTGCTGTGGCGCGCCGTAGTTCTGTTGCGGTGCACCGAAGTTCTGCTGTGGCGGCTGCGAATTGAACGATGGCCGCGCCGGTTCACGCCAGCCGCCGGTCGACGGGGGTGCGCTTTGGGTTGGCGCAGGCTGCGGATCGCGGGAGCCGCCGCCGAAGATGCTCGACAGGAAGCCACCACTGGCCGGTGCCGGAGCGCTCGCCTGGGCCTTGGCCTGTTGCAGTTCGTCCTGCAATTGCTGGATTTGCTGGGTCTGTTGCTTGTTCTGTTCGTCGAGGCTCTTGATGGCAGCCTCTTGCACCAGAATCGCCTGGGTCATGAAATAGCCCGCGGCGGGCTGGCGAGTCAGGTGTTCCTTGATCCGCGCCTCGGCTTGAGCGTCGCGCGGGGCTGAATCCGTTTCGGCCTGTTGCAGCCGGGAAAACAGTCCATCGATCAGGGTTTGTTCTTCGCTGTTCATGGCGACCTCGTAGATTGCCGGGAATATCGTCTTCCTCATCCACGATGGACAAGGTGCCTACCAGTTATGGGGCTGATACAGGATGTTTCAATAGCCTTTACCTAACGTTTACGTTTGCGCCCCCCGACGCTTCATCGGTTAAAGTGTGGAACTGCTTTTAACCTGCGATACCGACTGATGAATCCGTTCGATGTGCTGCGTGACTCCTTTTACTTCTTCAAGCGCAATCTGGGCCAGATCGTGCAGCTGTGCCTGCCGCTGGTGATTCTTGAGGCGTTCTTGCAACAATTGGTGGACAACACCGCCAGCCCGGACGGTTTCCCCGGTTACAGCGTGGTCGTCGGTTTACTGGTGTATCCACTGTATACCGCCGCGCTGATCCTGTTTCTCGACGCCCGCAGCCGTGGCGAATCGCCGCGCATCCGCGACCTGCTGGCGATGTCCGCCACGTTGTGGCCACGCTTTGCCCTGCTCACCGCGCTCAACACCTTGTTGATCCTGATCGGCCTGTCGCTGTATTTCCTGCCGGGCCTGTGGCTGATGGTGACGCTGGCCTTCGCCGAATACTTGCTGGTGCTGCGCGGTATGGCGCCGCTGGCGGCGATGAAAGAAAGCCTGCGCCTGACCCGCGGCCATTTCCTGCGCATTCTGGTGTGCATCCTCTGTGTAATGGGGCCGTTGTGGGTGCTCAAGGGCGCCAGCTACGCGGTCTATCCCGAACCACAGAACCCGGCAATCGCCCTGCTGATCGACAGCGTCCACAGCTTCCTGCAACTGTTCACCAGCGTGGTGCTGTTCCGCCTGTTTATGCTGATTGGCGAAGTGCCTGACAAAAACGACAGACCTGCCTGACCGCTCTACCCTTGGGCGCGGCCCTCGCTCTCGGGTATGCTCGGGTCATCTTTGTAACGCTATAAGCCGAGCCATGACCCGTCTACTGCGCTACACCCTGCTGGGCCTGTTTGCTTTCGTTGGCCTGATCGGCCTGCTGATCTACAGCGTGACCTGGCGACCCGACGCCAAGGAAGTGCTGCCGGTCAGTTGCAACGCCAAGGCGCCGACCCTGGTGCCCGGTCAAGCCTTGAAGGTGATGACCTGGAACGTTCAGTACCTGGCGGGTAAACGCTACGTGTTCTGGAACGACCTGGCCCAGGGTGACGACGAAAGCCCCACGCTCGAAGACATGGCCTTCAGCCTCGATGAAGTGGCGCGGGTGATTCGTGACGAGCAACCGGACGTCGTGCTGCTGCAAGAACTCGATGACGGCGCCAAGGCCAGCGACTATCAGAATCAGGTCAAACTCTTGCAGGAACGGGTCGCCGACCTGTACCCCTGCAACGCCCACGCCTTCGACTGGAAGGCCGACTTTGTGCCAGATCCGCATATCTTCGGCAGCGTCGGCCGGCAACTCGCCACCCTGAGCCGCTTCCAGATCGGACATGCCGAGCGCCTGCAATTGCCGGTGGCACCCGCCAACGTCATCAGCCGTCAGTTCAAACCGAAAAACGCTTTGCTGGTGGCGTATCTGCCGTTGAGCGATGGCGGGCAGATCGCGGTGCTCAATACCCACCTGGACCGCGTCCGCCAGCCCGACGACACCTTGCAAGCCCAAGTGACAGCGGTGGCCAAGGTCCTCGACAAATACGAAAGCCGCGGCACACCGTGGCTGATTGGCGGCGACTTCAATCTGTTGCCGCTGGGCCAATACCGACGCCTGCCCGCCGAGCAACGTACGCCCTACTCCGCCGACAGCGCATTGCATGTGCTGTGGGACAAATACCCGATGATCCCGACCAACAACGAAGCCAGCGGTGCTGATCGGGCGCAATGGCTGACCCATTACCCGAACGATCCCGGCTTGAACGGCCCGGACCGGACGGTCGACTACCTGTTTTACAGCCCGCGGATCAAACGGGTCGAGGCAACGGTGCGCCAGGACGATACATTGCGGATCTCCGATCATTTGCCGGTGATCGCAAAGTTCCTGTTGCCGGCCGCCCCGTAGCAGCCAAGGTTGCTTGCGATGGATGCCTGCCCGGCAACATTCATGTCGACTGAACAAGCTCGGTGCCTACAGACTCAATGCTCCTCCAACTCGTCATGCAGCAATCCGAAGATCCTGCGTTTCATGTCGATGAACGAGCGTTCCATCACCATGTCGAGGGTCCGTGGCCGCTCAATCGGCACGTCCAGAATCTGCTTGATCCGCCCGGGCCTGGCGCCCATGACGTAGACCCGGTCGCCGAGCAGAATCGCCTCGTCGATATCATGGGTCACAAACAATACCGTCTTCTTGCTGTTGCCCCACACTCGCAGCAGCAGTTGCTGCATTTGCAGGCGCGTCTGGCTGTCGAGGGCACCGAAAGGTTCGTCCATCAGCAGGATTTGCGGATCGTTGGCCAAGGCCCGGGCAATCGCGACCCGCTGCATCATGCCGCCGGAGAGTTGCTTGGCGTAGTTGTCGGCGAACCCGGCGAGCCCGACTTCATTGACGTAGTAGTCGACAATTTCCTTGCGCTGCGCCGCCGCCATGCCGCGACGCTTGAGGCCGAACTCGACGTTCTGGCGCACGGTCAACCACGGGAACAGCGTATAGCTCTGGAACACCATGCCGCGATCGG
Source organism: Pseudomonas sp. 10S4 (assembly GCF_034344865.1). Lineage (NCBI taxonomy): Bacteria > Pseudomonadati > Pseudomonadota > Gammaproteobacteria > Pseudomonadales > Pseudomonadaceae > Pseudomonas > Pseudomonas sp. 10S4. The sequence goes on from NZ_CP133774.1 coordinate 870,370, forward strand.
CGCCCGGCCCCTCTACTTGCTGGCCACCCACGTAGATTTCGCCCGAGGTCGGTTCGGCGAGGCCGGCGGTGAGGTACAAAAGGCTCGACTTGCCGCAGCCCGACGGCCCCACCAGCACGGCGAATTGTTGGTCCGGAACTTCGAAGGACACCTGCTCCAACGCGGTAAAGACACCGCCATCAGGCTTTTTATAGCGCAGGCTGACCTTGTCCACCTGCAGCCGTGGGGCGCCTTGCGCCGGGGCAGCCTGGGGCGCGACGAAACGTGGGTTGACGGCGGTTACTGAGCCCATGCGGCGATCCTCAGACGTAGGAAGCGGAACAATTGATCGGTGACCAGGCCCAGCAGGCCGATGATCGCGATTGCCAGAAAGATCACATCCACCTGAAAGCCGCGCATGGCCTTGAGGCTCAGATAGCCCAGGCCACTGGAAGCGGCGACCAGTTCGGCGACCACCAGGTAAGTCCAGGCCCAGCCCATGGTGACGCGCAAGGTGTCGAGCACACCCGGCAGCGAGGCCGGGGCGATCACATGCAGCACCGCATCGCGCCGATTTGAACCCAGTGTGTAGGACGCGTTGATCAGGTCCTTGGAGATGCCTTTGGACACGTCCGCAATCATCACCAATTGCTGGAAGAACACACCGAAGATAATCACCGAGACCCGCTGCTCCAGACCGATGCCGATCCACAGGATGAAGAGCGGCACAAACGAGGTCACCGGCAGGTAGCGAATGAAATTGACCATCGGTTCGAGGAACGCCTGGACGATACGAAAGCTGCCCATCAGCAACCCCAGCGGCACGGCCACCAGCGATGACACGATAAAACCGACCATCACCACCTCGACACTGGCCCAAACGTGCACCCCGAGGGTACCGTCGCGGCCCAGGCGCACGGCGGCCTCGACCACCGCGCCTGGTGTCGGCAGAAACATGCCCGGCACTACGCCGCCGTAGGACAACCCGGCCCACAGGCCGACCAACAACACCCAGGCCAGGCCGTTGGCGCTCCAGACCAACTGCACCGGCAAGCTGGTCTTGGGCGTGATGCAGCGGCTCAGCCATGAATTGCGCTTGAACATGCGGACCTCCTAGAGCGGGCTGACGAAGCGGTTGTCGATCAGGTCGTCATTGCTGACGTTGTAGGGCTTGCCCTGCAATTCGCTGGCGGTTTCATTAGCCAGTTTGATCAACGGTGCGCTGTCCCCCGGCTTGCCCGGCGCGCCGAACAGTTTTTCGCTCATGGCTTGATCGTAGAAGCGCACGCCTTGAGCGGCCGCCGCCAATTCCTTCGGATCGGCCAGGTAGCCACCGACGCCCTTGGCCATGATTTTGTAGGCTTCTTCCGGATGCTCACGGGTGTACTTGACCGCTTTGTACAGACCGGCCACCAGCGCTTTCACGTCTTCTGGCTGCTTTTCGATGACCGAACAGTTCAGCGCCACCACATCGACAATCACCCCAGGCGTACTGCTGCTGTCGATCAGCACCTTGCCCTGCTGCTTGCTGCGGACCATCGACAGATGCGGCTCCCACGTCACGGCGGCCGGTACGCGACCGGCGATAAATGCAGTGGCGGCGTCATCGGCGGTCATGTTCTGCACGGTGATGTCGCTCATTTTCATGCCGTTCTTTTTCAGCAGGTAAGACAGCCAAAACTGCGAAGTCGAACCTTCGTTCACGGCCACGGCCTGGCCCTTCAGCTCCTGAAGACTCTTGACGTCCTTGCCGACCAGAACACCATCACCACCATGGCTATCATCCAGCGCGGCGACGGCCTTGAAGCAGAACTGCGGACGGTACTTGAGCACTTCGTCGATGGTCGATGCCGAACCTGACAACTCCCCCGAGGCCTGGGCGGCCATGTACATCGAGGCCTCCTCGACGACGGGCAACTCGACGGTCAGACCGTTTTCCTTGAAGTAGCCCAGGTCTTGGGCGAGGTAGAGGGTGCCGTAGCCGACCCACGTGGTATGGCCGATGGAAAGGGTACCGGCCTGGGCGCTGGTGGCGACCGTCGCGGCGATGGCGGTGACCGCCAGTGGGTGAGCGAAGCGGGTAAGCAAGGACTTGATCATGGAGCACTCCCAAAGCTGTTGATTTAGTTTTGTAATGGGCAGTACGGCCAGTGGCCTTGAAGCGTTAACAACGTGTGGTCTCTGATGGACCCTTCGGTGGTCAGCGTTTGGCTGACTGGCGAGGTCGATGTTGGCTCAGTGCGGGGATAAGGAAAATTAGGAAATATGTCGCTGCGAATGATGAAAAAGCTCTGTAGCGCGCACTGCAAAAGGGCGCTGTAGGCGGGGATGCACAGGGAGGGTGCCAACTGTTAGAAAAGGGGTGAATCGGCTATCGCATTCGCGAGCAAGCCCGCTCCCACACAGGACAGATGTCGATCACAGAAATTGCGTTCGACACCGGCCAAATGTGGGAGCGGGCTTGCTCGCGAAGAGGCCCCAAGGCCATGCGATGGTTTTAGAGCCGGCCGTATTCCTGCGCCGTACGATCCAGCGCGCGCAAGGTTTTGCCGACCAATTCATCAACCTCTTCACGGCTGGCAATCAATGCCGGCGCCATGATCATCCGCCCCAGTGTCGAGCGAATAATCACGCCCTCTTCGAAGCCGATGGTGCGGCAGCGCCAAGCCATGTCGTTTTCATTGGCGAAACGCTTGCGGCTGGCCTTGTCCTCGGCCAATTGCAGCGCCGCGACCATGCCCACGCCCTGGATATCGCCCACCAGCGGATGGTTGCCGAACACCTCGCGCAAGCACTGTTGCAGATAAGGTCCGATGTCATCCTTGACCCTCGCGACCACGCCTTCATCGCGCAGCGCCTTGAGGTTGGCAATCGCCACCGCCGCCGCCACCGGGTGCCCGGAATAGGTCAGGCCGTGGGCAAACACCCCGCCCTGCTCCACCAGTACCGAGGCTATTTTCTTCGACAGGATCAACCCGCCCATCGGGATATAGCCAGAGGTCAGCCCCTTGGCAATAGACAAGGTGTCCGGCTCAAAACCAAAGTGCTCATGAGCGAACCATTCTCCGGTGCGGCCAAAGCCTCCGATCACTTCGTCGGCACACAACAGCACATCGTACTTGCGACAAATGCGCTGGATCTCCGGCCAGTAGCTTTCTGGCGGAAAGATCATGCCGCCGGCGCCCTGGAACGGTTCAGCAATGAACCCTGCGACCTTGTCCGCGCCCAGTTCGAGAATCTTCGTTTCCAGCTGCTGCGCCGCCCGCAGGCCAAATTCGCTCGGGGTCAGGTTGCCCTCGTGGGCGAAATAGTACGGCTCATCGATGTGTTCAATGTCCGGAATCATGCCACCCATTTCGTGCATGAATTTCATTCCGCCCAGCGCCGTCGCGGCCAAGGTCGAGCCGTGGTAACCGTTCCAGCGACCAATCATGATTTTCTTTTCGGGCTTGCCGAGCACCTGCCAGTAGCGGCGCACGGTACGGATCAGCACCTCGTTGGCTTCGGAGCCGGAGTTGGTGTAGATCGCGTGGCTGTAGTGCCCCGGCAGCAGGCTGAACAGCAGCTCCGACAGCTCGATCACCTGCGGGTGGGTGGTGTGGAAAAACATGTTGTAGTACGGCAACTGCTCCAGCTGCCGAGTCGCGGCAGCGGCCAGGTCCTTGCGGCCGTAACCGAGGTTGGTGCACCACAGCCCGGACATGCCGTCGAGGTAACGTCGACCGTCGTTGTCCCACAGGTGCAGGCGCTCGCCACGGACCATCACCCGGGGGCCTTCGTCATTGAGTGCCTTCTGATCGACGAATGCGTGGATGTGGTGCGCAGCGTCGGCGGCCTGGTAGTCGCGGGTTTCACGTGGTGTGGTCATCGCCTGTTCTCCATTTTTATTATGAGCGGCTGTTATGAGCGCAGCTGAAACCAGGTGGTCTTCAACTGGGTGTATTTATCGAATGAATGCAGCGACAAGTCACGGCCGAAACCGGACTGTTTGCCACCACCGAAAGGCACCGTCACATCCAGCGCATCGACGCTGTTGACCGACACCGTGCCAGCGCGCAGTCGGCGCGCCACACGGTGGGCGCGATTGAGGTCGTCGGTCCACAGCGACGCGGCCAAGGCATACACGCTATCGTTCGCCAGTTGCAAGGCGTGGGCCTCGTCATCGAATGCAGTGACGGCCAACACCGGGCCGAATACTTCATCGCGATATAACGGCATATCCGGGCGCACGCCGGTAAAAATGGTCGGCTGGATGAAGTTGTCACTGCCGTTGAAGATCGACTGCCGGCCACCACAGACTTTGGTCGCGCCCAAGTGTTCGGCGCTCTGGATGAACCGCATGATGCGTGCAGTCTGACGGCTATCGACAATGGCCCCGGCGCAGCTCGCCGGGTCCAGCGGATCGCCCGGTTGCCAGCGCTCGGCCTGTACCTTGAGGCGTTCGACGAATTCATCGTGAATCGAACGCTCCACCAACAGTCGCGAGTTGGCCGAGCAGACTTCGCCCTGATTGAAAAAGATACCGAACGCGGCTTTTTGCGCGGCCAGGTCCAGATCCTGGCAATCGGCGAACACCAGGTTGGCACTCTTGCCGCCGCACTCCAGCCATACCTGTTTCAGGTTCGATTGCGCCGAGTACTGCATGAAGTACTTGCCGACTTCAGTGGATCCGGTGAAGACCAGGCAATCAACGTCCGGGTGCAAACCGAGCGCTTTGCCGGTCTGCTCGCCAAGCCCCGGCAGTACGTTCAGCACTCCCGGCGGCAGGCCGGCTTCCAGCGCCAGCGCGGCCAGGCGCAGGGCGGAAAACGGTGATTGCTCGGCGGGCTTGAGAATCACCGAATTGCCGGCGGCGAGGGCCGGCGCGAGTTTCCAGGCGGCCATGTCCAGCGGAAAGTTCCACGGCACCACCGCAGCGACCACGCCCAAGGGTTCGCGAGTGATGGTCGCCAACACGTTTTGCGCACTGGGGGCGATCTGGTCGTAGAGTTTGTCGAGGCTTTCGGCGTACCAGCGAAACACCCCGGCGGCGCCCGGCACGTCGATGTTGTAGGCGTCCATCACCGGTTTACCCATGTTCAGCGAGTCGAGCAGCGCCAGTTCTTCGCGGTGGGTCATGATCAGGTCCGCGAGGCGCAGCAGCACTTGCTTGCGCTCGGCCGGCGAACGCGCCGACCAACTGCCGGCCTCGAACACTTGCCGCGCATTGCCGACGGCTGCGTCCACCTCTTCATCGCCGCAAGCGGCCACGTTGGCCAGGCACTGTTCGGTCGCCGGGTTGATCACCGCGAACGTCTGTCCCGACTGCGCCCAACGGGGTTTACCGTCGATCACAGCCTGGTCGGGAAACTGCAGCGCAGCGGCTTTATTTTGCCAATATGCAAGCTCGAACACGTTCAGATGCTCCATGGGCTTTTCTTGTGTCTGGATGGTGGCCCAGGACTGTGTCCAGTAAAAATAGTAAAAATATCTTCGCAGACGATGAAAAAACTAGGCAGCGAATCTCCCCCAGTCGAACCGCATGTGGTTATTGTTCAAGCATAAAAACACCGTCGTCAGAACGGATGCGGGCGGCGCGCAAATTGCCTGGATGTCGAGTTCATCCAACCCCCGAGGTTTGCCGTGGCTGCCTACAACCTGCGTCAATTGAAGTATTTCATCACCACCGTCGAGTGCGGCAGCGTCGCCGAGGCCTCTCGTAAGCTGTATATCGCCCAGCCGGCGATCTCCACGGCGATCAAAGGCCTGGAAGACAGCTTCGGCGTGCAACTGCTGATCCGTCATCACGCCCAGGGCGTGTCCTTGACCCCCAGCGGCGCGCGCTTCTACCGCAAGGCCCAGGAATTGCTGCGCATGGCCAAGGAGTTCGAACAGAACGCCTTGGCCGACAACGACGTGGTGGCCGGGCAAATCGATATCGGCTGCTTTGAAACTGTCGCACCGCTGTACCTGCCACAGTTGATTGCCGGGTTCTCGGCGCTGTATCCGGGGGTGGGCATCCGCATCCGCGACGGCGAGCAACAAGAGTTGGTGCAAGGCCTGACCTCGGGCACCTTTGACCTGGCGATTCTGTATGAACACGACCTCGATGCGACTATCCAAACCGAACCCTTGATGCCGGCGCAGCGGCCTTATGCATTGCTGCCGGCCGACCATCGCTTTGCTCAGCTCAAGCAAGTATCGCTGCGCGATCTATGTCTGGAACCGATGATTCTGCTGGACGTGCAACCGAGCCGGACTTACTTCGTGAGCCTGTTCGAAGAGCTGGGCCTGACGCCACGGATTGCCTTCAGCTCACCGTCGATCGAGATGGTCCGGGGGATGGTCGGGCAAGGGTTCGGCTTCTCGATCCTGGTCACGCGGCCGCATTCGGAGTGCACCTATGACGGCCAGAAAGTGGTGTGCGTGGACATCGTCGAAGACGTCACCGGCTCCGGGCTGGTGGCGGCGTGGTTGAAGCGCGGGCAGTTGACCAAACCCGCGCAATTGTTTGCCGATTATTGCCGGGAGCAGTTGACTGCCAAGGCTGAAGGATCTGCTTCGGCCTCGTGACTCTTAAGATCAAAAGATCGCAGCCTTCGGCAGCTCCTACATTGGAATGCGATCCCCTGTAGGAGCTGCCGAAGGCTGCGATACTTTGATCTTCAGCTTTTACGCGGTTTGATCCTAGCGGTGGCTTCGGCCACCAACGGATCATCCGGCCAGTAATGCTTCGGATAACGCCCCTTCAAATCCTTCTTCACCTCGGCATAGGTGCTGCGCCAGAAGTTGGCCAGGTCCTGGGTGACCTGCACCGGCCGCCGCGCCGGGGATAACAGATGCAGTTTGACCACCTGCCGGCCGCCAGCGATGCGCGGGGTTTCGGCCAGGCCGAACAGTTCCTGCAAACGCACCGCCAGAATCGGTGGATGCTCGCTGTAATCCAGCCGAATCGATGAACCGGACGGTACGCTCAGATGATGCGGCGCCAGCTCATCGAGCCGTTGCGGCAATGGCCACGGCAATTGGTTATGGACGATGCTCGACAGGTCGAGATTGCCGAAGTGACTGAGCCGCGAGACCTTGCCCAGGTACGGCATCAACCAGCGTTCAAGGTTCTTGAGCAACGCGGCGTCGCTGACATCCGGCCATTCGCTCTCACCTTTACTGCCCAGGTCCAACTGCCGCAACAACGCCACCCGCGCCTGCCACTGACGCAGCTCCGGGGTCCACGGCAACAGTTCCAGACCTTTGCGCCGCACCAGATTGACCAACGCCTGGCTGCGGGCGGTTTCGTCGAGGCCGGTCAAGGGCTCGCGACTGAGGATCAACTCGCCGACCTTGCGCTGACGCTCGGCCCGCAACACGCCTTCGCGCTCGTCCCAATCCAGTTGATCGACGCAGCGTACTTGCTCGGCCAGGACTGAATCGAACAACGCCGGATCGAAATCCGCCGCCAGGTATATTCGCTCTTCACGCTGGCCCTGACGGCTGCCCAGATCGGCGATCACCAGCCAAGGCTGTTTCATCAAACTGTCGGCCTCGGCGAACAACGCCGCCCGGCCATTGGCCAGACGATATTCCGCGCCACCGGGCCGCCGCTGTTGCGCGACTCGATCCGGATAAGCCAGCGCCAACAGCGCACCGAGCCAACGCGGGTGATCGGGATCGCTGACCAGCTCCGACGCTTTGCCGCGCAAGTAGCCGCGATACTGCCGTGCGAGTTGCCGGGCTCGTTGCACACCGCCCTGAGCACCGCGTGCGGCTCGTTCTTCGCCGGATAACAGCACCAATCGGCTGTGCAGATCCGCCCCGGCGCCGCGCAAGATATCCCGCTCGCCGAGCAGGGCCGCGACATCGCAAGCCATGTCGGCCAGCCCTAGCGCCTGACCGCGCAACAGCAAATGCCCGATCCGTGGATGCGCCGGCAGTTCGGCCATGGCCTGGCCGTGTCGGGTCAGCGCTTCGCCGTCGAGTGCGCCGAGGCGCTCCAGCAGATCCTGAGCCTGTGCATAAGCCGCTGCCGGCGGCACGTCGAGCCACACCAATTGCCCAGGCTTTACGCCCCAACGCCCCAATTGCAAGGCCAGGCCGGCAAGGTCTGCCGAGAGAATTTCCGCACTGGCGTAGGCCGCCAGTTGTTCATGCTGATCCTGCGACCACAGGCGATAACACACGCCCGGCTCCAACCGCCCGGCCCGGCCGGCGCGCTGAGTGGCGCTGGCGCGGGAGATGCGCTGGGTGTCGAGGCGAGTCATGCCGCTGCCGGGGTCGAAACGCGGTACTCGTGCCAACCCGGCATCGACGACGACGCGCACGCCGTCGATGGTCAGGCTGGTCTCGGCGATGTTGGTGGCCAGCACCACTTTGCGAAAGCCTGCAGGTGCCGGATCAATCGCGGCGCGTTGCGCGGCCAGATCGAGTTCACCGTGCAACGGGCACAGCAAAATCTGCGTGCTCGCACCCAAGGCATCCGCCAACTGTTGATGCACCCGACGGATTTCCGCCTGCCCCGGCAAGAACACCAGCACGCTGCCGGTTTCGTCATTCAAGGCTTCGAGGATGGTTTGCACCAGACGCGGCTCGATGAATTCACCGGGCTGGAACGGCCGGCCCCAGTGCATCGCCACCGGATACATCCGGCCTTCGCTGCGCAGGATCGGCGCGTCATCGAGCAACCCGGCCAGGCGTTCGCCTTCCAGCGTCGCGGACATCAAGAGGATTTTCAGCGGCTGGTCTTCGCGAAACAGCTCCCGGCCATTAAGACTCAGGGCCAGTGCGAGATCGGCATCAAGACTACGCTCGTGGAATTCATCGAAGATCAGCAAACCGACGCCATCCAGCGCCGGATCATCCTGCAAGCGCCGGGTGAGAATGCCTTCGGTGACCACTTCGATCCGGGTATTGGGGCCGACTTTGCTGTCGAGGCGAATGCGATAGCCAACAGTTTCCCCGACCTTCTCGCCCAACTCACTGGCCAGGCGCTCCGCCGCTGCCCGCGCCGCCAGCCGGCGCGGTTCGAGCATCAGAATGGTCTGCCCGGCCAGCCACGGCTCGTGGAGCAAGGCCAACGGCACGCGGGTGGTTTTACCGGCGCCGGGCGGTGCTTCGAGCACGGCTTCATGGCGTGTCGCCAAGGCTTCACGCAGGGCGGGTAAAACTTCATCAATCGGCAAAGAAATCATGCTGGCTCCCCAGGGCGTGCCCACAGTAAATTGCGAGTCGCGTTGAAACTGTGGGCGTGCCAGGCAAGGCGCGGGATGCAGACATGGGTCGTTTCCTTGCCAAGTCCCGCAACGCAGCATGGCGCGTCCACAATTTCAGCCCGGAGGGCCGAACCCCGATAACATCCATTAGCCGTTACGCGTTGTCGATCTGGAAAAAACAACATCAATCCTCAACTATTCCAGTAGGGGTAAGACGCGGCCGTAATTTACTGTGGGCACGCCCTGCCGGGCCGAGTATAACGGCGAACTGCCAGGCGTTTGTCGCGGTCTTAATTCATAACAACGACGCTTCGTTTCTAGATGACTCAGGAGATTTCATATGCGTATCCCCTTTCGCCTGATTGGCGGTGTACTGGTCGCCACCCTGCTGACCCAGGTGACCGCCTGCGGTTCGATTTTCTACCCTGACCGTCGTGGTCAGATCGACGGCAAAGTCGACCCGGCCATCGCCGTCCTCGATGCCGTGGGTTTGCTGTTCTACATCATCCCCGGCCTGGTCGCGTTTGCCGTGGACTTCGCCACTGGCGCGATTTACTTCGAGCCGGGCAAGACCGCTCAAGTGGCGCCGGAAAAACTCAAGGAAGCGATTGGTGCTGACGGCAAGGTCGATAACCACAAGTTGCAGACCATTCTCGAAACTGAACTGGGCCGCAGCTTCCCGCTGGACGATCCACGCCTGATCCAACACAAGGGCAGCACCCAGCAACTGGCCATGTTCGGCCTGCAACCTGCCGCGTAACCCGTGCACTTAAAGGAAAAGCCGTTCCCATGACCACCAGCCTTGAACATGCTCGCCTGCTGCGGTTGGCGACCCGCGCCTCCGTGGCTGTCGCCTGTACGCTGATTGTTGCCAAAGGCATTGCCTGGTGGCTGAGCGGTTCGGTGAGCATGCTCGCCGGGCTGACCGACTCGGCGCTCGACGGCATCACCTCGCTGCTCAACTTGCTGGCGGTGCATTACGCCCTGCGCCCGGCCGATGACGATCATCGTTACGGCCACGGCAAGGCCGAATCGCTGTCGGGCATGGCCCAGGCGCTGTTTATTGGTGGCAGTGCGGTGTTGATTGCATTGCAGGCGATTGATCGGCTCAAGCATCCGGAACCGGTCGGCGCACCGTGGCTCAGCATCGGGGTGATCGTCTTTTCCCTCGCGCTGACCCTGGCGTTGCTGATGCTGCAACATCGGGTAATCAAGGAAACCGGCTCCAACGCTGTGCGCGCTGACTCCCTGCATTACCGGTCGGACATGATGCTCAACGGCAGCATTCTGGTGGCACTGGTGCTGGCCGAGTTCGGCTGGAATCAACTGGATGCCTGGTTTGGCCTGGGGATTGCCGGGTACATCCTCTGGAGTGCGGTGCAGATCGCCCGGGAAAGTTTTGCGGTGCTGATGGATGAAGAGCTGCCGACGGATGTCAGCCAGCACATGCTTGAACTGGCTTGCGGGGTACCGGGTGTTTTGGGAGCGCATGACCTGCGCACGCGGATTTCCGGCAATCACTGGTTTGTGCAACTGCACCTGGAACTGCCGGGAGAGCTGACCCTGTCAGTCGCCCACGGCATCAGCGATCAAGCCGCCGATGCGATTCACGCCGCTTACCCGCGAGCCGAAGTGCTGGTGCACGCCGACCCGCAGGAAGTGGTAATAGCCGCGAAGGCTTAGAAGCTCACCTGATAACCGCGACTGCTCAAGCAGTTGCCCTCAGCCTGGCGGTAGGCTTGCACCACCGCCGGGTCGGGTTGGTAGGTGGCGGTCTGAGGGTTGAAACGACTCTGCTGCACTGCGTACTGAGCGCACTCGTAACCGTCCTGAGCGACCTGTTGCGGCGACTGGCCGTTGGCGGGATAAGCCGTCACGTCAATGCCACTGCTGGCCGGTTGCGGTTGCGGCTCCGGCGCGCCAACGGGCGGTTCGACCACGACATAATCCTGGGTACTTTCTTCGTAGGCATAGTAAGAACCAGCCGCGAGGAACAGCAGCGCCCCGCCGATCCAGACTTCACGGGCGTAATCGGGCATGTAGTGCACACGAATCCCGCGAGGCGGCTGCACCACCACATAACGCGGACCTTGCGGGCGATACCAGTAGCCGCCAGAGAAGAAGTAATCCTGGCCACGGTAAGGCACGCGGAAGTTACGATCCGGGAAGCGGTCGATCATATGACCAGGACGATACTGCGGTCCTGGGCCCCAACCATTACCGTGCCCATCCGGGCGACCTTCCCAACGATGATCATTGGGATGTGAGCCCTGATTGCCGGCCTGCCAGTGCTGGTTGTTATCGTTGCGTCGCGGGATGTCCTGATTGTAACCACGCTGGGGTTCCTGGGTCTGGCGCACGGTGTCTGGCCGGCCCTGGATCGGCAAGTTATTGGCCGGTGGTGGCGCCGGTCGACCCTGTACGTTTTGAGGCTGGCGGTTTTGCCATTGGCCGCCGTTCTGGTTCTGCCCGTTGTGTTCGAACTGTCGGCTGTTCTCACCCCGAATGACTTCGTTGTTCTGCGGCCGCGGCTGATTCTGCTGCGGAACGTTTTGCGGATGCGGCTGATTATTCTGTTGCGGGGTGTTCTGCGGGCGTGGCTGGTTGTTGCCGCCATGGCCCTGGTCATTTCGCTCATGGTCCCGCCCGTGCGGTACGTTATCGGGACCATGATTTTGCGGCTCATCGGCGAGCGATTGCGCAGTGACACTTACACACAGCAAACCAACACCGGCCAAACGCCAGATGTGCGACTTCATGCTTTTCCTCACTGCGGGTTAGGGCCTGTACGTAAGACTGAAAAACCACAGGCCGGTTCTGCGACAGGTTATCAGTCGCGCAACTTATTTCGCAGGCAATAAAAAAGGGAGACCCGTCGGCCTCCCTTTGAGAACTTCGTCCGTGCTCAACGCTTTTGACGTTGGCTCACCTCACGCCGTCTTCTGGACAGTGTGTAGCTCGGAGGCCGGCACATCCCCGGTGGGGGTGGCGGCCGCGGCAGGCCTGATTGGGCGAGCCGTTGTGGACTGTTTGTCCGAGCAGTGATTCTGGTAATAAGAATAGGCTTGGGCCACCGGCAGGGGATTGCGAAGATTGCTCAAACAAACATCACTTGCGCAATTTTTAACCCTGGATAGATAATCTTCCGCAATAGTTATGACAAAGGCCTGATTGATGAGCAAACTCGACCGATACGACCTGAGCATTTTGGCGGAACTGCAGCGTGACGCGCGCATCTCCAACCAGGAACTGGCCGAACGCATCGGCCTGTCGCCTTCACCGTGCTCGCGCCGGGTCAAACAGCTGGAAGACGACGGCTACATCTCCCGCCAGGTCGCCTTGCTGGACCGCAAGATGCTCGGCTTGAGTCTGACGGCCTATGTGTTGATCGGCATGGACCGCCACACGCCCGAGCGTTTTGAAAATTTCGAAGCGGCGATTCGAACGCTGCCGCAGGTGCTGGAATGCAGCCTGGTGACCGGGATGGATGCCGACTATCAGCTTAAGGTGGTGGTGCCGGACATGGACCACTATCAGAAACTGCTGCTGGGGCATTTGACCCGGATTGAAGGCGTGACCAGTGTGCGGTCGAGTTTTGTGTTGAACCAGGTGTTGAACAGTACCGAGTTGCCGTTGACTCATTTGCGCAGCTGAGGACGCCTTCGCGGGCAAGCCTCGCTCCTACAGGATGACTGATCGTTCCCACGCAGAGCATGGGAACGATCACTATGCGGCGACCAATAACCGCGGCACACCGACGCAGGTCAATGCGGCGTCAATCTGCCATGGCGTATACTCGCCCCGCCCTTTTAGCCCGCCCGCGCTGGAGATGTTCGATGGATCCTGCAGTATTCGAAGAGTGGATGATGACCGGACTGGTCACCATTCTGATCATTTTCATGGGTTTCATCGTCTGGGATCTGGCGAAAAAATCCAAGGCCGGCAAATTCGGCACCTTCATTCTGTTCTTCGTGCTGGGCCTGGGGATTCTCGCGTTCATCATCAAAAGCGTGGTCATCGCCTACATCGAAAGCTCGTCATAAACGCGCTGGCACTTCCTTCCACTGGCCCTGATCGAGCCCTTCGATCGTCCAGTCGCCAATTTTGACTCGCACCAGGCGCAATGTCGGTAAGCCGACCGCAGCAGTCATGCGTCGTACCTGACGGTTGCGACCTTCACGAATCACCAACTCCAGCCAACTGGTCGGCACGCTTTTGCGAAAACGCACCGGCGGGTTGCGCGGCCACAGTGCTGGCTCTTCAAGCTGCCGCGCTTCGGCGGGCAAGGTCATGCCGTCGTTCAGCTCGACGCCATCGCGCAAGCGCTGCAACTGCTCGGCGCTCGGCTCGCCTTCCACTTGCACCCAATAGGTCTTGGCCAGTTTGTGTTTCGGGTCGGCGATCCGCGCTTGAAGCTGGCCGTCGTTGGTCAGCAGCAGCAAACCTTCGCTGTCGCGGTCCAGCCGCCCGGCCGGGTAGATCCCCGGAATCTCGATGAAATCCTTGAGCGTCGCCCGCCCCTCGCCGTCGCTGAATTGCGTCAGCACATCGAACGGTTTATTGAACAGAATCAGTTTCGGCTCGGCCGGCGGCGCTTTGGCGACTCGGCGCGGAGCTGAAGTGGTTGGCGCAGGCTTCACGCCAGGACGGCGGGAAACGGGACGTTGAGGACGAGACATGGGGAAAGGAGCATCTAACGGTCAGGGCTCACTATGCTAGTGGCCTGACCGCCAAATGACCATGACAACTCTCTATCAGCGGAACGGCGGCTCGTCGAAGCTGCGCAGTTTGCGCGAGTGCAACGAGTTGAGTTCGGTGCGCAACAAGTCCACCGCCTCGATGCCGATTTTCAAGTGCTGGCTGACCGCGCGCTCATAGAAGGCGTTGGCCGAACCCGGCAGCTTGATTTCGCTGTGCAAAGGTTTGTCCGAGACACAGAGCAACGTGCCATATGGCACCCGCAAACGATAACCTTGCGCGGCGATGGTGCCGCTTTCCATGTCCACCGCCACGGCGCGGGACAGGTTGATCAACGGACGTTCCTGAGCCCAGCGCAGTTCCCAGTTACGGTCGTCGTAGGTCAGCACGGTGCCGGTGCGCAGGCGTTTTTTCAGCTCATCGCCCTTCTCACCAGTGATGTTGGCCGCCGCTTGCTGCAACGCCATCTGCACTTCAGCCAGGGCCGGAATCGGAATGTTCGGCGGCACAACCCGGTCGAGAATCCCATCGCGGCGCATGTAGGCGTGAGCCAGCACGTAGTCACCAATGGTCTGCGACTGACGCAAACCGCCGCAGTGGCCGATCATCAGCCAGCAATGCGGACGCAGCACCGCCAGGTGATCGGTGATGTTCTTGGCGTTGGACGGGCCGACGCCGATGTTCACCAGGGTCACACCGTGGCCATCGCTGGCGATCAGGTGATAGGCCGGCATTTGGTATCGGTGCCAGACCACGCCCGCCGCAATCGCGGAGGCTTCGCCGTGGTCCATGCTCTTTTCAATGATCACGTTGCCCGGCAAGACCATGCGCACAAAACGCGGGTCGCTGCGCAACTGTTCCAGACCATGGACGATGAACTGATCGACGTAGCGGTGGTAGTTGGTCAGCAGAATCCAAGGCTGCACATGGCGCCAGTCGCTACCGGTGTAATGCACCAGTCGGCGTAGGGAGAAGTCCACCCGTGCCGCATCGAACAAGGCCAGCGGCAGCGGATCGGTGTTTTCCCAGTCGTACAAGCCATCGGCGATGCCGTCGGTGGCGGCGGACAGGTCGGTACTCGGGAATACTCGCGCCAGCGTGGCAGCGGTGACGCCGGAACCGGCCAGCTCATCGCCCTGCTCGACCACGTACGGATACGGAATGTTCTGCTGACTGACGCCGACTTCGACCGTGACGGTGAAGTCGTGCATCAACGGCACCAGCTGTTCCAGCAGGTATTTACGGAACGCCGCAGGATGGGTGACGGTGACGCTGTAAGTCCCCGGCAACTGAACCTTGGCGTAGGCGCGAGTGGTCTGAGGGACTTCACCCTGGCAGAGGTAGGTCAAACGCAGTTCGGGATAACGAAACATCGCACGCTGTTCGGCGTCCGGTTCGACACGATCCTTGAGATAACGCTTGAGCGCCTGGCTCAGCGCAGAAGTAGCCTGCTCATGCAGGGCGGCGAGCCGGTCAACGGCTTGTTCGGCGGTTTGAACAACAATAAACGCTTCGGTCACGATCAGCTTCCTGTGTTCTGACTTGCAGACCTTCATCTTGCCTGCATCGTCGCGTCACGGGAACAGTGGCGTGTTGATACACAAATGCCGTGATCACCGAATATCAAATGTGGGAGCGGGCTTGCTCGCGAAAGCGGTGTGTCAGTCGACATTGATATGACTGACACGGCCCCTTCGCGAGCAAGCCCGTTCCCACATGGGTTCATGTGTGTTGATTACTGGTTAGGGGTCGAGCGCGCGACGATCGCCTCCACATCCAGCCCCCTCGGCAACGCGCCATACACCCGCCCGGCCGAACCCAGCCGACTGGCAATAAACCCATCGCTGACCACCGCATTCCCCGCCTCCAGCAACAACTTGGCCTGAAGCCCCAACGCAATATCTTCGGTCAACTGCCGCGCACGGTATTGAATGTCACTGGTGTCCTTGAATGCTGCCTGCAACTGGCTGATGTGCGCAGCCAAACGTTTGTCGCCATGCCCATCGCCCAACTCGCTGAACAGCACATCCAGCACCCCCGGTTCTTTCGACAAGGCCCGCAGCACGTCGAGACACTGCACGTTGCCGGAACCTTCCCACGTCGAATTCACCGGCGCCTCACGGTACAACCGCGGCAGGATGCTTTCTTCGACATAACCGGCGCCGCCCATGCATTCAGCGGCTTCGTTGATCATTCCGGGTGCGCGTTTGCAGATCCAGTACTTGCCCACCGCCGTCACCAGCCGGGCGAATTTTGCTTCATGGCTGTCATCCAGATGATCCAGCGCCTTGCCCATACGCAGGCTGAGCGCGAGGGCGGCTTCGCTTTCCAGGGCCAGATCCGCCAGCACGTTCTGCATCAACGGTTGTTCGCTGAGCAGTTTTCCGCCGACCGTGCGGTGGGCGCAGTGATGGCTGGCCTGGGTCAGCGCCTGGCGCATCAGCGCGCTGGAACCGACCATGCAATCGAAGCGGGTCATGGCAACCATTTCGATAATGGTCGGAACACCCCGGCCTTCTTCGCCGACCATCCACGCCAGCGCGCCACGGAACTCCACTTCGCTGGAGGCATTGGAGCAATTGCCGAGTTTGTTCTTCAGGCGCTGGATGTAGAACTGATTGCGCGTGTCGTCCGGGCGATGGCGCGGCAACAAGAAACAGGTCAAGCCCTTGTCGGTCTGGGCCAGGGTCAGGAAGGCATCGCACATCGGCGCCGAACAGAACCACTTGTGCCCCACCAGCTCATACGCCTGGCCCGGACCGCTGGCACCAACCGGATAGGCCTTGGTGGTGTTGGCCCGCACGTCGGTACCGCCCTGTTTCTCGGTCATGGCCATGCCGATGGTGACGCCGGCCTTGTGGGCCATGCCAACGTTGCGCGGGTCGTATTCGGTGGCGAGGATTTTCGGCAGCCATTGCTTGGCCAGATCCGGTTGCAGGCGCATCGCCGGCACACTGGCGAACGTCATGGTCAGCGGGCAACCACTGCCGGCCTCGGCCTGGCTGTGCAGGTAACTCATGGCGGCGCGAGCGACGTGGGCGCCGGACTGCGGATCGGTCCAAGGCAACGAGGTCAAACCGTGCTCGATCGCCGTGCGCATCAGTTCGTGATAGGCCGGGTGAAACTCCACCAGGTCGATGCGATGACCGTAGCGATCATGGCTGACAAACACCGGTTTGTTCTGATTGGCCAGGAACCCCGCTTCCATCAGCGGACCGCCGGCCAGCGCACCGTACGCATCGATCCGCGACTCGGCCCAACCGGCCCCAAAACGTCGCGACCACTCCTGTAACGGCAGGTCAATGCGGTACAGGTTGGTGCCGTCCAGCGACGGCGGCTGGTTGGTGACTTCGTGGGTTTCGGCGAACTGATGCAGGTTCATGACGGGGCTCCTTTGGTCAGCCAGGATTTCAGTTAAGCACCGCCCCCCGGCCGAACAAAGTGTCATATCTGCCTAAATGTCGGCGCTTTCACCTTGTTTCGGACAGAGTACCCGACGATAGAGCGCTGCCTGCAAATCCTCGAATTTCACCGGTTTGCTCAGGTAATCGATCACGACGCCACTCGGGCAGCGTTCCCGATCAACGCTCAAGGCGACCATGAACACCGGCAATTCGTCGCAGCCCGGCAAGGCACGGATCTGGCAGCAAAGCGATGCGCCGTCCTGAGCCGGCAACTGGCAATCGAGCACCACGGCATCAAAGGTTTCACGCTGCAAATGGTCGAGTGCGGCCATGCTGCTGTCGGCGGATCGCACCCGGAACCCAAGCTTGAGCAACATGCCGCGCATTACCAATTGATTGATGCTGTTGTCATCGACCAGCAGCACCGTGCAATCCTGAGGCAGGCGCAAACGCGGGAAGTCCCGGGGCATCAAAGGCACAGGCGTGCGCTCCACCACCGGCAACTCGACTTCGACGTCCAACTGGAAGCGACTGCCGCGCCCCGGCTCGGAACGGTGAGTCAGGCGTCCGCCGAGCAATTCGATCAGTTGCCGACAGATCGCCAGGCCAACGCCCAGGCCACCGTATTCGCGGGTCATCGAGCCGTCGAGCTGGAAGAAACGCTGATACATCGTCGCCTCCCCAAAATCGGTAAAGCCAATCCCGGTGTCGATCACCGCAAAGGACAGGGCCAGCCGCCCCTGATCCGTCGTCTTGCCCGTCACCCGCAGCGCAACCCCGCCGACCCGAGTGAATTTGATCGCGTTGTCCAGCAGGCATTCCAGGCACTGCGCCAGTTTGCTGCTGTCGCCAAGCAGGCGATCAGGCAGCCCCGGCGACACATCGACCTTGAAGTCCAGCGACTTGCTCGACGTATTGCCCTCGAACTGCGTACGCAAGGTCTCGATCACGCCGCGCAAGCTGAACGTTTGCGGGTAAACCTTGAGTTTGCCGGCCTGCAACTCGGTCAGGGTGAGGATGCCGTTGACCATGCGCATCATGTCCCGCGCCGAACCGGCGGCGGTTTGCTGGTATTGCTCCAGCTCCGGGTCCATCTCGACGGTTTGCATCAGTTCCAGCGAACCGATCACGCCGTTCATGGGCGTGCGCAACTCGTGGGTCAGGGTCGCCAGGAATTCGTCCTTGAGCTTGTTACTGCGGGCCAGTTGCTGGTTAAGCACTTCGAGCTTCTGTCCGGCATCGAACAGCGTTTGCGCTTGTTGCTCGCGCATGGCGTTGATCCGGTCGGCCAGCGCCAGGGACAGCAGCGCCACTTCGATGGCCGAACCGATCTGGCTGGCGTACATGGTCAGGAATGTATTTGGCAGGTAGCCCAGCACCATCAGCGTATTAATGACGCCACCAAGCAAAAACGCCGACCAGGCGATGATGAAATAGCGCGCTACACGCAGGCCACGTACCCAGGCGAAGATCCCTGCGGCAAAAATCACCACGGTAAACAGCAGCGCCAGGGTAGTCGCCAAGCGCAGGGCCAGGGCGTAACTGGTCATCAGCGACAACCCGACCACCACCGCACCAAACGCAATCAAGCCCAACAGCAGCCGATCCAGCCAGCGACTGTGTTGCGCGGTTTGCAGGAAACTGCGGGCGAACTGGCTGCCGAACAACCCGGCACAGCCGATAAAAAACGGCGTGGCGGCGTTGGCCCACCAGGGATTGTTCGGCCAGAAATACTCCACCGCCGCGCCATTCACTGACAGCTGGTAAAAACCAAACGAGGCTATATAGAAGATGTAATACAGGTAACTGGTGTCGCGCACGCTGAGAAAGATAAACAGGTTGTAGACCACCATCCCCAGCAACACACCGTAGATCAGGCCCAACACATACAGGCGCAAGGGCTGCTCTTCGAGGTACGCGGTGCTCGACCACAACGTCACTGGCGCCTGGATCGAGCCTTCGCTTTGCAGGCGCAGATACGCCGTTTGCTCTTGCTCGGGTTTGAAATCCAGACTGAACAGATAGTTGTTTTGACGGATCTCGCGACTGTCGAACGGAAGTTGATCCCCGGTACGGCGAATCAACTGATACACGCCCGTGGCATCCGGCAGGTACAGATCAAGATGATCGAGGGGTGGATAGGCCAGTTCCAGCAGCCAGGTCCGTTGCGCGTCCGGGTTGGTCGGGCGGTACTGCAGGTCGATTTTCAGCCAGAACACCGAACGCGAGTAGCCGGCGTTGAGGGTGGCTTTATCGTGGGTTTTGAAGTTTCCGGCGGCGGCTTGCGCACGGACGTCGGCAATGGTCGCCTGACCGCCCGCGTCTTCGTACACCTGCATGGTTCGACCCAGGGGAAGGCTCTGGGTGAATTCGTCAAATTCAACGGCGCTCGCCAGGAGGGGCAAGCACAACAGCAACATCAGCAAATAGCGCATTTAAGCCCCAGCGTGGCCTGTCCGGTTGTGTCAGGAAGCCCCCATTCCTTTTGAGTAGACGTAAAACCGGTATTACCTGTTATTGGTTTGGATCCACTCTAGCATAGCCGTTGATGGCCATTGAGCACCATTGAAATTTTTACAGTAGAGGCTCTAGAACGGGCGTTTCAGCGCTATGCATTGAGATAGAGCTGTTTGCCTGGTCAGAATGTGACAAAAAGATCGCAGCCTTCGGCAGCTCCTACAGTTTCTGGCCTGCTCACAACTTGTGCAGGAGCGGGCGAAGCCTGCGATCTTTTGAACTTTCGACAACACACGCCGATGTCCGCACGCACCGAAAAAACATGTTTGGTGGTAAGCTCGCGCACCATGAATATCTACAGCTCTCGCCCCGTTGTCCTCTGTCTCTCCGGCCACGACCCAAGTGGTGGCGCCGGCTTGCAGGCAGATATCGAAGCCCTGCTCGCTCAGGGTTGTCATGCGGCCCCGGCCGTCACTGCCCTGACCGTGCAAGACACAGTCAACGTCACGGACTTCCGCGTCCTCGACCGTGAGTGGGTGTTGGCCCAGGCCAATGCCGTGCTCAACGACTCCGAAGTCGCGGCCGTGAAACTGGGCATGCTCGGTTCCCTGGAAATGGTCGACACCGTGGTCGAACTGCTCTCGGCGCACCCGCACTTGCCGGTGGTCTGTGACCCGGTGCTGCGCGCCGGTGGCGGCGGACGCCTGGGCAAGGACGAAGTCGGCTACGCCATGCGCGAACGGCTGCTGCCGCTCTCGATCATCGCCACCCCTAACCTTCCCGAAGCCCGCATCCTCGCCGAACTGCCCGAAGGCACCGCGGACCAATGCGCTGAAAAACTCCTGCCCTTCGTCAAACACCTGCTGATCACCGGCGGTCATGGCGACGAACACGAAATCCACAATCGCCTGTACAGCCGCGACGGTCGCCGCGAAACCTTCACCTGCCAGCGTTTGCCCGGCAGTTATCACGGTTCCGGCTGCACCCTGGCCAGCGCCTTGGCCGGTCGTCTGGCCCTGGGCGAAAACCTCGCCAGCGCCGTGCAGACCGCACTTAACTACACATGGCGCACCCTGCGTGATGCCGAACAACTGGGCAAAGGCCAGTTCGTGCCGCGTCGCCTGCCGCTGGATTTCTGTTCGTAACTTTCGATGCGTAAAGCGCAGAGGCTTGTCCGATGAAACTACGTGGCCTATACGCCATTACCGACAGCCAGTTGCTGGCCGGTAAATTTCTCGAGTACGTGGAGGCGGCGCTGGAAGGCGGCGTCACCCTGCTGCAGTATCGCGACAAGAGCAGCGACGAGGCCCGCCGTCTGCGCGAGGCCGAAGCCCTGCGCGACTTGTGTGATCGCTACAAAACCCAGCTGATCATCAACGACGACGCCGAATTGGCCGCACGCCTGAACGTCGGCGTGCACCTGGGCCAGACCGATGGCCCGCTGACCCCGGCCCGCGCGTTGCTCGGTCGCCAGGCCATCATCGGCTCGACCTGCCACGCGCAACTCGAACTCGCCGAGCAAGCAGCAAAGGAAGGCGCCAGTTACGTTGCCTTCGGCCGCTTCTTCAACTCCAACACCAAACCCGGCGCACCGACCTGCAGCCTCGACCTGCTCGACCAGGCCCGCAGCAAACTGCACCTGCCAATCTGCGCGATTGGCGGCATCACCCTGGAAAACGCCGCGCCGCTGGTGGCCCACGGGGTCGACCTGCTGGCGGTGGTCCACGGCCTGTTCGGCGCCGAGAGCACGGCTGAAGTGACCCGCCGCGCCCGCGCCTTTAACGAACTGCTTTCTATTTAAGTAGCTTAAAATCTGATTTGAGAGCCCGATCATGTCTCGTTCCGAAAGCCTGTTTGCCAATGCCCAGAAACACATTCCCGGTGGCGTGAACTCGCCGGTTCGCGCGTTCAAGAGCGTTGGCGGCACGCCGTTGTTCTTCAAACACGCCGAAGGCGCCTACGTCACCGACGAAGACGACAAGCGTTATGTGGATTACGTCGGTTCCTGGGGGCCGATGATTCTCGGCCACAGCCACCCGGACGTGCTGGACGCGGTGCGTAAACAGCTGGAACACGGTCTGTCCTACGGCGCCCCGACCGCGATGGAAACCGAGATGGCAGACCTGGTCTGCTCGATCGTACCGTCGATGGAAATGGTGCGTATGGTCAGCTCGGGCACCGAAGCGACCATGAGTGCAATTCGCCTGGCCCGTGGTTTCACCGGCCGCGACGACATCATCAAGTTCGAAGGCTGCTACCACGGTCACTCCGACAGCCTGCTGGTCAAGGCTGGTTCCGGCCTGCTGACCCAAGGCGTACCGAGCTCCGCCGGTGTACCGGCAGACTTTGCCAAACACACCCTGACCCTGCCGTTCAACGACATCGACGCCGTCGAAGCCATGCTCGCCGAAGTAGGCCAGAACGTGGCCTGCATCATCGTCGAGCCAGTGGCCGGCAACATGAACTGCGTGCCACCAGCACCGGGTTTCCTCGAAGGCCTGCGCACGTTGTGCGACAAGCACGGCGTGGTGCTGATCTTCGACGAAGTGATGACCGGGTTCCGTGTAGCACTTGGCGGTGCCCAGGCGCACTTCGGCGTGACGCCGGACCTGAGCACCTTCGGCAAGATCATCGGTGGCGGCATGCCGGTTGGCTGCTTCGGCGGCAAGCGCGAAATCATGTCGCACATCGCGCCACTGGGCCCGGTGTATCAGGCAGGCACCTTGTCGGGTAACCCGCTGGCCATGGCCGCCGGCCTGACCACCCTGCGCCTGATCAGCCGTCCGGGTTTCCACGCAGAACTGAGCGACTACACCAGCCGCCTCCTCGACGGCCTGCAGCAGCGTGCCGATGCCGCGGGCATTCCTTTCGTGACCACTCAGGCGGGCGGGATGTTCGGCCTGTACTTCAGCGGCGCTGACGACATCGTGACCTTCGATGACGTGATGTCCAGCGACGCCAATCTGTTCAAACGCTTCTTCCACTTGATGCTGGAAGGCGGCGTGTACCTGGCGCCGAGCGCTTTCGAAGCCGGTTTCACCTCGATCGCCCACGGCGAAACCGAGTTGAAACTGACGCTGGATGCCGCCGAGCGAGCATTCGCCGCACTGAAATAACGCTGTGCCGCTGACGTTGGCGATTGCCAGCGTCAGCTTTTACCTACATCCCTGCGTCTTTTCCTACTCTTGTGCCAATAATCTCCCGCAAAGTGGGCGATATATTCCCCGCGCAGCAGAAAAACGAGTAAAGACTTTGTAAGGTTGGCCCTGCTTATTTCATAATGCGCGCTTATTGGATCCCTCGACGGGTCCGCGCGCCCTTCAGAGGTAAGTCGATTCTCATGAACCGCACCGGCCGCACCCTTGCATTGGGCTGCCTGTTGCTCCTTCAGCCCCTGCTCGCGCTCGCACAAGCAGGCGGCAACTCGTTGTTGATCCCAGCAATGGGTCGCTGCACCCTCAATACTCAGTCGCAAGACCTGACACAAGCGCTCGCCGCCTGCCAGAAAGCGTCGGATGAGGGGATGCTCAAGCGCAATACGAGTTGGGTGAGTTCTACTACAACGGCAAAAGCGCCCCGCGCGACCTCAATAAAGCCTTGGCCTTTTTCGAGAAAGCCTCGCTGCAAGGCCACGCCCAGGCGCAATTCAAACTCGGCACCATGTTTTTCCACGGCGAAGGCGTGCCGGCCAATAATGTTCAGGCGTATATCGTGCTGAAAATGGCCGCGGTTAATGGCGCAGAAGATGCGTTGGACACCGCCGACGAAGTCGCCGAGAAGATGCCGCGCGAAGATCTGGAAGTGGCTACCCAAGTGCTGGGGCAAATCTTCCGTAAATACCTGATGGAATTGCAAAGCGCCGATGGGCGTACGCCGTTCTCGCCGCTGCCCTGAATCAAAGACGGACACCTGTGGCGAGGGGCTTGCCCCGTTCGACTGCGCAGCAGCCGTAAAGTCAGCAGATGCGGTCTGTCAGGAAGGTAGTAGTGGCTGATTTCAGGGCCGCTCCGCAGCCCAACGGGGCAAGCCCCCTCACCACAACAACCTCCTCTAGCCACTCAACCTGCTTCCTACTTCTCAGGCATCGGCATCGGAAACGGCATCACATTGCCGACCGCGCCGCGGGCTTCGCTGATTTTCGGCGTACCGAGGCGCTCGACTTCGTCGATGCGCACGATCGAATGCATCGGCACAAAACTGCGCACCACGCCCTCGAACTGAGCCTTGAGCTTCTCTTCGCTCGGATCGACGACCACTTGCGTGCGCTCGCCAAAGACGAACTCTTCCACTTCCAGGAAGCCCCACAGATCACTTTGATAGATCTGCTTGGCATACATTTCGTACACCTGGCCCTGGTTGAGGAAAATCACCTTGTAGATTGGGGCTTCACGTTTGGTCATGGTGGGCGGGCAACACATTGGGGGATAAAAATGAGGGCGCGAACTATAGCATAGCCACCGGACGCACAGCGGTAGGAACCTTGGGACATGTTCCCTATAATGCGCGGTTCTTTGAATCACGTGATGACTCTTTCCATGGCCAAGAAGCTTTACATCGAAACCCACGGTTGCCAGATGAACGAGTACGACAGCTCGCGCATGGTCGATCTGCTGGGTGAACATCAGGCCCTGGAAGTCACCGCGCGCGCTGAAGACGCCGACGTCATCCTGCTCAACACCTGCTCGATCCGCGAACGCGCCCAGGACCGGGTGTACTCCCAACTGGGTCGCTGGCGCGAACTGAAACTGGCCAACCCGGACATGGTAATCGCCGTCGGCGGTTGCGTGGCCAGCCAGGAAGGCGCGGCGATCCGTGATCGCGCGCCGTATGTTGACGTGGTATTCGGCCCGCAGACCCTGCACCGCCTGCCGGAAATGATCGACGCCGCCCGCGCCACCAAGCTGCCGCAAGTGGACGTCTCGTTCCCGGAAATCGAAAAATTCGACCACTTGCCCGAGCCGCGCGTTGATGGCCCGAGCGCTTATGTGTCGGTCATGGAAGGCTGCAGCAAGTACTGCACGTTCTGCGTGGTGCCGTACACCCGCGGTGAAGAAGTCAGCCGCCCGTTCGACGACGTCATCGCCGAGATCATTTACCTGGCCGAAAACGGCGTGCGTGAAGTGACCCTGCTGGGGCAGAACGTCAACGGCTATCGCGGCACCACTCACGACGGTCGCCTGGCGGATCTCGCCGAGCTGATCCGCGTAGTGGCCGCCGTCGATGGCATCGACCGGATTCGCTATACCACCTCGCACCCGCTGGAATTCTCCGACAGCCTGATCCAGGCCCACGCCGACGTACCTGAGCTGGTCAAACACCTGCACTTGCCGGTGCAGTCGGGCTCGGACCGGATCCTCTCGGCAATGAAGCGCAACCACACCGCGCTGGAATACAAATCCAAACTGCGCAAGCTGCGGGCCGCCGTGCCGGGCATCTGCATCAGCTCGGACTTCATCGTTGGCTTCCCGGGCGAGACCGAGAAAGACTTCGAACAAACCATGAAGCTGATCGAAGACGTCGGTTTCGACTTCTCCTACTCGTTCGTTTACAGCCAGCGCCCGGGCACTCCGGCGGCAGACCTGGCCGACGAGACGCCGGAAGCGCTGAAAAAGAACGTTTGAACGCGTTGCAACATCGCCTGAACCAGCAGGGTTTCGAGATCAGCCGACAAATGGTTGGCTCGACCCAGCGCATTTTGGTCACCGATTATTCGAAAAAAGACCCTGGCGAGCTGCAAGGCCGGACCGAGAATAACCGTATCGTCAACTTCCGCTGCGACAATCCAACCCTGATTGGCCAGTTCGCCGACGTGCACATTGATGCCGCACAGCCGCACTCGTTGCGGGGCTCGCTAATCCAGTAACACCGCATGACCTGTAGGAGCGAAGCTTGCTCGCGAAGGCGGCATGACAGACAACTCATCTGTTGAATGTCAGTCAGCCTTCGCGGGCAAGTCTCGCTCCGACGAGATCGGTGTTTGGGCCTGGGTTATTTAAGAGCTTTCGCACCCAGCCCACTGGCGTTATCCTTGATTTCATCTTAATTGCCCCAGGGCGGCTAAATACGACCTTGAACGCACCCATCGAACCACATCGCTTTATCCTCGAGCCCTTTGAGGCTCGCCGCTTCGCCAATCTGTGCGGGCAATTCGACGAGCATCTGCGCTTGATCGAACAGCGCCTGACCATCGAGATCCGCAATCGCGGAAACCAGTTCGAACTGATCGGCGAACCCAAGCACACCACCTCCGCGGAAAATCTGATCCGCCGCCTGTACCGGGAAACCAAAGGTTCAGAGCTGTCGCCGGATACGGTTCACCTGTTCCTGCAGGAATCCGCCGTCAAGGAAATGGACAACATCTCCCCCGCCGAACCCTCCGTGGCGCTGCGCACCAAAAAAGGCATGATTCGCCCTCGTGGCTTGAATCAGTTGCGCTACGTGAAGGAAATCCTCGGTAACGACATCAATTTCGGCATCGGCCCGGCCGGTACCGGCAAGACCTATCTGGCCGTTGCCTGCGCGGTAGACGCGCTGGAACGCGAACAGATTCGCCGCATCCTGCTGGTGCGCCCGGCAGTTGAAGCGGGCGAAAAGCTCGGCTTCCTGCCCGGCGACCTGTCGCAGAAGATCGACCCGTACCTGCGTCCGCTGTACGACGCACTCTACGAAATGCTCGGCTTCGAATACGTGGCCAAGCTGATCGAACGTCAGGTGATCGAAGTCGCGCCGCTGGCCTACATGCGCGGCCGTACGCTGAACAACAGCTTCATCATCCTCGACGAAAGCCAGAACACCACCGTCGAGCAGATGAAGATGTTCCTGACCCGCATCGGCTTCGGCTCAACCGCGGTCATTACCGGTGACATCACCCAGGTCGACCTGCCGAAAGGCACCAAGTCCGGGCTGCACCATGTGATCGAAGTGCTCAAAGACGTGCCGGGCATCAGCTTCACCCACTTCAAACCCAAAGACGTCGTGCGCCATCCGCTGGTGCAACGCATTGTCGAAGCCTACGAGCGCTTCGAAAATCGCGTCGCCGAAGAAACACCAAAGGACAAACGCCACGATGCTTGAGCTTGATCTGCAACTGGCCACCGAAGCGCCTGCCCCAAGCGAAGCCGAGTTCCGCCAATGGTGCGAACTGGCCCTGCGCCAGCGTACTGCCGACTCCGAAATGACCATCCGCTTGGTCGATGAAGAAGAAGCCCGCGAACTGAACTTCACCTGGCGGCAGAAAGACTACGCCACCAATGTTTTGTCGTTCCCGGCCGATGTTCCCGACGAGTTTCTCGATATTCCACTGCTGGGCGATCTGGTGATCTGCGTGGCGGTGGTCGAGCGCGAAGCCGCGGAGCAAGGCAAGGAACTGAAAGCCCACTGGGCACATCTGGTCATTCACGGCTGCTTGCATCTGCTTGGTTACGACCATATAGATGATGACGAAGCCGAAGAAATGGAAGCACTGGAACGAACGTTGCTTGCAGAGTTGGGCTATCCCGACCCTTATGCGGACGACGAAACCGAAACATCCCCTATCGTTACAACAAAGGATTCAGAGTAATCGCTATGAGCGAAGATCGATCGAGCAACGGGCAGAAGTCATGGCTGGGTAAGCTCACCCAGGCTTTTGCCCACGAGCCGAAGAACCGCCAGGAGCTGCTGGAGCTGCTGCGCGACGCACACCAAAACAAACTGCTGGACAGCGAAGCGCTGGCCATCGTCGAAGGCGCCATTCAGGTAGCTGACTTGCAAGTACGGGACATCATGGTCCCGCGCTCGCAAATGGTCAGCATCAAGGCGACCCAGACACCCCGCGAGTTCCTGCCCGCCGTGGTCGACTCGGCCCACTCCCGCTACCCGGTGATCGGCGAAAGCCACGATGACGTGATGGGCGTGTTGCTGGCCAAGGACTTGCTGCCGTTGATCCTCAAGGAGAACGGCGACAGCTTCAACATCAAGGACCTGCTGCGCCCGGCCACTTTCGTGCCGGAGTCCAAGCGCCTGAATGTGCTGCTGCGTGAGTTCCGCGCCAACCACAACCACATGGCCATCGTCATTGACGAATACGGCGGCGTGGCCGGTCTGGTGACCATCGAAGACGTGCTGGAACAAATCGTCGGCGACATCGAAGACGAGCATGACGTCGAAGAAGACAGCTACATCAAGCCACTGCCAAGCGGTGACTTCCTGATCAAGGCGCTGACGCCGATCGAGAACTTCAACGAGTTCTTCGACAGCGAGTTCTCCGACGACGAGTTCGATACTGTTGGCGGCCTGGTGATGAGCGCGTTCGGGCATTTGCCAAAACGCAATGAAATCACTGAAATCGGCCCGTATCGCTTCCGCATCTTGAACGCTGACAGCCGTCGGATTCATTTGCTGCGCCTGACACCCATTGCCCGGTAACTCTAAGGATTGAAATGCACCGTCTGACCCGTCCCGGCTGGCCCGGTAATCTGCTGGCCGTGTTGGCCGGTGCAATCACCACCCTGGCGTTGGCGCCGTACGATATCTGGCCGCTAGCCTTGGTTGCGGTCGGGCTCTTCTATGCTGGTTTGCGTGAACTGAGCCCGCGTCAGGCCTTGGGTCGTGGCTGGTGTTTCGGTTTCGGCTTGTTTGGCGCCGGCACTAGCTGGATCTACTACAGCATCCACCACTTCGGCGGCGCTTCGGTGTTGCTGGCCGGTTTCCTGATGCTGATCTTCACCGCGGCGATTGCCTGGTTCTTCGCCCTGCCCGCCTGGCTTTGGGCGCGCTGGCTGCGCCGTAACGAAGCACCGCTGGCCGACGCCTTGGCGTTTGCCGCGTTGTGGGTCGGTCAGGAAGCGTTTCGTGGCTGGTTTCTCACCGGTTTCCCGTGGCTCTATTCCGGTTACAGCCAGCTCAACGGCCCACTGGCCGGGCTCGCGCCAGTGGGCGGAATGTGGCTGGTGTCCTTCGTTCTGGCGCTGACTGCCGCACTGATCTGGAACGCTCCACGCCTGGTTCGCTCGGGTCGCAAGGGCTTCATCGCCGCTGGCGTCGTACTGCTGGCGGGTCCATGGGTGGCGGGTATCGCACTCAAGGAACATGCCTGGACCAGTCCGGCCGGCCCGGCGCTGAGTGTCGCGGCAATCCAGGGCAACATCGAACAAAGCATGAAGTGGGACCCGGCGCAGGTTAATTCGCAATTGGCGCTGTACCGCGACATGAGCTTCAGCTCCAAACGCGTCGACCTGCTGATCTGGCCGGAAACCGCGGTACCGATGCTCAAGGAGTCCGCCGAGGGCTACTTGAACATGATGGGGAATTTCGCCGCCGAGCGTAAAACCGCACTGATTACCGGCGTACCGATCCGCCAGGAAGTCCGTCATGAGAAGCGCTTCTTCAACGGTATCACCGTGGTCGGCGAAGGCGATGGCACTTACCTCAAGCAAAAACTCGTGCCGTTTGGAGAATACGTTCCGCTGCAGGACTTGCTGCGCGGGCTGATCGCGTTCTTCGACCTGCCGATGTCGGACTTTGCCCGTGGCCCGGCCGACCAGCCGCTGCTGCAAGCCAAGGGTTATCAGATCGCGCCGTTCATTTGCTATGAAGTGGTCTATCCAGAATTCGCCGCCAGCCTCGCCGCTCGCAGCGATTTGCTGCTGACCATCAGCAACGACACCTGGTTCGGCACCTCCATCGGCCCGCTGCAACACTTGCAGATGGCGCAGATGCGCGCGCTTGAGGCTGGCCGCTGGATGATCCGGGCCACCAACAACGGCGTGACCGGTTTGATTAACCCTTACGGGCAGATCACCGCACAGATTCCTCAGTTCGAACGCGGGATTCTGTATGGCGAAGTGGTGCCGATGCACAACCTGACGCCCTACCTGGAATGGCGTTCGTGGCCGCTGATTATTCTGTGTGTGTTGTTGTTTGGCTGGGCGCTGTTGGCTAGCCGGATTGCCAAGACTGTCTGAACTGTGGCGAGGGGGCTTGCCCCGTTGGGCTGCGGAGCGGCCCCCGGCATTCGTTCAGTCAGACCGCGCTAGCAGGTTTTACGACTGCTTCGCAGCCGAACGGGGGCAAGCCCCCTCGCCACAGTGGTTTAGCGGTAGAAAATCGAATACCCGATCTGCCCCACCGCCTCATTCAACAACTGCCCGGATTGCCAAATCGACTTGAACTCCGGCATCCAGCCACCCAACGGCCGGGCATTGTCCACGCCTAGAAACCCCACCGGCGCCGGCACCACTTCAAATCCCGCCTGCTTGAAACTCCAGACTGCCCGCGGCATGTGCCAGGCCTGAGTCACCACGACCACGCGTTTGACGCCCTGCGGCAACAGCACCTCGGCACTGAACTGCGCATTTTCCCAAGTCGTGCGACTACGCCCTTCCTGCCAACGCACCGTCACGCCGAAATCATCGAGCAACGAATCGGCCATCAATTTGGCTTCCGTCGGTGGCGTGCCGTAGTGCAATCCGCCGCTGGTCAGGATCGGCAGGCCGGAGGCCTTGGCCAGTCGCGCGGCATACCGCTGACGTTCCAGGCCAACGCCGGTCGGCTGATCGGCGCCCCAGGCCAAATCGCCCCGCTCACGCCCCGAGCCCAGCACCACGATCGCATCGGCGCGCTGAGCCAGGGTTGCCCATTCATTGAGCGCCAGCGCCGGCTCCCGCTCCAAAGCCTTGGCGCTCCATTGCACCACCACCGGCAAGCTCATCAGCCAGAACCCGCCGAGCCCCAGCGCAAAGCACAACCCGGCCAGTCGCGGCCGTGAGCGGCGCAACCACCAGGCAAGCGCCAGCAGCAGCAAAAGAATGCCGGGAGGCAACAGAAGTTGTTTCACGAAATAACGAAAAGGCATCGAGCATCTCCAGAGATGCCCGAAGCCTAAGTGGGTTGACGCAATGCGACAACTAATGCGGAAGGACTATGCTTCAAAAACCATAGGTCATGGCTTCAAGTGCCCTTACTTGAACTGCAGAGACCGAACCTTTACCGCGTCCCTGCCGGGTGTTTTGTCCTTGAGCCAGATGATCTTGGCCGAACGTGGTGCGTCGAGTTGCTTCACTGCTTCTGACAAGCATCCGTGTGTTTCACGTTCACTGCGATCCAGATACGCCTTGACCAATGCAAACTCTGCGGGACTCAGGCCTCGCAACTCCAGCTCCAGGGGACGTTCATCACGCAACCGACCGGCGGTTTTCGCCGCGTCCAGGGCCATTCCCAGACGATCGATCAGTCGTTCATACAGCTCCGGTTTTGTAACTTTACGTTGTGACTCAACCATCCCTCACCTCATTGAAGATAAGACTCACTCCCCAATTAGGAGCTTAGCTTCCATGAACAAACCGGCTGAACCCTGCGACCAACGGCCCTCGCAGCAGGTTTGGAGCCAACTTTTGCATGTAATCAGGGTTTCCCTCGATAGAGTGCGGTCATGTATGCTACGGCGCTTCCTGTAACTCCACTTCCAGCTCGTCTGGACACCGAACCGCCGATTTGGCGAGATCACCGTCCAGCGTTGCATTGAAGAGGATTAGGCCACCCCTATTCAGTTCAAAAGTAGCCATGCACGAACAATATCAGCCCCGTGAAATCGAAGCCGCCGCCCAGTCGTTCTGGGACGAGCAAAAGTCCTTTGAAGTCAGTGAACAGCCAGGCAAGGAGACTTTCTACTGCCTGTCGATGTTCCCTTACCCCAGCGGCAAGCTACACATGGGGCACGTGCGCAACTACACCATCGGCGACGTGATCTCCCGCTACCAGCGCATGCAAGGCAAGAACGTCCTGCAACCCATGGGTTGGGACGCCTTCGGCATGCCGGCAGAAAACGCCGCGATGAAGAACAACGTAGCGCCCGCCAAGTGGACCTACGAAAACATCGCCTACATGAAAACCCAGCTGCGCAGCCTGGGCCTGGCGGTGGACTGGTCCCGCGAGGTGACTACCTGCAAGCCTGATTACTACCGCTGGGAACAATGGCTGTTCACTCGCCTGTTCGAAAAAGGCGTGATCTATCGCAAAAACGGCACCGTGAACTGGGACCCGGTCGATCAGACCGTCCTGGCTAACGAACAGGTGATCGACGGTCGCGGCTGGCGCTCCGGCGCGCTGATCGAAAAGCGCGAAATCCCGATGTACTACTTCAAGATCACCGCTTATGCGGATGAGTTGCTGTCGAGCCTCGACGACTTGCCGGGCTGGCCTGAACAGGTCAAGACCATGCAGCGCAACTGGATCGGCAAATCCCGCGGTATGGAAGTGCAGTTCCCGTACAACGTCGATTCCATCGGCGAAAGCGGCGTACTGAAAGTCTTCACCACCCGTCCGGACACCCTGATGGGCGCGACCTACGTTGCCGTGGCCGCCGAACACCACTTGGCCGCCTTGGCCGCGCAGAACAACCCTGAGCTGCAAGCGTTCATCGCTGAATGCAAGGGCGGCAGCGTTGCTGAAGCCGACGTCGCCACCCAAGAGAAAAAGGCCTGCCGACCTCGCTGTTCGTCGAGCACCCGCTGACCGGTGAGAAGCTCCCGGTGTGGGTCGCCAACTACGTACTCATGCATTACGGCGATGGCGCGGTAATGGCGGTTCCGGCGCACGATGAGCGCGATTTCGAATTCGCCACCAAGTACAACCTGCCGATCAAATCCGTGGTGCGCACCAGCTCCGGCGACACCAACCCGTCGCCATGGCAAGACGCTTACGGCGAACACGGCACGCTGATCAACTCCGGCGAGTTCGACGGCCTCGACTTCGAAGGCGCCTTCGATGCCATGGAAGTCGCGCTGATCAAGAAAGAACTCGGTGCCTCGCGCACCCAGTTCCGGCTGCGCGACTGGCTCATCTCCCGCCAGCGTTACTGGGGCACCCCGATCCCGATCATCCACTGCGACACCTGCGGTGATGTGCCGGTCCCGGAAGATCAACTGCCCGTCGTACTGCCGGAAGACGTCGTTCCGGATGGCGCGGGTTCGCCACTGGCACGCATGCCTGAGTTTTACGAGTGCACTTGCCCGAAATGCGGCCAGCCTGCCAAGCGTGAAACCGACACCATGGACACCTTCGTCGAGTCCTCGTGGTACTACGCCCGTTACGCCTCGCCGCACTATGAAGGCGGTTTGGTCGAGAAATCGGCGGCCGACCACTGGTTGCCGGTGGATCAGTACATCGGCGGTATCGAACACGCGATTCTTCACCTGCTTTATGCGCGCTTCTTCCACAAGCTGATGCGCGACGAAGGCCTGGTGAGCTCCAACGAGCCGTTCAAGAACTTGCTGACCCAAGGCATGGTGATCGCCGAGACTTACTATCGTCGCGAAGCCAATGGTGCCTACACCTGGTTCAACCCGGCGGACGTAGAACTTGAGCGTGACAGCAAGGCCAAGGTCATTAGCGCCAAACTGATCTCCGACGGCCTGCCGGTGGAAATCGGTGGCACCGAGAAGATGGCCAAGTCGAAGAACAACGGCGTCGACCCACAGTCGATGATTGACCAGTTCGGTGCAGACACCTGCCGCCTGTTCATGATGTTCGCTTCGCCACCAGACATGAGCGCGGAATGGTCCGACTCCGGCGTCGAGGGTTCGCACCGCTTCCTCAAGCGCGTCTGGCGTCTGGCTCAAGCGCACGTCACTCAGGGTCTGCCGGGCAAACTTGACGTCGCCAGCCTGAACGACGAGCAGAAAGCCGTTCGCCGCTCGATCCACCTGGCCATCAAACAAGCCAGCCAGGACGTCGGCCAGCACCACAAATTCAACACCGCCATCGCCCAAGTGATGACGCTGATGAACGTGCTGGAAAAAGCCCCGCAAGGCACCGAACAGGATCGCGCGCTGCTTCAAGAAGGCCTGGAAACCGTGACCTTGCTGCTGGCTCCAATCACGCCGCACATCAGC
Source organism: Pseudomonas sp. 10S4 (assembly GCF_034344865.1). Classification (NCBI taxonomy): domain Bacteria; kingdom Pseudomonadati; phylum Pseudomonadota; class Gammaproteobacteria; order Pseudomonadales; family Pseudomonadaceae; genus Pseudomonas; species Pseudomonas sp. 10S4. Next base: position 903,964 of record NZ_CP133774.1, read on the forward strand.
CATGAGTTGTGGAATCAGCTGGGTCACGCCGATCCTGTGATCGACGCCGGCTGGCCGGTGCAAGATGACAGCGCTTTGGTACAGGACAGCCTGATACTGGTCATCCAGGTCAACGGCAAACTGCGCGGCCAGATCGAAATGCCGGCCAGCGCCACCCGCGAAGAAGTCGAAGCCGCCGCACGGGCCAATGAAAACGTGCTGCGCTTCGTCGATGGCCTGACTATTCGTAAAGTGATTGTAGTGCCCGGGAAACTGGTCAATATCGTCGCCAGCTAATTGGATCAGGCGCCAGGTGAGCCTGGCGCCGCGTAAAACCTTTCGGGCCGCACGGTCGGCCCACATGGTTTCAAGGGGAGCAACAAGATGATCAAACGCAACTTGCTGGTGATGGGCCTCGCAGTCCTGTTGAGCGCCTGCGGTTTCCAGCTGCGCGGCACCGGCACTACCGAACTGGCGATCAAGGAACTCGACGTGAGCGCCCGCAACGCTTACGGCGAAACCGTGACGCAACTGCGCCAAGTGCTGCAGAGCAGCGGCGTCAAGGTCTACACCGGAGCACCGTATAAGCTGATTCTGACGGATGAGCAGGAAAACCAGCGCATCCTCAGTTATGCCGGTGCCGGCCGTACAGGTGAGTACCAGGTGACCACGGTGCTGAACTACGAAATCCGTGGTGAGCACGATCTGACACTGAAGAGCGACAAGCTCGAAGTTGAGAAGATCTTCATTCACGACGGCAACAACCTGGTGGGTTCCGACCAGGAAGCCAACACTGCCCGCGTAGAAACCCGTCGCGAACTGGTTCAGCGCATGATCCTGCGCCTGCAACAGATCACCCCGGCTCAGCTGGATCAGTTGCAAGCGACCGCGAATGCACGTGCCAAGGCTGACGCCGATGCACTGCAAGCCGCGCAGAAGGCTGAAGCGGAAACCCCGCGTCAGTCGCCCGTCGAAATCCCGCAGCAGTAAGACTTACGGGGCGCTCAGGCGCCCCGTTTGCCCTCTCTTATGAAACTCGCCCCCGCCCAACTCGCCAAACACCTGCAAGGCGCCCTTGCGCCGGTCTACGTCATCAGTGGCGATGACCCACTGTTGTGCCAGGAGGCAGCCGACGCCATCCGCGCGGCTGCTCGTCAGCAGGGTTTTGATGAACGCCAGGTCTTCGCCGCCGTCGCCAGTTTCGACTGGGGTACGTTGTTGCAGGCCGGTGCCAGCATGTCGTTGTTCGCTGAAAAGCGTCTTCTGGAACTTCGCCTGCCGTCAGGCAAGCCGGGTGACAAAGGCGCCGCCGCGTTTATCGAATACTGTGGGCGCCCGGCCGAAGACACCGTACTGCTGATCAGCTTGCCCAAGCTCGATGGCGCCGCCCAGAAAACCAAGTGGGGCAAGGCGCTGGTTGAAGGTTCACAGACCCAGTTCTTGCAGATTTGGCCGGTGGATGCCAACCAGTTGCCGAGCTGGATTCGCCAGCGGTTGTCCCAGGCCGGGTTGTCTGCCAGCCAGGACGCTGTCGAACTGATCGCCGCACGGGTCGAGGGCAACCTGTTGGCCGCGGCCCAGGAAATCGAAAAGCTCAAGCTGATGGCCGAGGGTGGCCAGATCACCGTCGAAACCGTGCAGGCTGCCGTCGCCGACAGTGCACGCTTTGACGTGTTCGGCCTGACCGACGCGATTCTCAACGGCGAAGCCGCCCACGCCTTGCGCATGCTCGAAGGGCTGCGTGGTGAAGGCGTCGAACCCCCGGTCATTCTCTGGGCCCTGGCCCGTGAACTGCGCTTGCTGGCCAGCCTGGCGCTGCAATACAGCCAGGGCGTGCCGCTGGACAAAGCGTTCAGTTCGGCCCGACCACCGGTCTGGGACAAACGCAAACCACTGATGAGCAAAGCCCTGCAACGCTACTCCGCGCAACGCTGGGCGCAGTTGTTGCTGGAAGCGCAGCGCATTGATGCGCAAATCAAAGGCCAGGCCGCCGGTTCGCCGTGGATGAGTTTGAGTCGGTTGTCGTTGTTGATGGCCGGGCAGAGATTGTCGTTGCCGGCCGAGTAAGATCAAAAGCAAGATCAAGAGATCGCAGCCTTCGGCAGCGCCCACAGGCGCGTAGGAGCTGCCGAAGGCTGCGATCTTTTGATCTTTCTTCCTACAAAACTCACATCCATCTGCCCTATAGACAGAACCCAAACTTCGGCAGATTATTTCCCCCGCAAAACCCACCTACCTGTGAGATTTCATCATGAGCAAAAAGCCATCCAAGCATGGCCCCAACAAGGCCAAATCCATCATCGCCCAGCCACTGTTCCGCAGCCGTCAGGAACCCGCCGGCAAGGGCAAAGGCAGCTACCGCCGCGAAGCCTTCCAGTCTAATAGCTGGGAGGCTTCTTACTTTCTGGCCGCTTAAAGCAGAACACCCCTTCTACATGTTAAGGTCTGCATCTGATTCGTATTCCCTGGACCTGTGCATGCCCCTTCGTCTTTCCCGTCGTTGGCACCTTCGCCAATTGATTGCTGCCTCCAGCCTCATACTGCTTGTCGCCTGCGCGGAAAAACCGACCGCCGCCGACGCCCAACCGCTTCAGACTCTCCCCGTCACAACGGCTCCTGCGGTCATACCGCCAGTCGTGCCGACAGGCGACGACCTCGACATCCAGCCGACGCAGACCTTCGCTGAATGGCAGGCCGGTTTCCGCAAGGACGCCCCTGGCCGCCGGCATCCGCGCCGATCTGTTCGACCGCGTGTTCGCCAATGTCAGCTTCGACGAAAGCGTCATCCGCGCCGACCGCAGCCAACCGGAATTCTCCCGCCCGGTGTGGGAATACCTCGACGGTGCGCTGTCGCCGTTGCGGGTTCGCAAAGGTCAGGCCTTGGTCGGCCAGTACGCCGATATCCTGCAAAGCATCGAACAGCGTTATGGCGTTGATCGCCAGGCACTCGTTGCGGTCTGGGGCATGGAGAGTAACTTCGGGCAGTTCCAGGGCACCAAGTCGGTGATCAACTCCCTGGCGACCCTGGCCTATGAAGGACGACGCCCGGGCTTTGCTCATGCGCAGTTGATTGCGGCCCTGCAAATCCTGCAACAGGGCGATATCACGCCGGAGAAAATGCTTGGTTCCTGGGCCGGCGCCATGGGCCAGACCCAATTCATTCCGACTACTTACAACACCCACGCCGTGGATTTCGATGGCGACGGTCGCCGCGACATCTGGGGCAGCCCGGCCGATGCCCTGGCCTCGACCGCGCACTACCTGCAAAGCTCCGGCTGGCAGAAAGGCCAGCCGTGGGGCTTCGAAGTGCAACTGGCTGGCGGCTTCAACTATGCCTTGGCCGACGGCGCCATCCGCAAAAGCGTCGCCGAATGGCTGCAAATGGGCGTGACCCTGCCCAATGGCGAACAGGTCCCGGCCGGCGCTGAACACCTGTCTGCCGCTCTGTTGTTGCCGGCGGGCTATCGCGGCCCGGCGTTCCTGATCCTCGACAACTTCCGGGCGATCCTGAAGTACAACAACTCGTCGTCGTACGCCTTGGCGGTGAGCCTGTTGTCGGAGCGTTTCCACGGCGCCGGCCTGATCAGCGGCACCTGGCCGAAAGATGATTTGCCGCTGAGTCGAAGCGAGCGGATCGAACTGCAAAACCTGCTGAGCGCCCAGAACTACGAGGCCGGCAACGCCGATGGCATCATTGGCGCCAACACCCGCAAGGCGATCCGTAGCGCCCAACAGTCGTTTGGCTGGCCGGCGGATGGGTATCCGACGCACAAGTTGCTGGAAGGTTTGCGCAGCCGCTAAAAGCTTCGCGGGCAAGCCTCGCTCCTACAGGGTTATGTAACTCCTGTAGGAGCGAGGCTTGCCCGCGAAGACTGACTAACTGGCAACCGCGTTCTAACGCCTGACCACCACATCCTGCTCCAACACCAACACCTTATTCCCCGCATCCAGCCGCACCAACGCCCCCATCGGCAACGTCAGGTTCGGCTCACAATGCCCGCTACGCCAACCGGCCAGTACCGGAATCCGCAGCGGCTCGAAGGTTTGCTTGAGCAGCAATGCCAGCGCAGCGGCGTCAACCCCGCCACATCCCCGACCAGAACCCCGCGCAATTTGTGCAGCGTGCCCGCCAGGCGCAATTGCGTCAGCAGCCGGTCAATGCGGTACAGCGGCTCGTTGACGTCCTCGATGAACAGAATCACACCCTCTGCATCCATTTCGTATGGCGTGCCCATGATCGAGGCAATCATCGACAGATTGCCGCCCAGCAAGCGCCCATGAGCGATGCCAGGCTCGATAGTGGTCAACGGGTAGGCCACCGGGTGGGACAACACGCTACCCGCCTTCACCTGCCCGCGCAGCGTGCTGAAGAACGACGACTCGGTCGGCTGCTGCTTGTCGCCCAGCAGGTCGGCGTTGAGCAGCGGACCATGAAAGGTCACGAAACCTGCGTAACGACTGATCGCCACGTGCAGCGCGGTGATGTCGCTGTAGCCGATAAAGGGCTTGGCATTGGCACGCAACAAGTCGAAGTCGATGCGATCCAGCAAGCGCGGCGTACCGTAACCGCCGCGCAGGCAAATAATCGCGTCGACCTCGGTGTCGGCGAAGGCACCGTGCAGGTCATTGAGCCGCACATCGTCACTGCCAGCCAGGTAGCCGTCTTTCTCGTAAACGCCGGGGAATACCCGCAGCGAATAGCCTCGGGCGCGCATCCATTGCAGCGCCCTTTCAGTGTCCAGCGGCGCGGGACCAGCGGGCGCAATCACGCCGATCACCCCTTCCGACGGCAAGGCCGGTACAGGTGCGTGAGGAAAAAGGGTATGGGTCGGTCGAACGGTCATCCATGAATCTCCCTGCGTTAAAACTTCTGCACACAGTAGTCAGGAACGGGAACAAACAGAAGAGGGTCAGTTGCGCCGCGCATTGCAGGAAAAGCCTCTGCTGGACGTAGGCAAGGCAAAAAAACGCCCGCAAGGCCTGAAAAGCCATGCGGGCGTTTTTTGTGTCATCGGCAAATCACAAGGACGACATCAGCTCGGCTTTAACCAGCTTCGCCTGCTCGTCGGCATGGTACGAGGAACGTACCAACGGGCCGGAAGCCACGTTCTTGAAGCCCATCTTGTAACCTTCCTCGGCGAACCAGGCGAACACGTCCGGGTGCACGAAACGCTGCACCGGCAAGTGGCTGCGGGACGGTTGCAGGTACTGGCCGAGGGTCAGCATGTCGATGTCGTGTTCGCGCATGCGCTTCATGACTTCGATGACTTCTTCATCGGTCTCGCCCAGGCCCAGCATCAAGCCGGATTTGGTCGGAATGTGCGGCATCATCTGCTTGAAGCGTTGCAGCAGGGTCAGCGACCACTGGTAATCCGAACCCGGACGCGCAGCCTTGTACAGGCGCGGCACGGTTTCCAGGTTGTGGTTGAACACATCTGGTGGCTCGGCGGCAGTGATTTCCAGCGCCACGTCCATGCGCCCACGGTAATCCGGGACCAGGGTTTCGAGCTGCACGTTCGGCGACAGTTTGCGGATCTCGCGGATGCAGTCGGCAAAGTGCTGGGCACCGCCATCGCGCAGGTCGTCGCGGTCCACCGAAGTGATTACGACGTACTTGAGTTTCAGGTCGGCAATGGCGATGGCCAGGCTTTCAGGTTCGTTGACGTCCAATGGTTTCGGACGACCGTGGCCGACGTCGCAGAACGGACAGCGACGGGTGCAGATGTCGCCCATGATCATGAAGGTCGCGGTGCCGCCGGAGAAGCACTCGCCCAGGTTCGGGCAGGACGCTTCTTCGCAGACGCTGTGCAGCTTGTGTTTGCGCAGCAAGGCCTTGATGCGGTCGACTTCCGGGGAGACCGGGATGCGCACGCGAATCCAGTCAGGCTTCTTCGGCAGTTCGGTGGTCGGAATGATCTTTACCGGGATGCGTGCAACCTTCTCGGCGCCGCGCAGCTTGACGCCGGCTTCAACCTTGGCACGCGGGGCCGGGCGCTCGGTAACATCCAGCGTCGGGATCATGGTTTGCACTGCATCAGTAGTCATATCAGTCGATTCCGCCCGTGAGGGTCGTCTGCTCAGCATAGTCGAGGTGTTTGACGAGCTGCGCGCGCAGCCGGGCACTTACCTCGGCAAATTCAATCGATCCTGCGTGATCGCTCAGCTGGGTCATCGCCAGCCCGGCGTAGCCGCAGGGATTAATCCGTCGAAACGGTTCCAGGTTCATGTCCACGTTCAGGGCCAGGCCATGAAAGGAACAACCGTGGCGGATCCGCAGACCCAGAGAAGCGATTTTCGCCCCGTCGACGTAGACGCCCGGCGCGTCTGGCTTGGCTGCAGCAGTAACGCCATAGCTGGCCAGCAACTCGATCAGGCAAAGCTCCATGCGGGTGACCAGGTCACGCACGCCGAAACCCAGTTTGCGCACATCCAGCAACAGGTAAGCCACCAATTGGCCTGGGCCGTGATAAGTCACCTGACCACCGCGATCAACCTGCACCACCGGGATATCTCCCGGCAGCAACAGGTGCTCGGCCTTGCCGGCCTGGCCCTGGGTGAACACCGGCGGGTGTTCCACCAGCCAGATCTCGTCCGCAGCATCAGTGCCGCGTTCGTTGGTAAAGCGTTGCATGGCATGCCAGACCGGCTCGTAAGCCATCTGGCCGAGCTCACGAAAGCCCAGCGTGCCAGACATCACAACACCATGTGTACGAAACCGGTAGCCCGAAGCTCGCTGTTGATGTCGTACAGCTGGTCTTGACCGGTGGCGATGATGTGCAACTGGATGGTGGTGTACTTGCCGTTGCTGCTTTGGCGTTCGTCCACACGCTCATCGTTGACCGTCGCGTGTTTCTTGACGATGTCGATGATCTTTTGCTTGATGTCGACAATGGTGTCGCCGATCACTTTGATCGGGTAGTCATTGGCGGGAAATTCGATCTTTGGCGCCTTTACTTCTGTGTCTGTCATGGCGTAACGGCCTCGTAAGCGTAAGCCGTGGCAACGAACATGGCCCCGCTCCGGATGGGAACGGGGCCATGCTGGTCCACACTAATTCAGTTGAACAAGCCGTAGAAGAATAGACGGATGCTATCCCACATGCGGCGGAAGATACCACCTTCGTCGACCGCGTCCAGAGCGATCAGGTCAGCGCTGTGCACTACCTTGTCGTCCAATTTCACTTCGACTTTACCGATCACGTCGCCCTTGGCGATTGGCGCAACCAGTTGCGGGTTCATGGTCATGCTGGCGGCGAGCTTTTTCAGCTGGCCTTTTGGCAGGGTCATGGTCAGGTCTTCAGCCAGGCCGGCCTTGACTTGATTGGTGGTGCCTTTCCAGACAGGGGCCTGAGCCAGCTCGGCGCCTTTCTGATAGAAGGTCTGGGTTTCGAAGAAGCGGAAACCGTAAGTCAGCAGCTTTTGCGTTTCGGAAGCACGGGCCACTTCGCTGTTGGTGCCGAACACCACGGCGATCAGGCGCATGCCATCACGTACAGCCGAAGACACCATGCAGTAGCCGGCTTCCTCGGTGTGACCGGTTTTCAGACCATCAACGGTCTTGTCGCGCCACAGCAGCAAGTTGCGGTTAGGCTGCTTGATGCCGTTCCAGAAGAACTCTTTCTGCGAGTAGATCGCATAGTGAGCCGGGTCTTCGTGGATGATCGCGCGAGCCAGGATTGCCATGTCATGAGCTGTCGAGTAGTGCTCAGGGTTCGGCAGGCCGGTCGGGTTCATGAAGTGGGTGTTGGACATGCCCAGATCAGCGACCGTTTTGTTCATCAGGTCGGCGAACGCGTCTTCGCTACCGGCGATGTGCTCGGAGAGCGCAACACTGGCGTCGTTACCCGACTGAATGATGATGCCGTGCAGCAGGTCGCTGACAGTGACCTGCGAGCCGACCTTGATGAACATCCGCGAACCGCCGGTACGCCAGGCGTTTTCGCTGACGGTCACCGGATCGTTTTCGCCGATCTGGCCGCGACGGATTTCCAGGGTCGCAATGTACGCGGTCATCAGCTTGGTCAAGCTGGCTGGCGGCAGACGCTGGTCACCGTTGTTCTCAACCAGCACGTTGCCGCTGCTGGCATCCATGAGCACATAGGCTTTAGCGGCCAGTTGTGGTGGCGACGGCATCATCTCGACCGCGAAGGCGGCTGGCGAGATGAGCAGCGGGACTAGAAGGCACAGGCGTTTGGCAAAGGTGGTGATGTTCATCCGTCTCTCGAAATCGCTAATGGAAACTTACCCTAAGGGGCAAAACTAATCAGACAGCTTTCTAACGAGCTGTCGCGTGTTCAGTTGCTCACTCTGTAACCCTTGCCGGGCTTTTGTTCTTCAACGAGCCAACAACCAGGTTCACCCCCAAACCGCAAGCGAACCCTCAATCTAGTACTGCGTGTTACTCGGCGGTGACCAGGCTCGGTGAACCGAGATTGGCCATTCGCACGCTGTTCTGCACTTGCTGGATCTCACCCTGAGAACCGATCGGCCCCATGCGCACCCGATGCAGTGTCTGTTGGTTGCGCACGATCGAGCTGATGAACACCGGAGCGCTCACCATCCCGCTGAGCTTCGATCTCAGGAGTTCTGCAGCGTCCGGGTTGGCGAACGCGCCCACCTGCAGATACTGGCCAGAGGCTGGTACAGAAGCGTTTTTTTGCAGCGATTTGCACAGGCACAGTGTCCGACGCGTGTTGCTGCGGCGGTGGCGTCCACTGCTCGACAGTCCCCGCAGAGGCGGTAATCGTCGGCGCGGCATTTTGCGCTACTTGAGGCTCATTGAGCATCAAAGGCGCCGGACGGCCCTTGGCAGCCCACCACTCTTGCGGATCAATCCCTTCAACCTTGACCCGCGCGGTACCGATTTCGGCATAACCGAGCTTCTTGGCGGCAGCGTAGGACAGGTCGATGATGCGGTCCGAATAGAACGGCCCACGGTCATTGACCCGCAGAATCACGCTCTTGTTGTTGTCCAGGTTGGTCACCCGAACGTAACTTGGCAGCGGTAAGGTCTTGTGGGCGGCGCTCATGCCGTACAGGTCATACACTTCGCCGTTGGCGGTGTTCTGACCGTGGAACTTGGTGCCGTACCAGGAAGCTGTGCCGGAAGCGACGTAGCGCTTGGAATCGCTCAACGGGAAGTAAGTCTTGCCCAGCACCGTGTACGGGTTGGCCTTGTAGGCGCCGGTGTGCAGGGTTGGCGTGGCATCCGGGATGCGCGAAACATCGACATCCCACCATGGCGCGCCATCTTTGTGGGCGCGGTTGACATCCAGCCCCGGCATGGCGCGCACGGCGGTTCCAGAGGACTTCTGAGTCGGCGCGCGGCTCGTCGAACAACTGGCGAGCAGCACCGCCAACGCGGCGAATGCCATCAGCTTCAGGGGTTTTTTAATAGGCAATGCCCGCATTACTTGACGCCCCGTGCTTGGACCAGCTGTTCAGACAGTTGATGTACGGCCATGGCGTACATCACGCTGCGGTTATAACGCGTGATCGCGTAAAAATTCTTCAGGCCCATCCAGTATTCAGGGCCATTGTCACCTTCCAGGCGGAAAGCGGTGACCGGCATATCGTCGCGCAGCGCATCATGACTCGACCACCCCAGCGCCCGCAACTCCCCGACGGTTTTTGTCGGCTCGATGCCGGTGGTCAAACCGTCGTCGACCTGATCGCCACGCACGTCGGCGCGGCTGACCACAGGCTCACCGGCCACCCAGCCGTGGCGCTTGAAGTAACTGGCGACGCTGCCAATGGCATCGTCCGGGTTGGTCCAGATATTAATGTGGCCGTCACCGTCAAAGTCCACCGCATAAGCGCGAAAACTGCTTGGCATGAACTGCGGCAAGCCCATGGCACCGGCGTAGGAGCCTTTGAGGGTCAACGGATCAACCTGCTCTTCCCGGGCCAGTAGCAGGAATTCACGCAACTCCTTGCGGAAAAACTCGGCACGGGGAGGATAGTCGAAACCCAGGGTCGACAACGCGTCGATCACCCGGTAATTGCCGGTATTGCGGCCGAAAAAGGTTTCAACGCCGATGATCGAGACAATCACCTGGGCTGGCACACCGTATTCCTGTTCGGCACGGGCCAGTACCGCCTCGTGCTGACGCCAGAAGTCCACACCACGGGCGATGCGCGCGTCGGTGATGAACATCGGGCGATATTCTTTCCACTGTTTAACCCGTTCGGCGGGTTTGGAGATGGCGTCCAGGATTGCCTGCTTGCGTTCGGCTTCACGGAACACAGCCATCAGCTGTTCACCGGCAAAGCCGTAGTCGCGGGTCATTTCACCGACGAATTCGGCCACCTGGGGTGAGCCTTCGTAATCGCCGGCCCGCGTTTGTTCCGCGGTACCAAGGATGCCTACCAGGCCGACCCACGGCGCGTATCGAGTCGCCCAGCCACGCATTGCTTGCATTGAAATCTTCACCTTATTCAAACCTGTGCGATCCACTTACGATGGGTATGGATCGACATCAAAACCCCAAACGCTGACAGCAACGTCACCAGCGAAGTTCCTCCGTAGCTAATGAACGGCAACGGCACCCCCACAACCGGCAACAGGCCACTGACCATACCGATGTTGACGAAAACGTAAACAAAAAACGTCATGGTCAGGCTACCGGCCAGCAATTTGCCGAATAAAGTCTGGGCCTGGGCGGTAATCACCAGGCCGCGACCGATCAACAACAGGTAAATCAGCAACAGCGCACAAATGCCCACCAGGCCGAATTCCTCACCCAGTACCGCAATAATGAAGTCCGTGTGGCTTTCCGGCAGGAAGTCCAGGTGCGACTGAGTACCCAGCAGCCAGCCCTTGCCGAATACGCCGCCGGAACCAATGGCGGCCTTGGACTGAATGATGTTCCAGCCAGTGCCCAGCGGATCGCTTTCCGGGTCGAGGAAGGTCAGGATTCGCTGCTTCTGGTAGTCGTGCATGATGAAGAACCACATCGCCACCGCCACCGGCACCGCCGCGGCGATCACGCTGAGAATCCAGCGCCAGCGCAGACCACCCATGAACAGGACGAATGCGCCGCCAGCAAGGATCAGCAGCGAAGTGCCGAGGTCTGGCTGACGCACGATCAGGATGAACGGCAACCCGATCAGAAACAGACTGACGCCCACATGCTTGAGTTGTGGCGGCAAAGTACGCTTGGAGAGATACCAGGCGATAGTTGCCGGCATCAGGATCTTCATGAATTCCGACGGCTGGAAGCGAATCACCCCGGGAATGTTGATCCAGCGCGTGGCGCCCATGGCGTTGTGGCCCATGACGTCCACCACCACCAGCAACAGCACGCCCAGTACATAACCGATCGGCACCCAACGGGCCATGAACCGCGGTTCGAACTGGGCAATCACGACCATCGACACCAAACCAATGCCGAACGAAGTGGCTTGCTTGGCCAGCAGGTCCCAGCTCTTGCCACTGGCCGAATACAGCACGAACAGGCTGCCGGCGGCGAGGGTCAGCAGCAGGATCAGCAACGGGCCGTCAATGTGCATGCGTTGCAGCAGCGTCGCACGGCGACGCATCACGTCCTCGCTGGAGAGGATGCGATCGAAATTACTCTTCACGGGCCGTAGCCTCCGCGCTGATAGGGCCGGCGTATTCCGGTTTGAGTCGGCCATCCTGGTCCAGGAGCCAGGCATCCATCACTTGTCGCACCACGGGCGCCGCGACGCCAGAACCGGACTCGCCGTTCTCGACCATCACCGACACCACGATTTTCGGGTTATCTGCCGGCGCAAAACCGACGAACAAGGCGTGGTCGCGGTGACGCTCCTGAACCTTGGAGCGGTCGTACTTCTCGCCCTGCTTGATTGCGACCACCTGGGCCGTACCGCTTTTGCCGGCGATCCGGTATTGCGAACCAATGGCCGCTTTACGGGCGGTACCGCGAGCACCGTGCATCACTTGCTGCATGCCGTGGTTGACCTTGGTCCAGTCGGACGGGTCGCGCAGGACGATGTCCGGCATCGGGTTCTCATCCTTCGGCCGCTCGCCCTCGACAGTCTTGGCCAGGTGCGGACGGTTCCAGATACCTTTGTTGGCGACCAGCGCCGTGGCCTGGGCCAGTTGCAGCGGCGTGGATTGCATGTAGCCCTGGCCGATCCCCAGAATCAGGGTTTCGCCCGGGAACCAGGCCTGGCGTCGGGTCGCCCGCTTCCACTCGCGGGACGGCATCAGCCCCGGGGACTCTTCGAACATGTCCAGCGAGACCTTTTGGCCAATGCCGAACTTACCCAGGTAGGAGGACAACCGGTCGATGCCGAGCTTGTGGGCCAGGTCATAGAAGTAGGTGTCGTTGGAACGCATGATCGCCGTGTCCAGATCCACGTAGCCGTCGCCGGTACGGTTCCAGTTGCGGTATTTGTGATCGTAGTTGGGCAGCATGTAGTAGCCGGGGTCGAAGACCCGGGTCGAGGCCGTGACCACCCCCGAATCCAGACCGGCAATCGCCACTGCGGGCTTGATCGTCGAGCCCGGTGGGTACAGGCCGCGCAGCACGCGGTTGAACAGCGGCCGGTCGATGGAATCGCGCAACTCGGCGTAAGCCTTGAAACTGATGCCGGTCACGAACAGGTTCGGGTCGAAACTCGGCTGACTGACCATGGCCAGGACTTCGCCGGTATTGGGGTCCAACGCCACCACGGCACCACGGCGACCACCGAGCGCCGTTTCAGCGGCTTCCTGCAATTTGATGTCCAGGCTCAGGACGATGTCCTTGCCGGGAATCGGATCGGTACGCTTGAGTACGCGCAATACGCGGCCCCGAGCGTTGGTCTCGACTTCTTCGTAACCCACCTGGCCATGCAGTTCGGGCTCGTAAAAGCGCTCGATGCCGGTTTTGCCAATTTGATGAGTACCGCTGTAACCCACCGGGTCCAGAGTTTTGAGCTCTTTCTCGTTGATCCGCCCCATGTAGCCCACGGAGTGCGCAAAGTGCGCGCCCTGCGGGTAATGCCGCACCAACTGCGCGACCACTTCCACACCCGGCAGCCGGAACTGGTTCACCGCGATCCGGGCGATCTGCTCTTCGGTCAGCTCAAACAGAATTGGCACCGGCTCGAACGGCCGGCGCCCCTGCTTCATGCGCTTCTCGAAGATCACCCGATCCTCGGGGGTCAGTTCCAGCACCTGGACGATCACGTCGAGCACTTGCTGCCAGTCGCCGGAGCGCTCGCGGGTCATGCTCAGGCTGAAGCTGGGCCGGTTATCGGCCACCACCACGCCATTACGGTCGTAGATCAACCCGCGAGTCGGCGGAATCGGCTGCACGTGGACGCGGTTGTTTTCCGACAGGGTCGAGTGGTACTCATATTGGATGACCTGCAGGAAATACAGCCGCGCGATCAACACACAGATCAGCGCCACCACCGCAATTGCCCCGAACACGACGCGGCCACGCACCAGACGGGCGTCTTTTTCGTGGTCCTTGATGCGGATCGGCTGGGGCATGAGGGCAGAGCTACTTGTGGTAAGGGTGGCCGGACAGCACTGTCCAGGCACGATACAACTGTTCGCCGATCAGAATCCGCACCAGCGGGTGCGGCAACGTCAACGGCGACAACGACCAGCGCTGATCCGCCCGGGCACAGACTTCCGGCGCCAGCCCTTCGGGGCCACCGACCATGAAGTTCACCGTGCGAGAGTCCAGCCGCCAGCGATCGAGTTCGACCGCCAGTTGCTCGGTACTCCAGGGCTTGCCGTGGACTTCGAGGGTGACAATCCGCTCGTTCGGCCCGACCTTGGCCAGCATGGCTTCGCCTTCCTGACGGATGAAGCGCGCCACGTCGGCGTTCTTGCCACGGGTGTTGAGCGGTATTTCCACCAGTTCCAGCGCCAGCTCGGACGGAAGACGCTTGGCATATTCATGCCAGCCTTCTTCCACCCACTTGGGCATGCGTGAACCGACGGCGATCAGTCGCAGTCGCACAGCGGTCCCTTACTGCTGGTCTTTGTTGAGCTTGATGAAATGCTCGTGGGTGTTTTCCGGGCTGTGGTGAGCCGCGTTCAGAGCACGGCTCTGTTCGGCGCCGGACCACAGACGCTCCAGGTCGTAAAACTGGCGAGCCGAAGCGGTCATCATGTGCACGATGACGTCGTCCATATCCAGCAGAACCCAGTCGCTGTCGCCCTTGCCTTCTTCACCCAGTGGCTTGACGCCCAGGGCTTTGACCGCTTCGCGGACCTTGTCCAGCATCGCGCCGATCTGGCGGTTGGAGGTACCGGTGGCGATGATCATGTAGTCAGTGATGCTCTGCTTTTCACGAACGTCGATGACCTGGATGTCCTGGCCTTTAACGTCTTCCAGGGCTGCTACGGCAACCTTGACCAGCTCATCACCCTTCAGGGGCTCGGTGGTGAGAACCGGCTCAGGCAGCGGGGCGCTCTTGAACGTGCCTTTGCGCTTTACTTTAGTTACGTCTTTGTTCGTCATATAAAACTCGTTTTGCTCGTATGTTCGGGCGTTTCAATACACGTCATTTCGTGCCTTGAAACATGCCCTTTTTTCAGTTCGACGCACGGTAGAGACCGTGCGCATCGATGTAGGCCAGGACCGCGTCGGGCACCAGGAAACGTACCGACTTACCGCTGGCCAGCAGTTGACGGATCTGGGTGGCGGATACCGCGAGCGGTGTCTGCCAGACGAATGCAATCTGTCCGCTCGGCCCTTTTAGGGCCAGCGGGTCGCTCACCGAGCGTGCCGCCAACAGATTGCGCAAGGCATCCGGCGGTTCGCTGTCGGCATCCGGGCGTTGCAGCACCAGGATGTGGCAATGCTGGAGCAACTCTTCCCAGCGGTGCCAAGTGGGCAGGCCGCAAAATGCGTCCCAGCCCAAAAGTAGAAAAACCTGGGTCTCAGCGGCCATTTCGGCGCGCATCAATTCCAGGGTATCGATAGTGTAGGACGGTTTGTCCCGCTGCAATTCACGGGCGTCCACCACCAACGGTGCCACACCGGCCACCGCGCACTCGACCATCGCCAGACGGTCCTGCGCCGACACCTGTGGCGTGTCCCGATGCGGCGGTCTGGCACTGGGTGTCAGACGCAGTTCATCGAGGCCCAACGATTCGGCGACTTCCAGTGCACCGCGCAAATGGCCGATGTGCACCGGGTCGAAGGTTCCGCCCAGCACGCCAATGCGTCGAGGCTCAGCCTCGCCGGCAGTGACCGGGGCTGACGGGTCGAGATCGCCCAAGTCAGACCGACTCCTGTCCGCGCAACTGGCCGTCGCCGACCACGATGTACTTCTCGCAGGTCAGACCTTCGAGGCCCACCGGGCCGCGGGCGTGCAGCTTATCAGTAGAAATGCCAATCTCGGCACCCAATCCGTATTCAAAGCCATCGGCGAAGCAGGTCGGCGTGTTGATCATCACCGACGACGAGTCGACTTCAGCCACGAAACGCCGGGTGTCAGCGAGGTTTTCACTGACGATCGAATCGGTGTGGTGAGAGCCGTACTTGTTGATGTGCTCGATGGCCTGATCCAAACCGTCGACCACGCGGATCGACAGAATCGGCGCCAGGTACTCGGTGTTCCAGTCGTCTTCAGTCGCGGCAACGGCCTCGATGATCGACCGGGTGCGTTCGCAACCGCGCAGTTCAACGCCTTTTTCGCGGAACTGTGCAGCCATCGACGGCAGGAAATCTTTGGCAACGCTTTGATCAACCAGCAAGGTTTCCATCGCGCCGCAGATGCCATAGCGGTAAGTCTTGGCATTGAAGGCGATGCGCTGGGCTTTCGGCAGGTCGGCGTGGGCACTGACGTAGACGTGGCAGATGCCGTCCAGATGTTTGATCACCGGCACACGAGCATCGCGGCTAACCCGTTCGATCAAGCCTTTGCCGCCGCGCGGCACGATCACGTCAACGTATTCAGGCATGGTGATCAGTGCGCCAACGGCTGCACGGTCAGTGGTTTCGACCACTTGCACCACGGCGGCTGGCAGATCGGCCTCGGCCAGGCCGCGCTGGATGCAGGCGGCAATGGCACGGTTGGAATGAATCGCTTCGGAACCGCCACGCAGGATGGTCGCGTTGCCGGACTTCAGGCACAGGCTGGCGGCATCGATGGTCACGTTCGGGCGGGACTCGTAGATGATCCCGATCACGCCCAGCGGCACACGCATCTTGCCGACCTGGATACCGGACGGGCGAAAGCTCATGTCGCGGATCGCGCCGACCGGGTCCGGCAGCGCCGCGACCTGGCGCAGGCCAATGATCATGCCGTCGATCCGTGCCGGGGTCAGCGCCAGGCGTTCCAGCAAGGCAGGCTCAAGACCGTTGGCGCGACCTGCGGCCAAATCCAGCTCATTGGCCGCCGTCAGCTCGCCGCGTGCAGCATCCAGCGCATTGGCAGCAGCCTGCAAGGCGCGGTTTTTCTGCGCAGTGCTGGCACGGCCGATGATGCGCGACGCTTCACGGGCAGCGCGACCCAGGCGGGTCATGTAGTCGAGGACGGACTCAGTCATGGTCGGGAGTGGTCTTTGCTGGATTTTGGAAAAGAGTAAAGCGGCAGATTATAGCTGTCGCGTCTCTGGACTAACAGCGGTGACGGGCGGATGGTCGAAATGGAGGGCAATTTGCCGACGTTCAGCCGTGATTAAGCTGCAAATTGTTATCATCGCGACTCAATCAGCCCTGATAAACGCCGTTCATCATGTCCAACCTGACTGTTCGCGCCGCCCTTTCAGCCCTGCCTACGGCGCTCCCGGACGGGTTTTTCGACCGTGACGCGCAAACTCTGGCCCGGGATTTACTCGGTAAAGTCATCCGTCATCGTGTCGGCGACCTGTGGCTCAGCGCCCGAGACATCGAGACTGAAGCGTATTACTGCGAAGAAAAAGGCAGTCACGCCTCCCTTGGCTACACAGAAAAGCGTAAGGCTTTGTTTCTGGATGGCGGCCACATCTATATGTATTACGCCCGGGGCGGCGATTCGCTGAACTTCAGCGCCCAAGGGCCGGGCAATGCGGTGCTGATCAAATCCGCTTATCCGTGGGTCGATGAATTGAGCGGGCCAGCGAGTCTGGCGCAGATGCTGGTGAACAATCCCGACGCTCAAGGCCGCCCTCGCCCCTCGCAAAAACTCTGCGCCGGGCAAACATTGCTGTGCAAGTCCCTGGGTTTGAAGGTGCCGGTCTGGGACGCCAAGCGCTTTGATCATGAAGTGCTGCTGGTGCAAGACGTCGGCCCGGCCCCCGCCCATATCATTCAAACCACTCGCCTGGGCATTCCCCACGGACGTGACGAACATCTGATGTACCGCTTCGTTGATGCGGCTTATGCGCCGTATTGCACGCGGAACCCGCTGCGACGGGGACAGGTCGAAGGTCGCGATTATTTTTTGTTGTGAACACAATCTCCCTGTAGGAGCTGCCGAAGGCTGCGATCTTTTGATTTTGATCTTTTCAATACCGCAGAAAATCAAGATCAAAAGATCGCAGCCTTCGGCAGTTCCTACGCAGGGGTCAATTTGTAAAGTGGAGTTGTAGGTATGGGCCCATGGCTCGATAGCATCACCGGTTGGTTGACGGTCAATCCGCAGTGGCTGGCCGCCGCGGTGTTCATAGTGGCCTGCGTGGAATGCCTGGCGATTGCCGGGCTGATCGTGCCCGGTACCGTTTTGCTGTTTGCCATCGCGGTGCTGGCCGGCAGCGGCGCGCTGCCGCTCGGCGAAACACTATTGCTGGGTTTTCTCGGTGGTTTGTTCGGTGACATGGTTTCGTACTTTCTTGGGCGACATTTCCACCAGAACATTCGCCGCCTGCCGGGCTTGCGTCATCACCCGGAATGGATCGCCGGGGCCGAGTCTTATTTCCAGCGGTATGGCATCGCCAGCTTGTTAGTCGGGCGCTTCATCGGGCCGTTGCGGCCAATGCTGCCGATGGTCGCCGGGATGTTCGACATGCCCTTCCCGCGCTTTATCGCCGTCGAGCCTGCTGGCCGCTGCGGGATGGAGCGTTGCCTACCTGCTGCCCGGCTGGGCCACAGGCGCGGCGATTCGCCTGCCATTACCGGAAGGCTTCTGGCCAGAAGCGGGGATCGTCGCCGGCAGCATTGCGGTCATGATCGGCTTGAGTGTCACCAGTAGCCTGCGTCGCCATCGCCACGCCAGCGCCTTCATTGCCAGCCTGGGCCTGGTGATTCTGCTCGGGCTGTTTTTCGGCTACCCGCACCTGAGCGCGCTCGATCAAGGCTTGATGACTCTGGTGCAAGAACACCGCAGCCCGATGATGGATGAGGTGGCCGTCATCTTCACGCTGCTCGGCGAGTTCCGAAATATGCTGGTGTTCAGCGCCCTGCTGACCGGCCTGCTGTTGCTGACACGGCAATGGCGTCAGGCGATTTTCGTTGGCGGCGCACTGTTGTGTACGGCGATTGGCAACACTGTGACCAAGCACTTTTTCGCCCGCCTGCGCCCGGAAGTGCTGACCGATCCACTGACCAGTTACAGCATGCCCAGCGGCCACGCCTCCGGCTCCTTCGCGTTGTTTCTGGCGCTCGGAGTTCTGGCTGGACGCGGACAACCACCACGAATGCGCCTGACCTGGCTGTTGCTGGGCTGCATGCCGGCGCTGGCAATTGCTATGTCGCGGGTGTACCTGGGCGCGCATTGGCCGACCGATGTACTGGCCGGCGCAATGCTGGCGGCGTGTGTCTGTGCGGCGAGCCTGTGGCTGAGTCAACGCCAGACACCACTCAACCCAATGCCACCTAAAGTCTGGTGGCTGGTGTTGCCGTCGATGCTGGCGTTGTTTGCGTTCTTTGCTTTACGGCATTTGCCGCATGCGATGTTGCGGTATGCGTATTAAGGCGAGCCCTCAAAAGATCAAAAGATCGCAGCCTTCGGCAGCTCCTACAGGGTGAACACATATCCCGTGTAGGAGCTGCCGCAGGCTGCGATCTTTTAGGGTTCAAGCAAACAGTTCGCCCTGCAACTCATCCAGCAACGCCTGAATCGCATCCAGCCGTTGCTGCGGGTCATCGAGTTGCAGCAGGTCAATCTTATCCACTTCCGCAAACGGCAGCAGATACGCCAATTGATTGGCCAGTGACTGTTGCCCGGTTGCTTCAGCGCCCATGTTCAGCGCCTCGACCATCGGGTGTTCGGCCAAGGCCTTGAGCAGCGCAACCAGGTCAGCGTCTTCATCCTGCAACGGTTGTTCAGGTTCGTCTTCCAGCCACTCGACGTCGGCGACAGTCAGGTGATCGCGCTGGATCTCGGTGTGCAGGACATTGAAACGCCGGCCACCCTGCACCCGAATCCCCAACAGGCCGTTGTCCTGCTGTTTGAAGTCGGTGATCAATGCTTCACAGCCCACCAGCGCATAACCCGCCGGGGCGATACCGACTTCTTCGCCGTCCAGGATGCACACCACACCGAAGCCGCCGCCTTGTTTCATGCAGCGGCTGATCATGTCCAGGTAGCGCGCCTCGAAGATCTGCAAATCGAGGATGCAACCTGGGAACAGCACCGTGTTCAGCGGGAAAAGCGGCAGACTCATAGACATTTCCTTACACCACCATCGACACCGCCAACGGCAGGAACACCGCCGTGGCCACGCCCATCAGACTCATCGCCAGCGCCGCGAAGGCACCGCATTCTTCACTTTCCTGCAAGGCCACCGAAGTGCCGACCGCGTGGGCGGTCATGCCCAGGGCCATGCCGCGAGCCTCAGGGCTATGGACACCGAGCCGGGTCAAAAGACTCGGGCCGAAAATCGCACCGATCACGCCGGTAATCAACACGAACACCGCTGCCAGTGCCGCGACACCACCAATCTGCTCGGCCACCAGCATCGCAATCGGCGAGGTCACGGATTTCGGTGCCATGGTCATCAGGATCATATGTTCGGCACCAAACCACCAGCCCAGCAACACACCCATGCCCGTGGCGACCACGCCACCTATCACCAGCGTAGTAAAAATCGGCCAGAACAACTGCCGAATCCGTCGCAGGTTCAAGTACAGCGGCACCGCCAACGCAACCGTGGCAGGGCCGAGCAGGATGCTGAGAATCTCGGTGCTCTTGCGGTACTCGGCATAGGTCAGGCCGCAGCCCACCAACACGCCGATCACCAGCACCATCGAGACCAGCACCGGTTGCAGGAAGACCCAGCGGGTTTTCTCGAACGCCGCGAGCACCAGTTGATAAGCGCCCAGCGTAATGCCGATGCCAAACAGCGGATGGTGAATCACCGAATCCAGGGCACCTTGCCAATCGAGGATCATTGGCCGTCTCCGCGATGGGCGTGGCGTTTGATCAGGCGCTGCATCAGCACCCCGACGAAGGCCATGGATAGCACCAACGACAACACCAGTGCGCCGGCGATGGCCCAGAAGTCTGCGGCAATGTCCTTGGCATAAACCATCACGCCCACCGCCGGCGGCACCAGCAGCAACGGCAGGTAACGCAGCAAACTGCCCGCGGCCAGGTTCAGCGGCTCGCCGACTTCGCCACGAATAATCAGGAACACCAGCAACAGCAGCAGGCCGATAATAGGTCCCGGCAGCACCGGCAAAAACAGGTGGTTGATGGCTGTGCCCAGCAATTGGAACAGCACCAGCCAGGTCAGGCCACGTAACAACATCCAGCATCTCCCGCAACGCTCGCCCCACCAAAAAGGGGCCGGGCATTATAAGCACGCCGACGCTATAGACCGGCATTCGCCAAAAGCATGGTCAGTTGACCGGAGCAATTTGTCATGTTGATCTAAAGTAGTAAGCCGGGAGGTCAAATCCCCCCACCTCAAAACTATAAAACCGATGAAACCAAGGAGAGTCTCAATGCCCTATGTTCCTGTTGCAGAGCTCAAAGATTATGTCGGCAAGGAACTTGGACGTTCCGAATGGCTCACCATCGATCAGGAGCGCATCAACCTGTTCGCCGAAGCCACAGGGGATTATCAGTTCATTCACGTCGACCCGGTCAAAGCCGCGAAAACCCCATTCGGCAGCACCATTGCCCACGGTTTCCTGTCGCTGTCGCTGATGCCCAAACTGATGGAAGACATCCTGATCCTGCCGGAAGGCGTGAAAATGGTGGTCAACTATGGCCTGGACAGCGTGCGCTTCATCCAGCCGGTGAAAGTCAATTCACGGGTACGGCTCAAGGTCGACATGAACGAAGTCACCGAGAAGAAACCCGGACAATGGCTGCTCAAGGCCACCGCAACACTGGAAATAGAAGGCTCGGACAAACCGGCGTACATCGCCGAACCGCTGTCCCTCTGTTTCGTGTAAAGCCTCTGGATGCGAAGCAGCTCATGCTGTTTCGCGACTCTATTTATTCCCTCGCTATATAAGGTCGCATAGCTGCGGCATACTCGGTCGCCTAACTGCCCGGATCCCGCTATGCGCTCACTTGCACCCCTCGCTTTGACCCTGTTGCTCACCGCTTGCGGCGATGGCGAATCGCTGCTATCCCCTGACGCCCGACTGCCGGATGGCGGACGCTATCGCGGAGACTTGGTCAATGGGTTGCTGCAAGGCCAGGGCCGCATCGACTACCCGAACGGCAGTTGGTACGCCGGCCAGTTCGACAAGGGCCAATGGCATGGCCAAGGCGAGTGGCACGGCAGCAACGGCGAGGTGTATCGCGGGCAGTTCCAGCAAGGGCTCTTCGACGGCCAGGGCACGCTGACCACCAATGGCAGCAGCTACAGCGGCGGCTTCAAACTCGGCCGGCGCGACGGCGAAGGCACCCTCAAAGAAAACGGCATGACTTACCGCGGTGAGTTCAAGGCCGATCAGTATTCAGGGCTCGGCCGTCTCGAACTCGAGGACGGCAGCTCGTATCAAGGCCAGTTCGCCCATGGCAAGCCCAACGGCGAAGGCCAGCGTGGAGATGCCAGCGGCAATCAGTTCAGCGGGCATTTTGTCGACGGCCAGCTGGAAGGCAACGGCACCTTCAACAGCGCCGACGGTGATATCTACGTCGGTGCCTTCAAAGACAACCAGCTCAACGGTAAGGGGCGCTACGAGAACGCCGATGGCGATGTCTGGATCGGTCAGTTCAAGGAAGGCGTGCTCAACGGCAAAGGCGAGCTGATCGGCACCGACGGCAGCCATTACATCGGCCAGTTCAGCGATTGGCGCTTCACCGGCCCGGGCCGCTTGAACCTGGCCGACGGCAGTTTCTACGTCGGTGGATTCGACGCTGACAGCTATCAAGGTCGCGGCACCCTGGTGCTGACCGACGGTACCGTCATCAGCGGCACCTGGATCAACGGCCAACGCGTCCGTGACGCCGACGGCAAGTTGTTGCCCGACACCCTTGAGCTCGGCTTGCTGGCCCAGGGCCGCTTGCTCGACGAAGCGCTGGCCAACGTGCCCGCCTCGACCCCGGCGGTTGAGCTGTACAGCCTGACGCTCGGCGGCGACGGCAAGCAGAGCGTATTCCTGCGCGAATCCGACTACGTCGCCAACATGCTCGCCAGCCGCTTCGGCGCCTACGGCCAGATCCGCCTGGTCAATCATCGCGATCACCTCACCGACCGGCCGATGGCCACCCGGGAAAACCTGCGCCGCGCTGCCCTGACCCTGGCCGAACGCAGTGGCCCGGAAGACCTGATATTCATCTACCTGACCAGCCACGGCACCAGCGAACACGAACTGGTACTCGACCAGCCACGAATGGAGCTGGCCGACCTGCCGGCCGACGAACTGGCTGCGGTCCTCGCGCCCCTGAAGAATCGCGACAAGATCATCGTGATTTCATCCTGCTATTCCGGCGGCTTCATTCCGGCGTTGAAAGACGAACGAACCCTGATCATGACGGCCTCGCGGGCTGACCGGGTGTCCTTCGGTTGCTCGGAAGAAGCCAACTTCACCTACTTCGGCGACGCGCTGTTCGCTCAGGCGCTGAACCAGACCGACGACCTGGAGCAAGCCTTCAAACTGGCCAAGGCCACCGTTGCCGAGCGCGAGCTGGCGGACAATTTCGAAGCCTCTGAACCGCAGATCTGGGCGCCGAAAACCGTGCTCGCACACTGGCAATTGCTGCGCAAACAACAAGCGCGAAAAGCATTACAAAGTGCTGCTATCAGCAGCAAGGACGCCAAGAGCAACTAAGCTGAATAGTATCAAGGGGGAAACACTATGTACTTGACGCCTCAGCATGTCTTGCTTGCCGGAGCTACTGGCCTAACCGGCGAACGTTTGCTCGATCGCCTGCTCAATGAGCCAACGATTACGCGGGTCCTGGCACCGTCACGCCGGCCACTGGCCGAGCACCCTCACCTGGAAAACCCGGTCGGCGACCCGGCGGTGTTTCTGCCGCAACTGAACGGTCGCGTCGACATCGCCTACTGCTGCCTCGGCACCACAATCAAACAGGCCGGCACCGAGCAGGCGTTTCGCGCGGTGGACCTGGACATGGTGGTGGCGTTCGCCAAGCGCGCACGGGAAATGGGCGCCCGACACCTGATCGTGATCAGCGCCTTGGGTGCTGATCCAAAATCCTCGGTTTTCTACAATCGGGTCAAAGGCGAAATGGAACAAGCCTTGCGCGCGCAAGACTGGCCGCAGTTGACCATTTGCCGCCCTTCCCTACTGCTGGGTGAGCGCCTCGAACCGCGGCTGGCCGAGCAATTCGCCGGGCCGTTGTCGCGATTGATTCCCGGCAAATACCGCGGCATCGAAGCCTGCCAACTGGCCCGCGCCATGTGGCGACTGGCGCTGGAAGAGCAGGATGGCGTGCGGGTGGTTGAGTCGGATGAGCTGCGTAAATTAGGTAAATAAGATCAAAAGATCGCAGCCTTCGGCAGCTCCTACAGGGTGAACACATATCCCATGTAGGAGCTGTCGAAGGCTGCGATCTTTTGCTTTGGCTTTTACAACCCGCCCGTCGCCTGGAACCCAACCCCAATCACCGTCAACACCGACAACCGGCAACAGCAAGGTGTCGAGCAACGCGCTGGCCGGCAGGTCGACATTGGGATAACTCGGGGCTTCGGCACCGAAACGATCCTTGGCGCAACAACCGCCGTTCATCGCATACAAATCCAGCCGCGTCCCCGAATACACCACCGGCGCACCCGGCTGCGCGGCATTCAGGGTACGAGCGGTGGCGCAACCGGTCAGTTGCAACGCCAGCAACACCATCAGCAGCTTATTCATCGCTGCTCAAATGATGCTCGCCCCAACGCGGCAGCATGTCCTGAGGAATGTTCAACAGATTGAGAATCCGCGCGCGACGAAGTCGATCAGGTCGTCGATGGTCTGTGGCTGATGATAGAAACCCGGCGACGCCGGCATAATCGTCACGCCCATGTTCGACAACTTGAGCATGTGCTCCAGATGAATGCTCGAGTACGGCGCCTCACGCGGTACCAAAATCAATTGGCGGCGCTCCTTCAAGGTCACGTCGGCGGCCCGCTCGATCAGGTTGTTGCAGGCACCGGTCGCGATAGCCGACAAAGTCCCCGTCGAGCACGGCACCACCACCATCGCCGCTGGCGCACCGGAGCCCGAGGCCACCGGCGACATCCAGTCTTCCTTGCCGTACACCTTGATTTGCCCGGCGGCAGCCCCGGTGTACTCGGTGAGGAAGGCCTGCATGGTCTGCGGCTTGGGCGGCAGCGTCACGTCAGTCTCGGTGGCCATCACCAGTTGCGCAGCCTTGGAGATCAGAAAGTGCACCTCCCGGTCCTCGCGCACCAGGCAATCAAGCAGGCGCAAGCCGTACTGGGCGCCGGAAGCACCGGTCATCGCCAGCGTAATGCGCTCCGGGCCGTTGTTCATTGCAGCGCCTCGGCGAGTTTGCCATGCAGGCCGCCGAAGCCGCCGTTGCTCATGATCACCACGTGGGTGCCGGGCTGGGCCTGGCTTTTCACACGTTCGATGATGCCTTCGAGTGAGTCGCTGACAATCGATGGCACGGTGCACAGTGCCGCCGTCCCCGCCAGGTCCCAACCGAGGTTCGCCGGTGCGTACCAGATCACCTGATCGGCATCGACCACGCTTTCCGGCAAACCGTCACGGTGCGCGCCGAGCTTCATGGAGTTGGAGCGCGGCTCGATGATCGCGATCAACGGCGCATCGCCAATGTGTTTGCGCAGACCATCGAGCGTGGTGGCAATGGCAGTCGGGTGGTGCGCGAAGTCATCGTAAATGGTGATACCACGGACTTCCGCGACTTTCTCCATCCGGCGCTTCACGCTTTTGAACGCACTCAGCGCCGCAATGCCCATGGACGGCACCACGCCGACATGGCGGGCCGCCGCCAAGGTCGCCAAGGCGTTGGCGACGTTGTGCTGGCCGGTCATGTCCCACTCGACCACGCCTTGGGCGACGCCTTCGAACATCACTTCAAACTTGGAACCGTCTTCGCTCAGCAGTTTGACCTGCCACTGACCGCCGGCACCGGTGGTTTGCACCGGGGTCCAGCAGCCCATTTCGATCACGCGCTTCAGCGCCGGCTCGGTGGTCGGATGGATCACCAGGCCTTCGCTCGGGATGGTCCGCACCAAATGGTGGAACTGCCGCTCGATGGCTGGCAGATCGGGGAAGATGTCCGCGTGATCGAACTCAAGATTGTTCAGGATCGCCGTGCGTGGGCGGTAGTGAACGAACTTGGAGCGCTTATCGAAGAACGCGCTGTCGTATTCGTCGGCTTCGATCACAAAGAACGGTGTACCACCCAAACGAGCGGACACCGAGAAATTCTGCGGCACGCCCCCGATCAGGAAACCCGGGCTCATGCCCGCGTGCTCCAGTACCCAGGCAAGCATGCTGCTGGTGGTGGTCTTGCCGTGAGTGCCGGCAACGGCCAGCACCCAGCGACCTTGCAGCACGTGATCCGCCAGCCATTGCGGGCCGGAAACGTAGGGCAGGCCTTTGTTCAGTACGTACTCGACGGCCGGGTTGCCACGAGACATGGCGTTGCCAATCACCACCAGATCCGGTGCCGGATCGAGTTGGGCGGGATCGTAGCCTTGGGTCAACTGAATGCCCTGAGCCTCAAGCTGAGTACTCATCGGCGGATAGACGTTGGCATCGGAGCCGGTCACGTGATGGCCCAGCTCTTTGGCCAGAACCGCCATCGAACCCATGAAAGTGCCGCAGATACCCAGAATATGAATGTGCATAGTCGACCTCGTAAAACATGGCCGCAGGTTAGCGTAGGGTAGGAAAAATCGCACTCTTTAGCTGAGACCGGTATGCACTTCTGTGGCGAGGGAGCTTGCTCCCGCTCGGCTGCGCAGCAGTCGTAAACCTGAGTTCGCGATGTGTCTGATACACCGCAGTTGCAGGTTTTGGGGCCGCTGCGCAGCCCAGCGGGAGCAAGCTCCCTCGCCACAAAAGCCTTTAGCGGGCTATGCCGTGCTTACGCAGTTTGCGATAAAGGGTATTGCGGCTGACACCAAGCTGTTCAGCCGTATGCGTCATATGCCAGCGCGTCTGCTCCAACGCATTGAACAACGCCAGCCGCTCGGCATCCTCCAGCGGATGCTCCGACGACTCTTCAACCACCAACGCAACCGCCGGCCGGGCCTGGCGAATCATCGCCGGCAAATCCTCCAGCCCGACTCGCCCGCCATCACACAATGCCGCCAGCGTGCGCAGTACATTGCGCAACTGCCGCACGTTGCCTGGCCAAGCAAAAGCGAGCAAGGCCTGACGCGCCGGCTGGTCAATCAACACGGTTTCCCCGCCAGCCTCTTCGGCCAGCAAGAAATCCAGCAACTGGGATTTATCGCTGCGCTCACGCAACGCCGGCAACGCCACTTCCAGGCTATTGAGCCGGTAGTACAAATCCTCGCGGAAGCTGCCGTCCTGCACCCGATCCAGCAAATTCCGGTGGGTAGCGCTGATAATTCTGACGTTGACCGACTCCGGTTCACCGCCAATCGGCACCACTTGGCGATCTTCCAGCACCCTTAATAGCCGGGTCTGCAAGGCCAGCGGCATGTCGCCGATTTCATCAAGGAACAACGTGCCGCCATCGGCCTGCTGCAACTTGCCGCGCATGCCTTCCTTGCGTGCACCGGTGAAGCTGCCGCCGCGATAGCCGAACAGCTCGCTTTCGATCAGGCTTTCGGGGATGGCCGCGCAGTTGAGGGCGACAAAGGATTTTTCGGCCCGCTGGCTGGCCTGGTGCACCGCTTTGGCAAAGGCTTCCTTGCCGGAACCGGTTTCGCCGTTGATCAGCAGCGGCACGTCCCGTTCGAACACCCGCAGGGCCTTGCGGAAATCTTCTTGCAACGCGGCATCGCCCAGGCAGATACCGGACAAGCGCGGACGCTCGGCAATCACCGGACGCTGTACCACCGGCACCGGAATACTGCGCGGCTGACCGCGCAACACGGCAAACAGACTGCGTCCGTCACGGGTGCGCAACGGCCAACTGGCGCTGGCATTCACGCTCGCGCGGCCGAGCAACTCATCCAGCGAGCAATCGAAAAACGCTTCCACCGGTTTACCCAGCAATCCGCCGCGTATGTGCCCGAGCAAGTTCAACGCACTCTGGTTGACCGCACTGATCCGCCCTTCGCCATCGAACGCCAACAGCCCTTCACTGAACAGCCCGACGGACTCAGCTTGCAAGTGAAAACGCAGCAACCATTGATTGTCGAAGTAACGCAGGAAATAACAGCTCTCGATCATCTTCGCCGAGAGATTGACCAGCGCCATGGTGTGGAACTGGCTCTGGCGCGAGACTTCATGGCGCGCGGAAGATACGTCGAGCACTGCCAGCAGTTCGCCATGCGGGTCGAACACCGGGCTTGCCGAGCAGGTCAGGCCGGTGTGGCGACCGCGGAAGTGTTCATCCTGGTGAATGGTCAGGGACTGACGCTCCACCAGGCAGGTGCCGATGCCGTTGGTGCCTTCGCAGGCTTCGCTCCAGTCGGCGCCAAGCCAGAGCCCGGCGCGCTCGAAAATCTTCCGTTCGGCGGGGGCAGTGACGCAATTGAGGATCACCCCACGGGCGTCGGTCAGCAGCACCGCGTGGCCGGCGCCCGAAAGTTGCTGATGCAGACTGGTCATTTCGTTGCCGGCAATCTGCAGCACTTGCTGCAAGCGTTCACGGCTTTCCAGCACCCGGCCATGTTCCAGCACCGTCGGCGCAATCGTCAGGGCCGGGTCGAGGTGATAATCCTCAAGACAGCGCAGCCAGGAACGGGCAATCGACGGATCGCTGCCAGGGCCGTACAGGTGCGATTTGCCCTGGGTAACGGTCAGGACTTGCTGGGCATGGCGACTCAAATGGTTGTCGTGCATTTCTTATTATTCCCCGAAAGGTTTGCTGCTTCTGCGTAGCAACTGCCAAACACTGCACCTGTGGCGAGGGGCTTGCCCCGTTCGGCTGCGCAGCAGTCGTAAATCCTGAGCACGCGGTGTAACAGGTAAATCGAGGTGGCTGGTTTTGGGGCCGCTTCGCAGCCCAACGGGGGTAAACCCCCTCGCCACAAGGAAGACCTGCATGGCGATTTGAGGCCCAGCATCCTCCAGCCTCCATTGCTTTGCAATGCTGGCAAGACCACCCAGTCACAGCCTGTGCCACAAGCGGTACAAACTGTCACCCAGGCTGTACCGAAACCGTCACAGACGCCGCCCGCTTGTCCGACATAAACCGCGCAAGGCCTTGATTTGCCTGACCTGCAAGGCAGTGGCCCAACCTTTGCTCTACGCTTATAACAAGCGCACATGCGCTCTCCCTTATAAGCACAAAAGCCAAGGAGAAATCACCATGCGTTACGCTCACCCCGGTACTGAAGGCGCTATCGTTTCGTTCAAGAGCAAATACGGTAACTACATCGGCGGCGAGTTCGTCGCGCCTGTTAAAGGTCAGTACTTCACCAATACCTCGCCAGTGAATGGCCAACCGATTGCCGAATTCCCACGCTCCACGGCCGAAGACATCGATAAAGCCCTGGACGCTGCCCACGCCGCTGCCGATGCCTGGGGCGCCACGTCCGCCCAGGCGCGCTCGCTGGTGCTGCTGAAAATTGCCGACCGCATCGAGCAGAACCTGGAACTGTTGGCGATCACCGAATCCTGGGACAACGGCAAAGCCGTTCGCGAAACCCTCAACGCTGACATCCCGCTGGCGGCGGATCACTTCCGCTACTTCGCCGGTTGCATCCGCGCCCAGGAAGGCAGCGCTGCCGAGATCGACGGCAACACCGTGGCTTATCACATCCATGAACCGCTGGGCGTGGTTGGGCCAGATCATCCCGTGGAACTTCCCCATCCTGATGGCCGTCTGGAAGCTCGCCCCCGCCCTCGCGGCAGGGAACGCGATCGTGATGAAGCCGGCGGAGCAGACCCCGGTGTCGATCATGGTGCTGATCGAACTGATCGGCGACATCCTGCCGCCCGGCGTGCTCAACATCGTCAACGGGTTCGGCAAAGAAGCCGGCGAAGCCCTGGCCACCAGCAAGCGCATCGCCAAGTCGCCTTCACCGGCTCGACCCCGGTTGGCTCGCACATCATGCACGCTGCTGCCGAAAACATTATTCCGTCCACCGTGGAGCTCGGTGGCAAGTCTCCGAACATCTTCTTCGCCGACATCATGCAAGCCGAACCGACCTTCATCGAAAAAGCCGCTGAAGGCCTGGTACTGGCGTTCTTCAACCAGGGCGAAGTCGTGCACCGCCCGTCCCGCGCACTGGTTCAGGAGTCGATCTACGACGACTTCATGAAAGTCGTGATGAAGAAAGTCCTGTCGATCAAACGTGGTGACCCGCTGGACACCGACACCATGGTCGGCGCCCAGGCGTCCGAGCAGCAATTCGACAAAATCCTTTCATACCTGGAAATCGCCAAGGGCGAAGGCGCCGAGCTGCTGACCGGCGGCAAGGTGGAAAAACTCGAGGGCAACCTGGCGACCGGGTATTACATCCAGCCGACCCTGCTCAAGGGCACCAATAAAATGCGTGTGTTCCAGGAAGAAATCTTTGGCCCGGTGGTGAGCATCACCACGTTCAAGGACGAAGCCGAAGCCCTGCGCCATCGCCAACGACACCGAGTTCGGGCTGGTGCCGGCCTCTGGACCCGCGACATCAACCGCGCCTACCGCATGGGCCGCGCCATCAAGGCCGGTCGTGTGTGGACCAACTGCTATCACCTGTACCCGGCGCATGCCGCGTTCGGTGGTTACAAAAAGTCCGGCGTCGGCCGTGAAACCCACAAAATGATGCTCGATCACTATCAGCAGACCAAAAACCTGCTGGTGAGCTACGACATCAATCCGTTGGGCTTCTTCTAAAAACCGAGGGCGACACAGAGGTTTCTGTGTCGCCCTTCAAATAGCTTTCGCGAGCAAGCCCGCTCCCACATTGGATTTGTGATGAATTCACATAGGTGGGCCGGCATAAGTCCCCTGTGGGAGCGGGCTTGCTCGCGAAGGCGTTCCCAGCAACACACCCGAACATCGCCCTGCCGCTCTGGCACGGGCTTTGCGTGCCCGCTCCACAGATAAACCGCTGCGTGAACAGCGTTGATCAACCCAAACTGCCACACCCGAAAGTCCAACAGATCAAACAATAAAAAATAGAGAGGACTTATGACTTCGACGACACAGCTCAAACCCACACTCGGCACCCTGCACTTATGGGGCATTGCCGTCGGCCTGGTGATTTCCGGCGAGTACTTCGGCTGGAGTTACGGCTGGGGCACCGCAGGCACCTTGGGTTTTCTCGTCACCGCGTTGATGGTGGCGACGATGTACACCTGCTTCATCTTCAGCTTCACCGAACTGACCACCGCAATTCCCCACGCTGGCGGGCCGTTTGCCTACAGCCGGCGGGCGTTTGGTGAGAAAGGCGGATTGATCGCCGGCATCGCCACCCTGATCGAGTTCGTCTTTGCGCCGCCGGCGATTGCCATGGCCATCGGCGCTTATCTCAACGTGCAATACCCGGATCTGGACCCGAAAATTGCGGCGGTTGGCGCCTATTTCGTGTTCATGGGCCTGAACATTCTCGGCGTCAGCATTGCCGCGACGTTTGAACTGGTGGTCACCGTGCTCGCGGTTGCCGAACTGCTGGTGTTCATGGGCGTGGTCGCGCCAGGCTTCAGCTTCAGCAATTTCGTGCTCAACGGCTGGTCGGGCTCCAACGAATTCACCATCGCCTCGATCCCCGGCATCTTTGCGGCGATCCCCTTTGCGATCTGGTTTTTCCTCGCCATTGAAGGCGCGGCCATGGCGGCCGAGGAAGCCAAAGACCCGAAACGGACGATTCCCAAGGCCTATGTCAGTGGCATTCTGACCCTGGTGTTCCTGGCCATCGGCGTGATGGTAATGGCGGGCGGCGTAGGCGATTGGCGTCAACTGGCGAACATCAACGACCCACTGCCTCAGGCGATGAAAGCCGTGGTTGGTAACAATTCGAGCTGGATGCACATGCTGGTCTGGATCGGTCTGTTCGGTCTGGTGGCGAGTTTCCACGGGATCATCCTCGGCTACTCGCGGCAGTTCTTCGCCCTGGCCCGGGCCGGTTACCTGCCTAAAGGCCTGGCCAAACTCTCGCGCTTCCAGACTCCGCACCGGGCGATCCTGGCCGGCGGCGTCATCGGCATCGCCGCTATCTACAGCGACGGCCTGGTCAATCTACAAGGCATGACCCTGACGGCAGCGATGATCACCATGTCGGTATTCGGCGCCATCGTGATGTACATCATCAGTATGCTGAGCCTGTTCAAACTGCGTAAAACCGAGCCGAACCTGGAACGCACCTTCCGCGCGCCGGGCTACCCGATCGTGCCGGGGATTGCGCTGTTCCTGGCGGTGGTTTGCTTGGTGGCGATGGCGTGGTTCAACACGGTGATTGGCCTGGTTTTCCTTGGTTTCATGGCCGCCGGTTACCTGTATTTCCAACTGACCGCCAAGCAGCGCTCCGACGCACCGGCGGACGCTATGCTCACAGGTAACTGAGTTGCACCGGCGCCGGGCTTAGTGCCCGGCGCCTGCCACATCGAAGTGCACCGAGATCCAATGTGGGAGCGGGCTTGCTCGCGAAGGCGGTCTGACATGCACCATTGATGTCGACTGAGCCACCGCTTTCGCGAGCAAGTCGAATCGTCGCACCGCCGCTCCCACAGGAGTTCGGTGGTGTTTTTGAGTTATCCACAGATTCAGGAGGACCCCGTCCCATGGCCGCATTTGCCCATTCCGTCGGCGCCCAGACTTATCGCTTCGAGAGCCTCAAGGAAGTCATGGCCAAGGCCAGCCCGGCGCGCTCCGGGGACTTTCTGGCCGGCGTTGCCGCGCTCAATGATGGCGAGCGTGTGGCCGCGCAAATGGCCCTGGCTGACATTCCGCTGAGCCACTTCCTACAGGAAGTACTGATTCCTTACGAGGCCGATGAAGTCACCCGACTGATCATCGACACCCACGATAAACAAGCTTTTGCCGTGGTCAGCCACCTGACCGTCGGTGGCTTTCGCGACTGGCTGCTGAGCGACGCCGCCGACGAGCTGAGCCTGCGCGCCCTGGCTCCCGGCCTGACCCCGGAAATGGCCGCCGCCGTGTCGAAGATCATGCGCGTACAGGACCTGGTGCTGGTGGCGCAAAAAATCCGCGTAATCACCCAGTTCCGCGGCACGATGGGCTTGCGTGGCCGCTTGTCTACACGCCTGCAACCCAATCACCCGACTGACGAACCGGCCGGGATCGCCGCGAGCATTCTCGACGGTTTGCTGTACGGCAACGGCGACGCGATGATCGGCATCAACCCGGCCACCGACAGCATCGCCTCGATCTGCGCCATGCTGGAAATGCTCGACGCGATCATCCAGCGCTACGACATTCCGACTCAGGCTTGCGTGCTGACCCACGTCACTACCTCCATCGAGGCGGTGAACCGTGGGGTGCCGCTGGACCTGGTGTTCCAGTCGATCGCCGGCACCGAAGCGGCCAACGCCAGTTTCGGCATCAACCTGAACGTATTGCAGGAAGGCTACGACGCCGGTTTGAGCCTGAATCGCGGCACCCTCGGGCAAAACCTGATGTATTTCGAAACCGGCCAGGGCAGCGCCCTGTCAGCCAACGCCCACCACGGCATCGATCAACAGACCTGCGAGACTCGAGCCTACGCCGTGGCGCGCCATTTCAAGCCGTTTCTGGTGAACACCGTCGTAGGATTTATCGGCCCGGAATACCTCTACAACGGCAAACAGATCATCCGCGCCGGCCTCGAAGACCACTTCTGCGGCAAGCTATTGGGCGTGCCGATGGGTTGCGACATTTGCTACACCAACCATGCCGAAGCCGACCAGGACGACATGGACACCCTGCTGACCCTGCTGGGCGTGGCCGGGATCAACTTCATCATGGGCATCCCCGGCTCCGACGACATCATGCTCAACTACCAGACCACTTCGTTCCACGACGCCCTTTACGCCCGGCAAACCCTGGGTTTGAAACCGGCGCCAGAGTTTGAACAGTGGCTGGCGAAAATGGGCATCTTCACCCAGGCCGACGGCAAGGTTCACTTCGGTAACAACCTGCCGCCGGCCTTCCGCCAGGCCTTGGCGCAATTGGGATGAGTGTTGATATGGATAAACCACCCGTCGATCCACAGAACCCTTGGCTGGAACTGCGTCGCCTGACCCCGGCGCGCATTGCCCTGGGCCGCACCGGCACCAGCATGCCGACCAGCGCACAGCTGGATTTCCAGTACGCCCACGCCCAGGCGCGGGACGCGGTGCATTTGCCGTTTGACCATGCAGGGCTGGGGGCGCAACTGGCCGAACGCGGCCGGGAGAGTGTGCTGCTGCATAGCGCGGCCACAGACCGGAACAGTTATTTGCAGCGCCCTGACCTGGGGCGCAAGTTGAGCGATGAATCGGCGCAGACCTTACGTGACTATGCCTCGGCGCACCCCGGCGGCGTGGATTTGGTGATTGTGGTCGCCGATGGCTTGTCGGCATTGGCCGTTCATCGCCATACCGTGCCCTTTCTGACGCGCATGGAAGAACAGGCCGCAGCGGATGGTTGGTCCGTGTCACCGGTGATTCTGGTGGAACAGGGCCGAGTGGCCGTGGCTGACGAGGTCGGTGAACTGCTGGGCGCGAAAATGGTGGTGATCCTGATCGGTGAACGTCCGGGACTCAGCTCGCCTGATAGCCTGGGTTTATATTTCACCTACAATCCTAAGGTCGGCCTCACGGATGCCTACCGCAACTGCATCTCCAACGTGCGGCTCGAAGGCCTCAGTTACGGCATGGCGGCACACCGCTTGCTGTATTTGATGCGCGAAGCCTGTCGGCGGCAGTTGTCGGGGGTCAATCTGAAGGACGAAGCCCAGGTTCAGACACTGGAGTCGGACGCAGGTGCGGACATGAAGGGAAATTTCCTACTCAGTCCGCCGGATGCCTGAACCGTTTCCGCATTGCGTTTCTGCAGCACTTTCAGGCAGGATCGAAACACGGCTGCCCGAGTAGCAAATTGCCGTCAGAGCACGTGAAGACAGCCACTTGAAGACGAGACCAATCAATGCGGATTATTCAAGCGACCCTCGAACACCTGGACCTCCTGACTCCGCTGTTCGTCAAATATCGTGAGTTTTATGGCTCCCTTCCGTATCCGGACTCGTCCCGTGCGTTCCTCGAAAAACGCCTGCGTCGCAAGGAATCGGTGATCTACCTGGCCTTGTCCGATGACGACAACGCCAAACTGATGGGTTTCTGTCAGTTGTATCCGAGCTTTTCATCGCTATCGCTCAAACGCGTGTGGATCCTCAACGACATCTACGTCGCCGAAGACGCGCGCCGCCAACTGGTTGCCGACAACCTGATTCGCACCGCGAAGAAAATGGCCAAGGAAACCAATGCCGTGCGGATGCGTGTTTCCACCAGCAGCAATAATGAAGTGGCGCAGAAGACCTACGAGTCGATCGGGTTCAAGGAAGACACCGAATTCAAGAACTACGTGTTGCCGATTAGCGACGAATTATAACGGAGCTATGGCGGCAAGCTCTTGTGGCGAGGGAGCTTGCTCCCGTTCGGCTGCGCAGCAGTCGTGAAATCAGCCACTGTAAATCTCCCTAACTACCGCAAACTCAGGCTTTGGGAGTGCTTCGCCCTCCAGCGGGAGCAAGCTCCCTCGCCACAAGGGTTTGTGCGCAGTCTGTCGGACTCTGATTTATTCGTGACATCCCCCGCTACAATCTCGACGCGCTTTTCACTTTCCCCCCGTATAATCCCGAGCTTCCCGGCTTGTAAGAAAAACTACACCCGCTTGTAGCCTTACACGAAGTCATCCGCACAGGTCTGCTGAGTCGGACCATCACCACAGGTGCCATCCATGGATTTCAACCCGATCGACCTTATCCTGCATCTCGATGTGTACCTCGACATGCTGGTAACCAATTACGGTCCATGGATTTACGCGATTCTGTTCCTGGTGATCTTCTGCGAAACCGGCCTGGTGGTAATGCCATTCCTGCCGGGCGACTCCCTGCTCTTCATCGCTGGCGCCGTGGCGGCCGGCGGCGGCATGGACCCGGTGTTGCTGGGCGGCCTGCTGATGCTGGCGGCGATCCTCGGCGATAGCACCAACTATGTGATCGGACGAACGGCAGGCGAAAAGCTCTTCAGCAACCCGAACTCGAAAATCTTCCGTCGCGACTATCTGCAACAGACTCACGACTTCTACGACAAGCATGGCGGCAAAACCGTGACCCTGGCGCGCTTCCTGCCGATCATTCGCACCTTTGCACCGTTCGTCGCCGGTGTGGCGAAGATGCCTTACCCGCGATTCTTCGGCTTCAGCGTACTGGGCACGATTTTCTGGGTCGGCGGCCTGGTGACCCTCGGTTACTTCTTCGGCAACGTACCGTTCATCAAGAAAAACCTGTCGCTGCTGGTCGTGGGCATCATCCTGCTGTCGCTGGTACCGATGATCATCGGCATCGTGCGCAGCCGCTTCGGCGGTTCGAGCTCCAAAGCCGAAACCCGCTGACCGTCCATGTGGTCCCTGAGCGCCTGGCGGCGCCAGCGCACCCTGGCCAAACACCCGATTGCCGACGACATGTGGCAACGGGTGCGCCATCACTTGAGCTTCCTTGACGGCCTCAGCGCCGCCGAAGACCAGTGGTTGCGTGAAGCCAGCGTGCTGTTCCTCGATGAAAAACACCTGACCACCCTCCCTGGCGTCGAACTTCATCAAGAGCAACGCCTGTTGCTCGCCGCTCAAGCGCAATTGCCCCTGCTAAACCTCGGCGACTTGAACTGGTATCAGGGCTTCCATGAAATCGTCCTCTACCCCGACGACTTCCTCAGCCCCCAGCGCCATCGCGATGCCAGCGGCGTCGAACACGAATGGAATGGCGAACACAGCGGCGAAGCCTGGCAGCAAGGCCCGATCATTCTCGCCTGGCCTGGCGTCATGGCCAGCGGCGGCTGGGAAGGCTATAACCTGGTGATCCACGAACTGGCGCACAAACTCGACATGCTCCACGGTGACGCCAACGGCCTGCCGCCGCTGCACCCGGACATGCGCGTCAGCGACTGGG
This sequence comes from Pseudomonas sp. 10S4, assembly GCF_034344865.1. Lineage (NCBI taxonomy): Bacteria > Pseudomonadati > Pseudomonadota > Gammaproteobacteria > Pseudomonadales > Pseudomonadaceae > Pseudomonas > Pseudomonas sp. 10S4. The sequence goes on from NZ_CP133774.1 coordinate 940,423, forward strand.
CCAAGGTCATGCAACACGCCTACGACGACCTGAACCGGCAACTTGACCGCAATCCAGGCATCGAAACCGTCATCGACCCCTACGCCGCCGAGAACCCGGCGGAGTTCTTCGCCGTCACCAGCGAATACTTCTTCAGCGCCCCGGATTTGCTTCACGAGGCTTATCCACAGGTCTACGAGCAGTTGAAGCTTTTCTATCGGCAGGATCCTTTGGACAGGTTGCGGCAACTTCAGGCGCATGACCCGGTCTATCAGGCACACGACTAAGGTCTCTACGACCTCTGGTACATGGCGTCGACGGCAGAATATGCCTATAATCGCCGCCACTTTTTGGTCAATCCGGCCAAGTGTTTTTGGTCAACTAACGGGGGCACCGCCCAATGAGCTACAGCAAGATTCCGGCTGGCAAAGACCTGCCGAACGACATCTACGTCGCGATCGAGATTCCGGCCAACCACGCGCCGATCAAATACGAAATCGACAAAGACAGCGATTGCCTGTTCGTTGACCGTTTCATGGCCACCCCGATGTTCTACCCGGCCAACTACGGTTTCATCCCTAACACCCTGGCTGACGACGGTGATCCCCTCGACGTGCTGGTTGTGACCCCTTACCCGGTTGCTCCAGGTTCGGTCATCCGCGCCCGCCCAATCGGCATCCTGCACATGACCGACGATGGCGGCGGCGATGCCAAAGTCATCGCAGTCCCACACGACAAGCTGTCCCAGCTGTACGTCGACGTGAAAGAGTGCAGCGACCTGCCACCCCTGCTGATCCAGCAGATCGAGCACTTCTTCGCGAACTACAAAGACCTCGAAAAAGGCAAATGGGTGAAGATCGAAGGTTGGGGCGACTCAGAAGCCGCTCGCACCGAGATCATGAAGTCGGTTGCTGCCTATAAAGGCTAAGACGCCATGGGCCTTGCGCCTTTGACGACTTGAAAAAACCCCGGTTGAGCCGGGGTTTTTTGTGGGCGTGGATAAGGTTTTTAAACGCTAGGTTTAACAAATCTGACGTTTGGTTTTTTCTTGTTTAATTCGAGCGTAAGACGTCTTACATCCGGTCGTAAAATTCCCGCGCAATTTGAACAGGTGGTTTATTCAAACCCCCATTCCACGCCAGTAGACTCGCGTTTATGAAAAAGAACACGAGCGGTCCACGATTCAAAGCACTCCTGGAAGAGGCGAAGATCACGACAACGGGATTCGCCGCTTTCTGGGACACAGAACCACAAAACGTCCACAACTGGTACACCCGAGGTGTGCCCGCCTACCGCATGGAAGAGGTGGCGAGAATACTGTCCGTCAACAGCCACTGGCTCAAAACCGGCGAAGGCCCACAAGACCTCTCCCCGCTGCGCGTAGTCGACGAATCCGGCAACACCTTCGACGCCCAGGCCATTCGCGGCATCTACACCGTCATCGAGCCCATGCGACGTCGAACTGCCCTTTTACAAAGAAACCACCAAAGCCCCCGGCTCCAACCAAACCCACGTCATCGAAGACCCTGACCAATCCATCCGCCTGCCCCGCAGCCACCTCGACGCCCTGGAAATCAACCCCAACGACGCCATCTGCACCCGCATGATCGGCAACAGCATGGGCGAGAAAATAGAAGACGGCTCAACCCTGGCGATTGATCGCGGGCTGACGCAGATAATTGATGGGGAGATTTATGCCATCGAGCACGACGGGATGCTGCGGATCAAATACCTGCACCGAATGCCGGGGAATGCGTTGCGGTTGCGCAGTCACAACAAGGCGGAGTATCCGGATGAGATCTTCCGGGCCGAGCAAATCGAAGATCAGAACATCAGGATCATGGGCTGGGTGTTTTGGTGGTCGACGCTGAACAAGCGACGGCCGGCGGTGCCGTTCCTATAACGCATGAGATCCACTGTGGCGAGGGGTTTACCCCCGTTCGGCTGCGCAGCAATCGCAAACCAGGCAAACGCGGTATGCCTGCGAAATGGAGTCGCCTTGTTTGGGGGACGCTCCGCGCCCCAACGGGGGCAAGCCCCCTCTCCACAGGCAAGCCCCCCGCCACAGGGTTGATGCAAGTCACTGACAACGCTCTAATCCGCACACCACACTGGGAATTCCCCAAAAAAATCAGTATGCTGCGCCCCACATTTGCGCATCACCCGCCCCGCGGCTCTGATCGCACCGACAAGGCAGATCACTATCTCGCCAAGTCCCACAGCCGGACGCAAGATCCGGGTGTACGTTTTGAAGGCTGGCGCGGTTTACCAAAAATGAACCAAGCCAGTCCCCGAGAAGCCGGCCACAAGCCGGCTTTTTAATTGTCCAAAATAATCCTACCCCATCCGAGAATCCACCTGATAGCTTAGCTATTCCGGGGGTTTCAGTGTAGTGGTCTAATGAAATCGGACACCCATTTAGGCGAGAATGCTCGCCAGATTACGGTAAACCTAAGAGCAGGCTGAGGTTCTGGAGCACGTTACGCTTCCAAAGATGCACAGACATGAGATCCACAGCACGAACCCGCTGACGCCATTGACCCTTAAGATCAAACGCAGAACCGAGAGATCGATGATACCTCATCGCCATTATGCGCAAGAAGTTGCGCAGTTGTTTCTCAAAAAGCCCTCTGAAAGCGCTACAGCCCTTGTAATCAAAGGCCTCCAGCCAAGTGCGCAAGAAGTTGCGCAGTACTGCGCAACTTCTTGCGCACTTTGTGGGGTGTTTTCCCTTGAAAATCACCCAGGCGATTGAAAAACCTCGGCCATCCCCCCGGTTTATATAGCCCTCAATATTTCTGGCACGGACCTTGATAACAGTCAGGCACCCACCAGGCGATTTCGCCTCCCGGGCACCCTAAATTTTTAGCAAGGAGCACATCCATGGCTACACCAGCGTACATGTCCGTTACTGGCGAAAAACAAGGTCTGATCACTGCCGGCGCATTCACCGCCGACTCGGTTGGCAACACCTACCAAGAAGGTCACGAAGACCAAGTCATGGTTCAGGCTTTCAGCCACGACGTGATCATCCCGCGTGACCCGCAATCCGGCCAACCAACCGGTCAGCGCGTTCACAAGCCAGTGGTGATCACCAAGGTCTACGACAAGGCTTCGCCACTGCTGCAAGCAGCTCTGACTTCCGGCGAGCGAATGAGCGAAATCGTTATCCAGTGGTACCGCACTTCGGCCCAAGGGACCCAAGAGCACTACTACACCACCAAACTGGAAGACGCGATCATCGTCGCCATCAACAACAAAATGCACAACTGCCAGGATCCGTCGAACTCCCACTTCACGCACCTGGAAGAAGTGCAATTCACCTACCGTAAAATCACCTGGACCCACGAAGTATCCGGTACTTCGGGTTCCGATGACTGGCGTCAACCAGTCGCTTAATCGCAGCTGACCGCTTCACGCATCGGCCAGCTCTGCTGGTCGATGCGATTTGTGCCTTGCAGAGTTAATGTGCGGACTCTCTTTCACCTGAACAAGGAAAGTTAAATGCGTCAAAGGGATTTGAAGTTCACGTTTTCCGTGTTGTCAGGGCAGATGGAGTTCGAGGTCGTAGAGTTCACGCTGGAGGAGGCCCTCTGTGAGCCTTTTCGACTCACGATCGAGTTGGCCAGCCGCAACCCGAACATTGATTTCGGCAAGGTGCTCGATCAGCCCTCATTGCTCACGATCTGGCAAGGCGGCACGGCTGTGCGTCATGTCCACGGGCTTGTGTCCAGTTTCACTCAACGTAAAACCGGCTTCCGCCGGACACGTTATCGGGCGGTGGTCGAACCGCAACTCGCCCGACTAGCCTTGAGTTCCAACTGGCGTATTTTTCAGCAGAAAAACGTGCCGGACATCATCAAGTCCGTGTTGAGTGAGCACGGCATCCTCGACTATCAACAACACATCAACAGCGAACATTTGCAGCGCGAATACTGTACGCAGGTCGGCGACACTGACTTGTACCTGTTCGATCGGCTGTCCAGTGAAGAAGGCTTGTTCTATTTCTTCAAATGCAACGAAAGCACTCACACGCTGATCCAGGGCGACAAACTCTATGTGCAGGAGCGTATTCAAGGCGCTCCGGTGCTCTACACCACTGAACCAGCAGCGGATGCCACGCAGCCCGTGCTCTATGCGTTCAGTTACACCGAGAACGTCCGCACGGCCGAGCAGACCCAACGCGATTACACCTTCAAGCGCCCGACCTTCGACCAGCAGCAGAACTTCGCCGGCGATGACTTGCAACATCAGACGCCTAACTACGAACGCTACGACTATCCGGGCCGCTACAAGGCCACCTCTGCCGGTAAACCCTTCACCCAGAATCGCTTACTGGGGCACCGTGGCGACGCGCGAATCGCCGTAGTCGAAGGCGACGATCCGCGCCTGATCCCGGGCTTCTCTTTCCAGCTCACCGGCCACCCCCGGGAAGATTTCAATCGCTGGTGGCGCTCGCTGAGGATCACTCACAAGGGCATCCAGCACGCCAGTCAGGAAGAAGAGTCCGCCGGTGCCGATATCGGCGTGAGTTATGACTTTATCGCCGAGATCGTTTCCGAAGAAACCGAATGGCGTACCCCGCCACGCCCCAAACCAATTGTTGACGGACCACAGATTGCGACGGTGACCGGGCCGGACGGGGAAGAGATTTACACGGATGAATTTGGCCGGGTAAAGGTCCAGTTCCCATGGGACAGGGAGGGTAAGAACAACGAATTCAGTTCCTGCTGGGTGCGCGTGGCGCAGAACTGGGCGGGCGCGGACTGGGGCCATATGGCGATCCCGCGCATTGGCCAGGAGGTCATCGTCGATTACCTCGACGGCGATTGCGATCAGCCGATCATCACCGGCCGCACGTACCGGGCGACGAACATGCCGCCTTACCAACTGCCCAATCACAAAATTCTCAGCACCATCAAAAGCAAGGAATACAAGGGCACTCGGGCCAACGAACTGCGCATTGATGACACCACCAAGCAGATCAGTGCCGCGTTGATGAGTGATCACGGCAGCACCGCATTGCATCTGGGTTACCTGACGCATCCACGGCCGAGCGGCGGTGAACCGCGCGGCGAAGGTTTTGAGTTGCGCACCGATGAACACGGCGCGTTGCGAGCAGCCAAAGGCCTGCTGCTGAGTACCGAGGAGCAAATGAACGCCAGCGGCGGTCACCTCAATCGCGCCTCTGTCGTACAGGTACTGGAAGCGGCGTTGAAGCTAGCCAAGGATTTGGGCGATTACGCCCAGGACAACCAGGGTGTAGGCCATGACAAGGCGCCGCAGAAGACGCTCAGCGATGCGGTTCGCGACCTGGGCAACGGCGCGAATGACGAATCGGGCAAGAGCAATGGTGGCAATCCGGCGATTGCCGTGAGCGGTGAAGCCGGTATTGCTGCGGCGTCGCCCAAGAGCATCACGGTGGCGGCGGGTGAGCACATCGACACCATTGCCCAGCAGAATCAGCAACAGACCTCGGGGCAGAAGTTTGTGCTCAATGCCGGGACCGACCTGGGGATGTTTGCCCACAGCGGCGAAATGCGCCAGATCACCCATCAGGGCCCGATGCTGTTGCAGGCGCAGAAAAACAACATCCGCCTGGAAGCGGATCAGAGTGTGGAAGTCAGCGCGAGCAACCAGCATGTGCTGGTGTCGGCCAAAGAGCACATCACTCTGATGTGTGGCGGGGCCTACATCACCATCAAGGGCGGCAATATCGAACTGGGCATGCCCGGCAACCTGATCGTCAAAGCGGCCAAACACAGCCTGCTCGGCGCCACTAGCCTGGAAGCGGAACTGCCCAAATTCAAAGTCGGCGATACCCAGCGACGCTTTATGCTCAAGCAGATTGACGGGACGTCGGCGATGCCCAACATGCCGTACAAAATCACCCTGTCCAATGGCGAAGTGGTCGAAGGAGTGACCGATGCTCAGGGCGCCACGCAGTTGTTGCAGAAAGATGCGATGAGCATTGCCAATGTGGCCATGCTCAAGCCGCCCTCCCCGCAGCCGCGGGTGCCGCGGCAGGCGGTGCGGGGGCTGCTGCCAGTGTTGCCAGTGCCGATGATGAGGCGGAGGAAATTGTGCAGTTCTTTGAATTCAAGGATGACAAAGGTGGACCCGCGCCGCACCACTTCAAGGTGATGTCCGCCGGGGAAGTCGTGGCCGAGGGTTCCGGTGAGCGCACGCCGGAATTCCCTTCCGACATGGAGCTGGAACTGGAATCGTGGCCGGTGAAGGAGAAACAAAATGCCTGAAGTCCTGACAACGCAGGTGCGCAAGCTCGCGGCCATCGGATACGGCGAAGCTTCGACGGACAACAACCCGCAGGAAGTCCGCGCTATTTGCTTTACGGTGACCAACCGCATGCGCGCGTGGCAGCTTGCCGACGTCGATCAGCCTGCTCAAGGAGGCCGGCGCCGGCTACGTCGTCGCCACGAAGGGCAACAATGTCCGTTACAACCAATTGATGGCGGCTTCGGACGCGGCCATCAATGCCGATCAGAACATGCGCTCGGCGGTAGAGAGTGCACGGGACGCGCTCGCCCAGCGTGGCAATGATCCCTCCAACGGGGCGTATTGGTGGGATGGTGTCGATATCAAGAAGTCGACCAACCCCCGACACTCTTCCGGGTTCCACTACGGCTCCCCCTCGCACAACATCTTTGGTGTTGCGCAAGTCATGTTGCCGGAGAAGATCACCTATTGGACGCAGTTCAACAAAAAGACCAACACAATGGTAAATACCCGCGAGCGGGGTCGTTATACCTACAAATACCAATCCACTGCCGCCATCGGCAAAACGATCTTCTGGACCACCAATCCGGAGTACATCAAGGCATCCGGCGCCAAGGGGCATCGATGAGAAAAGTCACCCGTTGTCTGAGCCTGTTTCTCGGTGCGGGCCTGCCCTTTCTGGCGCAGGCAGCTCCGGTACAGTTCACCGATTACCGTGCTTTCTATCAGTCGTTGGGCGACAACCTGTTTGCAGGGCCCGGCACCGAACTCGCCATGCCCTGCTCGGAATCGCCAAGGCATTGCCTGTGGGTCAACGCCATGCGCCCGGCGTTTGAACGTTTTGAAGATGCGCAATGGAGCGCTCCCGACGGGCTGAATCTCGAACCGCCCAAAGGCACGCCCGAGATTGTCTTCGATGGCGAAGCCCTGACGATTGGCAAACAACGTTGGCCACTGCGCGATGCGGTCAACTTCGCCTCGCCGCAGTGGCCCGTCGGTGACCCGATCGACCCGGAAAACCTCGCGACCGCCACGGCCTGGCGCCAAGGCACCTCAACGTGCCTGGAGATGCAGTACGTCAGCAGTGGCTACGGTGATCGATACACCCAAGTGTTGCTGGTACACGGTCAGCATTTGTACGCCTTACCGCCACTGTTCGCTTCTTGCTCGGCCATTCGCAAGGCGCCCGGCAATCAGTTCAGCTATCCGGATAACGCCTACCTGGGGGCGGAGCTGGAAAACAATCCGACCGGGCTGAAAGTGGATTACCGGGTACCCAATGCTAAAAACCCGGTGGCGCAGTACCTGTTGCACTTCCCGAATCAGGGGGACCCCTTCGTATTTGAGGCGCAGCGCCAATAGGCCTCAGCGAGCGAATCCGTCATGACCTTACCGCGTGCAAGGGTCATCACCTTAGGGAACAAAATGAAGGTCCTAGACTCACTACGTCTGCTCATCACGACACCAGCCGACCGGCGTCGGGTAGCAGGCACCAACCCGGCCAGGCGCTCGACCCCACGCGTCGAGACCAACGGGGTAACACTTCAAGGAGGAAATGCACGATGAATGACGCCGTCCAGACGAAAAAATCTGTTCCGCCCAATCGATCACCATGCCCAGCGGTGGCGACGTACACCTCATCCCGCCGCCACCCAAGCCCTGCGTGACTATCGTCGTACATGGCGTCAACGACATGGCCGGTTGCTACGAACGCGTCGAGCGTGGCCTGTGCCAGGGATTGAACGAGCGCCTGGATATGCCACGCACTCTGCCCAACGGCGCGAACAATCCGGGCTTTCTGATGCCGGCCACGTACAGCCTGCCCGCTGACGATGACGGCAAGGCAACAAACCCTGACGCCGTGTACTACCGGCGCAACTTCGGTGCATCCAGCAACGGCTGCCAACCGCGCAGTGTGGTTATTCCATTTTATTGGGGGTTTCGGGAGGAAGAGGAGAAGATCAATAAAACCAAAGCTCATGGACAGTGGGAAGACCGAAACGGCAACCGTCTGGATAAGACCGGCACCAAGGAAGGCGGTCAGTTCGCCAATGCCACCACCAACTTGCCTGACATGTGGGGCGAGGGTTTCAACGGCTATCCGTTCGGCATCCTTCCCCTCAATTTTATTGGTGGCAACCTGACCCACCCGCTGTACTCAGCCACTAACCGTCGCTATATGGTACTGGCCGCCCTGCGCCTGGCGATGTTGATCAAAATTATTCGCAAGCGTTATCCGAACGATACGGTCAACGTGGTAGGTCACAGTCAGGGCACGCTGCTCACCCTGCTGGCCCATGCTTTCCTCAAGGATGAAGGTGAACGTCCGGTTGACGGGGTCGTCATGATCAACTCACCTTATAGTTTGTACCAGCCGAACAACGAAAAGGCCCAGAAATGGCTGGGGCAACAGACGACAGGAGCGCGTATTGCCACCCTCAACGGCATATTGCAATTCATCTCTGGCAACCCGAACTCCAATCCGGCGCTGTCGAGCGTCACGCTCAAAAACTGCCAGGGTTATGGCGCCATTGGTGGGCTGGGTTGGACCGGTAGCTCGTCGTCTCAAGCCAACATCGGCGGAGAGAAAATCTCGTTCGACGAGCGAGACAATCGCGGCTGCACCTATCTTTATTTCACTCCCCAGGACCAGACCGTGGGCCTTGGCAACGTCCAGGGTATCGGTTGGCAGGGTATTGGGGACGAGATCGAAGGCGTACCTGCACGCAAGGTACTTCCGCATCTTTTCCATCAGCGCATATTCACTGTGCGTAAACGCGGTGGCGAGAAGGAAAAAATCGGCTTACATGTCCCTCCTTATGCCTATCCTTTGCTTCTTGAGGGGAGGAAACCTGGGAAGACACCGGTTTCGGGCTAATGGATCATAGCAGCCGCGCCTCTTTACCACAGGGTGCTAGCGTTATGCTGACAGCCTCCCTGTTGCCAGTGCCGACGGAGGCGGACTTTAGCGCTGACGGCTCCATTACAGCGCCGGGGGAGGATTCAAAGAGTGGGGTTTACCAGATCAAGGACAAACTGGACCCTATCGACGCCTCCATCGGCGTGAGTAATAACGGCTGGCGTCCCAAGGAGGCGAAAAATGCTCGCCAGGAAACCATGGACGAGAAGATAGCTTTCAAATATGGGCGTGATACAGACAGTGTGAAACAGGCGCGCAACGAAGACAAAGACGCATCCCAGAAGACCTCCCATGTGTTTGTGGTTCGAGCACAAGGTAATGGCATGGTCCTGATCACACGCGGAGAGACACCCTACGAGGCACGCCTGCGCCTACAACGCGAGTATCAAGAGGCTCAGTCTTTCCACTCCGCCATTCCGAACAACCCGGAGCACAGCCGGAGGGTGCTGGCTTATGATGTGGCCATTGGTGCGGGCGAAAGTGTCGATGATGCGACCTTCTACGCCTATCTCTGCCGTGTGGCGGACTGGCGGTTGAATTGGAGGAAAACCCGAGGGGGAGCAAATAGTCAGAGTGATGTTGACGCTGACCTCCCAGACGAAGTAGTGGAGACATTTTATCTTCAAGAGGACAGCAAAAATCGCAATTTGATCGATTCCACAGTGACGTATCGTACGGGCGGCACACTGCCAGCCATCGTGGGCTCTACCAACTTGCCCTCCCTGGTTGCCACACAGACATGGGGCGGGAGCAAGCTAGGCAAGTCAATTCGTTTTGGCGGGCCCATTTGATGCGCCACCTCCTTGCGTACTTGTCCATTTCCGGCCTTTTGCTGACCAGCCCTCTGGCTCAGGCGGCTGAACATCCACTGACGGCTAGCCGTTGCTTTGCCAGCCCGGCCACGTCCGTGACTGCCTATACCTCGTCGGCCAAGGAGGCCGCCACCATGCCTGTTGATGCTCGTTACCGCGCCCCAACCACATCGCCCCGTCTGGAAACTCTGGATGTGCTCAGCATCGGAATGAGCCTCGACGTATTCCGCCAAGGGCAGACCTGGCAAACCTTGCAAGAACAGAATGCAAAACAGTCAGAAGCCTTGCACGTTGGCAGCATCCTGCCCATGGACCCGAAGAAGTACCCGATAACTGCGGATGACAAGGACATGGCCTATGAAAAAAGGGAGGAGGACGCCTTGGAGTTGGGATTACGGGACTTCCTGGAAAAGTGGCCGATCCCCACTATCACCGTGGTTCGTGGCTGGAATCCCAAAACACCGAACCTGCGCTTTACGCCTGAAAGAACCCAAGAAAGCTTGTCTGTAATGGTCAACGACATGCGAGGACCTGCGGGGCTGCATTGGCATCGCATTCGTAATTTGCAGGACGGCATCGTTTGTAGTGATACCCCCGAAGATTTACTGGAATCGCTGTTCCAGATATTCGAGCGTAATCCCGACCTTCCTGCGATGTTGGTATACGTAAATGAAGGCATCAATATGGCGGCGGCATTATTGAGCAAGGATGTTTCTTTGAAGTCACTTGGGGCGGGATCGGGCCCTCGACAACCTGGCGAACTTACCGACTCGATGGTTGCCTTGGTCGTCGGCCGCCCCGAACGCGTTGAATGGCTGCGTTACTACGCCCAGTTCGCCAAGGTCAACGAGAACAAGATCGATCCTGCGTTCACCGGTTGGGGCTGGCGCAAACCTGCGGTGGAGTTCCAGCCGTCGGAGTTTCTTCCTCAACCTTGGACCCAACGTGCTTTCGAGCAGTGGGATGCGCTGCCGGTGCTGGCCAAGTTGCACCGGCCGGTGACGGTGTCACTGCAACGACCGGATACTGGCGAGCGCCTGAAGCGCGAGGCTTTGACCGTCAAACTGGCCGAAGGCTGGAAAAACGCCACGGATGGACTCACTCCGAAACCGTCCCGAGTGTTCTTCGATGGCGGCCTGAACACCACGCCGCTGGCCGAACTGTTGCCGGCCCTCAGAGCGGCCAACAGCCCGCTCGACTTGCTGGAGTCGCGGGAAAGCTACGACCTCACACAGCGTCTCGGCGATACCGGCGCGGCCTCGCCCTTTGTCGGAATTGCGTTGGCAACCATGGCCAGCTACCTGAATGCCGACACCAGCGTGGTCATGCCGATGCGCCGCCAGGACCAAGCAACGATCATTACCGTGACCTCACCAACGCCTGGTAAGAAGCCTGCTGGCAATGATCATTTCGGTGTCACGTTGATGCCGCAAACTGCCAGCACTGAGGAGGCGCCTCCCGCACCTCCAGCTCCGTTGGCACCCAAAGTGTCGGTCGTGCAGCAGGATCACACACTGGAAGAGTTCCTGGCCGACTTGAAGCCGAACAGTAACTGGGTGGATGAACTGTAAAAACTCCGCAGACATGTGTGTTTGGCTGTTCCAGGGTGCCACTTGGCCCTCTGGAACTGCGCTTCTTATATCTGAAATACTCATTCCTCAGTAAGCATATGCCGCTGAGAAATGAATGTCTGTCAGTAACACGAAAAGGATCAGATATGGACATCATTCGGCTCGGCGACTCCACCAGTCACGGTGGAACCGTTCTTGAAGCTTTCAACCAGACTGACCTGAACGGCAAACCCATGTCCGGTGTTGGCCATAAGGTGGTTTGCCCGCTGTGCAAAGGTGTTTTCCCTATTACGCAGGGCAGCGCCCTGCTGGATGTCGGCGGCATCGCGGTGGCGCTTCACGGGATGAAAACCGCATGCGGCGCCAGCCTGATTGCCAGCGATCCCAAGGGTGAAGCTGCAAGTTAAAAACGTGGGGCGTTCTTTGCGCCAGCGGTGCTGCCCGGGAAACAGGCTGGATCAACGGTTCTTGTTCATCCCCGACCAGAGCAGCGAGGGCAGCGTCCGTGAGTCCAGCAACGCGTCATCCGCCGTCACCAGACGCGGGAGAACATGCCAGGGATGGTTGGCACTGTGGTGATGATGCAGGTGCAGATTGATGTGATAAGGCCAAATGAAAAACCGCCCTGCGCACCCGACTTTCCAGGCATATGTCCATTCCCGCCAACCGGGGGTGACGTCAGGTCCGCCACTGTGCTCGGCGATGCTGCGGATTTTCTGCAGCAGGGTGCCCAGTGTGGCCAGTGGCACAAACCAGAAAAACACCATCAACAAGAGCGTCTGGGCGGACGTTTGCCAAGCGATGAACGATAAAAGGACGAGCCAGATCACACCGGCAGCCAATGCCGGCCGGGTCATCTTCGGTGATGCTCCGCCCGCCGCCTTGTAGGCGCGCAGGTTGCGCAGCGTGTTGATCAAGAACAGATCCCCGAGCAATTGCCGCAGCAACAACTTCCCGCTCAGCGGGCGGAAATCCCAAGGCTGCCGGTGATACAGAAAACGCCGCTCCGGGTCGTTCGCGGTTCCGGTCTGTTGATGATGTTCGAGGTGCAGGGGCCGATAGAATTCCACCGGGACCATTCCTGGCACCCCGATCGCCAGGTTGATCAGAAAGTCGTTTAGAGTGCGATGACGGGTCAGGTGATAGTGCGTCGCGTCGTGGTACAGAATAAACAGCGCATGTTGGCGCGCGGCAATCACCACGAAGGCCACGCCATACAGTCGCCAGTCCCCCACGTATAGCGCGATGCGCAACGTCACGACAATGCACAGCCATTCCAGCAGGATCGCAGCGATGGTGCGCAGATCCACCTTCAGCCGCTTCAACATGACGGTGATCAGGCCCGCCACCCCGCCAATCGCAGCGCCATACACTACGTCGAGCAACACGTGCTGACCAGTCGTCAACACGGTAATCCCCAGCACCACGCTCCACAGACTGAAGAGCCATGCCACACGAACGCGTAGATAACCGAGGACAACGCTGATGGCCACCGGCAATGCGACATGCCCGCTGGGCGAGGCGGCCAACGGTGAGTCGATCCGGTAGAACCAATTGAGCCACTGCGACGTGCTGTCCGCGCGCTCGATCATGGTCGGCCAGAACAAGTGACTCAGCAGGCAGGTTCCGGAAGCCACGGCCGCCGCAAAAAGGCCGGCAACAGCCATTCGCGGCGCCGCCCCAGCAGCACCAGCGCCGGCATGATCAGTACGTAGCTCAGGTACAGCGACAAGGTGTAAGGCAGTCGAGCAATGTGCGCATCAAACCATGTCGGTTGAATCACCCGTACCGCGCCCATCGGGAAGTGCGTGACGAGAAAGTACAGTGCGCCCGTCACGACGGTGTAGATCACCAGCCAACTGAAGGGCCGCGTCACGATCGAGGTATCAAGGTGATGACTGACAAACGTGGATGACATGAATAAGGCGCCTGATGGGTCAGAACAAACTCAATTTTCCATACCGCCATGAACGGCGATTTCTGCTCTGTTATTCAAGGTTTGCACCGTCTGAAATGGCAGCGACGAAAGGAAGTCTACGTTGCATTGACCCTTTCAACTCGCCAAACTCCAAACATCTTACTTGCGATGCCGAGGATCTCCATGCGTTTGAGCGCAACGTCCGTTGAATGCTGCGATCTGCATCCACATGAAATCGATCGGATGTTCGAGATTTATTCCGCATCCTACTGCGATACCTCCCGCCCGCGATTCGATCAGGATTTGCAGGACAAGACGCACTGCATCGTATTGCGTTGCGCAGATGAAACCATCGTCGGTTTCACCACCCTCAAACGGTATGAGCGCACGTGGTCAGGCCAACCGATCAGGGTGATTTTTTCCGGCGACACCATCATTGACCGCAAACACTGGGGCAGCCAGCAACTGGCATTCGCGTGGATGCGCCTGGCCGGTGAGATCTGGCAGGAGCAGCCCGACGTGCCCCTGTACTGGTTTCTGATCTGCAAGGGTCACCGCACCTACCGTTATCTGGGCGCCATGGCGTTGAATTACGCCCCCGTGCCGGCGTGGTGACGGATCCTACGGTGCAGGCGTTGGCGGATCATCTTGCAGTGGAACGTTTCGGCGAGGCCTATGATTCGGCAACGGGCGTGCTGTCTTTCAAAGTGCCTCAAGGTCGGTTGACGACGGAACTGGCACAAGTCCCTGCCCCTCACCTGCGCCTGGAAAACGTCGCCTATTTTCTCCAGAAAAATCCTCATTACGCGTCGGGCGATGAGCTGGTCTGTCTGTGTGAATTGCACCCCGACAACCTGCGGCCGATGGCGCTGCGTCTGTTTGCCGCCACACAACCATGCTGATCCGCCAGGCCAGCGCTGCGGACAATCGGCAACTGCTCGACTTTCAGGCGCAGCGGGCCATGCAGGGCGGCTTGCCAATGCGTTTTGATCGTGGGCCTGACTATTTTGCGCTGCACCATTGTCATGCCTTGGACCATCGCACCTGGCTCGCCGAGAACGAGGTCGGTGATCTGAAGGGCATTGCCAGCCTGGTGGTGCGCGAGGGTTATCTTCAGGGTGACATTCAGCCCGTGGCCTATCTGGGGGATCTGCGGCTGGTACCTGATAGGCGTCTGTCGGTGTCGTGGATGGCCGAGGTCAAAGTCAGGCTCGAAACGCTGGCCGATGAAACGGGTGTCCAGCACGCCTATTGCTGTGTCATCCGCGACAACCGTCTCGCCACGCAGTCGCTGCTGAGCGGACGGCGTGCCAATCCTCTCAGGCTTGCGCACTGGCGGGGCTACAGCAACGTAGCCGTGTATGCCCAGCGCGGATGGCGAAGCACTCCGCGAACGCTGGACAACGTGCGTATCGTACAAGCGCAGCCGTGCCACGCTGATGCGCTGCGCGCGTTTCTCGACCGCGAATCGGCAGGTCAGCCCTTCGGCAGCGTTTTCAGTGAAGCGCAGTTTGCACGGCGCCTGGACACCTGGCCGGACTTCGGCCTCTCGTCATTTCTGCTGGCACTGGACGCCCAAGACAATCTGCTGGGCTGTGTCGCGCCTTGGGATGCCGGGCGGATCAAACGGGTGGTGCTTGAAACATTGCCCTTGGCGCACCAGACCCTTCGCCTCGCGTTCAACACCTGTGCGCCGCTGTTGGGGCGCCCTGCCATCGCCGCGCCCGGCGAGGCATTGCGCGACGTTTACCTGACCCACTTGCACGTACGACAGCGCGACCCGCAGATCTTTGCGGCACTGCTGGATGCTGCGTGGATGCGCGTTCGCGGTCAGTACGCGTTGATGCAATTGTGTCTGTATGACCATGACCCGCTCTGGATGGCCATGACGCGCTATCGCGCCGTGTCCATTCCAATGGACCTGTACACGGCGCCCTGTGTGGGGAATGCCGCGGCTTTGACGGCGCAGGACGCCGAGCGCATCCCGGGCTTCGAAATCTATCTCGTCTGAGCGCGTCCGTGCACGACAGCCAATAGCGTCAGCCAGAAACGTGTGGCGTCAAAGCCACCGCCGCCCAGCACCGGTTGACCATGATCGAGCCGGGGCAGACAGATCTGCGGCATGCCCTCGATGCGTTGATGCTCGAGGTAAAACTGCCCGTCATGAGCCCAACCGGGTCGCCGGGCATTGAGGCGGGCGTGATGGGTATCGAGGCGCGAACTGGGGACAGCGCTCCAACTGACGACGTGCACGCACTGCACGGCGGCGGGCAGGTGTTTGAGCAGGTGGGTAATGTGCGGGTCGCGCAGACTGCTGATATCCCGCGCGCCATCGGCCACCCAGGGGGTTTTCGCCAGCACGCGGCGAACGCGATCGAACGGGTAGTTGATGCTCGACTGCCCTACGCTGCCAGCCAACACGTCATCCATGACTGTCGACGGACCTGTTGGCGGTTGCACCAGCGCAACGCCATCACATGCCTCGCTCAATGCCTTGTTCTGTGCCAATGCCGCGAGCGCGTCAAGGCCACCCTTGCTGTGCGCCAACACGACAAATCGTTGCCCCTGCCTGAGTTCGGCCGTCAGCACCTTGCTGATATGCCGCCCCTGCGCCATGACGCCCCGAGATGAACGCACGGGCATGCGCAGAACCGGATAGTCCAGGTGCCGCAACGTCCGCGCACAATCCTGAAAACAGCCGCGCAACCATTCGGAAAACAGTCCGGCAACCAGTACCACCAATGTGCCTGGGGGAAGGCTGGGCATGGGCTTGTGCCAAGACGCGATAAATTGTTCCGTCCAGTCCAGACGTGCCTCGGGCGCTGCGAATTCGGTTGCCGGAAAATGCAGTGGCCAGTCGTCAAACCCCTCAGGCATCCAGACTTCTGTTATCGCCGAAAGACGCCTCATGGTGTGCGCCCAGCGTACTCGTCCAGCGTTTGCCGCGCCGCTTCCAGCGCTTCACGGGTATCGAGGTGATTGGGATGAAACCCCGGAATGAACCAGGCCAGCCATCTCGGAAATACACGGGTCAGCGGACCGGGACTTACGAATAACCAGCCGAGCAAACGCAGCCACTCGCGCCCGTTGCGGCGTTGCCCGTCATTGCCGGCAAGTCGATAAATGAAGTACATGACATCGACTGCAAAGTAGCCGGTCATGATCAGCATGACCCCGCATCGCATCAGGTATCGCCAAACCGGATTACGCACCACCGAGCACAGTACGTCGAAGGCGACGGCTTTGTGCTCGGTTTCTTCGATCGCATGCCAGCGCCATATCATGGCCATCTTTCCATCGGCACCTTTGAGGACCGCGGGATTGCGCAGGAGTTGATCGGAGAGAATCGCGGTGAAATGTTCCAGGCTGGCCGTCATGGCCAGACGCATCGCCGGCGAAAACTTGTTGCCCACCTCCTGACGGCGCAACAGCAGTTGTTCGAGGGCATCGATAGGTGCGCCTTGTGCCGCGAGTTGCTGGTTATACGAACGATGTTCGCGAATATGCGACGCTTCCTGATAAACGAACGCGTCAACGGCTTCGGCCAGTGCCGGATCGTTTTCGATCGCTTTTCGAAAGTACACGACACTGTCGATGAAGAGTTTTTCGCCGAGTGGAAACATGATCGACAGGCCATCGAAAAAGCGCGTCACGTGCGGCCAGCCACGATACCAATAGCGAGGAGTCTGCTCATCGAGTGAAAAACGCACATTGCGCCGGGGGATATCTGCGCAAACAGGTTTCGCCGGCGAGCGTCTAGTTAAAAGACGTTTTAAATACGACATAAAGTTTTCTGCGGTTCCTCGTTGCCCCGACGCGTCAGCAATTGATCGTTAGTGAAGCGGTTAGGGCGGTATACTTTTTGACTCGACCTTTCTCAAGGAGCCCATATGCGCAGTTCCAGTGACATTTCGCAAACGCGTCGTTTCGACGTGAGCAATCTGTGTGTTCTGGCGCTGCAGACGCTGTTTTGGGGCGCGACACTGACCTGGCTTTCCCACACTGATGCGGGTTGGCTCAAATGGCTGGTGCTCGTTCCGTTCTGCCTTGTCATGCAAGGTGTCTTCTCGATGATGCACGAGTCCTTTCATGGCTTGGCGCACAGTCGCAAATCACTTAACTACTTCGTCATGTGGTGGGCTTCTACCCTTTTTGGCGCCTCGGCCACGCTGATCCATATCAACCATCTGGGGCATCATGTGCGCAATCGCACACGCGCAGAACTGGCCGACTTCGCGGTCGCGGATGAGTCGCTGTGGCGCAAGCGTATCGAGTACTACTTTGCGGTGCTCGGCGGTATCTGGCTGGCGGCGTTTGTCGGCAGCCTTTTATTGCCGGTGCTGCCGGCCCGCATCACGGACAAGTGGTCGCAAACCGCAGAGGTCAATACTTATGCCGCGGCTTTCAAGGATTTCTCCAGCGCCGACTTCAAACGCATCCGCCGGGAAGTCATTGCCGGCGTCGCCGCGTGGTTATCGATCGGACTCTTGCTGGGATGGACGTGGCACGTTGTGCTCATCGCCTACCTCGCTTTTGCATTTTCCTGGTCGTCGCTGCAGTGGGTGTACCACATGCGCACGCCGCTGGATGTCGTAGAGGGCGCCTATAACATGCGGGCCCCGCATCTCGTGCGCTGGGCGTTTTTGAACTTCAACTACAACCTGACCCATCATCGGCACTCGGCCATGCATTGGCAGCAGATGCATGAAGCCTCCAACCTGAAAGAAACGCGGCCGCTCTGGTATGGCTGGCTGCAGGTTTTTCTGCCGCCCCAGCGGTTACCTGATGACTTGACGCAACTGGACAAGACTTACTTCTGATGAGCGCCCACATGGATGTCAAACGCGCGCTGTGGCAGACCTTCCTGGAACGCGCCAAGCCCACGCTCGATCAATGGCTCGCGCAACTCGAGCAACCGCAATTGACGCAAGAGCGGGCATTGCTGCGACTGCTCGAAGCCAATCGTGATTGCGCATTCGGCCGCGCCCACCACTTTGCTCGGCTGCATGACTCGACGCAGTTTCGCGATAACGTACCGATCCACACTTACTTGCAACTGCAGCCGTGGATCGAGCGCGCGCAAAATGAATCCGAAGCGATTCTGACCTCCTCCCCGCCGCTGTTCTTCGAGCGTACGAGCGGAAACAGCGCGCTGCAGAAAGCGATTCCCTATACGCGCGCCTTCCTCGCAGAAATGCACAGCGCGCTGACCGTGTGGCTCGCCGACATGCATCGTCAGGTGCCCGGAATCAGCCACGGATCAAGCTACTGGTCGATGTCGCCGCCCTTGCAAATGCCAGTGGCGGGCCCCAATGGCATTTGCATCGGTTCGGCCAGTGATCTGGAGTATTTGCACGGCAGTCATCTGGCCGGTCTGGCAGGGACTTTGTTGATTCCCGAGTTCAGAGGTGCGTTGTCGCAATGGCGCCGACAGACCCTCCTCGCATTGTTGGCCGATGCCGATCTGAGCTTTATCAGTGTGTGGAGCCCGACCTTCCTGACCAGCCTGTTGCAGCCACTGTTCGACGGCGAAACGCCCGAACATGTGCAGACGTTTGCATGGCTGGAGGCCGCGCTTCCCGCGTCGCGCCAGTCAGCATTGCGCCGAGCGAGATCCCAAGGAGTGTGCACTGAATTATGGCCACGACTGGCCGCCGTCAGTTGCTGGATGGAGGGCCCCAGCCGCCACTACTTCACGCAACTGGCCGTGCGTTTTCCGCAAACGCAGTGGCTGCCGAAAAGTCTTTTTGCCACCGAAGGCGTCGTGAGCGTTCCATTCGGCGACGGGCCTGGATGCCCGTTGGCGATCGGCAGCCATTATCTGGAATTTCTCTGCGAAGACGGCGCCCTGCGCCATGCTCATTCGTTACGCCTGGGAGAAACGGCGCAGGTCCTGCTGACCACCGGTGGCGGCTTGTACCGCTATGCATTGGGCGATCGGGTCCGCGTCGTCGGCATGTCGGGGGCCACGCCACGGGTCGAGTTCGTGGGACGTGCCACGGAAACCAGTGATCTGGTTGGAGAAAAACTCGATGAGCAAACCGTGCAGAACCTGTTCGACCGTTGCCTGGCCACAAAAGGCGCCGCCTGCCTGATCCCCAATGCCTACGCGTCGCCACCGCATTACACGGCGCTGGTTGCGACATCCCACAACCTTGATGCCAGTGCCTTGGCGCTGACGATTGAGGCGGCACTGTCTGACGCCTTTCATTACTGCCAGGCACGCCGACTCGGGCAACTGGGACCTGTGCAGGTGCGCCTGCTCGACGGCGGTGCTGATCAGCTCGCGCATGTATTGCAGCAGGCGGCGGAGTTGAGCTGCATCCGTGCGGGCGACTTCAAACCGCGTTCACTTATCAATCGGCTGGAGACAGCCGAAGCCCTTCTCGCTCTTACGGAAAGCTCATGTCGGCACCTTTGAACAATCTTCTTGAGACGCCGGACGATGGCACCCTCGAACAATGGTATGTGGCGTGCGCACAGAAAGAACTGCGCAAAAACAAACCTTACCGGGCGAAGATTCTGGGCCTGAACCTGGTGCTATTTCGCCAGCGTGACGGACGGGCAGCAGCGTTGCTCGACCAGTGCGTGCACCGCGGAACGCGCTTATCGGCGGGCAAGATTGCCGACGATTGCCTGGTGTGCCCTTACCACGGCTGGCGCTACGACGCTCAGGGGCAGGTGGTGCATATCCCCAGCGTCGGCGATATGCCGTGTACATCGACTTCGCCCGCGTATCGATACCGCCAGCGTCACTTTGCGGTGCAAGAACAGGACGGACTCGTCTGGGTCTACACCGGCACGGGCAACCCGCAGGAAAAACCTGTGTTCAAGCTACCGGTCTACGGCGAAAAACCCTGGCAGTCCTATTTCATGATCAACACGTTCGAGGCAGATGTCGGCAGCCTCGTGCAGAACTTCATGGACGTACCCCACACTGTGTTTGTGCACGAAGGCATCTTCAGATCCAGCACGGGGCTAACAATGGAGGCCACGCTCGCGTGTAAAGCGCAGAGCGTTGAAGTGACATATCACGATGACGGAGACAAGATCGGTTTCCTGAACTGGCTCAGTAACCCCGACGGCGAGCCATTGGTGCACACGGATCGTTTTTTGCGCCCAACGTCACGCGCTGCGACTACCGCTGGGGCGACTGTTCGGCGTTCTTCATCATCAGCCAGATCACACCCATCGATTCACGACAGTCGCGCGTCTATACCTACATCGCCTACCGCTTCCGGCTACCCCGCTGGGTACTACGCCTGTTGCGTCCGTTCATTCATCTGTACACCCGTATCGTTATTCGTCAGGACGTGAAAATCATTCAATCGCACCGGCAAGGTCTCGATAATGTAACGAATTTCAAGCCGTCCAACGTGCAAGCCGATGCCGTGCACATCGGGGTCGATCAGCTACTGGCCGCCGTGAGACGGGGAGAAGCGTTACCTCCGGCACAACGCCGTGAATCCCGGATACGATTTGCGCTCTGAGGGAACCTGGTCTGCTGGCGCTGATGAGGAATTGACCCAGCTTCCGAGAAGTCGTTGACCCAGGTAGCCTTCAAGGTTGTGGCCCTCTGTGCTGGGTATTTACTTATTTAAGTTGGGGCAGTCTTGCCCCAGCAGGTGGGGCAATTCCACATCAGCGCCTACAGACCCAGCGTTTCGAAAGAATATGTATCGCCGAAACCCCGAGCTCAAAACTTGGGTCGATGATCCAAAGCGAAACATGAGCGCCAGCCCTACAGGTTACGCTTGGCACCACAACGAAAAACCCGGACTGTTGCAGCTTGTCCATAGAGGCGGACCATGCAGGCGAACACTCTGTATACCACCCAACTGGAAAAGGTGGACGAGATATATGGGGTGGGGCAGAGAAGGGCGAGAGGGAAAATCAAAACAGAATAATTGGAGTATTAACGGTGCAATACAACGAAACTATCAAAATAACTGATTTAATCGATTTTTTAAAAACACAGAAAAAACCCTGACCTATTGTGTTTATGGGAAAGGATCATCGGACCAAGCGACGCTGGAAACCGACTGCGTGCTTGATGAATCCTCGGAGATCACCGATGACGACGAAGAAATTTTCCCAAAGTACATCATTCAAAACAATCTAGAGTTTTGGTTTACCGATGAACTCTTGGAAGATGTTACATTCAACGCACTGAAGCAAAAAATATCTGCTACAAATGAGGAAATACTAATAGCCATCAAACATTATAATGAGCGTGACAGCTTCATGAAATTATAAACAAATAGCATGAATAATGTACCACCTCTGAAAAAATCTCAGCGGACAATTTAGAAGTCACAAGCCCAAACAATCCAGCTAAAAAAGGACAAGCTAGTTTTATACAATCGAAAAAATCCACCTACTTCTAGCAAAGTAAATGATGATACCCAAAGACTTAGTTAGGCTGATAGAAAACCAGCCTGGCAATATACATAGAACTGACAAGGGCATGGCTATAGTCGCCCTTGAAACGCTTGGAGTCTCTCCAGGCTGCGAATTCGATAGTATTTATATTAATTATCTACCTGCTAATTTTCAGAGCTCTGTGTCTGACGAATACATCTGCGACGTATCCGAGCCAACAGAGCAGATCCTGATAGGGACCGAATTCATTCACGGCATGTGGGAGCTACCAAAAAATTACATAGATTTTACCTCCTCGCAAAGTGAGGGAGGTTACTTGCTCGACAAGATTAGCGGTGGCGTTTTGGACTTCGGCTTAGAACAACAGAAAGACTTTGTATCCGGTTTAATTTCGCCTAAATGGAACAGCTTCTTTGAGATTATCAGATGGTATCTTCCGCCTGCCGAATAAAAAATAATAGTAAAGGGACCTCTGCACATGTCCAGGTGGAGTACGCCCACAGCCGCCTAGCGATTTATCAGCGTCAGCCCAGGTGTTGGATCTGCCATCCCTATTCTCTCAGCAGTTCCTGAGTAAGCGTCCGGCCAAGTCATCTTCCGAACCTCCACGGCGCTCTCGCATTCAAGCTAATCAAGTGATAAACACCATATATATCCAATGCTACGGCAAGCACTAGGCGATCAGATGGCGCGATTTTCGATTTATAGCGGATTGATTTTGGTTGGCTACTCGTCGCTGGAGAGTGGAGATCCTCCCATGGGCGTTGCATTCGGCCAGTTCGAGCCAACCACTGGGTATCCCGCTATTCAAAACGAGTGCCGCACAAATCACTTCGACCAGTCCGGTTTGGCCCTTTCAGTAAAAACCGAAGCAGGCTTGGTTATTCCATCTATGGGAGTCGCCATTCTGGATTACGCTGAAGAGCTTCTGCCCGATTGCATCGAGATAAGTATCCTCGGCATTCCCACTGCTTTTTATGAAGAGTTGTTTCCTGACCATGTGATCAAGTACACGCACCAATTCGCTAGGTGAGCCGCTCTATGGCGAGCAAGATGGGCCGTCTTTAGCAGGGAGGTGTGATCCCCAATTCAATTGTGCAAGAGCTACTTGCACAATCCCCCTCACGGATAACTAAACGCCCTAACCAACGTCAACTCCCCCACCGCCCGCATCGGCACCACAAACGTCTCCATCTTCTCGTTCGGCGTCCCTTCCTCCGTAATCACCGTCACCTGCGCCGTAGTCAGCGGCTGAACCGCGTCCGCCTGACCTTCGTCATCGCTGCGATACCCGCCGCCAAAGTAGTTCACATAGATCAAATATTGACCTTTGATCGGCGCCGGCATGGAGAAGATTTCAGGGCCATACCCCGTGGTGACATCGACGTCGAGCGCCGCGCCGTTAGGTGCCACGCGATCGCCGTACCAGATGTGCGCACCATCCGGCGTCACAAGGTGCAAATCCAAATCCGTGTTGTCGCTGTCCCACGACAACAACACCCGCAACTTGGCCGGTGTCGCCCCGCCACTGGCGCGTAGAAACTGCGTGCGATGCCGCTGCTGGCCATCCGGGCTACGAACTTCAACACTGTTGCTGCCATTCGGAAACGAGTACGGCCGATCAAAGCGTCCAGAGGCGTCGATTTTCAACGGCATGCTGATGCCGTTAACGATCAATCGGCCAGGCTCACCCGTCTTGGGTGTGGCTTTTATCTGGCCGCTGATGCGCGCGGTATTGGCCTGGCCGACCGGTGTGTTTACCGAGGAAGCGGGATAGTTAACCGTCTGGCGGTAGTTTTCGCCTTCGCCTTCAACTGCGCCAGTGCGCCAGCCGCCGACGGGGGTGTCGAGTGTGACGGCGGCGTCGGCGGCGAAGGTCGTCGGCAGTACGCAGAAGGAGCAGAGGAACAGGAAGACCTGTGGATAACTGAGTTTCATGGCCTATTCCAGCAAGAGGTGACGGGCGAGCCCTTCGATGTAGGTTTCATCCTGGCCGTTCGGGTGTGCTTCGAAGGCCAGGTGCAGGTATTCGTGGGTCAGGTCGAGGCGGTCTTGCAGTGACTGCACGCCGCGCACGTAGATGCGTTGGCGTTCGCGGTCGACAAAAGGCCGGCCAAAGGCGAGGCGGCAGACGGCGAAGGTGCTGATTTCGTTGTAGCCGACTTCGTTTTCGAGGCGTTGGCGCCAGCCGCGGCGCTGGTTGAGCAGCCAGTCTTGCGCGGCGGGCAACGCTTCGCAGGAAGCAACCGGGTTGTCCCAGCGGCTGAGGCTGGCGCGCGGGTAGGCGTGCAGCAGGATGGCGTCGTAGCGTTGGCCGGCGTTGGCTTGTTCGACGGCTTGCTGCCAGGAGAGTTTGTCCGGGCCCGGCTGGTCGGAGTGATACGTGACGGTGCTGCCGGCCAGGACGAGGTCGCTGGTCCACGCCGCGATGTTGCGCGATTCTGAGGTGGCCGGGCGTGGGGCGACGCGTTGGCGGCTACTGCTGTCGTCGATGCTCAGGCAGTCGCCGTTGCGGGTGGCGTTTTGCAGCAGGTAGGTTCTGATTGCGATGGCCAGTGCTTTGGCGGCCTCAACAGGTTCGGACTTGGCTTCTCGTTGCAGGACGCGGGCGACGTATTCTTCGCGATCAAGGCGCGCAACAAGCTTGTCTTTCAGCAGAAAGAGTTCGCCGTCGCTGTGGATATCCAGTTGATTGCCGCTGGCGAATTCGACGCGATAGTTGCCTTGCAACGGCCCGGAGTCAGCAACCCGATCCCCCGCCAAAACGCGGCTGATCGGATAGCGAGAAAACAGCCCCACCTCAACACAACGCCCCGCATCCAATGGCCAATCCACCGGTAACACCGAAGCCAACGCCCCACCGTAATTACGCAAAACCATCTGACTGGTCCCACGCCCACCGGCCCAGATCGGCGTGCCATCCACCGTCCAACCGGCGAACCCGCCCTGACGCGACGAAGGGTCCTGATCGCCCAACCAGCTCCAGGTTTTCACCCGCAACCGGCCGCCGAGTTCACCCACGACGTTGCCGTCAGCGGCGTTCAACACCACGTCCAGCAACACCCGCCGCGCTTGATCCTGCGCCGGCAGCACGGCCAGCACCTTGAGCAATTCAGCGACTGAAACTCGGGTGGAAGGCTGCAACGATGGCAAGTTCAGCAACCACTCCGGTGCCTGCCTTAACTGCCAATATGCCCGCCACTCAGCACCAGCAATGCCCAATCGCGCAGGTTCAAAGTACAACCCGCAAGACTTCACCAACGCCTGATCACGGCCAATCTTGCCGCCAGCCGTGCAGCAATAAACTTCTTCCTTCGACTGCCCGCGACATTCATAGGGCGATTCATGGGCGCCGGTATCCACCAGCCAGCCATAAACAAACAACTTCCACAGACTACCCAGTGGCGTTTGCAAAGAGTCAGGCAACGGTTCGCGGGAAATCAATTGAGTCCGGCTCAACGACAGCAATTCCCCCTTGAAGCCCAGCCGCAGCGGTTCGTCCTGCGCCGTCGCCAGCGCAGGGATCACACACAGCAGCAGCCAGACCAGAGGCCTAGTCATGTCAGTTGACCGTGACCTGGCCAAGCGCCGGATTCTGTTCCTGAGCCTGATGCTGTGGCGCGTAGATCTGAGTGAAACGCACCGGCGGCAAGTTGAACTGGCCTTTCTGCGAGAAGCGCACCAAGTGACGTACGCGCAATTCGCCGCTCAAGGCGTCCACGGGAATCGCGTAAGCCATCTGACCTGGCTCGAAACGCGCCTTCTCCAGCGCTGTCGGTTCGGTGCCGGCCTTGCCCATCAACTTGATGCCCCAGGTGGTGCGTTCAACGTCAGCGCCCGGCGGCAGCGGCACTTCGATCATGCCGTAGCGCAGTGGCTTCGGCGCTTTGCTGGTGATGATCACTTCGTCCAGGTACAGGCTGTCGCTGGACAACGGCTTGGTGCCGACCGCTTCAAGTTTGAATTCGAACGCTTCGTCACCCGGCACCAAACGCGACAGACGACGGGTGATGGTCACAGCCATCGGGTCGATTGCCGGTTGTTTGGTCTGGTAGCTCAGCGCGGCGCGTAGCGGACGTTCCTGGGTCCCGGTCAGCGACAACGCTGCCGGCACCGGCGTAGCGCCCTGCCATGTCCAGTACATCTCACCGGTATCACCGTAGCGTTTCTTCCAGCCTTCACCCGGCGCCAGGGCGATGGTCGGCGAAGCTTGCTCGATACTGCGTTGCAACCAGCTCAACGCCAACGCGCGTTCGAGGGTCGATTGCTGTGGCAGCAGACGTTGCAACAACGCTTGCGCGTGAGCCTGATCGAAAGCTTGCAGCGACAGGTTCAGCGCTTCGGCAAACGGCTGCGAACTGACCGCCAACCGTTGCTGCGCATCCGTCAGTTGACGATTAAACGCGTCCGGCAGAGTGACCTTGGACTGGCGCGCCAGCGATGCAGTCAATGCCCGCGCCGCCGCCAACCCCAGCGCCGAATCCGGATCGCTCATGACGATGCTGTCTTCGCCATCGTCCATCAGGTTTGCGGCATTGCCGTCGCCGGCCTTCGCCAGGTCATCCATCAAACCGCTGAGCAGGGTGTTCACCGGCAATTGCATCTGTTTGGCGAACGACAGGATCAGTGCCCGCTGCAACAGCGGTGTGTTTTTGGCCTGCTTCGAATAAACCTCCAACACCCGCTGCCAGTGCTCCGGCGGCAAGCTCAGTTCCAGCGCTTTGCTGGCGTACCAGTCGGCGTAATAGGCGTAAGCGGTGAGGAATGCATCCGGCTCACCGTCCTGTCCCCACCAAGTGAAACTCGCCGAAGGCCCGGCCATTTGCACCAGCCGCAGACGGCTGTTTTGCATGATCAGGCGCAAGCGATCGCGAACCTGTGGATTCGACGAAAGCGATGGATAGGCAATGCTCAGTGGCAACAAACGGCTGGCGGTTTGCTCGACGCCGCCGTACGGATAGCTCAGCAAATCATCAAGTGCCGAACGGAACAGCGCTTGCGCACTGTCATCCAGGCGCAGGCGAATATCCGTCGCATCCGCCGGCAAGGTCAGCGCTGTGTCACCGCTGAGCGCGTCTACAACCTGGCTCTGAGTCACCTGCCAACCTTCACCAGTCGCGGTCAGGCGCACAGCCAGGGCATCGGCGGTTTTACCGTCCTGCACCAGTTCTGCGGTCCAGTCGCCGCTCGCCAATGCAAACGCTGGCAACGCGATGTAGTTGATGCCGTTGTTTAGGGTTACCGGCACACGCTGATCGGCGCCGCCGTAATGGATCACCAGCTCAGCCTTGACCGGTTTCTCGGCCTGACTGAACGCGAACACACCGAGATCCGGTTTGTCGCCAGTGCGGAATTTGGTCGGGCCGCTCCACTTCAGGTACAGCGGCTTTTCCGAACGAACGAATTGCTTCTTCTGCCCGACCTGGCCGTCATCGGCGATCGCCCGGGCAGTGATGCGCCAGCGAGTCAGCGAGTCCGGCATTTTGAAGGTGAAGCGGGTTTTGCCGTTGGCGTCGGTAATCAATTCTGGCTGCCACGCGGCGGTGTCGACGTCTTCACGACGCGGGCGCTCCAGCACTTTCACGCCCCGTTCGCTGCGGTTGGCTTTGCCCGGTGCGCCCGGGCTGCCCGGCAACGCAACGTCATAGCTGATGAACGACAGGCTGGCGCTGGTGCGCACGTTGTTGCGGCGCGGGTGATAGAAGAACTGGTCGATGGTCGGCGCGACTTCCGGTTGCAGCGCGTAGATCATTTCGTCCACGACACTGACCGTCAGGTGCGCCGGAATTGGCTTGCCGGCGAACTGAGTGGTCAGGTCAACCGACACCGTATCGCCCGGCTGATAGGTCTCTTTATCGGTAGCAATCGCCACGTCAATCTGCGGCGTAATCACCTTGATGCCGGCGTTCTGGAAGCTGTACTGACCGCCCTTGGTGTAGAGCACGGAGAAGGTCAGGTTCGGTGCGAAGTTATCCTTCACCGGAATCCGCGCGCGGTATTGAGTCTCGCTGAGTTTTTCCATCTTCAGCCAGTCGCCGCCCTTGGACAGCAGCGCCGTGGCCTCGACCTTGTCCCGCTCCAGCGACAGCAGTGCATCGCTGACCGGTTCCGGGAACGTGATCAACGCCAGGGCTTCGTCGCCAGCCTTGTACTCGGGTTTGTCGAGGACAATTTCCACTGTGCCCGGCACGGCTTTGACGCCATCGCCGGTGACCGAATGACCGGTGGCGCCAACCACGCGGCCATGGTCATCCTTCAAGGTCAGGTTGTAAGTACCCGCACGGTCGAAAGCGATACTGAACCCTTTGTCTTTCGCAGCGAGTTTGCCGTCGCCAGTGGTCTGGTCTTCCAGACGAACCCAGCTGTAGCTGCTCGGGGTGACGGCTTTGCTCTGCTCGCTGCCACCTTCATTGGCGTAGCTGAAAGCAACCTTGTCGCCCACCGCACTGAACCGTTGCGGTGCGCTCAAGCGGAAGCTGGCGGCGCCACGGTCGATGAGAATTTCCTTGGTGGTCTTGACCCGATACGCCGCGCCATCGCTGGCGAACACGGTGAGCATGTAGCGGCTCGGTTTGTCGGCGGCCGGCAGGTCAAGGGTCGCGTTGCCCTTGGAATCGGTGGTCAGTTCGGTGCTGGTCAGCTCGATCGGGAATTGCCCGAGGTATTGCAGCTCGTTGTCGACCATCGACAGTTGCTGGGCGCGCAGGCTCAGGGTCAACTTGGCGTCGGCCACCGGTTTGCCATCCGGGTACAGCAGCACCAGACTGCCCTTCACCGGTTCGCCGGTGCGGTAGTCCTGTTTGGCCAGATTCAGCGAGATTTCGAAGTGCGGCTTGATGTATTCGGCGACTCGGAAGGCACTGCTGTAGGCCTGATCCTTGTAGCTGAAACGCAGCTCATAACCACCCGCCACCGCGTTGTCCGGCAACTGGAAACGACCTTGAGTACCAGACTTGGAATCGAGCTTCAGCGCCAATGACTGCAGCGCCGTACCGGTGGCATCGAGCACGGTTACGTTGACGTCGGCAGCGGTCGGTGCCACGGAATCCCGGGCGTTCTTGAACTCGCGACCGACGATTTTCAGCGACACCCAATCCCCCGGCCGGTACAGCGGTCGGTCGGTGAAGGCATAGAGTTTGGTGTCGTAGATTTCGCTGTCGTAATAGAAGTTCTCGGAGACGAAAACACCGCCCTCTTCGTCTTCACCGATCACGAACGAACGCTCGGGGCTGACGTGTTTCAACCGCAGCAAACCGTCGGTGTCGGTGGCGCCGCTGCTCATCACACCCAGGCCATCGGTCCACAGCACGTTGACCTTCGGCACCGAACTGCCTTCGTGTTTGCGCGCAGCCCACACCACCAATTCATCACCGGCAATCTTGCTTACGGCCACGGTGTTGGAGACAAAGACCATGGTCGTCGCGCGGTACTTGCCGATCAGCGCTTCCACCAGATACAGACCCGGTTTCAGATGACCCAACGGGATGTACACGTTACCCGGTGCAACGCTGACGAATTCACTGGAAGAACCGGCCAGGTTCACGCCGGCGGGCGGCTGGATCGGTTTGGCTTCCCACAGCGGATAACGGAATTGACTGACAACTGGCAAGCCCGGAATCAGTGCGAATTGTGGCTGAGCGTCGTAAGGCGTTGGCGCGGCAATCGCGGTGCCCATCTTCAGCTCAGGCACTTCTTCGGTGACTTGTTGACGGGACTCGTAGGAAAACGCTCGTTGCATCACGCGACGAGATTTGCGGTACCAGTTGTCCCACAGGTACGCGAGGGTGTTCGACAGGCCTTCGCCCTTGAACTGGCCGTCACTGACCACGCGGTGCAGGTTCTTCTGACGCTTGAGGAAATCCAGCGGCTTGTCGATGCGATAGACGCGAATGTCGGCGCCGCCATAAGGCTCCATGCGGAACCGGCGATAGTCGCGGCCCGGCGCTTCGAGGCGAACCATCGCCTGTTCGTCGCTGGCGAAGCTGCTGTCGGCCAGCAAGAAAAAGCTTTCACCGGCCACCGGCGTGTAGCCGCTTGGCTCGACGGTGTCTTCGGCGTTGACCACCGACAAGGGCAGCACCAGAGCCAATAACAATGGCAGTTTTGAGCAGAAGCGCAGCATGCGGGCACCGATCATTGGGAGAGAAAGTTCAGTCGATAGACGCCGATGAAGTTGGGGTTGGCTGCGTCGGGTATCCATCGGGTGTCCTTCCATGTCATGAGTTGCTGCAGGCTCGCGGATCGCATGCCGTTGTCAGTAGGGGTGGTGGTACCGGTGTGATAGGCAATGTAACGGCCCATCCAGATCATCAGGTGCTGGTCGTCGCCCTGATCGAAAAACATCAGGTCGCCGGGCCGGGCCAGCGCCACGTCTCGACCGACCAGATGGCTGTTGAACTGAATCAGTTTGATCGCGTTGACGTACGGCCCGACCTTGCCGCCGCCCTGCTGCCATTGCTGGGCGAGACCGCGCTGGGCCTCGCTCAATTGCAGTTCCGGCGGCAGGTAGCGGTTGGACAGGCCATTGCTGCGCAGCCATTTGTCGTCATGGACTTTCAGCGCTTCGTTGGCGGCGAAACGCACCAGGCCCGCGCAGTCCTGCTGAAACCAGCGCGGGCTCGGGCCTTGGGTCAGTTGTTCCTGGGCGATGCGCACGAACCAGGCGCGAAACACCTGGGATTGCTGCACGTCGAGCGGCGGCGCCTCATTGGCAAATGCCCGACTGCCGAGCAGCATCGCCAGCAGGCCGAGGCCTCGGATAAGTGCTGTCACAGGGCTTTCCATTCCAGCGGCAGCCACTGCCAGTGGCCGTCCGGCTCACTGCCTTTGGGCAAGGTCAGCGCGTATTTGCCGTAACCGCCGAGCTTGCGCAGTTTCGGGATCAGGTAGGTTTGCGCGGCGTTGTAGAACACCGGCTCCATGTCCTGCGGCAGGCTGTCGAGGGTTTCCTGTTGCATCAGCTGCGCCATGGAATCCGGGCCGAAGTAGACCGGCATCAGCAGGTCTTTGGGCAACACATCGGCCAGCGGCGGGAAGCGTTTGTCGAGGGTGCCGAGGGCCTTATCGACCAGTTTGTCGTCGAGCGAGAACAGCAGCGTCGAACTGTGGCGGGCCAGGCTGACTTTCATGAACGCCTTGCCGGTGATCGCGTCCGGGTTCTCGGCATCCTTGGCCGCGTACGGGCCGAAGTTGGAACTGACCTGACGCTGCCACTGATGGGTTTCGCCTTCCTGCTTCTCGACCACCGGGAACGCGTGCTCGTCGACCTTGCCTTCGTAGGCGCCAACCATCGAGCCGAACAGGTTGCCCAGATCGCCGTCGAGTTTGGCGCTGTCCTTGTCGTTCAGGCTGACCACCAGCAGTGGCGTGTACAGCCGCGAATCGGCGTACCAGCACAGGCCCGCCGCGCCGGCCACGTGTTCGGTCAGGGCCTCGGCGACTTTTTCTTCGGCACCGAGTTTTACCAGCAGCGGTTTCTGTTGTTCAGCCGCCAGCGGCAAGGCTACGCAGGCGCTGGCGCCCATCGGCATGGCTTGCCAGATCGGTTTGAAATCGAAGTCTGGCTGGTTATCCAGTTCGTCCATGGCGAGGAAGCTGTGCCAGCCCTTGTCGTCCATGTCGAAACGCAGGCCGGCGAAGTTCGGGATAAAGCGCTGATAACCCATGGCCAGAACGCTGGAATTGACCGACAGGCGTTGCTTCACCTCAGGCAAGCGCGGTTGCAGGCCGAAGGCTTCGGGGAACAGTTTTTGGCCCCCGAGCAGTGCTTCTAGCGCCTGAGTCGAGACCATGCCCGGTTCATCGACCGGACCATGGCCGCCTTCGTACAGCTTGGCCGGGTTCGACAGCACCACCAGTTTGTCGCCATGGGAGGCGAACAGCAGTGCCTTGGTGGCGTTGTAGGTCAGTTGATAGAGCGCGACGTCGTCGGCGCCGACTTTCACATCGCCGACTTTGGTCAGTTGCGTATCGTCCAATGCCACTTTTGCCAGCGGCTCCAGCACCTTGGCCAGGCCACCG
This sequence comes from Pseudomonas sp. 10S4, assembly GCF_034344865.1. Lineage (NCBI taxonomy): Bacteria > Pseudomonadati > Pseudomonadota > Gammaproteobacteria > Pseudomonadales > Pseudomonadaceae > Pseudomonas > Pseudomonas sp. 10S4. The sequence continues at coordinate 972,262 of NZ_CP133774.1, forward strand.
CGATCCATCACCAACAAGAAGTCTTTCAGGCGACCATCCGCCCCACGCCACAGCGCCACATCGGCCGGCTGATCGAAGAGCTGCACGATCAGGCTGTCCTGCAACTTCAGGTCATGTTCGTAAATGATCCGCCGCAAGCTGCCGATCAAACCGAGACGATCCACATGGGCTTCGTAATAGAAGACGAAATCTTCGGTCAGGGTTTCCTTGAGGAACGGCACCGCCAGCAAGTCCTTGGGCAATTGGCTCAGGGAACTGGTTTCCAGCAGGCCGTCCGGGCGGCTCATGCCCAGTTTGTCACTGGCCAACGCCGCCAGCGGCACTTTGGGTTTGTGCATGAACCAGCCCAACCCGCCCGCGACACCCGCCACCAGGCACAGCCCGACCAGCACGGCCGGCCAACGACGTGGAGGTTTGGCAACCGGTGCGTCAGCGGCCGGGGGAACGGCAGGGGAAATCGTCTTATCGCTCATGTTCACGCTCATGTTCCCAAAGCTCAGCAATTCATCCGTGGAGCGGGATGCTTAATAGTTGAAAGTCTTGACCAGCAACAGGTCACCGATGGCCCGCAGGGGCACGATGAATGTCTCGCGTTTTTCGTCGACGGTGTTTTCGTTGAGCACCAGGTTGATCTGCGAGGTAATCACCTCGTTCTGGTTACTGTGCTCATCGAAGTTATAGCCTTCACTGCCGAAGTTGCCCCAATAGTTCACATAAACCAGATAGGTGCCATGCAGCGGCGCGGTCATGGTGAACATTTCCGGGCCGGGGCCATCGACGCCGTCCGGGTCCAGGCCACCGCCGTTGGTCAACGCCGTGTGGGCGAAGAACGCGTGCTGGCCGTCGGGAGTAATGATGTGCAGGTCGAGTTCGGCTTTTGGATCATCCCAGCCCAACACCACGCGAATCCGCGCCGGAGTGCGCAGGTTGTTGGCTTCATAGAATTGAACGCGCTTGAGGGACTTACCCTCGGCACTGCGCACTTCGACGCTGTTGGAACCGGCGCCAAACGCATACGGCCGGGCGAAACGCCCTTCGTCGTCGGTATACAGATTCAGCGGATTGCCGTTGACCGCCGAGAGTGTGCGGCCCGCGCTGGGTGCCGATGGCCTTGAGCTGGCCTTCGATCATCGTGCGATTGCGCTGCACGCCCCGGTCGATGGGCGGTGTGGGATAGGCGACTTGAGGGTTTTCACTGCGATCGAGCAAGCCGTTATAACGCCAGCCGCCCACCGGTTCCGATAACTCGGCCGTTGGCTCGGCCCAGGCAGCGCAGGCCCAGACCAGCGTTATCAGCAGTGAAAGAAACCAACGCATGTGACGCCTCCTGCCATGCATAACGAAACCTTGCGCCTGATCCTCGGCGCGTTACAGATCAAAAAACTGCGTTTCGTCAGAAAGACCCGTGACTAATGGGTCGTAGAAGGCGCGAAGGTTAGCCATTTGGCGGTTTTTTAACAATCAGATACATCTTAATTTGTGGTGAGATTCACGGTGATTGTTGGGTGTGAGCCGAATAGAGCGGCTATTCGGCTCACGAAATGAGCCGAATAATTCCTCTCCCCTCCAGAAGCGACATCACTTTGTGGCGAGGGGCTCGCCCCCGTTCGGCTGCGAAGCAGTCGCAAATCGCTGAAAGCGGTATGCCTGAAGAGTCGCGGTGTCTGGATTTGGGGTCGCTTCGCAACCCAACGGGGGCTAGCCCCCTCGCCACAGGTAAGCGCTCCATCCACAGAGGCGCGTTCACTCCCACAAGTCAGTGGCCGAAACACCCCCGCTCATTTGCCCATAACCCCCATGTCTGCTAGTGTCGCGCCGGTTTAACGTCAACCGGAAATAGCCGCCATGGCCCGCAAAAAAGCTGCACTGGATTTCGAACAATCCCTCGCTGACCTGCAAACACTGGTCGAGCGACTGGAGAACGGCGAGTTGTCGCTGGAAGACTCGCTGACGGCTTTCGAGCAAGGCATCGGTCTGACCCGCGATTGCCAGGCAGCGCTGGCCCAGGCCGAGCAAAAGGTTCAAGTGCTGCTCGAGCGTGATGGCGAGCTGGCCGAGGAACCCTTCGAAGCGGATCAGCCAGAATGATTGAAGCGTATTCGGCGACCAGCCAGGCCCGAGTCAATGCGGCGCTGGACACCCTGTTCACCGCGCCAGGCCCGGAACTCGCACGCCTCTATGAAGCCATGCGCTACAGCGTGATGAATGGCGGCAAGCGTGTGCGTCCATTGCTGGCTTACGCCGCGTGCGAAGCGCTGGGTGGCAAGGCGGAGCAAGCCAACGGCGCAGCCTGTGCGGTGGAGCTGATCCATGCGTATTCGCTGGTGCACGACGATTTGCCGGCCATGGACGACGACGATTTGCGTCGCGGCCAGCCGACCACTCACAAGAAATTCGATGAAGCCTGCGCGATCCTCGCCGGCGATGGTTTGCAGAGCCTGGCCTTCAGCGCCCTGCTGGACCCGCGCCTGAGCACCCTGGATGCGCAAATCAGCTTGCAGATGGTCAGCGCCCTGGCGTTGGCGGCAGGCCCGGCGGGCATGGTCGGCGGTCAAGCCATCGACCTCGGCTCGGTCGGCCTCAAGCTTGATCAAAAAGCCCTCGAATACATGCACCGGCACAAGACCGGCGCGCTGATCGAGGTCAGCGTCAAACTTGGCGCCCTGGCCAGTGGTCGAGCCGAAAAAGACGAACTCAAGTCCTTGCAGACTTATGCACAGGCGATTGGCCTGGCGTTCCAGGTCCAGGACGACATTCTCGACGTCGAAAGCGATACCGAAACCCTCGGCAAACGCCAGGGCGCCGACATTGCCCGGGATAAGCCGACTTACCCGGCGCTGCTCGGTCTCGACGCCGCCAAGGCCTACGCCCTGGAACTGCGTGATCAAGCCCTGCATGCGCTGCGACCGTTTGACGCGGCCGCCGAGCCGCTGCGCGACCTGGCCCGCTATATCGTCGAACGCCGCAGCTGACAGCGTATCCGCCAAAAAATAGCAACGCGTGGGCAGGGGGCGATGCATCAGGTAAACTGCCGCCTCTTCTATACCTATAACGATTCGCCTGATGCCCACGACGTTTCATGAGATTCCCCGCAAGCGCCCGACCACGCCCTTGCTCGACCGCGCCAACACGCCGGACGGCCTGCGCCGGTTAGGCGAAGCCGAGCTGGAAACCCTGGCTGATGAGTTGCGCCTGGAATTGCTCTACACGGTCGGTCAGACCGGCGGGCATTTCGGTGCCGGCCTGGGCGTTATCGAGCTGACTATCGCGTTGCATTACGTCTTCGACACCCCGGACGACCGGCTGGTGTGGGACGTGGGTCATCAGGCCTATCCGCACAAAATCCTCACCGGCCGTCGCGAGCGCATGGGCACCCTGCGCCAAAAGGACGGCATCGCTGCCTTCCCGCGTCGTTCCGAGAGCGAGTACGACACCTTTGGCGTCGGCCACTCCAGCACCTCGATCAGTGCAGCGCTGGGCATGGCAATTGCCGCCCGCCTGCAAAACAGTGATCGCAAGGCGATTGCCGTGATCGGCGACGGCGCACTAACCGCCGGCATGGCGTTCGAGGCGTTGAACCACGCGCCCGAAGTCAATGCCAACATGCTGGTGATCCTGAACGACAACGACATGTCGATTTCGCGCAACGTCGGTGGCTTGTCAAATTACCTGGCGAAAATCCTTTCCAGCCGCACCTACGCAAGCATGCGTGAAGGCAGCAAAAAGGTTCTGTCGCGCCTGCCCGGCGCCTGGGAAATCGCCCGTCGTACTGAAGAATACGCCAAAGGCATGCTGGTTCCGGGCACCCTGTTTGAAGAGCTGGGCTGGAACTACATTGGCCCCATCGATGGCCACGACTTGCCGACCCTGATCGCCACCCTGCGCAACATGCGCGATCTGAAAGGCCCGCAGTTCCTGCACGTCGTCACCAAGAAAGGCAAAGGCTTCGCCCCGGCGGAAGTCGACCCGATCGGTTACCACGCCATCACCAAACTCGAACCGCTGAACGCGCCGGCCGCTGCGCCGAAGAAAGCCAGCGGGCCGAAGTATTCCGGTGTGTTCGGCGAGTGGCTGTGCGACATGGCCGCCGCTGATCCGCGCCTGGTCGGGATCACCCCGGCGATGAAGGAAGGCTCCGACTTGGTGGCGTTCAGCGAACGCTTCCCGCTGCGCTATTTCGACGTGGCGATTGCCGAGCAGCACGCCGTCACCTTCGCCGCCGGCATGGCCTGCGAAGGCGCGAAACCGGTCGTGGCGATCTATTCGACATTCCTGCAACGCGGCTACGACCAACTGATCCATGACGTCGCGGTGCAAAACCTCGACGTGTTGTTCGCCATCGACCGCGCCGGTCTGGTGGGCGAAGACGGCCCGACCCACGCCGGCAGTTTCGACCTGTCGTTCCTGCGCTGCATCCCCGGCATGCTGGTGATGACCCCGAGCGACGAAAACGAACTGCGCAAAATGCTCACCACCGGTCACCTGTACAACGGCCCGGCGGCGGTGCGTTACCCACGTGGCAACGGCCCGAACGCGACCATCGAGAAAGACCTGCAACCGATCGAAATCGGCAAGGGCGTGGTTCGCCGTCAGGGCAGCAAAGTCGCCCTGCTGGTGTTCGGCGTGCAACTGGCCGAAGCACTGAAAGTCGCCGAAACGCTGGATGCGACCGTGGTCGATATGCGTTTCGTCAAACCGCTCGACGAAGCACTGGTTCGTGAAATTGCCGGTAGCCATGAGTTGCTGGTGACCATCGAAGAGAACGCGATCATGGGCGGCGCCGGTGGCGCGGTCAGTGAGTTCCTCGCCCGGGAAAACATCCTCAAGTCGATGCTGCACCTGGGCTTGCCGGACAGCTACGTCGAGCACGCCAAGCCTGCGCAGATGTTGGCTGAGTGCGGGCTGGATGAAGCAGGGATTGAATCTTCAATTCGTCAGCGCCTGCAACTGCTCAACATCTAAACGCAAAACCCTGTGGGAGCGGGCTTGCTCGCGAAAGCGGACGGTCAGTCGACTTAAATGTTGATTGATCCACCGCCTTCGCGAGCAAGCCCGCTCCCACATTGGTTTTGAGCAACCTTCAAATGTGTGTTCGCTGCAGATTGCCAATGGACTGCCAATGAAACTCTCCCGCCTCGCTTTAACGCTGACGCTCCTGCCGGCCGGCCAACTCCTGGCCAACACCTTCGAACGCGACCAAGCCCTGAAGCTCCCCGATGTGTTGATCAGCGCCAACCGCCAGGTCGAAGCACGCAACGACAGCAGCGCCGCCAACACGGTGTTCACCCGCGAAGATATCGACCGACTGCAACCGGACAGCGTTACCGATCTGCTGCGTCGGGTGCCGGGTGTGCAGGTCGGGCAAACCGGCGGGCGCGGCAGCTTGCCGGGGATTTACATTCGCGGCACCAAGTCGGCCCAAACGCTGGTGCTGGTGGACGGCCAGCGCATCGGCAGTTCCACGTCTGGCGACAGCAACCTGCAACACATCAACATCGAACAAGTCGAGCGCGTTGAAGTGCTGCGCGGCTCCCGCTCGGTGATTTATGGTAGCGATGCGATAGGCGGGGTGATTCAGATTTTCACCCGTCGCGGTGGTGAACAAGGCCTGCAACCGCGCCTGCACATGGGATTCGGCAGCAACCAGACGTGGGAGCGCAGTCTTGGGCTGTCCGGTGGCGATGAGAAAACCCGTTTCAACCTCGGCGCCAGCCTCGATGAAACCGCCGGGATCAATCGCACCCACGAGTCGTATCCCAGCGACAGTGATCACGACGAGTACCGCAACAAATCGGTGAGTTTGAGCCTGAGTCATGCGCTGACCGATGACATCGAAATCGGTACCAACCTGCTGGATAACACCGGCAAAAGCGAGTTCGACAACCCGTTCGGCCGCTTCGACACGACCACCTTCAAATCCGTCCAGCAGCAGCCTTACAGCGATTTCGACGTCAGTAGCGTCAGCAGTTATGTCGACGCGCGGGTCAATGATCGGTGGAAAACCCGCGTCGAGTTCGGCCACAGCGAAAACAGCGAGAAGACCCTCGACAAGCTCAGCGACGAACGCATGGTGTTCAACACTTACCGCGACTCGGTGAACTGGCAGAACGACCTGACGCTCAACGAGCGCAATAGCCTGATCCTCGGCGGCGACTGGTACGAAGACCGGATCAACAGCAGCACGCCGTTTGACGAGGACAGTCGCTGGAACCGCGCGGCGTTTATCCAGCATCGCTATCAGGCGGACAGTTTCTCCACGGAACTGGGCCTGCGCCGGGACCAGAATCAACAGTTCGGCGGCCAAAACAGTTGGAGCGGCACGTTCACCCTGCCGTTGAATCCGGATAACGACGTGCTGCTGACCTACAGCGAAGGCTTCCGCGCACCGACTTTCAACGATCTGTATTACCCGGACTTCAGCAATCCAGACTTGAAGCCTGAAACCTCGAAAAGCTATGAACTGCAATGGCGCAGTCAACTGACCGAGGCCAGCCGACTGGAAGCATCGCTGTACCGAACGAACCTGGAAGACGCGATTATCTTCGGCAGCAACAACCGCCCGCAGAACGTTGCTTCGGCACGCATCAACGGTTTCGAAGCAGCGCTAAAGCAGGAACTGTTCGGCTGGCAGAGCAACCTCGGCGTGTCGATCATCGACCCGCGAGATCGCGACAGTGGTCACACCCTGGCCCGTCGTGCCCGGCGAACATTGAGCCTGGATCTGGATCGACAGTTCGATCGACTGAGCCTCGGCGCCAGTTGGCAGGCGGTCAGCGGCAGCTACGACGATGAGAACAATCAGCAGCCGTTGGGCGGCTATGCGTTGCTTGGGTTGCGAAGTAGCTGGGCGTTGAATCGGGAAGTGAAGCTTGATTTGAAGGTGGATAACCTGCTCGACAAGGGTTACAGCCGGGCGTTGTATAGCTATGACGGCAGTCAGTATGGGTATCGCGAGGAAGGTCGGGCGTGGATGTTTGGGGTGACCTGGACGCCGGAAATCTAAAGGCCAACTCGGTCAATTGTGGCGAGGGGGCTTGCCCCCGTTGGGCTGCGAAGCGGCCCCAATCCAGCCACCATGTTTTGTCAGACACACCGCATCAACCTGATTGCGACTGCTGCGCAGCCGAACGGGGGCAAGCCCCTCGCCACAGGTTATTGGTCCGGCGCGATGATTTGGCACAATTTGGCCGTCGCCTCGATCATCTGCCCACTCGGCCGCTCCAGGCCTTTATCCGTCACCAACAACAATTGCCCGCGAGCCACCGCCGCCACCTGCGGCCACGCCTTCCAGGCATCGAGCTGCGCCTGATCACCGGCCAGAATCACCTCGGGATTGCGCTGCAGCACCGCCTCCACGCTCACCTGCGGCGCTGGCAATGTCAGGTCGGCAAACACATTGCGCGCACCGCACACTTCAAGCGCATCGCTGATGATCTGCCCACCGCCGACGGTGTACAACGGCCGATCCCAGACTTGATAGAACACCTGCAACGGCGTGTCCCGTCGATAGCGTTGGCGCAGGTTATCCAGCTTTTGTCGCAGGTCCGCCGCTAACTTCACGCCCCGCTCCGGTCGGCCGAGCTGTGTGGCGATGGATTCAATCTGTGCGGTGAGTTGTCCGAGGTTATGCGGTTCGGCGACGTAGGTAGGAATGTTCAACCGCTTGAGCTGTTCACGCTGCGCCGGGCCGACGCTGCCGGGCCAGAGCAACAGCAGATCGGGCTTGAGGCTGAGCAATCGCTCCATGTCCAACTGACCGTAGCGGCCAACGGAAGGCAGATTTTTGAGTTCAGCAGGACGCTCACCGGCATCCAGCACACCGACCAACAGGTCTGCCGAACCCAGTTCAACCACGATTTCAGATAGAGACGGCGCCAGGCTGACCACCCGCTCGACCGCAGCCGCCGAGCCACTGACGGCGAGCAGCAACACCGCCAGCCAATGACGAAGCATCAGCCGAGTTGACGCGGAATACGGTAGAGGTAGAACAGCACCGTAGTCGACAGCGCCAGCAGCACCAGTGGCACCGCTTCGAGACCGACGAACACCGCTAGCGCACCGATCCACGCCGGCAGGCCGGCAGCCAGGAACGCCGTGCGACGCTTGGCGGCCAAGGTAATCCAGGCAGCAGGTTCTTCAGGGGTGTCGAGGGCTTTCTGGGTGGCGATCAGCGCATGTTTATAGCCACTAAAGAACTTCAGGCTGACAAACATCGAGGCCACACCGGCGATGAACAACGGCATCGCCAGCACCGGCAGGATCGCCTCGCTCTGGCCAAACACGCCGTTGATCACGAACAGCGGCAACAAGGCCAGCGCCAGGTATTGCCACCAGCTGAACGACAGTCGGCGCCGAACCTGGCCGCGGGTCACGCCCGATCTGCCTCGCCCTGATGCTCGTTGCCCATCATGTGGTCGAGCTTTTTGGCCTTGGTGGCCAGGTAGAGTTTGTTGTGCGGGTTGTGCCCGGTGTGCAGCGGCACGCGCTCGGCGACCACGATACCCATGTCGGTCAAGGCTTTGACCTTGCGTGGGTTGTTGGTCATCAGACGCAAGGATTTCACGCCCAGGTGCTGAAGCATCGGCAGGCACATGGCGTAGTCACGCTGGTCGGCGGCAAAGCCCAGACGCTCGTTGGCTTCAACGGTGTCGGCGCCGCCGTCCTGCAACTCGTAAGCGCGGATTTTGTTCAGCAGGCCAATGCCACGACCTTCCTGACGCAAGTACAGCAACACGCCACGGCCTTCGCGGGCGATGGCCTGCAACGCTGCTTCAAGCTGAGAGCCGCAGTCGCAACGCTGGCTGAACAAGGCATCGCCGGTCAGGCATTCGGAGTGCAAGCGGCCGAGCACCGGCGCACCGTCATCGAACTCACCCAGACTGAGCACCACGTGCTCTCGGCCATTTTCTTCATCGAGAAAGCCGTGCATGGTGAATTGCGCAAAAGGCGTTGGCAGCTTGGAAGCGGCGACAAAAACGACAGGCACCGGTGTGCTCCTGATCAATAAGTACTGGAGATTCGCAGACGCGGCATTGTAACAGCAGGTTCTAACCGACGCTTAGGCTGAATTATGGGGCATAACGATCAAAAAGTTTGATCACTGCGTCAACAACACCATTTCCCTGTGGGAGCGGCGGTGCGACGATTCGACTTGCTCGCGAATGCGGTGGATCAGCCTGCATCAATGTTGACTGACCCACCGCATTCGCGAGCAAGCCCGCTCCCACATTGACCGTGTTCAGTCAGTGCCAAACGGATACGGCTGTTTCCACTTGGCGAAGACCGGTTTCAACTGGCCGCTTTTCACCAGCCGTTCCATGCGCTGGTCGAACAACGCCATCAACGCGCGGGCCTTGGGGTTGTCGGCAAAACACAGGAACAATGGCAACTCGGCGATGTGGGTTCGACGAAACTGCGACGGATCCTTGGCCCGGGCGACCATGTAATCGACTTCGGTCAGCGCATCAATGTAATAGTCGGCGCGGTTGTGGGTCAGCATCGACAGGATTCCGGTGCGCCGCACCACTTCGTTGAAGCGGTGAATGTTCGGCAGGTAATCCTGATACTTGTAGCCGCGAACCCAGGCCAGTCGATAGTTGCCCAGGGTGTCGAGGGTCGGCGCCGGATTGCTCGCCAGGCCCAAGGCATAGATGTGATCGGTGTCGAAGTTCCAGTGCGGATAGAGCAGATCGCTGGTTTCATCCCGATAGGAACCGACACAGGCGTCCACTTCGCCCCGCTGGGCCAGGCCCACGGCGCGCGTGTAAGGTTCGGTGCGGATGTCCAGCTTGACACCCGCCGGCTCGAAGATCGCCCGCAGCAGATCCCAGCCCAGGCCGTGGCCGTCAGCAGCGGTGTAGTCTTCCCAGTCTTCGCTGGCCAGATGAATCACGGACGGCGTCGGCGCGACATCCCCCGCCTGGGCGAGTGAGCAAAACATCGCGAAAACCACCATCAACCAGCGTCGAGCCATCCCTAGTTCCCCGGTTTGCCACTCAGGCAAAAAGCCAAACCAGACCCTGCATCCCCAGCCATGCAAAGACCCCGGCCAATACGTCATCGAGCATGATCCCGACGCCGCCATGCACGTGGCGGTCGATCCAGCGAATCGGCCACGGTTTGAGGATGTCGAAGAAGCGGAACAACAAGAACCCTGCCAGCAACCAGTACCAACCTTGCGGCACCAGCCACAGGGTGATCCACATCCCGACCATCTCGTCCCAGACGATGCCTTCGTGATCATGTACTCGCAAATCGTCGGCCACTTTGCCGCACAGCCAGAAGCCGAACAGCATGGTGATGCCGAGCATCAGCCAGTAACCCCAGTCGGGCAACATCTGCCACAACGGAATAAAGGGTAGCGCAACTAACGACCCCCAGGTGCCCGGTGCTTTTGGCAAGGTGCCCGAGCCGAAGCCGAACGCCAGGAAATGCCACGGATTACGCCAGACCGAAGGCGGTACGAATTCCGCCGGGGTCTGTTTGGGATGATCTGTCACGGTGTCTCCCGAAAATGTTGATAGCCCCGGGTTTGCGGGGTGATGTCTTGTCCATCGGCGTCCAGCAGCACAACGCCCTGCCCGGTCACGACCTGGCCGACCACTTGGATCGGCCAACCGTCGGCCAGCAGTCGGGGCAATTCGACGGGCGGCAAAGTAAAGGCCAGCACGTAGTCGTCACCACCGCTCAGGGCCGCGTCTTCAGCGCCCGATTGACCGAGGAACGCCACTAACGCCGTCGATACAGGCAGCTTACTCCGCTCAACCTGAATGCCGACCTTCGACGCGAGCGCAATATGCCCACAATCGGCGAGCAGGCCGTCGGAGATGTCCAGCGCCGAGGTAGCTTTGCCGCGTAACGCCTGACCGAGGGCCAGTTGCGGTTGCGGCGCCCAGTAATGGGCCAGCAACGGATCGGCGATGGCCGCTTCAGTAGTCCGCTGACCAAGCACCAGCGGCAAGGCCCCGGCGGCATTGCCCAGCTCACCGCCGACACACAGCAAGTCGCCCGGCTGCGCGCCACTGCGGGTCAACGCCTTGCCGACCGGCACACGGCCAAACACGGTCATCGTCAGGCTCAACGGCCCACGAGTGGTGTCGCCACCCACCAGCGCCACGCCACAGCTCTGCGCCATGACGTTCAAACCACGGGCGTAGGCGTCCAGCCAATCGGCGGTCACCGTCGGCAACGTCAGGGCAAGGGTAAAGGCAATGGGAGTGGCGCCCATGGCGGCCAGGTCACTGACCGCTACAGCCAGCGAGCGCTGACCGAGCAAAAACGGGTCGCAAGGATCTGCGAAATGCACACCGGCAACGAGGGTGTCGGTGGAAATCGCCAACTGTTCCCCGGAGGGAACAGCCAGCAAGGCGCAGTCGTCGCCGATCCCAAGGGCAACGCCCTCGCCGCCCTGCGCACAAGGCGCGGCGGCGAAGAAATTGCGGATCAGCTCAAACTCGCCCATGGCATTTCCAAGCACTGATCAAAGGATCAGCGCTTGAACGCCTTCACTTCAGCTTCACGCAGACGCGGGGCCAGCTTGTCGAGTACACCGTTGACGAACTTGTGGCCGTCGGTGGAACCGAAGACTTTCGCCAGCTCGATACCTTCGTTGATCACAACGCGGTACGGCACGTCGACACGCTTGATCAGCTCCCAGGTCGACAGGCGCAGAACGGCCAGTTCAACCGGGTCCAGCTCTTCGATCGTAATGTCCAGGCACGGGGCCAGGGCAGTATCGATCTCGGTGCGGTGCGCCGGAACGCCGTGCAGGATGTCGTGGAAGTAGGCGGCATCGACATCGCTGAAATCGTTATCGACCCGAAACTGCGCTTCGATCTCGTTCAGCGATTGCTTGGCCATGTGCCATTGATACAGCGCTTGAGTCGCGAGCTGACGGGCTTCGCGACGCTTGACGCTTTTCGATGGCTTGCCGGCATCCGCAGGCTTTGGATCGCGCGGGTTGAAACGATCACTTTCGTCGCTAATCACTTGGCCTCCAACTGCGCCAGCAGGCTGACCATTTCCAGAGCGGACAGGGCAGCTTCAGCACCTTTGTTACCGGCCTTGGTGCCGGAACGTTCGATGGCTTGCTCGATGGAATCAACGGTCAGGACGCCGAAAGCGACCGGTACGCCGAACTCCATGGACACCTGGGCCAGGCCCTTGGTGCATTCGCCAGCCACGTATTCGAAGTGCGGAGTACCGCCACGAATGACCGCGCCCAGGGCGATGATTGCCGCGTACTCGCCCTTCTGAGCGACTTTCTGCGCAACCAGCGGAATTTCGAAGGCGCCAGGCGCACGGATGATGGTGATGTCGCTTTCGCTCACGCCATGGCGAACCAGGGCATCAACTGCACCGCTAACCAGGCTTTCAACGACGAAGCTGTTGAAACGGCCCACTACCAAAGCGTAGCGGCCTTTAGGGGCGATGAAGGTACCTTCGATGGTCTTCAGGGTCATTCGTTAGATCTCTTAAAGAGCCGGGACGCGTTTTCTACGCGTCCCTCAGTGATGTGTTAACCGCGAATCAAGGACTGGAAACACCCAGTCATTATTCGGAGGGCACGTATTCTACAACTTCCAGATCGAAACCGGATATCGCATTAAATTTCATTGGCGCACTCATCAGGCGCATTTTGCGCACGCCCAGGTCCCGAAGGATCTGCGAACCGGCACCGACGATGCTGTAGGTGGTCGGTTTTTTCGCCGGTACGTGTTCCGCGGTTTCGCGGATGTGTGCCAGCAACACGTCGCCATCGAGCGGGTGACCGAGCAATAGCACCACGCCGCTACCGGCCTCGGCGACCGCAGCCATGGCGGCGCGCAGGCTCCAGCGGCCCGGTTGCTTGACCATCAGCAGGTCGCGCAACGGGTCCATGTTGTGCACCCGGACCAGGGTCGGTTCTTCAGCGCACACGGTGCCCAGGGTCAGGGCCATGTGCACGTCGCCTTCCACGGAATCACGATAGGTCACCAGGTTGAATTGGCCCAGTTCGCTGTCCAGTGGCTGCTCGGCAATCCGCTGAACGGTACGTTCGTGGATCATCCGGTAGTGAATCAGGTCGGCGATGGTGCCGATCTTGATGTTGTGTTCGGCAGCAAAGGTTTCCAGTTCAGCGCGACGGGACATGGTGCCGTCGTCGTTCATCACTTCGCAGATCACACCGCTCGGCTCGAAACCGGCCATGCGCGCCAGGTCGCAGGCCGCTTCAGTGTGGCCGGCGCGAGCAAGGGTGCCGCCGGGTTGGGCCATCAACGGGAAGATGTGGCCCGGGCTGACGATGTCTTCAGCCTTGGCGTCCTTGGCGGCAGCGGCCTGCACGGTGCGGGCGCGGTCGGCGGCGGAGATGCCGGTGGTCACGCCGGTCGTGGCTTCGATCGACACGGTGAACTTGGTGCCAAAACCGGAACCGTTGCGCGGCGCCATCAACGGCAGCTTCAGCAGTTCGCAGCGCTCGCGGCTCATCGGCATGCAGATCAGGCCACGGGCGTGCTTGGCCATGAAGTTGATGTGTTCAGGCTTGCAGCACTCGGCGGCCATGATCAGGTCGCCTTCGTTCTCGCGATCTTCGTCATCCATGAGGATGACCATCTTGCCTTGGCGGATATCTTCAACCAGTTCTTCGATGCTATTGAGCGCCACAAGGCACCCCCTTGAGTCAGGATTTGAGGTAGCCGTTGGCGGCCAGAAAGCTTTCGGTGATGTTACTGGAGCTTGGCTCTGCGGCCTTGTCGCCCAACAACAGGCGCTCCAGATAACGTGCCAGCAAGTCCACTTCCAGATTCACCCGGCGACCTGGCTGGTAAGACGCCATGATGGTTTCGCTCAGGGTGTGGGGAATGATCGTCAGCAAGAACTCGGCGCCATCGACTGCGTTCACGGTCAGGCTGGTGCCATCGACGGTGATCGAGCCTTTATGGGCGATGTACTTGGCGAGGTCTTTCGGCGCGCGGATGCGGAATTCCACTGCGCGAGCATTTTCTGTACGGGCAACCACTTCGCCCACGCCATCGACGTGACCGCTGACCAGGTGCCCACCCAGACGTGTGGTCGGGGTCAGGGCTTTTTCCAGGTTGACCGGGCTGCCGCTTTTCAGGTCGTTCATGGCGGTGCAGTCGAGGGTTTCGCGGCTGACGTCTGCCGCAAAGCCATTGCCTGGCAGTTCAACTGCGGTCAGGCATACGCCGTTGACCGCGATGCTGTCGCCCAGTTTGACGTCGCTCAGGTCGAGCTTGCCGGTTTCTACGTATACCCGCACATCTCCGCCTTTTGGGGTCAATGCACGAATACTGCCGATGGATTCGATGATGCCGGTAAACATGGAGTCCTCCTCGAGAACAAGGCTGTCGCGTGGCGCAAGCCGGGAATTATACGCTCGCTGCTGGCACAGGTATGGCGATGACTCGCCAGTCATCGCCAACCGCGCGAATTTCGATGATTTTGAGCTCGGGCGCATCCTTCATTTGCGCGAGCGGCCAGTCCAGCAATGGGCGCGCGGACGAGCCTAAAAATTTGCCGGCAATAAAGATCTGGAATTCATCCACCAGACCTTGCTGGGCAAACGCGCCGGCCAGACGCGGGCCGGCTTCGACCAAGACTTCATTGACCCCACGATGGGCGAGTTCGACCAGCAATTTGCGCAAGTCGACCAAGCCATCGTCGCCGGCCACGATCAGGCATTCCGGGCCGTTGGCATATTGCTCTTCGATGGCCATGCAGGTGGCGACCAGCGCCGGGCCAGCCTTGAAGAACGGCGCATCCAGCGGCACGCGCAAACGGCCGTCGATCAGCACACGCAGCGGCGGACGGCTCATGGCCAACGCGGTTTGTTCAGCGTCCAGACCCAGTTCAGCGGCACGCACGGTCAACCGCGCATTGTCCGCCAGCACCGTGTCGGCGCCGGTCAGCACCACGCTGGCCTGGGCACGCAGGCGTTGTACCGCCGAACGGGCGGCCGGGCCGGTGATCCATTGGCTTTCGCCGCTTTCCATCGCCGTGCGACCGTCCAGGCTCATGGCCAACTTGACCCGCACGAACGGCAAGCCGTGTTCCATGCGCTTGAGGAAGCCTTCGTTGAGCTTGCGCGCTTCGCCTTCCAGCACACCGCTTTCGGTAGCAATACCGGCCTGGGCCAATCGCGCCATGCCGCGACCGGCGACCGACGGGTTAGGGTCCTGCATCGCCGCAACCACACGGGCGACACCGGCGTTCACCAGCGCATCGGCGCAGGGCGGCGTGTGACCATGGTGGCTGCAAGGTTCGAGGGTTACGTATGCAGTGGCGCCGCGAGCCTTATCGCCAGCAGCGCGCAAGGCGTGGACTTCGGCGTGAGGTTCGCCGGTGCGCACGTGCCAGCCTTCGCCGACAATCTGCCCGTCCCGCACGATCACGCAGCCCACCCGAGGGTTTGGGTGAGTCGTGTAGTGACCTTTGCGCGCCAGTTCCAGCGCGCGGGCCATGTAATGGGCGTCGAGGATGGCTTGTTCTGGGGAGGTGGTCATTCTTTCACCGGCTCACGGGCCAGGCGATCGATCTCTTCGCGGAACTCGTTGAGGTCCTGAAAGCGCCGATACACGGAAGCGAAGCGAATGTAGGCGACTTCGTCGAGCTTTTGCAGCTCGGCCATCACCAGTTCACCGACCACGAGGGATTTGACCTCGCGTTCGCCGGTGGCGCGCAGTTTGTGTTTGATGTGCACCAGCGACGATTCGAGGCGTTCGACACTCACCGGACGCTTCTCCAGCGCCCGCTGCATACCGGCGCGCAGTTTTTCTTCGTCGAACGGCTGACGGCTGCCGTCGGTTTTGATCAGGCGCGGCAACACCAGTTCGGCGGTCTCGAACGTCGTGAAACGTTCGCCGCAGGCCAGGCATTCACGCCGGCGGCGCACCTGTTCGCCCTCGGCGACCAGACGCGAGTCGATGACCTTGGTGTCGTTGGCACCGCAGAAGGGACAGTGCATGGTGGCAGGCAACAAAAAAGGGAGGGCCATGGTAGCGCATCCCGGTGGCAAGACAAGCCATAGGGTTTGCGGTATACAGACGAGCTATTATGGATGTCACCTTGCTGGAGCCTTAAATGTCCCTAAGACCGCTCGTCCTGCTCAGTATTTTAAGCCTGCTGGTGGCCTGCGGCAGCAATGCACCCAAGCCCCAGCCACCGACGCCGGGCCCCGCGCCGCAACAGGCGCAGAAAAAGCCAAGGAGTCGGCTGACCTCGGCCCACTGCCCGCTTTTCAGCGTGAACTGAGCGGCACCCTGCAAGGCGTGCCGGCCGGTGCCGAAGTTGAGCTGGCGTTGCTGGTGATCGACGACAAATCCCGTCCGCAACAGTTGCTGGCCAGCTCCAGCCTGATCGGTACCAACCAAGTGCTGCCGTTTCGCCTGCGTTTCAATCCGGAATCCTTCCCGGTCGGCGCTCGCGTTGAACTACGTGGCCGCGCCAGCCAGTCCGGTCAGTTGATATTGCACTTGCCGGCCGTGCGCGTTGAGCAAGCCACCACCCAGGCCTTGGGCCAGCTGCAATTCGTCAAAGCACCATGATTGCACCGCTCGACCTGCAACAGGCATTGGGTGAACTGCTCGGTGACGCACAGCTTGTTGCTTGTGAGTTGCCGGACACTGACTTGAAGCTTTGGCTGATCGACGGCGACAACATGGATCGCGCCTTCAGCCCCGAAGAAACCCGGCGGATTCTGCACGAGCCGCCGTACTGGAGTTTCTGCTGGGCCAGCGGCTTGGCGGTGGCGCGTTATCTCGCTGAGTTTCCTGAGTGGGTCAAAGGCAAACGGGTGCTGGATTTCGGCGCCGGTTCCGGCGTGGCGGGGATTGCCGCCGTGAAAGCCGGGGCGCTGGAAGTGGTGGCCTGTGACCTGGACCCACTGGCGATTGCCGCGTGTCGGGCGAATGCTGAACTCAATGATGTGGAGCTCAATTACTCGGCGGATTTCTTTGCCGAGGCGGATCGGTTTGATCTGATTCTCGTCGCCGACGTGCTGTATGACCGGGCGAATCTGCCGCTACTCGATGAGTTTTTGAGTCGTGGCCAGGAAGCGTTGGTCGCGGATTCGCGGGTGAGGGATTTTCGTCATCCGTTGTACCGGCGCATCGAGATGCTCGAGGCCATGACCTTGCCGGACCTGGCCGAGCCCGAAGAGTTTCGGCATGTGAGCCTTTACCATGCGCGGCGCGGCTAGAAGCATCGCGAGCAAGCTCGCTCCCACAGTTGTTTTGTGTCGATCACAAAATCCTCGTTCGCCACAATTCCAATGTGGGAGCGAGCTTGCTCGCGATAACGTCCTGTCAGCCAATACCTCTCCAACAGCCACCCCGCTTCCGGCCAGCCCCCACCAAGCCGTATAGTTGCCTCATTCACGCTTCCAAGAGATCCCCCATGAGTCAGGAAACGCCGTACATCTTCGACGCCACGACTGCTGATTTCGACCAGTCGGTGATCGAGAACTCTTTTCACAAACCGGTGCTGGTGGATTTCTGGGCCGAATGGTGTGCGCCATGCAAGGCGCTGATGCCGATGCTGCAAACCATCGCCGAGAGTTATCAGGGCGAGTTGCTGCTGGCCAAGGTCAATTGCGACGTCGAGCCGGACATCGTCTCGCGCTTCGGCATTCGCAGCCTGCCGACCGTGGTGCTGTTCAAGGACGGTCAACCGGTGGACGGTTTTGCCGGTGCGCAACCGGAATCCGCCGTCCGCGCGATGCTTGAACCGCACGTACAAATGCCGCCGCCGGCCGCTGCCGATCCGTTCGAACAGGCTCAGGCGTTGTTCGACGAAGGTCGTTTCGCCGACGCCGAAGCCATCCTCAAGGTGCTGCTGGGCGAAGACAATACCAACGCGAAAGCGCTGATCCTTTATGCGCGTTGCCTCACCGAGCGCGGTGAATTGGGTGAAGCGCAAACCGTGCTCGACGCGGTCAAGACCGATGAGCACAAAGCCGCCCTGGCCGGCGCCAAGGCGCAGATCCAATTCCTGGGTCAGGCCAAGGATTTGCCGGATGCCGCCGACCTGAAAGCGCGCCTGGCGAAAAACCCGCAGGACGATGAAGCGGTCTATCAACTGGCGATCCAGCAACTCGCTCGCCAGCAATACGAGCCGGCGCTGGATTCGCTGCTGAAGCTGTTCATCCGCAACCGCAGCTACAGCGAAGGCTTGCCGCACAAGACCTTGCTGCAGGTGTTCGAATTGCTGGGCAACGATCACCCATTGGTGACCACGTACCGCCGCAAGTTGTTTGCCGCGCTGTATTAAAGATCAAAAGATCGCAGCCTTCGGCAGCTCCTACGCTGGCTCGCGCCAGCTATAGAGCGGCGTATCCCCGCCGCTCACTACTTTCACATCCGCACAATGACGCAAGCGCACTAGCAAGCGTTTGCCCGAGGCCGCGCTGCCGGTCAGTCCTTCCAGTTGTTCCAGCAAATCCGGCCCGCTCAATTGCCCGGCCTTGCGCAGCAGGTCCTTGGCAATCTGCCACAGCGCCTCATCCTGGTTCACAGGTTTGGCTGCAGGGGCGCTGGCCTCTTCGGTTTTGCTCACCTGCAACTGCGCGCCGAGCCGTGCCCAGTCGCTATCGTCCAGCTCCAGGGTCAAATCCACCGGCCAGTCGCCGATGCTTCCGCGTATTCGCAACATAGGTCTGCTCCTGCACATTTCTGACATGCATGCTCCCATGGGTCTTGTGCAACGCCAAGCGGACGGTCAAACTCTCCGCACTTTCGTTATAAGATTACATAACAAACTCTTCACTTTACTTTCCGGAGACCCGCCATGCGTCGTCTGCTGCTCGCTCTGCCGTTTGCCCTGTTGCCGCTGGCCGTTGCTCATGCTGCCAATGAACCTGAACACGGCAGCCTCGGCGCCCATGAACATGGCGTCGGTCGCCTGAACGCGGCGCTGGACGGCCAGACCCTGGAGCTGGAGCTGGAAAGCCCGGCGATGAACCTGGTGGGCTTCGAACACGCCGCCACCACTGACGCCGACAAAGCCAAAGTCGCCGCCGCCCGTGCACGCCTGGAAAACCCGCTGGTGCTGTTCAACCTGCCTGCAGCGGCCGGTTGCAAGGTCGCGACCCAGGAACTGGAAAGCCCGCTGTTCGGCGACAAGCCTGACGCCGACGATCATGACGACGATGACCACGCCGAAGCGGACAAGGACGGTCACGAGCATCACCATGACCACAGCGAAATCCACGCCCACTACCAATTCAGCTGCTCGGCACCTGGCGCGCTGAAGACCCTGGACCTGGCGACGATCTTCAATACCTTCCCGGCGACCCAGAAAATTCAGGTACAACTGATCGGCCCGAGCGGCCAGCAAGGCGTTGAAGTGACGGCGAAGGCTGCATCGCTCAACTTCTGATCAACCCCCGCCCCTTGTAGGAGCGAGGCTTGCCCGCGAAGAGGCCGTCACATTCAGCAGAGATGTCGACTGTAAGATCGCTTTCGCGGGCAAGCCTCGCTCCTACAGGGATCGGGGTTGTAGCTGTAATCAAGACAAACCCATGAAATCGGCGCTATGACCCAAGCACTCATCGAACTGTCCGACCTGGGCTTCAGTTGGCCCGGTCACCCGCCGCTGCTGGATATCCCGGCCTTTCGCCTGGAAGCCGGGGAAACCCTGTTCCTCAAGGGCCCCAGCGCGCAGGCAAGACCACCCTGCTCGGCCTGCTCGGCGGTGTGCAGAAGCCCGATCGTGGCAGCATCCGTTTGCTCGGCCAGGAACTGACCGAGCTCGGTGCCGGCGCCCGTGACCGTTTCCGCGTCGATCACACCGGCTACATCTTCCAGCAGTTCAACTTGCTGCCGTTCCTCTCGGTGCGCGAGAACGCCGAGTTGCCCTGCCACTTCTCCAAGCTGCGCGCCGAACGGGCGAAACAGCGCCACGGCAGCGTCGATCAAGCGGCGGCCACCCTCCTCGCTCATTTGGGCTTGAAGGATGAAAGCATCCTCAGCCGCCGCGCCGATTCGTTGTCCATCGGCCAGCAACAACGGGTCGCCGCCGCACGGGCGTTGATCGGTCAGCCGGAACTGGTGATCGCCGACGAACCGACCTCGGCCCTGGATTACGACGCTCGCGAGAACTTCATTCGCTTGTTGTTCGCCGAATGCCGCGAAGCCGGGTCGAGCCTGTTGTTCGTCAGCCACGACCAGAGCCTCGCGCCGCTGTTCGATCGCAACCTGTCGCTGGCCGAGCTTAATCGCGCCGCCACCCCGTTCGAGGTCTGAGATGTATTTGTTTCGTCTAGCCCTGGCCAGCCTGGCTAACCGCCGCTTCACCGCGATCCTCACCGCGTTCGCCATCGCCCTGTCGGTCTGCCTGCTTTTAGCCGTTGAACGTGTGCGCACTGAAGCCAAGGCCAGTTTCGCCAGCACCATCAGCGGCACCGACCTGATCGTCGGCGCCCGCTCCGGTTCGGTGAACCTGTTGCTGTACTCGGTGTTTCGCATCGGCAACGCCACCAACAACATCCGTTGGGACAGCTTCGAACACTTCGCCAACAACCCGAAAGTGAAGTGGGCGATCCCGATGTCCCTCGGCGATTCCCATCGCGGTTATCGGGTAATGGGCACCACCGAGGCGTACTTCGAGCATTATCAGTACGGCCATCAGCAACACCTGGAACTGGCCGACGGCCGCGCCTTTGCCACCGACCCGTTCGAAGTGGTTCTCGGCGCCGAAGTGGCGGATGCCTTGCACTACAAACTCGGCGACAAACTGGTGCTGGCCCACGGCGTGGCCGTGATCAGCCTGGTCAAGCACGACGACAAGCCATTCACCGTGGTCGGCATTCTCAAACGCACCGGCACCCCGGTGGACCGCACGTTGCACATTAGCCTCGGCGGGATGGAAGCGATCCATATCGACTGGCACAACGGCGTGCCCGCGCAGGGCAAAGGCCGGATCAGTGCCGACCAGGCGCGCAACATGGACCTGACACCGCAAGCGATCACCGCGTTCATGCTCGGTCTCAACAGCAAGATTTCGACCTTCGCGGTCCAGCGTGAAATCAACGAATTCCTTGGCGAACCGATGCTGGCGATCCTGCCGGGCGTTGCATTGCAGGAGCTGTGGAGTTTGATGAGCACGGCGGAGAAAGCCCTGTTCGTGGTCTCGTTGTTTGTGGTGTTGACCGGGTTGATCGGCATGCTCACGGCGATTCTCACCAGCCTCAATGAACGGCGGCGCGAGATGGCGATTCTGCGTTCGGTGGGTGCACGGCCATGGCACATCGCAACGCTGTTGGTACTGGAGGCGTTTGCCCTGGCGTTGTCCGGAGTGATTGCCGGCGTGGCGTTGTTGTATGTGTGCATCGCGGCGGCGCAAGGTTATGTGCAGGCCAATTACGGCTTGTACTTGCCACTGTCATGGCCGAGCGAATATGAATGGACGTTGCTCGGTGGCATCCTGATCGCCGCGCTGCTGATGGGCAGCGTGCCGGCCTGGCGTGCGTATCGCCAATCGTTGGCCGATGGCCTGTCGATCCGTTTATGAGGACGTTAAAGATGCCCCGCGCTCTGTTCGCGCTGTTGATGCTGGTCGCCCTGCCGCTGTGGGCGGCCGAGCCGAAGGATTTGACCTGGCAGGAAATGATCCCGCCGGACGCCCCGGCGGAAGTGCCGAACATGACGCCGCTGCATGATCTGTCACAGATGAGCAGCGCGCTTGAATCGGCCCCGGCCGCCAAGCAGGATTTGCCCAATGCGCCGGTGGTGAAAAGCCTCGATGGCAAGAAGATCCGACTGCCGGGTTATATCGTGCCGCTGGAAGTGAGCGAAGAAGGTCGCACCACGGAGTTCTTGCTGGTGCCGTATTTCGGCGCCTGCATCCACGTGCCGCCACCGCCGTCGAACCAGATCGTGCATGTGAAAAGCGAGGTCGGTGTGAAGCTCGATGAGCTGTATCAGCCGTACTGGATCGAAGGTTCTTTGCAGGTAAAGGCGTCCAGCAGCGAATTGGCGGATGCCGGGTATCAGATGAATGCCGACAAGATTTATGTGTATGAATTGCCGGAGTGAATCCGGTAGTCATGTTGTGTTGGATAGATAGCCATCGCGAGCAAGCTCGCTCCCACATTGGATCTGTGCATAGACACAAATCCCCTGTGGGAGCGAGCTTGCTCGCGATGAGACCCTCAAAGGTTCCACGAAAACTGGACCCATCACTGTTTCATTGAGCTGAATCAAAAGACCGTATCAGATGGCTCTTTACCATTGGACATCGAACATTTTCAACGTCCTTTGGAGCCCCCATGAACAAGTCCTTGCTCAGCGCTTCGCTGTTTGCCCTCGCGCTCGCAGCCCCGCTCGCCCACGCCTTCGACGCTGGCGACATCATCGTTCGCGCCGGTGCAATCACCGTCAACCCGAAAGCCAGCAGCTCCAGCGTCAAGGTCGATCAAGGCCCATTGGCCGGCACCAACCTGGGTGGCAAAGCCACCATGGACAGCGACACACAGTTGGGCCTGAACTTCGCGTACATGGTCACCAACAATGTCGGTATCGAGCTGCTCGCCGCCTCGCCGTTCGAGCATGACGTGAACCTCAAAGGCACCGGCCTGGGCGCGGCCAACGGCAAGCTCGGCACCCTCAAACACCTGCCACCGACCCTGAGCGTTGTTTACTACCCGCTCGACAACAAGTCTGCCTTCCAGCCGTATGTGGGCGCGGGTATCAACTACACCTGGATCTACGACGAGAAGCTCAGCAACGAAGCGCAAGCCAACGGGTTCAGCAACTTCAAGGCTAAAAACTCCTGGGGCATGGCGTTCCAGGTCGGGGCTGACTACATGCTCACCGACAACATCATGCTCAACGCCCAGATGCGCTACATCGACATCAACACCCGTGCGACCGTGGAAAACGACGCCGTGGCGCCAGGCACTCGGGCCAAGGTCAATGTGGATGTGGACCCGTTCGTGTACATGGTTGGCCTGGGCTACAAGTTCTAAACCCCGATTTGTGGTGAAAGCTAAGACTGTGGCGAGGGGGCTTGCCCCCGTTTGACTGCGCAGCAGTCACCATCAGTTTTGGGGCCGCTTCGCAGCCCAACGGGGCAAGCCCCTCGCCACAAGTTCATCGCCTGCCAAGGCGGTGATGTTCGAGCAATAAAAAAGGCGCCTCAACAGGCGCCTTTTTCATGGCCGCGAAAAACTTAGCGACCCAACAACCGTGCCAAGCCAACGCTCATCGGGGTCTGCGCTGGATAAGTAAACCGCTCCAACAAACGCCGGTTGTTCGCCCGCGAGTGACGGATGTCACCAGAACGCGCCGGACCATAACTTACCGGCGGCAACTCACCGACCACCTGGCCAAGCGCTTCCAGCATCTGCTTGAGCGTGGTGGCCTGATTCCAGCCGACGTTGACCGCGCCAACTTCGATCTGTGGTTTCTCGATCGCCTGCACCAGCAAATCGACCAGATCTTCAACGTAGACAAAATCCCGCGTCTGCTCGCCATCACCGAACACGGTGATCGGCAGGCCTTTCTGCGCACGCTCGCTGAAAATGCTGATCACCCCGGAATACGGCGAGGACGGGTCCTGGCGTGGGCCGAAGATGTTGAAGAAGCGGAACACTACCGGCTCCAGGCCATGCTGGCGGCGGTAGAAATCGAAGTAGTACTCGCCAGCCAATTTGTCCGAGGCGTACGGCGTCAGCGGCGCCTTAGCGGTGTCTTCGTCAATCGACTCACCTTCGCCGTTGTTGCCGTAAACCGCCGCGCTGGAGGCAAACAACACCCGTTTTACGCCGGCCTGACGCATGGCCTCGCAGACATTCAGGGTGCCGATGAAATTGCTCTGGTGAGTCTTCACCGGATCGTCCACCGACGCCTGCACCGAGGCCACGGCGGCCAAGTGCGCGACAGCACTGCAACCGATCATCGAGCGGGCGACCAATGCTGCGTCGGCGACGTCGCCAACAATCAGTTCGACCTTGGGGTTGTCCAGCGGCAGGTTAGTGCGTTTGCCGGTGGACAGGTCATCGAGAATCCGCACCGAATGGCCTTGGGCAAGCAAGGCATCAGTGAGGTGCGAACCAATGAAACCGGCGCCGCCGGTGATTAAAACAGGGCCGTCAGCCATGGCGATAAAACCTATCCAGTAAGCCCGGGAGCGCCGCGCGCCAGGCGCGGGGCTTGATCCCGAAGGTGTGCAGAATTTTCTTGCAGGCCAGCACCGCGTGTTGCGGTTCTTCGGCAGCGTCGGGCCGCGCAGCGTGTGCCTGGGCGGTCGGCGCTTCGATGGCCAGTTCGTGCAGGTTGCGTGCTTCGGTGATGATCGCCTGCCCTAATGCCAGCGGCGTGGTCGCCTCATGTCCGGCGTAATGATAGGTGCCCCACAGCGGCGCTGCACAATCGAGTTGCTTGAGCACTGAAATGATCACCCGAGCCGCATCGTCCACCGGCGTCGGATTACCCCGGCGATCGTCGGCCATCAGCAGCTCTTCAGGCGTCTCGGCCCGGGCGAGGAAACGCCCGAGGGTGCCGTCGGGGCTGTCGTCGAGCAGCCAGCCGAAGCGCAACAACACGTGTTGCGGGCAAGTGGCACGCACGCTTTGCTCGATCCGCCACAAGGCCTGACCGCGCAGGCCCAGGGGCACCGGCTCGTCTTTTTCGCTGTAGGCCGTGGCCCGCGAGCCGTCAAACACTCGATAGCTCGAAGGCTGCAGCAGCACGATGTTGTGGTGCTGGCACAGTTCGGCCAGGCGCTCGACCGCGCGTTCTTGCCCGGCCAGACGCTGTTCACTGACCGTCTCCGCCTGGAACCAGTCGAAATAGTAGGCGAGATTGATCAGCGCGTCCGGGCGGGTGTCGTCGAGCAGTTGCGTCAGGCTCGCGGCATCCCAGCCGTCTTGTGGTGGGCGGGGGCGAGGAAACCGATGTCTTCCTCCGCACCGAGGCGAATCAGCGCCTGCCCAAGGGCATTTCCGCCGCCCAGTAACATAAGGCGCATTCGCATAGAGTCAGCAGGCCCAGTCTGATTGGAACGATGGCTGTATCGACAGCGCCGGCAGGCGATGTCGTCGATAGTTGCCGGAATCGTTGCATTTTGCGGGTTTAGTGCGCAACCGTCATCCGTAAAGTGTAGATCGCCGGAATTCGCTGCGCCTCTGTGGCGAGGGGGTTTGCCCCCGCTGGGCTGCGAAGCGGCCCCAAAAACAGGCAACCGCATTTTATCTGACGCGCCGCGTCGGCAGATTTTACGACTGCTGCGCAGCCGAGCGGGGCAAGCCCCCTCGCCACAGGGATACCGGTCGGCTCCCAAGACTTGCATCTTCCCCACCCCGCCCGCATAAATTACTGCATGAACCTGCCCATCCCCGCAGACAGTGCCCTGGCTGGCTTTCACCCTGCCGTCAGTGCCTGGTTCAGCAAGACCTTCCCGACGGTCACCGCCGCCCAGGCTCGGGCGTGGCCGTTGATTCGCCAACGCCGTTCGACCTTGATCGCTGCGCCCACCGGTTCCGGCAAAACCCTGACCGCGTTCCTCGCCGTGCTCGACGATCTGGTTCACCAAGGGCTAGAGAACAACGGCAAGCTGCCGGACCAAACCCTGGTGGTCTACGTTTCGCCGCTCAAGGCGCTGTCCAACGACATACAGATCAACCTGCAAAACCCGCTGGCCGGCATCACCGAGCAATTGCGCGTGATGGGCCTGCCCCAATTGCAGATCAACACCGCCGTGCGTACCGGCGACACCCCGCAAAAAGATCGCTCGGCGATGCGCAAGACCGCGCCGCACATTCTGGTGACCACCCCGGAATCCCTTTACGTGCTGCTCGGTTCCGATTCCGGCCGAAAAATGCTCGGCACCACGCGCACGGTCATCGTCGACGAAATCCACGCCATCGCCGCGAGTAAACGCGGCAGCCACTTGGCGCTGAGCCTGGAGCGCTTGCAGGCGCTCTGCCCGCAACCACTGATGCGTATCGGCCTGTCTGCCACGCAAAAACCCATCGAAGCGGTCTCGCGCTTTCTCGTCGGCCGCGACCGGCCCTGCGAAATCATCGACATCGGCCACGCCCGCCCAAGGGACCTGGGCATCGAAGTGCCGCCAGTGCCGCTCTCGGCAGTGATGGCCAACGATGTTTGGGAATTGGTTTACGACCGTCTCGCCACCCTCGCTCGTGAACACCGCACCACGCTGATTTTCGTCAACACCCGGCGCCTGGCCGAACGCCTGAGCCGGCACTTGAGCGAACGTTTGGGCAAGGACGCCGTGGCCGCGCACCACGGCAGCCTGGCCAAGGAGTTTCGCCTCGACGCCGAACAACGGCTCAAACGCGGCGAGCTGCAAGTGCTGATCGCCACGGCCTCGTTGGAGTTGGGGATTGATATCGGCGATGTCGATCTGGTCTGTCAGATCGCCTCGCCGCGTTCGATTGCAGGCTTTCTGCAACGGGTCGGTCGATCCGGGCACCAGGTCGGCGGCACGCCCAAGGGCCGGTTGTTCGCCACTACCCGCGATGACTTGATCGCGTGCGCCGCGCTGCTCGACGGCAGCGCGCCGGGGCGAACTCGACACGTTGCTGATCCCCGTGGCGCCGCTGGACGTGCTGGCGCAGCAGATCATCGCCGAGGTCAGTTGCCAGGAATGGCAGGAGCAGCCGCTGCTGGAAATGTTCCGCCATGCCTCGCCCTACGCCAACCTCGACGAAAAACACTATCAAGCGCTGCTGCAGATGCTTGCCGAGGGCTACAACGGTCGCCAGGGCATCCGTAGCGCTTATCTGCATCGCGACGCCGTGAGCCGCACCCTGCGCGGTCGCCGTGGCGCCAAACTGACCGCCGTCACCAGTGGCGGGACGATTCCGGACAACGCCGACTACAGCGTGCTGCTGGAGCCCCAAGGGCTGAACATCGGCAGTGTCAACGAAGACTTCGCGGTGGAAAGTATCGCCGGCGACGTCTTCCAACTCGGCAACACGTCCTATCGAATCCTGCGGGTGGAAACCGGCAAGGTCCGGGTCGAAGACGCCCAAGGCCAGCCGCCGACGATTCCGTTCTGGCTCGGAGAAGCGCCGGGGCGCAGCGCGGAGTTGTCGTTTGCCGTGGCGCGCCTGCAAGCGCAACTCGATGAACTGCTCGGCGCCACCCCCGGCAATTTGCAACCAGCGCTCGACTGGCTGACCGAAATCCTCGGCCTGAACCTGGCCAGCGCCGATCAACTGGTGGATTACCTCGCTCGCGCACGCCTGACGTTGGGCGCCCTGCCGTCTCAGGACACGCTGCTGATGGAGCGGTTTTTCGACGAGTCCGGCGGCACCCAACTGATCATCCACACCCCGTTTGGCAGCCGAATCAACCGCGCCTGGGGCCTGGCCCTGCGCAAGCGTTTTTGCCGCACCTTCAACTTTGAATTGCAGGC
Organism: Pseudomonas sp. 10S4; assembly: GCF_034344865.1. Taxonomy (NCBI): domain Bacteria; kingdom Pseudomonadati; phylum Pseudomonadota; class Gammaproteobacteria; order Pseudomonadales; family Pseudomonadaceae; genus Pseudomonas; species Pseudomonas sp. 10S4. Next base: position 999,643 of record NZ_CP133774.1, read on the forward strand.
TGCCGCCAGTGAAGACGCCATCGTCCTGTCGCTGTCCACCAGCCACAGCTTTGAACTTGATGACGTCTGGCGCTACCTGCACAGCAACAGCGCCGAGCACCTCCTGATTCAAGCGGTGCTCGAGGCGCCGTTGTTCGGCGTGCGCTGGCGCTGGAATGCCGGGGTGGCGTTGGCGCTGCCGCGTTATAGCGGCGGACGCAAAGTCCCGCCGCAGATCCAGCGGATGAAAAGCGAAGACCTGATCGCCAACGTGTTTCCCGATCAGATCGCTTGCGTCGAAAATCTTGCGGGCGAACGGGAGATTCCCGACCATCCGCTGGTGGAACAAACCCTCGACGATTGCCTGCACGAAGCCATGGACGCAGGCTGGCTGACACTGTTACGGCGTATGGAACGGGGCGAAATCCGCCTGATCAGCCGCGATTTGCCGGCGCCCTCGCCGCTAGCGGCAGAAATTCTCAGCGCCCGACCCTACACCTTTCTCGACGATGCGCCGCTGGAGGAACGCCGCACCCAAGCGGTGCTCAACCGGCGCTGGAGCGACCCGCAATCCACCGATGACCTCGGCGCACTGGATGCCGAAGCGATTCAAGCCGTACGCGATGAAGCCTGGCCAGCGCCCACTGGCATCGATGAAATGCATGAGGCGTTGATGAGCCTGGCGTGCATCAGCGATGCCGAAGCTAAAGCCAACCCTCATTGGCTCGATTGGCTGAATGCCCTGGCCGACAGTGGCCGCGCCAGCCGTTTGCAGATCAATGCCGGGCAATCGTTGTGGTTGGCGCTGGAGCGGTTGACCTGCCTGCGGGCGATTTATCCACAGGCGATTTTGCTGCCGCCGCTGGAAGCGTTGCCCGGTTTCGATGAAGTCTGGGAAACCGATGAAGCGGTGCTGGAAGTGATCCGTGCGCGGCTCAGTGCGTTTGGGCCGTTACCGCTGAACGCGATTGCCGAACCGCTGGGCTTACCGGCGACTCAGGTCACTCAAGCCCTGGCGCAACTGGAGCGCGAAGGCTATGTGCTGCGCGGGCAATTCAGCCCCGGCGCCGACATTGAGGAATGGTGCGAACGGCATCTGCTGGCGCGGATTCATCGCTACACGGTCAAGCGGCTGCGCCGGGAAATCGAGCCGGTGGCGTTGCAGGATTTCATGCGATTTCTGTTCGACTGGCAGCATTTGTCCAGCGCTACACAAGGTCAGGGCAATGCAGTGTTGCCGGCGATCATTGGTCAATTCGAAGGCTACCCCGCTGCCGCTTCAGCCTGGGACAGCGACATTCTGCCGGCGCGGCTCAAGGACTATTCGGCGAGTTGGCTGGATGACCTGTGCCGCAGCGGCAAACTGGTGTGGACACGCCTGACCGCCCGCAACAAGAGCGCCAGCACGGCGCTGCGCAGTACGCCGATTCTGCTGTTGCCGCGCAGTCAGGTCGGGTTGTGGAGCGGGCTGACCGAACAGACGCCGATCAGCGAGTTATCACCCAAAACGCAAAAGGTCTTCGAGGCGCTGAGCCAGCACGGCGCATTGTTTTTCGATGAGCTGATTCATGAAGCGCACCTGCTGCGCACCGAGCTGGAAATCGCCTTGCAGGAACTGGTGGGCGCCGGATTGGTGAATGCCGACAGCTTCGCCGGGCTGCGGGCACTGATCACCCCCGCGAGCAAACGCCAGCAACGCAGCAGCCGACGTGGGCGCGGAGCGTTTGTCGGCGGCATGGACGATGCCGGGCGCTGGGCCTTGTTGCGACGCGGGCCGCCGGCGCCGGTTGTGGATAACAAACGCCCGGCGCCGACACCCGCCGATACGCTGGAACATATCGCCATGACCTTGCTCCGGCGCTACGGCGTGGTGTTCTGGCGCTTGCTTGAGCGTGAGGCGGACTGGTTGCCGAGCTGGCGCGAATTGCTGCGCACCTTCCATCGGCTGGAAGCTCGCGGGGAGATTCGTGGCGGGCGGTTTGTCAGTGGTTTGGCGGGGGAACAGTTTGCATTGCCCGAGGCGATTCCGTTGTTGCGCGAAGTTCGGCGTCGGCCCCATGACGGGAGTTTGATAGCGGTGTGCGGGGTTGATCCGTTGAACCTTGCAGGGACGTTGCTGCCGGGAGTGAAAGTGCCGGCGCTGGCGAGTAATCGGTTGGTGTATCGAGATGGGTTGCCGGTGGCAGCGGAGATTGCCGGCAAGCAGGTTTTTGGTTGGAGCTGGAGCAGCAGGCATCTGCCGAATTACATAGCAAACTCATCCGACATTGAGGTTGGCTGGGCAGGCCTCTTCGCGAGCAAGCCCGCTCCCACAGGGGATGTGTGTCGGTTACAAAGCTTCGGTCCGACATCGATCCACTGTGGGAGCGGGCTTGCTCGCGAAGGGGCCATCAGCACCAACCCACATCATTGAGTACGAGGCTGATCCGGCAACAACACCGGCGAATTGTCCGGCGCCGGCCCCTCTTCTTCCACTTCATCCATCCCACGCTTCGGAATAAAAACCTGCTGTGGATAAGTCTGCGCGAAATGCACCCACGGGCTGTTATCCACAAGCTTTTTCAGCCGCTGGTTAAACGCCCGGCTCACCGCATATTGCCCGCCCGAAACGGTGCGGAACTGCGCCGTCAGCACCACGCCGTTAAGGTCCATCTTATCGACGCCAAACACATCGAGCGGCCCTTGCAGGTTGTACTTGAGAAACGCGTCGTCACGGATCGAATCCCCCGCTTCGCGGATCAGCTCAATGGCCTTGTCCACGTCAGTGTCGTAGGTGAACTGCACCGAGAAAAACGCATAGGCAAACTGCCGCGATTGGTTGGTCACAGCCTTGATCTGGCCGAACGGTACCGAGTGCACAAAACCCTTGCCGTCCCGTAGGCGCAAGGTGCGGATGGTCAGGCCTTCGACGGTGCCGGCGTGGCCGGAGTCGAGTACCACCCAATCGCCGATCGACAGCGTGTCTTCGATGATGATGAACAACCCGGTGATCACGTCCTGGACCAGTTGCTGCGAGCCGAAACCGATGGCCAAACCGACCACACCGGCACCGGCCAGCAGGGGTGCGACGTTGATCCCCAGATTGGCCATGGTGGTGATCGCACAGATCACCACCAGGATGATTTTGACCGCGTTGCGCAGCAGCGGCAGGATGGTTTTTACCCGCGTACTCGGTTGGCGCGCCGCGCGTTTGCTGACCGGTGGTTTCAACGCTTCCTGAATCGCCGTGTCCATTACCACCCACAGCAGCCAAGTCACCAGGAAGATCAGACCGATGCTGCTCAGCGAATTACTGATTGCCCGGCCTATGGAATTTTCCTCTGCGAATTCGAACAGCGACACGCCCCAGATTCGCCCAAGAATCTCGATGAACGCTACCGCCATGACGATCCGCAGCAGCGCGTGCAGCAAGCTGAGAAAGCGTTCCTTGTAGGCGCTGCTGCGCTGGATTTTTTCGACTTTCCGGGATTTGAACAGGTGCTGGAAAATCGTGCTCAGGAACACCGTGGCAATCAGCAATATCGTGGTGAACAACGCACAGCGCAGGACTTTTTGATTGTCCTCGCCGACGCCGATCAGGTTGATCGCCGAGACCATCACCATCAACAGAATCGGCCAGTACCAGAGCCCGGAAAAGATCCGCAGGGATTCTTGCAGAGACGGTTGTTTGAGCCGTTGGGCCAATGGGCGGTTGCGAATCAGATGCGCCACCGGGCGTCTTAGACGGATGACCAGATAACCGAAGATGATCGAGGCAAACAACCCGGTAAACACTGCGACGCTGCTGGTGATATTGCCACCCAGTTGCCGGGCGATCTGCGGACTGGTCAAGGCATCGCTAAGCGCTGCGAGGAAGCCGATCAGGAACAGTGGTTTGGGGCCGTAGTCACGAATGATCTGCACCGCTGGGCGCTTGTGGCCGGTGTTGAACATGACGATCACGCAGAGCAGCATCGAGGTCGAGAAAATGCCGCTGCTGGTGGCGTAGGCAAAACACAGCGCCAGTGCTCGGCCGGCCGAGGCAGGCAGGAAGTGGCTGACATAAAGGGTCAGTGGCAGGCTGGCGATCGCCGGCAGCGTGTATGGCATCAAATAGCCGAGCAAGTCCTGGCTGCGTTGGCGGGTGCGCAGCCAGTGGCCCTGGACCAGACGCTTGGCCGCGAGGCCGCCGAGGACCGTGAGCAAGGCAAAGGTGCCGAGCCAGACACCGGACAGCATCAGGAAATCGCCGGCCACACTCCAGCCGGAACGCGTCGAGGGCTGGTTGACCAGTTTGTCGACTTCATCGGCCGCCCGATCGGCACGCAGGCGCCAGGCGTCCACCAGGTTTTCGTTGAGGTCGAGTTTGTCCTGCACGTCGTCGATACTGGAACTGATGGCCCCGAGCAGGCCGCCCTGGACCAGCGGCTCAGGCTTGGCCGGTGCTTGTGCGGTAGCAGCAGCGGGAATGCCCGGCAGCGTGACGGCTTCGAGCTCGCCGCTGCCCAGAATCAGCAGCGCCCCCAGCAGTATCGCGGTCTTGATCTTGAACAAAACGCGGAGCTCCTTGAAAAGGGTCTGTAAGGAACTGATCGGGAAATGGCGGGCAAGTTCGGTTTTGACCGCGAGATAGCAGTCACCGCAGTTTCCATGTGGGAGCGGGCTTGCTCGCGAAAGCGGTCATTCATTCAACATTGATGCTGACTGACCCAACGCTTTCGCGAGCAAGCCCGCTCCCACAGGGTCTGTGTTGCCTGGTCGATCTTTGCGCACCAGGCAAATATCAAATGCCTACCCCTGTATTTTTCCGCACAACCCAAACCCCGACACTGCGCTCCATCAATCACCCACCGGAGTTGCAGTCATGCCCATTGCCTTGCTCGCGCTGACCCTCAGCGCCTTTGCCATCGGGACGACCGAGTTCGTCATCGTTGGCCTGTTACCTACCATCGGCGCCGACCTCGGTGTCAGCCTGCCGTCCGCCGGCCTGTTGGTCAGCCTCTACGCCCTGGGTGTCGCCATCGGCGCCCCGGTGCTGACCGCCCTCACCGGCAAAGTCCCACGCAAATTGCTGCTGTTGTCGCTGATGGTGCTGTTCACCCTCGGCAACCTGCTGGCTTGGAAAGCGCCGAGCTACGAATCGCTGATCATCGCGCGGATCGTCACCGGCCTGGCCCACGGGGTGTTTTTCTCGATTGGCTCGACCATCGCCACCAGCCTGGTGCCGAAAGAAAAAGCCGCCAGCGCGATCGCCATCATGTTCACCGGCCTGACCGTGGCGCTGGTCACTGGCGTGCCTTTGGGGACCTTCATCGGTCAACATTTCGGCTGGCGTGAAACCTTCCTCGCCGTGTCGGCGTTGGGTGTGATCGCGTTTATCGGCAGCCTGATCTACGTGCCGAAAAACATCGCCCATAGCAAACCCGCCTCGCTGTTGCAGCAATTGCAGGTGCTCAAACAGCCACGCCTGTTGTTGGTGTACGCCATGACCGCGGTCGGTTACGGCGGCTCGTTCATTGCCTTCACCTTCCTGGCACCGATTCTTCAAGACATCTCCGGTTTCAGCGCCAGCACCGTCAGCCTGGTATTGCTGGTGTACGGCATCTCGGTGGCGGTCGGTAACATCTGGGGCGGCAAACTGGCGGACAAACGTGGGCCGATCAGCGCCCTGAAAATCATCTTCGCCCTGCTCGCTGCGGTGTTGTTTGTGTTGACCTTCACTGCCGGCAATCCATGGCTGGCGCTCGCTACCGTGCTGGTCTGGGGCGCGGTCGCGTTCGGCAACGTGCCGGGGTTGCAGGTGTATGTGGTGCGTCAGGCCGAGCATCACACCCCGCATGCGGTGGACGTGGCTTCCGGGCTGAACATCGCAGCGTTCAACCTCGGGATTGCCGGGGGAGCGTGGGGTGGTGGTTTGATCGTCGCGAATATGGGGCTGATTCACACCGCGTGGATTGGTGGGCTGGTGGTGTTGGTGGCCCTGGCGTTGACGATGTGGAGTGGGCGTCTTGATCGCCTGGGTCCGGTCTACGCCGAAAGCACAACGCGCATCGTCGTCGGTCACTAAACCCTGTGGGAGCGCGCTTGCTCGCGAATACGCTGGATCAGTCAGCATTAATGTTGCCTGACACACTGCTTTCGCGAGCAAGCCCGCTCCCACAGTTGATCGAGGGTGATCCTCCAAGTGTTTACCGTCCGTAGTCCCGTCGAAACTTTCTGGTTTGCCCGGCAGTCATCCAAAGACAACGGCAGTAAGAGGGTCATTCGACGGGAGGGCACATGGCGGCGATTCATATCGGAATTTCAGGCTGGCGCTACACACCGTGGCGCGGGGGCTTCTACCCGAAGGGGTTGACCCAAAAGCGCGAATTGCAATTCGCCTCGCGGGCCGTCAACAGCATCGAAATCAATGGATCGTTCTACGCCCTGCAACGGCCCGAACGTTATGCCCTGTGGTACAGCGAAACCCCGCCGGGCTTCGTCTTCAGCGTCAAGGCCCCGCGTTTTATCACTCACATCAAACGCCTGCGGGACATCCATAAACCCCTGGCGAATTTCTTCGCCTCCGGGGTGCTGGAGCTCAAGGAAAAACTCGGCCCGATCCTCTGGCAATTCCCGCCCAGTTTCAAATTCGACGCCGAGTTGTTTGAACATTTCCTCGAACAACTGCCCCACAACACCGAGCAGGCCGCCACCCTCGCCCGTCAGCATGATTCGCACTTGCACGGCCACGCCAGCCTGAAGGCCCACGGGAAAAAGCCGCTGCGCCACGCCGTGGAAATTCGCAACGAGAGCTTCGTCGACCCGGCCTTCATTCGCCTGCTCAAGCGCTACAACGCTGCCCTGGTGATCGCCGACACCGCCGGCAAATGGCCGTACCGCGAAGACCTCACCAGCGATTTCGTCTACCTGCGGCTGCACGGTGCCGAAGAGCTCTACGCCAGCGGCTACACGCCCCAGGCGCTGAAACATTGGGGCGACCGGATCGACGCCTGGAATCACGGCCAGCAACCGAGCGACCCACACTTGATCGCGCCAAGACAAAAGCCCAAGGCGCGCAAATCCCGGGAAGTGTTCTGCTACTTCGATAACGACATCAAAGTCCGCGCGCCCTTCGACGCCCGCAGCCTGCTGGAGCGTTTCCATCTCGACAAAGACCTCGCCACCCGCCCCGGCGAACCTGCTGCCGAAGGAGTGCTGCCATGAGCATTTCCGAACCGGTCGGCGTCACCGACGAGCAGCAATCCATCATCGCTACCGTACGCCGGTTTACCGTGCTGACGGTCAACACTCACAAGGGCTTCACCGCGCTCAACCGGCGCTTCATCCTGCCCGAGCTGCGTGAAGCGGTGCGCAGTGTGTCCGCCGACGTGGTGTTTTTGCAGGAAGTCCACGGCACCCACGAACAGCATCCCCGGCGCTACAGCAACTGGCCGATGATGCCGCAATACGAATTCCTCGCCGACACGCTGTGGCCGCAGTTCGCCTATGGCCGCAACGCGGTGTACCCGGCGGGCGATCACGGCAATGCGTTGCTGTCGAAATTCCAGATCATCCGCCACGACAACCTCGACGTGTCCATCAGCGGTCACGAAAACCGTGGCTTGCTGCATTGCGTGCTGCGCCTGCCCGGTGACGGCCAGGAAGTACACGCCATTTGTGTGCACCTCGGGCTGCATGAAGCGCACCGCACGGAGCAACTGAAGCTGCTGGCCCGGCGCATCGCAGAGCTGCCAGGCGATGCGCCGGTGATCGTCGCGGGCGACTTCAATGACTGGCGCCAACGGGCCGATACCGTGCTCAAACTCTGTGGCTTGCGCGAAGTCTTCGCCGAACACCAGGGCAAACCGGCCCGCAGTTTTCCGGCGCGCTGGCCGGTATTGCGCCTGGACCGCATCTACGTGCGCAACCTCAAGGCCAGCCGTCCGCAAGTGCTGGCGGCGCGGCCCTGGTCACATCTTTCCGACCATGCCCCGCTGTCGGTGGAGATCGAGCTATGAACAATCCCTCGATGGAAAAAGCCACTGCGGAACAGATTTCCGCGCCGCCGCGGGGCGAGCCGGCGGCGGTCGACGTTGTCTACGGCTGGCACGGGAACAACCGGGTCGAACTGCTGGAAAATGGTGAGGCGTACTTTCCACGAGTGTTTGAGGCGTTGCGCCAGGCCCAGACTGAAATCCTGCTGGAGACCTTCATTCTGTTCGAGGACAAGGTCGGCAATGAGCTTCAGCAGATTCTGATTGAAGCGGCCGGGCGTGGCGTGCGCACCACCGTCAGCCTCGACGGCTTTGGTTGCGGCGAGTTGAGCACGGGGTTCCTCGCCGACCTGAACAAGGCCGGCGTGCATATCCAGATGTTCGACCCGGCGCCCAAGCATCTGGGCATCCGCACCAATTGGTTCCGGCGCTTGCACCGCAAGATTGTGGTGGTCGACGGCACGATTGCGTTCCTTGGCGGGATCAACTTTTCCGCCGACCATTTGGCCGATTTCGGCCCCGAGGCCAAGCAGGATTTTGCCGTTGAAGTACAAGGCCCGGCGGTGGCGGACATTCATCACTTCGCGCTGCTGCAAAGTGGTCGCCCGGCCCGGGCCAAGTATTGGTGGCAACGGCGCAAGCAACGACGTGCGGAACTGGCATTCAACGACCATGACGGTCAGGTTCGGCTGGTCTACCGCGACAACGGTGACCATCGCACCGACATCGAGGAGGTTTATCGGCAAGTGTTGCGCAGTGCTCAGCGCCGCGTCGTGATCGCCAACGCCTACTTCTTTCCCGGTTTTCGTCTGCTGCGCGAGATCCGCAATGCCGCGCGCCGTGGCGTCGATGTGCGGCTGATTCTGCAAGGTCAGCCAGACATGCTGGTGGCGAAGATTGCCGCGCACATGACCTACGACTATTTGCTCAAGGCCGGCGTGCAGATTCACGAATATGGCGACCGCCCGTTGCACGGCAAAGTCGCACTGGTGGACGAGGACTGGAGCACGGTTGGTTCGAGCAACCTCGACCCGTTGAGCCTGTCGATGAACCTGGAAGCCAATGTGTTGATCCGCGATCGCGCGTTCAACCGCGAACTGTTCAAGCGCCTTGAAGATTTGAGTAATAACCACTGCAAAGCCATATCCCCGGACAGCGCCCCGCGCGGGCGGGTCTGGCACATGACCGTCGGTTTTCTGGTGTTTCACTTCCTGCGACATTTTCCGGCATGGGCCGGGTGGCTGCCGGCGCACAAGCCACGCTTGAAACCCTTCATCCATCGGGCCGGGAGCGACAGCCATGAGCCGCGCTGAAGCGCACGCCGCCGCCCACGCCGAGCGCCAAAACAAGTCCCGTTGGAGTCGCTGGAAAACGCCGCTGACGGTGCTGTTTTTCCTCGCGCTGATCGTGCTGTTCACGATGCTCGCCCAGCGTATCGAATGGAACGAAGTGTTCGACACCCTGGCCGATTTCAAGGTGCGCACGCTGATCATCGCCTCAGGGCTGACGCTGTTGAGCTTTCTGGTTTACGCCTGTTTCGATCTGATCGGCCGCACCTACATTCGCCAGGACCTGACCTGGAAACAGATCTTGCCGGTGGGGATCATCAGCTACGCCTTCAACCTCAACCTGAGTGCCTGGGTCGGCGGCATCGCCATGCGTTATCGACTGTATTCGCGGCTCGGGGTGAGCAAAGGCAACATCGCGAAAATCCTCGGCTTGAGCCTGGCGACCAATTGGTTTGGCTACATGGTGATTGCCGGCGCAGTGTTCAGCAGCGGTCTGGTGCGAATGCCGCCGGGCTGGAAGTTGAGCAGTGATGCGTTGCAAGGCGTCGGGGTTTTATTGTTGGTGGTGAGCGCGGGGTATCTGGCGGCGTGCCAGTTTTCCAAGCGGCGGGAATGGGCGATTCGCGGGGTGGAAATTAATCTGCCGTCGCTGCGCATGGCGGTGCTGCAACTGGCGCTTGGGGCGCTGAACTGGTCGTTGATGGCGGCGGTGATTTTCACTCTGCTGCCGAGCAAGCTCGACTATCCGCTGGTGCTGGGGGTGTTGTTGATCAGTGCGATTGCCGGGGTCATTACGCACATTCCGGCGGGGCTTGGGGTGCTGGAGGCGGTGTTTGTGGCGCTGCTGCAACATGAGGCATCGCGCGGGAGCCTGGTGGCGGGGTTGCTGGCTTATCGGGCGATTTATTTCATTTTGCCGTTGTTGATTACGCTGGTGATGTATTTGGTGGTGGAGGCCAAGGCGAAGGCGTTGCGGATTGAGAAGAAGCCTTCTTGAGACGTGTGGTGAAGCGAATGCCGCCTTCGCGAGCAAGCCCGCTCCCACATTTGATCGCGGTCTAATGTGGGAGCGGGCTTGCTCGCGAATGATCGTGAGACCACCACACATTCAACTGGATTGAATAATGCTCAACCGCTCACCCACCACCATTTCCGTAATCCAGTCCACCAGGATCGAGGTGTAGGCCTGTTGCGAAATGGGGTCGCTGAGGGCGTGATCGGCGCCGTCGATGATGCGGTGAGTCAGCGAATGAGTCTGCTGGCACGCCGCCCGATAACTCATGATGGTCGCGTGAGGGATGTGGTCGTCGGTCTCCGATTCCACCAACAACACATCCCCGGTAAACGCCGCGCAGGCATGCAGCGCCCGATTGTTGTCGGCGTGCACCAGCGTGCTGCGGTAATCGAGCAAATCCACCTTATCCAGATCGCGCTTGGGCGTGTGCCATTGTTCGTCGCGATACAGCGCCGGCACCCGCAGCGCCAGCCAGCGCACCGGGCGCAACGAGGTGAGAATCGCCGCCAGATAACCACCGTAACTGGTGCCCACCACCGCAATCGCCGAGGTGTCGAGGGCCGGGTGTGCGAGCAAGCGGTCATAGGCTGCCAGCAGGTCACGTAGGTTGTCATCGCGGGTCACTTTCGACAACGAAATGCCAGTGCCACCGGTATGCCCGCGCAGGTCGAAGGTCAAACAGACACAACCCAAACCGGCGATGCCTTTAGCCCGCTCCAGGTCCCGCTCCTGACTGCCGCCCCAGCCGTGCACAAACAGCACGCCCGGGACTTTCGATTTGGGACTGAGCACGTGCCCGACCATTTGTTCGCCGTCAATGTCGATTCCAATGGTTTCGCTTCTAGCCGTCATAGGATTTAACCGTTACGTACTTGAGAAGAAAGTCGCCGTTTTCCGCCGGGCCGCGATACACCTCGATGGCGTCCGCCGGCAGCGGCTGGTCGATGTAGGTCTCCACCGAAGACACGCAAATCGCGGGCATCCCAGGGTCGTTGACGAAACTCTGCAACGCCGCGACTTCGGCGCTGCTGGCACCGCCCATGCGCCAGGATTGTTCGAGCACGCCGCTGCGCTGCTTGCCGTTACTGTCCAGGCCTTGGGCGATGTCGTAGTTGCGTCGCGAGGCGTAGAAACCGGGATAGGCCTCGTCGGCGGCACTGTCGAACACCTGGGCTTGCTGGATCGCCAACCGCACATCGTCGGGCAATTCCAGTTTCAGTAAGTCTGCGTAGTAGCCCTGCACCACCAGCAGGTTGGAACCACCATAGACCTGCTCGCCCTGACTGTCCTCGGTCAAGTATTGATCACCGCAGTAGCTCAACACTTTATCGCCGATGAACGCCTGGCCGACGCTGTGGGTGACGACCTTTTGCAGATCCTGCTCCAACACTACGCCTTCGGTGAAGAGCTGTTCGGCGTCGGGCCGGGCGAGGATGGCGTCGAACTGGTCGAGGCTCTTGATCACTTCCTGACCACGCCCGGCGCAGGCGTGAATCGGCTTGAGGCGGATCGGCCCGCTGTAGAGCAAGTGCTCCGCCGCCGGCCGGGCGTCCTCAAGGGAAAATACGCTGAGACCATCGAGCACGACACTGCGCACCCGCTCGGAAAACAGCGGCGACCAGCCTTGCGGCGCATGAGCCAACCTATTGAGCAAACCGTGGCTGATGGCTTTGGTGCAGATGAAGTCATGGTCGACGTAGCCGCCCCACAAATCTTCGGGTCCTTTGACGCCCAATTGCCGAGCGGCCGCCGCGCCCACCAGCGTCTGGGTTGGTAGCAGGTAAAGATCACGACCACTGTGGAGTTCGAGGTCGTAGCTGCCGCCGTACTTGAGCCCGAGGATCTGCGCCAGCCAACGGGCCAGCGCACGATTGGTTTCGACTTCGTGCAACGGGGCTTGCGGTCGCACGGAATGGGCAACGACCAGTTTTTTGCGATTTGTTGGGGTCATGCGTCCCCCTCAATCTGCGCTTGATGAATGTAACTGGAGGGGTGCAGAGATCAGGCCAACGGTGGCTGAGGGCAAACGGCTTTCAAATCAGTCGCTTGCTCAAACGGTGATGGCGTTGAGCCTGTTTGATTCTGCACGAAGGCCTTCAAGACTCCGGCATTTTGCACGACCGGAGCCTTACACAAATCCAATGTGGGAGCGGCGGTACGACGATTCGACTTGCTCGCGAAGGCGATGTGTCAGGCAACATTTATATTGACTGACACGACGCCTTCGCGAGCAAGCCCGCTCCCACAGTTTGATCTGCGCTGATGTTTGCTACCGGGCCACAGCGACAGGCGGTGTCACCCCAAACCGAGCCCGATAATCACTCGGCGCCAGCCCGGTGATTTTCTTGAACGTGGCGCGAAACGCGCTCGGGTCCTGATAGCCCACCGTCCAGGCGATGTGGTCGATGGTGCCGTTGGTGAATTCGAGCATTTCCCGGGCCTTGCCGACCCGCAGGTGCTGGCAATACTCGGTGGGCTTCAACCCGGTCGCCGCACGGAATCGACGCAGGAAGGTGCGCTCTTCCAGCCCGGCCCGCTCGGCCATCGCCGTCAGCGACACATCGGTCGCACCGGTGCTTTGCAGCCAATGCTGGACCTTGAGAATCGACGCATCGCCATGGCTGAGAATCGGCGCAAAGTTACTGCCGCATTGGCTGGCACTGTCGCTGTGCTCCACCACCAGAAACCGCGCGGTGCTGGCGGCGATGCTTGGCCCGAGCAAGCGGTCGACCATACGCAGACCCAACTCGGACCAGGCCATCAGCCCAGCGGTGGTGATCAGGTCACCGTCATCGACGATGGGCGTATCGGCCTTGAGCTTGATCGCCGGGTAGCGTTCGGCGAAGGTTTTAGCCGAGGTCCAATGGGTCGTGGCGCTGCGCCCGTCGAGCAGGCCACTTTCGGCCAGCAGGATCGAGCCCACGCAAACGCCGCCCAGCGTTGCCCCTTGCGCATGTTGCTGACGAATCCAGCGGATCAGCCCTTGGGGTGCCTGACTCTCGGAAAACCCGCCAATCGATGGCGGGATCATCACCGCCACCAACGTCTTGTCCGGGCCGGGATGGCTGTCATACACCCGCTCGGGCGCCTGATCGCCTTCGACCCGCCAATGACTGACTCGCAGCACCGGCAACTGCGCCGCCTGATGCTCGGCGGCGATCCGGTTGGCGACCCCGAACAGGTCCGTCAACCCATGCACCGCCGCCATCTGCGCGCCGGGATAGATCAGCACGCCCAGTTCGGCGACTGCCCTTTCTACGCCCATTGTCAGTTTTCCCCTTCTATTGTCGGTGCGGCCAATCCTCGGAGAGTCGGTGAGCGCCAATACTTCATTCCACGCCCACACACACTTCGAGGAAACACCCATGGCCAAGCAAGCGCTCATCGTAGTCGATATCCAGAACGACTACTTCCCCCACGGCAAGTGGCCTCTGGTCGGTGCCGACGCTGCGGCGGACAACGCCGCCCGGATCATTCAGGCCTTCCGCGATGCCGGTGATTCGGTGGTGCACATCCGCCACGAGTTCACCTCCGACGACGCGCCGTTCTTCACCCCGGGCTCCGAAGGCGCGAAGCTGCACCCCAAAGTCCTCAACCGCACCGACGAGCCGGTGGTGCTCAAGCACTTCGTCAATTCGTTCCGCGAAACCGATCTGGAAGCCATCCTTGATGAGCAAGGCATCGAGAACCTGGTGATCGTCGGCAGCATGAGCCACATGTGCGTCGATGGCGTTACTCGTGCAGCCGCCGACCTTGGCTACACCGTGACGGTGATTCACGACGCCTGCGCCACCCGCGACCTGGAGTTCAATGGCTTTACGGTTCCAGCGGCTCATGTTCACGCCGCTTTTATGTCGTCTCTGGGTTTCGCCTATGCCAGCGTGGTCTCCGCTGACGAATTCATCGCCGCCAGCCACTAACGCGCCCCTCTGAAACAACTCGAAAAACAAAAGGCCCGCAGCGTTCTCGCGCTGCGGGCCTTTGCGTTTTGGTTCATCAAAAAAACTCACGCGTGAGCTATTGAGAGGTGCAAAAAATCACTGTAGTGTTTCTCACGCGTGAGATTTTCACAACGGAGTCACCAGTATGAAAAGCCGCTCTCCATCAGGTCCGCCTGCCGAGTCTGTTACCGATACAGCGAGCCGCAAGGGAGAGCGCTCGAAACCGTCCGCGAAAAAACCGTCGAGCTTTTATATGAAGCAGATGCGTGCGGGCCTGGGTGCTGCCGGTTATGTGAAACACGAGACTTGGGTGCTTCCCGAAAACCGAAGCCTGCTCAAGCAGATGGAGAAACAGCTACGCCAACCGATTCTGGCTGGCTCATTCATGTCGGAGAATTACATGAGCGCAGGTACTAACTGGAACATCGACCGCCTCTTCAGCGCCTTCCAGGCCCTTGATGAAGTGGTTTCGAACGACATCACTCTGTCCCTCGTCCAGGGCTCCGAGTCGAGCATCAAGCTGGAAATGAACGACTTCGGTGGCTTGCCAATTTACATCGCAGTCGTGGGCGAGCAGATCATCGTCGACACCGTGCTGGTGGACGTCGAGACGATCAAGGACGTACCGGCCTTCAACGATGCCGTCCTGCGCAGCCGTGAGTTGTTCCCGTTGTCCTCGATCGGTATCGAGTCGATGCCCAACGGGCAGGTCGTCTACAACATGTTCGGCGCGCTCAGCTCCGATTCGAGCCTGACCAACGTCGTGACCGAGGTCAAAACCCTCGTCGACAATGTGCAGCGCGCCAGCGAAGCCTTTGAACGTTTCTTCCATTAATTTTTCAGGAACAGGGAATATCCAATGACACAGTCCATCTGGAGCAAATTGTTCACCGCGCTGCGTGGCGGTGCCACCGAAGTCGGCGAATCCATCGTCGACCAACAGGCCCTGCGCATCCTCGACCAGGAAATTCGCGATGCTGACAGCGCCCTGGCCAACGCCAAGCGCGAGCTGGTCACCATCATGGCCAAGCACAAACTGTCGGCTGACCGCGTGGCCGAGTACAACGCCAAGATCAAGGACCTGGAAACCAAGGCCATGGCCGCGATCCAGGCCAACCGTGAAGACCTGGCGATGGAAGTGGCTGAAGCCATTTCGACCCTGACCAATGAACTCGATGTCGAGCAAAAGCAGGCCACCGAATTTGGCGGTTACGCAGACAACATGCGCAAAGACATCACCAAGGCCGAAAGCCGCATCAAAAGCCTGCGCCAGCAAGTGGACATGGCCAAGGCCCGCGAAAGCGTACAGAAAGCCCAGGTCAGCGCTTCGATCGCCAGTGGCGGCGCCAACGGCAAGCTCGAAACCGCCGTCGGTACACTGAACCGCCTGCAGGCCAAGCAGCAGCAACGCGCTGCTGAACTCGAAGCCCAGGACGAACTGGCCGACGCTTCGACCGGCACTGACCTGGAGCGCAAACTGCGCGAAGCCGGCATTACCCCGGATTCGGGCAGCGCCAACGCGATCCTCGATCGCCTGAAGAAGAAATCGGCTGAGTAACACGGCCCTGCGCTGATGCCTGGCGCATAACCTGTGGGAGCGGGCTTGCTCGCGAAGACGGAATGCCAGTCGACACCAATGTTGCCTGACACACCGCTTTCGCGAGCAAGCCCGCTCCCACATGGATTGCGGTGTTTAGTTTTCTTTCGAGTCGAGGTCAAGGATGGATGCCGTGAAGGGTTTCAAGACAATTGCCGGCGTGGCGATCTTCATGGTCGCATTGCAAGTGCTCAACGCCGTGACCGGCTACAGCCTTGTTGCATTTGGCCTGGTCCCGAGAACACTGCACGGGCTGGTCGGCATCATCACTTCACCCTTTATCCACGCCTCTTTCGCGCACTTGAGCGCCAACCTGATTCCCTTTTTGATCCTCGGCACCCTGGTCATCGTCGAAGGCTTCAACCGATTCTTGGCCGTCAGCGCGATCATCATCGGGCTGGGCGGTTTGCTGGTCTGGCTATTCGGGTTTTCCGGATCACACATCGGCGCCAGCGGTTGGGTATTCGGGCTGTGGGCGTACATTCTGTCCCGCGCCTGGTTCCAGCACAGCTGGGGTAACTTGATCACGGCCGGTGTGGTTGCCTTGTTGTATGGCGGCCTGGTCTTTGGCTTCCTGCCGCGTCAGGGGATTTCCTTCGAAGGCCATATCGCCGGGGCATTTGCAGGGTTTATTGCAGCCAAAGTACTTCTCTCGGCGCCCGGCAACAGGTTTAATGCCGCCCGGTAAAGGCAATAGAACGTTCAGGGTTCGGGCCTGCGCATTGCCAGGAACGAGTCATCCCACGGAGTCAGGGACGTAATGTCGATTTTTCTTTTATTACGCGTGTATGCCGCGTCCTTCTTCCACCGATTCGGCTGGGCAGGACTGGCGATTGCCTTGGGCGTACACCTGAGCACGGCCTGGCTTGGCCTGGTGCTTCTGGGCGAACAACACCTCACCACCCCCGCCACGTTTACCTACTTCTACCTCACCACCACGCTCACTGTCGGCTATGGCGATCTTGCGCCACAGACGTCGGCGGGACGCATTTTCGTGGCTACCTGGGTCATGCTCGGGGGCATTGCGCTGCTGACGGCAGCCATCGGCAAAACCACCAGCAGCGTTATCGATGTATGGAGAAAAGGCATGAAGGGCAAAGGCGATTTCACCGGCAAGGTTGGCCATACGGTTCTTATTGGCTGGGCGGGTTCGTCCAGCGAACGGGTCATTGAGCTGTTGCTTCAGGATGAAACCTCCAACGACAACCTGATCGTCATTTGCGATTGCGACCTTGAAGAAAACCCCATGCCGGGCAAAGCCGCGTACATCAAAGGTGAAAGCCTGTCCTCTGCGGCACTGTTATTACGCGCCGGCGTTCCCGGCGCCGAGCGCGTTCTGGTGCGCACCCATTCCGACGACCTGACCCTGGCCACGGTGCTGGCGGTCAATCAGTTGAAACCTGTCGGTCATGTGGTCGCCCACTTCAATGAAAGCGAAATCGCCGCGCTGGCCAGCTCTTACGCGCCCAGCCTGGAATGCACCTCAAGCATGGCCATCGAGATGCTGGTGCGCGCGTCGCAGGACCCAGGCTCATCCGTGGTCATCAACGAGTTACTGTGCGTGGGCCAAGGCGCCACCCAGTACCTGATGAAACTGCCGCAAAACTATGTGGCGACCTTCGGCGATCTGTACGCGCAAATGAAAGAACGCCACAACGCAACCCTCATCGGCTATCGCGCCAAGGGTGCGCAACAACCTTCGATCAACCCGCCCAGTGCCACGCGCATTGAGGGCGGCGAACTCTTCTACATCGCCTCCACTCGCCTCAAGGAAATCTCCAATGGGATGGTTTAAACAGTTAATGGGGCTTGAGGCCCCGGCCCCGACGAACTCGCAGTGGACCGCCAATGACAGTCCGCAGATTCTCGGCCCTCTAGGTCTGGCACAGGGTAAAGGTGTGATGTTCGACACCACCCTGAGATTACTGCTCGACGAAAAAACCACCGTGACCATTCCGGTAGCCTCCCAGCAGATCTGGAGCGTCGGCACTGTCGATCTCGGGCAGTCGACCTGGCTGTCGCGCTACTACATGAACGACGAAGACTACTGGCTGCAAGTGCACACCACCGGCGACGTCGCCGGGCAGGTCGAGTCGGTGATTCTGTTCAATTACCTCAGCTACGTGACCATCAACAGCGAAGCCGAGTTGAGCCGACTGGCCGGCCCTCAAAGCCTGATCGGGCTGCCGACCTACACCCATAACGGCATCGAATACACCCGCGAGTGGGGCACCGAGAACGGCCAGACGGAATTGGTCCCGCTCAGCGAGCGCGTCGTCAACCCGGACGAGTCCTACACCATTGAGCACCGCTCGATGCTGTATGCCCGCGAAACCGGCCTGACCGATCGGCGCGAGTTGTTGCTGTTTTCCGTGGAGGAAGACGCAGAAGGCACCATCAGCCTGAGCACCTCGCTGGGTATTTCGCTGTACACAACCGATCTGAACATTCTTTAAAAAGGAAGATTCCCATGCTTGAAGCGCTCTCCATCTCCCTGAACAAGGCCGCCGTGGTCGGGTTTGTTTTGTACATCCTCGGTGCCGCCGTGCTGTTCGCGCTGTTCCAATTCGTCTACACCCGCATCACACCGCACAAAGAATTCGAACTGATCCGTTCGGGCAACGTTGCGGCTGCAATTGCCCTGGGTGGCGCGATCATCGGCTTCGCTATTCCGGCCAGCAATGTGATTGCCTACTCGATCAGCATCCTCGACTTCGTGGTCTGGGCGGTGATCGCAGCCTTCGTCCAGTTGCTGGCATTCCTGATGACCAGCCTGGTGCTCAAAGGCACTTCCGAACGCATCCGCAAAGGTGAAGTCGCTGCCGGCATCTATGTCGCAGCGGTAGCCATCAGCGTCGGCATGCTGAACGCCGCGTGCATGACTCCTTCCCAGAACTGATCGCGCCACGGAGATTGTGATGAAACGAAGCAAGTACGTTCAGCTCTCGCTGGCCGCGTCGGTCGCCATGGCGATCTCAGGCTGCGGGCCGACGGAAAAAACCTACGAGATACACAAGAAGTACAACTTCCAGTCTGTTCAGCAGTGCGCGGATGAAAAGCTCCCGGTCGACATCTGTTCCGACGCCTACATGAAGGCCATGGCCCAGCATCGAAGCATTGCGCCGGTGTACGACAACCAGGCCGATTGCGACGCCGACTTTGTCGCCGACTGGTGCCAGCAGGATTCCGCCGGCAAGTTCATCCCCAAGCTCGGCGGTTTCGAGCTGAGCGCCGATGGCGAGGTGACACAGGCCGAAGTAGACGCGGCCAAGGCCAGACTCCCCGCGTCGGAAGCCAGCGCCGCAAACTCGGGCTCGGGCTTCTCCGGCAGCAGCCTGCTGACCGGGCTGCTGATCGGCAACATGCTCAGCAACAACCGCAACAGCTACTACTCCGAGCCGGTCTACCGCTATCGCGATGATCGCGGTAGCTACTCAAACTCAACGCTCAGTCAGCGCGTCTCGTCAGGCTCGACCTTCAACCGGTCGAATCAGGCGCGGTACGGCAGCAGTAGCAGTTACACCGACAGCATCACCCGCAGCAAGCCGGTGTCCGTTGCATCGTCCACCTCCCGCGGCGGCTTCGGCAGCCAGGCCAGCGCACGCAGTGGCTGGGGTGGATCGGGCAAGAGTTCTGGCGGTTCGAGCAGCTAAGGGAACATAGCCATGAAGAAAATCCTCTGCGCAGAGCGTCATGACTGGAAGCAGACCGCCGAAAGTCTCGGCTTTATGTTCCATACCATCGACGACGAACCCTATTGGGACGAGAGCGCGTACTACCAGTTCACGCTCAAACAGATCGAGAACGATCTCGAAGACCCGACCACCGAGCTTCATGACATGTGCATGGACCTGGTGGCCCGCGTGGTGCAGAGCGAGGAACTGTTGGAGCGCCTGAGCATTCCCGCGCCGTTCTTCGACCTGGTGCGCACTTCATGGCTCGAAGGCCACCCGCACTTGTATGGACGGATGGACTTCTCCTACAACGGCACCGGGCCGGCCAAGTTGCTGGAACTCAACTACGACACGCCGACCAGCCTGTATGAGGCGTCGGCGTTTCAGTGGGGCTGGCTGGAGCAGTGCATCGAACGCGGTCTGCTGCCCAAGCATGCCGACCAGTTCAACAGCATCGACACCAAGCTGCATCAGGCCTTTGCTCAACTGCAGCTCACGCAACCGTTCTACTTCGCCTCGATGAAAGACTCGCTTGAAGACAAAGGCACCACCGACTACCTGCGCCTGATCGCGGAAAAGGTCGGCATCGAATCACGCCACATCGATCTCGAAGACATTGGCCTCACCAGTGATGGCCGTTTCGTCGACCTCGAAGATCGCTGGATTCCACACCTGTTCAAACTGCACGCCTGGGAGTTCATCTTCCACGAACCCTTCGGCGCGGCGATTGCCCAGAGCGATACGCAGTTTTTCGAGCCAGCCTGGAAATCGATCATCTCCAACAAAGGCATCCTGCCGCTGCTGTGGGAATTCAACAAAGGTCACCCGAACCTGCTCGCGGCGCACCTTGATACCGATCCAAGCAAAGCGGTGCCCAAAGGTTGGGTGCGCAAGCCGTACTTCTCCCGGGAAGGCGCCAACATCGAGTTGCAAACTGCCGACGGTCTGATCGTGAAAGAGGACGGCCCCTACACCGACGCGCCGTTTATCCTTCAGGAATTCGCCCCGTTGCCGAAGTTTGGCGACAGCTTTACGTTGGTCGGCTCGTGGGTGATTGGCGACCAGGCGGCCGGCATTGGCGTGCGGGAAGACAACAGTTTGATCACCAAGGATTCAAGCCGGTTTTTGCCGCATTTGATCCTTGATTGATCAATCCTTCGCCTACAAAACGGCCCGGTGCCATGTATCGGGCTTTAGGGTGAAACTAGACAACGACAAGACTTACGACTGAAAAGCCGGATAATGGCAGCCAATTCGTCTAGCCCGTTATTCTGGTAATCCCCCATGGAAATCAAGGTCAACTTTCTCGACAACCTTCGGCTTGAAGCAAAGTTCGATGACTTCACAGTCGTGGCCGATCAGCCTATCCGCTACAAGGGCGATGGCTCGGCACCTGGTCCGTTCGATTACTTTCTCGCTTCATCGGCTTTGTGTGCGGCTTATTTCGTGAAGTTGTACTGCGACACTCGCAGTATTCCTACCGAAAACATCCGCCTGTCGCAGAACAACATTGTTGATCCGGAAAACCGCTACAACCAGATTTTCAAGATTCAGGTCGAGCTGCCTGCGGACATCTCCGACAAGGACCGCCAGGGCATCCTGCGTTCCATCGACCGCTGCACCGTGAAAAAAGTGGTGCAAGCCGGGCCTGAGTTTGTGATCGAAGAAGTGGAAAACCTCGACGCCGACGCCCAGGCGTTGTTGATGCCTGCTTCCAATTCAGCGGCGGGCACCTATATCGCGGGCAAAGATCTGCCGCTGGAGCAGACCATTGCCAATATGTCAGCCATTCTGGCTGACCTGGGCATGAAGATTGAAATCGCTTCGTGGCGCAATATCGTTCCCAATGTATGGTCGCTGCACATCCGCGACGCGCACTCGCCGATGTGTTTCACCAATGGCAAGGGCGCGACCAAAGAAGGCGCGTTGGCGTCGGCGCTGGGCGAGTTTATCGAGCGTCTGAACTGCAACTTCTTCTACAACGACCAGTTCTGGGGCGAAGACATCGCCAATGCGGCGTTTGTGCACTATCCGGACGAACGTTGGTTCAAGCCTGGCCGTAAAGATGCACTGCCCGCCGAAATTCTCGACGAGTACTGCCTGAAGATTTACAACCGCGACGGCGAGCTGCGTGGCTCCCACCTGATCGATACCAACTCGGGCAATGAGGAACGCGGCATCTGCTCGCTGCCGTACGTGCGCCAGTCGGACGGCGCGGTGGTGTATTTCCCGTCCAACCTGATCGAGAACCTGTTCCTGAGCAACGGCATGAGTGCCGGTAACACGCTGGCCGAAGCCCAAGTGCAGTGCCTGTCGGAGATCTTCGAGCGCGCGGTAAAACGCGAAATCATCGAAGGCGAATTTGCACTGCCGGATGTGCCGGCCGATGTGCTGGCGAAGTATCCCGGGATACTGGCCGGTATTCAGGCGCTGGAAGAGCAAGGGTTCCCGGTGTTGGTGAAAGATGCGTCCTTGGGCGGTGAATTCCCGGTGATGTGCGTCACGCTGATGAACCCGCGTACCGGCGGTGTGTTCGCCTCGTTCGGCGCGCACCCGAGCCTGGAAGTGGCGCTGGAACGCAGCCTGACCGAATTGTTGCAGGGCCGCAGTTTCGAAGGCCTCAACGACCTGCCTCAGCCGACTTTTGAAGGTCATGCGGTGACCGAGCCAAATAACTTCGTCGAGCACTTTATCGACTCCAGCGGCGTGGTGTCGTGGCGCTTCTTCAGTGCCAAATCGGATTACGAATTCGTGGAGTGGGACTTCTCCGGCCAGGGTGAAAACTCGAATGCCGAGGAAGCCGCAACCTTGTTCGGCATTCTCAAAGGTATGGGCAAGGAAGTGTACATGGCCGTCTACGAGCATATCGGCGCCAAGGCGTGCCGCATCCTCGTGCCGGACTATTCGGAAATCTATCCCGCTGATGACCTGATCTGGGATAACACCAACAAAGCGCTGTTCTTCCGCGCCGATATCCTGAACCTGCATCGCCTGGAGGAAAGCGAACTGCAAGCGCTGGTTGAACGTCTGGTGGAAAGTGAGCTGGACGACTACACCGACATCACCAGCTTGATCGGCATCGAATTTGACGACAATACGGCTTGGGGTCAGCTGACAATCCTGGAGTTGAAGCTGCTGATTTATCTCGCGTTGCAGCAATTTGAAGAGGCGAAAGAGGCGGTAGAAATGTTCCTGCAGTACAACGACAACACGGTTGAGCGTGGTTTGTTCTACCAGGCGGTCAATGTGGTGCTGGAGATGAAGCTGGACGAAGACCTGGAACTGGAAGACTACGAGGCCAATTTCCGCCGGATGTTTGGCACCGAGCGCACGGATGCAGCGATCGGATCGGTGGACGGCAGCGTACGCTTCTATGGCTTGACGCCGACCAGCATGAAACTGGAGGGGCTCGACCGGCACCTGCGGTTGATCGATAGCTACAAGAAACTGCACTCGGCACGGGCCAATGTGACCACGTTGCCCCGTTAACAGCGCCAACAAAAAAGCGAAGCCAGATGGCTTCGCTTTTTTTGTTTACGGTTCTGAAAAAGCTGCGGATCAGAACGGGATATCGTCATCAAAGCTGTCGAAATCCGGAGCCGGTTGCGGCGCTGCCTGCTGTGGAGGCGGAGCCTGACGCGACTGTTGCGGTGCCGACTGCTGAGGACGTGGCGCCTGCTGACGTGGGGCCGGGGCGGACTGCTGGTAGTTATTGCCCCCGCCTTGCTGATCGCCCTGCTGTGGACGGCCGCCCAGCAGTTGCATGGTGCCTTGCATGTCGACCACGATTTCAGTGGTGTAACGCTTGATACCGTCTTTTTCCCACTCGCGGGTTTGCAGTTTGCCTTCGATGTAGACCTGCGAACCTTTACGCAGGTATTCACCGGCGATTTCGGCAACCTTGCCGAACATCGATACACGGTGCCATTCGGTCTTCTCGACCTTCTGACCGGTTTGCTTGTCGGTCCATTGTTCGCTGGTCGCCAGACTCAGGTTGGTCACGGCGTTACCGTTAGGCAAGTAGCGAACTTCGGGATCCTGGCCGCAAGTACCGACCAATATGACTTTGTTAACCCCACGGGCCATAACGTTCTCCTAGGCTACGCACGCTTCCCCGGCCGGGTTGTTCACCAGGCGCTCAAGGGTGGTGCGATCCAATAGTTCTGTGTCCAATTTGATGTAAATCGCCGCTTCGTCTGCAACGATCACTGCATCTGTTACCCCTACGACGGCCTTCAGGCGCTCAACCAGACCCGCTTCGCGGATCGCCTCGGGCGACAGCGGCAAGCGCAGACTCGTCACGTAGGGAGGTTCGCGCATGGTAACAGCAAAGGCCAACCAGAGGGCAGCCAGGCCAGCGCATCCGAGGAAGACAACCGACAAACCGCCATGCTGGAACATCCAGCCGCCGAGGATCCCGCCCAGCGCCGAACCGAGGAACTGGCTGGTGGAATAAACCCCCATCGCAGTGCCCTTCCCGCCCGCTGGTGAAACCTTGCTGATCAGCGATGGCAAGGAAGCTTCCAGCAGATTGAACGCGGTGAAGAACACCACCGTACCAATCACCAGAGCTCGCAAGGTGTCGCCGAACTGCCAGAAGAATAGCTCAGTGAGCATCAGCGTCGTCACGGCGCCCAATAAAACTCGTTTCATTTTGCGTTTCTTCTCGCCGTAGATAATGAACGGGATCATGGCGAAGAAGGAGATCAGCAGCGCGGTCAGGTACACCCACCAGTGCTGCTCTTTGGGCAGCCCGGCTTTTTCGACCAGAGCCAGGGGCAATGCAACGAAGCTCGACATCAACATCGCATGTAACACAAAAATGCCGAGGTCCAGGCGCAGCAGGTCCGGGTGCTTGAGTGTCGGGATCAGCGCCTGGCGCGCAACGCCGGACTCACGGTGCTGCAACGGGCCGGTGGCGCGCGGCACCATGAACATCACGATCACGATGCCGAACAGCGCCATGCCGCCGGTGGCGAGGAACAAGCCAGACAGACCGAACGCACGGGTCAGCAACGGTCCTACAACCATGGCGACCGCGAACGACAGACCAATTGTCATGCCGATCATGGCCATGGCTTTGGTCCGATGCTGTTCCCGGGTCAGGTCTGACAGCAGCGCCATGACCGCCGCGGAAATCGCCCCGGCGCCTTGCAGCACTCGACCGGCGATGACGCCCCAGATCGAATCGGCATTGGCCGCCAGCACGCTACCCAGGGCGAAAACGATCAGCCCCAGATAAATGACCGGACGCCGGCCGATACGATCGGAAATGAAACCGAACGGAATCTGAAAAATCGCCTGGGTCAGGCCATAAGCGCCAATCGCCAGCCCTATAAGGGCCGGGGTCGCTCCAGCCAGGTCCATCCCATAGGTCGCCAGAACCGGCAACACCATGAACATGCCAAGCATACGGAAGGCGAACACCAGGGCCAGACCGCTTGCTGCGCGGGTCTCACTGCCACTCATGCGTTCGCTGTGGGGATCGTGCATGGAAAAACCTCATGTGAACCGGCGGCGATTCTACCAGTCCCATCGATTGACGGGGTATATCGCGACGCTATGACGCGCATAGATGACGCACTCTTCATGTAAGCCTGTGCAACCCGCATTTGATAGTGTGCATCCATCCAGTATTTGGCCGTATACTCCTACGTTTTCGACGCCCGCCGAGCGAGGCCACTTTGGACAAGATCCTGATTCGTGGGGCCCGAACCCACAACCTGAAGAACATCGACCTGACCCTGCCACGGGACAAACTGATCGTCATCACCGGCCTGTCCGGATCCGGCAAGTCGTCCCTGGCTTTCGACACGCTGTACGCCGAAGGCCAGCGCCGCTACGTCGAGTCCCTGTCGGCCTATGCCCGGCAGTTCCTGTCGATGATGGAAAAGCCTGACGTCGACACCATTGAAGGCCTGTCGCCGGCGATCTCCATCGAACAGAAGTCGACCTCGCATAACCCGCGCTCGACGGTCGGCACCATCACCGAAATCTACGACTACCTGCGCCTGCTGTACGCCCGCGTTGGTATCCCGCGCTGCCCGGATCACGACATTCCACTGGAAGCGCAGACTGTCAGCCAGATGGTCGACCTGGTCCTCGCGCAACCGGAAGGCAGCAAACTGATGCTGCTGGCACCGGTGATTCGCGAGCGTAAAGGCGAGCATCTATCGGTTTTCGAAGAACTGCGCGCCCAAGGTTTCGTTCGGGCCCGGGTCAACGGCCGGCTCTGTGAGCTGGACGAACTGCCGAAGCTGGATAAACAGAAGAAGCATTCGATTGATGTAGTGGTCGACCGCTTCAAGGTCCGCGCCGATCTGCAACAGCGTCTGGCGGAGTCCTTCGAGACCGCGCTGAAGCTGGCGGACGGTATCGCGCTGGTTGCACCGATGGACGACGAGCCGGGCGAAGAGATGATCTTCTCCGCACGCTTCGCCTGCCCGATCTGCGGCCATGCCATCAGCGAGCTGGAACCCAAGCTCTTCTCCTTCAACAACCCGGCCGGCGCCTGCCCGACTTGCGATGGCCTGGGCGTTAAGCAGTTCTTCGACATCAAGCGACTGGTCAATGGCGAACTGACCCTGGCCGAAGGCGCGATACGTGGCTGGGACCGGCGCAACGTCTATTACTTCCAGATGCTCGGGTCGTTGGCGTCCCACTACAAGTTCAGCCTGGAAGTGCCGTTCAACGACCTGCCGGCCGATCAACAGAAATTCATCCTGCACGGCAGCGGTTCGCAGAACGTCGACTTTAAATACCTGAACGACCGTGGCGACATCGTCAAACGCTCGCACCCGTTCGAAGGCATCGTGCCGAACCTGGAACGTCGCTACCGCGAAACCGAGTCCGCCTCGGTACGCGAAGAGCTGGCCAAATTCCTCAGCACCCAGCCTTGCCCGGATTGCCGTGGCACCCGACTGCGTCGCGAGGCGCGGCACGTTTGGGTCGGCGAGAAGACCTTGCCGGCAGTGACCAATCTGCCCATCGGCGATGCCTGTGAGTATTTCGGCGTGCTGAAGCTGACTGGCCGACGTGGCGAAATTGCCGACAAGATTCTCAAGGAAATCCGCGAGCGTCTGCAGTTCCTGGTTAACGTCGGTCTCGACTATCTGTCGCTGGATCGCAGTGCCGACACGTTGTCCGGCGGTGAAGCCCAGCGTATTCGCTTGGCCAGCCAGATTGGTGCGGGCCTGGTGGGGGTTCTGTACATCCTTGACGAACCGTCGATTGGCCTGCACCAGCGGGACAACGATCGCTTGCTCGGTACCCTCAAGCACCTGCGAGACATCGGTAACACGGTGATTGTGGTTGAGCACGACGAAGATGCGATTCGTCTGGCCGACTACGTGGTGGACATCGGCCCTGGTGCCGGCGTGCATGGCGGGCACATTGTCGCCGAAGGGACTCCAGCTGAAGTCATGGCTCACCCGGACTCGCTGACCGGCAAGTATTTGTCAGGCCGCGTGAAAATCGCAGTGCCGGCAAAACGTACACCGCGTAACAAAAAGATGACCTTGTCGCTCAAGGGCGCTCGCGGCAACAACCTGCGCAATGTCGATCTGGAAATCCCGTTGGGTCTGTTGACCTGCGTGACCGGTGTATCCGGCTCAGGCAAATCGACGCTGATCAACAACACGCTGTTTCCGCTGAGCGCCACGGCACTCAACGGCGCCACGACGCTTGAAGCTGCCGCTCACGACAGCATCAAGGGCCTGGAACATCTGGATAAAGTTGTAGATATCGACCAGAGCCCGATTGGTCGTACTCCCCGCTCCAACCCGGCGACCTACACCGGATTGTTCACGCCTATTCGCGAACTGTTTGCCGGCGTGCCTGAGTCCCGCTCCCGTGGTTACGGCCCGGGGCGTTTCTCCTTCAACGTGAAGGGCGGGCGTTGCGAGGCTTGCCAGGGCGATGGCCTGATCAAGGTGGAAATGCACTTCCTGCCGGACATCTATGTCCCGTGCGACGTCTGCAAGAGCAAGCGCTACAACCGCGAAACGCTGGAGATCAAGTACAAGGGCAAGAACATCCACGAAACCCTCGAGATGACGATCGAGGAAGCCCGGGTGTTCTTCGATGCGGTTCCGGCGCTGGCGCGCAAGCTGCAGACGCTGATGGACGTCGGTCTGTCGTACATCAAGCTTGGGCAATCGGCGACCACGCTGTCCGGTGGTGAAGCCCAGCGGGTGAAACTGTCCCGCGAGCTGTCCAAACGCGATACCGGCAAGACCCTGTATATCCTCGACGAGCCGACCACCGGGCCTGCACTTCGCGGATATCCAGCAACTGCTCGACGTACTGCATCGCCTGCGCGACCACGGCAACACCGTGGTGGTGATCGAGCACAACCTGGACGTGATCAAGACTGCGGACTGGTTGGTTGACCTGGGGCCGGAAGGCGGCTCCAAAGGCGGGCAGATCATTGCCGTCGGTACGCCGGAAGAAGTCTCGGAGATGAAGCAGTCTCACACCGGCTTCTACCTCAAGCCGCTGCTGGCTCGCGACAAGGCCTGATTCAGGCCCATGAAAAAGCCCCTGTCACTTTATCGGTGACAGGGGCTTTTTTGTTTCTTGCCTCTGTAGGAGCAAAGCTTGCTCGCGATGGCGATCTAAAAGACGCCAACGCCGGCAAGCCATGCTCCTGCAAAGCAGGATCAGAACTGCGATTGCAGATAATTCTCCAGACCGATCAATTTGATCAGACCCAGCTGCTTCTCCAGCCAGTAGGTGTGATCTTCTTCGGTATCGGCCAGTTGAATACGCAGGATCTCGCGGCTGACGTAGTCCTTGTGCAGCTCGCAGAGCTCGATGCCCTTGCAGAGTGCGGCACGGACTTTGTATTCCAGTCGCAGGTCGGCAGCGAGCATATCAGGCACTGTGGTGCCGACATCCAGGTCGTCCGGACGCATGCGTGGCGTGCCTTCGAGCATCAGGATGCGACGCATCAGGGCGTCAGCGTGCTGCGCCTCTTCTTCCATCTCGTGGTTGATACGTTCGTAGAGCTCGGTGAAACCCCAGTCCTCGTACATCCGCGAATGGATGAAATATTGATCACGCGCCGCCAGTTCGCCGGTCAGCAACGTGTTGAGGTAATCGATTACGTCTGGGTGGCCTTGCATCGCCCTACATCTCCCTGCTTGAAAGTCCGTAGTTTGAACCAAGGCGACTGATTGGTCACTCCGCTTACGCGATAAAAGAGAAGATATTCTGAGAAAAGTGGTTTAAATAACGCAAAAGCCGCCCAAATGAGGGCGGTTCTGCTTATCGTTTAGACTTAGTTAAGCTGTACGCCCAACGCCTTTGCGATTGCTTCTCCATATGCCGAGTCAGCCCTGAAGAAGTGCTGCAGTTGACGGTCAACCACATCGCTGGAAACCCCAGCCATGGCGCCGACAATGTTGTTGACCAGCAGGGTTTTCTGCTCATCACTCATCAGGCGGAACAGCGCGCCGGCGTGGCTGTAGTAATCGGTGTCTTCGCGGTGATCGTAACGATCAGCCGCACCGCTCAAGGCCAGCGCAGGCTCGGCGTAGCGCGGGGCTTGTTTCGGCGACTCTACGTAGCTGTTCGGCTCGTAATTGGGCGTTGCACCACCGTTGCTGCCGAACGCCATGGAACCATCACGCTGATAGCTGTTGACCTGATTACGCGGAGCATTCACCGGCAGCTGCTGGTGGTTGGTGCCAACACGGTAGCGGTGAGCATCAGCGTAAGCGAACACACGACCTTGCAGCATGCGATCCGGCGACAGCCCCACACCCGGGACCATGTTGCTTGGGCCAAATGCAGCCTGCTCCACTTCAGCAAAGTAATTCTGCGGATTGCGGTTGAGCTCCAGTTCACCCACTTCGATCAGCGGGAACTCTTTCTGCGACCAGGTCTTGGTCACGTCGAACGGGTTCTCGTAGTGTGCCGAGGCCTGGGCCTCGGTCATGATCTGAATGCACACGCGCCATTTGGGGAAATCACCGCGTTCGATCGCACCGAACAGATCCCGCTGAGCATAATCCGGATCGGTACCGGCCAAGCGTGCCGCGTCTGCCGGCGCCAGGTTCTTGATCCCCTGCTGGGTCTTGTAGTGCCATTTCACCCAATGACGCTCACCCTTGGCGCTGATCAGACTGTAGGTGTGGCTGCCGAAGCCGTGCATGTGACGGTAGCCGTCAGGGATGCCGCGATCCGAGAACAAGATGGTGACTTGGTGCAGCGCCTCAGGAGAGTGCGACCAGAAGTCCCACATCATTTGTGCGCTTTTCAGATTGCTTTGCGGCAGGCGTTTCTGGGTGTGGATAAAGTCCGGGAATTTCAGTGGATCGCGAATGAAGAACACTGGCGTGTTGTTACCAACGATGTCCCAGTTGCCTTCTTCGGTATAAAACTTCAGCGCAAAACCACGTGGATCGCGTTCGGTATCAGCCGAACCACGCTCGCCACCAACGGTCGAAAACCGCAGGAACGTCAGCGTTTGCTTGCCAACGGACTCGAACAGCTTGGCGCTGGTGTACTCGGTGATGTCACGGGTAACAGTGAACGTACCGTAAGCACCCGAGCCTTTGGCGTGGACGCGACGCTCAGGGATGTTTTCACGGTTGAAGTGGGCAAGCTTCTCGATCATATGAAAATCGTCGAGCAGCAGCGGGCCGCGAGGGCCGGCGGAACGGGAATTCTGGTTGTCGGCGACAGGAGCGCCACTGGCGGTCGTAAGCGTTTTGTTTTGGCTCATGCGATCTTCTTCCTCTGTCAGTTTTGGAACTGCCGGCTAATCGGCTTGGGACGGAGTATTGACCATTGATCAGGAAGGCTACAAATTCATTAACTTGTAGAGATCAATAGAAAAATACTACCAACGAAACCCGTTCGCATCATGACGGCATGAGCCGCAGGGAAGCTTGTATAAACAGCGCTTTTCTTACAGGCACAAAAAACCGGGCACTAGGCCCGGTTCTTCGTTTCAGACTGACGTCTTACTCAGCGGATACAGCTTCACCGCCAACTGGACGATCAACCAACTCAACGTACGCCATAGGCGCGTTGTCACCAGTGCGGAAGCCGCACTTGAGGATGCGCAGGTAGCCACCCTCACGGGTAGCGTAACGCTTGCCCAGGTCGTTGAAGAGCTTACCAACGATAGCTTTCGAACGAGTACGGTCGAAAACCAGACGGCGGTTAGCCAGGCTGTCTGTCTTGGCCAAAGTGATCAGCGGCTCAGCAACGCGACGCAGTTCTTTAGCTTTCGGCAGTGTAGTTTTGATCAGCTCGTGCTCGAACAGCGACACTGCCATGTTTTGAAACATGGCCTTGCGGTGCGAGCTAGTGCGGCTCAGGTGACGACCACTTTTACGATGACGCATGGTTCATTCCTTACCAAACACAACGTTCGGTGATTACGACGATCAGGCAGTCGCCTTGTCGTCCTTCTTAAGACTTGCAGGCGGCCAGTTGTCGAGGCGCATGCCGAGGGACAGACCGCGGGAGGCCAGAACGTCCTTGATTTCAGTCAAGGATTTCTTGCCAAGGTTCGGAGTCTTCAACAGCTCTACTTCGGTACGCTGAATCAGGTCACCGATGTAGTAGATGTTTTCCGCCTTAAGGCAGTTAGCCGAACGTACAGTCAGTTCCAGATCGTCAACCGGGCGAAGCAGGATCGGATCGATCTCGTCTTCCTGCTCGACAACCACTGGCTCACTATCACCTTTGAGGTCCACGAACGCAGCCAACTGCTGTTGCAGGATGGTTGCAGCGCGACGGATAGCCTCTTCAGGATCCAGAGTACCGTTGGTTTCCAGATCAATAACCAGCTTGTCCAGGTTAGTACGCTGTTCGACACGGGCGTTTTCCACCACGTATGCGATACGGCGAACCGGGCTGAACGAAGAGTCAAGCTGCAAGCGACCGATGCTGCGGCTTTCGTCTTCATCGCTCTGACGCGAGTCTGCCGGTTCATAACCACGACCACGAGCTACGGTGAGCTTCATGTTCAGGGCGCCGTTAGACGCCAGGTTAGCGATTACGTGATCGGGGTTAACGATCTCGACATCATGATCCAGCTGAATATCGGCAGCGGTAACCACCCCCGAACCCTTCTTCGACAAGGTCAGCGTAACTTCGTCACGGCCGTGCAGCTTGATAGCCAGACCTTTAAGGTTCAACAGGATTTCAATTACGTCTTCCTGTACACCTTCGATGGCGCTGTACTCGTGGAGCACACCGTCAATCTCGGCCTCGACTACTGCACAGCCGGGCATTGAGGACAACAAGATGCGTCGCAGCGCGTTGCCCAGGGTGTGGCCGAAACCACGCTCGAGAGGCTCGAGAGTGATCTTGGCGCGGGTTGGACTGACAACCTGCACATCAATATGGCGGGGTGTCAGGAACTCATTTACCGAAATCTGCATGGATGCACCTATTTTCTAGCCCTTACTTGGAGTAGAGCTCGACAATCAGGCTTTCGTTGATGTCGGCGGACAGATCACTGCGAGCAGGAACGTTCTTGAAAACGCCCGACTTCTTCTCAGTGTCTACTTCTACCCATTCTACGCGGCCACGTTGGGCACACAGATCGAGAGCTTGGACAATGCGAAGTTGGTTCTTTGCTTTCTCGCGAATCGCGACCACGTCACCAGCACGAACCTGGTACGACGGCACGTTTACGGTTTGACCGTTAACGCTTACGGATTTGTGCGATACCAGCTGACGGGATTCGGCACGAGTAGAGCCAAAACCCATACGGTATACAACGTTGTCCAGACGGCATTCGAGCAGCTGCAACAGGTTTTCGCCAGTTGCGCCTTTCTTGCCAGCAGCTTCTTTGTAGTAGCCGCTGAATTGACGCTCGAGAACGCCGTAGATACGACGGACCTTCTGCTTTTCACGCAGTTGGGTGCCGTAATCGGACTGGCGACCGCGGCGTTGGCCGTGGATACCAGGTGCTGCTTCGATGTTGCACTTCGATTCGATCGCGCGCACGCCGCTCTTCAGAAAGAGATCGGTGCCTTCACGACGAGCCAGTTTGCATTTTGGACCAATGTAACGAGCCATTCTTTACAATCTCCTGGATTACACGCGGCGCTTCTTCGGCGGACGGCACCCGTTGTGCGGGATTGGCGTCACGTCGGTGATGCTGGCGATCTTGTAGCCACAGCCGTTCAAAGCGCGGACTGCGGATTCACGACCTGGGCCTGGACCTTTGACGTTTACGTCGAGGTTTTTCAGACCGTATTCCAGCGCAGCTTGACCAGCACGTTCAGCAGCTACTTGAGCAGCAAACGGCGTGGACTTGCGAGAACCGCGGAAACCCGAACCACCGGAGGTAGCCCAAGAAAGCGCGTTACCTTGACGGTCGGTGATGGTCACGATTGTGTTGTTAAAAGACGCATGGATGTGGGCGATGCCATCAACCACTGTCTTTTTGACTTTTTTACGAGGACGAGCAGCAGGTTTAGCCATGATTAATTTCCTGTCGATTCGCTGGGGCGATTACTTGCGGATCGGCTTACGCGGACCTTTACGGGTACGCGCGTTAGTCTTGGTACGCTGACCGCGCACTGGAAGACCACGACGATGACGCAGACCGCGATAGCAACCGAGGTCCATCAAACGCTTGATTTTCATGTTGATTTCGCGACGCAGGTCACCTTCAGTGGTGAACTTCGCCACTTCGCCACGCAGCTGTTCAATCTGCTCGTCGCTCAGATCTTTGATCTTTGCGGCTGGGTTTACCCCAGTCACTGCACAGATCTTCTGTGCAGTAGTGCGACCAACACCATAGATGTAGGTCAGCGAGATAACAGTATGCTTGTTATCTGGAATGTTAACGCCTGCAATACGGGCCATTCAGTGGGACTCCAATTGACAGCTACCTACGCCCCGGAAGCCAAGAAATAGGGCGCGAGATAATATCGCTGTAATAACAAATAATCAACCCGGCAGCGCACTAGCTGCCGGGCTTGAAGCACAATCACACTCAGCCTTGGCGCTGTTTGTGACGCGGTTCCGCGCTGCAAATTACTCGAACAACACCTTCGCGGCGAATAATTTTGCAGTTACGGCACAGCTTTTTCACCGATGCACGAACTTTCATCACCAACTCCTCGAACCTTATGGGTACTCAGCGCAACATGCCGCTGCCGTAACCCTTCAGGTTGGCTTTCTTCATCAGGGATTCGTACTGGTGCGAAACGAGGTGCGATTGTACTTGGGACATGAAGTCCATCACAACCACGACGACGATCAGCAACGAGGTCCCGCCAAGGTAGAACGGTACGTTTGCTGCAACCACCAGGAACTGGGGCAGCAAGCACACGGCCGTCATGTAAAGAGCACCGAACATGGTCAAACGAGTCAGAACGCCATCAATATAGCGCGCAGACTGCTCGCCTGGACGGATACCCGGAATAAAGGCACCGGACTTCTTCAGGTTTTCCGCTACGTCTTTCGGATTGAACATCAACGCCGTATAGAAGAAGCAGAAGAAAATAATCCCTGCACTAAACAGCAGAATATTCAACGGCTGACCAGGAGCGATCGACTGCGAGATGTCCTGCAACCAGCCCATACCTTCAGACTGACCGAACCAGGCACCCAACGAAGCCGGGAACAGCAAAATGCTGCTCGCGAAAATAGCCGGAATAACACCGGCCATGTTCACCTTCAGCGGCAAGTGGCTAGTCTGCGCAGCGAAGACCTTGCGGCCCTGCTGACGCTTGGCGTAGTGAACAGCAATACGACGCTGACCACGCTCAATGAACACCACGAAACCGATAATCGCTACTGCCAGCAAACCGATGGCAACCAGGGCGAAGATGTTGATATCACCCTGACGTGCAGACTCGAAAGACTGCCCGATCGCTCTCGGAAGACCGGCGACGATACCCGAAAAAATCAACATCGAGATACCGTTGCCAACACCACGCTCAGTAATCTGCTCACCCAGCCACATCATGAACATCGCACCAGCCACAAAAGTGGATACCGCGACGAAATGGAAGCCAAAGTCACCAGTGAACGCAACGCCCTGCCCCGCCAGACCAATGGACATGCCAATAGCCTGAACCAGAGCGAGGACGACAGTGCCGTAGCGGGTGTACTGGCTGATCTTGCGACGGCCAGCTTCACCTTCCTTCTTCAACTGCTCCAGCTGCGGGCTGACGGCGGTCATCAGTTGCATGATGATCGATGCCGAAATGTACGGCATGATCCCCAGTGCAAAGATGCTCATCCGTTCCAGCGCGCCGCCGGAAAACATGTTGAACAAGCTAAGAATGGTCCCCTCATTCTGTCGAAACAGGTCCGCGAGTCGGTCCGGGTTAATACCTGGAACCGGGATGTGTGCGCCTATTCGGTAGACGATAATCGCCAGGAACAGAAAACGCAGACGAGCCCAGAGTTCAGACATACCGCCTTTGCCGAGCGCAGAGAGAGCACCTTGCTTAGCCATTTATTCCTCGAACTTGCCGCCAGCTGCTTCGATAGCCGCACGCGCACCTTTGGTGGCGCCGATTCCCTTTCCGATGGTGACAGCGCGAGTAACTTCGCCGGACAGCATGATTTTCACACGCTGTACGTTGACGTTAATAACGTTGGCATCTTTCAGGGACTGCACGGTGACGATGTCGCCTTCCACTTTGGCCAGCTCGGACAGACGCACTTCTGCGCGATCCATGGCTTTCAAGGAAACGAAACCGAATTTCGGCAGGCGACGATGCAGCGGCTGTTGACCGCCTTCAAAGCCTGGAGCAATGGTGCCACCGGAGCGGGAGGACTGACCTTTGTGGCCACGGCCACCGGTCTTGCCCAAACCACTACCGATACCACGGCCCGGACGATGCTTTTCGCGACGGGAACCCGGCGCTGGACTCAGATCATTGAGTTTCATCGATTAACCCTCGACACGCAGCATGTAGTAAGCCTTGTTGATCATCCCGCGATTCTCGGGAGTATCAAGTACTTCTACAGTGTGACCGATGCGACGCAGACCCAGACCCTTAACGCACAGTTTGTGGTTAGGGATGCGGCCGGTCATGCTTTTGATCAGCGTAACTTTAACGGTAGCCATGATCAGAAGATCTCCTTGACGCTTTTGCCACGCTTGGCGGCAATGGATTCAGGAGATTGCATAGCTTTCAAACCTTTGAAAGTGGCGTGAACCACGTTTACCGGGTTAGTCGAGCCGTAGCACTTGGCCAGAACGTTCTGAACGCCAGCAACTTCGAGGACAGCACGCATAGCGCCGCCAGCGATGATACCGGTACCTTCAGAAGCAGGCTGCATGTACACCTTCGAAGCGCCATGAGCAGACTTCATTGCGTACTGCAGAGTGGTGCCGTTCAGATCAACTTGGATCATGTTGCGACGAGCAGCTTCCATTGCCTTCTGGATCGCGGCAGGCACTTCACGTGACTTGCCACGGCCGAAGCCAACACGCCCTTTACCATCACCAACCACGGTCAACGCGGTGAAAGTGAAGATACGGCCGCCTTTAACGGTTTTGGCTACGCGGTTAACTTGAACCAGCTTCTCAATGTAGCCTTCGTCGCGCTTTTGGTCGTTATTTGACATAACTTAGAACTCCAGCCCAGCTTCACGAGCAGCATCAGCCAGCGCCTTGACGCGACCGTGGTACTTGAAGCCAGAGCGGTCGAAAGCCACCTGCGAGACGCCAGCGGCTTTAGCACGCGTAGCGACCAGCTGGCCAACCTTAGTGGCCGCGTCGATGTTGCCAGTGGCGCCATCACGCAGTTCTTTATCCAAAGTCGAGGCAGATGCCAGGACTTTGTTGCCGTCGGCCGAAATGACCTGGGCGTAGATGTGCTGCGACGAGCGGAACACGCAGAGACGCACGACTTCGAGTTCGTGCATTTTCAGGCGTGCTTTGCGAGCGCGACGCAGTCGAGTAACTTTTTTGTCGGTCATTTGCTATGCCCTACTTCTTCTTGGCTTCTTTACGACGGACGACTTCGTCCGCGTAGCGCACACCTTTACCTTTGTAAGGTTCTGGTGGACGGAAGTCGCGGATCTCGGCGGCCACTTGACCTACCAGCTGCTTATCGATGCCCTTAATCAGGATATCGGTCTGGCTAGGAGTCTCAGCGGTGATGCCTTCCGGCAGTTCGTAATCCACTGGGTGCGAGAAGCCAAGAGCCAGGTTCAGCACTGTGCCTTTTGCTTGCGCTTTGTAACCAACACCGACCAGCTGGAGCTTGCGCTCGAAGCCTTGGCTTACGCCTTGGACCATGTTGTTTACCAACGCACGAGTGGTACCGGCCATTGCGCGAGTTTGTTGATCGCCATTGCGAGCAGCGAAACGCAGCTCACCAGCTTCTTCAACGATCTCAACGGACGAATGGATGTTCAGTTCGAGAGTGCCCTTGGCACCCTTCACCGAAAGCTGTTGGCCTGCGAATTTGACTTCGACACCGGCTGGCAGCTTAACGGGGTTCTTAGCGACGCGTGACATGCTTATCCCCCTTAGAACACAGTGCAAAGAACTTCGCCGCCGACACCGGCAGCGCGCGCAGCACGATCCGTCATCACACCTTTGTTGGTGGAGACGATAGACACACCGAGACCGCCACGAACTTTTGGCAGATCATCGACGGACTTGTACTGACGCAGGCCTGGACGGCTAACGCGCTTCACTTCCTCGATGACCGGACGGCCTTCGAAGTACTTCAGCTCGATGGACAGCAGTGGTTTGATTTCGCTGCTGATCTGATAACCCGCAATGTAACCTTCGTCCTTCAGGACTTTGGCAACAGCTACCTTCAAAGTAGAAGATGGCATGCTTACGACGGACTTTTCAGCCATCTGGGCATTACGGATTCGAGTTAGCATGTCCGCTAACGGGTCCTGCATACTCATGGGCTAGACGCTCCTAATACAAAAAAATAAGCCTTGCGGCTACTACCTTCGCCGAGAAACTCCGCACGTAAAAAGCACGGGCTCAGGCGAGCCGGGTATTCTAGACACACCCCACAAATGAATCAAGCCCCAAAAGGGGCTTGATTCAAGTTCAAGGTCACCGATGGTCAGGATCTTGCAATCCTGAACACCGAGACTTTGACAGTGCTTACCAGCTGGCTTTAACCAGACCAGGTACGTCACCACGCATTGCAGCTTCACGCAGTTTGTTACGGCCGAGGCCGAACTTGCGGTAAACGCCGTGTGGACGACCGGTCAGGCGGCAGCGGTTACGCATGCGCGAAGCGCTTGCGTCACGTGGCTGCTTCTGCAGAGCTACTGTAGCTTCCCAACGCGCTTCTGGACTTGCGTTCAGATCAACGATGATAGCTTTCAGTGCTGCACGCTTCTTGGCGTACTTGGCAACCGTGAGCTGACGCTTCAGCTCGCGGTTTTTCATGCTCATCTTGGCCATTTTCCTACTCCAATCAGTTGCGGAACGGGAATTTGAAAGCACGCAGCAGCGCGCGACCTTCATCATCGTTCTTGGCAGTGGTGGTCAGGGTAATGTCCAGACCGCGGAGAGCATCGATCTTGTCGTAGTCGATTTCCGGGAAGATGATCTGCTCTTTAACGCCCATGCTGTAGTTACCACGACCATCAAAGGACTTGGCATTCAGGCCACGGAAGTCGCGGACCCGAGGCAGGGAGATCGACAGCAGACGATCCAGGAACTCGTACATACGCTCACGGCGCAGGGTCACTTTGACGCCGATCGGCCAACCTTCACGGACTTTAAAGCCAGCGATGGATTTCCGAGCGTAAGTCACAACAACTTTCTGACCGGTGATCTTTTCCAGGTCGGCAACAGCGTGCTCGATGACTTTTTTGTCACCGACCGCTTCGCCCAGACCCATGTTCAGGGTGATCTTTGTAACGCGTGGAACTTCCATCACGTTCGAAAGCTTAAGTTCTTCCTTAAGCTTCGGTGCGATTTCCTTCCAGTAAATCTCTTTTAGTCGTGCCATGGTCTTCTACCTAGCAGTGTTCAAGCATCAACCGCTTTTTGGGTCGACTTGAAGACACGAATTTTCTTGCCGTCTTCTACTTTGAAACCAACGCGATCAGCCTTGTTGGTTTCGCCGTTGAAAATGGCGACGTTAGAAGCGTCCAGTGGAGCTTCTTTTTCGACGATACCGCCTTGTACGCCCGACATCGGGTTAGGCTTGGTATGACGCTTAACCAGGTTCAGACCACCAATAACCAGACGGTTATTAGCGAGAACCTTAAGCACCTTACCGCGCTTACCTTTGTCTTTGCCGGCGATCACGATGATCTCGTCGTCACGACGAATCTTTTGCATGTCGGATCTCCTTACAGCACTTCTGGGGCGAGCGAGACGATCTTCATGAACTTCTCAGTACGAAGTTCACGGGTCACTGGCCCAAAGATACGGGTGCCGATCGGCTCTTGCTTGTTGTTCAGAAGAACAGCAGCGTTGCCATCAAAGCGGATAATGGAGCCATCAGCACGGCGTACGCCGTGGCGAGTGCGGACTACAACAGCAGTCATCACTTGGCCTTTTTTCACTTTACCGCGAGGAATTGCTTCCTTCACGGTAACTTTGATGATGTCACCGATACCAGCGTAACGACGATGGGAGCCACCCAGCACCTTGATGCACATAACGCGGCGAGCGCCGCTGTTATCGGCCACATCGAGCATGGATTGAGTCTGAATCATATAATTTCTCCGACCCCTAGTCCTTAGACTTCCACAGCGCGTTCGAGAACATCAACCAGCGCCCAAGACTTGGTCTTGGCCAGCGGACGAGTTTCACGAATAGTGACTTTGTCGCCGATGTGGCACTGATTGGTTTCGTCGTGCGCGTGCAGCTTAGTCGAACGCTTAACGTATTTACCGTAGATCGGGTGCTTTACGCGACGCTCGATCAGAACGGTGATGGTCTTGTCCATTTTGTCGCTGACAACACGGCCAGTCAGCGTACGGACGGTTTTTTCGGCTTCAGCCATGATTACTTACCTGCCTGCTGTTTGAGCACAGTCTTCACGCGAGCGATGTCACGCTTAACTTGCCGGAGCAGGTGAGACTGCCCCAACTGGCCAGTTGCTTTCTGCATGCGCAGATTGAACTGGTCGCGCAGCAGGCCGAGCAGTTGCTCGTTAAGCTGCGGCGCGTCTTTTTCACGAAGTTCATTCGCTTTCATCACATCACCGTCCGTTTAACAAAGGCGGTGGCGAGCGGCAGCTTTGCAGCAGCCAGGGCAAAAGCCTCACGCGCCAGCTCTTCAGTAACACCCTCGATTTCATACAGGACTTTGCCTGGCTGAATCTGGGCAACCCAGTACTCCACACTACCCTTACCTTTACCCATCCGAACTTCGAGGGGCTTTTTGGAGATAGGCTTGTCCGGGAATACACGGATCCAGATCTTGCCGCCACGTTTAACGTGACGGGTCAGTGCACGACGCGCTGACTCGATCTGACGAGCGGTGAGACGACCACGAGCTACAGACTTCAGCGCATATTCGCCGAAGCTGACTTTGCTACCGCGCTGAGCCAAGCCACGGTTGTGGCCAGTCATCTGCTTGCGGAACTTCGTACGCTTTGGTTGCAACATTTGGCGTACCCCTTACTTAGCAGCTTTTTTACGAGGCGCTGGTGCTTGTGGTTTCAGTTCTTCTTGGCGACCACCAATTACTTCGCCTTTGAAGATCCAAACCTTTACACCGATCACACCATAAGTGGTGTGAGCTTCGTAGTTGGCATAGTCGATGTCGGCACGCAGGGTGTGCAGTGGCACGCGACCCTCGCGATACCATTCAGTACGTGCGATTTCAGCACCGCCGAGACGACCGCTCACTTGGATTTTGATGCCTTTGGCACCAATGCGCATGGCGTTCTGTACAGCGCGCTTCATAGCGCGGCGGAACATTACGCGACGCTCCAGCTGCTGAGCTACGCTCTGCGCAACCAACATACCGTCGAGTTCCGGCTTGCGGATTTCTTCGATATTGATGTGCACAGGCACACCCATTTGCTTGGTCAGGTCCTGACGCAGTTTCTCAACATCTTCACCTTTCTTCCCGATAACGATACCTGGACGAGCGGTGTGGATGGTGATACGTGCAGTTTGGGCCGGACGATGGATATCGATACGGCTTACGGACGCGCTTTTTAGTTTGTCTTGGAGATACTCGCGCACCTTCAGATCAGCGAACAAATAGTCCGCATAAGTCCGACCGTCTGCGTACCAGACGGAGGTGTGCTCCTTGACGATTCCCAGGCGAATGCCAATGGGATGTACTTTCTGACCCATCTCTTCGACTCCGTTACTTGTCAGCAACCTTGACAGTGATATGGCAAGACCGCTTGACGATGCGATCAGCACGGCCTTTGGCACGTGGCATGATTCGCTTCAGCGAACGCCCTTCGTTGACGAAAACGGTGCTGACTTTAAGGTCATCAACGTCTGCGCCTTCGTTGTGCTCGGCGTTGGCTACGGCCGACTCCAGCACTTTCTTGATGATCTCGGCGGCTTTCTTACTGCTGAAAGCCAACAGGTTGAGCGCTTCGCCCACCTTCTTCCCGCGGATCTGGTCGGCGACCAAGCGGGCTTTCTGGGCGGAGATTCGAGCGCCCGACAACTTAGCGGCTACTTCCATCGTTCCTTACCCCTTAACGCTTGGCTTTCTTGTCTGCCACGTGCCCACGATATGTGCGGGTACCGGCAAACTCGCCTAGTTTGTGGCCGACCATGTCTTCGTTCACGAGAACTGGAACATGTTGACGACCGTTATGCACAGCAATGGTCAAACCGACCATTTGTGGCAGGATCATGGAACGGCGCGACCAGGTTTTCACTGGTTTGCGATCGTTCTTTTCCGCCGCCACTTCGATCTTCTTCAGTAGGTGAAGATCAATAAAAGGACCTTTTTTCAGAGAACGTGGCACTGTCGTATCCCTCTATTTACTTGCGACGACGGACGATCATTTTGTCGGTACGCTTATTACCACGAGTCTTCGCGCCCTTAGTCGGGAAGCCCCATGGCGATACCGGATGACGACCACCAGAGGTACGACCTTCACCACCACCGTGCGGGTGGTCGACCGGGTTCATGGCAACACCACGAACGGTCGGGCGAACGCCACGCCAGCGTTTGGCACCAGCTTTACCCAGCGAACGCAGGCTGTGCTCGGAGTTCGAGACTTCACCCAGGGTCGCGCGGCATTCAGCCAGCACTTTACGCATCTCACCAGAACGCAGACGCAGGGTCACGTAGACACCTTCACGAGCGATCAGCTGAGCCGAAGCACCAGCGGAACGAGCGATTTGCGCGCCTTTACCTGGCTTCAATTCGATGCCGTGTACGGTGCTACCAACTGGAATGTTACGCAGTTGCAGAGCGTTGCCCGGCTTGATCGGCGCCAAAGCACCTGCGATCAGCTGGTCACCAGCACTCACGCCTTTAGGGGCGATGATGTAGCGACGCTCGCCATCTGCGTACAGCAGCAGAGCGATGTGAGCAGTACGGTTTGGATCGTATTCAATACGCTCGACAGTGGCAACAATGCCATCTTTGTCGTTGCGACGGAAATCGACCAGACGATAATGCTGCTTATGGCCACCACCGATGTGACGAGTGGTAATACGACCATTGTTGTTACGACCACCAGTCTTCGATTTTTTCTCGAGCAGCGGTGCGTGAGGAGCGCCTTTATGCAGCTCCTGGTTGACCACCTTGACCACAAAACGGCGGCCAGGGGAAGTCGGTTTGCATTTAACGATTGCCATGATGCACCCCTTCCTTACTCAGCACTGCTGCTGAAATCGAGATCTTGGCCTGGCTGAAGGGAGATAACTGCCTTCTTCCAGTCATTACGCTTGCCCAGACCGCGAGCAGTGCGCTTGCTCTTACCCAGAACATTCAGGGTAGTAACACGCTCTACTTTCACGCTGAACAGGCTTTCGACGGCCTTCTTGATTTCCAGCTTGGTTGCGTCAGTTGCAACCTTGAAAACGAAC
This sequence comes from Pseudomonas sp. 10S4, assembly GCF_034344865.1. NCBI lineage: Bacteria > Pseudomonadati > Pseudomonadota > Gammaproteobacteria > Pseudomonadales > Pseudomonadaceae > Pseudomonas > Pseudomonas sp. 10S4. The sequence goes on from NZ_CP133774.1 coordinate 1,042,043, forward strand.
TGGCCTTTCTTGTCAGCCAGAACCGTAGCCTTTTCGGAAACGTGCGGGCCAAGCAGAACTTTAAATACGCGTTCCTGGTTCATCCCAGCAGCTCCTCGAATTTCTTCACGGCCGACACGGTGATCAACACCTTGTCGTATGCGATCAGACTAACTGGATCGGAACCTTGAACGTCACGCACATCAACGTGTGGCAGGTTACGAGCAGCCAGGTACAGGTTCTGATCAACCACTTCAGACACGATCAAGACGTCAGTCAGGCCCATGCCAGTCAGTTTGTTCAGCAGATCTTTGGTCTTCGGTGCATCAACAGCGAAGTCCTGAACCACAACCAGACGATCAGTACGCACCAGCTCAGCAAGGATGGAACGCATTGCTGCGCGATACATCTTCTTGTTCAGCTTCTGGGTGTGATCCTGAGGACGAGCTGCGAAAGTGGTACCGCCGCCACGCCAGATTGGGCTACGGATAGTACCGGCACGAGCACGGCCAGTACCTTTCTGACGCCAAGGGCGCTTACCGCCACCACGAACGTCGGAACGGGTCTTTTGCTGCTTGCTACCTTGACGGCCGCCGGCCATGTAGGCCACGACTGCTTGGTGAACCAGCGTCTCGTTGAATTCGCCGCCAAATGTCAGTTCGGAAACTTCGATCGCTTGAGCGTCATTTACATTTAATTGCATGTCAGCTTCCCCTTAACCGCGAGCCTTGGCTGCTGGACGTACAACCAAGTTGCCGCCAGTAGCGCCAGGAACAGCACCCTTGACCAACAACAGATTGCGTTCAGCGTCCACGCGCACTACTTCCAGGGACTGCACGGTCACGCGCTCAGCGCCCATATGACCGGACATTTTTTTGCCCTTGAATACACGACCAGGAGTCTGGCACTGGCCGATAGAGCCTGGAACGCGGTGGGACACGGAGTTACCGTGGGTATTATCTTGCCCGCGGAAGTTCCAACGCTTGATCGTACCCTGGAAGCCTTTACCCTTGGACTGACCGGTTACATCAACCAGTTGACCAGCGGCGAAGATTTCAGCGTTGATCAGATCGCCGGCCTGGTACTCGCCTTCTTCAAGACGGAATTCCATTACGGTACGACCAGCGGCAACGTTCGCTTTAGCGAAGTGGCCAGCTTGAGCAGCTGTAACACGCGAAGCACGACGCTCGCCTACAGTGACTTGCACTGCACGATAGCCATCGGTCTCTTCAGTTTTGAACTGGGTGACGCGATTCGGTTCGATCTCAATGACCGTGACCGGAATGGAGACACCTTCTTCGGTGAAAATACGGGTCATACCGCATTTACGACCGACTACACCAATAGTCATGTTGTAAACCTCATGAGTGTACGGGGCTTTCACCCGCTATGGCCGCCCATTTCAGAGCGTTACACGACTAAGACCGAGTCTTAGCCGAGGCTGATCTGCACTTCCACACCGGCCGCAAGATCAAGCTTCATAAGAGCATCAACGGTTTTATCCGTTGGCTGGACGATGTCCAGAACGCGCTTATGAGTACGGATCTCGTACTGGTCGCGCGCGTCTTTGTTGACGTGCGGGGAGACCAGAACGGTGAACCGCTCTTTACGGGTAGGCAGTGGAATTGGACCACGCACTTGAGCACCAGTACGTTTCGCGGTTTCCACGATTTCCTGGGTGGATTGGTCGATCAGGCGATGGTCAAAAGCCTTCAACCTGATACGGATTTGCTGATTTTGCATTGGATTTCAGACTCCGGCTGCTATTCCCAGCGAGCGCAATACGCCCGTTAAAAGGAGGCGCAATTCTATAGACGGGTTTCTACAGTGTCAACCCAATAAAAAAGCCCCCGCTAGGCGGGGGCTTTTTCAAGTCATCACTTATTAAGCGATGATTTTGGCTACGACGCCAGCGCCGACGGTACGACCGCCTTCACGAATAGCGAAACGCAGACCATCTTCCATTGCGATGGTTTTGATCAGGGTGACAACCATTTTGATGTTGTCGCCTGGCATTACCATTTCAACGCCTTCCGGCAGTTCGCAGTTACCGGTCACGTCAGTGGTCCGGAAGTAGAACTGTGGACGGTAGCCTTTGAAGAACGGAGTGTGGCGACCGCCTTCTTCTTTGCTCAACACGTACACTTCAGCTTCGAAGGTAGTGTGCGGCTTAACCGAACCTGGCTTGACCAGAACCTGGCCACGCTCAACGTCGTCACGCTTGGTGCCGCGCAGCAGCACGCCGCAGTTCTCGCCAGCACGACCTTCGTCGAGCAGCTTACGGAACATTTCAACGCCGGTGCAGGTGGTGACAACAGTGTCACGCAGGCCAACGATTTCCAGCGAATCCTGAACCTTGACGATACCGCGCTCGATACGGCCAGTTACAACAGTACCGCGACCGGAGATCGAGAATACGTCTTCGATTGGCATCAGGAACGGCTTGTCGATAACACGAACTGGATCTGGGATGTAGCTGTCCAGAGTCTCAACCAGCTTACGAACGGCAGTGGTGCCCATTTCGTTGTCGTCTTGGCCGTTCAGAGCCATCAGAGCCGAACCGATGATGATCGGAGTGTCGTCGCCCGGGAAGTCGTAAGTGCTCAGCAGATCGCGCACTTCCATCTCAACCAGTTCCAGCAGCTCAGCGTCGTCAACCATGTCAGCCTTGTTCAGGAAGACAACGATGTACGGAACGCCAACCTGACGGGACAACAGGATGTGCTCACGAGTTTGCGGCATCGGACCATCAGCGGCGACAACGAGAATCGCGCCGTCCATCTGTGCGGCACCGGTGATCATGTTCTTGATGTAGTCAGCGTGGCCCGGTGCGTCGACGTGCGCATAGTGACGGCTTTTCGAGTCTCGTACTCAACATGGGAGATGTTGATCGTGATGCCGCGCTGGCGTTTCTTCCGGAGCGCGAGTCGATCGTACGCGAAGTCGCAGCTGAACGTTGGTCTTGGAACCGGGAACGTGTCGGAGCAAGGACGCTTGAGTCAGATCGCTGCAGTCAGCGTGGTCTTTCCGTGGTCAACGTGACCGATGGTGCCAACGTTAACGTGCGGGAGATCACGTACAAATTTTTCTTTAGCCACGACAATTAACTCCTTGCCTAAAGGGCTGAATCAGCCTTGTTTTTTGGTAACAGTTTCGACGATATGCGACGGAGCTGTATTGTATTTTTGAATTCCATAGAGTAGCTTGCGCGACCTTGGGACATGGAACGGACGTCGGTCGCATAACCGAACATCTCACCCAACGGAACCTCGGCACGAATCACTTTGCCGGAAACCGTATCTTCCATACCCAGGATCATGCCGCGACGACGGTTAAGGTCGCCCATCACGTCACCCATATAGTCTTCAGGCGTAACAACCTCTACCGCCATGATCGGCTCAAGCAACTCACCACCGCCCTTCTGGGCCAGTTGCTTGGTCGCCATGGAAGCAGCCACCTTGAACGCCATCTCGTTGGAGTCGACGTCGTGGTAAGAACCATCAAAAACGGTAGCCTTCAGGCCGATCAGCGGATAGCCGGCAACAACACCGTTCTTCATCTGCTCTTCGATACCCTTCTGGATAGCCGGGATGTATTCCTTAGGAACCACACCACCCACTACTTCGTTCACGAATTGCAGACCTTCCTGACCTTCGTCAGCAGGAGCAAAACGAATCCAGCAGTGACCGAACTGGCCACGACCGCCGGATTGACGAACGAACTTACCTTCGATTTCGCAGTTCTTCGTGATGCGCTCACGATAGGAAACCTGAGGCTTACCGATGTTGGCTTCGACGTTGAACTCACGGCGCATCCGGTCAACCAGGATGTCCAGGTGCAGCTCGCCCATGCCGGAGATGATCGTTTGACCAGTCTCTTCATCAGTCTTAACGCGGAAAGATGGATCTTCCTGAGCAAGCTTGCCCAGAGCGATACCCATTTTTTCCTGGTCATCCTTGGTCTTAGGCTCAACGGCAACCGAGATAACCGGCTCCGGGAAGTCCATACGAACCAGAATGATTGGCTTGTCAGCGGTGCACAAAGTTTCACCTGTGGTGACGTCCTTCATGCCGATCAAGGCCGCGATGTCGCCAGCGCGCACTTCCTTGATTTCTTCACGGGCGTTTGCGTGCATTTGCACCATACGACCCACGCGCTCTTTCTTGCCTTTAACCGAGTTGATCACGCCGTCGCCGGAGCTCAACACGCCCGAGTAAACTCGAACGAAGGTCAAAGTACCCACGAATGGGTCAGTAGCGATCTTGAACGCCAGAGCCGAGAACGGCTCGCTGTCGTCTGCATGACGCTCCAATTCGATAGTCTCGTCATCCGGGTCAGTACCCTTGATGGCAGGAATGTCGACTGGGGCCGGCAGGAAGTCGATAACAGCGTCGAGAACCAGGGGAACACCCTTGTTCTTGAAGGAAGAACCGCAGACAGCCAAGACGATCTCACCAGCGATGGTACGCTGACGCAGAGCGGCCTTGATTTCCGGGATGGTGATTTCCTCACCCTCCAGGTACTTGTCCATCAGCTCTTCGCTGGCTTCGGCTGCAGCCTGAACCATGTTGTCACGCCACTCTTCAGCCAATTCCAGCAGCTCTGCAGGAATAGCTTCGCGACGTGGAACAGTGCCCTTGTCAGCATCGTTCCAGTAAACAGCTTCCATGTTGATCAGATCGATCTGACCCTGGAAGTTGTCTTCGGAACCGATTGCCAACTGGATTGGCACCGGGGTGTGACCCAGACGCTGCTTGATCTGACCGATCACGCGCAGGAAGTTCGCACCAGCACGGTCCATCTTGTTAACGTAAACAAGACGTGGAACGCCGTACTTGTTGGCTTGACGCCATACGGTTTCCGACTGAGGCTCAACACCCGAAGTGCCGCAGAACACAACGACAGCGCCGTCGAGTACGCGCAGGGAACGCTCAACTTCAATAGTGAAGTCAACGTGGCCCGGGGTATCGATGACGTTGAAGCGGTACTTATCAGCGTACTGCTTCTCGGAACCCTGCCAGAAGGTGGTAATAGCAGCAGAAGTAATGGTAATACCACGCTCCTGCTCCTGCACCATCCAGTCGGTGGTCGCGGCGCCGTCATGCACCTCGCCCATCTTGTGGCTTTTGCCAGTGTAAAAAGGAACGCGCTCGGTGGTGGTGGTTTTACCAGCATCCACGTGAGCAACGATACCAATGTTACGGTAGCGGTTAATCGGTGTAGTACGAGCCATAAAGCCCTCGCAAAATTAGTGACGCTAAAATTAGAAGCGGTAGTGCGAGAAAGCCTTGTTGGCTTCAGCCATACGGTGCACGTCTTCACGCTTCTTAACTGCAGCACCTTTACCTTCAGCAGCATCCAACAGCTCGCCAGCCAAACGCAGAGCCATAGACTTCTCGCCGCGCTTGCGGGCGAAGTCTACCAACCAGCGCATTGCCAGGGCGTTACGACGGGACGGGCGAACTTCGACCGGAACCTGGTAAGTAGCACCACCTACACGGCGCGACTTCACTTCGACCAGCGGAGCGATGGCGTCGAGAGCTTTCTCGAAGATTTCCAGGGGATCGCTGTTCTTGCGTTCTTTAACCTTTTCCAGCGCGCCATAAACGATACGTTCGGCAACGGCTTTCTTGCCGCTTTCCATAACGTGGTTCATGAACTTGGCCAGGATTTGGCTTCCGTATTTTGGATCGTCAAGCACTTCGCGCTTGGCTGCTACGCGTCTTCTTGGCATGGATAAGCCCTCAAACGGTCTTCAGGTTCGCTCGGAATCGGTCCCCTTTCGGGACGCCTCCGACCTTACTCTTATCGACTCAGAAAAATAGAAAATCAGTTTTTACAAAAAGCCGCTACTACTTAGGCTTCTTGGTACCGTACTTCGAACGACCCTGGTTACGACCTTTAACGCCGGAAGTATCCAAAGAACCGCGTACGGTGTGGTAACGAACACCTGGCAAGTCTTTTACACGACCGCCGCGGATCAGTACCACGCTGTGCTCTTGCAGGTTGTGGCCTTCACCGCCGATGTACGAGGAAACCTCGAAACCGTTGGTCAGACGCACACGGCATACTTTACGCAGTGCCGAGTTAGGTTTTTTCGGCGTGGTGGTATACACACGGGTGCATACGCCACGACGTTGCGGGCAGTTCTGCAGCGCAGGCACGTCGGATTTCTCGACGATACGCTTACGCGGCTGACGTACCAGCTGGTTGATAGTTGCCATCTACTAGCTCCACTGTTGTCTTGCGACGCTATTGTCTTGCAAGAAAAGCAAAATGGCAGGAACGAATTCCCGCCAAATTTAGGGGTACAAGAGTCTAAAGAGGATCTTGTCCCCAGTCAAGGCAAGGCCCCGACCTCTCCGCTCATCCAACCTCGACAAATTGTCTCGATTCGATGAACGGAGCGGCCGGGGCCCCACGCTTATTTACTACAGAACTCAGTTACCGCTCGAGTTCAATGCTTCGGTCAGTGCAGCTTCCACTTCACTGGCGCTTACGCGCAACGGTTTGTCAGCTTCACGGCGACGCTTGCGCTCGCTGTGATAAGCCAGACCGGTACCCGCCGGGATCAGACGACCCACGACTACGTTTTCTTTCAGGCCGCGCAGGTAATCGCGCTTGCCGGTTACCGCCGCCTGGGTGAGTACCCGGGTGGTTTCCTGGAAGGAAGCGGCCGAGATGCCAGGACTCGGTCGCCAGGGACGCCTTGGTGATACCCAACAGCACGCGAGTGAACTTGGAAACGAATTTCTCGTCGCCCGCCAGACGCTCGTTTTCTACCAGAACGTGAGTCAATTCCATCTGGTCGCCCTTGATGAAAGTGGAATCGCCGGATTCAGCGATTTCAACTTTACGCAGCATCTGACGCAGGATGGTCTCGATGTGCTTATCGTTGATCTTCACGCCTTGCAGACGATAAACGTCCTGGATCTCGTTCACGATGTACTTGGCCAACGCACTCACACCCAGCAGTCGCAGGATGTCGTGTGGATCGCTTGGGCCGTCGGAGATAACTTCGCCGCGGTTTACCTGTTCGCCTTCGAAGACGTTCAGGTGACGCCACTTCGGAATCAGCTCTTCGTACGGATCGCTACCGTCGTTCGGGGTAATGACCAGACGGCGCTTGCCTTTGGTCTCTTTACCGAACGCGATGGTGCCGCTGACTTCAGCCAGAATCGAGGCCTCTTTCGGACGACGGGCTTCGAACAAGTCGGCAACACGCGGCAGACCACCGGTGATGTCGCGAGTTTTCGAAGTTTCTTGCGGGATACGGGCGATAACATCACCGATCGCAACCTGCACACCATCCGCTACACCAACCAGGGCGTTAGCCGGCAGGAAGTACTGGGCCGGTACGTCGGTACCTGGCAGCAGCAGATCCTTGCCATCGACACCGACCATCTTAACGGCTGGACGAATGTCTTTACCGGCAGCTGGACGGTCTTTGGCGTCGAGTACTTCAATGTTGGTCATACCGGTCAATTCGTCAGTCTGACGCTTGATCGTGATGCCTTCTTCCATGCCCACGTAGGTCACGGTACCTTTCATTTCGGTAACGATTGGGTGAGTGTGCGGATCCCACTTGGCCACGATTGCGCCAGCGTCGACCTTGTCACCTTCTTTAACCGAAATCACAGCACCGTACGGCAGCTTGTAACGCTCGCGCTCACGACCGAAGTCATCAGCGATTGCCAGCTCACCGGAACGGGACACAGCAACCAGGCAACCATCCACTCGCTCAACGTGCTTCAGGTTGTGCAGACGGACGGTACCGCCATTCTTCACCTGAACGCTGTCAGCAGCAGAGGTCCGGCTTGCCGCACCACCGATGTGGAACGTACGCATGGTCAGCTGGGTACCCGGCTCACCGATGGACTGGGCAGCGATAACGCCGACCGCTTCACCGATGTTCACCTGGTGACCACGAGCCAAATCACGGCCGTAGCACTTGGCGCAAATGCCGTAGCGGGTTTCACAGCTGATCGGCGAACGCACGATCACTTCATCGATGCTGTTCAGCTCGATGAACTCGACCCACTTCTCGTCTACCAGAGTACCAGCAGGAACGATGATTTCTTCGGTACCTGGCTTGTACACGTCACGGGCAATAACACGACCCAATACGCGCTCACCCAACGGCTCAACAACGTCACCGCCTTCAATGTGCGGAGTCATTACCAGGCCATGTTCGGTGCCGCAATCGATCTCGGTCACAACCAGATCCTGCGCCACGTCTACCAGACGACGAGTCAGGTAACCGGAGTTCGCAGTTTTCAACGCGGTATCCGCCAAACCTTTACGAGCACCGTGAGTGGAGATGAAGTACTGAAGTACGCTCAAACCTTCACGGAAGTTCGCAGTAATCGGCGTTTCGATGATGGAACCGTCCGGCTTGGCCATCAGGCCACGCATACCGGCGAGCTGACGGATCTGCGCAGCAGAACCCCGTGCGCCCGAGTCGGCCATCATGTACATCGAGTTGAAAGATTCTTGGTCGACTTCGACGCCATGACGGTCGATGACTTTCTCTTTCGAGAGGTTGGCCATCATCGCCTTGGAAACTTCGTCGTTCGCCTTGGACCAAAGGTCGATCACTTTGTTGTACTTCTCGCCCTGGGTTACCAGGCCGGAGGCGTACTGACTTTCGATCTCTTTCACTTCATCAGTGGCAGCACTGATGATGCGGGCTTTTTCATCCGGGATAACGAAGTCGTTAACGCCGATGGAAACGCCGGAAATGGTCGAATAGGCAAAACCGGTGTACATCAACTGGTCAGCGAAGATCACGGTCTCTTTCAAACCAACCACGCGGTAGCACTGGTTGATCAGCTTGGAGATCGCCTTTTTCTTCATCGGCTGGTTGACGACATCGTACGACAGGCCAGGTGGAACAACCTGGAACAACAACGCACGGCCGACAGTGGTGTCGACGATACGGGTGTTCTTGACGCTGCCGCCATCACGATCGTTAACGGTTTCGTTGATCCGCACTTTGACTTTAGCGTGCAGTGCGGCTTCGCCGGCACGGAACACACGGTCAACTTCTTGCAGATCCGCGAACACACGACCTTCGCCCTTGGCGTTGATCGCTTCACGAGTCATGTAGTACAGACCCAATACAACGTCCTGCGACGGAACGATGATTGGCTCACCGTTGGCTGGCGACAGAATGTTGTTGGTCGACATCATCAACGCACGCGCTTCCAACTGGGCTTCCAGTGTCAGCGGTACGTGCACGGCCATTTGGTCGCCGTCGAAGTCGGCGTTGTACGCAGCACAGACCAACGGGTGCAGCTGGATAGCTTTACCTTCGATCAGTACTGGTTCAAACGCCTGGATACCCAGACGGTGAAGGGTCGGTGCACGGTTGAGGAGAACCGGGTGTTCACGGATCACTTCAGCGAGAACGTCCCAAACTTCCGGCAGCTCGCGCTCAACCATCTTCTTGGCAGCTTTGATGGTGGTAGCGAGACCACGCATTTCCAGCTTGCCGAAAATGAACGGCTTGAACAGCTCGAGTGCCATCTGCTTGGGCAGACCACACTGGTGCAGACGTTGAGCTGCGGGCCGACGACGATGACCGAACGGCCGGAGTAGTCAACACGCTTACCGAGCAAGTTCTGACGGAAACGACCTTGCTTACCCTTGATCATGTCAGCCAGGGATTTCAGAGGACGCTTGTTGGAACCAGTGATAGCGCGGCCACGACGACCGTTGTCGAGCAGCGCATCGACGGCTTCCTGCAACATACGCTTTTCGTTACGCACGATGATGTCCGGAGCGGACAGATCGAGCAGACGCTTCAAGCGGTTGTTACGGTTGATCACTCGACGATACAGATCGTTGAGGTCGGAAGTCGCGAAGCGACCGCCATCCAGCGGGACCAGTGGACGCAGATCTGGCGGCAGAACCGGCAGAACGGTCAGCACCATCCATTCTGGAAGGTTGCCGGAACCCTGGAAGGCTTCCATCAACTTCAGACGCTTGGACAGCTTCTTGATTTTGGTTTCGGAGTTGGTTTGCGGAATTTCTTCACGCAGACGGCCAATCTCGTGTTCCAGATCGATAGCGTGCAGCAGTTCACGGACAGCTTCGGCACCCATGCGGGCATCGAAATCGTCGCCAAACTCTTCCAGCGCTTCGAAGTACTGCTCGTCGTTCAGCAGCTGACCTTTTTCAAGGGTGGTCATGCCTGGATCGATAACGACATAGCTCTCGAAGTAGAGAACGCGTTCGATATCACGCAGGGTCATGTCCATCAGCAAGCCGATACGCGACGGCAGCGATTTCAGGAACCAGATGTGGGCAACTGGCGAGGCCAGTTCGATGTGCGCCATGCGCTCACGACGAACTTTTGCCAGCGCGACTTCAACGCCGCACTTCTCGCAGATCACACCACGGTGCTTCAAGCGCTTGTACTTACCGCACAGGCACTCGTAATCCTTTACCGGGCCAAAGATCTTGGCGCAGAACAGGCCGTCACGCTCAGGTTTGAACGTACGGTAGTTGATGGTTTCCGGCTTTTTAACTTCACCGAACGACCACGAACGGATCATCTCAGGCGATGCCAATCCAATACGGATGGCGTCGAACTCTTCGACTTGACCCTGGTTTTTCAGCAAATTCAGTAGGTCTTTCAAGGCCTTTCCTCCTGGCGGAGCAGAGAGCGGGCAATCCTGCCCCGCTCTCGATTCGCGTCACGTGTTATTCGGTTTCCAGATCGATATCGATGCCGAGGGAACGAATTTCCTTGATCAACACGTTGAAAGACTCGGGCATGCCCGGCTCCATACGGTGATCGCCGTCCACGATGTTTTTGTACATCTTGGTCCGGCCGTTCACATCGTCCGACTTCACTGTGAGCATTTCTTGCAGAGTGTAAGCAGCACCGTATGCCTCGAGTGCCCAGACCTCCATCTCACCGAATCGCTGTCCACCGAACTGCGCCTTACCACCCAGCGGCTGCTGGGTAACCAGGCTGTACGAACCGGTAGAACGAGCGTGCATCTTGTCGTCTACCAAGTGGTTCAGCTTCAGCATGTACATGTAGCCAACAGTAACCGGGCGCTCGAACTTGTTGCCGGTACGGCCGTCGGTCAGCTGCATCTGGCCGCTTTCTGGCAGGTCTGCCAGTTTCAGCATGGCCTTGATTTCGCTTTCCTTGGCGCCGTCGAACACTGGAGTGGCCATTGGAACGCCGCCACGCAGGTTCTTCGCCAGATCCAGGATTTCCTGGTCGGAGAAGCTATCCAGATCTTCGTTACGACCGCCGATCTGGTTGTAGATCTCGTCGAGGAATTTACGAAGCTCAGCGACTTTGCGCTGCTCTTCGATCATCCGGTTGATCTTCTCGCCCAGACCTTTAGCCGCGAGGCCGAGGTGAGTTTCAAGGATCTGACCAACGTTCATACGCGAAGGTACGCCCAACGGGTTGAGGACGACGTCGACCGGAGTGCCATTGGCATCGTGCGGCATGTCTTCAACCGGCATGATCACGGAGACCACACCTTTGTTACCGTGACGACCGGCCATCTTGTCGCCCGGCTGGATGCGGCGACGGATTGCCAGGTAAACCTTGACGATTTTCAGCACGCCCGGAGCCAGGTCATCGCCCTGCTGCAGCTTGCGCTTCTTGTCTTCGAACTTGTCGTCCAGCAGACGGCGACGATCAACGATGTAGGCCTGGGCCTTCTCGAGCTGCTCGTTCAGAGCATCTTCAGCCATGCGCAGTTTGAACCACTGACCATGCTCAAGACCGTCGAGAACTTCGTCGGTGATGTCCTGACCTTTCTTCAGACCAGCGCCGCCTTCGGCTTTGTGGCCGACCAGGGCGGAACGCAGACGTTCGAAAGTTGCGCCTTCAACGATACGGAACTCTTCGTTCAGATCCTTGCGGATCTCGTCGAGCTGAGTCTTCTCGATCGACAGTGCACGAGCATCACGCTCAACGCCGTCGCGGGTGAAGACCTGTACGTCGATGACGGTACCCTTGGTGCCGGTAGGCACACGCAGGGAGGTGTCTTTAACGTCGCTGGCTTTTTCACCGAAGATTGCACGCAACAGCTTCTCTTCCGGAGTCAGTTGGGTCTCGCCTTTCGGAGTGACCTTACCAACCAGGATGTCGCCTGCGCCAACTTCAGCACCTACGTAAACGATACCGGCTTCGTCCAGCTTGTTCAGTGCAGCTTCACCCACGTTCGGGATGTCTGCAGTGATTTCCTCTGGCCCAAGCTTGGTGTCACGTGCCACACAGGTCAGTTCCTGAATGTGGATCGTGGTGAAGCGATCTTCTTGAACAACTCGTTCCGACAGGCAGATGGAGTCTTCGAAGTTGTAACCGTTCCAGGCCATGAACGCGATGCGCATGTTCTGACCCAGTGCCAGCTCACCCATATCGGTGGACGGACCGTCAGCCATGATGTCGCTACGCTGAACCCGATCACCTTTACGCACCAGCGGACGCTGGTTGATGCAGGTGTTCTGGTTGGAGCGGGTGTATTTGGTCAGGTTGTAGATGTCGACACCAGCTTCACCGGTCTCAACTTCATCATCAGCAACACGAACCACGATACGGCTGGCATCAACGGAGTCGATCACGCCGCCACGACGAGCCACGACGCAAACGCCGGAGTCACGAGCTACGTTACGCTCCATGCCGGTACCGACCAGCGGGCTTGTCAGCGCATGCAGGAGTTGGTACAGCCTGACGCTGCATGTTCGCACCCATCAACGCGCGGTTGGCATCGTCGTGCTCGAGGAACGGGATCAGCGACGCTGCAACCGAAACTACCTGGCTTCGGCGATACGTCCATCAAGGTGACGTCTTCGCGGCGCCTTGACGGTCGAACTCGCCACCTTCATACGTGACGAACAGCTACCGGAGTTCGTCGATCAGCATCTTCTTGTCGTTCATCGTGGCCGATAGCCTGAGCGATCACGTGATCAGCTTCTTCGATGGCGGACAGGAAGACGATCTCGTCGGTGACCAGAGCCGTCTTTCACCACACGGTACGGGCTTTCGAGGAAGCCGTACTGCGTTGGTGCGCGCGATAGGCGGCCAAGCGAGTTGATCAGACCGATGTTCGGACCTTCCGGCGTTTCAATCGGGCATACACGACCGTAGTGCGAGTCGGGTGTACGTCACGAACTTCAAAGCCAGCACGCTCACGAGTCAAACCGCCAGGGCCGAGTGCAGAAACACGACGCTTGTGGGTGAGTCTCGGACAAGCGGGTTGTTCTGGTCCATGAACTGGGAAAGCTGGCTGGAACCGAAGAACTCTTTCACCGCCGCAGCCACTGGCTTGGCGTTGATCAGGTCTTGCGGCATCAGGCCTTCGCTTTCAGCCATCGACAGACGCTCTTTGACCGCACGCTCAACACGTACCAGGCCAACGCGGAACTGGTTCTCGGCCATTTCGCCTACGCAGCGAACACGACGGTTACCCAGGTGGTCGATGTCATCGACGATGCCTTTACCGTTACGGATGTCGACCAGAGTCTTCAGAACCGCGACGATGTCTTCTTTGCACAACACGCCCGAACCTTCGATCTCGGTACGACCGATACGACGGTTGAACTTCATCCGGCCGACCGCAGACAGGTCATAGCGCTCAGGGCTGAAGAACAGGTTGTTGAACAGAGTCTCGGCAGCGTCTTTGGTTGGCGGCTCGCCTGGACGCATCATGCGATAGATCTCGACCAGCGCTTCCAATTGGTTGCTGGTGGAGTCGATCTTCAGAGTGTCGGAGACGAACGGACCGCAGTCGATATCGTTGGTGTACAGAGTTTCGATACGAACAACCTGGGACTTGGCGATTTTTGCCAGGATCTCGGTGTTCAGCTCGGTATTGCACTCTGCCAGGATTTCGCCGGTTGCCGGATGCACGATGACCTTGGCGGTAGTACGACCCAGGACGTAGTCCAGAGGCATGACCAGCTCTTTGATCCCGGCTTTTTCCAGCTGGTTAATGTGGCGAGCGGTAATACGACGACCCTGCTCGACAATAACCTTGCCCTTGTCATCGACGATATCGATAGCGGCAATTTCACCACGCAGGCGCTGAGGCACCAATTCCAGGCTGATGCTTTCGCCCTGCACGTGGAATACGTTGGTGGTATAGAACGCGTCGAGCACTTCTTCAGTGGTATAGCCGAGCGCGCGCAGCAGTACCGATGCAGGCAGCTTGCGACGACGGTCGATACGCACGAACACGCAGTCTTTCGGGTCGAACTCGAAGTCCAACCACGAACCGCGGTAAGGAATGATGCGCGCGGAGTACAGCAGTTTACCGGAGCTGTGCGTCTTGCCACGGTCGTGGTCGAAGAACACGCCCGGGGAACGGTGCAACTGGGAAACGATTACACGCTCGGTACCGTTGATTACGAAGGTACCGTTCTCAGTCATCAGGGGGATTTCACCCATGTAGACTTCTTGCTCTTTGATGTCCTTGATCGCTTTGTTCGACGATTCTTTGTCGAAAATGATCAGGCGCACTTTTACCCGCAAAGGTACGGCGTAAGTTACACCGCGCAATACGCATTCTTTGACATCAAATGCCGGCTCGCCCAAGCGATAACCGACGTACTCCAGCGCAGCATTGCCGGAGTAGCTGATGATCGGGAAAACGGATTTGAAGGCCGCATGCAGGCCCACGTCGCGGAACTGATCTTTAGTCGCTCCCGCTTGCAAGAATTCACGATACGAATCCAGCTGGATGGCCAGGAGGTACGGCACATCCATGACGTCCGGCAACTTGCTAAAGTCCTTGCGGATACGTTTTTTCTCAGTATATGAGTAAGCCATCAGCGTTCCCCAGCTTGGTCACCTGCTTGTTTGGCCCCTCCCGACGGGAGCAGCCAGAAAATCGTGCAAACCCCATGGTTTGCTCCACCGCATCGGGTGGTTACAGCTCGTTATCAGCACCGACCCAGTCGGCTGCCAGTAACGGAAAAAGGCCGGTGGCAAGAGCCACCAGCCATCAGCCTTTCGCTTAACGCTCGGGCTGGAGGTGCAAGTCGATGCTTACTTCAGCTCGACTTTAGCGCCTGCTTCTTCCAGAGTGGCTTTGGCTTTGTCAGCTGCGTCTTTCGAAACAGCTTCCAGAACCACGCCAGGAGCGCCGTCAACTACAGCCTTGGCTTCTTTCAAGCCCAGACCGGTCAGTTCACGTACTGCCTTGATCACGTTAACTTTCTTCTCGCCAGCTTCCAGCAGCATGACGTTGAATTCAGTTTGTTCTTCAACAACAGCAGCGACAGCAGCTGGACCAGCGGAAGCAGCGGCAGCGGAAACGCCGAACTTCTCTTCCATGGCCTTGATCAGCTCAACGATTTCCAGAACGGATTTTTCGCCGATTGCTTCGATGATTTGGTCGTTAGTCAGAGACATGACTATAAATTCCTGTATTGGGGTGACAGCCTACGCGGCCATCGAAATAAACAATAAACGCTGAAAGGAGTGGCTCAGCCTTAGGCTGCAGCAGCTTCTTTCTGGTCGCGAAGAGCCGCCAGAGTACGAGCCAATTTGCTGGTAGCGCCTTGAATCACGCTCATCAGCTGGGAAATGGCTTCGTCACGGGTCGGCAGGCTTGCCAGTACGTCGATCTGGTTAGCTGCGAGGAACTTGCCCTCGAACGCAGCTGCCTTGATCTCGAACTTATCCTGACCTTTGGCAAACTCTTTGAAGATGCGGGCAGCAGCGCCCGGATGTTCTTTGGAGAATGCAATCAAGGTCGGGCCAGTGAACACGTCGTTGAGCACGTCATATTGAGTGCCAGCAACGGCGCGCTTGAGCAGGGTGTTACGTACAACGCGTACGTAAACGCCAGCTTCACGAGCCTCTTTACGGAGTCCGGTCATAGCGCCTACTGTCACGCCGCGGGCATCAGCCACAACAGCAGACAGAGCAACTTGGGCAGCCTTGTTGACTTCAGCGACGATGGCCTTCTTGTCTTCAAGTTTAATTGCCACGGGAAAAACTCCTGCTTGTTACCGTTTCATCCAACCGGGGCCGGATGTCGTTTTGGTGTCTGATTCGGTAAGGAACCGGGAGCACCATCTGCGTAGGCTTGAGGTTTAAGACTTGCGTCGCCTACGGTCTTGGATAGCCCCCGCCAGGCAGGGACCCCAATTTTTCAATTGGCGCAATCGCTTGCGCCAATTTTTGTCTTACGCTTCCAGCGAACCTTGGTCGATGACCAGGCCCGGGCCCATGGTGGTGCTCAGGGTAATGCGCTTGACATAAATGCCTTTCGAGGAAGCCGGCTTGATACGCTTCAGATCAGAGATCAGCGCTTCAACGTTTTCCTTCAGCTTGACGGCATCAAAGCCGACTTTGCCAACGGAGGTGTGAATGATGCCGTTTTTGTCGGTGCGATAACGAACCTGACCAGCCTTGGCGTTTTTAACCGCGGTAGCTACGTCCGGGGTTACGGTGCCGACTTTAGGGTTAGGCATCAGGCCACGTGGACCGAGGATCTGACCCAACTGACCCACAACGCGCATTGCATCCGGGGATGCGATAACTACGTCATAGTTCAGGTCGCCGCCTTTCATTTCGGCAGCCAGGTCGTCCATACCTACACGGTCAGCGCCGGCAGCCAGAGCGGCCTCAGCAGCTGGACCCTGGGTGAACACAGCAACGCGAACAGTCTTGCCAGTGCCGTGTGGCAGCACAGTAGCGCTACGAACAACCTGGTCGGATTTACGCGGGTCAACACCCAGGTTTACAGCAACGTCAAACGACTCGCTGAACTTGACAGTCGACAACTCAGCCAGCAGAGCAGCAGCGTCTACAAAGTTGTAGGACTTGCCTGCTTCGATTTTGCCGGCGATAGCCTTTTGACGCTTGGTCAACTTAGCCATTACACACCCTCCACGTTAAGGCCCATGCTACGAGCAGAACCGGCGATAGTACGCACGGCCGCGTCCATATCAGCTGCAGTCAGATCCGCGTTTTTGGTTTTCGCGATTTCTTCCAGCTGAGCACGGGTAACGGTGCCAACCTTAACGGTGTTCGGACGAGCGGAACCGCTAGTCAGACCAGCAGCTTTCTTCAGCAGAACCGAAGCAGGCGTGGATTTGGTTTCGAAAGTGAAGCTACGGTCGCTGTAGACAGTGATGATCACTGGAGTCGGCAGACCTGCTTCAATACCCTGAGTACGGGCGTTGTATGCCTTGCAGAATTCCATGATGTTCACGCCGTGCTGGCCCAGAGCAGGACCAACAGGTGGGCTTGGGTTAGCCTGAGCGGCCTTCACTTGCAGCTTGATGTAAGCGGTAATCTTCTTGGCCATGAGGCACTCCAATTACGGGTTCGAACGCCTCGAAAGGCTCCCCGGTTACTTGCGCGTTTATCCCAGTGACGACAAAACCCCACAGCCTAGGGCTGTGGGGTTGGGATGCTTGTTCGGCTAGACCTTTTCGACCTGGCTGAACTCTAGCTCTACCGGAGTAGAGCGGCCGAAAATGAGCACTGCCACTTGGATCCGGCTCTTTTCGTAGTTAACTTCTTCAACCGTGCCGGTAAAATCAGCAAACGGTCCGTCGTTGACACGCACCGACTCACCTGGCTCGAAGAGCGTCTTCGGCTTCGGCTTGTCGCTACCATCAGCAACACGACGCAGAATCGCTTCTGCCTCTTTATCTGTGATTGGCGCTGGCTTATCAGCAGTACCGCCGATAAAACCCATCACCCGAGGAGTATCCTTGACCAAGTGCCAAGTCCCCTCATTCATGTCCATCTGAACCAGCACGTAACCTGGGAAGAACTTGCGCTCGCTTTTGCGTTTCTGGCCATTACGCATTTCAACCACTTCTTCAGTGGGAACCAGAATTTCGCCGAAGCCATCTTCCATGCCAGCCAGCTTTACGCGCTCCAACAACGAGCGCATGACATGCTTCTCGTAACCGGAGTAAGCATGCACAACGTACCAACGCTTAGCCACGGGACACCCTTAGCCGACAATCAAGGAAACAAGCCAGCCGAGGAGGGAATCAAGCCCCCACAACAGCAACGCCATAACCAGAACAACAGCCACAACAATCAACGTGGTCTGCGTGGTTTCTTGGCGAGTTGGCCATACGACTTTACGAATCTCGGTGCGAGCTTCCTTAACCAGTACAAAGAAAGACTTGCCCTTGACAGTCTGCAGGCCTACAAAGGCAGCTACAGCAGCAATGGCGAGCAAAGCAAGTACGCGGTACAGGATCGGCGAAGCAGAGTAATACTGATTGCCAACAACGCCAACAACCACCAAAGCGACTACTACTAGCCACTTGAGCAGATCGAAGCGAGAGCCTTGAGCTTCAGCTTTAGGAGTCATCTATGAAGATCCTGTGAAAAGAAAGCCAGACACACCAAGTGAATCTGGCAGGTCAGGAGGGAATCGAACCCCCAACCTACGGTTTTGGAGACCGTCGCTCTGCCAATTGAGCTACTGACCTAAAACAAAATCAGGCCGACCATTATGCCGGCCCGAAAAAGACATTACAACAATTTACTCGATGACTTTGGCTACGACACCAGCGCCGACGGTACGACCGCCCTCACGGATAGCGAAACGAAGACCATCTTCCATCGCGATGGTTTTGATCAGGGTGACAGTCATTTGAACGTTGTCACCCGGCATCACCATCTCAACACCTTCTGGCAATTCACAGTTACCAGTCACATCCGTAGTACGGAAGTAAAACTGCGGACGGTAACCCTTGAAGAATGGCGTGTGACGACCACCCTCTTCCTTGCTCAGAACATAAACCTCTGCTGTGAACTTGGTGTGAGGCTTGACAGTACCCGGCTTGACCAAAACCTGGCCACGCTCAACATCATCACGCTTGGTACCACGAAGCAAAACACCGCAGTTCTCGCCAGCACGACCTTCGTCGAGCAGCTTGCGGAACATTTCAACACCAGTACAAGTAGTTTTGACAGTGTCACGAAGACCAACAATCTCAACTTCTTCCTGAATGCGGACAATGCCACGCTCAACACGACCAGTCACAACAGTACCGCGACCGGAGATCGAGAAAACATCCTCGATCGGCATCAGGAACGGCTTATCAATAGCACGCTCAGGCTGCGGAATGTAGCTATCCAGAGTCTCAACCAACTTCTTGACGGCAGTCGTGCCCATCTCGTTGTCGTCTTGACCGTTCAACGCCATCAGCGCAGAACCAATGATGATCGGAGTGTCATCACCTGGGAAATCATAAGTGCTCAGCAGATCGCGCACTTCCATCTCAACCAGCTCTAGCAGCTCCGCATCATCAACCATGTCAGCCTTGTTCAGGAAGACAACGATGTACGGAACGCCAACCTGGCGAGACAAAAGGATGTGCTCACGAGTTTGCGGCATCGGACCATCAGCGGCCGAGCAAACCAGAATCGCACCATCCATCTGAGCAGCACCGGTAATCATGTTTTTTACGTAGTCGGCGTGACCTGGACAGTCAACGTGTGCGTAGTGACGCACGGCCGAATCATACTCAACGTGAGCGGTGTTGATGGTGATACCACGAGCTTTTTCTTCTGGGGCGCTATCGATCTTGTCGAAGTCGACCTTTGCCGAACCGAAAACCTCGGAGCAGACACGGGTCAGCGCAGCGGTCAAAGTAGTTTTACCGTGGTCGACGTGACCAATGGTGCCTACGTTAACGTGCGGCTTATTACGTTCGAACTTTTCCTTAGCCATCGAAGCAACTCCCAGCAGAAGAATTGAGCAAGTAACATCAGCCATTAAAACAAAGGCAGATATTTTCATATCTGCCTTGTTATATGGAGCTCTTGAGCGGATTTGAACCGCTGACCTCACCCTTACCAAGGGTGTGCTCTACCAACTGAGCTACAAGAGCGTAACACTGTGCAGGACCTGCAAACTTGGAGCGGGTAGCGGGAATCGAACCCGCATCATCAGCTTGGAAGGCTGAGGTTCTACCACTAAACTATACCCGCGGAGCTTGCAGCTCTCGCTAAAAATGGTGGAGGGGGAAGGATTCGAACCTTCGAAGTCGTAGACGTCAGATTTACAGTCTGATCCCTTTGGCCGCTCGGGAACCCCTCCTAAGCGAGCCGGCATTCTATATCATGCCAGCCTTCTGTCAAGCATTTTCTCATTAAAAACCTGAGGTTAGCTGCGTTGACACCGCTTTTGCACTGTTTACCGTTAAAGGTGTTCACTGCGAAGCGGGCGCCATTCTATGCAAACTATTCGACGGGTGCAACCCCCTCGCACTGCATTATTTTATGTTTTAACTCATTGAATTCTTTGGAAAGGTTTTGCAGTTTCGAGTCATCCAGTAAACGCCGGCCTTCGGGTGCAACACGAAGCCAAAATCCCCCTGATTCAGGGGAGTCCTTTGGCAAGGACTGAACCCTTATATCCATACCGCTCAACCGGCGCTCGATAGCCTGTGCTGTCTCCTGTCGAGCAACGCCTCCGACATAGAGACAATCAGTATCCCCCTGGAGGGGCTTTGCCTTATCTCGAGCGGATTCAGTCGTCTCACTTAACAGGCGAATGTCCTGCTGAGAACCTCGATACAAGCTCAAAGGCGTCACATCCTTCGCACGAAGGGGCGCCTCTTGTTGATGCCAGACGTAATAAAACACATTGAGCACAAGTAACAGCAGAAACAACCAACGCATAAGAAACCTCAGGGCAAAGGACAAGCCATAGCCAAGCCTACAAACACCAGATCGGGAACCACCCTGGCCTCAGGCACGATCTCGGAGACTAGGTCGGCATCACCACCAGTGAGAAATACAGTAAAACTTTCCCCCCAATAGCTACGCGCCAACTGTAGCTGCGTCAGGACAAATCCTCTGAGCATCAAGGAGCAACCCCTTTCAACAGCTTCAACGGTTGTGCGACCAGGTACAAGACTTTCCAGCGCTCGCTCAGCCGCAACATCCCCGTAGCGAATCCGACGCGTATGGGTGCGCAGTTGGTTGCGCATCAAAGGCATTCCGGGACAAATGAACCCGCCTAAATGCTCTCCATCGCGAGCTATAAAGTCCGCCGTGACAGCCGTACCGAAATCCAGCACGAGGCATGCGCCGGAGGCGAGATGAAACCCTCCAAGCATCGCTAGCCAGCGGTCGAGACCAAGCTTTTCGTGATCTTCGTACCCGTTACGAACCCCAGACATCTCGCGAGCAGGCGCAGCGCATGTCACAGACACCCCAAAAGCCCCTGTCAAAAGGGAGATCAGGCTGGTGGTTTCTTCAGCAGTCCTGACACTTACCAATCGACAATGCCTGAGAGCCGACACACCAAATTTTTTCAGACCCTCCAACAATGCGAGATCCGAGTCGACGACCCCTTCTGCAACTACGAGCCGGACGTCCGCGCCGAGTACTCGCCACTTGATAAAGCTGTTGCCACAATCGAGCTCAAGAATCATCACGCAACCTCAAACTGAGCTCGCCACCGCTAAATACTTTTTCCACACCATCCACCTTCAAGCGCAGAGCACCCTGACTATCGATACCTACTACAACGCCATCTATCTGGTTAACGCCTGCGATCAAAGAGACGGCTCGCCCTTGCCATAGATGGTTCTGCTCCCACTCAGCATGAATGGCGGAAAAACCACCGCGCTGATGACGCCCCAGGTAATCCTGTAGCACCAATCCAAGCTCTTTCACCAAGCGATTACGATCAAATACCCGGCCAGATTCAAGACGCATGGAGGTCCACTGCTGATCAACCTCATCGGCCGCCTGCATGTTTACATTGATTCCAACCCCCAACACCACATGACACACATCAGCGGGATCCCCCACCAACTCGAGCAGTATGCCGGCGATCTTTTTTGGCCAACAAGAAGATCATTAGGCCACTTCAACCCCACACCCGCGACGCCCTGCTCCCGCAAGGCGCGCATCACCGCAAGCCCCACCACCAAGCTCAAACCTTCCAGCTGCCGCATTCCACCTTCAATGCGCAGCACCAGGCTGTAATAAAGGTTTTCTGCAAATGGACTCACCCATTTTCGCCCCCGCCTACCGCGCCCGGCAGTCTGTCGCTCTGCAAGCACCAGGAAAGGCGCAGCCTGCCCTCGCTCGATAGCACGCAAGGCTTCTGCATTAGTAGAGTCAATAGAATCGAAGACTTCGACAGGCCAACCACAGGCAGACGATTTGCCATTTATCTCAGCGGGATCAAGCAGCATCAATGGAGCAGCCAATTGATAGCCACGACCACGCACAGCATGGATAGGCAAGCCCAACTCAGCCTCTAAATGCTGAAGTTGCTTCCATACAGCACTACGACTGATACCCAGGGCAACACCCAAGGCCTGACCTGAATGGAATCGACCATCCTTTAGAAGCTTTAACAACGTCAGCATGCAAGTCTCGCCTCACAATGAGGCCCGAATAATAGCCATGCCCCGAGCCGTTGCATAGAAACCATAGAGGTCGGATTTTTCTTCGGGCAAAACAAAACCCCTACCTGCATACGCAGATAGGGGTTTCGGAATTTAATCTTGACGATGACCTACTCTCACATGGGGAAACCCCACACTACCATCGGCGATGCATCGTTTCACTGCTGAGTTCGGGATGGGATCAGGTGGTTCCAATGCTCTATGGTCGTCAAGAAATTCGGTAGCCAGGTCGTTCTCCTTACGGAGTACGCTCCAGCGAATGGGTATGTGATAGATCTCGGTGTTTTGTGAGTGTCTCGAACTTTCGGTTCGTTTCGTCTTCACACACCGCAATCTGGTGCTCTTTCGCTTTTCAGCTCGAAGCAAGCAAATTGCTTGGGTGTTATATGGTCAAGCCTCACGGGCAATTAGTATTGGTTAGCTCAACGCCTCACAGCGCTTACACACCCAACCTATCAACGTCGTAGTCTTCGACGGCCCTTCAGGGGACTCAAGGTCCCAGTGAGATCTCATCTTGAGGCTAGTTTCCCGCTTAGATGCTTTCAGCGGTTATCCGTTCCGAACATAGCTACCCGGCAATGCCACTGGCGTGACAACCGGACACACCAGAGGTTCGTCCATCCCGGTCCTCTCGTACTAGGGAGCAGCCCCTCTCAAATCTCAAACGTCGCACGGCAGATAGGGACCGAACTGTCTCACGACGTTCTAAACCCAGCTCGCGTACCGCTTTAATGGGCGAACAGCCCAACCCTTGGGACCTACTCCAGCCCCAGGATGCGACGAGCCGACATCGAGGTGCCAAACCATGCCGTCGATATGGACTCTTGGGCAAGATCAGCCTGTTATCCCCGAGGTACCTTTTATCCGTTGAGCGACAGCGCTTCCACAAGCCACTGCCGGATCACTAGTCCCGACTTTCGTCCCTGCTCGACTTGTCAGTCTCACAGTCAAGCTCCCTTGTGCACTTACACTCGACACCTGATTGCCAACCAGGTTGAGGGAACCTTTGGGCGCCTCCGTTACTTTTTAGGAGGCAACCGCCCCAGTCAAACTACCCACCATACACTGTCCTCGATCCGGATAACGGACCTGAGTTAGAACCTCAAAGTTGCCAGGAGTGGTATTTCAACGTTGACTCCACCTGAACTAGCGTCCAATCTTCACAGTCTCCCACCTATCCTACACAAGCCACACCGAACACCAATACCAAGCTGTAGTAAAGGTCACGGGGTCTTTCCGTCATGCTGCGCGTAACGAGCATCTTTACTCGTAATGCAATTTCTCCGAGTTCGCGGTTGAGACAGCTGGGAAGTCGTTACGCCATTCGTGCAGGTCGGAACTTACCCGACAAGGAATTTCGCTACCTTAGGACCGTTATAGTTACGGCCGCCGTTTACCGGGGCTTCGATCAAGAGCTTCGCGTTAGCTAACCCCATCAATTAACCTTCCGGCACCGGGCAGGCGTCACACCCTATACGTCCACTTTCGTGTTTGCAGAGTGCTGTGTTTTTAATAAACAGTCGCAGCGGCCTGGTATCTTCGACCGGCATGGGCTTACGCAGTAAATCCCTTCACGCCTCCGGCGCCCCTTCTCCCGAAGTTACGGGGGCATTTTGCCGAGTTCCTTAACCACGAGTTCTCTCAAGCGCCTTGGTATTCTCTACCCAACCACCTGTGTCGGTTTGGGGTACGGTTCCTGGTTACCTGAAGCTTAGAAGCTTTTCTTGGAAGCATGGCATCAACCACTTCGTGTTCTAAAAGAACACTCGTCATCAGCTCTCGGCCTTAGAATCCCGGATTTACCTAAGATTCCAGCCTACCACCTTAAACTTGGACAACCAACGCCAAGCTGGCCTAGCCTTCTCCGTCCCTCCATCGCAATAACCAGAAGTACAGGAATATTAACCTGTTTTCCATCGACTACGCTTTTCAGCCTCGCCTTAGGGACCGACTAACCCTGCGTCGATTAACGTTGCGCAGGAAACCTTGGTCTTTCGGCGTGGGTGTTTTTCACACCCATTGTCGTTACTCATGTCAGCATTCGCACTTCTGATACCTCCAGCAAGCTTCTCAACTCACCTTCACAGGCTTACAGAACGCTCCTCTACCGCATCACCTAAGTGATACCCGTAGCTTCGGTGTATGGTTTGAGCCCCGTTACATCTTCCGCGCAGGCCGACTCGACTAGTGAGCTATTACGCTTTCTTTCAAGGGTGGCTGCTTCTAAGCCAACCTCCTGGTTGTCTGTGCAACTCCACATCCTTTCCCACTTAGCACGCGCTTTGGGACCTTAGTTGGTGGTCTGGGTTGTTTCCCTTTTCACGACGGACGTTAGCACCCGCCGTGTGTCTCCCATGCTCGGCACTTGTAGGTATTCGGAGTTTGCATCGGTTTGGTAAGTCGGGATGACCCCCTAGCCGAAACAGTGCTCTACCCCCTACAGTGATACATGAGGCGCTACCTAAATAGCTTTCGAGGAGAACCAGCTATCTCCGAGCTTGATTAGCCTTTCACTCCGATCCACAGGTCATCCGCTAACTTTTCAACGGTAGTCGGTTCGGTCCTCCAGTTAGTGTTACCCAACCTTCAACCTGCCCATGGATAGATCGCCCGGTTTCGGGTCTATTCCCATGCGACTGAATCGCCCTATTAAGACTCGCTTTCGCTACGCATTACCCTACTCGGGTTAAGCTCGCCACTGAAAATAAGTCGCTGACCCATTATACAAAAGGTACGCAGTCACCCAACAAAGTGGGCTCCCACTGCTTGTACGCATACGGTTTCAGGATCTATTTCACTCCCCTCTCCGGGGTTCTTTTCGCCTTTCCCTCACGGTACTAGTTCACTATCGGTCAGTCAGTAGTATTTAGCCTTGGAGGATGGTCCCCCCATATTCAGACAAAGTTTCTCGTGCTCCGTCCTACTCGATTTCATGACTAAGAGATTTTCGCGTACAGGGCTATCACCCACTATGGCCGCACTTTCCAGAGCGTTCCGCTAATCTCAAAGCCACTTAAGGGCTAGTCCCCGTTCGCTCGCCACTACTAACGGAATCTCGGTTGATTTCTTTTCCTCAGGGTACTTAGATGTTTCAGTTCCCCTGGTTCGCTTCTTAAGCCTATGTATTCAGCTTAAGATACCTAACTTATGTTAGGTGGGTTCCCCCATTCAGACATCTCCGGATCAAAGTCTGTTTGCCGACTCCCCGAAGCTTTTCGCAGGCTACCACGTCTTTCATCGCCTCTGACTGCCAAGGCATCCACCGTATGCGCTTCTTCACTTGACCATATAACCCCAAGCAATCTGGTTATACTGTGAAGACGACATTCGCCGAAAATTCGCAATTACTCACAAACTTTACCTTAGCCTGATCCGTTACCAGTGAAAGTAACGTCCAGTCTATCTTTCTATCACATACCCAAATTTTTAAAGAACGATCTAATCAAAGACTAGAAATCAACATTCACCATCACCAGGATGGAATGCTCATTTCTAAGCTTTCAACAAACAGAAGCAGTAGTGGTGGAGCCAAACGGGATCGAACCGTTGACCTCCTGCGTGCAAGGCAGGCGCTCTCCCAGCTGAGCTATGGCCCCATATTTCTACAGGTGTCCCACACAAGCAAAATTGGTGGGTCTGGGCAGATTCGAACTGCCGACCTCACCCTTATCAGGGGTGCGCTCTAACCAACTGAGCTACAGACCCAATTTCGGGCTGCTTCTTTATCGTCTTCTTCAATGAATCAAGCAATTCGTGTGGGAACTTATGGAGCAGCTGATGTCGTCGATTAAGGAGGTGATCCAGCCGCACCTTCCGGTACGGCTACCTTGTTACGACTTCAGTCCTAATCACCGAATCCCACCTTCGTACAGCGTCCTTCCCGAGAGGGTTAGGCCACCGGCTTCGGGTGTTACCGACTTTCATGACTGTGACGGGCGGTGTGTACAAGGCCCGGGAACGTATTCACCGCAGCGTTGCTGATCTGCGATTACTAGCGACTCCGACTTCATGAGGTCGAGTTGCAGACCTCAATCCGAACTGAGACCGGCTTTTTGGGATTAGCTCCACCTTGCGGTATTGCAGCCCTTTGTACCGGCCATTGTAGCATGCGTGAAGCCCAAGACATAAGGGGCATGATGATTTGACGTCATCCCCACCTTCCTCCGAGTTGACACCGGCAGTATCCCATGAGTTCCCACCATTACGTGCTGGCAACATAGGAAGAGGGTTGCGCTCGTTGCGGGACTTAACCCAACATCTCACGACACGAGCTGACGACAACCATGCACCACCTGTCTCAATGTTCCCGAAGGCACCAATCTATCTCTAGAAAGTTCATTGGATGTCAAGCCTTGGTAAGGTTCTTCGCGTTGCATCGAATTAATCCGCATGCTCCGCCGCTTGTGCGGGCCCCCGTCAATTCCTTTGAGTTTTAGCCTTGCGGCCGTACTCCCCAGGCGGGGAACTTAATGCGTTAGCTGCGACACGGAGACCGTGGAATGGTCCCCACATCTAGTTCCCAACGTTTACGGCATGGACTACCAGGGTATCTAATCCTGTTCGCTCCCCATGCTTTCGCTCCTCAGCGTCAGTTACGGCCCAGAGATCTGCCTTCGCCATTGGTGTTCCTCCTGATATCTGCGCATTCCACCGCTACACCAGGAATTCCAATCTCCCCTACCGCACTCTAGTCTGCCCGTACCCACTGCAGGCCCGAGGTTGAGCCTCGGGTTTTCACAGCAGACGCGACAAACCGCCTACGAGCTCTTTACGCCCAATAATTCCGGACAACGCTTGCACCCTACGTATTACCGCGGCTGCTGGCACGTAGTTAGCCGGTGCTTTTTCTGCAGGTACCGTCACTTTCGCTTCTTCCCTACTAAAAGAGGTTTACAACCCGAAGGCCGTCGTCCCTCACGCGGCGTTGCTGCATCAGGCTTTCGCCCATTGTGCAATATTCCCCACTGCTGCCTCCCGTAGGAGTCTGGGCCGTGTCTCAGTCCCAGTGTGGCCGGTCACCCTCTCAGGCCGGCTACCCGATCGTCGCCTTGGTGAGCCATTACCTCACCAACTAGCTAATCCGACCTAGGCTCATCTGATAGCGCAAGGCCCGAAGGTCCCCTGCTTTCTCCCGTAGGACGTATGCGGTATTAGCGTCCGTTTCCGAGCGTTATCCCCCACTACCAGGCAGATTCCTAGGCATTACTCACCCGTCCGCCGCTCGCCACCAGGTACAAGTACCCGTGCTGCCGCTCGACTTGCATGTGTTAGGCCTGCCGCCAGCGTTCAATCTGAGCCATGATCAAACTCTTCAGTTCAAACATCTTTGGGTTTTTAAGAAACCCTAAACTTGGCTCAGCAATCGTTGGTTACATCTTTGATTTCTCGCGGAGTAACTTGTGATGCTGATAATCTTGTTGACTATCAGTCTGACTCCACAAGCACCCACACGAATTGCTTGATTCAGTTGTTAAAGAGCGGTTGGTTAAGATCTTTCGTCTCAACCGAGGCGCGCATTCTACAGCAGCCTCTGTCACTGTCAAGCGGTTATTTTCAGAAGTTTTCAAAGTTTCCTTTGCAACTTCAACCACTTGCGCTTCCGATCTCTCGTTAGCGGGAGGCGAATTCTACAGCGTTACTCGCTGCTGTCAACACCTCTTTTCCGCTACTTTCGACCGAGAAGATCGAACCGTTAATAGAGCCCTACAACACCGCTCTACCAACTCCTTCTGGGCTTCGATGACCTGAAGCAACTCGCTGTCGAAAACCGCATAACTCTTTGTTTACCAAGGAGTTTTCCGCTTCGACTGCGCCGGAAGTGGGGCGAATTATAGACTTCCAGAATCTGCCGTCAAGCCCTGATTTCAGCTTTATTCGGATTTGAGCGTAATACGCGCAAATGCCTTCTTTCCGGCCTGACAAACATGGGTCGCACCCAGTACGTATATAAAGGTGCGATCGACAACCTCACCATCTATACGCACACCACCAGAATTCAGGAGGTCGCGCGCCACCGCCGAGTTCTTCACCAAGCCTGCCTTATTAAGAACAGCAGCAATCGGCATATCCTCAGCAGCAGTCAATTCGATCTCTGGCAGATCATCCGGCAGTTCGCCTTCCTTCATACGGTTACCCGCAGCACGGTGAGCATTGGCCGCCGCCTCTTCTCCATGGAAACGCGCAACGATCTCTTCAGCCAGCTTGATCTTGATGTCCCGTGGATTGGCACCCGCCTCGACATCCGCACGGAATGCATTGATCTCATCCATGGAAAGGAAGCTGAGCAACTCAAAGTAGCGCCACATCAACGCATCCGGAATGGAAACCAGCTTGCTGTACATGACGCCCGGCGCTTCCTGGATACCGACGTAGTTGCCCAACGACTTGGACATCTTCTTCACGCCATCCAGCCCCTCGAGCAACGGCATGGTCAGAATGCACTGCGGCTCTTGACCATAGCCACGCTGCAGCTCACGACCCATCAGCAAGTTGAACTTTTGATCAGTACCTCCCAACTCGACATCCGCACGCAAGGCAACCGAGTCATACCCCTGAACCAGCGGATAAAGGAACTCGTGAATAGCGATCGGCTGGTTGGTCGTGTAGCGCTTATCGACATCGTCGCGCTCGAGCATGCGAGCCACAGTGTACTGCGAGGTCAGGCGAATGAAGTCGGCCGGCGCCATCTGATCCATCCAGGTGGAGTTGAACGCCACCTCGGTTTTGGCAGGATCCAGAATCTTGAAGACCTGAGTCTTGTAGGTCTCGGCATTTTCGAGGACTTGCTCGCGCGTCAGCGGAGGACGAGTAGCGCTCTTGCCACTCGGATCACCGATCATCCCGGTGAAGTCACCTATAAGGAAGATGACCTGATGCCCCAGCTCCTGGAACTGGCGCAGCTTATTAATAAGCACCGTGTGCCCCAGGTGCAAATCCGGCGCAGTCGGATCGAAGCCCGCCTTAATACGTAGCGGCTGGCCACGCTTGAGCTTTTCGATCAGCTCGGACTCGACCAACAGTTCTTCCGCACCACGTTTAATCAGCGCTAGCTGCTCTTCAACCGACTTCATAACAGACCCGCAAGGCTCGAATTCAAAGGGAACCAACCATACAAGATCGCACGTCAAATACAAGGTTTGCCCGGCGCACGGACGCCAATCCACGGGCAGAATGTCCGCGGACTTGCTTCAGAGATGATTTGGTTATATTTTATACAGTTATTTCATCTTCATCATGTCATTCATCTTTTCCAATTCATCTTTTCAAAGTCAAAAACTACCTATGACCACAGAACCGTCTAAAGCGCCCCCGCTTTACCCGAAGACCCACCTGCTTGCTGCAAGTGGCATCGCCGCCCTTCTCAGCCTGGCGCTCCTGGTATTCCCTTCCAGTGATGTTGAAGCCAAAAAGACGACCCTGAGCCTTGAACTGGAAAGCCCTGCTGAACAACTGACACAAGATCAAGACGCTGCTGACGCCGTCCAAGCCACAAATGAGCCAGCAGCCTCCCCTTTCGCGCAGATCGAAGACAGCGCCGAAGACACCAAGGAAACCGCCCAGGCAGCCCCTGCGCCGCTGGTCGAACCGAAGAAGGCGCCCAGCCACAAAGAAGTGATTGTTGGCAAAGGTGACACCCTTTCGACTCTGTTTGCAAAGGTCGGCCTTCCAGCCGCTTCAGTGCATGACGTGCTGGCCAGTGACAAGCAGGCCAAGCAATTCAGCCAACTCAAGCATGGCCAGAAACTTGAATTCGAACTGGGTCCCGATGGCCAGCTGACTAACCTGCACAGCAAAGTCAGCGACCTCGAAAGCATCACCCTGACCAAGAATGACAAGGGTTATGTGTTCAACCGCATTACCGCCAAACCGACCGTGCGCTCCGCCTATGTTCATGGCGTGATCAACAGTTCTCTGTCGCAGTCCGCCGCTCGCGCCGGTCTGTCCCACAGCCAGACCATGGACATGGCCAGCGTGTTTGGCTACGACGTCGACTTCGCCCAGGATATTCGCCAGGGTGACGAGTTCGACGTGATCTATGAGCAGAAAGTGGTCAACGGCAAGGCTGTCGGCAATGGTCCGATCCTCTCCGCACGCTTCACCAACCGGGGCAAGACCTACACCGCCGTGCGTTACACCAACAAACAAGGCAACAGCAGCTATTACACAGCTGATGGCAACAGCATGCGCAAGGCATTCATCCGCACCCCGGTAGATTTCGCCCGCATCAGCTCGAAATTCTCCATGGGCCGCAAACACCCGATTCTGAACAAGATCCGCGCCCACAAAGGCGTTGATTACGCCGCACCACGCGGTACACCGATCAAAGCGACCGGTGACGGCAAAGTGCTTTTGGCCGGTCGTCGTGGCGGCTACGGCAACACGATCATCATCCAGCACGGCAACACCTACCGTACGCTGTACGGCCACATGCAGGGCTTCGCCAAAGGTGTGCAAACTGGCGGCAACGTCAAGCAAGGCCAGGTGATTGGTTACATTGGCACCACTGGCCTGTCCACTGGCCCGCACTTGCACTATGAGTTTCAGGTCAACGGCGTGCATGTCGACCCACTGGGCCAGAAGCTACCAATGGCTGATCCGATTGCCAAAGCCGAGCGTGCACGTTTCCTGGCACAAAGTCAGCCGTTGATGGCGCGGATGGAACAAGAGAAGGCCACCTTGCTGGCCTCGAGCAAGCGCTAAGCCATGGCGCTCTATATAGGTGTGATGTCCGGGACCAGCCTCGATGGCCTGGACATTGCGCTGATCGAGCAAGCCCCGGCGATCAAGCTGATCGCCACGCACTACATTCCCATGCCTGAATCCCTGCGCGCCGAGCTGCTTGGCTTGTGCGCCAGCGGTCCGGACGAGATTGCCCGCTCCGCCATCGCCCAGCAGAACTGGGTGAAACTGGCCGCACAGGGTATCCACACGCTCCTTGATCAGCAGCAACTCAAACCCCACGACATTCGGGCGATTGGCAGCCACGGCCAGACCATTCGCCACGAGCCTGCACGCGGGTTTACCGTACAAATCGGCAACCCGGCGCTGCTGACCGAGCTGACCGGCATCACCGTGGTCAGCGATTTCCGCAGCCGCGACGTTGCCGCCGGCGGCCAGGGCGCGCCACTGGTCCCCGCCTTCCACGAAGCCTTGTTTGAGACTCAACCAGGCAACCGTGCAGTACTGAACGTCGGTGGCTTCAGCAACCTCAGCCTGATTGAACCTGGCAAACCTGTCGCCGGTTTCGATTGCGGCCCGGGGAATGTCCTGCTGGACGCCTGGATTCACCAACAACGGGGCGATAATTTCGATCGCGACGGCCAATGGGCGGCCAGCGGCAAGGTTGAGCCGACGCTGCTGAACGAGCTACTCAGCGATCCATTCTTCGTGACCAAGGGCCCCAAGAGCACCGGCCGCGAAGTGTTTAACCTGCCTTGGCTGACGCAGCACCTGTCGCACTTGCCCACCTTCGCTGCCGAAGATGTGCAGGCGACCCTGCTCGAACTGACAGCTTTGACCATCACCGAGTCGCTGCAAAGTGCTCAAACGGACACCCAGGAACTACTGATCTGCGGAGGCGGCGCGCACAACGCCACGCTGATGGCCCGCTTGGCGAGTCTGCTACCGAGCGCCAAGGTCCGTAGCACCGCGGCTTACGGTGTCGACCCGGACTGGGTTGAAGCCATGGCCTTTGCCTGGATGGCCCATTGCTGCCTTGAAGGCATCGCCGCCAACCGCCCAAGCGTCACCGGTGCCCGCGGGTTGCGCATACTCGGCGCCATCTACCCAGCTTAAAGACCAGACAGCAAAACGCCGCAGGACTGTGAAGCCCTGCGGCGCTTTGTAATACGGTGAAGCGCGATCAGATCGAGAACGAAGAACCGCAGCCACAGGTCGTGCTGGCGTTCGGATTCTTGATCACGAAACGCGAACCTTCCAGACCTTCCTGATAATCCACCTCGGCACCTGCCAAGTATTGGAAGCTCATCGGATCGACGACCAGACTCACACCTTCGCGCTCGACGATGGTGTCGTCATCGGCCACTTCTTCATCGAAGGTGAAGCCGTACTGAAAACCTGAACAACCACCGCCCGTAACGAATACGCGCAGCTTCAAGCGATCATTCCCCTCTTCATCGACCAGGCTCTTCACCTTGTGCGCGGCACCGTGGGTGAATTGCAAAGCCGTGGGGGTGAAGGATTCGACGCTCATGCTAACTATCTCCCGGCGTTACGCCGCCATAATGCGTGATGACGGGCATTATCCGCTTCTCCTAGAAAATTGGTCAACTATTGTTACGGTATATCAATAAACCCGATCGCCAGTCCGAAATGCAAAAAGGCCCACTTAACGGGCCTTTTTGCTGGGCGGGATAAGGCCCTACGGCAGCATGCCCGCGTGGGACAGTCCCAAGCGTTCATCCAGCCCGAACAGAATGTTCAGGTTCTGCACAGCCTGGCCCGACGCCCCCTTGACCAGGTTATCGATCACCGACAACACCACCACCAGGTCACCGTCCTGTGGACGATGCACGGCGATACGGCAAACGTTGGCACCGCGCACGCTACGGGTTTCCGGGTGGCTGCCAGCCGGCATCACATCGACGAACGGTTCGTTGGCGTAACGCTTTTCAAACAGCGCCTGCAGATCCACCGAACGATCCACGACGTTCGCGTACAGCGTCGAGTGAATGCCGCGAATCATCGGGATAAGGTGCGGAACGAAGGTCAGACCAACGTCCTTGCCCGATGCGCGACGTAGGCCCTGGCGAATTTCCGGCAGGTGACGGTGACCTTTGACGGCATAAGCCTTCATGCTTTCCGACGTCTCGGAGTACAGCGAACCTACCGCCGCGCCACGACCGGCACCGCTGACACCGGATTTGCAGTCAGCGATCAGACGGGAAGTATCCGCCAGACCTGCTTCGAGCAACGGCAGGAAACCCAGTTGCGTGGCGGTTGGGTAGCAACCCGGCACAGCGATCAGGCGCGCTTGCTTGATCTGCTCGCGATTGACTTCCGGCAGACCGTAAACCGCTTCTTCCAGCAACTCTGGCGCACCGTGCGGCTGGCCATACCATTTGGCCCACTCATCAGCGTCTTGCAGACGGAAGTCCGCCGACAGGTCGATGACCTTGGTCCCGGCCGCCAGCAGTTCACCGGCCAAAGCATGGGCAACCCCGTGGGGCGTAGCAAAGAACACCACGTCGCAGGCGCCCAGGGTCTTGATGTCCGGAACGCTGAACACCAGGCCGTCGTAGTGGCCTCGCAGGTTCGGATACATATCAGCCACGGCCAGACCGGCCTCGGATCGGGAAGTGATGACAACCACTTCAGCCTGCGGATGCTGTGCCAACAAACGCAGCAGTTCGACACCGGTGTAACCCGTGCCGCCGACGATACCGACCTTGACCATAAACCTGCCCTCAACGAACCCACTGGAAAGCCGTCGATAATAGGGGCCGCGCGGCCCTGCGACAACCGTCAAGGTGACGTGCGGCGGCACAAGCCTCTACTATTCGGGCTACCGTGAACCTGGGAATAACTAAAAATGCTTTATCTGTGGCTCAAAGCGCTTCACATCGTCAGCATGGTCTGCTGGTTTGCCGGCCTGTTCTACCTGCCGCGACTGTTCGTCTATCACGCGCAAAGCGAAGACACCGTCAGCAAGGAACGCTTCAGCGTCATGGAGCGCAAGCTGTACCGCGGCATCATGGGCCCGGCGATGATCGCCACCCTGGTCTTCGGCATCGCGCTGATCGCCCTAAACCCAAGCATATTCAGCCAAGGCGCGTGGATTCACGCCAAGTTGACGCTGGTGGTGATCCTGATCGGCTACCACCACATGTGTGGCGCACAGGTAAAACGTTTTGCCCGTGGCGAAAACACCCGCAGCCATGTCTTTTATCGCTGGTTCAATGAAGTGCCGGTTCTGATATTGCTGGCTATCGTAATTCTGGTCGTCGTTCGGCCGTTCTAAATCCAATAAGTCACCATTTACCGGGGTACTTCCAATGTCGCTGCCCGCTCTGCTCGAACAACGTTTGCGTCTGCCCGTGGTGGCAGCGCCGATGTTTCTGATTTCCAATCCCCAGTTGGTGCTGGCCTGCTGCCGAAACGGCGTAGTGGGCAGCTTCCCGGCTCTGAACCAACGCGAGAGCAGCGGCTTCAAGGCCTGGCTGGAAGAGATCGAAGCAGGCTTGGCGACACTGGAGAACCCGGCGCCTTACGCGGTGAACCTGATCGTCCACAACAGCAATCCACGGCTGCAAGCGGATCTGGAGATCTGCATCGAGCACAAAGTGCCGATCGTGATCACCAGCCTCGGCGCCGTGAAAGAGCTGGTGGACGCGGTCCACAGCTATGGCGGCCTGGTATTTCACGACGTGACGACTCGTCGCCACGCAGAAAAAGCCGCTGAGGCCGGCGTCGATGGTTTGATCGCCGTGGCCGCCGGCGCGGGTGGCCACGCCGGGACCTGGAGCCCGTTTTCGTTAATCGCCGAGATCCGTCAGTTCTTCGACAAGACCCTGCTGTTGGCGGGTTGCCTGAACCACGGTCACGAGATTCTCGCCGCGCAATTGCTCGGTGCGGATTTAGCCTACTTCGGTACGCGATTTATCGGCACCACTGAAAGTCATGCACCTGACGCCTACAAGCAGATGTTGCTGACATCCAGAGCGGCGGACATCGTCCATACTCCAGCGGTGTCGGGGGTTCCGGCAAGCTTCATGCGCCAGAGCCTTGAAGCTGCCGGTTTCGACACGGCAGCCCTGCAAGGCAAGGGCGAAGTAAACTTCGGCTCCAAGCTCAAGCCTATAAGTGATGAAGCCAAAGCCTGGAAAACCGTGTGGTCTGCCGGTCAGGGCGTTGGGGAAATCGATGACTTGCCGAGTGTCGATGAATTGGTCGCACGGCTGGATGCGGAATACCGCAAGGCGCTGGAACTGGCGGCACAGCTGCCGAAACGCTGGCCGCGCTGAGCTGAAAATTTAGCCAGCCCCACCCGGCTGGCTTTACACTCGATACCTGCAATATTTACTAACTCAAATCCTCGCGACAAGGATGCCTCGCAATGAGCGACAACCGTTTCAAGATCGTTTTCGACGGCGCTCTGCTGCCTGGTGTTGATGTCACCACCGCCAAGCTCAATCTCGCCGAGCTATATAAAAGTGAAGTGGCTGCCGTCGAACGGCTGTTCACCGGCAAAACGGTCACGCTTAAACAAGGCTTGTCGCAAATTGACGCGCAAACCTACCTTCAGGCGCTGACTAAAACCGGCATCGATGCCCGGATCGAAAGCGAATCGTCCATAGAACTGAATCTGGCCGATGCTCACGAACATGCTCCTGCCAGCAGCCAATCTGTATTCGCCGATCCAGCCTCCCCTTACGCACCGCCCCGAGCCGCTGTCGGCGAAAGTCTGCCGGCGTTTGCCACGCTCAAGCCGTTCAGCGTCGAAGGCCGCATCGGCCGCTTGCGCTATCTCGCCTGGACGATGGCCCTGACGCTGGTCATGCTGGCCGTAGGTTCGGTTGCGGCCATACTGGCCATCGCGATCATCAGTGCCGATTCGACCGAAGGCTTGATTATTGGTGGTCTGGCAGCGGTCATCCTGTGCATTGTCATCGGGGTCGTCAGCATCCAGTTCAGTGTCCAGCGCCTGCACGACATCGGCTGGTCCGGCTGGCTCTGGCTGTTGAACCTTGTTCCGTTCCTGGGCAGCTTCTTCCCGTTCGTGATCATGGCTGTGCCGGGAACCAAAATAGCCAACCAATACGGCGCGCCACCTCCGCCAAACAGCTCGGCGGTCAAGGTGCTGGCGTCGCTCTGGGTAGCGGTTATCGCGATCGTCTTCATCGGCGCACTGGCCGGGGGCATTACTGCCATCCAGCAAGAGTACGAAAGCGCTGCCGAAACCAGCTATGACAGTGGCTCGGTGACCACCGACGAAGTTGACGCGGAACCGGCCACCGAGGCCGAGCAAGCACCCAAATCCGCAGACGATGAAGCCGAAGAAGCCCCGGCCCCTGTAGACTCTGCGAAAGAATGAACAGCGCTCCCCGCCCGTGACACCTGCGTCGCCGGCGCGGAGCTGTTGCGATGGAGAACTGCATGACCCGTTACGCTCTGATCACCGGCGCATCCAGCGGCATCGGCCTGGCGATGGCCGAAGCGCTGGCCCGCCGTGGCCGCAGCCTGATTCTGGTGGCCCGACAGCGTGATCAGCTGGAAAGCATTGCGATTGAACTGACCCAACGTTTTGGCGTTGAGGTGTTATTCCGTGCCTGTGATCTGGGTGAGCCGTTAAGGCTGTCCGGGTTTCTACTGGAACTGGAAGAAGGCGACCGCCAGATAGACTTGTTGGTCAACTGCGCCGGCATCGGCACGTGCGGCCCCTTCCTGGCCCAGGACTGGATGACCGAGCAAGACTTGATCGAGGTAAACATCCTGGCGCTCACTCGCTTGTGCCACGCCATCGGAAACAGCATGGCCTTGCAGGGCGGCGGGCAGATTTTGAATGTGGCCTCGGTGGCGGCGTTCCATCCCGGCCCCTGGATGAGCACTTATTACGCGAGCAAGGCTTATGTCCTGCATTTTTCCGAAGGCTTACGCGTTGAGCTGAAGAAATGCGCAGTCAAGGTTTCAGTGCTCTGCCCTGGCCCGACCCGCACCGCGTTCTTCCACACCGCGCAACTGGACACCGGAAAACTGGCGCAAAGCAAACTGCTCATGAGCCCCGAGGAAGTCGCGCTGTACACCGTGCGAGCCCTGGAAAAGAATCGCGCCATCATTATTCCGGGTCGAATTAATCGCTGGTTTGCTTTCCTGCCGCGATTAGGCTCGCGATGGCTGACCCGGACCATCGCCGGCATGGTCAACAAGGCCTATTGCCCGCGCTGAATCCCCTTAAAGGTAAATGGCTGGGCTCCGGTCTACCCCATGGGTACACTCAGGTCAGCCCAAACAACGGAGAAAACAGCTGTGGATACTCTGTTCACCAAGATCATCAACCGGCAAATCCCGGCGAAGATCATCTACGAGGACGACCAGGTACTGGCCTTCCACGACATCGCCCCACAGGCCCCGGTGCATTTTCTGGTCATCCCGAAGAAACCGGTGCGCACCCTCAACGATTTGACCGAGGACGACAAGGCGCTGGCCGGGCATATTCTGTTCACCGCCCAACGCCTGGCGCTGGAACTGGGCTGCGAAGAAGGGTTCCGCGTGGTCATGAACTGCAATGAACAGGGTGGGCAGACCGTCTATCACATTCATATGCATGTACTGGGTCAGCGCCAGATGCACTGGCCGCCGGGTTGATTCACCACTCGCCTCTGTAGGAGCGAGGCTTGCCCGCGAAAAGGGCGACGCGGTTCATTCAGACAGACCGCGTTATAGTTCTTCGCGGGCAAGCCTTGCTCCTACAGGATTGGTTGCAAATGACCCAGCGCAAACCTTCCCCGGCCGATTCGGTTAAACTGGCCGCCGAGATTCTTCCCGGAGGTCAGCATGACTACCCAACGTCACTACTCGCCAATTGACCGTCTTCTGCTGCAAGCCGATGCCGCGATGCGTACCCTGCTGCCTTTCAGTGGCCAGCCGTACCGTCCGTCGCCGGCTATCGTGCAGCCTGAAGCGCAAATGAGCGATGAAGACACCCGGCATGTCGCCGGTCTGATGCGCATCAACCATACCGGCGAAGTCTGCGCCCAGGCGCTGTATCAGGGTCAGGCACTGACCGCCAAGCTGCCGAAAGTGCGCGCCGCCATGGAACATGCCGCCGAAGAAGAAATCGATCACCTGGTCTGGTGCGAACAACGCATTCATCAGTTGGGTAGTCACACCAGCATTCTGAACCCACTGTTTTATGGCATGTCGTTCGGGATTGGCGCCGTCGCCGGGTTGATCAGCGACAAGGTCAGTCTGGGATTTGTTGCCGCTACAGAGCATCAGGTCTGTAAACACTTGAACGAGCATCTTGAGCAACTGCCGGCCGAAGACGAAAAGTCTCGAGCGATTCTTGAGCAAATGCGGAT
Organism: Pseudomonas sp. 10S4; assembly: GCF_034344865.1. Lineage (NCBI taxonomy): Bacteria > Pseudomonadati > Pseudomonadota > Gammaproteobacteria > Pseudomonadales > Pseudomonadaceae > Pseudomonas > Pseudomonas sp. 10S4. The sequence continues at coordinate 1,080,454 of NZ_CP133774.1, forward strand.
TGATGAAGAACATCACGCCGAAAGCGCGCTGGAGGCTGGTGGTTTTCGATTCCCGGCGCCGGTGAAGTTCGGGATGAGTCTTTTGGCCAAGGTGATGACCAAGAGTACTTATCGGATCTGATAGCTCGGTTGCCTGATAGGACCTCTTCGCACGGTTTATCGAGCAGACCGCAATAAAAAAAGGCGACTACCGCTAAGTAGTCGCCTTTTTTGTACCCGAAAATCTTAGCTCGGCATGTTGCGCGCGTAGAAGATTTCCAGCATTTCGTGTTTCACACGATCAGTCACCTGGGCACGTTGCTCAGAGGACAGACTGTTGGTCGCGTCGCCGAACAGGTAGTTATCCAGTTCGAAGTTCTTCAACAGCATTTTGGTGTGGAACAGGTTTTCCTGATACACGTTCACGTCAGTCATCTGGTAACTGTCGCGGGTGTCTTCGGAGAGGTAATTCTGGATCGAGTTGATTTCGTGGTCGATGAAGTGCTTTTTGCCTTCAACGTCACGAGTGAACCCGCGCACGCGATAATCCACGGTCACGATGTCCGAATCGAACTGGTGAATCAGGAAGTTGAGCGCTTTAAGCGGTGAAATGACGCCACAGGTCGACACGTCAATGTCCACACGGAAGGTTGCAATACCGTCCACCGGATGGATTTCCGGGTAGGTGTGCACCGTGATGTGGCTCTTGTCGAGGTGGGCCAGGATAATCTCGGGCAACGGGCCCGGGGACTCTTCGATCTGGCTGTCGGTCGGGGTTACCGGCTCTTCAGAGATCAGAATCGTGACGCTGGCGCCCTGTGGGTCGTAGTCCTGACTGGCGATGTTCAGGATGTTGGCACCAATGATATCGACAACTTCTGTGAGGATCTGCGTCAGGCGCTTCGCGTTGTACTCTTCATTGATGTACTCGACGTAAGCCTGTTGGTCTTGCGGGGTTTCCGCGTAGCAGATGTCATAGATGTTGAAGCTCAAGGTCTTTGTCAGGTTATTGAACCCGTGGAGCTTGAGTTTGCTTTTCACCGTTAAAAACTCTCTATGTATTGCGGCCCAGGCCGCGTGATCAAGCATGCCCGTCAAATGCGAACAACGCACCTGCGTAGGACGGTTAACACCTCTTCGCGATGGCGATTTTGGTTGTCTGTTCGGGTGTGCGGCCTGTCGGGTGACGGGCCACGACCCTGAAAAAAGTGGCGCATTATGCAGACGTCAGCTATGGATCGCCAGAGTCTGCACCGCTTTTATGATAGTTGAATGTCGAATCAACCGAGTTCGATGATTTCGTAATCGTGGGTAATGGCCACGCCAGCCGCGCCGAGCATGATCGAAGCCGAGCAATACTTCTCGGCAGACAGTTCGATGGCGCGTTTAACCTGGGCTTCTTTCAAGCCTCGGCCCTTGACCACAAAGTGCATATGGATCTTGGTGAAGACCTTCGGATCCTCAGTCGCGCGCTCGGCTTCAAGGAACGCTTCGCAGCTCTCGACGGCCTGGCGGGACTTCTTGAGGATGCTGACCACATCGAAATTGCTGCAACCGCCGACGCCCAGCAGGAGCATTTCCATTGGGCGTACACCCAGGTTACGGCCGCCGGCTTCCGGCGGACCGTCCATGACCACGACATGACCGCTGCCGGACTCACCGAGGAACATGGCTTCGCCAGCCCATTGGATGCGTGCCTTCATCGCCAAGACTCCACTGTCTAAAAAAGGGTCGCCAGCTTAGCACAGGGGCCTGGAATGACAGCGTTTCGCGGTCCTAGGACGCGTGTACCAACTGCGTAGGTAAATTCTCAAATCTTGAGGGAATGTGTCTGTTAAGCTGGCGCCAATTCGCTGGCGCATGGCCAGCTATAAAGCGAATGAAAAAATCGCAGGCTTTACTCGCTCCTACAAAAAAACCAAGACACCGTGCAGTCTTTTCGGGATACAACCATGGTTGCTATTACCCCCACACCCAAGATCAAGAACCTCGACAAGCTGTTGATGCATTGCCAGCGCCGTCGTTATGCGGCCAAGAGCAATATCATCTGTGCCGGCGATCGTTCTGAAACACTGTTCTTCATCATCAAGGGCTCGGTCACGATCCTGATCGAGGACGACGACGGCCGCGAGATGATCATCTCCTACCTGAACGCCGGGGACTTCTTCGGCGAGCTGGGGTTGTTCGAACAGGCCGGCCTGGAACAGGAACGCAGTGCCTGGGTACGCGCCAAAATCGAATGCGAAGTCGCGGAAATCAGCTACGCGAAATTCCGCGAGTTATCCCAACAAGATCCAGACATTCTTTACGTGCTCAGCGGACAAATCGCACAGCGCCTGCGCAATACCACGCGCAAAGTCGGCGACCTGGCCTTCTTTGATGTGACCGGTCGCGTCGCCCGCTGCTTGCTGGAACTGTGCAAGCAGCCGGATGCCATGACCCACCCGGACGGAATGCAGATCAAAGTAACCCGTCAGGAAATCGGGCGGATTGTCGGGTGTTCCCGAGAGATGGTTGGCCGCGTGCTCAAGGATCTTGAGGAACGCAACCTGGTGGATGTCAAAGGCAAGACCATGGTGGTCTTCGGCACGCGTTAAGCCTCGAACATCCCGGCCAGCATTTGGCGGTAGAGCGTGTCGAGGCGTTCCAGTGCATCCGGCGCGGCAAACTTTTCATGCAAGGCGATGTGGCTTTCGGCGCGAACCCGCTGCTCGAGGCCGCACGCCTCATTGAAGCGGTTGACCGCCGCGACCATCGAGTCCCGTTCGTTATCCAGCAGCAACGCCCCGTGCACCAACCCTACCGGACGCTGGCCACCCTTGCTCTGGCGCCAACGCTGGGCGGTGCCAACCATCTTGCGACCGTCGAGGTTGACGTTGAAACGGCCATCGCAGAATGCGCCTTCGACTTCGCCCAACGACGATACGCCGCCCAGCTCATCCAGCAACTGGCAAATCGGATCGCAGAGTCGGCGATAGGCGGTTTCGATTCGGCTCTGGTCGCCCTCACTTCGGGGGGGCATAGACCAGTGCGATGTTGATGGTTGAGGCCGACTGCGGGACCGGTTCACCGCCGGTTTCGCGCAGCAGGACGGGCCAGCCGGCGGCGGCCGATACTTCACAGGCAGCTTCAAATCCTGGCAGGCGATTCAAACGCCGCGGCATGACGAGAGCACGGTCACTGGGTTGCCAGAACAGCAGACCGAATTCCGAATCACCGGTGCAGACATGGGCCAGCAGATCCTGCTCGGCGAGCAGGCCGGCTTCGGTCGTCAGGGAGGTAATCAGGGTCATAAGGAATTCCGTAGGACGTTAAGTCTGTGGTGAGTCTTATGCCGCCATCGCGAGCAAGTCCGCTCCCACAGTGGATCTCCAGTGCTGGCAGATTTCCTGTGGGAGCGAGCTTGCTCGCGATGCTTTTTTCAGTCGAGAGTCGAACCGCTCACCGCAGAACCACGTTCAGGGAAGAACAAACGCTGCAGTTCGGTGCCAGGGCTTTCGGCGCGCATGAAGGCTTCACCAACCAGGAACGCGTACACATCGCTGATTTCCATCAGCTCGACATCGGCCCGGTTGAAAATGCCGCTCTCGGTAATCACCAGGCGATCACGCGGAATGCGCGGCAACAAGTCGAGGGTGTTTTCCAGGCTGACTTCAAAGGTATGCAGGTTACGGTTGTTCACGCCCACCAGCGGCGTGTCGAGGGTTTTCAAGGCCCGCTCCAGCTCGTCGCCATCGTGAACTTCGACCAGCACATCGAGGCCAACGCTTTTGGCCACGGCCGCCAGCTCGGCCATTTTCACGTCGTCCAGAGCGGAGACGATCAACAGCACGCAGTCCGCGCCCAAGGCACGGGCTTCAACGATCTGGTACGGATCGATCATAAAGTCCTTGCGGATCACCGGCAGCTTGCACGCGGCGCGAGCCTGTTGCAGATACGCATCGGCACCCTGGAAGAAATCGATATCGGTGAGCACCGATAGGCATGTGGCGCCGCCCTTCTCGTAGCTCTTGGCGATGTCGGCGGGAACGAAGTTCTCGCGAATCACGCCTTTGCTCGGCGATGCTTTCTTGATTTCAGCAATCACCGCCGGCTGCTTGAGCTTGGCCTGGGCGATCAGTGCCTTGGCAAAACCACGGGGTGCATCAGCGGCCTTGGCCAGGTTTTCCAACTCGGCCAGGCTGACACGGGCGCTACGCTCGGCAACTTCCTGGACTTTGCGGGCCAGAATGTTCTCCAGAACCGTCGGTACACTCATCCCTCATTCTCCACTCGAAATACCGCGGTAAACGCACCCAACTCCTCGAGTTTCTCCCGAGCAAGGCCGGTGTGCAGCGCGTCGTGCGCCAGGGCAACGCCCTCTTTCAAACTTGTTGCATGGTCTGCGGCATACAGCGCGGCACCAGCATTGAGCACAATCATTTCGGCGGCTTTTTGGCCGTTCTCGGTCTTGCGTTTGCCCAAGGCATCGCGAATCAGTTCCAGCGAAGCCGCCGGGCTGTCGACCGACAGACCGTGCAGGCTCTGGCTCTTCATGCCCAAATCTTCCGGCTCGACCCAATACTCGGTGATCTGGTCGTTCTTCAGCTCCGCCACAAAGGTCGGCGCCGCGAGGCTGAATTCGTCCAGGCCATCTTTGGAGTGCACGACCAACACGTGCTTGCTGCCCAGACGTTGCAAAACTTCAGCCAATGGCCGGCACAACGCCTGGTTGAACACCCCCACCACCTGATGTTTCACGCCGGCCGGATTCGTAAGCGGGCCGAGCATGTTGAACAGAGTACGCAGGCCAAGATCCTTGCGCGGGCCGGCGGCATACTTCATGGCACTGTGGTGGGTCTGGGCAAACATGAAACCGATGCCGACGTTATCGATGCAGCGCGCGACCTGGACCGGCGTCAGGTTCAGGTAGATCCCGGCCGCCTCCAGCAGATCGGCGCTGCCGCTCTTGCCCGAGACCGCACGGTTACCGTGCTTGGCAACGGTACAACCGGCCGCCGCGACCACGAAGGAAGACGCGGTCGAGACGTTGAAGATATTCGCACCGTCACCGCCGGTGCCCACCACATCGACGACGCCGTCGAGGGTCTTGAGTTCGACCTTGTCTGCCAGCTCACGCATGACGGACACCGCGCCGACGATCTCGTCGATGCTTTCGCTCTTCATGCGCATGGCCATCATGAACGCGCCGATCTGCGCATCCGTGCATTGCCCGGTCATGATTTCGCGCATCACATCGCGCATTTCATCGGTGCTGAGGTCGAGGTGATCGACGATACGGCTCAGGGCTGTCTTGATATTCATGAAAAGTCCTTAGCGCGTGCCGCCGGTTTGTTTGAGAAAGTTGGCGAACAGCTCGTGACCCTGCTCGGTGAGGATCGACTCAGGGTGAAATTGCACCCCCTCGATGTTCAGCGTCTTGTGGCGCAGGCCCATGATCTCGTCGACCGAGCCGTCTTCAAGCTGGGTCCAGGCGGTCAATTCGAGACAATCGGGCAGAGTTTCGCGTTTAACAATCAACGAGTGGTAGCGCGTCACCGTCAGGGGATGATTCAGACCTTCGAATACGCCCTTGTCCTCGTGGAATACCGGGCTAGTCTTACCGTGCATCACTTGACGGGCGCGCACCACATCACCGCCAAAGGCTTGACCGATGGATTGGTGGCCGAGGCAAACGCCGAGGATTGGCAGCTTGCCGGCGAAGTGTTTGATCGCTTCGATGGAAATGCCGGCCTCGGTCGGGGTGCAAGGACCGGGGGACACGACGATGCGCTCTGGGTTGAGGGCTTCGATTTCGGCAATGGTGAGTTCATCGTTGCGCACGACTTTGACCTGGGAGCCGAGCTCACCAAGGTACTGCACAACGTTGTAGGTAAAAGAGTCGTAGTTATCGATCATCAGCAACATGACGTGGGGAACCTCTTGAATTCACTGACTTTTAAGACAGCCTTCGAATGATTACCCGCAGTGTGCTGCGCTTTGTCAGGTGCTGGAGTGGCGCCAGCAAAGCGGCATTTCATACAGGTAAAGAAGGCGAAGCGGTACAGGTCCGGCAGGGCCGGCAAAAGAATTCAGGCGCGCCAACGCCAGCGGGCGTGTGCCTTGATGACTTGATCCAGGAGTTTGCTGATGATCAACACGGGAAAGGTCTCATTCATACGTCTTGGCACAGTAACTTAGCTGGGCAGAGCGTGCAATATGGCGCACGCCAAGGCTTGTAAAACAATCGAAGGGGTCGCGACGGATGGCAAAAGGCCGGGAGTTTTTGGTACTGTCGTTTCGTTCTCTACAACAATAAATAAAACGGACTTGCTCATGATCAAACAGACGTTGTTTGTACCGCTCACCAGTTGCCTGCTCGCCCTGGCCTGCGCCCAGGCTAACGCGGCACCGACCCCTTACTCGAATTTCATCGTCTTTGGCGACAGCCTCAACGATGCCGGGACCTTTGCCGACACTGGCGGGCCTGCCGGGGCCACCGAGCGCTTCACTAACCGCACTGGCCCGATCTACACCGACGGTAGCGGCGAAGTCCGCTCGTTCAACGCCACGCAGATCCTGGGCGGCAAGCTTGGGTTCACACCGGACCAGACAGCGTCCTCTTCCTCGGCAGTACGCGCCGGTGAAGGCCTGCCCGATGGCAACAACTGGGCTGTGGGCGGCTACCGAACCGACCAGATTCTCGATTCGATCACGAGTACCTCCGCCACCGGCGAACGTACCCGCGCGGGCTATCTGCCGTCGAACAACTTCCGCGCCGACCCGAATGCGCTGTATTACCTCTCGGGCGGTGGTAATGACTTCCTTCAGGGGCGCGTGACCAGCCTGCCCCAGGCCAGCGCCGCCGCCGATCGCCTGGTCAGCAGCGTGCAAACCCTGCAACAGGCCGGCGCCCGCTACATCATGGTCTGGTTGCTGCCGGATATCGGCTTTACCCCGGCTTTCAACGGTTCGCCACTGCAAGCGTTCACGTCCCAGCTCAGCGCCCAGTTCAACACTGAACTGGTGAGCCAACTGCAGACCGTCAATGCCAACATCATCCCGCTGAACATTCCGGTGCTGCTTAAAGAGACGTTTGCCAATCCGGCGCAATTCGGCCTGGCCACCGACCAGAACCTGAGCGCCACTTGCTTCAGCGGCGACGGTTGCACTGCGAATGCCCGATACGGCATCAACAGTGCGACCCCAGACCCGACCAAGCTGATCTACAACGACTCGGTTCACCCAACCGAAGCCGGACAGCGTCTGATTGCCGATTACGCTTACTCCCTGCTGTCCGCACCTTGGGAAGCAAGTCTGCTGCCGGAAATGGCCCAAGGCACCCTGCGCGCGCATCAGGATGAATTGCGCAACCAATGGCTGGCCGACTGGGAGAACTGGCAAGGCGTTGGTCAATGGCGGGCGATTGTCTCTGCCGGCGGACAACATCAAGACTTCGACAGCCAGCGCAGCGGCGGCGCCAGTGCTGACGGCAATGGTTACAACCTGAACGTCGGTGGCAGCTACCGGCTCAACGAAGCGTGGCGAGTTGGCCTCGCGGCCGGTTTCTACAACCAGAAACTCGAAGCAGGCAGTAACGACTCGGACTACAAGCTGAACACTTATATGGGTACGGCGTTTGCCCAGTATCAGCAGAATCGCTGGTGGGGTGACGTAGCCATGACTGCCGGGCATCTGGACTACGACAGCCTCAAACGCAAATTCCAGTTGGGGGTCAACGAACGCGGGGAGAAAGGCGATACCGACGGTTATGTACTTGGTATCAGCGGTCGCCTGGGTTACGACATCGCGCCAGAAGCCACCAGCCCGTGGCATTTGTCGCCGTTCGTGAGCGCCGACTTCTCCAAGGTAGAGGTCAACGGTTACTCGGAAAATGGCGCCGACTCCACCGCGCTGACGTTCGATGACCAGTCGCGCAACTCCCGGCGTCTTGGTCTGGGTATCCAGGGCAAGTATCAGATCACTCCGCAAACCCAGGTGTTTGGCGAACTGGCCCACGAGCGCGAGTACAACGACGATGCTCAGGACGTGACCATGAATCTCAACAGCCTGCCGAACAACCAATACACCTTGGCCGGCTACACCCCGCAGACCAACCTGAACCGCCTGAACCTGGGCGTGAGCCACAACCTCACCAAGGAACTGGCACTGCGTGCCAGCTACAACATCCGCAGGGATGATGACTTTACCCAGCAGGGCGTCAACTTAGGGGTCAGCCTGGACTTCTAAACCTCAGGCATAAAAAACGCGGAGCCCTCACAGGCGCCGCGTTTTTTTGCTGAACACTTATTGTGGCGAGGGGCTTGCCCCCATTCGGCTGCGCAGCAGTCGCAAATCCAGGCGACTCGGTAGGCCTGAAAGAGCTTGGGGCCGCTCCGCGCCCCAACGGGGCAAGCCCCTCGCCACAACAGCTCGTTCACACAGGATTACCGGTGGAATCAGCTTTCCGGAGTTTGCTCGGCCAACGCCACGGCGCGGAACATCGCGCGGCGCTTGTTCAGGGTTTCTTCCCATTCCAGCGCCGGCACCGAGTCGGCAACGATGCCGCCACCGGCCTGCACGTGCAGCTCGCCGTCCTTGATCACCGCGGTACGGATCGCAATCGCGGTGTCCATGTTGCCGTTCCAGGCGAAGTAACCGACCGCACCGCCGTAGACGCCACGCTTGACCGGTTCCAGTTCGTCGATGATTTCCATCGCACGGATCTTAGGAGCCCCAGACAAAGTGCCCGCCGGCAGAATCGCCCGCAGAGCATCCATCGCCGTCAGCCCGGCCTTCAATTGCCCGGTGACGTTGGACACGATGTGCATCACGTTGGAATAACGCTCGATGACCATCTTCTCGGTGAGTTTCACCGATCCGATTTCCGAGACCCGACCGGTGTCGTTGCGGCCAAGGTCGATCAGCATCAAGTGCTCGGCGATTTCCTTGTCATCCGACAGCAGGTCTTTTTCCAGCGCCAGATCCGCCTCTTCGTTGGCCCCGCGTGGGCGGGTGCCGGCAATCGGGCGCACGGTGATCAGGTTGTCTTCGACCCGCACCAGCACTTCCGGCGAACTGCCGACGACATGGAAGTCGCCGAAGTTGAAGAAGTACATATAAGGCGTCGGGTTGAAGCAACGCAGCGCCCGATACAAATCGATCGGCGCAGCCTTGAAGTCGATGGACATGCGCTGGGACGGCACGACCTGCATGCAGTCACCGGCCAGGATGTATTCCTTGATGGTATCGACGGCTTTTTCGTAATCGTCCTGGGTGAAACTCGAACGGAACACTGGGTCAGCCGATTGCTGCTTGCTGAAATCCAGGCCACGGCGCGGGGTGATCGGCTGGCGGAGTTTTTCCAGCAACGCTTCCAGACGCACATGACCTTGTTCGAAGGCATCCTCTTGCGACGGATCGGCCAGAACGATTGCGTGCATCTTGCCGGCGAGGTTGTCGAACACCACCACCGCGTCGGAAACCATCAGCAGAATGTCCGGCACGCCCAGCGGATCCGGGTTCGGGCATTTGCCCAGACGCTTCTCCACATAGCGCACGCAGTCATAACCGAAGTAACCCACCAAACCGCCATTAAAGCGCGGCAAGCCAGGGATGGTCGGCACGTTGTAGCGAGCTTTGAATTCTTCGACGAAGGCCAATGGATCTTCGGCTTCGTGGCTTTCGATCTCGACGCCGTCGTGGGTCACGCTGATGTGGTGATCGTGAACCCGCAACACGGTGCGGCACGGCAGGCCGATGATCGAGTAACGGCCCCACTTCTCGCCGCCCTGCACCGATTCCAGCAGGTAGGAGTTCGGCTCGTCGGCCAGTTTCAGGTAGATCGACAGCGGCGTGTCGAAGTCGGCCAGGGTTTCGCAGGCCATCGGGATACGGTTGTAGCCGGCAGCGGCCAAACGCAGGAATTCTTCGCGGATCATGGGGTAGCCTCGTGGCTTGAGGGTCTAACAGTCAGGTATGCAAACGCGCCGGTATGCCGGCCAGGAACAAGTCAGGCGCGCCAACGCCAGCGGGCCAGGGCCTTGATGACTTTCATCCAGAGTTTGCGAGTGACCACCACGATGGCGTTTCCAGAAGGGGGTTGAACAGCGTCGGGCAACGTTATCTCAGCCGCCAGATCCAGGCAACCGGGAATTAGCTTGCGCAGATCGTCGATCACCAGCGCCGGCGACTCTTCGGCAATCGGCCGGCCATGGTTGTAGCCATAACTCAGCGCCACGCACTTGACCCCGGCCGCTTTCGCCGCCAGCACATCGCTACGCGAATCGCCGACAAACAACGACTGCGACGCCGGGATGTTGGCCATTTTCATCACGAAAAACAGCGCAGCCGGATCGGGCTTCTTCTGCGGCAGGGTATCGCCGCCGATGATCCACTTGAAGTAGCGGCCAATCTTCATCTGATCCAGCAGCGGCGCGACAAAGCGCTCCGGCTTGTTGGTAATCAGCGCCATCTCGACGCCCTGCTTGTGCAGCCACTTCAGGGTGTCGCGCACGCCGGGATAAACCACGGTCAGTTCATGGCTCTCGCTATAAGCCTCCATGAAAATCGCCAGCGCGCCCTCAGCCTCACCGTCATCGACCGTCGAATGGTCGATGCCACCGGCCAGCGCGCGGCGCACCAGCACCGGCGCGCCGTTGCCGACCCACTCGCGCACCGACTCGAGGCCGGCGGGTTGGCGACCCATTTTGAGCAGCATGTTATCCACGGCAACCGCGAGGTCGGGGACCGAATCGATCAGCGTGCCATCCAGATCGAACATCACCAGCCGCGGCAGACGCCCCGGGAACAGCTGCTCAAAGCCACTCATGGGCGAGCCAGCGCCAGTTCGGCGCGCATCTTCTCGATCACTTCCTGGTAGTTCGGCGCATTGAAGATCGCCGAGCCGGCCACGAAGGTGTCGGCGCCAGCGGCGGCGATTTCGCGAATATTGTTCACGTTCACCCCACCGTCGATTTCCAGGCGAATGTCACGGCCGGACGCATCGATCAGCGCACGGGCCTGACGAAGTTTGTCGAGGGTGCCGGGAATAAACTTCTGCCCGCCGAAGCCTGGGTTGACGCTCATCAGCAAGATCATGTCGACCTTGTCCATCACGTACTCAAGCACGCTTAGCGGGGTTGCCGGGTTGAACACCAGGCCGGCCTTGCAGCCGCCCTCGCGGATCAGTTGCAGCGAACGGTCAACGTGTTGCGTGGCTTCCGGGTGGAAGGTGATGTAGGTCGCGCCGGCCTCGATGAGTCGCCAACGATGCGATCCACCGGGCTGACCATCAAATGTGCGTCGATCGGCGCGGTCACGCCGTACTTGCGCAATGCCGCGCAGACCATCGGGCCGATGGTCAGGTTGGGCACGTAATGGTTGTCCATGACATCGAAGTGCACGAAGTCGGCGCCAGCGGCCAGGACGTTGTCCACTTCTTCACCCAGGCGGGCGAAGTCGGCGGAGAGAATCGACGGAGCAATTACGAAGGGCTGCATGACGCACCTTATCTGAGCAGAATCACGATGGCGCGCATTGTATACCTCATGCTTTGACGCGCGCACTGTGACCGCGATGATTGGGCCTGCCTTCAATCGGCATTGTCCGCAGGCTCTAATACGCCGCCCGGTAGATCTTTTCGATATCGACGGCGCTCAATTTACGCGGATTGTTGCGCATCAGGCGCTCGATTCCCGCCGCTTCCACGGCCATCGCCGGGATCGCATCCTCGGGCACGCCGAAGCTGCGCAGGCCCCGCGGGATCTCTACCGCCGCACACAATGCAGTCATCGCTTCCACGGCTTTATCCGCCGCATCGGTGGCACTCAGGTGAGCGATCTTGACCCCCATGGCCTCGGCAATATCCTGCATGCGCTCGACACAGGCCATTTTGTTCCAGGTCATGACGTACGGCAGCAGCAAGGCGTTGCTGACGCCGTGGGCAATGTTGTAGCGCCCGCCCAGCGGATACGCCAACGCATGCACCGCACCGACCCCGGCATTGCCGAACGCCATGCCGGCCATCAGGCTGGCGGTGGCCATGTCTTCGCGGGCTTGCAGGTTGGCCGGGTTGGCATAGGCCTTGGGCAACGCCTGGGTAATCAGCTTGATGGCACCAATCGCCAGCGCGTCGGTGATCGCCGAGGCATTGAGCGACAGATAGGATTCGATAGCGTGCACCAGCGCATCGACGCCACTGGCGGCGGTGACACTGCGCGGGCAGGTCAGGGTCATTTGCGGGCTAACCAATGCCACGTCCGGCAATAGATAGTCGCTGACGATGCCTTTCTTCAACTGCGCGACCTTGTCGGAAAGGATCGCCACGTTGGTGACTTCGGAGCCGGTGCCGGCGGTGGTCGGAATGGCGATCAGCGGCGGGCCTTTGCGCGGCACCTGGTCGACGCCGAACAGATCTTCCAGCGCGCCGTGGTAACCGGCGTAGGCCGCCACGCTTTTGGCAATGTCGATGGCACTGCCGCCGCCCAGGCCGATCAGCCCGTCATGCCCGCCTTCGCGGTAGACACGCATGCAGTCTTCGACGATGGCGATTTCCGGGTCGGGCAGTACGCGGTCGAAAATCTCGTAGGTCCGGTCGCCGAGATGCGCCAACGCCAGCTCTACCGTACCGGACTTGACCAGGGCGGCGTCGGTGACGATCAGTGGGTTGTCGACATCAAGGCGTGTCAGCTCGGCCGCCAGTTGCTCGATGGCACCGGCGCCGGTGATCAGTTTGTGGGCAATTTTGAAAGAGGAAAGACTCATGTGCGCAGCCTCTTATCGCTAGGGGAGCTGGGCACAATAGTAGCTGGGGATTGGGGTTTGTCTGTTATTCAGGCAATGAATGACCAGAGATCTCGAACACCGCACAAAACCAATGTGGGAGCGAGCTTGCTCGCGATGACTGACTGACATTCAACATTGATGTCGACAGACAGTCCGCTATCGCGAGCAAGCTCGCGCCCACAGTTAATCGGTGTGTTGCTTCAGACCTGCGCAGTACGCAGCTTCTCGCTACGGCCACGCAACCATTCCAGGGTCAGCAGCAGGATCACCGAGAAGGCAATCAGCAGCGTCGCAGCGGCAGCAATCGTCGGGCTGAGGTTTTCGCGGATGCCGCTGAACATCTGCCGTGGCAAGGTCGCTTGTTCAGGACCGGCGAGGAACAGCGTCACCACCACTTCATCGAACGAGGTGGCGAAGGCGAACAACGCCCCGGAGATCACACCTGGCGCAATCAACGGCAAGGTCACCCGACGGAATGCCGTCAGCGGCGAAGCACCGAGGCTCGCAGCGGCCCGCACCAGGTTGTGGTTAAACCCCTGCAAGGTCGCCGATACCGTGATGATCACAAACGGCACGCCCAACACCGCGTGCACCACGATCAGCGAGGTATAGCTGTTGCCAAATCCCAGCGGCGCAAAGAACAGATAGCTGGCCACACCAATGATCACCACCGGCACCACCATCGGCGAAATCACCAGCGCCATCACCAGCGCCTTGCCCGGGAAGTTACCGCGGGTCAGGCCAATCGCCGCCAACGTACCGAAGACCATCGCCAGCACCGTGGCCGCCGGGGCGACGATGATGCTGTTCTTCAGCGAGCGCATCCATTCCGCCGAGGCGAAGAAGTCCTGATACCAGTGCAGCGAGAAGCCCTGCAACGGGTACACCAGGAAACTGCCCGAGTTGAACGACAGCGGAATGATCACCAGCACCGGCAGGATCAGGAACAGCAGGATCAGCCCGCAAAGCGTGCGCAAGCTGTAGAACCACACCCGTTCAATGGGCGACATATAAGGACTCAGCATTTCGTTCTCCCCTTAGCTCAAGCGCAGGCGACTGGCGCCCACCAGCCAGTTGTAAATCAGATACAGCACCACGGTCGCCAACAGCAGCAGCCCACCGAGCGCGGTCGCCATGCCCCAGTTGATGCTGGTGTTGGTGTAGAAGGCGACGAAGTAACTGACCATCTGATCGTTCGGGCTGCCCAGCAAGGCCGGGGTGATGTAGTAGCCGATGGCGAGGATGAACACCAACAGGCAACCGGCGCCGACACCGGCATAGGTTTGCGGGAAGTACACCCGCCAGAAACTGGCGAACGGGTGGCAACCGAGGGAAATCGCGGCTCGCATGTAGGTCGGCGAAATGCCTTTCATCACGCTGTAGATCGGCAGAATCATGAACGGCAGCAGGATGTGCACCATCGAGATGTAAACCCCGGTGCGGTTGAACACCAGCTCCAGCGGCTTATCGATAATGCCCATGGCCATCAGGCCGCTATTGATCAGCCCGCCCGATTGCAGCAACACGATCCACGCGGCAACGCGCACCAGGATCGAGGTCCAGAACGGCAGCAACACCAGAATCATCAGCAGGTTGCTTTGGCGCGATGGCAGGTTCGCCAACAGATACGCCAACGGATACGCCAGGAACAGGCAGATCACGGTAATGACCAGGCCCATCCAGAACGTGCGGGCGAAGATGTCGAGATAGATCGCCTGATCCGGGGTGGCCGGGGCCACTTCGCCGAGGTCGTCGATGCGGTGATCGACCGCCGCCAGCAAGTAATACGGCGTGATGCTGCTGGTGTTGCGACGCACAGCCTGCCAATAGGCCGGGTCACCCCAGCGTTCGTCGAGGGCTTCCAGCGCTTCTTTATAAGAAGCCGGCTCAGTGGCGAACGGCAAGGCGCGAGCGGTTTTGGTCAACAGGCTGCGGTAGCCGGCCAACTCCATGTTCAAGCGCTTGGACAGGTCGCCCAAGGTCTGATTCTTGCGGGCTTCAGCGAGGTCTTCGCTGGCAGCCTTGTAAACCGGTTCAGCGGGTAGGCCACGACCATCCCAACCGGCGATAGCCGTCACGGTGCGCGGCATGCCGCCGACTACTTCCGGGTTACCGACGCTTTTGTAGAGCAGCGCCACGATCGGCACCAGGAATACCAGCAACAGAAACAGCACCAACGGCGCAATCAAGGCCTGGGCCTTCCAGCGATTGATCCGCTCGGCGTGCTTGAGCCGCTGCTTCAAGGTGGGGTCAGTGCCCGCGTTCAGGGGAACGGCGATAGCCATGGCGTACTCCGGAAATCTTTGATCAATCGATAATGTGGGAGTGAGCTTTTGTGGCGAGCGAGCTTGCTCGCGCCGGGCTGCGAAGCGGCCCCAAAATTCCGTTAACAACTTCCAATTTTGTGAGTGCTGCGCACTCAAGCGGGAGCAAGCTCCTCGCCACAAAAGCTCGCCCTCACAGGAGGGCGAGCCCTCTAGTTACTTCGCAGCCCAGGAATTGAAGCGCTGTTCCAGTTGCTCGCCGTTGTCAGCCCAGAAGCTGACGTCGATCTGCACCTGGTTGGCGATGTTTTCCGGGGTGGTCGGCATGTCTTTCAACACGTCCTTGTCCAGCAACGGTACGGCCTGGATGTTGGCCGGGCCGTAGGCGATGTTTGACGAGTAGATCTTCTGCTGCTGCGGCATGACCGAGTAAGCGATGAATTTCTTCGCCGCTTCGGCACGGGCTTTATCCAGGCCTTTTGGAATGGCCCATGCATCGAAGTCGTAGATGCCACCGTTCCACACGACTTTCAGGTTGCTTTCTTTCTGTACCGCAGCGATCCGGCCGTTGTAAGCCGAGCTCATGACCACGTCACCGGAAGCGAGGTATTGCGGCGGCTGTGCGCCGGCTTCCCACCACTGAATGCTTGGCTTGAGCTCATCGAGTTTCTTGAACGCGCGGTCCTGGCCGTCTTTGCTGGCCAGCACTTTGTAGACGTCTTTCGGCGCAACGCCGTCGGCCATCAGAGCGAATTCCAGGGTGTACTTGGCGCCTTTACGCAGGCCGCGCTTGCCAGGGAATTTCTTGGTATCCCAGAAATCCGCCCAACTGGTCGGCGCCGAGCTCAGCTTGTCGGCGTTGTAGGCCAACACAGTTGACCAGACGAAGAAGCCCACGCCGCAAGGCTGAATAGCGCCTTTGACGTAGTCTTCGGTTTTGCCGAACAGCTTCGGATCCAGCGGTTCGAACATGTCTTCGTCGCAACCACGGGACAGTTCCGGCGACTCAACTTCTACCAAGTCCCAGGACACACTCTTGGTGTCGACCATGGCTTTGACCTTAGCCATTTCGCCGTTGTACTCACCCGCGACGATCTTGCCGTTACCGGCCGCTTCCCACGGTGCATAGAAGGCTTTGACCTGCGCAGCCTTGTTCGCCCCGCCAAAGGACACCACGGTCAGGTCCGGACCCGCGGCCATCGCGTGTGCCGCACCCATCATGCCCACGACCAGGGCGGTGAATTTCAGGGATCTCAACATTTATTGTTCTCTCCACGTGCAGGGTTGGTGTTGGTATTGCGGGGGCGATCAGTTCGCCTCTAAAAGCGGGTCGAGCGCGCGAACGTGCTCGACCTGCCAGCCAAGCGGAACCACGTCGCCGACCGCGAGCGCAGGATCGAGCTCGGCAATCGGTTGTTTCACGAAGAAGTCGGTCTTGCCGCAGACTTCCAGGCGAACCCGGACGTGGTCGCCCAGATAGATGAATTCCGCCACCCGCCCTGAGAAGCGGTTGACGCAGGACTCGCTCGAACCGTTGAGGCTCACGCGTTCCGGGCGAATCGACAGCGTGACGGGTTCGCCGGTCTTGCCGACGTTGACCGCCAGGGCTTCAACCTTTTCACCGCGCCCGAGTTCGACAATGCAGCGGTCGCCGGTCTGGCTGTGCAAGCGGCCGTTGAGGCGGTTGTTCTCGCCGATGAAGTTGGCGACGAAGGTGTTCTTCGGCTCTTCGTAGAGCGTGCGCGGCGGGGCGATCTGCTGGATTTCGCCCTGGTGGAACACCGCCACACGGTCGGACATGGTCAGGGCTTCGCCCTGGTCGTGGGTCACGTAGACCACGGTCACGCCGAGGCGCTGGTGCAGGTGTTTGATTTCCATCTGCATGTGTTCACGCAGTTGTTTATCCAGCGCACCGAGAGGTTCGTCCATCAGCACCAGTTGCGGCTCGAACACCAAGGCGCGGGCCAGGGCCACACGCTGTTGCTGACCACCGGACAGTTGCGCCGGGTAACGCTGGGCGAAGGCGTCGAGCTGAACCATGCTCAGGACTTTTTTACCTTGTCGCTGACGTCGCTTTTGTTCAAGCCGCGCACGGTCAGCGGGAATGCGAGGTTCTCGGACACCGTCATGTGTGGGAACAAGGCGTAGTTCTGGAACACCATGCCGATGTCGCGTTTGTGCGGCGGCACGTTGTTGATGGAGCGCCCGGCCAGCAGGATTTCACCGGCAGTCGGGGTTTCGAAACCGGCGAGCATCATCAGACTGGTGGTTTTGCCGGAGCCGGACGGCCCGAGCAACGTGAGGAATTCGCCTTTGCGAATATCCAGGTTGAGGTCTTTGACGATCAGGTTCTCGCCGTCGTAGCTCTTCTGCACTCCACGAAAGCTGACCAGAATGTCATTGGCCCCTGCACTTGAATCGACCTGGCTCATACCCACACCTTTGTTGTTGATGACTGCTTGTGGGCTAAGCCTAGTGGACGCTGGGGACCACGCAAATCGGGGCGCAGGAGAGAATCGCCTCAGCCGGATGGAAGGTTGGGGGTAGGGATTGCCCTACACGGATGGCGGGATTGGATAGAGCAGCGGCGAATTTCAAGCGGCAAGCCGCAAGAACAGGCAAAAACAGGTTTTCAGGATGTCGCAAATGGACATGTCACCACGATTCCTGTGGGTGCGGGCTTGCTCGCGAAAGCGGTGTATCAGGCAATATTGATGTCGACTGACACGGCCCCTTCGCGAGCAAGCTCGCTCCCACATTGGACTGCGGTGAAGCTCAGAGGAGTTTGTGTTCCATCGCGTACTTCACCAGTTCCGCCAGGGAGGTGATGTTGAGTTTCTGCATCAGCCGCGCCTTGTGGGTGCTGATGGTTTTGCTGCTCAGGGCCAGTTGCTGGGCGATGTCGTTGACGTTCGCGCCCTGGGCCAGACGCTCGAACACCGAAAACTCGCGCTCCGACAATAAGGAGTGCAACGGCCGTGAATCGGTCAGGCCGACTTCGAAAACCATTCGGTCTGCCAGGTCCGGGTCGATGTAACGCCCGCCCGCCGCCACTTTGCGAATTGCCGTCAGCAGCAGTGCCGGATCGCTGTCCTTGGTCGCATAGCCGGCAGCGCCGACCTTCAATGCACGGGCGGCCATTTGCGCTTCATCGTGCATCGACAACACCAAAATCGCCGGCGGATTGTTCAGCGCGCGAATCCGTGGAATAGCCTCCAGGCCATTGACCCCGGGCATGGAGATGTCCAGCAACACCACTTCGCAGGGCACATGACGCAAGGTCTCGAGCAGTTGCTCGCCATTACTCGCCTCCCCCACCACCAGCAAGTCCTTGGCCAGGCCGATCAATTGCTTGATGCCTTCGCGGACGATGGTGTGGTCTTCGGCTACCAGTACACGGATCACAAGCTTCTCCATTCTTCTTATTTCAGAGCCAAGATCATTCGCGAGCAAGCCCGCTCCCACAGTGAGTTGGGGGGGTTCAGCTATCTGTGCAACAACACAAATCCCTGTGGGAGTGGGCTTGCTCGCGAAAGCGTCAGCCCAAACACCACAAAACCATCAGGCCTCAGCCACCGGCACACGCACACTCAGGGTCGTGCCCTCCCCCGGCTCACTCTCAAGCGACAACTGCCCGCCCATGATCAACACCCGCTCACGCATACCCACCACGCCAAAGGATGTCGGCCTGCCTGTAGCGGGAACAAATCCTACGCCATCATCGCTGACGGTCAGGCACAACTGGTTGCCGTCCAATGCCAATGTCAGTTCGACAGTATGCGCCTGGGCATGGCGCATGACATTGGTCAGTGCTTCCTGAAGAATCCGGAACAAGCCAATCGCCTTGGCATCGCTGAGCACCGGCAGATTCTCCGGCACCTGCACCAGGCACGGGATCTGGGTGCGCGCCTCAAAACGCCGGGCCTGCCATTCAATGGCCGAGGCGATCCCGGCATCGAGAATCGGTGGCCGCAGCGCCGTGGCCACATCGCGCACCAGTTGAAACAACTGAGCGATCAGCCGCTTCATGCTGTTCAAGCGTTCGTTCAGCCCCGGATCGAGCTGGGCGTAGGCCAGTTCGCACATGGAGGTTTCCAGTTTCAACACGGTCAACATCTGGCCCAGTTCGTCGTGAACTTCCCGAGCGATGCGGGCCTTTTCCTCTTCCCGCACGCTCTCCAGATGCGCCGACAACTCACGCAGTTGCCCACGGGAGCTGGCCAGTTCCAGTTCGATGCGCTTGCTTTCGCTGATATCCCAGACGATCCCGTCCCAGACATACGCCCCGCCCTCCAGCCGCCGGGTGATCGCTTTGATCTCGGCCCAGCGCTGTTCACCTGAGCGGGTAAGAATCCGTCCCTGCCAGGACCAGTCGCTGTCGGTGTCCAGCGCGTGATCCTGAGTCCGGTGATAACTGGCCTTGTCGTCCGGGTGCACCAGGCTGCGCAGGCCTTTATCCCGATGGGCCAGGGTCGCTGGCGAGTAGCCGACCAGGCTCTCGCTGCCTTCGCTGATGTAGGCAAAGTCGATTTGCCCGGTCACCGGCGCCCGCTCCAGACGAAAGACCAATCCGGGAACGTTGGCGGCGATCCCTTGCAACCGCGCCTCGCTTTCCTGCAACGCGGCCAGCGCCCTACGGCGCTCGGTGACGTCATTGAGGTAGACCACCAGGTACTCGCCGTCGCGAAAACGCAAGAAACTCAGCGAAACGTCCGCCGGCAAAATGCGGCCGTCGGCCCTTACACAATTGGTTTCGAAACTTTGTGGTGCTTCCTCACTGGCCCGCGCGCTTTTCCACAGGTTCAGCCAGCGGTCCATGTGCAGGCCGGGTTCGAAGTCGATCAAGGGACGGTCAATGATCCCGCCCGCCGGATAGCCGAGCATCGATTCGGCGGCGCGATTGGCGTAACGCACGTGGCTGTCCCAGTTGACCCACAGAATGCCGACCGTACTTTGATCAATCGAAAACTGGGTCAACCGAAGGGCTTCTTCACTGGCTTCGCGCAAAGCGATGTCTTCCCGCGCCGCCAGCAGCCGTTGCTCCAGGCTATGTTGCTGACGTCGCTGCCAAAACACGATGGCCATGCTGCTCAGCAGCAACACCGTCAGCAGCAGACAAAGGTTTTGCCAGAACCCCGGGGACTCGGACAACCGCGGGTACTTCGGTTGCAGCCATTGGTTGTGCAGTTGCTCCAGATCCTTGGCCGGAATCGCCCGCAGCGCGTTTTCGACGATACCGGCCAGCTCCGGCCAGTCCCGGCGCGTGGCCACCCGCAGCAGTTGCGGCAAGCCAATGTCGCCCACCACCACCAACCCGGCAAATTCGGGCTCGGCCGACAAGCGCCCCAGTTGCGCCTCATCAATCACCGCGTAAACGGCCTGCTGACTCAACAGCAACTGCAACGCCTGGCGCTCGATCGGTACGCCTTGGAGGTTCAGATGCGGATAATTGCCGCGCAGATAATCGGCCGTGGCACTGGGCATGCGCACGGCGACGCGGGTCTGGCTGTCGAGTTTTTCCAGCTCCACCACGCCGGTGCTCTTCTGGTCACTGACCACCAGTTGCGGCACGCGCATGTACGGATCGGAAAACTGCCAAAGCCGAAGCCCGCTGGGGGTTTGGGTCAGCCCCGGGGCGATATCGACTTCACCGTCGCGCACCGCCGCTTCCAACTGCTCGACGTCGGGGAAGTTGCGCCAGCTGAGTTCGACCTTGAGCGACTTGGCCAGCCACTTCATCAATTCGACGTTAACCCCGGACAAACGCTGCAAGCGCCGATCGTATTGCGCATACGGCGCCTGCAACACCAGCCCGACCCTCAATTCGTTGTGCTGCGCCAACCATTGCTGCTGGGCCGATGACAACTGGGCAACGTGCGCCGGGGACGTGGGCGCCGCCCAACTCATCAAGGGAAACCACAAACAGCCGATAACCCACAGGCAGCGAAAACGCATCATTGAAGTCCCACACACTGACAAATACTGATCAACCCATTAGGCTGCCGGAATAACTTCTGGCCTGGAATATCCGATGCCCCCTGTCTACCGCCTGGCACTGCCAGCATTGTGCCTGTCGCTGATCCTGCCTTGCGCCTTTTCCGTCGAGGCCGCCGACCCTGCACCTGCCGCTGCGGGAAAACCCGCCGAAGCAAAACCGGTCGAGCGTCAGCCGCTGCTTGAGCGTAGTCAGGAAGAAGCGACGGCACTTGAGCGACAACTCCCCGCCCAGGAACAGCAACAACTTCAGGCCGGGGCCGACTCCTTTCTCGCCTTGTGGAAGCCGGCCAATACCGCCGAGCCCAAAGGCGCGGTGATTATCATCCCCGGCGCTGGCGAAACCGTTGACTGGCCGCAAGTCATTAGCCCTTTGCGTAACAAATTGCCGGACGTCGAGTGGAGCAGCCTGAGTATCACCTTGCCCGACCTGCAAAGCGATGCCATTGCGCCACGTATCGTCTCAGCAGCGCCCGCGCCCAAAACGGCTGAAGCCGCCAGCAAAGACTCGACCACCGCCCCGCCTATCGAACAGGCAACCGGTGGCGAAGCGGAGGTTGCAGACAAAGTCATCGCCGAGACCACCGAAGAACAGAGCAAAGCCGACGCCGAGCGAATCTTCGCCCGCATCGACGCTGCCATCGCTTTCGCAGAACAGCAAAGCGCTCGCCGCATTGTGGTGCTGGGGCACGGCACTGGGGCATATTGGGCTGCGCGTTACCTGAGTGAGAAGCAGACGGCACAAGTGGAGAAGTTTGTGATGATTGCGGCGCAGACGCCGGTAACAGGCAAGCCTCCACTGGCCGAGGTGACGCCGACCTTGAAGCTGCCGACCGCCGACCTCTTCTATATGGATAAGCCGCTGGATCGTAGTGCGGCGCTGGAACGCTTGCAGGCCAGCAAACGTTTGAAGACTTCAGCGTTCAGCCAGGTCTCGCTCAAGGCGTTGCCGGGCAACACCAAGGCTGAGCAAGAACAGCTGTTTCGCCGGGTTCGCGGTTGGTTGAATCCACAGCCTTTGGCGAACTGATAGACCGCGTCGCCCCATTCGCGAGCAAGCCCGCTCCCACTCTAGACCGCGTTCATACAAACAACGCCGATCAAATGTGGGAGCGGGCTTGCTCGCGAAGGCGGCATCACTGACAACACAAATATGTGCTGCTAGCGAAAATCCCGCCGCTCCTTGATCAACGTATAGGCATTGTGCAATTCGCGCGTCTTGTCCGTTGCCTCGCGCACCTGCAACGCCGTCGCCCCGGTTCCGGCAATCTTGTCCGGATGATGACGACTGAGCAGACGCCGATAAGCCCGCTTGATCTGCGCCGGCTCACTGGTCGCCGAAACCCCCAGTAGCCGTAAAGCCTCCTGATAAGTCACAGCGTTGCTGAGCTGGCGTTTCTGCGGCTCATAGTCATGGGCCAATGCCAGTACTTGCTGCGGCGTCCAGCCCAACCATTTGCCCCACTGCGCAAGCAACTCTCGCTCACTGGTACCCGCACGACCATCGGCCCAAACCATCCGCCAACAGGCGCGCAAAACGCCTTCAGCGGCATGGGGCTGGGCACTCAAGCGCCGCAAATACCCCCGCAACCGGTCATGCCCCGATTTACCGCGATTGAACGCGGCAATCGCACGGCGTTGCGCCGATTCAGTCATGTCCAGCGAGCGCATCTCCTGACGCGCCTGCTGGATGTGGCCGTCGACCACGCGCCCGTCGATCTTGGCCAACCGACCGAGCAACACAAACAGCAGTTCATCGTTGCGCAACACCGGACGACCGCCGAGTTTTTCCCGCAAATGCCCCCAGCTCTGCAAGTGCATGCGCCGGTCCAGCGCCTGTCCCAACAAGGCGCCGAGCATGGCCCCCGGAATGCTGGCTATGGCAAAGCCCGCTCCGGCTCCGATCAGAGTCCCTGGCCACAACATGTCAGCGTCTCGCTTCTATCAGAGTTTCGGCCTCGGCCAGGCGTTCGTACGTACCGACATCTACCCAATGTCCGTTCAAACGCTCACCCGAGACTTTTCCGGCGGCCATGGCCGTGCGAAACAGTGGCGCCAGCTTGAATGCGCCGGCAGTGCAGCCATCGAACAAGTCGGGGTGCAGCACCGCGATGCCGCTGTAGGTCAGCGTCTTGGCATCCGGCTGGCCATCGCGAACCTGGCCGTAGACCAGCAGGAAGTCCCCGGCCGGGTGATGCGCCGGGTTATCCGCCAGCACCAAGTGAGCCAGCCCGGCAATGGGTTGGCGCAGCGCGTTGAAGTCGTAATCGGTCCAGATATCACCGTTCACCACCACAAACGCCTCGTCACCCAGCAACGGCAACGCGCGGAAAATCCCGCCACCGGTTTCCAGTGGTTCGCCTTCGGGCGAGTACTGAATGCTCAGGCCATAGCGCGAACCATCACCCAGGTAGTCTTCGATCTGCTGACCGAGCCAGGCGTGGTTGATCACGATCTCGGTAAACCCTGCAGCCGCCAGGGCGCGCAGGTGATACTCGATCAACGGCACGCCGCCGGCACGCACCAGCGGTTTTGGCGTGGTCAGGGTCAGCGGGCGCATGCGTTCGCCTTTACCCGCAGCCAGAATCATTGCCTTCATGCAGTGGCTCCGGAACGCAAACTGGCCAGCAACACATCCAACTCCACCAACTCAGGGCGGCGGGCAATCACAGCTTCTATATAAGCAAAGAAGCGTGGCACGTCGGCGAGGTAGCGCGGCTTGCCGTCGCGGTGGCAGATGCGGGCGAAGATGCCGATCACTTTCAGGTGACGTTGCACGCCCATCAGGTCGCTGGCACGCCGAAACTCTTCAAAGTCAGGCTGGACCGGGATGCCCAGCGCGGCGGCCTGTTGCCAGTAATCTTGCTGCCAGGCGAGCACGCGCTCTTCGGGCCAACTGAGGAACGCGTCCTTGAACAAGCAGGTTATGTCGTAGGTGACCGGGCCATAAACCGCGTCCTGAAAGTCCAGCACGCCGGGATTCGGCACGCTGAGCATCAGGTTGCGCGGCATGAAGTCGCGGTGCACCAACACTTTTGGCTGGGCCAGGGCACTGTCAATCAGCAGATCGCTGACTTGCTGCCAGAGCATTTGCTGCGCGGCGTCAAACTCGATGCCCAGCTCTTGTTTCACGTACCACTCGGGGAACAGTTCCAACTCGCGACGCAGCAACGCCACGTCATAACTTGGCAGCGGCGCCACCATCGGCAACTGCTGATAAGCCAGCAACGCCTGCAAGGCATCCTTGAACAAATCGTCGGCGTTTTCGCTGTCGATCACGTCCAGATAAGTCTTATTGCCCAGGTCATTGAGCAAAAGAAAACCGCGCTCGAGGTCCTCGGCATAAATTTTCGGCACATTTATTCCGGATTTCGCCAGCAGAAAAGCAATATCCACGAAGGGTTTGCAGTTTTCCTGGGGGGCGGAGCGTCCATCACGACGAAACTTCTGCCCTCGCCTTCCCAGCGGAAATAGCGCCGGAAACTCGCGTCGCTACTGGCCGCAGTCAACGTGGCCGGGGGCACGGCGCCCCAACCTTGCGCTGCAAAGAGGGTCGCCAGTTGTTCATCAAGCCAAACTTTCAGGTGTTGCAAGCGTACATCTTGGTCAGGCATTACAAGGGTCTCCGACGGCGCTAGCCGTCAAGCGGGTCATGCTTTATTATCCAGCATCTTTTTCAGACCATCGAGAGGCGTGCGGCCCACACCGCGGGCAGATGGCACGCAGGAAGCCCGGACTAATAAGATGGCATTGAAATCCCCCGCGTTTCGTAAAAAATTTCCGTTGTTGGTTACCGGCAGTTTGCTGGCCCTGCAACCCCTAGCCACTTCCTACGTGGTCGCCGCGGAACAGTATGACTGCTCAGTCTCTGCTTCGGGTGCCTGGAACTGTGCGCCAAAGTCGCCGGTAGCAGCATTGCCGCCGCGGCCCGTCCATGACGGCAGCGCAGTCACCGCCACGGGCGAAGCCCCGGCTGAGACCAGTTCCGGCAACGTCGCCCAAGACACCGGCACCAAGCCGATGCTGGTGACCGAAGCCAAGGGCCGTGGCCTGAAGTCCCGTAGCGCAGACTACAGTCACCTCGACTGGGTTCCGCGTGAGAACCTCACTGCTGCGCAGTTGGCCGAAACCGGTCCTTACTGCTCTGGTTCCTATATCGAACCAATTCGTCCTGGCATGAATGACAAGACGAATAAAAGTGACGCACCGACCTTTATCGGCGCCAAGGCTTCTCGCTATAACACCGAAAGTCAGGTCGGTACGCTGGCCGGTGACGTGGTATTGCGTCAGGGCAGCATGCAGGCCGAAGCCGACGAAGCCAGCCTGTACCAGGCCGAGAGTCGTGGCGAACTGAACGGCAACGTCCGCGTTCGCGACAACGGCGCACTGATCGTGGGCGACCACGCCGAAGTTCAACTCGACACCGGTGAAGCCAAGGTCGATAACGCCGAATACGTGATGCACAAATCCCGTATCCGCGGTAACGCGCTTTACGCCAAACGTGCCGAGAACGCGATCATCCGCCTCAAGGATGGTACGTACACCACGTGCGAGCCGAACAGCAACGCCTGGCAGCTCAAGGGCAACAACATCACCTTGAACCCGGCCACCGGTTTCGGTACCGCGACCAACGTGACGCTGCGGGTCAAGGACATTCCTGTCCTGTACACGCCGTACATCTACTTCCCGATCGACAATCGTCGCCAGTCAGGTTTCCTGCCGCCGACCATCGGCACCGGCAGCGACACTGGCTTCATGTTGGTCACCCCGTACTACTTCAACCTGGCACCGAACTACGATGCCACGTTGTACCCGCGCTACATGAGCAAGCACGGCTTGTTGATGGAAGGCGAGTTCCGTTACCTGACCAAGTCCAGCGAAGGTCAGTTCGGTGCTGCGTACCTCAACGACGAAAGCAACGATCGCGACAAGCAGACCGATTCCGAAAAAACCCGCTACATGTACAACTGGCAGCACAAGGGTGGCCTCGACTCGCGCACTTATACGCAGGTCGACTACACCAAGATCAGCGATCCGTTCTACTTCCAGGATCTGCAGACTGACCAGATTGGCGTGAAAAGCGCGGATTACGTGAACCAGCAGGGTTCCATTTCGTACCGTGGTGACAACTACACCGCTCGTTTGAACGCTCAGGCTTATCAACTGGCGACTATTTCGAACATCACGCCGTACGATCGTCTGCCGCAGATCACCTTTGATGGTGCGCTGCCGTATCATCCGGGCGGTCTGAATTTCGCCTACAACACTGAAATCGTACGGTTTGACCGAGACTTGAGAAGCGGCAAGGTCTTCGACGAGAATGGCGGCCCATTTGATGCGAATGGCGTCCCAGTCGGCACTGACCGTCTTGATGAAAACGTCCAGGGCTTGGCCCGTGCCAATGGTAATCGCCTAAACTTGGCACCTGCCGTTAGCCTCCCGCTGAACTGGACTTATGGTTTCTTGAAGCCAACACTCAAATACCAGTACACGCAGTACGACCTGGACCTGGACAGCACTGGCAAGACCCAGATCGCGGCCCAGACCGCGGATCAGAACAGGCTCAACGGCACTTACGATCGCAACCAGAATCGTGGGGTGCCAATTGCGAGCATCGACAGCGGCCTGTACTTCGATCGTAATACCCAGTGGTTCGGCAAGAACTATCGCCAGACCCTCGAACCGCGCCTGTACTACCTCTATGTTCCTGAGGTCAATCAGGAAGACATCCCGGTATTCGACACCAGCGAATACACCTTCAACTACGCGTCGCTGTTCCGCGACAACCGTTTCTCCGGCTCCGACCGTGTCGGCGACGAGAACAAATTGTCGCTGGGCGTGACCAACCGCTGGATCGAAGACAACGGTTTTGAGCGTCAACGCGTCAGCGTTGGTCAAGCCGTCTACTTCAAGGACCGCGAAGTCCAGTTGCCGGGTATCGACCCGAAAACTCGTCAGGACGCGCACTCCAACGTTTCGCCTTACGCACTGGAGTACGAATATCGCTGGAACCGCGATTGGCGCACCACTGCCGACTACAACTGGGACCCGGACAGCCGCAGCCCGCGTTCGGGCAGTGCGATGTTCCACTACCAGCCTGAAGACAACCCGAACAAGATCATCAACGCCGGTTATCGCTATCGCAATGACCAGGTCCGTTACGACCAGAACAGTGGTACATGGACCGTGGGCGGCGGTAACTTGGGTGTCGAAGGCCAGCCTGGTTTCGTGAAAGACTACTACAAGATCAAACAGCACGATTTCTCGGTGATGTGGCCGATCGTGCCGCAATGGAACGCCATCAGCCGTTGGCAGTATGACTACAACCGCAACCGTACCCTGGAAGCCTTCGGTGGTTTCGAGTACGACAACTGCTGCTGGAAACTGCGCCTGATCAACCGTTACTGGGTTGCCTATGACGAATTCAGTCAGGACGTTCAGCAAAACGAAAAAGGCGACCATGGCGTCTTCCTCCAAATTGTTCTGAAGGGTCTCGGCGGCGTCACCGGCGCCAAAGTAGAGAGCTTCCTCGACAAAGGCATTCAAGGTTATCGTGAACGTGAAGACCAAGCTTTCTGATTGTCTGCGCCCGCTGATGCTGGGCGCGCTGTTCCTGGGTACCGCAGCTAACGCTGCGGTGCAGTCCATCGATAAAGTGGTGGCCATCGTCGACAACGACGTGGTCATGCAGAGCCAACTGGACCAACGCGTCCACGAAGTTCAGCAAACCATCGCCAAACGCGGCGCTGCCGTACCGCCGACCAGCGTGCTGGACCAGCAGGTACTGGAGCGCCTGATCGTCGAAAACCTGCAATTGCAGATCGGCGACCGTTCCGGCATCCGCATTACCGATGAAGAGCTGAACCAGGCCGTCGGCACTATTGCCCAGCGCAATAACATGTCGCTCGATCAATTCCGCGCTGCTCTGGCTCACGACGGTCTGTCTTATGACGACGCCCGTGACCAGATTCGCCGTGAAATGATCATCAGCCGTGTGCGCCAGCGTCGTGTGGCCGAGCGCATCCAGGTGTCCGAGCAGGAAGTGAAGAACTTCCTCGCCTCCGACCTGGGCAAAATGCAGCTGTCCGAAGAGTTCCACCTGGCCAACATCCTGATTCCTACGCCGGAAAGCGCCAACTCCGACGCCATTCAGAATGCTGCCAAACAAGCGGACGCGGTTTACCAGCAACTCAAGCAAGGCGCTGACTTCGGTCAGTTGGCTATCGCCAAATCCGCCAGCGAAACCGCACTGGAAGGCGGCGACATGGGCTGGCGTAAAGCCGCTCAATTGCCACCTCCGTTCGATCGCATGCTGAGCACCATGGCCATCGGCGACGTGACCCAGCCAATGCGTACTCCCGGCGGCTTCATTATTTTGAAGATCCTCGAGAAACGTGGCGGCGAGACTCAGATGCGCGATGAAGTGCATGTGCGTCACATCCTGGTCAAACCGAGCCCGATTCGCGACGAAGAAAAAACCAAGGCGCTGGTTCAGTCGCTCTACACCCGTATCGAAGCGGGCGAAGACTTTGCCGAACTGGCGAAAAGCTACTCGGAAGATCCGGGTTCCGCCCTCAACGGCGGCGACATGAACTGGATCGACCCGAACGCCGTGGTTCCTGAATTCCGCGAAGTGATGGCCAAGTCCCCGCAAGGTCAGCTGTCCAAGCCGTTCAAGACTCAATATGGCTGGCACATTCTGGAAGTCCTTGGCCGTCGCGCCACAGACAGCACTGCCCAGGCCCGCGAACAGCAAGCGATGACCGTACTGCGTAACCGCAAATACGACGAAGAGCTACAAACCTGGCTGCGTCAGATCCGTGACGAAGCGTACGTAGAGATCAAACTCCCTGGTGCAGACCAGGCAGCGCAGTGAAACCCAAGCGTTTCGCGCTGACCCCCGGCGAGCCGGCCGGCATAGGTCCTGACCTGTGCCTGCTGCTTGCCTCGCAAGCCCAGCCACACCCCCTGATTGCCATTACCAGCCGCGACCTGCTCATCGAGCGGGCCGCGCAGCTGGGCGTGGCCGTCGACCTGCTGCCGGTCACACCGGATAACTGGCCGGACGTTCCTGCGCCGGCCAACAGCTTGTATGTCTGGGATACACCGCTCAACGCCAAGGTCACCGCCGGGCAACTGGACAAAGCCAATGCCGCTTTCGTCCTGGAAACCCTGACGCGCGCAGGCCAAGGCTGCATGGACGGGCATTTCGCCGGGATGATCACAGCGCCGGTGCACAAGGGCGTGATCAATGAATCCGGGATCGCCTTTTCCGGGCATACGGAATTTCTCGCCGACCTGACCCATACCGCACAAGTGGTGATGATGCTCGCTACACGCGGATTGCGCGTGGCGCTGGTCACCACTCACCTGCCGCTTCGCGAGATTGCCGACGCAATCACCCCGGAGCGCCTGGAGCGGGTTACGCGGATTCTGCACGCCGACCTGCAAGAAAAATTCGGCATCGCCCAGCCACGTATCCTGGTGTGTGGGCTCAACCCCCACGCCGGTGAAGGCGGACACCTGGGCCATGAAGAAATCGACATCATCGAACCCACATTAGAGCGCCTGCGCGGCGAGGGCATGGACCTTCGCGGTCCCCTGCCCGCCGACACTCTGTTTACCCCCAAATATCTGGAGCACTGCGACGCAGTGCTGGCGATGTACCACGACCAGGGCCTGCCGGTGCTGAAGTACAAAGGCTTCGGCGCGGCAGTCAACGTGACCCTCGGCTTGCCGATCATCCGCACATCGGTGGACCACGGCACTGCCCTGGACCTGGCCGGCAGCGGCAAAATCGACACCGGCAGCCTGCAAGTCGCCCTGGAAACCGCCTACCAGATGGCCGAGACCCGTTTATGACCGAGCACTACCAACACAAGGCGCGCAAACGCTTTGGCCAGAACTTCCTGCACGATGCCGGCGTTATCGATCGCATCCTGCGCGCCATCCGCGCCAAGCCTGAAGACCGCCTGCTGGAAATCGGCCCGGGCCAAGGCGCACTGACACAAGGCCTGCTCAACAGCGGCGCACAGTTGGACGTGGTGGAGTTGGACAAGGACCTGATCCCGATCCTCAACCAGCAATTCGCTGGCATGAGCAACTTCAACCTGCACCAGGGCGACGCGCTGAAGTTCGACTTCAACAGCTTGAACGCCGCGCCGAACAGCCTGCGTGTGGTCGGCAACCTGCCGTACAACATCTCTACGCCGCTGATTTTTCACCTGCTGAACAACGCCGGCATCATTCGCGACATGCACTTCATGCTGCAAAAGGAAGTGGTCGAGCGTCTGGCAGCAGGCCCTGGCGGTGGTGACTGGGGTCGCCTGTCGATCATGGTTCAGTACCACTGCCGGGTTGAGCATCTGTTCAACGTTGGCCCGGGGGCATTCAATCCGCCGCCGAAAGTCGATTCGGCCATCGTGCGCCTGGTGCCTCACGCGGTACTGCCGCACCCGGCCAAGGATCACAAGCTGCTGGAGCGCGTCGTGCGCGAAGCCTTCAACCAGCGCCGCAAGACCCTGCGCAACACCCTCAAGTTGCTGCTGAGCAATGACGAGATCGAAGCCGCCGGTGTCGATGGCAGCCTGCGTCCCGAGCAACTCGACCTGGCCGCCTTCGTGCGCCTGGCCGACAAGCTCAGCGAACAAGTCCTACAGGCGCCCGCCGCCGACTAACAGGCGATGAGCGTTATCGGGTAGGACGCCAGACGCGATGTCTGGTTTACTACCCGGTACTTGGCCTAGACTGAATCCCATCAGCTACGCCCCGCGTCCCGCTTCGTTTTTAAGGCCTCTTGCATGTCCGATCCTCGTTATCAGGTCAACGTCAGCGTCGTCACTCGCTATCTGGCAGAACAATCGCAACCCGAGCACGAACGCTTTGCCTTCGCCTACACCATCACGGTGCAGAACAATGGCGAGCTCGCGGCCAAGCTGCTGTCGCGGCACTGGGTCATTACCGATGGCGACGGGCATGTCGAAGAGGTTCGCGGTGCAGGCGTTGTAGGCCAGCAGCCGTTGATCGGTCCGGGCAACAGCCACACTTACAGCAGCGGCACCGTCATGACCTCCAAGGTCGGCACCATGCAAGGCACCTACCAGATGCTCGCCGACGACGGTAAGCACTTCGATGCCGTGATCGCGCCGTTCCGCCTCGCGGTGCCCGGAGCCCTGCACTGATGGCAACGTACGCCGTCGGTGACCTGCAAGGCTGCCTCGAACCGCTGCAATGCCTGCTCAAGCAAGTAGCCTTCGACCCTGCCAAGGACCGTCTGTGGCTGGTGGGTGACCTGGTCAACCGTGGCCCGCAGTCGCTAGAAACCTTGCGCTTCCTCTATAGCATCCGCGAATCCCTGGTGTGCGTTCTCGGCAACCATGATCTGCACTTGCTGGCCGCCGGGCATAACATCGAACGTCTGAAGAAAAATGACACCCTGCGCGAGATCCTTGAAGCACCTGACCGGGCGGAACTGCTCGAGTGGCTGCGCCAGCAAAAACTCATGCACTACGACGAGCAGCGCGACATCGCCCTGGTCCATGCCGGCATACCACCACAATGGTCGCTGCGCAAAGCCCTGAAGTGCGCTGCCGAAGTCGAATCCGCCCTGCGTGACGACAACCTCTTCGCTCCCTATCTGGATGGCATGTACGGCAACGAGCCGACCAAGTGGAACAGTGACCTCACCGGCGTTGATCGCCTGCGAGTCATCACCAACTATTTCACCCGCATGCGCTTCTGCACCAGCGAAGGCAAGCTCGACCTCAAGGGCAAGGAAGGCGCCGACACCGCGCCGCCAGGTTACGCGCCGTGGTTCAAGTACAAGGAGCGCAAGACCAAAGGCCTGAAGATCATCTTTGGTCATTGGGCCGCCCTTGAAGGCAAGTGCGATGAACCCGGCATCTTTGCCCTCGACACCGGTTGCGTCTGGGGCGGCGCCATGACCCTGATGAACGTCGATACCCTGGAGCGCCTGAGCTGCAAATGCGACGAGCAGGGCCACACCAAACCGCCAGTCGCCTCCCCTATTCCCGAACAAACGTCAGCCAGCGCCCAGCGCTAGACTGCGCTTTCAGCCGAGCCACAGGAGCCCGCCATGAGCGAATTCAAACGTATCCCCCAGAACAGGCCCAGGCCCTGCGCGAACAAGGCGCAGTGGTGGTCGATGTCCGCGATCCGGCAACGTTTGCCGCGCTGCATATCAGTGGTTCGAAGCATCTGGACAACGTTTCCATCTCGGATTTCATCCGCGCCGCCGACCTTGATGCACCGACCGTGGTGGTCTGCTATCACGGTAATTCCAGCCAGAGCGCAGCGGCGTACCTGATTAGCCAAGGCTTCTCCGACGTCTACAGCATGGATGGCGGTTTCGAGTTGTGGCGCACGACTTATCCAGCGGAAACCGCACAAGGCACCGCCGAATAATTTTTGTAACGCGCAAGCCCCGGCCCCCGTGGGCTCGCGCAGTGGCAGACGAACGGTCTGCCACAACTAATTACGTATCTCGCCTTTACCTCCCGAATTCCCAACTATCCTTAAGCGCAGGCCATCCAAAACAGGGGAGAGCCGGTACACCGGCGCGCGGGTCATCGGGAGTAGCTTTCGGGGCAGTCAGCTGCGAAAGAGTTCTGGGGGTAAACAGCAACTGCCTGTTCGGTTGCTGCCAGCAGCGACTGAGTGATCCGGCGTCGGCTCCACGTATCGAGCGAGGTGACGTCATGAGTATCTTTAGCCACTTCCAACAACGCTTCGAGTCCACACGCCAGGAAGAACTCTCGCTGCAAGAGTATCTTGAGCTGTGCAAAAAGGACCGCAGCGCCTACGCCTCCGCCGCCGAGCGTCTGCTGCTGGCCATCGGTGAACCGGAGCTGCTCGACACCTCGGCTAACTCGAGACTGTCGCGAATCTTTTCCAACAAGGTGATTCGCCGCTATCCGGCCTTTGAAGACTTCCACGGGATGGAAGAATGCATTGACCAGATCGTGTCGTATTTCCGCCATGCCGCTCAGGGCCTCGAGGAGAAGAAACAGATCCTCTACCTGCTCGGCCCCGTCGGTGGCGGTAAATCGTCCCTCGCCGAGAAGCTCAAACAGCTGATCGAGAAAGTGCCCTTCTACGCCATCAAGGGCTCACCGGTATTCGAGTCGCCCCTGGGTCTGTTCAACGCCACTGAAGATGGCGCGATCCTCGAGGAAGACTTCGGCATCCCGCGCCGCTACCTCAATACCATCATGTCGCCATGGGCCACCAAGCGCCTGGCCGAATTTGGCGGCGACATCAGCCAGTTCCGCGTGGTGAAACTCTATCCGTCGATCCTCAACCAGATCGCCGTGGCCAAAACCGAACCGGGTGATGAAAACAACCAGGACATCTCGGCGCTGGTGGGCAAGGTCGATATCCGCAAACTGGAAGAATTCCCACAGAACGACGCCGACGCTTACAGCTACTCGGGCGCGCTGTGCCGGGCCAACCAGGGCCTGATGGAATTCGTCGAAATGTTCAAGGCGCCGATCAAGGTGCTGCACCCATTGCTGACGGCGACCCAGGAAGGCAACTACAACAGTACCGAAGGCCTGGGCGCGATTCCGTTCACCGGGATCCTGCTGGCTCACTCCAACGAATCGGAGTGGCACACCTTCCGCAACAACAAGAACAACGAAGCGTTCATCGACCGGATCTACATCGTCAAAGTCCCGTACTGCCTACGGGTCAGCGACGAAGTGAAGATCTACGACAAACTGCTGTTCAACAGTTCGCTGGCCAAGGCCCATTGCGCGCCCGACACCCTGAAAATGCTCGCCCAGTTCACCGTGCTCTCGCGCCTCAAAGAGCCGGAAAACTCGAACATCTACTCCAAGATGCGCGTGTATGACGGCGAGAACCTCAAGGACACCGACCCGAAAGCCAAGTCGATCCAGGAATACCGCGACAATGCGGGTGTCGATGAAGGCATGAACGGCCTGTCGACCCGGTTCGCGTTCAAGATCCTGTCGAAAGTCTTCAACTTCGATCCGCACGAAATCGCCGCCAACCCGGTGCACCTGCTCTACGTGCTGGAACAACAGATCGAACAGGAACAATTCCAGGCCGAAACCCGCGAGCGTTACCTGCGGTTCCTGAAAGAATACCTGGCACCGCGCTACATCGAGTTCATCGGCAAGGAGATCCAGACCGCCTACCTCGAGTCTTACAGCGAGTACGGGCAGAACATCTTCGATCGTTACGTGCTGTACGCCGACTTCTGGATCCAGGACCAGGAATACCGCGACCCGGAAACCGGCGAGATCCTCAATCGCGTAGCGCTCAACGAAGAACTGGAAAAAATCGAAAAACCGGCCGGCATCAGCAATCCGAAGGATTTCCGCAACGAAATCGTCAACTTCGTACTGCGCGCCCGGGCCAACAACAACGGCAAGAACCCGACCTGGCTCAGCTACGAAAAACTGCGAGTGGTCATCGAGAAGAAAATGTTCTCCAACACCGAGGACCTGCTGCCGGTCATCAGCTTCAATGCCAAGGCCAGCAAAGAGGACCAGCAGAAGCACAACGACTTCGTCACAAGGATGGTCGAGCGCGGCTACACCGACAAACAGGTACGACTGCTATCCGAGTGGTACCTGCGGGTCAGAAAATCACAGTAACCCGCTGCCGGTAAGACCGGTTGTCGTCAGCCAGAGGCCTGTGTGCGCATTTTCTGTTACACAGACCTCTGAAGGTGTTCGAAAGTCGCTAGCGAGGTTCAGGCAGCATCCAAAGCGCTTGGGGGAGCGTGAACATCCCTTGGCACCGGTCCGATGCTGCATAACCGCTCGCCCCTTTCAGGACAGCTTCTAAGGAGCAGTCATGAGCTATGTGATCGACCGACGTCTCAATGGCAAGAACAAGAGCACGGTGAACCGCCAGCGGTTCCTGCGGCGTTACCGTGATCACATCAAAAAGGCCGTCGAAGAGGCGGTCAGCCGGCGTTCCATTACCGATATGGAACATGGCGAACAGATCAGCATTCCCGGTCGCGACATCGACGAACCGGTGCTTCACCATGGTCGCGGTGGCAAGCAGACTGTCGTGCACCCCGGTAACAAGGAATTCACCAGCGGCGAGCACATTGCCCGACCACCTGGAGGTAGCGGTGGCAGAGGCCCCGGCAAGGCCGGCAATTCGGGTGAAGGGATGGATGAGTTCGTCTTCCAGATCACCCAGGAGGAGTTCCTCGAATTCATGTTCGAGGACCTCGAGCTGCCGAACCTGGTCAAGCGCAACCTGACCGGGACCGACACCTTCAAAACCGTTCGTGCGGGCATCAGCAACGAGGGTAATCCGTCGCGGATCAATATTATCCGCACTCTGCGCTCGGCCCATGCCCGGCGAATCGCCCTGTCCGGCAGCAGCCGGGCAAAATTGCGCGAAGCCAAAGAGGAGTTGCTGCGACTCAAACGGGAAGAACCGGACAACTTTGGCGACATCCAGGAAATCGAAGCCGAAATCGAGAAACTCAGCGCGCGCATTCACCGGGTGCCGTTCCTCGACACGTTCGACCTCAAGTACAACTTGCTCATCAAGCAGCCGAACCCCAGCTCTAAAGCGGTGATGTTCTGCCTGATGGACGTCTCCGGCTCGATGACCCAAGCGACCAAGGACATCGCCAAGCGCTTCTTCATCCTGCTGTACCTGTTTCTCAAGCGTAACTACGACAAGATCGACGTCGTGTTCATCCGCCACCACACCAGTGCGCGGGAAGTGGACGAAGAAGAGTTTTTCTATTCCCGGGAAACCGGCGGCACGATCGTCTCCAGCGCCCTGAAATTGATGCAGGAGATCATGGCCGAGCGTTATCCGAGCAACGAGTGGAACATCTATGCCGCCCAGGCTTCCGACGGCGACAACTGGAACGATGACTCACCGATCTGCCGCGACATCCTGATCAATCAGATCATGCCGTTTGTGCAGTACTACACTTATGTTGAGATAACCCCTCGCGAACACCAGGCCCTGTGGTTCGAGTACGAACGCATCGCCGAAGCCTTCTCTGACACGTTTGCCCAACAGCAACTGGTCTCGGCCGGGGATATCTATCCGGTCTTCCGTGAACTCTTCCAGCGCAGGTTAGTGACATGACCGCCAAAGAGCAGAAGCGCCACCCCATTTCCACCGGCTCCGAATGGACGTTCGAGCTGATCCAGGCGTACGACAAAGAAATCAGTCGTCTGGCGGCTCGCTATGCCCTGGATACCTACCCTAACCAGATCGAAGTGATCACCGCCGAGCAGATGATGGACGCCTACGCCTCCGTCGGCATGCCGCTGGGTTATCACCATTGGTCCTACGGCAAACACTTCCTCAGCACCGAGAAATCCTACAGCCGCGGCCAGATGGGGCTGGCCTACGAGATCGTGATCAACTCCGACCCGTGCATTGCCTACCTGATGGAAGAAAACACCATCTGCATGCAGGCACTGGTGGTGGCTCACGCCTGCTACGGCCATAACAGTTTCTTCAAGGGTAATTACCTGTTCCGCACCTGGACTGACGCCAGTTCGATCATCGATTACCTAGTGTTCGCCAAGCAGTACATCATGCAATGCGAGGAGCGCCATGGCATCGACGCGGTGGAAGACCTGCTCGATTCCTGCCACGCCTTGATGAACTACGGCGTTGACCGTTACAAACGTCCGTATCCGATTTCTGCCGAAGAAGAACGGCGTCGCCAGAAGGATCGTGAAGAGCATCTGCAGAAACAGATCAACGACTTGTGGCGCACCATTCCAAAAGGTGCCGACAAGTACAGCGACAAGGACAACGCACGCTTCCCCGCCGAACCCCAGGAAAACATCCTGTACTTCATCGAAAAGCACGCGCCGCTGCTGGAGCCCTGGCAACGGGAAATCGTGCGGATCGTGCGCAAGATCGCCCAGTATTTTTATCCACAGCGCCAGACCCAGGTGATGAACGAAGGCTGGGCGACTTTCTGGCACTACACCTTGATGAACGACCTTTACGACGAAGGCCTGGTCACCGACGGCTTCATGATGGAGTTCCTGACGTCCCATACCAGCGTGGTGATGCAACCCGGTTTTGACAGCCCCTATTACAGCGGCATCAACCCCTATGCGCTGGGTTTTGCCATGTACCGGGACATCCGGCGCATGTGTGAACACCCGACCGAAGAAGACTATCGCTGGTTCCCGGACATCGCCGGCACCGATTGGCTGTCGAGCATCAAGTTCGCCATGAGCAGCTTCAAGGATGAGAGTTTCATCCTGCAGTACCTGTCACCCCAGGTGATACGTGATCTGAAGCTGTTCAGCATTCTCGATGACGACCAGAAGGACGATCTGCTGGTCCCCGCCATTCACGATGAGCCCGGCTACCGGACCATTCGAGAAACCCTGGCGGCCCAATACAACCTGGGCAATCGCGAGCCCAATATCCAGATCTACAGCATCGACCGGCGCGGCGACCGCTCCCTGACCCTGCGCCACCAGCAACATGACCGCAAACCGCTGGGCGAGTCCACCGACGAAGTGCTCAGGCACCTGCATCGGCTCTGGGGCTTCGATATCCACCTGGAAACCCTGCAAGGCGACCAAGTGATGAAAGTCCTTCATGTTCCACCCAAAGGCGAGCACAGCGAGGGGAATACGGCCGGCTCGACCTGGCTGTCATTCATCTTTGATACGGTTTGTGCCTCCGCGAGTTCGACGCAACGGTTATTCTGTCGAGCTAACGGAGGTTTTTTATGCAGATTTATAAAGTCGGCGGTGCAGTTCGCGATCGCCTGCTCGGCAAGCCTGTCACCGATATCGACTGGGTCGTGGTAGGTGCCACCACCGAAGAAATGCTCGCCAAGGGCTTTCGCCCGGTAGGCGCGGACTTCCCGGTGTTCCTTCACCCAAAAACCGGTGAGGAATACGCCCTCGCCCGGACCGAACGCAAAAGCGGGCGCGGCTATGGTGGTTTCACCTTCCACGCCAGCCCCGAAGTCACCCTCGAAGAAGACCTGATTCGTCGCGACCTGACAATCAACGCCATGGCCGAAGATGATCAGCAAAACCTGACCGATCCTTACGATGGCCAACGGGATCTTGAAGCCCGTCTTCTTCGCCACGTTTCCCCCGCGTTTGCCGAAGATCCGCTCCGAGTCCTGCGCGTTGCCCGCTTCGCGGCTCGCTATGCTGCAATGGGTTTCAGCGTCGCACCGCAGACGCTTGAACTGATGCGCGAGCTCAGCGATTCAGGTGAGCTTGAAGCGCTGACCGCAGAACGCAGCTGGAAAGAAATCTCCCGCGCCTTGATGGAAGATCAGCCTCAGGTATTTATCGAAGTGCTGCGCGCGTGCGATGCACTGAAGGTGCTGATGCCGGAAGTCGACGCGCTGTTCGGCGTACCGCAACCGGAAGCCCATCACCCGGAAATCGATACAGGCGTGCACACCTTGAGCGTGCTGGAGCAATCGGCGCTGCACAAACAGCCACTGACAGTACGCTGGGCTTGCCTGCTGCATGATTTGGGCAAAGGACTGACGCCCGAGGCAGATTGGCCGCGGCATATTGCCCACGAGCACACGGGCCTGAAGTTGATCAAAGCGGTCAACGAGCGGTTTAAGGCACCAAGGGACTGTCAGGAATTGGCGTTGTTGGTGGGTCAGTATCACACCCACGGGCATCGAGCTTTGGAGCTCAAGCCGTCGACTTTGCTGGAGCTGCTGCAGAGTTTTGACGTGTACCGTCGTCCGCAACGATTTGAGGAGTTTATTGCAGCGTGCGAGATGGACGCCCGCGGGCGCAAAGGCCTGGAGCAGAGAAGTTATCCACAGGCGGATTATTTGCGCGGGGCGGCTTCAGCGGCACGGGGTGTCGCGGTGCAGCCGTTGCTGGAGAAGGGATTCAAGGGGCCGGAGTTGGGTGAGGCGATCAAGCGTGAGCGGCTCAAGGCGTTGAAAACCTACAAGGAAGCGGCGTCTACCTGAACAGCATCGCGAGCAAGCTCGCTCCCACATGGATCTCTGACGTTCACGCAATCCAGTGTGGGAGCGAGCTTGCTCGCGATGGCGTCCTCCGACTTACAACAAATCCGAAGGGGTCAACGGCTCGCCGCGCCACTCAAACGCCACCGGCGCCAACACCTGATCAATCTGCGCTTCGCCCCACAATGCCGCAAAGCTTTTGCCTACACCCGGATGCACTCTGTCCGGCGCTATCAGCGACAACGGCCACAGCACGAAGGCATTTTTCAGAATTTCTGCCCGAGGCAAGATCAAGCCATCGAAGTTACCCACCAGATCGCCGAACAACAACACGTCGATATCCAGCGGCAAACCCTTGCGATCCGGCGCGTAGCGACCGTTGTCCGCCTCGATGAATTTCAGTCGGCGATCCAGCTCCATCAACGGCAGGTCGGTGTACGCCGACACCACGAAGTTGAAGAACGGCCCGCTCTTGATCCCCACCGGTTGGCTTTCGAAGACCGCCGAACAGCGGATATCCACCAGAAAACCTGAAAGGGCTTCCAGGCCAGCCTGCAAATGGGTTTCGCGCTCGATATTGCTACCGAGCCCGAGGTACACCTGAGTCAGCGACATCCGCGCTCGATCTCCACGCCCACACCACCAGTGGCCGCCGGCACAGCGCCCGGCTTGGTCAGTTTGAGGCGCATCCAGGTGATCTTGAATTCGCTCATCAGCACTTCAACCAGACGCTCGGCGAAAGTCTCGACCAATTGGAACTGTGCCTGCTCGGCAAACGCCTGAATTCGCGACGAGACACTCGCGTAGTCGAGCGCCAGGGTCAGGTCGTCACCGGCCGCTGCCGGGCGGTTGTCCCAGGCGAAGCTCAGATCAAGTCGCAGGCATTGTCGGATGCCGCGCTCCCAGTCGTAGGCACCAATGACAGTGTCGACTTCCAGGCCCTCGATAAACACTCTGTCCAAGCACTTCTCTCCGCTGCACGACAAGGGCGCAATGCGCCGTTAGAATCAGGGCGTCCTCGCCCGGAATAGTTAGCATGTTTTGGTTATTGGCGACCTTCGCCTACCTGCTCGGCTCTCTGTCCTTCGCCATTTTGCTCAGCCGCCTGACCGGTAACCCCGATCCGCGAATGGGTGGCTCGGGCAATGCCGGAGCCACCAACATGTTGCGCCTGGCCGGCAAGAAACTCGCCGTTCTAACGTTACTCGGTGACCTGTGCAAAGGCTTGTTGCCTGTGCTGATCGCCGGCGTTGTCGGCCTTTCGCTGCAAGATCAAGCCTGGATCGGTGTTTGTGCCGTCATCGGCCACCTGTTCCCGCTGTACTTCCGCTTTCGCGGCGGCAAGGGTGTCGCCACCGCGGCCGGCATGTTGCTGGGCCTCTACCCGCCCGCAGCCCTGCTGGCAGTCTGTGCCTGGCTGCTGACGTTCTACCTGACCCGCACCAGCTCACTGGCGGCACTGATCGCCACACCGCTGACCCTGCCATTGCTCGCCTGGCAAGAGCCGGCGGCACTGCTGCCCATGAGCGCACTCACCGGCCTGATCGTCTGGCGCCATCGCGGCAATCTACGCGACCTGTTTGCCGGGCGCGAACGGCATTTTTAAATACCGGACGTGAACCCCGCTCATCACAACGCCGACAATTGCTCCATCGGCCAGCGCGCCTGCACGCTGATCGCCAGGCTTTCGCTGCTGACCGGCCTGCAAACGGCGGCAGCCGGCAAACGCAATCATCGCGCCGTTATCGGTGCAAAACTCGGGACGGGCGTAAAACACGTCGCCCTTCATGTCGCCGAGCATTTTTTCCAGTGAAGTACGCAGTGCCTTGTTGGCACTGACGCCCCCAGCGATCACCAGACGCTTCATGCCCGCCGCTTTCAGGGCCCGCTTGCACTTGATGGTCAAAGTCTCCACCACGGCTTGCTGGAACGCCAGCGAGATGTCGCAACGGGCTTGCTCGCCGTCGTCCCCGGCGCTGACGCATTGCTGCCAGGTGTTAAGGGCTGAGGTTTTCAAGCCGCTGAAGCTGAATGCCAGGCCCGGGCGATCACACATCGGACGCGGGAAAGTGAAACGTCCTGCAACCCCCTGTTCCGCCAGACGGGCGATTTCCGGGCCGCCCGGATAATTGAGACCCATCTTCTTCGCGGTCTTGTCGAACGCTTCACCGGCGGCATCGTCGAGGGTCTCGCCCAACAACGTGTATTGGCCGATTCCGTCGACCTGAACCAGCTGCGTATGACCACCCGACACCAACAAAGCGACGAACGGGAATTCGGGCGGTTGCGGCTCCAGCATCGGCGCCAGCAAATGACCTTCCATGTGGTGCACGCCCAAGGCCGGAATCCCCCAGGCAAAGGCCAGCGCCTGGGCGCAGGAAGCCCCCACCAACAGCGCACCGACCAGGCCAGGACCCGCGGTATAAGCGATCGCATCGATCTCGGTCGG
This sequence comes from Pseudomonas sp. 10S4, assembly GCF_034344865.1. Taxonomy (NCBI): domain Bacteria; kingdom Pseudomonadati; phylum Pseudomonadota; class Gammaproteobacteria; order Pseudomonadales; family Pseudomonadaceae; genus Pseudomonas; species Pseudomonas sp. 10S4. The sequence goes on from NZ_CP133774.1 coordinate 1,121,867, forward strand.
CACGCAGTCGGCTTCGGCCAAGACCTGACGGATCAAGGGCAGCATGCGTTTGACGTGATCACGCGAGGCCAGCTCCGGCACCACACCGCCATAGGCGCGATGCAGGTCGATCTGGCTAAACAGCGCGTCGGCCAGCAGGCCGCGTTCACTGTCATATAATGCGACACCAGTTTCGTCGCAGGAGGTTTCTAATCCCAGTACTAGCATGGGTTTGCGCCTTGTTTAGGCTGAATTCGAAGGCGCGCATAATAGTCGCCATGGGATGCCCCGACTAGCGGTTTTCGATCAGAGGCTTTGCATTCCGGTCGATGAGGAGTTAACATCCGCAACCCTTAAAAACCGACGTCTTCAAGTGCTCTTTTGCCGCGAGGATGTTGACCCCGGTAATGAATGAAGGTAGCTCTGGATGCCAGCCGTCAAAGTAAAAGAGAACGAACCCTTCGACGTAGCTCTGCGTCGTTTCAAGCGCTCCTGCGAAAAAGCCGGTGTACTGGCTGAAGTTCGTAGCCGCGAATTCTACGAGAAGCCAACTTCTGAGCGTAAGCGTAAAGCAGCAGCCGCTGTTAAGCGTCACGCCAAGAAAGTACAGCGCGAACAGCGCCGCGCCGTTCGTCTGTACTAATACACAGACGTTCGTAGCAAGCTTCTGCCAAGCCCGGCCCTCAGCCGGGCTAATGGCATTTGCGGGAATCGCTTGATGCTTCACCGTCAAAGCCGCAGACGCGACCGAGACAAACCTGCTTCACAGCGTCAGACCTGGCTCTTTTGCCAGCGGTGCACGTCTTTTCTGACGAGCCTTTCAAGGCTACTGACGAGCACACCCACTGATTCCTCTTACGACGATCAGCCCAAGGCACCTGCTTGCGTGCCCGCTTATGAGCTATCCGAGGCCATCGACTGGCCGCAGCGGATTCAGCGCAACACTTTCATATAGTCGAATACTGATCGGTACTAACGTCAGTGGATTTTCGGCAGATACACTTCCCGACAGCGATTACGCAGACGACACTGGTCGAGCCGCATACCTTGCGCGCCTCAAGTAATGACCCGCGTTCGCCAGCCCTTCGTTTTGGGTCCATTTCAGCGCAGATGACGAGACCGCCATGGCCGGGCTAATTCCCCAGAGCTTCATTGACGACCTTCTGAACCGCACCGACATCGTCGATGTGGTGAGCTCGCGCCTGCAAATGAAAAAGGCCGGCAAGAACTACACCGCCTGCTGCCCGTTCCACAAAGAGAAAACCCCTCCTTCAGCGTCAGCCCCGACAAGCAGTTCTATTACTGCTTCGGCTGCGGCGCTGGCGGTAACGCCCTCGGCTTCATGATGGACCACGACAACCTGGACTTCATCCAGGCTGTCGAAGAACTGGCCAAAGCCGCCGGCATGGAAATACCCCGCGAAGAAAGCGGCCGACCGCACAAACCGCGGCAGCCGACTGACTCGCCGCTGTACCCGCTGCTCACCGCCGCCGCCGACTTTTACCGGCAAGCGCTGAAAAGCCATCCATCTCGCAAAGCCGCCGTGGATTATTTGAAGGGTCGCGGCCTGACCGGAGAAATAGCCCGGGACTTCGGCCTCGGCTTCGCCCCGCCCGGCTGGGACAATCTGTTCAAGCACTTGAGCAGCGACACCCTGCAACAGAAAGCCATGGTCGACGCCGGCCTGCTGATCGAGAACGCCGAAACCGGCAAACGCTATGACCGCTTCCGCGATCGCGTGATGTTCCCGATTCGTGACAGTCGCGGACGCATCATTGCGTTCGGCGGCCGAGTACTGGGTGACGACAAGCCGAAGTACCTGAACTCACCGGAAACCCCGGTATTCCATAAAGGCCAAGAGCTTTACGGCCTCTATGAAGCGCGCAAGAACAACCGCAATCTCGACGAAATCATCGTTGTCGAAGGCTACATGGACGTCATCGCTCTCGCCCAGCAAGGCTTGCGCAATGCCGTCGCGACTCTGGGCACCGCCACCAGCGAAGAGCACTTGAAGCGACTGTTTCGCGTCGTGCCTAACGTATTGTTCTGTTTCGACGGCGACCAGGCTGGCCGCAAAGCCGCCTGGCGAGCACTGGAAGCAGCGCTGCCGTGCCTGCAGGACGGGCGACGGGCACGCTTCCTGTTTCTGCCTGAAGGTGAAGACCCGGATACGCTGGTCCGCTCCGAGGGCACCGACGCTTTCCGCGCACGAATCAATCAACACGCCCAACCGCTGGCCGACTATTTCTTTCAGCAACTGACCGAGGAATCGGACCCGCGCTCGCTCGAAGGCAAGGCCCACATGGCCACCCTCGCTGCACCGCTGATCGAAAAAGTCCCGGGTGCCAACCTGCGCATCCTGATGCGTCAGCGACTGACCGAAATCACCGGCCTGACTGGCGAAGCCATGAGCCAGCTGGTGCACAGCGCCCCTCAGGAAGCGCCGCCAGCCTACGATCCAGGTATCGATTACGACGCCATGCCGGATTACAGCGACTACCATCAGCCGCAGGCACAAGAGATGTACGTGCCGCAGCAGGAATGGACACCGAAGAAACCCGGTGCCGGCGGCAAGAAGTGGGACAAGAAACCCTGGGACAAGAATGGCAAGCGTGGCGGCGATCGTGACCAACAAAGTGCCCCGCGCACCCCGATTGCCGTCGAAGCCCCAACACTGATTGCATTGCGCACGCTGATTCATCATCCGCAACTGGCCGGCAAGGTAGAAACCGCCAACCATTTCGCCAATGAAAGCAACACGTATGCACAGTTGCTGGTGGCCCTTATCGAGGCCTTGCAGAAAAATCCTAAGCTAAACTCTATCCAGCTAATGGCCCGCTGGCATGGCACCGATCAAGGGCGCCTGCTCAAAGCATTAGCGGAAAAGGAGTGGCTAATTGACGGCGATAACCTTGAACAACAGTTTTTAGACACCATTACTAGGTTATCAGCGGGTCAACACACAGATACTTTGGAAGCACTTATCAAAAAAGCAAGGCAGCCGGGATTGACCCCAGAGGAAGCAATTCAGATCGCAAATCAGATGCGCGACCTATTAAAACGCAATGTGGCTATATCAAACCCGACCTCAACTGGCGCGTGAGGTCATAGCTCAGGTATAATCCTCGGCTTGTTTTTTGCCCGCCAAGACCTTCAGTGGATAGGGTGTTATGTCCGGAAAAGCGCAACAGCAGTCTCGTATCAAAGAGTTGATCACACTTGGTCGTGAGCAGGGTTACCTGACTTACGCGGAGGTCAACGACCACCTGCCGGAGGATATTTCAGATCCGGAACAGGTGGAAGACATCATCCGCATGATCAATGACATGGGGATCAACGTATTCGAGGTTGCGCCAGATAAGGATTCCCTTATGCTGGCCGACGCCGATACCGACGAAGCCGCGGCCGAAGAGGCAGCAGCAGCGTTGGCAGCGGTCGAGACCGACATTGGTCGCACCACCGACCCAGTGCGCATGTACATGCGTGAAATGGGTACGGTAGAGCTCCTCACACGTGAAGGCGAAATTGAAATCGCCAAGCGTATTGAAGAGGGCATCCGCGAAGTGATGGGCGCAATTGCGCACTTCCCTGGCACGGTTGACCACATTCTGTCCGAATACACTCGCGTCACCACCGAAGGTGGCCGCCTGTCCGACGTCCTGAGCGGTTATATCGACCCGGACGACGGCATTGCGCCGCCTGCTGCAGAAGTGCCGCCGCCTGTCGATCCGAAAGCCGTGAAAGCGGATGACGATACCGACGACGACGAAGCTGAAGCCAGCACCGACGACGAAGAAGAAGCCGAAAGCGGTCCGGATCCGGTCATCGCAGCACAGCGTTTTGGCGCTGTCTCCGATCAGATGGAAATCACCCGCAAGGCGCTGAAGAAGCACGGTCGTGGCAACAAGGCGGCGATTGCCGAACTGGTGCTGCTGGCTGAGCTGTTCATGCCGATCAAACTGGTTCCGAAGCAATTCGAAGGCCTGGTCGAGCGTGTTCGCAGTGCCCTGGATCGTCTGCGTCAGCAAGAGCGCGCGATCATGCAGCTCTGCGTTCGTGATGCGCGCATGCCGCGTGCCGATTTCCTGCGCCAGTTCCCGGGCAACGAAGTCGACGAAAGCTGGTCGGACGCACTGGCCAAAGGCAAAGGCAAATACGCCGAAGCCATTGGTCGCCTGCAACCGGACATCCTTCGTTGCCAGCAAAAGCTGATCGCGCTGCAAACCGAGACCGGTTTGACGATTGCCGAGATCAAGGACATCAACCGTCGCATGTCGATCGGTGAGGCCAAGGCCCGCCGCGCGAAGAAAGAGATGGTTGAAGCGAACTTGCGTCTGGTGATCTCCATCGCCAAGAAGTACACCAACCGTGGCCTGCAATTCCTCGATCTGATCCAGGAAGGCAACATTGGCTTGATGAAAGCGGTAGACAAGTTTGAATACCGCCGCGGCTACAAATTCTCGACTTATGCCACCTGGTGGATCCGTCAGGCGATCACTCGCTCGATCGCCGACCAGGCCCGCACCATCCGTATTCCGGTGCACATGATCGAGACGATCAACAAGCTCAACCGTATTTCCCGGCAGATGTTGCAGGAAATGGGTCGCGAACCGACCCCGGAAGAGCTGGGCGAACGCATGGAAATGCCTGAGGACAAGATCCGCAAGGTATTGAAGATCGCTAAAGAGCCGATCTCCATGGAAACCCCGATCGGTGATGACGAAGACTCCCATTTGGGTGACTTCATCGAAGACTCGACCATGCAGTCGCCAATCGATGTTGCTACCGTTGAGAGCCTTAAAGAAGCGACTCGCGAAGTTCTCTCCGGCCTCACTGCCCGTGAAGCCAAGGTTCTGCGCATGCGCTTCGGTATCGACATGAATACCGACCACACCCTCGAGGAGGTTGGTAAGCAGTTCGACGTGACCCGTGAACGGATTCGTCAGATCGAAGCCAAGGCGCTGCGCAAGCTGCGCCACCCGACGAGAAGCGAGCATTTGCGCTCCTTCCTCGACGAGTGATCACAGAACCCCCGGCCCAGGCCGGGGGTTTTGCTTTATACAGATTAAATCCCCCGCACTGCCCCCCTGCCGAATTGCCCGTCTACACTCGAAACATTCCCCCGAGCCATAACGAGACCGTTATGCCCAGACTGCCGACCGTGCTTTTTTGCTGTCGCTGATGACCTGGACCGCAACGGCTGGCGCGCTGACTCTGACCGACGAAGAACGTAGCTGGCTGGCGGCTCACCCGGACTTGCGTCTGGGCGTAGACGCGTCTTGGCCACCGTTTGAGTTCCGTGATGAACAGAACCGTTATCAGGGCCTGGCAGCGGACTACATCAACGTGATCCGCCAACGCCTGGACATCAAGCTCACCCCCATCGAGCCAGTCAGTTGGACGGTGGTCCTGGAACAGGTCAAACAGGGCAATCTCGACTTGCTGCCGGGAATTATGTCGACACCCGAACGCCAGACTTACCTGGCGTTCACCCGGCCTTACCTGGACTTCCCGATTGTGATCCTCGCCCATGTCGGCGGCGCCCAACCGCGCAAAATCGAGGACCTGTATGGCCTGAAAATCGCCGTGGTGGAAAACTACGCGCCTCATGAGCTGCTGCGTACCCACCATCCGGACCTGAACCTGGTGCCGATGCCCAACGTCAGTTCGGCGTTGCAAGCGCTGGCGACCGATGAAGTGGACGCCGTGGTCGGCGATCTGGCCTCCAGTGTCTGGAGCCTGCGTCAGCTCAAGCTCGAAGGGCTCTATGTCAGCGGCGAGACACCCTATCGCTATCAATTGGCAATGGCGGTGCCGCCGAAGAACAAAATGCTCGTCGGCATTATCGATAAAGTCCTGGCGGACATGAGCCCGAGCGAAATCAGCGCCATCCAGGAGCATTGGGTCGGTAACGTGCTGGATCATCGGACCTTCTGGTCGGATCTGCTGGTGTACGGCCTGCCAGGTTTGCTGTTACTGATCATCGTGCTGGCGGTGGTCATCCGGATCAATCGTCGACTGAGCTCGGAAATCGCCCGACGGATCGACCTGGAACAGGAACTGCGCAGCAGCGAATACCACTATCGCGGGCTGGTGGAGAGTCTGTCGGCCATTGCCTGGGAAGCGCGGATCAGCGACTTCACCTACAGCTACGTATCGCCCCACGCTGAAGACTTGCTCGGCTATCCCCTGTCCCATTGGCTGATCCCCGGGTTCTGGCGCAACATCATCCACCCCGCGGACCTGACCCGCGCGCAAAACTTTTGCGATCACGAAGTGCTGGCCGGACGCGATCACAGCGTCGATTACCGGGTGATCACTGCCGATGGTCGTTGTCTGTGGGTGCGCGACATTGTCAGCTTGATCGAACACGGCCACGAACCGGTGCTGCGCGGGCTGATGATCGACATCAGCGAAGCCAAGCGCACCGAAGAGGCGCTGCGCCTCTCGGAACAGAAATTCGCCTCGGTGTTCGAGCAGTGCCCGGACATTCTAGTGATCGCTCGGCTTTCCGATGGTTGCCTGCTGGAGGTCAATGAGGCGTTCGAAGAACAGATCGGCCTTAAAGCCGTAGACGTCGTCGGCCAAACCGCCACCGAGCTGAACATCTGGGGCATTCCGGGCGTGGGGCCGGGACTGTTACAGCGGTTGCAGGCAGGCAGCATCCGCAACCTGGAGATGCCCTTTCGCCGCAACAATGGGCAGGTGTTCACCGGCCTGATTTCCGCCGAACCCTTCGATCTCGATACCACGCCTGCGCTGGTGGTGGTGGTGCGGGACATCAGTCAGCTCAAGGAAACCCAGCAACAGCTGCAAACTTCTGAAGAGAAGTTCTGCCAAAGCCTTCCATGCCTCCCCTGATGGCTTGCTGCTGTCCCGGCAGAGCGACGGCCTGCTGCTGGAGGTCAACGAAGGGTTCAGCCGTATTACCGGCTTCAACAGCGCGATGTCGTTGGATCGCTCGGCGCTGGACCTGGGCATTTGGGTCAATCTGAACGAACGCAAACAGATGCTCGACCTGCTGAACCGGGATGGCTTCGTCCGGGATTTCACCTGCCACATCCGCCGCAACGACGGGCAGATCCGCCTCTGCGAGGTGTCCAGCCGCCCGCTGCCGATCGGCGATGAAGACTGCATGCTGACCATCGCCCGGGACATCACCGAACGGCACCTGATGCAGGAAAAACTGCAACAGGCCGCCACCGTGTTCGAAAGCACTGCCGAAGGCGTACTGATCACCGACACCCAACAGCACATCAGTGCGGTCAACCGCGCGTTTACCGAAATCACCGGCTACAGCGAGAGCGAAGCACTGGGCCACACCCTCGCCTGCTCGCCTCGGGCCTGCATGACAGCGCATTCTATGCGGCGATGTGGCATCAATTGACCGATGAAGGACACTGGCAAGGCGAGATTTCCAACCGACGCAAGAATGGCGAGCTCTACCCGAGCTGGCTGACCATCAGCGCCGTGCGCAACCGCGACAAGTTCATCACCCACTTTGTCGCGGTGTTCGCTGACATCTCCAGCCTCAAGCACGCCCAGGCCAAACTCGATTACCAGGCCCACCACGATCCGCTCACCGGCCTGCCGAACCGCACGCTGTTCGAAAGCCGATTGCTGACGGCGCTCAACAACCAGCAGGAAAACGGCGGACAGGGCGCGGTGTTGTTCCTCGACCTGGACCGCTTCAAAGAGGTCAACGACAGCCTCGGTCACCCGGTCGGCGACCTGCTGCTCAAAGGCATCGCCGTGCGCCTCAAGGAACAGCTACGGGACATCGACACCGTGGCGCGCCTCGGCGGTGATGAGTTCATCATCCTGCTGCCCGGCCTGCAGCAAGCCAGCGACGCCGACCACATCGCCACCAAACTGCTCAACTGCTTCGCCGCGCCGTTCCAGGCCGGCGAGCATGAGTTCTTCATCAGCGCCAGCATCGGCACAAGCCTGTACCCCAAGGACGGTTGCGACGTCGCCACGCTGGTGAAGAACGCCGACGCGGCGATGTATCGCTCCAAGGCCAAGGGCCGCAACCGGGTCGAAAGCTACACCCGCGACCTCACCGCCCAGGCCAGCGAGCGGGTTGCGCTGGAGCACGAATTGCGTCGCGCCATCGAGCGCAATGAACTGCACCTCTACTACCAACCGAAGATCAGCCTCGACGACCATCGACTGGTCGGCGCCGAAGCGCTGATTCGCTGGCGTCACCCGACCTTTGGCGACGTGCCTCCGGAGCACTTCATTCCCCTGGCCGAAGAAAACGGCATGATCCTGCAGATCGGCGATTGGGTCCTCGAAACGGCATGCCGGCAGATGTTCGAATGGAATCAACTCTACGAAAGCCCTGGTCCGCTGTCGGTCAACCTCGCCGGCGCGCAACTGCGCCAGCCGAACCTGCTCGGACGCATCGAACAACTGCTCAAGGATAACCGCCTCAAACCCGGTTTTCTGCAACTGGAAATTACCGAAAACTTCATCATGAGCCAGGCCGAAGAAGCGTTGTCCGTGTTGCACCAACTCAAACGCCTGGGCGTCCAACTGGCGATCGACGACTTCGGCACCGGCTATTCCTCCCTGAGCTACCTCAAGCGCTTGCCGCTGGATATCCTCAAGATCGACCAGTCCTTCGTCCGCGGCCTGCCTGACGATCCGCACGATGCGGCGATTGTGCGAGCCATCATCGCGCTCGGCCGCAGCATGCAATTCACCATCATCGCCGAGGGCGTCGAAACCCAGGCACAACAAGAATTCCTCGCCCTGGAGGGCTGCGAACAGATTCAGGGCTACATCGTCAGCCTGCCATTACCACCGGAAGAATTCGCTGCAACGTTTCTTTGTATTACCGTATCGGATTTTTCGGATAGCACAGCCGAGAAACCGTCGCTATAATCCGCGGCCTACTGAGGGCCTATAGCTCAGTTGGTTAGAGCACACGGCTCATAATCCCTTGGTCGTAGGTTCGAGTCCTACTGGGCCCACCAAACAAAAAAGCCGCGTGAATACGCGGCTTTTTCGTATCTGCGAATTACCCCTTACTCAGGCAACGCATACGCAATCACATAATCCCCTCGATCAGGCGACTGCCGCGCGCCACCCACCGTCAGCAAAATGTACTGCTTGCCCGTTTTCGGCGAAACGTAAGTCATCGGCCCCGACTGACTTCCCACCGGCAAACGCGACTTCCAGATCTCATTGCCATTACCCGTATCGAAAGCACGCAGATAGAAATCCTGAGTCCCTGCGAAGAACAACAACCCTGACTGAGTCGCCAGTGAAGCCCCCAGCGTCGGCATGCCAATCGGGATCTGCAAGTGCATGCGGATACCCAACGGCCCCGTATCCTGCACAGTGCCCACCGGAACCTGCCACATCAGTTTGTGAGTCTTGAGGTCGATAGCGGACATGGTGCCGAACGGTGGTTTCTGGCACGGAATGCCAGCCGCCGAGAGGAAGCGTTCGCGCATGGCGCCGAACGGAGTGCCTTCTTGCGGTACGACGCCCATTTCGATGCCGCTGGCCCCGACGGCGATTTTGTTGCGCGGGATCATGTAGTTGGCCAGGCCCAGGCGCATGTCGTTGACGAACATGTAGTGGGTGTTCGGATCGACCGAGACACTGCCCCAGTTCATGCCGCCCAGGGAACCCGGAAATTGCAGCGCACGATCAAGGCCTGGCGGGGTGTAGACGCCTTGGTGGCGCATGCCTTTGAACTGGATGCGGCACATCAACTGGTCAAACGGTGTGGCGCCCCACATGTCAGATTCGGTCAGGGTCTGGTTGCCGATTGACGGCATGTCCACCGAGAACGGCTGGGTCGGCGAATAGCGTTCGCCAGGCACGTTGCCTTGTGGCACCGGGCGCTCTTCGACCCGCGCTATCGGCACGCCGGTTTCGCGGTTGAGCAGGAAGATCTCACCCTGTTTGGTGACTTGCGCCAAGGCTGGCTGGGTGGTGCCCTTGTCGTCCGGCACGTCGTAGAGCAGCGGTTGCGCCGGCAGGTCGAAGTCCCAGAGGTCGTGGTGGGTGGTCTGGAAGTGCCAGCGAACCTGACCGGTCTTCACGTCGATGGCGACGATGGACGAGTTCCATTTGTCGTCGAACGCCGTGCGTTGGCCGCCGAAGAAATCCGGAGTGGCGTTGCCGGTCGGCAGGTAGACCAGACCGAGCTTGGCGTCGTAGGACATGGCCGACCAGACGTTCGGCGTGCCACGGGTGTAGGTCTCGCCGGCCGGCGGACGTTTGGTGGTGTTCGGGTTGCCCGGATCCCACGCCCATACCAGTTCACCACTGCGCACGTCGTAGGCACGGACCACGCCTGGCGGCTCGCCGGTGGAGTAGTTGTCGGCCACGCGGCCACCGACGATCACCACATTGCCAGCGACCAGCGGGGTCGAGGTTTGCTGGTAGTAGCCCGGCTTGACTTCGCCCATGTCGGTTTTCAGGTCGACAGCGCCTTTATCGCCGAAGTCTTCGCACGGCTTGCCGGTGTCGGCATTGATGGCGATCAGACGGGCATCGCCGGTCGGCAGAAACAGACGTTTCGCACAGGCGGTTGGCTGGTTATCCGACGATGCAGGGGTTTCGGAATAACCCAGGCCGCGGCAACGTTGCCAGTTCGGCGCGGTGCCTTGGGGGTCGAACTTCCAGCGCTGGGTTCCGGTGTCGGCATCCAGGGCGAAGACTTTGCCGTAGGCGGTGCAGGTGTAGACCGTGTCACCGATTTGCAGCGGGGTGTTCTGGTCCTCGGCGCCAGCGCCGGTGCTTTGCGGGATGTCGCCGGTGTGGAAGGTCCAGGCCACCTGCAACTTGTCGATGTTGCCTTTGTTGATCTGGTCCAGCGCAGCAAAGCGATTGCCGGCGGTGGTGTTGCCCCAATGGGCCCAGTCTTTCTGTTCGGTGCCCGGTTTTACCGGGGTTACAGTGGGCTCAATGCTGGCCTTGACCACGTGGGTCGGCACGAACATGTAGGCCAGCGTGGCGATGACGCCAACGCCCAGAATGGCCGCCAAACCGTAAGCGCCACGGCCAGCATTAGCGCCGGAAGCGCGTACCAGCGTTGGATAAATCAGCGCGACAACCAGACCGATCACGGCAAAAGTCAGCACCCGCGAAACCAGCGGCCAATACTCGAAGCCGCTGTCCCACACCGCCCAGACCGCCGTCAGAATTAGCGCCAGACCGTACAGCCGCGCGCCCTGCGGCTTACGCAGGGCAATCATCAGCCCGGAAACAAGCATCGCCAGGCCCATCAGCAAGAAGTACCAACTCCCGCCCAATGTCACCAAGTAACCACCGCCACCGGCCAGGCCGAGCCCGATCAACGCGATCAAGACACCCAGCCCCCACAGCAACCACTTGCTGCCGGCGGCAGCCCCAGAATTATTCATGTCGGATATTTTCCCCATTTGTGACAAGGGTGAAATGATGTACTACCTAGTTACTTATGGAAATTTGTCACAGGTTCAGCCATCGCATAATTATTTTTTGTCACAGTTGACAGATAATCAATCACAACCGTAGTATTTAAATGCTAATCAATATCGTTAGTATTTAAACGCATGGAGCTATTTAAATGGAAATGAAAACCGTTGCGGGCATTGCTGCTCTTATTCTTGGTGCCTCGGTCATGAACGCTCAGGCCACCCAAAATAATGAAGCGGCCAAGTCGGACAGTGAGCCTCTGACTACTGTCATGGGCAAAAAAACCGTAACTTCGGGCGCTGCAGGCATGATGGGAATCATGTGCTCTGATGGTCGAGTGGTATTCTCCAAACCTCGCTGCAACTAAGTAAATCCCCAGACTGCCGAAATGCAGTCTGGGAATTATCTAGCGCCTAGGAGAAGTAGTATGGAGAGTGCGGGAAGCAATTTTTATCTCAAGGATGAACAAGGGAATATCCTCGGCCTGATTGCCCCATCGACCTTCTTTGCCGAGACCGACAGTGGTTTGCTCATCGACGGTCCTAAAAACACGGTAAAGATCAATCAACGATCAATCAGCGGGCTTGAAAAAGGTTTGAGCGAAGCAGGATCACTGGCTACCGGCACATCCAGTGAACTGTCACAAGTTCTTGCGTTACTTGAACACCCGGCGTCCAGTAGAACGACAAGTTACTTTTTGTGCGCGACATCGTCTTGCAGCGCAATCATCGAGGACATGAACGCCATTCAAAGGGCTACCGTTCTGGTTATCGGTTGCGGGGGGATTGGCAGCGTTACGGCCATGCTACTGGCGGGCTGCGGTATAAAAAACTTCATACTGGTGGACGCAGACATCATTGAAGAAAGTAACCTGAACCGGCAATTGTTCTGGACACGCGCAGATATCGGTCAGCCCAAAGGCGAGACGTTGAAGAAAGCAATTGAAGCGCGCTTTCTGGATACAACAATCGAAGTGCTGAGGATAGAAACAGACAAGCACGCTATCTCTAACCTTCAGCGCCAACATGCGGCGAGCATCATTGTGATCACGGCTGACAACCCATCCTCGTTAGCGGAAGACGCCGCCACTATCTCCCAGTCAACAGGTGTGCCAGTTGTCAGCGGTGGGTATAACCACTCCAATTGCAAGGTTTACCTGCACACAGGAAAGAACACTCAAGTGACTACCGACTCGTTTGTAGACACTCCTTGGCAACGACTTCCCTCTTCGATCATGCCCAGTTTCGGCCCACTAAACGTCAATATGGCGTCGCTACTGGCATCGGGTTCTATTGCCATGCTCGCCAAACGAAGTTTTGTCTCGAACGAAGATCACACCATTGAGTGGGATGCCTGTCACTTTCCTTTAAACTTTCAAACAGCCACCTATCCACCGACCATTAACGGGTAACTTAATGAGCTGCATTTTTTGCGAAATAGCAGCAGGTCAAGCACCTGCGCACATCGTTTGGGAAAGCGAAAGCCATCTAGCCTTTCTTTCCATTTTCCCAAACACTCCGGGCTTTACGGTGGTCATTCCTAAACTCCACGCATCCAGTTATGCCTTTGCCCAGACAGATCAGGCGCTGACTGATCTGACGCTGGCGGCAAAGTCTGTTGCACTGTTACTCGACCGTGCCCTTCCCAATGTGGCGCGCACCGGGATGATGTTGGAGGGCTACGGAGTCGATCACTTGCATGCAAAACTGTTTCCCATGCACGGTACCGGAACTGACAGTGAGTTTAAAAAAATAAGCTCGAGCATCGACAAGTACTTTACCCAGTACGAAGGTTACATCTCGTCGCACGACTGGAAGCGAGCCGATGATGAAGCGTTGGCCGAACTGGCTAAGAGCATTCGCGAATACTCTGCTCAAAAAACACTCTGACACCTTTTTTTACGACAGCGCTGGCAATCCAGACATGCCGTTTGTCCCCAGACCTCCGGTGGACAAGGGTCTGGATAGATGCCCTAATTGACTCTTTCAAATTGGCCTAGGTGTCCGATCAGGCCAAGTCAGAGCCCTATCAATGAGCAATAGTCATATCCCATCCCTCGACGAAATCGACCGCCAGTTAATCGCTGCCTTGCAGATCAATGCCCGTGAAAGCGTGGCCATGCTCGCGCGGCAACTGGGCATCGCGCGCACCACGGTCACTTCGCGGTTGGCGCGCCTGGAAAAGGCCCGGGTGATTACCGGTTACGGCGTGCGTTTGGGTCAGCGGGTGGTGGATGGCGGGTTGCAGGCGTATGTCGGGATCACGGTGCAGCCACGCTCCGGCAAGGAAGTGCTGCGCCGGCTCAGTGCGATGGCTCAGGTTCAGCAACTGTGTGCGGTGAGTGGCGAATTTGATTATGTGGCGTGGTTGCGCACGGACTCGCCGGAGCAGCTGGATCAGTTGCTGGATCAGATTGGCAGCGTAGATGGGGTGGAGAAGACGACCACTTCGATCATTTTGAGTAGCAAGATTGATCGAGGGCAGCCGGTTTAGACTCTGTCCAATGTGGGAGCGGGCTTGCTCGCGAAGAGGGAGTGTCAGTCGGCATTGCTGTTGACTGACCCACCGTATTCGCGAGCAAGCCCGCTCCCACATTGGGCAGTATGTAGCGATACATCGTCATATTGATCTGTTTACCGGCAAAACGACGACACATTGCGTCTTATTAACGTGTTCTACGCTCTCTAGAATGGCTGCCATCTTTTCCTATACTCAGACGCGCATCCCGCGTCGGGTCGCCAGCAAGGTCAGCCATGAACAAGAATAATCGCCATCCTGCAGACGGTAAAAAACCAGTCACCATTTTCGGCCCGGACTTTCCGTTCGCCTTCGACGACTGGATCGAGCACCCCGCCGGCCTGGGCAGTATTCCTGAGCACAACCACGGCGCCGAAGTGGCGATCGTCGGTGGCGGCATCGCCGGTTTGGTCGCGGCTTACGAGCTGATGAAGCTGGGCCTGAAGCCAGTCGTTTACGAAGCCTCGAAAATGGGCGGTCGTCTGCGCTCCCAGGCGTTCAACGGCGCCGAAGGCATCATCGCCGAGCTCGGTGGCATGCGTTTCCCGGTGTCGTCCACCGCGTTTTATCACTACGTCGACAAGCTCGGCCTGGAAACCAAACCGTTCCCGAACCCGCTGACGCCCGCGTCCGGCAGTACGGTGATCGATCTGGAAGGCCAGACCCATTACGCACAGAAGCTGTCGGATCTTCCCGCATTGTTCCAGGAAGTAGCTGACGCCTGGGCGGACGCACTGGAAGACGGCTCGCGCTTCGGCGAGATCCAGCAAGCGATCCGCGACCGCGACGTGCCTCGCCTCAAAGAGCTGTGGAACACCCTGGTTCCGCTGTGGGACGACCGCACCTTCTACGACTTTGTCGCCACCTCCAAAGCCTTCGCCAAATTGTCGTTCCATCACCGCGAAGTGTTTGGCCAGGTCGGTTTCGGCACCGGCGGCTGGGACTCTGACTTCCCGAACTCGATGCTGGAAATCTTCCGCGTAGTAATGACCAACTGCGACGATCACCAACACCTGGTAGTAGGCGGCGTCGAGCAAGTGCCACTGGGCATCTGGCGCCACGTGCCGGAACGTTGCGTGCACTGGCCGGAAGGTACCAGCCTCAGTTCCTTGCACAGCGGTGCCCCGCGCACTGGCGTGAAGAAAATTGCCCACGCGGCTGACGGTCGTTTTGCCGTCACCGACAACTGGGGCGACACCCGCGAATACGCCGCCGTACTGACCACCTGCCAGAGCTGGCTGCTGACCACCCAGATCGAATGCGATGAAACCCTGTTCTCGCAAAAAATGTGGATGGCTCTCGACCGCACTCGCTACATGCAATCGTCGAAAACTTTCGTGATGGTCGACCGCCCATTCTGGAAGGACAAAGATCCGGAAACCGGCCGTGACCTGATGAGCATGACCCTCACTGATCGCCTGACCCGTGGCACCTACCTGTTCGACAACGGCGACGACAAGCCAGGCGTGATTTGCCTGTCGTACTCGTGGATGAGCGACGCGCTGAAGATGCTTCCACAACCGGTGGAAAAACGCGTGAAGCTGGCGCTGGATGCGTTGAAGAAGATCTACCCGAAAGTCGACATCGCCGCGCGGATCATCGGCGACCCGATCACTGTGTCCTGGGAAGCCGACCCACATTTCCTCGGTGCTTTCAAAGGCGCCCTGCCCGGCCACTATCGCTATAACCAGCGCATGTACGCGCACTTCATGCAGGACGACATGCCAGCGGAGCAACGCGGGATTTTCATCGCTGGCGATGACGTTTCGTGGACGCCGGCCTGGGTTGAAGGCGCGGTGCAGACCTCGCTCAACGCGGTGTGGGGCATCATGAAACACTTCGGCGGTGAAACTCACGCCGAGAACCCGGGTCCAGGAGATGTGTTTAACGAGATCGGTCCGATCGCCCTGCCCGAGTAAGAGGAATCCGAAATGCGCGTAGCCCTTTACCAATGCCCACCACTATCCCTGGACGTCGCAGGCAATCTGCAACGCTTGCATCAACTGGCGCTGGAGGCCAAAGGCGCCGACTTGCTGGTGCTGCCGGAGATGTTCCTGACCGGCTACAACATCGGCGTCGATGCGGTGAACGTCCTCGCGGAGGTGCACAACGGTGAGTCGGCGCAGCAGGTCGCGCGCATTGCCAAAACAGCGGGGATCGCCATTTTGTATGGCTATCCCGAACGCACCGAAGACGGCCAGATCTACAACTCGGTGCAGTTGATCGACGCCCATGGCGAACGCCTGTGCAATTACCGCAAGACGCATCTGTTCGGCGACCTTGATCACTCGATGTTCAGCGCCGGCGGGGATGATTTCCCGCTGGTCGAGCTCAATGGCTGGAAGCTTGGCTTCCTGATTTGCTACGACATGGAGTTCCCGGAAAACGCCCGGCGTCTGGCCCTGGCCGGCGCCGAGCTGATTCTGGTGCCAACGGCGAACATGATTCCCTTCGATTTCGTCGCTGACGTCACCGTCCGCGCGCGAGCCTTTGAAAACCAGTGTTATGTGGCTTATGCCAACTACTGCGGCCACGAAGGCGATATCCATTATTGCGGCCAAAGCAGCATCGCCGCGCCGGATGGCAGCCGTATCGCCCAGGCGGGTCTGGATGAAGCGCTGATTGTTGGTGAATTGGATCGGCAGTTGATGGTCGATTCCCGCGCCGCCAATCGTTATCTCCTTGATCGCCGCCCCGAGCTTTACAGTGAGCTGAACAAGCGCTGAGTCCCCGTTATCCGCTAGCATTAGCGCTTCTCTGTATTGGAAGTGCTCATGCCTGCGCTGAATCACCCCCGCCCCCACACTGAAACCCTGGCTAACGGCCTGCGGGTGATGCTGCGTCATGCCCCCGAATTGAAGCGCAGCGCGGCGGCGTTGCGGGTGGCTGCCGGCAGTCATGATGTGCCTCTGGCCTGGCCCGGATTGGCGCATTTTCTTGAGCACCTGCTGTTTCTGGGAACCGAGCGTTTTCCTACCGGCCAAGGGCTGATGGCCTACGTTCAGGGTCATGGCGGGCAGGTGAATGCACGAACCAGTGAGCGCACCACCGATTTCTTTTTTGAATTGTCGCCACAGGCATTTGCCGGTGGGCTGGAGCGTCTGTCAGACATGCTCGCCCACCCGCGTATGAATCTGGACGATCAATTGCGGGAACGGGAAGTGTTGCAGGCAGAGTTTGTCGCGTGGTCCGAGGACGGGACGGCGCAGCAGCAACTGGCGCTGTTCGATGGGCTATCCAAGGCTCACCCGCTAACGGGATTCCACGCGGGTAACCGAGACAGTCTGCCGGTGCCGCAGCCTGAGTTTCAGCAGGCGCTGAAAGACTTCTATCAGCGGTTTTATCAAACCGGGCAGATGACGTTGAGCCTGGCTGGCCCGCAGAGTCTTGATGAGCTGAAGGCGATGGCAGAGGCGTTCGGTGCTGTGATTGCTCGGGGTGAAAAAGCCCTACAGCAAGCGCCGACTCCTCTGATGGACTCTTCGGACAATAGTTATCAACAGGTCGGTGAACGTCGGCTGGATCTGCTGCTCACCTTCGAAGCGCTGCCTGAGTCGTCACCCGAGGCGTTGGCATTCCTGTGTCATTGGTTGAGCGCCGCAAAGCCCGGCGGCCTGCTCGCCAAGCTGCAAAGTAGCGGTTTGGCCGACAGCCTGAAAGCCGCGCCGTTATACGAGTTCGCCGGACAAGCCATGCTGCATATCGAGTTCAAATTGCTCGCCAATGCAACGCCTGCGGCGATCCGTGAACAACTGATGGATTGGCTGGGATTCTTTGCCGCTCAACAAGACTGGAGAGAGTTACGCAAAGAGTACGCGGCCCTGCTGCTACGCCAGCAGCAAGTCAGCAGCGCGTTGCAACTGGCCCGGCGTGACAGCGAACAGCTTGAAATCGGACTATCCGTACAAGGCGTCGCAGCTCTCAAGGAAGTCCTGAAGCAAATCGGCGCTGTGGATAACTTCACCGGCCAATGGCAACTGCCGGCACCCAACCCGTTTTTGCGTTCCGAGGCACCCGCCGCCAACGCCGGGCTGATCCGTGGCCAAACCAGCGCCCACCGCGGCTTGCGCACCTTTGCCCAGGATCGCTCCCGCGGTCGTCGCGAACGTTCGTCGATGCAGTTCAGCCAAGCGTTGCCGGGCAATACTGATGAGGGCGCCATTTACCTGCGCTGGCGCCTGGACCTGGCGCCGGACAGCCGCCTGCAATCGAGCATGGAAAACAGCCTCAAGCCATTGCGCGAGGACGCCCGCCAGGCCGGTGTCGATTTTTCCTTCAGCGCAACGGGCAATGAATGGCTACTGAAGATGACCGGCCTGCAAGAGCCGATGCCGACGGTCCTCGAACATGCGCTAACGGCGCTGACAAATCCTGGTGCCAATTTCCCACACATCGAACCTGCGTTGATGCCGATTCGGCAGCTACTCAAAGCGCTGCCGGAACATTGCCTTGAACACTCCACCGTATCAGCCGACCTGCAACAACTCTGGTCGAGCGCACGCTGGGATGGCTTGGCAGTCGGCCTGTCCGCCCAGACACAAGCAGCCATGGGCGTTGCCTTGAGCCGAATCCCCGGCACTGCGGACAATCAACTGACACCTGCGCCATCGATCAACTCACAGCATCTGTGGAACACCATCGAAACCGGGTCCAGCGAACACGCGCTGCTGCTCTTCTGTCCGACAGCCACACAGGAAATCGCTGACGAAGCCGCCTGGCGTCTGCTCGCACACCTGAGCCAGACACCGTTCTACCAACGCCTGCGGGTCGAGCTGCAACTGGGTTATGCGGTGTTCAGCGGACTGCGCCAGATAAACGGCCAGACAGGTATGCTGTTTGGCGTGCAATCACCGAATGTCGCTGCTGCTGATTTGCTGGAACACATCGAACACTTCCTGCGCGGACTGGCAGAGCAAATCCAAAGCACCGATGACGCGACTTACCTCGCGCAACGCCAGGCCCTTGCCGATCAATTCGACAGCGCCACTTTGCCCACCGCCCAAGCCGCCGAACTGCTATGGCAGGGCAAGCTGGCTGGCCACTCGTCGGAATACCTGACGCAACTGTCCGAGGCGATTCTGGGGACCGACCGAAGCGAGCTGCTCGCCGCCGCCCAACACCTGAATAACGCCGAAGGTGGCTGGCGCTGCCTGGCCAGCGAGGCTTGTCCAGGCGCACCTTGGCAAGTGGCAAAATGATCATTACCGACGCTGCAATTAGCTTTCTCAAAGTTTCACGGGCAACGGCTCTGTAATTTTGAGTAACATAGCCGCCTAACTATCTGAACATCTCCGGCAGGAGATGGACTATATGTATAGGTCTCAACTGTCCCATCCACCTGAAAGGAGCATTTCCATGTCCTGGTCCAAACCTGCTTACACCGACCTGCGTATCGGCTTTGAAGTCACCATGTACTTCGCAAGCCGCTAAGTTTGTATCGTTGTGCAACGCCTCGGTCTGCCGAGGCGTTTTTATTTTCAGTTTTCAAAATGATGGAGCGGCCATGTTTGTCCAGATTCTAGGTTCCGCCGCTGGCGGTGGTTTCCCGCAGTGGAATTGCAACTGCGTGAACTGCGCAGGTTTTCGCGACGGCAGCCTGAATGCCAAGGCGCGGACCCAATCGTCCATCGCGATTTCCGATGACGGCGTGAACTGGGTGCTGTGCAATGCCTCGCCGGACATCCGCGCCCAGCTCCAGAGCTTCGCCCCGATGCAACCGGGCCGCGCCCTGCGTGATACCGGGATCAGCGCGATCATCCTGATGGACAGCCAGATCGACCACACCACTGGCCTGCTCAGCCTGCGCGAAGGTTGCCCGCATCAAGTCTGGTGCACCGACATGGTCCACGAAGACCTGAGCAGCGGTTTTCCGCTGTTCACCATGCTGACCCACTGGAACGGCGGGCTGAACTGGAACCGCATCGAACTCGACCAGAGTTTCACCGTCCCGGCCTGCCCAAACCTGCGCTTCACCCCGCTGCCATTGCGCAGCGCCGCGCCGCCCTACTCGCCGCACCGCTTCGACCCGCACCCGGGCGACAATATCGGCCTGATCGTCGAAGACATCAGCACCGGCGGCAAACTGTTCTACGCACCGGGTCTGGGCAAAGTCGACGCGCCGTTGCTGGAGATCATGGCCGGCAGCGATTGCCTGCTGGTGGACGGCACGATGTGGGATGACGATGAAATGCAGCGCCGTGGCGTCGGCACCCGCACCGGTCGGGAAATGGGTCACCTGGCGCAGAACGGCCCCGGCGGCATGCTGGAAGTGCTGGAACAACTGCCCAAACAGCGCAAAGTGCTTATCCACATCAACAACACCAACCCGATTCTCGACGAGGATTCGCCGCAGCGCGCGGAGTTGGCGCGGCGTGAGGTTGAAGTGGCTTATGACGGCATGAGTATTGTGTTGTAGCTAATGGCCCCTTCGCGGGCAAGCCCGCTCCCACAGGGAACCGCATTCCAATGTGGGAGCGGGCTTGCTCGCGAAGGCGTCAGACCAGACACCAAAGAACCACCGGTCCTACCCGGAGAACCGAAATGACTGACACCGCAATGTCCCCCACCGAATTCGAAGCCGCCCTGCGTGCAAAGGGCGCCTACTACCACATCTACCACCCCTACCACGTGGCGATGTACGAAGGCCGGGCGACCCGCGAGCAGATCCAGGGCTGGGTCGCCAACCGCTTCTACTACCAGGTGAACATCCCGCTAAAAGACGCCGCGATCCTCGCCAACTGCCCGGACCGCGAAATTCGTCGCGAATGGATTCAGCGCCTGCTCGACCACGACGGCGCCCCCGGCGAAGACGGCGGCATCGAAGCCTGGCTGCGATTGGGCCAAGCCGTTGGCCTCGACCCGGATCAGTTACGCTCCCAAGAGTTGGTGCTACCCGGCGTACGTTTTGCCGTGGACGCCTACGTCAATTTCGCCCGTCGGGCCAGTTGGCAGGAAGCCGCCAGCAGTTCGCTGACCGAGCTGTTCGCGCCGCAGATCCACCAATCGCGCCTGGACAGTTGGCCGCAGCATTACCCGTGGATCGACCCGACCGGTTACGAGTATTTCCGCACGCGCCTGGGTCAGGCCCGTCGCGATGTCGAGCACGGTCTGGCGATCACCTTGCAGCACTACACCACCCGGGAAGGCCAGGAGCGCATGCTGGAAATTCTCCAGTTCAAACTGGACATTCTTTGGAGCATGCTCGATGCCATGACCATGGCCTACGAGCTGAATCGCCCGCCGTATCACAGCGTGACCGAGCAGCGGGTCTGGCATAAAGGAATCACCTTATGAGTTTCGACCGCAACAAAACCCCGACCTGGCGTACCGGCTACCGTTACCAGTACGAACCGGCGCAGAAAGGCCACGTGCTGCTGTACCCGGAAGGCATGATCAAACTCAATGAAAGCGCCGCGCTGATTGGCGGTTTGATCGACGGCCAGCGTGACGTGGCCGCGATCATTGCCGCACTCGACGCGCAGTTCCCTGGCGTGCCCGAACTCGGTGAAGACATCGAGCAATTCATGGAGGTCGCCCGTGCTCAGCACTGGATCGAACTTGCCTGACTCTGTGTCGGACAAGTTACCGCCCAAACCGGAAATCGGCCTGCCGCTGTGGCTGCTGGCCGAGCTGACCTATCGCTGCCCGCTGCAATGCCCGTACTGCTCCAATCCGCTGGATTTCGCCGAACAGGGCAAAGAACTCAGCACCGAGCAGTGGATCAAGGTCTTTCGCGAAGCGCGGGAGATGGGCGCGGCGCAGTTGGGTTTCTCCGGCGGTGAACCGCTGGTACGCCAGGACCTCGCCGAGTTGATCGCCGAAGCGCGTAAGTTGGGTTTCTACACCAACCTGATTACCTCGGGCATTGGCCTGACCGAGCAGAAAATCAGCGACTTCAAGAAGGCTGGCCTGGACCACATCCAGATCAGCTTTCAGGCCAGTGACGAGCAGGTCAACAACCTGTTGGCCGGCTCGAAAAAGCCTTCGCGCAAAAGCTCGAAATGGCCCGTGCGGTAAAGGCCCACGGCTATCCGATGGTGCTGAACTTCGTCACCCATCGGCACAACATCGACAAGATCGACCGGATCATCGAGCTGTGCATCGCCCTGGAGGCCGACTTCGTCGAACTCGCCACTTGCCAGTTCTACGGTTGGGCGCAGCTCAATCGGGTCGGCCTACTGCCGACCAAGGAACAACTGGTCCGCGCTGAACGCATCACCAACGAATACCGCGCCAAACTGGAAGCCGAAGGGCATCCGTGCAAACTGATTTTTGTCACCCCGGACTACTACGAAGAACGTCCGAAAGCCTGCATGAATGGCTGGGGCAGTATTTTTCTGACAGTGACCCCGGACGGAACTGCCCTGCCCTGTCACGGAGCCCGACAGATGCCGGTGCAATTTCCGAACGTACGCGACCACAGCATGCAGCACATCTGGTACGACTCGTTTGGCTTTAATCGCTTTCGTGGTTATGACTGGATGCCCGAGCCGTGCCGCTCCTGCGATGAGAAAGAAAAGGACTTCGGCGGCTGCCGTTGCCAGGCCTTCATGTTGACCGGTGACGCGAGCAATGCCGACCCGGTGTGCAGCAAGTCAGAACATCACGGCGTGATTCTCATGGCCCGCGAAGAAGCCGAGCACGCGACCCAGACCATCGAACAACTGGCCTTTCGCAATGAACGAAACTCACGACTCATCGCTAAAGGCTGAGCCTTTCAGCGCCGCCAAAGCCGTCACGGCCGGTATCGACTTCGCCGAACTACAACTGGGCAAACAGGGCCTGTTCTGGAACGAGTACCGTCCCCAAGATGCAGCCTGCCGGATCTGGCACTGGCGTGACGGTCAGGCGAAATGTCTGATACCGCCGGGATTCAGTGTGCGAAGTCGGGTGTACGAATATGGCGGCGGAGCGTTTTGTCTGACGGATGACGGGATTGTTTTCGTCAACGAGGCGGACCAGCAGCTGTATCGGCAATCGCTGAAGGGCGAGACGCCTGAAGTGATGACGTCGGACGAGTGCCGTTATGGCGATCTGCAGTTCGCCAATGGGCAAATTCTGGCGGTTGAAGAACATCGCGATCAGCATCGGCTGGTGGCCATCGACCTGGCGGACGGTGTGCGTCATTTGCTGGCTGAAGGCGCGGACTTTTACGCCTCGCCGACCCTGAGTGCGGATGCTCGACGTCTGGCCTGGATCGAGTGGAGCCGGCCGGATCAGCCATGGACAACGACTCGTCTGATGGTTGCAGAACGCCAGGACGAGAGCGGTTTTGGTCAGCCGCGTTGTGTAGCGGGTGGTAGGGCTCCAGAGTCTGTGCAGCAACCTCGGTTCGACGCCAACGGTCGCTTGTATTGCTTGACCGATCGCGACGGATTTTGGCAACCGTGGGTGGAATCTACCGAGGGTCTGACGCCATTGCCGAGCGCCGCGGCCGATCACGGCCCCGCACCATGGCAATTGGGCGGCTGCACCTGGTTACCGTTGAACGACAACACGTATCTGGCCAGTTGGACCGAAGACGGATTTGGCCGTTTGGGCCTTTGCGGCGAAGCACCTGAGGATTTCACCGGGGATTACAGCCGCTTCCGAAGTCTCGCATTCGATGAACAGTTCATTTACTGCATCGCAGCCTCGCCGGTTACGGCTTCGGCAGTCATTGCCATCGACCGCAACACCCGACAGGTCAATGTACTGGCCGGCGGCATCGCACCGTTGCCTGCCGAAAAGATCAGCCGCCCGCAAACCCTGCGCTACCCGAGCGGTTCGGGCGAGGCTCATGGTTTCTTCTACCCGGCAATGACAGGAGAGGCGAAACCTGCCGCTGGTGGTGTTCATCCACGGCGGCCCGACGTCGGCCTGCTACCCGATGCTCGACCCACGCATCCAGTACTGGGCGCAACGGGGCTTTGCCGTGGCCGATCTCAACTATCGCGGCAGCAGCGGCTATGGCCGGGATTATCGCCAGGCACTGCATTTGAGTTGGGGTGATGTGGATGTGGAGGATGCTTGCGCAGTGGTCGCTTATCTCGCCGAACGCGGGCTGATCGACGGCGACAATGCATTCATTCGCGGCGGCAGTGCTGGCGGTTACACCACGCTGTGCGCGCTCGCCTTTCACAAAGTCTTCCGCGCCGGCGCCAGCCTGTATGGCGTCAGCGATCCCGTTGCATTGGGCAAAGCGACTCACAAGTTCGAGGGCGACTATCTGGATTGGTTGATCGGCGATCCGCTGCAGGATGCCGAGCGTTATGCCGCCCGAACGCCGTTATTGCACGCGAGTAACATCGCCGTGCCAGTGATTTTCTTTCAGGGTGAACTGGATGCCGTGGTGGTGCCGCAGCAAACCCGGGACATGGTCACGGCGTTGCAGGACAACGGCATTCTGGTTGAAGCCCATTACTACGCAGACGAACGTCATGGGTTTCGCAAGGCGGGTAATCAGGCGCATGCGCTGGAGCAGGAGTGGGTGTTTTATCGGCGGGTGATGGCGTTGGTGGACTGAAGTCAGCGCTTCGTGCGGAAATAGTGGCGCCTCATTCGCGAGCAAGCCCGCTCCCACATCTATGGTTCCCCCCTTTTCTGCAATACTGTTTTTGATGATGTGTTTGGCTTGCTTTCATCTATCCGGCGTCTGAGTGGAGGTTGGTCCATTCGCGCCTTGATGAGAATCGATGCCCGGCGATCCTAATTACTTGGACGGCCTTTCAGCCGTGTGGGAGCTCAGGGTTTTCGTCAGGCCGGTTGGCCGTTCACGTCATCTGTTATCCAGCATCGCAAACCAGGTGGGTGGTGCTCGGGTGACAGCGGGGTCAGGCGTTCATCGCGCCTGGCCCCGCATCGAATTCGGTGTGGTGTGCTGCAATCGCCCAGGCGATTCTCGCCAGTTTGTTGGCCAGTGCGCAGACCACATGATTGGAGTGATGGTTGTCCCATAGCCGTCGGACCCAGTCCGCCAGCGCTCCTTTCTGTCGATCCAACTGCATCAGATAGACGCGGGCACACTGGATCAGCAGACGTCTCTGGTTTCGGTCACCCCGCTTGCTGATGCCTAAAAGTACGGTTTTTCCGCCCGTGGAGTGTTGTTTGGGCACTAGCCCGATCGAGGCCGAATAGCCTCGGCCGCACTTGAACTGTTTGCCATCGCCCAACTCGGCAGCCAGGACGCTGGAGGTGATCGGGCCGACACACGGCATCGTCATCAAGCGAACAGCCAGATCATCTTCAGCGGCTTGGCACTCCACTTCCTTATCCAAAGCCTTGACCTGCTCGTGCAAGTAATTGAAGTGCTCACGCAGCCTGGTCAGTAGTTTTTTGATGGAATCGGGAAGTGGATGTGCTTCAAGCAGCGCTGGAAGATCTTTGATGGACTTGAAGCCTGGGGCCAAGCTGATTCCGACTTCCAGGAGGGCTGCGTGAATCCGATTGACGGTAGCAGTACGTTCTTTGATGAACGAATCACGTGTCGAGTTGAGCATGGCCAGCGCCTGCTGAGCCTGATTCTTGGGCGGCACAAAGCGCATTGTTGGACGAGTTGCAGCCTCGCAGATCGCTTCGGCATCAGCGAAGTCGTTCTTGTTGCTTTTCACATACGGACGCACGAGATGCGGAGCAATGAGTTTGGGTATATGCCCCAGTCTTGAGACTTCCTGCGCCATGAAGTGGGCTCCGCCGCAAGCTTCCATCGCAACGGTGCAGGGTTCGAGATTGGCCAGATGCTGGATGAGCGCCGCCCGATTAAACTTTTTGCGGTAAAGCTCATGACCACGATCATCTTGTGCATGCAGATGAAAGGTGTGTTTTCCCAGATCGATGGCGACAATAGCTACTTTGTTCATGGCAACGGTCTCCGATGAGCCCCCTGTGAAAGCTTAGTGGGTGATCACAGGGGGCGGCGGGAGGAGCCATTTCATTATTTGATCGGCGGCGAACACAAACGCTGTGTTCGCTGAAGATCTACTGTGGGAGCGGGCTTGCTCGCGAAAGCGATCTAACCGACGCCGAAAATCTCAACGCTTGGCAATGATGTACACCGCATGCACGATCCCCGGAATATAACCGCACAGCGTCAGCAGAATATTCAGCCAGAACGCCCCGGCGAAACCGACTTGCAGAAACACACCCAGGGGCGGCAACAGAATGGCGATGATGATTCGAATAAAATCCATGGGGCAGCTCCTGATTTGAAGTTGGCTCGCATGAGCCACACAACCAATCGACCTGCGCCGTTCGTCAGGGTTCAGTGCAGTTCTTCAGGCCAGTATCTCAAGACCGTATTTCTGAACAATGCTCAGCAACTTGAGCGCCATGCCGCTGGGGTGCTTGTCTCCCGCCTCCCATTGTTTGACCGTCGAGGCGCTGGTGTTCAGATAACGCGCAAACACTGGCTGGCTGACGTTGTTGCGCTCCCGAAGCGCTTTGATCTGCTCTGCCGGGATCGCGTCCGGTACGGTTGCAAGGCAGGACTCATCAAATTCGCGCATCGTCGCCTTGCTGATTGCGCCGATGGCAAATAAGGCACTGGCCGATTCGTGTATCGATTCAAAAACTTCACTTTTGTATTTTTTACTCATGGGGGATCTCCACAAACTCCTTCGTATCCAGCAAGCGCCGGACTTGCACATCTGTGAGTTCCGCGTAGGTCTTCGCCAGCGTGCGCAATTCAATCAGCTCCGCCGAACTGATATTACTTCGATCCTGTTTGGCAAACAGCACCTGATAGACTCAGTAACGCCCACCTTTTGCCAAGACAAGCGATCGATGGCGATTTGAATTCAAACGTTTTTTCCACACCCTGCCACCGAGATTGACTGCTTGGCCATCGAGCATCTCGATGAAGGCCTCCCGTAGCTCCTCATCACTGATCCAAGCTTTACCAGCCTGTATCGCAAAACCTTTAGCTTTGAATAACCTCGGCGACATCGGTTTCCCTTCCAAAAAACATACCACTCAGTGGTATAGATTTCAAAACCAGTTCTTCAACAATATTGTTTCACTGGCGGCGGCAGTCCTTGCCGACGCGCTCTAAAAAGCCACCGATCCAGCCATCGCTCAAGCACCAAATCACCTTTGGCAAAACGCAGAGACAAAAAAACGCCCCACGCCAAAAGAATCAGGTGTGGGGCGATGCGTTATACCGCGAGACGGTTCGGTAATTCGTGTAGGGCGAGTCTGATCAGACGGCAATCCCTTTGCGGCACTGCAGTTGCGCGGTGCGTACCCGGGAAAAAGCGCGAGCCAGGCGTAGGAGCATTTCGTCGATGTTGGCTTTGCTGACGGTGAGCGCCGGGGTGAAGCGCAGGCAATCGGGTTGTGGGGCGTTGAGCAGCAAGCCTTCATGGTGTGCTGCTTTGACGACCGCGTCGGCTGAATCGTCCGACAGTGTCAGTCCCCAAAACAGCCCTTGCCCGCGCAGTTCGCCGTGGCCGTAGCGATTAGCCAAGCGCCCAAGACCTTCGCCAAGGTACTGACCGGTTTTCTGTACATGTTCGAGAAAGCCTTTGTCCTGCACGCTATCAAGAACGGCCAGGCCGGCAGCGGTCATCAGTGCATTGCCGTGGTGGGTGCCGATCATTTCACCGATGTCGAAACAACAGGCCTTGCCTCGGGCAAGCAATGCCGCCAACGGCACGCCACCGCCCAAGCCTTTGCCGAGCACAACGATATCGGCCCGCACGCCGTAGGATTGTTCCGCGAGCAAGGTGCCGCAACGGCCGATCCCGGTCTGGACTTCGTCGAGGATCAGCAGGATGCCCAGTTCACGACACAACCGTTCAACACCCTTGAGGTAATGCTCGACGGCCGGAATCACCCCGGCTTCACTCTGGATCGGCTCGAGCATGATCGCCACGGTCCGAGCGTCTACGGCTGCATGCAACGCTGGAAGGTCATTGAACGGGACGTGGCTGAAGCCCGGTAGCTGCGGCTCAAATCGATTGGTCAGGTTAGAACTGTCCGACGCCGAAATCGTCCCGAGACTACGGCCATGGCAGCCCTTGTTGGCAACGATGATCCGCGAAGCGCCGCCGCGATGCAGCTGACCCCATTTGCGTGCCAACTTGATCGCCGCGTCGCAGGCTTCGCTGCCACTGTTGAGCAGGTAGGCCTGATCGCTGCCAGTACTGGCGCAAAGCCGTTCGGCGAGGTTGAGCATGGCGCGGTTATGCAGGCCGAAACCGGGGTTGATCAGCGTCCGGGCCTGATCCGAAATCGCGTTGACCAGCACTGACGGGCTATGCCCCAGGCTGTTGGCCCCACCACCCTGGGTGAAATCCAGATAAGCGCGATCATCGCTATCCCACAACCACGAACCTTGCCCACGCACAAAAATCTGCTGTGGCCGCTCGACGCTGGGCATCAGGCATTCGCTGGACAGGTTGTCACGGTGCGATGGCTGCACGGTGTCCATGACCAGATCATCCAGACTGGGAGGGCTGCGCCGCAAATTAAACAAATTCATCTCAAAAAACCTCGCTTTAGGCTTTTCGTCTTTCCTATGCAAACACCATCGATGCAAACGGTATTCATCGTGCTTTCCGGCCCTGTAAGCCTTGTGAATGCGGTTAGACTAGGCGCAGGCACGGCGCTGAGCCATTTCGATTTCACAGCATTTTCGATAAGTATTACTTATGGATTTCAAGCAACTGCGTTATTTCGTCGCGGTCTACGAAGAAGGCCATGTGGGCCGGGCTGCCGAGCGACTGTCCATCTCACAACCGGCGCTGTCGCAGCAGATCCGCCACCTCGAACAGAACCTCGATGTGAGCCTGTTCGAGCGCAGCAGCAAACGCTTGCTGCCGACCCTGGCGGCACACACGTTGTACAACCACGCGCTGCCGTTGCTCGATGGCCTGCAACGGGCGCGGGAAGCGCTGGGCAATTTCAAGGGTCAGGCGCTGCGCACCTTGGCGATTGGCGTGTTGCAGACCGTCCACACCAGCCTGGTGCCGCAGATGCTCGAACGGGTGCGCAAGGCGCAGCCGCATCTGGTGGTGCAGATCTATGAACTGACCGGACTTGAGATCGAACGGCGGTTGCTCAACGGTTCCCTGGACATCGGAATCAGCTACCTGCCGCCTCGCCAGCCAGGATTGCACGGCGTGATGCTGTACGAAGATGAACTGACGCTTGTCATCCCGGCGGATCATCCGTTGCGCGAATTCAAGAAGGTCTCCATGAGTCAGGCCGCGGAATTACCGATGCTGCTATTGGGCGAAGAGTTTCAGTTGCGGCAGATCTGGCAGACGCAATTGGCCAGCCTTGGCCGACGTCCGCAGGTGCAGGCCGAACTGAACAACATGGCGGGGATTCTCGACAGCTTGCCCCACACGCGGCTGGCAACTGTTCTGCCCGGGCGCTCGCAAAAGGCGCTCGGCAATAATGAACTGCTGTGGAAACCACTGACCGAGCCGCGAGTGCCGCTGAAAGTCGGGTTGGTGTGCCGGGATGTGCAACGGCAACAAGCCTCGCTGGCGTTGCTGCGCACGTTGCTGGAAGAAGTACTCAATGGTCCCGATGACCGCTTGAACGGCCCGGCGCCACTGGATGTGATGAGCTGAATACTTTTCTGCAGGCAAAAGAAAACCCCGCCGAAGCGGGGCTTTGCAGACTGTTTCCCTGACATCCATTTCACTCCGCCGTCCTGGCAGAATCCTACGTGTCCGTGTTGTTACTTTGCGCTTCCTGCGCGACGTCCATGTGAAGTAGATTAGCTCTGGATCCAATCGGCGCATATGGGAAAACAGCAGTACGTCATGTAAGAGATTGCTTACATGACGTTACAGGGTCAGAACTGCGATGCGTCCAGCAGGAACAGCGTCTCGCTACCGGCCTTCACCGACGCGCTCAACGAGTGAATCCGCGGCAGCAGACGGGCGAAATAGAATCGCGCCGTGCCGAGTTTGCTCGCGTAGAACTCGTCCTGCGCTTCTTTGCCGAAAGCGGCCTTGGCCATCAATGCCCACATGTAGGCGTAGGCAACGTAGCCGAATGCTTGCAGATATTCGACCGACGCCGCGCCGATTTCATTCGGGTTGTTTTTCGCCCGGTCCAGTACCCACGAAGTCAGCTCATCAAGGGTGCTCACCGCGTCGTTCAACGGCTTGGTGAACTCAGCCAGGTCAGCACTGGCTGTCTCGGTGAAGTGACGAATCTCATCCGCGAACAGGTTGTAGAACGCCCCGCCAGTGCCGACGATCTTGCGACCTACAAGGTCCAGCGCCTGAATCCCATTGGTGCCTTCGTAGATCTGGGTGATGCGTACGTCGCGAACCAGTTGTTCCTGGCCCCACTCGCGTATGTAACCGTGGCCGCCGAAAACTTGCTGGCCATGCACGGTGGTTTCCAGGCCCAGATCGGTCAGGAATGCCTTGGCTACCGGCGTCAGCAACGCCACCAGGTCTTCCGCACGTTTGCGGGTCGTAGGGTCTTCGCTGAACTTGGCGGTGTCCAGTTGCATCGCCACATAGGTGGAGAAGGCACGACCGCCTTCGTTCGAGGCTTTCATGGTCAGCAGCATGCGACGCACGTCCGGGTGGACAATGATCGGGTCAGCCACTTTGTCTTTGTTCTGCGCGCCAGTCGGCGAACGGCTTTGCAGGCGGTCGCGGGCATATTCAACGGCGTTCTGGTAAGAGCGCTCGCCAGTGGCCAGGCCCTGGATACCCACACCCAGACGCTCGTAGTTCATCATGGTGAACATCGCCGCCAGGCCTTTGTTCGGCTCACCGACCAGGTAACCCACGGCCTCGTCGAAGTTCATCACGCAGGTCGCGGACGCCTGGATGCCCATTTTGTGTTCAATCGAACCGCAGTTGGCCGGGTTGCGCGCGCCCAGGCTGCCATCGGCATTGACCATGAACTTCGGCACCAGGAACAGCGAAATGCCTTTCGGCCCCGCCGGTGCGTCCGGCAGTTTGGCCAGCACCAGGTGAATGATGTTCTCGGTAAGGTCGTGTTCGCCGCCGGTGATGAAGATCTTGGTGCCACTGACTTTGTAGGAACCGTCGGCCTGAGGCTCGGCCTTGGTGCGGATAATCCCCAGGTCCGTACCAGCGTGCGGTTCGGTCAGGCACATCGAACCGGCCCAGACGCCGGCATACATGTTCGGCAGGTAGGCGGCTTTCAGCTCTTCGCTGGCGTGGGCGTTGATCGACAGGCAGGCGCCGGCCGTCAGCATCGGGTACAAGCCAAACGACAGGCTGGCGGAGTTGACCATTTCTTCGACCTGGGCCGAAACAGCCTTGGGCATGCCCATGCCGCCGTAGGCCGGATCGCCACCGACACCGACCCAACCGCCTTCGGCATAAGTCTGATAAGCCTGTGGGAAACCTGCCGGTGTGGTGACGGCACCGTCCGCCCAATGGCAGCCTTCTTCGTCCGCCGCTCGGCTCAGGGGCGCGATGCTTTTGCTGGTGACCTTGCCGGCTTCTTCGAGAATGGCTTCGACGGTTTCAGCATCGACGGTATCCGCCAGCGCCGGCAGCTCGGCCCAGAGTTTGGCGACCTCGAAAACTTCATTGAGGACGAAGCGCATATCGCGCAGGGGCGCTTTGTAGTCAGCCATGGCAAACCTCGCAAGATCTAAACGGGTGATTCGTAGGAATGGTGCTTTCGTTGGGTCCGAGTGTAACCCAACAACTTTTACGACACATAGGGTCAGCACGTGACCGATTTGTAATTTTTAGTCACTGAGTTCTTGTGCCTGCCAAACGCATTCGCGGGCAAGCCTCGCTCCTACAGGTCCGTGCGCAAACTTCGCGAACAACATTGGACGTGTAGGAGCAAGGCTTACCCGCGATGCTTTTAAAGCGCGCTCGTCAAAGCGCAAACAACTCCGCCGGCAGCTTCATCAGGCAATCACTCCCCGCCTCGATCGCCGCCCGATGAGCGGCAGTTCGCGGCAGCAATCGCTTGAAGTAGAACTCGCAGGTCGCCAGTTTGCCCTGGCAATATTCGGCATCGCCGCTGCCCGCGCCCAACTGCGCCTGAGCCACCAGCGCCATGCGCAGCCATAGATAGCCGAGGATGATGTAACCGCTGTACATCAAGTAATCCACCGACGCAGCGCCGACTTCATCCGGATTTTTCATCGCGGCCATGCCGATTTTAGTCGTCACCTCGCCCCACTGCTGATTCAAGCCATTGAGCTGTGCCACAAAGCTGCCGAGCTGTGGATGCTCCGCGTTTGCCGCGCAGAACTTGTGGACGATCTTGGTAAAGCCACGCAGCAGTTTGCCCTGGCTGCCGAGGACTTTACGTCCCAGCAAGTCCAACGCCTGAATGCCGTTGGTACCTTCGTAGATCGGCGCAATCCGGCAGTCGCGAACCAATTGCTCCATACCCCACTCGCGGATAAAGCCGTGGCCGCCAAACACCTGCATGCCGTGGTTGGTCACTTCCAGGCCGGTATCGGTCATGAAGGCTTTGCAGATCGGCGTCAGGAATGCCAACAGATCTTCTGCATCCTGCCGCGCCGTTTCATCCGCGCTCAAATGCGCGGCATCCAACAACTGCGCGGTGAAGTAGGTCAGCGCCCGGTTGCCTTCGTTGAAGGCCTTCATGGTCAGTAACATCCGGCGCACATCGGGATGGACGATGATCGGGTCGGCAGGTTTTTCCGGGGCTTTCGGGCCGGTCAGCGAGCGCATTTGCAAGCGATCGTTGGCGTACTTGATCGCGCCCTGGAAGCTCGCCTCGCCCAGACATAAGCCCTGCATGCCGGTGCCCAGGCGCGCGTGGTTCATCATGGTGAACATGCAATTCAGGCCTTTGTTCGCTTCACCGATCAAGAATCCCTTTGCATCGTCAAAATTGAGCACGCAGGTGGCTGAGGCCTTGATGCCCATTTTGTGTTCGATGGAGCCGCAGGAAACGCCGTTGCGCTCGCCCGCTTCACCTTCGGCATCGGGTAGGAATTTGGGAACGATGAACAGCGAAATGCCCTTGGTCCCGGCCGGTGCATCCGGCAGTTTGGCCAGCACTAAATGAATGATGTTGTCGCTCATGTCGTGTTCGCCGGCG
Organism: Pseudomonas sp. 10S4; assembly: GCF_034344865.1. Classification (NCBI taxonomy): domain Bacteria; kingdom Pseudomonadati; phylum Pseudomonadota; class Gammaproteobacteria; order Pseudomonadales; family Pseudomonadaceae; genus Pseudomonas; species Pseudomonas sp. 10S4. Next base: position 1,154,804 of record NZ_CP133774.1, read on the forward strand.
GAGATGAAAATCTTGCTGCCGGAGATCGCGTAACTGCCATCAGCCTGGGGCAACGCGCGGGTCTTGATGATGCCCAGGTCGGTGCCGCAATGGGCTTCGGTCAGGCACATGGTGCCGGTCCATTGGCCGGCAGTGAGTTTGCTCAAGTAAGTCTGTTTTTGCGCTTCGGTGCCATGGGCGTGGATCGCCGACATTGCGCCGTGGGTCAGGCCGGGGTACATGCCCCAAGAGGTGTTGCTGGAGCCGACCATCTCGCTGATGACCAGGCCCAGTGAGCTCGGCAAACCCTGGCCGCCGTAAGTTGGATCGGCCGCCAGACCATGCCAGCCACCTTCCACGTATTGTGCGAAGGCTTGCTTGAAGCCTGTAGGCGTTGTCACCACGCCGTTGTCGAAATGGCAGCCTTCTTCATCACCGCTGCGATTCAGCGGTGCGAGAACGTTTTCACAAAATTTCGCGCCTTCTTCGAGGATCGCATTGACCATGTCCGGGCTGGCGTCGGTAGCGCCGAGCGCGGCGTAGTTGCTGTGAAAGTCGAAGACGTGGTCGATCAGAAAGCGCATGTCGCGCAGGGGAGCTTTGTACTCAGGCATGGTCGTTTCTCCGGCAGCAGATACCTCAAACCTACTGCCGCGCACCACGCCTCACAATCACAGTCCAGACGCTGAATGCGCCATCATCACTCAACCCGCAGCAGCGTCCATACGCACCGCGCCACGGCGGCTTTGGCCGAACGCCACCACGCAATTTCGCCCGGCACCCTTGGCGCTGTAGAGCGCTTCGTCAGCCGACTTGAGCACTTGTTCGGGCGTACGCTGCTCCAAGCGTTCGGCGACGCCAATGCTGACCGTAACCGACACACTCGACGCACCGGAGCCGGCTCGACGCTGGCGACCTTGCTGGTCGTCCTGAGGACGGTCCGGATTGCGCAATTGAATGTTGTAGGACGCAATCGACTCGCGGATGACTTCCAGGTGCGGCATGCACTCTTCGAGCGTCTTGCCCGCGAACACCAAGGCGAATTCTTCGCCCCCGTAGCGATACGCCCTACCGCCTCCGCTGATCTTGGACAGTTTGCTGGCAACCAATCGCAGCACCTGATCGCCGACATCGTGGCCGTGGGTGTCGTTGAATTTCTTGAAGTGATCGACGTCGCTCATGGCCAGTACGTAATTGCGTCCCAAGCGCTGCATGCGCTCGTTCAACGCGCGACGTCCCGGCAGCCCGGTGAGTTCGTCGCGGAAAGCCATTTGATAGGCTTCGTGTGCCACCGCCGCCGCAATCATCAGCATGACCTGACTGCACATGATGTTCAGGGTGAACGGCAGGATGAAGGTTTTCGGCAACATCCAGAACAACCCCAGCAAGCCCACGAGTTGCGCGGCGTGCAAGGGCCTCGGGTTGCGCCAGTATTGCCAGGCCAGCAGTAAAAACGCGGCGAAGAACACGGGATAGGACAACTGGATCAGGCTCATCCAGGCACCGTGCAAGGCAGGCCAGCGGATTTCCGAGAGCCACATCAGCAGCGGCTGTGGGTAACTTTGCTCAATGCCCAGCGCCACGCTACCGAACGCCAGCAACACAGCGAAGCGCGCCACCATGTCCTGAAACAGGTGAGTGCGTTCCTGCCACGCCGCGAACAGGCCGAACAGCAACGGCAACAGCAAACAACAGAGATGGAAAACCACCGCTGCGTCTTCGCGAACCTTGCCGTTATCGCGGTAATAGTCGGTCTGGGTGTCGAGCAGGAAGTAGGCGATGTACACCGTGACCATCAGAAACAGTTCACGCTGGCGTCGGTAAACCGCGCAATAAGCACCGCCGAGCAACAGCACCAAGGTTGGCAACACGTTGAACAGCGAAGTGAAGAAGACGTTGAGATCCTTTATGTACGCAGCCGAAAGCCCAGCAAGCAACAGCAGTAGTGAGGGCAAAAAATGACTGAAGCGTACAGCGGAAGAACGCGGCAAGGGTAAAGCTCCGACCCAACAGAAAGATGGCATTGTGCCTGCACCTGGAGCAGTTAAGCACATGAGAGGTGATCTATGTCACATCGCCAGCCTCTGTAACGGCAGGAATCGGGGATTTCTTAGCAATTTAGTAGGGAATATTTATCGAGGGGACGCCAACAATCCATCGTGGGTGGCCTGTCTTGCACAGCGGATTTTCGCCAGGAACAAAAAAGCCGCTGCTCTCGAAAGAACAGCGGCTTTGTGAAGGAACTGCGCGGGGTTTAGTAACCCAGGGCGAAGTCTTCTTCTTTCATGTCCATCAGGTTGTTGGCGCCCGACAGCATGGTCACAACGTGAGTGCGGGTACGCGGCAGGATGCGCTGGAAGTAGAAGCGCGCCGTCTGCAGCTTGGCGGTGTAGAACGCGGTTTCGGTGGTGCCGGCAGCCAGTTTCTCGGCAGCCAGACGCGCCATGTCAGCCCAGAAGTAGGCCAGGCAGGCATAACCGGAGTACATCAGGTAGTCCACCGACGCGGCGCCGACTTCTTCACGGTCTTTCATGGCCGCCATACCGACCTTCATGGTCAGCTCGCCCCATTCTTTGTTCAGCGCAGCCAATGGCTCGACGAACTCTTTGACCGCTTCGTTGCCTTCGTTGGTCTGGCAGAACTTGTGGACGATCTTGGTGAACCCTTTCAGAGCCTCGCCTTGAGTCATCAGCACTTTGCGGCCCAACAGGTCGAGTGCCTGGATACCGGTGGTGCCTTCGTACAGCATCGAAATGCGGCTGTCGCGAACGTTCTGCTCCATGCCCCACTCGGCGATGAAACCGTGACCACCGTAGATTTGCACGCCGTGGTTGGCGGATTCAAAACCGACTTCAGTCATGAAGGCTTTGGCGATCGGAGTCATGAAGGCCAACAGTGCGTCAGCCTTCTTCTTCTCTTCTTCGTCCACGCCGTATTTGACGATGTCGACTTGCTTGGCGGTGAAGTAAACCATCGCGCGGTTGCCTTCGGCGAACGCCTTCATGGTCAACAGCATGCGACGTACGTCTGGGTGCACGATGATCGGGTCTGCGGCTTTTTCCGGCGCTTTCGGGCCAGTCAGGGAGCGCATTTGCAGACGATCACGAGCGTATTTCAGGCCGCCCTGGAAGCCGATCTCGGCGTGGGCCAGACCTTGCAGCGCGGTACCCAGGCGAGCGGTGTTCATAAAGGTGAACATGCAGTTCAGGCCTTTGTTCGCCGGGCCGATCAGGAAACCGGTGGCCGCGTCGAAGTTCATCACGCAGGTCGCGTTACCGTGGATGCCCATTTTGTGTTCCAGGGAACCACAGGTCACGGCGTTGCGAGCGCCGATCGAACCGTCGGCGTTCGGCATGAACTTCGGAACGATGAACAGCGAAATGCCTTTGGTGCCAGCCGGCGCATCCGGCAGACGTGCCAGCACGATGTGGACGATGTTGTCGGCCATGTCGTGTTCACCGGCCGAGATGAAGATCTTGGTGCCGGAGACTTTGTAGGAACCGTCGGCCTGAGGTTCGGCCTTGGTGCGCAACATGCCCAGGTCGGTGCCGCAGTGCGGTTCGGTCAGGCACATGGTACCGGTCCATTCGCCGGAAACCAGCTTGGTCAGGTAAGCATCTTGCTGCTCAGGCGTACCGTGCTCGGAAATGGTGTTCATCGCGCCATGCGACAGGCCTGGGTACATGCCCCACGACCAGTTGGCTTCGCCAACCATTTCACTCACGGCCAGACCCAGAGACTCCGGCAAGCCTTGGCCGCCATGCTCTACGTCGTGGGCCAGGCTTGGCCAGCCGCCTTCAACGAATTGTTTGTAGGCTTCTTTAAAGCCAGTCGGGGTTTTAACGCCGGACTCGCTCCAGGTGCAGCCTTCGGTGTCACCCACGCGGTTCAGCGGAGCCAGCACCTGCTCACAAAACTTGGCGCCTTCTTCGAGAATGGCGTCAACCATGTCCGGAGTTGCGTCTGCGCAAGCCGGAAGGCTCTGATAGTGCGCTTCGTAGCCGAGCAGTTCGTCACGAACGAAGCGAATATCACGCAAGGGGGCCTTGTAGTCAGGCATAGCGATAAACCTCTGCTGATGTAACCGGGAATGAACGACCGTGTTGATTTGTTGTGACGGTCAAACAGTTGTTTGAAACATACGTTTACGCCCAAATCTTGTCAAGCATCGATCTTTTGCCATTCGTCATCATGCCGCGCACATAACGGCCACACAGCCGCACACCGCCGTCGACAAAGCGACAAGCCATGCAGGAAAGATTAGTTGAGGGAGAAGGACTTACGCAGAAAAACGCCGCGAAGATTCGCGGCGTCGGAGTAGCAGATTCAGCAAGTGATCAAGCGTAGGTATCAATCAACGTCCCCAGCATTTCATCGGAAGCCTTGGCGACTTTCGCGCCGAGCTCAACCTGAAACTTGCCCTGAGACATCTCGACCATATTGCTGGCCAGGTCTGATTGCTGGCTGCGATCTACCGAACGCAGACGATCAACCTGTGCTTCGGAGGATTGGCTCTTCTCCGAGCGATCAATCGTGGTGTTGGCGATCTGGCCGGCAGCCTGATCGACACGGTTCTGCCCCGTCTGAATAGAGCTCAGACCGGCATAAAAAGCGGTGCTTCCTGAGATTTCCATGGGAGAACTCGTCCTTGCAAAGGATCAACAGTGGCCATTGAAGCAGACACGTGGGCAAAACACCCGACAAAAACACTAATGGCATAGTGCCTTGTCATAGCAAAAACCCGCACCTGGAAATATTAATCCAACAGATCCAATTGCAGATGCTCGGCCACCGCCTCCGCCGTCACCGACTTGAGTTTCGGCACCCGCCCCAAACACGGTGCGGGTATGCGCTCGGCCAACGTGGCGAGGTTTTCCTCCAGGCGCGAGGTCTTCGGATCAATGATGTTGGCCACCCAGCCCGCCAATTGCAGCCCATCGTTAGCAATCGCTTCAGCGGTCAGCAGTGCATGACTGATGCAACCCAACCGCACGCCAACCACCAGAATCACGGGCAGATTCAGCGCCATCGCCAAGTCCGACAAATTGTCCTGATCCGCCAAAGGCACGCGCCAGCCACCAGCGCCTTCAATCAGCGTGAAGTCTGCGTTCAAATCCAGAATCTCACGCATCGGCGTCAGCAAGGATTGCACCGTCAACGCCACGCCCGCCTCCCGCGCTGCCAGATGCGGAGCGATCGCCGGTTCGAACGCCACCGGGTTGACCTGTGCATACGTCAACGGCACCGAACACTCAGCCAGCAACGCCAACGCATCGGCGTTACGCAATCCCTTGGGTGTCACCTCGCAACCGGAGGCCACCGGTTTGCCCGCCGCCGTACTCAACCCCGCCAACCGCGCGGCATGCAGCAAACCCGCAGCAACGGTGGTCTTGCCGACATCAGTGTCGGTGCCCGTGATGAAATAGGCTGCGCTCATAAGGGTTTCTCCAACACGGCATAAACCACTTGATAAGTCGCCGGCAGTCCCTGTGCCTGACGAAACTGTTCATACGCCTCGATCAAGCCGAGGATTCGCGCCCTGCCGGTCAAACCGCCCGGCCGTCCAGGGTTCAGGTTATGCGCGCCCAGCGCCTTGAGCTCGTGGGTCAGGCTGCGCACATCCGGGTAATGCAGCACATGCACACAGGCTTGCAGACTGACAACCTTCAAGCCACTGGCCGTGCACAGCTGTTGATAAGTACCGAACTCGCGGAAGCGGTTGACGTGCACCATGCCATCCACCTGACGCCAACTGTCACGCAATTCGTACAACGTTCCTACACAAAGACTAGCAAACGCGAAAACACCGCCCGGTTTCAATGCCCGATATGCCTCACTGAGCACCGACGTAAAGTCCGAACACCACTGCACCGCGAGGCTGGAGAAAATCAGGTCACAGGTCGAGTCCTGCAACGGCAGCCGCTCGGCATCGCCGGCGATGAAGTGCGTTGCACCGCCCAATGGCCGAGCGTGATTGAGCATGCCCTCCGCGATGTCCAGCGCCACGCCGTGACCGGCAGGAAAACGCTCACCCAGCGCTCGACTGAAATGCCCGGTGCCGCAGCCCAGGTCCAGCCAGCGACCCGGTACAAAATCATCTGGCAACCGACGTAACAGCTCGCTGCCAACATCGCGCTGCAACTCAGCCACGCTGTCGTAGCTGGCCGCCGCGCGGGAAAAGGACGCTGCCACCTGACGTTTGTCGGGCAAACCACCGGGCAGGTTGGGAAGGGATAAATCAGTCATCACCGGACTCATGCAAAAATGCCTGGATCGCCCCCGCCACACCGTGGGGGTCTTCCAGAAGAAACGCGTGGCTGGCCTGTTCGATCAGGCCGATTTCGACATCCGGCAACAGCGCCAGCAATTCTGCGGCCGCTTCGGCCGGAACCAACCCGTCGAGGCCGGCGAACAGATGCAGTTGTGGGCCACGGAACGCCTGCAACGCCTGACGTGTATCCAGTTGCGCAAGCACTTCCAGACCACTCATCAATACCGCCGTCGACGTACTCGGCGCACCGCCAAGCAACAGTCGCGACAGCCCGCGCGGGTCTTCGGCACCTTGGGCGCAGAGCAGCGAGAAACGTTTCAACGTCATGCGCGGATCGGCGCCACAACCCGCCAGAAACGCATCGAACGTCTCGCCGGGCATCGCACTCAGCCATTGCTCATGGGCGACAAACGAAGGGTTACTCGAAAGCGTCAGCAAGCCGCAGCAGCGATCACCGCGCCGCGCCGCCAACTCGGAGGCGAGCATGCCGCCCAGAGACCAACCGCCGAGCCAGGCATCCTGAGGCAGAGTCGAATCGAGCTCATCAAGCCACTCGGCAAGATCACCCGATTCCAGTTCCGGCAAAGGTTCGATCTCGACCCGCAGGTGTTCATCCAGCCCCTGCAACGCCGCCGCCAAGGGCTCCAGCGGCGAAACGCCGAGTCCCCAGCCAGGCAGCAGAATCAAACGATCACGCATGGCTTGGCTCCGGTCCCAGTTGTGCAAAACAATCGGCCAGTCCATTTAACAATAGCTGCACCTGCGCCTCGCTGTGGGCGGCGGTCAGGGTCACGCGCAAGCGAGCGCTGCCGGCCGGCACGGTGGGCGGACGGATCGCGGTCACCATCAGACCGCGCTCGCGCAGCATCTGCGACAGTCGAACCGCGCGCCCGGCATCGCCAATCATGATCGGCTGGATCGGTGTGAAGCTGTCCATGAGTTCCAGGCCGATTTGTTCGGCACCTCGACGAAATTGACGGATCAGCACATTAAGGTGCTCGCGCCGCCAATGCTCGCTGCGCAGTAATTCGAGACTTTTCAGCGTCGCGCAGGCCAGGGCCGGCGGCTGGCTGGTGGTGTAGATGTAGGGACGAGCGAACTGGATCAGACTCTCGACCAACTCTTCGCTACCCGCCACAAAAGCACCGGCCGTACCGAACGCCTTGCCGAGGGTGCCGACCAACACCGGCACATCCTCCTGACTCAAGCCAAAATGCTCGACGATCCCGGCACCATTGGCGCCCAGCGGACCAAAGCCGTGGGCATCATCGACCATCAGCCACGCACCTTTGGCCTTGGCCTCGCGGGCCAGCGCCGGCAGATCGGCGATGTCGCCGTCCATGCTGAACACGCCGTCGGTGGCTACTAGCGTGTTGCCGGTGGCTTTCTCCAGGCGCTTGGCCAGGCTCTCAGCGTCGTTGTGCAGATAACGATTGAAGCGCGCACCGGACAACAAACCGGCATCCAGCAAGGAGGCGTGATTGAGCCGGTCTTCCAGCACCGTATCGCCCTGCCCGATCAACGCGGTGACCGCGCCGAGGTTGGCCATGTAACCGGTAGTGAACAGCAGCGCACGCGGGCGCCCGGTGAGATCGGCTAACGCCTCTTCCAACGCGTGATGGGGGGTGCTGTGGCCGATAACCAAATGCGAAGCCCCGCCGCCGACGCCCCAGCGAGCCGCACCGGCGCGCCAGGCTTCGATCACTTGCGGGTGATTGGCCAGGCCCAGGTAGTCGTTGTTACAAAACGCCAGCAACGGCTGACCATCGACGACTACTTCAGGGCCTTGAGGGCTTTCGAGCAGTGGGCGTTGGCGATAGAGATTTTCGGCACGACGGGCAGCAAGGCGTGCGGCGAGATCGAAAGACATGCAGGCCTCGGAGGTCAATATGGGTAAACATTCAATCCCAATGTGGGAGCGGGCTTGCTCGCGAAGGGGCCGTCACATCCAACATTTATGGTGACTGAAACTCCGCCTTCGCGAGCAAGCCCGCTCCCACATTTGATTTGTGTCGGGTCAAACAGCAGCGTTATAGAACTGCTCGCTGCTCTTCTGCTCAACCAGCGCCTGCTCGATAGCCGCTTGATGCACTTCATCGGCGTGCTCTTCGCGCGCTTCCGGCAGAATGCCCAGGCGCGAGAACAGTTGCATGTCCTTGTCGGCCTGCGGGTTGGCGGTGGTCAGCAACTTGTCGCCGTAGAAAATCGAGTTGGCACCGGCGAAGAAGGCCAGGGCCTGCATCTGCTCGTTCATCGCTTCGCGGCCGGCGGACAGGCGCACGTGGGATTGCGGCATCAGGATGCGGGCGACGGCGAGCATGCGAATGAAGTCGAACGGGTCGATGTCATCGGCGTTTTCCAGCGGCGTACCAGCAACTTTCACCAGCATGTTGATCGGCACCGATTCCGGGTGTTCCGGCAGGTTGGCCAACTGGATCAGCAGGTTGGCGCGGTCATCGAGGGACTCGCCCATGCCGAGGATGCCACCGGAGCAGATCTTCATCCCCGAATCACGCACATAAGCCAGGGTTTGCAGACGCTCGCCATAGGTGCGGGTGGTGATGATGCTGCCGTAGAACTCCGGCGAGGTATCGAGGTTGTGGTTGTAGTAGTCGAGGCCAGCGTCGGCCAGCGCAACGGTCTGGTCCTGATCGAGACGACCGAGGGTCATGCAGGTTTCCAGGCCCATGGCTTTCACGCCTTTGACCATCTCCAGCACGTACGGCATGTCTTTGGCCGACGGGTGTTTCCAGGCAGCGCCCATGCAGAAACGGGTCGAACCGATGGCCTTGGCGCGAGCGGCCTCTTCGAGGACCTTCTGCACTTCCATCAGTTTTTCTTTTTCCAGGCCGGTGTTGTAGTGACCGGACTGCGGACAATATTTGCAATCTTCCGGGCAGGCGCCGGTCTTGATCGACAGCAGCGTCGAAACCTGGACTCGGTTGGCGTCGAAATGCGCGCGGTGCACCGTCTGCGCCTGGAACAGCAGGTCGTTGAATGGCTGAACGAAGAGTGCTTTGACTTCGGCCAAAGACCAGTCATGACGCAGGGTTGCAGAGGTGCTGGCGCTCATGGGCGTTTCCTTGATTTATGCTTGGCTGGCGACTGGGGTAACGCAATACCCACAGGCGCGACACGGATGTTCGGCATATTTAAGGAAGAGCGATGCGCTGTCAACCACGATACGCAGGACCGGTTTACATCTGGTTAAAAAATAAACAATTCTGTTTGCTTTGTTCAGAGCCCGCCGACGACACCACGCCGATCTGTACAGCCTGCGAAGCCGAGTTGCCCTGGCTCGGCGATCACTGCCAGACCTGCGCCCTGCCACTGCCCGCGTCCGGCCTGACGTGCGGCCAATGCCTGCAACAACCGCCGGCCTTCGAGCGAGTGGCGGCGCCGTGGATCTACAGCTTTCCGGTGGACACGTTGATCACCCGCTTCAAGCACAACGCAAAGTGGCCGTTTGGCCGCTTGCTCGGCGAACTTCTTGCGCAATTCCTGCAACATCGCTTCGATGAAGACCTTGATCGACCCGATGCGTTGATCCCGGTGCCGCTGGCCACGAAGCGCCTGCGCCAACGAGGCTTTAACCAAGCGGCGATGCTCGCGAAGTGGCTCAGCGAAAGCCTGAACATTCCCTGTGACGAAACACTGCTGCTGAGGATTCAGGACACCAGCGCGCAACAGGATCTGAAGGCCGAGGCCCGCAAGCGAAACCTGCGTAACGCCTTCGCCCTGACACCCGATGCGTGCGTCACCGGCCGTCATCTGGCCCTGATCGATGACGTGCTGACCACCGGCGCTACCGCGCAAACCCTGGCGCGCCTGCTGATGGACGCCGGCGCGGCCCGGGTCGATGTCTATTGCCTGGCCAGAACCCCAAAACCCGGCGACACAATTTAACTGAACACCACAAAACCCTGTGGGAGCGGGCTTGCTCGCGAAAGCGGACTGGTATTCAACGCAGATGTCGACTGAACTGACGCTTTCGCGAGCAAGCCCGCTCCCACAGGACTACCGTCTGGCTTGACTCCCGCAGCCCAAGCCGCCAACGTCCTCCCATCGCCACAACCCAAAGCACCTGCCATGTCATTGCCTACGTTGTTGTCCCAGCACATTGTCCGCCGTCCGCAGCGCATTGCCCTGCTGCAACACATCGCCGAACAAGGCTCGATCACCCGCGCCGCGAAAAGCGCGGGCTTGAGTTACAAAGCGGCGTGGGACGCTATCGATGAATTGAACAACCTCGCGCAAAAACCACTGGTGGAACGCAGCGTCGGCGGCAAGGGCGGCGGTGGCGCCAAGTTGTCCAGCGAAGGCGAGCGCGTCTTGCGGCTGTATCAAAAGCTGCAAGTGTTACAGGCTCAGGTGCTTGAAGCGGCCGAAGACGCCAGCGATCTGGACTTGCTCGGTCGGCTGATGCTGCGCACCAGCGCGCGCAATCAATTGCACGGCAGAGTGATGGCGATCGAATCCCAGGGTCGCAACGACCGCATCCGTCTGGAACTGGCCGAAGGCTTAAGCATCGATGCACAGATCACCCACGACAGCACCCTGCGCCTGGAACTGCAAACCGGCACCGAAGTCGTCGCATTGATCAAGGCCGGCTGGCTGGAATTGTTGGCCATCGACCAACCCGCAACACCTGGCAACAATTGTCTGAAAGGCATTATCGAGCAGATTCTCGACGCCGAAGACGGCCCCAGCGAAGTGCGCATCGGCCTGCCCAACGGCCAGACACTCTGCGCCCTGGCCGAGCCGCTGCATTTAAGAACCTCCGGCCTCGCCATCGACAGCCCGGTGCTCGTGCAATTTGCGCCGTCCAACGTCCTGCTGGGTACTCCACTCTGAAACAAAACCTTCACTAACGCTCACTAAGGTGACTGCAAAATCCAGCAGGGAGCCTGATGTGAGCCTATTAGAAGAGAACCAACCCACCGACCTGGAAAAAATGGTCGGCCTCAGCCGTCGTGGTTTCATCAGCGCCGGCGCCCTCTGCGGTGCGGCGATGTTCCTCGGTGGCAACCTGCTGAGCCGCAGCGTGCTGGCCGCCAGTGTCAGCGCCGGCTCGAGCAATTTGCTGGGTTTCAACAGCATCGCCTCCGCCACGACTGACGTCATCACCTTGCCGCCAGGCTACAAGTCCTCGGTGCTGATCAGTTGGGGCCAGCCTCTGCAAAAGAATGGCCCGGCCTTCGACCCGAGCGGTAACGGCACCGCCCAGGCCCAGGAAGTCCAGTTCGGCGACAACAACGACGGCATGAGCCTGTTCGCCTTCCCAGGCGACAACGACCGTGCGCTGATGGCGATCAACAACGAATACACCAACTACCGCTACCTCTATCCCCACGGCGGCATGCCGCAATCGGCGGAAGACGTGCGCAAGGCCCTGGCCTGCGAAGGCGTATCGGTGATCGAAGTACAACGTCGCAGTGGCCAGTGGGAATTCGTTCAAGGCTCGCGCTACAACCGCCGCATCCACGGCAACTCGCCGCTGCGCTTGAGCGGCCCGGCGGCCGGTCACGAATTGCTCAAGACCAGCGCCGACAAGCACGGCAAGAAAGTCCTCGGCACCTTCCAGAACTGCGCCAACGGCAAGACGCCTTGGGGCACCTACCTGACGTGCGAAGAGAACTTCACCGATTGCTTCGGCAGCAGCAACGCCGAGCAAAAATTCGATGTCGCGCAAAAACGCTACGGTGCCGTGGCCGCCAGCAAGGAAATCAACTGGCACCCACACGACCCGCGTTTCGACCTGGCGAAGAATCCTAACGAACTCAACCGCCACGGCTGGGTGGTGGAAATCGACCCGTTCGACCCGCAGTCGACCCCGGTCAAACGCACCGCCCTGGGCCGTTTCAAGCACGAGAACGCCGCCCTGGCTGAAACCAATGACGGGCGCGCCGTGGTCTACATGGGCGACGACGAGCGCGGTGAGTTCATCTACAAATTCGTCAGCCGCGACAAAATCGACCACGGCAATCCCAAGGCCAACCGCGACCTGCTTGACCACGGCACCTTATATGTCGCGCGCTTCGACGCCGGCGACGGCAACGCCGATCATCCGAAAGGCCAGGGCCAGTGGATCGAACTGACCCACGGCAAAAACGGCATCGACGCCAGCAGTGGCTTTGCCGATCAGGCCGAGGTGTTGATTCACGCTCGCCTCGCGGCCAGCGTCGTCAGCGCCACGCGCATGGACCGCCCGGAATGGATCGTGGTCAGTCCCAAGGACGGCCAGGTTTATTGCACCCTGACCAACAACGCCAAGCGCGGCGAAGACGGCCAACCCGTCGGCGGGCCGAACCCAAGGGAGAAAAACGTTTACGGGCAGATCCTGCGCTGGCGCACCGACCGTGATGATCACGGCTCGGAAAGCTTTGCCTGGGACTTGTTCGTGGTCGCCGGCAATCCGGGGGTTCACGCCGGCACGCCAAAGGGCGGCTCGTCGAACATCACGCCGCAGAACATGTTCAACAGCCCGGATGGCTTGGGTTTCGACGAGGCTGGACGCTTGTGGATTCTGACTGATGGCGATTCGAGCAATGCCGCAGACTTCGCGGGCATGGGCAATAACCAGATGCTTTGCGCTGATCCGGTGACTGGGGAAATTCGCCGGTTTATGGTCGGGCCGATTGGTTGTGAGGTAACGGGGATCAGCTTTTCGCCGGATCAGAAAACCTTGTTTGTCGGGATTCAGCATCCGGGGGAAAACGGTGGCTCGACCTTCCCAGAGCACCTGCCGAATGGCAAACCGCGTTCTTCAGTGATGGCCATTACCCGTGAAGATGGCGGGGTCGTCGGCGCCTGATACGGCCCCATCGCGAGCAGGCTCGCTCCCACAGGGTTATGTGTTCACAAATCCAATGTGGGAGCGAGCCTGCTCGCGATGGCGTCCGCCCAGACAACACTCATCTCAAGCCCAACCACTATAGAAGCCCCGTCTGCGCTACCATGCTTGGCCGGACGCGGCAGCCTGCTGCGCGCAGGAGTCAGCATGGCCCACCCGTTTGCAACCCTCACCCCAGACCTCGTGCTCGATGCCGTCGAAAGCATCGGCTTTCTCAGCGATGCTCGCATTCTGGCGCTCAACAGCTACGAAAACCGCGTCTACCAGGTCGGCATCGAAGACTCCGAGCCGCTGATCGCCAAGTTCTATCGCCCGCAGCGTTGGACCAACGAAGCGATCCTCGAAGAACACCAGTTCACCTTCGAACTCGCCGAATGCGATGTGCCGGTGGTCGCGCCGATGATTCACAACGGTGCCAGCCTCCACGAGCACGCCGGGTTCCGTTTCACCCTGTTCCCCCGCCGTGGCGGCCGGGCGCCGGAGCCGGGCAATCTTGATCAGCTGTATCGCCTGGGCCAATTGCTCGGGCGCCTGCACGCCGTCGGGGCAACCAAGCCGTTCGAGCACCGTGAAGCGCTGGGCGTGAAGAACTTCGGTCACGATTCGCTGAACACTTTGCTCGAAGGCAATTTCGTCCCGAAAAGCCTGCTGCCGGCCTACGAGTCCGTCGCTCGTGATCTGCTCAAACGAGTAGAAGAGGTCTACAAGGCCACGCCGCACCAGAACATCCGCATGCACGGCGATTGCCACCCTGGCAACATGATGTGCCGCGACGAGATGTTCCACATCGTCGACCTCGACGACTGCCGCATGGGCCCGGCAGTGCAGGACATCTGGATGATGCTCGCCGGGGATCGTCAGGAATGTCTCGGTCAGTTGTCGGAATTGATGGACGGCTACAACGAATTTCACGACTTCGACCCGCGGGAATTGGCGCTGATCGAACCGCTGCGGGCGTTGCGCCTGATGCACTACAGCGCCTGGCTGGCCCGGCGCTGGGATGACCCGGCATTCCCCCACAGTTTTCCGTGGTTCGGCAGTGAGCGGTATTGGGGGGATCAGGTGTTGGCGTTGCGTGAGCAACTGTCTGCACTCAACGAAGAACCGCTAAAACTCTTCTGATTTCCCCTATCCCCTGTGGGAGCGGGCTTGCTCGCGAAAGCGGTTGCTCATTCAACATCAATGTCGACTGATCCGACGCCGGCGCGAGCAAGCCCGCTCCCACATTGGTCCGCGACCGTTCCTACAAATCTCCTTACAATCCCCTACTTTGTTAGCTGCCTAAGCAAGGATTCTGCATGCAAGCTGCCAACCCGCGTCGCGGGTACATCCTGGGCCTGAGTGCCTACATCATCTGGGGACTTTTCCCGATCTACTTCAAAGCCATCGCCTCGGTGCCGGCTGTAGAAATCATCATCCACCGCGTGCTCTGGTCCGCGCTATTCGGCGCCCTGCTGCTGATGGTCTGGAAACATCCGGGCTGGTGGCGCGAGTTGCGCGACAACCCGAAACGGCTGGCAATCCTGGCCCTGAGCGGCACGCTGATCGCGGCCAACTGGCTGACTTATGTGTGGTCGGTGAACAACGGACGAATGCTCGAAGCCAGCCTCGGTTACTACATCAACCCGCTGGTGAACGTGTTGCTGGGGATGCTGATCCTCGGTGAACGACTGCGGCGCATGCAGTGGCTGGCGGTGGGTCTGGCGGCGGTTGGCGTGGCGCAACAGGTGTGGCAGGTCGGCAGTCTGCCGTGGGTTTCGCTGGTGCTGGCGCTGACCTTCGGTTTCTACGGGCTGATCCGCAAGCAAGCGCCGGTCAAGGCGTTGCCGGGTCTGGTAGTGGAAACCTGGATGCTGGTGCCGATTGCCACGGCCTGGTTGCTGTTCAACCCGACAGCGGGCAGCGCACAGGCCGAGTTCTGGACCACGTCCGCAGCCTGGTGGCTGGTGGCGGCCGGCCCCGTGACGCTGGTGCCGCTGGTGTGTTTCAACGCCGCCGCGCGGCATTTGCCCTACACCACGCTGGGATTTCTCCAATACCTGGCGCCGACGCTGGTGCTGCTGCAAGCCGTTCTGCTGTTTGGTGAACACCTGTCGTCCAGCACTCTGGTGGCGTTCATCTTTATCTGGGCTGGCCTGGCGATTTATAGCGTCGATGCGGTGATCAGTATGCGTCGCCGTCGCTGATCAAAAAACGCACAAACCTCTACAGGCCACGTCTTTCGTGGCCTGCATCAATCCTTCCAAAGGTTATCCACAGCGTGATCCCCGCCGTTTGTGCGCAACTTGTTGAAACTGCTGGTTTTTTGATCAGAACCTGAAGAACCCCGGCCGGCTTGGCCTGGCGGGGTATCTCTACAGGTTATCCACAGGCAGGTGCACGTTAAACTTGGATAACACTGTCAGGGATCACTGCGCAGGACCAATTCAACCATCAAGTCATCGGCCAGGGTTTCCAGCCGTGATTGCAGCACGTCCAGGGACAACGTCAGCGGCACCGCGAGAATCGCTTCGGCATGGAACAGCGGTTCGCTGCTCATCGGCGCCGGGCGTACTTCAGTGACCAAGCGTTCCAGGTTCACGCCCTGCTCGCTCAGTAAACGAGTGATGTCGCGCACGATCCCCGGCCGGTCGTTGCCCACCAGCTCCATGGCAATCGGCTTCCAGGTGCAAGATTGCTCGATGCCACTTTCAGCGATCAGCACCCGAATGCCATGAGCGGACAACGCCTGTAGGGCATCAACCAATTCGTCGTAGGCTTCGGCCGGCACACCCACCCGAAGAATCCCGGCGAACTGTCCGGCCATGCGCGACATGCGGCTTTCCAGCCAGTTGCCGCCATGCTCGGCGATGCATTGGGCAATGCGCTCGACCTGCCCTGCCTTGTCCGGCGCGAATACGGTGAGTACGAGGTGGTCCATGGCGCAGCCCTCTTTTTGTTATAGAAAGAGAAGTATAGGCAAGGGTTGTTTCGGTGCTGAATCGACTGACGCCTTCGCGGGCAAGCCTCGCTCCTACAAGGTCGGCGTTAATCCGCATGAGAACGACGCGGGCCTGTAGGAGCGAGGCTTGCCCGCGAATGGGCCACCACCGACGCCCCTGCAAAAACACAAATCGTGTACAAGTTTTTATATTTAACTGGAACAATCTAATAGTTTTTTGAGAACATCCCGTTCCCCGACATGACCGCAATGCGTCATGGGGTCGCAGAACGACGTAATTAGTCTAATTTTCACAAGCGCAATTCATCATGTAGTATGCCGCAGCGCACACTACATAACGTTGGATCGATGTCTGCCACCGGCACACTCGCAACCCTGAAAGCCCCGTCAGCAAGGCCTCCAAGCCGTTGATTGGACCGAACCCAGCCGCCCGCAAGGGCATGTACTGGCGGACGGGTTTGTGGTTTAAATGGCCAGAGGCTTCATTGTCAAAATTGAAGAGCTGAAAAGCGAAATAGCTGAGCAGAGTGAGGCAAGCAATGACTGAACACGTTCAAGTCGGTGGCCTGCAGGTCGCCAAAGTCCTGTTCGACTTCGTGAACAACGAAGCCATTCCCGGTACCGGCCTCACCGCCGATAAGTTCTGGGCCGGTGCCGACAAGGTCATTCATGACCTGGCGCCGAAGAACAAAGCCCTACTCGCCAAACGCGATGATTTCCAGGCTCGTATCGACGGCTGGCACCAATCCCGTGCCGGTCAACCACACGACGCCGTGGCTTATAAGGCCTTCTTGCAAGACATCGGTTATCTGCTGCCAGAAGCGGCCGATTTCCAGGCAACGACGCAAAACGTCGATGACGAAATCGCCCGCATGGCCGGTCCGCAACTCGTGGTGCCGGTGATGAACGCCCGTTTCGCGCTTAATGCCTCGAACGCCCGCTGGGGTTCGCTGTACGACGCGCTCTACGGCACCGACGCCATCAGCGAAGCTGACGGCGCGGAGAAAGGCAAAGGCTACAACAAGGTCCGCGGCGACAAGGTCATCGCCTTCGCCCGTGCCTTCCTCGACGAAGCCGCGCCATTGGCCGCTGGCACTCACGTCGACTCCACCCGCTACACAATCGTTGACGGCAAACTGGTGGTCGCCCTTAAAGGTGGCAGCAACACCGGCCTGCGTAACGACGCGCAATTGATCGGTTTCCACGGCGATGCTTCGGCACCGACTGCGATCCTGCTGAAAAACAACGGCCTGCATTTCGAAATCCAGGTCGATGCCAGCACCCCGGTCGGCCAGACCGACGCTCGCCGGCGTCAAAGACATCCTGATGGAAGCCGCGCTGACCACCATCATGGACTGCGAAGACTCCGTTGCTGCCGTCGATGCCGACGACAAAGTGGTGATCTACCGCAACTGGCTCGGCCTGATGAAGGGCGATCTGTCAGAGGAAGTCTCCAAGGGCGGTAAGACCTTTACTCGCACCATGAACGCCGACCGCACCTACACCGGTGTCGATGGCAAGGAACTGAGCCTGCACGGTCGTTCGCTGTTGTTCGTACGTAACGTCGGTCACCTGATGACCATCGACGCGATCCTCGATAGTCAAGGCAACGAAGTACCGGAAGGCATCCTCGACGGTCTGGTGACCTGCCTCGCGGCGATCCATAGCCTCAACGGCCACAACTCGCGCAAGAACAGCCGCACTGGCTCGGTCTATATCGTGAAGCCTAAAATGCACGGCCCGGAAGAAGCCGCGTTCACGAACGAGCTGTTCGGGCGTATCGAAGACGTGCTCGACCTGCCACGCAACACCCTGAAAGTCGGGATCATGGACGAGGAGCGCCGTACCACGGTCAACCTCAAGGCCTGCATCAAGGCTGCCAGCGAGCGTGTGGTGTTCATCAACACCGGTTTCCTCGACCGCACCGGCGACGAAATCCACACCTCCATGGAAGCCGGCCCGATGGTGCGCAAGGCTGACATGAAGGCTGAGAAGTGGATCGGCGCCTACGAGAACTGGAACGTAGATATCGGTTTGAGCACCGGCCTGCAAGGTCGTGCCCAGATCGGTAAAGGCATGTGGGCCATGCCGGACCTGATGGCCGCCATGCTCGAACAGAAAATTGCTCACCCGCTGGCCGGCGCCAACACCGCTTGGGTGCCATCGCCGACCGCCGCCGCGCTGCACGCGCTGCACTACCACAAGGTTGACGTGTTCGCCCGTCAGGCCGAACTGGCCAAACGTGCTCGCGCTTCGGTGGACGACATCCTAACCATCCCGCTGGCCGTCAATCCGAACTGGACGCCAGAGCAGATCAAGAACGAACTGGACAACAACGCCCAGGGCATTCTCGGTTACGTGGTGCGCTGGATCGACCAAGGCGTGGGTTGCTCGAAGGTGCCGGACATCAACGACGTCGGCCTGATGGAAGACCGTGCGACGCTGCGCATTTCCAGCCAGCACATCGCCAACTGGCTGCGTCATGGCATCGTCACTGAAGCTCAAGTGATGGAAAGCCTCAAGCGCATGGCGCCGGTGGTTGATCGTCAGAACGCCAACGACGCGCTGTACCGTCCGCTGGCACCGAACTTCGACAGCAACATCGCCTTCCAGGCGGCAGTCGAACTGGTGATCGAAGGCACCAAGCAGCCGAACGGTTATACCGAGCCGGTTCTGCACCGTCGTCGTCGTGAGTTCAAGGCAGCCAATGGCTTGTAACTAAACGCTGATGCTGGACATGAAAAAGCCCTGATCTTTCGATCAGGGCTTTTTTATTTGTGGATGCGCTCACCTGTGGCGAGGGGCTTGCCCCCGTTCGGCTGCACAGCAGTCGTAAAGTCGGCGAACGCGGCCTGTCTGAAAAAAGCAGGGGCCGCTTCGCGTCCCAACGGGGCCAAGCCCCCTCGCCACAAAAGCCCTCTCAGCTTGAAGTCTTTGTTAAGGTTCCATCCCCAGCTCATGCTTGACCAACGCCAGCAACTTAACGGTATCAATCGGTTTAAGCAGAAAATCCACCACGCTCAAATGCATGGCGGCGATCGCGTCCTTCACGTCGGCATCGCCGGACACGATGATGATCGGCATCGCCGCCCGGACCGACTCGCGCACTTCGCGGATCAAGTCCAGGCCATCAACATTCTTCATCCGCAGATCGGTAATTACCAGGCCAATCGAAGGCGTTGTGTCCAACAGTTTGAGCGCGGTTTCGCCACTGGCGGCGGTCATGCAACGTACGCCATCCAGCGCAAGGATCTCCGATAGCAGTTCTCGAGCGTCTTTGTCGTCGTCAACGATCAACACCCGCTGCGGCGGAAGATCGGGTTCCAGCATGATCGCACTGAGCGCCTCGCGCTCGGCGTCACTCAAAATATCGTGGTCGGACATGGCTTACTCTACGTTTTCAATCAATCCCCTAGCACAATGGTCAGACATCGCTAAGCAGAGCTTCAATGTGCACTTCGTCGGATATTTTTCCTAGAGGCAAATTGAAAGGTTTTACGCACAAAGTGTGTAGGACTTCTCTCAAATATAGACATATCCACCGACTACCTAGACTTACGTCCAATGGGCACCCCGCACGCAGGGGCCGACCATGGCTGAACGATCCGACAACAACAATTCAAAAAAGACTGCGGTAATAGTTATGAGTAAAGCGGATGCCTTCACCCAGGCAGGGAAAACCGCGGTGTTGCAGAACATTCAGGGCACTTTGCAATTCCTCCAGCGCTTCCCGCCCTTCAATCAGATGGAACATGCCCACCTGGCCTACCTGGTGGAGCAATGTCAGCTGCGTTTCTACGGTCCCGGCGAGAGCATTATCAAGCCCGCCGACGGCCCGGTTGAGCATTTCTACATCGTCAAACAGGGCCGGGTGGTTGGCGAACGCCCGCACACGGCCAAGGGTGGTACCGAAACCACCTTCGAAATCACCACGGGGGAATGCTTCCCTTTAGCCGCGTTGCTGGGTGAGCGGGCGACTCGTACCGAACACCTGGCTGCCGAAGACACTTTCTGCCTGCAACTGAACAAACTGGCCTTCATCAAGCTGTTCGCCCTGTCGAATACCTTTCGCGACTTTGCCTTGCGCGGGGTCAGCAGCCTGCTGGATCAGGTCAACCAGCAAGTCCAGCAAAAAGCCGTGGAAACCCTTGGCACCCAGTACTCGCTGAACACGCGGCTGGGCGAGTTGGCCATGCGTCACCCAGTGACGTGCAGCCTGGCCACGCCGCTGCGTGAAGCCGTGACCCTGATGCATGAGCAACAGGTCGGCAGCATCGTGATCGTCGACGAGCAGAAGGCGCCCCTGGGGATTTTCACCCTGCGCGACTTGCGCCAGGTTGTCGCCGACGGGACCACCGATTTCAGCGAAGCCATTGAGCGGCACATGACCCAGGCGCCGTTTTTCCTGACGCCGGACCACAGCGCTTTCGACGCGGCGATTGCCATGACCGAACGGCACATCGCCCACGTCTGTCTGGTCAAGGATCAGCGTCTGTGCGGCGTGGTGTCCGAGCGCGATCTGTTCTCCCTGCAACGGGTCGATCTGGTGCACCTGGCCCGAACCATCCGCAGCGCCCAGCGGGTGGAAAACCTGGTGGCACTGCGCGGCGAGATCGGCCAGTTGGTCGAGCGCATGCTGGCCCACGGTGCCTCTTCGACCCAAATCACTCACATCATTACCCTGCTCAACGACCACACCGTGTGCCGGGTGATCGAGCTGACCCTCGCCGAGAAAGGCGACCCAGGTATCCCGTTCAGTTGGCTGTGCTTCGGCAGCGAAGGTCGTCGCGAGCAAACGCTGCACACCGATCAGGACAACGGCATTCTGTTTGAGGCCCGGGACGCTGCGCATGCCGCCGAGATCCGCGGTAAATTGCTGCCCATCGCCCAACAGATCAACCAGAGCCTGGCGCTCTGCGGCTTCACCCTGTGCAAGGGCAACATCATGGCCGGCAACCCTGAGCTGTGTTTGTCCCGGGCCGAGTGGGCCCGGCGGTTCGCGGCGTTTATCCGCGAGGCGACGCCGGAGAACCTGCTGGGCTCGAGCATTTATTTCGACTTGCGGGTGGTTTGGGGTGATGAACAAGGCTGCGAACAACTGCGCCGAGGGATTCTCGATCAGGTGGCGGATAACCGGTTGTTCCAGCGGATGATGGCCGACAATGCCTTGCGCAACCGGCCGCCCGTGGGACGCTTCCGTGAGTTCGTGCTGGCGCGCAAGAATGGCGAGAAAGCCACGCTGGACCTGAAAGTCCAGGGGCTGACGCCTTTTGTCGACGGTGCCCGATTGCTCGCCCTGGCCAATGGCATTGAAACCAACAACACCCTGGAGCGCTTCCGCCAACTGGTAGCCAAAGAAGTCATCGAACGGTTGGACGGTGCGGCGTATGAAGAGGCGTATCACTTCATTCAGCAAACCCGCATGCAGCAACATCAACTACAGACCCGGGAGAACTTGCCCTACTCCAACCGCGTCGATCCCGACAGCCTCAATCATCTGGACCGGCGCATCCTGCGTGAGTCCCTGCGCCAGGCCCAACGCCTGCAAAGCAGCCTGACCCTGCGGTATCAGCTATGAGTCTGTTTTCATGGCTACGCCCCGCCGCCCCGCTGCTGCCCGAGGATCTGCAACAACGCCTGGAACGCTTGCCGGTCGGCGCCCAGTTGAGTGAATGCAGCCTGCGCGAGCAACGCTGGGTGGTGCTGGATCTGGAAACCACCGGGCTGAACCTGAACAAGGATCGGGTGCTGTCCATCGGCGCCGTGGTGATCGAGGACGGCGCGATTGATTTCAGTCAGCAATTCGAACGCACGCTGCAATGTGCTGACATGAAGTTGGCGCCGAGTGTGTTGATCCATGGCCTGGGGCCTAGCGCGATTGCTGCCGGCAGTGACCCGGCGCAGGCACTAATCGAGTTCATGGAGTTTGTGGGCGACAGCCCAGTGTTGGCGTTTCATGCGCCGTTCGATCAGCACATGCTCGGGCGCGCGTTGAAAGATCATCTGGGCTACAAGCTGCAGCATCCGTTTCTGGATGTGGCGGACATTGCACCGCTGGTCTGCCCGCAGGCGAACATCCGCGAGGCCGGGCTGGATGAGTGGATTGAGTGGTTCAAGCTCGAAGTCTTCGAGCGGCATAACGCCAGTGCCGATGCATTGGCCACGGCGGAATTGGCGTTGATCTTGTTCAGCCGGGCGCGGCAGCAGCAGATTCACAGCCCATTGAATCTGCAGCAGCGTTTGAGTCAGTGGAAGCGACGGCAGCGGGCGCCTTCGTTTTAGATATCCGGCGCCTCGTCTGACGCCAATTGCTTCCCTGCGCCGACCCCAACGGTGATCGCACTGCTCACGCGCTGTTGGGCGATGGCGTGTGGGATGCCTTGAGCTAGTTGGGCCTGGGCATCCCCGCCTTCCTCGCTTTGCGCGGGTTGCTGCAACGCCGCTGACCGATCAAAACACCACAATCCTTGTAGGAGCAAGCTTTGCTCCTACAGGTTTCGAGCCGCATTTCTGATCTTGAGCTATCGGGTCAACGCGCTATGCTGCCCGGCACTGCCACTGATCGAGACACTGCCATGTCCGCCCCGAGCATGACCCTGTTCCACAACCCCGCATCGCCCTTCGTTCGCAAAGTCATGGTGCTGCTACACGAGACCGGTCAGACCGATCGTGTTGCCCTGCAACTCAGCCAACTCACGCCGGTCAGCCCGGACCTGGCGCTCTGCGAAGACAACCCACTGGGCAAGATACCGGCCCTGCGCCTGGCCGATGGCAACGTTATCCATGACAGCCGGGTGATTCTCGATTACCTCGATCACCAGCATGTCGGCAATCCACTGATCCCTCGCGAGGGCTCGGCCCGCTGGCGCCGCATGACCCTGGCCTCCCTGGCCGACGGGATCATGGACGCTGCGGTGATGATTCGTTACGAGCAAGCGTTGCGCGCCCCGGAGAAACAATGGGAGCAGTGGCTTGATGCCCAGCGCGAGAAGATTCGCCGTGCCTTGGCGTTGCTGGAAGCGGATGCGATTGCCGAGCTGACCAGTCATTTCGATGTGGCGGCGATCAGTGTGGCCTGTGCCTTGGGTTACCTGGATTTGCGCCATCCCGATCTGGAATGGCGCGAGGCGAATCCGAAGCTGGCCGAGTGGTTTTTTGAAGTGAGTCAGCGGCCTTCGATGTTGGCGACGATGCCGAAGGTTTAGCTCTTCATAGGCTGGACCGGCCTCTTCGCGAGCAAGCCCGCTCCCACATTTGATCGGTGGTTTGCACATATATTGTGTTCACTGGAGATCCCTTGTGGGAGCGGGCTTGCTCGCGAATGCACCACACCGGATCTAACGGAAACAACCCAAAGATAAGCGTCGCCAACACCTCCCCTTCCCGCTGATCCTCACGCAACCCCAACGACCGGCTCATTCCACCGCTCCAATATCAAACGCCAACGGCTTGGCCGACTTCTGCCCAATCCCGTACCAGTCCAGCTTGCGGGTCAGCACCATGAACACACCCAGCAACCCGAACAGCAACAACGAGCCCATCAACAGCGCGTAATCCTCGGCACTCAACAAGCCATAAAGCAAACCGTACAACGCCGCCAACCCCGCCGAAAAACTCAAGCCGTGACGCACGCTGCGCAGTACGTGGCAGACATAGAACCCGATCAACAACACACATCCGCTCGCCGACAACACATACGCCAAGGCAAAACCGATGTGCTCGGACAACGACAGCAACAACAGGTAGAAAAACGCCAGGGCCACGCCCACCAACGCATATTGCACCGGGTGCACCGCCAGGCTTTTCATCACTTCGAACAGGAAGAAACCGGCGAAGGTCAGGACAATGAACAGCAGCGCATATTTGATCGCCCGATCGCTTTTGAGGTACTGGTCCACCGGGTCGATGAAGCTCACGCCGAAGCTGCGACCGTTGAACGCGTCACAGCCAGCGCCGGAGACACAACTGTTCAAGGCTTCTTGCAGGTTGGTGGAGAAAAACGTGGTCTGCCAATTCGCGGTGAAGCCCTGATCGGTGACTTCACGCTGGGCCGGCAGGTAGTTGCCGATAAAGCTGGGGTGCGGCCAGTTGGCGGCCAACGCTACTTTGCTGGTCTTGCCCACCGGCAGCACTTGCAACTGACCGGTGCCTTGCAAACGCAGGTCGAAACCGAAGGCCAGTTCCGTGGCTTGTCTGGTATTCAACGCCGGCAGCATCACGTGCACGCCCTCCCCCAAGAAGCCGACCTGGCTGCCAGGTACGAAGTCCAGGCGCTGACCATCGAGTTCCAGTTTCAGCGCGTTTTCGATGCCGCGGATGTCGCTGATGCCCACAGCCAGAAACGGCTGGTCGAACTGATAGTCGGCGAAGTCTTCCTTGATGCCCAGTTGTTCAGGGATCGTGAAATGGCCGCTGATGCGGTTGTCGGCATGGAACAGCCGCGCTTCATAAATGCCCCGGGAACGCAGCTCGGTCTGAACCTGGCCATCCAGTTCGAAGTGTTCCGGGAGGAAGTACAGACGACCGCGTTCTTCACCGACTTCCTGGTAACGCTCGTTGGTTTTCTCGTTGAGTTTCCAGGTGCGCACCACTTTGCGATACGGCACCACCATCAGCGGCCCGCTCAACTGCTGGCTGTAGCTGGAACTGCGGGCGATGTCTTCGAGCACACCGTCGCGCAGTTGCTGACGGTCCTGGATCACGCCGTTGATCATCAGCAACGGAATCATCAATAACAGAATCATTAGGGCAATCGCCCCGAGTTTTATGGTCAGGTTGCGGTTCATGGGACTCTCCCTGTTTGGATGGGGGAAGTCTGGGATGGGTGTGTGGGGGTTTCGTGGAGGCTATGTGGGGATTGTGTGGAAATGCCTGTAAAAGCCGATTGCACCTAGGCACACTGCGGCCCCTTAAGGCCATCTCCGGGTATTTACCGGAGTATTTTCCGGCCAAGTACAGCTCAATATTTTGGCCGTTGGTTTGCTCCAAAGCAGACCAGACAAGGAGCGCTCCATTGCGAAACAACTCGTTTGACCTGATCAGGCACCTTGCCGCCCTTATGGTCCTGGTAAGTCATCACTATGTGTTAGCGGGTATGAACGAGCCCGTCATTCAAGGTTACAACTCGCTGGGCGGTGTGGCGGTGCTTTGTTTTTTTGCCATTTCCGGGTTGTTGATTACCCTCAGCTATTTGAATGCCGCCAGCCTTCAGGACTATCTGGTGAAACGCGTCGCCCGGATCTTTCCTGCGCTCATCGTTTGCTCATTCGTAATGACTTATGTAGCCGGGGCTTTTTTTGCCAGCGACTATGTCTCGGGGAAAGAAGCCCTCATCGACTTTCTGCGAATTTCAGCGTTCGGGCGGGCAACTATTGATGAAATAACCAGCGATTTCGTATTCAGCGAATCCTTCAATGGAAGCCTGTGGACATTAAAAATCGAGTTCGCTTTTTATATTCTGCTCGCACTAGTGCTGACCCTATACCGCAAAGCCATGATGCCTTGGACGCTGCTCTTGCTATTTTGCATAGCGACTTATGTGCTGGGCAACTACCCGATGAATGCCCTGGCACAGAAGCTTCTGGCCTACTGCGCAGCCGGCATCGCGTTTTTCGCCGGGTCATTGATAGCGTTTTATAAAGACCGCTTCAGTGGCGTGCGCACAAAGGCAATAACCCTGGTGGCTTGCTGTCTTCTGGTATTCGCATCACTGGGTACTTCGATGGTCTGGGTTCTGGCAACTCTGGGGATCAGCCTGGCAACCCTCAGTCTGGGTTTGTTGTACGTTGATAAAAACATCAGAGGACGGTTCGATATCTCCTATGGCATGTACCTGTATGCCTTTCCCGTACAGCAATTGGTCATCAATAAAACACAACTGGCCTTCTTCCCTTCCATGGCCGTTTCAACCGTCATTGTCATTAGCCTGGCAACTCTTTCATGGTTGCTCATCGAACGGCCGGTACTTGCCTTGGCCCACCGAAACAAGCCTCGTAAATCAGTACCTGATTCGGCGGTGTCTTGAGTTACCAAGGACCTCAAGGCAAGCGAACCCGAGCCTCGACGCCACCGCCCACATTGCCAACCCATAATTGCCCTCCATGCAACTTAACCACCTCTTCAACGAAGTTAAGCCCCAACCCAGTACTTTTGCGCCCACTGTCCGGCCGCGGCAGCGAGTAAAACCGCTCACTCAAGCGTGGCAACGCATAGTCGGGAATCGCCTGAGCCTGGTTGAACAACCTGAACTCAACCTGCTCACCAACCCGCTCGGCACTGAATCGCAAAACACCCTGCGCCGGCGTGAAATCCAGCGCGTTCTCCAGCAAGTTGCCCAACGCCTGACGTAACAGGAACGGCTCACCGATCAAAACCAGATCCTCGGCAATCCTCTGTTCAACACACAATTGTTTGCCTTCAATCCGCGCAGCCTGAGCGTCCAGCAGTTCTTCCACTAACGCCGCCAACGGCACTTCAACTCGTTCTTCCAACCCTTGACGCTGCTCGACCTGAGCCAGGTTCAGCAACCGCTCGATCAACTGTTGCATCCGCGCACTTTCGCTGTCGATGTTGCTGACAAAACGCTGCTGCTGGGCCAACGGCATCTCGCCCTGAAGCAACTCCGCCGCGCCGCGAATCGCCGCCAATGGGCTTTTCAATTCATGGGTCAGGGTGTGCACGTAGCGCTCGACGTAGGCCTTGCCTTCGAGTTGCGTGCGCATCTGCTCCACGGCTGTCGCCAGTTGCTCCAGTTCGCCGCCGCGATAATGCGGCACCTCGACCCGTCGACCTTCACTGACCGCCTGGGCATAAGCAGTCAACCGTCGCAGCGCCGCGCTCAGCCACCACGACAGCAGCGCGCCAAACAGCAGACCGAGGCCGATCAGCCCGGCACCGTAATAGACCAATCGCCGTTCAGTGCGGTCGACGTAGGGTTGCAGCGAACTGTTGGGCTTGGCCACGGTGACCACGCCGATGATCTGGCCGTTGTCACGAATCGGCGCGCCTACGTGCATAACCGAGGAACTCGGGTCGTCGGGATCGCTGCGGGTCGAGCGCGCACCGTATTCGCCGCGCAGGGTCAGGTAAACATCGTTCCAGCGCGCGTAATCCTGGCCCACCGCTACACCGCTGGAATCCAGCACCACGATGCCTTTGGCATCCGTGACGTAGATGCGGTTGTTGACCTGATTCTTTGTCAGGCCCCAGATGCTTGCCTTCGGCTGCCGCTCGCCGTAGGCGTTGAGCAGTTCTGGCCAGTGATTCTGGTTGAGAGTGCCGGCCTTGAAGTCATCGCGCAGGATCTCGGCCATCAGGTTGGCCGTGTCTACCAGGGTTTCTTCGGTGGTCTGGCGCACACCGGGGCGGATTTCCTGCATCACGGTGTTGAGCACGAAGTAACCGGTCAGGCCGATAAACAGCACATAGACCAGAAAGATCCGGATGCCCAGCGCCATCAGCTGTGCCCCGGACTGTAGCTGTAGCCGAGGCCCGCGATGGGTCTGGATCGGTTCGGCGTCGGCTCGCACCAGCCGCAGCTTGGCGCGCACGCTTTTGATATGGCTGTCGATGCTGCGCTCGTAACCGGCATCGGCCGGCACACCCAGGGCGTCGAGCAATAGCTCGCGGCTGAACACCCGTTCGGGTTGTTCCAGCAGGCATTGCAGCAGACGGAATTCGTGGCGGGTCAGGCTCAGGGGCTCGCCGCGATAGCTAATCTGCACCCGTTCGCTGTCGACGCGAAACAGCACCGGTGAAACTTCGGCCACGGCACGGGGTGCCATGCGCTTTAGAATCGCCCGGACCCGCGCCGCCACTTCTCGCGGGCTGAACGGCTTGACCACGTAATCGTCGGCGCCAATCTCCAGGCCCACCACCCGGTCGATTTCGCCGTCGCGGGCGCTGAGGAAGATCACCGGAACCTCGCTGAAGCGGCGCAATTGCTTACAAGTCTCGAAGCCGCTGATGTCCGGCAGGCCGATGTCGAGAATGATCAGATCGGCCGGGGTCTGGCGTTGATGCTCAAGCGCGGCCTCGCCGAGGCTCACCCAGGTCGTGGTGAAGCCTTCACCCTGCAACGCAAAAATCAACGTGTCGGCAATGGCCGCTTCGTCTTCGACAATCAGGATATGAGGCATAGCGTCCGAGCACGGCAGTTAAGTTGCGCAACGGTGGCCCAAGCCTCACATCCCGTCAATCAGCAGTCAGGTTTATCCGCGGTAAAGCGACGTGCCGGGTTCACCGCAGCGCCAAACTCGCGCAAGGCCTTGGCGCCGATCAGCAACGGATAGTTGAAGCTGCTGCGGTCGGTGAGATTAACCTCGACCGTGCGTTTGACGTTGCCCAGGCACAATTCCAGATCAACCACCGGACGCTTGGTCGGGGCGCTCACGTCCTTGTCGTCTTCGTCTTCTTCGGCGCGGGTCTTGATCTTGCTGATCCGCGCGATCTTGTGCTCGTAGACCTTGTTGCTCGCGTCCTTGGTGCCGAGACGGAAGCGCACCCAGTCTTCGCCATCACGGGTGAAGGTTTCGATGTCCTTGGCCGACAGCGACGCGGTCAGGGCGCCGGTGTCCATCTTGGCCTTGAGGACTTCACCGCCGATTTCCGGCAGCGCGATGTATTCGTAACGCCCGTACAGGGTCGGCTCGGCGGCCATGACCGGCAGGGCCACGAGGGTCAGCAGTGCAAGGAGGGATTTCACGTAATGGGCTTCCTTGGGGAATTGGGGCGCATAGGCCGAATTCTAGACCGCAAAAAACAATGATAGTTGAACTGGCACAGACCTTTGTGGCGAGGGAGCTTGCTCCCGTTCGGCTGCGAAGCAGCCGTAAATCCAATTCACTCGGTACACCTGAAACAGCGTGGTGTTTGGTTTTGGGGCTGCTTCGCAACCCAGCGGGAGCAAGCTCCCTCGCCACAGGTTATTTCATATGGCCTGAAGCATAACGCCGTAAAGGTGAAACATTCGTCACCCCCGATTTGGCCTGCCGCCCGAAGCTGCTTATCATGGCGCGCCAAAATTCGTCCAAGAGTTACTTATGCGCCGCCTGCTCACCGGCTGTTTCGTTACCCTGCTGCTGTTACTCAACACCCTGGTCCTGTTCGGCCCGCTGATGGTGTTTGCCCTGCTCAAACTGGTCCTGCCCGGCCGTTATCGCGACTACGCCTCATGGTCGGTGATGTGGATCGCCGAAACCTGGGCCGAAATCGACAAGCTGATCTTCCGGCTGTGCATCCCAACCCAATGGGACATTCGCGGTGGCGATGACCTGCGTGGCGATACGTCTTATCTGGTGATCAGCAACCACCAATCCTGGGTCGACATCCCAGCGCTGATCCAGACCCTGAACCGGCGCACGCCGTTCTTCAAATTCTTCCTCAAGAGAGAATTGATCTGGGTGCCGTTCCTGGGCCTGGCCTGGTGGGCGCTGGATTATCCGTTCATGAAGCGTTACACCAAGGCGTTTCTGGCGAAGAACCCTGAACTGGCCGGCAAGGATCTGGAGATCACCAAAGCCGCGTGCGAGCTGTACAAACGCCAGCCGGTAACGGTGGTGAATTATCTGGAAGGCACACGGTTTACCGCGGCAAAAAGCGCTCAGCAGCAATCACCGTTCAGGCACCTGCTCAAGCCGAAGGCCGGCGGTGTGGCGTTTGTACTGGCGGCGATGGGCGAACAGCTGGACGCCATTCTGGATGTGACGATGGTGTATCCGCAGCAACGGATTCCGGGGTTTTGGGATTTGATCAGCGGCAATGTGCCGAAGGTCATCATCGATATCCAGACCCGCGAACTGGACCCGGCGTTGTGGCAGGGGGATTACGAAAACGATCCGGTGTTTCGCGAAACGATCCAGAACTGGGTCAACCAGCTCTGGATCGAAAAGGATCAGCGCATCGACGCGTTGCGCGCCGAGAGCCGCTGAATCAGCTGCCAGCGCCCCAGATCCCGCCCAGGCTTTTCAGCAGTGGACCGCCAACGCCTTGGCCACCGAGGTACTGGAGGATCACCGGGGCAAATTTGCCGACCATCCCGCTGTCCATGCCCAGGGCGCCAAACGCGCTGTTCATGTCGCTGGTGCTTTTTACATTGCCCAAGGCATTTTCCAGACCGGCCGATTTACCGGACGAACCGAGCATCCCGGCCAACGCCCCCATCTGACCGCCGCCGGACAGTTTGTCCAACCCCGGCACGTCTTTGGCCAGTTGCGAGTAATCGGTGGAGCTCAGTTGATTCTTCGCCAGCCCCAGCATTGCCCCGGTGCCGCCGACGGCTTGTTGCGGGGTGACGTTCAGTTGCGAAGTCAGCGCACCGAGCAGGCCCGCTGTTTGCGAGGTCGGCGCGGCATTAGTGGCCGCATCGCCGCCCTGCATGCTCGAAGCCGCTTTGGTCACATCGTCCAGGCTGAATGCTGCGAAGACCGGGCTGGCGGCCAGGGTCATGAGCGAAGCCAGTGCAAAACCGCGTGAAATCTTCATCGAGACAACCTCTTTAGGCATAAAACCGCCCACCCATGGACGGCGAAAAACTGTGTGTTGGACTGGCACCCCAGAGGATTGTTCCCTGTCCCCTGTAGGAGCGGGCTTTATGTGGCGAGGGGGCTTGCCCCCGTTCGGCTGCGAAGCAGTCGTCGGCCCGTTGAATGCGATCAGCCTGGAAAATGCGGGGGCCGCTTCGCGACCCAACGGGGGCAAGCCCCCTCGCCACAATTGACCACAGTCAGAAAAGAATTCCGTTGTGCTGCATCCAGTCTAGCCGCCCCTGCGTATATCAAGCACGGACAGACACTCCTGGCCGATTCTCCCCCACAAGGATCACCCCCATGAAACGCACTTCGATCAAAACCCCGTTGATTGCCAGCCTGCTGACCCTGGCCCTTGGCGGCGGATTCGCCCTGAACAGCGTGCAAGCGGCGAGCATGAGTCATGACAGCGTAATGGTTGGCGGCCAAGCCATGATGCCTAGCAAAGACATCATCGATAACGCCGTGAATTCCGCCGACCACACCACCCTGGTGGCCGCAGTCAAAGCCGCCGGCCTGGTCGACACCCTCAAAGGCAAAGGCCCGTTCACCGTGTTCGCCCCGGTCAACTCAGCGTTTACCGCCCTGCCCGCCGGCACTGTCGATACCCTGCTCAAACCAGCCAACAAAGCGACCCTGACCCACATCCTCACCTATCACGTGGTCGCCGGTAAGCTCGACATGATGACCCTGGCCGAGAAGATCAAGGCCGGCGGCGGCACCGCCGAACTCACCACCGTCGCCGGCGGCAAGCTGTGGGCGATGATGAATGGCCCGCACAACATCGTGATCAAGGATGAAAAAGGCGACGTCGCCGACATCACCACCTATGACGTGAACCAGTCCAACGGGGTAATTCAGGTCATCGACAAAGTGCTGATGCCCAAAGGTTGAGCAGTGCTCGCCGACCCCGCGCATCGGGGTCGGCGTTTTCCTGAGGTATCCGCCCGTGAATGGAACAACTGCGCGCCGTGAACTAACCTCTGCCTGCAACCGGCACCGCTCGCAGCCAACCACCGCTATCTCGATTGCCCGGAGAACCGTTATTTCCATCGCCGACACCGATCAGCTCAGGCAGCTTCTGGCCCAGTGTTCATTGGGTGACCGCCGCGCGTTCGAGACGCTTTACCGCAGCGTCGGCCCGCGCTTGCACGGTGTCGCCCTGCGTTTCATGGGTCGGCATGACCTGGCCGAAGAGGTGCTGCAGGAAAGCTTCGTACGGATCTGGAACAACGCCTCGCGCTATGAATCGCACCTGTCGGCACCGCTGACCTGGATGATCAACATCACCCGCAATCAAGCCATCGACCAATTGCGCAAACACCGCGACCGGCCGCTGACCGATCTTGAAGAACAGGCCCTGGAGGATGAAAGCCCTTCGGCCCATGAATTGTTAAACCGCGCCCGCGAAGCCAAGGCCCTGAACCAGTGCCTGGAAAGCCTCGAAGGCATGCAGCGCCAATCGATCACCGTCGCCTATTTTCAGGGGCTGTCCTGCGCTGAACTGGCCGAACACCTGGCCGCGCCGCTGGGCTCGGTCAAATCCTGGATCCGCCGCGGTATGGAGCGCCTGCGCAGGTGCCTGGAATCATGAACTATCAAACCCCGACCTTGCGCCGCGCCCTTGCCGCCGATTACGCCATCGGCTTGATGCCTGCTGCGGCTCGCCGGCGTTTTGAACAGTTGTTGCTGGAGGACGCCGCTCTGCGTGCGGAACTGGCGAACTGGCAGGACAGCCTCACCAGCCTGACCGAAGCATTACCTGAACAACCGGTGCCGGATCGCGTGTGGCAAGGCATCACCGCACGCATCGATCCGCAAGAACTGCACGTGCCAGAGAAGCGTTCGTTCTGGAACTGGATGCGGGTCACGGTCGCGGTGTGTTCACTGGCGGTGATTATGTTCCTGAGCGTGCTTTATAACCGTGATGAAGCACGTTACAGCGCGACCCTGCTGACGGCCGATGCGCAACCGGCGCTCAAGGTACAAGCGCACGAGAATTACCTGCAAGTTGAGCCGTTGACGTTGGCGGCAGTTGATCCGGGACGCAGCCTGGAACTGTGGGCGATACCGGCGAACGGCAAGCCGATTTCCCTGGGGGTGATTCCGGCGGGCGGCAAGGGCAAGGTTGAGCTGAGCGAGGCGCAGAAGGCGCTGATCGGCAAGCCGATTGCGTTGGCGGTGAGCCTGGAGCCGAAGGGTGGTTCGCCGACCGGGCAACCGACGGGGCCGGTGTTGTATCAGGGGGCGTTGGCGGCACTCTGAAAGTACCGATGAGCTTTTGTGGCGAGGGAGCTCGCTCCCGCTCGGCTGCGCAGCAGTCGTAAAACCACCAGACACGTTCAGCCTGAAACAAAGCGGTGTGTGGTTTTGGGGTTGCTTCGCAACCCAGCGGGAGCAAGCTCCCTCGCCACAGGGTTTGTGTTCTACCAATAAAAAACGGCGACCCGAGGGTCGCCGTTTTGCATTGCGTGAAGCCTTACGCCGCGCTGAACAGCTTGTGCGGATCGATCACAAACTTCTTCGGTACGCCGGCATCGAACTCGCCGTAGCCACGTGGTGCGTCATCCAGGCTGATGACTTCCACGCCAACGATGTCGGCAATGTGGATACGGTCCCACATGATTGCCTGCATCAGTTGGCGGTTGTACTTCATCACAGGCGTCTGGCCGGTGTGGAAGCTGTGGGATTTGGCCCAGCCCAGACCAAAGCGAATGCTCAGGCTGCCCATTTTCGCGGCAGCGTCCACAGCACCCGGATCTTCAGTCACGTACAGGCCCGGAATACCGATTTTGCCCGCCACGCGAACCACGCCCATCAGCGAGTTGAGCACGGTAGCCGGTGCCTCGTGTTTCACGCCGTCATGACCGTGACCGCGCGCTTCGAAGCCTACGGCGTCGACGGCGCAATCCACTTCTGGCTCGCCCAGCAATGCAGCGATTTGTTCGTGCAGCGGAGTGTCGAGGGACAGGTCAGCGATTTCGAAACCCTGAGCCTTGGCATGCGCCAGGCGTACGGTGTTGACGTCACCGATGATCACCACCGCCGCGCCCAGCAGGCGAGCCGAAGCGGCAGCCGCCAGACCTGACCGGGCCGGCACCGGCGATGTACACGGTGCTGCCTGGACCAACGCCAGCCGTCACGGCGCCGTGGTAACCGGTCGGCAGGATGTCGGAGAGGCAAGTCAGGTCGCGGATTTTTTCCATCGCGCGATCGCGATCCGGAAGTTTCAGCAGGTTGAAGTCAGCGTACGGCACCATCGCGTATTCAGCCTGGCCGCCGGTCCAGTCACCCATGTCGACATAACCGTAAGCACCGCCGGGACGGGCCGGGTTAACGCTCAAGCAAACACCGGTGTGCATCTCTTTGCAGGAACGGCAGCGCCCGCAAGCGACGTTGAACGGTACGGACACCAGGTCGCCGATTTGCAGGTTTTCGACGTCGCTGCCCTTCTCAATCACTTCACCAGTGATTTCATGCCCCAGCACCAGGCCGGTTTGAGCCGTGGTACGACCGCGCACCATGTGCTGATCGGAACCACAGATGTTGGTGGACACCACACGCAGGATGACAGCGTGATTAATCTTCCTGCCGCGCGGGTCCTGCATTTTCGGATAGTCGATTTTCTGTATTTCGACCTTGCCATTGCCGAGATACACCACACCACGATTGCCAGACATGCTTTCACCTCGCTGTTGTTTTTATGTAGCGGTCGCGTCGCCATGGAGCGGCGGCGCGTTGATTGCTCGGGTTAGTGCTTGTGTCTTTTGTTGTTTGTTATGGCCTCTTCGCGAGCAAGCCCGCTCCCACATTGGTTTTGCGGTGTACCCGAGATTTGTGGGCAGACACAAATCCCCTGTGGGAGCGGGCTTGCTCGCGAAGGCGTCCTAAAGAACGACCGTGCGATTGGCGTTCAAAAACACTCGTCGTTCAATGTGATAACCAACCGCTCGGGCCAGGGTCAGGCCTTCGATATCCCGCCCCTTGGCGATCAAATCTTCCGGGTAATGGCTGTGGTCCACCGCTTCCACGCCTTGGGCGATGATCGGGCCTTCGTCCAGGTCGTTGTTGATGTAGTGCGCCGTCGCGCCGACCAGTTTCACGCCTTTGTTGTAGGCCTGGTGATACGGCTTGGCGCCCTTGAAACCCGGCAGCAGGGAGTGGTGAATGTTGATCGCCTTGCCGTCGAGTTTGCGGCACAGTTCCGGCGACAGGACCTGCATGTAACGGGCAAGGATCACCAGTTCGGCGCCGGACTCTTCGATCACCTGCCACACCTGACGCTCTTGCGACGGTTTGTCGTTCGGGTCGAGCGGGAAGTGGTAGTACGGAATCTGGTGCCAGTCGGCCAACGGTTTGAGGTCCGGGTGGTTGGAGACCACGGCGGCCACGTCCATCGACAATTGACCGATGCGCTGGCGGTAGAGCAAATCGTTGAGGCAGTGATCGGCCTTGGAGACCATGATCACCACTTTTGGCCGATAGTTCGGCGCGGTGAGTTCGAAGATCATGCCGAAGGCCTGGCCACGCTCTGCCAGGCCGGCGCGGAAGGCGAGTTCGTCGAAGCCGTCGGGCTGGCGGAATTCCACGCGAATGAAGAAACGGCCCGAGAGTCGGTCATCGAAGGAATGATGCTCGGTGACGTAGCAGCCCTGCTCGAACAGAAAGCGGGTCACCGCATCCACGGTGCCGAGGACGCTTGGGCAGTCGGCGGTCAGAATCCATGTGTCTGGGGCGCGGCTCATAGTGCGGTGACTCCTGTTCGAAAATACCTACGCGACTGCGAAGACCTGTGGCGAGGGGGCTTGCCCCCGTTCGGCTGCGAAGCAGTCGTAAAACCGGCAAACGCGGTGTGTCAGTCAAACCGCGTCTTGAGGATTTGGGGCTGCTGCGCAGCCCAACGGGGCAAGCCCCCTCGCCACAGGTGGGAACGATCATCCATCAGGCCTGAACGCTAAGCCCGTATTCAGCCGCCGCATCCTGCAACCACAACCACCAGTAATCCGAGAAGCTGCGACGAATCAGCAGTTCCCAGGTGTCTTCGGCGGTGTGGCGGATCACCAGTTGCGACTTGGCAAACACGGTGCCAACAGCCTTGCCCACCGGGAAGCTGTTGGGGTGTACGTCGTAGCTGGTGGATTTCATCAGCACCTGGCGCACATTCGGGCCGCTCAGTTCGAGGATCTGCTGGCCGCCGCTGACGTTGACGATCTGAATGTGCAGGTCGCCCAGCGCTTCACGGAGTTTTTGCTCGGCGGCGAATTCTTCACCGCTCGGCACGATCAGCAGCCACTCGTCCGGCCCCATCCATTGCAGGCTGGTTTCGCCTTTGACGATGACGGTCAGGGCGCCCGGCAACTCGATGCCCAAGGCCTTGTGCACGCCAGCGCTGAACGCGGCATCGTGGCCATCGCCTCGGATGGTCAGGTGGCCGAGGAGTTTTTCTCACGCACGATCACGCCGGCGTTTTTGCGACCCTTGCCCACCAGGTTGGCGAGGTCGGCATGATGCAGCGACGACTCGGCCTTGGCCCCGGTGGTTGGGCGTTGTTGGTAAACATTGGCTGCGGTCATAAAGCACCTTTATCAATTCTGTTGGTTCCGGCCCCTGTGGTGGCTGGACTGACGCCTTCGCGAGCAAGCCCGCTCCCACATTTGACCGCGTTCCCCTGTGGGAGCGGGCTTGCTCGCGAATCGCTCAGACGACTCGGTGCAACCGCCCGCCCACAGGACTCGAGGCCATTAGATGTTCTGGCGATCACCCTTCGGATCGAAGAACACCGAAGAAACAATCTCCGCCTCGATCACGCTACCGTCGGCCAGCGGTGCGAACACCCGCTCACCGATGCGTTTCAAGCCGCCCTTCACCACACCCATGGCAAACGAATAGCCGAGGGAGTTGTGCGCGTAGCTGGAGGTCACGTGACCAACCATGGTCATCGGGATGGTTTGCTTGGTGTTGAACACCAGTTGCGCCCCTTCCGGCAGCCATTTGGTCGGATCGATCGGCTTCAGGCCCACCAACTGTTTACGTTGATCACGCACGCAGTCTTCGCGGTTCATGCCACGCTGGCCGATCCACGAGAACGGTTTGGTGCGACCGACACACCAACCCATGTTCAGGTCGTCAGGGGTCATCGAGCCGTCAGTGTCCTGGCCGACGATGATGAAACCCTTCTCCGCCCGCAGTACGTGCATGGTTTCAGTGCCGTACGGAGTCAGGTTGTACTGCTTGCCAGCCGCGACGATTTTCTCGAGCACGCCCATGGCGTAGTCGGCTTGCACGTTGACTTCGTACGACAGCTCACCGGTAAACGAAATCCGGAACACCCGCGCCGGCACACCGCCCACCAGGCCTTCTTTCCAGGTCATGAACGGGAACGCTTCGTTGCTCAGATCAATGTCGGTAACTTCGCTGAGCAGCTTGCGGCTGTTCGGCCCGGACAGGGTCATGGTTGCCCAGTGATCCGTCACGGAAGTGAAGTACACCTTCAGGTCTGGCCATTCAGTCTGTTGGTAGATTTCCAGCCATTGCAGCACGCGTGCAGCGCCGCCGGTGGTGGTGGTCATCACGAAATGGTTGTCGGCGAGACATGCGGTTACGCCGTCGTCGAACACCATGCCGTCTTCTTTGCACATCAGGCCGTAGCGGGCTTTGCCCACGTCGAGCTTGGTCCAGGCGTTGGTGTAGATGCGGTTCAGGAACTCCCGCGCATCCGGGCCTTGAATGTCGATCTTGCCGAGGGTCGACGCGTCCAGCAGGCCGACGCTGTCGCGCACGGCTTTGCATTCGCGCTTGATCGCGGCGTGCAGGTCTTCGCCGTTTTTCGGGAAGTACCACGGACGTTTCCACTGACCGACGTCTTCGAATTCAGCACCGTTCTTCACGTGCCAGTGATGCAGCGCGGTGAAACGTACTGGTTCGAAGATGTGCCCACAGTGACGACCGGCCACAGCGCCGAAAGTCACCGGCGTGTAGTTCGGGCGGAACATCGTGGTGCCCATCTGCGGGATGGTCACGTTCAACGAACGGGCGGCGATGGCCAGACCGTTGACGTTGCCGAGCTTGCCCTGATCGGTGCCGAAGCCCAGCGCGGTGTAGCGTTTGACGTGCTCGACCGACTCGAAACCTTCGCGGGTCGCCAGTTCGATGGCGGCGGCGGTGACGTCGTTTTGCAGGTCGACGAATTGCTTCGGCGCCCGTGCGGTCGCTTTTTCGTGCGGCACCTGGAACAGCGCCAGAGTCGGCTCTTCATGACGAGTCAGGGCTTTGGGCAGTACGCCCTCGACCACACTGAAACCGGCTTCGCTGGCAGCGCGAGCGCCCCCTTCAAAACCATCGGCCAGGGAATCGCCGAGACCATAGACACCGTTGATGCCACCGACGCACACGCGTTTCTGCGGTGCTTCGCCCGGTACGAAACCGAGGATGTCTTCACGCCAGGTCGGCTTGCCGCCCAGGTGCGAAGCCAAGTGGACCACCGGGCTGTAACCACCGGAGGTGGCAACCAGATCGCAATCCAGCCATTCGCCAGGACTGGTCACAGCGTGGGCTTTGACATCAATCGCCGCCACGCGAGCCGCGGTAACGTGCTTGCTGCCACGGGCTTCGATCACGGCGCTGCCGGTCAGGATGCGGATGCCTTTGGCGCGTGCCTCTTCAACCAACGCACCGCGCGGGTTGCTGCGGGCATCGGCGATGGCCACCACTTGCAGGCTGGCGTCGAGCCAATCCAATGCAACGCGGTAGGCGTGGTCGTTGTTGGTCGACAGCACCAGTTTCTTGCCCGGTGCCACGCCGTAACGACGAACGTAAGTCGACACAGCGCCGGCGAGCATGTTGCCCGGCACGTCGTTGTTGCCGTAAACCAGTGGACGCTCGCAAGCGCCGGTCGCCAGTACTACGCGTTTGGCGCGAACCCGGTGAATACGCTGACGGACCTGGCCAATCGGAGCGCGGTCGCCGAGGTGATCAGTCAGGCGTTCGTGAATGGTCAGGAAGTTATGGTCGTGGTAACCGTTGACGGTGGCGCGCGGCAACAGCAGCACGTCCGGGGTGTCTTTCAGTTCCGCGATGACGCTGGCAACCCATTCGGTCGCCGCTTTGCCGTCGAGGCTTTCGCGGGAATCGAGCAGGCTGCCGCCGAACTCTTCCTGCTCATCGGCCAGGATTACACGAGCACCGCTGCGCGCAGCGGCCAATGCAGCGGCCAGGCCAGCAGGGCCGGCGCCGACGATCAGCACGTCACAGTGCTGGTTCATGTAGTCGTAGGTGTCCGGATCGTTCTCGGTCGGCGAGCGGCCAAGACCGGCAGCCTTACGAATGTACTTCTCGTAAGTCATCCAGAACGATTGCGGGTACATGAAGGTTTTGTAGTAGAAGCCCGGCGGCATCAGCTTGCCGCCGACCTTGCCGAGAATCCCCATCATGTCGTTGTTCACGCTCGGCCAGCCGTTGGTGCTGGTGGCGACCAAACCTTGGTACAGCGCTTGTTGCGTGGCGCGCACGTTCGGGATTTGCGTAGCTTCGGTGGCGCCGATCTGCAGCACCGCGTTCGGCTCTTCGGCACCGGCGGCGAAGATGACCGCGTGGCCGGGAATACTTGAAGCTGCGACCGATGATGTCGACACCGTTGGCCAGCAAGGCTGCAGCCAGGGAATCGCCTTCAAAGCCTTTGTAGATCTGGCCG
Source organism: Pseudomonas sp. 10S4 (assembly GCF_034344865.1). NCBI lineage: Bacteria > Pseudomonadati > Pseudomonadota > Gammaproteobacteria > Pseudomonadales > Pseudomonadaceae > Pseudomonas > Pseudomonas sp. 10S4. The sequence continues at coordinate 1,194,062 of NZ_CP133774.1, forward strand.
TTGAAGGTGAAGCTCAGCACTTTGTTGCGGTCGATCCGTCCGCCGTTGGACAGGCGATTGATCTGGCTCATACCTTCTCTCCCAGAGCCGTGGCGGCCGCTTTCGGGCTGTCGGTCTTGTCGGTGAATTGTGGCTTGGTGCCGATCTTGTAGGTTTCGAGAATCTCGTAGGTCACGGTGTCGCGGGTCGCGTTGAAGTACTGACGGCAACCGGCGGCGTGAATCCACAGTTCGTGGTGCAGACCGCGAGGGTTATCGCGGAAGAACATGTAGTCGCCCCACTCCTCGTCGGTGCAGGTAGTCGGATCCAGTGGACGCGGGATGTGCGCCTGACCGGATGCGTGGAATTCCTCTTCGGAGCGCAGTTCGCCGCAGTGAGGACAGAAGATATGCAACATGGGGATTTCTCCTGTTAGTGGGCAACCGCAGCAGCGCCGTGTTCATCGATCAACGCACCGTTGTGGAAACGGTCGATGGAGAAAGGTGCAGCCAATGGGTGCATTTCACCCTTGGCCAGGCTCGCGGCAAATACGTTGCCCGAGCCAGGTGTTGCCTTGAAGCCGCCGGTGCCCCAACCGCAGTTGAAGAACATGTTCGGTACCGGGGTTTTCGAGATGATCGGGCATGCATCCGGGGTGGTGTCGACGATGCCGCCCCACTGACGGTTCATACGTACGCGGGACAGCACCGGGAACATCTCGACGATGGCCTGGATGGTGTGCTCGATCACCGGGTACGAACCGCGCTGGCCGTAACCGTTGTAGCCGTCGATGCCGGCGCCGATCACCAGGTCGCCCTTGTCGGACTGGCTGATATAACCGTGCACGGCGTTGGACATGATCACGCTGTCGATAATCGGCTTGATCGGCTCGGACACCAGCGCTTGCAGCGGGTGGGATTCGATCGGCAGGCGGAAACCGGCAAGTTTGGCCATGTGCCCGGAGTTACCGGCGGTCACTACGCCGACGCGCTTGGCGCCGATGAAACCCTTGTTGGTTTCAACACCGATGCACACGCCGTTTTCCTTGCGGAAACCGATCACTTCGGTCTGCTGGATCAAGTCCACGCCCAAGGCGTCGGCGGCACGGGCAAAGCCCCAGGCCACGGCATCGTGACGAAGCCACGCCGCCACGGCGCTGAACGGTTGCGCCCAGCACCGGGTAGCGGGTGTTCCTGGAGCAGTCGAGGTACGGAATCTCGTCGGCCACTTGCTTGGCATCGAGCAGTTCGCCATCGACGCCGTTGAGGCGGTTGGCGCTGACCCGACGCTCGGAATCACGAATGTCTTGCAGGGTGTGGCACAGGTTGTAAACGCCACGCTGGGAGAACATCACGTTGTAGTTCAGGTCCTGGGACAGGCCTTCCCACAGTTTCATCGCGTGTTCGTACAGGTGCGCCGACTCGTCCCACAGGTAGTTGGAGCGAACAATGGTGGTGTTGCGCGCGGTATTACCGCCGCCCAGCCAGCCTTTCTCGACCACGGCCACGTTGGTGATGCCGTGCTCCTTGGCGAGGTAGTAGGCGGTCGCCAGACCATGCCCGCCACCGCCGACGATGACCACGTCATAGACCTTTTTAGGGGTCGGCGTGCGCCACATTTTCTGCCAGTTTTCGTGATGGCTGAGGGAGTGTTTGAAGAGGCCGAAGCCCGAATAGCGTTGCATAGTCATTTACTCCAAAACCGCGCTCAGCGATAAACCGGGAAGTCCGCGCACAGGGCTGCCACTTGCTGCGCGACATTCGCCTCGACATCGGCATCGCCGAGGTTGTCGAGGATGTCGCAGATCCAGCCGGCCAGCGTCACGCACTGGGTAACCTTGAAGCCGCGAGTGGTCACCGCCGGGGTGCCAATGCGCAGGCCCGAGGTCACGAACGGCGACTGTGGATCGTTCGGCACAGCGTTCTTGTTCACGGTGATGTGGGCGCGACCGAGGGCAGCGTCCGCTTCTTTACCGGTGAGGCCCTGACGAATCAGGCTGACCAGGAACAGGTGGTTGTCAGTGCCGCCGGACACTACATCGTAGCCGCGTTTGATAAACACGCCGGCCATGGCCTGGGCGTTGTCGATCACTTGTTGTTGGTAAGCCTTGAAACCAGGCTCCAAAGCTTCCTTGAAGCACACCGCCTTACCGGCGATCACGTGCATCAGCGGGCCGCCCTGACCACCGGGGAACACGGCGGAGTTGAATTTCTTTTCCAGTTCTTCGTTGGCCTTGGCCAGGATCAGGCCACCACGTGGACCGCGCAGGGTTTTGTGGGTGGTGGTGGTGACCACATCGGCGTACGGCAGCGGGTTCGGGTACAGGCCGGCAGCGACCAGACCGGCGACGTGAGCCATGTCGACGAAGAAGTACGCGCCAACCTTGTCAGCGATCTGACGGAAGCGCGGGAAGTCCAGAGTCTTCGAATAGGCCGAGAACCCGGCGATGATCATTTTCGGCTTGTGCTCGACCGCCAGGCGCTCGACTTCGTCGTAGTCGATCAGGCCGGTGTTGGTGTCGATGCCGTACTGAACGGCGTTATAGAGCTTGCCGGAGAAACTGACTTTGGCGCCGTGGGTCAGGTGACCGCCGTGGGCCAGGCTCATGCCCAGCACGGTGTCGCCTGCGTTCAACAGGGCCAGATAAACCGCGGCGTTCGCCTGGCTGCCGGAGTGCGGCTGGACGTTGGCGTAATCGGCGCCGAACAGTTGCTTGGCGCGCTCGATGGCCAGGGCTTCAACCTTGTCGACGTGCTCGCAGCCACCGTAGTAGCGCTTGCCCGGATAACCTTCGGCGTATTTGTTGGTCAGGCCACTGCCTTGCGCTTCCATGACGCGTTTGCTGGTGTAGTTCTCTGACGCGATCAGTTCGATGTGATCTTCCTGGCGTTGCTCCTCGGCATTCATCGCCGCCAGCAGTGCATCGTCGTAGCCCTTGATCTGGTCTTGCTTGCTGAACATCGCGTCTCTCCCAGCGGCGGCTTGTGCGCCTTTCGTCTCGGTGAGGCACGTACCTTTCGGCAGTGCCCTTTGGATGCGATGGTATGACCGGCGCAGACAGGTCAAATGCCTATGGACGCCACGCAAAGGTGCGTTTACGACATGGGCTGAAATGGCTGGCCGAACACGGTCATCGAATCAGCTGAGATCCCCTGTGGGAGCGGGCTTGCTCGCGAATGCGTCAGGTCAGTCAACATCGTTGGTGGATGACAAACCGCATTCGCGAGCAAGCCCGCTCCCACAGGGAATGTGTCAGGCGATGAGTTGGCGCAAGGCCAACAGTGCGAGGAAATGCGCGGGGTAGAGCACATACGCCCAGCGGCGCATCGGCGGCGGCTTGAGGCGCCCGGCGTGACGCAACAGAAGTACGCCGGCCAGTGGCGCGATCAGACAAGCGGCGATCCCGAAGATCGCCACACTGTTGCCCAACTGCGCCGCCTCATATAGCACCTGCCACTGATTCGCCGCCAGACACACCAACCCCGGCAACAGGCTGAAATACCACGGCCGGCGGATCACCAGCAGCATCGTCAACGGCAACAGCACGCCGAAGAAACCGAACATCAGTCGCTCCGGGAACAGCACCGCGAGCAACACGCAAGCGACCGCCAGCAGTCGCGATTGAAGCGTCGGACTTTGCCAGCCCCGCGCCACCAACAGGCCCAGCGCCAACGTCGGCAGCACGTTCAACGTGTCGGGATCAGGAATGAACAACCGATAGGGAATTTCACTAATCGCACTAAACAGCATCAACCAACCCAGATAGCGCCACTGACCGTCAGTCGTTACCGCACGCATGCGCGCCAGATTCGCCGCCATCGCCAGACAGAACCAGGGAAACGCCAACCTGCCCGGCACATACAGAAAATCGAGGGAGTAACCGACATATCGCAGGTGATCGAGCACCATGCTCAGCAGCGCCAGCCACTTGAGCAGATCCAGCGCGCCGTCCCGTTGCGTCATGTGCATAATTGCCCGTCAATTGTGTAATTTTCTGACAGCATCATCGCGTGTGCTCTCCGGACGATCTTCGGTAAAGTGCGCACCATCATTGACCACAAAACCCTTCACCATAGGGGTTTTGAACACGGAATCAGGCCATGACCGATAAGAGCCAACAATTTGCCAGCGACAACTATTCCGGTATCTGCCCTGAAGCCTGGGCGGCCATGGAACAGGCCAACCACGGCCACCAACGCGCTTACGGCGACGACGAGTGGACCGCCCGCGCATCCGACGATTTCCGCAAACTGTTTGAAACCGACTGCGAAGTGTTCTTCGCCTTCAACGGCACCGCAGCCAACTCGCTGGCCCTGTCGTCGCTGTGCCAGAGTTACCACAGCGTGATCTGCTCGGAAACCGCCCACGTCGAAACCGACGAATGCGGCGCGCCGGAATTCTTTTCCAACGGTTCCAAACTGCTGGTCGCACGCACCGAAAACGGCAAGCTGACCCCGGAATCGATCCGCGAAGTCGCGCTCAAGCGCCAGGACATTCACTACCCCAAACCCCGCGTCGTGACCCTGACCCAAGCCACTGAAGTCGGCAGCGTCTACACCCCGGAAGAAATCCGCGCCATCAGCGCCACCTGCAAAGAGCTCGGCCTGAACCTGCACATGGACGGCGCACGATTCTCCAACGCCTGCGCATTCCTCGGCTGCTCCCCGGCCGACCTGACCTGGAAGGCCGGCGTCGACGTACTGTGCTTCGGCGGCACGAAAAACGGCATGGCGGTGGGAGAGGCGATTCTGTTCTTCAACCACAAACTGGCTGAAGACTTCGACTACCGCTGCAAACAGGCCGGGCAACTGGCTTCGAAAATGCGCTTCCTGTCCGCCCCGTGGGTCGGCATCCTGGAAAACGACGCCTGGCTCAAATACGCCAAACACGCCAACCATTGCGCGCAACTGCTGGCGGAACTGGTCAGCGACATCCCAGGCGTGGAACTGATGTTCCCGGTACAAGCCAACGGCGTGTTCTTGCAACTCTCGGAGCCGGCCATCGCCGCACTGACCGCCAAGGGCTGGCGCTTCTACACCTTCATCGGCAACGGCGGCGCACGCTTCATGTGCTCGTGGGACACCGAAGAAGAGCGCGTGCGGGAATTGGCGGCGGATATCCGCGAAGTCATGTCCCGCTAAGAGCAACCTGCCCCCTGTGGCGAGAGAGCTTGTCGAAACGTCGCACCGTCCCGCTCGGCGGCGCAGCCGTCGTAAAACCAGCCAATGCGGTCTGCCTGACAGACCGCATTCTCAGTAGTTGGGGCCGCTTCGCAGCCCAGCGGGAGCAAGCTCCCTCGCCACAGTGACCGCGTACACCTGAAGACTTCGTCTACATTGTCTGGCGAGCCGTTCCATCTGCTCAGACAATAATAATCAGGAGCGCACGCATGTCCTTACAAGGCAAAACCCTGTTCATCACCGGCGCCAGCCGGGGCATTGGTCGCGAGATCGCACTGAGGGCCGCGCGGGATGGGGCCAATATTGTGATTGCCGCCAAGAGCGCCGAGCCGCATCCCAAGTTGCCGGGCACGATTTTCAGCGTGGCCAAGGAAGTCGAGGCGGCGGGTGGCAAGGCGTTGGCGTTACAGGTGGATGTGCGCGATGAAGTGGCGGTGCGTGAGGCGCTGGCCCGGGCCAATGAGCATTTCGGCGGGATTGATGCACTGATCAACAATGCCGGGGCGATCAAGTTGACGGGTGTTCAGCACGTCGAGCTTAAGCGCTTCGACCTGATGCATCAGATCAACACCCGCGCGGTATTGCTCTGCAGCCAGGCTGCCCTGCCCTATCTGAAGAAAAGCAGCGGACACATTCTCAGCATTTCCCCACCGTTGAACCTGGCGAGCAAATGGTTCGCGCAATACAGCCCTTACACCGTGACCAAGTACGGCATGAGCATGCTGACCCTGGGCATGAGTGAGGAATTCGCCAGTTACGGCATCAGCGTCAACTCGCTGTGGCCGCAGACCATGATCGCCACCGCTGCCATCGAATTTCAGCTCGGTTCGCGGGAATCCTTCAAACACGCACGAACGCCGGCGATCATGGCGGATGCTGCTTACGCGATTCTGAGCAGCAGCGGTCGCAGCATTACCGGGCGGTTGCTGATCGATGAAGAGATTCTCGGAGAAAATGGGGTGACGGATTTTGAAGGCTATCGGTTTGAACCGGGCTCAACCGACAAACTGATGCCGGACCTGTTTGTCGACTGAAAACACCGACCCATGTGGGAGCGGGCTTGCTCGCGAAGGCGGCGTGTCATTCGACATCAATGTTGACTGATCCGACGCCTTCGCGAGCAAGCCCGCTCCCACATTAGGTTTTGCGCAGTGCGTTAGAACTCAATCCGCACATCGCCCTTCGGCACGCTGCAGCACGACAAAATAAACCCTTCGGCCTCGTCTTCCTCGGTAATCCCGCCGTTGTGATCCATTTCGACCTCGCCGCCCAGCTTCATCACCTTGCACGTGCCGCAAATCCCCATCCCGCACGCCTTCGGAATCAGCAGACCAAGCTTGGCCGCCGCCGCATGCACCGTCTCACCCGGCGCCACGCGAATGCTCTTGCCGGATGCAGTGAATTCCACTTGATGCAGGTCCGCCACGTCGATGTCTGGTGCGTCGGCGGCGATTTCGGCTTGTTCCACCGCATCGGCACGGGCTTCCGGTGGCGTCGCACCGAAGGATTCCTCGTGATAACGGCTCATGTCGAAGCCGACCGCTTCGAGCATGCGCTTGACCGCGTTCATGTACGGCGTCGGGCCGCAGCAGAAAACTTCGCGTTCCAGGAAGTCCGGCGCCATCAGCTCCAGCATCTTGTGGTTCAGGTAACCGCGATAACCGGCCCACGGTTCGCCCAGACCATGCTTCTCGCAGATCAGGTGCAGGCTGAAGTTGTCGATCCGCGACGCCATGTGTTCCAGCTCGCGGTGGTAGATGATGTCTTTCGGTGAGCGGGCGCTGTGGATAAACACCATGTCGACGTTGCCGTTGGTGTCGTAGAACCAGCGCGCCATCGACATGACTGGCGTAATACCAACGCCGCCGCTGAGGTACAAAACCTTCGGCGCGGTGAAGTCCATGGCGTTGAACAGCCCGACCGGCCCGTGCACCGCCAGCTCCTGGCCTTCATGCAAGGTGTCGTGCAGCCAGTTGGAGACCTTGCCCCCCGGCACACGCTTGATCGTCACCGAAAAGCTGTACGGCACCGACGGTGAGCTGGAAATGGTGTAGGAGCGCATGATCGGCACGCCGTCGATTTCCAACTCCAGGGTGACAAACTGCCCCGGCTTGAAGAAGAACAGGATTGGCTGATCGGCCATAAAACAGAAGGTGCGCACGTCCCAGGTTTCCTGGATGACTTTGACGCAACGGACGATGTGTCGACCATTGGCCCAGGTCTGGGTGGTTACCGGATTCAGGAAGCTGTTGGACATGCTGTTCTCCACCGCCGATGGTCGGCCTTATGTTGGCGATTCTGCGTATAGCGCGAGCCACCCATTTACCTATCTGCGACATTCACATACTTATCGCGACCAGCCCCCAATTACCGGGGGTTGCGCGTCGGGAACAGATTGGGCCATGTCGCCCATGGATAAGGTTCTGGGCAGCGCCGGGCCCACACTCGCTTCACACAAAGACAGATTCTTTACACCTTGCGTAGCAAACCGTATCAGCCACTTTTCGCCGGCCACACAGAAATGGCCTTGAGGATCAAATCGATGGACGTCACCGCAAAAATCAGCCTGGGCGATCCGCTGGAACCCGCACGCAAGGCAACCGCGCAGATGCTGCAAGAACGCGAGCGCACTTACTCGCTGCCGCAGCCGTTTTACTCTGACGAGCGGCTGTTTGATATCGATATGCAGGAGATCTTCCAGAAAGAGTGGCTGATCGCCGGCATGACCTGCGAAATCCCGACCAAGGGCAACTACCTGACCCTGCAAGTCGGCAAGAACCCGATCATCGTGATTCGCGGCGCCGAAGGCGTGGTGCATGCGTTCCACAACGTCTGCCGCCACCGCGGCTCGCGTCTGTGCACCAGTGAAAAAGGCAAAGTCGCCAAACTGGTCTGCCATTACCACCAGTGGACCTACGAGCTGGACGGTCGCCTGCTGTTCGCCGGCACCGAAATGGGCGCCGACTTCGACATGAAGCAGTACGGCCTCAAACCTGTAAATGTGAAGACTGCCGGCGGTTACATCTTCATCAGCTTGTCGGAGAACCCGCCGGCGATTGATGACTTCCTGCAGACGCTGAACCATTACATGGAACCGTACGACATGGAGAACACCAAGGTGGCGATTACCACCACCTTGATGGAAAAGGCCAACTGGAAACTGGTGCTGGAAAACAACCGCGAGTGCTACCACTGCAACGCGTCGCACCCGGAACTGCTGAAAACCCTGCTGGAATGGGACGACGTCACCGACCCGCGCGCCGACCAGGGCTTCAAGGACCACGTCGCTGCTTCCGCCGCTGCCTGGGAAGCCGAGAAGATTCCTTACGCTCACGCCAGCTTCGGCCTGCGGAACCGTATCGTGCGCATGCCGCTGCTCAAGGGCACCGTGTCGATGACCATGGACGGCAAACAGGGCTGCGCCAAACTCATGGGCAGGATCAAAACCCGGACCTCGGTTCGATGCGCATCCTGCACCTGCCGCACTCGTGGAACCACTGCATGGGCGACCACATCATCGTGTTCACCGTGTGGCCGATCAGCGCTCAGGAAACCATGGTCACCACCAAGTGGGTCGTGCACAAGGACGCCGTCGAAGGCGTGGACTACGACGTGGAGCGCATGCGCCAGGTCTGGGATGCCACCAACGATCAGGACCGTCGCCTGGCCGAAGAGAACCAGCGCGGGATCAACTCCACCGCTTACCAGCCTGGGCCTTACTCCAAAACCTATGAGTTTGGCGTGGTGAACTTTGTGGATTGGTACAGCGAGCGCCTGCTGAACAACCTTGGGGCTGAGCCTGCGCCTTACCTCAAAGGTGTGCCGGTACAGGGCTAACATCAAAGCTTCGCGAGCAAGCCCGCTCCCACAGTTGACCGTGTTGTTCACAGATGTTGTGCACGACACAGATCCAATGTGGGAGCGGGCTTGCTCGCGAAAGCGGTTTCACATTCACCCAATCATTTTGAAGACCACCGCACCGACCCATCCTCACCAATAAACGTCTCTTCGATGTTCTCCCCCACCAGCCGTACCTTCACGTAACCGTTCAATACCCGATCCGGGTACGCTTCATCCTGCGCATTTTGGGTTTCCGACCACAGCACCCGCGAATGCCCGTCCAGCTCGCTGGCATTGCCGTATGGAATCGCCCCATGCCCGGCGCAGCGTGCATGCAACCCGCCCTGGGCCGCATAGCAAATGCCGTTGTGCAAATGCCCCCAATACCAGTAATCCGGCTCCCGTCCCAGCGCATCACACACCGGTTGATACAGCGCGGTTTTGTTGTGCCCGGAAATATCGAAGCCCTGATGATGACTGAGCACCATGATCTTTTTGCGCTGGGGCAGCTCTTTCATCCAGGCGATCTGTTCCTTGTTCAGCGTGCCGTCCATGTACAGGTTCATCGCATCCGAGGCATAGGCGCTGTCGAGGCCGATCACCAGCCAGTCGTCGTTGTACAGCGCGAAATAGCTGGTGCCCTGCTGCGTCGGAAAACGCTTGGCCAGTTCCTTGAAGTAACCGTGGGCGCCGCTGTACATCTCGTGGTTGGAATTGAGCGTGAACGAACCGTGCTTGCCCATCGGCCAGCCGACCATATCGACATCTTCCTGAGAGTGCGAGCCGGCGTAGTACACGTCCCCCAAGTGAATGGTGAAATCAGCCTGGGCGAGCTGCATTTGATTGGCCACTGCCACCGCCGGAGCGTGGGTATCGAACGGCCCGGTGCCCCAGTCGCCGGCAATCGCCAGGGTCACGTCGCTGTCCATTTTCATCAGCGCCGGGGTGGTGGCGAACGGTGCGTGATGGCGCAGGTTTTCAATCCACTTCAGCAGCGCCTCGCTCCACAGCAGGTCCAGCAGCTCCCATTTTCGACAACCGAGCAAGCTGCCGTCCTTGAGCACTTGGGTTTGCAACTCGTCGGTCGATTGCGGCAACGGCGTGGCATTGCCGATGTGCAGGATCGACAAACCGTGGGACAACTCCCACGGCACGCTCGGTTCATCGTCCGGCAGTTCGCCGTGTTTGAGCACGTATTGCGCCTGATCGTGACCGCGTTGCAGCAGCGTGACAATGGCCTCGAACTCTTCGGGCTCGATGTCGCTGATGAGTTTTTTCCAGGCCATGTCCAGCCGTGTATACAACCCGTGCAGGCGAACCTTGACCTTGTCGTACTCATGTTCCCAATGAGCGACTAGTGACATGTTGGCATTCCTCCATCCGTAGTGGGATCACAGGGTTTTCATGAATTCGATGAGCGCCCGTTTATCGACGTCCGACAGTTGCGTGCCATACAGGTGGCCGCTGTTGTGATTGCCTTCAAGTCGAGTGTCGAATTTGAAACCGCCCGGTGTTTGACCCGTGGTGACGAAGCCAACCTTCTGTTGGTCGTAGACGTCGGAACCGGTGAAGAACACCTGCGGCCGCTGTTCCGGCGGTTGCAGCAAATCCCACAGCGTCGGCACCGAGCCGTTGTGCAGGTAAGGCGCGCGCATCCAGATGCCGTCGGTGGGGGTGTTGCTGTAGCTCTGGGTCTTGCGGTAGGCGTTGAAGTCGAACGGCGGTTTCTTGAAGCCGTGGAAGGCGTCGACTAAACCGGTGGTGAACGAGTCCAGTCGATGAGGATCGGTGCCCAGTTCATCGATGCTGGTGGTGACCTGGCCGGTGTCGGTGCGGCCGAATTCATGGCAACTGGCGCAGTTTTTGTCCCAGATCGGTTTGCCTTGGGCGACCTTGGCCTGATCCAGCGCCCACGGCCACGCCGGTGGCTTGGTACCGAGCAGCCAGTTGGTCACGCGGTTGAAGCTTTCGGGCAGTACCGATTCCGGCGTCGCACCCACGGCCATGGCCGCTGCGTAGTTACGCTCGTGGATGTCGTTGTTGTTGCCGTCCCAGTGCAGGTACAGCGACTCCCGGGGTTTCTGGTTCCAGACTTGCGGCAAGTCGACGGTGCCGATGGTCGAGTCATCCGGGAAGCCGAACACCACCATTTTCGTCGGGTTGAAGGTGTCGGTACGCCCCGGTCCTTGGGGTGGCCGCAGTTTTTGCCAGGCGTAGGCCTGTTTCTGTTTGAGCAACGCGCTCTTGGCCATCGGGATGATCAGGTAGCGGTTGTACAACCGTTCGAAAAAACCGAGCTGGAACTTGCTATTGATCGCCGTCATCACCGCATCGGTGGTGAATTTCGGATCACTGGCGCAATCGTAGGCGAACCACTGGAACGCTTGCAGTTGCAGGGTGTTGGCCGGTGCGGTGGCCACTGTTGTGGCGACGTCGCTGGCATTCGCCCGGTAGGAACCGGTGTGGCACAAGGCGCAGTTCGGCTCGACCGTCGGGTAGCCGATCTGCCGCTTGGCCATGCCGATGGGCAGGTCCTTGCCGTTTTCGTAGAGGAAGCCGAAGACTTCGTAGCTGCCGGGTTTCGGCAGTTTCTCCGGGCACATCTGCGGCAGCACGGCGAACAGGTAATACGGGATTCGCGCTTCGATGCCGAGGCCGATGGCGGCGTATTTGTAGTGGTCTTCGTCGGAGGCATATTTCTGCGCTGGCACCACTCGCAGCATCTGATACCAGGTTTCGTAGCCGATGAATCCGAGCAGCAGCACCACGATCAGCGTGCCGACTTTGAACCCATGACTTTGCCAACGCCGCGCCCAGCCCCCGCGCCATTCCCGCCAGCCGTCGCAGAGCAGCGCCAGCGGTCGATTGGCCGGCGATGTGCCGAGGTACAGCAGAATCCCGAGGATCAGAAAGAAGCTCAAATCCCCCATCAGCATCGGCACAAATACCGTGGCCTGGTTGCTGGTGTTGATCAGATAAATCCAGAACGCCACGGCGATCAGCCGCGTCAGCACGCACAACCAGGAATGCACCACGAAGCGCGGCGCGTTGAAGCCCGACGGCATGTAGAACACGCTGATGCCGACCAGCAACATGCCAGCGTTTTCCAGCCAGGGATCGGAGAGTTGCGGCGCCAGGCCGAGCATCGATGTCAGCAGCGCCGGGGCGAACAGGGCCGGCAACGCGAAGAACATATTCATCACGATGCCTAGCCAGATGAAGCGTTGAAACCAGCGGATGTAAGTGTCCATATCATCCATTTCCTTGTTGTCACCAAAACCCGAGGTAACACACCTGTGGCGAGGGGCTTGCCCCCGTTCGGCTGCGAAGCAGTCGTAAACCTGCGAATGCGGTTTCTCCTGATGGACCGCATACACCGGTTTGGGGCCGCTTCGCGACCCAACGGGGCAAGCCCCTCGCCACAAAAGCTCCCTCGCCACAGGGGATTTGCGTTAGCCGAGGGCGGTCTTCTCCAGGTGTTGCAGGATGATCGGGTACACATCCACCACCGCGTCCTTGCCGAACATGCAGTCGATATGGCCATAACCCGGCACCACCTGCCGGCTATAGCGTTCCGGCCCGTGGACCTTGCACACCCGCTCATAGGTCCTGAGCGTGCTCTCCGGCAGGTAGCACTGGTTGTCCGCCCCGCTGATAAAGCAGATCGGCATGCTCAACCGGTCGAAGTGCGACATGTAAACGTCTTCACCCTTGAAGTTCACCAGATGACCTTTGCGCACGATCAGCGCCAGGTGCTCGAAGGTCTGCATGTTCGACTCGCCAAACAGCTCGTGCAGGTTGTCGTGCAAGGTTTCATTGAGGGTGTCGTGGCGGTACAACGACGCGTACATGAAGGTGATGCGGTGGCACACCGGGTTGGTGCAGTAGCCCTGGGCCTCGATCCGGGCGTAGCCGTTGAGGGCTTTGTCGTAGAGTTTGTTGAACCAGTTCTCCTTGTTGTCGGCGTAGGCGGTAAGGGATTTGACCCCGATGGCATCGAGCATCCCCGGCAAGTGCAAACCGGCCTTGAGCCCGGTGGCCGTGGCCACGACGGTATCGGCGGCTATCTGCGAGCAAACCACTGACCGCACACCTTGCAGCCCGGCCAGCAGCGACATGAAGAAGGTCGTCGCGCCGTAGCAATGCACCACGCACTGCACGTCGGCGGCCTTGGTCGCTTGCTGAATCTGGCCGATGGCAGCCTTGAAGTCGTACTCGGCGATCTGGTCGCCATTCCATTCCTTCTTGCTCGCCGGCAGCAGGATGCTCACCCGCAAATCCAGCAACCAGACGTCGTACTCGTGCTTGCACAGGTACTCCAGCAGGTTGGTCTGGATGGTGTCGGTGGAGAAAATATTCGAGCCCACACCCAGCCCGTGCACCAGCATCACCGGGCCTTTGGTGCCACCCTGATAACGGGTCAGGCGCAGTTCGACGTTGTCCTCGGTCGGGAAGAAATGCACGCTCGGAGTTGGCGCATCCAGCGGTCGTTTCAGCCGCGGTGGTGCGTCGGGGTTGAAGTAGATGTCGCCGGCAAACACGCCGCCATAACTCTCCCAGAGAATCCCGGCGAAGAACTTGCCGAAGCGTGCCAGGCCTTCAATGCGCTCGCGCTCGTTGCGGGCGTTGAGCACCTTCATGGTGGTCATTTGCTTGGCGAAATCGGTCGGGTGAATATGCATCACCCCGGAACCGATCACTGCACCGGTCTTGTCCGGCCCGCGATACAGCGTGACGTACAGCGTGCTGGTGTCGTGCCAGATGTTCAGCACGCCGTTGTCTTCCGGCACGGTTTTGAAGGCGCTGAAGAAATAGTCCTGGCCGTCCTCGGCGGTCAGCTTCATGTCGTATTTCATGTGGCGCACGCCGACCTGTTCTTCGTATTGCTCGAACAGGTTGAACACGCCATTGCTGGCAGTCGCGGCTGCGGCGACAGGCCGGCGCATCCAGCGTGCCAACCAGGGTGGCGGCGTGTTCCGGTTCCTTGATCATGCGGTTGAGGTCGTTGGCGGTGATGGTCAGGGTGAACTCGATGGGCGAGTTTTCCGATTCGCCGCGAGTGGCTGCTGCTTCATACAACGGCAGGTCGGTGCCCTGAGGCTGGGTGAAGTCCTTGGAGAAGTAGCCCTTCATGGTTTCGGTGAACTGCACGCCGAGGGTCGGCGGTGCGACTTGTTTGCGCGGCGCTGAAGGCAACGTGTAATCGATCTGCCAGCCACGATCAGCCGCCAGCAGGCCCATGTTGCGCTCGCTTACTGCCGAGATGGTCAGCAGCGGATTGACCGCCAGGGATGTCGGAATCACTGCGCCGTCGGTCACGTACAAACTGGCATACACGTCAGTGCCGCTGACACCGCTGAACACCTGGCCCTTGTGGTTGACCACGCCCTGCCCCGCATCCTCGCCCATCACGCAACCGCCCAACGGGTGGACCGAAACGATGCTGTGTTTGAGCAACTCGGTCCAGATCGGATTCTCGACCCAAACCCCGCCCAACGCCTTGGTGCTCAGGTGTAGGCGCTCATTGCCGAGTTTGACGTTTTCCTGCTCGCCAACACCGGGCCAATCGATGCGCAACTGATCCTTGCTGTCGAGCACCATCCGGCCCTTGCCGTCATCGTGGCTCATGATCAGGTAGGTCTGCATGTTGTGCAGCGCGCCGTAATACGGCCCACGCAGGAAACTTTCGGCTTCGCGCTCCTTGTATTTCATCTTGCCGGTGAAGCTGTCGTCGGTCGCCACGCCGATCAGCTCGGCGAACCCGGCCATGCTCGGTACCATCGGCCGGCCGAGGGCGCCGGGGATCGAGCCTTCTTCGATGACCATGCGGCTGCGCCAGTCGCCTTCGGTGCGCATGTCGATGACCGAGGTGATGCACGGGCCGACCGGGTGCAGCTCCTTGGCCGGATGCGCGCCGAAACCAATGCCGTTGATCGGCTGTTCGCAGTTATGGCCGAAGCCGAGGATGTCGACCGTTGCCGCTCATGTTTTCGCCGAGCTGGTTGGAGGTCGACAGGCCTTTGTCCCGGGAACGCAGGAGGATTTCGGTGGAACCCAGGGTCCCGGCGGACACCACCACGATGTCGGCTTTGACGAACAGCGTCGGCGCCGAGAACGTCTCGCGACCGCTGTCCAGGTATTGGAAGTGCACGATCCAGCCATCGCCGTCGCGCTCCAGGTGCCGCACTTCGGCCTGGCAGAAAATCTCCGCGCCGTGGTTCGAGGCGTCTGGCAGATAGTTCATCAGCGTGGTGTTCTTGGCCTTGTTGTTACAGCCCGAGACGCAGTCGCCGCAGTGGTTGCAAGGCAGTTGTTCGACGCCGACGTGGTTGAGGTTGTTCGGCAGCTTGTCGAAGGTCACGTTGATCGGCGGCCGGTAAAAGTGCGCGCCTTGCTTGAGGTAATCCGCCGATTTTTTGTTGGCTTCGAGTTTGGGCAATACCGGCGAGGTGCTGGGATACGGCATGGGCTTGAGCATTTCCCGGGCCCGGGCGTAGCCGTCCTTGAGCAAGGTGTCGCGATGTTCGCGCACCGCCAGCGGCCAGCGCGGATCGTCGAACACACCGGGTTCCGGTTCCAGGGCGACGTTGGCGTTGATCAGCGAGGTGCCGCCCAAGCCACAACCGACCACCACGTTCTGCTGGGCATTGACGTGCAGGTCGAACAACCCGGTACGCGAGCCGATGTGGCCGTCCGGGTCATGCACCTGCAACTCCTCGGTGGCCGCGATCATGGTGTTGGGGTACTCGCCGGGCTGCATTTCCCGACCGCGCTCCAGCAGGCACACCCGCTTACCGGCCCGGGACAGGCGCGAAGCCGCGATCCCGCCGCCATAGCCGGAGCCGATGACGATCACGTCGTAGTGTTCCTTGATGTCGCTGATGGGCGTTGCGATCCGGGTCATGGGTTTTTCCTCTCTCAGGCTGATGGGGCAACTCTGCGGTTGCCTGCTATCAATGGGCGAACGGACACCTGGCCACTGAGCGAACTCAGCGACAGCAAAGCTGTGGCGTTGGAGGGGTCAAGCGCTATAGACGGGCACGCTGATTGGCCGCTCGGCGATGGATGCGCTTACGCAGCGAAGTCGCAGGAACCGGGACGCAGGCCGTGCAGGGAGTGGGGTGCAGGTGGTGTGGCTGGCTATCCATCACGCGTTCTCCCTGAACCAGATGTGGATAAGTAACGGTTGTCCTTGGTAAATGGTTAGTGAAGACAGGCGGCAGATTGAAGTCAAGGAAGTGCCTTAGACCTGTATGAAATCTGATCTATTACGTTCAGGCCTATGCGGGGCGTGGCTTGTAGGGTTTAGCGAACAAGTTATCCACACCTCCACCCACAGCAAATGGGGACAAGTATGGATTTACTGGGAATACGCTTGAAAATTAGTGAAGAAAAACCGTGACTTATCCAGAAGCAGGGTTCTGGATGGCAATTGGTTGTTTTTTGATCTACAGCCTACAAGCCATGTTTTATATGGGCTGCAGAGGATGGCGAACACCTTATCCACAGAAGCGCCAACAGACTTTGGGGGCAACTTTGACGGCTCTGTGGAAAACCTGCCTAAGGCTTGATAAATCGGGGTTTACAGGCGGTTTGTCGGCGTAAAACAGTGATTTGGTTGTTTTTTAATCAGACGCGTCACAACCCCGGTTTATATGGCCTGCAGCGGACAGCGAACATCTTATCCACAGAAGCGCCAACAGAGATTGGGGGCAAGTATTGGCGCGCGGGCAAAGTTATCCTCGGGAAAAAGCTCGAAAAAACCACGGGTTAGGCTGGTTGTTTTTTGTACGAAGGGTTGCGGGGCTTGATTGGCGTGGGGTGTAGCGAGGGGCGAACATGTTATCCACAGAAGGACTAACAGGGATTGTGGGTAAATCCAAAAATCCCTGGGGATTGTGGGTATGGCCATAACCTTTGATCGACATCGAACAAATGTGGGAGCGAGTTTGCTCGCGAAGGCGGTGAATCAGGCGACATTGATGTTGGATGTGACGGCCTCTTCGCGAGCAAGCCCGCTCCCACAGGGATTGGGTTCACATGCCTTATGGCCGATACATCAGATAAGCCTTGCCGGTAACCCGAATCATCGGGTGCGGTGTGATCTGGCAGGTGTCGACGATACGGAAGCCATGCCGTTGATAGAACCGACAGGCGCCGGTATTGGCCGCGTAGTCGATCAAGCTCAAGCCGTTGAGCCCCAGCTGATTGGCCCGGTCGTACGCGTAGGCGAGGAATTGTTGGCCCAAGCCCTGATTGCGCCAGCCTTCATGCAGCGCCAGGCTCGAAATATAAAGGGTGTCGGGGATTTCCATCGTGGCATACGGCGCCAGGACCGGATCGGTGACGGGAGCGGCCAGCGGGTCGTAACGCATCACGTAGCTGTGCAGCATGCCGATGACGTTCCCCTCAGCCTGCGCGATCAGGCAGTTCTGCCAGGAGAAGTCGACGTCGTCACGGGCGTAGCGACTGGCACCGACATCCAGCAAGTCCTGGCCGGGCTGCGCCAGTTGGCTCCAGATGTAATCCGCGGCACCTTCCGATGAAATCTGAAACAAGCGAGCAATCTCCCGCGCATCCGCGCGCAGGGCCGAACGAAATTCAACTGCCATTATTTCCCCCTGTGGGAGCGGGCTTGCTCGCGAAAGCGGTGACTCAGTCGACATCAATGTTGAATGTCAGTCCGCTTTCGCGAGCAAGCCCGCTCCCACATTATTAGATCTACGCTGGTTATCTGTTAGCGGACGACGCCTTCTTCAATCAACAACTTCAGAATTGCTTCGGCCCCGGCTTGCGCAGTGACGCCTTTAAGCACCTGCCCGCCCCCACCGCTGGCCTTGGCCGTCGCGGCTTTCATGCGGTCTGCGCCGCTTTTGGCCTTGATCACTTTCAGGCGTTTAGGCCGTGGTTTGGCCGGTTGCAGGGTTGCGACCGCCAGCAGTTCATCGTCGATGACTTCGACGTCTTCAGCCTGCAACACCCCACGCCGGGCTGGGCCGTAAGCGCTTTGCCGAGGCTTCGGCGCTGCGTTATCCACAGTCGCCAGAAACGGCAGCCGTACTTTCAAGCGACGGCGTTGACCACGTGGCAACGCTTGCAACACCAGGGCCGAATTACCGTCGATGGATTCGACCTGAGCCAGTCCCACCACCAGCGGCCAGCCGAGGCTTTCAGCCAGCAGGAACGGCAACATGCCAGAGCCCTCACCGGTTTCAGCCTGGCTGCCGGTCAGCACGACCTGCGCCCCGGCATCGCGAAGATAAGCAGTCAACGCCGGCAGCGCGTCGGCGCCTTCCGGCTGTTCCAGAACATGCAGTTGTTCCAGGCCCATGCCCAAATAGGCACGCAATGCAGGTTCCGCGACGTCGCCGGCATGCAGCACTTGCAGGTTATCCCCAGCCAGTTGCAGGCCCAGTTCCACGGCGCGCGCGTCCTGTTCGGCGCGGCGTGGCCGGCCGGAGGTCGGGTGGGCGCCGATGGACACCAGGCTGATGACGTTAGTACTCATAACCCTTTCCTTCCCTTAAGCCGCATCGCGCTTGGCGTCGTTGCGATAAGCCGCTATCGCATCGATCAAGGCTTGAAGAATCTCGGCGCTCTCGCCGATCACCGACAGGTCGGCCCGTTTGATCATGTCGCAGCCAGGATCGAGGTTGATCGCCACCACCTTGTCGCAGGCACCGATGCCTTGCAGGTGCTGAATCGCCCCGGAAATCCCCACGGCCACATAAACCCGTGCGGTGACCCAGGTGCCCGACGCACCGACCTGACGGTCGCGGGCCATGAACCCATCGTCCACCGCCACCCGCGATGCGCCTTCGGTAGCGCCCAATGCTTCGGCTGTCCTGTGGAAAAGTCCCCAGTCCTTGACCCCGTTGCCGCCAGAGAAAATGAACTCAGCTTCGGCCATTGGAATCGCCGCCGGGTCCACCGCCACCGCGCCCAAATCTTCGATACGTGACAGGCTACGAACCACGGCTGTGGATAACTCCACCGGCAAGGCTTCGTGACGGGTTTCGCTGACAGGTTCGGCGCATTCAACAGCGGCCAGAATCAAGCGTGCTACCGGGCGCGCAAGGTCTTGCAAGCCCGCACCGGCGCGGCCGATGCATTCCTGGTCCTTGACCTGCCAGACCCGCGTGGCCGGGCGTTCGCCCAGTGCCGCGGCAAAGCGTCGACCGAGTTCGCCACCACCGCTGCGGCTGTCCGGCAGCAACCAGTGACGCGGGTTGAACTGGTTATCCACAGCCCGCAGGCCCTGGACGCGTTGTTCCGGTGCATAACCGCTGAATTCATCACCATCGAGCACCAGCAAGCGATCGACACCTGCGGTGGCGAAAGCGTTTTCTTTGTGTTCGCCGAAAACCACTGCCAGCACCGCGCCGTCGTTGCCGGCCAACTGATGAGCGAGGCCGAGCAAGTCGCGGTCGTGGCTGCTCAAGCGACCGCCGACCATGTCCGGCACCACGCAGATGTAAAACGCTGGTGCAGGCACTTGATGCAGCGGCAGTTGCACTTCAACGGCGGCCGAACGTTTGGTCGCCCCGCCCTGCTGTGCGCCGCTGCGGTCGATGCGCTTGATGCCGTTAGGCCCGATAAAACCAATGCCATGCAGATTCTTGCGGATGACGCCGTTCGGGCCCATCCAGCTGTGTTGCGCCGGTTGCATCGCCGCGTGCAGCGGGTGCAAACGGTTACGGGCAATCCATTCGGCGCGGGGGTCGCGGCGGATAATGTCGCTCATCAGTGGGCCTCCGCAGGTTCACGTTTGGCCGGGGTGCTCGGCTTGCTCGGTGCGGCGTCTTCGAGCAATGCATCGGCCACCAGTTCGGCGATGTCCTTGATCAGCGGACGCGGTTCGACCACGCCTTCGAGCATCGCGGTGCATTGTGGGCAACCCACAGCTACCAGTTCGGCGCCGGTTTCACGAATGTCGTCCATGCGCATGTCGGGGATCCGTTGCTTGCCCGGAATGTCGGTGATCGGCGCACCGCCACCGCCACCGCAGCAGCGCGAGCGGAAACCGGAGCGTTGCATTTCCTTCACTTCAATCCCGAGGGCGCGCAACACTTCACGCGGCGCCTCGTATTCACCGTTGTAGCGACCGAGGTAGCACGGGTCGTGATAAGTCACGCTGGTGCCTTTGTGCTGGCCGAGGTTCAGGGCGCCAGCGTCGATGATTTCGGCCATGTAGGTGCTGTGGTGCTGCACGAGGTAGTTGCCGTCGAAGGCGCCGTACTCGTTTTTCAGCACGTGGAAGCTGTGCGGGTCGCAGGTGACGATGCGGTTGAAGCTGTATTTGGCCAGGGTCTGGATGTTGCGTTTGGCCAACAACTGGAAGGTCGCTTCGTCGCCCAGGCGTCGGGCCACGTCACCGCTGTCGCGTTCTTCAAGACCGAGCACCGCGAAGTCGACCTTGGCCGCTTTCAGCACTTTGACGAAGGCGCGCAAAGTGCGCTGGTTGCGCATGTCGAAGGCACCGTCGCCGGCCCAGAACAGCACGTCGACCGACTTCTTCTCGCTGAGCAGGTTGAGGTTCAAGTCCGCCGCCCAGTTCATCCGCCCGCCTGGGGCGAAGCCGCCAGGGTTGTCAGTGGCGATCAGGTTTTCCAGGACTTCGGCGCCCTTGTTTGGCGTGGCGCCTTTTTCCAGCGTCAGATGGCGGCGCATGTCGACGATGGCGTCGACGTGCTCGATCATCATCGGGCATTCCTCGACGCAGGCGCGGCAGGTGGTGCAGGACCAGAGGGTTTCGGCGTCCACCAGACCGTTAACGATCGGTTGATGCGGGTTACCGGCGTGTTCACCGATGGCTTTGCCTGGGTACGGGCTGCCGGCGAAGTTGGCGTCGGTGCCACCGGCCAGGCCAACGACCATGTCTTGAATCAGTTTTTTCGGGTTCAGCGGCTGGCCGGCGGCGAACGCCGGGCACGCTGCTTCGCATTTACCGCACTGTACGCAGGCGTCGAAACCGAGCAGTTGGTTCCAGGTGAAATCCTTGGGTTTTTCCACGCCCAGCGGCGCGGTCGGGTCGCTCAGGTCCAGCGGTTTCAAACCGGTGGAACGGCCACCATTAAAGCGTTCAGCGCGACGGTGCCAGGCCAGGTGCAGGGCACCAGCGAAGGCGTGCTTCATCGGTCCGCCCCAGGTCATGCCGAAGAACAATTCCGAGACGCCCCAGAGCACGCCGACACCGAGGATTGCCGCCAACAGCCAACCGCCGAAGTTTTCCGGGAGGATGCCGGCGACCGGCAGGGTCAACAGGAAGAAGCTCGCGGAGAATGCCAACAGGCTTTTGGGCAAACGCATCCATGGCCCTTTGGACAGGCGGGCCGGTGGGTGGCGACGGCGCAGGAACATGAAAATCGCACCGACGAACATCACCGCCGTCATCAGCAACAGTGCATAGCCGAGGAAGCGGTTATGCAGGCCAAAACCGTGCACCAGAATTGCCAGCACGATGGACGCCACCGCACCACCGGCCGTGGCCACGTGGGTGTTGGCGATGTATTTGTCCCGCGCGACCACGTGGTGCAAGTCGACCATGTAGCGCTTGGGCATGGCCAGCAGGCCGCCGATCAGGTCGACTTTCGAAGCCCGGCCCCGGCGCCACATAGCCACCCGCCGCAACGCGCCCAGGACACCCAGGCCCAGGGCAGCGAACAGCAGGATTGGAAGAAGGGTGTTCAACATGTGGAGCTCCCAAAGACCTCGGGGTCTTGCACGGGTTCATGTGCGTGCCGATGAAGGCCTGGCACCTACCTGTGGCGAGGGGCTTGCCCCCGTTCGGCTGCGAAGCAGTCGTAAACCGGCCAACGCGTTCTTACTGACAGACCGCATTGGCTGATTTTGGGGCCGCTTCGCAGCCCAACGGGGCAAGCCCCCTCGCCACAGTGATGGTGGTGATGCGCTTAGAAATCCTTGCACAACCGCAGGGCGTCGTAGATCGCCGCGTGGGTGTTGCGCTGGGCCACGCAGTCGCCGATGCGGAACAGCAAGTAGCCGTCACCCGCCTGGCTCAGCGATGGCTGCGGCTTGATCGCGAACAAGGCTTCGATGTCCATCTGGCCTTTGTTGCGCGACGCTTCCTTCAGCGCGTAATAGATTTCTTCGTCCGGACGCACGCCGTTTTCGACGACGACCTGGTCCACCACCCGCTCCTCTTTGGCGCCGGTGTATTCGTTTTCCAGCACCGCCACCAACTTGTCGCCTTCGCGGTAGACCTTCTCCAGCATCATGTCGCCGGTCATGATCACTTCTTTGGGGTACATGCTGCGGTAGTACGTCGGGAACGATGTGCCGCCAATCGCCACGCCCGGTTTGATGTCGTCGGTGACGATCTCGACCTGGCTGCCCTTGTCGGCGAGGAAGTCGGCAGTGGACATCCCGGTGAATTCGCAAATGGTGTCGTAGACCAGCACGTTCTTGCCCGGCGCTACTTTGCCGTCAAGGATGTCCCAACTGCTGACCACCAGGCCTTCCGCCGCGCCCCAGTGTTCGTTCTGCTCCAGGAATGGATGGCCGCCAACCGCGAGCACCACCACGTCCGGACGCAGGTCGAGAATGGTCGCCGCATCGGCGGCCACGCCCAGGCGCAGGTCGACTTTCAGCCGCGCCAGCTCAAGCTGGAACCAGCGAGTGATACCGGCAATCTGGTCCCGTTGCGGGGCTTTCGAAGCAGTGGTGATCTGCCCGCCGATGAATTCTTTCTTCTCGAACAGGGTCACGTCGTGGCCACGTTCGGCCGACACGCGAGCCGCTTCCATCCCGGCAGGACCGGCACCGACCACCACGACTTTGCGTTTCACACCGGTCGATTTCTCGATGATGTGCGGCACGCCCATGTATTCACGGGAGGTCGCGGCGTTCTGGATGCACAGTACGTCCAGGCCCTGGTACTGACGGTCGATGCAATAGTTGGCACCGACGCATTGTTTGATCTGGTCGACCTGGCCCATTTTGATCTTGGCGATCAGGTGCGGGTCAGCGATGTGGGCGCGGGTCATGCCGACCATGTCGACGTAGCCGCCCTCCAGAATCCGCGTTGCCTGGTTCGGGTCCTTGATGTTCTGCGCGTGCAGCACCGGAGCCTTCACCACTTCCTTGATACCGGCCGCCAAATGCAGGAATGGCTCCGGTGGATAACTCATGTTCGGGATAACGTTGGCCAGGGTGTTGTGGGTGTCGCAACCCGAACCGACCACGCCGATGAAGTCGATCATGCCAGTGTCGTCGTAGTACTTGGCGATCTGCTTCATGTCCTCGTGGGACAAGCCGTCCGGGTGGAACTCGTCACCGCACAGACGGATGCCGACGCAGAAATCCGGGCCGACTTCCTTGCGAACAGCCTTCAGGACTTCCAGGCCGAAACGCATGCGATTCTCGAAGCTGCCGCCCCATTCGTCGGTACGCTTGTTGACGCGCGGGCTCCAGAACTGGTCGATCATGTGCTGGTGCACCGCCGACAGTTCAACGCCGTCCAGGCCACCGGCCTTGGCGCGACCAGCCGCGGTGGCGTAGTTGCCGATCACCCGCCAGATTTCTTCCGGCTCGATGGTTTTGCACGTCGCACGGTGCACCGGTTCACGGATGCCCGATGGCGACAGCAGGGTTGGCCAATGCTCGCCGTCCCAACGCGAGCGTCGGCCCATGTGGGTAATCTGGATCATGATCTTGGCGCCATGCTTGTGCATGGCATCGGCCAGATTCTGGAAGTGCGGGATAATCCGGTCATCGGCCAGGTTGACCGATTTCCACCAGCCTTGCGGGCTGTCGATGGCCACGCTGGAGGAACCGCCGCAAATCGCCAGGCCGATCCCGCCCTTGGCTTTCTCTTCGTAATACTTGACGTACCGGTCGGTGGTCATGCCGCCGTCGGTGGCATAAACCTCGGCGTGCGCGGTGCTGAGCACGCGGTTACGGATGGTCAGTTTGCCGATCTGGATCGGCTGGAACATTGCTTCGAAAGCCATGGCGGGGTCCTCGACTTACAACGGCTTGACGGTGAACAAACCGTCGTCGTGGCCTTCTTCGGAGCCACCGTAGACTTGCTCGGCAACGGTGCGGATGCTGCTGCCGCGGGCTTGCAGAATCTGGTCCATGGCACCGGCAAACCAACCAGTGAACATGTAGTCGACCTTGCGGCCGACCTTGCCGTACACGTAGACGAACGCCGAGTGTTCAAGCTTGACGCTGGCGGTGCCTTTGTCGAGGTCGATGTCCTGGATCTTGAACAGGCCCCAGCCGCGTTGCGACAGGCGTTTCATGTAGTGTTCGAACACCGCGACGCCTTCCAGACCGTGGCATTCAGCTTCTTTTTCACACCAGTGCCAGGCGGATTTGTAGCCGGCCTTGTAGAGAATTTCGGCGTAGGCGTCGCTGCCCAGCACTTCCTCGATGCCCATGTGGTTGTTGACGAAGAAGTGACGCGGTACGTACAGCATTGGCAGGGCGTCGGAGGTCCAGACACCGGTTTCGCTGTCGACTTCGATTGGCAATTGCGGGGCGATCTTGGCCATGGAAACTTAACTCCAGAAAATTTGGGTGTTGCCCCCGGCGCGGACGGCCGGGGGAAAGGATTCTTCAGATGCGGCGGCTTATTCGCCCCAGACGTCTTTGAGGACGTTGACCCAGTTCTCGCCCATGATCTTGCGGACCACGCGCTCGGAGTGGCCGCGCTTGAGCAGCGTCTCGGTCAGGTTCGGGAACTCGCCGACGGTGCGGATGCCCAGCGGGTTGATGATCTTGCCGAAGCTGGTCAGACGGCGGGCGTAGCCCTTGTCGTGGGTCAGCATTTCGAAAAATCCTGGCCATGACCCTGGGTGAAGTCGGTGCCGATGCCGATGGCGTCTTCGCCGACGATGTTCATGGTGTATTCGATGGCTTCGGCGTAGTCGTCGATGGTCGAATCGATGCCCTTGGCGAGGAACGGCGCGAACATGGTCACGCCGACAAAACCGCCGTGGTCAGCAATGAACTTCAGTTCTTCATCGGACTTGTTGCGCGGGTGCTCTTTAAGACCCGACGGCAGGCAGTGGGAGTAGCAGACTGGCTTTTTGGATTCGAGGATGACTTCTTCGGAAGTCTTGGAACCCACGTGGGACAGGTCGCACATGATGCCCACGCGGTTCATCTCGGCGACGATCTCGCGACCGAAGCCCGACAACCCACCATCACGCTCGTAGCAACCGGTGCCGACGAGGTTCTGGGTGTTGTAGCACATCTGCACCACGCCAACGCCGAGCTGCTTGAAGATCTCGACATAGCCGAGTTGGTCTTCAAAGGCATGGGCGTTCTGGAAACCGAAAATGATCCCGGTCTTACCCTGCTCCTTGGCTTTACGGATGTCAGCGGTGGTTTTCACCGGGATCACCAGATCGCTGTTCTCGCGGATCAGCTTCTGGCTCGCGGCGATGTTATTGATAGTGGCCTGGAAGCCTTCCCACACCGACACAGTGCAGTTGGCTGCGGTCAAACCGCCCTTGCGCATGTCTTCGAACAGTTCGCGGTTCCACTTGGCGATAATCAGCCCGTCGATAACGATGCTGTCGGCGTGCAATTCGGCTGGGCTCATCAGGCAGTCCCCTATTAGCGATTCATGCGCCGAATCGTGTGCCGGCGCTTTGGGGCCAGCATATGCCTGAGGACCGGGGCAGCCGGGTGCAAAAACGACAGGGGGTTTGCCGAAAGCGTCAATCTGCGACAAAGGGTCGTTATCGAGTCTCATCACCCGGCTGTTCAATGCCGTCCGCTTGGGCCAGAATTCGGCGCATTACTGGATGCTTACTGGATTTAGGGCGACGCAATGAAATCGATCTTCCTGGCTTTGGCACTGATAGCGACCGGCGTACAGGCGGCTGAAGAGTCCGACAACAACCCCTGCGATGCCGTCGAAAACGACGTCCAGACCCTGGAGTGCTCGGCCTACAGCAGAACCACCGCCGAACAACTGCTCAAGGACAACTTCCAGGGGCTGAACGAGCGCTTGCAGTCGGTTTATGGCAAAAACAAGGCGCAGTTGGGTGATATCACCGAAAAACTCAAGGTTGCCCAGCAGCAATGGTTGAAGACTCGGGATGCGGATTGCGCGGTGGAAGCGTTTCCGGCGACGAGTGGTAGCAAGGCGTTCACGATTGCGCAGAATGATTGCGTGGCACGGATGAGTGATGAACGGTCGGAGTTTTTGGAGTCGATTTCGCAGGAGTGAGGCTGTAATGGAAAACAATATGATCCCCCACGAAGTAGTCATCCGTATCACCGACGGCGCGCTCCCGGTTCAGGCTTGGCGTGTATACCTGAACCTTACTCAGGATGAAGTTGCCGAACGCATGGGCGTTTCGCAATCGGCCTTTGCCGAGCTAGAAAGCGTTTCGAAGCCCCGCAAGTAAACCCGCGAGAAGATTGCATCCGCATTTGGCATCAACGCCGATCAGCTTGAGCTGTAAGCTGCACGCCATCAGCCAGTTAAGGGATTCAAATGAAAATCTGCGGCATCGAAATCAAAGGCAGCGAAGCGATCATCGCCGTGGCCTCCCTCGACGGTCAGGCGCTGAGCCACGTCGCCCTGGCCACCAAGAAAATTGCTTTGGACGATGACGACGAGGCCGCCAACGTCAAAGTCTTCGCCGCTCAGGTCGCCTCGTTTGTGCGTGAGAATGCCATTGATCGGATTGCGATCAAGAAGCGCAGCAAGAAAGGTGAGTTTGCCGGTGGGCCGACCACGTTCAAGATCGAGGGCGTTTTCCAGTTACTGGACAATTGCGAGGTGACGCTGCTGTCGCCGCAGACGATCAATGCGCAGAACAAGAAGTTTGATTTTGAACTGCCGGGGTCGCTGAACAAGTATCAGCATGAGGCGTTCAAAGCGGCGTGTTCTGCGCTGATGAAGAAATAATCCTCTCTCCCAGACAATGAAGATCAACTGTGGGAGCGGGCTTGCTCGCGAATGCGGTGGGTCAGTCACTTCAAATCTCGACTGATGCACCGCATTCGCGAGCAAGCCCGCTCCCACATTGGTTTTGTGTCTGGCTCAGACCTTCGCGGTACGCCGGTCTTCCCGCGGACACCGCTCAAACCGCGCCCGATAACTGCGGGTGAAATACGACGGCGATTCAAACCCGCACGCGATGCTCACTTCCAGCACGCTCATATCCGTCTGGCGCAACAACTGCCGGGCCTTCTCCAGCCGTAGCCGCAGATAAAAGTTGCTCGGCGTATCGTTCAGGTGCAGGCGAAACAGGCGTTCCAGTTGGCGCCGGGTCACCTTTATTGACTCCGCCAAATCCAGCGTGCTCAGCGGCGGTTCGCTGTGTTGCTCCATCTCTCCAATCACATGCACAAGCTTCTTGTTGCTGATGCCATAACGCGTGGCGACTTCCATGCGCTGGTGGTCTTTGCGTGGGCGGATGCGGCCGAGCACGAATTGTTCGCTGACCTGGATCGCCAGTTCCGGGCCGTGGGCCTGGCCGATGAGGTCGAGCATCAGGTCGATGGACGCGGTGCCGCCCGCCGAGGTGATGCGGCGGCGATCGATCTCGAACAGTTCCTGGGTGACGCTGAGCTGTGGATAAGATTCCTTGAACGCGTCGATGGCTTCCCAGTGCAGGGTCAGGCGATGGCCGTCGAGCAAGCCAGCTTCGGCAAGGACGAAGCTGCCGGTGTCGATGGCGCCGAGGGTCACGCCTTCGTTGTCCAGCCGGCGCAGCCAGTGCTCCAGCGCCGGGGTAGCGAATTTCAGCGGTTCGAAACCGGCGATCACCAACAGCGTCGCGCCTTTCTTCAGCGGCTCCAGCGCCGCGTCGGCGTTGACCGACATGCCGTTGCTGGCCAACACCGCGCCGCCATCGGCACTCAATACATGCCAGCGATACAGCTCGCCACGAAAGCGATTGGCGACCCGTAGCGGCTCAATTGCCGAGATAAAACCGATGGCCGAGAAACCCGGCATCAACATGAAGTAGAAATCCTGGGACATGGAGCGCACTCGACTGGCAGGTAACGAGAGGGCGGGAAGCGTGTGGACGTTGATACGCCAGTTGTCCACGGCATTCAAGAGGTCAGGTCGCTGCAGTGCAAGAGCTGGTCGCCGCAGTGCGCTTTCATGGGGGCTTAGCTGCGTAACTTGGCATCACCGGCGCACGAAGACACCGGGACCCACAATAACGACCTGCCGAGGAACCCACCATGAAACGACTGATCAGCAGCTGTGTTCTTGCACTCAGCGGTACCGCTTTCTTGAGCGCCAGTGTCATGGCCGCCGACCCCGCCGCGTGCCAGAACGTACGCATGGGTGTAGTGAACTGGACCGATGTGATCGCCACCAGCGCCATGACTCAGGTATTGCTCGATGGCCTCGGCTACAACACCAAACAAACCAGCGCGTCCCAGCAAATCATCTTCGCCGGGATCCGCGACCAGCGCCTGGACATGTTCCTGGGCTACTGGAACCCGCTGATGACCCAGACCATCACCCCGTTCGTTGATGGCAAGCAGGTCAAAGTGCTGGAAGCGCCGAGCCTGAAAGACGCCCGCGCGACCCTCGCCGTACCGACTTACCTCGCCGACAAAGGCCTGAAAACCTTCGCCGACATCGCCAAGTTCGAAAAAGAACTGGGCGGCAAGATCTACGGCATCGAGCCAGGCTCGGGCGCCAACACCCAGATCAAGGCAATGATCGCCAAGAACCAGTTTGGCCTCGGCAAATTCCAGCTGGTCGAGTCCAGCGAGGCCGGCATGCTCGCGGCGGTGGATCGCGCCGTGCGCCGCAACGAAGCCGTGGTGTTCTTCGGCTGGGCGCCGCACCCGATGAACGTCAACGTGAAAATGACCTACCTCACCGGCAGCGACGACGCCCTGGGCCCGAACGAAGGCATGGCCACGGTCTGGACCGTCACCGCACCGAAATACGCCGAACAATGCCCGAACGTCAGCCGTTTGCTGAACAACCTGACGTTCACCGCCGCCGATGAGAGCCGGATGATGCAGCCGCTGCTGGATCACAAGGACGCCTTCGCATCAGCCAAGCAATGGCTGCAAGATCACCCGCAAGACAAGCAGCGCTGGCTCGAAGGTGTGACCACCTTCGATGGCAAACCGGCCGCCGACAACCTGCAATTGACCAGTAAATAAATCCGACATCAATAACCGACTCGCAGCCCGTGAAGGGCTGCGTCCGGACACATCACGCCTGCAAGGAACTCGCCTCATGAACCACGACGTCATCATCACCTGCGCACTCACCGGTGCTGGCGACACGACCGCCAGAAGCCCACACGTGCCGGTCACCCCGAAACAAATCGCGGCCGCCGCCGTGGAAGCCGCCAAGGCTGGCGCCACCGTGGTCCACTGCCACGTTCGCGACCCCGAAACCGGCAAGTTCAGCCGTGACGTGGCGCTGTACCGCGAAGTGATGGAGCGTATCCGCGAGGCGGACGTCGACATCATCGTCAACCTCACCGCCGGCATGGGCGGCGACCTGGAAATCGGCGCGGGCGAAAATCCGATGGAGTTCGGCCCGAACACTGACCTGGTCGGCCCGTTGACCCGTCTGGCCCACGTTGAAGCACTGCTGCCGGAAATCTGCACCCTCGATTGCGGCACCCTGAACTTCGGCGATGGCGACACCATTTACGTCTCCACCCCGGCCCAGCTGCGCGCTGGCGCCAAACGCATTCAAGAGCTTGGCGTGAAAGCCGAGCTGGAAATCTTCGACACCGGTCACCTGTGGTTCGCCAAGCAGATGATCAAGGAAGGCTTGCTCGACAACCCGCTGTTCCAGCTGTGCCTAGGCATCCCGTGGGGCGCGCCGGCCGACACCACCACCATGAAAGCCATGGTCGACAACTTGCCGGCCGACGCAGTCTGGGCCGGGTTTGGCATCGGTCGCATGCAAATGCCGATGGCCGCACAAGCGGTGCTGCTCGGCGGCAACGTACGGGTCGGGCTGGAAGACAACCTGTGGCTGGACAAAGGCGTGCTGGCGACTAACGGCCAGCTGGTCGAACGCGCCAGCGAAATCCTCAGCCGCCTCGGCGCTCGTGTCCTGACCCCAGCGGAAGGCCGGGCAAAAATGGGCCTGACCAAGCGCGGTTAACCCCCACACACCTCACCTGTGGGAGCGGGCTTGCGTGGCGAGGGGCTTGCCCCCGTTGGGTCGCGAAGCGGCCCTAAAACCTGCAACCGCGGTGTGTCAGGCATACCGCATGCGATGGTTTACGACTGCTTCGCAGCCGAACGGGGCAAGCCCCCTCGCCACAAAAGTCCGCCCCACAGGGGTTCACTGAATCTCTTTAGGAAGTCGCCATGAGCTTTATCACCGAAATCAAAACCTTCGCCGCGCTGGGCAGCGGTGTCATCGGCAGCGGTTGGGTCTCCCGCGCCCTCGCCCACGGCCTCGACGTGGTGGCGTGGGACCCGGCGCCCGGTGCCGAAGCGGCCCTGCGCAAGCGTGTCGCCAATGCCTGGGGCGCTCTGGAAAAACAAGGCCTGGCACCGGGTGCATCACAGGATCGTCTGCGCTTTGTCGCGACGATTGAAGAGTGCGTGCGCGACGCGGATTTCATCCAGGAAAGTGCCCCTGAACGCCTGGAACTGAAACTCGAATTGCACGGCAAAATCAGCGCGGCGGCCAAGCCCAACGCACTGATCGGCTCCAGCACCTCGGGGCTTTTACCGAGCGAGTTCTACGAAGGTTCGACCCACCCGGAACGTTGCGTGGTCGGGCATCCGTTTAACCCGGTTTATCTGCTGCCGTTGGTGGAAGTGGTCGGTGGCAAAAACACCGCGCCAGACGCCATTCAAGCGGCGATAAAAGTCTATGAATCCTTGGGCATGCGCCCGCTGCATGTACGCAAGGAAGTGCCGGGTTTTATCGCCGACCGTTTACTCGAAGCGCTATGGCGTGAGGCGCTGCACCTGGTCAACGACGGTGTGGCGACCACCGGTGAAATCGACGATGCGATTCGCTTTGGCGCCGGGTTGCGTTGGTCGTTTATGGGCACTTTCCTGACCTACACATTGGCGGGTGGTGATGCTGGCATGCGGCACTTCATGGCGCAGTTCGGACCGGCGTTGCAGTTACCGTGGACGTATCTGCCGGCGCCGGAGCTGACGGACAAGTTAATTGATGATGTGGTGGATGGGACCAGTGATCAGTTGGGTACGCACAGCATTTCGGCACTGGAGCGCTATCGTGATGATTGCCTGCTGGCGGTGCTGGAGGCGGTGAAGACCACCAAAGAGAAGCATGGAATGGCCTTCAGCGAGTAACCAGTCAGCAGGCCTGGCCCCTTCGCGAGCAAGCCCGCTCCCACATTGGTTCTGCGTTGTGACATAGACAGTGTTCACACCACAAATCCCCTGTGGGAGCGGGCTTGCTCGCGAAGGCGACAGCTCAGTCACCACCAACATCGGAACCTCACCCATGCCCACCCTCACCACCTACCAAACCAAAATCCTCCCCGACTGGGTCGACTACAACGGCCACTTGCGCGACGCCTTCTACCTGCTGATCTTCAGCTACGCCACCGACGCGCTGATGGATCGCCTGGGGATGGACAGCAACAACCGCGAAGCCAGCGGTCATTCGCTGTTCACCCTCGAACTGCACCTCAATTACCTGCACGAAGTGAAGCTCGACGCCGACGTCGAAGTGCACACCCAGATCATCGCTCACGACCAAAAACGCCTGCACCTCTACCACAGCCTCCACTTGGTAGGCGGTGACAAGGAACTGGCCGGCGACGAACAAATGCTGCTGCACGTCGATCTCGCCGGGCCGCGCTCCGCACCGTTCAGCGCAGAAACCTTGAGCAAACTGCAAGCCATCGTCGCCGAGCAAACCGATCTGCCAACCCCTGACTACATTGGCCGAGTGATCGCACTGCCCACACAAAAATAACAAGGAGCCCGTCATGAACACCGCCGCTGCATTTGCCGATTTCCGTACCTACCCGTTGATCAGCGCATTGGCCGGCGCGCAGACGCTGGCGGACCGCGTCCTGGTGAAATGGGCCGATGGCCGGGCCAGCCCCTTTCATCATCAATGGCTGCGGGATAACTGCCCGTGTCCGCAATGCGTCTACACCGTGACCCGCGAACAAGTACTGGAAATCGTTGATGTCGCTGAAGACCTGACACCGACCCAGGCGCGCATCGATGCTGAGGGTTGTCTGTGCATCGATTGGCAGGACGGTCATCTCAGCCGCTTCGATCCGGGCTGGCTGCGGGCGCATGCGTATGACGACGAATCCCGTGCCGAGCGTCAGGCAGGCAAGCCAAAATCCAGATTATGGAACAGCGAGCTGAAGCTGCCGGTGTTCGAGTATCAAGCACTGATGGACGACAGCGACGCCTTGTTGCAATGGCTGCTGGCGGTGCGCGATATCGGTCTGACTCAGGTGCGCGGCATACCCACCGAACCCGGCTCGTTAAAGCTGATCGCCCAGCGGATTTCCTTCATCCGCGAGAGTAATTTCGGCGTGCTGTTCAACGTGCAATCCAAAGCCAATGCCGACAGCAATGCCTACACCGCTTTCAACCTGCCGCTGCACAGCGACCTGCCGACTCGCGAGTTACAACCGGGGCTGCAATTTCTGCATTGCCTGGTCAATGACGCCGAGGGTGGCGAGAGTATTTTTGTCGACGGTTTTGCGATTGCCGAGGCGTTGCGCCAGGAAGATCCCGAGTCGTTCAAAGCTCTGTGTGAAATCCCCGTGGAGTTCCGCAACAAGGACCGCCACAGCGACTACCGCTGCCTGGCGCCGATCATTGCGCTGGATGCGTTGGGGCAGGTGTCAGAGATCCGCATGGCGAACTTTTTGCGTGGGCCGTTCGATGCTTCGGCGGAGCAGATGCCCAAGCTGTATCGCGCCTACCGACGCTTTATTGCAATGACCCGCGAGGCGCGGTTCCGGGTGATGACGCGGCTTAATCCCGGCGAGTTGTGGTGCTTCGACAATCGTCGCACGCTCCATGCCCGCAACGCGTTTGACCCAGCTACCGGCGCCCGGCATTTCCAGGGGTGTTATGTGGATCGGGATGAGTTGTTGTCGCGCATCCTCGTGTTACAGCGCTAAACCGCGTCATCGTTCATTCGCGAGCAAGCCCGCTCCCACAGTTGACCGCATTCTTCTGATAGAACTCGGTCAACTGTGGGAGCGGGCTTGCTCGCGAAAGCGGTCTCTGAATCCACACAAAACCTCCTGACTGAAAGGCAAAAAAAGCCCCGATCAAGCCGTCACAGGATCGGGGCAGAGGGTACTGTTGAGGAGCTGTTGCGCGAGGGTGACCAAACCTTCGTGAAGCCAGCTGAATCCAGTGTGCCTACTCCCTGCCCCGGCGAGTTAGCCGAAAACGACCTGTTCATAGGTATTGCGGCCATTGCGACAAATCGTCCTTGCCGACACCCCGTGCCCCTACCAGAATCGAGCCACGACACCGTTCCCTGAAGAAGGATTGCGTCATGATGTACGCCGATTTGATTGACCAGGAAGACCTGCTGGGCCAACTGAAGTCGTTAGGATTTCAAGTGCCGAGCGGCGCAACAGCGGAGCAGGCATGCGAGTGTGCAGTGCGAGGTTTGAACGATGAGCGGGCGATGACGCTGCGCACCATGGTCAAGCAAATGTACACCAGCAGCGCGACCATCCTGCCGGCCGTGCTGCCAGGCGATCGACAAGCAATTGCTGCCGGCGTTGGCCGTTTACCAGCAGAGCCGTAGTGCCTGAATATCAGCACTGAGCAGCTTCATGTGGCGAGGGAGCTTGCTCCCGCTCGACCGCGAAGCGGTCGCAAAACCAGCGAATGCGGATTGTCTGAACGACCGCACATACCGGTTTTGGGGCTGCTTCGCAGCCCAACGGGAGCAAGCTCCCTCGCCACAGTAGCCCGTGCGGTTTAGAGCCTTACGCTGGCGAAGGTCGACTCATTACGCGCCTGACTCAACGCCGACGAACGGCCCGGACAACGGCGCAGCACCAGCGCTTGCGGCAATGGCATCATCGCCACCTGTTGCGTGGTGTTCGACCCTACGCGCTCGTCACGCGGCGGAATGCCGAAGTATTCGCGGTAGCACTTGGAGAAGTGCGGCGTGGAAACAAACCCGCACACCGACGCCACTTCGATGATCGACATCGGCGTTTGCTTGAGCAACTGCCGGGCACGGATCAAGCGCAGTTTCAGGTAGTAGCGCGACGGCGAGCAGTGCAGGTATTTCTGGAACAGCCGCTCCAGCTGACGGCGTGAAACGGCGACGTACACCGCCAGTTCGTCGAGGTCGATCGGCTCTTCCAGGTTGGCTTCCATCAGCGCAACGATTTCCTGCAACTTCGGCTGATTGGTGCCGAGCATGTGCTTGAGCGGTACGCGCTGGTGATCCTGCTCGTTGCGGATGCGCTCGTAGACGAACATCTCCGAGATCGCAGCCGACAACTCACGACCGTGATCACGGCTGATCAGGTGCAGCATCATGTCCAGCGGCGCGGTGCCACCGGAGCTGGTGAAGCGGTTACGGTCGAGGGTGAACAACCGGGTGCTCATGGCCACGCGCGGGAAAGCTTCCTGCATCGAGGCCAGGCATTCCCAGTGCACGCTGCAATCGAAGCCGTCCAGCAGACCGGCGCAGGCCAAGGCCCAACTGCCGGTGCAGACCGCGCCGAGGCGACGGGACTGACGGGCCTGGCTTTGCAGCCACGACACGTGTTCGCGGGTCACGGTGCGCTGGATACCGATACCGCCACAGACGATGATGGTGTCCAGGGCCGGCGCTTTGTGCATGGAGCAATCGGGGGTGATCTGCAGACCGTCACTGGCCCAGACCTGGCCGCCGTCGACGGTGAGTGTGGTCCAGCGATACAGCTCGCGGCCGGACAATTGGTTGGCCATGCGCAGGGGTTCTACTGCGGAGGCCAGAGAAATCAGCGTGAAATTGTCCAGCAGCAAAAAGCCGATGGATTGAGGCGCACGGTTCTGGGGTTGAGCCCCGGAGTTGAACGTCGTCATCGCGGTATCTCCTCACACAAAGCGGGTGATGGCCTCAGGCGGAGGCTCTTGTTATTGCCATCGTTCTCGCGTGGGAGACGGGCTTTGTAATGACAGAGCAATTGCCATGCCTAAAGTTGAATGGTCATTCAATAACTCCTGAAAACGACGTCGCGGCGTGTCTATATAAGCCGTGCGCAGAATGGGGGTTATAAGTGCCATCAACGCGAGCAAATGCGCTGCGCCGCAGGCTGTGAGCAAATCGGTAGCACTTGTGGGAACAGGGGCTGCGACGTGCTGGAGAAGAGTGTCACCGCAAGCACAGGTGACAGGCGGTAATGGCCAACATGGATCCCGGATCCGGGGAAAGTGGCTTGTCTGATTACGACGCGCTAAAAGGTGGCGCGTTTTGGAGCGGGTGTTCACTTAGCGCGCAGTTTTGACTGGTCTTCTCTGGCAACAGGGATTTCTGTGGCGAGGGAGCTTGCTCCCGCTGGGGCGCGAAGCGGCCCTGAAACCTGCAACCCAGTTCTTTCAGATGAACCGCGCTGGCTGGCTTTGCGGCTGCTGCGCAGTCGAGCGGGAGCGAGCTCCCTCGCCACAGAAAATCACTTCACCAGTGAACCAAGTGGCCTCAACACTCCACCGCACTAACCGCCAACCCACCGCGCGATGTCTCTTTATATTTGTCATGCATGTCGGCACCGGTATCGCGCATGGTGCGGATCACCCGATCCAGCGAGATAAAGTGCTGACCATCACCACGCAACGCCATCTGCGCCGCGTTGATCGCTTTCACTGCGGCAATCGCATTGCGCTCGATGCATGGCACTTGCACCAGACCGCCGACCGGGTCGCAGGTCAGGCCAAGGTTGTGTTCCAGACCGATTTCCGCCGCGTTGCACAACTGCTCAGGCGTAGCGCCAAGAATCTCCGCCAACCCGGCCGCCGCCATGGCGCACGCCGAGCCGACTTCACCCTGGCACCCGACTTCGGCCCCAGAGATCGATGCGTTCTTTTTGCAGAGAATCCCCACCGCGGCGGCACTGAGGAAATAGTCGACGACGTTGGCCTCGGTCACCACCTCGCTGAACTTCATAAAGTAGTGCAACACCGCCGGAATGATCCCCGCCGCGCCATTGGTCGGCGCCGTGACCATACGCCCGCCGGCCGCGTTCTCTTCGTTGACCGCCAGGGCGAACAGGTTGACCCATTCCATCGCGCTCAACGTCGAGCCGATCACGTTAGGCTTACCCAGCTCTTGCAGGCTGCGATGCAACTTGGCCGCCCGCCGACGCACATTCAATCCGCCGGGCAAGATGCCTTCGTGCTTGAGGCCCTGATCGACGCAATCCTGCATGGCGCGCCAGAGTTTCATCAGGCCGCTGCGGATTTCCTCTTCGCTGCGCCAGACCTTCTCGTTGGCCATCATCAACTCGGCCACGCGCAGATTGTGCTTCTGGCAGAGCTCAAGCAGCTCTACTGCACTGGAAAAGTCGTAGGGCAACACGGTGCGATCCAGGTCCACCACACCGCTGGAGGCTTGCGCCTCATCGACGACAAAACCGCCGCCAATCGAATAGTAGGTGTCACGGTGCAGTTCACCGTGATCGCCTTCTACAATTAAAGTCATGGCATTCGGGTGAAACGGCAGGTTCTCGTCGATCAGGCGCATGTCCCGAGCCCAAATGAATGGCACTGACAAGCGTCCGTCGAGCAACAAGGTGTGGGTTTCGCGCAGGCTCTCGATGCGGATACCGATTTGCGACGGGTCGATCGCGTCCGGCCACTCGCCCATCAGGCCCATGATCACGGCGTTATCGCTGCCGTGACCGATGCCGGTGGCCGACAACGAACCGTAAAGCTGAACTTCGACGCGTCTTACTTGTTCCAAAAGACCCTGCTCACGCAAACCTTGCACGAACAACGCCGCTGCCCGCATAGGCCCGACGGTGTGCGAACTGGAAGGGCCAATGCCGATTTTGAACAGGTCGAAAACGCTGATAGCCATTACTGCCGAACTCCTGGATGTGCCAACTCCGGACGCAAAAGCGCCCAGTGACGGAGCTGCTACGCTCAAGCTGCAATCCGCCGAGATGGCCGCATCATCAGGCTTTTGTCATGTCGTTCGACGTCTCACACCGACGCACTCATGTCCACCAACGCCGCGTGTCTTTTACGTAGCGCTTTCGCCGTTTTTTGCGGTTCAGAGGGGCAAACAGGGCTTAAAAAAGCTGTAAACGACGTCACTGACACTGGATGCGACCATCCCTGTACTGGTTACGACGCACCCTGTAGGCGTCAGATTTTCACTGGTACATGATCGTATCGACTCGATTGCAAGGCGCCGTGGTAGAGCTGTCTCCAAAACGCCATCCAACCGCAACCCATAAGTGCGGTGGTCCAATCGGAACACTGCCAAAAAAACACAAAGGAGTCCACCCATGAAAGGTTCCCCGTCGTTGTTGTTGGCCGCCATGCTGAGTCTGCCGTTACTGGCTCAAGCCGCAGAACCCGCTCAATGCAGCACCGTAAACTTCTCTGATGTCGGCTGGACCGACATCACCGCCACCACCGCAACCACCAGCGTTGTACTCGACGCCCTGGGTTACAAAACCAAGACCACCATGATTTCCGTGCCCGTGACCTACAAGTCCCTGGCCGACGGCAAGAACATGGACGTGTTCCTCGGTAACTGGATGCCGACCATGGAAAACGACATCAAGGCCTACCGCGATGCCGGTAGCGTTGACGTCGTTCGCACCAACCTCGTCGGCGCCAAGTACACCCTCGCCGTGCCGCAGGCGCTGTA
Source organism: Pseudomonas sp. 10S4 (assembly GCF_034344865.1). NCBI lineage: Bacteria > Pseudomonadati > Pseudomonadota > Gammaproteobacteria > Pseudomonadales > Pseudomonadaceae > Pseudomonas > Pseudomonas sp. 10S4. The sequence continues at coordinate 1,231,850 of NZ_CP133774.1, forward strand.
CGACAAAGGGCTGCATGACTTCGCCGACATCGCCAAATTCAAGAAAGAACTCGACGGCAAGATCTACGGCATCGAACCGGGTAACGACGGTAACCGCCTGATCCAGACCATGATCGACAAGAACGCCTTCGGCCTCAAAGACGCTGGCTTCAAAGTCGTCGAGTCCAGCGAAGCGGGGATGCTGTCGCAGGTCGACCGCGCCCAGAAACGCGATACCGCCGTGGTCTTCCTCGGCTGGGCACCGCACCCGATGAACAAGCGCTTCAAGATTCAATACCTGACCGGTGGCGATGACTTCTTTGGCCCGGACTTCGGTGCGGCCACGGTGGCCACTAACACCCGCAAGGGCTACGTCCAGGAATGCAGCAACGTCGGCACTCTGCTGAAGAACCTGGAATTTACCGTGGACATGGAAAGCTCGCTGATGGGCAACATCCTGGACGACAAGATGAAGCCTGACGCAGCTGCCAAGGCCTGGCTGAAAAAGAATCCAAAGGTGCTTGATACCTGGCTCGCTGGCGTGACCACCATTGACGGTAAACCAGGCCTGGAGGCCGTGAAAGCCAAGCTCGCGCAGTAATCGCTTACGCCGGGCGAGTTCGCTCGCCCGGGCTGTTTATTTCCTTGCATGCGGACGTTCACTACCATGCTGATTGATCAGAAAATCCCCTTAGGCCAGTACATCGCGAGCTTCGTTGAATGGTTGACGCAACACGGCGCCAGCACATTCGACGCGATCGCCGTGACACTGGAAACGATGATCCACGGCGTGACGTTCGCGTTGACCTGGTTCAACCCGTTTGCATTGATCGGCCTCATCGCACTACTGGCCCACTTCATTCAACGAAAGTGGGGACTGACCGTTTTCGTCATCCTCTCCTTTCTGCTGATCCTCAATCTGGGGTACTGGCAGGAAACCATGGAAACCCTGGCCCAGGTGCTGTTTGCCACCTTCGTCTGCGTGATCATCGGCGTGCCGTTGGGCATCGTCGCCGCGCACAAACCGATGTTCTACACACTGATGCGTCCGGTGCTCGATCTGATGCAGACCGTGCCGACCTTCGTGTACCTCATTCCGACCCTGACCCTCTTCGGGCTGGGCGTGGTCCCGGGTCTGATCTCGACGGTAGTGTTCGCGATTGCCGCGCCTATCCGCCTGACCTACCTGGGTATCCGTGATGTTCCCGCAGAACTGATGGACGCCGGCAAAGCCTTTGGCTGCTCGCGCCGTCAACTGCTCTCTCGTATCGAACTGCCCCACGCGATGCCAAGCATTGCGGCCGGTATCACCCAGTGCATCATGCTGTCGTTGTCGATGGTGGTGATCGCGGCACTGGTGGGCGCCGATGGCCTGGGCAAACCCGTGGTCAACGCACTGAACACCGCCGATATCGCCCTGGGCTTCGAAGCCGGGTTGGCAATCGTACTGCTGGCGATCATGCTCGACCGTATCTGCAAACAACCCGACGCTAAAGTAGGGGGTGACGCATGAGCATTATTCGCTTCGAAGACGTCGACGTCGTCTTCTCCAAAGACCCGCGCGAGGCGCTCAAGCTCCTCGATCAGGGCATGACCCGCGACCAGATCCTGAAAAAACCGGCCAGATCGTCGGTGTTGAAAAAGCCAGCCTGGACATCGAAAAAGGCGAAATCTGCGTGCTGATGGGCCTGTCCGGCTCCGGCAAATCCAGCCTGCTGCGTTGCATCAACGGTCTCAACACCGTCAGCCGTGGCAAGTTGTTCGTCGAGCACGAAGGCAAGCAGATCGATATCGCTTCCTGTACCCCGGCAGAACTGAAAATGATGCGCACCAAGCGCATCGCGATGGTGTTCCAGAAGTTCGCCCTGATGCCTTGGCTGACGGTGCGCGAGAACATCAGTTTCGGTCTGGAAATGCAGGGTCGTCCTGAGAAAGAACGGCGTAAATTGGTGGACGACAAGCTTGAGCTGGTGGGCCTGACCCAGTGGCGCAACAAGAAGCCCGACGAGCTCTCCGGCGGTATGCAGCAACGTGTCGGCCTGGCCCGTGCACTGGCGATGGACGCCGATATTCTGCTCATGGACGAACCGTTCTCGGCCCTCGACCCGCTGATCCGCCAAGGCCTGCAAGACGAATTGCTGGAACTGCAAAGCAAGCTCAACAAGACCATCGTTTTCGTCAGCCACGACCTTGATGAAGCGCTGAAACTCGGCAGCCGTATCGCCATCATGAAAGACGGCCGCATCGTGCAGTACAGCGTGCCGGAAGAAATCGTGCTGAACCCTGCGGACGATTACGTGCGGACCTTCGTGGCCCACACCAACCCGTTGAACGTGCTGTGCGGTCGCAGCCTGATGCGCACCCTCGACAACTGCAAACGCATCAACGGTTCGGTGTGCCTCGATCCGGGCGGCGATTCGTGGCTGGACCTGGCCGAAGGCAACACCATCAAGGGCGCACGCCAGAACGGTGCCAGCCTGGACCTGCAGAACTGGGCGCCGGGGCAAGCGGTTGAAGCCTTGGGTCGTCGGCCAACGCTGGTGGACTCCAACATCGGCATGCGTGATGCGCTGCAGATTCGTTACCAGACCGGCAACAAACTGGTGCTGCACGACAACAACAAAGTGGTGGGGATTCTGGGCGACAGCGAGCTGTACCACGCGCTGCTCGGCAAGAACCTGGGCTAAGGCAACAGACACAAAAACGCCGCGAGAGGATCGCGGCGTTTTTGTTAGTACAGATATTTGGCTGTAAACACGGACCACTGTGGCGAGGGGGCTTGCCCCGTTGGGTCGCGCAGCGGCCCCATAGCCAGATAATACGGTCGTTCAGATACACCGCATTATCCGGATTTACGACTGCTTCGCAGCCGAACGGGGTGATGCGGCGTTCCGACAAGCCCCCTCGCCACAATAGAGCCGCGGTGCATTCACTGCACCGCAGACCTCAAGTCTCAGCTATAGACACGGCCAAGGAGCTGCCGATGGCTTTCAAACTGATCGAGCACGTCACGGGTGATCTGATCCTGAGCGAAGCCCATCAAGTCGTAGTCCTGGCTGCCGTTGTGCAGGTACACCTCGGCGCGGTAGTAACGTGCACGCGGTTCATCGGCACTATGCGCCGGCACCGTCTCGCTCGCTGCTGCCAAGTAACCGTCCAGGCTGACTTCGTAGACAAAAGGGTTGCCCTCTTCCATCTCGATCCGCAGGCCCATGCAACGCTTGGACTTGCCCAGCAACGTTTGCACGTCCAGGCCCTGAGCACGCAATTGCACCGCGGCATCTTCCAGCGCCGGGCTGACTTGCTTGTCCATGAAACGCTGAACGATCGACTGGTTCGGTTGCAGGTCCAGCTGAGTCAAACGCTCACTGAAACCACGACGACCGCGCGCGGCCAACTCCGCTTGCTCCTGCTCGATCTGCACGTCCTGGCGCATCGCCTTGTGCAAGCCGAACATAAAGAACACCAGCACCACCGAGAACGGCAGACCGGCCAGCACCACCATGGTTTGCATGGCTTCGAAGTTACCGGCGAACAACAGGCCGATGGTCACCAGGGTAATCACCGCCGACCAGAAGATCCGCAGCCAGTGCGGGGCATCTTCATCAACGTTGCCGCCCTTGCAGGAAAGGTTGGCCATCATCACCGCGCCGGAATCCGCCGGGGTCAGGAACAACACGAAACCAACAAAAATCGACACGCCGATGACGATTTTCGAGGCCGGGTAATGCTCAAGCAATTGGTAGATCGCCATGGACGGCTGTTCGAGTGCCGTCTTCCCGAGCTCCACCGCCCCATGGTTCATCACCAGGTCCAGGGCCGAGTTACCGAAGATCGACAACCACGCCAGGGTGAAACCCAGCGGGATCAGCAGCACACCAGCAACCAGTTCACGCACCGTGCGACCACGGGAAATACGCGCGATAAACATGCCGACAAATGGGGCCCAGGAAATCCACCAGGCCCAGTAGAACAGGGTCCACAGGCCCATCCAGCGTTCGGTCTTGTCGGCGCTGCCTTCGTACACATAGAGATCGAAGGTTTTCAGCACGATACCGTTCAGGTAGTCACCGATGTTCTGCACGAAGCCGTTGAGCAGGTGCAGCGTGGGGCCGAACAGCAGCACGAAAATCAGCAGACCGCTGAACAGCACGATGTTCAGGTTGGACAGACGACGGATGCCGTTTTCCACACCGGACACGGCAGCAATGGTCGCCACGGTGCTCATCACGATGATCACGATCAACAGGTTGGTGTTGCTGTGTTCCATGCCGAACAGATTTTCAAGGCCCGACGACACTTGCAGCGAACCAATCCCCAGGTTCGTCACCAGCCCCAGCAGGGTTACGAACATGCCGAAGCCGTCCACCGCATGACCAGCCGCGCCTTTGACCCAACGCTCGCCCACCAGCGGATACAGCGCCGAACGCAACGCCAGCGGCTGGTTATGACGGTAAGCAAAGTAAGCAACGGCCAGACCGACCAATGCGTAGATCGCCCAGCCGTGCAGGCCCCAGTGCAGGAATGTCAGTTGCACTGCCTGACGGGCAGCCATGTTGCTGGCGGCCACGCCTTCCGGCGGGTTGAAGTAGTGGTCCAGCGGCTCGGACGCACCGAAGTACAGCAGCGAGATGCCGATACCCGAGGAGAACAGCATCCCCGCCCAGGCGCCGTAGCTGAAGTCCGGGGTGTCGTCCTTGCTGCCCAGTTTGAGCTTGCCGTAGGACGAAAACGCCAGGCCGACCACGAACACCAGGTAAGCAGCGATCACCACCATGTAGTACCAGCCGAAGCTGCGGGACAACCAGGCTTGGGCGATACCGAGCAATCTGCCGGCCTCTTGCGGGGCAATGATCAGAATGGCGGTCAACAACAGGATCAACGCGGTAGAGGTGTAGAACACCCAACCGTTGACCGTCACCTTCTCGGGTGGGGTCTTTATAAGAGAGGCAGAACTCATGGCACAGATGCTCCGGGCAGTGCGGGAGAAGAACACAAGGCAACGCGTTACCCGACCAATCGGTTAGTTGGCAGCCGACCGGCGGGTGATATAAAGACAGCCCGAAAAAAGCCCGAAGCCCCGGAGCGCCAGTGCGCGGGGGTTTCGAGCGTTTTCAGATGTCGTTTTTCCGCCAGCTACACGTAGGAAAAACCTGTAGGCAGCGACGAATTGTCGCAGATCTTATTCTTTGTTGATTGAACGTTCAATCAAAACAAAATAGACTGGCCTTCAATCCGATAGACGTTTTTCGTCCGTCGGAAGGCCTAAGGAGATGTGCAAGATGCCCAAGGTCGGTATGCAACCCATCCGCCGTCAGCAATTGATCGAAGCCACATTACAGGCTGTCGATCAGGTCGGAATGGGGGACGCCAGCATTGCGCTGATCGCCCGTTTGGCCGGTGTCTCGAATGGCATCATCAGTCACTATTTTCAGGACAAGAATGGCCTGATCGCCGCCACGATGCGGTATCTGATGAGCGTCCTCAGCGAGAGCGTCACCGCGCGCCGCCAGGCGCTGGCAGATGACAGCCCACGGGCCCATCTGCAGGTGATTATCGAAGGCAACTTCGACGCCAGCCAGGTCAATGGCCCGGCAATGAAAACCTGGTTGGCCTTTTGGGCCACCAGCATGCACCAGCCGTCATTGCACAGGTTGCAGCGGATCAACGATCACCGTCTGTATTCCAACCTGTGCTGCCAGTTCCGCCGTGTATTGCCGCTTGATCAAGCGCGCAGTGCCGCCCGTGGCCTGGCAGCCCTCATTGATGGCTTGTGGTTGCGCGGCGCGCTGTCGGGAGACGCTTTCGACACCGAGCAGGCGCAACAGATCGCTTACGAATACATGGATTTCCAATTGGCCAAGCAGGTGAGTTAGAGCACACATAAACGCTCAACCCCTGAACTGCTGCTGATCGGTGTTGCCACAACCTAATGGCATCACCCCAGTGGCCTACGCCAACCACTTATGCACTTGCGAGGACACTATGGCCCGTTTCGAACTGCAAAAACTCTACATCGATGGCGGTTACTCCGACGCCAGCAGCGACGCCACCTTCGAAGCCATTAACCCGGCTAACGGTGAAGTCCTCGCAACCGTACAGCGTGCGACGAAAGAAGACGTCGAACGCGCTGTGGTCAGCGCTGAAAAGGGCCAGAAAATCTGGGCTGCCATGACCGCCATGGAGCGTTCGCGCATCCTGCGTCGTGCCGTTGATATCCTGCGCGAGCGCAACGATGAACTGGCCGCGCTGGAAACGTTGGACACCGGCAAGTCGTTCTCCGAAACCAAGTACGTCGACATCGTTACCGGCGCTGACGTGCTGGAGTACTACGCAGGTCTGGTTCCGGCCATCGAAGGCGAGCAGATCCCGCTGCGCACCACTTCGTTCGTCTACACCCGTCGCGAGCCACTGGGCGTCGTGGCCGGTATCGGCGCGTGGAACTATCCGATCCAGATCGCCCTGTGGAAATCCGCACCGGCCCTGGCGGCCGGCAACGCGATGATCTTCAAGCCAAGCGAAGTCACCTCCCTGACCACCCTGAAACTGGCCGAGATCTACACCGAAGCCGGCGTTCCGGCTGGCGTGTTCAACGTCCTGACCGGCAGCGGCCGTGAAGTCGGCACCTGGTTGACCGAACACCCACGCATCGAAAAAATCTCCTTCACCGGCGGCACCGATACCGGCAAGAAGGTTATGGCCAGCGCTTCGGCCTCGTCACTCAAAGACGTGACCATGGAACTGGGCGGCAAATCCCCGCTGATCATTTTCGACGACGCCGACCTCGATCGCGCCGCCGACACCGCGATGATGGCCAACTTCTACAGCTCCGGCCAGGTCTGCACCAACGGCACTCGCGTGTTCGTACCGACTCACCTGAAAGCTGCTTTCGAAGCCAAGATTGCCGAGCGCGTTGCGCCATCCGCATCGGCAACCCGGAAGACGAAAACACCAACTTCGGCCCGCTGGTCAGCTTCGCCCACATGGAAAGCGTGTTGGGCTACATCGCCAAAGGTAAGGAAGAAGGCGCTCGCGTGCTGTGCGGCGGCTCCCGCCTGACAGACGGCGACTTTGCCAAAGGTGCATTCGTGGCACCGACCGTGTTCACCGACTGCACCGACGAGATGACCATCGTGCGCGAAGAAATCTTCGGCCCGGTCATGGCCATCCTGACCTACGACACCGAAGAAGAAGTGATCCGTCGTGCCAACGACACCGACTTCGGCCTGGCGGCCGGCATCGTCACCAAAGACCTGAACCGCGCTCACCGCGTGATTCATCAACTGGAAGCCGGTATCTGCTGGATCAACGCCTGGGGCGAGTCCGACGCCAAGATGCCGGTCGGCGGCTACAAGCAATCGGGTGTTGGCCGTGAGAACGGCATCAGCTCGCTGAACAACTTCACACGCATCAAATCGGTACAGGTCGAACTGGGCGATTACGCCTCGGTTTTCTGATCCACGCGAAGTCTGGAGTGAACGCCATTGTGGCGAGGGGTTTACCCCCGTTGGGCTGCGAAGCGGCCCCATCCCAGACACCGCATGTCTTCAGATAGAAAGCGGTCGCTGATTTTGCGACTGCTGCGCAGCCGAGCGGGAGCAAGCTCCCTCGCCACAAGTTAAGTGGCAGCTCGGCCACCCGCGACCTGACCACTTTCAAAGAGGGTGCATTTAATGTCCCAAGAATACGATTACATCATCATCGGTGCCGGCTCGGCCGGTAACACCCTGGCGACCCGTTTGACTGAAGACGAAGGCGTCACCGTCCTGCTGCTCGAAGCGGGCGGCCCGGACTACCGTTTCGACTTCCGCACGCAAATGCCGGCCGCTTTGGCGTTCCCGCTGCAAGGCCGTCGCTACAACTGGGCCTACGAAACCGATCCAGAGCCACACATGGACGGTCGCCGGATGGAATGCGGTCGCGGCAAAGGCCTCGGCGGTTCCTCGCTGATCAACGGCATGTGCTACATCCGCGGCAACGCGATGGACTACGACAACTGGTCGAAACTGCCAGGCCTGGAAGACTGGGACTACCTGAACTGCCTGCCGTATTTCCGCAAGGCTGAAACCCGCGACATCGGCCCGAACGACTACCACGGTGGCGAAGGTCCGGTCAGCGTGACCACGCCAAAGGCCGGCAACAACCCGCTGTTCCACGCGATGGTTGAAGCAGGCGTGCAAGCCGGTTACCCGCGCACCGAAGACCTGAACGGTTACCAGCAGGAAGGCTTCGGCCCGATGGACCGTACCGTGACGCCGAACGGCCGTCGCGCCAGCACCGCTCGCGGTTACCTGGACACAGCCAAGAAGCGTTCGACCCTGACCATCGTTACCCACGCTCTGACCGACAAGATTCTGTTTGAAGGCAAGCGTGCAGTCGGCGTGCGTTACTTGATCGGCGCCGCTGAAGAGCGCGTTGAAGCCAAGGCCCGCAAAGAAGTGCTGCTGTGCTCCGGCGCCATCGCTTCGCCGCAGATTCTGCAACGCTCCGGCGTCGGCCCGGCCGAACTGCTGAACAAGCTCGACATCCCGGTGGTCCACGATCTGCCAGGCGTCGGCGAAAACCTACAGGATCACCTTGAGCTGTACCTGCAATACGCTTGCACCCAACCGGTCTCGCTGTACCCGTCGCTGCTCTGGTACAACCAGCCAGCCATCGGTGCCGAGTGGCTGTTCAACGGTACCGGTATCGGCGCCAGCAACCAGTTCGAAGCCGGCGGTTTCATCCGTACCCGCGAAGAATTCGATTGGCCGAACATCCAGTACCACTTCCTGCCGGTCGCGATTAACTACAACGGCAGCAACGGTGTGAAAGAGCACGGCTTCCAGGCGCACATGGGTTCCATGCGTTCGCCGAGTCGCGGTCGAATCCAGGCCAAGTCCAAGGATCCGCGCGAGTACCCAAGCATCCTGTTCAACTACATGGCCACCGAGCAAGACTGGCAGGAGTTCCGCGATGGCATCCGCCTGACCCGTGAAATCATGCAGCAGCCTGCACTGGACGCCTACCGTGGCCGCGAAATCAGCCCGGGCATCGACGTGCAAACCGATGAGCAGCTCGACCAGTTCATCCGCGAACACGCCGAGACCGCGTTCCACCCGTCCTGCTCCTGCAAAATGGGCACCGACGACATGGCCGTGGTTGACGCTGAAGGTCGCGTACACGGCATGCAGAGCCTGCGGGTGGTCGATGCCTCGATCATGCCGATCATCACTACCGGCAACCTGAACGCACCAACGATCATGATTGCCGAGAAAATCGCCGACAAGATCCGTGGTCGTCAGCCATTGCCGCGTAGCAAGGCTGCTTACTTCGTGGCCGGTGATGCACCGGTGCGTGGCAAGCCGCTGCGGGATGTGAGCCCTACTGCCCAGTAAGACCGTTACACCGCGGCGCAGCCTTCGCGAGCAAGCCCGCTCCCACATTGGATCTCCAGTGAACACAGCATTTGTGAACACAGATGATCCAACGTGGGAGCGGGCTTGCTCGCGAAGGGGCCCGACCAGACAGCACATCTTCTCCTGACCCACCTCGGGTAAACCTTTCCTACACCGTTTCAAGCTTGATCCTACCCCCGCGCAGGCCTAATCTAGCGCCACGCAAACGTTTCACTCCCCCTCGCCACACCGATACGCCGCTTCTCCCTACCAAGGAGGTTCTCGAATGTTCGATTTCCACCCCCAGCTCAAGCAGCGTTTTGCTGCGTTGCGCACGGGCGCTGAATTCTTTTCGCTGCGTTATGTACGCGAGTCCGGCCAATACCTCTCGGTGCGCAAGAACGTCGCCGAGCCGCCGAGCCTGAGCCGTGACGAAGGCGCGATGCTGACCGTTCGAGTCAACGGCGTCGAAGCCTACGCCGCGACCAACGACCTCTCGCAACAAGGCCTGCAAGCTGCGCTGGAGAAGGCCGAGCAACAAGCCCGTCGACTCAAGCCCCACGCCTTGCTCGACCTGAGCACCCAAGTGCTCTCCAGCGACCGCGCCGACTACTTTTCGCCGAACTTCGACCAGCCCTTCCCGTCCCTGAGCGACTGCTACCAGCTACTCGGCGCCGAATCCGCTGCCGTGCCGAAGGACGAGCGACTGGTGAACTGGCAGGTCAGCATCGGCATCACCAACGTCGAGCAAATCTACCTCAGCAGCGCCGGCGCCGAATTGCGCCAGGCCCAGCGTTTCGTCTACCCGAGCCTGGAAGTCACCGCCTACGACGGCAGCGATAGCCAGACTCGCACCTTGGGCCGCGAGAACTTCGGTCAACAGGGCGGTTTTGATGTGGTCAGCCGCTGCGGCCTGGTCGGCGCCGGCCCGAAAATCGCCGATCAAGCGCTGCAATTGCTGTTGGCGCCGAACACGCCACAAGGCCCGCGCGACCTGCTGTTGATGCCGGACCAGATGATGCTGCAGATCCACGAATCCATCGGCCACCCGCTGGAACTGGACCGTATCCTCGGCGACGAGCGCAATTACGCCGGCACCAGTTTCGTCAAGGCAGAAGACTTCGGCAGCCTGCAATACGGCTCCAAATTGCTCAACGTAACCTTCGACCCGGACATTCCCGAGCAGCTTGCCAGCTACGGTCATGACGACGACGGTACCGCCGCGAGCAAACAATTTCTGATCAAAGAAGGCCTGCTGCTGCGTCCATTGGGCGGCGCGCTGTCGCAATTCCGTGCCGACATGGACGGTGTCGCCAACAGTCGCGCCTGCAGCTGGAACCGTGCGCCGATCGATCGCATGGCCAACCTGAATATCGAGCCCGGCGATCAACCGTTGGAGAAGCTGATCGGCAATATCGAAAACGGCATTTTGATGAGCACCAACCGTTCCTGGTCCATCGACGATGCGCGCAACAAGTTCCAGTTCGGTTGCGAGTGGGGTCAGTTGATCGAGAACGGCGAGCTTAAAGGCGTGGTCAAGAACCCGAATTACCGGGCGATTTCCTCACACTTCTGGAAGAACCTCAGCGCCGTCGGCGACGCCAACACCGTCAAAGTCCTGGGCACGCCGAACTGCGGCAAGGGCGAGCCAAACCAGGTGATCCGCGTCGGCCATGCGTCGCCGGCCTGCGTGTTCAGCAATGTTGATGTGTTTGGGGGAGATGCCTGATGACGACTTCAAAAATCAGGCCGATGCATTCAAGGCCTTGGTCCACTGGTTGCGTGACGCGATTCGCGAGCCAGAGCTATTCACTCTCAGCTACGCCGCCGAGTCCTCGGCCTTCGTGCGCTTCAACCATGCCAAGGTCCGTCAGGCCGGGCAGGTGCAGCAGGCGAGTGTCGGTTTCAAACTGATCAACGAAGGTCGCCACGCCGACCTGAACATTACGCTCTCCGGTGATGCTGAAACCGATGTTCAGCGTCTGGCCGAAGGTCTGCAACAGCTGCGCGAAACCCTGCCGCTGCTGCCGCCGGACCCGTATCTGATGCTCAACCACAACGGCTGGCAGAGCAAAAACGTGCAGGACCATCCGCTGCCGGACACCGAGCAGGTCGTGGCTGAAATCACCCAGGCTGCCGAAGGGCTGGATCTGGTGGGTTTCTATGCCGCCGGGCCGATCAGTCGCGGTTTCGCCAGTTCTTCGGGCGCGTTCGGCTGGCATCAGGCCAACAGCTTCAACTTCGATTTCAGCCTGTTCCATGAAAACGGCCAGGCAGTGAAGGCCAGTTACGCCGGGCACGACTGGAACAGCGAAGGCTTTGCCAAGCGCTTCCAGCAGGCGCGCGAGCAATTGGCGTTTCTCGGTCGGCCGCTGCGCACCTTGGCACCGGGTCAGTACCGAGCTTACCTGGCGCCAGCGGCTGTGGAAGAAATCATGGGCATGCTCGGCTGGGGCGGTTTCTCGGCGCAGTCGATTGCCAGTAAAGGCAGTCCGTTGCAGAAGCTCTACGCCGGCGACCAATCGTTCAGCACGCTGGTCTCGCTGGATGAAAAGGTCAGCGGCTCCCTGAGTCCGGCGTTTTCCGGCGAAGGTTATCCGCGTAGCGATCTGGGCTTGATCGTCGAAGGCAAGGCCGGCGCGCAAATGGTCAGCTCACGCAGTGCGGCTGAGTATGGCCTGACGGCCAACGGTGCCGGTGGTGGTGAAATGCCGAGCGCGTTAAACATGGCGGCTGGCACGTTGCCTGAAGCCGAGATTCTCAAGCAACTGGGCACAGGGTTGTACATCAGCAACCTCTGGTACCTGAACTACTCGGATCAACCGGCGGCGCGACTGACCGGCATGACCCGGTTTGCGACCTTCTGGGTCGAGCACGGCGAGATTCAGGCCCCGGTCAGCACCATGCGTTTTGATGACAGCGCCTACAGCCTGCTCGGTTCGCAGCTGGAAGCGTTGACCCAAGAGCGCGAGTTGCTGCTGTCGGCGAGTACTTACAGTCAGCGGGCGACAGCCTCGGCGGTATTGCCGGGTGCGCTCGTCAGCCGACTCACTTTAACGCTGTAAACACACACCCCGGCACACCGAAGACCCTGTGGCGAGGGGCTTGCCCCCGTTGGGCTGCGAAGCGGCCCCAGATCGGCAAACGCGGTTCGTCAGATAGACTGCATTCGCTGGATTTACGACTGCTTCGCAGCCGAACGGGGGCGAGCCCCCTCGCCACAATGGTTCCCTTTTGCCATGGATCGCGCACTATCTGACTCACACTAACAAGAGGTCCCATGCCCAACCGCCCGCCCCTCGACCCTGTCACCGCCCGCTGGTTGCCGTGGGTCGTGGCCATTGCCTTCTTCATGCAGTCCCTTGACGGGACGATCCTCAACACGGCCCTGCCGGCCATGGCCCTGGACCTCGCGGAAAACCCGCTGCGCATGCAAGGCGTGATCATTGCCTACATGCTCACCGTTGCCTTGCTGATCCCCGCCTCGGGCTGGATCGCCGACCGCTTCGGCACCAAGAAAATCTTCTTCGGCGCGATCCTGTTGTTCAGCCTCGGCTCACTGCTCTGCGCCCTGTCGCCCAACCTGACGATGCTGATCGGTTCGCGGGTCATTCAAGGTCTGGGCGGCGCCTTGATGCTGCCGGTGGGCAGGCTGGTGGTGCTGCGGGCTTACCCGCGCTCGGAGCTCGTGCGGATCATGGGCTTCATCACCATTCCCGGACTGCTCGGCCCATTGATGGGGCCAACCACCGGCGGCTGGATGGTGCAATACCTGTCGTGGCACTGGATCTTTTTGGTCAACCTGCCCGTGGGGCTGATCGGCTGCTACGCGGTGTGGAAATTCATCCCGGACCTGCGCGGCACCGAGCGCACCCGTTTCGACGGCGTCGGCTTCCTGCTGTTCGGTGCCTCGATGGTGCTGATCACCATCGCCATGGAAGGCCTCGGTGAACTGCACCTGCCGCACTTGCGCGTGATGTTGTTGCTGGTGGCCGGCATGGCGTGTCTCGCGGCGTACTGGCTGCGTGCCGGGCGCATCGACAATCCATTGTTCTCGCCGTCACTGTTCAAGACCCGGACCTTCGCTGTCGGCATCCTCGGTAACCTGTTCGCCCGACTCGGCGGTGGTGCATTGCCGTTTCTGGTGCCGTTGCTGCTGCAAGTGGCACTGGGTTATTCACCGTCACAGGCCGGGATGAGCATGCTGCCGCTGTCGGCAGCGGCAATGCTGGCCAAGTGGGTAGCGCGGCCGATCATCGAACGTCTGGGTTACCGCATTGTGCTCACCGGCAACACGCTGTTTCTGGGGATTATGCTGGCCGCCATGGGCCTGGTCAGCGAACAGACACCGTACTGGTTGCTGCTGGCGATGCTGTCCATTCTCGGCGCGATCAACTCCCTGCAGTTCACCGCGATGAACACCGTCACCCTGATCGACCTCGACGATGCCAGCGCCAGCAGCGGCAACAGTTTGCTGTCGGTGGTCGCGCAGTTGTCCCTGGGCCTTGGCGTGGCTTGCGCGGGTGCGCTGCTGGGCGGCTTCACGGCAGAGGTCGGAAATGATGGTGTGGACACCGTACTGGGCGCGTTCCAATTGACCTTTGTGACCGTCGGCATCATGGCGATGCTGGCCGCGACGATCTTCTCGCAACTCTCAAAGGAAGACGGACGGCGTGCCAAGCGTCCGGAAGAACACATAGAGCCTTAGGGCGAATGGCCACGGGACTGATACACTGCGCGACATTTTGTTTTGCAGGCCAGTCCCGTGACCACCATCGCCACCGCTTTTAATACTTTGCCGCTGTCCGCCGCCATGCTGGCTAACCTCGACTCCCTCGGTTATGCCCAGATGACGCCGATCCAGGCGCAAAGCTTGCCGGTGATCCTCAAGGGGATGGACCTGATCGCGCAAGCCAAGACCGGCAGCGGCAAGACCGCTGCCTTCGGTATCGGTCTGCTGAACCCGATCAATCCGCGCTTCTTCGGTTGCCAGGCGCTGGTCATCTGCCCGACTCGCGAGTTGGCTGACCAGGTTGCCAAGGAGCTCCGTCGTCTGGCCCGCGCCGAAGACAACATCAAGATCCTGACATTGTGCGGCGGCGTGTCCTTCGGCCCGCAGATCGGCTCGCTGGAGCACGGCGCGCACATCATCGTCGGCACCCCGGGCCGCATCCAGCAGCACTTGCGCAAAGGTTCGCTGGTGCTGCACGGCCTGAACACCCTGATCCTCGACGAAGCCGACCGCATGCTCGACATGGGTTTCTACGACTCCATCGAAGAAATCATTGCCCAGACCCCGGAGCGTCGCCAGACCCTGTTGTTCTCGGCCACCTACCCGTCGGGCATCAAGCAATTGGCCGCGAAGTTCATGCGCAACCCGCAGATCGTCAAAGCCGAAGCGTTCCACGACGACACGCAGATCGAACAGCGTTTCTACGAAATATCCCCGGACGAGCGCATGAGCGCCGTGACCAAAGTGCTCGGTCACTTCCGCCCGGCGTCTTGCGTGGCGTTCTGCTACACCAAGCAGCAGGTTCAGGAAACCGTTGATCACCTGACCTCCAAAGGCATTTCCGCCGTCGGCCTGCATGGCGATCTGGAACAGCGTGACCGCGACCAGGTGTTGGCGATGTTCTCCAACCGCAGTACTTCGGTACTGGTTGCCACCGACGTAGCCGCCCGTGGTCTGGACATCGATGCGCTGGACATGGTGATCAACGTCGAACTGGCCCGTGACTCGGAAATCCACATCCACCGTGTTGGCCGTACTGGCCGCGCCGGTGAGAAAGGCATTGCGATCAGCCTGGTGGCGCCGTCCGAAGCCATCCGCGCGCAAGCCATCGAGAAGCTGCAACAGTCGCCGTTGAACTGGGATCAGATCGACAACCTCACCTCCCAGGGTGGCGGTCCGCTGCTGCCGGTGATGAGCACGTTGTGCATCGGCGCTGGCCGTAAAGACAAGGTTCGCCCGGGTGACATTCTCGGCGCACTGACGGGCGACGCGGGTATTCCGGGCGCTCAGGTGGGCAAGATTGCGATCTTCGACTTCCAGGCGTATGTGGCTGTGGAACGCGGGATCGCCAAGCAAGCCTTGCAGCGTTTGAACGACGGCAAGATCAAGGGCCGTTCGTTGCGCGTGCGTATCTTGTAAGGGATCGTCTGGCTGACAGAGATCAAATGTGGGAGCGGGCTTGCTCGCGAAGGCGGACTGACAAACAACATCCATGTTGAATGTGCCGGCCGCTTCGCGAGCAAGCCCGCTCCCACATTGGTTTGTCGGTGAATCTGAATTTTGTGTGAGGACACCGTTTTGCGCTCTACCGAAGTCGTGATCATTGGCGCTGGCGCCGCAGGGTTAATGTGTGCGCTGACCGCCGCCGGGCGCGGGCGCAAGGTGATGTTGCTCGACCACGCTAACAAGGCCGGCAAGAAAATCCTGATGTCGGGCGGTGGCCGCTGCAATTTCACCAATATGTACACCGAACCGAGCAATTTTCTCTCGCAGAACGAACACTTCTGCAAATCCGCACTGGCGCGCTACACCCAGTGGGATTTCATCGGCATGGTCGCCAAACACGGCGTGCCGTACCACGAGAAAAAACTCGGCCAGTTGTTCTGCGATAACAAATCCAGCGACATCCTCGAAATGCTGCTCAACGAGTGCGATCAGGTCGGCGTCAGCCTGCACCTGGACACCTCGATCCAGAGCATCGAGAAACTCGAAAGCGGTTATCTGCTGGACACCACGCTCGGTCAACTGACCTGCGAATCGCTGGTGATTGCCACTGGCGGCCTGTCGATCCCGACCCTGGGCGCGACCGGTTTCGGCTATCAAGTGGCCAAGCAGTTCGGCCACGACTTGCTGCCGACCCGCGCTGGCCTGGTGCCGTTCACCATCACCGATCAGCTCAAAGAGCTGTGCACGGAGCTGTCCGGTACATCGGTGGATTGCCTGGTGAGCTGCAACGAGCAGAGCTTTCGCGAGAACATCCTGTTCACTCATCGTGGCCTTAGCGGCCCGGCGATTTTGCAGATTTCTTCGTTCTGGGAATCCGGCGACACGGTAGAAATCAACCTGATGCCGGACCACGACGTGCCGACCTGGCTGCAACAGCAACAGGCCGAACGCCCGAATAGCGAATTGAAAACCCTGCTGGGGGAAATCTTCACCAAGAAGATGGCCAACCTGCTGGCGGACAACTGGTTCGTTTCCAAACCGATGAAGCAATACACCCACGCGGAAATTGCCGACATCGCCGAAAAACTGGCGAGCTGGAAAGTGGTGCCGGCCGGCACCGAAGGCTACCGTACTGCCGAAGTGACCTTGGGCGGGGTCGATACCAATGAGGTGTCGTCCAAGACCATGGAATCGCTGAAAAGCCCCGGCCTGTACTTCATCGGCGAAGTGCTGGACGTCACCGGGCATCTGGGCGGTTTCAACTTCCAATGGGCCTGGGCTTCGGGTTACGCGGCTGCACAATTCGTCTGATTTATCGCGTTATCGTTCTTCGCGGGCAAGCCTCGCTCCTACAGGTTCGAGGCTTGCCGTAGTTTTATATACGACGCAAAACTTGTAGGAGCGAGGCTTGCCCGCGAAGACGCCCGGACAGACAACAAACAATGCAGGGAACAAATATTGCTGTCAGATGTGATCGGCGCCATTGCGTCGGCGTCATTACTGGCTCAATTTAGCGTCATCGCCTCGGAAGGCCCTCGCACTTCATGTCATCGACCCCTTTTAGTCAGTCTCTGCGTCGTCTCTGGGCGCTGGATAAATTCAGCTACAGCGTGCGGGTGTTCATCGCCCTGACCGGCAGCATGGCCGTTTGTTGGTATCAGGATGAAATGGGGCTGTTGATCCCGTTGTTCCTGGGCATCATCGCCAGCGCCCTGGCCGAAACCGACGACAGTTGGCAGGGCCGCCTCAACGCGCTGGCCGTAACGCTGGTGTGTTTCAGCATCGCCGCGTTCTCGGTCGAATTGCTCTTCCCCTACCCCATCATATTTATCATCGCCCTGGCGCTTGCCGCCTTCGGCCTGACCATGCTCGGCGCCCTCGGCGAACGCTATGGCGCAATTGCCTCGGCGACGCTGATTCTGTCGGTCTACACCATGATCGGTGTGGATCAGCGCGGCGGCGCAGTGACTGATTTCTGGCACGAGCCGGTGCTGTTGGTGGCCGGCGCAGCCTGGTACGGTTTGCTCTCGGTGTTGTGGCAGGCGATGTTTTCCAACCAACCGGTGCAGCAGAGCCTGGCGCGGTTGTTCCGGGAATTGGGTTTTTACCTGAAGCTTAAATCGTCGCTGTTCGAACCGATCCGGCAGATGGACGTGGAAGCACGACGCCTGGAACTGGCGCAGCAAAACGGTCGAGTGGTCGCTGCGCTGAACGTCGCCAAGGAAATCATCCTGCACCGGGTCGGCAACGGTCGGCCGGGCTCGAAAGTCAGCCGTTACCTCAAGCTGTACTTCCTTGCTCAAGACATCCACGAGCGCGCCAGTTCTTCGCACTACCCTTACAACGCCCTGGCCGACGCGTTCTTCCACAGCGACGTGATGTTCCGCTGCCAGCGTCTGCTGCGCCAGCAAGGCAAAGCCTGCCGGGCGCTGGCCGAATCGATCCAGATGCGTCAGCCCTTTGTTTATGACGCCAGTTTCGCCGAAGCCCTGAGCGACCTGCACGCCTCCCTCGAGCACCTGCGCATCCAGAGCAACCCGGCCTGGCGCGGTTTGCTGCGCTCATTGCGCGCACTCGCCGCCAACCTCGGCACCCTCGACCGTTTGCTCAGTGACGCCAGCAACCCCGACGCCCTCGCCGACGCCACCGACAGCAGCCTGCTCGACCGTTCGCCGCGCAACCTCAAGGATGTGTGGATTCGTTTGCGCACACAGCTGACGCCGACCTCGTTGCTGTTCCGCCACGCCCTGCGCTTGCCCCTGGCCTTGAGCATCGGCTATGGCATGGTGCATTTGATCCACCCATCCCAAGGTTACTGGATCATCCTCACCACGCTGTTTGTCTGTCAGCCGAACTACGGCGCAACCCGCCGCAAACTCGGCCAGCGGATCATCGGCACCGCCATCGGCCTGACCCTGGCCTGGGCGTTGTTCGACCTGTTCCCGAGCCCGTTGATCCAGTCGTGCTTCGCCATCGCTGCCGGGGTGGTGTTCTTTATCAACCGCACCACCCGCTACACCCTGGCGACCGCAGCGATCACCTTGATGGTGCTGTTCTGCTTCAACCAGGTGGGCGACGGTTACGGGCTGTTCCTGCCGCGACTGTTCGATACCTTGCTCGGCAGCCTGATCGCCGGGCTGGCGGTGTTCCTGTTCCTGCCGGACTGGCAGGGCCGACGCCTGAATAAAGTGCTGGCCAACACCCTGACCTGCAACAGCATTTACCTGCGCCAGATCATGCAGCAATACGCCGCCGGTAAAAGCGATGACTTGGCCTATCGCCTGGCCCGACGCAACGCGCACAACGCCGACGCAGCGCTGTCGACCACGCTGGCGAACATGCTCATGGAGCCGGGGCATTTCCGGAAGGAAGCGGATGTCGGTTTCCGTTTTCTGGTGTTGTCCCACACGTTGCTGAGCTACTTGTCAGGCCTGGGCGCGCACCGCGAGACCCAACTGCCGCCGGATGTCCGTGAGCAGTTGATCGACGGCGCCGGGGTGAGCCTGGCAGCGAGCATCGATGAGATCGCCCAAGGGCTGGCGAGCAAACTGCCGATTGCGATTCAGAGCGATGAGGAAGAAGCGCTGGCTAATACGCTGGAGCAGATGCCGGATGAGATTGATGAAGGTCAGCGCTTGGTGCAAACGCAGTTGGCGTTGATCTGCCGGCAGTTGGGGCCGTTGCGGACGTTGGCGGCGCATTTGATCAAGGATACGAGCGAGGGTTAAGCCTTGCGGTGACTGGGCTCGCGATGAGGCCAGCCACACCGCCAATCAACTTGCAGCCTGAAGCTTGAAGCTTGCCGCTGCCCCCTCACATCCCATGCTGCTTCATCAACCGCTCATAACTCCCATCCGCCTTCATCGCCGCAATCTCCCGATCAAAACCCGCCACAATTTGCTCATGCTCCGGGTTCTTCAGGCTGACCAGAATATGCAGGCTGTTTTCACTCAGCGGCTTGGGTAAAAATTCGACCGAGTTACGCACCTTGGCCGATTCACGCGCCAGGTAGTAGCGGGCGACGTACTCATCTTCCAGGGTCAGCTTGACCCGGTCGGCCGCGAGCATGCGCACGGCCATGGCGAAGTTATGTACAGGGACTTTCTGCAACGCTGCATCCTCATCGAATTCCGATGAGTAGGCGTAACCCCGCACCACCGCGATCGGGTAGGTGTGCAGTTGCTGAAGGTTGTTGTATTCGATCGGCGCGTCTTTGCGCTTGATGAAGCGCACGCGGTTGAGCAAGTACTCATCGGAAAACTGGCCAAGCTTGGTGCGCTCGTCGTTGTACCAGGCGTTGACCAGCACGTCGTAACGACCCTCGCCCACCCCCAGCAAGGCTCGCGCCCAGGGCACCTGCTCGAAATCGCTGGCATAGCCGGCCCGGGCCAGCGCGGTACTGACGATGTCCGTGGCCAACCCACCATTGACCAGCGTGGCATCGGTAAAGGGCGGCCAGGCATCGGCCACCAGACGCAGCTTTTCCGCTGCCGCGTACTGAGTCAGCAACAGCAATCCAATCAAAGCAAAAGCTCGATGCAATCGCGGCATGCTAGAAAATCCTTAGCGGGCGGGCTGCCCGACGTGTTTTTCAGCCAAAACTCCAAGACTTCGTTACCGACTTGCCGGTACTAAACCTTAGCTCATTGAAGCCACTGCACAGCGCTTACTTGCAGATTACACAAAGAAGACAACACCGCACGAAATGAATGATGGCATTTTGGCCTTTGTCACAGATTGCTCTGCCATCAAGACATCTTTCGTCAGGGCGCTTAGTATCTGAGGGACGTTGTTCAAGGAATGTGAAGATGACAATTGAGTGGGTCTGCAAACATCACAGCGATCTGGGTAAAGAACAGCTGTATGCCCTTTTGAAACTGCGTGCCGAGGTATTCGTCGTCGAGCAGCAGTGTGTCTACCAGGATGTCGATGGCCAGGATCTGGAAGGCGACACCTGCCATTTGATGGGGTGGGATGGCGAACGGCTGGTGGCGTATCTGCGTTTGCTCGACCCGGAGCTGCAGGGTGGCGATGTGGTGATCGGTCGGGTGGTGACCGCGCCAGAAAGTCGTGGCCAGGGGCTGGGGCATGAAATGATGGACCAGGCATTAAAGCAGGCTGAAAAGCGCTGGCCTGAGGTGCCGATCTATCTCTCGGCCCAGGCGCATTTGCAGGGGTATTACGGGCGGTACGGGTTTGTGGTGGCGGGAGAGGAGTATGTCGAGGATGGCATTCCGCACATCGGGATGCGTCGTTCCTGAGGGCCTCTTCGCGGGCAAGTCGGATCGCCGCACCGCTCGCTCCTACAGAATTTCGGTTGCTCGCATGATTTGCGCACATACCGTAGGAGCGAGGCTTGCCCGCGAAGGCGTCAGAACAGGCGCCACGAAATCTCAGGGATATTCCAACACCGCTTTAATCTGCCGCAAATTGCGCTCAATCCAACCCCGATCAATCGCTCCCCACTCACGAATCCGATAACGCCCCGCATGGTTACGCGCGCCGTCTTCCTGCTCGAACTCACACACAATATCCAGATCCGCCAGCGCCGCGATGGTGTCCTGGGCTGTGCGCCGAGGCATGCCGGTCACTTCGGTCAATGCCGGGACACTGCTGGCCAATCCGCTGTCGATCAGGTACGCCACGTATAGCCGGCGGTAGAAGCTGCTTTTGGTCTTGCTGACATCCATCCATATACTCCTGATCTTGATCTTTTATTGCATATCCCGCCAAGTCAGATAAACCCGCAAATCAAACTCGACCTGGTGATACCCCGGCAACATGTGTTCGCACAGCTTGTAGAACGCCTTGTTGTGATCCGACTCTTTGAAATGCGCGAGTTCATGCACCACGATCATTTTCAAAAACTCCGACGGCGCTTCCTTGAACAGCGAAGCAACGCGAATCTCTTTCTTGGCCTTGAGCTTGCCGCCCTGCACCCGGGAAATCGTGGTGTGCAGGCCGAGGGCGCGATGGGTCAGGTCCAGGCGGTTATCGAATAACACCTTGTCGATGGCCGGGGCATTACGCAGGTATTCCTGCTTCAGGTCCAGGGCATAGGTGTACAACGCCTTGTCGCTTTGCACGCCGTGTTTCTGCGGGTAACGCTGGCTCAGGTAGTCGCTCAGCCGACCTTCAGCGATCAGCTGGCGCACCTGGTCCTGCAACGCTGCGGGGTAGGCCTGGAGGTATTTCAACGCGGTCATTGGGCAGGCAACACGAATCACGAAAAGGTCGCCAGTGTAGCGAATTCAGCTGGGTAGCGCGCTCCAGTCGAAGGGCTGCACAAACTCACCCGCGTCTTCGGCCGTCAGCGGCCGCGCCACCAGGAATCCCTGCACGTACTCGCAGCCATTGGCCTGCAGCCACTCATATTGCGCAACCGTTTCCACCCCTTCGGCGATCACCAGCAGACCGTACTCCTTGCACAGATCGATAACCGTGCGCACCAGCGACGCGTCCCGTGACGACTCTGGCAACCGGGCAATCAGATGGCGGTCGAGCTTGAGGGTGTCCAGTTCCAGATCCCGTAGATGGGAGAGCGAACATGGCCCCGAGCCGAAGTCGTCCAGCGCTACCCTCACGCCGAGGTTGTGCAGTAAACGCAGCTGCTTGCGGGTTTCATCCGGGTTGATCGTCAACGCCTCCTCGGTGACCTCAACCTCCATCTGGCGCGGCTGCAAGCCATGGCGCTCCAGCACTTGGCGTAACTCTGTGACCAGGTTAGGCATACCGAACTGCGTACTGCTCAAACTCACCCCTACCACCAGATCCTCGGCAAACAAGGTTTCCCAGGCTTTGCGCTGCTTGGCGCTGCGGTGATAGATCCAGCTGCCCAGTCGACTGATCAACCGCGCCTCTTCCAGTAATGGCAAAAACAACCCCGGTGGAACATCGCCGACACTCGGATGCTGCCAGCGCAGCAACGCCTCGAAGCCGCGAATCTGTCCACCATTGATTGCCACTTGCGGTTGATATACCAAGTTGAAATCACGGTTTTCAATGGCCGTGCGCACGCTTTCTTCAAGCATCAAACGCGAGCGCGCCCGGCCGTTCATTTCGTGATCGTAGAAGCGATATTGCTGACGCCCGGCGCGTTTGGCTTCGTACATCGCAATGTCGGACGCCCGCAACAGACCGTCGAGATTCGAACCGCAATCCGGGTACGTGGCAATGCCGATGCTGGCGCCGAGGGCGATGTCCAACCCTTCGATCTGCTGACAGATCGACACTCGCTCGATCAGCTTCTCGGCAATCTTCGCCGCTTGTTCGGGGAACTCCAGATCCAGCAGCGCCGTGAACTCATCGCCGCCCATGCGCGCCAGAATATCGAAGGGCCGCAGGCAAGACTTCAACTGCTCGGACACCCAGCGCAACACCCGATCACCGGCATCGTGACCAAGGGAATCATTGACCCGTTTGAAACCGTCAAGGTCGAGGTACAGCAACACCCAGGCGCTATCGGAACGTTCGCCGCGCAGCAGCAGGTTTTCCACGGTCTGGTAAAAGCCCCGCCGATTGAGCAGCCCGGTCAGCGGATCGGTGACGGCCTGGAACTCCAGTTGCTGATGCAGGTGCCGCACCACCGACATGTCCAGCACCGTTACCACCATCGCGTGCTGCTCGGAGGGCAATGGCGCACAGGACAACGCCACCGGTACTTGTTGGCCCGGCGCCGTGCGCAGCAGCGCGTCGTGCAGGCGCAGGGTTTCACCGCGTTTGTAGCCGATATACAGGTCGGAATCGGACCAGATCGGAATATGCGGCTTTTGCAGAAAATCCAGAAACTCCCGGCCCTGCAAATCCTTGACCGTGGCATTGAGCAGCCGCGACATCGCCGGGTTGGCAAAGCGAATGAGGCCGTCCTCGCCCACCACCAGAATGCCTTCGGCGGCGTTGTCCAGCACCGAGGCGTTAAAGGCACGAGCCACTTCCAGATCATGGCTCAAGCGCTGCAACGCCCGACGGTTGCGCTGATGCTCAAGCAACGCCTGGACCTTGGGCTTGAGGATTTGCGGGTCGAAGGGTTTGAACAGGTAATCCACCGCACCACTGGCATAACCCTTGATCACGGCGTCCTGGGACTGTTCGTTGGCGGTGAGAAAAATGATTGGCGTAAGACGGGTACGCTGACTGCCACGCATCAACCGCGCGACTTCAAAGCCGTCCATGCCCGGCATCTGCACATCCAGCAGCACCAGGTCGACTTCGTGTTCAAGGAGCAAACTGAGTGCCTCGAAGCCCGAGGCGGCGGTCATGACCTGCCAGTCCTGGCGCTGCAACAAGGCGCGCATGCTGATCAGGTTTTCAGGGTAATCATCAACAATCAAAAGGACAGAGTTGCCTTCACCTGGCGTGGGTTGCGCGCATTCCATGCTGCTTCTCTTGTTCGGGGCGACAGGCCGGTTTCTCGTGAAAACCGGACAAATACTGAGCCTTCACTCTAGACCCGGATGCGCAAAAGCAGTAGGTGTCATCGCGCCATCATTTAACCAAAGCGTCCATAAGCCGACTAACGGTCGGCTCTACAGCCCCCTGAAACCGGGAAAGATGGCGTTTTGACAGGATATTGACGCCAATCATCTGCCAAATGGGCATTAACAAAGTTACCGACTACGCTTATAAAGGCACCCCTCCAAGCCCCGTACTAGAGCTATTGGCACGGGTGTGCAGCATGAATTTGTGGAAACTTTGTCTATGATCGATCTCGCAACATGGAACCTTAGTGTTCCTGTCGGCAATCCGCCGTACACCGTTGAAACAGCCAAACTGGTGGACGGTTTCAAGGACCAATACTTCCATTCCAATACCGGCACCCTGTTTTTCTGGTCACCGGTCACAGGCTCCAAAACCGAAAACGCAAAATACCCCCGCACCGAACTTCGCGAAACCTACAGCAACGGCACCCTGCGTAACTGGCTCTACCCGGAAGCCGATAATTCGCTGCGTGCCACCCTTGTGGTCAATCAGGTGCCGAGTTCCGGCAAAATCGTCATTGGCCAGATCCACGCCTATGAAAGCCAGAAACCCTTGATCAAGCTTGAGTACCAGTTCAAGACCAGCACACAGACCGGCAACATCGTCGCCAAAGTGCGCATGCACCCTGATGACGGCGAGGGTCGGGTCATCACCATCGCTAGCGGCGTGAAGCTGGATCAGGAGTTTAACTACCTCATTCACCTGAGCCCTGGCGGTCAGTTGGGCATCAGCGCCGCGGGTTATCAGTGGGACACCGACATCAGCGCGACATGGCGCGACAAGCCGCTGTACTTCAAGGCTGGGGTCTATGTGCAGGACAACACCGGGTACACCAGCGAAGGCGGGAAAGTGACATTCAGCAAGCTGGATATTGATCACGACAAGTAAGTCATTGGCGCCGATCATTGTGGCGAGGGGCTTGCTGTGGCGAGGGGGCTCGCCCCCGTTGGGCTGCGCAGCAGCCCCCATCACTCTCAAGCCTTCCGCAAATCCTGTAGGAAACCACCCATCGTGGCGAGGGAGCTTGCTCCCGCCGGGCTGCGAAGCAGCCCCATCCATCTGCCACCGCATTCCTACAGCCACACCACAACGCCCGGTTTACGCCGGCTGCGCCGCCGAACGGGGCAAGCCCCTCGCCACAATGACTGCACTACGGTCCTACACCCCGGTTGCAGCCACCAAAATCGCCGCTTATAGTTCGCCCCGTCGCTGACAGCAGTCGGCGATAGGGTTTCGCAGCCCTACAGCGCAACGGTAACCAAGCTCCATAACAAACGATGGTCGTTTTCACGCCCGCAGTTCGTTTTATGGTGGCTGCGTGTGGGAGACCTTCGGGTCTGCCGGGTTCCTTGTGCCTCGGTCTGCGAACCCGCACGCAGCTACCACCCATTCGATTCGCAGCGAAAAGTAGTAGCTCTTCTTTTATGCACAGGAAGATTTACTTATGACAATGAACAACCCGCCTCGCCGCTTCACCCCCATGTCCCAATTCGCCACCGACTGCCCTGTCTTGTTCATCGATAGCGAAGCTCCGATCCGCGAACTCCATAGTTGCGTCAGCGAACGCCTCAACGCCGTCCTCAAATACCTCAACCTCATGGCCTGCACCAGCCTGCCGGACTACGCCGAGAACGACATCAACACCGTCACCAACATCGCCCGGATCCTGATCCAGGATGTGCGTGATGTATTTCGGGTGATTGAACAGCGTGGGCTTGACGAGAAATAGAGCCGCTGAAACAAGATTAATGTCACCTAAATCGGACTTTTCGGTCTCAAGCCTTAAAAATGTCCGTTATGGCTGACAGTTGATTCGCCCAGATTATCTGCGCCGCGTAAAAACCTCCGGACATAAAAAACCCGCCTCTCGGCGGGTTTCTTATCAACGCTGTTTAACGCTCAGGCTTAGTTAACCTTAGCGTTCAACTCACCCTTCAAATACCGCTGATACATCGCTTCCAACGAGATCGGCTTGATCTTCGAAGCATTACCCGCCGTACCAAACGCTTCATAACGCGCGATACACACATCACGCATCGCCGTCACGGTCGCGCCGAAGAACTTACGCGGATCAAACTCGCTCGGGTTGGTGGCCATCAGGCGACGCATCGCACCGGTGGATGCCAAACGCAGGTCGGTGTCGATGTTGACCTTGCGCACGCCGTGCTTGATGCCTTCGACGATTTCTTCAACCGGGACACCGTAGGTTTCTTTGATGTCGCCGCCGTACTGGTTGATGATCGCCAGCCAGTCTTGTGGCACGGAAGACGAACCGTGCATCACCAGGTGGGTGTTCGGGATGCGTTTGTGGATTTCTTTGATGCGGTCGATGGCCAGCACGTCGCCGGTAGGCGGCTTGGTGAACTTGTAGGCGCCGTGGCTGGTGCCGATGGCGATGGCCAGGGCGTCGACTTGGGTGCGTTTGACGAAGTCAGCGGCTTCTTCCGGGTCGGTCAGCATTTGGCTGTGATCCAGAACGCCTTCGGCGCCGATGCCGTCTTCTTCACCGGCCATGCCGGTTTCCAGCGAACCCAGGCAGCCCAGCTCGCCTTCTACCGAAACGCCGCAGGCGTGAGCCATGGCCACGGTTTGTTGGGTGACGCGGATGTTGTAGTCGTAGTCGGTCGGGGTCTTGCCGTCTTCGCCCAGGGAACCGTCCATCATCACCGAGCTGAAGCCCAGTTGGATGGAGCGCTGGCAGACGTCAGGGCTGGTGCCGTGGTCCTGGTGCATGCACACCGGGATGTGCGGGAATTCTTCGATTGCCGCCAGGATCAGGTGACGCAGGAACGGGGCGCCTGCGTATTTGCGGGCACCGGCCGAAGCCTGGACGATCACCGGGGAGTCAGTCTTGTCAGCGGCTTCCATGATGGCGCGCATCTGTTCAAGGTTGTTGACGTTGAAGGCTGGAACGCCGTAGCCGAACTCGGCTGCGTGGTCCAGCATCTGGCGCATGCTGATAAGTGCCATTGTGTGTGTCTCTCCCGGTTTGGGTCGTTAATCATGCCAGCCTGCCGTAGCGGCGGCGGCTATTCAAGTTATTGCAGATCGGGGGTTGGTCCGGTCCGCTCATTCGGTGTTGCAAAAATCTGTAGAACCTACACAGAACCTTTGTGGGAGCGGGCTTGCTCGCGAATGCGGTTCAACATTCAACATTGATGCAAGCTGACCCGCCGCCTTCGCGAGCAAGCCCGCTCCCACATTGGGTTCTCCGTGAATCAAATCAATCGCCTTACTGCGCTTTACAGCCGCGGCCAATCAAATCGTTGGTGGCGACCCAGTACACCAGGCCTTCCTCACCTTTTACGTGAAACGCCAGCATGTCATTGCTGTAAAGCGACCCTTCGGCGCCCGGCTCAAGCTTCAAGCGGTAGACCTGATCGGCTCCGCCGAGGCGCACGTCGACTTCCTTGCGGCTGTCGTCAGTGTAGCGCCAGAGCACTTTGGCCTGGCTGTCGCAGGTCCAGGTGGTCCAGTTGTCCGTCGATTCGGCAGGCTTGAACAGGTTGAAATTTGAGCAACCTGCCAGCAACGCCAACGCCATGACGGCGATAAAACCTTTCATCCGTGTTCCTCGACCGACGGCGCACGCCGCCGGCCTTGAGTAAAGAGTCAGACCCGTCAAGGGCAGCCACGTTCCTTGGCGGGAGTCTGTGTCTCGTATTTGTCCAGGCCATCCGGCCCGGAGCGCTTGTTGAGCACCGGGTTGGTTTCTGCCTGCCAGTCGGCCTGGTAGCAACCTTTATCCGACGCAGACGGCGCGGGTTCCGGCGTGGCTTTCGGGTTACTCCCGCAAGCCGCCAGGGAACCTGCGACGATCAACAGCGCTAGCGTCCTGACCATGTAAACACTCCTTTGCCTGGTCATTTGGGTGGCCTCAGGCCTTGGCCCGGCTTTCCAGGACTTCAACGGCTGGCAGAACCTTGCCTTCGACGAATTCGAGGAAGGCGCCACCACCGGTAGAAATGTAGGAGATCTGATCGGCAACGCCATGTTTATCGATGGCGGCCAGGGTGTCGCCGCCGCCCGCGATGGAGAACGCCGAGCTTTCAGCGATGGCCTGGGCCAGCACTTTGGTACCGTTACCGAACTGGTCGAATTCGAACACGCCCACCGGGCCGTTCCACAAAATGGTCTTGGACGACTTCAACAGCTCGGCGAAATTCGCCGCGGTCTGTGGGCCGATGTCCAGGATCATATCGTCGGCGGCTACGTCAGCGATCAGCTTGACGGTCGCAGTCGCGCTTTCAGCGAATTCCTTGGCAACCACAACGTCCACTGGCAGCGGCACGCTGACTTTGGCAGCGATGGCTCGGGCGGTGTCCAGCAAATCAGGCTCGTACAGCGACTTGCCCACCGGGTGACCGGCAGCAGCCAGGAAGGTGTTGGCAATGCCGCCGCCAACGATCAACTGGTTGCAGATCTGGCTCAAGCTATTGAGCACGTCGAGTTTGGTCGAGACCTTGGAACCGGCAACGATCGCTGCCATTGGCTGGGCCGGGGCGCCGAGGGCTTTGCCCAGTGCGTCCAGTTCAGCGGCCAGCAACGGACCAGCAGCAGCGACTTTGGCGAACTTGGCCACGCCGTGGGTCGAACCCTCGGCACGGTGAGCGGTGCCGAAGGCGTCCATCACGAACACGTCGCACAGGGCGGCGTATTGCTGGGCCAGTTCGTCAGCGTTCTTTTTCTCGCCTTTGTTGAAGCGTACGTTTTCGAACAGCACGATGTCGCCGGCCTTCACGTCAACGCCGCCCAGGTAGTCGGACACCAGCGGCACTTCGCGGCCCAGGGCCTTGCTCAGGTAGTCGGCGACTGGCTTGAGGCTGTTCTCGGCCGAGAACTCGCCTTCAGTCGGACGGCCAAGGTGCGAACAGACCATCACGGCCGCGCCTTTTTCCAGGGCCAGCTTGATGGTCGGCAGCGAAGCCAGGATACGCGCATCGCTGGTGACAACACCGTCCTTGATTGGGACGTTGAGGTCTTCGCGGATCAGTACGCGCTTACCTTGCAGATCGAGGTCGGTCATCTTCAACACGGTCATGGGTCGCAATTCCTGAGTTACTGTTTTGAAGTAGCTGGTTTTGAAGTAGCTGTTTGCAGATAGTGTTCTGCAACGTCCAGCATTCGGTTGGCAAACCCCCATTCGTTGTCGAACCAGGCCAGGATGTTCACCAGCCGTGGGCCGGAAACACGGGTCTGACTGGCATCGACGATGGCCGAATGTGGGTCATGGTTGAAATCACAACTGGCGTGAGGCAACTCGGTGTAGGCCAGCAGGCCTTTGAGCGGGCCGCTGGTGGCGGCCTCACGCAGAATCCGGTTGACCTCGGTGGCATCGGTGTCGCTCACGGTCTGCATCGTTATGTCGAGGCAAGACACGTTCACCGTCGGCACCCGTACGGCTTTGGCCTGAATTCGCCCGGCAAGTTCCGGCAGCAGGCGTTCGATGCCGCGCGCCAGACCAGTGGACACCGGGATCACCGACTGGAACGCCGAACGGGTCCGGCGCAGGTCTTCGTGGTGATAGGCGTCGATCACCGGCTGATCGTTCATCGCCGAGTGGATGGTGGTGATCGACACGTATTCCAGGCCAATGGCCTGATCCAGCAGGCGCAACAGCGGCACGCCGCAGTTGGTAGTACAGGACGCGTTGGACACCAGCAGTTCGTCGCCGGTCAGGCAATCCTGGTTCACGCCGTAGACGATGGTGGCGTCGACATCTGCTTCGCTGGCCATCGGCTGGGAAAACAGCACGCGTGGGGCGCCGGCGTCAAGGAAACGCTGGCCGTCTTCACGGGTGTGGTAAGCGCCGGAGCACTCCAGCACCAGATCGACGCCCAGGGACGCCCAATCGATGCCTTCGGGGATAGCACTGCGCAGGACCTTCACGCAGTTGCCTTGAATATGCAGACAATCGCCCTCAACCCGCACTTCACCGGGGAAACGCCCGTGAGTAGAGTCGAAGCGTGTCAGGTATTCGATGCTGGCCATGTCAGCCAGATCGTTGATCGCGACAATTTCAAACCCAGCCGTCGAGCCTCGCTCAAACAACGCACGCAAGACGCAACGACCAATCCGGCCGTAGCCGTTGAGTGCAACTTTGTAAGGACGCGGTTGAGGCATGGGGTTCTCGATTACCGTGGTGAATCCGTCAGTGTTGTGGTGATTGGACCAACGCCATCGCGAGCAAGCTCGCTCCCACAGGGAAATGTATTCCAATGTGGGAGCGAGCCTGCTCGCGATGGCGTCAGCCCGGACAACACAACTGTCGGACTTAGTCTTCCAGCAGCTCTTCAGCCTGACCCAGGATGTTTTCCAGGGTGAAGCCGAACTCTTCGAACAAGGCTGGCGCAGGCGCCGACTCGCCGTAGGTGGTCATGCCGATCACGCGACCTTCCAGGCCCACGTATTTGTACCAGTAGTCCGCGTGAGCGGCTTCGATGGCGATACGGGCGCTGACTTGCAACGGCAGGACTGCTTGCTTGTAGCCTGCATCCTGAGCATCGAACACGCTGGTGCACGGCATCGAAACAACCCGCACCTTGCGACCTTGCTCGGTCAGCTTGTCGTAAGCCTGAACCGTCAGGCCCACTTCGGAACCGGTGGAGATCAGGATCAGCTCAGGCTCGCCTGCACAGTCCTTCAACACATAACCGCCACGGGCGATGTCGGCGATCTGGCCGGCATCACGGGTTTGGTGCTGCAGGTTCTGACGCGAGAAGATCAGCGCCGAAGGGCCGTCCTTGCGTTCCAGAGCCAGTTTCCAGCAAACCGCCGATTCAACGGCATCGGCTGGACGCCAGGTGTCGAGGTTCGGGGTGCTGCGCAGGCTGGTCAGTTGCTCGACTGGCTGGTGAGTCGGGCCGTCTTCGCCCAGACCGATGGAGTCGTGGGTGTAGACGAACACCACGCGCTTCTTCATCAGCGAGGCCATACGTACCGCGTTGCGCGCGTATTCCATGAACATCAGGAACGTTGCGCCGTAAGGCACAAGACCGCCGTGCAGGGACACGCCGTTCATGATCGCGCTCATGCCGAACTCGCGAACGCCGTAGTACATGTAGTTGCCGCTGGCGTCTTCAGCCGAGACACCTTTGCAACCTTTCCACAGGGTCAGGTTGGAACCGGCCAGGTCAGCGGAGCCGCCCAGCAGTTCAGGCAACAGCGGGCCGTAGGCATTCAGTGCGTTCTGGCTGGCTTTACGGCTGGCGATGGTTTCGCCTTTGGCCGCGACTTCAGCGATGTAAGCAGACGCTTTTTCAGCGAAGTCAGCCGGCAGTTCGCCGCTCAGACGACGAACCAGTTCGTTGGCCAGCTCAGGGAAAGCAGCGGAGTAAGCAGCGAAACGCTGATCCCACTCGGCTTCGGTCGCGCGACCAGCTTCCTTGGCGTCCCACTCGGCATAAATGTCAGCCGGGATTTCGAACGGTGCGTAGTTCCAGTTCAGCGCCTTGCGGGTCAGAGCGATTTCCGCGTCACCCAACGGGGCGCCGTGGCAGTCTTCTTTACCTTGCTTGTTCGGCGAACCGAAGCCGATCGTGGTCTTGCAGCAGATCAGCGTTGGCTGAGCGCTTTTACGAGCGGTTTCGATCGCAGTCTTGATCTCTTCCGGGTCGTGACCGTCGAGTTGCGGATCACCTGCCAGTTGTAGGCTTCGAAACGTTTCGGCGTGTCATCGGTGAACCAGCCTTCGACTTCGCCGTCGATGGAGATGCCGTTGTCATCGTAGAAAGCAATCAGTTTACCCAGGCCCAACGTACCGGCCAGGGAGCCGACTTCGTGGGAAATACCTTCCATCATGCAGCCATCACCCAGGAACACGTAGGTGTGGTGATCAACGATGTTGTGGCCAGGACGGTTGAACTGCGCCGCCATGACTTTTTCTGCCAGGGCAAAACCTACGCCGTTGGCCAGGCCTTGGCCCAGTGGACCAGTGGTGGTTTCAACGCCCGGGGTGTAGCCGAATTCCGGGTGGCCCGGGGTACGGCTGTGCAGTTGGCGGAAGTTTTTCAGGTCATCGATCGACAGGTCGTAGCCGGTCAGGTGCAGCAACGAGTAAACCAGCATCGAACCATGACCGTTGGACATCACGAAGCGGTCACGGTCGGCGAACGATGGATTGCTCGGGTTGTGCTTCAGGTAGTCACGCCAAAGTACTTCGGCGATATCCGCCATACCCATAGGGGCACCGGGATGGCCGCTGTTGGCTTTTTGCACGGCATCCATGCTGAGGGCACGAATGGCGTTGGCACGCTCACGACGGCTTGGCATCGCTGATCTCCTGGGGTTTGAATAAATTGAAACGGAAAAAAGGCGAGCATTTTCCCTCACCCACCCGCCTCGGGGCAATGACAGATAGTCATCTGGAGGTGTTTTTCCGGTGGATAAAGTCGCATTCGCCTGGTGAAACCTTTCCGCACACGTTTTGTAGGAGGTCCCTTTGCCCGAGAAGTGCCATCTATCGAGCAATATCAAAACTTTTTGATATTGCTCTTGCAGGGTTTTCTGACCGTCACTAGACTGCTGGCCTTATGAATTTACGTGTGCCTTCCATTCAACATGACGATTGCGATGAGCTGGCGGCCCTGTGCAAGGCTGGCGGCGATCCTCTGCGGCTGAATGTATTGCGCGCGCTGGCCAACGATTCGTTTGGCGTGCTGGAGCTGGCGCAGATCTTCGGCATGGGGCAATCCGGCATGAGTCACCACCTCAAGGTGTTGGCCCAGGCTGAACTGGTGGCGACCCGCCGTGAAGGCAACGCGATTTTCTACCGTCGCGCCCTGCCCCACACCGACCTGCTGGGCGGCAAGCTGCACGCAGCCTTGCTGGAAGAAGTGGATAACCTGACCCTGCCGGCCGATGTGCAGTCGCGGATCGGTCAGGTCCATGGGCAACGGGCGGCGGCCAGCCAGGACTTTTTCTCACGGGTAGCGGAGAAGTTTCGCGCCCAGCAAGACTTGATCGCCGGCCTGCCGCAGTACCGCGAAAGCGTGGTGGCGTTGCTCGACAAGCTGAGTTTCAGTGAAGGCGCCACCGCCATTGAAGTTGGCCCTGGCGACGGCGGTTTTCTGCCGGAACTGGCGCGCCGCTTCACCCAGGTGACCGCGCTGGACAACAGCGCGGCGATGCTCGAACTGGCGCGCCAGGTCTGCGAACGTGAAACGCTGACTAATGTCAGCCTGCAATTGGCCGATGCACTGAACGGTGTAAGCCTTACCGCCGATTGCGTTGTACTGAACATGGTGCTTCACCATTTCGCAGCACCGGCCGAAGCACTAAAGCACATGGCCGGTTTGCTGCAACCAGGCGGTAGCCTGTTAGTGACAGAGTTATGTAGCCACAACCAGAGTTGGGCCAGGGAGGCCTGCGGTGATCTGTGGTTGGGGTTTGAACAGGACGATTTGGCCCGTTGGGCCACCGCTGCGGGACTCGTTCCCGGGGAAAGCCTCTATGTAGGCTTACGCAATGGTTTCCAGATCCAGGTCCGCCATTTTCAGCGACCGGCTGGCGACACTCACCATCGGTAAATTCAGGAAAACATCGAGATGAGCGAATACTCCCTCTTCACCTCCGAGTCCGTGTCTGAAGGGCATCCGGATAAAATCGCCGACCAGATTTCCGATGCAGTGCTGGACGCCATCATTGCTGAAGACAAGTTCGCCCGCGTTGCGTGCGAAACCATGGTCAAAACCGGCGTTGCCATCATCGCAGGTGAAGTCACCACGTCGGCCTGGGTCGACCTGGAAGACATCGTCCGTAACGTGATTCTCGATATCGGCTACAACAGCTCCGACGTCGGCTTCGACGGCGCGACCTGCGGCGTGATGAACATCATCGGCAAGCAGTCCCCTGACATCAACCAGGGTGTTGACCGTGCCAAGCCTGAAGATCAGGGTGCCGGCGACCAGGGCCTGATGTTCGGCTACGCCAGCAACGAAACCGACGTGCTGATGCCAGCACCGATCACTTTCTCGCACCAACTGGTTCAGCGCCAGGCCGAAGCCCGTAAATCCGGCCTGCTGCCTTGGCTGCGCCCGGACGCCAAGTCGCAAGTGACTTGCCGTTACGAAGGCGGCAAGGTTGTCGGTATCGACGCTGTTGTTCTGTCGACCCAGCACAACCCTGAAGTGTCGTACAAAGACCTGCGCGAAGGCGTGATGGAGCTGATCGTCAAGCACGTGCTGCCTGCCGAATTGCTGTCCAAGGACACCCAGTTCCACATCAACCCGACTGGCCAGTTCATCATCGGTGGCCCGGTTGGCGACTGCGGCCTGACCGGTCGCAAGATCATCGTCGACAGCTACGGCGGCATGGCTCGCCACGGCGGCGGCGCGTTCTCCGGTAAAGATCCATCGAAGGTTGACCGTTCGGCGGCCTACGCCGGTCGTTACGTGGCCAAGAACATCGTTGCGGCCGGCCTGGCAGAGCGTTGCGAGATTCAGGTTTCCTACGCAATCGGTGTTGCTCAGCCTACGTCGATCTCGTTGAACACCTTCGGCACCGGCAAAATCAGCGACGACAAAATCGTCAAACTGGTTCGCGAAGTGTTCGACCTGCGTCCATACGCAATCACCACCATGCTCGACCTGCTGCACCCGATGTACCAGGAAACTGCAGCGTACGGCCACTTCGGTCGCACTCCGCAAACCAAGACTGTTGGCGAAGATACTTTCACAACCTTCACCTGGGAAAAAACCGACCGCGCCGACGATTTGCGTCTGGCTGCCGGCCTGTAAGACTTTCCTGGCGGTACCAAAAGCCCCGCACGGTTCGCCGTGCGGGGCTTTTTATTGGAACGCGATCAACTGTGGGAGCGGGCTTGCTCGCGAAGAGGCCAGCCAGGTCACCCAGCCACATCCTGCAAAACACCCACCCTTTGCACCTCTCAATATTGACCTAGCCTTCAAGCATCCCAATGAGCAAGGACGCTCAAGATGCTCCCCAACCTGCGCCTGTTTTTCGCCCTTCTACTCATATCCCTCACCGCCAACGCCACTGACTGCCCCGACTGGGCACCCACCCGCGCACAGGCCGAAATCACCGCCCTGCAACAGCAAATCGACCTCTGGGACGAGAGCTACCACCGTGACGGCCGCTCACTGGTTGCCGACGAACTCTACGACCAGTCCCGGGCCCGGCTGACGCATTGGCGCCAGTGCTTCAACCTCGCCCACTCTGCCCAACCGCTACGAACGGCGGCCGGCAAGGTACCTCACCCGATTGCCCACACCGGCCTGGAAAAACTGCACGACGAACGTGCCGTCGCAGCCTGGGTTCGCGACCGCAAGGACATCTGGATTCAACCCAAGGTCGATGGCGTGGCGGTGTCACTGATTTACCGCAACGGCCAGCTGCATCAGGCGATCAGTCGCGGCGACGGAATAAACGGCCAAGACTGGACCGCCTCGGTGCGCCAGATCGCCGATATCCCCCAACAACTCACGCAACCGCTGGATATGTTGCTGCAAGGCGAACTCTATTGGCGCCTGACCGATCACGTACAAGCCAGGGACGGCAGCCTCAATGCCCGCGCCACTGTGGCCGGGCTGATGGCGCGCAAGTCACTGAGTGCCGAGCAAGCTGCCGGGATCGGGTTGTTTGTCTGGGACTGGCCACAAGGTCCGGCAAGCCTGCCGGCCCGGGTAACAGCACTGGATGAGTTGGGTTTTACGATCACCAAACCCTACAGCCAACCGATCAGCACATTTGCCGATGCGCAGCGCTGGCGCGATCACTGGTATCGCTCGCCACTGCCCTTTGCCAGCGACGGCGTTGTCCTGCGCCAGAGCCATCGCCCACCCGCCGAGCGCTGGCAGCCCCGGCCACCTTATTGGAGCGTCGCCTGGAAGTACCCCTTTGCCCAGGCGCTGGCCGAGGTTCGCAAGGTCAACTTCAAGATCGGCCGGACCGGGCGGATCACGCCGGTACTGGAGCTTTCGCCGGTGAAGCTCGATGACCGGCAGGTCAAGCGTGTGAGTGTCAGTTCGCTGCAACGCTGGGAACAATTGGACATTCGCCCCGGCGATCAGGTGGCCATCAGCCTCGCGGGCCTGACCATTCCCAGGCTCGACGGCGTGGTGCTGCGCAGCACTGAACGCCCTGAAGTGAACGCACCGTTGGCGTCGGACTTTCATCCATTGAGCTGCTGGCAGCCGACGCCAGGGTGCGAGAGTCAATTCCTCGCGCGGCTTACCTGGCTCAGCGGCAAGCAGGGGCTGGCCCTGCCCCATGTCGGTCCCGGCACCTGGGAGAAACTTCTCGAAACAGGCCGCCTCAACAGCCTGCTGGATTGGTTGACCCTCGATGCTCAAGAGCTTGCTAACATTGCCGGCTTCGGCGAACGCAGCAGTGCTCGTCTTCTAAACAGTTTTGAAAGTGCACGGCAACAGCCCTTCGCTCGCTGGCTCAAAGCCCTGGGCTTGCCACCGACGGGCCAGGCACAGCTCGCCGATTCATGGCAGGCACTGGCGCAACGCAGCAACGAACAATGGCAGGCCGAGGCAGGCATCGGCCCGGGACGTGCAGCGAAATTGAGCGCGTTTTTCCGCGATCCGCAGGTCCTGGCCTTGAGTGAAACGTTACGCATTGCGGGGATTGACGGTTTTTAGCGACCAACAATGCCTGTCAGCCTGGGAACCCAATGGTGGCGCTGCGCTCAAACAGCCCATTGCCACATCGACCCGATTGCCTCTTCGAATGGAGCTTTTATGAAATTTCTTTCACCGCTCGCCCTGTTGACCCTTTGCAGCGTGCTGGCCGCTCCACTGATGGCTGCTGAAGAAATCCCGGAACTGACCGGCTGCGCGGCCAAGAAACAGGGCATCGTCAACCAGATCGAACAGGCCAAAAGCCGCGGCAATGCCGATCAGCAAGCCGGCCTGGAGACCGCCCTGAGCGAAGTCACCGCCCACTGCACCGACGCCTCCCTGAAGAAGGAACGCGAAAACAAGGTGCTCGACGCCAAGCATGAAGTCAGCACGCGTCAGGCTGATCTCGACAAGGCCATGAAAAAAGGCGATGCCGACAAGATCAACAAACGCAAAGACAAACTCGCCGATTCCCGCAAGGAATTGCAGGATGCGTTGGACGAATTGGATAAGTAAGTTTCCGGCTGCGCCAGGGAGCTTTTGTGGCGAGGGGCTTGCCCCCGCTGGGTCGCGAAGCGGCCCCAAAATCAGCAGACGCGGATAATCAGATAGACCGCGCGGGCCGAATTGACGACTGCTTCGCAGCCGAACGGGGCAAGCCCCCTCGCCACAGGGAATACACACCGCTAGATCAATGATCCCGAAACTGTTTATGGCATGCACTACAGGCATCTTCGACTTTCTGCACTGCCGGCCCAAGATTGCTCGCCTGGTAAGGCTGAACCTTGCTGGCAACCACCAATTCACCGGTGGCGCCTTCAAGGTTGCGGGCCATTTCCTGGAAGCGTGCCTGCTGCTGCCACACATTGTCCTTGGCGCTGGTGTGATCTTCTTCGCGCACCTGCGGGAAATGCTTCCACGGTTCGTGGGACAGCGAATCAAGTTTCACCGCACCATCGGCAAATTTCGGCCCGTCGAACGGAATGCGCCCACGCAACATGCCACCCAGGTCTTCGCCGGTCTTGAGCATTTGCTTGAAAATCGCCTTGCGCTGACCCAACGGCGAGTTCGGGTCAACACCGCCGCAAGCGGACAGGGTCAGGCAGGCCAGCAATACAACAGAAAGTCTTTTAAGAGTCATGGTGGCTTCAGGTCACGGGGAACGGCGGCCAGTATCCTCGCGTCATCGTTAAAGACCAATAGCCCTATTATCAATAAGGGTTGTTTGAGCGCATGGAGCACTCAGGCAACCGTCAAAGGAATTACTCCATGAACAGCCGTTTCAAGGCCTGGCAACATTGCCTGGCCTGGACCCTTCCGATGGTGGCCGTGCTCGCAGGCTGCACCGGGGGCGACAACAAGCCGAAAACCCACGCGCTGGCCACTTACACCAGCGCCACTTGGGATGCGCTACCGGCCGTGTCAGACAACGACCTGGTGGCCGGCTTCGGCTCCTGGCGCAGCGCCTGCACCCGACTCAAGGCCGACCCGGTCTGGGGCTCGACCTGCGCGGCATCCGCGACCGTGCCGCAAACCGCCGATGACATTCGTGGCTTCCTCAAGCAGAACCTGGAGGTCTACGGCCTGCGTGCCGCCAATGACAATCCCAACGGCCTGATCACCGGCTATTACGAGCCCGTGTACCCCGGCAGCCTGACCCAGACTGAAGTGGCAAACATCCCGGTGTACGGCGTGCCCGACGACATGATCATTGTGTCCCTGGACAGCATTTACCCGGAACTCAAGGGCAAACGCCTGCGCGGACGGCTCGAAGGTCGCGTGCTCAAGCCGTATGACGACGCCGCCACCATCGAGAGCAAAGGGGTCAAGGCACCGGTCGTTGCCTGGCTGACCGACCCGATGAACCTGCAATTCCTGCAAATCCAGGGTTCCGGGCGTATCCAGCTCGACGACGGCCGCCAATTGCGCATCGCCTATGCAGACCAGAACGGCCACCCCTATCGACCGATCGGCCGCTGGCTGGTGGATCAGGGTGAACTGAAGAAAGAAGACGTGACCATGGGCGCTATCAGCACTTGGGCTAAAGCGAACCCGTCTCGTATTCCGCAACTGCTGGGCAGCAACCCGAGCTACGTGTTTTTCACCCGTAATCCAGACAGCAATGAAGGCCCGCGTGGCTCGCTGAACGTGCCACTGACTGCGGGTTACAGCGCAGCGGTGGATCGCAAGGTGATTCCGCTGGGCAGCCTGTTGTGGTTATCGACCACTAAACCGGACGGCACCGCACTGGTACGCCCGGTGGCAGCTCAAGATACCGGCGGTGCGATTGCTGGCGAGGTTCGCGCGGACTTGTTCTGGGGCACAGGCGAGGCGGCCGGGCAACTGGCCGGGGACATGAAACAGCAAGGGCAGATCTGGATGTTGTGGCCAAAAGGCGCAGCATTACCGCAAGTGCCGCAGGTGGCTGATGCGGTGAAACCTTGAGCCATCTATTGGCAGTTAGATAGCTATCGCGAGCAAGCTCGCTCCCACAGGGAAATGCATTCCAATGTGGGAGCGAGCCTGCTCGCGATGAGGCCAGGACAGACACCGATGATTCTGGCTAAAACGCCTCAGATCGACACAAAAAAGAAACTGGCAATCAACCCCATCCCCACAAACCACACCAGCGACCGCAAGATCGCCCAATCCGCCAGGTAGCAAATGATGTACAGCAGGCGACTGGTGATAAACATCACCGCCAGCACGTTGACCGTCACCAACTGCGCCGTCCCCACCAAATGCGCCACGATCACCGCCGCCGCAAACGCCGGTGTCACTTCGAAGCTATTCAACTGCGCCGCATGTGCACGCCTGCCCAAACCATTCAGCGACTCGAGAAAGTCCCGGGGATCATGGTTGTCTTTGAGATTGAACCCGCCACTGGCCTTGGCGACGCCCGTGCAGATATAGGGCAGGAAAATCGCAATCATCACGCACCACAGAGCAACCGTCATAAAGCAGTCCTTTCTTCAGTTTTTAGAAATTCGGGGGCCAGTCAAAACTTCATCACCAGCATGCCGATCAGTACCAACCCGCAAGCTAAGAGCCGTGGCCGGCCGAAAGGTTCTTTCAGATACCGCATGCCGAACAGCACCACCAGAATCACACTGATCTCACGCAGCGCCGCCGCTTCGGCAATCGAGCCCAGTTGCATCGCCCACAGCACCAAAGCGTAGCTGAACAACACACAGAACCCGACCGCCAACCCCAGTCGCCACTGTTCACGCCAGAACAGCATGAACGCTCGTCGCTTACGCACCAGTGCCAGCAACGGGAACGGCCAGGCGCTGAGCAACGTGACCCAGACCAAATAGTCCAGCGGATGAGACCAGCGCCGTAACGCCTGGCCATCGATGAAGGTGTAGCAGCCGATACACAGGCCGATCAACGCCACCACCGGCAGCATCGACCACGGCAGCCGCGCACCGCCACCACCCTGCCAGAGCAGGCACAGCATGCCGAACGGGATCAGCAAAATGCCGAAGATCTGCTGATTCGTCAGCACTTCGCCGGCAAAGATCAGCGTCAACGCCAGCACCACCAGTGGTGACAGACCGCGCATCAGCGGATAGACCAGCCCCAGGTCACCGACCCGATAGGCCTGAATCAGCAAGTAGCGATAGAGCAACTCGAACGCTGCCGACGCCAGAATCCACGGCCAGATTTCTATCGGTGGCAGATTCACGAACGGCAACATCACCGCGACAAACAGCATCGCCACCGAGTCCATGCAAGCCACTACCAGCAACCGTTCGGCGCTGAATTTGATCAGGGTATTCCACGCCGCGTGCAACAGCGCCGCCACCAATACCAACGCCGTCGCAAGCACGGCTTACTCCTTTTTATGTTCCCCACACACCCGTAGGAGCTGCCGAAGGCTGCGATCTTTTGATCTTAAAAAAGCCAACATCAAAAGATCGCAGCCTTCGGCAGCTCCTACAGGGGAAGGTCCGGAGAATTGATTCGCCATATGTCCGCAGCTGTTTATACTGCAAGCGACCACGCCGCACTCAGTTGCGCACAGACTAATTCCAATAATTTTTGC
Organism: Pseudomonas sp. 10S4; assembly: GCF_034344865.1. Lineage (NCBI taxonomy): Bacteria > Pseudomonadati > Pseudomonadota > Gammaproteobacteria > Pseudomonadales > Pseudomonadaceae > Pseudomonas > Pseudomonas sp. 10S4. The sequence continues at coordinate 1,272,497 of NZ_CP133774.1, forward strand.
CACCGCCCGCGCTCATCGAGCACGGTCGTCGGCATGCGTATGCCTGATCACAGCGTCAAGACTACTGACAGAGACCTTGCGCATGCCACTCGCCTTGCTTGCCCTCGCTGTTGCCGCGTTCGGCATCGGCACCACTGAATTCGTCATCATGGGCTTGCTGCCCGATGTCGCCCGCGACCTCGCCGCGAGCATTCCCCACGCCGGCCTGTTGATCACCGGCTACGCCCTGGGCGTGGTGTTCGGCGCACCGATCCTGGCGATCGGCACCGCCAACATGCCGCGCAAAGCTACGCTGCTGGGGATGACGTTGATGTTCATACTCGGCAACATCCTCTGCGCCCTGGCGCCGAACTACGCGACGCTGATGGCCGCGCGGGTGGTCACCGCGTTGTGCCACGGTGCATTTTTCGGCATCGGCTCGGTGGTCGCGGCAGGCTTGGTGGCGCCAAACAAACGGGCTCAGGCAATTGCCATGATGTTCACCGGTTTGACCCTGGCCAACGTACTCGGCGTGCCATTGGGTACAGCGCTCGGGCAATACGCCGGTTGGCGCTCGACGTTCTGGGCGGTGTCGGTGATTGGCGTGATCGCCGCCATTGCCCAGTGGGTGTGGTTACCGAAAGACATCGCCATGGAGAAGGCCAACCTAGCCAGCGAGTTCAAGGTGCTGGGCAAGGTCAATGTGCTGCTGGCTCTGGGCATGAGCGTGTTGGCCTCCACCAGTTTGTTCAGCGTGTTCACTTACATCGCGCCGATCCTGCAAGACATCACCGGCGTCAGCCCTCACGGCATAACCATCATGCTGCTGTTGTTCGGCGTAGGCCTGACGGCGGGCAGTATGCTCGGTGGTCGGTTGGCGGACAGCCGTTTGCTGCCTTCGCTGGTGGGTATGGCCTTGGCTGTTGCGGTGGTGTTGGCGGCGTTTAGTCAGACCAGCCATTCGGTAATTCCGGCGGCGATTACGTTGGTGCTGTGGGGCATATTTGCGTTTGCCCTGTGCCCGATTCTGCAATTGCTGATTATCGATCAGGCGCATGAGGCGCCAAATCTCGGCTCAACGTTGAACCAAAGCGCATTCAACCTCGGCAACGCGGCCGGCGCTTGGATTGGCGGGCTGGTGGTTGCCAGTGGCGCGGACCTGGCGGACTTGCCGTGGACGGGGGCGCTGGTCAGTGGCTTGACGGTGCTGACGGCGTTCTTCTACATCTACCTGCAACGCCGGGGCGCGGCGGCGGTCAATGTGTCCGGCTGATCGCCTCAGTCTTTGTGGCGAGGGAGCTTGCTCCCGCTGGGGTGCGAAGCAGCCCTAAAACCTGCCCGCACGGTGCAACAAAACAATCCATTACGACTGCTGCGCAGCCGAGCGGGAGCAAGCTCCCTCGCCACAGGGGAATGTCTTTGTGTCCAACGGCTGTGGCAATCCATCCAACCCATCGCACGACCCGCATCGTGCACAACTTTACCGCTGGGCCCGGAACGCGATCTGATCTTGAGCATCACCTACATTGTGGTGCTGTCGTCGATCCTGTTGCAGGGTTTGAGCATCGGCAAACTGGTCAAGCACGTGACCAAGGGCGAGCCTGCGCCAACGGCACAGGCTGAGCATCACTGATCATTTTTTGATCTTTTGCGGTTCGGGCTCTGCGGCCTGATCCGCAGACTTCTTCGGCGCGCCGCTTTCACTGCGGATCTGCGCATGGCTGATCAGCGCAAAGATGAAGCTGCCGCCAATGATGTTGCCCGCCAGTGTCGGCCCGGCAAACACCAGCCAGAAATCCTTCCACGGTAGCTCGCCGGCAAACACCAGATACGACACTTCTGCCGAACCAACGACGATGTGGGTGAAATCCCCCAGCGCCATCAGGTAGGTGATGAGGATGATGATCCACATCTTGGCGCTTTCCATGGACGGAATCATCCAGACCATAGTGGCGATCATCCAGCCGGAAATGATGCCTTTGGAAAACATCTGGCTGGCGCTGTTTTCCATGATCTTGCGACCGATATCGAGGAAGGCCAGGTCGGTCTTGGAGTCGAAAATCGGCAGGTGCAACATTACGTAAGCCACCAACAACGTACCGCACAGGTTGCCGAACAGCACCACGCTCCAGAGGCGCAGCAGTCGACCGACATTGTTTAGTGTGGGTTTGGTCATGATCGGCAGCACCGCCGTCAGGGTGTTTTCGGTGAACAGTTGCTGGCGCGCCAGAATGACCGCGAGGAAACCGGCGCAGTAGCCGAAACTGGCGATCACCTTGAAGCCGTCACCGTCCGGCAGGCGGGAGTTGAGCAGCCCCACGGCCATTAGCGACAGGCCCATGGTCAGGCCGGCAGCGAGGGCTGACCACCAGAGTGCGGCGACACTGCGCTCGAGTTCCTGATCACCTTGGGTGCGGATGATTTCGTGCAGCACCGCCGCGCGAGGCGGCTGGTTGCGGTCGGCTTCGTGTTGTTCTTCAGCCGAGAGGTTCGGGGTCTTGCCGTCTTTTTGAGTGTCCATGGAGCTCCGCAACCGTGGCGTGTCATTTAGGTACGACACGCGGGGTTCGGAGCTGTTCAGTGTCCACCGAAACGAAACCGTTTCTGTAGGAGCGAGGCTCGCCCGCGAAGGGTTCACCTCGGTTTTGGGGGTGACGCAAATGACGCCTTCGCGAGCAAGCTTCGCTCCTACGGGGCTCGCATTACTCGCTGATGCCATCACCCTTGAACTGGTCTTTGACGTACATGATCTCGGTGCGGCCATGCGGCGCTGGCAAGCCGTCTTCGCCCAGATTCACGAAGACCATCTTCTCCACCGTCAGGATGCTTTTGCGAGTGATCTTGTTGCGCACTTCGCAGGTCAACGTGATCGAGGTGCGGCCGAACTCGGTGGCGGTGATGCCCAATTCGATGATGTCGCCCTGGCGTGAGGCGCTGACAAAGTTGATTTCGGAAATGTACTTGGTGACCACGCGCTGATTGCTCAGCTGGACGATGGCGTAGATCGCCGCTTCTTCGTCGATCCAGCGCAACAGACTACCGCCGAACAGCGTGCCGTTAGGGTTAAGGTCTTCGGGTTTTACCCATTTGCGGGTGTGGAAATTCATGTTCACTCCTGAGCGTCTTGCCGAATGATGGGCGCCATCATGGCAGAGCCCGACCTAGAGCTCTATCAAGCATCGCCTATGGTCCCGATTACCGTTCAGACATTGACCAACAGAAACGCTTTAGAAGATGAGATTAGCCCGCTATAATCGCCCCCGTTTCAAAACGGTAACTTTTCATTGATACCGTTTTCCCGCCACCTGTCCGAGGGGCGCTGCAGCAGGTCAAACCTGTCAGGCTCGGATGGGGCGTTGACTGGCCCAGGCCAGACACTAAACGCACAACGGCGCCCATTCGCATACATTACGAATGGAGGCTCATCATGAGCGCTGTTATCACGCCTGCAGATTTTACCGATTACAAAGTGGCCGACATGTCCCTGGCTGCCTGGGGTCGTCGCGAAACCATCATCGCCGAATCCGAAATGCCAGCCCTGATGGGTCTGCGCCGCAAATACGCCGGTGAGCAGCCGCTCAAAGGCGCCAAGATTCTCGGCTGCATCCACATGACCATTCAGACTGCCGTGCTGATCGAAACCCTGGTTGCCCTGGGTGCCGAAGTACGCTGGTCGTCCTGCAACATTTTCTCGACTCAAGACCAGGCCGCTGCTGCTATCGCCGCTGCCGGCATCGCGGTTTACGCCTGGAAAGGCGAGACCGAAGAAGAGTACGAGTGGTGCCTTGAGCAAACCATCCTGAAAGATGGCGCGCCTTGGGATGCCGAACATGATCCTCGACGACGGCGGCGACCTGACCGAGTTGCTGCACAAGAAGTACCCGGCAATCCTGGACCGCGTCCACGGCGTTACCGAAGAAACCACCACTGGCGTTCACCGCCTGCTGGACATGCTGGCCAAGGGCGAGCTGAAAATCCCGGCCATCAACGTCAACGACTCGGTGACCAAGAGCAAGAACGACAACAAGTACGGCTGCCGTCACAGCCTGAACGACGCGATCAAGCGCGGTACCGACCACCTGTTGTCCGGCAAGCAAGCGCTGGTCATCGGTTACGGTGACGTGGGCAAGGGCTCGGCTCAGTCCCTGCGTCAGGAAGGCATGATCGTTAAAGTCTCCGAAGTCGACCCGATCTGCGCCATGCAAGCCTGCATGGACGGCTACGAGCTGGTTTCGCCGTTCATCGACGGTATCAACAACGGCACCGAAGCAAGCATCGACAAAGCACTGCTGGGCAAGATCGACCTGATCGTGACCACCACTGGTAACGTCAATGTTTGCGACTCGAACATGCTCAAAGCCCTGAAGAAGCGTGCAGTTGTCGCGAACGTCGGCCACTTCGACAACGAGATCGACACCGCTTTCATGCGCAAGAACTGGGCATGGGAAGAAGTGAAGCCACAGGTTCACAAGATCCACCGTACCGGTCCTGGCGCGTTCGACGCCCAGAATGACGACTACCTGATCCTGCTGGCCGAAGGCCGTCTGGTAAACCTGGGTAACGCCACCGGTCACCCAAGCCGCATCATGGACGGTTCGTTCGCCAACCAGGTTCTGGCTCAGATCTTCCTGTTCGGTCAAAAGTACGCCGACCTGTCGCCAGCCCAGAAAGCCGAGCGCCTGACCGTTGAAGTACTGCCGAAGAAGCTCGACGAAGAAGTGGCCCTGGAAATGGTCCGCGGTTTCGGCGGCGTTGTGACTCAACTGACCAAGACCCAGGCCGACTACATCGGCGTGACCGTCGAAGGCCCGTTCAAGCCGCACGCTTACCGCTACTAACAGGCGCTGATTGTTCGCTCTCCCTGTGGGAGCGACTTTGCTCGCGATGAGGGCGTGTCAGTCGATGTAAATGTTGCCTGACACTCTGCCATCGCGAGCAAGCTCGCTCCCACATGGGAAAGTGCAGCCTCGAAGGTTCCTGTTACCAAGGATATGACCATGTCCCAAGATCGTCGCTTCAGCTTCGAGTTCTTCCCGACCAAGACCGATGCTGGGCATGAAAAACTGCTCGCCACTGCCCGTCAACTGGCGACCTATAACCCCGATTTCTTTTCCTGCACCTATGGCGCTGGCGGTTCGACCCGTGATCGCACCATCAACACCGTGTTGCAGCTTGAAAGCGAAGTCAAAGTCCCTGCCGCGCCGCATTTGTCTTGCGTTGGCGACAGCAAGGACGACCTGCGTGGCCTGCTGACGCAATACAAGGCAGCCGGCATCACCCGCATCGTTGCCCTGCGCGGTGACCTGCCTTCGGGCATGGGCATGGCCAGCGGTGAACTGCGCCACGCCAACGACCTGGTTGAATTCATTCGTGAAGAGACCGGCGATCATTTCCACATCGAAGTCGCCGCTTACCCGGAAATGCATCCGCAAGCGCGCAATTTCGAAGACGATATCGCCAACTTCGTGCGCAAGGCCAACGCAGGCGCCGACAGTGCGATCACCCAGTACTTCTTCAACGCCGACAGCTACTTCTACTTCGTCGAGCGTGTACGGGCAGCGGGTGTGAACATCCCGATCGTGCCGGGGATCATGCCGATCACCAACTACAGCAAACTCGCGCGCTTCTCCGATGCCTGCGGTGCGGAAATCCCGCGCTGGATCCGCAAGCAACTGGAAGCCTACGGCGATGACACCCAGAGCATTCAAGGCTTTGGTGAGCAAGTCATCACCGAGATGTGCGAACACCTGCTGCAAGGCGGCGCTCCAGGGTTGCATTTCTACACGCTGAACCAGGCTGAGCCGAGCCTGGCGGTGTGGAATAACCTGAAGTTGCCGCGTTAAAAGACGTTAAAGCAAGATCAAAAGATCGCAGCCTTCGGCAGCTCCTACAGGATGAACGCAATCCCATCTAGGGGTTGCCGAAGGCTGCGATCTTTTGCTTTCAACGCCCTTTTATTGTGCGCCAACACACTGAGTTAGAGCTTCTGCGGCCAGTTTCTGGCTCTTTCCGGTTTCTCGTCGTAATCTCAAGCAATGCCTTTGATCGCGCAGTTCATGACCGTGCTTCTTTTCACTTGCCTGAGCTTTGCCGCTCGGGGCGAGAAATTGCGCATTGTCACGGAACCGTGGGCACCGTACGTGTATGAGGAAAACGGCAAATCCCTGGGCCTGGACTACGAAACCACCGCCATTGTCTTCAAACGCCTGGGTATCGAAGTGGAATGGCAGTTCCTGCCCTGGAAGCGCTGCCTGTCGATGCTCGAAACCGGCCAGGCCGACGGCGCGCTGGACATCTTCCACAGCGATGAACGCGACGCCACCCTGCTCTACCCCAGCGAACCGCTCTCGGAAGTCGAGTTCGTGATGTTCTACTCCAATGAGCATCCTCACCCATTCAGCACGCTCAACGACCTGAAAGGCCTGACCATCGGCACCTCGCCGGGTTATCTCTACAGCCCGGACTTCAGCGGTTCGACGCTGTTTACCCGCGAGCCGGCGCCGACCCACGAAGCCAACTTCGGCAAACTGATACGCGGACGCATCGACCTGTTGATCACTGATAGGCGGGTCGGCCAGCATTTGCTGGATGAGCTGAACATCCGCGATCAGATCACCGAGAACCCCACGGTCATCAGCCACCAGAGCCAATACCTGGCGGTACGACGCAACGCCGGCATGGATTTGCTGGTGCAGCGTTTCGGTGCCGAGCTCAAGCGCTTCAAGCGCGAACCCGCCTACGCTGAGCTGAGCGCTCACTATGGCGCCAGCCCGGCCCCCGATGTGCAAACGACAAGCGCCAGCGCCGCCCGCGCAAAAACCGTTGAGCAGCAGGAAAGCGGCGCGCAGTGATTGCTCTGTTATACTCCGGCCTTCCCGCCAGGCTCACGCCCGGACGCTCGGACTTGTTCAAGGCATCTCGACCCCGCTACAGCGCAGCTTTTCAGCCCGCGCGAGCGCTCCAGACGAGCCTTCAAGCCCCAGCAGGACCGGACGGGATTGCGTCCTCTTAAACGCCATTCGCGCCAGGCAAGACTCCCATTGGGCCAAGCCCTAACTAAAACAGGATTACTCATGTCCTTTGCTTCCCTCGGTCTCTCCGAGGCTTTAGTCCGCGCCATCGAGGCAGCGGGCTATACCGAGCCTACTCCGGTGCAACAGCGGGCCATTCCCGCCGTGTTGCAAGGTCGCGACCTGATGGTCGCGGCACAGACAGGTACTGGTAAAACCGGCGGCTTCGCCCTTCCGATTCTGGAGCGGTTGTTCCCTAACGGTCACCCGGACAAATCCCAGCGTCACGGCCCGCGCCAACCACGCGTACTGGTCCTGACCCCTACCCGCGAACTCGCGGCTCAAGTACACGAGAGCTTCAAGGTCTATGCCCGTGACCTGAAGTTCGTCAGCGCCTGCATCTTCGGCGGCGTCGGCATGAACCCACAGGTTCAGGCCATGTCCCGCGGTGTTGACGTGCTGGTGGCCTGTCCGGCCGCCTGCTCGACCTCGCCGGCCAAGGCAGCGTCGATTTGTCCCACGTGGAAATCCTCGTGCTGGACGAAGCCGACCGCATGCTCGACATGGGCTTTGTCCATGACGTGAAAAAGGTCCTTGCCCGTCTGCCGAGCAAACGCCAGAACCTGCTGTTCTCGGCGACCTTCTCCAAAGACATCACCGACCTCGCCGGCAAGTTGCTGCACAACCCGGAACGCATCGAAGTCACGCCGCCGAACACCACGGTCGAGCGAATCGAACAGCGCGTATTCCGCCTGGCTGCCAGCCACAAGCGTTCGCTGCTGGCGCACCTGATTACTGCTGGCGCCTGGGAACAGGTTCTGGTCTTCACCCGCACCAAGCACGGCGCCAACCGCCTGGCCGAGTACCTGGACAAACACGGCCTCAGCGCCGTCGCCATCCACGGTAACAAGAGCCAGAACGCTCGCACCAAAGCCCTGGCCGACTTCAAGGCCGGTGAAGTGCGCATCCTGGTAGCGACCGACATCGCCGCTCGTGGCCTCGACATTGACCAGTTGCCACACGTGGTCAACTTCGAACTGCCGAACGTCGACGAAGACTACGTGCACCGTATCGGCCGTACTGGCCGTGCCGGTCGTTCGGGCGAGGCGATCTCGCTGGTTGCCCCGGACGAAGAAAAGCTGCTGAAAAGCATCGAGCGTATGACCAAGCAGAAGATTGCCGACGGCAACCTGATGGGCTTCGACTCCAGCGCAGTAGAAGCTGAAAAGCCAGAAGTTCGCGAGCGTCCGGATGTGCGTAACCCGCGCAACCCACGTGGCCCGCGCGGCGATGGCCCGAACGGCACTGGCGGTGGCGGCGGTCGTAAAGACAAAGGCAAGGACAAGGGCGGCAAGGAAAAACCTGCTGCCACTGGCCGTGGCGATCGCCCAGCCCGTGAACACAAGCCACGCGAAGGCACCCCGGCTCGCGAACAACAGCGTCCAGCACCACGCGCTGCCGCCGCTGATCGTGCTCCGGACGAGTTCCTGGACGATGACGTAGATAACTTCGGTAACCGCGTTGACTACGTGCCTCAAGCCAAACCGGCTCAGGGTCGTGGTCGTCGTCCGAGTGCTCCGGCACAAGGCACGGCCGCTGCTGGCGCCGGCGCAGGTGCTCCACGCACCGGCGGCAAGCCACAAGGTCGTCAAAGCGGTCCGCGCAGCAGCGACGGCGCAACCACCGGCACACCGCCGGCCAAGCGCAGTGGCCCACGCAACGGCGCTCCACGTGACGGTCAGGCCCGTCGCGAAGAGTCCCGCAACCGCCGCCCGGCCCGTACCGACGACCAACCTCGTTCGGAACCGGCCGTGCAGAACCCGCGTGGCCCGGCGCCGAAGATTATCCATAAAGAGTCGAAAACCGATCGTTTCCCGACTCCTGAGCAACTGGATCAACTGCCCGGCCGTCCGCGCGGCGAGAAACCAGCGTTGCTGACCCGCAATCGCTAAGTTTTTGAAGTAAACAAAAAATGCCCCGGATCGCGAGATCCGGGGCATTTTTGTTTTCCGGGATGAACATAAATCCCCAACCCACCGGAGATCCCCTGCGGAAGCGAGCTTGCTCGCGATAGCGTTAAAACAGTCAGTAGAGATGCGGAATGTTAATCCCCCATCGCGAGCAAGCCCGCTCCCACAATGGATCTTCAGTGAACACAGATTTTGTGTACGACAGGGATCAAATGTGGGAGCGGGCTTGCTCGCGAAGGCGGCGTGTCAGTCGACATCAATGTTGAATGCTCAACCGTATTCGCGATGCAAGCCCGCTCCCACAGGGGGTTTGCGGCGGTCATGGAGATTTTGGCAGGCAATAAAAAACGCCCCCGATCATGAGATTGGGGGCGTTTTTGTGTGCGCGGCGAAAAGCTTTTGTAGGAGCTGGCGAAGCCTGCGATCTTTTGATCTTAAAAGATCGCAGCCTGCGGTCTCAGCATTACTTCGCTTTAACACCTTCAAACGTAATGTACAGATCAACCGCGTCGGACTGTGGACCCAGGTCCATCATCTTGCCGAAATCAGAGCGTTTGATGCTGGTGGTGCCTTCGAAGCCGGCACGGTAGCCGCCCCATGGATCCTTGCCTTCACCCAGGAAAGTGGCTTTGACCACGATTGGTTTGGTCACGCCGTGCAGGGTCAAGTCACCGGTTACGTCAGCAGTATCTTTGCCAGCGGCGTTTTTGCCGGTGGATTTGACGCTGGTGGAGACGAACGTGGCCTTGGCGAAGGTGCTCACTTCCAGGAAGTCTTTGCTGGAGATGTGCTTGTCGCGCTCAGCATTGTTGGTGAAAACGCTGGCGGTGTTCACGTTGAACTCGATCTTGCTGTCTTCTGGCTTGGCAGCGTCAAAGCTGAACTTGCCGTCGATGTCCTTGAAAGTACCGGTGATGTAGCTGTAGCCCAGGTGGCTGATCTTGAAGTCGACGAAAGCATGCTGACCCGTCTTGTCGACGACATAGTCAGCAGCCATTACGTTAGCGGACAGCAGAGCAGAACCAATTGCCAGAGCAGCGAGAGTCTTTTTCAACATGTTTTGTATTCCTAGGGGGCTAAGTGGAATGTCAGGCCTTGCGACCGAGCATTCGTTTCAGAGTCACATCACGGTCGATAAAGTGGTGCTTCAATGCTGCCAACGCATGGAGACCGGAAAAAATTACCAGTGCCCACGCCAGATACAGATGAATCGCACCGGCGGTATCTGCCTGGTCCGGTAGTCCGGAAACCAGTGCAGGTACTTCAAACCAGTCAAACACCGGAATCCCGACGCCTTCTGCGGTGGAAATCAGGTAACCGGCAATCATCACAGCGAACAAACAGAGGTACAGAAAACCATGGCCAAGCTTGGCGCCGAGGCGCGTCATGCGGCTGTAGCTGGTCAAGGTTGGCGGCGGTGGGCTGATGAAGCGCCACAACACGCGCAACACCATGAAACCCAGCAGCAGCAAACCGATGCTCTTGTGGATATCCGGGCCTGCCTTGCGCCAAGGGTCGTAGTAGCCGAGATCGACCATCCACAGGCCCAGGGCGAACATACCGAACACTGCCAGCGCTATGCCCCAGTGCAGGAAGATGCTGACCCAGCCATAGCGAGAAGTAGAGTTTCGTAGTTGCATTGCCGAGTCCCTGTAAGTTCTGGCCCAAGACTATCGAGTTATCTATCGATTTAAAGCGGAAAATTTCGCTTTGAAATATCGAGAAATACGATCAAGAGTCTGAAATAGCCGAGTTAAGGAGAGATTAAAGACCAATGTGTAATAAAAAATGAAGGCCAACCAAAGAACACCTCGGCCTTCAGGTTTATTCGATGCTTGATGTCGGTTTTCTTCGGGCATAAAAAAACGCGGCATTTACGCCGCGTTTCTTTAGTCCCAACGCTTACTGCGCTTTGGTGTCAGTGGCTGCCGGGGTGGTTGCTGCCGGGGCAGTTTCAGCAGGCTTGGCCGCTGGCTTCTTCGCGGGTGTGGTTTTCTTCACCGGAGCCTTTTTGGCCTCGGTTTTAGCCGCAGGCTTCTTCGCCGCCGGTTTGGTCGCGGCTTTTTTGGCTGGCTCGGCTTTCACCGGCACTACGGGTTTCGGTGCTTCAACCGGAGCAGGGACTGGCGCCGGAGCTGGTGCAGGTACCGGGGCTGGAGCAACCGGCGCTACTGGCTCTGGTGCCTTGGTCGGTGCTGGTTTGTCGTCAGAACCACCGAACAGATTGGTGAAGAAATTACCTTTCTTCGCCACTACCGCGCCTGCCGCAGCAGTCGCTACCGCCGCCGGGACAACTTTCACCGGCTCAAACGACTTGCCTGCCGCGAGGTCTTCAACCTGACTGGCCGCACGCTCACCGGTACGCAACGCACCTTCCAGAGTGCCCGGGTACAAGGTGTCGGTGTGTTCGCCCGCAAAGGCTACGCGTTGCAGCGGACGCTCCCACAGGCGCCAGTATTTGCTGATCTGACCCGGACCGAAGGCCAGGTAAGCGCCACCCGTCGACGGGTCGGTGCTGTAGCGGCGGATTTCATAACCGGTAAACGAACCGCGCGCCTGTGGATAAAAAGCGTGCAGACGAATCAGCACCTGATCAGCCATCTGCTTGTCGCCGAAGGCCTGCATCACCCGTGCGTTGTCGCCGGAAATGTTGATCACAACGTTGGCGCCGCCCTTCAGGGCCGGTTCTATCCACAACAGGCCCAAGCCGACGTTGCTGTAGATCTCGCCGGACATCCGCGCCTTGCTTTCCCACACCGGCGTCTTGAACTTCAGCATGATCTGGTCGCGCCAGCCGTAGTTGGTGCCTTTGATCGCGCCCATGTGCTGCGCATCCAGCGCCGGGATCATGTCGATCTTGCTCAGTGCGCGCAATGGCACCGCCAGCACAACATAATCAGCCTGGTAGCCGACGCTGCCGACTTTGACGGTTACGCCGTCCTTGTCCTGGGTGATCGAAGAAACCGGGGAGTTGGTCTTGATGGTTTTCAGCTGTTTGACGAAGGCCTGGGCCAACACCGCGCTGCCACCGATCAGGCGCGAAGCGCGCAGGTCACGGTCGGAAACGCCACGGTACACACGGCTCTGTTGTGCGAAATACAGCAGCGACAGGCGCGAAGGTTCGTCATAACGGCTACGAATCTGCTGATTCACCAACTGACGAGCCGTAGCCGGCAGGTTCAGACGATCGAGCCAGTTGGACACGTTGATCTGGTCCAGGGCGAACAGTGTGCTGTTGGCCGCCGGGTTTAGCGGGTCAGTGATCGAGCTCGCCAGATCATCCAGGGTCTTTTCGTAGCGCTTGATCGCTTCGGCGGTGGCCGGCTGCTTGGTGGCCAGGTCGGCAGCGGTGAAGTATTCGCCGTCGATCAAGTAGCCCGGCGTGCGCACGAACTCAGGCGCCGGCGAGGTGCCGAGCTTGAAGGTCGATACGTATTTGTTCAGCACCGGTTGGGTCTTGTCGTTGCCGATCCACTCGCTGGTGGCCATGCCGGAGCGACCGCCCAGGCTTGGCTTGGCTTCCAGCACGGTGACCTGCCAGCCTTTATTTTGCAGTTCGTAAGCGGCGGTCAGGCCCGAAAGCCCGCCGCCGATCACGATCGTGCGGTTTTATCCTTGGCCAGCGCCGAAACGCTGAACAGCCCCAACATCACCAGCGCACAGGCGCGCAGCCAACCAGCAGACATTCAGCGAACTCCGGAAAATACACGAGAAAAAAGCAGTTTTACGGGCCAATCGACCCAAAGAACCGCGAAGAATACGTTAGCCATCAAAACGCCGCCAGCGACGTCTACCGCCCCCTACAAAGTAGCTCAATCGACACAATGGGTTGTCCCGGCGCGAAGCATTGCATAGGCTTGCGCGATTGTTTGCCCGCGCCTGCCGCGGACCGCCTCGAGGAGACTGTAAATGGGCCTGAATAATCAGTGGATGCAACGGGACCTGGCCGTGTTGTGGCACCCCTGCACCCAGATGAAAGACCACGAACAGCTGCCGCTGATCCCGATCAAGCGCGGTGAAGGCATCTGGCTGGAAGACTTCGAAGGTAAACGCTACCTCGACGCCGTCAGTTCCTGGTGGGTCAACGTGTTCGGCCACGCCAACCCGCGGATCAACCAGCGCATCAAGGACCAGGTCGATCAACTGGAGCACGTGATCCTCGCCGGTTTCAGCCATCAGCCGGTGATCGAGTTGTCCGAGCGCCTGGTGAAGATGACCCCGGAAGGCCTTACCCGGTGCTTCTACGCCGATAACGGTTCGTCCTGCATCGAGGTCGCGCTGAAAATGAGCTTTCACTACTGGCTCAACCGCGGCCAGCCGAACAAGAAGCGCTTCGTCACCCTGACCAACGGCTACCACGGTGAGACCATGGCGGCGATGGCAGTGGGCGACGTGCCGCTGTTCACCGAAACCTACAAAGCGTTGCTGATGGACACCATCAAGGTGCCGAGCCCGGATTGCTACCTGCGCCCCGAAGGCATGAGCTGGGAAAAACACTCGCGCAACATGTTCGCCGCCATGGAACAGACCCTGGCCGAGAACCATGACACCGTCGCCGCGGTGATCCTCGAGCCGTTGATTCAAGGCGCGGGCGGCATGCGCATGTACCACCCGGTGTACCTGAAACTGCTGCGCGAGGCTTGCGACCGCTATGGTGTGCACCTGATCCACGACGAAATCGCCGTCGGCTTCGGCCGCACCGGGACGATGTTCGCCTGCGAACAGGCCGGCATCCGCCCGGACTTCCTCTGCCTGTCCAAGGCCCTGACCGGCGGCTACCTGCCGTTGGCGGCCGTGTTGACCACCGATGATGTCTACAGCGCGTTCTACGACGACTACCCGACCCTGCGCGCCTTCCTGCATTCCCACAGCTACACCGGCAATCCGCTGGCGTGCGCGGCGGCATTGGCGACGCTGGATATCTTCGAAGAAGACAACGTCATCGAAAACAACAAGGCCCTGGCCCAGCGCATGGCGACCTCTACCGCGCACCTGGTGGATCACCCGAACGTTGCGGAAGTGCGCCAGACCGGCATGGTGCTGGCCATCGAGATGGTCAAGGACAAAGCCACCAAAGAAGCCTACCCATGGCAGGAGCGTCGCGGCTTGAAAGTGTTCAAGCATGCGTTGGAGCGCGGTGCTTTACTTCGACCGCTGGGCAGCGTGGTGTATTTCCTGCCGCCGTACGTGATAACGCCGGAGCAGATCGACTTTTTGGCTGAAGTGGCCAGTGAAGGGATCGATATCGCGACCCGTGACAGCGTCAGCGTTTCGGTGCCGAAAGAGTTTCACCCGGGCTTCCGTGATCCGGGCTAACAGTCACTGAATAACCCTGTGGCGAGGGGCTTGCCCCGCTGGAGGCCGAAGGACTCCCAACCCCATCCAACGCGGTGTATCAGAAATACCGCGTTGACTGGGCTTACGACTGCTTCGCAGCCGAGCGGGAGCAAGCTCCCTCGCCACAAAAGCTGATCACCAACCTGTGCCAAGCTTCATTCGACTTTTTACAGAGACCCAAGATGAGACTGTCCCGCTTCTTTATCGACGCCCCCTGAGCACCGGCGAGCACGAGTTGCCCGAAGCCCAGGCGCATTACATCAGCCGCGTGTTGCGCATGGCCGAGGGTGATGCGGTGCAATTGTTCGATGGCTCGGGCCACGAGTTTCGCGGCACGCTGGCAGACGTTGGCAAGAAACGCGTCACGGTGCAGATCGATGAAAGCTTCAGCGGGCAAATCGAGTCGCCGCTACAGATCCACCTCGGCCAGGGTTTGTCCCGTGGCGAGCGCATGGACTGGGCGATTCAGAAAGCCACCGAACTGGGCGTCACCGAAATCACCCCGATCTTCACCGACCGCTGCGAAGTCCGCCTCAAGGACGAACGCGCCGACAAACGCCGGCTGCACTGGCGCCAAGTGGCGATCAGCGCCTGCGAGCAGTGTGGGCGCTCAACGGTGCCGGTGATTCATCCGCCAATGCTGCTGGCGGATTGGTTGAAGCAGACTGAGGCCGAGTTGAAGTTGGTATTGCACCCGGTGGCGGAACCGTTGGTGAGTCATGCCAAGCCTGGGACGTTGGCATTCCTGATTGGCCCGGAGGGTGGGTTGTCGGATGTGGAAGTGGATCAGGCCAAGGCCAGCGGTTTCCACGCCGCCCGCCTCGGTCCTCGGGTGTTGCGCACCGAGACCGCGCCGGTGGTGGCGTTGGCGGTGGCCCAGCAGTTATGGGGTGACTTCTAGGGCCCTGTGGCGAGGGGCCTTGCCCCCGTTGGGTCGCGAAGCGGCCCTAATCTTTTCAACCACACATCGCACTGACCGGATGACGACTGCTGCGCAGCCGAACGGGGGCAAGCCCCTCGCCACAGGTTCAAAGGACATAAAACAATATCGCCACAAAGTGCAGCAAGCTCCCGGCAATCACGAACAAATGCCAGATCCCATGGGCATGCCGCAGGCGATGGTCCAGGGCAAAAAAGATAATCCCCACGGTGTACAACACCCCGCCCGACGCCAGCCAGACAAATCCGGCAGTGCCCAGCGCCGCAAGCAGCGGTTTGACCGCTACCAACACGATCCAGCCCATCACCGCGTAAATCACGATCGACAGAATCCGCGCTTCAGAACGCGGTTTGATCTCTTGCAGGATGCCAATCAGCGCCAGCCCCCAAACGATCCCGAACAACGTCCAGCCCCACGCCCCGCGCAAGGTCACCAGACAGAACGGCGTATAGCTGCCGGCGATCAGCAGATAGATCGAAAAGTGATCAACCTTCTGCATGATCTCTTTCTTGCGCCCGCGCACGCTGTGGTACACGGTCGAGGCGCTGTAGAGCACCAGCAAGGTGAACCCGTAAATCGCCACGCTGACGATCTTCCACGGGTTACCGTCCATGCCGGCGATCACCAGCATCCACACCACCCCGACAAACGCCGCCACCGCCCCGACCAAATGGGTCCAGGCGTTCAATCTTTCCCCGTGGTACATGTATCGCTCACCTCAAAATTCGTTGTTGCATTACGCAAGGCTCAGCCCTTGAGACTAAAAGCGCAATGTTTCAAGACACATATCCCCATTGGCGCTGCGTAGGAGCTGCCGAGAGAAACGAGGCTGCGATCTTTTGATCTTGATTTCCGGCGCCCTTAAAGACGCCAAAGATCAAAAGATCGCGGCCTTCGGCAGCTCCTACAAAGGCCTGCGTGCGCCGGAGGAATTGGGCACAATCGAGCCATTCGAATAAGAGTCCGGCCCATGCTGATCGACGAAGAGTTGACCCTGAAAAAGCTCGAGGTGTTCCTCGCCTTCATGCGCACCGGCAACCTGGCCCGGGCCGCCGCCGAGTTGCAGACCAGCAACGTGAGCGTGCACCGGGCGATTCACTCGCTGGAAAGCGCCCTGCGCTGCCCGCTGTTCAAGCATGAAGGTCGCAACCTGACGCCACTGGAAAGCGCCTACGTGCTGGAAGAGCGGGCACAGAAGTTGATTCAGGACGTGGTCGAAACAGTACGCCTGACCCGCGAAGCCGCCGGATTTTCGGCTGAGCGCTTCAAACTTGGCTCGCTGTATTCACTGACGGTGAAGACCGTGCCGCAGCTGATCATGGGCCTGAAGATCCGCCGCAGCGAACTCAACATCGACTTGATCCTCGGCTCCAACATCGACCTGTTGTACAAGCTCAAGAACATGGAAGTCGACGCGATCCTGGTGTCCTTGGACGACAGCGTCAACGACCCGGACTGCGAGCAAATCCAACTGTTCTCCGACGACATCTTCCTCGCTACCCCGGCGGATTCGAAATTCGCCCAACGGACGGAAGTCGACCTCGCGGAAGTGCGCGACGAAACCTTCATCACCCTGACCCAGGGCTTCGCCACGCACCAGGACGGGATTCGCGTGTTCAAGCAGGCGGGGTTCGAGCCGAAAGTGGCGATGCAGGTCAACGACATCTTCACCCTGCTGAGCATGGTCAGCTCGGGGGTGGGTTATGCGTTGCTGCCAGGAAGGATTGCGGCGGTGTATGAGAACCGGGTGAAGCTGATTCCATTGCAGGAAAAGTACCGGTTGCAGCAGCACATTGGCGTGGTGTTCTTGAAGGCCAAGGAACGCGATCCGAATTTGCTGGCGCTGTTAGCCGAGTGTCGGATGTATGCCAATCGCCAGGCTTGAGACCTTGTGGCGAGGGAGCTTGCTCCCGCTCGGGTGCGGAGCACCCGCAATCCCAGACCACCGGATGTACCTGATACACCTCGGTGGTAGTGGTTGGGGCTGCTGCGCAGCCCAGCGGGAGCAAGCTCCTCGCCACAAAAGCAGTCAGGGCTTAACCCATAATCCCGCGAACAATGAAGTACAACAACGAAGGCCCCAGCAAGCACCCAAGCCCGGTGTGGAACGTCGCGGTCAACGCGCCGTAAGGCACCAACCGCCGATCCGTCGCCGCCAGCCCGGCCGTGACACCGCTGACCGTCCCGGCCAACCCGCCAAACACCATCGCCGAACGCGGGTTATCCAGCCCCATCCACTTGGCTGCCATCGGCGTGCCGACCATCACCAGAATCGCCTTGATCAGCCCGGTGGCAATCGACAACGCCACCACATCCGAACTCGCCCCAATCGCCGCCCCGGTCACTGGCCCGACGATGTACGTCACCGCGCCCGCGCCGATGGTGGTCATGCTGATCGCATCGCGATAGCCGAACGCCCAGGCGATGCTCGCCCCGACAATGAACGGCAGGATCGTGCCTAGCAGCAGCGCAACCGCGCCGATCAACCCGGCCTTTTTCGCTTCGGTGGCCTGCACTTCAAACGCCGTGGCAACGATGGCAAAGTCCCGCAGCATCGCGCCGCCCATCAAACCGATGCCGGAGAACAACGACAGATCCGCCAGGCCTTTTTGCCCGCCGGTCATGGTGCCGCCGACCCAGGCCAGTACCAGGCCGATGACGATGGCAATCGCCGAGCCGTGAATCCGTCCGAACGTCAGGCGTTTGGACACCACCACCGACACCCACATGATGATGCCGACGAAAGCGAACGCGGTCACCAGGCTGTTATTGGTCAGGCCTTTATCAATGAGTTCCCACATATCAGCGGCCTCCTACGGGCGTGCCAACCGGCGTGACTTCCGCCGGTTCATCGGGCAAGGGTTCACCTTTATGGGTCCTGCTGATCAGGGCAATGGTGCAGCCGCAGACCACCACCGAACCAATAGCCGCCAGCACCGCCACCGGACCGCCGTGCAGCGCGGTCACGACGTTCTGTTGCGCGGCCATCGCCACCACCACCGGAATGTACATCGCGCCCCAGAAGCCGACGCCCATCTCGCAGTCCTTGGTCATGCCGCCGCGTTTTTGCATCCACAACCGCGCGCAGATCAACAGGATCATCGCGATCCCGACCCCGCCGACGTTGGACTTGACGCCCAATAACACGCCAAGCGCATCCCCCAGTATCACCCCTGCCAGCGTACAAATCGCCAGCAGCGCCACACCGTAAATAATCATTGTTGTAGTCCTCAAAGTGCATCGTCGAAGTTGTTGTTTTTGTGCTTCGCAAGCCTGAGTCGGTGTTCTAGGGTTGGCGGTTTCCCTCCTCACGCAGCAACGCTTGCAAGGTATCCAGGCGGGCACCGTCGAAGGCAATGACGGTGCCTTGCTCGAACACCCGGCGCGCCAGCCCGGTCAGTACTGATCCGGGCGGCAGTTCGATTTGTAGACGTACGCCGCGCTCGTAGGCGCTTTGCACCGTGCCGCGCCAATCGACGACTCGGCACATGTTGAAAGCGAGGTCGTCGCGCAACGCTTCAAGGTTGATGATGGGCCGTGCGCGACTGCCGCTCAGGTAGCCCATCGTCGGCGTTTTCAATGTCACTTTGGCGAAGGCTTCTGCCAGGGTTTTCGCCGGAGAGTCCAGTAGCGGGCAGTGCGATGGCACGCTAACAGCCAGACGTTTGGCCAGACCTGCACCGCGACCTTTCGCCAACTCGGCAACCGCTTTCATCGCCCCGTCGCTGCCGGCAATCACCACCTGGTTATCGGCGTTGATATTGGCCAGATAGACCGGCGTGTCGGCGCTGTGCACCTGCGCCAGCAAGCTTTCCACTGTGGATAAATCGAGACCGATGATCGCGGTCATGCCATAGCCCTGTGGATAAGCCTGTTGCATCAGTTCACCGCGCAGGCTGACCAGATGCAGGGCATCGCTGAATTCCAAGGCGCCGGCAATGACTGCTGCCGGGTAGGCGCCGATGGACAATCCCGCCACGTAATCAGCCGTCGAAGACAACTGCCGTGAAGCAGCCACTCCGGCGATTAGCAGGCAAAGCTGAACCGCCCTAGTCGACTTCAACGACTCGGCAGAATCCAGCAGCAGCACGTCTTCGCCCAAGGTTTCACTCGCCTCGTCCACCGACTCCCGAGGCAAGCGATGAAGCATGCCCGGCTGCTGCGCGCCCTGGCCGGGAAACACCAGCAAGCTGCTCACGCTGCTCGCTCCTGAGGGTTCCAGGGATCAAGCACCAGACAGGCTTCAATTGCGTTTTTCAGCAGGATTCGCTGCGAAGGGCCGGCCCATTCGCGCAAGGCGATGGCACCGTGAGGTGTCTGCAATTGCATATCCACCCGGCACGCAGCGGTATCAAAAATCTTCACCAGTTCCTGAGCCTGTTCACGACTCATCGGTTGCGGCGTGCGCAGGATCAAGTCGAGGTCGCTGTGCTCATGCAACGCCTCAACACCACTGGCCAATTCAAACCCCGCGCTACCGCTGATACCCCAGACCCAACCGCTGATATCAAGCATCGCGCGCAATTGAGTCAGCGCACGCAATACCGGCAGATCCCGATCAATCGAGACATGACAAAGATCTTCGGGTTTTACCCGACGCTGAATCGCATCGACCGACATCGCCGTCGCATAACGCTGTTCACGCAACGGCCCGCGCACACCAACCGCAACCTGACCCACCACGCTCAACGCACGCCGAACCACCACAGGCTGACCGGCACTCAGCGATTCGATCACCCACGCAGGCGCGTCCAAAGGCAACTGCTCCGGGGTCATGCCCCAGAGCAGGTCGTGGGCCAGAAACGTGTTCACCACTGCGCTCTCAGCAGTTCGCGAACCTTGCTCGATGCCGCCCGGTTGCTGGCGCCCAAGCGGGTGCTCAGGTCGCGGCCCTTCGCGGCGACATCGCTGATCGCCAGGCTCAGGCATTCAGTCACTCGCGTCAGATCCTGCACCGTCGGCTGCTCAATCTGTTCCACCGACAAGGTTTCCCAAAGCAACCCGAGGCTCGCATAGCTGTCGATGTCATACGCCATCGGCGGCACGCTGGCGGCCAAGGCTTCCAGTTCTTCGACACTGCGCAAGGTCACCCGCGCTGCCGACGCCTTGCCCATGGCATGCACCATCACGCCCGGATCACGCAGGGCGATCAGTCGATTGGCTTGATAACCATGGGCCAAAAATGCCCCGGACATTGCCTTGCCCACCAGTAAACCAATCACCGCATGGCCGGCCAATCGGGCGCGAGCGTAGCTGTCCGCCGCCCCGGCCAATGCTTGGTGAATGCCGAGGGCTTCTTCACGGCGACCGTAGGCTTGGCTCGGCACATCGACGATGGCGATCACGGCGCGCTTGTTCGGTTTATCAACGTCAGCGGCGATCACTTCATCCACAGCCTTGGCCAGGCCCCAGCCTTCCAACAGGCCGACTTCACCATTGCGAGCACGGGGAAAACGGTTTTCGGGGTCGGTCACCACGGCAATAAACCGCACCGGTTGATCACCCAAAACACCGTCGGCAACCTTCAACGAAGCAGGCAAACCGTCGACCGGTTGTGCCCCGTTGCTCAAGGCGTTGAACCAGTTCAAACCTCTCATGAGCGTTCTCCTTGATACAGATCGCGAACCACTGACGGCTCGATTTGCGGTTCGGCGTCCAGCCGGGCCAAGCGCTGCAAGAACAGCTCAGCCTGTTGGCTACGTTGCTGCGCCGGCAAACCCTGCTTGAGCAATTCGCTGACCTGCTGCTGAATCTGCACCACGTCGTCAGCGACATAGCGATCCACCAAACCACTGGCAAAACGCTGCTCGCCACCGGTCAGGCTCCAAATGAAAGGACGATCCCGAGAGTCGTATTCCTCAAGCCCGGCTTCTTGCTCGATCACCTGCGGGCCATTCAGGCCAAGCCGCGCTTCCTGGGTCACCAGCAAATAACTGCACAACCCGGCCGCAATCGACATCCCGCCAAAACAACCGACGCTGCCGGCCACGACGCCAACCACCGGTTGGTACTGGCGCAGATCGACAATCGCCGCGTGAATATCGGCAATCGCCGCCAACCCGAGATTGGCTTCCTGCAAACGCACGCCACCGGTTTCCAGCAGCAGCACAGCGCGGGTTGGAATGCCTTTGCGGTTATCTTCAGCGGCCAGCTCCAGCGCACCGGAAATTTTGGCTCCGCCGACTTCGCCGAGGCTGCCGCCCTGAAAGGCGCCTTCAATCGCGGCAATCACCACCGGCAAACCGCCGATGCTGCCCTTGGCGATCACCACGCCGTCATCGGCTTGCGGCACTACGCCTTGGCGCGACAGCCATGGCGACATGACCCGTTGAAACGGGTCGAGCAATTCGCGGAAGGTGCCGGCGTCGAGCAAGGCTTTCGCCCGTTGCCGGGCGCCGAGTTCCACGAAGCTGTGCTTGTTAAGGAGATCAGTCATGGCCGATCTCCTCAAAGCCTTGTTCCAGACGTAAGCGCACCACGCCCGGCGTCGCGCCGAAGTCGTGAATATCAATCGCCATCGCTGGCGGTGTCTGGCCGTCAAACATCCGCGCAAACAGGTGCTGCCAGCGCTGTTCCGCGCCATTCACCGAGGTCTGCACCTGGATCGTCAACTTGCCGGCCACACCCGGTTCGATCAGCACTTCCAGATCGCCCGAGCCGACGCAGCCCACCAGCGTGCGGCCCTTGGGCGGCTGCCCGGCGGGGAATTCAAAGGATAAGGTTTCCATCAGAAAGCTCCGGACTCGATGCGGTCGATAAACAGGCAGGCGGCGAGCAAGTCGGCGGCGCCGCCGGGCGAGGCGTTCAACGCGATTAATTGTTCATCCAACTCATGCAACCGGCGACGACCACCGAGGCTGGCGCTACCGCCCGCGTCGAGTACGGCTTGGGCGCCGAGTTGCATGGTGTGCAAACCTTCTTCACCAGCGCGATAGAGCACGCAGGTGTCGGCCAGTTGGGTCATGATCGCTAGCAACGCGTCGAGGCGAGCGTTCTGTTCCCCGTGGCCCGAGGCGCGGCTGCGTTGGAGTTGCGGTAGAGCGCGTTGCAGCACCGAAGGGAAGCCGAGTTGTGCTTCCTCACGGGCGCCGCGTGCGCCGTAACGCTGGGCGACTTGGGCGCCGTGGCTCAACGGACGTGGGGCGTAGCGGTCTTCGAGCAAAGCAAGGCGCGCAGCACGCAAAGTCACTGCGCTTGCCTTGGTGTTCGTGGATTCCAGTGCCGCAGCAGCGACCAACAAACCCAACGCCCAAATCGCCCCGCGATGGGTATTCACACCGTTGGTGGTGGCGAGCATCGCTTGCTCCCCTTCCCGGCCAATCCGCCCGAGAGCTTCGCGCAGCGGTAAACCGACGTCGCCGAATTCGATGGCCACTTCGGCCATTTCCTTGAACGCCGGCCACAAGGACAGCGCCGAGGCGTGCATCAGCCCAAGGTGCAAATCGGTATGCTGCGCCGTTGCCGCGACGATCCACCAGCGCCGGTTTTGGCGACAGGTCCGCTTCGTCGATCAGCGCGTCCACCGCTAGGTCCGCCAGCCGTTCGGCCAAACTCAGTGTTTTGGTTTGCAGGTTAAGTGCGTGCATTTACCAGCTCCTGAACTTGGCGGGAGGGTTGTAGAGGCCACCAGACCACTCGACCAGATCGGCCACGCTTTTCGCCGCGAGCAGTTCGCGGGTGGCGTCGGTGCGGCGGATGCCGAGGTCTTCGGGCAAGGCGATCAAGCCTTCACGGCGCATACGGGCGGTGTCTTTCGGGTTGTGGCGCATGCCGATGACGGTCACCCCGGCGACGGCGGCGATCATCGCTTGGCGTTCTTCCAGCGAACGGGCCTTGTACAAATAGGCGATGCCTTCTTCGGTCAGCAGGTGCGTGACGTCGTCGCCGTAAATCATGATCGGCGCCAGCGGCATGCCGCTTTTGCGCGCCACTTCCACCGCGTCGAGGGTTTCGACGAAGGTCGGTTTGCCGCCCTCCTGGAAGGTCTCGACCATTTGCACCACGAGTTTCTTGCCGCGCTCCAGCAAGGCTTCCGGTGCATCGTCGTGGCGCATGTCGAGCCAGGCAGGCGTGCTGTGGCGGCGACCGCGCGGGTCGTGGCCCATGTTCGGCGCACCACCGAAACCGGCCAGCCGTCCGCGAGTCACCGTGGAGGAATGACCGTCGCCATCGACTTGCAGGGTCGCGCCGATAAACAAGTCCACCGCGTACTGCCCGGCCAATTGGCAGAACATCCGGTTGGAACGCAGCGAACCGTCACGCCCGGTGAAGAACACGTCGGGCCGGGCGGCAATGTAGTTTTCCATCCCCAGTTCGGTGCCAAAGCAATGCACGCTTTCGACCCAGCCGCTTTCGATGGCCGGGATCAGGGTTGGGTGCGGGTTGAGGGTCCAGTTGCGGCAGATCTTGCCTTTGAGGCCGAGGGATTCACCGTAGGTGGGCAGGATCAATTCGATGGCGGCGGTGTTGAAACCGATGCCGTGGTTCAGGGACTGGACGTTGTGTTTTTCGTAGATCCCGCGGATCGCCATCATCGCCATCAACACGTGCACAGGCTTGATGTGGCGTGGGTCGCGGGTGAACAGCGGTTCGATGTAGAACGGCTTATCGGCCACCACGACGAAATCGACCCAGGAGGCCGGGATGTCGACGCGAGGCAGGTCAGTGACGTCGTCCACCAATTGATTGACCTGGACAATGACGATGCCGTCGCTGAAGGCGGCTGGTTCGATCAATGCCGGAGTGTCTTCAGTGCTCGCGCCGGTGTAGATGTTGCCGGCGCGGTCGGCCATGAAACCGGCCGAGAGCACGACGTTGGGAATCAGGTCCACCACCAGCCGCGCGTAGAGTTCGATGTAGGTGTGGATCGCGCCGATTTCCAGCAAGCCGTCTTCCAGCAACTGGCTGATGCGCAGGCTCTGGGTACCGGCGAAGGAAAAATCGAGCTTGCGGGCAATGCCGCGTTCGAACAGGTCCAGGTGCTCAGCGCGGCCGACGCTGGGCATGATCATGTGCAGGTCATGCAGCTTGGCGGGGTCAGCCTTGACCAGCGAGCGGGACAGGAAATCCGCCTGCTTCTGGTTATTGCCCTCCAACACCACACGGTCGCCGGGCAGGATCAACGCCTCCAGCGCCGCAACGATCTTGTCGGTGGGCAACACCACACCGTCAGCCAGATCCTTGACCAACGCCAGACGCCGCTGCTTCTCGCTGCGCCGCCGCGTCCATCGCGAGTCGGGGGATATTGTTGTTGTCATGACCACTCCACGGGTTCGCTGTCGTGGGGTAACCATAGGAGGGATGTGTCAGGGCATCAATCAAGCGCAGTGTTGGATCGTTACGCTCACCGTAATGATCACGCAAACCCCTGTGGCGAGGGAGCTTGCTCCCGTTCGGCTGCGCAGCAGTCATAAAACCATGACGCGCGGTGCACCTGACACACCTCGGTTGCAGGGGTTGGGGCCGCTTCGCGACCCAGCGGGAGCAAGCTCCCTCGCCACAGCATTGCCCGGTCAGGTCTGCGGTGAATTGAAGGCCGCCATCGCGAGCAAGCTCGCTCCCACATTTAATCTGCGGCGTGCACAAAACCTGTGGGCGCGGGCTTGCTCGCGAAGGGGCCAGAACAATCACCACAACTTTCAATGACAGAGCATCACAACCCGGCCATCTGCTGCTACACACGAATCAGAAGCTGCTCAGCACTTTCCAACAGCTGCGCCAGCAACGCCGGATCTTCATCCATATAGCCTTCGTACTCCGCCAGGTTCCGTCGCTCATGACACAGGGCGAACAACCGAACCTGTACTTTGCCAATATCAGCCGTATGAACCAGGCACTGAAACACCAGATATCGCTTGTCCGAACGGTAGCCACACAAGCGAAGCGCCGTCAGTGCAAGCGCATGGGCAGCGTTGTAAGCCAGGTCGAACCGACTCGCGAAGGACAGCGAAGGCGTTTGCGCATCTTTCAATCGATCCACCGCCGAACGCAGCAGCCCTTCGCACTCCTTGCGGTCCGACGGCTCGGCTTTCAGTCCACCGCTACGTAACAGGTTCTCCAGATTCTCGTTGCTGCCCATCCTTGGACTCCAAAGGGTTTTGCCCCATCAGGTTGATCTTGTCCTGCTGCGCTACCCGCACGACAAAGCTGTTTTCAGCCGCCAGTTTTGCGGCCCAGTCGCCGGGGGTGTAGAGCGTCGGGTTGAGGACGCGGCCCAGTTGTTCCTCCAGAGGCATGAGCCGCTCCATCACTTCACTGTAGTGGAGGCTTTCGCCGATCAGCATGAGATCAATGTCACTGGATGCGTTTGCCGAGTCCTTGGCGATGGAACCGTACACAAAGGCCCAGGTGATCTGTTCGGCAAAGGGTTGCAGCGCTTGGCGCAGAGGCTCGGCAATACCAAAGGTCTTGCGGGCGATGCCCAGCAGTTCGGCATAGATCGGGCAGTCGGGATTGGCTTGATAGTGGGTCTGGTTACCCTGGCGTGTCAGGGTCAGCACGCCGGCCTGCTGCAACCGATCCAGCTCGCGCATGAGGCTGCCTTTACCTACTTGTGCCCAGCGGGCGATCTCGTTGGCGTAAAAACTGCGGTCGGGTTTGCCGAACAATAAGCCCAGTACTTTTTGCTGAGTAGTTGTGAACAAGGCTTGGCTGAGGGAAAGGTTTTTCACAGTGGCAACCGATGAGTCCCAAAAAGGGAACGATAGGTCCCTTTTTGGGAATCTTCAACCCTGTGGCGAGGGGCTCGCCCCGTTCGGCTGCGCAGCAGTCGTAAAACCATTGCGCGCGGTGTACCTGATACATCTCGGTTGCAGGTTTTGGGGCTGCTTCGCAACCCAACGGGGGCAAGCCCCCTCGCCACAACAGCGCTGGCTGCCGATTGGGGTTTTGTGTTTAAACGTTTGTCCGTATGAACGGCTGGAGGCTACACAGTCTGGCGTCGCTGCCTACAGCAATGCCGGAAGCCGCTGACTGGTGGGGTTTTGCGTTGATCTTTATCGTTTGTGGGTCGCTGAAAACTCAGCGAACGGGATTGGAACCCCCGGGTGTTAACGAGGCAAAAACGCCTTTCATAACGTATGCTTGCGCACCTTTAATGGGTGCACTCCGTTATGGCGGCTGTGCGCGGGAGACCTTAGTGTCTGTCGGGTTTTGTCCGTTTGCCCGGGTTCCAACCCGCGTACAGCTGCCACCCCATCGATTGGAACCCGATGGAGCAGCTGAAACTCATTAAATGGAGCTTCACTATGTTCAAACCTACCCCCAATCCCCGGAATCCGGCACCGATTCCCAAACATCCCTCGATGCAGAAAAAATGAAAGAAGCCGCCGACCGCGCCTTCGCTCACTACTTCCCCCGGCTGACGAAAAACCGGCCAAGCGCCGTAAACACCAGCTCTTCAACGTCGCCCCCGACATCGACGCCGAAGCCCTGCTCGCCAACGCCTCCGAAGACTTGCTGTCCATCAGCGCGATTGCCGTCAACCTGGCGGACGATGTGGAAGGCTCACGCCGCTCGGTGGCCTTGGCCCTTAGTCGATTGGCGGATGGGGTGCAGTTGTTGGTGGAGCAGGCGTTGGATCATTACGAGGCGTTGCAGATGCAGATGCGCGCCAAGGTCTAGCGCATAACCCCTGTGGCGAGGGAGCTTGCTCCCTCGCCACAGGGTACGGGTCAGACCAACCCGGCACTCACAAGTAACTCCTCAAGCGCCAGCAAGTCAGGCACTTTCGCCACTTGCTCCCCCACCTGCACCGCCGCCTGTTCCAGCGAACACAACGGCACATCGACATAGCTCAACTGGCTATCGAGCTTGTAAGACCGCGGAATCCCCTGCACCAGCAGTGCAATGAACTTCAACTCCGGCCGTCCTCCAAGGGCATTGAGGATGACGATCCGCGCGCGCTCGCCAATCACCACTTTATTGCCACACGCCGACTCGAAACTCAGCAACGGAATCTGCCGATCCCGCCACGTCACCAGCCCCAAGTACCACGGCGGTGTATCGAGGTCGAACGCCCCCGGCTGATAGTCGATCAACTCCGCAACGGCGACGTTGGGCAGGATCAAATTGCGATCTGCCAAGGGCAGCAACAGCCCGGTGAGGTTGCTGGTGCGGTGCTCAAGCATGGGTTTTGCTCCACAGGGCGATGCTTTCGAGCAGCACCGATTCCTGGTATGGCTTGCCGAGGTAGTCGTTGACGCCGATGGCCATGGCGCGGTCGCGGTGTTTCTGGCCGGTGCGCGAGGTGATCATGATGATCGGCAGGTGCTGCAATCGTTCGTCGGCACGGACCTGGGTCGCCACTTCGAAGCCGTCCATGCGTGGCATTTCGATGTCCAGCAACATCACGTCGGGCAGGTGATCTTCGAGCAGCAGCATGGCGTCGACCCCGTCCTTGGCGGTCAGCACGTTCATGCCGTGGCGTTCGAGCAAGCGGCTGGTGACTTTGCGCACGGTCACCGAGTCGTCGACCACCAACACCAGCAGCGGCTTGTGCGGCTCGGCTTCAACCTCTTGAGTCATCGACTGTTGCGGCACACGCGCCTGCATGGCGCGAATCGGCGCCAGCAAATCCAGAATCAGCACCACCCGGCCGTCACCGAGAATCGTCGCCCCGGACAAGCCCTGCACCGCCGCAAATTGCGGACCGAGGCTTTTGACCACAATCTCGCGAGTACCGGCCATGGAATCGACTTGCACGGCGATGTACCGCTCGTTGCATTGCACCAGCAACACCGGCAACGGCAAGCTCTGGCCCAGCAGTTTCGGCCGAGTGCTGGTTTTCAGCAGTTCGCCGAGGTAGCACAGCTCATAGTGCTGGCCGGCGTATTTGTAGGTCGGCGGATCGAGCCGGTAATGCCCTTCGAGTTCGTTGGGCAGCACACGGACGATGCCGTCGATGGTGTTCAGCGGGATCGCGTATTGATCATCAATGCACTGCACCATCAGCGCCCGATTGACCGACACGGTGAATGGCAGGCGAATGCGGAAATGCACGCCCTGCCCCGCCGTCGAGTCGATGCTCATCGTGCCACCGAGTTGCCGCACCTCTTCATGCACCACGTCCATGCCGACGCCTCGCCCGGAAATCTGGGTGATTTTTTCAGCGGTGGAGAACCCCGGTTGCAGGATGAATTGCAGCACGTCACGGTCGCTGATGTTGCTGTCCGGCGCGAGCATGCCGCGCTTGATCGCCTTGCGCCGCACCGCATCCAACGGCACTCCGGCACCATCGTCGCGGATGTCGAAAATGATGTCGCCACCCTCACGGGACAGGTCGAGGGTGATCCGCCCCTGGGCCGGTTTACCCGCCGCGATCCGCGCTTCGGTGGATTCCAGACCGTGATCCACGGCGTTGCGCAGCATGTGTTCCAGCGGCGGCGCCATGCGTTCCAGCACGTTGCGATCCATCTCGCCTTCAGCGTTGCCGACGACGAATTCCACGTCCTTGCCCAGCTCGCTGGACACCTGGCGGACGATGCGTTTCAAACGCGGCAGCATCCGTTCGAACGGCACCATGCGCGTACGCATCAGGCCTTCCTGCAATTCGGTGTTGATGCGGCCCTGCTGTTGCAGCAGGTTTTCCGCGTCCTGATTGCGCCGGTCGAGGGTTTCCTTGAGGTCGAGCAAGTCGGAGGCGGATTCGAACAGTGCCCGAGACAGTTGCTGCAATTGCGAATGACGGTCCATTTCCAGCGGATCGAATTCTTCGTAGCCCAGGCGTTCAGCTTCTACCTGCTGACGGCTGAGAATCCGCCCCTGGGTTTCGGTGTCGAGGCGACGCAACTGGTCGCGCATCCGCTCGATGGTGGTTTCCATCTCGCTCAGGGCCACGCGGGCATCGTTGACCTGCTGCTCGATACGGCCACGGAAGATCGAGGTTTCCCCGGCCAGGTTGACCAAGTCGTCGAGCAATTCCGCCGAAACCTTGACCATGTCGGCGCCGGCATCAGGCGTTGGCGTCTCGACTTTGACCGTGGCCGGTGCCACCACTGGCGCCTCGGGCACGGCCGGGTGGCTGAAGTTCTTGATCGCATCGATCAGCCGATCCGCCGGCGGGCAAGGTTCCCCGGCGCGAGTGGCGTCGAGCATCTGCGCCAACCGGTCGTGACTGCTTTGCAACAGCGTGAACAGCGCCGTCGTCGGTTGCAGCACCCCGGCCGACAGGCCTTCGTAGAGAAACTCCAGTTCGTGGGCCAGGTCGCCAATCGGGGCGATTTCCACCATCCGCGCGCCGCCCTTGAGGGTGTGCAGGTCGCGCAGCAGGGTCTCGACTTCCTGTCGATTCGACGGCTCGGCCTGCCAGCGCACCAGCGCCGCGCCGGAGTTTTCGATGATGTCGAAACCTTCCTCGAGGAAGATTTCCAGTAGCTCCGGATCGTGGCCCGGCGAATCATGATCGTGCGTCGGTTCGACGGTTTCAGCCGTGCCGGCATTGCCGTGGCGGAACGCGCGAATCGCTTCGATCAGCTCGTTCGGGTCGTCTAAAGGCTTTTGCTTTTGCAATTGCTCAAGCAACACCGCCAGTCGGTCATGGCTGGTTTGCAGCAACTGGGCCAGTGCTTCGCTGTGGCTGTAGCGGCGATCCACCAGGCCTTCATAAAGGTGTTCCAGTTCGTGGGCCAGGTTACCGACCGGCACGACTTCGGCCATCCGCGCGCCGCCCTTGAGGGTGTGCAAATCCCGCTGCAACGACGATAGCGGCGCGGCGTTGTCCGGGTCGCTCAACCAGCGCTGCAACGCCTGGCCGGCGCTTTCGAGGATATCCATCGCT
Source organism: Pseudomonas sp. 10S4 (assembly GCF_034344865.1). Taxonomy (NCBI): domain Bacteria; kingdom Pseudomonadati; phylum Pseudomonadota; class Gammaproteobacteria; order Pseudomonadales; family Pseudomonadaceae; genus Pseudomonas; species Pseudomonas sp. 10S4. Next base: position 1,302,509 of record NZ_CP133774.1, read on the forward strand.
TCTTCGAGGAAGATCGAAACGATCTCGTCATTCTGCTCAATCCGAGTCGAGGACTGCGCCAGCTCAGCGGTGGCACTGCCCAGTTCGCGAATGCTCAACGTCCGGCTGCCGTCGCTGCGGATCAGCCCCGTGGCCGACGGGTCGAGGCTTGTATCGAGCAAATCGCGCAAGGCCCGGACGCGCTCCGGTTGCGAACTGACTTCCTGGCCGGCGGCCAGTTCGTCGAGCATATTGATCAGCGCTTCATGGGCACTTTGCGCTTCATGGAAAAACCCGTCGCTGACCGCCAGGCTGCTTTCTTCCACCGCGCCATACAGGTCGAGCAGCGCTTCGCAGAGTTCGTCCACCGGGTGCAGATCGGCGAGGTGCGCGCCTTCGCCCAGGGTGGTCAGTTCGTCCAGCAGCGCGCTGAGTTCCTGGCGCTCGCCGGGGTGTTGCTGCCAACGGCGCAACAGGCTTTCGGCATCCAGCAGGATGTCCATGCCCTGGGCCAGGAAGTTGTTGATCAGTTGCGGATCGCGCTTGATCCGCAAGCCTCTGTTTGGTGCTGTAAGAATGGAATGCAGGTGTTCTTCCAATAACGTGTGAGTGCGCTCGATCAACGAACGAGCGCCGGGAATCTCGCCCAGCGGATCAGTCTTGAGTTGGCGCAATCCGAGGCGGAACAGCCCTTCGGCTTCCAGTAGCAACTCGACTTCATCCAGGTCCAGGGCGATCAAGTGCGCCTTGTACTCGCGGGCCAGTTGGTCCAGCGGCGCCGCCAGTTCGACAATCGGCAACACACCAGCCATCGAGGCGCTGCCCTTGAGCGTATGCAAGGCCCGCTGCAACTCGTCGCTGGCTTGCAGTGGCACATGTTCGGCGGCCTGATCGAGAAAACGATTGAGGCTGGCGAGATGGGTTTCGGCCTCTTTGCGGAAGATCTCCAGCAGCAACGGATCGAGGGCGGCGACGTCTTGGGTGTCCTCATCCGACAGCGACCCATCGCCCTTGGCCAAGGCGTGCGCCCGAGCGGCCAAGCGGTCCACGTCGTCGCGTTGACGCTGGGCATTGGCGGCAAATTCGGTGACCAGTTCCGGCAGCAGGTTCAGCGCGTCAGTCAGCAACTGTTGCACTGCTGGTCCCGGCTCGACGCTGTGTTCCAGCACCCGGTTCAGCAGGTTTTCCATCGCCCAGGCCAGCTCGCCCAGCACCAATGCGCGGACCATCCGGCCACTGCCCTTCAAGGTGTGGAAGGCCCGGCGTAGCTCACTTAATGCGCCTGTGTGATCAGCGTTGGCCGACCAGCGCGGCAGGTATTCGTGCAGGGCTTCCAGCACCTCTTCAGTTTCTTCGAGGAAGACTTCCCGCAGCTCATCGTCCACCGGCTCTTCGTCCATTGGCGGCGGCAACAGGCTGCCCGGCGTATTCAGGGCCGGTGGATTGACGGCAGAAATCGGGCTAGCCAGCACATCGGCCAACGACTGCACCGTCTCGGGGTCGTCCAGTTCCTGAAGGTCTTGCATGACCTGGGCTTCATTGGGGCTGAGCACGTCTTCGAGCACCGGCACCCGTTTTTCGCTGGGGAAAAACCCGAGCGCGGCCAGGCTCTTTTCCGCCACGTCGAGCAGTTGTTCACTGGACTCTTGCGGGTCGTCGTTGAGACGCTCCAGGTAATACTCGATGCTGGTAATGACGTCGGCCAGGCTGTCCAGTTGCTGCCAACCGGGATGATCGGTGTCCACCAGCAGGTGTTCGCGAATGAAGCTGTTGCACGCTTCGATCAGGCTCGCGGCACGGCTCAGCGGAATCATCGCCAGCGCACCGCGCACTTGGGTCAGCAACGCCGGCAAAGGCTGCAGTTGCTGGCGATCCCAGTCGGCGTCGATGTAGTCGACGATCATGTCTTTGGCTTGTTGCAGGCAGATCCGTGCTTCGCGGATCACGATCTGGTGGATCTGGGTCAGGTCGGTGGTCGGCAGGCGACTTTCTTCCTGGCTCTCCGGCTCCACGGTGCCGACCATCCCGGCCAGCGTCGCCTCGACGTAAAGCAAGGCGCCAGCCACGTCCATCAGGATCGCGTCGTTGGGCTCGCGCTGGCCCTGAGCGAGGCTCAGCACCACCGCCAGTTGATCGATGATGACCTTGCGCGGCTGGCCAAAACCGAGCACCGCCAAGGTGTCGGCGATTTGCCGCAGCGGCGCCAGCAGGCTTTCGAGGTCCGAGGTGTGCTGGCGGTCGCTGCGCACAAACAGGTCCAGGCGTTCCTTGACCCGCACCAGCTCTTCGCACAGCGCGGCGAGCACCGAGCGCATGGCATCGCGGTCAGGGCCGGCCAGCCGTGCGCGTTCTTCGTCGACCATCGCGCTGTCGGGCAGCGCTTCGTCCAGTCCGTAGCGATCTTTCATAGTCAGCATCTGCCCGGTGGGATGTTCGGCTTTGGCAATGTAGAACAACAAGCTTTTGAACAGCTCTGGCGGTGGCGCCTGATTGACGCCGGACATGCCCTGTTCCAGCAAGCGCTTGAGTTCTTTGTCAGCGTTCTTGAACAGGCTGCGCAGCGCCGGGCTGTTGGCAATCGAGCCGCCGCGCATGCCTTCGACCAGCGCCGAAGCGACCTGCCACAACGGGCTCAGCGGCGCGTCACCGCACAACGCTTCGAGCCTGGCGAAGACTTTGGTCAGGTAGTCGAGATTGGTCTCGCCATCCTGTTCACGCAACAGACCGACCAGCGCCATCTGCAACATCTGCCGCAACTTGCGCAGCACATTGGGTAATTCCGCCGGTTCCAGCAGCGCCATGGCTTCCTTGTCCAGCGCCGGCAAATACGGCAGTTGCGGGCTGAACAGGCTGGTTTCCGACAGCAGGCTTTCACCCCGGGCACTGCGCAAATCGTTGATCAACGGCAGCACCACCAGCGGCAAGTCACGTCGTGCCCCTTGCACCCGGTCGAGGTAGATCGGCAGTTGCCCCAGTGCCTGTCTTAACAGGTGGATGGCTTCATCGCGATGATTGACGCGGTTTTGTTGCAAGGCGACGGTCAGTTGTTCCATTTCTTCGGCGAGCAGGGCCGCACCGTAGAACTCGACCATCTGCAAACTGCCGTGAACCTGGTGGATACACCCCAGGCACTCGTCCAGCGCATACGTCGCCTGCGGGTCATCCAGCAAGGTTTCCAGTGCTTGATGAGCCTGCTTCAGCGTTTCGGCAATCTCGCCTTTGACCCACTCGAGGGCCACATAGTCGTGCCGATCACCCATAACCACTCCAATCCCCACTTCACTCAAAATGCAGTCGCCCGCAGGCGGTTCAGGCTTTGTCCGTGACCTCGGCCGGCGCGGTCGGCAAGGTGAAACCCGATACAGAACGCCGCAGCTGACTGGCCATTTTCGCCAGGTTGCCGATGCTTTCGGCCGTCGCCGTGGAGCCGGACGAGGTCTGCGTGGTGATCTGCTGGATCACGTTCATCGTCAGGGAAATCTGGCCGGCTGACGACGTCTGTTGCTGCGCAGCGTTGGAAATGCTCTGGATCAGCGCCGCCAGGGTCTTCGAAACGCCTTCGATTTCTTCCAGGGCCACACCGGCATCCTGCGCCAGCCGCGCGCCGCGCACCACTTCGGTGGTGGTCTGCTCCATCGAGATCACCGCTTCATTAGTATCGGTCTGGATCGCCCGCACCAGTGTTTCAATTTGTCGGGTCGCGGCGGACGAGCGCTCGGCCAGGCGCTGCACTTCGTCCGCCACCACGGCAAACCCGCGCCCGGCATCACCGGCCATCGAGGCCTGGATCGCCGCGTTGAGGGCGAGGATATTCGTCTGGTCGGCAATGTCGTCGATCAGGCTGACGATGTCGCCGATTTCCTGGGAAGACTCGCCCAGACGCTTGATCCGTTTGGCGGTGTCCTGGATTTGCTCGCGGATGTTGTCCATGCCATGGATGGTGTTGTGCACCACCTCGTTGCCCTTGTTGGCGATTTCCACCGAGCGCTCGGCCACCGCCGAAGACTCGGCGGCGTTGGCCGAGACCTGGTCGATGGATTGCGCCATCTCGTTGATCGCCGTGGAGGCTTCCGAAATCTGCTGCGCCTGATGCTCCGAGGCCTGGGCCAGGTGCATGGCAGTGGCCTGGGTTTCCTGCACAGCAGCGGCGACCTGGCCGGCGGTGAGGTTGATGGTTGCCACCAAGTCGCGCAATTGGTCGACGGAATAGTTGATCGAGTCGGCGATGGTCCCGGTGAAGTCTTCGGTCACCGAGGCGGTCACGGTCAGGTCACCGTCGGCGAGGTCTTCAATTTCATCGAGCAGGCGCATGATCGCGTTCTGGTTGCGCTCGTTCTTCTCGGCGGTTTCCTGAAGCTGACGATTGGTTTCGCGGACCATCACCAGACCGATAAGGATGATCGACATCAGCGCCAACAGACCCAGTACGTAGCCGCCGATGGTGTCGGTGTTGCGCCCGCCCGCCAGGTTTTCGAAACCGGTGGCCAGGTGCGAGGCTTCGTCGAGCAGGGTTTGCGACAGGGTGAAAATGTTGGTCGCCGATTCCCGGACCTTGAACAGCTCCGGCGAGGTTTCGAGGATTTCATCCACCGAGCCCGAGACGAATTCGAACAGTTCGGCGATTTCGCTCAGTCGGGCGCGTGCATCCTTGTCTTCAACCTGGCTGATTTTCAGTGCCGGATTGCCCTGGAGCATGCCGTTGAGCACCTGGCCGAACCGCGCCGCATCGCGACCGAAGGCGTCGGCGGCCTGTTGCGAGTTTTCGTCGCCGGACAACACCGTGTTCACCGCACCTAGAATCCGTTCAGCCAACAACGACTGACGCTGAGCCATCACCACCTGAGCCGCCGGGGCGCCGCGTTGGAGGAGGATCTCGACGACCTTCTCGTACTCGACCTGCAACTGCGGCACGGTTTCGGCCAGGGTCGCGGCGACTTGATGCAGGGACAGCACGGTCTGTTCACTGGAGAGAATGGCATCGGTGTTTTTCAGCAGGCGCTCCCAGTCCAGCTGCACGGCGCGCATTTCCGGGCGCACGGTGGACGGGGCTGGCGGCAGGCCGGTGCTCGGATCACCCTTTTTCAGGTAACCCCAGCGCTGGGCAAAGTCGTTGCGCGCATCGCCGAGCAACTTGAACGCGGCAGCCTTGCCGGCGGCGGCTTCGGTGGCGTTCTTGGCGATGCGCTGGGACAGCACGCGCAGCTCACCGGCGTGACCGATGTACTGTTTGTCGTAGGTTGCCTGAGTGTTGAGGTAAGCGAAGTTGGCGAACAGCAGCATGATGAAGACGATCAGCGCGATAAACAGCACGATAATCTGTGAACGGCTGCGCGATCCTTCTGGCTTGCCTGTTTTTGCTTTTGTCATCGGTCCTCGCCTGTTAACCAGCACCCTTCGAACTCACCAAGAAACCTGTGGCGAGGGAGCTTGCTCCCGTTGGACTGCGCAGCAGTCCCCTTCTTTTGTGTTAAGAGGGGCCGCTTCGCGGCCCAACGGGAGCAAGCTCCCTCGCCACAAAAGCTCACCCGCACAAAATTCTGCGATTACACCGCGACTTGCATGAAGCTCTGGGATTGCGCCAGTGCAAACGGGCTGAACACTTGCCAGCTCTGTTCACGCTGGAACCGGCCTTTGACGAAAGCGCCAATCGGGCCGTTGCGTTCGTTCGGCGGCACCGCTTCCAGGCTTTCCTGGGCAAAGTGCTGCAAACCGTAGACTTCATCGACCATCAACCCGGCAAACACATCTTTGTATTCCACCACCAGCACCCGCCGCTGCTTGCGCACCGCCGACAACTCATGACCAAGCTCTTGATCAGAAAAGAAAGCGCACACATCCATGATCGGCAGCAGCCGCCCACGCAAGTTGGCGACGCCCTTGACCCACGGCTTGACCCCCGGCAACTGAGTGAAGCGCGGTTCATGCAGGACTTCGCTGACTTCGCCCATTGGCGCGACATACCAGTGCTCGCCCAGGCGAAAACCGATGCCGCTCCAGCGGTCCTGTCGGGTCAGCTGGGACGGCAAGTCTGCCGCCAGCACGCGACAACGCTGGTCGATCTGCAGCAGCAGTTCGAAAGCTGTGAGCGACTCGGTCATGGCCGCACGATCAACCGGCCAGCACGTTGTTCAGGGTTTTGATCAGGGTTTCTTCGTCGACCGGTTTGGTCAGGTAGTCCTTGGCACCCTGGCGTGTGCCCCAGACCTTGTCGGTTTCCTGATCCTTGGTGGTGATGATGATCACCGGGATGTGCCCGGTTTCCGGGTCTTTGGTCAGTTGACGGGTCGCCTGGAAACCGTTGAGGCCGGGCATGACGATGTCCATCAGCACGGCGTCGGGTTTTTCCTGACGGGCCAGGGCCACGCCGTCGGCGCCGTTTTCAGCTTTCAACACTTCATGACCGTGCTTTTCCAGCATGCCGGTCAGTTTGTACATTTCAGTCGGCGAATCATCGACGATCAGAATACGTGCCATGGTCTTCCCCATTCTTCTTGTCGACGCCGGGCCCGCTGGCCGAGCGTCACTGTGCGTGTCCTACTGCGGCAAAACGGCGGCAAAGCCCGGTACATGGGCCTGGATCGCGTTCAGCAGTTCTTCCTTGCTGAAAGGCTTGGTCAAAAACTGATCGGAGCCGACGATGCGCCCCTTGGCCTTGTCGAACAGCCCGTCCTTGGACGACAGCATAATCACTGGCGTGGACTTGAACGCACTGTTGTTCTTGATTAAAGCGCAGGTCTGATAACCATCCAGGCGCGGCATCATGATGTCGACAAAGATAATGCCGGGGTGATTGTCGGCAATCTTGGCCAGCGCATCGAAACCATCGATGGCGGTGATGACTTCACAGCCCACGTTTTTCAACAGCGTTTCGGCGGTGCGGCGAATCGTCTTCGAATCGTCGATCACCATGACCTTCAAGGCGCTGGAATGCTGTTCCATAAATGCTCTACCGTCGCCTTTGCGAATCAATTTGTCCGTTTGACGGCTCGAAACCCTTGATGCTCAAGGGCCAGCGCGACATGGCGACCTTTTTAGCACAGTCTCCAATACCAATCTATCGGGCGACCCTGGCGATGGTTTTTCCTTGACCGGGAACACACTCAGCGCCACTCTGACGCCACTTTTTCTGGCCTTGCGCCTACCCAAATTTCGAGGAAATACCCATGAGCGTTCGCGTCGGGATTGTCATGGACCCAATCGCCAGCATCTCCTATAAAAAGGATAGCTCGCTGGCCATGCTGCTGGCCGCGCAAAAGCGCGGTTGGGAACTGTTCTATATGGAACAGCGGGATTTGTACCAGGGCGAAGGTGAAGCACGGGCGCGGATGCGGCCGCTGAAAGTTTTCGCCAACCCGGAAAAATGGTTCGAACTGGAAGCCGAGACCGACGCGTTGCTGAGCGATCTGGACGTGATCCTGATGCGCAAGGATCCGCCGTTCGACATGGAGTTCGTCTACTCCACCTATCTGCTGGAGCAAGCTGAGCGCGCAGGCGTGCTGGTGGTCAACAAGCCGCAGAGCCTGCGCGACTGCAACGAAAAGCTGTTCGCCACGCTGTTCCCGCAGTGCACACCGCCAACCGTGGTCAGCCGCCGCGCCGACGTGCTGCGTGAATTCGCCGCCAAGCACGGTGACGTGATCCTCAAGCCGCTGGACGGCATGGGTGGCACCTCGATCTTCCGTCACCGCGCAGGCGATCCGAACCTGTCGGTGATTCTGGAAACCCTGACCGCGCTGGGCACCCAGCAGATCATGGGCCAGGCTTACCTGCCGGCAATCAAGGATGGCGACAAGCGCATCCTGATGATCGACGGCGAGCCGGTGGATTACTGCCTGGCGCGGATTCCTGCCGCTGGCGAAACCCGTGGCAACCTCGCGGCCGGTGGCCGTGGCGAAGCCCGTCCGCTGACCGACAAGGATCGCTGGATCGCCGCTCAAGTCGGCCCGACCCTGCGCGAGAAAGGCCTGCTGTTCGTGGGCCTGGACGTGATCGGCGAGAGCCTGACCGAAATCAACGTCACCAGCCCGACCTGCATTCGCGAGATTGATAACGCGTTTGGCACCGACATCGGCGGCCTGCTGATGGATGCCATCGATCAGAAGCTCAAGGCCCGTTGATGTAGAACAGCCAAGAAACAACCAACATTGCGTTATCATGCGCGGCCTGTAAAAAACGCGATGTTGGTTTTCTTGTCATGACGCTCCCGTCCGATCTGCCCGCTGAACTCGCCCATCGTGGCGTGCGCCCGGCCGATCGCCTCGGTTTTACCCTGTTTCTGGCGGCGCTGATTCACCTGGCCTTGCTGTTGGGCGTCGGGTTCACCATGGTCGAACCCAAGCAAATCAGCAAAACCCTGGAAATCACCCTCGCCACGTTCAAAAGCGAAACCAAGCCGAAAAAAGCTGATTTCATCGCTCAAGAGAATCAGCAAGGCAGCGGCACCCTGGATAAAAAGGCGATTCCCAAGACCACCGAGGTCGCGCCATTCCAGGACACCAAGGTGCAAAAAGTCACCCCGCCGCCGGCCGCCAAGCCTGAAGTGCAGGCAGCCGCGCCCAAGGCAGCCGTGACGACCATCGCGCCGAAGCCGAAAAAAGCCGTCGCCAAAAACGAAGAACCCAAGACTGAACCCAAACCCGCCGTGGCCGCGCCGACGTTCGACAGCTCGCAGCTGTCCAGCGACATCGCCAGCCTCGAAGCGGAACTGGCCAACGAACAACAGCTGTACGCCAAACGCCCGCGTATCCACCGCTTGAGCGCGGCGTCGACCATGCGCGACAAGGGCGCCTGGTATAAGGACGAATGGCGCAAGAAAGTCGAGCGCATCGGCAACCTCAATTACCCCGACGAAGCACGGCGCAAGCAGATCTACGGCAATTTGCGGCTGATGGTTTCGATCAACAGCGATGGTTCGCTGTTTGAAGTGCTGGTGCTGGAGTCGTCCGGGCAACCGTTGCTGGATCAGGCAGCACAGCGGATCGTCAGGCTGGCGGCGCCATTTGCACCGTTTACCGGGGATTTGTCGGATGTCGATCGGCTGGAAATCATCCGCACGTGGAAATTCGCCCGGGGCGACAAACTCTCCAGTAACTGAGCACCGCAAATCCCCTGTGGGAGCGGGCTTGCTCGCGAATGCGGTCGATCATTCAACATTGATGCCGACTGACACAACGCCTTCGCGAGCAAGCCCGCTCCCACATTTGATCGCCGTTGACTGCCAAATTGCGGCATCCCCAGCTTGTCAGTTCGCCCCTCCAACGCCACACTAGCGCTCATGAAGAACGTCAGCCCCAGCTACCTCAAGCATCACTTCCTGATCGCCATGCCGCACATGGCCGACCCGAACTTTGCGCACACCTTGACCTACATCGTCGAGCACACGGCCAATGGTGCCATGGGGCTGGTGGTCAACCGTCCGCAAGAACTGAACCTGGCCGATATCCTCGAGCAACTGCGCCCGGACATCGAGCCGCCGTTGCTCTGCCAGCATGTGCCGATCTTTATCGGCGGGCCGGTGCAGACTGATCGCGGGTTTGTCCTGCATCCCTCGGGGAAAACCTTTCAGGCCACCGTCGAACTCGACGGCGAACTGGCCCTGTCGACCTCCCAGGATGTGCTGTTCGCCATCGCTGACGGCGTCGGCCCGGCGAAAAGTGTGATCACTCTCGGCTACGCGGGCTGGGAAGCCGGACAACTGGAGGCCGAACTGGCCGACAACGCCTGGCTGACCTGCCCTTACGACGCCGACATCCTGTTCAACACCAGCAGCGAACTGCGCCTCGAAGCGGCGGCCAAGCACCTGGGTGTCAATCTCAGCCTGCTGACCAGCCAGGCGGGCCACGCCTGATGGCCCTGCGACTGATTTTGGGTTTCGACTACGGCACCAAACAGATCGGCGTAGCGGTCGGCCAGGTGATTACCGGCCAGGCCCGTGAGCTGTGCACCTTGAAGGCACAAAACGGTATTCCCGATTGGAATCAGGTCGAAGCCCTGATCAAGGAATGGAAGCCCGACGCCGTGGTAGTCGGCCTGCCGCTGAACATGGACGGCACGCCAAGCGACATGTGCCTGCGGGCCGAGAAGTTCGCCCGCCGCCTCAACGGTCGTTACAACTTGCCCTTCTATACCCACGACGAGCGTCTGACCACGTTCGAAGCCAAGGGCGAGCGGCGTGATCGTGGCGGCCAGAAAGGCAGTTACCGCGATAACCCGGTCGATGCCATCGCCGCCGCCCTGCTGCTGCAAGGCTGGCTCGACGAAAACACCGCACTGTTCGAATCCTGAAGAGCCGCCCCTGGCGACTCTCTATAGCTACAACCCGAGCCACCACTCAAGCATCACTCGGCTCGGGCCCAAGAAGGAGCAACCATGAGCCTGCCCAATCCCGTTGAACTGATCAGCCAGATGGCGACCCGGCTTGACGCCTACCTGGCCAAACGTGGCATCAGCGAACCGCGCTACATCGGTATTCGTACCGGCGGCGTCTGGGTCGCCCAGGCGTTGCTCGATGAACTGGGCAGCGATTCGCCGCTCGGCACCCTGGACGTTTCCTTCTACCGCGACGACTTCAGCCAGAACGGCTTGCACCCGCAAGTGCGCCCTTCGGCCCTGCCGTTCGAGATCGAAGGCCAGCACCTGGTGCTGATCGACGACGTACTGATGAGCGGCCGGACCATCCGCGCCGCCATGAACGAACTGTTCGACTACGGCCGCCCGGCCAGCGTAACGCTGGTCTGCCTGCTGGACCTGGACGCCGGCGAGCTGCCGATCCGCCCGAACGTGGTGGGCGCGACCTTGTCGCTGGCCGCCCACGAGCGGGTGAAGCTGTCCGGCCCGGAGCTCAAGCTCGAACTGCAAGACCTTGCCCTTTAATTCGCCCTATTGAGAGTCCCCCTCGCGATGACGCCTCTAGACACCAAGCGCCCGCTGCAGCTCAATGATCAGGGCCAGCTGCGCCACTTCCTCTCGCTCGACGGTTTGCGCCGCGAGCTGCTGACGGAAATCCTCGATACCGCCGACTCGTTCCTCGAAGTCGGCGCCCGGGCGGTAAAGAAGGTCCCGTTGCTGCGCGGCAAAACCGTGTGCAACGTGTTCTTCGAGAACTCCACCCGCACCCGTACCACTTTCGAACTGGCGGCCCAGCGCCTGTCGGCGGACGTGATCACCCTGAACGTATCGACGTCGTCGGCGAGCAAGGGCGAAACCCTGCTCGACACCCTGCGCAACCTCGAAGCCATGGCCGCCGACATGTTCGTCGTGCGTCACGGTGACTCCGGCGCGGCGCACTTCATCGCCGAACACGTGTGTCCGCAGGTGGCGATCATCAACGGCGGCGACGGCCGTCACGCCCACCCGACGCAGGGCATGCTCGACATGCTCACCATCCGTCGGCACAAGGGCGGCTTCGAAAACCTCTCGGTGGCCATCGTCGGCGACATCCTGCACTCGCGGGTCGCGCGCTCCAACATGCTCGCTGCTGAAAACCCTCGGTTGCCCGGACATCCGCGTGATCGCGCCGAAAACCCTACTGCCGATCGGCATCGAGCAATACGGCGTGAAGGTCTACACCGACTTGACCGAAGGCCTGAAAGACGTCGACGTGGTGATCATGCTGCGCTTGCAGCGTGAACGCATGACCGGCGGCCTGCTGCCGAGCGAAGGCGAATTCTACCGCCTGTTCGGGCTGACCACCGCGCGCCTGGCCGGCGCAAAACCGGATTGCATCGTCATGCACCCGGGGCCGATCAACCGCGGAGTGGAGATTGAGTCGGCAGTGGCCGACGGCCCGCACTCGGTGATCCTCAACCAGGTTACCTACGGTATTGCGATTCGTATGGCCGTGCTGTCCATGGCCATGAGCGGGCAGACTGCGCAACGTCAATTCGAGCAGGAGAAAGCCCAGTGAAGCTCAGCATTCTCGGCGCCCGCGTCATCGATCCAACCTCGGGGCTGGATAAAGTTACCGACATTCATATCGAAGCCTGCAAGATCGTCGCCCTTGGTGCTGCGCCGGCCGGTTTTGTCCCGGTCGAGACCATCGACGCCAAAGGCCTGGTGGCCGCACCTGGACTGGTTGACCTGAACGTCGCCCTGCGCGAGCCGGGTTACAGTCGCAAAGGCTCGATTGCCAGCGAAACCCGCGCCGCTGCGGCCGGTGGCGTGACCAGCCTATGCTGCCCGCCAAAAACCAAACCGGTGCTGGACACTTCGGCCGTGGCCGAATTGATCCTCGACCGCGCCCGCGAGGCCGGCAACACCAAAGTCTTCCCGATTGGCGCCCTGAGCAAAGGCCTGGACGGCGAACAGCTGGCCGAGCTGGTCGCCTTGCGCGATGCCGGCTGCGTGGCCTTCGGCAACGGTCTGGAGAGCTTCCGCAACACCCGCACCCTGTGCCGGGCGCTGGAATACGCGGCGACGTTCGACCTGACAGTGATTTTCAACTCGCAGGATCATGACCTGGCCGAAGATGGCTTGGCCCACGAAGGCCCGACCGCCAGTTTCCTTGGTTTGCCGGGCATTCCGGAAACCGCCGAAACCGTGGCCCTGGCCCGGGATCTGTTGCTGGTCGAGCAAAGCGGCGTGCGTGCGCACTTCAGCCAGCTCACCAGCGCTCGCGGCGTGGCCCTGATCGCCCAGGCCCAGGCCCGCGGACTACCGGTGACCGCCGATGTGGCGCTGTATCAACTGATCCTGACTGACGAAGCGCTGATCGATTTCAACAGCCTCTATCACGTCCAGCCGCCGCTGCGCACCCGCGCCGACCGTGATGGTCTGCGTGCGGCGGTGAAGTCCGGGGTGGTTTCGGCCATCTCCAGCCATCACCAACCTCACGAGCGCGACGCCAAACTGGCGCCGTTCGGTGCCACCGAGCCGGGCATCAGCAGCGTTGAACTGCTGCTACCGCTGGCGATGACGTTGGTGGAGGACGGTTTGCTCGATCTGCCGACACTGTTGACCCGTCTCAGTGCCGGACCTGCCAAGGCCTTGCGCCTGCCGGCGGGTAAATTGACCGTCGGTGGGGCGGCGGACATCGTGCTGTTCGACCCGGCGGCTTCGACCGTGGCCGGCGAAACCTGGCTGTCCAAGGGTGAAAATTGCCCGTTTATTGGCCACAGCCTGCCGAGTGTGGTGCGTTACACCTTGGTGGATGGACGGATTAGCCACCAGGTTTAAGACCGCGCCGCTCCCATCGCGAGCTGGCTCGCTCCCACATTGGAATGCGTTCCCCTGTGGGAGCGAGCCTGCTCGCGATGACTTACTGGAAGGCGCCGCGACTCTGTGCGTTACGCACCGACACTTGGTCGTTCAGTGTCCAGAAGTCATACAGCACTCCCACGAAGAACAACCCGCCCGTCACCAGGTACAGCAACCCGCTGATCCACTTCCCTTGATACATCCGGTGCACGCCGAATACCCCAAGAAACGCCAGCAGAATCCACGCAACGTTGTATTCGATGGGCCCGGCGGTAAACCGCAGGTCGGCTTCCCGGTCCATGGCCGGAATCAGAAACAGGTCGATCAGCCAACCGATGCCCAGCAAACCAAACGTGAAGAACCAGATCGTCCCGGTCACCGGCTTGCCGTAATAGAAGCGGTGAGCCCCGGTAAAACCGAAAATCCAAAGCAGGTATCCGATCACTTTGCTGTGGGTGTCTTGCTGCGCCGCAGACTGTTGATAGGTGTTCATGAAGGACCTCGATTCACACGATAGATAAATATTGTTGAATTCTTTGTGACTTTTTTACAGGCGTCCGACGTATGGCAAATGCTACCTTCACTCCCGTCAAAGCCTTATACCACCTGACCTCTGTCAGACAATCGCGTCAATCTACCGCTTATTTGGTTCCGTTGACCCCCAGGTCCAATCGACCAACGGACTCGGAAGGGCCAAAAAAGCTGTTATAAAGTTGCGCGCTAACCCATATGAGCCTTGCCTAATGCGTCCATTTTTCAAGACATGGCTAACCATTTGCCTATTAATGCCACTGGCCGCCCACGCCACCAATCGTGAGCAACGTCTTCCTAACGTTAATGGTTACACCCCTAAATCCCATGTTTCTGCTCCTACGAGCAAAAACAAACAAACTGCAAAACATTCCACCCACCTGGCCACTGCCAACAGCAAGCTGGTTCCGCCGATGGCGAACAAGCAAAGCAGCAACGTGTTGAGCCGTGCCGTGAATGTCCTCGGCACTCCTTATCGTTGGGGCGGCAGCAGCCCAAGTAAAGGGTTCGACTGCAGTGGTTTGGTGAAATATGCGTTTAACGACGCTACCTTCGACCTGCCACGGACCTCCAACGCCATGGCCAGCGGTCATGGGCAGAAAGTCGAACGCAAGGATCTGAAGCCGGGCGATCTGATTTTCTTCAATATCAAGAGCCGTAAGGTCAATCACGTTGCCATCTACCTGGGCAACGACCGCTTCATCCACGCACCGCGCCGTGGCAAGGCGGTGTCCATCGATACGCTGAAGAAACCGTACTGGGAAAGCCACTACGTGGTAGCCAAGCGGGTTTTGCCGAAAGAACCGCATCAGATGCGCGTCGTCCAGCGCTGATATAAAGCAAGATCAAAAGATCGCAGCCTTTGGCAGCTCCTACACAGGGATTCGCGTTTCCCTGTAGGAGCTGCCGAAGGCTGCGATCTTTTGCTTTAGGGGCTAAAAATTATCCGGCGACCGCGCCTTCTCCCGCGCATGCTCGCGGCTGATCAAGCCCTTGGTCACCAACTCCTTCAGGCACATATCCAGCGTCTGCATCCCCAGGTTGCCCCCGGTCTGAATCGACGAGTACATCTGCGCCACCTTGTCCTCGCGGATCAGGTTACGGATCGCCGACGTGCCGAGCATGATCTCGTGTGCCGCGATCCGCCCGCCGCCGATCTTCTTGACCAGTGTCTGGGACACCACCGCCAGCAATGACTCGGACAACATCGAGCGCACCATCGACTTCTCGTCCCCCGGAAACACGTCAACCACCCGGTCGATGGTTTTCGCCGCCGACGTGGTGTGCAGCGTGCCAAACACCAGGTGACCGGTCTCGGCCGCGGTTAGGGCCAGGCGAATAGTCTCCAGATCGCGCATCTCCCCGACCAGAATCACATCCGGGTCTTCGCGCAGGGCCGAGCGCAGTGCGGTGGCGAAGCTTCGGGTATCGCGGTGGACTTCGCGCTGGTTGATCAGGCATTTGCGCGATTCATGGACGAACTCGATCGGGTCTTCGATGGTGAGTATGTGGTGATGGCGATGGTTGTTCAGGTAATCAATCATCGCCGCCAGGGTGGTGGACTTGCCGGAACCGGTCGGGCCGGTCACCAGCACCAGGCCACGGGGCGCTTCGGTAATCTTGCGAAACACATCTCCCATGCCAAGGTCATCCATGCTCAGGACCTTGGACGGGATGGTCCGGAACACCGCACCGGCGCCGCGGTTCTGGTTGAACGCGTTAACTCGAAAGCGCGCCACGCCTGGCACTTCAAAGGAGAAGTCGGTTTCCAGGTGCTTCTCGAAGTCCACCCGCTGGGTGTCGTTCATGATGTCGTAGATCAGCTCGTGCACCTGTTTGTGGTCCAGGGCCGGCAGGTTGATGCGCCGCACGTCGCCGTCGACGCGAATCATCGGTGGCAGGCCGGCAGACAGGTGCAAGTCGGACGCGCCCTGTTTCGCGCTGAATGCCAGCAGCTCAGTGATATCCATAGCGCTCCTCAATTCCAGTAGAATGCCGCGAACCTTCAGACCAGCGGCGCCTCTTGATGTCCACGATAGCAGACAACATTCTCCAGGTTAGTTCGCGCATACACGCAGCAACACTCGCCGCCCAGCGCGACGAGCACAGCGTCCAGCTACTGGCCGTGAGCAAGACCAAGCCTGCCGAGGCCCTGCGTGAAGCCCACGCCGCCGGGATCCGCGACTTTGGCGAGAACTATCTGCAGGAAGCCCTCGGCAAACAGCTCGAATTGGCCGACCTGCCCTTGATCTGGCACTTCATCGGCCCCATTCAATCGAACAAGACTCGCGCTATCGCCGAGCACTTCGCTTGGGTGCATTCCGTGGATCGTTTGAAAATCGCACAACGCCTGTCCGAACAACGTCCTGCCGATCTGCCCCCGCTGAACATCTGCATCCAGGTCAACGTCAGCGGTGAAGACAGCAAGTCCGGCTGCACCCCGGCCGACCTGCCGGCCCTGGCCAATGCCATCAGCGCCTTGCCGCGCCTTAAGCTACGCGGGTTGATGGCGATCCCTGAGCCGACTGAAGATCGCGCCGCCCAGGACGCCGCTTTTGCTGCCGTGCAAAGCCTGCAAGCCAGCCTCAATCTGCCGCTCGACACACTTTCCATGGGCATGAGCCACGACCTTGAGTCAGCCATCGCCCAAGGCGCCACTTGGGTCCGCATCGGTACGGCCCTGTTTGGCGCCCGTGATTACAGTCAACCGAACAATGGCTGACTTCTCTCTTGATAAGGACCTGACATGAGCAAGACTCGTATTGCCTTTATCGGTGCCGGCAACATGGCCGCCAGCCTGATCGGTGGCCTGCGCGCCAAGGGTCTGGACGCGGCCCACATCCGCGCCAGCGATCCCGGCGCTGAAACCCGTGCTCGCGTGAACGCTGAACACGGCATCGAAGTATTCGCCGACAACGCCGACGCGATTCAAGACGCCGACGTGGTCGTACTGGCGGTCAAACCCCAGGCGATGAAAGCCGTGTGCGAAGCGATTCGCCCAAGCCTCAAGCCGAATCAACTGGTGGTGTCCATCGCCGCCGGCATCACCTGTGCCAGCATGACCAACTGGCTCGGCGCCCAGCCGATCGTGCGCTGCATGCCCAACACCCCGGCGCTGCTGCGTCAGGGCGTGAGCGGTTTGTACGCCACCGCCGAGGTGAACGCCGAACAACGCCAACAGGCGCAAGAGCTGCTGTCCGCCGTCGGCATCGCGCTGTGGCTGGACGAAGAGCAGCAACTGGACGCGGTGACCGCTGTTTCCGGTTCGGGCCCTGCGTACTTCTTCCTGTTGATCGAAGCGATGACCGCCGCGGGCGTGAAACTCGGCCTGCCGGCAGACATCGCCGCACAACTGACCCTGCAAACCGCACTGGGCGCCGCCCACATGGCGGTCGCCAGTGACGTGGACGCAGCAGAACTGCGTCGCCGCGTGACTTCGCCGGCCGGCACCACGGAAGCGGCCATCAAGTCGTTCCAGGCCGGGGGCTTCGAAGCCCTGGTCGAAAAAGCACTCGGCGCCGCCGCCCACCGCTCAGCCGAGATGGCCGAGCAACTGGGTCGCTAATCAGCTCTTACAAAGGAATCAATGATGCTTGGACTCAATGACGCTGCCATTTTTGTAATTAAAACCCTGGGCAGCCTGTACCTGCTGATCGTGCTGATGCGCTTTATCCTGCAACTGGTTCGGGCGAATTTCTACAACCCGCTCTGCCAGTTCATCGTCAAAGCCACTCAACCGTTGCTCAAGCCTCTGCGCCGAGTCATCCCGAGCATGTTCGGGCTGGACATGTCGTCACTGGTATTGGCGCTGATCATTCAGATGGCGCTGATCGCGGTCATCCTGACGCTCAAGGGCTTCCAGGTCGACTGGCTGTTTTTGATCCCTTGGGCTCTGATCGCTCTCTTCGCGCTGTTTTTGAACATTCTGTTCTACGCGATGATCATCAGCGTGATTCTGTCTTGGGTCGCACCGGGCAGCCACAATCCGGGCGCCGAACTGGTTGCTCAGATCACTGAACCGGTACTCGCTCCATTCCGCCGGATTCTTCCGAGCCTGGGCGGCCTCGACATCTCGCCGATCTTCGCGTTTATCCTGATCCAGTTGCTGCAAAGCTGGGTGATCCCGCGCCTGGCTTACTTCGCCTTCATGCCGCAGGGCCTGCTCGGGCTGATCTGATGAGCTACTTTCGCTGGGACGGTGATGATCTGATTCTGGAGTGTCACCTGCAACCGGCGGCCCGCGGCGATGATTTCTGCGGGCTACACGGCGATAGATTGAAGATCCGCCTGACCGCGCCGCCCGTTGAGGGCAAGGCCAATGCGTACTTGATGGCGTTTTTGGCCAAGGCGTTCGGGGTTTCCAAGAGCCAGGTGAGCTTGCTCAGCGGCGAGTTGAACCGGCAGAAACGAGTGCGGATTTGTTCGCCGAAGAAGCTGCCGGAGTTGCCGGACCTGGTGCGTCCGGCAGGTTGACCGCGTCATCGTTCTTCGCGGGCAAGCCACGCTCCCACAGGGGTACGCATTCCAATGTGGGAGCGTGGCTTGCCCGCGATGGCCGCACCACGGTTTAACTGAATGAAATCAGGCCCGGCCTTTGCTTGCCGCTAGCCACACTGGTCTTTAGACTTACGCCTCATTTCAACGAGAGCAGGGTCGATGCCAACTGCCTTTCCCGCCGATTCTGTTGGTCTGGTGACGCCGCAAGTGGCGCACTTCAGTGAACCCCTGGCCCTGGCCTGCGGCCGTTCGCTCCCAGCTTATGACCTGATCTATGAAACCTACGGCACGCTGAACGCCACGGCGAGCAACGCCGTGCTGATCTGCCACGCCTTGTCCGGCCACCACCACGCTGCCGGCTTCCACAGCCCCGACGACCGTAAACCCGGTTGGTGGGACAGCTGCATCGGCCCCGGCAAGCCGATCGACACCAGCAAGTTCTTCGTGGTCAGCCTGAACAACCTCGGCGGCTGCAACGGTTCTACCGGCCCGAGCAGTATCAATCCGGAAACCGGTAAACCGTTCGGCGCCGATTTCCCGGTGCTGACCGTGGAAGACTGGGTGCACAGTCAGGTGCGACTGTCCGACCTGCTCGGCATCAGCCAGTGGGCGGCGGTGATTGGCGGCAGCCTCGGCGGCATGCAGGCCTTGCAGTGGACCATCACCTATCCTGATCGCGTGCGGCATTGCCTGGCCATCGCCTCGGCGCCCAAGCTGTCGGCACAGAACATCGCCTTCAACGAAGTGGCGCGCCAGGCGATCCTGACCGACCCCGAGTTCCACGGCGGTTCGTTCCAGGAAGCGGGCGTGATCCCCAAGCGCGGCTTGATGCTGGCGCGGATGGTCGGCCACATCACCTACCTGTCCGACGATTCCATGGGCGAGAAATTCGGCCGCGGCCTGAAGAGCGAAAAGCTCAACTACGACTTCCACAGCGTCGAGTTCCAGGTCGAGAGCTACCTGCGCTATCAGGGCGAAGAGTTCTCCGGGCGCTTTGACGCCAACACCTATCTGCTGATGACCAAGGCGCTGGACTACTTCGACCCGGCGGCGAACTTCGACGATGACCTGGCGAAAACCTTCGCCGGCGCCACCGCCAAGTTCTGCGTGATGTCCTTCACCACCGACTGGCGCTTCTCCCCTGCCCGCTCGCGGGAACTGGTGGACGCGCTGATGGCGGCCAAGAAAGACGTCTGCTACCTCGAGATCGACGCTCCGCAAGGCCACGACGCCTTCCTGATTCCGATCCCGCGTTACTTGCAGGCGTTCAGCAACTACATGAACCGTATTAGTTTGTGAGAAAGCCATGAGAGCTGATCTGGAAATCATCCAGGAATGGATTCCCGCCGGTAGCCGCGTGCTCGACCTCGGTTGCGGCGACGGCGAACTGCTGACCTGGCTAAGGGACAACAAGCAAGTCACCGGCTATGGCCTGGAAAACGACGCGGACAACATCGCCGAGTGCGTGGCCAAGGGCATCAACGTGATCGAGCAGGATCTGGACAAGGGCCTCGGCAACTTTGCCAGCAACAGCTTCGACGTCGTGGTCATGACCCAAGCCCTGCAAGCCGTGCACTACCCGGACAAGATCCTCGACGAAATGCTGCGGGTCGGTCGCCAGTGCATCATCACCTTCCCCAACTTCGGTCACTGGCGTTGCCGTTGGTATCTGGCGAGCAAGGGCCGGATGCCGGTTTCCGAGTTTCTGCCGTACACCTGGTACAACACGCCGAACATCCACTTCTGCACTTTCGGCGACTTTGAAGAATTGTGCCGCGAACGTGAAGCGAAGGTCATTGATCGGCTTGCCGTGGATCAACAGCACCGACACGGGTGGGCCAGTAAGCTATGGCCTAATCTATTAGGTGAGATCGGTATCTACCGCGTCAGCAGCCCAGGGCTGCAAGACCACAAGGTCGCGGTCTGAACCACGCCACTTCAAGGAGAACGATCATGGGTCGTCTAGCACTGTTTCTACTTACTGCCTGCCTGAGCGTCACTGCCATGGCCGCCGACGTCATCAAAGGCGAGCGTCAGGAAACCTTTGGCGACGTGACGGTGCACTACAACACCTTCAACTCCACCTACCTGACGCCGGACATTGCCAAAGCGGCGGAACTGATCCGCAGCAAGAGTCAGGGCGTGATCAACGTTTCGGTAATCAAGGACGGCAAACCACTGATCTCTCAGGTCAGCGGCACGGTCAAAGACCTGACCAGCCAGAGCGTCCCGTTGAGTTTCAAACAGGTGACTGAGCAAGGTGCGGTTTACTACATTGCCCAGTACCCGGTGCCTCAGCAGGAAATCCGCACGTTCGAGATCAAGGTCCAGAACGGCGACAAAATCAACACCATCAATTTCAACCAAGAGCTTTTCCCCGGCGAATGATGAACTTCACGCAACTCGTACTGGCCAGCCATAACGCCGGCAAACTCAAGGAACTCCAGGCCATGCTCGGCGAATCGGTGCAATTGCACTCGATCGGCGAGTTCAGCAGCGTCGAGCCGGAAGAAACCGGCCTGTCGTTCGTCGAAAACGCCATCCTCAAGGCCCGCAATGCCGCGCGCATCTCCGGCTTGCCGGCGCTGGCCGATGATTCGGGGCTGGCGGTGGATTTCCTTGGCGGTGCGCCGGGGATCTACTCCGCGCGTTACGCTGACGGTCAGGGCGATGCGGCGAATAACGCCAAGCTGCTCGACGTGCTCAAAGACGTGCCTGAAGCCGAACGCGGCGCGCAGTTCGTTTGCGTCCTGGCGCTGGTGCGGCATGCCGACGATCCGTTGCCGATCCTTTGCGAAGGCTTGTGGCACGGGCGCATTCTGCCGACGGCCAGCGGCCAGCACGGTTTTGGCTATGACCCGCTGTTCTGGGTGCCGGAGCGCAACTGCTCCAGCGCCGAGCTGAGCCCAAGCGACAAGAACCTGATCAGCCACCGCGCCCGTGCAATGGATCTGCTGCGCCAGCGTCTGGGCCTGAAATGACCCACGACTCATCCGCGTCGCCGCTGATCTTCGGCGGCGCCGCCCAATCGCCTCGGGCCGCGCTGCCAACGTTGCCGCCCCTGGCGCTGTACATCCACATCCCGTGGTGTGTGCGCAAATGCCCTTATTGCGACTTCAACTCCCACACCGCCAGCCCGGTGTTGCCGGAAGAAGAGTACGTCAACGCGTTGCTGGCCGACCTCGATCAGGATCTACACGCGGTTTACGGCCGTGAGCTGAGCTCGATCTTCTTTGGCGGCGGCACGCCGAGCCTGTTCAGCGCCGAGGCCTTGGGCCGTTTGCTCAAAGGCGTGGAGCAGCGGATTCCGTTTGCCAGCGACATCGAAATCACCTTGGAAGCCAACCCGGGGACGTTCGAGCAGGAGAAGTTCGTCGCCTACCGGGCACTGGGCATCAATCGCCTGTCGATCGGCATCCAGAGCTTCCAGGAAGAGAAACTCAAAGCGCTGGGGCGGATTCACAACGGTGACGAAGCGGTGCGAGCCGCCGGCATGGCCCGTCAGGCCGGGTTCGACAACTTCAATCTGGACTTGATGCACGGTTTGCCCGATCAGTCGCTGGACGACGCCTTGAGCGACCTGCGCCAGGCCATCGCGCTGAAGCCGACTCACTTGTCCTGGTATCAGCTGACGCTGGAGCCGAACACGGTGTTCTGGAACCAGCCGCCGACGCTGCCGGAAGACGACACGTTGTGGGACATTCAGGAAGCCGGGCAGGCGCTGTTGGCCGAGCACGGTTACGCGCAATACGAAGTCTCGGCCTATGCCCAGCCCGGTCGCCCGGCGCGGCATAACCTCAATTACTGGAGTTTCGGCGACTTCATCGGCATCGGCGCTGGCGCCCACGGCAAGCTCAGCCACCCGGACGGGCGCATCGTCCGGACCTGGAAGACCCGTCTGCCGAAGGACTACCTCAACCCGGCCAAAAGCTTCAAGGCCGGCGAGAAAGCCCTGACCAACGACGAGCTGCCATTCGAGTTCCTGATGAACGCCTTGCGCCTGACCGAGGGAGTGGAATCGCGACTGTATCCGGAACGTACCGGGCTGCCGCTGGAAAGCCTCGCCGAAGGTCGCCGTGAAGCCGAACAAAGCGGCTTGTTGCAGGTCGAACCGTCACGTCTGGCGGCCACCGAGCGCGGACAACTGTTTCTCAATGACTTGCTGCAGACATTTCTGAGCTGATTTCAGCCTTAAGGGAAAACCAATGGATTTGATCCTCGACCTGCTCGCCACCGTGTCCCGCTGGAGCCGTAGCAACCTGTCGGAAATCTCTCTGGCACTGGTGGGTTGCCTGCTGGTGCTGTTCGGCGCGGACATCAAAGGCTGGGTCGAACAACGCCTGGGCGGCCTCGCCGGCGCCTTGCGCGTCCCGATGATGGCCCTGCTGTGCATGGTCGGCAGTGGGCTTGCGCTGATCTACGCCACGCCATGGATCATCAAAGGCCTGAGCCAGTTCAACAACTACAGCCTCGCACCGGTGTTGTTGGTGGTGCTGGTGTTGATTGGCGTAGTAGCCGACCGCCGCTGATTTCAGCTGCAACCGAAAACAACTGTGGGAGCGAGCTTGCTCGCGAAGGCGGTGTATCAGTCGACATTAAAGTTGAATGACACACCGCTTTCGCGAGCAAGCCCGCTCCCACATTGGGTATTGCGTAGGGCTTAGGACTGCTTTTCGAACTTCAGGTCCCACACGCCATGCCCAAGACGTTCGCCGCGGCGTTCGAACTTGGTGATCGGGCGCTCGGTCGGGCGCGGGACGCATTTGCCGTCTTCGGCAAGGTTGCGGTAACCCGGTGCGACGTTCATCACTTCCAGCATGTACTCGGCGTACGGTTCCCAGTCGGTGGCCATGTGCAGAATGCCGCCGACTTTCAACTTGCTGCGCACCAGTTCAGCGAACGACGCCTGAACGATACGGCGCTTGTGGTGACGGCTCTTGTGCCACGGGTCCGGAAAAACAGCATCAGACGATCGAGGCTGTTATCGGCCACGCAATTGTTGAGCACTTCGATCGCGTCGCAATCGTAGACCCGCAGGTTGGTCAGGCCCTGAGTCAGCACGCCATTAAGCAGCGCGCCAACACCCGGGCGGTGAACTTCCACACCGATGAAATCCTGCTCCGGCGAAGCGGCAGCCATTTCCAACAGCGAATGACCCATGCCGAAACCGATTTCCAGGGAACGCGGCGCCGAACGGCCAAACACTTGGTCGAAGTCTACCGGCGCATCGGCCAGCGGCAGGACGAACAGCGGGGTGCCCTGCTCCAGGCCTTTTTGCTGGCCTTCGGTCATGCGCCCGGCGCGCATCACGAAACTCTTGATGCGGCGGTGTTGGCGTTCTTCGCCTTCTTCCGGCTGGATAGGCGTGTCGTTTGATTCAGTCATCAATGGCTCTTACTTGATCAGACCATCCAGCGGCGAGGAGGCGCTGGCATAGAGTTTTTTCGGCATGCGGCCGGCGAGGTAGGCCAAGCGGCCTGCAACGATGGCGTGTTTCATGGCTTCAGCCATCATGATCGGCTGCTGGGCGTGAGCAATGGCCGAATTCATCAGCACCGCTTCGCAACCCAGTTCCATCGCGATGGTGGCGTCGGAAGCGGTACCGACACCGGCATCCACCAGCACCGGGATCTTGGCTTCTTCGAGGATGATCTGCAGGTTATACGGGTTGCAGATCCCCAGGCCAGTACCGATCAGACCGGCCAGCGGCATGACCGCGATAACGCCGATTTCCGCCAGTTGACGGGCAATGATCGGGTCATCGCTGGTGTAAACCATCACGTCGAAACCTTCCTTGACCAGCACTTCGGCGGCCTTGAGGGTTTCGATCACGTTAGGGAACAGGGTTTTCTGGTCCGCCAGCACTTCCAGCTTCA
Organism: Pseudomonas sp. 10S4; assembly: GCF_034344865.1. Lineage (NCBI taxonomy): Bacteria > Pseudomonadati > Pseudomonadota > Gammaproteobacteria > Pseudomonadales > Pseudomonadaceae > Pseudomonas > Pseudomonas sp. 10S4. Next base: position 1,326,586 of record NZ_CP133774.1, read on the forward strand.
CCAGGTTATGGCCGCCGAGCAGCTCACGGGCCAGGCGACAGGTGCGCACAGCCTCGGTAGCGTCGAAGCAACCGGCGGTGTTCGGCAGGAAGGTGTAGCGATCCGGCGACAGGACTTCAAGCAGGTTCGGTTCGCCCGGGTTCTGGCCCAGGTTGGTGCGGCGCACGGCGAAGGTGACGATCTCGGCACCCGAGGCTTCGATGGCCAGGCGGGTTTCTTCCATGTCACGGTACTTGCCGGTACCTACCAGCAAACGCGACTGGTAAGTACGACCGGCCAGGACGAAGGGCTTGTCGCTACGAACGATGCTCATGGGAAATCCTCTGTAGGGGTGAGGTTCTTGCAGAATTCTGTGCCCTTATGGGCCGGGCGACTAGCCGCCGCCGATGGCGTGCACGACTTCGACGTTGTCGCCATCGCTCAGCGTGGTGTCGGCATGCTGGCTGCGCGGGACGATATCCAGATTGAGTTCGACCGCCACCCGGCGTCCGGCCAGATCCAGACGGGTCAGCAGGGCCGCAACGGTTTCACCGTCGGGCAGTTCAAGGGATTCGCCGTTCAACTGAATGCGCATGCCGGATGCCGCCATCATTTTTAGGGGCAGGCATTCTAGCCCGATCGGTCAGGCTGACCCAAGCCATTCGTCTTGAAACACAATCCCGTAGGAGCTGCCGCAGGCTGCGATCTTTTGATCTTGCTCTTTTGAAGATCAAAAGAGCGCAGCCTGCGGCAGCTCCTACAAGGTCAAGTCAAGCGCCAGGCGGCAAGCCCCAGGCAGAACCAGCCCACCAGGAATGCCAGGCCGCCGAAGGGCGTGATGATCCCCAGCTTGCTGACGCCGGTGATGGTCAGCAGGTACAGGCTGCCGGAGAACAGCAAAATACCGATGGCAAACGATGCGCCCGCCCAAGTGATCAAACGACCGGGAATCTGCGTGGCTAGCAGGGCAACACCTAGCAATGCCAGGGTGTGTACCAGTTGATAGGTGACCCCAGTGTGGAAAATCGCCAGGTACTCGGGTGTCAGGCGGTTTTTCAAGCCATGGGCGGCAAACGCGCCAAGGGCAACGCCGGTGAAACCGAAGAAAGCGGCCAGCATCAGAAAGCCACGCAGCATGAAGAACTCCAGTCAGTCTCGATCAACAGGGTCTGTATAATGGCCCGCTCAACGGGTTCGGCCAAGCCATCTCTATGCTGCGTTTAATTTTCCGTCGTTTCACGAAGGCCCTGCTCTGGTTCGCTGGCGGCAGCATATTGCTGGTGCTGATTTTTCGCGTGGTGCCGCCACCGGGCACGGCGTTGATGGTCGAGCGCAAGGTCGAATCCTGGTTCGACGGCGAGCCCATTGACGTGCAGCGCACCTGGCAACCCTGGGATCAGATCTCCGACGACCTGAAAGTTGCGGTGATTGCCGGCGAGGACCAGAAATTCCCGGAGCATTGGGGTTTTGACTTTGGGGCGATTCAGGCAGCGCTGGCCCATAACGAACTCGGCGGCTCGATTCGGGGCGCCAGCACCTTGAGCCAGCAAGTCTCGAAAAACCTCTTTCTTTGGTCCGGTCGCAGTTGGCTGCGCAAAGGGCTGGAAGCGTGGTTTACCGGGTTGATCGAAGTGTTCTGGCCCAAGCAGCGGATTCTTGAGGTGTATCTCAACAGCGTCGAGTGGGATGACGGAGTGTTTGGCGCCGAAGCGGCGGCCCGGCATCACTTTGGCGTGACCGCTAAGAATTTGAGTCGTCAGCAGGCGAGCTTGTTGGCCGCGGTGCTGCCGAACCCGCGGGTGTGGAGCGCTAGTCATCCGACCAACTACGTCGCACGCCGGGCCGGCTGGATTCGGCAGCAGATGAGCCAACTAGGCGGCGATAGCTACCTGCTCGGCCTTAACGATTCGCGGCGGGCGCCTTGGGCTCAATAACACCCAAGATCTCCTGTGGGAGCGAGCTTGCTCGCGATAGCGGTTAGTCATTCAACATTTATAGAGACTGACTTGACGCGATCGCGAGCAAGCTCGCTCCCACAGGGGCCAGGGTGAGGCTGGAATATCGGATACAAACAAAAACGCCCCGATCATCGCTGATCGGGGCGTTTTTTATTGCCGGTGCGCGGGTTAGGCGGCGATCGACAACTTGAGCTTGTTCATCGCGCTCTTTTCAAGCTGACGAATACGCTCGGCCGACACGTTGTACTTTTGCGCCAGGTCGTGCAGCGTGGCTTTTTCTTCTGCCAGCCAGCGCTGGTAGAGAATGTCACGGCTGCGGTCGTCCAGCACTTCCAGCGCTTCGTGCAGGTTGTGGTTGGAGTTGTCGCTCCAGTCGGCATCTTCCAGTTGACGGGCCGGGTCGTACCGGTGGTCTTCCAGATAGTTGGCCGGCGATTGGAAAGCGCTGTCGTCGTCCGCTTCGGCGGCCGGGTCGAAGGCCATGTCATGGCCCGTCAGGCGACTTTCCATCTCGCGCACTTCCCGCGGCTCTACGCCGAGGCTTTCCGCCACACGGTGGACTTCCTCGTTGTTCAGCCACGCCAGACGTTTCTTCTGGCTGCGCAGGTTGAAGAACAGTTTGCGCTGGGCCTTGGTGGTCGCGACTTTCACAATGCGCCAGTTGCGCAGGATGAACTCGTGAATTTCCGCCTTGATCCAGTGCACAGCGAACGAAACCAGACGCACACCCATTTCCGGGTTGAAGCGTTTTACAGCCTTCATCAGGCCGACGTTGCCTTCCTGGATCAGGTCGAGCCTGGGCCAGGCCGTAGCCGGAATAGCTACGGGCAATGTGTACAACAAAACGCAGGTGGGCGAGCACCATCTGCCGAGCCGCCCCCAAATCCTGCTCATAATAGAGACTCTCGGCCAGTTCACGCTCCTGCTCCGGCGTCAGCAATGGAATGCTGTTCACGGTGTGCACATAGGCCTCCAGGTTTGCGCCTGGGACCAGAGCATAAGCAGGTTGCAAAGAAGTGGTCATACGAAAAAACCTCCGACTTACATAACTCGTGCAGTTCAGCACTGCGAAAATTGACCGGAAACCGTTGGACAAGTTCCCATAAAAACCGAAAGGTCAATACGCACAAAAAGATACTACTTCGGCGCCAACTCCCTGAGATGGCGTGCGACTGCAATCCATGCACCGATATAACCCAACAGCACCGCGCCAAGCAAGAGCGACAGACCATCGGCAACTGGCACTCCGGCCAGCGCAAAATTACTGCCGTACAAGCCGGCCAAACCAACCACTGCGTCGTTCAGCCAGTTCAGGCCAAACGCCAAGACACCCCAGGAAAGAACCCCCGCACCGAAGCCATAAAGCGCGCCCATGTACAGAAAGGGCCTGCGCACATAGCTGTCCGTGCCGCCGACGAGTTTAATCACTTCTATCTCTGTGCGGCGGTTTTCAATATGAAGACGAATGGTATTGCCTATCACCAAAAGTAATGCAGAAACCAAAAGCACGGTCAGACCGAAGACAAACCGGTCACCCAGCTTGAGGATGGCGGCCAGACGCTCGACCCAGACTAGATCAAGTTGCGCTTGTTGTACCTTCGGCAATTCGGAAAGTTTTTGTCGTAATGCTTCAAGAGTCGGCTTGTCGACCTCTTTCGGCGTCACCAGGACCACGCCTGGCAGCGGGTTTTCCGGCAACTCCTTGAGCGCCTCACCCAGGCCCGACTGTTGCTGGAACTCTTCCAGCGCCTGATCGCGACCGACATATTCAGCATCTGCTACGCCGGGCATGCCTTTGATCTGTTCGCGCAACGACTCGCCCTGTTCCGGGCTGGCGCTGAGTTCCAGATACAAGGAAATCTGCGCCGCACGTTGCCAGGAACCACCGAGTCGCTCGACGTTATTCAGCAAAAGTGACAGGCCCATCGGCAAACTCAGGGCCACTGCCATCACCATGCAGGTGAAAAAGCTGCCGATCGGCTGTTTGCCCAACCGACGCAGACTGTCCACCAGGCTGGCGCGATGGCTTTCGATCCAGGCACGCAACAGCGTGGCGAAATCCGGGCCGTCGTCATCGTCGCGTTTTTCTTTTTCGGTTGCTGATCGGCAGCCTTGGGGGCTACGCGCTCGGAAACCTTGGGGCTGCGTGTCGCACTCATACGCCGGCCTCCCCGTCACCGATCAATCGACCGCGCTGCAAGGTCAGCATGCGATGGCGCATACGGGCGATCAGTGCCAGGTCGTGACTGGCGATGAGTACGCTGGTGCCCAAGCGGTTGATGTCTTCGAACACGCCCATGATCTCGGCCGCCAGACGCGGATCGAGGTTACCGGTCGGTTCGTCCGCCAGCAGCAAGGCCGGACGGTGAACGAGGGCGCGGGCGATGCCGACGCGCTGCTGTTGACCGGTGGACAGGTCGCCGGGGTACAGATCGGTCTTGTCCGAGAGCGCCACGCGCTCCAGGGCCGAGTCGACACGTTTGGCGATCTCGGGCTTGGACAGGCCGAGGATCTGCAACGGCAGCGCGATGTTGTTGAACACCGTGCGATCGAACAGCAGTTGGTGGTTCTGGAACACCACGCCGATCCTGGCGCGCACGGTACGGAATCTGTGCGTTGCTGATGGTGCCCAGGTCCTGTCCGGCCAACAGCAATTTGCCGGTGGTCGGACGCTCCATGGCCAGCAACAGCCGCAGCAAGGTGCTTTTACCGGCGCCGGAATGGCCGGTGACAAACAAGAATTCGCCCCGACGGACTCGAAAGCTCAGCTCATGCAAGCCGACGTGACCATTCGGGTAGCGTTTACCGACCTGTTCGAAACGAATCATGAACGCTCCCGCTCGGCAAACAATGCCTGGACAAAGGGTTCTGCTTCAAAAGTACGCAAGTCGTCGATGCCTTCACCGACGCCGATGTAGCGAATCGGCAAGCCAAACTGCTTGGCCAGGGCGAAAATCACCCCGCCCTTGGCCGTGCCATCGAGCTTAGTCAGCGCCAGGCCCGTCAACTGCACGGTCTGGTTGAACTGCTTGGCCTGGTTGATGGCGTTCTGGCCAGTACCGGCGTCGAGCACCAACAGCACTTCGTGCGGCGCGTCGGCGTCAAGTTTGCCGATCACCCGACGAACCTTCTTCAGTTCTTCCATCAGGTTGTCTTTGGTGTGCAGGCGACCGGCGGTGTCGGCAATCAGCACGTCGATGCCCCGGGCCTTGGCGGCCTGCACAGCGTCGAAGATCACTGAAGCCGAATCGGCGCCGGTGTGCTGGGCGATCACCGGGATCTTGTTGCGCTCACCCCAGACCTGCAATTGCTCCACCGCAGCGGCGCGGAAGGTGTCACCGGCGGCGAGCATGACTTTCTTGCCCTCCAGCTGGAGCTTCTTCGCCAGTTTGCCGATGGTGGTGGTTTTGCCGGCGCCGTTGACGCCAACCACCAGAATCACGAACGGTTTGTTCTGCGAGGTGATTTTCAGCGGCTGCTCGACAGGCTTGAGCATCGCTGCCAGTTCCGCTTGCAGGGATTTGTACAGCGCATCGGCATCGGCCAGCTCTTTGCGCGCGACTTTCTGGGTCAGGCGCTGAATGATCACCGACGTCGCTTCGACGCCTACGTCAGCGGTCAGCAGACGGGTTTCGATGTCTTCGAGCAGCTCGTCATCGATGATCTTCTTGCCCAGGAACAGGCTGGCCATGCCTTCGCCGATGCTGGCGCTGGTCTTGGACAGGCCTTGCTTGAGGCGAGCGAAGAAACCGGCTTTGGTTTCTTCGGTGCGCGGCGGCTCGGCCGGGGTTTCGACGATGGCCACAGGCGCAGCAACAACCGGCGCGATGACCGGTGCAGGTGCAGGTGCAGGTGCAGGCGTTTGAACAATCGGGGCAACTGGCGCCACGAAAGCAGGTACTACAGGCTCTGGGATAACCGGCGCAGGCTCGGCGACAACCACTGGCGCGACAACTGGCTCAACCGCTGGCACATGAATCGGCGCAGGGGTAAACGCAATCGGGGCTGGAATCGGCGGAGTGACGTGCGGCACCTGCTCGTCTTCGACCAACGCCACCGGCTCTTCCGCTACCGGCAAGGTCAGCCAGGGCGCAGCGGCCGGCGTCACTGGCGACTCGGCCACGACTTCGACTTGAGGCTCAGGCTCAGGCTCAGGCTCAGGCTCAGCCACCGGTTGCAGCACCGGCTCGGCAATCGCCAGGACAATCGGCGCCGGCTCTTCTTCTATTACCGGCTCGGGCAGTGGCTGTGGCTGTTCGACGACGGTTTCCTGCGGCTTTTTGCGCAGCCATCCGAACAGGCTTTTCTTCTCGCCAGCCGCAGCTGGGGTCTTCTTGTCGTCGTTGGAACCAAACATGGAGGACGGCTATCTCACGGTAGCGACGCGCCAAAGGGCGCCCCGGCAAATAAATATTCAATGCAGAACAGACTGCGATTCATCCAGCTTGTTCACGCGCAACTATTTGTCGAGGCACCAACGGCACCTCAAAGGTCGACTAATACGAAGGACTGGACCGGCATCGTCGGCGAAAACGCAGAGTTTAGCTGACAAACTGAAAGCTTCTGCCGAGAACCCATACAACCTGCAGGCCGATTAATGGCCTGATAGGCGTGGCCGCCAGTAAAACGGATCAGTATCCTAGCACCTCCTCGCCCGCCTAGGCTAAGACCAAGCGGGCAGCTCAACAGGTTTAAAAACGTATGAATGCTCTAGCCCGCCGCGCCGCAGGCCTGCTGCTCAGCACAGTTTGTCTGCCCCTCTCGGCCCTGGCTGCCGATCCACAACCCACCCACGAATTCACCCTCGACAACGGCTTGAAGGTCGTCGTGCGCGAAGACCATCGTGCGCCGGTGGTGGTTTCCCAGATCTGGTACAAGGTCGGCTCAAGCTATGAGACGCCGGGGCAAACCGGTTTGTCCCACGCCTTGGAACACATGATGTTCAAGGGCAGCGAGAAGGTTGGCCCCGGCGAAGCGTCGCTGATCCTGCGTGACCTCGGCGCCGAAGAGAACGCTTTCACCAGCGACGACTTCACGGCGTACTACCAAGTGCTGGCCCGTGATCGCCTGGGCGTGGCCTTCGAGCTCGAAGCGGACCGCATGGCCAACCTGAAATTGCCGGCCGACGAGTTCAGCCGCGAGATCGAGGTTATTAAAGAAGAGCGTCGCCTGCGCACTGACGACAAGCCGATGTCCAAGGCTTACGAACGTTTCAAGGCCATGGCCTACCCGGCCAGCGGTTATCACACGCCGACCATCGGCTGGATGGCTGACCTCGACCGCATGAAGGTCGAAGAACTGCGCCACTGGTACAAGTCCTGGTACGTGCCGAACAACGCCACTTTGGTGGTGGTCGGCGACGTAACCCCGGATGAAGTCAAAGCCCTGGCCCAGCGTTACTTCGGCCCGATTGCCAAGCGCGACGTACCACCGGCGAAAATCCCGCTGGAACTGGCCGAGCCCGGCGAACGGCAGATCACCCTGCACGTGCAAACCCAACTGCCGGCCCTGATGCTGGCCTTCAACGTGCCGAGCATCGCCACCGCCGAAGACAAGCGCTCGGTAAATGCCTTGCGCCTGATCTCGGCCCTGCTCGACGGCGGCTACAGCGGACGTATCCCGACACAACTGGAGCGCGGCGAAGAGCTGGTGTCCGGCGGTTCGTCGAGCTACGACGCCTACACCCGTGGCGACAGCTTGTTCACTCTGTCGGCGACCCCGAACACCCAGAAAAACAAAACCATGGCCCAGGCTGAGGCCGGTCTATGGAAGCTGCTCGAACAGCTGAAAACCACCGCACCATCGGCGCAGGAACTGGAGCGCGTGCGGGCTCAGGTCATTGCCGGCCTGGTCTACGAGCGCGACTCGATCACCAGCCAGGCCACCTCGATCGGCCAACTGGAAACCGTCGGTCTGTCGTGGAAGCTGATGGACACCGAACTCGCCGATCTGGAAAGCGTCACCCCCGAAGACATCCAGAAAGCCGCCAAGCTGTATTTCACCCGCGAACGTCTCAGCGTCGCCCATGTACTTCCACTGGAGACGACTCATGAGTGAGCATAAAAAATCGCGCCTGCCACTGATTGGCCTGATCGCTGTCGCCCTGATCGGCTCGGCCGCGTTCTATTTTTCCAAAACCGATGAGTCCAAGGCCAGCGAAGCCCTCGATAAAGCCAAGACCAGCCAGAAGCTGCAGTCTTTGGCCGAACTCGACGGCAAAGCCCCGAGCCATCGCAACATGAACGTGCAATCCTGGACCACCGCCGAAGGCGCCAAGGTGTTGTTCGTCGAAGCCCGGGAGCTGCCGATGTTCGACATGCGCCTGATCTTCGCCGCCGGCAGCAGCCAGGACGGCAATGCGCCCGGCCTGGCCCTGCTGACTAACGCCATGCTCAACGAAGGCGTTGCCGGCAAAGATGTCGGCGCTATCGCCCAGGGCTTCGAAGGCTTGGGCGCAGACTTTGGCAACGGTGCTTATAAAGACATGGCGATTGCTTCGCTGCGCAGTTTGAGCGCTGTGGACAAACGCGAGCCGGCATTGAAGTTGTTCTCCGAAGTCATCGGTAAACCGACCTTCCCTGCCGACTCGTTCGCGCGGATCAAAAACCAGATGCTCGCCGGCTTCGAATACCAGAAGCAGAACCCCGGCAAACTGGCTGGCCTGGAGCTGATGAAACGTCTCTACGGCGATCATCCTTACGCTACCTCCAGCGACGGCACAGCGAAATCTGTTCCGGCGATCACCCTGGCGCAGTTGCGGGCCTTCCATGAGAAAGCCTACGCCGCGGGTAACGTAGTAATTGCGATGGTCGGTGACCTGTCCCGCGCCGAGGCTGAAGCGATTGCCGCGCAAGTCTCCAGCGCCCTGCCAAAAGGCCCGGCCCTGGCGAAGATTGCGCAGCCGACCGAACCGAAGGCCAGCATCAACCACATCGAGTTCCCTTCCAAGCAAACCAACCTGATGCTCGCGCAACTGGGTATCGACCGTGATGACCCGGACTACGCAGCACTGTCCATGGGCAACCAGATCCTTGGCGGCGGCGGTTTCGGCACCCGATTGATGAGCGAAGTGCGCGAGAAGCGTGGTCTGTCTTACGGCGTGTATTCGGGCTTCACCCCGATGCAGGCTCGCGGGCCGTTCATGATCAATCTGCAAACCCGCGCCGAAATGAGCGAAGGCACCCTGAAACTGGTGCAGGATGTCCTCGCCGACTACCTTAAAACCGGCCCGACCCAGAAAGAACTCGACGACGCCAAGCGTGAACTGGCCGGCAGCTTCCCGCTGTCCACCGCCAGCAACGCCGATATCGTCGGCCAACTCGGCGCCATGGGTTTCTACAACTTGCCGCTTAGCTATCTGGAAGACTTCATGCAGCAGTCCCAGAGCCTGACTGTCGAGCAGGTTAAAACCGCACTGAACAAACACTTGAGCACGGACAAAATGGTCATCGTCACCGCTGGCCCGACCGTGCCGCAAAAGCCGTTACCGGCCCCATCTGATAAACCCACCGAGCAGCCGCTCGGGGTTCCGGAGCATTAATGGCCAGTCCATCGCGTCCTAAAAAACCTGTTCACAACGTCCATAACGGCGTAAATCAACTGCGCATCATCGGCGGTGAATGGGGCAGCCGAAAGCTGAGCTTCCCCGATGCGCCGGGCCTGCGCCCGACGCCGGACCGGGTGCGTGAAACCCTGTTCAACTGGCTCGCACCGTATGTCGCCGGGGCCAAGGTGCTGGATCCGTTTGCCGGCAGCGGCGCACTGTTCCTCGAAGCGCTGTCCCGTGGCGCGGCCATGGGCCAGGCGCTGGACGCCAGCAACATCGCGGTCTCCAGCATCAAGGAACACTTGGGCACGCTGCGCTGCACCACCGGCCAGGTCCAGACCGCCGACGCCTTGCGCTACCTGGAAACCCAGACAGCAACCGCCTACGACGTGGTGTTCCTCGACCCGCCGTTCAACCAGAACCTGTTACCCGGTGTTTGCGCACTACTCGAAGAGCGTCAATGGCTGGCCGACGAGGCCTGGGTCTACACCGAAAGCGAAAATGCGCCGTCGTCGCTGGGTTTGCCGGGCAACTGGCGCCTGCACCGCGAGCAGAAATCCGGGCGGGTTTACTACGCGTTGTGGCAGCGTACAGCAGAGATTGCTGGTTAATCGACTAGCCTGAAACAAGGTGCGCACCGGTTGCGCACCGCTGCATCGAGAATAATGTGTCCCATCCGCCAGAACGCTTCACCCCGGCCTTCGGCTTTGGCAACCCGCACTTGCAAACCTTGTGGGGGCCGCTGTGGCGAAAAACCACCCATATTGATCGCGAGCGCGAACGGCTTTGGCTGGAAGACGGCGACTTCCTCGACCTCGACTGGCACGGCCCGCACACCGCCAACGGACCGCTGGTGCTGGTGTTGCACGGGCTGACCGGTTCGTCGAACTCGCCTTACGTGGCTGGCCTGCAAAAAGTGCTGGGCGATCAGGGTTGGGCCAGTGTTGCGCTGAACTGGCGCGGTTGCTCGGGCGAGCCAAATCTGTTGCCGCGAAGCTACCATTCCGGCGCCAGTGAAGACCTGGCCGAAACCATCAAGCACCTGAAAGCCAAACGACCGCTCGCGCCGCTGTATGCCGTCGGCTATTCCCTGGGCGGCAATGTGTTGCTCAAGCACTTGGGCGAGACCGGCAGCGACAGCGGCGTACTCGGCGCTGTGGCGGTGTCAGTGCCGTTTCGCCTTGATCAGTGCGCCGACCGCATTGGGCAGGGTTTTTCCAAGGTCTATCAAGCGCATTTCATGCGCGAGATGGTGGCCTACATCAAGAACAAGCAACGCCAGTTCCAGCATGACGGACGCCACGATGGCTTGGCCGAATTGGCCGCGCTAGGCTCGCTGGAAAACATGCGCACGTTCTGGGATTTCGATGGCCGGGTCACCGCGCCGCTGAATGGTTTCGCGGACGCCGAGGATTACTATCGCCGCGCCTCTAGTCGCTATTTCCTCGGTGAAATCCGCACACCAACCCTGATCATCCAGGCTGCTGACGACCCGTTCGTGTTTCCTCACAGCCTGCCCGAAGCCAGTGAGTTGTCTGCCTGCACCCAATTCGAGTTGCAAGCCAAGGGTGGGCATGTCGGCTTCGTCGACGGTTCGTTCAGGCAACCGGGTTACTACCTTGAGCGGCGCATTCCCCAATGGCTGACCGCTGCGGGTCGCGAATAACGCCATGGATAACGATCAGGGCGAGTCGATTCGGTTCTGGCAAACGGCACCGCTGGCCGGGGTCGAACTGTTATCCGCGCGCTACATCGAACACCGCTTCGCACCCCATGTGCATGACGGCTATGTCATCGGCATGATCATGGCTGGCGCCCAGCGCTATCGTTATCGCGGCGCTGAGCATCTGGCGGGCAGTGGCACTCTCGTTTTGATCAACCCGGATGAATTGCACACCGGCCATAAAGGCGCCGAGGACGGTTGGTTGTACCGAGCGTTTTATCCCGACAGTGGGCAGATTCTCTCGCTGCTGGCCGAGCTGGAATTGCCAACCAGTGAATTGCCGGCATTCGGCGCCACGCTGTATCGCGATCCGGATCTGGTGAAGGGTTTCTGCCAGTTGCATCGTCTGCTGGAGAGCCCGTCCACAGCATTGCAACAGCAGACGGTCTGGCGGGAAATGATGCTGTCGCTGCTGCAACGCCATGCCGCCGTGTCGATTGCCGGCAAACCTGGCAAGGAACACCGGGCGGTGACGCAGGCCAAAGACTTGCTGCATTCGCAATTGGCAGCACCGCCGTCACTGGAAGAACTGGCCACAGCAGTGAACCTGTCGCCCTTCCACTTTGCCCGAGTGTTCCGCCGCGCCACCGGCATGCCGCCGCACACCTGGCTGATGCAGCAACGTATTGCTCGAGCGCGGGCCTTGTTACGGGACGGCTGCCTGCCGCTGGAAGTCGCGACGCGATTGGGGTTTGCCGACCAGAGTCATCTGAGCCGGCAGTTCAAGCAGGTTTACGGGGTTGGGCCGGGGGCGTATCGCAGTGCCCGAAAACCGCTCAGGGGTTGAGCCTGGCGCAGAACCAAATGTGGGAGCGGGCTTGCTCGCGAAAGCGGTCTGTCATTCGACATTTCTATCGACTGACATGGCCTCTTCGCGAGCAAGCCCGCTCCCACATCTATGGTTCCCCCTTTTCTGCAATACTGTTTTTGATGATGTGTTTGGCTTGCTTTCATCTATCCGGCGTCTGAGTGGAGGTTGGTCCATTCGCGCCTTGATGAGAATCGATGCCCGGCGATCCTAATTACTTGGACGGCCTTTCAGCCGTGTGGGAGCTCAGGGTTTTCGTCAGGCCGGTTGGCCGTTCACGTCATCTGTTATCCAGCATCGCAAACCAGGTGGGTGGTGCTCGGGTGACAGCGGGGTCAGGCGTTCATCGCGCCTGGCCCCGCATCGAATTCGGTGTGGTGTGCTGCAATCGCCCAGGCGATTCTCGCCAGTTTGTTGGCCAGTGCGCAGACCACATGATTGGAGTGATGGTTGTCCCATAGCCGTCGGACCCAGTCCGCCAGCGCTCCTTTCTGTCGATCCAACTGCATCAGATAGACGCGGGCACACTGGATCAGCAGACGTCTCTGGTTTCGGTCACCCCGCTTGCTGATGCCTAAAAGTACGGTTTTTCCGCCCGTGGAGTGTTGTTTGGGCACTAGCCCGATCGAGGCCGAATAGCCTCGGCCGCACTTGAACTGTTTGCCATCGCCCAACTCGGCAGCCAGGACGCTGGAGGTGATCGGGCCGACACACGGCATCGTCATCAAGCGAACAGCCAGATCATCTTCAGCGGCTTGGCACTCCACTTCCTTATCCAAAGCCTTGACCTGCTCGTGCAAGTAATTGAAGTGCTCACGCAGCCTGGTCAGTAGTTTTTTGATGGAATCGGGAAGTGGATGCGCTTCAAGCAGCGCTGGAAGATCTTTGATGGACTTGAAGCCTGGGGCCAAGCTGATTCCGACTTCCAGGAGGGCTGCGTGAATCCGATTGACGGTAGCAGTACGTTCTTTGATGAACGAATCACGTGTCGAGTTGAGCATGGCCAGCGCCTGCTGAGCCTGATTCTTGGGCGGCACAAAGCGCATTGTTGGACGAGTTGCAGCCTCGCAGATCGCTTCGGCATCAGCGAAGTCGTTCTTGTTGCTTTTCACATACGGACGCACGAGATGCGGAGCAATGAGTTTGGGTATATGCCCCAGTCTTGAGACTTCCTGCGCCATGAAGTGGGCTCCGCCGCAAGCTTCCATCGCAACGGTGCAGGGTTCGAGATTGGCCAGATGCTGGATGAGCGCCGCCCGATTAAACTTTTTGCGGTAAAGCTCATGACCACGATCATCTTGTGCATGCAGATGAAAGCTGTGTTTTCCCAGATCGATGGCGACAATAGCTACTTTGTTCATGGCAACGGTCTCCGATGAGCCCCCTGTGAAAGCTTAGTGGGCGATCACAGGGGGCGGCGGGGGGAGCCATTTCATTATTTGGTTCTGTGTTTATTCGCCGGTCGCAACGCCCCGCGCCGGTTCATTGATCCACTCACTCCACGACCCGGCATACAACGACGCCAACGGATAACCCGCCAGGCACAACGCAAACAGGTTGTGGCAGGCCGTCACGCCGGAACCGCAATACGCCACCAATTCCGTCGGCGAGCGATCACCGAGTTTCGCGGCAAAGCGCTGCTTGAGCTGATCGGCCGGCAGGAAACGCCCGTCGCTGCCCAGATTGTCAGTGAACGCCGCGCATTGCGCGCCGGGGATGTGCCCGGCAATCGGGTCGATCGGCTCCACTTCGCCTTTGAAGCGCGGCAAGCCGCGGGCGTCGAGCAGGGTCAGCGCAGGATGGCCGAGACGTTGCTGAAGTTGATCGGCACTAAGCAACAATGAAGCATCCGGCGTACCGCTGAAGGTTCCACGCAAAACCGAAGGCGCATCGAGACTCAATGGCAGACCGGCCGCGTGCCAGGCTTTGAGCCCGCCATCGAGGATGAACACGCCGTCACGCTTGCCCAGCCAGGCCAGTAACCACCAGGCCCGAGCCGCGTAGGCACCGGGACCGTCGTCGTACAGAACCACTTCGCTGTCAGGGCTGATGCCCCAGGCTTGCAGGCGTTCGATCAAATCTTCGGGTTCAGGCAGCGGATGGCGCCCGGTGACGCCTTTGATGACCGTCCCGCTGAGATCACGCTCCAGATCGGCAAAGCTCGACCCGGCGATATGCCCTTCGGCATAACTGCGCTGACCGTAGTCAGGGTCTTCGAGGGCAAAACGACAATCCAGAATCACCAGCCCCGGCTGCTCCTTCTTCAGGTCCAACGCTTGCGGGCTGATCAGTTGCGCAATGGGCATAACGGGCTCCTGTGATTAACTCGGTATTTGATCCTGCGGCCCTTCTTCCAGGGCTTGGGCCAGCGGCACGTAAAACTCTTCGAACAGGGCATTCACCTCTTCGCGAGACTGATCGGTGACAAACCCGGCTTCCAGCACCAACACCTGATACACCCCACGCTTGATCGCTTGCTCGCTCAAGTGGTTGGAGTTTTCCCGCGTGGTGCACAAAAAACGCACCCAGGACGTAAGAATGATCCAGGCATTGATGGTCAGGGATTCGATCTGCACCCGGTCCATGTTCAGGATGCCAGCCTCGACGAACCCTTTGTAAATGGCCGTGCCCTGAATCACGCAGCGCTGGGAAAAGCGCCGGTAACGGGCGGCCAGGTCCGGATCGCTTTCGAGCAGGTGTTCGAGGTCACGGTGCAAAAACCGGTAGCGCCACATCGCCGCCAGCAGCTCCTTGAGGTAGTAACGCTTGTCCTCAACCGTAGCGGCGCGGCCTTGGGGCGGGCGCAGGAAGCTGTCCACAAGGCTTTCGTACTCACTGAACAACACGGCGATGATCGCCTGCTTGTTGGGGAAGTGGTAGTACAGGTTGCCCGGGGAAATTTCCATATGGGCAGCAATGTGGTTGGTGCTGATGCTGCGCTCGCCCTGCTGATTGAACAGCTCCAGGCTGTTCTGCACGATGCGCTCGCTGGTTTTGATCCGTGGGGCCATGGCTTGAGCTTTAATTCAGAGTGCGGTGACGGGCATCTTACGACCTATCCGGGAGTGGATAAAACAAAGCTGCGCCAGGATGTCATTTGACTTTCTAGAGCATAGACTCTAAAAAGTTCCTCATTACAATAAATCCGGAGCCGACCATGAGTGCCGACATCGCCTACCTGCAGAACCTACAGCAGCCTTTGGACGAACTCCAAACACTGTTTGATGCGCAACGGGCCGCTTACGCCGCCAACCCGATGCCGCCCGCCGCCCAACGCCAGCAATGGCTCAAGGCTTTGCGGGATCTGCTGAGCGATGAACGTCAGGCCTTGATCGACGCCATCAGCCAGGATTTCAGCCACCGCAGCGCCGATGAAACCCTGCTCGCCGAGCTGATGCCGAGCCTGCACGGCATTCATTACGCCAGCCAACACCTCAAGGGCTGGATGAAACCGTCGCGGCGCAAGGTCGGCATCGCTTTTCAACCCGCTTCAGCCAAAGTCGTTTATCAGCCGCTCGGCGTTGTCGGTGTGATCGTGCCGTGGAACTACCCGCTGTATCTGGCCATCGGCCCTCTGGTGGGTGCGTTGTCGGCGGGTAATCGGGTGATGCTCAAACTCAGCGAGTCCACGCCGGCTACGGGTTTACTGCTCAAGGAGTTGCTCGGCCGGGTGTTTCCACAAGACCTGGTCTGCGTGGTGCTGGGCGAGGCTGATATCGGTGTCGCGTTCTCCCGACTGCGTTTTGATCACTTGCTGTTTACCGGCGCCACCAGCATCGGCAAACACGTCATGCGCGCAGCGGCCGAGAACCTGACCCCGGTGACACTCGAACTGGGTGGCAAGTCCCCGGCCATCGTCTCTCGCGACGTGCCACTCAAGGACGCTGCCGAACGCATCGCTTTCGGTAAAACCCTCAACGCAGGGCAAACCTGCGTGGCGCCGGACTACGTGCTGGTGCCCGAGGATCGTGTCGGATCTTTCGTCGAAGCCTATCGCCAAGCGGTTCGCGGGTTTTATCCGACCCTGGTCGACAACCCGGATTACACCGCCATCATCAATGACCGACAGCTGGCGCGGCTTAACGGCTACCTCAGCGACGCCACCAGCAAGGGCGCGCTGTTGATTCCGCTGTTCGACCAGGGCCAGGGCCGACGCATGGGCCACAGCCTGTTACTCAATGTCAGCGACGACATGACGGTAATGCAGGACGAAATCTTCGGCCCGGTGCTGCCTATCGTGCCGTACACCGACCTGAATCAGGCATTTGCCTACATCAATCAACGGCCTCGTCCGCTGGCGCTGTACTACTTCGGCTACGACAAGCGCGAGCAGAATCGCGTGCTTCACGAAACCCATTCCGGCGGCGTGTGCCTGAACGACACGCTGCTGCACGTCGCCCAGGACGACATGCCGTTCGGTGGCATCGGCGCCTCGGGCATGGGCCATTACCACGGTCACGAAGGTTTCCTGACCTTCAGCAAGGCCAAGGGTGTGCTGATCAAACAGCGGTTCAACGCGGCGAAGTTGATTTATCCGCCGTATGGCAAAGCTATTCAGAAACTGATTCAGAAGCTGTTTATCCGCTAATAACCCTCACCGCCGGGTAATAACAATAATGAGCCCAAGCCTGTCCGATACACCCGCGCTGTCACGGCGCGGCCTGCTGAAATTCAGCCTGGGCGCCAGCGCCTTTCTCGCCACCGCCGGGCTGGGGGCCAGCCTCAGTGGTTGCTCGTCGAGCATTCCGGCCAGCGGTTTTGCGATTTTGCGCAGCGGCGACCTGTTGTTTTTGCGAGCGCTGATCCCGGTGATGCTCGACGGCGCAGTGGCCTCAGTGAACATGCCGACGGCGGTCGACGGCACCCTGAAAAACCTGGATAGCGGCCTCAATCACCTGTCACCGGAAATGCTCAAACTGACTCAACAGCTGTTCGATGTGCTCGGGATGGCCGTGACTCGTGGACCGCTGACCGGGATCTGGGGCAGTTGGGAAAACGCCAGTGGCGATGAGATCCGGCATTTCCTTGATCGTTGGCAGAACAGTTCGTTGAGCCTGTTGCGCATGGGGCATAGCTCGTTGCTACAACTGGTGATGATGGCGTGGTACAGCCGGAAGGAGTCCTGGGCGCATTGCGGGTATCCGGGGCCACCGACCGTTTGAGACCGAGGCGACCCCTTCGCGGGCAAGCCTCGCTCCCACAGGGTTTGTGGCGGAGCGCCCATTTGTAAACGACTCAAACCCTGTGGGAGCGTGGCTTGCCCGCGAAGGCGCCAGCCGCCTCACGACTGAATCCAAAATAAAAAGAGAATTCTGAACATGCCCGTACCCGATCCGTTCCGCGAAGGCCTGGCCCGTGGCTGGAAAACCTACAACGGCGCGCAATTGACCCAGGACCTGACCCTGGAAGCCGACGTGGCAATCATCGGCAGCGGTGCCGGTGGAGGCACCACCGCCGAAATCCTCAGCGCCGCTGGCTACAAGGTGTTGCTGATCGAAGAAGGCCCGCTCAAGACCAGCAGCGACTTCAAGATGCTCGAAGACCAGGCCTACGCCAGCCTCTATCAGGAAGGCATCGGTCGCATGAGCAAGGATGGCGCGATCACCATCTTGCAAGGCCGGGCGGTGGGCGGCACCACGCTGATCAACTGGACCTCAAGCTTCCGCACGCCGGACCCGACCCTCGAACACTGGGCCAAGGAGCACAACGTCAAAGGCCACAGCCCGACCGAGATGGCGCCGTGGTTCGAAAAATGGAACAACGCCTGGGCGTCGCGCCGTGGATGATTCCGCCCAACGCCAACAACGACGTGATCCGCAAAGGCTGCGAGCAACTCGGCTATAGCTGGCACGTGATCCCGCGCAATGTGCGCGGCTGCTGGAACCTCGGCTACTGCGGCATGGGCTGCCCGACCAACGCCAAGCAATCAATGATGGTGACGACCATTCCGGCGACCCTGGAAAAGGGCGGCGAACTGCTCTACCTGGCCCGTGCCGAGAAGCTGTCGATCAAGGATGGCAAGGTCACCGGCCTCAATTGCGTGGCCATGGACGATCGCTGCGTCGCACCGACCGGACGCACCATCACGGTCAAGGCCCGGCACTACGTGCTGGCCGGCGGCGGGATCAACAGCCCGGCGTTGCTGTTGCGTTCCGACGCACCCGACCCGCACAAACGGCTGGGCACCCGGACGTTCCTGCATTTGGTGAACATGTCCGCCGGGCTGTTCGACGAGGTGATCAACCCGTTCTACGGTGCGCCGCAGTCGATCTATTCCGACCATTTCCAATGGCAGGACGGCACCACCGGCAAAATGTCCTACAAGCTCGAAGTACCGCCGCTGCAACCGGCCTTGGCCGCGACTCTGCTGGGCGGCTTTGGCAAAGAAAACTCACAACACATGGAAAACCTGCCCCACACCCACGCCATGCTGGCGTTGCTGCGCGACGGCTTCCACCCGGACAGTCCCGGGGGCAGCGTCGAGTTGCGCGGCGATGGCACGCCGGTCCTCGACTACCAGGTTTCACCCTACGCCTGGGACGGCTTGCGCCGTGCGTTCCATAGCATGGCCGAGATCCAGTTCGCCGGTGGCGCCAAAGCGGTGATGCCGATGCACGCCGATGCGCGCTACGTGAAAACCCTCGCCGAGGCCCGATCCTTGATCGATGGCCTGAGCCTTGAGCTGTACCGCACACGCCTGGGCAGTGCTCACGTGATGGGCGGTTGTGCGATGGGCGAAGACCCGAAAAACGCGGTGACCGACAGCCTTGGCCGCCATCATCAGATCAGCAATCTGTCTATCCACGACGGATCGCTATTCCCCACCAGCATTGGCGCAAACCCACAATTGTCGGTCTACGGGCTGACGGCGCAACTGGCGACTTCCCTGGCCGAACGCCTGAAAAACCCATGAAAAACCGGAATTCTCCTATCGTCTATAGTGCTTTCTTACCCAACAGGCGACTTTCCCGACCGGGAAGGCTGCGATACCATCCGACTCCCCAACGGACTCCCGCCAGGACGACGCGATGAACCGAGTGTTGTACCCAGGTACCTTCGACCCTATTACCAAGGGCCATGGCGATCTGGTCGAACGCGCCTCGCGCCTGTTCGATCATGTGATCATCGCTGTCGCCGCCAGCCCGAAGAAAAACCCGTTGTTTCCCCTGGAACAGCGTGTGGAGCTGGCCCGCGAGGTCACTA
The DNA here is from genome assembly GCF_034344865.1 of Pseudomonas sp. 10S4. Lineage (NCBI taxonomy): Bacteria > Pseudomonadati > Pseudomonadota > Gammaproteobacteria > Pseudomonadales > Pseudomonadaceae > Pseudomonas > Pseudomonas sp. 10S4. The sequence continues at coordinate 1,345,803 of NZ_CP133774.1, forward strand.
AACATCTGCCCAACGTTGAAGTCGTCGGCTTCTCGACGCTGCTGGCGCACTTCGCCAAAGAGAAGAACGCCAACGTGTTCCTGCGCGGTTTGCGCGCAGTGTCGGACTTCGAATACGAATTCCAGCTGGCCAACATGAACCGCCAACTGGCGCCGGATGTGGAAAGCCTGTTTCTTACGCCTTCCGAGCGTTATTCGTACATTTCCTCGACGCTGGTTCGTGAAATCGCTGCCTTGGGCGGCGATATCACCAAGTTTGTCCACCCAGCGGTGGCGGACGCCCTCACCGAACGCTTCAAGAAGTAGGAGCTGCCGAAGGCTGCGATCTTTTGCCCTTGATCGCGCCCGCGTGCACTGCGGACGCCAATGCGGCACAATTGCGCGCATTGGTTTATTGCGCCCGGGCCTGCCGCCCTGGCTGGAGTTAGCATGTCCCTGATCATCACCGACGATTGCATCAATTGCGACGTTTGCGAACCCGAGTGCCCGAACGCCGCCATCTCCCAAGGCGAAGAGATCTACGTGATCGACCCTAACCTGTGCACGCAGTGTGTCGGCCACTACGACGAGCCTCAGTGCCAACAAGTCTGCCCGGTAGATTGCATTCCGCTGGATGAAGCGCATCCAGAGACTGAAGAGCAGTTGATGGCGAAATACCGGATCATTACCGGTAAGGCGTGAGCCAGATGTTTCTGTGGCGTCTTTGCGGTCCTCTTCGCGAGCTAGCCCGCTCCCACATGGGATCTGCTGTGCTCAGACCCACTGATTAACAACACAGATCAACTGTGGGAGCGGGCTTGCTCGCGAAGGCGTCATCAGCCATACCGAAGATGTCACCGAGACTTCACTCGCGCTCCTCAAACCCATCCCCGGTACACCCCAGGCACCGCACAAACGCGGCTTTCGCCGGATCAACCACCAGCGCCTGCCCCGCATCGCCAACACCGCCACCCAACGCGGTAAACGGCAACGACACCACAAACACACCCGCACCGATCACTGTCGCCACCACCAATAAAGGTCGGGCAATCAGCAAGTCGCCGATCATGGCGTAGGCCGGTGGGTTCTGGATGGCGTAACGCGGATCGCCGCTGCCGCCGCTGCTCTCAGCCGCCAGCGCCGGCAGACCGGCACTCAGCAGCAAAACAACGACAAAGGTTCGAAACGAATTCATGGCACGGTCCTTCGGCTAGGCAGTGAGAACACTGACTATAGACCGTAGGACGTATCAGCTCTGACAGCGTGGGCAAAAGACACTGGCGCGCTGCCCGAGGCGCACGTCCCGCAGCTCTGTGCCGCAGACTTTGCAGGGCTCACTGCCACGACCGTAGACGAACAGTTCCTGCTGGAAGTAGCCCGGCTGGCCGTCGCCGCCGATAAAATCGCGCAACGTAGTGCCGCCCCGCTCGATGGCATGGGCGAGGATGCGTTTGATCTCGATTGCCAGTTTCAGGTATCGCGCCCGGGAAATGCTCTTCGCTTCACGGCGCGGGTCGATGCCGGCAGCGAACAACGCTTCTGTCGCATAGATATTGCCGACACCCACCACCACCGCGTTGTCCATGATGAACGGCTTGACCGCCATGGAGCGCCCGCGAGACTTCTGGAACAAGCGCTCGCCATCGAACAGGTCGGTCAACGGCTCCGGCCCCAGGCGAATCAGCAATTCGTGATTGAGCGGGTCCAGGCTCCAGAGCATCGCGCCAAACCGGCGTGGGTCGGTGTAACGCAGGGCTAGGCCAGACTCGAGTTCAATATCCACATGCTCATGCTTGGCCGCCGGGGTGCCGACCTCGACCAGACGCAAATTCCCCGACATCCCCAAATGGCTGATCAGGGTGCCGACCTCGGCATTGATCAACAGGTATTTGGCGCGCCGCTCCACCAACACAATGCGCTGGCCAGACAGCCGCACATCCAGGTCTTCGGGAATTGGCCAGCGCAGACGCCGGTCGCGCACGATCACCCGGCTGACGCGCTGGCCTTCCAGGTGCGGGGCGATGCCCCGGCGGGTGGTTTCGACTTCTGGCAGTTCAGGCATGGTGCTCTCGAATCAGACGCTTTGATCAGGAAAAACCGGCCCCTCAGTGATGAGTGCCGAGGTCACGGATCGTTTGCTTGAGGGTTTCGAAATCGTAATCCGAGAGACCGACATAATCGAGCACCAAAGGCCCGACGCTGTTCCACTCGTGGTCCTCGGACTGGTTACCCAGCACCCGATAGGACGCGCAAATGTGTTCGGCCATTTTCAGGATCGACAGCAGGTTTTTCAGCTGGCTGTTGCGCGAGGATTCATCACTGAAGATCGCCAGCGCATTGTGGTGATTGGCGATGGCGGCGGTGATGTGTTCCGGCAAGCGCCAGGACTTGGCGGTGTAATAACCGACCACGGCGTGGTTGGTGTTGAACACCCGGTTCTCGGTGTCCACTACCCGGCATTCGACACTCGCGTTGGCGTAGGCCTCTTCCAGGGTTTTCATGTAGTCGGGGAAACGCTTGAGCATCAACGGCACGCCGCAGTCATGGAACAAGCCCAGCGCATAAGCCTCGTCGCCGGCCTGGGAGCCGATGCGCTTGGCCAGCGTCAGGCATGTCATCGCCACATCCTGAGCGGTGTCCCAGAACCGGTTCAGGGTCACGATGGTGTCGTCGTTCATCTCACCCTTGATCGACTGCGCGTTGATCAGGTTGATGATCGAACGGCTGCCCAGCAAATTCACTGCACGCTGGATCGAAGCGATCTTGTTACTCAAGCCGTAGTAAGGCGAGTTGACGATTTTCAGCAGTGCCCCGGAGAGGCCTGGGTCCTGGGCAATCAGTTTCGCGATCACTTCCAGGTCCGGATCGGGCATGTACTGTTCCATCTGCAGATCCACCATGATCTGCGGCTGGGCCGGCACGCTGATGCCTTGCAGGGACTGTTGAATCTGTTCGGAACTCAGCTCTTGGGACATAAGTACACACTCTGGGACAGGCGGGGATTCTAACCTTTAAAAAGTTGGATCCGACACATTGGCCGGCAGATCGCCGAAAATTTCATCTATTGCCCAGTCATTCCTGGGCTGATGTGCAAGCGTCTGTGGCGAGGGAGATTGCTCCCGCTGGACGGCGACGCCGGCCCAAAATCAACGACTGCTCCGCAGCCGAACGGGGGCAAGCCCCTCACCACAGGAAGCTCCCGCGCCACAGGTCTATCTGCCAAGCCGGGGCCTTGCACAACACGCTATACTCCCGCTCTTTTTCCGGAGCGACGTCATGTCCCTGCCTAGCCTGCGCCTCAAAGCCAACGCCGACCGTCGCCTGCGGAACGGCCACTTGTGGGTCTATAGCAACGAAATCGATGTAGCGGCGACCCCTTTGCACGGTTTCAAGGCCGGTGACCAGGCGACTACGGCCTCGAAGCCGCCGGCGGCAAGCCGCTGGGCATCGTCGCCATGAGCCCGAACAACCTGATCTGCGCACGCCTGCTGTCGCGCGACATCAAGTTGCCATTGGACAAATCGCTGCTGGTGCATCGCCTGAACGTCGCCCTGTCCCTGCGCGATCGCCTGTTCGACAAGCCGTTCTATCGCCTGGTCTACGGTGATTCGGACCTGTTGCCAGGCCTGGTCGTCGACCGTTTCGGCGACATCCTGGTGGTCCAGATCGCTTCGGCGACCATGGAAGCTCATAAAGAAGACGTGATCGCAGCGCTGACCCAAGTGCTCAAGCCGAGCGGCATTCTGTTCAAGAACGACTCCGCGGCCCGTGACGCCGAAGGCCTCAACCGCTACGTCGAAACCGTATTCGGCCTGGTGCCGGAATGGGTTGCGCTGGAAGAGAATGGCGTGAAGTTCGAGGCGCCTGTCATTCAAGGCCAGAAAACCGGCTGGTTCTACGACCACCGCATGAACCGCGCACGCCTGGCGCCGTATGCCAAAGGTAAGCGCGTGCTCGACCTGTACAGCTACATCGGCGGCTGGGGCGTGCAAGCCGCCGCGTTCGGCGCCAGTGAAGTGTTCTGCGTCGACTCCTCAGCCTTCGCCCTCGACGGCGTCGAGCGCAACGCCGCGCTGAACGGCGTCGCCGAGAAAATGACCTGCGTCGAAGGCGATGTGTTTGAAGCCCTGAAAGAGCTCAAAGCCAGCGAAGAACGATTCGACGTGATCGTCGCCGACCCGCCGGCCTTCATCAAACGCAAGAAAGACATGAAGAACGGTGAAGGCGCCTACCGTCGCCTGAACGAGCAAGCCATGCGCCTGCTCAGCAAGGACGGCATCCTGATCAGCGCTTCGTGCTCGATGCACCTGCCGGAAGACGATCTGCAGAACATCCTGCTGACCAGCGCCCGTCACCTGGACCGCAACATCCAAATGCTGGAACGTGGCGGTCAGGGCCCGGATCACCCGGTTCACCCGGCCATCGCCGAAACCCGCTACATCAAGAGCATCACCTGCCGTCTGCTGCCAAACAGCTGATTACGCGGGTTTGACGGGGAGCCAACAGGCTCCCCGCTTGCTTTATCCCCCTGAAATTTTTCTATTTCTTACACTTGTCGTCCTACTGACGTGCAGGAAGTTTCCCTGCATCTTTTATTCTAAAGAATAAGACTACAAGCCTTTTCAAGTTCAAAGATAGCTCCCACAAAATTTCTGGAAGTTTCCTACCGATATTCCCCTTGATAAGAACTCATTACAAACTATGATTGAGTTGTCACCACGAGGTGGCACTCACTATCACTTACATGGAGTTAAAAACATGAAAGCAATTACTCTGGAAACCAACAAAATCGCTAACCTGGCTTTTCTGGTCGCCCCTAAAGCCCGTTAAGTAAGCGAGACGCTGGGGAGTGCCGGCTACCCAGCGTTTTCCATGGCTCAGCCCAGAGTGAAACGCCCATCATGCATATAAACCCTGATTTATTCATATTGCCCCGTACACCCGGCCAAATAGTCTGGGACTACAGGCAACACAAGCAATTTGAACTCAGCCTGGAATATTCAACCCGACTCGCACAACTTATCGACAACCCTGAAGCATTCGATAACAACAACACAATAGACATTCAATTCCTGAACACCGGAATACTGACAACTGCAAAACAAGACACTACCGAATGGGGCTGGGATGAACTATCAAAGATATTTCATATCGGCACCAAGAATATACCTTGCGAACATGTCCCACAGAATATCCATGAATGGTCGAGACACTATCTGGACCATTGCAATGAAGTATTGGCCGCCAGCACACCGGGTTCCGAACTCACGCACCGCCCGGCCAGCGAACTGATTACCCTGCCTGCCCCCTCGGGACTGCCGGTCGATAGCCTGGCCAATGCCCTGGTCAGCCGTAAGACCTGCCGTTCTTTCACCGGCGAAGCCATGTCCCTCGGCGACATCAGTACCTTGCTTTACTTGTCCCTCGGGTACCTTAAAGAGCGCGAAGACGCTATCGATGAAACGGTCGCCGAAGGCCTGGGTGCCCGGCGCAGCAGCCCTTCGGGTGGCGGGTTGAATGCCTGCGAAGGTTTTCTTCATGTGCAAAACGTCGATGGCCTGGAGCCCGGGGTCTACGCCTACCATCCGGCCGATCATGCGCTGAGCTTCGTCAATACACTTCCAGGCTCGCCTCTTGGACAGCTCCTGTGTGGGCAACACTTCATCAACAACCTGCCCGCCGGCCTGTTCATCAGCGCGCGCTTCGACAAGTTGTGGTGGAAGTATCAACACTCCCGGGCCTACCGGATGGCTTACGTAGAGGCGGGTCATATTTCCCAGACCTTCCAACTGGTGGCCACTGCACTGGGTTTGAGCACCTGGCTTACCGGGGCGCTGACTGATGATCAGGTCGAAAAGCTGCTGGGGCTCGAAGACAGCGCAGAGCAACCGTTGTTTTTTGTCGGCTGCGGCCAGAGCGACGGGCAAGTGATGTGCAAGGAGCTGAAAGCGCTGCTGGACAATCAAGGCCCGCTGCAATGACCAGTGCCTCTCCTTTCCCCGATTCCAGGGCCCAGCGCTTCACCTTGGGTGAATGGAATACCCGAGCTTCGGTGCGCGTCAGTGAGCACACCTATGCATTGCCGGCTGACCTGGAACATCAACTGCAAACACGCTACTGGTTTCCCCCGGCGTTTCTGCCTTACCTCAATCACCCGAGCATCGAGGCGGCGGGCCAATCAACGCTCCATCGCTTATCGGCCAACCATCTGGTGTATTTCCTCGACTACACCACCCTGCTCGAACATCGCATCGTCAACCGCGCGGTAGAAACCATCGTTCATGGCGAACTGGATCTCAACATCCCGCAACGGATGAAAACGGCGGCGTTGCAGCTCTATACCGACGAAGGTTTCCACGCATTGTTCTCCAATAGCCTTGCCGAGCAGATTGCCCGTTTTTACGGCATCACCCAGCGTCCAGTGATGCCCCAGCGGATCACCCGGCTGAACGCTCTGCTCGCCCAAACCCCGGACCGGCACAGCGCACTGGCCTGGTTCCTGGTCGGCTTTGTGTCGGAGACGATTATCGCCAGGGAACTGCTCGATGTTTGCCGCGAGTCGCTGGTGACCAGCGTTCAGGAGATGCTCAGGGATCACCTCACGGACGAGGCGCGCCACAGTCGCTATTTTTCAGAGGTGTTCCACTACCTGTGGCTGACCCTGACCAGCAGTCAGCGCACGTTCGCCGCCAGACTGTTGGTGGACATCATCCAGGTGTTCTTTGAAGTCGATGAGCGATGGCTGAAGGAAAGCCTGCACAGCGCGGGCCTGAGCGCAGCCTGCATTGCAGACATCCTTGGCGGATTGACAGGCATTCAGGCGGTCGTCCAGCGTGCGCGTTCAGGCGCTGGCGCTACGCTCCAGGCATTGCGCAACGCAGGGTTCTTCGACCTGCGCAGCAACCAGCTACTTTTCACACAGGCAGGACTTCTCGATGGATGAAGGAAAATCTGCGGTCAGTCTCAAAAAACGTCGTGCCGCGGTCATCCTGTTGATGACCATGGTGCTGCTCGGGGTCTTTCCGCTGGACGTTTTGTTGCCCTCTTTTCCAGCACTGGCCGAACACTTTCAGACCACCTCGGCCGACATTGCGTTTTCAATCAGCCTGTTCGCCGTCGGCATCGCCCTGTCTCAACTGCTGATCGGGCCGCTGTCGGACACCATCGGACGCAAGGGGCTGCTGCTGGCCGGGATGCTGGTCTCGATCATCGGCGCGGCAGGTTGCCTGCTTTCCACCGAGTACTCCTGGTTCCTGCTGTTCCGGGTGATACAGGCTATCGGTTGCGGTTGTTTCGTACTCACTCAAGCCTTGGTTCAAGATCTGTTCGAAGGCAAGGAGCGAGATCGCTTGAGGATTCTCATGGTGACTGCCAGCGGGATCTTCATTTCCATTTCGCCACTGGCCGGGACGCTGCTGCAACAAGCCCTGGACTGGCCCGGAAGCTTTGTGGCCTTCATCGCCCTGGCCAGTGCCGTGTTTCTGAAAGCCTGCTTCCTCCTTGAAAACCAGCGCCCGACCCATGTCATGCGCCAGGGCATTGTCCAGTCATACCGTTTGGTCTATCGCGATGCGGGGTTTCTTGGGTATTGGTTGATCGCCGCGATTGCCTTTGCCTGCCATTTTTCTTTCATCGTCATTTCGCCACTGATCTTCATGGACCAGTTGCAGCTTTCGCCGTACGAGTTTTCGCTGACGCTGTTGCTCTATGGCCTTGCGTACATCATCGGCGGCATCGTCGCCCGACTCCTCGGCGGCCGAATAGCACCCAATACGCAGATCCTCACGGGCCTGGGCCTGATCCTCTTTTCGGGCCTGGTGATGCTCATGCTTTCAACGTTGCTGGGGCTGTCGACCTTCACCGTCCTGATCCCGATGATCATCTGCACCGCCGGCACCACCATCGCCCGCCCGATCGCCACCTCCAAAGCCATGGAGGTATTTCCGGACAAGGCAGGTACATCTGCGGCGGCCGGGAACACCCTGATATTCATATTCGGCGGATTGATCAGCGCCTTGATCAACCTGAGTGCCACCGACCTGCAGTCGACCCTGGCACTGAGTTTTCTGCTTCTCAGCGCCACCGGTATAGGCCTCAATGCGCTGATTACCCGACGCCATCGGGTACTGACCGCCGGGTGAACGTTGCCGGTCGTCATCCCACATGTTGCGTTAGCGCTGGATCAACACTTTCCGGCATTCCCTCTTGACGCCAGCGGTGTAGAATCGCGGGATTCATCGCCATTCATCCCCCGGCGGGTTTATGAGCTCAGGCTGAGGCAAGCGGCGATCCCGCAAAGTCATCGGCAACTTCCGGACACACGGCCATTTCTGAGTGTTCCAGACGTCAATAGAAGCTCACTCCCCTTTGATACCTGATTAGCCGCCCGGAGTGCTCCATGCCTGATTACCGCTCGAAAACATCCACCCACGGCCGCAACATGGCCGGCGCCCGCGCACTGTGGCGCGCCACCGGGATGAAAGATGACGACTTCAAGAAGCCGATCATCGCCATTGCCAACTCCTTCACCCAGTTCGTACCGGGCCACGTCCACCTCAAGGACCTTGGCCAACTGGTCGCCCGCGAAATCGAACGGGCCGGCGGTGTCGCCAAAGAATTCAACACCATCGCCGTGGATGACGGCATCGCCATGGGCCACGACGGCATGCTGTATTCGCTGCCGAGCCGCGAGATCATCGCCGACTCCGTCGAATACATGGTCAACGCCCACTGCGCCGACGCCATCGTCTGCATCTCCAACTGCGACAAGATCACCCCTGGCATGCTGATGGCCGCCCTGCGCCTGAACATTCCGGTGATCTTCGTTTCCGGCGGTCCGATGGAAGCCGGCAAGACTAAACTGGCCAGCCACGGTCTCGACCTGGTCGATGCCATGGTGATCGCCGCCGACTCCAGCGCTTCTGACGAGAAAGTCGCTGAGTACGAGCGCAGCGCTTGCCCGACCTGCGGTTCGTGCTCCGGCATGTTCACCGCCAATTCGATGAACTGCCTGGTTGAAGCCCTGGGCCTGGCATTGCCGGGCAACGGTTCGACCCTGGCCACCCACAGCGACCGCGAGCAATTGTTCCTGCAAGCCGGCCGCACCATCGTCGATCTGTGCAAGCGTTACTACGGCGACAACGATGAGTCGGTATTGCCGCGCAACATCGCCAACTTCAAGGCGTTCGAAAACGCCATGACGCTGGACATCGCCATGGGCGGTTCCACCAACACCATCCTGCACTTGCTGGCCGCCGCCCAGGAAGCCGAGATCGACTTCGACCTGAAGGACATCGACCGCCTCTCCCGCCACGTGCCGCAACTGTGCAAAGTCGCGCCGAATATCCAGAAGTACCACATGGAAGACGTACACCGCGCCGGTGGCATCTTCAGCATCCTCGGCTCGCTGGCTCGTGGCGGCCTGCTGCACACCGAGCTGCCGACCGTGCACAGCAAGAGCATGGCTGAAGGCATCGCCAAGTGGGACATCACCCAGACCACCGACGAAGCCGTACATCACTTCTTCAAGGCCGGCCCTGCGGGTATTCCGACGCAAACCGCGTTCAGCCAGTCGACCCGTTGGGAAACCCTGGACGACGACCGTGAAAACGGCTGCATCCGCAGTGTCGAGCACGCTTATTCGCAAGAGGGCGGCCTCGCCGTTCTGTACGGCAACATCGCCCTGGACGGTTGCGTGGTGAAAACCGCCGGCGTCGACGAGTCGATCCACGTCTTCGAAGGCAACGCGAAGATCTTCGAAAGCCAGGACAGCGCCGTACGCGGCATCCTCGCTGACGAAGTGAAGGCCGGCGACATCGTGATCATTCGTTACGAAGGTCCGAAAGGCGGCCCGGGCATGCAGGAAATGCTGTACCCGACGTCCTACCTGAAATCCAAAGGCCTGGGCAAAGCCTGCGCGCTGCTCACCGACGGTCGTTTCTCCGGCGGCACCTCGGGTCTGTCCATCGGTCACGCTTCGCCAGAAGCCGCTGCTGGCGGTGCGATTGGTCTGGTGCAGGACGGCGACAAAGTGCTGATTGACATTCCGAACCGCTCGATCAACCTGTTGATCAGCGATGAAGAACTGGCGGCACGCCGGGTCGAGCAAGACCAGAAAGGCTGGAAACCGGTAGAGAAACGTCCACGTAAAGTGACCACCGCGCTGAAAGCCTACGCCCTGCTGGCCACCAGCGCTGACAAGGGTGCTGTGCGTAACAAGGCGATGCTCGACGGGCTGTAAGGCTTAACCGTCGAACAAAAAAATGCCCCGCCAAGTGCGGGGCATTTTTTTGCGTTCAACTCGGTCAAGTAATGAAATGGCTCCCCCGCCGCCCCCTGTGATCACCCACTAAGCTTTCACAGGGGGCTCATCGGAGACCGTTGCCATGAACAAAGTAGCTATTGTCGCCATCGATCTGGGAAAACACACCTTTCATCTGCATGCACAAGATGATCGTGGTCATGAGCTTTACCGCAAAAAGTTTAATCGGGCGGCGCTCATCCAGCATCTGGCCAATCTCGAACCCTGCACCGTTGCGATGGAAGCTTGCGGCGGAGCCCACTTCATGGCGCAGGAAGTCTCAAGACTGGGGCATATACCCAAACTCATTGCTCCGCATCTCGTGCGTCCGTATGTGAAAAGCAACAAGAACGACTTCGCTGATGCCGAAGCGATCTGCGAGGCTGCAACTCGTCCAACAATGCGCTTTGTGCCGCCCAAGAATCAGGCTCAGCAGGCGCTGGCCATGCTCAACTCGACACGTGATTCGTTCATCAAAGAACGTACTGCTACCGTCAATCGGATTCACGCAGCCCTCCTGGAAGTCGGAATCAGCTTGGCCCCAGGCTTCAAGTCCATCAAAGATCTTCCAGCGCTGCTTGAAGCACATCCACTTCCCGATTCCATCAAAAAACTACTGACCAGGCTGCGTGAGCACTTCAATTACTTGCACGAGCAGGTCAAGGCTTTGGATAAGGAAGTGGAGTGCCAAGCCGCTGAAGATGATCTGGCTGTTCGCTTGATGACGATGCCGTGTGTCGGCCCGATCACCTCCAGCGTCCTGGCTGCCGAGTTGGGCGATGGCAAACAGTTCAAGTGCGGCCGAGGCTATTCGGCCTCGATCGGGCTAGTGCCCAAACAACACTCCACGGGCGGAAAAACCGTACTTTTAGGCATCAGCAAGCGGGGTGACCGAAACCAGAGACGTCTGCTGATCCAGTGTGCCCGCGTCTATCTGATGCAGTTGGATCGACAGAAAGGAGCGCTGGCGGACTGGGTCCGACGGCTATGGGACAACCATCACTCCAATCATGTGGTCTGCGCACTGGCCAACAAACTGGCGAGAATCGCCTGGGCGATTGCAGCACACCACACCGAATTCGATGCGGGGCCAGGCGCGATGAACGCCTGACCCCGCTGTCACCCGAGCACCACCCACCTGGTTTGCGATGCTGGATAACAGATGACGTGAACGGCCAACCGGCCTGACGAAAACCCTGAGCTCCCACACGGCTGAAAGGCCGTCCAAGTAATTAGGATCGCCGGGCATCGATTCTCATCAAGGCGCGAATGGACCAACCTCCACTCAGACGCCGGATAGATGAAAGCAAGCCAAACACATCATCAAAAACAGTATTGCAGAAAAGGGGGAACCATAGATGTGGGAGCGGGCTTGCTCGCGAAGAGGGAGTGTCAGTCAATATCACTGTTGCCTGACACACCGCTTTCGCGAGCAAGCCCGCTCCCACAGAGGATTTGTGTCGATCACAATATTGTGGCCTTACACAAATCTTGTGGAAGCGAGCCCGTCTTACTGAATCTCTTCAGGCTTGACGATCACCCAGTTCTTGTCCGCCGTCACCGGCAAGCCTTCTTTCGCCTGAGCCGCAGCGTGCTTGGCCATCATGCCGTTGAGCTGAGTCATGTATTTGTCTTTGCGGTTGACCCACAAGTGGATGCCACCCTTGGCCACGTCGACGCTGTGAAACAGCATGTAGCCGTCACTGGTCGGTGTATCGCCACCCACCAGCACCGGTTTTTTCCACTCGTCGATGTAGGTCAGGATCGCCGCTTGCTTGCCGGCCATCCAGGTTGCCGGTGTCCACAGGTATGGCGTCAGTTCCAGGCCGAGGTTGGCCTTCTCGTCATACTTGCCGGCGGTGATCTGTTTGCGCGCGGTGGTCAGTTCGCCAGTCTTGCGGTCCTTGAGCAGCGTGCTCACGCCGATCACGTTCTGCGGTTTGACGTTGTAGCCGTATTTCGGATCGGCCGCGACCATGCGCACCAGTTCCTCGGAGGCGGCGGTCATCACGTAGACCTCGATGCCGTTCTCCATCAGCTTGTTGTAAAGCTCGGCCTGGCCGGTGAAGACTTTCGGTGGCTGGACGTCGATGTTCTTGACCACATCGCCGTCGTAATACGTGCTCGGCACCGGTTTGCCGGACGCCATCAGCTCATCGACATAACCCTTGAGCTCTTGAAGGGTGAAGCCTGCGAACACTTGGGCGACCCATGGATAGCAAACCATGTCGTCGATTTCACAGAGGCGATAGTAGTAACTGAACAGGCTTTCCTTATGGTCGGCGGTGTCCTTGAACGGAATCAGTTTCAGGGAGGGATCGAGGGTCTCGCGGGTGATCAGGCCCTTGTTTTCCAGGAACGGCAGCAACGACTCTTCGAGGTCGTAGCGGTAACTGGTGTTGTCCATGTCGAACACCGCGAAGTTACCTTTGTTGGCATTGGCCGCGATCATCGCGTCCAGTGCCTTGGCCTGATCGGCTGGCCAGTGTTTCAGGTCAGTCGCGAACGCCTGGCCCGCAAGGCTCAAGCCCAATCCTAAACCCAGTGCGACAGCCAGCATTTTCGGTGCGAACTTCATCTGCATGCTTCCTTGTAGAGAGACCCTGATTCAAAGAGATCGACGCTAACAAAAAAGTGTGACCGTTCTCGTCCGCCCGCGACCGCTTACGTCCTGATTCCGTCAGGCGCATTCCCCAGAGCGGCACTGGCTTATTCCAAAAACGACAGTCCACCTCTGTTTTTGATATTAATTCATTAGATATCAAGCTGTTAGGCTTGCCGGTTCGCAGCTGCCCTGGAAGGCAGTTGGCACAAGCCTTATCGGAGTCTTTATGAATCTGCCGCTGATTCTCAATCTGCTGGTGTTCCTCGCCCTGCTCTTCGGCCTGGTGCAAACCCGTCACACCTCCTGGAGCCTGGCCAAAAAGTCCTGCTCGCACTGGCATTGGGTGTGGCATTCGGCGTGGCGTTGCACGCCATTTACGGTGACGGCAACCCGGTGCTGAAAGCCTCGATCGGCTGGTTCGATCTGGTCGGTAACGGTTACGTGCAGTTGCTGCAAATGATCGTGATCCCGCTGGTGTTCGCCTCGATCCTCAGCGCTGTGGCCCGTCTGCACAACGCCTCGTCGCTGGGCAAAATCAGCTTCCTGACCATCGGCACGCTGCTGTTCACCACCGCCATCGCGGCGCTGATCGGTATCGGCCTGACCAACCTGTTCGGCCTGACCGCCGATGGCTTGGTGGCCGGCACTCAGGAAATGGCCCGTCTGCAAACCATCCAGACCGACTACGCCGGCAAGGTCGCTGACCTGAATGTGCCGCAGTTGCTGCTGTCGTTCATCCCGCAGAACCCGTTCGCCGACCTGGCCCGCGCCAAGCCGACGTCGATCATTAGCGTGGTGATCTTCGCTGCGTTCCTCGGGGTCGCGGCGCTGCAGCTGCTGAAAGACGACGTCGAGAAAGGTCAGAAAGTGATCAACGCCATCGACACCCTGCAAGCCTGGGTGATGCGTTTGGTGCGTCTGGTGATGAAGCTGACCCCGTACGGCGTTTTGGCGCTGATGACCAAAGTGGTCGCCGGCTCCAACCTGCAAGACATCATCAAGCTCGGTAGTTTCGTGGTGGTGTCCTACATCGGCCTGGGCCTGATGTTCGTGATCCATGGCCTGCTGGTGTCGGCGGCCGGGATCAACCCGCTGCGTTTCTTCCGCAAGATCTGGCCGGTGCTGACCTTTGCCTTCACCAGCCGCTCCAGCGCAGCGAGCATTCCGCTGAGCATCGAAGCGCAGACCCGTCGCCTGGGCATCCCGCAGTCCATCGCCAGTTTCGCCGCTTCGTTCGGCGCGACCATTGGCCAGAACGGTTGTGCCGGTCTGTATCCGGCGATGTTGGCGGTGATGGTCGCGCCGACCGTGGGCATCAACCCGCTCGACCCGCTGTGGATCGCGACGCTGGTGGCGATTGTGACCCTGAGTTCGGCCGGTGTGGCCGGGGTCGGTGGCGGCGCGACGTTTGCCGCGTTGATTGTGCTGCCGGCCATGGGCTTGCCGGTGTCACTGGTGGCGTTGCTGATTTCGGTCGAGCCGCTGATCGACATGGGCCGTACGGCGTTGAACGTCAGCGGTTCGATTACGGCGGGGGCGATTACCAGCCAGATCATGCAGCAGACGGATAAAGAGCTGCTGGATGCGGATGAGCATGCGGAGTTGGCTCAGGCTTGATCAGCGCCTGACAGACCGCTATCGCGAGCAAGCTCGCTCCCACAGGGTGTGTCGATCACACATCCAATGTGGGAGCGAGCTTGCTCGCGATGCTTTTAGGCTTTTTCCCAAATTTCAAATGCGTACGCCGGCTTATCCCCTTCCGCCGGATTCGGCACATTCGACACCAGTTTCCACTGGTTCAAATCAAACTCCGGAAACCACGCATCCCCTTCCGGGCTCAGCGCGACACGCGTCAGGTACAGCCGATCGGCCTGTGCCAAGCCTTGGGCATACAACTGCGCCCCGCCAATCAGCATCAGCTCATCGATGCCCTGCTCCTTCGCCCACTCTTCAGCGCGAACAACCGCAGCCTCCAGCGACGGATAAACCTCCGCGCCCGCCAACACCAGATCCGCCTGACGGCTGACCACGATGTTCAACCGGCCCGGCAGCGGACGACCGAGGGAATCCCAGGTCTTGCGCCCCATGATGATCGGCTTGCCCAAGGTGGTGGCCTTGAAGTATTTGAAGTCCCCCGGCAAGTGCCAGGGCATGCTGTTGTCGACGCCGATCACACGGTTTTCACCGAGGGCTGCGATCAGGCTAAGGGGGAGTGATTTAGTCATGCCGGCGAGGATACCAGAGCCTCCCTTTCCCGGATAAGCGCCACAGCGGTTATGCTCACCGTTCATTTAAGCGACGGGATGCCGCGTGACTGAACTGACTAACCTCTGGCTGACGGAAACCATCCGTTTGCGCGAAGAACATGCCGGGCCACTGGATGACCTGGAAGCCAACCGACTGGCCCGCACGGCTGGCGGCGACCTGCCGACACGGATTCAACGCCGCGCCCTGTGGCTGGCCGAACGCGATGGGCTGACCAACGCGCTCACCCACTGGCTGCAAGGTGCACGACTGGCGTTGTTGGTGCTCGTCATAGTGGCCGTGGTCAGCGGCGCCGGCCTCGCGTTTGCGGCGCTAAGCGATGGGCAAATTGCGGTGAATGTGTTCTGGGCCTTGGGCAGCCTGCTCGGGCTGAACCTGATTCTTCTACTGAGCTGGGCCTTGGGCCTGGTATTTGCCGGTGAACACGGCGCTACTCTCGGACGACTGTGGCTGTGGCTCAGCGAAAAACTCGCCCGCGACGCCAAAGCCGCACAACTGGCCCCGGCCCTGCTGCTGTTGCTGCAACGGCACAAACTCAATCGCGGGCATCGTCGGCGTGCTGGTCAACAGTTTGTGGTTGCTGGCGATGCTCAGTGCCCTGGCGATTCTGCTGACGCTGATGGCGACCCGGCGTTACGGCTTTGTCTGGGAAACCACCCTGCTCAGCGCCGACACCTTTGTCGCCATGACCCAAACCCTCGGCACCCTGCCGGCCTTGCTCGGCTTCAACGTGCCGACCGTGGAGATGATCCGCGCCAGCGGCGACACCGCGCTCAACATCGAAAGCGCCCGTCAGGCCTGGGCAACCTGGCTGGTCGGCGTCTTGGTGGTTTACGGCGTGGTGCCGCGCCTGCTGCTGGCGCTGTTTTGCCTGTGGCGCTGGAAAACCGGCCAGGCTGCCTTGCGTCTGGATTTGAACCTGCCCGGCTACGCTCAATTACGCGAACGCCTGATGCCCACCAGCGAACGCTTGGGCATCAGCGATGCCGCCCCGGATCAACTTCACCGCGTCGAAAGCAGCGTCAGCGAATTGCACAGCGATGGCGCGCTGCTGGTGGCCATCGAACTGGACGGTCAACGCCCATGGCCGCCGCAACTACCAAAAACCGTGAGCGATGCCGGCATCCTCGACAGCCGCGAGTCGCGCAACAAACTCCTCGAACAGCTCAGCCGCTTTCCCCCGGCTCGCCTGTTGATTGCCTGCGACCCGCGCCGTTCACCGGATCGCGGCAGCCTGGCGTTGATCGCCGAACTGGCGCGCAACGCCAGCGCCACCCGCGTCTGGCTGCTGCAAGCGCCGCCCGGCGAAGCGCTGGATGCCGAGCGACTCGGTGACTGGCATACGGCGTTGCAACAGCTTGAACTGCCGTTCGCCGATTGCGCGCCCATGAACTGGCTGGAGACCGGCCATGACTAAGCCGTTGAAGCTCGCCGTCGTCGGCCACACCAACGTCGGCAAAACCTCATTGCTGCGCACCCTGACCCGGGACGTCGGTTTCGGTGAAGTGTCCCATCGGCCCAGCACCACCCGCCACGTCGAAGGCGCGCGGTTGTCGGTGGACGGTGAGCCGCTGCTCGACCTCTACGACACGCCCGGCCTGGAAGACGCCATCGCCCTGCTCGACTACCTCGAACGCCTGGAACGCCCCGGCGAACGCCTCGACGGCCCGGCACGCCTGGCGCGATTCCTCGAGGGCAGCGAGGCCCGACAGCGGTTCGAACAAGAGGCCAAGGTGCTGCGCCAACTGCTGGCCTCGGACGCCGGACTCTATGTGATCGACGCCCGGGAACCGGTGCTGGCCAAGTACCGCGACGAACTGGAAGTGTTGGCCAGTTGCGGCAAACCGTTGCTGCCGGTGCTGAATTTCGTCAGCAGCGCCAACCATCGCGAACCGGATTGGCGCGAGGCTCTGGCGCGGCTGGGTTTGCATGCGTTGGTGCGTTTCGACAGCGTCGCTCCACCAGAAGATGGCGAACGCAGACTCTATGAAAGCCTCGCACTGTTGCTGGAACACTCCCGCGAGCAGCTTGAACGGCTGATCGCCGATCAACAGGCTCAACGCCTGGCTCGCCAGCAGAGTGCAGCGCGGCTGATTGCCGAATTATTGATCGATTGCGCCGCGTGCCGGCGCAGCGTGGCGAGTAAACCTGAGCTGGAACAACAAGCAATCAACGAATTGCGCAAAGCCGTTCGACAACGGGAACAACGTTGCGTCGAAGCGTTGCTCAAGCTCTACGCGTTCCGCCCACAGGACGCGGCGGCCAGTGACTTGCCGCTGCTCGATGGCCGTTGGGGTGATGACTTGTTCAACCCGGAAACACTCAAGCAATTGGGGGTGCGGGTTGGCAGTGGCATCGCGGCCGGCGCGGCGGCGGGAGCTGGCGTGGACCTGCTAGTCGGCGGCCTGACCCTCGGCGCAGCAGCACTGGCCGGTGCGATTGCCGGCGGCGCCCTGCAAACCGCGCGCAGTTATGGCGGCCGGTTGCTGGGCAAGATCAAGGGGCGGCGGGAGCTGACTGTCGACGACAGCGTGTTGCGGTTGCTGGCGTTGCGTCAGCGGCAGTTGGTACAAGCCCTGAACCAGCGCGGACATGCGGCGATGGACAGCATCCAGGTCGCCACACCGCAGGACAAAACCTGGCGCGAAGGCAAACTGCCCGAAGCCCTGAACAAGGCTCGGGCGCATCCGCAATGGTCGTCGCTTAATCCGCAGGCGAAGTTAAGTCAGGGGGAAAGGCAGGAGCAGGTTGAGGTGTTGGCGCAGCAGCTTTAGATCTGCGGTGCTCGAACCGGCCCCTTCGCGAGCAAGCGCGCTCCCACAGGGGAACGCATTCCAATGTGGGAGCGGGCTTGCTCGCGAAGGCCGCACCTCGGTCTTGGGGCCCTACGCAACCAATAGCCGCAACGCCTTTTCCTTCAAGACGCCAAGGTCCATCACCGGCACCCACTCTTCCTTTGCCAGTTCATCCCACTGCCGCATCCGCAAACTGACCGCACACAACGGATCACGCTCAAACGCCTCAGCCTCGGCCACCGTCATCACCCCACCCTGATATTCCAGTGTCCGGCGACTGGCTTCGCTCAAACGCTCGTAGTACCCCGGCTCCTTGAGCGTCAGATAACGCTTGGCTTGAACGTGGTATTCCACCAGCCGCGCCATGCGCTCGCTGAAGCCAGCCCGACGCAAATAATCCGCGCCCAAACGCTCATGACTGACCACGCCAAACCCGCCCATGTTCTCGGCATCTTCAGCACAGACATGCCCGATATCGTGAAAGAACGCCGCCAACACCACTTCATCGTCGAAGCCTTCGGCCATGGCCAGTTCGGCGGCCTGGGACATGTGCTCGATCTGCGACACCGGCTCACCGATGTAGTCGCTGTCGCCAAAGCGCTCGTACAGCGCGAAGACTTCGGCGATCACTTGTTCATGGCGCTCCATCAATCCTCTCCCAACAACAGTGCGACGTTACGTTCGGCCATCGCCGGCCCGACGCTCATGCCGACGCCAGTGTGCATCAACGCCACGCCCAAACCTTTCGCCGGGCGCAGGAACGAGAACGGCCCCGGTCCCCGTGAACCATAGACACCCTGCCAGCGCTCGACCACTTGCACTTTGCAGCCCAGGGTCTGCTCCCCGAGCTCGATCATCCAGTCGTCCACCTGCTCGGCGTTGAACGGTGAAGGGTCGCTGCCGTAATGGTGGGAATCGCCGATGATCAGTTCGCCGTGAGGCGTCGGGCTGATCAGCAGGTGAATGCCGTTCTCCTGCAAGTGCGGCGCGTCCCGCAGGATCTGTGCTTGCACCGCCGCAGCTTCCGGCAGGTCGGCAAACGCGCCGTAATGCACGCAACTCAATCCGGTGAGCAGTGCGTGTTGCAGATTCAGGTTGATCTGCGGCCGGGCGCGAAGCATTTGCAGACGACAGATTTGCGGGTTGAGCGCGGCAATCGACTCAGCCAGCAAGGTCTGATAGTCGTGACCGGAGCAGACGATGATCTGCTCGGCAAAGAAGCTGCCGGCAGTGCTGTGCAAGCGGCCGGGCTCAATGTCGCGCACCAGGGTGGAGAAGTGAAACTCGACGCCCAATTCGCGGCGCAGGTAGTCGATCAGCGCTGGAATTGCTTCGCGCGAATACAGTTGCTGATCGTCCTTGCCGTGCAGCGCGGCGCGGTGATGGCTGAACTGGCCGCCGTACAAGTCCCGCAATGCCGCGCCACGCAGCAACTCGACGTTGTAGTTGTGCTCCACGGCGCGGCCGTTGCAAAAGGCTTGCAGCAGATGTTCTTCAGCTTCGGTGCGGGCAAACAGGTACGAGCCGTTGCGCTTGAGTTGCAGGCCGGCCAGCTGTGCCCATTGGCCCCAAATCTCGCGACTGGCCTTGGCCAGTTCGAGCATCGGGCCTGGCGGTTGGCCGGTGACCAGGGCTTGGCCGAAGTTGCGGACCGAGGCGCCGAGCGGGGTTTCGCTGCGTTCGAAAACAGTGACTTTGAGGCCGCGTCGGGCGGCGGCGTAGGCGTGAGACAGGCCCAGAATGCCGGCGCCGACGATCAGCATGTCGTTGTGTTGTGTCATTGGGTTTTGTCCTGAATGACAGACCGCCATCGCGAGCAAGCTCGCTCCCACATTGGAACGCGGTCAACTGTGGGAGCGAGCTTGCTCGCGATGAGGCCGTATCAGCCGATAGAGATCTTACTTGGCAACGACCTTCTCGGACTTGCCGTCATAGCGCTTACGCCACTCGGTCAAGATCTCGTCGCGATTCTTCGAGGCCCAGGCAAAGTCGTTCTTGATCAAACGCTGCTCGTAATCCGCGGGCAATTCGGTCTGCGGCTTGGCAATACCCGGTTGCGCGAGGACCGCGAAGTTCTCTTTGTACAACTCCATCGCCGCCGGGCTGGCCGAGAAGTCCGCCAGTTTCTTCGCCGCTTCTTCATGGGCCGTGCCCTTGATTACGGCGGTCGCTTCGATCTCCCAGCCCAGGCCTTCTTTCGGCAGGATGATGTCCAGCGGCGCGCCCTGGCGTTTCAGCTGGACGGCCGGGTATTCGAAGGAAATACCAATCGGGAATTCGCCGGAAGCCGCCAGTTTGCAAGGCTTGGAACCGGAGTGAACGTACTGGCCGATGTTCTGGTGCAAGCCGTCCATGTACGCCCAACCCTGCTTCTCGCCGAAGGTTTGCAGCCAGGCGCTGACATCAAGGAAACCGGTGCCGGACGAGGCCGGGTTAGGCATGACGATCTTGCCTTTGTACTCAGGCTTGGTCAGGTCTTGCCAGCTCACGGGTTTGCTCAGGCCCTGCTTTTCGGCTTCGACAGTGTTGAAGCAAATGGTCGCGGCCCAGACGTCCATGCCGACCCAGGCTGGCGGGTTGGCGGCGTCGCGGTAGTTGCCGCCGATCTTGGCCAAATCCTTTGGCGCATAGCTTTGCAGCATGCCTTGCTGATCAAGGATCGCCAGGCTCGACGCCGCCAGGCCCCAGACTGCGTCGGCTTGTGGCCGGGCTTTTTCGGCCAGCAGTTTGGCGGTGATGATCCCGGTGGAGTCACGCACCCACTTGATCTCGACGTCCGGGTTGGCCTTTTCGAAGGCAGCCTTATAGGCCGTCAGTTGTTCGGCTTCGAGGGCGGTGTACACCGTCAACTCGGTTTTCGCCGCAAAGGCGTTCAGGCTGAAAGCGGTGAGGACAGCAGCGGCCAGGGCCAGGGGCTTGAACATGATCTTTTCCTGTTTGAGTTGAGGTTTGCGGGATTGAAAATCAATGGCTAGGCGCGGTCTGCCGCCAGGCCTGGGAGCGGCGCAGCAAACCGCGCGAAGCCCAGGCCAGCAGCAGGGACACGCCCGCCGAAGTGAACAGAATCAAAGTCGACATCGCCGCCGCGCCACCGACGTTGCCGGCGTCGTCCATGTTCAGCACCGCCACCGCCGCAAGGATGGTGTCGGGGCTGTAGAGGAAGATCGCTGCCGAGACGGTGGTCATCGCCGAGACGAACAGGTAGCGCACGATGTCCAGCAGCGCCGGCAGGCAGATCGGCACGGTGACCCGCAGGTAATGCCGATACAGCGGCGCCTTGAGCGACAGCGCGGCGGCCTCGAACTCGGCGTCGAGTTGGCGCAGCGCAGTGGTGGCGGTCATTTGCGCGGTGGTCAAATAGTGAGCAATGGTGCAGACCACCAGCAGGGTCATGGTCCCGTAGAGCACATGCAGCGGGTTGCCGTTGAGGTTGAAGAAGAAGACGTAACCCAGGCCCAACACCAGACCCGGCACCGCCATCGGTACGAAACTGAGCATGCGCAGGGTCAGATTCAATCCGCGCTGGCCTTTGGTTTTTTCCATCAGGTAGGCGCCGGTGAAAATCAGCACGCTGCCGATCAACGCCGTGCACAGGGCCATCTTCACGCTGTTGCCGTAGGCCAGCCAGCCACCGCCTGCGGTGTCGTTGAACTGGTAATGGTTGAGCGACAGCGACAGGTTGTACGGCCAGAATTTCACCAGCGACGAGTACACCGCCATGCCGAACACCAACAGCAACACCGCGCAGATCAGCAGCACAACGGCCAGGTAGCAGCCGTCCCGCAGCTTCGATGGCGCCGGTTTGAACACTTGCGCCCGACCGCTCATGGAATCGCCGTGACGCCGACGCAGCCAGGCGTCGACCCCGAAACTGAATAGCGCCGGCAGCAGCAGAACCATGCCGATCAACGCGCCACGACCGAACTGTTGCTGGCCGACCACGGCTTTGTAGGCTTCCAGCGCCAGCACTTGATAGTCGCCGCCAACCACTACGGGCACGCCGAAGTCGGTGATGGTCAGGGTGAAGACGAGGCAGAACGCCGCGAACACCGCCTGACGCGTCGCCGGCCAGGTGATGCTGCGAAAGGCTTTCGCCGGACTGGCGCCCATGCTTGAAGCGGCATCGAACAGTCGCGCATCCGCCAGGGACAGCGCCGACAGAAGAATCATCAAGGCGTGTGGGAAGGTGTAGATCACCTCACCGAGAACAATCCCCCAGAAACCGTAGATATTGTCCGAGAGCAAACCGCGCAACATGCCCTGGTTACCGAACAGGTAAACCAGTGCAATCCCCGGCAGCATCGACGGCGCCATCAGCGGCAACAGAGACATCCCGCGCCAGATACCTTTGCCCGGAATCAACGTACGTTGCAGGGCGTAGGCAAACAGGTAAGCCAGCGGTACGACGATGGCCGCGACGCTGAGGGAAACTTTCAGACTGTTGCCGAGCAACCAATGGAAATTCGCGCTGGTCACCAATTCACGGGCAGCCACCAGACCACCGCCCTGCCCGGCTTCAGCGCTGAAACCGCGCCAGAAGATCGCCAGCAACGGCATCAACACCGCGACACCGAGCAAGACCAGCAACAGCACTTTGCCGCCGACCACGAACACCCGGTCGCCGATCTCGGCACGGGAGGTCTGCCGAACCTGCTTGTGCGGTATCGGCAGCGCGAGGTTCGCGCCCATCAGGCAAACACCTGCAGGCTACGCGGTGGCAAGGCGACCATGATGTGCTGGGCACCGAGGCGCGGCATGGCCTCCGGGGCAAGTTCGGCCAGCAGCGGATGGCCCGGCAGTTGGTCGAGTTCGAAACTCATGCGGCAGCGATTGCCGAGGAAGGTGATTTCACGAACCTTGGCCGGGAACAGGTTTTCTTCGTGCACCGGCGGGTTGACGTTGATCGCCTCCGGGCGGCAGAACAAACGGCCGGACGCGGTTTTCGCACTGCCTTCGGCCAGGCGCATGTTCATCCCGCCGACCTGGGCGTGGCTGTCGCTGCTGCGGCGGAACGGCAGCCAGTTGCCCTGACCAACGAACTCCGCCACAAACGGCGTGGCCGGACAGTCGTAGATTTCCTGCGGCGTGGCGTACTGCTCGACTCTGCCGTTGTTCATCACGGCGATGCGATCGGCCATCAGCATGGCCTCGTCCTGATTGTGCGTGACCATCAGGGTCGTGACGCCGAGGTTGCGCTGCAATTGGCGCAGCTCGGTGCACAGGTGCTCGCGGACTCGCGCGTCGAGTGCCGACATCGGTTCGTCGAGCAGCAACAACGAAGGCGCCGGAGCCAAGGCTCGGGCCAGTGCGACGCGCTGCTGTTGGCCGCCGGACAATTGGCCGGGGTACTTTTTCTCACTGCCGAGCAGGCCGACCAGTTCCAGCATCTGACCGACACGCTTGCGCACTTCATCGCGACCACTGCCGGCGAGGCCGTAGGCAATGTTCGCTTCGACGGTCAGATTGGGGAACAGCGCGTAGGACTGGAACAGAATGCCGTAGTCCCGGGCTTGCGGCGCCAGGTGGGAAACGTCGCGATCACCCAGGTACAACTCGCCGCTGTCCTGCTTCTCCAGACCGGCAATGCAACGCAGCAAGGTGGTTTTGCCACAACCCGACGGGCCCAGCAGACACACCAGCTCACCGGCCGCCACGTCGAGGGAAACGTTATCCAGCGCGGTGAAGGCGCCGAAGCGTTTCTGCACGCCGCGCACTTTCATGGGTGCGCCGGGGTTGGTCAGGGCAGTTGTGATCGAGTGGTTCATGGACAGACCTCATCAAGCAGATGAGGGCCATCCTAGGTTTGTAATGCGTCCGTCATGTGGCAACGAGGCAAAAACGGCCGATAGTGGTATTCGGGGATTTGGGTTGAGAGAAATCCACAGCCTTATGCCAGATGAAATTGTGGCGAGGGGGCTTGCCCCCGTTGGGTCGCGAAGCGGCCCCAAAACTGCGAGGGTGTTTTTTCAGGCATACCGCATTTAATGGGTTTACGACTGCTGCGCAGCCGAACGGGGGCAAGCCCCCTCGCCACAGGAATCTAGGCGGGGGCCATTTCCTGCGCCAACCCCAGAAACGCCGCCGGCAACCGCGCGCCCTTTCGCTCCTTGAGGCAGTACAAGTACTCCGGAATCTGCGGCGCATTCTCGATGGTCAGCACCCGCAATTGCGGGTCATGCGGCACTTCCTGCCGGGCGATGATGCTGATGCCGATATTGCGCAGCACCGCTTCACGGATCGACTCACGGCTACCAATCTCCAGCAGCGGCCCGAAACTCACCCCGGCGCTGGCCAGTAACTCTTCAGTCAGCCGCCGAGTGGTCGAGCCCGACTCACGCATCAACAAGGTATGCCCCGCCAACGCGCTGAGCGGCACATGATCGTGTACTGCCAACGGATGATTACGATGTACCGCCAGCACCAGCGGATCGCTGCCGAGCACTCGGCGAATCAGCCGCGCATCGTCCAGCAACTGCGAAGACGCGGCGACATCGACCCGGTAATCCTCCAGCGCTTCGAGCACTTGTTGGGAGTTGCCGATTTCCACCGACACTTCCACCTGCGGCAAACGCTCGCGAAAGGTCTTCACCAGATCGAGGATGTAATACGGAGCGGTGGCGGCGATGCGCAACGTGCCCTGGACCTGCCCGCTGTTGCGCAGGAAAAACTCGATGTCGGCTTCCTGCTGCAACAGCGCCTTGACCATCGGCAGCAGCCGCGCGCCTTCATCGCTGACGCTGAGGCGGCGACCGCCACGGTAGAACAGCTCAACCGAGTATTGGCTTTCCAGATGCCGAATCTGGGTCGTCACGGTGGGTTGGCTCAGGCCGAGCTTCTTGGCCGCCAGGGTAATGCTGCCCAAGCGGGCCACCATGTAAAACGCCTTCAGCTCGGCACTCAGCACACCCGTTCCTCATCGCTTATTTGCGCAACAGGCGCAAACCGTTGAACACCACCAACAGGCTGACGCCCATGTCGGCGAACACCGCCATCCACATGGTGGCGATCCCGGCGAAGGTTACCCCAAGAAAGATAGCCTTGATGACCAAAGCGAGGGCGATGTTCTGTTTCAGGATGCTTGAGGTCTGACGCGACAGTCGGATGAACGCAGGGATTTTGCGCAGATCGTCGTCCATCAGGGCGACATCAGCCGTCTCGATGGCGGTATCGGTGCCTGCGGCGGCCATGGCAAAACCGATCTCAGCCCGGGCCAATGCCGGGGCGTCGTTGATGCCGACGCCGACCATCCCGACGTTATGTCCTTTCGCATAAAGGGCTTCGATGGCTTGCAGTTTGTCGGTCGGCAGCAGGTCGCCCTTGGCTTCGTCGATCCCGACTTGCGCGGCAATCGCCTGGGCGGTGTGGACGTTGTCGCCGGTCAGCATCAGGGTTTTGATGCCGAGATCGTGAAGCTGTTGAATCGCTTCACGGCTGGACTCTTTCACTGTGTCCGCCACGGCAAACAGCGCCAAGGGGCCAGACTTGTCGAGCAGCAGCACCACCGATTTTCCCTGTTTCTCCAGGGCGAACAGTTTTTCTTCCAGCGCTGGCGAGCAGAGGTTCAGCTCTTCCACCAGACGATGGTTGCCCAGGTAATAGACCTGACCATCGATTTCACCGCGCACACCGCGACCGGCCAAAGCCTCGAAGTTATCCACAACCCACGGCGCCAGTTGTTTATCCACAGCGGCGTTGGCGATAGCCAGCGACACCGGGTGATCGGAACGGCCGGCCAGCGCTGCGGCAATAGCTGGCGCGGTTTCATCGGTAGTCGGGTCGAGGGACAGATAATCGGTCTGTACCGGTTTGCCGTGGGTGATGGTGCCGGTCTTATCCAGGGCCAGGTAATCGAGCTTGTAACCGCCCTCCAGATAGACGCCGCCCTTGACCAGAATCCCTTTGCGCGCCGCTGCCGCGAGGCCGCTGACGATGGTCACCGGGGTGGAAATCACCAGCGCACATGGGCAAGCAACCACCAGCAACACCAGCGCCCGGTAGATCCAGTCGAACCACAGCGCGCCCATGAACAATGGCGGAATAACCGCGACAGCCAGGGCGAAGATGAACACTGCCGGGGTGTAGATTTTCGAAAACTGATCGACGAAGCGCTGGGTCGGTGCCCGCGCGCCTTGGGCCTGTTCGACGGCGTGGATGATCCGCGCCAGGGTCGAGTTGTTGGCCGCAGCGGTCACGGTGTATTCCAGCGAACCCGCCTGGTTGATGGTGCCGGCGAAGACTTTATCGCCCACAGTCTTCTCGATCGGCAGGCTTTCGCCGGTGATCGGCGCCTGATCGATGGTCGAAGTGCCGGAAACCACTTGGCCGTCGAGGCCAATCCGCTCGCCGGGACGCACGCGAACTCGGGCACCCAGTTCGATGGTTTTGACGTCTTGCTCGACCCAACTCCCGTCGGTCTGCTGCACCGTGGCTTGTTCCGGGGTCATCTGCATCAGCCCGCCGATGGCGTTGCGGGCGCGGTCCAGGGACTTGGCTTCGATCAATTCAGCGATGGTAAACAGGAACATCACCATCGCCGCTTCCGGCCATTGGCCGATGAGGATCGCACCCGTCACCGCGATGCTCATCAGTGCGTTGATGTTCAGGTTGAGGTTTTTGAGGGCGATCCAGCCTTTCTTGTAAGTGGTGAGGCCGCCGCTGAGGATCGAAATCAGCGCGATGATCGCCACCACCCAGGTCGGTGCGGCGTTGGTGAAGTGGATGACTTCAGCTGCCAACGCGCCCACGCCGGACAGCGCCAAAGGCCACCAGTGCTTCTTCTCGGCGGCCGGCGCGGGGGCTTCGACGCCCTGCTCCAATGGCTCCGCGACCATGCCCAGCGACTTGATCGCCTCGATGATCGGCGCAGTGCTCGGCAGGTCGTGGGTCACGCCCAACACCCGGTTGATCAGGTTGAATTCCAGTTGCTGCACACCCGACAGCTTGCCCAGTTTGTTCTGGATCAGTGTTTGCTCGGTCGGGCAGTCCATCGCGTCGATGCGGAAACTGCTCAGCCGCGCGCCGTCGGTCGGCTTGTCGCTCAGCTTGATCAGCGATGGCGCGGCGGCTTTGGAGGAACAGCAGGAATCCCCGTGGCCGCCATGGTCGTGCTTCTTCTGCACAGGCTGCAGCTTGTGGCTGTGATCGTGATCGTGATCGTGATCAGCCTCGGGTTTGTGGGTGTGAAGGGAATCGCTCATCGGGTTGCGTCCATAAAGATGCCTGTTGCCAAGTAAAGACCCTGTAGCCACTATAGGGTCAAGCAACCTTTTGGAGATTGTCGCGATGAAGATCGGAGAACTGGCCAAACTGACCGACTGCGCAGTGGAAACCATCCGCTATTACGAGCGCGAAAACCTGCTCCCGGAGCCGGCCCGCAGCGATGGCAACTACCGCGTCTACACCCAGGCTCATGCCGAGCGGCTGACGTTTATCCGCAACTGCCGCACCCTCGACATGACTCTCGAAGAAATCCGCAGCCTACTGACCCTGCGCGACAGCCCGCAGGATCAGTGCGAAAACGTGAATGCGCTGATTGATGAACACATCCATCACGTCAAGGCACGGATCGATGGTTTGCTGGCCTTGCAGATACAACTGCTCGACCTGCGCCAACGTTGCAGCGAAGGGCCGGATATCGATCAGTGCGGGATTTTGCAGCGGCTGGAAGTGAGCGGCGGGGTTGTGGCGACGGAGGTTGAGCATTCCCATGTCGGGAGAAGTCATGGGCATTGAGGACGCCTTCGCGGTCAAGCCTCGCTCCTACGGGAATGGTGTGAACCTGTAGGAGCGAGGCTTGCCCGCGAACACCGCGAAGCGGTGCCTGAATCAGACCGCCATCGGCGCGGTCATCGGCGCATGGTGCTGATAACCCTCAAGCGAGAAATCACTCGGCTCGATCAACTCCAGCCACTCCGGCTGGTACTCGCCAGTCTTGGCAAACTCCGGCACACGGTCACTGATCACCAGTTTCGGCATCGGGAACGGCTCGCGGGTGAGCTGTTCATTCAGCATGTCCAAATGGTTTTCGTAGACATGGGCGTCACCGATGAAATAGGTGAACCAGCGCGGCGTGTAGCCGGTCAGGCGACCGATCAGGCTCAGCAGCGCGGCGCCTTCGGTGAGGTTGAACGGCGTGCCCAGGCCCAGGTCGTTGGAGCGGATGTAGAGGGTCAAAGAAATCTCTTTGGTCTCGACATTCGGGTGGAACTGGTACAGCAGGTGGCACGGCGGCAAGGCCATTTCATCGAGCTGGGCGACGTTCCAGCCGTGGAACAGGATGCGACGGCTGCCCGGGTCCTTGATGATGGTGTCGACGCACTGGCGGATCTGGTCGATCGCCTTGTACAGCACCACGTAGGCCTGACCGTCTTCTTCACCTTCGGCAATCTGACGATAGCCCTGGCTCAGGGTCTGCTCGATGGCCGCCGGGTTGCTGAGCGGGATCTGCTTGTACGCCGGCCATTTGCGCCATTGCACGCCGTAGATCTCGCCGAGGTCGTCTTCGCCCTGACGGAACGGGTTGGCCAGCCACTGGGCGTTTTCGTTGGCGTTCTGGTCCCAGACCTTGCAGCCCAGCGCCCGGAATTCGGCGGCATTGTTCACCCCGCGCAGGAATCCGCACATCTCGCCGATGGCCGATTTGAAGGCCATCTTGCGGGTGGTGATCGCCGGAAAACCTTCCTTCAGGTCATAACGCAGCATCGCGCCAGGGAAACTGATGGTGTTAACGCCGGTACGGTTGGCCTGTTTGGTGCCGTTCTTGATGACGTGAGCCACCAGATCGAGATATTGCTTCATGAGTTACCTGTGTCCTGGAACCCGGAGCCGTGGCCCCGGATTCGAATCTAAAGCGCGGCGTCTTAAGCGGCCGAAGTCACTGGGGTCTTTGGCTCGCGATGATAAGCCAGCCAGATCAGGAACAGACCGGCGACGATCATCGGGATGCACAGAATCTGCCCCATGGTCACCCAACCGAACGCCAGGTAACCGAGTTGCGCGTCAGGTACGCGAACGAACTCGACAACGAAACGGAAGATCCCGTAGAACAGCGCGAACATGCCGGAAACTGCCATGGTTGGCCGTGGCTTGCGCGAGAACAACCAGAGAATCAGGAACAGCGCCACGCCTTCCAGTGCGAACTGGTACAGCTGCGAAGGGTGGCGCGGCAGTTGTGCCGGGTCGCTGAACGGTGGAAACACCATCGCCCATGGCAGATCGGTCGGTTTGCCCCACAACTCGGCGTTGATGAAGTTACCGATACGCCCGGCGCCCAGACCAATCGGCACCATCGGTGCGACGAAGTCCATCAGTTGGAAGAACGACTTGCCGTTGCGGCGACCGAACCACCAGGCCGCGATCATCACCCCGATAAACCCGCCGTGGAACGCCATGCCACCCTTCCACACTTCGAAAATCAGCGTCGGGTTGGCCAGGTAAGCGCTCAGGTCGTAGAACAGCACGTAGCCCAAACGGCCACCGACAATAACCCCCATCGACAACCAGAAGATCAGATCGGAGAGTTTTTCCTTGGTCCAGGTCGGATCGAAGCGGTTCAGCCGACGGGACGCCAGCAGCCAGGCGCCGCCGATGCCGATCAGGTACATCAGACCGTACCAGTGGATTTTCAGCGGACCGATGGCCAGGGCCACCGGGTCGATCTGCGGGTAAGGCAGCATTGCGACTCCTCGTTAGAGTTGAAACCTTCAAAATTCCCGGGGGACGCTGCCACCTCAGGATTAAGCCAGGATTGCGATTGGCGTCAGAGCAGGAAATTCAGCCCGACGCAGAACAGCAAAGCGGCGAATAGTCTTTTGAGCAAGCGCGGCGACAAATTGTGAGCCAGTCGCGCACCGAAGCGGGCAAAGAACATGCTGGTCAGGGCAATCCCCAGCAACGCCGGCAAATAAATAAAACCGAGACTATGGGCCGGCAACAATGGATCGTGCCAGCCCAAAATCATGAAACTTAATGCACTTGCCAGGGCAATCGGCAGCCCGCAGGCCGACGATGTGGCCACCGCATGTTGCATCGGCACGCTACGCCAGGTCAGGAACGGCACGGTCAACGACCCGCCGCCAATCCCGAAAATCGCCGAAGCCCAGCCAATCACACTACCGGCCACGGTCAGACCGACTTTCCCCGGCACCGTTCGGCTGGCCTTGGGTTTGAAGTCCAGGGCGAGCTGAGCGGAGACGATCAATGCGAATATGCCGATGATCTTCTGCAAATTCGGGCCGGAGATCGCTTCAGCGGTCAGCGCGCCGAAACCGGCGCCGATGAGAATGCCAACGGTCATCCAGGCAAAAATCGGCCAACGTACGGCGCCCCGGCGGTGATGCTCGCGAACCGCATTGACCGAGGTAAAGATGATCGTCGCCAGTGAAGTGCCGACGGCCAGGTGCGTAAGGATCGACGGATCGAAGCCTTGCAGTTTGAAACTGAACACCAGCACCGGGACGATGATGATCCCGCCGCCTACCCCGAACAGCCCGGCCAGCACGCCCGCACAGGCGCCGAGCGCCAGGTAGAGCAGAAA
Source organism: Pseudomonas sp. 10S4 (assembly GCF_034344865.1). NCBI lineage: Bacteria > Pseudomonadati > Pseudomonadota > Gammaproteobacteria > Pseudomonadales > Pseudomonadaceae > Pseudomonas > Pseudomonas sp. 10S4. The sequence goes on from NZ_CP133774.1 coordinate 1,376,281, forward strand.
TTCCACGACCGTATCCTCACGCATCCCCAAAAACAGGTGCGGCATGGTAACGGATGCATGGCCTCGGGCTCTACTACGCAAGCCGATGGATCGACGGGCGATGTCTGCGTAGAGTGAGCAAAAAACACACAAGGACCACCTTATGTGCCTGATTGTCTTTGCCTGGCGGCCCGGCCACGCCCAGCCGTTGATCGTGGCGGCCAACCGCGACGAATTCTATGCCCGGCCCACCCTGCCCCTGGCTCAGTGGTCACATTCGCCCCACGTTCATGCCGGCCGGGATCTGGAAGCGGGCGGCACCTGGCTCGGCGTGGGTGCCGATGGGCGCTTTGCCGCGCTGACGAATATCCGCGATCCGCATCAACCTCCGTCGCGCAAGTCACGGGGTGAATTGGTCGCGGGGTTTCTCAGCGGCGACATGTCCATTGACGACTATTTGAGCGACGTTGTCGGACGTTCGCTGGAATATGCCGGGTTTAACCTACTGATAGGCAATACCAACGAGCTGTGGCACTTCAATGCACGGGAAACCGCGGCGGTGATGCTGGCGCCGGGGGTTTATGGATTGTCGAACGCCGGGCTGGATACGCCGTGGCCGAAGGTGCTCAAGGCCAAGGCTGCGTTGAGTGAAGTGCTGGACGATCCGCGGCCTGAGGCGTTGTTGGCGATTTTGAGCGACTCGCAGGCAGCGCCGTTTGCGGAACTGCCGGATACCGGGGTGGGGTTGGCCACCGAGACGTTGTTGTCGAGTGTGTTTATTGCCAGCCCGACGTATGGGACACGGGCGAGTACGGCGTTGATCGTTCAGGCGGATGGGACGCGGGTGATGGTGGAGCGCAGTTTTGGGCCGTATGGCGGGCATTTGGGGGAAGTGGAGTTGACGATTTAGATTGGTGTTATCTGGGCGGACGCCTTCGCGAGCAAGCCCGCTCCCACATTCGGAATGCATTTCAAATGTCGGAGCGGGCTTGCTCGCGAAGAGGCCGCAGCAGGTTTAGAGCGTCTTGACCGAAGCCGGATTAATCATCCGCGCCAACCCAAGGTTCTTCAGCGCCAATTGCAGCGAGCTGTGGATAACTTGCGGGTTGTCGATGGTCATCAGCTCAGCCAGCAATTCCTTGGCCTTGCTCAGGTTGATCTGGCGCAGCATCCACTTCACCTTCGGCAAGTTGGTGGCGTTCATCGACAGGCTGTCGAAGCCCATCGCCATCAACAACACTGCTGCCGCCGGGTCGCCGGCCATTTCGCCGCAGATACTCACCGGTTTGCCTTCGGCATGGGCGTCACGCACTACATTCTGCAAGGCTTGCAGCACCGCCGGGTGCAGGTAGTCGTAGAGGTCGGCCACTCGCGGGTTGTTCCGGTCCACCGCCAGCAGGTACTGGGTCAGGTCGTTGGAGCCAACCGACAGGAAGTCCACCATCCGCGCCAGTTCCTTGGTCTGGTACACCGCTGCCGGAATCTCGATCATCACGCCAATCGGCGGCATCGGCACATCAGTGCCTTCGTCGCGGACTTCGCCCCACGCACGGTGAATCAGGTGCAGGGCTTCTTCCAGCTCATGAATGCCGGAGATCATCGGCAGCAGAATCCGCAGGTTGTTCAAGCCTTCGCTGGCCTTGAGCATCGCGCGGGTCTGGACCAGGAAAATTTCCGGGTGGTCGAGGGTGACGCGAATCCCGCGCCAGCCGAGGAACGGGTTGTCTTCCTTGATCGGGAAGTACGACAGCGACTTGTCGCCGCCGATGTCCAGGCTGCGCATGGTCACCGGTTGCGGGTGGAACGCGGCGAGCTGCTCGCGATAGATCGCCAGTTGCTCTTTTTCGCTCGGGAAGCGCTGGTTGATCATGAACGGCACTTCTGTGCGGTACAGGCCCACGCCTTCAGCGCCACGCTTCTGCGCCCGCGCCACGTCCGCCAGCAGGCCGGTGTTGACCCACAGCGGCATGCGGTGGCCATCGACGGTGACGCACGGCAAGTCCCGCAGCGCATCGAGCCCGAGGGCCAGTTGTTTTTCTTCCTCGACCACTTCGGCGAACTGCTTGCGCAGCAAATCACTCGGGTTGGTATAGACCTCACCGTGGTAGCCGTCGACGATCATCTGGATGCCGTCGACCTTGGCGTACGGCAGGTCGACCAGGCCCATCACCGTCGGGATGCCCATGGCACGGGCCAGGATCGCGACGTGAGAGTTACCGGAACCGAGTACCGAGACCAGACCCACCAGCTTGCCTTCCGGCACCTCGCCGAGCATCGCCGGCGTCAGTTCTTCGCTGATCAGAATGGTGTTGTCGGGGTAAACCAGAGTCTGCTGGCGCTCTTCCTGCAAGTAGGCGAGCAGACGGCGACCGAGGTCCTTGACGTCCGAGGCGCGCTCACGCAGGTAGGCGTCGTCCATCAATTCGAAACGGTTGACGTGTTCGGTGACCACCTGACGCAACGCGCCCTGGGCCCACTGGCCAGTCTTGATCACGGTGGTGATTTCGCTACCCAGCGAGGCATCGTCGAGCATCATCAGGTAGACGTCGAACAGCGCGCGCTCTTCCGGGCGCAGCTGGGTCGCGAGCTTGGCGGACAAGGCACGCATGTCGGCGCGCACGCCTTCGATGGCGGTCTTGAACAGCCCGAGTTCGGCGTCGATGTCGGTGATGGTCTTGTCCGGCACCACGTCCAGATCGGCGGGTGGCAGCATGACTACCGCGGTACCGACCGCCGCACCCGGCGAACCCGGTACGCCGACGAACTTGGCTTCCTGGATACCTTTGCCCTGGCGGCCCAGGCCACGGATCGAACCGGTGGCCTCGGCGTGGGCGATAACGCCCGCCAGTTGCGCGCTCATGGTTACGAGGAAGGCTTCTTCACCTTCATCGAACTGGCGGCGTTCTTTTTGCTGAATGACCAACACGCCGACGACGCGACGGTGGTGAATGATCGGCGCCCCGAGGAATGAGGCGTAGCGTTCTTCACCGGTCTCGGCGAAGTAACGGTAGCGCGGGTGATCCGCGGCGTTTTCGAGGTTCAGGGGTTCTTCACGCGTGCCGACCAGGCCAACCAGACCTTCGTTGGGTGCCATGCTGACTTTGCCGATCGAGCGCTTGTTCAAGCCCTCGGTGGCCATCAGCACGAAGCGGTTGGTCTCTGGATCAAGCAGGTAGACCGAGCAGACCTGGCTGCCCATGGCCTCTTTGACGCGCAACACAATAATCCCCAACGCCGCCTTGAGATCCTTGGCGGAGTTAACTTCCTGGACGATCTTGCGCAGCGTATTGAGCATGGCTCGGGGTCGAACTCCGTCGTCAGTCGCGCGTTAAAAGGCGCGGGGCAAGCTCTTTGAGAGCGCGTCGATACACCTCGCGCTTGAATGTCACCACCTGGCCCAACGGATACCAATAACTGACCCAGCGCCAGCCATCGAATTCCGGTTTACCGGTCAAATCCATCCGCACCCGCTGCTCGTTGGAGATCAGGCGCAGGAGAAACCATTTCTGCTTCTGGCCGATGCACAGCGGTTGGCTGTGGGTACGGACCAGACGTTGCGGCAAACGATAGCGCAACCAGCCCCGGGTGCAGGCGAGAATTTCAACATCTTCGCGCTCCAGACCCACTTCTTCGTTCAACTCGCGGTACAAGGCGTCTTCCGGCGTCTCCTGGGGGTTGATCCCGCCCTGTGGAAACTGCCAGGCATCTTGATTGATACGGCGAGCCCATAGCACCTGGCCAGCATCATTCGTGAGAATGATCCCGACATTGGGGCGGAAACCATCGGGGTCGATCACGGCAACAACCTCGCAAACGCATGTCGCCGCATTGTTCCACAAAGGTTGTGAAGGCAGCAACGAGCCGGCCCACCTTATGTGCACTCTTGTGAAAAGTACGTATTCTGGGGGCCTTTCTACAGACTTTTCAGCGAGTAACTGCAATGCGGCTGGCTTTATTCGACTTGGACAACACGCTTTTGGGCGGCGACAGTGACCACGCCTGGGGCGATTACCTATGCGAACGCGGCTTTCTCGACGCCGTGACGTACAAGGCACGCAACGACGAGTTCTATCAGGATTACCTGGCGGGCAAGCTGGATAACGCCGAGTACCTGAATTTTTGCCTGGAAATCCTTGGCCGCACCGAGATGGCCACGCTGGATCACTGGCATTCGGATTACATGCGCGACTGCATCGAACCGATCGTATTGCCCAAGGCCATCGAACTGCTGGCCAAACACCGCGAAGCCGGCGACAAACTGGTGATCATCACCGCCACCAACCGCTTCGTTACCGGGCCGATTGCCCTGCGCCTGGGTGTCGAAACCCTGATCGCCACTGAGTGCGAAATGGTCGATGGCCGTTATAGCGGGCGCAGTACCGACATTCCGTGCTTCCGTGAGGGCAAGGTGACACGGTTGAATCGTTGGCTGGAAGAGACGGGGTATTCATTGGAAGACAGCTATTTCTATAGCGATTCGATGAATGATTTGCCGTTGTTGGAGCAGGTGACGAATCCGGTTGCTGTGGACCCTGATCCGAATCTGCGGGCCGAGGCCGAGAAGCGTGGTTGGCCGGTGATGACTCTGCGCGACTGACATCGCTATCGCGAGCAAGCTCGCTCCCACAGGATTTGTGAAAGGCCACAATGTTGTGATCGACACAAATCCCCTGTGGGAGCGAGCTTGCTCGCGATGGGGTCAACGCGGCCCAACGCCTTAAACCGGCTTGGCGCCCATCAACCCCGCAATCGCGATAAAGCAGACAAAACTGAACAACGCCAAGGCAAAGGTAAATTTACCCACGCCACCCGGCGCCTTGCGCAGTTTGTTGAGGCGCACCAGCAGCCAGAACCACGCCAGCGCCGCCACGGTGTAGAGCACGCTCGACGCCAGAATCCAGGTCTGCCCCAGCGGCCAACCCACCAGATGCACCATCCACCACCCCGTGAACGGCATGCTCAGCAACGCCAGGCCCATCAGCAGCCAAACGAACACCCGGGGCCGCTGCAACGTGCGACTTCCCGCCGTTGCGTCGCCCTTGCGCCGTGCAAGCCCGACCCAGATCGCCAGACCCAAGGCACTGGCCAGCAGCAACACCGTTGCCACCATATGAGCCATTTTCAGGGCGGTTAACGTTTCCATTGTTCGATTTCCTTATGACTTGCCCATCAGCGTAGCCGCTCAGCCGAGAAACAGCTTATAGGCCGGGTTGTCGCTTTCGTCCCAGTACGGGTAACCGATTTCTTCCAGCGCTGCCGGCACCAGATGACGTTCGTCATGCGGGACTTGCAGGCCGGCGACCACACGGCCATCCGCCGCTCCGTGGTTGCGGTAGTGGAACATCGAGATGTTCCAGCGCCCGCCCAGTTTGTTGAGGAAGTTGAACAGCGCTCCCGGACGCTCCGGGAATTCGAACCGCAGAATCACTTCATCAACCACATGCGCCGCGCGACCACCAACCATGTGGCGGATGTGCAACTTGGCCAGTTCGTTGTCGGTCAGGTCGAGCATGCCGCGGAAGCCCTGCTCGCTCAGGCTGGCGATCAGCGCACTGCGCGGATCGGTTTCCGGGTGCGTCTGCACACCGACGAAGATGTGCGCTTCGCTGCCGGTGTTGTAGCGGTAGTTGAATTCGGTGATCTGGCGCTTGCCAATCGCCTCGCAGAACGCCTTGAAGCTGCCCGGCTTCTCGGGGATGGTCACGGGAGAGTGCCTCGGCCGCGCCGGCCAGTTCGGCGCGTTCGGCCACGTGGCGCAGGCGGTCGAAGTTGACGTTGGCGCCGGAGTCGATGGCCACGAAGGTGTGCCCGGTGACGCCGTTCAGCTCGACGTATTTCTTGATCCCGGCCACGCCAAGCGCGCCGGCAGGCTCGGTGATCGAGCGGGTATCGTCGTAGATATCCTTGATCGCCGCGCAGATTTCATCGGTACTGACGGTGATCACATCATCGACGTAGTCTTTGCAGATATCGAAGGTGTGCTTACCGATCTGGGCCACCGCCACGCCGTCGGCAAAGATGCCCACAGTCGGCAGAATCACCCGCTCGCCAGCGGCCATAGCGGCTTGCAAGCAGTTGGAGTCATCCGGCTCGACGCCGATGATTTTGATTTCAGGGCGCAGGTATTTCACGTAGGCCGCGATACCGGCGATCAAGCCGCCGCCGCCCACCGGGACGAAAATCGCATCCAGACGACCAGGGTGCTGGCGCAGAATCTCCATCGCCACCGTGCCCTGCCCGGCAATGGTGTGGGGATCGTCGTACGGGTGGATGTAGACGTAGCCTTTTTCGTCGACCAGTTTCAGCGAGTAGGCCAGGGCCTCCGGGAACGAATCACCGTGCAGCACCACTTTGCCGCCACGGGAACGCACGCCTTCGACTTTGATTTCGGGAGTGGTCTTGGGCATGACGATGGTCGCTTTGACGCCCAACACCTTGGCCGCCAGGGCCAGACCTTGCGCGTGGTTGCCCGCCGATGCGGTGACCACACCACGAGCGCGTTCTTCATCGCTCAGTTGGGTCAGCTTGTTGTAGGCGCCGCGAATTTTGAACGAAAACACCGGCTGCAAGTCTTCGCGCTTGAGCCAAATATTGTTGCCCAGCCGCTCGGAGAGCTGGCGAGCAGTCTGCAATGGGGTTTCTACGGCAACGTCATAAACGCGCGAGGTGAGGATCTTTTTGACGTACTGTTCGAGCATCGGAAAGCATCACTGAGCGGGTTGGGCAGGGCCAAGGAGTCTAACCCGGCTTTTACCTGAGCGACCACACTAAACAGGTGGTTTTATCCTTCGGGGACACCGTCGATCCATTGTGGCGAGGGGGCTTGCCCCCGTTCGGCTGCGAAGCAGTCGTAAAACCTACTAATTTGATGTACCTGGAAGAATGCTGGGGAGCGCTTCGCACTCCAACGGGGGCAAGCTCCCTCGCCACAGGGATCTGCGCCGACCGCCTCATCTCCATCCCGCCAATCGGGCAATGACCTTCACCGCCCCGAAGCCTATAATGCCGGCCTTTCCGTTCCCTCCTTGCCCGCTTCGGAGCCCGCATGACCCAGGATCAACTCAAACAGGCAGTGGCTCAGGCCGCCGTCGACTTCATCCTTCCGAAACTCGACGACAAGAGCGTCGTCGGTGTCGGCACCGGCTCCACCGCCAACTGCTTCATTGATGCACTGGCCAAGCACAAGGGCGCTTTCGATGGCGCGGTCGCCAGTTCCGAAGCCACCGCCGCCCGCCTCAAGGGCCACGGCATTCCGGTGTATGAGCTGAACACCGTCAGCGACCTGGAGTTCTACGTCGACGGCGCCGACGAAAGCGACGAACACCTGAACCTGATCAAGGGTGGCGGCGCCGCCCTGACCCGCGAGAAGATCGTTGCGGCCGTGGCCAAGACCTTCATCTGCATCGCCGATGGCAGCAAACTGGTGCCGGTACTCGGCGCGTTCCCGCTGCCGGTGGAAGTGATCCCGATGGCCCGCAGCCACGTGGCCCGCGAGCTGGTGAAACTGGGCGGCGACCCGGTTTACCGTGAGGGCGTGCTGACTGACAACGGCAACATCATCCTCGACGTGTTCAACATGCAAATCACCAACCCGGTAGAGCTGGAAACGCAGATCAATGCGATCGTCGGCGTGGTGACCAACGGTTTGTTCGCGGCGCGTCCGGCAGATTTGCTGTTGTTGGGCACGAGCGAAGGCGTAAAAACCCTGCGCGCTGAATAAGCCATACACAGATCCCAATGTGGGAGCGGGCTTGCTCGCGAAGAGGCCGTGTCAGTCGATAGAGATGTCGACTGACAAACCGCTTTCGCGAGCAAGCCCGCTCCCACATTGGGTTTGTGGTGATTGTTAGGGTTTTGTCGGTTTTTTGAAGGTGTAGAACAGGTTCGGTTCGCTGACGAGGTACAAGGTGCCGTCGTCGTCCATCGCGATCCCTTCCGCCTGCGGCACGGTCTTTTGCAGGCCCTGGCGCCCACTGTTCAGTGACATCGTACTCAGCGGCCGGCCGTCGATATCCAATTCCAGAATCAGCCGTGACTCATCGGACAGCGCCATCAGGTGGCCGCTGCGCTCATCGTATTGCAGGCTCGACAGGTCTCGCACAAACATCCCGGCATCGCGCTTGGGGTTGTTGACGACGTGTACGGCGTAGGATTTCTCCGGGTTGTAATGCGGGAAGCCCTGCACTTCGTAGATCAGCATCGGGTCGCGCTCCTTGGCGACAAACAGCCGCTTGCCCACCGAGTCATAAGCCAACCCTTCAAAGCCCTTGTTGCCGCTCATGTGCACGCCAAGGGTCATTTGCTCGGCGTCCGCGGCATCGAGGAACGTCGTGTCCTTCTCCAGATGAATCTTGATCAGCCGCTGCTGGCGCTCATCGGTCACCACGTAGGTATCGACGCTGATGAACTCCACCGCCTCCGGGTCACCGAAGCCGATCAGCGCCACCCGCCGCAGGATCTTGCCGTCCAGGGACAGCTCGATCAGCTCGGCGTTTTTGTTGGTCACGGTGAACAGGCTTTTGCGCACAGGATCGTAGGTCAGTGCCGAGACGTCGTCGTTCAACCCGTCAATGACGTGCGCCTCGACCACGACTTGATACTGGTCGAGGCCAATCGACTGGGCATTTTCCGGCAGCCAGACCGTCTGAAGGTTGAACCAGGCACGTTCGAACAGACGCAAGTACTGGCCCACCGCGACGAGCACGCTCAGCGCAATCACCGACAGAATCAAAATCAGGGGTTTGGGGCGGGCAAGTCGACGCATTCAGGCAAGCTCGAAAACAGGGCGGGCGGATGAAATATCACGGCCGTCTGAATTCAAGCTTAATGGCCAGTAGCCTTGAACCACAACCGTGGGAGCGAGCTTGCTCGCGATGGCGATCTCAAGGACGCCTTCGCCGGCAAGCCGGACTCCTACAGGTGTTTCCCGCAGGGCGGGGGGAATGTGGTTACTTTTGCTTTTCGAAGCGATAGAACAGGTTCGGCTCACTGACCATGTACAGCGTGCCCGCTTCGTCCATGGCCACGCCCTCGGCGCGGGGAATGGTCTTCTTCAAGCCGTTGAAACCGCCCAGCAGGGTCATGAAGCTGACCTGATCGCCCTTCTCGTCCAACTCAATCAGCAGGTGCGAGTCGGCGGACAGCACCAGGGTGTGACCAGTGCGCGGGTCGATGGTCAAGGCCGACAGGTTACGGATGTCCAGATCGTTATTAATCAGTTTCTCTTTGTCGCCCTTAAGGCTCTGGCTGCCGTCGCTCTTCCAGCGGAACAGTGCTGGCGGACGCTCTTCACCCAGCAAAAGCTGCTGATTGCGCGGGTCCCAGGCAACGGCTTCGAAGGCCTTGTTCTGGTCTTTTGACGGGCCCAGATCGTATTTCGGGAAGTTGTCGCGGTTCAGTTCGCGGGTAGTGGCATCGACCTTGATGATGGACAGCATGTGCTCTCGCTCATCGGTGATGGCCAGCAGACCGTTGCCCATGACCGTCACACCTTCCGGATTGACCCAACCCACCAGCGGCATCTTGCGCAGCACATCGCCCTGCAACGTCAACTCGACCAGGAACGGGTTCTTGCCCATGACCGAAAACAGGGTTTTTGTCTGCGGGTCGTAGGACAGGTCCGAAGCTTCGTCCTTTTCCATGCCCGGCAGCAGTTTGGCGTCGATCACCGCCCGATAATCCGGCAGCCAGACACTTTGCTGGCGTTCGGCCGGGCTTTCGAAGCTCTCCTTGACCCAATGCACAGCGCGGTTGTCCCAATGCATCGCGAACGCGAGGCCATAGCCCGCCGCCGCAGCCAGCAACAGCCAGTAATACCAGCGCATGAGGAATCGTGGACGACGAGGAGTTTGCAGGGGCGGGAGCGGTTGCGTTGCCATCAGGGGATGCGTTCCAGAAATTCAGGCTAGAGGTAATAGCACAAACGGGCAGGCTCAGCCGCCAAGAGTCCCGGATTTTCCAGACAGGATGTGAAAAAAACGGAAAATGGCTGGAAAGCCTTGTGTGGGCAGATGCAGTTTGCGGGCAGGATCACAAAACCAATGTGGGAGCGGGCTTGCTCGCGAAAGCGGTGGATCAGTCAACATCGTCGTTGAATGACACACCGCTTTCGCGAGCAAGCCCGCTCCCACAGGGGTTCAGCGGTGTTGCAGTTAGCGGACGCTGCTGGTGAAGCTGCTCGCACCGGCCAGTTCCAGCACCAGGTCGTCACCGACATTCAGCGGGCCAACACCCACCGGGGTGCCGGTCAGAATCACGTCACCCGCCTGCAGCGAGAAGCAGCCAGCCATGTACTGAATCATCGGCACGATCGGGTTGAGCATGTCCTTGCTGTTGCCATCCTGGCGCACTTCGCCGTTGATGGTCAGGCGAATGCCGATATCGGTCAGGTCGGCAAAGGTGCTGCCAGACACGAACGGGGCAATCACCGCCGCGCCGTCGAAGGACTTGGCGACTTCCCACGGCAAGCCCTTGGATTTCAGCTCGGCCTGTTTGTCCCGCAGGGTCAGGTCCAGGGCCGGAGCGAAACCGGAGATCGCGTCGAGCACTTCTTCACGGCTCGGCTTGGTCGACAGCGGCTTGCCGATCAACACAGCGATTTCCGCTTCGTAGTGCACCGAGCCACGCTCGGTCGGAATGGCAAAACCGCCTTCCAGCGGCACCACGCAACTGCCCGGCTTGATGAACAGCAACGGCTCGGTAGGCACCGGATTGTCCAGTTCCTTAGCGTGTTCGGCGTAGTTGCGGCCGATGCACACCACTTTCCCGAGCGGGAAGTGAATACGCGTACCGTCGACATACTGGTGCTGATAGCTCATTACCGACTCCTGCTCGTGGATTCTTAAAACTCGCGGATCACACCGCGAAGATCTTGCCCGGGTTCATGATGCCGTTCGGGTCGAACACAGCCTTGACGGCTTTCATGTACTCGATCTCAACCGGGGAACGGCTGTAGGTCAAGTAGTCACGCTTGGTCATGCCCACGCCGTGCTCGGCGGAAATCGAACCGTTGTACTTCTCGACGGTTTCGAATACCCACTTGTTCACCGTAGCGCACTTGGCAAAGAACTCGTCCTTGCTCAGGTTATCCGGCTTGAGGATGTTCAAGTGCAGGTTGCCGTCGCCGATGTGGCCGAACCAGACGATTTCGAAGTCCGGGTAATGTTCGCCGACGATCGCGTCGATTTCCTTCAGGAACGCCGGGACTTTCGATACGGTGACCGAAATGTCGTTCTTGTACGGCGTCCAGTGGGAGATCGTTTCGGAGATGTATTCGCGCAGCTTCCAGAGGTTCTGCAACTGGGTTTCGCTCTGGCTCATCACGCCGTCCAGCACCCAGCCCTGCTCGACGCAATGTTCGAAAGTTTCCAGGGCATGGTTGGCCACTTCTTCGGTGGTCGCTTCGAATTCCAGCAGCGCGTAGAACGGGCAATCGGTTTCGAACGGTGCCGGCACATCGCCGCGGCCCATGACCTTGGCCAGGGCTTTGTCGGAGAAGAATTCGAACGCGGTCAGGTCCAGTTTGCTCTGGAACGCGTGCAGTACCGGCATGATCGAGTCGAAATCGGTGGTGCCGAGGACCATCGCGGTGAGGTTTTTCGGCGCACGGTCCAGACGCATGGTCGCTTCGACCACAAAACCGAGGGTGCCTTCGGCGCCGATGAACAGCTGGCGCAGGTCGTAGCCGGTGGCGTTCTTGATCAGGTCGCGATTGAGCTCCAGCAGATCACCCTTGCCGGTGACGACTTTCATGCCGGCCACCCAGTTGCGGGTCATGCCGTAGCGAATAACCTTGATCCCGCCGGCATTGGTGCCGATATTACCGCCAATCTGGCTCGAACCTGCCGAAGCGAAGTCCACCGGGTAGTACAACCCGTGTTCTTCGGCCTTGTTCTGCAACTGCTCAGTGACCACACCCGGCTGACAAACGGCCGTACGGTCGGTGAGGTTTACCTCGAGAATCTGGTTCATGTAGTCGAACGAGACGACCACTTCGCCATTGGCCGCCACGGCAGCGGCGGACAACCCGGTGCGCCCACCGGACGGCACCAGCGCGACCTTGTGCTCATTGGCCCAACGGACAATGGCCTGGACCTGCTCGGTGGTCTTGGGGAACACGATGGCGGTGGGCGCGGGGGCGAAATGCTTGGTCCAATCCTTACCGTAAGCATTCAGGGAGTCGGCGTCGGTCAGGACCTTGCCAGGCTCAACCAGGGTCTTCAGCTCTTCAATCAGGGAAGGATTGGTCATCGACAGAACTCTCGAACAATTCATGGTCATCCTGAGAACGCTTCACGTCGCAGGAATGAGTGTTTAGCGGGGTGCGTATGCTAGCATACCGACCCCGCAGGGTAGTGCCCAAAGGCTATTCTGCGGTGACGGCATTGTTGCCGTCCGGGTCAGCATCTGCTGGCTACTTCCTGCCAATTTTCTCCGGGATACAGGTTTACGCAGATGAGCAAGACTTCTCTCGATAAGAGCAAGATCAAGTTCCTTCTTCTCGAAGGCGTCCACCAATCGGCTGTCGACGTTCTCAAGTCGGCTGGCTACACCAGCATCGAGTACCTTACAGGTTCTCTGCCGGAAGCCCAGCTGAAGGAAAAGATCGCTGATGCGCACTTCATCGGCATTCGCTCTCGCACTCAACTGACCGAAGAGATCTTCGATCACGCGAAGAAGCTCGTGGCTGTAGGGTGTTTCTGCATCGGCACCAACCAGGTTGACCTGAACGCTGCCCGCGAACGCGGTATCGCCGTGTTCAACGCCCCGTACTCCAACACTCGCTCCGTTGCCGAGCTGGTGCTGGCCGAAGCGATCCTGTTGCTGCGCGGCATCCCTGAGAAGAACGCTTCCTGCCACCGTGGCGGCTGGATCAAGAGCGCGGCCAATTCCTTCGAGATCCGTGGCAAGAAGCTCGGCATCGTCGGTTACGGCTCGATCGGTACGCAACTGTCGGTCCTGGCTGAAGGCCTGGGCATGCAGGTGTTCTTCTACGACACCGTGACCAAGCTGCCATTGGGCAACGCGACTCAGGTCGGTAACCTGACCGAGCTGCTGGGCATGTCCGACATCGTCACCCTGCACGTACCGGAAACCGCAGCCACCCAGTGGATGATCGGCGAGAAGGAAATCCGCGCTATCAAGAAGGGCGGCATTCTGATCAACGCCGCTCGCGGCACCGTGGTCGAACTGGACGCCCTGGCGGACGCGATCAAGGACAAGCACCTGATCGGCGCGGCCATCGACGTATTCCCGGTGGAGCCTCGCTCCAACGACGAAGAGTTCGAAAGCCCGCTGCGTGGTCTGGACAACGTGATCCTGACCCCGCACATCGGTGGTTCCACCGCTGAAGCGCAAGCCAACATCGGTCTGGAAGTGGCAGAAAAACTGGTCAAGTACAGCGACAACGGTACGTCCGTATCGTCGGTGAACTTCCCGGAAGTGGCCCTGCCGGCTCACCCTGGCAAGCACCGTCTGCTGCACATCCACCAGAACATTCCGGGTGTGATGAGCGAGATCAACAAGGTCTTCGCCGAAAACGGTATCAACATCTCCGGTCAGTTCCTGCAGACCAACGAGAAAGTCGGCTACGTGGTTATCGACGTAGACGCCGACTACTCGGAAATCGCCCAAGAGAAACTGCAGCACATCAACGGCACCATTCGTTGCCGTGTACTGTTCTGATAACTGCTTGAGCGACAAAAAAAGGGAACCCTCGGGTTCCCTTTTTCATGCCTGCGGAAAAGTTACTTCACCGTCACGGTGATCTTTTCCGAGACGATTGGCGGATCGAAAGCCATGTGGTTCTTGTCGCCCAGTTCGAGTTGCAACGTGTGCTGGCCTGGGGTCAATGTCACCTCGGTTTCAGTCTGGGCCTTGCCGAAGTGCACATGATTGGCATCTGACGGGATCACCGAACCGGCAGGAATGACCTCCTTGGCGTCGATCAGCAGGTGGTGGTGGCCGGTGTTCGCAGTGGCGTCACCCGCCGGAGCCAGAGCAACGCCTTTGACTTCAAACTTGACCTTGAACGTCTTGCCAACAGTTTCGCCGCTGGTTGGCGAGCCGATGTTCACTGCGGCACCTTGCGGGGCCGGGGTAGCTGCGCTGGCCATCATCGAAGCGCCCAGCAAAAGGGCCGCCAAAACAGCACGTGACATGAATGTTTGCATTCTCTTCTCCAGTTTTTTCGTAAAATCCGCTTGGCCGTGACAACTTCACGGCTATTCGTTGTCGAAGGACCTCAATAACCATAGCAAAGCGCGCCTGAACCAGAGCGCCGCGATAATGAATTCAAAGGAGTGACCATGCGTTTTTTGCCTGGCCTGATCTGCCTGCTACCCCTTTTGAGCCCTTTGGCTCATGCCGAACTGATTGATGACGTTAACGACCGTGGCGAATTGCGCATTGCCCTGGAAGCCAATACACCGCCATTCAATTTCAAGGACGACGGCAAACTCACAGGGTTTGAAGTCGAGCTGGGTCAGTTGCTGGCCAATGAACTGGATGTGCGGGCCGACTTCGTTGTCACTGAGTCAAACGATCTGCTGCCAGGCGTTGAAACCGGCAAGTACGACGTCGCCATCAACCACATAGCAGTGACCGCGAATCTGAAGGATCGTTTCGACTTCAGCGAACCTTACAGCCACACCGATGCGCAATTGATCACACAGAAAGAAGAAGCGCCGCGCTCGATGCTGCTGGTGCAGTCGCTGAAGGAAGAGGCGCCCAAGGCGAGCCAGCCAGTGAGCCTGGCGATTCCGTTCCAGAAAGGAAACCCGGCATTCCACGCCAGCCTCGACAACGCGTTGCAGCGGATCAAGGCGGATGGTCGGTTGGAGGCGTTGACGCAGAAGTGGTTTGGGGCGGATACGAGCGTAGAGCCCAAACCCTGATTAACCCGCAATAGATCAAGTGCTGGAGATCCAATGTGGGAGCGGGCTTGCTCGCGAATGCGGTGTGTCATTCAATGATGATGCTGACTGATCCACCGCTTTCGCGAGCAAGCCCGCTCCCACAGGGGTTTTGTGTAAGTCGTCAGTCTTGCGCGATTAATGCCACTGCGGCTTGCGGCAACTCAAGTTCGCTGAAAACTTGGACTCCATGGCGCTTAAGCAACGCCGTCGTCACCCCTTCGCCACTGACCTTCACCCCACTGAAGCTCCCGTCATAGGTCAGCAAATTCCCGCACGACGGACTATTAGCCTTCAAAACAGCAATCCGGATGCCGTGCTTCTGCACCAGCTCCAACGCTTGATAAGCCCCCGAAAGAAACGCCGCGCTGACGTCCTCACCCTCGGTAGTGATCACCGGCGCACGGCCATCAAGCACGTCACCACCCTGCCCGCCCGGAATCTCCGCCGCAGCCCTTGGCGTCGGCAACCCGCCGGCCATTTCCGGGCACAACGGCACGACCCGGCCTTCGGCGATCCACTGATCCAGCAAATCAAACGGCCCACTGGCCCCGCCGTCGTAGCGCACGCGGTGGCCCAACAGGCAGCGGCTGACCAGAATCTTTTGCATGATCAGAACGGCTCGTTGCCACGACGCCGGAACCAGCCCGTCAACGACAGGCGCTCCCGGGTCGCAGGCAGGACTTCGTGGGGCACTTCGCCCGACAGGAATACCACCAGGCAGCCACCAGTAGGCACGACGTTGTGTTCGACGCCATCCTCCAGGTACATGCGCAGTTCGCCGCCGTGCTCGGGCAGCCAGGCGTCATTGAGGTAGATCACCGCCGAGACCATGCGCCGGTCGTCGTCGCGGAAACGGTCCACATGCTTGAGGTAGAAAGCACCGGGCGGGTACAGGGCGAAGTGGCTTTCGAAGTCTTCCAGACCGAGGAACAACCCGCGATTCATCGCCTCGCGCAGGCTGTCCATCAAACTCAGATAACTGTCGCAGGCCTCGGTTTCACCGGGTTCGAGCCACTGAATGTGGTCGCCACGAATGCCTTCGCGAATCTCTGAAGTCGGCCCACGGCCCACCGCCGCCGGGGCCAGTTCACCCTCGGCCGCACGTTTACGGCACTCAGCCGCCAGTTCCCGGGTCAGACCCAGAGGCAGGAAAATATTCTGCCGCGACCAGCCACGTTCGGCCAAGTCGTCGACGATACGTAACAGCAGCGGGTGATCAGAGGGTATTTGCATGGCGCGCATAGTATTCCTGTGCCTGCAAATCCGACAGAGCCGCGCAGCGGGCTGATACGAATTCTCGACAAGTTCTTGTACCGCACGGAGAATAGTCGCCTGCTGACAGGAGTCCCTATGCGCCGTTTGCTTTTTTCACTGTTGATGTTCTGTGTTTTGCCCGCTTGGGCAGACGGCCACGACCAGTTGTACAAGGTCGCCGGTTGGCCAGACCAACGCGCGCATTTCAACGACGCACTCTCGGCCGCTCAGCAGCGCTACCAGAACAGCTTGCCGCCAGCGGTGTTTCAGGCTCTGGTGAACAACAGCAACCAGCGCTTCGCCCCCAAGCCATGGACCAGCGCGCCGAAGCGCAATTGCGCAAGACTCTGGCCGACCCGAAACCGGCCCTGACTTTCTTTCAAACTCCACTGGGCAAGAAAATCGTCGCCGCCGAACTGCTGGCGACCCGGCGCGATCAACTGGCGAAAAACGCCAAGGGCTTGCCCAAGATCGAGGCCAGCGACACGCGTCTGTTGATCATCGGCCATCTGGCCCAAGCCTTACCGGCCCGCGAGGCAGGTGCTGAAGTCACCTTGGCAATTGCCGGCATCGCGGCGGACAGTCTGAGTTCGATGATCCCCGGTTTGCTCGGTGGCGGTCAGGCGCCAGGGATGTTGAATGGTCAGCGCCAGCGCTTGATGGATCAGATTGGCACCGACCTCAACAACACGCTGCTCTACGTTTATCGCGACTTGTCGGATAACGAACTGGAAGAATTCGCCACGTTTGCCGAATCGGCTGAGGGCAAGGCGTATTACCAGGCAGCGCTGGCGGCGATTCGCGCGGGGTTGGCGGTGGGGCAAAGCACCTCGAATTTAAATCAGTAATTTTGGGCGTTTGGAAGATTGCCTTCGCGGGCAAGCCCGCTCCCACATTGGAATGCACTTCAAATGTGGGGGCGGGCTTGCCCGCGAAGAGGCCCTAACAGCCGCTACAGATTCCGGCCTTTAATCCGCTTCGTCAAAAACCCGAAATACTCTTCCCGCAACGCCAGCGTCTCGTTCGCCAGATGATGCCGCGCCTCAGGCAGCATCAACACCTGCGGCCGATCAAACTTGGCCTTCAACACCTCCAGGTTGTGCTCCCAGTCCACCGTCATGTCCGCCTGCCCCTGCACGATCAGCGGCCGTCGTGGGCTGTTCGGTGCGGCCTCGACGCGCTTGATCCAGCGTCCCAACGCGCCCACCCACGCCGTCGGCAAACGCAGCGGCTGCAACGGGTCGGCGAGCAGAAATGGCAAGAACGCCGGGTCATTGGAGTTCTCGCTGAAACGCCGGGCAATGCCTTTGACGAAGGGCTTGAGCAGGTAATAGCTCAACTGCGACCAACCCCAGGCTCGCGGTCGTACCAGCGGCGACAGCAAAATCAACTGACCCTGAGCCGGACTGTTCGCACCTTGGTTCAGCACATGATCAATCACGATCGCCCCGCCAGTGCTCTGCCCGCACAGGTGCCACGGCTGCGGCAAATTCAGCGACTGCGCTTCAGTGAACAAGCCTTGCAGGGTGTCCTGATACTCGGCGAAATCCTTGATGCTCGCGCGCTCGCCGCTGGACAGGCCATGCCCCGGCAAATCGCAGGCGATCACCGCAAACCCCTGATCCAGCGCCCACTCAATCACATGCCGATAGAGCCCGGTGTGATCGTAGAAGCCGTGAAACAGGAACAACGTCGCCTTCGCCCGCGCCGGCCACCAGACCTGGCTGACCACCTCATAACCATCGACCGCGAAACGACCGAGCCCCTTGCGCAGCGTACGTCCGGGGAAATCCAGCCCATAAAACGTCTGATAGGCCTGGCCCTCAGTCGACAACGGCTGCCACTCGGCCAATGGCCGCAGGCCGGCGCGCAAATGATCGGGAGTGAAAGTGGCAGGCATGGTTATTCCAGAACGTGAAACAGACTTTATGGGCCTGCGATATTCATCTGTCGCGGCAAGCATGGCAAGCTAGCCGACCTTCGAGGATCGAAACCCATGCGTCCGGCCTACCGCACCACTCTGCTTGCCAGCCTGCTCGCCCTCATGTGTGCTGGCGTGCTGTGGGCGGCGTACGATTGGTTTCAGGGTCGCTACCTGCGGGCGTTCAGCGAGCACACGGCGGTGTTTTCCGGCGACCCATTGCGCCTGCCCGACAACCTCGCCGGCCCCGGCGCCATCCGCCTCGTACATTTCTGGGACCCGGCCTGCCCGTGCAACGTTGGCAATCAACAGCACCTCACCGAACTGGTTGAGCGCTATGTACCGCAGGGCGTCGAGTTTTACTCGGTACAAAAACCCGGCAGCCACGGCCAGTTGCCCAGCACCTTGAGCAGCCTGAAAACCATCACCGTACTGCCCGGCTCCGAGCAGATCCCCGCCAGCCCGGCGGTGGCGATCTGGGACCGCGCCGGCAAGCTCGCGTATTTCGGCCCGTACAGTGAAGGCCTGACCTGCAACTCGAGCAACAGCTTTATCGAACCGATCCTGCAAGCGCTGAACGAAGGCCGCACGGTGAACGCCACCCACACGCTGGCGGTGGGTTGCTATTGTCCGTGGGCGGTGGAAGTGAAGTAAGGCATTCCGGACTATTCAAGGACGGTGGGTGCCCGGCACAGAAAGTCTGTGCTACATGTTTGCAGCCCACACGGGCGGCAATCTCGAAGAACAAGGAGTCACCATGAAACGCGTCCTGACCGTACTTGCCTTGCTGATCGTCGCGCTCGCCATCGGCGTGGGCGGCTACATCTACAGCAAGCAGCCGACGCGCCAGGGCCAGGTGACGCTGAACAACCTGCAAGGTTCGGTGACCGTGCGCTACGACGAGCGCGGCGTACCGCATATCCGCGCCGACAACGAAACCGACCTCTACCGCGCCCTCGGCTACGTCCACGCCCAGGACCGCTTGTTCCAGATGGAGGTCATGCGCCGGCTGGCCCGTGGCGAACTGGCGGAAGTCCTCGGGCCGAAACTGGTGGACACCGACAAACTGTTCCGCAGCCTGCGCATCCGCGAGCGTGCCGAGAGCTATGTGGCCGCGCTGGATCGTCAGTCACCGGCGTGGAAAGCCCTGCAAGCCTATCTGGACGGGATCAACCAATATCAGGACACCCACGCTGCACCCGCAGAGTTTGACGTGCTGGGCATCCACAAACGCCCCTTCACCGCCGAAGACAGCATCAGCGTCGCCGGCTACATGGCCTACAGCTTTGCCGCCGCGTTTCGCACCGAGCCATTGCTGACCTACGTCCGCGATCAGCTCGGCCCCGACTACCTGAACATCTTCGACCTCGACTGGCAGCCCAAAGGCGTGTTGGCCAAGGCCCGCGCCAAACCCGGCCCGGCACTGGCCGCCAGCGACTGGAAAGACCTGAACGCCCTCGCTCGCCTGAGCGAACAAGCCATGACCGAGAACGGTTTGCCGCAGTTCGAGGGCAGCAACGCCTGGGTCATTTCCGGTAACCGCAGCAAAAGTGGCAAGCCGCTGCTGGCCGGTGACCCGCACATTCGCTTCTCGGTGCCGTCGGTGTGGTACGAGGCGCAACTGTCGGCGCCGGGCTTTGAGCTTTACGGTCACCATCAGGCGTTGGTGCCGTTCGCGTTCCTGGGGCACAACCTGGATTTCGGCTGGAGCCTGACCATGTTCCAGAATGACGACCTGGACTTGATCGCCGAGAAGGTCAACCCGGACAACCCGAACCAGGTCTGGTATCGCGGCAAGTGGGTGGACATGGTCAGCACCGAACAGCAGATCGCCGTGAAAGGCCAGGCGCCGGTCACGCTGACGCTGCGTCAGTCGCCTCATGGCCCGATCATCAACGACGTGCTCGGCACCGCGGCCGGCAAGACGCCGGTCGCCATGTGGTGGGCGTTCCTCGAAACGCCGAATCCGATTCTCGAAGGCTTCTATCAGCTCAACCGTGCCGACACCCTGGCCAAGGCCCGCGCCGCAGCGGCCAAGGTTCAGGCGCCGGGGTTGAACATCGTCTACGCCAATGCCAAGGGTGATATCGGCTGGTGGGCCTCGGCCCTGCTGCCCAAGCGCCCGGCTGGAGTGAAACCGGGCTTCATCCTCGATGGCAGCACCAGTCAGGCGGACAAGGAAGGTTTCTACCCGTTCAGCGCCAACCCCCAGGAAGAGAACCCGGCGCGGGGCTATATCGTCTCGGCCAACTTCCAACCCGTCTCGCCCACCGGCATGGAGATTCCCGGCTACTACAACCTGGCCGACCGCGGTCAACAGCTCAATCGCCAGCTCAACGACAAAAACGTGAAGTGGGACAACGACGCCAACCAGAAGCTGCAACTGGGTACCACCACCGCTTACGGCCCGCGCTTGCTGGCGCCGTTGCTGCCGGTATTGCGTGAAGTGGTCACTGACCCGGCCGAACAAAAACTGGTGGAGCAACTGGCCCAGTGGCAAGGCGATTACCCACTGGATTCAATCAATGCCACGGTGTTCAACCAGTTTCTGTACAACCTGGCCGACGCGACGATGCGCGATGAACTGGGCAACGACTTCTTTGAAACGCTGCTCTCGACCCGGGTGATCGACGCCGCGCTGCCGCGTCTGGCCGCCAACCCGGATTCGCCGTGGTGGGACAACCGC
The DNA here is from genome assembly GCF_034344865.1 of Pseudomonas sp. 10S4. Taxonomy (NCBI): domain Bacteria; kingdom Pseudomonadati; phylum Pseudomonadota; class Gammaproteobacteria; order Pseudomonadales; family Pseudomonadaceae; genus Pseudomonas; species Pseudomonas sp. 10S4. The sequence goes on from NZ_CP133774.1 coordinate 1,397,036, forward strand.
AACACCCCGGCCAAGGAAACCCGCGCCGACACGGTGAAGGTCGCGTGGCAGGCGAGCATTGCGCACCTCAAGACCACGCTGGGTGCTGATTTCACCCAGTGGCAGTGGGGCAAGGCGCACACGCTGACCCACGGTCATCCGCTGGGGATGCAGAAGCCTTTGGACCGGATTTTCAACGTCGGCCCGTTCGCCGCTCCCGGCAGCCACGAAGTACCGAACAACCTCTCGGCCAAGATTGGCCCGGCGCCATGGCCAGTGACGTATGGCCCGTCGACCCGGCGGCTGATCGACTTCGCCGACCCGGCCCACAGCCTGACCATCAACCCGGTCGGCCAGAGCGGCGTGCCGTTCGACAGCCACTATGACGACCAGGCTGAGGCGTATATCGAAGGGGTTTATTTGCAGGCGCATTTCAGTGATGAAGAAGTGACGGCGAATACCCGGAGTACGTTGAAGCTGTTGCCGGCGCGGTAGTTTTTTGTTGTTCGGACTGCCGTCTTCGCGAGCAAGCCCGCTCCCACATCGGACCGTGTCCGTGCAAACAACGCGGTCAACTGTGGGAGCGGGCTTGCTCGCAAGAGGCCCGCACAAACACCCCAAAATCTAAATCCCCCGCCGCACCCTCCCCGGCGCCTCGCCATAAATCTCCTTGAATTTCTTGCTGAACGCCGCTTGTGATTGATACCCGACCTGCAGCGCAATATCGCTCAACCCCAGGTGCGATTGGCTCAGCAAACTGAACGCCAACTCCATCCGCACTTGCGTCAGCAACACCCACGGCGACACGCCGGCCACCTTCACAAACGCGCGCATGAACGTCGCCCGGGACATGTTCGCCGTTTCCGCCAGACCTTCGATGGTCCACTCATGGGCCGGGTCCGCCAGCATCGCCTGCCAGGCGCGGCCCAGGCGTTTATCACCGAGTAGCGCCAGTGTGCCGCTGGCTGGCCCCAACGTCGCCAGATGCGCCCGCAGCATCAGGGTGAACAACGCCTGCGATAACGCGTCGAGCAAAAACTTCGCCCCGGCCTGATTGCTCTCCGCCTCACCGCGCAACACCTCGACCAACGCCGGCAACGGCCCATTGGCCGGGAGCGCACCGCTGGGGATCACCAAATACGCGGGCAGCGCGGCAAACAGCAAGGAAGCGCGGTTGTAATGGAAGGTCCCGCAGAGCATGTCCAGATCCGCGCTCGCACCACCGATGCGATGCACCTGCAACGCACCACCGACGATGATCTTCGGCACAGTCGGGGTGACGGTTTTTCCGGGGCTGTGGATAACGTGGGGCGTGCCGCCGGGCAGCAGCAGGATATCGCCTGCGCGCATCGGCAGACGCTGGCCGTCGGGAAACTCCACGCGGCATTCGCCCGCCAATACGATGTGATAAGGCGCCATACCCAGCGCTTCCTGCCCATGGGCCAGCGCCCAGTCGCCCTGGAATTGGCAGCGCAGGTCCAGACTGCCGCGAACGTTGGCCAGCGTGATGAGTTTATCGATCGGATTCATTTGAGCGCATCGAGGAAAGATCTGAGCGGATCGAACAAACCCGAACCGCGCCAAGGAGCAAGACTGAACGTGTCGAAACAGTACACCCAACCTGCTCAGGAGTTAACGCAATGTTCAATAACTGGTCCGAACTGCTGCCCACCATTCAGAAAGCGTTTGGCGCGCTGGGCAAGAGCAACCCGAAAATGGTCAAGGCCTACATGGCTCTTGGTGAAGCCGCTGCGGAAAACGACGTGCTGGATGCCAAGACTCGCGAATTGATCTCCATTGCCGTGGCCATTACTACTCGTTGTGATGGCTGTATTGCCGCGCATACCGATGCGGCGATCAAGGCTGGAGCGAGTCGCGAAGAAGTCGCGGCGACCCTGGCGACGGCAATTTCGCTGAATGCCGGCGCGGCGTATATCTACTCGCTGCGTACGCTTGAGGCGTATGACTCGTTGAAGGGCTGACACACATCCTGTGGCGAGGGGCTTGCCCCCGTTGGGTTGCGAGCAGCCCCAAAACCTGAAACCCGGCTGCATCAGGCACACCGTGTTTATCGGATTTGGGAGTACTGCGCACTCCAACGGGGGCAAGCCCCTCGCCACAATGGTTTCTCGTAACCGTCCTAGACCATCGCCGCAAAGTTCAGCCTGAACTGCTGCGGTGTCACCCCGAGCCGGCGGTTGAACACACTGCGCATGTGCTGGGCATCGCGAAACCCGCATTGATACGCCACGGTCTTGAGCGGCGACCGCGTACTTTCCAGCAGCACCCGCGCCGCATCCACCCTCGCCCGCTCGACGAATTCCGCCGGGGTCACTTTCGCTTCCTTGGCGAACACCCGGGAAAAGTTGCGAGCGCTCATGTTGGCGGCGTTGGCGAGGTCGGCGATGGTCAGGTCGCCGTTGAGGTTGGCGAGGACATAGAGCTGCACCAGCGCCACCGCCGAAGTCGGTTCGGCGTGAGGTGTGAGGAACGGGCTGAACTGCGATTGCCCGCCCGAGCGCTGGGTGAACACGACCAGGCGTTTGGCGACGCTGAGTGCGACTTCCGGGCCGTGATCGAGACCCAACAGGTACAGCGACAAATCAATCCCCGCCGTTACCCCGGCCGAGGTGTAAAGCTCGCCGTCCTGCACGTACAAACGATCAGCCTCCACCTGCGTCGACGGACACATCGCCGCCAACGCAGCTGCGTCGCCCCAATGAGTTGTGACAGTTCGTCCTTCGAGCAAACCGGCCCGGGCGAGCATGAACGCGCCGTTGCAGATCGAACCAAAGCGTTGCGCCCGCGCACTCGCGTCCCGCAGCCAGGCGTCGAACGCCACGCCAAAATCCATGAACGGCAATTGCGGCCCACCGGCCACCAGCAGCAAGTCATAAGCCTCAAGCGCTTCGCTGAAATGCCGGTGAGCGTTCAAGGACAAACCGTTGGAACACGGCATCATCCCGCGCTCGACGCCGATCACTTCCAGCCGATAGTGATCCTGCGGCGCCAGAAAACGATTGGCCTCGGCGAACACATCCATGGGCCCGGTGACGTCCAGCGACTGAACGCCGGAAAACACCACGATGGCGACGGTTTTTTGCATGGTTCGAAACGCCTCTCTGGCTTCAAGTATCAACACTGACCTGTGGCGAGGGAGCTTGCTCCCGTTCGGCTGCGCAGCAGTCGTAAAACCTCTGGATGCGAGATGCCTGACAGAACCAGGTTGCAGTTTTGGGGCCGCTTCGCAGCCCAGCGGGAGCAAGCTCCCTCGCCACAGGTAGTCACCTGTTTGAAGTGCGCGACAACGCTTCACCCTAGCCAATCCAGCCCCAACAAGCGAGGTTGGCGCGATATGCCTGCTCATTGGCCGGGATCGCAGCCATGGATCGATTGTCCGGTTTCAGGTGCAGGCACAGACTTTACCCATCAGCGCCGCCACGGCGTTCCCCATGAGGAAAGCACTATGAGCAGCATCATTGCCGGTATCAAAATCCCCGACAGCGCGTTGGCCAAAGCCACCACCGAATACATCCGCGACGTCGAATCCGACCTGCTCTATCACCACTCGCGCCGTGTATTTCTGTTCGGCGCCTTGAGCGGTGAACGCAAGCAACTGGCCTACAACCCGGAGTTGCTGTACGTCGGCGCGATGTTCCATGACTTGGGTCTGGTGGAAGGTCAGCGCAGTGATAACGAGCGTTTTGAAGTCGACAGTGCCAATGCCGCCAAAGCATTCCTCAAGCCGTTCGGGTTGAGCGATGACGATATCGAGCAGGTCTGGTTGTCGATTGCGCTGCACACCACTCCGGGCGTGCCGCAACACCTGCGGCCGAACGTCGCGCTGGTCACAGCGGGTGTCGAGATGGATGTGCTGGGCATCGATTACGCGGCGTTCCCAACGCAGCAGCGCGAGGCGGTGGTGCATGCCCACCCTCGTGGCGAAGGTTTCAAGGAATGCATTCTCTGTGCGTTCGCCAATGGCTTCAAACACAAGCCGGACACCACGTTCGGCACGGTGAATGCGGATGTGCTGGTGGACAGCGAGCCGGGGTTCAAACCGATGAACTTTGTCGAGATCATCCGCAAATCCCCTTGGGCTGCATAAACAACTGTGGGAGCGAGCTTGCTCGCGAAAGCGGTGTGTCAGGCAACATTGATGTCGACTGACACTCCTCTTCGCGAGCAAGCCCGCTCCCACATTTGAACCGGGTTGACCACAAGAATGGGGTCAACCCTGCATCAGGCTTAAGCCGCTTCCGGCGCCTGCGCCCGACGCACGTCCGGTTGCTTCCAGGAATCGGCAGCACCTTCTTCGATCGCTTGCTGAATCGCCCGCTTGCGGCTTTCCTCGGCACGGCGGCTGAAGAACCAGACCATGAAGGTCACGATCGATACCGCCAACAGGATCAGGCTGGCCACGGCGTTGATCTCAGGCTTCACGCCCAGGCGTACCGCCGAGAACACTTCCATCGGCAGGGTCGTCGAACCCGGGCCGGAGACGAAGCTCGCCAGCACCAGGTCATCCAGCGACAGCGCGAAGGACATCATCCCGCCCGCCGCCAATGATGGCGCGATCATCGGAATGGTGATCAGGATGAACACCTTCCACGGCCGCGCGCCAAGGTCCATGGCCGCCTCTTCGATGGACAGGTCCAGCTCACGCAAGCGCGCCGAGACCACCACCGCCACATACGCCGCACAGAACGTGGTGTGGGCGATCCAGATCGTCACAATGCCGCGTTCCTGCGGCCAACCGATCATCTGCGCCATGGCCACGAACAGCAGCAACAGCGACAGACCGGTGATCACTTCCGGCATCACCAACGGCGCAGTCACCAGGCCACCGAACAGCGTGCGGCCCTTGAAGCGGGTGATCCGGGTCAGGACGAACGCCGCCAGAGTGCCCAGCGCCACCGCCGCAATCGCGGTGTAGCAGGCGATTTCCAGCGAGCGCATCACCGAGCCCATCAGTTGGGTGTTGTCGAGCAGGCCGACGTACCACTTGATCGACCAGCCGCCCCAAACCGTTACCAGTTTCGAGGCGTTGAACGAGTAGATCACCAAGATCAGCATCGGCGCGTAGATGAACAGCAAACCGAACACCAACATAAAGCTCGAGAAACTGAAGCGCTTCATTCTTTGCCCTCCATTTCTTTGGCCTGGCTACGGTTGAACAGGATGATCGGCACAATCAGGATCAACAGCATCACCACCGCCAGGGCAGACGCCACCGGCCAGTCGCGGTTGTTGAAGAACTCTTGCCAGAGCACTTTACCGATCATCAGGGTTTCCGGACCGCCGAGCAGTTCCGGGATCACGAACTCGCCCACCACCGGAATGAACACCAGCATGCAGCCGGCGATGATGCCGTTCTTGGACAGCGGAATAGTGATCTTCCAGAAGCTGTTGAAGGTGCTCGAACCGAGGTCCGACGCGGCTTCCAGCAGGCTATGGTCGTGCTTCACCAAGTTGGCGTAGAGCGGCAGGATCATGAACGGCAGGTACGAATAAACCACGCCGATGTAGACCGCCAGGTTGGTGTTGAGGATCTGCAACGGCTCGTTGATCCAGCCCATGCTCATCAGGAAACCGTTGAGCAGGCCGTTGTTGCTGAGGATGCCCATCCACGCGTAAACGCGGATCAGGATCGCGGTCCAGGTCGGCATCATGATCAGCAGCACCAGCACCGTTTGCAGCTCTTTACGGGCGCTGGCGATGGCGTAGGCCATCGGATAGCCAATCAGCAGGCAGAGGATGGTGCTGAAAAACGCCATCTTCAGCGAGCCGAGGTAGGCAGCGATGTACAACTCGTCGTCGCCGAGCATCGCGTAGTTGCCCAGGTTCAACAGCACCTGGAGCTTCTGGTCAACGAAGCTGTAGATCTCGGTGTACGGCGGGATCGCCACGTCGGCTTCGGCGAAGCTGATCTTCAAGACGATGAAGAACGGCAGCATGAAGAACATGAACAGCCAGATGAACGGAACCCCGATGACCAGTTGGCGGCCACCGGGAATTATTCGATTGAGTCGGCGTTTGAGTTTGCGCATGTTCATGAGCGAAGTACCACGCCGCTGTCGTCTTCCCAGTACACGTAGACCTGATCGCCCCAGGTCGGACGCTGGCCACGGCGCTCGGCGTTGGCAACGAACGACTGCACCAGTTTGCCGCTCGGCAATTCGACGTAGAACACCGAATGGCCGCCGAGGTAGGCAATGTCGTGGACCTTGCCGCTGGACCAGTTGTATTGGCAGGTCGGCATTTCGGCGGTGACCAGCAGTTTTTCCGGGCGAATCGCGTAGGTAACGGACTTGTCCTGCACCGAGGTGCTGATGCCGTGGCCGACGTAGTCGGTCAATCCAGGTCTTTGCAGGTGATGGTCGCGTGGCCTTCGGCGTCGTCGATCACTTCACCTTCGAAGATGTTGACGTTGCCGATGAACTCGCAGACCAGACGGCTGGTCGGGGTTTCGTAGATGTCGATCGGGCTGCCGATCTGGGCGATCCAGCCCAGGTGCATGATCGCGATGGTGTCGGCCATGGTCATGGCCTCCTCCTGGTCGTGGGTGACCATGACGCAGGTTACGCCGACGCGTTCGATGATCTCGACCAACTCCAGTTGCATCTGCGAACGGAGTTTTTTATCCAGTGCACCCATCGGTTCATCGAGCAGCAACAGCTTCGGCCGCTTGGCCAACGAACGCGCCAGGGCTACACGCTGACGCTGGCCACCGGACAACTGATGCGGCTTGCGCTTGGCGTACTGGCTCATCTGTACCAGCTTGAGCATTTCAGTTACGCGGGCATCGACTTCCGACGACGAGATCTTGTCCTGCTTGAGGCCGAAGGCGATGTTCTGCGCCACGGTCATGTGCGGGAACAAGGCGTAGGACTGGAACATCATGTTGATCGGTCGCTCGTACGGCGGCATCTCGGTGATGTCGACGCCGTCGAGGAAATGCGCCCCTCCGTGGGCCGTTCGAACCCTGCGAGCATCCGCAGCAAGGTGGATTTGCCCGATCCCGAACCGCCGAGCAGGGCAAAGATTTCACCCTTTTTGATTTCCAGGGACACATCGTCCACCGCAATCGTCTCGTCGAACTTCTTCGTGACCCGGTCGATTTTGACCAACACCTGTTTAGGTGATTGGTCGCCCTCGAGGGCTTTCTTATAGGCGCCGGAGGCAACTGCCATTTACGAAACTCCCAGAAAAAAGAGTGCAGTTCGCTCGAGGTGAGCCAACCTTGGATAGTTTGAGCCTTGAAGCTATTTACCCGACTTGACCTTGGTCCAGCTGCGGGTCATCAAACGTTGAATGTTCGGTGGTAACTCGACCGACACGTAGGTCTTGTCGAGCACTGCTTGCGGTGGATAAACCGCTACGTCGGTGCGGATGGACTGTTCCATCAGTTTGTCCGACCCTGGATTAGGGTTGGCATAGCCGACCGAATCACTGACCTGGGCAATCACCTCAGGTTTCAGCAAATAGTTGATGAACGCGTGGGCTTCTTTGACATTGCTCGAATCCTTTGGAATCGCCAGCATGTCGAACCACAGCGCGCCGCCCTCTTTCGGGATGGTGTAAGCGACCTTCACGCCTTTGCCGGCTTCGGCTGCGCGGGACCGGGCCTGGAACATGTCACCGGAGAACCCGATCGCGATGCAGATGTCGCCGTTGGCCAGGTCCGAGATGTACTTGGACGAGTGGAAGTAGGTCACGTAAGGCCGCACCGCGAGCAACTTGGCTTCGGCCTTTTTGTAATCTTCGGGGTTGGTGCTGTTGGCGTTCAGGCCCATGTAGTTGAGGACTGTCGGCATCATTTCATCGGCGGAATCGAGGAACGCCACGCCGCAACTGTGCAGCTTCTTGATGTTTTCCGGCTCGAACAGCACGCTCCAGGAATCGATCTTGTCGACGCCCAGCACTTCCTTGATCTTGTCGACGTTGTAACCGATGCCGTTGGTGCCCCACAGGTACGGCACGGCGTACTGGTTGCCCGGATCGTTCTGTTCCAGGCGCTTGAGCAGCACCGGGTCGAGGTTGGCGTAGTTGGTCAGTTGCGAGCGGTCGAGTTTCTGGAACGCGCCGGCCTTGATCTGCTTGCCGAGGAAGTGGTTGGACGGCACGACCACGTCATAACCGGTACGCCCGGCCAGCAACTTGCCTTCCAGGGTTTCGTTGGAATCGAACACGTCGTAAACCGGTTTGATGCCGGTGGCCTTCTGGAAATCGGCCAAGGTGTTTGGAGCGATGTAATCCGACCAATTATAAATATGCACTGTGGGCGCAGCCTGGACACTGACGGCAATCGTCAGTCCGGCGCCGACCAGCAGGGCATTGCGCAACAAAGAAAAAATAGGCAAGTGGAGGTCCTCTAAAATTAGTTGGGCCCAAGTTGCCCCGTGTTACATGACAGCCTTAGCTGCCCAGCAACAAAACCGGCGCGCAACTTACCCTCGATAAACCGTTCCAGCAAAACTTTCTGTCATTTAATTATTCCTGTTGCCGCCACCGCGCAGGCAACGGCAACAGGATGTGGCTTCAAATCGGCTTATTTACCGGATTTGATCTTGGTCCAGCTGCGGGTCAGCTCACGCTGAGTGGCCGCTGGCAAGTCAGCGATCGCATACAGCTTGGCCTGCACTTCGGCGGACGGGTAGATGCCCGGGTCCGAAGTGATTTCCTTGTTCACGTACTGGGTTGCTTCGGCGTTACCGTTAGGGAAACGCACGGCGTTGGTGATGTCGGCCATCACTTTCGGCTGCAACAGGTAGTTCATGAACTTGTAGGCACCGTCGACGTTTTCCGCATCCTTGGGGATCGCGACCATGTCGTAGAAGCTGCCAGCGCCTTCTTTTGGAATGGCGTAGCTGACTTTAACCTTGTCACCGGCTTCAGCAGCGCGGGACTTGGCTTGCTGCACGTCACCCGAGTAACCGACGGCTACGCAGATGTTGCCGTTGGCCAGGTCGGAGATGTACTTGGACGAGTGGAAGTAAGTGACCGAAGGACGAATCTTCAGGAACAGATCTTCGGCTTTCTTGATGTCTTCTTTCTTCTGGCTGTCGGTAGGCAGGCCCAGGTAATGCAGCGCGACTGGCAGCATTTCGGTCGGCGAATCGAGGAAGCTCACACCGCAGCCTTTGAGCTTGGCGATGTTTTCAGGCTTGAACAGGATGTCCCAGGAATCGATTGTGTCGACGCCCAGTGCAGCCTTGACCTTCTCGGGGTTGTAACCGATACCGATCGAGCCCCACATGTAAGGGAAGGCGTGTTTGTTGTCCGGGTCGCTGATGGAAACCGCTTTGAGCAGCGATTTGTTCAGGTTGCCGTAGTTGGACAGCTTGGACTTGTCCAGCTCCTGGTAAACGCCGGCCTTGATCTGCTTGGCGAGAAAGTTGTTCGACGGCACGACGACGTCGTAGCCGGACTTGCCTGCCAGCAACTTGGCTTCCAGGGTTTCGTTGCTGTCGAAAACGTCGTACACCACCTTGATCCCGGACTCTTTCTCGAAGTTCGCGATGGTGTCCGGTGCAATGTAGTCGGACCAGTTGTAGATATGCAGCACCTTGTCATCGGCCTGTACTGCACCCGCCATCACGCCCATCAGGGACATGGCGAGGAGGGTCTTGCCAGCTATCTTCATACCTAATGCCTTCATGGGTAATGCTCCAATTTTTTCTTTTTAACCACGTGCTCAGCGGCCTGTTACTGGGCATCCGAACAACCGGTAGTCTGGCAAGTTACAAGGCAGGCTTTCAAGGAAAGACCCATCCTTTGTTTACTCCGGGCGAAGTGCCGTCTTCGCACCCCGCCCAGAGCCTAGCACTTAGGCCTGCAAGGCACTCAGGGTCAGGTCCAGGCACTTGCGCGCCTTGGCCACCAGCTCATCGATTTCAGCCGGTGTAATCACCAGTGGCGGAGCAATGATCATGGTGTCGCCCACGGCACGCATGATCAGGCCGTTGTCGAAGCAGAACGTGCGGCAAATCATGCCGACGCCCTTGCCTTCGTAACGCTTGCGAGTGGCCTTGTCCTGGACCAGTTCGATGGCCCCCAACAGACCAACGCCGCGCACTTCCCCCACCAACGGGTGATCGCTCAGTTCCCGTAGACGCTTTTGCAAATAGGGTGCCGTTTCTGCGTGAACGCGCTCGATAATTTTTTCTTCGCGCAGGATACGGATGTTTTCCAGTGCCACCGCAGCGGCCACCGGGTGACCGGAATAGGTGAAGCCATGGTTGAAATCGCCGCCCTCATTGAGCACCGCCACCACGTCGTCACGCACGATCAGGCCACCCATCGGGATGTAGCCGGACGTCAGGCCTTTGGCGATGGTCATCATGTCGGGCTTGAGGTCGTAGTAATCACTACCGAACCACTCACCGGTACGGCCGAAACCGCAGATCACTTCGTCGGCCACGAACAGAATGTCGTACTTGGCGAGGATTTCCTTGATGCGCGGCCAGTAGCTTTCAGGCGGAACGATCACGCCACCGGCACCCTGGATGGGTTCGGCAATAAAGGCGCCGACGTTGTCCACGCCGACTTCCAGAATCTTCTCTTCCAGCTGATTGGCAGCCCAGATACCGAACTCTTCCGGGCTCATGTCGCCACCTTCACCGAACCAGTACGGCTGGGCGATGTGGACGATGCCCGGGATCGGCAAGTCGCCTTGTTCGTGCATATAAGTCATGCCACCCAGGCTCGCGCCGGCCACGGTGGAACCGTGATAGCCGTTCTTGCGGCTGATGATGACTTTCTTCTTCGGCTGGCCTTTGATCGCCCAGTAGTGACGAACCATGCGCAGCATGGTGTCGTTGCCTTCGGAACCGGAACCGGTGAAGAACACGTGGTTCATGCCTTCTGGCGCGATGTCGGCGATGGCTTTGGCCAGTTCCAGCACCGGCGGGTGAGCGGTCTGGAAGAACAGGTTGTAATAAGGCAGCTCGCGCATTTGTTTGCTGGCGGCGTCGGCCAGTTCATCACGACCGTAACCGATGGCTACGCACCACAGGCCAGCCATGCCGTCGAGGATCTTGTTGCCTTCGCTGTCCCAGAGGTAAACGCCCTTGGCGCTGGTGATGATGCGCGGGCCTTTCTCTTTAAGCTGTTTGAAGTCGCTGAACGGCGCCAGATGGTGATCGTTGCTCAGCGCCTGCCATTCACGGGTTTGCGGGTTATTGCTGGTCATGCGAATTCTCCTTGTTATTGGTTAGAGCGCAGCTAGACACAGCCGCGCCCGGCGCATCAGACGGCGAAGAGCAGGAATTCCCGCTCCCACGAACTGATCACGCGCTTGAAGTTTTCATGCTCGGCCCGCTTGACCGCGACGTAGCCAGTGATGAATTTTTTGCCCAGGTATTTCTCGATCGTCGCGCTGTTTTCCATCCGGTCCAGCGCGTCTTCGATGGTCAGTGGCAGGCGCAGGTTGCGGCGTTCATAGCCACGGCCCACTACCGGCGCACTTGGGTTCAAGTTTTCGACCATGCCGACATAACCGCAGAGCAGGCTCGCGGCAATCGCCAGGTACGGGTTGGCGTCGGCGCCCGGCAGGCGGTTTTCCACCCGACGGTTTTGCGGGCCGGCATCCGGCACTCGCAGGCCCACGGTACGGTTCTCTTCGCCCCACTCCACGTTCACCGGTGCCGAGGTGTCCGGCAGGAAGCGGCGGAACGAGTTGACGTTCGGGGCGAACAGCGGCAACAGCTCGGGGATCAGCTTCTGCAAACCGCCGATGTGATGCAGGAATAACTGGCTCATGGTCCCGTCTTCATTTGAGAAGACGTTCTTGCCGGTCTCGATGTCGATGATGCTTTGGTGCAAGTGCATCGCACTGCCCGGCTCGCCGGTCATGGGCTTGGCCATGAAGGTCGCCGCCACGTTGTGCTTGAGCGCGGCCTCGCGCATGGTGCGTTTGAACACCAGGATTTGGTCGGCCAGGGACAGGGCATCGCCGTGACGGAAGTTGATTTCCATCTGCGCCGTGCCGTCCTCGTGGATCAGCGTGTCGAGGTCCAGCTCTTGCAGTTCGCACCAGTCGTAGACGTCTTCGAACAGCGGATCGAATTCGTTCGCTGCTTCAATCGAGAACGACTGGCGACCGGTTTCCGGGCGACCGGAACGGCCAATCGGCGGTTGCAGCGGGAAGTCCGGGTCTTCACAGCGTTTGGTCAGGTAAAACTCCATTTCCGGCGCCACGATCGGCTGCCAGCCCTTGTCGGAATAGAGTTTCAGGACCTTCTTGAGCACGTTGCGCGGCGACAGCTCGATCGGGTTGCCTTGCTTGTCGTAGGTGTCGTGGATCACCTGAGCGGTAGGCTCGATAGCCCAAGGCACCAGGAACACCGCGTTCTGGTCGGGGCGGCAGATCATGTCGATGTCGGCCGGGTCGAGCAGTTCGTAATAGATGTCGTCTTCGACGTAGTCGCCGGTCACGGTCTGCAACAGAACGCTCTCGGGCAGGCGCATGCCTTTTTCAGCAATGAACTTGTTGGTCGGCGAAATCTTGCCCCGGGTGATCCCGGTCAAGTCGGCGATCATGCATTCGACTTCTGTGATCTTGTGGTCTTTCAACCAATCGGTGAGCTGGTCGAGGTTGTTACTCATAAATGCCTCTAGGCTGAGTTTCCTGACTCTTATAAGTCAGGCGTTGTTTGACGCGTCGGCGTCGCGTGATACAGATTGCCACTGCAATGGCCGGGCACAAATACCCGTCGCGACCCTGGAGAGGGTCAGCGAAAGCTAGATGTGCGTGCAGAATCATGAGCAGAACCCGGCTTATTGGCTGGGCTGCCACGGTGAAACGGTTCTATATTGGAGGGAGAGCGATTAAAGAGAATGCCGTCCAGATCGTCCAGAATATCGGACGGGGCCAGCGAATCCGCCAAAGACGGAAGAATGAACGGCACGCCTTTGGCAACTGAGGCCATGGCATGTACGTATTTGTCGCCACTGATGTGATAAGCATGCAGACCTATCTGCCTAGAGCAGATGGTGACGCCGATTAACGGCAGGCGAGACATGAAGCACCCCGGTATTATTGGTGTTATGGGTTTGAATCGAGCTTAGCCTTGTTCATTTTTTTACACAACACCCCCGTAAAAAATACAACACGGCCCGCTCAAGCCCGCGGGCGCCAAAGCGCTCAAAGGCAAAAAAACGCCCCAAAGTGCCTCAAAAAGCCCTGCGAGCGCTTTTTTAGGGCAAAAAAGGCCTCGCTTGACTTCGGCATGCCGTTCGGGTTGACTGAAACCCGAAGAGATCAATGATTGATATTTTTAACAACAAAGGTGTTGCATCATGTCGGTACCCCCGCGTGCCGTTCAGCTTAACGAAGCGAACGCGTTCCTTAAGGAACATCCTGAGGTTCTGTACGTTGACCTTCTGATTGCGGATATGAATGGTGTGGTGCGCGGCAAGCGCATTGAACGCACCAGCCTCCACAAGGTTTACGAGAAAGGCATCAACCTGCCGGCCTCTCTATTTGCTCTGGATATCAATGGCTCTACGGTGGAAAGCACCGGCCTGGGTCTGGACATCGGCGATGCTGACCGAATCTGCTATCCAATCCCCGACACCCTGTGCAATGAGCCTTGGCAGAAGCGCCCTACTGCGCAACTGTTAATGACCATGCACGAAATCGAAGGTGAACCTTTCTTCGCCGATCCTCGCGAAGTCTTGCGTCAAGTCGTGACCAAGTTCGATGACCTGGGTCTGACGATCTGCGCCGCGTTCGAACTGGAGTTCTACCTGATCGACCAGGAGAACGTGAACGGTCGACCGCAACCACCACGCTCGCCGATCTCCGGCAAACGTCCGCACTCGACACAGGTCTCCTGATCGACGACCTCGACGAATATGTCGATTGCCTCCAGGACATTCTGGAAGGTGCGAAAGAGCAAGGCATCCCGGCCGACGCCATCGTCAAGGAAAGTGCCCCGGCGCAGTTCGAAGTGAACCTGCACCACGTGGCCGACCCGATCAAGGCTTGCGACTACGCGGTACTGCTCAAGCGCCTGATCAAGAACATCGCCTACGACCATGAGATGGACACCACCTTCATGGCCAAGCCTTACCCAGGCCAGGCGGGTAACGGTCTGCACGTGCACATTTCGATTCTAGACAAAGACGGCAAGAATATTTTTGCCAGTGAGGATCCCGAGCAGAACGCCGCATTGCGTCACGCGATCGGCGGTGTGCTCGAGACCCTACCGGCGCAGATGGCTTTCCTCTGCCCGAACGTCAACTCGTACCGTCGTTTCGGCGCACAGTTCTACGTGCCGAACTCGCCGTGCTGGGGCCTGGACAACCGCACCGTAGCGATTCGCGTACCGACCGGCTCGTCCGATGCCGTACGTATCGAACACCGCGTTGCCGGCGCCGATGCCAACCCGTACCTGCTGATGGCTTCGGTTCTGGCCGGTATTCACCACGGCTTGACCAACAAGATCGAGCCGGGCGCGCCCGTAGAAGGCAACTCCTACGAGCAGAACGAGCAAAGCCTGCCGAACAACCTGCGCGACGCATTGCGTGAGCTGGACGACAGCGAAGTCATGGCCAAGTACATCGATCCGAAATACATCGATATCTTTGTGGCCTGTAAGGAAAGTGAGCTGGAGGAGTTCGAACACTCCATCTCCGACCTTGAGTACAACTGGTACCTGCATACCGTGTAAGTGGTTGCAGTAAAAAGAAACGCCGCCGGCTGATAAGGCCGACGGCGTTTTTTTATGGCCGCCATCAACCCCTGTGGCGAGGGAGCTTGCTCCCGCTGGGTCGCGAAGCGACCCCAAAACCAGTCAATGCGGTGTGCCTGACAGAACCGCATTGCGTATTAAAGGGAGTCCTACGGCCTCCAACGGGAGCAAGCTCCCTCGCCACAGTGAATCACTGAGAGCCACAGGGGATATGGAACATCTCCCGCTCTGCGTACAATGCCCGCTGCCCCGCAGGAGACTCCAATGACGCGCCCCGCCCCTATTCGCAAACCCCGCGCACGCAGCCAGGCCCGGATCGATTCGATACTCGATGCCGCCCGCACGCTGCTCGCCGCCGAGGGCGTGGCCAGCCTGTCGATCTACAGCGTCGCCGAGCGCGCGCAGATCCCGCCGTCCTCGGTCTACCACTTCTTCGCCAGCGTCCCGGCCCTGCTCGAAGCCTTGACCGCCGACGTCCACGCAGCATTCCGCGCCTGCCTGCAAGCGCCGATCAACCACGAAGCCCTCCACAGCTGGCGTGACCTGTCACGACTGGTGGAACAGCGCATGCTCGACATCTACGGCGAAGACGCGGCCGCCCGGCAACTGATCCTCGCCCAGCACGGCCTGACCGAAGTCACCCAGGCCGACCGCCAGCACGACATCGAACTGGGCGACCTGATGCACAAACTGTTCGATCACCACTTCGAGCTGCCGAGGCTGCCGATGGATGTGGATGTGTTTGCGTTGGCGATGGAGCTGGGAGATCGGGTGTATGCGCGCTCGGTGCAACTGCATGGGCAGATCACACCGCGCATGGCTGAGGAAGGGATGCGGGTGTTTGATGCGTATTTGGGGCTTTATCTGCCGCCCTACTTGCCCAAGCGCACCCTTTCAGCCTGAGTTCTCTAGTGGCTTCAATGGCCTCTTCGCGAGCAAGCCCGCTCCCACAATTGATCTTCAATGAGCATGGAATTTGTGTTCGGCACAAATCCCCTGTGGGAGCGGGCTTGCTCGCGAATGCCACACCACCGAACTCACTGATTCACTCGCATAAAAATCCCCGAAGGGCTCACACCCTCCAGGGTTGTTCGTAATGCACGCGTTTACAACTTGGCGATCGACACCTCGGTGGATTTCACGAACGCGATTACTTCGCTGCCGACCACCAGTTCCAGCTCTTTCACCGAACGGGTGGTGATCACTGAAGTGACGATCCCGGAAGCGGTTTGCACGTCGATTTCCGACAGCACGTCACCCAGCACGATTTCTTTGATCGAGCCTTTGAACTGGTTACGAACGTTGATGGCTTTGATAGTCATGATGTTGATTCCTGTCGTTGAGATGAGGCGTGAGTTATTGCGCCCAGCGCAGTTGCGTAGGCAATGGTGAAACAGGTTCCGGCTCCGGCGGCTCGCCGGGCAGTGACAGCACACGGTTGAGGACTTCGGTTTCCAGCGCCGCCAGCCGATGGGAGCCACGAACCCGAGGGCGCGGCAGTTCCACGTGCAGGTCGAGGCCGACTTCACCCTCTTCGATCAGGATCACCCGATCGGCAATCGCCACCGCTTCACTGACGTCGTGGGTCACCAGCAACACGGTGAAACCGTGCTTTTGCCAGAGCCGTTCGATCAGTTGCTGCATTTCAATTCGGGTCAGGGCATCCAGGGCGCCTAGGGGTTCGTCCAGCAGCAGCAAGCGCGGTTGATGGATCAGCGCGCGGGCCAGGGCCACACGTTGCTTCTGGCCACCGGACAAGGCCGCCGGCCACTCATTGGCACGATCCGCCAGGCCTACCGACTCCAACGCGTCCAGTGCTTGTGGTCGCCAGTTGCCCTTGAGCCCGAGGCCGACGTTGTCGATAACCTTTTTCCATGGCAGCAGACGCGCTTCCTGGAACATCAATCGCGTGTCTTCCCGGGCATCACTCAAAGGCGCAGAACCGGCCAGCAATTCGCCGCCCGTGGGCAGGTCGAGACCAGCGAGCAAGCGCAGCAAAGTGCTTTTGCCGCAACCGCTGCGACCGACCACGGCGACGAATTGACCGGCCGGAATGTGCAGGTCGATCTCGCGCAGTACCTGCCGCGAACCAAAAGTCTTTTGCAGTTTGCGCACCGCCAGCGGAATCCCGCGCAGCAGGCGTGGAGGTTGTTGAGCAGTCATGCGGCACCTCCTTTGGCAACCTGATACGCCGGATGCCAGCGTAGCCAGACACGCTCCAGTCCACGGGCCGCAAGGTCGGCCAGTTTGCCGAGCACCGCGTACAACAGAATCGCCAGCACCACCACGTCGGTCTGCAAGAACTCTCGCGCATTCATCGCCAGATAGCCGATGCCGGAGCTGGCGGAAATGGTTTCGGCGACGATCAGCGTCAGCCACATAAAGCCCAGCGCGAAACGCACACCGACCAGAATCGAAGGCAGTGCACCCGGCAGGATCACCTGACGGAACAGACTGAAACCGGACAAGCCGTAACTGCGCGCCATCTCCACCAGCGCCGGATCGACGTTGCGGATGCCGTGATAGGTATTGAGGTAGATCGGGAACAACGTGCCCAACGCCACCAGGAAAATCTTCGCCGACTCATCGATGCCGAACCAGAGGATCACCAGTGGAATCAGCGCCAGGTGCGGTACGTTACGGATCATCTGTACCGAACTGTCGAGCAGGCGCTCGCCCCACTTCGACAAGCCGGTGATGAAGCCCAACGCCAGACCAATGCTGCCGCCAATGGTGAAACCCAGCGCCGCACGCCAGCCACTGATGGCGAGGTGAGTCCAGATTTCGCCGCTGCGCACCAGGCTCACGCCGGCTTCGATCACCGCGATGGGTGCCGGCAGAATCCGTGTCGACAACCAACCCGCCGACACCGATAACTGCCACACCGCCAGCAACAACACCGGCAACGCCCAGGGCGCGAGGGTGTGGATAATTTTCTTCATGGCGGCGCCTCAGCTCTGGGACGCGGCTTTAGGGAGGATGTCGTTGGCCACCATCTCGCCAAACGGGCTGACGAAGTTGGCACCTTGGGGCTGTTCCGGGCGCTGCACGTCAATGTGCGGGAACAGCAATTCGGCGACGCGGTAAGCCTCTTCCAGGTGTGGATAACCGGAGAAGATGAACGTGTCGATGCCCAGGTCCGCGTATTCCTTCATGCGCGCGGCCACGGTCGGGCCATCGCCCACCAATGCGGTGCCGGCGCCGCCGCGCACCAAGCCAACACCGGCCCAGAGATTGGGGCTGACTTCCAGGTTGTCGCGGCTACCGCCATGCAGTGCGGCCATACGTTGCTGACCCACCGAATCGAACCGCGACAGCGAAGCCTGGGCCCGAGCGATGGTCTCGTCGTCCACATGGGAGATCAGTCGATCCGCCGCGGCCCACGCTTCCTCGTTGGTTTCACGCACGATCACATGCAGGCGAATGCCGAAGCGTACGGTGCGACCGAGCTTCGCGGCTTTGGCCCGCACTTGCTCAATTTTCTCGGCCACGGCGGCCGGTGGTTCGCCCCAGGTCAGGACCATTTCCACCTGTTCGGCGGCCAGGTCCTGCGCGGCTTCCGACGAACCACCGAAGTACAGCGGCGGACGCGGTCGCTGGATCGGCGGATAGAGCAACTTGGCGCCCTTAACGCTGATGTGCTGGCCGTCGTAATCGACGGTTTCGCCTTCCAGCACGCGGCGCCAGATGCGGGTGAATTCTACCGAGGCCTGATAACGCTCTTCGTGGCTGAGGAACAAACCGTCGCCGGCCAATTCATCCGGATCACCACCCGTCACCAGGTTGAACAGCGCACGACCGCCGGACAAGCGATCCAGTGTCGCCGCTTGCCGCGCGGCCACCGTTGGGGAAATGATCCCGGGGCGCAGGGCGACAAGGAATTTCAAACGCTGGGTGACCGGGATCAGCGACGCGGCCACCAGCCACGAGTCTTCGCAAGAGCGACCGGTGGGAATCAGCACACCGCCGAAACCCAGGCGATCCGCCGCTTGGGCGATCTGTTGCAGGTAACCGTGGTCAACGGCGCGAGCGCCTTCGGCGGTGCCAAGGTAATGGCCGTCGCCGTGGGTAGGCAGGAACCAGAAAATATTGAGGCTCATGGAGTGGTCTCCTTAGGAAATCGAATTACTGCGCTTTGGCAACGGCTGCCGGTGGCGTCCAGATCACGTCTTTGATGCTCAAGGGCTTGGGAATCAGCTTGAGCTGGTAGAAGCTGTCGGCGATTTTCTGTTGGGCGGCGACCACTTCCGGCGTGAGGAACAACGCGCCGTAGCCCTGGCGTTTCACCGAGGTCAGGGTGATGTCTGCCGGCAGGCCGAGCAGAGGCGAAACTTGTTTGGTGACGTCTTCGGGATTGGCCTTGGACCATTCACCGACCGCGCGCACTTCCTCGACAAGGGCCTTGATCACCTCGGGATTTTTCTGCGCGTAGGGTTTGGTCGCCAGGTAGAACTGATGGTTGTCGACGATGCCCTGGCCATCGCGCAGGGTGCGCGCTTGCAGTTGCTGTTCGGCGGCAGCCTGGTACGGGTCCCAGATCACCCAGGCATCGACGCTGCCGCGCTCGAACGCAGCGCGGGCATCGGCGGGCGGCAGGAATACGGTCTGGATGTCGGTGTATTTGAGGCCGGCGTCTTCCAGCGCCCGGACCAATAGGTAGTGAACATTGGAGCCTTTGTTCAGGACGACTTTCTTGCCCTTGAGGTCCGCTACGGATTTGATTGTCGAGTCCTTCGGCACCAGGATCGCTTCGCTGTGCGGCGCTGGCGGTTCGTAGGCGACGTAGAGCAGATCGGCGCCGGCCGCCTGGGCGAATACCGGAGGCGTTTCACCGGTGACACCGAAGTCGATGGAGCCGACGTTCAGGCCTTCCAGCAGCTGCGGGCCGCCGGGGAATTCAGTCCATTGCACGTCCACACCTTGGGCGGCGAGGCGTTTTTCCAACGTGCCTTTGGCTTTGAGCAGCACCAGGGTGCCGTACTTTTGATAGCCGATTCGCAAAGTCTCGGCTTGTGCTTGAGAAATAACGCCGAAGGACACAGCCGCCACAAACAGAGCGACCAGACCACGACGCAAAATGACAGTGCGCATAGCGCTCTCCTATTTGCTGTTGGGTTTTGGCTGCACCTGCTTGGCCGTTAGCGGCTGAGTAAGGTGAGGACTTCAAATTCAGGGGTGGCTTAAGTGCCGGCTTAAATGCTCCAGCGAGCACTCAACAAACGTTCGTTCAGCAGGTTCGGGTCGATCGGCTTGGGCCGTCGCGCCATGGCGCTGAAAAACAGCTCCAGTGATTCATTCAGTCGTTCTTCCAACTCGGGCGCCAACAGCGCCTGGGCGCTGCCTTCGCCGTAAGCGATCTGGCTGTCCACGGCGAAAATCCCGTGGAGCATTTCCTGGGCCTTCAATGCCGAGAGCACTGGTTTGAGTGCGTAGTCCACCGCCAACATGTGGGCGATGCTGCCGCCGGTGGCCATTGGCAACACCACTTTGTGGGCCAGGGCCCGCTCGGGGAGCAGATCCAATACAGTTTTCAGAGCGCCGGAGAACGATGCCTTGTAGACCGGCGTGGCGATGAGCAGGCCATCGGCGTTTTCAATCTGTTGCAGCAGGTCGATCACCTTCGGGCTGTCGAAGCGGGCATGCAGCAAGTCTTCAGCCGGGAAGTCCCGTACCTGATAACTCACCACTTCCACACCTTGTTCTTGCAACCAGCGCTGCGAACGCTCCAGCAGCACCCCGGAACGAGAGCGTTGGCTGGGGCTGCCACCGAGTGAGACGACCAGCATTCAGATGATTCCTTGAGCGGTGTTAGCGATTCGCCGTGCGCGATCTCGCTTTGATGGAAGTGACCTTAACAGGTGATTTATATATCCATAAATCATATTTATTCATTTAGTTATTCTTTGTAGATCTATACAGAACACCCAAATTCAGGCAAAAAAAGGCCGTCGAAACGGCCTGAAATCCCCTGCTTTGAGAATGCATGCCCCACCTGTAGGAGCGAGGCTTGCCCGCGCAGGCGTCATCATGGCCAGCATCAATGTCGGACGTGATGGCCTCTTCGCGGGCAAGCCTCGCTCCTACAGGGGCAGTATTTCAGATCAACGATTCGGTTGCGGCGTCAGGCGCAGGTACGGTTTCACCGCGCGATAACCCTTGGGAAAGCGTTTCTTGATTTCGTCTTCGTCCTTGAGCGACGGCACGATCACCACTTCATCACCGTTCTGCCAGTTGGCCGGGGTGGCCACTTTGTAGTTATCGGTGAGTTGCAGCGAGTCGATCACCCGCAGGATTTCATGAAAGTTGCGACCGGTGCTGGCCGGATAAGTGATGGTCAACCGAACCTTCTTGTTCGGGTCGATTACGAACAGCGAGCGCACCGTCAGGGTGTCGTTGGCATTCGGGTGAATCAGGTCGTACAGGTCCGAGACCTTGCGATCAGCGTCGGCCAGGATCGGGAAGTTGACGATCGTGTTCTGGGTTTCGTTGATGTCCTCGATCCACTTGTGGTGCGAGTCCACCGGGTCGACGGACAGCGCGATGGCTTTTACGCCGCGCAGGGCAAATTCATCCTTGAGCTTGGCGGTGAAGCCCAGTTCGGTGGTGCACACCGGGGTGAAGTCCGCCGGGTGGGAAAACAGCACGCCCCAGCTATCACCCAGCCATTCGTGGAAACGGATGGTGCCGGCGCTGGAATCCTGTTCGAAGTCGGGGGCGATGTCGCCAAGTCTGAGGCTCATGGTGCTGCTCCTGGTGAGTGCTTGATGAGCTCAACTGTGCCTGTGTTTCTTATAGTTTAAAAAGAATAAATATCGATTTATTTAGATCATAAATGAATATTAAAGATCTGTTCACTGGACCTGCACGGTCATCGAGACGAACATCGCTCACAAGGTTCGAGAAGGCCTTGAGTAGCTGCACAGAGGGGAATTTCGGGGAAGGTTTACGGGGGTGAGCCTGACTCGGAAATGTAAAAGCCCCGCTCGGCGTGGTGCCGGGCGGGGCTTTTTTACTCAGACTTACAAGGTCACGCTATTACAACAGCGGGATCGAGTAGCTGACGATCAGACGGTTTTCGTCTTGATCGCGAGTGCTGGCCAGGTCGGTGCGCCACATGGCGTTCTTCCAGGCAACACCGAGGTTTTTCAGCGGACCTTGTGGAACAACATAACCTACGGTCAGGTCACGTTCCCACTCGGTCTTCTCACCAGCGGTGCTGTCGATGTTGTTGCCACGCAGGTAGATCACACCAGCAGTCAGGCCTGGCAGGCCGACTTTGGCGAAGTCATAGGCATAGCGAGCTTGCCAGGTACGTTCGCCAGCACGGGCAAACTTCTGGATCTGCATGTCGGTGATGGTGCTGTTGGACGAGCCGTCACCCTGGTTCAGCCAAGGGAAGTCGCTGTCGCCCTTGGTGTACTGGTAGCCGCCGCCGAAGGTGTGACCTTCAACCGAGTACAAGGCCAGGTAGCTGTAAAGGTCGTTGTCGACTTTACCAGCGGTTTTGGTCTTGTTGTCCGGATAGTAACCGGAGGTGAAGTAGGCAGCAGTATCGCCGTTGGCACCGTTGTCGCGGCTGCGGTAGTAACGCAGGTCACTTTTCAGGACGCCAGGACCGATGGACCAGTTGTGCACCAGGCCCAGGAAGTTCTGCGAGTAGAAGTCTTTCAGCTCACCGTAGTAGTACGAAGCGGTCAGATCCTTGGTGATCTTGTAGTCAGCGCCAGCGTAGTAGAACTTGTTGCTGAACTGGCCGGTGTCGTAGTTGGAGCCTTTGTTGGCGCCAGCGATCGACAGATCTGCATCGTTGCTGGAGTTACGGCCTTTGGCGGACTCGATTTGACCAGCGGTCAGGGTCAGGTCTTTGATTTCGTTCGAAGTGAGCTGACCACCGGTGAAGGTTTGTGGCAGCAGACGACCATCGTTGTACTTGATGACCGGGTTGTTCGGCATCAGGGTGCCGACTTTCAGTTCGGTCTGGGAGATCTTGACCTTACCGGTCAGACCCAGGCTTCCGAAGTCTGGAACAGCACTGTTGCCATCGCTCGGGAACACGGTGCCGCCAGAAGAAGTGCCGCTGGAGTTACCGCTCTTGGCCGGGCTGGAATCCAGACGCACGCCGTACAGGCCGATCGCATCAACGCCGAACTGAACAGTACCTTGGGTGTAACCCGAGATGAAACGCAGATCGAAGCCTTGGCCCCACTCTTCGTTCTTGTTCGCGCCAGTGCCATCGCGGTTATCGGTGTTGATGTAGAAGTTACGCAGACCCAAGGTAGCCTTGCTGTCTTCGATGAAACCGGCGGCGCCTGCCTGCTGCGCCAAAACCCCTACGGCCACTGCCAGGGCCAAAGTGGACTTGTTCATTGTTTCGCTCCTCTCGTTCTAATTCTTGTGTATCTGGTCCTGGGTCGTATGCCCTGGATCCGAAGATGCGCGATTAGCGCCAGACCGTGACCAATAAGTCAATCGTTACCAACCATGTCTACGACCTTCGTCTAACCGCAGTGATTTGGTCCCTGCAGGGTAATGAATTACTCATAAACCCAAAAAGAATTATTTCATTCTTTTTCATACCGCAATGGAATATAGCTCATCACTGCGAAACCGCACCGGGACATCAGGTATCGGCTCATAAGCTAATTACTAAATGGTATTTATTAGCCTTTTTTTAGATCGCTTAGCGTTGACACATCTTCAATTCGTCAACCCCTATCGAAAAGGCGACGCCATGATGGCCAAACGCGCACTATCCAGTCAAATTGTTACAGTTTGTATATCGATATTAATTTCCTGTGGTGCTCAAGCGGCCAACCTCACGGTGGGCTATCAGACCGGTATCGACCCGAGCAAAGTACCTCAGGCAGATGGCACTTATGAGACAGCCATTGGACAGAAAATTGACTGGCGGCGTTTTAATAGCGGCCCGGAAGTGGTCACCGCCATTGCCTCCGGCGATGTGCAGATCGGCAACCTTGGTTCCAGCCCCCTGGCCGCGGCCGCTTCACGCAATCTGCCAATCGTCGCGTTTATCGTTTCCGCCCAGATCAACGCCGCCGAAGCCTTGGTTGTGCGTAATGGCAGCGGCATCAATAAACCGGAAGATTTGATCGGCAAGACCATCGCCACGCCCTTCGTTTCAACGTCCCATTACAGCCTGCTCGGCGCACTGAAGCATTGGGGCCTCGATGCCTCAAAAGTCAAAGTGGTGAACCTGCAACCTGCTGAAATCGCCGCTGCCTGGAAGCGTGGCGACATCGACGGCGCATTTGTCTGGTCACCGGCGCTGGGGGAAATTCGTAAGACCGGCAAGACCTTGACCGATGCCGCACAGGTCGGCCAATGGGGTGCGCCGACCTTCGAGGTCTGGGTCGCGCGCAAGGATTACGCCGAGAAGCATCCAGAGGTGGTGGCGAAATTCGCCAAGGTCACCCTGGACTCGTTCGCCGACTATGCCGCCCATAAAGACAGCTGGACTGCCGACTCGGTGCCGGTGCAGAAAATCGCCAAACTGACCGGAGCCAATGCCGCCGACGTGCCGGAATTGCTGGCCGGCTCAAACTTCCCGGATGCCAAGGCGCAACAGACCACCGCGCTGCTGGACGGCGGCACAGCCAAGGCAATTGGTGAGACAGCGAAGTTTTTGAAGGAGCAAGGAAAGGTCGAAACGGTGCTGCCGGATTACTCGCCGTACGTTAGCGCGAAGTTCGTAAAGGAATAACACAACCCCTGTGGCGAGGGAGCTTGCTCCCGCTGGAGGCCGAAGGACTCCCAAACCCGGCAGCGCGTTGATTCAGATATAACGCGATTGCCGGGCTTGGGGCCGCTACGCAGCCCAGCGGGAGCAAGCTCCCTCGCCACAATAGTTTTGTGGTTACAGGGTCTTTTCGAAGATCTTCGAATTACGCTGATAGTTGTACAGCGACGCCCGCGCCGACGGCAGGCGCTCGACGCTGCTTGGCTCGAACCCACGCTCGCGGAACCAGTGAGCGGTCCGGGTGGTCAGCACGAACAGGGTTTTCAGACCCTGCGCCCGGGCACGGGTTTCGATCCGTTCCAACAGTTCATCGCCACGACCGCCATGGCGATACTCCGGGTTCACCGCCAGACAGGCCAGTTCCCCGGCATCCGAATCGGCAATCTGATACAGCGCCGCGCAGGCGATGATCATGCCTTCGCGCTCGACCACGCTGAACTGCTCGATCTCACGTTCCAGCACTTCACGGGAACGGCGTACCAGAATCCCCTGCTCTTCCAACGGGCTGATCAAGTCCAGCAAACCACCGACGTCTTCAATCGCCGCTTCGCGCACCAGCTCGAATTGTTCCTGGGCCACCAACGTGCCGCCACCGTCGCGGGTGAACAGTTCGGTCAGCAGCGCACCGTCTTCGGCGTAGCTGACGATATGGCTACGCGCCACGCCGCCGCGACACGCTTCAGCCGCCGCATCCAGCAACTCAGCCTGATAGTTGCTGCCCAGGCGTTGCAGATGCGCCGGCACCTGTTGCGGACGCAACTCGCGAACCAGGCGACCGTGTTCATCGATCAAGCCCAGGTCCGCGCCGAACAGCAGCAGTTTGTCCGCGCCGAGGTCGATGGCAGCACGGGTGGCGACGTCTTCACACGCCAGGTTGAAAATCTCACCGGTCGGCGAGTAGCCCAGCGGCGACAGCAGCACGATGGAGCGCTCGTCCAGCAGGCGATTGATGCCCTTGCGGTCGACCCGGCGCACTTCGCCGGTGTGGTGATAGTCGACGCCTTCGAGCACGCCAATCGGCCGTGCCGTCACCAGGTTGCCGCTGGCCACCCGCAGCCGCGAGCCCTGCATCGGCGACGAGGCCATGTCCATGGACAACCGCGCTTCAATGGCGATACGCAGTTGACCGACCGCATCGATCACGCATTCCAGGGTCGCGGCATCGGTGATGCGCATCCCGTGGTGGTAGTGCGGGATCAGGCCGCGGGCGGCGAGGCGGGTTTCGATTTGCGGACGGGAACCATGAACCAGCACCAGTCGCACGCCGAGGCTGTGCAACAGCACCAGGTCGTGGACGATATTGCCGAAGTTCGGATGCTCCACACCGTCGCCGGGCAGCATGACGACGAACGTGCAATCGCGGTGGGCATTGATGTAAGGAGATGCGTGACGAAGCCAATTAACGTATTCGGGCATGAACCTGGGCCTGTAATAAATAGCAGCCAAAAAATGGGCGAAACACAAAACGCACAACGGGCTGGTGGTTATCGTCGGAACAGGCTTGGCAACACGCGAGCTCTCCTCATGAATACGGGTTTGGACACTGGTAATTTAAACCGGTTAATCAGCCTAAACACAGAACCTGTGGGAGCGGGCTTGCTCGCGAAGGGGCCGTGTCAGCCGACATCAATATTGCCTGACACACCACTTTCGCGAGCAAGCCCGCTCCCACCTGGATTGCGTTTAACTGGCTGGCATTGGGTTTTGGGCCGGTGTCAGGCAGTAATGTTCAATCAGTTGTCTTAATAGATGCACGGTAGGCTGCAAACGTGACATTTCGAGGTATTCCCCCGGTTGGTGAGCGCAAGCGATGTCGCCCGGGCCGAGCACCAGTGTTTCGCAGCCAAGACGCTGAAGATAAGGTGCTTCCGTGCCGAACGCTACTGCTTCGGCCCGATGACCGGTGAGCTTTTCCGCGACCCGGACCAATTCGGCGTCTTCGGCCTGCTCGAACGGTGGCACTTCGGGGAACAGCGGCGCGTAATCGATCTTCACCTGATGCCGCTCGGCAATCGGCTTGAGCTTCTGCAAAATCGCCTCGCGCAGGGCATTCGGGTCCATGCCCGGCAGCGGTCGCAGGTCAAATTCCAGCGAACACTGGCCACAGATGCGGTTGGGGTTGTCACCGCCGTGGATGCAGCCGAAGTTCATCGTCGGTTGCGGCACGCTGAACTGCGGGTTGCGGAATTCGCGTTGCCATAAAAGACGCAAGCCGCGCAGTTCGCCAATCGCGTCGTGCATGGCTTCGAGAGCACTGTGCCCCAGGCTTGGGTCCGAGGAATGGCCGCTGCGACCGAGAATATCGATGCGTTCCATCATCACGCCTTTATGCAGGCGGATCGGCTTCAGGCCGGTCGGCTCGCCAATCACCGCCGCCCGGCCCAGCGGGCGTCCAGCGGCGGCCAGGGCCCGCGCCCCGGACATCGAGCTTTCTTCATCGCAAGTGGCGAGGATCATCAAGGGCTGCTTGAACGGCTGGTCGAGCAGCGGAATGACCGCTTCGATGGCCAAGGCGAAAAAGCCCTTCATGTCACAACTGCCGAGGCCGACCCAACGGCCGTCCACTTCCGTCAGTTTCAATGGATCGGTCTGCCACAACGCGCCGTCGAACGGCACGGTGTCGCTGTGCCCGGCCAGCACTAGCCCACCGGGGCCGGAACCAAAACTGGCGAGCAAGTTGAATTTGCCGGGGCTGACCTGCTGGATATCACAGGCAAAACCCAAATCACCGAGCCAGGTCGCCAGCAAGTCGATCACCGGACGATTGGTTTGATCCAGGCTCGGCTGGGTACAACTGACCGACGGCGCAGCGATCAGCGCAGCGAACTGATCTTTCATGGACGGCAAAGGCATCGCTGACTCCAAACTCCCGATTTGAAGTCCATCATAGAACCATCCGGCTTCAGGAATAAACCGCCGCGGCGCGTAGGACTTGTGAGTCCTGTACACTGCACGACCTTGGCAGCCACACATTCCCCCGGCTGCGCTCCCGATCCTGGATTTTCCGGCCATGCAGAAAGAAACCGAAATCAAACTCCGCGTCAGCCGCGAAACCCTCGCTGCCCTGCGCGAGCACCCGCTACTGAAAAAACGCAACAAAAGTGGCTGGGAACGCCGTGAGTTGATGAACCAGTACTTCGACACGCCTGAGCGCGACCTGGCCCGCGCCAAGGTTGCCCTGCGCCTGCGCCGCGATGGCGAAGAAGTGATTCAGACCCTCAAGACCCGCGGCCAGAGCGTTGCCGGTCTGTCCGAGCGTAACGAATACGACTGGAACCTGCCCAAAGCCAAGCTCGACGTGAAGAAACTCGACGGCGAATGCTGGCCTGAAGAGCTGGCCGAGCTGGACAAGAAAACCCTGAAAGCCATTTTCACCACCGATTTCGTTCGCGAACGCGCGGAAATCGCTTGGGGCCGTGGCAAGACCAAAGTGGTCATCGAAGCGGCGCTGGACTTCGGCCACGTAGTGGTCGGTAAACAGAAAGAAGAAATCTGCGAGCTCGAACTGGAACTGCGCGAAGGCGAACCTGCCGCGCTGCTGGAACTGGCCGCTGAACTGGCCGCGACCCTGGCCCTGATGCCGTGTGACATCAGCAAGGCCGAGCGCGGCTATCGTTTGTACGACGCCAACAGCTACTCGCTGAGCCTGCCGGCGCCGCAAATCACTGCCGAAATGCCGCTGGACGACGCTTTCGCCGCCCTGAGCTGGCACTTGTTGGGCAGCAGCCAGCGTCTGGCTGAACAATATCGCTTCAATGGCCACTGGCGCCTGTTGCAGGACTGGGTCGAAAACCTCGGTGAACTGCGCGCGCTGCTCAGCAGCCTCGGTCAAGCGGCACCGCGTCAGTCGACTCACGACCTGCGCGTTGCACTCGACGCCTTGCTGGAAGACTGGCGTCCGCTGGTTCAAGCCGGGCTGGACGACGAAGACGTGCGCAAAGCCGCGCCGGAGCAGTTCCTCGAAGAACTGGAAGACCCGCGCTGGGGCCTGTTCTCGCTGAACACTTCGCGCTGGTTGCTGGCCCGCACCTGGGCTGCCGATCGCAACGTGCGCGGCAATCGCCAAGGCGCTGCGCAACTGGCCAACTGGCTCCCGCGCCTGCTGGGCGAAGAAGCCACGTCCCTGCAATTGCAGCGTTATCAGCAACAGCCGGAAGACCTGGCCGAGCAACTGCCACGCATCGAACGCATCCAGGCCTGGATGCACCACGCCCGTGGCGTGCTGGACATCCCGGAAATGGATCGCCTGTACGGTGAGCTGAACAAACTGGCGCAACTGGCCAACGAGCCGATCACCGACGAAAGCCTGGATGCGCGCAAGCAGCAGGCGATTGCCGTGTATCAGAACCGTGCCTGGAAAATGTTGTTGCGTATGTAACAACTAAGACCTGTGGCGAGGGAGCTTGCTCCCGCTGGGGTGCGAAGCGCCCCCAAATCCGACAAACGCGTTACGCCTGTTTCACCGCGTTTTCGGGATAGGGAGTCCTTCGGCCTCCAGCGGGAGCAAGCTCCCTCGCCACAAGTTCATAGGCGTTACCGCAACACCGGCAAACTCGTCGTGGACTTGATCTCCGACAGCGCCACGATCGAGTTCACCTCCTGAATCCCCGGCACCATCGACAGCTTCTCAAAGAAGAAGCGCTCATAAGCCTCGATGTCCGCCGTGACGATCCGCAGCAAGAAATCCACCGACCCCATCAGCACATAACACTCCAGTACTTCGGGAAAGCCGCGAATCGCCTCGGTGAACTCTGTGAAGTTCGAACGCCCGTGGGCATTGAGTTTGATCTCGGCGAAGATCTGCGTGTTCAGGCCTATTTTCTTGCGATCAAGCAGGGTCACCTGAGCGCGAATGATCCCCTCCTCCTTCATCCGCTGAATCCGCCGCCAGCACGGCGATTGCGACAGTCCCACCTGCTCGGCGATTTGTGCGCTGGAGAGTGAGGCGTCCTCTTGCAGCAACGCGAGAATTTTGCGGTCGTAGCCATCCAGCTCGGCGTGCATAGAAAAACCTTTGATTGATAGCTTGTTGAATCAAACGATTCGATAAATCGCCAATGAGCCCAATCATAGATAAGAAATGCCCGACACCGAATGTAAAAATTCCTCCAGTGATTTTGGAGACCGACCATGCCGCATCTTGAAGCCGTGAATACCCCGCTAGCCCGCGCCGACGTGTGGAATGTCAGCAACGCCCATTGCCGCGTTCAGTACCAACTGCTGGCCGAGGCCGAACCGGATCTGCTGTGCCGCGCACTCAACCTGTTCGCCTTGCAGTTTCTGACCCCCGAGCAGGTCAACGTGCAACGCATGGACGATTTGCTGTCGATCGACATCGTCATCGACGGCTTGAGCTGGCACCGCGCTGAAGTGATCGCTGAAAAATTACGTAACCTGATCAGCGTCTGCTCGGTGAACCTGCAAAGTGCTGATGCGGCGTGGGATGAGCAGACACAAGCGGCGGGCTGAAAGAACTGGAAACGGCTTTGCCAGGTAGTGGCCCAACGGTCTGCGGGTCCGCGACTATCCTTTGCACACTGCGGTCTAGATCGCTGTTTGCAGGATTGTTCATAAGGAACCCGCATGTCCGTTCAACTTGCCACTCAGGACCGCTGGCTGGATCTCAATGATTTGCTGCGAGAACTGGTCGCCCAGGGCTTTATCAATCAGGACTCGGCCGAACTCGCGCTCAACGCCCGCCGCCGGCATGCCGCCAATGGCCAACTGCACCCGCTGGAATTTATTGCCAGCCAACACCTGGACGACCTCAGCCGTCCGGGCAAACATCTCGACCTTGAAAGCCTGACCCTGTGGTTATCCCAACAGGCCGGTCAGCCTTATCTGCGCATCGACCCACTGAAAATCAACGTCGCGGCCATCACGCCGCTGATGTCCTACGCCTTCGCCCAGCGGCACAAGATTCTCGCCGTTTCCATCGACCGCGACGCCGTGACAATCGCCAGCGCGCAACCCTACGTCACTGGCTGGGAAGCCGACCTGACCCACGTGCTGAAGCTGCCGATCAAGCGTGTGGTGGCCAACCCGGTGGATATCCAGCGCTTCAGTGTGGAGTTTTTCCGCCTGGCCAAATCGGTGACCGGCGCCACCAACGCTGATCAGCAGACCAGCACCCTGGGCAACTTCGAACAACTGCTCAACCTCGGCGCCAGCGATCAGGAGCCGGACGCCAATGACGCGCACATCGTCAACATCGTCGACTGGCTGTTCCAGTACGCGTTCCAGCAGCGGGCCAGTGATATCCATATCGAACCCCGGCGCGAGCAAGGCACGGTGCGGTTTCGCATCGATGGCGTGCTGCACAACGTCTATCAATTCCCGCCCCAGGTAACCATGGCCATCGTCAGCCGCCTGAAAAGCCTGGGCCGGATGAACGTCGCCGAAAAACGTAAACCCCAGGACGGCCGGGTCAAGACCAAGACCCCGGACGGCGGTGAAGTCGAACTGCGGCTGTCGACCTTGCCCACCGCGTTCGGCGAAAAAATGGTCATGCGGATCTTCGACCCGGAAGTGCTGCTCAAGGATTTTGATCAGTTGGGTTTCTCCGCCGATGACCTGCGGCGCTGGCAGGACATGACCCGCCAGCCCAACGGCATCATTCTGGTGACCGGGCCGACCGGTTCGGGCAAGACCACCACCCTCTATACCACCCTGAAGAAACTGGCGACTCCGGAGGTCAACCTCTGCACCATCGAAGACCCGATCGAAATGGTCGAGCCAGCCTTCAACCAGATGCAGGTCCAGCACAACATCGACCTGACCTTCGCCGCCGGGGTGCGTGCGCTGATGCGGCAAGACCCGGACATCATCATGATCGGCGAGATCCGCGACCACGAGACCGCGCGAGATCGCCATCGAGGCGTCGCTCACCGGCCACCTCGTGCTCTCGACCCTGCACACCAACGACGCCCCGAGCGCGATCAGCGCGCCTGCTGGAACTCGGCGTGCCGCATTACCTGATCAAAGCCACGGTGCTCGGGGTCATGGCCCAGCGCCTGGTCCGTACCTTGTGTCCCCACTGCAAGGCACCGCTGACCCTTGAGGAAGAGGATTGGCAAACCCTGACCCGCCCCTGGCAAGCACCGCTGCCGACCAATGCCCATCGCGCCATCGGTTGCCTGGAATGCCGCGACACCGGCTATCGCGGGCGCGCCGGGGTCTACGAAATCATGCAACTGACCGACAGCATCAAAGCGCTGATCACCCCCGATACCGACTTGCTGGCGATTCGGCGTCAGGCGTTCAAGGAAGGCATGCGCAGCTTGCGATTGTCGGGGGCGCAGAAGGTGGCGGCAGGCTTGACGACCATCGAGGAAGTGTTGCGGGTGACGCCGCAGAGCGAGCAGAAATGAAACCTTTTATGTCTCCTGATGATGCAAGGGGTGACTAACCGGTATTGCTACCCGACCCGCGCCGCTACACTCCAGCCATTGCAATGTCATTGATCAACAGGGAATCGTTATGCAGATCGGTAGTGTGCTTTTACTGTTTGTCGGCCTGGTCGTCGCCATTCTGTTCATGGGTTTCAAGGTCGTGCCGCAGGGCTATCAGTGGACGGTCGAGCGCTTCGGTCGTTACACCAACACCCTCAAGCCTGGCCTGAACATCATCATTCCCATCGTGGACCGCATCGGCCGCAAGATGAATGTCATGGAAAGTGTGCTGGATATTCCGCCTCAGGAAGTCATCACCTCCGATAACGCCACGGTGCAGATCGACGCCGTGTGCTTCTTCCAGGTGGTCAACACTGCGCAGGCCGCCTATGAGGTGAACAACCTCGAACACGCCATTCGCAACCTGCTGCAAACCAATATCCGTACCGTGCTCGGTTCCATGGAGCTGGATGCGATGCTCAGCCAGCGCGACGGTATCAACGAAAAATTGCTACGCACGGTCGATGAAGCCACGGCGCCGTGGGGCATCAAGATCACCCGGATCGAAATCAAGGACATCAGCCCGCCAGCGGACCTGATGGCTGCCATGTCTGGCCAGATGAAAGCCGAGCGGATCAAGCGCGCACAAATCCTCGAAGCCGAAGGCCTGCGAGCTGCTGCGATCCTGACTGCCGAAGGCAAGAAACAGGCGCAGATTCTCGAAGCTGAAGGCGGTCGTCAGGCGGCTTTCCTCGAGTCCGAAGCCCGGGAACGTCAGGCCGAGGCCGAAGCCCAGGCCACCAAAGTGGTGTCTGAAGCCATCGCTAACGGCAACGTGCAGGCGGTGAACTACTTTGTCGCACAGAAGTACATCGATGCCCTGGGCAAACTGGCCTCAGCCAATAACAGCAAAGTGATTCTGATGCCGCTTGAGGCCAGCTCGATGATCGGCGCAGTCGGCGGCATCGGCGAAATCGTCAAGGCAACGTTCGACAACAAGAAAGCCTGAGGCTCGCCATGTGGGCATTCCTGCAACATTTGTCGTTCTGGGACTGGCTGGCACTGGGCACGGTGCTGCTGATTCTTGAAGTGTTCGGCGCCGGCGGTTATCTGCTGTGGATCGGCATGGCGGCGGCAGCGGTTGGCGTGCTGACCTTTGTACTGCCAAGCCTGTCCTGGGAAATGCAGTTTCTGTTGTTCGGCCTGCTCTCGATTGCCACTGCCCTGTACTGGTGGCGACGCCAGCGCAGTGCCGTGAGAGAGAGCGACCAGCCAAATCTCAATCTGCGGGGCCAGGAACTGATCGGCAAAACCTTCGTGGTGTTTGAAGCGATTGTCGACGGCCACGGCAAAATCAAAGTGGCCGATGGCGTGTGGATCGCTCGCGGGCCAGATGCCGCGCTGGGTAGCCGGGTTCGGGTGGTCAGCCAGCAAGGGGCGATTCTGCTGGTGGAACCGGCTGACTGAGTGGTCATGGAACTCGATTGGGTAAATGGCGATCCAACCCCGTAGTTAATTCAGTGGAGTCACCCATCATGCGTCTCAAACTTGCTGTCGCTACCCTTGCCATGCTGTCCCTACCCGTTGGTTCAGCGATGGCCGACAGCTTTTGGCGTAACGTCATCTCGTCCGGTGCGACCACCGGTTCGACCTACCTGACCTTCAAGGATCACAAGCTGATCGTCGCGGCCCAGGACGATGCCGGCAGTTTCGTCGCCAGTGACGGCGGCATCCGCGGCCCTTACCTGGAAGCCGCCATGCAGAAAGTCCGCGCCGACAACCCGGGCCTCAAAGCCACGGACATGGAACTGGCGAATGCGATCCTGGCGAAGAACGCCGTCGCCTCGGACTAAGCGTTTACAGATGTAAAAATGCCGCTCACATGAGCGGCATTTTTTATGGGCCAGAAAAACTGCACGCCGCTTTCCTACAGAGGTGACGGTCAAAACCCTGACACCCAGACGACAATTCGCCAGCTTACTGAGGAAGGCTCTGATATTAGCGTCCGGCGTGTGAACCCAGACTTTGTCGATTCGGATTATCCACACAAGTGAATCGATACCCATGAACAAATCAAGCCTGTCGTTACTGCTGCTAGCCGCCGCCTTCAGCAATCTGTCTCATGCCGAAGGCCTATACGGCTCGGTGAAAATCCAGAGTGCCCAACAAGACCTTTCAAGCGCGCTGCTCACCAGCCCCAGGGTCAGCCATCGCGTGGTCAGCCCGGACAGCAGTAAAAACGTCGGCGGCGCACTCGCGGTGGGTTATGCATTCAAAGGTGACTGGCGTCTGGAAGGCGAATACACCCTCAAAAACGATTCGGAGTTCAAGAGTCATTGGGCGCCGTTCAATGCCAACGTCAACAACATGCAAGTCTCGTCCAGCCGCTTGATGCTCAACGGCTACAAGGACTTCCCGCTGAACGACTACCTGTCGCTGTACGCCATGGCCGGGGTGGGTATGGCCCACATCAGCTCCGAGGGTTATCAATCCAACACCTCGCGGCGATTCGCCAATAACAGCCAGAACAATTTCGCCTATGCCGTGGGCGTCGGGGCCGACTTCAAGCTCACCCAGCAAATCACCCTCGGCACTGGTTACCGCTATGTCGATATGGGTGACATCGAAACCGGCTACAACACCTTCGCCAACCGCATCAATGCCCGGGATGAACAGCTCAAAGGCAAGCTGCGGGAGCAGAACCTATACGTCGAGGCGCGGATGTCGTTCTGAGTTTTTGGATCAGAACGCAATCCATTGTGGGAGCGGGCTTGCTCGCGAAGGGGCCGTATCAGTCAACATTGGTGTCGGATGACACACCGCTTTCGCGAGCAAGCCCGCTCCCACATTGGATAGGTGTAAACCGGTAGATCAGCGGTAATCATCCACCGGCACGCACGCGCAAAACAGATTCCGGTCGCCATAAACGTTATCGACACGGTTCACCGCTGGCCAATACTTGTGCGCCTTGGTGTGCGCATCCGGCGTCACCGCTTGTTCGATGGTGTAAGGCCGCTCCCAGACCCCGGTGATATCAGCCAGGGTGTGCGGTGAGCGTTTCAACGGATTGTCCTCAGCGTCCCAATGACCGTTTTGCACTTCGGTGATTTCTGCGCGAATGCTCAGCATCGCCGCGATAAAGCGGTCCAGTTCAGCCTTCGATTCGCTCTCGGTCGGTTCGACCATCAACGTCCCCGGCACCGGAAAGGACATGGTCGGCGCGTGGAAGCCGTAGTCGATCGAGGCGCTTGGCGACGTCCTCCTCGCTAATCCCGGTCAGCGCCTTGAGCGGTCGCAGATCCAGAATGCATTCATGGGCCACCCGCTCGTTGCGCCCGGTGTAGAGCACCGGGAAAGCGCCGGACAAATGCTGCGCCAAGTAATTTGCGGCCAGAATCGCCACCTCGCTGGCATCCGCCAATTGCGGCCCCATCATGGCGATGTACATCCAACTGATCGGCAAAATACTCGCGCTGCCCCAAGGCGCGGCGCTGACTGCGCCGTTCTGCGGCTGCGGACCGTCGATCGGCACCACCGGGTGATTGGCCACAAACGGCGCCAGATGCGCGCGCACACCAATCGGCCCCATGCCCGGCCCGCCGCCACCGTGGGGAATGCAGAAGGTTTTGTGCAGGTTCATGTGGGACACATCGGCGCCAATATCAGCCGGTCGCGCCAGGCCGACCTGGGCATTAAGGTTGGCACCGTCCATGTAAACCTGGCCGCCATGGCTGTGGATAACTTCACAGATCTCGCTGATGCCTTCCTCATAGACGCCGTGGGTCGAAGGATAAGTCGCCATCAGACAGGCGAGTTTGTCCCCCGCTGCTGACGCTTTGCCCTTCAGGTCGTCCAAATCGACGTTGCCCGCCTCGTCACACTCAACGATCACCACCCGCATCCCGGCCATTTGCGCCGAGGCCGGGTTGGTGCCGTGGGCCGAGGACGGGATCAAACAGATATCCCGGGCGCCTTGATGCCGACTCTCGTGATATTTGCGAATCGCCAGCAACCCCGCGTACTCACCCTGGGCGCCGGAGTTGGGCTGCATGCAGATCGCATCAAAACCGGTGATCGCGCAAAGCCAGCGCTCCAGCTCCTCGATCAACAGCGCATAACCCGCCGCCTGCTCCTTGGGCACAAACGGGTGCAGGTTGGCGAATTGCGGCCAGGTGATGGGGATCATCTCGCTGGTGGCATTGAGCTTCATGGTGCAGGAGCCGAGTGGGATCATGCCGCGGTTCGAGCGCCAGGTCCTTGTTCTCCAACTGCTTGAGGTAGCGCAGCATCTCGGTTTCGCTGTGATGGGCGCTGAACACCGGGTGACGCAGATAAGGCGTGGTGCGCAACAATCCGTCAGGAATGCCGCAGACCAGGGTTTCAGCGTCGAGTTCGTCGACGTTAAGCCCATGATCGGCACCGAGGAATACATCGAACAGCTTCGCGACAGTGGACTCATCGCACGTTTCATCAAGACTCAGGCCCAGTTGCCCGCGTCCGAGAATACGCAAATTGATCTGCGCCGCTTGGGCGCTTTCGATGATCGCGGTTTGCGTTCCGCCGACCTCCAGGGTCAGGGTGTCGAAAAACTGTTTGTTGAGGCGGGTAACGCCATGACGCTCAAGGCCGGCGGCGAGGATACAAGTCAGCCGATGCACGCGTTGAGCAATCCGTTTCAGCCCTTCCGGGCCATGGTAGACCGCGTACATGCCCGCGATGACTGGCGAGGAGCACCTGGGCGGTGCAGATGTTCGAGGTTGCCTTGTCCCGGCGGATGTGCTGCTCGCGGGTTTGCAGGGCCATGCGCAGGGCGACGTTGCCACGGGCATCTTTCGACACGCCGATGATCCGCCCTGGAATCGCCCGTTTGTACTCATCACGGCTGGCAAAAAACGCTGCATGCGGACCGCCGTAGCCCATCGGTACGCCGAACCGCTGGGACGAACCAAATACCACATCGGCGCCCAGCTCTCCCGGCGGGGTCAGCATTAACAAACTCAGGAGGTCAGTCGCCACACAGGCCAGCGCCTGCTGGGCATGCAAGTGATCGATCAGTGGCCGCAGATCACGAATCTCGCCGTGAGTGTCGGGATACTGCAGCAACGCACCAAAAACCTGGTGCTGCTTCAGGTTATCCACAGCGTCGATGATCAACTCGAAACCGAAACCTTCGGCCCGGGTCCGGACCACGGAAATGGTCTGCGGATGGCAGTTCTCGTCGACGAAAAACAGATTGCTCTTGGACTTGGCGACCCGCTTGGCCAACGCCATGGCTTCAGCGGCAGCCGTGGCTTCATCCAGCAACGAGGCGTTAGCCAGCTCCAGGCCCGTAAGGTCGATGGTCAATTGCTGGAAGTTGAGCAGCGCTTCGAGCCGCCCCTGGGCAATCTCGGGCTGATAAGGCGTGTAAGCGGTGTACCAACCGGGATTTTCCAGCACGTTACGCAGGATGACGGTCGGCGTAAGGGTGCCGTGGTAACCCATGCCGATCAGGCTGGTCCAGACCTGGTTCTGTTCGGCATAACCGCGCAGCTTGGCCACCGCCGCTTCTTCGTCGAGGGCTGGCGGCAAGTCCAGTTCACGGTTGAGGCGAATGCCTGGCGGCACGGTTTGTTCGATCAGTTCGACCCGGCTGCCGAGGCCGAGGCTGTCGAGCATCGCCTGCTGTTCGGCGGCATCGGGGCCCAAGTGGCGACGCAGGAAAGTATTGGGGTCGCGTAACTGGCTCAAGGACGGAAATTGGGACATGACGGGCTCTCTCTTGACTGGCGCTCAGCGTCGATGCAACACGGTCAAACCAGCATAGCAGTCGATACCCGAGCAGATGGCGTGGCGCCTTCGCTCAAACCGGATCATCATGTGCGGCGCATGCCTAATGTCCGCCAATCAGGTGTCTACTGTTTATGAGCCAACTGCCATTTTTGCCGTTTTCCAAACCCACCATCGACGAAGCCACGATTGTGGCGGTCGGTGATGTATTGCGTTCGGGCTGGATCACCAGCGGCCCCAAGGTCCAGGCCTTTGAAGCGCAACTGTCGGAGTTCTTTGGCGGGCGCCCGGTGCGCACGTTCAACTCCGGTACCTGCACCATGGAAATCGCTTTGCGCATCGCCGGCATCGGGCCAGGCGATGAAGTGATCACCACGCCGATTTCCTGGGTCGCCACCGCCAACGTGATTCTGGAAGTGGGCGCCACGCCGGTGTTTGCCGACATCGACCCGATCACCCGCAATATCGATCTGGATCAGTTGGAAGCCGCGATCACCCCGCGCACCAAAGCCATCATTCCGGTGTACCTCGCCGGTTTGCCGGTAGACATGAGCCGGCTGTATGCGATTGCCAAAAAGCATGGCCTGCGGATAGTCGAAGACGCCGCTCAAGCCCTGGGTTCGAGCTGGAATGGCCAACGCATCGGCGCGACAGGCGACTTCGTGTCGTTCAGTTTCCAGGCGAACAAGAACGTCACCTCGTCGGAGGGCGGTTGCCTGGTACTGAACACGCCTGAGGAAGTGCGACTGGCGGAGAAGTACCGTTTGCAGGGCGTCACCCGCACGGGTTTTGATGGTCTGGACGTGGATGTGCTGGGCGGCAAGTTCAACATGACCGATGTTGCGGCGGCCATTGGCCTGGGGCAATTTGCTCACATCGAGGCGATCACTGCTCATCGTCGTGAGCTGGCCAAGCATTATTTCGCCTGTTTCGGCGCGGATTTCGAAGCGCAGTACGGGGCGCAACTGCCGCCGGCGGATTTCGAGAACAGCAACTGGCATTTGTTCCAACTGGTGCTGCCTGAGCGCAAGGACGGCCAACCGGCACGGGCCACGTTCATGGAGCAGATGCAGGCACTGGGCGTCGGCATCGGTTATCACTACCCGCCGATTCACTTGCTGAGTCTTTACCGCGAGCGCGGTTTCAAGGAAGGGATGTTCCCGGTGGCAGAACGCGTCGGCCGTTTGATCGTTTCGCTGCCGATGTTTACGGCGATGAGCAAAGCGGATGTCGAGCAGTCCGTGGCAGCGGTAAAAGCTGTATTGAAGCCGTAAACCAACCTGTGTAGGAGCTGCCGAAGGCGGCCGAGCCTTCGGTAGCTCCTACATTGGGCGAGGATTACTCGCCGATGGCGGCTTTGTAGCCAGCTGCATCAAGCAGCTTTTCCAGGTCAGCCGTGTTGCTTGGCTTGAGTTTGAAGATCCAGGCGTTGTACGGCTCGGAGTTGAGCAATTCCGGGTTGGCGCTCAGCTCTTCGTTGACCGCAATCACTTCACCGGCAATCGGGGAGTAGATGTCGGAAGCCGCTTTAACCGACTCCACCACACCTGCCTGATCTTCGGCAGCAAACACATTGCCGACTTCAGTCAACTCAACGAACACCACGTCGCCCAAGGCTTCCTGTGCGTGATCGCTGATGCCCACGGTGACGGTGCCATCGGCTTCCAGACGGGCCCATTCGTGACTTTCGGCGAAACGCAGGTCGGCAGGGATATCGCTCATGTTCTGTGTCCTCAAGAAGAATGTCAGCGGTCGTTGCCCGCCGGAAAAGTTTAAATCAAGGTTTTGCCGTGGCGTACGAAGGTCGGTTTGACCACTCGGACCGGGTACCACTTGCCACGGATTTCCACTTCTGCGCGGTCGGCTGTCGCCATCGGCACGCGCGCCAGTGCAATCGACTTGCTTAGCGTAGGAGAGAAACTACCACTGGTGATCTCCCCTTCGCCAACATTGGCGATACGGACGACTTGATGAGCGCGTAAAACCCCACGCTCCTCAAGCACCAGACCGACCAGTTTGTGCTGTACGCCGTTGGCCCTTTCGGCTTCCAGGGCCGCACGACCAATGAACTGGCGAGTGGCCGGCTCCCAGGCAATGCTCCCGGCCATATTAGAGGCCAGCGGTGAGACGTCTTGATGAATGTCCTGACCGTAGAGGTTCATCCCGGCCTCGACACGCAAGGTGTCCCGGGCGCCAAGACCGATAGGAGAGATGCCGGCGCCGACCAGGTCATTGAAGAAACCTGGCGCCTGATCCGCTGGCAGAACGATTTCCAGCCCGTCTTCGCCGGTGTAACCGGTGCGCGCGATAAACCAGTCGCCATCAGGCTGACCTTCGAAGGGTTTGAGGATCTGGATCAGGTTTCCGCGGGACTGGGTGACCAGTTCGGCAATCTTGTGCCGGGCCTGCGGACCTTGAATAGCCAGCATCGCCATCTCGGAACGCTCATGGATCTGGACTTTGAAGCCGCCGAGATGCGCCTGCATCCAGGCCAGGTCCTGATCGCGGGTGGAGGCGTTGACCACCAGCCGATAGCCGTCGTCGAGACGGTAGACGAGCATGTCGTCGACGATACCGCCGTGCTCGTTGAGCATGGTGCTGTACAGGGCACGGCCGGAGCTGTGCAGGCGTCCGACGTCATTGGCCAGCAAATGCTGGAGCCAGGCCTTGGCCTGGGGGCCGTCGACATCGATCACGGTCATGTGGGATACATCGAAAACCCCGCAATCGCGGCGCACCTGGTGGTGTTCCTCGACCTGCGAGCCGTAATGCAGTGGCATATCCCAACCGCCAAAATCGACCATCTTCGCGCCGAGGGCGAGATGAAGGTCATACAGAGGCGTACGCTGTCCCATGGGTTTCTCCTTCCGGGCGTGGCGAAGGTGCGGACAAGCACTGCACGGGTGAAAGCCTTGAAATAGAAGGCCTACAGCCGATTTCAGCTACCTGATCTGTCAGACGGACCGCACCGAATGCCGCGCATTGTAGCCGCAAGGTGTAGGACTGGCACCTAGGCGTTTCGATGCGCCGAACGTCGAATCAATCCGATAACCGGTAACAGCCCGACCAAAACCAGGGTCAGCGCCGGCAACGACGCCCTCGCCCACTCTCCTTCGCTGGTCATTTCGAAGATCCGCACCGCCAGCGTGTCCCAGCCAAACGGGCGCATCAGCAGGGTGGCGGGCATTTCCTTAAGCACATCGACGAACACCAGCAACGCGGCGCTCAAGGTACCGGGCAGTAAAAGCGGCAGATACACTTTGAAAAACAGTCGTGGCCCACTCACTCCAAGACTACGTGCCGCTTCGGGCAAAGAAGGCCGTATTCGCGCCAGACTGCTTTCCAATGGGCCGTAAGCCACTGCGATGAAACGCACCAGATAGGCCAGCAACAACGCCGACAGGCTGCCCAGCAGTAACGGCTTGCCCGCGCCGCCAAACCAGCCCGACAGCGGAATCACCAGTTCGCGATCCAGATAACTGAACGCCAGCATGATCGACACCGCCAGCACCGAACCAGGCAAGGCGTAGCCAAGGTTGGCCAGGCTGACGCCGGAACGGATCGCCCGGGTCGGCGCCAGTCGTCGGGCAAACGCCAGCAGCAGCGCAACACTGACGGTGATCAACGCAGCCATGCCGCCCAGGTACAGGGTGTGGACGATCAGCCCGGCGTAACGCTCATCCAGGTCGAAGCGCCCGCGCTGCCAGAACCACACCATCAGTTGCAGCATCGGAATGACAAAGGCGCAGGCGAACACCAGCCCGCACCAACTCATCGCCGCCAACGCCTTGATGCCATGCAGGTGATACAACGCCTTGACCCGTGGCCGCTCGTTGCTCGCCCGATTCGCCCCCGGGCACGGCGCTCGCCGTACAGCACGACCATCACCACCAGCAGCAACAGGCTGGCCAGTTGCGCGGCGGTCGACAGGCTGAAAAAGCCGTACCAGGTCTTGTAGATGGCGGTGGTGAACGTGTCGAAGTTGAACACCGACACTGCGCCGAAATCCGCCAGGGTTTCCATCAGCGCCAACGCCACGCCAGCGCCGATGGCCGGGCGCGCCATCGGCAATGCCACCCGCCAGAACGCTTGCCATGGCGATTGCCCGAGAACCCGAGCGGCCTCCATCAGGCCTTTGCCCTGGGCCAGAAACGCGGTGCGCGCCAAGAGGTAAACGTAGGGGTAGAACACCAGCACCAGAACGAGGATGACACCGCCGGTGGAACGCACTCGCGGCAATCGTAGCCCCGCGCCAAACCACTCCCGTAGCAAGGTTTGCACGGGACCGGCGAAGTCCAACAGGCCGACAAAGACGAACGCCAACACATAGGCAGGTATCGCAAAGGGCAGCATCAATGCCCAGTCCAGCCAGCGCCGGCCGGGGAATTCGCAGAGGCTGGTGAGCCAGGCCAGGCTCACACCCAACAGCGTCACCCCGATACCGACGCCGAGCACCAGCGTCAGGGTATTGCCCAGCAGGCGTGGCATCTGGGTGTCCCAGAGGTGGGACCAGATCTGTTGATCGATGGTTTGCCAGGAGAAAAGCAGAACGCTCAGGGGCAGCAGGACCAACGCAGCGATGACGAAGACCAGGGGATACCAGCGGCGTTGGGCGGGGTGGGCCAAGGGGATTCTCTAGAAAATTTTGAGCTAACGCAGGTCTGCGACCAGCTCCATTTTGTGGCGAGGGAGCTTGCTCCCGCTCGGCTGCGCAGCAGTCGTAAAGCAGCGGATGCGATTTAACTGACGCACCGCGCCGCCTGGTTTTGGGGCCGCTTCGCAGGCCAGCGGGAGCAAGCTCCCTCGCCACAGGTAGGCCCCCTCACCACGAACAAACGCCAACACAAAGGAGTGGCGTCAGTTCCAACCGGCCCGATCCATCATGCGAATCGCTTCAGCCTGGCGCTTGCCGGCAATTTCCACCGGCAACGTATCAGCGACAAACTTGCCCCAACTCGCCACTTCAGCAGATGGCTGAACCGCAGGGTTGGCCGGGAATTCCTGGTTTACGTCAGCGAAAATCTTTTGCGCTTGCGGCGTGGTCATCCACTCCACCAAGGCCTTGGCTGCTTCCGGGTGCGGTGCATGCTTGGTCAGGCCAATGCCCGACAGGTTGACGTGCACGCCACGGTCGCCCTGATTCGGCCAGAACAGCTTCACCGCCAAATCAGGCTTCTGCTTGTGGAGGCGGCCGTAGTAGTAGGTGTTGACGATGCCAACGTCGCATTGGCCGGCGTTGATCGCGTCCAGTACCGCGATGTCATCGGAGAACACGTCGGTGGACAGGTTGCTCACCCAGCCCTTGAGGATCTGCTCGGTTTTCTCGGCGCCATGGACTTCAATCATGGTGGCGGTCAGCGACTGGTTGTAGACCTTCTTCGCCGTGCGCAGGCACAGGCGACCTTCCCACTGCTTGTCCGCCAGCGCTTCGTAAGTCGTCAGCTCGCCCGGCTTCACTCGGGCCGTGGAATAAGCAATCGTCCGCGCCCGCAGGCTCAGGCCGGTCCAGGCGTGGGAGGACGCGCGGTACTGCAGCGGGATATTGGCGTCGATGGTTTTGGAGGTGAACGGCTGGAGGATGCCCATCTGCTCGGCCTGCCAGAGGTTGCCGGCGTCGACGGTGAGCAGCAGGTCGGCGGTGGCGTTTTCGCCCTCGGCCTTGATGCGCTGCATCAACGGCGCTTCCTTGTCGGTGATGAACTTCACCTGCACACCGGTTTTCGCGGTGTAGGCATCGAAGACTGGCTTGATCAACTCGTCGATACGCGAGGAGTAAACCACCACCTCGTCGGCGGCCTGGGCGGCGGTGCTGCCGATCAGGGTCAGGGCCAGTGCGGTCAGTAGACGCTTCGGTGCCAACATGGGAGCGGTCTCTCGATTGAAAAAATGAGGCCAAATGATAAGGACTCACATTTACCTTCTCAATCGAACAGTTCGCGGGTGAGTTACCAGATGTTGCACAGGGCGCCGACACAACCCCTGTGGCGAGGGGCTTGCCCCCGTTGGACTGCGAAGCAGTCCCTGCATATCTTCAGACAAAACCTGCAATCCAACCTGCGACCGCTTCGCGCTCGAACGGGGGCAAGCCCCCTCGCCACAGGGCCATGCCCACTTCAAGCCTTGGCGAGTGCCGGCAAATCCCCGGTCAGCCCCAGCGCTTCACGCACAAACAACGCCTTGGCCTCGGGCATTTTCTCGACCAGCTTCAATCCGGCGTTACGCAACCAGCGCACTGGCAGCGGATCGGCCTGGAACAACCGTTCAAAGCCTTCCATCGCCGCCATCAACGCCAGGTTGTGGGGCATGCGCCGACGCTCGTAACGGCTGAGGACTTTCACATCCGCCAGGCGCTCGCCGCGTTCAGCCGCTTGCAGCAGCACTTCAGCCAGCACCGCCGCATCAAGGAAACC
This sequence comes from Pseudomonas sp. 10S4, assembly GCF_034344865.1. Taxonomy (NCBI): domain Bacteria; kingdom Pseudomonadati; phylum Pseudomonadota; class Gammaproteobacteria; order Pseudomonadales; family Pseudomonadaceae; genus Pseudomonas; species Pseudomonas sp. 10S4. The sequence continues at coordinate 1,441,041 of NZ_CP133774.1, forward strand.
GAGGTTCACGCCCTGCCCGGCCAGCGGGTGAATGGTGTGCGCCGCGTCGCCGATCAGTGCCAAGCCTTCCGCGACATAGCGTTTGGCGTGGCGCTGACGCAGCGGCACGCACAGACGCGGATCGGCGCTGATTACCGTGCCCAAACGGCCCTCGAAGGCCCGTTCCAGTTCGCGGCAGAAGCCTTCGCCATCCAGCGCCATCAGGCGTTCGGCTTCGCTCGGCGTGGTCGACCAGACAATCGAGCACCAATCCTGCTGACCGTCACGTTCCAGCGGCAAGAAGGCCAGCGGACCGTTGTCGGTAAACCGCTGCCAAGCCGTCATTTTATGCGGTTTTGAGCTGCGCACGCTGGTGACGATGGCGTGGTGCAAGTAATCCCACTCGCGGGTGGCCACACCGGTCAGGCGTCGCACTGCTGAATTGGCGCCATCCGCCGCGATCACCAACGGCGCGCGCAAGGTGCGGCCATCAGCCAGGGTCAACAACCAGTCATCACCGGAGCGGCGCATCTGCTCAAGGCGCGCATTGGCCAGCATTCCGAGGTCGCAATCGTGCAAGCGGTCGAGCAAGGCGTCCTGAACCACCCGGTTCTCGACGATATGCCCCAGCACGTCGGCGTGCACACTGGCCGCCGAGAAGTGGATTTGTCCGGTGCCGCTGCCGTCCCAGACCTGCATGTCGGTGTACGGGCTGCTGCGTCGGCTGGCGATACCGTCCCAGACGCCGAGGCGTTCGAGGATGCGCTGACTGGCGGTCGACAAGGCGCTCACTCGCGGCTCGAACGGCGCGTCGCCGTCGAAAGGTTTGACGCTCATGGGGCTGCCGTCCAGCAGCAGGACTTCCAGCCCACTGTCTTGCAACGCCAGCGCCAGGGCGCTGCCGACCATTCCGGCCCCGACAATCAGCAGATCTGCGCGCATGTCCATGCTTTAAGCCTGTCTCGCTTGCGGCTTGAGCCGCACGTAAAGGGTTTTTTCGACCCGCGCCACCAAGGTGCCGGCGCCGTCGTGAATATCGACCTGCAACTGCGGCAGGTATTTCTCGCCATCGGCGGTCTGCCGGCGGATTTCGTCGAGCAAGGTTTCGTCGATGTTGAAGCGAGCGAACACCGGGCCTCTGCCCGGCGAAATGAAATCGATGTCGGCCGCCTTGTCCCAGACGATGTACCGATGCCCGAGGTTTTCCATCAGCATCAGCATGTAGAACGGGTCGACCATCGCATACAGGCTGCCACCGAACTGAGTGCCAACGTAGTTGCGGTTGTACCAGCCCAGCCCCATGGACACCTGAATGTCGCGGAAGTCATCGCTGATGTGCCGAACCCGCACCCCGGCCCCGAAGTACGGCGGGTAAAACGTCATGACCCAGCGCATCAACCGCGCCTTGCCGAATTTTGCGGTCAGCCACTTAAGCATCAGGACGCGTACCCAAACCCATGGCCTGGCGGGCGAACCAGCGCTTGGCCGGCGGCAACAGGTCAAGGCCGAGCAGGCCGATGTTGCGGCCCAGGGAGACCAGCGGCTGGGTGCTGCCGAACAACCGGGTGACCTGATCGGAGAAGCCGACGGTGAGGTTCTGATCCATACGCTGGCGTTCGCGATAGGCCTGCAGCGTCGCAAAGTCGCCAGGCGAAGTCTCGCTGGCCAGCAACGCGTCGGCCAGGGCCTGGGCATCGCGCAAGGACAGGTTGAAGCCTTGGCCGGCAATCGGGTGCAGGCTGTGGGCGGCGTTGCCGAGAATCGCCAGATGCGGACGCACCTGCTCTTCGGCCTCGATCAAGGTCAGCGGGTACAAATGCCGCGCGCCGACCTGCTTCAAGGTGCCGAGGCGATAACCGAACACGCCTTGCAACTCACTGAGGAAGCTCTTTTCATCAAGGGCCGCCAGCCGTTGCGCGTCCATGCCCAAACGGGTCCAGACCAAAGCGCAACGGTTGTCCGGCAGCGGCAATAACGCCATCGGGCCTTCGTCGGTGAAACGCTCGAACGCCATGCCGTTGTGGGATTCGCTCGGGGTGATGTTGGCGATCAGCGCGCTCTGGTTGTACGGACGCTTCTTGATGCCGATCCCCAGTTGCTCGCGCAGACCGGAACGGCCGCCATCAGCGAGCACCGCGAGGTCGCATTCCAGAGTGGTTTCGTCATTGAGGGTCAGGCGATAACCGTCGGTCAACGGTTCCATGCGGGTGACTTCCGCCGGGCAGCGCCAACTGACGACTTCTTTGTCCAGACCTTGCCACAAGCATTGGCCGAGCCAGGCGTTTTCCACCACATAACCCAGCGCCGGAACACCCTCTTCCATCGCCGACAGCCGTGCCGTGGAGAAACGTCCACGGTCAGACACATGAATCTGCTTGATCGGCTCGGCCCGGCGGGTGATTTCCTGCCACACGCCCAGCCGTTGATAAATCTGCCGAGCGCCATAGGACAGCGCCGAAGATCGGGCGTCGTAGCTCGGTTGGTAGGTGTCACCGGGGGCGAACGGTTCGATCAACACGATCTTCCAGCCACGGGCCTTGGCCCCGGCCTGCAACGCCAACGCCAGACTTGCGCCGACCAGGCCGCCGCCGATGATTGCCAGATTGACTCGACTCATGCCGCTTGTGTCCGTGCTTGTGCCATCAAGGCCTCGATGTCGGCGACCGTTTTCGGCACGCCTTTCGTCAGGATTTCACAACCGGTTTTGGTCACTACCACGTCGTCCTCGATGCGCACGCCAATGCCACGCCATTTCTTCGCCACGTTCTGGTTGTCCGGGGAGATGTAGATCCCCGGCTCAACGGTCAGCGCCATGCCGACTTCCAGCACACGCCATTCGCCGCCGACCTTGTACTCGCCGACGTCATGCACATCCATGCCCAGCCAGTGGCCGGCGCGGTGCATGTAAAACGCTTTATAGGCTTCGCTGGCGATCAGTTCGTCGACGTCCCCCTTCAACAGGCCCAACTTCACCAGACCGGCGGTAATCACCCGGACCGTGGCTTCGTGGGCCTGATTCCAGTGTTTGTTCGGGGCGATTTCGGCAAACGCGGCTTCCTGAGACGCCAACACCAATTCGTAGATCGCCTTCTGCTCCGCTGAATACTTGCCGCTGACCGGCCAGGTGCGGGTGATGTCGCTGGCGTAGCAGTCGATCTCGCATCCGGCATCGATCAACACCAGGTCGCCGTCCTTGAGGACCGCGTCATTCTGCTGGTAATGCAGGATGCAGCTGTTGCGCCCTGACGCGACGATCGAGCCATACGCCGGCATCTTCGCCCCGCCCTTGCGGAATTCGTAATCGAGCTCGGCTTCGAGGCTGAATTCATGCAGCCCGGCACGGCTGGCCTGCATGGCGCGGATATGCGCCTGGGCAGAAATCCGTGCGGCTTCGCGCATCACCTTCACTTCTGCCGCGGATTTATACAGGCGCATGTCGTGAAGCAGATGATCCAGGGCAACGAATTCGTTCGGCGGCTGGGCGCCGAGGTGCGCTTTAGAGCGGATCACGTTGATCCAGTCCATCAGGTGCCGATCAAATTCGGGGTTGCTGCCCATGGCCGAGTAGACCCGGTCGCGACCTTCGATCAGGCCCGGCAAGATGTCGTCGATGTCGGTGATCGGGAATGCATCGTCGGCGCCGAAGTCGCGGATCGCGCCTTCCTGGCCGGCGCGCAGGCCGTCCCACAATTCTCGTTCGGCGTTGCGCTCCCGGCAAAACAGCAGGTATTCGCCGTGCTCCCGGCCGGGCATCAGGACGATGACGGCTTGAGGCTCGGGGAAACCGCTGAGGTACTGGAAGTCGCTGTCCTGACGGTAGACGTGCTCGACGTCGCGGTTGCGAATGGCCACCGCGGCGGCGGGCAGAATCGCGATGCTGTTGGGTTCCATCTGCGCCATCAAGGCCTTGCGGCGACGGCTGTATTCCGATTTCGGGATATGGATCATGGGCAGATGGCTTTCCCTGGCAGGCGATTAGTGCAACGACGGTTTAGCAGCGGCTTCGTCGGTTTTCTTGGTTTCCGTGAACAGCAACAATGGAGCAACGCGCAGGTACTCCATCACTTCCATGTAATCGCTTTCGCCGTCGTCAGACTCTTCCAGAGCATCTTGCACCTGGGCGATGGCGGCCAGATCCTGCAGCACTTCGGTGGCTTCGGTGGTCAGGGCATATTCACGACGGGTCAGACCGAAGCCGGTCAGGAAACCCTGGCACCATTGGCCCAGCGCGGCGGCGCGGTCGGCCAGCGGTGCGTCGTCGGTTGGCAGCAGCAGAACGACGGTCATGTCGTCGCCGGTCAATTCGCCCTTGACCATCTCTTGCAGGCCGATCAGGGCGTTGCGAACGTTGTCTTGTGGCTCGCCTTCGAGCAGCTCGGCGGCATCGGCCAGCCAGCTGTCGGCTTCGAAGCCGGCACCGGCGCAACTGCGGCCGAGCAACAGGCCATGCAGTTCGGCAGGCGAGACGGAATGGCCGCTGGTGTTCAGCAGGGTGGCGAAGGCTTGGTACGGGGAATTCTGAATGGGCATGGGCAGCTAGGCGCCAGACGGCGCTATGTCTAGAATGAAGGCCTTGTATCCTACATCGACAGACTCGCCAAGACTATTAAAGGCTGTCCACCAGCCTGGGGCTGTAAGAAACTAAGCGCGCTCGACGCGTCGGCAGTTTCCTACAGAGCCTGCCACCCATCAGACACATATTCAGTGGACACAATGGAAGACACCGATCTGCAAGCGCTGATGGCCAGACTCGAGCTACTAATTAGCCGGGTCGAGCAACTAAAGAGTCAAAACGGACTCCTATTAGCTCAGGAAAAGACCTGGCGCGAGGAACGCGCGCACCTCATTGAAAAAAACGAAATCGCCCGGCGTAAGGTCGAATCGATGATTTCGCGCCTCAAGGCCCTGGAGCAAGACTCATGAGTTCAAGCAATAGCGTTACCGTGCAGATCCTCGACAAAGAATATTCGATCATCTGCCCCCAGGAAGAGCGCAGCAACCTGGTGAGTGCCGCCCGTTACCTGGACGGCAAGATGCGCGAAATCCGCAGCAGCGGCAAAGTCATCGGCGCCGACCGCATCGCCGTGATGGCCGCGCTGAACATCACCCACGACCTGCTGCACAAGGAAGAACGCCCGGACGTACAGGCCAGCGGTTCGACCCGAGAGCAGGTTCGCGACCTGCTCGACCGCGTCGATCTGGTGCTGGCAACTGATCCGGACGTCACCAAGGGCTGATTCGTGGGATCGCTTGGGGTATACTCGCGTCACTCCCTGGGGTGCTTGCCAGTTGACGATGTCCCTGAGCCGATTCGCACTACCCTGGAAGTTGCACGTTGGGCTGGTGTGCATGTCCGCTAGACGGAAAGCCTTAAAGCCTACTGCTTCTTCCACCTTGAACTTTCGGGTTCAAGGGCTAAGTCAGCAGCGGTTCATCCGGGGAGCCTGATTCCAGTCCGATGCCGGTTTAAATACCGGCATCGGCTTTTTACGAGTACGCTTTGTGTACTCGCACTGCCGAAGCCCGAATCCATGACCGAACCTGCGCTGCTTCCCCGCCCGCAACTTCGACGCATGCTGCGCAAGGCCCGCCGCGCACTGACACCCAGTCAGCAGCGCCAGGCCGCTCGCGGGCTATACAAGCAATTGGCCCAGCAGCCGCTGTTTCGCCGCGCCAGACACATCTCTCTCTATTTACCCACCGACGGTGAAATCGACCCGCGTCTACTGCTGCGTGCTGCACAACGCCGGGGCAAAGCCACCTACCTGCCGGTGCTCAGCGCGTGGCCGCGAACCAAAATGGTCTTCCAGCGCATTCGCCCGGGCGAAAAGCTCAAGCCCAACCGTTTCCGCATTCTCGAACCGCAAGCCAACCTCGGCCGGCAACGCAAGGTCTGGGCGTTGGACCTGGTGTTGCTGCCATTGGTCGGGTTTGACGATGTCGGCGGGCGTTTGGGAATGGGCGGTGGGTTCTATGACCGCAGCCTGGCGTACCTGGCGCGCCGCAAAACCTGGCGCAAACCGACGCTGCTGGGGCTGGCCCATGAATGTCAGAAGGTCGAACGATTGGCTCAAGCGAGCTGGGATGTGCCGTTGCAAGGAACGGTGACCGACAAGGCGTGGTATTTCGCAAGCTAGACGCCACCACGATCAGCGGCGTCCGGAAGACAGGTTCAGCGCTTGAAGGCCGACGGCTGCAGTTGGTGGTGTTGTTGCTGTTGCGCGATTTCGATCGGCGCGTCGGTCTTGTTGTTCCACAGGCTTTGGGCATAGCCGGTGGTCACGACGCCGAGGCCAAACAAAATAACCAAAATCCATAGTAAATCCGGTTTGCGTTTCATCGATTGCCCCCCAAAGGCACATCAACACGATGACAGCAGCGGTTTCCGTTGTAGGCCGTGCAGCAGCGTCAAGCTAAGAAGGCCGGCATTTTGCGGCAACGTGAACCGACACGCAAACGCTGGCGTCAACCGACTGTCGGTTTGTCATAAAATCGCCCGACAACTTGCCCAATCACTTCGCAAGGAGCAAAACCCATGGCCTATTGGCTGATGAAATCCGAGCCCGACGAACTCTCGATCAAAGATTTGGCAAAGCTCGGCAAAGCGCGCTGGGACGGGGTTCGCAACTATCAGGCACGCAATTTCTTGCGGGCCATGGCGGTCGGCGATGAGTTTTTCTTCTATCACTCCAGCTGCCCGGTGCCCGGAATTGCCGGGACTGGCAAGATTATCGAAGCGGCCTACCCCGACCCGACGGCGCTGGAGCCTGAGAGCCATTACTTCGACCCGAAGGCCACCCCGGAGAAAAACGCCTGGAGCGCCATCGATGTGGCCCACGTCGAAACGTTCGCCAACGTCCTGAAGCTCGATTACCTGAAACAGCAAACGGCGCTGGCCGAAATGCCGCTGGTGCAGAAAGGCTCGCGCCTGTCGGTGATGCCAGTCACCGCCGAACAATGGGCCACGGTGCTCGCTTTACGCTAAATAAAGCAGAACCACCCGGTCATCCTCTTTTGCCCGCCCAATCGGGTTAGGCTTGCTCCCCTGTAGGAGCTGCCGAAGGCTGCGATCTTTTGATCCTGATCTTCGGCAATGCTGGAATCGCCAAAGATCAAAAGATCGCAGCCATCGGCAGCTCCTACGAGCGATTCACGCGCATAGAACATTATGCAAGTTGACTGGCATCAAGCCGCCCCGGCGCTCGATCAGCCAGACTAGGACGCAACAGCCGCAGGATGCCCGCATGTCTACGCACAGTCGCTCTTCGATTTTGTTCGCCAGTTCTTTGATGGTTCTGCTTCTGGGTGCCGGCGGTTTCGGTTACTGGAAGTCGATGCATGACCGTCTGCCCGAAGGCTTGTATGTCGGCAACGGTCGCCTCGAAGCCACCGAAGTGCAGATTGCCAGCAAAACACCGGGGCGACTGGCTGAAGTGCTGGTCGATGAAGGCGACAAGGTCAGCAAGGGCCAACTGCTCGCCCGCATGGATACCCGCACCCTCGAAGCCCAGCGCAACCAGGCTGAAGCCGAAGTACTACGCGCCCGGGAAAACCTCTCCGCCGCCCAGGCCAACGTGCAATTGCGCCAGAGCGAACAACTACTGGCGCAGCAGGAACTCAAACGCTCCCAGGAACTGTTCAAGCACGGTTTCGTCAGTGGCCAGATCATCGATCAACAACAAGCGCGCCTGGACACCGGCAACGCGGCGGTCGCGGCGTCCCGTGCCCAGGTTTCGGCAGTTGGCGCGGCGATTGGTGCGGCGCAGGCCCAGGTCGCGATGCTGACCAGCGAAATCGATGACAGCAGCTTGCGAGCGCCGATCGACGGGGTGATCCAGTTGCGCATGGCCGAACCCGGCGAAGTACTCGGCGCGGGCGGACGGGTGCTGTTGCTGATCGATCCAAATGACCAATACATGAACCTCTACCTCCCGGCCTCCGTCACCGGGCGCGTGGCGGTGGGCGATGAAGCGCGAATTTTGCTCGACGCGTTACCCGACCATCCGCTGCCGGCAAAAATCACCTTCGTCGCCGGCAAATCGCAGTTCACGCCGAAAGAAGTCGAAACCCGCGATGAACGGCAAAAACTGGTGTTCCGCGTCAAACTGCGCCTGACCGACCCAAGCGCCCTGCCCCAGGCCAAACCGGGCATGCCCGGCGCTGGCTACGTGCGCACCGCGCCGATTAGCTGGCCGGCCAACCTGCAATGACCGGACTGGCGCTGCAAGCCACCGGCATCCATCACCGTTACGGCAAACAGCAGGCGCTGAGCGATATCACGTTCAGCCTGCCCGCCGGCACGCGCTGCGGGTTGATCGGCCCGGATGGCGCCGGAAAGTCGAGCCTGTTGGGGCTGATCGCCGGGGTGAAAACCCTGCAACAAGGTCAGCTGGAAGTGCTGGGCGGCTCGATCCAGGATCGCCGCCATCGCAACAGCCTCTACCCGCGCATCGCCTTCATGCCTCAGGGCTTGGGCGGCAACCTGTATCCCGAATTGTCGATCAGCGAGAACATTCACTTTTTCGCCACGCTGTTCGGCCTGTCGAAAGCCGAATGCAATCAGCGCATGCACAGCCTGCTGCTGGCCACCGACCTGCTGCGTTTTGCCGACCGCCCGGCAGGCAAGCTTTCGGGTGGCATGAAGCAGAAGCTTGGGCTCTGCTGCGCGCTGATCCATGAACCGGCATCCTGCTGATCCTCGACGAGCCGACCACCGGGCTCGACCCGTTGTCCCGACGGCGCTTCTGGGAATTGGTCGATGATGTGCGCCGCCAGCGCCCACAACTGACGCTGCTGGTCGCCACCGCGTACATGGAAGAGGCCGAGCAGTTCGAACATTGCCTGATGCTCGACGGCGGCAAGCTGATTGCCACGGGCCTGAGCAGCGAACTGGCCGCCGCCACCTCCAGCGGCAAACTCGACGAAGCGTTCACCCACTTCCAGGGCGACAACGGTCACGACAACCAACCACTGGTGATTCCACCGCGGACCGGCGCCAATACTGATGTCGCCATCGAAGCCCATGACCTGACCCTGCGTTTCGGTGACTTCACCGCTGTGGACAAGGTCAGTTTCGCCATCGGTCGCGGGGAGATTTTCGGTTTTCTCGGCTCCAACGGCTGCGGCAAAACCACCACCATGAAAGTCCTCACCGGGCTGATGCCGGCCAGCGAAGGCAGCGCCACGCTACTGGGCAACCCGGTGAACGCCAAGGACCTGGCCACCCGCAAACGGGTCGGCTTCATGTCCCAAAGCTTTTCGCTGTATGGCGAACTCAGCGTGCGGCAGAACCTCGACTTGCACGCGCGCCTGTTCGATTTACCCAAGGCCGAAAGTGCGCAGCGCATCGACGAACTGATACAGCGTTTCAACCTCGACGGCGTCGCCGATCAACAGTCCGGCGCGTTGCCTTTGGGTTTGCGTCAGCGACTATCGCTGGCCGTGGCGGTGCTGCATCGCCCGGAAGTGTTGATCCTCGACGAACCGACTTCCGGCGTCGACCCAGCGGCGCGGGATGACTTTTGGCGCTTGCTGATCGAGTTGTCCCGCGAGCAAGGCGTGACGATCTTCCTCTCCACTCACTTCATGAACGAAGCCCAGCGCTGCGACCGCATCTCGCTGATGCACGCCGGCAAGGTGCTGGCCTGCGACACGCCGGCGGCGCTGCAACAGCAATTCAAGGGCGAGACGCTGGAAGCCGCGTTTGTCACTTGCCTGGAACAGGCCCAAGGCCCGGCGGAATCACCAACAGAGGCGGCAACCGCCGACGAACCTGTCACACCCGCCAAGCCGATGAAGGAACGCGGCTTCAGCATCGGACGCCTGGTCGCTGTGGCCAGTCGCGAAGGCAAGGAACTGCTGCGCGACAAGGTGCGAATGGCCTTCGCCCTGCTCGGAGCGATTTTCATGATGGTGATCTTCGGCTACGGCATTTCCCTGGACGTGGAAAAACTCGCCTTCGCCGTGTTCGACCAGGACCAGACGCCGCAAAGCCGCTCCTACCTGGAAGCCTTCCGCAGCTCGCGCTATTTCGCCGAACAGTCACCGATCCGCGACAGCAAAGAGCTGCATCGACGCCTTCAGCGTTCGGAAATCAAACTGGCGCTGGAAATACCGCCGGGCTTTGGTCGCGACTTGTACGCCGGGCGCCAACCCACCGTGGCGGCGTGGCTGGATGGAGGGATGCCGTTTCGGGCCGAAACCAGTCGCAACTATGTGGAGGCGGTGCATCAGGCGAACATTGAGCAATTGGCCGAACAAAGCAGCCCTGCGCTGAACCATCAGGCAGCGGCCAAACTGGAAACCCGGTTCCGCTACAACCAGGACGTGGTCAGCGTTAACGCGATTGGCCCCGGGGTGATGGCACTGATCCTCGCCTTCATCCCGGCGATGCTCACCGCGCTGGGGATCGTTCGGGAAAAAGAGTTGGGCTCGATCACCAACTTCTACGCCACGCCGCTGACCCGACTGGAGTTCCTGCTGGGTAAACAGGCGCCGTATCTGGCGATCAGCCTGATCAACCTCGCGTTACTAGTAGCGATGAACCGCTGGCTGTTCGGCGTGCCGTTCAAGGGCAGCGGCCTGACCCTGGCCTTCGGCGGATTGCTCTATGTACTGGCCACCACCAGCATGGGCCTGCTGATTTCGGCGTTCACCCGCACCCAAATCGCCGCGATCCTCGGCACGCATGATCATCACCAGCCTGCCGACCATCCAGTTCTCCGGGCTGATCGTGCCGCGCTCGTCCCTCGAAGGCGCGGCGGCGGTGATGGGCATGCTGTTTCCGGCCGGGTACTTTCTCGACATCGCCGTCGGTACCTTCACCAAAGCCCTGGACCTGCGGCAGTTATGGCCGCAATGCCTGGCGCTGTTCGGGTTCTTTCTCGGGTTCACCGGGCTCAGCCTGGTCATGCTGAAAAAGCAGGAGGCCTGATGCACAAGCTTGCGCATATTTTGCGACTCGGCCTCAAGGAACTGACCAGCCTGCGCCACGACAGTGTGTTGCTGCTGTTTCTGTTCTACGCCTTTACCGTGGCGATCTACATGCCGGCCGCCGGGTCGGTGATCGGCGTGCACAACGCCAGCGTGGCCATCGTCGACGAAGATCACAGCCACCTCTCGCGGCAACTGGCCCAAGCCCTGCAACCGCCGGAGTTCCAGCGCCCGGTGTTGCTGCCGTACGGGCAACTCGATCAGGTCATGGACAGCGGCCAGTACACGTTCGTGATCAATGTGCCGGTAAATTTCCAGACGGATTTGCTGGCCGGTCGCCAACCGGCGGTGCAGGTCAATGTGGACGCCACGGCCATGAGCCAGGCGTTTATGGGCGCGGGTTACATCGGGCGGATTTTCCAACGCGAACTGCTGACCTACAGCGGCCAGACCGATCCCGCCAGCAAGGCGCCAGCGCTGCTGACCACTCGCTCGCTCTTCAATACCAATCTGGAGGGCGGCTGGTTCCTGGCGGTGATCCAGATCGTCAACAACATCACCATCCTCGCCATTATCCTCACCGGCACGGCGCTGCTGCGCGAGCGCGAACACGGCACCCTCGACCATTTGCTGGTGCTGCCGCTGACGGCGCTGGAAATCATGTTGGCGAAAATCTGGAGCAACATGCTGGTGGTGGTGGTGTGCACCTGGATCTCGCTGGAGGTGATCGTCAAAGGTGCGCTGGGCGTGCCGCTGGCCGGTTCCATGACGCTGTTTTTGCTGGTGACGGCGGTTTATCTGTTCGCCAGTACGGCGTTGGGGATATTTCTGGCGACCCTCGCCCGCTCGACACCACAGTTCGGCCTGCTGGCGATTCCGGTGATTATCCCGATGTTGCTGCTGTCCGGCGGCAGCACGCCGCTCGACAGCATGCCGCAATGGCTGCAATGGGTGATGCAGGGCTCGCCGTCGACGCACTTCGTCAGCCTCAGCGCCGCGATTCTGTTTCGCGACGCCGGGTTGAGCGTGGTCTGGCCGGACTTGCTGGCGCTGACCGCCATCGGGCTGGTGTTCTTTGCGATTGCGCTGATGCGGTTTCGCAAGAGTTTGGCGTCCTGAGGGACCGAGTCGCCCCCTTCGCGAGCAAGCCCGCTCCCACATTGGTTTTGTGAACGCCACAGATCCAATGTGGGAGCGGGCTTGCTCGCGAAGAGGCCCGCCCAGACAGCACAAGTCTTATTGAATGATCAGGTTATTGAACAACAAATCCTCAACCACCGGCTTACCGGTTTCGTCGTTCATCACTTGCTGGGTCTGTTTCAGGGCTTCCTGACGCAGCTTTTCCTTGCCATCGATGCTGTTCATCGCCTCGGTGGTCTGCTGGGTGAACAACGCCACCAACTGGTTGCGAATCAACGGCTCGTTGGCCTTGACCGCTTTGATCGACTCTTCGCCAGTGACCCGCAGCGCCACGTCGGCCTTGAAGACCTTCAACTTCGGCGTGCCATCCAACCCATAGTTACCCACGAACGGCGGGCTCAGGGTGACGTAGCTGACTTTCGGCGCCTCGCCTTCTTTGGCGGCTTCTTCGGCCATGGCTGCCATAGGCAGAGACAGGGCCAGCATCAACATGATCCACGCTTTCACAATTCGCTCCTTATCCGGTTTGCGGCCTAGCATAACGACCCGCCGCGCAAGCACAAGCTTATGGCGGACTATCAGGGCCGGGCATGCTCGTTGACCCAATGACTCACACACCTACACTTATCGGCCATCACTCCCAAAGGAATAGCCCTGATGAAAGCCGTGCTATGCAAAGCCTTCGGCCCCGCCGAATCGCTGGTGCTGGAAGACGTTGCCAGTCCTGTCGCGAAGAAGAACGAAATCCTGCTGGACGTGCACGCCGCCGGGGTCAACTTCCCGGACACGCTGATCATCGAGGGCAAATACCAGTTCAAACCGCCCTTCCCGTTCTCGCCGGGTGGCGAAGCGGCTGGCGTGGTCAGCGCAGTAGGCGAGAAGGTCAGCCACCTCAAGGTCGGCGACCGGGTCATGGCCCTGACCGGTTGGGGCAGCTTTGCCGAACAGGTCGCCGTGCCAGGCTACAACGTGCTGCCGATCCCGCCTTCGATGGACTTCAACACCGCCGCCGCGTTCAGCATGACCTACGGCACCTCGATGCACGCACTCAAGCAACGCGCCAACCTGCAACCGGGTGAAACCCTGCTGGTACTCGGCGCCTCAGGCGGTGTCGGCCTGGCCGCCGTGGAAATCGGCAAAGCCATGGGCGCCCGGGTGATCGCGGCAGCCAGCAGCGCCGAAAAACTCGCGGTGGCCAAGGCCGCGGGCGCCGATGAGCTGATCAACTACAGCGAAACCAACCTCAAGGACGAAATCAAACGCCTGACCGACGGCCAGGGTCGCCGACGTGATCTACGACCCGGTCGGTGGCGACCTGTTCGACCAGGCCGTACGCGCCATCGCCTGGAACGGCCGCCTCTTGGTGGTCGGTTTCGCCAGCGGACGCATTCCCGAGTTTCCGGTGAACTTGGCGTTGCTCAAAGGCGCAGCCGTCGTCGGCGTGTTCTGGGGCTCGTTTGCCCAGCGCCAGCCGCAGGACAACGCGGCGAACTTCCAGCAGTTGTTTGGTTGGTTTGCCGAAGGCAAGTTGAAACCGTTGGTGTCGCAGGTGTATCCGCTAAGTGAGGCAGCGCAGGCGATTAATGATCTTGGCCAGCGTAAGGCGGTTGGGAAAGTGGTGGTTCAGGTTCGCTGAATCCACGAAGCGGTCAGGTCCTTCCATCAGGAGGTCCTGATTGCCTTGGCAAACCCATCGCTACAACAACTTTTTGATCTCCTCCGGCAACAAACTCATAAACCTGATTAAAGGACTGTCCCCGCAACGCCTGACAATAATGGGTACGCGCTCATTGAGCCTGGCAATCAACGCCAGACGTTGCTCATTCGAGAGTTGCGCGGAGTTAAAGGTGTTCGACAGATAACTGCGGGTGTAACTAAACGCCGGCATATCAACCCAGGCAGATTCCGGGTAACGGCGCGCATCCTCATTGACCGCATGACATCTCAACTTCGTCAGCAATTTGTTGGTGTGCAGCGGCGCGCTCTGGTCGAGCCGAAAAACCATTGGCGCAACGACTTCCCTCTCAGCAGGTCTGTCTTGGTCAACCGTCCAAGGCTTGAAACGCCACTGCTCCAGCGCAACTCTGGTCGCTTCAGCGAAGTCGGGATGGTCACTCTCCAGGATGCCGACTTTGTCTACCGAACCATTCGCATGGACGGTAAACCTCACGCGTACATCACCGGTTATCCCAGCTCTGGACAAGGCTTTCGGATACACAGGTTTGGGATTGTTTTCAGGAATCAATAAGACCTCCCCCGCCCGAATGCCGAAGGACATCACCAGCAAAAACACCACCGCACACCAACGCATGACCCTGCCTCTTTGCACCTGACATGCCGGAAATGGCACCTGCAAAAAGGTTAAGGCTCCACGCCCAAGAACAGAACGCCGCGCTGTCCTGTTCCGTCGCAGGACATTTCCTAAAGTCCTGTCCTACTCCGGACACAAGAAAATCTCTCGCGGGTGCGGGTAACTTTTCTGAAAGAGCGGTCAGCCTCCGGTGGCAGTTGCGAGGTCGCCCGGCAGCAGGTGTTCCTGAATTTTCTGGCTGCGAGACTCGATGATTTGGCCCTGGTTATCGAAGCGCAGCACGATGAGCCAGTCGTAGACGTCTTCTGGCCATTTTTTCTGACCGGTGATTGCCGCGCCGTCGCCACCAAACGCTGCGATCAATTTGTCGATATGCCCGTGATGCCAGGCGATCAGTACCGTCTGTGCCTGATTGTCCTTGCTCAGGGATTTGACCAGTTTGTCGACTTGATTGTCGGCGTAGGGCTGTTCGATAGGCAGTTTCAGGCGTTGAGCCAGTGGCGTGAGGGTCAGACGTGGCCGGCTACTGTCCGTGCTGTCGCTGGTGGCGATCAGCCGTTGAGGCGTCAATGACAAACCGTTCAGGGTCAGCGGGTCGAAATAGTTGGCGTAGGCGACGGCGCGCTGTTCGCCTTTGGCGTTCAACAACGGGCCCTGATCGGGTTTCTCCGCGTGCCGCACGATCAACACCGTTACATCGCGCAGCCCACGTGCACCCTTGTCCTCGTCATGGGCCGACACCTGCGCCGCGAGAATGAGTGCCTGCACCATCAACAACCCCGAAAAAATCCTGCGTAAGCTGAGCACCATCGTCCCGTCCTTTTGAGTAAGTGTCCTGGTGAATCGAGTCTAGAACAGTGTGGCGAAAGGATAAGCCCCCACCTGATGACCTATGTTCACAATAGAACACTTGATCTCCCATATTTCCGCTGTTTTGCCAATGCGAGCCGGTGCTATTTTCGGTAACGAAACTGTAACATTCGCATCCGCAGTCAAAACAAGAAATTTGGAGCTCTTGAATGTTTGCTTTCTTTCGACCTGCCGCACATCAGGCGCCCCTGCCTGAAGAAAAAATAGACAGTACTTACCGACGCCTCCGCTGGCAGATCTTCGCCGGGATTTTCTTTGGCTACGCGGGTTATTACCTGCTGCGCAAGAACTTCTCCCTGGCCATGCCGTACCTGATTGACGAGGGTTACACCCGCGGTCAGTTGGGCTTGGCGATGTCGGCGATTGCGATTGCCTACGGTCTGTCGAAGTTCTTGATGGGCCTGGTATCCGACCGTTCCAACCCGCGTTATTTCCTGCCGTTCGGCTTGCTGGTCTCGGCCGGGGTGATGTTCATCTTCGGTTTCGCGCCGTGGGCGACGTCCAGCGTAACCATGATGTTCATCCTGTTGTTCATCAACGGTTGGGCACAGGGCATGGGCTGGCCGCCGAGTGGCCGGACCATGGTTCACTGGTGGTCGCAAAAGGAACGCGGTGGCGTGGTGTCCGTGTGGAACGTGGCGCACAACGTCGGCGGCGGTTTGATCGGCCCGTTGTTCCTGTTGGGCATGGGCCTGTTCAATGACTGGCACGCGGCGTTTTACGTGCCGGCGGCCGTGGCGTTGCTGGTGGCGGCGTTTGCCTTCATCGTGATGCGCGACACCCCGCAATCGGTCGGCTTGCCGCCGATCGAGCAGTACAAGAACGACTACCCGGAAGGCTATGACGCCAGCCACGAAGACGAATTCAGCGCCAAGGAAATCTTCGTCAAGTACGTGCTGCGCAACAAAATGCTTTGGTACATCGCCTTGGCCAACGTCTTCGTTTACCTGCTGCGCTACGGCGTACTGGACTGGGCGCCGACCTACCTCAAAGAAGCCAAGCACTTCACCGTCGACACGACGTCCTGGGCGTACTTCTTCTATGAGTGGGCCGGTATTCCGGGCACGCTGCTGTGCGGCTGGATGTCGGACAAGATCTTCCGTGGCAACCGTGGCCTGACCGGCATGGTGTTCATGGCGTTGGTGACCGTGGCAACGCTGGTCTACTGGCTGAACCCGGCCGGTAACCCGACCGTCGACATGATCGCGTTGTTCTCCATTGGCTTCCTGATCTATGGCCCGGTGATGCTGATCGGCCTGCAAGCGCTGGAACTGGCGCCGAAGAAAGCTGCTGGTACGGCAGCGGGCTTTACCGGTCTGTTCGGTTACCTGGGTGGTTCGGTCGCGGCCAGTGCAGCGATGGGCTACACCGTGGACCATTTCGGCTGGGATGGCGGTTTCGTACTACTGATCGGCGGGTGCATCCTGGCGATGGTTTGCCTGGCACCGACCCTGTGGCACAAGCAAGTCGCCAGTCAGGGCCGCGAAGCGATCGCCTGATCGGACTTTGATTTGCAGCGCTTGAGCCGCGCCTCCAGATTCCGGTCTGGCATGGCGTGGCTACGCAGGGCGTTGGCGGTTTGCTCGACATAATCGCGAGTGGTGCCGTAACGCCCGCAAGCGCTTTCGAACACCTGGCTCAGCACATGATCCGGCAAGTTGCCGGCATAGCTGGGCAGGTGCCGCTCCAACACAAATCCCAATGCTTGAACCTGGCTTCCGTCTTCGAGACGGCAGTTGAGCCAGTGTGGGCGATAGGACGGGAATGGCATTTCGCGTTGCCAGAGGGCGTAGAGCGAAGCTTCGAGTTGTTCTTCAGGCAGGCGATAGGCGAACCCGCTGCATGAGCCGCCGCGATCCAGGCCAAACACCAAGCCTGGCACTTCCGGCGTGCCGCGGTGTTCGTGGGACCACAGGTACAACCCGCGATGGTAGCCGTGAACCCGGCCGCGCACGCGCTCCACCGCCGCGCATTCAGGGCGCCAGATCAACGAACCGTAAGCAAACAGCCAGACCGGCCCACCCTTGTGGCGCGCCATGGTCGACTGCATCGAGCTGAGCAATTGTTCGTGCGTAAGCTGCGGCCCCAGATCGAGCCGCGGAGGGTAAGCCAGATTCAGAAAAGCAGATTCGATGGCTGTCATGGCGGAAGTGTTCGGCCCCACAAGTATTACAAGATGTAAGCAAGATTCGCTTCATAGAACATATAGCAGTAACTGTAAAACGAAAAGTGCTAAGGGATGTATGACAGTTGTGATACCAACAAATAGTGGTTATCACTGCCAGCGTTACGTTTTATATAGCCTAATACTATTTTGGAAATGCCTTAAATACCTGAATGACATATGCATAAGCATTCGATTCATTCAGCTTCCATTCATGAAGGCCAAGGAAATTTCCTACTAAACTCTCGGACTTTCCACCTTTTCCATTGTCAGAGGCCCACGTATAACGGCCTCTTTCAGGCGCAAGCCATCTGCTTAACAGGGCTCCATGATGAAAAAACCAGGGCTTTACGCCATGTTGTTAATGATCCAGGCCGGCCTCGCCGTGGCGCAGGATGACACGCAACAAGACAAGGGCTTCTGGTACGCACAGACCAGTGTCTATACCAAACATTACTCGCCGGATTCCGAACACAATAACAATCAGGACCTGATTGGCATTGAACGTAACGAAGCATCCGGCTGGGTATTTGGCGGGGCGACGTTTCGCAACTCTTTCAGTCAGCGTTCGTACTATGCCTATGCGGGCAAGCGCTATGAGAGCGCCGATTATCCGGTGTATGTGAAGCTGACCGGCGGATTGCTCCAAGGCTACAGCGGCGACTACAAAGACAAGATCCCGCTCAATCACTTCGGCGTGGCGCCGGTGATCATTCCATCCATTGGCGCTCACTACGGCCCGTTGGCCGCCGAACTGGTGTTTCTCGGCGCCAACGCGGCAATGGTGACTACGGGTGTGCGTTTCTAGAAAGAACGGCTTGCTGACCTAAGATCGCTGATCAAGATCGAGGATCAAAATCGCGGATCAAGATCGAGGCGCGTACGCAAACACGTCAGCGCGCATCTGATGAGCATCCATCCCCGCTTCAACCAGGGCGTCCAGCGTGCCGTAGACCATGGCCGGTGAGCCGCTGGCGTAGACATGCAGAGGCTTCAGATCGGCGAAGTCTTCGCACACGGCTTCATGCAGCATGCCGCAGCGCCCTTCCCAACCGCATTGATCGCTGACAACTTTATGCAGGAACAGATTGGGTAGCTTCAGCCATTCGTCCCAATGTTCGATTTCATAAAAATCTTCAGGACGGCGCACGCCCCAATACAGATGGACCGGATGCTTGAACCCGGCGGCGCGGCAATGTTCGATCAGGCTGTGAATCTGGCCCATGCCAGTGCCCGCAGCGATCAGCACCAGCGGCCCATCCGGCAGTTCGGCCAGGTGGGTATCGCCGAATGGCATCTCGATCCGCACCATGGCATTGCGTTGCAGCTGTTCGATCAGGCTCAGCGCACTGCTTTCGCGCGCCAGTACGTGGATCTCCAGGTCGCGCCCGCCGTGGGGTGCAGAGGCCAGGGAGAACGCAGACTTCTCACCGTTCTCGCGCTCGATCATCAAGTACTGACCGGCGTGATAGCGCGGCGGCTTGCCGGCCGGCGCCCGCAGGCGAACCCGCCAGGTATCGCCGCCGACGTCCCTGCACTCAATGACCTGACACGACAAGCTGCGCACCGGCAGTTCTCCCAGCGCGAGCACGCCATCCCACAGCACGATGCAGTCTTCCAGCGGCTCTGCTATGCAAGTGTAGAACTCGCCATGGTCGCGCACATTGCCGGCCTGTTCGACCCGTCCTTCTACCAGTAGCGCCGCGCAGACATGGCAATTGCCGTTGCGACAGCTCTGTGGGCATTCATAACCCAGGCGCCGCGCGCCATCGAGAATCCGCTCGCCGGGCAATATCTCAAGCACTGCTCCGGAGGGCTGCAAAGTTACACGCATCAATCTATTCCTAACTGATTCCAGATGGCATCGATCCGTTGGGTAACGGCGTCATCCTTGACGATTACCCGGCCCCACTCGCGAGTGGTTTCGCCGGGCCATTTATGCGTGGCATCGAGCCCCATTTTCGACCCCAGGCCGGAAACCGGCGAGGCGAAGTCCAGGTAGTCGATCGGCGTGTTATCGATCATCACCGTGTCGCGCTTGGGGTCCATGCGCGTGGTGATGGCCCAGATCACGTCGTTCCAGTCTCGCGCGTTGATATCGTCGTCAGTGACGATAACGAACTTGGTGTACATGAACTGTCGCAAAAACGACCAGACACCGAGCATTACCCGCTTGGCGTGGCCCGGATACGACTTCTTCATGGTCACGATGGCCATGCGGTACGAGCAGCCTTCGGGCGGCAGGTAGAAGTCGGTGATCTCCGGGAACTGCTTCTGCAGGATCGGCACGAACACTTCGTTCAGCGCCACACCGAGAATCGCCGGCTCATCCGGTGGACGGCCGGTGTAGGTGCTGTGGTAGATCGGTTTGATCCGATGGGTGATGCGCTCGACGGTGAACACCGGGAAGCTGTCGACTTCGTTGTAATAGCCGGTGTGGTCGCCGTATGGACCTTCGTCGGCCATTTCGCCCGGATGGATCACGCCTTCGAGGATGATCTCGGCGGTGGCCGGCACTTGCAGGTCATTGCCACGGCACTTCACCAGTTCGGTGCGGTTACCGCGCAGCAGGCCGGCGAAGGCGTATTCGGAGAGGCTATCCGGCACCGGCGTCACTGCACCGAGGATGGTTGCCGGGTCAGCGCCCAACGCCACGGACACCGGGAACGGCTGGCCGGGGTGCTTCTCGCACCACTCACGATAATCCAACGCGCCGCCACGGTGACTCAGCCAGCGCATGATGACCTTGTTGCGGCCAATGACTTGCTGACGGTAGATCCCGAGGTTCTGGCGGTCCTTGTTCGGGCCTTTGGTGACGGTCAGGCCCCAGGTGATCAGGCCGACGATCGCCGGGCCAGCAGGTCTGCACTGGCAGCATCGCCAGGTCGACGTCGTCACCTTCGATGACCACTTCCTGGCAGACCGCGTCTTTGACGACTTTCGGCGCCATGGCGATGATCTTGCGGAAGATCGGCAGCTTGGACCAGGCATCCTTCAAGCCCTTCGGCGGCTCGGGTTCCTTGAGGAACGCCAGCAGCTTACCTATCTCGCGCAGCTCGCTGACCGCCTCGGCGCCCATGCCCATGGCGACCCGCTCGGGGGTGCCGAACAGGTTACCGAGTACCGGGATGTCGTAGCCGGTAGGGTTCTCGAACAGCAGCGCCGGGCCTTTGGCTCGCAGCGTGCGATCACAGACCTCGGTCATCTCCAGCACTGGAGAGACAGGGATCTGGATGCGTTTCAACTCTCCGCGCTGCTCAAGCTGCTGCACGAAATCCCGAAGATCCTTGAATTTCATTGATGATGGCACCCGTAAAATAGGCGTACATCCTACCTGCTCTGCCGGCCGCTGGCAGCTTATCGCTGCTTACTTGGCCGCATTCACGTTGCCATTGCCAAGGGTTGCCCGGGCTTGCAAGTGCTTGAACAGAGGCTCAAGTACCGGCGCAACGAACCGCGCGCCGATCTCCGACAGGTGATTGTCGTCGGTATACAGCGAATGGCCGTTGAGCTCGACCCGGCACAGGCCCGATGAATCACACAACGCCGGGGCCGGATCAACTACGGTCACACCCGAATTGGCGGCCGCAATTTGCGCGAACAACTGGCTGATGAACGCCTGGCGCTTGAAGTGCTCCGTCACCGCCAGGCCCACGTCATCGGTCGGACGATGCAACATCGCCAATCGACTTAGGCGGTAAGGCGGGCTGAACTGCTGCAGCGGCGCTTCCTTGACCAGCCAGACACGATGCCCGCCGTCCCGCAGCTTTCGCACTGTTGCCCGTAATCCTTCGGCCAGTCGTTGTTCGACGCTGGCTCTTTCATAACGACCACTGGAATTCCTCAGCGCGTGCCCGAGATCGCCTTTCGCATCGCCATAGAGATAGAGGCTCCAGCGCGCAACCAGCACTACATCGCCCACCGATTGCGGCTTCAAGGCCTGTTCGACCCGGCGATTGAACCGGGCACACGTCTGATCGAACTCCAGACCCTCAACCGGAATGCAGCCCGGGGAGCTGGCAAGGATCACGCTGACGCCATGTTTTTGCGCCCCATCATCGAACACCGGGATCAGCGCCGTGGCATGACTGTCCCCCCAGACTAGTGCCTTTGAAGCGGTAGACGCTTGAGTCCCGTAGTGACAGAAGAGCTTGTCGTCAGGGGTTTTATCATTGGCCAGGCAGCGCATCAGTTCCGGCCGCCATTCCTTCCCTTTGGCGTACTGCAAGGCTTGATCAGGCAAGCGCCAGGGTAAGCCATTGGTCCAGCGCAGCGCTTGACCGGCCAGCCCCAGCACCAACACGCCGACACCTGCCGCCAGCAAAATCTGCCGACGCCCCGCCAACAACCGCCGCTCGCGAAACGGCGTTTCGACGAAGCGCCATGACAGATAACCCAGCACCAGGCTGAGCAGAATCAAGCCTGAGATATCAAACAGGCCAGGTTCATCGACGCTGGCATAGCTGGAGAAAACAAAGACCGGCCAGTGCCACAGGTACCAGGAATAGGAAATCAGCCCAAGCCCCACCAGCACACGGCTGCCCAGCAGGCCGCCGACCAGGGTTTGCCGATGTCCGTTGGACCAGATCAGCGCGACCACACCCAACGTCGGCAATAGCGCTGCTGCGCCGGGGAATGGGGTGCTTTTGTCGTAGCAGAACACCGCCAGCAGAATCAGCCCGAGGCCGCCCAGGCTGACAATTTGAGCGCCCATCGGTGTCAGGCGCCAGTTACCTCTGGGCGCAACCGCCAGCATCGCGCCGGCCAACAGTTCCCAGGCGCGCATCGGCAACAGGAAAAAGCTTTTTCCGGGTGATGCGCCACGGCCCAGACGCTGAGCCCGAATGACACCAGCAACACACCGAACAGCGCCAGCCGCCAATGCTTGAGGCGACTCGACAAAACCGTCAGCAGCAGCGGAAAGACAATGTAGAACTGCTCTTCAACCGCCAGCGACCAGGTGTGCAGCAACGGCTTGAGGTCGGAGGCCACATCGAAATAACCCTCCTGACGCATGAACAGGAGGTTGGACACGAACATCACCTGATAGCGCACCGAGCGCCCCAGTTCCTCGTAATCCTTGGGGGCCAGCAGGAACCAGCCCACCGCCAGCACCACGATGATCATCACAAACAGCGCCGGCAGGATTCGCCGGGCACGCCGGGCCCAGAAATCGACAAAGCTGAAGCACCCGGCCTGCCGCTGGTTCCAGATAATCGAGGTGATCAGGAAACCGGAAATCACGAAAAAGATGTCCACACCGACGAAGCCGCCGGAGAAGCCAGGAATACCAAAATGAAACAGCACGACAGCAATCACAGCGATTGCGCGCAAGCCGTCGATGTCCCTTCGATAAGCAAGAGAGCTCATAAACAGTTAGGCCAGTCAGTTGAAAGTTTTTGGGTCGCATGCCCATTTCGTTTCTGTACTGACCAACCGTAGTCGCAAACCTCCCCTTTTTTTGCAAAAAAATGGCGCCCCGAAGGACGCCATTTTTAGCGGTTAAAAAACCGTCTTACTTACGCTTCATCGACAAGAAGAACTCGTCGTTGGTCTTGGTCGTTTTCAGCTTGTCGACCAGGAACTCGATGGCAGCGATTTCGTCCATCGGGTGCAGCAGCTTGCGCAGGATCCACATACGCTGCAACTCGTCGTCGGCGGTCAGCAACTCTTCGCGGCGGGTACCGGAACGGTTGATGTTGATGGCCGGGAAGACGCGTTTTTCAGCGATACGACGATCCAGAGGCAGTTCCATGTTGCCGGTGCCTTTGAATTCTTCGTAGATCACTTCGTCCATCTTCGAGCCGGTTTCAACCAGCGCAGTGGCGATGATGGTCAGCGAACCGCCTTCTTCGATGTTCCGTGCAGCGCCGAAGAAACGTTTCGGTTTCTCCAGGGCGTGAGCATCGACACCACCTGTGAGCACTTTGCCGGAGCTCGGGATCACGGTGTTGTAGGCGCGAGCCAGACGGGTGATGGAGTCAAGCAGGATCACCACGTCTTTCTTGTGTTCGACCAGGCGCTTGGCCTTCTCGATCACCATTTCGGCAACCTGCACGTGGCGGGTTGGCGGCTCATCGAACGTCGAGGCAACCACTTCGCCGCGCACGGTGCGCTGCATTTCGGTTACTTCTTCCGGACGTTCATCGATCAGCAATACGATCAGGTGAACTTCAGGGTTGTTACGCGCAATGTTCGCCGCGATGTTCTGCAGCATGATCGTTTTACCGGCTTTCGGCGGTGCAACGATCAGACCGCGCTGGCCTTTGCCGATCGGGGCGCACAGGTCGATGACACGACCGGTCAAGTCTTCGGTGGAACCGTTGCCGGCTTCCATCTTCATGCGCACGGTCGGGAACAGCGGGGTCAGGTTCTCGAAGAGAATCTTGTTTTTCGCGTTCTCGGGACGATCGTAGTTGATCGTGTCGACCTTGAGCAGTGCGAAATAACGCTCGCCTTCCTTTGGAGGGCGGATCTTGCCAACGATGGTGTCACCGGTGCGCAAGTTGAAGCGACGGATCTGGCTCGGCGAGACGTAGATATCGTCTGGGCCGGCGAGATAGGAAGCGTCAGCGGAGCGCAGGAAGCCGAAGCCGTCCTGGAGAATCTCCAGCACGCCATCACCGGAGATTTCCTCGCCGCTTTTCGCGTGCTTTTTGAGCAGGGAGAAAATCACGTCCTGCTTGCGCGAACGGGCCATATTTTCTATGCCCATCTGTTCGGCCAATTCGAGCAGTTCGGTAATCGGCTTTTGCTTGAGTTCAGTCAGATTCATATAGGAATGACGTAATCATTTATGGAGGGGGAAATTAAGCTTTTGGCTTAATGAGGCCGCGCCGCAGAGAAGGCGACAGGATCGCGTACTTATTCGAAAAGGAGTGCGTCGGCGACGGCTAGCAGGGGGCAGTGGAGAAACCAGTGCGGGGCCGAATGTACCACCTGAGTTTCGGAGCGTCTAGCCCTGAATACGCAAAAAGCCCCGCAATTTGCGGGGCTTTTTTATACAACGTCGCCGACTTAGATGTTGGCGTCGAGAAATGCAGCCAATTGCGACTTGGACAGTGCGCCAACCTTGGTTGCTTCAACGTTGCCGTTCTTGAACAGCATCAGGGTCGGGATACCACGTACGCCGTGCTTGGCCGGGGTTTCCTGGTTTTCGTCGATGTTCAGTTTGGCAATGGTCAGCTTGCCAGCGTAGGTACCAGCAATTTCGTCCAGAACCGGGGCGATCATTTTGCAAGGACCACACCACTCAGCCCAGTAGTCAACGAGCACAGGGCCGGCAGCCTTAAGTACTTCTTCTTCGAAGTTAGCGTCGGTGACGTGCTTGATAAGATCGCTGCTCATGGATGTCTCCGGGTTGTAAGCAAAAAAACGTGGCCCATCATAGCTGCCCTTCCCTCGTTCAGGAAGGTGCAGATGATTGAGTCTCGCTATGGTGGCGCATGAGTTTGGGTATAGCTCAAGTCATGAGGTGGCGGGGGCGATGAAAGCGATTCCGGTGCGCAGCGCGGCATTGCGCACATGTTCCTGCATTGCCTTCTGTGCCGCACCGGACGCCCGGCGCGCCAGTGCGCGGAGGATTTTGCGGTGTTCCTGCCAGGTTTCCATGGCCCGCTCTGCCCGGATGAACGGTAACTTCTGACTCTCCAGAAAGATGTCGGCGCTGGCGGTCAGGATGCTCAACATCGCCTGATTGCCGCTGGCCAGCAGGATGCGCCGATGAAATTCGAAGTCCAGCCGCGCCGCAGCATCGAAGTCGCAGGCCTTTAATTCGTTGCGCATGGCGGCGACGTTATCTTCCAGTGCATCGAGCTCATCAGTGCTTAAGGTCACGGCAGCCAACCCTGCGGCGAACCCTTCCAGGGCATAGCGCAACTGGAAGATATCCAGCGGCGAAGCCTGGGACGCAAATGGCCAACTCAGCGCTCCGTCGCCGCGGGGCAAATCCACCGGGGCCTGCACGAAAACGCCCTTGCCCGGCTGGATACTGATCACGCCCAGCGCACTCAGGGACGACAACGCCTCGCGAAGCGACGCCCGGCTAACCCCCAATTGCACCGCCAAATCCCGTTGCGAGGGCAACGCATCCCCCGGTCCGAAATCCTGTTCGGTAATCAGTTTGCGGATGGCTTGCAGCGCCACTTCAGGTACGGCGCGAGAGATCGAGTTCATGGTTTTTCAGACGAACCAGGCCAATGAGCGGCTAGTTGTAAAGCTATTCGCGGCGCCCGGCAAGTCGTGCCCCACTGGGGTTCGGTGATCAAAGGCAATGCGCTATCGAGGTGCGAAACGCGACCTGACTGTTCAGACCAGTAAGACCGAACAACACCAGTAAAACCGCGGCCTGCCACCCGCAAAGCCCAATGTTGGCATGGCCCGTGCTCTGTCGAATCGCAGAAATCACTTCTCGCCGATTCGGAGATTTGCCATGACCCAGCGTTACAGCGCCCTCCTCGCTGCCCTGTTTGCCAGCCTGATGCTGAGCCAGGCACCCGCCCACGCCGACGGTCTGGAGGATGTGGTCAAGCGCGGCACCCTCAAAGTCGCCGTGCCGCAGGACTTCCCGCCGTTCGGCTCGGTCGGCCCGGACATGAAACCGCGAGGTCTGGATATCGACACCGCCAAGCTGCTGGCTGAGCAGCTCAAGGTCAAACTCGAACTGACCCCGGTCAACAGCACCAACCGCATCCCGTTCCTGACCACCGGCAAAGTCGACCTGGTGATTTCCAGCCTCGGCAAAAACCCCGAGCGCGAGAAAGTCATCGACTTCTCCAGCGCCTACGCGCCGTTCTACCTCGCCGTGTTTGGCCCGCCAGACGCCGCTATCAAGACTTTGGACGACCTCAAGGGCAAAACCATCAGCGTCACCCGTGGCGCCATCGAAGACATCGAGCTGACCAAAGTCGCCCCGGAAGGCGTAACCATCAAGCGCTTCGAAGACAACAACACGACCATCGCCGCCTACCTCGCCGGCCAGGTTGACCTGATCGCCAGCGGCAACGTGGTGATGGTGGCGATCAGCGAGAAAAACCCGAAACGCGTGCCGGCGCTGAAAGTGAAACTCAAGGATTCGCCGGTCTACGTCGGCGTGAACAAGAACGAGCCGGCGCTGCTGGACAAGGTCAACCAGATCCTCGCCACGGCCAAAACCGACGGTTCACTGGAGAAAAACTCCCAGACCTGGCTCAAAGAACCGCTGCCGGCCGATCTCTGATCGCCAGCCGGGAGACTCAATATGGCTTATCAGTTCGACTTTATTCCGGTGATACAAAACACTGACCTGTTGCTGCGCGGTGCGCTGTTCACCCTTGAACTGACGGCCATCGGCGCGGTGTTCGGCGTCGGTCTGGGCATTGTCGGGGCGCTGGTGCGGGCATGGAACATCCGTCCGTTTTCCGCGATCTTCGGGGTTTACGTCGAGTTGATCCGCAACACGCCGTTCCTGGTGCAATTGTTTTTCATCTTCTTCGGTCTGCCATCGCTGGGTGTGCAGATCTCCGAATGGCAAGCGGCGGTACTGGCGATGGTGATCAACCTCGGTGCCTATTCGACCGAGATCATCCGCGCCGGCATTCAAGCGATCCCACGGGGTCAACTGGAAGCCGCAGCGGCATTGGCGATGAGCCGTTTCGAAGCCTTTCGCCACGTGATCTTGCTGCCGGCACTGGGCAAGGTCTGGCCGGCGCTGAGCAGCCAGATCATCATCGTCATGCTCGGGTCGGCGGTTTGCTCGCAGATCGCCACCGAAGAACTGAGCTTCGCCGCCAACTTCATCCAATCGCGCAACTTCCGCGCCTTTGAAACCTACGCCCTGACCACGCTGATCTACCTGTGCATGGCGCTGCTGATCCGCCAACTGCTGAACTGGATCGGTCGCCGGTATATATCCAGAAGCAGCGCGGGGAGCAGCCAATGAGCGATTTCACCTTCTGGGAGATCGTGCGCAACCTGCTCACGGGCCTGCAATGGACGCTGGCACTGTCGCTGGTGGCATTTATCGGCGGTGGCTTGATCGGCTTGTTGATCATGGTCATGCGCATTTCGAAAAAAGCCCTGCCGCGCAACTTCGCCCGCACCTACATCGAACTGTTCCAGGGCACGCCGCTGTTGATGCAGTTGTTTCTGGTGTTCTTCGGCGTGGCGTTGGCCGGGGTGGAGATTTCCCCGTGGATGGCGGCGGCGGTGGCGCTGACGCTGTTCACCAGCGCTTACCTGGCGGAGATCTGGCGCGGTTGCGTCGACTCGATACCCAACGGTCAATGGGAAGCTTCGTCGAGCCTGGCGCTCAACCCGCTGGAGCAGTTGCGCTACGTGATCCTGCCGCAAGCCCTGCGCATCGCCGTGGCGCCGACCGTTGGCTTTTCGGTGCAAGTGGTCAAAGGCACCGCCGTCACCTCGATCATCGGTTTCACCGAACTGACCAAGACCGGCGGCATGCTCGCCAACGCGACTTTCGAACCGTTCATGGTCTACGGCCTCGTGGCCCTCGGTTACTTCTTGCTCTGCTACCCCTTGTCCCTCAGTGCGCGCTATCTGGAAAGGAGACTGCATGCCTCTGCTTAGAATTTCGGCCCTGCATAAATATTACGGCGACCACCATGTGCTCAAAGGCATCGACCTGAGCGTCGAGGAAGGCCAGGTGGTGGCGATCATCGGCCGCAGCGGCTCGGGCAAATCCACGTTGCTGCGCACCTTGAATGGCCTGGAGTCGATCAACGACGGCGTGATCGAAGTCGACGGTGAATACCTCGACGCCGCCCGCGCCGATTTGCGCAGCTTGCGGCAGAAAGTCGGCGTGGTGTTCCAGCAGTTCAACCTCTTCCCGCACCTGAGCGTGCTCGGCGAGAACGTGATGCTGGCGCCGCAAGTGGTGCAAAAGGTGCCCAAGGCAAAAGCAAAAGAACTGGCAAAAGAGATGCTGGAACGGGTCGGGCTGGGGGAGAAGTTTGATGCGTTCCCCGATCGTTTGTCCGGCGGTCAGCAGCAGCGCGTGGCGATTGCCCGGGCCTTGGCGATGTCGCCGAAGGTGTTGCTGTGCGACGAGATCACCTCGGCGCTGGACCCGGAGTTGGTCAATGAAGTGCTGAGCGTGGTCCGGCAACTGGCCAAAGAAGGCATGACGCTGATCATGGTCACCCACGAAATGCGCTTCGCCCGGGAGGTTGGGGATAAGTTGGTGTTCATGCATCAGGGCAAGGTGCATGAGGTTGGGGATCCGAAGATTTTGTTCGCGAATCCGCAGACGGCGGAGTTGGCGAATTTCATCGGCACCGTGGAAGCGGCGAGCTAAGTCGCGCATATCACCTATGGCGAGAGAGCTTGCTCCCGCTGGGCTGCGAAGCAGCCCCAAAGCCATACACCGCGCAACACCGGAAAATTCCGGTCGGCAGATTTTACGACTGCTGCGCCGCCGAGCGGGAGCAAGCTCCCTCGCCACAGAAGTTGTGCTGAATCAAGGCTTTCAGTTCTGCGCGTTGGCGCCAGCGTTTGATCGTGGCACGATGTCGAGGTTATCGACCGAGACCCCCTGACCATGCCGCAATCCCAAGCCAAGAATCTGTCCCTGATCGCCGCAATCGACCTGGGCTCCAACAGCTTTCACATGGTCGTGGCCAAGGCCCAGAACGGCGAAATCCGTATTCTTGAGCGCCTCGGCGAAAAGGTCCAACTGGCCGCCGGCATCGACGACGAGCGCCAGCTCAACGAAGAATCCATGCAGCGCGGGCTCGATTGCCTGAAGCGTTTTGCCCAACTGATCAACGGTATGCCCCCGGCGCCGTGCGGATCGTCGGCACCAACGCCCTGCGTGAAGCCCGTAACCGGGCCGAGTTCATCCACCGCGCCGAAGAAATCCTCGGCCACCCGGTGGAAGTCATCTCCGGTCGTGAAGAAGCGCGCCTGATCTACCTTGGCGTCTCCCACACCCTCGCCGACACCCCGGGCAAGCGCCTGGTGGCCGACATCGGCGGCGGCAGTACCGAATTCATCATCGGCCAGCGCTTCGAACCGCTGCTGCGCGAAAGCCTGCAAATGGGCTGCGTCAGCTATACCCAGCGCTATTTCAAGGATGGCAAGGTCACCCCGGCCCGTTACGCCCAGGCGTACACCGCGGCACGGCTGGAGATCATGAGCATCGAGCACGCCCTGCATCGCCTGACCTGGGATGAAGCCATCGGCTCCTCGGGCACCATCCGCGCCATCGGCCTGGCACTGAAGGCTGGCGGTCATGGCACCGGCGAAGTGAATGCCGAAGGCCTCGCCTGGCTCAAGCGCAAGCTGATCAAACTGGGTGATGCGGAGAAAATCGACTTCGAAGGCATCAAGCCCGACCGCCGTGCGATCTTCCCGGCGGGCCTGGCGATTCTCGAAGCCATCTTCGACGCCCTCGAACTGCAACGTATGGATCACTGTGAAGGCGCCCTGCGTGAAGGCGTGCTCTATGACCTGCTGGGCCGTCATCATCACGAAGACGTCCGCGAGCGCACCCTCAGCTCGCTGATGGAGCGTTACCACGTTGATCTGGAACAAGCCGCGCGAGTTGAACGCAAGGCCCTGCATGCTTTCGACCAAGTAGCCGCGGACTGGGACCTGGACGACGGCGTCTGGCGCGAATTGCTGGGCTGGGCCGCCAAGGTCCATGAAGTCGGCCTGGACATCGCCCACTATCACTACCACAAGCACGGCGCCTACCTGATCGAGCACTCGGACCTGGCGGGTTTCTCCCGCGAAGACCAGCAAATGCTCGCGCTGCTGGTGCGCGGTCACCGCCGCAATATTCCCCGGGACAAGTTTGCCGATTTCGGCGATGACGGCATCAAGCTGATTCGCCTGTGCGTGCTGCTGCGCTTTGCGATCCTGTTCCACCACATTCGCGGCACCCAGGAAATGCCCCAGGTCGTACTCAAAGCCAATGGCGACAGCCTGGATGTGCTGTTCCCGAAAAACTGGCTGGACGAAAACCAGCTGACCCAGGCTGATTTCGCGCTGGAAGCGGAATGGCTGACCCGGGTTGGGTTCACGCTGAACGTGCGCTAACGAACACAATTCCTGTGGCGAGGGAGCTTGCTCCCGCTGGGGTGCGAAGCGCCCCCATCTGCCTTAGTGGTTTATCAGAAATTATTAGGTGACCGGTTTTGGGGCTGCTGCGCAGCCCAGCGGGAGCAAGCTCCCTCGCCACAGGAATGTGACCAAAAAAATGGCGATCCGCAGGGATCGCCATTTTTTATGAGCCGATGTTTGCGTTAACGCACCGCAAGAATCGGGCTACCCAATCGCTCCAGCAACGTTGCCTGGGCACTGCGTGGGTTCTGGTTGCCGGTCGGTGTGTTACGGATGTAACGACCGTCCGACTGCAGGCTCCAGCTGTGGGTGTTATCGGTCAGATAAAGCTCCAGCTCTTTCTTGACCCGCATGATCAGCTTCTTGCCTTCCACCGGGAAGCAAGTCTCGACGCGTTTGTCGAGGTTGCGCTCCATCCAGTCGGCGCTGGAGAGGAACATCTGCTCTTCGCCGCCATTGAGGAAGTAGAAGACCCGGGTGTGTTCCAGGAAGCGGCCGATGATCGAGCGCACGTGGATGTTGTGGGAAACCCCGGAATGCCAGGGCGCAGGCAGCACATGCCGCGCACCACCAGATCGATGCGCACACCGGACTGGCTGGCCTTGTACAGCGCGCGGATGATCTTCGGATCGGTCAGCGAGTTGAACTTGGCAATGATGTGCGCCGGTTTGCCGTCTAGGGCGAACTGGGTTTCCCGGGCAATCATGTCGAGCATGCCCTTCTTCAACGTGAACGGCGCGTGCAGCAGCTTCTTCATGCGCAGGGTCTTGCCCATGCCGATCAACTGACTGAACAGTTTGCCGACGTCTTCGCACAAAGCGTCGTCGGAGGTCAGCAGGCTGTAGTCGGTGTACAGACGGGCGTTAGCCGCGTGGTAGTTGCCGGTGCCCAAGTGCGCGTAACGGACAATCTCGCCAGCCTCGCGACGCAGGATCAGCATCATCTTGGCGTGGGTCTTGAAGCCGACCACGCCGTAAATCACCACCGCGCCGGCCGCTTGCAGACGGCTGGCCAGTTGCAGGTTGGACTCTTCGTCGAACCGCGCACGCAATTCGATCACCGCGGTGACCTCCTTGCCGTTACGCGCAGCGTCGACCAGGGCATCAACGATTTCCGAGTTGGCACCGGAGCGGTACAGGGTCTGACGGACCGCCAATACATGCGGGTCCTTGGCCGCCTGGCGCAGCAGGTCGACCACCGGGGTGAACGACTCGAACGGGTGCAGCAACAGGATGTCCTGCTTGCTGATCACGCTGAAGATGTTCTCGCTGTTTTGCAGCAGTTTCGGAATCTGCGGCGTGAACGGCAGGTATTGCAGTGCGCGCTGACTGTCCAGGCCGGTGATGCTGAACAGGCGGGTCAGGTTGACCGGACCGTTGACCTGATACAGCTCGGTTTCGTGCAGATTGAACTGCTTGAGCAAGTAGTCGGACAGGTGTTTCGGGCAGGTGTCGGCGACTTCCAGACGCACCGCATCGCCGTAGCGACGGGAGAACAACTCGCCGCGCAGGGCGCGAGCCAGGTCCTCTACATCTTCGGTATCGACTGCCAGGTCAGCGTTTCGGGTCAGACGGAACTGGTAGCAGCCCTTGACCTTCATGCCCTGGAACAGGTCATCGGCGTGCGCGTGGATCATCGACGACAGGAACACATAGTTGTCGCCAGCGCCGCCGACTTCTTCCGGAACCTTGATCACACGAGGCAGCAGACGCGGTGCCGGGATGATCGCCAGGCCGGAATCGCGACCGAAGGCGTCGATACCTTCGAGCTCGACGATGAAGTTCAGGCTCTTGTTCACCAGCAACGGGAACGGGTGCGTCGGATCGAGGCCGATCGGGGTGATGATCGGTGCGATCTCGTCGCGGAAATAACGGCGAACCCAGGTCTTGAGCTTGGTGGTCCAGTAACGGCGACGGATGAAGCGGACCTGATGTTTCTCCAGTTCCGGCAACAGAATGTCGTTGAGGATCGCGTATTGGCGGTCGACGTGACCATGCACCAGTTCGCTGATCCGGGCCAGGGCCTGGTGCGGTTGCAGGCCATCGGCGCCCGCCTGTTCACGGGCAAAGGTGATCTGCTTCTTCAGGCCAGCCACGCGAATCTCGAAGAACTCGTCCAGGTTGCTGGAGAAGATCAGCAAAAACTTCAGCCGTTCCAGCAACGGGTAGGACTCATCCAGCGCCTGTTCCAGCACGCGGATGTTGAACTGCAGTTGCGAGAGCTCGCGATGGATGTACAGGCTGCTGTCATCCAGGCCGGGAATGGCAATCGCCGCCGGCGCCGCAGCCGCGGGCTCGGACACCACCGGGACGGGAGCTGGCTCCACATCCGGAGGGGTTTCGTCGATTTGCTCCACCACGGGTTGGGCTTCCTTTACTGCAACTTCAGAGAGTCCTTCGGTATTCATCGAATGTTCCTGGGAGGGCTATTTTTGCTCTCGTAACAATTGGGCGGCGCGCACGGCAAAGTAAGTCAGGATGCCATCTGCGCCTGCACGTTTAAAAGCGGTCAGGGATTCGAGAATAACCCCTTCGCTCAACCAGCCATTCTGGATCGCCGCCATGTGCATGGCGTATTCGCCGCTGACTTGGTACACAAACGTCGGCACTTTGAATTCTTCTTTGACCCGATAAAGGATGTCCAGATACGGCATGCCAGGCTTGACCATGACCATATCCGCGCCTTCTGACAAGTCCGCCGCCACTTCGTGCAGGGCTTCGTTGCTGTTGGCCGGGTCCATCTGATAGGAGGCCTTGTTCGCCTTGCCCAGGTTCAGCGCCGAACCGACCGCATCGCGGAACGGACCGTAATAGGCGCTGGCGTACTTGGCCGAGTAAGCCATGATCCGCACATTCACGTGATCGGCCAGTTCAAGGGCTTCGCGGATCGCCTGGATGCGACCGTCCATCATGTCCGAAGGGGCCACCACCTGAGCGCCGGCTGCGGCGTGGGACAGGGCCTGCTTGACCAGTGCGTCGACGGTGATGTCGTTCTGCACGTAGCCTTCTTCGTCGAGGATGCCGTCCTGACCGTGAGTAGTGAACGGGTCCAGGGCGACGTCAGTGATAACGCCCAGCTCCGGGAAGCGATCGCGCAGCGCACGGGTGGCGCGTTGGGCGATGCCTTCCGGGTTCCAGGCTTCGGCCGCATCCAGCGACTTGAGCTCTGGCGGCGTGACCGGGAACAGCGCCACTGCCGGAATCCCCAGTTCGACCCACTTGGCCGCCTCGATCAGCAACAGATCGATGGTCAGGCGTTCAACGCCCGGCATCGACGCCACCGCTTCGCGACGGTTTTCACCGTCCAGCACGAACACCGGCAGAATCAGGTCATCGACGGTCAAAACGTTTTCACGGACCAATCGACGCGAGAAATCATCACGACGGTTACGACGCAGGCGGGTTGCAGGAAACAATCGGTTGGCGGGGGTAAAGCTCACGGCAGACTCCTGAGCCCGCGCTGGCGGGCGAGCGTGACAGTTATAAGCTGCCATTATGACGGACACATGACAGTTGTGCTTAGCCCTGCGTCACGTAGCTGTATTCCATTGTCCGTGTAGGAATTGTTCACGTCGAGACACATTTGGACACTTTCCTGAATGTGTCTGAAGGGTTAGGCTGCGCGTTCATTTCGCTAGCACCCAGACAATGCTCCAACAATTTCTGCATGACTTCGGCTACTTTGCCCTTTTTCTCGGCACGTTCTTCGAAGGCGAAACCATCCTGGTGCTCGCGGGCTTCCTCGCGTTTCGCGGATACATGGACATCAATCTGGTTGTCGTCGTGGCGTTCTTCGGCAGTTATGCCGGTGATCAGCTGTGGTACTTCCTGGGGCGCAAGCACGGCCGCAAATTACTGGCGCGCAAACCGCGCTGGCAAATGATGGGTGACCGGGCGCTGGAACATATCCGCAAGCACCCGGACATCTGGGTCCTGAGCTTCCGCTTTGTCTATGGTTTGCGCACGGTGATGCCGGTGGCGATCGGCCTCTCGGGCTATCCGCCGGGACGTTATCTGCTGCTCAACGGGATTGGCGCCGCGATCTGGGCCAGCGCCCTGGCGGCGGCGGCCTACCATTTCGGTGCGGTGCTCGAAAGCATGCTCGGCAGCGTCAAGAAGTACGAGCTGTGGGTACTCGGCGCGCTGCTGGTGTTGGGCCTGGCCCTGTGGCTACGCCGGCGGTTCAAAAATGCTCGCCTGGCGAAGAAGATCTACGCCGACGAGCAGGCTGAACTGGCCAAGACCGCCGAGGCTAAGACGCCAGTCGAGTGAAACGGTTTCTACAGCAGTAGAGACCGATTCCACTGAGCAGGCTGTAACTGATCAGGCCGACCCAGCCTTGCGCGCTGGCCGGCCACAGCCCGACCAGCGGCGCCAGCCACACCAGCGGCACGTTCGACGCCAGCCGCAGCAGCTCCAACTTCCACGCCCACGGGCGATTCTCCAGGGCCACGCCCAACGTAAACAAACCCAGCACCACCGCACTCCAGCCGAGCACCATGGCTGCGGTCGGCAGACTCTGCTCCAGTTTCATCAAATAGCTGCCCAAGGCGATGTAGACGCAGAACTGCAACGCCACATACAGCTGCTGCCGGCCGTCCAGCGGCACGTCGAATTTGCGGAACTGGCTCAGGTCGGGTTTGTTCATCGGGTACTTGGCCGCTACGTCCGCCGGCCGCCAACCGGTGCGCATAAACCAGATTCGCAACTTGTCCCACTTGCTCTGCGCCCGCCGGGCGTCATCCCACAATTGCGCATAGAACTGCAGGTTGGCCCACAGCGGATTCCAGCTCGCCAGTGGTGTGGTCACGCCGAAAATCACCGGCTCGTTGTCGTCTTCTTCCTGAAACGAGCCGAACAGACGGTCCCAAATAATGAACACCCCGCCGTAGTTGCGATCCATGTAGAGAGCGTTCTGTGCATGGTGGGCCCGATGATTGGACGGCGTGACGAAGAACCACTCGAACCAGCCGAGCTTGGGAATGTGCTTGGTGTGAACCCAGAATTGATACAGCAGGTTCAGCGCCGCGACGCTGACGAACACCAGCAACGGCACGCCGAACACGGCCATGGGCAGATAGAAGATCCAGCCCAGCAGAAAACCGGTACTGGTCTGGCGCAGGGCCGTGGAGAGGTTGTAGTCCTCGCTCTGGTGATGCACCGAATGCGCCGCCCAGAGGATGTTCCGCTCGTGGCCCATGCGGTGCAGCCAGTAATAGCAGAAGTCGTAGAGGACGAAGGCAAACACCCAGACCCAGGCACTGTCGCCCGAGAGTCTGAACAGTGCCAGATGCTCGAGCGCAAATGCATACGTCAGCAGCCCCATCCCCTTGGTCAGCAGGCCGGTGGTGGTCGACAACACGCCAGTGCTCATGCTGTTGATCGCGTCAGCCACGCGGTAATTGCGAACGCCGCGCCAACGGTCGGCCAGCAGTTCGATGGCTATCAGCACAAAGAAAAACGGCACCGCATACAGAATGAAATTCATGACGCGACCTGATCGCAATGGTGATGACTGATCCTAGGCCTCGCCGCGATTTAACCCTATGGCAACGAGCGACAAATTAGTGGACATTTAACGCCATGAATCTGGAGAAAAGCCCATGAGCAAAAAAATTGCAGTGATCCTTTCCGGCTGTGGCGTGTACGACGGCGCCGAGATCCAAGAAAGCGTGATTACCTTGCTGCGCCTGGACCAGCGCGGTGCCCAGGTGCAGTGTTTTGCACCGAACATCGCCCAGTTGCATGTGATCAACCACCTGACCGGCGAAGAAATGCCCGAGTCGCGCAATGTGCTGGTGGAATCGGCGCGCATTGCCCGGGGCAACATCAAGGACATCCGCGAGGCCAGCGTCGAAGACTTCGATGCGCTAATCGTGCCGGGCGGCTTCGGGGCGGCGAAGAACCTCTCCAACTTCGCGGTCGAAGGCGCCGGATGCACGGTTCAGCCAGAAGTCCTGGCATTGGCCGAAGCTTTTGCCGAAGCAAGTAAACCGGTGGGGTTGATCTGCATCTCGCCAGCGCTGGCGGCGAAGATCTATGGCCCGGGCGTAACCTGCACCATCGGCAACAATGCCGAAACGGCAGCGGCGATGAACAAGATGGGCGCCACTCATGCGGACTGTGCGGTCGGAGACATTGTTGAGGACAAGGCGCGCAAGTTGGTGAGTACCCCGGCGTATATGCTGGCGCAGTCGATCAGTGAAGCGGCTTCGGGGATTAACAAGTTGGTCGACCGGGTTCTAGAACTCACCCACGAAAATGATGTGTAACGCGGACAAATGTGGGAGCGGGCTTGCTCGCGAAGGCTGACTAACATTTCAACATTGATGTCGGCTGATACACCGCTTTCGCGAGCAAGCCCGCTCCCACAGGGTTCTCGGTCTGGCTTAAGGCTTGCGAGTTAGCCGAGTGAGAATCCGGTCCAGCGCATTGGCAAACGCCTGTTTCTCCCGTTCGCCAAACGGCGCTGGCCCGCCGCTCATCTGGCCCTGTTCACGCAGGTCGGTGAACAGGTTACGCACCGCCAGCCTGTCCCCCATATTCTGCGCATCGAACTCTTTGCCGCGCGGGTCCAGCGCTGAAACGCCCTTCTTCACCAAGCGGTCAGCCAGCGGCACATCGCTGCAAATCACCAGCTCGCCGGGCACTGCGTGTTCCACCAGGTAATCGTCGGCCGCGTCCGGGCCGCTGGGCACCACGATCAGCTTCACCAGGGCCAGACCCGGTTTGATCTGCGGCTGACCGGCCACCATCACCACTTCGAACTGGCGCTTGAGGGCGAACTTCACCACCAGATCCTTGGCTGCCCGTGGGCAGGCGTCGGCATCGATCCAGACACGCATTGTGTTTTTCCTCTTAGAAAGCTTCGCGGGCAAGCCTCGCTCCTACAAGGTTAATGTAAACCCGTAGGAGCGAGGCTTGCCCGCGAATGTGAGCGCAGCGAATGCTGTTAAGAAACCGGCACCCGCCGCTTCTCTGCCATGCGACTGCGGCTATACAGCACGATGATCGCAATGATCGCCACCGCCTGCGCACTCAGCGAATACGCATCAGCGTGGATGCCCAGCCAGTCGAAGTCAAAGAACGGCACCGGCCGGGTGCCGAAGATCCCGGCTTCCTGCAACGCCTTCACACCATGGCCGGCAAACACCACCGACAACGCGCATAACAACCCGGCGTTGATGCCGAAGAATAGCGCCAGTGGCAGTTTTGCCGAGCCGCGCAGGATCACCCAAGCCAGACCGACCAACAGCACCAACGCCGTCGCGCCGCCCGCGAGCACCGCGTTATGCCCGGCAGGGCCGGCCTGCAACCACAGGGTTTCGTAGAACAGGATCACTTCAAACAGTTCGCGATACACCGAGAAGAACGCCAGGATCGCAAAACCGAAACGTCCGCCGCCGCCCACCAGGCTGCTCTTGATGTAATCCTGCCAGGCTGCCGCGTGGCGACGGTCGTGCATCCACACGCCGAGCCACAACACCATGACGCTGGCGAACAGCGCCGTGCAGCCTTCCAGCAGCTCACGCTGGGCGCCGCTGACATCAATCACGTACGCCGCCAGCGCCCAGGTCCCCAGGCCCGCCAACAGCGCCAGCCCCCAACCGACGTTGACGCTACGCACCGCCGATTGCTGGCCGGTGTTGCGCAGGAACGCGAGGATCGCCGCGAGCACCAGAATCGCTTCCAGGCCTTCGCGCAGCAAAATCAACAGGCCAGAGATGTAGCTCAGCGACCAGCTCAAGCCATCGCTGCCGAGCAGGCCGGCCGATTCCTTTAACTTGGCCTTGGCCGCATCCAGACGCTGTTCGACCTGAGCCACCGGCAAGCCGTCCTGCAACGACTGACGGTAAGCCATCAGCGATTTTTCAGTGTCTTTACGCACGTTGGCGTCGACGTTATCGAGAGAGCTTTCGACCAGTTCGAAGCCTTCCAGGTACGCCGCCACCGACAGGTCGTAGGCCTGATCGTGTTCGCCGGCACGGTAAGCGGCGATGCTCTTGTCCAGAGTTGCCGCGGTGTAGTCGAGCAACTGTGCCGGGCCACGCTTGACCTGCGGCGGTTGCGCCCGTTGTGCGCGGAAGGTTGCCAAGGCTTGCGGGTCTTCGGCGGCCAGCACTTCGGCCGGTGTCTGGCGGGCCAGGTCGGCGATGTTGTAGGTCTTTTCGGATTTGGCTGCGGTCGGGTCGGCACTGAAGCCGGCGATGTAGGTTGCCAGGTCCCAGCGCTGACGGTCGTCCAGTTGATCGGCGAACGACGGCATGTCGGTGCCTTCGACGCCCTGACCCAGGGTGCTGTATATCGCGTAGAGGCTGAGGCGATCGAGTCGCGCCGCATCGCGCAGATTGGCCGGTGGCGGCGTCATGCCAACGCCTGCCGGGCCGTCACCGACACCGTGTCGCCGTGGCACACCGAGCATTGCTGCGCATATAGCGGCGCGCCGCGAGTCGGGTCCGGAGTAATCACCGGGGCCTGGCTGACCTGATACGCCACCGCCAGTTTCGCGCCGAGTTGGCGAGCCTGACGTGCAACGTCGGTGCCGTCCATGCGTGCAGCGATCGCGGTGCGCAGGTTGTTGACGCCTTGCTCCAATTCAGCGCGCTCGGGCTTGGCCGGTAACTCGGAGATCAAACCTTGCAGCACACCCAGAAATTCCTGCTGCTCGAGGTATTCAGACTCATCGATAACCTTGCCCGCTTCGACCGCCATCGGGTAGTCAGCGCCAATGTAATCGAGCAAATGCAGGGCCTTTGGCGCGCCTTCGGCAGTTTCGGCCTGCGCATTGAGGCTGCAAAACGCAATAACCGGCAGCACTAGCCACGCCAGAAAACGGGAGGAGGCAGTCATGAATGAATCTCAAGGGGAAATACGAAGTAATACATTGTTCACTTCCAATGACTTTCACTCAAGCTTTGTTGGTATTTCCTGTACAGCTGCGTATACATTCCGCGGCGAATCACCACCTCTTCGCGGTATCCGTTCAGGGAAGAATCATTGTCCATGCGTTTGCGCCTCTTTTTCTCGCTACTGCTGAGCCTCACCGTCTTACTGAGTGGATGCGCCGCGTACCGCAATTACGATCAGGAGATGCAACAGACCAACGACCAATTGTTGGTAGGCAACCTCCAAGGCGCACTGGACCTGGTGGAATTGCACAATCCCTGGGAAGACAAGGATTTGCTTTATTACCTGGAGAAAGGCGCCATCCTGAGTCTTTCCAGTGAGCCGCAACGAGGCCTGAAGGCTTGGCGCAGCGCCGACCAGATGGTGTTCCAGCGCGAAGATGCCGTGCCCTCAGGCGCAATGAAACTGCTCACCCGCTTCGGCAACGAAATGGGCACCATGCTGGTCAATGACAAGCTTCAGCGCTACGAAGGCTACGACTACGAAAAAGTCATGTTGACCACGCAAATGGCCCTCAACCAATTGGTCGTGAATGACTTCGACGGTGCCCGCACCGACATCAAGAAAACCCACGAACGCGAAGCGCTGATTGCCCGTCAGCGCGAGCGGCAGTACGAAGAGGTCGAGGAGCAGGCCAAGGCCCAGGGCATTTCGGTGCACTACAAGGACCTGCAGGGCTACCCGGTAACCACCCTCGATGCGCCAGCCGTGATCGAACTGAAAAACGGCTACCAGAGCGCCTTCAGCCATTACCTGGCAGGCTTCACCTACGAAGCCCTCGGCGAACGCGATCTCGCCGCGCCGGGTTATCGCCAGGCCATTGAATTGCGCCCGAACCTGCCATTTCTCGAGCAAGCGTTGCGCAATCTCGACCAGCCGCCGGCAAAAGCCGATGAAAGTGACGTACTGATCGTCATCCAAAGCGGCCTGGCGCCAGCACGCAGCTCGGTGCGCGTGCCGATCCCGGTACGTCTAAACGAAAACCTGGTGATCGTTGCGCCGATTTCTTTCCCGGTGATGATCCCGGACTCCATCACGCCAGCGTTCGACCACATCGTCGTCGATGGTCGCAAACGGCCGCTGACCGCGCTCAACAGCGTCACCGACATGGCCTTGCGCACTTTACGTGATGATATGCCCGCGATCATTTCGCGGGCCATGTTCCGCGCCAACATGGCGGCTATCGGCCAGGCCCAGGAGAACGAGCGCTACCCGGCCAAGGCATCGCTGGTGGTCACCCGCGAAGACCCGTTCGAGGAGGCCGACACCCGCACCTGGCGCACCCTGCCGGACAAAACCCTGGTCGCACGTCTGCGGCTGAAAAAAGGTGAACACTTGCTCAACGCGCCGAACGCGCCCGGCACCGCATCGATCTCCCTGCGCATCGACCGCGACTTTGAAGTGATCAACCTGCGCACAATAAACACCGTGGCCTTCGTCGTCGCAAAGACTTATGTGCTGGCCTCACCAGCGCCGGTAACAGGTCAGAAATAAGTGATGGCACACTTTTAAAATATGTAATTAAAAAGCCATTACATAGCCAGCATCCACGCTTATAATGCCGCGCCCTCGCTATTGCGATGCGGCATATAAGCTCCTCTTGTTAT
Organism: Pseudomonas sp. 10S4; assembly: GCF_034344865.1. Taxonomy (NCBI): domain Bacteria; kingdom Pseudomonadati; phylum Pseudomonadota; class Gammaproteobacteria; order Pseudomonadales; family Pseudomonadaceae; genus Pseudomonas; species Pseudomonas sp. 10S4. The sequence goes on from NZ_CP133774.1 coordinate 1,482,012, forward strand.
GAGGAATTGGCAGGACGCCAGTCTCCCTGCCGATAGGTCCCAACAGCCCGACCAGCATGCGCGGCTGCATATACTCAGGGAAGAAGTACCCCTATGGCCTCTCGCGCCCTTACCTCGATCGCACTCAGCGCGGTCACCTTGCTCTCCGGCTGTACGGCATTTCGCAACTACGACTCCGAACTCGCGCAAACCAATCAGCAACTGGCCGCCGGCAACGTCGATGCCGCGCTGACCCTGCTGGAAAAGAACAACACCGGCCCGGACAAAGACCTGCTTTATTACTTCGAGAAGGGTGAACTGCTGCGCGCCAAGGGCGACTTGTCCGGCAGCCAGAATGCCTGGACCAGCGCCGATCAGGTGGTGGGCAAGTGGGAAGACTCGGTCAAGTTCGATACCGACAAGTACCTGGCACAGTTCGGCAGCTTCCTGGTCAACGATAAAGTCCGTCGCTACGAAGGCTACGACTACGAAAAAGTCATGCTGACCACTCAGATGGCGCTCAATTTGCTGGCGGTGAACGACTTTGACGGCGCGCGCATGTCGATCAAGAAGACCCACGAACGCGAAGCGGTGATCGCCGATCTGCGGGACAAGGAATACCTCAAGAGCGAAGACGAAGCCGAGAAACAAGGCATCAAGACCCAATACAAAGACTTGCAGGGTTATCCGGTCGCCAGCCTTGACGCGCCGGACGTGGTCAGCCTGAAAAACAGTTATCAGAGTGCGTTCAGCCATTACCTGGCCGGTTTCGTCTACGAAGCATTGGGTGAAAAAGACCTCGCTGCACCGGGTTATCGCAAGGCTGCCGAACTGCGCCCGAACACGCCTTTGCTGGAGCAGGCGCTGGTCAACCTTGACAAGCCTGCAAAGGATGACGACAGCGATATTGCTCATCGTGGTGCAAAGCGGTCTGGCGCCGTCCCGGGATTCGATCCGCATTCCGCTGCCATTGCCGATCAGCAACCAGTTGGTAATCACCCCGCTGTCGTTCCCTGTTATCAAGCCGGACACTTCGACTGCCATCCTCACCCAGATCGGCGTGGACGGTCAGCAGTTGAACCTGACTCAACTCAACAGCACTACCGCCATGTCCCGCCGTGCCCTGCGTGACGACATGCCAGGCATCATCCTGCGCACCACCGTACGTGCCGTGACCAAAGGCGTGGCACAGAAGAAGATCAACGAAACCAACCCGCTGGCGGGTCTGGCAGTCGGTATTTCTTCAGCGGTGCTTGAAGGTGCCGATACCCGTACGTGGCGTACCTTGCCGGACTACACCCAAGTGGTCCGTCTGCGCTTAAAGAAAGGCGAGCACCAAGTCACTCTGCCGAGCGCCGTGGGCGGTTCGGTGGTCAAGGTGACTGTCGATCAGCGCTATCAGGTCATCAGCTTGCGCGCCGTGGGTAACCACGTATTCGCCAGCGGCCTGGCCGCGCACGTGATCCAGAGCGCCAGCCCGACCGCAGTCGCCAGCCTCAAACAACCTTAAGAACGGAGTCTTTGCATGCGCTTCAAAATCATCGCTGTCGCCGCCCTGGCCTTACTGGCCGGCTGCGCCACCCCGCCACCGCCGGAGCCAGGCAGCGCTGCGAGTAAAGTCGTGGCCATGGGCCCGCTCAAGAACATCGTGGTCGGCGCCATGCGCGTCGCCCGGGAAAACGGCTTCATGACGGTCAATGTTCAGTTGAGCAACACCCTCAACAGCAACAAGACGTTCTACTACCGCTTCGCCTGGCTAGGCCCTGAAGGTTTCCCGGTTGCCGACGAAGACGTCTGGAAAAGCATGACGATGTATGGCGCGCAGACCAGCTTCATTCAGGCCATTGCGCCAACCGCCAAAGCCGTGGATTTCCGTCTCGAAATCAAGACGCCTTAAGCCCCCCACCCTATTCGTTCAGTTCTAGAGAGCATTCCCATGTTTGCACGCTTTTCGTTCATCGCCGTCCTCGCCCTGCTGGCCAGCGGCTGCGCCAACACCTCGCCAACGCTGGGTAGCAAGAACATCAGCTACGGTGACACCAAGGCTGTGGAAACCGTGACCAACGAGTTCGGTTCCACCGACCTGCAGATGATCGCCGAGTCCATGACCCGTTCCCTGGCCCAGTCCGGCATCATGCAGGGTCGCCCGGTGGTTCAGGTCTACGACGTGAAGAACAAGACCAGCGAGTACATTGATACCCGCGAAATCACCACCAGCATCAAGACTCAACTGATGAAGAGCGGTGTGGCACGTTTCGCCAGCGATAACACCGCAATGCAGAGCCAGGTTGACCAGCTCAAGCTGCAAAACCAGAGCGGCCTGTACAAGAAAGCGACCGTGGCCAAGACCGGCAACATGATCGCTGCCAAGTATCGTCTTGAAGGTTCGATCAGCTCGATCGTCAAGCGCAGCAGCGATTACAAGGACGTCTTCTACAAATTCAGCCTGCAATTGATTGACGTTGAAAGCGGTCTGGCCGAATGGATGGATGAAAAAGAGATCCGCAAAACCACGGAGCGTTAATCAATGCGCACATGGATTGGCATGATGGCCCTGGCTTGTGCGTTCAGCGTACAAGCGGCCCCGAAAGTTGCCGTCACGGATCTGGCGTATCAGGAACGTGTGGAGCAATACATCCACACCGTCTCGGCGCAGAGCAATTACCGCGAGGGTTATTACAGCGCCAGCGGTTCTTCGAGCTACAACGAGTACGAGGCCAGGACCAGCTACATCGAGCAGACCGAGCTGCGTAAATTCACTGGCGACATCAAGGGTGAAATCCTGCGCACCGGCATGTTCCAGCTGATTCAGGGCACGCCTTATACCGCTTCGTCCAAGGGTGACATCTACGATGTGATCAAGCGGATCAAGGCCGGTAACTTCAAGGGCGCGGATTACGTGCTGTTCGGCACGGTGTCGGACATCGACTTCACCCAAGACACGAACGAGCTGGCGAACACCGACAGCTATTCAGCGGTGCTGGCGTTGACCCTGGTGGCGGATTTCAGCCTGATCAACACCAAGACTTTCGAAATCACGTCGGCCTTCACGGCGATGGGCGAAGGCCAGGACACCAAACTGGTGAATGGCCGGGACATCAAGATTTCGCTGAACCGCCCGCGGGTGGTGCGTGACGTGTCCAAGGCATTGGGCGAAGACGTGGCAGGGCAACTGAGCCAACAGCTCGGCGGCGGGAGTTACGAGAAGCCGGGACAAGCCCCGCAGCGTAACAACCTGCCACAGGATACGGCGCCGGTGATTTTGCGCTGATCTCTGGAACGAAAAAGGCGACCTGAAGGGTCGCCTTTTTTATGCTTGTTCTTAAGCCCATCAACGCAATATTGCCGTACTGAAACCTAATGTGGCGAGGGAGCTTGCTCCCGCCCGAGTGCGCAGCGCTCGCAAAATCCGGGGCCGCTTCGCAGCCCAGCGCGAGCAAGCTCGCTCGCCACAAGAGGTCGCTCTTGTATCCAGGGTTTTACATCACCGCTTTGCGCAGGGTTGCCATAAACGCCGCCGCACCGATGAACAGCCCGGCAAACGTGCGGTTCATGCGTTTCTGCTGTTTGGGCGTGCGCAACAGTCGCAGCACTTTGGACGCCAGCCCGGTGTAGCCGGCCATGACGATCAGGTCGACACAGATCATCGTCGCACCAAGGATCAGGTACTGAGCCACCAACGGTGCATGCGGGTCGATGAATTGCGGCAGCACCGCCAGCATGAACACCAACGCCTTGGGGTTGCTGATGTTCACCAGGAAACCACGGAACACCAGCGCCAGCGGTTTGCCGATCTGCCGTACAGACGCGTCATCGCTCATGTCGCTGGGCAACGCACGCCATTGCTTGACCGCGAGGTAGACCAGATAGGCCACGCCAAACCATTTGATCGCATAGAAAGCCGTGGCCGAAGCCGCGAGGATCGCACCGACACCAGCCGCCACAATCGCAATTTGCAATGCCAGGCCCAGTTGCAGGCCCAGGGCGTTCCAGTAGCCGCGCCAGAAACCGTAGCGCAGGCCGCTGGACATCGACGCAATCGCGCCGGCACCAGGAGACAGACTGATCACCCAGCAGGCAGCAAAAAACGCCAGCCATGTTTGAAGCACCATCGCACACCTCGACTCAGACTCGTGACAGACGTCTAAGCTAATGCGGCTTTGGCGCAATGACTACCGATTTTTTGTCGGACAGGGTGACTGCCGACCAGCGTTTATGGCTTTAGGGCCACTTCGCGAGCAAGCCCGCTCCCACAGTAGATCAGTGTTGTTCACTCATGTGATGTCTACTGAAGATCCAATGTGGGAGCGGGCTTGCTCGCGATAGCGGTGTATCAGGCAACAGAAGGCTTACTTTTCGAAGCCGCTGGAAGGGAAAACATCCGACCCGCGCCAGCGGCGAACCGAGCGCTGGAAGAACAGGCTGTTAGGCACCTGCACCATCGCACTGCCAGTCCCGGCCTCTTCAGCCTCGATCAACGTGGTAAACAGCAAATTGATCGCCACCACCCGGCCTTTGACGCCGGGCTTGTCGAGGGTGTCCACCAACTCGACCACATCACCGATGCGGAACGGGCCGACAGTGAAGATCAGGATCGCGCACAGCAGATTGGAGAGCACGCTCCACATGGCGAAGAACGCCACCGCAGCCACCGCCACGAACCCGGACAACGCAGTCCAGAGTACCGTGGCCGAAACACCGAGGCGCTCCAGCACGAAAATCAACGCGCTGCCCATGATCAGCCAGCGCAGTCCACCACGCAGCGGCATCAGCAGTTGTGGCGGAAACGGATAACGTTCGCCCAGGCGAGTCAGGCATTTGGCGACGAAGCGCTGAGCAAAATACCCGGCCAGCAGGATCAGCAGGATTTGCACGCCGAGCAAAATCGGCTCGACCCACATCGCCGGCAACGGCAGTTTGAAGGCGTCCATCAGGACAGCGCCTCCAACTCCGCCTGCATGCTTTCCAGCAGTTCCAGGGCTTCCATCCAGGATTCTTCCAGTTGCGCTTCACGCACCTTCAGCTTGGCCTGTTCGGCCAGCAGATCACGCAACTCGTTCTTGCGCGCCGGTTCGTAGATATCGCTGTCGCCGAGGCTGGCATCGATCTTCGCCAGTTTCTCGTGCAGCTTGCCCAACTCGGCTTCGAGCTTGTCGGCTTCACGCTTATGTGGCGCCAGTTGCTGACGCAACGCAGCGGCAGCCTGACGCTGAGCCTTCTTGTCGGTTTTGTCCGGGTTCACCGGCGTGTTGCTGACCGGGGCATTGCGCTGGCGATACTCCACCAGCCAGCGGGTGTAGTCCTCCAGGTCGCCGTCGAACTCTTCAACCTTGCCGTCCGCCACCAGATAGAAATTGTCGGTGGTGCTTTTGAGCAAATGACGATCGTGGGAGACCACCAGTACCGCACCACTGAATTCCTGCAACGCCATGGTCAGCGCCAGGCGCATTTCCAGGTCGAGGTGGTTGGTCGGTTCGTCGAGCAGCAAGCAGGTTCGGCCGGCCCCAGGCGATCAACGCCAGCGCCAGACGGGCCTTCTCGCCGCCGGAAAAATTCAGCACCGGCTCATCGATACGCGCACCGCGGAAGTCGAAACCGCCGAGGAAGTCGCGCAAGGTCTGCTCACGCTCCGTCGGTGCCAGGCGCTGCATGTGTAGCAGTGGGCTGGCCTTGGAGTCGAGCGAGTCCAACTGATGCTGGGCGAAGTAGCCGACCACGGTGTTCTCGCCACGGGTCAGGCGCCCGGACAACGGCTCGAGTTCACCGGCGAGGTTTTTGATCAGGGTCGATTTACCGGCACCGTTGGGGCCGAGCAAACCGATGCGCGCGCCGGGGGTCAGTTGCAGCTTGACCTTCTCCAGCACGGCTCGCTCGCCATAACCCAGGCGAGCATCGGAGATATCAATCAACGGGCTGGAGATTTTGTGCGATTCGCGGAAAACGAAGTCGAACGGCGAATCGACGTGAGCAGCGGACAGCTCTTCCATCCGCTCCAGCGCCTTGATCCGGCTCTGGGCCTGACGGGCCTTGGTGGCCTGGGCCTTGAAGCGGGCGATGTAGCTTTCCATGTGCGCACGTTGCGCCTGCTGCTTCTCGTAGGCCTGCTGTTGCTGGGCCAGACGTTCGGCACGGGCACGTTCGAAGGCGCTGTAGCCGCCGCGATAGAGCGTGATCTTGCGCTGATCGACGTGGGCCACGTGATCGACCACGGCGTCGAGGAAGTCCCGGTCGTGGGAAATCAGCATCAACGTGCCAGGATAGCTTTTAAGCCACTCTTCGAGCCAGATGATGGCGTCGAGGTCCAAGTGGTTGGTCGGTTCATCGAGCAGCAACAGGTCCGAAGGGCACATCAACGCCTGCGCCAGGTTCAGACGCATCCGCCAGCCACCGGAGAAATCTGCGACCTGACGATCCATCTGATCGTTGGTGAAGCCCAAACCGGCCAGTAGCTTGCGCGCCCGGGCGTCGGCGGTGTAACCGTCGGCGCTGTCGAGTTCGGCGTGCAGGCGCGCCTGAGCGGCACCGTCATGGGCCGCTTCGGCGGCGGCGAGGTCGCGTTGCACCTCACGCAGGCGCAGGTCGCCATCGAGCACGTAGTCGACTGCGATGCGATCGAGGGTGTCGATCTCCTGGCGCATGTGGGCGATGCGCCAGTCGCCCGGCAGCAAGCAGTCACCCGAATCCGGGTGCAGGTCACCCAAAAGCAAGGCGAACAGGCTCGATTTGCCGGCGCCATTGGCACCGATGAGGCCGGCTTTGTGGCCGGCGTGCAGGGTCAGCTCGGCGTCTTCTAGCAGACGTTGCGGGCCACGCTGTAAAGTCAGGTTCTGAAGTCGAATCATAATGGCGGCGGAGTCTACCAGCTTCGCTCGCAACTGGCGCGAGTAGCACTATGTCCTCTGACCTGTGGAGCTTTTCCCTTGGCACTTACGCCCGCCCCGGCGTTGAAAGCCTGTGCCTGCAATTGCAATCGGCGGGAGCAAATGTCTGCCTGCTGCTCTGTGGCCTGTGGCTGGAACAAAGGGCTGTGGACTGCACCGAGCAACGCTTGCAGCAACTTTTTCAGGTGGCCGAGCCCTGGGAGGTGAATGTCGTGCAACCGATGCGCACGTTACGCCAGCAATGGAAAGCCGCCGCCGCTGACGACGCCGAACTGAATGCGTTACGCGAGCAAATCAAGGCACTGGAGCTGGAAGCCGAACGGCATCTGTTGTTGCAACTGGAGCGTACGGCCCGGAGTTGGCCGCAAAATGACGTGACCGAACGATCGGCCTGGCTGGAAGGTGTGGCGGCGGGCGCCGCCAACCTGGACCGCGACGCGCTGCATCAGCTGCGCGTCGCGGTAACCGGCGCTTAGGAAGCGCTGGTTGGGGTGGTCGCAGTGCTCGACGCGGCTGCCGGGGTTGGCGCAGCGGTGGTGGTCGAGGTGGTTGCAGCTGGAGCAGACGATGCTGCCGCAGCCGGGGTGGCTGGCTTGGCGACTGGCGCGGTAGCCGGTTTGGCGGCGACTGGTTTTTTCACTGCTGGTTTGGCGGCAGCTGGTTTTGCAGCCGGTTTCGCAGCCACTGGCTTCGCAGCGGGTTTGGCCGCGGCTGGTTTGGCAGCGCTGGCAGTAGCCGGTTTTGCAGCAGCAGTTTTAGCAACCGGCTTGGCGGCTGCAGTTTTGGCCGCTGGTTTTACTGCAGGCTTGGCCGGTGCTTTTGCAGCAACCGATTTGGCAGCAGTTTTAGCCGCGACCGGCTTGGCGGCCGGCTTGGCAGCAGGTTTCGCTGCTGCGGTTTTGGCCGCTGGTTTTGCTGCAGGTTTTGCTGCAGGTTTAGCGGCTGGTTTTGCAGCCGGTTTGGCAGCGGCAGTTTTTACAGCAGTCGGTTTGGCAGTCGTTGCTTTAGCAGCTGGTTTCGCAGCGCTGGCAGCAACCGGTTTTTTCGCTGCAGGTTTTGCTGCGGCTTTGGCCGGTGCTTTAGCAGCCGGTTTGGCAGCAGGCTTGGCGGCTGCTTTTGCAGCAACCGGTTTGGCAGCGGCTTTCTTGGCAGGTGCCGCAGCTGGCTTGGCCGAACGCAGGGACAACGCCTTGCTGACAGCCTCTTGTACGCGACCGACGCCCTGGGCCAGTTTCAGGCTTTCTTGAGCATCGCGCTTGAGTTGCAGAATGTAGGTGCGGGTCTCGGACTGACGATCCTTCAAAGCATCGAGCAGGTCTTCGAGTTGCTTCACTCCGTCCTTGGCCTTGGCTTGTGCCTTGGCTTTGCCGGCCGCCGCAGCGTCCTGCAATTTGGTACGGGATTTGTGCAGTTTTTCTTGCGCTTTTCCGCGCTGCTTTTCCAGTTTGGCGAGCAGTTTTTCAGCATCAGCCAAGGCTTGGGAACAAGCGGTTTCCAAATGCTCGAGCAGGCTGCCCGAAAGTTGTTGGAGTAAGTGCAACGGAGTATTTACAGGCTTCTTGGTGGCCGACATGGTTTACCTCCTGGCTGACGTGAATGCGGCTCATACTAGACCTCTGCTGACACCGCCGCTAGGTCATGTTGACAGTATCGAAAGCGCGGCGTTGCACCGGATTGAAAATGTTCTGCATCTGCGCAAAAGCAGTTCACCGTTTAACCCATTCTCGCTGGCATAATCCCCCGCATCTGAGGTCGGAGAGTGCCCATGTCGCGCTACCTTTTTTTATCCCTGCTCGTGTGTTTTTCCACCGTTCAAGCCGCCGAAAAAACCGCTGAGAATGATGCTCACGATCTCGCTTACAGCTTAGGCGCAAGTCTCGGCGAACGCTTGCGCCAGGAGGTTCCCGACCTGCAACTTCAAGCGCTGATCGAAGGGTTGCAGCAAGCCTATCAAGGCAAACCCCTGGCACTGAAGGACGCGCAGATCGAACAGATCCTTGCGGACCACGAAGCCCAGATCGCCTTGCAACCACCTGCACCACAAAGCGAAGAAGCCCTGGAAAAAGAGCAGCGCTTTCTCACCGAAGAAAAAGCCAGGCCCGGCGTTCATGAATTGGCCGATGGCGTGTTGATGACGGAGCTGACGCCAGGTACCGGCGCGAAGGCCGGGCCAAATGGCAAGGTTCAAGTGTTGTACATCGGTCGCCTGCCTGACGGCACGGTGTTCGATCAGAACAGCCAACCGCAGTGGTTCAGTCTCGACAGCGTGATCACTGGCTGGCGCAGTGCGCTGCAAAATATGCCGGTGGGGGCAAAATGGCGTCTGGTGATTCCATCGGCCCAGGCCTATGGCGCCGACGGTGCCGGTGACCTGATCGCACCGTTCACGCCGCTGGTATTCGAAGTCGAATTACGCGGCGCCACCAGCTGATAGCGGAAACGAAAAACGGCGCGCAAAGCGCACCGTTTTTAGCGTATTGCCGGAAAGGGTTCAGGCCTGAACCGAATCCTCTTCCTTGTGAGCGGTGTGCAGCACTTCGATCAGACAGTCTTCCAGTTCGAAGCGTTCGTGCAGCAGGCCACCCAGCTCCTTGAATTTCTCGGCTACGCACTGGCCTGCATCACACAGGTCGTTGAACGCCAGCAGCTTCTCGGTGATGACGTCGATGCGCGGATAGATGGTCTCGGCCAACTCCAGACCACGAGTGTCACCAAAGGCCTTGGCTTCACCGGTGAGCTGTTCGTAGATTTCGAAATGCCCCGCCGATACGTAATCGACCAGCACCCCGCAAAATTCCTGCAACGGCTTGCGGTTCTCGCCCAGAGCTTCAGGCTTCGCGCCGAGAGCATCATAGGCCCGAACCAGTTCGTGACGCTCCTGCAACCAGCGATCGATCAGCAGATGCACTCCACCCCAGCGTTCCTGAGCATTCTGACAACTTTCGAGCATGGTGATCTCTCTTCCCTATGTGGGTCATGCTGCTCTACACCTGCCGCACTCTTGAGGGTCAAGGATCGGCCAGGCAGAGCGTCATCGAGCAACATAATTCCAATGACACGTGCGGGCCAGATTATGCCCGCACGACAATGGCTTCAAGGTACGCAGGAGATAAAGTTCATACAAGTGTTTAATCACCCGTCCCGGCCCGGTGCGACGACTCGCCGCTGGGCGGTCCCTGACAGGCGATCCAGACGTGGCGCAGTAACTGGTAAATCCCCAGGATCAGCATCGCGACGAAGAACAGCAGACTCCATTCGGGGATGCTCAGATCAAACAAGGTCCACGAGATCTCGGCGCAGTCGTCAGTGCCCTTGAACAGCCTTTGTACGGCGCAGCCCCAAGGCATACTCCCGAACCAAGCTTCCAGATTGGGCGAACAGAGCGAGAGTTGTTGCTGCGGATCACTCTGCAACAACACCTGCCGCCACGCCGCGACAGTCCCGCCCAGGCTGGCGGACAAACCAAGCAGCCAATAGACGAAAGAACCGAATCGTCGCGGACCATGTACCGAAGCCACCAGGTAAACAACCAGGAGCAGCGCCAGGCAACCGCGCTGCAATAAACACAGCCCGCAGGGTTTGAGCCCGACCACATATTCGAGGTAATAGGAAACGCCCAAGGCCAGGGCACCTGCGGTGAAAGCCATGAAAAACAAGGAGCGTGAGCAGGCCAAAGACATGGCTAATCCGTAACAGTAGAGACAGGCGGTTACGGTAGAGGAAAGCGCGGCAGCCTTTCAAGGCAGGCCGGCACGGACACTTCACCAGAGGTGTAGGGAATTCCCGACAGAATAGAGAGGATAAGATGCAGCCCTCGGTAGGACGTTTCCGATACAGGGCTACAAAGGTAAACATCGTGCGACTGAACACAGCACTTTGTGGAGTGGGAGCTTGCCTGTGGCGAGGGAGCTTGCTCCCGTTGGACTGCACAGCAGTCCCTTTTGAAGGCGCTTCGCACCTCAGCGGGAGCAAGCTCCCCCGCCACAGGTTTATGCCAAATCCTGAATCCTGGATGTCAGGCCCGAACAGGTACCGGCAGCGGTGCCGCCAGCAGGCGCTCGTCCAGCAGGACAAGGCCTTCCTGGAACAGTTGGTTGCTGCGCTCGGTATCGCCCAACTGTGCCAGCAACCTGGCGAGCTCCGCACAGGCTTCCGGGTTGCGCTGCAGGCGCAGGCTACTTTCCAGATAGTCCCGGGCCTTGCCCCAAAGGCTGCTTTGCAGGCACAGGCGGCCCAAGGTCAACAGCAAGCTCGGGTCGGCCGGGTGATCCTTGAGCCAGCCCTCGGCGGTTTGCAACTGCCGCGCCGGATCGCTACCGCGTACTAGTCCGTAGAGACGTGCCAGATGACTGTCAAAGTTGCGCTTGAGCGCCGCACGCAGGATTTCTTCAGCCTCGACCTGAGCGCCCAACTGGCGCAGTTGTTCAGCATAGGCCAGCACCAATTGCGGTTCCTGGCGCTGAGCATTAGTAAGCTGTTGCCAGGCGCGGGTGAGTGACTGCAACCCGACCGTCCCGTCTTCTTCACCGCGCGCTGCAAGGCTGAGGTTTTGACCCCAGGCCCGACGCTCCAGCTCAGCTAGTTCGGCGACAGGCAAGACTTTGTCCTTGCGCAGCTCCGGCAGCAGCCGAATGACTGCCGACCAGTCGCCCCGCTGCTGATGCAGGCGCTGTAGCTGACGCAAAGTCTGCACGTTGTGTGGGTGACGCTCGTGCATGGCTTCCAGCGTCGCCAGGGCGCCTTCGGTATCACCACGGTCGGTCTGCAATTGCGCGTGACTCAAGGCAATCGCCAACTCGGCCTGGGGCTGGCGCTCGAGGGCGCGCTCCAGCAGGTTGTCGCATTCCTCGTAGTGACCTTGTTCGTTGGCGGCACGTGCCGCACCGAGGTAGTACAGCAGTGGTTGACGCTCGGCTTCTGCGGCCCGGTACAGATGACGCTGGGCACTGGCCCAACGACCTTCGGCGAGGTCCAGCTGGCCATGCTCGATGGCGACTTGCACCCGGCGGCTGCGATTGCGACGGGACCACGGATTGACCACGCCGCTGGAGGTCGTCACCAACTCGATCAACGCCTTGATGCCCCAAAACACCAACCAGAGCACGGCCAGCAAGGCCAGGGTCGCCCACAGACTCGACTCGTAACGGAAGCTCTTGTAGGCGATCAGCACGTAGCCCGAGTGCTCGGCAATCGCCAACCCCAGCACCCCGGCGGCGGCGATGACCAGAAACACGATCACATAGAGGCGTTTCATGGCGTGGCCTCCTGCGCGGTGTCCGCAGCAGGTTTGGCCAGCGGCTTGATCGAGTCCTCGGCACTGACATTGCGTCGTTCAAGATAGGCCTGGACCGCACTCAACGTGCCCGTCAGGTCTGGCGTGACGACCGTAACCGGCTGCGTGCTCAACTCGCCAACCTGCTCAAGCATCACCTTGCTCTGCGGGTTGTCCGCATTGAAGTTGCCCTTGAGCACGTCCCGCGCTTCGGTCAGCGCCTGGGTATACACCGGCGCCTGACCATTGAGCGCAGCCCACTGCGCCTGCTCCAGCGCCAGACTCAAGGCCAGACGGACCTGGCTCAAACCCTGCCCGGCCAGCAAAGGACGAACATTCTTTTCAGCGTTGAAGTCAATACGGATGTAACGCGAGATCTCATCCCACCATTGCGCCCAACGACTGGCGCCATCGCCATCGGCGGTCAGGCCCAACAGCGATTCGCCACGGTCCTTGTACTCCGGCGCCAGCTCGGTGAGGTTGATCACCTGGTCTCGCAAGGCACCCAGTTTCAGGAACAACCCGGTGCGGTCCGGCTGCTCGGTGCTGCGCAAGGCCACCAGGGTCTTGGCCACTTGTTCGCGGGCGGCAAAGGCGCCGGGGTCGTTCTGTTCGCGGAGAATTTCGTCGGCGCCCTGCACCAGGGCCTGGGCGCTGCTGATGTCCTGCAATGCCGAAAGACGCAGGCTGGCCAGACGCAGCAAGTGCTCGGCCTCGGCCAGACGCCAATCCTTGCGGCTGGCGCCGAGGACGCTTTCCAGCTTTTGATTCAAGCGTTGTTGATCGCCTTGCAACTGCGTCACCAGACGACGGCGGTCTTCCAGCTCGTCGGCGGCAGGCAGTTGCTCCAGGCGTGCGGTCAGGCGCTGATCACTGAGTTTCAGGCTTTGTGCCTGATCGCTCAAGGCCTGGACCTGGCTCAACTGCGCTTGAGTATTGGCTTGCAGGTGACGTACCTGCCAGACACCCCAACCGCCCACGGCGACCCCAGCGGCACCCAACAACAGTGCGACGATTGCCAGGCCATTGCCTCGGCGCTGCACAGCAGCAGGTGGTGGTGTTTCAACAGGTGCATCGAGCACCGGCTGGACGTCATCTTTAGGCAAGGCTGTTTCGCTCACGTATCCATCCTTTGCATTAGAGAACGGGTACGGGTTGCTCCCGTAACGCCGTCAGCAAAGCCGCGGCGTTCGCGCCACGACAATCCACAACTGTTTGAGCCCCGGCGGCACGTGCCAGCTCGGCGACTCTTGGGCTTGGAACAAACAACGGCAACCGCGCCAACCGTGGCCAGGCATCGCCGGCCAATTGGTGCAGGTGCTCGAAACCCTGTCCACTGCTGACCACCAGTCCGTTCAAGCGTTCCGCTTCGATCCGGTCCGGCAACGCAGCCGTCGCATAGTGCGGCAAGCCGCGACGATACAACTCCAGATAATCGACACTAGCACCAAGCTCGCGTAAACGCTCAGCCAGCAACTCGCGCCCGCCCTCCCCGCGCATGATCAACACTCGCGGATCGGGCCGGGCGATAGCCTCGCGCAACTCGGGAAGTTCAAGCAAGGCTTCGCTGTCATCGCCCTCGGCCGGGAAACTTACATCCAGGCCGGAAGCCTCTAGGATTTGAGCCGTCGCAACGCCCACGCTGAACCACTTCAACTTCGGTGGCTGCGGCCAACACTGGCCGAGCAGATCGATGCCGATTCTGGCGGCCGGCTTGCTGACCACAATCACCGCACAGTAGCGATCCAGACCCGCTATCACTGCGCGCATTGTGTCAGAGGGCGCAATCGGCTCTATCTCCAAAAGCGGCAGACAACTGCTGAAAACCCCCTGCTCGGCCAACACGCTGCTCAGCGCCGCCGACTCATCTGCGGGGCGCGTCAGCAGCAGACGCCAGCCGGTCACTCGTGACCTGCCTCGCCGTAGACCGCTTTCAGAATGTCGCCGGCGCCCTGGCTCAGCAGATCTTCGGCGACCTGCACACCCAGCGATTCAGCTTCACTGCGCGGCGCACGGGCCTCGGCGTTAAGCAGCAGGCCACCGCTTGGATCGCCCACCAGCCCACGCAACCAGATTTGATCGCCTTCAAGCACGGCGTAGCAGGCAATCGGTACCTGGCAGCCACCATTCAGATGTTTGTTCAGGGCACGTTCGGCCGTGACGCGGGTGGCGGTGTCCTGGTGATGCAGGGGCGCCAGCAAGGCGTGGATTTCGCTATCGACGCTACGGCATTCGATACCGACCGCGCCTTGGCCACCGGCAGGCAGGCTGTCGTCGACGCTGATGGCCGAGGTGATGCGATCTTCGAAACCCAGGCGAATCAAACCGGCGGCGGCGAGGATGATGGCGTCGTATTCGCCGGCGTCGAGCTTGGCCAGACGCGTGTTGACGTTACCGCGCAGGAAACGTATTTCCAGGTCCGGACGGCGGGTCAGCAACTGGGCCTGACGGCGTAAGCTGGAGGTGCCGACGATGCTGCCCTGAGGCAACTCATCCAGGCTGGCGTAGGTGTTGGAAACGAAGGCATCGCGCGGGTCTTCGCGCTCGCAGATGCAGAACAGACCGAGGCCTTCGGGGAAGTCCATCGGCACGTCTTTCATTGAGTGCACGGCGATGTCGGCTTCGTTTTCCAGCAGCGCGGTTTCCAGTTCCTTGACGAACAGGCCTTTGCCGCCGATTTTCGACAGTGGCGAGTCGAGCAGCTTGTCGCCGCGACTGACCATGGGCACCAGCGTTACCTGCAAGCCCGGATGGGCTTCTTCCAGGCGAGCTTTAACGTATTCGGCCTGCCATAGGGCCAGCGCACTTTTACGGGTGGCGATGCGGATTTCGCGAGAGGACATGGATCAATCCGTACTGAATAGATACGGCGGATAATAACAGCTCAGTCAAATCCACTTTGACTTGTATCAGGAACTGCACGGCCTCCCTGGCCTTCAACATCCGGCAATTGGGTGTGAAATCCGCCTGTGAATGGCGGATTAAAGCTGCTGCATCATTTTGCGCACGCCGGCCACGTGACGGCGGCTGACAATCAGCGCGTCGCCGTTCAGGCCTTTGAGAAACAGCTGGAAATGCCCCAACGGCGTGCGTTGCAGGCGCTCGATACGTTCGCGGGCAACCAGGGCGTTGCGGTGGATCCGCACGAAACGGTCGCCGAATTCGTCTTCAAGAGCCTTGAGCGGTTCATCCAGCAGCACTTCGCCGCCTTCGTGGCGCAAGGTCACGTACTTGTGGTCAGCAATGAAATAGACCACCTGCCCCAATGGGATCAGCTCGATGCCTTTGCGGGTGCGGGCACTGATGTGACTGCGCGGGCCGCTACCTGTTTCGGCAGCCGGGCGAGTCAGGGCGGCAAGCTGGACACGATTGGGGCGCTCGGCCTTCTTCAAGGCCTCGAGCAATTGCTCGGCGCGCACCGGCTTGACCAGATAACCGACACCGCTGGCCTGCAAGGCCTCCACGGCGAATTCATCGGGACCGGTGCAAAACACCACAGCTGGCGGTGTTTCGCGCTCGCACAATCGTGCAGCCACTTGCAGACCATCAAGGCCCGGCATGCGGACATCGAGCAGCACGATATCCGGCTTGTGGCTGTCGATCAGCGCCAACGCCTCTTCGCCGTTCGTGGCGCCGGGCTCCATGACACTGTATCCCTCGAGTTCGCCGACCATTCGGCTCAGGCGCTCGCGGGCTAGGGGTTCGTCATCAACGATCAGGACATTCATATTGCGCTGGATTCCTGCGTGAGTCTCGCACAAGGATAGCGTAGACAGGTGAAGTGACATCCGTCACCGCGATCCACGCTAAGACTGGCGCGAGGGCCAAAAAGTGCCGCGAGACCGGCGGCTAAATTTTCATCTGCCGGGCGATTGGCGGCCCGGGCCCGCGTTGGCGAGGCATCGCCGTAGGGTTTGCTGATACACAATACGAACACCCCCTCTTCTTATAGTCAGCCACAGCGTAGAGAAGTGCGCTGTTCCTACTGTCCAACTGTAGACGGTTGCCGGCGCGATATTGCTCAAATGAAAAATATCGTTGCGCAATTCCCTCCAGTGTTGCCCCGAGTATGGCCCTGCACATGAGAAAAAACGTATCGACCAGTGTCAGCGACAGGATTGGCAACCCTGTTATTATCCGCCACAGCGTTCAACGCCAACTTTCTTCAAGCCGATACGAGCGAATTCATGAGCACTGACAAGACCAATCAGTCCTGGGGCGGCCGCTTCAGTGAACCCGTCGACGCCTTCGTCGCCCGCTTCACCGCCTCCGTCACTTTCGACCAGCGCCTGTATCGCCACGACATCATGGGCTCGATCGCCCACGCCACCATGCTGGCCAAGGTCGGCGTGCTGACCGATGCCGAGCGCGACAGCATCACCGATGGCCTGAAGACCATCCAGGGTGAAATCGAGGCCGGCCAGTTCGACTGGCGCATCGACCTCGAAGACGTACACATGAACATCGAGGCGCGCCTGACCGACCGCATCGGCGTGACCGGTAAAAAGCTGCACACCGGCCGTAGCCGCAACGACCAGGTCGCCACCGACATCCGCCTGTGGCTGCGTGACGAGATCGACCTGATCCTGGCCGAAATCACTCGCCTGCAAAAAGGCTTGCTGGAGCAGGCCGAGCGCGAAGCCGGCAGCATCATGCCGGGCTTCACCCACCTGCAAACCGCGCAGCCGGTGACCTTCGGGCACCACATGCTGGCCTGGTTCGAAATGCTCAGCCGCGACTACGAGCGTCTGGTGGACTGCCGCAAGCGCACCAACCGCATGCCGTTGGGCAGCGCCGCGCTGGCCGGCACTACTTACCCGATCGACCGTGAGTTCACCGCGCAGTTGCTGGGCTTCGACGCTGTCGGCGGCAACTCCCTGGACAACGTCTCCGATCGCGACTTCGCCATCGAGTTCTGCTCCGCCGCGAGCATCGCGATGATGCACTTGTCGCGTTTCTCCGAAGAGCTGGTGCTGTGGACCAGCGCGCAATTCCAGTTCATCGATCTGCCGGACCGCTTCTGCACCGGCAGCTCGATCATGCCGCAAAAGAAAAACCCGGACGTGCCGGAGCTGGTTCGCGGCAAGACGGGTCGCGTATTCGGTGCACTGATGGGTCTGCTGACCCTGATGAAAGGCCAGCCATTGGCCTACAACAAGGACAACCAGGAAGATAAAGAGCCGCTGTTCGACGCCGCCGACACCCTGCGCGACTCGCTGCGAGCCTTTGCCGACATGATCCCGGCGATCAAACCCAAGCACGCAATCATGCGCGAAGCGGCGCTGCGCGGCTTCTCCACCGCCACTGACCTGGCGGATTACCTGGTGCGCCGCGGCCTGCCGTTCCGTGACTGCCACGAAATCGTTGGCCATGCGGTGAAGTACGGCGTGGAAAGCGGCAAGGACCTGGCGGAAATGAGCCTGGAAGAGCTGCGCAAGTTCAGCGACCAGATCGATCAGGACGTGTTTGCCGTGCTGACCCTGGAAGGCTCGGTGAATGCCCGTGACCATATCGGCGGCACTGCGCCGGCGCAGGTCAAGAAAGCAGTGGTTCGCGGCCAGGCGTTGTTAGCTAGCCGTTAAACCGCCAAAAGCTTCGCGAGCAAGCCCGCTCCCACATTAGTTCGGTGGTGAACACACATGCTGTGTACACCAGATCCAATGTGGGAGCGGGCTTGCCCGCGAATGCATTCTTGAAGACGCTACAAAAACCTACTTCTTGGACGCGACCATCGCCAAAAACCCTGGCATCGCCGCATCCTTGTCCGCTGCAATCCGCTGTACATGCGGGTTCTGCTCCAGACGCTCCAGCAGCGCCTTGGCCGCCGGTATCTCGGCCAACAGATCAATACCGAACAGCTTCTGCCCGACCGCACAGGCCAGCGGCACGCTGTAGAGGAAATACAAATCCGCAATGCTCAGGCTCTCACCTGCCACGTAAGGGGCGAACTTGGCGTGCCTGCCCAGCGAAGCGAAGCCCAGCAGCAACTCGGCCTTGGTCTTGTCCTTGATCGCCTCAGGCACGGTCATGCCGAAAAACGCTTCGGGATAACAGGCGCGGCCCGGCAATTCGATGTACAGCTCGATTTCCTTGGCCAGCGCCAGCACTCGCGACCGCTCAAAGGGATCGCTCGGCAGCAGCGGCGTGCCTTTCTGGCTTTGTTCGAGGTACTCGAGGATCACACTGGTTTCGTTGACGAAGCCCTGTTCGACGCCCAGCACCGGAATCTTCCCGCGCGGGCTTATAAGCAGCGCCTCAGGGCTCGGTCCCGGGTAAAACAGGACTTCTTCAAACGGCAGTCCCTTCTCCAGCAGCGCCAGCTTCACCATGTTGTAGTAGTTGCTGACGGAAAATCCATAAAGCTTGAGCATCACATAGCCTCCAGGCCGTGCGGGGTTGGCAGGTGCCTTTTATAGAACGCTCAAGCGTTTCTTGCCAGCAGCATCACAGCGTTGAATGCAGGTAAACTGCCCGCCTTAACTTGAGGAGCCTGCCATGAGCGAGCCAACTGATATCGAGATCGACGAAGAAGAGTTCGCCGAGAACACTTTGATCGAAGCGATTGAAAACCAGATCGAAAGCGACAACCCGCCAGCCGCCAAGGCAACCTTCAACAAGCTGACCCTGGTGGGTTACGAGCGTGAAGAAATCCTCAACCTGATGGCCCACGTGCTGGCAGTGGAAATCGACGCGATCCTCGAAGAAGACCGCGCGTTCAATACCGAATGGTACGAAACCGCCCTGCGCGCCCTGCCAGAGCTGCCGCCAGAGAAGAAGTAAGCCCTAACTTGTCGGCGGGGCTTTTGTGGCGAGGGGCTTGCCCCCGTTGGGTCGCGTAGCGGCCCAGCTCTTTGCGACTGCTGCGCAGCCGAACGGGGGCAAGCCCCCTCGCCACAGGCAAGCTCCTTTGCCACAAAAGCCCAGTCTTCACCACACACGCCTGCACATACACAAATTGTCACCCTTCATTCCTGCCTTCCCCCAGACCCTGACTACACTCGTAACCACCCCGCCGCCACACCACCCGCCGGGGAATGCTTCCCGAGGCGAAAAAACCCTGCTGCCAGCACTGGACATGCCGCACGAGTGGGCTCACCTTAGGGGCGCTGTCGTCTAATTCCTAGAAAGTCTGGAGTCCTTATGTCGCTTACCCCTGAGTTGGTTGCCGAACTGGAAATCCTCGCCCTCTTCAACCTGGATAGTTCCCAGGAAGGTTTGAAAATCCATCAGACCGCTGCCCCGAAAGCGATTGCCGCCGCCCAACGCCTGTATGAGAAAGACCTGATCGACCAGCCCGATGGCGGTTACCTGACCAGCCTGGGTCGTGACGCCGCGCAAAATATACAAACCGTCCTGACCATTCTGAGCGTCCAGGAAACAGCCTAAGCACCACCGCATCGCCCACGGAAACCCCTTCCACGGGATTTCCGCGGGCATTCTGTCGCCTCGCGATAGAGATCTGACGCCAGAAACACAAATTCAGCTTAAAAGTCCCGGGGCCGAGGCGCTAAACTGCCCGTCATCCGTAGTCCCCCACGTCCGAGCCTCGCGAGCCGGTTTGAGCTGACATGACCCGCACCCATGAAATTCGCCCCGATCTGGACGAGGGAATCGACCGCAAGGTTCTCAGCCAGCTGCGCGCACGTTTTCTGAAGCTTAATGAAGGCCGCATGGCCAGGGCCATGGAAGGGTTGTCGACGCGCCAGCAAGGGGTCTTGACCTTGCTGCCGCTGTTTTTCCACGTCAATCATCCGCTGTTGCCGGGCTACGTTTCCGGCAGCACGCCGGCCGGGCTGTCGAACTACGAACCCGACAACAATGTGCTCGCCGAAGCCCAACGGCTGACCCGTTCGTTTTCCTACAAGCCACGCCACGGCAGCAATCCACCACGGCCGATTCACGGGCTGTTTTTGATGGGCAGCCTCGGCACCCTCGCCCAGGCCGATCAAAGTGACATGGACGTGTGGGTTTGCCACGCCCCGGACTTGAGCGAAAACGAACTCGCCGAGCTGCGCAAGAAATGCCAGTTACTCGAAGTCTGGGCCGCCAGCCAGGGTGCCGAGGCGCATTTCTTCCTGATCGACCCGACCCGCTTCGTGCGCGGCGAACGGGATACTCAACTGAGTTCGGAAGACTGCGGCACCACCCAGCACTATTTGCTGCTGGACGAGTTCTATCGCACCGCAATCTGGCTGGCCGGGCGCACACCGATCTGGTGGCTGGTGCCGGTCTACGAAGAGGCCGGTTACGACCAGTACACCCACACGCTGATTTCCAAGCGCTTCATCCGCGCTGACGAAACCCTGGACCTCGGGCATCTGGCGCACATTCCGCCAGGGGAATTCATCGGCGCCGGGCTGTGGCAGTTGTTCAAGGGCATCGAGTCGCCCTACAAGTCGGTGCTCAAGCTGCTGTTGACCGAGGTTTACGCCAGCGAGCACCCAAAGGTCCATTGCCTGAGCCTGCGTTTCAAACAGGCCGTATTTGCCAATCGGCTGGACCTCGATGAGCTAGACCCGTACATCGTGGTCTACCGGCGCATCGAGGAATACCTGACTGCCCGTGGCGAGCCCGAACGCCTGGAACTGGTACGCCGCGCGCTATACCTGAAGGTCAATCGCAAGCTGACCGGCAGCAGCAGTCGCACCGCAAGTTGGCAGCGTTCACTATTGGAACGCCTGGCCAACGAATGGCATTGGGATCAACGGCAGCTGGCGCTGCTCGACAGTCGCAGTCAGTGGAAAGTCCGTCAGGTCAGTGCCGAGCGCCGAGCCCTGGTCAATGAACTGAATTACAGCTACCGCTTCCTGACCCAATTCGCCCGCGCCGAGCAAACCGTCAGCCTGATTAACAAGCGCGACCTCAATGTGCTCGGCCGAAGGCTGTACGCAGCGTTCGAGCGCAAGGCCGACAAGGTCGAATTCATTAACCCGGGCATCGCCCCGGACCTGGCCGAAGACACCCTGACGCTGGTGCAGGCGCCGAACAAAAAAGAACCCGGGCAAACCCAATGGGGTTTGTACAACGGCAGCCTGACCGCCCATGAGTGGGAACATTTCGCGCCGATCAAACGCAGCCGCCAATTGCTCGAACTGTTGACCTGGTGCCACCGCAACGGCGTGATCGACAGCAGCACCCGCCTGGCCTTGCACCCCGGCAGCAGCGATTTGAGCGAGTTCGAACTGTTCAACCTGCTCGGCAGCCTGCAACAGACCATCGCCCTGCCCCTGACCACCGTTGCCGAAGAACCGCTGTTGCGTCCCAGCGTGCCCAGCGAAGTGCTGATTCTGGTGAACGTCGGCGTCGATCCGCTCAAGCATCATCGCGATCTGAACATCCTGATGACCACCGAGCGCACCGACTCCCTGAGTTACGCGGGCGTGCGGGAGAACCTGGTGCTGACCCTCGATCAGGTCACCCTCAACAGTTGGAACGAAGTGCTGGTCAGTCGCTATGACGGCCCTCACGCCCTGCTCGACTGCCTGCGCGACTACCTCAACAACCTGCCCAAAGGGCCACAGCAGCCGCGCTTGCGGGTCCGCTGTTTCTGCCACAACCGCGCGCAGTTCATCGCCCAGCGCGTCGAAGCCATCATCGACACCGCGCAAAACCTGCTGTTGAGCAAACTCAATCATCGCTACCTGTTTCAGGTCCAGCAGCATTACCACGTGCTGGAACTGGTGCCCGGCCAGGTCAACCACGTCGCCCTCGCTACCCTGCCGGCGCTGTTCGACTACCTTGGCGAAGAGCTGGCGAGCTACAGCCCGCTGCACCTGGACCCGATGGCCCTCGAAGAACAAGACCTCGCGCTGCTGCTGCCGATGGGTCAGCCCGAGTGCATTCAGGTGTTCTACCGGATCAACGAGCAGCAGGCCGATCTGTACGTGCTGGATGAATTCAATGCGTTATGGCAGCAGCGCCTGCCCTATCACGACGAACAAAGCCTGTTGGTGCCGCTGCAACGCTTCCTGCAATCGATCCTGTATCGCCGCGACGCTTTGCTGCCGATGGACGCCGCCCAGCCGCTAAGCCTCGACACGCTGTATTACCAACTATTGCCGTCCGGCCCCGGCCGGGCACGGCGGGTTGAAACCCGGCCAGCGCCGCAAACCCCGGTCAACAAACCGTTCTATGACGTCCAGGCAATCATCGGCAAAGCCGCACCGGGGCAGGTGCAGGTCACGCTGTATTGCAATCAACGGGAGTTTTCGGAGTTGGAGTATGGCGATCAGTTGTTCAGCGTGGTCGCCCGGGAGATCATCAACCAGCGCCGCGAGACTGAACGCTACCGCTGCTACATCACCGACCTGGACCTGACAGGCCTGCTCGGTGATGGGCAGAGTTCAAGCAATCTGTATCTACGCTACAAGGCCGACCTGGAGCGCGCCTTGAACGAAGCGCTCGAGCAGGTCTAAGTCTTTTAGAATGAGCAGTCGCCGCCATTGGCTGGCTGCGATTCAACTTCCAGCAGCGTCAGTTTCAGGGTCTTGCCACCCGGTGCGGGCCAGTCAATGTGCTGACCGACTTTCAGGCCGAGCAAGGCACTGCCCACCGGCGCCAGAATGGAAATCTTGCCTTCGTCGGCATTGGCATCCTTGGGATAAACCAGCGTCAGGTGATAGTCCTTGCCACTGATTTCTTCGCGGCAATGCACGCGCGAATTCATGGTCACGACATCAGCGGGCACTTCATCGTGACCGACCAGTGTATCGGCGCGATCCAGCTCGGTTTGCAGCGCGATAACGCCCGGCAGCGAGTCATCCAGGCTGTCGATCAGGCGCTCCAGACGTTGCACGTCCAGACGGGTAAGGGTGATAGAAGGTACGGTCATGATCCAGGCAGACTCCTTTCTTCTGCACAAAAAAGCAAAACCCCGCCAGAAAAAGGCGGGGTTTTCACGGGCCTCGATGGGTTGAGGCGTTTCCGGACACTATCACAGCTCAATAAATATACAAGCCGGCACCGGACGGCCTGCGCAATCCCCCTTCGCATTACCTGCAGAGGGAATGGCGTACAGCCAAAAGGGATTGGTTGGCTGTCAGGTCGCCATCGCGAGCAGGCTCGCTCCCACAATTGGACCGAGTGCATCGGGGAGAGATTGGTTGGCTGTCAGGCCGCCATCGCAGGCAAGCCAGCTCCCACAATTGGACCGAGTACATCCGAGGGAGATTGGTTGGCTGTTAGGCCGCCATCGCAGGCAAGCCAGCTCCCACAATTGGACCGAGTACATCCGAGGGAGATTGGTTGGCTGTTAGGCCGCCATCGCAGGCAAGCCAGCTCCCACAATTGGACCGAGTACATCCGAGGGAGATTGGTTGGCTGTCAGGTCGCCATCGCGAGCAAGCTCAGCTCCTACAATTGGACCGAGTACATCCGAGGGAGATTGGTTGGCTGTCAGGCCGCCATCGCAGGCAAGCCAGCTCCCACAATTTGGATTGAGTGCATCAGGGAGAGGTTGGTCGGCTGACAGGCCGCCTTCGCGAGCAAGCTCAGGTCCTACAATTGGGTCGGGGGCATCACGGAGAGATTGGTCGGCTGGCAGGCCGCCTTCGCGGGCAAGCCTCGCTCCTGTAGGGTTGGGTGTACGCCACCCGCTTTTTACCACTCATTAGGCCGAGCGTTAGCTCGCCTGCTCTTGATCTTGCTCTGCCCGCCCCTTCGGGAGGCTGAGTGGAGGTGTTCATCTGGGGGGTGGGCGCGTAGCGCCGTGCGGCGAAGCCGCACACATCGAGAGGAGGTCGAAGCGAAGCCGACCGGAGGCGATGCCCCCAGATGAATACCGAAACGAAGGCACGCCGAGCCTAAGCGAGGGGCCGGACGCTCGGGGCGAGCCTTTTTTGCTTACTTTTTTTGGCGTTTGAAAAAAAGTGAGTCGCCGTAAGGGCGAAACCGCCAGCCCCCATCACCGCAGAAACGGATATGTACTCAATCACCCAAAGCATGGTCGGCCCGAAGGCCGCCAAGACCAGCCCGGACGCTAAAGACGCTGGCGGTCAGCAGCCTGGGCACAAATAACCCGCCGCCGATCATCATCAGCCGAGCGCCACTCACGGATGTCTTCAACATGGCGAAAACACCCCAGGCAAACCTTCTGCTCATCCAACCGACACACCCCGCTGCACGGCGAAGGCACCGCCGCGCTGACATTACTGTAAAGCGGCTTGGGCGGACGAACAGATGCAGGCTGAGTCACAGTTTCACAGACCTTCGAAATCGAATTCTGCGCCAGCTTGCTGCTTGACGATGCGCTCAAGCATCTCACCCAACTGCTCTTCGCTCTTGTCACACATCCAGCGCTCGCTCTCTTCGTCATAGTCGAAGTGGAACCCGCCGGACACCGCCGCCAGCCACAGCTGACGCAACGGCTCCTGACGGCTGAAGATCAACTGGCTGCCGTTTTCGAACTTGACGGTAAGAACACCGGCCGAGCTCTCCAGATCAATATCCAGGTCACTCTCGTCGAAAATATCCTCCAGCATCTGCTGGGTGGTATCGACCAGGTCGTGGAAACGGGCTTCGGTCAAACTCATTGCAGGAACCTCAAAAAGTGTCTGATCACGCTCAAGCGCCGCAAGATACGGGCGAGCCCCGGTGATTGCAAAGGATAACGACCAAGGGCGATCACGAAACCTGTGGGAGCGAGCTTGCTCGCGAAGAGGCCATCATATTCAACATCAATGGTGCCTGACACTACGCCATCGCGAGCAAGCTCGCTCCCACATGGGCTGCGCTTGGCCGACCTGCATCGGCACAAGCCCCGCCGGACGGGAGCCGCGTTACATAGGCAAGCTGCCGGGTGGCCGGTATACTCCGGCGCAATTAACGCATTTTCAAGGATTTCGCCATGAAGCGCCTGATCTCTTCCCTTGCCGCGCTCGTTGCGGTTGCCTGCTTAGTGTCGGCCTGTGGTCAAAAAGGCCCGTTGTATCTGCCCGATGACAACCAGGACCCAGCCGAGCAGGCCAAGTCGTCGCAACAGACCCCTGCATCCAAAGCACACAAGCACGACGTCTACCAATAAGGGAACGCCATGGACGCTTTTAACTACCGTGACGGTGAGCTGTTCGCGGAAGGCGTGGCCCTGTCCGCCATCGCCGAACGCTTTGGCACACCGACCTACGTCTACTCCCGCGCCCACATCGAAGCCCAGTATCTGGCGTATGCCGATGCGCTGGCCGGCGTGCCGCACCTGGTGTGCTTTGCAGTCAAGGCCAACTCCAACCTGGGTGTACTGAATGTCCTGGCCCGTCTCGGCGCCGGTTTTGACATCGTCTCCCGTGGCGAACTGGAACGCGTACTGGCCGCTGGCGGCAGCGCCGACAAGATCGTGTTCTCCGGTGTCGGCAAGACCCGTGAAGACATGCGTCGCGCCCTGGAAGTCGGCGTGCATTGCTTCAACGTCGAGTCCACCGATGAGCTGGAACGCCTGCAAGTGGTTGCCGCCGAGCTGGGCGTTCGTGCTCCGATCTCGCTGCGCGTGAACCCGGACGTCGATGCCGGCACCCACCCGTACATTTCCACCGGTCTTAAAGAGAACAAGTTCGGCATCGCCATTGCCGATGCCGAAGACGTGTACATCCGTGCCGCACAACTGCCTAACCTGGAAGTGCTCGGCGTCGATTGCCACATCGGCTCGCAACTGACCAGCCTGCCACCGTTCCTCGACGCGCTCGATCGCCTGCTGGGCTTGATCGATCGTCTGGGCGAATGCGGCATTTACCTGCGTCATATCGACCTCGGCGGCGGCGTCGGCGTGCGTTATCGCGATGAAGAGCCGCCGCTGGTGGCCGACTACATCAAAGCCGTGCGCGAGCGCTGCGAAGGTCGCGAGCTGGCCCTGGTGTTCGAGCCGGGCCGCTACATCGTTGCCAACGCCGGCGTGCTGCTGACCCAGGTCGAGTACCTCAAGCACACCGAACACAAAGACTTCGCCATCGTCGATGCGGCCATGAACGACCTGATCCGCCCGGCGCTGTACCAGGCCTGGATGGACGTCACCGCCGTGCGCCCGCGCGACACCGCGGCTCGTGCCTATGACATCGTCGGCCCAATCTGCGAAACCGGCGATTTCCTGGCCAAGGATCGTCAGTTGGCCCTGGAAGAAGGCGACCTGTTGGCCGTGCATTCGGCCGGTGCCTACGGGTTTGTCATGAGCTCCAACTACAACACCCGCGGGCGTACCGCCGAAGTGTTGGTGGACGGTGATCAGGCATTTGAAGTGCGTCGCCGTGAGACGGTAGCCGAGTTGTTTGCTGGCGAAAGCCTGCTGCCGGAGTAAAACCATGCTGCTGCGTTTTACCAAGATGCACGGCCTGGGCAATGACTTCATGGTCCTCGACCTGGTCAGCCAGCACGCGCACATCCTGCCAAAGCACGCCAAGCAATGGGGCGATCGGCACACCGGCATCGGTTTCGACCAGTTGCTGATCGTCGAAGCGCCGAGCAACCCGGACGTGGACTTCCGTTATCGGATCTTCAACTCCGACGGTTCCGAAGTGGAGCAGTGCGGCAACGGTGCTCGCTGCTTCGCCCGCTTCGTGCTCGACAAGCGCCTGACCGCCAAACGGCAGATTCGTGTCGAGACTAAAAGCGGCATCATCGAACTGGATATCCGCAGCGACGGCCAGATCAGCGTCGACATGGGCGCACCGCGCCTGGTACCGGCCGACATCCCGTTTGAAGCCGAGGGTCAGGCTTTGAGCTATCAGCTCGAAGTCGACGGCACCACGGTCGAACTGGCGGCGGTGTCCATGGGCAATCCCCATGCGGTGCTGCGGGTCAACGACATCAACAATGCACCGGTGCATGAACTGGGACCGAAAATCGAAAACCATCCGCGCTTTCCGTCGCGGGTCAATGTAGGTTTTCTCCAGGTCATCGACCGGAACCGTGCGCAGCTGCGTGTCTGGGAACGCGGGACCGGGGAAACCCAGGCTTGCGGCACCGGCGCCTGCGCTGCTGCAGTGGCCGCGATCAGCCAGGGGTGGATGGATTCGCCGCTATTGATCGACCTGCCCGGCGGGCGCCTGTCCATTGAATGGGCAGGCCCTGGCCAACCGGTCATGATGACCGGCCCGGCAGTACGCGTATATGAAGGACAAGTGCGTCTTTGAGAGAGCCAAATCCATGAAAGATAAGCCTCAGGTTCCCGCCCTACAGCCCGACGAATCCCCTTCCGAAAGCCTTGAGGCGGCGGCGATTGCCGCGTACCTGGAGGCTCATCCGGATTTCTTCATCGAGCACGAAGAACTGCTTCCGGCCCTGCGTATTCCCCACCAGCGCGGCGATACCATCTCGCTGGTGGAACGCCAGATGACCATCCTGCGCGACCGCAACATTGAGCTGCGCCACCGCCTCTCGCACCTGATGGACGTGGCCCGCGACAACGACCGCCTCTTCGAAAAAACCCGCCGCCTGATTCTCGCGCTGATGGATGCCACCAGCCTCGAAGACGTGGTGATCGGCGTCGAAGACAGCCTGCGCCAGGACTTCCAGGTGCCCTTCGTCAGCCTGATCCTGCTGGGCGACAACCCGATGCCGGTCGGTCGATGGGCCACCCACGCCGAAGCGCAAGTGGCCATCGGCGGCCTGCTCTCGGAAGACAAAAGCGTCAGCGGCAGCCTGCGCGAGCACGAACTGGACTTCCTATTTGGCGAAGAACAACGCAAGCAGATTGGCTCCACCGCCGTCGTCGCCATCAGCTATCAAGGTATTCACGGCGTCCTGGCCATCGCCAGCCGTGATCCGCAGCACTACAAGAGCTCGGTCGGCACGCTGTTCCTGAGCTACATCGCCGAAGTCATGGGCCGCGTGCTGCCACGGGTCAACAACTCCCTACGCTCGGTACGCTGATCGTGGAACGACAACTGGACGCTTACTGCGAACACCTGCGCAGTGAGCGTCAGGTGTCGCCTCACACGCTATATGCCTACCGCCGCGACCTCGACAAAGTGCTGGGCTGGTGCGTCAAACAGAATATCGGTAGCTGGGCCGCGCTGGATATTCAGCGATTGCGCAGCCTGATTGCTCGCCTGCATTCCCAGGGTCAATCCTCCCGCAGCCTGGCACGACTGCTGTCGGCGGTGCGCGGGCTCTATCACTACCTGAATCGCGAAGGCCTGTGCGATCACGACCCGGCCAATGGCCTGGCGCCGCCCAAGGGTGAACGTCGCTTGCCGAAAACTCTCGACACTGACCGTGCGCTGCAACTGCTGGAAGGCGCGGTCGAGGATGATTTTCTGGCACGTCGGGATCAAGCGATTCTGGAGCTGTTCTATTCCTCTGGCCTGCGGCTGTCGGAGCTGACCGGGCTTAACCTCGATCAGTTGGATCTGGCCGACGGCATGGTTCAGGTGCTCGGCAAGGGCAGCAAGACTCGGCTGCTGCCGGTCGGCAAAAAGGCTCGCGAAGCGCTGGAGCTTTGGCTGCCGTTGCGCGCCATGACCAATCCGGCCGACGACGCAGTATTTGTCAGCCAGCAAGGCCGGCGCCTCGGCCCACGGGCGATTCAGGTGCGGGTCAAGGCTGCAGGCGAGCGTGAGCTGGGACAAAACCTGCACCCCCACATGCTGCGTCACTCCTTCGCCAGCCACTTGCTTGAATCCTCTCAGGATCTGCGCGCCGTGCAAGAATTGCTCGGCCACTCGGACATCAAGACCACCCAGATTTACACCCACCTGGACTTCCAGCACCTGGCAACGGTCTACGACAGTGCCCATCCGCGGGCCAAACGCATTAAAGGCGATGAGTCATGAGAATCCAACTGATCACCTTCGACCTCGACGACACCCTGTGGGACACCGCCCCGGTGATCGTCAGTGCCGAAGCTACCTTGCGTGAATGGCTGACCGAACATGCGCCGAAGCTGGGCGCTGTGCCGGTGGAGCATTTGTGGGCCATTCGTGAACGGGTACTGATCAACGATCCGAGCCTCAAACATCGCATCAGCGCCCTGCGTCGGCATGTGTTGTTTCATGCGCTGGAAGAGGCCGGTTACGACCATGGCCAGGCTTCAGACCTGGCGGATCAGAGTTTCGAAGTGTTTCTGCATGCACGGCACCAGATCCAGGTGTTCCCCGAGGTCGAGCCGACCCTGGAAATCCTGGCCAACCATTACGCCCTCGGCGTGGTCACCAATGGCAACGCTGATGTAAGCCGGTTGGGGCTCGCGGATTACTTCAAGTTTGCGTTGTGCGCCGAAGACATCGGCATCGCCAAACCCGATGCGCGACTGTTTCACGAAGCCTTGCAGCGTGGTGGTGCGACGGCCGATACGGCGGTGCACATTGGCGATCATCCGGGCGATGACATTGCTGGCGCCCAACAGGCAGGGTTGCGTGCGATCTGGTTCAACCCGACAGGCAAAGCCTGGGAAGCGGATCGCCTGCCGGATGCGGAGATTCGCAGCCTGACCGATTTGCCGGCGGTCTTGGCACGGTGGAACGCAGCCTCGGCCTGACACAAACCCCGTGGGAGCAAAGCTTGCCCGCGAAGCTTTTCGACCCTTTGTCCTCACCCATGAAAAAGCCCGCAGCGACGGCGGGCTTTTTCGGCAAGCAAGTAGCAGGCGCTTAGATAGGCCGGCTGCCGTACTTGTTGTCAGGCTTCTTGGGCGGATCGGCGACCACATTGGCCTCCACTTCCTGCACCTTGCCACCTTTGGCAAGGAACTCTTCCATGGCCTTGGCCAGGGCATCGCGCTCCTTGTTTTTGGCTTCGACGCTCGGCAGCTCATCGACTGACACAGCAGCCTTGGCCTTGCCTTTAGCGGTCGGAGCCGGCGCATCACCGCCGTCGTCGTCAGCAACGTCTTCCGCCGCTGCTTCCAAACCTTCTTCGGCCTCGTCTTCGTCACCTACTTCGAGGTCGTCGTTTTCCAGATCATCGTCGCTCATGTTCTACCTCATGACTTGCGAAAAGCAGATTAGTTATAGCCCAGCTTCGCCATCTGTCGAAGGCGGCCGGGGAAAATTCTACAACCGCTGGCTACCAGCGGTTTATGCCCCTTCACCGTGCACGGTGGCGAGGACTTTACGGGCACCGCCAAAATCACGGTGCTCGCCCAGATAAACGCCTTGCCAGGTCCCCAACGCCAGTCGGCCTGCCGAAATCGGCAAACTGAGCTGACAGCCAAGCACGCTGGCCTTGAAGTGCGCCGGGAGGTCGTCCAGGCCTTCGTCGTTATGCTCATAGCCGTCTGTGCCTTGTGGGATCAGACGATTGAAAAATCGTTCGAAGTCGCGACGTACCGCCGGATCGGCGTTCTCGTTGATGGTCAACGACGCCGAGGTATGCTGCAGCCACAAATGCAACAGACCGACCCGGCACGCCTTGAGTTCAGGCAGGCCGGCGAGTAACTCGTCCGTTACCAGATGAAAGCCCCGGGGCCTTGCCCGCAGGGTAATCAGAGTCTGTTGCCACATACAGTTCTCCGCACGTTCGGGGCGCATTCTAGCGCGCTCTGGGAAAAAACAAAGGCCCTAATATTCCTGCAATGCTGTAAGTCTTTCGCCCCAGAAAAACGCCCGGCGTAAACACGACTTAAGCCGTAGGAAAAAACCTTTCAGCTACGTCTTTAATGACAAATCCTGGACAAAAAAATGCCCGGCAAGCCGGGCAAGTTTTTTGAGCGCGTCTTACAAGTTGTAGCCGCGTTCGTTGTGTTGTGCCAGGTCGAGGCCAACCGATTCTTCTTCATCGGTCACACGCAGACCCATGACGGCGTCCAGGACCTTGAGGATGATGAAGGTGACGATCGCGGTGTAGATCACCGTGAAGCCCACGCCTTTGGTTTGAATCCAGACTTGTGCGGCGATGTCGGTGACGGTGCCGAAGCCACCCAGGGACGGTGCAGCGAACACACCGGTCAGGATCGCGCCGAGGATACCGCCGATACCGTGCACGCCGAAGGCGTCCAGGGAGTCGTCATAGCCAAGTTTGCGTTTCAAGGTAGTGGCGCAGAAGAAGCACACCACGCCAGCCGCCAGGCCGATGATCAGCGAGCCCATTGGGCCCACGGTGCCGGCAGCCGGAGTAATGGCTACCAGACCGGCAACCACACCCGAGGCGATGCCCAGTGCACTTGGTTTGCCGTGGGTGATCCACTCGGCGAACATCCAGCCCAGTGCAGCGGCAGCAGTAGCGATTTGAGTGACCAGCATCGCCATACCGGCGGTGCCGTTGGCCGCAGCAGCGGAGCCGGCGTTGAAGCCGAACCAGCCGAACCACAACATCGCCGCGCCCATCAGGGTGTAACCGAGGTTATGCGGTGCCATCGGGGTGGTCGGGAAGCCTTTACGCTTGCCCAGTACCAGGCAGGCAATCAGGCCAGCCACACCGGCGTTGATGTGAACCACGGTGCCGCCCGCGAAGTCGAGCACGCCCCAGTCGCCCAACAGCGAACCCGGACCGCTCCAGACCATGTGCGCGATTGGCGCGTAAACCAGGGTGAACCAGACGCCCATGAAGATCAGCATCGCGGAGAACTTCATCCGCTCAGCGAACGCACCGACGATCAGCGCCGGGGTGATGATCGCAAAGGTCATCTGATAAGTAACAAATACTGCCTCTGGGAACAGCGCCGTCGGGCCAGTAATGCTGGCAGGCGTGATGCCCGCGAGGAAGGCCTTGGCAAAGCTGCCGACAAAGGAGTTGAGGTTGACGACGTTGACTTCCATCCCCGTGGTATCGAACGCCATGCTGTAGCCATAAATGAACCACAGGATGGTGATCAGACCGGTAATGGCGAAGCACTGCATCATCACGGAAAGAATGTTTTTGGACCGAACCATGCCGCCGTAGAACAGCGCGAGGCCAGGAATGGTCATGAACAGCACAAGGGCAGTCGAGGTCAACATCCAGGCGGTATCGCCGGAATTGAGGACTGGAGGCGCCACCGGATCTGCCGCCATAGCCAGGCCGGGCATTACGATGGACAACAGGGCTCCTAGCCCTGCGAATTTACGCAGAGTCATATTGTTTTCTCCTGGGGCGTTGGGGTTGTGGCGGCTTAGATTGCGTCGGTATCGGTTTCGCCGGTACGGATGCGAATCGCCTGTTCCAGATTGACCACGAAGATCTTGCCGTCACCAATCTTGCCGGTGTTGGCTGCCTTGGTTATCGCCTCGATAACCCGGTCAAGATCCTTGTCGTCAATGGCGACATCAATCTTCACCTTGGGCAGAAAATCGACCACGTACTCCGCGCCGCGATACAGCTCGGTGTGACCCTTCTGCCGACCGAAGCCTTTGACCTCAGTAACGGTAATGCCCTGCACGCCGATCTCGGACAACGACTCGCGTACATCGTCCAGTTTGAACGGCTTGATGATGGCAGTGACTAGCTTCATGAAAACTCTCTCCCGAATTGGTGGACTTGCCCCAGGAAAACAAACCCGACTCAAGTCTAAGCGCAGTGCCTGGCTTTGTAACGCATCGTCGGCCCAACCTGCCCGTCCGACGCCAGCTAACCACTCCGTGCGAAACTTCCCCGTTTCACGTGGCGCACTGCATTCGTCACAGCGACTGCATCAGTGCATGGGTCACTAGCGACTAAGCAGAAAGCTTGCCATCTCGCCAAAACCCACTGAATTCAGTCCCTTGGTCGCTGCTGCAAGCCGCTTCTCACAAACGCCGATGACATAACGCACAACAACAGTGCGCTGCCGTCCGTCCGCCTGCGCGAAAAGCGTGCATCCTTGGCTGCGGATTTGACTATAGACACTGCGTGATACACTGCCCGCCATTGTTTCCAGGACCTTTCCCATGCTCGCGCCCAAAGACTTCCTCGACGCCCTGAGCGGCACCGCCTCCCGCCTCTTCAGCGGCGAAACCCCGCTGCCGAAAAGCGAAATCGAAAGCCAGTTCAAGGCTTTGTTGCAAAGCGGCTTCAGCAAGCTGGATCTGGTGAGCCGGGAAGAGTTTGATAGCCAGATGGTTGTACTTGCACGCACTCGGGCACGGCTGGAAAGCCTTGAGGCGAAGGTCGCGGAGATGGAAGCGAAGCTCAATCCACCTGCCGAGTAACCCATCTGACAATGCGTTCCCCTGTAGGAGCGAGGCTTGCCCGCGAATAGCGACACCTCGGTCTCCCAGCCCTCCCACACGGGACGGACCACCCCCGTAGGAGCTGCCGAAGGCTGCGATCTTTTGATCTCCCGCCCCGCCACAATCTCGGCAACGTCCTACAAAGATCAGTACCGCCGTCCGATAGCGTCGCAAAGCCCCGACTCCTAAGCTCACCCGATGCTGAATGTTCAGCACTGGGTTTGGCGACCTGGAAGCTTAAGGCGTACGACGACCATCGACGGCGGGTTCACTTCCGCCACATCGAGTCATGGCGGCTGTGCGTGGGAGACCTTCGGGTCTGCCGGGTTCCTTTTGCTCCGGTTCGCCAACCCGCGTACAGCTGCCACCCAATCGTTTGGCGACGATTGACGGCAGCCCCTTTAGCAAAAGGAGTTGTATCAATGAATAGTGACGACACGTATCTGACACCACACACCTTCACCCGCCACAAACTTCACCTGCACGCCCTCCTCCTCGAAAACCAACCCTGGTTCAGCGCCCGCGACCTCGGCCGCCTCCTGCGCCTCTACCTCGACGAACGCGCCGTGCGCAAACTCGACCCCGACCAATACCAAACCCTGATAATGCTCAGCCACGGCACCGTCGAAAGCACCCTGCTGATCAGCGAATCCGGCGTCTACGCACTACTGATCTACCACTACTGCCCCGAATACCGAAGCCTGCGCGAATGGCTGACCCACGACGTAGTGCCCGTCCTCAGGGACGCGCAACAACCCACCTCAACCGAACGCCCGATTTTGAGCCTGCTGAACTGGCCAGAGATGTCATTGAGCTTGCTGCACTGGAATAACCAACCGTGGATTCGGCTGCAGGATGTTCCGCACATGCTACCAGAGGGTGAACGGCCGCAGCGCGCAGGGAATGCGCCGTGGTGGAAGCGTGCTTCGCGAATGCTCCAAGCATTCTGAACGACAAAGAAAAACCCCACGTTTATAACGTGGGGTTAGTTCAGAAGCAGAGGATCAGGCACAGTGCGGAAGGCGCTCAACCTGATCCCTGATCGCAGCCCCTCGCTCAATTTCGGCCGTACGCAAATCGTAAGTCGATGCAGGTTCAGCCAAAACTCAGGGGTCGTGTCCAGGCAGATAGATAGCCTGAGCGCCATGTCAGCACTGACGCCTCGACGTTGAAGCACGATGTCATTCACCGTCGGCGTCGAAACGCTCAATGCTCGGGCCAAGGCTGCCGCCGTAAGGTTCAGAGGCTCCAGGTATTCCTCTTTAAGGATCTCGCCAGGGTGAACCGGACGCATACCATTCTTAGTCATTACTCACCATTGCCACCAGCCATCGATTACGTATCTTCAGCGTTGAGCGACAGCACCTACCAGAAACATGAAGCGCCTAACTTTCATGCATTTCAAAAACCGCCCCAGCCGAAGCCGGGGCGGTTTCCGCCGGGTCAATCCTTACAACGGATCATTCCAGCGGTCCCGCAGAAACTCGTACAGGCGAAAAGCCCATAGCGCGTTCCTAACGAGGCTCCATATATGTTTAAGAAACTTAGACATACTTTGGCCCTCCTTGCGTGAGGCCAAACCTCCAGTGCGCTTTCCGGTGTACGCGCACCTTTGGGAATACAGGTGGGTGTTTCCATTGAGGAAGCGCGGGCCTTGGCCTCACCAAAGCCTGCAAATAAAAAACCGCCTCCTCAAGGCGGTTTTTTTCGCCTTCGATTCAGCTTTCACCGCCGTCCTTCATCTCTCTAGGCAACGTCCTACAACAACCTCATCCCACGACTGATTACGTCGGCAACTCGACTCCCTTACGCTTCCCCCACCAGAAAAACACTCGCAACATCCTGCGAAGGTTTGGCACCTACGCCGCCGCACGACCCGGCTACCCTTCAAAAAACCGCAGGAAGCGGTTCCCGTAGAAGCTCAAGGAACGACCATGTCCCTCTCCATCGTCCATAGCCGCGCCCAGATAGGCGTGGATGCGCCCGCCGTTACCGTAGAAGTGCACCTGGCCAATGGTTTGCCGTCACTGACGATGGTCGGTTTACCGGAAGCCGCGGTGAAGGAAAGCAAGGACCGGGTGCGCAGCGCGATCATCAATTCGGGGCTGCAATTTCCGGCGCGGCGGATCACGTTGAATCTCGCCCCGGCGGATTTGCCGAAGGACGGCGGACGGTTCGATCTGGCAATTGCCTTGGGGATTCTCTCGGCCAGTGTTCAGGTGCCGACGCTGACGCTGGATGATGTGGAATGTCTGGGGGAATTAGCGCTTTCAGGCGCAGTGCGGGCTGTTCGTGGCGTGTTGCCGGCAGCGTTGGCGGCGCGCAAAGCCGGGCGCACGCTGGTGGTGCCACGAGCGAACGCCGAAGAGGCGTGCCTCGCGTCGGGGTTGAAGGTGATCGCGGTGGATCATTTGCTTCAGGCAGTGGCGCACTTCAATGGGCACACGCCGATTGAGCCTTATGTATCCAATGGTTTGCTGTACGCCAGCATGCCCTACCCTGACTTGAATGAGGTGCAGGGCCAACTGTCCGCCAAGCGTGCGCTGCTGATTGCGGCGGCGGGCGCGCATAACTTGTTGTTCAGCGGGCCGCCAGGAACGGGGAAAACCCTACTGGCCAGTCGTTTGCCTGGGCTGCTACCGCCATTGGCCGAGAATGAAGCACTGGAAGTCGCGGCGATTCAGTCGGTCGCCAGTTGCGTGCAGCTAAGTCATTGGCCGCAGCGACCCTTTCGTCAGCCCCACCACTCGGCATCAGGCCCGGCACTGGTCGGTGGCGGCTCACGACCGCAACCCGGCGAAATCACCCTCGCCCACCACGGCGTGCTGTTTCTGGACGAACTCCCGGAGTTTGATCGCAAGGTGCTGGAGGTTTTGCGGGAGCCACTGGAGTCCGGCCACATCGTTATATCCCGCGCCAAGGACCGCGTACGCTTTCCGGCGCGCTTCCAATTGGTGGCCGCGATGAACCCCTGCCCCTGTGGATATCTTGGCGAGCCGAGCGGCAGATGCAGCTGTTCACCGGACATGGTCCAGCGCTACCGCAACAAACTGTCGGGGCCACTGCTGGATCGCATCGATTTGCACCTGACCGTCGCTCGGGAAGCGACTGCATTGAATCCTGCTCCCAAACCTGGCGACGACACGGCAACCGCGGCAGCACTGGTTGCCGACGCAAGAGAACGGCAACACAAACGCCAGGGCTGCGCCAATGCATTCCTTGATCTTCCGGGCCTGCGCATGCACTGCAAGTTATCCACAACCGATGAAAGCTGGCTGGAATCCGCTTGTGAACGACTGACATTGTCACTACGAGCAGCCCACCGATTGCTCAAAGTAGCCCGAACCCTGGCGGACCTTGAGCAAGTCGATGGCATTAGCCGCGAGCATCTGGCGGAAGCGCTGCAATACCGACCAACAGCGAGCTGACCGTGATTACTCCTTAGTCAGATCCACCAACGGCGCTTGCCGCACTTCAGTCTCGCGCCCACCCTGAATCTCACTAACACGATTCAACGCTTTATCCACAGCCCCCTTATCCGCCAACAAGCTGTAGCGAATCTGAAACTGCTTCTGCTCTTTCACCCCAATCGTCGGCACCAAACCAAGTGGCCGCTGATACCGACGGTTGTAGGAAAAGCTCGTCCCAGGCTCCAACCCAGTGACATAACCCTGCCCTTGGGTATCGGTGTTTTTCCACAACGAGAACACTGGCAACTGCTGAGTATTGAAGCCGACGGAAACCCCGAGGCTGCCAGCCTTGTTATGCAACACGGTCAGCGTGTCGCCCTTGGCATCGCCGTACGGCACGACGTTGTAAACCGTCTCGTCGTAATCCTTGGTCGGCGCACGGTAGGTCTGCCAGTCCGACAGTTCCGCTTTGGCCTTGTCGTTGAATGGCGAAACCTGCTTCACCGGCGCAGTAAAACGGGCGCCCTGTTCCAGGAATGGCGTGCTGAAGTTGCTGTGGTACAGCGCCTGGTATTCCTTCGGATAGTCGCCGTTGTTGGTCAACGTATCGTTGAGAGCAAACGCCACGCTGCCCGGTTCGGTGACCAGTTCGGTCTGCACCGAGAAGTCGACTTTCTTGAACGCCTGCTCCTTCAGCTCGCCGCGCAGGCTGATGGTGTACGGCGGTTTTTCGTCGATATGCAGGGTGACTTTGCTGGCCGGGATGTTGGCGGCGCGGCCGTGGAGGGTCAGCAGCTCGCCGTTGTCGAGGCCGGGATGGCCGACCCATTCGTAGCCGCAGCGGGCGACGAGTTCGTTGAAGCCTTCCAGCCAACCCAAGCCGCCGCGACCATTGAGTTCGATAAAGGACGGATTGACCACGTCCTTGACCGGCGAATCCCAGCCCATCCGCACATTGCCGACAGACGCTTGCAGGACGTTCATCCCACGGGTCGGCACCACCGAAAGTTTCAGCGTGCCGTTATCGATGTCGACGATGCTGACGCCCTCCTGCCGACCGCCGTGCAGGGTGCGCAGGGTCACGGAGAAGGGTTTGTCGGTTTTTACGCCCAGTTGTTGGCTGGTGATTTGCCAGTTCTGGGCGGCTTTGTCCGTGTCGAGCAGGACGTAATCCCAGGCCATGGCGTGGGAGGCAGTGGAGAGCGCGCTGAGGGCAACG
This sequence comes from Pseudomonas sp. 10S4, assembly GCF_034344865.1. Lineage (NCBI taxonomy): Bacteria > Pseudomonadati > Pseudomonadota > Gammaproteobacteria > Pseudomonadales > Pseudomonadaceae > Pseudomonas > Pseudomonas sp. 10S4. The sequence continues at coordinate 1,519,817 of NZ_CP133774.1, forward strand.
AGGAGTTTGAGCGGGGTCATGGAAGGAGCCTTTCTTGGAGTTGTGCCATTTTTATAGTCTTGCTGAAACGATTCATCAAGCTTAAATATGGAGACATGAGAAGAATTGCTGCCTAGGGGCTGGGAGCGGGTTGATGCGAAAGGGGAGGTTAAAACGGAAATGTAGGTGATCCCTTCGCGAGCAAGCCCGCTCCCACATTAGTTCGGCGGTGTACACGGCCTCTGTGAACACCAAAGATCCAATGTGGGAGCGGGCTTGCTCGCGAAAGCTATTTCAGCGTCGCCTCAACGAAACCGGTCAACCTCATGTCGCAAGTCCGCCGCCAGAGACTCCAGCTCTTTGGCGGTAATCGCCAGGTTGGACACCACTTCGCGCTGCTCGCTGTTGGCCAGCGCAATGCTTTGCAGGTTGCTGCTGAGTAAGGTTGCGGTGCTGCTCTGTTCCTGGGTTGCAGTGGTGATCGCGGCAAACTGCTGCCCCGCCGAACGGCTCTGCTCATCAATCCGCGCCAGTGCCGATGCGACGTTGGCGTTGCGCGACAAACCTTCCTGCATCAGCACGTTGCCCTGCTCCATGGTGCTGATGGCATTACCGGTTTCCTGCTGAATGCTTTGGATCATGCCGGAGATTTCGTCCGTCGCTTCGCGGGTGCGCGACGCCAGGTTACGGACCTCATCCGCCACCACCGCAAACCCACGGCCCTGCTCGCCCGCACGGGCGGCTTCGATCGCGGCGTTCAGCGCCAGCAGGTTGGTCTGATCGGCAATTGCGGTAATCACGCCGACAATGCCGCCGATTTCCTGGGAGCGCTGGCCGAGGGTGTTGATCACCGTCGCGGTGCTGTTCAAGGCACCAGCGATTTGCTCCAGAGAAGCGGACGCTTCCTCCATGGATGTACGACCGATCTGGGTTTGCTGTGCGTTTTCCTGGGCCAGACGCTGGGTGCTGCCCATGTTGTCGGCAATGTCCAGGGACGTGGCGCTGAACTCTTCCACGGCGCCGGCCATGCTGGTGATCTCGCCGGACTGCTGCTCCATCCCTTCATACGCGCCGCCGGACAGACCGGACAAGGCCTGGGCACGACTGTTGACCTCTTCCGACGCCTTGCGGATGTGCTCGACCATGGTCGACAGCGCTTGGCTCATCTGGTTGAAAGCCCGGGCCAACTGACCAATTTCGTCATTGCTCGACACGTTCAGGCGCACGCTCAAATCACCGGCACCCAAGGCTTCAGCCTGACGCACCAGATCCCCCAACGGCGCCAGTTTGCTGCGCAGCAACCAGACTGCCGAACCCACCGCAATCAACATCGCCAGCAGGCTGCCAATCGCCAGTTTAATGCCGACGTTCCAGGTCACGGCGCTGATTTCGTCTTGCGGCATGCTTGCCACCACCGACCATGGTCCGCCTTCGAAGGGCACGGCGAGGCTGTAGAATTCTTTCGATTTGTCGCTCCAGAACTCGCCCTTGCCCGGCTTCTTCGCCAGCGCAACGATGGCCGGCACGGCTTGATCCAGCGCTTGTACGCCGGCGATTGGCACTAGCCATTTATTCTGTTCGTCGAGCAGTGCCAGGGAGCCGGTCTGGCCGATACGGAAGCGTTTAAGGTTCTCGAACTGCGCGTTCTGCGCGTCGGTGTAATCGAATCCTACGAACAGCACGGCAATCACCTTACCGCTGCTGTCGCGTACGGGGGTGTACTGAGTCATGTAGGAGCGGTCGAACAACAAGGCGCGACCGACATAACTCTGCCCCGCCATCAAGCGTGCATAGGCCGGGTGAGCGTGGTCCAGCAACGTGCCGATGGCCCGGCTACCGTCCTGTTTGCTCAGGGACGTGCTGACCCGAATGAAATCCTCGCCGCTGCGCACGAACAACGTCGCCACGCCGGCGGTCATTTGCTTGAACTCGTCGACTTCCTTGAAGTTGTTGTTCAACACTTCGCTGCCCAGGTGCAAGCCCGGGGTCTGCACGCCCGCGACGGTCACCGGCTCATCCGCGTGCACGGTGAGGCCCGCGCTGAAGCGCTTCTCGAACAGACCGCTCAGGCGCTGAGTGCTTTCACGCAACGTGCCGTGGAACGTACTCAGCTGATCCGCCAGCAACCGGGCCTCACTGGCCAGGTGTTCTTCGCGGGTGGCGAGGTTGGCGGTGTTCAGCGAGCGCAGTGCGAACACGGTGCTACCGCTGATGACAATCGCCAGAATCACGGCTAGCGCGAGACCAAGCTGTGAGGCGATCCGGGCACGGGGATGAGACATGACAGCTCCTGGCCGAGCGACCGGATCCTCCTTGATCCGGCTCTACGCTCAGCAAAATTTCTAATAATGGGAAAAACGCGAAACCGGCACGAAGGTTCCACAAGCAGATTTTCGGCGGCAACGCTGAATACTTGAGTAATTAACCCGGTTATGGCCACGGGCAGCTACATCGATTTAGCTCAAGCGTTCGACGTCCGGCAACTCCATGGCCCGGACTTCCCCTTGCAGAAAATCGCTGAGCCGGCGCAAACGTTCGCCACCGGGGCGGGTTTTCGGCCAGACCAGGTAATAATTCTCACCGCTGGCGACGGCGGTCGGCCACGGCAAACTCAGACGCCCCTGCGCCACGTCCTCGGCCACCATCAGCAAATCCCCCATCGACACGCCGTAACCTCGGGCGGCCGCGATCATGCCCAATTCCAGCGTGTCGAACACCTGCCCGCCCTTGAGCGAGACCTGATCCGACAGCCCCATGCGCTCCAGCCAACTGCGCCAGTCGCGACGGTCCGGCGTCGGGTGCAGCAGCTCGGCGCTGGCCAGCCGCGCGACGTCCCACGGCTGATCCTTCAGAAGATTCGGCGCGCCCACCGGAATCAGCTCTTCGGGAAACAGGAACGTCGCCTCCCAGTCCGGAGGAAAATTCCCATTGCTGAGGATGACCGCGCAGTCGAACGGTTCGTGGTTGAAGTCCACGGAGTCGATGTCCATCCAGGCGCTGGTCAACTGCACTTCATTACCCGGTTGCAAGTGGCGAAAGCGACTGAGCCGCGCCAGCAACCAACGCATGGTGAGGGTCGACGGAGCCTTCATACGCAGGATGTCGTCTTCGGCGCGCAAGGTGTTGCAGGCGCGCTCCAGGGCCGTGAAGCCTTCGCGGATGCCCGGCAGGATCAACCGCGCCGACTCGGTTAGTTGCAAGTTACACCCGCTGCGGTGAAACAGCCGACAGGCGAAATGCTCTTCCAGCGTACGAATATGCCGACTGACCGCGCTTTGGGTGATCGACAGTTCTTCGGCCGCGCGGGTAAACGAACTGTGCCGCGCCGCCGCTTCGAATGCGCGCAGGGCATACAAGGGAGGAAGACGACGTGACATGGAGAAAGCTCCTATAGCGGGATTCGGCAAACTTATCAGAAACGCCGCAGGATGAGTTTTAATCATGCCACCCATCCTTTTTATCCCTTTGTGCAAACCCCGCAGAGCGCCGAGAATCGTGCCTTTCCAGTTCATCTCATAAGGGAGCGTGATGACCATGCAGCATCCAGCACGTATCGAACTCTGGGCCATCCTGCGGCTGGCGGGGCCGTTGATTGCCTCGCAGTTGGCGCACATGCTGATGGTCCTCACCGACACCTTGATGATGGCGCGCCTGAGTCCCGAGGCGTTGGCCGGCGGTGGGCTGGGCGCGGCGACTTACTCGTTCGTGTCGATTTTCTGCATCGGCGTGATCGCCGCAGTCGGCACCCTGGTGGCAATCCGTCAGGGCGCCGGCGATATCGTTGGCGCGGCGCGACTGACGCAAGCCGGGCTTTGGCTGGCGTGGTTGATGGCGCTGGTGGCGGGGTTGCTGCTGTGGAACCTAAAACCGGTGTTGCTGCTTTTTGGCCAGACCGAAACCAACGTCCACTCCGCCGGGCTGTTCCTGACGTTCCTGCCGTTCGCCCTGCCCGGCTACCTGAGTTTCATGGCCCTGCGCGGCTTCACCAGCGCCATCGGCCGGGCGACACCGGTGATGGTCATCAGCCTCTGCGGCACCGTGGCCAACTTCCTGCTCAACTATGCGCTGATCACCGGGATGTTCGGCTTGCCGAAAATGGGTCTGGTGGGCATCGGCCTGGTGACCGCGATTGTTGCCAACCTGATGGCCGTGGCGCTGGCGCTGCATATTCGTCGGCACCCGGCGTATGACGCTTACCCATTGCGCCAGGGTCTGTCACGGCCGAACCGTCAGTACCTGAAAGAACTGTGGCGCCTGGGCCTGCCAATTGGTGGCACCTACGCGGTGGAAGTCGGGTTGTTTGCCTTCGCGGCGCTGTGCATGGGCACCATGGGCAGCACGCAATTGGCGGCGCACCAAATCGCGCTGCAGATTGTCTCGGTGGCGTTCATGGTGCCGGCGGGGCTTTCGTATGCGATCACCATGCGCATCGGCCAGCACTACGGCGCCGGGCAACTGCTCGATGCGCGGCTGGCCGGTCGGGTCGGGATCGCCTTTGGCGGCGCTTCGATGCTCGCCTTCGCCATGGTCTTCTGGCTGCTGCCGAATCAGTTGATTGGCTTGTTCCTCGACCACAACGACCCGGCCTTTCGCCCGGTCATCGACCTGGCTGTGAGCCTGTTGGCGGTGGCAGCGTGGTTTGAGCTGTTCGACGGCACGCAAACCATCGCCATGGGCTGCATTCGCGGGCTCAAGGATGCCAAGACCACGTTTTTGGTCGGGCTCGGTTGCTATTGGCTGATTGGCGCGCCGGCCGCGTGGATGATGGCCTTCAATCTGAACTGGGGCCCAACGGGCGTCTGGTGGGGGTTGGCGCTGGGACTGGCGTGCGCGGCGGTGAGTTTGACGCTGGCGTTTGAGTGGAAGATGAAGCGGATGATTCGGCGCGAGCCTGCGTCAGGGGCAAGCTTCCAAGTCGCCCAGCCTGACTGAGATCCCTGTAGGAGCGAGGCATGTGTGGCGAGGGAGCTTGCTCCCGCTCGACTGCGCAGCAGTCGCAAAGATTTTGTGGCCGCTACGCGCCCAAGCGGGAGCAAGCTCCCTCGCCACAAGAGCCCGTCCCACAGATTTCGCGTTTAACTCACGATTTCGAGGGCGGGCTGCTGGCTGCTGCCAAAGGTCAAATACTCAACCAACTCCGCCAACGGCAAAGGCTTGCTGATCAGGTAACCCTGCACCTGATCGCAGCCAAAGCCGCGCAACAAGTCCAACTGCTCCGGGGTTTCCACGCCTTCGGCGACCACTTCCAAATTGAGGTTGTGCGCCAGGTTGATCATCGCGTGCACCAGTTTGCGGTTCTCTTCGCGCTCCTCCATACCACCGACGAAGCTCTTGTCGACCTTGAGCAAGGTGATCGGCAGGCTGTTGAGGTGCACGAACGATGAGAAACCAGTGCCGAAGTCGTCGAGAGAGAAACGCACGCCGAGTCGGCCGAGGGCATCCATGGTCTGCTTGACCAGATCGCTACGGCGCATCACCGCGGTTTCAGTCAGTTCGAACTCCAGCCATTGCGCCTCAACGCCACGCTCGATGATCAAGCGACTGAGGGTCGACAACAATTGGCTGTCCTGAAACTGCCGGAACGACAGGTTGATCGCCATGTGCAGCGCCGGCAAACCACGTTCGCGCAACGCCTGCATGTCGCGCAGGGCCCGGGAAATCACCCAGTAACCCAACGGCACGATCAAACCACTCTGCTCGGCCAGCGGCACGAACTCGCTCGGCGGCAGCAAGCCCCGTTCGCCATGACGCCAGCGCACCAACGCTTCGAGGCCGACGATCTGGCCGTCTTCAAGGTTCAGGCGCGGCTGGTAATGCAGTTCCAGCTCATCGCGACGCAAGGCCCGGCGCAGCTCGCTTTCGAGATCGGCCATGCTGCGGGCATTGCGGTTGATGCGTTCGTTGAAGATGTGAAAGGTGCAGCCCTGAGTGCTCTTGGCCTGCTGCATGGCGATGTGCGCGTGCCACATCAGCGGGTCGGCGCCGGCCTGGGCCCGGGCATGGGCAATCCCGAGGCTGGAGCCGATCAACAGGCTCTCGCCGTCGACCCAATAAGGCTCGGACAACGCTTCGGTAATGCGTTCGGCCATCCATTCGGCGCGTTGCGGCGCGCGGCGGGTGTCGATCAGCAGGGCGAACTCATCGCTGCCCAGCCGGGCCAATTGATCGCCGGCCTCAAGCTGGCTTTTCAGCCGCGCGACCACTTGCAGGATCAATCGGTCGCCAGCCTGATGGCCGAGGGCGTCGTTGGCATGACGAAAGTTATCGAGATCGAGGTGGCCGAGGGCCAAACCGCGGCCGTCGTTTTCCGCCAGACGCGCCGCCAGCAGGGTCTGGAAACCCTGGCGGTTGGCGATGCCGGTCAGCGGGTCTTGCTCGGCCAGGCGTTGCAGGGTGTTTTCCAGCACGCCGCGCTCGCGCACATGGCGCAGGCACCGGCGCAACATGCCGGCGTCGAGCATATCGCGCACCAGCCAGTCACTCACACCGTCGGGCGGGGTCAGCGGCTCGTGTTCGAGCAACATCACCGTCGGCAGGCTGCAACGGCCAGGCAGAGGCTGAAGGGCCGGGATCGTCAACAACACCGCACTGCGGTTGTCTTCGAACAAACTGCTGACCGACTCCCAACTCGGCGCGCTGATCAGCACTGCCGAGCTCCCCATTGGAGCCAGACACTCGCGCAACAACGCTGCCCACGCTGGCTCTTCGGCCAGTAGCAGCAAACGCAAGGGTTCGACAGGCGTAGACAAGCTAGCTCCCTAGACTCTGCTAATGATGTAGGCGGCGGGCATTATGCCGCGCCGATAACCAATGACCAACTGACCTGGGTTATCAAACGCGGTTTTGTATCTGGAATACGAACATTAGACGCAAAACCCCCGCGCATCCTGCGTGAAAGTACCAAAACCGGCAAATAGAGATCGCGTGCTGCGTCACAAGTCGGAGAGAGCAGCACAATTCGCTGAGCCTGTTAAAATGCCGGCCCATTTCGCAAATGACTCCCTGATTCCGTATGTCCCGACTCAATCCCCGGCAGCAAGAAGCCGTGAACTACGTCGGCGGCCCTCTATTGGTGCTCGCCGGTGCAGGCTCCGGCAAGACCAGCGTGATCACGCGCAAGATCGCGCACCTGATCCAGAACTGCGGCATCCGTGCCCAGTACATCGTCGCCATGACCTTTACCAACAAGGCTGCGCGGGAGATGAAGGAACGGGTCGGCACCCTGCTCAAGGGCGGCGAAGGCCGTGGCCTGACGGTGTGCACCTTCCACAACCTGGGCCTGAACATCATCCGCAAGGAACACGTGCGGCTGGGCTACAAACCGGGCTTCTCGATCTTCGACGAGACCGACGTCAAATCCCTGATGACCGACATCATGCAGAAGGAATACGCGGGCGACGACGGCGTCGACGAGATCAAAAACATGATCGGCTCGTGGAAAAACGACCTGATCCTGCCCGCTGAAGCCCTGGAAAACGCACGCAACCCCAAGGAACAGACCGCCGCCATCGTCTACACCCACTACCAGCGCACGCTCAAGGCGTTCAACGCGGATGGACTTCGACGACCTGATCCTGCTGCCGGTGAAGCTGTTCCAGGAACACGCCGACATCCTCGAAAAATGGCAGAACAAGGTCCGCTACCTGCTGGTGGACGAATACCAGGACACTAACGCCAGCCAGTATTTGCTGGTTAAGTTGCTGATCGGCACCCGCAACCAGTTCACCGTGGTCGGCGACGATGACCAGTCGATCTACGCTTGGCGCGGCGCCCGGCCGGAAAACCTGATGCTGTTGAAGGACGACTATCCATCACTGAAAGTCGTCATGCTGGAACAAAACTATCGCTCCACCAGCCGCATCCTGCGTTGCGCCAACGTGCTGATCTCGAACAATCCCCACGAGTTTGAAAAACAACTGTGGAGCGAGATGGGCCACGGCGACGAGATCCGGGTGATCCGCTGCCGCAACGAAGATGCCGAAGCCGAGCGCGTGGCCGTTGAGCTGCTGACCCTGCACTTGCGCACCGACCGGCCGTACAGCGATTTCGCGATCCTGTATCGCGGTAACTATCAGGCCAAGCTGATCGAACTGAAGCTGCAACACCACCAGATTCCGTATCGACTGTCTGGCGGCAACAGCTTCTTCGGCCGTCAGGAAGTGAAAGACCTGATGGCTTACTTCCGTCTGATCGTGAACCCGGATGATGACAACGCCTTCCTGCGGGTGATCAACGTCCCACGCCGGGAAATCGGTTCGACGACGCTGGAGAAGCTCGGTAACTACGCCACCGAACGCAAAATCTCGATGTACGCCGCCACCGACGAAATCGGCCTGGGCGAGCATCTGGATACACGCTTCACCGATCGCCTGTCGCGCTTCAAGCGCTTCATGGACAGGGTCCGCGAGCAGTGCGCCGGCGAAGACCCGATCTCGGCCCTGCGCAGCATGGTCATGGACATCGACTACGAGAACTGGCTGCGCACCAACAGCTCCAGCGACAAGGCTGCCGACTACCGCATGGGTAACGTCTGGTTCCTGATCGAGGCGTTGAAAAACACCCTGGAGAAAGACGAAGAAGGCGAGATGACCGTCGAAGACGCCATCGGCAAACTGGTCTTGCGCGACATGCTCGAACGCCAGCAGGAAGAGGAAGACGGCGCCGAAGGTGTGCAGATGATGACCTTGCACGCCTCCAAGGGCCTGGAATTTCCCTACGTGTTCATCATGGGCATGGAAGAGGAAATCCTCCCACACCGTTCCAGCATTGAAGCCGACACCATCGAAGAAGAGCGCCGTCTGGCCTACGTCGGGATTACCCGGGCGCGTCAGACCCTGGCGTTCACTTTCGCCGCCAAGCGCAAGCAGTACGGCGAAATCATCGATTGCGCGCCGAGCCGCTTCCTCGATGAGCTGCCGCCGGACGACCTGGCCTGGGAAGGCAACGACGACACCCCCGTTGAAGTCAAAGCCGTTCGCGGCAATACCGCATTGGCGGATATACGCGCGATGTTAAAGCGCTAGAATCGACTACTTTTTAACCAGCCCTAGACGCACAGCCGTCCTTAGAGGAAAGCTTCATGGAAGCACTGCACCAGAAAATCCGCGAACAAGGCATCGTGCTTTCCGATCAGGTCTTGAAGGTCGACGCCTTTTTGAACCACCAGATCGACCCGGCCCTGATGAAGCTGATCGGCGACGAATTCGCCACGCTGTTCAAGGATTCGGGCATCACCAAGATCGTCACCATCGAAGCTTCGGGCATTGCGCCGGCGATCATGACTGGGCTGAACCTCGGTGTGCCGGTGATTTTCGCCCGCAAGCAGCAGTCCCTGACCCTGACTGAAAACCTGCTGTCGGCGACCGTTTACTCGTTCACCAAGAAGACCGAAAGCACTGTGGCGATCTCCCCGCGCCACCTGACCAGCAGCGACCGCGTGCTGATCATCGATGACTTTTTGGCCAACGGTAAGGCGTCGCAAGCGCTGATCTCGATCATCAAACAGGCCGGCGCGACCGTGGCTGGCTTGGGGATCGTGATCGAGAAGTCGTTCCAGGGTGGCCGTGCGGAATTGGATGCACAGGGTTATCGCGTTGAATCGTTGGCTCGCGTTCAGTCGCTGGCCGGCGGCGTCGTGACCTTCATCGAATAAAGCCACACCGCAAAACCCATGTGGGAGCGGGCTTGCTCGCGAAAGCGCAGTATCAGTCAATGTTGATGTCGACTGACACACTGCCTTCGCGAGCAAGCCCGCTCCCACATTTGATTTCTGTTTGCATTTATTGCGCGGTGGCTTTGAGGCCGGTGAGCAGCAAACGCTGAAACAAATCCTCTTTCAAGCCTTCCGGGTTGGTCAGCTGCATCCGCTCCAAATGCCCGGGAAATTCCGAAGGCTGCGGCGCATCCAGCGCAGCCTTACCCAGCTCCAGAATCTCGGTCAGCTTGAACTTGCTCTTCAACCAGTTCAGCGCCCGTAACAAATCCCGTTCCACATCAGTGAAATCACACCCCAGCGGATACTCCGGAAACAGGTTCGGGTGCCGCGCCTGAATGGCCTGCAAGCGCTGAGGGTTGTTGTCGGTGAACCTCGGATCAATCCGGAAATTCTTCGGCAACTTGCCAACGGCCTGAGCCTGTTCGATCAGCCCCGGCTGGAAGCGTGAATCGCTGATGTTCAACAGCGCCTCAATCACCGCCGCATCGTTCTTGCCCCGCAAGTCGGCGATGCCGTATTCGGTGACGACGATGTCCCGCAGGTGTCGCGGGATGGTGCAGTGGCCGTACTCCCAGACGATGTTCGAATTGACCTCACCGCCCGACTCGCGCCAACTGCGCAGGATCAGCACCGAGCGCGCGCCTTCCAGCGCATGGCCCTGAGCAACGAAGTTGTACTGCCCGCCGACACCGCTGAGCACCCGCCCGTCTTCCAGTTGATCCGCTACGCCGGCGCCCATCAGGGTCACGGTGAACGCGGAGTTGATGAACCGTGCATCGATGCGCTGCAAGCGTTTGAGTTCTTCCTGACCGTAGAGCTCGTTGATGTAGCTGATGCGGGTCATGTTGAATTCGAGGCGCTTGCTCTGGGGCAACTCGCGCAGGCGCTCATAGAAACTGCGCGGCCCGAGGAAGAACCCGCCATGCACCGAGATGCCGTCGGTTTGCGCGGCTTCATCGAGGGTGCCGTCGTTGGCCTGTTGCTGGGTTGCCACGTCCGGGTAGACCTTGCGCCGTACGATCCCGGCATCGGCCAATACCAGCAAACCGTTGACGAACATTTCGCTGCAACCGTACAAGCCCTTGGCGAACGGCTCGACGCCACCTTCGCGATCAATCAACTGCGCCCATTGGCTCAGATTCAAGTCCGCCAACAACGCCTGGTAACCGGCGTTATCGGCCTGGCGTGCCAGCAATGCCGCCGTCAATGCATCACCCATGGAACCGATGCCGATTTGCAGCGTGCCGCCGTCGCGTACCAGCGCACTGGCGTGCAAACCGATGAAGTGGTCCTGGAAACCCACCGGCATATTCGGCGTGGAGAACAGCGTGGTGTTGTCCTTCTCGTCGATCAGCAAGTCGAAGGTGTCGATGCCGATTTCGGCGTCCCCCGGCATGTAGGGCAAATCGTTGTGCACCTGGCCGACGATCAGCACCGTCTCCCCCGCCGCCCGGCGTTTGGCGATCATCGGAAACAGGTCGAGGGTGATGTCCGGGTTGCAACTCAGGCTCAAGCGGTCCGGGTGTTCGGCATGGCTGGCCACCAGTTGCGCCACCAGGTTCAGGCCGGCGGCGTTGATGTCCCGGGCGGCGTGGCTGTAGTTGCTGCTGACGTAATCCTGCTGGGCCTGGGCGCTGTGCAGCAGGCTGCCCGGTTGCATGAAGAATTGCTCGACGTGAATGTTGGCTGGCAGGTCATCTTTGTGAAGATCGGCGAGGAAATCCAGCTCTGGATAGTCGCCGAAGACCCGTTCGATAAACGGTTCGAGGAAGCGCTTTTGCAAGCCATCGCCCAAGGCAGGCCGACCAAGGCACAGCGCGGTGTAAATCGTCAGCCGCCGTTCGGGCAGTTGCACGATGCGTTGGAACAGCGCATTGACGAAGTGGTTGGGTTTACCCAAACCCAAGGGCAAGCCCATGTGAATATGCACCGGCAACCTTGCCAGTACGTCATCGACCGCCTGCTCGATAGAACATAACTGCACCATCTGATCCTCCCGCGCGTTCCGTGAATTGGGGTTGGACCGAGCTTGCCGGGTCTTTGCTGCAAAGAACAGTCTCAGAAGCCAAATCATGCGAACACTGATGACCCCTGTGGGAGCGGGCTTGCTCGCGAAAGCGGTGTGTCCGTCAGCATGATGGCAACTGCCAGGGCCCCTTCGCGATGCAAGCCCGCTACCACAAGGGATCTTCATTCACTTCAGGACAAAACAGCAGGCACAAAAAAGCCGCTCGTAAGCGGCTTTTTGCTGAAAATGGGGCTTATTTCAGGCCGGACATCTTCTGGATGGCGCCTTCAAGATCTTTCACTTCGCAGTCACTGCAGGTGCCTTTTGGTGGCATCGCATTGAGCCCTGCCAACGCAACCTTCGCCAAGCCAGCAGCGGTGCCGCCTTCTTTATCGGCGCGTTTTTTCCAGTCTGCGGCATCACCGATTTTCGGCGCGCCTAACAGGCCGGTGCCGTGGCAAGCATTGCAATGTTTGGCAATGATTTCATCAGGGGTTTTCGCTGCGCCGCCGCCTACCGAAGCAGCGACTTCCATCCCTTTGCATTCTTGACCTGTTACACAGACCTGGCCGACGGGCTCAAGACGCTTGGCGATGTCGTCGGTGGTAGAAGCTTGTGCGCTCACTGCCCATAGGGCCAATACAGTTGCTGGTGCAGCCAGCATTTTCATAATTAGGTTCACGCGTTCACCCTCAATGGTGGCTATTCACGCCCGCGGCCACGGTTCGCAGGCGGGCGCAAGTATAACGGCAAGCCCGCCACACTGAAACAACCCCAAAGTCGAAGGGGTCTTGTTGTGCGGTGTAAAACTGCTCGGGCGCCTCGGCAGTGCTGGCAGGACGCCTCTTTTCTTAGAAATTCGCCGGCGTGGCTGCGCTGATTAGTCGCGCCGGCGCGTCGAACGGATTCCGGAAACGGTGCGGCTTGGTACTTTCAAAGTAGTAGCTGTCGCCGGCTTCGAGCACAAAAGTTTCAGCCCCGACCACCAATTCCAGCCGACCTTCCACCAGAATCCCGGTTTCCTCGCCCTCGTGGGTGAGCATCTCGTCACCGGTATCGGCGCCTGGCGGGTAGATTTCATTGAGGAAGGCGATCGCCCGGCTCGGGTGAGCCCGGCCGACCAGTTTCATGGTCACGGCGCCATCGGAAATATCGATCAGCTCGTTGGCCTTGTAGACGATCTGAGTCGGTTTTTCCTGCAGGATCTCTTCGGAAAAGAACTCGACCATGGACATGGGAATCCCGCCCAACACTTTGCGCAGCGAACTGATCGAGGGGCTGACGCTGTTCTTCTCGATCATCGAAATCGTGCTGTTGGTAACACCCGCGCGTTTGGCGAGCTCACGCTGCGAAAGGCCTTTGAGCTTACGGATGGATTGCAGTCGTTCACCGACGTCCAATGCTTGCGCCTCCAGGGATTCAGGGTTGTTGAAATATTGAGCGTTATCATGGCGACAGCGTTCAGTATTTACAACACTTGGGCCTGAATCCTGTTCAGCGAGGCGACTTCCGGCGTGGCGTGCTTCGCCTCAAGACCCGGAATAGAGCAGTGGCACCCGGCGCAGGTTGCAGAAGATCTGATAAGGAATGGTGTCGGCAGCGGCGGCCACGTCGCTGGCGAGGATGTTTTTGCCCCACAACTCGACGGTGGAACCGAGGCCGGCCTGCGGCACATCGGTCAGGTCGATGCAAAGCATGTCCATCGAGACCCGGCCAATCAACTGGCTACGCTGCCCGGCGACCATCACCGGCGTGCCAGTCGGTGCCTGACGCGGGTAGCCATCGGCGTAACCCATGGCTACCACACCAACGCGCATCGGCTTGGGCGTGATGAATTTCGCGCCGTAACCGATCGGCTCGCCGGCCGGCAATTCGCGCACGCAGATCACTTTCGATTCGAGGGTCATCACCGGTTGCAGGCGCGAGGCCACAGCGTTGGCTTCTTCGAAAGGCGTGGCGCCGTAGAGCATGATGCCCGGACGCACCCAATCGCTTGGAATCTGCGGCCAACCGAGTACCGCCGGCGAGTTACGCAGGCTGACCTCGGCGGACAAACCCTGGCGTGCCGCTTCGAACACAGCGACCTGTTCGGCACTGGACTGCTCGTGCAATTCATCGGCCCGGGCGAAGTGGCTCATCAAAACGATCTTCGAGACTTTGCCGCTGGCCAGCAGCCGTTGGTAAGCCGCCTGATAATCCGCCGGATGCAAGCCAACCCGGTGCATGCCCGAATCGAGCTTGAGCCAGACCGTGATCGGCTTGCTCAGCGCGGCTTTCTCGATCGCTTCGAGCTGCCACAGCGAATGCACCACGCACCAGAAGTCATGCTCGACGATCAGCGACAGCTCATCGGCTTCGAAAAAACCTTCCAGCAACAACACCGGCGCACGAATGCCCGCGGCGCGCAGCTCCAACGCCTCTTCAATACACGCCACCGCAAACCCGTCCGCCTCGGCTTCCAGCGCCTGGGCGCAACGCACCGCACCATGGCCGTAGGCATCGGCCTTGATTACCGCGAGGGCCTTGGCCCCCGTGATTTCACGGGCGATTCGGTAGTTGTGACGCAGGGCTTGGAGGTCGATCAGGGCACGAGCAGGACGCATGGCGGCAGACTTCTAGGCGGTCATGGGAATAAAAACCGGCGCTGGCTGACGGCGTGAACCGCCAACAGCACCGGGAGAGGGATCGTTACTAACAGGTAGTTGCAGCGCGTTACGGCAGCGCGGCAACCACCGACAGCTCAACCAGGATTTGCGGTTCGCACAGCTTCGACTCAACGGTGGCACGAGCAGGGGCAACGCCTTTTGGCAGCCACTTGTCCCAAACCGAATTCATGCCTTCGAAGTGCGCATCGATGTCTTTCAGGTAAATCGTCACCGACAGTATGTGGCTCTTGTCAGTACCGGCCAGATCAAGCAAACGCTCGATGTTGGCGAGGGTTTCACGGGTCTGCTGTTCAATCCCGGCGCTCATGTCATCGCCGACCTGCCCTGCCAGATACACAGTACCGTTGTGGGCAACGATCTGACTCATGCGTTCATTGGTGAGCTGGCGCTGGATTGCCATGTTTTGCGGACTCCTGGATTTTGTGACCGTAACGGGAAATATCGAGGCCTTCGGCGCTGATCTGTGGGGTTTTCTTCGCCATCAGGTCAGCCAGCAAACGACCGGAACCACAGGCCATGGTCCAACCGAGCGTACCGTGGCCAGTGTTCAGGAACAGATTGCTGAACGGTGTAGCACCAACGATCGGCGTGCCGTCCGGTGTGGTCGGACGCAAACCGGTCCAGAAACTCGCCTGGGCCAGATCGCCGCCCTGAGGATAAAGGTCGTTGACGATCATCTCCAGGGTTTCGCGCCGACGCGGGTTCAGCGACAGGTCAAAACCGGCTATTTCAGCCATGCCGCCGACGCGGATACGGTTGTCGAAACGGGTGATCGCGACCTTGTAGGTTTCGTCGAGAATAGTCGAAGTCGGGGCCATCGCCGGGTTGGTGATCGGCACGGTCAGGGAGTAACCCTTGAGCGGATACACCGGTGCCTTGATGCCCAGCGGCTTGAGCAGTTGCGGCGAGTAGCTGCCGAGTGCCAGGACGTAGCGGTCAGCGGTTTCCAGCTTGCCGTCGATCCACACGCCGTTGATGCGATCACCGGCGTGATCGAGGCGCTGAATGTCCTGGCCGTAGCGGAATTCCACACCCAGCTTCACGGCCATTTCGGCCAGGCGGGTGGTGAAGATCTGGCAGTCGCCGGTCTGGTCGTTCGGCAGGCGCAAGGCACCGGCAAGAATGTCGGTAACGCTGGCCAAGGCCGGTTCGACGCGAGCAATACCGGCGCGGTCGAGCAGTTCGAACGGCACGCCGGACTCTTTGAGCACGGCGATGTCTTTCGCGGCGCCGTCGAGTTGAGCCTGGGTGCGGAACAGTTGAGTCGTACCGAGGCTGCGGCCTTCGTAGGCGATGCCGGTTTCGGCGCGCAATTCGTCGAGGCAGTCACGGCTGTACTCGGACAGACGGACCATGCGCTCCTTGTTCACCGCATAGCGATTGGCGGTGCAGTTGCGCAGCATCTGCGCCATCCACAGATATTGGTCGATGTCGGCAGTGGCCTTGATTGCCAGCGGCGCGTGACGCTGCAACAACCACTTGATCGCCTTGAGCGGCACGCCCGGCGCAGCCCACGGCGAGGCATAACCCGGGGAGACTTGCCCGGCGTTGGCGAAACTGGTCTCCATGGCGGCAGCCGGCTGACGGTCCACGACCACCACTTCAAACCCGGCACGTGCCAGATAGTAAGCACTGGCGGTACCGATGACGCCGCTACCCAAGACCATAACGCGCATTTTTGTGTCCCTCATCGCGGCGTACCGCTGACGTTTGATGTTCAGACCGAAGATGTGCGCAGTTTAAAAAAGATTAGCCAGTGCTTTTCACTATATAAGTGCCTATATTTGGCGACAATTCTCGGCAAAAACCCTTTTCACGGAGGCGCATCCCCTATGCGTACCAATACTCAGACCAAACGTGAGCTGGACAAGATCGACCGCAACATCCTGCGGATCCTGCAAGCGGACGGGCGCATCTCCTTCACCGAGCTGGGGGAAAAGGTCGGTCTGTCGACCACGCCCTGTACCGAGCGGGTTCGCCGACTGGAGCGCGAAGGGATCATCATGGGCTACAACGCCCGGCTTAACCCGCAGCACCTCAAGGGTAGTCTGCTGGTGTTTGTAGAGATCAGCCTCGACTACAAATCCGGCGATACTTTCGAAGAGTTCCGACGCGCGGTGCTGAAGCTGCCTCACGTGCTGGAGTGCCATTTGGTGTCAGGGGATTTCGACTACCTGGTGAAAGCGCGGATTTCGGAGATGGCTTCGTATCGCAAATTGCTGGGCGATATCTTGCTCAAACTGCCGCATGTGCGCGAATCCAAGAGCTATATCGTGATGGAAGAGGTGAAAGAGAGTTTGAGTTTGCCGATTCCGGATTGAGATCAAGTCGCCTGAACGGGCGCCATCGCGAGCTTGCTCGCGATGGCGTCGATGCGGTCTGGCTGAATGAACACAACCGTTAAACCAACACCTGCCGCGTCGAAGCCATGTACTCATGAATCTGCTTCTCCACCCGCGGATGAATCAGCTCCACCGGCCCGCGCCCATTGGGGCATGGCAAGGTCTTGGTGGTGCCGAACAATCGGCAGATCAGCGGCCGCTCGTCATACACGGTGCAGCCCTGTGGCCCCAGGTGCACGCAGTTCAACTCATCCATCGCCGCATCCTGCTCGGCGCGGGTCTTGCGCGGCAGACGGGACATTTCTTCCGGCGAAGTGGTCACCGGCCCACAGCAGTCATGGCAGCCAGGCACGCACTCGAACGAGGGGATCTGCTGGCGCAAGGTACGAATTTTCTGACTGTTGCAGCTCATCGAAGCGGTGACCAAAAGCGGAATAGACCGGGATTCTGACGCAAAAGCCCCGATCCAGACAGCAGCAACCGACCAGTGTTGCCCGTGCCGGAAGGTCCGGCTTATGCTCCGTCAACTTTTTCAAACACACGCCTCTGGATGACGCACATGAACGCCCGTGTTCAGCAACCGGCCCCGAATCACCGCCACGCCGCCTCTTATTACGCCGCCAGCAGCCTGCCGCAGCCCGATCATCCGGGGCTTCAGGGCGAGTTGATGGCGGATGTGTGCGTGGTCGGCGGCGGGTTCTCCGGGTTGAACACCGCGCTCGAACTGGCTGAACGCGGACTCAGCGTGGTGCTGCTGGAGGCGCACAAAATCGGCTGGGGGGCCAGTGGGCGTAACGGCGGGCAATTGATTCGTGGCGTCGGCCATGGACTTGATCAGTTCGCCAACATCATCGGTGCCGACGGCGTGCGTCATATGAAACTCATGGGCCTGGAAGCGGTGGAAATCGTCCGACAACGGGTCGAGCGTTTTCAGATCCCCTGCGATCTGACCTGGGGCTACTGCGACCTCGCCAACAAGCCCCGCGACCTCGAAGGCTTTGCCGAAGATGCCGAAGAGCTGCGCGGCCTCGGTTATCGCTACGAAACCCGACTGCTGCAAGCCAATGAAATGCATTCGGTGGTCGGCTCCGACCGTTACGTGGGTGGCTTGATCGACATGGGCTCCGGGCATTTGCATCCGCTTAACCTGGCGCTTGGCGAAGCGGCGGCCGCGCAGCAATTGGGGGCAAAACTGTTCGAACAGTCGGCGGTCACCCGCATCGATTACGGCACCGAAGTGAAGGTTCACACCGCCCAGGGCTCGGTCCGCGCCAAGACCCTGGTACTGGGTTGCAACGCTTACCTCAATGACCTCAACCCCGAACTCAGCGGCAAAGTGCTGCCGGCCGGCAGTTACATCATCGCCACCGAACCGTTGAGCGAAACACAGGCTCACGCGTTGTTGCCGCAGAACATGGCGGTTTGCGACCAGCGCGTGGCACTGGATTACTACCGACTCTCGGCGGATCGACGCTTGCTGTTCGGTGGGGCCTGCCATTACTCAGGACGAGACCCGAAAGACATCGCCGCGTATATGCGGCCGAAGATGCTGGAGGTGTTCCCGCAACTCGCCGGGGTGAAGATCGACTATCAATGGGGTGGCATGATCGGCATCGGCGCCAATCGCCTGCCGCAGATCGGCCGGCTCAAGGACCAGCCGAATGTGTATTACGCCCAGGCCTATTCCGGTCACGGGGTGAATGCCACGCATTTGGCGGGCCAGTTGCTGGCCGAAGCCATCAGCGGCCAGCACAGTGGTGGGTTTGATCTGTTTGCGCAGGTGCCGCATATCACCTTTCCTGGCGGCCGGCATTTGCGTTCGCCGTTGCTGGCGTTGGGGATGTTGTGGCATCGGCTTAAAGAGTTGGTTTGATAGTGCGACTACTGACGCCTTCGCGAGCAAGCCCGCTCCCACATCTATGGTTCCCCCCTTTTCTGCAATACTGTTTTTGATGATGTGTTTGGCTTGCTTTCATCTATCCGGCGTCTGAGTGGAGGTTGGTCCATTCGCGCCTTGATGAGAATCGATGCCCGGCGATCCTAATTACTTGGACGGCCTTTCAGCCGTGTGGGAGCTCAGGGTTTTCGTCAGGCCGGTTGGCCGTTCACGTCATCTGTTATCCAGCATCGCAAACCAGGTGGGTGGTGCTCGGGTGACAGCGGGGTCAGGCGTTCATCGCGCCTGGCCCCGCATCGAATTCGGTGTGGTGTGCTGCAATCGCCCAGGCGATTCTCGCCAGTTTGTTGGCCAGTGCGCAGACCACATGATTGGAGTGATGGTTGTCCCATAGCCGTCGGACCCAGTCCGCCAGCGCTCCTTTCTGTCGATCCAACTGCATCAGATAGACGCGGGCACACTGGATCAGCAGGCGTCTCTGGTTTCGGTCACCCCGCTTGCTGATGCCTAAAAGTACGGTTTTTCCGCCCGTGGAGTGTTGTTTGGGCACTAGCCCGATCGAGGCCGAATAGCCTCGGCCGCACTTGAACTGTTTGCCATCGCCCAACTCGGCAGCCAGGACGCTGGAGGTGATCGGGCCGACACACGGCATCGTCATCAAGCGAACAGCCAGATCATCTTCAGCGGCTTGGCACTCCACTTCCTTATCCAAAGCCTTGACCTGCTCGTGCAAGTAATTGAAGTGCTCACGCAGCCTGGTCAGTAGTTTTTTGATGGAATCGGGAAGTGGATGCGCTTCAAGCAGCGCTGGAAGATCTTTGATGGACTTGAAGCCTGGGGCCAAGCTGATTCCGACTTCCAGGAGGGCTGCGTGAATCCGATTGACGGTAGCAGTACGTTCTTTGATGAACGAATCACGTGTCGAGTTGAGCATGGCCAGCGCCTGCTGAGCCTGATTCTTAGGCGGCACAAAGCGCATTGTTGGACGAGTTGCAGCCTCGCAGATCGCTTCGGCATCAGCGAAGTCGTTCTTGTTGCTTTTCACATACGGACGCACGAGATGCGGAGCAATGAGTTTGGGTATATGCCCCAGTCTTGAGACTTCCTGCGCCATGAAGTGGGCTCCGCCGCAAGCTTCCATCGCAACGGTGCAGGGGTCGAGATTGGCCAGATGCTGGATGAGCGCCGCCCGATTAAACTTTTTGCGGTAAAGCTCATGACCACGATCATCTTGTGCATGCAGATGAAAGGTGTGTTTTCCCAGATCGATGGCGACAACAGCTACTTTGTTCATGGCAACGGTCTCCGATGAGCCCCCTGTGAAAGCTTAGTGGGTGATCACAGGGGGCGGCGGGGGAGCCATTTCATTATTTGATCTCTGGCGCGCACAAGATGCGTGCCTACCGCTGATCCCCTGTGGGAGCGGGCTTGCTCGCGAATGGGCCGAAAGAACACCGTCGCTATCAGATCCTCCAGAAGGGTTTAAGCCCCTCCTCCAACGCCTGCTCCCGACTCAACCCGACATCCCTGAGCTGCTCCGGGGACAGGCTCAGCAGCACCCGGCGCGTGTGCAGACGATGCCAGAACAGACCCCAGCGACCAAGGCAGGACGGCGCGTTGCGCAGGCACGCCTCACGGGTGCCGTTGATTTGCCCTGCCGTCAGTTCCTGACTGTGTAACGTCAGCCGCACATCGCTCAAGCCGTTCATTTTGATTGCTCCTGTTTACTTGGGTAGCCAGAGCTTTCATGATGCGTGGGCGACAAAAAGCATTACAGATTCAAAGCATCTGTATTAATTCAATACAGATTACTGTTCAGCCCTCTGAATCCTGTATTTTTGCCCCATCTGTATGGGTTAACCGAATCACCTGTATCGAGGCAGTGCCATGACCCTTTACGTCAATCTCGCCGAATTGCTCGGCACGCGTATCGAACAGGGCTTCTATCGTCCCGGCGACCGGCTACCCTCAGTGCGGGCGTTGAGTGTCGAACACGGGGTCAGCCTGAGCACGGTGCAGCAGGCCTATCGGGTGCTCGAAGACGGCGGGTTGGCGACACCGAAACCCAAATCCGGTTATTTCGTGCCGGTCAGCCGCGATCTGCCGGAACTGCCCGCCGTTGGCCGCCCGGCGCAACGCCCGGTGGATATTTCCCAATGGGATCAGGTGCTGGAATTGATCCGCGCCGTGCCACGCAAAGACGTGGTGCAACTGGGCCGCGGCATGCCAGACATCACCACGCCGACCATGAAACCGCTGCTGCGCGGGCTCGCGCAGATCTGTCGACGCCAGGATATGCCCGGCCTGTATTACGACAACATCCACGGCAACCTCGAACTGCGCGAACAGATCGCCCGACTGATGCTCGATTCCGGCTGCCAATTGAGCGCCGCCGACTTGGTGGTGACCACCGGTTGCCACGAAGCCCTGTCCACCAGCATTCGCTCCATCTGTTCGCCCGGCGACATCGTCGCGGTGGATTCGCCAAGCTTTCACGGCGCCATGCAAACCCTCAAGGGCCTGGGCATGAAAGCCCTGGAAATCCCCACCGACCCGATCACCGGCATCAGCCTCGAGGCGCTGGAACTGGCCCTGGAACAATGGCCGATCAAGGCCATACAGTTGACCCCCAACTGCAACAACCCCTTAGGCTACATCATGCCGGAGGCGCGTAAACGCGCGTTGTTGAACCTGGCACAGCGCTTCGATGTGGCGATCATCGAAGACGATGTGTATGGCGAACTGGCCTACACCTACCCGCGTCCACGCACGATCAAATCTTTCGACGAGGACGGCCGCGTCCTGCTTTGCAGCTCCTTTTCCAAGACACTGGCGCCGGGATTGCGCATCGGCTGGGTGGCACCCGGCCGTTATCTTGAGCGGTTGCTGCATATGAAATACATCAGCACCGGCTCCACGGCGCCGCAAGCCCAAATCGCCATCGCCGACTTCCTCAAGGGCGGGCATTTCGAGCCGCATCTACGGCGGATGCGCACCCAGTACCAACGCAATCGCGATGTGATGATCGATTGGGTCACGCGCTACTTCCCCGCCGGCACCCGGGCCAGTCGACCCCAGGGCAGTTTCATGCTGTGGGTCGAGCTGCCGGAAGGCTTCGACACGTTGAAACTGAATCGTGCGCTGCACGATCAAGGCGTACAGATTGCCGTCGGCAGCATCTTTTCGGCCTCGGGCAAGTACCGAAATTGCCTGCGGATGAACTACGCCGCCAAGCCAACACCGCAGGTCGAAGACGCGGTACGCAAGGTCGGCGCCGCGGCAATCAAACTCTTGGCGGAGACGCTCGCCGACTGATGAAGACTGAATGAGCGTCGTCTATCCCGCCCGGCACACCACCTCGGCGGTTTCGTAAGGCATGGATGCTTCAGGAAGCGCGGCGGTGTCGAGTTCCAGATGGCAGGGCTGGTCATCGGTCAGCAACACCTGCAACCGAACCTTGTCAGGTGCATCGGCCAGGTACACCAGGCCGGCGTCCACCACGCTGGTCAGGTACTCGCCCTGGTCACCAAAAACCGATGCGCCTTTGGGCACCCAGTCACCCTCGGCTGTACGCACGTGGAGCATCAACCGGCGTACCGAGCCCACGCTGAAGTCCAGTCGCGGAACTGCGCCATGCCCGGCCTCGACCTCTTGATAGCCGTTGAGCACGTCAAGGTGACGGGGCAGGCTGACGGTGTCGATTTCGATACGACTGGTCTGGTAGGCCGGCAGGCTCGCAGCCACTGCACGCCCACCGCCATCCGTCCAGACCGGGCCTTGCGGCGTGCTGACCTTTATCCCGGCAGCATCGCCAACCTTGAGCAGGCCAAAGGTGTCACGCAGCGGATAGGGTGACGGTGTCAGGCCCTCATCATGAATGGCCAGGCCACCGCGCAGCGCGAGGTCGTAGCTCGTAGCACCAGCGCCGCTACGGGAATAACCGAGGTCGACACTGGTGTAACGCGGCAACACACTGAGCCTCGCGTTCATGTCCATTTGACCGGTATTGGAACGTTCCGCACCAAGGCGGTAAGCCAGGGTATCGCTGACCTGCTCGTTATAGCTGGCGCCGGTGCGCAGCCCGCGCACGTTGTCGTGACGGCTGTAGGCGTTCACGTGGCGGTTTTTCCCCAGCGGCAAACCGAGGGTGACGTACGCGCCAGTCCCGCGTGCACCGGGCAGGTTGCCGCCGCTTTCGTGCTGCACGCTCAACGACAGATTGGCCCCTGAGAAGACCCGCGACCAAGATGCGCTGATCCGCGAACGGTCCTGGCCCTCATCCAAGGCATAACGCGCCAGTGTCCCGGTGAACGCGCCCCATTGTCGGCTGGAATGACTCAACGAAGCCCCCACTGACGCTCGGCGCGGCCATAAGGGTCCTGAGCCTGCGCCTCTAGCCCGGTGTCTGCGAGGGTTCGAAATGCCTCATTACGCTGGCTCATCGTCAAGCTAGCGGACCAACTCGGGCCTAACGTTGTGCTGAAGGTCGCTTGAAGTTCCTGACCACTCGCCGACGTTGGCGTGCGCGAACTCAAATGTTGAAAACTCGCCACAGTCCCGCGAGCCAACGCGTGCTGCACGCCCCAGCCCAGGGACTGATAGTCGCTGGCACCCATCAGCCCGGAGCTGAACCGAGTGTCTGTCGCCCATTGCCAGTCTTTGCTCGCGGCCAGAAAAGTCGGTGCAGGTCGATCATCAAAGGTGAATCGTCGAACCTTGCCCGCCGAAAAAACATAGCCGGGCTGGGCGCCTACCGTGGCGGGGCGTAGGTTGGCGGCCGGAACGCGGATTTGCCGCTGCTCCCCATTCTCTTCAAAAACAGTGACCTCGATGTCTAACTGATAGCTGAGCAACGGTAAGTCACGGAGCGTAAACGGCCCCGCGGGAACCACGATGGTGTAAATCACCACACCGCTCTGACGCACCTCGACACGCGAAGGCGAAAAGGCCAACCCTTCGACCGCCGTCCCGGTCCCCAGACCTTCGCTACTGCGTCGAGCCAGGGCCGTTTCCGGCAGGATCTGCACACCGGTAAATGGCTCCCCGGCGAACAGCGGTGAGTTCATGTTGAGCTGGCCAAGTTGCACCGTAGCCTGGTAGCGCTCCAGGGTGTGAGAGGCCTGGGTATACAGGTGTTCGAAGCGCTCCACGCCATCAAACGAGGTGTAGTTTTGCCGGCTGCGCACCACCCAGTCCCCTGCGTTGAACCCCAGTTCGGTACCCAGGTTCCGAAATTGGCTGGATTGCCCCTGAGTCGAGCTTGAGACCACCAGCGCGTCATAGTTCAGCAAACCCGCCGCGCCCCCGAGACCCAGGACCTTTGCCGGGGACCCCGCGTGAGCAGCAAATCGGTGGGCACTAGCAACGACACCTGTTGCAGGCCCGGATCAAGTCGCACTTGCGCTCCGAACAAGGCATCGACAGCCCGCAAACACTGCGCAACATCGGCACGTTCGGGCACATCCGGGGGGGCGACAATGGCAGCGTGATCGAGCAGGTTAGCGTCAAGGCACAGCTGCCCTTGCTCATCAAACGTCGCCAACACTTGCCCCGACGTCGTGCCATTGACCTGCAAGAGCACTCGGCTGCGACCAGCCTGAAAACGTGGTGCGGCGCGGAAATGTTCGGCGACACCCGGGTCAATACCCCGCGCCTCAAGCACCGAGCCATCGAACTCGGTGAACGTCTCGCCCCAGGCTTTTTCCAGGGTCACGATGACTAGGACAATGCCACTGACCAAACGAAGCGAAAGTCGACGGGCAACGCTGCAACGAAGCACTACGGCAAGCTCAGCGGCGCATCGTAACTGTCCACCGCAAAGCCGTAAGTCGTCGCGGGAAACAGTCGGACATGGGTGCCCAGCGTCGAGGACGCGGCCAGGGTCAAGACCTCGCCGGGCAGAACGTAGGTGCGCCCCAGATCGAGAGTGGCGCCGCCGGGGATCAGATTCGCGGATTTCGCCAACCTCACCACATACGGGCTCGGGTTACTCACCTTGATCTGGTTGCCGGCGACCAACCAGACCAATTGCTTCCATGGCATGCGATCCACGGGCAGATTGGCCGGACGCAAAATGACCGGAATGTTTTGCCGCACGCCCAGGCTGACGTGGGCGCCATTCGCGTCTTGCCGGGGCTTGATGCCCTCGAACACCACGCGTTTGAGCCGCTCGGTTTCCAGCGGCTTGGTACTGGTCATAATAAACCGCACTTGCTGGCTCTTGCCGGGCTCAACCCGCGCCACTGGCGGGTTCAGCACCAGCAGCGGTTCATCATCCTCGGCAATATGTTCGATGGAGCTGTAGAGCAACGCTGGCAGCTCATCAGAGTTTCTGACGTTGAGCATGGCCTCGCCCAACGCCTGATCGATCACTACGACCGGCGTTTCCGGGACCATGCCGGCGGCATGCAGGCTCACGTGCGTAAACGACAGGCACAACGCGGCAACGGCGCCGAGCACCTGCGAGGGTTTCAGGGAATGCATGAGGTTCTCCAGGAGGCATCGACC
The DNA here is from genome assembly GCF_034344865.1 of Pseudomonas sp. 10S4. Classification (NCBI taxonomy): domain Bacteria; kingdom Pseudomonadati; phylum Pseudomonadota; class Gammaproteobacteria; order Pseudomonadales; family Pseudomonadaceae; genus Pseudomonas; species Pseudomonas sp. 10S4. The sequence continues at coordinate 1,544,931 of NZ_CP133774.1, forward strand.
GACGCCGCAAACACAGCTTCGACCGATGCCCGTGACGCAGTAAAACCTGACCACGGCGGTTTTTTCAGTCGAACAAATGCCCTGGTTCGCGCCAGGCGAACCCCGTCAATTGGTCAGGGTCAGAGCTTAATAACGCAGCGAGTGCGACGGCTCAGAGGTAGAACACATCGAACGTAACCGAGCCGTCGAGTTTGAACTCGTCGGTGGTGGGCGGCAGGTCAGCGGTAGGTCGAATCGACGCTGCCACTTTCATCGGGAAGGTGTGCAAGCGTGCAGCCGCTGGACCGGTCGCTGCGCTCGGCCCCCAGGAGTAGGAGATCGGCGCGTTGGATACCAACCCACTGACCGGGACACGCCACACCGGGTTGGCCGGCGAGCGCACCAGGAACGTTTGCGAGACCCCATCGGTCAACGGTTGACCGACCAACAGACCGAAGCCACCAATCCCTACGCCTTGGGTGCTGCCCAGGCCATAGTAAAGGTCATCGTTGGTGCGACCGTTAAAGGTCAGACCCGGTACCTTGGTGGCGCCACGGTTATCGGTGACCGCAATTTCCACCGCAGCCGGTGCATCGCACGCGATTTTCAGAGTGATATCCCGAGGCGGCAAGTTGTTTTGTGCGCTCGGGCTCAGGTTGCCGGAGAGGATACGACCCAGGTCAACATTGTTGCCGCCGGCAAAGGCAGGAATACACGAGGTCGGGACAACCGTACCGGTGACCGTCAGGTCAACGCTGTTTGCCTGAGCGGCAAAGGGGGTCAACGCAACAGCCAGGACGCTGCTCAAATAGAACTTTTTCATCATCACTTACCTGTGAAATGGTTGGGACATTGATGCAGATGCCGCGCAAGGAAAGATCACTCTTTTCTTCCACTCCAAATGCCTGGCGATCATTCCGTTTTTTGTAGGACTTTTATGTAGGACGACGAGGCGTTACAGATCGGAATTTTCAGCAGATGCTGTAGCCTCTTCAGGTTCATCGGGAGGAATCTGACGATCTACCCCAACCATTTCTCTTGAACACGACGAATTCTCTGGCCGTGCCATACTTCGGCCGTTACCCAAACCCGAGACGATCCGATTTGAGAGTCAGTCCGACCCTACCCTTCGTTCTGTTACTCGCCTTGCTGCTCAATGGCTGTGCAAGCCTCGACGTCTCGCGTGAGCCCAGCCAGGCATTGCCGGTGGGCAACTCGGCCTTCGGTCGCTCAATCCAGGCCCTGGCCGCGCCCCATCAAGGGCAATCGGGCTTCCGCCTGCTTTCCAACAGCACCGAAGCCTTCATGGCTCGCGCCGAGTTGATCCGCAACGCACAGACCAGCCTCGATTTGCAGTACTACATCGTCCACGACGGCATCAGCACCCGCATGCTGGTGGAGGAATTGCTCCAGGCTGCAGATCGCGGCGTGCGGGTGCGGATCCTGCTCGATGACACCACCAGCGATGGTCTGGACCAAATCATTGCAACCCTGGCGGCACACCCGCAGATTCAGATCCGTCTGTTCAACCCGCTGCAACTGGGCCGCAGTACCGGCGTGACGCGAAACATGGGCCGGTTGTTCAACCTGTCGCTGCAACACCGGCGCATGCACAACAAGCTGTGGCTAGCGGACAACAGCGCGGCCATCGTCGGCGGACGCAATCTGGGCGATGAGTATTTCGATGCCGAGCCCAACCTGAATTTCACCGACATCGACATGCTCAGCGTCGGGCCGGTGGCTGAGCAGCTCGGCCACAGTTTCGACCAGTATTGGAACAGCGCCCTGAGCAAGCCGATCGACGAATTTCTCTCAAGCAAACCGACGGCCAAGGACCTGCAAAACACCCGTACGCGCCTGGAAGAATCCCTGGAGGAGACCCGCAAACAGAATCACGCGCTGTATCGGCAACTGATGACCTATACCAGGCATCCGCGCATGGACATCTGGCGCCAGGAGCTGATCTGGGCCTGGAACCAGGCACTGTGGGATGCACCGAGCAAGGTGCTGGCCAAGGGCGAACCCGACCCGCGGTTATTGCTGACCACGCAGTTGGCACCTGAGCTCAACGGCGTCAGCAAAGAGCTGATCATGATTTCCGCCTACTTTGTGCCTGGCCAACCGGGGCTGGTGTACCTGACCGGCCGCGCCGATGCCGGGGTCTCGGTGAGTTTGCTGACCAACTCGCTGGAAGCCACCGATGTACCGGCGGTGCACGGCGGTTATGCGCCGTATCGCAAGGCGTTGCTGGAGCACGGCGTGAAGCTGTTCGAACTGCGGCGCCAGCCCGGCGCCGGTGGTGGCAGTAGTCCGCATCTGTTCCGGCGCTCGGCCTATCAGGGCTCGGATTCGAGCCTGCACAGCAAGGCGATGATCTTCGACCAGCAAAAATCCTTCATCGGCTCATTTAACTTCGATCCGCGTTCGGTGCTCTGGAACACCGAAGTCGGCGTGCTGGTTGACAGCCCGGAGCTGGCCGCGCGCTTGCGTGAACTGGCCGTGCAAGGCATGGCGCCGCCGCTGAGTTATGAGGTAAAACTGGAAAACGGCCAGCTCGTCTGGGTCACCGAAGACAACGGCAAACTGCACACATTGACCAAGGAACCGGGGAATTGGTGGCGACGGTTCAATGCGTGGATGAGCACTACCGTGGGCCTGGAGCGGATGTTGTAACCAGTAGGCTTCAATCCATTGTGGCGAGGGGCTTGCCCCGTTGGGCTGCGAAGCGGCCCCCAAACTGGCGACATCATCCGCCAGAAAAATCGCGGTGAATGGTTTTACGACTGCTGCGCAGCCGAACGGGGCGATGCGGCGTTCCGACAAGCCCCCTCGCCACACAAGCCCGCTCCCACAGGTTTTCAGGCGGGTTCGGCCACCGCGCCAAACGCGCCTTGGCGCATCAGCAAAATCACCAACCCCAACGCCCCGACCGCCATCAGCAACGGCAACGCATGCCCGCTGATCCACTGACTGCCGGCCCCGGCCGCCAATGGCCCGATCAGGCAGCCAATCCCCCATAGCTGCGCAATGTGGGCATTGGCCCGCACCAGCGCATCATCGCGATAGCGCTCGCCGATCAGGATCAGCGACAAGGTAAACAAACCACCGGCACTCGCACCGAACAGCACCCACAGCGGCCAGATCAACAACGTATCGATCAGCAGCGGAATCGCCAGGCTCGACAGCAGCAGGACCACGGCGCACCCGGTGAACAACGTCCGCCGGGACAGTCGATCCGCCAGCGCACCGATGGGCAGTTGCAGCAAGGCATCGCCGACCACCACGGTGCTGACCATCGCCAAGGCGATCTCTGCGGTGAAGCCCTGTCGCAGGCAATACACTGGCAACAACGTCAGGATCATCGCTTCGAACGCGGCGAACAGCGACACCGCCCAGGCAATCGCCGGCAAGCCCCGGCAGAAATTCAGCAAATCGCCGAAGGTCACGCTGCTGGCTTCGCTGCTCGGTGCACCGCTACGGCCCAGCAACAGCAACGGTGCCGTCAGCAGTAAACCGACGCCGACCCAAAAACCGTAATCCTGCTCGGTGCCCAGCGCGCCCAACAGCAACGGCCCGCCCAGTTGGCTCAACGCATAGCTGCTGCCATACAGCGCCACCAGTCGCCCGCGCCATTTCTCGACCACCAGTTGGTTGATCCAGCTTTCGCCGAGGATGAAGACGAGGGTCAGGATCACCCCGATCATCAACCGCAACACCAGCCAGATCGGATAACTCGGTAGCAGCGCCAGCAAACCGATGGACACCGCCCCGGCCCACAGGCACAGACGCATCAGGTTGGCCGTACCGAAACGCACCGCCAGGTGGCTGGAGATCTTCGCCCCCAGCAGCACACCGATGGCTGGCATGGCCGCCATCACACCAATCGCGAACGAACCGTAGCCCCAGTTTTCCAGGCGAAACGACACCAGCGGCATGCTGACACCCAGGGCCAGCCCGACACTCAAGACAGACGCCAACACGGCGAAATAAGTCGCCCAACGCATGTTCCACACTCCTGTGGATATTATTATTCAGGCAACACAAAGCAAATGTGGGAGCGGGCTTGCTCGCGAAGAGGCCATCACATCCAACATCATCGTTGGCTGTTACGGCGCCTTCGCGAGCAAGCCCGCTCCCACAAGGGATCTGCGTCGATCAGGAGCCCGATTGACTACCGGGCTCCGTCACTGGCTTACAACTTGATCCAGGTCGCCTTCAGTTCGGTGTATTTGTCGAACGCGTGCAGCGACTTGTCGCGACCGTTGCCCGACTGCTTGAAACCACCGAACGGTGCAGTCATGTCGCCGCCGTCGTACTGGTTGACCCAAACGCTACCAGCGCGCAGTGCCTTGGCGGTCAGGTGAGCCTTGGAAATGTCTTTGGTCCACACCGCAGCGGCCAAGCCGTATGGCGTGTCGTTGGCGATCTGGATAGCTTCCTCGGCGGTGTCGAAAGCAATGACCGACAACACCGGGCCAAAGATTTCTTCCTGGGCGATTTTCATCGCGTTGCTCACGCCGTCGAAAATCGTCGGCTCAACGTAGGTGCCACCGGTTTCCTGAAGAATGCGCTTGCCGCCAGCCACCAGTTTGGCGCCGTCGGTGTGACCGGATTCAATGTAGGACAACACGGTGTTCATCTGCTGGGTGTCCACCAGAGCGCCAACGTTGGTCGCCGGGTCCAGCGGGTTGCCCGGCTTCCAGGTTTTCAACGCTGCGATCACCAGCGGCAGGAAGGTGTCCTTGATCGAACGCTCGACCAGCAGACGCGAACCGGCGGTGCAGACCTCGCCCTGGTTGAAGGCGATGGCGCCGGCAGCCGACTCAGCGGCGGCTTGCAGGTCTGGGGCATCGGCGAACACGATGTTCGGGCTCTTGCCGCCGGCTTCGAGCCAGACGCGTTTCATGTTCGATTCGCCGGAGTAGATCAGCAGTTGCTTGGCGATCTTGGTCGAACCGGTGAACACCAGGGTGTCCACGTCGTTGTGCAGGGCCAGGGCCTTGCCGACGGTGTGGCCATAACCTGGCAGGACGTTCAGCACGCCTTTCGGGATACCGGCTTCAACCGCCAGTGCGGCGATGCGGATGGCGGTCAGCGGCGATTTTTCAGACGGCTTGAGGACCACCGAGTTACCGGTGGACAGCGCCGGGCCGAGTTTCCAGCAGGCCATCATCAACGGGAAGTTCCACGGCACGATGGCTGCGACCACACCCACCGGCTCACGGGTCACCAGACCCAACTGATCGTGCGGGGTAGCGGCGACTTCGTCGTAGATCTTGTCGATGGCTTCACCGCTCCAGCTCAAGGCTTGCGCCGCGCCGGGAACGTCGATGTACAGGGAATCGCTGATCGGCTTGCCCATGTCCAGGGTTTCAAGCAGGGCCAGCTCTTCGGCGTGCTGTTTCAGCAGGCCGGCGAAACGGATCATGGTGGCTTTGCGTTTGGTCGGCGCCAGGCGCGACCACGCGCCGGAATTGAAGGTGGCGCGGGCGTTTTCCACAGCGCGCTGGGCATCGGCGGCGTCACAGCTGGCGATCTTGCCCAGCAGACGGCCATCGACCGGGCTGATGCACTCGAAGGTCTCACTGGAGACGGCATCGGTGTATTCGCCATTGATATAGGCGCGGCCTTCGATCTTCAGATCGCGAGCCCGTTGTTCCCAGTCGGCACGAGTCAGGGTGGTCATACGAGTGTCCTCCTCTTGTTGAATACGAGTGCCCCGCGTTCTTCGCGGGTGCTGTCAGGAATTCTGCCCGGCCAGCCTGCTATCGGCCCAAGGCACCTGCCACCCTAAACCAGTGGCCGGGGTTGTATCAATATATTTGACACAAGGTCGGCAAACGGCCTTGCAGTGTTCATTTTAATAAACATAGACTTTGGGTCTTTTCAGCCATCGCGCCGCAATCACGGGGAATTACAACAATGAATATCCAGGATGTCGTCGACTTCAGCCAAGCCACCACGCAGCCTGATCGCTATCGGCCAGACCCGGCAAAAGTCCTCAAGGGCGACCCAGAGCAAGCGGTGTACAACCACTACAACAGCCCGTGCGGCCAGATGAGCGCCGGCGTGTGGGAAGGCGAAATTGGCCAGTGGCTGGTGAATTACACCGAGCATGAATACTGCGAGATTGTTCAGGGCGTGTCGGTGCTGCGCGATAACGATGGCAACAGCAAAACGCTACGGGCGGGTGATCGCTTTGTCATTCCGGCGGGCTTCCGGGGTACGTGGGAAGTGCTGGAGGCGTGCCGCAAGATTTATGTGGTGTTTGAACAGAAGGCCTAAAGATTTTTGTTGTCTGGGCCGGCCTCTTCGCGGGCAAGTCGAATCGTCGCACCGCTCGCTCCTACAGGTCATACGCGATCCCCTGTAGGAGCGAGGCTTGCCCGCGAAGGCATCCTGACAGGCAACGCATAACCCACAGGCAACAAAAAAGGCCCGTATCTCGCGATACGGGCCTTTTTCATAAGTCGGAAAAATCAATTACTTGATTTTGCCTTCCTTGTAGATCACGTGCTTACGAACAACCGGATCAAATTTCTTGATCTCGATTTTGTCCGGAGTAGTACGCTTGTTTTTGTCGGTAGTGTAGAAGTGACCAGTACCGGCGCTCGAAATCAAACGAATCAATTCACGCATGATTAGCTCCCTTAGATCTTGCCGGCTTTGCGGATTTCGGCCAGCACGACAGTGATGCCACGCTTGTCGATAATACGCATGCCTTTGGCAGATACGCGCAGACGCACGAAACGTTTCTCTTCTTCAACCCAGAAGCGGTGATGCTGCAGGTTCGGCAGGAAACGACGACGGGTTTTGTTGTTTGCGTGGGAAATGTTATTCCCAGTCACCGGACCCTTACCGGTAACTTGACATACTCTCGACATGCCTCAGCCCTCTAAAACCACATGCCCAACCCGGCATGGGTTGGCCGCTTAATCTCTCAGTCATTTGGCGCCAGGCGCCGCGTTTCTTTAGAGGTCTTACCGGCTACACCTACAGTGAAGGAACCGGGCCCCTAGAAAAGAGCGCTGCTTTATACCAGAAAGACCTCAGAGCAACAACATTCAGTGTGCGATGAATTCACAAAAAGCCCATTTTCCTGGCCACGAGCGCCTTGGACAAAGGCTATCGTCGATGGTGACCGCTCGTCGCAGAGCATCGGCCAACACGCCAATTCGAAGGTTTCCTCATCCACCGCACAACCAAAACTGGCGCCTATAGTCCCCCCAAAATGAAAAAGGGGATAGTCATTTGCAAAAGAGCCCACTAGGGTAGGCCTTTTCCAGACTGCACTTGCAGATGGGCCTTCGATCTGTAAAGGAATCCGACCATGCGCCTCGCTGCACTCCCCCTCTTGCTTGCCCCCTGCTGCTGAGCCCGCTGGCCCACGCCGCCGCCCTCACCGTCTGCACCGAGGCCAGCCCCGAAGGGTTCGACGTGGTGCAATACAACTCGCTGACTACCACCAATGCCTCGGCCGATGTGCTGATGAACACTTTGGTGAACTTCGATACAGCCAGCGGCAAAGTGGTCGCCAGCCTAGCGGATAGCTGGGAAGTCACGCCCGACGGCCTGAGCTACGTCTTCAAATTGCATCCACAAGTAAAATTCCACAAAACCGAGTACTTCAGCCCGACTCGCGACTTGAGCGCCGAAGACGTGAAGTTCAGCTTCGACCGCCAGCTCGACCCGGCCAACCCGTGGCACAAAGTCGCCCAAAGTGGCTTCCCGCACGCGCAGTCGATGCAACTGCCGGCGCTGATCAAAAAGATCGACGCCCTCGATCCGCTGACCGTGCGCTTCACCCTCGATCATCCGGACTCGACCTTCCTTGCGACCCTGACCATGGGCTTCGCGTCGATCTATTCGGCCGAATACGCCGACCAGTTGATGAAGGCCGGCACCCCGGAGCAGCTCAACAGCCAGCCGATCGGCAGTGGCCCGTTCATCTTTACGCGCTTCCAGAAAGACGTGGCGATTCGCTACAAGGCCAACCGCGACTACTTCGGCGGCAAGCCGTCGGTGGACCCGTTGATCTTCGCGATTACCCCGGACGCCAACGTGCGCTTGCAGAAATTGCGCCGCAACGAGTGCCAGATCGCCCTGTCGCCCAAGCCTCTGGATGTGGTGGCCGCGCGGCAAGAACCAGCGCTGAAAGTGGAAAAGACTGACGCCTTCATGACCGCATTCGTCGGCATCAACAGTCAGCATCCACCGCTGGACAAGCCCGAAGTCCGCCAGGCGATCAACCTCGCCTTCGACAAGGCCAACTACATCAAGGCCGTGTTCGAAGACACCGCCGAAGCGGCGAACGGTCCTTACCCGCCTAACACCTGGAGCTACGCCAAAGGCTTGCCGGGTTATCCGCACGACGTGGCAAAGGCCAAGGCATTGATGGCCAAGGCCGGGCTCAAGGACGGTTTCCAGACCACCATCTGGACCCGCCCTTCCGGCAGTTTGCTGAACCCCAACCCGAGCCTCGGCCCGCAACTGCTGCAATCCGACTTGGCGGAAATCGGCATTCAAGCTGAAATCCGGGTGATCGAATGGGGCGAACTGATCCGTCGCGCCAAGGCCGGCGAGCATGACCTGCTGTTCATGGGCTGGGCCGGCGACAACGGCGACCCGGACAACTTCCTCACGCCGCAGTTTTCCTGCGCCGCGGTCAAATCCGGGACTAACTTCGCCCGTTACTGCAACCAGGACCTGGACAAGCTGATCAGCGCTGGCAAGACCACCAGCGAGCAAGGTGTGCGCACCAAGCTCTACGAACAGGCCCAGGCGCAGATTCAGCAGCAGGCGCTGTGGCTGCCTTTGGCGCACCCGACTGCTTTCGCGTTGACGCGCAAAGATGTGCAGGGTTACTCGGCAAGCCCGTTTGGCCGGCAGGACTATTCGAAGGTCAGCATCAAGTAGAAACCATGGGAGCGGCTTTTGTGGCGAGGGAGCTTGCTCCCGCTTGAGTGCGCAGCGCTCACAAGATCTTTGGGGCCGCTACGCAGCCCAGCGGGAGCAAGCTCCCTCGCCACAAAAGCTCGCTCCCAGCGCCTTACACCCCGCTACATCCAGCCGTACTCGGCCATGGACAGCGGATCACCATCCCCAATGATGAAATGGTCGAGCACTCGCACATCAATCAGCTCCAACGCCTCTTGCAGGCGCTTGGTCAGCATTCGGTCGGCCTGACTGGGGTCGGTGTTGCCCGATGGGTGGTTGTGGCACAGGATCAGCGCTGCGGCGTTGTGAGCCAGGGCGCGCTTGACCACCTGCCGCGGATAAACACTGGTGCTGTCGATGGAGCCACGAAACAGCGCTTCAAACGCCAGTACCCGGTGCTTGGAATCCAGAAACAGACAACCGAACACCTCGTGGGGCTCATGGCGCAGCATGGCCTTGAGGTAGTCGCGTACCGCCAAAGGACTCTCCAGCACCGAATCCCGGCGTAATCGCTCGGCCAGATGCCGCCGGGCCATCTCCAGCACCGCCTGCAACTGGGCGAACTTTGCCGGACCCAAGCCCAATTGGCTGCTGAAGGCCCGTAGATCGGCCTCCAGTAAAGTGCGCAGACTGCCGAATTGACTCAACAGGTGTCGCGCCAGGTCTACCGCGCTTTTGCCGGACACGCCGGTCCGTAGAAAGATTGCCAGCAGCTCAGCATCAGAAAGACTCGCCGAACCTTGTTCAAGAAGCTTCTCTCGCGGCCGCTCTGCTGCCGGCCAATCGCGAATGCTCATAGCACCTCCATGTCTGTGGGCGCCGCTGTTCCGTAGCGGTCGCTGTGATATCGTAGCCCATCTTTTTTGCGGGCGAATTCATCCCTGGGGAGGGGGTTTCGCCATGCAGTCATCAACGAAATGAAAGGCAGACCTATGCAGCGGCTGTATCGGAAACGCATCGTTCTGGGCGTCGGTGGCGGTATTGCTGCCTACAAGAGCGCCGACCTGGTTCGCCGCCTGATCGATCAGGGCGCCGAAGTGCGCGTGGTCATGACCCGTGGCGGCAGCGAGTTCATTACCCCGCTGACCATGCAGGCCTTGTCCGGGCACCCGGTCCACCTCGATCTGCTGGACCCGGCGGCCGAAGCCGCCATGGGCCACATCGAGCTGGCCAAATGGGCCGACCTGGTGCTGATCGCCCCTGCCACCGCAGACTTGATCGCCCGCTTGGCCCAAGGCATTGCCAATGACCTGCTGACCACCTTGGTGCTGGCCACCGACGCCGTGGTCGCCGTTGCACCGGCGATGAACCAGGCCATGTGGCGCGACCCGGCGACCCAAGCCAACCTGCAATTGCTCGAAAGCCGTGGCTTCAAGTCCTTTGGTCCAGCCTCCGGCAGCCAGGCCTGCGGCGACGTCGGCATGGGCCGCATGCTCGAAGCCACCGACCTCGCCCAGTGCGCGGCAGACTGCTTCCAGCGTCAGGCACTGACCGGCAAACACGTACTGATTACCGCCGGCCCGACCCAGGAAAACATCGACCCGGTGCGCTACATCACCAACCACAGCTCCGGCAAAATGGGCTTTGCCCTGGCCGAAGCCGCAGTGGAAGCCGGCGCCCGCGTAACGCTGATCACCGGCCCGGTGCACCTGCCGACCCCGGATCGCGTCACCCGCATCGATGTGGTCAGCGCCCGCGACATGCTCGCCGCCTGTGAAGCCGCGATCCCTTGCGACCTGTTCATTGCTTCGGCAGCGGTCGCGGACTACCGCCCGGAAGTCGTCGCCCCACAGAAACTCAAGAAAGACCCTACGAACGGCGACGGCTTGTTGCTACAGATGGTGCGTAACCCAGACATCCTGGCCACCATCGCCACGCGCCCCGACCGTCCGTTCAGTGTCGGTTTCGCCGCCGAAACCGAACACCTGCTCGATTACGCTGCGCGCAAGTTGAAAGACAAGAACCTCGATTTGATCGTCGCCAATGACGTCGCCAACCCGAGTATTGGCTTCAACAGCGAAGAAAACGCCTGCAGCGTGATCGATCGTGAATTGCACGCCACACTTTTCGCCCAGACCAGCAAGAGCAAGATTGCTCGCCAGCTGATCACTTTTATCGCCGACCGTCTGAACCAGGTTTAATTTACATGCACGCTTTGCAAGCCAAGATCCTCGACCCCCGCATCGGCACCGACTTCCCGCTGCCGCAGTACGCCACCCCAGGCTCCGCCGGCCTCGACCTGCGCGCCATGCTGGAAAAAGACACCGTGATCAAGCCGGGCGAAACCCTGCTGATCCCGACCGGCCTGTCCGTCTACATCGGCGATCCAGGCCTGGCGGCGCTGATTCTGCCGCGCTCAGGCCTGGGCCATAAGCACGGCATCGTGCTGGGCAACCTGGTCGGCCTGATCGACTCCGATTACCAGGGTCCACTGATGGTTTCGTGCTGGAACCGTGGCCAGACCGATTTCAACATGGTGGTCGGCGAGCGTCTGGCTCAACTGGTTTTGGTGCCGGTAGTTCAAGCGCACTTCGAAATGGTCGAAGAGTTCGTTGAGACCGAGCGTGGCGCTGGTGGTTTTGGTCACTCGGGCAGCCATTGATTCACAGGTGATCCTGTGGCGAGCGAGCTTGCTCGCGCTGGGCTGCGAAGCGGCCCCAAAAACTTTGTAAGTCATTACCGATTTTGTGAGTGCTGCGCACTCAAGCGGGAGCAAGCTCCCTCGCCACAGATGCTCTGTATGCTGGAAATTGCACAGACGTCATCTGAAAGGTTTATCACTGCAAATCAAGGTTTTGGCCGGCCAAATGCTTGCTGAAGACGGTGGCATGGCCTTTACACACCACGAACTCTCTGTGGAAAACGCCGTCATACCCTTCAGTTTGAGCCTGTCGACCCGTAGTTCACAGGCAGGTCCAGCCACTTTCGAAATGGAGCATTCCCACAGATGAGCAGCCCAGCCCAAGTCGCACCGAAGTTCCCCGACAGTATCTTCCGCGCCTACGACATTCGCGGCACCGTCCCGGAATTCTTGAACGCTGAAACCGCTTACTGGCTCGGCCGCGCTATCGGCGCCCAGAGCCTGGCCCAGGACGAACCAAACGTTTCCGTTGGCCGCGACGGCCGCCTCTCCGGCCCCGAGCTGGTCGAACGCCTGATTCAAGGCCTGGCCGACAGCGGTTGCCACGTCAGCGACGTCGGCCTGGTGCCAACGCCAGCCCTGTATTACGCCGCCAACGTACTGGCCGGCAAATCCGGCGTCATGCTCACCGGCAGCCACAACCCGTCGAACTACAACGGTTTCAAGATCGTTATCGCTGGCGATACTTTGGCCAACGAACAAATCCAGGCCCTGCACGAACGCCTCAAGACCAACAACCTGAGCAGCGGCAAGGGCAGCATCACCAAGGTCGAGATCCTCGATCGCTACAACACTGAGATCGTCCAGGACATCAAACTCGCCCGCCGCCTCAAAGTGGTGGTCGATTGCGGTAACGGCGCGGCCGGCGTGATCGCCCCGCAGTTGATCGAAGCGCTGAATTGCGAAGTGATCCCGCTGTTCTGCGAGGTCGACGGCAACTTCCCGAACCACCACCCGGATCCGGGCAAGCCTGAAAACCTGGTCGACCTGATCGCCAAGGTCAAGGAAACCAACGCTGACATCGGCCTGGCCTTCGACGGCGACGGCGACCGCGTCGGCGTGGTGACCAACACCGGCAGCATCGTCTTCCCCGACCGCCTGTTGATGTTGTTCGCCCGCGACGTACTGGCACGCAACCCGGACGCGGAAATCATCTTCGACGTCAAATGCACCCGCCGCCTGACCCCGCTGATCAAGGAATACGGCGGTCGTCCGCTAATGTGGAAGACCGGTCACTCGTTGATCAAAAAGAAAATGAAACAAACCGGCGCCCTGTTGGCCGGCGAAATGAGCGGGCATATCTTCTTCAAGGAGCGCTGGTTCGGTTTCGACGATGGCATTTACAGCGCCGCGCGGCTGCTGGAGATCCTCAGCAAGGAAAAATCCACCGCGGAGGAGCTGTTTGCGACCTTCCCGAACGATATTTCTACGCCTGAAATCAATATCCATGTGACCGAAGAGAGCAAATTCAGCATCATTGATGCATTGCACGACGCGAAGTGGGGCGAAGGCGCCAACCTGACCACCATTGACGGCGTGCGAGTCGACTACGCCAAAGGCTGGGGCCTGGTGCGCGCATCCAACACCACGCCGGTGCTGGTGCTGCGCTTCGAGGCCGATGACGAGGCTGAATTGCAGCGCATCAAGGACGTGTTCCACGCCCAACTGAAACGTGTTGCCCCTGATCTCCAACTACCGTTCTGATTTTTTGATGCACCGGAGCCCTGAATGACCCTCGAACGCGAAGCCGCCGCCAACACCGCCAAGGTCCTGTCCGAAGCGCTGCCTTACATTCGCCGCTATGTCGGCAAGACGCTGGTGATCAAATACGGCGGCAACGCGATGGAAAGCGAGGAGCTGAAAACCGGCTTCGCCCGCGACATCGTGCTGATGAAAGCCGTGGGCATCAACCCGGTAGTGGTTCACGGCGGCGGCCCGCAAATCGGCGATTTGCTCAAGCGTCTGTCGATCGAGAGCCACTTCATCGATGGCATGCGCGTGACTGACGCGCAGACCATGGACGTGGTGGAAATGGTCCTCGGCGGCCAGGTGAACAAGGACATCGTCAACCTGATCAACCGTCATGGCGGCAGCGCCATCGGCCTGACCGGTAAAGACGCCGAGCTGATTCGTGCGAAAAAGCTCACCGTGACCCGTCAGACGCCGGAGATGACCCAGCCGGAAATCATCGATATCGGCCAGGTGGGCGAAGTGGTCGGGATCAACACCGACCTGCTGAACCTGCTGGTCAAAGGCGATTTCATCCCGGTGATCGCGCCAATCGGCGTCGGCGCCAACGGCGAGTCGTACAACATCAACGCTGATCTGGTGGCCGGTAAAGTGGCCGAAGCGCTGAAAGCTGAAAAGCTGATGCTGCTGACCAACATCGCGGGCCTGATGGACAAGCAAGGCACGGTCCTGACCGGCCTGACCACCCAGCAAGTCGATGACTTGATCGCCGACGGCACGATCTACGGCGGCATGCTGCCGAAGATTCGTTGCGCGCTGGAAGCAGTACAGGGCGGCGTGGGCAGCTCGCTGATCATTGACGGCCGGGTGCCGAATGCGATTCTGCTGGAGATCTTCACCGATACGGGTGTGGGTACTTTGATCAGCAATCGCAAGCGTCCGTAAGCGATAGCGCATACAAAAGACCCCGCTCAGCCTGGCTGAGCGGGGTCTTTTTTGCCTGCGATCCCTTGTGGGAGCGAGGCTTGCCCGCGAAAGCGGTGTATCAGTCAACGAAGATGTCGAATGTGACGGCCTCTTCGCGGGCAAGCCTCGCTCCTACACAGGTCGGTGTTACACGCCAAACTGGGCTCGGTAGGCTTCAACCGCCGGCAAATGCTGCTTGAGCTGCGGATCATCCGCCAGGAACTGCAGGACCTGGTTCAGCGAAACAATGCTGATCACCGGAATGCCGAAGTCACGCTCCACTTCCTGGATAGCCGACAACTCGCCGTTGCCTCGCTCCTGACGGTTCAGCGCGATCAGCACGCCGGCGGCCTTGGCACCGTCCTGGGAAGCGATGATCTGCATCACTTCGCGGATCGCGGTGCCAGCGGTGATCACGTCGTCGATGATCAGCACGTCGCCGGCCAATGGGGCGCCGACCAGGCTGCCGCCTTCGCCGTGGGCCTTGGCTTCCTTGCGGTTGAAGCACCATGGCAGGTCACGGCCGTGATGTTCGGCCAATGCCACCGCGGTAGTCGCCGCCAACGGGATGCCTTTGTACGCCGGGCCAAACAGAACGTCGAAGGGAATGCCGCTCTCGACAATGGCTGCCGCGTAGAAACGACCCAGCTGCGCCAAGGCCGAACCGGTGTTGAACAGGCCGGCATTGAAGAAGTAAGGACTGGTACGTCCGGACTTCAGGGTGAACTCACCGAAGCGCAAAACGCCGCGATCGATGGCAAAACGAATGAAATCGCGCTGATACGCTTGCATGAAAAAAACCCCAAATACCACGGATTTAGCTAATTAGGTTGACGCCGTGTATCATACACGCACGCGATTTTTGGGGCCATTTATGCGGATCATCAGTGTGAACGTCAATGGTATTCAGGCTGCAGTGGAGCGAGGTTTGCTCAGTTGGCTGCAAGCACAGAATGCCGACGTCATCTGCCTGCAGGACACCCGCGCCTCCGCCTTTGAACTGGACGATCCAGCTTTCCAACTGGATGGCTACTTCCTTTATGCCTGCGATGCCGAAGTACCCGCCCAAGGTGGCGTGGCTTTGTATTCGCGGTTGCAACCGAAGGCTGTCATCAGCGGTCTCGGCTTCGAGACGGCCGACCGCTACGGGCGCTACCTGCAAGCCGATTTCGATAAGGTCAGCATCGCGACCTTGCTGCTCCCTTCGGGGCAGAATGGCGATGAAGACTTGAACCAGAAGTTCAAGCTAATGGACGATTTCGCCCGTTATCTGGATAAACAGCGACGCAAACGTCGCGAGTACATTTATTGTGGCTCGCTGTACGTGGCGCAACAGAAGCTGGATATCAAGAACTGGCGCGACAGCCAGCAATCTCCGGGCTTCCTGGCACCTGAACGTGCCTGGATGGACGAGATTGTCGGCAACATGGGTTATGTCGATGCCCTGCGCGAAGTCAGCCGTGAAGGCGACCAGTACAGCTGGTGGCCGGACAACGAACAGGCTGAGATGCTCAACCTGGGCTGGCGTTTCGACTACCAGTTGCTGACCCCGGGCCTGCGCCGCTTTGTACGCAGCGCACGCCTGCCACGTCAGCCACGGTTCTCGCAGCACGCACCGCTGATCGTGGATTACGACTGGACGCTGACCATCTAAGCGTCGTTTCGCAGCTAAAAAAATGCCCGTATCGCAAGATACGGGCATTTTTTATACGCCTGTGGATATGACCCAAACCTCAGGCAACGGCAAAAAACGGCAGTGCAAGGTACAGCTTGATCACGATGACATTAATGATGTCGATGAAGAACGCACCCACCATGGGCACCACGAGAAACGCTATCTGCGAAGGCCCGTAGCGCTGCGTCACCGCCTGCATGTTAGCGATGGCCGTGGGTGTGGCACCAAGCCCAAAACCGCAGTGCCCTGCCGCCAACACCGCCGCATCGTAGTTACTGCCCATGATTCTGAAGGTCACGAAAATCGCAAACAGCGCCATGACCAACGTTTGCGCAGCCAGAATGATGAAGATCGGCAAGGCCAGTGCCGCCAGATCCCAGAGTTTGAGCGACATCAAGGCAATCGCCAGAAACAGCGACAAGCTGACATTCCCCAGCACGGAAACTTCACGCTCGAATACCTGATACAAGCCCAACGCTGAAAGCCCGTTGCGCAAAACCACACCCACGAACAAGACGCACACGAACGTCGGCAACTCAAGTGCAGTGCCTTGCAGCAAGCCATTCAGAAGATTGCCGGCTAATAGGCTGACGGCAATCAGGGCGAGTGTCTCGATAAACGAAAATGGCGTAATCGAGCGCTCTTTGTTCGGCTGCTCAAAACCCTTTGGCAACCGTGGCGTTTCCTGAGGGTGGCAGCCGGGGACTTGAACACGCTTGATCAGCAGGCGAGCGACCGGACCACCTATCAAGCCTCCCAACACCAGGCCAAACGTCGCAGAGGCAATCGCAAGTTCTGAGGCAGAAGCCAGACCATACTTCTCACTGAACACCGTCCCCCACGCAGCGCCTGTACCGTGACCGCCCGCCAACGTAATCGAGCCGGTCAGCAGCCCCATCAAAGGATCGAGTCCAAGCATTTTTGCGAGGCCGATGCCCATGGCATTTTGGAGTATCAGAAGTCCAACCACTGCCAGCAGAAAAACGCCCACTACGCGACCGCCCTTCTTCAGGCTGGCGAAGTCCGCACTCAAACCGATAGTGGCAAAAAAAGCCAACATCAACGGCGTCTGTAATGAAGTATCAAAGCGGACTTCAATATCAAAAGTTCGCAATACCAAGAGAGTCAGGGCAACCAACAGGCCGCCGGCGACGGGTTCCGGAATATTGTAATTACGTAGAAAACCAACACGTGTAACAAGTCCGCGCCCCAGCAAAAGCACTAAGGAGGCGGCCACAAGCGTTCCATAAAAATCGAGCTGAATCATTGGGATTATTCTTGGCTATATATTCAGAGGCGAACGTCTTACCTACGTACGCCTTTGAACCGGCTGAGTGTCTCAACACTGATTGCTTGAAATTCAAGGACCTTCGATGGCTTGAATATGTCGAAATATTACTGAGTGAATATAACGTGGGGCAACTCTATCAACCGCAAAGTCTCATTGCCAAGGACTCAGCCGATGAGGAGGCATTGCAGTTGTGACTAAAGATGTAAGAGTGATAGTTGATAAAGAAGCGTGGCGCGCTTATCACACGTTCTATACGCCACAGATATTAATTAAACGGCAAAAATACAAATGCCCCGACAAGTCAGGGCATTTGATTTAAAGCGTCCAATGTGGGAGCAGGCTTGCCCGCGGCCACAGGGGTTCTGTATTGATCGTTACTTGATTACCCGCCAGGTGAACGGATACCGATAAGGCACGCCGTCATTGGCTTTTACACCCGCGATGATCGTCAGCACCAACCCGCCGATGGCGATCAGGCCAAGCAGGAAGAACCCGATGACCACCAACATCAAAAAGAACGAGATGGTCGCGGCAATGGCGACGGTGATCTGAAAATTCAACGCCTCCTTGCCCTGCGCATCAATGAACGGGTCACTCTCGCGCTTCATCTGCCAGAGAATCAGTGGACCAATCAGCGTGCCAAACGGAATCCAGATCCCCAGCAAGGCGGACAAGTGACAAAACATAGCCCATTGACGAACCTCTTGGCTCGGCTTGGGCAGCAGCAGTTGCTCGTCACTCATGGCGTCCTCCTTGCGTGGAACAGTCCGATCAGTCAGCCAGAGCAGCTTTCTGCAATTCGAAGATTTCGTTCATGCCTTTCTTGGCCAGTTCCAGCATCGCCGTCAGCTCTTCCGGCTGGAACGGCGCGCCTTCAGCAGTACCCTGGACTTCGATGAAGCCGCCAGTGCTGGTCATCACGACGTTCAGGTCGGTCTCGGCAGCCGAATCTTCCGGGTAGTCGAGGTCAAGCACAGGCTCACCCTGATACATGCCTACCGAAACGGCAGCGATCATTTGCTTGAGCGGGTCGCCGCCTTTCAGGCCGCCGCGCTTCTTGATCACTTTCAAGGCATCAACCAATGCAACCATTGCGCCGGTGATCGATGCAGTACGGGTGCCACCGTCAGCCTGGATCACGTCGCAATCGACGTACAGGGTGACATCGCCCAGCTTGGACATGTCCAGCGCCGCGCGCAGGGAACGACCGATCAGACGCTGGATTTCCAGGGTGCGGCCGCCTTGCTTGCCGCGGCTCGCTTCACGCTGGTTACGCTCGCCGGTGGCGCGCGGCAGCATGCCGTATTCAGCGGTCAACCAACCTTGGCCCTGCCCCTTGAGGAAACGCGGCACGCCGTTCTCGACGCTGACGGTGCAGATGACTTTGGTATCACCGAATTCGACCAGTACAGATCCCTCGGCGTGTTTGGTGTAGTTGCGGGTAATGCGGATCGAGCGGAGCTGATCGGCAGCGCGACCACTTGGACGTTTCATAGGGGATACCTGTACGGGGGACGGAAAACTGCCGAGCATTATAGAGCCGCTGGCCGCGCCTGGGCACGTCTAAAAAATCCAGCCGACAGCTGAAGGCCGTGAAAAGCACTTAACCGACGGCCTGTAGTCCATTTGTCACACCGTGTGTTTGGGCGCATCCGCCCCACTGCGCTACAATCCTGCGCCTTGCTGCCAGTCGGCTTTAATTCATTGATATCAGGCCCGCGAAGCCCAAGGGTTTCGCGCCGGCCTGCATTGCGAGGTACCTCCATGGTGCACAGCATGACCGCCTTCGCCCGCGTCGAAAAAGCCGGCGTCCAAGGCACCCTGAGCTGGGAGCTGCGCTCGGTCAACAGCCGCTACCTGGAACCGCACCTGCGTCTGCCGGAATCGTTTCGCGACCTCGAAGGCGCCGTCCGCGAAGCCCTGCGTCAAGGCTTGTCTCGAGGCAAACTGGAATGCACCCTGCGCTTCACTGAAGAAAGCACCGGCAAAACCCTGCAAGTCGACCGCGAGCGCGCCTCGCAACTGGTCGCCGCCGCCGAGACCATCGCCAGCCTGATCAAGAACCCGGCCGCGCTGAATCCGCTGGAAGTCCTGGCCTGGCCCGGCGTGCTGGTGGGCGATGCCACTGACCCGCAAGCCCTGAACGCCGAGGCACTGGCGCTGTTCACCCAAGGCCTGAAAGAGCTCAAGGCCGGCCGCGAGCGTGAAGGTTCCGAGCTGGCACGGTTGATCAATGAGCGTCTGACGTCCATTGAAGAAGACGTCGTGACCCTGCGTGAACTGGTCCCGCAGATGCTCGCCACCCAGCGCCAGAAAGTCCTCGACCGCTTCGCCGACATGAAAGCCGAGATGGACCCGCAGCGCCTGGAACAGGAAATGGTCATGCTCGCTCAAAAGAGCGACGTCGCCGAAGAACTGGATCGCCTGAGCACTCATATCATCGAAGTTCGCCGGGTACTCAAGTCCGGCGGCGCTGCCGGCCGGCGCCTGGACTTCCTGATGCAAGAGCTCAACCGCGAAGCCAACACACTGGGCTCCAAAGCCTTCGACCCGCGCAGCACGACGGCAGCGGTCAACCTCAAAGTGTTGATCGAGCAGATGCGCGAACAAGTGCAGAATATTGAGTAAGGCTACCCCGACATGACCCACAGCACTGGCACCCTGTACATCATTTCTGCCCCTTCGGGCGCGGGCAAGAGCAGCCTGGTCAAGGCCCTGACCGACGCTGATGAGGAGATCCGTGTCTCGGTCTCCCACACCACCCGCGCCATGCGCCCCGGTGAAGTGAACGGCGTGAACTATCACTTCGTCTCGCGCGAAGCGTTCGTGAAGATGGGCGAGCATGGCGACTTCCTCGAGCGCGCCGAAGTGTTCGGCAACCTCTACGGCACGTCGCAAAGCCACCTGCAGCAGACCCTGGACGCAGGCCACGACCTGATTCTGGAAATCGACTGGCAAGGCGCCGAGCAAGTACGCAAGTTGATGCCCCAGGCCCGCTCGATCTTCATTCTGCCGCCGTCCCTGCAGGCCTTGCACCAGCGCCTGACCAATCGCGGCCAGGACAGCGACGAAATCATTGATGGCCGGATGCGTGAAGCTGTCAGCGAGATGAGCCACTACGTCGACTACGACTACCTGATCATCAATGACGATTTCGCCCATGCACTTCACGATCTGAAGGCGATTTTCCGTGCCAATCAGCTGCATCAGAAGCGTCAGCAGCAGCGCCACGGAAAACTTTTGGCCGAATTGCTCGGCTAAACAGCTCTTCCCAAAACCGCTGCAAGGGCTTTACATTGGCACTTGCAGCGCGTTGAAGGGCTTGGTCAAAAAATCAGCGCTTCCCTAATCGCTGGTGATTTTTTAAACTGTTGAGTCCGCTCGCCCAACCGGGCAGCGCGCATATTGCATTCGCTCCGAGGAATACCATGGCCCGCGTAACCGTTGAAGACTGCCTGAACCACGTGGAAAACCGTTTTGAGCTGGTCATGCTGTCCACCAAACGTGCCCGTCAACTGGCCACCGGCGGCAAAGAGCCACTGGTTCAGTGGGAAAACGACAAGCCTACCGTTGTAGCGCTGCGTGAAATCGCTGAAGGCCTGATGAGCTACGAGTTCATCGCCAATGCTGAAATCGTCGAAGACGAACCGCTGTTCGCAGCGTTCGAGGACGAGTCCAACGAGGCCGTCTAAGCCTATGCCTGGTCGACGTAGCACGGCGCGGGGTCACAGCGAACGGCAGGAGTCATCATGCCGAGCATAGACGCCCTCGCCGATCGCTTATCGACCTACCTCGGCAATGACCAGGTCAACCTGGTCCGCCGAGCGTATTTCTACGCCGAACAAGCCCACGACGGCCAACGCCGCCGCAGCGGCGAGGCTTACGTCACGCATCCTCTTGCGGTGGCGAATATTCTTGCCGACATGCATATGGACCATCAGAGTTTGATGGCGGCCATGCTGCATGACGTGATCGAAGACACCGGCATTGCCAAGGAAGCGCTGCAAGCGCAGTTCGGCGAAACCGTGGCCGAACTGGTCGACGGGGTCAGCAAACTGACCCAGATGAACTTCGAGACCAAGGCCGAAGCCCAGGCTGAAAACTTCCAGAAAATGGCCATGGCCATGGCGCGCGACATTCGCGTGATCCTGGTCAAGCTGGCCGACCGCCTGCACAACATGCGCACGCTGGAAGTGCTGTCCGGCGAAAAACGCCGACGCATCGCCAAGGAAACCCTGGAAATCTATGCGCCCATCGCCAACCGGCTGGGCATGCACGCCATCCGCATAGAGTTCGAAGACCTCGGCTTCAAGGCCATGCACCCGATGCGTTCCGCGCGGATCTACCAGGCGGTCAAACGCGCCCGGGGCAACCGCAAGGAAATCGTCAACAAGATCGAAGAGTCCCTGAGCCACTGCCTGGCGATTGATGAAATCCAGGGCGAGGTCAGCGGACGCCAGAAACACCTCTACGGCATCTACAAAAAAATGCGCGGCAAGCGTCGGGCCTTCAACGAGATCATGGACGTCTATGCGTTCCGGATCATCGTCGACAAGGTCGATACCTGCTACCGCGTACTGGGTGCTGTGCACAATTTGTACAAACCGTTGCCGGGGCGCTTCAAGGATTACATCGCGATCCCCAAGGCCAACGGCTATCAGTCGCTGCACACCACGCTGTTCGGCATGCCGTCGGTGCACCGATCGAGATCCAGATCCGCACCCGTGAAATGGAAGAGATGGCCAACAACGGCATCGCCGCCCACTGGCTGTACAAATCCAGCGGTGACGAGCAGCCAAAAGGCACCCACGCCCGCGCCCGCCAGTGGGTCAAAGGCGTGCTGGAAATGCAGCAACGCGCCGGCAACTCGCTGGAATTCATCGAAAGCGTGAAGATCGACCTGTTCCCGGACGAGGTCTACGTGTTCACGCCAAAAGGCCGGATCATGGAGCTGCCCAAAGGCTCCACGGCGGTCGACTTCGCTTACGCGGTGCATACCGACGTCGGCAACAGTTGCATCGCCTGCCGGATCAACCGTCGTCTCGCGCCGCTGTCCGAACCGCTGCAAAGCGGCTCCACGGTCGAGATCGTCAGCGCTCCTGGCGCACGGCCGAACCCGGCGTGGCTCAACTTTGTCGTCACCGGCAAGGCGCGGACCCACATCCGCCATGCGCTGAAACTGCAGCGCCGCTCCGAATCCATCAGCCTCGGCGAACGCCTGCTGAACAAAGTGCTCAACGGTTTCGACAGCACGCTGGAAAAAGTTCCGGCCGAACGCGTCAAGGCGATGCTCATCGAGTACCGCCTGGAACTGATCGAAGACCTGCTCGAAGACATCGGCCTGGGCAATCGCATGGCCTATGTGGTCGCCCGCCGCCTGCTGGGCGAAGGCGAACAACTGCCGAGCGCGGAAGGTCCGCTGGCAATTCGCGGCACCGAAGGCCTGGTACTCAGCTACGCCAAGTGCTGCACGCCGATCCCGGGCGACCCGATTGTCGGGCACCTGTCCGCCGGCAAAGGCATGGTTGTGCACCTGGACAACTGCCGCAATATCAGCGAAATCCGCCACAACCCGGAAAAATGCATCCAGCTCTCGTGGGCCAAGGATGTCACCGGCGAATTCAACGTCGAGCTTCGCGTCGAACTGGAACATCAGCGCGGCCTGATCGCCCTGCTGGCCAGCAGCGTCAACGCGGCCGACGGCAATATCGAAAAAATCAGCATGGATGAGCGCGATGGTCGCATCAGCGTGGTCCAACTGGTGGTCAGCGTGCACGACCGTGTGCACCTGGCCCGCGTGATCAAGAAACTGCGCGCCTTGACCGGGGTGATTCGCATCACCCGCATGCGTGCCTAAGCCCACTATTACAAGGAGTCATTCATGACCAAAACAGTTATCACCAGCGACAAGGCCCCGGCCGCCATCGGTACTTATTCCCAGGCGATCAAGGCTGGCAATACCGTTTACATGTCGGGCCAGATTCCTCTGGACCCAAAAACCATGGAACTGGTCGAAGGCTTCGAAGCCCAGACCGTCCAGGTGTTCGAGAACCTGAAAGCCGTGGCTGAAGCTGCTGGCGGCTCGTTCAAAGACATCGTCAAACTGAACATCTTCCTCACCGACCTGAGCCACTTCGCCAAGGTCAACGAGATCATGGGCAAGTACTTTGACCAGCCGTACCCTGCCCGCGCCGCCATCGGCGTTGCAGCCCTGCCAAAGGGTTCGCAGGTAGAAATGGACGCCATTCTGGTCATCGAGTAATACATCCGGCGCAGCCCCAACAGGTTGCGCCGACTTCGTTTTGAAAGGATTCCACCATGCGCAAAGCGCTTGCCTTCTCCCTGCTCGCCGTTTTTCTCGGCGGCTGCGCCAGCAATCCTGCCGACCGCGACATCAGCGGCACCTGGATCAACCAGGTGGCCATCGATGCTGCCTCCAAGGGCGGCCCCCTGCGCGAAGCGTTGCAGGCTTACGGCCCGAATCTGGAATGGGACGTCAACACCAAGGCCGGTCAGGCCCGCTACACCAACGGTTTTGAAAACGTCGAAGGCAAGCTGCTGGGCGACAAGTCCGGCGCCTGGAAAGTCGACTTCTATGGCAGCTCTGCCAGCGAGCTGAAACGTGACGGCAAGCAACTGAGCCAGGCCGCCAACGACAACGAACCGGCGCAGGTCTTCGATCGCGCGCTGATCCCGGTACCGGAAGGCGCGCCGATTGGCGCCAGCTTCGAGCGTGCACTGTATTCTTCGTACATGGGCGGTAGCTGGAAAGTCATCAGCGGCCCGGGTGAAGGCAACGCCGTGCAATTCGAGGCCGACGGGCAAGTGGCCGGTTTGTCGGGCGCGGACCGTTATGCCCTGTGCCTGGCAGGTGATTGCGCTTCGATGAGCGGCGGCAACGACAACATGTGGCTGCAACTGAACGGCCAGGGCAACACCTGGATCTTTGCGCGCAAGGGTAAAGAGCTGGAAATTTTCCAGGCCGTGAACACGGCCGGAGCGGATGAAATGCCTTCGTTCACGCCGGGCCAGCGGCAGTGGTTGCTCGAGAAGCAGTAATAAGGATCTAACTACAAGAAGATCCCTGTGGGAGCGAGCTTGCTCGCGATGGCGGCATAACAATCAACGATGATGTTGGATGTTAGGGCCTCATCGCGAGCAAGCTCGCTCCCACATCTATGGTTCCCCCTTTTCTGCAATACTGTTTTTGATGATGTGTTTGGCTTGCTTTCATCTATCCGGCGTCTGAGTGGAGGTTGGTCCATTCGCGCCTTGATGAGAATCGATGCCCGGCGATCCTAATTACTTGGACGGCCTTTCAGCCGTGTGGGAGCTCAGGGTTTTCGTCAGGCCGGTTGGCCGTTCACGTCATCTGTTATCCAGCATCGCAAACCAGGTGGGTGGTGCTCGGGTGACAGCGGGGTCAGGCGTTCATCGCGCCTGGCCCCGCATCGAATTCGGTGTGGTGTGCTGCAATCGCCCAGGCGATTCTCGCCAGTTTGTTGGCCAGTGCGCAGACCACATGATTGGAGTGATGGTTGTCCCATAGCCGTCGGACCCAGTCCGCCAGCGCTCCTTTCTGTCGATCCAACTGCATCAGATAGACGCGGGCACACTGGATCAGCAGACGTCTCTGGTTTCGGTCACCCCGCTTGCTGATGCCTAAAAGTACGGTTTTTCCGCCCGTGGAGTGTTGTTTGGGCACTAGCCCGATCGAGGCCGAATAGCCTCGGCCGCACTTGAACTGTTTGCCATCGCCCAACTCGGCAGCCAGGACGCTGGAGGTGATCGGGCCGACACACGGCATCGTCATCAAGCGAACAGCCAGATCATCTTCAGCGGCTTGGCACTCCACTTCCTTATCCAAAGCCTTGACCTGCTCGTGCAAGTAATTGAAGTGCTCACGCAGCCTGGTCAGTAGTTTTTTGATGGAATCGGGAAGTGGATGTGCTTCAAGCAGCGCTGGAAGATCTTTGATGGACTTGAAGCCTGGGGCCAAGCTGATTCCGACTTCCAGGAGGGCTGCGTGAATCCGATTGACGGTAGCAGTACGTTCTTTGATGAACGAATCACGTGTCGAGTTGAGCATGGCCAGCGCCTGCTGAGCCTGATTCTTGGGCGGCACAAAGCGCATTGTTGGACGAGTTGCAGCCTCGCAGATCGCTTCGGCATCAGCGAAGTCGTTCTTGTTGCTTTTCACATACGGACGCACGAGATGCGGAGCAATGAGTTTGGGTATATGCCCCAGTCTTGAGACTTCCTGCGCCATGAAGTGGGCTCCGCCGCAAGCTTCCATCGCAACGGTGCAGGGTTCGAGATTGGCCAGATGCTGGATGAGCGCCGCCCGATTAAACTTTTTGCGGTAAAGCTCATGACCACGATCATCTTGTGCATGCAGATGAAAGGTGTGTTTTCCCAGATCGATGGCGACAATAGCTACTTTGTTCATGGCAACGGTCTCCGATGAGCCCCCTGTGAAAGCTTAGTGGGTGATCACAGGGGGCGGCGGGGGAGCCATTTCATTATTTGTTTTCGGGTGACCGGAAGTCAGCAACGGCCTTCGAGAATCGCTGCATACCCTTCGCGATAACTTGGGTACTTCGGCACCCAGCCCAACGCTTTCGCCCGGGCATTGCTGCAGCGCTTGCTGCCAGTGCGGCGCACGCTCGCGTCTTCGGCCCATTCGGTCACACCCAGGTACTCCCGCAACCAGCCCACCACGTCGGCCAACGGCGCCGGCGCATCATCGACGCCGATGTAGACGTCATCCAACGCCACATCACGATGATCCGCTTCAAGTAGAAACGCCATCAACCCGGCCGCGTCGTCGGCGTGAATGCGGTTGCCGTACAGCGGTGGATCAGTCACTACGCGATAACCGCCGCGCACTTGGATCAGCAACCTTTCGCGGCCAGGGCCGTAGATCCCGGTCAAACGCACGATGCTCGCCGGGATGCCACTGCCGAGCGCCACCTGCTCGGCCTCCAGCATCAGTCGCCCCGAAAAACCACCGGCCGCCGTCGGCGAGGTTTCATCGACCCACTCGCCACCCTCCTGACCGTAGACACTGCTACTGGAGACAAACAGCAAGCGTTTAGGTACCTGCCCGTAGTCGTTCAGCCACTCAAGTACATA
Organism: Pseudomonas sp. 10S4; assembly: GCF_034344865.1. Taxonomy (NCBI): domain Bacteria; kingdom Pseudomonadati; phylum Pseudomonadota; class Gammaproteobacteria; order Pseudomonadales; family Pseudomonadaceae; genus Pseudomonas; species Pseudomonas sp. 10S4. The sequence goes on from NZ_CP133774.1 coordinate 1,571,244, forward strand.
CTGCAAGCCCTGGACATAGGCGGCGCGGTACCCGGCTTCATCGTGATCGGTAGCCGCCGCGCAATACACCAGGTAATCCACCGCACCGATTGGCCAGGTCTCTGGACAGTCTTTATTGAACAAGTTGCCGGCAACACCAATCACCCCTTCGGGCAGACGTGAGATGTCACGCCGCAATCCGTGAACCTCCCACCCAAAACCCAGCAATTGTGTGGCCAGACGGCTGCCGACATCACCGCAGCCGGCGATCAAAACAGATGGCGCGGACATCAGAACACTCCCTCAGGAAAGGTACAGACTAGCGCCCGTAAAGGACGAGCGGCTAGCAATGGAGGAAAAAAGAGAAGCCATTACTTTTGTTAACAAGAATTAATTGCAATAATGCCAGCCACTTTTGTTCTCGGCCTTACGAGGCCTGGAAGAACATTTACCCTATTTTCCTCTCAGGTCCGGCCAGCATGACACGCAATCTATTTCCCGCTTCGCCAACCAAACGACCTCGCGCCTGGAGCGCTGTGGCCGCCCTGCTGCTCAGCCTGATGCTGGCGCCGATCGCCGCTTTCGCTGATGCACAAGCACCAGCCACTCCGGCAGCCGCTACTGCTCCGGCCCCTGCTGATCATGCTGCTGCACCGGCCGCAACCGACCCGGCTCAAGCCGTGAACGCCACTGCTGACGACGCACCTGAAGTCCTCGAGCCCGACAACTCTCTGGGCATGGCCCACGACCTGTCGCCATGGGGCATGTACCAGAACGCCGATATTATCGTGAAAATCGTGATGATCGGTCTGGCCATCGCCTCGATCATCACCTGGACCATCTGGATCGCCAAGGGCTTCGAGCTGATGGGCGCCAAGCGTCGTCTGCGGACCGAAATCGTCCACCTGAAGAAAGCCGCCACCCTTAAAGAAGCCAGCGCTTCGGCGACCAAGGAAGGCACCCTCGCCAACCTGCTGGTTCACGATGCCCTCGAAGAAATGCGCCTGTCGGTCAACAGCCGCGAGAAAGAAGGCATCAAGGAACGTGTCGCCTTCCGTCTTGAGCGTCTGGTTGCAGCCTGCGGTCGCAACATGAGCAGCGGCACCGGCGTACTCGCCACCATCGGCTCCACCGCGCCCTTCGTCGGCCTATTCGGTACCGTATGGGGCATCATGAACAGCTTCATCGGCATCGCCAAAACCCAGACCACCAACCTCGCCGTTGTAGCCCCCGGCATTGCCGAAGCCCTGCTGGCCACTGCGCTGGGTCTGGTTGCGGCGATTCCTGCCGTGGTGATCTACAACGTCTTCGCCCGCTCCATCGCCGGTTACAAGGCGCAGGTTTCCGATGCGTCGGCAGAAGTCCTGCTGCTGGTCAGCCGCGACCTGGATCACCTGCCGCCCGAGCGCAGCAGCTCGCAACCGCACATGGTGAAAGTGGGGTAATCGGCCATGGGCCTGCATTTGAAAGAAGGCGCAGACGACGATCTGGCCGAGAACCATGAAATCAACGTCACGCCGTTTATCGACGTGATGCTGGTGCTGTTGATCATCTTCATGGTGGCCGCTCCGTTGGCCACGGTGGACATCAAGGTCGACCTGCCCGCCTCCAGCGCCAAACCGGCGCCACGGCCAGAGAAACCGGTGTTCCTCAGCGTAAAAGCTGACCAACGCCTGTTCCTCGGCGAAGACGAAGTGAAAGCCGAAGCCCTCGGCGCCACGCTCGACGCCAGGACCAAGGGCAAGAAAGACACGACGATCTTCTTCCAGGCCGATAAAGGCGTGGACTACGGCGACCTGATGAGCGTGATGGACAACCTGCGCTCTGCCGGTTACCTGAAGGTGGGTCTGGTCGGTCTCGAGTCGGCAGTCAAGAAATGAACACAACGCGCCATAAGCTGACGCGTTACGGCGGGAGCCTGGCCGTGGTGCTGGGCGTCCATGCGCTGGCCATTGCGCTGGCGTTGAACTGGACGGCACGCCCACCGATCGAGCTGCCACCGCAGGCGATGATGGTGGAGTTGGCGCCGGTTCCGGCCCCGCCACCGCCCGCACCGCCAAAGGTCATCACGCCACCGCAGCCACCGGCGCCGGTAGAAGAGCTGCCGATACCGAAACTGGCTGAAGTGCCGAAGGCCGAGATTGCCGTGCCGAAACCGGTTAAACCCAAGCCAAAGCCTCAACCGCCCAAGCCTGTGGAGAAAAAACCGGAGCCGCCGAAGGAAAAACCGTCCGAGGCAAAACCGAGCGACGCGCAACCGACTCAGGCACCGACCGAGAAGTCCGCGCAGCCAGCTCCGGGGCCTTCGCCCGCCCAGCAGGCCGCCAAGGCCAGTTGGCAAGGCACGTTGCTGGCTCACTTGGCCAAGTACAAGAAGTACCCGGCAAGTGCGCAATCTCGGGGCAAGGAAGGGTTGAACCGCCTGCGCTTCGTGGTCGATGCCGAAGGTAATGTGTTGTCGTTTGAACTGGTGACCGGCTCTGGCAACGCCGATCTGGACCGGGCCACCCTGGAAATGATCAAACGCGCACAACCACTGCCCAAGCCACCGGCCGATATGCTGAACAACGGCTCTATCGAAATCGTTGCACCGTTTGTTTACTCGCTGGAAAAACGCCGGCGTTAAGTCACCGCAAATCCCCCTGTGGGAGCGGGCTTGCTCGCGAACGCGGTGTATCAGCCAACAAAGATGCTGGATGTGATGGCCTCTTCGCGAGCAAGCCCGCTCCCACAAGGGATCGCTGGCAGCAGGGATATTTGTGAAAGGCACCCGAAAGGTGCCTTTTACATATCCGCCAGCGGCAAACCTGCATTGCCTTGTGTCACTCAACACACTCAGTCTGATAACGTGCGTCTATCGATTGCAGCCGGTATGCTTGGCCCGCAACTTCATGGACGCTCGCTATGACTCTTACAGAATTACGCTACATCGTTACCCTCGCCCAAGAGCAGCACTTCGGCCATGCGGCCGAGCGTTGCCACGTCAGCCAGCCGACCCTGTCGGTGGGCGTGAAAAAGCTTGAAGACGAACTCGGTGTGCTGATTTTCGAGCGCAGTAAGAGCGCCGTGCGCCTGACTCCGGTCGGTGAAGGCATCGTGGCCCAGGCGCAAAAGGTCCTGGAGCAAGCCCAAGGCATCCGCGAACTGGCCCAGGCCGGCAAGAACCAATTGACCGCCCCGCTGAAAGTCGGCGCGATCTACACCGTCGGCCCGTACCTGTTCCCGCACCTGATTCCACAACTGCACCGGGTCGCCCCGCAGATGCCGTTGTACATCGAAGAAAACTTCACCCACGTGCTGCGCGACAAACTGCGCAACGGCGAGCTCGACGCGATCATCATCGCCCTGCCGTTCAACGAAGCCGACGTGCTGACCCTGCAACTCTATGACGAGCCGTTCTACGTCCTGATGCCGGCCCAGCACCCGTGGACCCAAAAAGAAACCATCGACGCCAGCCTGCTCAACGACAAGAGCCTGCTGCTGCTCGGCGAAGGCCACTGCTTCCGCGATCAAGTGCTGGAAGCCTGCCCGACGCTCGGCAAAGGCAACGACGGCGCCAAGCACACCACGGTGGAATCCAGCTCCCTGGAAACCATCCGCCACATGGTCGCCTCCGGCCTCGGCATCTCGATCCTGCCGCTGTCGGCAGTGGACAGCCACCATTACGCCCCCGGCGTGATCGCCGTGCGTCCACTGTCGCCACCGGTGCCGTTCCGCACCGTGGCCATCGCCTGGCGCGCGAGCTTCCCGCGGCCGAAGGCGATTGAAATCCTCGCTGACTCCATTCGCCTGTGCTCGGTGGCCAAGCCCGCTGCGCCGGTGGTTGCGGGTTAAGTCGCTGCCATGACCGAGTTGTCGCAAGTGTCGGTGACGGCACTCAAAGGTGTCGGCGAAGCCATGGCCGAGAAATTGGCCAAGGTTGGCCTGGAAAATCTCCAGGACGTGCTGTTTCACCTGCCATTGCGCTATCAGGACCGCACTCGTGTGGTCCCGATTGGCCACTTGCGACCGGGGCAAGACGCGGTGATCGAAGGCACCGTCAGCGGCGCCGACGTGGTCATGGGCCGCCGCCGCAGCCTGGTGGTACGGATACAGGACGGCACCGGCGGTCTGAGCCTGCGCTTCTACCATTTCAGCAACGCCCAGAAAGAAGGCCTCAAGCGCGGCACGCGAATTCGCTGTTACGGCGAAGCGCGGCCCGGTGCGTCCGGGCTGGAGATCTACCACCCGGAATACCGCGCCATCACCGGCGACGAGCCGCCGCCAGTGGATGAAACCCTGACGCCGGTTTACCCGCTCACCGAAGGCCTGACCCAACAGCGTTTGCGCCAACTGTGCATGCAAACCCTGACTTTGCTCGGCCCGAGCAGCCTGCCCGACTGGCTGCCGACCGAATTGGCCCGGGACTATCAACTGGCGCCGCTGGCCGATGCGATCCGCTACCTGCACCACCCGCCCGCCGATGCCGACGTCGACGAACTCGCGCTCGGTCATCACTGGGCCCAACATCGTTTGGCCTTCGAAGAACTGCTGACGCATCAACTGTCCCAGCAGCGCCTGCGCGAAAGCATGCGTTCCCTGCGCGCACCGGCGATGCCGAAAGCCACCAAACTGCCGCCCAAGTACCTGGCCAATCTCGGCTTCACGCCGACCGGCGCCCAGCAACGGGTCGGCAATGAAATCGCCTACGACCTCAGTCAGCACGAGCCGATGCTGCGGCTGATCCAGGGCGACGTAGGCGCCGGTAAAACCGTGGTCGCCGCCCTCGCCGCGCTGCAAGCACTGGAGGCCGGTTATCAAGTCGCGCTGATGGCGCCCACCGAGATCCTCGCCGAGCAGCACTTCATCACCTTCAAGCGCTGGCTCGAACCGCTGGGCATCGAAGTCGCGTGGCTGGCCGGCAAGCTCAAGGGCAAGAACCGCGTCGCCGCACTGGAACAAATCGCCAGCGGCACGCCAATGGTGGTCGGCACCCACGCGCTGTTCCAGGAAGAAGTGCAGTTCAAGAACCTCGCGCTGGCGATCATCGACGAACAACACCGCTTCGGCGTCCAGCAGCGTCTGGCATTGCGGCAGAAAGGCGTTGGCGGGCGGATGTGTCCACACCAACTGATCATGACCGCCACGCCGATTCCACGGACGCTGGCCATGAGCGCCTACGCCGACCTCGACACCTCGATCCTCGACGAATTGCCACCCGGCCGCACCCCGGTCAACACCGTGCTGGTCACCGATACCCGGCGCGTCGAAGTCATTGAGCGAGTGCGCGGCGCCTGTGCCGAAGGGCGTCAGGCCTACTGGGTTTGTACGCTGATCGAAGAGTCGGAAGAGCTGACCTGTCAGGCCGCCGAAACCACCTACGAAGACCTCACTGCCGCCCTCGGCGAGCTGAAGGTCGGGTTGATCCACGGCCGCATGAAGCCCGCCGAAAAAGCCGCGGTCATGGCCGAATTCAAGGCCGGTAACTTGCAACTACTGATCGCCACCACGGTGATCGAAGTCGGCGTCGACGTGCCCAACGCCAGCCTGATGATCATCGAAAACCCCGAGCGCCTCGGCCTGGCGCAACTGCACCAGTTGCGCGGTCGCGTCGGGCGGGGCAGCGCCGCCAGCCATTGCGTGCTGCTCTACCATCCGCCGCTGTCACAGATCGGTCGTCAGCGCCTGGGCATCATGCGCGAAACCAACGACGGTTTTGTCATCGCCGAAAAGGACCTCGAACTGCGCGGCCCCGGCGAAATGCTCGGCACGCGCCAGACCGGTCTGCTTCAATTCAAGGTCGCCGACCTGATGCGCGATGCCGACTTGCTGCCCGCCGTACGTGACGCGGCTCAGGCATTGCTGGAGCGCTGGCCGGATCATGTCAGCCCGTTGCTCGATCGCTGGCTACGTCATGGGCAGCAATACGGCCAAGTGTGAGCAGCGTCTCAGTTTCTGGACCATCGTTCCGAGCAAGCTGGTTATACTCCTGCAATTGTTTCAAAAGCGGATACACACCATGACCGAAGCTGCCCTCGCCCCAGAACCCCCGCACGCTCCGTCTGTAATTCGGCTGCTGCTCGGCAAGCTGGGCATCGCCTACGAAGAAGTTCTCGACCATCACGGCCTGAACGCCGCGCGCAAAGTGCAGGCCGTTTTGCTCGATGATGCGGTCGGCGCGCTCATGGTGCTGTTCCCGCAAAGCCAATTGCTGGACCTCAATCGCCTCGCCGAACTGACTGGCCGCCGATTGACCGCCGTCTCGACCGAACGCCTGGAAAAAATGCTCGGCAAACACAGCCTGAGCCTGCTGCCCGGCCTGCCGGCGCTGACCAGTTCGCCGTGCCTCTACGAAGAAAGCCTACTGCGCGAACCGACGTTACTGATCAACTCGGGCGAGCCTGGCGTACTGCTGGAAATTAGCAGCGAAGCCTTCAAGTCCATGCTGACCAAAGCCAGTGCCGCCAACTTCGGCGAAGCCCTGACCAGCATCCGCCCGAACCTTGACCGCCCTGACGATGACCGCGAGGAAATCACCCAGGCCGTTCAAGCGTTCACCGCGCGACGCATCCAGCAACGCCTGGAAGCGACCATCGAGATTCCGCCGCTGGCTGAAACGGCGCAAAAAATCATCAAGCTGCGGGTCGACCCGAACGCCACCATCGACGACATCACCGGCGTCGTCGAAACCGACCCGGCGCTGGCCGCGCAAGTGGTGAGCTGGGCGGCGTCGCCGTACTACGCCTCGCCGGGCAAGATTCGTTCAGTGGAAGACGCCATCGTCCGGGTGCTGGGTTTCGACCTGGTGATCAACCTGGCGCTGGGCCTGGCCCTGGGCAAAACCCTGAGCCTGCCCAAAGACCACCCGCAGCACACCACGCCGTACTGGCAGCAATCGATCTACACCGCCGCCGTCATCGAAGGCCTGACCCGCGCCATGCCCCGCGCCCAGCGCCCGGAAGCCGGCCTGACCTACCTCGCGGGCTTGCTACACAACTTCGGCTACTTGCTGCTGGCCCACGTCTTCCCGCCGCACTTCTCGCTGATCTGCCGTCACCTGGAGGTCAACCCGCACCTGTGCCACAGCTATGTTGAACAACATCTGCTGGGCATCAGCCGCGAACAGATTGGCTCGTGGCTGATGCGCTACTGGGATATGCCGGATGAGTTGGCCACGGCGCTGCGCTTCCAGCACGATCCGGGTTATGACGGCGCGTATGCTGAGTACCCGAACCTTGTGTGCTTGTCAGTGCGTTTGTTGCGTAGCCGCGGGATTGGGTCCGGGCCGGATGAAGACATTCCGGATGCGTTGCTGGAGCGGGTTGGTTTGACTCGCGACAAGGCGAATGATGTGGTCAGCAAAGTGCTTGAGGCTGAAGTGCTGCTGCGCGAACTGGCTTCGCAATTCTCCCAAGCCTAAAAGCTTCGCGGGCAAGCCTCGCTCCTACAGGATTTATACGATCCCTGTAGGAGCGAGGCTTGCCCACGAAGAATCCACCTCGGTCTACCTGACTCACCACCAACCCCTGTGGCGAGGGAGCTTGCTCCCGCTCGGCTGCGCAGCAGCCGCAATCCACCCAACGCGGTGTACCTGACCCCCTTCTGATCTCAAGCCTTAGGCTTAGCCTTCCTAGGCTTCAAATACTTGGTCAACCCCTGGAACCAGATCACCAGCGCCGGCTCGGCATTCTCGCGGCAGCCACTAGCTGAAAAGACGCTGAACCGTGTATTCGAAACCATACACGGATCCGACATTACGCCGACAAATCAGACAGCAAGCCGGTGTTAACCTTTGTTCAACTTCGGGGTTGCCCCGCAGTAGACCCATCTTTTAATGGTCGAATAATTCAACAATAAAAATGCTGATCTGCGCTCCTCGTTGCCTTGCCGCAACTCGTGCAGTCTCTTTAAGTATCCAGGGGGTCACAATGTCTATTGGTGCAATCTCAACTTCGATTCCAACCACCACCACCGCGCCCACTCAGGCCGCGACTGCGTCGAGCCAGACAGCCACGCAATCGCCGACTTCCAGTACAACCGCCAGCAATACCACGGCAACCCACAAGCACCATCATCACCGCGCAGCACAAAGCAGCACTGCCAGCAGCACAACCGCATCCTCAGCCGAGCCTTCACCGACGGTGAACGGCAGTGGGCAAACCGTCGGCACGACCATCAACGTCACGGCGTAAATGCTGTAGAAGTCACTCAGATTCATAAACCCCGCTTTGGCGGGGTTTTGTATTTAAGCCTGTCGCTCTGAAAGCAGCGCGCCAACAATGATCAGGCTGGGCACAGTCGCTCCAGCAGATTCAGGGCTTGGGTTTGCGCGGCTTCAAATACTTGGTCAACCCCTGAAACCAGATCACCAGCGCCGGGTTGCCCTTAATCTGAATCGACTTGTCCTGAATCCCCGTCATAAACGCCAACTGCTTGTTCTTCGCCTGCATCGTGGCAAAGCCATACGCCGCATCTTTAAAGGCAATCGCAAACGCCGGCTCGGCATACACGCCGGACTTACTGGTGATGCGCTGATCCTTCACCCGGAAATGCCGCGCGACTTTCCCGTCCAGGGTCTGTAATTGGAATACAAGCTCCTTGTCACCCAACTGCTGTTGAAATGCAGGATTAGTCCGACTGGCCTTACCCATCAACAAACCCAGCATCCACAGAAGAAAACGAAATTTCATGCGCAAAGCCTCAAAGGAAAATGAACGGCTGGCGGAGTGTAGCGGCTTAATTCGATAACAACATCATCGAGCTGCGTTAGAAGAAGATGTCACGCTTTTTGACACCAATGACTGCCAAGTCACGCTAATCGTCTGACAAAACACGCCCCTGTAGGAGCTGCCGAAGGCTGCGATCTTTTGATCTTGCATCCATCATTCCACCGCTCCATTACTGCGCTCTAACACCCGCCCGGGAATCTTCGACACCTTGCCCGCGTCGCTCATCAACGAGGCGTATTGCTTATAGGCCTGCGCCGCCAGCTCCCTGTTTTTCAAACCCCAGTAACTGTCCGCGAGGTTCAGATAGGCCACGGTTCGGGTCGGATTCCGGGCAATCACCGCGTTCAACAACTCGATGGACTCTTCGTAATAACCGGTTTCACCGAATAGAAAACCCAAGTCGTTAGACCAACCGGGCATCTGAGGGAAGTCATACTTTTGCGCAATGTAGCTGTGCGGATAACAGTGGCCTTCACCGCCATCCATCAGGAAATTCGCCATCAGCGTCGAAACGGCCTCGGTCTGCCCTTTTCGATACAGCGCCAGTGCCTTGTCGAGCTGTTCCGCGACGTCAGTCATCATCAGTTTTTTGTTGTCACCGGCAGATTTAATGCGCAAGTCAGACAACTGCTCAAACACCTTGCGTCCATCGAAAGACGCTAAAGACATTTCACCGACCAGGCTTTTGGGTACTTCTTGAACACTGACAATTGAGTGATCACAGGACTCGTTGTTGACCACCTGCAATACATTTTTCAGCTCGAACTGCCTGGAGTTTTTGTCGTAGCGAAACACCAAATTGAAGTTATAAACGGCGTTATCTTCTTCGCTGCTGACCAGCACAAGGGCGTTCCCGGCTTCGGCAGAAGACTGCTTGACCGACACGGTGTCACCCTGCATGTCGACGACCTTCAACACACCCGCCGGGTTGTTGATTATGTTGACGCTGAAGACATCGCTCATGGCCGACGAATATTGGCTCTTGATCAACGGCAATGCCGTTGATGTGTCCAGCAGAATGTTATCGCTGCCGCCTTGCTCCGGTGATATCAACAATCGGTGGTTGGTCTCATCAGCATCGCCGGTCAGCACAAACACCTTTTGACGCGATGCATCACCCAATAAACTGGCCGGCATCTCCTTCAGAACTTGAGGCGCGGCAACCGCACTTGAACAGCCGATCACTAGCAAGCAAATCGAGAACTTCAGCTTACAAACTACTGTAAACATCCTCACCACTGACACCCCGTCTCAGGAGAAGACTCGACCAACGGGTCATGCTCAAACCCATAGCGTTTCTTACTTTTAGCGTTTGTGTAGAACATGTCGTCAATCCGCCCACCCTGACTGACCATGACGTACTCGCCCGTGACGGCCCCGCCAATTACTTCCACCCACGTGGTGGTGTATTGATAGGGACGGCCATTGGACAGTTCTTCATGCTCAGTACTTTTGTGCGCCAGTGGGATCGATTCTTTGGACGTCGAATACTTGATCGCCGCCCCGCTCCACTTGGCTGCCGGGTCGTAGTAGGTTCTGAACTCAAACTTTATGTCCTTGCCTTCCCGAGCTTTGAAACAGTTGATCTCTGTTTTCACTTCGCTGTGAGCGATCAAGGGGAACGCTAGCAGCAACAACATCCATAACTTTTTCAAGAACAACTCCCTGGTTTTGACTAACGCACTCGCAATTGGCGCCGCACCATTACGGCCCCTCCAAGCATTAACCCGCATGGGGTCTGGCCAGGCAATGCGAATAGCCTTCGGCAAACCGGCTATCAAATGACAGCGCCACGGGCTCATCCAGTTCCGCTGAGGTATTGAGTAATGACTGGGTGGCCGGGGTGTATTTGATCCAGCCGATGACTCCGCTGCCGTCGGTGTCGTAAAACAGCTGCGCGCTAACACTTTCCCCGTCATCGTCATCGATCAGCAAGTTGACCTTGTCCTTGATGACATACAGAAACGGGAAGTTGCTGCTTCGGACCAGGTCGGTCAGATAGCCGTAGCAACCTCCTTCGTTTTCGGTTGTTTGATCGGCGTAAGCAGTAGGCAAGATCAGCAAGCCGCCCAACATCGATCCCAGGAAAAACCTGATAAAGCGCTGCATCGTTTACTCGTCCTTGATTTTCAACAGCCGAAATTCGTTGCTCACGAACTCGTAATAGCGAACCCGGTCGCGGTTCTTCAGGGGTTTGCCCTGCATGTCTTCTTCGGTATCGGAGGTGATGCCAGAGACGATGATCAAGTTGCTGTCGGGCTTGTACGTCAGGTCCAACAAGTTGCCGTCATAGGCATTCGGCAGGCCTGTTGCGACGTCTCCGGTCTGCGCATCGAGCAACTCGACACACATCGTGCTGCCGCCACAGCCCACCTTATGCAGCACGTAGTGCCCAGCGAAATTGACCTGACCGGCCAGCGCTTGTGACCGCGCTTCATCCATCCATTGATTGCTGTTTTCCTGCGGGACTAACGCGTGGTTTGGGCCGGTAAAAACATCGGTGATGGAGAAGTCTTTGAACGCAGGGTCAGCGGCGAAACACTGGGTGGCTGCAATCGTCAGGAGGCCGCCCATCAACATCGAAAGTCCTTTCACGCTGTAGCTCCTGAATGAATTCATTGTTCCCATTGGCATCCGTTTTCCGGAGATGAGTCGATAGCCGGATTAAAAAGAAATCCGTACTCCTTACCGTTCGACTTCTTCGTGTAGTTCATCGAAACAATCATCCCGCCCTGACTCACCATTTCATATTCGCCGGTCACCTTTCCGTCCAACACCTCGGACCACGTCTGAGTAGTCAGCCAAGGTCTGTCGGGGCTCACCTCTTCAGCCTGGTCATCGGTTAAAACCAAAGAAATCGGCACACCGGACGACGCGTACTTAACAAAACCTCCCTGCCACTTATTTGAAGCGTCGTAATAGGTTCGCAACTCGAACTTCACCGGACTGTCTTGATCCAGTTGAAAACATAAATTCTCCGACGTCACCTCGCAGTGCGCCGTCAATGGCATCAAACCGATCAATAACAAGAGTATTTTCTTCACTTCAAATCCTTTGAAATAACCACCACCCCAAAATCCCGCCCTACGTCACCAACACCAACTCCCCATCCCGATACAACACCTCACGCCCCACCCACCCCACATCCACCTGCGGCAACACCGCCGAAGGCTTGCGCAACTCCCGCAGCAAAGTAGAACCATGAGACAACCGCCCACCCATTCGCGCAATCACCGCCCGCGCGGCCTGATAGTGCGCATGCCGCCCAGGGTCCAGCGTGTCTTCGAGCAAAATGTCTCCACCCAAAATCCCCTGCACCTGCCCCGGATAAATCATGAACCCGGTTGCTTGTTCCGTACCTTCGCGGCCGTCCTGCCAGAAGCTGCCGTCGCGGGTTCGAATGTCCGGATGCGGTGCGAACCAGTGCGCCCGGTCGGCCATCGGCATGGCGTGATGGAGGCGGAAGAAGATCCGCATCAGGTTGTCGCGGTACCACTCGCGCACTTGCAGGTAGTAGCCGCGCAGGCCCGACAGGCTGGTTGAATGGGCGACGCGGATCAGCGCGGGCCATTGCGGGAAGGCTTGCAGCGGCAGGTCGGTCGAGGCCGGGCGCGGTGTGCCTGGATCGGTTTCCCACGGCAGTCGATGCGGACTGTTTTCGAGGTTGTCATACGCAGTTGGCGGGCGGCCAAACAGGTCGCCGCCGCTGCTGGCCAACGCCGTGGCGATGCACAGATTGCCCTGCACCACGAACACATAAAACCGGGTGAACCAGTCCGCCAGTTGCTGGCCGTCGGCACTTTGGGCGATGAGTTCGGAGAGTTCCTGATCGAAGCGCTGCAAACCCCTTTCCAGCGTCAGCAAATGCCCGCGAGCGATACGTTGCATGCGTAGAAACAGTGGCAGAGAACGTGCTAGACGCAACGGTCGCCAAGGCAGATGCGGTGTCGCGCCACCCACTTCTCCGGCGTAGCTGCTGGCAGAAATGCCCCAGTCCGCCAGCCGCGCCAGAAACAGATCATTGTTGATGTACGAAGCACCGCCAAACACCGCGGTGAACGGCTCATTGTCCTGCAACACCCGCGAATCCCAACGCGCCATGATCGCCGGAATACTCGCCGCCGCACGTCGTTGCGCATATTCCACGAACACGCTCGGTTGCGGCGGCAGGATCTCGGCGATGTTGGCGGCGGTCAGGTGTCGGCGCCAGCCGTAATCGCTGATCGGCCGGTATTGCAGCAGCCAGAGTTGCTGGCCATCCCAGGCCCATTCGACGTCGCCGGGCACGTAGTGAAAGACCCGCAACACGCCTTGCAGAAAGCGCCACAACAGGTCCGCCGTCAGACCGTGGGACGGCTTGAACGTGTCGCTGCTCCACGAATCGCCGAGGCGGGAAATGATCGCGCGTTCGGGGCTGACCTGACCGTCGGCCAGCGACTCCAAGTGCCCTTCGACCCATTCCAGTTCCACCGACAGATGCCGCACAAACCCAATCCCGGACAGCTGCGGCGTGATGAAGCGCTGCACCACGACTTCTTCCACACCCTCGGAGCTCAGTTCGGCAATCCGCGCCGGAACATTCACCGTCGGTTCGCGCAGGAATGTGGTGCTCAACCCGGCGTTCGCCGCGTCAGCCTGATCCTCGCCATAACTGGAAGAACGCACCGCCCACGTGGCGTCCGGTTGACTGGCGAGGAACGCAGGCAACCGCGAATCAAGAGCATCGTTGAGCGACAGCGCCGGCGGCACCGCTTGCCCGGCCAACTCGGCCAGACGCAAACGGCCACCCTTGGTGTGCGCCACAAACCCACGCTCGCCCGACTCCAGCCACGCGGCGAATTCCGCTGGCGAGTCGATCCACGGGTAATGCCCCCAGCCGGTTTTCAAACTGATCGTCAGATCCGCGCGGGCCAGAATCGCCGACCACGCGGCAGCCTGGGCGATGCCGAGCACGTTGTCCTGATCGCCCCACACCAACTCGACCGGGCCAATGATCCATTCCAGCAACGGCAACGCGGTATCGCCGCGCACCAAATCCCAGTGCGGCACAAACGCGCGGCAACGAGCATACCCGGCGCCCATGCGCTGGTACTGCGCGGGGGTCCAGGTCTGGTTGGAGAATTTGTGTTTGAACAGCCCCGGTTTATTCGCCAGCAGCCAATGAATGGTCTTGCGAATCGGCAGCGGCGACATCAGCGCCGGCAACCGTCGTTGCCACAAAAACGCCCCGACCGGCGCCAGCAATACGCTGCGGCAAAAGTGCCCCGGCGACCGTTGCAACGCATGCAACACCAGCAGCGCGTTGACCCCGACCGCCATGATCGCGCTGCCCTTCACCGTCATCCCCAGCAACGCCTGCGCGAACGCCGCAAGGTCCTCGCACGGCGCTTGAGGATTGTTGCCGAACCCCGGCAGTTCCAGCGGCACAACCTGATAGCGCTGAAAGTGCGGCAGCGCGTCATCCCACCAATCGGCGGCGCTGCCGTTGCCGGCCAGCAGGTACATCAACGGCTTGCTCATGGACAGTCCTCAGGCCAGATCGCGCAGGGCAGCGTCGAGGGTCGGGAACCGGAACGTGTAACCCGCCTCGGTCAGTCGGCTCGGCACCACCCGTTGACCGTCGAAAAACAGCTCCGCCATCTCCCCGGCCAGCGCCCGCACCGGCGACGCCGGAATGTGGAACCACACCGGGCGTTTCAGGACTTTGCCGGCGCGCTCGGCGAACACACCCTGACTCACCGCATCCGGCGCCACCAGGTTGTACGTGCCGCTCAAACTGTTGTCGTCGAACGCCCGGGCGATCACCTGAAGCACATCATCGCGGTGCACCCAACTCATGATCTGCCGACCATCGCCCATGCGCCCGCCGAAGCCCAGTCGAAACGGCATCAGCAACGGCAACAACGCGCCGCCGGGGCCGAACACCACGCCCAGTCGCAGCACCACCTGACGCACGCCCAACCCGGTGGCCGGTTGCGCGGCGGCTTCCCATTTGGCGCACAACTCGGCCATGAAACCGTCGCCCTTGCTCGCGCCTTCATCCAGGCTTTCGCTGGCATCGCGCACGCCGTAAAAACCAATGGCCGACGCCTGCACCCACAGTCCTGGTGTGTGCCTGGCGCTCTTCAGCCAAGTCATCAGCGCTTCGGTGGTGTTGACCCGACTGGCGAGCAGTTGCGCCTGCCGCGTGGCACTCCAACGCGGCCCGGCGACCGGTGCGCCTGCGAGGTTGATCACCACGTCAAAGGTTTCGTCGTGGCTGAGTTTGCTCAGTGACCGCACGCACCGAGCGCGGCCATCAAACAGGTTTGCGGCTTTCAACGGATCGCGAGCGAGAACGCTGACGGTGTGGCCGGCGTCGAGCAATTGGTTGACCAACGCCTCACCGATAAACCCGGTGCCGCCGGTGACCAGCACCCGCTTATAAGCGCCGCCCGCGAACGGGTTCGCCGGTGAGCCTTGATGCCGGGGGAAGTCTTTTGAAGTGTTTGCGCGACGGTCGTGGCGATAGAGCCAGAACAACGGCGGCAGCAACGTCAGCAGCGCGACGCCGTCGATCCACAGGTTCAACCAGAGCTTTGCGTCCAGAGAAAACCACAGGTCTTGCGGTGCCCAAAGCACGATGCCGGCGATCAACCCGCCCCACGCGATGGGGGTTTTGAATCGATTGCCGAGGTGCACGAGGGCGAGCATGTAGAGGGAATAACTTTGCAGCGTGGCGCCGAATACGGCGAGCCACCAGAGCTGTTGCTCGCGGGCGGCGACGGGCAAGGTGTCGGCGGCCCAGAAGGCGTGGTCGAGGGTATGCAGGTAGCCGTCGAGCATGCCCGAATGGCCGGCCCAGGTCAGGACGATGCTGACGAATAGATGCACCAGGGCCATGGCGTATAGCCAAGCGACCAGGGCTTTGCGACGGGTGTTTGCGGGGACTGGCATTCCGTGTCCTGAGGTCTTCCGTGAGGGGGGCAAGTCTAAAGGAAAACGGGAGATTTAGTGATTAATCCCCGAGCCCGTTTTGCCTCAGCCATACAGGCCGGGACCTGGACTAGCAACCGTCGGCATCAGCGCACTTAACCCAGCCTCGGATCGCTTTACCCTTGGGCGTTTTGAACATGATTTTCAGAAACCCGGCTTCAACCCCTTCCTGCAACACTGAATCGCCCTTGATCAGGTACATCTTCGTCGCCTCGGCCAGCACCGGCGAACTGTAAATCGGGGTCTTTTTGTTAATCGAGAGCTTCACCTCGTCCCCTGCGGCCCAGTGTTGATAGCCGGGGGAGTTGAGTTTGGCGACGATGGCTTCGGCGGTTTTATAGGGGAAGGTGTAGACCAACTCCTCCGACTCGGCATCGCGGGCGATATCGCCGCCATTCCCGAAGTAGTTCGACAGTCGCTCATCCCTGACGTAACCCGCGGGTGTGTTGGCGTAGGCGTGAACCGTGTAGTAATCGCCCAAATAATTAACGCCGGTATCGGCTCTGATTCCGACCGCGTGGACGATGATTAACTCGGGCTCGGCACCGGGTTTGGTCGTTGCGAAGAAAGCGGCTTTGACCGTCCCCGTGGCCGCCAAAAACGGCAGCCCCGCGATGTTCTTTTTGGAGCCGTCGGCACAATCCACAAAATCGACGTCGATGGCCATGTCGTCGGGGTCTTGGGATTCGCCTTCCGGCAATTTGACGTAGTTGAAAACGATAGCCCCCGAGTCTGTTTGCAGTGCCGGAAAGGCTTCACTTTTTGGGGGCACGCAGGTGATCGCCGAGAGGATTTTTTCAGGCTCGATTGATCCTCTTTAGAGAAGGTATTGCACTGGGATACGACGACAAAGCCCTGCGTTGTTTGCGCCTGAAGCGTATTGCAGATCAATCCGAAACCTTCAGTACCACCGGGGCCAGGGTAGATCGCGTTTTTCATCTCCAACAACGTCCAGCCCGGTTGTTTCATCGCCGCTTTTGCTGTCGGCGCGGCGTCTGAAAACTCCATGAGGGCGTCGCCGTGAGGCAATGCGATCAGCCTGTTATAGCGCTGCGCGTCGTTGATGCCGACGACCGCCAGAACGTCTGGCAGGTTTTTGCCCGAGACGATGAAGGTGGGGAGGTTTTCGATTTCGTTGGTGGACTCAGGTTCGTTGCGGGGCACGAGTTTCAGGATGTTTACGTCCCCTTGCTGCATGCAGCTTGCGACTTTCAGGGCGGTTGGAGGGATGTCGAAGGGGCACGGTTGATCGGCAGCGTCCGCCTGCGGCATGGCCAGGAACAGGCTGAATAGGAAAGCGGCCATCAGTGCTGCGCGGTTTTTGTTCACAAAACAATCCATGTCGATCACTCGAAAAGCCCTTGTTTAAGCGGTGTGGTGATTGTGTTTAAAAGTGTCGAATCATCCGCTGACATTGCCTGCACAACCATCGGAGATTTCCTTCGATACGTGGGGGTGTTCGTGAACTAGGCGGGGTTTGAGTTCATCGATAACCTCGTTCTCGTCATCGCAAAAAACGGTGACACGGACGTGCAAGTCCGGAATTGGTACACAATCGGTTATGGCTATTCATTGAGCGTTTTCTTATGCTCGCGAATTGTTATGGCGGCTGTGTGTGGGAGACCTTCGGGTCTGCCGGTCTACCGATTCCGGTCTTGCACACCTATACACAGCTGCCACCACCTTTTCGAAGTGCGAGCGAAATGGTGCTAGCTCATTAAATCGGTATTACTAAATGATCAAACCAACACCTAATCCACCCGACGACTTATCCACATCCCCCTACGAATCCCTCGATTCCAGAAAACTCCACGAGGCCGCCGAACGCGCCCTCGACTATCACCTCGGCCCCAACCCCGAGGCGAAAACCAAACCAAAGCCCCGAAAAGGCGCGCTGTTCAGCGTCTCCCCCGACATCGACACCGAAGCCCTCCTGGCCAACGCGTCCGAAGACCTGCTGTCCATCAGCACCATCGCCGCCAACCTGGCCGACGACATCGACGGCCCACGACGCTCCGTCGCATTGGCGCTGAGCCGATTGGCGGATGGCGTGCGGTTATTGGTAGAGCGAGCGCTGGACCATATTGACTCGCCGAATCCGGGGGAGCATCGGGCTAAGGTGTAGTAGGAATAGGAAGGGGATGTAATGTCCCCTTCTTCAATCAAGTGCATCGCTCAAGTGTGCACGTCGAGATTTACAGGCAGTGACTGGCCTTGATCGATTCCGAGCCTTGCGAAACCAAGCGCTTCACGCCGTCGAGACCCTGCGGGGTGTTTTTAGCCGCTGACAACTGATAACAGGCCAACGCCCGGGACAGATCTTTCGTTCCCAACTGGCCGTTCTCAAAAGAAGAGCCCAGATAGTCCATCGCATCCGTGGACCCCATGGAAACCGCGCGAATAACTTCCCTTTCTGCCTCCTCGGGGTGCAGGCAAGGACCGTTATAGTCGGTGGAATTACCGTTACAAAAAAACGTGGCATAACCCAGAGCGCCGCTCGCTGTCGTCGATGCCGCTTTGAACAAAGCCTCCACCTTACTGGTTTCCAATTGAGGCGCCATCTGCGAAAGACTCAAACGTGCCGCCGACAAACTCGCCTCCGGATCACCCGACTCGGCAGCACAGACGTAGTTTTCCAGGGATGCCTCAATCAACTCCGCAGTCAGACGGTATTGCTCAAGAAACCCCAACCCACCCAAACCCTCAGCGCGTTGATAACACAGGTTCTCAGCGCGGCTCATTCCGGCTCTAGCGGGTGCGATAAGCTCCCTCTCACTGAGCGACCAATCCTCAATCCCCACCAGCGCCCAACACGACTTTTTAGCAAAGTTAAAAATCTTGATATCGCTATTACCGGCCCGTTTATCCACAACGTTCATATGAGTATCGTCGACCGTTTCAATCTGAACCGTTTCACTCCTGCCCTGGATCGCAGCCATCAACGGAAACGTCAAACTGGCGCCTGGCTCAGCAGTAATTTCCGGCAAAAATCGGCCCGGGTCTGACGTCCGTTTCAACACCAATATCTTCACTGCGAGTGCGGTTAGGCGCTGCTGGGACTCGGCTTTGGCGGAAAACGCGGGCAGGAACTGAACAAAATCTTGGGACGGACACGAGGCATTCGTCCCGCTCACACCATCAGGAGCTATCTTATCCAGATAAGCCGAACGCTCCTGACTCATGCTAGCGATGCAATTGTTTACCACCCCCACGTATGCGGGCTTACCCGCCTCAATTTCAAATGCCTCTACGGCGCAATTTGTATCCCGTAACTTGATCCATGCACGCTGTGATTCCTTCACCGTCGCCGAATACTCCTCCCCCAATTTGGGATCGGCCAGGTATTGAGATTCAAGCCTCGCCATCAGTTGGTGATAGCTCGTATTCAACTGGTTATCGGCTGTTTTTTTCGCAGCCTCGGAACAAGGGACAACCTGCAAACTAGAGGTAATTTCGCTGCATTCGTCTTGGGCGAACGCTGCCGAAACCGGTAGTAGCGCAAACGCGCCCAGTATCCAACTCAATCCAAAACGCTTCACTGTCTTCAATCCTTGATTCATATAGGTTGTGCCGGTTTTATGTTTGAGAGAATTTTGTCACGCACCCTTTAGGCTTATTCATTTCCCAATAGGTACTAAGTAGCGCTTTCCGAGCCCGCTCTATTCGGAGATTGACAAATCCATCCCCACAATCAGGGCGCAACTCCTTAAAAGAACCCGATTCAGGCTGGTAAACAAAAATCCTACTAACGGTATAAGTCCCCATCCCATCATCGACCTGCCAAACAGCGAAATCCTTTTTGCCGTCAAAGTTAAAATCGTCTACTTGAATGTGCAACTCGTTGATTGCTTCGAAATCGATTGTCTTGGATTCAGCACGAGAGCCGTTTTTAACACCAACCACTAAAACAGATCCGTTCAGCGCAAGAGTGGCCTCAACTCCTTTCGATGGATGGAAAGTAGTAACAGGCGTAGAAGCCGGGGCATTGAGGTCTGATACACCTTTCTCAACTGAAGCCAGATACTTCTTAATACTCGCTGCATCCTTGTAAGGACACACTACTTCTTTTCCAGTAGTTAAATCACGACCATCATTACAGTTCTGCAACGCAGGGTACTCTTGATCGCCGGTGAAAAAAGCAACAGACAACTCATCGCCGTTTTTAATCAGCGGCAATTCCATTACCGAATAGCTAACACCTTCAAACCCAGCATTTGAGGCTTTGCTTCTCATCAACACATACATTGATTTCTGTGCTCTGTCCGGCAATGTCCTCTCATAGAAAAATACTGACGCAATCTGCTCGCCTTCAATCTTCCACACATAATTTAGCGAAGGCTTGGCAACATTGATGGGCGAATAAAATATTTCCGCGTAGGGCACATGAGTTTCTACTACCTTGCCTTTCAAGTTATTCTTCAAAAAAAACACAGTAATCTTTTGATCACCTAATGAAGCTATAACAGGAGGGTGTAGCTCTCCGATAGTACGCGCATCCTCTGCCAATGCGCTTTGACTGGATAGTCCAATCATTATTGCGAGAGCGCAGACACCGCTGAAAACCCTGTAAAAATCCATATACTTTCCATAGTAACAATAAATTACAGGAGGGATATCATCTCCTCTTCACAGCAAAGAGCGCAGCATACGAAAACTGCTATAAACTACGCCACGCTACCGGATCACTTTTTCTTAGGAACGTTATAGTTATCTGGAAAGGTATTATCTAAATAACTTGATCGCTCGAGACTCATTTTGGCGACGCAAATATTCACTGTCACCTCATAAGCCGGCATTGACTCATCATACTCAAAAGCTTCTATAGCACAATTAGTGTCTCGTAGCTTCAACCAAGCCAATTGCGAAGATTTTAACTTAGCCAAGAATTTTGCTCCTAGATCAGGAGCTCTTTGATATTGAGCTTTTACCCTTGCTATAAGCTGCTTGTAACTTAAATTCAGCTTTGAATCAGCAGATTCCTTTGCTTGTTTAATACATAGATTAAATTCCAAAGTTGACGCAACAACACCACAATCATTTCCACTTGCAAAAACAAAGAGCGGGCAAACCAAGCAAACAAATAGCACAAACGATTTCATAGTTACTCTGTCGATGACTTGCATAAATAATTGGCTCTTTGCTAGGTCGGCTCATGCTGCGGATTTCACAGAGCCAAATTTATTTAGCGAAAAATAGAAGCCTAGCCTATCCAATAAATAAATCCGTCCACTTTCAGCCATTCCCTATAATCATAAAATCAATATTACTAGATCTACTCCGCAGTACAATGCGGCCCGCTAAGCGCCCCATTTTCCACTGTAAATTTACAGACCTGAATTTCGTCCTTAGTTAACCTCAGGGGCATCAATCTCAAAGTAAGCACAAGCTCACTATCAGTGAACTCACCCTTTTCCAACCAGGTTTCCGCAAAGTCCGTATTAAAGCTTTTCCCAGATATGCTGCAAAAATCCAGCGAGCTAACCGCAAGCCCAGCACCGCCGGCTTTTAGTATTTGGACTTTTATACAAGGATCATCCAACGTTTGATAATAGCGAACTATATTTCCAGAAACTGTATTCGTGTCGGCTTTGTATATTTTGGAGATGGGCTGTTGGTTATTTTCTGCAACTGCATAGCTTGAGATAAAACAGATAACCAACAATATGAGATTCTTCATGAAAACCACCTAATCTATAAAGTTCGAAAAAATGGTACAGATTTATGATAGACAAATGACGATCAACCATTCCATGAGGGAATCTGCACTCTATTTTCTGGGCCTGGTTTTTGATTTTATTGAAGAGAGCCGACATGACTTCGGCTCTTCCATCGCTTTTTTCAGGAGCAAAAGGGGACGGATTTATTTAAATAAAAAATAAATCTACCCCCTTTCACTATGATTTGCTTAGATAATTGGCTCCTTGCCAGGCCGGCTCATGTTACGAATTCCACAGAGACAGATTATTTATCGAAAGCTAGAAGCTTGTCTTAGCCTATCAATAAATCTGTCCCTTTTCAGCCTTTTACTTGGCGATTTGATCCGCTCCAGAGATACGGAAGTATCTAGAAGCAGCATTAGGTGACAAATACTTCTGAGCCTGCAAAGTAAAAACTAATGCAGGGGGTAACGCAACCCTTTTTTAAAACCCACTCATTTGGCGAGTCCTTCTCTAATTCTTCAGAGATCTTTACCAGTGAGTCTCCATCCATTTCGACTGGGCACGCACTTACCATAAGTGCTAGAAAACATATTTGTTGCGCTATCATTGTCTTCCAAAAGCGATTGATAACTCAGTGACGCCAATGGAGACACAGGCTTCTATAGAAAACACCTGATAATGCAATTTTGTCCGCACTGGCGACAGTTTCTTCTCGCGAGAAAACAAATTTCTCATCCTTAAAACTACTTATTATATTTCTAAAATAGCAGACACTACTTGAGGGACTACAGAAACGATAACGAATCGTTATATTTCCGTCTACTACAGACAAACCTTGAAAAATATCCAACCCTCCACTATTTTTAAGAGTTCTCGGAACTAGATTTTCATTCCTCAACAACTCCTTACCACCAGATATAACACTTAATGTATAGAACTCTGAACCGTTATCTGCCAGCTTAACTTGGTCTAAATTTCCATCCCCAGTCACATCTCGGTTAAGCAATAGAAAATCAGCAGCATTTACATGACCAATGCAAGCACTAAGTAAACCTATTGTAAAAAACTCTTTTATCGAAAAAATTTTTCATTTGTCCAAATCCTAGTGAGCTGGGGGATTTCTTCAGGGACGGATTTATTTATCGAAAGACAGAAGCCTAGCCTATCCAATAAAAAATCTGCCACCTTTAACTTATAAATAAATCTGTCCCCTGTCACCCTCTGCACAAACAAATCTATCCCTCTTTTTTATTCTCGTTTATTCTAATCTTTTTACCGCACACTATTAAATGCACCTCAATTAGACAACGGTGACGCAGCCTCCCCCCCCATAAACTCAATAGTTTCAATCATTTTAATAACCCGCTTAAGAGAAGACCCTTTTAGATCTTTTCAAGTAGGCAACATCCCCTCCTCCGCATAACGCAGAGTTATTAACAGGAATGCAGAAGTTGAAACTCCTAGTCCGACCTTCCTCATCACCACTGGTTACATCCTGGGATATTCCAGCCCCTTCCCACCCCTTACCCTTCAATGGATAAAATGTGTTGTGCATCTCTGAATCGCTAGGAGCACTTGAATCTAATTCCATAACCCAACCTTTATCGGTCAATTTACCTCCATGAAAACCTGGAAAAATCTTCGGCTGACGCTGGACTTATGCACCTAAAAACAAGATTAACCTCGAGTGTTTTTTTGATTTTGGGTTTTGATTAACTTTGAATAATAGAACAAATGAGGAACGCTTCTTTTTCGGTGATTCTATGCTTACCGCCGTAAAAATCCGTCATGCGAAAGCTGCAAGTGTCCTAAATGCGCTTGAATAGACGCGGCAACGCGACTTTATTCTTTTCTTCAGCCCATGATGAAACAGAAAAAACCATAAGCAATGCAAAGCACTACTCTTGAGCTCATCATCATCTCGCTTGCCTTAAATTCTTCAAGGCTGTTCTTTTAAGTTGCTCCATTGGCATCTGGAAAATTCATTTGCTCAGTCAGCACCTTCAGGGAGTTAGTGTATGCTTGAAACCGCGCAACTATTCCGTTTACTTTTTTAATTTTATCTAGATCTGTAACTGGCTTGCCGAAGTTTACTGTTGCTGCCACTTGACCAAAAACATTGCAGCTATAATAAATATATTCCTTGGGCCCAACCTGTATCGTGGAACGCTGCATTTCCGGATGTTGATCAGCAATTTTCGCGGCTCCCGTCCACGCCCAATAAGCGCCCGCACTTTGGGCTGCATCTATTGATTCCATCATGACGTCGTCACGCCACTGAATCATTTTTACCGTAAGCCCCTTAGTTTTTAGATCACTATCTGCCAAGTGAATATTTTTCCCAGTTTGATCTGCCTTCTTAGCAGCGGCGGTCAGAGTTTTTGCTAAAGAACTTGGAACGGTACGGCCAAGGAAGGCCCAATACTTTACATAATTATCTGGCCATGTCAGTTGAAAAAGTCCTCGTCCATCCCAAGGATAATATTTTGCATCTGAATTATTTTCGTATAGCTTGCCAAACCATTGTGTTTCTTGAGTAGAGTTACCAAAAAAAGCGGCCATCCGTAAGGGATTGCCCGCCACGATGAATTTTTGCAACGTTCTATTTAGAGAAATATTGATATTTGAAATATTCAGCTGAGACGTAGCACTTAATTGGACAGGCTCAGAAACCCAGGCCCCTTTGCTGATACGCAAAGCGCTGGTAGGCAATAGCTGTGTCAACTCTGACTCACTAAGCCAACCACACTTCCTAAAAATCTCAATAAAATCTCTGGGTGGAAAGTGCCAATGTTTTGGACTGATACCATTTAACGCGGCGTCCTCCCAAAAGCCATGGCGTCCTGATGGGCTTTAAGTTTCTCGTAGTCAGCCTGTGGCATGGCCTCACCTAACTCTGACTCCTTTAGAAGCCAACCATAGCGAGTGTCGAAATCACTTTTACCCCATTCACTAGGAAACTTGAAGATGCATCGACTGACCAGCTTCTGGGAGCTTTCTTTCTGGATGATGGCTTGATTATGTTGCTTGATCCGATATTTTTTGGTGTAGATTCCTAACTCTTCAGGTTTAAGAGGTGCGTGTTTGTAATTCGGATTAGCAGATATCTCAGCAAGGCTCCTGTGGGGCGGGTAAAGCGGATCTTCATCAAGTTTCAACAGGCCTCGTAAATAAGGAGATTGACAGTGGCTGTCATCATCGGTGTCATCATCGATTAGGTTCCAGCCTTGCCAATGTGGAAAGTCAGCATCGCTGAAGCAGCCGACAGTGCTGGCATTTAGATTGAACCATGCAACTCCGCCAGGGAATGCAATTTGCCTCCAATGCGCCGCGTTGGCTGGGGTTAGAGCGTCGGGACCAAATATCCGACCAAAGCGCAATAACTCGTAACCTGCACTGGGGCAGACGGGGTAACGAGAGCTCGCAACTTCGAAAAGATCGTACTCAAAATTATTTGCCTCTTTATGTTCCCCGATGCATTCGCCGTTAACATCATGCGTGGTCAAAACGCACTGCCCCTTGTTAAAGCGCATACGGATGATTAATTCTACTGGCGGGCGAACGACAAAACTGCTCTTATTATTCGAGTCACTCCATACAGTAGGACGATCCGAAAATCCCATAACTTCTGGGGGTAGATAAAAATACATATCACCCCAGCAACTATCAGTACGACCAGATTTTGTTCGATAGGCCAGCTCACGATCATTACGCCCCGTCAGACGCGTCACTTGGTTATCGTCAGCAATAATCTCAAAGTGAATTTTGTGGTTCGCACCATAAATTTTACCCGCCTCACCGAGAGTGTCTTTACGAAAAATCCGCATGCCCTTTATCGGTTCGGCTAGGGTAATTTTAGAGAGATGCATATAGATCGAATAGAAGACAACTTTTGAGCTCGCACCTTCACCAATCTCGGTCTCGTGACGCAAGATGATGCAGCCATTGTCTGTCCAGCCACCATAATTTAATGGCGCATCAGGATTTGCCTCAACGGGGGATGGTTTACGAAAGTAGGCAAGGGTGCCATCCGCAATGGCTCGGACAGGGAGAAAATCACCTCGTTCTGTAGGAGCTTTAAGGTGAGTACCGCCATGCCAGTTCAGGTCAAAACTGATCGGAAAAAGCCATCTCCAGGCGCACCGCACAACATGGCTCTGTCCAGAAATGCTTCATCGCTTTCTCCAGCGACAGGAGTAGGAATAAATGGGGGACTAATCAACATAGTAATGATCCATTTTTAATCAATTTTCGAATCCCTCGATCGCTGAAATCAAAGTGACAACAGGTATTTCATTTTGGGTATGGTTTCTTGCTTTTCGTTCATCAACGCCTGATCCATCAAACTCCCCGCCTTATCCTGATCCGCAGCCCCCGGCAGCACCGGTGGTTTAATCCCAATCCCAGTCCCACTCCCCGCCGACCCACCCGCATTAATCTTGATCACCGGCCCAACAACCGTAATCCCACCCGCATCCAGCTTGATAAAGCTCCCCCGGCCTTAACCGTAAGCTCCATCCCCGCCTCAATAACAATCTTCGCCCCAGCCTTCAGATGTATCTCTTTCCCCACACTCGTCAGTTGCGCAGTCCCCAACTTCACATGCTGGTTCTGCCCAACCGTCAGGTGGTCATCCATCCGCGTCTCAGTCTTCCGATCCGCAATCGTGGTGCGATGCTCTTCAGCCTTCAACTCGGTGTAGGTGTTCTTCACCACCGTGTCGTGGCGCTCATTCCCCACGCGGATCTTCTGGTCATGCTCAATGTTTTCATCCCAATCCCGTTGGGCATGGATGAAGATTTGTTCCGCGCCTTTCTTGTCTTCAATCCGCAGTTCGTTGTACCCGCCACCCCCGGTGAGCTGAGGGTTTTGAACACGGTGCGGGTTTTGTTCGCCGGCAGGTCGTAGGGGACCTGGTTTTCCTTGTGGTACAGGCAACCGGTCACCAGCGGTTGGTCGGGGTCGCCTTCGAGGAAGGTGACGAGGACTTCCATGCCGATGCGCGGGATGGCGATGGCGCCGTAGCGGTCGCCGGCCCAGCTGGATGAGACGCGCATCCAGCAGCTGGTTTTGTCGTCGGCCAGGCCTTCGCGGTCCCAGTGGAATTGGACTTTGATGCGGCCGTATGGGTCGCAGTGGATTTCTTCGCCTTTGGGGCCGGTGACCAGGGCGGTTTGGCTGCCGAGGACGCGGGGTTTCGGGTGTTCGAGGGCGGGGCGGTAGAACACGTTCCATGGCGTGGCCAGGAAGCGGTTGCGGTAGCCCTGGTGGAAGTCGTCTTTGTTGTCGGTGGTGTCGCTGGTCACTGACTCTTCGAGGACTTGCGGTTGTTTGCCTTCGTGGAAGATTTCGGTGAGCAGCCAGAGGTCGTTCCACTCGGTGCGCGGGTGGTCGGAGATTTCCAGGAAGTGGCCGCTGTTGAGCGTGGTCTGGTCGCCCCAGCCTTCGGCTTGCTGGTAGTCGGCGCGGTGGCGTTCGAGCGCGCGTTGGCTGAGGAATTTGCCGCGCGCGCGGTCGATGAAGCGGCCGGGGTAGTCGTAGTCTTCCAGGTCCGGTTCGGTGCTTTCGCCATCGGGCTTATATGCCGCTTCGAGTTGCAGGCGTGGTTTTTCGAAGTCGTAGTCTCGGCGGGTCGTGCGGCCGGTGCGGGTTTCCAGGCGTAGTTTGAAGCCCTTGATCACCGGTTCATCCGCAACCAAGCCGCTGCCTTGCACATAAGCGGTCGGCTGGCCGAGTTTCGGGAACACGGTCTGGTCGTCGCCGAACACCAGCAAATGCCCTTTGGGCGTGTGCTGGAAGTGGTAGTGAATGCCTTCTTCTTCACACAGGCGCTGGACGAAATGCAGGTCGGTTTCGTCGTACTGCACGCAGTAATCGCGGTCCGGGCACGGCACGCTCAACTGGAATTTGTACGCGTTGCCCTTGATGCCGTGTTCGTCGAGGATCAGCGCGATGATTTTCGGCGCGGACATCTGCTGGTAGATGCGCTGGTTGGTGCGGTGATGCAGGTATTGCAGTTGCGGCACCAGGGAGATTTTGTAGCGGGTCAGGCGTTTGCCGGCATCGCCCTGGGCCACGCGGTAGATCTGGCCGTGGATGCCGCTGCCCTGCGGGTCGAGCGCGAGGAACGCCTGTTTGTGCAGGAGTTTTTCCAGGTCCAGGTCCGGGTTTTCGCTGACCAGTTCGATGTCGAAGCGATACGGCTGGCTGATGCCTTCGGTGCCGGTGAACGACAGCACTTGCAGGTCGCCTTCGTAGTCTTCGACTTTGAGGCTGAAGTGGGTTTCGTTAGCTGGGTTGAACATGGCTTGCTCCCTGTTCGGTAGTCATCCGTTACGCCCGACGTCGCAGGCGTTGCAGCAAAGACGAAGTGGCGCCCAAGGCGTCACGCAATTGGGCAGCAGTGATCGTTCGATCAGCCGCGTTGAAGGTCAGCGCTTTTCGCAGGGCTGGCCAACAGTGTTTCGGTAAATTCTTCGGTGCATGCAGCTCGCGCTCCAGGCGTTCGTCGCGGGCCTGGGTCGAGGGCAAGCGGCGGAACGGGTGTTTGCCGCCCGCCAATTCGTAGAGCACGCAGGCCACGCCGTAGACGTCGGCGCTGGCGGTCAGCGGTTGGCCTTCGAGCAGTTCGGGGGCGGCGTAGCCGGGGTCCAGGCGTTGAAGCGGCTGCGGCTCAAGTGCGGCAGGCCGGGCAAGATGCCCTCTTCTGCCTGGCCGAGGCCGAAGTCGAACAGGCGCACGCCTTCTTCGCTGAGCATGACGTTGCTCGGTTTCATGTCACCGTGCAGCACGCCGCGAGCGTGGGCGTAGGCCAGCGCGTCGAGCAGCGGCAGCGCGATGTCGCGCAGTTCTTTCCACGGCATGCCCTGGGGCCGCTCGCAGAGTAATTTGTCCAGGGTCAGCCCACGCATGAGTTCCATGGTGATGAAGGCGCGCTGGCAGTCGGTGTCGACTTCAAAGGTGTGAAAGCGCAGCACGTTATCGTGGCGCAGGCGTCGGGTCAGGGCGAACTCGCTGTAGAGCAAGGCACTGGCGTCCGGCGATTCGGCAAATTCTTCGCTGAGGATTTTCAGCGCAATGTAAGGGTCGGGATCGCCGAACTGTTCGTTCAGCAGGTCCCGGGCACGGTAAACCGCGCCCATGCCACCGGCACCGAGCAGGCGCTCGATGCGGTAACGGCCTGCGAGCACGTCGGGCAATTCGCCGACGCTGGCCCGGGTCGGCGCCAGCGCAGGTGAAGCCTGATTGGGCTTGGCGAACGCAAAGTAGGTCAGGTTGTTGTCCTGCTCTTCGCTCACCAGCAGGTCGTCGATCGGTCGCATGAGTTCAGTCATTGGCGGATCACCACGGCAGTCAGGTTGTCCCGTGCCGAGCCACGCAGAGCGCCGTCGAACAGACGCTCCAGCGCAACGTGCGGCGCGGTCAGGCTCAGGGCGTTGCCCAGGGCATCGCTGCTGAGCCCTTGGTACAAACCGTCGCTGCACAACAGGAACGTATCGCCGGGGTAAACCTCGAGTTCGAGCACGTCCAGCGTCAGCACATCGGCTGCCCCGACCGCACGGGTCAGGGCATGGGCCGAAGGATGGGCGCGGGCGTCTTCGACGCTCATGTTTTGCTCGTCGATCAGTTGCTGTTGCAGCGAATGGTCCTTGGACAGCTGATACAACCGCTGGCCACGCCACAGGTAGCAACGGCTGTCGCCGGCCCAGATGCAGGCCGCGCGACTGCCTTCTACCAGCAGCGCCACCACGGTGCTGCCCATGATGCTGTCGTGGCGCCCGGCAGTGACGGTCAACTCCTGGCCCAAGCGGCGATTGATCCAGTGCAAGCACTGGCGAATGCCTTTGAGTCGTTCGTCGAAGTCGTCCTGCACCGGCAATTCCGCCAGGCTGGCGACGATCAACTGGCTGGCGATATCGCCACCCTGATGACCGCCCATGCCGTCCGCGACCACCCACAGCCCCTGCTGTGGCGAGTCGAGAAAGGCATCTTCGTTGCGCGCCCGAACCTTGCCCGGATCGGTACGCGCAGCGCTGCGCCAGGGACTGGCAACCAGCATCAGAGTTGCACCGGCATACGGAAGGTGCGCAGCACGCCCATGTCGAACGGGTTCGGCGTGCGTTGGCTCGACAGCAAGTAGTTGGCGCGCAGGCCACCCACGTCAGCCTTGAGCACCAGCACGTCGCGACCGCTCAGGTACTCGGTCTGCATCAGGTCGAACAGACGGAACAGCGACCATGGGCCGGTGTTCTTTTCGATACCGATTGGGCGGCCAGCCATTTTGTCGAGGACCAGGCTGGTACGACCGTCTTCAGCATCGGTCGGCCATTTGAAGGACACCGGCACGATTGGGCCGTGACGGTATTCGATGGTCTTGTCGCCAAACTTGAACTCGGAACGGCTGACGGCCGGGTCGAGGGTGTACGGCTCGAGTTTGAACTGCACTTGCGGCTCGGCCGGGTTCTCGGCGAAGAAGCTCTGGCGAATGGTTTGTGCCGCGGCCATTTGGTCGAGGTAAACCTTGGAGATCGGCAGGCTGTGACCGTCGACGCTGCGCATGCGGTAGTTACCCGGATCGCCGCTGACGAATGGACGCATGTAGGTGTCGAAGAAGCGATCGACGATACCCTGGGCCTTGAAGAACTCGCGGAAGTCGCTGATTGCCACGTCGCTGGTGCTGTGGGCGCTGAACGGATAACGCTTGTTGATCGCCTTGCCATAGAAGCCGTACAGCTCGCTCTGGTAGCGCTGGTTCAAGTACGCGTAGGAATCGTTGAGCACCAGACGCCAGGTGTCTTCGGCCAACACGTTGAACCAGACACTGACCGGACGCGGCAAGCGGTTGGACGCATTGCGCAGGTTGCTCAGCGCATCACGCTGGCCGCCCATGCGGGTCTTGGCCATTTCGAACGCCGCTTGTTCCGGCGAACTGGCGCGGGCCAGGCTCGCGACTTGCAATTGCAGGTCGTTGAGCGCGGTCAGTGCCGGGGTCAGGTCAGCGGCCGGGCCGTTGTTGTCATCCAGCAAACGGTGCAGCGGTTCGAAGCGACGTTGCAGGGATTTCTTCGCGGTGTCCGGCAGGTTCTTGGCTGCGGCCATGTCCGACGCCTTGTCCGCAGCAGCCGCCGCCAGTTTGCCGAGTTTGCCCAACTTGCCTTTCTGGTCGGCCAGTGCGCCAGCAGCATCAGCCGCTTGATCAGCCGGTTCGGCGTCTGCCGGGAACCGGGTGTTCTCGCGCACTTCCACCAGCAGTTGCAGCACGGGGGAGTTGGCCGAAGTCAGGCCCGCCAGTTGCTCGGCGCCTTCGCTGAAGTCGCTGATCGCCGGCAATGCAACCTGGCCCACGGCTTCGCTCCAGAAGTTGGCGTAGTCGCGGAAGTACAGTTGCTCCAGTTCGACCATCAGGCGACGCAAGTCCATGCCGCTGATGCCCGAGCCTTCGCCCAGCACCCAGTTGTCACGCAGGATATCGCTGACCAGCGTAGCGCCCTGGACCGAGAAGTACTGCTGATAACCCTGTTGGGTGTAGAACCCCGGGATCACGTAATCGGTGCCGACAAACAGCGAACCCTGTGGGCCCAGGTGTTGGCTCAAACGATAGTCCGGCAGGTTGCGGGCCTGCTCACGGAGCATCCGGTAAACCACGTTGGCCAGTGACTCGCTACGCAAGACCTGACGTGCCTGGGCCACCAGTTGATCGTTCAGCGGGTAGACAAACGGCTGCTGGAGCAAACGCTCGAAGTGGGTGTTCAAGCCGTTCTGCACGGCGGTGTTGCCGGCGTAGCGCTGGGACCACTCGGTGGCAACCCAATCCTTGAGCCAACCCGCATCGCGGCGATCCTTCATGTTCAGCATCAGGTACGCACGCAGGCTGTTGAGCAAGCGTTCGCGGTCCTGCATGTTGGCGCGGATCTGCCCTTCCAGCAGGGTCGCGACCCGTGGCAACAGTTGCGCTTCGAGCTCACGCTCGTAGGCAGCCTTGACCACCGGGTTGGTGTCTTCGCCCTGGTACAAACCGCCGCGCTCGTGGTAACCCACGTCACCTTTTTTCGGGAAGACCTGGGTCGCCGCGTAGCTGGTGTCGAGGGTCTTGAGCACGCCCATGGAGTCATCACGGGCGGTCAATGCCGAGCGCGATTGGGTCCAGTTTTGAGCCAGGGAACGCAGGTTTTCCAGACGCTCATAGTTGGCAGAGAAACCGCCCGCCCACAGCAGACCGAACAGGCCCAGTGCCGCCAATGCGCCCACGTACAAGGCACGCTGGCCCCAGTGGATGCGGCTGCGTTCGCGCTTGTCCAGACCGGCCAGATCGGCCTCCGGGAAAATTACGCGGCTGAGCAAATGGTGGATGAAACGCGAACGGCCGCTGCGCAGGGTTGGCAGCATGCCGGCGTTCATGCCCAGATTGGCGCCGATGCCGGCGGTGGTCTGGTCCATCTCTTGAGTCAGGTGCGGTGCGCTGGTCAGGTAGAAACCGCGCAACTGGCTGACACGCTGGTAGCGGTTGCCGGTGAACGCCATGTCGACGAACAGGCACAGGCGCTCGCCGATCTGCCCCAGTTGATGCGGGAAGTCGAGGATGCGGCCACGGCGCTGGGTGTCGCGCTCCTGGTGCATGCGCATGATCACTTGGCTGTTCAGGCGACGCAGCAGCTCTTCGAACTCGGCGCGCAGGACGGCGACGTCGGTGCCGCTCTGCTCTTTGCGGAAGCTGGTGCCGAGTACCTGATCGCTTTCTTCGCGGGTCAGTTGATCGAAGAACTCGTCGAACCCGAGCAGGCGATCAGCCTTGCTCAATACCAGGTAAATCGGCACGTCGACGTGCAGCTTTTGATGCACGTCCTGCAAGCGGGCACGGACCTGACGCGCGAGGGTGTCGAGGTCTTGCTCGCTGCCACCGAGCAGGGTTTCCACTGGAATGGTTACCAGCACGCCGTTCAACGGACGGTTACGACGACGCTTGCGCAGCAGGTCGAGCAAGGTGCTCCAGGCGCTGCCATCGACTTCGGCATCCGGCTGGGTCAGGTAACGGCCAGCGGTGTCGATCAACACGCCGTGGTCGGCGAAGTACCAGTCGCAATGACGGGTGCCGAGGGTGTCACGGGTCAGTTTGCGGTCGATCTTGTTGATCGGAAACTCAAGGCCCGAGAAGTCCAGCAAACTGGTCTTGCCGCTGCCCTGTGGACCGATCAGCAAGTACCAAGGCAAATCACTGCGCCAGCGCTCGCTGCGACCGCGATACAGGCTCGAGGTCTTGAGGGTTTTCAGCGCGTCTTTGAAACGCACTTTCAACTCTTTCTGCTCTTCGTCGATCAGCTCTTCACGGCGGATACGATCCTGGCCGTCTTCGGTGTCTTCGACAGCCTTTTTACGCACACCGGCGCGCCAGCTGACGAAGACCATGGTCAGGCCCCAGATCAGGAACAGCACACTGATGGTCAGCAGGCGGGAGGTCGAACCTTCCCAGAACTTGTAGTCATCGACGGCCAGCAGCGGCCCGACGAACCACACCAGCAGCGCGACGAACAGCACCACCAGCAGGGTCCAGACCCAGGTCTTGCGCAAGAATGCGCCGACTTTCTTGAAAAACTTTTTCATCACACGTCCCTGTTTACGGCTTCGACAGCGGCTGGACCGCGGCCGGATCTAGCTGCTGATAAGGTTGCAGAACGGTTTCGCGTTGCTCGCCCAGTACCCAGGCAAAACCCGAATACATCACCACCAGGCAGACCACGGTGAACAGCACCACCATCCACGCCGGCACGATGCGCACCAGGCTGCGGCGTTGATCGTTCAAGCCTTCCCAATGGGGCGACAGCTCACGTGGCACGTCGCCGCGCAGTTGGCGAATCTGGCGATACAAAGCGTCGCGTATGCCTTCGAGCTCGAGCATGCCGCGAGCTTGCACGCGGTACTTGCCTTCGAAGCCCAGGGACAGGCACAGGTACATCAGTTCCAGCATCGGCAGGTGCTTGACCGGGTTTTTCGACAGGCGATCCAGCAGCTGGAAGAACTTCTCGCCGCCGAAGGTTTCGTTGTGGAAGCTGCTGAGCAGGCTCATCTGCGACCATTCACTTTCGTTGCCCCACGGTGTGGTCACGACGGCTTCGTCGACCACGGTGCAGAGCACGTAACGGGCGGCCATCACCTGGCTGCTTTCGGCGCCGTTGTGCAGCGCGCGCACTTCAAACAGCTTCAGCGCAGAGGTCAGTCGCTCGTTGAGCGCGTACATGTCTTCGCGGGTGTCGCTGTGCTTGAGGCGCACCACTTCCGACAGCAGATCGGACGCGGCGGCCACCAGCGAGTTGAGGCTGATGTTGAACGCTTCGGCCGGGCGCAGGCGCGCGGCGTAGATCATCCGTTCTTCCAACTGCTCGAAACGCGGCGGAGCAGCGAAGTCAGTCAGCGGACTCGAAGCAGGGCCGTGGCCCTGGCGGTCGAGCAGGACGGTTTTATCGTCCTGGTTATGTTCCATGTCCTTAATCATATCGATCAGTTCCTGATGGCCCAGAATTTCAGTTCAAGCTCGGCAAATTCGCCGGACACGTGGAACGCGAAGCCGCCGGAGCGCTCGAGTTGCGCCAGGTCTTCGGAACTGAGTTCGAGGATGAAATAGGTTTTGTTGGAGTGGAACGCGATCTGCCGCGGGGCCACCGGCAACGGTTTGACCTTGATGCCTGGCAGATGCAGGTTGACCAGTTGGCGAATACGCTCCACCGGGCCGACCTTGAGGTGCGCCGGCAAGCGATGGCGCAGTTCTTCGGAATCGCAGTTGGCACTGGCTGCCAGCACGAACGACGCCGAGCCCAGCAGTT
The DNA here is from genome assembly GCF_034344865.1 of Pseudomonas sp. 10S4. Classification (NCBI taxonomy): domain Bacteria; kingdom Pseudomonadati; phylum Pseudomonadota; class Gammaproteobacteria; order Pseudomonadales; family Pseudomonadaceae; genus Pseudomonas; species Pseudomonas sp. 10S4. Next base: position 1,605,381 of record NZ_CP133774.1, read on the forward strand.
TGTGGTCGTGCAACGGCGAAACGATGATCCCGTACTGACGCGCTTGCAGCACCAGTTCGATGGCGTGCTGTTCGAGCACCATCGACAGCACCTGACGAATCGCTTCCATCAGTTTGCGGAAGCTCGCGCCCTGGTCGCTGTGCTGGTAACGGCTGTCCAGGCGCGGGCGTTTGCTGTCGCTGGAGAAGGTCGCCAGATCACCGAGCATGGTCAGCAGCGTGCGGTACAACTCTTCCGGGTGAACTTGCTCCAGGCCCAAATAGTGGCGCAGCAGCAGTTCGGTGCGGTTGATCAGTTGCAGCATCATGAAGTCGCCGACTTCCGCGCCACCGACCTTGCCGTTGGAGCGGATCCGGTCGGCGATGGTGTCGCCCCGGTGGCCGAGCATGCTGATGACTTCTTTGAGGCACGACAGCAAGTAGCTGGAGGAATGCGCCTGAATGTAGGTCGGCACAAAGTCCGGGTCGAGGCTGATCACGCCGTCGGGCGTGGTGTCGAGCACTTCGCAGATCTTCAGCTTCACGTAGGCCTGGTCGCTCTGCTGCTCGCCAAGCAACAGCTTGAAATCCGGGCGGGCGCAACTGACTTGGCTGGCAGAGTCGTCGCCGGCGTTGGAGTCGGCCACTTCCGCGTCATACGCGGTGTAGCGCGCCAGCACATCGGATTGCTCCGGGCGACGGGACTCAATGTGGTTGCCGGTGACCAGCGGCAGCGCCAGGTAGATCGGCGTGTTGCCGGTGTTCGGCGGCACGTCCAGGGCCAACGGTTCGGTGTTGCCACCCAGTTCGAACAGGCTGCCGTCCGGCAGAATCCCCGAGGCCTGGCTGATCACCAGTTTGCCCATGTTGAGGAACTGCAAGTCGATGTCCAGGTTCAGGAAGCCCCAGGTGTAGCTGCCCAACAACTGGGTTCGGGTCTTCATCTGGTGGTCGTAGTAACGATCGTTGTGCTGGAAGTGCTGCGGCCGCAGCAGCATGCCTTCCTGCCAAATGACTTTATGGGAGTTCATGATCAGTCAACCGCCTTGGCGAGCGTTTCATTGGTGTTGCGGATGCCGGACTGGTCGAGGGTCAGATCAGCCTCGGTGAGGGCCACCGGGGTGATTTGCACCGTGTAGCGCCATTTGGTTTCCGGCAGGTCGCGGTAGGCGGCGAGCACGCCAACGTAGCGGCTGCCCTCTTCCACGCTGAGCTTGAGCTCGACGGTTTCGCCCGGACGCAGTTCCAGCTCTTCGGTGGCGACCATGTCCGGGGCCAGGGATTCCTTGGCGCGCTCGTACAGGCTGAAGAAGTCCGCGTTCTCGAAGGCCACCGGGTGCTTGAGTTCAAACAGGCGCACGACGATTGGCGACGGACGACCATTAAGGTCCGGGTTCAACTGATCGCTGGCGGTCAGCTTCAGGTTGAGTTTGGTCACGGTGGAATACGGCGACAGCGACGAGCAGCCGGCCAGCAGCACCAGGGCAGCCAGCGCTGTCAGCGTCTTGAAAAAAGCGGTCGAGCAGCGAGACATGCGCATCATCCTTGGTGGTCGGTGTGAAGGGTGGAAATCAGGCGGATCTGTTCTTCGTAGGCCTGGGCGAAGTCGCGGGCCAGCAGGCGCTCGCTCCAGTCATCGTCCTGACGCAGGGCCTGGTGATAACGCCCGTAAGCTCTCCAGCGGCTGCCGGAAGTGGCCAGGATCGGTTTGTTGTCGCGTTCAAAACGCAAGGTCAACTGCTCGGGCGAGAAGTGCTCCAGCGTGCCGCGAACCGCTGCTCGGCTGGCGGTCAGCAAGGCCACCTGGTGCGCTTGCAAATCGCGGAACGAACGGGAGATCGCTTGCTCGGCCGGCAACTGGCCCGGCTTGTTCGGCTGCAACAAAATGCCCAGCGCTTCACCGGCATCAACGGCGAATTTAAGCGGGTTTTTGTTGTTGCCCTGGACGATGGTCTGGGCCAGGCGCAGTTCGTTTTTCAACTCGCTGCGGGTACGCAGGCTCTGCTGCAAACCACCAACGCTTTGCTTGAGCAGGCGCGCGGCGTTCAGGGCCAGGGCTTCGCGGGCATCATGGTCGAGGCCTTTGAGGTCCACGCCCAGCGCTGCACCGAAGTGCTCCCAGAAACCTTCGCTCTGACGCGGGGCCGCTATCGGCGCCGGGGCTGGCGCGGGTTCGGCCGGGGCGTCGATCAGCTCCGGGACCATCAGGCTTTCCATGTCGATACGCGCGTAGTCGGCGCGTTGACGAGTATCTTCGGGCGCGTTGCGCGGGGAGATCAGTTCGTCGATTTCCGAGTACACGCGCTCTTGCTGATCGAGGGCGTTCAGCGGGTCGAGGTCGAGGAACGCATCATCAGGAATGATGCTGCCCGCCGCCTGCGGACGGCCGACTTCCACGTCGAAGGTCGCCGGGTCGCGGACCAGCCGCGCACGGATCTCGAAATCACCCAGCACGTAGACACTGCCGTGCTCGATGCGCATGGCTTCGCCCTTGCGCAAGCGCGCGCCGCTTTCGCTGTCCTGGATACCGTTGCTGCTGGTATCGGTCAGGTAAAACGTGCCTTCGCGGTAGCTGATCAACGCGTGATGGTTGGACAGGTGACGCTTGCGGTCCGGAATGATCCAGTCGCAATCCTCGCCCCGACCAATCACGCCGCCGGCCTGTTTGAAGGTCTTCTGGCACAAATCCGTGGGCACGAATTGCTTGGTGTTCAGCATTTCGAAAACCAGTTCCATGATGATGCTCCTTGCGGTCACTTGCCGCGATTGACCGCCTGCGGATCACCCAATGGGCGATAGGTGTTGTCGTTGAATTTGTAATTGCCGCTACAGCCGCCGAGGCCGCATAGAACGACGAGGGTCAGCAGGACGGCTTGCCAGTGACGAACAGACATCAGAGGGTCTCCAGGGGTAGACAAAGTACAAAGCGCCGACCCTTTCGGGCGGCGCTGTTGGAAGCGAATGAGGTGGATTGGGAGGCTCTAGCCAATGGCTTTAAGCCGAACACCTGTATTGAGGTGACCCTTTGTGGCGAGGGGGCTTGCCCCGTTGGGTCGCGAAGCGGCCCCAAAACTGACTACCCAGTTTATTCAGGCAAACTGCATTTACTGGATGGCGACTGCTGCGCAGCCGAACGGGGTAAACCCCTCGCCACAGGGAATCCGCTCACCACAAGGAGCGCGTTCAACGCAGGAATGGCCGTTGGGTTAACCATCGAAATCACCCAAATTGATATTCAGGCGCCCGAGGCGGTAGAGCAACGTGCGGCGTGGCAGCCCTAATTCGCGGGCGGCGAGGGTCTGGTTGCCGTCGTTTTTTCGCAGGCAATCGAGCAGCAGACTGCGTTCAACCTGCTCCAGACGTTCGCGCAGGTTCAAGCCGCTGTTGTCTTCCGGCATCGCTTCCATGCGCAGGGAAAAATGCTCGGCCAGCAACTCGCCGCCCTCGCACAGCAGCACGGCCCTTTCGACCAGACCTTTGAGTTCGCGCACGTTGCCCGGAAAGGCGTAGCCGGACAGGTGATCCAGCGCCGCCTCGGACCAACGCACCGCGTCCCGTTGCAAGAACGAGCAAGCCTTGTCGGCGAAGTGCCGGGCCAGGTCGAGAATGTCGCCTTCGCGATGACGCAAGGCCGGTAACTCGATAGGGAATTGCGCGAGGCGATAGTACAAGTCCTCGCGGAATTTGCCTTCGCTGACCAGCACCGCCAAATCCCGGTGAGTCGCAGCAATGATGCGCACGTCGATCTTGTGAGTGTCGTTGGAACCCAACGGGCGGATTTCGCCTTCCTGCAACACGCGCAACAACTTGGCTTGCAGGGACAACGGCATGTCGCCGATTTCATCGAGCAGCAAGGTGCCGCCATTGGCCGCATCGAACAGACCGGCGCGGTCACGATCAGCACCGGTGAACGCGCCTTTGCGGTAGCCGAACAGTTCACTTTCCAGCAGGCTCTCAGGGAACGCCGCGCAGTTCTGCACGATGAACGCCTGGGAACGGCGCGGCCCGCAATCGTGAATCGCCCGGGCAACGACTTCCTTGCCAGTGCCGGTTTCACCGCGCAGCAGCACGGTGTATGGGCTGTGCAGGACTTTGCTGATCAGCGAATAGGTCTGGCGCATGGCCGCACTTTTGCCGATCAAGCCGTAGCCGCTGATGCTCGGAACGCTGACCGGGCTCGGCAGCACTTCAGTAACTGGCCGGCGCAAACGTTGCAGCAGATGCAATTGGCCCAACACGAACGAACCGAGTTGCCCGAGAGAATCGGCAAAGCCGTGCAGGTCGATGTCCCGGTGACTGGCGCACAGCAGCAGACCTTCAACGGCCTTCTGCTGATTAACCAAAGGCACGCACAGCAACGACTGCCATGGCGTGGCCTGGTTCGGCAGGAACGAGGTTTCGTGCAGGCTGCCGCTCAATTCACTGAGGCAGACCACGCGGTTCTGGCACAGGGCGAATTGCAATAATTGCTCACCGTTGTAATCCGCCGACAAGCTCGCCGACTCCCGGGGTTGCAGACTGCCGTTGAGGCACTCGGCATTCATCCCCAGGCACGTGTGAGTCGCGTCCAGCAGGTACAACTGGGTCAACTCGCAACCGCTGAGCTCGGCCAAACCGCGCACGAAGTCACCCAGCAACGCAGCACCGTCCGCCGCCCGCGACAGGCTGGCGAACTGCGCCAGCAAGGCTTCGGCATAGACCAGTGGTTGCGGCACTCGAGTGAACATCACACCCACCTCAGGCGAACTCGCAGATCACGCTGGCGTTGCCGTCGAGCGTTGCGTGAACGCGCTTGAGGCTTTCGCCGGTGGCCATCGCGTCGAGCAAGCGGTCGGCCACCAGCGGCAGCACGTGCAGGTCCAGCAAGTGGTCGATCAGGCGCGCGCCGCTGTCGCTTTGGGTGCAGCGTTCGGCCAAGTGATCGACGAGGTTCTGGCAGTACGAGAAGTCGAGCTGACGACGGTTCAGGCGCTCGCCCAAACGGCCGAGTTTTATTTCGATCAGCTCGCGCAGCACCGGGCCACCCACCGGGTAGTAAGGCACCACACGCATCCGCGCCAGCAGCGCCGGTTTGAAGTGCTTGCTCAGCACCGGGCGAATGGTTTCTTCGAGCACTTCAGCCGATGGCCGTGCACCGTTTTCGCAGAGTTCGGCGATGCGGTCGCTGCCCAGGTTCGAAGTCATCAGGATCAACGTGTTGCGGAAGTCGATCTCGCGCCCTTCCCCGTCGTTGGCCACGCCTTTATCGAAGATTTGGTAGAACAGGTTGAGCACGTCCGGATCGGCTTTTTCGACTTCATCGAGCAAGACCACCGAGTACGGTTTCTGCCGCACGGCTTCGGTGAGCATGGCCGCCCTCGCCGTAAGCCAACGTAGCCTGGGCGGTGCACCGAACAGGCGCGACACGGTGTGCTTCTCCTGGAACTCGGACATGTTGATAGTGGTGATGAAACGATCACCGCCGTACAGCAGGTCTGCGAGGGCCAGCGCGGTTTCGGTCTTGCCGACGCCACTCGGGCCGACCAGCAGGAACACGCCAACCGGTGCATCAGGTTTGTTCAGGCCGGCGGCGGTGGCGCGCATCGAGCGATCCAGCGCGTGAACCGCTTGTTCCTGACCCCGGATGCGGGTGCGCAGGTCGGTGGCGAAGCTCGCAACCTTGGCGTTGTGCTCACGAGCCAGTTGCGCCAATGGCACACCGGTCCAGGCGCTGATCACTTCGGCTACCAGACGCGGGCACACTTCGAAGCTCACCAGCCGCTCTTTGACTTGCAACTCGGTCAGGGCTTTGTGCGTTTCGTTGAGTGCGGCTTCCAGGGTTTCAACGCTTTGCGCTTCATCCACCGGCACTTCGAGGGTTTCAATCACGGTGCCTTCGGCGTCTTCTTCTACCGTGACGGTTGGTTCGACAGCGGCAGCCTCACGAGCCTTGGCCAGTTGCTGACGCAGGTCCAGCAGGCGCTCGGCGAGTTCTTTCTGTTCGGTCCACAGCGCTTCCAGCGCGACCATTTCGTCTTCGGCTTCGGCCAAACGATCTTCCAAAGCGTCCAGCGCTTCGTGATCGATCAACAGACCAGCCTCGGCATCACGACGCAGGGCCTGACGCTGACGGCCACCTTCAGCCAGTTCGCCACGCAGGCGTTCCAGGCTTTCCGGGGCAGCGGCGAGGCTGATGCGCACGCGGGCGCAGGCGGTGTCGAGTACGTCGACAGCTTTGTCCGGCAGTTGACGGCCAGCGAGGTAGCGCGCCGACAATTCGGCCGCTGCGACCACTGCGTCATCGCGCAGGTAGATGCCGTGGCTCTTCTCGTAGACCTGAGCCAGGCCACGGAGGATGGTCACCGCTTCGCTGACGGTCGGTTCGTGCAGTTGCACTGGTTGGAAACGACGGGCCAGGGCCGGGTCTTTTTCGAAGTATTTCTTGTACTCCGCCCAAGTGGTCGCAGCGATGGTGCGCAACTCGCCACGGGCCAGGGCTGGCTTGAGCAGGTTGGCCGCGTCGGAACCGCCGGCATTGCCGCCCGCGCCGATCAAGGTGTGGGCTTCATCGATGAACAGGATGATCGGTTTTGGCGACGCTTTGACTTCGTCGATCACGCCTTTGAGGCGACGTTCGAATTCACCTTTGACGCTGGCGCCAGCCTGCAACAGGCCCATGTCCAGCGACAGCAATTCGACGCCTTTCAGTACTTGCGGCACTTCACCGGCAGCGATGCGCGAGGCCAGGCCTTCGACGATGGCGGTTTTACCGACGCCGGCTTCACCGACCACGATCGGGTTGTTTTTGCGGCGACGGGCGAGGATGTCGACCATCTGGCGAATCGCGCCATCGCGGCACAGCACCGGGTCGAGTTTGCCGTCACGAGCCTGCTGGGTCAGGTTGTGGGTGAAGCGCTGCAACAGCGATTCACCCGGCACAGCCGGTTTGCCGGTGGCCGGTTGTTCTTTCTGGGACAGGGCGAATTCTTTCAGGCGCTCGATGTTCAGCTTGGCCAGCAATGACTGGTAGCGACTGCCGGCGTAGCGCATCGGGTTGCGCAGCAGCGCGAGGATCAGCGCGGCTTGCTCGACCTGGCTCTGACCCAGTTCAAGGTTGGCCACCAACAAGGCGTCTTGCAGCCATTGCACCAGTTCCGGGGCGAACACCGGGTTGCGCGAAGCGCTGTGCTCAACCCGCGATTGCAGCGCGGCGCTCAGTTCACCGGCATCTACTTCGGCATCTTGCAGCGCGCGTGCGAGCAAGCCTTGCGGGCGCTCCAGCAAGCCCAGCAGCAGGTCTTCGACGAGGATTTTGCTACCGCCACGGGCGACGCAACGTTCGGCCGAACTTTCCAGGTCACGACGGGTTTCGGCGTCCAGCGCCTGAATCAGTTGTTGCAGGTCTACGTTGATCATGGGTCATCTGTCCTTAATGAATTTTGCTGCCGAGGGTCACCACGCCGTCCGCTTTTTCGCGGCCGAGCCAACTGGTCCACCCCAGGCGACAGGCGTTCTGCTCACCGATTCGCAGTTCGCGGATTTCTTCCTGGCGCAGGACCAGGCGAATGTCGTAATCGAGCGGGTCACGCAGGGTGAACCGCACCAGCGCGCACAGCGGCTGGTAGCCGAAACCGATCGGCAGGAATTCGTGAAAGCGCAACCAGTCAAGCTCGCGGATGTGAATCCGGAACTTGCCGCTGCGGTCGCGCACGTGTTCGCCCATCACCAGGTCTTCGCCGAGCATGCTGTTGGCGCGACCGAGGCGATTGCGCTGCTCCTCAAGAATTTCCACGCGACGCTCGATGCACTGCTCGATGGTCAGTTCGGCGTGTTTGAAGTAGTAACGCAGCACCGCTTCGATCAGCGCTGCCGAGTGCGCCCGCAAGCTGAGCAAGCCGAGGTACGGCAACAAGCGTTTCCAGTTCAGTTCCTGAGCACGGCGGATCTCTTCACCACCCAGGCCGATCAGCGCAAACAGCTGCGAGGAAAACGGGTCGAGGGCGCCGCTCTGGAAGCTCGCGCGGTAGCGGTACTTCTGCCAGATCGGCAGCATCAGCCGTTGCAGGCGATGGTGAAACAGGTCGAGGAAGTTGCGGGTCGGGTTGCCGTCTTCGCTGTCGCCCAGGGCTTGTTCGCCGTAGAACGCCGGCAGCGGCGAGCCCGAGCCGACCAGGCCAATCAGGTTGAAACGCAGGCGCGCGCGCAGGTGGCCGTGCTCGGTGAAAAACTCCACGCGATCAACGTCACTGCCAGGGAAACCCAGGCTCGGGTTGGCCTGGAATTCCAGCTGGTCGTACAAATCGTCTTGGCTCAGGTGCGGGTGGGCCTCGCGCAGCCGGTCAACCACCAGCAGCACGGCCTGAAACAGCGAGTACTCGCGTATTCCTCGGGTCAGCCCGCTTAAAGCAGCGGCTGAAGGCCCATACGTGGTGTCCATTGGTACACCTCTCCCTGTGTGCTTTTTACCCGCAGCTCGTGGTACGAATTGAGACTGGCGTAAAGCGCGAAAAACTCGTTAAGAACAGAAGCGAAAACGAACAGGTCGCCCTCGCCGATATACCCTTCCGGGTCGATGGTCAGCTCGGTGCGCAACCCGCGTACCGGCAGCCCTCGGTGCAGTCGATCGACGTGTTGGTGCTTGATCGACTTGAGCCCGCCCAGCAGGCGTTTGCTGACTTTTTCAGCGTGTTGGTCGTAGTAGCGCGGCAGGTCGTAGGTTTCGAGAATCACCTTCAACGCATTGACGTCGGCCAGGGACAGATAGTTAAGCGACATGTTGCTGATCAGCTTCCAGAGGAAGTCACGGTTCAGCGGCGGCGCATAGCTCGGGGTAGCCGGGGTGATATTGCGGAAACTCAGGAACTCCGGCGTCTCTTCGCAGGCCTGGCTGATGTCGCCGAGCTTGAGCTTGCGCGGCAGGTTCTGGTTGGTGCACATCAGCTCGATCGACAGGGTTTCGTGGGCTTCGGTGTGGCGGATGCCGAAGCTCAGATACGTGTCGAGGCCGTCGTGCAACGAGGATGAACGCTGGCGAATGCTGTAGTGCGGACGGCTGTTGGGCACGTCGAAACTCGGGTCGTGCTCGAAGGATTCGAACGGCACGTACTCCTGATAACCGAGGCCACCGGGCTTCCAGCCGGTAACGGTTTCCACGGAGAACACGCCACAGTTTTCCAGGTCGAATTCGGCCGGCAACAACAGGTATTCGTCTTGCTTGCCGTCGAGACGAATCGGCAACGCGTCGTGCTTGAACAGGTTGACGATCGGCGTGCAATACAGCTTCACGTTGTCCAGGGTCGGACGCAGGCGCTGGATGCCGCTTTTACGAATATCGAAGCGCAACTCCAGACCGCGCACTTGCTTGAGGGTGTCTTCCGGCAGCGCCTTGAGCAGGTCCAGACCGTTGATATCGACGAACAGAAATTTGTCCTGGAAGGCGAAATACTCTTGCAGGTAGCGATAGCCGCGGAAGGTGTTCAGCGGATACGGGATCAACGCTTCTTCTTCGGCAAAACCCACCGGCTGCACGCGGTCGCCCGGCATCTTGAATGCCATCGGCGTGCCGTTGGCGCCGTTGATGGGCTTGCCGGCACCGTCCAGCGGGATCAGTTCGATCCCTTCCAGGTTGCGCAGCAGGCTCAGGTAAAGCATCTGGCTGATGTAGCGCTCGCCGGCGAAGTGCAGGCGCAAGCGGCTCAGCTCCAGTTCGCCGAGGTGACCGTCAGCACTCATCTCCAGACGCAAGCTCAACAACGAACCGTCGCCCTTCACCGAGTACGTCAGCGCAGCCAGGTCCAGCGGCAAGACTTCGGTCGGGTAGCAGGTGCGGAAGCGGCAACGCACGTCATCGATCGGCACGCTTTCCACTGGCGTGTCACGCTCAACCATCAGCGCAGGACCCGAACGTTTCAGCGGGTCAAACTGCAAAATGCTGAACGCCGGCAGCGGCCGCATGTAGTTGGGCCACAGCAGGTGCATCAGCGAATGGCTGAGCTCCGGCAGCTCGTCATCAAGCTTCTGGCGCAGGCGCCCGGTCAGGAAAGCGAAGCCCTCAAGCAACCGCTCCACGTCCGGATCCCGCCCGGCCTGACCCAGGAAAGGCGCCAACGCCGGGCTACGCTCGGCGAATCGACGACCTAACTGGCGAAGTGCGGTGAGTTCGCTTTGGTAGTAGTGGTTAAAGGACACGGGTTACCTGCCTGGTATGAAATCTCATGAAAAAACTGTCCTGTAGAGCGCGACTGTCAGACCGGAAACCACGTAGCCGGCGATGAGCAGGTACGGTAAAAAAGCCAGCCAACCCACCATCATCGAGAACGCACCAAGGTTCCCCAGCAGCAAAAGCGCCAGTCCGCCGATCAACCATGGCGCGGCGTAAAACGGAATGAACGTCAGCGGCGCATACCAGATTTTCTTCAGGATCTGGCGCTCGGTTAATGTGCTCAGCGCTCGCGTAGCCCACGTGGCAAATGCGAGATAGGACGGGATGCCGAACCAGAGGACGTAGATCGTCAGGAATTGCTTCCAGTCGGATACAGACGAGTACCCATCTGCCCGATCGAGAATCATCAGAACCACGAGCACGGCAATCGGCACCCAGAGGGCGGCCATCAGAAAGATGCGGCGACCAAGAGTGATCATGCCGGGCGCACCGAGGAGTAACAGGTGCCGGCGACTTCTATCGCGACCAGTGAAATCAGGACCATTAACGTCAGCCCGCGATGTAGCCGCGACTGGCGCAGCCGTTGACTGATGGCAGAGATCACCAGCAGCAGGCTCACGATCGCGAGGCCGCCGAACAGGTCACTGTCAGCTACGTACATCAGGTAGCCGCGCATCTCTTCCGATACGTCAATCATGGGCAAAAGACTCCATCCTTGAGTGTCCAGCTGCGCCGAGAGCTATCGCGCTCATGTTTGACGCCAAGCAGGGCGTAGCGCATGTCGTCAGCACTGACGAGGCGCGTGCGTTCAGATCCTTTGACGGTCAGGGAGTAGTTGCAACTGACTTGTACATCGACGTCTTCGCCATAAGACAGGTAGCTGGCGACTGCGACCCGCTCGCCCGGAGCGACGGTGCGCGCTGCCATCGGCGGTAACCAATTGGTGGCGTTCTGTGGTTCGACCTGCAGCGGCACGCCGCAGGTATTCACCAAGTCGATTTCGTTGATGTACTTGAGTTGAGTCGTGCAACCGGCCAGTAACAGGCAATCCACTGCCAACACAGACGCTATGAATGGACGAAGGTTCATAGGTGTGCCCCTCCTTTGTCTGGAGTCATGGGCAGGTACGAATCGACAGAGAGAAATTCGCCATCGGCGCTGTTGACCCGCGCCATCGTCAACGGTTTTCCATCAGGGGTCTGAAACCGCACCCAGCCCTCGCTTTGGATATCTCCGCTCTCGTATCGAACCTGCACGAAGTAATCCGGCGGATTGGATTGGCTGATCTCGATGAAGTAGCCGCCATCCTCTGCGCCACGCCATACCCCATCGGGGTGACCGGGCAGCACCGGCGTTGAAGGGTTGGAGGGACGCAGCGAGATGAACAGCGTCACCAGCGCGATGATCGCCAACACACCGATGGCGCTCAGCACGTGATTGAGCCATTTCCAAACCCCCATCCAACGCGTCATGTCGCGCACCAGGTGCGAACATCGCGCTTGTCGAAGCCTGCACACTGATTGCGCTTGGCGATTGACCGATAAGGCTCGTCGGGGGTGTAGACGAAGTAGTAATAGCGGTGCGCGTCCTCGCCATAGAGCCAGTAGTTACTTGAGCCCTGGTTGATTTCGTAGGGTTCGAAGGTCCAGATCGACGATTCACGCGGGATGAAATTCACCCGGTCCGTCAGCAACATCAGGGCGTTGGAGAATGCCGGCGTCACCCAGGCCAGAGCCACCGCGAAAACCGAAACAGCCACAGCGAGTCCTTTGATCAGAGGATGTCTGAACGGTGCGCGAAGGGACGAAGTAAGTCGGCGGTGGTGGTAAAAGGACATTTCTAGCTGCCTGGTATTGGATTCGTGTGTGTGTTCGCTTGTTTCGTGTCTACCGATCGCTGGTGCTGAGCCTGACTTCAGTTCTCAGCGGAAAAATCTTTTTATAACTTGATAAATAACCAGGGTGACAATCGAACAGAAATACCCCGCAACCAACAAATAAGGTATGTATGCCAACCATTCAACCATTAGCCTAAGACCAGCCAAGTGGCCACTGACTAAATAAATCACGCCGTACAAAAACCACGGTGCGGCATAAAAGGGTATAAAGATAACCGGAGCCCAACACGCGAGCCGGACAACTTCACGCTCGGTTTTCCGATCAATGACTCGCGATGCCCAAAATGCAAATATGAAATAGGCGCCCACGCCAAACGCCAATATAAACATATGAAGAAACTGCTTCCACCCTCCGATGGGTGTTGCAGGAGGTAATAGAGTATCCACAACAAATAACAGCGGCAATAATATTGCAGGCATCCATACTGCCCACTTGAAATAGCTTGAATAATTCATTTTACAGCAGGCTCGTTTTGGGCATCTGGCAATGACTCTAAGTAGATGTATTTCCATCGTTCGTCGTTCGGATTCAACTTCAAGAAAAAGTCGTTCCACTCCGTTATTGGCCGCATGTCCAAACGGTTTTTGTTCAACTTTTTCTACGCAGTTCATTACCTAAGTTACCGCTGAAATTACCGCTATCGTCAATCTCCAAGCGAATCGCCGATTCAATCATTGGGTACGCACCCTCACCGGGCAAGGACCAAGCAGCACCGCCTTTTCGAACATGAACACCGAGAAACACTGCCTTGCCAGAGACGTCAGAAATGAACGCCTCGCAGTTTGGAAAACCATCACCTTTAATGTGAGTAGCGATATCAATGTACTTAGAAACGCGGTCGATCGTCAGCGTGATCTTATAGCTGACATCAAGACTCGGAACAAAAGTCTTGCCAGTCAGAGCTTTTGCCAGTTTTGAACCATAAAAAGCATGATTCTCCCCTGCATACTTTCCTTCAATTACTATTGTAGTGACTGCACCTTTCTCTGTTTTAACGGAGGGCGGACCGCCCCCTCTCGGCTTGAGTTCTCCGTCATAACGTACATGCTCACCATCCGCCATACCGGAATCGTTAGACTCAGTTTGAACAAAAAGAACTTCGTTAATAGCCGAGTTAAGAAAAAACTTATGCCAGATTCGCGAAGTTACTTCAGTACCTGCCACCCCTGACAGCCCACTTGGCTTTAAAGAATAACTCCTCGCATCACCTTCAAAGAAAAAGCCAAACAACCCGAAGTTCTTACCCGGATGAAAAGACCGAATATTGATTTCGTAAGTGGCCAGTTTCGCCAATTTTACCGTTACAACTTGCCCCTCATTACTATGAGAAGGTGTTGATGGAGCTTGGGCCAATAAGGCTTGATTAGGCATGAGCCACGCCCCCCGGTGTAATTAGCGAAATTTTGAGCATCTGGGATGACCGCCCTGTGGTAACGCACTTGGTGTGTCCTGTTGCGTCAGTCACACCTTCGTGAATCTCGCCGTTTGCTGTCTCTATTCGATAGCCATAATTTGCAATTGGATTACCTTCATCGTCCCGCAAGACAAAAAAATCGTTGAAGATTCCAGGCATCGGCAACAGCGCCACAAACGGCACCGCCGAATGCGAATTCCCAATAATCACGGTCCCGGCCCCCGCCGTGACCTTGTTGCCATGAGTCCCGACGGAATCAACGGTGGCCGCCGGTTTACCGTTAATCAAAACGGTCGTGGCCAACCCGTCCGACATCGCACCACCACACGCCGAGGCATCGCCTTGGCGGGCGGCCGCGAGGCCGTCGAAGAAGACGTCGCCGGATCCGGCGGCGATCGGGTTGGTGCCGTGGCCGGAGACTGGGCAAGCGGTAGGGTCGGTGACGCGTGCTGCGGGTTTGCCGGACATACGAGTCTCCTTAGTTGACCTTGACTTGACCGCTGCCATCCAGGCGCGCGGCGAAACTGACCTGACGCTTGACCCCCTCAACTTCCAGCAGGCCTTCGATGCTGAAGGACAGGCGAAGCTGATCGTGATCACGCGGCAGGGAAATGACACGCACGTTGCTCAGGCGCGGCTCGTAGGCTTCGATAAAATTTTCGATGGCCAGACGGGCCTGACTCAGGGAGTCGTGCAGGCTCAGACGCATGTCATTGAGATCGGGTAGCCCGTAATCGGACAGCGTTTGCACGCTGCCCGCACGGGTGCTGAGCATCTTGGCCAGATGGGCAGCCACGGACGCCATGGCGGAGACCTCGCGGCTCCAGCCGACGCGTTTGTCCGCGTCGCCACCCAGGCGTTCGAAAAGGCTGCCGTATCCAGTCATGAGTTAGCTCCGCTTACTCTTTGTCCAGCTTGCCAACCAGCGACAGGGTGAAATCGGCACCCATGTACTTGAAGTGCGGACGCACGTTCAGGCTCACGCGGTACCAGCCAGGCTCGCCTTCAACATCGCTGACGATGATTTGGGCAGCGCGCAGTGGACGACGGCCACGGACTTCGGCGCTTGGGTTTTCCTGGTCGGCCACGTACTGGCGGATCCACTTGTTGAGTTCCAGCTCGAGGTCGGTACGTTCTTTCCACGAACCGAGTTGCTCACGCTGCAGCACTTTCAAGTAGTGAGCCAGGCGGTTGACGATCATCATGTACGGCAGTTGGGTGCCGAGCTTGTAGTTCAGCTCTGCTGCCTTGCCTTCTGCGCTGATGCCGAAGAACTTCGGCTTCTGCACCGAGCTTGCGGAGAAGAACGCCGCGTTGTCGGAGCCTTTACGCATGGTCAGGGAGATGAAGCCTTCCTCGGCCAATTCGTATTCACGACGGTCGGAAACCAGAACCTCAGTAGGAATCTTGGTTTCGATTTCGCCCATGCTTTCGAAGTGGTGCAACGGCAGGTCTTCAACCGCGCCACCGCTTTGCGGGCCGATGATGTTCGGGCACCAGCGGAATTTGGCGAAGCTGTCGGTCAGCTTGGTGCCGAACGCGTAGGCGGTGTTGCCCCACAGGTAGTGCTCGTGGCTGTTGGCGACGGTTTCTTTGTACACGAACGATTTGACCGGGTTTTCTTCCGGGTCGTACGGGTTACGCAGCAAGAAACGCGGCACGGTCAGGCCAACGTAACGGGAGTCTTCCGACTCACGGAAGCTCTGCCATTTAGCGAATTGCGGGCCTTCGAAGTGATCTTTCAGATCCTTCAGGTCCGGCAGGCCGGTGAAGCTTTCCAGGCCGAAAAATTTCGGGCCGGCAGCTGCAATGAACGGTGCGTGGGACATGCAGGCTACGCTGGACACGTACTGCATCAGCTTCACGTCCGGCGAGCTTGGGGACATGTAGTAGTTAGCGATGATCGCGCCAACCGGCTGACCACCGAACTGACCGTATTCAGCGGTGTAGATGTGCTTGTACAGGCCAGCCTGCATCACTTCCGGCGAATCTTCGAAATCGTCCAGCAGGTCTTCTTTCGAGACGTTGAGGATTTCGATCTTGATGTTTTCACGGAAGTTGGTGCGATCGACCAGCAACTGCAGGCCACGCCACGACGATTCCAGCGACTGGAAGTCCGGGTGGTGCAGGATTTCGTCCATCTGACGGCTGAGCTTGGCATCGATCTCGGCGATCATGCGGTCGACCATGGCCTTCTTGACCGGCTCACCGTTGTTCTGCGGCTTGAGCAGCTCTTCGATGAACGCCGACACACCGCGTTTGGCGATGTCGTAGGCTTCGTCGTCCGGCGTCAGGCGGGTTTCGGCGATGATGCTGTCGAGAATGCTGTATTCGCCGCTCTCTTTGCTCTTTTGCTGTGCTGCGCTAGTGCTCATTGTGTTGGCTTCCTTGGCTGATAGAGGACTCAGGCGTCCTGGGCTGCGGCGTTCAAGCCCAGCTCACCCAGTACGCGACCGCGGGATTCGTCGTCGGCGAGAACGCCTTCGATGGCTTTGCGGAACGCAGGCGCGTTACCCAGCGGGCCTTTGAGGGCCACCAGCGCGTCGCGCAGTTCCATCAGTTTTTTCAGCTCAGGCACTTGCTCAACCAGGCTGGCCGGGTTGAAGTCCTTCATCGAGTTGACGCGCAATTGCACGCCCAGCTCTTCAGTGCTGCCTTCTTCCTGAAGACGGTTCGGCACGCTCAGCGTCAGGCTCAGCTCTTGCTTGGCCAGCACTTCGTCAAACGTCATTTTGTCGATGCTGATCGGCTTGCGATCTTCGACTTTGCGTTCGTCCTTGCGGTGGGTGTAGTCACCGATTGCCAGTAGTTTCAACGGCAGTTCGATCTCTTCCTGTGCACCACCGGTGGCAGGTTTGAAGGTGACGTTGATGCGTTCCTTGGGGGCTACCGAGCCTTCTTTGGCCATGGCTTTTCTCCTTGCGGTTGTGGCCCTGGGGCCTATTCGAGTACCACTTCGAGATCGAGGTGGCACAGCCTGCGATAAATCTCTTCCTTGCGTTCACGCACTGCATGGTTCTGCGGTAACAACTCGCAGCAGCTATGCAGCAAATGCAGCACTTCCAGCGCAAGATCGGGCTCCCAGGCGTTCAGGCCTGAGTCCTGTAATGTTTGGTCGAGGGTTTCGAGTTGGGTCCTGGCCAGTTCGTACTTCTTGGCCATGAAGCACAGCCGCGCCAGGGCGAACTGCCAGAAAAATCGCGCCCGCCCGCCTTGGGCGGCTTGCAGGCCCTGCTTGAGGATCTGCACGGCGGCCTTGAGGCCGTCCTTGCGCAAAATCGGCAGGACTTCTTCCAGGGCCACTTCCCAGGCCGGCTGGTTGTCGGCGACTTCAACCTTGCGCGGCGCACTGGCGCTTTGCAGGTGCGGCATGACGTTGGCGCTGACCCAGGCGCGGGTGGCCGGGTCGGCAAACGGCGCGCCGTCATGGAAACGCAATTCGATGATGCCAGGCAGGCGCTGAATCAAAAGCGCGAAGTGGATTTCCACTTCGCGCATTGCCATCTCGGCATTCAGGCCCTGGAGACATTCCCAGACCATTCGCTGGCCATCGAACCAGAACGGCGCCTTCGCCAGGCTCGCCTCCAGTTCCACCAGCAAGTCCGCGTACTTGGCCTGGTCGTAACGGTCCTGATAGGCCTTGAGCTTGTCCGCCGGCAACCCGCGTAAAACGGTGATCTGCTCGGCGTTGCGCTCGGGCACCGCGTCGATGGGCAACCACAGCAGCGTGCGGTTGAGGCGCAGGGCGCGCAGGTCGGTGGCTTTCTGCTTGAGCCACCAGGCGCACAACGGGCGGGCACTTTCCTGCTGGGCGCGCAGGGCCTTGTGGGCTTCTTTCTCGTTGTCGATCGGCGCGCCGGGGGTGAACAACTGCGTCGCCGCCTGCTTGACCTGGGCGACTGCGGCACCGACCACGCCGGGTTCCGGCTGGTTATCGGCGGCGCGCTGCACCATGTTTTTCAAGCGGCGGGAGATTGGCAGCAGCAACGGCGCGTCGTCGCCCAGGTGTTCGGTGCAAGCGGCATCGAGACCTTCAAGGTGCTCCACCAACTGCCGGAACAGCGGTAACTGCTCTTTGATCGCGACGTTTTCGGTCAGCACCTGCTCAAGACGCGGCACCAACCAACTGATGGCAGCGGAGCGGGTGCGAGCCTTGTTCGGGTGAACTTCGGCCCAGTGATTTTCCGACAAGTGGTGCAGCAAACCGAGGCCCGCCAGCAGCCCCTGGAAGGACTCGCGCTGGTACAACGCCCATGTCAGCCAGGCGCCAACCCGCAGAATCCTTGGACTGGGTACGCAGCAGATTTTCACTGTTTTCACGGATTTTCAGCCAGTCGATCTGACCGGCTTCATGCATCGATTGGGCTTTGGCGAGCTCGCTTTCCAGGGCCTCATATTCGCTCGAAAAGCGAACATCCTCGCCCGCGAAATTCTCTTTGGAAACAGAGGCTTTTGCGAGTTCAAGGTAATGGGCGGAAAGTTTGCTTGAGTAGGACATCCATGACCTTTAATTAGGATTACAGTCACACGCCAATTGGTGTTCCAACAGCGGCGGACAGTATCAAAGAGCTGTGATGAGTCTCATCCAATTGAGTTCGTGCTCTTTCAAGTGGGCGCATCGTACTCACGATGATGGCCACTAGCAAGCATCCGATTAAACAACAAGACGAACTGTTCTCTGTTTTGCGTAGGAGATATCCCTATATCTGTCAGGGGATCCCTTGCTCTCTGTTTAATATTTCATCTGCCAGCGTCCTGCCCCGTAACCATTGACCTAGAGCGGCTCCTGAAGTCCGGCATAACCCTTGGAGCTTCAGCCCTTGAAGCAGGTGCAAAGCATGACAAGAATAAAAAATGATAAATGTAGGAAATGTCTGAAAGGTTGCACTCATCAATGAACAAAGCGACGAACGACAACAGCCAATTAAAAAAGTGCCATCGTTCTGATGGCATTTTATATAAAGGCGAATTCACAAAACGAAGGCGAGGACAACTACGGCCATTCACTTTGTTTCCAGAGTGTATTAACCCGTCCCGGGTGTGCTTTATATAGAGAGCAAACGACGCCCATAAAAAATGGGCCTCCGACTTAATCGGCAGGCCCATTTTTCAATACGGTTCTCCCCGTTATTCAGGGAGTTCGCCGCAATTATGGATTAACGCTGTCTTTCAACGACTTGCCTGGCTTGAACGCAACGGTGTTGCTGGCCTTGATTTTTACGGGCTCACCGGTTTGCGGGTTTTTGCCGGTGCGGGCACCGCGGTGACGTTGCAGGAAGGTACCGAAGCCCACCAGCGTGACGCTGTCCTTGCGGTGCAGAGCGCCGGTAATTTCTTCGAGAACAGCGTTGAGAACGCGGTTGGCCTGCTCTTTGGTGAGATCTGCTTTTTCAGCGATTGCAGCGGCGAGTTCTGGTTTACGCATTAGTGAAGCCCCTTTGACGGTTTTTTGTTGTTATGTCCGTGCTGTTCTCGTTGGAACAGCGCCCAAGGCGCCGCAGGTGCTCTACTCTGCGGCAGACGGGAGTGAGGATGGCACGCACCGAAGAGCCGCGCCAGTCTCGGCGCGACGTTTGTAGGGGCAAAAGCGGGGTGATTCCGACAGAACGACCGGTATTTACGCCAGCAGGGCCGGAAGCTCTTTGTTCAAAGCGAGTTTTTCCATCACCGCCGCGCCTGTCAGGGCATAACCGAGCAATTTGCCCGCACCATCACGGCATAGCACCTTGATGTCGGCGCCCTGCCCTTCAACGGTCCAGACGCCCTCAGCGCCCCGTGGTGGTGGCGAAACTACCAACGGGCAGACCGGGGTTTTCACGGTGATCGGCATCGGGCCGTAGCTGACGGCGGTCGGGTTGCCGGCCAACGTTTGGGCCAGCGCTCTCGCACAGCTCATCAGGGGCATCACGTACAACAGATTCAGCCCATCGACCTCGGCGCAGTCGCCCAGGGCGTAGATATTGGCGTGGGAAGTCTTGAGGTGACGATCGACCACCACACCGCGATTGACCTGCACGCCAGCCGCGGCCGCCAGATCGATGCGCGGACGCAGGCCGATAGCCGAGACCACCACATCGCACGGGATGACCTGGCCGTCGGACAGGTGCGCTTCCAGCCCCTCAGCCACCCGTTGCAGGCGATTAAGCACTGGCCCGAGGTGGAAGCGCGCGCCGAGGCTTTCCAGCCCGGCCTGGACCGCAGCGGCTGCTGCCGGGTGCAGCAGGGTCGGCATGACCTGTTCGCACGGCGCCACCAGTTGCACTTCGTAACCGCCGAGGATCAGGTCGTTGGCGAACTCGCAACCAATCAGGCCGGCCCCCAGCAGCAACACCCGACGTTTGCCGGCCGCGGCCGCACGAAAGCGTGCGTAGTCTTCCAGATCATTGATTGGGAACACCGCGTCAGCAGCGTCGCCTTCGATTGGCACGCGCACGGTTTCCGCGCCCCAGGCCAGGATCAGATCACGATAGATCACCGATTCCTCGCCGATCCACAGGCGTTTGTGGCCCGGGTCAATGCCGCTGATGCGCGTGTGGGTGCGCACTTCGGCTTTCAACTGCTCGGCCATGGCGCCCGGTTCGGCCATGCTCAGGCCGTCGGCGTCTTTGTTTTTACCGAAGCCGGTGGAGAGCATCGGCTTGGAGTAGGAGCGTCCATCATCTGCGGTAATCAGCAGCAGCGGAGTTTCGCCATCGAGTTTGCGAAACTCCCGGGCCAGGTTGTAGCCCGCCAGGCCGGTACCGACGATCACGACAGGTGCGTTCATTCCTTACTCCTCTTTTTGTCTTAGTTGATTTCGATCATTTCGAAATCCATCTTGCCCACGCCGCAGTCCGGGCACAGCCAATCTGCCGGCACGTCCTGCCACAGAGTCCCCGGCGCAATGCCGTCATCCGGCCAGCCGTCAGCTTCGTTATAGATCAGGCCGCAGACCACACATTGCCACTTTTTCATTCAGTTACTTCCTCAGGATTCAGGCTTTTGCCGGCACGAACGGTCGATGGGTACAGCGCAGCCGTCCGGCTCAGGGGCGTTTTGTACTGATCGAGCCCGGCAGATGCAAGCGTGTTCGGCGCAACGGCGGCCCGGTTCAATCAAAATCGCAGGCTGACATGGTAAGCTCACGGCCTCATTTGCTGCCAATAATGACTCACTGTGCCGCACTCAAAATCTCCCTGCCCGCCCGCGCCATGGCTGCTGCAAAGCCAATTGGCGCCCCGCCCCGACGCGTCTACCCTCGACTGGCTGTTCGACGAAGGCTCCCTGACACGGCGCCTGATCCGTTTATCGAATGACGGCTTCAGCGTCACGCCGTTGTTCGAGGGCTGGCAAGCGCTGCGCGCCGACGAATGTGCGGCGCTGGAGCTGGCCGAAGGCAGCGAAGGCTGGGTGCGCGAGGTGTATTTGCGGGGTCATGGCGAGGCGTGGGTGTTCGCCCGCAGCGTTGCATCGCGCAGCGCATTGCAAGGTGACGGCTTGCACATGGACGAATTGGGCAGTCGCTCATTGGGCGAATTGCTGTTTTGCGACCAGGCGTTTCAGCGCCGGGCGATTGAGGTTTGTCACTATCCTCAAGAATGGCTGCCCGCAGAGGTCCGGGCCCCTGAACTGTGGGGCCGGCGCTCGCGTTTCGACCGCGGTGCGCTGAGCGCGCTGGTGGCCGAGATTTTCCTGCCGACCTTGTGGCTCGCCACCCGCGCCCATCCGGAGAACTGCTGATGTACCAGAGCCTGCTCAAGTCCCTGAATCGCCTGAACCCGCGCACCTGGGACTTCATTCAGTTGACCCGCATGGACAAACCGATCGGTATTTACCTGCTGCTGTGGCCGACCCTTTGGGCGCTATGGATTGCCGGCAAGGGCTCGCCATCATTGGCCAACATCGTGATTTTCGTCCTCGGCGTGGTGCTGACCCGCGCCGGTGGCTGTGTGATCAATGACTGGGCGGATCGCAAAGTCGACGGCTACGTGAAACGCACCGAACAGCGGCCACTGGTGAGCGGCAAGATCAGCTCCAAAGAGGCCCTGATTTTTTTGCGGTGTTGATGGGCGTGAGTTTTCTGCTGGTGCTTTGCACAAACGCACCGACCGTCTGGCTGTCACTGGGTGGCTTGGCGCTGGCTCTCAGCTACCCCTTTATGAAGCGCTACACCTATTATCCGCAAGTGGTTCTAGGCGCGGCGTTTTCCTGGGGCATGCCGATGGCGTTCACCGCCGAGACCGGTGAATTGCCGGCGGCGGCATGGTTGCTATGGATTGCCAATCTGCTGTGGACCGTGGGTTACGACACGTATTACGCGATGACCGACCGCGATGACGATTTGAAGATCGGGGTGAAGTCGACGGCGATTCTGTTTGGCGACGCGGACCGGGCGATCATTCTGACGTTGCAGGGTCTGGCGCTGGGTTGCCTGTTGCTGGCCGGGTCGAAATTCCAGCTCGGTGGCTGGTTCCACCTCGGTTTGCTGGCGGCGGCGGGCTGTTTTGCCTGGGAGTTCTGGTACACCCGCGGCAAGGATCGGATGCGCTGCTTCAAGGCGTTTTTGCACAACCACTGGGCCGGGCTGGCGATTTTCGTCGGGATTGTGCTGGATTACGCGTTGCGTTGACGCTCGAAAAGATCGCAGCCTTCGGCAGCGCCTACATAGGATCGTATTTCAATGTAGGCGCTGCCGGAGGCTGCGATCTTTTAGCAGTTCAAATCAATGTACACAGATCAATGCTTCGGCATGTGCCACATATCTTTGAAGCCTTCGCCCATCTTGTCACCCGGCTTTTTATCCTTCATGAAGGTGTACAGCGGTTTGCCGTCATAAGCCCACTGCATCATGCCGTCATCGCGCTTGATCGGCGCGAATTTGCCTTCGGCCTTGGCGTCTGCAGGGGCCATCATTGGTGGCCACATCTTCATGCAATCACCGTTGCACATCGATTTGCCGCCCATGTCCTTGTCGAACGTATAAACCGTCATGCCTTTATGATCGGTCATCATCCCGTCTTTCATCATCACCGGGTCGGCGGCGAACGCCATTGACGGCAAAGCCAGGGCAGCGGCCAACATCAGGGCCTTGAAGGAGAACGTGTATTGAGTCATGGAAACCTTCTCTTGTGGTTGTCAGGATTCGGACTTAGAGCTTAGCCCAGGTTCATGACAATCGCAGAGCGACTAAAATACTGTCACACGACTGCAATAATTCCGTTATCTAATGCGGCGCAAGACAGTTAAATGACAAGAGGATTAAGGCATGGTTGGCAGGAGCATTCTGATCGTCGACGACGAAGCGCCCATTCGCGAAATGATCGCCGTTGCGTTGGAAATGGCCGGCTATGACTGCCTGGAGGCTGAGAACTCCCAACAGGCCCACGCCATCATCGTCGACCGCAAGCCGGACCTGATCCTGCTCGACTGGATGCTGCCCGGCACCTCCGGCATCGAGCTGGCCCGACGCCTCAAGCGCGATGAGCTGACCGGGGACATCCCGATCATCATGCTCACCGCCAAGGGCGAAGAGGACAACAAGATCCAGGGCCTGGAAGTCGGCGCTGACGACTACATCACCAAACCGTTTTCCCCCGTGAGCTGGTGGCGCGCCTCAAAGCCGTGCTGCGCCGCGCCGGCCCGACCGATGGCGAAGCGCCAATCGAAGTCGGCGGCCTGCTGCTGGACCCGATCAGCCACCGCGTGACCATCGACGGCAAACCCGCCGAGATGGGCCCGACCGAATACCGTTTGCTGCAATTCTTCATGACTCACCAGGAACGCGCCTACACCCGTGGCCAGTTGCTGGATCAGGTCTGGGGCGGCAATGTCTATGTTGAAGAGCGCACCGTTGACGTGCACATCCGGCGCCTGCGCAAAGCCCTCGGCGATGCCTACGAAAATCTGGTACAAACCGTGCGCGGCACCGGCTACCGGTTTTCCACCAAGGCCTGAGCTGACCGCCCGGCTCGCTGACAAGGACGCATGTTTCCGTGAACCAAAACTGGCATGGCACCCTGATTCGCCACATGCTGTTGCTGGTCACCGCCTGCCTGGTGATCGGCTTGATTACCGGCTACTACGGCTGGAGCCTCGCGGCGGGCCTGGGTCTTTACCTGGCCTGGACGCTCAAGCAGCTATCGCGCCTGCACGAATGGCTGCGCCTACATAAACCCGATGAAGCACCGCCCGATGGCTATGGCTTGTGGGGCGAAGTGTTCGACAGCATTTATCACCTGCAACGCCGCGACCAACGAGTGCGCGGGCGCCTGCAAGCGGTGATCGACCGGGTCCAGGAGTCCACCGCCGCGCTCAAAGACGCGGTGATCATGCTCGACAGCGACGGCAACCTGGAATGGTGGAACCGCGCCGCCGAGACCCTGCTCGGCCTCAAGACTCCGCAAGACAGCGGCCAACCGGTGACCAATCTGGTGCGCCATCCGCGCTTCAAGGAATACTTCGAGCAGGACAGCTACGCCGAGCCGCTGGAAATCCCTTCGCCGATTAATGATCGCCTACGCATTCAGCTGTACATCACTCGCTACGGCAACAACGAACACTTAATGCTGGTACGCGACGTCACGCGCATCCATCAGCTGGAGCAGATGCGCAAAGACTTCATCGCCAACGTTTCCCACGAGCTGCGCACGCCGCTGACGGTGATCTGCGGCTATCTGGAAACCCTGCTCGACAACGTCGAGGACGTGAACCCGCGCTGGACCCGCGCCTTGCAGCAGATGCAACAGCAAGGTGGGCGCATGCAGACCTTGCTCAACGACCTGCTGCTACTGGCCAAACTGGAAGCCACCGATTACCCGTCGGACAACCAGCCGGTGCCCATCGACGGCTTGCTGAAATCGATCAAGAGCGATGCTCAACAGTTGTCCGCGCAAAAGAATCAGCGCATCACCCTGGAAGCCGACCCGACGATCCTGCTCAAGGGCAGCGAAGCCGAATTGCGCAGTGCGTTCTCCAACCTGGTGTTCAACGCGGTGAAATACACCCCGGCCGAAGGCAATATCCGCATTCGCTGGTGGGGCGATGAACAAGGCGCGCACCTGAGCGTGCAGGATTCCGGGATCGGCATCGACAGCAAACACCTGCCGCGCCTGACCGAGCGCTTCTACCGCGTCGATTCCAGCCGCAACTCCAACACCGGGGGCACCGGCCTTGGGCTGGCGATCGTCAAACACGTACTGCTGCGCCATCGTGCGCGGATGGAAATCAGCAGCGTGCCGGGGCATGGCAGCACCTTTACCTGCCATTTCGCGCCGGCCCAGGTGACCAAAACCCGGGTTATCAGCGCGGCCGACTAGTACCGGCCAGCACTCGCCACTAGTCAATCCACATGTCAGCCGCTACATTGGCTGTCTTGTGCCTGCCCTTCAGGCACCGTATTTCCCCCTTATTTGAATACACGGAAACCGCAAAACTCCATCATGGACCCATCCCCTGGCTTGACCCTCGCGACACTCTTCGCCGATTTCGGCATGATTCTTTTTGCTCTGATCCTGGTTTTGCTCAACGGATTTTTCGTTGCGGCGGAATTTGCCATGGTCAAACTGCGCTCGACCCGGGTCGAGTCCATCGCTGAAAAAACGGCTGGCGCGGACACATCCTGCGCACCGTGCACAGTCAGCTCGATGCGTACCTCTCGGCCTGCCAGTTGGGTATCACCCTCGCCTCCCTGGGCCTGGGTTGGGTCGGCGAGCCGGCTTTCGCACACATCCTCGAACCGATGCTCGGTGCCGTCGGCGTGCAATCGCCGGAAGTGATCAAAGGCGTGTCGTTCTTTGCCGCGTTCTTCGTCATTTCGTACCTGCACATCGTGGTCGGTGAGCTGGCGCCCAAGTCGTGGGCCATTCGCAAACCGGAGCTGCTGTCGCTCTGGACCGCCGTGCCGCTGTACCTGTTCTACTGGGCGATGTACCCGGCCATTTACCTGCTAAATGCCAGCGCCAACACGATCCTGCGAATCGCCGGCCAGGGTGAACCCGGCCCGCATCACGAGCACCATTACAGCCGTGAAGAACTGAAACTGATCCTGCACTCCAGCCGTGGCCAGGACCCGAGCGACCAAGGCATGCGTGTTTTGGCGTCGGCCGTGGAAATGGGCGAACTGGAAGTGGTGGACTGGGCCAACTCCCGGGAAGACCTGGTGACGCTGGAGTTCAACGCGCCGCTCAAGGAAATCCTCGCGCTGTTCCGTCGCCACAAGTTCAGCCGTTACCCGGTGTACGACAGCGACCGTCAGGAGTTCGTCGGCCTGCTGCACATCAAGGATCTACTGCTGGAATTGGCCGCTCTGGACCACATTCCCGAGTCGTTCAACCTGGCGGAGCTGACCCGCCCGCTGGAGCGCATTTCGCGGCACATGCCGCTGTCGCAATTGCTGGAACAGTTCCGCAAGGGCGGCTCGCACTTCGCCGTGGTCGAAGAAGCCGACGGCAACATCATCGGCTACCTGACCATGGAAGACGTGCTGGAAGTGTTGGTGGGCGACATTCAGGACGAACACCGCAAGGCCGAACGCGGGATCCTCGCGTATCAGCCGGGTAAGCTGCTGGTACGCGGCGATACGCCGCTGTTCAAGGTTGAACGCCTGCTGGGCATCGACCTGGACCACATCGAAGCCGAAACCCTCGCCGGGCTGGTCTACGAAACCCTGAAACGGGTGCCGGAAGAGGAAGAAGTGCTGGAAGTCGAAGGGCTGCGGATCATCATCAAGAAGATGAAAGGACCGAAGATCATTTTGGCCAAGGTGTTGATGCTGGATTGATTGCAACACCGTTGGCGGGCGGGCTCTTGTGGCGAGGGAGCTTGCTCCCGCTGGGCTGCGAAGCGGCCCCTAAACCCCGCAGCCGCATAGATCCTGACACACCGCATTCATAGGCTTTGGGACGGCTTCGCCATCCAACGGGGGCAAGCCCCCTCGCCACAGCAAGCCCCCTCGCCACAATTTATCTACCTCGCGCTCACTGCTTGCCCAACGCAAAGTTGGGCAACGCGCCTACCGGTTGATTGAACTGGTACGGTATCGACACCAACCCCAAACCGGTATTGCGCTGCACCACAAAATGCAGGTGCGGCCCGCTGCTGTTGCCGGTGTTGCCCGATAGCGCCAACGCACTGCCGACCACCACCCGCTGACCTTCGCGCACGCTCACCGAGCCTTGCTTGAGGTGCAGGTACACGCCCATGGTCCCGTCATCGTGCAACACCCGTACGAAATTACCTGACGGATCATTGCCACGGCCGTTCTGGTCATTCTCGGTTTTCACCACCATGCCGGCTCGCGCCGCAATGATCGGCGTGCCTTCAGGCATGGCGATGTCCAAGGCGTAGCGGTTCTTGGCGCCAAAGTGGCTGTATTGGCCATTGGCGCCCTGGCTCAAGCGAAACGGACCACCGAGCCACGGGAAGGGATAACGATAGCTCTGAGCGGCGCCTGAAGGGTCGCCCATGGAGTATTGGAAGCTCGGGGTATACACCAGCGGCTTGCCGCCGGTAATCGCCGTCAGCAGCGCCAGCCGCGAGTTACTGCGCGCCGGCAAAACCCGGCGTATCGGCTGGCTCGGCGCCCCCTTGACGTTACTCAACCCGGCAAAGCTCAGCTCGACCTCCACCGGCGCATACAAGTCGTTGCGCACAAACACCACATCCACGCCCTTCTGCTTCTTGATGTCGAGGTACACCTGACGCTCAAGGTGCTCGACCATCCGGTCCCGAAAGACGAATACCTGAGAGCCTTTCGTGGGTTGGTCGCTGTAGGAGACCACGCCATTGGCATCGGTGGATTTGTAAATGGTCATGGCCACAGCCGAGGTGGAGGCCATGAAAAGACCACAGAAAAACAGCAGGCGCGCGAGCATTGGCAAGAGTCTGTCGAGGAAGGCCTGGGGAGGAGCCTAGCAGGTGCAATGGACCTGGGTAGTCGGCAGATGTTTCAAAATGGGGGACTTCAGGAAAGAGGTGTGGTGAATTTGATGGCCCCTTCGCGAGCAAGCCCGCTCCCACATTGGAATGCATTTCAAATGTGGGAGCTAGCTTGCTCGCGATAGCGGACTGGCAGGCGACGAAGATTACGCGCCGGGAACGAAATGCTTCTGCGCCGTACCACGGGCAATCAGGCGGGAGATGTAGTCGAGCTTCTGTGCATCCTGATCGACAAAGCGAAAGGTCAGTTGCAGCCAGTCGCTGTCAGGTTTTTGCTCGTGGGCAACGATGGCGTGCAGGTAACCATTGAGGCGCGCGGTTTCGGCGTTGTCGCCCTGCTCCATGTCGAGCACAGCGCTTTCGAGGACTTGCGGCAGAATGTCGGCGCGCTTGACCACCAGCAGTGCTTCCTTGAGGCTCAAGGCTTTGATCACGCACGGCTGGGTGCCGCTCGACAGGCGCAACTGGCCCTGGCCACGACCGCCGCTATTGGTTGCCGCAGCAACCGGTGCCTTGACCGGCGGACTGTTGAGCAAACCACGGGACGGCGCAGCTGCAGGTGTCGGTGCGGCAACGGCGACAGGCTTGGCGAACGGATTGACCGGGGCGGCCGATGGCGCTGCCACAGCGGCTTTGCCGCCGGTCAATGCGCTCAGGGAGTCGTTGCCGAATGCCGAGTTCATTTTGGTCGGGGCGCTGTTCATCAAGGTATCGAGCTTGCCGACCTTGTTCAGGGCCTGCTTGACCTTGGTCAGCAGTTGCTCGTTGGTGAACGGCTTGCTGACGTAACCGGATACGCCGGCCTGAATCGCCTGGACCACGTTCTCTTTGTCGCCACGGCTGGTCACCATCACGAACGGCATGGTCTTGAGGTTGTCTTGCTCGCGGCACCATGTCAGCAGTTCCAGGCCAGACATTTCCGGCATTTCCCAGTCGCACAGCACCAGGTCGAACGCTTCTTTGGCCAGCATCGCCTGGGCCTTTTTACCGTTGACGGCGTCTTCAGTCCGGATACCCGGGAAGTAGTTGCGCAGGCACTTTTTTACCAGGTCACGAATGAACGACGCATCGTCCACGACCAACACACTGATCTTGCTCATCCAACACCCCTATAAAAATCCCGGCAAGCATAACGCTGGCTGATGGCACATTGCCAAAACTCTTCAGTCACGCCGGGACTTTTCGTTCGCGGGTGCTGCGTTTTAATTCGACCTCACAAACAAAAACGCCCGACCAAAAGGCCGGGCGTTTTACTCAGGCAATCTTACTTATCGTCAGCTTTGCCCGGAACATTAGCGGTTTCACCACTTGTGCCTTCAACTTCTTCTTTCATCCGTTTGAGGCCCAGGTGACGCACGTCGGTGCCGCGCACCAGGTAAATCACCAGCTCAGAGATATTGCGCGCGTGGTCGCCGATCCGTTCCAGGGAACGCAGCACCCAAATGATGCTCAAGACCCGCGAGATAGAGCGTGGGTCTTCCATCATGTAGGTTGCGAGTTCACGCAGGGCGGTCTTGTATTCGCGGTCGATGATCTTGTCGTACTGGGCCACCGACAACGCCAGGTCAGCGTCGAAGCGAGCAAAGGCGTCTAGCGCATCGCGAACCATGTTGCGCACCTGGTCGCCGATATGGCGTACCTCGACGTAACCGCGCGGGGCCTCGCCTTCTTCGCACAACTGGATGGCGCGACGGGCGATCTTGGTCGCTTCGTCACCGATGCGCTCCAGGTCAATCACCGACTTGGAGATGCTGATGATCAAACGCAAGTCGGACGCTGCCGGCTGACGACGGGCCAGAATGCGCAGGCACTCTTCGTCGATGTTGCGTTCCATCTGGTTGATCTGGTCATCAATCTCGCGCACCTGCTGAGCCAGGCCGGAGTCGGCCTCGATCAGCGCGGTCACCGCGTCGTTGACTTGCTTCTCCACCAGCCCGCCCATGGCCAGGAGGTGGCTGCGCACTTCCTCAAGCTCGGCGTTGAACTGCGCGGAAATGTGGTGGGTAAGGCCTTCTTTACTAATCATGTTGGCGTCCTTGGAGCGTCCGGTAAGGTGCGGTGGACCGCAGCGTCAGTTCAGTGAACAACCACAGCTTCCTAGCCGTAGCGACCGGTGATGTAGTCTTCGGTCTGCTTCTTCGCCGGATTGGTGAACAGGGTGTCGGTGTCGCCAAATTCCACCAGTTTGCCCATGTACATGAACGCCGTGTAGTCGGAAACCCGCGCGGCCTGTTGCATGTTGTGGGTCACGATGACGATGGTGAACTTCGATTTCAGTTCGTAGATCAGCTCTTCGACTTTCAAGGTGGAGATCGGGTCGAGGGCCGAGCACGGTTCGTCCATCAAGAGGATGCGCGGGGTCACCGCGAGCGACCGCGCGATGCACAGACGCTGCTGCTGCCCTCCGGAGAGTCCGGAACCGGGCGCGCGCAACCGGTCGCGCACCTCCTTCCAGAGCCCGGCCTTGGTCAGGCAGCTCTCGACGAGGAAGTCTTTCTCATCGTTGGAGGCACGCTTGCCGGTGAGGGTGAGCCCGGCGATGACGTTGTCGTAGATCGACATGGCCGGGAACGGGTTGGGCTTCTGGAACACCATGCCGATGCGTCTTGACGCGGCGTCGACGACGTCTTGCGTTCGGGGTCGGTAGATGTCCTCACCGTCGAGGAGGACTTCACCGGCGAGGCTCGCGGACGGCCACGAGCTCGTGCATCCGGTTCAGGATGCGCAGGAACGTGGACTTGCCGCAGCCGGACGGGCCGATGAAGGCCGTCACACGCTGTTTCGGGATGTTCATGCTGACGTCGTACAACGCTTGTTTGTCGCCGTAGAACAGGCTCAGGCCCGGCACTTCGATGGCCACGGTTTCCTGTTCGAGACTCAGGCTCTGCTTATCGCGGCCCAGGGCCGACATGTTGATGCCGTGAGTATGTGTTTCGTGCTGCATGGGAGGCTCCCTGTGCTAACAAATTCGGTTCGGTTTTTGTGGGAGCGAGCTTGCTCGCGATGGCATCACTGCGGTTTCAACTTAAACCGCGTCGCCTGCATCGCGAGCAAGCTCGCTCCCACATAGAAATCAGTGCTGCAAATCAGCTATCCAGCGCTTTGTATTTTTCGCGCAGGTGGTTTCGAATCCACACGGCCGACAAGTTCAACGTGGCGATCACTAGCACCAGCAACAGCGCCGTGGCGTACACCAATGGCCGTGCGGCTTCGACGTTCGGGCTCTGGAAGCCGACGTCATAAATATGGAAGCCCAAGTGCATGATCTTCTGGTCAAGGTGCAGGTACGGGTAGTTGCCGTCCACCGGCAGCGACGGCGCCAGTTTCACCACACCCACCAGCATCAGCGGCGCCACTTCACCAGCGGCACGCGCCACAGCGAGGATCATGCCGGTCATCATCGCCGGGCTGGCCATCGGCAGCACGATCTTCCACAAGGTTTCAGCCTTGGTCGCGCCGAGGGCCAACGAGCCCTCACGCACGGTGCGAGGAATCCGCGCCAGGCCTTCTTCGGTGGCCACGATCACCACCGGCACAGCCAGCAGCGCCAGGGTCAGCGAGGCCCAAAGCAGACCCGGCGTACCGAAGGTCGGCGCCGGCAAGGCTTCGGGGAAGAAGATCCGGTCCACCGAGCCACCGAGTACGTAGACGAAGAAACCCAGACCGAACACACCGTAAACAATCGCCGGAACACCTGCCAGGTTGTTCACCGCGATGCGGATAATCCGCGTCAGGGTGTTCTGCTTGGCGTATTCACGCAGGTAAACCGCTGCCAGTACGCCGAACGGAGTCACGATCATCGCCATGATCAACGTCATCATCACGGTGCCGAAAATCGCCGGGAAGATCCCGCCTTCAGTGTTTGCTTCACGCGGGTCGTCGCTGAGGAATTCCCAGACCTTGCCGAAGTAGAAACTGACCTTGGTGAAGGTGCTCATGGCGTTCGGCTGATAGGCGTGAACCACCTTGCCAATGCCGATTTCGAGCTCTTTGCCGTTGGCGTCGCGAGCGGTCAGGCTGTCACGGTTGAACTGGGCGTGCAGGTCGGACAGGCGTGCTTCGATGTCTTGATAACGGGCGTTCAGTTCAGCCTTTTCAGCGTCCATGTCGGCTTGAGCGGTGGCGTCGAGTTTACCGGCCAGTTCCAGTTTGCGACCGTGCAGACGGATGCGTTCCAGACCGGCGTTGATCGCGCCGATGTCGGATTTCTCAAGGCTCTTGAGCTGTGCTGCGAGCTTGTTGACGCGGTCCACACGGGCCTGTAACTCCGGCCAGGCAGCTTCGCCCTCGGCGATGACCTTGCCGTCCTGCTTGACGTTAACGAGGTAGCCGTAGAAGTTGCCCCACTCGCGACGCTCGATGGTCATCAACTCTCGCGGCGTCGTCTGGTTGGTCAGCCACTCGCCGACGATCCAGGTGAAGTCGTTGCCGTTCAAGTCACGGTTGCCGACCTTGATCAGCTCGCGGGTCATGAATTCCGGCCCAACATCGGGCACCGGCAGGCCAGCGGTTTTCAAGCGCTCACGCGGCACTTCTTCTTTCTGCACCACTTCGCCGATGACCAGGTGATTGGCCTGGCCCGGTACGTCGTAGTTGGCGTGGATCAGGTCTGCCGGCCAAAAATGGCCCAGACCGCGCACGGCAATCACTGCCAGCAAGCCAATGGTCATGATGACCGCGATGGACACCGCGCCACCGCTGATCCAGACGCCGGGGGCGCCGCTCTTGAACCATCCATTCAGGGAGTTCTGTTTCACAGACTTCTACCTTTCTTAAAGCGACGAGTATTTCTTGCGCAGACGCTGACGAATCAGTTCCGCGAGGGTGTTCATGACGAAGGTGAACAACAGCAGCACCAGCGCCGAGAGGAACAGCACGCGGTAGTGGCTGCCGCCGACTTCCGACTCCGGCATTTCCACCGCAACGTTGGCCGCCAGAGTCCGCAAGCCTTCGAACAGGTTCATTTCCATGACCGGGGTGTTACCGGTGGCCATCAGCACGATCATCGTTTCACCGACCGCACGGCCCATGCCGATCATCAGCGCCGAGAAGATGCCCGGGCTGGCGGTGAGGATCACCACACGAGTCATGGTCTGCCACGGCGTGGCGCCGAGGGCCAGGGAACCGAGGGTCAGACCGCGCGGCACGCTGAACACGGCGTCTTCGGCGATGGAGTAGATGTTCGGGATCACCGCAAAGCCCATGGCCAGACCGACCACCAGTGCGTTGCGCTGGTCGTAGGTGATGCCCAGGTCATGGGAGATCCACATGCGCATGTCGCCGCCGAAGAACCAGGTTTCCATGTACGGGCTCATGTACAGCGACAACCAGCCCACAAACAGGATCACCGGGATCAGGATCGCGCTTTCCCAGCCGTCCGGCACTTTCAGGCGGATCGACTCAGGCAGGCGGCTGAAGACGAAACCGGCCACCAGGATGCCAATTGGCACCAGCATCAGCAGGCTGAAAATGCCCGGCAAATGTCCTTCTACATAAGGTGCGAGGAACAGGCCGGCGAAGAAGCCGAGGATCACCGTCGGCATTGCTTCCATCAGCTCGATCACCGGTTTGACCTTGCGGCGCAGGCTCGGCGCCATGAAGTAGGCGGTGTAGATCGCCGCGGCGACGGCCAGTGGCGCGGCCAGCAGCATGGCGTAGAACGCGGCCTTGAGCGTACCGAAGGTCAGTGGCGCCAAGCTCATCTTGGGTTCGAAATCGGTGTTGGCGGCGGTCGATTGCCAGACGTATTTAGGCTCGTCGTAGTTCTCGTACCAGACCTTGCTCCACAACGCGCTCCAGGAAACTTCCGGGTGTGGGTTGTCGAGCAGCAGCGGTTGAATCTTGCCACCCGCTTCGACGATCACGCGGTTAGCCCGTGGCGACAGCCCGAAAATGCCTTGGCCGTCGACCACCTGGTCTACCAGCAAGGTACGGTGGGCGGTGCTGTGGAACACGCCGAGCTTGCCGGAAGCGTCGAGAGCGACGAAACCTTTGCGACGCTCTTCGGCGCTGATTTCAACGATCGGCGTGGTGCCCATCTGGAAGGTGCGGATCTGCTTCAGGCGCAGTTCGCCATCCGTGTCGCGGGCCATGAACCACTGGGCCAGGCCACCTTTGGAGTCGCCCATGATCAGCGAGATACCGCCCACCAATTGGGTACTGGCGGTGATTTGCGCTTCGCCGTCTTCAAGCAGTTTGTAGCGACCGTTGAGGCTCTTGTCGCGCAGGCTGAACACGTCGGCCTGGGCCCGACCGTTGATCACGTACAACCATTGCTGACGCGGGTCGACGAAGATGTTCTTCACCGGCTCGGTCATCTGCGGCAGATCAATGCGCTTCTGCTCGTTGGTGACTTCGCCGGTCATCATGTTTTCTTCGCTGGTCAGCGACAGCACATTGAGTTGCGAACCGGTGGAGCCGACCAGCATCAGTGTGGTGTCGGTGGCGTTGAGGCTGACGTGCTCCAGGGCACCGCCCGCTTCATTCAACGCAATCGGCGTCTCGCCGTACGGGTACTCGACAGCCGGCGAGATGGTTTTCTTGCCGTCCGGGTAGCTGACTTTATAGGTGTGACGGAACACCAGCGCCTGGCCGTTGGACAACCCTACCGCCACCAAAGGATGGCCCGGTTGGTCTTCGCCGATGGCGGTCACAGTAGTGCCGGCCGGGATCGGCAGATCGACGCGCTTGAGTTCGGCGCCACTGTCGATATCGAAGAACAATGCCTGGCCCTTGTCGGAAACCCGCATGGCGACCTGGTTCTGCTCTTCCAGGGAGATCATCAACGGCTTGCCGGCGTCTTGCATCCAGGCTGGCGTGATGGCGTCCTTGGCGGTCAGGCTGGCCCCCTGGAACAGCGGCGCAACCACGTAGGCAAGGAAGAAGAAGATCAGCGTGATCGCACCGAGAACAGCGAGGCCGCCGATGAGAACGTACCAGCGGGTCAGGCGATCTTTGAGCGCGCGAATGCGGCGCTTGCGTTTCAACTCAGGCGTATTGAAGTCAATTCGCTTGGGGGGATTGGTAGTCATGGGGGAATTGGCCAGATCATTCATGCGCACACCCTAGCGATCCTGTATGACAGAAAGATGACAATGCAGTGACGCAACAAATCCGCCGCCGGTGGGAACTGGCAGAGGATCGAAAAATTGGGGGCGTAGGAGCTGCCGAGGAGACCGAGGCTGCGATCTTTTGATCTGGCTTTATAACTGCAAGATCAAAAGATCGCAGCCTCGGTTCCCTCGTCAGCTCCTACACAGGTCCGGGGCGTGCCCTGAACCTAGGGTGTTACTTCTTTGCGACTTCGGCGCCGCCTTCAGCCAGACCCAGGTCAGCCAGTGCTTTTGCAGCAACTTTGGCCGGCAGTGGGATGTAGCCGTCTTTCACTACAACTTCCTGGCCCTGTTTGGACAGAACCAGTTTCACGAACTCGGCTTCCAGCGGGGCCAGAGGCTTGTTCGGGGCTTTGTTGACGTAAACGTAGAGGAAACGCGACAGCGGGTATTTGCCGTTCAGTGCGTTTTCTTCGCTGTCTTCGATGAACTCAGTGCTGCCTTTCTTCGACAGAGCAACAGTTTTCACGCTAGCGGTTTTGTAGCCGATGCCCGAGTAACCGATGCCGTTCAGCGAAGAGCTGATCGACTGCACGACCGAAGCCGAGCCTGGTTGTTCGTTGACGTTTGGCTTGTAGTCGCCTTTGCACAGGGCTTCTTCTTTGAAGTAGCCGTAGGTGCCGGATACCGAGTTACGACCGAACAGTTGAACCGGCTTGTTGGCCAGGTCACCGGTCACACCCAGGTCGCCCCAGGTTTTGACTTCGGATTTAGCGCCGCACAGACGAGTGGACGAGAAAATCGCGTCGACTTGTTCCATGGTCAGGTGCTGGATCGGGTTGTCTTTGTGCACGAACACCGCCAGGGCGTCCACGGCAACCGGGATAGCGGTTGGCTTGTAGCCGTACTTCTGCTCGAAGGCAGCCAGTTCGGTGTCCTTCATTTTGCGGCTCATCGGGCCCAGGTTAGAGGTGCCTTCAGTCAACGCAGGTGGCGCGGTGGCGGAGCCAGCGGCCTGAATCTGGATGTTTACGTTCGGGTATTCTTTTTGTAGTTCTCAGCCCACAGGGTCATGAGATTGGCCAGGGTATCGGAGCCGACGCTGGACAGGTTGCCCGACACACCAGTGGTCTTGGTGTAGCTCGGGATCGACGGGTCAACAGCGGCGAACGCGTTGGCGGTCGCAACGCCAGCAGCGACAAAAGTCATTGCCGCCATCAAACGCTTCAGTTTCATGCCTTACTCCTAGCAGATAGGGTGTGTTAAGTCGGGGCCAAGTATCAGCAGGCCGTGTGAACACTCTATGGCTGAAATATGACAATTGGATGAAAGGCCAGCATTCGGCGTGTTGCAGGATAATTCGTGTCGCCTTCATCGCGAGCAAGCTCGCTCCCCCAAGGCTCTGCGGCGAACACAGATCCTATGTGGGAGCGAGCTTGCTCGCGATGAGGCCAGTACAGTCGGCGCAAGAAGCCGCCTTAACGCCCCTTCTTCCAAAGATAAGCACCCACCAAAATCCCGACTCCACAAATGATCGCCACATAATAAGCAGGCCCCATCGGGCTTTCCTTAAGCAGCAATGTCACGATCATCGGGGTCAACCCGCCGAAAATCGCGTAGGCCAGGTTGTAGGAGAACGACAGCCCGCTGAAACGCACCACCGCCGGGAAGGCTTTGACCATCACATACGGCACCGCGCCGATGGTGCCGACCAGCAGACCGGTCACGGCGTACATCGGGAACAGCCATTCAGGGTGGTTGAACAGGCTGTGGTAGAAGGTCCACGAACTCAGCAACAACAATGCGCTGCCGAACACAAACACCCGGCCCGCGCCGAAGCGATCCGCCAGCGCGCCGGACGCTACGCAACCCAGGCTCAGGAACACGATTGCCAGGCTGTTGGCCTGCAACGCAATGGTCGGGGTGAAGTGGTAAACGGTCTGCAGCACGGTCGGAGTCATCAGGATGACGACGATGATGCCGGCCGACAGCAGCCAGGTCAGCAGCATGGAAATCAGAATCGCGCCACGATGGTCACGCAGCACCGCGCGCAGCGGCACTTCTTCGGCCAGGGCCTTGCGCAGTTGCAGCTCGGCGAACACTGGGGTTTCGTGCAACCAGCGACGCAGGTAAACCGAGAACAGGCCGAACACACCGCCCAGTAGGAACGGAATCCGCCAGGCGTAATCCGCCACTTCCACCGGGGTGTAAATGCTGTTGATCGCCGTGGCCACCAACGAACCCAACAAGATACCGGCCGTCAGACCGCTGGTCAGGGTGCCGCAGGCGTAGCCGATGTGCCGCTGCGGCACGTGTTCGGAAACGAATACCCAAGCGCCGGGCACCTCACCGCCAATCGCTGCGCCCTGGATCACTCGCATCACCAGCAACAGGATCGGCGCCCACATGCCGATCTGCGCGTACGTTGGCAGTAAACCCATGATCAGGGTTGGCACGGCCATCATGAAAATGCTCAGGGTGAACATCTTCTTGCGTCCCAGCAGGTCGCCGAAGTGCGCCATGACAATGCCGCCCAATGGACGCGCCAGGTAGCCGGCGGCGAAAATGCCGAAGGTCTGCATCAGCCGTAGCCACTCGGGCATGTCGGCCGGGAAGAACAGCTTGCCAACCACCGCGGCGAAGAACACGAAGATAATGAAGTCGTAGAACTCCAACGCGCCGCCCAGGGCAGACAGCGACAAAGTCTTGTAATCGTTGCGGGTCAACGGACGTGCGGACTGGGTTGGCTGCGCAGTGCTCGAGGGCGCTGTGGTCATGGCAAGGGCTTCTCTTATAGTCGGATCTGCAACCCCAACAACGCTGGCGGAGGCTTGGGCAGGTTCGGCACGATAGCAAATTGTTCGAAAAAGCACATAGAGGTGCTTATTTGACGGTCAAAATGAGAACCCGACGGTCGTCTCGGAGTCTACCGACCGATATACTCGCAACCTTGCACCTGCTTGTAAGGGGTTGCTGTGCGAAAACGTCGTTGGCACCTGTCAGCCGATTTCGCAGAGTTTCCCTTTAGGCGCCTTACGAAAAACGTGACGAACGTAGTATGTTCGGGCTGAATCGTTTTTCCCGAAGACGGCTATTCACCTGAAGTACCAATGAGAGTCACGGGTCAGAGGCACCCCCGGCATGATAGAGCTCGAACAAGAAGATCCAATCCCGCAAGGCGACCTCGCCCTGCAAATCACCGCGCTCCCGCGTGAAACCAACGGCTTTGGCGATATTTTCGGCGGCTGGCTGGTGGCGCAGATGGATTTGGCTGGCACCGCAATGGCCAGCAAAGTCGCCGGTGGCCGCGTGGCGACCGTTGCAATCGACCGCATGGCATTTCTGGTTCCGGTGGCGGTGGGCGCTCAGCTCTCCTTCTATACCCAGGCCCTGGAAATCGGCCGCAGCTCGATCCAGATGATGGTCGAGGTCTGGAGCGACGACCCGCTGTCCAGTGAGTGGCGTAAAGTGACTGAAGCCGTATTCGTATTCGTCGCCATCGACGGCAGCGGCCGCACTCGCTCGGTTCCACCACGCGCGCGTTAAACGCGCAGACCGTTTTGCGGTCCATAGCCGTCATTGTTCCTGATTGAGAGTTGCCCCATGAGCACGCCCAACGTTGAAGCCGTCAAACTGGATGAACTGAACTGCTGGCGTATTCGCCACGGTCAGGCCGAATTGCTGGTGGCCCAGCAAGGCGCGCACATCCTCAGTTATCAGTTGGCCGGGCAACCGCCGCTGATCTGGCTCAACGACGAGGCCGTGTTCAAGACCGGTAAAAGCATCCGCGCCGGCGTGCCGGTGTGTTGGCCGTGGTTCGGCAACTTTGATCGCAACCCGCAAAGTGTCAAGACAATGCGCGTCAGCAATGAACCGGCCGGCGCCCATGGTTTTGTCAGGGCGATGGATTGGGAACTGGGCGGCATCGAAGCTGAGGGTGAAAGCCTGAAGGTCGAATTCGTCCTGCCCTACCCCGAAGGTGGTTTTGCGGGCTGGCCGCATCAGGTGGATTTGACGTTGAGCATTCGTCTGGATGAGCAACTGCACATCAGCCTGACCAGCCACAACCGCGGCGCTGAATCCGTGTCGATCAGCCAGGCGTTGCACAGCTACTTCGCCGTCAGCGACGTGCGCAACGTGCATGTTGAGGGGCTGGAAGGCTTGAGCTATATCGATACGACTAAAGACTGGACCACGACCACTCAGGCCGGCGATCTGGTTTTCACCGGCGAGACTGACCGTATCTACCTCAATACCCCGGCTAAGCTGAGCATTGTCGATCCGACCTGGGAACGCCGCATCGAGCTGACCAGCAGTGGTTCACGCTCGACAGTGATCTGGAACCCGTGGATTGATCGCGCAGCAGCGTTCAGTGACATGGCCGACGATGGCTGGCAGCGCATGCTGTGCATCGAGACGGCGAATGTGATGGACGATGTGGTGACCTTGGCGGCGGGTGCGAGTCATACCCTGGGCGTCAGCATCGGCAGCAAGCCGCTTTAAAAGCTTCGCGGGCAAGCCTCGCTCCTACGGATCACACGGACCTGTAGGAGCGAGGCTTGCCGGCGAATCGATCTAACAAACGCTACAAATCCGACTCTTTAACCGCCCGCACCTTCGCCGCATCCAGCGCATACGCCGCGTCAGCCAGGTCGTTATTGACCTTCTCGACCTTCAACGTGCCGGTGACCCACAGCGGCGTGTAGATGTCGTCCAGCTTCAAGCCTTTGGGATAACGCACCAGCACCAACTGGTTTGGTGGCGGTGGCGGCACGTGGATGCAGGCGCCCGGGTACGGCACCAGGAAAAACAGCGTGCTGCGGCCCTTGGCGTCGGTTTCCAGCGGCACCGGATAACCACCGATGCGGATGTTCTTGTCGTTCATCGACGGCACGGTTTTGGTCGAGTACATCACCGCCGGCAAGCCCTTGCTCTGCTTCATGCCACCCTTTTGGGTAAAGGTGCCATTGCCTTCGGGGGAGTTGTGATCGATTTCGGGCATGTCCTCGAGGGCTTTCTGGTCCGACTTGGGCATCAGTTCCAGCCAGTCGGTTTCCGGCAGGTCGCCGGCATGGGCAAGGCCCGAGCCCAGGAATAATAGGGTCAACAAAAGACGGCGCATTGAAATGCTCGACAAAGGAAAGGATGGCGTAATAGCGAGCATTCTAGCCCTCTGCGCGTGCACCGAGCAGAGGGCTTTGTCGCTTGAATCAGCTCTTTTTGATCAAGCCGTAAATCACCAGCAAGATGATCGCACCCACCAGCGCGCCGATGAAGCCTGCGCCCTGACCCGCATGGTAAATGCCCAGAGCCTGGCCGCCGTAAGTAGCCGCCAGCGAACCGCCGATACCGAGCAGGATGGTCATGATCCAGCCCATGCTGTCATCGCCCGGCTTCAGGAACCGAGCCAACAGGCCGACGATCAAGCCGATAAAGATGGTTCCAATAATTCCCATGGCATTTCCCTCTGATTGATTTGGTGAGACAGGACACCTGGCACAAAGCCTAGTCAGACTTTGGCATCCTGCCATCAGAGAACGGCGGACACTGAAGGTTCCGCCGCTGCCACATGAAACTATTCGGCGATGAGCGCTTCGACCTT
This sequence comes from Pseudomonas sp. 10S4, assembly GCF_034344865.1. NCBI lineage: Bacteria > Pseudomonadati > Pseudomonadota > Gammaproteobacteria > Pseudomonadales > Pseudomonadaceae > Pseudomonas > Pseudomonas sp. 10S4. The sequence continues at coordinate 1,645,380 of NZ_CP133774.1, forward strand.
GAGGATCTGCGCCGCCAGCGTCTCACGGTCTGCACAACGCAGATTGGCGTGACCGACCTTGCGACCGACCTTGAATGCCTTGCCGTAGTGGTGCAGGTGGCAATCAGCAATGGCGATCACTTTCTCTACCGGCGGAACCACACCGATGAAGTTGAGCATCGCGCTCTCGCCGACCTTGGCCGTCGAACCCAGCGGCAAACCGGCAACGGCCCGCAGGTGGTTTTCGAACTGGCTGCACTCGGCGCCTTCAGTGGTCCAGTGCCCGGAGTTGTGCACACGCGGGGCGATTTCGTTGGCCTTGAGACCACCGTCGACTTCAAAGAACTCGAACGCCATCACGCCGACGTATTCCAGCTGCTTGAGCACACGGCTGGAGTAATCCTCAGCCAAGGCTTGCAGCGGGTGATCGGTGCTGGCTACGGACAACTTGAGAATGCCGCTGTCGTGGGTGTTGTGAACCAGTGGATAAAACTTCGTTTCACCATCGCGAGCACGCACGGCGATCAGCGAGACTTCACCGGTGAACGGCACGAAGCCTTCCAGCAGGCAGGCGACGCTGCCGAGTTCGGCGAAGGTGCCGACCACGTCTTGCGGTTTGCGCAGGACTTTCTGACCCTTGCCGTCGTAACCCAGGGTGCGGGTTTTCAACACGGCCGGCAGACCGATCGAAGCCACGGCAGCGTCCAGATCCGCTTGCGATTGAATGTCGGCGAACGCCGGGGTAGGAATCCCCAGGTCCTTGAACATGCTCTTCTCGAACCAGCGATCACGGGCAATGCGCAGGGCTTCGGCGCTCGGGTAGACCGGGACGAACTGCGACAGGAACGCCACGGTTTCGGCCGGGACGCTCTCGAACTCGAAGGTCACCAGATCGACTTCATCGGCCAGTTGACGCAAGTGGCCCTGATCGCCGTAATCGGCCCGCAGATGCTCGCCCAACGCGGCTGCGCAAGCATCAGGCGCCGGGTCCAGGAAAGCGAAGTTCATGCCCAGCGGAGTACCCGCCAGCGCCAACATGCGGCCCAACTGGCCGCCACCGATTACACCGATCTTCATCGTCAACAACCTCAGGCGATGCGTGGGTCTGGATTGTCCAGGACGCTGTCTGTCTGCTCAGCACGGAAAGTTTTCAGCACCGCGTGGAACTGCGGGTGCTTGGCGCCGAGGATGCTCGCCGACAACAAAGCGGCGTTGATCGCACCGGCCTTGCCGATGGCCAGGGTCGCAACCGGAATGCCCGCAGGCATCTGCACGATGGACAGCAGCGAATCGACACCCGAGAGCATCGACGACTGCACGGGCACGCCCAGCACCGGCAGATGGGTCTTGGCCGCACACATGCCTGGCAGGTGGGCCGCGCCACCGGCACCGGCGATGATCACCTCGATGCCACGCGCCTCGGCCTCTTCGGCGTACTGGAACAGCAGGTCCGGGGTGCGGTGGGCAGAGACCACTTTCACCTCGTAAGGAATGCCGAGCTTTTCCAGCATATCGGCGGTGTGGCTAAGGGTGGACCAATCGGACTTGGAGCCCATGATCACGCCAACCAGTGCACTCATCGTCGTGCCTCTTCTCTCTGGGCGCCCGCAGGCGCGTCAAAAACAACAAGCCACGCAGAAATGCGTGGCTTGATTGTACGAAAAATGGCCGGACGAACCGGCCGAAGGCCGCGCAGTATACCTCAATGAAGCAGATAAACAGCCCCCGAGACGACCATCTGTCATACGGCGCAAAGTGCCGGTTTTATTGACTCGAAGGTCAGTGAAAAAGCTGCCATCACACGCTGCTCTTGTAGGAGCCAGGCTTGCCGGCGAAGGCGATCTCACGGACGCCTTCGCCGGCAAGCCTGGCTCCTACAAAACATCATTGACCGGTTGTGCCCTGCGCTGCGCCGCCTTCAAGCTTACGCCACAACAACCGCACGTTCGCCTTACGCACCAGCGCGCAGCGGTACAGGCGAATCTCCAGCGGTACATGCCATTGCGGGCCGCCGCACACCACCAGCTCACCGCGCGCCAGTTCTGCGCGCACACACAGCTGCGGCACCCAGGCAATGCCCAGTCCTTCCAGCGCCATGCTTTTCAGGCTGTCGGCCATGGCGGTCTCATAGATAGTGGTAAAGCGCAGGGCGCGCTGGCGCAGCAACATGTTCACCGAGCGCCCGAGAAACGCACCGGCGCTATACGCCAGTAACGGCACGCTGGCCTCGCCCTCCAGATCAAACAGCGGATTGCCTTCGGTCTCCGCCGCGCACACCGGCAGCATTTCAGTCTGGCCAAGGTGCAGGGACGGGAAGATCTCCGGATCCATCTGCATCGCCGCGTCCGGGTCGTAGAACGCCAGCATCAGGTCGCAGCCACCTTCACGAAGCGCGTGCACGGCGTCGCCGACGTTGGTCGCCACCAGGCGCGTGGCAATGTTCAGGCCTTCATTACGCAACTGCGCGATCCAGCGCGGAAAGAAACCCAGCGCCAGCGAGTGAGCCGCCGCCACCTGCATCACTTCGCCCTGCCCGCCTTCCAGGTGATGGAGATGGCGCAGCACTTCGCCGAGCTGCTCGACCACCGTCCGCGCGGTAACCAGAAACAACTGCCCCGCCGCCGTCAGCTCGACTGGTGTGCGCGAGCGGTTGACCAATTGCAGCCCCAGCGCGGCCTCAAGGCTGCGGATTCGCCGGCTAAATGCAGGCTGGGTCACGAAGCGTCGCTCGGCAGCCTGGGAGAAACTGCGGGTCGCGGCCAGGGCACTAAAGTCCTCCAGCCATTTGCTTTCCAGATTCATCACGCCCTCCCGGACACGCACCAACTTAGGTCACACGCTCGCCGCACACGCGACGTCACATGGGTATTATGCCGAATGTGCATAGGCTAGTGCTTAACAGCATTGGCCCAAAATTCTTCACAAGCCTAGCATTTGCAGCGTTCCGGCACAGACCGGGTCCATATCGAGATGATTTCTATCATGTCCTCCGCTGCATCTTTCCGCACAGAAAAAGACCTGCTTGGCGTACTCGAAGTACCCGCTCAAGCGTATTACGGCATCCAGACCCTGCGAGCGGTGAACAACTTCCGTCTCTCCGGCGTCCCGATTTCGCACTACCCGAAGCTGGTTGTCGGCCTGGCCATGGTTAAACAGGCCGCCGCTGACGCCAACCGCGAGCTGGGTCATCTGAGCGAAGCCAAGCACGCTGCCATCAGCGAAGCCTGTGCACGTTTGATCCGCGGCGATTTCCACGAAGAGTTCGTGGTAGACATGATTCAAGGCGGCGCTGGCACTTCGACCAACATGAATGCCAACGAAGTCATCGCCAACATCGCGCTGGAGGCCATGGGTCACCAGAAGGGCGAATACCAATACCTGCACCCGAACAACGACGTGAACATGGCGCAGTCGACCAACGACGCCTACCCGACGGCGATCCGTCTGGGCCTGTTGTTGGGTCACGACGCGCTGCTGGCCAGCCTCGACAGCCTGATCCAGTCGTTCGCCGCCAAGGGTGTAGAGTTCAACCACGTCCTGAAAATGGGCCGTACCCAGCTGCAAGACGCCGTGCCGATGACCCTCGGCCAAGAATTCCGCGCCTTCGCCACTACCTTGAGCGAAGACCTGGCACGCCTGAAGACTCTGGCTCCTGAGCTGCTGACCGAAGTAAACCTGGGCGGCACAGCGATCGGTACCGGCATCAACGCCGACCCGCGTTACCAGCACCTGGCTGTTCAGCGCCTGGCCCTGATCAGCGGTCAACCGCTGGTGCCAGCCGCCGACCTGATCGAAGCCACCTCTGACATGGGCGCCTTCGTGCTGTTCTCCGGCATGCTCAAGCGCACTGCGGTCAAGCTGTCGAAGATCTGCAACGACCTGCGCTGCTGTCCAGCGGCCCACGTACCGGCATTAACGAAATCAACCTGCCAGCGCGTCAGCCAGGCAGCTCGATCATGCCAGGCAAGGTCAACCCGGTTATTCCGGAAGCGGTTAACCAGGTAGCGTTCCAGATCATCGGTAACGACCTGGCCCTGACCATCGCGGCCGAAGGCGGCCAACTGCAACTGAACGTGATGGAGCCGCTGATCGCGTTCAAGATCTTCGACTCGATCCGTCTGCTGCAACGCGCCATGGACATGCTGCGCGAACACTGCATCGTCGGCATCACCGCCAACGAAGAGCGCTGCCGCGAACTGGTCGAACACTCGATCGGCCTGGTCACCGCACTGAACCCGTACATCGGCTATGAAAACGCCACCCGCATCGCCCGTATCGCCCTCGAAAGCGGCCGCGGCGTGCTGGAACTGGTGCGCGAAGAAGGCTTGCTCGACGACGAAATGCTCGCCGACATCCTGCGCCCTGAAAACATGATTGCTCCGCGTCTGGTCCCGCTTAAGGCTTGATCGAACGCCCGGCTCTTGCTCTCTTAACGAAGAGCATGGAGCCATGCTCACCAGGTCGAGGGACTAGACACCTCTCACCTTTTGAGGGCTTGGGGATTTATCTCCAAGCCCTTTTTTTAACTCTTTGGCAGCAACAGACAGAATGCCTGGAAGCTGAAAAATGTGGGAGCGGGCTTGCTCGCGAAAGCGGTTGGTCAGGCACATCGATGCAAGATGTGCCGCCATCTTCGCGAGCCGGCTCGCTCCCACATGAAACAGTTTTCACATAAGCCCGACGCCGGTAACGTCGGGTGTTTCAAAGCTTCGTTTCGTCGCTTGCACCACAATCGTGCAGACGGGCACCGCACTGATAGGTATAGTGCCGCCCCTCTTCGCGTGAGCGGTCGTCGGTAACGAGGCCATAACCCATGCGAAACCCGACCTAATAACAACCCGCGATATGGAGAATCTGGACGAACCTTCGCCTCACCTGTTATGCCCCGCGCAAACCGGTGTAACGCGATATTTCTACCCCTCCAGCATTTGCTTAAACAAAAAAATAGCGAGGAATAATCCATGCTCGAAGTCATCAACGACTTCCTCTCAGGGAAAGTACTGATCGTGCTCATTGTCGGGCTCGGTAGCTACTTCACGATCCGATCGCGTTTCGTACAATTGCGCCACTTCTTCCATATGTTCGCCGTGTTCCGCGATAGCCTCAAAAGCAGCGCCGGTCAACTCAGCTCGTTCCAGGCCCTGATGCTCAGCCTGGCTGGCCGCGTCGGTGCAGGCAACATCGCCGGTGTCGGCATCGCCGTGACCCTCGGTGGGCCAGGTGCGGTGTTCTGGATGTGGGTGACCGCGCTGGTCGGCATGTCCAGCAGCTTCTTCGAATGTTCCCTCGGCCAGCTCTACAAACGCTGCGACTCCGACGGCACCTACCGTGGCGGCCCGTCCTATTACATCCAGCACGGCCTGCAGAAACGCTGGTTGGGGATGATCATGGCGTTCCTGCTGCTGATCACCTTCGGCTTCGCCTTCAACGGCCTGCAATCCCATGCCGTGACCCACTCGCTGCAGAACGCATTCCAACTCGACCCGACGTACACCGGGGCGGCGCTGGCAGTGTTGCTGGGCCTGGTGTTCATCGGTGGCATCAAGCGGATCGCCAAGGTTGCTGACCTGCTGGTACCGGTGAAAACCCTGGTGTACATCGGCGTGACCATCTACGTGATCGTGCTGCAATTCGACCACGTGCCGGGCATGCTGATGACCATCGTCAAAAGTGCCTTCGGTCTCGACCAGGCCTTTGGTGGTTTGATCGGCAGCGCCATCGTTATGGGCGTGAAGCGTGGCGTGTTTGCCAACGAAGCTGGCCTGGGCAGTGCGCCTAACGTGGCAGCCGTCGCGTCGGTCGAGCACCCGGTTGCTCAAGGCGTGGTTCAGGCGTTCAGCGTGTTCCTCGACACCTTCGTGATCTGCACCTGCACCGCGCTGCTGATCCTGCTGTCGGGCTTCTACACCCCGGGCTTCGAAGGCGACGGCATTGCCCTGACCCAGAACTCCCTGGCCGCTGTGGTCGGTGACTGGGGCCGCAGTTTCATCTCCATCGCCCTGTCGTTGTTCGTGTTCACCTCGATCCTCTACAACTACTACCTGGGCGAGAGCAACCTGCGCTTCCTGATCGGTGAAAACCGCGCAGCGCTGATCGGCTACCGCGCACTGGTACTGGTGTTGATCTTCTGGGGTGCCATCGAGAACCTCGGTACGGTGTTCGCCTTCGCCGACATCACCATGAAGATGCTGGCGTTCGTGAACCTGATCGCGCTGTTCCTGCTGTTCAAGATCGGCATGCGCATCCTGCGTGACTACGATGACCAGCGTGCTGCCGGCATCAAGACCCCAGTGTTTGATTCGAGCAAGTTCCCGGATCTGGACCTGGACCTGAAAGCCTGGCCCGCCAACCCGCCAGCCGCTGCCACCAAGGCCGAAGCTGAGCAGCAAGGCGTGACCGCAGCGCAACGCTGATCGGTAAAAACCGGGCGCATCCCCTGCGCCCGGCGTGACACAACGTGCGGCCGGCGTCATGCTCGGTCGCAGGTTGTTTTGGTGTGAAGCTGTAAGACCGCATCGCGGCCGTCGCGAGCAAGCTCGCTCCCACACAGGCTCGCTCCCACCGTTCTCGGAGAACCCCCATGAATTCCTCGACCTATCCTGCCGCCCAGCACGTCATGGTGCTCTACACCGGTGGCACCATCGGCATGCAAGCCAGCGCCAACGGCCTGGCCCCGGCGTCCGGTTTCGAAGCGCGGATGCGCGACTACCTGCACAGCCAGCCTGAACTGGTGGTGCCGCAGTGGCGCTTTCGCGAGATGAGCCCGCTGATCGACAGCGCCAACATGACCCCGAGCTACTGGCAGCAACTGCGTGAAGCAGTGGTCGATGCCGTGGATGTGCAGGGCTGTGACAGCGTGCTGATTCTGCACGGCACCGATACCCTCGCCTACAGCGCAGCGGCCATGAGCTTCCAATTGCTCGGCCTGCATGCCCGCGTGTGCTTTACCGGCTCGATGCTGCCAGCCGGCGTGACCGACAGCGATGCCTGGGAAAACCTCAGCGGTGCGCTGGTTGCTCTGGGCCATGGCCTGGCGCCGGGCGTTCATTTGTACTTCCACGGCGAACTGCTGGACCCGACCCGTTGCGCGAAGGTACGCAGTTTCGGGCGTCATCCGTTCAAGCGTCTTGAGCGTCAGGGCGGCGGCGTGAAGGCAGCTTCGATGCCGGCATCGCTGACCTACAACCAGCCCAAACAGTTGGCGAACGTCGCGGTACTGCCGCTGTTCCCCGGCATCAGCGCCGAAGTGCTGAGCAGCCTGCTCGATAGCGGCATTCAGGGCTTGGTGCTGGAATGCTACGGCAGCGGTACCGGGCCGAGCGACAACCCTGAGTTTCTCGCCGCTCTGGAACGGGCGCGGGACAACGGTGTTGTGGTGGTCGCGGTGACGCAGTGCCATGAAGGTGGCGTCGAGCTGGATGTTTACGAGGCGGGGAGCCGCTTGCGTGGTGTTGGTGTGTTGTCCGGTGGCGGCATGACTCGCGAGGCTGCGTTCGGCAAATTGCATGCGTTGCTGGGTGCCGGGCTGGATAACGCTGAAGTGCGTCGTCTCATAGAGCTCGACCTCTGCGGCGAACTCAGCTGACACCTCACCGCCCTTGTAGGAGCGAGGCTTGCCCGCGAAGGCGTCCTTGAAAACGCCAAAAGCTTCGCGGGCAAGCCTCGCTCCTACAGGTCCGGGGCCCCAGGCATATAACTTGCTGTCTTCCAGTCACCCCAAGGCTGGAATCCTCCATGCTCCACTCCCACCTCACCACCCTCAACGCCGTCTCCCTGGTGCTCAACACCTTCAAGGCCGAAGGCCTGTCCAGCGAAGCACTGCTGGCGGGAAGCGGCATCAGCGCGGCGGATCTAAGCCGGGCGGACACGCGGATCACCACCAATCAGGAGATGCAGGTTTGCGCCAACGCGGTCGCGTTCAAGCGTGACATAGGCCTGGAACTCGGTCGGCGGATGCACGTCTCGTCCTACGGCATGCTCGGTTATGCGCTGCTCACCAGTGCCACCTTCGGTGACGCTTTACGTTTGGCGATACGTTATCCGGCGCTGTTGGGAACACTTTTCGAGCTGAGTCTTGAGGACGATGGCGAGCGTGTCTGGTTCGTCGCTGCGGATTATCGGGAAAGCCCGGCGATGGCGGTGTTCAACGCCGAGTTCTGCCTGGTTTCACTGAAAGTCATCTGCGACGACCTGCTCGGGCACCCACTGCCGCTGCGGGCTGCGCGCTTCGAACACACTGCACCGGATTATCAGGCGACCTACGCCGAACACTTCGACTGCCCGCTGAACTTCGAGGCTCCGGACAACGCGTTCGCCTTCGACCGACGCTGGCTCGACCAGCCCTTGCCACTGGCCGATGTCATCACCCATCAAGCCATGGCCGAACGCTGCCGTAAGCAGAACACCGAGTTCACCGGACGTCAGGCGTGGCTGGGGCGGATTCGTCAGTTGCTCAGCGCACAGCTGAACGCGGCGCCGGGGCTTGAGGGGTTGGCCGAGCAGATGAAGTGTTCGGCGCGGACTTTGCGCCGGCATCTGAAGGATCTGGGCTGCAGCTATCAGGAATTGCTCGATGAGCTGCGGTTCGAGCAGGCCAAGCAGATGCTCTGCGAGGATCAATTGCCGATCTATCGGATTGCCGAGGCGTTGGGGTTCAGCGAGACCGCGAGTTTCCGGCATGCGTTTGTGCGCTGGAGTGGTGTGGCGCCCAGCCAATTCCGCCCGTAACAAACCGCCCTTGTAGGCGCGAGGCTTGCCCGCGAAGCTTTTGGCGCTCTCGGGGACGCCTTCGCGGGCAAGTCGAATCGTCGCACCGCTCGCTCCTACGGGTTCTGCGTTATTTGGGGGCGTTGCAGCGCCAATAAGGGGCGAATTTCGGTCAAACCTTTTGGCCATATAAATCCCCTTTTGGCCTTTCCTGCCGTTCTCCCAAACGCTGCGCCCCGCAAGACTGTGTTCAACCGAATCAGCCTGCGGAGAACAAGAAATGCTGACGATCTACTCGGACGATCACCACCTGCATCACGGCCGTTGTGAATTGATGGACGGGCAATTGATGCCCTGCTTCGAAATGCCCTCACGTGCCGACCATGTGCTGCAACGCGTGCAGTACCGCAACCTGGGCCCGGTGGAAGCGCCGCAGGATTTTGGCCTCGGGCCGATCCAGCGCATTCACGATCGCGACTACCTCGACTTCTTCAAAGGTGCCTGGGCACGCTGGACCGAGTTCGGCACCGACGGCGACTTGCTGCCCTATACCTGGCCGGCCCGCACCTTGCGGCGGATCATGCCGACCAGCCTGCATGGCCAACTCGGTTATTACAGCTTCGACGGCGGCGCGCCGATCACTGCTGGCACCTGGCAAGCGGCCTATAGCGCAGCGCAAGTCGCATTGACCGCCCAAGCGGTGATCCAGCGCGGTGCCCGCAGTGCCTTCGCGTTGTGCCGTCCACCGGGACATCACGCCGCCAGCGACTTGATGGGCGGTTATTGCTACCTCAACAACGCCGCTATCGCCACCCAGGCATTTCTCGATCAGGGCCACAAAAAGGTTGCGATCCTCGACGTCGACTACCACCACGGCAACGGCACCCAATCGATTTTCTACCAACGCAGCGACGTGCTGTTCACCTCGATCCACGGCCACCCGGAAGCCGAATTCCCGTTCTTCCTCGGCTATGAAGATGAGCTCGGTGAAGGCCCGGGCGAAGGCTTCAACTTTAACTATCCGTTGCCCGCCGGCACGGGCTGGGACACCTGGAGCGCCGCGCTGGGCCAGGCCTGCAAAGAGATCGAGAAGTACGGTGCCGACATTGTCGTCGTGTCCCTGGGCGTCGATACCTTCAAAGACGATCCAATCTCCCAGTTCAAGCTCGACAGCCCGGATTACCTGGCGATGGGCGAGCGCATCGCGAAGCTCGGCAAGCCGACGCTGTTCGTGATGGAAGGCGGTTACGCAGTAGAAGAAATCGGCATCAATGCCGTGAACGTTCTCGAAGGTTTTGAAAGCGCCCAATGAGGAATTAGAACAATGAACAGACTCAAGCGTTTTATCGCACCAGCGCTTTGCGCCACGGTGCTCAGTGGTGCCGTTCACGCAGAAGACCGAACGTTGCGCGTCTACAACTGGTTCGACTACATCACCCCAAAAGCCCTGGAAGACTTCAAGGCCCAGAACACCCAGACCAAACTGGTCTACGACATCTTCGACACCAACGAAGCGCTGGAAGCCAAGCTGCTGACCGGTAACTCCGGCTACGACGTGGTGGTGCCGTCCAACGTGTTCCTCGCCAAGCAGATCGAAGCCGGCGTGTTCCAGCCGCTGGACCGCAGCAAGCTGGCGAACTGGAACCACCTCGATCCCAAGCTGATGAAGCTGATCGAGGCCAACGACCCCGGCAACAAATTCGCCGTGCCGTACATGTACGGCACCATCCTGATCGGCTTCAACCCGGACAAGGTCAAGGCTGCGCTGGGTGCCAATGCGCCGGTCGACAGTTGGGACCTGATCTTCAAGGAAGAAAACATCAGCAAGCTCAAGCAGTGCGGCGTCGCCCTGCTCGACTCGCCGTCGGAGATCCTGCCGCTGGCCCTGCAACACCTCGGCCTGGATCCGAACAGCAAGAATCCGGCGGACTACGCCAAAGCTGAAGCGCTGTTGATGAAGATCCGTCCGTACATCACCTACTTCCACTCGTCCAAGTACATGGCCGACATCGCCAACGGTGACATCTGTGTCGCGGTCGGTTATTCCGGCAGCTTCTCCCAGGCCGCCAACCGCGCCAAGGAAGCCAAGAACGGTGTCGTCGTCGACATGCGCTTGCCGAAAGAAGGCGCGCCGATCTGGTTCGACATGCTCGCGATTCCTAAAGGGGCGAAAAATCCGGAAGACGCCTACACCTTCATCAACTACCTGCTGCAACCGCAGGTGATTGCGCCGGTCAGCGATTTTGTCGGCTACCCGAACCCGAACAAGGACGCCACCGAATTGGTCGACCCAGCGATCCGCAACAACCCGAACCTGTACCCGACCGAGTCGGCGATGAGCACGCTCTACACCCTGCAACCGCTGCCGCGTGATGCCGAGCGCGCGCGGACCCGGGCCTGGACCAAGATCAAATCCGGGACCTGATTATCCTCACACTGCTGTGTTGAAGACCCGCCCGCGCGGGTCTTTTTTACAGGCGATAAATAATTACCGCCTCAATCAGCGTCGCGTTTCTTACCGTGGCTCAACCCTCGGTCAAAAGGAAACGACCATGACGCAAACATCCACACCCGCCCCGAAAAACGCCTCGAAATTGCTTCAGGGAAAAATCAGCCTGATCATTCAGACCAGCGAAGGTCCCAGCCTCGATGAGGCGGCCGCCAAGCTGTTACGCGACACCTTGAAGCAACAGTATCCAGAGCTGGACATCGATCCTGACCGCACGTTGCTCGTCACGCCGCAATGGAAACAGACAAGCGAACAATTCATCGGCATCGCCCCGAAAATCGAGAGCCTGACCGACGCGTTACTGAGCCAGAGCCAGTCCGGGCAAATCGCCAACTTCACCGAAGGCGAACACTTTCTGACACTGGCACCGCTGACCATTCCGCCGATACAACTGGCCGTCAGCATCGAAGAGATTGCCAACATACTGAACGATTATGCGCCGCTGCTGTACATCGAGTTCCAGCAACGGCAACTCGATTACTGGAACGAATCGCTCGTCGACAAACCCCGTTGGCACGTACTGAGCAACACGCTGAAAAACGCCTTGAACCTCGAACAGGTCAACGGCTGGACGGCTGATCAATGCGCGGTGGCCCGAGCCGTTTTCGCGCACCCGGCCAAGACGGAACGAGCTAAAGCCAATACCACGATCCCGGGCATCCAGGCCTGCCTGATTGATATTGACTACAACAAACCGGACAACACCGGCCACCTTCTGCTGGGTGGCGCGATCGTCCTTAAAGCCACGCACAATCAGCAGGACATGCTGTTGCTGTACAGCATCGAAGGGGGCTACGAAGCGTTCGATTCCATGGACAAACTGGGCGCTTCCCTGCCTGCGCGAATGAACATGGAGAACTCCGGGGAGTCCTTTCAATGGCGTTTGTTCGAGCCTGATGGCGACATTTTCGACTACATGGCCTGGGCACTGGTTGCCGGCCAGATAGAGGCTCTTGCAGCACTCGATTCATCCAACTCTGCCTCGACAAGGCAAATTTTTTCACCTGCACAGGCCGGCGACGCCAGTCGTTTCAGTGCAGAGGAAAAAGAGCGCATCAAGCAACTCAAGAGCGCTGTTCCCGACTGGCTCTCGAATGCCTCGGCAACCGACCTGCAGGACTACGGCCACTATCTGTCGAACCAGGGCAAGCTGCGCAACGCCTCAGAGTTCAGCGACATCCAGCTGATCACTCCTTATGCCCAGGAACAAATGCGCAACGCGATCATCGCGGACAGACGCGTGAATCACGGCAACGATGCTGCCGGACTGCCGCTTGATGAATTGCAGATCACCATCACCAACAGCATGACGGCTGGCGCCTTTACCCTGCCCAACCCACACGACATTTACGTCGAAAGCCTGGGTCAATTCGGCCTGCAAAACGTCGCGCCGTACAAGGCCGAATTGAAGTTCAAGAACAACCATGCATGCCCCGAGTGGCTCACCATTGCCTACCTCAACAAAATGGCAGAGCAGGTCAACATTGGTAAAACCTACCCGGCGCTGCTGAAGAAAAAGCTGATCGATGACAGGGCTCAAGCCCTGCTTCATCAACAACGCTATGTCAGCCTGCTGCCCGACCTGCTCAAGCTCAAGGCCCTGGAATGCAAACTGCAGAACGAGGGCGGGATCGACGACGTTGGCTATCGCTATGTCTGCGAGGTAATGGATATCGCCCAGGGGCAACCGCGCAAGGACCCGCTCGACCTCGTCATTCGCCCTCTGAAGTTTGTCCCCAGGTATCGCCTGCTGTCGGGCGGCGATACCGTGGCCAACATGTTCATCATCGGGCCACGACACCCACGCGGCGGCCCATGCCTGCTCTATCGCCCGGCGCTGGAAGATCCGTTGCTACAGTTCCCTTCGCTGCAGAACATGATTTACGCCATGCACCAGCCTGGCGAACTTCGAGATTCGGTGCTGGCCTGGTTACCGACGTCAGCGCTCAGTTTCGAGTATTCACAGTACGTATTTCCTGTCGGCCTGCCTTCGCCCTGGCTAACGACAGCCTCGGGCATTGAACTGCTGTTGAACCTGGATCTGAGCGGCCCGATTGGCATTGGCACCGAGGAGGTCACCGGCGATCTGCTGACCACGTTGTTCATCAGCAACGCCCACACACTGGTGGAACAGGCTGACCGCCAGTCCCAGTCCAATGGCGAACGCCGCTGGGAGCTGCTGCGTGACAGCGGCTGGGCCATCTTCAGTGTCGCGTCGACCTTTTTGACCGGCCCGGTAGGCACCGCTGCGTGGGCCTGGCAAAGCATCGAACAGCTACAGCAAGGACTTGAGGCCCATGAGCGTGGAGACAGCCTGGTGGAGTGGACATCCCTGGGCGACGTACTCATGACGTTGGGCATGATCCTGATTCATCAGGCCGGCAAGCGCGCTACGGCAGATATCGAGCGTTTACGCGGCAGGCAAAAAAATGGCCCGCATCCGTCACCGCTGAGCGCCCATTACCCGCGCCTGCTGCAACCACCATGACGCTGGACGCTACCGTGCTTTCCGGGGAGTTGCCTGCCTCACACGCAACGGCACTGGAAGCGGGAGAGTCAGTGCCGCGGCGCACCCCCACCGCCCTGGGGGTATACCTGGATAGTGTGAAGGTCAGCCCGCCAAACCTGACCGACAAGGAGTTGGGCGTCCTCTATGACAAGCCGCCGCACCTTTATCAGCTCAACGAAAAACAGTATGCCAAGGTCGCCAATCGCTGGTTCCAGGTGCGGATCAATAACGATGAACAGGTGCAGATCGTCAATCCGAAAAATCCTGTACGCAGCGGCCCGCTGTTAACGCATGACCGAAAGGGCAACTGGTATGTGGACACGCGACTGCGACTGCGTGGTGGCGGACTGAAAAGCCGCCTCACCGCGCTCCGGCTGGATAAGGAGCAGAAGAAAGCGGCCTTGTACGAAAAGGTGAAGGCCTTCAAAAGTCAGGAAAACGCCACGGCGGTCGAAGTTGCACGCCTGCGCGATAACATGATGCAAGCCACTGGTGATGACTTCAACGCCCAGACCGCGCTCTTTACCGACAAGCTCGAAACACGGATCGAAAACTATCGAGAAGCCATCGGGCAACTGAACGAATGGCGCGCACTCGGCGGTACAACCGGTTACAGCTACGATCTGTTGCGCCTGACGACCCAGATGGAAAAGCACCTGACCTTATGGTTCGCGGTCAAGACCCAGGAGTACTCGGCCGCGATCGTAACGTTGCTGAGCAACGATGCGATCAACACCGGGCTAGCGGTAGGCGGCAATACTGAGGCCATTGAAAAGACCGTTGAATTGAGCCAGGCCATCAGCGAACGGGTCGCGCTGGCCAATAACGCCGTGGCCGACCTCAAAGTACTGGGCAAAGCCTCACGCGAAGCAATCCGGGCCATCCAGAAACTGCTGCCTACCTACAGCCCTCTGGATTACAAGGCCAACGAAATCGGCATGGCGTACGAACTGTGTGTACAAGAACAGGCCGGGACGCAAATGCCACAAGCACGCCAGGCCGTGGCGGACATCGTCGTTGAAGCCGCAGAGGCCAGCCAGGAACTCACCGACATCCTGCTTGAATCCAGCAAGGGCCAGACCACCCAGCAACGCGTCACGGCGGTGACCCGGCTCACGGACGTCTTTGCCGACACCCTTCAGCGGATCGACGACCTGCCCACTCAATACCCCAACATGACTCACCCCAAGGCATTGGCCCGTTTGCAAACACTGATCAAGGAGTTCCAGGAGCACGCCCAGGAAATGCTCTACGACTTGCTGCCCGAAAGTGAACAGCCGATTGCACCGAGCCGTTCCACTTCTCCGGTTGCCGGCTCGTCGCGCCCTCAGGCCAAGGTGACGAAGACCCGTCCACGAGATCCAGCGCCTTCGGATGAGCAAAAAGTCGAGGTGCCAGCCTTCAAGAAGCTGGTTCCCAAAACCAAGCCACCTGGCTCGCCGGTCAGGGACGACCTTGACGTCATCAGAGACGGGTTGGAGCTCAACCTGGAACTGGAGCATTTCATTACCCGCATCAGCAAGGATGCGGAACGGGCAAACAACATTCCCGCTGACAGGCAGCATGAGTTCGATTCGCAGGCACTCAAATACGAAAAAGAGGCGGCAGCGGTCGATACCGCGGTGACGAACATTCGTGCGGCCACCGGCACGCCACCTCCCGTCGCGACCCTGAGTAAGGAATTACGAAGTGCTGCCGTCCGTCTTCGAGCCACCGGTATCAGTGTCCGTGCGTCAATGCTCAAGAAGCGCAAACCTCGTCTGGAGTACCTCCAGTGGTTGCATGAGAACGGTCAGGTCAGGCTGGTCCGCAACAAGGAGGGGCGTATCAAGACAAAAGGTAAGGGAGACTATTTCCAGGAGTACCAGATACTCGACATTGCTCGCAACGATCAGCCGCTGTGGTTGGCGCATTTTCACTACGACGCCGCCGACAGCCCTGCCGCCGAACCCACTGCGGCTCATTTAAAAGTCGCGGACAGTTACCTGGACACGCTTGATATGGAGCTTAAAGGGCAACTACTTGAGCTTGAACCGAGGGATTACGTGGTTCGCCGGATCACTGATCCGGCTATACGCTCATTGTTTCTCGCACTGGAACCCTAGGAACAAAAACCGGGTGGCCCGGGTGATCAAAGCCTAGCGGCACCAGGCGCTACGCAACCGAATCAGCGCCGACTCGATCGCCGCCTCCGGCACGGCGGCGAACCCCAGTACCAGCCCGGCACGCTGATCCGCTGGCCGGGTCGAGTCGGGCAGCCAATAGCTGCTCAGCGCGTTGATCTCGACGCCCACCGCCTCGGCTTGCGCCACCAGTTCCCGCTCGCGGGCCAAGCTCTCGACCGAAACCGTCAAATGCAGCCCTGCCGCCACGCTGGGCAGGCTGCCCACACCGGGGATGTCTTTTGGCCAACCAGCCAGCAGTGTATTGCGCCGACTTAGAGCGGCTCGGCGCATACGGCGAATGTGCCGCTGGAAATGCCCGGCGGCGATGAACTCGGCCATCACAGCCTGGGTGCTGACTTCCGAATGACGCACATCCACCGCACGCCGACGGGAAAACGCATCCACCAGGCCCGGCGGTAATACCAGGTAACCCAATCGCAATGCCGGGAACGCCACTTTACCGAACGTCCCGACGTACAACACCCGCCCCTGCCGATCCAGTGCTGCCAATGGGGCCAAAGGTGCGCCGCTGTAGCGGTACTCGCCGTCGTAATCGTCTTCGACGATCCAGCCTTGGGTGCGCTCGGCCCACGCCAACAACTCGAGCCGCCGCGCCAGGCTCATGATCACACCGGTCGGGTACTGATGAGACGGGGTGACATAAGCCAGTCGGCAATCGGTCAACCCGTCCAGCTCGGCGCAATTGATTCCCTCGCTGTCCACCGATACACCGTGCAGTCGGCCACCCGCCACAGCAAAGGCATGACCGGCTGCCCGGTACCCCGGATTCTCGATTGCGACCCCGTCGCCCGGCTCCACGAGCAGCTGTGCACAAAGGCTAATTCCTTGCTGTGCGCCACTGGTGATCACAATTTGCTCAGCCGAGCACTGCATGCCCCGCGAACTGCGCAAATACGCGGCAATCATCCCGCGCAATCGCGCATCACCGGCCGGATCGCCATAACACAGCTGCTGTAAATCCGGTTTTCGCCAGAAAGCCGCGTTCAGCTTGGCCCATACCTCGAACGGAAACAGATCGAACGCCGGCACTCCCACCCGAAAAGCCTTCGGCGGACCGCTCGGCGGCTTGGCCAAATGGTTCTTTTCAACGCGCTCCAGCGCACCGCTGTGGATAACTTTACTGGATGGAATCACAGGTAAATCCAGCCAATTTGTGGATAAGGCTGTGGATAACCCTGTTGAAAACCCTGTGGATACTTTTGTGGATAGTTTTTTTGCCGGCAACGCGGCTTGAGGCAATTGCGCGACATAAGTCCCATCGCCCACCCGTCCTTCGATAAAGCCTTCGGCATAGAGCTGATCGTAGGCGCGGACCACGCTGTTACGGGAAATCGATAACGCCGCCGCCAAGTCACGACTGGCCGGCAATCGCGTGCCACTGGCCAGTCGCCCGTCGAGCACCCGCACCCGCAACGCCTGATAGAGCTGACGACTCAAGCCCTGGCGGCGATCGAGTTCGATGCCGGCCGGGTTGAAGGACAGGGACAGTGGTTCGCTGGTCATTGCCTGCACCTATAAAGAATGGACCTATGAAATTGGTCGGTAATGGCTCTTACAACAGACCAATAGCCTGCCTAGGATGAAGACATTCGCCAAGGGAAATTTCCATGTATACGCCAAGCGCTTTTGCCATCGACGATTTGCAGGAACTGCATCAGCAGATACTCGCCACCCGCCTCGCCGTGCTGGTGACCCATGGTGAACAAGGCCTGCAAGCCAGTCATATCCCGCTGCTGCTGGACGCCGAGCAAGGCCCCAATGGCACCCTTTACGGGCACCTGGCCAAGGCCAATCCACAATGGCAGGAACTGCAAAACGGTGCCGAGGCGCTGGTGATTTTTGCCGGTGCCGATGCTTACGTGAGCCCGGGGTTTTACCCGAGCAAAGCCGAGCACGGCAAAGTCGTGCCGACCTGGAACTACGTCGCCGTGCACGCTTACGGCAAGGCTGAAGTGTTCAACGATGCCCATCGCCTGCGCAATCTGGTCAGCGCCCTGACCGATCGCCACGAAGCGAGCCGTGCCAAGCCCTGGAAAGTCGACGACGCCCCCGCCGACTACATCGACGGCATGCTCAAGGCCATCGTCGGTTTCGCCTTGCCGATCGAGCGCCTGGAAGGCAAACGCAAACTGAGCCAGAACCGTAGTGCCGCAGACATCGCCGGTGTGCGCGAAGGGCTTGCTGCCAGCCCCGACATGCAGGACCAGGCCCTCGCCCACTTGATGCGTTAAGGAATGAACATGAGTCAGATCGAGATTCGCCAGGTCACCACCGACGACCACGCTGCCTGGTTGCCGCTATGGCAGGCCTACTTGAGCTTCTACAACACCGAGTTGCCCGAAGCCGTCACCCAAAGCACCTGGCAGCGCATGCTTGACCCAAGCGAAACCACCCACTCCGCCCTCGCCTGGGCCGATGGCAAAGCCGTGGGGATGGTGAACTTCATCTACCATCGCTCGAACTGGAGCATTGAAAACTCTTGCTACCTGCAAGACCTGCTGGTCGTCCCCGAAACCCGTGGCACCGGCGTCGGTCGGCAGTTGATCGAATTCGTCTACGCCACCGCCAAGGCGGACGGTTGCTGCAAGGTTCACTGGTTGACCCACGAAACAAACGCCACCGCGATCCAGCTCTACGAGCGCATCGCCGAACGCCCTGGTTTCATCCAGTTTCGCAAAGCCCTTTAAGGTTCAAGGAGAACAACAATGACAACTTCACTCGCGGACTGGAAAGGCGCCCCGGCGCCCTCGGTTCAACTGATCGAAGGGCGTTTCATTCGCCTGGAAAAACTCGACCCGGCGCGTCATGCCGATGGCTTGTTCAAAGCCCTGCAGGGCCCGGGTGCCGATCCGAAACTCTGGGATTACTTGCCTTACGGTCCGTTCCCGGAGCGCAGCGTGTTCAACGATTGGCTGAACAACCACGCGGCCAACAGCGATCCGTATTTCTTCGCGGTGATCGACCGCGCCAGTGGCGATGTGCAAGGCATTCTCAGCCTGATGTCGATTGTTCCGGCCCAGGGCCGTATCGAAATCGGCCACGTGACCTTCGGCGCACCGATGCAGCGTTCGCCAAAAAGTACCGAGGCGGTTTACCTGCTGGCCAAAGAGTCGTTTGCCATGGGTTACCGACGCCTGGAGTGGAAGTGCAACAACGGCAACGCCCGCTCCAAATATGCGGCCGAGCGTTTGGGTTTCAGTTTTGAAGGTGTGTTTCGCCAGCACATGGTCGTGAAGGGACAGAACCGCGATACCGCGTGGTACTCGATTCTGGATTCGGAATGGCCGGTGGTTGGCGCTGGGTTTGAGCGGTGGCTTTCGGATGAAAACCAGACAGATTCGGGGCAGGTGAAAACCCTGGCTGAGTGCCGCGGGTAAATCTTTGGCGTCTGGACGGACGCCTTCGCGAGCAAGCCCGCTCCCACATTGGTTATGTGATTGATCACCACATTTGTGGTCAACCGAAAACCCCTATAGGAGCGAGGCTTGCCCGCGAATGGCTTCACGCCAATTTCTGGGCAAGCACCGCAATATGCTCCGGCCCAATCCCGCAGCACCCGCCCAAATGACTGGCCCCACGCTTCTGCCAATCGATGGCCCAGTGCAGGTAACCCGGTGGGTCCAGATCCTCGCGCAATGGGTCGAGCCCGTCGTTGGCCGTCGCCTCTTTCGGTTGCGGCGGGAAGGCATTGGCGTACGCGCCGATATGAATGTTCACACCCAACCGCTCAAACGTTTCCCGCGCCGCATCAATCGCCGCGCCGATCACTTCTGGCTGGCTGCAGTTGAACAGCAACGTTTCGACGCCCAGCTCAGCCGCCACTGCCGCCGCCTCGGCCACCGGCTCACCGGAACGCAAACGCGGCACCTCGTCGGTGTCTTCATCCTTCAAGGTAAACGACAGCCAGAACGGCTTGCCGTCCTTTGGCAGACCCGCGTGGATCGCCCGCGCCTCGACGATTGAGCTCTGGGTTTCCGCCAGCCACAGGTCAACGTGCGGCGCGAGCCCCTTCACCAGTGGCGTCAGTAACTCGGTGACGCGCTCAGCGTCGAACAAGTCCGGCCGGTAGGAGCCAAACAGCGGCGGTAATGAACCGGCCACGCGTACCGGTTTGCCGGCAGCCTCGACTGCACGCCGCGCCAACTCACCGGCCAACGCTGCAAGCGCCTGACCCTCAGCGGCAAAACGCTCTTCGCCAATATGGAACGGCACCACCGCATAACTGTTGCTGGTGATGACGTTCGCGCCGCTTTCGATATAAGCCGCGTGCACCGCTTCGACCGCTTGCGGCGCTTCACTCAAGGCCAGCGCCGACCACTCGGGCTGCCTGAACGGCGCCCCAGCACGTTGCAGCTCACGGCCCATGCCGCCGTCCAGAATTATTGTGCTTCCTGCGCCCATATGCTTTTCACTCATAAGCTTATGAAAATAACTCACTATCAGAGTCGTTCTTATAACTATTTAATACGCACCATTCGGTTAATAACAACCATTATTTATCAGGGATCGACTATGAAAATCCAACCGCTACTGGCCTTGGGCCTGACGATTCTGGCTGCCTCTACCCAAGCCTTTGGCGGCGCCACGCTGGATCGCGTCGAGCAAAAGAAAGAACTGGTGGGCGTGCTGATGGAGAGTTATCCACCGTTCTCGTTCCTCAATGACCAGAACCAGCTCGACGGTTTCGACGTCGATGTGGCGAAAGCCGTGGCCGAGAAACTCGGGGTGAAACTGCGCCTCGAAACGCCGTCCTGGGACGTGATTGCCGCCGGCCGCTGGAGCGGTCGCTACGACATTTGCATCTGCTCCATGACCCCGAGCAAGGCCCGCGCCGAAGTCTTCGACTTCCCGGTGGAGTATTACGCCTCGCCGGCGGTGATCGTGGTCAACGCCAAGGATGACCGCATTCACAACGCCAAGGACCTGAGCGGCAAGAAAGTCGGCCTCACCAGCGCCTCCAGCTACGAAATCTACCTGAACAAAAACCTGGTGATCGAAGGCGCCGAGGACACGAAATTGCAGTACCCGTTCGAGGACGTGCAGATCGCCCCGTATGACACCGACAACGTGGCATTCCAGGATTTGGGCCTGGGCGCTGGCGTGCGACTGGACGCGATCCTCACCAACCTGGTGACCGCACAACCGCGCCTGAACGAAGACAAACGCTTCAAGCTGGCCGGCGACCCGCTGTACTCGGAGCCGAACTCGGTGGCCATCGAAAAAGGCGACGCCCAGTGGGACGGCAAGGTGCGTGAAGTCTTTGCCCAACTGAAACAGGACGGCACGCTGAGCAAGCTCTCGCAAAAATGGATCGGCGCCGATATCAGCAAATGACTTCTTTCCCAAAACCTCCCCAGCCACCGCAACCGGTAGCTGAGTCGCGGCTGCAACGGATCTTCGGTTTCCGCACGCGGCTGTACCTGACCTGGGCGGCGATGCTCGGCTTGTTCGCCAGTTTTTTCCTGAGCTTCGACCTGAAGTTCTCGATCATCCTCGACAAACTGCCCAACCTCGTCGGCCTGCACCTGGCGCCCAATGGCTTCTTGCAAGGGGCGGCGCTGACGTTGTTTCTGTGCCTGTGCTCGATCGTCGCCTCGTCGCTGCTGGGTTTCATCACCGCACTGGCACGGTTATCGAAGAGCGCCGTGGCGTTCGGGATTGCGAGTTTCTACGCGTCGTTCTTTCGCGGCACGCCGCTGCTGATCCAAATCCTGCTGATCTACCTCGGCCTGCCGCAACTGGGCATCGTGCCGGGCGCCGTTGCCGCCGGGATCATCGCCCTGTCGCTGAACTACGGCGCTTACCTGAGCGAAATCTTCCGCGCCGGCATCCTCGGCGTCCCCCATGGCCAACGCGAGGCGTCCCTGGCCCTGGGCATGCGCGAAACCGTAATCTTCTGGCGCGTCACCCTGCCCCAAGCCATGCGCACCATCATCCCGCCGACCACCAACCAATTCATCTCCATGCTCAAGGACTCGTCGCTGATCTCGGTGATGGGGGTTTGGGAGGTTATGTTTTTGGCGCAGTCGTATGGGCGCTCGAGCTATCGGTATATCGAGATGCTGACCACAGCGGCGGTGATTTATTGGGTGATGTCGATTGGGCTGGAGCTGATTCAGGCGAGGATGGAGCGGCATTATGGGAAGGCGTATTTGAGCCGTTCATAGGAGCCGAGCTTGCTACGGACGACGATCCGGCGATGACAGTCTCACGAACGCCATCGCCGGCAAGCCGCGCTCCCACGAGTGACGGACACTCGGAAACATCTGCAAACGATTTCATTTCCCAAAGCCATATTTCTGTAAAACCCCTCCGCTATACCAGACGGCCCGCTTATAACAAAAAGGCTGTCCACCCATGCCCTTCTCGCCCCAACGCCTGGCGCTCTCTATCGCCCTGCTGATCAGCGCCAGCGCCGTCCATGCCAAAACCGTGCAGATCGACACCGCCACCACGACCGCGCAAACCCTCGGCGGTAGCGACACCCTGATGATCTCCGCCCCCGGCAGCATCACCAACAGTGGCAAGGCCGTGAGCCTGAAGGACAGCACCAGCGGCGCAGGTGTGGTGGTCGATAACTCGGGCAAGATCGTGTCCACCGGTGGTCGGGCGATCGACAGCAGTGGCGACTTGACCCAGGCGCGCAACTACAGCATTTACAACCGCAGTGGCGGGCAGATCCTTGGTTTCAACGATGCACTGCGTATCGACAGCAACTTCGCCAGCGGCAGTCTGTTGATCGATAACAGCGGCACCATCCGCTCCACCACTGGCCAAGGCCTGGACCTGGATGCCCTGCGCAGCGCCAGCGTGAAAACCACCATCATCAACCGCGCGGGCGGGCTGATTCGGGGGACGCCAGCGACGGCATGAAGACCGGCGCCAACGCGACGATTACCAACTATGGCGAGATCTCCACCGGCGACTCGCATAACGCCAACGAGAAGTTCGACGGCATCGACATTGATACAGCGACCGGCGTGACGGTGACCAACTACGGCACCATTTCCGGCGGACGCCACGGCATCACCACCGACCTTGGCGCCACACTGGTCAACTACGGCCAGATCACTGGGCGCAACGGTTCGGGTTTCGGTTCCGATGGCGACGGCACGGTGATCAACCACGGCACGATTACCGGCGCCTATTCGGGGCTGCAACCCAACGGTGACGGCGATGGTGTGGACATCGACAACATCGCCCACATTGAAAACTACGGCACCATTCAAGGCGTCGGCGCGGGTGGTGTGGACAAGGGTGGTTTCGCCAACGGCAGTGAAGGCATCGCGCTGGGTGGCGGCTATATTTTGAACGCCAAAGGTGCGCTGATCAGCGGCGCGAACAGCGCGATCCTGGTGGACGACGGCAGCGGTGGTTCAGGTGTGGCAGCGACCACCCTGGAAAACTACGGCACGATTCAGGGCCTCGACGGTTTCGGTGTGAAATTCGTCGGCGAGTTTGCCGACAACGTGATCAACGGCGGCACCATCAGCAGCAGCAACGGCCTGGCGCTGGACCTGGGCGGTGGCAACGACAGCCTCACCTTACGCAACGGCAGCCGCTTTGTCGGCATGGTTGATGGCGGCACCGGTTATGACCGCGTGGTGATGGATGACGTGGCAGGCGGTAGTTTCGGCGCCAGTCACAATTTCGAATGGCTGGAGGTCAAGCAAGGCGTCTGGACGCTGACCGGCAGCGGTGATTTCAGTCGACGGCGGCGCGGTGCGCAATGGCGCGACGCTGATCAACCAGGGCGGCATCGCCGGCAGCCTGACGGTGGACGCGGGCGGTGTGTATGCCGGCGGCGGTTCGGTGGGTAATCTGCTGGTCAACGGTACGTTGCAGACCAATACGCAACTCGGCACCGCGACCGTCGTTCACGATTTGACCTTCGGCAGCGGCGGCATCCTGGCTTACGGCGTGAATGCAGATGGCAGCAGCGCCCCGGTGGTGGTCGGCGGCACCGCCAATCTGAATGGCGCGACCCTGGCGGTGAACCCCGGCAGCGGCACCTATCCATGGCAAAGCAATTACACCGTACTGCAAGCCGCGAGCATCAACGGCACGTTCGGCAAGGTTACCAGCGACTACGCGTTCCTAACGCCGACTCTCGCTTACACCCCGACTCAGGTCGATCTGACCTACACCCGCAATGACATCGCCTTCAACCAGTTCGCCGCCACCGGCAACGGCAGCAACGCTGCCAACAGCCTGGCCTCGATGGGCAGAAACAGCGCGCTCTACAACGCATTGCTCAACACCACCAACACCACGGCGGGCGCGGCCATCGAGCAACTGGCCGGCGCCAGCAACGCCAACCTGACCAGCGCGACTCTCAGCGCCAGCAGCCAGATCGGCGGCAGCATGCTCTCGGCGATGCGGCAAATGGGCGGTGGCGCAGGCTTGCTGATGGGTCTTGATCAACGGGATACGCCCGTTCTCGCTTCCACCGGAGTTCCGTCTGAAGCGCGCAACCTGAATGACCCGAACGCCCAAGGTCGTGTGTGGCTGCAAGCCATCGGCGGCTACGGCAAAATCGACGGCGAACATGGCAACAGCGGATTGGAACAACGCTCGAAAGGCAGCGTGCTCGGCGCTGACTGGGCATTCAACCCGCAATGGCGACTGGGCGTGCTCGGTGGTTATTCGAGAACCGATCTGGATGCCACCGGCGTCGACGGCAATC
The DNA here is from genome assembly GCF_034344865.1 of Pseudomonas sp. 10S4. Classification (NCBI taxonomy): domain Bacteria; kingdom Pseudomonadati; phylum Pseudomonadota; class Gammaproteobacteria; order Pseudomonadales; family Pseudomonadaceae; genus Pseudomonas; species Pseudomonas sp. 10S4. The sequence continues at coordinate 1,669,955 of NZ_CP133774.1, forward strand.
TCGAGAGCTGGCATGCCGGCGTCTACGCGCTACGCCAAAGTGGCCCGTTCGCGCTGCGCCTCGGTGCGGCCTACAGCGGCCATCAAGGCGAAAGCAAACGCACCGTCGCGTTCAACGGTTTCAATGATCGACCAAAAGGCGATTACGACGCCAACAGCCAACAAGCCTTCGCCGAATTGGGTTACGCGCTGGGCAGCGGTCGACTCAGCGCCGAACCCTTCGCCAACCTCGGCTACCAGCGCTATCACCGCGACAGCTACCAGGAAAAAGGCGGCGTCGCCGCGTTGCAGGTTGACGCGCAAACCCAGGACAACTTCAGCAGCACCTTCGGCGTACGCCTGGCGCACCTGAGCACGCTGGAAAACGGTATGAGCCTGACCCCACGCTTGAGCACTGGCTGGAAGCATACGTATGGCGATGTCAGCAGCTCGACGCGCCAGGCGTTTGTGGTGGGTGGCACGGCGTTCAGTGTCGATGGCAGTTCACTGGATAGGGACAGCCTGGTGCTGGAGGCCGGGTTGGATCTGGGGATTTCTGCGCGTCATAGCGTGGGGATTGCCTACAGCGGCGAGATCGGCAGTAACAGCCGCAATCATGGGTTGATTGGGCAGTGGCAGATGAGATTCTGAGTTTTCGCCAACGGAAGCGTCTGGGATTGCTGTAGGGAAAAACGTCTGATGGCCGGGTGAAACGGAGGGTGGTCGAAGCCCACCGTTGATTCGGCTACAAGCGGTGTTTCTACGCCCTTCGAAACGCCCGGAAATGCCCGGCATCCCGAAACTGGATCGACTTTTACAGTTTGGCCTCACCCCAAAAGAGGCTGAACCCTATGTCCGATCAACACAAACTCCGACCACAACACCTCGCACTGGCCATTGCGCTAGCGTTGGGATGCGCTGAATTTTCAAACGCTCAAGAGTTGTCTGTTAACACCGAACCGCCTGCCCTCGCCGATGCAAAGGAGCTGCCGAGGATTGAGTCAAAGCGCGATCCGATTGCCGTTCTTCAAACCTTCACGAACGCTGAAGACACCGTAACCAAAGTGGTCGACTCACCTCAGAACGTTATAAAAGGAACAGACGCCAACGACCTCATCATCCTGAGGAAGGGCGGCAGCTTCAAAGGGCGGGCTGATGGCGGTGGTGGAATCAACGTCATCCGTCTTGATGACTCCGACGGTGGCGAACTGGGAGACACACGGAACTTCAACGGCCTATACAGTTCGCAGGGCTCATGGACACTGACCAGCAAGGGAGACTTCAAAGAAGGTGTGGTGGTGTTGAATGACGGCATCCTGACCAACAATGGGAAAATCCTGGGTCGCGCGATTGCGATCGGACAGCTCTTCAATAGAGGCGACATAAGTGGCCACGTGGACGTTGAAGAGAGCGGTACTTTCACAGGCTCTGGCACCGTCGGCAGCCTGGGAGTAAACGGTCTGCTCAACGTCGACAGAATGCACGGCGCCCCGAAGATCAAAGGTAACTTGAACCTAACCGAGACAGGCGTATTGGCCTACGAGGTCAACCCCGATGGTCGGGGAGAAACGATCAAGGTTGGAGGCACTGCCAGCCTGGGCGGTTCCACACTGAAAATCGTTGCTGTACCGGGTGAATACCCGCTGAGCAGCCAGTACACAATCATCGAAGCTAAAAAGGTCGAAGGCGAGTTCGGTAAGGTCCTCAACGACTTGGCTTTCATGACCCCGACCCTGCAATACAACCAAAAGAACGTCGGCCTGACCTATGCTCGTAACGAAGTGCCTATCGAGAGTCTCGCCACTTCCAACAACGGACTGGAGTTCGCCAAAAACATCACCGAGCCACAACACATCCCCGAAGCTCAAGTGCCTTCTGACAGCGTGAACACCGACGTCGCCGAAGTGACGCCAACCTTTAACACTGACGCTCCTGCGCCAGCTCCGGAACCAATCATCTTCGCGGATACTTCCGGTGCGGTGCCACAACCCTCAACCGTTGCCGACGCTTCTGGTACTGCGCAACAACCATCCGCAGTCACTGACACTTCCGGTACCGCGCAACAACCATCCGCAGTCACTGACACCTCCGGCGCAGTTCCAAAGCCGTCGACTACCGCAAACACTCCCGCCACCGCTCAAAAACCATCCACCCCGAATGCCGCCATCGCCGCCCTGCTCGCCTCCAACAAAGCCACCGCCGCACGGGCCATCGAACAACTGGCCGGCGGCAGCAATGCCAATCTGGCCAACGCCACTCTCAGCAGCGTCAGCCCGGTGAGCAACAGCATGCTGTCGGCCATGCGCCAATTGGACAGCAGCGACCTCAATGGTAAAAGCGGAGCGCCACGTCTGGCGGCGGGCAGCGAAGCCACTGGCAGGGTCTGGCTACAGGCGCTAGGCAACGGCGGCACACTCGATCGCGGCCAAGGCAGCAGTGCCCTGCAACACTCCACCAAAGGTATGGTGCTGGGCGCAGATTGGGCACTCGATGAGCAATGGCGTGTGGGCGTGATCGGCGGACAGTCGCAAACGCGAATGGACGGCAGCCAACTGGACGGCGACCTCGACAGTTGGCACCTGGGCGCTTACGCCTTGCGCCAAAGCGGTCCGCTGGCATTGCGCCTGGGCGCGACTCACAGCAGCCATGATGGCAGCACCAAACGCCGGATAGCGTTCAACGGTTTCAGTGATCGCCCAAAGGGCAGCTACGACGCCACCACTCAACAAGCCTTTGCGGAGCTCGGTTACAACCTCGCTAGCGGCGACTTCAGCGCCGAACCCTTTGCCAATCTTGGTTACCAGCGCTATCAGCGCGACAGCTATACCGAGAAGGGCGGCGACGCCGCACTGCAAGTCCACGGGCAAACGCAAAATAACTTCAGCAGCACTTTTGGCCTGCGCCTGGCGCAGCTCAATTCCCTGGATAACGGCATGCAACTGACGCCGCGATTCAGCGCCGGCTGGAAACACACCTACGGCGATGTCGACAGCAGGACTCATCAACGACTGGTCACCGGCGGCAGGACTTACACCGTCGAAGGTGCCGCGCTGGATCGTGACAGCCTGATGCTCGATGCGGGGCTGGATCTGGCGGTTTCGGCCCGGCATACGCTGGGTGTCGGTTACAACGCAGAAGTCGGTAATGACAGCCGCAGCCATGGCGTAATGGGCCAATGGCGGATGGCGTTCTAAAACAAAGAGCGTGAGCGATTGAGCGGACGCCTTCGCGGGCAAGCCTCGCTCCTACGGGTTTTGCGTCGATGCGCGACAATAAACCGTAGGAGCGAGGCTTGCCCGCGAAAGCGTCAGCCCAGACAGCACTCTTCTCCCGGATTCACAGGCAAAAAAAGGGGAGCACATGCCCCCCGAGGTTTAAAGCGGTGTATCGAGACTGTTATCTCAGCCTTCGATCTCAATCAGGATTTCGCCCGGGTTCACCCGGTCGCCCTTGGCCACGTGGATGGCGGTGACCTTGCCGGCGATGGCCGCCTGGACTTCGGCTGTTCCATCTTCATGGCTTCGGTGATCAGCACGGCTTGCCCGGCTTTCACGGTGTCGCCTTCCTTGACCAGCACATCGACGATGTTGCCCGGCATGGTGGTGCTGACGTGGCCCGGTGCCGTGGCTTGTTTGCGCTTGCTGCTGCCGCCGCTGACGAATTCGTTGAGCGGTTCGAACACCACTTCTTCCGGCATGCCGTCGATGGTCAGGTAGAAGTGACGCTTGCCTTCAGCCTTGACGCCGACACCGGTGATGTCGACGCGGTAGGTTTCGCCGTGGACATCGATGACGAACTCGGTCGGTACGCCTTCGCCGCCGGCCGAAGCCACGCTACCGGCTTCAGGAATCGGCAACAGCACTTCCGGTGTCAGGGTGCCGGCGTTGCGTTCTTCGAGGAACTTGCGACCGATGTCCGGGAACATGGCGTAGGTCAGCACGTCTTCTTCAGACTTGGCGACCGCACCGATTTCGGCACGCAGCTTGGTCATTTCCGGCTTGAGCAGGTCGGCTGGACGAACGTCGATCACCTCTTCGCTGCCGATGGCCTGGCGACGCAGTTTTTCGTTCACGATACCCGGCGCTTTGCCGTAACCACCTTGCAGATAAAGCTTCACTTCGTTGGTGATGGTTTTGTAGCGCTCGCCGGCCAGCACATTGAAGAACGCCTGGGTGCCGACGATCTGCGAGGTCGGCGTCACCAGCGGCGGGAAGCCGAGGTCTTCACGAACCCGCGGGATTTCGGCCAACACTTCGCTCATGCGGTTCAGTGCGCCCTGCTCTTTCAGCTGGTTGGCCAGGTTGGAAATCATCCCGCCCGGTACCTGGTTGACTTGCACACGGGTGTCGACGGCGGTGAATTCGCTTTCGAACTGGTGGTACTTCTTGCGCACGGCATAGAAGTACAGACCGATCTCTTGCAGCAGTTCCAGGTTCAGGCCGGTGTCGAACTCACTGCCTTTAAGGGCGGCGACCATCGATTCGGTGCCTGGGTGACTGGTGCCCCAAGCGAAGCTGGAGATCGCGGTGTCGATGTGATCGGCACCGTTTTCGATGGCCTTGAGTTGGCACATCGCGGCCAGGCCAGCAGTGTCGTGGGAGTGGATGAACACTGGCAGCGATTGCTCGCTTTTCAGTGCCTTGACCAGTTCGCCAGTGGCGTACGGGCGCAGCAGCCCGGCCATGTCCTTGATCGCCACCGAGTCGCAACCCATGGCTTCCATTTGCTTGGCTTGCGCCACGAACGCCCCAATGGTGTGCACCGGGCTGGTGGTGTAGGCGATAGTGCCCTGGGCATGTTTGCCGGCGGCTTTCACCGCTTCGATGGCCACGCGCAGGTTACGCACGTCGTTCATCGCGTCGAAGATGCGGAACACGTCGATGCCGTTGACCGCTGCTTTAGCGACAAAGGCTTTAACCACGTCGTCGCTGTAATGGCGGTAGCCCAGCAGGTTCTGGCCACGCAGGAGCATTTGCAGGCGTGTGTTAGGCAGCGCCGCGCGCAGTTGGCGCAAACGCTCCCACGGGTCTTCCTTCAGGAAGCGTACGCAGGCGTCGAAAGTCGCGCCGCCCCAGCATTCCAGCGACCAGTAGCCGACTTTGTCGAGCTTATCGCAGATCGGCAGCATGTCTTCGGTGCGCATGCGGGTGGCGAGCAGCGATTGGTGGGCGTCGCGCAGGATGGTGTCGGTAACGAAGATTTTCTTGGTCATTGGAATATTCCTCACAGGCCTGCGTGGGCGGCGATGGCGGCGGCGATGGCCAGGGCCAGCTCTTCGGGTTTGCGCTTGATCGAGTAGTTGGTCAGTTCAGGGTGGCTTTCAACGAAGCTGGTGTTGAACTGGCCGCTACGGAATTCCGGGTTACGCAGGATTTCCTGGTAGTACGCGGCGGTGGTCTTGACCCCTTGCAGACGCATGTCGTCGAGGGCACGCAAGCCACGGTCCATTGCCTCTTCCCAAGTCAGCGCCCACACCACCAGTTTCAGGCACATGGAGTCGTAGAACGGCGGGATGGTGTAGCCGGTGTAGATCGCCGTGTCGGTACGAACGCCAGGACCGCCGGGTGCGTAGTAACGGGTGATCTTGCCGAAGCTCGGCAGGAAGTTGTTTTTCGGGTCTTCGGCGTTGATCCGGAATTGCAGCGCGAAACCGCGATGCTGGATGTCTTCCTGTTTCACCGAAAGCGGCAGGCCGGACGCGATGCGGATCTGCTCACGCACAATGTCGATGCCGGTGATTTCTTCGGTGATGGTGTGTTCCACCTGCACCCGAGTGTTCATCTCCATGAAGTACACCTCGCCCTCGGCGAGCAGGAACTCCACGGTACCGGCGTTCTCGTAACCCACAGCCTTGGCCGCACGCACCGACAGGTCGCCGATGTAGGCGCGCTGTTCCGGGGTCAGTTGCGGGCTCGGGGCGATCTCGATCAGCTTCTGGTTGCGGCGCTGAATCGAGCAATCACGCTCGAACAGGTGCACGACGTTGCCAAAGCTGTCGCCGAGGATCTGCGCTTCGATGTGTTTCGGATTGACGATGCACTTTTCCAGGAACACTTCCGCCGAACCAAAGGCCTTGGTCGCTTCGGAAATGACCCGTGGGAATGCTTGTTCAAGATCTTCTCGGCTGTCGCAGCGACGGATACCCCGGCCGCCACCACCGGAGGTGGCCTTGAGCATGACCGGATAACCGATGCGGTCGCCTTCAACCAAGGCTTCGGCGATGTCCGCAACGTTGCCCTCGGTCCCGGGAGTGACCGGTACGCCCGCCTTGATCATGCTGCGACGGGCTTCAGTCTTGTCGCCCATGCGGCGGATCACTTCAGCCGATGGACCGATGAACTTGATGCCGCGCTCGGCGCAGATATCTGCCAGCTCAGCGTTTTCCGACAGGAATCCGTAGCCGGGATGCAATGCATCACAACCGGTTTCCACTGCCAGATTTACCAATTTGCGCGCATTCAGGTAACCCGCTAGTGGCTCGGCACCGATGCTGTGGGCCTCGTCCGCACGCTTCACATGCAAGGCATGGCGGTCGGCGTCGGAATAGATCGCGACCGAGCGAATGCCCATCTCGGCGCAAGCACGCACGATTCGTACGGCAATCTCACCACGGTTGGCGATCAGGATCTTTGTTATCACTTGGAGGTTCCCTTGAGCCGGTGGTACCCACGACCTGCTAGACCAGGTCGACGCGTGACTAAATGTTTCAATTTAGTCGCAGCCCCACACTAGCCCCCATGAGGGATTAACAAAAATGATTAATAATTGGGTCAGGCATAAGTAAAGACTTATAGTTGAATCACCAGCCTGCGGCGAGACTCCTTATAAAATGCGTAAGTCCTTGATGCGTATGACATTACGTCAATTGCAGATCTTCAATGAAGTCTGTGATTTGAGGTCCTACAGCCGCGCGGCTGACGAAATGTCCCTCACACAACCTGCCGTGAGCCTACAGATTCGTCAACTTGAGGAGCTGATTGGCCAACCTTTGTTCGATTACGTCGGCAAAAAACTCTACATGACCGAAGCCGCGGAAGCGCTTCAGCGTGCCAGCCGAGACATTTTCGGGCGCCTGGAAAACCTCGACATGCAGCTGTCGGACATGCAGGGCTCACTGCAAGGCCAACTGAAACTCGCGGTGGAATCCAGCGCCAAGTATTTCGTGCCGCACTTGTTTGCCGCGTTCAAGCGCCAGCACCCGGAAGTGAACCTGCAACTGACCGTGGTGAATCGCGGCCAGGTCATCCGGCGCCTCTCGGACAACCGTGATGATCTGGTGATCATGTCGATGGTGCCGCAGGACATGGGGCTGGAGTTCCTGCCGTTCCTTAACAATCCGATCGTCGCCGTGGCACCGCCGGAACATCCGCTGTGCCACATGGGGCCGCTGCGCTTGCAGGATCTTGAGCCTTACACGCTGCTGATGCGCGAACCAGGGTCCGGTACGCGGATGGCGTGCGAAGAGTATTTCAAAGAGAAGCGCGTGCACTTCACCCAGACCCAAGAGGTCGCGTCGGCTGAAGCCCAGCGTGAATGTGTGTTGGCGGGCCTGGGCGTCGCGCTGTTGACGCGCCACGCCCTGAACCTGGAGTTGGCGACCGGCGGACTCATTGAGCTGCCGGTCGAAGAACTGCCGCTGTATCGCAGCTGGTGCCTGGTGCAGGCCAAGGCTAAACGCCTGTCACCGGTGGCTCACGCGTTCCTTGCGTTTATCCGCAGCGAACGGGTGCAGATCAGCGCGCTGGTTGAGCGTTTCGACGGGAAGCTACGGGAGCTGCCTGCCAGTAGTTGAGTTCCAGTTCGTCAGGAAAATCGCCAATCTCGGCCAGAAGCTGACGGCGTTCGGAGCGATCTTCGATGGCGCGGCGGAATTCCATGCGGCGCTGGTCTTCTTGCTGACGACGGGTTTTCAGGGCGCTGTTGCGTTCTTCGTAGGGCTGGGCCATTTCGAGTCTCCCAAGGCGATTACGGGAGTTACACGATGAACGCTGGGGATGACGGTTTGGCGGCGGGCGGGTTACAGGGATGTGAATATTGCCGGGTTCTGCAGGCGGGGCAAAAGCAAAGATCGCAGCCTTCGGCAGCTCCTACAGGGGAATGTGAACACCCGTAGGAGCTGCCAAGGCTGCGATCTTTGGATCTTAGTCGTCCAGCGCTTTCACCGACTTGGGCGACAACCGCAAGCTACGAAGGCTGCGCTTGACGCTTTTCAGGTGATTAACCAGGCTCGGCCCGCGCGCCATAGCCACGCCCATCGCCAACACGTCGATCACCACCAGATGGGCGATGCGCGAGGTCAGCGGCGTGTAGATTTCGGTGTCTTCATGCACATCGATTGCCAGGTTGACGGTCGACAACTCGGCCAACGGCGTCTGGCTCGGGCACAAGGTGATCAACGAGGCGCCGCTTTCACGCACCAGGTTCGCAGTGATCAACAAATCCTTGGAACGCCCGGACTGGGAAATACAGATCGCCACGTCGGTCGGCTTCAACGTTACCGCCGACATCGCCTGCATGTGCGGGTCGGAATAGGCCGCTGCGGTCAGCAACAAACGGAAGAACTTGTGCTGGGCATCCGCCGCCACCGCACCCGACGCGCCAAAGCCATAGAACTCGACGCGCTGGGCCTGAGACATCAGCGACACCGCCCGCTGCAATTCGACCGGATCGAGCTTCTCGCGAACCTCCATCAACGTGTGCAGCGTGGTGTCGAAGATTTTCAGGCTGTAGTCAGCGACCGAATCGTCTTCATGAATTGCGAACTGCCCGAAGCTCGCACCGGCCGCCAGACTCTGGGCCAGCTTCAGCTTCAAGTCCTGGAAACCGGAACAACCAATGGCGCGGCAAAAGCGCACGATGGTCGGCTCGCTGATGCCCACACTGTGGGCCAGGTCGGCCATGGAACTGTGCATCACCGCCGCAGGATCAAGCAGCACGTGGTCGGCGACCTTGAGCTCCGACTTGCGTAACAGGTGGCGTGACTGGGCGATGTGTTGCAGCAGATTCAAAGGGGTCGACTCTTTGTTATTGGCAGGTGCCGGGGATGTAGCACGCTTGTAGTTATACTACATGAATCGGCTTTTTGCCCGTTCAATGCGTAACAACATCCCCCCATTTCAGGCACGCGCGCTTCATGTAGCACTCCCGGCCCGGATTCAGTGGGACACAGCACAAAAATTTACCCATGCACTACATATGTACCGCACCTGAATAAGCCGAGCTGCATAGATTGGGTCGTGCAGGACGCAATCAAACTTATTACAGGAGTTATCAACCATGACCATTCAAACAAGTGACTGGGTCGCGCAAATCGACCGGATGCCGGGCAATCCTTCCTTTCGCACCTATGGCACCGTGCGCGTCGCACATCCGGGCATCACGCCGACACTGCTGAAAAGCAAAAAACAAGACAAGTCCTCCGATCTGCGGCTGGAACTGAAGCTTGAGAATTCTGGCGGCATTTTCATTCAGGTCGAAACGGACAAACCGGTCACCTACACGGAGCCAGGTGCTTCGCAGGTCACCGGCGTAAGCATCTTCTTCGAAGGTAAATTGCTGCACCGCATTGATAACGTGCTGACTACAAACTAAGCGCGAAAGGTTTCGTTCACCGGCTGCGTATTCGCCCGCCAGACCAACAGCGTCTGGCGGGTCTTTTAGCGATTCATTCCGCAAGCTGCTCTCGAAGCAAACCTGCCAAGGCTGTGGCATCCACAGGCCGACTGATCAGATAACCCTGCACTTCATCACAACGCTCGGCGGTCAGAAAATCCAGCTGCTGCTGGTCTTCCACGCCCTCTGCGACAACCTTGAGCGACAACCCATGCGCCATCGCAATGATCGCCCGGGTAATCGCCGCATCCTCGCTGCCCTCCCCAAGCCCCGGATAAACGCCTGATCGATCTTCACGTAATCCACTGGAATACGCTTGAGGTAGCTCAGTGATGAATAGCCAGTACCAAAATCATCAATCGCCAGTTTCACACCCAGATCACGCAACTGCTGGAAGGTCGCGATGATGTGTTCGACGCTGTCCAGCAACTGGCTTTCGGTGAGTTCCAGTTCCAGGTGGTGCGGCGCCAGACCGGTTTCCTCCAGCACCTGGCGCACCAGACTGACCAGTTTTCCCTGACGCAATTGATGCACCGACAGGTTGACCGACACCCGGATTGGCTCAAGCCCCTGGCGCTGCCATTCGCAGGCTTGCCAGCACGCCTGACGCAGCACGAACTCGCCAATCGGGCCAATCAACCCGGTCTCCTCGGCCAAGCCAATGAAATCGTTTGGAGGCACCGAGCCCATTGTCGGGTGGTCCCAGCGCACCAACGCTTCGGCGGCGTTCAGCCGGCCGGTGGCGAGGCAGAGTTTCGGTTGGTAAAACACCTTCAACTGCTTTTCTTCGATGGCTTTGCGCAACTGGTTCTCGAGCTGCAAACGCTCAAGGGTGCTGGCTTGCAAGCTGTCGGTGTAGAACTGGAAGTTGTTACCGCCCAGGTGCTTGGCATGTTGCATGGCCATGTTCGACTGACTGACCAGCGCGGAAATTTCTCTCGCGTTGTCCGGCAACAGGCTGATGCCCATGGACGCACTGACCACCAGTTCATGGCCGTCGACCGTCAACGGCAAGCGCAGCTTGGTCGACAACCGGGTTGCCACCCGCGCCAGGCTCGACAAGTTGCCGTAGGCGTCGAACAACACCGCGAACTCGTCACCGGACAGCCGCGCAATGGTGTCCGCCTCAGGCAACGCATTCACCAGCCGCCGAGCCATTTTCTGCAATAGCTGGTCGGCGATCTCATGGCCAAGGCTGTCGTTGAGCGAGCTTGAAACGATCCAGATTGATGTGCAGCAACGCGAGGCTGCGCCGACCGCCCTGACGCACTCGCTGATGAGCCTCGCGCAGCCGTTCATGGAACAGCGAGCGGTTGGCCAGGCCCGTGAGTTCGTCGTAATGGGTCAGGTAGCGCATACGCTCTTCGGATTCGCGCCGGGCGGATAGATCGGCGAAGAAGCCTACAATATGACTAACCTTTCCCCGAGAATCGCGTACTGCGTTCAATTGCAGCCATTGCGGATACAGCTCGCCATTCTTGCGGGTTTCCACCAGCTCACCCTGCCAACTGCCGTGTTGCTCCAGTGCCTGATGAATCGCGGTGTAGTGCCGGCGGGCATCCCGACTGCACGGCAACTCCACGACGTTGCGCCCGAGCATGTCCTCGATGTCGTAGCCGGTTACCCGGCTGAAGGCTTGGTTGACGGCGATCAGCGCGTAATTCGGGTCAAAGATCACGATGCCTTCGCTGGCTGCCTCGAACACCGTGGCCGCCAGTTGCCGCTGTTCCTCCAGGCTTTTGCTGGCACTGATATCGCGGCGAGTGCCGACCATGCGGATCACCCGGCCAGTTTCGCTGCGCTCCACCGCGCGGCCACGGTCTTCAATCCAGACCCAATGGCCGTCGCCATGCCGCACGCGGTATTCGATCTGATAATCCTCGCTGCGGCCCTTCAAGTGCTCGACCAGCGCGCGCTTGAGGGACGGCACATCGTCCGGATGCAGACGTGGCCTGAGGTGGCTGAGCATGGCGGTCACGTACTCCGGCGCCAGGCCGAACAGCTCCTGGAGCTGGGTGTGATGGACTTCGTCGGTTTGCAGGTTCCAGTCCCACAACCCTAGTTCACTGGCTTTCAATGCCAGCGCCAGGCGTGCCTCGCTTTTGCTCAAGGCTTCGGTGGCGGCGCTCAGCTCCAGACTGCGCTCGGCGACGCGGTGTTCCAGTTCGACCTGGGCTTCACGCAATTCTTCTTCAGCGCGGCGGCGCTGGTCGATTTCCTTGGCCAGTTCGTAATTGAGTTGGTCGCCCTGGGTTTGAGCGTGCTGCAAATGCTCGATCAACGCCTGATTCTGGAAGCGCCGCAACAATCCGCGATCAATCAGCCGATTGACCTGCCAGGCCACGACGCTCAACGAGCCCAGCAAAATCAGCCCGAACCAGCCCCAGCCCTGCTGCTGTTCATCACCGCCCCAGAACATATAGCCGATGGGCGGCAACAGGCAGGGCAAGGTAAAGGAGAGAAATGCCGGCAGGCTGACCGCGTAGGCCACGCTGGCCGAGAGAGCGGCGGCGCCGATCAGGCCGAACACCCAGGCTTGCTGGATGAAGGTGTCCGCGGGCACCAGGGCAATGCCGGCACCGGCGAGGGTCAGGCCGGTCATGGCCGAACCCAGTAAAAACATGCGAATCCAGACTGGATGGGCCTGACGGTTGGGAATCGCCGAATCGAAGGCCGCGACCTGAATCACTCGCAGCGCCACCAGTGACAGCAACCAGACCAGCCAGACGCTGACCAGGAAATAGCGTTGCGGGCTCCAGAGCAAACCGGCGCAGACCAGACCGTTGATTAGCATGAACAGCGTCGGCAACAGCGAGCCCTGGTAAAGCAGGCGCGTGCGTTCGACCGCCATTTCCATAGCGTACTGTTTACGAATAACCCGGGGCTCCACAGAGGGCCCGACAGGTCGGAGCTGAGGGTCATAGGCAATGTTCTTGTTCTTATAATGAGCGTGGTGAGCCCGAATTGTGCACGGAGCATACACAAGCAAAGGCCGGGACCAAACCGCCCCAAGTGACAAAGTAGACCAAAGTATCGACCGCTGACGGCGGTATAAAAGTGTCCAAGCGAGCCCCGCCGCCGCTTGCAGCCAGTGACCGACCGGTCGTCCTCCCTTCATCTTTCATCGGCTAAATCAAAGCGGGGTTTGCCCGGTGTGACGCTGCCCCCTAGAATGCCCCGATGCGCGATGATCTCTCCCTTCTGCTGAACTCCCTCAACGATGCCCAACGCCAGGCCGTAGCTGCCTCCGTGGGTCGTCAGTTGGTCCTGGCCGGTGCTGGTTCCGGTAAAACCCGAGTGCTGGTGCACCGTATCGCCTGGTTGATCCAGGTCGAAAACGCCTCGCCCCACTCGATCCTGTCGGTGACCTTCACTAATAAGGCCGCTGCCGAGATGCGTCATCGCATCGAGCAGCTGATGGGTATAAACCCGGCCGGCATGTGGGTCGGCACCTTCCACGGCCTGGCGCACCGCTTGTTGCGGGCGCACTGGCAGGAAGCCAAGCTGAGCCAGACCTTCCAGATTCTCGACAGCGACGACCAGCAACGGCTGGTCAAGCGGGTGATCCGCGAGTTGGGCCTGGACGAGCAACGCTGGCCGGTCCGTCAGGCCCAGTGGTTCATCAACGGGCAGAAAGACGAAGGTCTGCGCCCACAACACATTCAAGCCAGCGGCGATCTGTTCCTGGCCACCATGCGCAGCATTTATGAAGCCTACGAGGCCGCGTGCCTGCGCGCCGGTGTCATCGATTTCTCCGAACTGCTACTGCGCGCCCTCGACCTGTGGCGCGATAACCCGGGGTTGCTGGCGCATTATCAAAAGCGCTTCCGGCACATTCTGGTGGACGAGTTCCAGGACACCAACGCCGTGCAGTACGCCTGGTTGCGGCTGCTGGCCAAGGGCGGCGACAGCCTGATGGTGGTCGGCGACGACGACCAGTCGATCTACGGCTGGCGCGGGGCGAAAATCGAGAACATCTATCAGTACTCCGACGACTTCCCGGACGCTGAAACCATTCGTCTGGAGCAGAACTACCGTTCCACCGCCGGCATCCTCAAGGCTGCCAACGCCCTGATCGCCAATAACACCGGGCGCATGGGCAAAGAGTTGTGGACCGATGGGGGCGAAGGCGAAGCAATCAACTTGTATGCCGCGTTCAACGAACACGATGAAGCACGCTACGTGGTGGAAACCATCGAAAGCGCGCTGAAAACCGGCTTGGCTCGCAGTGATATTGCGATTTTGTACCGCTCCAACGCCCAATCCCGCGTTTTGGAAGAAGCCTTGCTGCGCGAGCGCATCCCGTACCGCATCTATGGCGGTCAGCGCTTTTTCGAACGGGCGGAAATCAAGAACGCCATGGCCTACCTGCGCTTGCTGGAAGGTCGTGGTAACGATGCGGCGCTGGAGCGGGTGATCAACGTCCCGGCCCGCGGCATTGGCGAGAAAACCGTCGAAGCGATTCGCGACCACGCGCGTCATAGCGATGTGTCGATGTGGGAAGCCATGCGTTTGCTGGTCGCCAACAAAGGCCTGACCGGCCGTGCTGCGGGCGCCTTGGGTGGGTTTATCGAGCTGATCGAGAACCTCGCCGCCAAGTGTATGGAAATGCCGCTGCACCTGATGACCCAGACGGTCATCGAGCAGTCCGGGCTGATCGCCTATCACGAAGCGGAAAAAGGCGAGAAAGGCCAGGCCCGGGTAGAAAACCTTGAGGAACTGGTCAGCGCTGCGCGCAATTTCGAGAAAGCTGAAGAAGAAGACGAGGACCTGACGCCACTGGCCGCATTCCTCGGCCACGCTTCGCTGGAAGCCGGCGACACGCAGGCTGACGAACACGAAGACAGCATTCAGCTGATGACCCTGCACAGCGCCAAAGGCCTGGAATTCCCTTACGTGTTCCTGGTGGGCATGGAAGAAGGCTTGTTCCCGCACAAGATGAGCCTGGAAGAACCCGGCCGTCTTGAAGAGGAACGCCGTCTGGCCTACGTCGGTATCACTCGGGCCATGCAGAACCTGGTCATGACCTACGCTGAAACCCGACGCCTGTACGGCAGTGAGACCTACAACAAGGTCTCGCGTTTCGTACGTGAAGTGCCCAAAGGCCTGATTCAGGAAGTGCGGCTGTCCAACAGCGTCAGCCGTCCGTTCGGCGGTGGTCAGCAGCAGAGTTCCAGCAGTTTGTTCGGCGGCAGCGAAATCCTCGACACCGGCTTCAGCCTCGGCCAGGCTGTTCGGCATTCAGTGTTTGGCGACGGCGTGATCCTGAACTTCGAAGGCGCCGGGGCCCAGGCTCGGGTGCAGGTGAATTTTGGCGAAGGCAGCAAGTGGTTGATGCTTGGCTATGCCAAGCTCGAAGCGATCTAAAGCCCAGCAGAGGGCTAATGTGGGAGCGGGCTTGCTCGCGAAGGCAACACCGCGGTTTTACAGAAACACCGCGTTATCGCTCTTCGCGAGCAAGCCCGTTCCCACGGGGTTTTGTGCGGCATCCAAGCTGACACGGTTGATCTTATAAAGGCGCGAATCATGGGCTCAGGCTTTTTTCTTCCTGGACATTCTGGGCCCTGCTGTCAGCGGCATTCGCCGCCATGACTGCAATCTTCGCGAAGATCGGCATCGAAAATGTCAATTCCGACTTCGCCACCCTCCTGCGCACCATCGTGGTATTGGTCAGCCTGGCCTTGATTTTGTACGCGACGGGCCAATATCAGTCATTAGGATCGATCTCTGCCAAAAGTTACCTGTTCCTGCTGCTATCAGGACTGGCGACTGGCGCCTCATGGATTTGCTACTTCCGCGCGCTGAAACTCGGCCCGGCCTCGCTGGTCGCTCCAGTGGACAAGCTCAGTGTGGTGTTGGTGGCCGTCCTCGGCGTGATCCTCGCGGACGAGAAACTCGACCTGCGCCAATGGGGCGGAATTGGCCTGATCACCGCCGGAGTGGTAATGCTCGCGTTGCGACGCTGAGCAAACTTCCGGCAGAACCTATCCACTTGTCCTACAGACAAAAGTACAAGGCCTTATTGCCCCGACGTAGCTGAACGCAACCTGTCAGGCAAAAGCCCGAAACACTCTGCCGCTAGCCAGTGTCACTTCAGCTGTGCAACATGGCGCGCGTGCCATCCACAAATGGGAATTCCCTTTATGAAACGTTTTCTTAGCATCGCCATGGCGTTGTGCATCGGCCTGACGATGAGCCTCGACGCCAACGCCAAGCGCTTTGGTGGCGGCAAAAGCGTCGGCGCTGCGCCGACCCACCAAACCAGCCAAATGGCCCCTTCTTCCGCCGCGGGCGGCGCTGCGGCGACCGCTGGTGCTGCCGGTGCCGCAGGCGCTGCGGCCAAGGCCGGCGGTGCTTCGCGCTGGCTCGGCCCTCTGGCCGGTATCGCTGCCGGCGGCCTGCTGGCCTCCATGTTCATGGGCGGTGGCTTCCAGGGCATGCAGATCTTCGACATCCTGATCATGGCGGTCATTGCCTTCTTGATCTTCCGCTTCATCGCCGCCCGTCGCCGCAAGCAGCAGGAGCACATGGCTCCGGCTGGCGCGCCGATGCAGCGTGAAGTGTTCGAGAACAAGCCTGCCAGTGGTTCGATCTTCGGCGGTTCGGCTGCACCTGCTGCCGCTCGTCCGGTGATCAATGCTCCGGCCTGGTTCAATGAACAGAGCTTCGTCGAAGCGGCCCGCAACCACTTCCAGTCCCTGCAGCAGCATTGGGACGCCAACGAAATGGACAAGATCGCCGAGTTCGTGACCCCGCAGATGCTGGAGTTCCTCAAGCGCGAACGTGCAGATCTGGGCGAAGGCTTCCAGTCCACCTACATCGATAACCTCCAGGTACAACTGGATGGCGTGGATGATCGGGCGGACAAGACTATCGCCACCCTGACCTTCAGCGGTGTGTCGAAGACTTCGCGCTTCGACCAGGGCGAAGTGTTCAGCGAAAGCTGGAACATGGAACGTCCACAGGGCGAGAACCAGCCTTGGCTGGTCGCCGGTATCCGCCAGAACGGCTGAACCGACGCGCAATAAACCTGTCGCAATATTGGCGCAATCAAAACCCCGGCCTCGGCCGGGGTTTTCTATTTCGCGGTTGCATCTATAGCGAGCTACTGTATAAACCGCCCCAACTAAACCGCGCCATCAAGCAAGAGGATCCCGGACGTGGAAGAAATCATCGAACAACTGCGTGAAGCCAACGAACCGGTACCGGTCCCCTTGGAGTTGCCCGACGAAGATCAGATCGTGGAAATCGAAGAACAACTGTTCATCGACATTCCATTTGTCTTCAGAGAATTTTTGCTGACTGTCAGTGATGTGGTCTACGGCAGCCTGGAGCCGGTGACTGTCACCGACCCGCAATCCCACACCTATCTGCCGGACGTTGCCGCCAACGCTTGGGACGCTGGCGTTGATCGCAGCATGATCCCGATCTGCCAGGACGGTGACGACTACTACCTGGTTGAAGAAGACGGCACCGTGGTGCTGTGGCAGGCCGAAGAAGAGCTGATTGCCGAAGAAACCTGGGAATCGGTGTGGCACTGGGCGCGGGACGTCTGGCTGGAAAGCTGATACGCCTGACGCCCCAGGTGGTCAATGCCCGGACGATTCCTTGTGGTTGTCCAGGGTTTCCAGCAGGGCTACCTGCATGCGTGTATGCACGCGGATGAACCAGCGCCAGAGCAGCGCCGCCACGGCGGCCGCGACGACGGCGATCAGTACCAGCAACTTGTTGGTCGGCAGAATACTGGCCGACAAGGCTGCCAGCAGCAGGAAGATCACCAGCAGCGAGAGGATCGGGATCACTTCGGCGATCACCCGGCGCACTCGCTGCGTGTGGCGGCCGGCCATCTCTGGCTTCACGCCCATCTCTGCCAATAGCATCGACAGTGCCTTGAGCTTGCGATAGGCGGCGATCAGGAACGGCAGCGACAACAGCAACGCCCCACCCCAGATCAACGCTTTCTGCCAGCTCGGGTCACTGATCCAGCCTTGCAGGTAAGCCGACATACGCTCGGCGAAAAACGCGCCCGAGAAGAAAATCGCGATCACCAGCGCCAGATTGACCCCAACCTGCAACAAAATCCGCCGAATCATCGACGCCAGCAGCGCGCCCTCGCCTTGCGGCTGAATGCTGCGCAGCCACTCGCCATACATCCCCAGCACCCGGCTCAAGCGCCCAGGCATGACCGCCGCCAGTTTGATCGACAGTGGGTCGGCCGCGCGGATCAAATACGGCGTCAGCAGTGTGGTCAGGACCGATACCGCCACGGCCACCGGATAAAGGAAGTTGCTGGTGACCTGCAAGGTCATGCCAAGCGCGGCGATGATGAAGGAAAATTCGCCAATCTGTGAAAGACCCATCCCGACCCGCAGTGAGGTTCGTCCGTCATTGCCGGCGATAAACGCCCCGAGGCCGCAGGACAGCATCTTGCCCAGCACCACCGCCACGGTGATCACCGCGATTGGCCAGGCATATTGCAGCAGGATCATCGGATCAAGCATCAGCCCGATGGCGACGAAGAAGATTGCGCTGAACAGGTCGCGAACCGGCTCGATCAGACGTTCGATCTTCAGCAACTGCCGGGATTCGGCCATGATCGCGCCAATCAGGAAGGCGCCGAGGACCATGCTGTATTCGAGCTTGACCACCAGCAGGCAAAAGCCGAAACACAGGCCCAGTACGGTAATCAGCAGCATTTCATTGCTTTCGAATTTAGCCACGTAGGCCAATAGCCGCGGCACCAACAAGATGCCGATGACCAGTGCGACGATCATGAACAGCGAGAGCTTGCCGACGGTCGAGAACACTTCGCCGGAACTGACCGTACCGCTGACTGCGATGCTCGACAGCAAGGCGATGATGCCGATGCCGAGGATGTCTTCGACAATCAGCACACCGAAGATCAACTGGGCGAAGCGCTCGTTCTTCATCTTCAGGTCGTTGAGGGCCTTGACGATGATGGTGGTTGAGGAAATCGCCAGGATCGCCCCCAGGAACAGCGAATCCATGGTGTTCCAGTCAAACCAGCGGCCGATTTCGTAGCCGATCCAGATCATCAGCACGATTTCCAGGAACGCCGCGATAAACGCCGTGGCTCCAACCTTGAAGAGCTTGCGCAGGCTGAACTCCAGGCCCAGGCAGAACATCAGGAAAATCACCCCGAGTTCAGCGAGGGTCTTGATGGTTTGTTCATCGTGGATCAGGCCGAACGGTGGCGTGTGCGGGCCAATAATGAAACCGGCGACGATATAACCAAGAACCACCGGTTGTTTGAAACGATGAAAGAGCACGGTTACCACGCCTGCGACCAACATGATCACTGCCAGGTCTTGAATGAAACTGATGGCATGCATGGTATGGCGCTCCTTGGGTGATAGTGCTCAAACGGCAGACGCAGGAAAGGTCTGTTGAACCAGAGTAAAAATCTGCTTATGGCGTAGGAATCGTCCTTGGGATGGGCTTTTGAAGGGTAACACCGCGACTTCCGGCAGAAAGGCGGCGCAATATATGGAAACAGATCGATCAAGGCGTGACGGCAGCCACTTGCCCGGCGTCCCGATAACTGTTGGTTTTGAAAAGCCGACTACGCACCCGCAGAGGTGCGCTCCCGAAAACCTGCCTTGACCCGTGAGAACGCTATGGAACCCGGAAACGCCCAACTGTCGATGACGGTATTGATGACCCCCGACATGGCCAACTTCTCTGGCAATGTCCACGGTGGCACCCTGCTCAAATACCTCGACGAAGTGGCCTACGCCTGCGCCAGCCGTTATGCCGGCCGCTACGTGGTGACCCTGTCGGTGGATCAGGTGATTTTCCGCGAGCCGATCCATGTCGGCGAGCTGGTGACGTTCCTGGCGTCGGTCAACTACACCGGCAACACCTCGATGGAGGTGGGCATCAAGGTGGTGACCGAGAACATCCGCGAACGCTCGGTGCGCCACACCAATAGCTGCTTCTTCACCATGGTCGCGGTGGATGACCAGCGCAAACCGGCCGTCGTCCCGCCGCTGCAGCCGGAGAACAGCGAAGACAAGCGTCGCTTTATGCAGGCCCAGCAGCGTCGGCAGATTCGCCAGGAGCTGGAAAAGCGTTATCAGGAAATCAAGGACGACGCCTGAGCTGTTCAGTCAGGTTGAGGGTGTTCTTTAGATAGCCTTCGCGAGCAAGCCCGCTCCCACATTGGTTCTGCGGTGTGCACACATTTTGTGCAACGCAGCAGAACCAATGTGGGAGCGGGCTTGCTCGCGAATGGGCTCGACGCCGAACTCAGAGACTGATCGGGGTCGCTTCGAACCGCACCCGAGGATGTGCGATCCGGTCCTGCGCCCGCACCAGTTCCAGCTCATAGCTGGCGCACGCCTGGGTTTCCAGCAGCACCTCATGCACCGCGGCCGCGGTGAACTCAAACGCCGCCACCAGGCTGTCACCCAACAGCACGCGAGCCAGGAACAGCCCGGACGTCAGGTCGCCCACGCCCACCGGCTGCCGCGGAAACGCCAACAATGGCCGACGCAGGTGCCAACTCCCTTCAGCGGTCACCAGCAGCATCTCGAAAACCTCTTCAGGTTTGCCGGGATAGTCCAGATGCTTGACCAGCACAGCCTTCGGCCCACGCGCCATCAGCGCTCGCGCCATGGCCAGGCAATCGAACAACGACTGCGGTTTGCGCCCTGAGAAGCTGTCCAGCTCCAGCTGATTCGGGCACATGAAGTCGGCGACGGCCGCCGCTTCCTCCAACAGGAAGTCACTGACCTCGACCGGCACACTGCAGCCCTTCTCCGGGTGTCCCATCACCGGATCGCACAAATACAACGCCTTGGGGTTGATCGACTTGATCCGCGCCACGCCCGTAAGGATCGCCCGGCCCTGGGCCGCACTGCCGAGATAACCCGACAACACCGCATCGCAGTTGCCCAGCTCACCAATCGCCGCGATGCCTTCCACCAGCTCGGGAATCTGATGCGGTGGCAGTATTTCACCTGCCCACTGCCCGTATTGCGTGTGGTTGGAGAACTGCACGGTGTTGAGCGGCCAGACATTCACCCCGACCCGCTGCATCGGGAAAACCGCGGCGCTGTTACCGGCGTGGCCGAACACCACGTGGGACTGGATGGCGAGCAGATGGGGCGTACGTTTCATGCGGTGAGTTTTCCGTAAAACGAATGAAATTCGAGCCGCGCAGTATGCGACTAAACGCAGCCTGTACGACAGACCAGCGACGCAGTTAAGCTGGCACTATCTTGTTGGAGCACCCTGTTGATGCTGACCCTCGGAAATATCTTCGTGCTGATGCTGCTCGCCACCGGCGCCGCGTGGCTGTGGCACAACCACGGCTTGCGCGAACGTGCGCTGGAGCGGGTCAAACAGCATTGCGCCAAGCTCCAGATCGAGCTGCTGGACGGCAACGTGGCGTTGAAAAAATCGGTTTTATCAAAGACGCGAACGGTCGCCGACGCCTGGCGCGGGTGTATAACTTTGAATTCACCGTGACCGGCGAGACCCGTCATAACGGGACCATCACCCAATTCGGTGCGCACAGCGCGCAGATCGAACTGGCGCCCTACCCGATGCCGTTTGACGACACCCCAGCGGTGGTTGATGTGGTGAGGCCTCGTGCGGAAGTCATTGAGCTGAGCCAATGGCGGCAGGAACACACGAAGTGGCGGCCATGAAGATTTATGTCGTCAGTTAAACCATTCGCGAGCAAGCCCGCTCCCACATTGGTTTTGTGAACGACGCAGATCCAATGTGGGAGCGGGCTTGCTCGCGAAGACGGCCTCAAAGACTGCGCAATTACCGGCACCCGGCCAAGCCTTTCTGTAATTCGCTCACATCCTGCGACTCACTAAAAATCAACTCAATCCGCGAATCCTGTCGCCACTCACTCGGCCGCCAATCCAGCACCGAGTTATCCACCGCATTCGCTGAAACCCAACCGTTGACGCTGTGGATAACCAGCTTCGCCCGCCGCCAGGCAAGACTTTCAAGCCACTGACCAACGAGTGCGGCATCGAATGTCTGACTCGGATGCCAACGCCAACCAATGCTCCAGCCACCCTCCTGCGCCTGACTCAAGCAAATCGGCAGCGCGGCATCGGTCCAGATAGCCGGCATCTGCGCCAATCCCTTGGGGACGATGAAGTTATCCACACCCGTAACCGCCTGACTCCCAAGCCCCGGCAATTCGCTCAACGGCATGACCGCTTGCTGCGTCCAGAACATCGGGCGATCCGGCAACTGCGCAACAATCCGCTGACGATCATCCTCATCAAGACCTTCTGACTTGTTCAGCAGCAACAGACCCGCGCTGTTCAACGCCTCCTGTTGCGCCGCCGGCAGCGGTTTTCCGGCAGCTAGCGCCTGGGCATCAAGCACCAGAACACACGGCTGAACCGCCAGCACACCTTGCCACGGCGCCTCGCTCAACTGCCGCAGCAACTGGGCCGGATGCCCCAGCCCGGAGGGTTCGATAAACAACCGATCCGGCCGCGCCTTGCGCAGCAACCGCCCGAGGCCGATCTGAAACGGCGCACCATTCACGCAACACAAACAGCCGCCGGCCACTTCACCCAGTGCGATACCATCGCTGTCCTGGGTCAGCAGAGCGGCGTCGAGGCCGATCTGGCCGAACTCGTTGATCAGCACCGCCCAGCGTTCATTCGCCGGGCGCTGGGCCAGCAGATGCTTGATCAGGCTGGTCTTGCCGGAGCCCAACGGGCCGGCGATGACGTGGGTGGGAATGTTCTGCAACATGGTCGAAGTTTTCTGAGGAGGTAAGGGATGCGGTTGATGGGATTGTCGTTGCTGCTGGCGCTGGGGTCGGGCGAGGCGTTGGCCCAAGCGTGCGTAGTACATAGCACGGCGGAACGGCTCGACGTGAAAGTCTGCCAGCAGAACCGCAACATCCCGGAGAAACTGTTCGCCGACGGTTTCTGCCAGCCGAACCTTCCCGGTCAGAAAGTCGAGGTGCAATACGTCGACCAATGCCCCACCGGCGCCTTCGGCGTGTGCAGCAACGCCCAAGTCGCCAATATGCCTTACCGCCAGGATATTCACTATTACGGCGTGGCCACCGATGCGGCGTATTTGAAACCGTTTTGCGAGGCGCAGAGCCAGGGAAACTGGCTCAAACCTTGAGCCACTAGCTCAGCCAGTCGAGCGTCAGGATTAACCGGCGCTCGCCCGGCGCCGGTTGCGGCGAGCGGTGGATCAGGCCGAAGCCTTCATTGCCATGCCACTTCTCCCCTTTTAACAGCGCCACGTCACCGCTGTTGATTTGCTGGATCTGCGACTGGGGTTCTGCCTCGGGTTTGCCCAGTTGCCGGCGATCCATCGCCCCTTCTTTCAGCCATTGGCTGCCAATGCCGGCGTAAGTGGTGATCAGCCGCACAGGTACGTGATCGACGTGAAAGCGTGGACACATGGCAGTCTCCAGCACCCGAAGGCGCAGGCCGATGTGCTTGGCGCCGAGTAAGCAGGCGAATGCGCTGACCAGCCAGGAGACGTCGGTGATGAAGCCTTCGTAGCCTTCCAGATCGCTGAAGCCTGAGGCCAGTCCTTTGAGGTTGGGCTCGGCGTCTTCATTGGCGATGTCCAGGGACAGGGACTCCGCCAGTGGTTCGTTCAGGGACAGAAGTAAACTGGCGAAATCCGCGATGTGTAACGGGAGTTGGCGCCGCCAGACGGCGAGATTGGCGTCGTCGTGGAGAATTTTTGTCAGGACTTTTGGGGTTGCTCCGCGGTGTTGGCGTGGTGTCCGTACTGGCGCCTTCGCGAGCAAGCCCGCTCCCACAGGGGTGAGTGTGAGCATCAGGCGGCCTCTTCGTGCCAGGGGCCGAACGGGTCTGGCAGCAGGCGCCAACCCTCGATGCCTTGGGCCATTTCATCGTCGGTCAGCAGGCAGCTATCGAGTTCGGCGGTGAGCTGTGCAAAGTCGATGTTCTGACCGATGAACACCAGTTCCTGACGGCAATCACCCGTGGACGCCGTCCAGTTTTCCATGATCCCGGCAGTGCTTTCTTCATCCTGCGGCCATTGGGTTTTCGGCACGAAACGCCACCAGCGTCCGGCGAAGCCATGGCGCATCAAGCCGCCGGCCTGTGACCAGCTACCGGCGTCCATGTGCTTGCTGGCCAGCCAGAAAAAGCCCTTGGAGCGCAGCAGTTTGCCGTTCACCCATGGGCGATCGATGAAGCTGAAAAAGCGCTGGGGATGGAATGGTCGGCGCGCGCGATAGGCCGTGGAGGCGATGCCGTATTCTTCGGTTTCCGGCACGTGCTCGCCGCGTAGTTCCTGAAGCCAGCCTGGGGCCTGGGCGGCTTTTTCGAAGTCGAAGCGACCGGTGTTGAGGATCTTCTTGAGCGGTACTTCGCCCATGACCATCGGGATGATTTCCGCTTGGGAGTTGAGCCGCTCGAGGATCGCGATCAGTTCCTGACGCTCGCTGCTGCTGATCAAGTCGATCTTGCTGATCAGGATCACGTCGGCGAATTCGATCTGCTCGATCAGCAAGTCAGTGATCGAACGCTCATCCTCTTCGCCCAGGGTTTCGCCCCGGGACGCTAGGCTCTCGGCGGCCTGGTAGTCGAGCAGGAAGTTCATCCCGTCGACCACCGTGACCATGGTGTCGAGCCGGGCAATGTCCGCCAGGCTTTGGCCTTCTTCGTCGCGGAAGGTAAAGGTTTCCGCCACTGGTAGCGGTTCGGAAATGCCGGTGGATTCGATCAACAAGTAATCAAAACGACCGTCCTTGGCGAGTTTGCTGACTTCCTCCAGCAAATCTTCGCGCAAGGTGCAGCAAATGCAGCCGTTGCTCATTTCCACGAGTTTCTCTTCGGCACGGTTCAGGCTGACATCGCGCTGAACTTCGCTGCCATCGATGTTGATCTCGCTCATATCGTTGACGATCACGGCAACACGCAGGTTCTCTCGGTTACGTAGTACGTAATTGAGCAACGTACTCTTGCCAGCGCCGAGAAAGCCCGACAAAACGGTCACAGGGAGACGATTGGGCATCAGGTATTCCTCACAGGATGTGGCCGGTCAAATCGCCCGTTGATGGCGTTCGCGCAGCTCTTCACGTTCTTTGGCTTCGATACTCAGTGTGGCGGTGGGCCGCAGCAGCAAGCGCTTGAGGCCAATCGGCTCGCCGGTTTCGCGGCACCAGCCGTATTCGCCGCGGGCCAGGTGTTCCAGGGCTTCGTCGATCTTGTCCAGGAGCTTCTTTTCCCGCTCCAGCAGGCGCAGTTGCCATTGGCGCTGCTCTTCGGCGCTGCCAACGTCAGCGGGATCGCTGTTGGGTTCCTGTTCGCGCAATATGTCGAACTCACCGGCAATGCGCGCTTGCAGTTCGCTGCGTTGAGCCAGCAACAGGTCACGGAAGAAACCTTGCTGGGCGTCGTTCATGTAATCGGCGGCGAGTTGAGCCAAGAGTTCTTGTTCAGTCATGGGAGGGTCACAAGGGCGGGCGTGTTTTAATGTTATAGTATAACAACACAAATAAACCACTCCCCTCTTGTTCGTCACGACAAAGAGCACGATGCTTGAGCCCGTTCGATCCTTGAGAAATGCCATGGGAAACGCCCTGAAGTGCGCGCTGCTGAGTCTTTCGCTATTGATCACCGTCGATGCCTGGGGACAAATCCCGACCCTTGCCAAGTGCACCCGCAGCGCCAATCTGCTCGCGTGTGTCGACCATGACGGCAACGCCTACAGCGTCAACACCGTCGGTAGCACGATTTATCTGCGCGGCTTTGAGGTGGCCGGCAAACGTTATTGGGCGCAGACCAGCAGTCGCTACGGGCAACTGACGTTTTTCACCGGCCTCGCCTCCGATGGCGAAGCCTGGGTCGGCTACACCCGCCGTGTTGGCTGGACCACCATCAATCGGTTTTCCAGCTCCGGGGGCAGCAGCGGCAAATTCACCTGTAGCCGGATTGCCGTCTGCTAGACCTGGGCTTTTTCTGCTCCTGCTGCCAGGCAACGTAGCTGTTGAGCGGCGGGTTCTTCTGAAAATAGCGCTGTAGACCTTCGAACAAACCGTCAGCCACGGCTTGCTGATGCCGCGCGGTGACCAGCCGCTGACTGTCGCGGGCGTTCGAGATGAAGCCGGTTTCCACTAGGATCGACGGCACGTCCGGCGACTTCAGCACGGCAAATCCAGCCTGTTCCACGCGCTTCTGATGCAGCGTGGTGATGCCCGCCAGGCTGCCAAGCACGGTGCTGCCCAGCTGCAAACTGGCGGCAATGGTCGCGTTCATCGACATGTCGAGAATCACCCCGGCGAGCATCGGGTCCTTGTCCTTGAGATTGAGCAGGCTCGTGGCGCCTAAAAGATCCGCGCCGTTCTCCCGCTCCGCCATAAACCTTGCCGTGGCCGAGGTCGCGCCACCTTCAGACAGGCAATACACCGACGCGCCGGACGCTGTGAGCCGTGGTGCGGCATCGGCATGCACCGAGATGAACATGTCGGCGTTGTGTTTGCGGGCGATCTCCACGCGTTTGCGCAGCGGAACGAAGAAGTCGTCATTGCGCACCAGTTTCACGTCATAGCCCTTCTCGCGCTTCAGTCGCTTGGCCAGCAACTGCGCAATCGACAGCACCACGTCTTTTTCTCGCTCACCTTTGGCGCCGACCGCGCCTGGGTCTTTGCCACCGTGACCGGGGTCGACCACTACGATGATGTCGCGCTTGGGGTGAGCCTTATCGATGATCGGTTCACGGATTGGCGCCGCCGCGATTTGTAGTGGCCCGGCGGTCTTGAGATCGAGCACCAGTCGATGGCCCTGCCCATCCTGTGGCGGCAGCAGAAAGCTGTTGAGCTGCACCGGCCCGCTGAGGTCGAGGACGATCCGCGTATCACCCTGACCGTAATGACCGGAACGAATGGAGCGGATCACCGTGTTGTTCAGCGCCAACTGACTGAAATCACCGCTGAGATTCGCGCCACTCAGATCGATGATCAGCCGCTCGGGTGCGCTCAAGGAAAAAGTTTTGTACTGCACCGGTCCGCTCAGATCGAACACCAATCGCAGCTTGTCATCCGAACGCCAGAGCCGTGCGTTGCGAATCTGCGTGGCCGAAACACCAAAGGGTAAAGCGAAGGCCGCGCTGGCCAGAATCAAGTTGAGCAAGTGACGTCTGTGCATGGTGAAAGCCCGCTCGCGAAAAAGGCATCGTCGATTTAGATGTAATAATATAACATGCCAAATCAACTCCCACGATGGACCTGCTCATGAATGCGCTGACTCTGCCGGATATCGCCGCGCAGGCCGAACGCCAAGCCCTTCCACTGGAGTGGGTGGGCATGTGCGGCATTGCTCTTCCTGTTTTATTTGATGGCCAACGGCTGAGCGCAAAGGCTGATGCCGGCGTGAGTCTCGACGATGGTGACGCGCGTGGCATTCACATGTCTCGTCTATATCTGGCGTTGGAAATGCTTGAGCAGGAGAGCCTGACGCCGGCATTACTGCGCAGAGTTTTGCAGCGTTTTCTCGACAGCCATGAAGGATTGTCCTCCACTGCTTACCTGAAAGTTCACACCGATTTATTGCTCAAAAGACCCGCGCTTGTCAGTCCTTTAGCCGGTTGGAAAACCTATCCGGCAAGCATCGAAGCTCGATTGAAAAACGATATGTTCCACGTGGAACTAAAAATAGACGTGCCTTATTCCTCGACTTGCCCGTGTTCCGCAGCGTTGTCGCGCCAACTCATCCAACAACAATTCCTCGATGATTTCGCCAATACACCACTGCTGCATGCCGATGTTCTGGCCTGGCTCGGTTCCACAAAGGGCATCGTCGCAACGCCTCACAGTCAACGCAGCACTGCTCATTTGCAGCTGCGCCTGGATGACTATCTCGACGACTTGCCATTAATCGCCCTCATCAACGACGCGGAAGCCGCCCTCGGCACAGCCGTGCAAACCGCAGTGAAACGCGCTGACGAACAAGCCTTCGCCTTGGCCAACGGTCAAAACCTGATGTTCTGCGAAGACGCCGCGCGACGCTTGAACCTGGCCCTGAAACGCTCACCTGGTATCAATGGATTCCACGTCCGAGTCGTCCATGCCGAAAGCCTTCACGCTCACGACGCCGTGGCTGAAAGTCGCTGGAACTGGGAGGCAGCCGCATGATCCGCTGCCAATCCCTACGCTGGGGCGCGCCCGGCCAACCGCTCACACCCGCCGTGGATTTCGAGCTACCCAAAGGAAGCCTGACCGCCGTAATCGGCGCCAACGGCTCCGGCAAAAGTAGCCTGCTGAAAGTCATCGCCGGCCTGCAAAAACCACTGGCCGGCAAAATCGTCCTGGACGTTCCACGCAAGGGCGGTCTCTCGTTTCTGCCTCAGCAACAACACCTGGACCGCCAATTCCCCATCAGTCTGCAAGAGTTAGTAGCCGCTGGGTTCTGGGGCAGCAAGCAACCTCCAGAGATCCGTAACCAGCGACTCAAAGCCGTCCTTGATAACTGGTGCCTGACCGGTCTGGAGCACCGCCCGCTGATGGCGCTTTCCGGCGGTGAACTGCAACGCGCCCTGCTCGCTCGATTGAGTCTCGCCGAAGCGCCTTTGCTGTTACTTGATGAACCCCACGCCGCCCTCGATGAACTCGGTCAGGAATTGCTCTGGAAAAATATCCACGCCTGGCATGCCGAAGGTCGAACCCTGGTCGTCGTGTGCCATGACCTCGCCGCCGTTCGCCAACACATCCCACAAACCCTGCTGATTAAAAGCAGCGGCTGCACGCTAGGACTCAGCACCGAACTAATCCGCCAACAACCCCAAACGCAGGTGGCCTGATGATCGCCGCCGCACACCTTTGGCAACCGTTCCAAGAGTTCGTGTTCATGCGCCGGGCATTGCTCGGCGGTCTGGTCCTCGCGTGCAGTACCGCGCCGCTTGGCGTGTTTCTGATCCTGCGCCGCATGAGTCTGATCGGCGATGCGGTCGCTCACGGCATCTTGCCCGGCGCCGCGTTGGGCTTCTGGTTCGCCGGCCTGAGTCTTCCGGCGCTAACGATTGGTGGCCTCGGCGCAGGCCTGAGCATGGCCGGGCTCGCCGCGTGGATCACCCGCCGCACCGGCCTGCGCGAAGACGCCAGCCTCGCCGCGATCTATCCGATCTCCCTGGCCAGCGGCGTGCTGATCCTCGGCATCGCCGGCAAGCGTCTGGACCTTCTGCACCTGTTGTTCGGCTCGGCGCTGGCGGTCGATGGCCCGACATTGACCGGCATGCTCTGGGTCTCCGGCTTCAGCCTGATTGCCATGGCGCTGATCTACAAACCGCTGTTACTCGACACCCTCGACCCACTGTTCCTGCAAACCGTCAGCCGTCTCGGACCACTTGCTCACGGAGTGTTTTTGACCCTGGTGGTGCTGAACCTGGTGATCGGATTCCAGGCCATCGGCGCGCTGATGGTGGTCGGTTTGATGATGTTGCCGGCCGCCGCCTCACGATTCTGGAGTCGCCGTTTACCGGCGCTGATGGCCATCGCCGCCGTGCTCGGCTGCCTCTCGGTGTGGTTCGGTTTACTGCTGTCGTTCTACTACTCGCTGCCCAGCGGCCCGGCCATCGTGCTGGTGGCTGGCGGTTTGTATCTGCTGTCCGTGGTGTTCGGTCCGGTGCACGGCTTGCTGCGCCGCCCGCCTTTGCTCACATCCCAATGAGGTGTTTCCCGATGCGCGCTTTACTCGTGCTGTTCAGTTTGATGCTGTCGATGTCCGTGTCTGCCGCTGAAAAACTGCAGGTGGTCACCAGCTTCAGCATCCTCGCCGACATGACCCATCAGGTTGGCGGCGACCATATCCAGATCACCAACATGGTCGGCCCGGACGCCGATGCCCATACCTACGAGCCGACCCCGGACGATGCCAAAGCGCTGCTCCAGGCCAAACTCATCATCAAGAATGGCCTCGGTTTCGAGCCATGGCTGGATCGTCTGGTGACCAGTACGGAAACAAAAGCCCCGGTGATCAGCGCCAGCCACGGTGTAATTCCACGCTCGCTGGATGAAGACGGCGAAACAATTCCCGACCCACACGCCTGGCACAACCTGGCGAACACCGAGTTGTACATCGCCAACATCACCAAGGCACTGATTGCCGCCGACCCGGCGAACAAAGCTGACTACCAGCGCAACAGTCAGGCCTACCTGAAACAGATCTACGCCCTGCTCGCCGAAGCCAAAGCCAAGCTCGGCTCGCTGCCACCAGGTAACCGCAAGATCGTCACCTCCCATGACGCGTTCGGTTATCTCGGCCAAGCCTACGGTATCGACTTCATGGCCCCTCAAGGTCTGTCCACCGAGCGCGAACCTTCCGCTGCGGAAGTGGCTGCACTGATCACCCAGATTCGCCAGGCCAAGGTCAAAGCGGTGTTCATGGAAAACATCAAGGATGCTCGCTTGCTGAAGCAAATTGCCGATGAAAGCGGTGCGCATATCGGTGGCACGTTGTACTCCGATGCACTCGCGGCAAGCGGCCCGGCCAGCACTTTCGCCGGGCTGTTCGAGTACAACCTCAACACCCTGTACGACGCGTTGAGCAAGCCATGATCCGAAAGAATCCCTCAGGTGATCTTCCGGTGATTGCGGAGTCCGCGTACGTGGATAAAACCGCGATCATCTGCGGCAAAGTGGTGATCGGCGAGAACGTCTTCGTCGGTCCCTACGCGGTGATTCGTGCCGACGAAGTCGATGCCTCGGGCGAGATGGAGCCGATCACCATCGGCGCCAACTCGAACATTCAGGACGGCGTGGTCATCCACTCCAAATCCGGCGCGGCGGTGACCATCGGCGAGTTCAGTTCCATCGCCCACCGCTCCATCGTTCATGGCCCATGCACCGTCGGCAACCGGGTGTTCATCGGTTTCAACAGCGTGCTGTTCAACTGCGTCGTCGGGAATGGCTGCGTGGTGCGGCACAACTCGGTAGTCGACGGCCGGGACTTGCCCGATGCCTTCTACGTGCCGTCCACTACGCGTATCGGCCCCGGCACCGACCTGTCGCAGTTTCCGCCGGTGAGCGTCAGTGCCTCGGAGTTTTCCGAAGATGTGGCGCGCACCAACGTCGATCTGGTGCGCGGCTACAAAGCACTGCAGAACGAGTTCTGACTATGAGCAGCGTGCTGATTCGCAATGCCCGGTTGGTGAACGAAGGTCGCGCGTTTGACGGCGACCTGCTAGTGAGCAATGGCCGAATCGTCAAGATCGCCAGCAGCATCGAAGGCGAAACGGCAAGCGTGGAAATCGACGCGCTCGGTCAGTGGTTGCTGCCGGGGATGATTGATGACCAGGTGCATTTCCGAGATCCTGGAGCGCCGGACAAGGGCAGCTTTTACACAGAATCCCGAGCCGCCGTGGCTGGTGGCATCACCAGCTTCATGGACATGCCGAACACCAATCCGGCCACCCTTACCTTCGAAGCACTCGCCGATAAAAAGCGTCGAGCGGCGATCAATTCGGTGGCCAACTACGGCTTTCACTTCGGTGTGAGCAACGACAACCTCGACACCGTTGCCGCGCTCAATCCTTGCGAAGTCGCCGGGGTGAAAGTGTTCATGGGCGCGTCCACCGGCAACATGCTGGTGGACGATCCGCGGATTCTCGAGCGGCTGTTCGCCGAGGTGCCGACGATTCTGCTGGCCCATTGCGAACACACACCGAGCATCGATGCGAATGCCGCGACCCTGCGAGCGCTGTACGGCGAACGCATTTCTGCCGAGGCCCATCCACTGATCCGCAATGCCGAGGCCTGCTTTCGTTCCTCCTCATTGGCCGTGGACCTGGCCAAGCGTCATGGCACTCGTCTGCACGTTTTGCACCTGACCACGGAGCGCGAGCTAGCTTTGTTCGAAGACAAACCACTGGCGCAGAAACACATCACCGCCGAAGTCTGTCTGCATCATTTGCTGTTCGACGATCGCGACTACCCGCGTCTGGGCAACCTGATCAAGTGCAACCCGGCGATCAAATCCCGGACCGACCGCGACGCATTGCGCCAAGCCCTGCTGAGCAACCGACTGGATGTCATCGGCAGCGATCATGCGCCCCATACGTGGGCCGAAAAGCACCGGCCTTACAGTCAGGCGCCGTCCGGTCTGCCGCTGGTGCAACACGCCCTGCCCGCGCTGCTGGAATTGGTCGCTGATGAAGTGCTGCCAATCGCCACCCTCGTGGCCAAAACCAGTCACCGGGTTGCCGATCTGTTCGCCATCCCCGACCGCGGTTATCTGCGCGAAGGCTATTGGGCTGATCTTGTTCTGATCAAACCCGAGCCCGACGGCGTCGCCGTTTCCCTACAACCGATCCTCTCTCAATGCGGCTGGACGCCCTTCGCCCAACACCATTTTCGCCACAGCGTCAGTACCACCCTGGTATCGGGGCAAATTGCCTGGCACGCCAATCGTCTACATGACAGCTGTCAGGGACTGCCCCTGCGCTTCATGCGCTAACGCCACTGCCGAGAACACCCACCATGATCCACATCACCCTGCCCGACGGCTCATTGCGTGAATACGATCAGCCACTGTCCGTGTTCGAAGTGGCGGCGAGTATCGGGCTCGCGCTGGCCCAAGCGGCAGTCGCCGGTCGGGTCGACGGTGTGTTGGTGGACTGTGGATTCATGATTCAGGGTGATGCGCGGGTCAGTATTGTCACGCCTCGGGAACCTGATGGACTGGAGATCGTTCGCCGTTCCTGTGCGCTGATGCTGGCCATGGCAGTCAAACAGTTGCATCCGAATGTGCTGTTGCTGAAGGGCTCGGCGCTGGGTGACGGGTTCTTTTATGAGTTTGCGATGGAGCGGATGTTATCGCTCGATGATCTGCCACAGATCGAAATGCGCATGCGCATGCTCGCGGCGACCAACCATTCCATCCGATGCCGGGACCTGTCATCCACCGAACGCTTGTCGGTGTATCGGCTGGGAGACGCCGAGTACTTGACCAACGGTCCACATGTTCCCGCCACAAAGGTGCTGCAAGCCTTCGCTCTGGATCATGTCGGCGGCAATTCGCTGCAACGGATTTATGGCACTTGCTGGTCCAGCCAGCAGGAGTTGGACCATTGGCGAGCACCGCCCCAAGTGATGGTGGTGAACATCGACGAGCGCCAGATCGCGTACACCCAATCGGTGACCGAGGAACTGCGGCGCAGCGGCGTGCGTGCCCTTGCGGATCTGCGTAACGAGAAAATCGCCTACAAGATTCGCGCGCACAGCGAACGGAGCGTGCCGTACCTGTTGGTGGTCGGAGAGAAAGAAATGGATGGCGGGTTTGTCAGCGT
This sequence comes from Pseudomonas sp. 10S4, assembly GCF_034344865.1. Taxonomy (NCBI): domain Bacteria; kingdom Pseudomonadati; phylum Pseudomonadota; class Gammaproteobacteria; order Pseudomonadales; family Pseudomonadaceae; genus Pseudomonas; species Pseudomonas sp. 10S4. The sequence continues at coordinate 1,702,828 of NZ_CP133774.1, forward strand.
GCGCAGTTGCAGCGGGGAGGATTTCGGGCGGATGAGGATTGATGAGGTGTGTGGGTTTTTGCATCCCAAGGATTGTGGGGTTTGAAAGGACGCCTTCGCGAGCAAGCCTCGCTCCTACGGATTGCTGATCACCTGTAGGAGCGAGGCTTGCCCGCGAAGCTTTTAGGCTCTGGGCTTCACAGTCCCGCAATCCTGCCCCAACCACACCGCACGCGTATCGAGGCTACCCTTTTGCTGAATGCCGGTGGCGTTGAACGTACCGTTAACCTTGGTAGTGAACTCACGATCACTGAGGAACGTCGCCACACCCGCGCCTTGCGCTTTCGGGCAGCTGAAGCGGAATTTCCACTGGTTGCCGTTACGGTCGGTAATTTCCTGCTTGCAACCCGATTGCGGGTCCGTCAGCGGAATGTTGTCGGACGCCACCTGGGCTTGAGTCAGGCACGCCCGAATCCCTTTGCCGCCCATGGTGATGCCCTGCTTCTCCAGTTGCGCCCGTTGTTCCGGGGTCATCTGGCTTTGCAGCTGGCCAAGGATCAATTGCAGATCCGGCAGGTCCTGGTTATCAACCTTCATGTTGCTCGAGGTCAATTCCCACAAACCCGGCTGCAGCATCTGCGCCTGAGCGGCCACAGGAAGGGACAAACCAAGGGCCATGGCCAAACCCAGCAGACGAACGTTCATCGAGTAACTCCTGATCAATAGTGGCCGTTAGACGTCAGCCATGTGCTTCGGTTCATGGGCCAATTAAATAGCGACATTCTGCACGGAACATGGTCTTTTACGCATTGAATCTTCAGGAGCAAGGTTGCCCCATGGATTATTTTGGACCGCATATTTTCGGTTACATGATTGCGCTACTGCACTCGCTGGGCCTGATCGCCGCCATCCACGCCGTGTTGACCGTTCGAACCGCCCAAGGCTCGATCGCCTGGGCCCTGTCGTTGCTGTTTATTCCCTACCTCACGCTTATTCCGTACCTGGTCTTCGGTCGTAGCACCTTCGACGGTTACATCAAGGCCCGGCGCCAGGCCAACGAAGAAATGCGCAAGGCCATTTCCGAGCTGAATTGGCGACCCTGGGTCGAAGAAGCCCTGACCGCTCGCGCGTCGAATGCCTACGCGTCCTTGAGGGCGATGCCAAAACTGGGGCGCATGCCGTGCCTGGCTAACAACGAAGTGCGCCTGCTGATCAACGGAACAGCCACCTTCGAGGCGATCTTCGATGCCATCAACCACGCAAAAGAAGCGGTGCTGATCCAGTTTTTCATCATCCACGACGACCGGCTCGGCCAACGCCTGCAAACCCTATTGCTGAAAAAAGCCGCCGAAGGCGTGGCGATTTATCTGCTGTACGACCGTATTGGCAGCCACTCGTTGCCCCATAGCTACGTGCAGCCGTTGCGCGATGCTGGCGTCGAGGTCAAGGCGTTCGCCACCCGCAGCGGCTGGCTCAACCGGTTCCAGGTCAACTTCCGTAACCATCGCAAGATCGTCGTGGTCGACGGCGTGCTGGGTTTCGTCGGCGGCCACAACGTTGGTGACGAATACATGGGCGAGAAACCGCCCCTGGCGCCATGGCGCGATACTCACGTGCAAGTGCGCGGGCCGGTGGTGGCCAGCATGCAGGAATCTTTTGCTGAAGACTGGTTCTGGGCCGCGCGTTCACTGCCGCCGCTGATCCTGCCGGACGTGTACCCGGACGACGGCGTGCTGTGCCAATTGCTCGCCAGCGGCCCGGCGGATTCCTACGAAACCTGTTCGCTGTTCTTCGTCGAAGCCATTCACGCGGCGACTGAGCGGGTGTGGATCACCAGTCCTTACTTCATTCCGGACGAAGCGGTATTCGCCGCTTTACGCCTGGCGGTACTGCGCGGTGTGGACGTGCGATTGCTGCTGCCGTCGCGCCCGGATCACCGGATCGTCTATGCCGCGTCCAGTCTCTACGCGTTCGAAGCCGTTCGCGCAGGCGTGCGGGTGTTCCGTTATCAGCCCGGATTCCTGCATCAGAAAGTGGTGTTGATCGACAGCGAAATCAGCGCCATCGGCAGCGCCAACCTGGACAACCGCTCGTTCCGGCTGAATTTCGAAGTGATGTTGTTGACCGTAGACAGCGTGTTCGCCGCCGAGGTGGAACAAATGCTCAACGATGATTTCGACCAGGCCCACGAGATCGCCAAAGAAGAAAGCCGGGAGACCCACCGCCTGCAACAAGTCGGCATGCGGGTCGCCCGGCTGATTTCACCGATCCTTTAAGGCGTGTAGATGTCGTCCCGGGTCCAAGGCAGTTCATGACTGCCGTCCGGGTGTGCTTTCACCGCGAGGATCTGGTGCAGGTTGATCCAGCCTTTGGCGAACGCGTAAGCGCAACCGGCCAGGTACAGCCGCCAGATCCGTAGCGTCTGTTCCGGCACCTGTTTGGCGGCAGCTTCCAGGTTGTCTTCCAGGCGTTCGCTCCAGTGATCGAGGGTACGCGCGTAATGCAGGCGCAGACTCTCGACATCGACGATTTCCAACCCCACTTCGCTGATCTCGGCAGAGATCATTGAAAGGTGTGGCAGCTCGCCGTTGGGGAACACGTACTTCTCGATGAAATCACCGGCACCGCGTCCGACAGGTCGGCCGTCAGTGTGCTTGGCGGTGATCCCGTGGTTCATCACCAGACCTCCCTCCTTCACCGCGCCGAACAGGACCTTGCAGTACTCGGTCAGGTTCGCATGGCCGACGTGCTCGAACATGCCAACGCTGACCACCTTGTCGAAACGCCCGTCCTGCGGCAAATCGCGGTAGTCGAGCAGTTGCAGTTCAACCAGATCTTCCAGCCCTTCTTCTTTAACCCGTTCACGGGCCAGGGCCAGTTGCTCTTTGCTAAGGGTAATACCGAACACCTTCGCGCCGAATTCCCGGGCCGCATACCGCGCCAACCCGCCCCAGCCGCAACCCACATCCAGCAAGTAATCGCCCGGTTGCAGGCGCAGCTTGCGGCACAGATGCCGGAATTTGGCTTGCTGGGCTTGTTCCAGCGTCTCGCTGCCGGTCTCGAAATAGGCGCAGGAATACGCCATGTCGCTGTCGAGCCACAGCTGGTAAAACGCGTTGGAAAGGTCGTAGTGATAGGAAATCGCTTTGGCGTCGGTTTCCTTGTCGTGGACGAGGCGCACCGGCTGACTGTCGGCGTCACCCAACATGGCCTGGCTCCACTCATCACAGACGCGGATCACATCGCTGATTGAGCCTTCCAGCTCAAGTTTGCCTTCGACAAATGCCGCCCCCAACAAGTCGAGGCTAGGATGCGTGAACTGGGAAACCAGTTGCGGGTCCTTGACCACAATAGTGACGCTGGGCGTCGGCCCCAGATTGAATTCATGGCCGTCCCAGAGTCGCAGGCGAAGCGGTAGCTGCAGATTCTGTAAGGCCGGTGGAAGTTGCGCGAGCATGGATAATCCCCCTTATTTCAGACGTCTGATCTGAGGGTAGACCATCTTAGAAAATTAGCTGGCTATCGAATTAATAGCCTTTTTCTATAACTCGCGGCGCTCGAGACAGCCGTCGCGACCTAAAAAACAAATGGCCCACACCTAGATGACTACGATGTGGGCGCACAGTTCTAAAAAGTTGCTGGCGCCGTAAGCTCCCGGTTTAGAGCCTTCACTCGCGGCGGACTCAAACTTCGTCTTTGAGCTTGAGCAAAGGCTCCTGAAACCGCAGCAAACGCCCGGCGTTGCCCAACACCAGCAAGGTGCTCAGGTTGTGCAGCAACGCCGCAATCATCGCTCCCGCCGCACCCAGCCAACCGAAAGCTGCGAAGGCGACAATCGCCAAGGTCCAACCCAGGCCGATGATCACGTTCACTTGCAGCGTTTGCCGGCACTGGCGACTCAACCGTACACAGGTACCGAGCCGACGCAGGTCGCTGCCGATCAGCACAATGTCTGCCGAAGCCAGCGCGATATCCGCGCCGCCGGCGCCCATGGCCACACCGACAACACCGGCCTTCAGTGCCAGGGAATCGTTGATGCCGTCACCGACCACCATCGGCCGGAAGCCACTGCCGATTTCCGTCAGTACACGATTGAGTTTGTCCTCGGGCAACGCCTGAGCTTCGACATCGCTGATACCGACATCCCGAGCCAGTGTATGCGCGACACTTTGTCGATCGCCCGTGAGCAACAACTGCCGACCCAAGCCAAGCTCGCGCAACTCGTTCAAGGCAAAGCGTGCTTCAGGTTTGACCGTGTCCGCCAGCAACAGCCAGGCGAGGAATTCACCGTCAAGCGCCAGCCCAGCAATCGGCCCGTCGTGTTCCGGAACGGCCGAAGTGTCGATGCCCAACTGCGCAAACAACTCCGGACGACCGAGTGCTGCCTCGCCCTGCTCCGTCATTGCCACCACGCCCAGCCCTTGGCGTTCGTGAATGTCCGAGAGCAGCAGGAAATGCTCCTGAGTGACCAGGCTGGCCAACGCACGGCTGACCGGGTGACTGCTCGCCGAACCAAGACTGGCGGCGAGTTTCAGCACGTGGCTGCGATCCTCCAACGGGCTATCGATGGATTGCAGACGCAAGGTGCCAAAGGTCAGCGTCCCGGTCTTGTCCACGACCAGTGACGTCAGGTCCGCCAGCTCTTCGAGGAACGCCGAGCTGCGAATCAGAATCCCGTGACGCGCCGCTACTGCTACGCCGGCAATCGCCGTGGCCGGTGCCGACAGCACCAGCGCACACGGGCAAGCCGCCACCAACACCGCCAACATTGCCTGGGCATCGTTGGTGACAAACCAGGTCACTGCCGCCAGCAGCAACACCAACACCATATAGCTGCCAGCGTAACGTTCCAGCAAACGGGTGATTGGTGGTTTGGAACGCTCGGCGCTTTGCATCAGCGCGATCACTTTACCGAGGGTCGACTCGTTGCCAGTGCGGGTCACTTCAATGCGCAGCAAGCCATCGAGGTTGATCGCACCGCCGAATACCGCCATGCCGACCACCGCTTCCAACGGCACCGACTCGCCGGTGATTGATGCGGTGTCGAGACTCGCCTGACCGGACAACACCCGACCATCCGCCGGTACTCGATCCCCGGCGCGCACCTCCACAATGTCACCAGCCTTGAGCGTGCCGTTGTCGACTTCGACAATGGCGCCGTCCGCCTGAAGCTTGCGCGCATGGCTGCGGGTCAATTTGCCGAGGGCGTGAATCGCTTCCTGGGAACCGATCACACTGCGCTCTTCCAGCACATGGCCGAAAATCATGATGATCGGCAGCAACGCTGCCGTGAGCAAATCACCGGTGGCCCAGGCACCGAGCATGGCCAGGGCGATCAGTTGATCGGTGATCCCGTGCAGGCTCGGGTAGCGCAAGCTGTACCAGGCCGAACGCATCACCGGCACAGCGACCAGTACCGAGGCGAATCCCAGCAGCAATTGACTGACACCGGTCTGCTCCGGAGAGAACCAGCGCCAGATCAGACCCAACCCGAGCAAGCCGAGGGCGAGCATCGCCAAGGTCAGTTGGCGCGCAGCGCTGCGTTGCTCAGCCGAGGACAACATGCTCGGTGCGGCGGCGGTGTGGGCAGTCATTGTGCAGCTCCCTGAATGATCAGGCGGGAATCGTCTTTCGGATCGACCGTGGTCACCGAGCCAGCCTGACCGAGAATCTTCGGCATCCGCTCACGGTAAATGCGCAGCAACATTTGCGGGTCAGTGCCCTGCTGTTGCGCCTTGGCCAGGCTCAGTACCGTCGCGGTATCCGCCGAGGCTTTGGCCAGTCGCTCGCTCGCTTGGGCATGCGCCACTTGCAGGGCACGGTCGGCTTGTTCGTTGGCGGTCTGAGTGAGTTTCTCGGCTTCGGTACGTGCGTTGGCTACTGCTTTGTCGGCTTGCTGACCGGCGGTCAGCACGGCGTTGAATGCGTTTACTGCCGGGCCGGGCAGACTCGATTGCACGTCGACGCGAGCAACTTCAATACCGATTCCCTGCCCCGTCGCCGTCAGTTCGGCGAGGCGTTGGTTGATGCCTTGCACCAGATCACCGCGCAAGCGTTCACGACGTTCGGCAGCCTTGTTATCGGCGCCGATCAGTTCGGGACGTGCAACCAGAATGGTGTCCAGATCGCGCGCGGCGGTGAGCGCCACGGCGCTGCGAGTAACCAAGCGATCGAGTGCCGGCAGCACATGTTCGCCCTGAAGGACGAAGGCGTACGGCTCGGTGACTTTGTAAAACACCCGCACATCCAGTTGCACCACGCCGGCATCACCGGTCAGCAGATAACCGGAGCCCGCCAGTGCATCACTGAGCGGAGTGGCAAACGTGGCGACGCGATCAGCCTGCAACGCCACATCGCTGCGCAACAGATTTTCCACTCGACGCTCGATGACCCGATCCGCCGCCGGCAACAAAATCACCTGCTCAAACGGACGCGGCCACGCCAACAACAGACCGGCATTCTGGACGCGACTCAGGGCTCCAAAGTGTAAAACCACGGCACGATTCTGCGGGTCGATCTGCCGCACATTGGAGAACGCCCAGGCCAAAGCGGCCAGCACTGTCACCGCGTACAGCGCCAGAAAAGCCAGACGCCCGGCCTGAATCCAAGGGCTGCTTAACTCATTTGTTCCACGTGGAACCAAATTCATGGCTGCGACCCGGACTTGTTATCGAGGCTCGGCGGACCGTCAACCAACACCCGGAATGGTGCTGCATCGGTGCGCAAAATCAGTTTGGTGCCCGGCGAAACGATAGTGCCCAAGGTGTCGAGTGAGCGCAGCAGATTGTAGAGCTGCGGCGATCCAGCGTAGGCGCGGCCGTAAATCTGCGCAGCTTCAACGCGAGATTGCGCTTCGATGTCAGCAGCCTTCACCGTGGCATCGGCCTGCACAATTCGCGCATCACGTTCGGCGGCGGAACGGATTTGCGCGGCTTCGCGTTTGCCTATCGCGGTACGTTCGGTGGCGATTGTTTCACGCTCAGCGCGCATACGATCGACCGTAGCGGTCAGTGTCACAGACGGCAGCGTCAGTCGTTCAATGCCGACTTGCAGCACTCGCACGCCGTAAGTGGTCAGCAACTGTTGATCAATCTGCTGACGCAACTGCGCTTCGAACTCGGCAATGTGCACCTGGTTGGCGTCAGTGTTGACCAGGTTCGCCAGATCAAAACTGCTGGCCGTGGTTTCCAGTGCCGAGCCAACAAAGGTGCGAATCTGCCGCGCCGCTTCATCGGGCTGGTTCTGCACCGCGCGCATGAAGCGCTGCACATTGTCCGGATCGCCCTGTACCTGCCACGCCACATAAGCCTGAACAATGATGCGCAAACCATCCCGGGTGCCGACATCCTGCAAACCGCTGGACGTTGTGCGCAAGCGCAAGTCCACGGGGATTGCCGCCTCGAACGGTGCCGGCCAACGCCAGCTCAGCCCCGGCTCAAGCAACACCCGCGAGGGGTTGCCGAAACGGGTAATCACCGTGGCCTCCCCCGAACGCACTTGCACCAGGCTCGCTGCTGCGATGGCAAACGCCACCAGCAACGCCGCCCAACCCATGCGCCGCCACGGGAATGGACCGGCCTCCTGCGGATCACCGTGGTGATGATGGTGATGTCCGTGATGATGCCCGCCATGGCCGTGATCGTGGCCAGTGTGGTCATCGTGATCGTGAGTATGCGACTGGCTCAATGGGTGGCTCCTGGCTGAGCGGTATTACGCGCCGGCGCAGGGTCAGCCGGCAGCGTGAATGTACGGAGGTCGATGGTCGGCGCGTTGCTGCTACCGCCCAGGCGATGATCGAGAACCAACAACTTGGCGTTGGCCAGGCCCTGGGTCAGTTGGCTGAAGTATTGCTCCAGCACAAAAGCCTGGCCGGCGCTGGCGAAGGCTTTGCGTTCGGCACTGAACCGAAGGTCGGAAGCCTGCGCCGCCGCATTGATTTCACGGGCGCTTGCAGTGGCTTGATCGCGAGCAATGCTGGCCTGCAACTGCGCCTGGTTGGTCGCCTCCGCTGCCGCACCGCGTTCACGAGAGATCAACGCTTGAGCGCCAATCTGCGCCGCTTGCACCGCGTGATAAGCATTGGCAGCACCGGCCGGCGGATGAATCGCTTCAACCACCGTGGCGAGAATTTCCACGCCGCTGTCGAGTTTTTTCAGGTCTGCCTGCACGGCACGGCCGATCTCTTCGCCCAGCCCTACCCGGTCTTCACCGAGCAAACCGTCGAGGGTACGCGAAGCAAAGTCGTGCACCAGAATTCGGCTGGCGGTGCTGCGAATCAGCGTCGGCACATCAGCGCTGTTGTAAGTCGCGGCCAACGCGTCTTTATCGGTCAGGCCAATGCGATAGACGAAACGCACGTCCATGTTGACGATCTGGAAGCTCTGCTTGTCGGCACGGCTGCTGGCAATGACTTGGGATTTGTCATTCACATGGCTGGCGTCCCACAAGCGATTGGCAATCGCCGGGGCCGGGCCTTCCGCGGGCTCAGCCACCACCGGTGCCGATGCTTCACCGACGCTGGTGGCCAACTCGTGGACCACGCCGTTCTCGACGCTCAACACTCGGCCCAGCGGCCAGGGCAAACCGGCGTGCAAACCTGGGCCGAAGACTTCCACCGGTTTGCCGAAACGTTCGTAGATACCGCGCCCTTGCAGCGCAATTTCGTGAATACCGGTGAGTGACCAACCGACAATCGCCACCACCGCCAACACCGGAAAAAACGCCCGGCGCATGTAAGTGAAGGCCCAGATTTGCCGCAGGTCGATGCCGAAGCGGTTGTGCAATTCGTGCTGCAACGCCAGCAACGGTTGTGGCGGCCAACGCAGCATGTCAGCGACAAAGCTTCGCGCCAGCAACGATGGTTCAAGTTGTTCACGCTGCGGACTGAACAGCGACAGCACCGCACGCAGCAGCAATTCAACGGCCACCAGCCCCGGCAGCAAGCCGATCAGCACCGCCAGACGGGCCGGCCAAACCGAGGTGTCATTGCCGAACAGCAGACACAACGCGCTCAGCACCAAACAGATAATCGCCACACGTGTCAGCTGCGCCAACGACCCTGCTTCCGGCCATTCGGCGAGGTTTTCCTGGGCCAGTTGACGTTCCAGCACCAACAGACCAAAAGCCAGCAACAGTGACAGCGCAGCGCCGACACTGGCCGACACTCCCAGAGCAGCAGGCGTCAGCGCCAGGTTCCAGAACTGTTCGATGCTGAACAACGCCAGCAGCGCCCAACCGGCCAGCCACAAAGTCGGCGCACCGATCTGCACCAGCATGTGCTGCCAGCGCTGCCCGAGCCGATCCAGCAAGCGTTCGTACCAACCCGCCGGCGCAACGGTTTCGTCGGCGTCGACCACCACTGGCACTGACACGCTCGGATTCATCGCCTGCGCACGCCATTCGGTCACCCACCAGGCCGATTGCAGACCGGCAATGAGTACCAGCAAACCGGCGCTCTGATTGACCAGCAGCGCCGCCCACAGTGACTGCGGCGCAAACAGCCCGGTGAAAAACGCCAGTAACAGCCCCACGCCAGCCAAGACACTCAGGCCGATTGCATATTGACGCAATCGTCGCCCGTGAAAGAGCGCCTGCTGAAAGCGCGGCAGACCGGCTACTTGCGTTCCATCGACATCAAGATCGACTTGCATACCACCCCAGTGTTTATCGTTGCTAACGTCAAAACCCGACACAATTCGTTACCATATAACGAAAGTGGTGAAATTTCCGTACTAAATCGTTCTATCTAAAAGTGCTCGACCTGTCATTTACCTGAAGCCTTGACCTAAATACGTTGGAACGCACATATTACGTTCGTAATTTTTATCAACGGCTACGTTTACCCATCCGGCCCCTTTTACTCCAGGAGTACAAGCATGAGCACCTATGACGTCGTGATTCTGGGCGGTGGCCCGGGCGGTTACAACGCAGCGATCCGGGCCGGCCAACTCGGCCTCAAAGCCGCTTGCGTCGAAGGCCGCGCCACCCTCGGCGGCACCTGCCTGAACGTCGGTTGCATGCCGTCCAAGGCCCTGCTGCATGCTTCCGAACTCTACGACGCAGCCATGGGTGCGGAATTCGCCAACCTGGGGATTGAGGTCAAACCGACGCTTAATCTCGCCCAGATGATGAAACAGAAGGACGAAAGCGTTACCGGGCTGACCAAAGGCATCGAGTTTCTGTTTCGCAAAAACAAAGTCGACTGGATCAAGGGCTGGGGCCATATCGACGGGCCGGGCAAGGTCACCGTGACTGACAGCCAGGGCGCCAAGACCGAGCTGACGGCCAAAGACATCATCATCGCCACCGGCTCCGAGCCCACTCCCCTGCCCGGCGTGGACATCGATAACAAGCGCATCCTCGATTCAACCGGTGCGTTGTCCCTGACCGAAGTGCCGAAGCACCTGGTGGTGATCGGCGCCGGAGTAATCGGTCTGGAATTGGGATCGGTCTGGCGGCGGCTGGGCGCTCAAGTGACCGTGGTCGAGTTTCTCGACCGGATCTGCCCCGGCGTCGATGGCGAGGCCGGCAAAACCCTGCAACGTTCATTGACCAAGCAAGGCATCAGCTTCAAGTTGAGTTCGAAAGTCACCAGCGCCACCACCTCGGCCAACGGCGTGCAGCTCAGCGTTGAGCCCGCCGCTGGTGGCACCGCAGAATTGCTTGAAGCCGATTACGTGCTGGTGGCCATCGGGCGCCGGCCTTACACCCAAGGCCTGGGCCTGGAAACCGTTGGCCTCGCTACCGACAAACGCGGCATGCTCGCCAACAAGGGTCACCGCACCGAAGCCGCTGGCGTCTGGGTAATCGGCGACGTCACGTCCGGGCCGATGCTCGCCCACAAGGCCGAAGACGAAGCCATGGCCTGCATCGAGCAGATCATCGGCAAGGCCGGCGAGGTCAATTACGACCTGATCCCCAATGTGATCTACACCCGACCAGAGCTGGCCAGCGTCGGCAAGACCGAAGAACAGCTCAAGGCCGAGGGTCGTGCGTACAAGGTCGGCAAGTTCCCGTTCACCGCCAACAGCCGGGCGAAAATCAACCACGAGACCGAAGGCTTCGCCAAAGTGCTGGCCGATGAGCGCACCGACGAAATCCTTGGCGTGCATCTGGTGGGCCCGAGCGTCAGTGAAATGATCGGTGAATATTGCGTGGCCATGGAGTTCAGCGCCTCGGCCGAGGACATCGCCCTGACCTGCCACCCGCACCCGACCCGTTCAGAAGCGTTGCGCCAGGCGGCGATGAATGTGGAGGGGATGGCGACGCAAATGTAAATCAAAGATCAAAAGATCGCACCTGTAGGCGCTGCCGAAGGCTGCGATCTTTTGATCTTTATAAACTGGGCAAATGCTCAAGCGGCAACGCCCCCGGCGTCTTCACCGTATGAATCGCAAAGTTGCTGCGAATATCACTTACCCCCGGCAATTTCAGTAGGCGCCCCGTGAGAAACCGGTCGTAGGCACGCAGATCCGGCACCACCACTTGCAGCAGAAAATCCGATTCCCCGGACACCAGAAACGCCGAAATCACCTCGGGCAACGCCGTCACCGCCTCGCGAAAGGCCTCGGCCTGTTCATCGTTGTGGCGCTCAACCTTGACCCCGACAAACACCGTCAGCCCCAGCCCCACTTCGTCACGATCAAGGTTGGCCTGGTAACCGCGAATCACCCCCGCCTCTTCGAGCATCCGCACCCGGCGCAAACACGGAGACGCCGACAGACCAATCTCATCGGCCAGTTGCACATTGCTCAGCCGACCGTCCCGTTGCAGGGCGGCGAGAATCTTGCGGTCGTAGGCATCCAGTTTCATGGTTTGGCAGATCCTGATGGTGTGTACGTCATAACGTGGCAGGTTATGCCAATTCAGAAGGTTATAGAAGCGAACTACGCAAGCACCTGCCCTGCCCTCCAGCCCTAGACTGACCCTACCAAATCGACAACGAATGGGGTGCAACGTGGCAGGACTCTGGCTGTTTTTCATGGCGTTGGCGGTGGTGTATCTGCTGCCCGGCCCGGACATGATTCTGCTGCTGCAAACCGGTGCCCGTCAGGGCAAAGGCGCGGCGCTGGCCACGGCGATAGGCCTGGGCATTGCCCGGGGTTGTCATGTGGCGCTGGCGGCGCTGGGGCTGGCGGCGCTGTTCAAGGCTGCGCCCTGGACCTTCGATGTGGTGCGCCTGGCCGGGGCCGCGTACCTGTTGTGGATCGGCATTCAATGCCTGCGCACCACCCTGCTGCCGAGCTTGAATGGGGCAAGCGCTGCCGGCGAAAAACCACGCTGGCGCGAGTCGATCCAACGCGGCTTGCTGACCAACCTGCTCAACCCCAAAGCCCTGTTGTTCTGCTCGGTGTTGCTACCGCAGTTCATCAATCCTCAGGCCGGGCCGGTGCTCGCGCAGTTCGCCACCCTTGGCGTGTTGCTGGTGGTCGCCGGTTTACTGTTCGACAGCGCCTACGCGCTGACCGGCGCGGCGCTGGGCCGTTGGCTGCAACGCAGCCCGTCAGCCCAACGCGTGCAGCAATGGCTGTTCGGCAGCCTGTTGATCGGTTTCGCCGTGCGGCTGACCTTTGTTCAACAGGCCTGAGCCTTACTGTGCCTTATGACGACGACGGCGATTGATCAACAGCAAAGCCGTCGCCGTGACCAGTAACACACCGCAAACCTGCAGCACGCGTTTGTAGGGACGAAGTGTCGAGCGCAGGCTATCCACAAACTGGGTCACGTAGCGTTTGTCGGCATTCTGGAAGTCCGGGTCCTGGCATTGATGACCGAAATCACCGGCCCAGACCACGTAAGGGCCCTGCTCGACATACCGTTGATAAAACGCGCTTTGCTCCTCCAGGCTGGTGCCCCAGTTGGAAGCCTTGCACAGCACGGAAGCAAACGCCTGACTGCTGCGGGGCAGATGATCGGCGGCTTTACTGGCCAGGGCCGTGGCGACATAACGGTAATGGAAACGCTCATCCGGTTGCGCCACCGTGGCTTGCTGACGCTTTATTTCGCCCTCGGCCAACAGCGGTCCGACTTTGAGTTCGGGAGCTTCCAGACTGTAATTACCGTCGAACGTCGCGTAATCCGGGGACATCTCGTAACCCAACAGCGCCATCCCGTCGTAACGGGCCAGAGTTGCTGCGTAGTAGTAGGAAAACGCGCGAGTAGTTGGCCACCATTTAGATTCGGCATCCTTACGCAACTGCCCGTACCACGTGGCCTTGGCTTGTAACTCGGCGTTGTCAAAATAGGCCGGCGCCTCGTCGTAACGCTCTTCGCGCAACAACCGCCGCCCGAGCAAATCGCGCAGCCTTGCCGCCACGGGCAGCGGTACATAGTTGTCACGCTCCTGCTGAGTCAGCGACGGTACTGCCGGCACTTGGGTGTCGACATAATGCTTGAGTTCATCGACGGTCAGCACCCGCTCGGCGACCGTGGCCGCGTCGAGCCAATACACACCTTGACTGCGATAGAGCTGATCGAACGCTTGCAGGTAATCGCCGCGTTGCAGGGCGAGGATCGCGCTTTCACCCTCGACCCGGCAATTGGGCTTAACCGTTTCGAAATCCCAGTCCGGGGTCCGCCGTTCGCCCCAGGACTCGTTCTGCGGGAACGCCTGGGCCGCCTTCGCATAAGCATCCGCAGCGGCGGCTTTATCGCCTTCGCGCAGCGCCAGTTTGGCTCGTACCCACCAGGCCAGACCGCCGTCGCCGGCGTGTTCAAGAAAGGCCTTGGCGCTGGCGTAATCACCCTGTTGATAATTCATCGCCGCCAATCGATCCGCGTTATCCAGGCTGCCGCGGGTGCTGTTTTGCAGCAACTGGATCAGCTTTTTCTCGCTCGGCGGTTGATCACCGAATGACCAACCAACGCGACTGATCAACGATGCAGTGACCAATTGCTGCACCGATTTACCCTGAAGCAACACGGCCAACTGATCGTCAGACAGCGCCATCAGCTCGCTCATCAATTGTTTGAGCGAGGAATAACCCACCGTAGAACCAAGCAGGTTTTGCGTGGCGTAAAGCTCGATAGCGCGATTCCAGTCGCCCGCAGTGCGAACCACTCGCGCTTCTTCGCCGAGGCTGGCAATGCCCAGTTCCAACGGATCGCTAAAGCCATCGACGCTAAGCTGACGAGTCTGTTCGAAGGCTTTCTGCGACTGGGCCAACAGGCCCGGCCCGGCGCCCGCCTCGGCGCTCATTTCATACAGCGCCCGGCCCAACGAATACGCTGCCCAAGTGCTGCGCAACGGTCGTTGATCGGCCGGCAATGCCAAGACTTTCTGGAAGTATTCAGCAGCGAGCTGATGGTCTCCCGCGCTAAACGCCACGGCACCCGCCAGGTACAGCCGCAGATCAACCGGCAGGCTCGCACCTTGCGTTTCTACCTCATGAGCATCGGTCAGCGTGCGCAGTTGCTTGACCAGCGCTTGCTGCTCAACGGTCAATCCGGCCTGCTCAGCCTTGTCCCGTTGATCGGTGTAGGACGGCGCATCGCCGTAGCCGTCGCCCGGGCTATTGGTGGCCGCGGTAGCATTTTTCAGCCCGGCGATGGCCTGCCCAAGGCGACTGACCTCGAAGCGGAAGTTGCCTTCCGGCAGCTCAGAGAGTGACTGGTCGCGGTTATCCAGCAAACGCATCGGGAAGTCCGGCCCACAGGCCAGCGCCGAACCCAGCGGCAAACCGAGGCTCAGGCAGAGCAGATGGCGGGGCCAGTTACGGGTGAACATTCGAACCTCCTTGATCAATTTTTGCGCAGCGTGCCCAACCGATGGCGCGCTGTCCGCCGGCCGCAATTCGACCGTCGCGCAAGCGGGTGAAGGTAAGCAGATCCGGGCTCTGTTGCAACGCATAACCGGCCAGCGCATCAGCGCCATCACAGCCTTGCACCGCCAGCGTCAGGCGTTCGGGCCAGTCGCTGTCGAGATTGCCCTGGTTGCTGATGGCGATGTCATAGAGGCCGTTTTCTGCGGATAGTTTCAGGCTCAGGCGACTGTTCAACGCATCACCGCGGGCCACGGCGCCCAGTGTCGTCAGGCTCCAGGCGCGGCGATCACCGGCCAGTGGCAGACGGAACCAGATCAGGCCGGCCAGATGGGCCGGCGGATCCTGACGCAACTCAGTCGCCAATGTGCTCAATTGCAGCGGATCGGCCAGCAATTCCCGGCGTTTGCCACCCCGCTCGATGGGGACTTCGCTTTCGACGACCGGTGCACCACTGGCGTCGGGCAACAGCGCCACGCCATACGCCGGGAGTGCCAGATAGAACGGCTTAGCCGTGATGCGGCTCCAGGCCTTGGCCCACTGTTTGGCTTGATCCGCGTCGAACAACCCTCGACGCGGGTCACTGACCGCATGCACCTGCAACACGCTGCTGTCGACCGTCGCCAACAGCTCGGGCAATTCAGCACTGTCGAGCCAGGCCGGCAGCGCGGTGATGCTCAGCGGCAAAGATGCCGGCAGCGTGGCGCGCAGTTGCGTGAGGAACCCCCGATAGGCTGGCAGCCGAGCGTTGCCGGCATCGTGGTCGATTTCCACGCCGGCCAAGGTCAGGCCTTGGGTTTGCCAATCGCCGAGCACTTGCTGGATCTGGGTAATGACCTCGTCCTGATCCAGCGCCTTGAGCTGACCATCCAGACGAATCACCGCAATCAGCGGTCGGCCATCGTGCTTGAGCAACCCCGGATCAATCCGCGCCCGGCGCCAGCCTTCCTGCGGGAATGCCTGCAACGCCAGCACCCGCAAGGTCGAGAAATCGGCACGGCTATCGCGCAACGCAGCCTCATGGGCCGGGGTCCATTGCCGTTGCCAGACGTAGAGTTGTTGATCGAGTGGTGGTGCGTCGTGATGCTCGCAGCCGTTGAGCACCAACGCGGCAAGCAATACCGATAGACGAATAACGAACGACATCACATCCCTGATCCCTACAAAAACAGGTCTACAGGGTACACAAAACCTGTGGCGAGGGAGCTTGCTCCCGCGGGGCTGTGAAGCAGCCCCAAAACCAGCCACCACATTAATTCAGACAGATCGAGTTCTCAGCACTAGCGACTGCTTCGCAGCCGAGCGGGAGCAAGCTCCCTCGCCACAAAAGCCACCACCACAGAAAACACTGCCAGCCTTGGGTTATTCGGCCAAAGGCTTACGAGCGATGATCACCTGACTTTTCGCCACGACAGCATCCAGTGCCTGTTTGATCTGCGCGCCCCGCGGCGAATCGAGGATCGCTTTCCAGGTATCCGCCCAGTGATTGAGCAGCGGATGGTCAGCGTTGCTGAAGTCGACCTTGGCTTCCCAGAACAACAGCATCCACATCGACCAGTAAAACCCGTACTGGCTGTGGCTCAGCACTTCCAGGCCGGCGTCACTGACCATCGCCTTGAACTGCTCTTCGCTGATGATGCGAATGTGGTTGGGCTTCTGGAAGTACTCTGGCGCGGCGATGTCCTTTTGCAGGTCTTCGGAGCTCGGGTGCGGAACGCTGAGCAAATACAACGCCCCAGGCTTGCCGACCCGCACCAGTTCAGCGAGGAACTGCGCCGGGTCGTCGACGTGTTCGATGACTTCGGTGGACACCACGCGGGTGGCGGTCGCATCGGCAATCGGCAGCGGATTGCAATCGGTCACGTGGCACTCCACGCCCCGGGCCGGCGTATCGCTCAGGCGCTGGCGGGTCGCTTCAACCTTGGCCGCGTCAATGTCGGCAATGATGATCTTCGCCCCGCGCATGCCGCAGAAATGCACGTTGCCGCCACCAGCCGCAGCCGACGTCGAGCAAGGTGTCCTCAGGGGTCACCGGGAAACCGGTAAACAGCTCGCCGGTTTCCTGGTTGAACCAGCCACTGAGCATCGCGTCATGCAGGCCGAGCATGTACGGGTCGACCTTGTCCGCGACCGGTGCCACTGGCTGCGCGGGAGCGGGCGTGCCCGCCGTGAGTTTCTTCAAAAGGCTCAGCATGAGGTAGCTCCAGAGGATGGGACGGCGGTTCGGGACGTGCTCAGACGTTGCACCAGCGAGGCGCCGCGATTGCGCATGGGCATTTCGACGAAGCGGTAATTGAGTTCGCTCAACAGGACAATCAGCCCGCCAGCGATCAGGATAGTCAGGACCGGATGGCCCGCCGGACTCGGCAGACCGGCCGCCTGCAACCGGAAGATCACTTCGCGCACCAACGCGTACGCCGGAATATGGATCAGGTAAATCCCGTAGGAGCGACTGCCGATCCACACCATCAGGCTCTTCAGCAAACCTGCTGGCATCAAGTAATCACGGTTGTAGGACGCGATCCAGACCAGCACCGCGCTGAGCACGGCAATCGCGCCGATCCGGTAATTGGCGAAGGTGAAGCGGTCGGTGGCCATGAAGCTCAGCGCCAGCGTCCAGCGATCAGCAGCGCCGCGACGCCCGCCCACGGCCGACGCAAGAATGTCGGCTCCCAGCGCACGTAATCAGGTCGTGCACTCCACATCGCCAGCAGCACGCCGAGGGCCAATGCATCGGTGCGCACCACCATCAGGATCGGCGTGCGCAAGGTGAACAACTGCACCGCGACCAACGCCAGCAACGCCCAGACCAGGTGCTTGCGGCAGAGCAGAATCAGCAGCGGGAACAGCAGGTAAAACTGCTCCTCCAGCGACAGGCTCCAGTACACGAAACTGGTGCCGTATTCGTAGTGGAAAAAGCTGTCGGCAAAGCGGAAGTTGGCATATTGCGCGACCCCGGCCAGCGTCGCCTGCAAGTTCGCTTGCAAGGTGCCGAACGCCCCGGAGCGGTTGATAAACACACAGGCCAGCAGCATCAACGCCAGCCACAACCACGCCGACGGCAGCAAGCGAAAGGCCCGCCGCAGCCAGAAGTTACGCGTCTGCTGCCAGTATTCCTGGCGCGTGCTGCAACCCTGCAAGGCCGGGATCAAACTGCGTGCAATCACGAAGCCCGAGATCGCGAAAAACAGATCGACGCCCCACCACGGTTGCGCCCAGGCATGGATGTTTTCCAGCAATGGCACCGTGTCGGTAAACAGGCTGCCTTGCAGGTGATGAAACAACACGCCGAGCACTGCAATACCGCGCAGCAACTCGATGTCCATGATCCGTTTGCTGCTCATGCCATCCTCCCGGACGTGGCGTCGGCATCCAGCGGTTTGCGGGCGATGATCACCTGACTCTTGGGCATGAATTGATCAAGCATCTGCTTGATCGCCAGGCCATTGGGTTGTGCCAGCAAGTCTTGCCAGGTCTGCGCCCAGCTCTCCATCAGCGGTGGGTACGGCGCCTGAATCCGGTCGCGCACTGCGCCACCCAGGTCGCGACCGGCGGCGCGTTCACTGGCCCAGAAAAAGATCATGCCCATGACCCAGAAAAACCCGGTGGCCTGGCGATGCTCGATCACCAGCCCGGCGTCTTCGACCATCGCGGCAAACCGCTCCGGGGTAAAAATCTGCACGTGATTGGGCGATTGGAAATAGCTGGCCGGTGCGATGCCCTGCTGCAAATGTTCACCCACCGGGGCCGGAACGCTCAGCAAATACAGCGCCCCGGGCCGGCCCATGCGCACCAGTTCGGCCATGAACGGCTCGGGCTGATCAATGTGCTCAAGCACTTCCATGCACACGACTTTGCTCGCGCAGCCGTCGGCCAGGGGCAGCGGCAGGCTGTTGCTCACCAATCCAAGATTTTGCTTGTTCGACTGCGCATCCACCTGCAGGGCCAGCTCGCGGACCTTGTCGTGCTCGCTGTCGGTAAAGATCACCGACGCACCCTGACGCACCGCAAACAGGGTCGCCACGCCCTCACCGCAACCGACGTCGAGCAAGGTGTCGTCCGCGTTGATGGCAAAGCCTTTAAGCAGTTCGCCGCTGTCACCCAGAAACCAGCCATCGAGCATTGCATCGCGCAACCCCACATCCCGTGGCGACACGGGGCTGTGCATCACCGGCAACGGCTCGGGTTTCGCCGCAGGCAACAGGCGTCGCAACCATGCACGAATCATGCGTCGGGGGTTTCCAGGGCAGGTGTAACGGGGTTTTTGAACAAATCGGCAAAAAATCCTTTCAAGCGTTGCTCGGCGCTGGCCTGACTGCAGAACGCTTGCAGGCTGGTCACCGCATGGGCGGACATCTGCGCATAACGCTCGGGATCGTCCTTGGCTACGTCATAACTTGCTCGATACGCCCTGCACACCGACGCCCAATCAGTGATGTAGCGCAACGTGCGGAAGGCGCGGCGCGGGTCATGGGGCCAGGCGGTCAATTCGTCGGTGGTGTCGATGATGAAGGCGTTGTCGGCATCCAGGTAATCGATCATCGCCGTGGTGCGCGGCGCCACTGCCGGTTTGCCACAGGACATGAACTCCATCAGCGGCAGGCACTGCCCTTCACCGTAAGCGGTGTTGACCACATAACTGGTGGCCTGGACCAGTTGCTCGTAATCCGCATCCGCCAGGTAACCGTAAATCAACACGATGCGGCAGCGGTAGGACTGGTTTTTATACAAGTGATGAAGGATATCGGCCAGCGCTTCTTCGGCATCGTGGTGGGTCAGTTTGAACACCAGCGTGGCATCTTCAACGTCGCGGAAAGTCACGCAGAAGGCACTGAGCATGTCTTCCCAGTTCTTGCGCCCGTCACTGGGGTTGAACACCGAGGTATAGATCACCCCGTCGAGCACCAACTCGTGCTCACTGGCCGGCGCATCGAAATCGATGCCCTGACCCGTACGCAAATGCACCGGGCCAAACGCCTGCAGGTCGAGCTGACGACTGTCCGCCACCACCCCTTTGATCTTCAATTTCACCTGCCTGGCCAACGGCTGGCGTTGCAACTGCGCACCACGGGCAGCGAAGCGGTCCCATACGGGCGCGGGCACGGAGACGATCGGATAGTCCGCGCCCATGGCCTCGCGCACCGCGTTGACGGTGTAGTTGGAATGCGTGATGGCCGCACCGGACGCGCGCAACACGCTGCACCAGTCATTGCGTGGTTCCCCGGCAAACGGCTCGTTGGGAATGGTGCTGAATTCCCAGGCAAACACCGCCAGGGTCGGGCAGGCAAAGTTGACCGGCGTGCGATGCGGGGGCGAGAACGACAGGAAGACACAGTCTTCACCTCGGGACAGACAGTCGAGGTACAGCGCATCGACTTCGGTCTGTGGGTCGCTGACTTCGATCACTCGCCCCAGTCGCTCCAGCACCGGCCGGTACTCCTTGAGCACGAAGTAATAGCTGTACTCCGAGCGGCCGAGGTTCTGGGCAATGGTGCGCTGGTTGGTTTCCGAATGAATGATGATCAGCATGAGGCGTTATCCGTCACGGTCGCAGGCACAGAGGCCTGCGGCACCAGCCCGAAGAAGTCCGACAGACGTTGCTGCACCGGGGCGAACGCGCAGTAGTCGTGCATGCGGTCGATGGCGGCGCGGGACATTCGCTGGTAATCCTGCGGTTGCGCCTTGGCCATCCGGTAGCTGTTTTCGTAGGCGCTTTTCAGCGAACCCCAGTCCGGTCGATAACGCAGGGTGCGGTAGATGATGCGGGTGTCCTGCGGCCAAATGGTCAGCTCTTCGCTGGACTTGACCACAAACGCCACGCGCTCATCGATGTAATCCTCCATGGCGGTGTGATCCGGGGCGATCACCGGTTTGCCGCTGGCCATGAACTCCATCAGCGGCAGGCACAGGCCTTCGCAGCGTGAAGCATTGACGTAAAAACTGGCGGCTTCGTACAGCCGGGCGTATTGCGGATCGTCCAGATAACCGTGCATCACCACCACTCGACAGGCAAACGGTGACAGCTGCGCGAGCAACGTCATCAGCTCGTCGTAGTAGGACGACAGGTCGCTTTGGGTAATCTTCAGCACCAGCGTGGCGTCGTCGGTTTCGCGGAACGCCCAGCAGAACGCGGTGATCAGCTGATGCCAGTTCTTGCGACCGTCACGCGGGTTGAAGACGGTGACGTAGACCACGCCGTCCACTTGAGTCTCGACCTGGGTGTTGGTATCCGGCCACTCCCGGGGTTCGGGCTCGGGCACTGCAACTGTCTGCGGACCGGCGATGGCCGGCAGGTACTCGGCGAGCCGTGCATGGACGGTGTCCGACAACAAGTCGCGAACCCCTTCCCAATACCACTGGCTCAGGAAGTGCGTGCGATGGACCGGGTCCGGCAGCGATTTGCCTTTGTCCAGGCGCCACATGTGCAGGTAATGGCGGGCAATCACGAAGCGCCGTTTCAGTGTCAGCGGCGGTGGCTTCAAAGCCTCCAGCTCGGCCGCCAGCGCCGCCAGTTCCTCGGCACTCGGCGGCACCGGGATCAGCGCATCGGCGTTGAGCCCGAGGGTACGGGAGTCGAAGACGCAGCCCTTGATCTGCAGTGTTGAACCGGGGTTCACCGGCGCGCTGGTGTGGTGACTACGAATGGCCGCGAAGTTTTCCCACAACGGCGTTGGCAACACCAGAACCGGGAAGTCTTCACCCATGGCCCGGCGAATCGCCCGGGCGGTGTGGCTGGAGAGCGTGATGACCCGGCCCTGGCGCGCGAGCATGTGCGTCCAGTCCTGGCGCGGGTCATTGTCCCACTGCTCATCGGGAATCGAGTCGAACTCCCAGGCCACCACGCAGATCGTCGGGCACTCCAGATCGGTCGGGGTTTTCTGCGGCGGGGTGAACGACAGGAACAAGCTGTCTTCGCCAGCGGCGAGCAGTTGCCTGTAGAGGGGATCGACCTCGGCGACGCTGGACACCACGTGCACCCGCCCAAGGCTTTCGAGCACCGGGCGATACGCCTTGAGCACGAAGTAATAACTGTATTCGGGTCGACCAAGGCTCTGGCTGATGGAGCTGTCGTTGACGTCCGAGTAAAGAATGAAATTCATGGCATCCCACGATGAAACCGCCGTCCCGGCAGCCCCACTCTATGACGGCAAAGCAACGGATCGCGGCGGCGTTTGCCGGTCGTCGTCCATCGTCTTCTTGCCCGTCTACGTTCTTGTTTTAATGGTCAGCTTCGCGGGGATGGGAACAACTTTCGCAGCACCCCGAACGATCGCTGGATAATCGTGACGAGGGGCATTCTAAACACATCCGTTGAGGATTCGTGAACCGCCCGACGAGAAAAATGAGGCTACGCTAACGAGAACTGACCAGTCACGGTTGGACCTGTTGAAATTGCGCCGTAATTGGCACAGATTGGCTACCAAACAACTACAACAAAGACTTCGCCTGTTTTCCTACCGATGTTTTCGCACGGTCTGACAGACATTCCCGTCAGCCTGTGGGAAATGGCAGAAGTTTAATGACCAAGGGGCTGCTGTTTGAAAAAGCGTCTGTTCGTTACGGGTCTGAGTGGATTCGTAGGACAACACATCCAATCGCGTCTGAATGCCGATACCTCGAAATGGGAGCTGCTGACGGTCCCTTCGCGCTATGACCTCGGCAACCCGGACAGCCTCGCAGACCTGTGGCCCGAGCTGCCCGACGCCGTCATTCACATGGCCGGCCAGACTTTCGTTCCCGAAGCCTTCCGTGATCCGGCGCGCACGCTGAACATCAACCTGCTCGGTACCCTGAACCTGCTGCAAGCCCTCAAGGCTCGCGGCTTCAACGGCACCTTCCTGTACGTCAGCTCCGGCGATGTCTACGGCCAGGTCAGCGAAGCCCAACTGCCCATCACCGAAAGCCAGCCACCCTGCCCGCGCAACCCGTATGCAGTGAGCAAACTGTCGGCGGAATTCTTGAGTCTGCAATGGGGCCTGAGCGAAGGCTGGCCGGTGCTGGTCGCCCGTCCGTTCAACCACATCGGCACCGGGCAAAAAGACAGCTTCGTCATCGCCAGCGCAGCGCGGCAGATCAACCGAATCAAGCAAGGCCTGCAAGCGCCACAACTGGAAGTCGGTGACATCGACGTCACCCGTGACTTCCTCGACGTGGACGATGTGATTTCGGCCTACCTGGCGCTGCTCGAAAAGGGTACGCCGGGGCAGGTCTACAACATTTGCTCGGGGCGCGAGCAAAGTATCCGCAGTTTGATTGAACAACTGGGGGACCTCGCCCAGGTCGACATGCAATTGATTCAGGATCCTGCGCGACTTCGCCGCGCAGATCAGCGTCGCGTTTGTGGCAGCCATGCCAAGCTCGCCCAGACCACAGGATGGACGCCTGAAATCACAACACAACAATCCCTGCGGGCGATCCTGTCCGACTGGGAGAAACGAGTAAAAGACGAATGACTAAAAGTGCACTGATCACAGGGATCACCGGCCAGGACGGGGCTTATCTGGCGAAACTGCTGCTCGACAAGGGTTACAAGGTCCACGGCCTGGTGGCCCGGCGCAGCAGCGATTCACGCTGGCGCCTGCGCGAGATGGGGGTCGAGGGCGACATCATTTACCTGGATGGCGACATGGCCGATGCCTGCTCCGTGCAGCGCGCGGTGATCAAGTCGGCGCCGGACGAGGTCTACAACCTGGCGGCGCAAAGCTTTGTCGCCGCCTCCTGGGATCAACCGGTGACCACCGGCATCGTTGATGGCCTGGGCGTGACTCATCTGCTTGAAGCGATCCGCCAGTTCAGCCCGCACACGCGTTTCTATCAAGCGTCCACCAGCGAAATGTTCGGCCTGATCCAGGCCGAGCAGCAAGACGAGAACACGCCGTTCTACCCCCGTAGCCCGTACGGCGTAGCCAAGCTCTACGGTCACTGGATCACCGTGAACTACCGCGAGAGCTTCAAC
Source organism: Pseudomonas sp. 10S4 (assembly GCF_034344865.1). Taxonomy (NCBI): domain Bacteria; kingdom Pseudomonadati; phylum Pseudomonadota; class Gammaproteobacteria; order Pseudomonadales; family Pseudomonadaceae; genus Pseudomonas; species Pseudomonas sp. 10S4. Next base: position 1,726,522 of record NZ_CP133774.1, read on the forward strand.
CTGCACGCCAGCAGCGGGATCCTGTTCAACCACGAATCACCGCTGCGCGGCATCGAGTTCGTGACCCGCAAGGTCACCGACGCCGCCGCCCGCATCAAGCAAGGCAAACAGCAGGAATTGCGCCTGGGCAATATCGACTCCAAGCGTGACTGGGGTTTTGCCGGCGACTACGTCGAAGCGATGTGGATGATGCTGCAACAGGACAAAGCCGACGACTACGTGGTCGCCACCGGCGTGACCACCACCGTGCGCGAAATGTGCCGGATCGCCTTCGACCACATTGGCCTGAATTACCGCGACTACGTGAAGATTGACCCGGCGTTTTTCCGCCCGGCCGAAGTCGACGTGCTCCTCGGGAACCCGGCCAAGGCCCAGCGTGTGCTGGGCTGGAAGCCAAAAACCGATCTGGATACCTTGATCCGCATGATGATGGATGCGGACATGAAACGCGTCGCCAAGGAGTAGGCCATGCTGATTCCTGTGATTCTCTCCGGCGGTGCCGGGACCCGTTTGTGGCCGGTGTCCCGCGAAGGGCACCCCAAGCCGTTCATGACGCTGCCCGACGGCCAGTCGCTGCTGGGCAAGACCTACCGGCGCGCGGCGGGCCTGCTCGATGGTTGGGGCGACATCGTTACGGTGACCAACCGCGAGTATTACTTCCAGAGCAAGGATCACTACCAGGACGCGCAATTGGCCCGTCATCGCGGGCACTTCCTGCTTGAGCCGACCGGCCGTAACACCGCCCCGGCCATCGCGGCGGCGGCGCTGTCGCTGCAAGCCCTGCACGGTGACGAAGCGATCATGGTGGTCATGCCGGCCGATCACCTGATCGTCAATGTCGACGCCTTGCAGAGCGCCGTCGCGCATGCCGTGACGCTGGCCAAGGCGGGTTACCTGGTGACGTTCGGCGTCGAGCCGACGACGCCGGAAACCGGCTTCGGCTATATCGAGACCGGTGCACCGCTGGACGACAAAGGTGCGGCCAGGGTGCAGCGCTTCGTCGAAAAACCCGACCTGCAAACCGCAACGCATTACCTGGAAAGCGGCAACTTCCTGTGGAACTCCGGCATGTTCTGCTTCTCGGTGGCCACGCTGCTGGCCGAGTTGCAGGTTCACGCCCCCGAACTGCTGGAACAGACCCAAGCCTGCATGGCCGTCAGCCCATCGGTGGAAACCGGCGGTTGCCTGCAACAGGAATTATCGCCGGCGCTGTTTGCCGAGATCACCGACATCTCCATCGACTACGCCTTGATGGAACGCTCGGACAAAGTGGTCGTGGTGCCCGCCGGTTTCGACTGGAGCGACATCGGCTCCTGGGGCGCGCTGGCTGCACTGGTGCCGGCCGATGCACAAAATAACCGCGCCAGTGGCGATGCGATCTTCGTCGATAGCCACAACAACTTCGTCCAGAGCGAAGGCCGGCTGGTCGCCGCGGTGGGTGTGGATAACTTGATCATCGTCGACACCGCCGACGCCGTGCTGGTGGCCCACGCCGACCGCGCCCAGGATGTACGCCGGGTGGCCAAGCAGCTCAAGGACAAAAAGCACGAAGCCTATCGCCTGCACCGCACCGTCAGCCGGCCGTGGGGCACCTACACCGTGCTCGAGGAAGGTCTGCGTTTCAAGATCAAGCGCATCGTGGTCAAGCCGGGCGGCAAGCTGTCGTTGCAAATGCACCACCACCGCAACGAACACTGGGTCGTGGTCGAAGGCATGGCCAAGGTCACCAACAACGGCACCGGCACCCACCTGGTGGCCAAGAACGAATCCACGTTCATTGCCGCCGGGCACAAGCATCGCCTGGAAAACCCGGGTGTGATCGACCTGGTGATCATTGAAGTACAAAGCGGCGAATACCTGGGAGAGGACGACATCGTCCGCTTCGAAGACCAATATGGCAGGACGGTTTGAATGCTGCTTTCCCTGTACCGCTCGCTGTGGGGCTATCGAGGTTTCATCCTCGGTAGCGTCAAGCGAGAGTTCCAAGCGCGTTATCGCAATTCGTTGTTCGGTGCCCTCTGGACCGTGCTCAATCCGCTGTCGATGATCGTCGTGTACACGGTGGTCTTTGCCCACATCATGCGCGCCCGCTTGCCGGGCGTGGATGACGGCATGGCCTACAGCGTCTACCTCTGCGCCGGTTTGCTGACCTGGGGCCTGTTCTCGGAAATCACCTTGCGGTGCCAGAACATGTTTCTGGAAAACGCCAACCTGCTGAAGAAAATCAGCTTCCCGCGGATCTGCCTGCCGGTGATTGTGCTGTTCAACGCCGGCATCAATTTCGCGATCATCATCGGGCTGTTCCTCGGCTTTCTGCTGATCACCGGACGCTGGCCGGGCATGGCGTTATTGGCGCTGCTGCCGCTGTTGGCGTTGCAGGTGATGTTCTGCGCCGGGCTGGGAATGGTCCTGGGGGTGTTGAACGTGTTCTTTCGCGACATCGGCCAGTTCTATGGCATATGCCTGCAATTCTGGTTCTGGCTGACACCGATCGTGTATCCGATCAGCATCCTGCCGGAGTGGGTCCAGCGCCTGCTGCAACTCAACCCCTGACCAACCTGATGGCCAGTTATCAGAACCTGTTCCTCTACGGCCAGTGGCCGGTGTGGAGTTCCCTGCTGCCGATCTTCGTGACCGGTGTGCTGTTCTGCGTGATCGGGCTGCGGCTGTTTCGCCAGCGGGTCGGCGAAATGGTGGATGAACTCTGATGGGGCACATACGCGTTACTGGCCTGGGCAAGGCCTACAAGCAATACCCTACGCGCTGGAGCCGACTGGCCGAGTGGCTGATCCCGTTTTCGCCGATGCGCCACCGCCAGCACTGGGTGCTGCAAGACGTGAATTTCGAGATCGCCCCCGGTGAAGCGGTGGGCATCGTCGGGGTCAACGGCGCCGGTAAAAGCACGTTGTTGAAGATGATCACCGGTACCACCCAACCGACCTGCGGCAACATCCAGCTCGAAGGCCAGGTCGCCGCCCTGCTGGAACTGGGCATGGGTTTTCACCCGGACTTCACCGGCCGGCAGAACGCCGTGATGGCCGGGCAACTGCTGGGCATGCACGTCGAAGACATCGAAGCCCTGATGCCGGAGATCGAACGTTTCGCCGAAATCGGCGAGGCCATCGATCAGCCGGTGCGCACCTATTCCAGCGGCATGCAGATGCGCCTGGCGTTCAGCGTGGCCACGGCCCGGCGCCCGGACATCCTGATCGTCGACGAAGCATTGTCGGTGGGCGACGCCTACTTCCAGCACAAGAGTTTCGACCGCATCCGCAGCTTTCGCAAAGCCGGCACCACCTTGCTGATCGTGTCCCACGACCGAGGGGCGATCCAGTCGATCTGCGACTCGGCGATCCTGCTGGATCGCGGCCGCATGGCGATGCACGACAAACCCGAAGCGGTCATGGATTACTACAACGCCTTGCTCGCCGAACGCGAAGGCCAGACCGTGCGCCAGGAAATGCTCGCCGGAGGCCAAGTGCAAACCATCTCCGGTACCGGTGAAGCCGGCATCCTCAGCGTGCGCCTGCTGGACGAAAACGAACGCGCCATCGATGCCGCCGAAGTCGGTCAACCGGTGGTGCTGGAAGTGCAGGTAGAGATTCGCCAGGACATCGAACGCCTGGTGCTGGGCTTCATGATCAAGGATCGCCTGGGCCAGGCCATGTACGGCATCAACACCCACCGCCAGGACAAAGCCCTGGACGACCTGCACGCTGGTGAGCGAGTGACCTATCGCTTTGCCTTCGTCATGGGCCTGGGCAAGGGTAACTATTCCGTGGCGCTGAGCCTGTCGCGCCTGGACTCACACCTGGACCGCAACTTCGAATGGCGCGACTACGGCCTGGTGTTCCACGTCATCAATAATCGCCACGAAGACTTCGTCGGCTGCTCGTGGCTGGGCGCCCAGACCACCATCACCCGCACGGCCACTGCCATTCACCAGGAGCGCGCGTCATGACTCGCCTGCTGGTGGAATGCACCCACGTATTCCAGCATCCCAAGGTCAACTCGGGCATTCAGCGCGTGGTGCGCAACGTCATCAATCAACTGCCGCCCAGCGTGCAGGGCGTCGAATGCATCCCGGTCGTGATGCTCAAAGGCAAGCTCTACCGAGTGCTCAAGCTCGGCGCGTTGAACATTCCGTTTTTCGATCACTTGATGATCTTTGGCGGGCGTCTGGGGCGCCTGGCCCACCGGTTCTGGCAACTGCACCAACGCCTGCACAACCGCACGAATTCGCGAGTGATCAAGCGTTTGCTGCACGTGGCCTACCGCGTCACGGCGATTACCTGTTTCAGTATTCCGCTGCGTCTGATCGACGGTCTCAACCAATACCAACTGCCCAAGCGTTGCACGCCGTTGCAGCATCAGCCGGGGGATCAGTTGGTGTTGCTGGACTCGTCCTGGCACACCGATTTCTTCCCGTTTGCCGAACAACTCAAGCGCGAAGGCGTGGGCATTGTCTCGGTCATCTACGACTTGATTCCCCTGACCCACCCGCAGTTCTACGACACGCGGCTGGTACAGGTTTTCAACGAATGGTTCGACTGGATCACTAAAACCGCCGACGGCTATGTGGCGATTTCCGCCACGGTGCGCGACCAGGTGCGCGAAGAATTGCAGCACCGGGTCGGTCCGGCTAAAGCCGATGCCTTGTGGTTCGACTATTTCCACCTCGGCTCAGAACTGGACCTGAGCGAAGCGAGCGCTGCCGTCGAACCGCGCCTGAAGCGGATGTTCGACGCCCCGGAGCCGGTGTTCCTGATGGTCAGCACCATCGAACCGCGCAAGAACCACGACTACCTGCTGGACGCTTTTGAACTCGCCTGGGCGGCGGGCTCGACAGCCCGACTGTGCATCGCCGGGCGCATCGGCTGGAAGTGCGACGCCCTGCTCGCCCGGGTGCACAACCATCCGCAGTTGAACAAACGGCTGTTCATGTTCAACGACCTGAGCGACACCAGCCTCGAATACGCCTACTCCCACGCCCGTTCGCTGGTGTTTCCGTCCTGGGTCGAAGGCTTCGGCCTGCCCCTGGTGGAAGCCATGCAACGCGGGTTGCCCGCGATGGGCAGTGATATCCCGATCTTCCGCGAAATTGGCGGTGAGTTCATGGCCTACTTCGACCTGGCCAAGCCGCAAACCCTGGCCGATCTGGTGGTTCGCTTCGAGAACAGCGGCCAATTCCCAGCGGCTCGCAATGTCACTGATTGGCAGTGGATCGGCTGGCGTGAAGCCAGTGCGCAACTGGCCGAACGCACCCTGCGCAATCTTCAGCCGACACCGGTCGTGGCAGAGAGGCAACATGCGAATTGCCCTTAACGCCCGCATCCTCCAGGCCCCGCGCACCGGCATCGGCCATTACGTTGCCGAACTGGTGGGCGCACTCGCCTGTGAACCGGACATCGAATTGTCGCTGTTCCACGGCTGGGGCTGGAGCACTTCGCTGCCCGAGGCCGCCATGCCCGGCTACTCGCGACTGTCGCCGTTGCTGCGGCAAATTCCCGGGGCCTATCAGGCACGGCGCTGGCTGGCGCAGAAACGTTTCGATCAGGGCCGGTCCCAGTCGATCGACCTGTATCACGAACCGAGTTTGTGGCCGCTGTCATTCGACGGCCCAACGGTCATCACCCTGCATGACCTGACGCACCTGCATTACCCCGAGACGCAACCGCCGGCGCGCTTGCGCGAAATCGAGCGGCGACTGGCCGATGGCGTGCAACAGGCGCAGTTGATTCTGACCGACTCGCAGTTCATTGCCGATGAGGCTCAAGCCTATTTCGCCCTGCCCGCCGAGCGTTTCATCGTCGCGCCGCTGGGCGCGGCGGCGCGTTTCCATCCGCGCTCAGCCGAAGACATCGACACGGTCCTCAAGGCCCACGGGGTCGAGGCCCGAGAATATTTTCTCTGCGTCGGCACCCTGGAACCGCGCAAAAACCTGGCCCTGGCCCTGCGTGCCCACGCCTTGCTGCCGGAGGCGCAGCGCCAGCGGTTTCCGCTGTTGATCGTCGGCATGGCCGGCTGGCAGCGCGAGCAATTCAGCGAAGAACTGCGCCAGGCACTGGCCGCCGGGCACGTCTGCTTGCTCGGTTACCTGCCCGACGAACAAGTGGCACAACTGTTGGCCGGGGCGCAGGCACTGATTTTTCCATCGGTCTATGAAGGCTTCGGCCTGCCTGTGCTGGAAGCCATGGCCAGCGGCACGCCGGTGATTCTGGTTCAGCATTCGGCGATGCCAGAGGTGGCCGGCGCGGCGGGCAACTACATTGAACCTGACGACCCTGTCGGCTTGCGGGATGCGATGAGCCGACTGATCGACGATAAAACGCATTGGCAGGCATGCCGAGAAGCGGGACTACAACAAGCGAAGCTTTTTCCTGGGAGCGTTGCGCGAAGATCACAGCCCGCGCCTACCGCCAGGTTTTGGGAGGTTGAATGCGAGTTCTTCATTTTTTCAAGACGTACCTGCCCGACTCCGTAGGTGGCATCGAACAAGTCATCTTCCAGCTCTGCGAAAGTGGCGCCCAGCACGGCATCGAGGGCCAGGTACTGACGCTGAGTGCCGACCCGACGCCGCCCGTGGTGAAACTCGGTCAGCATGAAGTGCATCGGGCCAGACTCGACATTCAATTCGCCTCCACGGGATTTTCCTGGAGCGTGTTCAAACAGTTTCGCGAGCTGGCGGCCGAAGCGGATGTGGTCAATTACCACTTCCCGTGGCCATTCATGGACCTGGTGCACTTCGCCAGCGGCATGAACAAGCCGAGCGTGGTCACTTACCACTCGGACATCATTCGCCAGAAACACCTGCTCAAACTCTATCGGCCGCTGATGAACCGTTTCCTCGCCAGCGCCGACCGCATCGTCGCGGCCTCGCCTAACTACCTGCACACCAGCGATGTATTGCAGCAGTTTCAGGACAAGACCCGCGTCATTCCCTACGGTTTGAACAAGGCCGGTTATCCACAGCCTGATACCGAGCGCATGGCCCATTGGCGGCAGAAGCTTGGGGATAAGTTTTTCCTGTTCGTGGGCGTGATGCGTTACTACAAAGGCTTGCACATCCTGCTCGACGCCTTGAAAGACGTGGATTACCCGGTGGTGATCGTCGGCGCCGGGCCACTGGAAACAGAATTGCACGCCCAGGCTGCTGCGCTGGGTCTGCGCAATATCCACTTCCTCGGCCGGCTGGGGGATGAAGACAAGGTGGCGTTGCTGCAACTGAGCTACGCCATTGTGTTCCCGTCGCACCTACGCTCCGAAGCGTTCGGCATCTCGCTGCTGGAAGGCGCGATGTACGGCAAACCGATGATCTCCAGCGAAATCGGCACCGGCACCAGCTACATCAACATCCACAACGAAACCGGGCTGGTGGTGCCACCGAGTAATCCACAGGCGTTCCGCGAGGCGATGCGCACCTTGTGGGAAGACCCGGTGCGCGCGGCAGCCATGGGCGTGAAAGCTGAGGCGCGGTATCGGCAGTTGTTTACTGCCGACGAAATGGGCCGCAAGTGGACGGAGCTGTATCAGGAATTGCTGGAAGAAAAATCCCTGTCCTACGCCTGACCCATGAGGGGTGAACCCTCTGGTGCAGTGAACCCTGTGGCGAGGGGCTTGCCCCCGTTCGGCTGCGCAGCAGTCGTAAAACCATCGCACGCGGTGTGCTTAATACATCGCGGTGGCAGGTTTTGGGGCCGCTTCGCAGCCCAACGGGGCAAGCCCCTCACCACAAAAAGTATTCCCCTGCTGATTTAGCCGTGTGGCGCAGGTTTCGGCAGTTCGACGTTATCGAGCATCCGGTTCACCGCCAGCTCGGCCAGCATGACGATTTGCTGGATCGCCATGGCAGTGTGCCGGTTGGGACCTTCCAGGCGGGCGGCAAAGTCGCTGGTCATGATGCTGGCCTGGGCCAGGGATTCGCAGGTGTGGGCCAGCAGATCTTCGTCTTTCATATCCGGCATGATGGCGAACATCGTGCTCGGCTTACGAGCCGGCGGGGCTTTCAGGGCGGCGGGGTTTAGGTAGAAGTTGAGCGCGCGGTCGGCGGCTTCCTTGAGCTTTTTGGCGTCGAGGGTGGGGCTGTCGGTTTCTGGGGGATTCGGGGTTGCTTTGAACATAGTGGATCACCTTTAAGAAATGAGGCTGCCACTTTTTTCGTTTCCACACGAAAAGGTGACAGCTGTGCGCAGGGTGGAAAACCGAGCAAAGGCATAACCCCGGCAGACCCGAAGGTCTCCCGCACACAGCCGTCATAACTCAAAACAGCGACGATAAAAAACGCCGCAGTATGCCATGGGGCTATGCCTTTAAAACCTCGGGTTTCCACGCCCGATCGCTGATGTGCAGCGACACCCAAAGCCTATCCACCCCGTTTCCGACGGACAACCTTCAAAACCTGTCGGAAACATTCCCCAAAATCACTCGGTCTGTAGGACCACCACAGTCAAAGGTGGGAGTGAGCCTGCTCGCGATAGCGGTGGTTCAGCCTCCAGCAATGTTTAATGACAGACCGCTATCGCGAGCAGGCTCGCTCCCACAGGGGATCTGGGGTGCTTATAAGTCCAGCACCAACGGCTCAGCCCCCTGCGCCGGCACCGCACAACAAATCAGCACGTGCCCCGCCTCCGGCACTTCTGCCGGCGGCTGTGGATAATTCACCTGGCCGCTGATCAACCGGGTCTTGCAGGTGCCGCACGACCCGCCGCGACAACTGAATTCCGGGCGCAAGCCGCGGCTCTCCGCCAACTCCAGCAAACTGCCGCCGTCCGGTTGCCAGCGCGCTTCTTTGGCCGAACGCTGGAACACCACTGGCACCGAGGTCGTCGCGGCTGGCGGCTGCTCGATGACGATCGCATCCGGATCGGGGCGCCGACGCAATGTCGATGGGCCAAAGGTTTCGGCGTGAATTTGTGAATCGCGGATGTCCAGGTCCCGCAGCCCGTCGTATATGCCTTGGGTAAAACTCCCCGGACCACACAGGACAAAGTCCAATTGATCGTAGTCCTCAACCTCAAGGATCGACTGCAACAACGCCATGTCGATACGCCCGGTCAGGTCGAAGTCTTCGCCCTCCCGCGCCTCGGGTTCCGGTTGGCTGAGCAGGCGCAGTACGCGAACCGTGTCACCAGCCCCTTCAAGCAACCGATCCAGCTCTTGGCGAAACGGTTGATCCGCCAAGGTCCGCGAACTCTGGAAGAACCACGTCGGCCGAATATGCCGGGTGCGCCAGCCCTGATAAACCACCTCGCGCACCATCGACAGCAACGGCGATGATGCCGACCCCGGCGGCCAACAGCACCAGCGGCCGACGCTCATGGGGCGCCACGGTGAAATGGCCCTGCGGCGCACGGGCTTCGAGCACATCACCGACGCGAATCTGCTCATGCACGTGGGAAGACACCAAGCCGTCACGCTTCACGCTGATGCGGAAAAAATCATCGGACGGCGCACTCGACAGGCTGTAGGTGCGGATATGCGTCTCGCCGCCCACCTTAAAACGCAGCGGCAAATGCTGCCCGGCCTGGAACACCGGCAAACCGATGCCATCGGCAGGCTCCAGATAAACCGAGCGAATGTTTTGGCTTTCCGCCTCGATCCGCACCACCCGCAATGGCCGCCAGGCATCACCCAACGCCTGGGCTTGCAGGCGAGCAGCGGCCTGTTCCCAGGTGCCGGTCATCAAACTGTTCGGCGACATCCCATCGAACCGCCAGCGCAGGGCCAACGCCGCCGGCCGCCGCACCACGCGTGCAACCTCAAACGTCCACAAGCGCTCGGCGCCTTGAAAGGCTTCGACCTGCGGGCCTTCGAGGATGATCTCGGTGCGACCACTGAGTTGCAGCAGGTCACCCGATTTGAAGTCGACGAATAGCAAACCAGCCCGAGGGTTGAGCAACAGGTTGCCCAAGGTGTTGAAGTGTAAGTTGCCGGCGAAGTCCGGAATGGTCAGGCGATTGCCTTCGATACGGACGAAACCGGGCTGGCCACCGCGATGAGAAACGTCCACCGAGCGTTGGCCGTCGACGTCCACATAACTGGCGACAAAGAACGTATCCGCCCCGGCGATCATCGCTTTGGCCGCGTCATCCAGCTCAAAGAGGTGCTGCGCCATGCGGGTCGAAGGGTCCGCCAGCGGCACCGAATGAAACTGACGCAATTGAATATATTGCGGGCAGTTGCCGAAGGACTGCTGCACCGAAACACCAAAGCCGCTCGCCGTCATGGCGCCGACCCGGCCGTTGAGCCGGTTGCGCCGCCGGGTGTGCAGTTCGATGCCCAACAGACCAATCGCGTCCCCGGCGTGCAATTGCGCAGGGTCATCGGCTGCAGGCAGGCTGTCGAACTGCAACCCTGTAGGTGCAGGCGAATGCGCGAAGCCGGGCTGACCTTCGAGGATGCTGGCCCACGGATCGCCGTTGGCATCGACCGCGCCGTACAGCATGAACGGCAGTTGCTGATAGAACTGGCGATGCTGGTCTGGCATCTCGCTGCGAATCACCCGACGGCCGAGGGTGTCCATTCGCTCGGCAACACCCACGTGTTCCTGCATCTGCCGTTCGCCGGCGTGCCACGGTGAATGTTGCATGACAGGACTCCTTTTGGTGAAAGGATAAGACGCGAACCCACAGGGTTTGACGGGTATCAGGCAGTGGTCTGCAAACCCGCGACAGTGCGCGGCATGCCGACAAACCCAGGCAAGGCTTCAATCCGCGTCAGCCAGGCACGAACGTTGGCGTAGTCCGCCAGGGACACGTTGCCTTCCGGCGCATGGGCGATGTAGCTGTAGGCCGCGACGTCGGCGATGGTTGGCTCGTTGCCCACCAAATACTTGCTGTTAGCCAGTTCCTGATCGATCACTTTGAGCAGGTCGTGTGAGCGAGCGATCACTTCTTCGGCGCTGTAAGGCGCGCCAAACACCGTGATCAGCCGTGCTCTGGCGGGGCCAAAGGCAATCGGCCCGGCGGCCACCGACAACCAGCGCTGAACCTTGGCGGCACCGACCGGGTCGGTCGGCAGCCAGCGACCGTTGCCATATTTCTGCGCCAGGTACACCAGGATTGCGTTGGAATCCGCCAGCACCACGCCTTGATCATCCAGCACCGGCACCTGACCAAACGAGTTGAGCGCCAGGAACTCCGGCTGTTTGTGCTCGCCTTTAGCCAGGTCGACAAAGATCAAATCGGTCGGCAGTTGCAGCAGGGACAGCATCAACTCGGCACGGTGAGCGTGGCCGGAACGGGGGAAGTTGTAGAGCTTGATGGCGTTCATGATCGACTCCGCTGGGTGGTGGCGCCGATCAGACAATGATCAGCACCAATGGCGGCCATCATCCGCCTATCTCCAAATCAGCAGAATAACCAGCAAATGCAATCCATTGTTTCAGCCAATGCAATAAACCCCAAGCCCAGCACCGATCCTTGTGGGAGCGGGCTTGCTCGCGAAGACGGACTATCAGTCAACATCTTTGGAGAATATGAAATTGCCTTCGCGAGCAAGCCCGCTCCCACAGGTTCTGCGCTTACCCCAAGGCGGGATGTTCACGCAGCGCCCTCACCATAAAATCCACAAAGCTGCGAATCCGCGCCGGGGCTTTGCGCCCACCCTGGTAGACGATGTGAATCGGCAGCGGCGCCAGTTCAAAGTCAGCCAGGACGATTTCCAACTCACCGGCCGCAACTTTGCCCGCCACTTGATAGGACAGCACGCGGGTAAACCCCAATCCGAGGCATGCAGCGGTGATTGCAGCCTGATTGGCGGTGACCACCAAGCGTGGTTCCGGGCGAACGCTGATTGGCTGGCCTTTATCGAGGAACGGCCAGTTCCTGAGTTGGCCGATGGACGAAGTGGCGACAACCGGCGCGCCGGCCAGCTCCTCGGGATGCCGAGGTCGTCCATGGGTTTGCAGGTAACCGGGCGACGCGCAGATCACCCGCCGCACTTCCCCCACGCGAATCGCATGCTGATTGCTGTCGGGCAAATCGCCGATACGCACCGCGACATCAATGCCCTCCTCGACCATGCTCACCACCCGATCAACCAGCAAGCCGTTGATCACGACTTCAGGGAATTGATCGAGGTAACGCACCATCACTGGCGTGACAAACAACTCGCCGAACAACACCGGCGCGGTGATCGTCAGTTGCCCACGAGGCTGGGCGTGGCTGCCCGCCGCCGAATCCTCGGCTTCCTGCACCTCGGAGAGAATTCTGCGACAGTCTTCGAGGTAACGCTGACCGGCCTCGCTCAAGTGCACGCTGCGGGTGGTGCGCGTCAACAGCAAGGTGCCGATGCGTTTCTCCAGCGCCGCCACCGCGCGAGTGACACTGGCCGCCGACATTCCCAAACGCCGTGCCGCCGCCGAGAAGCCTTGCTCCTGGGCGACGGCGGCGAAGACCTGCATTTCCTGGAAGCGGTCCATCGGTGAACTCCTGAGCACTAAAAAACGCGAGGCCGGGAGTTTCCGAATGACCCTGGATTCGCTGAAAGAGGGGTTTTGCTGGCATTCTGATTATTGTGACGTATAACCCTGAACGTTCACGCTTTCAATTGCTGAGACCGTCTGCCGATGCCTTCCATTTACCAACTCAAACCCGCATTCCAGAATTTGCTGCGACCGCTGGTTCAACGCTTGTTCGATAACGGCACCACCGCCAATCAGATCACCGTGCTGGCCGGGGTGATTTCGATCGTCGTAGGCATCGGAATCGCCTGTTTCGCCCAGCATCCGTGGGTGTTTGTGCTGATTCCCGTGTGGATGATCCTGCGCATGGCGCTGAATGCCATCGACGGCATGCTCGCCCGGGAGTTCGGCCAACAGTCGCGCCTCGGCGCCTACCTGAATGAGCTGTGCGATATCGTCGCCGACTGCGCGCTGATCCTGCCGTTTGCGCTGATTCCGGACGTGAGCCTGTTGATTGTGCTGTCGGTCACGCTGCTGGCGTTGTTCAGCGAGTACAGTGGCGTCCTCGGGCCGATGGTCGGCGCGTCGCGGCGGTATGACGGGCCGATGGGCAAAAGCGATCGGGCGTTTGTACTGGGCGTCGTGGCCACCGGCATCGCCATCGGCTGGATCAATGCGTTGTGGATTAACGTTGTGTTTGGGGTGGTCGCCGTCCTGCTGGCTTACACCTTGGTCAACCGGGTCCGTCAGGGCCTTAAAGAAGTGCAGGAAAACACTCCCTCGGCGTAAGGCCCCAAGCATAAGGACTCTCTAGCATATGGAGCATGCAATGCGCGAAACCCAGAATCAGACCTTCACCACCCACGACGGCGTTGAGCTGTTCTACCGCCACTGGCCGGCCACCGCTGCCAATCCGGATGAACCGCGCAAGGCTGTGCTGCTGTTTCATCGCGGCCACGAACACTCCGGGCGCATCGCCCACTTGGTGGATGAGCTCGACCTGCCCGAGTTCGACTTCTTTGCCTGGGACGCCCGAGGCCATGGCCAGTCGCCCGGTGCTCGCGGCGACAGCCCGAGTTTCGCCACCAGCGTGCGTGACGTGCAGACCTTTTGCGATCACCTGAACAGTGCCCACCAGATCGACGAAGAGAACATGGCGGTGATCGCCCAGAGCGTCGGCGCGGTGATTGTTTCGACCTGGGTCCACGACTACGCGCCGCGCATCCGCTCGTTGGTGCTCGCCTCGCCGGCATTCAAAGTCAAACTCTACGTGCCGTTCGCCCGTCCGGGCTTGGCGCTGATGCGCAAGTTTCGCGGCAACTTTTTCGTCAACAGCTACGTCAAGGCCAAGTTCCTCAGCCACGACCCGGAACGCGTGGCGTCCTTCGACAGCGATCCGCTGATCACCAAGGCGATTTCGGTGAATGTGTTGCTCGGCTTGTACGAAGCCGCTGACCGCGTAGTCGCCGATGCACAAGCGATTCAGGTGCCGACCCAATTGCTGATCTCCGGCTCGGACTTTGTGGTCCACCGCAAACCCCAGGAACAGTTTTTCGAACGCCTGGGCAGCCTGAAAAAGGAAAAACACATCCTCCCGGGCTTCTTCCACGACACCCTCGGTGAACGTGATCGCGCCGTGGCGGTGGCCAGCGCCAAACGCTTCATCCTGCAAAACTTCGATTACCCGCTGAACCGTGCCTCGCTGCTCGATGCCGACAAAATCGGCCTGACTTGCGCCGAATCCGAATCCCTCGCCGCCCCGCTGCCGCACAACTCGTTGCGTGACCTGTACTGGCGCATGACCCGCGCCAGCATGCGTTTGGGCAGCAAGCTGTCCGATGGCGTGAAGCTCGGTTTCGACACCGGTTTCGACTCGGGCAGCACCCTGGATTACGTCTACCGCAACCAGCCCACTGGCAAGAGCGGACTGGGGCGGATGATTGATCAGAACTACCTGAACTCGATCGGCTGGCGCGGCATTCGCCAGCGCAAACTCAACGTCGAAGAACTGCTGCGCCTGACCATGGCCAAACTGCGTGAGGAAGGTCGCCCGGTACGGATCGTCGACATCGCCGCCGGCCATGGCCGCTACATTCTCGAAGCCTTGCAAGGCGTCAGCCCGCTGCCGGAATCGATCCTGTTGCGCGATTACAGCGACATCAACGTGCGGGACGGTGGCGCGCTGATTCGCGATAAAGGCCTGGGAGATATCGCGCAATTCGTCAAAGGCGACGCCTTTGACCGCGCCGATCTGGCAGCGCTGGAGCCCAAACCGACGCTGGCGGTGGTGTCCGGGTTGTATGAGTTGTTTGCCGACAACACGATGGTCGGTGGTTCGCTGGCGGGCTTGGCCGAAGCGGTGGAGCCCGGTGGTTATCTGGTCTATACCGGCCAGCCTTGGCACCCGCAGTTGGAGCTGATCGCCCGCGCCCTGACCAGTCACCGTCAAGGTCAGGCCTGGGTGATGCGTCGGCGCAGTCAGGCAGAAATGGATCAATTGGTGGAAGCGGCAGGTTTCCGCAAAATCACCCAGCGTGTGGATGAATGGGGGATCTTCACCGTGTCCCTCGCGCAACGGGTGCAATGATGCGCGACGCCTCAACCTCAAGAGAGCCGGGGTTGCTGAAACCGGCCGTGCTCTGGCTACTGCTGCTGGCGCCGCTGTTTTTCGCCAGCTACGGTTTTGCCACATGGGTGACGAACCAGCGCAGCGACGTCGGTACGTTCGTTTTCGATTGGGAAAGCGCCATGCCGTTCTGGGCGTGGACCATCGTCCCCTACTGGACGATTGATCTGCTGTACGGCTTTTCGCTGCTGCTGCCCAACAGCCGCCATGAACTCAAACGCCACGCCTTGCGCTTGCTCAGCGCTCAAGTAATCGCGGTCAGTTGTTTCCTGTTGTGGCCGCTGCGCTTCACCTTCGACCGGCCGGAACTGGACGGGGTGTTTGGCTGGCTGTTCGCAGTGCTGGCGGGGTTCGACAAGCCGTTCAATCAGGCGCCGTCGCTGCACATCGCGTTGCTGGTGATTTTGTGGGTCATGTACCAACGGCATTCCCAAGGGTTGTGGCGGTGGCTGGTGCACGGCTGGTTCGCGCTGATCGGTATTTCGGTGTTGACCACTTATCAACATCACTTTATCGACTTACCCACAGGCGCCCTCGCCGGTTGGCTGTGCGTGTGGTTGTGGCCGCTGGATCGGCCCAGCCCATTCAGTAGCCTGCGGTTGGCCAAGGATTCGAAACGCTGGCGCCTGGCATTGCGCTATGCCTTGGGCGCTGCGGTATTTGCCATTCCAGCCTTTGGCTTGGGCGGCGGATGGTTGTGGCTGACCTGGCCAGCCGTGGCGTTATTGATGGTGGCGCTCAATTACGCGCTGCTGGACGCCGCCGGGTTTCAGAAACGCGCCGACGGGCGCCTGACCCCGGCCTCCCGTTGGTTGTTTGCGCCTTACGTGGCGGCGGCGTGGATCAATTCACGGCTGTGGACCCGCAAGCATCCACAACCCAATGAGGTTGTGGATAACGTTTGGCTCGGCAGGCTGCCCGACGCGGAGCAACTGGCGCCGTTTAAAGCCGTGGTCGATCTTTGCGCCGAGCTGCCGCTCAATCCGCGAGGCCGCGCTTATCAAAGCATTCCGGTGCTCGACCTGACGGCACCCAGCGCTGAGCAATGCCTCGCCGCCGCCCAAGCCATTGAACAACTGCGCCAGCAAGGCCCGTTGCTGGTGTGCTGTGCGTTGGGTTATTCACGCAGCGCCACGGCGGTCGCCGCGTGGTTGCTGCACAGTGGGCGCGCAACGACGGTCGATGCCGCCGTGGCGATGATTCAAGCCGCACGTCCGCACGTGGTGCTGCATCCGGCCCATCGCCAAGCCCTGGAGAACGCCTATGCCGGCTGATATGGAATTGCAGATGGTCGCCAGTCTGCTGCGCCGGGGCCGTACCCTTGATCAGTTATCCACAGGGCTGACGCTGCTCGGTGTGTTATTCGGCTTGCTGCAATTGTTGTTGATCACTCCGGTTGCACTGGGGTTGATCCTCAGTGCCTGGCTGATCGTCGTGGGTCTATTGCAAAAATACTGGGCGCTGCGAGTCGCCTTCGATGCTGAACTGTTTGAGCTGGTCGCCCGTGACGCCGACGCCTTGCCGGACCGAACTCAAGCCCTCGACCAGGCCTTGCAAAACCTCGGCCTGCAACCGGCCAACCGTGCTGGCCGGCCCTGGGCCGAACGTCAGCGCGGAGCGTTGAAACTGCTGCGTAACCAGGCTGTCCTGCTGGCCGCGCAGGTGTTGCCCACATTAGCCGTTATCCTCGCCAGCCCTTGGCTGTCCTTCACCGGATAAGGAAATCATTTATGTTCGAACCTGTGGTCGCCACCCTCATCACCTCCATGGCCCGCACCGTCACCGGCGCCCGCAGCCTGTGGATGGGCTGCGCGCCGGAACCGGTGCAGCGGATTTATTTCGCCAACCACAGCAGCCACGGCGACTTCGTGCTGCTCTGGGCCTCGCTGCCTCCCGCCCTGCGCAAACTCACGCGGCCGGTGGCGGGCAGTGATTACTGGAACAAAAGCGCCGTGCGCCGCTACATCATCAGCCGGGTGTTCAACGGCGTGCTGATTGACCGCGAACGCAAAGACCCTGTGGATAACCCGTTGCAGCCGATGCTCGATGCCTTGGAGAAAGGTGATTCGCTGATCATCTTTCCCGAAGGCACGCGCAATCTGGAGGACGGCTTGCTGCCATTCAAAAGCGGTTTGTATCACCTGGCCAAAAGTTACCCACAGGCCCAAGTGATTCCGGTGTGGATCGCCAACCTCAATCGGGTCATGCCCAAGGGCCGGGTGCTGCCGTTGCCGCTGCTGTGTACCACCAGTTTCGGCGCGCCCCTGCAATTGGCTGAAGACGAGAGCAAAGAGCAGTTCCTTACCCGCAGCCGCGACGCGCTGCTGGCCCTCGCCCCGGAGCATTCCTGACATGGATAGACAAACCCTGATGCTCTTCGGCGGGATCGGCATGATCCTGGTGCTGGCCTCGTTGATCGGCCTGATCCTCAAGTTGCGCACCCGCGGCACGCCCAATCCGGTGGTCGACAACCTCAACGCCCGCATCAACGCCTGGTGGGTGATGGTGCTGGTGATCGGCATCGCCTTTTGGCTGGGCACCGGCGCGGTGATCCTGTTGTTCTACGCGGTGTCGTTCTATGCGCTGCGCGAATTCCTCACCCTAACGCCGACCCGACGCAGCGATTACCCGGCACTGGTAGCGGCGTTTTATCTGGCGTTGCCGCTGCAATACCTGCTGATCTATTTCGATTGGTATGGCCTGTTTTCGATCTTTATCCCGGTGTACGTGTTTTTGCTGCTGCCGATCCTCGCGTCGCTCGGCGGCGACAGCACGCACTTCCTCGAACGTGCATCGAAAGTGCAGTGGGGCTTGATGATCGCGGTGTTCTGCGTGTCGTTCGTGCCAGCGCTGCTGACCCTGGACATCGTCGGGTATGAAGGTCGCAACCTGCTGCTGATCGCCTACCTGGTGATCGTGGTGCAGCTGTCGGATGTACTGCAGTACGTCTGCGGCAAGCTGTTCGGTAAACACAAAATCGCGCCCAACCTGTCGCCCTCTAAAACCGTCGAAGGCTTTGTCGGCGGCGTGCTGCTGTCCTCGCTGATTGGGGCCGCGTTGTGGTGGACCACACCGTTCAATCCGTGGCAGTCGTTTTTGATTGCGCTGCTGATCAACCTGCTAGGCTTTGCCGGCGGCATCGTGATGTCGGCGATCAAACGCGATCGCGGCGTGAAGGATTGGGGACACATGATCGAAGGTCATGGAGGGATGCTGGATCGGCTGGATTCGGTGTGTTTTGCGGCGCCGATTTTCTTTCATCTGGTGCGGTATTGGTGGACTTGAAGTAGCTTGGCCTTTTCCAAGCCAAAAAAAGACCGCAGCGAATAGCTACGGTCTTTTTGTTTTTGCATCATCTGTGGATAACTTATTCCACAGTCACCGACTTCGCCAGGTTACGCGGCTGGTCAACGTCCGTGCCTTTCAACACCGCCACGTAGTACGACAGCAACTGCAGCGGGATGGTGTAGAGGATCGGCGACAGGATGTCGTGGATGTGCGGCATCTGTACAACGTAAGTGCCTTCGCCATTGACCATGCCGGCTTTCTCGTCAGCGAAGACGATCAACTGGCCGCCACGGGCGCGGACTTCCTGGAGATTGGATTTCAGCTTCTCCAGCAGTTCGTTGTTCGGTGCCACGGTGACCACTGGCATGTCGTTATCCACAAGCGCGAGCGGACCGTGCTTGAGTTCGCCGGCCGGGTAGGCTTCGGCGTGGATGTAGGAAATCTCCTTGAGTTTCAGGGCGCCTTCCATCGCCACCGGGTATTGCGCGCCACGGCCCAGGAACAAGGTGTGGTTCTTGTCGGCGAACAGTTCGGCGATTTTTTCCACGGTGCTGTCCATTGCCAGGGCTTCGCCCAAACGGGTTGGCAGGCGACGCAGTTCTTCCACCAGGGTGGCTTCGACGCCTTTGGCCAAGGTGCCGCGCACTTGGCCGAGGGACAGGGTCAGCAGCAACAAACCAACCAACTGAGTGGTGAAGGCTTTGGTCGAGGCCACGCCGATTTCGCGACCGGCCTGGGTCAGCAGGGTCAGGTCGGATTCACGCACCAGCGAGCTGATGCCAACGTTGCAGATTGCCAGGCTGGCGAGGAAACCCAGTTCCTTGGCGTTGCGCAGGGCGGCCAGGGTGTCGGCGGTTTCGCCGGACTGGGAGATGGTCACGAACAGGGTGTCGGGCTGAACCACCACTTTGCGGTAGCGGAATTCGCTGGCGACTTCGACCTGGCACGGAATACCGGCCAGTTCTTCGAGCCAGTAACGGGCAACCATACCGGCGTGGTAGCTGGTGCCGCAGGCAACGATCTGTACATTGCGAACTTTGGCGAACAGCTCGGCAGCCTGTGGACCGAACGCTTGCACCAACACTTGCTGCTGGCTCAGACGCCCTTCCAGCGTGCGTTGCACAACGGAAGGTTGCTCATGGATTTCC
Organism: Pseudomonas sp. 10S4; assembly: GCF_034344865.1. Taxonomy (NCBI): domain Bacteria; kingdom Pseudomonadati; phylum Pseudomonadota; class Gammaproteobacteria; order Pseudomonadales; family Pseudomonadaceae; genus Pseudomonas; species Pseudomonas sp. 10S4. Next base: position 1,745,987 of record NZ_CP133774.1, read on the forward strand.
TTGAGCATGAAGTGGCGGAACTCGCCTTTCTCTGCCGATTCGGCACTGTCGCGGTACTGCACGGCTTCGCGCTCGACGGCTTTGCCGTTAATGTCCCAGATTTGCACGCTGTCGCGACGAATCTCGGCGATGTCGCCTTCTTCCATGTACATGAAGCGGTCGGTGACCTGGCGCAGGGCCAGTTGGTCGGAAGCGAGGAAGTTTTCCCCCAGGCCCAGACCGATCACCAACGGGCTGCCGCTGCGGGCGGCGACCAGACGATCCGGTTGGTCGGCGCTGATAACCGCCAGACCATAAGCACCGTGCAGCTCTTTGACGGTGGCCTTGAGGGCTACGGTCAGATCGTGCAGGTCCTTGAGTTTATGCGCCAGCAGGTGGGCGATGACTTCGGTGTCGGTATCGGAGGTGAACACGTAACCCAGGGCTTTCAATTTTTCGCGCAGGGCTTCGTGGTTCTCGATGATGCCGTTGTGCACCACAGCCAGGTTCTGCCCGGAGAAATGCGGGTGGGCGTTGCGTTCGCACGGCGCACCGTGGGTCGCCCAACGGGTATGGGCAATGCCCAGACGTCCGATCAGCGGCGCTTCGGCCAGGGCTTGATCCAGCTCACTGACCTTGCCCGGACGACGGACGCGATCGAGCATCCCGTCATTGGTGAAGACCGCCACACCGGCGCTGTCGTAGCCACGGTATTCCAGGCGCTTCAGGCCTTCGAGCAGGATGGCGGTGATGTTACGTTCTGCGACTGCGCCGACAATTCCACACATGCTATTTCTCCTGACTGACAGCCGCGAGAATCAAATTGATACCGCGGGCCTGAATCTGATCCCGTGCCTCAAGCGGCAAGCGATCATCGGTAATAAGGGTATGGACACTGCTCCAGGGCAGCTCCAGGTTGGGAATCTTGCGGCCGATCTTGTCGGCCTCGACCATCACCACCACTTCCCGGGCGACTTCAGCCATGACCCGGCTCAGCCCCAGCAGTTCGTTGAAGGTCGTGGTGCCGCGTTCCAGATCGATGCCGTCGGCACCGATGAACAGTTGGTCGAAGTCGTAAGAGCGTAGTACCTGCTCGGCCACCTGACCTTGAAAGGACTCGGAATGGGGGTCCCAAGTACCGCCGGTCATCAACAGTACCGGTTCGTGCTCCAGTTCGCTCAAGGCGCTGGCGACATTCAAGGAATTGGTCATCACCACCAGACCGGGTTGCTGACCGAGTTCCGGGATCATGGCGGCGGTGGTGCTGCCGCTGTCGATGATGATCCGCGCATGCTCACGAATTCGCGTGACCGCGGCGCGAGCGATGGCTTGTTTGTACTTGGAAACCGGCTGACCGAGGTCCGTCACCAGTTCCTGCGGCATGGTGATCGCGCCACCGTAACGGCGCAGCAGCAAGCCATTGCTTTCAAGTGCGGCCAAGTCCTTGCGAACCGTAACTTCCGAGGTTTCGAAACGCTTGGCCAGTTCATCCACACTGACTTCCCCCTGCTCGTTGAGCAAGGCAAGGATGTTGTGGCGGCGTTGTGGTGTATTGCGCTTCGACATGGGCTGGTAAGTTTCGATTCGAAAGATAACGGAAGCAATCAAAACCTATTGGCGAAACTTCGTCAAGCCAGCGCAAGAAAAAAGATGTGTATATAAACGCTTCGCGGGCAAGCCTCGCTCCTACAGACAGTGATATCTGTAGGAACGAGGCTTGCCCGCGAAGGCGATCTGTCATCCGCCACAACACTCTGTGGATAACTCAGCTCTTCTTGATCTTCACCGGCCGCTTCCAGCCGTCGATGTTCTTCTGCCGCGCCCGCCCTACTGCCAACTGTGCGTTATCCACATTCTGGGTAATGGTCGAACCCGCCGCAGTGGTTGCCCCTGACGAGATATCCACAGGCGCCACCAACGAGTTGTTGGAACCGATGAACACATCTTCACCCAACACGGTTTTCCACTTGTTCGCACCGTCGTAGTTGCAGGTGATAGTGCCGGCACCAATGTTGGTCCGGGCGCCGATTTCGGCATCGCCCAGGTACGTCAGGTGACCGGCCTTGGCGTCCTCGCCCATGTGTGCGTTTTTCAGTTCGACAAAGTTACCCACATGGGCCCGGGCTTCCAGAACCGTTCCTGGACGCAAACGCGCGAATGGGCCGGCGTCGCTGCCTTCACCCATAATCGCGCCGTCGATATGACTGTTGGCCTTGATCACCACGCCTTTGCGCAAGGTGCTGTCCTTGATCACGCAGTTCGGGCCAATCACCACGTCGTCTTCGATAACGACGTTGCCTTCGAGGATCACGTTGATGTCGATCAGCACATCGCGACCGATGGTGACCTCGCCGCGCACATCGAAACGGGCCGGATCGCGCAGGGTCACACCCTGAGCCATCAAGCGGAGGCCGGCGCGCAACTGATAGTGACGCTCAAGCTCCGAGAGTTGCTTGCGATCGTTGGCGCCCTGCACTTCCATGGCGTCGTGGGGTTGTTCAGTGGCCACCACCAAACCATCGCTGACCGCCATCGCAATCACGTCGGTCAGGTAGTACTCGCCTTGGACGTTGTTGTTGGAGAGCCGGCCCATCCAGTCGCCCAGACGTTCAAACGGCACCGCCAGAATCCCAGTGTTGCCTTCGGTGATCGCGCGTTCGGCTTCGCTGGCGTCTTTCTGTTCGACGATGGCCGTGACCTTGCCGTCGGCATCACGAACGATACGGCCGTAGCCGGTCGGGTCATCCAACTCGACGGTGAGCAAGCCCAACTGCTGCGGCGCCACCTGCTTGAGCAGGCGTTGCAGTGTTTCGACTTCGATCAACGGCACGTCACCGTAGAGAATCAGCACGGTATCGGAGGTGATGAACGGTACGGCTTGGGCCACGGCGTGACCGGTGCCCAGTTGCTTGTCTTGCAGCACGAAATTAAGGTCATCCGCTGCCAGGCGCTCACGCACGGCATCAGCGCCATGGCCGATCACCACATGGATGCGCTGTGGATCAAGTTGCCGGGCGCTGTGGATAACATGGCCGAGCATCGAGTTGCCGGCAATCGGGTGCAGGACCTTGGGCAATGCCGAACGCATGCGAGTGCCTTGGCCGGCAGCGAGGATAACGATTTCGAGAGACATGACTGGCTACCAATCCTGGGTGGTCAGCAACTGCGACCAGATTATGAAAGTCGGAAAAGAAAAAGGGTAGCCGAGGCTACCCTTTTTAATCAATCGCACAACAAGTCGATGACGGATTAACCGCCAAACTTCTTGCGGATCTGCTGGACGGTGCGCAGCTGAGCTGTCGCCTCGGCCAGACGTGCGGCAGCAGAACCGTAATCGAATTCTGCACCACGTTCATGCAAGGCCTTCTCGGCAGCCTTAACGGCTTCCTGAGCGGAGGCTTCATCCAGGTCGGCAGCACGTTGCACAGTGTCGGCAAGAACCTTGACCATGTTCGGCTGAACCTCGAGGAAACCACCGGAGATGTAAAACACCTCGGTTTCCCCGCCCTGCTTGATCAGGCGGATAGGACCTGGCTTGAGATTAGTGATCAGCGGCGCGTGACCCAGGGCGATACCAAGATCACCCAGTGCACCGTGCGCAATCACCATCTCGACCAGGCCGGAAAAGATTTCCCCTTCCGCGCTGACGATATCGCAATGGACTGTCATAGCCATCTGATTGCCTCAACCTAAATTAGCGCCCGTTGCCGGGCGCCGGGATTACAGTTTCTTGGCTTTCTCGATCGCTTCTTCGATGCCGCCGACCATGTAGAACGCTTGTTCTGGCAGGTGGTCGTAGTCACCGTTGAGGATGCCTTTGAAGCCAGCAATGGTGTCTTTCAGGGAAACGTATTTACCCGAAGCACCGGTGAAGACTTCAGCCACGAAGAACGGCTGCGACAAGAAGCGCTGGATCTTACGAGCACGGTTTACCAACTGCTTGTCGGTTTCCGACAGCTCGTCCATACCCAGGATCGCAATGATGTCCTTCAGTTCTTTGTAACGCTGCAGAACGTACTGAACGCCGCGAGCGGTGTCGTAGTGGTCCTGGCCGATTACGTTCGGATCCAGCTGGCGCGAAGTCGAGTCGAGTGGATCGACCGCTGGGTAGATACCCAGGGAAGCGATGTCACGGGACAGTACGACGGTGGCGTCCAAGTGGGCGAAGGTGGTCGCTGGCGACGGGTCAGTCAAGTCATCCGCAGGTACGTATACCGCTTGGATCGAGGTGATCGAACCGTTTTTGGTCGAAGTGATACGCTCTTGCAGAGTACCCATCTCTTCGGCCAGGGTCGGCTGGTAACCTACTGCGGAAGGCATACGGCCCAGCAGTGCGGATACTTCAGTACCGGCCAGGGTGTAACGATAGATGTTGTCGACGAACAGCAGAACGTCGTTACCTTCGTCACGGAACTTCTCGGCCATGGTCAGGCCGGTCAGTGCTACGCGCAGACGGTTACCCGGCGGCTCGTTCATCTGACCGTAAACCAGTGCCACTTTGTCCAGAACGTTGGAGTCCTTCATCTCGTGGTAGAAGTCGTTACCCTCACGAGTACGCTCACCCACACCGGCGAACACGGAATAACCGCTGTGCTCGATGGCGATGTTACGGATCAGTTCCATCATGTTTACGGTTTTGCCTACACCGGCACCACCGAACAGACCGACTTTACCGCCCTTGGCGAACGGGCAAACCAGGTCGATAACCTTGATGCCGGTTTCCAGCAGGTCGTTGCCGCCCGCTTGTTCAGCGAAGGTTGGCGCAGGACGGTGAATGCCCCAGCGCTCTTCGGTGTCGATCGGGCCAGCTTCGTCGATCGGGTTACCGAGGACGTCCATGATCCGGCCCAGGGTCGCTTTACCGACTGGTACGGAGATGGCTGCGCCAGAGTCAGTGACTTCCAGACCGCGCTTCAAGCCCTCGGTGGAACCCATCGCAATGGTACGAACCACGCCATCGCCCAGCTGCTGCTGAACTTCCAGAGTGGTGCCGGCATCGCTTTGTACTTTCAAAGCGTTGTAGATGCTCGGTACGCTGTCGCGTGGAAATTCCACGTCGATAACGGCGCCGATGATTTGAACGATACGTCCGCTACTCATAGCTGGATCCTCTGAATATTTGAACCGTTAAACCGCGGCAGCGCCGCCGACGATTTCCGAGATCTCTTGGGTGATCGCAGCCTGACGCGCCTTGTTGTAGATCAGCTGCAAATCGCTGATCAAATCACCGGCGTTGTCGGTAGCGTTCTTCATCGCGATCATCCGCGCAGCTTGTTCAGCCGCGTTGTTCTCGACCACCGCCTGGTAGACCTGCGACTCCACGTAGCGAACCATCAAGCCGTCAAGCAGCTCTTTGGCGTCCGGTTCGTAGAGATAGTCCCAGTGGTGCTTGAGGCCTTTATCCGGGGTTGCCACCAGTGGAATCAACTGCTCCACGGTAGGCTGTTGCGTCATGGTGTTGATGAACTTGTTGGACACAACGCTCAGACGGTCGATACGACCATCGAGGTAGGCATCCAGCATCACCTTGACGCTGCCAATCAGATCATTGATCGACGGCTCTTCACCCAGGTGGCTGATAGCTGCTACGACGTTACCGCCGAAGTTGCGGAAGAAAGCCGCACCCTTGCTACCCACTACACACAGATCGATCTCGACGCCGTTTTCACGGTTTTTAGCCATGTCCTTGACCAAGGCCTTGAACAGGTTGGTGTTCAAGCCACCACACAGACCACGGTCACTGCTCACTACAACATAACCAACGCGCTTGATTTCACGGTCGATCATGAATGGGTGGCGATATTCCGGGTTAGCGTTGGCCAAATGACCAATAACCTGGCGGATGCGCTCCGCGTAAGGACGGCTAGCAGCCATGCGCATTTGTGCCTTGCGCATTTTACTGACCGCCACTTTTTCCATGGCGCTGGTAATCTTTTGCGTGCTTTTGATGCTCGCAATCTTACTGCGAATCTCTTTTGCGCCTGCCATGTAACACCTATCAGGTTAGCAAGCGGGAGCCTTGCGGCTCCCGCTGCGGCTTACCAGGTTTGGGTGGCCTTGAACTTCTCGATACCGGCTTTCATGCCAGCGTCGATTTCGTCATTGAAGTCACCCTTCACGTTGATCTTCGCCATCAAATCGGCGTGATCGCGGTTGAAGAAAGCAATCAGCGCTTGTTCGAAGCTGCCGATCTTGGCGATTTCAACGTCAGTCAGGAACCCACGCTCAGCGGCATACAGCGACAGCGCCATGTCAGCAATCGACATTGGTGCGTATTGCTTCTGCTTCATCAGCTCGGTAACGCGCTGACCATGCTCAAGTTGCTTACGGGTCGCTTCGTCCAGGTCAGAAGCGAACTGGGCGAATGCCGCCAGTTCACGGTACTGAGCCAGAGCGGTACGGATACCACCGGAGAGCTTCTTGATGATCTTGGTCTGAGCGGCACCACCCACACGGGATACCGAAACACCGGCGTTCACAGCAGGACGGATCCCGGAGTTGAACATGGCCGATTCCAGGAAGATCTGACCGTCGGTGATGGAAATCACGTTGGTCGGAACGAACGCGGAAACGTCGCCAGCCTGAGTTTCGATGATCGGCAGTGCGGTCAGGGAACCGGTTTTGCCGGTCACTGCGCCGTTGGTGAACTTCTCTACGTATTCTTCCGAAACGCGGGATGCGCGCTCCAGCAGACGGGAGTGGAGATAGAACACGTCGCCTGGGTAAGCTTCACGGCCTGGTGGACGGCGCAGCAGCAGGGAAATCTGGCGGTAAGCCACTGCTTGCTTGGACAGATCGTCATAAACGATCAGCGCGTCTTCACCGCGGTCGCGGAAGAATTCACCCATGGTGCAACCGGAGTACGGTGCCAGGAATTGCAGTGCTGCAGATTCCGAAGCGCTCGCTGCAACGACGATGGTGTTAGCCAGTGCGCCGTTTTCTTCCAGCTTGCGAACAACGTTGGCGATGGTCGATTGCTTCTGACCGATCGCTACGTAGACGCAGAAAATGCCGCTGTCTTTCTGGTTGATGATCGCGTCGATCGCCAGAGCGGTTTTACCGATCTGACGGTCACCGATGATCAGCTCACGCTGGCCACGGCCGACTGGGATCATGGCATCGACAGCCTTGTAGCCAGTCTGTACAGGCTGGTCTACCGACTTACGCCAGATCACGCCTGGAGCAACTTTCTCGACCGCATCGGTCTCGGTGTTGTTCAGCGGACCTTTGCCATCAACTGGGTTACCCAGTGCGTCGACTACGCGACCCAGCAGTTCCTTACCAACCGGAACTTCGAGGATGCGGCCAGTGCACTTGGCGCTCATGCCTTCAGCCAGAGACTGGTAGGAGCCCAATACAACAGCGCCTACAGAGTCTTGCTCAAGGTTGAGGGCCATGCCGAAGACGCCGCCCGGAAACTCGATCATCTCGCCGTACATTACGTCGGCCAGACCGTGAATCCGCACGATACCGTCAGATACGCTGACGACAGTGCCTTCGTTACGGGCTTGGGAGGTCACATCGAGCTTGTCGATGCGGCCCTTGATAATTTCACTTATTTCGGAAGGATTGAGTTGCTGCATTGCTCTGCTGCCCCTTCAAACTCAAGATTTCAATGCTTCGGCAAGATTCGCGAGTTTGCCGCGAATCGAGCCATCGATTACCAGGTCGCCGGCGCGAATGATGACACCACCAATAAGGGCGGCATCCTCCGCAACTTGCAGGCGCACTTCCCGGTTGAGTCGTGCACTGAGAACCTTGGCGAGTTTGTCTTGCTGTTCTTGGTTCAATGCGAAAGCACTGGTGACTTCAACGTCTACCGATTTCTCTTGTTCGGCCTTGTACAGGTCAAACAGAGCGGCGATCTCCGGCAACAGCGGGAGACGGTCGTTTTCGGCAACGACGTGAATGAAGTTCTGTACCTTCACATCAAACTTGTCGCCGCACACGTCAATAAACGTGGCGGCCTTGTCTGCGCTCGTCAGTCGCGGGGCCTTGAGCACGCGCTGCATGGTGTCGTCTTGCGACACTGCTGCAGCCAGGCCGAGCATGGCTGACCAAGAGGCCAGTTGCTGGTGGGCCTGGGCGTGCTCGAAGGCTGCCTTAGCGTAAGGTCGGGCCAACGTGGTCAATTCTGCCATGATCGCCCTCGCTTAAATTTCAGCAGCCAGTTTGTTTACCAGCTCCGCGTGCGCGTTTTGATCGATTGTGGCACCCAGGATCTTCTCGGCACCGCCAACGGCCAGTGCACCCAATTGGGCACGCAGCGCGTCTTTGACACTGTTCAGTTCCTGCTCGATCTCGGCCTGAGCCTGGACCTTCACACGGTCAGCGTCGATACGGGCTTTTTCAACAGCCTCTTCAACGATCTGGTTACCGCGTTTCTTGGCTTGCTCAATGATTTCGGCTGCCTGAGCTTTCGCTTCGCGCAGTTGCTGACCCGCTTTATCTTGGGCCAGCTCCAGGTCGCGAGCTGCTCGGGCGGCAGCGTCCAGTCCATCCGCGATCTTCTTCTGACGTTCGTGCAAAGCCGCGATGACCGGAGGCCACACGAACTTCATGCAAAACAGTACAAAAATGAAGAACGCAACGGACTGGCCAATCAGGGTTGCATTAATGTTCACGCCAACACCTCGCTCGTTCGTTGCACATCACACCAATTACTCGAAGGTTCGAGTAATTAGCCAGCGAGTTGACCAACGAATGGGTTCGCGAAGGTGAAGAACAGAGCGATACCAACACCGATCATGGTTACGGCGTCGAGCAGACCGGCAACGATGAACATTTTGACTTGCAGCATTGGAACCATTTCTGGTTGACGCGCTGCGCCTTCCAGGAACTTGCCGCCCAACAGGCCGAAACCAATTGCGGTACCCAGTGCGCCCAGGCCGATCAACAGTGCAACAGCGATAGCGGTTAGACCAACTACAGTTTCCATCTTTCCTCCCGACTTTTACGTCGTATGGTTTAGGTTTTTTAGATTTTAAAGCGGTAAAACAAATCGTTTCATAAGCCCTGTTCGGGCACCCACTCGTTTGACCGAGTGGGACATCAGACTAGTCGAGACTGGTCTTAATGGTTCTCTTCGTGCGCCATCGACAAGTAGACGATGGTCAGCATCATGAAGATAAACGCCTGCAGGGTGATGATCAGGATGTGGAACACAGCCCACGCCCACTGCAGAACTACGCCCAGGCCGCTAAGCCAGAGCAGACCGCTGCCGAACATCACAGCAATCAGAATGAAGACCAGTTCGCCGGCATACATGTTGCCGAACAGACGCAAAGCCAGGGAAATCGGCTTGGCGATCAGTGTCACGAACTCCAGCAGGAAGTTCACCGGGATCAGCAGGGCTTGAACGAAGATGTTCTTGCTGCCGAACGGGTGCAGGGTCAGTTCGCCGATGAAGCCGCCGATGCCCTTGACCTTGATGCTGTAGAAAATGATCAGCGCGAACACCGACAGGGCCATGCCCAGGGTAGCGTTCGGGTCAGTGGTCGATACGGCACGGAACGGAATGTGCGCATCACCAGTGACAAACATGGCCAGGTGAGGAATCCAGTCGACCGGGATCAGGTCGATGGCGTTCATCAGGAAGACCCAGACGAAGATGGTCAGTGCCAGCGGTGCAATCACCGGGCTACGGCCATGGAAGCTGTCTTTCACGCTGCCATCGACGAATTCGACCAATACTTCAACGAAGTTCTGCAAAGCACCAGGTTGACCCGAAGTCGCCTTCTTTGCCGCCATGCGGAAAATCAGTACGAAGATCAGACCCAACGCGACCGACCAGCCGAGGGTATCGACGTGGAAAGCCCAGAAGCCCATTTCTTTGGCCTCTGCTGCGGTGTGAGCAAAGCCCCATCCGCCGTTAGGAAGATGCCCGAAGGTCAGGTTCTGCAAGTGGTGCTGGATATAGCCCGAAGCGGTTGTTTCTGCCATGGTTGCCTCAAACGCCCTAAGGTCTCGAAAGTCTTGTTCTCATCAGCAGGGGCGAAAACCAGCTGACCAGTTGGGTCAACACGAAGACGCCGAATACAGCTAACGGCGCCAATGGCTTTACACCTGCAAACGTCAATGCAAAGAGCACTGCCGTCAAAATCAGTTTGCCCGCCTCGCCGGCATAAAAAGACCGGACGATAGCTTGAGCTGCTCGGGCGCCGGAAAACCGAAATGCCCTATGAGCGAAATAAACATTGGGTAACAAGGCTATCAGGCCTCCGCAGAGTCCTGAGTACCCGGCAACGACTCCGTGCCATTGCCAGAGCGCCAAAGCGGCAATGAGCAAAACGACAAATTGAGCCATTAACACCGGAAAAACTGCCAGGCGATGGAACGGCAAGCGGTTTGGCGTGCGGGTTTCCATCACTTCTTCCCCCAATGGTCGGCTGCCAGAATTCAATAACTTGGCATAATTTGTGCCGACAAAATGCGCGCAGAGTATAGGGGCGGTTCAGCCCCTATTCAACTGTCAGGTAGTGATTTCCGACTGCGCGCTACATGAGGAAATGTTTCAGCGGATATGTGCAAGCACGCCTTGAAGCTCGTCGAGAGAGTTGTAACCAATCACCAACTGACCTTTGCCCTTCTTTCCGTGGCGGATCTGCACCGCAGAGCCTAGGCGCTCGGCCAGGCGCTGTTCGAGTCGAGCGATATCCGGGTCCGGTTTAACCGGTTCAGCAGGCTCTTGTTTACCCCCCAACCACTGGCGAACCAGTGCTTCGGTTTGGCGCACGGTCAGCCCACGTGCGACAACATGTCGCGCCCCTTCAACCTGTTGATTCTCCGGCAAACCGAGCAAAGCACGTGCATGACCCATTTCCAGGTCGCCGTGGGACAGCATGGTTTTGATAACTTCCGGTAACGCGATCAAGCGTAGCAGGTTAGCCACGGTTACCCGGGACTTACCCACAGCTTCGGCGACTTGTTGCTGAGTCAGTTGGAATTCCTGCTGCAAACGCTGCAGGGCAACCGCTTCCTCGATCGGATTGAGGTCTTCGCGCTGGATGTTCTCGATCAGTGCCATGGCGATGGCGGTTTCATCCGGCACATCGCGAACCATCGCCGGGATGGTTTCCTGGCCAGCCTGCTGGCTGGCACGCCAGCGGCGTTCGCCAGCGATGATTTCAAAACGACCGCCACCAATCGGGCGAACCACGATCGGCTGCATCACACCCTGGGCCTTGATCGACTGCGCCAGCTCTTCAAGCGCCTGAGGATCCATGTCTCGACGCGGCTGGTACTTGCCGCGCTGGATCAGGTCCAGGGGCAGGTGTTGCAACTCACGCTGATCGGCTTGTACCGCTTGCTCTTCGAGCGAGCTGACAGTCGGACCACTCAGCAGTGCATCCAGTCCACGTCCGAGACCTCGTTTCTTGACGGCCATGGGGATTCCTTAAGTTGCCTGAGCGGCGGCGGTGCGTGAGTTTTTGCGTTGACGGCGAACCACTTCGCCCGCCAATGCCAGGTAGGCGATGGCGCCGCGCGATGATTTATCGTACGCCAGCGCCGGCATGCCATAGCTTGGCGCTTCGGCCAGGCGGATGTTGCGGGGAATCACGGTGTCATAGAGCTGCTCGCCAAAGTGTTCCTTGAGCTGGGCCGAGACATCGTTCATCAGGCTCAGGCGCGGGTCATACATGGTCCGCAGCAGGCCTTCGACTTTCAGGTTCGGGTTCAGCAGTTCGGCGATGCGCTTGATGTTATCCACAAGGTCGCTCAAACCTTCCAGTGCGAAGTACTCACACTGCATGGGGATAATTACCCCATCGGCTGCGACCAATGCGTTCAGGGTCAGCATCGACAGCGACGGCGGGCAGTCGATCAAAATGTAATCGTAGTTTTCACGGATCGGCGCCAACGCACTGCGCAGGCGGCTTTCCTTCATCTGCATTTCCAGCAGAACCACTTCGGCCGCAGTCAAATCGCGGTTGGCCGGCAACAACTGGTAACCACCGTGTTCGGAGAAGTGCATGGCCTGGGCCAGGTCGCATTCACCGATCAACAGGTCGTAGACCGAGTTTTCCAGGCCGTGTTTATCCACACCGCTACCCATGGTGGCGTTGCCCTGTGGATCCAGATCGATCAACAGCACCCGGCGCTTGGTAGCGACCAGGGAAGCTGCGAGGTTGATGCAGGTGGTGGTCTTGCCCACACCACCCTTTTGGTTCGCTATCGCGAATACCTTAGCCATTCTTGCTTGTGTTCCCAATCATGCCGTGCGGCGCAGTATCAGCAGATGGCGTTGGCCTTGGCAACCAGGTACGGCCAGGGCGTGTTCGCTATCGAGGTGGAAGTCTGCCGGCAATGCTACCAGCTCATCGGCGGGATGAACGCCCTTCATTGCCAGCCAACGTGTATCGCGGTCGCCGAGGTGGCGAGTCCAGTTGCTGAAGTTCTCCATGCTGCTGAACGCCCGGGAGATGATCCCGTTGAAGGGCAGTTCTGGCCGGAATTCTTCGACGCGACTGTGGATAACTTGCAGGTTATCCAGTTTGAGTTCGAGTTTGACCTGGGTCAGGAAGCGGGTTTTCTTGCCATTGCTGTCCAGGCAGGTGACCTGGGACTCTGGAAACAGGATGGCCAACGGAATACCCGGCATGCCGCCACCGCTACCCACGTCCAGCCAACGACCGTTTTCGACAAACGACATCACGCTCAAGCTATCGAGCAAATGACGGGACACCATTTCGTCCGGATCGCGCACCGCGGTCAGGTTGTAGGCCTTGTTCCATTTGATCAACAGGGCCAGATAACCCAGCAGCAACGCGTGCTGGGTTTCTGTCAGTGTGACACCGAGCTGGCGAGCGCCTGTGGATAACTCTTCTGCGTGTTTCGAGGTGACCAACGAACTCAAGCGCTTTGCTCCAACTGACGGCCCGCGCCGCGTTTTTTCAAATGAATCATCAACAGCGAAATGGCTGCCGGGGTTACGCCCGGGATACGCGACGCCTGGCCCAGGGTTTCCGGACGGGTCGCACCGAGCTTGCTCTGGATCTCTTTGGAGAGACCGGAGATGTTCGTGTAATCGATATCCACAGGCAGTTTTGTATCTTCGCTGGCCCGCAGACGAACGATTTCATCCTGCTGGCGATCGATGTAGCCGGCGTACTTGGTCTTGATTTCGACCTGTTCTGCGACCTGTGGATCTTCTGCACCACCGCCAGTCACGGCGATCAGACCAGCGTAGTCGATTTCCGGACGGCTCAGCAGGTTGAGCAAGTTGTATTCGTGAGTCAGCGGTGTGCCGAACTTTTCGGAAATTGCATCGCCCTGCTCGGTGCCCGGGCGAACCCAGGTACTTTTCAGGCGTTGCTCTTCGAGATCGATGCTTTCGCGTTTCTTGCAGAACGCTGCCCAACGCGCGTCATCGACCAGACCGAGTTCACGACCTTTTTCGGTCAAGCGCAGATCGGCGTTGTCTTCGCGCAGGATCAGGCGGTATTCGGCCCGGGACGTAAACATCCGGTACGGTTCCTGGGTACCCAAAGTAATCAGGTCGTCGACCAACACCCCGATGTACGCCTCATCGCGACGCGGGCACCAGGCATCTTTGCCCTGCGCGCGCAGTGCGGCGTTGGCCCCGGCCAGCAAACCCTGGGCGCCGGCTTCTTCGTAACCGGTGGTGCCGTTGATTTGCCCGGCGAAGAACAGACCGCCAATGACTTTGGTTTCCAGGCTGTATTTCAGGTCACGCGGGTCAAAGTAGTCGTACTCGATGGCGTAGCCCGGACGAACGATGTGCGCGTTTTCCATGCCGCGGATCGATTGAACGATCTGCAATTGCACGTCGAACGGCAAGCTTGTGGATATCCCGTTCGGGTACAGCTCGTGTGTGGTCAAACCTTCGGGCTCGATGAAGACCTGATGGCTGTCCTTGTCGGCAAAGCGATGGATCTTGTCTTCAATCGACGGGCAATAACGCGGGCCAATGCCTTCGATCACGCCGGAATACATCGGCGAACGATCAAGGTTGGCAGCAATGATTTCGTGAGTCCGGGCGTTGGTGTGGGTAATCCAGCAGCTCACCTGTTTCGGGTGCTGCTCTTTGGAACCCATGAACGACATCACCGGGATCGGCGTATCGCCTGCTTGCTCGGTCATGACCGAGAAATCCACAGAACGACCGTCGATACGCGGCGGGGTACCGGTTTTCAGGCGACCAACGCGCAGTGGCAATTCACGCAAACGGTGAGCCAGGGCTATCGATGGCGGATCACCGGCGCGACCGCCGGAATAATTCTGCATCCCGATGTGGATAAGTCCACCGAGGAAGGTGCCTGTGGTCAACACCACGGAATCGGCGAAGAAACGCAGACCCATTTGGGTGACAACACCACGCACTTGTTCCTGTTCGACGATCAGGTCGTCGGCGGCTTGTTGAAATATCCACAGGTTGGGCTGGTTTTCCAGGGCTTCGCGGACAGCGGCCTTGTACAGAACCCGATCGGCCTGAGCGCGAGTCGCTCGCACGGCCGGGCCTTTACGGCTGTTCAACACGCGAAACTGAATACCACCCTTATCGGTAGCCATGGCCATCGCGCCGCCGAGGGCATCGATTTCCTTGACCAGGTGGCTTTTGCCGATCCCGCCAATGGCAGGGTTGCAACTCATGGCACCGAGGGTTTCCACGTTATGCGTCAGCAACAGGGTTTTTGCCCCCATGCGTGCTGACGCCAGTGCTGCCTCGGTACCGGCATGACCGCCGCCGATGACGATCACTTCAAAACGGGAAGGGAAATCCACCACGCACCTCGTGCCTGCTTAAGTAGGTAATTCAGGAATAGTTTGAGCCCGGTTTCTGGACCCGGTCGGCAAGTATAGGGACTTCGCCCTTCCTAAAGAACCCTTTGCACAAAATTTAACCAGCTGTGGAGAAGTCGGGGTTATAGAAATTAAAAAGAGAGAAATTTATTAAATCTTTGTTTTTATGTTTATTTCTACTGAGCACCATTTCTGTGGATAGATCTCTACAGGCCTTTACTTTCAATATGTACAGAGATTCAAAACCCTGTGGTCATGTGCCAAGGAGGCCCTTGGATAACCGGTTTAAGCCTGTGGATGAAAGGGGTGGTTATCCACAGAGGGGTTTATCTTCAGTTTTCAGGCCCTGTTATCAACTGCCCTTAGTGGCAGTTATTCACAGGGCTTAATCCACAGAAAAGCTTCGAATGAGGGAATTCCGGACACGGGAAATCCGCTCAAGCAGAAAAAATCTGCTTAGCACTCGGGGAAAGTTTCAGAAAAGGAGGGAACAGACAGGCGCGAATGGCCTGTCTGTGAACAGCGGAAGGACTATTTACCGATACAGAAGCTGGAAAAGATCCGTCCCAGCAGGTCATCGGAGCTGAAAGCACCGGTGATTTCGCCCAAAGAGTGCTGCGCCTGACGCAGATCTTCGGCCAATAACTCACCGGCACCCGCGAGCGTCAGCTGAGCTCGACCGTGCTCGAGGGACGCACTGGCATGTCGCAACGCCTCCAGGTGACGCCGGCGTGCGCTGAAGCTGCTTTCAGAGGTCTGCTCGTAGCCCATGCAAGTCTTGAGGTGTTCACGCAGCAACTCAAGGCCCTCGCCTGCCGACTTGGCACTCAGGCTGATGGTGACATGACCATCCTCACTGACTTCCAGGGCAATCGCTTCGCCCGTCAGGTCAGCCTTGTTACGGATCAACGTCACTTTGGCCGGGTCTGGCCGGGTTTCGAGGAATTCCGGCCACAACGCAAACGGATCAAGCGCTTCCGGGGCAGTGGCATCAACGACCAGCAACACCCGATCAGCTTCACCGATGGCTTTCAACGCACGCTCAACGCCGATTTTTTCCACCTGGTCATCGGTATCCCGCAGACCTGCAGTGTCGATCACGTGTAACGGCATGCCATCGATGTGGATATGTTCGCGAAGAATGTCCCGGGTGGTGCCGGCGATCTCGGTGTCGACGCCGCTTCACGACCGGCCAAGGCATTCAGAAGGCTGGATTTGCCGGCATTCGGCCGGCCGGCAATGACGACGTTCATCCCATCCCGCAACAAGGCACCTTGCCCGGCTTCGCGAAGGACTGTGGATAATTCATCGCGTACTTTGTCGAGCATGCTCAACACGTGGCCATCGGCGAGGAAGTCGATTTCTTCTTCCGGGAAGTCGATGGCGGCCTCAACGTAGATACGCAAACCGATCAATTGCTCAGTGAGGTTATGCACACGCTGAGAAAACGCACCTTGCAAAGAACGCAGGGCATTTCGCGCAGCTTGTGCAGAACTTGCCTCGATCAAATCGGCAATCGCCTCAGCCTGGGCCAGATCGAGTTTGTCGTTGAGGAAGGCGCGCTCGCTGAATTCACCCGGCCGGGCCAAGCGGCAACCGAGTTCCAGGCAACGCTTGAGCAGCATATCCAGCACGATCGGGCCACCGTGGCCCTGAAGTTCCAGCACATCTTCGCCAGTAAACGAGTTCGGTCCCGGGAAATACAGGGCGATGCCTTCGTCCAGCACCTCTTCGTTTTCGCTGAGGAACGGGCCGTAATGGGCATATCGCGGTTTCAGTTCACGACCGCTGATGGCTTTGGCCGCCACACTCGCCAGCGGCCCGGAAATACGGACGATGCCCACACCGCCGCGACCTTGGGCAGGGCGACGGCGGCGATGGTTTCACGAGGAACGCTCATAAACCGGTATCCAGACAAAAGTGACAGATAGCAAAACGCCCCACTAGGGGGCGTTTTGAGTGGTTATCCACAGAGTAAGTTACGCAGCGGCTTTTTTGGTAGCAGCTTCGATCTTACGCGTGATGTACCACTGTTGGCTGATGGACAGGCAGTTGTTGACCACCCAGTACAGCACCAGACCAGCCGGGAACCACAGGAAGAAGAAGGTGAAGATGATTGGCATCAGCTTCATCACCTTGGCCTGCATCGGATCCGGAGGAGTCGGGTTCAACCGCTGCTGGATGAACATGGTTGCACCCATGATGATCGGCAGAATGAAGAACGGGTCCTTGATCGACAGGTCAGTAATCCACAGCATGAACGGCGCTTGGCGCATTTCAACGCTTTCCAGCAGAACCCAGTACAGCGAAAGGAAAACCGGCATCTGCACCAGGATTGGCAAGCAGCCGCCCAGTGGATTGATCTTCTCTTTCTTGTACAGCTCCATCATGGCTTGGGACATTTTCTGCCGGTCGTCGCCATGTTGCTCTTTCAGCGCGGCCAGTTTCGGTGCCACTGCACGCATGCGCGCCATGGATTTGTAGCTGGCTGCCGACAGCGGGAAGAAAATCCCTTTGATCAGCATCGTCAGGAAGATGATCGAGAAACCCCAGTTGCCGACGATCGCGTGGATGTGTTGCAGCAGCCAGAAGATTGGCTGGGCAATGAACCAAAGAATGCCGTAGTCGACGGTCAATTCCAGACCTGGGGACAACTCTTTCAGCACAGCCTGGCTTTTCGGGCCGGCGTACAGAACAGCGCTGACTTCAGCTTTTGCACCAGGTGCAACGGTCAATGCCGGTGCGGTGTAGCCGATGATGTAGTTGCCTTTGCTGTCTTTACGGGTCTGGACGACGTTGCTTTCGCCCTTCGCCGGAATCCACGCGGTCACGAAGTAGTGTTGCAACCAGGCAACCCAACCACCGTTAACGGTTTCTTTCAGCTGACCCTTGTCCATGTCCTTCATGGACACTTTTTTGTACGGCTCGTTACTTGTCCACAGGGCGGCGCCCAGGTAAGTCGCGGTGCCAGTAGCAGTGCTGGACGAAGGATCGGAGCTGGCGTCACGCTTCAGTTGCGCGAACATCGCACCGGACCAAGGCTTGGCGCTTTCGTTGTCGATCAGGTAGGAAACGGTTACGTCATACAGGCCACGTTTCACAGTGAAACGCTTGATGTAGTTGACGCCGTCCTTGCTGAACTTCAGGTCCACGACCAATTGGTTCTGGCCGTCGGCCAGTTGGTAGATCTTCTTCTCCGAGGAGTAAACCGGACGACCGGTTGGACTTGCGTCCGGACCGTCGGTGCCGATCAAGCCGCTCTGGGCCAGATAAGTCCGCTCGTTGCCGTTATCGAACAACTGGAATGGAATTTCCGGATGGTCCTGGCGACGTGGATACAGCGGCAACGTCAACTGGGCAACATCCCCACCTTGTGGATCGATAGCCAGGTTGAGCACATCCGTTTTGATCTGGATGAGGTCTTTGCTTACAGCTACCGGAGTTTCAGTAGGTGCAGTGGCACTGGTATCGCTTGCAGCGCGTGGAATGTCGTCACTGACAGAAGCATTATTGCCAGTCGCCGTGTCCGGTAGGCCCGGTGCGGTAGTACTGGAAGCAACATTCTGAGTCGGCAGGGCAGCCTGGCCATAGTCCTGGTTCCATTTAAGAACCATAACGTAGGTCACGATTGCCAGGGCGACGATCAGGATCGTGCGTTTGATATCCATGATTACTCGGCCATCGAAGAAGAACGGGAGGTAGGGATAGGCGGAACCGGGTCAAAACCACCGGGATTCCACGGATGACAGCGACCTAAACGACGAAAGGCCAGCCAGCCACCGCGCAGAAGGCCATGATTTTCTATGGCTTCTAACGCGTAGCAGGAACAACTGGGGTAGAAGCGACAGTGGTCAGCCATCAGGGGACTAATGGCATAGCGGTAAAACTGGATCGGAACGAGTGCCAGTTTACGCATCGGGACTGTCTACCCCTACAGTCTCGGCTTTGACTGCTGGTACTGGCGTGCTGCGTGCCAGACGCTTCCAGAGTTTGCCGAAATGCTGAATCAATTCGGGGTTTTCTACGTCCCCCAAACCTTTGCGCGCGACGATAACTATGTCCCAGCCGACCAGCGAATCCTGGTTCAGGCGAAACGATTCGCGCATCAGACGTTTGAGGCGATTGCGCTCGACGGAGAGCTTTACGCTCTTTTTCCCGATTACCAACCCGAGACGGGGGTGATCAAGATCGTTGTTGCGCGCAAGGAGCAGGAGGTTTTTCCCCGGAACCTTGCCGGTAGGGGAGTCAAAGACTGCTTTGAAATGCCGGGGCGTAAGCAAACGCTTGTCCCGACTGAAGTCCTGACTCACCTCCAGTGCCGGATTATCAAACTGCCAGACGCGCACGACCTTTGGCGCGACGACGCGACAGGACGGCACGACCGTTTTTGGTAGCCATGCGAGCACGGAAACCGTGGGTACGAGCGCGTTTGATAGTGCTTGGTTGGAAAGTACGTTTCATTGTCGTGTTACCTGGTTCGTCCACAACGGGCCGGAATGGCCCCCGTTTTAAGAGACCGGGGATTCTAGAGAAAGCAAGCCTCTAGGTCAATTTCCAACCAGCGTTTCCTTATAAATAGATCTCCAGGGGTTTTCTCGTTGGACGGTCCTTCGCTAGATATAGAAATAAAGAAGGGAATTATTTAAAGCTTTTTTATAAAGCTTATAAAAGCTAGGGGCACCATCCTCTGTGGATAACTACCTTAAGCCCTTCTAAACCGTGATGTACAGAGAATGACAACTACGGTGGAAAACGGTGGTCAGCCTGTGCTGCACTGTCGGATAAGCTGTGTGTGGAATGGCCAGTTATCCACAGGCCAGTTATCCACCGGGTTTGCCCCCCACTTGTCCAGTGCCCTCATGGACGGTTATCCACAGAGCTTATGCACATACCGCTGGTCGCCTTTTTAGCGGTTAACGCATTGATAAATCATGGCCTGTGCGCAACCTGCATGTGGATAAGTGGGCGGCTGGCCGCTACAATGGCCGCTTGTTTTTGCCTCACCGGCTTTCAACTTAGGGGATATCCGTGTCAGTGGAACTTTGGCAGCAGTGCGTGGAGCTTTTGCGCGATGAGCTGCCTGCCCAACAATTCAACACTTGGATCCGTCCACTACAGGTCGAAGCCGAAGGCGACGAGTTGCGTGTCTACGCACCGAATCGTTTTGTTCTCGACTGGGTCAACGAAAAGTACTTGGGCCGCGTCCTCGAACTGCTGGATGAGCATGGCAATGGCGTGGCGCCGGCGCTTTCCTTATTAATAGGCAGCAAACGCAGTTCGGCACCGCGCGCGGCACCTAATGCTCCGCTGGCCGCCGCGGCTTCCCAGGCTCAGGCCGCACAAGCCCCGGTCAGCGCGCCAGCCCCAGCCCCGGCCGCCACTCAGACCAAACGTGCGACCCAAAAGGTGGCCGAAGTCAGTGAAGAGCCGTCCCGCGACAGCTTCGACCCGATGGCCGGCGCCAGTTCGCAACAAGCCCCGGTTCGCGCCGAACAGCGCACCGTGCAGGTTGAAGGTGCGCTCAAGCACACCAGCTACCTGAATCGCACGTTCACCTTCGAAAACTTCGTCGAGGGTAAGTCCAACCAACTGGCCCGGGCTGCGGCCTGGCAAGTGGCGGATAATCCGAAGCACGGCTACAACCCGCTCTTCCTTTATGGCGGCGTAGGCTTGGGTAAAACCCACTTGATGCATGCTGTGGGTAACCACCTATTAAAGAAGAACCCGAATGCCAAGGTCGTGTACCTGCATTCCGAGCGTTTCGTGGCCGACATGGTCAAGGCGCTGCAACTGAACGCAATCAACGAGTTCAAGCGCTTCTACCGTTCGGTGGATGCGCTACTCATCGATGACATTCAGTTCTTCGCCCGCAAGGAACGTTCCCAGGAAGAGTTTTTCCACACCTTCAACGCCCTGCTTGAAGGTGGCCAGCAGGTCATTCTCACCAGTGACCGCTACCCGAAAGAAATCGAAGGCCTTGAAGAACGCCTTAAGTCCCGCTTTGGTTGGGGCCTGACTGTTGCCGTCGAGCCGCCAGAGTTGGAAACCCGTGTAGCGATCCTGATGAAAAAGGCCGACCAGGCCAAAGTCGATCTGCCACACGATGCGGCGTTCTTCATTGCCCAGCGTATTCGCTCCAACGTCCGTGAGCTGGAAGGCGCGCTTAAACGCGTGATCGCCCACTCGCACTTCATGGGCCGCGATATCACCATCGAGCTGATTCGCGAATCCCTGAAAGACTTGTTGGCGCTGCAAGATAAACTGGTCTCTGTGGATAACATTCAGCGTACCGTCGCCGAGTACTACAAGATCAAGATCTCGGACCTGCTGTCCAAGCGCCGTTCGCGCTCGGTGGCACGTCCCCGTCAGGTTGCCATGGCGTTGTCCAAGGAACTGACCAACCACAGCCTGCCGGAAATCGGCGATGTGTTTGGCGGTCGCGACCACACGACGGTTTTGCACGCCTGCCGCAAGATCAACGAACTTAAGGAATCCGACGCGGACATCCGCGAGGACTACAAGAACCTGCTGCGTACACTGACCACTTGATGAACACCAGCGCAGCTTATTAAGGCAAGGGACTAGACCATGCATTTCACCATTCAACGCGAAGCCCTGTTGAAACCCCTGCAACTGGTCGCAGGTGTCGTCGAACGCCGACAGACCTTGCCGGTGCTCTCCAACGTGCTGCTGGTTGTCGAAGGCCAGCAACTGTCGCTGACCGGTACCGACCTGGAAGTCGAGCTGGTCGGTCGTGTGCAACTCGAAGAACCGGCTGATCCAGGTTCCATCACTGTGCCTGCGCGCAAGCTGATGGATATCTGCAAGAGCCTGCCGAACGACGCTCTGATCGACATCAAGGTCGATGAGCAGAAGCTTGTTGTGAAGGCTGGCCGTAGCCGCTTCACCCTGTCGACCCTGCCATCCAATGATTTTCCGACGGTTGAAGAAGGCCCGGGTTCGCTGACCTGCAGCCTCGAGCAAAGCAAACTGCGTCGTCTGATCGAACGCACCAGCTTCGCCATGGCCCAGCAGGACGTGCGTTACTACCTTAACGGCATGCTGCTGGAAGTTTCCGAAGGCATCATCCGCGCCGTGGCCACCGACGGTCACCGTCTGGCCATGTGCTCGATGAAGGCCGATATCGGTCAACCGGACCGTCACCAAGTCATCGTGCCGCGCAAGGGTATCCTTGAGCTGGCGCGTCTGCTGACTGAGCCGGATGGCCTCGTAAGCATTGTCCTGGGTCAGCACCACATCCGTGCGACCACCGGCGAATTCACCTTCACCTCGAAACTGGTCGACGGTAAATTCCCCGACTACGAGCGTGTTCTGCCAAAGGGCGGCGACAAGCTGGTACTCGGCGATCGCCAGGCCCTGCGCGAAGCGTTTAGCCGTACTGCGATCCTGTCCAACGAGAAGTACCGCGGTATCCGTCTGCAGTTGGCCAATGGTCAATTGAAGATCCAGGCGAACAACCCGGAGCAGGAAGAAGCGGAAGAAGAAGTGGGCGTTGAGTACAACGGCGGCTCCCTGGAAATCGGCTTCAACGTGAGCTACCTGCTCGACGTGCTGGGCGTGATGACTACTGAGCAGGTTCGCCTGATCCTGTCCGACTCCAACAGCAGTGCGCTGGTGCAAGAGTCCGACAACGACGACTCGGCCTACGTTGTCATGCCGATGCGTCTGTAATCATGCTCAGCAGAAGCTAGATGTCCTTAAGTCGCGTCTCGGTCACCGCGGTGCGCAATCTGCACCCGGTGACCTTCTCCCCTCTCCCCGAATTAACATTCTTTACGGCGCCAACGGCAGCGGCAAAACCAGTGTTCTGGAAGCCATTCATCTGCTGGGGCTTGCTCGTTCGTTTCGTAGTGCCCGTCTATTACCGGTGATTCAGTACGAGCAATTGGCGTGCACGGTGTTCGGTCAGGTGGAATTGGCGGAGGGCGGGCACAGCGCATTGGGGATATCCCGGGACCGCCAAGGTGAGTTCCAGATCCGCATCGACGGGCAAAACGCCCGCAGTGCGGCGCAACTGGCGGAGATACTGCCGCTGCAGTTGATCAACCCGGACAGCTTCCGACTGCTGGAAGGCGCCCCCAAGATTCGTCGGCAGTTTCTCGACTGGGGTGTGTTCCACGTGGAACCGCGATTTATGTCCACTTGGCAGCGCTTGCAGAAGGCCCTGCGCCAGAGAAACTCTTGGCTGCGGCATGGTACACTTGACGCCGTTTCGCAAGCGGTTTGGGACAGGGAACTATGCCAGGCCAGCGCAGAAATTGATGAATACCGCCGCGCTTATATCAAAGCCTTGAAACCAGTCTTTGAACAGACCTTGAGCGAACTGGTTGAGCTCGAGGGCTTAACGCTCAGCTATTACCGAGGTTGGGACAAAGAGCGCGAGCTGAGTGCCGTGCTCGCCGGGTCCCTTCAACGGGATCAGCAAATGGGTCATACCCAGGCCGGACCACAACGCGCTGACTTGCGTCTTAGATTGGGCGCACATAACGCTGCGGACATTTTGTCCCGGGGTCAGCAGAAGTTGGTGGTCTGCGCCTTGCGGATCGCCCAAGGGCACTTGGTTAGCCAGGCCCGACGCGGCCAGTGTATTTATCTGGTGGATGACCTGCCGTCCGAGCTGGACGAGCAACACCGCCGTGCGCTTTGCCGCTTGCTGGAAGACTTACGCTGCCAGGTGTTTATCACCTGTGTAGATCACGAATTATTGAGGGAAGGCTGGCAGACGGAAACGCCAGTCGCTCTGTTCCACGTGGAACAGGGCCGTATCACCCAGACCCACGACCATCGGGAGTGAAGGCATTGAGCGAAGAAAATACGAATACCTACGACTCAACGAGCATTAAAGTGCTGAAAGGCCTGGATGCCGTACGCAAACGTCCCGGTATGTACATTGGTGACACCGACGATGGTAGCGGTCTGCACCACATGGTCTTCGAGGTAGTCGACAACTCCATCGATGAAGCGCTCGCTGGCCACTGCGACGATATCAGCATCATTATCCACCCGGATGAATCCATCACCGTTCGCGACAACGGTCGTGGTATCCCGGTAGACGTGCACAAAGAAGAAGGCGTTTCCGCAGCCGAGGTCATCATGACCGTGCTGCACGCCGGCGGTAAGTTCGACGACAACTCCTACAAAGTATCCGGCGGCCTGCACGGTGTAGGTGTTTCTGTTGTGAACGCCCTGTCCGAAGAGCTGGTTCTTACCGTTCGCCGCAGCGGCAAGATCTGGGAACAGACTTACATCCACGGTGTTCCGAAAGAACCGATGAAAATCGTCGGCGAGAGCGAATCCACCGGTACCCAGATTCACTTCAAGCCGTCTGACCTGACCTTCAAGAACATCCACTTCAGCTGGGACATCCTGGCCAAGCGGATTCGTGAACTGTCCTTCCTCAACTCCGGTGTCGGCATCGTCCTCAAGGACGAGCGCAGCGGCAAGGAAGAGCTGTTCAAGTACGAAGGCGGCCTGCGAGCGTTCGTTGAATACCTGAACACCAACAAGACTCCGGTCAACCAGGTGTTCCACTTCAACATCCAGCGTGAAGACGGCATCGGCGTGGAAATTGCCCTGCAGTGGAACGACAGCTTCAACGAGAACCTGTTGTGCTTCACCAACAACATTCCACAGCGCGATGGCGGTACTCACCTGGTGGGTTTCCGTTCCGCACTGACGCGTAACCTGAACACCTACATCGAAGCCGAAGGTCTGGCGAAGAAGCACAAAGTCGCCACCACCGGTGACGATGCCCGGGAAGGCCTGACCGCGATCATTTCGGTGAAAGTACCGGATCCGAAGTTCAGCTCCCAGACCAAAGACAAGCTGGTTTCTTCCGAAGTGAAGACCGCGGTCGAACAGGAAATGGGCAAGTACTTCTCCGACTTCCTGCTGGAAAACCCGAACGAAGCCAAACTGGTTGTCGGCAAGATGATCGACGCGGCTCGCGCTCGTGAAGCTGCGCGTAAAGCCCGTGAGATGACCCGTCGTAAAGGCGCGCTAGATATCGCCGGCCTGCCGGGCAAACTGGCTGACTGCCAGGAAAAAGACCCTGCCCTTTCTGAACTGTACCTCGTGGAAGGTGACTCTGCTGGCGGTTCCGCCAAGCAGGGTCGCAACCGTCGCACTCAGGCCATCCTGCCGCTCAAAGGCAAGATCCTGAACGTCGAGAAGGCGCGCTTCGACAAGATGATCTCTTCGCAAGAAGTGGGCACCTTGATCACCGCGCTGGGCTGCGGCATCGGCCGCGACGAGTACAACATCGCCAAGCTGCGTTACCACAACATCATCATCATGACCGATGCTGACGTCGACGGTTCTCACATCCGTACCCTGCTGCTGACCTTCTTCTTCCGTCAGTTGCCGGAGCTAATCGAGCGCGGTTACATCTACATCGCGCAGCCACCGCTGTACAAGGTCAAGAAAGGCAAGCAAGAGCAATACATCAAAGACGACGACGCCATGGAAGAGTACATGACGCAGTCGGCCCTGGAAGACGCGAGCCTGCATCTGAACGAGGACGCGCCGGGTATTTCCGGACCTGCCCTTGAGCGCCTGGTGAATGACTTCCGTCTGGTAATGAAGACCCTCAAGCGTCTGTCGCGCCTGTACCCACAGGAACTGACCGAGCACTTCATCTACCTGCCGGCGGTCACGCTGGAGCAACTGTCCGATCACGCAGCGATGCAGGACTGGATGGCTAAGTTTGAAGTTCGCCTACGCACCGTCGAGAAGTCCGGCCTGGTTTACAAAGCCAGCCTGCGTGAAGACCGTGAACGTAACGTCTGGCTGCCAGAGGTCGAACTGATCTCCCATGGCCTGTCGAACTACATCACCTTCAACCGCGACTTCTTCGGCAGCAACGACTACAAAACCGTTGTCTCGCTGGGCGCTCAACTGAGCACCTTGCTCGACGACGGCGCGTACATCCAGCGCGGCGAGCGCAAGAAACCGGTCACCGAGTTCAAGGAAGCACTTGAATGGCTGATGGCTGAAAGCACCAAGCGTCATACCATCCAGCGATACAAAGGTCTGGGCGAGATGAACCCGGATCAGCTGTGGGAAACCACCATGGACCCAAGCCAGCGCCGGATGCTCAAAGTGACCATCGAAGACGCCATTGGCGCGGACCAGATCTTCAACACCCTGATGGGTGATGCGGTCGAACCCCGTCGTGAGTTCATCGAAAGCAACGCCTTGGCGGTTTCCAACCTGGACTTCTGATCCAGCGGCAGCGCCAAACAAAAAGGCCAACGCTTAAGCGTTGGCCTTTTTTTATGGCTTCTGGAAAATCAAAAGATCGTCCGAACGCGGCCCGAGCCTTCGGCAGCTCCTACGCCGACCGCATTTCCCTGTAGGAGCTGCCGAAGGCTGCGATCTTTTGATCGTTACTCGATTACTGACGCCACACTTTCCAACCGATACCCATACCCATAAATCGTCAACAACTGCCAACCCCGATCTGCCGTCAGCCCGAGCTTATTGCGAAGGCGATAAATGTGAGTATCAAGCGGTCTTGAAGAGACCATTTCTTCATGACTCCAGAACCGCTCATACAGGTATTCCCGAGATAGCGGCCGGCCCAGGTTGGTGAACAGGCAGTGGGCCAGTCGGTATTCTTTTTCAGTCAGGCTGATGGGGCTGCCGGCGCGGGTGACGGTCAGCTCTGCGTCGTCGAAGACCAAGTCATTGAACGTCAGTAGTTCGGTGGCGGGTGATCGTTGCAGGCCGTGTCGGCGCAGCACTGCACTCACTCGTGCCTTGAGCTCGTTGGGGCGGAACGGTTTACTCACGTAGTCGTCAGCGCCGGCATTCAGGGCCTGGACGATATCGCTCTCAGCGTCGCGACTGGTCAGCATGATCGCGGCGGGTGGTGCGTCCATGTGTTCGCGGGTCCAGCGCAACAGCGACAGGCCACTGATATCGGGCAGTTGCCAGTCGAGGATTAGCAGGTCGAAGGTCTCCCGCCGAAGTTGTCGCAGCAGGTCCTCCCTCGCTCGAAACTGTGCAATGTCCACGCTTGCTCTCCCGGGGAGGGGATCTGTCGCAGTGTCTGTTCCACCCGACGTAGCTCGGCGGGTTCGTCATCCAGTATTGCGACACGCATGCGCAGTGATTCCTTCATCTCGTAAGGGCAACGTTCAAGAAAAGTCCTACGGGAGCGAGTTTAGGCTGATTGCCTGAATCTGAACAATTGTGGCGAATCGCTCCGAAGTTCTAGAGGGTGGCTACGCTAGTAGCACTTCGCCCTCAGGCGAGAAGCCACTGGCAGAAAACTCAATAGGGACTGTGGGAAAGATGCATCACAAGGTTCTGGAAAAGATCGCCTGTAACGTTTTCACAAGACTGGCAGCGTTGGTGTTTGTGGGCAGCCTTGGGCTGGGATGCACAGCGGCCCAATCCTCTCCAGACGCCTATCGGGAGGCAACACCACGCTACTTCGGTGGTGGGATAAATACATCACTGGGGGATTCCCAGGGGTTTGCGCCTGTCTATTCGCTGCAAGCAGAAGCGGATCAACCCGTCAGCCAGGTAGAACAGCGCTGGGTGTTCTAGAACGCCTGGGCAATTCTGAACAATTATTGAGAATCGCCTCACAGCAGGCGCATGCCGGTAAATTCGTTCTCGCTGAGCAGGCACAACGAGCATTGGGATGTGCTCTGACGCAGGGAGCGTCAACGCCAACCTGGCGGGACCGCCGATCGCCGGTTTGCGGGCGGTCTGCAGTTCAGGGGGAAATCAAGGAGTGCCTGCTCAGGTTTCAAATCGGCTTAATGATCGGTCGATTCTGACACAGGGACGTGTCATCCCTACGGTCTATGGCTATCTGCCAGAGCGTCCGGTCAGGTATGGTGCTTCCAGCGGATCGAAGCCTTTGCGGCCTGATTACCACAAGAGCATAAAAAGCCAATCCATGAACTCCAAGACCCTTTTGCTTCTGCGCCGTTCTGGCGTCTGCCTGTTTTTGCTGACCGGCCTGATGGGGTTGATTACCCCGGACGTATCGGCTGCCCCCGCCTCCACAAAACGCCTGCCTTATATCGACGACAACCAACAATGCCGTGGCCAGCCGCTGCCCGCGACTGTAGAGCATCTGACCGGCGAAGCCTGGAAACTGGACGTCAAAGGTAAACAGGTGCCGCTGGAAGAAGGCATGAAAGTGGATGAGCGAGAAGGTGTCATGACCTCTCCTTCAGCCTTTGTCAGTCTGTCTCTGGGCGATGGCTCGCGTATTGTCTTGCCCTCAAGCTCGCGCATCACCCTGCTTTTGAATGAAGAACATTCGATCCCTCAAGTGATTCTTGAGCAGGGTCAGGTCGAGTCGTATGTGATCAAGCGCGCCAGCGACTATGATCGTTTTCAGATTGTCACGCCGGTCGGCGTACTGGGCGTGCGAGGGACACATTTTCGGGTACGCGACGATGATGGCGACCAGGCTGTGCTGGAAGTGCTGAATGGGCAAGTTGCGGTCAATCGCGAGGAAGAGCCTTCGTCTCCACAGCCTGCCAGACATTCTGTCGTACCGGACGATGACGAAGTCCAGGTCATGGCCCGTCAGGGGCTGCGTATTCAGAAACAGGGTAAGTTGACCCCGGTCGAATTGTTGCCGGCTCCTCGCCTGTTGGGGCAGGCAGGCCAGACGGGCCCGGTGCCTACTTGGCAACTGATCATGAAGCCCATTGAGGGGGCCACGCGTTATCGAGCGCAAGTCGCCACTGATGCGGCGTTTCTGAACATCAAGCAAGAGCAGTATTCGAGCACGCCGCAAGTCAACTTCCACGACCTGAAAGCGTTCTTCTATCATGTTCGGCTCTCGGCGTATGACGCCCAGGGACTAGAGGGAGAAACCGGGGTATATGACATTTTCTATTACCCCAGGACCACGCGTGTCCAATAGCACTCCGGCCGACTGCCGATGAAGGGCCGGCCAAGGAAGGAAGCGCGCGAGCCGACCCAGGCTCAACGGTTGTTCCGGCGTATGGTCCGCGAGTGGCTGTGGGTCAGTCTGATCCTGCTGCCGCTGACAGCCCTCCTGTCCCTGAGCCATGGCCTGACGTTGAGCAATCTGCTCTACGACAACCTGCGTCGACTCAGCCCGCTGCCGGTTGATCCCCGAATCTTGATTGTGACCATCGACGATTACAGTCTGCAGCAACTTGGGCAATGGCCGTGGTCGCGAGTGCTGCACGCCGATCTGCTCGATCGACTGAGCGCTGCAAAGGCCAAAGGCATTCTGTTCGATGTGATTTTCAGCGAACCCGACAGCCATCCCGACAACGATCAGCGTCTGGCCCAGGCAGCCTGTCGGGCCGGCAATGTGTTTGTGCCGCTACTGCGTGAAGGTGTGGCGCGCTATGGGCAGCCGCTGGGGGAAATCGAGCCGGTGGCACCGCTGAGTCACTGCGCCATGGGCATCGGGCACATCAATGCCGAAGCGGACGTCGATGGCATCGTGCGTAGCGTGTATCTGAGCGAAGGATCGGCGCAGAACCCCCGGGCTCAACTTGCCTGGCTGCTGTATCAATTGAGCCAGCCGGGCGATCACTCTCCATCAATGCCCGGTACCCCTGCCCCGCTGTCGGTGCAAGGTTGGCAACGTTCCCACGAAATACGTATTCCCTTCATCAGGGCCGATGCCGGATTTCCCAGCGTGCCTTACGTCAGCGTGTTGCGAGGCGAAGTCGCGCCGCAGTTGCTGCGCGATCGTCTGATTCTGATCGGCTCGACCGCGCCCGGCCTGGGTGACCGTTATGTCACCCCGCAATCGGCGAGTCTCGGTACGACGCCGGGCATCGAGATTCAGGCAAACATCCTCAACGGGTTGCTGCAACAGCGCAGCATTGTGGTGCTCGATGAGCGCCTTTCGGTATTGCTGTCGGTGATGCTCGTCGGGCTGCTGCTGGGTTTGTTGTTATTGCGCCCTCGCCTGGCCTTGTGGATGACCGTTGGCGGCATCGCCGTGGCCTTGCTCGGGTCTTGCCTGCTGTTGCGGCTGGGCTGGTGGTGGTCACCGGCCGCGAGCCTGCTGGGCATGTTGCTGGGTTACCTGATCTGGAACTGGCGGCGGCTGAGTGCGGTCCTCGCCTACTTCGGCTGGGAACTGGCGCGTCTGGACAGCGAGCCGAAAGTCTTCCCTGAACGCCGACGCACCCAGGCCCCGGCCGGGGATGTATTGCAGGGGCAAATCGTTGCACTGGAACAGGCCATGAGCCGGACACGGGACACCCGGCGCTTCATCGCTGATGGCCTGGAATACCTGCCGGTAGCGACGCTGATCAGCGATCCGAACGGCCGAATCCTGCTGGCCAATCGCAAGGCTCGAGATGTGTTTGCCAGTGAACTGGTGGGTGAAGACTTGCTCAATCAATTAACCGCCCTGGGTTATCCGGCAGCACTCAATGGCGCGCCAGCAGCCTTGTTGGCCCTGGAACCGATGGAGTTCCGTGATACTCAGGCACGCAGCCTGCGAGTCGATCTTGCTCCACTGCTGCCCGCCGAGGGCGATACGCCGATTGGCTGGCTGCTGAGCCTGACCGACTTGAGTGTCGAACGTGATGTCGAAGAACAGCGAGCGGTGTTGTTGCGATTTCTTTCCCATGACCTGCGGGCGCCCAACTCGGCGATTCTCGCGTTGCTTGATGTGCAGCGGCATCAGGCGAGCGGCGACGCTCACCTGTTCGCCCAGATCGAGTTGCAAGTGCGCAAGGCGCTGAGCCTGACCGAGGCGTTTGTGCAGTTGGCGAAAGCCGAGTCGGAGGCCTACCAGTTCCAGCCGAGCATGTTCGCCATGCTGCTGCTCGATACCTTCGACCAGGCGATGAGCATCGCGCAGTTGAAGAACATTCAGCTGTTGCACGATCTGGATGAAGACGCCGAAGCCCTAGTCATGGCGGATCAATCGTTGCTGACGCGCGCGCTGTTCAACCTGCTGGAGAATGCGATCAAGTACAGCCCGGCCGGTTCACGGATTAGCGTGCGGGTGAGTTGTGCCAATGACTGGCTGACCTGTGAGATTACCGATCAGGGCAGAGGTATCGCCGCCGAAGAATTGCCGGAGTTGTTCAGCCAGTACCGGCGCTTTGCTTCGGCGCACGGCAATGATGGTCTGGGTTTGGGTCTGTCGATGGTCAAGGCTGTTGTGGATCGTCACGGTGGGCGGATCGAGTGCCAGAGCAAGGTCGGACAAGGCACTACATTCAGGCTTCAATTACCGGTGTTTACCGATTAAAGGCAAAAGATCGCAGCCTTCGGCAGCGCCTCACAAGCCCGTAGGGTGCGATTTTTTGAGGCACAAAAAAACCGGCTATATCAGCCGGTTTTTTTACGTCCGAAAAAAACTTATGCACCTTTTTCAGATTTTTATGAGCTTCAGAAATATGTATATAAATCATCAACCTATAAGCTAAATCCGTCGTTTTTCAACAAAACGGTACACAGGTTATCCACAGAATCTCAGACAGCCACTTGATCAGTTGTGGCAGGTGCCTGAGGAGCGGGTGGCAACGAACCCATGTCGCGCTGCATCTGCTCGTTCCAGGCCTGAACCCGATCATTCAGTGCAGCAATGGCTCGCGGCCCAGTGCCCTCGGCGTACATCGGCTCGCCGATGATCACGGTGATCACACCCTGCTTCTTCGCCCAACCGGTTTTCGGCCAGAACTTGCCGGCATTGTGTGCAATCGGCAGTACCGGAAGCTCGGCGTTGACCGCCAAGGCGCTACCGCCGCGCGAGAACTTGCCGACGGTGCCGTAAGGAACACGAGTCCCCTCGGGGAAGATCAGCACCCAAACGCCGTCCTTCAGCAATTCATCGCCCTTCTTCGCCACATGCTTGAGCGCGGCTTTCGGGTTGTCGCGGTCGATGGCAATCGGACGCAGCATGGCCATCGCCCAGCCGAAGAACGGCACGAAGAGCAGCGAGCGTTTAAGCACCTGGCTCAACGGTTCGAAGTAAGCCGAGAGAAAGAACGTCTCCCAGGTGCTCTGATGGTTCGACTGAATCACGCAGGGCTGGTCAGGCACGTTCTCGGCGCCCTTCACTTCATAGCTGATGCCCAGAAATACTTTGCTCAGCCATAAGGCGCAGCGGCACCAGTACACGTTGATGAAGCGATATCGGGCCTTGAATGGCAGAAACGGCGCGATAAAAAAGCTCAGGCTGCACCAGAGCAAAGAGCTGGTGCCCAGCAACAGATAGAAGAGGAACGTTCTGATGGCCTGCAGTATCGACATGGTGACGTTTACCGTGCGGGCTCTGCCCGTCTATATAAAGCGCACTCCCGATCAATCCTTAATCGGAACAATCGAAGCACTCTAATTGTGGATAAGTTCTGCGGCAATCGCCGCCAGATCGTCAAAAATCAAGGTGCCTACCGGCAGGGTCTTGCCCTGAGTCTTTTCGCCTTTTCCGGTCTTTACCAAAACTGGCTGAGAATCGACGGCTTTGGCGGCTTCCAGGTCACCGAGACTGTCGCCGACGAACCATAGATTAGTCAGCGATACGTTGTAATGCGCGGCGATGGTTTTCAACATCCCGGGTTTCGGCTTGCGGCAATCGCAGCCTTCGTCCGGCCCGTGCGGGCAGTAGACGATCAGCCCGACTTCACCGCCCTGCTCCGCCACCAACGAACGCAAGCGCTCGTGCATGGCGTCCAGGGTGGCGATGTCGTAATAGCCGCGAGCGATGCCCGACTGGTTGGTAGCAACCGCTACCGTCCAGCCGGCCTTGCTCAACTGCGCGATGGCTTCGATCGAGCCGGGGAGTGGAATCCACTCCTCCACCGATTTGATGTAAGCGTCGGAGTCATAGTTGATCACCCCGTCCCGATCGAGAATCAGCAGTTTCAAACAGTCTTACCCCAGCAGCGAAATGTCGGCGACGCCGAGGAACAGCCCACGCAAGCGGGACAACAGGGCATAACGGTTGGCGCGCACTTTGGCGTCATCCGCGTTGACCATCACGGCTTCGAAGAACGCATCCACCGGCTCGCGCAAGGCAGCCAAACGCGCCAGCGATTCACTGTACTGACGCGCAGCGGCCATCGGCTGGACAGCTTGGTCCGCCTGCTGGATCGCCGAATACAGGGAGAACTCGTTGGCGTTGTCGAAGTACTTGGCTTCCACCACCGACGGAATCGAGCCTTCGGCCTTGCTCAGCAAGTTCGAAACACGCTTGTTCACGGCGGCCAGAGCGGCGGCTTCCGGCAATTTGCGGAACGCTTGAACCGCTTGCACACGCTGATCGAAGTCCAGCGCCGAACCCGGCTTCAGGGCACGTACCGACAGGTAAGTCGCGACGTCCACACCTTCGTCTTCGTAACGGGCACGCAGACGGTCGAAGATGAACTCCAGCACCGACTCGTTCAGGCCGGCAGCCTTGATCTTGGCGCCGAACGCGTTCACGGCGAAGGCCACGGCGTCGTTCAGGTCAAGCTCGAGCTTCTTGTCGATCAGGATGCGCAACACGCCCAGGGCTGCACGGCGCAGGGCGTACGGGTCTTTGCTACCGGTTGGCAGCATGCCGATGCCGAAGATGCCGACCAGGGTGTCGAGCTTGTCCGCGATGGCCACGGCCGCACCGGTCAGGGTGGTCGGCAGTTCAGCACCGGCACCACGCGGCATGTACTGCTCGTTCAGTGCCAGGGCGACTTCTTGCGGCTCGCCGTCGTTGAGGGCGTAGTAGTAACCGGCGACACCTTGCATCTCCGGGAACTCACCGACCATCTCGGTCGCCAGGTCGCACTTGGACAGCAGGCCGGCACGGGAAGCCCATGCCGCGTTGCCGCCAATGCGCTGCGCGATGAACGCGGCCAGTTTGGAAACACGCTCGGCCTTGTCGTAGACGCTGCCGAGTTTTTCCTGGAACACCACGTTTTGCAGGCGCAGGTTGAAGTCTTCGAGTTTCTGCTTCTTGTCTTGCTTGAAGAAGAACTCGGCGTCGGTCAGGCGTGGGCGAACCACTTTCTCGTTACCGGCGATGATCTGTTGCGGGTCTTTGCTTTCGATGTTGGCCACGGTAATGAAACGGGGCAGCAACTTGCCGTCGGCATCCAGCAGGCAGAAATACTTCTGGTTGTCCTGCATGGTGGTGATCAGGGCTTCTTGCGGCACATCGAGGAAACGCTCCTCGAACGAGCACACCAGCGGCACCGGCCATTCAACCAGCGCGGTCACTTCGTCGAGCAAGGCTGGAGGGACGATTGCCGTGCCTTCCTGCAAGGTCGCGAGTTCTTCGGTGCGCTTGCTGATGATTGCGCGACGCTCGTTGGCATCGGCCAATACGTAGGCAGCACGCAAGTCGGTCAGGTAATTGGCCGGCGCGGTGATGCGTACGCTTTGCGGGTGGTGGAAGCGGTGACCACGGGAATCGCGACCGGCCTTCTGGGCGAGGATCGTGCAATCGATGACCTGGTCACCGAGCAGCATCACCAGCCACTGAGTCGGGCGAACGAATTCTTCCTTGCGAGCACCCCAGCGCATGCGTTTCGGGATCGGCAAGTCGTTCAGGGAATCTTCAACGATGGTCGGCAGCAGGCTCGCGGTCGGTTTACCGGCGATGCTCTGGCTATAACGCAGTTTTGGACCGCTCTGATCGATTTCGCTCAGGTCGACGCCGCACTTCTTGGCGAAGCCCAAGGCTGCTTGAGTCGGGTTGCCTTCGGCATCGAACGCGGCCTGACGTGGCGGGCCGTCGAGGTTGATGCTGCGATCCGGCTGCTGAATATCCAGCGCGGTGATCAGTACAGCCAGACGACGCGGTGCGGCGTAGACGGTTTTGGCTTCGTAGCTCAGGCCAGCGGCTTGCAGGCCCTTGTCGATACCGGCCAGGAACGCGTCGGCCAGGGTGTTCAGGGCTTTAGGTGGCAGTTCTTCGGTGCCCAATTCAACCAGGAAATCCAGAGCACTCATTGTGCAGCCTCCAGCTTAGCCAACACTTCATCACGCAGGTCCGGGGTCGCCATCGGGAAGCCCAGCTTGGCGCGAGCCAGCAGGTAGGCTTGCGCAACGGAACGCGCCAGGGTGCGTACACGCAGAATGTATTGCTGACGTGCAGTCACCGAGATCGCCCGGCGCGCATCCAGCAGGTTGAAGGTGTGGGAGGCCTTCAACACCATTTCGTAGCTCGGCAATGGCAGCGGCTGGTCGAGTTCGATCAGGCGTTTAGCTTCGCTTTCGTAGAAATCGAACAGCTCGAACAGCTTCTCGACGTTGGCGTGTTCGAAGTTGTAGGTCGATTGCTCGACTTCGTTCTGGTGGAACACGTCGCCGTAGGTGACTTTGCCCATCGGACCGTCAGCCCAGACCAGGTCGTAGACCGAGTCCACGCCTTGCAGGTACATGGCCAGACGCTCAAGACCGTAGGTGATCTCGCCGGTCACCGGGTAGCACTCGATGCCGCCCGCTTGCTGGAAGTAAGTGAACTGCGTCACTTCCATGCCGTTGAGCCAGACTTCCCAGCCCAGACCCCAGGCGCCCAGAGTTGGCGACTCCCAGTTGTCTTCGACGAAGCGAATGTCGTGGACCAACGGGTCCAGACCGACGTGCTTGAGGGAGCCCAGGTACAGTTCCTGGAAGTTGTCCGGGTTCGGCTTCAGGACTACCTGGAACTGGTAGTAGTGCTGCAGACGGTTCGGGTTTTCGCCGTAGCGGCCGTCAGTCGGGCGACGACTGGGCTGCACATAAGCGGCGTTCCAGGTTTCCGGGCCGATGGCGCGCAGAAACGTGGCTGTGTGGAAAGTGCCGGCGCCTACTTCCATATCGTAGGGCTGAAGTACCACGCAACCTTGCTCGGCCCAGTATTGCTGGAGGGCGAGGATCAAGTCTTGGAAGGTACGCACGGCTGGCGTAGGCTGGCTCACGAAATTCACCTGTTTCTTGGGCTGCGATTTAAAGAGCGGGAGTATACCCGATTCGTTGCTGCGCACGCCCCCTGGAGCCTTATGCCACGCTGCTTTTGGTGTTCCGAAGATCCGCTATACATGGCTTATCACGATCAGGAGTGGGGCACGCCGCTACGCGATGCGCAGGGATTGTTCGAGTTGCTTTTGCTCGAAGGGTTCCAGGCCGGCCTCTCATGGATCACTGTGCTGCGCAAACGCGAGCGTTATCGCGAGGTGTTGTTCGGCTTTGACGTGCAACGTGTGGCGCAGATGAGCGACGCGGAAATCGCTGAATTGATGCTTGACCCCGGCATCATCCGCAACCGTCTCAAACTCAACGCGGCCCGGCGCAATGCCCAGGCCTGGCTGGCGCTGGAGGACCCGGTGGGGTTTCTCTGGTCGTTCGTTGGCGGTAAACCCGTGATCAATCATTTCAAGGATCGCAGCCAGGTGCCGGCCGTGACATCGGTCGCTGTGGAGATGAGCAAAGGCCTGAAAAAGGCTGGTTTCACGTTCGTCGGCCCGACCATTTGTTACGCGCTGATGCAGGCCTCGGGCATGGTCATGGACCACACCCAGGATTGCGATCGCTACGCGGTGCTGGCGAACGGCGGTTAGAATGGCCGCCTCGCACACAGCACAAGATCAGGAGTGACCTGTGGATAAGTTTAAAGGCGCCTTGCTGGTAGGCGCTCTGCGGCTGTTTGCCCTGCTTCCGTGGCGGGCAGTGCAGGCGGTGGGCTCGGCCATTGGCTGGGTGATGTGGAAAACCCCCAACCGTTCCCGCGATGTGGTGCGGATCAACCTGGCCAAGTGCTTTCCAGAGATGGACCCGGCCGAACGTGAACGCCTGGTCGGCCAGAGCCTCAGCGACATCGGCAAGTCCCTGACCGAAAGCGCCTGCGCCTGGATTTGGCCGGCCCAGCGCTCCATCGACCTGGTGCGTGAAGTCGAAGGCCTCGACGTATTGAAGGACGCCCTCGCCTCCGGCAAAGGTGTGGTCGGTATCACCAGCCACCTGGGCAACTGGGAAGTGTTGAACCACTTCTATTGCAGCCAGTGCAAACCGATCATCTTCTATCGTCCGCCAAAGTTGAAGGCTGTGGACGATTTGCTGCGCAAGCAGCGCGTACAGCTGGGTAACCGCGTGGCCGCTTCCACCAAGGAAGGCATCCTCAGCGTCATCAAGGAAGTGCGCAAAGGTGGTGCAGTGGGCATCCCCGCTGACCCGGAACCGGCCGAATCCGCCGGGATCTTCGTGCCGTTCTTCGCCACCCAGGCATTGACCAGCAAGTTTGTACCGAACATGCTCGCCGGCGGCAAAGCGGTCGGCGTGTTCCTGCATGCCCTGCGGCTGCCGGATGGTTCGGGGTACAAAGTGATCCTCGAAGCCGCGCCCGAAGCCATGTACAGCACGGATACCGAGACGTCCTGTGCCGCCATGAGCAAGGTGGTCGAGCGCTATGTCGGGGCTTATCCGAGCCAATACATGTGGAGCATGAAGCGTTTCAAGAAGCGTCCACTCGGCGAAGAGCGCTGGTACTGACGTTAATGGCACGATCTGTGGATAATTTCTTGTAGGTCAAAATTATCCACAACAGGTTCAATCAAGGGCGCAGAAGATGTCCGACCACCGCAAATCATTTCGCATCAAAATCAGTCACGAAAGCTTCGGCGAGTGCCTGGGGCAAACCCGTAACCTCTCGACGACGGGTGTGTACGTCAAGCACCCGACCCTGTCGGCCTTGCCCAAGGGCACGGTGGTCTTCGGCCAGGTGCAAGGTTTACCCACAGGCGCGCCGCGAGTGCGCATGGAAGTGGTGCTGGTGGATGCCGAAGGGATTGGCCTGCGCTATCTCTGATTAGCGAGCCTGACGCTCAAGCTTCTTCAGAAACACCGTCATTTCCTTCTCTGCCTGCTTATCGCCATGAGCGCGGGCGGCTTCCAGGCCTTGCTCCCACGCCTGACGTGCCGCCGCAAAATCTGCCAGCGCCAAGTGCGCCTTGCCCAACAGCTTCCACGCCGCCGAATACTTCGGATCGAACTCGACGCAACGCTGGAAATGCTCCGCCGCTTTCGCGTTTTCCCCAAGATCCAGATAACCCTTGCCGAGGCCGAAGCCGCAGCAAGGCGTTATCCACACCCTTGGCGAGCATTTTTTCCAGGGATTCGATCATCAGTGGATTCCTTGTCGAGGTGGGTCAGGAGTTGATCTGTTTTAGTGAGGCCGCCTTCGCGAGCAAGCCCGCTCCCACAGTAGATCTACAGTGAACGCAGGTTTGATGTACGGTCGAAATCACATGTGGGAGCGGGCTTGCTCGCGAAGAGGCCCGCCCGGCCAGCGCAAATATCGGATCAGAAGAAGCTAAGCCCCACATGAAACAGCTTCTCCACATCCCGAATATGCTTCTTATCCACAAGGAACAGAATCACATGGTCGCCGGTTTCGATCACTGTATCGTCATGGGCGATGATCACTTCTTCATCACGAATAATCGCGCCAATCGTGGTGCCCGGCGGCAACCCGATATTCTCGATCGCCTTGCCAATCACCTTGCTCGACTTCGCATCGCCATGGGCAATCGCCTCGATGGCTTCCGCCGCGCCACGGCGCAGTGAGTGCACGCTGACGATATCGCCACGGCGCACGTGAGCCAGCAAGGTGCCGATGGTCGCCAGTTGCGGGCTGATAGCGATGTCGATGTCGCCGCCCTGGATCAAATCCACGTAAGCCGGGTTGTTGATGATCGTCATCACCTTCTTCGCGCCCAGCCGTTTGGCCAGCAGTGACGACATGATGTTGGCTTCGTCATCGTTGGTCAGGGCCAGGAAGATGTCGGCGTCGGCGATGTTCTCTTCCAGCAGCAAGTCGCGGTCCGACGCGCTGCCCTGCAACACCACGGTGCTGTCGAGGGTGTCCGAGAGGTAGCGGCAACGTGCCGGGTTCATCTCGATGATCTTCACCTGATAGCGGCTTTCGATGGCTTCGGCCAGACGTTCGCCGATCTGCCCGCCGCCGGCGATGACGATGCGCTTGTAGCTTTCATCGAGGCGGCGCATTTCGCTCATGACCGCGCGAATGTTCGCTTTGGCGGCGATGAAAAACACTTCGTCGTCGGCCTCGATCACCGTATCGCCCTGGGGCAGGATCGGCCGGTCGCGCCGAAAAATCGCCGCTACGCGGGTTTCGACGTTCGGCATGTGTTCGCGCAACTGCCGCAGTTGCTGCCCCACCAACGGACCGCCGTAATAGGCCTTCACCGCCACCAGTTGCGCCTTGCCTTCGGCGAAGTCGATCACTTGCAAGGCACCGGGATGTTCGATCAGGCGCTTGATGTAGTTGGTGACCACTTGTTCCGGGCTGATCAGCACATCAACGGGGATCGCGTCGTTGTTGAACAGCCCGCCGCGCGTGAGGTAAGCGGCTTCGCGGACCCGGGCGATCTTGGTCGGGGTATGGAACAGGGTGTGGGCGACCTGGCAGGCGACCATGTTGGTCTCGTCGCTGTTGGTCACCGCCACCAGCATGTCGGCGTCGTCGGCGCCGGCCTGGCGCAGCACGGTCGGGAACGAGGCGCGGCCCTGCACGGTGCGGATGTCCAGCCGATCACCGAGGTCGCGCAGGCGTTCGCCGTCGGTGTCGACCACGGTGATGTCGTTGGCTTCGCTGGCCAAGTGTTCCGCCAGCGAACCGCCGACCTGCCCGGCGCCGAGGATGATGATCTTCATCCAGTCACTCCCTTGAAATCCGGTTATCCGCGCGCAGCGGCAATCTTGATCAGCTTGGCGTAGTAGAACCCGTCGTGACCGCCTTCCTGGACCAGCAATTGGCGACCATGAGGTTGTTTGATCCCCGCCGTAATGGCGAGGTCGAGTTCACGGGCGCCCGGCGTGCGAGCGAGGAAGGCTTCGATGACTTCGGTGTTCTCGGTCGGCAACGTGGAGCAGGTGGCGTAAAGCAGAATCCCGCCCACTTCCAGAGTTATCCACATGGCATCGAGCAATTCGCCCTGAAGCACCGCCAGCGCGGCGATGTCGTCGGGTTGGCGCGTCAGTTTGATGTCCGGGTGACGACGGATCACGCCAGTGGCCGAGCATGGCGCGTCCAACAGGATGCGCTGGAACGGCTTGCCGTCCCACCAGGTCGCGGTGTCACGGCCGTCGGCGGCGATCAGTTCGGCGCTCAGGCCCAGGCGTGCGAGGTTTTCCCGCACCCGCACCAGACGCTTGGCTTCCAGGTCCACGGCGACGACGCCGGCCAGTGCCGGCTCGGCTTCAAGGATGTGACAAGTCTTGCCGCCCGGCGCGCAGCAGGCGTCGAGCACCCGTTGGTCTGGCGCCAGGTCCAGCAAGTCGGCGGCCAGTTGTGCGGCTTCGTCTTGCACGCTGATCCAGCCCTCGGCGAAACCCGGCAGGCTGCGCACGTCGGTGGCGGCTTCGAGGATGATGCCATCGCGGCTGTAAACGCAGGGGCTGGCGGCGATGCCCACGTCACTCAGCAACCCGAGATACGCATCGCGGGTCTGATGGCGACGGTTGACCCGCAAAATCATCGGCGGGTGGGCGTTGTTCGCCGCGCAAATGGCTTCCCACTGTTGCGGCCAGAAGGCTTTCAGGGATTTTTGCAGCCAGCGCGGGTGAGCGGTGCGCACCACCGGGTCGTGCTCCAGCTCCGCCAGCAGCGCTTCGCTTTCCCGTTGGGCGCGACGCAGCACAGCGTTGAGCAAAGCTTTGGCCCAAGGCTTCTTCAGCTTGTCGGCGCAACCGACGGTTTCGCCGATGGCGGCGTGGGCCGGGACGCGGGTGTAGAGCAGTTGATAGAGGCCAACCAGCAACAACGCCTCGACATCGGCATCGGCGGCTTTGAATGGCTTCTGCAACAACTTGGCCGCCAGCGCCGACAGACGCGGCTGCCAGCGCGCGGTGCCGAACGCCAGGTCCTGGGTGAAGCCGCGATCACGGTCTTCGACCTTGTCCATTTGCGTCGGCAGGGAGCTGTTGAGTGAGGCTTTTCCGTTAAGAACAGCGGCAAGTGCCTTGGCGGCGGCCAGACGCGGGTTCATTGAGCGTCCGCCACGTGACCGAGCACGGTGCCGACGGCGAATTTCTCACGGCGACTGTTGAAGAAGTCGCTGAAGTTCAGCGCCTTGCCGCCGGGCAATTGCAGGCGGGTCAGGCACAGAGCATGTTCACCGCAAGCGACGATCAAGCCGTCCTTGCTGGCGCTGAGAATTTCACC
Organism: Pseudomonas sp. 10S4; assembly: GCF_034344865.1. Lineage (NCBI taxonomy): Bacteria > Pseudomonadati > Pseudomonadota > Gammaproteobacteria > Pseudomonadales > Pseudomonadaceae > Pseudomonas > Pseudomonas sp. 10S4. The sequence continues at coordinate 1,786,869 of NZ_CP133774.1, forward strand.
TGGCGCGCCCTGCCCTTCGGCGAGGCTCGCGGCCAGCACTTTCAGCGCTTCGCCATTTAGCGTGCTGTGGGTGATCGGCCATGGGTTGAAGGCGCGGACCAGGCGTTCCAGCTCAACCGCCGGGCGGCTCCAGTCGATGCGCGCTTCATCTTTGTTCAATTTGTGAGCATAGGTGGCGAGGCTGTCGTCCTGCACTTCGCCTTCCAGGGTGCCGGCAGCGAGGCCGGCAATCGCATGGATCACGGCCGGTGGGCCCATTTGCGCCAGACGGTCGTGGAGGCTGCCGCCGGTGTCTTCACCGGTGATTGGCGTGGTGACTTTCAACAGCATCGGCCCGGTGTCGAGGCCCAGTTCCATGCGCATCACGGTCACGCCGCTTTCGCTCGTCGCCCGCTTCAACGGCGTCGCTGGATCGGCGCCGCACCGCGCCAGCGTGGCAGCAAGGACGCGTGGCTGTTGATGCAACCCAGGCGTGGAATATCCAGCACCACTTGCGGCAGGATCAAGCCGTAGGCGACCACTACCAGCAAATCCGGCTTCAATGCGGCCAGTTCAGCCTGAGCGTCTTCGTTGCGCAGGGTCGGCGGTTGCAGCACCGGAATGTTGTTTTCCAGAGCCAACTGCTTGACCGGGCTCGGCATCAACTTTTGCCCGCGGCCCGCCGGACGGTCCGGTTGGGTGTAGACCGCGATGATCTCGTAAGGGCTGGCGAGCAGGGCCTTGAGGTGTTCGGCGGCGAATTCCGGGGTGCCGGCAAAGACGATGCGCAGTGGCTCAGTCATGAAGAAGGTCTCGCAAAGAAAAAGGCTTGCCGCAGCAAGCCTTTGAAAGGAGGGCATCAAGCGTTCTGGCGATGGAGCTTTTCCAGTTTCTTCTTGATTCGGTCGCGTTTGAGGTTGGACAGGTAGTCGACGAACAACTTGCCGTTGAGGTGGTCGCATTCGTGCTGGATGCACACGGCGAGCAGGCCTTCGGCGATCAGTTCGTAAGGCTTGCCGTCGCGGTCCAGGGCCTTGATCTTGACCTTCTGCGCACGATCGACGTTTTCGTAGAAGCCCGGCACCGAGAGGCAGCCTTCCTGATACTGCTCCATCTCGTCGGTCAGGGTTTCGAACTCGGGGTTGATGAACACCCGTGGTTCGCTGCGGTCTTCGGAGAGGTCCATCACGACGATACGTTTGTGCACGTTGACCTGGGTCGCGGCGAGGCCGATGCCTGGCGCTTCATACATTGTTTCAAACATGTCATCGACCAACTGACGCACTTCGTCGTCCACTACGGCCACAGGTTTGGCGATAGTGCGCAGGCGCGAGTCGGGAAATTCGAGGATGTCTAAAATGGCCATAAGCTTAATTGCTGCACATGTGAGGTAAAGTCGGGTCGATGGCCTGGCGGGTCCGAAGATGCAGGCTACCGTTGTAAAACGTAGCTCCCTTCTTCGAGAAGAGCCAGGAGCGAGCCACGGGGGCTCTGGCGTTTTACGCGAACGCACATAATAAAGGGATTCACCGCATGAGGAAATCACTACTCGCCTTGCTCCTTCTGGCCTCGGCCGGTTTGGCGCACGGGCAAGTGCAACTCAAGGAAGGTTTTCCGCAGCAATACACGGTGGTACGGGGGGACACACTTTGGGACATCTCCGGGAAATTCCTCCGGGAACCGTGGAAATGGCCCGAGCTTTGGCAGGTCAACCCGCAGATCCAAAACCCCAATCTCATCTATCCGGGCGATTTGCTGACCCTGACCTACGTCGATGGCCAGCCACGCCTGACCCTCAATCGCGGCGAGTCCCGCGGCACCATCAAACTGTCGCCACGCATCCGTAGCAGCCCGGTGGCCGACGCGATCCCGAGCATTCCGCTGCAATCGATCAACAGCTTTCTGCTGAGCAACCGTATCGTCGACAAGGTCGAGGACTTCGACAAGGCGCCGTACATCGTCGCGGGCGATGCGGAACGGGTGCTCAGCGGCACGGGTGACCGGATCTTCGCTCGCGGGCATTTCGACCCGAACCAACCGGTGTACGGCATCTTCCGCCAGGGCAAGGTTTACACCGATCCGCAGAGCAAGGAGTTCCTGGGGATCAACGCCGACGACATCGGAGGCGGTGAAATTATCGCGACCGAAGGCGACGTCGCCACGCTGGCGCTGCAACGCACCACCCAGGAAGTGCGCCTCGGCGACCGTTTGTTCACCGGCGAGGAACGGGCGATCAACTCGACCTTCATGCCCAGTGCACCCAAAAGCGAAATCAACGGCTTGATTATCGATGTGCCACGCGGCGTCACGCAGATTGGTGCGATGGACGTGGTCACGTTGAACAAGGGCCAGCGGGACGGTCTGGCCGAAGGCAACGTGCTGGTGGTGATGAAAACCGGCGAAACCGTGCGTGACCGTGTGACGGGCCAACCGTTGAAAATTCCCGATGAACGTGCCGGTTTGCTGATGGTTTTCCGTACCTACGACAAACTTAGTTACGGTTTGGTCCTCAGGGCAACGCGTTCCTTGGCGGTGATGGATAAGGTGCGAAATCCTTAGCCTGCTCCACAAGTTACCAACAGAGTTATCCACAGCTTATTCCCGTTTGAACGGGGCTCATAACGATCAAGGATGATCCATGTCGCTCTCTGCTGTTACACCGGTTTCCCCTGCGGAACTGGAGGCTCGCTTACGTCTTCATCGCTTGCCCGAACTCGGACCTGCGCGATTTAAAAAACTGCTGGAAGCTTTTGGCTCAGCGTCAAAAGCCATCAGTGCGCCGGCCAGCGCCTGGCGTTCGCTGGGCTTGCCCGTCGCCTGCGCGGAAGCCCGGCGCAGCAATGAAATCCGCGACGGAGCAAGCCACGCATTGGCCTGGCTAGAGCGCCCGGGCCAGCATTTACTGATGTGGGACCAGCCTGACTACCCGGCATTGCTGGCGGAAATCAGCGATGCGCCGCCGCTGTTATTTGTCGCCGGGGATCCAGGCATTCTGGAAAAGCCGCAACTGGCGATGGTCGGCAGTCGCCGCGCGTCGAGGCCGGGGATGGACACGGCTGCTGCATTTTCCCGCAGCCTGGCCGGTGCCGGATTCGTCATCACCAGCGGTTTGGCCCTGGGCATCGACGCCGCGGCGCACCAGGCGGCTTTGGACGTTGGCGGGCAAACGGTAGGTGTGCTTGGCACGGGTCTTGAAAAGTTTTATCCACAGCGCAACCGACGGCTGGCGGACGCCATGATTGCCTCGGGTAGCGCGGTGCTTTCGGAGTTCCCGCTGGACGCCGGCCCCACCGCCAGCAACTTTCCCCGGCGAAACCGGATCATCAGCGGTTTGTCCCTCGGCGTGCTGGTGGTCGAGGCGAGTGTCGCCAGTGGTTCGTTGATTACCGCCAGGCTCGCCGCAGAACAGGGACGCGAGGTGTACGCGATTCCAGGTTCGATCCACCACCCCGGCGCCAAAGGCTGTCATCAACTGATCCGCGACGGGGCGATGCTGGTGGAAACCATCGAGCATATCCTCGAAGCCCTGCGTGGCTGGCAGCAATTGCCGTTATCCATGGCCGCTCCGTCGACGACTCATCCATTACTCATGTTGCTCCACGCGGCGCCCCACACCAGTGAGGCGTTGGCTCACAGCAGTGGCTGGGCGTTGCCGAAAGTGCTGGCGGCGTTGACGGAGCTGGAAATGGATGGCCGGGCGACCTGCGAAAGCGGGCGCTGGTTTGCCAGGGTGAGCTAGGTTTTATAAGGAAGATCGGTAAACTGCGCAGAGCCTTATTCTGGAGAGTTTTTTCATGGTCAACAGTTGGCGTGTGCAGCAAGCCGCACAAGCAATTCGCGCAGGAGCGGTGATTGCCTACCCAACCGAAGCAGTCTGGGGCCTGGGCTGCGACCCTTGGGACGAAGAGGCGGTGGATCGTCTGTTGATGATCAAGGGCCGATCGGTGGGTAAAGGCCTGATTCTGGTGGCCGACAACATTCGCCAGTTCGACTTCCTGTTCGACGACTTCCCGGAACTGTGGATGGACCGCATGGCCAGCACCTGGCCGGGGCCGAACACTTGGCTGGTGCCGCACCAGAATCTGTTGCCGCAATGGATTACCGGCGTGCATGAAACGGTAGCGCTGCGGGTCAGCGATCACCCGTTGGTGCGGGATTTGTGTGCAGTGGTCGGGCCACTGGTGTCGACGTCCGCTAACCCACAGGGCCGGCCGGCGGCGCGGACGCGGATTCGCATCGAACAGTATTTCCGCGGGCAGCTTGATCTGGTGATGGGTGGCAATCTGGGTGGGCGCAAGAATCCGAGTGTGATTCGTGATGTGGCGACTGGGCATGTGGTGCGCCCGGATTGAGACCAAGGTGACCTGTGGCGAGGGAGCTTGCTCCCGCTGGACTGCGCAGCAGTCCCGTTCTTTTTAGGGAGAAGCGGGGCCGCTTCGCAGCCCATCGGGAGCAAGCTCCCTCGCCACAGTTAGGCGTTACGGCAACAAAACAGTCGACCCCGTGGTACGCCGCGCCGACAACTCGGTCTGCGCCTTCGCCGCTTCAGCCAATGGATACTTCTGGCTGATGTCCACCTTCAACTTGCCGCTGATGATCATCTCGAACAATTCATCCGCCATGCGTTGCAGGTTTTCGGCATTGTTGGCGTAGGTCGCCAGGGTTGGCCGGGTCACGTACAGAGAACCCTTCGCCGACAGAATCCCCAGGTTCACCCCGTCCACCGCGCCCGACGCATTGCCGAAACTCACCACCAGACCCCGAGGCGAAACGCTGTCCAGCGACGTCAGCCAGGTGTCCTTGCCCACGCCGTCGTACACCACCGGGACTTTTTTCCCGTCAGTCAATTCCAGCACCCGTTGTGCGACGTTTTCGTGGCTGTAATCGATGGTCGCCCAGGCACCGTTGGCCTTGGCCAGTGCAGCTTTCTCCGGTGAACTGACCGTACCGATCAGCTTCACGCCCAACGCCTTGGCCCACTGGCAGGCCAGCGAACCGACACCGCCGGCAGCGGCGTGGAACAGGATGGTTTCGCCACCCTTGAGTTCATAAGTCTGACGCAACAGGTACTGCACGGTGAGGCCCTTGAGCATCACACCGGCGGCTTGTTCGAAGCTGATCGCGTCGGGCAGGCGCACCAGGTTGGCTTCGGGTAATACGTGAACCTGGCTGTAGGCGCCCAATGGGCCGCTGCCGTAGGCCACGCGATCGCCGACCTTGAAGCGGGTGACTTCGCTACCGACGGCGTCGACCACGCCCGCGCCTTCCGAGCCCAGGCCCGACGGCAGTGCCGGCGGCGGATAGAGGCCGCTGCGGAAATAGGTGTCGATGAAGTTCAGGCCGATAGCCTTGTTGGTCACGCGCACTTGTTGCGGGCCGGGCTCGGCGGGTTCGTAATCGACATATTCGAGCACTTCGGGGCCGCCATGGGCGCGGAACTGGATACGCTTTGCCATCAGAACTCTCCTTAGGTCTTAGCTTTTAGAGGTGTAGCGCGAAGCTCCCTATCGGACTCCTAACCATGATCTTCGTCAACTGCGGTGGAGCAAGGTGCGGTGTTATCCTACGCAGCAATTTGCCGCCGGCCATTCGTGCGCCGTGTAGCTTTGCCCGATTCAAGGTGATGACATGACGACCCGCACCGAGGCCGTAAAAGCCTACCTGCTCGACCTGCAAGACCGCATTTGCGCCGCCCTGGAAGCCGAGGACGGCGGCACGCGCTTCGTCGAAGACGCCTGGGCCCGGCCTGCTGGCGGTGGCGGTCGCACCCGAGTGATCGAAAACGGCATAGTCATCGAAAAGGGTGGCGTTAACTTTTCCCACGTCTTTGGCAGCGGTCTCCCACCGTCCGCCAGCGCCCATCGGCCGGAACTGGCCGGGCGCGGCTTCGAAGCGCTGGGCGTGTCCCTGGTAATTCACCCGCACAACCCGCATGTGCCGACTTCCCACGCCAACGTGCGTTTTTTCATCGCGGAAAAAGAAGATGAAGAGCCGGTCTGGTGGTTCGGCGGCGGCTTCGACCTGACCCCTTACTACGGCAATGAAGAAGACTGCGTGCACTGGCACCGTATTGCCGAACAGGCCTGCGCGCCGTTCGGGCCGGACGTCTACCCGCGTTACAAGGCCTGGTGCGACACCTATTTCCACATCAAGCATCGCCACGAGCCTCGGGGCATCGGCGGCCTGTTTTTCGATGACTTGAACGAGTGGGACTTCGACACCAGTTTCGCCTTCATGCGCGCCATCGGTGACGCGTTCATCGACGCATATCTGCCGATTGTGCAACGCCGCAAAAATGATGCGTTCACCGCCAAACAACGTGAATTCCAGGAGTTCCGCCGTGGCCGTTATGTCGAGTTCAACCTGGTCTACGACCGCGGCACGTTGTTCGGTCTGCAATCGGGTGGTCGTACCGAGTCGATCCTGATGTCCCTGCCGCCGCAAGTGCGCTGGGGCTATGACTGGAAAGCTGAGCCGGGCAGCGAAGAAGCGCGCCTGACCGAGTACTTCCTGCAAGATCGCGATTGGTTGGCCAAGGCCTGAGAGGAGTCCTGATGGATCGTTACGTCGTATTCGGTAACCCGATTGGCCACAGCAAGTCGCCGCTGATCCATCGTCTGTTCGCCGAGCAAACCGCTCAGAAGTTGGACTACAGCACTTCGCTGGCGCCACTCGATGACTTTTCCGGGTTTGCCCAGGCATTTTTCCTTCACGGTCGTGGGGCGAATGTCACCGTGCCGTTCAAGGAAGATGCTTATCGCCTGGCCGACAGCCTGACCGAGCGCGCGCAGCGAGCCGGGGCGGTGAACACCCTGAGCAAACTGGCGGATGGCAGCCTGTTGGGCGACAACACCGACGGTGCCGGACTGGTGCGCGACCTGACGGTCAACGCCGGTTTCAGCCTCAAGGGCAAACGCATCCTGCTGTTGGGTGCCGGCGGTGCGGTACGCGGGGCGTTGGAACCGTTGCTGGCCGAACAACCGGCGTCGGTGATCATCGCCAATCGCACAGTGGAAAAAGCCGAGCTGCTGGCGGAGTTGTTTGCCGATCTGGGGCCGGTGTCCGCCAGTGGTTTTGACTGGTTGCGCGAGCCAGTGGACCTGATCATCAACGCGACGTCTGCCAGTCTGTCGGGTGATGTACCGCCGATTGCCAGCAGCCTGATCGAACCGGGCAAGACCGTGTGCTACGACATGATGTACGGCAAGGAACCGACTTCGTTCTGCCGCTGGGCCAGTGAACACGGCGCGGCGGTGGCGATGGATGGGTTGGGGATGCTGGCGGAGCAGGCGGCGGAAGCCTTCTACCTGTGGCGCGGAGTGCGCCCGGACACAGCGCCGGTGCTGGCCGAACTGCGCCGACAGTTGGCGCTGTAGCTTTTGTGGCGAGGGAGCTTGCTCCCGCTGGGTTGCGCAGCAGCCCCCTTCTATTTTTCTGATACACCACGGTTGCTGAGTTTACGACCGCTTCGCGGCCGAACGGGGGCAAGTTATGCGTTTTTCATAGAAGTGGTGTTTTTAGTCTTCGAAACGGATCGGGCACTTATCCGCCCCTTCCAGCTTCCTCAACTCCTCCACCACCGGCGGCCGCGCGCCGCGCAAGGTCAGGCTGCGATCCTGTTTGAGCAACCGCCGCGCTTCCTGGTGCAGCATTTCCACACCCGAATAGTCGATGAAATTGATGTGCTGCGCCTCGATCACCACCTTCGCGCCGTGCATCCGTTGCAGGCGCACTTGAAGGTAATGGCTGGCGCCAAAGAAGATCGAGCCGCCGACCCGCAGGATGTCTTCATCCCCATCGCGCCAGTGCTGTACCCGCGGTTGCGAGGTGCGTTTGAGGTAGAAGAACAGCGAAGCCAGGCACCCCGGCGTAGATCGCGGTATGCAATTCCAGCAGCAACGTGGCGACACAGGTCAGGGCCATGACCACGAATTCGGCGCGGCTGACTCGCAGCAACGCGCGAATGCCGCGATGGTCCACCAACCCCCAGGCGATCAACAGAATGCTGCCGGCCATGGCCGGGATCGGAATGTGAGCGATCAGCCCGGCGCCGAAGATGGCGAACAGCGCCACCCACAACGCCGAGAACACCCCGGCCAGTGGCGAGCAGGCGCCGGCCTCGTAGCTCAGCCCCGAACGGGTGAAGGACCCGGCTGACAGCGAGCCGGAAAAAACGCTCCGACAATGTTTGATAAACCCTGGGCGCGGACTTCCTGGTTGGCGTCGAGCAACTGCTGTGAGCGGGCCGACAAGGAGCGGGCAATTGAGAGACTCGTCACCAGTCCGAGCATGCCCACGGCGACGGCACTCGGCAGCAGACGCAGCACCAGTTCCAGATCCAGCGGCAACGAACTGAAGGGTGGTAAGCGCCCGACAAACGCGCTGACCAATTTCACATGGCCGAACATCGCGGGCCAGAGCCACACCAGCACACCGCTCAGGATCAGGGTGATCAATAGCGTCGGCCAGCGGGGCAGCAACAGTTTCAAGACAATCCCGACAGCGACCGTGGCAAGGCCTAGCACCAGCGAAGGTTTATCCACAGCCCCGAGGTGCGTGATCAAAGTCACCAGGCTGTTGAGCGCTGTGGCCTGGTTGGGCAAGTCGAGCCCCAGCAGATTCGGCATCTGCCCGATGGCGATCACCACTGCCGCCCCGAGGGTAAAACCCAGTACCACCGAGTGCGAGACGAAATTCACCAGTGCGCCGAAACGCAGCATCCCCAGTAGCCACTGGAAAATGCCGGCCAGGAGCGTAAGAAGCAGGATCAGCGTGATGTAGTCCTGTGACGCGGGCACGGCCAGAGGACTGACGCTGGCGTATAGGACGATGGAAATAGCCGCTGTAGGACCGCAGATCAGGTGCCAGGACGAACCCCACAAACAGGCGATCAGCACCGGGATGATCGCGGCGTACAAGCCGTATTCCGGTGGGAGACCGGCGATCAACGCGTAGGCAATGGATTGCGGCAACGCGAGAATAGCGCCGCTGAGACCGACGATCAGGTCACGACCGACGCTGGCGCGGGTCTGCCGTGGCAGCCAACTGAGAAACGGGAAGAGTGAATGGCGGCTGGGGAAGGCCATGGGTCCTCTCGGGTAGGAGTTTGCGCAAAGGGTAACAGGGTAAGCCCAACCATTGTGGCGAGGGAGCTTGCTCCCGCTGGGTTGCGCAGCAGCCCTAAAAATCTACGGGCGCTGCGCACCCGAGCGGGAGCAAGCTCCCTCGCCACAGAGGTTGCTTACAACTTGGCTTTGACTGCGCCTAACGCATCCTGCCCGTCCACGGTCTTCACCCCGTCCAGCCATTTATCCAGCACCGCTGGATTCGCCTTGATCCACGCCTTCACTGCGTCCGCATTGCTGACCTTCTTGTTCACCACTTCGGCCATGATGCTGTTTTCCATTTCCTGGGTGAAACTCAGGTTGGTCAGCAGCTTGCCAACGTTCGGGCAGGCCTGTGCATAACCTTTACGGGTCAGTGTATAAACCGCGCCGGTGTCGCCGAAGTATTTCTCGCCGCCCTTCAGGTAATGCATTTTCAGCTGCACGTTCATCGGGTGCGGCGTCCAGCCGAGGAAGGTCACGAACTTCTGTTTCTTCACCGCGCGGGACACTTCAGCCAGCATCGCCTGCTCGCTGGACTCGATCAGCTTCCACTGGCCCAGCTCGAAGTCGTTCTTCTTGATGATGTCCTGCAGCGAAATATTCGCCGGAGCGCCGGAGCCGATGCCGTAGATCTTCTTGTCGAACTTATCGGCGTATTTGTTCAGGTCGGCAAAGTTATGCACACCCGCGTCCCAGACGTAATCCGGCACGGCCAATGTGAACTCGGTGCCGTCGAGATTCTTCGCCAATTGAGTCACGTCGCCGGTGGCGACGAACTTGTCATAAAAGCCCTGCTGCGCCGGCATCCAGTTACCCAAAAACACATCGACCTGGCCATCCTTCAGACCACCAAAGGTGATCGGCACCGCCAGTGTGTCGACCTTGGCCTTGTAGCCCATGCCGTCCAGCAGAAACCCGGTGATGGCGTTGGTCGCGGCGATGTCGCTCCAGCCAGGGTCGGCCATTTTCACCGTCTCGCAGCTCTGATCGGCGTAAACCGATGCACTGCCCAGAGCCAGAAGCCCGACCGTCAGTACTGTGGATAACCTTTGCATGGACTTCCCCTTCACATTATTGGTTTTGGCAGGGTTGTGGATAACGTGCTTTGCGCTCCAGATCATCAAGGTCGATGTGGTTGCGCATGTATTGCTGACTGGCGTCCACCAGCGGCTGGTGATCCCAGCTCTTCAGCTTGCCGATGGTCAGGGCGTCGGCGACGAAACGCCGACGCCGCTGGCTCGCGAGCACCTGTTGGTGGATCGCCGGAATGTCCCATTTGGCCCGCGCTTCGGCGAGAAAATCTTCGAACAGTGGCCGATGTTGCGGCGACTGGCTGAGTTCTTCTTGTTCACGCGGGTCGTTGTGTACGTCGAAGAGTAGGCAAGGGTCGTCTTCGCTGTAGATGAATTTGTAGGCGCCGCGCCGAATCATCATCAACGGGCTGATAGTGCCTTCGGCCATGTATTCGCCGAACACTTCATCGTGACCGCCCTGCCCTTGCAGGTGCGAAACCAGTGAGCGGCCGTCCAGCGGCAGGCCCGGTTCCAGTGAGCCACCGGCCAGTTCGACAAAGGTTGGCAGCAGATCCGCGGTAGAGACTGCCGCACTGACCCGGCCCGCTCCGAATTGTCCCGGAGCACTTATCAACAGGGGGACACGGGCAGCCATTTCAAACCAGTGCATTTTGTACCAGAGGCCACGCTCGCCGAGCATGTCGCCGTGGTCGCCGGAGAAGACGATGATGGTGTCATCGATCAGTCCGGTTTCCTCGAGTGTTTGCAGGAGTTTGCCGACGTTGCTGTCGATATAGCTGCACGCACCGAAGTACGCCCGGCGCGCATCGCGAATCTTATCCACAGGCAGAGGCTTGTCCCACAGGTCGTAAACCTTGAGCAAACGTTGGGAGTGTGGATCGAGTGCAGTCTGGGCCGGCGTCTGTGGCAGCGGGATGTCGGCGTCGTCGTACATATCCCAAAAAGCCTTGGGAATCGTGTACGGGTCATGTGGGTGAGTCATCGAGACGGTCAGGCAGAACGGCTGATTGCCATCCTCGCGAATGTGATCGAACAGATATTGCTGGGCCTTGAACACCACTTCTTCGTCGAAATCGAGCTGATTGGTTCGCACGCAGGGCCCGGCTTGCAGCACTGAAGACATGTTGTGATACCAGGTCGGACGCACGTCCGGTTCGTCCCAGTTCACTGACCAGCCGTAGTCGGCCGGGTAAATATCGCTGGTCAGGCGTTCTTCATAGCCGTGGAGTTGGTCCGGGCCACAGAAGTGCATCTTGCCCGACAGCGCGGTGCGGTAGCCGAGGCGACGCAGGTAGTGGGCATAAGTCGGTACGTCTGCGGGGAAATCGGCCGCGTTGTCGTAGGCGCCGATCTTGCTCGGCAACTGACCGCTGACCAAGGTAAAGCGCGACGGCGCGCAGAGTGGGCTGTTGCAATACGCGGCGTCGAACACCACGCCTTCGGCGGCGAGGCGGCTGAGATTCGGGAGTTTGATTGGCGAAGGGCCGTAGAACGGCAACATTGGCGCGGCCATCTGATCGGCCATGATGAAAAGAATATTCTTGCGCTTCATGTGATCGCGGCATTCCATAGTGAATATTTATGCGAGAGTGCTGCGATCGAGCATGTAGTCCATGCCTTTTGCGGTAAAGCCCATGCACGGCAATGACTAGGATAAGCACAGCTTATGTATGACGCCCTTGGTGATTTGTCTCTCGACTTGCTGCGTGCCTTCGAGGCGGCGGCCCGTCAGCGCAGCTTTACCGCGGCGGCGGTGGAGCTTGGCACCACGCAACCGGCGATCAGTCAGCAGATCAAACGGCTGGAAGAACAGCTCACTACGCGCCTGTTTGATCGCATCTATCGTGGTATCGAGCTGACGGAGGCGGGGGCGATTCTTTTCGAGCAAGTTCAGCTCGGTTTACAGAATATCGACGCAGGATTGACTGCGATCAGCGCACAGCAGTCCCACGAAGTGCTGCAAGTCGCCACCGATTTCGCCTTCGCCGCCTATTGGTTGATGCCACGCCTGCACCGTTTTCACGAAGCCAATCCCCAAGTCGATGTCAGCCTGGTCACCAGCGAACGCAATCACAACATGTTGCGTACCGATATCGACGTGGCGGTGCTGTTCGGTGACGGGCGCTTCAAGCAAGGCGAAAGCCATTGGTTGTTCAGCGAGGAAGTGTTCCCGGTGTGCAGCCCGCTGTTGTTGAAGGACCGTCCCCTGCCCTTGCCGGTCCAGTCGTTGCTCGATTTTCCACTGCTGCATCTGCGTGGGGAAAACAGCAGCAACTGGTTCGACTGGAGCGGAGTGTTCCGAGAGTTGGGGATAACCTCGGCGCCGGCACCGGGACAGCTGCGTTTCGACAATTACACGTTGTTGATCCAGGCGGCGATTGGCGGCCAGGGCGTGGCCATCGGTTGGCGGCACCTTGTGGATAACTTATTGGCCCAGGGTTTGTTGTGTCGGCCGATTGCCGACACGGTGATTTCACGGCTGGGTTATTACGTTGTCTTGCCTCAGCGCAAACGTCGTGGTGTGTTGATTAAACAGTTTGTGGATTGGTTGATGGCAGAACAGGCCACCAGTGCGCAATCGTTGACTGGTTTGCCGTTTCCTTCGATTGCGGTGTGAAAGCGCAAAGATCGCACCTGTAGGAGCTGCCGAAGGCTGCGATCTTTACGGTTCTGAAGCCGCCACAAAACTCACATGTTCACCGACATGCAGGTTCAACCGCAGCTCATCAGCGATCCCGACCGCCACACGATTTAGCCGTCGCAATGGCTCGGCCAGACCCGGCTCAAGGCTGCTGCTGACCTGACTGAAATGCTCGATGGTCAGCCCGGCCACCCCGTGCGGCACATCCACCAACGTCCAGTGCAGATCGCTGCCTTGCAGGGCTTCGAGGATTTCTTCGGCGGCATGGCGCTGAAGGTCATCCTCCACCCCCGGCTCGTCCAATTCCTCAAAATGCCCCACCACAAACAAACGGCCAATGCTGGCGGCCTGCAGACCGTCGATCAATGCATCCACTGCCAGCACCTGCTCGACCGGGCCGGGCACGATGGTTTTCTCCACGTGTTCGCTGCTGATCGGCAGCCCTGGCGCGTCTAGTAGACAGATCACCGCCGAACAACCGGCCACGCTTTGTTTCACTCGTTGGGCGTCGAACAGGTCGCCATTCTTGGTGCGCAGTCCGGGTCGAGGCGCCAGCGCCGTCAGGTCATCGAGAATCGCGATCACTTCATGCTGGCGCCGCAGCATTTCAGCCATCAGCGCACTGCCCAGGCTACTCATGGCACCATAGAGCACCACTTTCACCACCGGGGTTTCGGCATTTTTCATGGCTGAGTTCCTTGTTTCCCACATATATAGCGTGTGACCTGTAGGAAATGGTGAGGGTTCGACCGGATTTCAGGAGAGGTTCAGATGCACAAGGATCACGTCCAACAGGCTCATGCCCAGCAGATCACGGGCTACCACGCTCACGTTTATTTCGACGCCAGCACCATCGATCAGGCACGGGCCTTGTGTGAGCAAGCGGCGCAATTGTTCCCATTGAAGATGGGCCGCATGCACGAGCGCCCGGTCGGTCCGCACCCGGACTGGAGCTGCCAACTGGCGTTTGGGCCGCAGCTTATCGGCGATGTGCTGCCGTGGCTGGTGCTCAATCGCAACGGCTTGGTGGTGTTCCTGCACCCGGACACTGGCGATGACTTGCTCGATCATACGGAGCACGCCGTCTGGATGGGTGCCATCCGCCCATTGGACCTGTCTATTTTCTGATCAGATCGTTTCTTCTGCTTCGCCGGGCAAGTGCTCATCCAGGTGCAGCCAGGGCAGGCGGCTGTCGGTCCAGATGTGCCGGTCGGCTGGAGCCCGCTCTGGATGATCGAGGGTGGCGATGGTCAGGTCGATGCTCTCGGGGCTGAGCAGCGTCAGTAGCGCCACCTGCGCCCCACAGGTCGGGCAGAAAAATCGCGCGCAGCTTTCAGAAGAGTCGTACCGAGTCGGTGTCCCGGCCAGCCATTCAAAGGTCGAGGCGGGCACGGTGATCCAGGTGGTCACGATTCCGCCGCTGACTCGCCGGCAAATCGAACAATGGCAGTGGGCGATGTCGTGCAGCGACCCACGAAACTGATAGCGCAGATGTCCGCAATGGCAACCGCCGGTATGAATGTCGTCCATGTTTTTACTTCCTGTGCAGTGTTTTCTGACGTTAAGCCCATCCGACGACCGGTTGCCCATCTGGACAATGCTTTCGGCAGCGAAAGCTGGCTGAAAGCTTTCCCCATTAGGATCGCCCCCACTACCGGCAAGAGACCGGTTGGCCACGCGTGTGTTTTATCGCTCGCATGGCCCAATTAACAACAACAATGGTGATTCTGATGTCCTTTGCTACCCGCCCTTTCGCTGCAACTCCGCCCGTACGCCTCGTGCTTCCTGTTCTGCGCTGACCCACCCGGTTCGCCCATTCCCTAGCCGCGCTACGCCTGGAGTATTCCCATGCTGACTTTCCTTGGCTTTGCCATGGTCATCACGTTCATGTTCCTGATCATGACCAAGCGCCTTTCCGCGCTGATCGCCCTGATCATTATTCCGATCATCTTCGCCCTGTTCGGTGGCTTTGCGCCGAAGATCGGCCCGATGATGCTCGAAGGCATCACCAAGCTTGCGCCGACCGGCGTGATGCTGATGTTCGCCATTCTGTACTTCGCCCTGATGATCGACTCCGGCCTGTTTGACCCGGCCGTGCGCAAGATCCTCAAACTGGTCAAGGGCGACCCGTTGAAAGTTTCGGTCGGCACCGCCGTTCTGGCGCTCGTTGTTTCCCTCGATGGTGACGGCGCGACCACTTATATGATTTGCGTGGCCGCTATGCTGCCGCTCTACAGCCGCATTGGCATGAGCCCGCGAATCATGGCCGGCCTGATCATCCTCGCCGGCGGCGTGATGAACATGACCCCGTGGGGTGGCCCGACCGCCCGTGCCGCGAGCGCGCTGCATGTGGACCCATCCGACATCTTCGTGCCGATGATTCCGGCGATGCTGGCCGGTGTGGTGGCGATCCTGGCGATTGCTTACTTCTACGGCAAACGCGAGCGTGCTCGCCTGGGTGAACTGCACCTGGCCGGCGATGACGTGGACCACAGCGAAATCAGCGTTTCCCAGTACCCGGACGCCCGTCGTCCGAAGCTGATCTGGTTCAACGGCGCCCTGACCGTTGCCCTGATGTGCACCCTGATCGCTGGCCTGTTGCCGCTGCCGGTGCTGTTCATGGTGGCGTTCAGTATCGCGATGATCGTCAACTACCCGTGCCTGCAACAACAGAAGGACCGCGTTGCGGCCCACGCCGGCAGTGTGCTGGCGGTGGTCGGGCTGATTTTTGCCGCGGGTATCTTCACCGGTATTTTGACCGGAACCGGCATGGTCGATGCTATGTCGAAAAGCCTGTTGGCGGTGATCCCGGATTTCCTCGGCCCGTACCTGGCGGTGATCACGGCGCTGGTGAGCATGCCGTTCACGTTCTTCATGTCGAACGACGCGTTTTATTACGGCGTGTTGCCAGTGTTGGCCGAAGCCGCCAGTCATTACGGCATCACTGCGGTGGAAATGGCGCGTGCCTCGATCGTTGGTCAGCCCGTCCACTTGCTCAGCCCACTGGTACCGTCTACATATTTGCTGGTAGCACTGGCCGGGATCGAGTTCGGTGACCATCAACGTTTTACCCTGAAGTGGGCAGTACTAGTCTGCCTGTGCATACTGGTCGCCGCCTTGCTGTTGGGGACTTTCCCGCTGTTCAGCACTTTGTAACGGCATCAACTCACCACGCCGCCAGCTTACTGCTGGCGTCGTGGTTTAACACTCGCTCAAAGGAATACACATGGAATGGCTGACCAACCCTGAAATCTGGGTTGCCTTCTTCACCCTGACTGCCCTGGAGATCGTCCTGGGCATCGACAACATCATCATGATCTCGATCCTGGTCAGCCGCATGCCCAAGCACATGCAGGCGCGCACCCGGATCTTCGGTCTGGCCCTGGCCATGATCACGCGGATCCTGTTGCTGCTGTCGATCACGTGGGTCATGCGCCTCACTGCGGACCTGTTCGAAGTGTTCGGCCAGGGTATTTCCGGGCGAGACCTGATCCTGTTCTTCGGTGGTCTGTTCCTGCTGTGGAAAAGTTCGCAAGAGATGTACCACGCGCTGGAAGGTGAAGACGAAACCGGCGACGAGCCTTCGGGCAAGGGTGGCAACTTCCTTTACACCATCATCCAGATCGCGATCATCGACATTGTGTTCTCGCTGGATTCGGTGATCACCGCGGTCGGCATGGTCTCGCACGTGCCGGTCATGGTCGCGGCGATTATCGTGGCGGTGCTGGTGATGATGCTGGCGGCTGGCAAGATCAGTGAATTCATCGACAAGCACCCGTCGCTGAAGATGCTGGCGCTGGCGTTCCTGCTGGTGGTCGGTACCGTGCTGATTGCCGAGGCCTTCGGCGTACACGTGCCAAAAGGCTACGTCTACTTCGCCATGGCGTTCTCGCTGGCGGTAGAAGCGATCAACATCAAGATGCGCACCGCGATTGCGAAAAAGAAGAAACAGCAAGACCCGGTGAAACTGCGCAAGGATGTTCCGGGGCAGTAACCCGAATGCTGTAGCGCTGCAAACCCTGTGGGAGCGGGCTCGCTCGCGAAAGCGGTGTGTCATTCAACTGTGATGTCGACTGACACGACCTCTTCGCGAGCAAGCCCGCTCCCACATTGGTTTTGCGCTGTTCGTGATTCCCTCTTTCATATCTGCATCAAACTGTTTTCATGACAGTTTTATTTCAATCGACACTTTAGCTATGCGATGCTGGCGCCCAGACCGTTAGCCAACTACAGCTTAAGTACAGAACGTAGAACGTCGCGCGGTACCGTCAACTTGTCCCTTTGGGACGCTACCACCACAGGGGGCCCAGCATGCTGACCCTGCTCAATTTGTTATCTGCCGTGACCTTGCTGATCTGGGGCACGCACATCGTCCGAACCGGCATCCTGCGGGTCTACGGTTCCAACTTGCGCCATGTGATTGGCCAGAATATGTCCAAGCGCGGGCTCGCGTTTGTCGCCGGCATCGTCGTGACCGCCATGGTCCAGAGCAGTAACGCCACGGCGATGCTCGTCACTTCCTTCGTCGGTCAGGGCCTGATGGCGCTGACCCCGGCCCTGGCGACCATGCTCGGGGCCGACGTCGGTACGGCGCTGATGGCGCGAGTGCTGACGTTTGACCTGTCGTGGCTGTCGCCGCTGCTGATCTTCCTCGGGGTGATTTTCTTCCTGTCGCGCAAACAGACCCGGGTCGGGCAGATGGGCCGGGTAGCAATCGGCCTGGGGCTGATCATCCTCGCGCTGCAACTGATCGTCGAAGCCGCCGCACCGATCACCCATGCCCAAGGGGTGAAGGTGATCTTCGCCTCCCTGACCGGCGACATCCTGCTCGATGCCCTGATTGGCGCGCTGTTCGCGATGATCTCCTACTCCAGCCTGGCGGCGGTGCTGCTGACCGCGACCCTGGCCGGCGCCGGCGTGATCAGCCTGCCAGTGGCCATCGGCCTGGTGATCGGCGCCAACATCGGCAGCGGTGTTCTCGCTTTTATGAGCACCAGCATGCAGAACGCTGCCGGTCGCCAAGTCGCGCTGGGCAGTCTGTTGTACAAACTGATCGGCCTGCTGTTGATCATCCCGGTGCTCGACCCGCTGGTGCACTGGATCGACAGCCTCGACTACAGCCCTCAGGAAATGGTCATCGGCTTCCACCTGCTCTACAACACCGCGCGCTGTCTGATCCTGCTGCCCAGCGTCGGGCCGATGGCTAGGCTCTGTGCCTGGCTGTTGCCGGAGCGGCCGGAACTCAACGGCATGGCCAAGCCCCGGCACCTGGACCCGACTGCACTGGTGACCCCGAGCCTGGCACTGGCCAACGCTGCCCGGGAAACCCTGCGCATCGGCGACCTGATCGACATCATGCTCGAAGCCATGCTCGACGTGCTGCACGGCAAGCAAACCGCCGTCACCCAGGAAATGCGCCGCATGACCGATGACGTCGAAGCGCTTTACAGTGCGATCAAACTCTATCTGGCGCAGATGCCCCGCGAAGACCTCAGCGATCAGGACAGCCGGCGCTGGGCGGAAATTATCGAACTGGCGATCAACCTCAAACTCGCCAGCGACCTGATCGAACGCATGCTGCGCAAGGTCCAGCAGCAGAAGACCTCGCAACGCCGGTCGTTTTCCGAGGTTGGGCTGGAAGAGTTGGCGGGGCTGCACAGCCAACTGATTTCCAACTTGCGTCTGGGGTTGTCGGTGTTTCTCAGCAGCGATCCGGAAAGCGCCCGCCAGTTGCTGCGTGAGAAACGTCGTTTTCGCGCACAGGAACGACGCTTGGCCCATGCTCATGTCAGCCGATTGCAACGTAAGATCGTGCAAAGTATCGAGACCAGTTCGCTGCACCTGGAGCTGATCGCCGACATGAAGCGTCTGAATTCGCTGTTTTGCAGCAGCGCCTACGCGGTATTGGAAACGTCCGACACCGGTGCGCTGGAGTCGGACGATTTGGCTGACATCACACATTCGCCTTGAACGTCTGGCAGTGTGGTCAGTCAGTAACTGTGGTTCGGGTTCAAGATCATCGCGAGCAGGCTCGCTCCCACAGTGGTTTTGTGAACGACTCAAATCAACTGTGGGAGCGAGCTTGCTCGCGATGGCTGCCTGGAAAGCGACACGGATCTCCAATCAGCCGTATGGAAGCTCGTTATGCGTTGTCTGTTGTTCGCCTGTCTGTTGCTCGGTTCATTCCCTTCGTTCGCCCTGGATCGTTTTCAGGTCGAAGGCTATGCGCTGCCCAACGGCCTGCAATTGCTACTCAAGCCCGGCACCGATCGTGGGCATGTGGCGATTCGGCTGGTGGTCGGCGTCGGTATCGATGACTTCAAATGTGATGACAAAGAGCTGCCCCACCTGCTTGAACACTTGCTGTTCAGCGGCATCGACGCCAGCGGCGAAGGTGGCCTGGAAGAGCGCATGCAGGCCCTGGGCGGTGAATGGAACGCCTACACCAGCAACGCCGACACGACGTTCGTCATCGAAGCCCCGGCGAAAAACCAGCGCAAGGTTCTCGATCTGCTGCTGGCGCTGTTGACCCAGACCCGAGTCGACGACAACGCCATCAACGCCGCCAAGCAAGTGGTCGAGCGTGAGGACGGCGGCCACTACTCGCACTTGCAGCGGTGGATGGACCGTCAGGACCTCGGCCACACGGCCAGCAATCAGTTGGCCGTGGAACTGGGCCTCAAATGCCCCGAGCGGGCCGAAGTCGATCACCTGACCCGCGAGCAACTGGATAAGGTCCGCAAAGCCTGGTACGCCCCCAACAACATGACGCTTATTGTGGTCGGCGACCTCGACAAGTTGTTGCCGGCCTATCTGGAACGGGCCTGGGGCGCGCTTGAGGCAGTCGATCCCACCGACCATTTGCCGTTACCGGAAATCAACGCGAGTGCCGCCCATGAGCGCAGTCTGATTCATGGTTTTGTCGGCGGCGGTGCGAGGTTGCACTGGCTGGTGCCGGAGCCGGTGCTGGAAGACGTGCCTGATCAAACCTTCGACCTGCTCAAGGATTATCTGGATTGGGCGCTCTATCGGCAGATGCGCCTGGCCCATGGCTTGTCCTACGGTCCGTGGGCCGAGCGCGAGCTATTCGGCAGCGTCGGCTTCATGAGCCTGAACGCTGACCTTGAGCGCGAGAACGTCGCCGAGGCCGAGCAGGTGCTGGAAGACATGAAGGCCGAATTGCTCAAGAACGGTCTCGATGTCGAGACGTTCGAGCGCCTCAAGCAAGCCGCCATCGTTCGCCAGGCCTGGGCCGTGCAAGGCAACAGCGCCCTGGCCGATTACTACTGGAGCGCCCTGGGGGATTACGAGGACGGACAATTCACCGACCCGGCCAAGGAACTGCAAGGGGTGACGCTGGAGGAAGCGAACAAGGCGATGCGCGAGTTGCTGCTGCAGCCGGGGTACTTGCGGATCGAGAAGCCGTTGATCAGCTATGACCAGTTGTTGTGGGCGTTGGGTGCGGTGTTCGGATTGCTGGTGCTGGGGTTGCTGGCGTGGCGCGTCCATCGCCGGAAGTAATCCAATTTGGCGGCATGAGCGCCTTTTGTGGCGAGCGAGTTTGCCTGTGGTGAGGGGGCTTGCCCCCGTTGGGTCGCGAAGCGGCCCCAAAACCTGTTAGCGCGGTGAGTCAGGCACGCCTCAAGCAATGGTTTTACGACTGCTTCGCAGCCGAACGGGGCAAGCCCCCTCGCCACAGGTAATCACCAGCCCTCTAGTCTTGTGTTCGCCCAAATTGATCGCCACGCAAGCGCCTCGGCGGTACCCTGTCGAGGATTTTTCCTACGACCAGTGTGAACCGCCGAATGCCTACCCTGCCTCCTTTCGTCCAGCGCATCCTCGAACTGATGAAGCGCTATCCGGGGGTCATTGCGCTCGGTGGTTTTATCTCCGGAGTTTGCAGCTTCATGCTGGTGGATCGCCAACAAGGCCTGGCGACCTGGATCACCACCATCATGCTGGTCAGCTGGGTCTGGCTGATGCTCGAAAACAGCCTCACCCGGTTGTTTACCCGCGTCTTCAAACGGGAAATCCCCCAGCCGTTGCTGCGTTATGCGACGCAGATGATCCACCAGGAAAGCCTGTTTTTTGTCCTGCCGTTTTTCTTCATCACCACCACCTGGAACAGCGGCCAACTGGTGTTTACCGGGTTGCTGGGCATTGCGGCGCTGATCTCCATCACCGACCCGCTGTACTACAAATGGTTGGCGCCACGTCGCTGGGCGTTCCTGGCGCTGCACACCCTGACGTTGTTCGCTGCGCTGCTGACCGCCCTGCCCGTCATCCTGCATCTGACGACGTCAGAGAGTTTCAAACTGGCGCTGGGCATCTCCGTGTTGTTGTCGTTCCCGAGCCTGGCATCGATCTTTCCGATCCGAACCGTGCGCAACGCCCTGGCGATTCTGAGCATCACGCTGGGCATCGGCGCGATGGGTTGGGTGCTGCGTTCGTGGGTTCCACCAGCGACGCTGTGGATGACCGACGTGGCCATCAGCACGCAAATGCAGGATCGCACCCCCGGCGATAGCCTGGAGCAAGTCAGCGCCGAGCAGATTCGCGGCGGCGGGCTCTACGCCTACACTGCAATCAACGCGCCGCGCGGTCTGGATGAACGGATTTATCACGTGTGGCAGTTCAACGGCCAAGAGGTCGACCGCATCGCGCTGGATATTCATGGCGGGCGCAAGGAAGGCTATCGGGCCTGGACCCACAAACAGAATTTTCCCGGCAACCCGGTCGGCGATTGGCAGGTCCGGGTGTTGACCGAAGATGGGCAGGTGATCGGCGTGTTGCGCTTCGAGATCACGGACAGCACACCGACCAAAGAAAAGTAATCCGGTTCGTGCTATTACGTAGATCTGCGTAACAGCCGAACAAGCACGGAGCTTATGACCAGCAGCACATTGCCCGGCAATGCCCAACTGGACACCACTCACACCCCTGCACAATTGCGGGTTACGGGTGACTGGACGCTCGCCCATTACGCTGACCTCAAGCGCCTGGGCGACAAGCTTCGCGGCCAGTACGACGACAGCACCCACATTGATCTCAACGGCCTCGGCGCCCTCGACACCGCCGGTGCTTCGCTGCTGGTGGAGTTGCTGGGTTCCGAGCGCCTGGGCCGATCGGCCGAACACCCTGAGTGCACCCTTTCCACCGCCGATCGCGCGTTACTGCAAACCGTCTACCGCTCGCTGACCGATTTCTGCGTACCGCTCAAGGAACCGGAAATCAGCGTCGGCATTCAACTGCTGACGCGCATCGGTCGCGCCGTTGACGCGATCTGGCAAGACACCCTGCAACTGCTGGGTTTCGTCGGCCTGATTCTCGAAACCATCGCCCGCAATTTGTTTCGCCCCCAACGCTGGCGCATTACGCCGATGGTCGCGCACATCGAACAGACTGGCCTCGACGCCGCGCCTATCGTCGCCCTGCTGACCTTCCTGGTGGGCGCGGTGGTGGCGTTTCTCGGGGCGACGGTGCTGGCGAGTTTCGGCGCGAGTATTTTCACCGTGGACCTGGTGGCGTTCTCCTTCCTGCGCGAGTTCGGTGTGTTGCTGACGGCGATTTTGATGGCCGGACGCACCGCCAGTGCGTTCACCGCGCAGATCGGCTCGATGAAGGCCAACGAAGAAATCGATGCGATCCGTACGTTGGGCCTCGACCCGATCGAGTTGCTGGTGGTCCCGCGGGTGCTGGCGCTGTTGGTGGCGCTGCCGATGCTGACCTTTCTGGCGATGATCTCCGGGATTATTGGCGGTGGCGTGGTCTGCGCGGTGTCGCTGGGGATTTCGCCGGCGATGTTCCTCTCGCTGCTGCAATCGGACATTGGCGTTCAGCATTTTCTGGTGGGGATCGTCAAAGCGCCGATCTTCGCGTTCCTGATCGCGGCCATTGGTTGCCTTGAAGGCTTCAAGGTCAGCGGCAGCGCCGAATCCGTCGGCGCCCACACCACGTCCAGCGTGGTCCAGTCGATTTTCGTGGTGATCGTGCTGGATGCTGTCGCCGCGTTGTTTTTCATGGAGATGGGCTGGTGAGTCGTCTACCCCGAGCACCCTCCGAGGCGGTGATCGAAGTCCGTGGGCTGTGCAATCGCTTCGGCAGCCAGAGCGTGCACGAGAACCTCGACCTGGATTTGTACAAGGGTGAAATCCTCGCCGTGGTCGGCGGCTCCGGCAGCGGCAAGTCGGTGTTACTGCGCAGCATTGTCGGTTTGCGTCGGCCCAGTGAAGGCGTGGTGAAAGTCTTCGGCAAAAACCTGCCGACGCTGTCGGAACATGAACGCTCGATGGTTGAACGGCGCTTCGGCGTGCTGTTCCAGAAAGGCGCGCTGTTCTCATCGCTGACCGTGACCGAGAACGTCGCCCTGCCCCTGATCGAACACGCCGGCCTGAGCCGTGCCGACGCCGAACACCTGGCAGCAGTGAAGCTGGCGCTGGCGGGACTGCCGTTGTCGGCGGCGGACAAGTACCCCGCGTCCTTGTCCGGCGGCATGATCAAGCGTGCGGCACTGGCCCGGGCGCTGGCACTGGACCCGGACATCCTGTTTCTCGACGAGCCCACCGCCGGCCTCGACCCGATTGGCGCGGCGGCTTTCGATCAGTTGATCCTGACCCTGCGCGATGCATTGGGTTTGAGCGTGTTCCTGGTGACCCACGACCTCGACACGCTCTACACCATCACTGACCGGGTGGCGGTGCTGGCGCAGAAGAAAGTGCTGGTGGCGGATGCTATCGACAAGGTGTCCGAAACCGACGACGCCTGGATTCACGAATACTTCCACGGCCCTCGCGGCCGCGCGGCGCTGACCGCCGCTCAACAGCTTAACGAGGTCTGACATGGAAACCCGAGCCCATCATGTATTGATCGGCCTGTTCACCGTGATTGTGGTGGCGGGCGCCCTGCTCTTCGGTCTGTGGCTGGCCAAATCCAGCGTCGACACCGAGTTCAAGGACTACGAAATTGTCTTCAACGAGGCAGTCAGCGGCCTGTCCAAGGGCAGCGCCGTGCAGTACAGCGGGATCAAGGTCGGCGACGTGGTGACCCTGCGCCTCGACCCGAAAGACCCGCGCCGGGTGCTGGCGCGGATTCGTCTCGGCGGCGAGACGCCAATCAAGGAAGACACCCAGGCCAAACTGGCGCTGACCGGGATCACCGGCACCTCGATCATCCAGCTCAGTGGCGGCACACCGCAAAGTCCCAAGCTGCGGGGCAAGGACGGCGAGTTGCCGACGATTGTCGCGGCGCCCTCGCCTATCGCTCGCCTGCTGAACGACAGCAACGACTTGATGGCCGGCGTGAACACGCTGATGCACAACGCCAATCAGATGTTTTCCGCGGAAAACGTCGAGCGCATCAGCAACACCCTTGAGCATCTGGAGCAAACCACCGGGACCATCGCCGACCAGCGTGGCGATATCCGCCAGGCCATGCAGCAACTGGCCTCGATCGGCAAACAGGCCAGCGCCACCCTTGAGCAAACCACCGCGCTGATGCGCAACGCCAACGGCCTGCTCAACGATCAGGGCAAGCAGATGTTCGGCAATGCCGGGCAGGCGATGAAATCGCTGGAACAGAGCACCGCGACCATCAACAAATTGCTGACGACCAATCAGGATTCGCTCAACAGCGGCATGCAGGGCCTCAATGGCCTGGCTCCGGCGGTGCGTGAATTGCGCGACACCCTGACGTCGCTGCGGGCCATTTCCCAGCGACTGGAAGCCAACCCCAGCGGTTATCTGCTGGGCAGCGACAAGAACAAGGAATTCACGCCATGAAGCCGACTCACCTCGCCCTCCTCGCCAGTTTTGCGCTGGTCAGCTCATGCTCGATCCTGCCGAAGTCCGAGCCGTCCGATGTCTACCGCTTGCCCTCGGCCCAGACCGCCGTAGCGGCCAGTCACGGCACGCCGCAACACTGGTCGCTACGCCTGACCAAGCCACAGGCCAGCGAGGCGCTGAACAGCCCGAAAATCGCCGTGATCCCGCAGGGCGACCTGATCAGCAGCTACAAAGCCTCGCGCTGGAGCGATCCGGCGCCGGTGTTGCTGCGTAATCGGTTGCTGGACGGGTTTCAGCGCGATGGCCGGGTGTCGTTGTTGAGCACCGATGACAGCAACTTCCAGGCGGATCTGGAACTCGGTGGGAATCTGCAAGCATTCCAGACGGAGTACCAAGGCACCGCTGCAAGCGTCGTTGTACGGCTGGATGCGTTGCTGGTGCGTGGCTATGACCAGCGAATCCTCGCCAGCCACCGCTTCGAAGTGCGCCAGCCGTTGAGCGATGTGAAGGTGCCGTCGGTGGTGGCCGGGTTTGGCCAGGCCAGCGACCAGTTGACGGCGCAGGTGGTGGCTTGGGCGGTGGAGCAAGGTCAGCAATTGGTCCCACCCGTTAAACCTTGAAGGTCCTGCGGACTCTGTGGCGAGGGGCTTGCCCCGTTGGGTCGCGAAGCGGCCCCTACATTCTTTCGGCTCCACCGGGTCGTTTGGATTTACGACTGCTGCGCAGCCGAACGGGGTAAACCCCCTCGCCACAAAAGCCCGCTCCCACAGGGGGTTGTGGTTAACCGAAGAACCAGTAGCAAACAAAGATCGCGCCGACCACCCCGGCAAACTCTGCCAGCAACGCACAGCCCACCGCGTGCCGCGCCCGCTGAATCCCCACCGCACCGAAGTACACCGCCAACACATAGAACGTGGTTTCGGTACTGCCCTGAATGGTCGCCGCCACCAACGCCGGGAAGCTGTCCACCCCGGAGGTTTTCATGGTTTCGATCAGCATCGCCCGGGCGGCGCTGCCGGAGAACGGTTTGACCATCGCCGTCGGCAACGCATCGACGAAGCGCGTGTCCCAACCGGCCCACGCCACCAGATGCCGAATCCCGTCCAGACCGAAATCCAAGGCGCCGGACGCTCGCAGCACGCCCACCGCACAGAGCATCGCCACCAGATACGGCAGCAGGTTCTTGGCCACGTCGAAGCCTTCTTTGGCGCCTTCGACGAACGCTTCGTAGACCTTCACTTTGCGCAACGCGCCAATGATCAGAAACAGCATGATCAGGCCGAACAGCGTCAGGTTGCCGAGGATCGATGACAGGCCGGCCAGAGCGGTCGCCGAGAGCGTCGCCAGCAGCGCCATGAAGGCACCAAGGGCCAAGGCACCGGGAATCAGATAGGCGAGCACCACCGGGTCCCAGATGCGCAGGCGCTGCATGAACGCTACCGACAGGAAGCCGACGATGGTCGAGCAACTGGTGGCCAGCAAGATCGGCAGGAACACCAGCGTCGGGTCCGGCGCACCTTGCTGGGCGCGGTACATGAAGATCGTCACTGGCAGCAGGGTCAGGGACGAAGCATTGAGCACCAGGAACAGGATCTGCGCGTTGCTGGCGATGGTGGTGCTGGGGTTGAGCTCTTGCAGCGCCTTCATGGCCTTCAGGCCGATTGGCGTGGCGGCGTTGTCCAGGCCCAGGGCGTTGGCGGCGAAATTGAGGGTGATCAGGCCGATGGCCGGGTGACCGGGCGGGACTTCCGGCATCAGACGCAGGAACAGCGGGCCGAGGGCCTTGGCCAGCCAGTCGACGATCCCGGCCTTTTCGGCGATCCGCAGAAAGCCCAGCCACAGGGTCAGCGTCCCGAACAACAGGACCATGACCTCCACCGACAGCTTGGCCATGGCGAAGATACTTTCCACCATCGCCGCGAAGATCCCGGCGTTGCCGCCGATCAGCCACTGCGCCAGCGCCGACACGGCTGCCACGATGAAGAAGCCAAGCCACAGGCCATTGAGCATCAGTTAAATCCCCCGAAGAATGCGGCGAATGATAGCGGGGTCGCCAGAAACGACAAACCCCGGATTTCTCCGGGGTTTGTTTAGTACGGCGTAGGCCTCGTTAAGCCCAATGTCATGGGCTGGCCCCGATCCACTGTGGGAGCGAGCTTGCTCGCGATGGCGGTATATCAGTCGACAACAATGATAGCTGTCAGTCCGTCATCGCGAGCAAGCTCGCTCCCACAGGGTTTTGCTTAGTTTTTGGAAGTCTCGCCAGCCGGCAGTTTTTCCTTGCTGCGCCAGTGCGGCAGGGAGTTCCAGTAGCGTTCGCCCTTGGCGTCGTCGTACATGCCTTCCCAGCGGGAGATAACCAGCACGGCCAGGGCGTTGCCGATCACGTTCAGTGCGGTACGCGCCATGTCCATGATGCGGTCGACACCGGCGATGAACGCCAGGCCTTCCAGTGGAATGCCAACGCTGCCCAGGGTGGCCAGCAGCACCACAAAGGACACGCCCGGTACACCGGCGATGCCTTTGGAGGTGACCATCAGGGTCAGCACCAGCAGCAATTGCTGGCTGATCGACAGGTCGATGCCGTAGAGCTGGGCAATGAAGATGGCCGCGATGCTCTGGTACAGGGTCGAACCGTCGAGGTTGAACGAGTAACCGGTCGGCACCACAAAGCTGCAAATGGCTTTCGGCGCGCCGTAGGCTTCCATCTTCTCGATCACGCGCGGCAGCACAGTTTCGGAACTGGCGGTGGAGTAAGCCAGCACCAGCTCATCCTTGAAGATGCGCATCAGCCTGATCACCGAGAAGCCGAACAGGCGAGCAATCAGGCCCAGCACCACAAAGGCGAAGAAGGCAATGGCGAAGTAAACCAGCAATACCAGTTTGGCCAGCGGCAGCAAGGAGGCGAAACCGAAGTTGGCCACGGTCACCGCGATTAAAGCGAAAACACCAATAGGGGCGTAGTTCATGATCATGTGAGTGACCTTGAACATGCTCTCGGACACGCCCTGGAACATCTTCACCAGCGGCTCGCGCAGGTCCGATTGCAGGCTCGACAGACCGAGACCGAACAACACGGAGAAGAAGATGATCGGCAGCATCTCGCCGCGGGCCATGGCCGCGAAGATGTTTGACGGGATCAGGTTGAGGATGGTTTCGATGAACGCATGTTCATGCTGAACTTCGGCGGCAGTCGCCTGGTACTTGGAAATATCCACCGTACCCAGGGTGCTCATGTCGATGCCGGTGCCCGGATGGACCACGTTGGCCAATACCAGGCCGACCAGAATGGCGATGGTGGTGACGACTTCGAAGTAGAGGATGGTCTTCAGACCGATGCGCCCGAGTTTCTTCGCGTCGCCCACACCGGCAATACCCACCACCAGCGAAGAGATCACGATCGGAATCACGATCATCTTGATCAGACGGATAAAGATATCGCCTGCAGGTTGCAGGACGTTGCTGATCCACCAGGCTTTTTCGGCACTGAAATGGTTGAGCAGCGCACCGATTGCAATCCCCAATACCAGACCGATGAGGATCTGCCAGGCGAGGCTAAGCTTTGCCTTCTTCATATCATTACCCTTACTTCAGTTTGACTCGGGCAGATGCGCGAACTGGAACGCTCAATGGCGCAAAAGTCCTGTGCATCTGCCCCCGTATAAGGTGCCCCGAAGCGCGTAATTACAGCTCTTCGGCAGGCGAAAAAAGGCGCAACTATTCCGATGCAAGGAACCGACGTCTAATGCCGTAAACGCCTACCCTATGCCGAATCGGCATGAGCTTTTTCAAATGAAACTGGCGTCCCAAGCGGTTCGAATACGACATTTCGGCAGGCATAAGTGCCGTGAACCGGCCATTTCAGAGCAGGTTAGTTGTTTTTTGCGCAGGTGGATTACAGTCGAAACTTAGGAAAATGCCTACGTTTGACGGAGAAATCGCTTATGCCAAAAGTAGGAAGTTTCTCGATATACGGTCATAAGAAACACCGCGAAACGATTTTGCGGGGAATATGCAGCAGAAGGGAATGAGCGAAGTGCTCTAGATCAACGTTTTGCACGTTGAAAGCTCTGCGCAAGTCCGTCGAGCCGCTCGGGGCCGGCGAACTTGCGTCGCAGCTTTTGCCTGACCCGGCCCTTGCGCAGACACTCCATGTGCCCGTAGGTCACTCCGACCCTGTAACAGTCAGAACGTCCCGACCCCTTGGTCATGCGCCTGCCTTCCTCGGGTGGCGCACTGGAAAGAAGCGATGCTGCTCCTTTCATATTACGAACTCAGTACCAGTTTGGATCTTTCTTGAGTTGTTCCATCAACAGGTCCTGCATGCCTTGGTTCGGCTTCCCGAGGAAGCGGTAGTCGGCATGTCGCGTGGGTGACTTGTCGGCGGGCAGTCCCGCAGGCACTTCGACCAGCATCGCGTAGGCGTCCTTCTTGTTGAAGCTGAACGCCACGATCAAGCGTTTGTTCAGGCACGTCTGCTGTGTTTCGCACAGTGGCCCGACCAGATACTTGCCGCCATTCTCTTCAACGGCATTCATTTGCTCGGAAGCACCGGACAGGTTCATCACCCATTCCGGCAGTCGTTCTTCCTTTTTCACGACTTTCGTCCAGGTATCACGGTACTGCGGGTCCGAGTTCAACAACTCGTTGGCCCGCGCCTGACCGTCATTGTTGGCGGCCATCGCCATGGCACCACCGCCCAGAAGCAGGGCGGCTGCCAGTGTCTTCAACAAAACGCTCATGTTCAGCCTCGACCGCGACGGCCAAAGAAGAACGAAGCAACAAACATCACCAGGAACACGACAAAGAGAATCTTGGCGATACCCGTGGCGGTGCCCGCGATACCACCGAAGCCCAGCACTGCGGCGATGATGGCAATGATCAAGAATGTAATTGCCCAGCTCAACATGGTGATTCTCCTTCCGCTTCTGATAGAAATGATGCTTTTTAGAGGTGATGCAGGTGGTGCTTTTCCCGGCGTATCGATCACGCCAAGTTCGATTCTTTAGAACACCCAACGTTCCTGACGGGGCATCTCATCCACAGGCTGAGCCTGGTCGACGTCCATCATTCGCATCGGGGCGCTGTCAGCCGGGTTGCTGCTCACGGCGCTGAAGTGGGTTTGGGTGGCGTGTTGAATCGACACGCGTGGCGCCTCTGGTTGCTGGCTCTGCTCCCAGCGAACGAATTGCTGGCCGCCGATCAAGGTGATCAGAAGGGCGAGCACGGCAAACAAGCCCTGCTGGATGTGCAGCGGCGAGATGCGCAATTGGGCGGCACGTTGGCGATTCATCCTGAAACTCCTCCCACATTGGTGGTGATCTGGTTAAGGGCGTTCATTCCATAAATGCCCTGCGTTAACCAGACCATTGCAGCCTGCATGCCAGCTTTTCATAAGATAAATATTGTTTAAAAACAATGGCTTATGGTTGTGATGAAAATCGTTTCGCACGCATCCTGCACGATGGGCCCCTGAGGGTCGTGCGTAATGCACGATAGATTCGCAGGAACTTTCAAATTTTTTGAATTGAGAGGAGGGCATGGATGTCAGACGTTCACACGGGCAATCGCCGAAATGCCGGGTTTTTGATAAAAAGGTAACGAAATCAGTTCATTAGCGAGAGGGGAGTAGATAACTGCCCCGTCATGGCTGGAATGGACCAGAATCAACCATGCAACTTGCCCGATTTGTCCGGGACTAACCAAAATCATTCATTAAG
Source organism: Pseudomonas sp. 10S4 (assembly GCF_034344865.1). Taxonomy (NCBI): domain Bacteria; kingdom Pseudomonadati; phylum Pseudomonadota; class Gammaproteobacteria; order Pseudomonadales; family Pseudomonadaceae; genus Pseudomonas; species Pseudomonas sp. 10S4. The sequence goes on from NZ_CP133774.1 coordinate 1,817,130, forward strand.
GAGCGTAGGAAAATGGAATCAGCCACTGAGCATCAAGGCCGCATTCTGCTGGTGGACGACGAGTCCGCCATCCTGCGTACCTTCCGCTACTGCCTTGAAGACGAAGGCTATACCGTCGCCACCGCCAACAGTGCCGCCCAGGCCGATGCGTTGTTGCAGCGTCAGGTGTTTGATCTGTGCTTCCTGGATCTGCGTCTGGGTGAGGACAACGGCCTCGATGTGCTGGCACAGATGCGCATTCAAGCACCGTGGATGCGGGTTGTGATTGTCACCGCCCATTCCGCGGTCGATACCGCAGTCGATGCGATCCAGGCCGGCGCGGCCGACTATCTGGTCAAACCTTGTAGCCCGGATCAATTGCGCCTGGCCACCGCCAAGCAACTGGAAGTGCGCCAACTCTCAGCGCGTCTGGAAGCCCTCGAAGGCGAAGTGCGCAAACCCAAGGATGGCCTCGACTCCCATAGCCCGGCCATGAAGGTGGTGCTCGAGACCGCCCGCCAAGTGGCCGGTACCGACGCCAATATCCTGATTCTCGGCGAGTCCGGGACCGGTAAAGGTGAGCTGGCCCGGGCGATCCACGGCTGGAGCAAGCGCGAGAAGAAATCCTGCGTGATCATCAACTGCCCGTCCTTGACCGGCGAACTGATGGAAAGCGAACTCTTCGGTCACAGCCGCGGTGCGTTTACTGGCGCCAGCGAAAGTACCTTGGGTCGTGTGAACCAGGCCGATGGCGGCACGCTGTTTCTCGACGAGATCGGTGATTTTCCACTGACGTTGCAACCCAAGTTGCTTAGATTTATCCAGGATAAAGAATACGAGCGGGTCGGCGACCCGGTGACCCGACGCGCCGATGTGCGAATCCTCGCGGCCACCAACCTGAACCTTGAGGACATGGTTCGCGACGGTCGTTTTCGTGAAGATTTGCTCTATCGCCTGAACGTCATCACCTTGCACCTGCCACCGCTGCGTGAACGTAGCGAAGACATCCTGACCCTGGCCGATCGCTTTCTGGCCCGTTTCGTCAAGGAATACGCCCGTCCGGCTCGGGGTTTCAGCGATGAAGCCCGGGAAGCGCTGCTCAACTATCGATGGCCGGGCAACATTCGCGAGCTGCGCAACGTGGTGGAGCGGGCGAGCATTATTTGTCCACAGGAGCGGGTCGAGATCAGCCACTTGGGCATGGCCGAGCAACCGGCCAATAACTCGCCACGGGTTGGCGCCGCGCTGAGTCTGGATGAATTGGAAAAAGCCCACATCGGCGCCGTACTGGCCACGGCCGGAACTCTGGACCAGGCGGCCAAAACGCTGGGCATCGATGCTTCGACCCTGTATCGCAAACGCAAGCAGTACAACCTGTGAGCAACATCCGATGAAACTCGCGATGAAGTTGCGGACCCGGCTCTTTCTAAGTATCTCCGCACTGATCACCGTGGCGTTGCTCGGGCTGCTGCTAGGGGTAGTCAGCGTGATGCAGATGGCCGGAACTCAAGAAGCGCTGGCCCGCAATAACTTTATCACCCTCGATTTGGGCCTTAAGTTGCGGCAGACGTTGGGCGACCAACTGATCATCATGCTCAGCGAGAACGCTGATCCAGCGGCATTCGAGGCCTCCAAGCAGCATTACTTTCAATTGCTCGATGAAGGCATCGCCCATGAGCAATCGGGCGATGGCGCCCAGTACGGTTTCAGTCAAGCCAAGACGGATTACCTGAGTTTTCTCCAGGCATACAGCGAGTCCCGCGACCCGACGCATGTGCTGAATGGCAATGAAGCGCTCACGGAAAAATTCAACGCGTTGCGCAATGGCTTGATCTCCGAACACAAGCGCGCACTGGACAATATCAATGACACCCAGCAAAAGGCCCGTGATCGAGCGCTGCTGATCGCCGGCCTGCTCGGTTTGGTCGGGCTGGCGGTATTAATCATCGGTTTCATCACGGCCCACGCGATCGCCCGACGTTTCGGCGGGCCAATTGAAGCCCTGGCCAAGGCCGCGGACAACATTGGCCAGGGCAATTTCGAAGTAACGCTGCCGCTATCCTCGGCGGCGGAAATGAATCAGCTGACGCGCCGCTTTGGGATCATGGCCGAGGCCTTGCGTGAGCACCAAGCGACCAATGTCGACGAGTTGCTGGCCGGCCAGCAACGTTTGCAGGCGGTACTCGACAGCATCGATGATGGTTTGCTGATGATCGACCGTCAGGGCCATCTGGAGCACCTTAACCCGGTGGCGCAGCGGCAATTGGGTTGGGACACCGAGCGTCTTGGCCAGGGGTTGGGTGCGGCGCTCGAACGTCCCGAACTGGATGAACAACTGCAATTGGTCTTGCGTGGCGGAACGCTGGAGCGGGCGCCGGAAGACCTGAGCGTCGAAGTCGATGGCGAGTCGCGGCTGTTGACCTACAGCCTGACCCCGGTCAGCCATACCCAGGGGCATATCCTTGGCGCGGTGATGGTGTTGCATGACGTCACCGAGCAGCGGGCGTTCGAACGGGTACGCAGTGAGTTCGTATTGCGTGCCTCCCACGAGTTGCGCACGCCGGTCACCGGCATGCACATGGCGTTCGGCCTGTTTCGCGAGCGGGCGAAATTTCCGCAGGATTCACGCGAAGCGGACTTACTCGACACCGTGAACGAAGAAATGCAGCGCTTGATGCAGTTGATCAACGACCTGCTGAACTTCTCCCGCTACCAGAATGGTTTGCAGAAGCTCACGCTGGGGCCGTGCTCCATCGAAGACTTGCTGGAGCAGGCGCAGGGCCGTTTTGCAGGGTCGGCCGCTGAGAGGGGCATCGACTTGCTGGTGGAAGTGCAGGGGCCATTGCCGCGTTTGCAGGCAGATCAGGCGCAGCTGGATCGAGTGCTCGATAACCTGATCGACAATGCCTTGCGCCATACCGCCCAGGACGGGCAGATCCGCTTGCAGGCCCGGCGCCACGGCGAGCGGGTGATCATCAGCGTCGAGGATAATGGCGAAGGCATAGCCTACGGCCAGCAAGGGCGGATCTTCGAGCCGTTCGTGCAGGTCGGTCGCAAAAAGGGCGGTGCCGGGCTGGGCCTGGCGTTGTGCAAGGAAATCGTGCAATTGCATGGCGGGCGGATGGGGGTTTATTCGCGGCCGGGGCAGGGCACGCAGTTCTATATGGCTCTAGCGGTATAAAAGCCGCTTTTACGCTTCGTCATCCAGCCGTCGGTTGCTCTGGCGGCGGCCACGGGTGATCAGCTCGATGAACTGCACGGCACTCAGCGCATGGGCGAACAGCCAGCCCTGACCGAACTTCACGCCTTCGCTGCTCAGGAACGCCGCTTGGGCTTCATGCTCGATGCCTTCGGCGATCACCTTGAGTTGCAGGGCCTGGGCCATGTGAATGATGTGCGGCGCGACACCGCTGCTGGCGGCGTCATGGCCCAGGGCATCGATAAAGGCCTTGTCGATTTTCAGGCAATCCACCGGCAAGGTTTGCAGATAGGCCAGGCTGCAATAGCCGGTGCCGAAGTCGTCGATCAACACCTGATGCCCGACATCACGCAAGGCTTGCAGGTTTTCCCGCGCTACCACCACATCAATCAACCCGCGCTCAGTCACTTCGAAGGCAATCTGCTTGGCTGCAACCCGGTGCAAGGTCAGCAGGCGCGCCATCACTTGGCCGATACGCGGCACCATGACATCGCAAGCTGCGAGGTTGACCGAGATATACAGCTGCGGATTGGCCCGTAGCAGTTGCCCCAACTGTTCAAGCAGGCGCTGCAAGACGAAGTCGGTCATCTGGCGGATCTGCCCGGTGTTTTCCGCCATGGGGATAAACAGATCGGGGCTGGTCAGCGTGCCGTCCGGTCGTCGCCAGCGCAGCAGCGCTTCAGCGCCGACGCAGTGGCGGCTGTCGAGATCGAAGATCGGTTGATACAACACCTGCAACTCGCCACGGCGTATCGCGCCATGCAGTTCGGCATCCAGCGATTGACGCTGGCGCGCCAGCAGAAATACCAGGAAACCGACGAAAGCGCCGAGCGCCAGACTCGCTGGCACTAGCCACCACCAGACCGCAGGCACATGCATGCCGCTGCGTGGAGAGATCAGCACCAACTGGTACTCAGGATTGTTGGTGGGCATGCGGTAAATCAAACGGCTATGCGTCACTTGCAGCGCGTCGCTGCTCTTCGGTGGCCAGGGTTCCGTCGGTGGCCAGGCCTGCTCGACGCCCAGTACCGGAATCGCCCGGGTCCCATGATCGAGCACCACCAGCAGACTGCTGCCGGGCGAGAGGTCGACCATGTCGGTCAAATGCCCGCGAGAGGTCGCCACCCGGAAATTGCCACGACCCAGCATCAGCGCCGCGCGGTTTTCATCGGGTTCGGTGGTGGTATTGAGCCAATAATTGTAGGTGGGGCCTTTGATGTCCGGCGGTCGTACTACCGACAGCCCTTCTTGGCGGGGGCGGTTGGAGCAGATCCGGGTGGCGTCCATATAAGCGGCTTCGTAGACGAAGCGGTAGCTGAAGCTGATCTGCTGCAAGGTGGCGATCATTTCGTCGTCGCAGGTTCGCAACGGCTGGGCTTCCAGATCATCGAGGCTTTCACGCAGTTGTCCGAACAGCTGTTCCAAACGAGCGAGGAAGCGCTCGCCCTGGGCGTTCATTTCCTGGCTTTCGTCTTGCTCGACTTGATGCATCGCCATAAACAGACTGGCAGCCATCAGCAGTGTTGCACTCAGGACAGCAGCCATCATCGCCAAAAACCAAGGGCGATAGAACCAACTACGCAACCTCTCTCGCGCTGCAGGCATCATGGAATATCCGAAGTATTACCAATGAGTTATAGCTGCTGATTTGGATTTAGGGCTGACCGTCGGGCGGGCGTCATTATTTTGTCTGATTAAGCACCAAAAGCATGGCCGCGGTTTGCGCGTCCGGGATGCCGTCGAAACGCGAAGGGCGGAAATGCATCTGGAAGGCCGCCAGCACATGTCGGGTGGCCACATCCAGTTCGCCGGTCTGCGGCGTCGCGTAGCCCAGGCGCGCGAGCTCTTCCTGGAACCAGCCGATGCTCGGCAGTTCTGCCGCGAACTGTGCTTGGCGGCTCGCGACGGCTTGCTCGTTCGGCCAGATGCCCAGACCTTCAGCGGCCAGACGCTTCCAAGGGAACAGCGGCCCCGGATCAAGTTTACGCAGTGGGGCAATGTCGCTATGGCCGATGATGTGCCGGGGACTGATGCCGTTGCGTTTGCTGATGTCCTTGAGCAGTACGATCAAGGCCTGGACCTGAGCTTCGCTGTACGGATACCAGACGCGACCGGTCGGCGTGTCGCGGAAGCCCGGATTGACGATCTCGATGCCGATGGAGCTGGAGTTCAACCACGTCCGGCCTTGCCATTCACTTTCCCCGGCGTGCCAGGCGCGCAGGTTTTCATCGACCAGTTTGTAGACGGTCGCGCCCTTGTCATCACCGATCAAGTAGTGGCTGCTGACTTCGCCATGGGTCAATAATTGCAGCGAACGCTCCAGCGACGCGTTGGTGTAGTGCACCACCACAAACTGCACGCGGCTGTCGTGATTGGCGGAAGGGTGGCTGGTGTCGAAACGAGGACCGCTGGCACAACCGGCCAGTAATAGCAGCGACACAACGAGGGCAATATATTTCATGGCAGAAGGCAGTACGCGAAAGACGATAATGCAACAGTGTAACGTAATGCTTTGCTTGTCGACGGCAAAAGGGCTGCTTTAAACAAAATGAGACAACTGGGCTTTAGCCCAGCTCCACACGATTACGCCCGGCGTTTTTGGCCCGGTATAGCGCCTGATCGGCTCTTTTAAGCACCATGTCGCTATGCTCGCCGGGCTTGAACGCTGTGAGTCCCATCGAAATAGTGACGGTCACTCGCTCACCCTTGAAGTGAAAAGGGCAGGCTTCAATCGATGCGCGCAGGCTCTCCAGCAGTTTTGCCCCGACAGCCGGTACTGTGGCGGGCATCATCAAGACGAACTCTTCACCACCAAAGCGAGCAATAAAGTCCGACCCGCGCAGGCGTTTGCGCAGTACGCTCGCGATGATTTTCAGCACCTTGTCGCCGGCCAGGTGCCCATAGTTATCGTTGATGCGTTTGAAATGGTCGAGATCGAGCATGGCCAGCATTAACGTATTGCCATGCTGCTGCCACTCGCCTATCTCGTGTTCCAGTCGTTCGCTCCAGGCGGCGCGGTTGGGCAGGCCGGTCAGCGGGTCGATCAGGGCTTTTTGACGCTGCTCCTCAAGGTGCTCACGGTAGCCGAGCGCTTCCTGTTCCATGTGTGCGACCCGTTCGGCCAGGCCTTGCAGACGGGCCGCGACTTCTTGTTCGCGCTCGTCTCGCTGCTTTTGATGCTGGTCCATGGTGCCCAGCAAACCTTCGAGATGGTTTTCCAGTACGTGTTTGAGGTCTTCCAGGTCGGCCGCGTCCTGCATGCTCGTTTGCAAACCGTCGACTTGTTCGCGGATCTGCGTGTCCATCTCCCGTGCGGCGGAGCGGTTATCGGCATGACCGGCGCTGGCGGCTTGCAGGTTGCTCTGAAATGACTCGAGGCGCTCGTTGAGCTGCTGCAAATACGCTTCGAATTCGTGCTGGCCGCTGTCGGTGATCGCCAGCATCAAGGTGGCCAGGTCGTCGAGGATCGGCAGCAATTCGTACCAGTTCAGACCATTTTGCAGGCGACTGCGCATTGCCTCGGCTTGTGGGCGATGGCGTTCCGGCAGCGTCAAGTCGTCGAGCAGGCCCAGCAGTGTTTCTTCGATGTGCGTGGCGACGGAGCTGTAGGACGGCTCCGGTGAGTCGGGCAGGGCATAGAGGATATCTTCCTCGGGGTGCTCCGGATCAATCGCGGCCAGCGCCTGCGCCATGACCAAAGGTAAGGGCAGGCTGTCGAGGAATACCGGTGTTTCAGAAACAGCCGCCGGGGTCAGTTCATCTGGGTTGATCGCCGGTTGAGCGGGAGCCGCAGGCGCGATGATCGATGGAGTCGCTTCGTGGGGCTGTTCAGCGGCAGGCAGCGATGCCGGGGCTTGGGCTGGCGCGCGCTCTATTTGCGGCTCCAGAACCGGTGGGACAAATGTTACGACTTCCGGTGTCGGTGTCGGTAATTGCTGCGGCGCCGGTGACTCTGGCATAGCGGCTGCAATCGGCGCCGCCAAGGCTGTCGGCGGCGTCTCCTGCGGCATATGGATGGTTGGCGCGGGCTCAGCCGTTGGCTGCGGTGCTTCGGCCACAGGAGCAGGAGCTGGCGGCTCCGCAGATTGCTGGGTCGGCGCCTGAGCCTGCGTGGCGGCGGGGGCAGCAACCGTTGGCGCTGATTCTTCCACTTCCCGACTGCCGAACAACCGTTGCAGCAAACCTGGGCGACCAGGCTCGGCCGGGTTCTCCAGCTGGTTCAGGGCTTTGCCTTGCAAGCCGCTCAGTTCGCTGAGCAACAAAGGAATCTCTCGGGCCTGGCCGACGCGCCCGTCCAGTTGTTTGGCAAAGGTCTTGAGGGGACGGCTGACTTCCCGAGGCAATGGCAATGCCTGGAGCTGCGTGACCAGCGCGTTCAGTGCAGCACTGACCTGATCAGCCCGGGTTTCGCGGCGCTGCTCGGAGTCGAGCACGGCTTTTTCCAGTCGAGGCAGTAACGCTGCAAGGCCGGCATCCATGTCATCAGTGCGCACGACTTCGCGCATTTCCTTCATGCACAGGTCAACGGCGCGGTCGGTGCCCTCGGCCGCCAGAGTGCTGCGTACCAGCCCGCGTCGCAGCAAGTCGAGCCGGGCGTCCCAGCGACGTTCGAGCTTTTCCTGTTGTTCGATGCTTTTGAGGTACTTCTCTTTCCAGCGTTGTGCTTCGTCGCTCATTCATGGGATCCGCGAGGGGCAGGACTCAACGCGGGCAATGCATCGGCCGTGAGCGAACCCGGCAGACGAATCTCTACCGCGACCGGCAGGTGATCGGAAATCGGTTGTGCCAGCACTTCGACCCTTTCAAGGGTCAAGGTCGGGCTAAGCAGAATATGGTCCAGGCAGCGCTGCGGGCGCCAGCTGGGGAACGTCGCTTCCAGCTGCGGCGCCAGCAGACCGAGGTCGCGCAGCGGAGAGTTTTGCAGCAAGTCACTGGCGTGGGTGTTCATGTCGCCCATCAGTACCTGGTGTTTGTAGCCGCCGATCAACTCGCGGATATAGGCCAGTTGCAGACTGCGTACACGGGCGCCGAGAGCCAGGTGCATCATCACGACGACCAATGCGTCCGGACCTTCGCCGAAACGCACCAGGATCGCCCCGCGGCCCTTTGGACCCGGTAGCGGATGGTCTTCAATCGCCCATGGGCGCAGGCGGCTGAGCACGCCATTGCTGTGCTGGCCGAAGCGACCGAGGTTGCGATTGAGTTGTTGATACCAGTAAGGGAAGGCGCCGAGCTGGGCCAGGTGTTCGACCTGATTGACGTAGCCTGATCGCAGGCTGCCGCCATCGGCTTCCTGCAAGGCGACCAGATCGAAGTCGCCGAGCAGATTGCCGATCTTTTGCAGATTGCCGGCACGCCCGGTGTGCGGCAACAGGTGTTGCCAGCCACGGGTCAGATAGTGCCGATAGCGCTCAGTACTGATGCCCACCTGGATATTGAAGCTGAGCAAGCGCAGACGGCTGTCTGCGGGCAGGCCCGTCGATTCCAGGTGATGCGTGTTGATCTGCGGTTCATGCAGGCCAACCACGCGTTCAGTACCCCAGCGGCGCATGGCAGGGGCCGCGCTTAGTTGGCAGCAGCCTTGTTAGCCGCTCGCTCTTGGGCGACCAGTTTGTCGGCCAGTTGCAGGGCTTGCTCGGCGCCGCCGGCGGAGCCCACGTCAAAGCGATACTTGCCGTTGACGATCATGGTTGGAACGCCGGAGATTTCATATTTCTTGGCCAGTTCACGGGCCTTGATGATTTGACCTTTGATGGCGAAAGAGTCAAATGTGGCCAGGAACTTGTCCTTGTCTACACCTTGGGTCGCCAGGAAGTCAGCCATGTCCTGTTTATCGATCAATTTCTTGTGTTCTTTCTGGATGGCTTCGAAAACCGCAGCATGGACCTTGCTCTCAACGCCCATGGCTTCCAGGGTCAGGAACATTTGACCGTGTGCATCCCAAGGGCCGCCGAACATGGCTGGAATACGCACGAAGTGTACGTCGGCCGGCAATTTCGCAACCCAGGGATTGATCACCGGTTCGAAAGCGTAGCAATGCGGGCAGCCATACCAGAACAGTTCCACCACTTCGATCTTGCCAGGCTCGGCGACCGGCACCGGGTTGGTCAATTCGACATAAGGTGCGGCGGGTGCTTCAGCGGCTTGTGCGGTCATGCCGAACAGGCTGGCAGCGACGAGTGCGGCGCTGATGATCAGATTACGCATGCTTTACTCCTGGACAAATTGGGTCGCCTCGCGCGACCTGTTTTCAGACAGATCATGGCGGGCTTGAGTTCTGTAGTGTAACGGCAGCGGCCACAAAAAGGGCGGCCAAAGCCACCCTTTTTATGCTTGCATCGACGGATTAATCGAGCGTTAACGTTGCAGGAGATGTCCATCGCCCGCAACGCTCGATCCGCAGGCCTTAGTGCAGGCCTTGAATGTAGCTGGACACCGCTGCAATTTCTTCGTCGCTCATTTTTTTGGCGATGGTTTGCATGATTTTGGTATCGCCATCGTTGGTCCGGCCGCCTTCTTCTTTTCGGAAGTCGGTCAGTTGCTTGGCGACGTATTGAGCGTGCTGGCCACCCAGGTGCGGGAAGCCGGCGGCGGCATTACCTGCGCCATTCGGCGAGTGGCAACCGGTGCAGGCCGGCATGTTCTTGGTCAGGTCGCCACCACGGAACAGTGCTTCACCGCGAGCCACGACTTTAGGGTCGGCGGCGCCAACGCTGCCTTTCTGGCTGGAGAAGTAAGCGGCGAGATCGGCCAGGTCCTGATCGCTCAGGTTGGTCAGCAGGCCGGTCATTTCCAGTACCGTACGTTTACCGGACTTGATGTCGTGCAACTGCTTGTTCAGATAACGCTCGCCCTGGCCTGCCAGTTTCGGAAAGTTAGGCGCCATGCTGTTGCCATCCGGGCCATGACAGGCGCCACATACTGCGGCTTTCGCCTGACCAGCAGTTGCATCACCTGCAGCATGGGCAATGCCGGAGATCCCCACGGTCAACAGCAGACTCACGATCAATTTGTTCATCAGCTAATCCAACTACGGCTAAGGGTTAAAGAGTTATGGGCCGGGCTTACTCGCTCATCCAACGGATGATGGCTTGGTAATCCTCGGCACTGCAGTCCATGCACAAACCACGCGGCGGCATCGCCTTGAAACCCTGGGTCACGTGTTGCACCAGCGTCTCCATACCTTTCGCCAACCTCGGCGTCCAAGCTTCCTGATCGCCCTTTTGAGGCGCCATGGGTAGTTGGCCGGAATGACAGGCACCACAAACACGGTTGTACACAGCTTCCGGATCCTGTGTAGCCTGCGCGCTGTAAAGCGGCATCAAGACCCCGGCAGCTAGCAGCCATTTCGTCATAAAACGACCTTTTCAGGGTTGAGAGCGTTCTGCGTTCTAGTGCGCAATCAAGGTCTATCGCTCTCGTGAACTTCATCCTACGCTGGGACAAAGCGCACACAAAATCTGCGGCATTATATACTGGCGTCACTGAAACGGAAACGACACCGCTTGCCGCGTCCATTCCCGGCGCCGCCCACATCGGAAATCCCATGCAACTCAAGAACCCCATCCTCGGCCTGTGCCAACAGTCCACCTTCATGCTCAGCGCTGCCAAAGTCGACCAATGTCCGGACGACGAGGGCTTTGAAGTAGCCTTTGCCGGGCGTTCCAACGCTGGTAAATCCAGCGCGCTGAACACCCTGACTCACGCCAGCCTGGCGCGGACCTCGAAAACTCCGGGTCGCACGCAGTTGTTGAACTTCTTCAAGCTAGACGATGATCGTCGTCTGGTCGACCTTCCAGGCTACGGTTATGCAAAAGTACCCATCCCGCTGAAGCTGCACTGGCAGCGTCACCTGGAAGCTTATCTGGGCGGTCGCGAGAGTTTGAAAGGTCTGATCCTGATGATGGACATCCGTCATCCAATGACCGACTTCGACTTGCTGATGCTCGACTGGGCAGTCGCCAGCGGCATGCCGATGCACATTTTGCTGACCAAGGCCGACAAGTTGACCTACGGCGCAGCGAAAAACGTCCTGCTCAAAGTACAGGCCGATATCCGTAAGGGTTGGGGCGATACGATCAGCATCCAGTTGTTTTCGGCACCAAAACGCTTGGGCCTGGAAGACGCCTACACTGTATTGGCAGGCTGGATGGAATTGGCAGACAAAGGCGCCGAGATTGCCGAGTAAGGCTTTCTTACAGGCAAAAAAACCCCGGACTTCGTATGGGGAGGGGGAAGTTCCGGGGTTCAAGTTCCGGACCGCTAGGGCGGGGTCCAGATATCTGCCAACACTTAACACAACATAGGAGCATCGAAGGGCTTCACCAGCCATTCAGTTACTCTGAGTTGCGGTTCACGGAATTAGTTCAGAATTTTTTAAAATGCCTTTGGAATAACCCGAGGCATTTTTCGAACTAATAGCCCTTCGCCAGATTTTGCCGCGGTACCAGGCCGCAGCAGAAGCGCCCCTTTTCAGGCGGCTCAGTGAGCCTCATCCCAGTTATTGCCTACGCCAACCTCTACCAGAAGCGGTACGTCCAGCTTCACGGCGTTGCTCATGTGGGCGCGAATCTCTTCGCGCACCTGATCAACTAGGTCCTCACGCACTTCAAGCACCAATTCATCGTGTACCTGCAGGATCACTTTGGCGTCCAGGCCTGACGACGTCAGCCAGTTATCCACTGCCACCATGGCTTTCTTGATGATGTCTGCCGCGGTGCCTTGCATCGGGGCATTGATCGCCGTGCGCTCGGCGCCTTTGCGCAGGGCCGGGTTTTTCGCGTTGATATCCGGCAGGTACAGGCGACGGCCGAAAATGGTTTCGACGAAACCCTGCTCGGCAGCCTGGGTGCGGGTGCGTTCCATGTACTCGAGAACGCCAGGATAGCGGGCGAAATAGCGATCGATGTACGCCTGGGACTGTTTGCGATCAACGCCGATCTGCTTGGCCAGGCCAAACGCGCTCATGCCGTAGATCAGACCGAAGTTGATCGCCTTGGCGCTGCGCCGCTGATCGGTGGTGACGGCCGTCAGTTCGACCCCGAAGACTTCGGCGGCGGTGGCTTTGTGCACGTCCAGGTCGTTGCGGAAAGCGTGCAGCAAGCCTTCGTCCTTGGCCAGGTGAGCCATGATCCGCAGTTCGATCTGCGAGTAGTCCGCAGCCAGCAGTTTGTAGCCTTTTGGCGCGACGAACGCCTGACGAATCCGCCGACCTTCGGCAGTGCGGATCGGGATGTTCTGCAGGTTTGGATCACTGGACGACAAGCGCCCGGTCGCGGCGACGGCTTGATGATAAGACGTATGAATCCGCCCGGTGCGTGGGTTGATCTGCTCCGGCAAGCGGTCGGTGTAGGTGCTTTTCAGCTTGCTCATCGAGCGGTACTGCATCAGCACCTTGGGCAGTTGGAAATCCTGATCGGCCAGCTCCGCCAATACGGCTTCGGCGGTGGACGCCTGGCCTTTTGCGGTTTTGCTGAGGATCGGCAGGCCGAGTTTTTCGTACAGGATGGCGCCCAATTGCTTCGGCGAACCCAGGTTGAATTCTTCGCCGGCGAGGACAAACGCCTCACGCTCCAGCTCGACCATTTTCTTGCCCAGCTCAACGCTCTGAATACCCAGCAGTTCGGCATCGACCAGCGCGCCCTGACGCTCAATCCGCGCCAGTACCGGTACCAGTGGCATTTCGATTTCGCTCAAGACCTTGCTCAGGCTTGGGATCGCGTTGAGCTTTGCCTGCAAGGTTTGATGCAGGCGCAGCGTCACGTCGGCATCTTCGGCGGCGTAAGGCCCAGCCAGTTCCAGGGCGATCTGGTCAAACGTCAGTTGCTTGGCACCTTTGCCGGCAATGTCGGTAAAACCGGTGGTGGTGTGATTCAGGTACTTGAGCGCCAGGCTGTCCATGTCGTGGCGGGTCGCGGTGGAGTCCAGCACGTAGGACTCGAGCATGGTGTCGAAGGCAATGCCTTGCACGGTGATGCCGCAGCTCTGATCACCACCGATGGCGCAGTTGGCCAGGATGTTCATGTCGAACTTGGCGTGCTGGCCGACCTTGAGCTTGCTCGGGTCTTCGAGGATCGGTTTCAGTGCCCGCAGTACGGTGTCGCGATCCAGTTGCTCCGGCACGCCCATGTAGGAATGGGTCAACGGGATGTAGGCTGCTTCGTTGGCTTGTACTGCAAACGACAGGCCCACCAGTTGCGCCTGCTGTGCATCGACACCCGTGGTTTCGGTGTCGAAGGCCATCAATTTGGCGTCGTTCAACTTCTTCAGCCAGAGGTCGAAATCTGCCTGCGTGAGGATCGTCGTGTAGTTGAGTTCGGCTTCGACGACGGCTTCTTCAGCCACTGGCGCGACAACTGCCTGGCCGGAACGCTTGGCGTCGCGCTGGTTATCGTCGAACCAGCTCCTGAACTCGAGCAGGGTGTAGAGCTCGGCGAGTTTGTCGTGATCGGGCTGGCCCATTTGCAGATCGTCGAGGCCGATGTCCAGTGGCACGTCGATCTTGATGGTCGCCAGCTTATAGGAGAGGAATGCCATCTCCTTGTGCTCTTCAAGCTTGGCCGGCAGGGTCTTGGCGCCGCGAATCGGCAGGGTCGGGACAATGTCGAGCTGCGCGTAGAGCTCGGTCAGGCCACCATTTACACCCACCAGCAGGCCGGAGGCAGTCTTCGGGCCAATGCCCGGAACGCCCGGAATGTTGTCGGACGAATCGCCCATCAACGCCAGATAATCGATGATCTGCTCGGGAGCGACGCCGAATTTCTCCTTCACGCCCTCCACGTCCATGCTGCTACCGGTCATGGTATTGACCAAGGTAATGTGCCCGTCGACCAGTTGCGCCATGTCTTTGTCGCCGGTGGAGATCACCACCGGGCGGTCGGCGGCCGCGCTGCTGCGGGCCAGGGTGCCGATCACGTCATCGGCCTCGACGCCTTCGACACACAGCAACGGGAAGCCCAGGGCGATCACGCTTTGGTGCAGCGGCTCGATCTGGACGCGCATGTCGTCGGGCATGCTTGGGCGATTTGCCTTGTATTCGGCGTACATGTCATCGCGAAACGTCCCACCCTTGGCGTCGAACACCACGGCGAACGGGCTGTCCGGGTACTGCTTGCGCAGACTCTTGAGCATGTTCAACACACCCTTGACCGCGCCGGTAGGCAGGCCTTTGGAAGTGGTCAGCGGTGGCAAGGCGTGAAACGCGCGGTACAGGTAAGAAGAACCGTCCACCAGGACGAGGGGGCTTGGCTCATGAGCAGGATCAACCTTTTCGGCGGGTCCGGCGCTAGAATAGCGGGACCGTTGACGACAAAGGGACAAGGTTATCATGCGCACACTAAATCGCCTGTTGCTGGCTGGGTTGTTTGCAACCGTTCCGTTAGCCGTCATGGCGGCGGACGATGTGTCAAAGGCTGAGCCGGAAGTCACGATCCACACGGAAGGGGACAAGGTCATTCAGGAATACCGCCAAAACGGCTTCTTGTATGCGATTAAGGTCACGCCGAAGGGTGCACCGCCATATTTTCTGGTGCGCGCAGACGGGACCGATGCAAACTTCATCCGCTCGGACCAGCCGGATATGTTGATTCCGTCGTGGAAAATCTTTGAGTGGAAGTAGTTTCTTAACTTTAATCGGCGCCGCTCGATCGCGGCGCCCGAACTGAGCAGTTTTTAACCATGTCTGTGTTCACCCCCTGGCTCGGCCCGAGCTGGAAACCTTTCTCGCCCCATACGGGCTCGGCCGCCTGCTCGATTTCCAGGGGATTGCCGCCGGTAGCGAAAACACCAATTTCTTCATCAGCCTGGAGAAGGGCGAGTTTGTCCTGACCCTGGTCGAGCGCGGCCCGGTTCAGGAAATGCCGTTCTTCATCGAACTGCTTGATGTGTTGCACGACGCTGACTTGCCGGTGCCTTACGCGCTTCGCACTACAGACGGCGTGGCCTTGCGCGAATTGGCGGGCAAGCCGGCGCTGTTGCAGCCGCGTCTGGCCGGCAAGCACATCAAGGACGCCAATGCCCAGCATTGTTCACAGGTGGGCGAGTTGCTCGGCCATCTGCACCTGGCGACCCAGGCCAACATGATCAAGCGCAAGACGGATCGTGGTCTGGACTGGATGCTGGAGGAGGGCACGCAGTTGCTCTCGCACCTGAACGCCGAGCAAAGCGATCTGCTGCAACGGGCGCTGGACGAAATCACTCAGCGAAAAGAGAAAATTCTGGCGCTGCCACGGGCGAATATCCACGCCGACCTGTTCCGCGACAACGCGATGTTCGAAGGCACGCACCTGACCGGGTTGATCGACTTCTACAACGCCTGTTCCGGGCCGATGTTGTACGACGTGGCGATTGCCTTGAATGACTGGTGTTCGGACGAACAAGGCTTGATCGACGGGCCGCGAGCCCGGGCCTTGTTGGGCGCCTATGCGGCGCTGCGCCCGTTTACTGCGGCCGAGGCCGAGTTGTGGCCGACCATGCTGCGAGTGGCGTGCGTGCGGTTCTGGCTGTCGCGGTTGATTGCCGCCGAGTCTTTCGCCGGGCAGGACGTGTTGATTCACGATCCGATGGAGTTTCAGCTGCGCTTGGCACAGCGGCAGAAGGTCAATACGCAATTGCCGTTCGCCCTTTAAATTGTGGCGAGGGGGCTTGCCCCGTTGGAGTGCGAAGCGCTCCCATGCGATTTATCGACCGGCAATTTGGGGGCTGCTTCGCAGCCCAACGGGGGCAAGCCCCCTCGCCACAGGTTCTGTGTCGGTTACAACGACTCCAGGCACCCTGCCAAATCATTCCCCAACTTCTCCAGTACCTGCTCATACCCTTGAGCAGTCGCCGGGGTGTAGCCGCCCAGCGCATCCAGTTCTGCCAGTTTCACCGGCAGGCCAGCCACCAGGGTTTCCGCCAGGCGTGGCCGCAGCGGCGGTTCGCTGAACACGCAAGGTCTTGCCGACTTCCTGCAATCGGGTGCGCATCGCTGCGACATGCTGGGCGCCAGGCTGGACTTCAGCTGCGACGCTGAACACGCCGGTGTGCTTGAGGCCGTAAGCGTCTTCGAAGTAGTCGAACGCTTCGTGGAACACGAAGTAAGGCTTGCCGGCGATGCCTGCCAGGCGAGCCTTCAGGCGCAGGTCCAAAGCATCCAGACGCTCATCGAACGCCTTTAGGTTGCTCTGATAGCGCGGCGCGTTGTCGGGATCGGCGGCACTCAGGTCGGCGGCCATTTTCGTGGCGATCACCCGAGCATTCACCGGCGACAACCACAAATGCGCGTCCAGAGTCCCCGGACGATGATCGTGGTCATGTTCGTCGGCATCTTCGGCGTGAGATTGGCTATCTTCGGCGAAGTGTCGCAGTTTCAGGTCAGGCAAATCCTGCACGGCGACAGTGGGCAGTGTGCGACCTTTCAGCACGCGCGGCAGGAAACCTTCCATGTCCGGACCGATCCAGTACACCAGATCCACCGACTGCACTTTCCGTACGTCGGAGGGGCGCAAGGCGTAGTTATGCGGCGAAGCTCCCGGCGGCAGCAGCACCTCCGGAATCGCCACTCCGTCCTGCACCGCCGCCGCAATCAACTGCAGTGGCTTGATGCTGGTGAGCACTGTGACTTGCGCTTGAGCCGAGCCAATCAGCAGGAAACTTGCGATAAATGCGACAGGGATAGAAAAAAGTCGGGACACGATGACCACTCGAAGAGGCGAGAACGGGTAACATAATAACGTCTCTCACAAAACTCGTCGCCGCTCATGCCTAAAACACCGATTGCCAGCCGTCCCCACGACCACTCTCATTGCGTTCATAGCGCATTGTCTGAGGCCGATGCCTTGTGCGCACGTCAGGGTTTGCGCCTGACCGCCCTGCGCCGGCGGGTGCTGGAACTGGTCTGGCAAAGCCACAAGCCGCTGGGCGCCTACGACATCCTGGCGGTACTCAGCGAGCAGGATGGTCGACGCGCAGCGCCACCGACCGTGTACCGGGCGCTGGATTTCCTGCTGGATAACGGCCTCGTGCACCGCATCTCGTCGTTGAACGCCTTCGTTGGCTGCAATCACCCGGAACACGCCCACCAGGGTCAGTTCCTGATTTGCCGCGAATGCCACGCCGCGATTGAACTTGAACAAAAATCCATCAGCGACGCGATTGTCTTCAGCGCCAAGGATGTCGGATTTGTCGTGGAGGCCCAGACCGTTGAAGTGGTCGGGCTCTGCTCGGGTTGCCAGGGGGCTTGATGAGCAACGCGCTGATCCGTCTCGAACAGGTTGCAGTCACGTTTGCCGGGCAAAGCGTGCTGGAAAACATTGATCTGAGCGTCGAGCCAGGGCAGATCGTGACCCTGATCGGCCCCAACGGCGCTGGCAAAACCACTCTGGTGCGCGCCGTACTCGGCCTGTTGAAACCGGACAGCGGTAGCGTCTGGCGCAAGCCGAAACTGCGCGTTGGCTACATGCCGCAAAAACTTCACGTCGATCCAACCCTGCCGCTGTCGGTGCTGCGCTTCTTGCGCTTGGTGCCGGGAGTGGACCGTGCTCGTGCGTTGTCGGCCCTCAAGGAAGTCGGCGCCGAGCATGTCATCGACAGCCCGGTACAAACGGTGTCTGGTGGCGAAATGCAGCGTGTGCTGCTGGCCCGGGCGCTGTTGCGTGAACCGGAACTGCTCGTGCTCGACGAGCCGGTGCAAGGCGTCGATGTGGCCGGTCAGGCCGAGTTGTACAGCCTGATCACGCGTTTGCGTGACCGTCACGGCTGCGGCGTGCTGATGGTTTCCCACGATTTGCACCTGGTGATGAGCACCACCGATCAGGTGGTTTGCCTGAATCGCCACGTCTGTTGCTCCGGGCACCCGGAACACGTCAGCGGCGATCCAGCCTTCGTCGAGCTGTTCGGCAAGAACGCACAAAGCCTGGCGATTTATCACCACCATCACGACCATGCTCATGACCTGCATGGCTCGGTGGTCAGCGCGACCGCGTCGGCCCAACCCCACGTCCATGGAGATAGCTGCAAGCATGGCTGATTTTCTGCTCTACGCCCTGCTTGCAGGTCTGGCCCTGGCCGTGGTCGCGGGCCCGCTGGGTTCGTTCGTGGTCTGGCGCCGGATGGCCTACTTCGGCGATACCTTGTCCCACGCCGCGCTGCTGGGTGTAGCCCTGGGCTTTCTGTTGGACGTGAGCCCGACCGTGGCGGTGACCGTCGGTTGCCTGCTGCTGGCGGTGTTGCTGGTGACTTTGCAGCAGCGTCAGCCGCTGGCGTCTGACACGCTTTTGGGAATTCTCGCACCGAGCACGCTCTCGCTGGGCCTGGTGGTACTAAGCTTCATGCATGAAGTGCGGATCGACCTGATGGCCTATCTGTTCGGCGACCTGCTGGCGATCAGCCCGACCGATCTGGCCTGGATCCTCGGCGGCAGTGCGGCGGTGCTGGCGTTGCTGGTGACGTTGTGGCGGCCATTGCTGGCGATCACCGTGCACGAAGAGTTGGCCACGGTGGAAGGTTTGCCGGTGGCAGCGTTGCGCCTGACGCTGATGTTGCTGATTGCCATAGTGATTGCCGTGGCGATGAAAATCGTCGGTGTGTTGCTGATTACCTCGTTGTTGATCATCCCGGCAGCTGCGGCACAACGTCACGCCCGCTCGCCGGAGCAGATGGCATTGGGCGCGAGCCTGCTGGGCATGCTCGCGGTGTGTGGCGGGTTGGCGTTGTCGTGGTTCAAGGACACCCCGGCGGGCCCATCGATTGTTGTGACGGCCGCCGCACTGTTTCTGCTGAGTTTTGTCCTGCCCCGTCGAGGGGTGTAGACTTGCTCGTTTTTTGCGCAAATAGAGAGTCGCAGGAATGAAGTCGTTCGCCTCCCGTTATCTGCTCCTTGTCGCATTTTCTCTGCTGCTGGGCGCTTGCCAAAGCACGCCACCGGCGGCCACCGAGGCCCCCGATGCACGGGCTGCGGCGATCGCACAACTGGAACAAAACCTGGCCAGCAGCGAGCTGGCCACCGCCGAAGATCAACTGGCTGCCTTGCAGGCCCAGTCGCCCGACGACCCAAGCCTTGTGCAGTACCAACGGCAACTGGCCGAAGCCTATCTGCAACGCAGCCAGATTGTGTTGCAAAAAGGCGATGTAAACGCTGCCGCGACCGCCCTGAGCCGTGCCCGGGCATTGATGCCCAAGGCCCCGGCGCTGACCGGCGGGGTTAACAACGCCATCGTCAATGCGCGCAAGGCTGAGCTGGACAAGGCTGAGGCAGCGCTCATGGCTGCTGAAGCCAAGCCGAAAGCCAAAGTTATCGACCCGACGGCGCAAAGCACCACGGTGGCGTTGAACCTCACCGATATGAGCAAACTGCGTCGTCAACTGGATGCTATCGCCGCCGATGTGGTGAATTATGAATGCGATGTGAGCATTCAGGCGCCGCGTACTCAGGATTACCCTTGGTTGGCGACGTTGCTGACCAACCGGGTGAAGAAGCTTGATTCGGATTTCGATTTGAAGATCGAGAAGCAGATCCTGCGCAATGTGCCGGCGCAGATGGTGTTGAGTCCGCGTAAGCCTTAAAAGCTTCGCGGGCAAGCCTCGCTCCTACAGGGGCACGTCGTTCACACTATTGGCGAACGACATAAAACCTGTAGGAGCGAGGCTTGCCCGCGAAGGCGCCCTCCCTAACGAAACACCTCTCTAGGCCGGAATCGCCTTGGCCTTAGGCTCCCTGTCCCAAACCCGATGCTGCCCAATCGCGGCAAAAAACGCCTTGAACAGCTTGGCATCCGCGCCAACGATCAACCCCGCATCCGCCTCCAGTTTCAACACATCCAGCAATTGCCTGGCCTCGCCATGCAACGCAATCGCCTTCAGGTGCTTGTAGGCCTCCAGCAAGTAATGCAACGCCACGCCATCACCGCTCAACGCCTTGATCGACGCGGCGCCACCCGGCACGAACACCGCATCGAACGCCACCGACGGCAGACCTTCCATCGACGCATCCACCGGCAGTGACTTGCCATTGGCAGTTGTCACCGGCGCCGAAGTCGGCCCAAGCAATTTGGCGTGAGCACCCTCGGCGGTCAGCGCTTTCTTTATCGCCTCAATCGCTGCACCATCGACGCCGTTGGCCGCAAGAATCGCCACTTTCCGGGTTTTGATGTTTTCTGGCAGTAAATTGGCCTGACTCAGCGCTGGGGAGTGATCCAGCGACGTTTTGCGCACATCCACAGTCCCGGCTTTCGGCGCCGGCAGACCCAGGTTCTGCGCCACACGCTTGGCCAGTTCCAGATCGATATTGGCGAGGATCTCGTTAACTTGCCGCTCACGAATCCACAACCGTTCAACCTTACCCAACTCGAAGCTGTAAGCCGAGATGATGTGTTCCTGCTCGTGCTTGCTCATGCTCTTGAAGAACAGCCGCGCCTGGGAAAAGTGATCGCTGAACGACTCGCTGCGCTGACGAATCTTGTTGGCGTCGATGCGTTCCGGATATGTCTCGAAGCCACCGTCCTTCGCCGCCGCGGGGTTTCTTTCGGCCAACCGCCATCAATCGAGTTGGGCTCGTAGGACGCGCGACCCTTGTCGATGGTGGTTCGGTGCAAGGCATCGCGCTGGCCGTTGTGGAAGGGAGTGACCGGGCGGTTGATCGGGATTTCGTGAAAGTTTGGGCCGCCGAGTCGGCTGATTTGCGTGTCGGTGTAGGAAAACAACCGACCTTGCAGCAGTGGATCGTTGGAGAAGTCGATGCCTGGGACGATGTGCCCAGGGCAAAACGCAACCTGCTCGGTTTCGGCGAAGAAATTGTCCGGGTTGCGGTTCAACACCATTTTGCCCAGTGGTGTGATCGGGACGATTTCTTCCGGGATCAGTTTGGTCGGGTCGAGGATGTCGAAGTCGAAGCTGTGCTCGTTCTCTTCTTCGATAATTTGTACGCCAAGTTCCCATTCCGGGTAGTCCCCGGTCTCGATGGCCTCCCAGAGATCGCGACGGTGGAAGTCAGTGTCTTTACCGGCGAGTTTCTGCGCCTCATCCCACACCAGCGAGCAAGTGCCGGCGGTAGGGCGCCAGTGGAATTTGACGAAGCGCGATTTGCCTTCGGCATTGATCAGCCGAAAGGTGTGGATGCCGAAGCCCTGCATGCTGCGCAGGCTTTTCGGGATCGCCCGGTCGGACATCGTCCAGATGACCATGTGTGCCGACTCGGGTTGCAGGGACACGAAGTCCCAGAACGTGTCATGGGCCGAGCCGCCAGTCGGCATATCGTTGTGGGGCTCGGGTTTTACCGCGTGGACGAAGTCGGGAAACTTGATCGCGTCCTGAATGAAGAACACCGGCATGTTGTTGCCCACCAGGTCGAAGTTGCCTTCGTCGGTGAAGAACTTCACAGCGAAACCTCGTACGTCCCGCACAGTATCGCCTGACCCGCGCGGGCCTTGAACGGTAGAGAAACGGGTGAATACCGGGGTTTTCTTGCCCGGCTCCTGTAGGAAACCAGCCTTGGTCAGAGCGGAGTGGTTTTCGTAGGTCTGGAAGTAGCCATGGGCGCCGGTGCCTCGGGCATGAACGATGCGCTCCGGAATGCGTTCATGGTCAAAATGCGTGATCTTTTCACGCATGATGAAGTCTTCCAGCAGCGACGGCCCGCGGGCTCCGACCTTCAAGCTGTTCTGGTTGTCCGAAACCTTCACGCCTTGGTTGGTGCGCAATGCCTGTTCAGTGGCATCGGAGCGAAATTGTTCCAGGCTATCGAGCTTGGCGTTGGTGTTGCCGCGGTCCAGGGTGTCGGTCCCGGCCAATGCGCTTTTGGGAGCGCCAGGCTTCTTGGTACTCATCAGTCGTAAACTCCTCGTTGCGATTCCTGCCGTAGCCAGGATTCTTGTGCAATTCCCCAGGCACGGCACCGGGGGCGTTTTCGAGTTGCCTAATTAGTGACTGATGAGGTTTTTAGCCGTTCCTTTTTTATGACCTTTGATCGCGTTATTTCCAAATGAAAGGATGAATGCGGAATAAATGCTAATAACCTCTATACGGACAGGCTAAAATGCGCGCCCGGCTAACCGCTGATCCTTTTCCAACGCGCCCCACAAGGTTCGCTACGTGATCGAGTTTCAAAACGTCCATAAGACTTACCGCGTCGCCGGTAAGGATATTCCCGCCCTGCATCCGACCAGTCTGACGATTGAGAACGGTCAGGTCTTCGGCCTGATCGGTCATTCCGGTGCGGGAAAAAGTACCCTGCTGCGTCTGATCAATCGCCTGGAAGAGTCCAGTGGCGGCAAGATCTTCGTCGATGGCGAGGAAGTCACGGCGCTGGATGCCAATAGCCTGCGACGTTTCCGTCAGCAAGTCGGGATGATTTTCCAGCACTTCAACCTGCTGGCGTCCAAGACTGTGGCCGACAACGTCGCGCTGCCGCTGACCCTGGCCGGTGAGTTGTCCCGCGGCGAGATCGACCAGCGTGTGGCTGAACTGTTGGCCCGGGTAGGTTTGTCCGACCACGCCAGGAAGTACCCGGCGCAGTTGTCCGGTGGCCAGAAGCAGCGCGTCGGCATCGCCCGCGCCCTCGCGAGCCAGCCCGCCAATCCTCCTCGCGCGACGAGGCCACGAGCGCCCTCGACCCACGAGACGACCGCATCGAAGTGCTGCGACCTGCTGGCCCGGGATCAACCGGGAATTCGGTGCTGACGATCATGCGTGATCACGCACGAGATGGACGTGATCCAGACGATCGCGAGCAAGGTCGCGGTGATGGACGCTGGCGTGATCGTCGAGCAAGGCTCGGTGGCTGAGGTGTTCCTGCATCCCAAGCACCCGACCACCAAGCGTTTCGTACAAGAAAGCGAGCAGATCGACGAAAGCGAACAGCGCGACGACTTCGCTCACGTGCCGGGCCGTATCGTGCGTCTGACCTTCCAGGGCGAAGCGACCTACGCGCCATTGCTGGGTACCGTCGCTCGGGAAACCGGCGTGGACTACAGCATCCTGGCCGGTCGTATCGACCGCATCAAAGACGTCCCTTACGGGCAACTGACCCTGGCCGTCACCGGCGGCGACATGGAAGCGGCGTTCGGCCTCTTCACCGCGGCTGACGTCCACATGGAGGTGCTGCGCTAATGGAAGCCCTGATGAGTTTCTTCGCCAATATCGACTGGCTCGAGATCTGGCTGGCCACCGGCGACACCCTGCTGATGCTCGGCGGTTCGCTGTTGTTCACGGTGTTGCTCGGCTTGCCGCTGGGCGTGTTGTTGTTCCTGTGCAGCCCGCGTCAGTTGCTCGAATCCAAAGGCATCTACGCTGTGTTGTCGCTGGCGGTGAACATCCTGCGTTCGCTGCCGTTCATCATTTTGCTGATTGTGATGATCCCGTTCACGGTGTTGATCACCGGTACTTCGCTCGGTGTTGCTGGCGCGATTCCACCGTTGGTGGTGGGCGCTACGCCGTTCTTCGCACGACTGGTGGAAACCGCCCTGCGTGAAGTCGATCGCGGCATCATCGAAGCGACCCAGGCCATGGGCGCGACTACCAAGCAGATCATCATCAACGCCCTGCTGCCAGAAGCCCGTCCGGGCATTTACGCGGCGATTACGGTGACGGCAATTACACTGGTGTCCTACACGGCAATGGCTGGTGTGGTCGGCGCCGGTGGCTTGGGCGACCTGGCCATCCGTTTCGGCTACCAGCGTTTCCAGACCGATGTAATGATCGTCACCGTGGTCCTGTTGCTGGTGCTGGTGCAGGTGCTGCAAATGGTTGGCGACAGGTTGGTCGTACACTTTTCCAGAAAATAAATGGTTCACATAACCAAGACATGAGCCGGCCATTCGCTGGCAGGCGCCACACGGGCGCCTCACAAGGAGTTAGCTGAATGAAAAAACTACTCGTCGCGTTCGCAGCCGTTGCCGCGTTCTCTGCCCAGGCTGCTGAAACCCTGACCGTCGCCGCGACGCCGGTTCCGCATGCGGAGATTCTGGAGTTCGTGAAACCGGCCCTGGCCAAAGAAGGCGTGGACCTGAAAGTCAAAGTCTTCACCGACTACATCCAGCCGAACGTGCAGGTCGCCGAGAAGCGTCTGGATGCCAACTTCTTCCAGCACCAGCCGTACCTGGATGAGTTCAACAAGGCCAAGGGTACCAACCTGGTTGCTGTTGCCGGCGTACACCTGGAACCACTGGGCGCTTACTCCAGCAAGTACAAAACCCTGGCTGAACTGCCTGGCGGCGCCAACGTGGTGATCCCGAACGACGCCACCAACGGCGGCCGTGCGCTGTTGCTGCTGCAGAAGGCTGGCCTGATCAAGTTGAAGGATGCGAACAACATCCTGTCGACCGTCAAGGACATCACCGAGAACTCCAAGGACCTGAAATTCCGCGAACTGGAAGCCGCGACCATCCCGCGCGTACTGACCCAGGTCGACCTGGCGCTGATCAACACCAACTACGCGCTGGAAGCCAAGCTTGATCCGTCCAAGGACGCACTGGTCATCGAAGGCAATGACTCGCCTTACGTGAACATCCTGGTGGCCCGTCCAGACGACAAGGACAGCGACGCGATGAAGAAACTGGTTGCTGCCCTGCACAGCCCGGAAGTGAAAGCGTTCATTCTCGAGAAGTACAAAGGCGCGGTATTGCCGGCGTTCTGATCTGCGGATGCAACGAAAAAAGGGCGCATTCAATGCGCCCCTTTTTTGTGCCTGAAACACCGACCCTGTGGGAGCGGGCTTGCTCGCGAAAGCGGTGGGTCAGCCGACATATATGCTGAATGACACACCGTATTCGCGAGCAAGCCCGCTCCCACATTGGTGCTGTGTTAGCCCTAATCATTGACGTTTAAGCATCACCGGCAACTGCGCCACCAACTTCACGTTGTTCAGCGGTGCGCGAATGAACCCGCGCTGCGTCCCGTCCGGCCCGATTACCGCGAGGTTGCCGCTGTGGTCGACCGTGTAGTTAGGCTTGCTGGTGTCCGCCGGAATAAACGGAATGCTCACCGCGTTGGCGAGTTTCTGGATGTCTTCCACCGACGAGGCGGTCAGTCCCTGGAACTGCGGGTCGAAGTAACCCAAATACTGTTTGAGCTGCTTGGGCGTGTCGCGGTTCGGGTCGACGCTGACCAGGATGATCTGCAACTTGGCCGCCGCTTCTGGCGGCAGTTCGCTCTTGATCTGACGCAACTGGGCGAGGGTGGTCGGGCAGATGTCCGGGCAGAAGGTGTAGCCAAAGAACAGCAGACTCCACTTGTCTTTCAGCTCGTTGACCGCCACCGGTTTGCCGTCCTGGTCGGTCATCGTCACGCTCGGCAGGTTACGGCTTTGCGGCAGCAAGATGATCCCGGCGTCGATCAGTGCCGTCGGGTCACCCTGGCCCTTGCCGGACAGCACTTTGTTGACGGTCAGGCCCAGCACAAGCGCGATCAGGGCAACGAGGATGAA
This sequence comes from Pseudomonas sp. 10S4, assembly GCF_034344865.1. Taxonomy (NCBI): domain Bacteria; kingdom Pseudomonadati; phylum Pseudomonadota; class Gammaproteobacteria; order Pseudomonadales; family Pseudomonadaceae; genus Pseudomonas; species Pseudomonas sp. 10S4. The sequence goes on from NZ_CP133774.1 coordinate 1,842,704, forward strand.
GACGGTTTTCTGAGTTCGAGTCATAGGTTCAACAGTAAGTAGTGGTCTACGAGCAGGGCGATAAACAGCAGGAACAAGTACCAAATAGAGTACTTGAACGTGTTGATCGCCGCGTGCGGCCGAGTGCCACGGTACAGCACCACGGCCCATTGCAGAAACCTCGCGCCCAGTCCCAAGGCACAAACGAGGTAGAGCACACCGCTCATGTGGATCACATAAGGCATCAGGCTGACCGCCAGCAGCGCGAAGGTGTAAAGCAGGATGTGGACTTTGGTGTAGTGCTCGCCGTGGGTCACCGGCAGCATCGGAATGTCGGCCTTGGCATATTCCTCTTTGCGGTGAATGGCCAGGGCCCAGAAGTGTGGCGGGGTCCAGGCGAAGATGATCAGCACCAGCAGCAACGGTTCGGCACCGATATGCCCGGTCGCGGCGGTCCAGCCGAGTAGCGGCGGGGCAGCGCCGGCGAGTCCGCCGATGACGATGTTCTGCGGCGTCGCGCGTTTCAGGAAACCGGTGTAGACCACTGCATAGCCGAGCAGGGAGGCAAGGGTCAGCCAAGCAGTCAGCGGATTGGTGAACGCCAGCAACAATGCCTGACCGAGCAGCGCCAGCACCAAGGCAAAGGTCAACGCCGCTGCGGGTGACACCCGGCCTTCAGCCAGCGGTCGCTTGTGAGTCCGCGCCATCACCGCATCGATCCGCCGGTCCACCACATGATTGACCGCCGCCGCGCCACCAGCACACAGGGCGATCCCCAGATTGCCGAACACCAGCACCGTCCACGGCACTCCGGCGCGGGTCGCGAGGAACATGCCCACCAAGGATGTGATGAGCATCAGCACCACCACTTTCGGCTTGGTCAGTTCCAGATAATCCCGCCAGATTGCCTGACTGTGACGTTCGCCGATCAGAGTCGCCATGGCATCTCTCCTTTTATTGTTATGGGCCCGGCGGAGTGTTTACGCAGGCTGAAACGCCAGCGCGCAGGGGATTGCTGCTTGACCCGAACCAGACTGGTTCGCGCGTGATAATTGACCAGCACCATCGTCAGCAACAACGTCGCACCGCCCGCGTTGTGGGCGACGGCAATCGGCAGCGGCAGGTGAAACAGCACGTTGCTGATGCCCAGGGTGATTTGTGCGCCGAGGGCGATCAACACAAGGCCTGCGAGACGAGTCATGCCGACCACTTTTAGCTGCCAGGCCAGGCCCAGCAGCACCAGCGTCACCAGTAGGGCGCCGATCCGGTGGGTCAGGTGAATCGCGGTGCGGGCATCGCTGTCCAGTTGCCCGCCGAGGTAATTGGGCCCGATGTGTTGGGTCAGGTGAAAACCGTTGGCGAAATCAGCTGGTGGCAGCCATTGGCCGTGGCAGGTCGGGAAGTCGATGCACGCCACTGCCGCGTAGTTGGAACTGACCCAGCCGCCGAGGGCGATTTGCAGGATCACCAGCAGCAAGCCGGCGGTCGCCCAGTACTGCAAGCGTTTTGGCACCGTTAGGGCCGGCAATACGCCGGACAGCCGTAGGGTCAGCAGAAACAACAAACTCAGGGTCGCGAACCCGCCAAGCAAATGCCCGGTGACCACTTGCGGCCAGAGCTTGAGCGTCACCGTCCACATGCCGAACGCCGCTTGGGCGAACACCACCGCCAACAGAAACAACGGCAATTTCACCGGTTGCCCCGGGTGACGACGATGAACCCAGGCACGACCGGCCAGCACCGAGATCAACAGCCCCAGCGTGCCGGCGAAGTAGCGGTGGATCATCTCGTTCCAGCCTTTGTGGGCAACGACCGGCGTATCGGGGAAATGCAGTTCGGCATGGGCTAACTGGGCTTCGCTTTTTGGCACGCTGATAAAGCCGTAGCAACCCGGCCAGTCCGGGCAGCCGAGGCCGGCGTGGGTCAGGCGAGTGTAGGCGCCGAGCAACACCACAATCAGTGCCAGCAAGGTGGCAAACAGCGCGAGGCGAAATCCAGGTTTGGCCATGACGATGCCCTTATCCGATGTTCGACAGTTTCAGCAGTTGACGCAGATCGTTCAGCAGGTCCTTGCCCTTGACCGTCGGGTCGTAGCGCAGCACCAGATTGCCGTGGGGGTCGATGATCCACAGCTGCGGCGCGGTCTTGTCCCCTGTTGTTTTACTGAACGTGGTCAAGTCCATGGGATAGCGCTGCAGTTGTGGATATTCGCGAGTCAGCTTGGCTTCATAGTCGGCGGTCAGCGGTTGCGCCGCTGCCAATGCATGACTGGCACGGGACGCATCGCGACCGAGGCCGATCTGGATTTGCCGCGCCAGGTACACCAGTTGCTGGCAGTCCACCAAGCAGTCCTTGGGCGCGGTCACCAGCATTTGCCAGCGATCCTCTTCGGCCTGCACGCCGAGGTCGGCGCGGGTCTGGCCGTTGCCGATCAGTTCGCCGTGATAACTGCGGCCGTCCGGCACCCAGAAATTCAGTTTGTACATGCCGGTGGCGAGGATCATCGGACCGATCACCCCGAGCAGGATCAGCAGCAGTTGCAAACGCCCCTTGCGCCGACTCGCCGGCGTTTTCGCCTCAGACATGCTGGGTGGATTCATGGCCGCTCCCATGGTGTTTCTCCTTTGCGTTGTGCCAGCCGAGGTAGATAAAAAGGCCAAACAGGGCGATCGCCATGGCGAACCACTGCACGGCATAAGCGATGTGTTTTTCCGGTCCCATGGCCACCACCGGCCAATCGGCCTGGTAGGACGCGGGGCCGGTTTCTTCACGTAATTCGTAGGCGAAACCTTCGCGATTGAGCGAAGCCCAGAGCTTGGCCGGTTCGACGGCGGTGATCAGCTTCGGCCAGGTCGATGTCGTTGGATCGGCGTGTAATTGGAACGTCGCGCCGGGGGAAACGTAGACCCACGCGTCAATGCTCTGCGCTTCGGTGGGTGTCTTGAATTGCGGTGGGGTGCGGCGCTCCGGCCACGGCAACCAACCGCGATTGACCAGCAACCAAAGCCCGGTCGCTTGATCATGAAACGGTTGCAGCAACTCGACGCCGACCTTGCCGTTGCGCTGGCGGTTATCCAGCAACAAGCTGTGCTCGGCATCGAACTGGCCGTACAGGTGCACCCGGCGAAAGGCCGGGTCCTGGGTGTGTTGCAGCGCGGTGCTGGCCATCGGTTCGGCCGCCCTGCGCTCGGCGTAGCTTTGCAGCAGCGCGCTTTTCTCTGCGCCTCGGCTCAGTTGCCAGAAGCCGAGCGACACCAGCAGCGGCAACAACAGCGCCACTACAATCGTCGGCACGATGCCCGGCCGAAAGCGCTTCATGGCATCGCCAGAAAGTCGGTCATCGCGATAGCTATACTCAAATGCATCGCCTGTCCCCCGGAGTCTTACCATGCTCAAAGCAGCCATCGTCCTGATGCTGATTGCCACGGTTGTCAGCCTGTTCAGCGGCCTGTTTTTTCTGGTCAAGGACGACAGCAGCTCGAATCGCCTGGTGATCGCCTTGAGTGTTCGGGTTGCCTTGGCCGCCACCACCGTTGGCTTGATCGCCTGGGGTTTCTACAGCGGCCAGTTAGTGTCTACTGCGCCTTGGTAATGCCTCAAAGCACGTAGACGAAAACGAACAGCCCGATCCACACCACGTCGACGAAGTGCCAGTACCAACTCGCCGCTTCGAAGCCGAACTGGTGCTCGTTATCGAAGTGTCCGCGCATGATCCGCATCAGCATCACGAACAGGATGATGGTGCCGATGGTCACGTGGGCGCCGTGGAACCCGGTGAGCATGAAGAACGTTGCGCCGTAGACGCCCGAACCGAGGGTCAGCCCCAGTTCGTGGTAGGCGTGTGTGTATTCTTCGGCTTGCAGCGCGAGGAACCCGCAGCCCAGCAGCACGGTGATCGCCAGCCAGATTTTAAGCGCGCCGCGATGGCCTTTTTCAAGGCGTGATGGGCGATGGTCACGGTGACGCTGGAGCTGACCAGCAAAATAGTGTTGATCAGCGGCAGGCCCCAGGGGCTGATGACTTCTTTAGGTGGCGGGAACAGTTTCGGGTCCGGGGTGTGCAGCAGCGGCCAGGCGAATTGAAAGTTCGGCCAGAGCATGTGGGCGATGCCCTTTGGGCCTTCGCCTCCCAGCGCCGGGCCAGAGATGTGCCGCACGTAAAACAGCGCACCGAAGAAGGCGATGAAGAACATCACCTCGGAGAAGATGAACCAACTCATGCCCCAGCGGAACGAGCGATCAAGCTGCGGGCTGTACAACCCCGCGCGGCTCTCCTTGATCACCGTGCCGAACCAGCCGAACAGCATGTAGGCCAGCAGCAGGCCGCCGACGAAAAAGATCAGCGGGCCGTGGGATTCCGGCCGTGCCGCTTTCAGGTCGTTGAACCAGGTGGCCAGGCCGTACACCGTGACCAGCATGCCGGCGGTGGCGATGATCGGCCATTTGCTCTGGGCGGGTACGTAATAGTGCTCATGAGTTGCCATTTATTGTTCTCCTTATCGGGCACGCTTCAACGCCTAGCCACCGGTGCTTGCAGCAGCCACGGGCGGATGACGTGCGGTGATATCGAACAGCGTGTAAGACAGCGTCAGGTGCTTCACATCCTTGGGCATGTCACGGTCAACGATGAAACGTACCGGCATCTCGATCCGTTGACCGGGCTGCAGCACTTGCTGGGTAAAGCAGAAACATTCGGTCTTGTGGAAGTACGCCGCCGCCTCGCTGGGCGCGATGCTCGGCACTGCCTGGGCGCTCATCGGGTGGTCGGTGGGGTTGTAGGCGACAAACAGCATTTCGCTCACCGCCCCGGGATAGGTGGTCAGTTCATTGCCCTTGGGATAGAACTCCCACGGCATGTCGGCGTTGTTCATCGACAGAAACTGCACGCGCACTTGCCGCGAGGTGTCGACCGTCTGTTCGCCTTCGTACTGCCCGGCGGTTTTGCCGTTGATGCCGAAGGCCTTGCACATCACGTCGTAGATCGGCACAAGGGCAAACCCGAATACAAACATCGCTACCACCACCATCAGCAGGCGCGTGACCAGTTTTTTCAGAGAAATTGAATCAGCCATGATGTCTGCCCTCACGCCCAAGCCCTGTGGGAGCGAGCCTTTGTGGCGAGGGAGCTTGCTCCCGCTGGGCTGCGAAGCGGCCCCAAAAGCTTTGCGTCTGCTTCGCAGCCGAGCGGGAGCAAGCTCCCTCGCCACACAAGTTCGCTCCCACATGGGTTACAGCGTTCATTTCACTTCCGGCGGGGTGGTGAAGGTGTGATACGGCGCCGGTGACGGCACGCTCCACTCCAGACCTTCAGCCCCTTCCCACGGTTTGGCCGGTGCTGGCGGGCCGCCGCGAATGGTCTTGATCACGATGAACAGGAAGAACAGCTGCGTGGTACCGAACATGAACGCGCCAATCGACGACACCATGTTGAAGTCGGCGAATTGCAGGTTGTAGTCCGGAATCCGTCGCGGCATGCCCGCCAGCCCCACGAAGTGCATCGGGAAAAAGGTCATGTTCATACCGATGAACGACAGCCAGAAATGCAGCTTGCCGAGAGTTTCGTCGTACATGTGGCCGGTCCATTTCGGCAGCCAGTAGTAGGCCGAGGCGAAGATCCCGAAGATCGCCCCCGGCACCAGCACGTAGTGGAAGTGCGCGACCACGAAGTAGGTGTCCTGGTACTGGAAGTCCGCCGGGGCGATGGCCAGCATCAGGCCGGAGAAGACGCCGCCGATGGAGAACAGGATGATCGAGACGCCACGGCGAACAGCATCGGCGTTTCGAAGGTCAGCGAGCCTTGCCACATGGTGCTGGCCCAGTTGAACACTTTCACGCCGGTCGGCACCGCGATCAGCAGCGTGGCGTACATAAAGAACAACTCGCCCACCAGCGGAATACCAACCACGAACATGTGGTGCGCCCAGACGATAAACGACAGGAACGCGATGCTCGCCGTGGCGTAGACCATCGAGGTGTAGCCGAACAGTGGCTTGCGCGAGAAGGTCGGGATGATCGAGCTGACGGCACCGAAGAACGGCAGCGCGATGATGTACACCTCGGGGTGGCCGAAGAACCAGAACAGGTGCTGGAACAGCACCGGGTCCCCGCCACCGGCGGCACTGAAGAAACTGGTGCCGAAGTGGATGTCCATCAGCATCATCGTCACGCACCCGGCCAGCACCGGCATTACTGCGATCAGCAGGAACGCGGTGATCAGCCAGGTCCAGACGAACAGCGGCATTTTCATCAGCGTCATGCCAGGGGCGCGCAGGTTGAGGATGGTGGCGATCACGTTGATCGCGCCCATGATCGAGCTGATGCCCATCAGGTGGATGGCGAAGATGAAGTAGGTCACGCTTTCTGGCGCGTAGGTCGTGGAGAGCGGGGCGTAGAAGGTCCAGCCGAAGTTTGGCCCGCCGCCTGGCCGGTGAACAAGGTCGAGATCAACAGGATGAACGCCGCTGGCAGTAGCCAGAAGCTGAAGTTGTTCATCCGTGGCAGGGCCATGTCCGGCGCGCCGATCATCAACGGGATCATCCAGTTGGCGAGGCCGACGAAGGCTGGCATCACTGCACCGAAGACCATCACCAGGCCATGCATGGTGGTCATCTGGTTGAAGAACGCCGGTTCGACGATTTGCAGCCCGGGCTGGAACAGCTCGGCACGAATCACCATGGCGAACGAGCCGCCAATCAGGAACATGGTGAACGCAAACCACAGGTACAGCGTGCCGATGTCCTTGTGGTTGGTGGTCAGCACCCAGCGCATCAGGCCCTTGGCGGGGCCGTGGGCATGGTCGGCGGCATGACCGTGGTCATCGATTACAGCGCTCATGGCCGTTCTCCCGAGAACGAATGGGCTGGGCAGGCCGGGGCGCGCTGCCCCGACCGGTTCCTTACGTACGCAATAGACCGGGTCATTTGCTTTCCGCCTGTTTCAACTCCAGCACTTCTTTAGGCGTGACCATGTCGCCTTTGTTGTTGCCCCAGGCGTTACGTTCGTAGGTCACGACCGCTGCGATATCGACTTCCGAGAGCTGCTTGCCGAACGCCGCCATGGCGGTGCCAGGTTTGCCGAAGTAAACGCGGTGCAGGTGGTCTGCTTTCGGTCCGGTAGCAATCGGCGAACCTTTGAGCGCCGGGAACATTGGCGGCAAGCCTTGCCCTTCGGCCTGGTGACAGGCCACGCAGGTGGTGTGATAGATCTTGTCACCGCGCTCTTTGAGTTCGTCGAGGGTCCACTCCTTGGTTGTCAGCTCTTTGAGCTGCAAGGCTTCTGCCTTGCGATCGGCCAGCCACTTGTCGTAATCGGCCTTTTCCTTGACCTCGACCACGATCGGCATAAAGCCGTGATCCTTGCCGCACAGCTCGGCACACTGGCCACGGTAAATGCCGGGCTTGTCGATCCGGGTCCAGGCTTCGTTGACGAACCCCGGAATCGCATCGCGCTTGACCGCAAAGGCCGGCACCCACCAGGAGTGGATAACGTCGGCGGAAGTCACCAGGAAGCGCACCTTGGCCCCGATCGGCAGCACCAACGGTTTGTCGACCTCGAGCAAGTAGTGCTCGCCCTTGGCTTCCTTGTTGTGGATTTGATCCTGGGGGTGGCCAGGTTGCTGAAGAACTCGACGTCCTGGCCCAAGTATTTGTAGTGCCACTTCCACTGATAGCCGGTGATCTGGATATCGATATCCGGCTCACTGGAGTCATACATCTTGATCAGGGTGGCTGTCGCGGGAACCGCCATGGCCACCAGAATGATGAAGGGCACGACAGTCCAGAGAATTTCTACGGTGGTACTTTCATGAAATTTTGCGGCCACCTGCCCGGTCGAGCGGCGGTGGACCATCATCGACCAGAACATGGCGCCGAAGACGATGATGCCGATCACTACACAGATCCAGAAAATGGTCATGTGCAGGTCAAATACTGCGTGACTGATTTCAGTCGCTCCAGGCGCCATATTCACAGTCCAGGCGGCTTGCGCCTGGCTGAAAATCGACCACAACAGGAGGCCCATCCAGACATGTGGATGTCGCATCATTGCGGGTTCCCCTTATCGTTCTTGTTATCCCGCCGGCTTTCACCTGCGGCAAGGGAGCGGCTTTTTCAGACTACGAACTTGAATCGCCGAGCCTTGCTGCATATGCAGTCGGGCGTCATCAGCTAACTCCATTCAAAACCGAGTATAGACAGCGACCGCGACCTCGCAACGCGATGGCGTAAATCAGCTGAAACAGCTTGTACTTGCGTTCCAGGGCACGAATGGAGAAGGATGCAGACGAGTGGTGGCAAATCGATATAACTGCAATGTCTCAAGGATGAAATAATTATGACAAATGCGTCTTAGCATTTTTCATAAGCCAGCTAAGTTATGTTCTCCCTATTTCATTGCCTTTGTTTCCTGGAGTTTTCATGAGCACCGCCGCATTGCGCGAGCAGATCCAAAAAGCCCAACAACATGAGGCCGAGACCGGCCTGTTAACTCGTCAACTGGAAACTCAACTGCCGCACCTGCATTCCGCCATCCAGCTACCGGATGTCGACGCCAAGGGCGTGATGACCCGTTTTGTGGCCGCTTATATAGAGCAAGTGCCGGACCTGTTGGACGCAGCCAATGATGTCGCTCGGGAAGCGGGCATCGAATCACAGATCAAACCGGTGCTGAAAATCGCCGAGCAGTTCTTCCTCAAGCCGCCGGCGATCATGACCGGGCATATCGGCCTGGACAGCCTGCTGGACGAAGCTTATCTGGCGCACCGGTTGGTCGAAGAGGTCAATGACCTGTACATCAAGCATTTTGGCCAGCCACTGATCCCATTGGACATGACTGTCGCCAACCTGATTGCCCACCAATTGATCGGCGAAGAATTTGCCAACCAACTGGATGAGGCGGTGCATCACGCCGTGGACGAGATGCTTAACGAAGACAGTTTCGCGCTGGAGTCGGTGGAAGCCTACCGCGAGAAACTCAACAGCCCGGACACCGGCACCGCGTGGAAACGCTGGCCGTGTCTGTCGCGCCAGTTGGGCGTGGGCCTGGAGCTGGATCAACCGGCTGCTTGATCCATAGATCAACACAATCCCCTGTGGGAGCGAGCTTGCTCGCGATTGCGGTGGGTCAGTCAACATAGATGTTGGATGTTATGGCCCCATCGCGAGCAAGCTCGCTCCCACAGTGTTGTTTTACCCTGTCGAACCCACTCCGGATGTGGTCCGCAACCGTCCTTCCAACCTGCGCTTCAACCCCCGCGCCTCAATCAGCAACTTCGAACCCTTGGCCGCATTCGCCCGGCCCCACTCCTCAAGCAGTTCCAGACACGAATGGTCGATGTAGCTCAGGTTATTGAGCGGCACATGCACCGTCGTGCCGGCCGGAATGGTGCCCAGCACCTGGGTCAACGCCGGTACCTTGAGAAAGGTCGCCGCGCCGATCAGCCGCAACTCCATTTCGCCGTCCTTGGGCAGGTCGATCAGGCTGATCTTCAGCCGTGAAGCCTTCCAGGCCAGTTTCGCCAGGGTCAGGCCGAAGCCGATCAGCACGCCAGTCAGCAGGTCGGTGAAGATGATCGCCAGGGCAGTCGCCGCATAGGTGAACATCGGCATCCGGCCATAACGCCCCAAGCCGCGAAAGGCCTTGAGGTCCACCAGTTTGAAACCGGTGGAGACCAAAACACCGGCCAGGCTCGCCACCGGAATGCTTTGCAGCACGCTGGACAGCAACAGCACGAACGCCAGCAACCACAGACCATGGAAGATCGCCGACATTCGTGTGGTCGCGCCGGCCTGGACGTTAGCCGAGCTGCGCACGATTACCCCGGTCATTGGCAATGCACCGAGCAAACCGCAGAGCATGTTGCCCACGCCTTGCGCCGACAACTCCCGGTCGAAGTCCGAACGCTGGCCGCTGTGCATGCGGTCGACGGCGGCGGCCGAGAGCAGGGTTTCGGCGCTGGCGATGAAGGCCACGGCAAACGCGGCGATCAGCAGCGTCGGGTCAGCCAGGTTGAGCAAGTCCGCGGGTTTGAGCCAGTCGATGGCTTCAGCCAGGTTGGCCGGGACCTCCACGCGTTTGACCTGCAAGGCGAGCATCAGGCTGGCAACCGTCGCCAGACCGACACCAAGCAAGGCACCGGGAATGAATCGTAGCGAGTGCGGGCGGAATTTTTCCCACAGCCACATCACCGCAATCGTCGACAGTCCAAGCAAACCGGCCTGCCAGCCCAAGGATGGCAAGGCCTGAGCCACGGCGGCAGGGAACGCTGCGAGGTTATCCAGCCCTGACGGTTTGGGCACGGCGTCGAGCATCACATGCACTTGTGACAGCACGATCAACACGCCAATCCCGGCGAGCATGCCGTAGACCACCGCTGGCGCCGTCACCCGAAACCAGCAGCCCAGTTTCAAACGACCGGCCACCAGTTGCAGAAAACCGGCCAGCAGCAAAATCGGCCCGAGCATGGCGATACCGTGTTGGCGCACCAGCTCGAATACCAACACGGCCAGGCCCGCCGCCGGGCCGCTGACTTGCAACGGTGAGCCGGCAATCCAGCCCACCACCAAGCCACCGATGATCCCGGTGATCAGGCCTTTGGCCGGCGGCAAACCCGAGGCGATGGCGATGCCCATGCACAAGGGCAGGGCCACCAGAAACACCACCACCGAAGCCAGCAGCTCCCGTGGCAAAACAGCTTTTAGTTGCGCAGCACGCATAGGGATTCTCCCGAAGTTTTTTCAGGCATGGCGAAGCCAGGCTGCTCAATCGGCAGCCTCGGCTAAACCACACAACGATTTAGGAGGTTTTTAGAAGCGCGCTTTGGGCGTCGCCACCGGAATCGGATGGCTGCCATCGAGCGGCAGGAAACGACCCTGATCCGCGTCGTACGCTTTGATTTCGCTGGTTTCGATGCTGTAGACCCAGCCATGGATAAACAGCTGACCGTTGGCCATGCGCGAGGCCACCGATGGGTGTGTGCGCAGATGCTGCAACTGGGCGATCACATTCTCTTCGGTGAGGATGTGCATGCTTTCGTTTTCGTCAGCGCAATGGCAGTTTTCCTGGACCATGGTTTTCGCCACTTCGGCATGCCGCAGCCAGGCTTTGACCGTGGGCATTTTTTCCAGGCTCTGCGGGTTGAGTACCGCGCGCATGGCGCCGCAATCGGAATGGCCGCAAATGATGATGTGTTGCACGCCGAGGGCCAGCACCGCGTATTCGATCGCGGTGGAAACGCCGCCGTTCATTTGCCCATAAGGTGGCACAACGTTGCCGACGTTACGGGTCACGAACAGATCGCCAGGGGCGCTTTGGGTGATCAGTTCAGGAACGATGCGCGAATCGGCGCAGGCGATGAACATCGCTCTCGGGCTCTGGGCTGTGGCGAGTTTTTGAAGAGCTCTTCCTGCTGTGGAAAGACCTCGTGATGAAAATGCAAAAAGCCGTCAACGATATGCTTCAGCGCTGCATCGGCGGACTCCGCCTCGGGGTGGGCTGAAACCGACGCAGCCAACGGCTGTTTATCCTTGTCACTCATGATTCATCCTCTTTGACGGAGATTGGGAAGTGTCCCGTTTTGTCCGATATGAAGCCAGTGGCTGTTTAAAAAAATCCAGGTCGCAGATCTCGACCCGTCAGTCACTCGATGAACAAGGTAGCCGGCGAAACTTAACTCAAACTGAATAAACCGCTCTAGAACGCACGTTCCAGGTCGCAAAAAACGTGACCGGGAATGACGGCGGCGGGTGTTTCCACTACTCAACCATAGGCCAATTGTCCTCAAATCAATGACATTTGGCGACCCGGTGGACAGAAGGCGTCGCAGTCCAGATTAAACCCTTCACGACGATTGAGCCCCAAGCGTTTGATGGTTTTGGCAAAGCGTTGCGCCAACAGGTCGGCGAATGGCCCTTCACCGCGCATCCGCGCACCAAACCGGCTGTCGTAGAGCTCGCCGCCACGACTCTGCCGAATCAGGCTCAACACATGAGCCGCGCGCTGCGGGTAGTGGGCGGCCAGCCATTCTTCGAACAACGGCGCCACTTCCAGGGGCAAGCGCAACATCATGTAGGCCGCGCTCTGGGCACCGGCCGCGTGGGCCTCGGTGAGCAGGCTTTCGAGTTCGCTGTCATTGATCATTGGAATCATCGGCGAGCACAAAACCCCCACCGGAATCCCGGCTTCGCGCATCACCCGAATGGCTCGTAATCGGGCCTTGGGCGCAGCGGCCCGGGGTTCGAGGATGCGTTTGAGTTCGTCGTCGAGTGTGGTGAGGCTGATCATCACGGCCACCAGGTTTTGCCGGGCGAGTTCAACCAGCAGATCCAGATCACGAAGAATCAGCGAACCTTTAGTGATGATGGTCACCGGATGACGGTAACGCAGCAGCACTTCCAGGGTTTGGCGGGTGATTTTGTGTTCGCGTTCGATGGGCTGATACGGATCGGTGTTGGAACCCAGGTTGATCGGCGCGCATTGATAGCCGCGCTTGGAGAGTTGCTCCTCCAGCACGTCTGCAGCGTTGGTCTTGGCGATCAGTTTGGTTTCGAAATCCAGCCCCGGCGACATGTCCCAATAGGCGTGACTGGGCCGCGCGTAGCAATAGATGCAACCGTGCTCGCAGCCGCGATAAGGATTGATCGAGCGGTCGAAGGGCAAGTCCGGCGAGGTGTTGCGGGTGATGATGGTTTTCGCCGTCTCGATGCGCACTTCGGTGCCTTGGGTGACCGGCGCTTCCTGGTACCAGCCATCGTCCTCGGCCACCGAACGGTTCGGTGCGAAGCGGTTGTGCGGGTTGGTCGCGGTGCCGCGACCGCGTGGCGGAAGAGGAGTGGACATGAAAACGCCTCGATACTGGTTTTATATACAGTAACGAGGCGTCGTTCATCTGGCTAGTGCCGCTGGGCGATCAGTTCTTCTGGGTGACCTGCCCCAGATCGTCGCCCGAGGTGGTTTTCATATCGTCCTTGCGCAGATCGGCCACGGTGCTTGCCTTGACGGGCTCGCCCTTGTTACCCCAACTGCTGCGAATGAAACTGACCACATCCGCCACTTCCTGATCCGACAACCGCCAGGCAAACGCTGGCATGGTGAAGGTCGACGGTGCCGTGTGAGTCGCCGGCAAGGTGCCGCCCTTGAGCACAACGTTAATCAGCGACGTCGGGTCTTGCGACTGCAACACCGGATTGCCCGCCAGCGCCGGGAACACTCGCGTGTAACCATGCCCGTCGGTACGGTGACAGGCCGCACAGTTGTCGATGTACACCGAGGCGCCAGGCTTGCTGTCATCACCCTTCCACAGCGCTTGGGCGACTTGTTTGTCGTACTTATGTGGCTGGTCGTTGGGGTCATTGGCCGGCAGGGACTTGAGGTAACGGGCAATTGCGGTCAGGTCGGCGTCGGTCATGTATTGCATGCTGTGGGTCACCACATCGCTCATGCCACCGAATACCGCACTGCGGTCGCTGCGCCCGGTCTTGAGGAATTGCACCAGTTGCGCCTCGCTCCAGCTGCCGAGGCCGTCCTTGTGGTCGCCGCGCAGGCTTTTCGCGATCCAGCCTTCCAGCGGCGCGCTGCCTGACAGAAAGGTGCTGCCATCGCCGGCATTCAGGGATTTTTCCTGCATGGTCAGGGCTCTTGGCGTATGGCATGCGCCGCAATGTCCCAGGCCTTCCACCAGATAAGCCCCACGGCTGACTACCGCATCAGCGCCCGGTGCGGCTTTGTAATCCGCCACGGCCGGGGCAAACATCCAGCGCCAGCCCATCAGCGGCCAACGCATGCTCAAAGGCCAGGGAATGTCGCTGGCCTTGTTCTCCTGGGCGACCGGCGCCACGCCGTGTATGAAGTAGGCGTACAAGGCCTGCATGTCGGGTTCGGTGACGCTGGCGTAGGACGGATACGGCATCGCCGGGTACAAGGTGCTGCCGTTTTTGGCGACACCGTGGCGTACGGCTTTGTCGAAATCTTCGAAGCTGTAGTCGCCGAGGCCGGTTTTATCCGGAGTGATGTTGGTCGAGTAGATCGTCCCGATTGGCGTTTCCATCGGCAGACCGCCGGCGAACGGCTTGCCGTCCTTCGCGGTGTGGCAGGCGATACAGTCACCGGCCCGGGCAAGGTATTCGCCTTGTTTGATCAGGTTTTGATCAACTTCTGCGGCGTTGATCGAGGCACTGCCGAGCAGGGCGAAGGTCGCGATAACGAGTGCTTTCATGGTTATCGCTCCTTAAGCCTGAACCAGCGGGCCGGGGTTTTTCAGGTACTGCTCGCGGATCGCCCGCGCCGACCAGTAGGTCAACGCAGCCACCAGGCCTGTAGGGTTGTAACCCAAGCCTTGTGGGAAAGCCGACGCCCCAGGGACGAACACGTTGTGCACGTCCCAGCTCTGCAAGTAACGGTTCAGGGCGCTGGTTTTCGGGTTCGTGCCCATGATCGCGCCACCGTTGAGGTGGGTGGTCTGGTAGGCCGCGGTGTTGAAGTGATCACCGACCTGCTTGCCGATCACGGCGATAGCTTTGGGGCCCATCGCTTCGGCGATCTTGCCCATTTTTTCGACCATGAAGCGGTTCATCTTGATGTCGTTTTCCTGCCAGTCGAAGGTCATCCGCAGCAGCGGCAAGCCGTAGGCATCGCGGTATACCGGGTCGAGATCCAGGTAGTTGCCGCGGTAGGACTGATGCGCGCCGTGTGAGTCCATCGACACCTGGTGGGTGTAGTAATCGGCGGTGGCGCGTTTCCACGCACTGCCCCAGGCCGGCGTGCCCGGCGGGTTCGAGGTCCCGGAGATTGGGCGGCTGCCGGCCTGGTTGACCCACATCGGCGAGCCGCCGACGAAGCCATGCGGCCCGTGGTCGAAGTTGTCGGCGTTGAAGTCATCGATCGCCACGCCGTTGCCGCCAGCCCCGATGAAGTTGTTGGTGTGGGTGTCCTTGTCGAAGAACGCCTTGATCGTGGCCATGTTCTGGTAGGCGAAGTTCTTGCCGACCACGCCTTCACCGCTGATCGGGTCGTAAGGCTTGCCGATGCCGGAGAGCAACATCAACCGCACGTTGTGGAACTGGAACGCGCCGAGGATCACCAGATCGGCCGGCTGCTCGATCTCCCGGCCCTGGCCATCGATGTAGGTCACGCCGGTGGCTTTGGTCTTGGTGCTGTCGAGGTTGACCCGCAACACGTGGGAATTGGGCCGCAGTTCGAAATTCGGCAGCGGCTTGAGCGCCGGCAGAATGTTCACGTTGGGCGATGCCTTGGAGTACATGTAGCAAACGTAACCGCTGCAAAAACCGCAGAAGTTACACGGGCCCATTTGGGCGCCGTAGGGGTTGGTGTACGGGCCTGAGGTATTGGCCGACGGCAGGTTGTAGGGTTTGTAACCCACGGCTGTGGCCGCTTTCTGGAACAGCTGTGCGGAGACCGTATTTTTCTGGGATTCCAGCGGGAACGGGTTCGAGCGATCCGGTGCGTAAGGGTTGCCGCCCTTGCCTTCGCCGACCCGTTGACCGTTCACCGTCCAGGCTTGACCCGACGTACCGAACACCTTTTCGGCGTAATCGAAGAACGGCTCCAGCTCTTCATAGCTGACGCCGAAGTCCTGGATGGTCATGTCCTTGGGAATGAAGTGTTTGCCGTAGCGTTCTTCGTAGTGACTGCGCATCCGCAACTCGATCGGGTCGACCCGAAAGTGCACGCCCGACCAATGCAGCCCCGCGCCGCCCACACCGTTACCGGGCAGGAAAGCGCCGAGTTGGCGGTTCGGCAGTGCGATGTCATTCACGCTATGGCGAATGGTCACGGTCTCTTTGGAGATGTCCTGGAAGAGTTTCTTGCGAACGCTGTAGGTAAGTTCGTCGATCACCTGGGGATAGTTGCCGTCGGGGTAGGTGTCCTGCATCGGTCCGCGCTCCAGCGCCAACACGTTCAGGCCTGCTTCTGTCAGTTCTTTGGCCATGATCGCGCCGGTCCAGCCAAAACCGACGATGACTGCGTCGACCTTCTTCATAACTGTTGCCATGCTTATGCCCTCTCGCCGCGAATCGAAACTGCCGGGAAGGGGTATTGCTCGTTGCGTTCCACCCAGTCCATGAAATCGGCGCGGGCGCCGGGGAAGCCGATCATGGTCCAGCCGACCATGCCTTTGTTGCCGCCGTGGATCGGGTCGCAGAAGAACCCTTCCTTGGTGTTTTGCAGCAGCAGGTTGAAGAAAATCGTCGACGGAACGCTGTCGAAGTCAGGTTTTCCGGCTTCGAGTTGCTTCAGTAAATCGTCTCGGGTAGCGCTATCTTGGTCAGCAAATACTTTTCCGTTGACGGTTTTCGACCAGGAATCCGTGGCGGCAATGCCCAAGCGATAGATCTCTTTAGGGACGAGTTTGCTCTGCCGAGCCCATTTCCGGCGGGGCGTCGGCGTTGAACGGCCCTTGCATGAACCACAGCGCGCCGGCGGCGTACGGCGTGTTCATTTGCCGGTCGATGTATTCCGGCACGCCGGCTTCGAGTGCGCCTGGCCCTTGGGCATCGTTCGGGATCAGTTGAGCGACGGCTGCCTTGATGAACGTCCATTCTTCGGCGGTGAAGTAGCTGGGTTCATAGACGCTGGTGCTGGCAGGGGTTTTGCCGGGACTGGACGGCGCCGCTTCAGGCGCTGCGAGCAGGACGGAACTGCCCAGCGCGGTGCTGGCGACGGTGACCACCGGGATCAAGGTCAGGGATTTGCGCAAAAACTCACGCCGCGGGTTGTCTCGATCTTGATCAGACATGGGGGTGCACCTCATCAGGCATTGATGGTTTTCAGCCGTTTCAATGAACGGCTTTTCGTTTTGGCAGTGATACGGGTGGACGATCAGTGAAAATGGCCACGTAACTGCAAACTTTGGTAACAAATGGTAGCAGGCTAAGAATCAGGATGAAGCGATTCAGCATAAATAAACCGGGGTTTTGCGACGAAAGTAGCCTTGGGGTCGATCGATTCACGATTCTTTGACAGTCGGCTCACAGCCCTTTGACTGGTCAAGGTTGAAGCTAGCGTTATTCATCCGCATCTTTTTCACGGTCGCCCAGCATGTCTAAAATCCGTCTTATCCCTGCGATGTGCCTGTCGTTGGTAGCCTTTTTCAATGTGTCGCTGGCCCTGGCTGACGACACGGTACCTGCGCGGCCTGCCGAATGGGCACAGTCGGTGGAGTCGAAATATAACCTCTACCAAATGTCCCCGACGCTCTACCGCAGTGCATTGCCGGACAGCGGCGCGGTGCCGCTACTGGAAAAACTCAAGGTTGGAACCGTTATCAACTTCCTGCCTGAGTCGGACAAGAGCTGGTTGTCGACGCCTGGCATCGACCAGGTGCAGCTGCCTTACCGCACCAATCATGTGGATGACGCTGATGTGCTCAAGGCGCTTCGCGCCATTCAGACCGCCGAGGCCAAAGGCCCGGTATTGATGCATTGCAAGCACGGCTCTGACCGCACCGGCCTGATGGCGGCCATGTATCGGGTGGTCGTGCAGGGCTGGAGCAAAGAAGACGCCTTGAATGAAATGACCCAAGGCGGTTTTGGCGACAGTACCCACTTCAAGGACGGCGTTCGCTACATGATGCAGGCCGATGTCGACAAACTGCGCACGGCTCTGGCCAATGGTGATTGCAGCACCAGCCCGTTCGCCATGTGCTCGATGAAGAGCTGGTTCAAATCGGCAAACGTCGAGAAGTAGGATAAAGGCAGGAGTGTCACCTTCCACACCATTGCGGCGTGGAAGGTTGTGTTCACTCAGAATTGCTCGTCAGGCTTTTTCTTCAGCTTCGGGTTCGGGAAGAATTGCACCGCCTGAACCTTGGCGTCCGGCACTTTCAGCGCCGAAACGTTGACCCGCGTGCCCAATTCCTTGGGCACTGACAGACCTTGCTCATTGAGCGTGTCGGAGTAACCGCAGGCCACGCACTCACGGTGCGGGACCTCGTCTTCGTTCCACATCATCAATTTGTCCGGCTCGCTGCAGGCCGGGCAAACTGCCCCGGCGATAAAGCGTTTTTTTGTGATCACAGGCCCCTCGCTCATGCTGCTGCGTCCTCACTCAGGCCGCTGTGGCGCAAGAGTGCGTCAATCGATGGCGCCCGGCCACGGAAGTCGACGAACAGCACCATCGGTTCCTGAGAACCGCCGCGAGCGAGGATCGCTTCACGGAAGGCGCGGCCGGTCTCGGCATTGAGCACGCCGTCTTCTTCGAACTTCGAGAAAGCATCGGCGGACAGCACTTCAGCCCATTTGTAGCTGTAGTAACCCGCCGCGTAACCGCCGGCGAAGATATGCGCGAAGCTGTTCGGGAAGCGGTTGTAGGCCGGCGGACGCATGACCGAAACCTCGTCGCGCACGCCTTCGAGCACTTGCAGCACGCTGCGGCCGTCGCCATGGGTGGCGTGCAGTTCGAAGTCGAACAACGAGAACTCGAGTTGGCGGACCATCATCAGGCCGGACTGGAAGTTTTTCGCCGCGAGCATTTTTCCCAGCAGGTCCTGAGGCAGCGGTTCGCCGGTTTCGTAGTGACCGGAGATCAGCGCCAGGCCTTCGGGCTCCCAGCACCAGTTTTCCATGAACTGACTTGGCAGTTCGACCGCATCCCAGGCCACGCCGTTGATGCCGGACACGCCAGCATGTTCGACGCGGGTCAGCAGGTGATGCAAACCATGGCCAAATTCGTGGAACAGGGTGGTGACTTCATCGTGGGTCAGCAACGCAGGCTTGCCGCTGTCGGCCGGAGTGAAGTTGCACACCAGGTTCGCCACCGGGCTTTGCAGCACGCCTTCAGCGGTGCGGCGACGGTCACGAGCGCCGTCCATCCAGGCCCCGCCGCGTTTGTTGGCGCGGGCGTAGAGGTCGAAGAAGAAGCGGCCGACGTGTTGGCCGTTTTCCTTGATTTCGAACAGGCGAACATCCGGGTGCCAAGTGTCGAAGCCTTTCTGCTCGGCGATTTCGATGCCGTACAGGCGCTGAACGATAGCGAACAAGCCGCCGAGCACTTTGTCGATCGGGAAGTAGGCGCGAAGGGCTTCTTGCGCGACGCTGTAGCGCTGCTCGCGAAGTTTTTCACCGTAGAAACCACTGTCCCAGCTTTGCAGATCCGGGCAGCCCTGTTCGGCGGCGTAGGCCTTGAGTTGTTCCAGGTCCTGAGCCGCGAACGGTTTGCTGCGCTTGGCCAGGTCACGTAGGAAACTGAGTACCTGATCGCTGGATTCAGCCATTTTGGTCGCCAGACTCAGCTCCGAGAAGCTGGCGAAACCCAGTAGCTTGGCCAGCTCCTGACGCAGGTCGAGAATTTCTACCATCACCGGGCCGTTATCGTTCTGACCGGCATTCGGGCCTTGGTCCGACGCACGGGTGCAGTAGGCGGCGTAGACTTCTTCGCGCAGGGCGCGGTCGCGGGCGTAGGTCATCACCGCGTAGTAGCTCGGGAATTCCAGGCTGATCAACCAACCGTCCAGGCCTTTGGCCTGTGCAGCGGCCGCCATTTGCGCCTTGGCCGAATCGGTCAGGCCGGCGAGGGTGGCTTCATCGGTAACGTGCTTGGTCCAGGCCTGAGTGGCGTCGAGCAACTGGTTGGAGAAGCGGCTGCCCAGCTCGGACAGTTTGCTTTGCACTTCGGCGTATCGCTTCTGCTCAGCTTCCGGCAGGTCGATACCCGACAGACGGAAGTCACGCAGTGAGTGTTCCAGAATGGTTTTTTGCGCGACGTCGAAACCGGCGGCTTCGGGGCTGTTGGCCAGGGCTTCGAATGCCTGGAACAGTTCGCGGTTCTGGCCCATCTCGGTGGAGTAGGCGCTCAGGGCCGGCAGGCAGGACTCGTAGGCTTCGCGCAGTTCGGCGCTGTTGCATACGGCATTCAGGTGGCTGACCGGGCTCCAGGCGGCGCCCAGGCGATCATTGAGTTCGTCCATTGCCAGTACCAGGCCGGCCCAGGTCGGTTGTTTGCCCTGGGTTTTGAGGATCTCGATAATGGCGGCGCGGTTGTCAGCCAGGATCTGTTCAATGGCCGGTTGCACGTGTTCGGCACGAATCGCCGAGAACGGCGGCAGGTCGTAGGACTGCAAAAGAGGGTTGTTCACGCTCACGGTTGGCACCTTGGCTGGAAGAAACATGCGGCCATCTTAATTACAATCGACGCTCACCGCAGCTATCAGCGACAGAGAGAGAACCTATCGTGACCCTTCGCAAGTATCTGAACCACACGCCGCTACTGGGCAAAGGCGCTTTTGTCGACGGCTCGGCGGTGGTAATCGGCGACGTCGAAATCGGCGAAGACAGCTCCGTCTGGCCGCTGACGGTGATCCGCGGCGACATGCACCGCATCCGCATCGGTGCGCGCACCAGCGTTCAGGACGGCTGCGTGCTGCACATCACCCACGCAGGGCCGTTCAATCCCGATGGCTTTCCCTGCTTGATCGGGGACGACGTGACCATCGCTCACAAAGTCATGCTCCACGGCTGCTCGGTGGGTAACCGGGTTCTGATCGGCATGGGCAGCATCGTCATGGACGGCGCGGTGGTGGAGGACGATGTGATCATCGGCGCCGGCAGCCTGGTGCCACCGGGCAAGCGCCTGGAAAGCGGTTTTCTGTATGTCGGCAGCCCGGTGAAACAGATCCGGCCGCTGACTGACAAGGAAAAAGCCTTTTTCACCTACAGCGCGGCGAACTACGTGAAGCTCAAGGACCTGCATCTGGCCGAAGGCTACGACCAGCTCTAAGCCTTCTCACTATTGCCCAGGAATTTTCATGCATTACCAAACTGTTTTGTTCGACCTCGATGGCACTTTGACCGACCCGCGTGAGGGGATTACCCGCTCGATCCAGTTCGCCCTGGCCAAACTGGGTATCGACGAGCCCGACCTGACCAAGCTCGAACATTTCATCGGCCCGCCGCTGTTGCAGGCGTTCATGCAGTTTTACGAGTTCGACGAGCCCAAGGCCTGGGAAGCGGTGAATTTCTATCGCGAGCGTTTCAAAGTCACCGGCCTGTATGAGAACCGCGTGTTCGACGGTGTCACACCGCTATTGGAAACCTTGAGCGGGCAAGGTCGACAGCTGTACATCGCTACCTCCAAGCCCTGGGTGTTCGCCCGGGAAATCGCCCGGCACTTCGACTTCGCCAAGCACTTCAAAGTGATTTACGGCAGTGAGCTGGATGGCACCCGGACCAACAAAGTCGAACTGATCGCCCATTTGATCGCCGAAGAAGGCCTCGACCCGGCCAACACCCTGATGATCGGCGACCGCAAACACGACTTGATCGGCGCGCGCAGCAACGGGCTTGATGCGGCGGCGGTGGGTTATGGTTTTGGCAGCCACGAAGAGCTGAGCGCCGAAGCACCGGCGTATCACTTTGAAACGCTGGAGGAGATGCATCAGGCGTTTCTGCGAGGCTGACACCGAACTGTGGCGAGGGAGCTTGCTCCCGTTTGGCTGCGCAGCAGTCGTGATTGGTCCGGAAATTATGGGGCCACTTCGCGGCCCAACGGGAGCGAGCTCCCTCGCCACAGGGTTATTTGCCGGCCAACGTTTGCAGCGCAGCTTTACGTTGCTTGCTCGGCAACCCACCCAGGCTCTCCACGGCCGCATAAAACTTCACCCAATCCCCACCCTCCTGCCTGAACAGCGCCGCAAACGCCGGCACCCATTGGTCGTACAAACCAAACGGCAGCAACTTGGCATTGTTCATCGGCGCATTGATCCAGGCGTCGTAGCGTTTATCCCCGGCCCATACGTTGTCACGCATCGTCCGATAGTCGCGACGCAGCCGTTCGAACTCGGCGGCTTTGCGTTGGCGCATCTGCTCGGCGGGCAAGGGCTGGGCGTACAGCCGTTCAAGTCGAGCGCGACTGTCCAGAACCAGTTGAGTGAACTGATCACGTTGCTGCATCTGCGCGCCGGTGTCTGGGGCGAGTCCACGGCTGGCGCGCCATTGGCGGGTGCCTTCCTGCTCGACAAACGTGGCGAAAGACTCGTTGAACTCAGTGTCGTCCTTCACATAAAACCGCTGATGGCCCAGCTCATGAAAGATCAGCGTGGCCAACCGTTCATCGCCCCAACTCATCATCGAGCTGAGGATCGGGTCATTGAACCAGCCCAGGGTCGAGTAGGCCTCGACCCCGCCGATCGACACGTCCATGCCGTTGAGTCGTTGCATGGCCGCTTCACCCCGGGCCGCGCTCTGGCTGTAGTAACCGCGGTAAGCGACGCAGCCGGCGATGGGGAAGCAATGGTTCTGCGGCGTCAGGGAAAATTCCGGCGTGGCGAAGACATTCCAGACCACATACGGCCGACCAATGTCGGCGTACAGGCGATAGCTCTGGTTATCCGGCAGGTGCAGATGCTGGCTGGCGAACACCCTAGCCTTTTGTGATTGGGCCAGATGTGCACGCAATTGTGGATCGCGCTGTGGGTCGGCAATCACCTCGGCAACCGGCTCCCGGGCCTGCAGCAATTGCAGCTGACCACTGGCTAATTGACCGTAGTAGCTGACGCTGGCGCAACCGTTGAGCAACAAAAACAACACGCCCGGAAACAAAACGCGCAAAACGCGATCAAGTAACCCAAGGCTTGGAAGCGGCCTGATCAAAATAAAATCATCCTCGGAGAGTCTGCCCGCAAGACTATCCCGCCTGACTGGAGCTCCGCTATGCGCATGTTGATGCTGACAGGAGGCCTGCTGACGCTGGCCGGTTGTGCCGGGTTCGGAATGCCCGCCCCGGACCCCGCCCAAGCCTGGATCGATCTCGGTCCAAAGCCGCAAGACACCGCGTTGCAAGCGTTGAAGGTCGATGACAAGGCGACCACCGACAAACGCTTCTTTGAAGTGCAGCCCGGCAGCCATGAATTGAAGGTGCGTTACCAGTTTGCGGTCCAGCCCACCAACATTGGCCCGGACAGTGAGCCGTTGTGGCGCGATTGTCAGTTGAGTGTGAAATTCAAGGATTTCAACGCCGGTGAGCGCTATGAGTTGCAAGCGGGAAACATCGGATTCCATCCGTGGGCAAAGCTCTATGATCAGCAGCGAAAAGTCATTGGGCACGGCACACCGGCAGGCTGCCAACGCACGTGATCGGCGTTATGCTGAATGACCAATCATCAGGACATTCATCATGCGCAGGTTATTGCTGTTGCTCACGGCAAGCGTCATTTCCGGTTGCCTGAGCCCGATGCCGGCGGTCAATCCGCAGATGGCCTGGGTCGACATGTCTACACCGACCCCCGGTGGGAAATTAATGATGGCCGAACGCCTGGATAACCAGCGATTGACCGACGGGCGTTTCTTTCAGGTCACCCCCGGCAGTCATGAGTTGATGGTGCGTTTCGACTTTGAGGTGTTCAGTGGCGGTTTTGGAATGATGAACGATCCCGCAGAGCGCCTCTGCTACCTGACCATTCGCTACGACCATTTCGAGGCCGGCCAGCGTTACATGCTCGAAGGGCGCTCATTGTCGTTCACGCCCAGCGCACGGCTGTATAACGCCAAGCGTGAGATCGTGGCCGAAGACCGGGCGGTGGACTGCGCCATTTGAGGCCAATCAACGATCGTTTTTTTGGTAGATGATCTTCTTCGTGCCGTTTTCACAGGAGCCAACGACCATTGCGGCATCGTGCTTGTCGGCTTCTTTTTTCGTGACTATTTCCAGGGTGTAGGAGGGTATGGCTTTAGCCTGGATTTTTATTTCAATTTCCTTCTTAAGCTCTTCGCAGTCTTTGGTCGCGGCCAGGGCCGAAGTCGCCAATGCACCGCAAATAACGGCCAAGACAAAACGTTTCATGGTTGAAGCTCCCTTGAGGCAGCGCGCATGTCTATGCGCTGAAGCTGCTGTCATTTATTCGACCACAGTTTTACAAAGCGAGTTCTGACTTCGCTCACAAACTGCATGTTCAACCATGGATTGTGTCGTTCATGAGATTGCCTTCGCGAGCAAGCCCGCTCCCACAGTTGAAATGCATTCCAATTGTGGGAGCGGGCTTGCTCGCGAAGGCGTCAGCGCAATCAACGCCTGATTAAACCTTACGCAAATCAGCTAACCAACGATGCCTCCAGGCTGATTTTCGCATTCAGCACTTTGGATACCGGGCAACCTTCTTTGGCCTTGTTACTCAGTTCCTCGAACTGTGCCTGAGTTGCCCCAGGGATTTTCGCCTTGAGGATCAGTTTCACCGCCGTGATCGCAAATCCGCCCTCCACCTGGTCCAGGGTGACCTCAGCGTTGGTATCAATGCTGTCAGCCTTTAGGCCGGCGTCGCCGAGAATCATCGAAAACGCCATGGAGAAGCAGCCTGCGTGGGCCGCGCCGATCAGCTCTTCCGGATTGGTGCCTTTGCCGCCCTCGAAACGGGCCTTGAAGCCGTAGGGCGCTTCTCTGAGTACGCCGGTTTCCGTGGAAATCGAACCGATGCCGGTTTTCAGATCGCCTGCCCAATGAGCCGATGCTTTCTTCGTGATAGCCATGTCTGCCTCCTCAAGATCGGCGCGAAACGTCGCGCCTTCGTGGTTTTCGCTTGGTAAGGGTTCTGAGGATAGAAGACTTGGCAAAGTTCACCCTGTCGGATCAAACCGCTTATCTGGTAGGCAAATTCATGTCTGCTATTGAAACTCGGGTATATGCCCTCATTGCATAGGGAACGCTTTCAGACTCGGCAGGTTTTCGTTCGTGAAAAAACCTGCGCCCCCATTGGAGAAGCAGGTTTATGAAACGACTGTCCGATATCAAGTTTTCGACCCTCGATCTGGTGCCCGTACGGGAGAACGGTAGCGCGGCCCAGTCACTGCGCAATTCCCTGGACTTGGCCCAGCACGTCGAAAAGTTTGGCTACAACCGCTTTTGGGTGGCCGAACACCACAACATGGACGGCATCGCCAGTTCCGCGACGTCGGTATTACTCGGTTACCTGGCCGGGGGCACCTCGACCATCCGTGCTCGGCTCCGGCGGCGTGATGCTGCCCAACCACTCTCCGCTCACCATCGCCGAACAGTTCGGCACCCTCGCCGAGCTCTACCCTCGGCCGGATCGACCTGGGCCTCGGCCGCGCGCCCGGTTCCGATCAGATGACCGCCCGCGCACTGCGCCGAGAACGCTCCGGCAGTGCGGACGAATTCCCGGAAGACGTTCAAGCTGATGCGCTACCTCGGCCCACGCACGCCGGACCAGCGAATTATCGCGATGCCCGGAACAGGCACCAATGTCCCGGTCTGGCTGCTGGGTTCCAGTCTGTTCAGCGCGCAACTGGCCGGCGAACGCGGTTTGCCCTACGCCTTCGCCTCGCATTTCGCACCGCGTTTCATGCACGAGGCGATTCGCGTCTATCGCAATCACTTCAAACCTTCAGCGGTATTGGACAAGCCCTACGTGATGCTCGGCGTGCCACTGGTGGCGGCCGATACCGACGAACAGGCTGATTACCTGGCGACGTCGGTCTACCAGCGAATCCTCGCCCTGATGCGTGGCCAGAGCCTGGTGCAACGTCCGCCGGTGAAAACCATGGACGGCCTGTGGCTGCCGCATGAGAAGGAAGCGGTCGGCGATTTCCTGGGGCTGGCCATGGTCGGCAGCCCGCAGAAAATCCGCGCCAAACTGGAAGTGCTGATCGAGCAGACCCAGGCCGATGAACTGATTTTCACCTGCGACCTCTACGAGCACGCGGATCGCGTGCATTCCTATGAGTTGCTGGCGCAGGTCATGAAGGGCTGATCCCGGAACGACGCGCATAAAAAAGCCGACGCCATTGCGTCGGCTTTTTCATTGAGGGTGGTAACAATCTACTTTTTGTAGACGATCACTTTACTGCCGGCTTCGCACTTGCCGACGACTTTCCCGCCAGCGGCAGCGCCTTTGTCGACAATCTCCAGCGAATAGCCCGAGACATGCTTGGCATCAAGTTTCGCTGCGATTTCGCCTTTCAGGTCTTCGCACGACTTACCGCCAGCAAGGGCTGTTCCCGCGATGCTCAATAAACCTACCGCCAAAATAAACTTCTTCATCGGTCGCATTCCCTGGTCGGATCAAATGGGGAGCATCCAGCAGTAGCCAGATGCGCTCAAGTAGCGCTTTGCCATTCCCTATGGCACTCGGCCAGCGCGCAAGTTCAGAAGACTAGCTCAAACTCAGCTACTGGCAATCCTGAACCCGACTTTCAGTGTCACCTGGAAGTGGGCAGCCTTGCCGTCCTTGATGTGGCCGCGGGTTTCGGTCACTTCAAACCATTCCAGATGCTTGAGGCTTTTGCTGGCTTCGGCCAGCGCATTGTTGATGGCGTCTTCGATGCTGGTAGGGGACGAGCCGACCAGCTCGACTTTCTTGTAGGTGTGATGGTCAGTCATGGCGTTCTCCTTGGGGTATGAAATACAGCCTAGCAGTGATTTTTCGTATTACTTCTGTCGGCCAATCGGGCACCGCCGTTCAGATTTACTGCACTTTCTCAAACCCCTGAAGTCCCAACCAACACACGCTACTCATCACCAATGAAGGAGAGCCACCATGGCCAATACCTCTTTACGTAAAGCCTCATTGCAAAGCATGGAAGCCGAGATCGAGAGTCTTCTCAAATCGCTGGAAAACCTTAAGGACGACGCCTCGGACGAGTCGCGTAAAACCCTCAAGGCCCTGAAAAGCAACGCCGAGAGCGCGCTGAAACATTCTCGCCACCTGCTCGCCGATGCCTATGAAGAAGTGAAAGTGAAAACCCGCGAAACCGGGATCGCCACCCGGGACTACGCCCAGGAACACCCTTGGACTACAGCGGGTGTCGCTGTCGGTGCACTCGGTCTACTCGCGGCTTATCTGTTGTGCAAACGCGGCGACTAATCCGCTTGGCGCAGCTCGTTTTTGAGCCACTGCGCCAACTGCCGAGCGCGGCCATCCGCGGCACGCTTGGGTAGCCACAACGCCAGTTGCGCCGGGGTTTCACAGAAACCCCACGGCGCAACCAGGCGACCTGCTTTCAAGTCCTCGGCCACCAGCGGCTCAGGGGCAATCGCCACACCCAACCCCGCCACCGCGGCTTCCAGCAAATAATACAAATGCTCGAAACCCTGCCCCAACTTCAACGCCTTGGCGTCGAGGCCGCTTTGCTGTGCCCAGCTCGGCCACGCCTGAGGACGCGATGTGGTGTGCAGCAGCGGCTCGCTCAGCAGCGCGCTGACCGGCGCCTGTTGCAGCCGTTCGTAGCCGGCGAAGCGTGGGCTCAGGACCGGGCCGATGCGTTCGCTGGCCAGTTCATAGACTTGCATGTCCGCCGGCCAGGGTGGCTCGGCGAACACCAGCAAAGCGTCCAGTCCAGGCCGCCGTGGGTCGAGATCGCCTTCCCCGGCTGACAGGTGCAGGCGCAGGTCCGGCAGATCCGCATTCAAGCGTCCAAGGCGCGGAATGAACCAGCGTGCGAGCAAGCTGCCGGAGCAGCCGAGCACGAAGGGCGCGTCGGCGGTGCTTTGGGTCAATTCGGCACAAACGGTGCGCAATCGCTCAAACGCGTCGCTGCTGGCATCGCGCAAACGAACGCCGGCATCTGTGAGTTTAAGGCCACGCCCGTCCTTGACGAACAGACTAACGCCGAGGTGTTCTTCCAGCACCTTGAGTTGTCGGCTAACCGCACCATGAGTGACGTGTAGCTGTTCGGCAGCCTGACTGACGCTGTTCAGGCGGGCAGTGGCTTCGAAGGCCCGAAGGGCGTTCAGCGGAGGAAGGTCATGGCTCATGGGATATGTGAGTTTTCCTGACAGGTTGTGGCGATCTTATCGGTTTTCAGGTCGGAACGTCAGGGGTAGAGTGGTCGTCATTGTCATCACACGAATCCAACTGGAGCGACCCATGACCCAGACTAATCTGCGCAACGGCCCCGATGCCAACGGCCTGTTTGGCTCGTTCGGCGGCCGTTACGTCGCTGAAACCCTGATGCCGTTGATCCTCGACCTGGCCCGTGAATACGAACTGGCCAAGGAAGATCCGGCATTTAAAGAAGAACTGGCCTACTTCCAGCGTGACTACGTCGGTCGTCCAAGCCCACTGTATTTCGCTGAACGCCTGACCGAGTTCTGCGGCGGCGCGAAGATTTACCTCAAGCGCGAAGAGCTGAACCACACCGGCGTCGCACAAGATCAACAACTGCCCTCGGCCAGGTCGCTTCTTGCGCAAGCGCATCGGCAAGACCCGGGTCATCGCCGAGACCGGCGCCGGCCAGCACGGCGTCGCGACCGCGACCGTCGCCGCGCTGTTCGGGCTCGAGTGCGTCGTCTACATGGGCACCACTGACATCGAACGTCAGCAGGCCAACGTGTTCCGCATGAAACTGCTGGGCGCCGAAGTGATCCCGGTGGTGGCCGGCACCGGCACCCTGAAAGACGCGATGAACGAAGCCCTGCGTGACTGGGTGACCAACGTCGACAGCACCTTCTACCTGATCGGCACCGTGGCCGGCCCGCACCCTTACCCGGCGATGGTTCGCGACTTCCAGTCGGTGATCGGCAAGGAAACCCGTACTCAACTGCAAGATCAGGAAGGTCGCCTGCCGGACAGCCTGGTGGCGTGCATCGGCGGTGGCTCCAACGCCATGGGCCTGTTCCACCCGTTCCTGGATGACAAGAGCGTCGAGATCATCGGCGTTGAAGCCGCCGGCTACGGCATCGAAACCGGCAAGCACGCGGCCAGTCTGAATGGCGGCGTACCGGGTGTGTTGCACGGCAACCGCACCTTCCTGCTGCAGGACGACGACGGCCAGATCATTGACGCTCACTCGATCTCCGCCGGCCTCGACTACCCGGGCATCGGCCCTGAACACGCCTGGTTGCATGACATCGGCCGCGTCCAGTACACCTCGGTGACCGACGACGAAGCCCTCGACGCATTCCATAAATGCTGCCGCCTGGAAGGGATTATTCCTGCACTGGAAAGCGCCCATGCCCTGGCCGAAGTGTTCAAACGCGCACCGAACCTGCCGAAAGATCACCTGATGGTGGTCAACCTGTCCGGTCGTGGCGACAAAGACATGCAAACCGTGATGCACCACATGGAACAATCTAAGCAGGAGAAACACTGATGAGCCGCCTGCAAACGCGTTTTGCCGAACTCAAGGAACAGAATCGCGCCGCTCTGGTGACCTTCGTCACCGCTGGCGACCCGAGCTATGACACCTCGCTGGCGATCCTCAAAGGCTTGCCGGGTGCTGGCGCCGACGTGATCGAATTGGGCATGCCCTTCACCGACCCGATGGCCGACGGCCCGGCGATCCAGCTGGCGAACATCCGCGCTTTGGGCGCCAAACAGAACCTGGCGAAAACCCTGCAGATGGTTCGCGAGTTCCGCGAAGGCAACACCGAGACGCCGTTGGTGTTGATGGGTTACTTCAACCCGATCCACATGTACGGCGTGCCGCGCTTCATCGCGGACGCTAAAGAGGCCGGCGTTGACGGTCTGATCGTGGTTGACCTGCCGCCGGAACATAACGGCGAACTGTGCGACCCGGCTCAGGCTGCGGGTCTGGACTTCATTCGTCTGACCACGCCGACCACCGACGATGTGCGCCTGCCGACCGTTCTGAACGGCAGCTCCGGCTTCGTTTATTACGTGTCGGTTGCCGGTGTGACGGGCGCGGGTGCGGCAACGCTGGAACACGTCGAAGAAGCAGTTGCTCGTTTGCGTCGTCACACCGACCTGCCGATCAGCATCGGTTTCGGTATCCGTACACCGGAGCAAGCGGCGGCTATCGCTCGTCTGGCGGACGGCGTGGTGGTGGGTTCGGCATTGATCAATCACATCGCGAATGCGTCGACACCGGATCAGGCGATCGACGGTGTATTGAGTCTTTGCGCAGCGTTGGCCGAGGGCGTGCGCAAAGCACGGGTCAGCTGAAAGTAAAGTTCCTGATACAAAGGAATTAGCGCCTCGCAACACAGACTAAACAGTAAGACCGAGGGTTTCAGGACTACGTTCTGAAGCCCTTTTTGCTGTAGGTGCAGTGAGGAAACCCCCGATGAAAATGCCGAAACGGTTGATAGCCAGCCTGGGCGTACTGATGCTGAGTGCGACCCCGTTGCTGCACGCCAGCGCCGATCAGCGCGACGATCACGACCACGGCGGCCCGGAGCAGGGCCAATACGATAACCATGGTGACAACCGTGGCAATGATCACCGCGGCCCGGAGGACAACCATCGTGGCGGTCCTCCACCACATGATTTTGGCCCGGTGCGTCAGACCATTCACGACAATCACGGATACTTTGTGCGTGGTGCGCCGCCACCGCCAGGCATCCGTCTGGAACGTGGCCGGCCGTTGCCTCACGGTTATTACGGCGAACGCCTGGATCAGCGTGCGCTGGGTCGGTTGCCGCAATACGAGGGTTACGAATGGCGCCGCGCGGGCGGCGACATTGTGCTGATCGCCGTAGGAACCGGGATCGTTTATGAAATTCTGGATAACGTGTTGAATTAAGCGCTGCATCGGCACAGCGCATTGCGCGCTGTGCTTCAAAAGATCGCAGCCTTCGGCAGCTCCTACATGGGATGGTGTACCCCGTAGGAGCTGCCGAAGGCTGCGATCTTTTACTTTTCTGTCAGGGCAACTCCAATCCACCCGCTGCCTTGTGCAAAGCTCTCAAATGTTCGCCAATCTGTTTAAGGTTGGCTTCATTAGCCGCAATCTCCGCCGCACGACTCGGTTCCAGCAGCGCTCTCACTTCTTTATCCAGATCCCCGGTCAGCGATTGCAGTTGCTTCTGGCGCAGGCTGCTTTCCGATTCCAATCGCTTCGACTCGCTCGGCTGTGGCAAACCATAACCACCGGTGCCGAGCAATTCGGCGGGACGGCTGAGGAAGCCGCTGTTGGCGAGAATCTGTTGCAAGGTCGCGTTGGCCTTGTCCATGCCGCCGTTTTTCAGTTCTCGAGCGCCCAAGTAGCGCTGCTTCACCTCATCCTGGGCCAACTGTAGCTGCCGACGGAAACTGGCCTGTTCCAACAACAGCAATGCCGCGCTGGTGCGCAAGTCAGCCTGATCGATCCATTGCCGGCGCTCTTCGGCGCTCAATGCCAGCCAGTCTTCGACAGTGGTCTGCTTGATCGGCAAGTGCTTCTTCAGCACTTCGAACATGGCTTGATAGCGATCGCGGAAGGAGTCGAAGCGATAACCCAGGCGTAAAGCTTCGCGAGGGTCGTCCAGCACGCTGGTGTCCGCCAATCCGCGGCCCTTGAGCACTTCCAGCAAGCCGTTGGGCATGATGCTGTCCAGTCCGGTCAGTTGCGCGTTGTTGCTGCCGCTGCGCAGCAGTTTCAGGCTTTCAACCGCGCAATTATTGGACAGGAAGAAGTAGTTGCCGTCGTAGCTCCAGTGCATCTCTGCGGCGTGTTCCACCACTTCTTCGATTTCGGTGCGAGAGAGATTCAGCGGCACCGAAGCCAGGCTGCGCATTTCGGTCTTGGTGTATTCGTCGATCACTTGGGCCAGGGGCAAGACAAACAGGCGTGACGGATATTTACCCACCAGCCCATCCCAACTCGACAACTGTACGTCACCGACGAAGGCGCGGTAGGACAGCACCAGGTGCTGATCCAGGTCCAGCCGGCAATCCGGTCCGCGTGGTCGGCCCGGCGCACAGATCACCAGGCGCAACATGCTGTGGCCCCAACGGCTGACCCAGTTCTGGTTGGCTTCGGCCAGCAGATAGTCCACGGCATAAACCCGTTCCGGGTCGACCTGGCCCAATGGTGTCTTGGCGAAGTCGTTACCGGCATTGAGGAAGGCGAAGGATTTGGCGCAAGTGTCTTTGGCGGCCGGCGCCCAGCCGAAATGTTCTTTGTAGTAGCGGTAAAGCGCAGGACGTCGGCAGGCATAGCTCGGGTCCAGGAGGAAGTACTCCATGTTGACCGCCACGAACTCCTTGGGATTGGTCGTCTCGTAGATATCCGGGCTGCGAACGATTTGCCGGTTGTGCTGCTCGCGTTCGCCACGTCGGCCGACGTATTGCGGCCAGCCGGCCAGATCCAGCAGGCGCGGGTCGTCACTGAGGGTAAAACGTCGCGCCGTCTGGCCGCGGCATTGATCGGGAATGCCGACCAGACCAGAGCTGCTATTGCGCTGGCTGCAACGCTGGATCAGCGTGCGCTGGGCAGATGGCCACAGGCGCGCGCGGTCGTAAATATGGGTGAGTTCGTGCAAGACCGTAGCGAGCATTTCCCGGCGCACGGTGCCGTGGGGGCGGTAGGTCTTTTTCGTCGCGGCGCTGCCGTCGGTGAGGCTGTCGAGCAGATTGCGATTCAGATCGAGCTCGGACACCAGCGACGCCTCGCCGTAGGCGTTGTCGGGCATTTCGTCGGTCCAGCCAACATCGATGCGCCGATCCAGTTGCTCGACGAAGCGCGGCGGCAATGCCTGCATGGCCTCATCGAGCAGCGCCTGGCTGGCCTGCACTTGCGCGGGACTCAGACCGTCGGTCTTGAGCCGTAATTGCAAGCTGGCCTGTGCGGTGTTGCCAAGCAGCAACACCATCCCGGCCAGCAGCCAGGCGCTGAGCGACCTCACAGTGCGAGGATGGCTTCGGCGAGGACCTGATCACTGGCGTCGCGGGCTTCAGGTACGCGGGTGCGCAGGGTATTGAAGGCCTCTTCCAGATGCGCGCCACGAATATCGCCATCGCTGGCGACGAAACTGGCCGCGTCGTCGTGAGCTTCGCGCACGATCTTCGAATCACGGATGGACGTGGTGGTATCAGAAGTGAAATCAAGCGTGCGCTGGGTGGCGCGAATGATCATGTTACTGGTGGCTACCAGGGTGTGCGCCTGGGCCACGTCGGCCAACAACAGCAAGCCAAGGGTGGCAGCAATCAGCGGGCTACGCATGGAACGACTCCGGAGGAACGATGATAACTATTGGACGAGAATTGCTTGTGCCAGTTCAAGGTCGCTGGCATGAAGTTTTGGCTGGCTCCGGCGCAGGTAAACCAGGGCGGATTCCAGTTGCGCTCCTCGCAGTTGGCCGTCACTGGCAATGAAAGCCGCAGCGTCATCCTGAGCGGCGATCAGCAGTTTATGGTCGAAGGGCGCAGAGGTCACCATGCTTGTGGCGTAACCACTGACCACGGTGCCTTGTGTAGACAGGTTGAAGGCGTCGAAAGCCTGGGCGGCGCCAGACCAGCAGGCCAGAAGAAACAACGGAATGGACAACAGATTTGAAAGAAAACGCATGAGACTCGATAGCTGAAAGCGAGCCTCAAGGCTAGCGCAATGCCCGGACTAGAGCCAGCGCCGAAACATTGGGACACGATGGGCGTGTCCCAATGCAGGACCGACGTTTAGATCGCCAGGATGGCCTGGGCGAGTTGTGCGTCAGTAGCGTTCAGCTGAGGTGCTTGACGGTGGATTTCGTCAAATGCGCTTTCCAGTTTCACGCCACGAATGTCGCCGCTGCTGGCGACAAAACTGGCGGCGTCATCACGAGCTGCACGCACAATTTTGTTGTCGCGCAGTGACGAAGAGAGATTGGAGGTGGCGTCGGAGCTGGATTTTAGAGCGCCAACGACGGCGTCGGTGGTCACGATAAAGCTGGAAGCGTGGGCATTGGCAGCCACGGCGAGCAGGGCAGCAACGCTCAGCAGACGAAGACGGGACATGGGGAAGCTCCTTTGGATAAACCGATTGAGAGGTGGCGCAGTGTCTGGAAGATCAGACGCCTGTCATGCGGCGTTCGCCACGTTCTGATCGGATATTAGGCTGACGCGGATGGATTCGAACAGCCCATATAGACGAAACGGCAGGAGCTGCCGAAAGCTGCGATTTTTTGATTTTGGCGTCGGCGGTGACACTTAAGATCAAAAGATCGCAGCCTTCGGCAGCTGCTAAAAGGGTGTACTGGTCAAATTTAGATTGTACAAAACTGTACTGGTTATGTGTTTCATGACCCTGAAACGACAAAACCCGTCGTGGTTTCCCACGACGGGTTTTGTTTGTTCAATTCGGGTTGCTGGCGGTGGACCCTATAGGTCAGAGCCAGCGACGCTAACTTAGCGCCAGAACGGCTTGCTCAGCTCTTCGTAGCGTTGTGCTTCGCTAATCCCGGCATCAGCCAGCAGACGCGAATCCAGACGAGCCAATTGATGGCGGCTGGTAATGCGGCGCTGCCACAACATCAGGTTGGCGATAACGCGAAGAGGCATGGAAGCCTGGGTTTTTGCAGCATTGTCTTCGAAGAACAGCTCGGAACTGAGTGTACGTTCCATGGTTGACATCCTTCCGCTTGTGGCGGGATTAGGTAGTGGTTTAACTGATGCCAATGATCCTCCTGTTTGGCCAGTCCCCCTAGATACAGTTCACTTGTATTGTGAGGGATCAATTAACTGTTTATAGGGGGTGTACTGGTCAAAATTGAGGCAACTGTACCTGTCGGCACCAATACAGTGCAATATAGGTAAGTCGACTCGAAAATGTAGGGGATTTCGGTAGAAAAAGACCAGTACAGCAGTACAGTTTTCGACAGGATCGGGTGTTGCAAGAGCCAACTGACGCAACTGTGTTTGCGTCAGCTGTGTTTTACGTCAATCAGACCACCAGCATCCGCCCGGTTTCTTCCAGGTTAATGTGCCAGCTCAGGGCATCGCGCAGGATGTGCGGGGTGTGCCCACCGAGCGCGCAGGCGGCGATGAAGTAGTCATTCAAGGCTTCGCGATAGTCCGGGTGAACACAGTTGTCGATAACCACCCGAGCCCGCTCACGAGGCGCCAGCCCGCGCAGGTCGGCCAGACCGATCTCGGTCACCAGGATGTCGACGTCATGTTCGGTATGGTCGACGTGGCTGACCATCGGCACCACGCTGGAAATCGCACCGCCCTTGGCAATCGACTTGGTGACAAAGATCGACAGGTGCGCGTTGCGCGCGAAGTCACCCGAACCGCCGATGCCGTTCATCATCCGTGTACCACAGACGTGGGTGGAGTTGACGTTACCGTACAGGTCGAACTCCAGCGCCGTGTTGACGGCGATGATGCCCAGACGCCTAACCACTTCCGGGTGATTGGAGATTTCCTGGGGGCGCAGTACCAGCTTGTCCTTGTAATGCTCCAGGTTGCCGAACACATCGGCATTGCGCCGGGCCGACAAGGTGATCGAACTGCCCGAGGCAAAGCTCAGCTTGCCGGCATCGATCAGGTCGAACGTCGAATCCTGCAACACTTCCGAATACATCGTCAGGTCTTCAAACGGCGAGTCGATCAGGCCACACATCACCGAGTTGGCGATGGTGCCGATCCCGGCCTGCAACGGGCCAAGCTTGTTGGTCATGCGCCCGGCAGCCACTTCCTGCGTGAAGAACTCGATCAAGTGATCGGCGATGGCCTGAGTTTCGGCGTCCGGTGGCAGTACAGTCGACGGCGAGTCGGATTGATTGGTGATCACGATTGCGACGATCTTTTCCGGCGGGATCGGAATGGCGGTGCTGCCAATGCGATCGTCGACCTTCACCAGCGGAATGGGCGTGCGGGTCGGACGGTAGGTCGGGATATAGATGTCGTGCAACCCTTCGAGATTCGGGTTGTGCGCCATGTTGATCTCGACGATGACGTGCTTGGCGAAAATCGCGAAGCTGGCCGAGTTACCCACCGACGTGGTCGGTACGATATGGCCTTGTTCCGTGATCGCCACGGCTTCAATCACCGCGATGTCCGGCAGCTTGAGTTGCTGGTTGCGCAGCATCTCCACGGTTTCCGACAGGTGCTGGTCGATGAACATGACTTGGCCTGCGTTGATGGCCTTGCGCAGTGTGCTGTCGACCTGGAACGGCATGCGTCGCGACAGGACGCCGGCTTCGGTCAACTGCTTATCGAGGTCGTTGCCCAGGCTGGCGCCGGTCATCAAGGTGATTTTCAGCGGCGTGGTTTTGGCGCGTTCGGCCAGCGCGTGTGGCACAGCCTTGGCTTCGCCGGCGCGGGTGAAACCGCTCATGCCGACGGTCATGCCGTCCTGAATCAGAGCGGCAGCGTCAGCGGCGCTCATCACCTTATCCAACAACGAAGGCAAGCGAATACGGTCACGGTACATGGATTATTATCTCGGGCAACGGAAGCAAGGTACTCAGTCTAGTGATTTGAAAAAATCCGTCCCGCTACCATGGTCGAATGCCGAGCCCTGATTTAGAGCCTTTGGTCGGGTTTCACGGGGAATAAAAAAACCCCAGCCTACTAAAGGCTGAGGTTTTGGGTATTGCGCTGGCGCAGGTTTTACTCGACGGCTTTAACCATGTCCTCGATGACCTTCTTGGCGTCGCCGAAGACCATCATGGTTTTGTCGAGGTAGAACAGTTCGTTGTCCAGACCGGCATAGCCGCTGGCCATCGAGCGCTTGTTGACGATGATGGTCTTGGCTTTGAACGCTTCGAGAATCGGCATGCCGGCAATCGGCGATTTCGGATCGTTCTTGGCGGCTGGGTTAACCACGTCGTTGGCGCCCAACACCAGCACCACGTCGGCCTGACCGAACTCGGAGTTGATGTCTTCCATCTCGAACACCTGGTCGTAAGGCACTTCGGCCTCGGCCAGCAACACGTTCATGTGGCCAGGCATCCGACCGGCAACCGGGTGGATCGCGTACTTCACGGTCACGCCGCGATGGGTCAGCTTTTCGGTCAGCTCTTTCAGCGCATGTTGCGCCCGTGCAACCGCCAGGCCGTAGCCCGGAACGATGATCACGGTGTCAGCGTTGGTCAGCAGGAAGGTCGCGTCGTCAGCCGAACCGGATTTCACCGGGCGGGCTTCTTTCGAGCCAGCAGGGCCGGCTGCATCCGCCGTGTTGCCGAAACCGCCGAGCAGCACATTAAAGAAGGAGCGGTTCATCGCCTTGCACATGATGTACGAGAGGATCGCACCGCTCGAGCCTACCAGCGAGCCGGCAATGATCAGCATCGAGTTGTTCAGCGAGAAGCCGATACCCGCCGCTGCCCAGCCGGAGTAGCTGTTGAGCATCGACACAACCACCGGCATGTCCGCGCCGCCAATCGGGATGATGATCAACACGCCCAGCACGAAGGCCAGGGCCAGCATCAGCGCGAAGGCGTTGAGGTTGCCGGTCAGCATGAAGGTGATGCCAAGGGCCAGTGTCGCCAGGCCCAGCAGCAGGTTCAGCTTATGCTGGCCGCCAAACTGTACCGGTGCACCCTGGAACAGGCGGAACTTGTACTTGCCCGACAGCTTGCCAAAGGCGATCACCGAACCGGAGAAGGTGATTGCACCGATGGCGGCGCCGAGGAATAGCTCCAGACGGTTACCGGCAGGAATCGAATCGCCCAGCTGTTTAACAATACCCAGCGATTGCGGCTCAACGACAGCCGCGATCGCAATGAACACCGCGGCCATGCCGATCATGCTGTGCATGAAGGCGACCAGTTCCGGCATCTTGGTCATTTCAACGCGCTTGGCCATGATCGAACCGGCGGTGCCGCCGACCAGCAGGCCGACGATAACGTAGCCGATGCCTGCAGTCGCGAGCTCAGCGCCCAGCTTATAGATGAGGCCGATAGTGGTGAGGATCGCCAGTCCCATGCCGAGCATGCCGTACACGTTGCCGCGTCGGGACGTGGTCGGGTGCGACAGGCCTTTAAGGGCCTGGATGAAGCAGATCGACGCGATCAAGTAGAGCGTCGTTACGAGGTTCATGCTCATTACTTGGGCGCCTCTTCTTTTACGACTTTCGGGGCTTTTTTCTTGAACATCTCAAGCATTCTGCGGGTGACCAGGAAGCCACCAAACACGTTCACTGCGGCCAGTGCCACGGCCAGGGTGCCCATGGTCTTGCCCAGTGGTGTCACGGTCAAAGCCGCCGCCAGCATGGCGCCGACGATCACGATCGCGGAGATTGCGTTGGTCACCGCCATCAACGGCGTGTGCAGTGCAGGTGTTACGTTCCAGACCACGTGATAACCGACATAAATCGCCAGCACGAAGATGATCAGGTTGTAGATACCGGGGGAGATAAGCTCTTCCATCGTCTGAATCCCTGCTTAGGCGTTTTTGCGGATGACTTGGCCGTCGCGGCACATCAGGCACGCGGCGACGATGTCGTCTTCTAGGTTCACTTCGAACTGGCCTTCTTTGTTGAAGACCAGCTTCAGGAAGTCCAGCAGGTTGCGGGCGTACAAGGCCGAAGCGTCTGCCGCGACTTCACCGGCCAGATTGGTCGGGCCACAAATGGTCACGCCATTCGCAACGACCACCTGATCGGCCACGGTCAGCGGGCAGTTGCCGCCCTGGGCTGCGGCAAGGTCGATGACCACCGAGCCTGGCTTCATCTGCGCCACGGTTTCGGCACTCAATAGCGTCGGTGCCTTGCGGCCCGGGATCAGTGCGGTGGTAATGACAATGTCAGCCTGCTTGGCGCGTTCGTGCACGGCCAGGGCCTGGCGCTGCATCCAGCTCGCTGGCATTGGTCGTGCGTAACCGCCAACACCGACGGCGCATTCGCGCTCTTCATCGGTCTCGTAAGGTACGTCGACGAACTTGGCGCCGAGGGATTCGATCTGCTCTTTTACCGCAGGACGCACGTCAGACGCTTCGATCACCGCACCCAGACGTTTCGCCGTGGCGATTGCCTGCAAACCCGCCACACCTGCACCGAGGATCAGCACGCGCGCTGCTTTCACAGTGCCCGCGGCGGTCATCAACATCGGCATGAAGCGTGGGTAGTAGTGAGCGGCGAGCAGTACGGATTTGTAACCGGCGATGTTCGCTTGAGAAGACAGCACGTCCAGGCTCTGGGCGCGGGAGGTGCGTGGCGCGGCTTCCAGCGCGAACGCGGTAATGCCGCACTCGGCTAGCTTAGCGATGATTTCATTGCTGAACGGGTTGAGCATGCCCACCACAACGGTGCCGCTCTTGATCAGAGTCAGCTCGCTGTCGCTGGGCGCGACCACCTTCAAAATCAGCTCGGCACCAAACGCGTCGTTGGCGCTGCCAATGGTTGCGCCTGCCGCTTCATAGGCACTGTCGACAACACTGGCTTTTACCCCGGCGCCGCTTTGTACAGTGACCTTATGGCCCTGGCCGATCAGCTTTTTGATGGTTTCCGGGGTTGCAGCAACCCGTGTTTCACCCGTCTGGGTTTCGAGAGGAACACCAATGTGCACGTCAAATCTCCTGCGTGATCTTATTGAGTAAACCCAGGCACTTCGGATGGTGCGGCTGGGGCGGCCGATCAGCACGATCCCGCCAAATCAGGCGGGGCGCGGCATTTTGCAGGCGAACTTTGTGCCCTTCAAGGGATTATGACGGGTGACGGAAAATTAACTACAAGTCACCCCGTGACCGAATGTCGCAACTAGCCGGGTCAATCCCTTGCAGGCCGTGCCTTGTAAGGATTCTGGTCGAAATTCAAGAATTTACATATCGGTGCGGTGAATGAGCTGTCATGGCATCGAAATAGAAGCTCAAGGCCGCGTCATCAGGCACTTGTGGGACGTTTGTACTGTTTGTCGGTACAGTCTATGAATATGCGACAAATACTTATATCTGTAGTGCTTTGGTTTTGCTGACTACGGGGTCAGTTAGCGAGACATAGCCTTTATCCTTCTGGGCTGTAGCTGTGGGCCTGATTCACCAGCCAATCCCGAAAAGCCCTTAAAGACGCCGATTCGACCTTTCGCTCAGGAATCATCAGGTAATAGGCCTTGATGCTCGACAGCGCTTGCGGATTGGCAATCACCAGGCGCTTCTCTGCCAGTTCACGCTGAATCAGGAACGGCGGAATCAGTGCAATCCCCATATCGTGCATGGCCGCCTGGGCGAGCATGGAGAATAGCTCGTAACGCGGGCCTGTCATGTCGCGGGGGATATTCAGGCTCTGGGAGTTGAACCATTGGCGCCAGGCGTAGGGGCGGGTGGTCTGTTGCAGTAGCGGTAGTTCCGCGATTTCAGCGGGTGTCAGGTTGGTCTTCTTGCCCAGTAGGGCTGGGCTGCACACCGGCATCGGATTCTCTCCCATCAGCCTGTGGGATTCGGTACCCGACCAGTCCGCGTCGCCGAAGTAGATCGCGGCATCGAACTCGGTGTCGGCAAACAAGAACGGACGTGTGCGGTTGGTGAGGTTAACC
Organism: Pseudomonas sp. 10S4; assembly: GCF_034344865.1. Classification (NCBI taxonomy): domain Bacteria; kingdom Pseudomonadati; phylum Pseudomonadota; class Gammaproteobacteria; order Pseudomonadales; family Pseudomonadaceae; genus Pseudomonas; species Pseudomonas sp. 10S4. The sequence goes on from NZ_CP133774.1 coordinate 1,882,750, forward strand.
GTCACCTCCGGGTGCTTGTGCTGGAAGTCCTTGAGCCTTGGCAGCAACCATTGGGTGCCGAAGGTCGGCACCACCGCCAGTTCGATCACGTTCGCGCCTTGCTGGCCCATGACCGACAAGGTGTCCCGTTCAACGGCATCGAGTTGGGTGGCCACACGACGGCTATAGGAAAGCCCGGCTTCTGTCAGCTTCACTCCGCGCCGAGAGCGTCGGAACAGTTCGACACTGAGGAATTCCTCGAGGCTGGCGATCTGTCGGCAAATCGCTCCCTGGGTGAGTGAAAGTTCCTGGGCTGCCTTGGTAAAGCTCTCGTGGCGCGCTGCCGCTTCGAAGCTGATCAGGGCGGTGGTGCTGGGGATTTTTCTGCGCATGTACGTGAACCTCACTAATACGTCGCACAAATGACCTTTGGCGATGCTTCGGAGTGAGAAATTAGCACAACAGTATGCGAAATCCTCGTTTGCCGGAATGCCGCACCGGGCCTAGGATCAACCCACGTTATTTGACCCGATTCGAGAGGACTCACTCATGGGCGGTAAAGCTAGCTTCAACTGGATCGATCCCCTGCTGCTGGATCAACAGCTCACCGAAGAAGAACGCATGATCCGCGACACCGCCGAGCAGTTCGCTCAGCAGAAGCTCGCACCGCGTGTTCTGGAAGCTTTCCGCCATGAGAAGACCGACATCGCGATCTTCCGTGAGATGGGCGAAGTGGGCTTGTTGGGTGCGACCATTCCCGAGGAATACGGTGGCAGCGGCCTGAACTACGTCAGCTATGGCCTGATCGCTCGTGAAGTCGAGCGGGTTGACTCCGGTTATCGCTCGATGATGAGCGTGCAGTCCTCATTGGTCATGGTGCCGATCAATGAGTTCGGTACTGAAGCGCAAAAGCAGAAGTATCTGCCGAAACTCGCTTCCGGCGAGTGGATCGGGTGCTTCGGGCTGACAGAGCCTGACCACGGTTCCGACCCGGGCGCGATGATTACTCGTGCACGCAAAGTGGAAGGCGGCTACAGCCTGACCGGCAGCAAGATGTGGATCACCAACAGCCCCATCGCCGATGTGTTCGTGGTCTGGGGCAAGGATGATGCCGGTGACATTCGTGGCTTCGTACTGGAAAAGGGTTGGAAAGGCCTGAGCGCTCCGGCGATTCACGGCAAGGTCGGCCTGCGTGCGTCCATCACCGGCGAAATCGTCATGGACAACGTGTTTGTTCCTGAAGAGAACATCTTCCCGGATGTCCGTGGTCTGAAAGGCCCTTTTACCTGCCTCAACTCCGCGCGTTATGGCATCTCCTGGGGTGCACTGGGCGCCGCCGAATTCTGCTGGCACACCGCTCGCCAGTACACCCTGGATCGTCAGCAGTTCGGCCGCCCATTGGCAGCTACTCAGTTGATCCAGAAAAACTGGCTGACATGCAGACTGAAATCACCCTGGCGCTGCAAGGTTGCTTGCGTCTGGGTCGTATGAAAGACGAAGGCACTGCTGCGGTCGAGATCACTTCGATGATGAAGCGCAACTCCTGCGGTAAATCCCTGGATATCGCGCGCATGGCTCGCGACATGCTGGGTGGCAATGGTATTTCCGATGAGTTCGGTGTCGCTCGCCACCTGGTCAACCTGGAAGTCGTGAATACCTATGAAGGTACGCATGACGTCCACGCGCTGATCCTTGGTCGCGCGCAGACCGGTATCCAGGCGTTCTATTAATAGGAGAACGGCCATGGGCGCGCTTTCGCATCTACGGGTACTGGATTTATCGCGGGTGCTGGCCGGGCCTTGGTCCGGGCAGATCCTGGCGGACCTTGGCGCTGAAGTGATCAAGGTCGAGCGCCCGGGCAATGGCGATGACACGCGCGCCTGGGGGCCTCCGTTCCTTAAAGACGCCTATGGCGAGAACACCAGCGAGGCCGCTTACTACCTGTCGGCCAATCGCAACAAACAATCGGTGACCATCGACTTCACCCGACCTGAAGGGCAGAAGCTCGTACGTGATCTGGCGGCGAAGTCGGACATTCTGATCGAGAACTTCAAGGTCGGTGGTCTGGCGGCTTATGGTCTGGACTATGAGTCGCTCAAGGCGATCAATCCGAATCTGCTCTATTGCTCGATTACCGGGTTCGGTCAGACAGGGCCTTACGCCAAGCGCGCGGGTTATGACTTCATGATCCAGGGGTTGGGCGGCTTGATGAGCCTCACCGGTCGACCTGAGGGTGATGAGGGCGCGGGGCCGGTGAAAGTCGGTGTAGCGCTGACCGACATTTTGACCGGGCTCTATTCGACGGTGGCGATATTGGCGGCGCTGGCGCATCGGGATCATGACGGTGGCGGGCAGCACATTGATATGGCGTTGCTGGATGTGCAGGTGGCTTGTCTGGCGAATCAGGCAATGAACTACCTGACTACTGGCAATGCGCCTAAGCGCTTGGGGAATGCTCATCCGAACATCGTGCCTTATCAGGACTTTCCTACGGCGGATGGCGATTTCATCCTCACGGTGGGTAACGACGGGCAGTTTCGCAAGTTTGCCAAGGTGGCAGGTCAGCCGCAGTGGGCGGATGATCCGCGCTTTGCCACCAACAAGCTGCGGGTGGCTAATCGGGCGGTACTGATTCCGTTGATCCGTCAGGCGACTGTATTCAAGACTACGACTGAGTGGGTGCTCCAGTTGGAGCAGGCGGGCGTGCCGTGTGGGCCGATCAATGATCTGGCCCAGGTGTTTGCTGATCCGCAGGTTCAGGCGCGTGGGTTGGCTATAGAGTTGCCTCACGCATTGGCCGGGATGGTGCCTCAGGTTGCGAGTCCGATTCGCTTGTCCGAGACCCCGGTGGAATACCGTAATGCGCCTCCTCTATTAGGGGAGCATACGCTTGAGGTTCTGCAGCGGGTGTTGGGGTTGTCAGTTGGTGCCGTGGCTGCTTTCAAAGAGGCTGGGGTCCTTTGAGAGATCCTTCTATATAGAAGGTGTTGTTTTGCTCTCCTATATAGAAGGAATCGTGCGGTTTTCCAGCTTTCAGCAAGTTATTGATAGAAAAGCTAAATCAGGGCTTGACGGCAGATTCTGGAAGTCTATAATTCGCCCCACTTCCGGCGCAGTCGAAACGGAAAACTCCTTGGTAAACAAAGAGTTATGCGGTTTTCGACAGCGAGTTGCTTCAGGTCATCGAAGCCCAGAAGGAGTTGGTAGAGCGGTGTTGTAGGGCTCTATTAACGGTTCGATCTTCTCGGTCGAAAGTAGCGGAAAAGAGGTGTTGACAGCAGCGAGTAACGCTGTAGAATTCGCCTCCCGCTAACGAGAGATCGGAAGCGCAAGTGGTTGAAGTTGCAAAGGAAACTTTGAAAGCTTCTGAAAATAACCGCTTGACAGTGACAGAGGCTGCTGTAGAATGCGCGCCTCGGTTGAGATGAAAGATCTTAACCAACCGCTCTTTAACAACTGAATCAAGCAATTCGTGTGGGTGCTTGTGGAGTCAGACTGATAGTCAACAAGATTATCAGCATCACAAGTTACTCCGCGAGAAATCAAAGATGTAACCAACGATTGCTGAGCCAAGTTTAGGGTTTCTTAAAAACCCAAAGATGTTTGAACTGAAGAGTTTGATCATGGCTCAGATTGAACGCTGGCGGCAGGCCTAACACATGCAAGTCGAGCGGCAGCACGGGTACTTGTACCTGGTGGCGAGCGGCGGACGGGTGAGTAATGCCTAGGAATCTGCCTGGTAGTGGGGGATAACGCTCGGAAACGGACGCTAATACCGCATACGTCCTACGGGAGAAAGCAGGGGACCTTCGGGCCTTGCGCTATCAGATGAGCCTAGGTCGGATTAGCTAGTTGGTGAGGTAATGGCTCACCAAGGCGACGACGGGTAGCCGGCCTGAGAGGGTGACCGGCCACACTGGGACTGAGACACGGCCCAGACTCCTACGGGAGGCAGCAGTGGGGAATATTGCACAATGGGCGAAAGCCTGATGCAGCAACGCCGCGTGAGGGACGACGGCCTTCGGGTTGTAAACCTCTTTTAGTAGGGAAGAAGCGAAAGTGACGGTACCTGCAGAAAAAGCACAGGCTAACTACGTGCCAGCAGCCGCGGTAATACGTAGGGTGCAAGCGTTGTCCGGAATTATTGGGCGTAAAGAGCTCGTAGGCGGTTTGTCGCGTCTGCTGTGAAAACCCGAGGCTCAACCTCGGGCCTGCAGTGGGTACGGGCAGACTAGAGTGCGGTAGGGGAGATTGGAATTCCTGGTGTAGCGGTGGAATGCGCAGATATCAGGAGGAACACCAATGGCGAAGGCAGATCTCTGGGCCGTAACTGACGCTGAGGAGCGAAAGCATGGGGAGCGAACAGGATTAGATACCCTGGTAGTCCATGCCGTAAACGTTGGGAACTAGATGTGGGGACCATTCCACGGTCTCCGTGTCGCAGCTAACGCATTAAGTTCCCCGCCTGGGGAGTACGGCCGCAAGGCTAAAACTCAAAGGAATTGACGGGGGCCCGCACAAGCGGCGGAGCATGCGGATTAATTCGATGCAACGCGAAGAACCTTACCAAGGCTTGACATCCAATGAACTTTCTAGAGATAGATTGGTGCCTTCGGGAACATTGAGACAGGTGGTGCATGGTTGTCGTCAGCTCGTGTCGTGAGATGTTGGGTTAAGTCCCGCAACGAGCGCAACCCTCTTCCTATGTTGCCAGCACGTAATGGTGGGAACTCATGGGATACTGCCGGTGTCAACTCGGAGGAAGGTGGGGATGACGTCAAATCATCATGCCCCTTATGTCTTGGGCTTCACGCATGCTACAATGGCCGGTACAAAGGGCTGCAATACCGCAAGGTGGAGCTAATCCCAAAAAGCCGGTCTCAGTTCGGATTGAGGTCTGCAACTCGACCTCATGAAGTCGGAGTCGCTAGTAATCGCAGATCAGCAACGCTGCGGTGAATACGTTCCCGGGCCTTGTACACACCGCCCGTCACAGTCATGGGAGTGGGTTGCACCCGAAGCTAGCTAGTCTAACCCTCTCGGGAAGGACGCTGTACCACGGTGTGATTCAGTGACTAGGACTGAAGTCGTAACAAGGTAGCCGTACCGGAAGGTGCGGCTGGATCACCTCCTTAATCGACGACATCAGCTGCTCCATAAGTTCCCACACGAATTGCTTGATTCATTGAAGAAGACGAGAAGCCAGCCTTTAAGGTGGCTTGTGTCGTTAGAGTTTAGAAATGAGTATTCCTCGGTGAATATTGATTTCTAGTCTTTGATTAGATCGTTCTTTAAAAATTTGGGTATGTGATAGAAAGATAGACTGGACGTTACTTTCACTGGTAACGGATCAGGCTAAGGTAAAATTTGTGAGTAATTGCGAATTTTCGGCGAATGTCGTCTTCACAGTATAACCAGATTGCTTGGGGTTATATGGTCAAGTGAAGAAGCGCATACGGTGGATGCCTTGGCAGTCAGAGGCGATGAAAGACGTGGTAGCCTGCGAAAAGCTTCGGGGAGTCGGCAAACAGACTTTGATCCGGAGATGTCTGAATGGGGGAACCCACCTAACATAAGTTAGGTATCTTAAGCTGAATACATAGGCTTAAGAAGCGAACCAGGGGAACTGAAACATCTAAGTACCCTGAGGAAAAGAAATCAACCGAGATTCCGTTAGTAGTGGCGAGCGAACGGGGACTAGCCCTTAAGTGGCTTTGAGATTAGCGGAACGCTCTGGAAAGTGCGGCCATAGTGGGTGATAGCCCTGTACGCGAAAATCTCTTAGTCATGAAATCGAGTAGGACGGAGCACGAGAAACTTTGTCTGAATATGGGGGGACCATCCTCCAAGGCTAAATACTACTGACTGACCGATAGTGAACTAGTACCGTGAGGGAAAGGCGAAAAGAACCCCGGAGAGGGGAGTGAAATAGATCCTGAAACCGTATGCGTACAAGCAGTGGGAGCCCACTTTGTTGGGTGACTGCGTACCTTTTGTATAATGGGTCAGCGACTTATTTTCAGTGGCGAGCTTAACCCGAGTAGGGTAATGCGTAGCGAAAGCGAGTCTTAATAGGGCGATTCTAGTCGCTGGGAATAGACCCGAAACCGGGCGATCTATCCATGGGCAGGTTGAAGGTTGGGTAACACTAACTGGAGGACCGAACCGACTACCGTTGAAAAGTTAGCGGATGACCTGTGGATCGGAGTGAAAGGCTAATCAAGCTCGGAGATAGCTGGTTCTCCTCGAAAGCTATTTAGGTAGCGCCTCATGTATCACTGTAGGGGGTAGAGCACTGTTTCGGCTAGGGGGTCATCCCGACTTACCAAACCGATGCAAACTCCGAATACCTACAAGTGCCGAGCATGGGAGACACACGGCGGGTGCTAACGTCCGTCGTGAAAAGGGAAACAACCCAGACCACCAACTAAGGTCCCAAAGCGCGTGCTAAGTGGGAAAGGATGTGGAGTTGCACAGACAACCAGGAGGTTGGCTTAGAAGCAGCCACCCTTGAAAGAAAGCGTAATAGCTCACTAGTCGAGTCGGCCTGCGCGGAAGATGTAACGGGGCTCAAACCATACACCGAAGCTACGGGTATCACTTAGGTGATGCGGTAGAGGAGCGTTCTGTAAGCCTGTGAAGGTGAGTTGAGAAGCTTGCTGGAGGTATCAGAAGTGCGAATGCTGACATGAGTAACGACAATGGGTGTGAAAAACACCCACGCCGAAAGACCAAGGTTTCCTGCGCAACGTTAATCGACGCAGGGTTAGTCGGTCCCTAAGGCGAGGCTGAAAAGCGTAGTCGATGGAAAACAGGTTAATATTCCTGTACTTCTGGTTATTGCGATGGAGGGACGGAGAAGGCTAGGCCAGCTTGGCGTTGGTTGTCCAAGTTTAAGGTGGTAGGCTGGAATCTTAGGTAAATCCGGGATTCTAAGGCCGAGAGCTGATGACGAGTGTTCTTTTAGAACACGAAGTGGTTGATGCCATGCTTCCAAGAAAAGCTTCTAAGCTTCAGGTAACCAGGAACCGTACCCCAAACCGACACAGGTGGTTGGGTAGAGAATACCAAGGCGCTTGAGAGAACTCGTGGTTAAGGAACTCGGCAAAATGCCCCCGTAACTTCGGGAGAAGGGGGCCGGTGAGGCGTGAAGGCATTTACTGCGTAAGCCCATGCCGGTCGAAGATACCAGGCCGCTGCGACTGTTTATTAAAAACACAGCACTCTGCAAACACGAAAGTGGACGTATAGGGTGTGACGCCTGCCCGGTGCCGGAAGGTTAATTGATGGGGTTAGCTAACGCGAAGCTCTTGATCGAAGCCCCGGTAAACGGCGGCCGTAACTATAACGGTCCTAAGGTAGCGAAATTCCTTGTCGGGTAAGTTCCGACCTGCACGAATGGCGTAACGACTTCCCAGCTGTCTCAACCGCGAACTCGGAGAAATTGCATTACGAGTAAAGATGCTCGTTACGCGCAGCATGACGGAAAGACCCCGTGACCTTTACTACAGCTTGGTATTGGTGTTCGGTGTGGCTTGTGTAGGATAGGTGGGAGACTGTGAAGATTGGACGCTAGTTCAGGTGGAGTCAACGTTGAAATACCACTCCTGGCAACTTTGAGGTTCTAACTCAGGTCCGTTATCCGGATCGAGGACAGTGTATGGTGGGTAGTTTGACTGGGGCGGTTGCCTCCTAAAAAGTAACGGAGGCGCCCAAAGGTTCCCTCAACCTGGTTGGCAATCAGGTGTCGAGTGTAAGTGCACAAGGGAGCTTGACTGTGAGACTGACAAGTCGAGCAGGGACGAAAGTCGGGACTAGTGATCCGGCAGTGGCTTGTGGAAGCGCTGTCGCTCAACGGATAAAAGGTACCTCGGGGATAACAGGCTGATCTTGCCCAAGAGTCCATATCGACGGCATGGTTTGGCACCTCGATGTCGGCTCGTCGCATCCTGGGGCTGGAGTAGGTCCCAAGGGTTGGGCTGTTCGCCCATTAAAGCGGTACGCGAGCTGGGTTTAGAACGTCGTGAGACAGTTCGGTCCCTATCCGCCGCGCGACGTTTGAGATTTGAGAGGAGCTGTCTCCTAGTACGAGAGGACCGGGATGGACGAACCTCTGGTGTGTCCGGTTGTCACGCCAGTGGCATTGCCGGGTAGCTATGTTCGGAACGGATAACCGCTGAAAGCATCTAAGCGGGAAACTAGCCTCAAGATGAGATCTCACTGGGACCTTGAGTCCCCTGAAGGGCCGTCGAAGACTACGACGTTGATAGGTTGGGTGTGTAAGCGCTGTGAGGCGTTGAGCTAACCAATACTAATTGCCCGTGAGGCTTGACCATATAACACCCAAGCAATTTGCTTGCTTCGAGCTGAAAAGCGAAAGAGCACCAGATTGCGGTGTGTGAAGACGAAACGAACCGAAAGTTCGAGACACTCACAAAACACCGAGATCTATCACATACCCATTCGCTGGAGCGTACTCCGTAAGGAGAACGACCTGGCTACCGAATTTCTTGACGACCATAGAGCATTGGAACCACCTGATCCCATCCCGAACTCAGCAGTGAAACGATGCATCGCCGATGGTAGTGTGGGGTTTCCCCATGTGAGAGTAGGTCATCGTCAAGATTAAATTCCGAAACCCCTATCTGCGTATGCAGGTAGGGGTTTTGTTTTAGTAGAAGTCACCATTTTTTGCTGGCACGTTACTGCGGTAACGGGCTGGTCACAGAATTTCTTGACGACCATAGAGCATTGGAACCACCTGATCCCATCCCGAACTCAGCAGTGAAACGATGCATCGCCGATGGTAGTGTGGGGTTTCCCCATGTGAGAGTAGGTCATCGTCAAGATTGAATTCCGAAACCCCTGTCTGCTAACGCAGTCAGGGGTTTTGTCGTTTTGGAGCAGGTAAAAAGCTTCAAACAACAAACGGAAAAAGTGGCAGAGATAAGCTAAGTCAGACGCTCTAGCACGCCGTTCGGCGGGAATCTGGCAAGAATTCCAGCCATTTCATACAAACCCCCTAAGATTTCTCCTTCTCGTGCCGAAAGACTAGTGAGACATGCGTGCACCAAAGTAGAGCGGCCTCAGAAAGCCGTCTGCGCTGTTACATGGAATGTTGCAATCCGGAACGCATCCCCACTTTTTCCATAAGAAGTCCCCTGAAATGAATCTTAAGTTCAGCCATAAAATCCTGCTGGCCGCTTCTGGCGTCGTAGTGCTGGCTTTCGCGTTGTTCACTTTGTACAACGACTATTTACAGCGAAATACGATCCGGGAAAATCTCGAGTCCTCCGTCCAGCAAGCTGGCGACTTGACCGCCAGCAGCGTGCAGAACTGGATGAGCGGCCGTGTGCTGGTGTTGGAAAACCTGGCACAGAACGTCGCCCACCAAGGTGCGAATGCCGATCTGCCAGGGTTGGTGGATCAACCTGCCCTCACCTCGAACTTCCAGTTCACCTATGTCGGCCAGGCGAATGGCGTATTCACCCAACGCCCTGACGCGAAGATGCCGGATGGCTACGATCCGCGTCAGCGTCCCTGGTACAAACAAGCCGTCACTGCCGACAAGACCATGTTGACCCCGCCTTACATGGCCGCGGTGGGTGGACTGGTAGTGACCATCGCCCTGCCGGTGAAAAAGAACGGCGAGTTGCTCGGCGTTGTTGGCGGCGACCTGAGCCTCGAAACCCTGGTGAAGATCATCAACTCGGTGGACTTCGGCGGTATCGGCCACGCGTTCCTGGTCAGTGCCGACGGTCAAGTGATCGTCAGCCCGGATAAAGATCAGGTGATGAAGAACCTTAAAGATATTTACCCGAACACCAACGTACGCATCGAGAAGGGCAACCAGGAAGTCACCCTGAACAAGCAAGACCGCATCCTCTCGTTCACCCCGGTGACGGGTTTGCCGAGTGCCGAGTGGTACATCGGTCTGTCGATCGACAAGGACAAGGCCTACGCGCCTTTGAGCCAATTCCGCACCTCGGCACTGATTGCGATGTTTATCGCCGTGAGCGCCATTGCAGTGCTGCTGAGCTTGCTGATCAACGTGCTGATGCGTCCACTGACCACCATGGGCCGCGCGATGAAAGACATCGCCCAAGGTGAAGGTGACCTGACCCGTCGTCTGGCCGTGGAAAGCAAAGACGAGTTCGGTGAGCTGGGTGCTGCGTTCAACCAGTTCGTAGAGCGGATTCACGCGTCGATTTCCGAAGTGTCTTCGGCGACCCGCCAGGTTCATGACCTGTCGCAACGGGTGATGGCGTCGTCCAACGCCTCGATCATCGGTTCCGACGAACAAAGCGCTCGTACCAACAGTGTGGCCGCCGCGATCAACGAACTCGGTGCCGCAACCCAGGAAATCGCCCGCAACGCGGCAGACGCTTCACAGCACGCCAGCGGCGCGAGCGAGCAGGCCGATGACGGTCGTCAGGTGGTGGAAAAAACCATTCTGGCCATGACCGAGCTGTCGCAGAAAATCAGCCTGTCCTGCACCCAGATCGAAACCCTGAATGCCAGCACCGACAACATCGGGCACATTCTGGATGTGATCAAAGGCATCTCCCAGCAAACCAACCTGCTGGCATTGAACGCAGCCATCGAAGCGGCCCGTGCCGGTGAAGCCGGTCGTGGTTTTGCGGTGGTGGCGGACGAAGTGCGCAACCTGGCACACCGTACCCAGGAATCGGCCGAGGAGATCCACAAGATGATCACCTCGCTGCAGATCGGTTCTCGCGAAGCGGTGACCACCATGAACGCCAGCCAGGTTTCCAGTGAAGAGAGCGTCGAAGTGGCGAATCAGGCCGGTCTGCGACTGGTCAGCGTGACCCAGCGCATCGGCGAAATCGACGGCATGAACCAGTCGGTAGCCGCGGCCACCGAAGAACAGACTGCGGTGGTGGAAACCCTCAACGTCGATGTTAACCAGATCAACCTGCTGAACCAGCAAAGTGTGGCCAACCTCAATGAAACGTTGAAGGATTGCGATGCCTTGTCGTTGCAGGCCAACCGCTTGAAGCAATTGGTCGACAGTTTCAAAATCTGATTCATCGATGTAAAGAAGCCCGCTGTGGAGTTTATCCACAGCGGGCTTTTTCATGCCTTACGCAAACAACTTCTGCACATTGTTCATCGCATCATCGGCAAATCCCTGAACGAAATCCTTGAACCCCGGCAGTGCCTCGGCACCACCTTGTGCAGGTTCGGCGATGATGGTCCAGGTCGCCCGAGACTTGCCCGCCCCCAGCGATTCGACGTTCATCGCCGCCCACAAACTGGCCACGCCCAAGGTGTTGTAGATCGTGGTCCAGGTCATGCTCAGCGCCTGGTCGTCCCGGGAGTTGAGTTGCTCGACCACCAGGTTGCCGTCCTTGAAGACTTTCTTACGCAGGGACGACACGCCTTCACCGGTCATTTCGATGTGCGACAGCGCCGGGATGAATTGATCAAAGCCAGCAAAGTTACCGACTACCTCCCAGACTTTCAAAGCGTCCGCCGGCACATCCACCGAAGACGCCACATGGCAGCCGTGAGGATTTTTGATCAGGGTATCGGGTTGCAGAGTTGTCATGGTCTTGCTCCAGTTGGGTGGGTCAGATGAAATTGATTTCTTTGAGGTAGTCGCAGCCGCGACGCAGCAGCGCCGGGGATTTTTCCGGGTAGTGCGCGCCCATTTGTCGGACACCGGCCTGGGCGTTGTCGTGGCCGATCATCGAGATATCGCCGATGTCTTCCTCGAAGCCGTTTAGGTAGAACCCCAGTACGCCGAACAGCGCGTTGTCGCTGTCGACCCGGCCCAGTTGCTGTTGCCAGTCGGCGACGCTGACCATCGAAAACTGCCGGCCTGCTTCGCGAAACGAATCCACGTAGGCGTCCCAACTCAGTGGCTCGGGGTTGTGCAGGTTGAACACCGCGTGTTCCGGCTGATAACGGCTGGCGTGGAAGGCAATGAAACGGGCGAGGAAGTCCACCGGCATCAGGTCGAAGTTCAGCGTGAACTCCGGCACCTGGCCGAGCTGGATCGAGCCCTTGAGCATCAGCATCAAACGATTTTTGTGCGGTTGGCAGACGCCGGTGAGGCTGTTGAAACTGATGTTGCCGGGGCGATACAGATTGACCCGCACACCGCGTTCCCGTGCCCGCTCCAGGATCCGCTCGCCGACCCACTTGGACAGGTTGTAGCCGTTCTTGATGTAAATCGGCGGCGTCTGCGCGGCCGGTAATTCGAGCACTCGGCCATCGTCAGAAATCGTGCTGGACGCCGAGAGCGTCGAGACGAAGTTGAAGATCTTCTTGCTGCGCCCCTCACACAAACGCAGACACTCGAAAATCGGCTCGACGTTGTCCCGCGCCAGAGACTCGTAATCGAGCACGTGATTGACGTTGGCCGCGTTGTGCACCAACGCGCCGAACTCCCGGTCCAGTCGCTCGTAGACATCAACGGCAAGCCCCAAGGACGGACGCGTAATGTCCGCCGCGTAAACCCGCACCCGGCTCAAGTCCAGATGCTCCAGACGGTTCTCGCGTAACGCGTGGGCAAAGCGTTCCGCCGCCGATTGCCCGCCACCGTCGCGCACCAGGCAGGCGACCTCAGTGGCCCCCCACGCGAGCAACGCCTCGACGATGTGCACGCCGACAAAGCTGTTGGCGCCGGTGACGATCACCTTATGCACATCGCCCATACGACTGACCGGTAGCGGCTGCACATCCAGCTCGCGGAAAGCATCGGCCATGGCCTGTTCGCTCAACACTTCTTCGGTACCCGAACCGCGCACCAGCGTCGCCAGTTTCGCGATGGTCGGCAATTCGATGAATCGGTTGATCGAGATGCTGCGACCGAACTCCTCGCGCAAACGCAGCAACATTCGCGACAGCAGGATCGACGTGACCGCCGAGGTTGAAGAAACTTTCGTCGGTGGAAATATCGCTCGCCGGCAGCTCCAGCAACTCGGCCCAGATCTCCAGCAACAGCGCTTCATCGGCACTAGCGGGTAACCGGCGGGCGCTGTTTTCCAGCACGTTCACCGGCAATGCCAGCAGCGCCTTGCGATCAACTTTGCCGTTACTCGCGAACGGCATGCTCGCCAGTTCAGTCCAGGCGCCGGGCTGCATGTAGTCCGGCAGGAATTGCACGGCGTGGGCCTTCAGCGCTTCGCGCGCGGTGCCGGGTTGGTCTTCCTGAGGCTGGGCGAGGAAGGCCAGAATCCGTCGATGGCTGTCGATGACTACCGCCACTTGCCGGTATAACTGGCTGTCCCGCAGGCAGCGCTCGATCTCTTCCGGCTCGACCCGGAAGCCGCGGATCTTCACCTGATTGTCCCGTCGCCCGCAGAGCTCGATGCCATCGCGGGTCCACTTCGCCATGTCGCCGGTGCGGTAGGCGCGCAGGCTTTCGCCGTTCGGCAAGCTCAGGTTCAGATAGCGCTCGGCGGTCTGCTGCGGGTTGTTCAGATAACCCAGGCACACACCAGGGCCGACGATGTACAACTCACCGACGCTCTGCTCGGCGACCGGTTGAAAGCCCTCATCGAGAATCAGCACCTGGCTGTTGGCAATCGGGCCGCCGAGGGTGCGGTTGTTGTCGCCGGGCCGCAGCTGTCGCGCGGTGATCAGCACCGTGGCTTCGGTCGGGCCGTAGAGGTTGTAGAGGTTGCCCTGTCGCGTGAGTTGCTCGATGACGTAGGGTTCGCAGACGTCGCCGCCGGTCATGACGTGATCCAGCACCTGCAACTGCTCCAGCGGCAGAATGCTCAGCAGCGCCGGGGGCAAGAAGGCGTGGCTCAGTTGTTGATGACGGATCAGCGCCACCAATTGCAGCGGGTCACGACGTTGATCGTCATTGGGTACGACTAGCTCGGCGCCCTGCAGCAGGGTTGGGAAAATATCGATCAGTGACGAGTCAAAACTCAGCGATGAAAACTGCAATACCCGACTCTGCTCGGTCAGTTGCACATAGTCGGCGTACCACGCGGTGAAGTGCGCGAGGTTGGCCTGGCTGAGCAGCACGCCTTTCGGGTGCCCGGTGGTGCCCGAGGTGTAGAGTGCCATGCACGGCGCATCGAGAGCCGGTCGCTGACGCATCAATGGTTGATCAAGATTGACGTCATTGAGGTCGATGCGGCTGATGTCCAGCGCTGGCATCTCGGCGGCGAGCGGATGCTCACCATCGTGGAGCAACAACACCGCCCCGGCGTTCTGCAGAATGTACTGCTGACGTTGCAGCGGATGGCTCGGCTCCAGCGGCAAGTACACCGCGCCACTGCCGAGAATCGCCAGAATCCCTGCATACAACGCGCTGCATTTCGGCAGACAGATGCCCACCACCAACGAGCCCTGATGTTGATCGAGCAGCGGCTGTAAACGCTGCTGGATAGCGCGGCTGTGGGCATGCAATTGACGGTAACTGAGCGACATGCCGGCGATGTTCAGCGCAGGTCGTTCGGCGCATTCGATAAAGCGCTGCTCAAGCCGCTCGATCATCGGGATCCGGCCCAGTCGCAGCAGTTCGGGTTGAGCGGTGAGGTTGAGCTGATGGACGAAGGCCAGTTGCTCTAGATACAGCAGATTTTCCACGCGCTCGAAGTGCGCGGGTGCTGTCGGCTCGGTGCACCGAAAATACTCGGTATCCCGTGAGAAGCGACTAACCAGCAGTGCCACATGGTCCACCAATTCTGCCACCGCTCGCAGGCGTAATGCCTGGCCATTGCCGCTAGGTTCTTCGGCAATCGGCACGCGAGTAAACAGCGCCGAATCATATGAGCACAGCAAGTCCAGGGTTGGCAGTCCGGTGGACTCAGGCAAACCGAGACCCAGCTGTAGCGTCAGTCGCGGCACATCGCCGAGGTCGCTAAAGACCAGGCTGTCATCGTCGATCAGTAGGTCGACGTTGCCCAACGTTCGCTCACCAAAAGCGGCGGTGCGCACCAGTGAATGTCCATGTTGTTCGAGCTCTAGCGCCAGGTCGGTCAAGGCCTGGCTTTGTCCAATGAGCACAATGTCGAGACGTCTCATGATGTTCTCCTCGTTAAACCAGGTAGTCGCTCAGGGCTGCTTGAACGCATGGCGAATCAAGCAGCGAACTGCTGCGGAAAAACCGCACGATGTTGGCGACCAGCGGGTGATGGCGATTGATCGGGAAGGCCAGCCCCGACACTTCGCTCTTGAGTGCCCGGCGCGCGGCGTCGCTGATCTGCAAGGACTCGATCAACCGGAAGTCGAAGGACTTCTGAATATCGTTGGTCAGGTAGTGGCCGATGAACACCGGCAGGATCTGGGCGATACACTGACGGTCGGCTTCGCTCGCGGTGTGCCAGTAGATGCGCACCAGTCGTGCCCAGAAACTTGAGTGGCGGCCCTCGTCCAGCAAGTGGTCGGCCATAAGCCCCTTGATCGACTGCTTGACCGTGTCGTCCTTGGCGAATGCCGCCACATCGCCGGTCACGGTGTTTTCGGCGATGGCCACGCAGATTAATTCCACGGCGCTGCGCAGGTGTTCCGGAGCGAGTGCCACGGCCGCTGGTATCGCTCGGCTCAGCTCGATTTCATCCGGCAGTTCAATCGGCGTGATACCGGTCATGGCAACGGTCTGCTGCATGAAATCCATCGCCACCAAGGCGTGGTAATCCTCGTCCACCACCACGGTCATGGCGTCGTAGCGGCAAGCGAACGGGAAAGCCACGGCGAAACGATTTTTAGCGATGCTACGGGCGGTCTTGTCGACGATCTCGGTTTCGAAAATCACCACGTCGTTGATGAACTTGTAGAGCGTCTGCACCAGGGCGAAGTCCCGTTGTTCGGGGCACTCGCGCAGGAAGGTTTCGCTCAGCACCAATGGCTGGCGACTCAACGGATAGATCAGCTTGTCGTCGTTCTCCAGCACACGCCGGGGGCGGGTGCGGATGGTCGCGCGGCTTTCCCAGGCGTCAGCGAAGGATTGGTAGTCAGCGGCGTTCATGCGCTCACCTCGCCGACGGTTTCGCTCATGCTGACGCGCAAGCCATCCCACAAGGCAATGCGGCTTTCCACAGCGGCGATGGCGCTGGCGTAAACGTCTTCCTGACGTTGCGGGTCGCCATCGACCAACCGGGCGAGGAGCTTTTCGGCGGCCGGGCCGTGGTCTTCGGAGTCGACTTCGATGTGGCGTTCCAGGTAGTAACGGAAGGTCGGCGCCTGGTCGAGACCAATGCCCCAATCGTCGAGAATCCGCTGGAACATCTGCGGGATCACGCTTTCCCGGCCATGCAGAAACACCGCTGCCACGCTATGACCCGGCGCATGCAGCGCGGTGTGCAAGGTGTTGCGCACGAACTGTGCGGCAGCCGGATCGACGTTCACACTTTGCAGCGCCACGTCATAACTCACGCCTTCTTTTTGCAACGCCACGAAGCGCTCCACCGCTGCGGTGCTTGCACCGACTTCGCGCATCGCATCCAGGTACAACTCGAAATGGCTGTAGTGACCATTGGCGGGACGATCGTCGGACTCTTCACCCAGCACAATTTCGTTTATCAACCGCGCCGCTTGTGGGTCTCGCGGTGGCAGCCAGGGCAGTTGCACGCAGGTCAGTTCCTGCTGCAGGCGCTTGGTCAGCGACATGAAGTCCCAAACGGCAAAGACATGGGTTTCCATGAAGCGCTGCAAGATTGACAACGAATGTATTTCGCCAAAGATCGGGTGAGCGCTAAGTTCGGCTTTCTTTTGATTGAGACGGTCTTTAGTCGGTTTCATGGGCGAGCCTATAAGTTGTTGGAATACCGTGGGTTGTAACGAATCAATAAGCGATGGTTAGTTAATGTTTTATAGGGGCGAGCGCAGGCCTCAATCGAATTGATGTGTAGGAGTGGTGGAACAGTTCCAGGTAGAGCGCCGCGGGCACTCGTGCCTGAGCATTGCTTGCTCGGATCCGGTAGCGGCGGAGAAAAACTAATACATCAATAAAGTTCCCGGCAAGTTATTTTTATTTTATTTGAAAGTTCAACTTTCGCGGGCGCGACAAGTTCCAATAAAACTTTTTATTTGAGTTTTATAGGGGTGAAGTTGCTCCTTCCGGCTTATATAAGTCAGAATCGAATAAGAGAGTGAATACCTCACTCAAAGCAACTTTATAACTGAGTTCGTTGGTTTGATCTGAGGGGGAAGTTGGCCGGGAATACACCATCTACTTCCTTTCCCGTGGCAAGACTCCTTCCGTAGGTTCTTGGTGCGGCGACTGCCCCGCAGGTGCGGTGCGCCGTCCGTCATTATTGGGTTGGCAGACCCAAGAGTGAGCGTAAACGACGGCCGCCGCTATCGTTGGTGCGTCATTCTTGGGGTGCAATTATCGGGCTCGGGAGGGCATTACACGGCAGGGCCAAGAACGGCAGGAGCGGCATCGCAATACCGGCCCGGGAAGAGCAAAAGGGGATTTGTAAGAAGATTATTCGCCGAGTAGCCCAGGACGGGAGTCAGCCAAATGTTGCAGCTGCGCGGCGAACACATTCAGTGTGCTCGCTCACGTGGGTGGTTGCGGTTTACTTCGAGGTTTTCCTGCTCTGGGCGGCAGTGCTATTGAGGTAGCGCGTGATGACCTCGACGCCTCGGTTGAGGTGATGTTCGAGCAGTTTGACCGAGCGTTCGATGTCCCGCTCTTCGGCGGCTCGCAGCAGCTCCCGGTGATCTTCCTGGGACAATTTGCCCAGGCCCATCGCCTCGAGGTTGAAACGCAGGAAGCGTTCTTCTTCGTTCAACCCGTCTTCGACCAGTCGTAACAGCCGACGATTTGGCGCCTTGCTGTACAGCGCCATGTGGAACAGGCGGTTGAGCCGGCCAATCTCGGTGTAGTTGTGCTCGGTTTCCAGTTCGTCGATGTAGCGGGCTGCCAGTTCGAAATCTGCAGCTTCGAGCAAAGGGATTGAACGACGCAGTGCTTCGGCTTCCAGCAGGATCCGCAATTCATAGGTTTCTGTGGCATCGCCTTGAACCAGCGCTGCGACCACGGCGCCTTTATGAGCGACTACATTGAGCAACGCTTGCGCTTCGAGTTGGCGCAAGGCTTCGCGCACCGGCATGCGGCTGACGCCGAACAAGTCGGCCAAATCTTGCTGACGCAGGGCCGTGCCGCAGGGAATGCGACCGTCGAGGATGGCTGAGCGCAGGGTTTCTTCGATCACCGAGCGTGCCAGGTGAGCGGGAATCGGCCCGTTGACCTTGATGCTGTTCAGAGGATTGGGCTTCTGTGTCACGACAACGCACCCTGATTGACTGAAGTTGGTTTTGGATCCAAATGGACACTAGTGACTGCTGTACAGGTTGTCAAACCGTGTAGAGGATTGTCTCAAGGCTCGGCCTCGTGCGGACGAATTTTTTCATGACGCCCACCATTCAAAGTTTAGCGCGTCGTGAGTGATTGCACCGTGCCATTGTCTTTTGTCGGGCTAACCTTCACCATCAACCGATTCCCTCCTGCCTACCCTGGATGCCTCGCATTGGCGGTACGTTTCGCGATCCCTCGGATGTTGCGCTGGTTGTGCTGCGCGCTGCTGCTGGCCGGCGTCATGCTGGGCGGGTTGCATGCCGATTGGGATTTTTCCCTGATCAGCCGTCGTGCCCAGGCGTTGTATGGGCCTTTGGGCGAGGGGCAGCAACGCATCGATGCCTGGCAGCATTTGTTGGCTACCCAGAAACAGGTCGGCGAGCTGGAACAGCTCAAAGTGGTCAATCTGTTCTTCAACAAGCAAATGCGCTACGAAGAAGACATCGACCTGTGGCATCAGGAAGATTATTGGGCAACCCCCATCGAAGCCTTGTGGAAGGGCGCCGGCGACTGCGAAGACTACGCCATCGCCAAGTACTTCAGCCTGCGCCATCTCGGTGTTTCCAGTGACAAGCTGCGCATCACCTACGTCAAGGCATTGCGCCTGAACCGGGCGCACATGGTGTTGACCTACTATTCGACGCCTGAGGCCATGCCGCTGGTGCTCGACAGTCTGATCAACGAGATCAAGCCGGCCAGCCAGCGAACCGATTTGCTGCCGGTCTACTCTTTCAATGCCGAAGGCTTGTACCTGCCTGGCGCCAAGGGCAACAAGAAAGTCGGTGACACCAAGCGCCTGTCCCGTTGGCAGGATGTGTTGAAGAAAATGCAGGCCGAAGGATTTCCGGTCGAGACGACTAACTAGGAGCACGCGCTTAGATGTCTTTGTTCAAACAGCTGTTGATCGCTATCTGTCTGTTCCTTGTGGTCGCCTTCACCGGCAGCTTCATGGTCAGCCTGGAGAGCTCGCGCACCCAGTACGTCAATCAGTTGCGTTCCCACGCCCAGGACGCGGCCACGGCGCTGGCGCTGTCCCTGACACCGAACATCGACGACCCGGCGATGGTCGAGTTGCTGGTCAGTTCGATCTTCGACAGCGGCTACTACGCGAGCATCCGTGTGGTTGACCTCAAGACTGATAAAACCATCGTCGATCGCAGCGGTATTCCGGCGGTGAACAACGTGCCGGACTGGTTCATCAAATTGATCGGCCTCGAAGCCGCGGGTGGTGATGCGCTGGTCAGCCGTGGCTGGGAGCAGGCGGCGCGAGTCGAGGTGGTCAGCCATCCGATGTTTGCCCTGGCCAAGCTTTGGCAGAGCGCGCTGGGTAGCCTGGGCTGGTTGCTGATCTGTGGCGCGGTGAGTGCGGTGTTGGGTGCGCTGTTGTTGCGCCGGCAATTGAAACCGCTGGACTACATGGTCAAGCAATCCCACGCCATCGCCCGTCGCGAATTCCTCAGCCTGCCGGAGCTGCCGCGCACACCGGAATTGCGCCGGGTGGTGCAAGCGATGAACCAGATGGTCGAGAAGCTCAAGGCGCTGTTCCAGGAACAGGCCGAGCGCAGTGAAAAACTGCGCATCGAGTCCTATCAGGACAACCTCACGGGCCTGGCCAACCGACGCTATTTCGAAATGCAATTGAACGCCCGGGTGAGCAACCCGGAGCAGGCCAGTTCCGGTTATCTGCTGTTGTTGCGGGTCAAGGATCTGGCCGGTTTGAACCAGCGTCTGGGTGGTCAGCGCACCGATGATTTGTTGAAAGCAGTGGGCGAGCAGTTGTCCCGCGAGTGTGCCAAGTACCCGGAAACCCAGAACCTCGTCACCCGGATTCGCGGTGGTGAATTCGCCGTGCTGGCGCCGGGACTGGTGCGTGAAGAAGCGCTGCAACTGGCGCAGAACCTCGACAGCGCATTGGCCAGTTTGCATGCGACCGGTGCGACCGACGTGGCTTCCGTGGCGTCTATCGGGTTGGCGCCATTTGTTCATGGCGACTCGCCGCAAGCGGTGCTCGGGCTGGCGGATCAGGCGCTGGCGCAGGCCGAAGGTCAGGGCGAACAGAGCTGGGCGTGTCTGGATCACAGTGCTTCGGCCAGTGTCGGCGATGACCATCATGCGTGGCACAAACTGCTGGATAGGGCGTTGAATCAGCAGCGGTTTGAGTTGTACTTCCAGCCGGTCGTAGCCAGTCAGGACACCGCGCTGGTGCTGCATTACAAAGTGCTGTCGCGATTGATCGATGATCAGGGCCAGACCATTCCCGCTGGGCGTTTCCTGCCGTGGCTGGAGCGCTTTGGCTGGACGGCACGACTGGATCGGCTGATGTTGGAATTGGTGCTTGGGCAAATGGCCGGGCATGAAGAGTCGCTGGCGCTGAACCTGTCTTCGGCGACGCTGGCGGACCCGCAGGCGCTGAATAAAATTTTTGAAATCCTGCGCCAGCATTCAGATCAGGGTGAGCGGCTGACCCTGGAGATTGGTGAGGAGCAATTGCCGGAGCAAGCGGTGCTGGAACAGTTGACCCGACGCCTGCGCGAGCTTGGGTTCTCCCTGAGCCTGCAGCGCTTTGGTGGACGGTTCAGCATGATCGGTAACCTGGCGCGACTGGGCTTGGCGTATTTGAAGATTGATGGCAGCTACATTCGGGCGATTGATCTGGAAAGTGACAAGCGTTTGTTCATCGAGGCGATTCAGCGAGCAGCGCACAGCATCGATCTGCCGTTGATTGCCGAGCGGGTCGAGACTGAAGGCGAGTTGTCGGTGATTCGCGAGATGGGGTTGTATGGGGTTCAGGGGCAGTTGTTTGGTGAGCCTAAGCCCTGGAAGTAAGGCTTTATAGTTGAGTCGTCAATGAGGCCGTCTTCGCGAGCAAGCCCGCTCCCACATTAGAGCTCAGTCGTTCACACATTATGTGTTCACTGAAGATCAACTGTGGGAGCGGGCTTGCTCGCGAAGGCGTCAGCACAGGCGCCGGAGTATTCGGCTGACGCCACAAGGTCCTAGGAGATTTCCTTCAAGTTGTAGCGGTGTTGGTGAACTTGTTTCGTCCAAAAGCCAAGGCTAGTCTGGCTTTGTCACTGAAAAATCGGTGACACGGACGTGCAAGTCCGGGTAAAAGACGACGCGCAACGCCATGGTTACTTGGCGAGCAAACTGATGCTCGTAGTTTCTGTTATGGCGGCTGTGCGTGGGAGATCTTTCTTTCGGGAACTATCTGCCGGGGTCCGTCTGCCCGGTCTTGCACACTCGCGCACAGCTGCCACCCTATTCGCGTGCAAGCGAACGGTAGTAGCTCCCAATACACAGATGGAGATACAACATGTTCAAGGTAACGCCGAATCCCCCGGAGCCCCGCAAAGGCAAGCTCTTCACCGTCTCCCCCGACGTCGACATTGAAGCCCTGTTGGCCAACGCCTCCGAAGACTCTTTATCCATCAGCGCCATCGCCGCCGACCTCGCAGACGATGTCGATGGCTCACGCCGTTGCGTCGCGTTGGCGCTTAGCCGAATGGCCGATGGGGTTCATTTGTTGGTAGAGCGGGCGCTGGATCACCTTGAATCGCCGCCGATTCAGACTCAGCCCCAGGCTTAGCGCTCACTTAGCATTGTTGGGCTGCGATCTTTTGCTTTTACCGGAGGCTTAGATCAACCCCGTCTCATCATCATCGATCAAATGGCTCAACCCGCCCAGCGCTTCCCGGGCCTGGGTCCGGTCCATCAGTTTGGCTTGTGCGGCGGCCGGCAGGTCGGTGACACGGATCACGCCTTTGCTGGTCAGCACCTGAATCAAGTCGTCGAGTACCCGGATCATTTCCAGGTCGCTCTGCTTAAGCTGTTTGAGGCTGGTTTCCATCACTTCGTTGGCGTACCAGGCCTGAATTTCGTGATGATCAGCCGGCAGTGTTTCCGTGGCCTCGGCGTAGGCCGCGGCTTCCACGCGCACCAATTGACCTTGCGCATCGCGTTGCACGTAAAACATTGAGCATCCCTCAGAAATGGACCGGCGTCATGCTGTCAGCAGCATAGCCAACGCAGGCGAGTATGCGGTGCGGCGACGCAATCGTCACCGGTGAGATGGGCGCAAACGTGACGGCCGCCCCAGAAGGGCGGCCGTTTTACGTTGGATCAGGTGTTGTTGTGGTCGACTTTGATGGTTGGGTCACTGCCGGCAATCAACGAGTGAATGTTGGCGGTGGACCAGTTGTTGCCTTCCAGTTTGATCGTCACGTCCGGGGCCGCCGCCACAGCGTCTGTGGAGTTGAGCTTGCCCGCCGAGCTGACTTGCAGCGACGACACACCATCAACGGTGGTGATCTTCAGGAAGTTGTCGATGGTGCTACCGGTCTCGCCCTGCAGCAAATCACGCAGGTCGATGCGGTCGCCTTCGCCTGCATTGAAGTCCTTGATCACGTCGTTGCCGGTGTCGCCGGCCTTCCAGACGAAGGTGTCGGCACCCGCGCCGCCAATCAGGGTGTCGTTGCCCGGACCGCCGATCAGCGTGTCGTTACCGGTGCCGCCGAGCAGGATGTCATTGCCCTTGCCGCCATCGAGGACGTCGTCGCCACCCTGGCCGAAGAGAATGTCATTGCCTGCGCCGCCGAGCAGCGTGTCGTTGCCGTCATGGGCGCCGGACACGTCGAACGCGGTGTAGTGCTCGGTGATGAACTGGTGCACGTTGCTGGTGGTGACTTTGCTGACGTCCACGCCGGTTTGCTGGGCGACGAACGCCTGCATGGCCTGGTAGCCCTCGCCGGCGATGCCGGTGAAGCTCACCAGGTCGCCGAACAGGATGTCATTGCCGTCACCGCCGCTGACCGTGTCGGAACCTGGCAGCGTCGCTTCGGTGTGACCGATGATCGAGTTGGCCAGGTCTTTCGGGTCGATGTTGGTTTGCGGGTTATTGTCCGAGTCGTATGGTTTCAGGTCGCTGAGGCCCACACCGCTGTTGATGCCGATGGCGTCGACATGCGACAGACCGTTCAGTATCGCGAAGCTGCTGTTGGCGTTGTCGACGGTGGTCTGGCTGGTACTGTTGCCGCTGCCCGCCAGGTTCGACAACTCGTAGGTGCCGTCGCCCTGAGCGTGAACGGTGCCCAGGTTGGAGGTGCTCCAGCCCCATTTCGACGTGTACGTCTGCAACTGCGCCGCACCGTTGCTGCTGATGGTGAAGTAGTGCGTGCTGTCGATGTACGTGCTGAAGGTGTCGCCGGTCTTGTAGTTGCTGGTTTTCACCACATCGTCGAGCTTCACGCTGCCGTACAGCGTCGGGTTGGTCTGCTCGCCGCTCTGGTAGTAGGTCGGCTGGCCGTCAGTGATGAAGTACGTGAGGTTCTTCGCCCCAGTGTTAGCCACGGCATCAGCGCTCTGGAACCAGTTGGCCGTGGTTTTGAACACGTCCTCGTAGTTGGTACCGCCGCCGGACGACATCGAGTCCAGGACTGTCTTGAGGGTAGCCAGCGCATTCGGATCGTTCAGGTTGACCGACACCGACTTGTTGACCTGGGTATCGAAGTCTGCGAGGAAGATGTTCACGGTGCCCGAGTTGCCGCCCATGCTCTGCTTCAGGGTGTTGAACACCGACGTCAGCGAGTCCTTGGCCGCGCTGATCGACGCCGCCCTCATGCTGCCCGACGTCGACCATGAAGGCGATGTTGTAGTTGGTGCCCGGCACCACGGTCAGGCCGCCGATGTCGGCGATCATGATGTCGTTGCCGTCGGTGCCGGTGATGGTGTCACTGGCTGCCGTGGCGGTGATCGCGTTGTACGTCGCCGGGTAAACGGTAACCGGGATCTGCGCCGTGGTGATGGCAGAACCGCCCAGCGCCTCGGTGGAAGTCGAGGTAACGGTCAGGTTGAACTGGCCGTTGAAGTAGGTCGGCGGGGTGACGGTCAGCGTGCCGAGGTTCCAGCCGGTGACGTTGGCTTCGCCGGCGGTCGCAGTGGCGGTGAAGGTGTGACCGGCGCCATCGGTAAGGACCGAGCCTGCCGGGATACCGCTGATTTTCACGCTCAGGCTTTCGGAGCCGTCGGTGTCGGTCAGTGCAGTATTGATCGCGGACAGGTGAACGTTGGTGCCTTCGAAGCCTTCGTTGAGTTTGTAGCCGTCGTAGTAGCCTTCGCCATTGGTGCCGTGCAGGTCGGAAACCGTCACGCCAGCCGCCGCCAGATCCGCCACGCCGGTGTACAGCGGCACGCCGGCACTGCTCAGGTCGATGGCGGTGCCGCCATTGACCGACAGGTTGACGTCATAGCTGCCCGGGCCGTTCTGGTTGTGGTGGTAGATGTCCAGGGTGTAGTAGCCGCTGGTGGTCGGGGTGAACGAGCCGCTCAACTGACCGCCCGCGCCCCACGTGGTGGCCGCGACGTTTTTGCCGCCGACGGTCACCAACAGGCTGTCATCGCCGGTACCGGTGAAGGTGTAGGTTTTGCCGGCTTCGAGGTAGATCAGGCCGAAGGTTTTCGACGCCGTACCGGCGGCCACGCTGCCGTCGGACTGCACGTTAGTGACGTTGCCGATGGTGTTTGGCGTACCGGCGGCATCGATGACCGATTTGAGCGTGGCGGTCGGTGCGCCGCTGCCATCGGTACCGAGGCCCGACAGGCCGGTCCAGACTTCCTTGACCAGTCCGGTGGATTTGACGCTGTTGTCCGCAACGTTCAGGGACGGTGCATCGGCGACCGGGGTGATGTCGATTTTCACCGTGCCGGTGTTGCCCAGCAGTTGGCCGTCAGTTGGCTGGAACTTGATCTGCGCGTAGTCCGCCTGATTGTTGCCCAGGCCAGTGCCACCGTAGCCGTTAGTGCCGGATTCATTGGCATCCGGGGTGAAGCGCAGCTTGCCAGCGTCGATGTCAGCTTTGGTGACGGTCTGGTTGACGGTGACGTCGGTCCAGGTCGAGCCGTTCAGGTACTGCAACTTGCCGTCGCCCGGCAGGCCGGTGATTTTCACACCCAGGCTCGCGGCCGGACTGTCGACATCGCTGACGCCGAAGGTCGACCAGCCGAGGATCAGCGGGGTGTCTTCGGTGCCGGTGACGTTAACCGGTGCAGCCGTTGGCGCGTCGTTCACGGCCACCACGTTGACGGTGGTGGTCGCGACATTCGAGTAATTGCCGCCATCGGTCACGGTCACGGTGATGATCCGTGGCACGGTGCTTGGGTCGTGGCTGCTGTTAGTGAAGCTGATGTTCTTGATCTGCTGCATGTAATCAGCGAGCGTCGCGTTGCCCGACAGGGTCAGCGTGACAGTGCCATTGGTGCTGTTGGCATTGATGGTGATGCCGTTGACGCTGTTGCCCAGGTTCAGCGCATCGCCGTCCTGACGGTTGGTCAGCACGATGGTGGCGCCGGTCAGCATGGTGCTGTCCGGGTCGGTGATTTTCAGGTCGGTGTCGGCAATCGACACACCCTGGCCAGTGGTGCCTTCGGTGAACGTCACCTTGTAATCGGCACCGGTGGCGCCGCTGGAGTTGTTGGCATCGAGGTCGATGACCGGCGGCGCATCGTTGTCGATGATCGTCGTGCTGACGCTGCCGTTGGTGGCGCTGACTGCCAGGCTCTCGAAGTTGCCGCCCGTAGCCGAGTCGATCTTGACCACGAAATTTTCAGTGTTTTCGGTGATCTTGTCGTCAAGGGTCGCCACGTTGAAGGTGGCGGTGCTGGCACCGGCCGGGATTTTCACGGTGTACACGCCGGTGAAGTCTGAACCGTCGGTGGCAGTGCCGCTGTAGACGATTTTCAGCGTCACGTCGGTTTGCGCCGGGTGCGTCAGGTTGACGGTGTAGCTGGCGGTCTGGCCTTCAGTCACCGAGGTGCTGCCGGTGATGCTGACTTCGGTTTTATCGATGGTATCGGTGACGTTGGTCACGGCAGGCGTGTTGCTGGTGGCCAGGTTCTCGAAGTTACCACCGGTGGCATTGGTGATCGAGGTGCTGACCTTGCCGGCGTCGATGTAAACGTCATCGGCCGGAGCCGCGACGGTCACGGTGCCCGTGGTTTTACCGGCATCGATGGTGATCACCGAGCCGTTCGACAAGGTCACGGTTACCGGGGTGCCAGCCGCGTTGGTCAGGGTGGCGGTGTAGGTGATCTGGCCACCTTCAGCGACGGTGTTGGTTGCGGTCAACGACAGGTTGGTGGTGTCGATGGTGTCAGTGACGTTAGTCGAAACCGGGGTTTTGTCGGCGACCAGGTTTTCGTAGTTGCCGCCGCTTACACCAGTAATCGAGTTGGTCAGTGGCGCATGACCGTTGAGCGCGTCGTTCGGTGCAATCGCGGTGACGGTGCCCGTGGTTTTACCGATATCGATGGTGATGTTTTGGCCGTTGGCCAAGGTCACGGTAACCGGGCTGCCAGTCACTGGTTGGCCGACTGTGGCGGTGTAAGTGACGGTGCCACCTTCAGCCGCGGATGGATCAGCCTTCAGGGTGACGGTCGAGGTGTCGATGGTGTCGGTGACGTTGGTCACGGCCGCAGCCGGATTGGTCGCCAGGTTCTCGAAGTTGCCACCGGTTGCTTTGGTGATCGTTGCCTGCACGGTGCCGGCGTCTTTGTACACGTCATCGGCTGGCGCTGGGACGGTCACGGTGCCCGTGGTTTTACCGGCATCGATGGTAATCACCGAGCCGTTCGACAAGGTCACGGTTACCGGGGTGCCAGCCGCATTGGTCAGGGTTGCGGTGTAGGTGATCTGGCCACCTTCAGCGACGGTGTTGGTTGCGGTCAACGACAGGTTGGTGGTGTCGATGGTGTCGGTCACAGTGGTGCTGACCGGGGTTTTGTCGGCCACCAGGTTTTCGTAGTTGCCGCCGCTGACGTTGCTGATCGAGTTGGTCAGTGGCGCATGACCATTGAGGGCGTCGTTCGGTGCAATCGCGGTGACGGTCCCGCTGGTTTTACCGATGTCGATCGTGATGTTTTGACCATTGGCCAAGGTCACGATGACCGCGCTGCCAGTCACAGGCTGGCCAACCGTCGCGGTGTAAGTGACGGTGCCACCTTCAGCTGCGGATGGATCAGCCTTCAGGGTGACGGTTGAGGTGTCGATGGTGTCAGTGACGTTGGTCACGGCCGCAGCCGGATTGGTCGCCAGGTTCTCGAAGTTACCGCCGGTTGCTTTGGTGATCGTTGCCTGCACGGTGCCGGCATCTTTGTACACGTCATCGGCCGGCGCTGGGACGGTCACGGAACCGGTGGTTTTACCGGCATCGATGGTGATCACCGAGCCGTTCGACAAGGTCACGGTTACCGGGGTGCCAGCCGCATTGGTCAGGGTGGCGGTGTAGGTGATCTGGCCACCTTCAGCGACGGTGTTGGTTGCGGTCAACGACAGGTTGGTGGTGTCGATGGTGTCAGTGACGTTAGTCGAAACCGGCGTCTTGTCGGCCACCAGGTTTTCGTAATTGCCGCCGCTCACGTTGGTGATCGAGTTGGTCAGTGGCGCATGACCGTTGAGGGCATCGTTCGGTGCAACAGCGTTAACGGTGCCGCTGGTTTTACCGATGTCGATTGTGATGGTCTGGCCGTTGGCCAAGGTTACGGTGACTGGCGAGCCAGTCACTGGCTGGCCGACGGTGGCGGTGTAAGTGACGGTGCCACCTTCTGCCGCGGATGGATCAGCCTTCAGAGTAACGGTCGAGGTGTCGATGGTGTCGGTGACGTTGGTCACGGCCGCAGCCGGATTGGTCACCAGGTTCTCGAAGTTACCGCCAGCGGCATCTTTGACAGTGACTTCAACTTTGCCGGCGTCTTTATAGACGTCATCGGCCGGCGCTGGGACGGTCACGGAACCGGTGGTTTTACCGGCATCGATGGTGATCACCGAGCCGTTCGACAAGGTCACGGTTACCGGGGTGCCAGCCGCATTGGTCAGGGTGGCGGTGTAGGTGATCTGGCCACCTTCAGCGACGGTGTTGGTTGCGGTCAACGACAGGTTGGTGGTGTCGATGGTGTCGGTCACAGTGGTGCTGACCGGGGTTTTGTCGGCGACCAGATTTTCGTAATTGCCGCCGCTGACGTTGCTGATCGAGTTGGTCAATGGCGCGTGACCGTTGAGCGCGTCGTTCGGTGCAATCGCGGTGACGGTCCCGCTGGTTTTACCGATGTCGATCGTGATGTTTTGACCATTGGCCAAGGTCACGATGACCGCGCTGCCAGTCACAGGCTGGCCAACCGTCGCGGTGTAAGTGACGGTGCCACCTTCAGCTGCGGATGGATCAGCCTTCAGGGTGACGGTTGAGGTGTCGATGGTGTCAGTGACGTTGGTCACGGCCGCAGCCGGATTGGTCGCCAGGTTCTCGAAGTTACCGCCGGTTGCTTTGGTGATCGTTGCCTGGACGGTGCCGGCATCCTTGTACACGTCATCGGCTGGCGCTGGGACGGTCACGGTGCCGGTGGTTTTACCGGCGTCGATGGTGATCACCGAGCCGTTGCTCAGGGTGACGGTTACCGGGGTGCCGGCAGCATTGGTCAGGGTGGCGATGTAGGTGATCTGGCCACCTTCAGCGACGGTGTTGGTTGCGGTCAACGACAGGTTAGTGGTGTCGATGGTGTCGGTCACAGTGGTGCTGACCGGGGTTTTGTCGGCCACCAGGTTTTCGTAGTTGCCGCCGCTGACGTTGCTGATCGAGTTGGTCAGTGGCGCATGACCATTGAGGGCGTCGTTCGGTGCAATCGCGGTGACGGTCCCGCTGGTTTTACCGATGTCGATCGTGATGTTTTGACCATTGGCCAAGGTCACGATGACCGCGCTGCCAGTCACAGGCTGGCCAACCGTCGCGGTGTAAGTGACGGTGCCACCTTCAGCTGCGGATGGATCAGCCTTCAGGGTGACGGTTGAGGTGTCGATGGTGTCAGTGACGTTGGTCACGGCCGCAGCCGGATTGGTCGCCAGGTTCTCGAAGTTACCGCCGGTTGCTTTGGTGATCGTTGCCTGCACGGTGCCGGCATCTTTGTACACGTCATCGGCTGGCGCTGGGACGGTCACGGTGCCGGTGGTTTTACCGGCGTCGATGGTGATCACCGAGCCGTTCGACAAGGTCACGGTTACCGGGGTGCCAGCCGCATTGGTCAGGGTGGCGATGTAGGTGATCTGGCCACCTTCAGCGACGGTGTTGGTTGCGGTCAACGACAGGTTAGTGGTGTCGATGGTGTCGGTCACAGTGGTGCTGACCGGGGTTTTGTCGGCCACCAGGTTTTCGTAGTTGCCGCCGCTGACGTTGCTGATCGAGTTGGTCAGTGGCGCATGACCATTGAGGGCGTCGTTCGGTGCAATCGCGGTGACGGTCCCGCTGGTTTTACCGATGTCGATCGTGATGTTTTGACCATTGGCCAAGGTCACGATGACCGCGCTGCCAGTCACAGGCTGGCCAACCGTCGCGGTGTAAGTGACGGTGCCACCTTCAGCTGCGGATGGATCAGCCTTCAGGGTGACGGTTGAGGTGTCGATGGTGTCAGTGACGTTGGTCACGGCCGCAGCCGGATTGGTCGCCAGGTTCTCGAAGTTACCGCCGGTTGCTTTGGTGATCGTTGCCTGCACGGTGCCGGCATCTTTGTACACGTCATCGGCTGGCGCTGGGACGGTCACGGTGCCGGTGGTTTTACCGGCGTCGATGGTGATCACCGAGCCGTTCGACAAGGTCACGGTTACCGGGGTGCCAGCCGCATTGGTCAGGGTGGCGGTGTAGGTGATCTGGCCACCTTCAGCGACGGTGTTGGTTGCGGTCAACGACAGGTTGGTGGTGTCGATGGTGTCGGTCACAGTGGTGCTGACCGGGGTTTTGTCGGCGACCAGATTTTCGTAATTGCCGCCGCTGACGTTGCTGATCGAGTTGGTCAATGGCGCGTGACCGTTGAGCGCGTCGTTCGGTGCAATCGCGGTGACGGTCCCGCTGGTTTTACCGATGTCGATCGTGATGTTTTGACCATTGGCCAAGGTCACGATGACCGCGCTGCCAGTCACAGGCTGGCCAACCGTCGCGGTGTAAGTGACGGTGCCACCTTCTGCCGCGGATGGATCAGCCTTCAGAGTAACGGTCGAGGTGTCGATGGTGTCGGTGACGTTGGTCACGGCCGCAGCCGGATTGGTCACCAGGTTCTCGAAGTTACCGCCAGCGGCATCTTTGACAGTGACTTCAACTTTGCCGGCGTCTTTATAGACGTCATCGGCCGGCGCTGGGACGGTCACGGAACCGGTGGTTTTACCGGCATCGATGGTGATCACCGAGCCGTTCGACAAGGTCACGGTTACCGGGGTGCCAGCCGCATTGGTCAGGGTGGCGGTGTAGGTGATCTGGCCACCTTCAGCGACGGTGTTGGTTGCGGTCAACGACAGGTTGGTGGTGTCGATGGTGTCGGTCACAGTGGTGCTGACCGGGGTTTTGTCGGCGACCAGATTTTCGTAATTGCCGCCGCTGACGTTGCTGATCGAGTTGGTCAATGGCGCATGACCGTTGAGCGCGTCGTTCGGTGCAATCGCGGTGACGGTGCCAGTGGTTTTGCCGATGTCGATGGTGATGGTCTGGCCGTTGGCCAAGGTCACGATGACCGCGCTGCCAGTCACTGGTTGGCCGACGGTGGCGGTGTAGGTGACGGTGCCACCTTCAGCCGCGGATGGATCAGCCTTCAGGGTGACGGTCGAGGTGTCGATGGTGTCAGTGACGTTGGTCACGGCCGCAGCCGGATTGGTCGCCAGGTTCTCGAAGTTACCGCCGGTTGCTTTGGTGATCGTTGCCTGGACGGTGCCGGCATCTTTGTACACGTCATCGGCTGGCGCTGGGACGGTCACGGTGCCGGTGGTTTTACCGGCGTCGATGGTGATCACCGAGCCGTTGCTCAGGGTGACGGTTACCGGGGTGCCGGCCGCGTTGGTCAGAGTGGCGGTGTAGGTGATCTGACCACCTTCGGCCACCGAGTTGGTTGCGGTCAACGACAGGTTAGTGGTGTCGATGGTGTCGGTCACAGTGGTGCTGACCGGGGTTTTGTCGGCCACCAGGTTTTCGTAGTTGCCGCCGCTGACGTTGCTGATCGAGTTGGTCAATGGCGCGTGACCGTTGAGCGCGTCGTTCGGTGCAATCGCGGTGACGGTCCCGCTGGTTTTGCCGATGTCGATGGTGATGTTTTGGCCGTTGGCCAAGGTCACGATGACCGCGCTGCCAGTCACTGGTTGGCCGACGGTGGCGGTGTAGGTGACGGTGCCACCTTCAGCCGCGGATGGATCAGCCTTCAGGGTGACGGTCGAGGTGTCGATGGTGTCGGTGACGTTGGTCACGGCCGCAGCCGGATTGGTCGCCAGGTTCTCGAAGTTGCCACCGGTTGCTTTGGTGATCGTTGCCTGCACGGTGCCGGCGTCTTTGTACACGTCATCGGCTGGCGCTGGGACGGTCACGGTGCCCGTGGTTTTGCCGGCATCGATGGTGATCACCGAGCCGTTCGACAAGGTCACGGTTACCGGGGTGCCAGCCGCATTGGTCAGGGTGGCGATGTAGGTGATCTGGCCACCTTCAGCGACGGTGTTGGTTGCGGTCAACGACAGGTTAGTGGTGTCGATGGTGTCGGTCACAGTGGTGCTGACCGGGGTTTTGTCGGCCACCAGGTTTTCGTAGTTGCCGCCGCTGACGTTGCTGATCGAGTTGGTCAGTGGCGCATGACCATTGAGGGCGTCGTTCGGTGCAATCGCGGTGACGGTCCCGCTGGTTTTACCGATGTCGATCGTGATGTTTTGACCATTGGCCAAGGTCACGATGACCGCGCTGCCAGTCACAGGCTGGCCAACCGTCGCGGTGTAAGTGACGGTGCCACCTTCAGCTGCGGATGGATCAGCCTTCAGGGTGACGGTTGAGGTGTCGATGGTGTCAGTGACGTTGGTCACGGCCGCAGCCGGATTGGTCGCCAGGTTCTCGAAGTTACCGCCGGTTGCTTTGGTGATCGTTGCCTGCACGGTGCCGGCATCTTTGTACACGTCATCGGCTGGCGCTGGGACGGTCACGGTGCCCGTGGTTTTACCGGCATCGATGGTGATCACCGAGCCGTTCGACAAGGTCACGGTTACCGGGGTGCCAGCCGCATTGGTCAGGGTGGCGGTGTAAATGATCGAACCGCCTTCAGCTACGGTATCAGTCGCGCTCAGGCTGAGGGTTGTGGTGTCTACGGTGTCAGTGACCGTGGTCGAAACCGGTGTCTTGTCAGCGACCAGGTTTTCGTAGTTACCGCCGCTTACACCCGTAATCGAGTTAGTCAACGGCGCATGACCATTCAACGCGTCGTTAGGCGCGATGGCGGTCACGGTGCCGGTGGTTTTGCCGATGTCGATCGTGATGGTCTGGCCGTTGGCCAAGGTCACGATGACCGCGCTGCCAGTCACTGGCTGGCCAACCGTCGCGGTGTAAGTGACGGTGCCACCTTCAGCCGCGGATGGATCAGCCTTCAAGGTAACGGTCGAGGTGTCGATGGTGTCGGTGACGTTGGTCACGGCCGCAGCCGTGCTCGGTACGAGGCTTTCGAAATTGCCGCCGGTCGCGGTGGTAATTGTGGCGCTGACCTTGCCGGCGTCGAGGTAGACGTCGTCTTTTGGTGCATCGACCGTTACGGTTCCCGTGGTTTTACCGGCGTCGATGGTGATCACCGAGCCGTTCGACAAGGTCACGGTTACCGGGGTGCCAGCGGCGTTGGTCAAGGTAGCGGTGTAAACAATCGAACCGCCTTCAGCTACGGTATCAGTCGCGCTCAGGCTCAGCGTGGTGGTATCAACCGTGTCGGTCACAGTGGTGCTGACCGGGGTTTTGTCGGCCACCAGGTTTTCGTAGTTACCGCCGCTAACGTCGGTGATCGAGTTAGTCAGTGGCGCATGACCGTTCAACGCGTCGTTCGGTGCAACGGCTGTGACGGTCCCGCTGGTTTTGCCGATGTCGATGGTGATGTTTTGGCCGTTGGCCAAGGTCACGATGACCGCGCTGCCAGTCACTGGTTGGCCGACGGTGGCGGTGTAAGTGACGGTGCCACCTTCAGCCGCCGATGGATCAGCCTTCAAGGTAACGGTCGAGGTGTCGATGGTGTCAGTGACGTTGGTCACGGCCGCAGCCGGATTGGTCACCAGGTTCTCGAAGTTACCGCCAGCCGCGTCTTTGACAGTGACTTCAACTTTGCCAGCATCTTTGTAAACGTCATCGGCCGGAGCTGCGACGGTGACGGAACCGGTAGTTTTGCCAGCGTCGATGGTGATCACCGAGCCATTGCTCAAGGTGACGGTCACGGGTGTGCCGGCCGCGTTGGACAGGGTGGCGGTGTAGGTGATCTGGCCACCTTCAGCGACCGAGTCTGTCGCGCCAAGGCTCAGCGTGGTGGTATCAACGGTGTCAGTGACCGTAGTCGAAACCGGCGTTTTGTCGGCGACCAGGTTTTCGTAGTTGCCGCCGCTTACACCAGTAATCGAGTTGGTCAGTGGCGCGTGACCGTTGAGCGCGTCGTTCGGTGCAATCGCGGTGACGGTCCCGCTGGTTTTGCCGATGTCGATGGTGATGTTTTGGCCGTTGGCCAAGGTCACGATGACCGCGCTGCCAGTCACTGGTTGGCCGACGGTGGCGGTGTAAGTGACGGTGCCACCTTCAGCTGCGGATGGATCAGCCTTCAGCGTAACGGTCGAGGTGTCGATGGTATCGGTGACGTTGGTCACGGCCGCAGCCGGATTGGTCACCAGGTTCTCAAAGTTACCGCCAGCGGCATCTTTAACGGTGACTTCAACTTTGCCGGCGTCTTTATAAACGTCATCGGCCGGAGCTGCGACGGTCACGGAACCGGTGGTTTTACCGGCGTCGATGGTGATCACCGAGCCGTTGCTCAGCGTGACGGTCACGGGTGTGCCGGCAGCATTGGTCAGCGTCGCGGTGTAAACAATCGAACCGCCTTCAGCTACGGTATCAGTCGCGCTCAGGCTGAGGGTTGTGGTGTCTACGGTGTCAGTGACGTTAGTCGAAACCGGGGTTTTGTCGGCGACCAGGTTTTCGTAGTTGCCGCCGCTTACACCAGTAATCGAGTTGGTCAGTGGCGCATGACCGTTGAGCGCGTCGTTCGGTGCAATCGCGGTGACGGTGCCCGTGGTTTTACCGATATCGATAGTGATGGTCTGGCCGTTGGCCAACGATACGGTGACCGGCGAGCCGGTCACTGGCTGGCCAACCGTCGCGGTGTAAGTGACGGTGCCACCTTCAGCCGCGGATGGATCAGCCTTCAGAGTAACGGTCGAGGTGTCGATGGTATCGGTGACGTTGGTCACGGCCGCAGCTGGATTGGTCACCAGATTCTCAAAGTTGCCGCCAGCGGCATCTTTAACGGTGACTTCAACTTTGCCGGCGTCTTTATAAACGTCATCGGCCGGGGCTGCGACGGTGACGGTGCCCGTGGTTTTGCCCGCATCAATGGTGATAACAGCGCCGTTGCTCAGTGTGACGGTCACGGGTGTGCCGGCAGCGTTGGTCAGAGTGGCGGTGTAAACGATCTGGCCACCTTCAGCGACCGAGTCTGTCGCGCCAAGGCTCAGCGTGGTGGTATCAACCGTGTCGGTTACGGTGGTGCTGACCGGGGTTTTATCGGCCACCAGGTTTTCGTAGTTGCCGCCACTCACACCAGTGATCGAGTTGGTCAGTGGCGCATGACCATTGAGGGCATCGTTCGGCGCAACGGCAGTGACGGTGCCGCTGGTTTTGCCGATGTCGATCGTGATGCTTTGGCCGTTGGCCAAGGTTACGGTGACTGGCGAACCTGTCACAGGCTGGCCAACCGTCGCGGTGTAAGTGACGGTGCCACCTTCAGCCGCCGATGGATCAGCCTTCAAGGTGACGGTCGAGGTGTCGATGGTGTCGGTGACGTTGGTCACGGCCGCAGCCGGATTGGTCACCAGATTCTCAAAGTTACCGCCAGCGGCATCTTTGACAGTGACTTCAACTTTGCCGGCGTCTTTATACACGTCATCGGCCGGGGCTGCGACGGTGACGGTGCCCGTGGTTTTGCCCGCATCAATGGTGATAACAGCGCCGTTGCTCAGTGTGACGGTCACGGGTGTGCCGGCAGCGTTGGTCAGAGTGGCGGTGTAAACGATCTGGCCACCTTCAGCGACCGAGTCTGTCGCGCCAAGGCTCAGCGTGGTGGTATCAACCGTGTCGGTCACGGTGGTGCTGACCGGGGTTTTATCGGCCACCAGGTTTTCGTAGTTGCCGCCACTCACACCAGTGATCGAGTTGGTCAGTGGCGCATGACCATTGAGGGCATCGTTCGGCGCAACGGCAGTGACGGTGCCGCTGGTTTTGCCGATGTCGATGGTGATGGTCTGGCCGTTGGCCAAGGTTACGGTAACCGGGCTGCCAGTCACTGGTTGGCCGACCGTCGCGGTGTAAGTGACAGTGCCACCTTCAGCCGCCGATGGATCAGCCTTCAAGGTAACGGTCGAGGTGTCGATGGTGTCGGTGACGTTGGTCACGGCCGCAGCCGGATTGGTCACCAGGTTCTCAAAGTTACCGCCAGCGGCATCTTTGACAGTGACTTCAACTTTGCCGGCGTCTTTATACACGTCATCGGCCGGGGCTGCGACGGTGACGGTGCCGGTGGTTTTACCCGCATCGATGGTGATCACCGAGCCGTTCGACAAGGTCACGGTTACCGGGGTGCCGGCCGCGTTAGTCAGTGTCGCGGTGTAAACAATCGAACCGCCTTCAGCCACGGTATCAGTCGCGGTCAGGCTGAGGGTCGTGGTGTCTACGGTGTCAGTGACGTTAGTCGAAACCGGGGTTTTGTCGGCCACCAGGTTTTCGTAGTTACCGCCGCTGACGTTGCTGATCGAGTTGGTCAGTGGCGCATGACCGTTGAGCGCGTCGTTTGGCGCGATGGCGGTCACGGTGCCGCTGGTTTTGCCGATGTCGATCGTGATGGTCTGGCCGTTGGCCAAGGTTACGGTGACCGGCGAGCCAGTCACTGGCTGGCCCACAGTCGCGGTGTAAGTGACGGTGCCACCTTCAGCCGCCGATGGATCAGCCTTCAAGGTAACGGTCGAGGTGTCGATGGTGTCGGTGACGTTGGTCACGGCCGCAGCCGGATTGGTCACCAGATTCTCAAAGTTACCGCCAGCGGCATCTTTGACAGTGACTTCAACTTTGCCGGCGTCTTTATACACGTCATCGGCCGGGGCTGCGACGGTGACGGTGCCGGTGGTTTTACCCGCATCGATGGTGATCACCGAGCCGTTCGACAAGGTCACGGTTACCGGGGTGCCAGCGGCATTGGTCAAGGTAGCGGTGTAAACAATCGAACCGCCTTCAGCTACGGTATCAGTCGCGCTCAGGCTGAGGGTCGTGGTGTCTACGGTATCAGTGACGTTAGTCGAAACCGGGGTTTTGTCGGCCACCAGGTTTTCGTAGTTACCGCCGCTAACGTCGGTGATCGAGTTAGTCAGTGGCGCATGACCGTTGAGCGCGTCGTTAGGCGCGATGGCGGTCACGGTGCCGGTGGTTTTGCCGATGTCGATCGTGATGGTCTGGCCGTTGGCCAAGGTTACGGTGACCGGCGAACCTGTCACAGGCTGGCCAACCGTCGCGGTGTAAGTGACGGTGCCACCTTCAGCCGCGGATGGATCAGCCTTCAGCGTAACGGTCGAGGTGTCGATGGTATCGGTGACGTTGGTCACGGCCGCAGCCGGATTGGTCACCAGATTCTCAAAGTTACCGCCAGCGGCATCTTTAACAGTGACTTCAACTTTGCCAGCATCCTTGTAAACGTCATCGGCCGGGGCTGCGACGGTGACGGTTCCCGTGGTTTTGCCCGCATCAATGGTGATAACAGCGCCGTTGCTCAGTGTGACGGTCACGGGTGTGCCGGCAGCGTTGGTCAGAGTGGCGGTGTAAACGATCTGGCCACCTTCAGCGACCGAGTCTGTCGCGCCAAGGCTCAGCGTGGTGGTATCAACCGTGTCGGTCACGGTGGTGCTGACCGGGGTTTTATCGGCCACCAGGTTTTCGTAGTTGCCGCCACTCACACCAGTGATCGAGTTGGTCAGTGGCGCATGACCATTGAGGGCATCGTTCGGCGCAACGGCAGTGACGGTGCCGCTGGTTTTGCCGATGTCGATGGTGATGGTCTGGCCGTTGGCCAAGGTTACGGTAACCGGGCTGCCAGTCACTGGTTGGCCGACCGTCGCGGTGTAAGTGACAGTGCCACCTTCAGCCGCCGATGGATCAGCCTTCAAGGTAACGGTCGAGGTGTCGATGGTGTCAGTGACGTTGGTCACGGCCGCAGCCGGATTGGTCACCAGGTTCTCGAAGTCACCGCCAGCGGCATCTTTGACAGTGACTTCAACTTTGCCGGCGTCTTTATAAACGTCATCGGCCGGGGCTGCGACGGTGACGGTGCCGGTGGTTTTACCGGCGTCGATGGTGATCACCGAGCCGTTCGACAAGGTCACGGTTACCGGGGTGCCAGCGGCGTTGGTCAAGGTAGCGGTGTAAACAATCGAACCGCCTTCAGCTACGGTATCAGTCGCGCTCAGGCTGAGGGTTGTGGTGTCTACGGTGTCAGTGACGTTAGTCGAAACCGGGGTTTTGTCGGCCACCAGGTTTTCGTAGTTACCGCCGCTGACGTTGCTGATCGAGTTGGTCAGTGGCACATGACCGTTCAACGCGTCGTTTGGCGCGATGGCGGTGACGGTGCCGCTGGTTTTGCCGATGTCGATGGTGATGGTCTGGCCGTTGGCCAAGGTTACGGTGACTGGCGAACCTGTCACAGGCTGGCCGACCGACGCGGTGTAAGTGACGGTGCCACCTTCAGCTGCGGATGGATCAGCCTTCAAGGTAACGGTCGAGGTGTCGATGGTATCGGTGACGTTGGTCACGGCCGCAGCCGGATTGGTCACCAGATTTTCAAAGTTACCGCCAGCGGCATCTTTAACAGTGACTTCAACCTTACCAGCGTCTTTATAAACGTCATCGGCCGGGGCTGCGACGGTCACGGTGCCGGTGGTTTTACCCGCATCGATGGTGATCACCGAGCCGTTCGACAAGGTCACGGTTACCGGGGTGCCAGCGGCATTGGTCAAGGTAGCGGTGTAAACAATCGAACCGCCTTCAGCTACGGTATCAGTCGCGCTCAGGCTGAGGGTCGTGGTGTCTACGGTATCAGTGACGTTAGTCGAAACCGGGGTTTTGTCGGCCACCAGGTTTTCGTAGTTACCGCCGCTAACGTCGGTGATCGAGTTAGTCAGTGGCGCATGACCGTTGAGCGCGTCGTTAGGCGCGATGGCGGTCACGGTGCCGGTGGTTTTGCCGATGTCGATCGTGATGGTCTGGCCGTTGGCCAAGGTTACGGTGACCGGCGAGCCAGTCACTGGCTGGCCCACAGTCGCGGTGTAAGTGACGGTGCCACCTTCAGCCGCGGATGGATCAGCCTTCAGGGTGACGGTCGAGGTGTCGATGGTGTCGGTGACGTTGGTCACGGCCGCAGCTGGATTGGTCACCAGATTCTCAAAGTTGCCGCCAGCGGCATCTTTAACGGTGACTTCAACTTTGCCGGCGTCTTTATAAACGTCATCGGCCGGAGCTGCGACGGTGACGGTGCCGGTGGTTTTACCCGCATCGATGGTGATCACCGAGCCGTTCGACAAGGTCACGGTTACCGGGGTGCCAGCGGCATTGGTCAAGGTAGCGGTGTAAACAATCGAACCGCCTTCAGCTACGGTATCAGTCGCGCTCAGGCTGAGGGTTGTGGTGTCTACGGTGTCAGTGACGTTAGTCGAAACCGGGGTTTTGTCGGCCACCAGGTTTTCGTAGTTACCGCCGCTAACGTCGGTGATCGAGTTAGTCAGTGGCGCATGACCATTCAACGCGTCGTTTGGCGCGATGGCGGTCACGGTGCCGCTGGTTTTGCCGATGTCGATCGTGATGGTCTGGCCGTTGGCCAAGGTTACGGTGACCGGCGAGCCAGTCACAGGCTGGCCCACAGTCGCGGTGTAAGTGACGGTGCCACCTTCAGCCGCGGATGGATCAGCCTTCAGCGTAACGGTCGAGGTGTCGATGGTATCAGTGACGTTGGTCACGGCCGCAGCTGGATTGGTCACCAGATTCTCAAAGTTGCCGCCAGCGGCATCTTTAACGGTGACTTCAACTTTGCCGGCGTCTTTATAGACGTCATCGGCCGGAGCTGCGACGGTGACGGTGCCGGTGGTTTTACCCGCATCGATGGTGATCACCGAGCCGTTCGACAAGGTCACGGTTACCGGGGTGCCAGCGGCATTGGTCAGGGTGGCGGTGTAAACAATCGAACCACCTTCAGCCACGGTATCAGTCGCGCTCAGGCTCAGGCCCGTGGTGTCTTTCGAGTCGGTGATGGTAGTCAGCGCCGGCTCGGTGCTCGGGGTCAGTTGCTCGAAATTACCGCCGGCAGTGCCAGTGATCGTAGTGCTGACGGTGCTGCCATTGTTGTAGACGTCGTTCGGCGGGGTATCGACGGTGACGCTGCCGGTGGTTTTGCCCGCTTCGATGGTAATGACCGAGCCATTGCTCAAGGTCACGGTCATCGGCGTGCCGGCCGGGTTGGTCAGGGTTGCGGTGTAAACAATCTGGCCGCCTTCGACAACAGTGCCGGTCGCGGTGAGGCTCAGGCCGGTGTTGTCGATCGAGTCGGTGATGGTCGTCACGGCCGGAGCCGGGTTCGGGGTCAACTGTTCGAAGTTGCCGCCAGTAGTGCCGGTAATCGTGGTGTTGACGGTACTGCCGTTCTGATAGACGTCATTGGCCGGGGTGTCGACGTGCACTGAGCCAGTGGTTTTACCGGCTTCAATAGTGATGGTCGAACCGTTGGACAGCGTGACAGTAACTGGCGTTTGCGCCGCGTTGGTCAAGGTGGCGGTATAGGTGATCTGGCCGCCTTCGGTGACAGTCGAATCCGCTGTCAGCGTAACAGTGGTGGTGTCGATCGAATCCGTGATGGTCGTGACCGCTGGTGCTGGATTCGGTACCAGGTTCTCGAAATTGCCGCCGGTGGTCCCGGTAATTGTGGTGCTGACAGTGCTGCCGTTCTGATAGACGTCATTGGCCGGAGTATCGACGTGCACCGAGCCAGTGGTTTTACCGGCTTCAATGGTGATGGTCGAACCGTTGGACAGCGTCACGGTCACTGGCGTTTGCGCCGCGTTGGTCAAGGTAGCGGTGTAAGTGATCTGGCCGCCCTCGGTGACAGAGCCGCTGGCTGTCAGTGTCAGGCCGGTGTTGTCCACCGAATCAGTGATGGTCGTCACGGCTGGAGCCGGGTTCGGGGTCAGCTGTTCGAAGTTGCCGCCCGTTGCGCCGGTGATTGTGGTGCTAACGGTGCTGCCGTTCTGATAGACATCATTGGCCGGGGTATCGACGTGCACCGAGCCGGTGGTTTTACCGGCTTCAATGGTAATGGTCGAGCCGTTGGACAGGGTCACGGTCACTGGCGTCTGAGCCGGGTTGGTCAGGGTCGCGGTGTAGGTGATCTGGCCGCCTTCGGTAACACTGCCAGTCGCCGTCAGGGTAAGCCCGGTGTTGTCGACAGAGTCGGTAATGGTCGTGACCGCCGGGGCCGGGTTCGGCGCCAGGTTCTCGAAATTGCCGCCCGTAGTGCCGGTGATCGTGGTGCTGACGGTGCTGCCGTTGTTGTAGACGTCATTGGCTGGCGTCGGAACGTTCACAGTGCCAGTGGTTTTGCCGGCGTCGATGGTGATGGTCGAGCCGTTGGACAGCGTCACCGTGACTGGCGTCTGAGCCGGATTGGTCAGGGTCGCGGTGTAAGTGATCTGGCCGCCTTCAGTGACCGTCGAGCCCGCTGTCAGCGTGACGGTAGTGGTGTCGATCGAATCGGTAATGGTTGTGACCGCTGGCGTCGGATTTGGGGCCAGGTTCTCAAAATTGCCGCCTGTTGCGCCGGTGATCGTGGTGCTGACGGTGCTGCCGTTGTTGTAGACGTCATTGGCTGGCGTCGGAACGTTCACAGTGCCAGTGGTTTTGCCGGCGTCGATGGTGATGGTCGAACCGTTGGACAGGGTCACGGTAACCGGGGTCTGAGCCGGATTGGTCAGTGTTGCGGTGTAGGTGATTTGCCCGCCTTCAGTGACGGTGCCGCCCGCCGTCAAGGTGACGGTAGTGGTGTCGATAGTGTCGGTGACCTGAGTCACGGCCGGCACGGTCGGCGGGGTGACGAGGATGCCGGCACCACCGGTGGTGCCAGTGACCGTAACGTTGATCTGAGTCGCGTCGTTATAGACGGTGTCGTGTGGTGCCAGTGTCACGTTGACGGTGCCGGTGGTCTGGCCGGCCTGAATCACGATCACCGAGCCGTTGGACAGGGAGATGGTCAGGTCGCTGGTCGGTGCCTGGGTCAGGGTTGCGGTGTAAACCAGTACGCCGCCGGCTTCGGTGATAGTCGGCGTGGCGCTGAGGCTCAGGGTCGAGGCGTTAACGACGGTGGCGTTGTTGGTGGTCTGGGCACCGACGATGTTTTGTGTGGCCAGCGCGGCAGAGCCGATGCCCGCGGTCGGGAAACCAATGGTCGGGTCTACCCGGCCAGCGGTTGCATCCAATACCACGAAACTGTGACCGCCACCGGCCGCACCACCCGTGCCCGCTGCTGCCGGACCGGCTGCGGCCGCTTCAAATGCAGTCGTCGGGTCGGCGCCGGCAGCGATGGCTTGCTGCAGTTCTTCAACCGATGGCGCGGCTTGTGCAGTGGCTTCTGCCAAGTTGGTGGTGGAGTCCGGATCGGTGCCACTCCACTGAGTGTCGCGGCCCAGGTCCAGGGTGCGGCCATCGGCCAATTCGAGCGTGACGGCGCCAGCGGCACCGGTGTCTACCTGATCGCCGACAAACAGCCGGTCGCCTTCAATGAGTACGCGGCGGACGCCCTCTGGGGACACCGCGAAAACCTGACCAACAATGCTTTTGACGATGGCAACAACACTGCTCATTGAAGACTCTCCGGGTGTCACGTTCAGTTGACTTCCATGGACCTGATGGCGAACTTGCCAAAGCAGTCTGGACGTACTTTTTGAAAATTAACGCACAAGATTGACGCTACGATCCGTCAATAATTTGGCTATATTCTTTCGTTATTAACTTTATGCCAAACTATTGACCTTATGGGTGCCATCCTAAACAATCGCCCCAGTAATGTCACATTGATATTTAACGCGGCGACCTGTCCTACAGCGTGTGATCCAGTTCCTGTTTTGAACTTTCCGACATACGGTCATTCCGGTTGCCATCATCCGACGCAGCGCTACTATTTGCTGTGATTCAAGACAAGAAGTCCTGGGATATTTCCAACATGCGTTCATACCTGTTCAAGGCCTTACCCTTCGCCCTTGCC
This sequence comes from Pseudomonas sp. 10S4, assembly GCF_034344865.1. NCBI lineage: Bacteria > Pseudomonadati > Pseudomonadota > Gammaproteobacteria > Pseudomonadales > Pseudomonadaceae > Pseudomonas > Pseudomonas sp. 10S4. The sequence goes on from NZ_CP133774.1 coordinate 1,925,375, forward strand.
GCCAGTTTTGCCCAAGCCCAATCCTTGCCGGAAGCCATGCAACAGGCGCTGGATGTCCATCCGGAAATCCAGGCAGCGGTTAACAGTCGATTGGCCGCGGATTATCAGTTAAAGGCTGCAAAAGGTGGATACCTGCCACGGGTCGATCTGCTGGGCGGTTATGGTCGCGAAGGCTCTGACAACGCCACTACCCGTGCCGACACCGGTAGCAGTCGCTGGGAAACCCTGAACCGCGGGGAATCGAGCGTGCGTCTGTCGCAAATGGTTTTTGACGGTTTTGCGACGTCCAGCGAAGTAGGGCGCCAACAAGCCACCGTTAACTCCCGCGCCTATTCGTTGCTGGGAACGTCCGAACGCACCGCGCTGACCGTCGCTCAGGTCTATCTAGACGTACTGACTCGCCGCGAATTCGTGCGCCTGGCCGACGAAAACCTGAAAAGCCACGAACGGATTTTCGACCAGATCAAACTGCGCACCTCCCGCGGAGTGGGCAGCGGCGCTGACCTTGACCAGGCAGAAGCGCGTATGGCCCAGGCCCGCAACAACCTGATCACCGAACAAACGAACCTGGCGGACTCCGAGACCAACTACCTCAGCGCCGTCGGCCAGCTGCCCGATCAACTGGAGCGCCCGGCACCGTTCATGGCGCTGTTGCCAGCCAACCTGAATGAAGCCCGCCAGCAGATGCTGGATAACAGCCCGGTCCTGCGTTCCGCCGAATCCGACATTGCCGCTGCCGAAAAGCAATACGAAACCGCCAAGTCGACGTTCTACCCACGTTTCGATGCTGAGTTGGGCCGTACTGCCGACAACAACCTCGACGGACAGCCCGGTTCCAGCAACGAATGGCAAGCCATGCTGCGCATGCGCTTTAACCTGTACTCCGGCGGCAGCAACAAGGCTGACCTGGAATCCAAGTCCTACCTGTCCAACCAGGCGCTGGATATCCGCAACAACGCCTTGCGCGTGTTGAACGAAGAGTTGGGCCTGGCCTGGAACGCCCTGAACAATGCGAACGCTCAGGTGCCGATCGCCCAGCAATACGTCGATCACAGCACCGCCGTGCGTGTCGCGTACCAGAAGCAATTCAGCCTGGGTCAGCGCACCTTGCTCGACTTGCTCGACAGTGAAAACGAACTGTTCACCGCTTCCCGTCGTTTGGCTGATATCAAAAACATTCAGTTATTTACTCAGTACCGAATCAAGGCGACCATGGGCGAGTTGCTCAAGAGCCAGGGAGTGGTCGCACCGTTGGCATCCGTCGTGCAGAACGACGTGAAGCCAAAGGTCCAACTGCCCGGTATGAATTGAGCAGAACCTTCATTGTTCAATTGTTAGCCAAGAGTGCCGAGCGTGGAATCAGAAGTCAGTCGAGTTCAACTCATTCATGATCCACGCGCGCTGCATGACGATCCGTTACTGGATGGCCTGCTAGCCCTGTGCACGCTGCACCAGAAACCGGCCAGCGCCGCGATGCTGACCACCGGTCTGCCGTTGCCCAAGCAGCGCCTGAGCGTCGAATTGCTGCCCCGCGCAGCCGCTCGCGCCGGTCTGCAAGGCCGGGTGCTGCAACGCAAGCTGGAAGACATTCCGGCGATTGCCATGCCGGCGTTGTTGCTGCTCAAGGACGGTCGCAGTGCCGTGTTGCTTGGCTGGCACGGTGAAGACCAGGCCCGTGTGCTGCTCAGCGAAACCGATGGCGGTGAAAGCGTCGTCAGCCGTGAACTGCTGGCCGACGACTACATCGGCAAAGTCTTCTTCGCTCAACCCCAACACAAATTCGACGTCAACCACGGCACGCTGATCCCCCGTGCGCGTTCGTGGTTTCGCGACACCCTCAAGCGCTCGCGCTGGCTGTACGCCGACGCCATCGCCGCCAGTTTTCTGATCAACATCATCGCCATGGCTGCGCCGCTGTTCGTGATGAACGTCTACGACCGCGTCGTGCCGAACCAGGCCGAATCGACCCTGTGGGTGTTGGCGATCGGCATCACCGGCGCCTACCTGTTCGACCTGATCCTCAAGAGCCTGCGCAGCCTCTGCCTGGACCTGGCCGGCAAGAAAACCGACCTGATCATCTCGGCCACGTTGTTCGAACGCATCGTCGGCATGGCCATGAAGTACCGCCCGGCCCGGGTTGGCAGCTTCGCCCAGAACATCCACGAGTTTCAGAGCCTGCGCGACTTCCTTGCGTCGCTGACGCTGACCAGCCTGATCGACCTGCCGTTTACGCTGTTGATCTTCATGGTCATCGCGATCCTTGGCGGGCACCTGGTGTGGATCCCGGTGCTGGCGTTCCCGATTGCCTTGCTGATCGGTTATGCGCTGCAGAAGCCATTGGTGGCGACCATGGAACGAACCATGGCCCTCGCCGCCGAGCGTCAGTCGAGCCTGATCGAAACCCTCGCCGGCCTCGATGCGGTGAAGGTCAACAACGCTGAAAGCGAGCGTCAGTACCAGTGGGAGCAGACCATCGGCACCCTCAGCCGCCTCGAGCTGCGGGTGAAAATGCTTTCCGGCCTGGCGATGAACATCACCTTGCTGATCCAGCAACTGGCCGGGGTGATCATGATCGTCTTCGGCGTGTACCAGATCATCGACGGCCACCTGAGCATGGGCGGTCTGATTGCCTGCTACATGCTCAGCGGTCGCGCGCTTAGCCCGTTGGCCTCGTTGTCCGGCCTGCTGACCCGTTACCAGCAAGCGAAGGTGACGATGGTTTCGGTAGACCAGATGATGGAATTGCCGCAAGAGCGCAATTTCGACGAGCGCCCACTGAGCCGCAAGGTGCTGCAAGGCGCCATCGAGTGCCGTCAACTGAACTTCACCTACCCGAATCAGCAGAACCCGGCGCTGAAGAACATCAATCTGAGCATCAAGCCCGGCGAGAAAATCGGCATCATCGGTCGCAGCGGCTCGGGCAAAAGCTCCCTGGCCAAACTGCTGGTGGGCCTCTATCAACCGGACGACGGCGCCCTGTTGGTGGATGGTGTTGATATCCGTCAGATCGACGTCAGCGAACTGCGCCACAACATCGGTTATGTGCCCCAGGACATTCAGTTGCTCGCCGGTACGCTGCGCGACAATTTGGTATCGGGTGCGCGCTATGTAGAAGACGAACTGGTGCTGCAAGCCGCCGAACTGGCCGGTGTCCACGAATTCGCCCGTCTGCACCCGCAAGGTTATGAGCTGCAAGTCGGCGAGCGTGGGCAGAACCTGTCCGGCGGCCAACGCCAGAACGTCGCCCTGGCTCGTGCGCTGTTGCTCAACCCGCCGATCCTGCTGCTCGACGAACCGACCAGCGCCATGGATAACACCGGCGAAGAACGTCTCAAACAACGCCTTGCTGCGGTGATTGAAAGCAAAACCGTGGTGCTGGTGACGCACCGTGCGTCGCTGCTGTCGCTGGTGGATCGCCTGTTGGTGATCGACCGTGGGCAGATTCTCGCCGATGGCCCGAAAGCCGTGGTGATGGAAGCGTTGAAAAAGGGGCAGATCAGTGTCGCATAAGCCAGGTTTCAAAGACTCTATCCGCCGTTACTTCAAAGGCTCCGCCTCGCTGCAAGGCCAACCGCTGCCGGAAGTGAACAAAGCGCTGATCGAAGATGCGCCGCGTGTGGTGCGGCTGACCATTTGGGCGATCATTGGCTTCTTCGTGTTCCTGATGCTCTGGGCCAACTTCGCGGTCATCGACGAAGTGACCAAGGGCGACGGCAAGGCGATTCCATCGTCCAAGATCCAGAAAATCCAGAACCTTGAGGGCGGTATCGTCTCCGAGCTGTACGTCAAGGAAGGGCAAATCGTTCGAGGCCGGCGCGCCGCTGATTCGCCTGGACGACACGCGGTTCGCTTCCAATGTCGGCGAAACCGAGGCAGATCGCCTGTCGATGCTGCTGCGGGTTGAGCGCTTGAGCGCCGAAGTGGATGACCGTCCGCTGAATTTTCCAGCCGATGTGCTCAAGGCTGTGCCGAACCAGGCCAAGAGCGAAGAGTCGCTGTACACCAGCCGTCGCCAGCAGTTGCACGACGAGATCGGTGGTTTGCAGGAGCAGTTGATACAGCGTCAGCAAGAGCTGCGTGAGTTCACCTCCAAGCAGGCGCAGTACCGCAGTGGCCTGGCGTTGCAACGCCAGGAAATCAACATGTCCGAACCGTTGGTGGCCCAGGGCGCGGTATCGCCGGTGGAAGTGCTGCGACTCAAACGCGCCGAAGTGGAAACCCGCGGGCAACTCGACGCGACCACCCTGGCCATTCCACGCGCCGAATCGGCGATCAAGGAAGTGCAGCGCAAGATCGATGAGACTCGCGGCAAATTCCGCAGCGAAGCCCTGACTCAGCTCAACGAAGCCCGCACCGACCTGAACAAGGCCCAGGCCACCGGCAAGGCGCTGGAAGACCGGGTCAGCCGGACGCTGGTGACCTCGCCGGTTCGCGGCATCGTCAACAAACTGCTGGTGAACACCATTGGCGGCGTGATCCAGCCGGGCGTCGACCTGGTGGAAATCGTGCCGCTGGACGACACCTTGCTGGTGGAAGCAAAAGTCCGCCCGCAAGACATCGCCTTCCTGCACCCAGGGCAAGAGGCGACGGTGAAATTCACCGCGTACGACTACACCATTTATGGCGGGCTCAAAGCCAAGCTTGAGCAGATCGGCGCCGACACCATCACCGATGAAGACAAGAAAACCACGTACTACATCATCAAACTGCGCACCGATCGCAGTCACCTCGGCACCGATGAGAAGCCGCTGCTGATCATTCCGGGGATGGTCGCTTCGGTGGACATCATCACCGGCAAGAAGACCATTCTCAGCTATCTGCTCAAGCCGATTATTCGGGCGCGGGCTGAGGCGCTGCACGAGCGGTAGATCTGATTGCCTCATCGCGAGCAAGCTCGCTCCCACATTGGTTCTGTGTCGTGCACAAAACCCCTGTGGGAGCGAGCTTGCTCGCGATGGCGGCCTAAAGAGCACCACTCGTCAAAATCCCTATCCGTATTCAACTTTTCCATTGATTTGAATCAAGCAGGCAGCGACGCAGTAGCGGCATATTGATATCGGCGTAAAACCGATATTTCTACTAATAAAGAGACATGCCCGCATGCAGATATTCAAGTTCTCTTCGCAGAGCCCTTCTCTACGCGTCATCCCTCTCACCGCACCGTTGCGATTTCATTCTCCAGCCCGCTATTAATTCTTCATTTCGATTGACTCGACCGCATATGGAAATCGGTTGGGTTTGCCTCGCCGAGTGTCTGATTTTTGGGAAGGACCCCAAGCCTCTTATCCCTTCCCCATTAGTAGATCACCGCCATGTCGAACCATAAGGATCTCTCGCAAGTCTTCATCCAGACCCTGGAGCAGAGCGTTGACAGTGTCGTGGTCATCGACAGTCAAAACCGGATCATTTTGTTTAACGAAGCCTCGGAAAAACTCTGGGGATATGGCAGTGCCGAGGTCTTGGGCCGCAATGTCGAACAACTGGTGCCGAAACTGATTCGCCCCCTGCACGACAGTTACATCGACGCGAACCGCCGTACCGGTATCAATAAAATCGTCGGTACCAGTCGCGATGTATTGATCGAATGCAAGGACGGGACCCGGCGCTGGGGGTCGATGTCCATCTCCAGGATCGACGCTCAAGGGCAGATCCTCTACGCCGCGTTTATCAAAGACATCACCCGGCAACATGAAGAACAGCGCCGGTTGTATCTGTTGTCATTGGTGGTCGATACCACCGAGAACGCGATCGTCATCACTGACGCGTCATGGTCAATTATTTACGTCAACGACGGCTTCACTCAGATGTTCGGTTACAGCGCGCAAGACGTCGTCAACAAGACTCCGATCGAAGTGTTGGCACCGTACTTCAAGCATTCGCGCATCGCCGCGATCCGTCGTCAGCTCGCCAAGAGTGATGCCTATCACGGGCAGGAATTCGGTTATGACCGTGGTGGCCAGCGGGTCTGGTGCAACGTCACCACGTACCCGGTCCACGACGCGCACGGCCATCTGACCAACACCGTGAGTGTGATGATCGATGTGACCCACACGCGCATGCATGAAGTGCTGCGGCACAAGATGCTGGAGGCGATGGTTCGCGAAGAGTCACTGCAAACCTTGATGAACCTGGCATGTGTGGAAGTGCAGCGAATCGCCCCGGAAGTGATTGCGACGGTACTGCGGGTCGACGGCCAAGGGTTGCTGCATACCTTGGCGGCCCCCGGTCTTCCGTCCACTTATTCCCGGGCGTTGGATGGCACGGCAATTGGCCCCGAGTCCGGCTCTTGCGGGGCGGCGGCGTTCAGTGGCGAATCGGTCATGGTCAGCGACATCGCCACTCACCCGTACTGGGACGGTTTCCGAGATCTGGCGCTGCCAATCGGTTTGAAGGCCTGCTGGTCAACGCCGATAAAATCCAGCGACGGACGAGTGTTGGGGACGTTTGCGTTCTATTACCGTGAAGCGCGCGAGCCGAGTCCGCTTCACCATTTGCTGGTCAATGCGTGCATTCATTTGTGCGCTTTGGCGTTGGAGCGTGAGGAGTCTCGCCTGCACATCCGCCAATTGGCGTTCTATGACGACCTGACGGGGCTGGCCAATCGGAATTTGCTGCATGCCCGTGCCGAACAGGCCATCGCCCAAGCCTCTCGTCATCAGTCGAGCCTCGCGGTGGTGTTTATCGATCTGGATCGATTCAAACAGGTCAACGACTCCCTCGGCCATCCCGCCGGGGATGAGTTTTTACGCGTCATTGCCAATCGATTGTCCGAACGTCGGCGGGAAAGCGATATCGTTAGCCGGCTCTCGGGCGACGAATTTGTTCTGGTCCTGCCGCAGTGCTCATTGGCGCATGCCACCGACTTGATCGAACAGTTGAGAGGGCAACTGAGCGCTCCGTGCCAGATCTCGGGTGTAACACTCAAGCCGTCGGTGAGCATCGGCGTCAGCATGTTTCCGGATGACGGTCGTACGATGGAGGTGTTGCTGCATCGTGCCGATATGGCGATGTATCAGGCCAAAACCAGTGGTCGTGGACGTGTCTGTTTCTTCAGTGACGGTCTGGACCAATTGGCGCAAGGGCGTTTGCGCCTGGAAGCGGCATTGCGCGAAGCCATTGATGGTGAAGCCCTGCATCTGGTTTATCAGCCGCAGATCGACCTTTGCGAATCCGCGTTATATGGCATTGAGGCCTTGGCGCGCTGGACTCATCCGCAATTGGGGGACGTCTCGCCCACGTGTTTTATTCCGCTGGCGGAAGAATGCGGCTTGATCGGTGAGTTCGGTTTATGGGCGTTGCGAGAGGCCTGCGGTCAACTGGCGAGTTGGCGGCGGCAAGGGCTGCGGGTTCCGACCGTGTCGGTGAACATGTCGCCGACCAATTTCCATAATCGCAACCTGTCCAACATCATCGCGAGGACCCTTGAACAGCATGGTTTGCAGGCAAAAGACCTGACGCTGGAGATTACCGAAAGTGTTTTGATGGACACCAACCCCGACACCCTGACCACGATTGAAGAGGTGCACGCGCTAGGTGTCAGCCTGGCGATGGATGATTTCGGCACCGGTTATTCCAGCCTGAGCTATTTGCGGCGTATGCCGATTCAGGAGCTCAAGCTTGATCGCAGTTTTGTGCATGACCTGGAGAGCGACACAACCAGTCAGGCATTGAGCGAGGCCGTTATTCGCATCGGCGAAAGCCTGCATTTAAGGGTGGTGGCTGAGGGAATCGAGACAATCGAGCAGCAGCGCATTCTACTCAACCAGGGGTACCGGATTGCGCAGGGATTCCTGATTTCCAGGCCCTTGGCGGCAAAGGATTTGGGGCGTTGGCTGGAAAAGCGCTACGCGTACGGCTGAGTGCATCGAAAGCCATATCGTTATTCACTAACGGTATTTAAATTTCAATTCTTATACCTATAAAGTCACTCCCCTGCGTACCTGCCGACCAATCGGCGCGCCGCACGACACGAACCAACACGGGACCTCCGTGAGTTTCTGATCGACGCGCGCGCCCTTGAGCGTGCCGTGCGTGGGAGTGATTTAAATGTCAGCCGTCTCTGCATCTCAAAGCATCGCGCCGCAAACCTTCGACATCCGCCCGTTCAGCGGCGCCGTCGGTGCCGAAATCATCGGCCTGGACTTGTCCCGCCCGATCAATGACCAGGACTTCGCCCGCATCCACCGCGCGCACCTGGATCATCACGTGGTGGTGTTCCGCGACCAGCGCATTACCCCCGAGCAGCAAATCGCCTTCAGCCGTCGCTTCGGCGTGTTGCAGATTCATGTGCTCAAGCAGTTTCTGCTGACCGGCCACCCGGAAATCCTCATCGTTTCCAACATCATCGAAAACGGCGTGTCCGTCGGCCTCGGTGACGCCGGCAAATTCTGGCACTCCGACCTTTCTTATAAAGAACTGCCAAGCCTGGGCTCGATGCTGCACGCCCAGGAGCTGCCGTCCGAGGGCGGCGACACGCTGTTCGCCGACATGCACAAAGCCTGGGACGGCTTGCCCGACGCGCTGCGCAAAGCGGTTGAAGGTCGTTCGGCCGCGCATTCCTACACGGCGCGCTACAGCGAAACCAAATTCGAAGGCAACTGGCGCCCGACCCTGACCCCGGAGCAACTCGCCCAAGTGGCCGAAGTGGTTCATCCGATCATCCGCACTCACCCGGAAAACGGCCGCAAGGCGTTGTTCGTCAGCGAAGGCTTCACCACCCGAATCGTCGGTTTGCCGGAAGACGAGAGCAAACAACTGCTCGACGAGCTCTACGCCCACAGCGTATTGCCGCAAAACATCTACCGCCATCAGTGGCAGCCCCACGACCTGGTGTTCTGGGACAACCGTTCGCTGATTCACCTTGCCGCCGGCTGCCCAAGCTACCTGCGCCGCAAGCTGTTTCGCACCACCATCCAGGGCGACGCGCCTTTCTGATTTGTCGGAGATTGATCATGTCCAAACGTCTTCCATTTGCGCCGTTGGCGGCTGCCATCGGCCTGGGCTTCAGCCTGATCGCCGGCAGCCTGGTGGCGCCGACCGTGGCCCACGCCGAAGGTGAAATTCGCATCGCCGAGCAGTTCGGCATTGTTTACCTGTTGCTCAACGTAGTACGCGATCAGAACCTGATCGAGAAGTACGGCAAGCAGGAAGGCGTCGATATCAAGGTCGATTGGACGCAGCTCTCGGGCGGCGCGGCGGTCAACGATGCGTTGCTCTCCGGTTCCATCGACATTGCCGGTGCCGGCGTCGGCCCGTTGCTGACCATTTGGGACCGCACCCACGGCAAGCAGAACGTCAAAGCCGTGGCCTCTCTCGGCAACTTCCCGTATTACCTGCTGAGCAACAATCCAAACGTCAAAACCATCGCCGACTTCACCGAAAAGGACCGCATCGCGGTGCCGGCGGTCGGGGTCTCGGTGCAGTCGCGCTTTCTGCAATACGCGGCGGCCAAGCAGTGGGGTGACAAGGAATTCAATCGTCTCGACAAGTACACCGTCGCCGTTCCACACCCAGACGCCACCGCAGCGCTGATTGCCGGCGGCACGGAATTGTCCGGGCACTTCTCTAACCCGCCGTTCCAGGATCAGGCCCTGGAAAACCCGAACGTGCACATCGTGCTCAACTCCTACGACGTGCTTGGTCCAAACTCGCCGACGGTGCTGTTTGCCACCGAGAAATTCCGCGACGAGAACCCGAAAACGTATAAAGCCTTCGTTGAAGCCCTGACCGAAGCCGCCGAGTTTGCCCAGAACGACAAAGGTGCAGCGGCTGACACTTACATCCGCGTGACCAAGGCAAAAATCGACCGCGCCACACTGCTGAAAATCATCGATAACCCGCAGTTCGAATTCAGCGTCACGCCGAAGAACACTTACCCGTTGGCCGAATTCCTCTACCGCGTCGGCGCGATCAAAAACAAACCGGAGTCGTGGAAGGATTACTTCTTCCAGGACGCCAAACCGCTGCAAGGGAGCTGATCAAGATGAACGCCCCCTTGCAAGGCCACACGGCCAGCAACCCGGCCGCAGCAGCCCAAGCGCTGTTGTCGGTCGACCAAGTCAGCCTGGAATACCGCACGCCGCAGCGGGTGGTTCGGGCCACCCATCAGGTCAGTTTTGAAATCGATCCGGCAGACCGTTTTGTGCTGCTCGGCCCATCCGGGTGCGGCAAATCAACGTTACTCAAAGCCGTCGCCGGGTTTATCCAGCCGTGCGAGGGCGAGATTCGTCTTCAGGGCCAAACCGTCCATGCGCCGGGCCCGGACCGGATCGTGGTGTTCCAGGAGTTCGATCAACTGCCGCCGTGGAAAACCGTCAAACAGAACGTGATGTTTCCATTGCTGGCGTCGAAAACCCTGAAGCGAAAAGAAGCCGAAGAACGGGCGCTGCACTATCTGGACAAGGTCGGGCTGGCGGCGTTTGCCGATGCCTACCCGCACACCTTGTCCGGCGGCATGAAGGCGCGGGTGGCGATTGCTTCGGGCGCTGGCCATGCAGCCGAAAATCCTGCTGATGGACGAACCCTTCGCCGCCCTCGATGCGTTGACCCGACGCAAGATGCAGGAAGAATTGCTGCTGCTCTGGGAAGAGGTGCGGTTCACGCTGTTGTTTGTGACGCACTCCATCGAAGAAGCGCTGGTGGTGGGCAATCGGATCCTGCTGTTGTCGCCGCATCCGGGTCGGGTACGGGCGGAAGTCCACAGCCATCAGTACGACTTGCACAGCCTCGGTGGCGTGGCGTTTCAGGAGTCGGCGCGGCGGATTCATCGGTTGTTGTTCGATGAAGGCCAGTCCCCGGAAACCGAGCGTGAGCTGGACTTTTCCGACATACGCATCGCTTATTGAGCCATTGAGAGGATTGCCCGATGAGCCATCTATCGTCCCCGCGTGAAGAATTCGAAACTGATTTGCAGCCGCTGACCAGCGTACCGCTGGAGCGTGAACTGCCGCTTGGCCAACGCCTCTGGCAGCAAGGCTGGCTGCGAAAAAGCCTGATCCTGATATTGCTGGCCGTGCTTTGGGAAGTCGTCGCGCGTATTCAGAACAACGACCTGCTGCTGCCGAGCTTTCTGCAAACCAGCAGCGCCCTGTATGACGGTCTGCTCAGCGGCGAGTTGCTGAGCAAAGTCTGGATCTCGCTGATCGTTTTACTGAAGGGTTACCTGATCGGCATCGTGCTGGCGTTTGCCCTGACCACCCTGGCGGTCTCGACGCAGTTCGGTCGCGACCTGCTGAGCACGCTGACCTCGATGTTCAACCCGTTGCCGGCGATTGCGCTGTTGCCGCTGGCGCTGCTGTGGTTTGGTTTGGGGCAGAACAGCCTGATTTTCGTGTTGGTGCACTCGGTGCTCTGGGCCTTGGCGTTGAACACGTACGCCGGGTTTCTCGGCGTCTCGGAAACCCTGCGTATGGCCGGCCGCAACTATGGCCTCAAGGGCATGCGTTTCGTGTTGTTCATCCTGATTCCGGCGGCGCTGCCGTCGATTCTTGCAGGGCTGAAAATCGGCTGGGCTTTTGCCTGGCGCACGCTGATCGCGGCTGAATTGGTGTTTGGCGCCACCAGCGGCAAGGGTGGTTTGGGTTGGTACATTTTTCAGAATCGCAATGAGCTGTACACCGACAAAGTGTTTGCCGGGTTGGCGGTGGTGATTTTGATTGGGTTGCTGGTGGAGAACCTGGTGTTCGACACGCTGGAGCGGGTAACGGTGAAGCGGTGGGGGATGCAGCGGTAGGTTTCAGTTTCTGCGGCGCCTGGTCTGGCCTCTTCGCGAGCAAGCCCGCTCCCACAGGGTTCGGTGTCGAACAGTAATCCGTGTCCACCGAAAATCTACTGTGGGAGCGGGCTTGCTCGCGAAGGCGCCGGCCCAGCCACCACCCAACCCAAGGATGTTTGCTAGCATTGCGCCTGAATCATTCCTGATCAGCCATGAGTGCTCAACATGCAACTCCCGGACATGAACCTGTTGGTCGCCCTCGATGCCTTGCTCGACGAAGGCAGTGTGGTCGGCGCCGCGCGGCGGATGAACCTCAGCCCGGCGGCCATGAGCCGAACCCTGACCCGAATCCGCGAAGCCATCGGTGACCCGATCCTGGTGCGCGCCGGCCGTGGACTGGTGCCGACCCCCAAGGCACTGGCATTGCGCGAGCAGGTGCGGGACGTGGTGGAGCAAGCGGCGCTGTTGTTCCGCTCGGCCGATGCGGTGGAGCTGGGCACATTACGCCGTCGCTTCAGTATTCGCGCCAATGACTTTTTCGTCGGCGTTTACGGCGGCAAGCTGTTCGACACCATGGAGCGTCAGGCCCCGCACTGCGAGCTGCGTTTCGTCCCGGAAGGCGATGGGGACGATGAGGCGTTGCGTGAAGGGCGGATCGACCTGAGCATCAGCAACAATCGCCCGTCGATGCCGGAAGTGAAGATTCAGAACCTGTTTGCTACTCACTTCGTCGGCCTGGCCAGGGAAGATCATCCGCTGTTTGCCGAAGAAATCACCGCCGAGCGTTACGCCGGGTTCTCCCATATCAGCATGTCCCGTCGCGGCATTGCCCGTGGGCCGATCGACACGGCGCTCAATGCCTTGGGGCTGGAGCGGCGGGTGGCGGTGATTGCGCCGAGTTTCCATGCGGCGATGTTTGCGTTGCCGGATTCCGATCTGTTGCTGCCTGTGCCCAAGGAAGCACTGCTGAGCGTACGGCGTCTGGGCCTGAAACTACGTTCATTCACCCTGCCGATTCCATTGCCGACGCTAATGCTCACTCAAGCCTGGCACCCGCGCTACGACAAAGACCCGGCCCACCGCTGGATGCGCGAAACCCTCAAGGCCTGTTGCGACGAAACCTGGCTGGCCGCGCAACCGATCTGAAGTTGACGCAAATCCCCTGTGGGAGCGGGCTTGCTCGCGAAGAGGCCATTACATTCAACATCAATATTGACTGACCCACCGCTTTCGCGAGCAAGCCCGCTCCCACAGGGGCTTCATTGCTGCGCCTGACGCACTTATAACCTGCCAACAAGTCAATTTTCGTAACGCCCCACGCTCCATAAAATGCTCCGGTATTCCCTTCCGGAGCTTGCACCCCATGACTTCCCTCACGGCCCCGGCCCCTTTCGCCGTGGCCAGCCCCACCGCCGTCACGCCACCGGTCTTCGGTCTGCGGATCATCATCGGTCTGGTGGGCGTGTTGCTGGCGGTGCTGGTGTCCGGCCTGAACGAGATGGTGACCAAAGTCGCGTTGGCCGACATTCGCGGCGCGCTGGCCATCGGTTACGACGAAGGCACCTGGCTGGTCGCCAGTTACACCGCGACCTCGGTGGCGGCGATGGCGTTTGCGCCGTGGTGTTCGGTGACGTTCTCGTTGCGGCGTTTCACTCTCTACGCCATCGGCATCTTCACCTTGCTCGGCGTGCTGTGCCCGTTCGCACCGAATTACGAAAGCCTGTTGCTCATGCGCATCTTGCAAGGCCTGGCCGGCGGGGCATTGCCGCCGATGCTGATGACCGTTGCGCTGCGTTTCCTGCCGGCCAACGTCAAGCTTTACGGCCTGGCCGGTTATGCCCTGACCGCGACATTCGGCCCCGGCCTCGGCACACCATTGGCCGGGTTGTGGACCGAGTACGTCGGCTGGCAATGGACCTTTTGGCAAATCATCGCACCGTGCCTGATCGCCATGGCGGCGGTGGCCTACGGTTTGCCTCAGGACCCACTGCGCCTGGAGCGCTTAAAGCAGTTCAACTGGCGTGGTTTGCTATTGGGCTTTCCGGCGATTTGCATGCTGGTGATCGGCATCTTGCAGGGCAATCGGCTGGACTGGTTCGAATCGAGCCTCATCTGCTTTTTGCTCGGCGGCGGGTTGCTGTTGCTGGTGCTGTTCCTGATCAACGAATGGTCGCAGCCGATTCCGTTTTTCAAGTTGCAGATGCTCGGCATCCGCAACCTGTCGTTTGCTTTGATGACCCTCGCCGGGGTGTTGGTGGTGCTGTTGGCGGTGGTGATCATTCCCTCCAGTTACCTGGCGCAGGTCCAGGGTTATCGGCCGATTCAGACCGCGCCGATCATGCTGCTGGCAGCGCTGCCGCAATTGATCGCGCTGCCGTTGGTGGCGGCGCTGTGCAACCTGCGCTGGGTCGATTGCCGTTGGGTGCTGGGGATTGGCCTGAGCATGCTGGCGTTGTCCTGCCTCGGTGGTTCGCAACTGACCTCGGCGTGGATTCGCGACGATTTCTACCTCCTGCAACTGCTGCAAATCTTCGGTCAGCCCATGGCGGTGTTGCCGCTGCTGATGCTTTCCACCGGCAGCATCACGCCGATGGAAGGGCCGTTCGCCTCGGCCTGGTTCAACACCGTCAAAGGCCTGGCCGCGGTGATCGCCACCGGCGTACTCGATGCGCTGACCACCTCAAGGCAGCATTTCCACTCGACCATGTTGGTCGACAGCCTCGGTAACTCGCCCCTGGCCGACAGCGACAGTGCCGGCCTTGCCCATCGGCTGCATGAGCAGGCCGTGGTGCTGACGTCTTCCGATCTTTATCTGTGCATGGCCGGCGTCGCGGTGGCGCTGATCCTGCTGATTTTCTGGCTGCCGACACGGATCTATCCGCCGCGCGCGCCGACTTGAACGCTTCATTGAAACAGAAGGTTTTTATGACGACTTATCCAAAGCAAAAAGTGGCTGTCGGCGTTGCCGCAGCGATCGCGGTCGGCGTGCTGATTTACCTGGTCGCGCCAGGACTGTTCGGCAAGCGCACGCAACAGAGCACCAACGACGCCTTTGTCTCTGCGGACTTCACCCTGGTGGTGCCGCGGGTCGCCGGGTTTATCAAAGAGGTGTTGGTCGAGGACAACCAGCAGGTCAAGGCGGGGCAGTTACTGGCGTTGATCGATGACCGGGATTTGCGCGCCGCCGCCCAGGCCGCCGACGCCGAAACCCTGGTGGCCAGGGCGCAACTGCAAAACGCTCGGGCGACCCTTGAGCGTCAGGCATCGGTGATCGCTCAGGCTCAGGCGACGGTGGTGTCGGCCAAGGCCGAAATGGCCTTCGCCGAGCATGAACTGAACCGCTACAACCACCTCGCGGGCGTGGGCGCCGGTACGGTGCAGAACGCGCAACAGGCGCGGACCCATATCGATCAGGCCACCGCGCGGCTGGCCAACGCCACGGCGGTGCTGGCGGCAGAACGCAAGCAGGTGGAGATCCTCACCGCCCAGCGTGACGCGGCCGAAGGTGGGCTGAAGCGGTCACAAGCGGCGCTGGAAATGGCCAGCTACGAGCTGTCTTACACCCGCATCGTTGCGCCGCAGGACGGCATGGTCGGTGAGCGTGCGGTGCGGGTCGGCGCGTATGTGACGCCGGGCAGCAAGATTCTGGCGGTGGTGCCGCTGGCTCAGGCTTATGTGGTCGCCAATTTCCAGGAGACTCAACTGACGGATGTGCAGCAGGGGCAGGACGTGCGGATTCGTGTCGACAGCCTCGGTGGCGAAGCGTTGAGCGGTCGTGTCGAAAGTATCGCGCCGGCCACCGGGGTGACGTTTGCTTCGATCAAACCAGATAACGCGACTGGCAACTTCACCAAAGTGGTGCAGCGGATTCCGGTGAAAGTCGTTCTTGAACCGGGCCAGCCGTTGGCTGGGCGGTTGCGGGTGGGGATGTCGGTGGAGGCGCAGATTGATACGGCCAGCGTTGATAAGCATGAGGTCGTTCAACGATGAAAATCTCCGTTGATCATTCTGACGCCTTCGCGGGCAAGCCCGCTCCCACAGGGGAATGCATTTCAAAGTGGGAGCGGGCTTGCTCGCGAAGAGGCCAGTGGCCGCAACTGACTTTCTGCGCCTTGCTCGTCTTGGGGATGTCTGCCTGCACCGTCGGCCCGGACTTCCAAAAACCTGAGCCACAGCAAATCACCGAATGGTCAAAACCAGCAAAGCCCGCCGCCAGCCAAGCTGTCGCCCAAACCATGGACGAACGCTGGTGGGAGATTTTCCACGATCCGAAACTCTCAGCCCTGACCCAGCGGGCCCTGATCGATAACCTCGATCTGAAACTCGCCAGCAGCCGCTTGCAGCAAAGCCGCGCCGCCCGCCAGGTCATCACCGCTGATCGTTACCCTCACACCGCCGCCACCGGCAGTTATGGCCGTGAACGCAACAGCGTTGTGGGCTTGAGCGATCCGTCGGGCAAAAACGGCGACTCGGCGTTCAACCTCTGGGACGCCGGCTTCTCTGCGTCTTGGGAGTTGGACTTCTGGGGCCGCGTGCGCCGCGAAACTGAAGCCGCCGACGCGACCCTTGAAGTCGCCGAAAACGACCGTCGCGGCGTGTTGCTGTCGGTATTGGCCGAAACCGCTCAGGACTACATCCAGTTGCGCGGTGTGCAGAACACCCGAGCCGTCACCGAACAGAATCTCGACGTCGCCCGGCACAGTCTGAGGCTCTCGCAACTGCGCCTGGCCGACGGCGTGGCCACGGACCTGGACGTCGCTGAAGCGGCCGCACAAGTGGCGGCCATCGAGTCTCGCCTGCCGGCGCTGGAGCAGCGTCAGTCTCAACTGATCAACGCCCTGAGCCTGTTGATGGGCGAGCCGCCGCAAGCGTTGCAAGCCGAGTTATCCACAGACGCCCCGGTGCCGCAGACTCCGCGTCAGGTTGCCATCGGCCTGCCGTCGCAACTGGCCGAGCGTCGCCCGGACATCCGTCAGGCCGAAGCCCGGCTGCATGCCGCGACCGCAAGCATCGGCGTGGCCAAGGGCGATTTCTATCCGCGGATCACCCTGTCGGGCAACGTCGGCTCGCAGTCCATGCAACTGAGCGATTTCGGTTCCTGGGGCTCGCGTTCGTTCGGCATCGGCCCGCAATTCAGCCTGCCGCTGTTCGACGGCGGCCGTCTGCGCGGCATGCTCAACCTGCGCGAAGCCCAGCAACAGGAAGCGGCGCTGGCCTACCAGCAAACCGTGCTGCGCGCCTGGCATGAAATCGACGATCAACTGACCGCCTACAACGCCAGCCAACTGCGCCGCGACAGCCTCGCCGAAGCCGTACGCCAGAACCAGATCGCCCTGCGCACCGCGCAACAGCAATACGTGGAAGGCGTGGTGGACTTCGTCAACGTGCTGACGGTGCAAGGCGAATTGTTGGCGACGCAACAGCAATGGGTCGAGAGCTCGACCGGGGTGTCGCTGGCGATGGTGGGGTTGTACAAGGCGTTGGGGGAGGGTGGGAGTCGGTTTATCCGGTGGCGAACGTCGTTACCAATAATCCGGTTTGATGGCGGGTGTTTTACGGGTCGGAACGCGGTCTGGAAATTGGTGTGATTGCAGCTCTTCTGCGCTGATGACTCGTCGCATCCAGTGAGCGTGCTCTTTCAACGAACCGGGCGGAGTTCGTTTGAGCCCCGTCCTGTATGGAAGAACGATGCCTAGGGTTATTTGGGGAAAGTCTTCTCGGATCGCCCTGAGTGCGGGGGCCATATCCGTATCCCCTGATACCAGAACAAGTTGCTGGATGCTTTCCGTCGCCGTGACATTGGCTTGTCTGGCCGCCGTGCGATACATGCTTATCGCGATATGGACGTCCGTTTCCTTTTCTTCGAGTTTCCAGATAGGGATCGTATCTTGACGCGAGGCACGGAGTTTCTTGTTGATGAAGCGTGGTGCGCGTGCAGGTTCGAGTTGGTGGCGACCATAGTGAACGACAACATTGTGAGCCCTCAGGGTACGGACGTAAGTATCTTGAGCTTCCTTGGCCTCGACGCCGCGCGTAGCCAGTTCGGGTTTAACCGACGAGGTGAAGTAGTCGATTGAGGCGACAGAGCTTTGAGGGTTTTCAATGTGAGCGATATGCGCCAACAACTGCGGCAGATTTAGCCATTTATAAGGTGTGTCAGCCAGCAACCCGTAGAACACGTTGTAGCCATCAACAAAGAACGCAGTGCGCACAAATCCAACCCTCAGAAACGAAAAAACCGGCCGAAGCCGGTTTTTTCACCACCTACTGCCAGAGAACTGAATCTCTGCGTACGGGGTTGAGTAGTGCACTGATCCTAAATTGAGTGTGTCACGCACGTCAACCTTCGACTGATCAGGGCACTACTCGACTGGATCTTTTCCAGCACCGGCAATCCAGTTTTGTGGGGGGGCGGGCCGAAGGTCAAGTCGCGAATAGCTTCATCTGTTAATGATTGTTGCGACAGACAAGCAGCGCCGGGGTGTGGGTGTATAGGAGCAAAAAGGTCCATCACCCCTTTCAGGATTGACTGAAGTGGTATTCCCAAATTTGTGTGGGATTTATTACCCAAGCCCAATGAGTGCGAGAACAAGCGAGAACTCTGAAATTTATGTCCTTCTTGAAACAACACATTTCTATCCAATGATGGCTACTCGCTTGACGCCACCCCGCGCTGTCGTAGACTCCGCTCATCCGTCAGGGAGTCACGGTCATGCCGCGTTTTGGAAGTTGGGTTCTAGGATTGACCTTTGTAACGTGCGCAGTACAGGCGCAAACACCCGCGGCAGACGATCCGCTGTTGGAAAACAGTCCGGTCGGGAGCACTTCGCAGGCCAGCAGTGAAGCTCGTGGCGTGCTGCGGGCGCGGGATCAAGCGGTGCTCGCCAGCGAGTTGCCGGGGCGTATTGTCGAGTTGCCGTTCAGTGAGGGCGAGTCGTTCAAGAAGGGCGACACCCTGGCGCGTTTCGATTGCTCGGGCTTTCAGGCCCAGCTCAATGCGGCGCAGGCTGCCACCCGTGGGGCCAGTGAAGAATTGGCTCACAACAAGCAATTGGCAGCGTTGAATTCGGTCGGGCGTTTCGAAGTGGCGCGGGCCGAGGCCAAGGTCAGCGAGACTCAGGCGCAGTCCCAGGTCTATCAAGTGCAGGTCAAACGTTGCAGCGTGATCGCGCCGTTTGATGGCCAGGTTGTCGAGCGCAAGGTCCAGCGTTATGAAAGCGTGGCTGCCGGCGCGCCGTTGCTGGATGTGGTCGACAACCGCACCCTGGAAATCCATTTGCTGATTCCGTCGCGCTGGATGGGCAAGCTCAAGCCCGGCCAAACCTTCAGTTTTGTGCCCGATGAAACCGGTCAGCCGCTGGATCGCGACGGCCAAGCGCCTCGGCGCGCGCATCGATGAAGGCAGCCAGACCTTGCTGTTGGTGGCGACGCTGCCCAACGCCACGGGCCTATTGGCCGGCATGAGCGGAACGGCGCGTTTCGCGGAGCTCAAGTGAACGCCCCGGTAACGGGCGGGGCCGAGCAGGTCTTCGCCCGGTTCCTCGACCTTGAACGTCAGACCCGCGCCGCTCGCAACCCGGCGCAACTGGCTTACAGCCTGGTCAATGACGGCCAGGCCTTGTTTGGTTTTCGCCACGCGGCGTTGTTGATTGCCGGCAAGGTGCAAGCCGTGACCGGCGTAAGCACCGTGGACCCGAACGCGCCATTCGTGGCGTTCGTCGAGCAGGCGGTGGCGCAGTTGTTCAAGCTCGACCTGTTGAAGCAGGCGCGAGCGATTTCCCCACGCTGCTGAGCGAATCGATTCAAGCCGACTGGCAAAGCCTCTCCAGCGCCCAGGTGTTCTGGCTGCCCTTGGTGGATCATCAGGGCGAGGTGTTCGGCGGTTTGTGGCTGGCCCGCGACGTGGCGTGGAACCCGCCTGAGCAAATATTGCTGTCACAACTGGGCGACACTTACAGCCACGCCTGGCTGGCGCTGCAACCGCGCAAACCCTGGCGCCTGCGCTGGACCCGAAAACGTCAGGTCGCATTGGTCGTGGTGTTACTCCTCGGGCTGCTGATCCCGGTGCGCCAATCGGTGCTGGCGCCGGCCGAAGTCGTGCCGCTGGGCGGGCGCGTGGTGGCGGCTCCGCTGGATGGAGTGATCGCCGAGTTCCTGGTCAAACCCAACCAGACGGTAAAAACCGGCGACCTGCTGCTGCGCTTCGAAAGCACCACCCTCAAGGCCCAGGCCGATGTGGCTGATCGTGCGCTGGGTGTGGCTGAAGCCGAGCTCAAGGCCAATTCCCAGCGTTCGTTCGCCGATGCTGAATCCAGTTCGAAAATTGATTTATTGGCCGCGCGGGTCGAGCAGAAACGCGCCGAACGTGATTACGCCCGTGAACTGCTCAAACGCAGTGAAGTCCGTGCCGAACGCAACGGCATCGCGGTGTTTGCCGACGCCGACCGCTGGACCGGAAAACCGGTGCAAACCGGCGAACGCTTGATGGAAATCGCCGACCCGAACCAGGCTGAACTGCGCATCGAGCTGGCGGTGGGCGACGCGATTGCCCTGGAACCGGGGGCGCAGGTCGCGTTGTTTCTCGACAGTGATCCTTTGCAGCGCCATTTGGCCAAGCTGGAACGCTCAGCTTACGAGGCACAGCCCACGGCGGGCGGGCAACTGGCCTATCGGCTGGATGCCAATTTCGAAAATGCCCCGCCGCGTATCGGTTTGCGCGGTACGGCGAAAATTTTCGGCGACCGGGCGCCGCTGGCGTTGTACCTGTTACGCCGGCCACTGGCCGGGTTGCGGCAAAGCGTGGGCCTCTAGATGGTTTTGCCGAGCTTGCGGGCCGACCTGCAATTGTCGACCGCGGCCCCAGCCCTCGACGGCTCGCCGCGCTGGACCCTGGCCGACCCGGTGCGCGGGCGCTATTTCAAACTCGGCGCGACGGCGATGCGCTTGCTACGACATTGGTCCCTTGGCGATCCCGAGCAGGTGCTGCGCGCCGCCAACCGTGAGCCGGGTTTGCCGCTGGACGGCGCCGAGCTTGAGCAGTTGCTGGGTTTTTTGCGCAGTCACGACTTGATCTCCGCACTCGATCCGCAACAACGCGCCAGCTACAGCCTGAAGGCCGCCGCTCAGCGTCGCAGCCTGTGGCAAATCCTGCTGCATCAATACCTGTTTTTCCGTATTCCACTATGGCGCCCCGACGCGTTTCTCAATCGCGCCTGGCCTTGGCTGGAGCGTTTTGGGCCGCGGGCGTTGCGCTATGGATTACCGGCCACCTTGGGGCTGGGGGTGTTTCTGGTGTCGAGGGACTGGCAGCGCTTTGTGGCGACGTTCCCGCATTTGTTCAGCCTCGGTGGTGCCTTGTCCTTCGGCGTGGCGCTGTTCTTCGCCAAGCTGTGTCACGAGTTCGGCCACGCGTTCATGGCCAAGCGCGCCGGTTGCCGGGTGCAGAGCATGGGCGTGGCGTTCATGGTGATGCTGCCGATGTTTTATACCGACGTCAGCGACGCCTGGCGGGTCAACGATCGGCGCGCGCGGCTGCTGATTGGTGCTGGCGGTGTTATGGCGGAACTGTTGCTGGCCTGCATCGCGTTGCTGGCCTGGTCGCTGCTGCCCGACGGCCCCGCTCGTACGGCGGCGTTCATGCTTGCCAGTGCCACGTGGATCACTACGCTGGTGATCAACCTCAACCCGTTCATGCGCTTCGATGGTTACTTTTTGCTCAGCGATTTTCTTGAAGTGGACAACCTCCAGGGCCGGGCCTTTGCCCTGTGTCGCTGGCGTCTGCGTGAGTTTCTGTTCGGCTATGGCGAAGCGGCGCCGGAGCCGTGGTCGCCGAAGATGCAGCGGCGTTTGTTGATGTGGGGGTATGGCTCATGGTTGTGGCGTGCAGTGTTGTTTTTCGGGATCGCGTTGGCGGTCTACCACCTGTTCTTCAAGGTATTGGGGATTTTCCTGATGCTGGTGGAGTTGGTGTGGTTCATTTTTCTGCCGATCATGAGTGAGTGGCGCCAGTGGTGGACCCGCCGGGAACAGGCCCACGGACCGCGGGTGTTGCTCAGTGGCCTGGCGTTGCTCGGCGTGCTGTTGGTGCTGGTGTTGCCCTGGCGCAGCGCGGTGGAGTTGCCGACGATGCTCGAGGCCGGACGCGCCAGTGCCTTGCATGCGCCGGTGGCGTCGCGGGTCAAACGCGTGAATGTGCATGACGGTCAGGTAGTCGCCGAGGGTGATGTGCTGGTCGAGCTGGAATCGCCGGATCTAGACTCGCGCCAGGCTATTGTCCGTCAGGAAATTCAGATCCAGCAGTTGCAGATGCGCCGTCAGGCCGGTCGCAGCGAAACGGCAGCGGATGCCAATATCGTCGAACAGCGCCTGGCCGAAGCGGTGGCCGAATACCGTGGGCTGGCCGCTCAGCGCGAGCGCCTGTTGCTGCGTGCACCCCACGCCGGCACGGTGCGCGATTTACTGCCGCAGCTGGTGCCCGGTCGTTGGCTGGCCACCAAAGACCCATTGGCGCGGGTGGTCGAAGACGGCGCGCGGTTGCGCGGTTATCTGGCCGAGGCGGACCTCTGGCGTGTGACGCCGGGGGCGCACGGGCGCTTTATCGCCGACGACCCGATGCACCCGGCGGTCGCCGTGCAACTGACGGACATCGACGCCAATGGCGTCTCTTATGTTGATCAGGAAGCACTGACGTCCGACCATCACGGGCCGATTGCCGTACGCCGTGATCAGTCGCAACGGGCTGAGCCGGTGCAAGCGCAATACGGCGCGCGGCTTAGCCTGCTCGACAACGCGCCGACGCCGATACAACCCTTGCGCGGAATCGTGGTGTTGCAGGGCAGCGGTGAGTCGTTACTGGGAACGGCCTGGCGGCGCATGGCGGCGCTGGGTGTGAGGGAAAGTGGTTTCTAAGGGAGAGCAGCATGGCGAACAACGGTGCAGTGGCGGCGGACGGTTTGGTGGTGCGGCCTTCGCGGGCCAGTGACGGGCCCTTTCTGCAAAGTCTGTATCAGGCGGCCAGGCCCGATCTGCAATGGATCGACGGCGAGCCCGAACGGGTGGAAGCGTTGGTAGCGCAGCAGTTTCGGGTGCAGGAGCAAGGGATCGAGGCTGAATATCCCAACGCGATGCATTACGTGGTGGAAAAACTCGACACACCCATCGGCGCGCTGACCACGGATTTCGGCCCCAATGAAATTCGTGTGTTGTACCTGGCGTTCATTCCTCAAGCTCGCGGCCAGGGGTATGGCCGCACGGTGCTGCAAGGGGTGCAAAAAGCCGCACAGCAAATCCGCTGCCCGGTGGCGACGGTGGTCTGGGCGAGCAACCCCCATGCGCGTCGGCATTACCTGGCGCTGGGGTTTGCGGTCGAGGAGTGCAATCCGGCGGCGGAGCGGTTGGTGTGGTATCCGCAGGGTTAGAGCCCGCAACAACGCCACAAAACCTGTGGGAGCGAGCTTGCTCCCACAGTGGTTATGTAGGCGCCTGTTCAATTAAACGCAATATAGAAATACCCCACCGCCGGATCCCGCCCCATCGCCGGTACGCGGGATACAAAAATATCCTGCACCGCGCCCAGCCCGGGCAGTTCCAGCGCACATAGCCCGTCCACAAACTCCGTAGGTTCGAGGCTGTTGAACCCGACACCAAACGGCACGCGTTCGCTGTTGGGCAACTGTGAGCGGGGTTTTTGCTCAAGGCTGTCGATATGGATCGGCAGTTCACTGCCATCGGGCAAACGCAAAGTGGTGGTCTGGCCCAGCAGCGTTTGGAAGTGTTGGTCTTGAACCTGTTCCAGCATGGTGTCACTCCAGCAAGGTGAGTGGCCGGGGAGATGAATCCCCCGGCGGTGTTTCAGTTGCGGGAAGGGAACGAGCCTTGCAGCGCGATGCTGAAGTTCAGCACCAGAAACGGGTTCATGCTGTCCATCGGCAGGCCGGTGCCGGTGGGCGAAACGGAGCCGGAAACCGTGGTGGCCGCGCCTTTGAGCGCAACAGGCGAGGCACCCTGGGCATCGGAGTAGATGGTCGCCAGACCTGGCCCGCCACCCGAGGCGCCGAGGTAGGCATTGGTCGCGGTGGGAACGCTCGCCGGGTTGCTCGCCGGGTTGGCCAGTTGCAGAGTGGTGGTCGCCGTGATCCCTGTCAGGGTGTGGGTGTGGTTGGGCAGGTTGTTGAGGGTGGCGGTGATGCTCTCTGTGCCTGAGTTTTCACCCATGACGCGCGTGGTCAGACCCGGGCCGGTGCCCTGGCAGATCGGCAGGCGACTTTGCAGGTTGGGCAGCCCGAACGTCTGGCTGCCGTTACCGCCATACACGGTCCCCAGTAGCGCATACAAGGCTTGATACTGCTGGATGTTCATGATCTGACCGTTACACAAGGCCCAACCGTTGGGCGCATAGTTAAAGCCAAACGTCATGACGGTACCCATAAATACGTCCATATATCCTCATCCTTCAGGTAAGTGGTCTGGCGGGCCCCGCGTCTATGCGTGGCCAGGTCACGCCAAGCCAGAGCGTAGACCCGGATCGGCGGCGCTGCCGGATGTCGTAATGAACAAAGCCAGCATCGACGGCTACCCTGTGGCTGGCCTAAAGTGACGGCATGTTTCAGGGGCCACACCGTCGTGGTTTTTCCGGCACCGCAAGAGGAAGTAATGGAGGCGCGTAGAGAAACGCCGGTTGGCGACACGCAAGATCCCCACGCAGCGCCAGGCGCCTGGATGGGCGCGCAACGATGGGTTCGTTGGGCCAGAGAATATTGGTTGCTGCCGATCATGGTATTGGCGGCGCTGGTGCGTTTCTACGACCTGACGGCCGCCGCGATCTGGGGAGACGAAGGCTCCAGCCTGTTGCTGAGCCAGCACTCGTTGAGCGAAATCTGGGCGCATGCCGCCCACGATGTACACCCACCGCTGTACTTCATGCTGCTGCATGGCTGGATCGACTGGTTTGGCGACGGTATTTTTTCGATCCGCGCCCTGAGTGCATTGCCGGGGATCATCACGGTCGGCCTGGGCGTGTGGCTGGTGGATCTGCTCGCCACCCGGCGCGCCGCGTTGCTGGCCGGGATCCTGCTGGCGCTGTTGCCCACCGCGGTGCGTTACAGCCAGGAAGTGCGCATGTACTCCTGGCTCGGCCTTTTACTGATAGGCGCCACGATTGCGCTGGTGTACTGGGTCCGGCAACCCCGGCGTAATGGCTATCTCGTGGTGTACGCGCTGCTGATGGCGGCGGCGTTCTATACCCACTATTTCACTGCACTGTGCGTGATCAGTCACTGGTTGTGGCTGGCCGTGGTGCGGGTGCAGCCCGGTTATCGCCTGCGGCATATCCAGCGTCCGGCCTGGTGGCTGGCGAACCTGGGGATTGTGTTGCTGTACTTGCCTTGGGTGCCCAACCTGATCGATCTGATTCAGCACATGGATGCGCTCAAGGCCAATGGCGATGTCGGCTGGGAAGATCCGGTCACGTTGAGTTCGTTACCGTCGATGATCTGGTCGCTGCTGACCCAGGACGACGGCGGAACGTTGCCGCGCTGGCTGTTCATCACATTGCCGGTGGCGTTGCTGGCGATAATCGGCGTGGCGCTGGCGCGGGATCGCAGCGTATTTCGCGGCAGTATCCTGCTGGCGCTTTTCGGCGCGCTGCCGATCCTGCTGGTGTTCGCGGTGTCGTTCATCTCGCCGGTGTTCATTGAACGTTATTTGACCGCCTACGCACTGGGCTTGCCGATGCTGGTGGCACTGGCGGTTGATCGTCTGTACGCACGGTTTCGAGTGCTGGCGCTGGCCATTCTGGTGCTGTTCATCGGGGTTGAACTGGTGGGGGTTAAGAACAACGCCACGGCCATTCCCGGCGAACAGTTCAGCGTCATGGTCGACTACGTCAATCAGCATTTCGTCCCCGGTGACCAAATTGTCACTGGCGACATGCTCTGGTATCTCGTTTACGTCTACTACAACCGCACCGACGCCAAGCCGTTGCTGTACACGCCGCCCCAGGCCGATGGATCATCGAGCCGGCCAAATACCTATGGCTTCGGTACGTTGATGACCAGTGACGTCTATGTCGACAGTCTGGGTGATTTGCTTAAAAGCGGTGGGCGCGTCTGGCTGATCGGCTTGGCGCAGATGCCGGACGAGTTCCCCGCATTGCCCGCCGGCTGGCAAAACCTGGGCGAGAAGCGTGTGGGAGATGTCCGGGCGAGGTTGTTTGTGCGGCCGTGAGGGCATCGTCAGGCCGACAATTGGCAGCTCAGGCCTGTCGGTCTGTGCTCACTACGCAATTCTCGGAATTTGCCTACAAGTTTGGCGGACGCCAACTGATACTGCGAATCGAGCCAGCATTGAGCAATTGCACCGAGCTGTCGCCGCGCTGGCGGACGATATGGACCGGCAGCCACAGAACATGCTCCGTGCATCTGTGGTGCGATTTTGTATCGGTGCCGCACTGGCACTGACATTCATCGTGGTCAGCATCTGGGTAATGCGCCTGCTCTAACTCCCAGACCGGCTAGCCGCCCTTGATCACTGCGCTTAAACGATTCACCCGAAGAGCAGTGATATTCACTACTCTTTTTCATCGATTCAGCTCCAATTTGATATCAAAAGCCCACTAGTGGAAACCCCATCCATAGACTACGCTTTGTCCTACAAATGGACTTACGACTACGGTGAAGGGATTGCAGCAGTTCCACTTTATCTCCGGCTTGCCGCGTTCAGGCTCCACCCTGCTTTCTGCGATTCTTTTGCAGAATCCGCGTTTTCACGCCGGTATGACCAGCCCGGTCGGTTCTCTCTTCAGCAGCGTCCTTGATCAATGCAGCGCCGGCAGCGAGTTTGGTGCGGTGATCGATACCGGCCTGCGTCGCCGTCTGCTTCGCGGATTGTTCGACTCTTTCTACGCCGACAAGGCCGACAAACCAGTGGTGTTCGACACCAATCGGTTGTGGAGCTCGCGGCTGCCGGCCATCAACGACCTGTTTCCCAAAGCCAAGGTGATTGCCTGTGTGCGCAATGTCGCCTGGGTGATGGACAGTCTCGAACGCCTCTACCGCGCCAATCCTTATGAAAACACCAAGCTGTTTGTCGACGCGGCTGAGCGCAACACCGTTTATAGCCGTTGCGAAACCCTCGCTCAGCGCAATCGCCTGGTGGGTTTTGCCTGGGCGGCGCTCAAGGAAGCGTATTACGGCGAACAGGCCGAGTCGTTGTTGATCGTCGATTACGACCTGCTGACCCAGGCCCCGGAGCGGGTGCTGCGGCTGGTTTACGACTTCATCGAAGAGCCGTGGTTCGAGCACGATTTCAACAACCTGGCATATGACGCGCCGGAATTCGATCAAGGCCTTGGGATCGCGGGCCTGCACAAGGTCAAACCCAAGGTTGAACTGCAAACCAGGCGCACCATTCTGCCGCCGGACTTGTTCAAGCAATACGCGGAGTTGTCCTTTTGGCTCGATGGTTCAGCCAGCGCCGCCAATGTCATTCGTATGAAAGCCGACGCCGCGATCAGTTAATCGCGGCGTTCTCATTGATGCCTCAAGAAAGTTCGAGTTCGGGTGAGCAGCATGTGGTTGAGCAAAGGCAAGTCGCGGATTACCGAAGGCGCAAGGGCACTGGCCGCGCCCATGATCATGTCCCTGGAGCCGCGCATGCTGTTCGACGGCGCGGTGGCGGCCACGGTGGCCGATGCCGCCCAGCCTGAAAGCCATCCGACTGCCGATGCCGCCAAGGCACCGAACGCCGATCACCCGGTGGCCAGCAAGGACACTCACGGTCAGGCCGATGCAACGCCAGCCGCCGCGACACCGGTCGCGGTACCTGGGCAGAGCGTGGTGTTCGTCGATTCGCGGGTCAAAGACGCAGACAGCCTGCTCAAAGGTGTCGCGCCCGGCACCCAAGTGGTGCAACTCGATGGCAGCAAGGACGGCTTGCAGCAAATCGCCGACTACCTCGGTAGCCACCAGGGTGTCAGCACGGTGGAAATCATTGCCCACGGCAACGCCGGGGATCTGTGGCTGGGCAGCACCTATCTGTCCGCCGATAACGTCGGCGCGCGCAGCGCGGTGCTGGGGCAAATCGGCAAGGACATGAACGTCGGCGGCGACATCCTGATCTACGCCTGCTACACCGCCGAGGGTGATCGCGGCGTGAGTTTTGTCGACTCGATTGCCAACATGACCGGCCGCGATGTCGCCGCGTCCAGCAACCGCACCGGTGTGGGCGGCGACTGGAACCTGGAAATCGCGACCGGCACCATCGACAGCGTCAACGTGCTCTCGGCTCAATCCATGAGTGCGTACCAATGGGGCCTGGCCACCTGGACCGCAACCAACAACCTCGACAGCGGCACCAACTCCCTGCGCGCCGAACTGGCCTTGGCGCAGAACGGCGACATCGTGACGTTCAGTGGCAGCATGATCGTTAACCTGAACACCGAATTGCTGGTCAACAAGAACATCACCATCGACGGTGATTTGAACAACGATGGCGTGGCCGACGTGACCCTGAGCGGTCAATACAAGACCCGCGTCATTGAAGTCGCGTCCGGCAGCACGGTACTGCTCGACGGCTTGACCATCACCAAAGGCCTGGCCGCCGGCAATGGCGCTAATAGTGGTTTCACCGCCAGTGATGCCTTGGGCGGCGGGATTTTGAATGCCGGTAACCTGACCCTGAAAAACGTCACAGTGAGCGCCAACGCGGCGTCCGGCGGCGGCGGCGGGGTGCGCGTGACGCCGATTTATGGCGGCGGCAGCGGTGGCGGCGGCGGCGGGGTTGGCGGCTCGGGCGGCGGTGCCGGCGGCAACACCACGGCGCAGGGCCGGCCAACGTATTTCGGGACCGCAGGTGGTTCCGGCGTGGGCGGCATCGGCGGCAGTTATGACTCGATCCATCTCGGCGGCCGTGGCGGTGCCCTCAACGGTACCGGCGGTGCCGGCGGTACTTCCGGCACGTCGGGCTACAGCGTTGGCGGCCATGGTGGTTCGGCCACCAACGGCACCATTACGGTCGGCGGCGGCGGTGGCGGCTCCGGTTGGGACAAGGTCGGCGGTATCGGCGGCTCGGCAGCGGGCGGCGTCTATAACTCTGGCACCTTGACCGTGATCGGCACCTCGCACATCACTGGCAACATCGCGGCCGGTGGCGGCGGCGGTGGTGGCGGCGGGCTGGCGGGTGATGGCGGCAGCGCTGATCCCGGTGGCGCCGCAGGCCAGGGCATCGGCGGGATCTGGAACAAAGGCACGCTGATCATGACGGCGGCCAACTTCGCAGCCCTGAGCGGCAACGTCGGTGGCAGCGGCTCCGGCGGAGGTGCGTCGGGGGGCGGCGCCAGCGGCAGCAGCCCGACAGCGGCGACCAACCTGCGCAACGACGGCACCCTCGTCAACAATTACATCGAGCCGCCCACCGCGACCATCGTAGTGGCCGCACCGACGTTAAGCATCGGCGCAACTTCGCTGGTGACCATCACCTTCAGCACTGCCGTGACCGGTTTCACCAACGCCGACCTGACCATTCCCAACGGCACCCTGAGCGCGGTGAGCAGCGGCGATGGCGGCGTGACCTGGACCGCGACCTTCACGCCGAACGCGTCGATCACGGACACCACCAACGTCATCACCCTGGACAACACCGGGGTGCAAAGCGTCACCGGCAGTGTCGTGGGCGTCGGCACCAGCGATTCCAACAATTACATTGTCGACACCGTGCGGCCCACCGCGACCATCGTGGTCGCTGACAATTCGCTGATCGTTGGCGAAACCTCGTTGGTGACCATCACCTTCAGCGAAGCGGTCACCGGGTTCACCAATGCCGACCTGACCATTGCCAACGGCACGTTGGGCGCGGTGAGCAGCGGTGACGGCGGCATCACCTGGACGGCCACCTTCACGCCAACCGCCAGCATCACCGACACCACTAACGTCATCACCCTGGACAACACCGGGGTCAGCGACACGGCAGGCAACGCCGGTGCTGGCACCACCACCTCGAACAACTACGCAATCGACACCGTCCGGCCGAGCGCGACTATCGTGGTCGCCGACACGGCACTGGCCATCGGTGAAACCTCGCTGGTGACCATCACCTTCAGCGAAGCAGTGACCGGTTTCAGCACCGCCGACCTGACTGTGGCCAACGGCAGCATCAGCGGACTGAGCACCAGCGACGGCGGTATCACCTGGACCGGCACGCTGACGCCGACCAACTCGATTACCGACACCACCAACGTCGTGACCCTGGATAACACCGGGGTCAGCGATCTGTCGGGCAACGCCGGCACGGGTACCACCAACTCCAACAACTACGGGGTCGATACCGCCCGGCCAACGGCAAGCATCGTGGTCGCCAACACCAGCCTGTCCATCGGCCAGACGTCGCTGGTGACCATCACCTTCAGTGAGGCGGTCAGCGGTTTCACCAACGCGGATTTGACCATCGCCAACGGCACGTTGGGCGCGGTGAGCAGCGGCGACGGCGGCATCACCTGGACGGCCACCTTCACGCCAACCGCCAGCATCACTGACGCGACCAACCTGATCACCCTGGATAACACCGGCGTCGCCGATCTGTCGGGCAACGCCGGCTCGGGCTCCACCAACTCCAACAATTACGCGATCGATACCGTTCGACCAACGGCGACCGTCGTGGTCGCGAATACGGCCCTGGCCATCGGCCAGACGTCGCTGGTGACTATCACCTTCTCTGAGGCGGTCACCGGTTTCACCAATGCCGACCTGACCATCGCCAACGGCTCGTTGAGTGCCGTCAGCAGCAGCGACGGCGGCGTCACCTGGACGGCGACGTTTTCGCCGTCCGCCAGCATTACTGATGCGACCAACCTGATCACCCTGGACAACACCGGGGTCACCGACACGGCGGGCAACGCCGGCACAGGCGCCACCAATTCAAACAACTACACGATCGACACCCAGCGCCCGACCGCGACCATTGTGCTCGCCGACAGCAACCTGAGTGCCGGTGAAACCTCGCTGGTGACCATCACCTTCAGTGAGGCGGTCAGCGGTTTTACCAACGCCGACCTGACCATCGCCAACGGTACGTTGAGCTCGGTTAGCAGCAGCGATGGCGGCGTCACCTGGACCGCGCGTTCACGCCGACAGCGAGCGTCAACGATGCGACCAACGTCATCACCCTGGCCAATACCGGCGTGGCTGATCTGGCGGGCAATGCCGGCAGCGGCACCACCAACTCTGGCAACTACATCGTCGACACCGTGCGTCCGAGCGCAACCATCGTTGTGGCCGACAACGCACTGAATATCGGTGAAACGTCGCTGGTGACCATCACCTTCGGCCAGGCCGTGACCGGTTTTACCAACGCTGACCTGACCGTCGCCAACGGCACGCTCACGGCGGTGAGCAGCAGCGACGGCGGCATTACCTGGACGGCGACGTTCACACCGACCGCCAGCATTACCGACGCGACCAACCTGATCACCCTGGACAATACCGGCGTACAGGCAGTTTCTTCCGGCAACGTCGGCACGGGCACCAGCAATTCGAACAACTACGCCATCGACACCGTGCGGCCGACGGTCAGCATCGTGGTGGCGGACAATGCGCTGAAAATCGGCGACACCTCCCTGGTCACGATCACCTTCAGTGAAGCAGTTACGGGGTTCACCAACGCCGACCTGACCATCGCCAACGGCACGTTGACGGCGGTGAGCAGCAGCGACGGTGGCGTCACCTGGACGGCGACCTTCACGCCAAGCGCCAGTACCAATGACGCAACCAACCTGATCACCCTCGACAACACAGGGGTCAGCGACCTGGCGGGCAACAGCGGTAGCGGCAGCACCGATTCCAACAACTTTGTCATCGATACGGTTCGGCCTACCGCGACCATCGTCCTGGCAGACCCGATCCTGAGCGCTGGCGAAACCTCGCTGGTGACCATTACCTTCAGCGAGGCGGTGACCGGTTTCACCAACGCCGACCTGACCATCGCCAACGGCACGTTGAGTGCGGTGAGCAGCAGCGACGGCGGCATCACCTGGACCGGGACGTTCACCCCAACCGTTGGCGTGCATGACGTGACCAACGTCATCACCCTGGCCAACGCTGGCGTGGCCGACCTTGCTGGCAACGCGGGCAGTGGCACCACCAACTCGGCCAATTACACGATCGACACCGTGCTGCCGACGGCCACTATTGTGGTGGCCGATAACGCGCTGAACATCGGCGAAACTTCGCTGGTGACCATTACTTTTTCCGAGGCGGTGACCGGTTTCAGCAACGCCGACCTGACGATTGCCAACGGTACGCTCACGGCGGTAACCAGCAGCGACGGCGGGATCACCTGGACGGCGACATTCACCCCGACCAACGCCATTACCGACGCGACCAACCTGATCACCCTGGACAACAGCGGCGTGCAAAACGCTTCGGGCAACGCCGGCACTGGCACCACCGATTCGAACAACTTTGCCATCGACACCCAGCGTCCTACCGCATCCATCGTGGTCGCCAATGCGGCGCTGGGCTTGGGTCAGACCAGCCTGGTGACCATCACCTTCAGCGAAGCGGTCAGCGGTTTCACCAACGCCGACCTGCTGATCGATAACGCGACCCTGAGTAACGTCAGCAGCAGCGACGGTGGCATTACCTGGACCGCGACATTGACGCCATTGGCCGGCATTACCGACACCAGCAACATCGTTCGGCTGGACAACACCGGCGTACAGGATCTGGCCGGCAACGCTGGCGCGGGCACCACTGATTCCAACAACTACGCGATCGACAGCCAGCGTCCGACGGCTACCATCGTGGTCGCCGACAGCACGCTCAGCGCGGGTGAAACCTCGCTGGTGACCATCACCTTCAGTGAGGCGGTCAGCGGTTTCGACAACAGCGATTTGAGTGTCCCCAACGGCACGTTAAGTGCGGTGAGCAGCAGCGACGGTGGCATCACCTGGACCGCGACCTTCACCCCGACCGTCGGCGTCAAGGACACCACCAACCTGATCAGCCTGAACAACAGCGGGGTCGCCGACCTCGCCGGCAACGCGGGCACCGGCGTCACCAACTCGGCCAACTTCACCATCGATACCGTGCTGCCAACGGCTACGATTGTGGTGGCCGACACTGCACTGAATATCGGCGAAACGTCCCTGGTGACCGTTACCTTCTCTGAAGCGGTGACCGGTTTCACTAACGCCGACCTGACCATTGCCAACGGCACATTGAGCGCCGTCACCAGCAGCGACGGCGGCATAACCTGGACGG
Organism: Pseudomonas sp. 10S4; assembly: GCF_034344865.1. Lineage (NCBI taxonomy): Bacteria > Pseudomonadati > Pseudomonadota > Gammaproteobacteria > Pseudomonadales > Pseudomonadaceae > Pseudomonas > Pseudomonas sp. 10S4. Next base: position 1,958,339 of record NZ_CP133774.1, read on the forward strand.
CGACGTTCACCCCGAACAACGCCATCACCGACACCAGCAACCTGATCACTCTGGATAACAGCGGCGTACAAAACGCTTCGGGCAACGCCGGCGCAGGCACCACTGATTCGAACAACTACGCCATCGACACCCAGCGTCCTACCGCGTCCATCGTGGTCGCCAATGCGGTACTGGGCTTGGGTCAGACCAGCCTGGTGACCATCACCTTCAGCGAAGCGGTCAGCGGTTTCACCAACGCCGACCTGCTGATCGATAACGCGACCCTGAGTAACGTCAGCAGCAGCGACGGTGGCATTACCTGGACCGCGACATTGACGCCATTGGCCGGCATTACCGACACCAGCAACATCGTTCGGCTGGACAACACCGGCGTTCAGGACCTGGCCGGCAACGCTGGCGCAGGCACCACTGATTCCAACAATTACGCCATCGACAGCCAGCGTCCGACCGCGACCATCGTGTTGAGCGATACCACCCTGAAGCCGGGCGAAACCTCGTTGGTGACCATCACTTTCAGCGAGGCCGTCAGCGGTTTCGACAACAGCGATCTGAGTGTCCCCAACGGCACGTTAAGTGCGGTGAGCAGCAGCGACGGCGGCATCACCTGGACCGCGACTTTCACCCCGACCGTGGGCGTGACCGATGCGACTAACCTCATCACGCTGAACAACACGGGTGTCACCGACCTTGCCGGCAATGCCGGTGCGGGCACCACCGACTCCGCCAACTATGTGGTCGAGACCCAAATCCCGACCTCGACCATCGTGATCACCGACACCGCCCTCAAGGCCGGCGAAACGTCAGGGGTGACCATCACTTTCAGCGAAGCGGTAAGCGGCTTCACCAACGCCGACCTGACCGTGGCCAATGGCACCTTGAGTAATGTGTCGTCGAGTGACGGCGGAATTACCTGGACGGCGACCTTTACGCCAACCGTCAACGTGACGGACACCACCAACCTGATCAGCCTCGACAACAGCGGCGTGACCAACGCCTCGGGCAACAGCGGCGTGGGCGTGACCGACTCCAACAACTACGCCATCGACACCGCGCGGCCGACCTCGACCATTGTCGTGGCGGATTCTCGCCTGGGTATCGGTGCAACCACCACGGTCACCATCACCTTCACTGAAGCGGTTTCGGGTTTCGACCTGTCGGACCTCAGCGTCGCTAACGGCAACCTGTCCAACCTGCTCAGCAGTGACGGCGGCAAAACCTGGACCGCCACGCTGACCCCGACGGCCAACATCAACGACACCACTAACCTGATCCTGCTCGACAACAGCAACGTGACGGACGCTGCGGGCAATGCTGGCGCTGGGATCGCGATCTCTAACAACTACGCGCTCGATGCCACCCGGCCGACGGCGACAATTGTGGTCGCCAACCCGAACCTGGGCATCGGCCAGACCACGCTGGTGACGTTCACCTTCAGCGAGGCGGTGAACAATTTCGACCTGTCGGACCTCAGCGTGACCAACGGCGAGCTGACCAACCTGGCCAGCGGCGACGGTGGCAAGACCTGGACCGCCACCTTCACACCGACGGCGAACATCACCGACCCGAGCAATTTCATTGCGCTGGACACCAGCAACGTCGCCGACCTGTCCGGCAATACCGGCACCGGCGTGGCAGTGTCCAACAACTACGTGATCGACGGCGAGCGGCCGACCGCCACGGTGGTGGTGGCTAACCCGAACCTGGGCGTTGGCCAGACTTCGCTGGTGACATTTGCCTTCAATGAAGTGGTGAGGGTTTCGACCTCTCCGACATCAATGTGGCCAACGGCACCTTGTCCAATCTGGCGAGCAACGACGGCGGTAAAACCTGGACCGCGACGCTGACGCCGACCAGCAACCTAAGCAATGGCAGCAACGCGATCAGCTTGAACATGGCGGGCGTCAGTGACGGTTCGGGCAACGCCGGCAGCGGTACCAGCCAGTCGAACAACTTTGCAATCAACACCGTACCGGTCGTCGTTCCACCGACATCCATCGTTGTCGACGTACCGGCCGATCCGCAGTTCCGCGTCACTGAACCGGTCACAGTGTCCGATCAACCGAACCTGCCGCTGCAACCGATCATTTTCGCTGCACCTACAGGTGACCTTGGCTCGCCACTGACCTTTGCCCCGTTGTTCGAAGACCGGATCATCGGCAACGGCATCCGGCCACTGGGCGAAATTTTCATGAGTCGTGGGGCGCTGGCGCCAAGCTACATCGCGCAGGTGTTTAGCAGCAGCGACAGTGGTGGCGATGGTTCGGGGCACGGTTTCCTTGGTTTTGGCGGCGGCGATGGCGGGGTGTTCAGCACCAGTACGTTGTCGAGTCTGTTCAATCAGGACACCAGTACCGAGCGCGATTCGCTGAATAGCTTCGGCAATCATTCGATCCGCGGCGGGGATGTTTCCCAAGGGCTGCGCGGCGTGTTTGGCGCGCCGAGTCTGGCCCAGCAACTGCTACAGCTCAAAGACACTGAACAACGTCAGGTCGACAGCCTGGCGGCGGCATTCAAACAGGTCGGCATCAGCGAAATGCAGGCCTGAAAAAATTTAATTCTGTGTGGCACCCAGGGGCAAACCAAGGATGAAAAGAAGTCATAAGTTGTTCGGCGCCAGCCTGCTGGCGCTGGCGATCAGCGGATGTGCAGTCAAGAGTGAACCGATTGAACGCAGCGTCAGTGAGCAACGCGCCAAAAGCGATTTGCAGAGCATGTACTCAGGTCAGGAACCCCTCAGTGGTCCGCTGACCCTGCACCAAGCCATGGCCCGCGCGGTGAAATACAACCTCGAAGGCCGACTCAAGATCATGGAAGAGGCGCTGGCCAAGCGCCAACTCGACCTTGCCAGTTTCGACATGTTGCCGCGCATGGCACTGGACGCGGGCTACGCCGGGCGTAACAACGTCAGTGCCTCCAGCAGCCAGAGCGTGCGCACCGGCACCCAATCCCTGGAACCGTCGACCTCCCAGGACCGCGACCGTAAAGTCGCCGACCTGACCATGGTCTGGAACGTTCTCGACTTCGGCGTCAGTTACATCAGCGCCAAGCAACAGGGCGACCAGCGACTGATCGTTCAGGAACGTCGGCGCAAGGTGATCAACACCATCGTCCAGGACGTGCGATCGGCCTATTGGCGAGCGGTAGCTGCTGAACGTCTGCTCACGCAGATCGACAGCCTGATGGCACGGGTCGACACGGCGCGCACCAACAGCCAGAGCATGAGCGAGCAACGCATTGGCGATCCGGTGCAAGCGTTGAGTTATCAGCGCTCGCTGATCGAGGCAACCCGTCAGTTGCAAGAGCAGCGCCGGGCACTGTCCCTGGCCAAAACCGAACTGGCGACCCTGATCAACCTGCCGATGGGCACCGATCTGAAATTGGCGACCCCGGATGATTACTCGATTCCGCAGTTGAAGGTCGGCATGGCCAGCCTTGAACATGAAGCCCTGGCCACCCGTCCGGAACTGCGCGAGCAGGATTACCAGACGCGCATCAGCACCGCAGAAACCCGTAAAGCCATGCTGCGGCTGTTGCCGGGGCTGGAGTTTTCGGCGGGCGGGCATTACGACAGCAACTCGTTTTTGGTCAACGACAAGTGGGCCGACTACGGGGTGAAGCTGACCTGGAACCTGTTCAACGTGATTTCCGCACCGGCGGCGATCGATGTGGCCAAGGCTGGCGAAGAAGTGGCCAAGGCTCGTCGTCAGGCGATGTCGATTGCCGTGCTGGCCCAGCTCTACGTGGCCAACGCGAACTACCAGGAAGCAATGCATCAGTTCCAGACCAACCAGGAACTGTCGAGCATCGATGGGCAGATTCTGCAGCAGTTGCGTAACCGTCATCAGGCCGCAGGCATCGGTGAGCTAGACCTGATCCAGGGTGAACTGAACACCTTGCAGGCGGATCTGCGTCGGGACCTGTCCTACGCCGATCTGCGTAACGCTTACGGGCAAATCTTCGCCAGCGCCGGCCTCGATCCGATGCCGGATGAAGTGCAATCCACCCAGGTCCAGTCCATCGCCACCGCGTTGGCCAATCGCGAAGCCGCGTGGGCGTCGGGCGACATTGCGGTGCCAGTGCCACCTCATGCTCCGGCTCAGTAACCTGCTGCCAAAGCGATGAGCCGAGCGGCGTTCTCTCGCCTGCCAGTGACGGTGGATTTACCGTTGCTGCTGCAGGCGTTGGCGGCGATTGGCGAAGACGAGTGGCACGGTCATTTCAATAGCGCCTACTACACCGGCGACTGGAGCGGCGTGGCGCTGATTTCGGCGGCGGATGCGTTGACTGAGCTCTCGCCGGGGCTCGGTGAGCCGCAGTTGCGTGCGCCCTGGCTGCGAGATCTCCATTGGCAGCAAGGGTTGCGGGATCTGCCGCTGGAAATCGTCTCGGCGCGCCTGCTGCGGCTCGGTCCGGGCGGGCAGATTCATGAGCATCGCGACTATGACCTCGGCGAGCCGAACGCCGATCTGCGGTTGCACATCCCTCTGCTCAGCCCGCCTCGCGTGGATTTTTTGCTCGACGGTCAGCGCATGTCGATGACCGCCGGGGAATGCTGGTTTCTTGATTTGTCGCGGCCCCATCGCGTGGACAATCGCGATTGTTGCACGCGGATTCATCTGGTGCTCGATTGCCGGCCCGACGCTTGGTTGGAGCAGGCGATTGCCGACGGTGTTTCGACCACGCCGCTGCCTGGCGTTGGTGATATTTCGCTGGTGCAGTTTCAGCGTTTAGTGGCCAGCGATTCGCAGCTCGCGAAAACGTTGCAGGGTTTGCCGGACGCTGAAATTTTTATCACCCGAACCTTGGAACTGGCGGCCGAGCGAGGCCTAGTGTTCTCGCGCGAAGAACTGCGTGCGGCGATGCGTAATGGTCGTCGCCAATGGAATGAACAATGGAACGCCTGAACCTGGAAGGCTGGTTGCCGATTCGGGTCTGGCAACAGGTCGGTGAGTGGCAGGTTGATTGGTGCTGGTTTGGCGACTCACCGCTGCATCAGCCGTTTTTTCGCGATGCTGTGGACGATGCCCTGCGCCTGCCGTTCAACCAGGCGTTTCGCCGACAAACGCCGTTGGCTACGCTTGGCGACTGGCAGGTGAGCCGTCCCGGTTTGGCGCCGAATGCGTTTATCTTTCACGCTTCGCGCTGCGGCTCGACCCTGATCAGCCAGATGCTTGCCCGACTCGACAACCACATCGTCATCAGCGAACCGCCGCCGCTGGACGCCCTGCTGCGCAGCAGTTTGCCGGCAGCCGAGCGGCGTGCCGGCATCGAAGGGTTGTTATCTGCATACGGCCAGCGTCGGCGCGGTGTGGAGCAACGAATGGTGATCAAACTCGATGCCTGGAACATCGCTGAATTACCACTGTTACGCGAGTGCTTTCCCGACACGCCTTGGTTATTTGTGTACCGCGACCCGTTGGAAATTGCTGTTTCACATCTGCGCCGCGCGGGCATGCACATGGTGCCGGGGATGATCGGGTTGAGTGGGTTGGATGATGAATTGCCAGTCGAAAGCCGTGAGGATTACATCGCCCGAAGGGTCGGGCGGTTGCTGGCATTGGGGTTGGCGCGATGCCGGGAGTTTGGTGGAGTGGCGGTGAATTACAGCGAATTGCCGGGCGCAATGGCCGGGAGGTTGGCCGGGTTTTTGGGTTGGATGATGTGCAGCGAAAGCAGGTGTTTGCGGCGGTGGGACAGCATGCCAAGCAATCGTCCGAAGTGTTTGTCGGGGACAGTGATGACAAGCGCCGTGAAGCCTCGGCGCTGTTGCGCGAGCGGGTTGAGTGTTGGGCGCGAGAACCCTATGAGACATTGGAAAATGATCGGCGGGTCTGACGCCATCGCGAGCAAGCTCGCGATGGCGGTGGTCAATTCAGCACAAATCTACCTGGGCTAAACCTTGGCCTGAGCCTGCATCAGTTTCAACGCCTCCCAATCATCCAGTGCTCGCTCGACCAGCAATTGCACGCCGTCGGCCATGCGGCTGAGTGCCAGGGCGACTGAGCGGCGCGTTCCGTCTACATCGTCGGCCAGGTCGGCGGCGATGGCGCTGATGGACAGCAGGTCTTCGGAGGCGTTGGCGAGCACGGCTTCGGTGTCGATGTCGGCGGACACGTTGAAGAGTCTGCCTTTGCGGGATTTGACGGGTTTTTCGTGGGGCGGGGGAAGTAATGAGCGAAGGCGCGGTCGGCGGCTTCTTTCATTTTTCTTGCGTCGAGCGCTTCGGGGGAATCGGTTCCAGAGTTTTCTGGAGGATTCGGCGTAACTTTGTGCATATAAAAAATCCTAAACAGTAAGTGGGAGCCGTCACCGTTCGCTTGCACGCGAATGGGGTGGCGGCCGAGCGCAGGTGTGCAAGACCGGGACTGTTTAGGACACCCAGCAGATCCGAGGATCTCCTGCGCGCAGCCGCCATAAAGCAGTGAGCCTGAATGCCCATTGAGAGATATGGCAATTGCGACCTAAACAGTTTCGTCGGACTTGCACGTCCGTGTCACCGATTATTCAGTGACAAACCCAGACTAGACCTGCGCTTGGGCCGGAACACGTTCACCAAAGCCGCTACAACTTGAAGGAAATCTCCGACGAGATTGCCGGACGTGGGCGTCTGTAGGAAAGATCAAAAGATCGCAGCCTTCGGCAGCTCCTACGGGACGTGGGTTACCGCCGTTTCCGGTTGAAACACCGTCTGTAGGAGCTGCCGAAGGCTGCGATCTTTTAAGATTTCGAAGACAAATCCGCCATCCCCTTCAACAACTCAATCGGCAATGGAAAAACAATCGTCGAACTCTTGTCCCCGGCAATCGAACTCAAGGTCTGCATGTACCGCAACTGCATCGCCCCCGGCTGCCGCCCCAGCATTTCCGCGGCTTGCATGAGTTTTTCCGAGGCCTGCAATTCGCCTTCGGCGTGAATCACCTTGGCCCGCCGTTCCCGCTCGGCCTCGGCCTGCTTGGCGATGGCGCGCACCATCGACTCGTTCAGGTCCACGTGCTTGATTTCGACGTTGGCCACCTTGATGCCCCAGTTGTCGGTCTGGGCATCGAGCACTTGCTGGATATCGACATTCAGCCGCTCCCGTTCGGCCAGCAGCTCATCGAGTTCATGTTTACCGAGCACCGCCCGCAACGTGGTCTGGGCGAGTTGGCTGGTGGCCATGAGGAAGTCTTCGACCTGGATGATCGCTTTTTGCGGGTCGAGCACGCGGAAGTACAACACGGCGTTGACCTTCACCGAGACGTTGTCGCGGGTGATCACGTCTTGGGGCGGCACATCGAGGACGATGGTCCGCAGGTCGACGCGGACCATTTGCTGGACCACCGGAATCAGCAGAATCAGGCCGGGGCCCTTGACCTGCCAGAAGCGTCCGAGCTGGAACACCACGCCGCGCTCGTATTCGCGCAGGATGCGGAAGGTCGACCCCGCCAGTGCAATCACCAACAGCAGCAGCGCGGCAAAACCGACTTGCAGGCCCATGACTATTCTCCAACCGGCGCCGCGTCAGCCGCGGCCACTTGTAGCAGTAATCCTTTGCGCGCCACGACGCGGACATGCTGGCCCGGTTGCAGCGGTGTGGCGCTGAGTACCTGCCAGCGTTCCCCTTGCAACTGCACCCAGCCGCTGTAGGCGTTTGTCCCTTGCAAACCGGTGACCGGCGTCACGCTGCCCAATAAACCGGCATCGCCACTGACGAGGCGGCGCGGGCGGGTTTTAAGGGCGCGGATCAGCAGGGCGATCAACAGCAGGGCACTGACCAGACCGAGGCCGATCATCAACGGCACCGGAACGCTGGCATTGGTCAGAATCACCGCGCCAATCACGAACATCACCAGACCGCCCAGACCAACCACGCCGTAATTGGGCAAGGTCGCCTCGGCCACCAGAAACGCGATGCCGAACACGATCAGCCACAGGCCAAGCGGATCGGGAATGAACAGGACAACGCCATCCGCCGCGAACGCCGAACCGCTCAAGGCCAACAGCAACGCAATTGCACAACAACGAGTGTTCACTTGACCCTCCGGGAGAGTCACGGGGTTCTTTGTATACAGTCTAGTTGAGCCTGGGGTCGTCTGAATTTTGATCCGCGGTGCGTGGTTTCCGGCGGGCAGATTTCCCACCGATTTGCGCCAGCCGACCTAGACTTCCAATGGAAGAAAACGGGTTTAATCATCGTCCGTTTGTCGTTGCAGCGGACACTGAGGTGCATCATGCGTATGGCAAGAACGGTGCAGAGCAGCCTGGAAAAGGCCCACTGCGAATTCGACATCGTCACCCACCCGCACTCGGCCAGCAGCCTTGAAACGGCGCGGGTCTCGGGCATTCCTGCCGAACGGGTGGCCAAATCGGTGATCCTCGACGACCACCATGGTCACTACCTGATGGCGGTACTGCCCGCCAGCCGCCACCTGGACCTGAGCAAAGTGCGCGGCAGCGGCGAATGGCAAATCACCCGGGAAAGCACCCTGGCGCACCTGTTCAACGACTGCGAACGCGGCGCGGTGCCGGCGTTGGGTGAGTCTTATGGGCTGGACATGGTCATCGACCCGTTGCTGACCCGGCAGAAAGACATCTACCTGGAGGCCGGCAACCACCACAACCTGGTGCACATGAGCATGCCCGAGTTTTTGAAAATGGTGCCGCATGCGGAGGTTTGCGAGTTGAGTCATTAGGTTTACGGTGTCAGTGACGCCGTCTTCGCGGGCAAGCCTCGCTCCTACAATGGACCGCAGATCCCTGTATGAGCGAGGCTTGCCCGCGAACAATTTTCAGCCACCCAGGAGCCCAACATGGAATCCCCAACCCACAGCCTGCCGTCCCTGTTCAAACAACTCGGCCTGGACAACGACCCGGTCAGCATCGACCAATTCATTGCCACTCACTCCCCGCTCAAGCCGGAATTGCATTTGGCGGACGCGTTTTTCTGGAGCGAGAGCCAAGCGGCGTTTTTGCGCGATGAGATTCTGGATGACGCGGATTGGGCGGAGGTGGTGGATCAGTTGGATGTGTTGTTGAGGAAGGGGCGGGGGTGTAAAAATCTTTGTAAAACGACGGTAATGTGCAAAAAACTTACAAAGTGATGAAGAAATCTGATTAGAAAACCACTCACGTGCTGTTTTCAGAGCTTTATACGCGCTGTTCCTCGCCTCTGCCCTCCTTTGTTTGAAGGAGGGTGATCCGGCCAATTTCAAACCACCTCGGCAAACAGGCACTCATAAGGAATGCGCAATCCATCGTGTAGGCGCTTGATCATTTTCAGGCTCAACGGACGCTTGCCATTCAGTACTTCTGACACGCGACCGCTGGGGCCGATGAAGGCTTCAAGGTCCCGGGCAGTCAGACCTTGCTGGTCCATGCGAAATTTGATCGCCTCGATAGGGTCGGAAGCCGGAATCGCAAAATGCTCGTCTTCATATTTTTCTACCAGCAAGGCCAGTATTTCGAGTTCGTCACCCTCAGGCGAGTCCAAAGCCGCTCCCCACAGCTGCTCAATACGCAAAAGCGCATGGGTGAGGTCCTCGTCTGTTCGGATAGGTTTGATGTCCATTACACAGTCTCCGCATTGATCTGATCGTATTGAGCATGCGTGCCGACGAAGCGCACAAAACCCAATTGCCGTTCGTAGTCAATTGCCAGGATCACTCGATACTTGTTGCCGGCAATATTGAATACCACACGCCCACCTTTTAAAACGCTGGCAGTCCTTAGCTCGGCTTTTACTTCCTGGGGAGTGCGATATGACGACTTCTCCATGTGTCGATACCACTCTGAGAGAGGCGTTACGGCGTCGGCGTATGCCGGGCTACTTTCCCAGAAAATCCTCAAAGTCCCTTTGGCAATTATTCGCACGAATCGAAATTCTCCCGTTTTGGGAGATTCTAGGTGTGAGACTCATGATGTGCAACCAATCCGTTGTGCCAAACCGGTATGAAGACATTTCTGAATGTGGCCCATCGGAAGGTAGCTACTCTGTCGTTGATCCAATTTGTTTCAAAACTTGACCAGCTTTCCCCTCGAATGCGATATTGATAGTTAGCAAACTAACAGTGTGTCATTCCCCCGTGCCAAAAAACCTCGACGCTCTCCAGATGAACATCAGCAGTGCCATGGTGGTGGCCGCCAGGCATTGGCGGAAGATCTGCCAGACCACGCTGGTCAATTATGGAATCTCCGAAGCCTGCGCCGTCCCGTTGTTGATGATCGGGCGTTTGGGGGAGGGTGTGCGGCAGGTGACGGTGGCGCAGGCGGCGGGGATGGAGAGCCCGTCCCTGGTGCGGTTGCTCGATCAGTTGTGCAATTCCGGTTACGTACGCCGCACCGAAGACGCCTATGACCGCCGCGCCAAATGCCTGAGCCTGACCGACACTGGTCGTGAGCTGGTGCAAGCCGTCGAAGTCGAACTCGTGCGTTTGCGCCACGAAGTGCTCGAAGGCATCGACCAGAGCGATCTTGAAGCGGCGCTGCGTGTGCTCAGAGCGTTTGAAGCGGCCAATCATCCGTCGGTGATCCAGCCTTGAACGGTTTTTGGACAGGCGTTCCCCCTGCGCGGGATTGGTTCTACGGCGTGCGTACGTTCGCCGCGTCAATGACCGCGTTGTACATCGCCATGCTTATGCAGATGCCGCGTCCGTATTGGGCGATGGCCACGGTTTACATCGTTTCCAGCCCGTTTGTCGGCCCGACCAGTTCCAAGGCGCTTTACCGCGCGGTCGGCACGTTTATGGGCGCCGCGGCGGCGGTGTTTTTCGTCCCGATGTTTGTCCAGAGCCCCTATGTGCTGGTGGTAATCATCGCGCTGTGGACCGGGACGTTGCTGTTCTTGTCCTTGCACCTGCGTACCGCCAACAGCTACGCCTTGATGCTCGCCGGTTACACGTTGCCGCTGATTGCCCTGCCGGTGTTGGATAACCCGCTGGCGGTGTGGGACATCGCCGAGGCGCGGACCGAAGAAATCTTCCTCGGCATCGCCGTGGCAGCAGTGGTCGGCGCCATGTTCTGGCCTCGGCGGTTGGCGCCGGTGTTCAACGATTCGGTGAATAAATGGTTCGCCGACGCCTCGACTTACAGCCTGCGCTTCCTCACTCGCGACGTGAAACCGGAAGAAGTCAGCACCCTGCGCGCGGCCATGGTGGCGACCTTCAACAGCCTGGAGCTGATGATCGGCCAGTTGCCCCACGAGGGCTCGCGGCCGCAAACGGTGCGCAATACTAAGGAACTGCGCGGGCGGATGATCCACTTGCTGCCGGTGATCGATGCCCTCGATGACGCGCTCTATGCGCTTGAGCGCCGCACCCCGGAGCTGGTGGATAAGTTCGCGCCGCTACTGGCCGCGACCACCGAATGGCTCAATCACAAAGACGCCGACCTCGACCGCTGGCAAGCGCTGAAAGAGCAGCTCGAAGCCCTGCAACCGAGTGCCGAGGCGCTGGATGATCGCAAACAATTGCTGTTCTCCAACGCTTTGTATCGCCTCGGCGAGTGGATCGATTTGTGGCAAGACTGCCGCAGCTTGCAATACGCCATCCAGTGCGAAAGCCAGGACAGTTGGCGCGCGGTGTATCGGCATTGGCGGCTCGGTCGCCTGACGCCGTTCCTTGACCGTGGGCTGATGCTCTATTCGGCGATGTCCACGGTCAGCGCGATCATTGTTGCGTCGGTGCTGTGGATTCTGCTCGGCTGGACCGACGGCGGCAGCGCTGTGATTCTGGCGGCGGTGGCGTGCAGCTTTTTCGCCTCGATGGACGATCCGGCACCGCAGATCTACCGGTTCTTTTTCTGGACGGCGATGTCGGTGTTGTTCGCCAGCCTGTATCTGTTTCTGGTGCTGCCGAACCTGCATGACTTCCCGATGCTGGTGCTGGCGTTTGCCGTGCCGTTCATTTGCATCGGCACACTCACGGTCAAGCCGCAGTTTTACCTGGGCATGCTGCTGACGCTGGTTAACACCTCGTCCTTCATCAGCATCCAGGGCGCCTACGACGCGGATTTCCTCAGCTTCGCCAACTCCAACCTGGCGGGGCCGATCGGGCTGTTGTTTGCCTTCGTCTGGACCCTGATTGCCCGGCCGTTCGGCGCAGAACTGGCGGCCAAACGCCTGACTCGTTTTAGCTGGCGCGACATTGTCAGCCTGACCGAACCGGCCAACCTGGCCGAACACCGCAAGCTCGGTGTGCAAATGCTCGACCGGTTGATGCAGCACTTGCCGCGCCTGGGTTTGACCGGTCAAGACACCGGCGTCGCCCTGCGGGAAGTACGCGTTGCCCTGAACCTGCTCGACCTGCTCGCGTATACGCCGCGAGTGCAAGGTGTCCCGCAAGTGCTGCTGCAACAGGTGGTGGCCGAAGTCGGTGAGTACTTCAAGGCCTGCCTCAAGGCGGGCGAACGTTTGCCGGCGCCGAGCCCCTTGTTGATGACCCTCGACCGTACTCGTCGGGCCCTGAACACCGAGTGCGATGACGAGGCCCGTCTACATTTGCTGCACGCCTTGAGCGGTCTGCGTCTGGCGTTGTTGCCCGGCGTTGAATTCGTCGGCACCGGCGAACTCGAAGAACCGCTTCCCCATGGCATCGATGGAGCGCCTTTATGATCGGTGATCTGGATATCAGCGGGGTGTTCCTGCCCACGCTGCTGGTGCTGATGGGCATTACGTATGTGTTGTACCTGTTGGTGCACGGGGTGCTGACGCGCCTGCACTTTTACCGTCTGGTCTGGCACCGGGCATTGTTCAACGTGGCTCTCTACGCTTTGCTCCTCGGCGCCGTGGACTCACTCAGTCGATACCTGATGACATGAAAAAACCTTTTTGACCATTGGTCGCGTGCTGCTGACCTTGCTGATCGTGACCTTCGCTGTCGTCGTCGTCTGGCGCATGGTGATGTATTACATGTATGCGCCCTGGACCCGGGACGGGCACATCCGTGCCGACATCGTGCAGATCGCCCCGGACGTCTCCGGGCTGATCCAGCAAGTGGAGGTGCGCGACAACCAGTTGGTGCAACGCGGCCAAGTGCTGTTCAGCATCGACCAGGACCGTTTCAAATTGGCCCTGCGCCAAGCGAAAGCGGCAGTGGCCGATCGTGAAGAAACCCTGGCCCAGGCTCAGCGCGAGGCCAAGCGTAACCGTGGCCTCGGCAATCTGGTGCCGGGCGAGCAGCTTGAGGAAAGCCTGTCGAAAGTCGCCCGTGCGCAATCGGCCTTGTCCGAAGCGTTGGTGACGGTGGACAGCGCCCAACTCAACCTCGATCGCTCGGTGATCCGCAGCCCGGTGGACGGCTACATCAACGACCGTGCGCCGCGTGCCCAGGAATTCGTTACGGCTGGGCGGCCGGTTTTGTCGGTGGTGGATAGCAATTCTTTCCACATCGACGGCTATTTCGAAGAAACCAAACTGGACGGCATTCACATCGGCCAAGGCGTTGATATCCGAGTGATCGGCGACCGTGCTCGTTTGCGCGGGCATGTGGAAAGCATCGTCGCCGGCATCGAGGACCGCGACCGCAGCAGCGGCAGCAACCTGTTGCCGAACGTCAACCCGGCGTTCAGTTGGGTGCGGCTGGCCCAACGGATTCCGGTGCGAATCGCCTTCGACGACGTGCCAGCGGATTTCCGCATGATTGCCGGGCGCACCGCGACGGTATCGATCATCGACGACAAAACCGAGGAGCCGGCGAAATGAGCAAAGCCTCGGCTTTGGCGGTGGCCGGGTTAGGCCTGTTGCTGTCGGCGTGTCAGGTGGTCGGGCCGGATTATCACTTGCCGGGCGAAGCTGCCGTTCACCGTGACGACTTTCAGGGCAATCTGGCGGCGAGCGACAAAGATGTCGTCTCGGCGCCGGTGCCCAGCGATTGGTGGCGCCTGTATCAGGACCCGCGTCTCGACCAGTTAGTGCAGCAGGCCATGGCCTCCAACACTGATTTGCGCGTGGCGGCGGCGAACCTGTCCAAGGCGCGGGCTCAGGTCGACGAAGCCCAGGCGGCGGGCGGCTGGAGCGGCGGCTTGAAGATGGGCGCCCAGCGTTTGCAGGAGTCTGGCGAAGCGTTCCTGTTGCCAGAAAAAGTGCCTGTGGCCAATGTCGGCGACATCGGCATCACCACCTCTTATCAATTCGACCTGTTTGGCACGTTGCAGCGCGGCATCGAAGCGGCCAAGGCCAATGCCGATGCGACCCAAGCGGCAAGCGACACGGCGCGCATTACCCTGGTGGCCGACGTGGTTCGGGCCTACACCCAAGTCTGCGCGGCCAACGAAGAACGGGAAATTGCCCAGCATTCCCTCGACCTGCAGGGCCAGAGCACCACGCTGACCCAGCGCTTGCGCGATGCCGGGCGCGGCGATGAAACCCAGGTCACCCGTTCGCAAACCCAGTTCAAATCCTTGCGCGCCGACATGCCGCGTTATGAAGCGGCGCGTCAGGCCGGGTTGTTCCGTTTGTCGATGCTGCTGGCCAAACCGGTGGATCAACTGCCCGCCGGCACCGGCAGTTGCGCCGAGTTGCCGAAGATTGCGCAATTGTTGCCGGTGGGTGACGGCGCCACGCTGCTTAAACGCCGCCCTGATGTGCGTCAGGCCGAGCGCCGACTGGCCGCCGCGACCGCCGGTATCGGCATCGCCACCGGCGAGTTGTACCCGGACATCAGCATCGGCGCGAGCATCGGCACCGTTGGCACCCTGGAACACCTCGGCCAACCGCAGACCAATCGCTGGGGCTTTGGCCCGTTGCTGAGCTGGACCGTACCGTCCAACGGCTCCCGGGCACGCATCCGCGAAGCCGAAGCCTCGACCCAAGGCGCGTTGGCGCACTTCGACGGCGTGGTGCTTAACGCGATCCGCGAGACTCAAACCGGCCTGGCCCAGTACTCCGCGCTGCTGCAACGCCGGGATGCCTTGGCCGACGCCGAGCAATCGGCAAAACTGGCGGCGGACCAGACCCACCGCTTCTTCACGGCCGGCCGCGCGTCGTTCCTGGCGGACCTGCAAGCCACCCGCACTTACACCGATGTCACGGCGCAACTGGCGTCGGCCAACACTCAAGTCGCGATGAGCCAGATCGATTTGTTCCTGGCGCTCGGCGGCGGTTGGGAAAGCGGACGAACGCAAGCGTCACAGCCCGGCAAACCCTGAGGCCGTTGCTATGCTTTGATTTGACGGGGTCGCGCAGCGAACTCGTCAATCAAGGCTCGCGTTGGTCATGGGGACTCTAATAATGAAAAACCCTTATGCTCCCGGCTTCTGGTGCGCTATTGCAGCATTGGTTTTGCTGTCGGCCACCTATTTCTACGGCATCATGCTCGCCCACCAGATCGACAAGGCCTTGGTGTTCCTCGACAGCGCGTCGGCGCTGATCGCGGTGATGTCCATCGTGGTGGTGGCCTGGGCGTCGGTCCAGGGCACGCGCATCAAGCGAAGACACCTCGAACAAGGCAAGACCCTGGTGCTGATCTGGGACACCAAAGTCGCGCTGCGTCGGGTCGAAACGGTGTTTGACCGTTATTTCTGGGGCAGCTACTGGCAACCGGGGCGCACGTTCCAGGAAGTCATGGGCGAACTCACCGGTACACCGCTGGAAAAAAGCCTCGAAGCCTTGAAAACCCAATGCCTGGCCCTCGACAAGCAAGTCACCGAGGAAGGCTGGCACTGGCTCAACAACGCCCGCGAACTCTCCGACGTCGCCAACGCCATGGCCCGTGAGCGCTATCAACTGGACTTCTGCGACCCGCGCGCGGAAGTGACAGGCGGGGCGGTGATCAATCGGGATTTTGAAGTGCTGGTCTATACGTGGACGGCGCGGCTAAAAAGCTTTGATCATCAGCTGGATGAGATTGAAGTGCAGTATTCCTGATCTGTGTTGGAAGGGCTGACGCTATCGCGAGCAAGCTCGCTCCCACAGTTGTTCTCTGGTGTTCATAAAATCTGTGTTCACCACCGAACCATTGTGGGAGCGAGCTTGCTCGCGATGGCGATCCTACGGCCGCTGAAACTCTCGACCCATACGAATGGTCCATAGACACTCTTTCACCTTTAATCATTAAGCCCTCCCGCCCCGCAAATGCTAATCTCCATCGCACTTTTGCGCAGTCGTGACCGCAACCCGTCATGGGTTCAGGGAAGACGACCACACTTTCAACAACGGACATTGATCGGGTAATTCATGAATAAATCAGCAGGCGTGCTTCTTGGAATTGTCGTTGCCATCGGTGCAATCAGCGCCGGCGGTGCCTGGTACACCGGCACTAAACTGGAAGGCGTGCTGAACGCCTCCGTCGTTGACGCCAACAAAGAACTGCAAACTGCGCTGGTGGGTTCCAACGGCACGGCGTCCCTGGAACTGGTGTCCGTGGAACGTGGTGTTTTCAGCAGCACTGCTCATTACCGCCTCAAGGGCGAAGGCGATATGTTCGGTGGCGCACCGGTCGAATTGCTCTTCGTCGATCATGTAGAGCACGGCCCGCTGCCGTTCTCGCGTCTGGCTTCGTTGAAGTGGTTGCCGGTCATGGCCACCAATCACTTTGAGCTGGAAAAAACCCCGCTCACGGAAAAATGGTTTGCCGCCGCCAACGGCCTGTCGCCGGTCAAAGGCGTGGTTAACATTGGTTATGACAACTCCACCAACGGCACTTTCGAACTGCTGCCGCTGGAAACGGCTCTGGATGACAAGTCCAGCCTGAAGTTTTCTGGGCTGAACATGGACATCGCCGCCAGCGCCCAGGCGCAGAAAGTGAAAGCCAGCGGTTACATGGACAGCCTGAAACTGACCACCGTGTCTGAAGATCAGGCGCCGGTGACCGTCGAGCTGAACGGCCTGACCCTGGCCAGCAACCTGGTCAAAAGCACCTACGGCTACTACACCGGGGATAACACCGTCGAGTTGACCAGCAGCAAGACCACCTTCGGCGCCAAGCAGTTGATCGTCGGCGTCAACAAATTCGAGATGAAGAACCAGACTGAAGAGTCGGGCACCAGCGCTTCCGGGCGTGCCGATTACAAAGTCGGCGAGCTGACATTTAACGGCAAAACCGTCGGTTCGGCACAAATGGCCATGAGCCTGAAGAACCTCGACATCCCGTCGACGCTGTCGTTGATGCAGATTTACCAGACCAAGCTGCAACCGTACGAGCAGGCCGCCGCCGCCGCGACTGCCGCCGGTGAACCCGCGCCAGAGCTGAACCTGACCCCGGCCGAAGAAGCGCAGGTCAAGTCCGGCCTGGAAAAACTGTTGGCCGCCGGCCCGCAATTCGCGCTGGAGAACCTGTCGTTCAACACTGCCAACGGTGAAAGCCGCGCCAACCTGGTGCTCGACCTGACCAAACCGGCGTCCATGGACCTGCCGCCGGATCAATTGGTCCGTCAGTTGATCGCCCTGTTGGACATCAACCTGCAAGTGTCCAAGCCAATGCTCGTTGACCTGCTCAGCCTGCAAGCACAAGCGGATGGCCAGACTGACGCCAAGGTCATCGTCGACCAGGCAACGGCGACCAGCGACATGTTCGCCAGCATGGCGATCGGCACACAGTTGGCCAAACTGGACGGCACCAATGTCGTCTCCAAACTGCATTACGCCAACAATCAGGTGGAGTTCAACGGCCAGAAAATGACCGTCGAAGAATTTGTCGGCTTCGTGATGGGCAAACTCGGTGGTGCTGGCGTCGTTCAGTAACCTTCGCGCGACACACTGACGCCCGGCCTCTGCGCAAGCAGACGCCGGGCGTTTTGCTGTCTGGCGTTTGAGAATTGCCGGGGCGTGAAGCAGGGAATGTAACGAATCTGAATAAATATTGTGTTCTGAATAATGGTCTACGCTTGCGTGCAAGACTGCCTAGATAAAGCTTGGCCGGGTTATCCATCCGGCTTTCCGTTACGAATGGGCAAGGAGGGCATAGCAGCCCGGCTGGCCATGTAAGGATGCTGACGAATGCTGTGTTTTTCTCGTCCCGTTGTTCCTCGTAGGTTTAGCCCGTTGCTGCGCATTGCACTCTGCAGCCAGCTGCTCTGGCCCGTGCTGGCGTTTGCCGACACGCCCTACGACCAGATGGTCCGTGATGCCCGTGCGGGTAACTACACGCCTGCGCTGACCGTACTGCGTCAGGTACCTGTGAGCCAGGCCACCAACGGCCAGGTCAGCGATCATTTGCAGATCGCCGGCTGGGCTGGCCTCGACGCCGAAGTGGTGCAGGTCTATGAGACCCAGGGGCGCAATCGGGCACTGCCGGTTCAGGCGTTGATCGCCACCGCCCGCGCCTATCGCAACCTCAAGCGCTGGGATTCGGCGACCGAGGTCTATAACAAGGCCCTCGCGCTGGAGCCGCAGAACCCGGACTTGCAACTCGGTCTGGCCATGACCCAGGCGGACGCCGGCAAACCTGACGAAGCCGTGACCCGCACCAAAGCGCTGGTGGCCGCCAAACCGGACGACCCTTCCCGTCGTCTGGCGCTGGCCTATGCCTTGACCCGCGCCGGTGCCACCTACGACGCCCTGTTTGAATACGACCAAGCCTTCATTCGGGCCGGGAGCAAGCCTGACGTTGCCCGTGAATACGTCTTTGCCCTGCAACGTGCGCGCCTGCCTGAGCCGGCCCTGCGCCTGGCCCGCCAACGGCCGGGGCTGATCGATCCGGTGCAACTGCGGGTCATCGAAGGTGATTTGGCCGCCGAACAGGTACGCATGGCTGAGTTCGCCACCCGCAGCGAGAAAGAACGCTTCGTCATTGCCGACCGTGCGCTGAGCGGTTACGACCAGTTGTTGACCACTTGGACCCCGGATCCGAAGGCTCACGATGACGTGATCCGCTGGCGCATTGATCGCATGGGCGCGCTAAAGGCTCGTGCGCGCACTGCTGAAGTCATCACCGAATATCAGAAACTGCTCGGCGAAGGCGTGAAAATTCCTACCTACGCCATGCGTTGGGTGGCGGGTGCTTATCTGGATCGACGCGAGCCCGAGATCGCTACCGACCTGTATCGCCAAGTGCTGGCGGCGCCTGATGCCGACCCTGCCGATCGTGTCGAAGACACCACGGCGCTGTATTACGCGTTGCTTGAAAGCGACCATGCGGAAGAAGCGCGCACCGTGGCGGAGAATCTGGCCAAGTCCCAGAACCCGCGTGTCGAACTCAAGGGGCTGCCTTTCGGCAACCCGAATGACTCATGGATGGACGCCCAGCAACTCGCCGCCCAGGCCGGCACGTATGGCTCTGATCTGCCGTCCGGTGAGCAGCGTTTACAGACTTTGGTGGATCAGGCGCCGGGCAACGTTGGCTTGCGCCTGGCCCAGGCTGACTTGTACCTCGCTCGAGCCTGGCCGCGCCGCGCGGAAAGCCAGCTCAAGGAAACCGAGAGCATGGTCCCGCGGGACATCGGGCTGGAAGTTGCTCAGGCCCACACCGCCATGGACTTGCAGGAATGGCGGCAGATGGATGCGCTGACCGACGATGTGGTCGCGCGTTTCCCAGACAACCGTCAGGTGCAGCGTCTGGATCGTCAGCGCGACGTGCACGACATGGCCGAGCTGCGGGTGCAAACCTACGGCGGCAAGAGTTACGGTGGTGGCAGCAACGGGGCCGGTGCGGTGGCCGGCAGCAAGGATTTCGGCATCGAAACCGTGCTCTACAGCCCGCCCATCGATGAAGACTGGCGCGTATTTGCCGGTGTCGGCTACGCCACGGGAGATTTCCAGGAAGGCACCGGTCGTGATCGCACGCAACGGCTTGGTGTCGAGCGCCGCACCCGCGACATGACCCTGGAGGCGGAGGTTTCCAATCACGACTTCGGTTATGGCGACAAGCAAGGCGCGCGCCTGTCGATTGCCCGCGACATTGACGATCACTGGCAATACGGCGGCAGCCTCGCCTACCTCTCGGCCGATACCCCGCTGCGAGCGTTGAACAGCGATGTGACGTCCAATGGCGGCAGCGGTTTCATCCGCTGGCGCGCCAATGAAAGCCGCGAATGGAAACTGGCGGTCAGCCCCTCGCATTTCAGCGACGGCAACAACCGCGTCGAGGCCTTGCTGACCGGGCGCGAGGGCGTCTATACCGCGCCGAAGGTGCAAGTTGACCTCGGCCTGGAAGTCGGCACCAGCCACAACTCCATGTCCGAGGACGTACCGTACTTCAACCCCAAATCCGATTTCAGTGTCCTGCCGACGGTGAACGTCAATCACGTTCTGTATCACCGCTACGAAACCTCCTGGAGCCAACAGTTCCAGGCCGGTGCGGGCACCTACAGCCAGCGCGATTACGGCACCGGGGGTGTCGGCCTGCTGGGCTATGGCCAGCGCTACAGCTGGAACGATGTATTCGAGGTGGGCGGCTTGTTGACGGTGATCAACCGGCCTTATGACGGCGATCGCGAAACCGATCTGCGTCTGCTCGTCGACCTCACTTACCGCTTCTAGAAGAGTTTGAAGATGCCTTTTATCTCGCGTTTCATCCTTCTGCTGGGAGTGCTGCTGGTCAGCGCCTGCGCCCAGCAAGCTCCGGCGTTCGCGCCGCCGTCCGAGCGTCCTGTTGCCGCCAACGAAACACCGTGGCCGAAAAACCATGTGCTGGGGATTGCCTACCACGACATTGAAGACCGCGACCCCGATCAAGCGGTGGTGGCCGTGCGTACCGAACGCATGATTGAACAACTGGCGTGGCTGCGGGAGAACGACTACAAACCGGTCACCATCGATCAGATCCTGGCGGCCCACAAGGGCGGTCCGGAGTTGCCGGCCAAGGCGATTCTGCTGAGCTTCGACGACGGCTATGCGAGCTTCTACACCCGCGTGCTGCCGGTGCTGCGTGCCTATAACTGGCATGCGTTGCTGGCCCCGGTCGGCGTATGGATCGATACACCGGCGAACCAGCAGGTGGATTTCGCCGGGCAAATGCGTCCGCGTTCGGACTTCCTGACTTGGGAGCAGGTGCGGGAAATCTCCAAGTCCGGGCTGGTGGAAATCGCCGCCCATACCGACGCCAGCCACAAGGGCATCCTCGCCAACCCTCAGGGCAACCTGCAACCCGCGGCAGCGACCCGGCGTTATGACGCCACCACCGGCCGCTACGAGACGGAAGAAGCCTTCCAGGCGCGCATGCGCACCGACGTCGTGACCATCTCGGAGAAAATCCGCAAGGCCGTCGGTTACAAGCCGCGAGTCTGGGTCTGGCCTTACGGCACGGCGGACGGCAGCACGTTGCAAATTATCAATGACCAGGGCTATCAAATGGCCCTGACCCTGGACGACGGCCTCGATGCCCTCGACGACCTGATGAGCAGCCCGCGCTTCCTGGTGGCTTCCGATCCGGACGGCGAGCACTTCGCCAACAGCATCGTCGCGGTGCAAGCCGATGCACCGATGCGCGTGGTGCATGTGGACCTGGATAACGTCTACGACCCGGACCCGGCCCAGCAGGAAATCAACCTCGGCAAACTGATCCAGCGCATGGCCGACATGGGCGCCAATACGGTGTTCCTGCAAGCTTTCGCCGATCCGCAAGGCGACGGCCTGGTGCACTCGCTGTACTTCCCTAACCGCCATCTGCCGGTGCGCGCCGATATTTTTGATCGCGTGGCCTGGCAGTTGCGCACCCGGGCCCACGTCAAAGTCTTCGCCTGGATGCCGGTGCTCAGTTATGCCCTGGATTCGAACCTGCCGCGCGTGACGCGCTGGGACCCGAAAACCGGCACCACCTCGGTCGACCCGGACCAGTACAAACGCCTGTCGCCCTTCGACCCGAACGTGCGGCGCATCATTGGTGAAATCTACGAAGACGTCGCTCGCCTGACCTCGGTCGACGGCATCCTCTACCACGACGATGCGGTGCTCTCGGACTTCGAAGACGCCGGCCCCGAAGCGCTCAAGGTGTATGCCGCCAACGGCCTGCCGGGCTCGATTGCCGCGTTGCGGGACGATCCAGCGGCGCTGCAACGCTGGACGCGGTTCAAGAGCCGCTACCTGATCGACTTCACCAAAGAACTCACCGCCAAGGTTCGCGCCATTCGCGGCCCGCAGGTACTGACCGCGCGTAATATCTTTGCCGAGCCGATGCTCAATCCCCAGAGCGAAGCCTGGTTCGCGCAGAACCTCGACGACTTCCTCGGCACCTACGACTGGACGGCGCCGATGGCGATGCCACTCATGGAAAAACAAAGCCTGGCGCAATCCGGGCCATGGCTCGAAGCGTTGGTAGCCACGGTCAAGTCTCGCCCCGGCGCGCTGCAGCGCACGGTGTTCGAATTGCAGGCCAAGGACTGGACGAAGAAAACCGATTCCGACATCGATGGCGCGCAGCTGAGCGACTGGATGGGCCGCCTCAAGCGGCAGGGCGCCACCAGCTTCGGCTACTACCCGGATAACTTCCTCGAGAACCAGCCGGACGTGAAAACCGTGCGACCTGCGCTCTCCAACAAGTGGAATCCATAACATGCTGGATAGAATGCTGGCCCTGCTGGTTCTGGCGATCGTCCTCGGGATACCCCTTGGGCTGATCTTCCTGCTCACCGGGCAATTCCTGATGGACTTCGTGTTCTTCTATCCACTGTTCATGTCCGGCTTGTGGATCGCCGGCGGCCTGTATTTCTGGCTGCACTGGGAGCGGCACTGGCCGTGGAAGGACGACACCTTGCCGCCACCGCTGGCCGGTGAGCCGATGATTTCGATCCTGATCCCTTGCTACAACGAAGGTGAAAACGCCGCCGACACCATCCACGCGGCGCTGGCCCAGCATTATCCGAATATCGAAGTGATCGCGATCAACGACGGCTCCAAGGACAACACCGCCGCCGTACTCGACGCACTGGCCGCGCAAGACCCACGATTGCGGGTGCTGCACCTGGCGGAAAACCAGGGCAAAGCCGTGGCCCTGCGCATGGGTGCCATCGCCGCACGCAGTGAGTATCTGGTGTGCATCGATGGTGACGCGCTGCTGGCGCCGAATACCGCAGCCTACCTGGTGGCGCCGATGCTCGATAACGCGCGCCTCGGCGCGGTGACCGGCAACCCGCGAATCCGCACTCGTTCGACGCTGGTTGGTCGGGTTCAGGTCGGTGAGTTCTCGTCGATCATTGGCTTGATCAAGCGCACACAGCGGGTCTTCGGACGGATCTTTACTGTCTCCGGGGTGATCGTCGCCTTCCGTCGCACAGCCCTGAACCGGGTCGGCTACTGGAGCCCGGACATGATCACCGAAGACATCGACATCAGCTGGAAACTGCAACTGGACCACTGGAGCATCTTCTACGAGCCCCGTGCCCTGTGCTGGATCCTCATGCCGGAAACCCTCAACGGCCTGTGGAAGCAGCGTTTGCGCTGGGCCCAGGGCGGCGCCGAAGTGTTGTTCAAAAACATTCGTGGCATCTGGCAGTACCGCCATCGTTACCTGTGGCCGCTGCTGTTCGAATATTGCCTGTCCACCGGTTGGGCGTTCACCTTCCTGCTGTCGGTGATCTTCTGGGCAATGGGCAAATTTGTCGAAATGCCCGATCCCATCGCTGTGCATCACTTATTACCGCCGGCCTTTACCGGGTTGCTGCTGGCGCTGGTCTGCCTGTTGCAGTTCGCGATCAGCATTCTGATTGACCGGCGCTACGAGAAGGGCCTTTGGAAAACCATGTTCTGGGTCGTCTGGTATCCATTGGTGTTCTGGCTCATCAGCTTGCTCACCACCCTGGTCAGCTTTCCAAAAGTGCTGTTCGGCCAACATCAGAAACGCGCGCGTTGGGTCAGTCCGGACCGGGGCATCAAACCGCTGAATGACGATGAGGAAGAGGTCATCAAATGAAAATCATCAGAACCCGGCAGCGTCCTTTTCTGATCGTGATCGACGCCTTTTTCACGATACTGGCCTGGATCGGTCTGCTGTATTTGGTGGTACGCGGTCTCTGGCCGCTGATCGACACGCATGACGGCCCGCGCATCGATGCGTCATTTTTCGACGCCCTCGGTACGCTGCAAATCTACTTGTGGGTGGCGTTGTTCAACGCAGTGGTCCTGATTTCCTGGGCGCGTTATCAGCACCGCAAAAGCAAAAGCTTCGCCCAGCGTCGGCTGCCGGCACCGGTTGTGGACGATCACGGCTTGAGCAAAAGCTTCAAGTTGACCGGTGATCGTCTGGAAAAACTGCGCACCCCGGGCTCGATGACCATTCACAACAATCAGGATGGCGACGTCAGCCATGTGATCAGCCACTACGTTCCGATTAATCCGGCGCGGCAACCGCCGCCGCTGGCGCCGCTGGAGCATCCGCTGGTGATTCGTTTGCCGGCTGAGGATGACGACAATCGAGAGCCGCTTAGTCGTCACTAAACCTGCGCGCATCATTTTGACCTGCACTCAACTGTGGCGAGGGAGCTTGCTCCCGCTGGAGGCCGAAGTACTCCCGATTCTGGCAGTCGTCGCGGTCGCCAATTTTGCGTCTGCTTCGCAGACGAGCGGGAGCAAGCTCCTCGCCACAGAAGAGTGGGTGAGGAAAGTAGCGGTCAGCTCACATCCCGGACCAACCGCCACGCCTCGTCCACTGCCAGCGGCTGCTTCATCCGCTCGGCCAGCATCGCCATCGCCCGTTCTTCATCGCAAGCCACCGCCGCTACCAGCACTCCATGTTTGGCGAACAGCCCGATAAAGGGCGGATGGTACGGATCGCCCTTGAACTCGACCTCATCCCAACTATCAGCATGCCCAAGGTAGTCGTAGTTTTTGCCGAAGTGCCAGGTCCAGAAAAACGGCACATCGAGATAGTGCTCATCGCCGCCCAACATGTTTGCAGCAGCGATCCGCGCCTGTTGCTGCGCCAGGCGCCAATGCTCGATCCGCTGAGGCTGGCCGTTGAGCGCAAAGGTCGCGATATCGCCGACGGCCCACAGCCCATCGGTCACGCGCATACCGCCGTCGACTTTCAGCGATTGGTCTTTTTCCTTCGGCAGATCGGCAAACACCGCAGTGGCCGGGGTGACGCCTATCCCGACCAACACCAGATCCGCCGGTAAACGTTGGCCATTGTCGAGCAGCACCGCTTCGACCTTGTCGGTGCCCTCGATGGACGCGACTTCACCGTCGGTGTGAAAGACCACGCCGTGGGCAACGTGTCGCGCCCGGATCGCTTTGCCGACGGTTTCGCCGAACTGGGCGGCGAAGGGCACGGCGTGGCGCGCCAGCACGGTCACGTCCAAGCCGAATGCGCGCAGGGACGAAGCCGACTCCAGGGCAATAAAACTGTCACCGATGATCACCGCCCGCTGACCGGGTTTGGCTGCGTCGAGAATCTGCAGCGCCTGATCTTTCGAGCGCAGTACAAAGACTTGCGGCAGATCTGCACCGGGAAGCTCCAAAGGCTTGGGTATGCCGCCGGTGGCGAGCAATGCGGCGTCAAAGCTCAGGGCTTGGCCATCGGCCAGGCGCAGGGTTTTGTTTGGCGCATCCAGGCTCGCCACTTCGCCCCGGATTCGTTCTATGCGTTGTTCGCGATAAAAGTCATCGTCGCGCAGGGGCGGGATTTCTTCAGGCGGCATCTCCCCGGCGATCACGAATTTGCTCAACACGGTGCGGTCGTAGCCGGCATCGGCCTCCCGATCAATCAGCAGCACCCGCCCTCCAAAACCTTTTTCGCGCAATGCCGCAGCCGCCGCTGTACCTGCGGCCCCGGCACCGACGATCACAAAGGTTCGCTCATCATCCGCCGGCGGGGTGTGTGCGTCTGAGAATGGCTGATCATCGACCCAGACCTCATCTTCACGCACTTCAAGTGGGTAGCGCTTGAGGCTGTCCAGGGCCGGCGGCTCACACAGCGCGCCATCCTCGATCCGAAAGGCTGCCTTGTGCCAGGGACAGATCAGCCGACCGTGGCACAGCGCCCCGTCGGCCAGCGGCGCCCCGGCGTGGGGGCATTCGCCCTGGAAGGCGCGCAATTGATTACCGACTCGCAGCAGAAGAATTTTGGTGTCCTTGATCCGGACTTCAAGCCCCCGGTTTTCTGGCACATCGACGAAACGGGCAACGCGGTGCAGTGCCATGAGCGCTCTCCAGGCAGGTGTTTCTCTATTGAGTTTGGCCCTTATCCCGAGGTTCAGCCCAATTGCCACTGCCAACGGGCGAACGGTACGGCTATAGTCTGCCAGCCGACGACGGCCTAACCCGCACAAGGTGCTCTGGTAATGACCCGATTGACCTCTCTGAACCCTTGGCTGGCGGCCGTTGCAGTCGCCCTTTGCGTGCAACTGCCCGTGCAGGCCCAGGAACGTTTCACCCTCAACATCCCAGGCGTCACCGACGATCGACTGTTCACCTCGGCCGCTGCCAGCGACGCGTCTGGTTGTGGCGGTCACAACCAGTCCCCGGCCCTGAACTGGAACGCCGGCCCGGCAGGCACCCTCAGCTACGCCATCGTCATGCATGATCCTGATGGCCAGAAAGGCCAGGGCGTCGATCACTGGGTGCATTACGGCATCAAGCCGACCACCCACCAGATTCCGGCCGGTATCGGCACAAAGTCCACTTTTGAGGGCGTCGGCGGCACCAACACCAAAGGCGTCACGACCTATGTCGGCCCTTGCCCGCCGACCGGCGACAGCGCGCACCACTACGTCATCCAGATCTACGCACTGGACCTGGCGCCGGACGCCTTGCCTGCCGGCCTGACCCGCGTGCAATTGCTGGAAAAGATCAAAGATCACGTGCTGAAAAACAGCAGCGTGGTGCGGCGTTATCACCGCTGAAGATTTTTTCACAGCGGTTTAACCCGAACCTGGCGGGCTGTCCGTCTCAGAGGATGAATGGATCAATTTCCTCCTGAGGTCAGCCCCCCATGTCCCTCCCTCTGCACTTCCTCCGCCCGGCCGCCCATGGTTTCGCCATTGGGTTACTGCTGGCTGTTGCCGGTTGCGGCGTTTCTTCCAAGCCTGATTCGGCTGCAGTCGTGGCGCCACCGGCCCAAGGTGAGCTGAAAACTGACGCATTGGTGCCGCGTGAGGCGGTCATGGCGGATACCTCGATGGCCAAGCGCAGTGCGCGTCCGGCCATATCGGCGATGTATGCGCCGATGCCCGAGTCTCCTGCGCCGGGTTATCGGGATGAGCAGCGCGAGCAATATCAGGTGCTGGCGGACAATCCGATCCACAGCGTGGCCGAAGCACCGGTTTCGACTTTCAGCGCCGACGTCGATACCGGCGCCTACGCCAACGTCCGGCGCTTGCTGAACCAGGGGCGTTTGCCGCCCGAAGGCGCCGTGCGGCTGGAGGAAATGGTCAATTACTTCCCCTACGATTACGCCTTGCCCACCGATGGCTCGCCATTTGGCGTGACCACCGAACTGACGCCGTCACCGTGGAACCCGCATACCCGCTTGCTGCGCATCGGCATCAAGGCTTCCGACCGTGCGGTAGCCGAACTGGCCCCGGCGAACCTGGTGTTTCTGGTGGACGTGTCCGGCTCGATGGACCGCCGTGAGGGTTTACCGCTGGTCAAAAGCACCCTGAAATTGCTGGTCGATCAACTGCGCGAACAGGATCGGGTTTCGTTGGTGGTCTATGCCGGCGAAACACGTGTGGTGCTGGAGCCTACGTCCGGACGGGAAAAAGCGAAAATTCGTACAGCCATCGACCAATTAACTGCGGGTGGCTCAACCGCTGGAGCGTCGGGCATCGAGCTCGCCTATCAAATGGCGCAACAGGCCTTCATCCCCAAAGGCATCAACCGCATCCTGCTGGCCACCGACGGTGACTTCAACGTCGGCGTCAGCGACTTCGACAGCCTCAAGCAAATGGCTGTGGATAAACGCAAGACGGGCGTTTCCCTGACCACCCTGGGTTTTGGTGTGGATAACTACAATGAACACCTGATGGAACAACTGGCCGACGCTGGCGACGGCAACTACGCCTACATCGACAATCTGCGTGAAGCGCGCAAAGTGTTGGTGGATCAACTCGGCTCGACCCTCGACGTGGTGGCGAAGAACGTGAAGCTGCAAGTGGAGTTCAACCCGGCGCAGGTCAGCGAATATCGGCTGCTGGGGTATGAAAATCGCGCGTTGAACCGTGAAGATTTCAATAACGACAAGGTCGATGCCGGCGAAATAGGGGCAGGGCATACAGTGACGGCGTTGTACGAAATTGTGCCGAAGGGCGAGAAGGGTTGGCTGGAACCGCTGCGCTATGGCGATGCTGCGTCAGGCGTTTCCGGGAAGTCTGGGGAAATGGCGATGCTGCGTGTGCGATATCAACTGCCTGAAGGTGGGAACAGCCGCTTGATCGAGCATCCTATTGTTAATAGCGCGGCGCCAGCCAGTGAAGACCTGCGATTTGCGGCGGCCGTCGCTGCGTTTTCTCAGCAACTGAAGGACGGACGCTACACCGGCGATTTCAGCCTGAAAGACACCGCAGCCCTGGCCCGAGGTGCTCGGGGCGATGACCGCTTTGGTCTGCGCGCGGAATTCGTGCAACTGGTCGAGTTGGCGCAGAGCCTGCGCACTTCCTCGGCATCGAATCAGATGTCCAATGCCAACCGGATCGAGTGAAAGGGATCATCGCTGATATGACTGCTCCTGAAATGAGCACCGATGCCAGCAGCGACGAATCGCTGCTGGCGCGCTATCGCTCGGGCGACGGGCCGGCGTTCGAGATCTTGTACGCCCGCCATCGCCAGGGACTTTATCGATTCCTCCTCGGCCTCAGCGGCAAAGCCGAACTCGCCGAAGAGGTCTACCAGGACACCTGGCTGAGCCTGATCCGCAGCACCAGTCAGCCACAAGGCCGGGCGAATTTTCGTACCTGGCTTTACCAGATTGCCCGCAACCGACTGATCGACCACTGGCGCAAACATGGCATCCACAACCCTTTGCACGACAGCTACGACGAACAGGCCCACGCCGTGATCGACAACGCCGCCGACCCCGAGCAACTGCTGAGCCTGAGCCGCGACACCCAGCGCCTCGAAACCGCCCTGCAAACCTTGCCCGCCGACCAGCGCGAAGTCTTCCTCTTGCGCGCCCACGGCGAACTCGACCTGCCACAAATCGCCAGCCTCACCGAAACACCGCTGGAAACCGTCAAAAGCCGCTTACGCTACGCCCAGCAAAAACTGCGTCGGCTGCTGGCCGAGGAGGTACTGACATGACTGACGCCCGCAAAACTTCCGACGAACAAGCGATCGAGCATTTTCGCGAGCACGGCGGCGATGGCCCACCGGCGCATCTGGATGCTTTTATTTTGGCTGCTGCTCACCGGGAAGTGCCTGCGCGTAAACCGAGCCTTTGGCAGCGTTGGGTTCAGGCATGCCAGAAACCTCGCTGGCAAGTCGCATTCGCCAGCCTTGTTGGCGTAGCGCTGATGTTGGCGTTGGTGCAGCGAACGCCTGAGCAAGTGCCGCAGTTCGACTCCGCCCCGGCGCCCAAAGCCTCGTCCTTTGCGGCGAAGAAAGAAGCCGCACCGGTTGCCCGCGCTCTCGCTGTACCGTCCGGCGCGATGTCCGCGCCTGTGCCTGCTGCTCCAATGGCGGATTTTGCCGCGCCTGCTCAAAGTGAATCGATCAACGCCGAAATGGCTGATGAAGCAAAAGTCAGCAAGCGAGCGGCTGCTCCGGTGAAATCCCTGGATGATCAATTGCACGAAGTGATTCGCCTGCAAAACACCGGTCAAACCCAGGCCGCTGATGAACTGTTGAAGACATTGCACAAACGCTTCCCTGACGAAAACCTCACGGCCCTACTCAAGGACTTGAAGAAAAACTGACCGGCAGACCCTCCGCCCATTTGGCATCAGCCCCCGAAAGCGCGCACTATCGGGGCATAGCCGATGCGTTGGAGGAAGCCGTGGCGAAAAAATCGATCGCATCGCCCAAATGTTCAACTGCCCTGTGAAGGGCGAAGAGCTGAGGCGGGGAATTATTGAGAGTCGTAAGGAGTTTCTGCTGAATAAGCAGGAAGACGCCGTTCCTGAGGAAGACATCGTTGATGATGAGGTGTTGGAGGAGCGGGACGAGGACGATGATGAGTACGACGAGTTTGATTGGACGACTGAATGACAAAAAACCGCTTCGGCGGTTTTTTCTTTTTCATCAGCACGACTTACTTTGATAGCTCCCTACGACATTGGCTATGTTCACATGAAGAGCGACACACTCAATCACACAATCGAAACCGATCTCCATGCGCAAGTAATATCCCACCTTGAGTCGTGTCAGCACGCCTCTTAATTGACCAGCAAACTGGCTGCCGCGGAATTCTAATTCGCTGATGCCCGAGACCGAGGCATCGAGCTCGCAATAGGTGAACGCAGTGCTGGGAGGCCAATGCGATGGTCGAAAAATCAGATGGTTTATTGGTCCTTCGATGCTTAACGTAAAACCATCTTTGTGAAAAACAGGACCTGGTGTTTTTAGATCGCTTGGAGTGACAGCGAGGTTGAAAACGCTTTTCCACTCTTGGGAGTTGCCTACGCTGAACAACCAATCGCATGTTCCAAGATCTCGTTCAGGTATTTCTCTGCAACTCTGCAGGCTAGGCAGCTTCGAGCGCAGTAGATCTTCATGCCAGACCTCTTCGGCAGTGTCTCTGATGGCTTGGAAAAAACCTCGAGGATCAGTGATTTCTGGCCAGTCACTTGGCCAAGACCAGTAGTCGTGAAAATCATCTTCATCATCTTCCCAGACAGAAGCAAAGTCGAAATCCGGAGCGCCTAAGGTTTGCTCAAGCAAGTCAAATTCTGCGCTACGGTGATGGAAGGTTTCTCTAGGGAGTA
The DNA here is from genome assembly GCF_034344865.1 of Pseudomonas sp. 10S4. Lineage (NCBI taxonomy): Bacteria > Pseudomonadati > Pseudomonadota > Gammaproteobacteria > Pseudomonadales > Pseudomonadaceae > Pseudomonas > Pseudomonas sp. 10S4. The sequence goes on from NZ_CP133774.1 coordinate 1,989,041, forward strand.
AACGCAGGCAGTACCGTCGAATCAGAAGGTCACGATCCACTGGATCGTTAGGATCGTACTTATTAAGCTCTTCACCCAGTGTTTCCTCTCTGTCATACACACCGAAGCTGCCGACCCAATACGAAAGCTTTGGTAAATGAGGTTGATTGAGGTATGGGTCAAGCAACATGGAAGACCTCCTGTCCAAAAATAAGGCACGCGTATGAAAACCCTAATGGTCGTATTACGGAAGAATAGAGATGTATCGGAATTTGTTTAACTCCGCCTCCAAGCAGGCTGAATCGAAGCATCTTGAATTTTTGAAGGCTGCCGAAATTCGTAATGCGATAGCTGCCAGTAGAAATGATCCGCGCCCGCTTATTGATGCGGACACAGTTTTTGCGGAGTTGGATGCGATTATTGATGATGTGGCTAAGAGGACTTGTCGTCGATGAAGCGGTGGGCATTCGCCACGATGCTGCGCAGAGCTTTCCAGTACCCACAAAAAAGCCCCAGTCCCTGCGGACTGAGGCTTTCTCGTTTCTTCTATATGGTGCCCAGGCGTCGTTTGAACTGGAGGCTGTGATGCCCGATTTATAAGGGGGCGGCTGGTAGTGTTTTGGTTAGGCATACACATAGGCATACACGGAGACGTTTACTAGCGAGTCCGACGCTGCCCCGCTGGAGCCTTTCTCAAAGGGTAGGTGAGGTTCGCATCCGGATACGCAACGGTCGCGATGAATGGAGTCATTCCCTTCCTTCAGCCTTTAGGGATATCAGCGCTAGATTGATGAAGCCCGCGTTCTGGTCCAGGGTTTCTAACGCTCCCCTAACGTTGTTGGCTATATCTGTTGAGCCTCTTTGTTCCACCCAGACGGCGAGCTCCTCCACCGCCGCGCCTAAGGCCAGCTGGTTTTCGTTGATTCGGGTGAGCAATGATACGAGCAGCGAAACATCTTCCATGAGCGTTCTCCAAGGCCGGGGGAGGCAGGGGATACACGATGCCAAATGCACCACAACGGTTGTTAAGCCTAAATACTAAGTCCAATGCTGGAAAGAAACGGATTCCGGGTGAAAGAACTCAAACTGCTTCGTTTTTCCATCACCTTCATATTGGGATGTGAGTTGTCCGAACGCTGGTGTTGATGAGATGGACCAGCCGTGCCGGATAGAGCCGTATAGCGAAGAATCCAGCAGGCGCAAGGATGTTTCTGACGCTTTCAGTTCTATAGCGGCTTTCGAGAAAGGATGCGCTTCTCCAAAATCGTAAATTGGTAAACGAGCTGCGGCTACGATTGCTTTCGCGAATTGCTCAGAGGTAACTCTTACGGGACCTTCACGCTGCACGCCTACTGATCGCAAGAAAATCGCCAGATCCCGTGAGACAAGCAGAAGAAACAACACAATCTCCCAAGCCAGGCTCGTTAGGGAGAATAGTTTTTTTGCTTTGTGAAAAGTCGAGCTGGGACCGATGACGCCGCTGGCGACACCTTCAATGAAATACCCATGCAATGCCCCTACATGCCCCTCGTCCTTAAATTCAATCGTGGCTATACGAATCCGTGATTGCTGATGCTTGATAGCGTTAGCTGCTGAGGCCACGAAGTGTTTGTGTTGCTTCACTGCCTTCTCAAGTGCCCTATATGCCTGATCCTTGTCACGAACGCTGGTGTGCTTGAAAAATCCAGTGCAGATCGACTTCACATCATCAACATGCTCTGCCGCCGCATAAAGCGAAAGCTCGATGTAATCGATGATTTCTAGCAGCACTTCACGGGTATCGCCTTGAGGATCCACAGTGTCCGGTGCGTTGAAATACGTCTCGACCCTCCGGCACAGACGAATCAATTTGTCAGTTACTCGAGAAATCGAAACGTTGTAAATCCCCAGGGGGAGCCGTAACCCGAGCTGCTCGTGAAAGCACCCTTCATCCGACATTGCGGTGAGGATTGGGTGAGCCTCCAGAGCTGAAATGCCACTGGTGATATCAACGGGAAATCGAGGCTTAGTCAAAATAAGTCATCCCTATGAAGCAACAAGGTGAGTGTGAGGAGGAGACGCTATGTCACACACGTCAATTCATGTTGCATGGCCGTGCTGTCTAAAGCGGTGCGGGGACCCTGGAGCCTTTCACCATGTACGGGGTCGGAAACCCGCGAGATCTTGGTAGCGACAGTTTCATCAGCTTACTGAAATTTCAACGTTGAAATTGAAAGGATATTGAAGAGAAAAGGGCATCGTTACCCCAACGGTAAAGGTGGGCTAGAGTGTTGTTGATAGCGAACGGTTGAGCCCCTTCAACCTTGGGGACGGTGTCAACCACGTCAACCTGTCAACCAACGTAGAAAATCCAGCCGTTAACACGATTCGGCGGGTTCTTTGCCCAATGTCATTCAGAAATGCTCAGGGTCCCCGGCGACCTTCCAACATCTTGTGCAATTGCACTGGTGAACTGTGCGTTCACCCGGTTCACCTGTTCACTAAGCTGGGCACCTGTCCGCTAACAAAGTCCGGCGGGTTTCCTACCCCGTGTGTCTCTCTGTGCCCCAGGGGCCCCCGGCTTCTGCTGAAGTCTCCTCGCTGATGGAACTCATCCTTATGGGGAGCGGGGCAGATACCTAACAAATGTCGTGTAACTCGTGTTACGGGTGTAACGAAAAGATATAAGCTACTGTATTTAAAGGATAAATTGTTCGTTACACAAGCTGAATGAATCGCAGGTGCGCAGTGTAACAATGAAGATCGGTGTAACGCTTTTAGTCGATTGGTGGGGCGAAAAGCTCAGCGTTTAAGGGCCGCTGCCGGCCAAAGAAGGGCGCTCGTCAAAGTCTGCTATCTGCATGTCGCGGACGAACCTTGCTTGTGACTGAGCCCGCAAAATATGCTCGTTTCACCATGGCACCCTTTTATACCGACGTCCGATGTTCCGTTAACATCAAGGTTCCACGCCTGATGATATGCTTTGAGGAATGGCTCGCCCTTTGCCTTCAGGAACAAGAATGACCGCTATCTAACCAGATAGAGACTCACTCCATGAGCCAAGCCGCATTGCATTCGGTTACCGTGGTAAATTCCAAGCAGCTAATGTTTATTGCACCCATCACTGGCCATCAGCCAAGGTGTGACGTCATGCTCCTACGTACTGGCGAATCACAGAGCTCTACTCACTTAGGCCGCAGATGTGTTGTACTCAACCAGCACGATGATCCCAAGAGTTGTATTCGATTACTATGAATATCTCCGAATAAAAATTATTGCCGGATATTATCTATGCCAAGGAAGATTCCGAAGTGGCAACAAAATAGGTCCGTTTCAAATCAACATACTATGAAGGCGAAAGTCGCTAGTCAGAAGCGTCTTGGCGTGAACTCAGAGCAGATCACTCGGTTGAAGAGAGGACGCGATCTGATGAATTTTTTGATTTGCTTTCTGGGTTGAATATTAGCCAGGAGCAAGTGGTCCAGATACAAGGTCAGCCTTTTCCCTCAACCCTTAAGGAGGTTTTTTCGACGCCTCTATCATCTGGTGGGGGGGTCTTGGCAAATGAGATTATATGGGCAGTAACTACGCTTTTATTGAACGGAAAACGGATTAAGAATTTTGTTCGACTGAAAGAGCTGTTTGAACTCGCAATACTTTCTAATGATAAAGTAAACGCAACAAGTATATTGTCCGAAATTAACGATGACTTCGGATGGTCAGTGTGGTATATGCAAAATATGCTCGCCAATGCACAGTATCAGGATGGCGTAGAAGAAAAAGGCGGCTGGCAGCCGTTTATGATGAAGAAATATATGAGAACGTGCTCTTAAGCACCCTATTGCGCTTCATGGAAAAGAGAATTGAGGGGACGGCAGTACCTGGTTATTTGCAAGGAGAGTTGGCCAGTATCTATGAGGGTGTCGCCTATCGCTATTTTAAAGCTAAACTTTTGACTTGGATTCAGATATAGATATATTGGCTCTGACACTGTCTATAGATTCTTACTTTGGCGCCATCGATCATTATGAAAGTTTAATATCTACGTTGCAGACGATGGCTGTAAGCGAAGAGCTTACAGCTACGTTGGCACCTATCCTATCGAAACCGATTCAACGTTTATTTCGATCTACCTCAGATCGAAGGCTAGTCCCGATTTTGATTTCATTTGGTATTACAGATACCTATATATACGCGGATGTACCAAGTAAGTCTGCTTTTATAGAGGCCTATTCGGAGGGTAAATACGAGGATGCTTTGAAGTTGGCTGATGCGCACTTGTCTATGCATGCCGATGATATGGGTGCATTGGTAATGCGAGTGCGTGCGGAGCTTAAGTTAAATGGTGATCTAGAGAAGCATGATGGTGTTTTAGGCGAGATAGTGCAGCATTTGCGAAACATAATATCGCTCACTGCCGATACTTATTCTTCCGCGCTTTCTCTGTATACGTTGCACGATCGATTCTATGGCCACTCTTGGACAACGTTTTTGCGGGGGTGGTTAATTTAGAGCTTGCTAGTGATAAGTTTGATTATCCATCACTCGCTTTGAGAAGGCTTATCGTTTTAGAGCCCAGACCAACACCTTTTACGGCGCTGCTTCAACCCTCGAGTGATAAAGAGCATCACTTGATTAAATATTTTGTAAAAAGAGGTATGTTCCCTAGTACTATTGATGTATTCCACCTTGCAACTTACGGTGTCGCCGCTAACCCTTCAATTATAAGTGAGGAGCGTAGACGTCGATACGTGGGTAGCTATGCGCTCGCTGGGGGGATTACGATACGGCAATTGAAAACTTCGAATGGCTTGGTAGCTAACTCGAATGGGGCTGACTCCCTGCGTGCTTCAGCTGCTGCGGCTATTTCTTATTCACGAAATGGGCAGTTCTCAAAGTCGGTCGAACTACTCGTTACAGGATATCTAAAGTGGCCGCATGCGCCTACAGCAACTTCCCTGTATGAAATCGTTTCCAGGCTAGATCTTCCAGAAAACTGGCCTGAATCTATATGTCTGCCACTCGCATTTGAGCTGTACACTTCATTTGTTTCAAATGATCGGATGACACATTTAAGGTATGCGTTTGAACGATTCCAAACTGAGTTTAATATATCGGCGCCTTCTGAACTTAAAGATCGCGTTTCTGAGTTCGGACTGAGTAAGGTTGTTTTCTATCTAGATAGCGTATGGCGGCCTGAAGTCATGCGGCAGACGGTTCTTTATGAAGGAACTAGAGAGATTGAAGAGGAGAGGATTAAGGTATGCCAAGTTCTGGCGGATATCGACAGTGTAAATTCATTGAGGTATCTGGCAGAAATTCGCGAACGTGTTAAAACTTTAGAAATAGCGAAAGCAACAAATCTGGTTGAGCAAAGTAAGGTTTACGTTGATATCGCTGCTATTAAGAAGGCTCTTAGAAGTAAGCTAGGTGACGCTTATGCAAGATATAAGTCCGCCGCACCTAGTATGGGAGCGCCTGGTAACCCGCTTATGGATGTTATTTCCGACGTTCTTTCATTGTCGGGAAGTGACATGTCCATAACTCAAATAATGTCAACAATGCATCTTGTTAGTACGAAGGCGCCGAGTGAGCTTGACTTACAGTTTGCCGCAATGTTTGCCGAGGTCACGAACGAATTCCTTCGTGGGGATCATGGTTTGAATGCATACCTTAGCACTCGGGTAAGACATGGGAAGCTTAGCAACGCATTACGTAAGCCGGCAGCGGATGAGTACTTAGTAACCGAGCGCAAAGAAGGATCTTCCTCGTATGTTCCAAACTATCATTGGGCGCAAACACTGAATGGGCTCGATCAGGAAGAAAATAATGAACTTTCAGTGATATTGGAAAATTTTGCGATCACTCTTGATTCAATTATCTCATATGTGAAAGATAGTCTTATTCAAGTAAAAGTTACTCATGAACTGATAACCAAGGACAGTAACCGCTTAGCGTTGTTTTCTTATCAAACAACGAATTTGGAGCGCATGTATATGCAGACCAATGACGCTAAGGTGAAAAGTCTCGACGAGTTTATTGATTTGTGTGTGCAAACGTTGTGGGATAAAACCGATGCTAATCTAGTTCATGTGCAGCAAGTGCTACGGACTGATATTCGTCAGAAGTTAATGACGGCTTTTGATGAGTTGCAGCGATCGCTGAGTACGTTGAGCTTTTCCGATCGCTTGGGGAAGTTTATAATCATTTAAATCGCGCTCGTACTAGTACTCAGACACAGTTGCATAATGTAACTTCATGGTTCAAGCGCAGTGAGGTATATGATCGCCAAGATTACGCTATAGAGTTTCCTGTCCTTATTGCTACCAATATGATACGTAATTCCATTTCAGGCGCAGGAGATTGGGAGGGCGTAAAGCTCAATATCTCTGAGGTGCAGGGGACAATGCCGGGGCGAAGCTTAGACGCCATGGTGGATATGTTTTGTGATTCTCTTCGAGAATGCCATAGGGCACTCGGGTGAAAGCTTGCTAAATCTCAAGGTAGTTGCTGATCTTGAGTTCATTGATGGATTGTTTCAAAGCGACTCTTCGCAATTCAGTCTTTTCCAAGACGTTTGATGAGCGTGATGAGGGTAGACTGCAACGTATTAGAACAGAATTGACCAAGGATGATACTCGAAATAATGCCCAGAAAGAGGGTAGGAGCGGGTTTCACAAGCTATGGGCTATAATTAAGGCACCTCAATATTTGGAGCCTTCTTTAGAATTTGGGTTCACAGATTCCGGAACTTTTGAAGTTATCGTTAGCTTTAAGACCGAGGTTGGTAATGATGAAAATGCTTATAATTGAAGATGATGAGGATAAGCTGAAAATTCTTGAGGAGTTTATAACGACTGAGTTTTCTGGCTACTCGATCGAAACAGCGAAGTCATATAACAGCGGCTTGAGGGCTGTGATTAAAGGCAATAAGATATATGATTTTATTCTGCTCGATATGAGCATGCCTAATTACGATGTCAGCCCCAGCGAACCAGGTGGTGGTAACCCTGAAAGCTTTGCTGGTAGCGAGCTTCTTGCCCAAATGAAATTGCGAGGAATTCAAACTCCTACTATCGTTGTAACTATGTTTGATGCCTTTGGTGATAACTCATCAAAAAGTTTCTTTAGATCAGTTGGTCGAAAAACTTGCATTTCAGTTTCAGCCGACGTTCCGTGGCTCCGTGTACTATAATCCAGCGGAAGACGGCTGGCGGTCCTCACTTAAAACTCTTATTCGTAATATTAGGGCTGACCTTTAATGATTAAAATCCTTATTATTGATGATGAATATACGAAAATTTCAGCCATTTCTGAAGTTGCGATGGCTTTTGATGACTCTGTTATAATTGAGCATGCTAGCACCTCCAACGAGGCCCGTCGTAAACTCCAGGCAGCAGAGTATGATCTTTTAATCATTGATCTGAATCTGCCTGCGGCGCTAGGCTCTTCGCCAACGCGCAATGGGGGACTAGATTTTTTGATATCCTAATGCTTGATAAGGCGATACTGCTCCCAGATGTTATATTTTTGTCAGGCCTTGAAGATAACGTAAAAGAGGCCGAGGAAGCAGTGAATGACCGCGGTGCAATTTTCTGCTCTTATAGCGAAGGTACTTCGGGCGCTTGGAAAAAAATACTTTTGGGGAAAATAAAATACGCCTTTCAGCGGAGAGTAAGGCTAAGTGCGGCCTCTCCACGTTTTGATGTTGTTATTCTGACCGCCTTGGGGGAACCAGAGCTAAGTGCCGTATTGAAACTACCGTATGCTTGGAAAGCCTTGCGATTTGGAGATGATCCGACAGGCTACCATGTCGGTGAGATACCGAGAGAGCACGGGCATCTTAGTGTCGTGGCAGCGTCCTCTCGGCGCAAAGGTATGCCATCTTCGGCGGCATTAGCGTCCAAAATGGTGGCTAAATTCCGTCCGAAATTTGTCGTTATGCTGGGTATATGCGCAGGGGTTAAAAATAAGACTAATTACGGCGACGTAATAGTTGCGGATCCGTCTTGGGACTGGGGGAGTGGAAAGCACGCAGAAATGGCTGATGGAACCAGAGTGTTTATGGCTGCTCCGTACCCGCATCCACTGGATACTCATATATCGCAGCTTGCTATGGAGTTAGCGAGCGATGAAAAGACCGCTCGAGAGATACAATATGGATGGGGGAGACGTACCTGAGGGGAAATTGACTATCAGGGTAGGGCCAATGGCTTCTGGAGCTGCTGTATTGGCTACTAGCGATGCAATGCAACCAATAACGGCTCAAAATAGAGAAGTTCTTGGAGTTGAGATGGAAGCGTACGCAGTTATGGCCTCTGCTGACTTTGCTTGTAAGCCATCACCGATCCCCATCGCTATTAAGTCAGTTTGTGATTACGCAGACGCCGAGAAGAATGATATGTGGCAATCCTACGCCGCATATACCAGCGCAGCATTCTTCAATCGGCTATTTACTGACGAACATTTAATTTAAAGTGTCTGTTATTAATAATCAGAATAGTCATTTTGAATTTTCACTTAATATGACTAATCGCCGATATCATGCGTTTTTATAGCGAATTACTGAGTCGAGCGTAATCACCAAAAAGGGCCCATCCGGGCCCTTTTTCAGATGAAGCTATCTTACTTTTTCAACCATCCCTCGACGACGTCGGCGCCGTGCTTTTCCTTCCACTCTTTCAAAGCTTTGTGATTCCCCCCTTGGTTTCGATCACCTCACCAGTATTCGGATTTTTGTAGGTTTTGAGTGCGCGTGGTTTGCGGGTGCTGGCGGGTGAAGCCGCAGATTTGCGAGGGGCCGTGGAGTGCGGATCCAGCAGATTGATGATGTGCTTGAGGCTGAAACCATAGTGATCGAGCAGCTTGCGCAGCTTCGTTTCGAATTCGATTTCTTTCTTCAGTCCATCATCACCTTTCAGTGCTTCCAGTGCCTGGAGTTGTTCGGCGAGATGTTTTTCCAGTTGGCGGAATTCTGCGAGTTTGGACATTGTGTTTCCTTTGCTCAGTGTGGTCGTGCGTGGTTATTAAGATAGATTATGCTGGTTACAAGTTCAGCACTATTTTCGGCGATTCAGTTGGCTATCAATGAGCACCATTTCCGCTTTAATCGCGTTGATGGTCAGTGTTTGCATTTGACTGGTTTTTCCCGCACCCGCGCTTATGATTTTCAGCAGGTCGTTCAGATAAGCCTTCCGAATTTTGAGCGTGTCAGACCAGCTCGTGCTGTTCTGTAGTCGCTTGTTCATTGCGTTCGTCCTCGCGTTGTTCCAGTTCGCTCATTTGTTCAGGCTGTTGCGGTATCGGCAGCTCGTTGAGCTGGAGTAGGTCCCGCGCGGTGTATTGGCGCGAGCGGTCGGAAAGTTCATGCCACGTCCAATTCCCGAAGTTTTCGCCTTCCTCTGGAACGGCCAGCTTCATCAGTCCCACCTGATCAAGCCCCAGCAGCCTGTAATTTGCCCACAGCTTTCCACCCACCTCGAATAACGCTTTTGCTGCCTCGTTCCATTGCTCCTCCAGTACCGTTTGCGAGAGCCAGAGGGCGGTGCGTTCTATCCCCTTATGCTTTTCCTGTGCTTCGGCGATGTATTTATCTACGGTGGCCAGCTCCTGCTCCAGAGCGGCCATGATTAGAGTCTGCCGACGATTATGCTCGGCGGCTGCTGCTAGATTCTTCGCGGCCTTTTGGGCATCGGCGTTGGCGGTCTTCTCGCCTTCGGTATCGCCCCACGCGACCGCCTGCGCATACGCAGTGGCAGCTTCCGTTTCGGCCTGGCGAGCGCTGGCCATGTCCTGTACTGCCTGTTGTTGGATCTGTTCCAGGCGGGTGCTGAGGCTTTGGCGCTTTTCGTTTAACTCCTGCTCATCGGCAGTCCAGTTATCCATCGCCTCGATGTAACCCGCCATCAGGGAATCGCAATTGGCGAGGTTCTCACGGCGACTGATCTTCCGATCCAGAAGGTCGGCATTGTTGTTGCGCGAATCGAAATTCCTTTTCAGCTCGTTGTACTTGTCCCGCAGTTCGCGTTTCCGATCCGGCTCGATGGGGTCTTCACTTTCCAGCACGGCCTCAAGGGGCAGCAGTTCGGCGTGCAGTCGCTCTGCCTCGTTCAGCAGTTGGTCCCGGCGGTCTTTCAGGTCTTGAATCTCATTCATCTGTTTAGTCTCTGTTCAATTCGATTGTGGGTTGGTTGAGTGGCTGGCGAGGCCGGGAATAAGCCGGCGCTACCTCAATCAGCGGAGATGCCCTCAGGCAGCCCGAGCCTCGCTCTCATCCATTCCCGGAATCGTCTTCACGATGTAGCAGCGTTGCTGACCGAGGCCGGGCAGCCGGACCAGGCTCGACGCCTTGCCGTCGCTGCTCGGTTCCAATACACCGCGCTGCAGCAGCTCCTTGTTCACGGCGTTGATGTTCATGCCCCGGAAGATCTCCGAGCGCCATGCCTCGGGCAGCACGTAATAGGTGTTGGTGGTGTGCAGCGCATCACCCAGGCCGTGCTCAAGCGTCTTGCGAAAGCCAAGGCGGTCGATGGTGCGCGGGCCGTGTTCGTCGATCTTTGCCGCCGCCGATTCCCAGCGGGTGAAGCGGCTTTCGCCGAAGCGCTCGATGACCTGGCGCAGGCGCGCCAAGATCGCATCACCTTCGAAGTTCCCGGCGCCACCGCGCTCGTTCATCCAAGCGTTGAGGCACACGCGAGCGGCGGTGGTTGCAGTTCCATCAGGCCAGCCAGTAATCCCCATCGCGGTGGCCAGCTCACCTGCTGCGGCGGCGAGGCCGAAACGAGCAGCTGCACGGTGCGCTTGTCCGCTGGCGGAGGCCGGTAGCGATTGGGCGATAAACCCTTCCAGCGTGCGGCGTAGGATGGCGGACCAACCGTGACGTTTGCCCGGCTCGCACAGAGCTGTGAGGAACGCAGTGAGTGGAGTGCCGTAATACTTCGCTACCCGTGCTTTCAGCGCGTCAGCCAGAGCCGCCGCATCCTCGAAGCCGTTGAGCGCGTCGAACATGCCGAGGCCTTTGCTTGCATCAGCCGGGACCGCGAGCATGCGCACCTCCATGCCCGCTTTCAGCTCCTTGTTGGCCTCGGCCATGTGCTGGGCCAGCGTCTTCTCTCCGGTGGAGAGAAACAGCAAGCGCCACTCCTGCACCTGTCGGCCTGCTTGACCACGGTCATTGGCGCGTGCCTTGCCGGTGCCGTTTCCGAGCATGTACACCGTCTCGCCAATGATGCGTGGGTCGCACATGCCGATTTCATCCAGCACCAGAAGGCCGTCGGAATGCGCGGCGGCGATGGATTCGAGCGCGTTGTCGGTGGAGCGCCACGAACGCACCAGACGCGGCCCGCCGTAGATCGAGGCAGCCACTTGCAGGTGCGTGGTCTTGCCGCCTGAGCTGTCGCCGTACAAGTGGAAACCACCCGACTCATGGCCGAGCATGTGCAGCAGCGGGCCAGCAAAAGCCACTCCGACGACGAACGCCAAGCGATGGTTACCGATGCACAGTGCGCCAATCTGCTCTTGCCACTGCTCAAGCGTGCCTCCTTCGCTGATCGGCGGAAGCTGTGAGCCGGCCTCGTAGAAGTGCAGGTGTTCGCTGTGCGCGCCGACCTGTTGCTCGGGCAGCAGAAAGGCGCTGTCGTGCCAACCCAAGCGGGTGACCAGTCGTGCCCTTTGCGCGCTGTCGAAGCCGCCGAGGTAACTTTGCAGGTCGTTACGTGCATTGCGTCCGGAGCGACTACCGGCGAGACGCAGACCCATATCCACCAACGGGCCAAGCACGTCTTTGCCGAAGTCGCCGGTCATGGTGCGCGCCGGGATATTCCAGCGCTTCTTGGCGCCGTCGGGATCGTCGAACTCGACGAGTAGGCCCCAGTTCTGGCCTTTGTCGTCGCGGGTACGGGCGAGGATTTCCAGAGGCGAACACACCGGGCGCGCTTCGCCGTCTTCGCCGGAATAAAACACACCTTCGGACGTGAGGCGAAAGCCACCGGGCATCAGGTCATTCTTAGGTTTCGCCGGTCGCTTGGCCGGTGCTTTTGTTTTAGGTTCCGGCTTGGTCTGGGCCTGCTCAGGCTCTGGCTTTTCGACAACCACACCAAACAGTTCACCGCTGCTTTCCAGCTCAGCGAAATGGGCAGTTGTCCAGCCCTTGGCGAGTGCATCAGCGGCATCGTCGCCGTCGTCCCATTGACCACCTTTGGCGAAGGCGGCGCGTTCATTCTTCAGCGTGGGCTTGCGTTTGAACACGTCCAACGCGATGACTCGAACCGAGGCGGCGCCGATCTCACGCAGCTTGTCGGCGACGGTTTCCATGCAGGCTTTACCGCTGACATCGTTGTCCGGCCACAACAGCACGTTTCGACCCTTGAGCGGCGTCAGGTCGGCCTTGTGCCAGGAGTTGGAACCGTTCGGCCAGCAGGTGGCCACGTAGCCCGTCAGTAATTCAGCGGCGGCGTCGGCGGCTTTCTCGCCTTCGCACAGGGCAACCGGCGCATCTGCGCGTTGGGCCAGTTCATCAAGGTGCAGCAGTGGACGCGGATCCGGCAGCCCCTGCCAACGCCATTGCGTGGTCTGGCCATCGGCGCGCTGGCACCACGTCAGTGGCGCAAAGACCTTCTTCGGCTTGCCGTCTTCATCGGGACCGAGGTCGAAGCGGTAGAGCGCCATGAGTGGCCGGCCCTGTGCATCACGATAGATCCACACCTTGGACGGCGCGCCGTGTTGCCGGTGCTTGGCCGGGCACTTGTTAATGGCCTCGGCCGGGATCGGCTGAATGGCACTCCACTCAGGTGCTTTTGTCTTGGCGGGCGCTGGCTTCGCCTGTGCGGCGCCGGGCGAAACGTTGAGCAGATCTGCCAGTTTTTTACAGGCCTCGACGTCGGTGCCGCCGTCCAGATAACGCACCAGATCGATCAGGTCGCCGCCCTTGTCGCCAGTGGCAAAGTCGGACCAGGTGCCCTTGCTCAGACTGATCTTGAGCGAACCGGCGCGTTTATCGCTGCGGGTCGGATTGGGGGCGGTGTATTCCTTGCCGCCGTCCACGCGCTTGCCGTTGGGCAGCCAGTGCGTCAGGACACGATTAATGTCTTTCAGTGCAGCGGCTTTCACGTCGGCGAAGCTGGGACGTTTCGCGGAGTTGCTTTGGCGTTGGCTCATGCGTCAGCCCTCGGCAAAAACAGCGCGTCGTTGATGTCGTCGATCAGGGCTTTGGCCATCTCGCCCAGGTACAGAGCGGGCCAACTGAAACGCTCGCCGCTGTCGCTCATGGCGGCGTCGAAGTTGAGCTGGTTGGCGTGATGCTGCAGCAGGGAAACCATCTCCAGTGCGTCTTCGACCGGTACCCCGGCATTGACCCGGAACAATTTCAAGTCGGTGGCATTCACGCGTGTAAATGTGGCGTGACCCAGCGTGGTGGAAGTGGTCATCGCGCACCGCCTTTCTGCGCCGCAGGGATCGAGGTGGTGTCACCGTGCAAGGCGAGGGTCTTGATCAGACCGAGCGTGCCGCGTACGTCCCAAAGGACGGCTGCGATCACATGATTGGCGAGACGTGAGGATTCGTTTTCGAAGTGATCTTCGAGCAGCGTCAGCACCGAATCGGCGCGATCAATGGCGCAGGTGATGGCGTCGATGGGCACGCCGGCTTCTACGGTTGGATTAACGCACAGCAAATCTTCGGGGAGTGAAAAGCTCAGGGCGTTGTTCATTGGGCACCGCCTGCGGTTTCGAGCGCACGAGCTTTGGCCATGTGGTCGTTGTAGCGGGAGAGGCGTGTAGCGAGGCTGGAATTGGCGTGTAAAGCGGCGAGAGCCATTGCACGATGGGCAGCGGCGCGAATTTTGAACGGATTGAGGGCGTGTTGCATTTGTGAAGGCTCCTTGTACTGAGGAACCGCCACCGTCTGCCGCCAAGCAGATTAGGGTGACGGATTGCGTAGGATTGGCGGACCGGCGTACAAGGAGACCGGCGCACCCGAGGGTGCTCCTACGCAACCCGCCATAACACGGGAATGCGGGCACAAAAAAGCGCCTGCAATCGTAATGGGGGCGCTGTTGCGCCTTGTACTGTTTGGACCGCCAAGCCCAATCGCTGAATTTGCAGCGACGGCCAGAGAGTAACGCCCGTTTTTTGAAAGTGCAACTGCGTTGATGACTTGCGGAATTTTCAGGTGCGGCATAAATTGTTCGTGCATGTAGATTTACCTCAACGCCTCCGGATCGCTCCCGGAGGCGTTTTCGTTTCAGACATGGGCTTCCCAGCGCAGGGACAGGAGGGGCAGGAAGCCACCGTCGAGCATGGATCGTGCGTCTTCGTAGGCTTGAGTTTGCTGGCCTTCATCGACGATCACGGTTCCGGTCTTTTCGCAGTGGAGGGAGAGGGCGCACCAGGTGCCGTCGGCCCAGCTGAGTACGCTAACGACACGGCCCTGTTTGTCCTGCTGGCTGCGGTAGCTCTCAAGGCGCTGCATGAGGCGGGGCGAAAAGCCAATTCGGCGCAGAATTGAAAACGGGTGCATCAGAGCGTTGTCGGCGATCTTTCGGCTCATGCTGCCTCCTGTGCAAATGCAAGCAGCGGCGGCGGTGTTTCGCCTTTGAGCCAAGCCAGAATCTTGCTGTCCTCGGCGCAGCGGCGGCGGTGTTCGACAACCAGCAAATCACGGCTCTGTGCGAGGCATTCATTCACATACTCGGTCAGATCCGAGGTCAGGCGCATGCTCTTGTGAAGGCGCTCGGTGGCGGTTTTCTCCAGCGCGAGCTCCTCATCCGTGATGCGTTGCCAGACCGCCGGATCGTTCGCATACCCGGCCGATTGATCTACCAGCCAGTAGGTGACCCAGTCGGTCATACCTCGCGTTTTCAGCGAGGCGAGGCGGCTTTCGCTCATGGCGAAATAGCCAGTGCCGTGGACGCACGAAAACTCTCTGCGCAACGCGTTTTTGCGGATCAGTTCGGGCAGTTCCCAAGGATTGGCTTTCAGTGGGAGAACGAGGCCGTCAGGGCTGAAAAAGAACGCTTCCTGCTCTTCACCGTTCCAGCTCACGCCCGCGATGGTGCGATGACGCCAGTTGATTGCTCCGGCTTGGTAAAGGCGGAATCCGATGCTGTAGGAGTCGAGTAACGGCCCCTTGAAAGGGCAGTAATTGCGCTTCATGCGGCCACCTGGTCGCGGGCTTCAATACGACTTTTGACCCAGCTCTGCACTTCAGAAAAAACCCAGGCAACCGGTGCACCACGTGCGTTGCTGTTGCTCAGTTTGACGGGCAACGGGAAACCACTTTCAGGGCACTGCATCAGTTTGTAGATCGTCGAGCGCTTAAGTCCCGTAGCGATCTCAAGACGCGGCATTCTGATGAGGGTGGTGGCGGGGTCAAATGGAGTGGCTAAGTCAGGTACGGCGGAAGTGGAGTCGAAGGGGCTGGCAAGACTTGAGAAGGTTGGAGCGGGCAGGTGGGCGAAGTTCTTGGTCATTGGCATTGCTCTCGATTGGTTTGGACTGACGAGAGCAATGGTCTAGAGATTGAGCGGCGGTGAGCAGTTAACTTCCAATTGAAATTTCAGGTTTACACCACGAAGTTGCGTTTGAGAATCGCCTCTACGCTTTTACGCGTCAGCGCCTTTTCGGTTTCGAGGGCGACCCACTCGGGGCGCTGTTTGGGAGGTTTAGCGACCTCACGTTTCAGCCAAGCGTGCACCGCCGTTTTGACATTTCGTTCCGACATGCCTTTTGCCAAATAGTGCTCCCCTTGCTTAACGATTGCGGCGTCTCGGGCACTGGTGTCCTTGCTACGCTCCATCGCACTGATGATGCCGCCTTTGCTGCGGATGGCGCGCCTGATCGCCAGATCAGCGACGGGCGTCAGTTCATCATCAATTAAGCAGGGTAGGGCGGTGATCGGCTCCAAATGAAAGACATACTCATCGAGTGCCTGGGTACGCTCATCCGTATTGACCTGCGACTCCACGAATTGGCAGTAAAGTTCCCATGGCCAATCGGTCGAAGGCACCGCGATATGCAACCAGACTGCTTTATCGGCGGCGTGCATCCAGTCGTTAAGAACTCCCAATGCTTTGACTGCGCAGGCCATGATGTAGGCAGCATGCGCCTCGCGATCCGAAGCCGAGTTGCAGTTGCTGTACTGACGAACCCAATGCGCGAGGCGCGCTCTGTGGTCGGTGGACGCATACTGGTAAATGGTCTCCTCATGCACGGTGGTCTTGATGCACATGCTGCTGAGGTCGCTATTTATGCCGCCATTCTGGATGCGCAGACAACACTGATCGATCAAGTAACACACGTCAGTGAGCTGTTCACGGCAGAGCTCGTAGAGCGGTTGAGCGGAGAGATACGCGATCAAGCCAGACGTCAGCGCCGTACGGGAAGCGATTTGGTGGTCAGTCATCGCTAAGTATCTCTAGCATCGTGTAATGCTCGATCCCACGCCCTATGTTTTGCAGGCGTAACCAGCGAGAGTCGCGCTTTAGTCGCGAGCGCCGAACGTCGGCCTGCAGCAAGTGAGGGCTTGTTCTGGCGTTACACAGTAAGTCGGCGTTACACGGAAAATGTTGGATGTCGCAAGAACGTGTTACAGGAAAAAAAGCCAACGAATTCAGTCGGTTGGAAAGTTGTGTTACACGAGTAACACGCGTTACACCGCTTTTGGAGGAGGGATGGATAAGAACTCTCATATCACCTTTCCAAATTGACCTTGCACCACGTTGCCAGTGGCTAGTTCATCGAGGTGATCTGCATACCATTGCATCATGACTTTGCGCTGAGGCAGGTACACCGCTTTGTTATACACCCCAGCAATTCCCTCTTTTACATGAGAAAGCTGGGCCTCAATGTGGTTCTCGTCAAAGCCCTGTTCATTAAGGATCGTGCTCGCGATATGGCGGAAGCCATGGCCTGTTTGCCGGCCCGCGTATCCCAGTCTGCGCAGCGCCATCAGAAAGACGGTATTGCTACGGGGGATGGTTCGGTCTTTTCTGCCAGGGAAGAGAAGGGGGTATGCCCCTGTTAGCGTGCGCAGCTCCGTTATCGCTTCAATGGCCTGGCGAGATAGAGGCACTACATGCTCGCGCCGACGCTTCATTCGCTCGGCTGGAATCGTCCATAGCTTTTTGTTGAGGTCGATCTCTGACCAGCGTGCTTCTCGAATCTCACTCGGGCGTGCCGCTAATAAGGCCAGCAACTGAAGACCTAGACGGACGTCCTTCGCGTGAGGGTAAGAGTTGATGGCGCGAAGTAATGCAGGCAACTCTTCTATTGATACGTGTGCATAATTTTCAGCACTGCGCGTCTGTAGAAATTTATTGAGGCCTTCAAGGGGGTTGTGGATCGCTCGACCTGTCACGCGTGCCAAGTCATAGATCTCTTTGCAGAAAGCCCGAACTCTGCCCATTTGCTCAATGATCCCTTTCTGCTCCATGCCGCGCAGAAACTCCATCCATTCAAGGGGCAGTATTTCTGTGTAGATGCGTTTGCCGAAAACGGGGAATACGTGAAGCTCCAGGGCTCCAAGGACTCGACGGGACGTGCCGGCTTCCCAGCTTGAGCGCCTAGCCTCAAACCATTCGCGGCCTAATGCTTCGAAAGTGTTGTTGGCAGCCACTCGGTCAGCAATCTTACGAGCCTGCTTACTGACTAAAGGATTTTTACCAGTCGATGCGTCATCCCGCAGTTGCGCCGCCTTCTGCCTGGCTAGCGAACCACTGATTTCGGGGTAACCGCCTAGGCCCAGCCAGGACCATTTCCCATCTGGTTTTTTGTAGCGCAACTCCCACGACTTCTGCCCATTTGCCTTCACCCGAAAATACAAGCCGTTGCCGTCTTGCTCCCGGTACGTCGTATTCTCCGGCTCCAATCCTGCGAGAGTAGTGTCGGCCAGTGGGCGGCGTTTGATTTCAGTACGCTTCACTGCGTGTATGCCTCCAGTTCAATGAATCTCAAAGCATACACGTGGGCATACACGGCGTGAAGTTATAGGGGTAGACAGGGATGGATAGCCAGAAACAAGAAAGCCCGCACAGGGCGGGCTTCTTGGGGTGTTTCGTAGACTGTCTGAGACAGGTCTAGACTGCTATATGGTGCACCAGGCGGGATTCGAACCCACGACCACTGCCTTCGGAGGGCAGTACTCTATCCAGCTGAGCTACTGGTGCAAGCGGGCGCCATGATACTCATATGCGTTGCGGGCGTCCATGCTGCTGAATAGCCTGTGTTTTTCTATCCTGTAACACCCGTTTGCTACGTTGATCAGAAAAAATAGGCAAATGCGCCGTTTTCGTTCTTTTTTTCGAACGCCCTATTGTCCTTTTCCGGCATTGATCCTAGGATTCGTTCGAGATTTCAAACGCTCTTGTCTGGGTGCTGAACCGCACGAGTTTTAATCAGTGCGCTATTTATGTGCTTCAGCCCGGTGAATGATTTCCCTGACGGCAGCCTTTGAGGCGCCTTTCTACAATCATAATTCGCTCCGCGCTGGTCGCGGTGCTGTTAAGGAAAGCCGACATGCAGCTTAAAGACACCCAGTTGTTCCGCCAGCAAGCCTTTATCGATGGCGCTTGGGTCGATGCGGACAACGGTCAGACGATCAAGGTCAATAACCCGGCAACAGGCGAAATTCTGGGCACCGTGCCGAAGATGGGCGCTGCCGAAACCCGCCGTGCGATCGAAGCCGCTGACAAAGCGCTGCCGGCCTGGCGTGCACTGACCGCCAAGGACCGTGCGAACAAGCTGCGTCGCTGGTTCGAACTGATCATCGAGAACCAGGACGACCTGGCTCGCCTGATGACCCTCGAGCAAGGCAAGCCATTGGCCGAAGCCAAGGGCGAAATTGTTTACGCCGCTTCCTTTATCGAGTGGTTCGCCGAAGAAGCCAAGCGCATCTACGGTGACGTGATTCCGGGTCACCAGCCAGACAAGCGCTTGATCGTGATCAAGCAGCCAATCGGCGTGACCGCTGCAATCACCCCGTGGAACTTCCCGGCTCGCGATGATCACCCGTAAAGCCGGCCCGGCCCTGGCCGCCGGTTGCACCATGGTGCTCAAGCCTGCTTCGCAAACTCCGTTCTCCGCATTCGCACTGGCTGAGCTGGCTCAGCGTGCCGGTATTCCGGCCGGTGTGTTCAGCGTTGTTTCCGGCAGTGCCGGTGACATCGGCAGCGAGCTGACCAGCAACCCGATCGTGCGCAAATTGTCCTTCACTGGCTCGACCGAAATCGGTCGTCAGTTGATGGCGGAATGCGCCAAGGACATCAAGAAAGTCTCCCTGGAATTGGGCGGCAACGCGCCGTTCATCGTGTTTGACGACGCGGACCTGGATAAGGCCGTCGAAGGCGCGATCATTTCCAAGTACCGCAACAACGGCCAGACCTGCGTCTGCGCCAACCGTCTGTACATTCAGGATTCGGTCTACGACGCGTTCGCCGAGAAGCTGAAAGTGGCTGTGGCCAAACTCAAGATCGGCAACGGTCTGGAAGAAGGCACCACCACTGGCCCGCTGATCGACGAAAAAGCCGTGGCCAAGGTTCAAGAACACATTGCTGACGCGATCAGCAAAGGCGCAACCGTTCTGGCCGGTGGCAAGGTCATGGAAGGCAACTTCTTCGAACCGACCATTCTGGTCAACGTGCCGAAGAACGCTGCCGTGGCCAAGGAAGAAACCTTCGGCCCATTGGCGCCGCTGTTCCGCTTCAAGGACGAAGCCGAAGTGATCGCGATGTCCAACGACACCGAGTTCGGTCTGGCCTCGTACTTCTATGCCCGTGACCTGGGCCGTGTGTTCCGTGTGGCTGAAGCCCTGGAATACGGCATGGTCGGCGTCAACACCGGGTTGATCTCCAACGAAGTCGCGCCGTTCGGCGGCATCAAGGCGTCGGGCCTGGGCCGTGAAGGCTCCAAGTACGGCATCGAAGATTACCTGGAAATCAAATACCTCTGCCTGGGCATCTAAGCTCTTAATAGATAAGCGCCGGCAAGGCATTGCTTCAAGCGGAAAGGGCACGAGAGCGCTGTCCCTTTCTGCGCTTCAAATGGAATTTTCTCTGTGGCCGGGAAAGCTGTGGCAGTCGATCATCGCATGCTGCCGTAGTTGCCTCCCCGCCGCATTTTCCTTGAACCACGCCGCCCGATGAGCGGTGAATGAGGACTTTATGAGCAAGACAAACGCATCCCTGATGAAACGCCGCGAAGCCGCTGTACCACGCGGTGTTGGCCAGATTCACCCGATCTTCGCCGAATCCGCGAAGAACGCCACCGTGACCGACGTTGAAGGTCGCGAGTTCATCGACTTCGCCGGCGGTATCGCCGTGCTGAACACCGGTCACCTGCACCCGAAAATCATCGCCGCCGTGACCGCGCAGCTGAACAAGCTTACTCACACCTGCTTCCAGGTGCTGGCTTACGAGCCGTACGTAGAACTGTGCGAAAAAATCAACGCCAAGGTGCCAGGTGATTTCGCCAAGAAAACCCTGCTGGTGACCACCGGTTCCGAAGCTGTAGAGAACGCCGTGAAAATCGCCCGTGCCGCCACTGGCCGTGCTGGCGTGATCGCGTTCACCGGCGCTTACCACGGCCGTACCATGATGACCCTGGGTCTGACCGGTAAAGTCGTGCCTTACTCGGCCGGCATGGGCCTGATGCCAGGCGGCATCTTCCGCGCGCTGTACCCGAATGAACTGCACGGTGTGAGCGTCGACGATTCGATCGCCAGCATCGAACGCATCTTCAAGAACGACGCCGAGCCGCGTGACATCGCTGCCATCATCATCGAGCCGGTTCAGGGCGAAGGCGGTTTCTACGTCGCGCCTAAAGCGTTCATGAAGCGTCTGCGTGAATTGTGCGACCAGCACGGCATTCTGTTGATCGCTGACGAAGTGCAAACCGGCGCTGGCCGTACCGGCACTTTCTTCGCCATGGAACAGATGGGCGTATCCGCCGACCTGACCACCTTCGCCAAATCCATCGCTGGCGGCTTCCCGTTGGCCGGTGTGTGCGGCAAGGCTGAATACATGGACGCCATTGCTCCAGGCGGCCTGGGCGGCACCTACGCGGGTAGCCCGATCGCTTGCGCCGCGGCCCTGGCCGTGATGGAAGTGTTCGAAGAAGAACACCTGCTGGATCGCTGCAAAGCGGTTGGCGAGCGTCTGGTGACTGGCCTCAAAGCCATCCAGGCCAAGTACCCGGTGATCGGCGAAGTCCGTGCCCTGGGCGCGATGATCGCGGTTGAGCTGTTTGTCGACGGCGACAGCCACAAGCCGAACGCGCCTGCAGTGGCAGCGGTTGTGGCCAAGGCGCGCGACAAGGGCCTGATCCTGCTGTCCTGCGGCACCTACGGCAACGTTCTGCGCGTCCTGGTACCGCTGACTTCGCCGGACGAGCAACTGGACAAAGGCCTGGCGATCATCGAAGAGTGTTTCTCTGAGCTCTGATCGCCAAGTGTGACCTGATCGACAAAAAACCCGCTTCGGCGGGTTTTTTTATGGTCTTGAAACACATCAAGGATAAATGCGTTGTATCGAATGGCCAGCATTGACTAAGGTTCATGCATTGCCGTTGGAGTGTGCGAATGACCGCTGTGGTTTTACCCGCTGTACCGCGTGTGCTGATTGCCGAGGCCGACCCCTGGTCCCGCGACCTGCTCAAGCAGGTGTTGTTGAATGTGCGTTGCGACGCACGGCTGGATCTGTGTGCCGACGGCCAGCAGGCGATGGAACTGCTGGCGACCGTGCCTTACGATCTGGTGATCGTCGACTGGGAATTGCCCGGTATCGATGGCTTGAACGTCTTGCGTAGCGTGCGTCAGCGCAAACGTAATCCGCCGTTGCCGTTCATTCTGATGAGCAACCGCAACGACAGTGCCAGTGTGCGTGAAGCCTTGCCTTTGGCGCCCACCGCGTATCTGACCAAACCCCTGGATATGGAAAACCTGACTCACCGTTTGCAGGAACTGCTACTGAACGCTGGGGAAGAAGTGTCCTGCGAGGCACCCACGCTGGCGCCGGGCATGACCTTGTCGGTGTACCTGGAGCGTCGGCGTGAGCAGACGGACGGCGCGCCGTTGATGACCGATGTGCAACTGGCGGTTAAACGCAGCCTTAACCCCAATGGTCTCGATCTGACGCTGCTGGAAGCTGAGGTCCGCAATGATCCGCAAATCACTGCGGTGCTGATCGCCGCCGCCAACAGTGCGGCCCAGCATCATGGCGCCGCGGTGCAAACCTTGTCCCAGGCGCTGCTTCGCTTGGGCACCGCGCAAAGCATGAACCTGATTCTGGGCCTGGCCCTCAAGCGCTGTGCGCGGCTCAGTGATCCGCAGTTGGCGGACTATGCCGAACGTTATTGGGATTTGTCGCTGCGTACGGCCGAATATGGCCGGACCCTGGCGCGTTTGCTGGACCTGGACCAGGAGCGCTGCTATTGCGCGGGGATGCTGCATCGCCTCGGCGATCTGGCGTTGCTGCGTTGTTTGCAGGAATGGAAGCAGGCCGGTGGCGAGCTGGATGAATGGGAAGAGGTCGGTGAGGCGCTGGCCGCGTTCGGCGCGGGCTACGGTTCGGCGCTGCGCACGCGCTGGCGTCTGCCGCTGGAACTGCGGGAACTGATTGCGGCGGTCTACCAGCTCGGTGGCGGGGTTTATTCGCGCGAAGCACTGGTGATGAACATGGCCGCGCAACTGGCGCGCCTGACCGAACACGAGGGCATTGAGGAACTGTCGAAGAGCCGGACGGCGCGGTTGCTCAAGATCGGATTGCCAGAGCTGATGCGACTACGCAAAAAGTAGCCATCACACAAACCCTGTGGGAGCGAGCCCTGTGGCGAGGGGGCTTGCCCCCGTTGGGCTGCGAAGCGGCCCTGAGTCCTGCAACCGGAATCTGTCAGGTGAACCGTGCTCTCTGGTTTTGCGATTGCTGCGCAACCGAACGGGGGCAAGTCCCCTCGCCACAGGAGTTCAGTTGCGCCGGAAAGTCGTTAGGCGGAGATAATCCGGTTCTTGCCCTGGCGCTTGGCTTCATACATCGCCGCATCCGCGCGAGCGAACAGGCTATCGAGGCTTTCGTCGTCGCTGGTGAGGCGGGTCAGGCCCTGGCTGACGGTGATGCCGAAGGTCTGCTCATCATGGCTGAAGCTCAATCGCTGAATCTCTCGCTGCAGGCGCTCGGCCACTTGCATGGCCATGTCCGGCGCACAACCCGGGAATATCGCCGCGAACTCTTCGCCGCCGATTCGCCCGAACAGATCACCCCGGCGTAATGTCGCGCGACCGCTCTCGGCGATACGTTGCAGCACAGTGTCGCCCGCCGGGTGGCCGTAGGTGTCGTTGACCTTCTTGAAGTCATCAATGTCCAGCAGCAGGAAGGCCAGCGGCGCACCTTGCAGCCGTGCCTGTTCGAACTCGCGATGGGCGCACTCGAAGAAGTGTCGGCGATTGCTGCTTTGGGTCAACACGTCGGTGGTCGCCAAGCGTTGAAGCTCGGCTTCCATTTGCTTCTTTTCGGTGATGTCCTCGGCAATACCGACGATGATCACCGGTTGCCCCGGGTCGGCCTGACGGTTGATGAAGCACTTGTCGCTGAGCCAGCGCACCTGACCGTCGGCCGCGATGATGCGGTACTCGCGGTCTTCGACGGCACCTTTGACCAGCACTTCGGCCAGGCTGCGCTCGGCGTAGTCCAGGTCGTCGGGGTAAATGCTGTCGCGCCACTGGTTGTAATCGGCCAGCAACAGGCCGGCGGAACGGCCGAAAATCCGTTCATAGGCGGGGCTGACGTACAGCACCTGACGGGTTTCCCAATTGAATGCCCAAAGCACCGCGTTGACGCTGACCAGCAAGGAGCTGAACAGTTGTTCGCGTTCGCTAAGGCGCGCGACTTCACCTTGGGCATGCATCAGTGCCATCAGGGTTTGCGCTGCCTCGGGCCACTGCGGATGGGATGAGTCTTGTAGGTTTTTAGTGACCATCGGCATAAATCTCAAAGGGCGTGCGCCGCTCGGAGGTTCGAAAGCGGCCACAACGTGGGCCTTTTATCGATTATTTCTTGTGCCACAGCAGGCGCATCACGCTTGGTGTGGGAAAGAATTGATAACAGGTCCCGGCCCGCCTGGATGGCGAAGTGTCTTTGAGATAGGGGATTTGGAGCTTAGTTCCCGCCTTGGGTGGCGAGGGAGCTTGCTCCCGCCGGGCGGTAATGGCGACGCGTTTGTTCAGTTGAAACGCGTCGTCTGGGTTTGCGTCTGCTGCGCAGCCGAACGGGGCGGTGTGGCGTTCCGACAAGCTCCCTCGCCACAGGCAAGCCTCGGTTCAGAGGCTTGCCTGTGGCTACAGGTCAGACAGGCGCTGCAGGGCGCAGGGAGTAGGTTTTCAGCTGGTCGGCGAAGTCGCGCAGGGATTGAATCCCGCTGGCTTCGGCTTCGTGTACCCAATCCTTGATAGCGGCAAGCATATCGTGACCATTTGAGCTGGTCTTGACCCAGATCTGCTGCAAGGCCAGGCGTTTCTCGTAAATTACCTTCAGCGCCTGGCTGTGCTCGAGCATGTTCTGGATGCGGATATGGTGCTTGTCATCCAGCAGGCTGGTTTCCCGCGAGAGCAAACGCTTGGCCCGGTGGAACTGGTGACGGACCGAGTGATCGACCTTTTCCAGCTCCTGCTTGACCAGCGGCGCGATAACCAACTTGCGGTACTGCGCCATGATCTGGAAGCGGTTGTTGAGAATGGCCATGGCGGTGTCCATGTCCAGATTGCCCTTGCCTTCAACCCGGTGGGCGATCGGCGCAACGCGCTGGACCTTGGCCAGACGGAAGAAACTGAAGACCTGGATCCAGGCCCAACCGAGGTCGAATTCCCACTTCTTCACCGACAATTTTGCCGAGTTAGGGTAGGTGTGATGGTTGTTATGCAGTTCTTCGCCGCCGATCAGGATGCCCCAAGGCACCAGATTGGTTGCCGCATCGCGGCATTCGAAGTTGCGGTAGCCGATGGCATGGCCCAGGCCATTGACCACGCCGGCGGCCCAGACCGGGATCCACATCATCTGGATGGCCCAGATGGTGATGCCGATGGTGCCGAACAGCAGCAGGTCGATGACGCCCATGATCGCGACGCCCAACAACGGGTAACGGCTGTAGAGGTTGCGTTCGATCCAGTCTTCGGGGCAGTTCTTGCCGTAGATGCGCAGGGTTTCCGGGTTTTCCGCTTCTTCGCGGTACAACTCGGCGCCCTTGCGCAACACGGTGGAAAGCCCCTTGATGACCGGGCTGTGCGGGTCATCGACGGTTTCGCATTTGGCGTGATGCTTGCGGTGGATGGCGGTCCACTCGCGGGTGTTCTGCGCCGTGGTCAGCCACAGCCAGAAGCGGAAGAAATGTTTCAGGCCGGCATTGAGCTCCAGGGAGCGATGGGCTGAATAGCGATGCAGATAGACCGTGACACCAACAATGGTCACATGGGTCATCAGCAGGGTGACTGCCACCAGTGACCAGGGCGACAAGCCGAGAAAACCTTCGTACCACATAGGCTATAGGGCCCTCGATAAATAAAAAAACAGCCGTTGCATTATCACTAAGCCCACAGATAAAACCAGTCGCCCTTTCAGATAAGAGTGGCCGGATGTTTCTTTAACCTATAATTCCAACCCGTTTGTAGGGACATGGATGGCCGAATGACTGCAACATATCGCGATGCCTTGCGTGCAGCGCTGCTTTATCTGGTGATTTCAGTAGTCTGGCTCCAGTTCAGTGGTTATTTATTGAACAGTTTCTTCGATAGCTCCACCGAGCTGTTGCGATGGCAACTGATCAACGGTTATGCCTGGGTGCTGCTCAGCGCCGGATTAATCTTTCTCGCCCGGGCCAAACTGTTCCGCTGCCTGGGGATCGGCGCCAAATTACGCGAGCGCAATGAAGACCGGGAACGTCTGCGCCAAGCAGCAGCCGTGTTCGATTGCACCCGCGAAGGGGTGTTGGTGACCGACCGCAACGGGCTGATCGTGCATGTGAACCGCGCGTTCATGGAGATCACCGGTTATCTGCGTGAGGAGGTCATGGGCCAACGGCCGAGTCTGTTCAAGTCCGGTCGCCACCCGCCGGCCTTCTATCAGGCGATGTTCGCCATGCTCGGTAGCAGCGGCGAATGGAGCGGGGAGATCTGGAATCGGCGCAAGAGCGGCGAAATCTACCCGCAATGGCAGACCATCCGCCTCATTCATGACGACCTGGGCCGTGTCAGTCATTACGTGGCGGTGTTTTCCGACATCAGCGCGATCAAGAACTCCGAACACGAACTGACACACCTGGCTCACCACGACCCGTTGACCGATCTGCCCAATCGCCTGCTGTTCACCGATCGTGTCGAACAGGCACTGACTTCGGCGCAACTGCACAAGCGTGGTTGCGCATTGCTGATGATCGATCTGGATCATTTCAAGATGATCAACGACAGCCTCGGGCACAACATCGGCGACCAACTGCTCAAGGCCGTGGCCGTACGTTTCAAAGGCCTGTTCGTACCGGGCATCACCCTGGCGCGGCTGGGCGGCGACGAATTCGCCGTACTTGCGGAAAATTGTCCGCAACTGGTGCAAGCGGCGGCGCTGGCGCAACGGATCATCGATGGCATCAAGGAGTCGTTCGAGATCGATGGGCATCAGTTGTTCATTAACGCCAGCATCGGCATCAGCCTGTTCCCCAGCGATGCCTTGAGTGCCGATCAACTGCTGCGCAATGCCGACTCGGCGCTGTTCAAGGCCAAGAGCGCCGGCCGTGATGGTTACGCGCTCTACACCGAAGAATTGACCGCACACGCCCAGCAGCGGGTCGAGATCGCCTTCGAACTGCGCCGCGCGCTGGAACAGCAGGAACTGCGGGTTTACTACCAGCCGGTCCATGACCTCAAAACCAGTCGCTTGATCGGCGTCGAGGCGCTGGTGCGCTGGGATCATCCGCAGCGCGGTTTGATATCGCCGGCCGAGTTCATCCCGGTCGCCGAACGTACCGGGCTGATTTCCGAGATTGATGCCTGGGTCATGCGCCAAGCCTGTCAGCAGATGTGCCAATGGCAGCAGGCAGGCGTGGTGCTGTCGTTTGTCGCGGTGAATGTGTCTTCGCGGTTGTTTGCGCGCCGCGAGTTGTATCAGCAAGTGGCGCAGGTGCTGCACGAAACCGGGCTGGATCCGGCGTATCTGGAACTGGAAGTCACCGAAAGTGCGGTGATGGACGATCCGGAAGTGGCGCTGGAGCAGATGCACCGCTTGCGTGAGTTGGGTGTTCGGCTGGCCATCGACGATTTTGGCACCGGTTATTCGTCGCTGCTGCGGCTCAAGCGTTTGCCGGTGCAGAAGCTCAAGATCGATCAGGGTTTTGTCGCCGGGTTGCCGTGGGACGAGGATGACGGCGCGATTGTGCGGGTGATCATCGCGTTGGCCAACAGCATGGGGATGCAGGTGCATGCCGAAGGGATCGAGCAAGTGGAGCAAGCGGCATTCCTGCTCGAGCACGCTTGCGAACTGGGGCAGGGCTACTGGTTTGGCAGGCCGGTGCCAGCGGGGCAACTGGATTGGGCTCGGGCGCCGATTATTTGCTGAGTTCGTGATGCGCTTTTGTGGCGAGGGAGCTTGCTCCCGTTCGAGTGCGAAACGCTCGCCAACTATTAGAGGGATTTGCTCATCGGTAGCGGTGACGCTTTTGGGACTGCTACGCAGTCCAGCGGGAGCAAGCTCCCTCGCCACAGGGGTCTGAGTGATTTCAAAAACTCAAAATCCTCCGCAAGCCCTTGTCCCACCAAATAATACTTTTTGGTTATATAAACATTCTTAAATAGTCTTTTTAAGAATATCCGCGCCTATCTACTATTGCCCTCACGCCGCAAGCAGTACCGACACTGCCAGGCAACCTCTCAGATAAGGAGCAGCACCATGAGCGCATCCCTACGTAGCGTTGACGGCCAGGACGAAGCAACCATTTTGCGTGAGATCCAGAGTGCCCTGCGCGATCTGCGTTTCGGCGCAGTGGAAATCACCGTGCACAACGCCCAGGTGGTCCAGATCGAACGCAAAGAGAAATTCCGCTTGCAGAACCCGGTTAACAAACCGAGCTGAAGCGAAAATCAAAAGAAAGATCAAAAGATCGCAGCCTTCGGCAGTTCCTACGGGGGATTGAGGTAGGAGCGGCCGAAGGCGGCGATCTTTGTAAACGGCAACCGCGATTCAAGAAACTCATAAGAAAAAGCAACACAACCAGAATTCCAGGAGCTTTCACCATGTCGTCGATTCGTCATTTCGCTTTGGCCGCGCTGGCCAGCGCTCTTTTTGCAGGCTCCGCGGTTGCCAAGGATTACGAGCTGCTCAACGTGTCGTACGACCCGACCCGTGAGCTGTATCAGGACTACAACGCTGAATTCATCAACTTCTGGAAGAAAGACCACGCTGGCGACAACGTGAAGATCCAGCAATCCCACGGTGGTTCGGGCAAACAAGGCCGGGCGGTAATCGACGGGCTGCGGGCCGACGTGGTGACCCTGGCCCTGGCGGGTGACATCGACGAAATCGCCAAACTCGGCAAGACCCTGCCGGCCGACTGGCAGAAGCGTCTACCGGATGCGAGCACGCCTTACACGTCGACCATCGTGTTCCTGGTGCGCAAGGGCAACCCTAAAGGCATCAAGGACTGGGGCGATCTGATCAAGAACGACGTGTCGGTCATCACCCCGAACCCGAAAACTTCCGGCGGCGCACGCTGGAACTTCCTCGCGGCCTGGGCCTATGGCCTGAAAGCCAACGGCGGTGACGAAGCCAAGGCCAAAGAATACATACAAACCCTGTTCAAACACGTGCCTGTGCTGGACACCGGTGCTCGCGGCTCGACCATTACCTTCGTCAACAACGGTCAGGGCGACGTGTTGCTGGCCTGGGAAAACGAAGCGTTCCTGGCACTGAAAGAAGACGGCGGCGCCGACAAGTTCGAGATCGTTGTGCCTTCGCTGTCGATCCTCGCCGAACCACCGGTGGCCTTGGTCGACAAGAACGCCGAGAAAAAGGGCAACACCGAGATTGCTGAGGCCTACCTCAAGCACCTGTACAGCCCGGCCGGTCAGGAAATCGCGGCGAAGAACTTCTACCGTCCTCGTGACAAGGACGTATCAGCCAAATACGCCAAGCAGTTCCCGAAACTGGACCTGGTGACCATCGACAAAGACTTCGGCGGCTGGAAAACTGCCCAACCGAAATTCTTCAATGACGGTGGCGTGTTCGACCAGATTTACCAGGCGCAGTAACCTGATTTGAGCTACACAACGAGCCTTAAGCTCAGGCGCATAACATGTGGGAGCGGGCTTGCTCGCGAAGAGGGAGAGTCAGTCGATAAAAATGTTGACTGACACTCCGCTTTCGCGAGCAAGCCCGCTCCCACATGAATGCGTTTAGCTGATTGATTTTTTAACCAAGGACTTTTATGTCGCGTCGTATCTCCCCCGTCATACCCGGCTTCGGGCTGACGCTGGGCTACACCTTGGTGTACCTCAGCCTGATTGTGCTCATTCCACTGGCGGCGATGTTCATCCATGCCTCCCAACTCACCTGGGATCAGTTCTACGCCATCGTTACCGCGCCTCGCGTGCTGGCGGCGTTGAAGCTGAGCTTCGGCACTGCGCTGTATGCTGCGATCATCAACGGCATCATCGGCACGTTGCTGGCCTGGGTGCTGGTGCGCTACACCTTCCCGGGCCGCAAGATCATCGACGCGATGATCGACCTGCCGTTCGCCTTGCCCACCGCCGTGGCCGGTATCGCGCTGACCGCGCTGTACACGCCGACCGGTCTGGTCGGGCAGTTCGCCGCGGACATGGGCTTCAAAATCGCCTACACCCCACTCGGCATCACCCTGGCGCTGACTTTCGTCACGCTGCCATTCGTGGTGCGCACGGTGCAGCCGGTGTTGGCCGACATCCCGCGTGAAATCGAAGAAGCGGCAGCATGCCTCGGCGCCAAGCCGTTGCAGGTGTTCCGCTACATCCTGGTGCCTGCGCTGTTGCCGGCCTGGCTGACCGGTTTTGCCCTGGCGTTTGCCCGTGGTGTCGGTGAGTACGGTTCGGTGATTTTCATTGCCGGCAACATGCCAATGAAAACCGAGATCCTGCCGCTGCTGATCATGGTCAAGCTCGACCAATACGATTACACCGGTGCCACCTCCATTGGCGTGTTGATGCTGGTGGTTTCCTTCGTCCTGTTGCTGCTGATCAACTTGCTGCAGCGGCGCATCGAAACCCCATAAGGAGGCGCGAACCATGTCCCAATCGTCTATTGCGGCCGCCTCTTCGGCCAACGCCGCCCGCCGTGGCAGTGCTACTTCGCGGCGTATCCTGATCGGTCTGTGCTGGCTGGTCTTCACGCTGTTTTTATTGTTGCCGCTGTTTATCGTCGTGTCCCAGGGCTTGAAAAACGGCCTGGGCGCGTTCTTCACCGCGATCTTTGAACCGGACGCCTTGTCGGCGCTGAAACTCACGGTGATCGCCGTACTGATTTCGGTGCCGCTGAACGTGGTGTTCGGCGTCAGCGCAGCGTGGTGCGTGAGTAAATACTCGTTCCGTGGAAAAAGTATGTTGGTCACGTTGATCGACTTGCCGTTCTCGGTCTCTCCAGTGATCGCCGGTCTGGTCTACGTACTGATGTTCGGTGCCCAAGGCCTGTTCGGTCCATGGTTGCAGGATCACGACATCCAGATCGTCTTCGCCTTGCCGGGTATCGTGCTGGCGACGATTTTCGTCACCGTGCCGTTCGTGGCCCGTGAGCTGATCCCGCTGATGCAGGAACAAGGCACCCAGGAAGAAGAAGCCGCGCGCCTGCTCGGCGCCAATGGCTGGCAGATGTTCTGGCACGTCACCGTTCCCAATATCAAATGGGGCCTGATCTACGGCGTGGTGCTGTGTACGGCGCGGGCGATGGGTGAGTTCGGTGCGGTGTCGGTGGTTTCCGGGCACATTCGCGGGGTGACCAACACCCTGCCGCTGCACGTCGAGATCCTCTACAACGAATACAACCACGTGGCCGCGTTCGCTGTAGCGAGCCTGTTGCTGATCATGGCGCTCTTCATCCTGCTGCTGAAGCAGTGGAGCGAAAACCGTATTAACCGCCTGCGCGCCAGCGCCGCGGAGGAATAAGTCATGTCGATCGAAGTGCGTAACGTCAGCAAGAATTTCAACGCGTTCAAGGCCCTGAACGACATCAGCCTGGATATCCACAGCGGCGAACTCGTGGCGCTGCTCGGCCCGTCGGGTTGCGGCAAAACCACGCTGCTGCGGATCATCGCCGGCCTGGAAACCCCGGACCAAGGCAACATCGTGTTCCACGGTGAAGACGTCTCCGGCCACGACGTGCGTGATCGCAACGTCGGTTTCGTGTTCCAGCACTACGCCTTGTTTCGGCACATGACGGTGTTCGACAACGTCGCGTTCGGCCTGCGCATGAAGCCGAAAAACCAGCGCCCGAGCGAAAGCCAGATCGCGGTCAAAGTTCACGAACTGCTGAACATGGTGCAACTGGATTGGTTGTCGGATCGCTACCCGGAGCAACTGTCCGGTGGTCAACGCCAGCGTATTGCCCTGGCCCGCGCGTTGGCGGTGGAACCGAAAGTTCTGCTGCTGGACGAACCGTTCGGCGCACTGGATGCCAAGGTTCGTAAAGAACTGCGTCGCTGGTTGGCGCGGCTGCACGAAGACATCAACCTGACTTCCGTGTTCGTGACCCACGACCAGGAAGAGGCGATGGAAGTCGCGGATCGCATCGTGGTGATGAACAAAGGTGTGATCGAGCAGATCGGTTCACCGGGCGACGTCTACGAAAACCCGGCCAGCGATTTCGTTTATCACTTCCTCGGTGACTCCAACCGTTTGCACTTGGGTGACGACAATCACGTGCTGTTCCGCCCGCACGAAGTGTCGCTGTCGCGGCATGAGCTGGAGGATCACCACGCGGCTGAAGTGCGTGATATCCGGCCATTGGGCGCCACCACTCGGGTGACGTTGAAGGTTGAAGGGCAGAGCGAACTGATCGAGGCTGAAGTGGTGAAGGATCACGACAGCCTGGTCGGGTTGGCCAAGGGTGAGACGTTGTTCTTCAAACCCAAGGTCTGGCAGAAAGTCGCCAACATCTAAAATCAAAAGCTTCGCGAGCAAGCCCGCTCCCACATTGGATCTATGGCGTACATAAATCCCCTGTGGGAGCGGGCTTGCTCGCGAATACGATCTACGCAGCAGCACGCTTCGGATTGATTCTCACACCCCCAACCCGCGCCTCAATCTGCTCCTTGAGGTCCTGCCGCAACCCCAACAAAAACGCCAGTTCCGCCACCACAAACAACGGTCCGACAATCAACCCCGTCACATCATCGACAAACGCCGGCTTACGCCCCTCATAGTGATGACCGACAAACTGAATCGCCCAGCCAATCACAAACATCCCCACGCCACTGCTCAGCCAGAGCATCGTGCTTTGCTGCGCCAACGCATGCCCCAGCCAAACCGACAGGCCCAGCAACACCGTCATCAGCACCCCGAGGCGCAGCTCCAGGCGCAAGTAAAACCACGCAGACGCCAACGCCAGCAGCACCGCCGGCGAAACCCAGCCTCCAGCCCATTGCGGCCGCGACAGTAAAACCGCGACGGCCACCACAATCAGCGGAATGCCGATAAAGTGGCTGGCGATATTGCGGGGGTCACGGTGGTAGGCGGCGTATTGACTGAGATGGTCAACGAGGCTTTTCATTGTTATTCCTCCTGTAGGGTGACTGATCATGCCCCGGGTTCGGCGCTCGCTCTGTCAGCCAGGCGACAATCTCTAGGAGTCTTCATGGATATGCAGGTCTGGCGTCCACGCCTGATGAGTGGGCAGTGGTTCAGTCATTTACCCGTTCCCTTTCAGGATAGTCTGCTGGTGGCAGCCCGGGTTCGGCGGTTGACGGCGGGGCAGCGGCTGTTCAAGCGTGGCGATCCGCCGTGCGGTCTGTACGCGGTACTCGAAGGCTCGATACGCATCGGTGCGGTGAGCGAGCAGGGCAAGGAGGCGCTGCTGAGCCTGGTCGAGCCACCGCACTGGTTCGGCGAAATCTGTCTGTTCGATGGCCAGCCCCGGACCCACGACGCCTATGGCGTGGGTCAATGCATCCTGCTGCACATCCCGCAAACGGCATTGCTGAAGTTGCTCGATGAACAACCGCTGTACTGGCGGCAATTGGCGTTGCTGATGAGCCACAAACTGCGCCTGACCTTCATCTACCTCGAACAACTGAGCCTGCTGCCGGCCCCGGCCCGCCTTGCCCACCGCTTGCTGATGATTGCCGAGGGCTATGGCGAAGTCGATCCGCCGCGACGGGTACTGCAACTGCCCCAGGAGCAACTGGCGTCGATGTTGTCGCTGTCGCGCCAGACCACCAACCAGTTGCTCAAGGAATTGCAGGGCCAGGGGATTATCGGCCTGGGCTATGGCGAGATCGAGATTCTGGACGCCGAGCGGTTGCGGGCGCTGGCCACGATTTAGCTGAAAACATTGACCCCCCTGTGGGAGCGGGCTTGCTCGCGAAGGCGTCCTGTCAGCCAACATCAATGCCGATTGACACTCCGCATTCGCGAGCAAGCCCACTCCCACAGGGGGATATGTTGAAGTTAGTGATGGGCAACCGGCCCGAACACGCCTAGCCTGTACCCCTGAATAATCGAGGTGTGCCATGCGTGTCCTGTTAGTGGAAGACGAACCTGAAACCGCCAAACTCCTGGCCAACGGCCTGAATGAGGCGAGCTATTCAGTCGATGTGGCGCTAAACGGCATGGACGGTCGGCGCTTTATCGAGTCCGGCGAGTACGACCTGATCATCCTCGACGTCATGCTGCCGGGCCTCAATGGTTGGCAGTTGCAGCAGCAGATCCGCAAACTCGGCGAAACCCCGGTGCTGTTCCTCACCACCAAGGATGGCATCGAAGATCGACTGCGCGGTTTGGAGTTGCATGAGGATGACTACCTGCTCAAACCGTTCACCGTGAGCGAACTGGTGGCGCGGGTGCGTAAGTTGTTGCGGCGTGATCGGGGGCGGTGATTACTGAAAGTCAGGCCAAAATTGGCCAACTCTTCGTTTCGAAATGCACTAAATACAATGCATTTCCATGATTTGTATAAATTTGCATCGTATGCGATGCAAGTCGGCCAAGTGGAAACTGTGGTGAGTTGAAGATCGCCTTCGTGAGCACGCCCGCTCCCACAGTGGTTCTGCGTTGTTAGTGGATTTTGTGTTCACTGAAGATCAAATGTGGGAGCGGGCTTGCTCGCGAAGGGGCCAGTCAATTCACCACACCTTCTGGATCCGTTACCGCAACCCATCCCGAAACTGCCCCGGTGTCATCCCCGTCCAGCGTTTGAACGCGCGGCTGAAGCTGCTCGTATCGGCAAACCCCAGCAAATAGCTGACCTCACTCAACGAACACTGCGGATCACGCAGATGCAGCAGCGCCAGGTTTTCGCGGCTTTCGTTGAGCAACGTGTCGAATCGACAACCCTCATCCGCCAAGTGCCGTTGCAGGCTGCGCAAGCTCAGGTGCAGGGCCTGGGCGATGCGTTCGGCGCTGGGTTCGCCTTCTGGAAGTTGTTCTTCAATGGCGTCGCGCACCTTGCGCTCCCAGGTCAGCGGTTTGAGCTGTGCCAGGGTGCGTTTGAGCACGGTTTCGTTGTGTTCGGCCAGTTCCGGGTTCGCGTCGTCCAGGTGGCTGTCGAAATCCACCAGCGAGAATTCCAGTCGGTCTTCATCGGCGCTGAAGTACACCGGGGAGCGAAAGACTTTGTGCCACTGATGCGGGTCCGCCGGTTCCGGGCGGCGCAGGTACACCGCCATTGGCGCGTACTCGCGGCCCAGGCGATTGCGGCAGGTGCGCACGTAGATCGCCGCGAAGGCGTCGATGGCTTCGAAGGCCGGGGCCAGACTACCGAGGGGGACTTTCAGGCGGAAACGGTAGCGATCCTCGCCGCGAGTCAGCTCCAGTTCCAACGCATCGCTGACCACTTGGTGATAACGCACGATGCGCTCGAACACTTCCCGCAGACTGCCGCTGGCCACCAGCGCATAACCCAACGCGTGGAATGTGGTCGGGCTGACAAAGCGCGACACCCGCAAGCCGATCGCCGGGTCGCCGCTGGCCTGCACGGCGATTTCCCACAGGCGCGTGGTGCTGGACAACGGATAACGGGCGTTCGGGTCGTCCATCAACTGCGGGTCAAGCCCCGCCTGTTGGCACAGGGCGGTGCTGTCGAGGCCCAACGCATCGAGTTGCTTGCGCAGGGCGCGGGTCCAGCTGGCGAGGGAGGTCGGTTCACTCATGGTGATTGGCGCTTCCGGTCAACAGGTTGGCGTTCACGGCTACCATCTTGTGAGGCGTCACAAGGCAGGATGTGAGCATCAATAACCAGAGGATGGAAGCATGGACCGTACTTCTGCAAGTCCCCAGCGACTGAATGCAGCCCAGCGATCAGCACATATTCGCGAAGTGGTGCTGGCCAAGGGCGTCGAACTGCGCAAACGCTACCCGATTCTTAACCATCAGGACGCTTTGGGCGCAGGCATTCTGGCCTTTGCGCTGGTCGGGATGATCGGTTCGGCGGCGCTCTACATCACCGGGCACATGGCCTGGTGGGCGTGCCTGTTGCTCAATGCGTTTTTTGCGTCGTTGACCCACGAACTGGAACACGACCTGATTCACAGCATGTACTTCCGCAAGCAACGCCTGCCGCACAACCTGATGATGGGCCTGGTCTGGCTGGCGCGGCCAAGCACGATCAACCCGTGGATCCGCCGTCATCTGCACCTCAATCACCACAAGGTTTCCGGCACCGAAACCGACATGGAAGAGCGGGCGATCACCAATGGCGAGCCTTGGGGCATTGCCCGGCTGTTGATGGTCGGCGATAACGTGATGTCGGCGTTTATTCGCATGCTGCGGGCCAAGACCTGGGCGCACAAATTCAGCATCATCAAGCGCACCTTGAAGGTCTATGCGCCTTTAGCGCTGGTGCATTGGGGCGCGTGGTATGTGTTTCTCGGCTTTCATGCGGCCAATGGCATTGCGCATTTGCTCGGTGCACCGATTGAGTGGTCGGCGACCACGCTGTCCGTGATGCAAGTGATCGATATTGCGGCAGTGGTGATCATCGGGCCGAACGTGTTGCGCACTTTTTGCCTGCACTTTGTCAGTTCGAACATGCATTACTACGGTGATGTGGAGCTGGGGAATGTGATTCAACAGACTCAGGTGCTGAACCCTTGGTGGATGTGGCCGTTGCAAGTGTTCTGCTTCAACTTCGGCAGCAGCCACGGGATTCATCACTTTGTGGTGAAGGAACCGTTTTACATCCGCCAGATGACCGTGCCGGTGGCGCATAAGGTAATGCGCGAGATGGGGGTTCGGTTTAATGATTTCGGGACGTTTGTGCGGGCGAACCGGTTTGTTCGCAAGGACGAGGTGGTGAGCGCCACGACACAAACCGCCCAGGCCTGACTCATACCTGTGGCGAGGGGGCTTGCCCCGTTGGGCTGCGAAGCGGCCCCAAAACCAGACGACCGAGGTTTAACAGATAGAGGTCGGTCGTCTGGTTTACGACTGCTTCGCAGCCGAACGGGGGCAAGCCCCCTCGCCACAGTGTTAGTGTTCAATCCGGCTGAAATGGCGACTCGCTCAATATCACCCCGGTCTCATCCACATAAGTCTGCCAATGTTCGATCAAAGTGCTGAGCTTCTCTGGCTGACTAACCGCCAAATCATGAATCTCTCCCGGATCACTCCCCAGATCATAAAGCTGCCAGGTCGCCGGCCCCACCGGCCCCGGAATGTAAACCGCTTTCCACTGCCCCTGCCGAATCGCCCGCCGCCCGAACAATTCCCACCCGGTCACGGTGTGCTCGTCATGCACCTGCGTCGTCTCGCCGGATAGAAACCCCAGCCACGACTTCCCGCGCAACTGCGCCACTGGCTTGCCGCGCCACTGCTTGCCGGGATGGCGCACACCGGCGAGGTCGAGAATGGTCGGCGTGACGTCCATCACCGTGCCAAACCCGTGGCTGACCTGGCCCTTGAGCGACAGCTGCGGGTAATGCACCAGCGCCGGCACCCGAATCCCGCCTTCAGTGGTGAACGCCTTGAACAACCGTGACGGCGCGGTCGCGACCTGAGCCCAGCTCGGCCCGTACCAGACGTAGGAGTTGGCGCGGCCGATGTTGTCCAGGCTGTTGTCGTAATGCTGGTTCAGATAAGTCAGCAGCTCCGGGCCGAATTTCGGGAAGGCTTCCAGCAGCGCGCCTTCGGCACCGTTGTCGGACATGAACAGGATGAACGTGTTGTCCAGTTGCCCTTGGTTGCGCAGGTAGTCGACGACACGGCCGATGTTCCAGTCCATGCGCTCGACCATCGCCGCGTAAACCTCCATGGCTCGCGCGGAAACCTGCCGTTGTTCGTCGCTCAAGGCGTCCCATTGCGCGTTGAGCTGGATCAGCGGATGCGGTTCGACATCGGCGTCGATCAACCCCAGGGATTTTAGTTTTTCCAGACGCTCAAGGCGCAACACTTCGGGGCCTGTGTCATAGCGGCCACGGTATTTCTCGACCACGTCGGCCGGAGCCTGCAACGGCCAGTGCGGTGCCGAAAACGGCAGGTAGGCAAAGAACGGCCGGGTCTGATCGCGCTCCTTCAGATACTGCAAAAGCTTGTCGCCAAAGGCGTCGGAGGAATAGAAATCCTTCGGCAACTCATCGATGAATTGATCGTCCTCGATATACAGCGCCGGTGTGGATTTCAGCAGCCCCGGCGTTTGCTCATCGTAGGTGGGTTCGAAACCGTAATGGTTGGCAGCGCCGGGCAGCAGCGAGAACGAACGCTCGAAACCCCGCGCATGCGGCGCCAGTTCAGCGGTCAGCCCCAAGTGCCATTTGCCGCTCATCAGCGTCTGGTAACCGGCCTCGCGCAGCAACTCAGGCAACGCGACTACGCGGTCATTGAGGTGACCTTCGTAACCCGGTTTGCCGATCAGTTCGGGGGTCAGCGCTTCGGCCATGGTGCCGATGCCGGCGATGTGGTGGTCGGTACCGGTGAGCAGCATCGAACGGGTCGGTGAGCAGGTCGGCGCGGTGTGGAAGTCGGTCAGGCGCAGGCCGTTGTTGGCCAACGCATCGAGGTTCGGCGTGGCGATTTCGCCGCCGAACGCGCCGATATCGGAAAAGCCCAGGTCATCCGCCAGGATCACCAGAAAGTTGGGACGTTGCGGCATCAAAAATCTCCTGTTCAGCAGGCAATAAAGGACAGCGGCAGATCGCGGATTTGTACCGGCACGACCGGTTGGTAATGGTCATCGCTGGTGAGTTCGTGCAGCAGTTCTTCGCGCAATTGGTGGAAGTCGAAACTGCTGCGCTGACGCGGATGGGGCAGGGCGATGTCGACCACTTGCTTGATCCGTCCGGGACGCGGTTCCATCACCACCACGCGGTCCGCGAGGAAGATCGCTTCTTCCACATCGTGGGTGACTAGAATCGTGGTGATTTTTGCCCGTGCCCGGATCGCCAGCAGCTCGTCCTGCATCTGCTGACGGGTCAGTGTCGTCGAGGGCGCCGAAGGGTTCGTCGAGCAGCAGAATCCGGGGGCTGGCGACCAGGCCGCGCGCAATCGCCACCCGTTGCGCCATGCCACCGGAGAGCTGGTGCGGATAGGCGCGAGTGAAGTCGCTGAGGCCGACCAACTCGATGAAGTCGTCCACGCGTTTTTGCTTTTGTTCGGCGCTCAGCGGTTCGTTGACCAGGCCCAGGCTGATGTTGTCGGCCACCGTCAGCCATGGGAACAAACGGTGTTCCTGAAAGACAATTCCGCGTTCGCTGCCGATGCCAGTGACCGCTTTGCCGTCCACGGTAATTTGCCCGCGAAACTGCGTATCAAGCCCCACCAGCAGTCGCAACAAAGTTGATTTGCCACAGCCGCTGGAGCCGACAATGGCGACGAATTCACCCTCGGCGATTTCCCAGGTTGAATTCACGTATGGCCTCGAGTTCGAAGCCGTCGACGTCGAAGGATTTGCCGACGTGGTTGAAGCTGACAATCGGTGCGTTCATGCGTGTCTCCAGCGGGTAGCGCGGATTTCCAGGCGTTGGCCAATGAGGTTGAGCAGGGCACCGGTCAGGCCCACCAGCAGCATGCCGGCCATGATCAGGTCCATGCGCAGCAGTTGCTGGGCACCGATCATCTGGCTGCCGATGCCGCCATTGGACGGCATGAAATATTCGGCGCCGATGGTGCCGAGCCAGGCGTAGATCAGGCTCAGGCGCAGGCCGGCGAAGATCCCCGGGGCCGCGCCCGGCAAGACCAGGCGGCGCAGGCGTTGGCCGAGATTCAGACGCAGCACTTGAGCGGCTTCATTCAGTTGCGGCGAGAGGTTGGCGACGCTGCGTTGGGTGGCAATAAACAGCGGAAAAAATGCAGCGAGTGCGACGAATACCCACTTGGCCAATTCCCCCAGGCCGAACCATGCGGTGAGCAGCGGCACCCAGGCGAAAATCGCGATTTGGCGGATGGCAGCGAGGGTCGGACCGAGGATGCGTTCACTGGTGTGCGACAGCCCCAGCAGCAAGCCCAGCAAAAATCCGAGTCCACCGCCCAGCAGCAAACCGCCGAGGGTGCGGCCCAGGCTCAGGGCCATGCCGCTGATCAATGTGCCGTCTCGCAGGCCGTGCCAAGTGGTTTCCAAAACCGCGAACGGGCTGACCAGGATATTCGCGTCGATCCACTGCTGATCCGTGGTCACTTGCCACAACGTCAGCAACGCCAAGGGCAGCAGCCAGGGTTGCAGGTGTTGCGAGCCTTGATACTTCGGCCCACGGCGGATTTCGGCGGTGGCCGGGTGCGGCCAGTGCACCCATTTTTTATCCAGCAGACGAAGCCGCGATCCATCGCCACGCCGATCAAACCGATGACCACGATCACCACGAAGACGATGTCGAGCATGAACAACTGGCGCGCCCAGACCATCAGGTAACCGATGCCTTCGCTGGACGCCAGCAGTTCCACCGCCAGTAACGAGGTCCAACCGGCGGCCAGCGCCAGTCGCACACCGGCCATGAAGGCGGGCAGCGCGGCGGGCAGCACCAGGCGACGGATCAACAGTCGCGGCGGCAGACGCAGCACGGCGGCGGCCTCGCGCAATTTGGGTTGTGCGTCGCGCACACCGACCAAGGTGTGCAGGGTCACCGGCACCACAATCGCCTTCACCAGCACCACCAGTTTCAACACTTCACCGATGCCGAAAAACACCATGAACAGCGGAATCCAGGCCAGGGTCGGGACTTGCGCCAAACCGGCGAACGTCGGGAACACCAGGCGCTCCAGACGCCGACTGAAACCCAGCGCCGCGCCCAAGGCTGCGCCAGCGCTGATCCCGGCGAGCAAGCCCCAGAACAGGCGTTGCAGGCTGATCCACAGATGACTCCACAACTCGCCTTGGGACAGTTCGACGGCGCTGTTCCAGACCAGAGAGGGCGCCGGCAGGATCTGCTCGCTCATCCAGTGATTGCGGCTGGCCAGCCACCATAGGGCGAACAGGCTGATCGGTAACATCCAGGGCAGGAGACGCTGGCTCAGGCTTGGCCAAAGGCGCCGACCATTGAGCGGTGGGGCGGCCAGCGGCAGGCTGAGAAGGGAAACACGGGCCATGAATGACCTCCGTTTTTGACCTTGTAGGAGCGGGGCTTGCCCGCGAAGGCTATCTGTCAGTCACCCTCTTGTTGGATGTGACGGGTCTCTTCGCGGGCAAGCCTCGCTCCAACAGGTTTAAGGTGTATGCGAATTTGATCTATAAAAATTAAAATCAATGCTATTGAGAGATAAGCGAGACCATTTAAGGCCTCCAGCCCACACGCATCCAATGCATTCGAAGAATATTTTCGATGCTGTTTATGCATACCCGCCCGAGAGCCCCGCTTTGACTGACATAGACCCAAAAGCTATAAAAATGTGAATTTATAGTATTTAAGCGTAGGGACTGATTCAGCCTACGTTCTGCTCCTCAACGCCGTCGCCACCAGGAGCCGCACCCATGAATCGTCCCTTCAAACGTGTCATCAGTCTGTTTGCCATACCGGCCCTGGCGGGGTTGCTGGCGTTCACCGCCCACGCCGACGAACTCAAGGAAATTCGGATCGCCGTGCCTGACCTGAGTGCCGGCACCCAGCACAGTGGCGGCGGTATAACGGATGTATTGCGCGACCAGCAGATCTTTGAGAAAGCCTTCGCCGATCAGGGGATCAAAATTCAGTGGAGTTTCTTCAAAGGCGCCGGGCCGGTGATCAACGAAGCGTTCGCCAACGGTCAGGTAGACCTGGCTTACCTGGGAGATCTCGCGGCAATCATCGGTAAGTCCAATGGTCTGGACACCCGCCTGCTCAGCGCCTCTGCGCGCGGGGTGAAACAGTACCTGGGCGTGGTGCCCGGTTCGGGGATCAAAACCCTGCAAGACCTCAAAGGCAAACGCGTGGCGATCTTTCGGGGCACCGCTACTCAGTTGTCTTTTGATGCGGCGCTGGCCAGCCAGGGTTTGAGCGAGAAGGATCTGAAGGTCATTAATCTGGACTTTAGCGGCGCCGTTGCCGCGCTGGCGGCCAAGCAGATTGATGCGTCGTGGGGCAGTTCTGGATTGACGGCGTTGCAAGCCAAGGGGTTGGCCGAGTTGCCGTTGAACACCAAGGATCTGGGTGGGGCGGGCAGTGTTCAGGCGGTGTTGGTGGGCACCGGGAAATTTGTCGACGAGCATCCGGAGGCGGTCGCGAAACTGTTGAAGGCGCAGCAGCAAGCGGTGGAGTGGCTGACGCAGGACAGCAACAAGGATGCGTACATTCAGTTGGTGTCGGGGCTGGCGAGTTATCCGCCAGTGATTCTTCAGCAGGATTTGAAGGATCAGAAGTTGAGCGACGTGTTCCCCTCGACGCTGGATCCGGTGTTCCTGGGGAAATTGCAGGATGCAGTGGATTTGGCTTCGCAGCAGAAGCTGATTCGCAAGCCGTTCAAGGTGACGGATTGGGTAGCGCCGGAGTTGGCTGCAGCGAAGCTCTGAATTTTTAGCGATCTCACTGGCCTCATCGCGATCAAGCTCGCTCCCACAGTGGATCTCTGCCGGACACAAAATTTGTGTACACCGCAAATCTACTGTGGGAGCGAGCTTGCTCGCGATGGGGTCATCAAACCGCGACGCTAATCTCTTGTTTATCCACCGCCACCAACGTCTCAATCATCGCCCGCGCCGCCGGCGACAACCGAAACCCGGTGCGACTGACAATCCCGCACCGCGCATTCATGCTCTCGATGTTCTGCGGCAAATTGCGCCAGTGCAGCAACACCAGCGTGCCCTGGGCGATGTCTTCGTTAAACGCCTCTTCCGTACCAATACCAATCGCGTTCGATTGCAGCACGATCTTCACCAGCGCCGGAAAGTGCTCGGTCTCGATGGTCGGTGAAAAATCCATCCGCCCGCTGAGGTTTGCCAGCAGTTTGCGAATGCCCGGCGGGATCAACGTGGTCGCCAACGGGTAGTCGAACATGTCGTTGGTCGACAGGCTGTCCTTGACCAGCAGTGGATGCCCCGGCCGGCAGAAGAACACCCCGCGCTTGGGCGTCAGGGCCTGGGTCTGGAAGTTCGGATCGGCTTCGAAATGGCGGATGTCGGCGATGAAGAACTCGATCTCTTCACGGCTCAGGGCGCGGCTGAGTTTTTCCCAATTATCCACCTGAAAACAGGTGCGTACTTTCGGGTGCGCATTGATGAATTGCGCCACC
Organism: Pseudomonas sp. 10S4; assembly: GCF_034344865.1. Classification (NCBI taxonomy): domain Bacteria; kingdom Pseudomonadati; phylum Pseudomonadota; class Gammaproteobacteria; order Pseudomonadales; family Pseudomonadaceae; genus Pseudomonas; species Pseudomonas sp. 10S4. The sequence goes on from NZ_CP133774.1 coordinate 2,031,824, forward strand.
GCATCCGGCACCAGTTTCACCGCTGGCGCCGGGCCGCAACCGAAGCGCAGTTCACCGGCGTCGAGCTTGGTCATCTGCGTCACTTCGGCATTGAGCAGCGCCGCGCCTTGGACCAGGGTCAAGGCATGTTGCAGCACCACCTGGCCCTCGGGTGTCGGGCGCAAATCCTTGTTGCCACGGTCCACCAACACACAGCCGAACTCTTGCTCCAGCCCCTGAATACTGCGGCTGAACGCCGGTTGAGTGATGCCCATGGCGTCGGCCGCGCGGACAAAACTGCGGTGTTCGTTGAGGGCGATGAAGTAGCGCAACTGGCGAAGATCCATATGCTTTTCCGGCATCCTAAAAATAGCTCGAAGGCATTTGCGACGAGGGTTGCTAGAGGTTTTAAATGCAAGCTCTTATTCCGTCAACGAAGCATGTAGATATCTATTAGATCTAAATTGAATATAGATAGAGCATTGTTTCGCTGCCGCTCAACCGTCAGCAGTCCGATCGAGGGTCTACCCATGAGCAATGCCGCTTTAGCTGTAAAACCCGCTGTTCACGCGCTTGAAATCCATCCGGTGGCCGGCCGGATCGGCGCCGAGATCCGTGGCGTGAAACTCTCCGGCGAGCTGGACGCCAGCACCGTCGAAGCGATCCAGCAGGCGCTGGTCCAATACAAAGTCGTGTTCTTCCGCGAGCAGACGCAGCTCGACGATCAAAGCCAGGAAGCATTCGCCCACTTGCTCGGCGAGCCAGTGGCGCACCCGACCGTACCGGTACGCGATGGCACCCGTTACCTGCTGGAACTGGACGGCGCTGAAGGCCAGCGCGCCAACTCCTGGCACACCGACGTGACTTTCGTTGACGCGTACCCGAAAGCCTCGATCCTGCGCTCGGTGGTGGCCCCGGCGTTCGGTGGTGATACCTTCTGGGCCAACACCGCGACGGCCTACAACGAGCTGGCGCCGGAGCTGCGTGAACTGGCAGACAAGCTCACCGCCGTACACAGCAACGAATATGACTACGCCGGCGCCAAACCGGACGTGTCGGCGGAAAAGCTGGAGCGCTACCGCAAGATCTTCACTTCCACCGTTTACGAAACCGAGCACCCGGTGGTCCGTGTGCACCCGATCAGCGGCGAAAAGAGCTTGCTGCTGGGGCATTTCGTCAAACGCATCAAGGGTTATTCCCTGGCGGATTCGGCGCATTTATTTGGTCTGTTGCAGAGTCATATCACCCGTTTGGAAAACACCGTGCGCTGGCGCTGGAAGGCTGGTGACGTGGCGATCTGGGACAACCGCTCCACCCAGCATTACGCGGTGGATGACTATGGGACTCAGGATCGGATCGTTCGCCGGGTGACGTTGAAGGGCGAGGTACCGGTGGGCGTGGCGGGGCAGCGGAGTCAGACCATCAAAGGCGCGTAAAACACGGTCCCCTGTGGGAGCGGGCTTGCTCGCGAAAGCGGTGTATCAGTCAACATTTTTATCGACTGACACTCCGTCTTCGCGAGCAAGCCCGCTCCCACATTTGATTGGGTTACCACACGCCGATCTGGACCAATTTCTCGGTTTCCGGCTCACCATAACGAAACCGCTGCCCGCGCAAATCAATCTCCTGATGACTAATGGTCGTGCGCCGCTTCAACCCGCGCACCCACTCAAACAAATACCCCGCATGCTCTTCACGAACCGCCGCAAACGCCGGATCCGCACCCAAATCACGCAACTCCTGCGGATCATTCTGCAGATCAAACAACTGCGGCCCAAATCCGTCGTACGCCAGGTATTTCCAGCGCTCGCTGCGCACCATGGTCATGCGGCAACGGTCGATCGGCTGCGCAAGCCGCTCCCGCGCCGGGGCCTGGAACGCGTAGTCATATTCGCTGATCGCATAGCGGCGCCAATTGGTTTTCACGCCGTGCAGCAGCGCAATCAATGAGCGTCCTTCAAGCCGGTGTTCAGCACTCGGCAAACCCAGCGCGTCAAGAAACGTCGGCAACGCATCAATGGTTTCCACCAGCCGATCATCCACCGATCCTCGAGTGATATCCGCCGCCACACGCGGGTCGCGAACGATCAACGGAATCCCCACCGCAGGCTCCAGCAAAAACTCTTTCTCCCCCAAATAATGGTCGCCCAGGAAGTCACCGTGATCGCTGGTGAACACAATTAGCGTGTCATCCCATCGACCGTTGCTCTGGAGAAAATCAAACAAGCGCCCGAGCTGATCATCGACCTGTTTGATCAACCCCATGTAGGTCGGCACCACGTTCAACCGCACCTCATCACGGGAAAAATTCAGGCTTTCTTCATGCTGCCGAAACGCGTTGTACACCGGGTGATCACTCTCCTCGCCGAACGCTGCGCGCACCGGTTCAATCACCTGATCGGCGCCATACAACGCGTGATACGGCGCCGGGGCGATGTAGGGCCAGTGCGGCTTGATGTACGACAGGTGCAGGCACCACGGCTGCTCACCTTGCTCAGCGATGAAGTCGATGGCGCGGTCGGTGGTGTAGACGGTTTCCGAATGCTGCTCGGGGACGCGGGCCGGCAGATGAGCGTTGCGCATTTTCCAGCCGCTGAGGATTTCATCCTGCGGGCCTTCGGCGGCGTTGGCCCAGTCGTGCCAGGGGTTTCGACCTTCAAAGCCGTTCTCGCGCAGGTAATGGGTGTAAGGCGCGGATTCGCGTTTGTCATCGAACAATGGGTCGTCCGGGAAGATGCCGTCATGGCGAAAATACGCTTCGAAACCGACCTCGTTCAACACCTCGGCCTGATCGCTGGAGGGGGCGATGGCAAGTCGTTGCAAGGCATCCAGATTGGGCGTGGCGTGGGTCTTGCCCACCAGCGCGGTGCGAATGCCATGGGGGCGCAGATAGTCGCCGATGGTCAGCTCTTCCAGAGGTAAGGGCACCGCGTTCCACGCCACTTGATGGCTGCTGACATAGCGTCCGGTGTAGGCCGACATCCGCGACGGTCCGCAGATCGTGCCTTGGGTGTAGGCACGGCTGAAACGCACGCCGGCAGCGGCCAGGCGATCGATGTTCGGGGTGTGCAAATGCGGGTGGCCGTAGCACGACAGGTAATCGCGGCGCAGTTGATCGCACATGATGTACAGCACGTTGCGCACGGGTTTTTGGGTGTTGGGCATGGGGTTCACCGATCAGAAGACAGGCGAGGGTTTTCGCTGGTGGGGTGGGGTTGAGGCAAGTGCATTTGGGGAATGGGTTTTATGCAGTGGGTGCATCGTTAGCCGGGCGGACGCCATCGCGAGCAAGCTCGCTCCCACAGGGAACTGGTGGTTGCCACAGAGAGTGGGCATTGCAGGATCTACTGTGGGAGCGAGCTTGCTCGCGATAGCGGTAGGTCAGACAGCCAGATTTTCAAGAGAACACACCTCTTCATCCAGCTCATCAATCTCCTTGATCTGCGCAATCATCGCCTCGGCCAACGGCGACAACCGATACCCCGCCCGACTGACAATCCCGTACCGCGTATACAACTCCTCCAGATCATCCGCCAAACCCTCAATCTTCAAACACACCAATTCACCCTTGGCGAGGTGCAGCGCATCTGAATACGCGCCGACAATCCCGATGGCATCCGAACGCATCACCACACTCAGCAGGCTGTAGCTGTTTTCACATTCCACGTTCGGCGTGAAATCCGGCCGCCCACTCAAGTCGACGATGACTTTGCGCAGGTTCGGCGGGCGAATGCTGACGGCCATCGGATAACTCATCAACTCCGCAGCACTGACACTCTCACGCCCCGCCAACGGATGCCCGGCGCGGCAGCAAAAATGCCATTTGCGTGGGCGCAGGCGTTGGGTCAGGTAGTCCGGGTCTGCTTCGAAATGGCGGGTGTCGGCGACGAAGAATTCGAACTCCTCACTCAGTAGCCGCTTGCTCAGGCTTTGCCAATCGTCGACCTGAAACTGCACCCGCGCTTTCGGATAGCGCCCGATGAAGCTACCGATCGCCCGCGGGATCAACCCGGCCGCCGGTGCCGGGCCGCAACCGAAGCGTAATTCGCCGGCCTCCAAGCCATTGAACTGGCTGATCTCGTTGGCCATCTGCTGCGCGCCGCTGACCAGCCGCCGCGCGTGTTCGAGCAACACCTGACCTTGTTTGGTCGGCGCCAGGTCCTTGCGTCCGCGATCCACCAACTGACAACCGACACTGTGTTCCAGCGCCTGAATGCTGCGGCTGAACGCCGATTGCGAGAGGTTCACCGCCAGCGCACCCGCGACGAAGCTGCGCTGGTCGGCGAGGGCGATGAAGTGACGAAGTTGGCGCAAATCGATATGCATTTTTCACATAAAAAATATCGGGCGAATGCATTGGATATGCATCAGGTGGACTCCTTATAAAGGCAATCTCTTATGCAGTAAATCTTTCTAAAAACATAAATAAATAACTTAAAAGAATATGCAGGGCTGAAAGCGTTTGCGTGTTTTTTGATCAGGAGCCGCCCTATGAGTCCGTTGAACCTCGCCTCACCCCTTTCGCCCCGACGGCTCAAACGCCTGCCCCTGGCCCTGTTACTGGCGGGGAGCGCCCAGGCTTATGCGGCCGACACCGCGACCCCCGAAGCAGCCCCCGTCGGCAAAACCACGGGCGACAGTTCACAGTTGGAAACCGTGACCGTCACCACCCGCCGCCGCGAAGAAAGTTCGCAGGACGTGCCAACGCCGATGAGCGTGGTCAGCGGCCAGACCCTGGAAACCCAGCGGGTATATCGCATCCAGGATCTGCAACAACTGGTGCCCAGCGTCAACGTCGCCTACATGCATGCGCGCCAGTCCAGCGTGTCGATCCGCGGCCTCGGTAACAACCCGGCCAGCGATGGTCTTGAAGGCAGCGTCGGGCTCTACATCGACAACGTTTACCTCGGGCGGCCGGGCATGGCGGTGTTCGACCTGATGGACATCGAGCAGCTCGAAGTTTTGCGTGGTCCGCAAGGCACGTTGTTCGGCAAAAACACCACGGCCGGGGTGATCAACATCAGCACCCGGGCGCCGTCGTTCACCCCTGAGCGCAGCATCGAAACCTCGGTGGGCGAGGACGGTTACTTCCAAACCAAGGGCACGATTTCCGGCCCGTTGAACGATGAACTGGCGGGGCGTTTTTCGGCCTATCGCTCGAGCAGTGACGGCGACATCAAGAACGAATACAACGGCCATGAATTGAACGGCGGCTCGCGCGACGGCTTCCGTGGCCAGTTGCTGTTCAAGCCCAACGAGTCGTTCAACGTGCGCTGGATCGGCGACTATAACGAAGAAGATTCCAGCGCCGGCACCCGGGTGTTGTACAACACCGGGCCGACCATCAATGGTTTGAACCTTTACTCGGCGCGGGCCGCTACCGCTGGCGCCACATTGGTCAACGGCTCCCATCGCGAGGTCAATCTCGACAACGATCAACACGTCACGGTGCATCAGGGCGGCACGTCGGTGGAGGCTAACTGGACCTTGCCGAGCGACTTCACCCTGACCTCGATCAGTTCCTATCGCTTTTGGAATTTCACCCCGCGCAACGACGATGGCCTCAACGTACCGGCGAGTTACAACGCCGGGGTGTCGGTGGAGGATAAGCAGTACTCCCAGGAGTTCCGCCTGGCGTCACCCAAGGGTGAATTCTTCGATTACGTGCTCGGTGCCTATTACTTCGGCTCGAACCTGGACAACAAATCTTTCTCCTATTACGGCCCGCAAGCGGACATCTGGAACGGCACGCCGCGAGGCGCGCTGGCCAACGTCGACAGCGTCGGCAACGGCCACATCGAAACCAACAGCTTTGCGCTGTTCGCCCAAGGCACCTGGCACCTCACCGAGCGCCTGGACTTCACCGCCGGGCTGCGTGGCACTTATGAAGAAAAAACGCCTGGGTGACGCGTGATGCGCCGGTCGGTGGCGCGGCAGTCACAGGCGCGGCGGCCACGGCACGAGGCGGTCGCGCCGGCGCATACGACTCCGGCGATTTGAATCAGTACAGCTCCAGCCCCTCAGGCCTGCTGAACCTGAGCTACCGCTTCACCGATGACCTGCTCGGCTATGCAACCCTGTCCCACGGCGAAAAATCCGGCGGCGTGAACCTCGCGGTCGGCTCCGCACCGACGGCCGGCGCCGACTCGTTGCTGATCGGCACCGAGCGTGCCAACAACGCCGAACTCGGTTTCAAAAGCACCCTGTGGGACAAGCGCCTGCAACTCAACGCCAACGTGTTCTGGACCCAGGTCAACGCTTACCAGACCAACGCCTATGACGACGTCAACCGTGTGCAATACCTGACCAACGCCGGCTCCGTGCGCTCCCGTGGCGTGGAAGTCGAAAGCACGATCATCCCGTTGCGCGGCCTGACCCTGAACCTCAACGGCTCTTTCAACGACGTCAGCTACCTCTCCTACAAAGATGCCCCGTGCCCGCCGGAAGTCAGCCTGCGTTCGGGCGCACCGGCCTCTTGCGACCTCAGCGGCCACCAGGTGGTCGGCGCCTCGAAATGGATCGGCAACGCCAACGGCGAATACAAATGGAACCTGAGCAACGGCTTGGAAGAGTACGTCACCGGCAGCTACGCCTTCCGCTCCAAAGCGGTAGGCACGGTGGAGGATTCGGATTTCGGGCAAATCCCGAGTTATGCCGTGGTCAACTTATCCACAGGCCTGCGCGGGGACTTCCACCAGGGTCAGTGGGACGTCTCGCTGTGGCTGAAAAACGCCTTCGACAAAACCTATTACACAACCCTCTGGACCGGCGCCAACGGCGGTTATGAAGGCTTGCTCGGCACGCCACGCACCCTCGGCCTGACCGGTCGCTACGACTTCTGATTCGTGACTCAAGGAGCTTCATCATGGTGAGCATCAAAACGGCGTTACCCGTGTTGCTGTCCGGCGCAGTATTGAGCGTTGGCGCTTTCGCGGCGCCCAGCGTCTACCCCACCGGCGTCACCCGTTACGACCCGGCCAAAGCCTTCAACCAGTACGTGATTTTCAGCGGCGCCGACAAGCAGACGCACCTGATTGACATGAATGGCAACGCAGTGAAAACCTGGCCCCAGGCCGGTTTCCCTTCAGCAATCATCGACCCGAAACTGGTCGGCGGCGAACGTGGCCACGTGCTGCTGCAACTGAGCGACAAGGACCCCGGCAAGCTCGGCTCGGTCGGCAATGGCCTGGGCAACCAGAGCGTCGGCGAACTGGACTGGAACGGCAAAGTGGTCTGGCAGTGGGGCGACAAGGCGCCGGGCGGCGCGGCGCAACAGCACCATGACCAGCGTCGCTTGAGCAATGGCAACACCGTGGTGCTGGCGAACAAGGTGCACAAGGTCGACGGGTTCAAAGTGCCCGAGGTGATCGACGATGCGATCTACGAGGTCAGCCCCAAGGGTGAGGTGAAATGGCAGTGGCTGGCCTCGGAACACCTCGATGAATTCGGTTTCACGCCCGAGCAGTTGAAGCTGGTGCGCGCGAGCGACAACCCGGATTACCTGCACATCAATAACCTCAGCCTCGTCGGTCCGAACAAGTGGTTCGATGCCGGCGATAAACGCTTCAACCCGGACAACCTGTTGCTCGATTCGCGCAATGCCAACTTCATCGCGATCATCGACAAGCACAGCGGCAAAGTGGTTTGGCGCCTTGGCCCGAACCTGCCACAGATCGATCCGAAAATCCCGCAGAAACTGCCGCGTCCGATCGACCAGTTCGTCGGCCAGCATGACGCCCACATTATCCCGGCGGGCCTACCGGGCGCGGGCAATCTGTTGGTGTTCGATAACCAGGGTTCGGCGGGTTATCCGAACGTCACTCTTGGGCTGATTTCCGGTTCACGGGTGCTGGAAATCGATCCGCTCAAGAATGAAATCGTCTGGCAGTACAGCGCGGCCAGTTCCAGGCAGCCGGGTTGGGCGTTTTACAGCTCCTTCATCAGCAGTGCGCGACGTCTACCGAACGGCAACACGTTGATTGATGAGGGCATGAACGGGCGGTTTTTCCAGGTGACGGCGAACGGTGAAAACGTTTGGGAATACGTCAGCCCTTATCTCGGCAAAGCACCGGGCAGCGATGCCATCAGCAACTGGGTCTATCGCGCGTTGCCTGTGAGTTATGACTGGGTACCAAAAGGGACGCCACGTTCGCAGACAGCGGTGATTGCACCGGGTGTGGGCGCGCAGCAGACGAATGCCAGTCGTTGATTGTTTCGGCTTATCGCCAGCGGAAGTAATAGTGGTTCTATCTGGAATAACTTATGAAGACTTTGCATAGTTGATATCGCTTTTTCGTTGATTAATAACTGCGTTACGGCGTGGACAATAAACGAATGTCGAACCATGCTCTATTTCGTGAGTTTCAGGAGGAAACTTGCTCTCATCGGAAGACACTTAATTTAAACGATAAAGGAAGTCGAACCATGTCGAGCATTAATGGTACTTACGTTAACTCAAACTCTGGCGCCAAACTGGTTATTACCGATGGTAATGATTCGAATGGCACCTTCAGCGGCAAGCTGAGCCAGGGCGGTGTGAATTACGATGTCAGCTACGGGCACTACCACTTCCAGAACAGCACCGGGCAACCGACCATCATCACCCTCACCGGGTTGAATGACGGTACGGGTTACCAAGCCTGGACGCTGTTTTCGCCGGACCACAATTATTCCCGACTACGGGCAGCGGGTTCGCGCAATAACTTCGATGGTGATGTCGTGACATTGGGTGGCGAGTTCGTCAAGCAATAAACATCGCTGTAATAATCAACAGGCTGGAGCATTGAATATGCATCAGCCTGTTTTTGTTTGTGTGGACTATCACTTTATTGTTAGTTGTTTTTGGCTGTTCTATGTCGCACTTCTCTCCTGAATCGATGCCTTCGGCGAATACTTTCAATGCTTGAAAAGCATCGTTTTTCGCACGCATCGCTACAGCCCTTGTACGGCGTGGCTTTGGCGAAAGTGATTGCTTCATATATTCGATTCAGGTCTATCCATAACTTTAAAGGTTACTTTCAGAGATAAGCGTCTGGCCCAATGATTGGCCCGTCGATACGCCTCGCGGGGGATTCAAGTGCGGGTGTGTCGAGCTGTTCATGAACAGACCGTAAAAGAGACCGCAGGGAGTTAATCAATGGGCAATGTCCAGACCGCCGCCGGCGCACATGAGGTGCTCTGGCGCCAGGCGCCGAGTGGCGAGTTGGTCGACCTCGGCCGGGTGCACCGCGTGCCGTTGGGTCAGTTGCGTTTGCAACGTGCGCCCAAGGGCATTCTGAGCCGGCGCGAAGCGATCCTGCTCGGTGTGCTGGCGTTGCTGGTGCATGGCGCGGTGATCTATTGGGTCAATCAGCAACCGACCACCGTGCTGCCGATCGTGCCGCCGGAAATTCCGCCGATGACCATCGAGTTTTCGCGCCCGGCACCGCCCGTGGTCGAGCCGCCACCGCCACAACCTGCTCAACCCGTGGTCGAGCCACCGCCGCCCGTGGAAGACGAGTTGGCCGTGAAGCCGCCGCCACCAAAACCGATTCCAAAGCCAAAACCAAAACCGGTCGCTAAGCCCGTACCGAAACCAGCTCCCAAAGCTGTTGAACAGCCGCCAGCACCGCCGCAACCAACGGCACCTGTCGCAGCCCCGGCGCCACCCGCACCACCGGCGCCCGCGCCAGTGACCCCGGCCTCGGCCAACGTCGCGTACTTGAAAAACCCGGCGCCGGAATATCCGTCCCTGGCTCAGCGTCGCGGTTGGGAAGGCACGGTGTTGTTGCGGGTGCATGTGATGGCCAACGGCAAACCGGGCGAGATCCAGATTCAGAAAAGCAGTGGTCGCGACCAGCTCGACGACGCGGCGTTAACCGCCGTGAAGCGTTGGAGTTTCGTGCCGGCCAAGCAAGGTGATGTTGCCCAGGATGGCTGGGTCAGCGTGCCCATCGATTTCAAGATTCATTAAACCGAAACCAATTTCGCGCGAAACGTTTACACGAGGGAATACATCATGACGTTACTAGCCTCTCCACTTGAATCCATCGAAGGTGCGGTGATCTGGCTGCTGGTGGTTTTTTCCGTTGCCACCTGGGGTTTGGCGTTGCTCAAGGGCGTGCAATTCGGGCGCTTGAAAGCCCAGGATAAGAAATTTCATAAACAGTTCTGGGCCGCGTCGAGTCTCGACTCAGCGGCCGAGCTGAGCGAAACCCAGCCAGGCGCGGCGGCCCGTGTGGCCCAGGCCGGTTACGCGGCGATCCAGGTAGGTGAAGCGCCGGCCACGAATGACTTGAGCCAGGCGATCAATCATCAGGATCGTCTGGAGCGTGCGTTGCGTCAGCAGATCGTCCGCGAGCGTCGTTCGCTGGAAACCGGGCTGGCGGTGGTCGCGAGTATTGGCAGCACCTCGCCGTTCATTGGCTTGTTCGGCACGGTGTGGGGAATCATGGAAGCGTTGAAAGGCATCAGCGCGGCGGGTTCGGCGAGCCTGGAAACGGTGGCCGGGCCGATTGGTGCAGCACTGGTCGCCACCGGTGTGGGGATCGCGGTCGCGGTGCCGGCGGTGCTGGTTTACAACTACTTTTTGCGGCGCCTGAAACTCACGGCGGCGGACCTGGATGACTTCGCCCATGACTTCTACAGCCTGGCGCAGAAGAGTTCGTTCCGTCTGCTGATTCACCCGACCTCGCACAAAGTCGTGGCCCAGGGCGGTGCGCAGAAAGTGAAGGAGGCGTCCTGATATGGCCTTCTCCACGCAAGACAGTGATGAGGTGCTGAGCGAGATCAACGTGACACCGCTGGTGGACGTGATGCTGGTGCTGCTGGTGGTGTTTATCGTCACCGCGCCGCTGCTGACCAACGCGATTCCGATCAACCTGCCCAAGACCGAGGCCGTGGCCCCGGTGGAGCAGAAAGACCCGCTGGTGGTGAGCATCGATGGCGCCGGCAAGCTGTTTATCAACAAGGATGAAATCCAGCCGGATTTGCTGGAGTTCAACCTTAAATCGGCGAAGGCCAAGGATCCGGAAGTGCGCGTGCAATTGCAGGCGGACGATGGGGTGAATTACGGCGAAGTGGCGCGGGCCATGGCCTCGATTGAGCGGGCGGGGATTACCAAGTTGTCGGTGATTACTGCGCGTTAACAGATTTCAAGTTTTCCGGGGCCGTCTCCTTGGCAGGGTGCGGCCCTTTTTTATTCCCAAGGTAAACGCAGGTCCCCTGTGGGAGCGGGCTTGGTCGCGAATGCAGCGGGTCAGTCGCCATCAATGTTGTCTGATCCACCGCATTCGCGAGCAAGCCCGCTCCCACAGGGGGATACGTGCATATTCAATTAAGGTCTTAATAAATAGCTTCTTATTCCTTAACGAATATAACTCTCGTCCCTATACTCGATCAGGAACAGACACGCAGCAGGAGAGCTCCCCCATGCGCAACGAATCAATTCGCTACCTGATTGTGCCGGGCTGGCAAGGATCGCCAGAAGATCATTGGCAAAGCCATTGGCAGAACAGTCTGCCGAACAGTGCACGGGTGGAGCAGGCCGATTGGCTGACGCCGCGCCGTGAAGACTGGGTCGCCGCGCTGGCCGAGGCGATTGCCGCCGACAGCACACCGGTGATCCTGATCGCCCATAGCCTGGGTTGCATCACCGTTGCCCATTGGGCAGCCACTGCGCCGTTGCAGTTTTTGCGTCAGGTGCGCGGTGCCTTGCTGGTTGCGCCAGCGGACGTCGAACGCCCGGCCTGCTCGCCGGCCTTGCGTAACTTTGCACCGATTCCGACCACCCTGTTGCCGTTCCCGAGCCAGGTCGTCAGTTCCGACAACGACAGCGCCGTCAGCGCATCCCGTGCGATGGAGCTGGCCCGTAATTGGGGCGCCGAGGCGGGGATTCTGGCGGGTGCCGGGCATATCAATGTCAAGTCCGGCCACCAGCGCTGGGAGCAGGGTTTTGCGTACCTCTATCGCCTGCAAAACCGCATGGAACATCACGCCCTGCGCCGCGCTTGAACCCTTTATTTTTTGCTTTTGTTTTTAAAACAACGCCCCCCGTCTCCCGGCGGTTTTGGGCGGGAGTCTGCCATGAGTTTTGAAGCCTTCGGTCAGCCGCTGCTGACCTTCCCCGATGCAGAAAAAGTCCTCTGAGCATCCGCGCCAAGGCGCTGGTGTTTGTTGATCCGCGTTCGCGGCAGTTGCGCCAGGAATTGGAGCAACTGGCACCGCGCGCCATTTCGGTATTGATTCGCGGTGAAACCGGCAGCGGTAAAGAATTGCTCGCCCGCCACATCCACCGCGCCAGTGATCGCGGCGGGTTGTTCGTGTCGGTCAATTGCGGCGCGATCAGCCCGACGTACGCTGATGCCGAGTTGTTCGGCTATGCCGCCGGCAGTTACACCGGTTCGGCCAGCAGCCGGGCTGGCTGGTTCGGTTCGGCCAATGGCGGGACGCTGTATCTGGATGAAATCGGCGATCTGCCGCTGCCAATCCAGATCAAGTTGCTCTCAGCATTGGAAAACCACGAAGTCACCCGCGTCGGCGCTCATCAGCCGAGCCCGGTGGACGTGCGCCTGGTCGCCGCCACCAGCATCGACCTGGGCCAGGCGGTGGCGGCCGGGAAATTTCATGAACGGCTTTATCACTACCTCAGCGAAGGGCAGCTTGAGTTGCCGGCCTTGCGTGAGCGGGTGGGCGACATTCTGTCCCTCGCCGAGTATTTCCTTGGCATCTACAGCCAGCGCCTGGACTTGCCGGTGCCGTTGATCAGTGATGCGGCGCAGCATGTGCTGGAGGCGCATAGCTGGCCCGGCAATACCCGGGAACTGGAGAACGTCATTCACTTTGCGCTGCTGGTGAGTACCGGGGATGAGATCTTGCCGGAGCATTTGAATCTGCCGGAGGTGTTGCCGTCGTTGGTGCAGATTGAGCGGCAAGTTGCGCAAGTCAGCAAAAACGGCACGGTTGCCGAGCGTTCGGCCCTCAAGGACCTACTCGAAAGCTTGAGCCAAGCGCTGTAACCCTGTGGGAGAGAGCTTGCTCCCACATTCGGTAAGCGGCGGGCCAGAGCTGTATGAACAAAATGGAATATCAAAGTGAATAAAAGATATTGTTCGGGAATAAAAATCCCGGTATTGTCCGCATCACGCCAGCGATAGCACTTCACTGGCACTCGTACTAATAGCCGTCGCCATAAGCGACCGTGATTCCCGATAAGGACACTGCATGAAAAAGGTTCTGTTGTTCACCGCATTGGCGGCTGCCCTGACTGCGGGCCTGGCCCAGGCTAACGAGAAACTGGTGGTGGCGGCGACCCCGATTCCACACGCCGAGATTCTTGAACTGATCAAGCCAACCCTCGCCAAAGAAGGCGTGGATCTGGAAATCAAAGTCTTCACCGACTACGTTCAACCGAACGTGCAGGTCGACCAGAAGCGTCTGGACGCCAACTACTTCCAGACCCTGCCGTACCTCAAAAGCTTCAACGAAGGCAAAGGCACCAACCTGGTCACCGTGATCGGTGTGCACGTTGAACCGTTCGGCGGCTACTCGAAGAAAGTCAAAACCCTGGCTGAGCTGAAAGACGGCGCAACCATCGCTATCCCTAACGAAGGCAGCAACAGCGGCCGTGCCCTGATCCTGCTGCAGAAGGCTGGCCTGATCGAGTTGAAAGACCCGAAAAACGCCCTGGCTACCCCAAAAGACATCGCCAAGAACCCGCACAACTTCAAGTTCAAGGAGCTTGAGTCCGCGATGTTGCCGCGTGTTCTGGACCAAGTCGACCTGGACATGATCAACACCAACTACGCACTGGAAGCGGGCCTGAACCCGGCTAAAGATGCACTGGTGATCGAAGGTGCTGATTCGCCTTACGTGAACTTCCTGGTCGCCCGTCCAGACAACAAGGACAGCGATGCCATCCAGAAACTGGCCAAAGCCTTGACCAGCCCGGAAGTGAAAGCCTTTATCGAACAGAAATACAAAGGCGCGGTACTGCCGGCGTTCTGATTCGACGCAGCAACAAACCCCTTCAAGGTTTCAACGCCGACGGCTGATACAGCGTCGGCGTTTTTGTGTACTTGCACGAAACCCCTGTGGGAGCGGGCTTGCTCGCGAATGCGGTGTGTCAGTCGAAATTGATGCCGTCTGACCCACCGCATTCGCGAGCAAGCCCGCTCCCACAGGGGATCTGTGTGTTTCAGGAGATTCAGGCCACCCTGGCCTTCAACGCCCTGCGTAACGCCACCAACAACTTCACGATGTCTTGCGGGTCCAGCCGCTGCGGCACTTTTACGTCAGCCATTTTTCTCTTCCTTGTGATGGTTTGGCCGGGGAGTCTGGCCAAAAGCTGTCCGTCCTTGGAGGGACTTTTTGAAAAAAGATCCCTCCTACAGTGCAAAGGAAAATAGTCGTCTTCCTTTGTCGCCGCAAATCCACGAGATAGTTTTTTGCGTGATATCAATATGCTTTAACGGTATTTAAATTCTTCTTTTTATACCTTTAAAGTCGGTGCCTGCCGGGTGGTTATCCACCGCCCATGGACTGCACCACCGTCGCTTACCGAGCGGCGTCCAGGATGTTCAATGACCTTCGATTACGCTTTTATCCTCAGCACCCTGCCGGCGTTTCTCAAAGCCGTGGGCGTGACGCTGCAGGTTGGCTTCATTGCCATCGGCACCTCGCTGCTGGTGGCGCTGATCAACGCGACGATTCTGGTGTTGCGCACGCCTTACTTGCAGCGCCTGGTCGGGCTGTACGTGGAGCTGGCGCGCAACACGCCGCTGTTGATCCAACTGTTCTTCGTCTATTTCGCCTTGCCGGCCCTGGGCATCAGCGTTTCCGGGTTCGCGGCGGCGATTATCACCATGACCTTCCTCGGCGGCGCTTACCTCACCGAAGTGCTGCGCGCCGGGGTCGATGCCGTACCGCAAGCACAACTCGAATCCGGTCGCTCCATTGGCCTCTCTCACGGGCAATTGTTGCGGTACGTGATCCTGCCGCAAGCCGGGATTCTCAGCCTGCCGTCGCTGTTCGCCAATTTCATTTTCCTGCTCAAGGAAACCACCGTGGTCTCGGCGGTGGCGGTGCCGGAGATTCTCTACACCACCAAAAGCTACATCGCGCTCTACTACAAAACCTACGAAATGCTCGCCGTGCTGACGCTGATTTGCGTGCTGTTGTTTTTGCCGCTGTCGCTGCTGCTCAGCCGTCTGGAAAGGAGGCTTCAGCATGGCCAGTTCGGGTCTTGAGTTGCTCTGGGTGTCGTTGCCGCAACTGGGCAAGGGCGCTGCGCAAACGTTATCGATCTCTTTTCTGAGCATCGCTATCAGCACCGTCGGCGGCGTGCTCTACGGCGTGTTGCGCACACTGAATTCAAAATGGCTGAACGCGATCCTGCGGATCTATCTGGAGCTGTTCCGGGCGATCCCGGTGTTGGTCTGGCTCTACCTGCTGTTTTTCGGCCTGCCGATTTTCTTTGGCCTGAGCATTCCAAGCTTCTGGTGCGCGGTGCTGGTGCTGTCGCTGTGGGGCGCCAGCGAGGTGGGCGAAGTGGTCCGTGGCGCATTGCTTTCGTTGCCTCGCGGGCAACGTGAGGCGGGGTTGTCGATTGGTCTGAACGGCCCGCAACTGTTTGGCTACGTACTGTTGCCCCAGGCGCTGAAACGCATGACGCCGCCGACCATCAACGTCTACACGCGAATCATCAAGACCAGTTCCCTGTCGGTGCTGATCGGTGTGGTGGATGTGATCAAGGTCGGCCAACAGATCATCGAGCGTACTTACGAATCGGTGCTGATCTACGGCGCACTGTTTCTGTTTTTCTTTTTCATCTGCTACCCGCTGTCGGCCGCTTCGCGCGTGCTGGAGCGGCGCTGGACGCAAGCATGAGCGCATTGATCGAGTTCAAGGGTTTCAACAAGTTTTTCGGCGAGCAGCAGGTGCTCAACGAGATCGACCTGCAAGTAAAGTCAGGCGAAGTGATCGTCATCCTCGGCCCCAGCGGCTGTGGCAAAAGTACCTTGCTGCGCTGCCTCAACGGATTGGAAGTCGCCCACAGCGGCAGCTTGAAATTCAACGGCCGCGAGCTGCTGGACAAGGGCACCGATTGGCGTGATGTGCGGCAGCAGATAGGCATGGTGTTCCAGAGTTATCACCTGTTCCCGCACATGAACGTGCTCGATAACTTGTTGCTCGGCCCGCTCAAAGTACAAAAGCGCGAACGCCGTGAGGCTCGTGCCCAGGCAGAAGCGTTGCTCGAGCGCGTGGGCCTGCTGGACAAGCGCGACGCCTTCCCGCGTCAGCTCTCCGGTGGCCAGCAGCAACGCATCGCCATCGTCCGCTCGCTGTGCATGAACCCCAACGTCATGCTGTTCGATGAAGTCACCGCCGCCCTTGATCCGGAAATGGTCAAGGAAGTACTGGAAGTGATTCAGGGCCTGGCCCGCGAAGGCATGACGCTGTTGATCGTCACCCACGAAATGGCCTTCGCCCGGGCGGTGGCCGACCGCATCGTGTTCATGGACGCCGGGCGCATCCTCGAACAAAACCCTCCCGAGCTTTTCTTTACGAACTCGCAAACCGCACGAGCGCAGCAGTTCCTGGAGAAGTTCTCCTACGTCGAAGCCCTGCCCAAAAAGACTCAAACAAAGGAACTGGAACTGCTATGAAAACTGCCAAGTCTTCACTCTTGCTACTGCCGCTGTTCGGCCTCGCGCTGCTGGCCGGCTGCAACAAAACCGATGAACCCGCCAAGCCAGCGGCCACCAGTGCCAGCGCGGCCCCGGCGGCCAGCTACCTGGAAAAAATCAAGGCACGGGACAAGTTGATCGTCGGCGTGTTTACCGACAAACCGCCGTTCGGTTTCGTCGATGAGGCCGGGCGCTACGTTGGTTTTGATACCGACATTGGCCGTCAATTCGCCAAGGATTTGCTCGGCGATGAAAACAAAGTCGAGTTCGTCGCGGTGGAACCGGCCAGCCGGATTCCATTCCTGCAAAGCGACAAGGTCGACCTGATCCTGGCCAACATGACCGTCACCCCGGAGCGCAAGGAAGCGGTGGAATTCACCAACCCGAACCTCAAGGTTGCGGTGCAGGCGCTCGTGCCGCAGGGCAGCTCGGTGAAAAATCTTGATGACCTGGCGAGCCGCACCACCATCGTCACCACTGGCACCACGGCCGATATCTGGCTGACCAAAAACCATCCGGACTGGAAACTGCTGAAGTTCGAGAAAAACTCCGAGTCCCTGCAAGCCCTGGCCAATGGTCGTGGTGATGCCTATGCCCAGGACAATCTGGTGCTGTTCAGTTGGGCCAAGCAAAACCCTGGCTACCGTGTGCTGGAGCAGACCTTGGGCGCAGAGGCACCGATTGCGCCGGCGGTGAAGAAGGGCAACATCGAACTGCGGGACTGGGTGAATACCGAGTTGGCGAAGTTGGGTGAAGAGAAATATCTGCTCAAGCTGTACGACCAGTACGTGCGTAAAGAACTGAGCGATGACACCAAGCCTGAGAGCGTGATTGTTGAGGGTGGGAAGTGGCAGGGGTGATGACCTGACCGATGCGGTGATCTTTCGATCGCCTTCGCGAGCAAGCCCGCTCCCACATTGGACCGCGTCCGCCTGGGCAACTCGGTCAACTGTGGGAGCGGGCTTGCTCGCGAAAGCGGTTTATCAGGCGCCGCTCAATCCGGCCAATACCACGCCGGTTCATCCAGCACCCGTTGCCCGACAATCCCGGTCTGGCCCAGGGTCTTCTCCAGGACAATGCAATTGCACTCCCGGTCTTCCTGCAACGCCGAGATCAACCGCCGGGCGTGGGACACCACCCACACCTGACACTGCTCGGACGCACGGATAATCAACCGCGCCAACGCCGGCAGCAGGTCCGGATGCAGGCTGGTTTCCGGCTCGTTCAGCACCATCAGTGTCGGCGGCCGAGGCGTCAACAGTGCCGCGACCAACAGCAAATAACGCAACGTCCCGTCCGATAACTCCGCCGCCGACAACGGCCGCAGCAACCCTTCCTGATAAAACTCAATCGCAAACCGTCCGCCCTGCAACGGCGCGATGTTCAATCGCGCGCCGGGAAATGCATCGCTGATGGCGGCCTGCAAGGCGTCCGGGTCACCGATTTCGCGAATGGTCTGCAACGCGGCAGCCAGGTCGCGGCCGTCGTGATGCAACACCGGCGTGCGAGTGCCCAGTTGCGGCTGGCGCACCGGGGCATCGGCATCGCTGCGAAAGTGATCGTAGAAGCGCCAGCGGCGGATGAACTCACGTAGCTGCATGACTTCCGGTGAGGTGCGAAAGCTGCCGACCTGATCGAACAAGCTGTCGAAATTCGGCGTGTGCTGGGCCAGCACGTCCCAGTTGCGCCCTTCACGGGCGCGAATCATCGGGCCTTCGCGGTCCACCAGCAGACTGGCGGGGCGGTAGAACGGTCCGGACCAGATGCATTCCTTTTGATTTCCGGGTCCATGGAAAAGTACGACAGTGTTTTTTCAGGCAGGCCTAAGGCGATGGCGTAGCTGAAGTCCTCAGCGGCAAACCCCAGTCGCAGGCGTTTGACGCCATGACGCACGCTGGCCTCAATCGGAACTTCACCACTGCGCATGCGCCGGGTGATGGTTTCCGGGCCGGCCCAGAACGTCGAATCCAGCCCACCCTCACGGGCCAGCGCATTGACCACGCCGCCCTGAGCGGTTTCCGCCAGCAGGCGCAGCGCGCGGTAGAGGTTGGACTTGCCGCTGCCGTTGGGGCCGGTGATCAGGTTCAACCGACCCAGCGGGATCACCAATTTATTGATCGAGCGGTAATTGGCCACCGCGAGGGTTTTGAGCATGGGGAGCTTCCTGCTGCATAGGTGGCCAGTTTGCCTTATTGTCGGCCACACCGTGATCCCCTGTGGGAGCGAGCCTTTGTGGCGAGGGGTTTGCCCCCGTTCGACTGCGCAGCAGTCGCAATACCTGCAGACGCGGTGTATCTGAGAAAACAGCGGGGCCGCTTCGCAGCCCAACGGGGGCAAGCCCCTCGCCACAGGTTATTCACAGGGCTATAGGAATGTTGTTGGCCCCAGGGTTTGCAGCAAACCCGTGCGCGGGTGGAACCCTGTTCTAAGCTCACAGTCGTATCGTCACTTGCACGTTCGTACAACGAAAAGGAGTCTGCATGGCGGGTACCGGGTTGAAAATAATAGTGGGCCTGGGCGTCTTCGCTCTGCTGTCCGCCTGCGGCGATAAAAAACCGGTCGAGAAAGACCTGCCGCGTGTCTTCGTGCAAGCCGTCAAACCCGCGGATTACGCCGCTTCGGTGACCCTCACCGGCGACGTCCAGGCCCGCGTGCAGACCGAGTTGTCGTTCCGCGTGGGGGGCAAGATCATCCAGCGCATGGTCGATGTCGGTGACCGGGTGTCGGCCAAACAAGTGCTCGCCAAACTCGACCCGAAAGACCTGCAGACCAACGTCGATTCAGCCCAGGCCCAAGTCGTCGCCGAACAGGCGCGCGTCAAACAGACCGCCGCCGCGTTTGTCCGCCAGCAAAAACTCCTGCCCAAGGGCTACACCAGCCAAAGCGAATACGATGCCGCCCAAGCGGCGTTGCGCAGCAGCCAGAGCGCCCTGACCGCCGCCCAGGCGCAACTGGCCAATGCCCGCGAACAACTGAGCTACACCTCGCTGATCTCTGATGCGCCAGGCATCATCACCGCGCGCCAGGCCGAAGTCGGCCAGGTGGTGCAAGCCACGGTGCCGATTTACAGCCTGGCCCGGGACGGTGAGCGCGACGCGGTGTTCAACGTCTACGAATCGCTGCTGGCCGAGCCGCCCTCGGATAAATCGGTGGTGGTCAGCCTGCTCGACAACCCCGCGATCAAAACCACCGGCACCGTTCGGGAAATCACCCCGGCGGTGTCCGCGCAGACCGGCACCGTGCAGGTCAAAGTCACCCTCAATGGATTGCCCGAAGGCATGCAACTCGGTTCGGTGGTCAGCGCCACCGCCAAGACACCGGGCAAATCCGCCGTGGAATTGTCTTGGTCAGCCCTGACCAAAAACCTCAGTGACCCGGCCGTGTGGCTAGTGGACGCTGACGGCAAAGCCCAATTGCACACTGTCACCGTTGGCCGCTACCTGACCGGCAAAGTGATCATCAGCGGCGGTCTGGAGGGTGGCGAAAAAGTCATCATCGCCGGCGGCCAGTTGTTGCACCCGGGAATGAAAGTCGAGATCGCCGAAAACACCTATAAGGATTTGGCACCAGGAGCCCAGCCATGAAGCGCCTGATGCTGTTGTCCGCTGGCCTGCTGTTGGTCGCCTGCTCAAAAAAGAACCGCCGCCCGAACCGGTGCGTCCGGTGTTGTCCATCGAAGTCAAAGCGTTGAATCAGGAAGAGCTCGGACGCTTCGCCGGCAGCATCCAGGCCCGTTACGAAAGCAATGTCGGCTTTCGCGTGCCGGGTCGCATCGCCAGCCGTAATGTCGATGTCGGCGCTGAAGTCGAGAAGGGCGCCTTGCTTGCCACCCTCGACCCTACCGATCAGCAGAACCAATTGCGCTCGGCCGAAGGCGATCTGGCACGCATCCAGGCGCAATTCATCAATGCCCAGGCCAGCGCCCGACGCCAGCAAGAACTGTTCAATCGCGGAGTCGGCGCCCAGGCGCAACTGGACATCGCCCAGACCGACCTGAAAACCACTCAGGCGTCCCTCGATCAGGCCAAGGCCTCGGTCAGCCAGGCCAAGGACCAGCTCAACTACGTCGAACTGCGCACCGATCACAAAGCCATCGTCACTGCGTGGAATGCCGAAGCCGGGCAAGTGGTCACCGCCGGCCAGCAAGTGGTGACCCTGGCGCAACCGGATATCAAGGAAGCGGTGATCGACCTGCCCGACACCTTGGTCGATCAGTTGCCAACGGACGTGGTGTTCCAGGTCGCAGCGCAACTGGACCCGAGCATCACCAGCACCGCGACCCTCCGCGAAATCGAACCCCAGGCCCAAAGTGCTACCCGTACACGTCGCGCCCGGCTGACCCTGGCTGATACGCCGCCGGGTTTTCGCCTCGGCACAGCGATCAGCGTGACCCTCAGCTCGGCGATCAAACCGCGCATCGAATTACCGCTCAGCGCCCTGCAAGAGGTCGATGGCAAAACCCGCATCTGGATCATTGATCCGCAGAACCAGACCGTTGCCCCAAGGGACGTCAGCCTGATCAGCCGCACCGATTCAACGGTGGTGCTGGCCGACGGCGTGAAGTCCGGTGAGCGTGTGGTCAGTGCCGGTGTGAACAGCCTGAAACCCGGGCAAAAAGTCAAAGTCGACGAGGGCAGCCCACAATGAAAGGGAGTTTCAACTTATCCGATTGGGCCCTCAAGCATCAGTCGTTTGTCTGGTATTTGATGTTCGTTGCGCTGCTGATGGGCGTGTTCTCGTACATGAACCTCGGCCGCGAGGAAGACCCCTCGTTCACCATCAAAACCATGGTCATACAGACCCGCTGGCCGGGCGCGACCCAGGAAGAAACCCTTAAGCAGGTCACTGACCGCATCGAGAAAAACTCGAAGAACTCGACTCCCTCGACTACGTGAAAAGCTACACCCGACCCGGCGAATCGACGGTGTTCGTGTACCTGCGCGACACCACCAGTGCCAAGGACATTCCGGAAATCTGGTACCAGGTGCGCAAGAAGATCAACGATATTCGCGGCGACTTCCCCAAAGGCCTGCAAGGGCCGGGGTTCAACGACGAATTCGGCGATGTGTTCGGTTCGATCTACGCCTTCACCGCCGACGGCTTGTCGATGCGCCAGTTGCGCGATTACGTGGAACAGGTGCGAGCGGCGATCCGCGATGTACCGGGGCTCGGCAAGGTCGAGATGGTCGGTGAGCAGGATGAAGTCCTCTACCTGAATTTCTCCACCCGCAAACTCGCCGCGCTGGGCATCGATCAGCGCCAAGTGGTGCAGAGCCTGCAATCGCAGAACGCCGTGACCCCGGCCGGGGTGATCGAGGCCGGACCGGAGCGGATTTCCGTGCGCACCTCCGGGCAGTTTGCGTCCGAGAAAGACCTGGCCAACGTCAACCTGCGGCTCAACGACCGTTTCTATCGCCTGGCCGATATTGCTGACATCAGCCGTGGCTACGTCGACCCGGCGACGCCAGAATTTCGCTTCAACGGTCACCCGGCCATCGGCCTGGCGATTGCGATGAAGAAGGGCGGCAACATCCAGGAATTCGGCAAGGCGTTGCATCAGCGCATGACCGACCTGACCGCCGACCTGCCGGTGGGCGTGGGTGTACACAACGTGTCCGACCAGGCCGACGTGGTGGAAAAAGCCGTCGGCGGCTTCACCAGCGCGTTGTTCGAAGCGGTGGTGATCGTGCTGATTGTCAGCTTCATCAGCCTCGGCGTGCGCGCCGGGCTGGTGGTGGCGTGCTCGATTCCGCTGGTGTTGGCGATGGTCTTCGTCTTCATGGAATACAGCGGCATCACCATGCAGCGGATTTCCCTCGGTGCGTTGATCATCGCCCTCGGTCTGTTGGTGGACGACGCGATGATCACGGTCGAGATGATGGTCACACGCCTGGAAATGGGCGAGACCAAGGAGCAGGCGGCGACGTTCGCCTACACCTCGACCGCGTTCCCGATGCTCACCGGTACGCTGGTGACCGTGGCCGGTTTTGTGCCGATTGGCTTGAACGCCAGTTCGGCCGGCGAGTACACCTTCACACTGTTCGCGGTGATCGCCGTGGCGATGCTGGTGTCATGGGTGGTCGCGGTGCTGTTTGCCCCGGTAATTGCCGTGCACATCCTCAGCACCAATGTGAAACCGCATTCCGCCGAGCCGGGTCGCATCGGCCGGGCGTTCAATGGCGGCATGTTCTGGGCCATGCGCAATCGCTGGTGGGCGATTGGTATCACCGTTGCGTTGTTCGTGGCGTCGGTATTTTCCATGCAATTTGTGCAGAACCAGTTCTTCCCGTCGTCCGACCGCCCGGAAATCCTCGTCGACCTCAACCTGCCGCAAAACGCCTCGATAGGCGAGACGCGCAAGGCTGTGGACAAGCTCGAAGCCACGCTCAAGGACGACCCGGACATTGTGCGTTGGAGCACCTACATCGGTGAAGGCGCGATCCGTTTCTACCTGCCCCTCGACCAGCAATTGCAGAACCCGTACTACGCGCAACTGGTGATCGTCAGCAAAGGCCTGGAATCGCGCACCGCGCTCAGCCAGCGCTTGCGTGAGCGGCTGCGCAAAGACTTTGTCGGCATCGGCAGCTACGTCCAGGCGCTGGAAATGGGCCCGCCGGTGGGGCGGCCGATTCAGTACCGGGTCAGCGGCAAGGACATCGATCAGGTGCGCAAGCACGCGATCGAACTGGCCACCGAGCTCGATAAAAACTCGCACATCGGCGAAATCATTTACGACTGGAACGAACCGGGCAAAGTCCTGCGCATCGACATCGCCCAGGACAAGGCGCGGCAACTGGGGCTGTCGTCGGAGGACGTGGCCAACCTGATGAACGGCATCGTCGTCGGCTCGCCGATCACCCAAGTGGACGATGATATCTACCTGATCAACGTCGTCGGTCGCGCCGAAGACGCCGAGCGCGGTACGCCGGAAACCTTGCAAAACCTGCAAATCGTCACGCCGGGCGGCACCTCGATTCCGCTGCTGGCCTTCGCCACGGTTCGTTATGAACTGGAGCAGCCGCTGGTCTGGCGTCGCGACCGCAAACCGACCATCACCATCAAGGCTGCGGTGCGCGATGAGATCCAGCCGACCGACCTGGTGAAACAGTTGCAACCGACCATCGATAAATTCGCCGCCGGTTTGCCGGTGGGTTACAAGGTCGCCACTGGCGGTACGGTCGAGGAAAGCGGCAAGGCCCAAGGGCCGATTGCCAAGGTCGTGCCGTTGATGCTGTTTTTGATGGCGACCTTCCTGATGATCCAACTGCACAGCGTGCAGAAACTGTTCCTGGTGGCCAGCGTCGCGCCACTCGGCTTGATCGGCGTGGTGCTGGCGCTGATCCCGACGGGCACGCCGATGGGCTTCGTGGCGATCCTCGGGATCCTGGCGCTGATCGGCATCATCATTCGTAACTCGGTGATTCTGGTGACGCAGATCGATGCGCTGGAGAAGGAAGGCCTTGAGCCGTGGGATGCGGTGGCAAAAGCAACGGAACATCGTCGCCGGCCGATTCTGCTGACGGCGGCGGCGGCGAGTTTGGGGATGATCCCGATTGCGCGGGAAGTGTTCTGGGGGCCGATGGCTTACGCGATGATTGGCGGGATTATCATCGCGACATTGCTGACGCTGCTGTTTTTGCCGGCGCTGTATGTGGCCTGGTACAAAATCCGCGAGCCGAAGAAAGACGCACGGTAAGGCACAAACCCTGTGGGAGCGGGCTTGCTCGCGAAAGCGGTGTGTCATTCAGCATCTAAATTGGCTGACACACGCCTTCGCGAGCAAGCCCGCTCCCACAGGGGAATGCGGTCAACTGTAGGAGCGAGGCTTGCCCGCGAAGGCGATCTACAATTTCCCAACACTTTACTGACCGACATTTGCGTCCCGGTTGCTTACCCTCCCTGCTCTTGACGCAGAAGGGACAACCCCATGCCGCCTCTCCATCGCAATCTGTTGCTGATCTGCACCTTGCTGTTCTCGCCTTGGGCCTTGGCCAATATCGTTTTGGAAAACCCGCTGTGGCGTGTCGAACTCGATCCTGCGACCCTGGCGATTCGTGTCACGCCCGCACAGGTGCAATCGGTAGAGGCCTCGGCCGGTGCCGCCTCGCACAATGTCAGCCAACTCAAGCAGACTGCCAACCGAGCGGACTGGCAATGGGATGACGGCGCCTGGACACTCAGCGCCAGTCTCGATCAGCGTGACCTCTCCCTGTCCATCAGCGCTCGCGATCCGGGTGAGCTGGGCTTCCTCAAACAACCGGGCAGCGCCATGGGCAAAGGCCTGATCTGGCCGCTCGCCGAGGGGCATTACGTGTCGGCCGGCGATCCGTTGTGGCAATCCTTTTTGCTCGATCAGGGCGAGTTCAATACCACCCAGGACTTGAGCCTGCCGTTGTGGGGCGTCGATCACGGTCGCTTCACGTTGAACTGGCTGATGACCAATCCTTACAACAATCGCCTGACGTTCAGCGCCGAGGGCAAGACCCTGGCGCTGGCCGCCCGTCACGAGTTCACCTCGCTTGAACCAGGCACACCGCTGACATTTACACTGGCGTTGGGTGATGCCGACCCGTTGGCCGGTGCCAAACGCTATCGTCAATGGTTGATCGACAACGGGCAATACGAATCCTTGAGCGACAAACTGCTGAAAACTCCCGAGGCAAAAAAACTGCTGGGAGCCAGTCATGTTTATCTGTGGGGCAATGATCTATTGGGCCTCGACGATGTGCGCAGTTGGCCGGCGCTGCTGAAACTGTTGCGTGGGCAAGGCGTTCTGGCCAGCGAGTTGCGCGGCGGTTTCGACGCCGAAACGCGGGGGATCCTGAGCCGTGCCCAGCCACCCCTCGACCGTTACCAGCAAATTACCTTGCTGCGCAGCCTCAATGGCGCGTTGAACAAAAAGGCGCGAAGCGGCTGGCAGGCAGTCGCTGAGCCGGACATGCAAAAACTCGCTGATGGGTATGGCCGGCTGCGCACGGAAGTGGCTAAAGCCTTTGCCGAAGCGCTGACCCCAGCCCCCGAACGCTGGGGTAGCACGTTGTCGCCGAGAACGTTTGAGCAGTTGCAAGCCGCCGGGTTATCGCGCTTGTGGCTGGGTCTCGGTGAGGGCTGGGAGGGCGGTCTTTGGCATCCCGAAACGGTACGCCAAGGCGTGGCCGCCGGTTATCTGGTGGCGCCGTACGACTCTTATGAAACGGCGTTGACCACCACTGAAAACCCGGACTGGACCACTGCGCACCTCGGCTCACGGGCCAATCTTGAGTGTGCGATTGTCTTGAACGGCGGCGCCTTCAAAAGCGGTTTCCAGCAATCCGGGCATTACACCGATCCGCGTTGCGTGCGGCCGTTGCTCGAGGCTCGCATCAAAGCCGTGCAGGCCAAGATCGGGTTCAATAGCTGGTTTCTCGATGCCTACGCCACCGGCATGCTGTTCGACAGCTATCGCCCCGGCGCCAGCATGACCCAGGCGCAAAACGCCGAGGGCAATATCGACGCCTCGCGCTGGGTGAACGAGACGCTGCAACTGCCGGCCGGCTCCGAGGATGGCAACGCCACCACGGCCCGGGGCGTGCTGTTTGCTCATGGCATGCAGACCCCGGTGATCGGCTGGGGCGATCCGGACATGAGCAAGAACCCCAAGTCGCCGTATTACCTGGGGCGCTGGTTTCCCAACGAACAGCCGCAGGTCTTTTTCAAAACGGTGCCGCTCAAGGAACCCTATCGCACGGTGCACTTTGCCCCGCAAACCAGGTTGCCGCTGTATCAGGCGGTGTTCCACGGTTCGGTGATCACTACCCATCACTGGTTGTTCGACAGCCTGAAACTGAGCAATGTGCGGGCCGAGAATGAACTGACGCAGTTGCTCTATAACGTGCCACCGCTTTATCACCTGAGCGCTGATACGTTGAAGCAGCGACTGCCGGTGATTGCCCGACAGGATGGTTTTTTCGGCCACTGCATGAGCGACTGGCAACTGAGGCGATGACGGATTTTCGCTGGTTGACGGAGGATCGCCTGGTGCAGCAGACGACGTTTGCCGATGGCACACGGTTGGTGGCGAATTTTGATGTGCGCGAACGTGAAGTTGAAGGCAAACGGTTGGCCGGGCAGAGCATCACGGCGTTTGGCGTGGACGGGGCGGTGATGAACTATCAGGTTTCTTCGGCGCCCTGAAGACCTTCGCGAGCAAGCCCGCTCCCACAGTTGACCGAATTGTCCTGCCGGACGCGGTCCCCCTGTAGGAGCGAGGCTTGCCCGCGAAGGCGTCGGTCCTGACTACACCGGCTTACGCCAAACACTCGCCAACCAAGGCTGCTGCTCGCGCGGCAACCCCGCCGGCCGGTAGTAATGCTCCAGCTCCACAAACCCGGCCTCGGTCAGCAACGCCTGCCACGCCTGTAAGTCGTGATACGCCCCATACCGCGGCCCATTCCAGCCTTCCTGATTCTCCCCACGCGGGTTGGAACTGAACAACACCCCACCCGGCTTCAACGCCCCATGCAGTTGCTTCAACACCCGAGGCAATTCCTGACGCGGGATATGAAACAGCACCGCATTGGCAAAAATCCCGTCGAAGCGTTCCGCCGGTAGATCAAGTTTCAAGAAATCCTGCTGCCAGACCTCGCAACCGCTGTCCTCACGCGCCATCTGCGCAAACTTCTCCGAACCGTCGAGGCCGACAGCGGTGTGGCCCATGCGCGTGAGGGTCTGCAAATCCCGCCCCGGTCCACAGCCGAAATCGAGAATGCTGAACGGCGCCTCACCCTGGATGTGCCGCAGCAACGCGTCGATGTTCTGGCTCACATCATGATCGCGTGTCCCCTCGCGAAAACCTTCGGCCACCGAGTTGTAATGGCCCAGGGTGGTGGCGGTGATCTGCTGGAGGTCGTCGGGGGTCTGTTTCATGGTGGGCTGCGCAGGCAATGGGGATTTGCCGAATATACGCCATCAAACCTGGGGCTGCTTCGCAGCCATCGCGAGCAAGCTCGCTCTCACAGGGGAATGCGGTCAACTGTGGAAGCGAGCTTGCTCGCGATGGCGGTTTCACTGACGACTGATGAATCAGCCCTGCTTCATCCCCAGACAATCAATCGAGCGATCAACCATCGCTTTGGCAATCTCCAGCAAATGCCAAACCGAAAACACCATGGCGCGTTCCGCCCCTTTGAGCTGGTCACCGCACTGATACGCCGTGACTGAGGCGCAACGCAGCAGATCAGCCAAATAGAGTTGGGCGTCTTCGAAGCTCACATCTTCACTGACGTTGTAGAACCGCAATTCATCGGGGGCCGAAGGCTGTTCGCCAGTGAGGTAGAAATCGATTGCACGATAGAGCGCGGATCGGTCTCTTGGCGGATCGTCGGTGGGATTGCCTTTGGTGGATGGTTCGGGAGGTGGATCGGGGACAGATTTTCTCATTGGTAAAACTCCTAGAGCTAATTGGAGCCAACCGATATCGCGACTAAACGAACAGGGGTGGCGGCTGCACGCAGGTTAGTCGACCGGTCTCTAGGCAACCCGGCGCACCCGAGGGTGCCCTGCGCACAGCCACCATAACTTTCAGGCAATGAAAACACCTGGAAAGAGGTGGCGCTGTGCGCCTAGAAAGATCCGGGCGACTAAACCCGATCACTGATATGCAGTGACGGACCGAAGACTAGCCATCAGATTTGGCAGGCGCAAGCGAGCGGAATGATCTAGGAAACGCCCTGCAAATGAAAGGGATTGGCCCTGCTGGCACCCTGATTTTCTTGTGCGAAAACTTACCTTCGCAGGTCAGTGATTACCTGTGGCGAATGAGCTTTTGTGGTGAGGGGGCTTGTCGGATCGCCGCACCGTCCCGTTCGGCTGACGCAGCAGCCGCAAAACCTGCCAGTCGGGTTTGCCTGACACGCTTCATTGAATGGTCTGGGGTTGCTTCGCAGCCCAACGGGGGCAAGCCCCCTCGCCACAATGAGTGTTCGCAACTTTCCTAGCGCTTGTTGAGACCCCGAGCCAACCGATCCCCGCCCAACTGAATAATCGCCACTAACACCACCAGCAGCACAATCACCGTCAACATGATCTGGCTATCAAAGCGTTGATACCCGTACCGATACGCAATGTCTCCCAGCCCACCGGCCCCAATCGCCCCGGCCATGGCCGACGAGTTGATCATCGTCACCAGCGTAATGGTGAAGCCGCCAACAATCCCCGGCAGCGCCTCAGGCAACAGCACATGCCAGACGATATGCCAGCGCCGGCAACCCATCGCTTGCGCGGCTTCGATCAACCCGTGATCGACCTCGCGCAAACTGACTTCGGCAATCCGCGCAAAGAACGGTGTGGCGGCAATGGTCAGCGGAACGACGGCCGCCCAAACACCATAGGTGGTGCCGACGATCAGCCGGGTAAACGGAATCAGCGCCACCATCAAAATCAGAAAAGGAATCGAGCGAAACAGATTCACGAACGCGCCCAATACGCGGTTCAGCAGGGGCGCTTCGTAGATGCCACCCTTGTCGCTGGTGACCAGAATCACCGCCATCGGAATCCCTGCCAGCAGCGCGATAAGCGACGACACGCCAACCATCAGGAAGGTGTCGATAAAACCCTGAAGCAAGCGATCAAACCACATAACCCAGCACCTCCACCTGTTGCGCCCAGTTGCCGGCACGTTGACGCAATTCCTCGGCGCCCAGGGACGAGCCTGTCACCGCCAACAGCAATTGCCCCAGCGCATGACCCTGAATCCGCTCGACGCCACCCTGAAGCAGGCGCACGCGGCCTCCGAGCGCGGCGAACAGCGCCGCCAGATCCGGTTCATCCGTCGCGCTGCCGGTGAATCGCAAACGCAGCACTACGGCCTCATCCGAGGATTGTGGTTGCGCGCGCAAACGGCTTTGCAGTTCTTCCGGCAAGGCGTGTTGCAGCGGTGCGAGCAAGGTCTTGCTGACCTCATGCTGCGGGTTGCCGAAGACTTCCCACACCGGCCCTTGCTCGACGACACCTCCGTGTTCGAGCACCACGACCCGGTCGCAGATATCGCGAATCACCGCCATCTCGTGGGTGATCAGCACAATGGTCAAACCCAGGCGCTGATTGATGCTCGCGCAACAGGCCGAGGATCGATTGAGTAGTCTCTGGATCAAGCGCCGAAGTCGCCTCGTCGCACAGCAAAATCTCTGGGTCATGCACCAACGCGCGGGCAATGCCAACGCGTTGTTTCTGCCCGCCGGAAAGCTGCGCCGGGTAAGCCTTGTGCTTCTCTTGAAGGCCCACCAGTTCCAACAGTTCGCGGACCTTCTTTTCGCGCTTGTCCTTCGGCACCCCCGCTACTTTCAACGGCAACTCAACGTTCTGCCAAACGGTCTTGGCCGACATCAAATTGAAGTGCTGAAAGATCATCCCGATCCGCCGACGCAACGCCACCAAACGGTCTTCATCGAACTCGCCAATGTCCACCTGATCGATCAGCACTCGGCCCGTGCTCGGTTGTTCCAGGCGATTGATCGTGCGGATCAGCGACGACTTGCCGGCACCGCTACGACCAATGATGCCGAACACTTCGCCGCGCTGAATCGCCAGGTCGATGCCATGCAACGCCGCCACCGGCCCTTGCTTGCCGTTATAGGTTTTGCCCAGCCCGATGAAGCGCACATGGGCGCGGTTGAGCTCCGGGTGCAGTTCAGTTTGATCAGCATTGTGGGGCTCTGGAATATCCAGTCGCCGTTGGATAGCGGCCGTCATTTTCAGCTTTCCCAACCGGCTTGATAGAGCTTGCCGTGAGCCTTATCCAACGCTGCCCGAACGGCTGGCGAATGCTGGTAGATGTCGACGAATTTGATCAGGCGCGGGTCGGTTTTGCTTTTTGGCTGGATCACGAACTGAATCACGTATTCCTTGTGATCGAGGCCATCGAACAGCAGCGCCGAGCCGGCATCGAAGGTCTTCGACAGGCGGATGTAGGCCGGGTAGCCCTGGACCAGGTCGGCGTCGTCGTAGGCGCGGACCAGTTGCACGGCTTCGACCTGGAGGATTTTGATTTTCTTCGGGTTGGCGATGATGTCTTCTTCGGTGGCCTTGTACCCGACACCCGGTTTGAGGGTGATCAGCCCGGCTTTGGCCAGCAGTTGCAGCCCGCGACCGCTGTTGATCGGGTCGTTGGCGATGGCGACGGTGGCGCCTTGCGGGAGTTCGTCGAAGCTTCTGTATTTCTTCGAGTAGAGGCCGACGTTATTGATGATCCCCGGCGCAAACGGCACCAGGTCAAAACCGGCGGCAGCCTTGGCGTTTTCCAGGAACGGAATGTGCTGGAAGTAGTTCACGTCGATGTCGCCGGCGGCGAGGCTGACGTTCGGCGCGATCCAGTCGCTGAACTCTACGAGCTCGACTTTCAGGCCTTGTTTGGAGGCTTCTTCGACGGCGGCTTCCAGCGGGATGGCGAAGGCGGCGGTGGTGCCGACTTTCAGCGGCGCTTCGGCGGCGAAGGTGACGGAGCTGAAGAGGCCGAGGGCCAGGGCCAGTGCTTTGACTGGGTGGGTCAGGAGTTTCTTGGTCATCATGGCTTTCCAGTCAATTATTTAATGTGTGCACGCATTTGTGGCGAGGGAGCTTGCTCCCGCTGGGCTGCGAAGCAGCCCCCAAACCATTCAATAATGGTGTGTCAGGTAAAACCGGTGCGCAGGTTTTGCGACTGCTTCGCAGCCGAACGGGACGGTGCGGCGATCCGACAAGCCCCCTCGCCACAGAGATCAGCGGCGGAACGCTGCGCCTGTGTGTTGCTCCGGCAAATGCGCCTCACCGTGAAACAGCTTCTCGCGCAGGCTGCCGCTGTCGTAAGCCGTCTTGTACGACCCTCGCCGCTGCAACTCCGGAATCACCAAATCGATGAAATCCACATAGCTTTCCGGCGTGACAATCCGCGTCAGGTTGAAACCATCCAGCCCGGTTTCGGCGATCCACGATTCCAGCTCATCGGCCACTTGCTCAGGCGAGCCGACCACGGTGATGTAGCGGCCACCGAGGGCGTGCTGCTCAAGCAATTTGCGTCGGGTCCAGTCGTTGTTTTGCAGGTTTTTGGTGGCTGACTGGATCGCGTTGCTCTTCACGTACTGGATCGGTTCGTCGATCTCGTACTGGGAA
Source organism: Pseudomonas sp. 10S4 (assembly GCF_034344865.1). NCBI lineage: Bacteria > Pseudomonadati > Pseudomonadota > Gammaproteobacteria > Pseudomonadales > Pseudomonadaceae > Pseudomonas > Pseudomonas sp. 10S4. The sequence continues at coordinate 2,063,590 of NZ_CP133774.1, forward strand.
AAATCGATCGCAGTAGACGCCGAGAAATGCGCCACACCGGCCTCGGCACTGGCGTAGCTGAGGTACTCGGCGTGCTTGGTCCAGGCCAGTTCCTCGGTGGCGCCGACGATGACGTTCAAGCCCATGAATACCTTGATGTCCTCAGGGTTGCGCCCGGCCTCGACGGCGCTGGCGCGGACCTTGTCCACTTGCACCTTGGTCGACGGTTTGTTCTGGCCGCTGATAAACACGCACTCGGCGTGGCGCCCGGCGAACAGCAAACCGCGATCCGAGCTGCCAGCCTGGAACAGCACCGGTGTGCGCTGCGGCGACGGTTCGCAGAGGTGATAACCCTCGACTTGATAGAACTCACCCTTGTGTTCGACCTTGTGCACTTTTTCCGGTTGGGCGTAGATCCGCTGCTTGGGATCGTTGAGCACCGCGCCGTTTTCCCAACTGCCTTCCCAGAGCTTGTAGAGCACTTGCAGGTACTCGTCGGCCTGGTCGTAGCGGCGGTCATGTTCGACTTGTTCGCTCAGACCCATGGCCTTGGCGGCGCTGTCGAGGTAGCCGGTGACGATGTTCCAGCCCACGCGACCACGACTCAAATGGTCGAGGGTCGACATGCGTCGGGCGAATAGATACGGCGGCTCGTAAGTCAGGTTGGCGGTGAGGCCGAAGCCGAGGTTTTTGGTGACGGCGGCCATAGCCGAGACCAGCAGCAAAGGATCGTTGACCGGCAACTGGATCGACTCTTTGAGCGGCACGTCCACCGAGTTCTGGTAGACGTCGTACACGCCGACGATGTCGGCGATGAACAAACCGTCGAACAGACCACGTTCCAGCAGCTGAGCCAGTTCGGTCCAGTATTCGATGGTTTTGTATTCGGTGGAGTTGTCCCGTGGATGCGTCCACAAGCCATGGTTGATGTGCCCGATGCAGTTCATGTTGAACGCGTTGAGCAGGATCTTTTTCTTGGCGTCGGCCATCAGATCGTCCCCCGCAGCGGCGGGTTTTCATCGTTGAGGTAGTAATTGCCGACGGCGTGATACTTCCAGCGCACCGGGTCGTGCAGGGTGTGCACCCGAGCGTTGCGCCAGTGGCGATCCAGACCGTGTTCGATCAGGGTCGCCTGGCTGCCGGCCAGTTCGAACAGCGTGCTGCCGGCGGCGAGGGAAATTTCGGTGCTGATGGCCCGGGCTTCAGCGACAGCAATCGATGCCGCTGCGACCGTCTCGGCGTTCATCTCTGCCTGGGCCTTGTCGAGGAATTCGCCGGAGCGTTCCAGCAGCGCTTCGGTGGCGTGCAGACGAATCGCCAAGTGGCCGAAGCTCTTGATGGTCAACGGGTCATCGATGGCTTTTTCATGGGTGGCGTCAATCCACGGCCGGGTTTTGGTGCGCACGAAGTGCAAGGCATCTTCGTAAGCGGCGCGGGCGATGCCGGTGTCGATGGCGGCGTGAAGAATCTGCGCCAACGGGCCAACGGTGGTCGGGCGTTCGAAGGCACTTTGAAACGGCATCACGTCTTCGGCGGCGACGTAGACGTCTTCGAACACCACCGAACCGCTGCCAGTGGTGCGCTGGCCGAAACCGCTCCAGTCATCGATGACGGTCAGGCCTTTGCTGTTGTGCGGCACGAACGCCAGTTGCTGCACGCCGTTTTCATCCACCACCGAGGTCGGGATGCGCTGGGAGTAAATCGCGCCAGTGGCGTAGAACTTGCGGCCGTTGATGCGATAGCCGTCACCGTCGCGCTTCAGGCTGGTGACGCGGTCGTGGGCGGTTTTGGTGCCGAGTTCGGCGAGGGCATTGCCGAAGCGCTGGCCGGCCAATACTTCGGCGTACAGGCGTTTTTTCTGCGCCTCGCTGCCGTTCACGCGAAGCACTTCGAGGGCGTAGAAATGGTTCTGCGGGATCTGGCCAAGGGAGCCGTCGGCCTGGGCAATCAAGGCGATCACTTTGGCCAGGGTGACGTTGGAAACCTCGGCGCCGCCGTACTCCTTGGGCACGCTGATGCCCCAAAGGCCCGAACGGGAAAACACTTCCAGTTCCGGGTGCGGTAAACGACGTTCGCGGTCGCGCAGGGCGCTGTCGCGTTTGAAATCTTCGGCCAGGTCACTGGCGACGATCAGGGCTTGCTCATCGCTGGTTATGACCGCGACGTGGTGAGAAAGAGTCATGTGTTTCTCCAGAGGTCTGGTCAAATCCAGGAGTGGCGAGCGGGTAGCGTGCCGTTGAGGTGGTAGGTGCCAACGGCGTAATACTTCCAGCGAACGGGGTCGTGCAGCGTGTGCACGCGGGCGTTGCGCCAGTGACGGTCGAGGTTGAATTCGGCAAGGGTGGCGCGGCTGCCGGCCAGTTCGAAAAGCTTTTCGCTGGCCAGCAGCGAGATCTCGGTGGTCAGCACTTTGGCTTCGGCTACGGCAATCGAGGCGCGGGCAGCGGACTCGGCGGTGAGCGGCGCGGCGTTGACCTGATCGAGCACCTGCCCGGCCTTGCGCAGCAGCGCTTCAGCGGCGTGCAATTCGATTTTCAGTTTGCCGATGTCGGCGATCACGTACAGGTCGTCGCTGGCCCGTTCGACCTTGGCGTCGATCCATGGCCGAGCGCGGGTTTTCACGAATTCGATGGCGTCGTCGATGGCGCCGCGAGCGATGCCGGCGTCGATGGCCGCTTGAATCAGTTGCGATACGGCGCCCTGGATATTCGGGCTGTCGTTGATCTTCCAGTTATCCACCACCAGCTCGGCGTCGACCCGCACGTTGTTGAGCAAAATGGTGCCGCTGGCGGTGGTGCGCTGACCGAAGCCCGACCAGTCATCGACGATGCGCAAACCCGGTGTGCCACGGCGGACGAAGGCCAGCACTTGCTTGCCGTCATCGTTCAACGCCTTGACCGCTACCCAGTGAGCGAACAGCGCACCGGTGGAATAGAACTTCTGGCCGCTGACGACAAAACCGTCGCCGTCAGCAGTGATCCGTGCCTTGAGTTCGAGGGTGTTTTTGGTCCCGCGTTCTGGCCCGGCATTGCCGATGCGCCAGCCTTCGAGCACGCTTTTGAACAGCTGTTTTTTCTGCGATTCCGTGGCGCTGCCGAGTACCAGGTTCAGGATGCCGAACTGGTTCTGCGGGATCTGCCCGAGTGCCGGGTCGGCCGCGGAAATGATCGCGAACACCTCGGCAATAGTGACGAACGAAACCTGCGGGCCACCGTATTCGCGCGGGATGGCAATGCTGCCCAGACCGCTGCGGGTGAATTGTTCGATTTCCGACCACGGTAGCTTGCGCTGCTGGTCACGTTTGGCGGCTTGCAAACGGGCGACTTGCGCCAGTTCGTGGGCAGCCTTGATGGCTTGTGCGTCGTTGCGCAAAACCTGCGCGGGCAACAACAGGGGGCGATATCCAGATCACTCTGGACGATTGCATCTGCCAGATTGGACATCAGCGCCACTCCTTGGCTGCACGCAATGCCCTGGCGTTCTGCACTGGGGTGATTGTGTTCCGGACCATACCTACCTCACATCTCATGGAAACGCCGCAATCAATGCGGCGAACGAATAACAAGAATGTCCGGTGGTCCGGTGCATATACCCTAAGCGTGTATAAATAATTAATAAACTAACTTTTAGGAATATGCATAGAAGGGTGTCTGTCCGTAGAGCAACAGTTGTTTGTGTAGCAACAGCGGTGGCCTGAGTTCGGCTGCGCAGCGGTCGTGAAACCTGAATACGCGCCCCTGTGGGAGCGGGCTTGCTCGCGAAGGCGTTGTGTCAGGCAGCATTGATGTTGGCTGATACGGCCTCTTCGCGAGCAAGCCCGCTCCCACAGGGGCGGCGGTATTTTTACTATTTGCGGGTTTCTGCAGCCTTGAGCTGTTCTTTCAACGGCACTTTCAGGTAGGGATTGGCACAGCCGATCTTCAACATCCGCGGTGGCGCCCAGCGGGAGTTATTGCCCACGCGGTCGAGGATGCAGTAGGTCACTTCCAGGCGAAGATCTTCGCCCGCTTCGAGGATGATCGACGGCGGCACCCAGACCTGGATCGGCTCGCCGATGTCGCCAGCCTTGAGCTTGGGCAGGTCCATGCGCACGTCGCCCCAGCGCAGGGTGATTTCGTCGTCGATGGCCATGTTCAGGTAGGGCTCGATAGTCAGCGGCACGCCGCGTTTGATCTGGTTCGGGTTGACCCCCTGGCGGCGAATGGTTTCGGGAATGTTCACTGGCGCCAGGCCCTGGTTTTCATCGCCGGACGCGGCAGGCGACAGGCCGCCCGGGCAGTCGAGCTTGATCTGCACTCGTGTCGCCAGCGATAGCGCCGGGTCTTGCCCAACTTGCATGACACGGTAGTGGATGTGCGAGGTGCCGTTAGCGACGAAGCTCTCTGGCACTCTCAGTCGCACGGGTTGACCGACATCGTCGACAATCAGTGCTTTCGACGCTACGTAGCAGTTGTCCCAGTACAGTTCGATCAGGTCGCCTTCATCCATTCCGGGGTAGGGCGCGACGCCGATCAGCAAGTGAGCAGCCGAGGTAATGTTGATGCCGCTCTTGTGAGATTGCGCCAGGGTCGGGGCCGCAAGTTCGGGTTTGTTCGAGGTGCTTGTCATGGGGTTCTCTCCTTGAAGCCTTGCAGCGAAGTCCGTTTCTGGAAGATCAAAGGCGCGAATTGCCGAGCAATATAACGGGCCACTATTTGCCTGTTTAAATAATGATTGAACGTGATGCCTGGCGCCTGTTAGGGCTTAGATAAGAGTGCGCCGGAACAACTGTCAATAGAGGCACTTAGTTAAGCGTTGTTTATTGTGTTATTCAGAAATGTCCTACGCGCCGGAGTTAATATGCCGCAGCGTCCTGTCGAATTTTTCCGCAAATTTAGTGGGTTTCACGGGCGCGAGGCGGCGCTGCTTGGCGCAGCGTCAGCGAAGATTTTTATGAAGATCAGGCGAAATGAGTCTGTTGCAGAACATAAATATGTAACGCACGCAGAGGCGAGGGTCGATCTATTATTTGTGGGAACTGAATAAACAAAGGCGAGGGATTTAATATGACGAAATAAATGTCACTTCCGTCCATGGAAGTTAACAAGTAGTGAAGTGATATTTCAGTTGTGCGTGTTATTCAGAAACTTGCTGAGAAACTGCTTCGTCCGCTCTTCTTTCGGGTTGGCAAACAGCGCCTTGGCTTCGCCTTGCTCGACGATCACACCCTTGTCGAAAAACACCACGCGGTTCGCCACGTCACGGGCAAAGCCCATTTCGTGGGTGACGATGACCATGGTGCGATTCTCCTCGGCGAGGCTGCGGATGGTCGCCAGCACTTCGCCGACCAACTCTGGGTCGAGCGCTGAGGTGGGTTCATCGAACAGAATCACTTCCGGCTCCATCGCCAGCGCACGGGCAATCGCCACACGCTGTTGCTGACCACCGGACAGGCGTCGCGGGTAAGCGTCTTCCTTGCCTGCCAGACCGACCCTGGCCAAAAGCTTTTTGCCCAGGGCAACGGCTTCGGCGTGAGGGATTTTCTTCACCACGATCGGGCCTTCGATGACGTTCTCAAGGGCCGTGCGGTGAGGGAACAGGTTGAAGTTCTGGAACACGAAACCGACGTGCTGGCGCAGACGTCGCACCAGACCTTGCTGCTGGTTCAGCGGGCGGCTGCCATCGATCTCGATGTCGCCGACCTTGATCCGGCCGCTGGTGGGTTCTTCGAGGAAGTTCAGGCAGCGCAGGAACGTGGTTTTACCCGAGCCGCTGGGCCCGATGATTGCCACGACCTCGCCTTCCTTCACTTCCAGATCGATGCCGTTGAGCACCACTTGACCCTTGAACTGCTTTGTCAGTTTTTCCACGACAATCATTGGGTCAGGACTCCTGGTCGTGCCGATTGACCCGCTCTTCCAACTTGTTCTGCAGGTGCGACAACACCGTGGCCAGAATCCAGTAGATCAGCGCGGCGGCGAGATACATGGTGAAGACTTCGAAAGTCCGGGCGGTGATCAATTGCGCCTGACGGAACAGTTCCGGCACCTGGATGGTGGCGGCCAGCGCGGTGTCCTTGACCAGCGAAATGAAGCTGTTGCCCAGCGGCGGCAGGGCCGTGCGCATCGCTTGCGGAATGATGGCCCGGCGCAGGGTCTGCGCGCGGGTCATGCCGATGCTGGCGGCAGCTTCCCACTGGCCACGTTCGATGGAGCTGATCGCGGCACGGAGGATTTCGCAGGCGTAGGCGGCCATGTTCAGCGAGAAGCCGATCAGGGCGGCCGGCAGCGGATCAAGTTCGATGCCCAATTGCGGCAAGCCGTAATAGATCACGAACAGCTGCACCAGCAACGGCGTGCCGCGAAAGAACGACACGTAGATGCGGGCCAGCCAGCTTACCGATTTGAAACGCGACAGGCGCATCAACGCCAGGCCGAAGCCCATCACCAGGCCGAAGAACATCCCGCCCAGGCTCAAGATGACCGTGTAGTACGCGCCCTTCAGCAGGAAGGGCGCGGAGTCCAGTGCGAGTTGGAAAGCTTCTTCCATTATTTGGTGACGTCAGCTTGGAAGTATTTTTCCGAGATCTTGGCCAGTGTGCCGTCGGCACGCAGCTCGTCGAGGGCCTTGTTCACTGCAGCCAGCAGTTCTGGCTCACCTTTACGCAGGGCAATGCCGGACTCCTGGCGGGAGAATGCTTGGCCGGCAGCAACGGTTTTCGGTGCTTTCTTGGCGTATTCAAGCGCGGCCAGGCGGTCGATCAGGATGGCGTCGGTACGGCCATTGTTCAGATCTGCGAACTTGGTCGGATCATCGTCGTAGGTGCGCACGTCAGCACCCGGCACATTGGCCCGGACCCACTGTTCGTAGTTGGTGCCAAGGCCTACACCGACTTTCTTGCCGGACAGGTCAGCGGCGGTCTTGATGTTCAGCGCGGCTTCCTTGCTCTTCAGCACCAGTGCCTGAATCCCGGAGATGGTGTACGGCTCGGAGAAGTCATACTTCTTCTTGCGCTCGTCGGAGATGGTCACCTGGTTGATCACTACGTCCAGGCGCTTGGATTCCAGAGCGGCGAGGATGCCGTCCCACTTGGTTGGCTGAATCTTGGCTTTAACGCCCAACTTTTTGGCCAGGGCTTCGGAGAGCTCGACTTCGAAGCCGGCCAGTTTGCCGTCGGCGTCGACGAAACTGAACGGTGGATAAGTGCCTTCCAGGCCGACGTTGAGCACGCCTGCGTCCTTGATTTTTTGCAATTGCTCACCGGCAACCGCTTGCCCCAACAGGCCAGCGCTCAGTGCCAGGCCCAGCGAACCGACCAGCAGGTTGCGACGTAGTGCGGAAAAATTCATGACAAGCCCCTGTGTTTTCTTATGAAGACGCTTTTAGGAATGTTGGCAAAATCGGGATTTGGACGACTGCGATATCCTGCCCTAAAGCAGCTTATGCGTCTTGCGCCAAATTCGCCCGCGGCGCGACTATATGATGATGCCGTTAGATAGGAAAATACTAAATATTGAGTTTGTTATTCATTTAGGGAATATGTGGCCGATGCGATCCCCGTGGCGAGGGAGCTTGCTCCCGCTCGGCTGCGCAGCAGTCGTAAACCCGTTCACTGCGTTTTAACTGAAACATCGCAGCGCAGGTTTTGGGGGCGCTTCGCACCCCAGCGGGAGCAAGCTCCCTCGCCACAGGAATGCGTTATTCCGTTAAAGGAAGTCTTTATAGGCAAACAACGCCGGCGCCCCACCGGTGTGCAGGAAGATGATCGGACCTTCATCAAACCGCCCGCGCCCAATGCCATCCAGCAACCCGGCCATGGCCTTGCCGGTGTACACCGGATCCAGCAGCAACCCTTCCTGACTCGCCAGCAGTTTCACCGCCGACAGCGTCCCGGCATTCGGCTCGCCGTAACGCGGGCCAAAGTATTCATCCCACAGTTCAACCTTGAAACTCGCCGGCAGGCCCACACCCAGCAGCTCGGCGGTGCGCTCGGCCAGACCCTGAACCTTCGGCCGCTGATCTTCCTCGCTACGGGAAACGGTCACGCCAATCACTGGCAGATCCGGCAGTACTTCGCTCAAGGCCAGCGCCAGACCGCTGTGGGTCCCGGCACTGCCCGACGCCAGAACCACGGCTGCGAATTGCAGGCCGGTGTCCTTAATCTGTTCAGCCAGTTCCAGCCCGGCGCGCACGTAACCCAAGGCGCCCAAGGCGTTAGAGCCGCCAATCGGCACCAGATACGGTTTCTTGCCGTTGTTGCGCAGACGATCGGCCAGGGCTTGCAGTTGGTCGTCGGCGTTATCGAGGTTCTCCACCAACTCGACTTTGGCGTCGAACAGGTCGAGCAACAGCCGATTGCCGTTGCCGACATAGTTAGCGTCGTCGGTGCCCAGCGGGTTTTCCAGCAGCGCAACGCAGCCCAGGCCTAATTTGGCGGCGATGGCGGCAGTCTGGCGCACATGGTTGGATTGCAGCGCGCCAGCAGTGATCAACGTGTCGGCGCCCTGAGCCAGCGCATCGGCGGCCAGGTATTCGAGTTTGCGCAGCTTGTTGCCGCCCATGGCCAGTGGCGTCAGGTCATCGCGTTTGACGTAGACATCGCGGCCGAGCCAGGTCGACAGGCGTTCGAGTTTTTCCAGAGCGGTAGGGTGACCGAGCAGGTCGAGGCGATTAAAGCGGGCAAGCTGTTGTTTGATCATGGGTCCGTACTGGCGGGGGAGGATGTCAGGACTATAAGCACGGCTTTTTGCAGCGGCAACCGTCAATCGCTTATATCCGAATGTTCAGATCACAGCACTATTGGTTCTTAATTCGGCGTCGAGACCATGCCGTAGAGTAATCGCCGTCAACGCGGCCAGACAGTCCGGCCGCCCGTGAGGAGTTTTTACCGTGAGTGAGCGTTCCAGCCATTGGCAATTGCAGACCATCGTCAGCCAGCTGCGCACGGCGCGTGATCAATGGCGTGCACAAAACGGCCGCGCCAGCGGCGAGCAGGGCGGTCGCGAGTTACCCTCCCGGGCGGCCATGGCGGACATTCTCGAAGCCTTGTGCGGTGCGTTGTTCCCGATGCGGTTGGGGCCGGTAGATTTGCGCGAAGAGAGTGAAGACTTCTACGTCGGCCACACCCTCGACGTGGCGCTGAACGCGTTGCTGGCCCAGGCGCGGCTTGAACTGCGTTACGCCGCGCGCCACAGCGCCCAGGCCGACACTGAGGTCGAGGACAAGACTATCCAGATCATCCAGGAGTTTGCCCTCGCCTTGCCGGGGCTGCGCAGCCTGTTGGACACCGACGTGCTGGCGGCCTATCACGGTGACCCGGCCGCCCGCAGCGTCGATGAAGTGTTGCTCTGCTATCCGGGGATTCTGGCGGTGATTCACCATCGCCTCGCCCATCACTTGTACCGCGCCGGGTTGCCGTTGCTGGCGCGGATCAGCGCGGAAATCGCTCACTCGGCGACCGGCATCGATATTCATCCGGGCGCGCAGATCGGCCGCAGCTTCTTTATCGATCACGGGACAGGTGTAGTGATCGGCGAGACCGCGATCATCGGTGAGCGGGTGCGGATTTATCAGGCGGTAACGTTGGGTGCCAAGCGGTTCCCGGCGGACGAAGACGGCCAGTTGCAGAAGGGCCATCCGCGGCATCCGATTGTTGAGGATGATGTGGTGATCTATGCCGGGGCGACGATTCTGGGGCGGATCACCATCGGCAAGGGTTCGACCATTGGTGGCAATGTGTGGCTGACCCGGAGTGTGCCGGCGGGGTGCAACCTGACGCAGGCGAATTTGCAGCATGATGATGGGACGCAGAAGTAAGCCTCGAAATCTCCGCTGACAGATCTGGCCTCTTCGCGGGCAAGCCTCGCTCCTACAGGTCATGCGCCATTTTGAAAATGGCGCATGACCTGTAGGAGCGAGGCTTGCCCGCGAATGGATTCACGTCGAACGCGATAATGGCATTTAGCTCATTTCCCACTGAACGAATCCTCCAAACCCCGCGTCATACCCTTCCTTGAGCTAGCGTAGGAAAGCGACCGCCGAGCCCTGCGATTAGTCCTTAGCACGCTATTCATGTTTAACTTGAACGCTCATTCAAGTTAAACCGCCGGTTTGCTGCCCGCTCACAACAGGAGGCTTGCCCTTGCCGAGTCCGTTACTGATTGCCCTGTTTCATCCCCTTGAGGTGCACCTTTCATGAGTGCACCGTCCACCCCTCCCAGCGGCCAGGTCCGCATGAATCCGCCGGTGTTTTATTTCTCGGCCGGTTTCATTCTGTTGTTCGGCATTGTCGTCATCGCCATGCCCAAACAGGCCGGTGCCTGGTTACTGGAAGCGCAAAACTGGGCGGCCAATACGGTCGGCTGGTACTACATGCTCGCAATGACCCTGTATCTGGTCTTCGTGGTGGTCACCGCGTTATCTGGCTATGGCAAGATCAAGCTCGGTGCCGACCACGACGAACCCGAATTCAGTTACCTGTCCTGGGCCGGCATGCTGTTCGCCGCCGGGATCAGCATCACGCTGTTTTTCTTCTGCGTATCCGAACCGCTGACGCACTTGTCACAACCGCCCCAAGGCACTGCCGGTACGCCGGAAGCGGCGCGGCAGGCGATGCAGATTCTGTTTCTGCACTGGGGCCTGCATGGCTGGGGCGTGTTCGCCTTCGTCGGCATGGCGCTGGCGTATTTCGCGTATCGACATAACCTGCCGCTGGCCCTGCGCTCGGCGCTGTATCCGCTGATCGGCAAGCGTATCAACGGCCCTATCGGCTACGCGGTGGACGGCTTCGGCATCATCGCCACGGTGTTCGGCCTCGGTGCCGATATGGGCTTTGGGGTGTTGCACCTCAACTCCGGGCTCGACTACCTGTTCGGCATCGCCCATACGCATTGGATTCAGGTCGGCCTGATCACGCTGATGATGGGCGCGGCGATCACCGTTGCGGTGTCCGGCGTCGATAAAGGCGTGCGGGTCATGTCCGACATCAACATGCTGCTGGCCTGTGCGCTGCTGCTGTTCGTGTTGTTTGCCGGCCCGACTCAGCACCTGCTCAACACCTTGATCCAGAACATCGGCGATTACCTCGGCGCGTTGCCGATGAAGAGTTTCGACCTCTATGCCTACGACAAGCCTAGCGACTGGCTGGGCGGCTGGACGGTGTTCTACTGGGCCTGGTGGATTGCATGGTCGCCGTTCGTGGGCCTGTTCATCGCGCGGATTTCCCGTGGCCGGACCATCCGCGAATTCGTCTTCGGCGTGCTGCTGATTCCGCTCGGTTTCACCCTGGCGTGGATGTCGATCTTCGGCAACAGCGCCATCGACCAAGTCCTCAACCATGGCATGAGCGCACTCGGTATGTCGGCCATCGATAACCCGTCGATGACCCTGTACCTGCTGCTGGAAACCTACCCGTGGAGCAAAACCGTCATTGCGGTGACGGTGTTTATCAGCTTCGTGTTCTTCGTGACGTCCGCCGACTCGGGCACCGTGGTGCTGTCGACGCTGTCCGCCAAGGGCGGCAACCCGGATGAAGACGGGCCGAAATGGCTGCGGGTGTTCTGGGGTGCGATGACCGCGCTGGTGACCAGTGCGCTGCTGTTTTCCGGCAGCATCGATGCGCTGAAATCAGCGGTGGTGCTGACTTCGTTGCCGTTCTCGATGATCCTGCTGCTGATGATGTGGGGGCTGCACAAAGCGTTTTATCTGGAGTCCCAGAAGCAGATCGCGCAGATGCATTCCCTGGCTCCGGTCTCCGGTTCAAAGCGTGGCGGTTGGCGTCAGCGCTTGAGTCAGGCGGTGCATTTCCCGTCGCGGGATGAGGTTTACCGCTTCCTCGAAACGACGGTGCGCCCGGCGATTGAAGAAGTGACGGCGGTGTTTGTCGAGAAGGGTTTGAACGTGGTCACTCAGCCGGATCCGGCGAATGACAGTGTCAGCCTGGAAATCGGTCATGGCGAGCAGCACCCATTCATCTACCAGGTGCAGATGCGCGGTTACTTCACGCCGTCCTTTGCCCGTGGCGGGATGGGGTCCAAGCAACTCAACAACCGTCGCTACTACCGGGCCGAAGTGCATCTGGCCGAAGGCAGTCAGGACTACGATCTGGTGGGTTACACCAAGGATCAGATCATTAACGACATCCTCGATCAGTACGAACGGCACATGCAGTTCCTGCACCTGGTTCGTTGATTGGACGTCGGTGGCGCCTAGGCTTTGTTCAACACCATGAACAGAACCAACGCCGCCACCGGCACGCCAAACACCACGCTGCCGACCACCAGTTCTGAACTGACGGGTTGGCTGGCAGTGACCACGCCCACCGCGCCGTTGATTATCGTCAATGCCAGCCACAGGACGACGAAACTGTAGGTCAGCGTCTGACGGTTGAAACCGACTCGCTCGCCGATGTAGAGCATCAGTGCCAGCAGGACCAGGCCGAAGAAAATGATGATGGTGGTGTGCATGGTGTGTTCCGTCCTTTAGCGATGTGTTGCCTTATAGGCCGCCTTCGCGAGCAAGCCCGCTCCCACATGAGGTCTGTGTGTCCAACTGTGTTGTGTTCGACGCAGATCCAGTGTGGGAGCGGGCTTGCTCGCGAAGGGGTCACTGAGGTGTCAGCTCGAGCAAATCATCAATCCCGATCCGCTCGGCAAACTCGATCCGAACCCGCTCCGAAACTTCCAGCACTTGCGCCGCGCCATCCCCGACAAAATCGATCACCGACCGCGCCGGCCGCGAGCCCTGGGGCAGTCCGATGATTCGCACGATGTCATCCGCTACCGCTTGCGGGTCAGCATCGTCCGGGGTCAACGCACTCAGGCGTTCGCCGACTTTATCCATCACTCCGTCATATCGAGCATAGGCGTTGCTGCGCGCCACATCGGCCGGTTTGCCGGCACTCGGAAAATGGTCGGTGCCGCGCGTGAAGGCGCCGGGCACGACGATTGAAGTTTCGATGCCGAAGCGAGTCAGTTCGTAGGACATGCTCACCGCCAGGGAATCCATCGCTGCTTTCGCTGCGGTGTATGGGCCCATGAACGGTGGGAAACCGCCCTTGGTCGTGGTGCTGCTGATCCACAACACCAACCCCGAAGCCTGGGCGCGCATCTGCGGCAACACCGCGCGGCTGACCCGCTGGGCACCGTAGAAATTGGTGTCGAAGACTTTCATGATTTCTTCGGCGGTGAAGGCTTCGGTCGGGCCGATCACCAGGTGCCCGGCGTTCTGCATGACCACGTCGAGACGGCCTTGCTCTTTGACGATGGTCGCCACCGCCGCGTCGGCCGAATCCTGCGACAGCACGTCGAGTTCAAGCGGATGCAACTCAACGTTTTGCGCTTTGGCCCAGAGGCGAAAGCCCTCAGCCCGTGCGGCGTTGCGCCCGTTTACGTCGCGCATGCTGGCGTAAACGATGTGCCCGGCTCGGGCGAGTGATTCGGCGGCGAGTTTGCCGATGCCGGTGCCGGCGCCCGTGATCAGAATGACATTTTTCATGGGATTCACCTCAGACCAGACCGCCGTTAACCCGCAGGATTTGCCCGTTGACCCAAGCCGACTCCGGGCCGACCAGGAAGCTCACGACGCGGGCAATGTCTTCTGGCTGAGCCAGGCGTTCCAGCGGCGCCATCTTGGCGAACGTCTGGATTTGCTCTTCGCTTTTGCCGTGCAGGAACAGGTCCGTGGCCACCGGGCCTGGTGCGACCGCGTTGACGGTAATGTTGCGACCGCGCATTTCCTTGGCGAACACCTGGGTCAGGGATTCCACCGCCGCTTTGCTGGCGATGTACACCGCGTAGCCCGGTAGGTTCATGCCGACGGTGCTGCTGGAAAAATTGATGATCCGCCCGCCGCTGTTCAGGCGAGTGGCGGCTTCACGCAGGGCGTTGAACGTGCCGCGGGTGTGGATATTGAAGTTTTGGTCGAACAGTTCGTCCGTGTGTTGCGCCAGCGGCATCACCTTGAGGATGCCGGCGTTGTTGACCAGCACATCGACCTTGCCCAACTGAGCTTCGGTCTCGTCGAACAACCGGCGTACGTCGTCGGCGCTGGCCACGTCAGCCTTGATCGCTATGGCTTGGTGGCCGGCCTGGCGCAACTCGACCACCAGTTTCGAGGCCTCGGTGGCGCTGTTGGCGTAGTTGATGGCGACGGCGAAACCTTCGCTCGCCAGTTGTTTGGCGATCACCGCGCCGATGCCGCGGGAGGCGCCGGTCACGACGGCAACTTTCGAAGTCTGAGTAGTCATGGTTGTGGTTCCTTTGAAGGTGTTTGCTTGGGGTGAAGCCAGACTCACATGTTTACTCAGACCGATAAATGCACGAGAGTTGCCTTGACTGTTCAATAATCGCCAACAATCAAAAGTCAGGAGCTGACCGTGGATCAAGTCAAAGCGATGAAGGTGTTCGTGCGGATTTACGAGCGCAGCAGCTTCACGCTGGCCGCCGATGACCTGAACCTGCCGCGGGCCACGCTGACCCACACGCTGAATCAATTCGAAGCCTGGCTCGGCACGCGTTTACTGGAGCGCAGCACGCGCAAGGTGCGTCCTACGCTGGATGGCGAAGCGTATTACCAGCGTTGCGTGCAGTTGCTGGCGGAGCTGGAAGAAGCCGAACTGGCGTTTCGCGGCGTTGCGCCGAAAGGGCGGTTGCGGGTGGATTTGCACGGCACCTTGGCCAAGCACTTTGTGATCCCGGCATTGCCGCAGTTCATGGCCCGTTATCCGGACATCGAGTTGTCCATCAGCGAGGCCGACCGCTTTGTCGACCTGATCGCCGAAGGCGTCGACTGCGTACTGCGCGCCGGCACCCTCGGCGACTCGGCGTTGATCGGCAAACGCGTGGCCAACCTGCGCCAGATCACCTGCGCCAGCCCGGCGTACCTGCGCAAATACGGCGAACCGAAAACCCTCGCCGACCTGAGCCAGCACCGCGCGGTGAACTACGTGTCGCGCACCACGGCCAAGCAGTTTCCGTTTGAGTTCATGGTCGATGGCGAACTGAAAGAAGTGGCCATCGATGGCGCGCTGTCGGTGTTCGGCGCAGAAATTTATGCGGCGTCGGCAATTGCCGGGCTCGGCATTATCCAGTGCCCGCATTACCGCATGGAAACGCAGATAGCCCAGGGGTTGGTGCAGGAAATCCTCACCGACACACCACCGCCGCCGATGCCGGTTTCAGTGCTGTACCCGCACAACCGACACATGTCGCCCCGGGTTCGGGTGTTTGTGGATTGGTTGGGGGAGGTGTTTGCGGGGGGCGGTAGCCGCTGGTCCGAAGGCAAAATAGGAGTGGCCCTCATCGGCTAATATTTGTCGGAGTGTGTATGGTGTGTATCGTCATCGCTTTTAACGCCTAGAGTACGCAGCAGGTGCTGTCGAAAAAGGCGAAGGAAATGCGAAGTCGGGAAATGATCAGGATGATTGAGGAGGATGGTTGGTATCTGGTGGCGGTGAAAGGCAGTCACCACCAATACAAACATTCGAGCAAGCCAGGGAGGGTGACGATCAAGCACCCTGACTCGGATCTACCCAAGGGGACGATCAACAGCATATTGAAACAGGCGGGCTTGAAATGAGACCCGTCATCGGATTCGAGAGTCCCGATGGGGACCTATCACAGGAAGGATTCATCCAAATGAAATTCCCGGTCGTTCTGCATAAGGATGCCGACTCAGAATACGGAGTGATCATCCCGGACGTGCCGGGGTGCTTCTCTGCGGGCGGCACTGTGGCGCAGGCATTCGAAAACGTGAAGGAAGCTTTGTCCTTGCACTACGAAGGATTGGTGGCTGATGGCGAGCCTTTGCCGCAGGTCCGCGAGATTGATGCTCACCTTGATAATCCCGATTACGCGGGTGGTGTATGGGGTGTGGTCGAATTTGATATCACACCGTACTTTGGCAAGTCGGTGCGCTTTAATGCCACGCTGCCTGAGCAGTTACTTGAGCGAATTGATCAGACCGTCAGGCGGGATCAGCGCTACAGCTCAAGATCTGGTTTTTTGGCGGCTGCAGCTCTGCGTGAGTTGTCGGCCTGACACAGATCCCTGTGGGAGCGAGCTTGCTCGCGATGACGGTATGACATTCAACATTGATGTCGACTGACATTCCGCCATCGCGAGCAAGCTCGCTCCCACAGGTACTGCGCACGTCAGTGAAGGTTGTGTGGATCGCTCAGGCGCTCTCGCGTTCGATCACCCGACACTCCAGCAGATTCAACCGCTGCACCTCATCCGCCACCGGCAACACACCCAGCGTTCCAGCACCCGCGTCGTCGCCAGTACGCCAATCGCCAAACCCAAGCTCGGCGCGTTCCTGATGGCTACCGGGCACCACATTGCCGCCTGGCGGCATCCCGACGCGCCGGCCGATGCCGGACTAGACTTCGGCCACTACAAGCGACTGGCGCAGATCGCCGAAGCGGCGAAGTTTTACGCGTTGTTCATTGCCTACAGCGTGGCCGCCGCGACCAGACCGATTGCCAACCGCATGGCTCGCTCAGACCACTTTGAACCCCTGACTTTACTGGCTACTTTGAGCGCCGTGACAGAGCGCATCGGGCTGATCGCCACGCCTACAGCCAGCTATAACGAGCCGTACCATGTAGCACGAAAGTTCGCTTCTATGGACCCTCTTTCAGGGGGCGCTCGGGCTGAAATCTTGTCACTTTCGACAATGTCGCCGAAGCGCAAAATTTCGGTCGCGACCGGCATTTCGGTCATGCCGACCGCTACAGAAGGGCTCGGGAGTTCTATCAGGTGGTCACCGGACTCTGGGGTCGTTGGAAAGATGACGCCTTTGTACGCGACAAGGCCAGCAGTACGTACTACCACCCGGAAAAGTACACATCCTCGACCCTGTCGGCGAACACTTTCGGGTCAAAGGCCCGCTGAATATGCAGGCTGGTTCTACCAAACTTGGCCGTGACCTGGCGGCGCAAAACGCCGAGGTGGTGTTCACCGCGCAGACGGCGCTGGCCAAGGCCCAGGCGTTTTATGTCGAGCTCAAGGGACGCTTGAACCGGTACGTTCGCAGCGCCGATTCGCTGAAAATCATGCCCGGTGTTTTTGTGGTCGTCGGGCGCACCGAAAGCGAAGCCCGGGAAAAATATGAAACGTTTCAGCAATTAGTCGAACCCGAGGTTGGCGTCGCATTACTTGGGCGTATGCTGGGTAACTTCGACTTGTCGAAGTACCTGCTGGACGGACCGCTGCCAGCGTTGCCGCTGACGGAATTGGCCGGCCAGGAGAACCTCAGCCTCGCCGAACTACGTGGTTGCGCAACTGCAGCGACGCGGGTTGTTCAGAACAGAGTACGAAGGCCGGACCTTGCGCCAGAACCTTGGATTGGCCCGGCCTTCCAATCGATTTGTATAGATGAAGGTAAAGGGCTTTTGTGGCGAGGGAGCTTGCTCCCGCTGGGGCGCGAAGCGACCCCAAAATCGGCTGGCGCGTTCTGTCAGGTTTATCGCGTTGGCTGGCTTGGCGGCCGCTGCGCAACCGAGCGGGAGCAAGCTCCCTCGCCACAGGATTGATGTCTGACTCCAGTTAGAAGTAAGTCCAAACAAACAGGATTGATGTCTGGTTCCAGTTAGAAGTAACTCAAACAAGAGAGGATTCGATGACTTACACCGCTGCCGAAAACCGCTATGACTCCATCCCATACCGCCGCGTAGGCCGCAGCGGGCTGGTTTTGCCGGCCCTCTCCCTGGGGCTGTGGCACAACTTCGGCGACAGCACGCCGATCGACACCCAGCGTTCGCTGCTGCGCACCGCGTTCGACCTGGGCATCAACCACTTCGACCTGGCCAACAACTACGGCCCACCGTACGGCAGCGCCGAAATCAACTTCGGTCGCCTGCTACGCGAAGACTTCAAGCAATACCGCGACGAGCTGATCATCTCCAGCAAGGCCGGTTGGGACATGTGGCCAGGCCCTTACGGCCAGGGCGGCGGTTCGCGCAAATACGTGTTGGCCAGCCTCGACCAGAGCCTGCAACGCCTGGGCCTCGATTACGTGGACATCTTCTATTCCCACCGCTTCGACCCGGACACCCCGCTGGAAGAAACCGCCAGCGCCCTGGCCACTGCCGTGCAGCAGGGCAAGGCGTTGTACATCGGCATCTCGTCTTACTCCGGGGTGAAAACCCGCGAAATGGCCGCGCTGTTGCAAGAGTGGAAAGTGCCGTTGTTGATTCACCAACCGGCCTACAACCTGCTCAATCGTTGGGTGGAAAAAGACCTGCTGGACGTTACCGACGAACTCGGCGCTGGGGTGATTGCCTTCACGCCATTGGCCCAAGGTCTGTTGACCGACAAATACCTCA
The DNA here is from genome assembly GCF_034344865.1 of Pseudomonas sp. 10S4. Lineage (NCBI taxonomy): Bacteria > Pseudomonadati > Pseudomonadota > Gammaproteobacteria > Pseudomonadales > Pseudomonadaceae > Pseudomonas > Pseudomonas sp. 10S4. The sequence goes on from NZ_CP133774.1 coordinate 2,081,873, forward strand.
ACGGCATTCCGAAGGATGCGCGGGTCAACCGTCCGGGCGGTGGTTCGTTGCAGGAATCGCACTTGTCCGAAGCCAACATCGCCCACGTGCGCGGGCTCAATGAGATCGCCAAACGTCGCGGCCAGAGTCTGGCGCAACTGGCGTTGGCTTGGACCCTGCGCGACCCGCGCGTGACCTCGGCACTGATCGGCGCGAGCCGGCCGGAGCAGATTATCGAGAACGTCGGTGCGTTGAAGAATTTGAGCTTTAGCGCGGAAGAGTTGGCGGAGATTGATCGGTTTGCCCAGGAGGGCGGGATCAATCTTTGGGAGAAGCCTTCGACGGCTGAGTAAGTGTTCGGCGCCGGATTATCCGGCGCCTGTCATATCGCCTTCGCGAGCAAGCCCGCTCCCACAATTGGACCGTATTTCAAATGTGGGAGCGGGCTTGCTCGCGAAGGGGCCAAACCAGTCAACAAAGAACTCAGGATTCATCGAAAAAACGGCACATCCCCCAACACCGTAGCCCGCTGCATCACCCGCCGCGCCGGCCGGTAATCATCCACGGCGTAATGCTGTGTCACGCGGTTATCCCAGAACGCCACGTCATCCTTCTGCCAGCGCCAGCGAATGGTAAATTCCGGCCGTGTGGCATGGGCGAAGAGAAACTTCAGAATCACTTCGCTCTCTGTTTCCGACAGCTCATTAATCTTCGACGTAAACCCTTCATTGACGAACAACGCCCGACGCCCGCTCATCGGATGCGTGCGAATCACCGGGTGCGACAGTGGCGGATTCTTGCGCCGTGCTTCTTCCCACTGAGTCAGCGCTTCTGGCGTGTTGCCGTAGCGCTCCAGCGGGAATGAGCGAGTGAAATCGTGAGTAGCGGTCAGCCCTTCAAGCAAGGTTTTCATCGGCGCCGACAACGCTTCATAGGCCGCAATGCCGCTGGCCCACAACGTGTCGCCACCGAACTCCGGCAGCAACTTGGCGCTGAGTACCGCGCCCATGGCCGGGGTCGGCAGGAAGGTCACGTCGGTGTGCCAGATCGCGTTGTCGCGGACGTCGGTGACGGCGGTGTCGAGGATCAGCACTTCTGGCTGTTCCGGTACGTTCGGGTAGATCGGGTGAATGTGCAGATCGCCGAAATGGGCGGCGAATCGCGCTTGCTGCTGCGGCGTGATCGGCTGGTCGCGGAAGAACAGGACCTGGTGCTTGAGCAGCGCCTGCTCGATGGCGTCGCGCTGTTCCAGGTTCAGCGGCTGGCTGATGTCGATGCCGCTGATCTGCGCGCCGAGGGCCGAGCTTAAAGGGACGATGTTGAGGGTGCTCATGGTGGTTCTCTTCAATCCGGGTGCTGAGCTTCTGGTGGGAGCGGGCTTGCTCGCGAATGCAGTATGTCAGGCAACATTGCTGCGACTGATACACCGCTTTCGCGAGCAAGCCCGCTCCCACATGAGTAATCAGTGTGCCTGGCCGTGCCATGGCACCAGTTTGCGTTGCAGTGCGCGCAGGCCCATTTCCATGGCGAAGGCGATCAGTGCGATCACCAGAATCCCCAGCACCACCACATCGGTGACCAGGAACTGCGCGGCTGACTGCACCATAAAGCCCAAGCCGCTGGTGGCGGCGATCAACTCAGCGGCGACCAGTGTCGACCAACCCACGCCCAGACCAATGCGCACACCGGTCAAAATATCCGGCAACGCACTTGGCAGAATCACATGCCGAATCAACTGCGCCCGAGTCGCGCCCAAGGACTGCGCAGCGCGCAATTTGGCTGGATCAACCGTGCGCACGCCAGTCGCTGTCGCGATGGCAATCGGGGCGAAGATCGCCAGGTAAATCAGCAAGACTTTCGACAGCTCACCGATGCCGCACCAGATGACGATCAGCGGTAGGTAGGCCAGCGGCGGAATAGGGCGGTAGAACTCGATCAGTGGATCGAGAATCCCGCGAGCGATGCGGTTGTGGCCGATAGCGATGCCGACCGGCACGGCAGTCAGCACTGCGAAGCCGAGGCCCAGACCGATACGGCTCAGGCTCGCGCCCAAGTGCTGCCACAACGTTGAATCCATATAGCCCGTGGTCGCCAGCAGCCAGCCTTTTTGCAGCACGGCGGACGGTGGCGGCAGGAACAGCGGTTCGATCATTCCTGTGGCCGTAACCGCCCACCAAATGAATACGAGAGCGACCAGCGTCAACACGCTGATCCAGCGAGTACTAAGGCTGCGCCGCAGCGGAATCACCTTTGACCCCGGCTTAACCGTCACGGCCGGAATTTCATAGCTGCTCATGCGCGCTCCTGCCGCTGGGCGGCGCTACGTTGGGAGAACACCTTGGCGAGTACGTGCTCGCGGGTTTCGATGAAGCGCGGGTCGGACTTGATCGTCCGTGCCGACTCGCCAGCGGCGTAACGCTGGCCAAAGTCCAGGCTCAGGCGCTCGACGATTTGCCCAGGGTTGGGCGCCAACAGAATCAGGTCAGTGGCGAGGAATACCGCTTCTTCGATGTCGTGGGTAATCAGGAACACCGGTTTGGCGGTGCGCTGCCAGACTTGCAGCAGCAGCTCCTGCATCTGTTCGCGAGTGAAGGCATCGAGGGCGCCGAAGGGTTCGTCCATCAGCAAAACGCGTGGGTCGGCAGCGAGGGCGCGAGCGAGGCCGACGCGTTGCTTCTGGCCGCCTGAGAGCTGCCAGATCCGACGGTTTTCGAAGCCGGAAAGGTCCACCAGCGCGAGCATTTCCCGAGCGCGGATTTCCCGTTTGTCTCGTGAGACGCCGGCCAGTTCGAGACCGAAACCGACGTTGGCCAACACGTCCTGCCAGGGCAGCAGGGCGTCGTCCTGGAACACCACGCCACGTTCGGCGCTCGGTCCTTTGACCGGCACGCCGTCCAGGGTGATGCGCCCGGCGCTAGGCTCGACGAAACCGGCAATCAGGTTCAACAGCGAAGTCTTGCCACTGCCGGACGGGCCGAGGGCCACCAGCAATTGCTGGGGCCCAAGGCTCAAGGAAATATCCGTCAGTACCGGTTCCGGACTGCCGGGGTACTGTGCGCTGATGCGCTCCAGCTGTAGCAAAGCCATCGCGGTTAACTCCGATCAGTTGGTGATGTATTTGGCGCTGACGTACGGGGCGTAGTCCGGCAGTACGGCTTCGACCTTGCCTTGTTCTTTCAGGAACGCGGCGGTGTCGGTGATGGCCTTGGTGGTCGGCGCGCCGAGGGTGATCACTTGATCAGCCGCCAGCGGGTAGACGTTGCCTTGCAGCAGCAATGGGATGTCAGTGGCCTTGGCGCCGGAGAGCTTCACCAGTTTGTCGACGTTGGATTGGTTGGCGAGCCAGGCTTTCGGGTCTTTGCGGTAGTCGGCGTAGGCGTCGAGGGTCACTTTGGCGAACGCGGTGACGATTTCCGGGTGCTTCTCGGCGAAGTCTTTACGCACGATCCAGGCATCGAAGGTCGGCGCGCCGAACTTGGCCAGTTCGCCGGAGGTGATCAGCACTTTGCCGTTTTCCTTGGCTACGCCGAGGGCTGGGTCCCAGACGTAAGTGGCGTCGATGTCACCACGTTTCCACGCGGCGACGATGGCCGGTGGCGCAAGGTTGAGGATGGTGACTTTCGACGGGTCGATGTTCCAGTGCTTCAGCGCGGCGAGCAGGCTGTAGTGCCCGGTGGAAACGAATGGCACGGCGATTTTCTTGCCGATCAGGTCTTGCGGGGTCTTGATCCCGGAGCCGTCGCGAGCGACCAGCGCTTCAGCGGCGCCGATCTGGGTGGCGATCAGGAAGGTTTCGACCGGGACTTTGCGGGTGATTGCGGCGGTCAGAGGGCTGGAACCGAGGTAGCCGATCTGCACGTCGCCGGACGCGATGGCGGCAATGATGTCGGCACCGTTGTCGAATTTGCGCCAGTCGATCTTGGCGTTGGTGGCTTTTTCGTAAGCGCCGTCAGCCTGGGCGACTTTGGCCGGGTCCACGGTGGTCTGGTAGGCGACGGTCACGTCAGCCGCTTGGGCAAAGAAACTCACCGCAGCCAGGGACGCGGCCGCCAGGAGGCGAAGAGGGAAATTCAGTTTCATTGAGAAGCTCCTTGTCAGGCGACCGAGAGTCGGCGAGAAAGGAGACTAAATGATATAAGAATCAGAAAATAAATAACTTTTTCGAATTAGCTTATGAGCGGAAAATTCTAAGGAAGCGTAGTTGTGAATCGCTTTTGTGGCGAGGGAGCTCGCTCCCGCTGGAGGCCGAAGGACTCCCAATCCAGACAATCACATTCTTGAATGCCAAAACACGGTTGTCTGGTTTTGCGGCTGCTGCGCAGCCGAGCGGGAGCAAGCTCCCTCGCCACAATGATTTGCGTTTGCTGCGGAAGCGTTCAGAGGTTAGTTGCTGATGGCCAGAATACTCGCCTGATACGACCCGACAAACACATCGAAATCGCCAACCTCGTTCTGCTCCAGCTCCGCCTGTTCCGCCAGCGACGAGCGCGCCCGGGTTTCAAACTTCGCCTGATCATCGACGCTCAACGGCTCGCTACGGAAATACTCCGCATGCACACGGCTCTGACGCAGGGAGAACTGAGTAAAGCTTTCCTTATGCTCAGCCATCGCCGCCAGTACTTGGGCCGAAGGTGTGCGGGACGAATCCTTGACCTTCTCCAGTTGCACAGTCAACGCCTTGGCATGAGCATCGCCGCCATGGCTCTGATCGAGCAGCGCTGCGAGTGGGGCAATCTTCTCCAGCAACTCGGTGGCCCATTCCTTCATGTCCACCGGTTGACCGTCGCGCTGCAATTGCAGGCCTGGGCGACGACCTTCCTTGACCACGCTGAGGAAGTTCGAGGTCGCGTTGCTGCAAGTGGTGTTGGCCAGCAGCGGGCTGTCGTTCAGCGCGCAATACAGCAGGAACGCATCGAGGAACCGCGACTCTTGCAAGTCGATGCCCATCGGCAGGAACGGGTTGATGTCCAGGCAACGCACTTCGACGTACTGAATACCACGGGCCACCAATGCCTGAATCGGCCGTTCGCCGGTGTAGGTCACGCGTTTCGGGCGGATGTTGGAGTAGTACTCGTTTTCGATCTGCAGGATGTTGGTGTTGAGCTGAACCCACTCACCGTCCTTGTGCGTGCCGACTTCAACGTACGGTGCATACGGCGTGGCCACCGCTTTGCGCAGGCTGTCGGTGTAGCTGGCCAAATCGTTGTAGCACGGCGTCAGGCCGGCCTGGGCGTTGCTCTGGTAACCGAGGTCGCTCATGCGCAGGCTGGTGGCGTACGGCAGGTACAACGTGTCCGGGTCCAGTTGCTCCAATTGGTGCGAGCGACCGCGCAGGAAGCCGGCGTCCAGCGCTGGTGAGGCACCGAACAGGTACATCAGCAGCCAGCTGTAGCGGCGGAAGTTACGGATCAGCGCGATGTAGGCCGACGACTGATAGTCACGGTCGGTGCCGACAAAGCCTTCAGCCTCTTTGAGCAGCGGCCAGAGCTTTTCCGGCAGGGAAAAGTTGTAGTGAATCCCGGCGATGCACTGCATGGTCTTGCCGTAGCGCAGGGCCAGGCCCTTGCGGTAGACGTACTTGAGCTGACCGATGTTGGACGTGCCGTAATAGGCAATCGGGATGTCTTCCTCGGCCGGCAACGGGCACGGCATCGATGGACTCCACAGGTACTCGTTGCCGAGTTTGCTGTAGGCAAAACGGTGAATGCTGTCCAGGCTCGCCAGGGTGTCTGCCGGGTCGGGCAGGGCGGGCGTGATGAACTCCAGCAGCGATTCGGAATAATCGGTGGTGATTTGTTCGTTGGTCAGCGCGGAACCCAATTCTTCCGGGTGCGGCGTTTGCGCCAGGCGACCTTCATCGGTCACGCGCAGGCATTCACGTTCGATGCCGTGAAGGCACTGTTCGAGCAGAGAGAGGTTAGCGCGCTCGCCGAGCAGAGCCAGGCGGCGGTTGAGAAGTTCGCTCAAGTTGGATTCCTTCACGCGTCAGTCGCCCCAATATGGGGGTGGGCAAGACGGTCTACAAGGGTGAAGTTAAAACTGGCGTTTTCGCCTGGTTCTTGAGCCATACAGAGTTGATGCCTGCCAGTTAAGGATTGATCACCGCAACCCCCTGTGGGAGCGGGCTTGCTCGCGAAGAGGGCGTGTCAGTCAACATTAACGTCGCCTGACACACCGCTTTCGCGAGCAAGCCCGCTCCCACAGGTTGTGCGTCTTAACTGGCGGGCATCAGCCGCACAGACTCACAGTTAATTGCCAACTTCACTCCCTGAATCTGGCTATTGCGGACACAGAAAAGTTCGACGCCGCAGTCGTAGCGCCGAAATTAACTCAAATTGATGGCATTCATCTACAGGACAGCGAACGTGCCTTGTGCTTTTGCGACCAGTTTGTCGCCTTGCATCACGTCAGCTTCAACCACCAGCGTGCGCCGGCCCGGGTGAATTACCCGCGCCGTGCACATCACTTCACCGTCAGAAACGGCGCGAATGTAGTTAATTTTGCATTCGATGGTCGCGCTCTGCTGGTCAAAGCCGTGGGTGCTGGAACAGGCCAGCCCCATGGCAATGTCCACCAGACTGAACAACGCCCCGCCGTGCAGCTTGCCGCCGCGATTGCGCAGCTCTGGCTCAAGCGCCAGGGCCACTTGCGCCACCCCGGTTTCCAGGCTGTGCAAGCGACACCCCAGCAGCTTGAAAAAAGCGCTTTCGGTCAGCCCGGCAGGGATGTCCATCAGCGTTTCTTCAACTGCTTGGCGTTGGCGAACAGCGAAGCCATTGCGTTGTTGGCCGGGGCTGCCGCTGTGGTTTCCTTGCGCGGTGCAGTGTTCTGGGATTGGCGCGGCGCCGAACCCGGACGTGCGCCACGGGCACCGTCGATTTTCTCGCCCGGGGTGTCGCTCATGCGCATCGACAGGCCGACGCGTTTGCGCGGGATGTCGATTTCCATGACCTTCACTTTCACCACATCACCGGCCTTCACCGCTTCGCGCGGATCCTTGATGAACTTCTCTGAAAGCGCAGAGATGTGCACCAAACCGTCCTGATGCACGCCGATGTCGACGAACGCGCCGAAGTTGGTCACGTTGGTCACCACGCCTTCGAGGATCATCCCCAGTTGCAGGTCCTTGAGGTCTTCGACGCCTTCCTGGAACTCGGCGGTCTTGAACTCGGGACGCGGGTCGCGACCGGGTTTTTCCAGCTCTTGCAGGATGTCGGTGACAGTCGGCAGACCGAATGTTTCGTCGGTGTACTTCTTCGGATCGAGGCGCTTGAGGAAACTTGCGTCGCCGATCAGCGAACGAATGTCGCGGTCGGTTTCAGCGGCGATGCGCTGCACCAGCGGATAGGCTTCCGGGTGAACGGCGGACGAATCCAGCGGGTTGTCGCCGTTCATCACGCGTAGGAAACCGGCAGCCTGTTCGAAAGTTTTTTCACCCAGACGCGCGACTTTCTTCAACGCGGCGCGGGTTTTGAACGCGCCGTGCTCGTCGCGGTGGCTGACGATGTTCTGCGCCAGGGTCGCGTTGAGGCCAGAGATGCGGGCCAGCAACGCCACGGAAGCGGTGTTCACGTCCACGCCCACGGCGTTTACGCAGTCCTCGACCACAGCGTCCAGGCCGCGCGCCAGTTTCAGCTGCGACACGTCGTGCTGGTACTGGCCGACGCCGATGGATTTCGGATCGATCTTCACCAGCTCGGCCAGCGGGTCTTGCAGGCGACGAGCGATGGACACCGCGCCACGGATCGACACGTCGAGGTCCGGGAATTCCTTGGAAGCCAGTTCCGACGCCGAGTAAACCGATGCACCGGCCTCGGAGACCATGACTTTGGTCATCTTCATGGCTGGGTATTTTTTGATCAGCTCAGCGGCCAGTTTGTCGGTCTCGCGGCTGGCGGTGCCGTTGCCGATGGCGATCAGGTCCACGGCGTGCTTGGCGCACAGGGCGGCGAGGACCGCGAGGGTCTGGTCCCACTTGTTGTGCGGCACGTGCGGGTAAACCGTAGCGTGATCCAGCAGCTTGCCGGTGGAATCGACCACGGCGACCTTGCAACCGGTGCGCAGGCCCGGGTCGAGGCCCAGAGTGGCACGCGGGCCGGCCGGGGCCGACAGCAGCAAGTCGTGCAGGTTGTGCGCGAACACATTGATCGCTTCGGTTTCTGCGCCATCGCGCAGCTCGCCCAGCAGGTCGGTTTCGAGGTGGGTGTAAAGTTTGACCTTCCAGGTCCAGCGCACCACTTCGCCCAGCCATTTGTCGGCGGCGCGGTTCTGGTTCTGGATGCCGAATTGCTGACCGATCATGCCTTCGCACGGGTGCATGGCGCCCGGCAGCTCGTCGCCGACTTTCAGCGCGGAGCTGAGAATGCCTTCGTTGCGGCCACGGAAAATCGCCAACGCACGGTGCGACGGCATGCTTTTTAGTGGCTCATCGTGTTCGAAATAGTCGCGGAACTTGGCGCCTTCCTCTTCCTTGCCGGCGATCACGCGGGCACTGAGGGTGGCTTCCTGCTTGAGGTAGCTGCGCAGTTTGTCCAGCAGGCCGGCGTCTTCGGCGAAGCGTTCCATCAGGATGTATTTGGCGCCTTCGAGGGCGGCTTTCACATCGGCCACGCCTTTTTCGGCGTCGATGAAGCGTGCGGCTTCGGTGTCTGGCGTCAGGGACGGGTCGTTGAACAGGCCGTCGGCCAGGTCGCCGAGGCCGGCTTCCAGGGCAATCTGGCCCTTGGTGCGGCGCTTCTGCTTGTACGGCAGGTACAAGTCTTCGAGACGGGTCTTGGTGTCGGCGAGTTTGATGTCGCGTTCGAGTTGCGGGGTCAGCTTGCCTTGCTCTTGAATGCTGGCGAGGATGCTGATGCGCCGTTCGTCGAGTTCTCGCAGGTAGCGCAGACGCTCTTCCAGGTGCCGCAACTGGATGTCATCGAGGCTGCCGGTCACTTCTTTCCGGTAGCGGGCGATGAAGGGAACGGTAGAGCCTTCATCGAGTAGCGCGACGGCCGCTTCGACCTGTTGTGGGCGTACACCGAGTTCCTCGGCGATGCGGCTGTTGATGCTGTCCATAAAACCACCTGACAAATTGTGAAAGCAGGCTCGCAGGCGCAGGGTTAAAGGCTCGGCGAGACTGGTTGAGCGGCCTGGCCTGCGCCGCTACCTGGGTCAACAGGCATCCCGTTGACCCGTGAAATCGAACAATTACTGCGCACGCCTTAAAAATAAAAAGCGGCCTACTACAGTAACGATCAGACGTTGCCTGACACAAAACGCCGCGCATTATAACCAGCGTTCAGCCATTCGGGGGCATTGCACCCGGCAGGCATAAAGGTCGGAGTTCTGGCGGTGAAGGAAAAATCTGCTAACAATGCACACGGTGCGTATAACGGCAGCTACGCCATAATGCGCGCCGAGCTAAAAGGAGCATCTAATGAGCAGCACTGCAAACAATGCTGAAGGCGAAAAAATTCTTATTGTTGACGACGATCCTGGGCTGAGCAGCCTGCTGGAACGCTTTTTCGTCAGCAAGGGCTACCGTGCCCGTGCCGTACCGAACACCGAACAGATGGACCGCTTGCTGGCCCGTGAAGTGTTCAATCTGGTTCGTACTCGACCTGATGCTGCCCGGCGAAGACGGTCTGACCGCCTGCCGCCGTCTGCGCGGCGCGAACAATCAGATCCCGATCATCATGCTGACCGCCAAGGGCGATGAGCTGAGCCGCATCAAGGGCCTGGAACTGGGCGCCGACGATTACCTGGCCAAGCCGTTCAACCCGGACGAGCTGATGGCCCGGGTCAAAGCGGTCCTGCGTCGTCAGGCTGCGCCTGTACCTGGCGCACCGGGCAGCGAAGACGAAAGCGTGACCTTCGGTGACTACGAGTTGTCCCTGGCCACCCGCGAACTCAAGCGCGGCGATGAAGTGCACATGCTCACCACCGGTGAGTTTGCGGTACTCAAGGCTTTGGTCATGAACGCCCGTCAGCCACTGACCCGCGACAAGTTGATGAACCTGGCCCGTGGCCGGGAATGGGATGCCCTGGAGCGTTCCATCGACGTGCAGATCTCCCGTCTGCGCCGGATGATCGAACCCGATCCATCCAAGCCACGCTACATCCAGACTGTCTGGGGCGTGGGCTACGTGTTCGTTCCGGACGGCGCCGCCACCAAGTGATCGGCGATTTGTAGGAGCGGGTGTGCGGGCAAGAGGTCAATCGACCTTGCCCGCAGACTCGCGATCCGCAATGTGCGAGCATCGCTCGCTCCTGCAAGTGTGTAGCGGTTATTCATGAAAACCCCCGTTTGGTTCCCCCAGAGTTTCTTCTCCCGCACCCTGTGGCTGGTGCTGATTGTCGTCCTGTTCTCCAAAGCGCTGACCCTGGTTTATCTGTTGATGAACGAAGACGTGCTGGTGGACCGCCAATACAGCCACGGCGTCGCCCTGACGCTGCGCGCCTATTGGGCCGCCGATGAAGAAAACCGCGCGAAGATTGCCGATGCCGCGACCCTGATCCGGGTGGTGGGCGCAGGCGTGCCGGAAGGCGAACAACACTGGCCATACAGCGAAATCTATCAGCGGCAGATGCAGGCAGAGCTGGGGGCTGACACTGAAGTTCGATTACGCATGCATTCCCCGCCGGCGCTGTGGGTCCGGGCGCCAAGCCTGGGCGATGGCTGGTTGAAAGTGCCGCTGTACCCGCATCCGCTGCGCGGCCAGAAAATCTGGAACGTGCTTGGCTGGTTTCTCGCCATCGGCTTGCTCTCCACCGCCTCGGCGTGGATCTTCGTCAGCCAGCTCAATCAACCTTTGAAGCGCCTGGTCTATGCCGCAAGGCAACTCGGCCAGGGCCGCAGCGTGCGCCTGCCGATCAGCGACACGCCGAGCGAGATGGCCGAGGTTTACCGCGCCTTCAACCAGATGGCCGAAGACGTCGAACAGGCTGGTCGCGAGCGAGAGTTGATGCTGGCCGGGGTGTCCCATGATCTGCGAACACCGTTGACCCGTTTGCGCTTGTCCCTGGAGCTGATGGGCGACCACAGCGACCTGAGCGACGACATGGTGCGCGACATCGAGGATATGGATGCAATTCTCGACCAGTTCCTGGCGTTCATTCGCGATGGTCGTGACGAGTCGGTAGAAGAGGTGGACCTGAGCGACCTGGTGCGCGAAGTCGCCGCACCGTACAACCAGAGCGAAGAGAAAGTGCGCTTGCGCCTGGAACCGATCCAGCCGTTCCCGCTACGTCGGGTGTCGATGAAACGCTTGCTGAACAACCTGATTGGCAACGCCTTGCACCATGCCGGCAACGGTGTTGAGGTCGCGGCTTATGTGTCCGGGGACACCAGCGCGCCGTATGTGGTGCTGAGTGTGATGGACCGTGGGGCGGGGATTGATCCGTCGGAGCTGGAGGCGATCTTCAACCCGTTTACCCGTGGCGATCGGGCTCGGGGCGGGAAGGGTACCGGGTTGGGCTTGGCGATCGTGAAGCGGATTGCTTCGATGCATGGCGGCAATGTTGAGCTGCGTAACCGTTCGGGTGGCGGGCTTGAAGCGCGGGTTCGGTTGCCGCTTGGGCTGATGTTGCCTAGAGACGCTGTCTAACCGTCGCACACAGCCCCTGTGGCGAGGGAGCTTGCTCCCGCTGGAGTCCGAAGGACTCCCGATCCCGGCAACCGCGTTCTTTCAGCTAGAACACGGTTGCATGGTTTTACGACTGCTGCGCAGCCGAGCGGGAGCAAGCTCCCTCGCCACAGGGGACCGAGCCGGTCTTAGCCTTTGCCTTTGGTGCGCGTCATATTTGGCCCACCATTCTTCTCAAGGTGCTCAATGATGATCCCTGCCACGTTCTTGCCGGTGGTGGTCTCAATCCCTTCCAGACCCGGCGACGAATTCACTTCCATCACCAGCGGCCCGTGATTGGAACGCAGGATATCCACCCCCGCCACGGCCAGCCCCATCACCTTGGCTGCACGCAATGCGGTCATGCGTTCTTCCGGGGTGATTTTGATCAGGCTCGCGCTGCCACCGCGATGCAGGTTGGAGCGAAATTCCCCAGGCTTGGCCTGACGCTTCATCGCCGCGATCACTTTGTCGCCGACCACGAAGCAGCGAATGTCCGCACCGCCGGCTTCCTTGATGTATTCCTGAACCATGATGTTCTGCTTCAGGCCCATGAACGCTTCGATTACCGACTCCGCCGCCGTCGCTGTTTCACACAGCACCACGCCAATGCCCTGGGTGCCTTCCAGCACTTTGATCACCAGCGGTGCGCCATTGACCATGTCGATCAAATCGGGAATGTCGTCCGGCGAGTGCGCAAACCCGGTGACCGGCAAACCGATGCCCCGGCGTGACAGCAGTTGCAGCGAACGCAGCTTGTCTCGCGAACGTGCGATGGCCACCGACTCGTTGAGCGGGAACACCCCCATCATTTCAAACTGGCGCAACACCGCGCAGCCATAAAACGTCACCGACGCACCGATCCGCGGGATCACCGCATCGAAACCTTCCAGCGGCTTGCCGCGGTAGTGGATCTGCGGCTTGTGGCTGGCAATGTTCATGTAGGCGCGCAAAGTGTCGATCACCACCATTTCATGGCCACGCTCGATACCGGCTTCGACCAGACGACGGGTGGAATACAGACGCGGATTCCGCGACAGCACAGCGATCTTCATGCAACACCTGTGGAGGAGGTAGATACCGGGAACACCGGCTTGTCTTGAACGTATTTAATCCCCGGATTGACCACCAACTGGCCGTCGATCAGGGCTTTGGAACCGAGTAGCAGCCGATAACGCATGGACTTGCGGCAGGCGAGGGTGAACTCGACCCGCCACACCCGATCACCGAGGGCCAGGGTGGTGCTGACCACGTAACGCATCTGCGCATGGCCGTTGGAGCTTTTAATGGTTTTCATCGTCACCAGCGGCGCCTCGCAGCGTCGGTGGCGCAATTGCACCACCGTGCCCAGGTGCGCGGTGAAGCGCACCCACTCTTGCCCGTCCCGCTCGAAGGGTTCGATGTCGGTGGCGTGCAGGCTGGAGGTGCTGGCGCCGGTGTCGATTTTTGCCCGAAGGCCCGCGACTCCCAAATCCGGGAGCGCCACCCACTCGCGCAGACCGACAACGGTCAAATGGTCAAATGTCTTCAATAGGAAAAAACCAGCGATTAGCGCGTCCAGGCTTCAGGCTTTACCTGAGCCAACGCTTTGAATGCAGGTTTGGCGAACCAGTAACCCTGCATCAGAAAAATTCCACAGTCCGCCAGGAAATCCCGTTCACCGGCGCTCTCAATGCCTTCGGCAATGACTGTAACGTTCAACTCCGCACAGATTGTGACAATCCCCCGGACGATAGCCTGACGAACACGGTCGCGGTCGACATCGCGGATCAGCGCCATGTCGAGTTTGATCAGGTCCGGTTGGAAATCAGCCAGCAGATTGAGCCCCGAATAACCGGCACCGAAATCGTCGATGGCGGTCATGAAGCCGAATTCGCGGTATTCACGCAGAATATTGGTCAAATGGCGATAGTTATCTACGTGCTCGCTTTCCAGGGTTTCGAAAATCAGCCGGTCGATGGGGAAATTGTGTTTTTTTGCCGCCTCCAGGGTGCTGCGAATGCATAGCTCTGGACGATAGACGGCGTTGGGCATGAAGTTGATCGACAAGTGTGTCTGCATATTTAGATTCGCCGCACCTTCAATGGCGCGCATCCGGCAGAGCTGGTCGAAGCGGTAGCGATTGTCCTCGGTCACCTGGTCGAGCACCGACAGCGCGCCTTCACCGGCCACGCCACGCACCAGCGCTTCGTGGGCGAAAATCGTCTGGTCGCGCAGGTCGACGATCGGTTGGTAGGCAAAGGAAAAATCGAAGCCCAGCGGCTCGCTTTGCTGGCAGCCCTGGCAACCGCCCTGGGGCGAGGTCAATGAAGACGGAAATTTAGTCACTCGATCACTCCATGCCGGTGGACCGGCCAAGCACACAGTCTATCTGGAGGGCCGAGTTCTTGCGCCCGACAGAAACGGTAGTACAGTTCCGACTATTGGCTGAAAGAGGAATTCATATGGCACAAAAACAGGAAGAGGACGACAAGGTCCGTCTCGATAAATGGTTGTGGGCCGCGCGTTTTTACAAAACACGTGCCTTGGCCAAGTCGGCCATCGAGAGCGGCAAGGTGCATTGTCGGGGTGAGCGCTGTAAACCGGGCAAGGAACCGCGAGTCGGTGACGAGTTTCAGATCCGCATAGGGTTTGAGGAAAAGACGATAGTGGTCCAGGCGCTGTCGATCGTGCGCCGTGGCGCGCCGGAGGCTCAGGCGTTGTATGCGGAGACCGAGGCGAGCGTCGCCAAGCGTGAAGCGGCGGCTGCGATGCGCAAGGCCGGCTCGCTGGGCGTGAGCACCGATGGCAAACCGAGCAAAAAGCAGCGTCGGGATTTGTTCAAGTTTCGTGGAAGCAGTAACGACGAGTGAGCCTGATGTTCCTGCATTGGCCGTGAAGCCGCTTTCGCGAGCAAGCCCGCTCCCACATTAGACCGAGATCACCTGTGGGAGCGTGGCTTGCCCTCGAACGAGTGCGCAGCACTCGCCGGCCGTCCCCGGATATCAGGCGCTGCGCACCACACTCATCCGCGAAACCCCCGGCAGTTTCCCCTGCCGTCCAAACAGTGGCGCCATCACTGTCAGGAAAAACTCTGAAGCGTGATACGCAAATGGCGAGTAGTAACCCCAGCCCAGCGCCCACACCGCCAGCAAAATCTCCCCGACCACCGCGTCAAATGGACGCAGACTTGTAATTGCCTACACATGGAGCCATATCGGGTGACTGGCCAACGGGGCATTGAGTCGGCGAAATAGCCACTCGTCGAAAAGCACACACAGCATCTGACCCGTAGGCCATAACCAGAATGCCAACAGCGCCAAAGGCACAAAATTGCACAAAACCAGCCGGGGCAGGTTCCACCTTGCTTGGAACAAACCCGGATTGTTCATAAAATGCCTCCAATGGCTGAACGTTGCGCACCAAAATGGTGCCGCAAAGGCGCAACTCTACGTTCTGTAACCTTCTTGTCATCAATTCAGATACCCAGACCTATGACCGATCTATCGGATACCGACTTCACCCAACGCTTCATCTTTGATGACAGCGACACCCGTGGCGAGCTGGTTGCGTTGGAACGTAGCTACGCTGAAGTGCTCGCCAAACACCCCTATCCGGAGCCGGTCGCGCAACTGCTGGGCGAACTGATGGCGGCCGCGTCGTTGCTGGTCGGCACCTTGAAGTTCGATGGCTTGCTGATCCTGCAGGCCCGTTCCGATGGCCCGATTCCGCTGCTGATGATCGAGTGCTCCAGCGAGCGCGAAATCCGTGGCCTGGCCCGTTACGAAGCCGACCAGATCGCCCCTGACGCGACCCTCGCCGACCTCATGCCCAACGGCGTGCTGGCGCTGACCGTCGACCCGACCCAGGGCCAGCGTTACCAGGGCATCGTCGACCTCGACGGCGAAACCCTGTCCGAGTGCTTCACCAACTATTTCGTCATGTCGCAGCAGGTTGGCACCCGCTTCTGGCTTTACGCCGATGGCCGTCGCGCCCGTGGCCTGCTGCTGCAGCAATTGCCCGCCGACCGCCTGAAAGACGAAGAAGAACGCGCCGCCAGTTGGCAGCACATCACCGCGTTGGGTAGCACCCTGACCGCCGATGAATTGCTGAGCCTGGACAACGAAACCGTGCTCCATCGCCTCTACCACGAAGAGCAAGTGCGCCTGTTCGATGTGCAGAAACTGCGCTTCCGTTGCAGTTGCTCGCGCGAACGTTCGGCCAATGCGTTGGTCAGCCTGGGCCTGGAAGACGCCCAGTCGCTGGTCATCGAACATGGCGGGAATATCGAGATCGATTGCCAGTTTTGCAACCAGCGCTACCTGTTTGATGCCGCGGATATCACCCAATTGTTCGCTGGTGCGGGCGTGGATACGCCGTCAGATACCCGGCACTAAAACGGTTCAGCGCAGGTAAATTCACTGCTTAGCGCCGGATTAACGCCGTTACGACGGGAGGGCCCTACTATTTTTGGGCGTTTCTGGCATAATCCGGCCCACTTTTTGTCGCGGTAGTAGTGCACGACTTTCTACTACAAAACGTTTGGAGCACACTCGGCCACTGGCCGACGGGGAATCTCATGACGCAAGCCAATAACGCCGTGTACACCGATCTGAGTGTTGATGATCTGGTAAAAGAAGCCTTGAATCGCGGTGAAGGCGAGCTTGCCGATACCGGCGCGCTGGTTGTTCGCACCGGTCACCGCACCGGCCGTTCGCCAGTCGATCGGTTCATCGTAGAAGAGCCTTCCACTCAGGCAGCCATTGCCTGGGGCCCGATCAACCGCAAGTTCCCGGCCGACAAGTTCGATGCGCTGTGGGCTCGCGTCGAGGCGTTCAACAACGCGCAAGAGCATTTCGTTTCCCACGTGCATGTAGGTGCGTCCGAAGACCACTACCTGGCCGTGAAGATGACCACCCAGACTGCCTGGCAGAATCTGTTCGGTCGTTGCCTGTTCATCAACCCGGCGCAGTACAACCCGGCCGGTCGTGACGAGTGGCAAGTGCTCAACGTGGCCAACTTCGAGTGCGTGCCTGAGCGTGACGGCACCAACTCCGACGGTTGCGTGATCCTCAACTTCGCACAGAAAAAAGTGCTGATCGCCGGCATGCGTTACGCCGGTGAAATGAAGAAAGCCATGTTCTCCGTGCAGAACTTCCTGCTGCCGGCCGCTGACGTGCTGCCGATGCACTGCGCTGCCAACATCGGCGAAGCAGGCGACGTGACCCTGTTCTTCGGTCTGTCGGGCACCGGTAAAACCACCCTGTCCGCCGACGAAAGCCGTTACCTGATCGGTGACGACGAACACGGCTGGGGCGAAGGCGTTGTCTTCAACATCGAAGGCGGCTGCTACGCCAAGTGCATCGACCTGTCCGAGAAAAACGAGCCGGTCATCTGGAAAGCCATCAAGCATGGCGACTGTGCTGGAAAACGTCGTCATCGACGACGCCAAGCACGCCGACTACGCCGATGTCAGCCTGACCCAGAACAGCCGCGCCGCCTACCCGTTGGAGCACGTTGCCAAGCGTTCCGAGAAAAACCTCGGTGGCGAGCCAAACGCTGTGATCTTCCTGACCTGCGACCTGACCGGCGTCCTGCCGCCAGTGTCCATCCTCAGCGAAGAACAAGCGGCCTACCACTTCCTGTCCGGCTACACCGCACTGGTGGGCTCGACCGAAATGGGGTCCGGCAGCGGCATCAAATCAACCTTCTCCACCTGCTTCGGCGCACCGTTCTTCCCGCGTCCGGCTGGCGAATACGCAGAACTGCTGATCAAGCGCATCCGCGGCTTCGGCTCCAAGGTCTACCTGGTTAACACCGGTTGGACTGGCGGCGGCTACGGCGTCGGCAAGCGCTTCAACATCCCGACCACTCGTGGCGTGATTGCAGCGATCCAGAGCGGCGCGTTGATCGGTGCTGAGACTGAGCACCTGGACACCATCAATCTGGACGTGCCGTTGGCTGTTCCTGGTGTTGAGACTGGTTTGTTGAACCCGCGTAATACCTGGGCTGACAAGGCTGCCTACGACGAAGCTGCTAAAGCGTTGGCTGGGTTGTTTGTTGAGAACTTCAAGAAGTTTGAAGTGAGTGATGCGATTAAGGCTGCTGGTCCTAAGCTGTAAGGCTTGGATTTAGCGAAATGAAAAAGCCGCCCTTTTAGGGCGGCTTTTTTGTGGGCGAAAGAAGAGCAGTAGAGGGTCATTTGGCAGACAGGCGAAACGCCGGAGCCATATTGTCTTGTTCACGCTTCGACAACCCCGCCGCGCTGGCCACTTTTGGCCACTGGCTCACCACTTCTTGGAAACGCTCAATAATTTCCTCCGCATCATCACGGCTAACGCGAAAGATTTCGGCCACTTCGCGAGCGAGCTCTAGATCCAAGGCGTTGTCGGCATCCGTGATGTTGAGTTTCAGCCCATCGGCGTGTGCCACAGGATTCATGTCGTAGGCATCAGACAAGCGCCATCCACGGCCAGGATCAAGAAGAAAACCATGGTTACGCATGTGGTCGTCGGTGTTGGAAACCAGGATGTTGAACACAATCCGTGACCACAATTCGCGGAGATCTTCGTTGGGTTCTGAGCCGTGCTCCACGAGCACTTCCGCCAATTCAAGGTAACTGGCGCCTACCGATGCATCGTCACCGTCCACGCGGTCGGTCATGGTCATGGCTGAGGCGAAATGCAGTCGCCTTCCCGTTGCCGTGCGGTCGAAGCGTTTGACCATGAAGCAGTGATGGTCGCTCGCATAGCGTTGCGCCATCCCCCTTGCCACCCGCAGACCACATTGCTCCGCCAGGGCGTTCACCACGAATTCCCATCCGCCGATGTCGTAGTCGTCGCGAGTGCTCGGGAATTTGGCGATCCACAGTTGACCATTCTTGTCAGCAACGCTGGCCTTGGGTCTGGCGCCGCCCAGTGAGCCACCGGGTGCAATCAACATTCTCAACCACTCGCGCCCATCGAGCGAGGTGTTGTCTGGATCGTTTTCCAGTGCACGGCTTGCCTGCTCCAACGCGCGTAGCTCAGTAAAGGGGGCGCTGCCAAGTTATCTCGATCGTCCAGAAAACTTCCTTCATCGTTCAACTTGTAGCGAATAGCGCCGACTCGATAGAGGTCATGAACGCCTAGCAGGTAATCCGACTCGTAGAGCTTTGTGCCCCTAGGGATAAGTCCTTCGCGGATGTCCCGTTCCAGGCGGCGTTTCATTAGCAATTGGCCCCAGCGATCCGGGCTTGAGTCGGCAAAAACGCCGAAGCGCGTCTGGTGCTGTCCAGGGAATTGCCGTCCTTCGAAGAGCCCGATGCGGGGATCCAGCGTCGTGAAGTTCAATTCGGAATCGGCCAAAGCGCTAGGGTCGTATTCAAACTCGAACACGTTGGTGGAGCGAGCCTTTCGGGCATGGAGAAACCCAAGACGCCTTGGTCCGTTCAGGGTTTCCCAATCGGCATACACCGCGATCAGTGTCATTTTCAATCCGTCTCAGATTTGGTTTTTTTCGTGGTGAACAATTTGGCAAACGAGTGAGTGTTCAACGGGAAATCAACCTCAATATCCGAATCGGAAATGGGGCTTTCCGATGCTTCCTCCGCCCTGTCGCGAATCGGTGACGACGCCTTCGTGGAGGTCATGTTGCGCACTCGTTGGCGTTTACTGGCTGCTGCGTTCGCCTGTGGAGTTAATCGCGCGTCTTGCAGCTGGCGTCCCAACTCATCGGTTGCAGCGAGCTTGCTCAAGTCTTTCTCCAAGCCCAGAACCTGCATCACGGACATATAGGCGCCCATCGTCACGCCTGAGCCGCCGGACTCCAGAGAGCGAAGCGTTGTCAGCGACATGCCTGCCCTTTCGGCGACTTGCTTTGCGGTCAGCCTGCGACGCAGTCGAGCGAGTTTCAGGCGTTCGCCAAACTCCGCGAGCAGTCTGGATGCGGATGGCATGAGAGGCGCTGTTTTCTTAGCCATGTGCCATTATTCCTTCACTTTTAGGCTTTAACTGCCAGAATAATAGCACTTATGTGGTGATTTGCAGGGCGTTGCAAGGCTCTGTTTTCTGGTACATCCGCAATCGGTGGGGCCGGAATCCATTTTTATAACTGCCATTATTCCAACTGAATTCGTGATAAACAGCCAGAATAATGCCATTTAGGTATTCCCTAGAGACATTCCAGAGTTTGCGTATCCCAGCGCTGCGTCTTGACCGCTTGGTAAAGCATGTCGATGGTCAGCGGGACTTTGTCGCCGCGACCCTTTGCCCTTCGTTTGAGATGCACATCAAATCCTTCGGGCTGGAAATAGCGATAGGCGTCGTAGTCCACGAAGTCGATCCCGAATTGTTCTTCCATCGCCTCCATCAGGTGTCGCGCATCGGCACCGTCGCAGTTCAGGTCGAAATTGATCGAGGTGGTGAGGCTGATGGATTTGCGTTCGGGCAGGCCGAGTTCTTCGTGGAGCAACTGCATGAGCAGGTGCATGGCGTGGTCGTCGGGGAAGTTGGGGGCGAGGTTCATGGTGCGTCTTCCGTTAAGGGCGTGTCGATGAGGCGGATTAAGCCTGATTTTGCGTTGGGGTGGACGTCGATCAGCGCTGGTAATCTGGGATGCGCGGGAGGGTTGGTGCTCACCTCTTATGATCTCGTTCATTTCCTGCACGCTTGCCATTAGCTCATCAAAAAACTTGCTCATGGTTATCCTCAGGTTTGATCGTTCCCATGCTCTGCGTAGGAATGTAGCCCGGGGCGCTCGGCGTTCCATCCAAAGTCGAACGCGGAGCGTCCGTGGAGGCATTCCCACGCAGAGCGCGGGAACGATCGTCACTCGGTGTCAGGCCGGTGCTTTCCAGCCCATCATCCGTTGCTGTGCGACTTGCAGCAGGTCGCAGCCGTCCTGGGTTAGCAGGAAGAGCGCGTGGGTGATGTGAGGGATGTCTTCGACGTCGCCGTTTTTGAAGCAGATGCAGTGCAGGGTTTTGAGGAGGTCGCTGGAGGCTCGGATGCGTTGGAGGGCGCCTTCGAGGATGTCTTGGGGGTTGGCCGCTGTGTCGATGATCAGGGGCGGGGAATCGGTGAGATTGGATTGCAGCGGGCGGTAGCGATCAGTGAGCGGATTCGATGTCTTCATTGGTTTCTCTCTTTTGTATATCCGAAGGATCGCAACCATCGTGACCAAGCGATGGGTGGCGAACTGTGTTCGGGTTGGTCAACCAAGGGAGAGGAAAACCCCGGCACGCCGAGGCGTCCCAAACACAGCCGCCATAAAACGTGCCGCACAAAAGATGTCGGCAAGCATACAAGGGCATGCGTAAGTTCTCTCTCATTTTTCAGGTGACCAAGCCCGAGTCGCTGATTTGGCAGCGACAGTCACGACTATAGGTTTGAGCCACGGGGCGGCGATAGGCGATAAGGAGTCCTCGCTTGTAGGAACGGGATGAAGCTTGGATAGGGCGTTACCTACAGCTTTTTCCCCTGTCGCAATTTCTCCCGTTTGATTGCAAATATGCGCCTGGCTTCTTCATCTGGAATGCTGGGTCGTGGGTCGTCCAGGCTGGCTTGTACTTGTGCTCTGAACCACGCGTCGTAGGTTGCTGTATCGAGTGGTTGTTGAATGTCGGGGATGTTGGTTTTCATCAGGTGCACCGTGTCATCGTTTATCGCGGGCAAGCCTGGCTCCCACAGGGATCTTCGTTCAGGCATCAGATTGCGGTGGTTTTCGGCAAGCGCTGCCGGGCGATTTCCAGGAGTTCGTGTCCGTCCTGGGTGAGCAGGTACAGGGCGTTAATGATGTTGGGGATGTCGCTCGGGTCAGCCTCTTTGAAGTTTTGGCAGTAAAGCGTTTCAAGCAGATCGCTGGCGGCGCGGATGCGTAGGCGGGCGGCGTCGAGGATGGCGTGCGGGTCGGCTTCGGTGTCGATGACTAATACTGGGGTGTCGCTGTAGTTGGTTTTGAGCGGGTGATAGCGGGTGGTCATCGAGGGTTGTCCTGTGCGAAATCACGGCAGGCCGAGACACTGTTTTAGCCGCGCCGCAAACTATAGAAGGGCATGCAACTGCGCAGCAATAGCGCCGCAATGGACAGGTTTTGTAGGGGATTTACCGGGCGTTTCAGATTTGGCCTACGGGTTTCCTGAGGTTTTTTAGGTCCAAACCCCTAGAGGTTAAATTTCCTACGGGTTTGTCAGGCGTTGCGCGGCAAACCTCGGTATGGTGCGCGCCAGAATCTGTAGGGCGTTTCCAAACGTCCGACCAACGCTTAAAGGGAATTAGGTATGCAATGGCTACGTATGGCCTCGATTTTGTTGTTGTGGGCCGGTGTTTGTCGTTTGGCGGGGGCCACTGATGCGGGTGGCTCGATGGTGCTGACCAACATGGACCGCACCGGTTGGCCGGATGCACTCACCAGTCAGGCCGAATTCGATACCGCGTCCCGCGCCGAAGTGCTGATGGTTGGCAAGGCTCTGCTGGCCAGCGAAGCGCTGGACGAAACCGGCCTGAAACAACGTCTGGGCGTGCAGGCGGTGAAGCTCAAGTCTGTGCGACAAGTGCGCGACGGGTTGTGGGATCGGTTGCTGAGTACCTACCGCAATGCCAGTCAGAACTGTGATGACCAACCCTTTTGCCCGCGAGTGCGCAGCGTCGCTGATTTGCGTCAGTTGGCGGCGGCGTTCACCGGGGAAATAAGCCCGGCTCATGCGGCGTGGGCGAGCAAGAGCCGGGTGTTTCAGGAGCAGATGTTGAACGAGCAACTGCGGGTGGCCGTGGTGGTGCCATAGCCACCTGAATCGCAGTCGTCAGGATGTCCGCCAGCCCTGTTGGGCGGAACATTCAAGGGTGTCGCAGGTAGCGAGCAGCGGTGGTTCTGTGGGAAGTCCATCGCAGCCGCTCAGCAGCAGGGATGTCAGGATCAGGGTGATTGCAAAGAACGGTTTTTGAAGCATGGTCATTCCTTTTTCAAATGCCGCGCTCATCAGGCGTCCTGCCATGATGTGAAGTGCGCGGACCGTGGTTGTGCGAGGCAGACCTTACCGTCAGGTTGAGCCGCACCGCGAGGAGCAAAGTGTTTCGTTTGTTTCAACCTGTGGCAAAGGACCCAGGGGCGAGGCTGTATCATCCCGTATCGTTTTGGTCCCCGACCTTTTCTCGACTCGCTGCAATCGCCGACTAGGCTTTTGGCATCGCAGCGGTCAACGGAGTGACAGCTTATGCACAACACCCTGGAACAGGTTTTCGGTTATCCACAGTTTCGACCCGGCCAGGAGGCGGCGGTCAGCGCGGTGTTGGCCGGGCGCTCGGCGGCGGCGATTTTCCCGACCGGCTCGGGCAAGTCTCTTTGTTATCAATTGCCGGCGTTGTTGCTGCCGCACCTGACACTGGTGGTCTCGCCGCTGTTGGCGCTAATGCAGGATCAACTGGCGTTTCTACAGCGCCACGGCATCTCGGCCGGCAGTATCGATTCGGCCCAGAGCCGCGACGACGCCAGTGATGTGATGGCCCGGGCCAAGTCCGGCGAGTTGAAGATTTTGATGATTTCCGTGGAGCGCCTGAAGAACGAGCGCTTCCGCAATTTCTTGCAGCAAGTGCCGATCTCGCTGCTGGTGGTGGACGAGGCACACTGCATCTCTGAGTGGGGCCACAACTTCCGCCCTGACTACCTCAAACTTCCGGACTACCAGCGTCAGTTCAACATCCCCCAAGCGCTGCTGCTGACCGCCACCGCGACCCCCAAAGTGATCGCGGACATGGAGGCGAAATTCGCCATCGCGCCTGAAGATGTGGTGACCACCGGTTTCTACCGGCCGAACCTTAATCTGCTGGTGGAGCCGGTACGTGGTCAGGACAAGCGCCGACGTCTGGTCGAGTGGATGAGTCAACGCCCCGGCCAGCCGAGCATTGTCTACGTCACCTTGCAGAAAACCGCCGAACACATCGCCGAACATCTGGGCCGCAACGGCATCCAGGCCGAGGCCTATCACGCCGGTTTGCCCCACGAGCAACGTGAAGGCATTCAAAAGCGCTTCATGGGCGGGCAGTCCAATTGCATCGTCGCGACCATCGCGTTCGGCATGGGCATCGACAAGAGCGACATCCGCAACGTTGTGCATTTCGACCTGCCCAAATCCATCGAAAACTACAGCCAGGAAATCGGCCGCGCCGGGCGTGATGGGCAGCCGTCCGATTGCCTGGTATTGGCCAACCGCGACAGCCTCAACGTGCTGGAAAATTTCGTCTACGGCGACACCCCGGAACTGGACGGCATCCGCTGCGTACTCGACGAGTTGCAAGCCTCTACGCCCGAGGGGCAGTGGGAGTTTTTGCTAGGACCATTGGCGGATCAAAGCAACATTCGCCAGTTGCCGCTCAAGACGTTGCTGGTGCAGTTGGAACTGCGCGCAATCATCGCCCCGCGATATGCCTATTACGCTGAATACCGTTTCAAGTATTTGCAGGAACCGGAGGCCTTGCTTGCGCGTTTCGAGGGCGAGCGCAAGGACTTCGTCGCGGCGATCATCCAGACCTCCAGCCGCGCACGAACCTGGGCCACGGTGAATTTCGATGCGCTGTATGAACAGCATTCGGCCGAGCGCAATCGGGTGGTCAAGGCACTGGATTACTTCCAGGAAAAGGGCTGGGTAGAGCTTGAAAGCAAGCAGATGACCGAGGTCTACAGCCTGCTGCAAACCGGTTTTGATGCCCAGGCCTTGAGCGAAGAGCTGCATGCCTACTTCACCCGTCACGAACAAACCGAGATCGCCCGGATTCACGCGATGCTTGATCTGTTCGCCACCGACCATTGCCTGGGTTATCGCCTGGCTGAGTACTTCGGCGACGAAAATGCGCCGCGGCAGTGCGGGCATTGTTCGGTGTGTCACGAGGATGTGGCGCGACTGCCGGCGCCGCCAGAGTTGCCGGCGCTTGTGGATAAAAACTTTGAAGCGTTATGCGGCGACTTTATCCACAGGCACGAACAGCACACCGGGCATTTCCCGTCGGCGGAGCGGGTGACGCGGTTTTTGTGCGGGATCAGCGTGCCGCTGTTCACCAAGCTCAAGGCGCGGACGATTCCGGGGTCTGGTGCGCTTGAGGATTACCCGTATGCCGAAGTGCGGGAGTGGGCGCAAGCGCATCTCTGACGGTTGAAACATGGCCAATGTGGGAGCGGGCTTGCTCGCGAAAGCGGTATGACAGTCCGCAATGATGTCGACTGGCAATCCGTCTTCGCGAGCAAGCCCGCTCCCACAGGGATCTGCGGTGTTTGCGGCACCGCATCCATCTGCTGAATGTTGCTCATCACAGGAATAAATTTCAAAAAAGCGCGGCAGCTGACTATGGTGAAGGCTGTCTTTGGATCGCCAACAAGAGAACAACAATGAGCCAGACGCCGTTCAATATTCAGCGCGCCGCCGTGATCGGCGCGGGCACCATGGGCCGGGGGATTGTCATGTGCCTGGCCAACGCCGGGTTGCCGGTGCAATGGGTCGATAACAATCCGCAGATGCTTGAACAGGCGCTGGCTGCTGTCGCCGACACCTACGCCCACAACGTGCGTCAGGGCCGGATCGATCAGGCCGAAGCAGACGCCCGCATTGCACGAGTGACCAGCGCGGCCGATTACGCGGCGATCTGTGATGTCGATCTGGTGATCGAAGCGGTGTACGAAAACCTCGAGCTGAAGCAAAAAATCTTCCGTGAGCTGGATGGCCTGCTCAAACCCCAGGCGATCCTGGCCAGCAACACCTCGGCGCTGGACATCGACGCGATTGCCGCTGCCACTCGCCGCCCGCAACACGTCTTGGGCCTGCACTTCTTCAGCCCGGCGCACATCATGAAACTGCTTGAGATCGTCCGCGGCGCGCAAACCGCTCCGGCGGTGCTCGACGCCGCGCTGGCGCTGGGCAAACGCATGGGTAAGGTCAGCGTGGTATCCGGTAACTGCCATGGTTTCATCGGCAATCGCATGCTCAATACTTACGTGCTTGAGGCGCGCAAAATGCTGCTTGAGGGGGCGTTTCCTTATCAAATGGATGCTGCGCTGCAAGGTTTCGGGTTCGCCATGGGGCCGTTCCGCATGTACGACGTGGTCGGCATCGATCTGGGATGGCGTGCCCGGCAACTGGCCGGCAAAGGGCAGGATGCGCCGCAAGTTCAGATAGAAAACCGGCTGTGCGAGCTGGGACGGTTTGGCCAGAAGAGCGGCGACGGTTACTACCACTATGAGCCGGGCAGTCGGCAGGCTGAGCACGATGTGGCGGTCGATGCGCTGGTGCTGGAAGTCAGCGAGGGGTTGGGCTTCCAACGCCGCGAGATAAGCCCTCAGGAGATCCTGGAGCGCAGCTTGCTGGCACTGGTCAACGAAGGGGCGAAGATCCTTGAGGAAGGCATTGCGGGATCGGCCCATGACATCGATCTGGTTTACCTCAACGGCTATGGCTTTCCTGCGGACAAGGGCGGCCCGATGGCCTGGGCGGATCAGCAAGGGTTGGCGGATATTCACCAGCGGTTGCTGGCGTTAGAGACCCGACAGGGTGATCAGTGGAAACCGGCGCGGTTGATTGGGGAGTTGGCGGCGGTGGGTAAGGGGTTTGCTGATAGGTGATTGATGTGGCGTCTGTCAGGGCGCCTTCGCGAGCAAGCCCGCTCCCACATTTGATCTTCAGTGAATGCAGATTTTTTGTACGACCAGAATCCACTGTGGGAGCGGGCTTGCTCGCGAAGAACGATAACGCGGTTTTCACCTTAGACTGACCATCCAACCCCAGGAACCGATGCTAATGTCCAGCCCGATGCCCCAACGCACCGACTACCCGCACTTCCAGCCCATTACCACCCGCTGGCACGACAACGACGCCTACGGTCACGTCAATAACGTCACCTACTACAGCTTCTTCGACACGGCAGTGAACACTTACCTGATCGAAGTCGGTGGCCTGGATATTCATGACGGTGAAGTCGTGGGTTTTGTGGTGAGTTCGGCCTGCGATTATTTCGCGTCCATCGCCTTCCCGGATCGCATCGAGATCGGTCTGCGAGTCGGTAAGTTGGGCAACAGTTCGGTTCAGTACGAACTGGCGGTGTTTAAGCAAGGTGAAGATGAAGCCTGTGCGGCCGGGCGTTTCGTGCACGTGTTCGTGGATCGGGCGTCGAATCAACCAGTGGCAATTCCTGCCGGTTTGCGCGGGGCGTTGGAACGATTGGTGGTTTGACAGGCAAAAAAATCGCAGCCCTTGGGCTGCGATTTTTTCGAGAGGCCGGTAGCGGGGGACGCCAGCCTCAGTCGTGATAGCGATGATGCTTGCGATGCCCATAGGCATGACCACGGTGACGACGGTCGTCATCACGGTAGTAGCGACGATCATCATGGCCACGATACGAACGACGATCATCTTCGCGGCTCGAGTTGCCCATGTAGTTACCCAGCGCGCCACCCGCACCGCCGCCGGCTGCGGAGCCGATCAGGCTGCCGGTGGTGCCGCCCATGCTGCGGCCGACCACGTTACCGCCGGCTGCGCCCAACGCACCGCCGATGGCGGCTTGGCCACGGCTGTGTCTGTCGGCGCCAACGGCACTACCACCGGCACCGCCCAAGGCCGCGCCAATGGTGGAACCTGTATTGCCGCCTAGTGACTGACCGACGACCGAGCCCAAAACCCCGCCCAATGCGCCGCCCACACCTGCTTCAGCAGTGCCTCCAGCAGAAGCGAAACCACTGGCCAGGCTAAGGGACAACAAGAGAATCGAGGAGAACTTCATAGAGGAACCTCAAGGGGATGACGGCGCGATCCTGAGGCTGTGTCATAGTTGTGACAATCGAAATCCGACGAGTAACACGACTTGTACACAATTCTATAAGTTACTGTTTTTAGGGCGGAACTTAAGTATTTTTCGCCAGTCTTTAGTTACTTCGGATAGGCCGTTTCAATGCAGAAACGGCCTTTTTTGTGGGCGATTGGAAAGTTACTGGCCACTAAAAATCAAAAAAGCGGACACGTTCCTGTGGCGAGGGAGCTTGCTCCCGCTGGGTCGCGAAGCGGCCCCAAAAGCAGACAAACCCAATCTTTCAGTTAGATTGGGTTTGTCTGTTTTGCGACTGCTACGCAGCCGAACGGGAGCAAGCTCCCTCGCCACAGTGGTCCGTGCTTTGTGCTACGCCGACTTCGCCATAATCAGCCCAGTCTCGCTCGCCATTTCCAACCGAATCGCCACAAACTTCGACGTCGGTGTATGGCTGCCATCCCCGGTACTTTCCAGTGGCACCAGCGGATTCACTTCCGGGTAATACGCGGCGGCCTGCCCGGCAGGAATATCAAACGCCAGCAGCGTGAAGCCCTTCACCCGACGCTCACGGCCATCGTCCCAGATCGAAACGATGTCAGCCTTCTGCCCCGGTTTGAACCCCAGGCGAATGATGTCCGCTTCGTTCACAAACAACACATCCCGCTGACCCTTCACCCCGCGATAACGGTCATCAAGACCATAAATCGTGGTGTTGTACTGATCGTGGGAACGCATCGACTGCATGATCAGATCCGGCAAAATACCCGTGGCGCGCGTGCGCTCATGAACCAGATCCTTGGGCAGGACGTTCGCACGGAAATTGGCCCGGCCCGACGGGGTGTTCCACTTGCGGGCACCGGCACTGTTGCCGAGGTAGAAACCACCCGGATTCTTCACCCTCTCGTTGAAGTCGCGAAAGCCCGGAATGGTGTCGGCGATCAGGTCGCGGATGCGTGCGTAATCGGCCACCAGCCAGTTCCAGTCCACCGGTTTGCTGCCCAGGCTCGCGGCAGCGATGCCGGCAATGATCGCCGGCTCCGAGCGCATCTGGTTCGACAGCGCCTGCAACTGGCCGTTGGAGGCGTGGACCATGCTGAATGAGTCTTCCACGGTCACCGCTTGCGGGCCTTCGGTCTGGATGTCGATGTCGGTTCGGCCCAGGCACGGCAGGATCAGCGCGTCTTTACCGTGAGCCAGGTGGCTGCGGTTGAGCTTGGTGCTGATCTGCACGGTCAGGTCGCAATTGCTCAAGGCCTGGAACGTGCGTGGGCTGTCCGGGGTGGCTTGGGCGAAGTTGCCGCCCAGACCGATGAATACTTTCGCGCGGCCATCGGCCATGGCGTGAATCGCTTCGACCACGTTGTGGCCGTTTTCACGCGGCACCTTGAACTGGAAGCGTCGCTCCAGGGAATCGAGGAACGCCACCGGCGGACGCTCGTTGATGCCCATGGTCCGGTCGCCCTGCACATTGCTGTGGCCACGCACCGGGCAAAGGCCTGCGCCCGGCCGGCCGATGTTGCCGCGCAGCAGCATCAGGTTGGCGATTTCCTGGATGGTCGCTACCGAGTGGCGGTGTTGGGTGATGCCCATCGCCCAGCACATGATGACGTTCTTGCCCTTGGCGTACATGCGCGCCGCTTGCTCGACTTCCACCAGGGTCAGGCCGGACTGCTCGACGATCTGCGCCCACGGCGTGTCGTCGATGGCGCCCAGGTATTCCAGCACGTTGGCGCTGTGTTCATTGAGGAAGTCGTGATCGAACACCGAAGGCTGGCCGGTCTGCTGCGCTTCGCGCTCCCATTGCAGCAGGAATTTCGCCATGCCGCGCATTAGCGCCATGTCGCCGCCCAACGCAGGTCGGAAGTACGCAGTGTTGGTCGGTTTGTCACTGTTGGTGAGCATTTCAATCGGATGCTGCGGATGCTGGAAGCGTTCCAGGCCACGCTCTTTGAGCGGGTTGACGCACACCACTTGGGCGCCGCGTTTCACCGCTTCACGCAGGGGTTCGAGCATCCGTGGGTGGTTGGTGCCGGGGTTCTGGCCCCAAACAAAAATCGCATCCGC
The DNA here is from genome assembly GCF_034344865.1 of Pseudomonas sp. 10S4. NCBI lineage: Bacteria > Pseudomonadati > Pseudomonadota > Gammaproteobacteria > Pseudomonadales > Pseudomonadaceae > Pseudomonas > Pseudomonas sp. 10S4. The sequence goes on from NZ_CP133774.1 coordinate 2,111,262, forward strand.
ATGTTCGAAATCGTCGAAGGTCACGGTGCCTTTGCCGACGCCGACACTTTGCGCCAACGCCACACCGCTGGCTTCGTGGCACATGTTCGAGCAGTCCGGCAGGTTGTTCGTGCCGATCGAGCGGGCGAAGAGCTGGTAGAGGAACGCGGACTCGTTCGCGGTGCGGCCGGAGGTGTAGAACTCGGCCTGATCCGGGCTCGACAGCCCTTGCAGGTGTTTACCGATCAGGGCGAAGGCGTCTTCCCAGCTGATTGGTTTGTAGCGATCGGTTTCGGCGTCGTAGCTCATCGGCTCGGTCAAGCGGCCCTGATACTCAAGCCAGTAGTCGCTCTGATCCAGCAGCGAACTGACGCTGGTGCTTGGCGAAGAACGCCGCATCTACACGGCGTTTGGTCGCTTCCCAGTTCACTGCTTTGGCGCCGTTCTCGCAGAACGCCACCATGCCGGCTTCCTTGGAATCGCCCCAGGCGCAACCGGGGCAGTCGAACCCGCCGTTCTTGTTGGTTTTGAGCATCATGCGCAGGTTTTTCAGCGCGTTGTCGCTGGTCAACCAGGCCCGGGCAACACTGGCCAGCGCGCCCCAGCCACCGGCCGCGCCTTTATAGGGCTTGTAACGGGGGACGGGTTTCTGGTCGGCTTGTTGATGTTGGCTCACGCTTGATTCTCCATCGCTGGGCTGTAGACCCGCGGTGCACTTTTCTGCGGCAGGTGGATGAGATTGAGGTTGTGGCGACGGGCCCATTGCACGGCAAGGCCCGTGGGCGACGACAGGCTGACGAGGGTTTGAATCCCTGCGCGCAGCACTTTCTGGATCAGTTCGAGGCTGCAACGGCTGGTGACAATCGCCAGGCCGCCAGCCGTCGGGATGTTCTGGCGGATCAACCCGCCGATCAGCTTGTCGAGGGCGTTGTGCCGGCCGATGTCTTCACGGCCCAGCAGCAACTCGCCCTGGCCATTCATGAACACCGCCGCATGCACCGCGCCGCAATGCTGGCCCAGCGGCTGGAACGCGCCGATACGCTGGCGCAGGCCATCGAGCCATTCGGCGGGTGGCAACGGTGCGCCGGGCAATACTTTGAGGTCGGGCAGCGCTTGCTCGACCGCTTCCACGCCACAGAGCCCGCAGCCGCTGGTGCCGGCCAGTTGCCGACGTTGCTGCTTGAGGTTCCAGAAAGCGCGGTTGGCGATGGTCACTTGCGCGTACTGCGCCGAGCCTGAGCCGCTGAGTTGCAGGTCATAAATGTCGGTTGCGTCTTCGATGATGCCGCTGCCGAGGCTGAAGCCGACGATAAAGTCTTCAAGATCGGTCGGGGTGACCAGCATCACAGCCTGGCTGATGCCATTAAAGGCAATCGCCAAGGCGACTTCCTCGGCCAGCGCGGTGCTGTCCGATTCCGTGTATTGGAGCGTGCTGTAGCTGTAGGTCTGGCTGGCGGCGGGCGCGGGCGTTTCGAGGGCGGGCGCCGCGCAGACTGGGCGCTTGGCGTTCATGGGGCATCACCGACGGTTTGGACAGCTTTAGGGGCGTTCTTTATTGGTTTGCGCAGCGTGGAAACTCATTGAGAACGCCCCCTAAGACTAGGCGCGTCAACATGTCGCGTCTAATCGCTAATACTGATCCGCCGATAGATGCCGTCGATCAAGACTCTATCAGCGATTTCTGATAAATCGCGAAACAGGCTTCCGCCAAGGCTGAACGCGGGGCGCTACGGCGCATGATCAGCCCCAGCCGGCCGAGGGTTTGAGCGTTTTCGATAGGTTGCAGGCGCAGGTGGTCGGTAAGGTTTTCGAGGCCGCCGTCCAACGGCATCACGGCGCAGCAGAACCCTCCGTGCACGGCTTGTAACAATTGATGGACCGCATCGGTTTGCAACAACGGCTGTGGCGTCAGCCCGCGGCTGTGGAAGTTGTGGTCGATGGATTGGCGAAAGTGCATGCCGCTGGTAAGCATTCCCAGGGGCAACTCAATCAGCGACTCCCAACTCAGCGGCGCCTCGCCGAACGTGTAAAAGCGTTGGTCGTAGAGCAACCCCATTCGGGTTTCGCTGAATGCCAGGGAGTCAAAGCGTTCACCGTCGAGACGCTCCAGGTAGGACACGCCGAGGTCCAGCCGATTGTTCGCCAGTTGTTCGAGGATCTGTTCGGAACTCAGCGCCGAGAGTTCGAAGCGCAGGTTCGGGTGTTCGGCGTGCAGGCGCTGCATTAAAGGCAACGGATCGAAACTCGACAGCGGCACCACGCCCAACCGCAACGTACCCACCAGATTGCCGCGACATGCCGCCGCCTCGGCCTGCAAACCGTCATAAGCCGCCAGCACTGTACGAGCCCAGGCCAGCACCCGCTCGCCCGGTGCGGTGAAGCCTTCAAAGCGCTGGCCGCGATTGACCAGCGGCAGCTCGAGTTCTTCTTCGAGGCTGCGCAGGCGCATGGACAGGGTCGGCTGAGTGATGTGACAGCGGGCGGCGGCCTGGCCGAAGTGCCGGGTTTCGTCGAGGGCGATGAGGAATTTGAGCTGCTTGATGTCCATCTTCGCTCCAGGGCGCGGTTAGGGCGGGGATTTTAGCGCTTGCGGCGGATCGACGTCATTGGTCGGGTTGGAACCGAGTCTTGCAACCTTGGTCTAGGCTTTTGCGTCTGGAAACTAAACCCCAAGGAGAGTGCACCATGAGCATTTTGAGCTTTGTGAAAGAAGCAGGCGAAAAGCTTCTTGATTTGCTGACACCGGGCAACGCCAATGCCAGTGATCAGTTGAAAGCGCACATCAAAGACGTCGGCCTGGGTAACCCGAATGTGCAGGCCACGGTGGATGGCGACAAGGTCACTGTCACCGGTGAAGTCGCAAGTCAGGAAGAGAAGGAAAAGATTCTGCTGGCCGTGGGCAATATCGCCGGCGTCGGCAATGTGGACGATCAGATCACCGTGACCGGGCCGGTGGTGGTGGCCGCGAAGTTTGTCACGGTCGTGGCGGGCGACAGCCTCAGTAAAATTTCCCTGCGTGTGTACGGCGACGCCAATAAGTATCAGAAAATCTTCGACGCCAACAAACCAATGCTCAAGGATGTGAACAAGATCTATCCGGGGCAGTCGTTGCGGATTCCTGAATAAGGCTTGAGATTTGTGGCGAGGGGCTTGCCCCCGTTGGGCTGCGAAGCGGCCCCAAAATCTCTGCGGCTGCTGCGCAGCCGAACGGGGGCAAGCCCCTCGCCACAATGACCGCCTGAGGCTTTAAAGGCCTTCAATCAACTCGCGATAATCCCCAACCGCCGCAAACTCCGCCGTGTCCTTCGGCCCTTTACGGCTATCGGGCTCACGCACGGCCAACAAGTGCGCCACACCAAAATTGCGCGCACTGCGCAGGATCGGCAACGTATCGTCGATAAACAGACTGCGTGCCGGATCAAAATCGATATCCGCTTGTAAGGCATCCCAGAACTGCGGGTTCTCCTTGGCGAAACCGTAATCATGCGAGCTGATCAACCGCTCGAAATACGGCGCCAGTTCAATTCGCTCCAGCTTCAACGAAAGCGAATCACGATGCGCGTTGGTGATCATGACCACACGCTTGCCAGCCTGTTTGATCGCCGCCAGAAACGTATCCGCATCCGGGCGCAGGGCAATCAGATGAGCGGTTTCCAGCTTCAGCTCGCGCACCGGAATTTTCAGCTCGGCGCTCCAGAAATCCAGGCAGTACCACTGCAACTGGCCGGCGTTGCGTTCGAACAGCGGCTGCAATTCCATTTCCGCCATGGCCCGGCTCACCCCGTGCAACTCGGCATAGCGCTGCGGCAGGTGTTCCATCCAGAAATGGTTGTCGTAGTGCAGGTCCAGCAGCGTGCCGTCCATATCCAGCAGAACAGTGTCGATGTCGCGCCAGGGCAGCAGGGACATAAAGAACTTCTCCAGCGGTAAAAAAGATATCCGAGGTAAACAATCAGGATAGGCCGGGTATAGTAACGCGTTCACGCCAAGGAGCCGTCTATGCGCCAGAAACCCACCGTACTCGCCCGCGAGATCGTCGCCACCAGCCGTTTATTCTGCGTCGAAGAGCTCAAGCTGCGCTTTTCCAATGGCGTGGAGCGCACTTACGAGCGTCTGGTCGGCAAGGGTGCCGGGTATGGCGCGGTAATGATTGTGGCGATGCTCGATGCCGATCACGCGGTGCTGGTCGAAGAGTATTGCGGCGGCACCGATGAATACGAACTGTCCTTGCCCAAAGGATTGATCGAGCCCGGCGAAGACGTGCTGGCCGCCGCCGAACGCGAGCTCAAGGAAGAGGCCGGGTATGGCGCACGGCAGTTGGAGCATCTGACCGAGTTGTCGTTGTCGCCCGGTTACATGAGCCAGAAGATCCAGGTGGTCTTGGCCACCGATCTGTACGAAGAAAGCCTTGAGGGTGACGAGCCCGAGCCGATGCGGGTGGACAAGGTCAACCTGCGTGAGTTGTCGGCCTTGGCCCAGAACCCGCAATTCACTGAGGGCCGTGCCTTGGCGGCGCTGTATCTGGCCCGAGACTTATTGACCCAACGTGGGGTGTTTTTGCCATGAATTTGAATTTTCCCCATCCGTTGATGGCGCCAGTGGTTGAACTGGCATTGAAGGCGGGTGACGCGATCCTGCCGTTTTGGCGAAACGACGTTGCTGTTACTGCAAAGTCCGATAGCTCGCCGGTGACGGCGGCTGATTTGGCAGCTCACCATGTGATCGTGGATGGGCTAACCGCGCTGGATCCGAGCATTCCGATACTCTCCGAAGAAGACGCCAACATCCCCCAAAGCGTACGCGCCGGGTGGCAGCGTTGGTGGCTGGTGGACCCGTTGGACGGGACCAAAGAGTTCATCTCCGGCAGTGAAGAATTTACCGTCAACATCGCGCTGATCGAGCAGGGCCGCGTGGTGTTTGGCGTGGTGTCGATGCCGACCAACGGGCGTTTCTATGTCGGTGGCACCGGGTTGGGGGCGTGGCGGGGTGATGCAGGCGAAACACCGTTGCCGATTCAGGTTCGCGACGTACCGGCGGCGGGCGAGGCGTTTACCGTGGTCGCCAGTCGTCGACATTCCAGCCCTGAACAGGAGCGGTTGCTGGCGGGGTTGAGTGAGAGCCTGGGTGAGCTGCAATTGGCGAACTTCGGCAGTTCGCTGAAATTTTGTATGTTGGCGGAAGGGGCGGCGGATTGTTATCCGCGCCTGGCGCCGACGTCTCAGTGGGACACCGCGGCGGCGCAAGGTGTGCTGGAAGGGGCGGGCGGTGAGGTGCTGGATTTGAGTGGTGCGCCGTTTAGTTATCCGGCGCGGGAATCTCTGCTGAATGAGTTCTTTTTGGCGTTGCCGGCGAAGGCTGCGTGGCGCGAGAAACTGCTGGCGCTGGCGCGTTCCTGACCGCGTCGAAGTGGCTTGTCCAAATGCCAGCCCGTTAAGCAAGACCCTTGTGGGAGCGGGCTTGCTCGCGAAAGCGGTGTATCAGTCAACATTGATGTTGAATCTGATGGCCCCTTCGCGAGCAAGCCCGCTCCCACAGGTTGTGTGGCGGTTCCGGTTCAGCGGTGCAGCACGTATTGCCCCGTAAACGTCACCGCATCTTCTTCTGTCCCGACATTCACAATCCGTGAATGCAGTGTCAATCGCGCCCGCCCATAGCGCTCATACATCGCCAAAAACTTCTTCCAGACCGCCGCACTCGGCGCCTGGCAAATTGCCGTGGCATCGGTCGTCACTGGCAGCGGATAGCTGATGTGCCCTTCCTGAATCACGATGTGCCCGTCTTCAATGCCTTCTTCACGCAGACGCAAATGCAGCCAGCCCCAACCGGCCAGCACGGCGCCGCAATACAGGCTGCCGCCGAACATGGTGCTCTTGTGATTGACGTTGGCGTCCAGCGGCAAGTGCAGGCGCAGTTGCTGGTCGTGCCAGTCGAGCACCTTGAGGCCCATGTCCCGGGTGAGCGGGATGTCGTGGTGCAGGATTGATTCCAGATAACGACTGTCGCGATTCATGCATAGCCTCTGCGGTTGGATTCAATCAAGGTCGTCGGTTTGGCTGCTGGGGCCACCGTCGGCGAAATTCAGGCCGTGTTTACGCAGCTTGTCGTGTAGGGTCTTGCGCGGAATGCCCAAGGCCTCGGCGAGGCTGCGCACCGAGCTGTGAGAGCGCGCCAGTTCGGCGGCAATCAGGGTTTTTTCGAAGTTTTCCACCTGCTCGCTCAGGCCACCGCTAACCACTTCCACCGTGGTGCTGACGCCGCCCTGCGGCGCGCTGTTGTCCAGTTCCAGTTCCAGTCCCAGGGCAAAGCGTTCGGCGGCGTTTTGCAGTTCGCGCACGTTGCCCGGCCAGGCGTGACGCAGCAACAGCGCCCGTTGCCCCGGCTGCAGTTCGTGGGGCGGTAAACCGTGGCGGGTGCTGGCTTCGTCGGCGAAATGCTGGAACAGCACCAGTGCATCTTCGCCACGTTCGCGCAGCGGTGGAATGCGCAGCGGTGCGACGTTCAGCCGGTAATACAAGTCGGCCCGGAAGCGCCCTTGATCGGCGGCCTGGCGCAGGTCTTCCTTGGTGGCGGCGATGACGCGGATGTCCAACGGGATCAGTTGATTGCCGCCGAGACGTTCGACCACGCGCTCCTGCAACATGCGCAGCAGTTTCACTTGCACATCCAGGGTCATGCTTTCGATTTCATCGAGGAACAACGTGCCGCCATTGGCGAATTCGAACTTGCCGATGCGGCGTTTTTGCGCGCCGGTAAACGCGCCGGGCTCGTGACCGAACAGCTCGCTTTCCACCACCGATTCGGCCAGCGCCCCGGCGTTGATCGCCACGAACGGGCCGTTACGACGACTCGACAAGTCGTGCAGCGCCCGGGCCACCACTTCTTTACCGGCACCGGTTTCACCGAGTATCAACACGTCGGCCCTGGTCGCCGCCAGTGCACCGATTTGCTCGCGCAAACGCAGCATCGGCGCCGATTGCCCGACCAGTCGGGCGCTCAATTCATTGCGGTCGCTCAGGGCCAGGCGCAGGCTGCGGTTGTCCAGTACCAGCCGGCGCAAGGCCAGGGCGCGGCGCACGCTGTCGAGCAGGGCGTCGCTGGCGAAAGGTTTTTCCAGAAAGTCATAGGCCCCGGCGCGCATCGCTTGCACGGCCAGCGGAACATCGCCGTGGCCGGTGATCAGCAGCACCGGTAGCTCCGGGTCTTGGGCGTGGAGTTCGCTCAGCAACTCGAGGCCGTCCATGCCCGGCATTCGGATGTCACTGACCACAACGCCCGGCCAGTCGCGCTCCAGTTGCCCGGCCAGGCCCTTGGCTTCGGCCAGCGGCAGGATCTTCAGGCCGGCCAGGTCCAGGGTCTGGCTCAAGGCCTGGCGCAAGTGCGGATCATCGTCGATCAACACGACCTGGATGCGGTTATCGATGGTCATGCACTTCGGTCCTCGGACGGTTGCAGGCTCACGCCGGGTGCGCCTGCGCGTAGCTTCAAGGTAATCAGGGCGCCGCCCTCCTTATGGTTGGCGAACGACAGTTCACCACCGAAGGCGCGCATCAGGGTGTCGCAGATCGCCAGCCCCAGCCCAAGACCCTGAGTGCGGGTCTTTGTGGTGTAGAAGGGCTCGCCGGCGCGACCCAGCGCTTCCAGGCAAAACCCGGGGCCGTTGTCGCGAATGTACAGGTTGACGCCGTCGGCGGTGGATTGGGCACTCAGCCAGAGTTTGCGCGGCGGACCTTTTTCGGTCAGGGCGTCGAGGGCGTTGGCCAATAGGTTGCCGAGCACCTGACGCAATCGGGTTTCCCCGGCCTCGACCCACAGCGTGGCGGCTGGCAGGTCACGGATCAGCTCGACTTCCATGCTCCGTCGACGCTTGGCCAGTAACGCCAGGGCGTCATCCAGCGCTGGTTGCAGGGCGACGCTTTCCGGGGCGTGGCGATCGCGGCGAGCGAAGGCGCGCAGGTGCGCAATGATCGAGGCCATGCGCCCGGTCAGTTCACTGATCAGCTTGAGGTTGCCGCGGGCATCGTCGGTGCGCTGATGATCGAGTAACACTTCGGCGTTTTCTGCGTAGCTGCGGATCGCCGCCAGCGGTTGATTGAGTTCGTGGCTGATGCTCGCCGACATCGTCCCCAGTGCCGACAGCTTGCCGGCCTGTACCAAGTCATCCTGGGCGCGCACCAGTTCTTGCTGGGCGTGTTCGCGTTCCAGCACTTCCTGTTTCAGGCGTCGGTTGAGGCCTTCAAGGTCGCTGGTGCGCTCGGCCACCCGGTCTTCGAGTTCGCGGCGGGCCTTGGCTTCGAAGGCGATCCGCTCCAGATAATGGCGGCGGCGCTGCATCATCAGACCGAGCAACAGCATCAATACCAGCAGCGTCGCGCCACCGATGGCCACGACCGTGCGCACCGGGCGGTCGATCAGGGTGCGGGGCGCAAGGATGCTGACGCTCCAGCCGGTTTCCTCGATCCGCTGGGTCTGGGTTAACCAAGCGTTGGTGTTGAGCTTCAACGGCCTGGAATCGCGGGTCGGGTAGGGTTGGATCGCGGTGATGGCTTTGTTCTCTTCATCACTCAAGTCGCGGGTGGAGCGAAAACGCCACTCGGGCCGCGACGTGAGAATGACCACGCCGTTGTGATCGGTCAGCAGCAGTTGTTCGGGGGTTTTGCCCCAGAGGCTTTCGGTGTGATCGAGATCGACCTTGACCACCAGCACGCCGACGACTTTCTCACCCTCGCGTACGGCGGCAGCGAAGAAGTAACCACGTTTGGCCGAGGTGGTGCCCAGCCCGAAAAAGCGCCCGAGCCGCCCGGCCATGGCTTCGCTGAAGTACGGCCGGAAGGAAAAATTACGCCCGACGAAACTGTCGTGTTTGTCCCAGTTTGAGGCCGCCAGTGTCTTGCCGGTGGTGTCCATCAGGTACATGACTTCGGCGCCGGTCTGGGCGCTGATGTTTTTCAGCAAGCGGTTGGCGTTGCCCTGAGTGACGCCATCGTCGGGCGCGCCCAGTACGGCGCGCAGGGCGGGCAGGTCGCCGAGAATCTGTGGCAGTACTTCATAGCGGTGCAGGGTGCCCAGCAGGTTGGCGACGTAGAGGTCGAGGGTCTGACGGTTCTGCCCGGCCAGCTCGCTACGGTAGTAACGCTCGGCCAGATGCTGCAGCGGCCACAGCAACGGCGCCAGGCACAGCGCGAGCAGGGCCAGGCTGCGCCAGCGGGGTCTGCGGGGGAGGGTTGGAGTCATGAGCATCTAGCGCCTGGGGGGACAGGCGCATTATGCCTAGGGTTGCGGGCGCAGTCTGCGTAACCGGGGCCGGCGTGCTGTTGAAATGAAGTTTCAGACAGCGTTTCAGGAAAAGACCTCAGCGTCCGTGAAGAACGTGGCAGACGCATCCTTGCCCGATAGTTTTGGCGCTTCGTCCAGTTGCCAGTCGATAGCCAGGTCCGGGTCGTCCCAGCGAATGGCGCGCTCAGCCGCCGGGGTGTAGTAGTCAGTGGTTTTGTAGAGGAACTCGGCGAACTCGCTCAGCACCACGAATCCGTGAGCAAAACCTTTTGGCACCCATAGTTGGCGATAATTGTCGGCGGACAAACGCACCGAAACCCATTTGCCAAAGTTCGGCGAGCTGCGACGGATGTCCACGGCCACGTCGAGCACTTCACCGGCAGTGACACGAACCAACTTGCCTTGGGTATTTTCCAGTTGGTAATGCAGGCCACGCAGTACGCCTTTTTGCGAACGCGAATGGTTGTCCTGTACGAATTGATCGCCCAGGCCGGTCGCTTCTTCGAAAGCCCTGGCGTTGAAGCTTTCGTAAAAAAACCGCGCTCGTCACCAAATACCTTGGGCTCGATGATCAGTACACCGGGCAGGTCGGTGGTGACTACATTCATAGGGTTTCTCCGTCAATGGGCATTGATGACCGACATTCTTGCGCAAAGCGCTGGCCGGTGCGAGTGGTGCGGTCGTACAGACGATAAAATTCTCTAAGCCACGGATTCATCGACAAAAGGCTGTGGTCTTCAGATCGTTAATCAACTTCGCCGAAATACCACCGTTCAATCTCATAAGGCCGTCCGTCAGTATCCTTATAGGTATAGCGCAATCCTCTTTCCTTCACGTTGTCCGCAAGCGTCAGACCCCATTCCGCCGCGAGGCTTTTGTCAGTTCGACAGAGCTCGCTGTCGAGCGACGGTATATGACCTCTGTGGTATTCCAGGTCGGCGTAAATGCAGATTTCGCTGCTAAACATTTCAGGTAGGCAAATGACCGCGACTACTCGACAGTCGATGGTGTTTTCCGGCCTGGCCTGAAGCATACGGTGGGCTGCGTCGATCATCTGCTGAGCGCATTCCTTGCGTATGGCAGGAGTAGCTTGTTTTCCCTCTACCAGCGTCGTGACAACCGGAATCTTCCAGTTGCGGTATTTCTGATCGAGAGAGAGGTCGTCAGGGAAATACCCTTCGAAGCGACAGGACCAGGCTGCAAGTGCTTTGAGTCGACGCGCGATGTTGCGGATTTTTTTGTTTGATAGTGCAAGGCGCCGCATTGTCATGGTGGTTGTTTGTACCTTTAAAGGTGAGAGGGTTCATTCTGGCCGCAGGTTGGGGTGAGGACAATTCAGGTAATCCCTGATGTACGTAGGAAAATTCAACTGAGAGGCCGCCGGTTTGAAGGGGGTTGCGTATCGCTCCGAGCAGTGGCGATATAGGCGCCTAATAAAACTCAGGGGTCGTTGTATGCCGCTCGCCACGTTGCTTCACCGTGTCAGTTTGCCCAGCCCGCAAGTGTCCGCGGAGCAAGCACTAGAGCTGTTGCAGGCACATTACGGGTTGAACGGGGTATTGCAGCCCTTGGGCAGTCAGCAGGATCTCAACTTTCGCGTCGACAGCGATCGCGGTCGTTTCGTCCTGAAAATTTGTCGTGGCGACTACTCGGCGCTCGAGTTGCAGGCCCAGCACGCAGGGCTCAAGCATTTGGCCGAACATAGCGGTGTGGATGTGCCGCGGGTGATTCCAGCCAACAGTGGCGCAGACCTGCTCTCGCTGGAAGTCGGCGGTCAGCCTGTCCATATGCGGCTGCTGGATTACATTGAAGGCCAGTCGTTGACGCACCTCGATTACTTGCCGGGATCGGTGGTAGCCGGATTTGGCCGGCTCTGCGGCGAAATGGATCTGGCCTTGGCCGCTTTCGACCATCCAGGCCTTGAACGTACCCTTCAATGGGACGCCCGCCACGCCAACGCATTGATCGCCCATTTGTTGCCAGTCATCCAGGATGATCAGCAACGCGCGTTGATTGCCGAGGCCGCCGAACAGGCAGAACGACGTTTGCTGCCGTTAGTGGCGAAGCTGCCGGTGCAGGCGATTCACATGGACGTTACCGACGACAACGTGGTCTGGCAGCGGGATTCAAAACGCCAGTGGCAGTTGCAAGGGGTGATCGATTTTGGCGATCTGATTCGTACCTGGCGCATTACCGATCTGTCGGTGACGTGCGCGGCGCTGCTGCATCACGCCGATGGCGATCCGTTTTACATCTTGCCGGCGGTTCAGGCCTATCACGCGGTCAATCCGTTGCAGTATGAAGAGCTGCTGGCGCTCTGGCCGCTGATCGTGGCCCGCGCGGCGGTGCTGGTGCTCAGTGGCGAGCAGCAGGTCAGCATCGATCCGGGCAACGCCTACAGTCGCGACAATCTCACTCATGAGTGGGAAATTTTCCGCGTTGCTACATCGGTGCCGTTGGCGCTGATGGAAGCGGCGATCCTGACCGCCGTCGGCCAGAGCCTGCCGAGTATTGGCAGGGAAGGGTTTGCGCCGTTATTGCCGGGTCTGGTGGGGTGCGAGTTTGCCTTGATCGATCTGGGCGTGCTCAGTCCACATTTCGAGGCTGGTAACTGGGAGCAAGCGGGTATCGATCGGCGTCTGCTGACCGAAGCGGCGGCAGCCCACGGTTTGGCGGCTAGCCGTTATGGTCAATATCGTTTGTCCCGTACCCGGCCGGACAGTGCCGCAGAACCGGACACTTGCCCGCTGCACGTCGAGCTACGAGTGCCCCACGGTACGACGGTCGAGTCACCGTTTGCCGGTGTCGTCCACCAGCCGGAAGTGGGTGTGCTGCAACTGGATGGCCCGCAACTGAGCGTGCGTCTGTGGGGCGTCACGCCGTCGCTGCATACCGGTGCGGCGCTGGTCAAAGGTCAGGTGCTGGGTTCGGTCAGCGGGTCTTTGGTCGTGCAGTTGAGCCGTGTGGCTTCGCTCAACGCTCCGTTGTTTTGTACGCCGTCACGCGCGGCGGCCTGGCAAGCGTTGTGCCCTTCGCCCGCAGCCTTGCTCGGGCTGGCCTGTGACGCTGAAGCAGAGCTTGATTCGCAGACATTGCTGGCCCGTCGCGACGCCAGTTTCGCCCGCACCCAAAAACACTATTACGTCGACCCGCCACGCATCGAGCGCGGCTGGCGCAATCACCTGATCGACATGCAGGGCCGCTCCTACCTCGACATGCTCAACAACGTCGCGGTGCTGGGGCACGGTCATCCACGCATGGCTGCCGTCGCCAGCCGTCAGTGGTCGATGCTCAACACCAACTCGCGGTTTAACTACGCGGCGGTTGCCGAGTTCTCCGAGCGCCTGTTGAAGTTGTCGCCGGATTCCATGGACCGGGTATTCCTGGTCAACAGTGGCAGCGAGGCCAACGACCTGGCGATTCGCTTGGCCTGGGCCTACAGCGGCGGTCGGGACATGCTCAGCGTGCTCGAGGCCTATCACGGCTGGACGGTGGGCGCGGACGCGGTCTCGACCTCGATTGCCGACAACCCGAAAGCCTTGAGCAGCCGCCCTGACTGGGTGCATCCGGTGACTGCGCCGAACACCTATCGCGGCGAATTCCGTGGCCCGGACAGCGCGCCGGACTATGTGCGCAGTGTCGAACACAACCTGGCGAAAATCGCCGAGCAGAAACGCCAGTTGGCCGGTTTCATCTGCGAACCGGTTTATGGCAATGCCGGCGGTATCTCGTTGCCGCCTGGGTATTTGCAGCAGGTGTATGCGTTGGTCCGCGCTCAGGGCGGTGTGTGCATCGCCGACGAAGTGCAGGTCGGTTACGGGCGCATGGGCCACTTCTTCTGGGGGTTTGAAGAGCAGGGCGTGGTGCCAGACATCATCACCATGGCCAAGGGCATGGGCAACGGCCAGCCACTGGGCGCAGTGATCACCCGCCGGGAAATCGCTGAAGCGCTGGAGGCCGAGGGTTACTTCTTCTCGTCGGCGGGCGGCAGCCCGGTCAGTTGCCAGATCGGCATGGCGGTGCTCGATGTGATGGAAGAGGAAAAGCTTTGGGAGAACGCACAGGTCGTCGGTGGCTATTTCAAGCAACGGCTTGAAGCGCTGATCGAAACTCATCCGTTGGTGGGTGCGGTACATGGGTCGGGCTTCTACTTGGGTGTGGAGCTGATCCGTAACCGTGAAACCCTGGAGCCGGCGACTGAAGAAACCACGGCGCTGTGTGACCGGTTGCGTGAGCTGGGGATTTTCATGCAGCCGACTGGCGATTATCTGAACGTCCTGAAGATCAAACCGCCGATGGTGACCTCGCGCCAGAGCGTGGATTTCTTTGTCGACATGCTCTCGAAGGTGCTCGCAGAGGGCCTGTAAACACCTACCCCTATTGTGGGAGTGAGCCTGCTCGCGATAGCGGTGGAACATGCACCATTGATGCTGACTGGGCCACCGCTATCGCGAGCAGGGATGGTGTTTAAGTTCGATTGTTATCGGCTTTATATGGGTTAATTTAGACAGAAGGCATATCAATAGCTTTTAAAGCAGATATTTATCGGCTATAAAGTCGCCATTGCCCACGGTGTGATCAACCACGCCCGGTGCTTCTCTTTCTGTCATTGGTCGTCGTCACACTCGACCTTCAAGCAATTGCCCAGGAGATGATTCATGAGCCGTATCGTTACCGTCGCCGCTACCCAGATGGCTTGTTCCTGGGACCTTGAAGCCAACATCGAGACCGCTGAGAAGCTGGTCCGTGAGGCCGCGGCCAAAGGTGCGCAGATCATCCTGATCCAGGAACTGTTCGAGGCTCCGTACTTCTGCCAGAAACCGAACCCTGAATACCTGCAACTGGCCACAACCGTCGAAGACAACATCGCCATCAAGCACTTCCAGAAAGTCGCCAAAGAACTGCAAGTGGTGCTGCCGATCAGCTTCTACGAACTGGCCGGCCGCGCGCGATTCAACAGCATCGCGATCATCGATGCCGACGGTGCCAACCTCGGGATTTATCGTAAAAGCCACATCCCGGACGGCCCTGGCTACCACGAGAAGTACTACTTCAACCCGGGCGATACCGGCTTCAAAGTCTGGAACACCCGTTACGCGAAAATCGGCGTGGGCATTTGCTGGGACCAGTGGTTCCCGGAGTGCGCCCGCAGCATGGCGTTGCTCGGCGCGGAAATCCTGTTCTACCCTACCGCCATCGGCAGCGAGCCGCACGACAAGACCATTTCCTCCCGTGACCACTGGCAGCGTGTGCAACAGGGCCATGCCGGCGCCAACCTGATGCCGCTGATCGCCAGCAACCGCATCGGCAACGAAGAGCAGGACGGCTACGACATTACCTTCTACGGCTCGTCGTTCATCGCCAACCAGTTTGGCGAGAAGGTCCAGGAACTCAACCAGACCGAAGAAGGCGTGCTGGTTCAAAGTTTCGACCTCGACGAGCTGGAGCACATCCGCAGTGCTTGGGGCTCGTTCCGTGATCGTCGCCCGAACCTATACAATGCGATCAAAACCCTCGACGGTTCCCTGGAGTCCTGATCCCATGACCACATTACACAGCACCCCACGCGACGACGGCTTCTACATGCCGGCCGAGTGGGCAGCACAAACCCAGACCTGGATGATCTGGCCCGAGCGCCCGGACAATTGGCGCCTCGGCGGCAAGCCGGCGCAAACCGCACACGTCGCAGTGGCCAAGGCCATCGCCCGTTTTGAGCCGGTGACCGTCGCGGTTTCCGCCGGTCAGTACGAAAACGCCCGCGCCCGTCTGGATGTGCCGAATATTCGTGTTGTCGAGATGTCCAGCGACGACGCCTGGGTCCGCGACACCGGCCCAACCTTCGTCATCAATAACAGTGGTGAAGTCCGTGGTGTGAACTGGGACTTCAACTCGTGGGGCGGTTTTGATGGCGGTCTGTACTCGCCGTGGAACCGTGACTCGCAGGTGGGCGGCAAGATCCTTGAGATCGAGCGCAGCCAGCGCTACCGCACCGAGGGCTTCGTGCTCGAAGGCGGTTCTATTCATGTCGATGGCGAAGGCACGCTGATCACCACCGAAGAATGCCTGCTCAACCGCAATCGTAATCCGCACCTCAACCGTGCAGACATCGAAGCGGTGCTCAGCGCGAATCTGGCTGTGGATAAAATCATCTGGCTGCCGGACGGTTTGTTCAACGACGAAACCGACGGTCATGTGGATAACTTCTGCTGCTACGTGCGCCCAGGCGAAGTATTGCTGGCCTGGACCGATGACCCGCAGGACCCGAACTACCCGCGCTGCCAGGCGGCGATGAAAGTGCTGGAAAGCAGCACCGACGCCAAAGGTCGCCCATTCACGGTGCACAAAATGCCGATTCCGGGGCCGCTGTATGCAACCGAGGAAGAGTGCGCGGGTGTCGATCCGGTGGACGGCACACAGGAGCGCAATCCGACCGTTCGTCTGGCCGGTTCCTACGTGAACTTCCTGATCGTCAACGGCGGCATCATCGCACCAAGCTTCGACGACCCGCTGGATGGCCCGGCGAAAGAGATTCTTCAGGGCCTGTTTCCGCAGCACGAAGTGGTGATGGTGCCGGGCCGCGAACTGTTACTGGGAGGCGGGAACATCCACTGCCTTACCCAACAGCAGCCCGCGCCGCACAAGGAGTGAGTGGGGTTGTAACAGCTTGAGTTGATTGCATATTCAACCAGGCAGCAATTGCCGCACAGCGCATGAGAGAAAGCCCGCAGCCCGTCAGGACTGCGGGCTTTTTTGTATCCACTCATCGACACCTAAGAAATATTGGCACAGCTCTTGTATCTGTGATGGTGCAAAACAGGGAGGGGAGAGCTGCGATGTTCTGTCATAAACCTTGGATAAGTTAGCCGCTCACAAACCGGGAGAGAGCGCTGAAATGAACGCCGAAGTGAATGTAGTGAGCGAGCGGACATTGCATCCCCTGGCAGTCAATAGCGAATCGCTCCAGATCCTTGCGCACTGGTTGAAATCCAATGGAACGCGTCAGATCAGAGAACCTGATCCGCGCCGGATGATGATCGAGCGCTACCCCGCTGGTTTATTCAGCGAAGCGGAGCTGGAAGCGTTGTGGGATGTGATGGAAGGATAAAAAAGAAAAACAACGGATTGATAAAAGCGCTGCCGGGAAGGCGGCGCTTTTTTATGGGCGAAGATTTTTTTGATCACTGGAGATCAACTGTGGGAGCGGGCTTGCTCGCGAAAGCGGTCTGTCAGGCGACATCTCTATCGACTGACACGGCCTCTTCGCGAGCAAGCCCGCTCCCACAGGTTGGGTGGAGTCTGGTCGGGTCCGCTTCGGGCTCAAGTCGTTGCGGTTGTCGGTCACCCCAGGCATTCGACCGATTCTTGAAACAGACTGAAATCCATTCCGGCGTTTTTCCGCAACGGCCTGAGGACTAGTCTGCCGGCATCGAGTTTTCCTACTTCTTTGCCGGAGCCTTCCCATGATCCTTCATTACATTTACGACCCGTTGTGTGGCTGGTGCTACGGGGCAAAACCGTTGGTGCAAGCGGCCCAAACCGTCCTGCCAGTGATTGCCCATGGAGGTGGGATGATGAGCGGCGCCAATCGCCAGATCGTCTCGCCACAATTGCGCAACTATGTGATGCCCCATGATCGGCGCATCGCCGAATACACCGGCCAGCCGTTCGGTGAGGCCTATTTCGAAGGATTGCTGCGCGATGAAAGCGCAGTCTTCGATTCCACACCGCCGACGGCTGCGGTGCTGGCCGCCGAGCAGATCGCCGGCCGTGGACTGGAATTGCTGGGCCGTTTGCAGACCGCCCATTACGTGGAAGGGCGACGTATCGCCGACGAAGCGGTGTTGTTTGAACTCGCGAAGGGTCTGGGCCTCGAACTTCAAGCGTTCCAGGCCGCTTACGAGCAAGCCGGGACCGATCACCACATCAAGGAAAGCCGCGCACTGTTAGCCAAAGTCGGCGGCCAAGGCTTCCCGACCTTCGCCCTGGAACAGAATGGCCAATTCACCTTGATCGACATCGGCCCATGGCTGGGCAAGCCAGAAGCCTTTGCGGCCTGGCTGCGTCAGTCGTTGCCAACCCAAGCGTCTTCGTCCGAGCTTCAAGCCTGTGGCCTCGACGGCTGCGCCCACTGATTTCACCTGGAGTGACCCATGGATAACCTGAGCCTGATCAAAAGCACTTACGAAGGCGCGAACTCCCAGGAAAACGCGCGCAACACCGCCGCCGCCCTGGCCGCTGATGCGCAATGGACCGAGGCTGCAGGTTTCCCCTACGCCGGCACCTACGTGGGTTTCGACGCCATCGTCGAAAACGTCTTCAAGCGCCTGGCCACCGAATGGGAAGGTTTTCAGTTCAAGGTCGAGAACTACGTCGCACAGGGCGACAAGGTGTTTGCCTACGGCAACTACAGCGGAACCTACAAAGCCACCGGCCGCCCGATGAATGCGCGCGTCGCGCATTTGTGGACCTTGGCCGATGGCAAAGTCACCCACTTCGAGCAGTTCGTTGACAGCCATACCGTGCAACTGGCGCTCGCAGGCAACTGATTTCTTAGACGTTTTTCACCTATTCACAGACGATTCATGAAATTGACACAGGGTTAAGGGCGCGGATAGGATTCGCGCCAACGCCTGTGGCCGACCGCCACGACTCACAAAACAATAAAAGGCCCGCCGCGATTTTTCGTGGGCGGGCCTTTTTGTTTTTGGGTGAAAAAAGAGCGCGACAGCGCCGTTTCAGCCGTTCGGCACAGCGCGTATCAACCGGTAATAAGGAAAATAATATGTTGAACAAGCGAATCAGCCTGATCGCTCTGGGGATGTTGAGCGCTACACAAGCCATGGCTAACGACCAGGCCGAATCCAAGGGTTTTGTTGAAGACAGCAGCCTCAAAGTGCTGCTGCGCAACGCCTACATCAATCGTGACTACAAAGACGGCAACCCGGATAAATCCGAGTGGGGCCAAGCGGCCATCGGTACGTTCTCGTCCGGTTTCACCCAAGGCACCGTCGGTGTCGGTGTGAATGCTTTCGGTCTGTACGCACTTAACCTGGAGCGCAGCGAAGATCGCAGCGGTGCCCAAGGTATCGATTTCTTCAAAAAGGGCGACAGCGGCAGCCCGGCCAACGACCTTTCCAAGGGCGGCGCAGCGGTCAAGTTCCGTCTGTCCAGCACCACGCTGACCTACGGCGACCAGATGCCGGAATTGCCGGTGCTGAACTACGACAACTCGCGCCTGCTGCCAGAAAGCTACACCGGCACGCTGATCACCTCCAAAGAGATCCAGGGCCTGGTGCTGAACGCCGGTCGCTTCACCGCCGAATCGCGTAAGAGCGCTGAAGGCCGTGACAGTGGTGGCTTGAAGTCGATCAACGTATTGGGCGGTAGCTACCAGTTCACCGAACAGTTCAAGGCTGCGGTTTACGCTTCCGACGTCGAAGACGTGCTGAAGAAGCAATACGTGAACGCCAATTACGTGTTCCCGATCGACAAGGATCAGTCCCTGACCCTGGACTTCAACGGCTACCGCACCAAGCTGGACGATTCCTACGTCCGTGAAAACGGTATCACCGGCGACGACAACAAGATCTGGAGCCTGGCAGCGACTTTTGCCACCGGCCCGCACTCGTTCACCGTTGCTCACCAGCGCAGCACTGGCGACAGCAACCTGGGCTACGCCTACGGCGGCTATCAGAAAGACCAGGGTCGTGTCGGCGACGGTGGCAACACCATCTACCTGTCCAACTCTTACTGGTCCGACTTCAATGCTGAAGACGAACGCAGCTGGCAACTGGGCTACGGCCTGGACTTCGGCGCTTTCGGCGTGCCGGGTCTGAGCTACAACTTCGCCTATGTGCGCGGTGACAACATCACCACGTCCACCAGCGAAGGCGGGACCGAGCGCGAGATCTTCAACCAGTTCAAGTACGTCGTGCAAAGTGGCCCGGCCAAAGACCTGAGCGTGAAACTGCGCAGCTCGATCCTGCGCGTGTCGCAGAAATCCAGCGAGTACAACGTCAGCGGTAACGAAGTACGTGTGTTCGTGGATTACCCGATCAACATCTTCTGATGATCGGCTGAGTTGATAAAACTCACTAAAAACCCCGAATGGCTCGGGGTTTTTTTTGCTGATTTTTTGTAAAAACGTTCTAAAGACGCCTCTTTTGGCATAAAAAAGTCGATTCAAAGCATCTTTTTACCGCGTTTAAAGCAACGCTTGATATGCCTGAAATTCTTTCTCATGGGCCGAAAATCCTGCAGATACTAGATTGAGCCGCTAAATGCAGCGGAGACTAGTAATGATCGTTTTAAACAGAGAAGTTGGCGAATCGCTAAGGCGCGACAAATTTGTCAACGTCCAGGGTGGTGACTTCAATCTCTACGGTCATTTCGCCGACTTCGTC
The DNA here is from genome assembly GCF_034344865.1 of Pseudomonas sp. 10S4. Lineage (NCBI taxonomy): Bacteria > Pseudomonadati > Pseudomonadota > Gammaproteobacteria > Pseudomonadales > Pseudomonadaceae > Pseudomonas > Pseudomonas sp. 10S4. The sequence continues at coordinate 2,130,917 of NZ_CP133774.1, forward strand.
AGACTGACCAGAAGTTGGGAAAACATGGAGCCGGACAGCTATTACGGCCAGTCCGAATCCGGAATGCGTTTCCGTCGCTACAGTGACTTCGAATACAACCCGGTGACCCGCGACTTGAAGCAGCTGGAGCACCGTGCCTATGTTCAGTCCAAAGCCAACAACAGCTACGTCGGTGGAATGGTTCGCCACTTCCAGGACTTCTCCGATGAAGTGATCAATTCGCCGGTGATGCGCAGCCTCATCGATATCGATTTTGAAGTGTACAAAAACGTCCTGCCGCCGGAATTGCACGATGAAATCTGGCAATGCCAGATCCATCAGATCCGCATTGAGATCAAACCCGGCAAACAACTGGAAATCACTCCTGAAGGTATTCATTGCGACGGTTACCCGTTCAGCGGTGTGCACTTCTGGGGACGTAACAATGTGGACGGCGCCGAAAGCCGCCTCTACAGCGCCCACGAAGAGCAACTGGCGTCGACGACCTATCAGGAAATCCTCGACACCACGTTCTTCCTCGATCGCGACATGCGCCACTACGTGACCCCGGCTCGAAATACCCATTCCCACGACATGGCGTACCGGCAAATCCTGGCGATTTCCTTCTCGCGGCCCGGGACCGCTTTCGACATTGTTCGCTGAACAGCTCGACCCCATGGACAACCCCTCTGCATCAGTGATGATGTGGCGGGCCAATGCAAAGGATGCTGTGCGCCTGGAGCGCTTTTTCCGGCAGTTCGACGAAGTGTCGTTCTGCGAGTGGCAGGACGCCAAATGCCTGCGCGGTGTGTTGGTGCAGAAGACCACCACCGCGTACCTGGCGCTCGACCTCAGTGGCGAAGTGGTCGGCGCGGTGCTGGGCGGTATGCTCGGCAGCCGTGGCACCATCAACCATTTAGCGGTGAGCCCGCAGTATCGCGCCCAAGGCGTGGGCCAGCGCTTGGTGGAAGCCGCTTCGGCGGACATGAAACGGGTCGGTGTACTGCGGATGTTCCTGTTCGTCGACGATGCTAACCTTGCCGGCAAACGCTTTTGGACCGCCCAGGGTTTTTGCGAGCCTCGCGGCGAAACGACATTTGAGAGGGATCTATGAATGAGACGTCCAGCAGCCAGCCGCTGATGGTCGAGCCGCAGCCTTCGCGCACGTTTGCTGAAGCCAGCCCGGTAGTGGCCGGCTACTTCACGGTGTCGTTTGTGTTTGGTTTGATGGCCGTCAACGCCGGGTTGCCCGTGTGGTTACCGGTCGCGATGTGCCTGTTTGTGTATGCCGGCGCTTCGCAGTTCGCCGCGCTGGCGCTGATCTCCAGCGGCGCTTCGCTGACCACGATCATCCTCACCACGTTTTTGATCAACGCGCGGCACATGCTGATGTCGGTCTACATGGCCAAGGCCTTGCGGGCGTTGGGGCTCAGTCGTTTCGAGCGCTGGTGTTATGCCGGCGGGCTGACCGATGAATCGTTCGCCTTCCACAGTGTGAAACTGGGCAGCGGAGCGCCGGTCAACGTGCGCTACCTGATCGGCTTCAACCTGTTCTGCCACACCTCGTGGGTGCTCGGCGGTTTGCTCGGGGCGATCTGCGCGCAGTACGCGTCGCACCTGATCAAGTACCAACTCGACTACGCCCTGACCGCGATGATGCTCTATGTGCTGGTGTCACTGTGCAACACCCGCAACAAGCTGATCGCCGCACTGGCCGCGGTCGTCTGCATGGGCGCCCTCAGCCTGGTCGGCAGCTCACCGTTTAATGTGTTTATTGCCACTTTCGTCGGCTGCGGGGTGGGTGTATGCCTGACCAAACGTTCCTGATTCTGGTTGTCGTGCTGATGATGGCCGTGACCTTCCTGCCGCGCGCGTTACCGCTGCAAGTGAACACCGACCATTGGCCACCCTTCGTTGCCCGGGCGCTGGAATACCTGCCAGTGGCGATCGTCGCTGCGATCAGCCTCACGCCCTTGTTAATCAAGGACCAGCATGTGCAGCTCGATCGCCCGGAATTCTATGCAGCGATTCCGACGTTGTTATGTGCGTATTTCAGCAAAAACCTCTTTCTGAGTGTGGCGGTCGGGACGGCTGCGTACATTGCGCTCGGCTCGTTCATGTAGGCGCAAATCGACGACATCACTCAACGCCTGACCCGATAAGTCAGGGTTGTTGATCGCCAGCCGCACTTCGAGGAAATCCTCGAAACCCGGAAAAATGGTCAAGCCGTTACGCTGGGCCGCCTCGCGAGACACCATGCCGAGGCCGTCCATTTGCGTGATCAGCGACAGCGTCAGGGTCTCGCTGCAGGAATAAATCGTCCGTTGACCGGTTTCATAATTGCCGAGACCAGCGTCAAGAAAGCGCAAAAAGCTGTGGGAATACGGACAATCGTCCGCCGGACGCACCTGAAGCTTATCGCCCAGCAACACCAGTGGGTCGTTCTCCTGGCCACAATGAGCGCCGACCACCTGAACGTGCACATCCGGCAGCACAATGCTCGGTAAACCAGGCTTTTGCGGGCCGATCAGCACGGCCAGATCGAAGTCTTCGTTCTTCAGCTTACTGAGGTTTTCCATCGACTCGGCGTAGGAGAATTCCAGTTGATGGTCAGGAAACACCTCAAACAGGCGTCCGATCATTCGCCGATTGAAATCCTCCGACAGCGTGGTATTCAACGCCACCTTCAGCGTGCGCTGACCGGGCACCTTCAATGCAGTGACTTTCTCTTCCATCTGTCGCGTGGCGACCAGGACCTTGTCTATATACGGCGTGAGCTCCGTGCCCTGCGCGGTCAGGGTCAGGCCCTTGTTGGAACGTCGAAACAGGCGAAAACCAAACTGCTCTTCGACCTTGTTCAACTGCGCGGCCAACGCCTGCACCGTCAAACAGGAATGCTCTGCCGCCGCCGACAACGAGCCGGTCTGCACGATGCGCATGAGGTTGCGTAAGGTTCTGCTATCCATGGGGTAATGCCCTCTAAAGTGGGCTGGCAATTGTTGTGTACCTTGCGGCCTATCCGGCGCCTATGCCGGCTATATTCCTGCACCTGAGCATAGTTGTCGCGGCTTTAGTAGCGAATTGATTCCGTAGCCGATGGCTGGAGGCTTACACAGGATCGGGGTTTTTGGTGACTTGGGGGTGATTGAGGTAAAAAAAGTGTGAGGGTTGTACGGATTTTTAGATCGGCGAGTTAGAAGGTGGCTGTTCGCATGCGGATTAAATTCACACAATTATCCGCATCTGTACTAGGCTGACCTTACGATATTTTAAAGGAGGCCTCCCTGTGCCTACCTCATCCCCAGCCCTGACCCCACAGCAACAAATCGACTCCCCCGAAGCCGGCCGGGTCGCGCTCAAGTTCTTCTTCAACCTCATGGAACGCTGGGGTTGCAGCGCCGAGCAACAACGCACGCTGTTGGGCAAAGTCGGCAACACCACGTTCTACAAGTACAAACACCTGCCGCCCAACGTGCGTTTGCCCCATGACACCCTGGAGCGCATTTCCTACCTGATGGGCATCCATAAGGCGCTGAGCATCATCTTCAGCAACAGCCGCGAGCGCGCGTATAAATGGGTCAGTAGTCCAAACACCGCTGCGCCGTTCAATGGCCAAACGGCCTTGGATTACATGCTGGTCGGCCGCGTCGTGGACATTGCTGACGTGCGCCGCTACCTCGACGGAGTGCGCGGTTGATGGCGCCGGAACTGGCCGATCCGCAGTGGTCGCGGGCCTATCGGATCGTCAACAGCAGCTTCCCGCCGATCGCGTTGTTCGAAGACGTGCTCGACCCCGAAGATCTGCCGACCGCTTACGCTCTCGAAGCACTGACCAATGACCGATTGATGGAAGAGGCCGGCATGCTTTCTCGCGTGCGCCCCGAAGACCGGATTTCAGGCCCTGGCTCTACGCCCGTCATGGCCGCGTTCACCCACATCGGCAAAACCAGCCGCTTTACCGATGGCACGTTTGGCGTCTATTACGCCGCCAGCAGCCAGGCTGCCGCCATTGCCGAAACGAGTTACCACCAAGAGCGTTTCCTCGCCGCCACCAATGAGCCGGACCTTGAGTTGACCATGCGGACTTACGTCAACAAAGTCGTCAAACCGCTGCATGACATTCGTCAGAACTATCCGCAGCTTCATGATCCGGACACGACTGCATACGGTCCGTCCCAAGCCTTCGCCCGACAACTGCGGGAAACGTTGTCTTGGGGATTGCTCTACAACAGCGTTCGGTTGCCTGGGCATGAATGTGTGGCGGCGTTTCGACCGCCGGCGGTGTCTATTCCGAAGCAGGGGAAACATATTCGGTATGTGTGGAGTGCGAGTAGTCGGAGGATTTCGTTTGTGTTTGAGGTGAGTGAGGTTTGAGGGGGAGGTCGAGAATTGTTAGAAATTGAGACTGACTTGGCCGGTTTCTAATCGTTTTTATGCAAAAGGTCTGATTTATGTTCGTTTTTGAGCACAAATAATCGATTTTATGCGGATCTACTGGAATCCGTGCGTGAGATGAAGACTGGCCGAGCCCTTCCTCCCGCAGAGATCAAGAAAGAGGAGGTTCAAAGCGCACATGTCGTCGTCAGCGAAACGTCCTCAGGACGTGTCGCAAAAACTGAGAAATAGCGACACGTTACCGAGCGGACTACATGAAACGGAGATGAGTCCTACAGTCAGTGTTGACCTTTAAAGTCCCTGCATCGATGGTAATTATTCGATCTTACCCGTCGAGAGTTCGGAAACACGCGAGTAGGTCACGTTTAGCCTACCCGCGGCCTCAATCTCTTTTACGTCTGGTTTTTGGATGCCATCAGCGATGAGTATCGAAAGCTCCATTTCACTCGCCATTTTGCTAGCAACTTCCTCGTTATGAGTGACATGAAACGGGCTATCGAAGTATTGGATTGGCATGAAAATTCCTCCAGCTTTGGCGACATTTGCAAAAGTTGGAGGTTGGCCGATTTAACATTTTTGATGCAAACAGTTTTAACGCCTCTCTCCGCAGTAATCATTACACCACGTAACTAATGATGTTCCCGCCCCCACCTTTATCCCCCTGACCCAACCCCCTACATTCCTCTCCAACGCCTCCCCATCATCCCGGCGGGGCAGGTCACTGGAGATTTCTCATGCCTTTCGTAAGCGTACGCATCACCCGCGATGGCGTTACCTCTGAGCAGAAAGCTCAGGTGATCGCCGAAATCACTGAAACCTTGCAGCGTGTTCTCAACAAGGACCCGCACCTGACCCACATCGTGATCGAGGAAGTCGACACCGATAACTGGGGTTACGCCGGCATCACCACCACCCAGTACCGCAGGCAACTGGCAGAGGCCGAGGGCAAGTCATGACCGCGTCTGTCGCCATCGATTTTATCTCTGACGTGGTGTGCCCGTGGTGTGCGTTGGGTGCTACGGCGTTGGAGCAGGCGATCGAGAACGTGGCCGGTGAAGTCTCGGTCGAGCTGACCTTCAAGCCTTTCGAATTGAACCCGGACATGCCAGCGGAAGGCGAGAACGCGGTGACGCATTTGATGCGCAAGTACGGGCGCGTCGCCGAGGACATCGTCGCCGGTAAAGCGATGCAGATCGCTCGCGGCGAGGCCATCGGTTTCAAGTTCGATCAGGAGAAACGCAGTCACTTCTACAACACCTTCGACGCGCACCGGTTGCTGTTGTGGGCGTTGCAGGAAGGGCGGCAGGTCGCACTGAAGAAAGCCTTGCTGCGCGCTTATTTCACCGACGGTGAGAACCCGAGTGATCGCGAGACGCTGGTTCGACTGGCGGCGGAAGCGGGGCTGGGTGCGGCGGATGCGCGTGAGGTGCTGGCGTCCGGAGCGTTCGGCAAGGAAGTGCGTGAGCTAGAGGAGTTTTATCGCGAACGCGGCATTAACTCGGTCCCGGCCATGGTGCTGAACGGACGTCACCTGGTGTCCGGTTCGCAGTCGGTCGAGTACTACGAACAGATGTTGCGGCAAATGGCGCAGGCGGCTGTTGAAGCCTGATTAATCACTTTTTCAAATCATCATTTATTAGTTGAGGTTCATCATGAGCAATTCGAAAAAAGTCATCGTTATTACCGGCGCTTCCCAAGGTCTCGGCGCAGGCATGGTCAAAGCATTCCGTGCGCTTGATTACAAAGTGGTCGCCACTTCGCGCTCGATCAAACCGTCCACCGACCCGGACATCCACACCGTGGCCGGCGACATCGGCGATCCGGTGGTTGCTCAGCGGGTTATTCGTGAAGCGATTGAGCGTTTTGGTCGTGTCGACACCCTGGTCAACAACGCCGGGATCTTCGTCGCCAAGCCGTTTACCGCTTACACCCAGGAAGACTACGCCGCCGTGCTGTCAGTGAACCTGAATGGCTTCTTCTATATCACCCAACTCGCGATTACCGAGATGGAAAAGCAGGGCAGCGGTCATGTCGTCAGCATCACTACCAGTTTGGTCGACCATGCGATTGATGGCGTGCCGTCGGTACTGGCTTCGTTGACCAAGGGTGGCTTGAATGCGGCGACCAAGTCGTTGGCCATTGAGTACGCCAAGCGCGGGATTCGGGTGAATGCGGTTTCGCCGGGCATCATCAAGACGCCGATGCATGGTGAGGAGACTTATGAGGCGCTGGGGAGTTTGCATCCGGTTGGGCGGATGGGGGAGATCAGCGATATTGCTCAGGCGGTTGTTTATCTAGATAGCGCCAACTTTGTCACCGGTGAAATTCTGCACGTTGATGGTGGGCAGAGTGCGGGTCACTAAGCCCTGGTTTTCCTAGCCCCAGAAACAACAAAGCCCTCGTACTTCTACGAGGGCTTTGTTTTGTCGGGGGCAGCAGCAGGCGTCGCATCATGCCGATGCGGCATCCGGGATCAGATAGTTGCTTTGAAAACAGTTACATTTATCTAAAAGCTATAAACCACTATAGACAGGGCATTGCCAAAGTAATGATCTGTGATCAGTGTTGCTCGGCGAGCATGTCAAATTCGTCGTGAGCTTTTGATAAGATTTTGCTCGGTTGAGAGTGAATGCCACATGTGTATTCAACAAATGAATGCTCTGCATTTTCTTGTTGCGCGATATTATATTTTTCAAAAGGCGACATGGCTCTACGAACAGGTGACTGATTCAGTATGTTTTTAAAAGTAACCCCTGAATCATCGGCGATCCAAAGTCGTCTTACTTTTCTTTTCTTGTTGCCATCGAAGAATTTATGGCGTGCGTGTAAAACTCTAAGATTGTCCATCACCAGAATTTCCCCTGGTTCAAGACTTATATTGGTAATGTAGTGCTCATTGGTTGAATAATTATTTTGGATGTAGTTGAACGCCGCACTGGCCCATTCGGGAATAAACGCAGTGCTGTCATACCGATAGCGGATTCTTAATTTATTATCATTGATTTTTTCGAATACAGAGCAGTCCATAGACAATAAGTCGTCTCGGCAATAAGTAACACTGCCGCTGGTCATTAATGTTTTTAGTATGTCAGCTTGATTGACACGTAAGTCATTGTAGATTTTCTGCCCGTCAACCAAGAAATTATCTCCGCCAATCTCCGGCTTGGATATGCACTGGAGAATGACAAATTTGGGCGGCGTGATTTTTTGCCACGCCATCTACGTAAGCCATGCCATTCAAAAAAGACCCATCAGTATGCGGGAAGAAATCACTTGATAGTTCGCCATGGTAATCGTCCTTGAAAACTTGCCAATCTTTGTTTATCGGCTCTCCACCCCCGACGACGCCACTTTTATCAGATTTTGTATGGAATTGAATTAACCCAAACTTCTCCGCGATATCTCTAAATGCCTCCACGGAGTCGTCTTGAGGCTTGATGACACAATATCCATGCTCATTAAGAAAAACCGAAATTCCCTTAGTATCAACACAATCGAATTTCTTGCTTTTCGCCATTTCACACTCCTTGTTGTGGTTATGTAACTTTCAAACGCTCTGAGTAAAATGATCCAGGATCATTTTTAAACCGAAGAAAGTGACGCCAGCTTTCAAAAGCATGGCGCCTACACGCTGCGATATTCGATCTCTAAGAAACCCACCAAAGTACGAGCCGACAGTGGAGGCTATGATCATGATGATGATCAGGCCTGCGTAGTCCATGAACGCAAAGCCAGCAATTACAAAAGCGGCGACCTTCAATCCATGCAGCACACTCATTTGCATTGCATGGGTGACGATCACTTCATCTTTTTTAATATCCATCTTCATCAGGATGGGCTGTGATATCAAACCGGTGACAGCCACAAAGAGCGAAAGAAATGTTTGAACAAACCCAACGATTGCAAAATTTTTAAATATAAAACCAAGGTATGACACGATCTTGGTCCATGTGATTACCAGAATAAAAAAACCGAGGACGAGTGATAAATATTTCTCAGGAAATTTACCTATAAAGAAATATCCTATGAATGCTCCCACCAGGCAGCCGATGATGTATTTAGGAAGAATGTCGACTTTTGCACTCTTGTAATCAAAAGCAAATCGACTGGCATTGCTCACCATTTGGATCAAACCGTGAACCGGTATAACTGCTGATATAGGTAAAAATTGGGGCATCACCGCAAGCAATCCAATTCCGCCACCCACACCAATGGCGGCAGTCATAAATGAAGTTATAAAGCTCACGCCCACCAAGACATATAAGCTGGCTAAGTTTTCAAACATTTTTAATTCCTGTCCGGTTTTCTTAGGATTGCAACATGTATCTCAATGCTGTGACTGCTCGTGTTGCTGTTTTTTGCTGCGCAAGCGTCTATGAGGGGCCTTAAGTAGTGATGAGTCGCCTGTAAAACTCAGCCGTTATTAATTTCAAAGGCAATAAAGCCATCAAACATGCGCAGGTCATCCGCTTCACTATCTGAGCTGTATCTTTTCAAAGACGATAAGGTTTCCGCCCGTGCTCGAGGAGTCGTATATAACAATGAGTGATGCTGGATTAGTGCGTGGGTACAGAATTCAGTGTGATAAATAGCCGCCCGATCACTTTTTTATAGTGAAAGTTTTAATGTTGTTGTTAATTATGCTAGCGGTGTGCCGCGCTCAAGCGCTAACTCCCCCTTGCGGGTAATTGCTGAGTGTCAGCGCGTATAGTTAAGTGCTGGTCTATGAGAGCACGATAGTGTCTGGTTATGCCTTCGAAACTCCGTGAGGCATTATTCGGCTCTCCGACAACACTGAGGTTTTTGTAGGGGCAGACGAAGTTATTAGAACGTCGATTTATTGCCTCCCTGCCCGACAGTGTTACGGAGAGCCTTATCAGGCCGAACGCTAACTACTTCTCGGGCAGGGCCCAGGCAATGATGCTGTCACCCAACTTGGTTGGAATCCGGTCATGACCGCCAACCACGGCCACGACGTACTGTCGACCTTGGCTCATGTAGGTCAGGGGTGACGCCTGATTGCCTGCCGGCAGGCGTTCTTCCCACAGTAATTTTCCAGTTTCACTGTCGTAAGCCCGCATGAAACGATCGATGGCTGCACCGATAAACGTCACGCCTCCGGCGGTTGTCACGCCCGTCGCGTCACTTGGCGTACCAATCTCGAAGCGCGTACGAGAGGCAATTCCCCAAGGTCCGCTGTCGTACCCCGTACCGAATGGGCGACTCCAGACTACATCGCGCGTGCGCAGGTCTATGCCGGTAATGAAGCCCCACGGTGGCGCAATGCACGGTTGATCAAGGGGTGACATCCATGGATCTTTGATGGCGCCGTAAGGCAGCCCCGCCTGGACACGGTAGCCTTGGTTGTTGCCCGGCGCTTCCTGGAATGACTTGGCATTGATGGCGTCGAGTTGTTCGCGAGGCACCAGTCCCTGCATGTAAGGGAGCCGTTGGTTGTTGATGATCAGCAGGCCTCGTTTGAGGTCGACCATCACGCCTCCCCAGTTCAAGCCGCCATGATGGCCGGGGAAAATCAGGCTTTGTTGGCCTACGACTGGCGGTGTGAAGATCCCTTCGTAGCGTGCCTGGCGAAACTCGATGCGACATTGCAACTGATCGAATGGCGTCAAGCCCCAAGCATTTGCCTCGGTCAGTACTTCCGGCGTTTTCGATGGACGCCCCATGGTGTTCGGCATATCCGGCGAAAGCGGTTGGGTGGCCGAGGTGTAGTCCCCGGGAGCAGTTCCCTGTGGGACGGGGGATTGCACGATATCGACCAAAGGCTCGCCGGTGGCCCGATCAAGTACGAACAACTGACCGGATTTGGTGGCTTGAATGACGGCAGCGCGGGTGCCCGTTGGGGTTGGAAAGTCAATCAGATTGGGTTGTGGGCTCAGGTCGTAGTCCCACAGATCGTGGTGAACCGTCTGGAAATGCCATTTGACCTTCCCCGTGGCGGCATCCAGTGCAACCAGCGAGGAGCTGAACTTGTCCTCTTGTTCGGTGCGGGTACCGCCATAGAAGTCGCCGGCAGCGTTGCCGGTGGTGACATACACCAATCCCAGTTCATCGTCGGCGGAAAGCGGTGCCCAGGAGTTGGGTGTGCTGAGCGTGTAGGTCTCATCTTCGCCCGCGGGAGCGTTGGTGTCTGGGCGGCCCAAGTCCCAAGCCCATTTTTGTTTGCCGGTCACCGCGTCGTAGGCACGAACCACTCCCGAGGGTGCAGGGCGCACATCTGAATCAAGGACTCGGCCGCCGGTGATCACGACCCCGCGAATTACGATGGGGGCGGAGGTAATGCCGGTCGAGCCTTTTCTGAAGGTGCCTAACCCGTCTTTCAAATCCGCAAAACCTGCGTTGCCGAAGTCGGGGCACGCTTGGCCCGTCAAGGCGTCTACCGCTCCCAAGCGAATGTCGTTGGTGCCCCAGATGATGCGCGAGGCGCACAGGCCACTGGCATTGGGCACTTCGAAATAGGAGACACCACGGCAGTAGGCGCCGCCGTTGGCGAAGTAGTCGGGGTCGACTTTGGAGTCAAACCGCCAATTCTCCTTCCCAGTGGTGGCATCTATAGAAATGATGATTTGCTTTGGCGTGCAGGTGTAGAGCGAGTTACCCACCTTGATCGGCGTGGCCTCGTTCATGTATTTGGTTTTTTCACCGGGTTGCTTCACGTCGCCGTGGTGGTATTCCCAGGCTTTCACCAGGCCCGACACATTCGAAGGGGTAATTTGCGATGCGGCGGAATAGTGATTGCCCAAGTTGGAACCTGCATAGGCGGTCCAGTTGGTTTCGTCGTGTGACGCGGCAATATTCCCGTCTGGCGAGGCCACCGTATTACGACTGAAGGGTTGTTCGGGACGCGCCGTTGCGAGCGTTGAGTGGGCAAGGTGAACAGTGGTCGGGAAGAACAGGGGCACCAGGATGGTGAATGCCATGAGTAACGGCAGTAGACCCATGATGGTGAAGTAGTGACTTCTTTTAGCATTGGCAAAGTCACGACGCACCAAGGGCCAAAAAGCCAGAAACAGAACGCTGAGAACGGCCAGCCATGCCAAGCGTGGAATGAAGGCCCAGCCATCGTACCCGGACTCCCAGATCGCCCAGGCGTACGTGGCCAGGGAGGCCGCGCCAAAGAGGTAGATGCCGAGCGACTTTTTCAGGCCGATGAGGATGGCCGATAGCAACAGGGCGGTGCCCATCATCGCGTAATAAGGTGAGCCGCCTGCTGCTACAAGGGCTCCGCCTCGATAGGCTAGTGTCGCTCCAAGCAGGGCAACACATATGGTGTAGAACCCGAACAGAAAGTTCGAGATACCCGGCCCGCTACCCAACGTCCTTTGTTTCACTGCGATCATCCCTGTGTCATTCGATATGGCCCCGCGTCCAGCGGCGCGCATAATTGCTTATTGTTCTAATGAAATACAATATCCGACGAAAAAATTAACTCCCTAGTACGGGCGTGCCATGTTTTTGTATCTTGTTTCGATTAGAAACAATCATGCTAAGCTGATCAGCGAATTTTTGGGGAGCGTTCTGACGAGGCTTCAATCCGGAATGGAGTGTTCGGGGTGCGCTTCTGGCATGACGTCCTGTTGAGTCTTGAGACGGCCCACTTCGTCCAGATGCCTCCAGAGAAATTGAGCGGCTTCTTCACGCCGATCAGACTCGATGAGGTCGAGCAAATGGATGTGTTCCCGGCATTGCGCCATAAGACGAGTGCGATCGACGTTGGCTTTGTAGCCAATGAAACGCCTGAGTTGGTTTTGCTGGCGTATGGCTTCGATGAAAAAGACATTTCCGGAGCATTGCACGATCAGTTCGTGAAACTGGGCGCCCACTTGGAACAGTTGGGCGCGAGACAACGTGTGGATATCCCCATCGAGCATGGCCTGCTGCTGTTGCCTGGCCCTGGCAAACGCGGCGTGATTGATCTGATAGCCGGGCTCAAGCAGTGCGGCCGGCTCGATCGCCATGCGAAAGCGGTAGCTCTGGATGTGTGTCTGGGCGTTGTGCACGAAGTCTTTGAGAACCCATCCTTGACCCGGTTTGCGCTCCACCATGGCTTCGCTGGCCAGTCTGTTCAACACCTTGAGCAATTGCCCGCGAGGCACTTCGTAACGGCGCAACAGTTGCGCTTCGAAAAAGTGGGCAGGTATTTCGCCGCCAAGAATGTCGTCGACCACGCGAAGGTAAAAGTCTTCGAAAGGATCACTGGCGAGAGGGAATGTTGTTTCCTGAATCTGCCCTGCGCCTTGTTTCAGAAAGTAGCCACGATTGGGTTCCTGAATGGCGAGATCCCACTCGGCGAGCAACGCAAAAACCCGCCGGATAGGCGAGCGCGAAACACCCAGCGCTTGCGCAAACGTCTGCTCGCGCAACGGCTCCCCGGCTTTCATCGACCGGGCGCGAACCATGTCGATGACGCGTGGGGCCAACTGCAAGGCGAGGTCTTTCTTGATCACGGGCTCTATCTCAAATGGTTAGCTTCAGTCCGTTCTCGTTGGGGTAGATACCCTCATCGGACTGGAGCAGGAAAATACCATACGAAGAAGATGGGAATCAGCACAACGTGCGCCGGCGGACGTGTCGTACAACCTTGTCGGGGCATATAAGCATGAAGGCACCACGCATTTTTCTGATCCACGCAACCGCATTGGCGATCGATCCCATCACGGCAGCCTTTGCCCGGCAGTGGCCGGAGGCACAGATCATTAATCTGCTCGAAGACTCGTTGTCCCGAGACCGAGTGGAGGAGGGCGAATTAACCGCGAATATGAAGGCGCGCTTTCTGACGCTTTCCCGCTACGCCGTACAAAGCGCAGCAGACGCCATTCTTTTTACTTGCTCGGCGTTTGGCGATGCCATCGACCTATGCAAGGCTGACATTGCCATTCCAGTACTCAAGCCGAACGAAGCCATGATCAACCTGGCTCTGACGCAAGCAACGCGCATTGCTGTGCTGGCGACGTTCGAACCTACCCTCACCTCGATAATGGCCGAATTCACGCAAGCGGCTGAGTGCAGTGGTCGAGTGCTGGAGGTGGCGCCCTATTTTGTCCCTGGTGCAATGCAGGCACTGAGTGAAGGGAACAAAGAAAGTCATGATGCCGCCATCGCGCAAATGGCCGGTCAGGTCAGAGGCTGCGATCTGATTTGTTTCGCCCAGTTTTCGATGACGAGCGCCGCAGGGCAAGCACAGTCCCGCTCTGGTTTGCCCGTATTGACCACACCCGATAGTGCAGTGCTGGAGGTGCGAAGGATGCTCCAGGCTGATGATTCGTTTCTTCCCAGGATGGAGGTTTAGCCAATGCTCAAGTTCAATGCTCATCTCGGTTTCCAATTCAATGAGTTGCCTTTTCTGCAACGCATCGAAGCCGCCGCCGCAGCCGGTTTCCGGGCGGTGGAGTTTCCGTCGCCCTATGAGTTCGACGCGAGTCTGCTGGCCGACCACCTGGCGCAATACAGTCTGCCGTTGATTCAGTTCGCCGCACCGGCTGGCGTTACCAAAGGCATCGCTGCCTTGCACGGCAAGGAAGAAGAGTTTCGCAACGGGTTGCTCCAGGCCGCCCGCTATGCAAAGGCGCTGGCGTGTTCGGATGTCCACATCATGTCTGGAGTGACCACGCAGGATGAGGCAGCGCTTATCTTCGGGGGCAACTTGGAGTATGCAGTCAAGTACTTCGAGGATCAGGGGTTGCGGCCGCTTATCGAAGTGATCAGTGCGCAGGAGATGCCGGGCTATTACATGTCTGACTTCAGCAAGGCGCAACAGGTGCTGGAAACCTTCCCGAGCATCGGGCTGATTCTCGATCTTTACCATGCCCAACTTCTGACCGCAGACGCCGCAGGTGTTCTGGATCGGTTTTATGACAGAACCGTCCATGTGCAAATTGCCGACTGCCCGGGTCGTCACGAACCGGGAACGGGGAGCATCGACTTTACGGTCTTGTTCGCGGCGCTGGAGCAGCGCGGTTACACCGGATGGATCGGGTGTGAATACCGTCCTTCCGGTTCAACCGTTGCGAGCCTTGACTGGATTGAACCGCTAAGGGCTTAGCGCTGGCGGATCGCCAAAACGAAAAAACCCGCCAGAAGGCGGGTTTTTTGTGGGTTCCGGAGAAATTTAAAGCCTTCTCTGGAACCTTGTATGGTGCGGCACCAGGAGTCGAACGATCTAATAAGTTATTGAATTAGCTGATTAATACTTAAAGACCTGTGCAAGTCTACCTCTAAAACTACCTCAAGGTCCTCGTACGCCTGAGGATCTTGCTTGACGTGACTAACGGCGAAGGGCCGGAGTTGCCCCCACAGCGGCCGGCCATTCGTCTATGAGAGTTGGGCCGTTGATGTGTCAACTGTCAACCACGTTAGAGTTAGAGTAGGTCCATGGTGGCCATGGAATCAGCCATGCGGTAGCCCATCGCTTTGTAACCCGCCTGGCGCTTATCCCACATCCTCATCAGTGCGACATTACCCTCGTCAACGAAGTCGATCACTCGCACGTCGGCCTTATCGGCATGTGATCGATGCAACCGCCCCGCATATTGCTGAAGGATTCCCTTCCATGAGATGGGCATTGCCAGCACCAGCGTGTCCAACGGCGGATGATCGAAGCCTTCACCTACTAGTTTTCCTGTTGCCAACAGCACTCGTGGAGCATCAGGGGAAGGGACTCAAGCTCATGCATACGGGAAATCCGCTGTTTCTTAGGCACTCGCCCATGAAGCGTGAAAAGGTTATGCACGCGCTGCTTCAATTCTAATTCAAGGGCATCCACATGTTCTGTTCGCTCCGTTAGCACTAGAATTTTTCTACCCTCGTTGTACGCCAGCTCAATCTCCGAGACGATTTTGGCTGTCCGCTCAGAGTCGTCCACTAGATGCCGAAAAACGTCCTGAATCCCAAAGCCGTCGGGGACCACTATTGGTTTGGACAGCAATCGAGGCTCGACAGAGAGGTCATGGGGCGCACTCGCTGGTCGAGCAGCAGAATGTCGGATCGGTCCGCACTGCATGAAAATAATGGGCTGCTGCCCATCTCGGCGCACTGGGGTTGCCGTGAGTCCCAGCACGTACCGCGCGGTCGCGCTCCTCAGTAGTGCCTCGAATGACACCGCTGATAGGTGATGACACTCATCAACGATGATCTGGCCGTAGTTTTTTACCTGATCGCTGATTTCGCCTTTTCGCGATAAAGACTGCATGACGGCAATGTCGATGATGCCGGTAAGCTTCGCTTTTCCGCCCCCAAGAGTTCCAACGACACCATTCCCGACTCCCAAGAACACCTGCAAGCGCTCTTGCCACTGCCTTAACAGTTCCGTCCGATGCACAAGCACCAACGTGTTAATGCCACGTGCGGCAATCAACGCAGCAGCACTGACAGTTTTACCGAAAGCCGTCGGTGCGCAGAGGATACCAGTGTCATGACTTAGCATTGCGCTGACAGCCGCCTCTTGGTCAGAACGCAGGGTTCCGAGAAAACTCACGTCGATGGTGTCGCCCGCGAAGCGTTCGTCTTTAAGAATAGGGGTAACCCCGTTTTCCCCTAAAAGCTCCAGCGCAGCATCCAAACAGCCACGTGGTAACGCAATATGTTTGGGGAAGTTCTGGGCACAGCCGATAATCCTTGGCTTGTTCCACACTGACATGCGCATGGCCTGAGCTTTGTAGAACTCGGGATTTTGAAAGGCAGCGAGCCGGACAAGCTGGTTTGCCAATGGCTGTGGCAATTCCGACTTTTCAAAGTAAATTAAGTTAGCCAGCGTGATGTTGACAGCAGCAGGCAACGGGCATGTCAATTTACGTGATCTCGATTCACAATCTTTCCAAGGTTCTGCATCACCTTCGTCATCGACATAGGCGACCCCTAGAGGGTCCCGATTACCCATCGCCTGGATAATAACGGGCTGGATATCTTCTGGACTCATGCGCTGAATCGATGCCAGGAAGGCCCATTGATCAGGATGAGGCTCAAGCGTGTCGTCTACAAAAACGCTGTTGTTTTGGGCCCTGGCCCGCTTTTGCAAAGGGAGCGCGATGAGATTTCCGAAGCCGCCCTTAGGCATATAGTCCTGATTTGGAAACAGTCGATCATAGGAGCTGAGCGCCAACTGCCGAGTGCGCTCACAGGCATGACTGATGATTGCGGCACCGAGGCGGCGCGCATCGCAGGCAGGAACATTACGCTCAAAGAAAATCCAGCCATGAGCCCCTTGGCCTGAGCGCGATATTTCCAGCGCCACCGGGACGTTCAGCTCATGGCATGACTGCACAAAAGCTTTGGAATCATCACGCCATTCGGCCTCATCGAAGTCGACCGCCAAAAAATAACAAGTGTCATCAGAGAGTAGGGGGTAGATGCCAACGACCACTTCGCCCGCCAGATGGCGATAGACCACCTCATCGGTCAGCGGAAGCAGCTGGCGGTTACCGCAGTCGCCACATTTAATTCGGGGCTTCTCACAAACGCCAGGCCTCCATTCGTTTGCGCAAGCGGGTGCGTATCCTGATTTTCCTGCCTTGCTTTCCCAGCGGATGGGATAAACGTCCGTCCTACCACGAAACAAGCTTCGGAATAGGGCAAGCTTTCCATCAGTATCGAGTTGCTGTGATTGTTCTGCTCGGAGAATTGCTATCTTGACTGGCTCAGCAGGCGGGCGCCATTCGATGCCATGAGCATCTAGCAAGGCAACCAATCTTGCATTTTCAGCCCTTAGCTTCGCCACCAGACTAGTGTCTATCACCGCCTTCAGCCTCTACGTCTCAGGTGAAGCCTGTAGCCTCGAGCTACAACCCTCAGTCCATCAGTAAAACATAGAGGTTATCAAACAACAGAGGTTAGGTTCAGGGGCTCAAGAGGCCCGCCCTAATCTCAATCAAATCGTTGGCTGGCTCAATCTGCCAGTTAGGGATACAGAGCGCGCAGTTGCTGGCATTCGGCTAACGTTGAAAATTCCAGGATTTTCCTAGGCGCAGAGTGATCAGGCTTGTGGTCAGCAGGTAGTAGCGCGTCGATTTCGAGTTTGAGTTCATGTGGTGGTTCAAAAACCAAACGAGATGCTTTCTTTGCCATGTCCATGGATTATCTCGGTTCCAGCGTTCAGAAATGGCTGCTTGAATAGTCTTGGCCTGGCGGATGTGACGTTCGCGTGTGGCATGTGCTCCAGTCAGTGCCCCAGCCAAGAAGATCTCCATATCGAATGGTTTATTCATACCCGACCACCGATGTACGCCGATACCACGTCGATTCGACCGTGTCCCAGCTCATAGCTGATTTGTAAGCGTGCCTCTCGATCAAGGCGTGGATCGAGGCGCCTGCACCTGCCACCGTTGATGGGCGCTAGGTGATGAGTGATCTGCTCATAGCGTTCGCATGCATAAGCCGCGCGCAATTCGTGGAAGCCTTTGAGGTTGTGCTGATGGAGGATGTACCGTGCGGGGCGGACGATTCCCTGTTGGAAATCAAGGTAGCTTTCGTTCGGAGCAAGCAGGTTGCGGCTACCGTCGGGCGAGGTCTGTTCTGCAAACCTCAGTGCGTCACGAACATGATCATCTACCGTAATCCAGCGAGGTCCCGATGCACCTGAACGGCCACCTTTGGTGCCATCCTGGATGTTAATTTTGCCAAGTTGCTCTGCTTCACGTTGCAATCGAGGCAGGTCGGCCAAAATGGCCTCGCGCATGCGCATGCCGGTGGCTCGCGCCAACTGCGCGATGGCCGCGGCGCGCGGCATTTGGTGTTCGCAGAGCACGTCGACGATCCGCTTCGCGTGTTCGGGGTCTTGGCCTTGTGGCAGCGAGCGACGAACACTGGTGCGCCGCATTCCCAGCGTCTTGCTCGGGCTAGGCACTTTCACATACTGATCACCGCGAAGCGCCGCCATGGTTCGGTTCACGCTGGACAATCGGTTTTGCGCGGTGGCGATGCCAATAGCGCCTTGTTCAACCTGGTGACGCAGATGTCCGGCATAGTTCAGCAACGTCTGCCGATCAATCTGCCGCGCATCGTTAAGCCCCGGTCCATCTTCCGACCGACACCACCGTACAAACGCCTGCCATCGATCACTGTGCGCTTTGACCGTGCCGTAATGCCCGCCGCCAAACAGGTCCCGCAATGCCTGCGGCCCGGCATAGCTCAGTTGCCGACCGTAGCCAAAATTGCGTCCATCTCGCCTGCCCACCAGTGCCATGATCAAACTCCTCCCGAAGCCAAACCTTTGAAACTTTCCCCACGTCATCCCGCCACGAATGTTGAGTGTTATCAGGGATCAAGGCCCCTGCGACCTGTGAGGGTTGTCCACTAACGCGGGACTGGCGGCTCTTTACGACCGGGAGCTTGGGCATCTCATGATCTGACCTCCTGAGCACTTCCGAAGACGTGGGCGGGTGGAGGTTGCACTGGCTGACGAGACCAATGCCGCGAGATCCTGAGTCGGGTGAGGGCAGCGATGCGATGACCGGGGCGTGCCTGACTGTCAGTCAGGTGCAGCCCATTCCGTGGGCTGTGGCACCATCATTTGCGTCGCTGTTATAGGTGACTTCGGTGTTTGTCACGCCGATTGTCACGAGGGGGAATGCCGCAAAGCCTTGTACGAGTTGGGCTGCAGCAGCGGTAGGAGCGCCCGTCTCTTTCCGGAAGAAAGAGACGGGCGCAGGTTGGCGCAATGAAATGGCCAAGCGGATAGGTTGCTGCAGGGCAGCTACGAAGGGGTGTGAGTTGCCGCAGTGGCCACTCTGGTAGAAGTAGGCATCCATCACATCGTTGTGACTGTGCGAGCCGCCGGACGCTCATCGCACTTTGGGAGAACCACCACGGTGTGGCGTAGCCTTAAAGGTTCTGGCTACCTGGGTTGCTGTCAACGACAGCGCTTTGCCCGATCTTTTCTACGCCTGTGGATAATTCGGGTCAAGGCTCGAATTTTCGGGAGTTCTGCGGCTGTGGATGAAATTATCCACCGGTGGAAATCAGTGGTTTTCCACAGACACTTGTCTGGGCTTTAGATTTTTTAAGTGAGGTCCATCCAAGCAGGGCGGCTTTGCAGCCCTGTTTGGATGGACCCGCGTGGACAAGCGGATCACTGAGATAAAGACCGAGCGCTTACTCAGTTGCGCCACGTTTTGCTTTTAAGCGAGTGACGTTCGGTCCGATCTGGTTCGCGAATTCGTGGGGGGTGACATGCTCCTGTCGATTCGTCTCAAGGTACCGGCTCCACCAGTTCATGATCAATCTGCGCTCCTCAATGAATTCGGCCTTGTGGATGTAAGCGGCGCGGACGTTGTTGCGTTCTTTGTGGCTCATCTGCCTTTCAATTGCGGTCTCGGACCACAGTCCTGACTCAATCAGTGCGCTACATGCCATCGAGCGGAAGCCATGGCCACAGATTTCGGTTTTGGTGTCGTAACCCATATTTCGAAGCGCGCTGTTCACCGTGTTTTCAGACATCGGTTTCGACGGGTTGGCATCGCCTGCAAATACCAGGTCGAATTCGCCGGTGAGGGTGCGGATCTGTTCAAGCAGGGTCACGGCTTGCGGTGATAAGGGTACAAGGTGGATGTCCCCGGCCATCTTCGTACCTCTTGTTGAAAAGGGTACTCCGTCCAACGCGGGTCGAGTGTCCGGTATCTCCCAGGTGCCGCGCTTGAGGTCGAACTCGCTCCAGCGGGCGAAGCGCAGTTCGCTGGAGCGGACAAACACATGTAGCGAGAGCATGACTGTCAGCCGAGTCAGCGTTCGTCCTTTGTAGGTGTCGATGCGCTCCTGCAATTCAGGCAGACGCGATAAGGGTAAAGCTGGGCGGTGAACTACCCTCGGGGCTTTGATCAAACCCTCAAGGTCGGAGGCAGGGTTTGCCGCGATCTGTCGAGCACGTTTCGCCTCGCGCATGATACTTTGCAGGTAGTTTTGTACCCTTAACGCGATGTCAATCGTGCCACGTTTCTGGATTGCTTCCAGAGGTTGCATCAAGTCGTGAGTGTCTAGGTCGACAATAGCGCGATCACCGATTAGTGGAAAAACATGGGTTTTGAGACGGCTCAGGACCGTCTTGGCATGGCCCGGAGCCCATTTGGCAGACATCGCTTTGTGCCAGTCCAAGGCTGCGCTCTCAAAGGTTCGGCCTCGGATTGTGGCTTGCGTCTTGGCTTGGTGTTTGGACTCGATGGGGTCGAGCCCTTCCGCCAGCATCCGTTTGACCTCCAGGCGCTTCTTGCGCGCATCGGCGAGGCCGACCACGGGGTAGTTGCCGAACGAGGTCAGTCCTTCACGACCATCAGGTTTTACATACCTGAAACGCCAGCCTTTGCGGCCATTGGGTTGGACTAAAAGGTAGAGGCCGTCGCCGTCGAAAAGCTTGTAGGCGCGGTCGGTGGGCTTGGCTGAACGGCAAGCCGAATCGGAGAGTGGGGCAGTGGTGCGCGACATAAGGGTACTCCTCCCTTTATCGAATGACCTTACCCCTATCTTTATCCTTAAAACGGCTGGTATCCATAAGATTTTGGCGGAAACCGACGGAACGCCAAAACGAAAAAACCCGCCATAAGGCGGGTTTTTCGGGGGTTTCAGAGATTTTGAAAGCCTTCTCTGGAACCTTGTATGGTGCCGGCACCAGGAGTCGAACCCGGGACCTACTGATTACAAGTCAGTTGCTCTACCAACTGAGCTATACCGGCGTGTTAGGGCGACGATTATAGCGATTGCGTTGGTTCTGTAAACCCCTGAATTCAGACTATTTTTACTCGACCCTCAGGTTACCCGCGAACCAGTGCTTTTCTGAGTTTCTGAAGCGTGCGCCAGCCCCTACTATTTTGCATCGCGTGCAGCTGCGCTTCGGCCAGTTCGGCCCGTTGCAGGGCGGTGGCGAGTTGTTTTTCAAACCCCAGATCCGCGGCGCTGACGGGATAGCTGAGCAGATGCCCCTGGCACAGTTGAAAGTTGTCGAGGTTGCACGGTGGGATGTCGAAGGCGGGTTTGAGGGCCAGGTGTTCGTTGGCCAGGAACCAGGTGTTGATGCCGTCGAACAGGATGGCTTGGTAGCCGGCGTCGGTAACGAGGTGTTCCCAGGTGTGGTCGCGGGCCCATGGGGTTTCGATGAGGATGATCCAGGGGCGCCAGGCGGCGAAGTCCATGCCGCGCAGGACGGTTTCTTCGTGGCCTTCGACGTCTATTTTCAGGAAGTGGATGGGGCGGTTCTGGGCGTATTGCTCGCAGATGGAGGTGAGGGTGCGGGCTTTGACGGTTTGGCGGCGTACGTCCATGCCCAGGGCTGTGCGTTCCTGGGCGGTGGCCGGGTCGACGGTGGAGAGGCCGGTGCCGGGGATGCCGTAGAAGGTGAGGTCGCCCGCGCTGTCGCTGGCCACGCATTGCAGGGTGGTGTCGTTGGGGCGTTGTTGGCACAGGGCGTCGTAGTAGTTTTGCATCGGTTCGACGTTGATACCGGTCCAGCCATGGTCGTAGAAGGCTTTGGTGACGGAGTCGTGGGTGGGGTCGTTGGCGCCGATGTCGATATAGAAGCCGTTTTCGAACTGTTTGAGGGCGCGCCACAGGCGGATGTCTTCGAAATTCTGTGCGTAAGAAATGAAGGTCACTGTGGCTTCCTGTCAGTTGGATTGTTCTGGGCGGTGGGCGCACTTCCGGCGTCCTTATCTGCTTGTATAACAAGGGCGGTTGCCGGGTGCAATTTTCCGCTGATGGCGTCCGGGATTCGGCGGTTATGTCCTTTTGATTGAATGCTTATGCACAACGGGACGGCCGATAGGCGAGAACGGAGGCAATTTTGTGGACCTGTTCTCATTTGTTCGCAAATCCCTGTTTTTAGGGTTTTTTATTTATGTGAACAAAAAATGACCAGCAGTGTTTCAGTCACGAAACAGCGCATTTATTGGATCCACGAGAATTCCATCAACAGAGTTATCCACAGGCTGAGGCTGTTTAAGGGCGCTCGGCCAAGAGCAGGAAATTGCGTGGTGTGAGCGGGATTCCGCAGAAGGTACCGAGGCGAACGGTGTACCCCTGTTCGGACAGAAAAAGTGCCCGATCGAGTACCAGCCACAACTCCAGCGGGCGGCGGAAAAGGCCCCGCAGCAGCTCCAGATTGCGCACTTCGGCCAGTCGCTGCCAACCGGCGGCTTCAAGGGTTGGCCAATCCTGCGGGCCGATTGTGGATAACTCTTTCAGTGCGGCCAAATGATGGCAGTAGTCGGCGAAGGATTTATCCAGCCATGCACTGGGCAGGGACGGCGTGGGCAGGTATTCGTCGACGCCCCGCAGTTGCCGTTGCAGCAGGTCGAAAGCAAGACGTCTGGCCATCGAAGTATCGCGCTGACGTCGGACGCGAGCACCGGCAGTGACGGTTTCGCTCATCGGCAATGCGAGATCGTCGAGGGACAGCTGTAGGACCGATCGCAAACCCGCCGAGGAAAGCGCCTCATAGGCAGGAAGGCTGATCCGGTTATAACAGCAGGGCGCGACGGCCAGTTGTTTGCAGCCCACCGCACTGGCAAGTTGGATTAACCGCACATGCAGATCACCACAGGCGTGCAGCGCAACCGGGGTGTGATCGTTCTTCAATAAGGAAGCAGCGCCAGCCGCGAGTACATTTTGCTCAACGTGCAGCGCATGCAACTGATGACGCTGGCTGAGTGCCTGACCGCTCAGCACCAAAGAAGGGTCGTATTCCAGGCACGTCAGTTGTTGCCCGGTTTGCAGCAAGCGTCGACCCAAGTGACCTTTGCCCGAGCACCAATCCAGCCAATGTTGCGGCAATGCAGCAAATGACAAGCGACTGGCAAACGCCTCGATCTGCTGCCACTTGCGTCCCGGCACATCGACATTTAACCGATGCCCGGCCGCTTCAAGCGCTTGCGCCGGCAACTCGCCCACTGAACTCAGCTCAAGCGACAACGCCGCCAATGAAGCAAACGGCTCCGGCGCATCCAGCAAGCAAGGTTGGTTATGACTGTTTTCCGCTTCCTCCAGCGACCGCCCGCGTAGCCATAAAGCCAGTTCCGGGTAGGACGCTTCCCAAGGAAGCTGCAGATGAGTAAACGGTCGAGGCTTCCACAGCGCCTGATGCTCAATCAGAAAAGCATCCAGCGCTGCGAAACGGGCGAGTAGGGCCTCGCCCGTCAGCACGTAGGAGGAATCAACGTCCTTGGCAGGCATCGACGCGCAGCCAGCGCTCCAGCAGCTTGAAGCCGCGAACCAGCACGTAAGCCATCAACAGATAGAACATGCCCGCGGCGAAGAAGATCTCCACCGGAAGGTAGGTCCGGGCAATGATGGTGCGGGCCATGCCGGTCAGTTCCAGCAAGGTCACCGTGCTGGCCAGGGCACTGGCCTTGAGCATCAGGATCACTTCGTTGCTGTAGGCCGGCAGGCCGATGCGCGCGGCACGGGGCAGGATGATGTAGAACAGCGCTTTGGGCCGGGACATGCCCAGTGCTCGCGCGGCTTCGATCTCGCCCGGTGGAATCGCCTGGATCGCGCCCCGCAGGATCTCGGCTATATAAGCCGCTGTGTGCAGGGTCATGGTCGCCGTGGCGCACCAGAACGGATCGCGCAGGTACGGCCACATCGAGCTGTTGCGCACGGCATCGAACTGCGCCAGGCCGTAGTAGACGAGGAACAGCTGAACCAGCAACGGCGTGCCACGGAAAAAGAAGATGTACGCGTAGGGCAATGACCGTACGTACCAGAGTCGCGATGAGCGCGCGATGCCCAGCGGAATCGCCAGCAGCAAACCGGCGATCACGGCGATGGCCACCAGTTCCAGGGTCAGCGTCGCGCCTTGGGCCAGTTTCGGCAGCCACTTGATGATGACTTCCCAGTTCATGAGGCGCTCCTCGCGAAGCCGCGAGCGGCACGTCGTTCCAGAAAGTACATGCCGGTCATGGCCAGGATGGTCAGGCCCAGGTACATAAAAGCAGCGACCATAAAGAAGGTGAACGGCTGCTTGGACACGGTCACGCCGATTTGCGCATGACGCATGATTTCTTCCAGGCCGATCACCGACACCAGCGCGGTGTCTTTCATCAGGATCATGAACAAGTTGCCCAGGCCCGGCAGGGCGATGCGCCACATCTGCGGCATGATCAGCTTGGTGAAGATCCGGAATTTCGACATGCCCAAGGCCACGCCGGCTTCGCGGTGACCTTTGGGGATCGCCAGAATCGCGCCGCGAAACACTTCCGTGGCGTAGGCGCCGAAGCACAGGCCCAACGCGATTACGCCAGCGGCGAAGGCATTGAGTGCGAGGTCGGGATTGCCGAAAAATTCGCCCAAGGCACGCATCAAATTGACGGTGCCGAAGTAGATCAACAGCACCCAGAGCAATTCCGGGATGCCACGAACCAGGGTCGAATACGTGCCGCCCAGCCATTGCAATGGCTTGTGCGGGGAAGTCTTGGCCAAGGCGCCGAGCAGACCGAGCACCAGCCCCAGGCACAAGGCCGAGAGTGCCAGTTTCACAGTCATCAGCGCGCCAGCGGCGAGCGCCGGGCCGAATCCGTAGAGGTCGATAATCATGGATTTCTTTTCAAATCGCGGCAGGCAATGCCAAGGACCGGCACCGTCAGCGAACGGTGCCGGTCAGGCAGGTCAGAATCAATAGATGCTGAACGGGAAGTACTTGTCGTTGATTTTTTTGTAGGTGCCGTCTTCAACGATTTCTTTCAGAGCAAGGTTCAGCTTCGCGCGAATCGGGTCGCCTTTACGTACAGCGATACCGATCTTGTCGCTTTCTTCCACCGGGTCGCCTTTGAATTCGTAAGGGCGGCCGGCGTCGCTTTTCAGCCACTCGTAGTTGACGTACTTGTCCGCGAGGATGCCGTCCAGACGACCGGAAGTCAGGTCGAGGTAGGCGTTTTCCTGGGTGTCATAGAGTTTTGTTTCAACGCCTTCCATGTGGTCTTCCATCCAGGTGCCGGCGAGGGTCGCACGTTGTGCGCCGATCACTTTGCCCTGCAGGGAAGCCTTGTCGGTTTTGAAGTCGACGTCTTTCTTGGCGATGAATTGCAGCTTGTTGGAGTAGTACGGGTCGGTGAAGTCCACCGCTTGCTTGCGCTCATCGGTGATCGACATCGAGGAGATCAGGAAGTCGAACTTCTTGGCGTTCAGGGCCGGGATGATGCCGTCCCAGTCAGAGGTGACCACGGTGCATTCGACTTTCATCTTGGCGCACAGGGCGTCGCCGATTTCTTTGTCGAAGCCGACGACATTGCCACTGGCATCTTTATTGTTGAACGGCGGGTAGGCCGCTTCGATGCCCATCTTCAAGGTTTCGGCGGCGGCACCGGCGCTGAAGGCCAGGGTGACGGCGGCGGCCAGGAAGATTTTTTGTAGTTCTGCATGCGGGTAGCTCCGTTAGCGGTTGCTGGACATGAATTGTTTGCAGCGCGCCGAAAGCGGGTTGTCGAACACCTGCTGTGGCGATCCTTGCTCTTCGATCAGGCCCTGGTGGAGGAACACCACTTCGCTGGAGACCTGACGAGCAAAACCCATTTCGTGGGTCACGAGCAGCATGGTGCGGCCTTCTTCAGCCAATGCGCGGATGACATTAAGTACTTCCTGGACCATTTCCGGGTCAAGGGCGGAAGTCGGCTCATCGAACAGGATGACCTTGGGTTGCATCGCCAGCGTGCGGGCAATCGCCGCCCGTTGTTGCTGACCACCGGACAGTTGCGCCGGGTAAGCATGACGCTTGTCTGCGATGCCGACCTTGGCCAGCAAGGCTTCGGCGACTTCGATGGCTTCGGCTTTGCTTTGGCCGAGCACCCGGCGCGGGGCTTCGATGATGTTGTCGAGCACGCTCATGTGCGGCCAGAGATTAAAGTTTTGAAACACAAAACCGATCTCGCTGCGCAGGCGATTGATCTGTTTGCCGTCGGCGGCAACCAGTTCGCCGTTCTTCGCGGCTTTGAGTTTGAGTTCTTCGCCGGCTACCAGGATCTGGCCCTGGTGCGGGTTTTCCAGCAGGTTAATGCAACGCAGGAACGTGGACTTGCCGGAACCGGACGGAACCCAGGATCGAGATCACATCGCCGTCGCGGGCGGTCAGCGAGATGCCTTTGAGCACCTCAAGCTGTCCGTAGCGTTTGTGCAAGTTGCGGATTTCAAGCGCGGGCGTGGCCTCAGCCATGTGCGTTCCTCATAGTGTTTCGCTCCTGCTGTTGGTGGCCTTCCTGGCGAGGCGGCCAAGCTAGCATAGCGTTCGAATGGCAGCCAACAGCGCTACGGGCGGTAAACGGATGGTGTGTGGCAGGTTGTCGCATCGGTGGAGCAGACTGTCGCGCTGCTATCAACCGAACAGACGTTTGACCCCGCTTTAAATACAAGCCGGAGCGGGGGGCACGTAAAAAAAGGCGCGATGTTGCCAGCTTTGACGGGGTGTTGGAAGCGCTAACCGGACAAACGTTCCGGATCTGCACTTTTATTGTGCGTCGCGCATTTTTTAAGTGTGTTTATGGTGCGTTGATTCGTCCTTCAAGTGGGTCGCTGGGTAACGCTCTGGCAAATTGCCATTAATCTCAATGACTTGCGATGACCGTCCGGTCAGCCTAAGAGCCGCGGTTCTCGGGACTCTGTAACATTTTGGCGCAATTATTGCGTGCAGAATACGGAACGCCCCGTTGGATTCTTTTTACGAGAAAGAAATGCCAGACGCGGTGGACTGAATCGCTTTCCTTGCAAAGGTAGTTTCAATGAGCAGCACCCAAAGCTCTAATGGCCTCGAACAGGGGCTCAAACCGCGTCATGTGACTATGTTGTCGATCGCTGGTGTTATCGGCGCCGGCCTGTTTGTTGGCTCGGGCCACGCCATCGCCGCTGCCGGCCCAGCCGTGCTGTTGGCCTACGCCGCTGCCGGCGCGCTGGTCGTGCTGGTGATGCGCATGCTCGGCGAAATGGCCGTCGCTTCGCCGGACACTGGCTCCTTCTCGACATACGCCGACCGCGCGATCGGGCATTGGGCCGGTTTCACCATCGGCTGGTTGTATTGGTGGTTCTGGGTGTTGGTGATCCCGCTGGAGGCCAACGCCGCCGCGACCATCCTGCATGCCTGGTTCCCGAATGTGGCGATCTGGGCCTTCACCCTGGTTATCACTTTGCTGCTGACGGTGACCAACCTGTTCAGCGTGAAGAACTACGGTGAGTTCGAATTCTGGTTCGCTCTGGTCAAAGTTATCGCGATCATCGGCTTCATTGGTCTCGGCATTCTGGCGATTTTCGGCTTCTTGCCGAACAGCCAGGTCAGCGGCGTTTCGCACCTGTTCGACACCCAAGGCTTCCTGCCAAACGGCATGGGTGCTGTATTGGGCGCGATCCTGACCACCATGTTTTCCTTCATGGGCACTGAGATCGTGACCATCGCGGCCGCGGAATCGAAGAACCCTGGCCAGCAAATCTCCAAGGCCACCAACTCGGTGATCTGGCGGATTGGCTTGTTCTACCTTGTGTCGATCTTCATCGTTGTGGCCCTGGTGCCATGGAACGATCCGGTTCTGGCTGCTGTGGGTTCCTACCAGACTGTACTTGAGCGTATGGGCATCCCGAATGCCAAGCTGATCGTCGACATCGTGGTGCTGGTGGCTGTGACCAGTTGCCTGAACTCGGCGCTGTACACCGCTTCGCGCATGATGTTCTCCCTGGGCAAACGCGGTGATGCGCCGGCCGTTTCCCAACGCACCAACAAAAGCGGCACGCCGTACTGGGCAGTCATCCTGTCCACCGCTGCTGCGTTCCTGGCAGTGTTCGCCAACTACGTGGCCCCGGCCGCTGTGTTCGACTTCCTGCTGGCCACCTCTGGCGCCATCGCGTTGTTGGTGTACCTGGTGATCGCCATCTCGCAACTGCGTATGCGCAAGCAGCGTATGGCACGCGGCGAAAAAATCGCCTTCAGCATGTGGTTGTTCCCGGGCCTGACCTACGCGGTGATCATCTTCATCGTCGCGGCCCTGACCATCATGCTGTTCCAGGACGCCCACCGCGTGGAGATCCTCGCGACCGGGTTCCTGAGCTTGCTGGTAGTGGCGGTCGGCTTGTTCGTAGCCCGTCGTCGCAAGATGCAGAAGGTTGGAGCGGTGGTGTTGAACTGATTCACATCGCGTAATGCAAAACGGCCGCTGTCAGTGATGACAAGCGGCCGTTTTTGTTTTCCGGGCAGTGTTTCAAGTGGGGTGAACCCAATCCTCAACCCGTAAGCCAGGTACGCGTTCAAACTCCCGAAGATTATTTGTTATTACGGTGAATCCTTGTGAGCGCGCGTGGCCGGCGATCATCTGATCATAGGGACCTATCGGTGTTCCTGCTTTTGCCAGTTCTGAACGAATCATCCCGGTGTGAGCGGCGGCATCGTAATCGAAAGGCAAGATCTCGAGGCGGGCAGCAAAGCCCTCGATGACAGCGAGGTTCTTTTCCGGCGCTGCGGATTTCTCTGCACCGTAGATCAGTTCCATCAGCGTAATTGCACTGATGCACAACTGGCCGTGATGACGATTAAACGCCTCGCGTACAACTTGGGGCTTGTTCTTGATGGTGAAAATACAGATGTTTGTATCGAGCATGAACTTGATCATCAGAACGACTCACGCTCCTGATCGATAGGTTGTTCACGGTCGGTCATGAAGTCTGTACTCACGCCTTCGCCGTCGAACCAGCTATCCCAAGCTTCTCCAGCGGGAGTGATGATTCGTGCTCTGCCGATGGCGATTACATCAACTCGTTTCACATCCCCAGGCATCGCTACGGCTTTGGGCAGGCGAACGGCCTGGCTCCGGTTGCTCATGAAAATGGTGGTTTGCTCCATGTTGTCCTCCTGCTCTTTTGCTGCAGTTGTGAGTCCAAAGGATAGTTTTTAAGCGGGATATGTCAATGGGATATACGTGTCGAGTGACAAAGGGTAGCGACAGACCTGGGCACGTTTTTGTTCTCTACAAAAAAACGGCCGCTGTCAGTGATGACAAGCGGCCGTTTTTGTTTCTATTCGAAGGCGATTACTCAGCCTTTTCTTCCTGCGCGTCCAGCGATTCGCGATAGCTATCCAGCGCAGTGCCGAAATCAGTGATGAACTGCGGATCGGTCAGCCAGGCCTGGGCGGTTTCGCGGTCCATGCCGTCGGTCCACATGCGGTAGTCGATCAGCATGTCGGCGGCCAGGTGGGTGGCGGCCATGGCTTCGTTGTCGGCGTTTTCCATGTCCAGAAGTTCTGGGTGGTCGCTGATGATGTCGGCGAGGTTCGTCAGCAGGGTCAGTAGCATGTCGTTACGGCCGATGGCTTCGGCGTCGCGCATTTTGCTGAACATCGCCAGGGTGTATTCCGGGATCGGCTCGCCGATGTCGCCCAGGTCATCGTCCAGCTCGGCGGGTTTACGGCCGTGGATATTGATTTGCTTGGCTTTGATCTTGGCGCGTTTGGCGCGTTTTTGTTGCTTGTTCAGGGATGCCATTAATTTCAGTTCGCTTTCGGTTGTGTTTGGGCCGCGATGGCGTCGGACGCCGCCACGTAGTCAGCCTGGAAGGCTGGGGATTCGATCCACGCCAGGGCGCCGGCTTCGTCCGCTTCGGTGGACCACTGGCGATACTCGATCAGCGCCGCGAGGATGAAGTCCATCGCGCCTTCTTCGCCTTCCTGTTCGTACACCAGCGTCAGCAATGGGTCTTCGAGGAAAGCCGTGCACATGGCTTGCTGACTGATTTTTTCAGCGTCGATCATGGTCTTGAACAGTTCGGTCAGGTCCACCGATTCGAAGTCGATGCGGTCATCGTTCGGGTCCAGCTCCACCGGCGCGGCAGCCCGTTGGGTGCGGTTCTGCTTGGCCTTGGCTTTGGCGCGGGTGGCGCGTTTTTGCTGCTTGTTCGCGGATGCCATGGGCGTCGTTCCGTATTTCGTTGAGAGGGCAGGTCACTCAGCTACGTGAAACTCGCCGCCCGGGAGTATCGGGGGCCAGTTCGCCGTTTTGCAGCCAGGACAATGCAATGGGCCATAGTGTGGCTTGGTATGGGCTACGAAAAAAGGCGAAATGTCCGACTTCTTCTTCGCCAATGTCTTTCGGGGCGATTCGCAGATGGGTGGTCGTGCTGCCGGTGAAGTAGCCGAGCAAGCGCTCAATGGCCGGGATCGTGCCGAAAGGATCGTCGCTAAGGCTGATGGCCAGGGTTTTTGCGGTGACATTGGCGAACGGCAGCCGACCGTGCTTTGCGTGGATCACGCGACCGCTGGGGCGCTGCTCGTAGCGAGCGGTGGGCGTGCTCCAGTCGCGGACGACGCCGGCGGGCGTGTCTTCCAGCCAGCCAAGACGTTTGCCGGGGAAGTAACCGCAGATCATCGTCATCAGCGGCATCACCAGGTGCCATTTGCCGAACATTCGCCAACGGTGAGCGGGCGCATAGTCGCGCCAGTAAGCGAACTGCGCGCCGACCGTCACCAAGTGCCGGATCAGGTGCCCAGAGGCCCCCAGGCCCGCCGCACAGCCGCCAAAGCTGTGGCCGACCACGTCGATGGGCTGGCCGGGGAATTCACGCTGAGCGCGCTTGAGCATCGCTTCGAAATCCAGCGCGCCCCAGTCGGACCAGGAAGCGTCCAGCCCTTTCAGCGACGCCGGCCGCGATTCGCCGATGCCACGGTAGTCATAGGTGATGACATCGAAGTCATTGGCGAACAGGTAATCGGCGAAGCGCGAGTAGTGTCGGCAACGGACCGAAGTGGCGGCGTTGATGATCACGACCGGGCGGGCGGTGTCCTGGAAGGCGTGACGCCAGGTGAAACCGCCGAGGGTGAAGCCGTCGCAGGCGGGTTCTTTGAAGGGGGCGCTAGTAACTGGCGACGTTAACTCAGCCTGGGCTGGTGCCGGTGAGGGCATGTCCTGCAAATTCATTGGCTTTGGACCTTTGCGGGTAGCTGCCAACGATAGTCTTCGCGCAGCTTATGGACAATCTGTCGGGGTTATCGGTCTGTTTGGTTGAGCAGACGCTCTTCAATTGCCCGTCGTTCCCGATCCAGCTCAGCGCGCAACTCCTCCTCGCTCGGCAACACCAGTTTGTACTTGCTGGCGAACAGTTGTTCGTTGCCCTGTAACACCGAGTAGCGCACCACTGACTCGTTTTTTTGCGCGCAAAGAATGATACCGACGGTGGGCCCGTCTTCATCGTTGCGCTTGAGGTCGTCATACATGCGCACATACATGTCCATCTGGCCAACATCCTGATGGGTTAATTCACCGCGCTTGAGATCGAAGATGACAAAGCATTTGAGCAGGTAGTTGTAGAACACCAGATCGATGTAGAAGTCTCTGCCTTCGGTGCTTATGCGTTGCTGGCGGGCGACAAAAGCAAAACCATTCCCCAGCTCGAGCAGGAAGCCCTGAAGTTGCTCGATGAGTGCTTGTTCAAGTTCGGTTTCCAGAACGAGTCCTGCATTGGGCAGGCCGAGAAACTCGAGCATCACGGGATCCCGGATGAATTCCCGAGGGCTGTCGGTCATCGCTTTGATGTTGGTAGCGGCTTCCGTCATGACGGGAGCCTTGTCCCGACTCATCAATAGACGCTCGTAGTAGAGGGTGTTGATCTGGCGTTCCAGCGCGCGGCTTGACCAGTTTTGATTGGCGGCTTCGTCCATGTACCACTTGCGTGCCTTGTCGTTATCGACACGTAGCAGCCTTCGGTAGTGGGTCCAGCTCAATTCGGAACGCAGTGCGTTCCAATTTGGAAAGGTCTGATAAAAGTCCCGCATATACCTCAAATTACGGTCATCAAAACCTTTCCCAAACTTCCCTGTCAGGTCCTTCGCAAGCGTCGCCAGCAATTGCTTGCCATACGTGGCCCTTTGGGCACCTTCCTGCTCGAACTCGACAATATGCCGGCCAATCTGCCAACAGGTTTGTACTTGAGCGGTATCGACCGCTCTCAAAACCTTCTGGCGCGCCTGGCGAATCAATTCGCCAAGATTGCCAAGCAGTGAGGCGAGTTGTGGGTCTTGAGTGTTGTCGGGTGTGAGGGCGCTCATGAAGTTTTCCGCACCTGGATTGACTGGCGGAAAGAATGCCAATGACAAGCTAGTCAGCGATGCCGGGCGCTGCCGAAAAACCGGCAGGAAATTCCGATTCAATTTGCAGGACGCCACCGGCTGCGTCCGACGTTTAAGGAATACAACGCGTAGTCCTATTCGCAGTCGTCCCAAGTTCCAATCAATCTAAAACTTGGGTGTCCCGTCAGAAATCTAAAGGGGTAACGATTGGGCTCCGTAGAGCCCGGGAGTCGCCATCATGAAGTACATTCATTCACTCGTATTGCCACTCGCCGCCCTTGGCGTGTTGATGTTCCCAACCCTGTCGCATGCCGCCAGCCTCGATCCGGTCGACAATTCCGGTGTACAAGCCCAGCAGCAGCAACAGAACGGGATCACCTACCTGTCCGGCGGTATCGGCGAGGACGAGTCAAAGGCCATTCAGCAGTCCAAGGGTTATAACTTGCACATGACCTTCTCCGTTGGTTCGCAGAATCAATACATTCCCGACGTGGAAGTGGTCATTCAAAAAGCCCAGGGAGAAACCGTGCTGACCCTTACTCAGGCCGGCCCTCTGGTTTACGTTCAACTGCCTGCCGGTAAGTACACCGTTGTTGCGACTCGCAACGGCGAGGTGCGGCGTGACGTGACGGATGTAGGCAGCGGCGCTGCTCGCAATCTAGTCTTCCACTGGGGCGAGGCAAATTAGGCGCCTCGGATTTGGGGCATTGGCTTGTCAGGCTGTCGTGATTACGATTCTCAGCAGGCAGAGGCACCCGCGCTGTGAGAAACGACTGTTCAGTTCCTGATCAATACTGGCCAGTGCTTATAGCGATGCCAATGATTGGAGGACTGCTACACGCAAAGGATTGGTTTCCACGCTCAGCAGTTTGATGGCTAAGGCGCAGCAGACCACGATCAACATGGGCTTGATCAGCCGGGGACCGACCCGAACAGCCGCTCGTGCACCTAGCTGTGCACCGATGAACGCTGCCAAAGCCATGGCTATGGCAATCGGCCAGATAATTACCCCTTTGGTGATAAAAACCGATAGAGAGCCCAGGTTGCATGAGGCATTGGCAAGTTTGGTGAAGCTCATGGCCCGCATCATGCCGAGGCCACAGAGAAGGACAAACCCGACAATGAAGAAAGAGCCTACGCCGGGGCCAAATATGCCGTCGTAGAAGCCCAGGATGGGCGCAACGGTAAACGAGAAAAGCAGGATGCCGATTCTCTTGCGCCGGTCCTCACTGGCCAGTTTTGGCGAGAGCGCAAAATAGATAGCCACCAGAATCAGCATGATGGGCACGCACACTTCCAGATAACGCTTATCAATAGAACTGACCAACAAGGCGCCACCGGCGCCGCCAATAAATCCGCAGACAACCAGGAAGCGGCCTTGGCGCCACTCGATCAAGCCCTTGCGAGCAAAGGTTATGGTTGCCGAAATAGTTGCCGAAGCAGCCTGGAACTTGTTCGTTGCAATTGCACTGATCGGATCTACACCTGCCAGAAACAACGCAGGTAAGGTGATCAAGCCACCACCTCCGGCAATGGCATCAAAAAAGCCAGCGCAAAAGGCGACAAGCGCCAACATGCCAATGACATCCCAAGACATTACATTCCCTCTTTATCGTTGTTGGCCAGTCATCACATGACGGGTCGTTCAAGCCTGAGCATTTAAAAAATCAGCCCTGCAGCAGTAATGGGTCATCTGAAACAACGATAGGAGTCGAAAATTTTGAAAGTCCGAAGATGCGAACCAAGACCCGCCTGTTGTCTTTGATGACATCCCGACAGTGCAGAGCCCGGGTGTTATTGATGGCCATGGCCGATTCCTGGGTCAGCGTGTATTTGGCGGGAGTTGCTTCGTCCACGCCCTGACAAAGGGCGGTGTAGGCTTGTTTAACAAAATTCGAGACGTTCTCGTTGACCGAAAAGCGATACGAGTTGAAACGGGCGGCGAAACCGACTTTGTCGTCGAACTCCAGAATCGAAACGTTGCGGCCATCCTGTCCTCTGCCACTGACAAAGGAATCGCTACGAGTGAACTGAAAGTTACCCGTGGTCAGTGCGAGGCAGTTGGTGACGCCAATTTTTTCGAGTATGGGAGGCAGTGGAATGACCCGAGTAGGTTCCAGGCTCGGGTTCCACAGGGCGGAAAGTATGAGCGACGAGGGAGAGGGTGAGTGCCCGTCTTTCGCGTTCACGGCGCACCAGTAAGGCGCCTCGGTATGCGGGCCAAGTGCGAGGCCGGAATGGGAGCTCAGTTCTTTGATTTCCGGCTCGGCATTGATTTTGATAAGTCCGCCACCCTTGAAGTTGGCCACCAATCGAACCAGTTTTCCTTCGTTATCCATGTCATAGGCAAAGGCAGTGTTATCCACCAGTTTCAACAGGATCTGACTACGGGCAGCCAGGCAAAGGATGTCGTATCGATTTTCGAGGGATGTCAGGTTTGGTAGTTCATTTGGAGGGCTGACATCGGTGAATTTCTGTAACCCTTCAAAGATCAACACAGAAACCAGGCCGTCGGAGTAGGCACCCAGCAGCTCACATTGGTCTTTCGAAAACGAGAACTTTAACTCGGTGGCTGCCAGAGAGGCTTTGGACTTGGCTCCTGGTGCCTGCGGCCCGCCGATCGCGGCCAGTTCTTCGGCGAATCTGTGAAGTAGGGTCGCTTGCCGAATATCAAAGCTGAAAGTTCTGATTTCTTGTTCAGTAAAAAACTCGGCGGTTTCGACGTCGTGTTTGATGGCGCCAGTCATTGTCTACATCCCTGTCGTGTATCTGCTCCCGGTTATGCGGCAGATCCTCCTTCGATTCTGCCCAGTCCGATAATCTGCGTATGTCATCCATTTCCGTTAAAGCCTACGGAGCGTTCCGACAGACCCGAAGGACAGCCAAAAAGGTTCGATCACCCCTGCTGATGCTTTTCGCGACTAGGCCTCGGCGAGCGTTACAGGCGTTTCCTGGCGTGGCGATAGGAGGTGGGGAATTGATGCTTCGTCCGGCGCTTCGATGGTGAGTGGAGCGGCGCCTGATCAAATCGCGGGCATAAAAAAACCCTGAATCTTGCGATTCAGGGTTTTCGGTATTTGGTGCCCAGAGACGGAATCGAACCGCCGACACGGGGATTTTCAATCCCCTGCTCTACCGACTGAGCTATCTGGGCAACGGGGCGCATTAAACTGGTTTTTCAGGGGGTCGTCAAGAAAGTTTTCAAAAAAATTTTAATTATTACCGTCGCTTACGTTCCGACCCCCGAAATATCGGGATTATTCAGCCGGCGGAACGTAGCCGTCAGCCTTGGCGTATTCCTCGCCGGAAAAGAACTTGTCCATCTCGCCCTGCAGATATTTTCGATCTTCGGCGTTCATCATGTTCAGGCGTTTTTCGTTGATCAGCAGCGTCTGGTGTTTCTGCCAGTCGGCCCAGGCCTTGGCCGAGACGTGGTCAAAAATGTCCTGACCTTTGGCGCCCGGGAACGGGGCGCGCTCCAGGGCTGGCAATTCTTCTTTGTACTTGCGGCACATGATGGTGCGGGTCATGACGACTCTCCTGCGTTCAATACGGCGGCCGCGCGTTCGAGCAAGGTTTTGACCGGGGCGGCAAGGCCCAGGCGCGGCGGGGTGGCGAGGTTATACCAGAGCCAGTCAGCCTCGGCCACGTGATGACCGGACTCCTGGACCTGGACCAGCCAGGGTTCGATGGACAACTGGAAGTGGCTGAAGGTGTGGACCAGGCTCGGCAGCGCTTGTTGGCTGCCCAGTTCCAGCGAGTGCTGCGTGGCCAGATGTTGCAGGTCGTCGAGGTCGTCGAGTTCCGGCAAGCTCCACAAACCGCCCCACAGGCCCGTGGAAGGCCGCCGGTAAAGCAGAATCGCACCTTTGCCGTTGGCGAGCATCGGCATCAACGTGCGCTTCTGTGGCACGGTTTTGCGCGGTTTGGGGATCGGGTAGCGGGTTTCCAGGCCGAGCATGTGCGCTTCGCAGCCCTTTTCCAGCGGGCAGAGCAGACAGCTCGGTTTACTGCGAGTGCAAAGCGTGGCGCCCAGATCCATCATCGCCTGGGTGTAGGCGTTGACTCGATCATGCGGTGTAAAGCGCTCAGCGTTCGCCCAGAGCTGTTTGGCGACCTTCGGCTCACCCGGATAACCCTCTTGCGCGGTAAAGCGCGCCAGGACCCGTTTAACGTTGCCGTCGAGGATCGGCGCCCGCAGGCCCATGCTCAGGCTGGCGATGGCGCCGGCCGTGGACAAACCGATGCCCGGCAGATCGACAAGCTTTTCCACATCACGGGGGAATTCGCCGCCGTATTCAGCGACGACGATCTTCGCGGTCTTCTGCAGATTGCGTGCGCGAGTGTAGTAGCCCAGGCCCGTCCACAAGTGCAGCACTTCGTCTTCCGGCGCTGCAGCCAAGGCTTCAACCGTCGGCAACGAAGCCATGAAACGGTCGAAGTAGTTCAGCACGGTGCTGACCTGGGTTTGCTGCAACATGATTTCCGAGACCCACACCCGGTACGGGGTGATGCCCTGTTGCCAGGGCAAGTCGTGGCGGCCGTGGCGGTCGTACCAGTCCAGCACCGCCGATGAAAACTGCTCGGCTCTCATCGCTTGAACAGCCCCTTCAATGCGTTTTTCAGTTCAGGACTGACTTTGTCACCAAGCTTCTCGTCGATCTTGTCGCTGAGCTTGTCGCCGGCCAATTTAGCCGCGACCTGGCCCATGCGTTCGTTGTCCAGGCGGCAGGCCTTGGCTCCCAGTTCCAGCGGACCACGGCAGCGCAACGGCCACTCGATGCCGACGAACTTGTCGCCGACCTGGCAGGCCGGATCCGGAATGGCGCTGGTATCGCCTTCGACGATGATGCCGACGCGATAGTCCATGCCCAGCACCCGCAGATCGACGTCGCCGTCACCGTTGACGGTCATGCCCGGGGTGCGCACTTTCATGTCGGGATTGCTGGCCACGCCGTTGCGAAAGGTCAGGTTGCCCTTGAGTTCCTGGAACGGCGTGTCCTTGCCCCGTGGTTCGCCGCTGAGGGTTTTGCGGTTCAGGGTGGCGATGCCTTTGCACAGTTGCTGCTCAAGGTTGGCATTGAGCAGCACGCCGTTGTTGATGACGAAACTGGCGTTGCCGTTGAGGCTTTCGATCAGTGCTTTCTGACTGTTGCCGTTGCCGGTCAGCGCGCTGGTGAGCGTCACCAGGCCTTTGACTGGCGGATTTTTACCCTGGCTTTCGAGGATCTTTTCCACCGGCACTTTGGTGATATGGGTTTGCATACTCAGGGCCGGCACTTGCTGACGCACGTCCAGGGTGCCCTTGGCTTCGAAGTTGCCGTTGTACAAGTCGCCGCGCAGGTTTTCGAGGGTCAGCAAGCCGCCCTGGCCGGAGGCTTTGAGCGCAGCGTTCTGGATGGGCAGTTTGTCGAGGGTCAGTAGGCCGAAGGTCAGGTCGGCATCTACGTCCAGTTTACTCAGGCGTTCCACCGGCAGCAGGCGCTCGGTGCTCCAGGCGCCTTTGGTCGGCGACGGTGGCAGCGGTGTAGTCCCGGCGCCAGCCATGGCATCGGCCTCGGTGCTGGCCACTTCGGCCTGACGCACTTGCGTGGCGCTGTTGGCTTCGGCGGATTTGGGCGGCAAGTAACGATCGACGTTGAACGTGTCAGCCTTGAGGGTGGCGCGCAGCGATTGCTTGGCGAAGTCCTCGACGGCGATCCGGCCACTGAAGTTGCTGTCGTCGACTTTCAGGTTGATGTTGTCGAACGCCAGGCTGGTGGGCGTCCCGGCGAGACGGCTGACCAGCTCGACTTTGCTCAGGCTGCCTTCGGCCATAGCCGGGAGTTTCTGGCCGATGCTGTCGACGAATTTGGCCAGGTCAAACTGGGCAATCGACAGGCCGCCGTTTATTTGCGGGGTCTTGTCGAGGTCGTTGACCTTCAGTTCACCCAAGGCGCGCAACTGGTTGGCAGAGATCTTGATCCCGGTCCATTCGGCGACGTTGGCCGCTTTATCCAGCAGCAACTGGCCCTGGGCGGCGAAGGTCATGGTCTTGCCTTGCAGTGGGTCGCCAGTCACTTCGCCGGACAGTTTCATGTCTTCGAACTGGTAGCGCTGAAGGGCACGGGCGATGCGCAGCTCACCGTTAAGCTCGGTACGAATCCGCAGTGCAGGCTGGTTCGCAGACAGGAACGCCGTGAGTTTGAGCGGAATATTGGTCGAATCGTGAACAGCGCCGGTGCTCATCTGGATGCTTTCGGCGCTGTAGTTCTTGCCGGTTTTTTCATCGTTGTATTCAACCCGCGCGTTGTTCACGGTCAGGCTGTCGATGTCCAGGCGGATCGGCTGCGGCGGTTTTTCCGCTACAGCGGGGGCTTCTGGCGCAGGCTCGCCGGCAGCCGGCGGGGTGCCAGCTGGAGCAGTGTTGGGCTCTGGCGGGAGCTTGCCGATGTCTTCCCAGTTGCCGTGGCCGTCCTTGTCGCGGTTCAGGCGCAGGTTCAAGCCTTCGACGCGCACGTCACTCATCTGTACTTCACGGCGCAGCAGCGGCAGCACGCGAACCGACAGGCCGAGCATTTGCAAGTCTGCGTAAGGTTCGTTGGGTTTGATCAGGGTCGCGATGCTGGCGTCGTGCAATTCCAGGCCCAGCCACGGGAACAGGCTCCAGCCGATATCGCCATTGAGCGTCAGCTCGATGTGGGCCTTGTCGCGGGCAATCTGGCGAATCTCGTCTTTATAGTCGTTGGGATCGAAGAGGTGGGTCAGGGCAAAGCCCAGCGCCACAATGATCAGCAACAGCCCGAGAAGTACCAGACCCAGGATTTTGCCGAACGCTTTCATGGGCGAGTCCTTGTAGTTAGTCGAATTCGAAAAATAGCCGGGGAGTATAGCGCCCCAAAACTGACGACCGGTCAGTTCATGTCGGCAGTACATCCAATGGCACGTTCAGTTTGGCCGCCAGTGCCTGGGCTTCCAGGTGCCCGGCAGGCGCTAGCAAATGTAATGTCGCGCCCGATTGCGACGCCATTTTCTGCGCTTCGTTCACCAACCGCTCTGCCACGCCACGGCGACGGGTGATTTTTCGCACGCAAATTTGCGACAAATGCCAGACGTTCGGTTGACGTTGCAGGCGTCCGGCGCCCAGCAGCCGATCGTTGAAGCGCCCGGCAATCAGTGAGCCGTCCCGCAGGCAGCCTTCGATCAACTGCACGTCACCGGCAAACGGTGCAAACAGCCAGTGCGGCGCATCGCGGTAGATCTTTTGCAGGTCTTGCTGATCCTGGTAAGTGGCTTCGGTCAGCGGCTCGACAATGATCGGCATAGCGGTTCCTGTGAGTTTGTACGGGTATCAAGCCCCGTAGGAGCAAGGCTTGTCGGCGTTAGCGTCCTTTAGATCGCCTTCGCGGGCAAGCCTCGCTCCTACCGGTGAATGGCGATTTGGAGTCGTACGAGAACAGATGACATACAAAAGGTGATGTCAGTTTGGTTTTTCTGTCACGAGCAAATGGTAACCTCTGCCGGTTCGTCCGTCCTTCTGCGACTGAACATCGCGCCCAAACGGGTTTCACCCAAAAAACGGTCATGCCTGCGTGCATAAAGGCTGTGGGTGAAGAGTGGCTGGCGAACCATACTAATAATTGGGGGATACAGAATGAGCACGAGCATAACGGCGGACGGCCTCAAGGCCGGCCAGCCCGCGTTCCTGTCCAAGGAACGCATCATCGCCAAGCCCGGTTTCAACCGTTGGCTGGTACCACCGGCCGCTTTGGCCATCCACCTTTGCATCGGCATGGCCTACGGCTTCTCGGTGTTCTGGTTGCCGCTGTCCAAAGCCCTGGGCGTGACCGCTCCAGTCGCTTGCGCGCCGGACATGAGCTTCATCTCGCAAGTTTTCTCATCTCAATGCGACTGGCCGATCTCGATGCTCGGCTGGATCTACACCCTGTTCTTCATCTTCCTCGGCTGCTCGGCAGCGATCTGGGGTGGCTGGCTGGAACATGCCGGGCCACGCAAGGCTGGTGTTGTATCGGCACTGTGCTGGTGCGGCGGTTTGCTGATTTCGGCGCTGGGGATTTATACCCACCAGATCTGGCTGATGTGGATCGGCTCCGGGGTCATTGGCGGTATCGGCCTGGGCCTGGGTTACATTTCGCCGGTCTCGACCCTGATCAAGTGGTTCCCGGACAAGCGCGGCATGGCGACGGGCATGGCGATCATGGGCTTCGGTGGCGGCGCGATGGTTGGTGCTCCGCTGGCTGCGGCATTGATGAGCCATTTTGCTTCGCCAACTGGCGTGGGCGTATGGCAGAGCTTCCTGGTGATGGCCGCGATCTACTTCGTGTTCATGATCGGTGGCGCACTGTCCTACCGCGTTCCGCCAACCGGCTGGAAGCCTGAAGGCTGGACGGCTCCGGCGAAAAAAGTGGCGAACGCGATGATCACTCATCGTCATGTCCACGTGAACGTGGCGTGGAAAACCCCGCAATTCCGTCTGGTGTGGCTGGTGCTGTGCCTGAACGTGTCCGCCGGTATCGGCATTCTCGGCATGGCTTCGCCGCTGTTGCAGGAAGTGTTTGGCGGTAAATTGATCGGTGTTGACCTGCCATTCGGTCAGCTGGACGCCGGGCAACTGGCTTCCATCGCGGCCATTGCGGCCGGTTTCACGGGGTTGCTGAGCCTGTTTAACATCGGTGGCCGGTTCTTCTGGGCATCGTTCTCCGACTACCTGGGCCGCAAAAACACCTATTTCGTGTTCTTCGCCCTGGGCTTTGCCCTGTACGCACTGATCCCGAACCTTGGTCACCTGGGTAACGTTGCGCTGTTCGTAGCGGCGTTCTGCATCATCCTGTCGATGTACGGCGGTGGTTTTGCGACTGTTCCGGCCTACCTCGCGGACCTGTTCGGTACGCAAATGGTCGGCGCGATCCACGGTCGTCTGCTGACCGCGTGGGCGGCGGCGGGCGTGCTGGGGCCGGTGTTGGTGAACTACCTGCGTGAATATCAGCTGAGCATCGGCGTTGAACGTGCTGCCGCTTACGACATCACGCTGTACATCCTCGCGGGCCTGCTGGTGCTGGGGTTCCTGTGCAACCTGCTGGTTCGCCCGGTGGCCGACAAGTACTTTATGACCGACGCGCAACTGGCTGCCGAACAGGCGCTGGGCCACGACAAGGGTGCTGACAGCAGCACTGTGCTGGAGTGGAAGGCCGCGCCGGGCAGCAAGCCGTTGGCGATTGCTGCGTGGTTGGTGGTGGGTATTCCGTTGGCGTGGGGTGTTTGGGTGACCCTGCAGAAAACAGCAGTACTGTTCCACTAAGATGTTGTCCGGGCTGGCCTGAGCCTGAGAGGCCCAGGTCAGCCCTGCATAGCATCGAACCCTGTGGGAGCGGGCTTGCTCGCGAAGAGGGAGTGTCAGTCGACATCTATGTTGCCTGGCACACCGCTTTCGCGAGCAAGCCCGCTCCCACATCTATGGTTCCCCCTTTTCTGCAAAATGGTTGTACGGACATGTCTATCCCCGACAGCACGGGGGTCTGTCCGTCAGGGATATCACGTATCGTGTTTCTGTTTGGCGCCCGCGCCCCTATAATGGCTGCCTTTTTCGCCCAATGATTTTGCGGAGCTGGTGATGGCCGAACGTAAGGCGTCTGTCGAGCGCGACACTCTGGAAACCCAGATCAAAGCCTCGATCAACCTGGATGGCACCGGAAAGGCCCGATTTGATATCGGTGTACCTTTTCTTGAGCACATGCTCGACCAGATCGCCCGTCACGGGCTGATCGACCTGGATATTGTCAGCAAGGGCGACCTGCATATCGACGACCACCACACGGTGGAAGACGTCGGTATCACCCTGGGTCAGGCCTTTGCCAAAGCCATCGGCGACAAAAAAGGCATCCGTCGCTACGGCCACGCCTACGTACCGCTCGATGAAGCGCTGTCGCGCGTGGTGATCGACTTCTCCGGCCGTCCTGGCCTGCAGATGCACGTTCCCTATACCCGCGCCACCGTTGGCGGCTTCGATGTTGACCTGTTCCAGGAATTCTTCCAGGGCTTCGTCAACCATGCTCTCGTCAGCTTGCACATCGACAACCTGCGTGGCACCAACACTCACCACCAGATCGAAACCGTGTTCAAGGCTTTCGGCCGCGCCCTGCGCATGGCTGTAGAGCTGGATGACCGCATGGCCGGTCAGATGCCATCGACCAAAGGCGTTCTGTAATGCAGACGGTCGCGGTTATCGATTACGGCATGGGCAACCTGCACTCGGTGGCCAAGGCCCTCGAGCACGTCGGTGCCGGCAAGGTCTTGATCACTAGCGATGCCGATGTGATTCGCGAAGCCGACCGGGTGGTATTCCCCGGCGTCGGCGCGATTCGCGACTGCATGGCGGAGATCCGTCGCCTGGGCTTCGACTCGCTGGTGCGTGAAGTCAGCCAGGACCGTCCGTTCCTCGGCATCTGCGTCGGCATGCAAGCCTTGCTCGACAGCAGTGAAGAGAACGAAGGCGTTGACTGCATCGGCCTGTTCCCGGGCGCGGTGAAGTTCTTCGGCAAAGACCTGCATGAAGACGGCGAACACCTGAAAGTCCCGCACATGGGCTGGAACGAAGTGAAGCAGACGGTGGATCACCCGCTGTGGCACAACATTCCGGACCTGGCGCGTTTCTACTTCGTGCACAGCTACTACATCGCTGCCGGCAATGCGCGGCAAGTGGTGGGTGGCGGTCACTATGGTGTCGATTTCGCTGCGGCGCTGGCCGATGGCTCGCGTTTCGCCGTGCAGTTCCACCCGGAGAAGAGCCATACCCATGGCCTGCAATTGCTGCAGAACTTCGCCGCGTGGGATGGTCGCTGGTAAATGGCCGTCAAGAAGAAGCCGCCGATCCTGACCCTCACTCCCGAACAGGAGAACGAGGCCAATCACAAGATCAAGCGGTTCATGGAGGATCGTTTCGAACTGGACCTGGGTTCGTTCGAAGCGGGGGAAATCCTTGAGCTGTTTACCCGCGAAATTGCGCCGCACTATTACAACAGGGCGATTTTCGATGTGCAGACGCACCTTAAAGAAAGGTTCGAAAGCATCGAAAGCGACCTGTGGGCGCTCGAGAAAAACTGATTTTCGAGCGAAGCTGAACAATCGAATTT
This sequence comes from Pseudomonas sp. 10S4, assembly GCF_034344865.1. Taxonomy (NCBI): domain Bacteria; kingdom Pseudomonadati; phylum Pseudomonadota; class Gammaproteobacteria; order Pseudomonadales; family Pseudomonadaceae; genus Pseudomonas; species Pseudomonas sp. 10S4. The sequence goes on from NZ_CP133774.1 coordinate 2,174,438, forward strand.
GAAGGTTTGCCAGATGCTGATTATTCCCGCTATCGATCTCAAAGACGGTGCCTGTGTTCGTCTGCGCCAGGGCCGCATGGAAGATTCCACGGTGTTCTCCGATGACCCGGTGAGCATGGCTGCCAAGTGGGTGGAGGGTGGTTGCCGCCGTCTGCATCTGGTCGACCTGAACGGCGCCTTCGAAGGCCAGCCGGTCAATGGCGAAGTGGTCACCGCGATCGCCAAGCGCTACCCGAACCTGCCGATCCAGATCGGCGGCGGTATCCGTTCCCTGGAAACCATCGAGCACTACGTGAAAGCGGGCGTGAGCTACGTGATCATCGGCACCAAAGCCGTGAAAGACCCGGCCTTCGTTGCTGAAGCTTGCCGCGCGTTCCCGGGCAAAGTGATTGTTGGTCTGGATGCGAAAGACGGTTTCGTCGCCACCGACGGCTGGGCCGAAATCAGCACCATTCAGGTCATCGACCTGGCCAAGCAGTTCGAAGCTGATGGCGTGTCCGCGATCGTTTATACCGACATCGCCAAAGACGGCATGATGCAGGGCTGCAACGTTTCGTACACCGCGGCGCTGGCCGCTGCCACGCGTATTCCTGTGATCGCGTCCGGCGGTATTCACAACCTCGGTGACATCAAGTCGCTGCTCGACGCCAAGGCGCCAGGCATCATCGGCGCGATCACCGGCCGGGCGATCTACGAAGGCACCCTCGACGTCGCTGAAGCGCAAGCTTTCTGCGATTCGTACAAAGGCTGAGGACTGACCATGGCGCTGGCCAAACGCATCATCCCTTGCCTGGACGTGGACAACGGCCGGGTGGTCAAGGGCGTCAAGTTCGAGAACATCCGCGACGCCGGTGACCCGGTGGAAATCGCCCGCCGCTACGACGAGCAGGGTGCCGACGAGATTACCTTTCTCGACATCACCGCCAGCGTCGATGGCCGCGACACCACGCTGCATACCGTCGAGCGCATGGCCAGCCAGGTGTTTATCCCGCTGACCGTCGGCGGTGGCGTGCGCACCGTGCAGGACATTCGCAACTTGCTGAATGCCGGCGCGGACAAGGTTTCGATCAACACCGCCGCGGTGTTCAACCCGGAGTTCGTCGGCGAAGCCGCGCAGCATTTCGGCTCGCAGTGCATCGTCGTCGCCATCGACGCGAAGAAGGTTTCACTGCCGGGCGAAACCCCGCGCTGGGAAATCTTCACCCACGGCGGCCGCAAACCGACCGGTCTCGACGCCGTTGAATGGGCGAAGAAGATGGAAGGCCTGGGCGCCGGTGAAATCCTGCTGACCAGCATGGACCAGGACGGCATGAAAAACGGCTTCGACCTGGGTGTCACCCGCGCGATCAGCGATGCGCTGGGTATTCCGGTGATCGCCTCCGGCGGCGTCGGCAACTTGCAGCATCTGGCCGACGGCATCCTCGAAGGCCACGCCAGTGCGGTGCTGGCGGCGAGTATTTTCCACTTCGGCGAATACACTGTGCAGGAAGCCAAGGCCTACATGGCTCATCGCGGAATCGTGATGCGCTAAACATACAGGCCAGTGGACAGCATGGCGGGCTCAAGGCACTCTTGGGCACGCCATGGATTCCGGTAGCCCGACATGCTCAAACGTCTTCTTCTCGTCCTCGCCAGCGCCTCTGTATTGCTCATCAATGCAGCCCACGCTGAAGAAAGTCCTGCCACCGACCTGGTGCTGCTGACCGAAAACTTCCCGCCGTACAACATGGCGATGAATGGCAAAAACTTTGCTCAAGACGAGAACATCAATGGCATCGCCGTGGACATCGTCCGCGAGATGTTCAAGCGCGCCAACATCACCTACAGCCTGACGCTACGTTTCCCTTGGGAGCGAATCTACAAGATCGCCCTCGAAAAACCCGGTTACGGCGTATTCGTGATGGCGCGGCTGCCGGACCGCGAGAAGCTCTTCAAATGGGTCGGCCCTATCGGTCCGGACGACTGGATCATGCTGGCCAAGGCAGACAGCAAAATCACCCTCGAAACGTTGGAACAGGCGCGCAAGTACAAGATCGGCGCCTACAAGGGTGATGCGATTGCCGAGACGTTGGCCAAGCAAGGTCTGAAGACGATTGTGGTGCTGCGGGATCAGGACAACGCGAAGAAACTGGTCAACGGCCAGATTGATCTGTGGGCCACAGGCGATCCGGCGGGGCGGTACCTGGCTCGGCAGGATGGCGTGACGGGGCTTAAGACTGTGCTGCGGTTCAACAGCGCCGAGTTGTACCTGGCGCTGAACAAGGATGTGCCGGACGAAACCGTTGCCAAGCTGCAAGCGGCGCTGGATCAGTTGCGCAAAGAAGGTGTGGTGGACGAGATCATGGCGAAGTATCTCTAGGACCCATCAACAAACCGGGCTCCACACAAAACCCTGTGGGAGCGAGGCGTGGCAGATTACCGGTACACCCCATCCTTTCCATGCCCAGCCATCGCCTTGTTGCTGCGCACGCTGATCATCAACTTGATATCAATCCAGTCGATGCCCTGAGCCTTCAGCTTCGGCAACTCCCGCTCCAGCACCGCCAGCGTCTGCGGATATGGGTGCCCGATCATCACCGCCGAACCCTGCTTGTGCGCGAGGCTGATCGCAGTCTGTAACTGAGTGAAGATCGCGGCTTCTGTGCGCTCATCATCGAGAAACACATCCCGCGAAACGCTGGCCAATCCAATCTTCTGGGCCTCGGCCGCTGCAACCGTCTGCGCGCTGGTTCGGCTGTCGACGAAGAACTTGTGCCGACGCTGCAGCTCCGCCATCAGCCAGGCCATGGCCGGTTGCTGAGCGGTCATGCGACTGCCCATGTGATTGTTGATGCCGGCGGTATAGGGCACAGCCTTGAACGCGGCGTCGAGGCGTTTTTCCAGCTCTTCGAGGGGAAGGTCAGGATGCCAGGCGAACGGGCCGGTGGCCGGGTCCATGGGCATATGCAGGATGACGATCTTGCCGGCACGATGGGCTTCGCGGGCGAATTCGGCGGCATGGGGTGTGTCGGGCATGATCGCCGTGGTCACCGGGCCGGGCAGGGCGAGCACGCGACGATCCCGGGGCAGGTTTTGCCCCAGGTCATCGATGATCAGTGTCAGGTAAGCCTTGTGAGGCGATGACTTGGCGGGATCTGCGTGAGCAGCACCCGCCAGACAGCACAACAGGACGAGGAAAAACCGCAGGCGCATCTCAGCGGCCGGAGGTGATGCTCAGCCCTTTGAGCAGGCTCAGGGCCTGGGCCAGTTGGTAGTCGTCATCCTGCGGCATGGCTTTGGCTTTGGTTTTGCTGCCGGAACCGGTCGGTTTGTCGGCGCCGCCGTTGCCATTGCCCAAGTGACCTTGCAGATCGGCTTCCTTGAAGTAATCGCCATCCTGCTCGTTGGTGATCTTGGCCTTGCGCACTTCGATGTCCGGCACGATGCCCTGGGCCTGGATCGAGCGACCATTCGGCGTGAAGTACAGTGCGGTGGTGATCTTCAGGGCGCGGTCGTTGTTCAGCGGCAGCACGGTTTGTACCGAGCCTTTGCCGAAACTGGTGGTGCCCATCAGCACTGCGCGTTTCTGATCCTGCAAGGCACCGGCGACGATTTCCGACGCCGAGGCGCTGCCGCCGTTGATCAGCACGACCATTGGCACGGCTTCGCTTTCGTCTTTGCCGGTGGCAGAGAAGCGCAGTTCAGAGTTGGCGATGCGGCCCTTGGTGTAGACGATCAGGCCCTTGGTGATGAAGTGATCGACCACTTCAACCGCCGCTTGCAGCACGCCGCCCGGGTTGTTACGCAGGTCGAGGACGATGCCGTTGAGCTTCTTGCCGTTGTCCTTGCGCAACTTGGCCAGGGCCTTGGAAACCTCTTCGCCGGTCTTGACCTGGAACTGGGTGATGCGGATGTAGCCGTAGCCCGAATCCAGCAGCTGAGCCTTGACGCTCTTCACTTGAATGGTGGCGCGGACCAGGGTCACGTCGAACGGCGTACCGCCATCGCGAACCAGGGTCAGGGTGATCTTCTGGCCGAGCTTGCCGCGCATCTTGTCCACGGCCTCGGTCATGCTCTGGCCGCGAGTCGGGGCGCCGTTGATCTTGACGATAAAGTCGCCGGCCTGGATGCCCGCTTTGGAAGCCGGGGTGTCATCGATTGGCGAAACCACTTTGATGAAACCGTCTTCGGCGCCGACTTCGATGCCCAGGCCGCCGAATTCGCCGCTGGTGCTTTCCTGCAGTTCAGCGAAGTCTTCCGGGCCCAGGTAGGCGGAGTGCGGATCGAGGTTGCTGAGCATGCCCTTGATGGCATTTTCCAGCAGGGTCTTGTCGTCTACCGGTTCGACATAGGCAGCCTTGATCCGGTCCATGACCTCGGCAAAGGTGCGCAACTCTTCCAGCGGCAATGGCGCCTTGGTGGTCGCAGCCGTGCCCGCAGGTGCAGGAGCTGGCGCCGCTACCGGGGCAGGCTGAGCGGCAAACGCCAGAGGCGCGCCGATCACCAGGGCGATCGTCAGGGCCAGCGAGGTAAGGCGGGACAAATGCAGCATGTCGAACGAACTCCTAATGTAGGTGACTCAACGCCTATCCTTGCGCGTGGCACCATTGCGCTGGATCACTCGGGTGACCCTGCTGACGAATTGCAAAATACAGCGCTGGTGTGTCCTGCCCGCCACTGTTACCGACAGTGGAGATGGACTCACCGGCTTTAACCACGTCACCCGCAGACTTGAGCAGCGTCTGGTTGTGACCGTAAAGACTCAAAAAACCGTTGCCGTGGTCCAGAATCACCAGCAGCCCGGCACCGCGCAACCAGTCGGCAAACACCACGCGGCCACCGTGCACGGCATGCACCTGGCTGCCGGCGGAGGCGCTGATCATTACGCCGTCCCACTTGGTCCGGGCATCGTCGCCGCGGCTTTCGCCGAAGCGTGCCAACAGTCGACCATCAACTGGCCATGGAAGTTTGCCGCGGGCTGAAGCAAATGCGCCGCCAAAGGTCTCGCCAGAACTTGAAACCAGCGCGCCGGGTGTCGATTTAGCGGGTTTGCGTGGGGCATCGGTGGTGGCATCTGCCTGAGCCTGAGCCTCACGTAAACGCTTTTTTCGGCTTCCTGCTGGGCGATCAGCGCTTTTTGTCGCGCTTCTTCTGCCTCACGGGCCTGGCGGGCCAAGGTTTCTTCGATGGTTTTAAGGACTTTAGACAGGTCTGCCTGATCCTGCTCGCGAGTGGCGAGCTTCTGATCGCGAGCCTTTACGTCGTCATTGAGCTTGGCCAGGACTTTTTGGCGTTCCTGGCGGACCTTGTCGAGTTCGTCACGCTGGCTGTCGAGGCTGCTTTTCTGTACCAGCAACTGCGCCTGCTGCATGGAAATGTCTTTTTCGACGTTGGCCAGTTGGCGCAGGGTTTCGTTGAAATTCTTCAGCTGCTCCAGGCGGGCCTGGCTCAGGTAGTCGTAATAAGTGAGGGTGCGGGCAAATTTTTCCGGGTTTTGCTGGTTGAGCAGCAGCTTGAGGTACTCCTGACGACCGCTTTGGTAGGCCGCTCGGGCCTGAATGGCGATCAGTCGTTGCTGTTCAATGCGCGCGCTCTGGAGTTTTTTTCTCACCATCGAGTCGCTGTAGCTCGGATTCGCTTTTCTTCAGCTCTTTTTGCAGCGCGTCGACCTGCTTCTCGAGCTTGCCCATCTCGGTCTCGGTGCCTTTGAGGTCCTTTTGCACACCGGATTTTTCTTCCTGCAGCTTGCCCAGCAGTTTTTTCAGCTCGGCAATGTCCTGACGCGTAGCGTCCAACTGTTGTTGGGTTTGCGCGCGCTCGTCAGCAAAGGCCGGTTGGAGCAGGCAAGTCAGAGCGAGGGCTATCAGGACGCGAAGCATAGAGGCGGGTGATACCAGGGAAAGGGACGGCCTAGTATGCCCGGCAAGCGCCGCAAAAAAAATGCCCATTTCGGACTGTGTGATAACTGGCCTGAAAAACACCCAAAACCAATGTGGGAGCGGGCTTGCTCGCGAAAGCGGTATGTCATTCAACATTGATGTCGACTGACATACCGCTTTCGCGAGCAAGCCCGCTCCCACAGGGTATTTCGGTGTTTGATAGACCGATTACACCAGAATCGAAGTACCCGTCATCTCTTTCGGTTTCTCAAGGCCCATCAACATCAGCATGGTCGGCGCCACGTCCGCCAGCACGCCGCCATGGCGAACCTTGAAGTCACGCTTGCCGACATAGATGAACGGCACCGGCTCGGTGGTGTGAGCGGTGTGGGCCTGGTGGGTTTCTTCGTCGGACATTTTCTCGCAGTTGCCGTGGTCGGCAGTGATCAGCGCTTCGCCACCCACCTTTTCCAGGGCATCGACGATGCGGCCGACGCACAGGTCCAGGCATTCAACGGCTTTGACTGCCGCGTCGAACACGCCGCTGTGGCCGACCATGTCGCCGTTGGCGTAGTTGACCACGATCACATCAAAACGCTGGTTTTCGATGGCATCGACGATGCGATCGGTGACTTCCGGGGCGCTCATCTCTGGCTGCAAGTCATAGGTGGCGACTTTTGGCGACGGGATCAGGATGCGTTCTTCGCCCGGGAACGGTTCTTCACGACCGCCCGAGAAGAAGAAGGTCACGTGGGCGTACTTCTCGGTTTCGGCGATGCGCAGTTGGGTCTTGCCGTTTTTCGCCAGGTAGTCGCCCAGCACGTTTTCCAGGCTGCCGGCGGCGAAGGCCGAAGGCGCAGGAATGCTGGCGGCGTATTGGGTCAGCATGACGAAACCGGCCAGTTTCGGCTGGCGAGCCCGTTCGAATTCCTTGAAACCGTCTTCGACAAACACGCGGGTTAGTTCACGGGCACGGTCGGCGCGGAAGTTCATGAACACCACGGCGTCACCGTCTTCGACTTTCACCGGCTCGCCGATGGAAGTGGCTTTGACGAATTCGTCGCTCTCGCCACGTTCATAGGCCGCTTGCAGACCTTCCTGGGCGGTGGCGGCGTTGAATTCGCCATTGCCGTCGACAATCAGGTTGTAGGCCTCGGAGACGCGATCCCAGCGGTTGTCGCGGTCCATGGCGAAATAACGGCCGATGATGCTGGCGATCCGGCCTTTACCCAGGGCCTGGAACGCTGCGTCGAGCAGTTCGATGGACGACTGGGCGCTTTTCGGCGGTGTGTCGCGACCGTCGAGGAAGGCGTGCAGGTAGATTTTTTCGGCGCCGCGCTTGAAGGCCAGTTCGGCCATGGCGACCAAGTGATCCTGGTGGCTATGAACGCCGCCATCGGACAGCAGGCCCATGAAGTGCACGGCTTTGCCGGCAGCCACGGCTTTATCCACGGCGGCACAAATGGTCGGGTTTTCGAAGAATTCACCGTCGCGGATCGATTTGGTCACGCGGGTGAAGTCCTGATACACCACACGGCCGGCACCGAGGTTCATGTGGCCGACCTCGGAATTACCCATTTGGCCGTCGGGCAAGCCGACGTCCATGCCACTGCCCGAGATCAAACCGTTCGGTACGGTAGCGGTCAGACGGTCCAGGACAGGCTTCTTGGCCGAGTACACGGCGTTGGCTTCGTGGCTCTCACTGTGACCGAAGCCATCGAGAATGATCAGGACCAAAGGTTTAGGCGTGGTAGTCATGGATTCCACTCGTGGCTGAGTTAAAAAGAGGGCGATGGAAAAGGGAGTGGCAGTTTAAAGCGAAGTTCCGACCGCGTCACCGCCGGACGGGGTTTGGCCCACCATAGGGGCTGTGTATACTGGCCCACTTTTAACGCCCTGGAACCACCTTAAATGCTTGATCACCTGATTGCATTTGCCACCACCCACTATTTGCTGGCCGGTATTTTCGTTGTTCTGCTGGCTCTGCTGATCGCCCATGAGATGAAAGGCGGCGGCCGCAGCCTGAGCACCGGCGAGCTGACCGGGCTGGTCAACAAGGACGCAGGCGTGGTGATCGACATTCGTTCGACCAAGGATTTCGCCGCTGGCCACATCGTTGGCGCGTTGAACATTCCTCACGACAAACTCACCGCTCGCATCGGCGAACTGGAAAAGCACAAGGCCAAGACCATCATCCTGGTTGATGCCCAAGGCCAGACTGCCGGCACTCACGCTCGCGAACTCTTGAAAGCCGGCTTCACCGCCGCCAAGCTGTCCGGCGGGATTTCCAGCTGGAAAGGCGACAACCTGCCGCTGGTGAAGTGATATGAGCAACGTCGTCGTCTACTCCAGCGATTACTGCCCTTACTGCTCGCGAGCCAAGTACCTGCTCGAGAACAAAGGCGTGGCCTTCGAAGAGATCAAGGTCGATGGCAAGCCGCAGGTGCGCGCCGCCATGGCTCAGAAGGCCGGGCGTACGTCCGTGCCGCAGATCTGGATCGGCGAGCGCCACATTGGCGGTTGTGATGATTTGTTTGCCCTTGAGCGCGCCGGCAAGCTCGACGCCATGCTCAAGGCCTGACTTAAGCACCCAAGAACAGCAAACCCTAAAAGACCAAAGATCAGAAAGGATCTGAGATGACTGACCAACAGAACACTGCAGCTAGCGAAGAAGAAACCGCACCGCAATTCTCCTTGCAGCGCATCTACGTACGTGACTTGTCCTTCGAAGCCCCGAAAAGCCCGGCGATCTTCCGCCAGCAGTGGGAGCCGAGCGTCGGTCTGGATCTGAACACCCGTCAAAAGGCCTTGGAAGGCGACTTCCACGAAGTCGTGCTGACTTTGTCCGTGACCGTGAAAAACGGTGAAAACGGCGAAGTGGCGTTCATTGCTGAAGTGCAACAGGCCGGGATCTTCCTGATCAAGAACCTGGACGACGCTTCGATGAGCCACACCCTGGGTGCGTTCTGCCCGAACATCCTGTTCCCGTACGCTCGCGAAACCCTGGACAGTCTGGTGACCCGCGGTTCGTTCCCGGCCCTGATGCTGGCCCCGGTGAACTTCGACGCACTGTACGCACAAGAACTGCAACGCATGCAGGCGGCTGGCGAGACTCCGACCGTTCAGTAAACGGTCCTGAGTCAACGCAAGTCCAATGTGGGAGCGGGCTTGCTTGCGAAAGCGGTGTAACAGTCAACGATGATGTTGAATGTTATGGCCCCTTCGCGAGCAAGCCCGCTCCCACATTTGTTATGTGTGTTACTTGAAACCGAGCTGACGCCAGCCTTCATACACCGCGACGGCCACGGTGTTCGACAGGTTCAGGCTGCGGCAGCCTTCGCGCATCGGCAGGCGCAGGCGTTGTTCGCCGGGCAGGGCGTCGAGCACTTCGGCTGGCAAGCCACGGCTTTCCGGGCCGAACAGGAACGCATCGCCCTCGGCGAAGCTGGCGTCGTGAAACGGCCGCGAGCCCTTGGTGGTGAAGGCGAACAGCCGTGGATGACCGAGGCTTTCCAGGCAACTGGCGAGGTCGGCATGGCGTTGCAGGGTGGCGTACTCGTGGTAATCGAGGCCGGCCCGGCGCAGGCGCTTGTCGTCCATCTCGAAGCCCAGCGGCTCGATCAAATGCAGGTGGCAGCCACTGTTGGCGCACAGCCTGATAACGTTGCCGGTATTCGGCGGAATTTCTGGTTGGAAAAGGATGACGTGAAACATGCACGGCTCCGAAGGTAAAGATGAGCGGCATTCTACGCCGCCCGTGGACAACCGTTCGAAACTATTCCCGCGGGTCATCGGTTCGCTGGCGATTGTCGGGGTGATGGTCGGCCTGATGATTGGTCGCCTGACCACGCCTGACCCCAGCCAATTGCAGCAGGTCGACGTGACGAGCGACGGGCTGGTGGTGTGGTTCAACAACGAACCCAAGTCCCACGGCGAGATCGTCGACGGCAGTCTTGCGTTGCTGTTCGAGGCTGAAGGCAAGGTGCAGAAAGGTCAGCTCAAGCTCAACGGCAAAGACGTGAACTGGCGCGTGCGTTCGAGTGATGGGGGGTTGTTGCTGACGGTGGTGGCGGCCCGGCCACTGCTGGGCGAGTGGGCCGGTAGCGAGGTCGATGACCGCTGGCGGCTGGAGATCCATCTCCGAGAGCAATAAAAGAGGGAATCCCCGGCCTGCCTGTACCAAGGTTCCCAAAACGGCAGGGACTCGCGCTTTGCGGCGTAAGTCCCGGTGTAAAGAAGGAACCCCTGACCTGCCTGTATCAAGGGCCCCAAAACGGGGTGGGCTCGTCGCTTGTGCGGTGTGAGCCCGGTGTAAAGAGGGGAATCCCCGGCCTGCCTGTACCAAGGTCCCCGAAACTGGGTAGTGAACTGAATCACTGAATGGACTATTGCAGGGGGCGTGCCAGGTTTTAACAAGTTGATACAGAAAGTCGTCAAGAGACGCTGAAAGCCCCGTAATACGGGGATTTGTCGTGTTTTCTGAGTGGTTTTTATTGCAATTGCTGGTGGGGTTTTGGATCGATTGCCGTGCTCGATTGCGGTTCACGGTGCATTGCGGCGGTGCACTAAGGCCCTAAAAGCATCGCGAGCAAGCTCGCTCCCACAGGGTTCGTTGGTGTTCACGCAATCGCGAATACCCTGAAAATCCACTGTGGGAGCGAGCTTGCTCGCGATTGGGTCTAACAGTCAGCGATGATTTAAAGGCTGCTTAACCCTCATCCCCCTCATCATCATCCCCGCCATCAACCTTCATCCCCAATTCCTTGATCTTGCGCGTCAGGGTATTACGCCCCCAACCCAGCAAAACCGCAGCATCACGGCGGCGGCCGGCGGTGTGTTTGAGGGCGGTTTCGATCATGATCCGCTCGAAGGCCGGCACAGCACTGTCGAGCAGGCTGGACTGACCGCGAGCCAACGCCTGGTCGGCCCACTGACGCAGCGCCTGCTCCCAGTTGGTCACCGGTGCCGAATCCTGCGGCAGGTTCAGCAGTTCTGGCGGCAGGTCACTGATGTGCACTTCGCGACCCGAAGCCATCACCGTAATCCAGCGGCAGGTGTTCTCCAGCTGACGCACGTTGCCGCCCCACGGCAGGTTCTTCAGGTATTCCTCGGTCTCGCTTTTCAGCAGCTTCGGCTCCACCGCCAGTTCTTGCGCGGCGCGGCTGAGGAAGTGCTTGGCCAGGGTCGGGATGTCTTCGCGACGGTCCGACAGCCGTGGGATATGAATGCGGATCACGTTGAGACGGTGGAACAAGTCCTCACGGAATTTCCCGGCGTGCACCAGGGTTTCCAGATTCTGGTGGGTCGCAGCGATGATCCGCACATCGACCTTCACCGGCGTATGACCGCCGACGCGGTAGAACTCGCCGTCCGCCAACACCCGCAGCAAACGGGTCTGGGTGTCCGCCGGCATGTCGCCGATTTCATCGAGGAACAACGTGCCGCCGTCAGCCTGTTCGAAACGCCCGCGCCGCAGATTGGCCGCGCCGGTGAACGCGCCTTTCTCATGGCCGAACAGTTCGGATTCCATCAGATCTTTAGGAATCGCCGCCATGTTCAACGCAATGAACGGCGACGCCGCCCGGGGGCTGTGACGGTGTAGGGCGTGGGCCACCAGTTCTTTACCGGTACCGGATTCGCCGTTGATCAACACGGTGATGTTGGAGTGGCTCAAGCGCCCGATGGCGCGAAACACTTCCTGCATCGCCGGCGCTTCACCGATGATTTCCGGGGTGCGGGTCAGGGCGACCGGGACTTCCAGGCCTTGCTGTTCCTGAGCGTGCTGATTGGCGCGCTTGACCAGGGACACCGCTTCATCGACATCGAACGGCTTGGGCAGGTATTCGAACGCGCCACCCTGATAGGAGGCGACAGCGCTGTCCAGGTCGGAGTGGGCGGTCATGATGATGACCGGCAGCCGTGGGTGTTGTTCGCGAATCCGCGCCAGAAGGTCCAGGCCGCTGGCACCCGGCATGCGGATGTCGGAGATGATCACGTCTGGCTGCTGGCGCGCCAGGCGGCTCATCACGCCATCGGCGCTGTCGAAGCTTTGCGTGGTCATGCCTTCTTGCTGCAAGGCTTTTTCCAGGACCCAACGGATAGAACGGTCGTCATCGACGATCCACACGGTTTCACTACGGCTCATGTCGATGTGGCTCCTTGTTCCAGTGGCAGAAAGATCGAGAAAGTGGTGTGGCCTGGGTGGCTGTCACACTCGATCAAGCCCTGGTGCTGGCTGATGATGTTCTGGGTAATGGCCAGGCCCAGCCCGGTACCGTCCGGGCGGCCGCTGACCATGGGAAAGAAGATGGTTTCCTGCAAATCCGCAGGAATGCCCGGGCCGTTGTCGATGATCTCGATCTTGGTCACCAGGCGATGGCGCACATGGCCGATGGTGAACTGGCGCATGGTGCGGGTGCGCAGGCTGATGCGGCCCAGGCGCAGCTCGTTCTGGCTGCTGATGGCCTGCATGGCGTTGCGCACGATGTTCAGAACGGCCTGAATCATTTGTTCGCGGTCGATCAATACGTCGGGAATGCTCGGGTCGTAGTCACGCACCAAGGTGATGCAGCCCTGGCTTTCGGCTTCCACCAACTGACTGACGCGTTCCAGCACTTCGTGGACGTTGCACATGGCCAGCGACGGCAGTTTGTTCGAGCCGAGCATCCGGTCCACCAGGTTTCGCAGGCGGTCGGCTTCTTCGATGATGACGTTGGTGTAATCGCGCAGGCTTTCTTCCGGCAGCTGGCGGGCGAGCAATTGCGCGGCGCCGCGAATCCCGCCCAGCGGGTTTTTTATTTCGTGAGCGAGGCCGCGTACCAGCATCTTGCTGGTTTCCTGCTTGGACAGCTGCGCCTCCTCCTTGGTGATCCGCAGCAAGCGGTCACGCGGGTGGACTTCCAGCAGCAGCATCGTGTCGCCGTTACTCAGGATCGGCGTCACCGCGTAGTCGACGGTCAGGGTTTGGCCGGTGAGCGCGGTGAGCATCGCTTCGCGCTTGGTAAACGGGTGCGCCTGCTCGACGGCTTGGCGCAAGGAGTTCAACGCCTCGGTGGATTCGGTGAACAACTCACTGATGAACTGCCCATGGCTACGCTGGCCGCTGATGGCCAGCAGCATCTCCGCCGCCGGGTTCATGTACTCAAGGCGCAGTTCAGCGTCGAGCAGGATGGTCGCGGTGGTCAGGTTGTCGAGTAGCAGTCGATGCAGTGCGTCGCTAATGGTCATAGTAGGGCGTGCTCACCGTAAATGGCGAATCGCGTTGGCGCTGTGATCGCGCCAGGCAAGGCGTAGGACGCAGAGAATGGCGTTCCCTTTTCAAGTCCTACAACGCAGCATGGCGCGATCACAGCACCAACCCGTAGGGCAAAGCCCCACGAGACGCAATTCTTCGTTACTTGTCGTTCATTTGAAGCAACCAAACTTCTCTCCTCGTGCCTAGCCTTGCGTCTCGTGGGGCTTTGCGCGATCGCCATTTACGCTGAGCACGCCCTACTCCCTCTTTTGGAGCAGGGCGCGCGCAAGAACTAAGCGCTGATGCGGGGAAAATGCAAAAACCAAACCAAAGCTCCGAAAAGAAGCGTTTAAGGCCTGAAACGGGCGTTTAACGCTCGATCGCGTGGCGTTCTGCCAGCTTTCGCGGGTACTTTCGAACCAAAATGGGTTTTCAAGTGGGAACGGTGCAACCGTTTGCACCAATATAGTGCGCAAAGCTGAACGAGGTTAGAAGAACTTCAGGAAGGGGTTTTTCTCTTCGGGAGGTTTGTCTTTGAGCGGGCATTCCGGCCGTTGGCCGTAGTCGGTGAGGGTGCAGGGCTTGACCTGGCGCTTCTGCGCCAGAGAGGTGCGGAGCATGTTGAACGGCTGATTGGCTGTGCGCTCAACGGTGCGACCCTGTTCGTCGAGGATTTCCACCGACAGGTTATGACTGCCGCGGTCGATATTGCTCAAAGCGAACACCGGGCTGAGGCCTGGCTCTGCTGTGGGCTGGCCGTCGAGTAACAAACGGTAGCGGTGGCCGCGTTGCAGTCCGGGTTCGCTGGTAACGCTGACGATCAATTCGCCGGCGTTGCTACGGATCGTCGCGTCCGGTTCCGGCACCAGCACGCGGAGCATGTCGTAGTGGAACAGCGGTTTTTCTTCGGGTTTGGTCGCAGCAACCAGCGGCGCGGCACCGGTCGGATTGGCGGGCATGCGATTGCTGGTGGCCAGCGGCACCCGCTTGGCGTTGCCGGGGCGTGGCTGGTCGGTAAAGACCCGATTGCCCTGGGCGTCGACGTAGGTATAAACGTCCGCCGTCGCCGGCAGGGCGAGCAGGCAGGCGACCAGCAGCCAGCACCTCAAGGTTTATGCACCCGTTGCACGGTGAAGGTCACGCTTGGACTTTGCTGCACGAGGTTTTCGCCACTGATCACCTGTACCGCGAGACTGTGATCGCCGCGATCAATGTTCACCAGTTGCAGGATTGGCACGTTGCTCGGTTGACCGTAAGGCTGGTTGTCCAGCAACAGCCTGAACAGATGCGGGCCTTGCAGGCGTGGCTTGATCAGCACGCTGACGGTGAAGGTGCCGTTGTTGGCGCGCAGGGCTTCCTCGGTGGGCAGGCCGGTGAGTTCAAGCACCTCGTAGGCGCTGCGGGATTGTTCACGGCTGGTGGCTTCGGCAGGAGGAGCGGTAGGCGCCGAGGGTGCGACGCTGTTGAGCGGCGGCAACTCAACCGGCTGCGCTTTGACGCCATCGGGCGGCTGATTGCTGTATGCAGTGTTGCCGGCGGCGTCGGTGTACTTATAGATCTGCGCTGCGGCGGGCAGGGCGATCAACAGCAACATCAGTAGAAAACCACGACCCATAAGATTGACCGCAAGCGAAGGTGTTGGATTGCAGCATAGGTCACGGGTGGCGGTTGTCCCTAGTGGTTAACATTTGGGCATGATTTACCAAAATCCTCCAAACGCCACAAACCCCCTGTGGGAGCGTCAGTCGTTAAATCGTGGGCACAAAAAAGGCCTCCCGAAGGAGGCCTCTTTTTGTCACGCCGCTTGCGCAGGCGCTACCGGATCAGCAGCTGTAGTACAGCTCATATTCCAGTGGGTGTACGAAGGTGCGGACCTTGATTTCTTCTTCGCTTTTCAGAGCGATGTAAGCGTCGATGAAGTCATCGGAGAACACGCCGCCTTTGGTCAGGAACGCGCGACCTTTGTCCAGCTCTTCCAGGGCTTCTTTCAGGCTGCCGCAAACTTGTGGGATCTCTTTCGCCTCTTCAGGCGGCAGGTCGTACAGGTTTTTGTCAGCTGCGTCGCCAGGGTGGATCTTGTTCTGGATGCCGTCCAGGCCAGCCATCAACAGTGCAGCGAAGCCCAGGTACGGGTTAGCTGCTGGATCCGGGAAGCGAGCTTCGATACGGCGAGCGCGAGGGCTGGACACGTAAGGAATACGGATCGAAGCGGAACGGTTGCGAGCCGAGTAGGCCAGCATTACCGGAGCTTCGAAACCTGGGACCAGACGCTTGTAGGAGTTGGTCGACGGGTTGGTGAAGCCGTTCAGGGCCTTACCGTGCTTGATGATGCCGCCGATGAAGTACAGGGCGGTATCGGACAGGCCGGCATAGCCTTCGCCAGCGAAGGTGTTCTTGCCATCTTTAGCGATGGACAGGTGAACGTGCATACCCGAACCGTTGTCGCCGTACAGAGGCTTAGGCATGAAGGTCGCGGTGCGGCCGTATGCATCAGCAACGTTGTGTACGCAGTACTTCAGGGTTTGAACTTCGTCAGCCTTGGCAACCAGGGTGTTGAACTTCACGCCGATTTCGTTCTGGCCGGCAGTCGCCACTTCGTGGTGGTGAACTTCGATGGTCAGGCCCATCTCTTCCATGGCGTTGCACATGGAGGTACGGATTTCGTGGTCGTGGTCGAATGGCGGAACCGGGAAGTAACCACCCTTGACGCCTGGACGGTGGCCGCGGTTGCCGCCTTCCACGTCCTGGTCGGACATCCACGAACCTTGTTCGGAGTAGATTTTGAACATCGAACCGGAGATGTCGGACTTGAACTTCACCTGGTCGAAGATGAAGAACTCTGGCTCCGGACCTACGAATACGGTGTCGCCGATACCAGTCGATTTCAGGTATTCCTCGGCACGCTTGGCGATCGCACGTGGGTCACGGTCGTAGCCTTGCATGGTCGAAGGCTCGATCACGTCGCAAACCAGGATCAGGGTTGGCTCTTCGGTGAACGGGTCGAGAACGGCAGTGCTGTCGTCCGGCATCAGAATCATGTCGGAGGCTTCGATGCCTTTCCAGCCAGCAATGGAGGAACCGTCGAACATTTTGCCTTCTTCGAAGAAAGCATCATCCAGCGCGTCGCGAGCCGGCATGGTCACGTGGTGCTGAGTGCCTTTGGTGTCCGTGAAGCGCAGATCAATCCACTTGACGTCATGATCTTTGATGAGTTGAACCGACTTCGACATAGTGTCCTCCGGGTGGCTTCGGGCTTAGTAGTGGATGCCCTTAGAATGTGGGTGATGCCGGCGCGAATACTCTGCCATGGCAACCTGCCTCACAAGGGAGCAAATTGCATGCCAGTGCCCCACCATGGGTTTTTTGCCCCAATATCACGCTTATAGAGGCTTATTGCGCCGCAAAGCTGAAATTACCGCCCTGTAATGTAGCGTCTAATTCCATAAATGACCTGTTTTGGTGCGTTCTAAACCTTCTGCATATTAACTGGTTAAACCTTGAGCAATTTCCGCTATAATCCGCGCCCCCTTTTTCGGCTGGCCCAGCGCGCGCTGTTTTCATGAAACTAATCGTAAAAGTCTTTCCCGAGATCACCATCAAGAGCCGCCCGGTACGGATGCGTTTCATCCGCCAGTTGGCCAAAAACATCCGTGCTGTGCTCCGCGATCTGGACCCGGCTGTGGTGGTGAACGGCGTGTGGGACAACCTCGAGCTGGAAACCCGCGTCAGCGAGCCCAAAGCCCTGAAGGAGATGACCGAGCGCCTGAGCTGCATGCCGGGCATCGCGCATTTCCTGCAGGTCGACGAATACCCGTTGGGTGACTTCGACGACATCGTTGCCAAGTGCAAGCAGCACTATGGCGATGCGTTGGCCGGGAAGATCTTTTCGGTGCGCTGCAAGCGCGGCGGGCACCACACGTTCTCGTCCATGGACGTGGAAAAATACGTCGGCAGCCAACTGCGTCGTCAGTGCGGTGCCGCCGGGATTTCCCTGAAAGAGCCGGAAATCGAAGTTCGCATCGAAATTCGCGACCAACGGTTGTACGTGATCCACAGCCAGCACAACAGTATCGGCGGTTATCCGCTGGGAGCGCTGGAGCAGACGCTCGTGCTGATGTCCGGCGGCTTTGACTCGACAGTCGCCGCCTACCAGATCATGCGCCGTGGCCTGATGAGCCATTTCTGCTTCTTTAATCTGGGCGGACGAGCCCATGAACTGGGCGTTATGGAAGTCGCGCACTTCATCTGGAAGAAGTACGGCAGCTCCCAACGCGTGTTATTTGTCAGTGTGCCGTTCGAGGAAGTACTGGGAGAAATTCTCGGGAAAGTCGATAACAGTCATATGGGCGTAGTTTTGAAGCGTATGATGTTGCGCGCTGCATCGAAGATTGCCGACCGGCTGGACATCGATGCGCTGGTGACTGGTGAAGCGATCTCCCAGGTTTCGAGCCAGACGCTGCCGAACCTGTCGTTGATCGACTGCGTGACCGAGAAGCTGGTCTTGCGCCCGCTGATCGCCAGTCACAAGCAGGACATCATCGACCTGGCCACCGAAATCGGCACTGCCGACTTCGCCAAGCACATGCCGGAATACTGCGGGGTCATCTCGGTGAACCCAAAGACCCACGCCAAGCGCAACCGCGTGGAGTACGAAGAACAACAGTTCGACATGGCAGTCCTTGAGCGTGCGCTCGAGAACGCCAAACTGGTACCGATCGATCGCGTGATCGACGAATTGGGCCAGGACTTGCAGATCGAAGAAGTCAGCGAAGCTCTGGCGGGCCAGATCATCATCGACATCCGTCACCCGGATGCCGCTGAAGACGAGCCGCTGGAACTGGCTGGCATTGAGGTACAGACGATGCCGTTTTATGCATTGAACGCTCGTTTCAAGGAACTGGACCCTACTCGCCAGTACCTGCTGTATTGCGACAAAGGCGTGATGAGTCGCCTGCATGCCCACCATTTGCTCAGTGAGGGGCATGCCAATGTGCGCGTTTATCGACCGAGCTAAGTGCCCGGGGCTGTTTGCCTGTGGCCTGCGTCACCGGCCCCCGACGCCGCCGTCAAGCTGTAACGGCTTTGCCGGACTCTACTGTTAATCGCTGCCAAGACTTGTCAGCACACCGAATCCTCTGATCGAGATACACAAGTGATCGAAAATCTACGCAACATCGCCATCATTGCTCACGTTGACCATGGTAAAACCACCCTGGTAGACAAACTCTTGCGTCAATCCGGCACCCTGGAGCGCAACGAGCTCAACGACGAGCGAGTGATGGACTCCAACGACCAGGAGAAAGAGCGCGGTATTACCATTCTGGCGAAAAACACCGCCATCAACTGGAACGGCTACCACATCAACATCGTGGACACCCCGGGCCACGCCGACTTCGGCGGCGAAGTTGAACGCGTAATGTCGATGGTTGACTCCGTTCTGCTGCTGGTTGACGCTCAAGACGGCCCTATGCCGCAAACCCGTTTCGTGACCAAGAAGGCTTTCGAAGCCGGCCTGCGTCCAATCGTGGTTATCAACAAGGTTGACCGTCCAGGCGCACGTCCGGACTGGGTTCTGGACCAGATCTTCGACCTGTTCGACAACCTCGGTGCTACCGAAGAACAGCTGGACTTCAAAGTTGTCTACGCCTCGGCCCTGAACGGCATTGCCGGTCTGGAACACACCGACATGGCTGAAGACATGACCCCGCTGTACCAGTCGATCGTCGACAACGTACCAGCACCGAAAGTTGACCGTGACGGTCCGTTCCAGATGCAAATCTCGGCACTGGACTACAACAGCTTCCTGGGCATTATCGGCGTTGGCCGTATCGCTCGTGGTCGCGTCAAGCCGAACACCCCGGTTGTGGCTATCGATGCTGATGGCAAACGCCGTAACGGCCGTATCCTGAAGCTGATGGGTCACCACGGTCTGCACCGCATCGACGTTGAAGAAGCAGCTGCCGGCGACATCGTCTGCATCAGCGGCTTCGACCAGCTGTTCATCTCCGACACCCTGTGCGACCCACAGAACGTTGAAGCGATGAAGCCGCTGACCGTTGACGAACCAACCGTTTCGATGACCTTCCAGGTTAACGACTCGCCGTTCTGCGGCCGTGAAGGCAAGTTCGTCACCAGCCGTAACATCAAAGAGCGTCTGGACAAAGAACTGCTCTACAACGTTGCCCTGCGCGTTGAAGAAGGCGACACCGCCGACAAGTTCAAAGTCTCCGGCCGTGGTGAGCTGCACCTCTCGGTACTGATCGAAACCATGCGTCGCGAAGGCTTCGAAATGGGTGTTGGTCGTCCGGAAGTGATCATCCGTATGGTTGACGGCGTCAAGCACGAACCGTACGAAAACGTGACCATCGACCTGCCAGAAGAATCGCAAGGTTCGATCATGGAACAGATCGGTATCCGTAAAGGCGACCTGACCAACATGGTTCCGGATGGCAAGGGCCGTGTGCGCCTTGAGTACAACATCCCGGCTCGTGGCTTGATCGGTTTCCGTAACGAGTTCCTGACCCTGACCTCCGGTGCAGGCATCCTGACCTCGATCTTCGACCGTTACGACGTGATGAAGTCCGGCGACATGTCCGGCCGTCAGAACGGCGTGCTGGTTTCGGTTGCTACCGGTAAGGCTCTGACTTACTCGCTGGAAACCCTGCAGGCTCGCGGCAAACTGTTCCTGGGTCACGGCGAAGACGTGTACGAAGGTCAAATCGTCGGCATCAACAGCCGCGACAACGACCTGGGCGTCAACCCAACCAAAGGCAAGAAGCTCGACAACATGCGTGCCTCGGGTAAAGACGAAACCATCGCTCTGGTTCCGCCTATCCGTTTCACCCTGGAACAAGCTCTGGAATTCGTTCAAGAAGACGAATTGTGCGAAGTCACTCCTAAGTCCATCCGTCTTCGTAAGAAGATCCTGGGCGAAAGCGAGCGTACCCGCGCTGCCAAGAAAAGCGGCAACTGAGTTTCGACTTAGTTAAGGCTTAAAAAAACGCCCCCGACCGCAAGGTCGGGGGCGTTTTTGTTTGTCTGGGGTTTGTGCGGTGTTTCACCTGGCCCCTTCGCGGGCAAGCCTCGCTCCTACAGGTTTAGCGTTTCCCTTGTAGGAGCGAGGCTTGCCCGCGAAAGCAATCGGTCAGACGGCGAGATTCCGGATCAGAACTTCTCGAGCGTACGACGGCTACTGCTGGTCTCACGCGCCACTTCTTTAGGCTTGTAAGCGCAATACCCCGGCCGCGGGCCGATTTTCGGGTGGTTGCGGCAAGTATCCGGGCGCTTTTCATAAATAGTGCACAGACGGCTCTTACGATCCAGGTACAGGCAATCGTTGTTGCTCATGCGCTGGAGGGTGAAGATCTCGGACTTCTGGTTGTAACGCTCGACGATCCCTTCCTTCTGCAAACGCTTGGCGATGTTCTTCGCCGGTTCGCCGCGCTCGAACTCGTCGACGATGCCGATACGGATCAGATCCTTGATCTTGACCTCAACCGGCAAGGTGCAGCAGCTGGACACGCAGGAGCCGCACATCGGGGCAGAGTACTTGGCCCAGGTATCGAGGCGGTCGATCTCCGCGGCGGCGATCAGGTTGGACTTCATCATCGGTTGTTACCAGCGTGCATCAGGGCGCGCGATCATACCGGGACTGGTGGATTTTTGAACAACCTTTCGCCAGATTTTTTGCGATATCGCCAAATAACCCGTGTGTTCCGGCACGGCCCCTGCATTGATTCAGCCACATGCCAACGTAATGCCGAGCTATCTCGCACTATCAGGAAAAACTGCCGAACCAGAGCCCATGCCGCCTGTCAGACCGTCTAGGCTCAGACAATTCCAAGCTCGCTCGAGGTCCTATCGATGACTCAAGAACCACTTGTTCGCGAAGCAGAGGTGGCCGCATTCCGCGACGCCGTCTTGACCAAACTCACCTACGCGGTGGGCAAAGACCCGGATCACGCCTTCGACCACGACTGGTTCGAAGCCATTGCCTTGGCCGCGCGCGATCACATGGTCGAGCACTGGATGGACCATACGCGGCAGATCTACCGCAAAGGTCAGAAGCGGGTTTACTACCTCTCCCTTGAATTCCTGATTGGCCGCTTGCTCTACGACAGCTTGAGCAACCTCGGCCTGCTGGACGTTGCCCGCGAGGCGCTGACCGAACTCGGCGTCGATCTGGAACGCATCCGCCTGCTGGAGCCCGATGCGGCGCTCGGCAACGGCGGCCTCGGTCGCCTGGCCGCGTGCTTCATGGAAAGCATGTCGACCCTCGGCATCGCCGGCCATGGTTATGGCATTCGTTATGAACATGGGTTGTTCCGCCAGGCCATCGTTGATGGCTGGCAGCAGGAGCAGACCGAACACTGGCTGGATTTCGGTAACCCGTGGGAGTTCGAACGGCCGGAAGTCGTCTACCCGATCGGCTTCGGCGGCAGTGTCGAAACCGTGACCGACGAGGCCGGCAAGTCTCGCCAGGTCTGGACCCCGGCAGAAACCGTGCGGGCCATTGCTTACGACACCCCGGTGGTCGGCTGGCGCGGTGCGAGCGTCAACACCCTGCGCCTGTGGCGTGCCCGCGCCATGGAAGATTTGCACCTGGAGCGCTTCAACGCCGGCGACCACTTGGGCGCTGTGGCCGAAGTGGCCCGGGCCGAAAGTATTTCCCGCGTGCTGTACCCGGCGGACAGCACCGAAGCCGGCCAGGAACTGCGCCTGCGTCAGGAATACTTCTTCGTCGCCGCGTCCCTGCAGGATTTGCTGCGCCGCCATCGCAACATGCACACCTCGGTGCTGACCCTGGGCGACCACGCGGCGATCCAGCTCAACGACACTCACCCCTCAATTGCCGTGGCCGAACTGATGCGCCAACTGGTCGACGTCTACGATGTTGCGTGGGATGCCGCGTGGCAGGTGACGGTCGACACACTTTCGTACACCAACCACACCTTGCTGCCGGAAGCGCTGGAAACCTGGCCGGTCGGTTTGATGGAACGCATGCTGCCGCGGCACATGCAGATCATTTACCTGATCAACGCCCAGCACATCGATTCGCTGCGGGCCAAAGGCATCCACGACTTTGACGTGTTGCGCGCGGTGTCACTGATTGAAGAAGACAACGGCCGCCGCGTGCGTATGGGCAACCTGGCGTTCCTCGGTTCCCACAGCGTCAACGGCGTATCCGGGCTGCACACGCAGCTGATGCGCAAGACTGTGTTTTCCGAACTGCACAAGCTCTACCCGGATCGGATCAACAACAAGACCAACGGCATCACCTTCCGCCGCTGGCTCTACCAGGCCAACCCCGAGCTGACGGCGATGATGGTCGACGCCCTGGGTCCCGATCTATTGGATAACGCCGAGCAGCGGCTGATCGAACTGGAACCGTTCGCCGAGAAGACTGCATTTCGCAAGGCCTTCGCAGATCAGCGGCTGCACAGCAAGAAAGCCCTGGCGTACCTGATTCACGAACGGTTGGGCATCGCGGTCAACCCGGCGGCGATGTTCGACGTGCAGGTCAAGCGGATCCACGAATACAAACGGCAGTTGCTCAACCTGCTGCACACCGTCGCGCTGTACCAGGCGATTCGTGCCGAGCCGGAAATCGACTGGGTGCCGCGCGTGAAGATCTTCGCCGGCAAGGCGGCGGCCAGTTATCACCAGGCCAAGCTGATCATCAAACTGACCAACGACATCGCCCGGGTGGTGAACAACGACCCGACGGTGCGCGGTTTGCTCAAGGTGGTGTTCCTGCCCAACTACAACGTCAGCCTGGCGGAGAGCATCATTCCGGCGGCGGATTTGTCGGAGCAGATTTCCACAGCCGGCTTCGAGGCCTCGGGCACCAGCAACATGAAGTTCGGCCTCAACGGTGCGCTGACCATCGGCACCCTCGATGGCGCCAACGTCGAGATGTGCGAACGGATCGGCGCCGAGCACATGTTCATCTTCGGCCTTAGCGCTCAGCAGGTGGAAGCGCGCAAGCAAAATCATGAGTTCAATGCGACGCCGGATATTGCGGCGTCCCATCGACTTAATGACGTGCTACAAGCGATTCGTGGCGGGGTGTTCTCGCCGGATGATCCGTCCCGTTATGCAGGTTTGATCGATTCGCTGATCGACTATGACCGCTTCCTGGTTTGCGCCGATTTTGACTCCTACTGGGACGCCCAGATGCGCGTCGAGGCGCACTGGCATGATTCTCAAGCCTGGTGGCGTTCGGCGGTGTTGAACACGGCGCGCATGGGCTGGTTCTCGTCGGACCGGACGATTCGTGAGTACGCGACGGAAATCTGGAAGGCGTTGGAGTAACTTTTAGCAATAATTGCGAGCAAGGCCCAACGCCTGTTGGGCCGGATCGATATACTAAGCGTCAGTTTTGCCGGATGTTTCAGTGGCGTCTGCGAGAACGCCTTCGCGGGCAAGTCGAAGACGTCAGCACAAACACCACAAGGCTTCTGGACTTGCTCGGCAATGGGCCGCTTAGGGATATCGACCATGCAATGGATTTTGATGCTGATTGGCTTGGCGCTGGGCTGGATACTCGACGAGTCGTTCATCGATGCGCTGTTGGGTGCTTTGTTCGGGTTAGGCATTGGCCAAGCTTTTCGCATTGGCCGTTTAGGCAAGCAAGCTGCCGAGCAGCACCGTTTGCTCGAGCAGACGCAGGTGGCGCTCAATACATTGCTGCAACGACTGATATTGCTGGAAGGGGCTGGCTTCAAGGCACCGGAAACCAGTGAGCCAGTTGTCAGTGAGCCCGTCGCAGCCCCTGAATTCATTCTCGACGACATCCCCGTCGATCCCCCCGTCGACTCCCCGGAGCTACTCTGGGAACTCCCGCCCGGACTCGAACCGATCACCGCCACGGCCTCCGAAACCAGCCGTCCGCTGCCGGCCGATGTCTGGACGCCGGAACCGATCGCTCGCGAACCGCGACAACCGGCAGCCCCGCGCGAACCTAACGTTTTCGACCGCGCCATCAACGGTGCGCGCAACTGGCTGTTCGGTGGCAACACCGTGCTGCGGGTTGGCGTGGTGCTGTTGTTCCTCGGTCTGGCGTTCCTGCTGCGCTACGCCACCGAAGGCATGGTGGTGCCGATCGAGATGCGTTACGCCGGTGTCGCCGCCAGTGCTTTGGGCTTGCTCGCATTGGGCTGGTGGCTGCGTCATCGCAACAACCAATTTGCGCTGATGTTGCAAGGTACCGGGATCGCCGTGTTGTACCTGACGGTGTTCGCCGCAATGCGCTTGCACCCGATACTCGACCCGACGGCGGCCCTGGGCCTGCTGGTCGCGGTGACGGTGTTCTCGGCGATTTTGGCGATCACCCAGGATTCCCTGGCCCTGGCCTGCGTCGCCGCACTGGGCGGTTTCGCCGCGCCGATCCTGACCTCGACCGGCGCTGGTAGCCATGTCGCGCTGTTCAGCTACTTCGTCTTGCTCAACACCGGCATCCTCGCGATTGCCTGGTTCAAGGCTTGGCGGCCACTCAACCTGATCGGTTTTGTCGGCACCTTTGGCATCGGCTTCGCCTGGGGCGCGCGTTCTTACACGCCGGAGTTGCTGTGGAGCACCGAGCCATTCCTGATTCTGTTCTTCCTGATGTACCTGGGCATTGGCCTGTTGTTTACCCGGCGCAAGTTGTTGGAGATGAGCGACTCGCCTGAAGACGAGAGTCGTCAGGCATTGCTGCACTGGTCGGCGCGCAAGGGCGATTACGTCGACGGCACGATGCTGTTCGGGCCGCCGCTGGTGGGCTTCGGTTTGCAATTCGCGCTGGTCCAGCATCTGGAGTTCGCTGCCGCGTTCAGTGCGCTGGCGCTGGGTATGCTCTATATGGGCCTGGCCCGATTGCTGATGGGCGGTCGCGCCTTGTTGCTGGCGGAAACCTGTCTTGCACTCGGAGTGATCTTCGCCAGCCTGGCGATCCCCTTGGGCCTCGACGCGCGTTGGACTGCTGCGGCTTGGGCGGTGGAGGGCGCGGGGATCTTCTGGCTCGGCCTGCGTCAGCAACGACCGCTGGCTCGCGCTTTCGCCTTGCTGCTGCAACTCGGTTCTGCGCTGGCGTTTCTCAGTAAGTTGCAGACCGGCGAAAGCAGCCTGTTGGACGGTTCGCCACTGGGCGCATTGATGCTCGGCGTGGCGTTGCTGTTCAGCTTCTACCAATTGCGCAAAGCCTTGCCGGAGCAGGCCTCGGAGTG
The DNA here is from genome assembly GCF_034344865.1 of Pseudomonas sp. 10S4. Lineage (NCBI taxonomy): Bacteria > Pseudomonadati > Pseudomonadota > Gammaproteobacteria > Pseudomonadales > Pseudomonadaceae > Pseudomonas > Pseudomonas sp. 10S4. The sequence goes on from NZ_CP133774.1 coordinate 2,199,736, forward strand.
GGAGCGCCAAGGCTTGCCGGTGTTGGCTTGCCTCGGTCTGATGTTCCTTTATTTGCTGGCGCCGCTGTTCTTCCTCACCCACGGCACGGCGATCAGCTGGGCGCTGGCCGGGTTGGCGACGTTGTTTATTGGCCTGCGCCTGCAATCGCGCACGTTCCTGTTCACCGCGTTTGCCGTGCAATTGCTCGGCGGCGCGTTGTTCCTGTTGCGGTTGCACGGGACAAGCGATGGTTCCGCCGCGGTGTTCAGCGCTGGCTGGAGCGGTTTACTCAGTGCCTCGCTGATTGGCCTGGCGTTGATCGCCGGCATGTTGCTGGCAGCCCGCGATGAGATGGTGCGCAACGATGCGCGCTTGCTGCGTGGTTTGTCGGTGATTTTGCTGGCCGGTCTGGTGCTGATCAACCTCGCCGTGCTGTTCGTGCTGCCATGGCAAACCGCGAGTGCGGTGTGGGCCGCCAGCGGTTTGTTCATCATTTGGCTGAGTCTGTACCTCAAGCAGCGCGTGAGTTTTGTCTTCGGTCTGCTGTTGCAGGTGATCGGTGGCGCGGCGTTCCTGTTTGCCGGGCCGGACTTGCTCGGGCCGTTGGCCAGCGAAGGTCTGAAGCCTTTGGCCCACAGCGGTTTCTGGACGCCGCTGGTGCTCGGTTTGGCCGCACTGGTTGGCGCCTGGCGCTTGCAACTGGGCAATCACGGGTCGGCGTTCGATGTACTGAGCCTGAATCGCTTGTCTGAACTGCTGCTGGTGTGGGGCGCAGGCTGGTGGGCGCTGGCGTGGATCAGTGAAGTGCTGCGCTTTGCGCCTGTGGATCTGCAAGCGACCTTGCTGCTGGCGGTCGCGGCACTGAGTGTCGCGCTGTGGACGCTGTTGTCGCTGCGCCTGAAATGGTCGGCGCTGGGCTTGCTCTGCACCTTGCTGATTCCGGCGGCGGGGCTGGTGTTGGTCGCCGCGTGGCATTCGCGCTATCACCCAGCGGCCAACTTCGGCTGGCTGGTGTGGGCGGCGGTATTTGCCGTGCACTTCTTCTCCCTGCGGCGTTTGGCGCCGATGCTACCGGCGCGCGCCCTCAGCACCGCCCATGTGCTCGGCTGCTGGCTGTTGATCGGTGTGCTGGCGCTGGAGCTGCGTTACGGCTTGCTGCTGTTGTCAGAGCAGTACAACGCCTGGCGCTGGTTGGGCTGGGCGATTTTGCCGAGTGTGTATTTGGTGTTGACGGCCGCGCCACGCAACTGGCCATGGCCGGTATCGGCGTATCCGCGCGAATACCGTGTCTACGCGGCGGCGCCGTTGGCCTTGCTGATGCTGGGCTGGTTCTGGTTGGCGAACTGTGTCAGCGACGGCACCGCCGAGCCGCTGCCTTACGTGCCGCTGATCAACCCGCTGGAATTGGGCCTGCTGTTTGCGTTGTTCGGCGTTTACGTCTGGTCGCGCAGCGCGGTGACGCAATTTGCGCTGCCGAAGTTTTACGCCGAGCACGCCACGCAATTGATCGCCGGTGTTTCGTTGTTTGTCTTTTTCTCCGCAGTGGTCACGCGTACGGCCCACCATTGGGGTGGCGTGCCGTTTGAGCTGGATTTGCTGCTCGCATCGATGCAAGTGCAGGCCGGTCTATCGATCGTCTGGACCCTTATGGCGCTGGGTCTGATGATCGGCGGCCACCTGCGGCATCGCCGTGAAGTCTGGCTGATCGGCGCCGCGCTGATTGGCGTGGTGGTGGCCAAACTGTTCTTCATTGAATTGAGTAACCGTGGCGGACTCGCCCGGATCGTCTCGTTTATCGGCGTTGGCGTGTTGCTGCTGGTGGTGGGCTATTTCGCCCCGTTGCCGCCCAAGCGCGTCGAGGCTGCGCCGGATGCTGAAAAACCGGACCCGGAAACCGAAGGAGTGTCGTCTTGAGTCAGAAGCTGAACCTGGGTTGGTTGGGTGCTGTTGCGCTGGGCGTGACGCTGTCCACCAGCGCGCAAGAAAAACCGGCGGACTTCAGCACGCAAGTGCCGTTGTCCGTGAGCGGCGAAGGCCCGTGGTATCGCCTCGAACTACCGTTGAGCGTGCAATTGAACGCGCGGCAGACCGATCTCAGCGACGTGCGTGTATTCAACGCGGCCGGCGAGGCGCAGGCCTATGCCGTGGCCCGGGAAACCGCGCAGTCCGCCGAAAATCGTACCGTGACCGACGTGAAGTGGTTCCCGCTGTACAGCTCGGCAGACGCCACCGAACGTGCGCCGAGCGTGCGCGTGCAATCGAGCGCCAACGGCACGCTGGTGGAAGTGCAGCCATCGACTCAACTGGAGGCCGGCGAAGAAGTGCTGCGCGGCTGGTTGCTCGACGCGAGCGCGATCAAGGCGCCGTTGCAGCAGTTGATCCTCGACTGGACCAGCGAGCGCGAGGGCTTCCAGCGTTTCAGTATCGAAGCCAGCGACGACTTGCAGCATTGGCAGTCGTGGGGCGAAGGGCAGGTGGCGCGGTTGTCGTTTGCCGACGAACGGGTCGAGCAACATGAAGTCGGTTTGCCGGGGCAGTCGGCGCGCTATCTGCGCTTGCTGTGGAACACCCCGCAATCGGCGCCGGTGCTGACTTCGGCACAACTGGAAAGCGCCAGTACCCACAGCCTGCCGCTGCCGTTGGTCTGGTCGCAACCGTTGGCCGGCACCAGCGTGAAGTCCGGTGAATACACCTGGCAGTTGCCGATGGGGCTGAATGTCGAGCGGGTCCAGGTCGACTTGAGCCAGCCCAACAGCCTGGCGCCGGTGACCTTGTCCGGGCGACGCGAGAGCAGTTTGCCTTGGCAGCCACTGAGCAGCGGGTTGCTCTATCGCCTGACCCAAAATGGCCAGGATGTGGTGCAAAACGAATTGCAGTTGCCGGGGCAAACCGTGCAGCAGTTGAAGCTGAGCGTGGATGAACGCGGTGGTGGCTTGGGCGCTGCGGCGCCGACCGTGAAGTTCGCCGTGCGTTCGACGCAAGTGGTGTTTCTGGCGCGTGGCGCCGGGCCGTATACGTTGGCGCTGGGCAGTGCGACAGTGAAGACGGCGAATTTGCCGTTGTCGACGTTGATTCCGGATTACAGCCCGGCCAAATTTGCGACGTTGGGCAAGGCCACGGTTGATGGCGGGGCGGTAGTGACGCCGGTATCGCCAGCGGTTACCACTGCGACGGCTGACACCAACTGGAAGAAGTTCGGGCTTTGGGCGGTGTTGCTGCTCAGTGTGCTGTTCCTGGCGGTGATGGCGGCCAGTCTGTTGCGTAAACCCCCAGCCAAATCCTGAGAATGGCTGGCGCTACGCGCCATTCGCGAGCAAGCCCGCTCCCACAGTGGATCAGCGTTATGACAGAGATTTTGTTCACAACACAGGTCAAATGTGGAAGCGGGCTTGCTCGCGAAGGCGGCTTATCTGCCGGCGAAAATGTTCAATTTGCCTTCGATCCCCAAACCACATCCGCACCATTTCGAACTACGCTAAACCCCGCGCATGAACTCTATTGGGCGTATCACGTCTGATAGGAGGAAATGCGCCTCGACTCGCGTTAAACTGCGCGGGTTTTTAGCCCCCATTCCTCCGGAGCCTTCCATGTCCCGCGTTACCCTGAGTCGCTATTTGATTGAGCAGACCCGTAGCAACAACACTCCTGCCGATCTGCGGTCTCCTGATCGAAGTGGTGGCGCGCGCCTGCAAGGAAATCAGCCACGCCGTCTCCAAGGGCGCCCTGGGCGGCGTTTTGGGCAGCATGGGCACTGAAAACGTCCAAGGCGAAGTGCAGAAGAAGCTCGACGTAATCTCCAACGAGATCCTGCTCGAAGCCAACGAATGGGGCGGTCACCTGGCCGGCATGGCGTCCGAAGAAATGGACAATGCCTACCAGATCCCGGGCAAATACCCGAAAGGCGCGTACCTGCTGGTATTCGACCCACTGGACGGCTCGTCGAACATCGACATCAACGCCCCGGTCGGTACGATCTTCTCCGTACTGCGTTGCCCGAACGAATACCTGACCCAGAACGAGCCTTTGAATGAAAAGGCTTTCCTGCAACCAGGCACCCAACAAGTAGCCGCCGGTTACGCCATCTACGGCCCGCAGACCATGCTGGTGCTGACCCTGGGTGACGGCGTTAAAGGCTTTACCCTGGACCGTGAAATGGGCAGCTTCGTGCTGACCCATGAAGACATCCAGATCCCGACTTCCACTCAGGAATTCGCGATCAACATGTCCAACCAGCGTCACTGGGAAGCGCCGGTACAACGCTACGTCGGCGAATTGCTGGCTGGCGAAGAAGGCCCGCTGAAAAAGAACTACAACATGCGCTGGGTTGCCGCGATGGTTGCCGACGTGCACCGCATCCTGACCCGTGGTGGCCTGTTCATGTACCCACGCGATAGCCGCGAGCCGTCCAAGCCAGGCAAACTGCGCCTGATGTACGAAGCCAACCCGATGTCGTTCCTGGTTGAACAAGCCGGCGGCGCTTCCACCGATGGTCACCAGCGCATCCTCGACATTCAGCCTGAAGGCCTGCACCAGCGCGTAGCGGTGTTCCTTGGTTCGAAAGAAGAAGTCGAGCGCGCCACGGCTTACCACAAGGAATAAACCCATGACCGCGCCCTGGCAGCCGTTGCTCGAATGGTGGTTCGGATCTTCCGAATCACCTGACGACGTAGCGGCTGACAAGGGCAAGTTGTGGTTCGGCAAGCGCGACAGCCAGGACCTCGAAGCGCAGACGCGTTTCGGGGACTGGGTCGAGCAGGCACTGGCCGGCGGATTGACCGACTGGGCGCAACGCCCTGAAGGTTGGCTGGCTCTGGTGCTGCTACTCGATCAACTCCCGCGAATGATCTTTCGCGACACTCCCAAATCCTTCTCTGGTGATCTCCGGGCCCAAGCCCTGGTGGCACAAGGCATTGCCGCGGATTTTGATCGGCAGTTACGGCCGATTCAGCGGGTGTTCATCTATTTGGTGTTTGAGCATTGCGAGAATCTGGCGGTGCAGAACGAGGCGGTTTCGCGCTTTATCGAGTTGGTCGCGCAGCAGCCTGAGGCTGACCGGACAGTGTTTGCCGATAATCTGGATTATGCCGAGCGGCATCAGAAAGTGATTGCGCGGTTTGGTCGGTTTCCGCATCGCAATGCGGTGTTGGGGCGCGAGTCTACGGCTGAAGAGTTGGCGTTTCTTTCGGGGCCTGGGTCTCGGTTCTGATTCTTCGTTGCGGCTCAGGCCGTCATCGCGAGCAAGCTCGCGATGAGGCCCTCAAGGGCGCGTTAGATCCTGAAGCTACCCACCAACTGCTTCAACCGCGCCGCCTGCTGCTCAAGGTCCGAGCAGGCCCGCAACGTTGCTTGTAAGTTCTCCACCCCTTCCTGGTTCAGCGTGTTGATCTCGGTAATGTCGACGTTGATCGACTCCACCACAGCGGTCTGCTCTTCGGTCGCGGTCGCCACCGACTGGTTCATCCCGTCGATCTCACCGATACGCTGCGTCACGCTGCCCAGGCGCTCACCGGCCTGGTTGGCGATGCCGACGCTGCTTTCGCTCTGGCGCTGGCTGTCGGTCATGGTGCTTACCGCTTCCCGGGCGCCGACTTGCAGTTCTTCGATCATCTTCTGCACTTGCTGCGCCGAATCCTGAGTGCGGTGGGCGAGGTTACGCACTTCGTCCGCCACCACGGCAAAACCGCGCCCGGCTTCACCGGCACGCGCTGCTTCGATGGCCGCGTTCAGTGCCAACAGGTTGGTCTGCTGGGAGATGCTGGTAATCACTTCCAGAATCTGCCCGATGTTCACGGTGTTGCTGTTGAGCGTCTCGATGTTGCCGCACGAATCGCTGATCTTCGCCGACAACTGCTGCATCGCAGCGATGGTTTTATCCACTACCTGCTGACCGTCCTCGGCCAAGGCGCGAGCATCGCTGGAGTGCTGAGAGGCGAGGGCGGCGTTTTGGGCGATTTCCTGGGCGGCGGCGCCGAGTTCGTTGATCGCGGCGGCCACGCTGCTGGTGCGCGAAGATTGCTGGTCGGAGTTGTACATCGACGAGTTCGAGGCCGCGACCACACGCAAGGCCACTTCGTTGACCTGGCCAGTCGCCGAGGCCACTTCGCGGATCGAGGTGTGAATACGTTCCACAAAGCGGTTGAACGAAGTGCCCAAGGCGCCGAACTCATCCTGGCCATGAATGATCAGACGCTTGGTCAGGTCGCCTTCACCTTCGGCGATGTCATGCATTGCGCGGCCCATGGTCAGCAGCGGTTGCATCAGGAAGCTGATCAGCATGCCCAGCAGCGCGATGATGATCACCACGGCGATGACCATGGCAATGATCGCCGAGGTACGGAATTCGCTAAGCATCGAGAACGCGGTGTCCTGGTCGAGCACCAGCGCCACGTACCAGTCCGCCGACGGCACACCGTTGACGTGGGTGAAGGAGATGAACTGGCGCTTGCCGTCGAGCTCGACTTCTTTCATGCCCGGGCTGACTTTTGGCGCGCCGTTCGGGTAGGCATCGGTGAGGGTCTTGAGCACCAGTTTGCTGTCCGGGTGAATCAGGATCTTGCCCTCGGCGCTGACGATAAACGCATGGCCGTGACCGCCGAAGTTCAGCGAGTTGATGATTGCGCTGACGCTGGTCAGGTCAATGTCCGCACCGGCGACGCCGATCATCTGGTTCTCATGCTGCACGGGAGTCGCGACGGTGATTACCAGTTTGCCGGACGACGCGGCGATGTACGGTTCGGTGACGATGGTTTGTCTGGCGCTGTCGGCGGCCTTGTACCAGCCACGGGCGCGCGGGTCGTAATCGGCGGCGCGATTGCCGACTGGAATCGAGGTCATCACGCCTTCGGTGCTGCCGAAGTAGCTCAACTGAAAGTTGCCGGTGTAGGCCGGTAGGTCTATGGCACGTTTCAGGCTGGCCGGGGCGCTGCCATCCACGGCAATCTGCTGGGACAGCGATTGCAGCAATTGGATGCGGCTTTCCAGCCAGGTCTGGATGTTGCTGGTGGTCAGGCTGCCGAGTTCCTGCATCGAGGATTCGGTACTGCTGCGCAGGGTCTGGCGCTGGCGGTAGTCGTTGAAGAGGATGAAACAAGCGAATGCAACGGCCACTACGAGGGCAGCAGCCGACAAGATCTTGTGGCTGAACTTCATGTTTCTGGTCATTAAATGAGCTACCGCGGAGGGGACTGGTCAACAAGGGGAGCGGCAATTTGCCACGCCTGCGGCTTTGCGCTGCTTCTATGTCGACAGGCCTGCGCCAAAGATTAGGCGGATTTTTATGAAAACCGACGAAATGCCCAACAGTGCGAGAAAGTCGCTGATTTATTGGCAAAAGGCAGACGAGCGGCCTGATAAATAGCCGGGCGGTCGGGGAACCAGATGGGGGTTTTCTCTTCTAAGCTTCAGCTTGGCAGCCATGCCATTCCCCTTCGCCCCAGGAGCTACACCATGTCGCTGCGATCTATCGCCTTGCTCTCGTTCTGCGTGTTGTTGGTCGCGTGCAGCAAGGTCAATCAGGAGAACTACTCCAAGCTGTCGGCCGGCATGGCCAAGGCCGAGGTTGAAACCTTGCTGGGTAAACCCGCTGATTGCTCGGGCGCACTGGGCATGTCCAGTTGCACCTGGGGCGACAAAAACAGCTTTATCAGCGTGCAGTATGCCGGTGACAAAGTGCTGATGTTTTCCGGCCAAGGCCTGAAATAAACCGGGGCTATGCGCCCACGGGAGAAAAACAATGAAGCGGTTATTGATAGTCCTTTTTGCCGGCCTGGTATTGGCCGGCTGCGCCTCTTCTGGCGTAGATCCGTTGGCGCCCAAGACCGTCAACAGCGTCAACCTCAAGCGTTACCAGGGCACCTGGTACGAGTTGGCCCGCCTGCCGATGTACTTCCAGCGCAACTGCGCGCAATCGGAAGCCCATTACACCCTTAAGCCTGACGGCAACGTGGCGGTGCTCAATCGCTGCCTGACGCCGGACTGGCAGTGGGAAGAAGCCAAGGGCACGGCTTATCCACAGGTGCCGGGCAAGACCGACAAGCTGTGGGTCGAGTTCGATACCTGGTTTTCGCGGTTGATTCCGGGTACGGCGAAGGGTGAATACTGGGTGCTGTACGTCAGCGACGACTACAAGACTGCCATTGTTGGCGACCCGAGCCGCAAGCACTTGTGGCTGCTGTCACGGACCCCGACGGTCAACGGTGTGGTGCGTGAAGAACTGCTGAGCAAGGCGCGGCAGCAGGGCTACGACACCACGCGGCTGATCTGGCGTGCGTCGGATACGAAGATGGCCAAGACCTCGAACTAAAGGCCGGCAAAGCACCCATGTGGGAGCGGGCTTGCTCGCGAAGGCGGCTTACCAGTCAACGAAGATGTTGAATGTTATGGCCTCTTCGCGAGCAAGCCCGCTCCCACATTTTGTTTGGGTTTAGCCCAGCAGATCGCGCAAGACTTGGGTGAACGCCCGGTTGCTTTCCTCTTCCCCGGCATGACGCCCGTCACGCACAACCCACTGGCCGTTGACCAGCACATCGCGCACCTGGCGATCGCCGCCGGCAAACAACCAGCGATTCAGAATCCCGTCGCCGCTGGCCGTCGCCAGGTATGGATCGTTGCCGTCCAGTACCAGCCAATCCGCACGCTTGCCGACTTCCAGCGCGCCGATCGGCTGCCCCAGCGCCTGAGCGCCGCCATCCAAAGCCGCGTCATACAGCGTGCGGCCAACCATCGGCTGATCCGCGCCATACAAGCGATTACGCCGCTGATCCCGCAGGCGCTGGCCGTATTCCAGCCAGCGCAATTCCTCCACCACACTCAATGACACATGGCTGTCGGAACCAATGCCCATGCGCCCGCCCTGAGCGAGGAAATCCACCGCCGGGAAAATCCCGTCGCCGAGGTTGGCTTCGGTGGTCAGGCACAGGCCGGCGATGGCGCGACTCTTGGCCATCAGCGTGACTTCTTCCGGGTTGGCGTGGGTCGCGTGGACCAGGCACCAGCGCTGATCGACTTCGGTATTTTCATACAGCCATTGCAGCGGACGACGACCGCTCCAGCTCAGGCAGTCATCGACTTCCTTCTGCTGTTCGGCGATGTGAATGTGCACCGGGCACTGCTTGTCGCTGGCGGCCAGCACTTCGCTGATCTGCTGCGGGGTGACCGCGCGCAACGAGTGGAAACACAGACCCAGCGACTGCGCCGGTTGCTGCGCGAGGATCGGCTGCAAGCGCGACTGAAGCTTGAGGTAGTTTTCGGTGCTGTTGATAAAGCGGCGCTGGCCTTCGTTCGGGGTCTGGCCGCCGAAACCGGAGTGGCTGTAGAGCACCGGCAGCAAGGTCAGGCCGATACCGGCGGAGCTGGCCGCCTGGCTGATGCGCAGCGCTAGTTCGGCAGGGTCGGCGTAAGGCTGGCCATTGGTGTCGTGGTGTACGTAATGAAATTCCGCGACCGAGGTGTAGCCGGCCTTGAGCATTTCGATGTATAGCTGGCGGGCGATCACGCCGAGCTGGTCCGGGCTGATTTTTCCGACGAGGCGATACATCAAATCGCGCCAGGTCCAGAAACTGTCGTTCGGATTGCCCGCCACTTCCGCCAGCCCGGCCATGGCCCGCTGGAACGCGTGAGAGTGCAAATTCGGCATACCCGGCAGCAGCGGACCGCTTAGCCGTTCGGCACCATCTGCGTGGGAATCGGCCTGGATATGAGTCAAAACGCCGTCGGCGCTGACCTCAAGACGTACATTGTTGGCCCATCCACTAGGCAGCAGCGCGCGTTCGGCAAAGAAGGCGGACATGGTTCAGCACCCCATCGTGTGTTATTTGTATATACATATACAGACGTTTGCCTGCTCGGTAAACTCCGGCAAGCTAGTAGCCCTCAACAAATGAACAAGGAATAACCGTGACGACTCCGTCTGCCACATTGCCGCCGAATGCCAATCTGAGCGCCAATCTGGGCGACAGTCCGGCGCCCTTGTACGCCCGCGTCAAACAGATGATCACCCAGCAAATCGACAGTGGAAACTGGCCGCCGCACTACCGCGTTCCGTCGGAAAGCGAGCTGGTCAATCAACTGGGCTTCAGCCGCATGACCATCAACCGCGCCTTGCGCGAGATGACCGCCGACGGTCTGCTGGTGCGCATGCAGGGTGTCGGCACCTTCGTCGCCGAACCGAAAAGCCAGTCTGCCCTGTTTGAAGTGCACAACATCGCCGACGAAATCGCCTCCCGTGGCCATCGCCACACCTGCAAGGTGATCACCCTCGAAGAAGAGTCCGCCGGTTCCGAGCGCGCGTTGGCGCTGGACATGCGCGAAGGCCAGAAGGTCTTCCACTCGCTGATCGTGCATTTCGAAAACGATATTCCGGTGCAAATCGAAGACCGTTTCGTCAACGCGCTGGTGGCGCCGGAGTACCTCAAGCAGGACTTCACTCTGCAAACGCCTTACGCCTACCTGAACCAGGTCGCGCCGCTGACCGAAGGCGAACACGTGGTCGAGGCGATTCTGGCCGAGGCCAGCGAGTGCAAATTGCTGCAGATTGAAAAGGGCGAGCCGTGCCTGCTGATTCGTCGCCGCACCTGGTCCGGCCGTCAGCCGGTGACCGCCGCCCGTTTGATCCACCCCGGTTCCCGTCATCGTCTGGAAGGTCGTTTCCATAAATAGAGAGCCATAAATGAGTCAGTTCAAGGTTCTACGCGCAAAAGATTACCCGCGCATGCCGTGGAAAAACGGCGGCGGCAGCACTGAGGAAATCACCCGCGATACCGGCACCGGTCTCGATGGTTTCGGCTGGCGCCTGTCGATTGCCGATATCGGTGAGTCGGGCGGCTTCTCGACGTTCGCAGGCTACGAGCGAGTGATCACTGTGCTGCAAGGCGAGGGCATGACGTTGCGCGTCGATGGCCAGGACACGCGAGCATTGTTACCGCTGGACCCGTTCGCCTTTAGCGGTGAAAGCCAGGTTTCGTGCACTCTGCTCGGTGGGCCGATTCGGGATTTCAACCTGATTTATGCACCAAAGCGCTACAGCGCGCGGTTGCAGTGGCTGGACGGCGAGCAGCGGTTTTTCAGTTCGGCGGGCACGGTGTTGGTGTTCAGCGTCACCGAGCTGCTTGAAGTGAAGGTCGGTAACAGCGACGCACAACTGGGTCGCCATGATTGCCTGCAACTCGACGGTAATGACGGTCTGCTGGAAGTCTCCAGTAACGGACCTTGCTGTGTGATCGAGCTGATCGCACGCTGATTCGAAATCCCTTTCGCGGGCAAGCCTCGCTCCTACAGGACTGACGTCGATCCCCCGATTGGTGATCGACGCAAAACCTGTAGGAGCGAGGCTTGCCCGCGAAGCTTTTAAGCTACACAACCCCGTTTCCCCTCGCGCACCAATTTGTTACCGAACGCCCCAGCGTGGCGCAAAACCACGCTCAAGTAACAGCCATCATCCTCGCGCAAAAATCCCCTCGAAAAATTTCATCTCCCGCAAAACCCTTGATCTACGGGCTTTCAGCCCTTCCAAGAGCTTTTCTTGAAGGCCCTTCCAGCAAGTTGGCCGCTTGATTGCATATGCTTGTATGTACAAGTAAAGACGTATGCGTATGAGTCGACCGAGACTCCTCGCAGCGTCCACTGATTCGCTTGTGGCGCTTTGACGCGCACAGGCTGGCTTGCCCACCGCCAGGGCTGGTTTGAATTGATCGCTGAGGAGTCTTTTTCGTGACTGACAATAAGCCTACTGCTACTCCATTTACGAAGCATCGTGACGTCGAAATCCGCGCTGCCCGCGGTAACAAGTTGACCGCCAAGAGCTGGATGACTGAAGCGCCGCTGCGCATGTTGATGAACAACCTCGACCCCGAAGTCGCCGAGCGTCCCGACGATCTCGTCGTCTACGGCGGCACCGGGAAGGCCGTCCGCAGCTGGGAGGCGTTCGACGCGATCGTGCGCACCCTCCGTGAGCTCGAGGACGACGAGACCCTGCTCGTGCAGTCCGGCAAGCCGGTCGGGGTCTTCCGCACCCACACCTGGGCGCCACGGGTGCTGATCGCCAATTCCAACCTCGTCGGGGACTGGGCGACGTGGCCCGAGTTCCGCAAGCTCGAGCAGGCCGGGCTGACCATGTACGGCCAGATGACCGCCGGTTCGTGGATCTACATCGGCACCCAGGGCATCCTGCAGGGCACCTACGAAACCTTCGTTGAAGCCGGTCGCCAACACTACAACGACAACCTCGCCGGTCGTTGGGTCCTGACTGCCGGCCTCGGCGGCATGGGCGGCGCTCAGCCTTTGGCCGCGACCCTGGCCGGCGCTTGCTCGCTGAACATCGAATGCCAGCAGGTCAGCATCGATTTCCGTCTGAACAGCCGTTATGTCGATGAACAAGCCACCGACCTCGACGACGCGCTGGCCGGCATCGCCAAATACACCAAGGAAGGCAAGGCGATTTCCATCGCCCTGCTGGGCAATGCGGCGGAAATCCTGCCGGAACTGGTCAAGCGCGGCGTGCGCCCGGACATGGTCACCGACCAGACCAGCGCCCACGATCCGCTCAACGGCTACCTGCCAGCCGGCTGGACTTGGGAAGAGTACCGCGCTCGCGCCAAGACCGAGCCGGCTGCCGTGGTGAAAGCCGCCAAGCAATCGATGGCGGTGCACGTTCAAGCGATGTTGGACTTCCAGAAAATGGGCGTACCGACCTTCGACTACGGCAACAACATCCGTCAGATGGCACAAGAAGAAGGCGTGGAAAACGCCTTCGACTTCCCAGGCTTCGTCCCGGCTTACATCCGTCCGCTGTTCTGCCGCGGCATCGGTCCGTTCCGTTGGGCTGCACTGTCGGGCGATCCGCAAGACATCTACAAGACCGACGCCAAGGTCAAAGAACTGATCCCGGACGACGCGCACCTGCACAACTGGCTGGACATGGCCCGCGAGCGCATCAGCTTCCAGGGTTTGCCGGCACGTATCTGCTGGGTTGGCCTGGGCCTGCGCGCCAAGCTCGGTCTGGCGTTCAACGAAATGGTTCGCAGCGGTGAATTGTCCGCGCCAATCGTCATCGGTCGCGACCACCTGGACTCCGGTTCGGTAGCCAGCCCGAACCGCGAAACCGAGTCGATGCAAGACGGTTCCGACGCTGTGTCCGACTGGCCACTGCTCAACGCCCTGCTGAACACCGCGAGCGGCGCGACCTGGGTTTCCCTGCACCACGGCGGCGGCGTCGGCATGGGCTTCTCCCAGCACTCGGGCATGGTGATTGTCTGCGACGGTACGGACGAAGCGGCCGAGCGTATCGCTCGCGTCCTGCACAACGACCCGGCGACCGGCGTTATGCGTCACGCCGATGCGGGTTACCAGATCGCGATCGACTGCGCCAAGGAACAAGGCCTGAACCTGCCGATGATTACCGGCAAGTAACACGCAAAACCTGTGGGAGCGGGCTTGCTCGCGAAGAGGTCGGCACATTCAACATCTGTGCTGGCTCACCCACCGCTTTCGCGAGCAAGCCCGCTCCCACAAAAAAGCGGTTTCCACACCAATCGGTTTCACCGCAATTCCCATAACAATCCACAGAGGTTGAATCATGGCTGTTAACAGCGATCGTGCAGGCAGTAAACCGTTGATCGAGAAACGTTCGATCGACTACATCCCGGAAGCGGAAAGACACGGTCGTCTATTAAGTCAGTTCACTCTGTGGCTGGGTGCCAACCTGCAAATCACCGCGATTGTGACCGGCGCTCTGGCCGTCGTACTCGGCGGCGATGTGTTCTGGTCGTTGATCGGTTTGCTGATCGGGCAACTGCTCGGCGGCGGCGTCATCGGCGCTGCACGCGGCCCAAGGCCCGCAATTGGGCTTGCCGCAGATGATCTCCAGCCGCGTGCAATTTGGCGTGTATGGAGCGGTGATTCCGCTGGTGTTGGTGTGCCTGATGTACATCGGCTTCTCGGCCAGCGGATCCTTGCTGGCGGGGCAAGCGGTGGCGCAGTTGCTGCACGTTGAAGACTGGGTCGGCATCGTGCTGTTCGCCGGCTTGATCATGGTCTTCACCATCTTCGGCTACCGGGTGATTCACGGCATCGGCCGGATCGCCAGCGTGCTCGGTGTGATCGCCTTCGTTTACCTGTTCTACAAACTGTTGGCCGGCAACGACATCATGGCGTTGCTCGGTAACAAGCATTTCTCCCTGGCGAGTTTCCTGTTGGCGGTGTCGCTGTCGGCGTCCTGGCAGATCGCGTTCGGCCCTTACGTGGCGGACTACTCGCGTTACCTGCCGCGCAGCACCTCAGCCGTGAAAACCTTCTGGGCCGTGGGCCTGGGTTCAGTGCTCGGGGCGCAGGCGTCGATGGTCTTCGGTGTATTCGCCGCGGCCCTGGCCGGTTCGCAATTCGCTCACCACGAAGTCTCGTTCATCGTCAGCCTCGGTGGCACCGGCATCGTCGCCGGTCTGCTGTACTTCGCGGTGGCGTTCGGCAAAGTCACGGTGACCACGCTCAATGCCTACGGCAGCTTCATGTCGATCGCGACGATCATCAGCGGTTTCCGTGGCAGCCGACACATCCCGAGTGCGGTGCGCCTGCTGTACATCTTCATCATGGTGTCGCTGGCGACGGCCCTGGCGTTGCTAGGCAAGGACTCGTTCCTCAAGGACTTCTCCGCGTTCATTCTGTTCCTGCTGGCGTTTTTCACGCCGTGGAGCGCGATCAACCTGGTGGACTTCTACTGCATCACCAAAGAACGCTACGACATCCCTGCATTGTCCAACCCGAACGCTCGCTACGGTCGCTGGAACATCATGGGCATCAGCATCTACGTGTTCGGCGTGTTGATTCAGATGCCGTTCATTTCTACCCACTTCTACACCGGTCCTCTGGTGGCGAGCCTCGGTGATACCGACATCTCGTGGATCATTGGTCTGGTGGTGCCGGCGGCGCTGTATTACTTCGCGGCCAAGAAATGGCACAGTCCTGTACCCGATCGTTTGATCCTGCCGGTCGAGCAGGGCGCGGATCAGCACGAACAAAAGCTGAGTGGGGCTGGTCGCGCTACTGCGGTTTAGACGCGACTGGATGTGGGCAGGGGCAGGGTGGATGCCTCTAGACTGCCGTAAGCCAACTCATGATTAGGAGTGTCACAACAATGCAATCGAACAAGACCCTGCTGACCACATTGCTTTCCATGGGCCTGCTGGCCAGTGCCGGCGCCACTCAGGCAGCCGGTTGGTGCGAGTCGGGCAAGCCGGTGAAGTTCGCCGGCCTGAACTGGGAAAGCGCGATGCTGCTGACCGACGTGCTGCAAGTCGTGTTGGAGAAAGGCTACGACTGCAAGACTGACAGTCTGCCGGGCAACTCCATCACCATGGAAAACGCCCTGAGCAGCAACGACATTCAAGTGTTTGCCGAAGAATGGGTTGGCCGCAGCGAGGTCTGGAACAAGGCTGAGAAGGCCGGCAAAGTCGTTGGTGTCGGCGCTCCGGTGGTCGGTGCGGTCGAAGGCTGGTACGTGCCGCGTTACGTGATCGAAGGCGATGCCAAGCGCAAGCTGGAGCCGAAGGCCCCGGACCTGAAGAACATTGCAGATCTGGCCAAGTACTCCGCCGTGTTCAAGGATCAGGAAGAGCCCTCCAAGGGCCGTTTCTACAACTGCCCGGCCGGCTGGACCTGTGAACTCGACAACAGCGAAATGCTGAAAAGCTATGGCCTGGAAAGCACCTACACCAACTTCCGCCCAGGCACCGGCCCGGCGCTGGATGCGGCGGTGCTGTCGAGCTACAAGCGTGGCGAGCCGATCCTGTTCTACTACTGGTCGCCAACCCCGCTGATGGGCCAGGTTGATCTGGTCAAACTCGAAGAGAAGCCAGGCGTGGACAAGAGCGTGACCATCAAGGTCGGCCTGTCCAAGACCTTCCATGAGGAAGCCCCGGAACTGGTGGCCGTGCTGGAAAAGGTCAACCTGCCAATCGACATCCTCAACCAGAACCTCGGACGCATGACTAAAGAGCGGATCGAATCGCCAAAACTGGCCAAGATCTTCTTGAAGGAACATCCTGAAGTCTGGCACGCATGGGTGAGCGACGACGCAGCCAGGAAAATCGATGCGGCCTTGTAGATTAAGCCTCTCCGACTGCCGGCAATGGCAGTCGGACACTTGATCGCAACCCCTTGATTGAGAGTCTCTTATGTTTCCCGAAAGTTTTACTTTTTCCATCGCCGACTGGGTCAACACTTGGGTTGATTCGCTGGTCACCAACTACGGCGACGTGTTCCGGCACATCTCCGACACCTTGTTGTGGGCCATCGTCAATCTTGAAGGCATGCTGCGTGCGGCGCCCTGGTGGCTGATGCTGGCAATCGTGGGCGGCATTGCCTGGCACGCGACCCGCAAAGTGGTGACCACGGCTGTCATCGTCGGGCTGCTGTTCCTGGTGGGTGCGGTCGGCCTCTGGGACAAGCTGATGCAGACCCTGGCGCTGATGATGGTAGCGACGATCATTTCGGTGCTGATCGGCATTCCGCTGGGCATTCTCTCGGCGCGCAGCAATCGCCTGCGTTCGGTGCTGATGCCGTTGCTGGACATCATGCAGACCATGCCGAGCTTCGTGTACCTGATCCCGGTGCTGATGCTGTTCGGCCTGGGTAAGGTCCCGGCGATTTTTGCCACGGTGATCTACGCCGCGCCACCGCTGATCCGCCTGACCGATCTGGGTATTCGCCAGGTTGACGGTGAAGTGATGGAAGCGATCAACGCCTTCGGTGCCAATCGTTGGCAGCAACTGTTTGGCGTGCAACTGCCGCTGGCCCTGCCGAGCATCATGGCCGGGATCAACCAGACCACCATGATGGCCCTGTCGATGGTAGTGATTGCCTCGATGATCGGTGCCCGTGGCTTGGGCGAAGACGTGTTGGTGGGGATTCAGACCCTCAACGTCGGACGTGGGCTGGAGGCCGGTCTGGCGATCGTGATTCTGGCAGTGGTCATCGACCGCATTACTCAGGCGTATGGTCGGCCACGGCATGAGGTGAGCAAATGAGCAACGCAGCCATCAGCAAAATCGAAGTCAAAAACGTCTTCAAGATTTTCGGCAACCGTTCCAAGGACGCGCTGGGCATGATTGCCCAGGGCAAGACCAAGGATCAGGTGCTGGCCGAAACCGGCTGCGTGGTCGGCGTGAACGACTTGTCGCTGAGCATCGGCACTGGCGAGATCTTCGTGATCATGGGCCTGTCGGGTTCCGGCAAATCGACCCTGGTGCGTCACTTCAACCGCCTGATCGACCCGACCAGCGGCGCGATCCTGGTAGACGGCGTGGACATCCTGCAATACGACATGGAAGCCCTGCGCCAATTCCGTCGTCACAAGATCAGCATGGTGTTCCAGAGCTTCGGCCTGCTGCCGCACAAAACCGTGGTGGATAACGTCGCCTACGGCTTGAAAGTGCGTGGCGAGAGCAAGCAAATGTGCTCGGAGCGCGCGCTGCACTGGATCAACACCGTGGGCCTCAAGGGCTACGAAAACAAATACCCGCACCAGCTCTCGGGCGGCATGCGTCAACGTGTGGGCCTGGCCCGCGCCCTGGCGGCGGATACCGACATCATCCTGATGGACGAAGCGTTCAGCGCCCTCGACCCTCTGATCCGCGCCGAAATGCAGGACCAGTTGCTTGAACTGCAAAAGACCCTGCACAAGACCATCATCTTCATCACCCACGACCTCGATGAGGCCGTGCGCATCGGCAACCGCATCGCGATCCTCAAGGATGGCCGGCTGATCCAGGTCGGCACACCGAAAGAGATCCTGCACTCGCCGGCGGATGAATATGTGGATCGGTTCGTACAGCGACGGGCCGCGGTGGTTTAACAGATTTGCGGGCGGTGAAGTCTATTGTGGCGAGGGGCTTGCCCCCGTTGGGCTGCGCAGCAGCCCCAGCGCTCGAACGGGGCAAGCCCCTCGCCACAGGGTTTCATTGATCAATAGAATTTTGTATGAGGCTCCAGATGTCCCAGGCTAATAAAATCGTTATTACAGGCGACCACCTGCGTTGGCAGGATGTGGTGGCCGTCGCCCGTCATGGCGCACAGCTTGAGCTGTCGACCGAGACCTGGGCGCGGATCGACAATGCCCAGACGATCGTCCAGCGGATCGTCGCCAGCGGCGAGCGCGCCTATGGCGTCAACACCGGCCTCGGCGCCTTGTGCAACGTCTCGCTCAAAGACGAACAACTCAGCCAACTGTCGCGCAACACGTTGCTCAGCCACGCTTGCGGCGTCGGCGCGCCATTGGCCGACGAACAGACTCGCGCAATTATCTGTGCCGCGATCCGTAACTACAGTCACGGCAAATCCGGCATTCATCGCCAAGTGGTTGAAGGCCTGTTGGCGCTGCTCAATCGCGGCATCACTCCGCAAGTGCCGTCTCAGGGTTCGGTGGGTTACCTGACTCACATGGCCCACATCAGCATTGCGCTGTTGGGTGTCGGCAATGTCAGCTATCGCGGGCAGATCGTTTCCGCTCAGCAAGCCTTGGCCGAAGAAGGTCTGCAACCGGTTCAGCTCGGCGCCAAGGACGGTTTGTGCCTGGTCAACGGCACGCCGTGCATGACCGGCCTCAGCTGCCTGGCGTTGGCTGACGCGACGCGTCTGGTGCAATGGGCTGACGTGATCGGTGCCATGAGTTTCGAAGCCCAGCGCGGTCAGATCGCCGCGTTCGATGCCGAGATCATCGCGCTCAAACCGCACCCGGGCATGCAGCAAGTCGGCATCAACCTGCGGGCGTTGCTCGATGGCAGTGAAGTGATCGCCAGCAGTAAAGGTATTCGTACTCAGGATGCGCTAAGTATCCGTTCGATCCCGCAAGTTCACGGCGCTGCTCGCGATCAGCTTGAGCACGCCAGACAGCAGATCGAAACCGAACTCAACTCGGTCACCGACAACCCGATGCTGCTGGGTACTCCGGACAACTATCGTGTGATGTCCCAAGCCAACCCGCACGGCCAATCGGTCGCGATGGCGGCGGACTTGCTGGCGATTGCCATGGCCGAAATCGGCTCCATCGCCGAGCGTCGCCTGGACCGTTTGATCAACCCGCACGTCAGTGGTTTGCCGGCGTTCCTGGTGGCTAATCCGGGGGTGAACTCCGGGATGATGATCGTCCAATATGTCGCCGCTTCGCTGTGTGCGGAAAACCGTCAACTGGCGCAACCGGCAGTGCTCGACAACTACGTCACTTCGGGCTTGCAGGAAGACCATTTGAGCCTGGGCACCAACGCCGCGCTGAAGCTGCATCGCGCCCTGGAAAACTGCACGCAGATCCTCGCCATCGAGTACCTGCTGGCGGCCCAGGCGTTTGAATTCTTGAAAGAGCAACGTTTCGGCGCGGGTACCGATGCCGCTTGGCGTCTGCTGCGCGAACGCGTCCCGGCTTACGACCAGGACCGCTGGCTGGCGCCGGATATCGCTGCTGCTGCCAGTGTGTTGAAAGACCCGATTTTGCTGCACAAGGCTTTACCCAACCTCAACTGAAATCCACAACACCAGCGTGCCAAGGCGCCAGCCCCTCTCAAAAAGTCGGGAAGCGACGGACAACGGAAAACTCCGGAGCGTCTGGTTAGTACTCTTCTTAACAAAAGAAGAAACTCACAAAAGGAGAACGATGTGACTGCGCTTAATTTGATTCCCGGCCAACTGAGCCTTGCCCAACTGCGTGATGTTTATCAGCACCCGGTCAAAATCACCCTCGACAACAGTGCCTCGGCCCAGATCAACGCCAGCGTTGCCTGCGTGGAACAGATCCTCGCTGAAAACCGCACCGCCTACGGCATCAACACCGGTTTCGGTCTGCTGGCTTCGACCCGCATCGCCAGCGAAGACCTGGAAAACCTCCAGCGCTCGCTGGTGCTGTCCCACGCTGCCGGTGTGGGCGAGCCGATCAGTGACGCGTTGGTGCGACTGGTCATGGTGCTCAAGGTCAACAGCCTGAGCCGTGGTTTTTCCGGCATTCGCCGCGTCGTGATCGACGCGCTGATCGCGCTGATCAACGCCGAGGTTTACCCGCACATTCCATTGAAAGGTTCGGTCGGGGCATCCGGCGACTTGGCGCCTCTGGCCCATATGTCCCTGGTGCTGTTGGGTGAAGGCAAGGCTCGCTACAAAGGTGAGTGGATGGAAGCCACCGAAGCGCTGAAAGTCGCCGGTCTGACCCCGCTGACCCTGGCTGCCAAAGAAGGTCTGGCGCTGCTCAACGGCACTCAGGTTTCTACCGCTTACGCATTGCGTGGCTTGTTCGAAGGCGAAGATCTGTTCGCTGGTGCCCTGGCCATTGGTGGTCTGACAGTTGAAGCGGTCTTGGGCTCGCGCTCGCCGTTCGATGCACGCATCCACGCCGCTCGTGGCCAGAAAGGCCAGATCGACGCCGCTACCGCTTACCGCGATTTGCTGGGTGAGCGCAGTGAAGTCTCCGATTCGCACGAGAACTGCGAAAAGGTTCAGGACCCATATTCCCTGCGCTGCCAGCCGCAAGTCATGGGCGCCTGCCTGACCCAGTTCCGTCAGGCCGCCGAAGTGTTGGCCGTCGAAGCCAACGCCGTTTCGGACAACCCGTTGGTCTTCGCTGCTGAAGGCGACGTGATCTCCGGCGGTAACTTCCACGCCGAACCAGTGGCCATGGCCGCTGACAACATGGCCTTGGCCATTGCTGAAATCGGTTCCCTGAGCGAACGCCGCATCTCACTGATGATGGACAAGCACATGTCGCAACTGCCGCCGTTCCTGGTGGCCAATGGCGGCGTGAACTCCGGCTTCATGATCGCCCAAGTGACCGCAGCGGCATTGGCCAGCGAAAACAAGGCGTTGTCCCATCCGCATTCGGTAGACAGCCTGCCGACTTCCGCGAACCAGGAAGACCACGTGTCGATGGCTCCGGCGGCTGGCAAGCGTCTGTGGGAAATGGCCGAAAACACCCGCGGTGTGCTGGCGGTGGAATGGCTGGCGGCGTGCCAGGGTCTGGACCTGCGTGACGGTCTGAAGACTTCGACGAAGCTGGAAAAGGCCCGTGCCATCCTGCGCGCTGAAGTGCCGTTCTATGAGAAGGACCGTTTCTTCGCACCGGACATCAATGCGGCGAGCGAGTTGTTGTCGACCCGTTGCCTGAATGAATTGGTGTCGGCGAAGTTGCTGCCTAGCCTGTAATGGCCTCTTCGCGAGCAGGCTCGCTCCCACAGGGTTTACGCAATCCAATGTGGGAGCGAGCCTGCTCGCGATTCGATTTTTGCGTCGAATAAAAATAATTAAGGACGAGAAATGCAACCACAAACCAAGGGTTTGAAACGCGGGCTCTCTGCCCGACATATTCGCTTCATGGCGCTGGGGTCGGCTATCGGCACCGGGCTGTTTTACGGTTCTGCCTCGGCCATTCAGATGGCCGGGCCTGCGGTTCTGCTCGCTTACCTGATCGGCGGCGCGGCAGTGTTCATGGTCATGCGCGCCCTCGGTGAGATGGCGGTGCACAACCCGGTGGCCGGCTCTTTCGGCCAGTACGCCAGCACCTATCTGGGGCCGATGGCGGGCTTCATCCTCGGTTGGACCTACGCGTTTGAAATGGTCATCGTCGGCATGGCTGACGTCACCGCATTCGGTATTTACATGGGCTTCTGGTTTCCGGAAGTCGCCCGCTGGATCTGGGTACTCGGCATCGTTTCGGTGGTCGGCGGCTTGAACCTGTGCAACGTCAAAGTCTTCGGTGAAATGGAGTTCTGGTTGTCGCTGCTCAAGGTTGCAGCCATCGTTGCGATGATCCTCGGTGGCTTCGGCATCATGTTGTTTGGCATCAGCACAGCGCCCGGTGCCCAGGCGACCGACATCAGTAATCTCTGGAGCCACGGTGGCTTCATGCCGAACGGCGTGGGCGGCTTGATCGCTTCGTTCGCCGTGGTGATGTTTGCGTTTGGCGGCATTGAAATCATCGGCGTTACGGCTGGTGAAGCCAAAGACCCGCAGCATGTGCTGCCCCGGGCGATCAACGCCGTGCCGTTGCGTATTCTGCTGTTCTACGTGTTGACGATGTTTGTGCTGATGTCGATTTTTCCGTGGCAGCAGATTGGCAACCAGGGCAGCCCGTTTGTGCAGATTTTCGACAACCTGGGGATCAGCTCGGCGGCGACCATTCTCAATATCGTGGTGATCTCGGCGGCGATTTCGGCCATCAACAGTGACATCTTCGGCGCTGGCCGCATGATGTACGGTCTGGCCCAGCAAGGACACGCACCCAAGGGCTTCGCCCGCCTGTCCGGGAATGGCGTGCCATGGATGACCGTGGTGGTGATGAGTGCGGCGCTGCTGCTGGGTGTGCTGCTGAATTACCTGATTCCGGAAAACGTGTTTCTGCTGATCGCTTCCATCGCGACCTTCGCCACGGTGTGGGTCTGGCTGATGATCTTGTTCACCCAGGTGGCCATGCGTCGTTCCATGAGTGCCGAGCAGGTCGCCCAGTTGAAATTTCCGGTGCCGTTCTGGCCCTATGCGCCGATGGCGGCGATAGCCTTCATGCTGTTCATCTTCGGCGTGCTGGGCTATTTCCCGGACACCCAGGCTGCATTGATTGTTGGCGTGGTCTGGATCGTGCTGTTGGTGTTGGCCTACCTGACCTGGGTGAAACCAGCGGCAGGGCAGGCGGCGCTGGTAACGCAGGAACCTTCTTTTTCTCATCGATAACCTAACGGAGGCCAGGATGAAAACGCTCTGGCAACACTGTCACGTCGCAACCATGGCGCAAGGCGTCTACTCGATCATCGAGGATGCGGCCATCGTGACGTCCGGTGCGCACATTGAGTGGGTCGGCCCGCGCAGCGAACTGCCGGCCGGCGAATACCCGGCCGTCAACGATTTGAAAGGGGCCTGGGTCACCCCGGGCCTGATCGACTGCCACACCCACACAGTGTTCGGCGGTAATCGCAGCGGCGAATTTGAACAGCGCCTGCAAGGCGTCAGCTACTCGGAAATCGCCGCGGCGGGTGGTGGCATCGCCAGCACCGTGCGCGCCACTCGCGCGGCCAGCGAAGACGAACTGTTCGCCAGCGCCGCCAAGCGTCTGAAAAGCCTGATGCGCGACGGCGTGACCACGGTCGAGATGAAGTCCGGCTACGGCCTCGATCTGGCCAGCGAGCGCAAGATCCTGCGGGTCATTCGTCGCCTCGGCGCCGAGCTGCCGGTCAGCGTGCGCAGCACCTGCCTGCGCCTGCGCCACGCCTTGCCGCCGGAATATAAGGATCGCGCCGACGATTACATCGACCACATCTGCGCCGAGATGCTGCCGGCCCTGGCTGCCGAAGGGTTGGTGGATGCGGTCGACGCGTTCTGCGAATACCTGGCGTTCTCGCCGGCCCAGGTCGAGCGCGTGTTCATCACTGCCCAGGCACTCGGTTTGCCGGTGAAGCTGCATGCCGAGCAGTTGTCGTCCCTGCACGGTTCGAGCCTGGCGGCGCGTTACCACGCACTGTCGGCCGATCACCTGGAGTTCATGACCGAAGACGACGCCATCGCCATGGCCGAGTCCGGCACTGTCGCGGTGCTGCTGCCGGGTGCGTTCTACTTCCTGCGCGAAACCCAGTTGCCGCCGATGGACGCCCTGCGCAAACACGGGGTGAAAATCGCTATCGCCAGCGACCTCAATCCCGGCACTTCGCCGGCGTTGTCATTGCGCTTGATGCTGAACATGGCCTGCACCTGTTTCCGCATGACCCCGGAAGAAGCACTGGCCGGCGCAACCATTCATGCTGCCACGGCGCTGGGCATGGCCGAGACTCACGGGTCGCTGGAAGTTGGCAAGGTCGCAGACTTCGTCGCCTGGCAAATCGATCGTCCCGCTGACCTGTCGTACTGGCTGGGCGGCGACCTGGAAAAACGCATCGTGCGTCACGGTGTCGAAACAAGTATTTAGGAGAGCAGTTGTGGATAAGGTTCTGAACTTCAAACAAGGCCGCGTGCCGCTGCTGATCAGCATGCCCCACGCTGGCCTGCGCCTGACCCCGGCGGTCGAGGCCGGGTTGATGCCCGACGCACGCAATCTGCAGGACACCGACTGGCACATTCCGCTGCTTTACGAATTCGCCGCCGAGCTGGGTGCCAGCACCCTGGATGCCGAGTACTCGCGGTATGTCATTGATTTGAACCGGCCGTCCGACGACAAGCCGCTGTACGCTGGCGCGACCACCGGTCTGTACCCGGCAACGCTGTTTGACGGCACTCCATTGTTCCGCGAGGGCATGGAGCCGTCTGCGGCGGAGCGGGCGACCTATCTGGAGCAAGTCTGGACGCCTTACCACAGCACGTTGCAGAACGAGCTGGCGCGACTGAAGGCCGAGTTCGGCTACGCACTGTTGTTCGATGCGCACTCGATCCGCTCAGTGGTCCCGCACCTGTTCGACGGCAAACTGCCGGACTTCAACCTCGGCACCTTCAACGGCGCCAGTTGCGATCCTCAGTTGGCCTCTCAGTTGGAAGCGATCTGCGCCAGGCACACCGATTACAGCCATGTGCTGAACGGCCGCTTCAAGGGCGGCCACATCACCCGGCATTACGGCAACCCGGCCGAGAACTTCCACGCGGTGCAACTGGAGCTGGGGCAGTGCACGTATATGGAAGAGTTTGAACCGTTCCGTTACCGGCCTGATTTGGCGGCGCCGACGCAGGTGGTGTTGAAGGAGTTGCTGCAAGCGTTTTTGGCTTGGGGCCAGAAACACTACAAACGCTAACACCTGACACATAACCCTGTGGGAGCGAGCTTGCTCGCGATGAGGCCAGAACATTCAACATTTATGTTGCCTGTCGGTCCGCCATCGCGAGCAAGCTCGCTCCCACAGGTTTTTCATTCACCTTGAAATCTGATCGGGACTGTCGCCACCGTGCAAATCTCGGTCGCCACAGTTCGCTTTTACCCTCTCGACGCTGCGTAATGTTCTGGGCACGGTGCATGAAGACACCGGACCCCATAATAATCTGCCGCACGAGAACGCTATTCATGACAAGCACCAAAGGTTTGTTCACCCGTTGTCTCTCAATCCTCTGCGGTACCGCGCTTCTGAGCACCAGCGTTCTGGCCAGTGAAGATGCTTCCTGCAAAGCCGTGCGCATGGGCGTGGTCAACTGGACCGACGTGATCGCCACCAGCGGCATGGCCGAGGTGTTGCTCAATGGCCTCGGCTACGAAAGCAAGCAAACCAGCGCCGTGCAGCAAATCATCTTCGCCGGCATCCGCGACAAGCGCCTCGATATCTTCCTGGGGTATTGGAAACCGGCGATGGACAAGAACATCGCACCGTTCATCGCCGCCAATCAGCTCAAGGTCATGGAAAAGCCCAGCCTTTCCGATGCCCAGGCCACCCTCGCTGTTCCTGACTACGTGGCCGCCGCCGGCCTGAAAACCTTCGCCGATATCGCCAAGTTCAAAGACAAGCTCGGCGGCAAGATCTATGGCATTGAGCCGGGCAGCGGCGCGAACACCACCATCAAAACCATGATCGAGACCAATCACTTCGGCTTGAAGGATTTCAAACTGATCGAGTCCGGTGAGGCCGGCATGCTCGCCGCCGTGCAACGGGCGGTGAACCGCAAGGAGTTCGTGGTGTTCGTCGGCTGGACCCCGCACCCGATGAACATCAACATGAAGATCGCCTACCTGACCGGCAGCGAAGACGTCTACGGCCCGAACGAAGGCGCGGCGACCGTCTCCACCGTCACCGCCCCGGACTACGCCGAACGCTGCCCGAACGTGAATCGCCTGCTGCAAAACCTGACCTTTACCGCATCCCAGGAAAGCCAGTTGATGGTGCCGATCATGGAACGTAAAACGCCTCAGGATGTGGCCAGGCAGTGGCTGCGTGATCATCCGCAAGATTTGCAGCGCTGGCTGGCGGGTGTCAGCAGTGTGGACGGCAAGGATGGTGTGGCGACGGTTCAGGCCAGCCTGAAAAACTGAGGGCAGGCGCTGAACCTGTGGGAGCGGGCTTGCTCGCGAAGAGGGCGTGTCAGTCGACATTAATGTTTCCTGATCCACCGCCTTCGCGAGCAAGCCCGCTCCCACAGGGTTACGTCGCATAGTCACAATCCCCTGAATTGATGGACAGCAAGCCCATGGCTCCTTATCCCCTCACCAACCAAATGTCAGCCTTCGTCGAGAAAACTCTCGGCTTCAGCAGCGCCGACAGTAGCCTGACCGGGTTGCGCCAGGCCTATAGCGAGATGTGCCAAGCGTTCACCCCGCCACGTCCCGCCGGGCTTGAGGTCACCGACTTCACGCTGTCGGGCGTGGAGGTGCGTTCCTATCGACCACCGGTGACGCCACCGACCAGCGGCTGGCCATGCATGTTGTATCTGCACGGCGGTGGCTGGGTGGTCGGGGATCTGGATTCCCACGACTTCATCTGCGCTGAACTGGCGGCAACGCTGGGGGCGATGGTCGTCGCCGTGGATTATCGGTTGGCGCCCGAGCATCCGTTCCCGGCGGGGTTCGAAGATTGCCTTAAAGTCTGGCGAGCCCTGCGCTCGGGGCCATTCTGGTTCGATCCCGAACGAATGATCGTAGCCGGGGACAGCGCTGGCGCAAACCTGGCCGCTGCGCTATGCCTGTCTTTGCGCGACACAGGCGAGCCGTTGCCCACCGCCCAGGTTTTGATTTATCCGGGGCTGGGCGGCGATCACCGATTATCGTCTCGCAGCGAATGCGCGGACGCGCCGCTGCTCAGCAGCAGCGACCTGGATTGCTATCACGCACTTTATTTACGCGGCACCCCACAACCGGGTGCCTATGCCATGCCCTTGCTCGCCGAGGATTTCAGCGGTTTACCACCGGCGTTGATCGCCGTGGCGCAATTCGACCCATTGCGTGACGACGGTGTGAGCTATGCCGAGCGACTCAACGCCGCAGGTGTGAGCGCCACGCTTTATTACGGAGAGGGGCTGGTTCACGGCTGTTTGCGGGGGCGCGGGCAAGTCGCCGAGGTCGACCGACTCTATGAAACGCTGCTCGGGTTTCTGGCTGACAGGCTCTGACGCTGCAAGGGCATGCTCATTGACGTAATTCGGGTTTATGATGCCGGACGGCAGAATAATTGAAGTCCCCCCAGGGATGACCTCGACCCCTTACGGAGCGTGCAATGCAGACTTTGTACCCGCAGATCAAACCCTACGCCCGGCACGATCTGGCCGTCGATAAAACCCACACGCTGTATGTCGACGAAAGCGGTTCACCGGAAGGTTTGCCGGTGATGGTGTTCATCCACGGCGGCCCAGGCGCCGGGTGTGATGCCCAAAGCCGTCGGTACTTCGACCCAAACCTGTACCGCATCATCCTCTTCGACCAGCGCGGCTGCGGTCGCTCCACGCCCCACGCCAACCTTGAGAACAACACCACCTGGGATCTGGTCGCCGACCTCGAGCGGATCCGCAAACACCTGAACATCGAGAAATGGGTGCTGTTCGGCGGCTCCTGGGGATCGACCCTGGCGCTGGCCTACGCGCAAACCCATCCGGAGCGTGTCCACGGTCTGATCCTGCGCGGGATCTTTCTCTGCCGCCCGCAGGAAATCGAGTGGTTCTACCAGGCTGGCGCCAGCCGTCTGTTCCCCGACTACTGGCAGGACTACATCGCGCCGATCCCGCTGGACGAGCGCGGCGACTTGCTCACCGCTTTCCACAAGCGCCTGACCGGCAACGATCAAATCGC
The DNA here is from genome assembly GCF_034344865.1 of Pseudomonas sp. 10S4. Lineage (NCBI taxonomy): Bacteria > Pseudomonadati > Pseudomonadota > Gammaproteobacteria > Pseudomonadales > Pseudomonadaceae > Pseudomonas > Pseudomonas sp. 10S4. The sequence continues at coordinate 2,227,413 of NZ_CP133774.1, forward strand.
CCAGATGCACGCAGCCAAAGCCTGGTCCACCTGGGAAGGCCGAACCGCGACCTTGCGTCCGAATCCGCTGGTGGTTGATCGCTTCTCCGAGCCACAACGCGCACTCTCGATTGCTCGCATCGAATGCCACTACTTCACCAACAACGCTTTCCTTGAGCCGAACCAGCTGATCCGCGACATGGGCAAGATCGCTCATTTGCCCGGCGTGATCGTTCATGGCCGCTACGACGTGATCTGCCCGCTGGACAACGCCTGGGAATTGCATCAGAACTGGCCAAACAGCGAACTGCAGGTGATCCGCGATGCGGGTCACGCCGCGTCCGAACCGGGCATCACCGATGCGTTGGTGCGTGCCGCTGGTCAGATGGCCCGACGCTTGCTTGATCTGCCGCCTGAAGAAGCATGAAGGGCCTGCTGCAACGCGTGCGTGGCGCGCGAGTCGAGGTAGCGGGGGAAGTGGTTGGCGCGGTAGACCAGGGTTTACTGGTGCTGGTGGCTGTCGAGCCCGAGGACACTCGGGCCAGCGCCGACAAACTTCTGCATAAGCTGCTTAACTATCGTGTATTCAGCGACGCCGAGGGCAAGATGAATCTGTCCCTGGCGGATGTCGGCGGTGGGTTGCTGCTGGTCTCGCAGTTCACCCTGGCCGCCGACACCAAGAGCGGGCTGCGGCCGAGTTTTTCGACCGCGGCACCTCCGGCCCTGGGCGAAGAACTTTTCGACTATCTATTAGGCAAAGCGAAACAGATGCATGGCACTGTGGCATCAGGTAGATTCGGCGCGGATATGCAGGTTCACCTGGTCAATGATGGCCCGGTAACCTTCCTGTTACAGACCTGACAGCCCCTGAAACAGGTTTTTAGGGGCATTTCGACTGAAAACAGGGGGTTTTCGCGATAAATACTTTGTTACCCCTGATGCGTTGTAACGCGGCCTACTAGATAATCGCGCGCTACGGGGATCAGCGTTCGTTGGTCCATTTTGACTTAGGTAGAGACTTGCCCGGAACCTATTGGGGAATCATTTAGCCCCATAGGAGTCGGAACAATGCTCGCCAACTTGGCAAGAGTGGTCTGTAGGGCCGGTTTTTTCATGCGGCACACCTCACAGGCCCTTTAACTGGCCGTTGGTTTTTTGATCTGTTTTCGGCGAGGGTTGCTCGTGATTGTTAGTCCCTGTAATGCACCAAAATTGTCTGCCAAACGGTTCCGAAGCGCACTGGTAGCGGGCTCTGCACTGCTCTGCCTGTTCAGCGCCGGCCAGCTTTGGGCATTCAATCTGGATGATGTATCGGTCAAGGCAAAAGAGCTGGCCGGGCAGAAATACGAAGCCCCGCGCAGTAACCTGCCGAACGAATTCCGCGATATGAAATTCGCGGACTATCAAAAAATTCGCTTCCTGACCGAAAAAGCCGAGTGGGCCGATCAGAAAACCCCGTTCAAACTGTCGTTCTATCACCAGGGCATGCATTTCGACACGCCGGTGAAGATCAACGAAATCACGGCCAACACCGTCGAAGAGATCAAATACGACCCAAGTCGTTTCGATTTCGGCGATTTGAAGTTCGATCCTAAAGCCACCGAACAACTGGGTTATGCCGGTTTCCGTGTGCTGTACCCGATCAACAAGGCTGACAAACAAGACGAAATCATGACCATGCTCGGCGCGAGCTACTTCCGCGTTGTCGGCAAGGGTCACACCTATGGCTTGTCCGCTCGCGGCATGGCCATTGATACCGCATTGCCGTCCGGCGAAGAGTTTCCGCGTTTCACCGAGTTCTGGATTCAACAACCAAAACCGGGTGACAAGCACCTGGTGATCTTCGCTCTGCTGGATTCGCCACGCGCTACCGGTGCCTATCGCCTGACCCTGCGTCCGGGCAGCGACACCGTTGTCGACGTCAAGGCCCAGATGTTCCTGCGTGACAAAGTCACCAAGCTTGGCATTGCGCCGCTGACCAGCATGTTCCTGTTCGGCGCCAACCAGCCGTCGAAAGTGCTGAACTATCGTCGCGAACTGCACGACTCCAGCGGTCTGTCGATCCACTCCGGCAATGGCGAATGGATCTGGCGCCCATTGAACAACCCGAAACACCTGGCGGTGAGCAACTTCGCCATCGAGAACCCGCGCGGCTTCGGCTTGCTGCAACGTGGCCGTGACTTCAGCCACTACGAAGACCTCGATGACCGTTACGACAAGCGCCCAAGCGCCTGGATCGAACCAAAAGGCGATTGGGGCAAGGGTTCTGTAGACCTGGTGGAAATTCCGACCGCCGACGAAACCAACGACAACATCGTTGCCTTCTGGAGCCCGGAAAAACTGCCTGAGCCCGGCCAACCACTCGACGTCGCCTATCGCATGCACTGGACCATGGACGAAGCCGCCATCCACGCCCCGGACAGCGCCTGGGTTAAACAGACTCTGCGTTCCACCGGTGACGTTAAGCAGTCCAACCTGATCCGTCAGCCGGATGGCAGCGTTGCCTATCTGGTGGACTTCGAAGGCCCGTCCCTGGCCGCATTGCCGGAAACTGCTGACGTGCGCAGCCAGGTCAGCGTTGGCGACAATGCCGAACTGGTCGAGAACAGCGTGCGTTACAACCCTGAAACCAAGGGCTGGCGCCTGACGCTGCGCATGAAAATCAAAGACCCGAGCAAGGCCACCGAGATGCGTGCAGCCTTGGTCGAGAACATCGTGCCTGAGGATCTGGCCAAGTCTTCGATCCCAGCCTCCAATTCTTCTGTTGCCAAGGCCGACAAGGTCGCCGCTAGGCAGCAAGAGAAAGAGGACAAGGAAGCCAAGGACGCCAAGCAAGCCAAGCAAGCGGACGCCAAGCAGGCCGATGCCAAGCCAGTTGCCGATGCCAAGAACAAGGACAACAAAGACGCCAAGCAGCCTGCTGCTGCGAACGCGGCCCCAGCCACACCGGAATCGACAGCGACTGAAGAAGTCCTGACCGAGACCTGGAGCAACCAGTTGCCTGCCGATGAGTAATTCTCAAGTACAGCCAGAGACTCTATCGGAGTATCTGGCGCATCTACCGATGACCGACGAGCAGCGCGCGGAACTCGCGGGCTGCCAGTCCTTCAGCGAACTGCACCAGCGACTTTCGTCCTCGACGTTCGACGCACCGACCGAGGCTGCTCAAGCCTCGGTGGGCAAGCGTCTGATCCTGAACAGTGCCGAAGAGCTGGAAGAGGCCGAGATGCTGGCGGTCGACGCCAGTGGTCGTGTCGTACTCAAAGCGACCCCGCCGATCCGCCGGACGAAAGTTGTGCCGGAGCCATGGCGCACCAACATTCTGGTGCGTGGCTGGCGCCGGATGACCGGTCGCACCAATCCGCCGGCGCCGCCGAAGGATGAACGCGTGTTGCCGCGCCGCTCGCTGGCGCACCGTCGGTTCGATCCGTCGCTACATTCTGCTGGTGCTGATGCTCGGCCAGACCATCATTGCCGGCTGGTACATGAAAGGCATCATGCCGTACCAGGGCTGGGCGTTCGTCGACCTGAACGAAGTGCTGCATCAATCGTTGATGCAAACCGCCACGCAAGTGCTGCCATATGCGCTGCAAACCAGCATCCTGATTCTGTTCGGGATTCTGTTCTGCTGGGTGTCGGCCGGTTTCTGGACGGCACTGATGGGCTTCCTCGAGTTGCTCACCGGTCACGACAAATACCGCATCTCCGGTAAAAGCGCCGGCAACGAGCCGATTGCCAAGGACGCACGCACCGCACTGGTGATGCCGATCTGCAACGAAGACGTACCGCGTGTATTCGCCGGTCTGCGGGCGACCTTCGAGTCGGTTGCGGCCACGGGTGACCTGGACCGCTTCGACTTCTTCGTCCTCAGCGACAGTAACGAAACCGATATCTGCGTCGCCGAGCAACAGGCCTGGCTGGACGTGTGCCGTGAAGCCAAAGGCTTCGGCAAGATCTTCTATCGCCGTCGTCGCCGTCGCGTTAAACGCAAAAGCGGCAACCTCGACGACTTCTGCCGTCGTTGGGGCGGTGACTACAAGTACATGGTTGTGCTCGACGCGGACTCCGTGATGAGCGGCGAATGCCTGACCAGTCTGGTGCGCTTGATGGAAGCCACGCCGGATGCGGGGATTATCCAGACCGCGCCACGGGCGTCAGGCATGGACACCCTTTATGCGCGCATGCAGCAATTTGCGACCCGTGTGTATGGACCGCTGTTCACCGCCGGCCTGCACTTCTGGCAGTTGGGTGAATCCCACTACTGGGGCCACAACGCGATCATCCGCATGAAACCGTTTATCGAGCACTGCGCCCTGGCGCCGTTGCCAGGTAAAGGTGCATTTGCCGGTGCGATCCTGTCCCACGACTTCGTCGAAGCTGCGCTGATGCGCCGTGCCGGCTGGGGCGTGTGGATTGCCTACGACTTGCCGGGCAGCTACGAAGAGCTGCCGCCGAACCTGCTCGACGAACTCAAACGTGACCGTCGCTGGTGCCACGGTAACCTGATGAACTTCCGGCTTTTCTTGGTCAAAGGCATGCACCCGGTGCACCGTGCGGTGTTCCTGACCGGCGTGATGTCTTACTTGTCGGCACCGTTGTGGTTCTTCTTCCTCGTGTTGTCCACGGCGCTGCTGGCGGTGAACACGCTGATGGAGCCGCAGTACTTCATGGAGCCGCGACAGCTTTATCCGCTGTGGCCGCAATGGCACCCGGACAAAGCCGTCGCGCTGTTCTCGACGACCATCGTGCTGCTGTTCCTGCCGAAGTTGTTGAGCATCATCCTGATCTGGGCCAAGGGCGCGAAAGAGTTCGGTGGCAAGTTCAAGGTGACGTTCTCGATGCTGCTGGAGATGCTGTTCTCCATGTTGCTGGCGCCGGTGCGGATGATTTTCCACACCCGTTTCGTACTCGCCGCGTTCCTCGGCTGGGCTGCGACCTGGAACTCGCCGCAACGTGACGACGACTCCACTCCCTGGAGCGAAGCGGTCAAACGCCACGGTCCGCAAACCTTGCTGGGCTTCTTCTGGGCCTTGCTGGTGATCTGGCTGAACCCGAGCTTCCTCTGGTGGCTGGTGCCGATCGTCGGTTCGTTGATGCTGTCGATCCCGGTGTCGGTGATCTCCAGTCGTGTTGGCCTGGGCCTGAAGTCCCGTGACGAGAGCCTGTTCCTGATCCCTGAGGAATACAATCCGCCACAGGCCTTGCTGGCGACCGACCAGTACACCCACGAAAACCGTTATCACGCGTTGAAGGACGGCTTTATTCGGGCGGTGGTCGATCCACAGCAGAACGCCTTGGCGTGCTCGTTGGCGACGTCCCGTCACGGTCAGGCCGAGCCGATTGAGTTTTTGCGCGCCGAGCGCGTTCGTCATGCGTTGAAGGCCGGGCCTGCCGGGCTGAACAACCATGAGCGCCTGCAACTGCTGAGCGATCCGGTGGCACTGGCTCGCTTGCATGAGCAGGTCTGGAGCGAAGGCCACGCCGAGTGGCTGGACGCCTGGCGGCAATCGGTGAAAGCCGATCCCCATGCGCCGTTGCTGCCGCTCAAGCCTCTGAGTGCACAGCCTCAGTTGGCCTGACGAAAACCCCGCTTCCTTCAGACTCGGGGCGCTTCAAAAAGATCGCAGCCTTCGGCAGCTCCTACGGATGTATATCGTGTAGGAGCTGCCGAAGCTGCGATCTTTTGCTTTTCTGCCCTACAACAAGCCAACAAATCCTCCGTAAACCCTTGTGCAAACGAACGAGTGCGTTAGCATCCGTCCCCGAATTGGTGCGCCCGGGCAGCTTTCTGTTCGTATCTATCGGTTTTCAAAGGAAAATCGTCGATTGTGCGCCTCACAACGCAATGGTTTTGGGGGCTTGATGATGAAGAAGTATCTGTCGATGCTGCTGGTCGGCGTCACGGCATTGGTTGCAGTCAACGCGGCGCAGGCCGGCGCCATCGATGACGCGGTCAAGCGTGGCACGCTGAAAGTCGGCATGGACCCGACCTACATGCCATTCGAAATGACCAACAAGCGCGGCGAGATCATCGGGTTCGAAGTCGACATCCTCAAAGCTATGTCCAAGGCCATGGGCGTCAAGCTGGAGCTGGTGTCCACCGGCTACGACGGCATCATCCCGCGCACCGTCGATGACCGACAAGTTCGACATGATCGGCAGCGGCATGACCCTGACCCAGGAGCGCAACCTGCGCCTGAACTTCAGCGAACCGTTCATCGTGGTCGGCCAGACCTTGCTGATCCGCAAGGACCTGGAAGGCACCATCAAGTCCTATAAAGACCTGAACACCGACGACTACCGCATCACCTCCAAGCTCGGTACCACCGGCGAGATGGTTGCCAGGAAGCTGATCTCCAAGGCCAAGTACCACGGCTACGACAACGAGCAGGAAGCCGTGCTCGACGTGGTCAACGGCAAGGCCGACGCCTTCATCTACGACGCGCCGTACAACGTTGTGGCGGTGAACAAGGTCGGTGCCGGCAAACTGGTGTTCCTCGACAAGCCGTTCACTTACGAGCCGCTGGCCTTCGGCCTGAAGAAGGGCGACTACGACAGCCTCAACTTCATCAACAACTTCCTGCACCAGATTCACGAAGACGGCACCTACGATCGCATCCATGACAAGTGGTTCAAAGACTCTGCTTGGCTCAAGGACATGGAATAAGGGCTTCAGCAGCGGTGTGTCAGTAACACCGCGCCGCTCCCATCGCGACACAGAATTCGGAACCATAAGACGCAATGAAACATAAAAAATCCCAATGGCCATGGCACGTTCTAACCGTGCTGTTGCTCATCGGCCTGGCCGGCGCGTTGTATTACGCCACCTCGCTGATGTCCTACGAATGGCGCTGGAACCGCGTGCCGCAGTACTTCGCCTACCACGCCGAAGAGTCCCAGCGCGCCGCCGACATCTCCACGGTCAGCGAACTGGCGCGCCAGGGCGACAAGGCTGAAGTCACCCTGCGCAATGAAGCGGGCGATGAGCAACACCTGAGCGTCGACGCAAACAGCCTGCAAGTAGCCCAGGGCGATGACGTGGCTGAAGGCGACGTGATCGGTGTCACCCGGCATTGGGCCGCCGGACCACTGCTCTGGGGGCTATGGACCACGTTGTGGCTGTCCGTGGTGTCGGGCGTGCTCGGGCTGTTGATCGGTCTGGCTACTGGCCTGTGTCGTCTGTCGAACAACCCGACCCTGCGTGATCTCTCGACCATTTATGTCGAACTGGTGCGCGGTACGCCGCTGTTGGTGCAGATCTTCATTTTCTACTTCTTCATCGGCACCGTGATGAACCTGTCCCGAGAGTTCGCCGGGATCGCCGCGGTCGTTGTTCACCGGCGCCTACGTGGCCGAGATCATCCGCTCCGGCGTGCAGTCGATCGCCCGTGGTCAGAATGAAGCAGCGCGCTCCCTCGGTTTGAGTGCTGGTCAGTCGATGCGTCATGTGGTGCTGCCACAAGCACTGAAACGCGTACTGCCGCCGCTGGCCGGGCAGTTCATCAGCCTGGTGAAAGACACCTCGCTGGTGTCGGTGATCGCCATTACCGAACTGCTGAAAAGCGGTCGTGAAGTCATAACCACCTCGTTCTCGCCGTTCGAAATCCTGTTCTGCGTGGCCGGGCTGTACCTGTTGATCAACCTGCCGCTGTCGAAAATCGCCAGCCGGCTTGAGCGGAGGCTCGCGCAAAGTGATTGAAGTCCGCGACCTGGTAAAAGTCTTCGACACTCGCGGCCAGGTTGTGCGCGCGGTGGATAACGTGTCCACGCAAGTGGCGAAGGGCGAAGTGCTGGTGGTGATCGGCCCGTCCGGCTCCGGCAAATCGACCTTCCTGCGTTGCCTCAATGGCCTGGAAGCATTCGATTCGGGCTCGGTGAGCATCGACGGCCTGCAACTGGCCGACCCGAAAACCGACGTGAATGCCTATCGTCGGGAAGTCGGCATGGTGTTCCAGCGCTTCAACCTGTTCCCGCACATGACCGTGCTGGAGAACCTGTGCCTGGCCCAGAAAGTCGTGCGCAAGCGCGGCAAGAAAGAGCGCGAGGCCAAGGCCCTGGCGTTGCTGGAGAAAGTCGGCATCGCCCAAAAGGCCAACGAGTTTCCGTCAGCTTTCCGGCGGCCAGCAACAGCGCGTCGGCGTTGCCCGCGGCGCTGGCGATGGAACCTAAGGTCATGCTGTTCGATGAACCGACCTCGGCGCTCGACCCGGAAATGGTCGGCGAGGTACTGGACGTGATGAAAACCCTGGCCGTGGAAGGCATGACCATGGTTTGCGTGACCCACGAAATGGGCTTCGCCCGGGAAGTGGCGGATCGGGTGCTGTTCTTCGATCACGGCAAATTGCTGGAAGACGCCTCGCCGGCCGAGTTCTTTGATGCGCCGAAGGATCCGCGAGCCCAGGCTTTCTTGCGGCAGGTGCTTTAATCGCGTCGACTGTCAGATCGCTTTCGCGAGCACGCCCGCTCCCACAGTGGATCTCGGTCGAGCACAAAAAATGTGTTCAGCGAAAATCTAATGTGGGAGCGGGCTTGCTCGCGAATGGCTTCACCTCGGTTTAAACCTTAAACCGCCCAACCAACATCTGTAGATGCGTCCCCAGCCGCGCCAGCTCAACGCTGGAGGCCGCGGTCTCTTCACTCGCTGCCGAGGTCTGCTCAGACACATCGCGCACGTTCAGCACGCTACGGTTGATCTCTTCGGCCACGGCGCTTTGTTGCTCGGCGGCAGCGGCAATCTGCTGGTTCATCGACTGGATCGCTGACACCGTGCGAGTGATGCTTGCCAACGAGCCACCGGCCCGGCGGGTCAGTTCGACGCTGCTGTCGGTCAGGCTGCGGCTGTTGTCCATGATGGTCGCCACCTGCTGGGTACCGGTTTGCAGGCCGACGATCAGTTCTTCGATTTCTTCAGTGGACTTCTGGGTGCGCTGGGCCAGGCTGCGGACTTCGTCGGCGACCACCGCGAAACCACGTCCGGCCTCACCGGCACGGGCGGCTTCGATGGCGGCGTTGAGCGCCAGCAAGTTGGTCTGTTGCGCTACGGACTTGATCACGTCGAGCACGCTGCCGATCTTGTCGCTTTCGCGCTTCAGATCGCTCATGGCGACGGTGGAGTTGCCGACTTCGATAGCCAGCCGCTCGATTTGGGCGATGGCTTCACCGACCACTTTGTCACCTTCGCGGGCCTGCTGATCGGCGGCGACGGCGGCTTCAGAGGCTTCCTCGGCGTTACGCGCGACTTCCTGCACGGTGGCGGTCATCTCGTGCATGGCCGTGGCGACCTGATCGGTTTCCACTTTCTGACTGTTGACCCCGGCGCTGGTTTGCTCGGTGACGGCGGACAGTTCTTCCGCAGCGCTGGCGATTTGCGTCACGCCGTTGCTGATACCGCCGATCAACTCACGCAGGCCCAGGGTCATGCTCTGCATGGCGCGCTGGAGCTGGCCCAGTTCGTCCTGACGTTCGGAGATGAGGTTGTGAGTCAGATCGCCAGCCGCGACGCGCTCGGCGACTTTGAGGGTCTGGCTCAGCGGAATGACGATCTGGCGAGTGATCGCCCACGCCGCGAGCAGGCCGAAAGCCAGTGCGAGGACGGTGGCCATCAGCAGCAGGTTTTTTGCGCTGGCGGCGTCGGTGTCCCGCACGATGGTTTGCGATGTGGTCAGTTTTTTGCTGAGGTCGAGCAGGATATCGCCTTGCTCGCTCATGCGTTTGAGCGCGGCGGCACTGGCCACTTGAGAGTCACGGAATTGGCTGACGGCAGCGCGATAGGCCTTGAGCGAGTCGGTGGCCTGTTGCAGGTTGGCGGCGTGCTGTTCCGGCAGATTGGCCGGCAGGGTCTCGAGGTTTTTCAGGGCGGCGTCGATGGCGTCCAGCGCCGGCTGCTCAGCTTCGGTCTTGGCGCTATAGGTGTAGCCGCGCACCTGGAAGCGCGCTTGCTGGATCAGTTTGCTCAGGTCGATCACGCTGTTGAACTGGGCGACGCTGTCGCCTTGCAGCAGCGCTTTCTCGACTTCAGCGACCTTGGCCACGGCGTTGTCGGCGGTAGCGCCAAGCTTGCTGCGAGCATCTTCGCGATTGGCACCGGCCTGGGTCATGGCGATAAAGGCTTGCTTGTACTGGCTGACGGCGGCCAGTTGCTGGTCGATCATCGCAACGTCGGCGGGTTGCTCGATCAGCTTGCGCGCGGTTTGCAGGCCAGCGTCGAGTTGGCCCACCAGGTCGTTGACCGCGCCCGGGCCTTGTTCGCCTCGGCGCATTTCGTAGTCCAGGCGCGCCAGGCGCAGGTCCTTGGTCAGCTCATTGAGACTGGAAATGAACCCCAGCTTATCGCCGCGGCTCATCACACCTGTCAGGCCGGTCCAGCCGGTAAAGGTGATCAAAAGGGTCAGGAGCAGGACGAGACCGAAGCCGACACCCAGTTTGCGATTAACGCTTACGTTTCCCAGTTTCTCGGCTAGCCAACGGTACATGCTGCTACTCCCCTCGGACCACAAATTGGTTTTATGAGGGCTGTATCGGCTGATGGGAGAGAATCTGTAGACGGGATGCAGTATTCAGACGGGCAAATGACTTGTGGCGAGGGGCTTGCCCCCGTTTGGGCGCGAAGCGGCCACCGCTCTTTTCCTGCTGAACCGTATCCGTCTGGTTTACGACTGCTTCGCAGCCGAAGGGGCAAGCCCCTTGGCACAATGGACCGTGTTTGTGATCAGAAGAGCCGGGCCAGCAGCGCAGTAACGGCCGTTTCAACCCGCAGAATACGATCGCCCAGTTGCACTGGTCGCAAGCCGGATTTGCCCAACAACTCGATTTCGTAAGGGATCCAGCCGCCTTCGGGGCCGATGGCCAGGGTTACCGGTTCGTCCAGGCCACGAGGGCAGGGCGGGTAGTTGCCGGGGTGGCCGACCAGGCCGAGGGTGCCTTCAGTGATGGCGGGCAGACGGTCTTCGACGAATGGCTTGAAGCGCTTCTCGATGACGATCTCCGGCAACACACTGTCCCGGGCTTGTTCGAGGCCGAGAATCAACTGCTCGCGAATCGCTTCAGGCTCCAGAAACGGGGTTTGCCAGAAGCTCTTCTCGACGCGGTAGCTGTTCACCAGCACGATGCGCGGCACACCCATGGCGGCCACGGTCTGAAACACCCTGCGAAGCATTTTCGGGCGTGGCAGGGCCAACACCAGGGTCAACGGCAGCTTGGTCGGTGGCTGTTGATCGAGAACGACGCGCAATTCGGCTTCATCAGCATCCAGGCGCAGCACTTCGGCCGAACCCATTAAACCGCCGATCCGCCCGACACGCATGCTGTCACCCACCTCACAGCGATGGACTTCCTGCATGTGCGTTAACCGGCGATCACGCAGGATCACCCGGTCGGCCGCAATAAAGTCGGCCTCTTCGAGGAGCAGCAGGTTCACGGCTGGGTCGCTGGCGGCTGGTCGTTGTGATCGTCAGCCGGTTGATCGTCCGGGTGTTCACCGCGTTTGCTGACCAGGCTGCCGAACAGGATGCCGATTTCAAACAGCAACCACATCGGTACGGCCAACAGCGTCTGCGAGAAAATGTCCGGTGGGGTCAGGATCATGCCGACCACGAAGCAGCCGATGACCACGTACGGGCGGATTTTCTTCAGGTATTTGACGTCGACGACGCCGATCCACACCAGCAGTACCACGGCCACCGGGATCTCGAACGCTACGCCGAAGGCGAAGAACAGCGTCATGACGAAATCGAGGTAGCTGGTGATGTCGGTCATCATTTCCACGCCGGCCGGGGTGGCAGAGGCGAAGAACTTGAAGATCAGCGGGAAGACCAGGTAGTAGGCGAACGCCATGCCGGTATAGAACAGCAGGATGCTGGAGACCAGCAACGGCACGGCGATGCGTTTCTCGTGCTTATAAAGGCCCGGTGCGATAAAGCCCCAGATCTGATGCAGGATCACCGGGATCGCCAGAAACAGCGACACCATCATCGTCAGTTTCAACGGCGTCAGGAACGGCGAAGACACGTCGGTAGCGATCATCGTTGCGCCGACGGGCAGGTACGCCCGCAGGGGAGTCGAGACGAAGGTGTAGATCTGCTGGGTAAACGCGAACAACCCGGCGAAGATGATGAAAATCGCCGCTACACAACGCAGCAGGCGGGTACGCAACTCGGTGAGGTGCGAAACCAGCGGCATGTGCTGGTCGTTTTCAGGAAGTTCGCTCATGGGGCTCGCGGCGGCAATGTTGGGTCGTGAGGAGCCGGCGTTGTCGGCGCGGCGGCAGGAGCAACATGTTCAATTGGTGTCGGTGCGACAACGACAGGCGCAGGCTCGACGGCAGCCACGGTAGGCGCGTGTTCTGCAGACGGGACAACAACGGCAGGTTCTGCAACTACCGGAGCATGAATCGTCTGCTCCGCCACCGGCTCAACCGGTTGCACCGGCGTCGCCTCCTGCTGGGTCGGCGTGAAGATCTTCCGCGCCTCCTGTTCCAGGGACAGAATGTGCTCGTTGTGCAGTTGCCGACGAATCTCGTCGGCACCGATTTCACGTTCAACTTCCTGTTTGATCGCGTTGAAGCTGCGCTTCAGCCGCCCGATCCACAGGCCGGCGGTGCGCGCAGCACCCGGCAAACGCTCGGGGCCCAGTACCAGCAGGGCAACGAGGCCGACGAGCAGCAGTTCAGAGAAGCTGATACCAAACATTAGTCAGTGCTCACACGTCTTTGCGGATCGGCTCTTCGACTTTCTGCGCCTGCACGTCAATGGTGTGCGGCTGGTTCAGTGGCGAGGTCGTCGTTGGTTGAGCAGGTGGCACCGGTTGGGCCGGGGTCACCGTCGGGTCAACTGGCTTCTCTTCATCGTTCATGGCTTTGCGAAAGCCCTTGATCGACTCGCCGACGTCAGTGCCGAGGTTTTTCAGTTTCTTGGTGCCGAACACCAGCACCACGACAACCAGGATGACGATCCAGTGTTTCCAGTCAAAAATGCCCATGTTGCTGCTCCTCTCTAATAATTGTTCAGGCGGACGGGCGCGAGGCTTTCTCGGCGTGTCCGGACAGACCGAAGCGACGGTCCAGTTCATCGAGTACAGCCTGGGGATGCTGCCCCAATTGGGCGAGCATGACCATACTGTGGAACCACAAATCGGCGGTTTCGTAGATCACATCGCTGCAGTCACCGCTGATGGCGGCGTCCTTGGCGGCAATGATGGTTTCGACCGACTCTTCGCCGACTTTTTCCAGAATCTTGTTCAAGCCCTTGTGGTACAGGCTGGCGACATACGAGCTGTCGGCGGCGGCGCCTTTGCGCTCTTCCAGCACCTCGGCCAGACGGGTCAAAGTGTCACTCATGGGTGTGTCCTGCAGAATAGATGGCGTGCGGGTCTTTGAGTACCGGGTCGACGGTTTTCCAGTCGCCGTTCTCGAAGACGCGGTAGAAGCAGCTCTGGCGGCCGGTATGACAGGCGATGTCGCCGATTTGCTCGACCATCAGGATGATCACATCGGCGTCACAGTCCAGGCGCATCTCATGCAGGGTTTGCACGTGGCCGGACTCTTCACCTTTGCGCCACAACTTGCCACGGGAACGTGACCAGTAAATGGCACGGTTCTCGGCAGCGCTCAGTTCCAGCGCTTCGCGGTTCATCCAGGCCATCATCAGGACGCGCCCGGTCTTGTGATCCTGGGCAATCGCTGGCACCAGGCCATCGGCGTCCCACTTGATCTCGTCCAGCCAGTTTTTCATCTTCGACTCCGACAGCGGGCCCGACACTTCATTAGTCGGGCAGGCGTTGAAACAGTGTGCCAGCGTGCGAAGGCTCTGGCTATCGGCGAACGACCAGATACAAGCCGACGGCCACCATGATGCCGGCCGGCCAATGCCCCAGTTCGTTCAGTGGCCCACCCGCAGCGAGTATCGTCCCGCCGGCCAGATGTGCACAACCGAGCAGTCGCAGCAGCCAGTCGTCCTTGCGCCGGTGCCACGGTGGTGGCGGGTCGTAGGCGTGGGGCTGGGACATGCGTTCGAGCAGGTCGCGGGCCATGTTGGCCAGGTGCGGCAACTGTTCGAACTGGCTCTGTACGTTGCCGATCAAGGCTTTGGGGCTGACGCGTTCACGCATCCAGCGTTCGAGGAACGGCTGGGCTGTGTTCCACAGATCGAGGTCCGGGTACAACTGACGGCCCAGGCCTTCGATGTTCAACAGGGTTTTTTGCAGCAAAACGAGTTGCGGCTGCACTTCCATGTTGAAGCGCCGAGCGGTCTGGAACAGGCGCATCAGCACCTGACCGAAGGAAATATCTTTTAACGGTTTTTCGAAAATCGGTTCGCAAACCGTACGGATCGCCGCTTCGAACTCGTTGAGTTTGGTTTCCGCCGGCACCCAGCCCGAATCGATGTGCAACTGCGCCACACGCCGGTAATCACGTTTGAAGAACGCGAACAGGTTGCGCGCCAGGTAATCCTGGTCTTCCGGGGTCAGGCTGCCGACGATGCCGCAGTCGATCGCAATATACTGCGGGCTCCACGGGTTGACGGTGCTGACGAAGATGTTGCCCGGGTGCATGTCGGCGTGGAAGAAACTGTCGCGGAACACTTGGGTGAAGAAGATCTCCACGCCACGTTCGGCGAGCATCTTCATGTCGGTGCGCTGGTCGGCCAGGGTCGTCAGGTCGGTGACCTGGATCCCGTAGATGCGCTCCATCACCAGCACTTTCGGCCGGCACCAGTCCCAATAGACTTGCGGTACGTACAGCAGCGGCGAGCCTTCGAAGTTGCGCTTCAACTGGCTGGCGTTGGCCGCCTCGCGCAGCAGGTCGAGTTCGTCGTAGATGGTTTTTTCGTAGTCCTGGACCACGTCCACCGGGTGCAACAGGCGCGCGTCGGCCGAGAGTCTTTCGGCGGCGCGGGCGAGGATGAACAGCCACGCCAGGTCTTGCTTGATGATCGGTTTGAGGCCCGGGCGGATGACTTTGACGACCACTTCTTCACCGGTTTTCAGCTGCGCGGCATGCACCTGCGCCACCGAGGCCGAGGCCAGCGGTTCGACGTCGAAACGGCTGAAAACTTCGCTGATTTTTTTGCCGAGCTGCTCTTCGATCAGCTTGATCGACACTTGCGAGTCGAACGGCGGCACCCGGTCCTGCAACTTCATCAGCTCATCGGCGATGTCTTCCGGCAACAGGTCGCGGCGGGTGGACAGGATCTGCCCGAACTTGATGAAAATCGGCCCCAGGTCCTGCAGCGCCAGGCGCAATCGCGCGCCACGGGTCAGGTCCAGCGTCTTGCGCGGGAACCAGCGCCACGGCAAGGCATAACGCAGCGCCAGCAAAAACCAGGGCAGCGGCAGGGCGAACAGCAGGTCATCGAGGCGGTAGCGGATCACGACGCGCTGGATGCGCAACAAACGGCGGACGGCAAGCAGCTTCATGCGTTATCGCTTGGGTCGAGGGATCGGGAAAGGCGCTCGAAACGCGCCTCGAGACGTTCCAGATCGAGTTTGATCTGGTCCAGTTCACTGAAACGGGCTTCGGCTTCGCGCTGCCCGACGAGGGCGCGCGATTCTTCGGCCAGGTATTCGCCCAGGTTCTGGTTCAGGCTGGCGAACCCTTGCTGATAAAAGCGTGCGCGGCTGCGCAGGTGACCGCCGAGCAGTTGCGTGGCGACCGGGCCGAGCCAGCGCGAGAGTTCATACTCCCAGTCCAGCTCAAGGTCTTGCAGGACGGCTGCCAGTTCCAGCAGTACGCCGCTGTCGCCATCAAGCTCGACTTGCGGGCTGTGCAAGATCGACGTCTTGTCCTTGCTCGTCGCCAGTTTCAACAGGCTTGAGGCCGGTGCACGCAAGGTGCAGTCGGCGCCGGTTTCCCACTGGGAGGCGAGCATCAGGCCTTCATCGCTGGGCAGTATGAACAGTTGCAGCGCCGGGCTGCGGCAATCGACGGCAATCACTTTGCCGGTCAAATGCGCCAGCCGCGGCAACGCGGTGCTGTCGAGGCGCAGCACCCGGTTCAGGCCGAGTTCAACGCTGGCGAGCAGGCCGGCCAGCAGCATCAGGGCTTGATGCCGCGGTGCAGGGCGACGATGCCTGCGGTCATGTTGTGGTAGGTCACGCGGTCGAAACCGGCCTCGACCATCATCGACTTCAGTGTTTCCTGATTCGGGTGCATGCGAATCGATTCGGCCAGGTAGCGATAGCTTTCCGAGTCGTTGGTGATCAGCTTGCCCATCAGCGGCATGAAGGCGAACGAGTAGGCGTCGTAGGCTTTGGACATCAGCGCATTGGTCGGCTTGGAGAACTCCAGCACCAGCAGGCGACCGCCAGGCTTGAGCACGCGCAGCATCGAGCGCAGGGCGTCTTCTTTATGAGTGACGTTGCGCAGGCCGAAGGCGATGGTCACGCAGTCGAAATGGTTGTCGGGGAACGGCAGCTTTTCAGCGTCGGCCTGGACGAATTCGACGTTGCCAGCCACACCGAGGTCCAGCAGGCGGTCACGACCGACCTTGAGCATGGATTCGTTGATGTCGGCCAACACCACCTGGCCGGTCGGGCCAACGAGGTGCGAGAACTTCTTGGTCAGGTCGCCAGTGCCTCCGGCGATGTCCAGCACACGATTACCGGTGCGAACGCCCGACAGTTCGATCGCAAAACGCTTCCACAGACGGTGCATGCCGCCCGACAGGAGGTCGTTCATCAGGTCGTACTTGGCGGCTACCGAGTGGAAAACCTCAGCGACTTTTTCCGCTTTTTGGCTTTCCGGAACGTTTTTGAAACCGAAGTGAGTGGTGGGTTCGGCATCGCTGCCTTTGCGCTGATCAGTCATATCGCTGTCACCAGAAGAGAATGCGGGACATTCTAATCCCGGTGGCCTGCTTTGTCTTGGCAAGGCTGAAGGTAAGATAGGCAACCACCGGGACGTTTTGCCGCACAGACGGTCAAGATGCTTCAGGAAAGTATCCATAAAGCAGGAGTCATTCGATGGCCCGAATTAGTGTTGAACGTGCCCACGGCCTGGGCAAGGAAGCTGCGCGCGAGAAGGCCGACCTGTTGGCGCAGAAACTGTCCGATCAATATGGCCTGGAGCCGCAGTGGTCCGGCGATACCCTGAACCTCAAGCGTTCGGGTGTGAAAGGCGCGGTGTATGTCGGTGAAAATTCAATCAAGATCGATGTCGAGCTGGGCCTGTTGATGTCGGCCATGAGCGGCACCATCAAATCGGAAATTGAAAAGGCCCTCGATAAAGCGTTGGCTTAACCGGCAATCGATTTGCGAATGCATTCCCTGTGGGAGCGAGCTTGCTCGCGATGGCGGTGTGTCAGACAACATGTATGTCGACTGGCACGACCTCATCGCGGGCAAGCTCGCTCCCACATCTATGGTTCCCCCTTTTCTGCAATACTGTTTTTGATGATGTGTTTGGCTTGCTTTCATCTATCCGGCGTCTGAGTGGAGGTTGGTCCATTCGCGCCTTGATGAGAATCGATGCCCGGCGATCCTAATTACTTGGACGGCCTTTCAGCCGTGTGGGAGCTCAGGGTTTTCGTCAGGCCGGTTGGCCGTTCACGTCATCTGTTATCCAGCATCGCAAACCAGGTGGGTGGTGCTCGGGTGACAGCGGGGTCAGGCGTTCATCGCGCCTGGCCCCGCATCGAATTCGGTGTGGTGTGCTGCAATCGCCCAGGCGATTCTCGCCAGTTTGTTGGCCAGTGCGCAGACCACATGATTGGAGTGATGGTTGTCCCATAGCCGTCGGACCCAGTCCGCCAGCGCTCCTTTCTGTCGATCCAACTGCATCAGATAGACGCGGGCACACTGGATCAGCAGGCGTCTCTGGTTTCGGTCACCCCGCTTGCTGATGCCTAAAAGTACGGTTTTTCCGCCCGTGGAGTGTTGTTTGGGCACTAGCCCGATCGAGGCCGAATAGCCTCGGCCGCACTTGAACTGTTTGCCATCGCCCAACTCGGCAGCCAGGACGCTGGAGGTGATCGGGCCGACACACGGCATCGTCATCAAGCGAACAGCCAGATCATCTTCAGCGGCTTGGCACTCCACTTCCTTATCCAAAGCCTTGACCTGCTCGTGCAAGTAATTGAAGTGCTCACGCAGCCTGGTCAGTAGTTTTTTGATGGAATCGGGAAGTGGATGCGCTTCAAGCAGCGCTGGAAGATCTTTGATGGACTTGAAGCCTGGGGCCAAGCTGATTCCGACTTCCAGGAGGGCTGCGTGAATCCGATTGACGGTAGCAGTACGTTCTTTGATGAACGAATCACGTGTCGAGTTGAGCATGGCCAGCGCCTGCTGAGCCTGATTCTTGGGCGGCACAAAGCGCATTGTTGGACGAGTTGCAGCCTCGCAGATCGCTTCGGCATCAGCGAAGTCGTTCTTGTTGCTTTTCACATACGGACGCACGAGATGCGGAGCAATGAGTTTGGGTATATGCCCCAGTCTTGAGACTTCCTGCGCCATGAAGTGGGCTCCGCCGCAAGCTTCCATCGCAACGGTGCAGGGTTCGAGATTGGCCAGATGCTGGATGAGCGCCGCCCGATTAAACTTTTTGCGGTAAAGCTCATGACCACGATCATCTTGTGCATGCAGATGAAAGCTGTGTTTTCCCAGATCGATGGCGACAACAGCTACTTTGTTCATGGCAACGGTCTCCGATGAGCCCCCTGTGAAAGCTTAGTGGGTGATCACAGGGGGCGGCGGGGGAGCCATTTCATTATTTGTTTGTGGTGTCTCCAAGGTTTTATGTCAGTTGTTAGGGTGCCGTTTCTAATTTTTCTCCCTACTTTGTGCATGAGCCCGACACTTTCGCGGGCAGTTCCTCAAACCTTCTGCGCGTGAGGTGCACCATGGCCAAAGTTATTTTGAAGAAAAAATCGACGCATCGACTAACGCTCTGCAAGACGTCAGATCGTATGCCCGCAAGATCTGGCTGGCAGGCCTGGGTGCCTACACCAAGGTTGGCCACGAGGGTAGCGAGTACTTTCAAGAGTTGATCAAGGCTGGTCAAACTGTTGAAAAGAAAGGCAAAAAGGTCGTTGCTGAAAAACTCGAAGCGGCCAATGCCGAGATCGATGAAGCCAAGAGTGAAGTGAGCACTTTCAAAGGCAAGGTCGAGGTTCAACTCGACAAGGTCGAGAAGGCTTTTGACTCGCGTGTCGCAAGTGCCTTGAATCGTATCGGCATTCCGTCTAAACATGACGTTGAGACACTCTCTGCTAAGCTCGATGAGCTGACGGCATTGCTCGAACGTGTCGCGCGTAAATCTTAAGGAGAACGGGATGGCTGGTAAAAAGAATACTGAAAAAGAAGGCAGCTCGTGGATCGGGAAAGTCGAAGACTACTCCCGCAAAATCTGGCTGGCTGGTTTAGGCGTGTATTCGAAGATCGACACTGACGGCAGCAAACTCTTCGATACATTGGTTAAAGACGGCGAGAAAGCCGAGAAGCTCACCAAAAGCGCTGTCGGCAAAAAAGTCGACGCCGCCAAGGACACTGCTTCGTCGGCCAAGTCGCGCATCAGCGGCGTGAAAGATCGCGCACTGGGCAAGTGGGATGAGCTGGAAGGGGCTTTCGACAAGCGTCTGAACAGCGCCATTTCGCGCCTTGGTGTTCCGAGCCGCAACGAAGTCAAGGCGCTGCACAGCAAGGTCGATACCCTGACCAAGCAAATCGAACGGCTCACAGGTGCCAAGGTTGCGCCTGTTGCGGCGAAAACCGCAGCGGCCAAACCAGCTGCCAAAAGCGCTGCCAAGCCACTGGTTAAAGCTGCCGCTAAACCGGCTGCCAAACCAGCGGCGAAGCCTGCTGCCAAAACTGCCGCAGCGAAACCTGCAGCAGCCAAGCCAGCGGCCAAACCGGTCGCCGCCAAAGCCGCCGCTAAACCAGCAGCGAAGCCTGCCGCGGCTAAGCCCGCAGCAAAAACCGCAGCAGCGAAACCTGCAGCCAAGCCAGCGGCAAAACCTGCCGCAGCGAAGAAGCCCGCAGTGAAAAAACCGGCAGCTCCAAAAGCCGCCGCCGCACCAAAACCAGCAGTGGCTGCCGCCAAACCGGCAGTCCCGGCCAGCACAACGAACTCCGTTGCCGCACCGACCCCGGCTGCTACCCCGACTGCCGCGCCAGCTCCAGCGACGCCAACCAGTCAGTCCTGATTTTCAGGGCTCAAGAAAACGCCCGGCCTGCAAAGGTCGGGCGTTTTTTTATGCACAGTTCTATCAACACCGCAGATCCCCTGTGGGAGCGGGCTTGCTCGCGAAAGCGTCGTGTCAGCCACCTTCAATGTTGAATGACTCACCGCATTCGCGAGCAAGCCCGCTCCCACAGGGGGTTAGTCGTGTTCTTCCAGGTATTGGAGTGCTAGCTGTTCTGTCGCAGCCTTGATCGGCGGAAGCAGATGCGGCGCCACCAGCATCATGATCTGGTACACCACCAACCTCACCTCGCCCTCGCGATCCAGAATCCGCTGATAGTCCAGCGAAAACAGCAACGTCATGGTGATCTGCTCCACCAGTTGCCCCAACGCCTGGGTGTCGCTGACCAACTGCCCCTGAGCCTTCAACCGCGCCAGCAATGACGCCAGTGTGCGCTTCAACGCATTGAGCAAATTGCGGATGCCCTTGGCCAGTTTCGGCAGGCGCCCAGCCAGGTTCGACAGGTCCTGGAACAGAAACCGGTAATGCGCCAGACGCTCAACGATCAGGTGCAGGAACAGCCAATAATCTTCGGGGCCCAGTTCCACATCGGACGGTGGATCGAGCAGCGGTGCCAGCTCATTCTGGAAGCGTTCGAACAACCCGAGAATCAGCGGTTCCTTGCCGTGGAAGTGGTAGTAGAGGTTGCCGGGGCTGATCCCCATTTCGTTGGCAACTTCCATGGTGGAAACGTTCGGTTCGCCCTTTTGGTTGAACAACTGCAAAGCACATTCGAGGATCCGGTCGCGGGTTTTCATCCAGTCTTCTTAATGGTCGAGTCATGCCACGGCCTGCGTCGGCCGTGGTTCGTTGAGCGTCAGCGCACGCGGACGTAAGTGCCGGGTGCGGCTTCCATCGGTGGATAGTTCTGGTTGCCGAGGGCCATGTGGGTTTCTTTTGCGCGCCGGAGCGTTCCTGAATCCAGCTCAACCATTGGGTCCACCAACTGCCGTTGACTTGCTTGGCGTCGTAATACCAGGCACGCGGGTCGCTGCTCAGTTTCGGGCTTTCGACAAAGTTGGCTTTCGGGTTGGAAGGCGGGTTGAGGATGCTCTGTACATGGCCGCTGTTGGACAGCACGAAGCGTCGCTCGCCACCCAGCAGCAGGGTCGAGCGATACACCGCATCCCACGGGGTGATGTGATCGTTCATGCCGGCCACGCTGAAACTGTCGACCGTGACTTTCTGCAAGTCGATTGGCGTGCCACACACCTCAAGACCGCCCGGATGGCTCAGTGGGTTGTGCTTGAAGAAGTCCAGAAGGTCTCCATGGAACGCCGCGGGCAAGCGCGTGTTGTCGTTGTTCCAGTAGAGAATGTCGAACGCCGGCGGCTCCTTGCCCAGCAGGTAGTTGTTGACGAAGTAGCTCCAGATCAAGTCGTTGGGGCGCATCCAGGCGAAGACCTTGGCCATGTCGCGACCGTCCAGCACGCCCTTCTGATAGGAGCGACGCTTGGCCGCTTCCAGGGTCTGTTCGTCGGCGAACAGGGTGGCGGGGCTGTCCATCTGGCTGTCGAGCAAGCTCACCAGATAGGTTGCGCTGGAGACTCGGCGCAGTTGTCGCTTGGCCTGAAGATGACCTTGCAACGCGGCAATCGTCAGCCCGCCGGCGCAGGCGCCCATCAGGTTAACCTCGCGGGCGCCAGTGATCGCCCGGCAGACGTTCATTGCTTCTTCCACTGCCTCAACGTAGGTCGACAGCCCCCACTCGCGGTGACGCACATCCGGGTTGCGCCAACTGATCATGAAGGTTTGCAGGCCGTTCTTCAGGGCGAACTGGACGAAGCTGTTGTGCGGGCTCAGGTCGAAAATGTAGTACTTGTTGATCTGCGGCGGCACCACCAGCAGCGGTTTTGAATACTGTTTTTCGCTCATCGGCTTGTACTGGATCAGCTCCAGCAACTCGTTGCGAAACACCACGGAACCGGTGGTGGTGGCGACGGTTTTACCGACCTCGAAGGCTTGCTTGGTGACTTGCCGGGGCAAGCCATCGTTGTGCAGGAAGTCGTCGATCAGGTGACTGACTCCGCGCACCAGGCTGTTGCCGCCGGAGTTGAAAATCTCCTTGATCGCCAGCGGATTGAGCAGGGTATTGGAGGGCGCTACGGCATCGTTGAGCAGGGCAAAAGCAAAGTGGGCGCGGGCGCGATCGTCCGGGCTCATGTTGCTCTCGTCGATCCAGGTTTTGACCTGTTTCTGCCAGCTCAGGTAGGCCTGCAAACTACGCCGGTAAAACGGGTTGAGGCTCCACGCCGGGTCGGCAAAGCGACTGTCCTGCGGGTTGGTCGGATGCAGGGTTTCCCCAGCAGCACACGGCCCAACTGACCGCCCAGTTTCAAGGCATGCCGGGCGCTGTGCACCGGGTTGCGCAAACCGTGGGCAGCCACACTGCGCAGGGTCGACAGCAGATCCCGGCCGCGCAGACCGGTAATCGCACTTTGTGCGTTGATGAAGGCGGCGGGAGAGGGCAACGAGCCCGTCGCTGGTTTTTCGCGCATGAGTCAACACTCCTTCGTCTTCAGGCCAAAAACAAACACATCGAACCAGATCACCATAGACGCTGTTACGGGTTGTTGCGCGGAACGGCGTCCTGCCATCCCTTTCCCATCAACAAAAAGTCGGGGCGGATTAGCCGCCCAATGGCGTCGGGTGCGGATGCATCACCGCACGCTGACGTTCTTCCTCGAGGAATTTCATGATGATCGGCGCCACAGCTTCGGCCCGGGTAATCAGGAACAGATGCCCATCATCGATGATGTGCAACTGGGCGTTGGGGATCCGCCAGGCGAGCATGCGCATGTTGATCAGCGGGATCAGCGGATCGTCGTCGCCGGCCAGCACCAGCGTCGGCTGGTGGATCTTGTGCAGCCAGTGAATGCTGGTCCAGCCGAGGCCGGCAAACAGTTGCCAGTAGTAACCGAGCTTGCCCGCCGAACGCACTTTCGCCGCGTGACTGGCGGCCAGCGTCGGGTCGCGGCGGAACGAGCCGCCGTAGATCATCGGCGCAATGCGAATCACGTGGGACGGCTGGATGTAGCGCCGGGGGCTGGCCATCATCCACAGGACTTTCGGCTTGCCGGGCACCATCACCGTACCGGCCGCCGTGGCGGCCAGCACCAGTTTTTTGCAGCGCTCGGGATAGTCGTAGGCGAACTGCTGCGCCAAGGCGCCGCCCCAGGACACGCCGATCACGTTGACCTGTCCGTAGTCGAGATAGTCGAGCATCCGTGCCGTGAGCTTCGCCAGCCCCGGAAAGCGATACGGCCGGTTCGGCGTCGACGAGCCGCCGACACCGGGAACGTCGAAAGCGATGACTTCCAGGTCCGGGTCCAGCGCCGCGACGAACGGAAACACCAGCTCAAGGTTGGCGCCGATGCCGTTGAAAATCAGCAAGGGCGTCAAGTGAGGCTTGCCGGGGCGTACCGCGGTGCGGAGGGTCTGGCCATCCAGGTCGACGGTACGAAAAATGAACGGTTGCGGCATGCTTCTGGCCCTGTGGGTCACTTTCTAAAATTCATCCTCGATCCCCTGTAGGAGCTGCCGAAGGCTGCGATCTTTTGATTTTGGTTTAAGAGAATCAAGATCAAAAGATCGCAGCCTGCGGCAGCTCCTACAGTGGCGCGAGGTGTGTCAGTTACCGCTCATGTACGTAAGTGCCCGGCGCAGCTTCGCCGGCGGTGTAGGTTTTGTTGCCCAGTGTGGTCGGGGATTTCTTCAATTTGCCCGAGCGCTGAGCCTGCCACGCCTGCCAGTGCAGCCACCAGGAATCGGTATGCTTGGTGGAGTTCTCTTGCCAGTCCTCGGCTTTCACCGGCATATCGATGCTGGTCATGTAGCGCGATTTCGGGTTGCCCGGCGGGTTCAGGATGCTCTGGATGTGGCCGCTGCTGGACAGCACGAATTCAACATTGCCGCCGAACAGTTGCGCCGACTTGTAGCAAGACTTCCACGGCGTGATGTGGTCGTTGGTGCCGGCCAGGGAAAAGATGTCGGCCGTGACTTGCTTGAGGTCGATCGGCGTGCCGCACACTTCCAGTGCGTTGGGGCGGATCAGTGGATTACTTTTGAACATCTCGATCAGGTCACCGTGGAACGCGGCCGGCAACCGTGTGGTGTCGTTGTTCCAGAACAGGATGTCGAATACCGGCGGCTCGTTGCCCAACAGGTAGTTGTTGACCCAGTAATTCCAGATCAGGTCGTTGGGGCGCATCCAGGCGAAGACTTTCGCCATGTCGCGGCCTTCCAGCACACCGGCCTGGTAGGAATGGCGCTTGGCGGCCTCGAGGGTCTGTTCGTCGACGAACAGGGCCACGTCGCTGTCCAGGGTGGTATCCAGCACGCTCACCAGCAAGGTCAGGGCGTTGACCTTCTTCTCGCCGATCGCCGCGTAGTGGCCCAGCAGGGCGGTGCAGGTGATGCCGCCGGAGCAGGCGCCGAGCATGTTCACGTCTTTGCTGCCGGTGATCGCGGTGACCACATCGACCGCTTCCTTGAGCGCTTCGATATAAGTCGAAAGGCCCCACTCGCGCTGTTCCTTGGTCGGGTTGCGCCAGCTGACAATGAACGTCTGCACGTTGTTGCGCAGGCAGAAGCGCGCCAGGCTCTTGTCCGGGCTCAGGTCGAATACGTAGAACTTGTTGATCTGCGGCGGCACCACCAGCAGTGGGCGCTCGTACACCTGTTCGGTGCTCGGCCGGTACTGGATCAGCTCCAGCACGTCGTTGCGAAACACCACCGCGCCTTCGGTCACGCCAAGCGACTTGCCGACTTCGAACGCACCCATGTTGACCTGGCTCGGCATGCCGCCGTTATGGACGATGTCCTTGGCCAGGTGGGAGAGGCCGTCGA
Organism: Pseudomonas sp. 10S4; assembly: GCF_034344865.1. NCBI lineage: Bacteria > Pseudomonadati > Pseudomonadota > Gammaproteobacteria > Pseudomonadales > Pseudomonadaceae > Pseudomonas > Pseudomonas sp. 10S4. The sequence goes on from NZ_CP133774.1 coordinate 2,252,411, forward strand.
GCAGGCTCTTGCCGCCGGTTTCGAAGAAGCGTTTGACCGCCGCAGGGTTGGCCGCACTGTTGGTCGGGGCCATGGCTTCGGTCATGAGGTTGATCACGAAATGACCGCGAGCGACGTCTTTGGGCGACAGGCTGCTGTCGTCGATCCAGGCATGGAGTTCTTTGCGCCACGCCAGGTAAGTTTGCAAATAACGTTTATAGAGCGGGTTCTGGCTCCAGGCCGGATCGGCAAAGCGACGGTCTTCGCCTGGCGGTTGCAGCTCGGATTTACCGAACAACACATTCTTGAGTTCGAGACTGAAATGAGCGACATGCTTGACACTGTGAATCGGTTGTTTGATGGCCTGCCTGAGCACCATTCGAGCAGAAGCCAGTAGATCCTTTCCACGCAGCCCAACAACTGGATTAAGCCCCAGGGTGTTTTCCGAGGCTTGATACTTCAGGTCATCGTTGTTCTTGTTACTCATCTACGACGCTCCATTGTCCTGAGACGAGTACCTGAGCTCAGCCGTGTAGTCACACAACCAATACCAGGTACTGCTGCTCGGGTGACCGTTAATTCTGCATCGCTGCTTTTTTAGTACAACGAGCACTGCAGGGAACTTGCCAGCTCCATTGGTTACCCGAGTTTAATTTTTTCGCAAGCAGGCTGGGGCCTGTCATCCATTATTTCCTGCGCCGCGCCGGGTCTGCTGTGCCGCAGGGCAAGGCGCGAGGAGCGTAGTTTGGTCATTCCAAATAAGCTCCGAGCAACGCAGCCCTGCGGCACAGCAGGCCCGGCCCTCCGGGTTGTGCCTGAAAGCGGGCCAGGCTGCGTTGCAAGCCTTGGAAAGGGAACAGCCATTCCCAGCGGCCTGCGCCTTGCCTGGCCCGCTTTCAGGCGACAACGCGGCGCAGGAAATAATGGATGACAGGCCCAATCCTCAGCCTGACGGCAGAGCATTCAAACAGATGAAATTAGAAAATGCCCTCTAAAGAGCAAGAAGCCTGAACTAGAGCATCAGCTTGACGATGGACTGGCTTGGGTCGCGGGTTTTGCCGGCGGCTTTGAGCTCGGCAAGATAATCGTTCCAGAGGTCTTCTTGGCGCACGCCCAACTGGTAGAGATATTCCCAAGTGAACAGGCCGCTGTCGTGGCCGTCATCGAAGGTCAATTTCAGTGCGTACTGACCGGCCGGTTCTACCTTGGAAAGACCTACGCCGATCTTGCCAAATTGCAGGATAGGTTTGCCGTGGCCCTGGACCTCGGCGGAAGGAGAGTGCACGCGAAGGAACTCGGCGGGCAGGTGATATTCCTCGCCGGACGCATATTTCAGCGACAGGGTTTTCGAGGCTTTGTGCAGTTTGATGTCGGTGGGGAGTTGGGTCGTCATGGGGCCGGTCGTCCGTCTTGATGAAGGCCCTGTGTCGGCGGGTGATCCTGTGGCGAGGGAGCTTGCTCCCGCTCGGCTGCGCAGCAGTCGTAAATCCGGCGAATGCGGTCTTGCTGATAAATCGCGTTCGCCGATTTTGGGGCCGCTTCGCGACCCAGCGGGAGCAAGCTCCTCGCCACAGAAGCCCGCTCACACAGTAGGTGACCTACAGGATATAACGGGACAGGTCTTCGTTCTGTGCCAATTCGCCGAGGTGGCTGTTGACGTACTCGGCGTCGATCAGGATCACCTTGTCGTCGTGGGCGCTGGCCAGATCACCGGCGCTGAACGATACCTCTTCCAGCAGACGCTCAAGCAGCGTGTGCAGGCGGCGAGCACCGATGTTCTCGGTCTTCTCGTTGACCTGCCAGGCGATCTCGGCGATGCGCTTGATCCCGTCCGGCTGGAACTCGATGGTCAGGCCTTCGGTTTTCAGCAGGGCGCAGTATTGCTCGGTCAGCGACGCGTGCGGCTCGCTGAGAATGCGCTCGAAGTCTTCCGGGGTCAGCGCTTTCAGCTCGACGCGAATCGGCAGGCGACCTTGCAACTCAGGCACCAGATCGCTCGGCTTGCTCAGGTGGAACGCACCGGAAGCGATGAACAGGATGTGGTCGGTCTTGACCATGCCCAGTTTGGTGTTGACGGTGCAGCCTTCGATCAGCGGCAGCAAGTCACGCTGCACGCCTTCGCGAGACACGTCGATGCCGCCGGAATTGCCGCGCTTGGCGACCTTGTCGATTTCGTCGATGAACACGATACCGTGCTGCTCGACCGCTTCCAGCGCCTTGGCCTTCAACTCTTCATCGTTGACCAGGCGACCGGCTTCTTCGTCACGCACCAGTTTCAGCGCTTCCTTGACCTTGAGCTTGCGGCTTTTCTTTTGCCCTTGCCCATGTTGGCGAACAGGCTCTGCAACTGGTTGGTCATTTCTTCCATGCCCGGTGGCGCAGAGATATCGACGCCGGCCACTTCGGCGACTTCGATTTCGATCTCTTTGTCATCCAGCTGGCCTTCACGCAGACGCTTGCGGAACAGCTGGCGGGTGTTGGAATCAGCCGAAGGTGCGGCGTCGTCGTTGTGGAAACCCATGCGTGCCGGCGGCAGCGGGCGTCGAGGATGCGCTCTTCAGCGGCGTCTTCGGCGCGGTGGCGAACCTTGGTCATTTCCTGTTCGCGCAGCAGCTTGATGGCGGCGTCGGCGAGGTCACGAATGATCGATTCAACATCGCGACCGACATAGCCGACTTCGGTGAACTTGGTCGCTTCGACCTTGATGAACGGCGCGTTGGCCAGTTTGGCCAGGCGACGGGCGATCTCGGTTTTACCGACACCGGTCGGGCCGATCATCAGGATGTTCTTTGGCGTTACTTCAACGCGCAGCTCTTCCGGCAGTTGCATCCGGCGCCAGCGGTTACGCAGCGCGATGGCGACGGCGCGCTTGGCATCGTCCTGGCCGATGATATGGCGATTGAGTTCGTGGACGATTTCACGGGGAGTCATGGACATAGTAATTGGCGGTCCTCTAGCAAAAGCGAGCCGTGGCGCTAGGCCGAAACAGGCTTACTCGGCGAGGTCCTGCTCCTCAATGGTGAAGGTGTGGTTGGTGAATACACAGATGTCGCCGGCGATGCCGAGCGCGGTTTCGACGATTTCCCGGGCCGACAAATCGGTTTTCTTCAGCAGGGCACTCGCGGCGGCCTGGGCGTAACCGCCACCGGAACCCATGGCGATCAGGCCTTCTTCGGGTTCAACGACGTCACCGTTGCCGGTGATGATCAGCGAGGCGTCTTTGTTGGCGACGGCGAGCATGGCTTCGAGGCGGCTGAGGGAACGGTCGGTGCGCCATTCTTTGGCGAGTTCGACGGCGGCGCGAACCAGGTGACCCTGATGTTTCTCGAGCTGGCCTTCAAAACGCTCGAACAGGGTGAAGGCGTCAGCGGTAGCCCCGGCAAAACCGGCGATGACCTGACCGTGGTACAGGCGGCGAACTTTCTTCGCGTTGCCTTTCATCACGGTATTGCCGAGAGAAACCTGGCCGTCGCCGCCCATGACGACTTTGCCGTGGCGGCGAACTGAAACGATGGTGGTCAAGGGAGAGTCTCCACGCAGCGGGGCGAAAATGCCTTATGCAAACTCATATGGGGGTGGTGGAGCGTTTTTCAACTGTAGGACGAGGCGGGGGACGAGCGGTGTGTCATCTGCGAGGAAGAGTGCAGGTGAATCCCTGTGGCGAGGGAGCTTGCTCCCGCTGGAGTGCGCAGCACTCCCAAATCCAGCCACTGCGGTATGTCAGATAGACCGCAGTGGCCTGATTACGACTGCTTCGCAGCCGGACGGGAGCAAGCTCCCTCGCCACAAAGCAGGTTGTTTCTGCTGGATCAGCGGCTCTGGCGTTGTTGTAACAACAGATTGCTGAACCCGCTGCCAGCCAGTTGCTTCTGGGCAGTGGTCAGTTGTTCACGGTTGCTGAACGGCCCGACCAAAACCCGATACCAGGTTTCGTCCTTCACCGTGCCGGATTCAACCGCCACTGCCTGACCGAGCAAGATGATCTGCGCGCGAACCTTGTCGGCATCAGCCTCTTTGCGGAACGAACCGGCCTGCAAGAAGAACTTGGTCACTGGCGCCGCTTTGGAAACCGGTGGCGCTGGTGGCGGGGTAATTCCGGACAGCGCAGCCTGTGCCCGCGCGGTGTCGATCTTCGCCGCTTGTTCTGGCGTGACCGGCGTGGTCGGCACCGTCGGCACTTGTGGTGTCGGCAGGGTTTTCTCCGGCACCGCGTCCGGCGGCACGATCACTTCCGATTCCGGCAGCAAGGTATAGAAGTCGTACTTCGGCTTCACCGGTTGCGTCGGGCTCGGCGGAGTCTTGTTGGCCTCGGCGATCTTGGTGGCTTTCTGCTGCTCGATCTTCTCGCGCTTGACGCTTTCGCTGCCCTTGCCAGGCTCCAGTTTCATCAGAAACACGATAAACGCGCCGACGGTCAGGCCGACGGCCATCCACAGCCAGCCCGGGATCGGTTTCTTTGCAGGAGCGGTGTAACGACTGGCGCCACGCTTGGGTGCAGGTTTTTCTTGGCAGCCAACTTACATACGCTCCAGAGTTTCCAGACCCAAGAGTTCCAGGCCTTGCTTGAGTGTGCGACCGGTCAGCGCGGCGAGGCGCAGACGGCTCTGCATTTGCACCGGGGTATCGGCGCTGAGGATCGGGCAGTTCTCGTAGAAGCTGGAGAACAGGCCGGCGACATCGTACAGGTAGGTGCACAGAATGTGCGGCGTCCCTTTGTCGGAAACGTTGTTCAGCACTTCGCCGAACTGCGCCAGTTTGGCCGCCAGTTCATGTTCGTGCGGTGCTTCGAGAACGATCTGGCCTTCGACTTCGCTGAAGTCCTTGCCGAGCTTGCGGAACACGCCGGCCACGCGGGTGTAGGCGTACAGCAGGTACGGCGCGGTGTTGCCTTCGAAGTTCAGCATCAGGTCGAAGTTGAAGCTGTAGTCGCTGGTGCGGTGCTTGGACAGGTCGGCGTATTTCACTGCGCCAATGCCCACGACCTTGGCGATGTTACGCAACTCGTCTTCGGCCAGTTCCGGGTTCTTCTCTTTCACCAGGGTGTAGGCGCGGTCCTTGGCTTCGGTCAGCAGATCGACCAGCTTCACGGTGCCGCCATCACGGGTCTTGAACGGACGGCCATCGGCGCCGTTCATGGTGCCGAAGCCCATGTGTTCCATGTCCATCGGGTGCGTCACGAAACCGGCGAGGCGCGCGACCTGGAACACCTGCTGGAAGTGCAGGGCCTGACGCTGGTCGACGAAGTACAACGCACGATCAGCCTTCAGTTTGCCGCTGCGATAACGCACGGCTGCCAGGTCGGTGGTGGCGTAGAGGTAGCCGCCGTCAGCCTTGACGATGATCACCGGCAGTGGGTCGCCGTCGGCGTTCTTGAATTCGTCGAGGAACACGCACTGGGCGCCGTTGCTCTCGACCAGCAGGCCGGCAGCCTTGAGGTCGTTGACCACGTTGATCAGGTCGTCGTTGTAGGCGCTTTCGCCCATTACGTCGGCCATGGTCAGTTTGACGTTCAGTTGTTCGTAGATCGCCTGGCAGTGGGACAACGAGATATCGCGGAAGCGCGACCAGAGCGCCAGGCACTCGGCGTCGCCGGCCTGCAATTTCACCACCAGACCACGGGCGCGATCAGCAAACTCTTCGGATTCGTCGAAGCGTTGCTTGGCCGCACGGTAGAAGTTTTCCAGGTCCGACAGCTCGTCGCTGGTGATCGGGTTCTCTTGCAGGTACGCCATCAGCATGCCGAACTGGGTGCCCCAGTCGCCGACGTGGTTCTGACGGATCACGGTGTCGCCGAGGAACTCCAGCACCCGCGCCACGCCGTCGCCGATGATGGTCGAGCGCAAGTGGCCGACGTGCATCTCTTTGGCCAGGTTTGGCGCCGACAGGTCAACCACGGTGCGCTGCACCGGGCCGGCCTTGCGCACGCCGACGTTCTTGTCAGCCAGCGCCGCGTCGAGGCGCGCGGCCAAGGCCTGGGTGTTCTGGAAGAAATTCAGGAAGCCCGGGCCGGCGATTTCGGTCTTGGTGACGTTTTCGTCAGCCGGCAGCGCGGCGATGATTTTTTCTGCCAGGTCGCGCGGCTTCATGCCCGCCGGTTTGGCCAACATCATCGCGATGTTGCTGGCGAAGTCGCCGTTCTTCTTGTCGCGGGAGTTTTCCACCTGGATCGCCGGCGACAGGCCTTCAGGCAACACACCTTCGTTGACGAGTTGGGTGATGGCTTGTTGGATCAGCAGGCGAATGGTGTCTTTCATGGTGTTCTCTTTCGACCGCAAGCGCGGCGGCGCTTCGATGCGCTAGTGGAAAAACTGGGCATTATCCGTGGCCCAAGCGTGCTTGCCAACTATAGCGGGCAGGTTATGGATATGTGGTGACAAATCCACCGCCATCGCGAGCAAGCTCGCTCCCACAGTGGATCAGCGGTGTTCATGCATTGTTGGCCCACCACACCCTCCTGTGGGAGCGAGCTTGCTCGCGATAGCGATCGATCAATCAATACAAATCGACGGGATCAACATCCAAAGACCAGCGCACCGCCCGCCCACTCGGCATCTGCTCCAGCGCCAGCAACCAACTGCTGAGCAACCGATGCAACGGTGCCCGGGCCGTAGCCTGTAACAACAGCTGCGCCCGATAACGCCCGGCCCGACGCTCCATCGGTGCCGGCACCGGCCCGAGCAACTCGATACCGCTCAGATTCTGCTCGGCCAGCAATCGTTCCGCCTCGCTGCACGCCTCATCGAGAAAGCCTTCGGCCTGCCCCGGTTTGTGCGCCTCGGCCCGCAGCAGCGCGAGGTGCGCAAACGGCGGCAAACCAGCAGCGCGACGCTCGCTCAGGGCCTGTTCGGCAAAGGCGAAATAACCCTGTTCGGTCAGTTGCACCAGCAGCGGATGGTCCGCCAGGTGGGTCTGGATGATGACTCTGCCCGGCTCTTCAGCTCGCCCCGCACGGCCAGCGACCTGAACGATCAGCTGCGCCATGCGCTCGCTGGCGCGGAAGTCGCCGGAGAACAGCCCGCCGTCGGCATCGAGAATCGACACCAGCGTCACCCGAGGGAAATGGTGCCCTTTGGCAAGCATCTGCGTGCCGACCAAAATGCACGGCTGGCCTTTTTGAATGGTTGCGAATAGCTGATTCATCGCGTCCTTGCGCGAGGTGCTGTCCCGATCAACCCGCAACACCGGCACGTCCGGAAACAGAATCGCCAAGCGTTCTTCGGCGCGCTCGGTGCCCGCGCCGACGGGCCGCAAATCGACCTTGCCGCATTTCGGACAGTGCCGGGGCACGCGTTCAACGTAGCCGCAATGGTGGCAACGCAGTTCGCCGGAGCGCTGGTGCACGGTCATCCGCGCATCGCAGCGTTGGCACTCGGACATCCAGCCGCAATCGTGGCAGAGCAAGGTCGGCGCAAAGCCGCGGCGGTTGAGGAAAACCAATACTTGCTGGCCGGCGGCCAAGGTCTGGCCGATGGCCTGCTGCATCGGCCCGGAAATCCCGCTATCGAGCGGGCGACTTTTCACATCCAGACGCAGGAAGCGTGGCTGCTTGGCGCCGCCAGCCCGCTCATTCAGGCGTAGGAGGCCGTAGCGGCCGGTGTAGGCGTTGTGCAGGCTTTCCAGCGAAGGTGTGGCGGAGCCGAGGACAATCGGGATGTTTTCCTGCCGGGCGCGGACCAAGGCCAGGTCGCGGGCGTGGTAGCGCAAGCCTTCCTGCTGTTTATAAGAGCCGTCGTGCTCTTCGTCGATGATGATCAGGCCGGGGTTTTTCATCGGCGTAAACAGCGCCGAACGGGTGCCGATAATAATGTCGGCATCGCCGTCCCGGGCGGCGAGCCAGGCTTCCAGGCGCTCGCGATCATTGACCGCCGAGTGGATCAGCGCGATCCGGGCGTTGAAGCGCTGCTCGAAGCGCGCCAGGGTTTGCGGACCGAGGTTGATCTCCGGGATCAGCACCAGCGCTTGCTTGCCGGCCTCAAGGGTTTCGCGGATCAGTTGCAAATAGACTTCGGTCTTGCCGCTGCCGGTGACGCCAGCCAGCAGAAACGCGTGATAACTGTCGAACCCGGCACGGATCGCCTCGTAGGCGGCGCGTTGTTCCGGGTTGAGCGGCAGCTCCGGCTGGGCCAGCCAATGTTCATGACGGGCGCCGGGGGCGTGCTTGCGGATTTCCACTTGCACCAGGTCTTTGGCCAGCAACAGATCGAGGCTGTCCTTGCTCAACATCAGTTTACTCAGCAACTGATGAGCCACGCCGTGCGGGTGTTGAGCCAGCGTCGCCAGGGCATCACGCTGGCGCGGGGCACGGGCGATGCGCGGATCATCGAGGCTGGCGCCGGGGGCGGCAGACCAGAAGCGCTCCTGGCGTGCTTCCGCCAGTTCACCCTGGCGCAACAGCACCGGCAACGCCCAGCTCAAGGTATCTCCGAGGCTGTGCTGGTAATACTGGGACGTCCACAGGCACAGCTTGAATAGCGCGGGCGGCAGCGGCGGCGTGGCATCGAGCAGGGCCAGGGCCGGTTTAAGCTTTTCCACCGGCACTTCGCTGGTGTCGGTGACCTCCACCAGAATCCCGATCATCTCCCGCCGGCCAAACGGCACTCGCAGGCGCATGCCCGGCTGCAACTGGGCGCGCAGGACTCCGGCCGGGGCACGGTAATCGAACAGGCGGCGCAGCGGCGAAGGCAGGGCAAGGCGCAAAATGGCGTCGGGCACGCGGGGGATTCTCTTTGGGCGGGCAATAATTGAATGGCTGTGCGCATAACTTGTGGGAGCGGGCTTGCTCGCGAAAGCGTTGCGTCAGACAACGTAAATGCTGACTGACACGCCCTCTTCGCGAGCAAGCCCGCTCCCACAGGGATGGTGTTAAGTGCCGGGAGCCTAGCAGACGGTCGGTAGAAGGGACAGCTTGCGTGATTGCAAAGGTCTGGTAGAATCCGCGGCCTAATTACGTGCGGTATTCAACAATAGTGTTGAGTGGCGGCACGCTAGCCTGAGGAATACACCATGAAAGCCGATATCCATCCAGCATACGAAACCATCGAAGTAACTTGCAGCTGCGGCAACAAGTTCGAAACTCGTTCGAACCTGTGCAAGCCACTGGGTACTGACGTATGCAACGAGTGCCACCCGTTCTACACCGGTAAGCAGAAGACTCTGGATACTGGCGGCCGTGTACAGCGCTTCGCAGACCGCTTCGGTGCTTTCGGCAAGAAAGCTCCAGCTGCTGCAGAGTAAGGCTGAAGAGCCCGATGGGCTTTTCCCTGCTGTTGAAAAAGGCGTCCCTTGCGGGCGCCTTTTTTGTGTCCGCGATTTGGCTCTCTGGCGCCCAGGCCTTCTGCCCGGCGCCGAGCGGTTTGACGTCTGTCGCCGTGCAGCGAGTGGTGGACGGCGACACCCTGCGCCTGAGCGATGGCCGCAGTGTGCGGATGATCGGCTTGAATACTCCGGAACTGGGGCGCCAAGGCCGCACCGACGAACCGTTCGCCGTGGCGGCACGCAAACGCCTTGAAGCGCTGGTTGCTGCCAGCAATGACCAAGTGGGTTTGCTGCCCGGTAAAGAGGCCAAGGATCGCTACGGCCGCACCTTGGCTCACGTCTACGGTGCTGACGGCGCCAATCTCGAAGCGCAAATGCTCGCCGAGGGCCTCGGTTTTCAGGTGGCCGTGGCGCCGAATGTCGATTTGGTGGCGTGCCAACAAGCGGCGGAGCGTGCGGCCCGACAGGCTGGTCTTGGTCTGTGGCGACAGTCGCCTGTACTGAAAGCGGAGCAGATCCGCGCGTCCGGTTTCGCCGTGCTCAGTGGTCGTGTGAGCAAGGTTCAACGCAATCGCGGCGGGGTTTGGATCGAGTTGCAGGATTCGGTTGTATTGCGCGTTGCACCCAATCTGCTCGGGCAGTTCGATGTCGCCGCGCTTGAACGGCTCAAAGGCAAGCAGATCGAAGCCCGAGGCTGGGTGCTGGACCGTTCCCGTCGTGGCGGACTTGAGAGCGGACAAGCGCGCTGGCTATTGCCGCTTGGCGATCCGTCGATGCTTCAAACCACCTCGCGATAAAAAATTGTAGACATTTTTAATCAGGATTGTGAACAGTAAAGCCCTTGTGTTCCGTGGCTCTTGGCCCAAAGTCGTAGGGCAGGGCGCTTGACAGGGGTGACTGGTCAGTCTTGTAGGGACTTTGCGACACGCGTATCCTCGGCGGTCCGTCTGTCCAACAGTAAAAAGCGGAATGCCCACATGTCTGATTTGAAAACTGCCGCTCTCGAATATCACGCCCATCCTCGTCCAGGGAAGCTGAGTGTCGAGCTCACCAAGGCCACCGCTACCGCTCGCGACCTGTCGCTGGCCTACAGCCCCGGCGTAGCCGAACCAGTACGCGAAATCGCCCGCGATCCTGAACTGGCCTACAAATACACCGGCAAGGGCAACCTGGTTGCAGTCATTTCCGATGGCACCGCGATCCTCGGCCTGGGTAACCTCGGCCCATTGGCTTCCAAGCCAGTGATGGAAGGTAAAGGCGTGTTGTTCAAGCGCTTCGCCGGCATCGACGTTTTCGACATCGAAGTCGACTCCGAAAGCCCGCAAGCCTTCATCGACACCGTCAAGCGTATCTCCATCACCTTCGGTGGCATCAACCTGGAAGACATCAAGGCACCTGAGTGCTTTGAGATCGAACGTGCTCTGATCGAGCAGTGCGACATTCCGGTATTCCACGATGACCAGCACGGCACCGCGATCGTTACCGCTGCCGGCATGATCAACGCCCTGGAAATCGCTGGCAAAACCCTCGCTGACGCCAAGATCGTCTGCCTGGGCGCTGGTGCGGCCGCTATCTCCTGCATGAAATTGCTGGTGAGCATGGGCGCCAACATCGAAAACATCTTCATGGTTGACCGTACCGGCGTGATCCACTCCGGCCGTGACGACCTGAACCAGTACAAAGCTGTCTTCGCTCACGCGACCGACAAGCGCACCCTGGCTGATGCCCTGACCGGTGCTGACGTGTTCGTTGGCCTGTCTGGCCCGAACCTGTTGAGCGCTGAAGGCCTGAAGTCCATGGCGGCCAACCCGATCGTGTTCGCGTGCTCCAACCCTGATCCGGAAATCGCCCCGGAACTGGCTCACGCCACCCGTGACGACGTGATCATGGCGACCGGCCGTTCGGACTACCCGAACCAGGTCAACAACGTACTGGGCTTCCCGTTCATCTTCCGCGGTGCCTTGGACGTTCGCGCCAAGCGCATCAACGAAGAAATGAAAGTGGCTGCGGCCAACGCCCTGCGTGAACTGGCCAAGCTGCCGGTTCCTCAGGAAGTGTGCGACGCCTACGGCGGCATCAAACTGGAATTCGGTCGTGAGTACATCATCCCGAAACCAATGGATGCCCGTCTGATCACCGTGATCTCCGATGCCGTGGCCAAGGCCGCCATCGAGACCGGCGTAGCAACCCTGCCGTATCCGAAGAACTACCCGCTGAAAAGCGTGGATGACGTGTTCAACGGCTAAGCTGTTGTAACGCTTCAACCGAAAGCCCCGGCTCTTATTGAGTCGGGGCTTTTTTATGCCTGTGGATTTTGTGGTGTTTGTGAGGGCCCCTTCGCGGGCAAGCCTCGCTCCTACAGGTTTAGGTCGCTCGCGATATTGCTTACGACGGAAACCTGTAGGAGCGAGGCTTGCCCGCGAAGAGGTCGGCACAGAAAACACAGATATAAAAAAGCCCCGCGCTTCTCTCGAAGGCGGGGCTTTTGCGTTGCGCTACCCGATCAGAACAAATCGATCGGTGCCGCTTCGTCCGCTGGCAGCGGGCTACCCGGCGCAGCGCCGTTGCCCAGCTCGTTCACCGACGGTGGCGTGTCTTCGGCCTTGAACAGCTCGAAGTAGGCCCCAGGTGTGCTTGGGGTGGCTGCACGGCCGCTGACCGGGTCGACCCGCAGGCTGAGGATGCCTTCCGGTTCGGCTTGCGTGTGTGGCGGCTTGCCTTTGAGCGCAGCGCCCATGTAGTTCATCCAGATCGGCAGCGCGACGGTGCCACCGAACTCCTTGCGACCCAGGCTTTCAGGCTGGTCGAAACCGGTCCAGACCGTGGTCACGTAATCGGCGTTGTAGCCGGAGAACCAGGCGTCCTTGGATTCGTTGGTGGTACCGGTCTTGCCCGCGATGTCCGGACGACCCAGGGCCAGTGCGCGGCGGCCGGTACCGAGTTTGATCACGTCCTCCAGCATGCTGTTGAGGATGAACGTGGTGCGGCCATCGACAATGCGCTCGGCCAGGGCCGGGGTTTGCGGCAGTGTGCCAGGCGCGGCCGGTGCGGCAGGCGCTTCGCCCGGGGTCGGGTTGACCGTGAACGACTGGGCGGGCGGCGCAGCTACACCGCTGGTCGCTGCATTACCTTGAGGCACCGACGGCGGGTTGGCGACGAACAACGTGTCGCCATTGCGGCTTTCGATCTTGTCGATGATGTACGGGGTGATCTTGTAGCCGCCGTTGGCGAAGGTGCTCCAGCCGGTCGCGATCTCCATTGGCGTCAGGGTCGCGGTGCCGAGGGCCAGGGACAGGTTGCGCGGCAGATCCTGCTTGTTGAAGCCGAACCGGCTGATGTAGTCGATGGTGCGATCAACGCCCAGCGCCTGCACCAGTCGGATCGACACCAGGTTACGCGACTTGTACAGCCCTTCACGCAAGCGGATCGGGCCGAGGAAGGTGTTGGTGTCGTTCTTCGGACGCCAGACCTTGTCCAGGTACTCGTCGACAAACACGATCGGCGCATCGTTCACCAGCGTGGCGGCGGTGTAGCCGTTATCCAGCGCAGCGCTATAAACGAATGGCTTGAAGCTCGAACCCGGCTGACGCTTGGCTTGTAGGGCGCGGTTGTAGTTGCTCTGCTCAAAGGCGAAGCCGCCGACCAGCGAACGAATCGCGCCGTTCTGCGGATCAAGGGAGACCAGTGCGCCCTGGGCCTGCGGAATCTGGCTGAACTTCAGCGAGTTGTCCGCCTGGCGTTGTACGCGAATCAAGTCACCGACCTGAGCCACATCCGACGGCTGTTTCGGGTTGGCGCCCATGCTGTTGGTGTTCAGGAATGGCCGTGCCCACTTCATGCTGTCCCAGCCAACGTGCTCGTCGCCGGTGCGGGTCATCACTTGCAGACCGTTTTTGTCGATCTGGGTGACGATAGCCGGCTCAAGGCTGCTGATGGTGCGCTGCTTGGTCAGTTCGGTGGCCCAGGCTTCACGAGTCTTGCCCGGCAGGCGCGACTCAGGACCGCGGTAGCCGTGACGCTGGTCGTAGGTCATCAAGCCTTCGTGGACTGCGGTGTTGGCCATTTCCTGCAAGTTGCTCGGCACGGTAGTCGTGACGCGGAAACCTTCGGTATAGGCGTCGCTGCCATAACGGCCGACCATTTCGGCACGGGCCATTTCAGCGATGTACGGCGCGTTCACTTCCGGAGTCGGCACGTGATAGCTGGCGTTCAGCGGTTCGTTGATCGCGGTGGTGTAGTCGGCTTCGGTGATTTTCCCGAGCTTGTACATGCGCCCCAGGATCCAGTCGCGACGCTCCTTGCTGCGGGCCGGGTTGGCCAGCGGGTTGAAGCGCGACGGGGCTTTTGGCAGGCCGGCGATCATCGCCATCTGCGCCAGGCTCACATCACGAATCGATTTGCCGTAGTAGACCTGCGCCGCCGCCTCGATGCCGTAGGCGCGGTTACCCAGATAAATCTTGTTGACGTACAACTCAAGGATCTCGTCCTTGGTCAGTTGCCGTTCGATTTGAAGGGCTAGCAGGATTTCGGTGGTTTTGCGCGAGAAGCTGCGTTCGCTGCTCAGGAAGAAGTTCTTCGCCACCTGCATGGTGATGGTGCTGCCGCCGGACTGGATGTGTCCGCTTTTAACCAGTTGGGTCGCGGCACGCATCAGGCTGCTGGGGTCGACACCATAGTGGTTGGCGAAATTGTCGTCTTCAGCACTTAGTAACGCATTGATGAAATTGGGGGGAATGTCGGCGAAACGGATTGGAGTCCGGCGCATTTCGCCAAATTCTGCAATCAACTTGTTGTCGCTGCTGTATACCCGTAGAGGAATCTGCAACTGAATGCTTCTCAGCGCCTCCACGGATGGCAAACCCGGACTAAGGTAAAGATAGGCGCCACTGAGACCTAAAAGCAGTCCGCAGAAAACGGCGACGATGGACCAACCGAAAAATTTCAGCAGACGAATCAAGGCTTTTGGACATCCAGGGCAAAGAATGAATTTGGCATCAGGGTCTCGGCTACACAGAGAACGACCCGCGCCGGCAGTAAAAGCGGAAAAAAACGCTGGGCATTATAAGCATTTTTCCGCAGGGAGCGTTATTTGCGCTTCTGTCAAGAAGGGGTGATTGAACGCAACACACATTACAGAGTCCGTAACTCACGGATAGTCATAGGGAATTGGTAGTGCTAGGACTCTTCAATAAAAAGACCAAAACGGTCTTGGGGATCGACATCAGCTCCACGTCGGTGAAGCTTTTGGAGCTGAGCCGCCAGGGCGACCGTTATCGGGTCGAGGCTTATGCGGTTGAACCGCTGCCGCCCAGCGCCGTGGTCGAGAAAAACATCGCCGAGCTCGAAGGTGTGGGCCAGGCACTGTCGCGTGTGCTGCTCAAGGCCCGGACCAGTATCCGCAACGTGGCCGTGGCCGTGGCCGGGTCGGCGGTGATCACCAAGACCATCGAGATGGACGCCGGGCTCTCCGACGACGAGATGGAGAACCAGCTCAAGATCGAGGCCGATCAATACATCCCTTATCCATTGGACGAAGTCGCCATCGACTTCGAAGTCCAGGGCCCATCGGCGCGAAACCCCGAGCGGGTCAATGTGCTGCTGGCCGCCTGTCGCAAAGAAAACGTCGAAGTCCGTGAAGCCGCTCTGGCCTTGGCCGGGCTGACCGCCAAAGTGGTCGACGTCGAGGCCTATGCCCTCGAACGTTCCTTTGGTCTGCTGGTAACCCAACTCGCTTCCAACCAAGAGCGCCCGACCGTCGCGGTGGTAGACATCGGCGCGACCATGACCACCCTGAGCGTGCTGCACAACGGCCGGATCATCTACACCCGCGAACAATTGTTCGGCGGTCGCCAGCTCACCGAAGAAATCCAGCGCCGTTACGGGCTGACCCTCGAACAGGCCGGGCTGGCCAAAAAACAGGGCGGCTTGCCCGACGACTACGTCAGCGAGGTGTTGCAGCCCTTTCGCGAGGCCTTGGTGCAGCAGGTGTCTCGTTCATTGCAGTTTTTCTTTGCGTCCGGTCAGTACAACTCGGTCGACCATATCCTGTTGGCCGGCGGCACCGCCTCGGTCCCCGGGCTCGACCGGCTGATCGAACAGCGGCTGGGGACTCCGACCCAGGTCGCCAACCCCTTTGCCGATATGGCATTGAGCAGCAAGGTCAACGCCGGCGCCCTGGCCAGTGATGCCCCGGCCTTGATGATTGCCTGCGGTCTGGCCCTCAGGAGTTTCGACTGATGGCGCGGATCAACCTTTTACCCTGGCGCGAAGAACTGCGCGAAGAACGCCGCAAGCGTTTTCTGCTGACGCTGGCGGGTGTGCTGGTCGGCTCGGTGGGTTTGCTCCTGATTGCCGATCAGGTCATCAGCAGCGCCATTGATCAACAAGTGGCCCGTAACGATTACCTGGGCAAACAGATTGCCGTGGTCGATGAGCGAATCAAGCAAATCAGTGACCTCAAGGCCCGTCGCCAGCAATTGGTGGAGCGCATGCGCATCATTCAGGACTTGCAAGGTAACCGGCAGATCAGCGGGCGAATTTTCGACCAGTTGGCGCGAACGCTGCCGGACGGGGTGTACTTCACCGAAGTAAAACTGACCGGCAAGACCCTGGCCATCACCGGTGCTGCGGAGTCGAACAACAAAGTATCGGAGTTGATGCGCAATCTGGAGGCCTCCGACTGGTTCGACGCGCCGAGTCTGACCGAGGTCAAGGCGACGACCGCCGGTCAGCTGGACCAGGCCAACGTTTTTCAGCTGACCGTCCATCAGACTCAGCCTGCCTCGATGGAGGTCGCTAAATGAGGCCATCCGAATGGTTCGAAGGGCTGCGCAAGATCGACATCAACGATCTGGACACCAACAACATGGGTTCCTGGCCGCCGGCCATCAAGGCGCTGGCGGGTATTCTGCTGATGGTTATGGTTCTGGGGCTGGGCTACTACTTTTACATCAGTGACCTGGAAGATCAGCTCGATCTCAAGCGCACGGAAGAATTGACGCTCAAGGACCAATTCGCCAGCAAGGCCAGCATGGCGGCGAACCTTGAGCTCTACACCCAACAGATGAAAGAGATGGAGAACTCCTTCGGCGTGCTGTTGCGGCAATTGCCCAGCGACACCGAAGTGCCCGGCCTGCTGGAGGACATCACCCGCACCGGCCTGGGCAGTGGCCTGGAGTTCGAAGAGATCAAGTTGCTGCCGGAAGTCACCCAGCAGTTCTACATCGAGTTGCCGATCCAGATCACCGTGACCGGCGCCTACCACGACCTGGCGACGTTCGTCAGTGGCGTGGCGGGGTTGCCGCGAATCGTCACGCTGCATGACTTCGACCTTGCGCCGGCCAATCCCGAAGGTGGTGCGAAGCTGCGCATGAGCATCCTCGCCAAGACCTACCGCTACAACGACAAGGGGCTGCAAAAATGACCCCGTTTCGTTGTTTATCCATCGGTGTGTTGCTGGCGAGCCTGGCCGGGTGTGGCGGTGACAATGGCTTCAGCGACCTCGACGCGTACATGAACGAAGTGCGTCTGCATCCAGCCGGCAAGATTGAACCAACGCCGACATTCCGGTCTTCCCCCACATTCACCTATAGCGCCGCCAGCCTGCGCAGCCCGTTTTCACGGCAGGTCAGAGTCGACATGGCCGGTCAAAAGCACGGTTCGCGTAACGTCAAACCTGACCTTAATCGGGTCAAGCAGTACCTCGAAGGATTCAACATCGAGCAGTTTGAAATGGTCGGCACGATCTCCAATGCCAGCGGTTCCTTTGCGCTGCTGCGTGGGGCGGGTGGTGTGCATCGGTTGAAAGTCGGCGATTACCTGGGGCGTAACGATGGGCGGATCGTCGCCATCAGCGGCTCGCAGGTCGATGTGGTCGAAATCGTTCCCGATGGCGAAGGCGCCTGGCTGGAACGGCCGCGGACCATCCCTTTGAAAGAGCACTCATAGTGGAACTCGAACAATGAACAGGATTTTCTCAACCTTCGGTATTTCGCTATGGATAGCGCTGCTGTCGCCGATGGTACTAGCGGCCAACCTCAATACGCTGGATGTCGCAGCACTGCCGGGTGACCGCGTCGAGTTGAAGTTGACCTTCGATGGTCCGCCACCTCCGCCCCACGGTTACACCACAGAACAACCGGCGCGAATTGCACTGGATCTGCCGGGCGTGGTCAGCAAACTGGCGAGCAAAAATCGTGAGCTGGGTGGCGGCAACGCGCGCAGTGCCACGGTGGTGGAGGCCAAGGACCGCACGCGACTGATCATCAACCTGACCCAACTGACGCCCTATAGCACCCGGGTTGCCGGCAACACGCTGTTCGTGGTCATCGGGCAAGGCGCCAACGGCGCGGCGGCCAAACCGGTCGCCAGCGCACCGCGCGTCGCCACTGCCAAACCGGCTCCCGCAAAAACCTACGCACCCGTGAGCAAGGCTATTCGGGGCGTGGACTTTCAGCGCGGTACCCAGGGCGAAGGCAATGTGGTGATCGATCTATCGGATCCGACCATCGCCCCGGACATTCAAGAGCGAGAAGGCAAGATCATCCTCGGTTTCGCCAGGACCCAGTTGCCCGAGCCGTTGCGCGTGCGGCTGGACGTCAAGGACTTCGCCACCCCGGTGCAGTTCGTCAACGCCGCTGCCACCGGCGACCGCGCCACGATCAGCATCGAGCCTGTCGGCGCTTATGAGTATTCGACCTACCAGACCGACAATAAGCTGACCGTCAGCATCCGGGCGGTGACCGCCGACGACTTGCAGAAGCGTAACGCCGAGCGCTTTGCGTATACCGGTGAAAAGCTTTCGCTGAATTTCCAGGACATCGACGTGCCGCTCGGTGCTGCAGCTGATCGCCGACTTCACCAACCTCAACCTGGTGGCCAGCGACACCGTGCAGGGCGGCATCACGTTGCGTCTGCAGAACGTGCCGTGGGATCAGGCGCTGGACCTGGTACTGAAAACCAAGGGTTTGGATAAACGCAAGATTGGCAACGTGTTGCTGGTTGCACCCGCGGATGAGATCGCCGCCCGTGAGCGCCAGGAGCTGGAGTCGCAGAAACAGATCGCCGAACTGGCGCCGCTGCGTCGTGAGCTATTGCAGGTCAACTACGCCAAGGCTGCCGATATCGCCAAACTGTTCACCTCGGTGACCAGCGCTGAGGCGAAAGTCGACGAGCGGGGTTCAATCACCGTCGACGATCGAACCAACAACATCATCGCCTACCAGACCCAGGATCGCCTCGACGAGCTTCGCCGCATCGTTGCGCAACTGGATATCCCGGTGCGTCAGGTGATGATCGAAGCGCGGATCGTCGAAGCCAACGTCGATTACGACAAGAGTCTCGGCGTGCGCTGGGGCGGGTCGGTCCAGAACAAGGGTAACTGGAACACCTCGGGTGTCAGTAATGGGACTTCAACCACTATTGGTACGCCCGGCAGCACCAGCACCAACTCACCGTTCGTCGACATGGGCACGGCGGGCAATACGTCGGGGATCGGCATCGCCTTCATCACCGACAATGTGTTGCTCGACCTTGAGCTGACGGCCATGGAGAAGACCGGTAACGGCGAAATCGTCTCGCAACCCAAAGTGGTCACATCCGACAAGGAAACCGCGAAAATCCTTAAAGGCACCGAGATTCCCTATCAGGAAGCCAGCTCCAGCGGTGCGACATCCGTGTCGTTCAAGGAGGCGTCGCTGTCCCTGGAGGTGACGCCGCAAATCACCCCGGATAACCGCATCATCATGGAGGTCAAGGTCACCAAGGACGAACCGGACTACCTCAACAAAGTGCAGGACGTACCGCCAATCAAGAAAAACGAGGTCAACGCCAAGGTGTTGGTCAATGACGGCGAGACCATCGTCATCGGCGGGGTTTTCTCAAATACTCAGAGCAAGGTTGTAGATAAGGTGCCATTTCTCGGCGATGTGCCGTATCTTGGCCGCCTTTTCCGGCGTGACGTGGTTTCGGAGAAAAAATCCGAGCTGCTGGTATTTCTCACTCCGCGTATCATGAATAACCAGGCGATTGCTGTGAGTCGTTGATTCTGTGCGAAATTTGATTCTTGTAGGACCGATGGGGGCTGGTAAAAGCACCATCGGCCGGTTGCTGGCCAAAGAGCTGCGCCTGCCATTCAAAGATTCCGACAAGGAAATTGAATTGCGCACGGGCGCCAATATCCCGTGGATCTTCGATAAGGAAGGCGAACCCGGCTTTCGTGATCGCGAGCAAGCGATGATCGAGGAGCTGTGCGCGTGCGACGGCGTGGTACTGGCGACCGGCGGCGGTGCAGTCATGCGCGAAGCCAATCGTCGGGCCCTGCATGCCGGGGGGCGTGTGGTTTATCTGCACGCATCCGTCGAGCAGCAAGTCGGCCGCACCGCCCGTGACCGCAATCGCCCGCTGTTGCGCACCGCCGATCCGGCCAAGACCCTTCGGGACTTGCTGGCGATCCGCGATCCGCTTTATCGGGAAATCGCCGATCTGGTGGTTGAAACCGATGAGCGGCCACCGCGAATGGTGGTGCTCGACATCCTCGAACGCTTGCAGCAGCTACCTCCCCGTTAAAGCGCAGCGCGAAATGCGCTATCCTCGGCGTCCTGTCATGGCCGCTCAAGGTTGTGGCGGATGGCTATCAACCGGCGTCATGCCAGCAGATGCCGCGGACATTGGTTAACTCAAGGCAGGACGCCTGATTCCATCTTCACTGTGGGGACACATGCAGACACTCAAGGTCGATCTAGGCGAGCGCAGCTACCCGATTCATATTGGCGAAGGTTTGTTGGATCAGCCCGAGTTGCTGGCCCCTCACGTTCGCGGGCGGCAAGTGGCAATCATCTCCAACGAGACTGTGGCACCGCTCTATCTCGAACGTCTGACCAAAAGCCTCGCACAGTTCTCGGTCGTCTCGGTGGTATTGCCCGATGGCGAAGCCTTCAAGACCTGGGAAACCCTGCAATTGATTTTCGACGGTCTGCTGACCGCCCGGCACGACCGCCGCACCACAGTGATCGCCCTCGGTGGCGGCGTGATTGGTGACATGGCCGGTTTTGCAGCGGCCTGCTACCAGCGCGGCGTCGATTTCATCCAGGTGCCGACCACATTGCTGTCGCAAGTCGACTCGTCGGTGGGCGGCAAGACCGGCATCAACCATCCGCTGGGCAAGAACATGGTCGGCGCCTTCTATCAGCCCAATGTGGTGCTGATCGATACCGCCACCCTCAATACTTTGCCGGCTCGCGAACTGTCTGCGGGCCTGGCGGAAGTCATCAAATACGGGTTGATCTGCGACGAGCCGTTCCTCACCTGGCTTGAAGAAAACGTCGATCGCCTGCGCGCCCTGGATCAGGTGGCCCTGACTTATGCGATCGAACGCTCCTGCGCGGCCAAGGCTGCGGTGGTCGGTGCCGACGAAAAGGAAACCGGCGTGCGCGCCACGCTGAACCTGGGGCACACCTTCGGCCACGCCATTGAAACCCACATGGGCTATGGTGTGTGGTTACACGGTGAAGCGGTGGCTGCTGGCACCGTAATGGCGCTGGAAATGTCTGCACGCCTGGGCTGGATCAGCGAGCAAGAACGAGATCGCGGTATTCGCCTGTTCCAGCGTGCCGGCCTGCCGGTCATCCCGCCTGAAGAGATGACTGAAGCCGATTTTCTCGAACACATGGCAATTGACAAGAAAGTGATCGACGGTCGTTTGCGCCTGGTGCTGCTGCGCCAAATAGGCGAAGCAGTGGTGACCGACGATTATCCGAAAGAGGTTCTACAGGCCACGCTGGGAGCGGATTACCGCGCCCTGGCTCAGCTTAAAGGTTAATAAGATCCCGATGACTAGTTTGCATGCCGACGAGGCTTTCCTCGGCCATTACCAGTTAAGTCATGACCCTTTTGCTCCACGGGTGCCTGGCTTCAAATTTTTCCCGGCCCAGCGCAAACCGGTGCTGGGACAACTGCATCACCTGGCCCGTTACAGCCAGTTGCTGCTGGTGGTCACCGGCCCGCAAGGCAGCGGCGAAGACTCTGTTGCGTCAGGCCCTGGTGGCCAGCACCAACAAGCAGTCCGTGCAGAGCGTGGTGGTTTCCGCTCGTGGTGCCGGCGATGCTGCAGGTGTGCTGCGTCAGGTCGCCCAAGCGCTGAACGTGGCCCAGGCTGAGGTCGGCGCGATTCTGGCCCAAGTGGTTCAGCTTGCCCTCACCGGGCAGGAAGTCTACTTGCTGGTGGATGACGCCGAGCAGCTCGACGAATCCGCACTCGAGGCCTTGATGGCCCTGGCGGCCGGTGCACCGGAAGGTCGCCCGCACGTGTTCCTGTTCGGTGAATCGTCGCTGATCGCTCAACTGGAGGCGCTGAGCCTTGAGGAAGAGCGCTTCCACGTCATCGAATTGCAGCCTTACACCGAAGAAGAAACTCGCGAATATCTAGACCAGCGGCTCGAAGGCGCCGGTCGGGGTATCGAACTTTTTACCGCGGATCAGATCTCTGATATTCACGAAAGCTCCGACGGTTGGCCTGGCAACATCAACCAGGTCGCCCGCGATGCGATGATCGAAGCCATGATTGCCAGCCGCACAGCGGTGAAGCGTCCAAGTATGGGGTTCAACATGCCGAAGAAACACGTATTGGCGATTTCTGCCGTAGTCGTGGTCGCGGTAGCCGCCGCCTGGTTGATGCCGGGCCGCAGCAAGACACCGACCACCGGCGCACCGGCCAACGAACAGGCTCAGCTGCCACTGGGCACGCCAAAACCGAACGCCGCCGGAGGTGCTCCATCCGTGGAGTTCGCCGGTAACACGCAGCCGATGCCGTTGCCGCTGGTCGGCCAGTCGCAACCGGTCATGCGCAGCCCGCTGGCCGAAGCGGCCGGTGGCATCACTGAGGGCGACGACGGCGTGCCGGTCGAAGGCTCCAGCGCTACACCGCCGACCGTGACCACTATCGCGCCGCCTACGGGCATCCAGCCGGGTCCTGCGCCGACGCCTGCCGCCAAGCCTGTGCCTGCTGTCAAACCGGCTCCGGCACCGACTCAGGTCGCTACTGCCAAGCCAGCGCCTGCCCCCGTGGCCAAACCGGCGCCAGCGCCTGCCAAGCCTGTGGTTGCTGCCAAACCTGCCGAGAAGCCGGTTGCCGTGGCCAAGGCCGCCGGTAGCGGCTGGTACGCCGGGCAAGCGCCGGGCAACTACGTGGTGCAGATTCTCGGCACCAGCTCCGAAGCCTCTGCGCAAACCTTCGTCAAGGAGCAGGGCGGCGAGTACCGTTATTTCAAGAAAGTCCTCAACGGCAAACCGCTTTACGTCATCACCTACGGCAGCTTCGCCAACCGCGATGCAGCTGTTACCGCTATCAAGGCCTTGCCAGCGAAGGTTCAGGCTGGTAAACCTTGGCCTCGCTCCGTCGCCAGCGTCCAACAGGAACTGGCAACAGCTCGCTGAAGATTCGGCGGCCTTACCCAGGCCGCCTCTCCCGGCACCTCAAAATTTCTACAAGCGCATGCCGCCTCTACAGGCCGCGTGCCTTGTGGTGTCTGCGTCACAGTAGTCTTTGAGTCGTTGCGGTCAACATTAAAAATGTTTTGACTAGCACAGCAGATCGCTTTAAACCTTTCACAAATGCGACATAGATTTGCGACAGATCGTCGTCAAATTTGTGAGCCCCTGTGTCGGTGTGTACAATGACCTCCCTTTTGCTCCCGCAAAGCCGACGTACGTTCGGCGTGGGCGGCAAGTGGTTGAATTGAAAAGAAATTTGCCTCGAAAAGAGGCAGCCTGGTGAGAAAGTGTCTATGAAAGCAGGTCTGTACCAACCAGATGAATTCAAGGATAACTGCGGTTTTGGCCTGATAGCCCATATGCAGGGCGAGCCCAGTCATACCCTTTTGCAAACGGCCATTGAGGCCCTGACCTGCATGACCCACCGCGGAGGGATCAACGCCGACGGCAAGACCGGTGACGGTTGCGGCTTGCTGATTCAAAAGCCGGATGTGTTCCTGCGAGCCATCGCCCAGGAAACCTTCGGCGTCGAATTGCCCAAGCAATATGCCGTGGGCATGGTCTTCTTCAATCAGGATCCGGTCAAAGCCGAGGCCGCTCGCGAGAACATGAACCGCGAGATCCTCGCTGCCGGCCTGACACTCGTCGGCTGGCGCAAAGTGCCGATCGATACCAGCGTCCTCGGCCGCCTGGCCCTCGAGCGCCTGCCGCAGATCGAGCAGGTGTACATCGGCGGTGAAGGCCTGAGCGATCAGGAGATGGCGGTCAAACTGTTCACCTCCCGTCGTCGCTCGTCGGTGGCCAACGCCGCTGACGCCGATCACTATGTCTGCAGCTTTTCGCACAAAACCATTATTTATAAAGGCCTGATGATGCCGGCGGACCTCACCGCCTTCTATCCAGACCTCAGCGACCAGCGCCTGCAAACCTCGATTTGCGTGTTCCACCAGCGCTTCTCGACCAACACCCTGCCGAAATGGCCGTTGGCGCAGCCGTTCCGCTTCCTCGCCCACAACGGCGAGATCAACACCATCACCGGCAACCGTAACTGGGCCGTGGCGCGTCGTACCAAGTTCACCAACGATTTGATGGACCTGGAAGAACTCGGCCCGCTGGTTAACCGTGTTGGCTCCGACTCCTCCAGCATGGACAACATGCTCGAGCTGATGGTCACCGGTGGCATCGACCTGTTCCGTGGCGTGCGGATGATCATTCCGCCTGCGTGGCAGAACGTCGAAACCATGGACCCGGATCTGCGGGCGTTCTACGAATACAACTCGATGCACATGGAACCGTGGGACGGCCCGGCCGGCGTGGTAATGACCGATGGTCGTTACGCGGTGTGCCTGCTCGACCGTAACGGTCTGCGTCCGGCGCGTTGGGTCACCACCAAAAACGGTTTCATCACCCTGGCGTCGGAAATCGGTGTCTGGAACTACCAGCCTGAAGACGTGATCGCCAAGGGCCGCGTTGGTCCGGGCCAGATCTTTGCCGTGGACACCGAAACCGGTCAGATCCTCAACACCGACGCGATCGACAACCGCTTGAAGTCTCGTCATCCGTACAAGCAATGGCTGCGCAAGAATGCCCTGCGCATCCAGGCGACCATGGAAGACAACGACCACGGTTCAGCTTTCTACGACGTCGACCAGCTCAAGCAGTACATGAAGATGTACCAGGTCACTTTCGAAGAACGTGATCAGGTGCTGCGTCCGCTCGGCGAGCAAGGCTACGAAGCCGTTGGCTCGATGGGCGACGATACGCCGATGGCCGTGCTGTCCCAGCGCGTGCGTACGCCGTACGACTATTTCCGCCAGCAGTTCGCGCAGGTCACCAACCCGCCGATCGACCCGCTGCGTGAAGCCATCGTCATGTCGCTGGAGATCTGCCTCGGTGCCGAGCGCAACATCTTCCAGGAGTCGCCGGAACACGCTTCGCGCGTGATCCTCAGCTCGCCGGTGATTTCCCCGGCCAAGTGGCGCTCGCTGATGAACCTCGACCGTCCGGGTTTCGAACGGGCGATCATCGACCTCAACTACGACGAAAGCGTCGGCCTCGAAGCGGCGATCCGCAACGTCGCCGATCAGGCTGAAGAAGCCGTTCGCTCCGGTCGTACCCAGGTTGTATTGAGTGACCGTCACATTGCCCCGGGCAAGTTGCCGATCCACGCTTCGCTCGCCACCGGCGCGGTACACCACCGCCTGACCGAAAAAGGCCTGCGTTGCGACTCCAACATCCTCGTGGAAACGGCGACTGCTCGCGACCCGCATCACTTTGCGGTGTTGATCGGTTTCGGCGCCTCGGCGGTTTATCCGTTCTTGGCCTACGAAGTGCTGGGCGATCTGATCCGTACCGGTGAAGTGCTGGGCGACCTCTATGAGGTGTTCAAGAACTACCGCAAAGGCATCACCAAAGGTCTGCTGAAGATCTTGTCGAAGATGGGCATCTCGACCATTACTTCGTACCGCGGTGCGCAGTTGTTCGAAGCCATCGGCCTGTCCGAAGAAGTTTGCGAATTGAGCTTCCGCGGCGTGCCGAGCCGCATCAAGGGTGCGCGTTTCGTCGACATCGAAGCCGAGCAGAAAGCCCTCGCCGCCGAAGCCTGGAGCCCGCGCAAGCCGATCCAGCAGGGCGGTCTGCTGAAATTCGTCCACGGTGGCGAATATCACGCTTACAACCCGGACGTGGTCAGCACCCTGCAAGCCGCTGTGCAGCAGGGCGACTACAGCAAGTTCAAGGAATACACGGCGCTGGTGGACAACCGTCCGGTGTCGATGATCCGCGACATGTTCAAGGTCAAAACCCTGGACACGCCGCTGGACATCAGCGAGATCGAACCGCTGGAATCGGTGCTCAAACGCTTCGACTCCGCGGGCATCTCCCTCGGTGCACTGTCGCCAGAAGCCCACGAAGCCCTGGCCGAAGCCATGAACCGCCTCGGTGCGCGTTCCAACTCCGGCGAAGGCGGCGAAGACCCAGGCGCGCTACGGCACCATCAAGAGCTCGAAAATCAAGCAAGTGGCGACTGGTCGTTTCGGTGTAACTCCGGAATACCTGGTCAACGCTGAAGTGCTGCAGATCAAAGTCGCTCAGGGCGCCAAGCCCGGCGAAGGTGGTCAGTTGCCAGGGGGCAAGGTCAACGGTCTGATCGCCAAGCTGCGTTACGCAGTGCCGGGCGTGACCCTGATTTCGCCGCCGCCGCACCACGACATCTATTCGATTGAAGACTTGTCGCAGCTGATTTTCGACTTGAAACAAGTCAACCCGAAGGCCCTGGTCTCGGTGAAATTGGTTGCAGAAGCGGGCGTCGGCACCATCGCCGCCGGTGTGGCCAAGGCCTACGCGGACTTGATCACCATCTCCGGCTACGACGGCGGCACCGGCGCATCGCCGCTGACCTCGATCAAATACGCGGGCGCTCCGTGGGAACTCGGCCTGGCCGAAACCCACCAGACCCTGCGCGGCAACGACCTGCGCGGTAAAGTCCGGGTACAAACCGACGGCGGCCTGAAAACCGGCCTCGACGTGATCAAGGCAGCCATTCTCGGCGCTGAAAGCTTCGGCTTCGGCACCGCGCCAATGATCGCCCTGGGCTGCAAATACCTGCGCATCTGCCACCTGAACAACTGCGCCACCGGCGTCGCGACTCAGAACGAGAAGCTGCGTAAAGACCACTACATCGGCACCGTCGACATGGTGATCAACTTCTTCACCTACGTCGCTGAAGAAACCCGTGAGTGGCTGGCCAAGCTGGGCGTGCGCTCCCTCGAAGAGCTGATCGGTCGTACCGATCTGCTGGACATCCTCGAAGGCCAGACCGCCAAGCAGCAACATCTGGACCTGACCCCGTTGCTGGGCAGCGATCACATCCCGGCAGACAAGCCTCAATTCTGCCAGGTCGACCGCAACCCGCCGTTCGACAAAGGCCTGCTGGCCGAGAAAATGGTCGACATGGCCACTTCGGCCATCAACGACATGAGCGGCGCTGATTTCGCCCTGGATATCTGCAACTGCGACCGTTCGATCGGCGCGCGGATCTCCGGTGAAATCGCGCGCAAGCACGGCAACCAAGGCATGGCGAACGCGCCGATCACCTTCCGCTTCAAAGGGACGGCTGGTCAGAGCTTCGGTGTGTGGAACGCCGGCGGCCTGAACATGTACCTGGAAGGCGACGCCAACGACTACGTCGGCAAAGGCATGACCGGCGGCAAGCTGGTCATCGTGCCGCCCAAGGGCAGCGTCTACAAGACTCAGGACAGCGCCATTATCGGCAACACCTGCCTCTACGGCGCCACGGGCGGCAAGCTGTTCGCCGCTGGCACCGCGGGCGAGCGTTTCGCGGTGCGTAACTCCGGTGCTCACACCGTGGTTGAAGGCACCGGCGATCACTGCTGCGAGTACATGACCGGTGGTTTCGTCTGCGTCCTGGGCAAGACCGGTTACAACTTCGGCTCAGGCATGACCGGCGGTTTCGCCTACGTGCTCGACCAGGACAACACCTTCGTTGACCGGGTCAACCACGAA
Organism: Pseudomonas sp. 10S4; assembly: GCF_034344865.1. Lineage (NCBI taxonomy): Bacteria > Pseudomonadati > Pseudomonadota > Gammaproteobacteria > Pseudomonadales > Pseudomonadaceae > Pseudomonas > Pseudomonas sp. 10S4. The sequence continues at coordinate 2,279,657 of NZ_CP133774.1, forward strand.
CTGGTGGAAATCCAGCGGATCAGCGGCGAAGCGATGGAAGCCTATCGCAGCCACCTGCAACGCGTGCTGGACGAATACGTCGCGGAAACCGACAGCGAATGGGGTCGTAACCTCGCTGAAAACCTCGACGACTATCTGCGCCGTTTCTGGCTGGTCAAGCCCAAGGCTGCCAACCTGAAATCGTTGCTTTCCAGCACCCGTGCCAATCCGCAGTGATATGCGCCTGAAGAGTTTGATGAGGTTTTAACAATGGCTGAACGTCTGAATAACGACTTCCAGTTCATCGACGTCGGGCGCAAAGATCCGAAGAAGAAACTGTTGCGTCAACGCAAGAAAGAGTTCGTGGAAATCTACGAACCCTTCAAACCCCAGCATTCGGCCGATCAGGCCCACCGCTGCCTGGGTTGCGGTAACCCGTATTGCGAATGGAAGTGCCCGGTGCACAACTTCATTCCCAACTGGCTGAAACTGGTGGCCGAGGGCAACATCCTCCAGGCCGCCGAGCTGTCGCACCAGACCAACACCCTGCCGGAAGTCTGCGGCCGGGTGTGCCCGCAGGATCGTCTGTGCGAGGGTGCGTGCACCCTTAACGACGGCTTCGGCGCGGTGACCATCGGTTCGGTCGAGAAGTACATCACCGACACCGCGTTCGCCATGGGCTGGCGCCCGGACATGTCCAAGGTCAAGCCGACCGGCAAACGTGTCGCGGTCATCGGCGCAGGCCCGGCCGGCCTGGGTTGTGCCGACGTGCTGGTACGTGGCGGCGTGACCCCGGTGGTGTTCGACAAGAACCCGGAAATCGGCGGTCTGCTGACCTTCGGCATCCCCGAGTTCAAGCTGGAAAAGACCGTGCTGAGCAATCGCCGCGAAGTCTTCACCGGCATGGGCATCGAGTTCCGCCTGAACACCGAAGTGGGCAAGGACGTGACCGTCGAGCAACTGCTCGAAGAATACGATGCCGTGTTCATGGGCATGGGCACCTACACCTACATGAAGGGCGGCTTTGCCGGTGAGGACCTGCCGGGCGTGCATGACGCTTTGGATTACCTGATCGCCAACGTCAATCGCAACCTGGGCTTTGAAAAGTCGCCGGAAGATTTCGTCGACATGAAAGGCAAGAAGGTTGTGGTACTGGGCGGCGGCGACACGGCCATGGACTGCAACCGGACGTCGATTCGCCAGGGCGCCAAGTCGGTGACCTGCGCTTATCGTCGTGACGAAGCAAACATGCCGGGCTCGCGCAAAGAGGTGAAGAACGCCAAGGAAGAAGGCGTGAAATTCCTCTACAACCGCCAGCCGATTGCCATCGTCGGTGAAGACCGCGTCGAAGGCGTGAAAGTGGTCGAGACCCGTCTCGGCGAACCGGACGCCCGTGGCCGTCGCAGCCCTGAACCGATCCCGGGTTCCGAAGAGATCATCCCGGCAGATGCCGTGGTCATCGCGTTCGGTTTCCGTCCAAGCCCGGCGTCGTGGTTTGAGCAGTTCGAGATCCAGACCGACAGCCAGGGCCGCGTTGTGGCCCCGGAGCAGGGTAAATACAAGCACCAGACCAGCAACCCGAAAATCTTCGCCGGTGGCGACATGGTTCGCGGTTCTGACCTGGTGGTGACGGCGATCTTCGAAGGCCGCAATGCCGCCGAAGGGATCCTGGATTACCTGGGCGTCTGATCACTTTCCAGAATTGGAATGCGATCAAAATGTGGGAGCGGGCTTGCTCGCGAAGGCGGTGTAACAGTCAATATTGATGTCGACTGACACACCGCTTTCGCGAGCAAGCCCGCTCCCACATTGGTTTCAGGGTGTTACCAATACCGGAGTTTCACCGCAATAAATTGACCCGATAGACAAAAGGCTGACCTGCAACCGTGCCTTTTGCGTCGCGCTCTGAGAAAATGCCCGCACTTTTTTCCGGATGCCGACATGACTGCCCTGAAGAACGACCGTTTCCTTCGCGCCCTGCTCAAGCAACCTGTAGACGTCACGCCGGTATGGATGATGCGTCAGGCCGGTCGCTACCTGCCTGAATACCGCGCCAGCCGTGCCAAGGCCGGTGACTTCATGAGCCTGTGCATGAACCCGGAGTTCGCTTGCGAAGTCACGATGCAACCGCTCGACCGCTATCCACAACTGGACGCGGCGATCCTCTTCTCCGACATCCTGACCATCCCGGATGCCATGGGCCAAGGCCTGTACTTCGAGACCGGCGAAGGTCCGCGCTTCAAGAAAGTCGTCAGCACCCTGGCCGATATCGAAGCCCTGCCGATTCCTGACCCACAAAAAGACCTTGGCTACGTCATGGACGCGGTCAGCACCATCCGCCGCGAACTGAACGGCCGCGTGCCGCTGATCGGCTTCTCCGGTAGCCCATGGACCCTGGCCACCTACATGGTCGAAGGCGGCTCGTCGAAAGACTTCCGCAAGACCAAAGCCATGCTCTACGACAACCCGCAAGCCATGCACCTGCTGCTGGATAAACTTGCGCAGTCGGTCACCAGCTACCTCAACGGCCAGATCATGGCTGGCGCGCAAGCGGTGCAGATCTTCGACACTTGGGGCGGCAACCTCTCGGCGGCGGCGTACCAGGAATTCTCCCTGGCCTACATGCGTAAAATCGTCAGCGGCCTGATCCGCGAACACGAAGGCCGCAAAGTGCCGGTCATCCTGTTCACCAAAAACGGCGGCCTGTGGCTGGAAAGCATCGCCGACGCTGGCGCGGACGCGTTGGGCCTGGACTGGACCTGCGACATCGGCGAAGCCCGCCAGCGCGTCGGCAACAAAGTCGCCCTGCAAGGCAACATGGACCCGACCGTGCTGTACGCCAAGCCAGAAGCCATCCGTACCGAAGTCGGCCGCATCCTCGCCAGCTACGGCAAGGGCAGCGGCCACGTGTTCAACCTCGGTCATGGCATCACCCCGGAAGTTGATCCGGAACATGCAGGCGCGTTCATGCGCGCGGTGCATGAGTTGTCGGCGCAGTATCACGAGTGATCGTCGCCCGATAACGAAAACGCCCGGCATTTGCCGGGCGTTTTTGTTTGTGTTGGTTTTTAGTGACCGAGGAGTTGTTCGGCGTAGCGGGCGATGATGTGGTCGAAAGGTTTTTGATCCGAGATGTCGGTTGAGCGAATCGCGGTGACGAGGCGGTTGAGGTCTTCTTCACTGGCCTGTGTGATGAATTCCTCATCGAACAGCAGCCGGATTGTGTTCTGACGACGATTGTTCAGGTAGGCAATATCTAGCGCCAACACTTCAATCATCTTCGATGCGGGCAGGTCTTCAGAGTCTGTTGGTTGGATTTCGCCGGTTCTCAGATACCGGAAGCGCAGTTCACATCGTTCATCCATTGGAGAGATATGCAGCGCTTCGTCAAACCAGTTGCCCTTGCGATGGCCGCAGTGCAACGGGTTGCCGGGTTTTGTCTCGCGCAGGCAAGAGGCATGGAGATTCTGATACTCCAATGCCAGTTTTTCGAAATGCTCTTGAGGTTTGAAATGTTCGATATGGCTGTTGGACGCCTCTATTTCTCTACCGCAGTAGCAGCAGAAGAATCCTTGTTCAGTTAACAAGCTGTTGAGAAGGTCCCGTTTTTGCGGGTTTTGCAGCGTTGGATAAGTAGGGCTCCACTCATCGTTTGCCGAGTTTTTCCATTCTGTAAATGAAGCGGGTTCAGTTCCTTTGAGCACTCGCTTCATTTGCCGAGAATCTCCTTGCGCCTGATCAACGCTTCGGCTCCTGCGAACTCTGGGAGGTCGGGGGCTTTTTCTTCAGCGCCTCAAGTTGGACTTTTGCTTTTTTGAGGTCGTTGTCTTCCAGGGTGGAGAACAGCTCAGAGAGCAGCCTTTCTATTTCGGGCTCGCGTTGAGTAACGCCCATGACCTCCTCCAACACGCTACTGGAATCCAAGCCATAGGTGACCCGTGGGTGGGAGGCGTCGCCATTGTTTAGGACGATCACTTCTTCGGGTTTCAGACTGCCGATGATTTGAGGGGAGTGGCTGGCGGCGATGAACTGGACTTTGGGGAAGGCTTCTTTCAACGCCGGAACAATGTTGCGTTGCCAGGCTGGATGGAGGTGGATGTCCAGTTCGTCGATGATGACCACGCCTGAGGTGTTTTTCAGGACGTCCTTGCCCATGTGCGGGTTGAGGATGCACATGCGTCGGGCGATGTCGGCGAAGAGGGCGACCATACCGCGCTGGCCGTCGCTAAGTTGACCGAAGGGGAGAGTTTGCCCGTCGCCCATATCTATGAGTAGAGATTGCATCCGTAGGTCGTAGCGCAAGTCATTTGCTTCAGGCAATGCAAACTTAATTGCTTGATTGACCCAGGCTAGTTCGTCGTCAAACTCCGAAGACGTCAAACCTTCATCCAGTAGGGTTTGCATCCGCTCCAGTGTCTTGGCGATCAGCCAGCTCTCGAAGTCCTTTAAATCCGCGACAGCATCGAACCAGTTGTTGTAGCTGCTGAAACGCGAAATTTTTTGTTGCGCCGCAAACTCTGCAGAAACATTCGCATTTTTCCAGCGTCGATCTGCGCGATAGAACGCGAGTATTGGTAGATCGGGGTAGATTTTTGCTTCCGGTAGAGACTGTGTAAGGAATTGATCGACCGCATTTTTCAGGTTCTGATTCGTCCCTGCGGCCCAGTCTTCTACAAGGCTGATTGTTGTCCAGTCGACTGCGCCGAGAACATCGCCCTTTGCGGCCAGCGTTATTGGAAACTTTTTTCATATCGTGTTCTGCCTCGAAACTTATCGACTATAAATCGGACATCATCATTTATCGCGAATGACTGGCCGGATTGCATGGCGCTGGCAAACTCAACAAACGACGCAGCCACCGCCTGCAACAACGAAGTCTTCCCACTCCCATTAACCCCCACCACCAGATTGAAACCCGGCTGAAAGTCAAAAGTGGCATCTTCGTAGCAACGAAAATTCTGAATGTGGAGACGGTCCAGGCGCATTCTGGCTTCCCTTTACCAAGACTGACGAATGCCGTCAGTGTACCTTGGCTCGCGATTACCGCTAGGGCGCAGTTTTGGCTAAACCTGTGCGGTGCCCGCCAGCGGCGGCAACTTCGCCAGCTTCAACGCCACCAGCAACGCAATCACCAACAACCCGCCAATAAACAACCCAATCCCGTTCCACCCGCCCAAATGCCAGAACACCCCACCTGCCGTCCCGGCAATGCTCGACCCGGCGTAATAACTGAACAGATACAGCGAAGACGCCTGCCCCTTGGCCTTGATCGCCCGGCGCCCAATCCAGCTACTGGCCACCGAATGCGCGCCGAAGAAGCCGAAGGTGAAGATCAGCATGCCAATTATCACCACCGGCAGCGGTGTGAACATCGTCAGTGTGAGGCCGGCAAGCATCAGCACAATCGTCGCCCAAAGCACTTTGCGCCGGCCCAGTTTGTCGGCCAACGAGCCGATTTTCGCCGAGCTATAAATCCCCGACAGGTACACCACCGACAACAGTCCAACGAACGCTTGGTCCATGTTGTACGGCGCAGCCAGCAGGCGATAGCCGATGTAGTTGAACAGCGTGACGAACGCGCCCATCAGCACAAAGGCTTCGACAAACAGCAGCGGCAGGCCGGCGTCGCGAAAGTGCATGGTGAAGCCGTCGAGCAGGCTGCGCGGGTGCATCGAGCGGGAACGGAAGTTGCGCGATTCGGGGAGGATCTTCCAGAACACCGTCGCTGCAATTAGCGCCAGACCGCCGATCACCAGCATCGCCGTGTGCCAGCTGACGAAATCGATCAAAACCCCGGTGATCAAGCGCCCGCTCATCCCGCCAATCGCGTTGCCACCGATGTACAACCCCATCGCCAAGCCGATGTGCTGCGGATGAATTTCTTCGCTCAGGTAAGTCATGGCCACCGCCGCCAGGCCGCTCAACGACAGCCCGATCAACGCGCGCATGATCAACACACCTTCCCAGCTCGGCATCATCGCGCTGGCCATGGGTGCACAGAGCCGCGGCGAACAACGCCGTCACCATCACCGGCTTACGCCCGACGCGGTCGGAAATCGGGCCAGTGATCAGCAGACCAATCGCGAGCATGCCAGTGGCCACCGACAGAATCAGGCTGCTCTGCGCTGCGTTGATCGAATATTCGTGGGACAGCAGCGGCATCATCGGCTGCACGCAATACAGCAAGGCAAACGTCGCGAAGCCGCCGGAGAACAGCGCCAGCACCGTGCGCATGAACATCGGCGTGCCTTTTTCGATGTAGATCTCGTTCAGCTCGGCGACGACATCGTCCAGCGCGGTGGGCTGTATTTCATGGGCGAGTGGGGCGACAGCAGTTTTCACTTCGGACCTCGGAGGGCGCAGCCGGTCAGGCAATGGAAAAAAGCATATAGCTGCCTAACGATTCAATCCAATATATTATTCGACCTGTTTAAGACGTTTCACGACCTAATGGGGTTTTCATGGAATTGCGTCACCTGCGCTACTTCATCGCCGTCGCCGAAGAACTGCATTTCGGCCGCGCCGCCCAAGTGCTGGGCATCTCTCAGCCGCCCTTGAGCCAGCAGATTCAGGCACTGGAAGCCGAGGTTGGCGCGCGGCTTTTCGAGCGTACCAATCGTCGGGTCGAACTCAGCGAAGCCGGTCGGTTGTTTCTGGAAGAGGCGCGGTTGGCGTTGGCCCAGGTCGACAAAGCGGCAGATGTCGCCCGGCGGGCGCAACTCGGTGAGTTGGGTGAACTGAAAATCGGCTTCACCTCGTCGGCACCGTTTAACTCGACCATCCCCCAGGCGATCTTCTCGTTTCGCCAACGCTTCCCGGCGGTACACCTGAACCTGCGGGAAATGAGCAGCACCCAAGTGGCCGACGCACTGGTGGATGAGTCGATTGAAGTCGGGATCATGCGCCCGCTCGGTTTGCCGGATTCCCTCAGCGTCGTCGAATTGATGCGCGAGCCACTGGTGGCAGTGCTCAGCTCCAAGCATCCGCTGGTGAACGGCAGCGAAGAAGGCTTGTTCCTGTCGGCCCTGGCCCTCGAACCGTTCGTATTTTTCCCACGCAGTTACGGCAGTGGTCTGTACGCCCAGTTACTGACCTTGGCCCGAGATGCCGGCTTCAGCCCGCACTTCGCCCAAGAGGCCGGCGAGGCGATGACCATCATCGGCCTGGTAGCGGCGGGGTTGGGCGTATCGGTGTTGCCGGCGTCGTATCAGCGGATGCGCATTGATGGCGTGGTCTATCGGCCGCTGCTGGACCCGGAAGCGGTGTCGGCAGTGTGGCTGGTGCAGCGCAAGGATCAGAAATCGCCGATGGCCAAGGCGTTTGTGGAGTTGTTGACGCGCAAAGTTGAACCGTTAAAGGCGTGACGGCTTCGCCGCCATTCGCGAGCAAGCCCGCTCCCACAGTGGGTAGCGAAATCCTGGCAGGAGCAAAACCCATGACCAAACAATTCACTCGTTGGGACTCTGCCGAGTACCTCAAGACCGAAGAGGACATGGCTAATTATCTGGATGCTTGTATGGAGGAGGCTGGCGATGATCCGGCGTTCATCGCCAAGGCACTCGGGACTATCGCTCGCGCTCGCGGCATGACTCAGGTGGCACGAGATGCAGGGCTTTCTCGGGAAAGTCTTTACCGGGCATTGTCAGGCGAAGGAAATCCAGAATTCGGTACCATCCTGAAAGTCGTCAAGGCGTTGGGACTGAAGTTACACGCCAGCACCTAAGCTGAGAGAAAGGTTTAATGGCGAAGAAATACGCATTGAGCAATCTTGCCAATGTTCCCGAAAGGGGCTTGTAAGACTCTGAAGATCCTGGATAACCAGCTATCGCAGAGCCGGACAGGTACAGGGCGATGACAAGCCAGCCTGTTTGTTAAGGGGCGCCGAAAGGCGCCCTTTGTCTTTTGGCATTCGCCAAATATGCAGCCCATTGCGGGCAAGCCACTGAACGTAGCCCAACTCGAAGGCCGGCAGCCTGAGCCAATTTCACCGGTTTGGAAATTGCGCAGTTGAGTAATACTGAACTCGAGGGACGGCCATTGTAAAAAAACAGACGACCCAGGCAGATCGTCCGTTTTTCGTTTCTAGGCAGAAACCTGCCCCCGCAATCGTCGGCCGATGACGTCCATCAGATCGCAGCCATCACGCAACGAAGTCACCAACACCCGCGCCAGCTCACTGTGAATACCCTCGCTGAACGCGATATTTTCCAGCAGTTGAGTCGCCGTGCGGATGCGGTAAGCCGCCGTTTCATGCAACACGTCCAGCGGTGCTTGTGTGTCGATCAGCAACGATGGGGTGGTGCAGTCGATACCGGTGATGGGCATATATCTATCCATGACAAAAAAACTCCAGTTTGAAAAAGCATGCAGCGACTCAGTGGTGGGAAGGGGTTGGGGTTTCACGCGAACCTTCGGGCAACTCCACTAGGTCCAGCGCCCGATTAACCAATAACTCGGCCAACGTGGCCAGTTGCTGAATGGCCAACGCCACATTGCGGTGGGAGCCTTCCAGATCGCAGGCCAGATCGGTGCTCATGACATTCAGGGAGGCGAGGGTTTCGCAGGCGTGACAGAGCAGGGATTCCTTGTCGGCGTCCGGGAGGATGGCGAAGACGTGGCTGATCGGGTCAGGGCGCTTTGGATTGCGCAGGCGTGCGCTGACGAGGGGTTCGGTGATGTCGGAGAGTTTGGGTGTATCGACGTTGTCGTCGGATGATGGATTTTGCGAGTCCGAGAGGGTAGGGGGTATTTTTTTCATATTGGTATTCCCTTCAAGAGTTTAAGAAACCATTAACCCTATGCAGTCCGCCAAGGTGAATTGGCGGCGTGCAAAGGTGAATGGTGCGGTAGATTTATTACCAGAAAATTCTATTTAATTAATCAAATAAATGAACATATGTGCAATTAAATGATTCATTTCTTTTCTAAATGATTTTGTAGGAAGTTGCTGTAAGAGATGACTGTGGGAAGTTTCATTAAGTTTTGTGGTATATGTCGGTAATCAAACATTCTGAATTTCTTGAGCGAAATATTATTTAATGAATGTTTTGCGTGTTTGTGATATTGATTTTGTATAAGTCCTGACTCTGTAGGATGCTGGGTTTGCAGCGAGAAACCTGCGTAGGGTTTATTTCGAGTGTGCAGCGTGTTGAAAGCGTAAGTGAATGGTAGCTATTTAATGCATAAGAAAGTAAAGACAGAACGTTTAAAAAACAATATTAAATATCTGATAAAAAGTCGTGGAGAGACGCAGCTGTCCTTGTGCAATTCCAGTGGTCTGACACGGAGTACGATATATAACATTCTGGAAGGGAGGGTGGTGAATGTTCAGCAATCTACAATTCGTAAGATTTCTGATTTTTTCGGAGTGTCTTACAAAGAAATAGAGACCGTCGATTTTGAAGAAAAGGAAGTAATTGAGAGCAGTGTTTCCATACTTGGAAATATGAATCCGGCGGCGGTTCCTGTCATTAAAGAAATTTTATTGATTAAGAGTCTGGAAAAAAGAATCGGCGAATTGGCTACCACTCACCCGCTTACTTACTATTTCGGTTCAGCCTGCAACGTAATAGGTGTGCTATTGGAAAATGATATCTGGGGTGTCTATGAGTCAGGGGATTTGCTGATAGTGAAGAAAGGTTTGTCGAGCAGTGCTACGGAGAAGTTAGTGTATGAAAGGGAAAACAAAGGCGTTGCATATAATTAGTGAGGCGTATTTTGATTCTGACGTTTTCTGTATTGTAGGGGATGTGCTGGAGCAACGATTCAATGGATGATGCTGCTGAAAATAGTCGGTACAAGCTTCTCGGGTTTGAGAATAACAAAAATCTCGCCGTGATCATGGTTATCTCTACAGGAAAAGTTGTCCGAGTAAAGCTAGGCGAATTGTTGAAAAGTGATATTTTAGACAATTTAAGTAAAACGGAAATTAAGGATATTTACAGGAAGTTCTATTCTGGCGGGGCGGCATTAACTGCATACGAAGTCAATGATCGTCATGAGCGATCTTGGTTGACTTATGTTGTGCTCAATCTTTTTCTTTTCGCGCTTTATATTTTTACAAACGTAGCGGCCACAAAACTTGTTTATTTAGAGCGATTTGATGTTGTCGTCACGCCCGGAGTTTTTCTATATCCACTAACGTTTTTAATAGTCGATCTACTCAATGAGTCATATGGGTTTAAACTCGCGAGGAAGGCTATATTGTTTGCTTTTTGCAAGCAATGCACTCATTATCATCTTGCTGAGTTTTACTAGCTATTTGCCCGGTTTGGCTGGTTGGAAACTTGATGCGCCGTTTAGTGAAGTCATGACTCATGTGTCTTCAGTTTTGATCGCATCCTCCATTTCATTTCTTTTTCTGAGTATTTGAATTCTTGTTTACTGTGCAAGATAAAAGAACTCACGAATTCCAGGTTTCTGTTTCTTAGAGTATTTTTAAGCACGTTTTTTGCTGTGATAATCGATAGTTTTATTTTTTGTTCTATTGCCTTTTATGGGGAGATGCAGAGTGTTGAAATACTAAGCATAATTTATATTCAGATAACTATAAAGATGTGCTTCGCTGTTTTTAATATTTTGCCAGCCTATGGGGCAAGGTACTTGTTTAAAAAGTATATAGCTGTGGCTCCGGTGGCGTAAAAGAAAGGGGAGCCAATAGCTCCCCTTGCAGTGTGTTCATCTGCTTAAATTTAGCTTTTCTTTTAGATGGTTCATGGTTTCTGCTTTGTTCCTCATGAATTCAGTTAAACCTTTTGCCCGAAGACTGCACGCATCGCAACGGGTGCACCCACTACCCTTTATGCCGTTGTAACAAGACAGCGTATCGTAGCGAATCAAGTCTAACTGGTTGTGGTAATCGGCCAGGGCCCAGGTTTCCGCCTTGTTCAACCACATGAGTGGGGTTTCAATACGTAGTTTATAATCCATTCCCAATTCGATAGAGTTATTCAAAGCAGTGACAAAATCGTCGCGGCAATCAGGGTAGCCCGAGCACTCTGTTTCACAAATACCTGTGATTAAAGCCTCGGCACCAACTTGATACGCATAAATAGAAGCCAGCGTTAAAAACAGAATATTCCGGCCGGGCACGAACGTGTTTGGCACGCTATCCCTTGAACTGGCAGCGGTTGGCACCGGGATATTGTCACGAGTCAGACTGCTGATTGCTAACTCATTTAGTAATGACGTGTCGAGAACCTTATGTACTTTTATGCCAAGCCTTGCTGAGAGTTGTTGCGCCACTTCAATTTCCGCGCGGTGCCGCTGCCCATAATCAAACGTGATGCAATGTACTTCATCGTAGTTTGGCAAAGCATGGATTAAGCAGGTTGTTGAGTCTTGGCCGCCACTAAAAACGATAACTGCTTTTTTATTCATGCTTTTGCTCATCCTTGGAGTGTCCCGACAGGTAGCTAGGGACATTGACCCTACCGGGAAAGCCAAAGGTCTCGCTGTGGGACGTTTCCGAAATTACATGCACCGCTTTCCTATGTTTCATTTCTTTGCCAGAAGGAGGCATGGCAAGTCCAGCTTCGGCCGGCTGCTCCCGATCATTCGCTGTGCTTCTTTCGTTGATTGACGCACCCGTTTGAAAAGAGGAAAGGTCTGGCTGTATTAAAAGACCTTTCCTACATTAATCTTTTTTTGCCGTTGCTACCGTGCGCGCCAATTTCGCGTGCACAGACCTCGAACGGTCTGGACATCACGCTTTTCTCCTCTGCTTAAGGATGAGCGTATGTTCGGCTCGGCCAATACAGCGCATTTCGCGTTGCACATCTCCGCTGTTCGTAACGATTTCAAGGTGCTGGCTTTTGAAGGGTCTGAGGCCATCAGCACCCTCTACGCCATCCATGTTGATCTGGTCAGCGAGCACCCAGATTTCGATCTGGAGAGCCTGCTCAGCCAACCGGCGTTTCTGCAATTCGGCCTGAACGGCGAAGGACTTCACGGCCGTATCGAACACGTCTGGGTGGGTGAAGCCGGTAAGCGCCTGACCCGTTATCACCTGACCCTGGTGCCGGCGCTGCACTATTTGCAGTTAAGTCACGACCAACGGATTTTCCAGCACCTGACGGTGCCGCAGATCATCACGCAAGTGCTCAAAGGGCACGGCATTCAGGGTGACGAATTCGCTTTCCATGTCAGCACCAGCCCTGTGCGCGAATACTGTACGCAGTACGGTGAAAGCGACTTCGAGTTCATCCAGCGCCTGTGCGCCGAGGACGGCATCGCCTGGCACCACCAGCACTCGCAGGACGGTCACCGGTTGGTGTTCACCGGCGATCAAACGTTCTTCCCCAAGCTGGGCGAAACCCCTTATCAGCAAGGCTCCGGCATGGTCGCGGAGCACCCGGTCGTCAGCCAGTTCGCCATGGGTTTCAGCACCCGCACCAGCACGATCACGCGCCGGGACTATGACTTCCAGCGCCCGAGCCTGCTGCTGGAAAGCCGCTTCACCGCCGAGTTCAGTCCTGAGCTTGAAGACTATCGCTACCCCGTACTGATCGAGAACGAAAAGCACGGCAAACAACTCGCTCAACAGGCCTTGGAGCGGCACCGTGCCGATTACCAGTTGGCCGAGGGCCAGAGCGATCAGCCGACTCTGCGTAGTGGTCACTTCTTCGACCTGATCGAGCACCCGCGTAAAACCTGCAACGATTTGTGGTTGTTGCTCAGCGTGACGCACCACGGGAAACAACCGCAGTCACTGGAAGAGGCCATCACCAGCGACGTCAAACCGCAAGACGGCTTCACTCAAGGTTATCGCAACCACTTCAGCGCCATTCCATGGGACGTGCATTACCGCCCACCGTTGCGCCCGCGAAAAACACAACTGGTCAGCCAGACCGCCCGCGTTACCGGGCCTGCCGGTGAAGAGATTTATTGCGATGAATTTGGTCGTGTGAAGGTCGAACTGCCGTGGGACAGAGCCGAACTCAACAGTGAGAAAAGCAGTTGCTGGCTCCGGGTTTCCTCCAGTTGGGCGGGGGAAGGTTTTGGCGCGGTGACCATCCCGCGCGTCGGCATGGAAGTGTTGGTGATCTACCTCGAAGGCGATCCCGATCAACCCTTGATCACCGGTTGTGTCGCCAACAAAGTCACGTCCGTCCCGCACTCCTTACCAGAGAACAAAACCAAAACTGTCCTGCGTAGCCACAGTTCTCCGCACACCGGTGGCTACAACGAACTGTCGCTGGAAGATCGCGCCGGGCAGGAAAAAATCTACCTGCGCGCCCAGCGCGACATCGAACAACTGATCCTCAACGACAGCGACACTAAAATCGGTAACGACCGCCGCGAACAGATCACTCGGGACAGCCACAGCCTGATCAGCCATGACCGTTTTGAACAGGTCGATAACCACAGCGCCAGCCTGATCAAGGGCGACGAGTTGCACACCACCCAAGGTCTTCGCAACACGGTAATCGGCGGGGATGAGCTGATCACCATCAGCGGCAATAGCAGCACGGCGGCGGCTGGCACGCTGGTGATTCAGGCTGGCGCGCACGCCCGCGTTACCGCGAGCCAGGTGGTAATCGATGCGGGTTCGAGCCTGACGCTCACTGCTGGCGGCCATCACATCGTCATCAACGCCGGCGGGATTTTCAGCAGCGTGGCCATTGTCGAGGGCGGTTCTCCGGTGGCGGGGATGGCGGCGCAGGTGGCGTTGTCGGCTGAACAGATCACGTCAGTTGCTCTTGAAGCGCCCTTGCTACTTCAGACGCAACGTTTGGCCTTGATGGCCAAACAACCGATTTGCGCGGTATGCGAAGCCGCGAAACAGCAGAGTGAACACGCCAATGGTTAATTTGCCGCCACTGCCGGACGATTTGCCTTGGGCGATGTCGGCTTATTTGCTGCTTGATGGTGTAAGCGCGTCGAACCTGGCGCAACGTCTGCACCGCTGGGATAACCCGACGTATTGCCTGTACCAAGGCACTCGCTGGCATGAGTTGTCAGACATATCGCCCTGCTTGATCCCGCTCAACGGTGAGCACGATCCACTGTTGGCGTACTTCCAGGAAAACGCCGCACTTGAATGGGGCTATTTGCTGTTCAGTCCAGCGGACGCGACAACGCTTTGTTCGCATTGGCGTCGCCTGCTGACCGTCGAACACCCCAGCGGCATTGAGGTCATGCCGCGCATTGCCGATCCAGCGGTCATTCACCCCTTGCTTGTCCTTGCACGGCAAGCGCAAAGCGCCCGCTGGTTTGGCCCCGTCGAACGGGTGTGTTTGCCCGATAGCCTCCAGGCGATCTGGCACCAACACGCACGCCCTGAGCGTGCGGCGCCAGACACCCTCGATAGCTATCGACTGACGGACGAGGAACTCACGGCGCTGGAAGAGGTGGCGTTTCGGCGTTTAGTCTTTGACTTGAGTGAGCACCTGCACGCGTACTTCCCCGAGTTCATGGCGTCGTATCCAGCGCAAAAGCGCCTGCTTCATATCCAGCAAGTGGCCCGAGAGGCTTATCAACGGGGCTTCACGTCGGAGCAGGAAATCACCCTCTACGCCAATGTTTTCGCCTATTTGGCCGGGCAGCCGGTGAGCGACCATGCGGATATTGTCGAGCTGCTCACGGTACCCACAGCGCAATCCCCTTTGATGCGTGTGCAACGTGCTGCCGAGTTGGCTCGCAGTCATACCGCTGACCCGCAAGGAGGCCGACTGTGACTGCCCGACTAGCGGCCTCACTCGATGCCAACGCCGCCGCCATGGCCACGCGTGCCAACGACGTCCGCTCACCGGTGGGGCAATGCTCTTTAATGAACCCCAAGGTGCAGTTGCTGCCGCTGCGATACGGGCTGGTCGAACACCTCGATCCCTCGTCCGAACTCGCCATGCCGCTCACACTGAGCAGTCAGCCCCTGGGCATCCGATTGTTGCGCGATGGCTACCTTTACATCATCGACAACGACACGGCCTATCTGCACGAATACCGCATTGAAAAAGGGCAGATCACAAAGCTGTTATGGAGCAGCCAAGAGGTTGCCGGCGACACGCGCACCGCTTCGGTCGGTGATCCTCACTTGGTCTTTGCCCGGCAGAACACGTTGTACGCCAGCTATTCAGAAATTCAGTGGACGGCTTACAAGTGTTCGCAAGTGCTCAAGAACAGCGCCGAGCGCGAACGCTTGATGCAATGCATCGAGCTGGCCAGTGCGTGCCCGGTCAAGGGCGGCACTGATTTGCTGAGCAAACAGCAGGCCGAAAAATGGCTGGCGGAAGTGGCAGAAAATGTTACCCAGTCAGTCTCGATAAAGGCCCTGCCCGACGGCGCCAACCGGCAAGAAAGTGAGCACTATGCCTGGGAGGACACGCCGCTGTTTCAGGAGGCGGCGATTGAAACACTCACCAGCCAGGTGCTCGGCCCTTATCAGGATGACTACCTGTTTTTGGTGTTGCGCGATGACTTTGGCGTCATGCGCGATCTGGCCAGCGCGCAACTGAAAGTGGCTGACTGGATTGAGCAATGGAGTGCCGACGATGCGGTTCAGCGCCAGTACCTGACGGGCGCTTACATCCAGTCCTTGTACGATGTGAATGCCGCGCGTCTGGAGGCTCTGGACGCGACAGATCCACAAGTCAAAGCGTTGAAAGACGACACCAGCGCCGAGCAGCAGAACGCGATTTATGACTACTTGCGGGCCAAACGTGACGACAGGGGCGCAGGACTCTATGGCGACGAGGCGTTTTGGCGAGAGGCCGCCAAAACCAATCCTCATGCTCGAGCCCACCTCACTCTGCGAGACGCGCTGGGAGAGGTGCTTTGGCAAAAGCACCAAAGCACCATCACCACGCTCAACCTGCAAACCTGGGAGGCGCTATACGGCAAAGCCATCGGCCAACGCGGCATCGATGACCTGGTCAACCGGGCAGAGATGGAAGCCTTCGTCAGCCAACAGCAACTCTTGCTGAGCCATTGGCACCAACGACTTAAGGCCATCCGCGAAGACCGGTTGAGCATGATCACCGGCGGCTACTTTCACCGGGCCGCCTGGTATTACGACTTCCAGCACGATGCGCTCATCAAGCATCGCCTGGAAACCGAATTCGTCTGCGTGGCCGCCCTGTGCTGGAATCGCGCCGCAACGGAAAAACTGGCGGCTTATCTGGAGCAAAACCTGCTTACTGTCGTGCCGGGGCTGGAAACCCTGGCGCTGAAGGACCAGTTGGAGGTGAGCAAAAAACTGACGGACTTGAGCAGCTTCTCGATCAAAGTGGGCACGGCCCAGGAGAGTCTTGCCAGCGTCAATGTGCTCGCCAGCCAGTTCAACAGTTTGATGAGTGAGCGGTTGCCCAACTATGCGGATTTGAATACGAGGTTTAAGGGGCTGCAAAGTTTGCTTGATAGCGCTTACATTCCGGCGCATCAGTTGACCGCTGCGGACCAGCTAGACCGAGTGCACAACGAATTTAAACGACAAAAAACCATTGACCCCAATGGCTTCATACGCGACATCGGCGCACCTGCACGCCTGCAACTGCTGCGCGAGTTCTCTCGCAGTGGCTTGACGCTGCGGGCGGCGTCGGCTTCCGAAATCCAGGCATTCAACAAGGCCCGCGATGCCACCCTTGACCTGCGCAGCCAGCTCAAGGAAACCTACAAACTGCGCCGTCGTGAGTTGTCGCGGGTCACCAGCGGTCTGGTGGCACCGGGTGGCGAACAGATTTACAACCAGCGTATCAATCAACTCAAGGCCGCGCTGGCGCCGTTGGAAGACAGCCTCAGTCGGGCCTTGACCGTCGGCAGTGGCCACCCTGGGCAAATCGGCACGGTGGTTGATGGGGTGGCGCCGGCACTGCGTGACGAAATGCACCGTACGGTGCGGGATTTCCGTGCGACGGGGACGTTTGGCAAGCCTCTGAGTAGCGCGCTGAAATCCGGGGGTGATGGGATTGCGCTGTTGTTGCTTGTGTTTCAGGGGCAGAAGTTTGTTGAGGCGTTGAGCGCGTTGGATAAAAAAACTATGCCGTCTCTCGCTGAGTGGGGCGTGCTCTTTGAGTCATTTGTGGGTATGTCGGCTGCGGGATTTGCGGCGGTACAAGGTCTGTCGGTGACGATTTTTCAAGCGCATATTGAGCAAATGGACAGTGCTGCTGGGAAGCTCAATACGATGAGCCGTCTGGGGCGCTGGGCCGGTATTGCAGGGACCGGCGCATTTGGGTTTGGTGCTTTGGCCGCCGCAATTGATTTAGGCAAGCACTCTCAGCAATGGGGGAAAGCGCTGGCCGCAGGCGATTACAAAGGCTTGGCGGCTACGAGCCTGCAAATGGCCGGTGACGGAGTTTTGATGGGCACCAATACCTGGGGCGCCCTTCATACGACATCGATCATTAACAAAATCCTGAAAACTCCCTCCGAACTGCGGGCTCTGGCTTGGGCGGAAGCCAGCCCGCGACTGCTCAGCATCGGCGCTAAAGCCAACTTGGTGGGTTTAATCGGCACAGCCCTGCAATTGATGGGTGAAGGTCTTTACAACTACTTCAATCTGACAGCAATGCAAAAATGGCTGCAAGCCAGTGCTTGGGGGACGGCAAACTTGCAACGCAGTCTGCTAGATGATTGGACTGCGTTGGCGAAGGTGGTGCAGCAACCGACGTGCGAACTGCTCCGCGACGATAAGCGTACCTACTTGAAATTGGTGTTGCCCGGCGTTCGAACGCAGGAAATGGACAGTCGCCGATTGCAATTGCTGGCGTATCAGCAAACCCGTGATCTGCACATTCCTCGCCCCTACAGCGCCCAGTTACCGCCCGTGCGCTGGCAGGAGTGCAGCGCGGCGTGGGTGGCTACGGCCATGGTCGTCAGTCAGGAAGACGAAGCGCTGACCTTGCATCTGCCCATCAGCGACTCTCTGCAAACAACGGATTTTGCCCTGGCTTTCAACATCGGTTACCAACTGGAGGCCGAACGTGATTTGATCCACCGCACCTGCTTTGTGCTGCGTAATTTGTACGTCGCGACAGAGCGTGGTGTACGCCTGCCGGCCAAGGGGAGGTTCAAACTCGACCCGGTGGAGAGCATGCCGAGCGGCACAGGCAAAGCCCCTTACTGGTTATTTACCCGAGAAGAAATGGCGACGGTTGATGTTTAGGAAATTGTTCAAGCGCAGAAACAAAGCTGAAAACACCGAGCCCTCACCGGACATTCGCAGCCAGCGACCCAGTGCCGGGCAACTGCGGGTCAAGGGTTTGAATGAAACGTTGTTCCTCGCCCCGTTGCCGGTATACACGGGACAGGCGCAAATTTCTCGCCGTAACTTTTCGGAGATGAACGAGACCTATCTGGAGCTGGGAGGTAATAACTTCGGGATGGTGGAGTTGGGAAAAAGATTGGCCTTTCAGATATGGATGGTTTTGTGTACTGCATTTTTTGCACCCGTGCTTATTTGTCTATGGCTCGTTGCTTTTAGCCCTCCGGAGATTGATCGAAGATTTTTCGACATTGTTGGGGATGCTGTACAGGTGTTCGCCACTGGTTCTCTCCTTTTCATTATCCCGATTGGCGCCTTCGTCTACGGCATGCTATCCGGCGTCTATGCCTCAGCCAAAAGCTACCCAATCCGCTTCAACCGCCAACGCCGCGAAGTCTGCTACATCGACGACACCACCCATCGTGTCCTGATCGTCCCATGGGAAAGTGTGGTGGCCTGGGTCGCGAGCAGTCAGGGCATCACCAGCTACGGCGCGATGCGCGACTACACCTTCGGCATGGGCCTGGAAGACGAAGAGCACGACACCGTGCAGTTTGTGCTGTCGGCCCAACCCAGCGATGCCCACGCGCTGGGCATGTGGACCTCCATTCGTAACTACATGGAAGACGGGGAATTGGTGGATACCCCGAACCCTATGCTCGTCGTATTGGGGCTTACGCCAACGGAAGAAGAGCTCATACCTTACGAGGGGCTGCATACCTTTGAGATCGAACGCAACGGCGCACGCTTCATGGGTTCATTGGACGATGACGGCGGAGATCTAACCGCCGAACAGCGCCACCGTTACGGTTACGGCAAGCGGACACCCTGGCCCTTACGCTGGTGGTACGTCCGCCGCGTCCTGACCTTCTGGAAAATGCCCTACCTGATCGCCGAATGGGCCCACCGCAAGGGCCGTCCGACCCTGCCCGAACGCGTGCAAGTCTGGTCCCAACCTCTGCCCCCCGAACAGTGGGCCAAACCCAGCCCGGCGCTGCAAAAAGCCAACACGCTGGTCAAAACCGCCATGGACAAAAAAAGCGCGAACTTCGTCGATGCGTGCAAGGCGGCAGGGTTGCATTGATTCATATTGAGTTCAGTAGACGGCTTACAAGTGTTCGCAAGTGCTCAAGAACGGCGCCGAGCGCGAACGCTTGATGCAATGCATCGAGCTGGCCAGTGCGTGCCCGGTCAAGGGGGCACTGATTTGCTGAGCAAGCAGCAGGCCGAAAAATGGCTGGCGGAAGTGGCGGAAAACGTTACCCAGCCAGTCCCGATCAAGGCCTTGGAGGAAGTCGGGCCGATGCTGGTGCCTGTTGTTTCCGATAGTCCGCTGGCCCACCTTTTTTTCAGGAATGGAGCGCGACGTGTGGTGTGTGGCTGGAGTCGGACGCCGAAGAAACGGTGGTGCTCGACCATTTGCGCAGCCTGATTCAGGTCCGTGTAGAGGGCGATCTCACCGTCCTCTTTCGTTACTTTGAACTGCAAGCCGAGCATTGCCCGCCGCTGGACAACGCCTCGAAGGTCATGGCCGAACTGCTGCCCAAGACCTTCGCCCGGTCCATGAAAGTGGACCAGATAAGAAGTGTCGAAGATACCGACGCGCTGGGCGCAACGCTGATGAAGGACCCGACCCCGGCCAACATCAAGGCGTACACCGACGCCATGCACCGCGCGCGCGAACGCGAAAAAGTCCTCGCCCAACACCCCGAGGCCAGCGATCAAGCGCCGGGCGAGTGGAGCGCCGAAGCGTGGGACGGTCAGTCGTCGCCAATACGATACGGCTTCTGCCACGCTATATGCTGGGGCAGCGCTGACGGCGCTGATTGATAACGAAGTGCGGAAGGGGCTTGGTAAGGATCGGTTCTTTATTCGATCATCTGCGGCTCCGACGCTTACGCTGTTTGGTGCGGTTATTGGCGGGCTGTCCACCGCTGCAGCAATTGCGGAGTTCAAGTCCCTGCAAACACAACTGGAAAACGCACAAAACCGAATAGACCCGTGGCTGGAGATGCGTCAGATCGTGGTCGCTGGTCAGGTCGGCGTTTTTGGCTCTCAAGCGCTATTGGGGATGGTCCAAACGGGTAGGGCCTTGGCGGGGTTAGTGGAGGTCGAAGTCGCCGTTTTGCGGTACACCCTGTACATGGGACCGTTGAACTGGATCATTTTGGCGCTGGGTGTGCTGCACCTGATTACCACGTTCTTGCAGCAAACCCCGCTGCAAAACTTCCTGAATTTCTGCTGCTGGTCAAAAGGCCGGGCGTTCGACCTCGCACCTATTCCGCCGAAAGCTCAAGTGGACGAACTCGACCGGTTGTACCGCATTCTTTATGCGCCTCGGGTCAGTATGCAAAGTAGCTCGGATATGGGTAGTGGTAACGGCCCCTCCGGGCTGGCTACCGTCAGCTCCATCAATGCCCTGACCATCGAATTGCCAGGGGCGGAGCCCGGCAGTGTCTACCTGGAACTGAGCATGGTCGGTGACCCAGTGGATACCCAGCGCTCCCGCGACCTGATCAAAAATAGCCCAATCAACCACTACAAGTCACCGCGCCCTTGGCGAGACATGACGCCTCACTGGTTGTCCAGCAGCGTCTGTCAGTGGATACCGCACAAGGAAGGTCAGGGCTTACGGCTGAGTGGTCCCTTCAAAGAACTGAGCAACGTATTGGGCACGACACCCAGCACTGTTTCGCTAAGGTTGCGCTATCGCACGCCATTGATCTCGATGCTCGGTGCCCGCACTTTTATCGGAGGTGAACTAGGGCTGGCCTTTACCCTGAATGACACCACTGGCGTGATAGAGCTGCGGGCTGACCCAACGCCGCAACTTGATCGTGTACCGAACTACGCGCTCGGCGAGGACCACCCCGGCGCCATTTACCTGCAACCCAAGGACAAACAATGAGCATGCCACCGGCAGGCACAACGAAAAAACGGATGTTTTCGCGCAATGACTACCTGGCTCCATTGCCAATTCCTACGGGTAGAAAACCCTCGGACGTGCTCAACATTATTTGGCGCAGGAACGATGTGTTTTTGGATATTGGTAGCTATAGCATCGGCTCGGCCGTGATGGTGTTGTGGCCGGTGGTGATGCTGTTTTTAGTTATGGCTTATTTCACACGCAATATCGCCTCTGGCGATTTTAGCCAAGACATATTGGTAGCAGGCTCAATCATTACAGGCGTTCCAGCGTTATTTTTGATTCAAAGCCTCTTTCGCGAAGTCCCCTTACCTGTGCGTTTCAATCGCCAACGCCGAGAAGTCTGCGTCCCCCGCGATGATGGCGAGTACTGGATCGTGCCTTGGGAAAGTGTCACAGCAGCCGCCACTCAGCAGTCGTCTGTCAGCCAGGCCGGCAAAGTGACGATGGGCTTACTGATCATTGGTTTCGAAAACCCTGATCCACTGGCCAAGGAAGACAACAAACATTTCTCGCTAGGCTTCAACTGTGGCGGCGGCACTACGGCGATGGCGTTGTGGGAGTGCATGCGCAGTTACATGGAGATTGGTCCGCACGCTGTTGAGGATCAAACCGCACGTTTCGACAGGTCAAAAGGAATATGGGCAACCTACCTGGACGATCTGATCAAGGCCGCGAAACTCAGAGGTTGGTTCGTAACAGTCCTCTGGGAAGGGTTCTGTGGAATCTTTATTTTCAACACGCTGCTGATCGACGTGCTCGAACGTTGGAAGCTAAATCCGCCCCCCGACCTGCCCTATCCCGACATCATCGAATGGTCAAAACCACTCCCTCCGGAACAATGGGCCAAATGCTCCCCGGAACTGGAGGAAGCCATAGCCACGCGCGAGGCTGAACTGGCAGTTCAGTCCAAGGACGCGGGATGAGCACGCCACCGGCAGGCACCACGAAAAAACGGATGTTTTCGCGTAATGACTATCTGGCGCCATTGCCGATCCCTACGGGTAGAAAGCCCTCTGATGTGCTTAATATCATTTGGCGCAAGAACGAGGTGTTTCTCGATGTTGGAAATTACAGCATCGGTTCGGTGGTGATGATGCTGTGGCCGATGGTGATGGTAGTTCTAGCCATGTCTTTCTTCACTAGAAATCTCAATTCTGACTTCAGCCAAGATATTTTGATTCTCGGCTCCGTTATTGTCGGGATCCCAACGCTGTTTTTGATTCAATGTCTATTCCGCGAAGTGCCCTTACCCGTGCGCTTCAACCGCCAACGTCGAGAAGTCTGCGTCCCCCGCGAAGACGGCGAGTACTGGATCGTGCCTTGGGAAAGCGTCACCGCAGCCGCCACGCAGCAATCGTCGGTCAGCCAAGCTGGCAGAGCCACGATGGGTTTACTGATCGTTGGCTTCGAAAACCCTGACCCGCTGGCCAAGGAAGACAACAAACATTTCTCGCTAGGCTTCAACTGTGGCGGCGGCACTACGGCGATGGCGTTGTGGGAGTGCATGCGCAGTTACATGGAGATTGGTCCACACGCTGTTGAGGATCAAACCGCACGTTTCGACAGGTCAAAAGGAATATGGGCTACTTACCTGGAAGATCTGATCAAGGCCGCGAAACTCAGGGGGTGGTTAGTAACAGCCCTCTGGGAAGGGTTCTGCGGGATCTTCATTTTCAATACGCTGCTGATCGACGTGCTCGAACGTTGGAAGCTAAATCCGCCCCCCGACCTGCCCTATCCCGACATCACCGAATGGTCAAAACCACTACCCCCAGAACAATGGGCAAAACGCTCCCCGAAACTTGAAGAAGCCATCACCAAACGCGAGGCTGAACTGGCCGCGCAGGCAGAACAAGCGTTGCTCAAGGAGCGGGCTTAGAGACAATCGTGACCCAACTCCCCTCACTGCCAATCCCCGGTTGCGACGATCTACCGGACCACGACGTCTGCCTCCCGGCAAACCTGCGCCCCGACGCCAATCGCTTGATCCGCTATCTGCACGAGTTGCCGCATCGGCGAGTGCGTTATTGCCCTTGGTGCGGCAAAACCGATGTGACTCTCCAGACCCCTCTGGCCCGGCAACGGCTCCCGCGTTACTACTGCGGCTCCTGTCGTAAGAGTTGCAACAGTTTGAGCGATTCTCCTTTTGCAAACATGCACCGCATGGACCTGTGGTCTACGTTTGCGGTGTACCTGCTGGCCGGTTGGTCCAGCGTCCAGATAGCCTCTCGTTTGGGCGTGACCCCAAAGGTTTACTTCAACTGGGGGGCGGCGGTCGGTGAGGTGATGGCCGAGGAGTGTCCTGAGTTGTACCAGTGGTGGACGACACGCCATTACCGAAAAAACCTGCAACCGCCCGAGCACATTGCGCTGCAACAGCAAGCGGTTATCACGTGGATCGAGACGATGCTGAATGCGCAGCACGCGACATGCCCGAGGTGCGGGGGAGAGCGGACCTATCGAATTAAAGGCATTCGCCCGAAGTTCAAGTGCGATCCTTGTGTGACCTGCTTTTCCGTTTTGTCCGGGACGCCGCTGGTCGGGATGATCCGACCTGAACTCTGGGTTGATTTCGTGCAAGGGGTGATGGATGGCCTAAGTATCCCGGACCTTAAACGGCGCTCAGGGCTGGGCATGGGCGCCAGTACGCGTTGGCGTGAGCAGTTTTTGTTATTGATCGAAACGTTGGGGCACTCTGAACTGTTGCAATGGATCACCTGGATGCGCAGTCGTCGCAACCACGAAGCGGTCAGTTTTGTGCGTCAGGGTGGTCATCTGGACAAGGCCACGCGCTCCATTTATCCGCAAGGGACGCGCAAGGGCAGGTTTGTTTCCTGGCGGTAGGTGCTGCGAAAGCTGCGATCTTTTGAATTTTTGCTTTTGGGCAACACCTGTCGGACTGCTCCCATTGTGGCGAGGGAGCTTGCTCCCGTTTGAGTGCGCAGCGCTCACAAAAATCTTCAGTGACTGTCTGAGTTTTGGGGCTGCTTCGCAGCCCAGCGCGAGCAAGCTCGCTCGCCACAGGATTGGGCATCAAGACCCTTACTGAACCTTCGCCAAATCCCCTTTCAACGCAACGCCCGCCATGATCGCGCCAGCGTGGCATTCATAGTTCGTTGCATCCTTACGCTCATTGCTCTTGTAGAAGCTGACAATGTTGGTCACCGCGTTAGCACCAGCGCCCTTGGCCGCTTGGAACAGGCTGATGATGGCCGATTGCGCGACCCATTCGCAGGCGACTGCGTCGGTCTTGTTGAAGGCGTTGGTTTTCTTGTTGGTCACGGCGCCGGGGCTGACGACGGTGACGGTGCCGGTCGGGGTGTTGCCGGCCAGGTAGAATTTCACGCTGCCATCGATTTTGCCGGTGCGGGTGGCCTCGGCAACGGCTTTATCGAGAGGCAGGTACACCGTGGTGTCGCGGGCCTGGCTGACGGCCGGTAGGGCGCAGATCAGCAGGGTGGCGGCCGCGGCGAGTTTCTTGACGTGCATGGAGGTCTCCTTGACCTTGATTAATACGGTTACGACCAGCGGCGAAAGATCAGCGAGGTGTTGACGCCGCCGAAGGCGAAGTTGTTGTTCATTACGTACTGGTTGCTCATCTGCCGGAACTCGCCGCGCAGGTAGTCGAGCTTGCCGCAGTGCGGGTCGACCTCGTCGAGGTTGAAAGTGTGCACGTACAGGTCGCGGTTCATCATTTCGATGCTGAACCAGGATTCCAGCGCACCGCAGGCCCCGAGGGTGTGGCCGAGGAAGCTTTTCTGCGAGCTGATCGGCATGTGCTCGCCGAACAACGAACTGGTTGCCTGTGTTTCGGCGATGTCGCCCTGTTCGGTCGCGGTGCCGTGACCGTTTACGTAGCCGATGTCCGACGGCTGCAAACCGGCGTCTTCCAGGGCCAGTTCCATGGCGCGGCGCATGGTCGCTTGCTCTGGACGGGTGGTGTGCTGGCCATCGGCGTTGCTGCCGAAACCGACGAGTTCGGCATGGATGTGTGCGCCACGGGCCAAAGCGTGTTCGAGTTCTTCGAGCACCAACATGCCGCCGCCTTCACCGATCACCAGGCCGTCACGGTCCTTGTCGTACGGCCGTGGGCTGGTTTGCGGCGCGTCGTTTTTCAGGCTGGTGGCGTAGAGCGCGTCGAAGACCATCGCTTCGGTCGGGCACAGTTCTTCGGCGCCGCCGGCCAGCATCAGCGGCAAGCGGCCGAACTTGATCGACTCGTAGGCGTAGCCAATGCCCTGGCTGCCGCTGGTGCAGGCGCTGGACGTCGGGATCAACCGGCCGGTGAGGCCGAAGAAGATGCTGATATTCGCTGCTGTGGTGTGCGGCATCATCCGCACATAGGAGTTGGCGTTCAGGCCTTCGGCTACCGAGTTGAGCAGCATGTTGCCGAACGCTTTTATCTCGTCGGTGCTGCCGGTGGACGAACCACAGGCGACGCCCATGCGCCCGTCCTTGATCGATTCATCGCCCAACAGCCCCGCGTCGGCCAACGCTTGCTCAGCAGCACCCACAGCGAGCCGCGAGACGCGACCCATGCTGCGCAGTTGCTTGCGGGTCCAGTGACTTGGCACTTTGAAGTCATCGATCGGCCCGGCGAGACGGGTGTTGAGTTCAGTGAAGCGGTCCCACTCGTCCATCCGGCGAATGCCGCTGCGGTTGGCTTTGAAGTTGGCGGCGATGGTTTCCCAGTCGCTGCCCAGTGAGGTGATGCCGGCCATGCCGGTGACGACGACGCGCTTCATCAGCACAGGCCTCCGTTGACGGCCAGAACCTGCCGGGTGATGTACGAGGCTTCCGCCGACATCAGGAAATTCACCGCACCGGCCACCTCTTCAGGTGTGCCCATGCGTTGTGCGGGGATCATTTTCATCAGTTCTTCCACCGGCACGTTTTCGTCGAGCATGGCGGTGTCGATCAGGCCGGGTGCGACACAGTTAACGGTGATTTTGCGCTTGCCCAGTTCGATCGCCAACGCTTTCGCCGCGCCGATCAAACCCGCCTTGGAGGCGCTGTAGTTGACCTGGCCACGGTTGCCGATCAACCCGGAAACCGAGGTGATGCAAACAATTCGCCCGGCGGCGCGACGACGAATCATCGGCATCATCACCGGGTGCAGCACGTTGTAGAAACCGTCGAGGTTGGTGCGCATCACCACATCCCAATCATCCTCGCTCAGCGCCGGAAAAGCACCGTCGCGAGTCAACCCGGCGTTGAGCACCACGCCGTAATAGGCGCCGTGAGCTTCAACGTCAGCTTCGAGAATGGCTTTGCAACTGGCGCGGTCAGACACATCAAATTGCAGCACGCGGGCGTTGCGGCCCAGCGCTTCGATTTCGGCCTTCACGGCCTCGGCCTCGGCCAGACCGCTGCGGCAATGCAGCACGATGTCGTGGCCAGCCTGGGCCAGACGCAGGGCGATAGCGCGGCCAATGCCACGGCTGGAGCCGGTGACCAGTACGAATTCAGTCATCACTCGACTCCTTGGATTTCTTGAAGATATTGCGCCGCCTGGGGCGGGCGGTACACGTTGAGCCGGGCGGTGGCGTGGATGCCGGGGGCGTTGATGTGGCATTCGAATACGCCCATGCCGCTGTCGTCTTCCAGCGAGCGCAGCCCGTGGATGGTCAGCTCGGTGCCGGCAGGAAAGTGTTCGACGTTGCATTCGAATTTGCGGGTGCCGAGCAGGAAGCCCAGCTCCACCGCATCGCCGCGCGCACGGGCATGGCAACCGGCGTAAGCCGCCACACTTTGGGCCATCAGTTCGATGCCGACCCAGGCCGGCAGGCTGCCGTCGGGACGGTTGAACAGGCCATCGGGTTTGACGGTGAGGCGGGTGTGAATCTGCTCGTCATCGAACGACAGGATCTGCTCGATGAGGATCATGTCGCCAGCGTGAGGCAGCAGTTCGGCGATCGGCCAGTCAATCATGGGGCGTCTCCGATAATCAGGCTGACGTTATTGCCACCGAAGGCAAACGAATTGCTCATCAGGTAGCGAGGTGCAATGGACGCCAGGCGAGTGGCCGGGGTCACCCAATTGAGCGCCGGCAGGTCGGGGGCGGGCTGGCCGTCCCAGACGTGCGGCGGCAGGGCGTGTTCGGGATTGTCGGCGCTCAGGCTCAACCAGCAGAACGCCGCTTCCAGGGCACCGGCGGCGCCGAGGGTGTGACCGGTCATCGGCTTGGTCGACGAGCACGGCACGCCGTCCGGAAACAACGCGGCCACGGCCAGGCTTTCCATGGCGTCGTTGTGTTGAGTGGCGGTGCCGTGCAGGTTCAGGTAACTGATTTGCGACGGTTGCAGCGCGGCACGGCTCAAGGCCTGGTACATCGCTTGCCGGGCGCCACGGCCGGTTGGTTCCGGTGCGGAAATGTGGTGCGCATCAGAGCTGGCGCCGCTGCCGAGCAGGGCGAATCGAGGGGCCGTCGCCAGCACTTTTGCTCATCAAAAACAGCACCGCCGCTTCGCCGATGTTGATGCCGTTACGGTTGGCGGAAAACGGGTTGCAGCGCTGCTCGGACACTGCTTCCAGAGCCGAGAAACCGTTGAGCGTCAGTTTGCACAAACTGTCGACACCGCCACACAGCACAGCGTCGCACATGCCCAGATCGAGCAAGCGCTGGGCGCTCATCAAGGCTCGGGCGCTGGAAGTACAAGCGGTGGAAATCACATAGGCCGGGCCGCTCAATTGCAGCCAATCGGCGAGGAAGTTTGCCGGCGCGCCGAGCTCCTGCTGCTGATAGTTGTAGTCGGCGGGGAACTCATGCTCACGAATGTAATGGGCCAATCCGCGACTGGCTTCGTCGATGCCCGAAGTGCTGGTGCCAAGCACGACGCCGATGCGTTCGCGGCCGTAGGTCTGAATCGCTTGATCGATCTCTGGACGAATTTGCAGCGCCGCTTCCAGCAGCAGTTGATTATTGCGGCTGCGTTGCTCGATCAACTCAGGCGGAATCGGTGCCAGTTCACCGTGAACCGCAGCCACCGGCAACGAACGTTCCGCCACCCAGCCAGACTCGCTTTGCATACCGGAGCAATCGCCGGCAAACAGATTGCGGGCGACTGCCTGTTTGTCGCGGCCCAGAGAGCAGATCACCCCCAGTGCGTTCAAATAGGCGGTCATGGTGTGTCTGCGCTCAGTGGCGTGACTTGGTATTTCGGGCCTTTTGGCAGGTTCAATTCAAAACTCAAGGGGTGCGCATAACGAACGTCCCAGCGCTCTGGCAACACGCGTTGCCCGCCATGCTGCGATGCAGTGGGATAGTTACTGTGCAACTCGCCTTCGGGCGTTAGCGCAAACAACAGCGCGGCGAACAGTTCCCGGGCTTCCGGGTTCGGCGGCAGCAGACCATCGGCCTGCCATTGCCCGTCTATCAACTTCTGCCGAGCCTGGGGAATGCCGAGCAAATCCATCATCGACCAACGCAGGCCCGGACCTTCCTGCTGGATCACTAACACCCAGTCCTGACGCTGGTCAGCCATCAAACGCTGGATGTGCAATTGCAAAGGCAACGCCAGCGTCGGGCTGTGCTCGGGCAGCGGCGCGCGGCTGGCGCAAGCGCTCAGCAGCAGGGCAAAACCCAGCAGTACAAATCTCAGCAGCACCGCAAACCCTGTGGGAGCGGGCTTGCTCGCGAAGGCGGTCTGACATTCACCAATGATGTCGACTGACACACCGCTTTCGCGAGCAAGCCCGCTCCCACAGTTTTGAATTGCGCTAGACATCAAACAACACCTTCAAGAGGTTTGCGCGCCACGACATTGACCAGGGTTTCTTCCCGTTGGCCAAACGGCTTCGGCTTACGCAAACCAAAACGTTCAAACAGCCCGAAATCCTTTGCGCGGCTCCACCACAAGTACGGATAAGACACATTCTGCGGGCCGAATTCAAAACCCTGCTGGCGAATCATTTCCAGATACCCGGCTGCACTCTTCTGCACGTGCATCGGATGACGGAACAACCAGCGAATCACCCACGTATCAATGTAAGCCTCGGTGGACTCGGCGAACAGCAGATAGCCGCCCGGCTTGAGCACGCGATAGAACTCGGCCAGGGCCAAGTCCTGTTCGACGAGGTGATGAAAGGTCTGGTGACAGAACAGCAGGTCGACGCTGGCGTTGGCCACGTTGAGCGTCGCGCAGTCGCTGCCGATCAGCTCCACCGTCATGCCCTGACGCGCCGCCTCTTCTCCGCTGAGGTGCAGGCTGTGCGGGTCGGCATCGACACCGATCAGGCGTTGCGGCGAAAAAGTCTGGCGCAGGTACTGGAACGACTTGCCCTGGCCGCAACCGGCATCCAGCAACACCGGGTTGCTGGGCAGCGAATCGCTGAACAGGTTGCGCAGGTCGTTGATTGCCACCCGCAGCACATGGTGCTGCCAGGTGTGGCTGCGCAGGAACCAGAAACCGAATTTGGTTTCTTCGACGTAGTTGTCGCTCAGGTAACTCATGTCGCATCCCTTGCACAGATTTCCGAAATCACCTTCAACCGACGCTTCGCTTCGCTGACGAACGGATTGCGTTCATCCCAGGCGTAACCGGCGAGGATCGAGGCGATCATCCGGCGGATGTCCGGTGAGCTGCCATCATGGAAAATCACGTCCTGGAAGGTCCCGGCGTACCAGCCTTCGACGTAGCAGCGGAAGGTGTCGACGCCACGTTTGAGCGGGGCGGCGGAACTCGGTCTGCCAGTCGACGCTTTCACCCTGCAATTGGCGATGCAATACGCCGGCGGCCATGCTCGCCGAGCGCATCGCGATGGTCACACCAGAGGAGAACACCGGGTCGAGGAATTCCGCCGCGTTGCCCAGCAGCGCAAAGCCCGGGCCGTGCAGGGTTTTGACGTTGGCCGAGTAGCCGCCGATGGTCCGCGCCGGGGTGTCCCACACCGCGTTGTTCAGCACACCGGCCAGGCTTGGGGTTTCGGCGATAAAGCCGCGCAGGCATTCGTCCAGATTGTCGGTACGACCGTCGAAATGTTCGGCGGCGGCCACCACACCCACCGAGCACCGGCCGTTGCTGAACGGGATGGTCCAGAACCAGATGTCGCGATGGGTCGGATGGGTGGTGACGAGGATCTTGGTCCGGTCGAAGGCCGGGTTGTCGATCAGGTCCTCAACGTGGGTGAACACGGCTTGGCGCACCGGGAAATTCGACGGTGCTTCGAGGTCGAGCAGGCGCGGCAGCACGCGGCCGTAGCCGCTGGCGTCGAGCACGAAGTCGGCTTCGACGCGATACTCGCTGCCGTCCTCGCGCAGCACATTCAGCTGCGGTTTCGGCAGGTCGAAATCAGCGCTGACGATGGCTTCGCCGTAACGCAATTCCACACCTTGCAACGCTGCTTGATCGGCCAGCAACTTGTCGAAATCGGCGCGTTGCACCTGAAACGTGGTCGGCTTGCCGTTGCTGAACGTGTCGCCGAAATCGAAGTCGCTGTACTGCTCGCCCCACGCGAACGCAGCGCCGGTTTTTATCTGAAAACCAGCGGCGTTCACCGCTTCAAGCATGCCGGCCTCTTCGACGAAATCGAGGCAATGGGACAACAGGCTTTCACCGATGGAAAACCTTGGAAAATGTTGGCGCTCGATCACCAATACATCGTGACCCTTGCGCTTGAGCAGTGCGGCGGCGATGGCGCCCGAAGGGCCTGCGCCGATGACCACAACCTGACGACGTTCCATTTCAACGGTTGGCACGGGAGCTCCTTGCCGGGGCGGCGATATTCAGCGGGATTCGGTGCATGCCGGCCAACGCCGGCAGCAATGTTGCGATCAGGCCCATCAACATCAGCGCGAAGTACAACGCCGGGCTGATGAGTTGTTGTTGCAGCAGCAGGTTGAGAAAGACGATCTCGCTCAAGCCACGAATGTTCAGCAGCAGGCTTTCCCGCCAGCGGCTGGCGCCGTCAAACGAGGCGCCGGCCCAGCCCAGGCCGAGCCAGTTGCCCAGCAGTTTGCTGATGATCGGGAATAACAGCAGCGCGGTCAGTTGCAACCAGCCGAGGCTGGCCATGGCGCTGTGCACGTCGATCTGCACGATGCCGAACGTGAGAATCAGCGGGATGGCGATCCAGGTCTGCAAGCGATTCATCCAGACCGCCGGCAACGGCAACACCAGCGGCACTTTGAGCACGGCCATGCACAGCAGATAGCCGATGCCGAAAATCAGTGCGTTGAGCTTGAAATGCTCGGCCACAACCAGCAGCGCGAAGAAGCAGCCGCTGTGCAGCAGCGGTTGGCGCAAACCGAGCAGGCGCAACAGCAACGGCAGGCACGCGCCGGCCAGTGGCAGCAGCAAACTGCTCAGGTGCAGGCTGCCTTGGGCGAAGCCGAACAACGTCCAGCACGTGAGGTCGATGAGGATCGCGGTTTGCACCAAACGCCGGGTGGCGGCGGGCGGGTAGTTGATGTGTCGCAGGTACAGGTACAACACCGGGATCGCGGTGATGGCGAACACCAAACCGACCGCCAACGAGCTGATCCACGATTGCGTCGGCAACAGCCAGACCGCTGTCGCCAGCCCGCAGGCGAAGGGCAGGCAGAAACTCGGCAGGGCGATTTTCAGGCTCTGGCGATCCAGTTGCAGGTCGATCACGTCGCTGAGGATGTGTCCCAGCAGCAAGGCGAAACTCAGGCTGTAGAGGTTTTTCAGCCATACCGGCGAGATCAGATCGGCGCCGCTGAGCTGCCAGCCCGGCTCGATCCAGAAATACATCAACAGCGGCAAGCCAAACGTCGCCAGCAGCAATTGGCTGACAATCGGGATCAACCCGAAATGCCGGCCGACGCGGGTCGCGACGGCGAACAGCCCCAGCGCCATCGCCCAAAACAGCACGATCATCATGCTGCCGGCTCCGCGACGGCAGTGGCATGGACGTGACGCCCGGCCCATGGCGCGAGGATGAAGCTGAACGCCAGCCCGAGGCTCACCGATAGACCGAAGTTGCTCACCGCCGGCGTACTCGACACCGCCAGCAACCCGAACGACAGCCAAGTGGTCAACGCCGCCAGCAAGGTGCCCAGCAGGCTCACAGCGGCACCGCCGACTTGTTCGCGCATGAGGATCGCGTAATCGACGCTGATGGCCGTCACCAGCAGCAGGCCGAACAGGCTGAACAGTGTCAGCGGCTGGCCGAGCCAACCGAGGCTGGCGAGGCTGCACAGTGCGGCGAGCAATGGCAGGGCGACGATGCGCAACGCGCCGCTGAGGCCGAACGGCAGGATCAACACCAGCACGATCAGCACGCAGGAGGCGAGTTTCAATTCAGCGGCGCTGATCTGCGTAGCAGCGAAGACCTTATTCAGCTCGCCGAGGCGATCCACCAATTGCACGCCCGGTAAATCCAGCGCCTGAACCCGCAGCAGCGACGGGTTGTTCAAGCCTTGCAGGCTGATCATGGCTGCCACGCCGCCGTCAGCGGTCGGCCCCAGCCACAGGGTGCGATAAGGTTCGGCTAACGGCCCGGCCAGCGCTGCATCGATGTCTTCGGTGGGCAGCGCTTGCAACTTCGCCAGTTCGGCTTGCAGCGCCTCGACTGGTACGCCGACGTCGAGCAACGGTTGCCAGAATTGCGGCAGTTTATTTAGCGCTTCACGTACTTGCTTCTGCTCACTTGGCTGGCTGACCAGTTGATTGAGGGACAGAAAGCCCTGGAGTTTGTCGAGGTTGACCAGTTGCTCCAGGCGATCAGTCAGGGCGCTTTGGCGTTCGAGTAATTCTTGCTGGTTGGCGGCGCGGATCAGGAAGAACTGGCTGGTGGGTTGGTAGCCGGTAATGCGCGCGATGGTCTGGGCTTCGTCGGTCAGGTGTTGCGGCATACCGACCCATTGGCGAATGTCGTTCTTGGTGCTGAGTTGCAACAGACCGCCGACACAGAAGACGATCAGCAGCGCCAGCAACACTGGCGTGCGAGCGCGTTGGAGAAGCGCTTCACGCAGGTTCACCAGAAACTCGGCAACCCGCAGCGGCCATTGCGCCGGCCGCAGGTCAGTGCCCTTGAGCAGGGCCGGCAGCAGGCACACCGCCGACAGGTAGGCGCCGAACAGGCCGGCGGCGGAGAACACGGCGATTTGGGTCAGCGCCGGGAACGGCGTCCAGGCCAGGGCGAGGTAGCCGATGCAACTGGTGATCAGGCTCAATGTCAGCCCCGGCAAGGTCAGGCGCAGGGCTGGCCAACTGTTCCAGGGTTTCAGGCTCCAGCTCTTGGACAGGTAGTGCAACGGGTAATCGACGGCAACGCCGATCAGGCTGGAACCGAGCACCAATGTCATCACGTGCAGATGGCCGAACAGCGCGATGCAGGCCACTCCACCGAACAGCATGCCCACCAGCACCGGGACAAACGCGAGCAACACGCGCAGCCGCCGGAAGGCCAGCAACAGCAACAACAGGATGCCGAGTGTGGCGCCGCCACCGACCCAAGTCATTTCCCTGGTCGCTTGTTGCTGACCGTTGGCCGCATAGAGCAAGCCGCTGGCAGCGAGCAACTGCACGTCGCCCTGAGCCGCTTCTTCACGACTGTGTTTGAGCAGTGCGGCCACTTGCAGCGGCAGGTTCATGTCGAAGGCGTTGCCGGTGGTCCGCGCTCGCAGCAGCACCCAACTCTTGCCGTCTGCATCGGCGACCAAGGCACCGCTGCCGATGTCCAGTTGCACCGCGCCGTGTTGTGGCTGGCTGTTCTGGATGCGCCCGGTCAGGCCCAGCCAGTCATCCTGGCTCGGCACCAGGCTGAAACCGGTGAACGGGTCGAACAGCGCTTGCACGCGCTGTTGAATGAAAGCGTCGGGATGCTCGATCAGTTGTTGCCGATCCGCGTCCGAGAGCATCGCCAGCCGACCTTGCAGCAGCTGCGTGCGCAGCGCCGGCAAGTCGGCTTGCAGGGTCCATTGGACCTTTTCGAACAGACCGCTGGCCTGCCATTGCTCGCCGAGTTTCTGCGCCATGGCCACGGCTTGCTGGCGATCGGTATGGCCGACCAGCACCAGCATTTCGCGGTTCAGCGGTTCTTGCATGCGTTGTTCGGCGCGCAGTTCCAGCGCGTCCGGCGCCGTACCTGGCACCAGTTCCATCAGGTTGGCCGACAGCGGTGCGCCGTCACGCCATTGCCAGCCGGCGAGCGCGAGCACCGCCAGCAGCAGGATCAGGAACAGCCGTGGGAGCATCCGTTCACTCGGCAAAGTCATGTTGCTCCGCGTCACTCAACGGTTGGGCGCTAGTGCTGTCCTGCATGCGCATGAGGGTGCTGTCTCCCTGGGTTTCCAGCAGTTCGATGCTGTTCACCAACTCGCCGCCGTCGATGTTGATCTGGTTGAACACTTGCTTGAGCAGCATCGAGCGCGGGGTGAGGGTCAGCTTCCATTTCTGCGCATCGCCGCTCAGCGACAGCTCGAAATCCCGTTGCAAACCGCTGCTGTCACCTTGCAGTACGGCGAGGAACAAACGGTTCTGCTCGGCACCGGCGCTCTTGCCCGGCAGCAGTTGCCAGCCGCTGGCGTCACGCCGGGCGATGCCCTTGGCGTTGATGCGGTAATCCTGTTGCAGCGGGGTTTTCAGCAGCCAGAGCAAGCCGTGATTTTTAGCGAGGACGAAGGTGCCCTTGCTGGTCAGCGGCTGGGGCAGGGCGCGCAGGTGTTTTTCCTGGACGAAGTTGCCGTGGATCACATCCGGCTTGGCTAGCTGATCGCTGAGTTGTTGCAGGTCGAAGGCCTGCGCGAGCGATGGCAGCCCTAGTAGCGCCAACACGGTCAGACACGTGATCGCTGAAAAACGTGGCGAGCGAGCTTGCTCGCGCTGGGCTGCGAAGCGGCCCCAAAAACTTGCCAACCATTGCCCTGATTGTGAGTGCTGAGCACTCAAGCGCGAGCAAGCTCGCTCGCCACAGGGGACTGGGTTGGCCTCAGAAGAGGTATCGATACCGGTGTTCATGGCAGCATCCTTTCTACAGCGTCGGTGAACACTTTCGGCGAGGCCAATTGCATCTCACGGCTGCTCATGTCGACAGCGACCTGCACGGAAACGGCGCGGGTCAGGCGCTCACCGGTTTGCAGATCGCTGATCAGATAATTGATCTTCAGGCGGTTTTCCCACTCCACCAGGCTTGCGCGCACGTTGATCTTCTGGCCGAACACCGCACCGCGCACATAGCGCAGTTGCAGGTCGATCACCGGCCAGGCAAAACCCGACTCGACCATGGCGGTGTAGTTGTGGCCGAGCTTGTCCAGCAGCGCACACCGGGCGACTTCCAGGTATTTGACGTAATGGCCGTGCCAGACCACGTTCATGGTGTCGACGTCAAAGAACGGCACGAGGATTTCCGTATCGGCGTGAAGCACTCCCTTGCTACGCATGCAGCCTCCAGTGTTGCTCGGCGATTCGTTTCAGGCACAGACGCAATTCGCCTTCCAGGGCACGGTCTTCGATGACCGGCGGGAAGTCTTTGGCCAGCTCTTCGTGCATCGCGGCCAGGGATGGTGGCAGTGGCCGTGCGTCCTCAACCTGGCTGCGCAGCCAGACGCCTTGGTTGGCGGCCAGCAGGGTGGCGGCGGCGACTTGTTCGGTCAGCTCCAGCACACGGATCGCATCGCGGGCGGCGATGGTGCCCATGCTCACCTTGTCCTGGTTGTGGCACTCGGTGGAACGCGAGAACACGCTGGCCGGCATGGTGTTTTTCAGGGCTTCGGCGGTCCAGGCGCTGGTGCCGATCTGCACGGCTTTGAAGCCGTGGTTGAGCAATGGCGCGGTCGGCAGTGGCGCCAGACAGGTTGCTCGGCAAACCGTGGTTGTAACGCTCGTCCACCAGCAGCGCGAGTTGCCGATCCAGCAAGTCAGCAACGTTGGCGACGAGGGTTTTCAGGCTGTCCATGGCGAACGCGATGTGGCCGCCGTAGAAGTGCCCGCCGTGCAGCACGCGTTCGGCTTCGGCGTCGATGATCGGGTTGTCATTGGCGCTGTTGAGCTCGATCTCGATGAACGAACGCAGCCAGTTCAGGCTGTCGGCCAACACGCCGAGCACATGCGGGGCGCAACGCAGCGAGTAGCGGTCTTGCAGACGATGCAACGGCGCGGTCGGCGCGTCGATGGCCAGGTCTTTGCGCAGCCATGCGGCGACTTGCATCTGCCCCGGATGCGGCTTGGTAGCGAACAGGCGTTCGTCGAAATGCTCAGGATTGCCTTGCAGCGCCACCACGTTCAACGCGGTGATGCGCGTGGCCAGTTGCAGCAGGTAATCGGCGCGGGCGAAGGCCAGGCAAGCGATGCCGGTCATCACGGCGGTGCCGTTCATCAGTGCCAGGGCTTCTTTAGGCCGCAGCACCAGCGGCTGCCAACCGAGTTCGCGATGCACGTCGGCGGCTTCGCGACGTTCGCCACGGAACATCACTTCGCGCTCGCCGGACAATGTCGCGGCTACGTAGGACAGCGGCGTCAAATCACCGCTGGCGCCCACCGAGCCTTCTTCCGGGATCAGCGGCAGGATGTCGTGTTCCAGGAACGCTTGCAGGCGTTCCAGCAGTTCCACGCGCACCCCGGACACGCCGTGGCACAGTGACTGCAAACGCGCCGCGAGTACTGCGCGGGTGGCCTGGGCGTCGAGCAGTTTGCCCAAGCCACAGCCGTGGAACGTGTACAGATGACGCGGCAGTGCTTCGACGTGATGCAGCGGCACCGCGACTACGCAGGAATCGCCGTAACCGGTGGTCACGCCGTAGATCACGCCTTCCTTGTCCAGCAGCGAATCCAGGAAGCGCGCACCCTTGGCGATGCGCTCGCGGTATTCAGGGTCGCCCTGCAACTGCGTCGGCGCCTGACGGTTGGCCAGGGCCAGCACGTCTTCGATGCGCAAGGGAGTTCGCCGAAGGTTACCGGCTCAAGCGTTGGCGTCGTCATCGGTCTTCCAGAAAGGGTAAAAGTTGAACCATTGTTGGGGCGCTTCAAGGCAATAGTGACCCAAGCGTTCGGCGTAGCGGGATGCCCACTGATGAATGACCTGTTCGCGGTCGCTGCGCTTCCACACCACGGCCTCGGCGAACGGTTCGAGGGTCAGTCGATAGTCGCCGGTCGGCTTCTTCAAACACAGCAACAGATTGACCTGACATTTGAGCAAACCGGCCAGCAGCCACGGACCTTGGGGGAACGCTGCCGGATGGCCGAGGAAATCCACAGTCACGCTGCGCCCGCCATGCAAGGGCACACGGTCACCGGCAATCGCCAGCCACTCGCCGCGCTCCAGGCGTTCGTGCAGTTGCAGCATGATCACCGGGTTCAGTTCGCTGACCTGGATCAGCCGCAAATTGGTCGCCCCGGCTTCGCCCAGCAAGCGGTTGAACTGCTCGGCGTGCTTGGTGTGCACCAGCACGTTCATCGTGACTTTTTCGCCGATCTCGGCCAGCGCGCGGCAGACCTCGAGATTGCCCAGGTGCGCGCCGACCAGCATCTGCCCACGGGCGCCGCGCAGCTGCGTGCGCAACAGCGCCGGGTCGATGATTTCGATCTGCTCGATGCTCAGCTTGCCGTTCCAGACGTCGAGCTTGTCGAGCATCGAATCGGCGAAGGCCATGAACTGCCCGAAAACCCGCCAATGGGTCGGGCGCAATTCATTGCGGCCACTCCAGTCGGCGAGGCGTTGCTGGTATTGCCAGGCGCTTTTACGAGCGCTGCGGCCGAACAGGAAAAAGTACAAGACGATGCCGTACAGCAGCGGGCTCAACAGCCGCCGGCCCAGCACTTTGGCGCAGAGGGCGGTGAATTTCATCAGCCAGAAACTGCCGCGCTCCTCGCGGTCAGCCCAGTGCTTTTTGTCTGTCTCGGTGCTCATGCTCGCCACCGCCGCCAGAGGATCAGCGGGGCGCGCAGCAACATGCCGAAGAACAGCCGGGTGTGCATGCTCGAGATCAGTACGTTGTCGCGGAATAGGCGAAAATGCGAGACGCCGTCCAGCGGGTAATGGACCTTGGTGTGCAGCCACTGCATCGGCAGGTTGCGCCAGGCCAGGCGCACCAGAATGTCCGAGTCGAAATCCATGCGTTTGCCGATCTTCGCTGAGTCGATCAACGCCAGGGTTGGCGGCAATGGATAGACGCGAAAACCGCACATCGAATCGCGGATCTGCAACGACAACGTGTTGATCCAGACCATCACGTGGGTGAGGTAGCGCGCATACAAACGGCCCTTGGGCACGCTGGCGTCGTAGAGCGGATAACCGCAAATCACGGCTTCGGGATGGGCGCGGGACTGTTCGATAAAAACCGCGACGTCGGTGAGGTCATGCTGACCGTCGGCGTCCACCTGCAAGGCGTGGCTGAAACCCAGGCGCGAGGCTTCGCGAAAACCGGTCATGACGGCGGCGCCCTTGCCTTGATTGATGGTGAGGCGAATCAGGTAGGTGTGCTCACGTTGTGCCAGTTGATCGAGCACTTTTGCGCAGGCCGGGGTGCTCGCGTCGTCTACCAGGATGCACGGCAAACCTTGGGCGAGCAGTGCGTCGACCACCGTGGTGATGGCGGTTTCGTGGTTGTAGACCGGGATGATGGCGCAGGGGTTATGCATGGCGAAGAGCCTCCGCCAATCCATTGTGGCGAGGGAGCTTGCTCCCGTCCGAGTGCGAAGCGCTCGTAATGAAATCTGCGGCGACTGGTTTTGGGTCTGCTACGCAGCCCAGCGGGAGCAAGCTCCCTCCCCACAGAGATCTCCACTGCAACAGTGATTTCCATTGCCAAAGATTAAGCATTCGCCGCCTCCAGCACGATCCGCCCGCTGGAGCAGGTGGCAGTGTCGTTGCGATAGGCGAAGTACAACTTGCCGCGCACCGGGTCGAACCGCAGGTGCAGCTGGATTTCATCCCCTGGACGCACCAGTTGCTGGAATTTCAGCACTTCCATGCCGGCGAATCTAGTCGGCAAGTCCATCAACTGCTGACCCAGGCTCAAGGCCCAATCCACCTGCACCACGCCGGGCAATACCGGTGCCTGTGGAAAGTGGCCGCTGAAGTAGGCCAGGTCTGGCGGCACCGCCAGTTGCAGGCTCCACTCGCCGTCGGTTTCGACCTGTTCCAGCACCTCTGGCGCCTTCGGGCGTGGGGCCAGCAGCAGGGCTTCGACGTCGGCCTGGGGCAGTTTGCCTTGGGCGTTCAACGGCAACTGGCGCAGCAAACGCCAGCGCCGAGGCAAGGCGAGGGCTTCGCAATGTTGGCTCAGGTGCTGACGCAGTTCTTGAGTGAGGGTGCGCCGACCCTGATTGCGCAGGGCGTGCAGCCCTTGCTGACTGAGCACCAGCAACGCGCCCAGCGAGGCACGGTTTTCCTGAACCACCCCGAGGCGCGCTTCGGCGACCCAGTCGTGGGCCATCAGCGCCTGTTCCAGCATCGGTAGCGAGATACGTTTTTCTTCCAGTTTGACGATCCGGTCCAGCCGTCCCAGCAGTTCGAAACGGCCGTCGGCAGCAATCCGCGCAGCGTCGGCGGTGTGTTCAATGTGGCCGGCCGGCAAGTAGGGCGAGGCGATGAGCAACGCGCCGTCGCTGTCCTGGCTCAACACGACGTCGGCGAACGGCTGCCAGAGGTTCTGGTCCTGACGCCAGGCAATACCGCCGGTTTCCGAGCTGCCGAGGATTTCCGTCGGCCATTGCTCCAGGCGTTCGAACAGGCTTTGCGCAGCCTCGGCGGGCAGGGCGCCGCCGGAGGAAAATACCCGGCGCACCGCGCTCAAGGCTGGCCAGTCGAGGTTATCGCCCATGCGCTTGAGCAGCGCCGGGCTGG
The DNA here is from genome assembly GCF_034344865.1 of Pseudomonas sp. 10S4. Taxonomy (NCBI): domain Bacteria; kingdom Pseudomonadati; phylum Pseudomonadota; class Gammaproteobacteria; order Pseudomonadales; family Pseudomonadaceae; genus Pseudomonas; species Pseudomonas sp. 10S4. The sequence goes on from NZ_CP133774.1 coordinate 2,319,517, forward strand.
CGACCCAGGCGAACGCCGAGTGTTCGCGGCTGGCGCGCTGCAAGTCTTCCGGGAAGGCCAGTTGCTTGCGCACGAACGGCCGCCCGGCGCACAGCGGCCAGAGCACCCGGAACAGCAAACCGTAAATATGTTGGGTGGCGACGCTGCCGATGATGCAGGCCGAGCCCAGGTCGGCGCCCCAGAGCTGCTCCAGGGCTTGAACCTCATTGGCCAGTTGTCGCAGGGTTTTGTCGATGCGCTTGGGCTCGCCACTGGAGCCAGAGGTGCACAGGCTGAGCTGACAGCGATCCAGGTCCAGCGCGGCGGCGGACATTGGCGAATGCTGATAGTCACTCAAGTGCGCATCATCGGCCTGATCGGTCAGCCACAGATCGACTTCAGTCGACCAGCGCTGGCGAGTCTGGGCTTGCAGGTCGGCGGGCAGCAGCACGCTGACCCCGGCGCGCCAGGCGCCCAGCAGCGCAATCGCCAGGTCGGCGCCATCTTCGAGGTGCACGGCAATGCGCTGCACACCCTGGGCTTGCAGGCCGGCGGCGAGGCGCAGGGCCTGTTCGCACAATTGCGCGTGGTTCAGCGCCGGTTCGGCCGTCACGGCACGTTCCGGCTGAGCCTTGAGCAGCAGTTGCTCAAGTGTTATCCAATTCATGGGTGGCCTCGTACCCGTTGTCGTATCAGCCATTCAATGGCAAACATCAGGCCGATCAATCCATAGGAGATCAGGCCGGTGTACAACATCCACCAACTCAGCGGCGCCCAAAGGGTCAGCGCGGCGGCGCACAATCCGTTGCAGAGAAAAACACACTCCAGGCCACGGTGACCTGGCGGGTGTAAACAATTGCCTTGGCCGGCAGGTGCGGTTCACGCAGACGGGCCAGGCGTTCGGCCATCGGCGGGCCGTATTTCAGGCTCAGCCCGAATAGCGCCAACATGAAGCCGCTGATCAGCACCGGATACCAACGCAACAGCGCCGGGCTGTCGAACAGCGCCAGCAGCAGGCAAAACGCGATGGCGACGATGGCCATCCACAGGCTTCCGGGCCGCCGCACGCCGGTCAACGCGCGAGCCAGCCACAGGCTGCCCAGGAGCAGGCCGAACTGCCACGGGGCGAAATGCTCCATGCCGAAATACACCGCAAAGGGGTACAGCAGGCCCACCAGCAGCAGGCCGAGGCCGATCAATCGGCTCATGCGGCCGGTTGAACCAGACGGTAGACCGCCTCGACCACGTCGCTGACGGTACGCACCGTTTTGAATTCTTCGGCGGCGATTTTCTTGCCGGTCTGGCGCTTGGTGCGATCGATCAGGTCGACGGCGTCGAAGGCTTCGATTTCCAGGTCCTGGTACAGGTTGGATTCCAGGCTGACGCGCTCGGGGTCCAGCTCGAAGAGTTCGACCAGCGCATCGCGCAGGGTGTTGAAGATGTCGTCACGAGTTTGCATGGTCCGGTCTCAAGCTGCCTGTTTTGCAGTGACGAACGCCGCAAGGCTCGCCACATTGGAGAAGTGGTTACGGGTGTCTTTGGCGTCGGCATCGATCTTGATGCCGTACTTTTTCTGGATCGCCAGGCCGAGTTCCAGGGCGTCGACCGAGTCCAGGCCCAGGCCTTCGCCGAACAGGGTCTGGTCGTCGCCGATGTCGTCGACGCTGATGTCTTCGAGGCCCAGGGCGTCGATGATCAGCGTTTTAATTTCACGGTGTAGATCGCTCATCTTCGGCGAGCTCCTTAATAAAGTAATGGTGCAAATAGTCGTTGAGCTTGCGCGAGGCCTGTGGCGGAGGCCCCTGCTCGGAGAAGGTCTGTGGATCTATATCGGCCCCCACACGGAAACTGAAGTGCACGCGGCGTTTTGGGATCCGATACCAGGGCTCGGCCTTGGTCAATGTGGTCGGGCTGACCTTGATGATCACCGGGGTGAGGATTTTCGCACCCCGCAGGGCAATGGCCGCAGCGCCCCGATGAAAGGCCGGCGGTTGGCCGGGTTGGGTGCGGGTGCCCTCGGGAAAAATGATCAAGGTCTGGCCGCTTTTCAGCGCGTCGGCCGCGGCGTCGAGCATGTCCATGCTGCCGTCGTTGCTGATGTATTCGGTGCGGCGCAACGGACTGCGGGTGAAGGGGTTCTCCCAGAGACTCTTTTTGACCACGCAGTTGGCGTGCGGCACCAGACCAATCAAAAACACCACGTCGATCAGCGACGGGTGATTGGCGATGATCATTTGCCCCGGACGGCCGAGTTTTTCCGCGCCCTGAATGTCGTAGGTCAGCACGCCGCTGCGGGCCATGAACCGGACAAAAAACCAGAAGCAGCGACTGACGGTCTTTCGCGCCCGCAGCCGATGAGCCTGGGCATCACCAGGCAGGCAGCCGAGCAGCGGGAAAACCAGCAACCGCAGGCACAGCCCGCCCAGCCCGAAAAGGGTAAAGCTCGCGGCGGTGGCCAGCAGGCGCCAGTAGTAGGCGTCGCGGTTTTTTTCAGTTACGGGTTGCGTTGCCAGGTCCATACACGATTTTTCCAGGCATGTTGGCAGGTTGACTGCTGGCCGAGCAGGGTACGCAACAGATTCAAGGCATGGGGCCAGTGAGTTTTGGACAACTCGTCCGGGTTGCTGTTCAGGGACAGCTGCCAGTCATTGCCGGGTGTGACTAACAAACCGACCGCATAAGGGAACGGCACATCGTCGATCCAGGTCGAGTAGGCCTCGGGCGGCTGTTCTTCGGTTACCACCAGCAACACTGCGGGCGCGCCTTCCGAAAGCAGCGCCGCCGCCTCCAGCATGCCGTGCTCAAGGCCATCGCCAGCCGCGGCGAGCGCGGTCATTTCACTGGTTTCGCTGCGCATGATCGACCACAGGCCAATGACCGCGTTGTGCACCGAAAGACTGAATTGAGTCGGCGATAGCGGCTGATCGGCCGCCAGATCACTGAGGATTTCGAAGGTGCGCGGGGTCTCGCCGTGACGGGAAATAAAGACCAACGGTAGGTCTTGCCGACCATCGGCCAACGGCCAGCCGACACTGAAGGCCATCCGCGCCAGGCGGCTGAGTCGCCGGCGCTGCATGGCCGGCAAAAACGACACGTCAGGGGCGGCATCGCTGCTCTGGAGCACGACCGGTTGTCGGCTCCAGGCTTGCCAATCGTCCACGCTTTCGAGCCCAGGGGCCCATGCGCGCCATTGGGCGATGTTGAAGTTGATCACAAAGATTCATCCCGCCCCTGCGGGCTTTCCTTGACGCGGCGGCTCGCACAATCTGCGGCCGACCTTACGTGGCGCTTAACGCCGAGTGGCGCGCATTATCCCGGTGCGGCGGGCGGGTAGCAAATGCTGGTTACATTTTGCACAACCAAATGTACCGCTCGGTTCGTGAAAAAGCTGTCGTATGGCTATTGTCCACATTGAGGTCGGCCGATCTGTCGGCTCTGTCTGCGATCAGCGCACGAGTTCGCGGCTTTTTCATCAAGAGATTGCGCCTGACTCTGTAGTCCCTTTGCCCGCGAGGTAGCTAAGCAACGCCGTGGACTACTACACTCGGTCATTCTTTGATACACGGAGGTTTTGACATGCGGCGCGTGGTGTTCAATCAGAAAGGTGGTGTGGGTAAATCCAGCATTGCCTGCAATCTGGCAGCGGTCAGTGCCAGCGAGGGCTATCGCACCCTGTTGGTGGATCTCGATGCCCAGGCCAACTCCACTCAGTACCTGACCGGCCTCACCGGTAATGACATCCCGATGGGGATCGCCGATTTTTTCAAGCAGACCCTGTCGTCCGGGCCGTTCTCGAAGAAAAATCATGTCGATATCTACGAAACTCCGTTCGACAACCTCCACGTCATCACCGCCACCGCCGAGTTGGCCGACCTGCAGCCCAAGCTTGAGGCCAAACACAAGATCAACAAACTGCGCAAACTGCTCGATGAGCTGAGCGAAGACTACGATCGGATCTACCTCGATACCCCGCCAGCGCTGAACTTCTACGCGGTGTCGGCATTGATTGCCGCTGATCGGGTGCTCATTCCTTTCGACTGCGACAGCTTCTCGCGCCAGGCGCTGTATGGCCTGCTGGCAGAAATCGAAGAATTGAAGGAAGACCACAACGAAGGCCTGGAAGTTGAAGGCATCGTGGTCAACCAATTCCAGGCCCGGGCGAGCCTGCCTCAGCAAATCCTCGACGAGTTGATTGCCGAAGGGTTGCCAGTGTTGCCGGTGTACCTGGGCAGTTCGGTGCGCATGCGCGAGTCGCACCAAGCCAACACGCCGCTGATCCACCTTGATCCGCGACACAAGCTGACGCAGCAGTTTGTTGAACTGCATAACTTGCTAGAGAACGCGTGATTCCTGCCGGTAACGCAGAACCCATGTGGGAGCGGGCTTGCTCGCGAAAGCAGTGTGTCAGTCGACATCCACATTGACTGTCACACCGCTTTCGCGAGCAAGCCCGCTCCCACATTTGGTTTGCGGTGGCCTTAGATTCCCTGGCTACGCAACCAACTCATCAACTGCGGCAGCGGAAACGCGCCGCTCTGACGTGCCACTTCCCGGCCGTTCTTGAACAGAATCAGACTCGGGATCGAGCGAATCCCCAGCTGCGCCGACAACTGCTGGTTAGCCTCACTGTCGAGCTTCGCCAACCGACACTTACCCGCCAACTGCCCCGCGGCCTGCTCGAATACCGGTGCAAACGACTTGCACGGCCCGCACCAATCCGCCCACACGTCCACCAGCAACGGCAGATCGCCCTTGATCTGACTGGCGTAATCGCCTTGCTTCAATTCGAAGGGTTTGCTCAGTAGAACCTCGGCCTTGCAGCGGCCACATTTTGGATGGTCGCTGAGGCGCTCGGCGGGGATGCGGTTGAGGCCGTTGCAGTGGGGGCATGGGATGAGGAGTGGGTCAGTCATTGGAGTGTTCCAAATAGAGGCTAATGAAGCTGAGTTGGAGACGTCTGCTCACATTTTCAATCGTGCGGCGGCAATCGTCGACACTACGCTGAGTGTTGCGGGCGAGCCGCTGGTCCGCCCAGGTATATCGCAACTTGCGATATTTCGGATCTGTGATTAACTTTCATAGCAAAATGCGATAAGGATGTTGCATGCATGTGTTCACCGAAAAACCAATTCGGGAGGCTAAAGCCAAATGGCCTCAGGCGGCCAATGCGTTGGATCAGTGGTATCGAATGGCCAAGAGGATCAAGCCAAATGATTTTGCGTCTATGAAATCCTCATTTCCTGCGATCGACAAAGTAGGCGATCTTCACGTATTCGATATCGGTGGCAACAAGTTACGGTTGATCGCTTATGTCCGGTACGGGCATCAAAAGCTGTACATCAAGCATGTGATGGATCACCGCGAATATGACCGGGGAAAATGGAAGGAGGGAAGGGTATGAGTGTTTTGGTCAAAAAGGCTGCCGAGCATTGGGAGTACGTTGCTCCTTTGCTCCGAAAACCAAAAAACGAAGAAGACTACGACCTGTTGGTACTAGCGCTCGACGAATTGTTAGAGATGACCAAGCTTGATGAGTCGCACCCATTGATGAGTCTGGTGGATATCATCGGCGACTGGATTGCGGAGTGGGATCACCAACACCACCCGATGCGCGAAGCGAGTGGTGCTGAGGTTCTGGGTTACATGATGCGCGAGCATGGTTTGACCCGAAGCGACCTGCCCGGCGTACGCCCCCAATCGGTGGTCTCGGAGATATTAAGCGGCAGGCGCCAGCTCAACCTGCGGCAGATCCGCTGGTTGGCTGAGCACTTCAAGGTACCGGTCGATGTGTTTATCTGAAATTACGACGAACAACTAATCTCCAAATGCTTCCCCCACTCCGGCGGCCGCTCTGCGTAGCTCTCCATCCCGGGTTGCTCCGTGAACGGATTGCTCAACACCGCGTGCAGGCGCCGGACCTCGGCATAATCGCCACTCTCCGCCGCATCGATAGCTTTCTGCGCCAAATAGTTGCGCAAGATGTACAGCGGATTGACCGCGTGCATCCGCGTGCGGCGTTGTTCCTGATCAACTACGCCTTCACGAGCAGCCCGGGCGACATAGAGCTCGCCCCAGGTATCAAAACCCTTGATATCGACAAAGTCATCACGCAAGCGAGCGACGGCCAGTTCAGGTGACTCATCACCGAGGCGGCGGAAGAACAGCGTGTAATCGACGCCGCTGTTCTGCATCAGTTGCAGCAGGCGTTCGAGCAGCTTCTGGTCGTCGTCTTCAGCGGGGTGAGGCCGAGGCGGCGGCGCATCAGGTCCAGGTAGTGGGCCTGGTACAGCGGCAGGTACAAGCCGAGGGTTTCGCGCAGGGCGTCGACGCTGATGAACGGCGTCAGGGCCTGGGCCAGGGCGCTGAGGTTCCATTGGCCGATGGGCACTTGATTGCTGAAGGAGTAGCGGCCCTGATCGTCGGAGTGGTTGCAGATGAAGTTGGCGTCGAAGTCATCGAGGAAGGCGAACGGGCCGAAGTCGAAGGTGATGCCGAGGATCGACATGTTGTCGGTGTTCATCACCCCGTGGCAGAAACCATAGGCTTGCCATTTGGCGATCAGTTCGGCGTTGCGCTCGACGATTTCACGGAACATCGCCAGGTACGGTTCCGGCTGTTCCAGGCATTCGGGGAAGTGCATGGCCAGCACGTGCTCGCCGAGGGCTTTCTGCTGCTCGGGGCGCTTGGTGTAGTAGAAGTACTCGAAATGCCCGAAGCGTACATGGCTCGGCGACAGGCGCAGGACCATGGCCGCGCGTTCCTGTTTTTCGCGCCAGACCGGCGTGTCGGAGCCGATCACGCAGAGTGCGCGAGTGGTCGGGATGTTCAGGGCATTCAATGCTTCGGAGGCGAGAAACTCGCGGATCGAGGAGCGCAGTACCGCTCGTCCATCGCCCATCCGCGAGTACGGCGTTTGTCCGGCGCCCTTGAGGTGCAAGTCCCAGTGTTCGCCGGCTTCGTTGTAGACCTCGCCCAGCAACAAGCCGCGACCGTCGCCCAGTTGCGGGTTGTAGGAACCGAATTGATGCCCGGAATAGATCATTGCCCGTGGCTCGGCTTCGGCCCAGAGCTTGTGACCGCCGAACAGCTCGGCGAATACCGGCGTCTCGGCCACGGCCGGGTCCAGGTCCAGCAGTGCCATGGCCGCGGGGCTCGCGACCACCAGCCGCGGGTTGGCGATGGGCTCGGGCAACACATGGGTTGAGAACGCATCGCCGAGGCGGGCGAAGCGATTATCGAAGGTCAGTTCGTCGAGGGCTTTCAACGGCCATCTCCAGCAGAGTGTCCGAGCATTCTGCTAGGGATAAGGCGGTTAGTCGAGTTTGGTCGGCGGCGGCTCTTGTTCCGGGACGTCAGGAGTGTCGATGGTTTTCTTCTCGTCCTCGACCGGCACCAATTTGTATTCCTGACCGTGCAGGTTCTTCAGGTAAACCTCCATCTGACGGAACGAGATGTTGATGTGCTGCTTCTTGAACTCGTGGTTGATGAAGCGGTTGACCTCGTCGATGACCGGGTTGCGGTCGCCGAGGTCACGCACGTGCATGCGCAACTCGTGGTCGAGGGTGCTTTCACCGAAGTTCAGGAAGTACACATGTGGCTCGGGTTCCTTGAGCACGCGCGGGTTTTCCCGGGCGGCTTGCAGCAACAAGGCCCTGACCAGATCCAGGTCCGAACCGTAATCGACGCCGAGCTTGAGGGTCACTCGGGTGATGGTGTCGGTCAGCGACCAGTTGATCAGTTGCCCGGTGATGAACGTCTTGTTCGGGACGATGATGTCCTTGCGGTCGAAGTCGGTGATGGTCGTGGCGCGAATGCGGATCTTGCTCACCGTGCCCGACAGGTTGCCGATGGTGATGGTGTCGCCGATCCGCACCGGACGTTCGAACAGGATCATGATGCCGGAGATGAAGTTCGCAAAGATCTCCTGCATCCCGAAACCGAGGCCTACCGAGAGCGCCGCCACCAGCCATTGCAACTTGTCCCAACTCACGCCGAGTGTGGACAGGGTCGTGACAAAACCGACGCCGGCGATCACGTAGGACAGCAAGGTGGTCGTGGCGTAAGCGCTGCCCTGAGCCAGATTGAGCTTGGACAGCACCAACACTTCCAGCAGGCCGGGTAAGTTGCGCGCCAGGGCGAAGGTGATACCAATGATGATCAGCGCTCCGAGCAGGTCGCCGATGCTGATCGGCACCATGCTCATGTTGGCGCCGGTGCCGCTGGTGTATTCGTAGAGGGTGATGTTGTCCAGGTACGAGAACACTGAAATCAGGTCCGACCAGACCCAGTACAGCGCCGCGATGAAACCGCCGAGCAATGCCAGACGAATCAGGCGCAGGGACTGTTCGTTGACCTTCTCGATGTCCAGCGTTGGTTCTTCGATCACCGCTTCGCCGTCGCCCGCCTCTTTGGCAGCCTGACGTTTGGCCAGGGCGCGTTGATAGGCCAGGCGTCGGGCCGCAACGCTCAAACCACGGACGAACGTCGCTTCAATCACCAGCCAGAACATCAGCAGGTACAGGGTGTTGATCAGCCGGTCGCTGAGTTTCAGCGCGGTGTAGTAGTAGCCAAAGCACACGGCCACGAACAACGCGACGGGCAGGACGGTGAACATGATCCCAACCGCTTTGCGAAACAGCGAGGCGCTCTCGTGGGTCGGGCTGCTGATCAGCAGGCGACTGAGCAGCCAGGCCATCAAGGCATAACACGTCAGCACCACCGGCATCCGAGTACGTCATCGGCCAGGGCCGCCGGTTGCAATTCAGCAACCGCCACCACAGCCACCAGTGCCATGACCACCAGCCCGAGTCGACGGACCCAGCCCTGGAGGAATTCGACCTGAGGTTTTTCCCAGCGGAAATGCAGCTCAGCCACGCCGCCCGGCGCGAGGATCCGGTAGGCGGTGTAGAACACCAGCCAGGCCTGGCCCATTTGCAGCAGCGCGGCGCCCATGTTGGTGTTCTGCCCACGGGCGTCGATCTGCAAGGCATAGCCACACAAGGCCAGGCCCAGCGCCACCGGCATCGCCAGCAGAATATTGATCAGGATCGCCTGGGGCGTGTGCCACTGGCTGTCACGCTTGAAGTGGCCGATGTCCTGGTGAACCTTGTTCAGTCGGGCATACAGACTTTTGCGGCGCCACAGCAGGGCGCCGATCATCAATACCAAGGGCAGGAACAGCAGCGGTCGCTGAATCAGGCCGTCGCTCAGTTCGCTCAGGCTCGAAGTCCAGGGCAGCGTGGTGACTTGACGTTGCAGACGCTCGGGCACGCCGCGCATCCACTCCAGGTCCAGCGGCTTGTTGCTGGGAATCCAGAACATCTGCTCGTCCAGCGTCGCCCGCAGGCTTTGCGCGGTGCTGAGCAATTGCTTCTGGTTGAGTTGCAGGGTGATGGATTCGTTGAGTACCGCACTCAGTTCGCGGTTCAGCCGTTCCAGCAGGTCGGCGCGGGTGTTGGCCAGGTCCAGCAGGTTCTTGCGCAACTGCGGGGTGACTTGCTCTGGCGGTTGAGTCGCCAGCAGGTTGTCGACGTAAGTGGCCGGGTTGCTGAGCAGTTCCCGTTGCTGGCTGACTTCAAACTGATACAGGCGAATGTCGGCGATCTGGTCTGCCAGGTCGCGGTCGAGCTTGAGGCGCGGCAGGGCCTGTTTCTGTTTATAGAGAATCTTGGAGAGCAGCAGGCTGCCCCTGAGCACGTTGATTTGCTCGTCCAGGGCCGAATCGCTCTGGGTCACGCTGTCCAGTTGTTGCTTGGTCTGCAGGTTCTGCTGGGTAACTTCGTTGAGACGGTCGGTGCTTTTGAGCAGGTAGTCCGAGAGCTTCAGGTTCGCCGCGCTTTCAGTGGCCAGCAAGCTGCTGCCGCCGGACTTCTGGGCTTCGATGGACTGTTGGGTCACCGTCTCTTGGGACTGGGCCAGGCGCTTCTGGTTGATCAGGGTTTGCAGGTCCTGGATTTCCTGATCCTGGCGCGCGACTTTTTCCGAGAGCACGTCATGCTGGCTGTTGCCCAGGTCTTGCAGTTGGCTGTTGCCGGCCAGTTCCTGGCGGCGCAGCGGAATCAGGGCGTTGAGTGCCGCGAGTTCGGCGTTGAGCTGATCACGCTGCTCGCCGCTCAAGGTTTTGCCGTTGTCTTTACCGGCCTTGAGGATGTTGTTGATCTGCTGAATGCGCGTCTGGCTGCTGGCGATCTCGGCCTGGGCGCGCTCGGGGCGGGTCTGGGCGGTGATGATCAGGCTGTTGGCGTCGGCCAGGGCTTTTTGCAGATCGCTTTGCTGGGTCGAACGCTCGGTCAGCATCTGCTCGAGTTGCGCGATCGACAGATTGGCGTAGCGTTGCTCGATCGGCACCACTTTGGTGGCTTTGAGCCGGGCCAGCTCGCGCTGGTTCTCTATGTTCTGCTTGGGCGCAGTGGCCAGTTGCTGCTTCAAATCGATCAGTTTCTGATCGTAATCACGCCTGTTGTTGAGCTGGGTCAGCGTGTTCTGCAGGACGGTTTGCAGGGCTTTCTGATCGGCTTCCGGCAGTTTGCGGTCGGCGATCTTGTCCAGGCTCGCCTGCACGGCTTCGCTGGACGGCGGTTCGGCAGCTTGAAGTGTACCGACGGAGAGGCTCAAGCCCAGCAGGGCCATGATTAAAAAATTGCGCAGGGTTGGCATAGAGACCGATCGAAGCTAGGTGAAAAGAATGGCAGTTTAGAGGAACAAGCCCGGACCGGGGCGACTTCCTTCGGGGAATCTGACGCCCACTTTGCCGATCTTGTTCCCTTCCATGACCGCAACGGTCCAGATGGTGTTGTTCCACTCCACTTGGTCGCCCACGACCGGCGCGCCGCCGACCTTCTGGGCAATGAAGTGGGCCAGGGACATGTCCGGATCGATGCCTTCGACTTTCAACCCGTACAGCGCCGCAACCGCAGCCAGCTGGGCGTCTCCTTCGAGTACGAAGTCGCCGAAGAAGCGCAAATCGAGGCCGCGTTGCGGTGCCTGGCTGAAGAGTTTTCCGAGCGCTGCCAAGTTGTGTTCGTGACCGATTACGCAGAGCAAATCGTCGACTTCGAGCACTGTACTACCCGACGGATGGAGTAGTTGCTGGCCACGAAACAACGCCGCGATACGCGTGCCATCGGGCATTTTCAGTTCACGTAGAGGCGAGCCGATGCACCATTTCTCGGCACCGAGGCGATAAACGAACATCTCCCACTCGCTAGTGACGTGGACTTCCAGTGCTGAACGGGAGATCGGTGCCGGCTCTGGCGGAACCGTCACCTTCAACAATTTGGCGACCCACGGCAGGCTCGTGCCCTGCACCAGCAGCGACACCAACACGATAAAGAAGGCGAGGTTGAAATAGAGCTGAGCGTTCGGCAGCCCGGCCATCAGCGGGAACACTGCCAGAATAATCGGGACCGCGCCGCGTAGGCCTACCCAGGAAATAAAGGCTTTTTCGCGGCCATGGAACGCTTTGAACGGCAGCAGGCCGACCATCACCGACAGCGGCCGGGCGAATAAAATCATCCACAGCGCCAGGCCCAGCGCGGGCAGAGCGATCGGCAACAAGTCGTGAGGCGTGACCAGCAGCCCCAGCACCAGGAACATGCCGATCTGGGCCAGCCACGCCATGCCGTCGAGCATGTGCAGAATGCCGTGACGGCTGCGCACCGGACGGTTGCCGATCACCAGACCGCACAGATAAACAGCGAGGAAGCCGCTGCCATGCAAGGCGTTGGTCAGGGCGAACACCAGCAGACCGCCGGCAATCACCAGAATCGGGTACAAGCCGTTGGCGAGGTTGATGCGGTTGACCAGTTGCAGCATGACCCAGCCGCCGCCCAGGCCGATCACACCGCCGATGCCGAACTCGCGCACCAGATGACCGAGCAGGCTCCAGTGCAGGCCGGTCTGACCGCTGGCGAGCATGTCGATCAGGGTCACGGTGAGGAACACCGCCATCGGGTCGTTGCTGCCGGATTCGATTTCGAGGCTGGCGGTCACCCGTTCGTTCAGGCCTTTGCCGCCCAGCAGCGAGAACACCGCCGCGGCATCGGTGGAGCACGACGATGGCGCCGATCAGCAGGCCTTGAATGATGTTCAGGTTGAACAGCCAGGCTGCCGCCATGCCGGTCAGCCCGGTGGTGATCAACACGCCGACGGTGGCCAGCGATAGCGCCGGCCACAAGGCCACGCGGAAACTCGCCACCCGTGTGCGTAAACCGCCGTCGAGCAAAATGACCGCCAACGCGAGGTTGCCGACCAGATAGGCCGTTGGGTAGTTATCGAAAATAATGCCGCCGCCGTCGACGCCAGCGGCCATGCCCACGGCCAGGATGATCACCAGAATCGGGATACCGAGGCGGGACGAAAGGGAGCTCACCAGAATGCTCGCACCTACCAGCAACGCGCCGATCAAGAACAGGCTGTTGATGGTCGTAGCATTCAAAGGCAATACTCCAGAAAGCTGAAAGGCGGACACAAACTGACCATGCAGTCTGCGTGCCAGCGATTCTAACCTGTTGAAATGTGATGCTGTCAAAAAGCTTTTGGTCCTTCGGACCTTCGCGAGCAAGCCCGCTCCCACAATAGATCTGTGTTGTACACAAACCAGGTGAACAACACAGATCTATTGTGGGAGCGGGCTTGCTCGCGAAGGCGTCAGACCTGCCGACGCTTTTACTGCGCAATCCCTGTGGCGAGGGAGCTTGCTCCCGCTGGGTCGCGCAGCGACCCCAAAAAGGCAACGCCGTGAATCAGATTCAACACGAAGACTGAATTTGCGACTGCTTCGCAGCCGAACGGGGGCAAGCCCCCTCGCCACAGGAGTGGTGTTGTTGATTAGAGGCTAAACCGTCCAACCATGTTGTTCAGGTCCAGTGCCAGGCGTGACAGCTCGTTGCTCGCAGCACTCGTCTGATTCGCCCCGGTCGCCGATTGCACCGACAGATCACGGATGTTCACCAGGTTGCGGTCCACTTCACGGGCCACTTGAGCCTGTTCTTCGGCCGCGCTGGCGATCACCAGGTTGCGTTCGTTGATCTCGACAATCGCACTGTTGATGGTGTCCAGAGACATGCCGGCACCACGCGCGATGTTCAATGTCGATTCCGCGCGTTCGGTGCTATTACGCATCGAATCCACCGCGTGTTCGGTGCCGCTCTGGATGCTGCCGATCATGCGCTCGATTTCGCTGGTGGACTGCTGAGTCCGGTGCGCCAGGGCACGAACCTCATCCGCAACCACCGCAAAACCACGTCCGGCTTCACCGGCACGGGCCGCTTCGATGGCCGCGTTCAGGGCCAGCAGGTTGGTCTGGTCCGCCAGACCGCGAATCACATCCAGCACCTTGCCGATGTCGCGGGATTCGTTGGCCAGGTCGCCAATCAGCGTCGCCGTGCTCTGCACATCGGCGCTCATGCGTTCGATGGCACTGACGGTTTCCTGCACCAGGTCACGGCCGTCACCGGCAGAGGTGGTGGCATTTTTCGAGGCTTCGGAAGTGCTCACGGCGTTGCGGGCGACTTCTTCCACGGCGCTGGTCATTTCGTTGACTGCGGTGGCGGCTTGTTCGATTTCATTGTTCTGCTGAGTCAGGCCGCGAGCACTTTCGTCGGTGACGCTGTTCAGTTCTTCAGCGGCGGACGCCAGTTGCGTCGCCGAGCCGGAAATCCGTTGCAGGGTGTCGCGCAGTTTGTCCTGCATTTTCGACATGGCCAGCAGCAAACGGCCCGCTTCATCTTCGCCGTCGACGGTGATCGGACGGGTCAGGTTGCCTTCAGCGATTTCTTCAGCGGCGCTCAATGCATTGGCGATTGGCTTGGTGATGCTATTGGTCAGCAACCAGGCGAACAGGAACGTCAGTCCGGTGGCGATCACCAGCAGCGTGACAACCAGATTGAAGGCCGAAGCATATTGATCGGAGGCCTGCTGGTTGGTGTCGATGGTCTGCTGGGTATTGATTTCCAGCAGGCGGTTCAGCGCGGTGTTGATCGCGTCAGAGTTTGTCAGCAAATCGGTGTTGAGCAGGGTGCGCAGTTCATCGACCTGATTGTTACGCGACAGCGACTTCATCCGGTCTTCAATCTGGCGATACTGACCCAGCAGCTGCACGTATTGATCATAGGTCGCACGTTCTTGAGGGCTGCTGATCAGCTTTTCATAAACGGTCTGTGCGGTGCGGATCTGCTGGTTGCGGGTTTCCAGCAGATCGATGGTTTTCTGCTGAACGTCCGGCTCGCGGTTAACCATCAGGCGATACGACAACACCCGCTGGCGCAGGGTCAACTGAGTGAACTCATCCAGACTCTTGATGCTTGGCACGCTGTTGGAGGTGATGTCTTCGGCGGCCGCGCGAATCTTGCTCATCTGGTTCAGGGCGAACACACCCAGGATCAGCATCAGAGCGCCAATCAGGGTAAAACCGAGGAACGCCCGCGGAGCGATATTCATATTACGAAGGGACATGGTGTTTACCGAAAAAGCGCATCCGTGCGGGGCTGAGACTGCTGTATGGATGACTTATCGGTCATACGACTAAAGTCTTGAGGCACTGCGTGTATTTGTCGCAGGAAGGGCTCGGCGACGAAGTGCAGGAACCAGATCCGCCTATCACAGTCTTTAAAGTTCGCGAGGAAGGTCGCCCGCCAGGAAAATCAAGGCCTTGCGCCCCAATAACCCTGGCATCGGTGGTGACTTTTCTTTATCGTACGCGCCCTTTGAAAATGCTTGGAAAATCAAAATGTTGGAAGCATCCCTTAGCCAATTGGAACAACTGGTCAGCGACCTGGTGCAACAGAACCAGACTCTGCTGGGCACCAACCAGACCCTGAGTGCAGAACTGGCCCAGGCCAAGGACGAAAACGAAAGCCTGCAACTGAGCCTGATGGAACAGGAAGAAAAACAAGGCGCCACCGCCGCCCGCATCCAGGCCTTGGTTGAGCGCGTCAGCGCCGGCCCTGTCAGCGCATGAATCATGGCACCGCAGGGGTAAAAGTCGTCTCGATCCTGGGGGAGGACTATTCGATCAAGGCGCCGGCCGGGGAAGAGCAAACCCTGCTGGATGCCGCATTGATGTTGAAGGCAGCCCTGGCCGACACCAAAAGGAAGT
This sequence comes from Pseudomonas sp. 10S4, assembly GCF_034344865.1. Taxonomy (NCBI): domain Bacteria; kingdom Pseudomonadati; phylum Pseudomonadota; class Gammaproteobacteria; order Pseudomonadales; family Pseudomonadaceae; genus Pseudomonas; species Pseudomonas sp. 10S4. Next base: position 2,334,593 of record NZ_CP133774.1, read on the forward strand.
ACCCGACGCTGATCGGTGACCGCTTGTTGGTGCTGGCGGCGATGAATCTGTGTTCCCAGCAGATCGAAATGAAAAAGCAGCACAAGCTCGAACTCGACCGTTACCAAGAGCAAGTCAGCGCCACGGTTGAAGTGATCTCCAAGACGATCAATCAGGCCTGATCGGCTTTGCGCACAACCAAAGAATAAAATTGTCGTTTGCGTTGTATACAATCGGCACGGCTGTTGCAGTGTTTCAGCCTCTTATTCTTTGGGGGTGCTCCATGCAGTTCTGGCGACGCAGTATTCAATGGCAGTTGATCCTGAGTATGGGCACCGCCCTGCTGGTCAGTATTCTGATCGTGGTTGGCGTTTATACCCTGGTGGTCAACCGCCTCGCCCAGAGTTATCTGGTCGAACAGGCACTGCCGTCGAGCATCGAAGCGATGCGCAACGACATCGAGCGAATCCTCGTCCAACCCCTCACCGCCGCCAAGGACATCGCCAGCAACAGCATGGTGCGTGACTGGCTGGCAGCGGGCGAAGACAGTGCCCAGACCGACACCTTCGCGAAGTACCTGGAAGGCATCCGCGCCGAACACAAAGCCTTTACCGCGTTGATTATCGGCACGGCTTCAAACCATTACATCACTGAAAAAGGCCTGGACCGGACTCTCAGTCGTTCCAACCCCAAAGACGCCTGGTTCTACTCCTTCCTCGACAGCAATCAGCCGCGCACCCTCAATATCGACAATGACACCGCGACCGGAGAATTGGCGCTGTTCATCGACCTCAAGGTCGAGCAGGCCGGTAAAGTCGTGGGCGTTGCCGGCCTCGGGCTGAGCATGAAAGAGCTGTCGGAACTGATCCACAACTTCAACTTCGGTGCGCGCGGCAAGGTCTATCTCGTGCGTTCCGACGGTTTGATCCAGGTTCACCCTGAGGCGCAATTCAGCGGTAAACGCACACTGGCCGAGCAAATCGGTGCCTCGGCGGCGCAAGCAGTAATGGGTCAGCTCTCTACCTCCAAAGCGTCTGCCACCAGCAGTTTTACCCGCAATGGCGAAGATTTTCTGGCGTTGAGCCTGCCACTGCGAGATCTCGGTTGGACCCTGGTGGCCGAAGTGCCGCAATCGCAGATCTACGCCGAGGCCCGTCGGGCCATGTGGATGAGCAGCGGCATCGGCCTGGCGGTGGCGCTGGTGTGTCTGATGTTGGTGGTGTTATTGGCCCGCGGGATGGTTTGACCGATCCGTCAGGTAACAGCCGCATTGGTAGCTATCGGTAGCGGTGGTGGAGATTTGACCCACAGGTTAGATTCCAGCCGCGCCGATGAGCTGGGCGACCTGGCGCGAGGCTTCAATCGATTCCTCGAAAGCCAACGCGACATGATCGGCGAAGTGCTGACCACCAGCGAGCGTTTGCGCACCGCCGTCGGCCAAGTGGCTGCGGTGGTGGACAACACCGCCGAGCGCTCCAGTCGCCAGCAGGAAATGACCGACATGGTCGCTACCGCCGTCCACGAAATGGGCCTGACCGTACAGGAAATCGCCCAGAACGCTGGCAATGCCGCGGTCGCGTCGCAAACCGCCCGCGATGAAGCGATGCAGGCGCGGGAAGTGGTCGGTGGTTCAATCCGGCATATTGAAAGCATGTCCGATGAAATCGGCGTCGCGGCCACGGCGGTGGGCGAGTTGGCGCATCAAGTGGCGTCCATCGATCAAGTGCTGGCTGTGATTCGCGGGATATCCGAGCAGACCAACCTGTTGGCGCTTAATGCTGCGATTGAGGCGGCACGGGCCGGCGACATGGGCCGTGGATTTGCGGTGGTGGCGGATGAAGTGCGGACCTTGGCGCGGCGCACGCAGTCATCGACGGATGAGATTCAACAGATGATCGGCAGTCTCAAGCAAGGTGCGGAAAATGCCGTGTCGTCCATGCATTCGGGGCAAGCGGCGACCGGGACTGGTGTTGAGTCGAGCCAGCGCACCGGGACGTCGTTGACCGCGATTACCGGGCAGATCGAGCGCATCAGTGACATGAATCATCAAGTGGCGACGGCCACGGAAGAGCAGTCGGCGGTGACGGAGGAGATCAACCGCAATGTGCAGGGGATTTCCGATCTGGCGCGGGCGACGGCGGGTGAAGTCAGAGCTTGCCGCGAGGATTGTCAGACGTTGCAGCGGTTGGCGGATGATTTGGCGCGGCAGATGGGTGGGTTCAAGTTGAGTTGATGTGTTGTCGGTGCGGGCCTCTTCGCGAGCAAGCCCGCTCCCACATCTATGGTTCCCCCTTTTCTGCAATACTGTTTTTGATGATGTGTTTGGCTTGCTTTCATCTATCCGGCGTCTGAGTGGAGGTTGGTCCATTCGCGCCTTGATGAGAATCGATGCCCGGCGATCCTAATTACTTGGACGGCCTTTCAGCCGTGTGGGAGCTCAGGGTTTTCGTCAGGCCGGTTGGCCGTTCACGTCATCTGTTATCCAGCATCGCAAACCAGGTGGGTGGTGCTCGGGTGACAGCGGGGTCAGGCGTTCATCGCGCCTGGCCCCGCATCGAATTCGGTGTGGTGTGCTGCAATCGCCCAGGCGATTCTCGCCAGTTTGTTGGCCAGTGCGCAGACCACATGATTGGAGTGATGGTTGTCCCATAGCCGTCGGACCCAGTCCGCCAGCGCTCCTTTCTGTCGATCCAACTGCATCAGATAGACGCGGGCACACTGGATCAGCAGGCGTCTCTGGTTTCGGTCACCCCGCTTGCTGATGCCTAAAAGTACGGTTTTTCCGCCCGTGGAGTGTTGTTTGGGCACTAGCCCGATCGAGGCCGAATAGCCTCGGCCGCACTTGAACTGTTTGCCATCGCCCAACTCGGCAGCCAGGACGCTGGAGGTGATCGGGCCGACACACGGCATCGTCATCAAGCGAACAGCCAGATCATCTTCAGCGGCTTGGCACTCCACTTCCTTATCCAAAGCCTTGACCTGCTCGTGCAAGTAATTGAAGTGCTCACGCAGCCTGGTCAGTAGTTTTTTGATGGAATCGGGAAGTGGATGTGCTTCAAGCAGCGCTGGAAGATCTTTGATGGACTTGAAGCCTGGGGCCAAGCTGATTCCGACTTCCAGGAGGGCTGCGTGAATCCGATTGACGGTAGCAGTACGTTCTTTGATGAACGAATCACGTGTCGAGTTGAGCATGGCCAGCGCCTGCTGAGCCTGATTCTTAGGCGGCACAAAGCGCATTGTTGGACGAGTTGCAGCCTCGCAGATCGCTTCGGCATCAGCGAAGTCGTTCTTGTTGCTTTTCACATACGGACGCACGAGATGCGGAGCAATGAGTTTGGGTATATGCCCCAGTCTTGAGACTTCCTGCGCCATGAAGTGGGCTCCGCCGCAAGCTTCCATCGCAACGGTGCAGGGTTCGAGATTGGCCAGATGTTGGATGAGCGCCGCCCGATTAAACTTTTTGCGGTAAAGCTCATGACCACGATCATCTTGTGCATGCAGATGAAAGGTGTGTTTTCCCAGATCGATGGCGACAATAGCTACTTTGTTCATGGCAACGGTCTCCGATGAGCCCCCTGTGAAAGCTTAGTGGGTGATCACAGGGGGCGGCGGGGGAGCCATTTCATTATTTGACCGCGTTGTGTGGTTGAACGCGGACCACTGTGGGAGCGGGCTTGCTCGCGAATGGATTTCTGCACCACCACATTACTTCTGGTTAGAACCACTCATCCTGCATCCCAAGACACACATCATCCCGCGCCTCAAGAATTGCCAACTCATGGTGACAACCCGGCACTTCCCATGTCAGGAAATACCGCGCCGCTTGCAGCTTGCCTTTATAGAAGCTCACATCCGCGGCGTTGCCCTTGGCCAGCCCTTCCTCAGCGCGAATCGCCTGTTCCAGCCAGCGCCAGCCAATCACCGTGTGCCCGAACACTTTCAGGTACAGCGCCGAGTTCGCCAGGCTGCTGTTGACCTTGCCTTGGCCCAGATCCGTCAGCAGGCCGATGGTCACGGTTTGCAGGCGCGCTACCAGTTTTTCCAGCGGTTCACGCAATGGCGTCAGCGAGTCGTACGCCTGGGCGCGCTCGGCGGTGTTGGCGATCAGTCGAATCAGTTGCTTGAGCCCGGCGCCGCCGTTCTGCGCCAGTTTGCGGCCGAGCAAGTCCAGCGACTGGATGCCGTGGGTGCCTTCATGGATCGGATTCAGACGGTTATCGCGATAGTACTGCTCCACCGGGTATTCGCGGGTGTAGCCGTGGCCGCCGAGGATCTGGATCGCCAGTTCGTTGGCCTTCAGGCAAAACTCCGACGGCCAGGATTTGACGATCGGCGTCAGTAAATCCAGCAGCTCATGGGCCTGCTTGCGCTCGGCTTCGGTCTCAAGGGTCGTGGTGTCGTCGAACAGCCGCGCCGCGTACAACCCAAGATCGAACGAGCCTTCGACGTAGGCCTTTTGCGTCAGCAACATGCGTTTGACGTCGGCGTGTTGAATGATCGCCACCGGCGCGGTGTTTGGGTCCTTGCTGTCCGGCACGCGGCCCTGCGGACGCTCGCGGGCGTACTCCAGCGAATACAGATAACCGGCGTAACCGAGCATTACCGCGCCCATGCCGACGCCGATCCGCGCCTCGTTCATCATCTGGAACATGTAGCTCAAGCCGTGGTGCGGCTTGCCCACCAGATAGCCGATACACTCACCGTTATCGCCGAAGTTCAGCGCGGTGGACGTGGTGCCGCGCCAGCCCATCTTGTGGAACAGCCCGGCCAGCAACACGTCGTTGCGCTTGCCGAGGCTGCCATCATCATTGACCAAAAACTTGGGCACGATAAACAGCGATATGCCCTTCACGCCGGCCGGGGCGTCCGGCAACTTGGCCAGCACCATGTGCACGATGTTTTCCGACAGCGGATGGTCGCCGCCGGAGATGAAGATTTTGTTGCCCTTGAGTCGATAGGTGCCGTCAGACGCAGGCTCCGCCCGTGTGCGGATATCCGACAGCGACGACCCGGCGTGGGGCTCGGTCAGCGCCATGGTGCCGAAGAAACGCCCGTCGATCATCGGTTGCAGGAAGCGTTGCTTTTGCTCCTCTGTGCCGAAACTTTCGATCAGGTTCGCCGCACCCATGGTCAGGAATGGGTAAGAGGTCGATGCCGCGTTAGCCGACTGGAAATGCGCAAAGCACGCCTGGGACAGCAGCGTAGGAAGTTGCATGCCGCCGGCGTCGAAACTTCGCGCGGCGTTGAGGAAACCGGCTTCAAGGAACGCATCCACCGCCGGTTTCACTTCCGGAATCAGAATCGCCTGACCGTTCTCGTAGCGCGGCTCGTTCTCGTCGCCCTTGCGGTTGTGCGGGGCGAAGAATTTCTCGGCGATGCTGCGGGCGGTGCCGATGGCTGCGTCGAAGGTCTCGCGGTTGTGCTCGGCGAACCGCTCACGCTGGGTCAGGCCCTCGGCATCGAGGACTTCATACAGCTCGAAAGCCAGATTGCGGGAACTGAGCAGCGTCTCGGACATGTCGGCCTACCTTTTTTGGGGATGGGCCGAGTCTAGGCGGGGGAAGGGCGGGGTGAACAGGATGATTGATGAGCGTGATGGTGTGTTGCGGGCAACGCTAATCAAATGTGGGAGCGGGCTTGCTCGCGAAGGCGGTGTAACAGTCAATGTTGATGTCGACTGACACTCCGCCTTCGCGAGCAAGCCCGCTCCCACAAGGGTTTCGCATTCCAGGCGTCCATTGCGGGCGCCTGGTTTGTACCGGTTTAGCCGATAGTCATCAAGCTCGCATTACCACCTGCCGCTGCAGTGTTAACGCTCAACGCCCGCTCGATCACCAGTCGCTCCAGCGCAATGTTGGTCTCGCCCTGGGACAGCCCGTGAACCCCGACAATCGCCCCGGCACGCTTGGCCACTTGCTGGCAAACCGCACGCAGTTGATCGGAATGGCCATGATGCAGAACCGCATCAAACACCACTTCGTCCTTGTTCCAGTCGGAAACCAGCTTGATCCTCGCCTGAACTTCCTTCGGCAGACGTGCGAACAATGCCTTGGTCAGGTCAGCTTCCGGCCATACCGCCGAACCACCTACGGCCAATACCGCTGTCAGTTGAGTCAGCAGATCGCCTTCAACTTCCGCCAGGCACAGCACGTGTTCCCGTGGCAGGATCGCGTAGCTGTTGCGCTCACCGGTCGGGCCGGCCAGAACACGGGTGATCCCGCTTTGCGATTGCGCGGCGAACTGCACGCACAGGGCGCTCAGGTCGGCAAACTTGTTGCTGTCAGCCCAGGTTTGCAGGGCGGTCAGCGGCTTGCTCATGGCATCACGCAGACGAACGTCCGGCGCCGCGATGGCATCACCGCGAGCGAAGGATTGTTCGATCGCATCGGTAGGACGCGTCGACAGCAGACGGTACAGGTACAGCGGACCACCCGCCTTCGGACCCGTGCCCGACAAGCCTTCGCCACCGAACGGTTGCACGCCAACCACCGCGCCCACGATGTTGCGGTTCACGTAGACGTTACCGGCGTTGACGTTGTCGATCACCTTGGCGATGGTCTCGTCGATGCGGGTGTGCACGCCCAGGGTCAGGCCGTAGCCGGAAGCGTTGATCTGGCCGATCAGTTGATCGATGTCTTTACGCTTGTAGCGAACCACGATGCCGAGCACCGGGCCGAAGATCTCCCGTTGCAGCTCGTCGAAGCTCTCCAGTTCGATCAGCGTTGGCATCACGAAGGTGCCGCGTTTGACTTCTTCGGCGTCGGCGATGGCCACCTGATACACGTTGCGACCTTTGTCGCGCATGGCCTGAATGTGCTTCTCGATGCCAGCCTTGGCTTCGGCGTCGATCACCGGGCCGATGTCCACGGACAGGCGCTCCGGGTTGCCGAGACGGCATTCAGCCATGGCGCCCTTGAGCATTTCGATGACACGGTCGGCGGAATCTTCCTGCAAGCACAGAACCCGCAGTGCCGAGCAACGTTGACCGGCGCTGTCGAAGGCCGACGACACCACATCAATTACAACTTGTTCGGTGAGTGCCGAAGAGTCGACGATCATCGCGTTCTGGCCGCCGGTTTCGGCGATCAGCGGAATCGGACGACCCTGTGCATCCAGACGACCGGCGACGTTGCGTTGCAGCAAGCGAGCGACTTCGGTCGAACCGGTAAACATCACGCCTTTGACCCGATCGTCACCGACCAGACGGGCGCCAACGGTTTCGCCACGGCCCGGCAACAGTTGCAACACGCCTTCCGGAATCCCGGCTTCGAGCAGCAAGCGCACGGCTTGAGCCGCTACCAGCGGGGTTTGTTCCGCGGGCTTGGCCAGGACCGGGTTACCGGCGGCCAGCGCCGCAGCAACTTGGCCACTGAAGATTGCCAACGGGAAGTTCCAAGGGCTGATGCAAACCACCGGACCCAATGGGCGATGGGCGTCGTTGGTGAAATCGTTGCGTGCCTGCACCGCGTAGTAACGCAGGAAGTCCACGGCTTCGCGCACTTCGGCGATGGCGTTGGCGAAGGTCTTGCCGGCTTCACGAGCCAGCAGGCCCATCAGTGGCTGAATCTCGCCTTCCATCAAATCGGCGGCACGTTCCAGAATCGCGGCGCGTTCGGCGGGCGGGGTGGCCTGCCAGATCGGGCCAGCGTTCAGGGCGCACTGGATCGCGTTGTCGACGTCCTCGACGGTCGCTTCTTGTACGTGGCCCACCACGTCACGCAGATCGGACGGGTTCAGCACCGGTGCCGGTGCTTCGCTGCTGGAGGCGCAACCTAGCATCGGCGCAGCTTTCCAGCTGTTGTGAGCGCTGGCCAGCAGCGCGCAGGACAGCGAAGCCAGACGATGTTCGTTGGCCATGTCGATGCCGCTGGAGTTGGCGCGCTCGGCACCATAAAGGTCGCGCGGTAGCGGGATGCGCGGGTGCGGCAGACCGAAGCCGCCTTCCACCGTGGCCATCTGCTCGATGCTGGCCACTGGATCGGCCACCAACGCCTGAATCGAGATCGACTGATCGGCAATCTGGTTGACGAACGAGGTGTTCGCACCGTTTTCCAGCAGACGACGCACCAGGTACGCCAACAGTGTTTCGTGAGTGCCGACAGGTGCGTACACGCGGCACGGACGGTTCAACTTGCCTTCGGAAACTTTGCCTACAACCTGTTCGTACAGCGGTTCGCCCATGCCGTGCAGGCATTGGAACTCGTACTGACCGGGGTAATAGTTCTGACCGGCGATGTGGTAAATGGCCGACAGGGTGTGGGCGTTGTGCGTGGCGAATTGCGGGTAGATGACTTCCGGCACCGACAGCAATTTGCGCGCGCAAGCAATGTAGGAAACGTCGGTGTAAACCTTGCGGGTGTAGACCGGATAGCCTTCCAGTCCTTCGACTTGGGCGCGTTTGATTTCGCTGTCCCAGTACGCGCCTTTTACCAGACGGATCATCAGGCGATGACGGCTGCGGCGAGCGAGGTCGATCACATAGTCGATCACGTACGGGCAACGCTTCTGGTAGGCCTGGATCACAAAACCGATGCCGTTCCAGCCCGTCAGCTGCGGTTCGAAGCACAGGCGCTCAAGCAGATCCAGCGACAGCTCGAGACGGTCGGCTTCTTCGGCGTCGATGTTCAGGCCGATGTCGTATTGCTTGGCCAGCAGGGTCAGCGACAGCAGGCGCGGGTACAACTCGTCCATCACACGCTCGTACTGCGCACGGCTGTAACGCGGGTGCAGTGCCGACAGCTTGATGGAAATGCCCGGGCCTTCATAAATCCCACGACCGTGGGACGCTTTGCCGATGGAGTGAATGGCTTGTTCGTACGAGGCCAGGTACTTCTGGGCGTCGTGTTCGGTGAGTGCTGCTTCACCGAGCATGTCGTAGGAATAGCGGAAGCCCTTGGCTTCGAACTTGCTCGCATTGGCCAGGGCTTCGGCGATGGTTTCGCCGGTAACGAACTGCTCGCCCATCAGGCGCATGGCCATGTCGACGCCCTTGCGGATCATCGGCTCGCCGCTCTTGCCGATGATGCGGCTCAGGGACGAAGTCAGGCCGGTTTCGTTGTGGGTCGCGACCAATTTACCGGTCAGCAACAAGCCCCAAGTGGCGGCGTTGACGAACAGCGACGGGCTGTTGCCCAAGTGCGGCTGCCAGTTGCCGGTGCTGATTTTGTCGCGGATCAGGGCGTCACGGGTGCCTTTGTCCGGGATGCGCAGCAGCGCTTCGGCCAGGCACATCAGCGCTACGCCTTCCTGGGACGACAGGGAAAACTCCTGCAACAGGCCCTGAACAATCCCGGCACGGCCGCCGGCGCTTTTCTGATTGCGCAGTTTCTCGGCAATCGAAGAGGCGAGCTTATTGGTGGCTTCGGCCATCGCGGCAGGCAGACGTGCCTGTTCCATCAGCATCGGCACCACTTCCGGTTCCGGGCGACGGTAAGCGGCGGTGATCGAGGCGCGCAGGACTGATTGCGGCAGGATGCTTTCGGCGAATTCGAGGAAGCACTGATGGGTATGATCCGTTGGCGCATCGACGGCGTCGTCGGAATCCTTAGTCAAACCGCTCAGCTCGGTCAGGGTTGCACCACCCTCGAGTTTCTCCAGGTAATTGAAAATTGCCTGCTTGATCAGCCAGTGCGGCGTGCGATCAATCGAGGTCGCGGCGGCCTTCAGCCGTTCGCGGGTTGGGTCGTCAAGTTTGACCCCAAGGGTGGTGGTAGCCATATTTTTATCCTCATGTTTGCCACGACCGCGTGGCATCAGCTGGCCGCAAGATTAGCTGCGCGCTGACAGAGGTGCAACCGGGTGCAACCCTTTTTTGTCGGAATAATTAGCGGGTGATCATGAAATAAATTCCGAAACGGAATGGCGGCCTCTCCTTGGTGCCTTTATTGACTTAAATGCCCTGTCTCTGCCCTGAAAGGGAGCAAAAAAGCGCTGTATTTCGATGAAAAGCCACCTAGGTGCAACTAATTCTCAAGAAACAGGTTGCACCTTATTTACGTTGTTGAATAGGATTCGCGCCCAAGGTGCAACCGGCTAAAAAGTCTGGTGCGCCGGCTGATGGCTTTCCTGGGGAAACATCGGTCATAAATGCGCGGGACCGGAAATCGTCTGAACGGCATCGTTGTTCGTGCACGGTTTCACACCCCGTCGCTACATAAAAACAAAGCCAGGGCGTATTTGAATGAGCGTAAGCAATCCAACCCTGATCACGTTCGTGATCTACATCGCAGCAATGGTGCTGATTGGCTTGATGGCCTATCGCTCTACCAACAACCTTTCTGACTATATTCTGGGCGGTCGCAGCCTGGGCAGCGTCGTGACTGCATTGTCTGCCGGCGCCTCCGACATGAGCGGCTGGTTGTTGATGGGCTTGCCTGGCGCGATTTACATGTCCGGCCTTTCCGAAAGCTGGATCGCCATCGGCCTGATCGTCGGTGCTTACCTGAACTGGCTGTTCGTCGCCGGCCGTCTGCGGGTGCAGACCGAGCACAACGGCGATGCGTTAACCCTGCCGGATTACTTCTCCAGTCGCTTCGAAGACAAAAGCGGCCTGCTGCGGATCATCTCCGCCATCGTGATTCTGGTGTTCTTCACCATCTATTGCGCACTCCGGCATCGTGGCCGGCGCCCGTCTGTTCGAAAGTACTTTCGGCATGTCCTACGAGACAGCACTGTGGGCCGGTGCTGCGGCGACGATTGCCTACACCTTCATCGGCGGTTTCCTGGCCGTGAGCTGGACCGACACCGTACAAGCCACGCTGATGATCTTTGCCCTGTTGCTGACGCCGATCATCGTGCTGCTGGCGACGGTGGCGTCGACACCACGTTCCTGGCCATCGAAGCGAACGATCCAAGCAACTTCGACATGCTGAAAAACACCACCTTCATCGGCGTGATTTCGCTGATGGGCTGGGGTCTGGGTTACTTCGGCCAGCCGCACATCCTTGCGCGTTTCATGGCGGCGGATTCGGTCAAGTCGATCGCTAAAGCACGTCGCATCTCCATGACCTGGATGATCCTGTGCCTGGGCGGCACCGTCGCTGTGGGTTTCTTCGGTATTGCGTACTTCTCGGCACACCCCGAGCTGGCCGCTCCTGTGACCGAAAACCACGAACGTGTGTTCATTGAACTGGCGAAAATCCTGTTCAATCCGTGGGTTGCCGGTGTACTGCTGTCGGCCATTCTGGCTGCCGTGATGAGCACCCTGAGCTGCCAGTTGCTGGTGTGCTCGAGCGCCCTGACCGAAGACTTCTACAAAACCTTCCTGCGCAAATCCGCCTCCCAGATTGAGTTGGTCTGGGTCGGCCGCGCCATGGTGTTGCTGGTTGCGTTGATCGCCATCGCACTGGCCGCCAACCCGGAAAACCGTGTGCTCGGTCTGGTCAGCTACGCCTGGGCTGGTTTCGGCGCTGCGTTCGGTCCGGTTGTCTTGATCTCCGTAATCTGGAAAGACATGACCCGCGACGGCGCACTGGCCGGCATCCTGGTCGGCGCGATCACCGTGATCGTCTGGAAGCACTTCAACGTGTTGGGTCTGTACGAAATCATCCCGGGCTTCATCTTCGCCAGCCTGGCGATCTACATCGTCAGCAAACTGGGCGAACCGACCAAAGGCATGCTGATGCGCTTTGATGCGGCCGAGAAGGACTATCGCCTGAACAAGTGATGGGGGATGAGCTGAGGCTCTGACCTTTCGCTGAACATGAAAACGGTCCGCTTCCTTTTGGAGGTGGGCCTTTTTTTTGCGCGGATTTCGTGGCGTCGACGTTCAAATGTGGGGGGGTTTGCTCGCGAATGCGGTGAGTCAGCTTGCACCCATGCGGAATGTGGAACCGCATTCGCGAGCAAGCCCGCTCCCACAGGGTCAGTGGTACTCCTGAAGGGAATGTCTGTAGCCAAACATCCTAATTTGTGAAGGATATTTCCCTAAAAAAGTAGGGGAAATCTGATTTTCCTGACCTCCGCTCAACCCCCTTGTCGCTCATGCAGAATCGCCCGCCTTCATTCTGCAGAGAGACATCGGATGTTCGCGCCTGCCAATCAACCGCGTTTCACGTTGACCCTCGACGGCGTCCAGAATGAGCTCAAGGTGCTTGAGTTCACGGGTAAGGAAGCCATCAGCCAACCCTTCCGTTTCGATCTGGAACTGGTCAGCGAACGGCCAGACCTCGAACTGGAAAGTCTCCTGCACTGTCAGGCGTTTCTGAGTTTTGATGGCAACGGTTCCGGCATTCACGGTCAGATTTATCGGGTTGGCCAAGGGGATAGCGGCAAGCGTCTGACACGCTACCAAGTCAGCCTGGTCCCGCGCCTGGCCTACCTCGGCCGGCGCATCAATCAGCGGATCTTCCAGCACAAAAGCGTGCCGGCGATCATCGCGCAAATACTCAAGGACCACGGCATCCAGCGCGATGCCTTTGAGTTTCAACTCGGCAGCGACTACCCCGGGCGCGAGTACTGCGTGCAGTACGCGGAAAGCGATCTGGCGTTCATTCAGCGCCTGTGTGCCGAGATCGGCATTCACTTCCACTTCCAGCACAGCCCCGACGGACATCTATTGGTGTTCGGAGACGATCAAACGGTATTCCCGCGCCTGCCCGAGCCCACGCTTTACCTGCCCGGCAGCGGAATGGCCGCGAGCGCCCCGGCGATCAAGCGTTTCAACGTGCGCCTGGAAACCCGGACTACAGCGGTCACACGCCGGGACTACGACTTCCAAAACCGCGTTTGCAACTTGAAAGTCGCGTGGACAGTGAACAGAGACCGGTGCTGGAGGATTATCACTTTCCCGGCCAATTCACTGACCGCGAACCCGGCAAGCAATTGACTCAGCGGACGCTGGAACGCCACGGCGCGGATTACCGTCAGGCAGAAGGCCGCAGCGATGAATCCGCGTTGGTCAGCGGACATTTCCTGCAACTGGCCGAGCATCCGCGCCAAACCTGGAATGACCTGTGGCTGATTACGGAAATCGAACACCGTGGCCGTCAGCCGCAGGTGCTGGAAGAGTCCGTCACCGACGACGGTGAATTCCAGGGCTACCGCAATACCTTTCTCGCAACGCCGTGGGACGTTTCGTTTCGCCCGCCGCAGGGGCCGGACAAGCCGCGAATGCTTGGCTATCAATCCGCCGTGGTCACCGGGCCGAGCGACAGCGAAATCCACTGCGACGAATTTGGCCGGGTAAAAGTCCAACTCGCCTGGGATCGCGATGGCGAACTCAATGAGCATTCGAGTTGCTGGCTGCGAGTGGCCACCGGTTGGGCTCACGACCGTTATGGCAGCGTGTTGATTCCGCGGGTTGGCATGGAAGTGCTGGTGGGTTTCATCGACGCCGACGCCGACAAACCGTTGGTGATGAGTTGTCTGCCGAACGCCGCGACGCCCGTTCCGCTGGACCTGCCGGCCGACAAGACCCGCAGTATTTTCCGCAGCCAGAGCAGTCCCGGCGGCGGTGGCTACAACGAAGTTCGCATCGAGGATCGCAAAGGCGCCGAGGAAATCTACCTGCGGGCCCAGCGAAACTGGACCCAGCACGTGCTGAATGATCAACAGGTGCAGGTCGATAACGCCCGCAGCATCGTCGTCACCGGCACCGCCCGGCATGAATTGAAGGCTGACGAACAGCGCATCACCCATGGCCAGCGCCAGACCGAAGTGCGACAGGACGACCACTTGCTGGTGAGCGGCGACCGGCACATTCGGGTGAACAGCCAGGCGCTAAATGCCAGCCAGCAATTCCATGTCAGCGCCGGCCAGCAAGTGGTGATCGACGGCGGCGCCAGCGCGACCATTCAGGCCGGTGGGCAGTGGATCAACATTGGCCCCGGCGGGATTTTCAGCAGCGTGCCGATTCAGGTCGGTGGTGCGCCGATGCCGGTCATGGCAGCAGTGGCGAGTTCGTCGGATGTTCCGTTGAAACTCGCCGCAGCCCCGGCGGCGTTGCTCAGCGCGGCGCAGATCATGAGCCTGAAAGGCGATGCTCCGTTCTGTGAAGAGTGTGAGCGTTGCAAGGACGGTATGTGTCCTACGCCGAACACATTGGCTGGTACGCCAAAGGCCTCATCCACTGCATCTGTTTCAACCGTCGAGCCGGGTTTTCACATTGTCGAGCAGGGGGTGTCTCGCTCTGCGCTTGAGTCGATATTGTTTGCGCAGCCGGAGCCCGCGGTGCTGGAGAAATTTAGAAGCCTTAATCCACAACTCTCCAACTTCGCCAAACCCGGTCAACTAATCGTCCTTAGTGATCCGCGCAACACGCAATGCACCCGGGAAGAGGCTTTGCTGATGGAGGCCGCGCAGAAAGTCGATGCGGCGCTTGAGCCATTGAGCGATGCGGAGGCTGAGTTTATGGCGCGGCATCATGGGGGAATTGAGTCTTTTCTTTCGCAGGGTTCGACTGGGGTGGGTATTGGGGCGGCGATGTTTGGTAAGCACTTGGGAAACTTGAAGGACACGCTCTTAGAGTTGGAAAGCCTCCACAAACGCACTTTCGACAAACACGGAAAACTCCAGGGCGCGGACTTCTTTACCGAGCGTAAAAAGCTAATGGGGCGGTTGGATAACAGTCTTGGGCCATTGGTTCGTAAAGGCGTGGGTATTCCAGATCATCCAAAACTGAAAAATGCGCTGGGAATCTCAAGCCGTAGTCTTGTGCATCACTGGAGTAAGGCTGGTACGGCTGGAGGAATTCCTGGGTATGCGACGCATATTGATGGGGTGAGTAAGGCCGGTAAGGTAATTAAGGCAGGTGGTTGGGTGGGTGTTGCGTTAGGGGCTTCTGTTTCGGGGCTTAAGGTTAAGGAGACCTGCCGGGTTGGGGCTGAAGAGGCTTGTAGGAAAGTTAAGTTTTCGGAGGCTGGAAAGTTTTCTGGTGCATTTGCGGGGAGTATGGCCGGGGGTGCTTTGGGATCGCTTGCCTGTGTGGGAATCGGAACTGTTACTGCAGGCGCCGGCCTTGTTGGGTGTTCTTTGATTTTGGTGGGCGTTGGAACTTTGGGCGGAGCGGTGGGCGGGGAGGCGGCAGGAGAAAAGATTGGAGAGATAATTCATGAGGAAATCTATCAATGACGAACGATGATGAAGTTTGGTTCGTTCTGACCTTTGGTGGCTTGTTTTTTGGCTTGGGGTTTATATCTATCTTCGGTCATGTCTATCTTTATTTTTTTCAGATGCAGAAAATCATAGGGTTTCTTAGCAATTCCCATGGGGTTTTGGCGCGGAAGTCTTTTTTAAACGGTGGGCTGTTTGGAATCAACTTTGTTTTGACTGGTGTAGGATCTTTTTTGGTATTTCCGTCTTGGGCGATTAAGTGTGGCGCTTTGGATGAGGAGGATTATCTGAATTTTCCTAGAGGCTTACTGGGGATGATTCGCTTTTTTTACATCGCAGCACTGGGAAGTGGGGGGCGATGATTGTGTTCTTGGTCGGTTGCAAATATATGGGATGGATTGAGTGACCTAGGTTCGGAGATAAATAAATCTGTCCCCTATGTAGGGCGCTGGGGCGAGCGGGACGGGGAAATTCTGTATGAGGTTGAAAAATGAAAACTGATGCGGAAACAGTATTCCTTTTAAGTGGCCTGGTTTTGATCATTATAATTTTACTGGTTACATTGGCTATGTTGTATGTCGCTTACTTTTACGCGGCGGACATATTGGAGAATCTGAGCAACTCTCCTGCCGTTATGGCTAGGAGAGATCTATTGGGATGGGATCCATTTGGCCGCTTTCTATTTATTAGTTGCGTGGGTGCGTTATTTATTTTCTCGCGAAGTTCTTTGGGGAATGGAGATCTCAATTCGAGAGACTATGAATGCTTTCCAATTGGGTTGCGGCGGAAAATTAAGGCCGTCAATGGATTGATGCTTCTGTTAGGCGTAATTTCCATAGTTGGAGTGATCGTAGGTAAGTTTAAAGGCTGGCTAGCGTAGCGGTTTACCTGAATCGCTATGTTTGAAATATTTAACGATCATTTTTAGAGTTTGAGTTTATTGCTCCAAAAATTTTTATTTGAATGTTGTTTTAAATAACAGCGCATTCGATTCCTTCGAGCGCTGCGAGAGCGTTCGTCATGAATACAGTAACTCCCTGTCATTGGTTGCAACTTCGGCCGTTAGAAAATGATGAAAAACTGTTCGCCATTTTTAGCAGCGCCAGCGCGGCTGAACCGTTCAAAGCCTGGCGGCGCTCGATCACCGCTCTAGCCCCGAGCCCGATTTGGGCGGAGACGGCGTACGCCGAGTGGGAACCGGTGATGCCCTATGTAGGAATTGTCGCCGCTGACAATGTGTTTCTGGAGTGGGTTGCCACCACCGAGTCCCGGGACTGGGGTTGGTTGGCGGTTTCTTCGGCAAGCCTGGATGCGGTGGTTGATCACTTGCGAAGCCTGACGCAAGTGCTGCTACCCAACGACGACAAGGTGTTTTTCCGCTTCTGGGATGGCCGCTATCTGCTGCCGATTCTGCAATCCGCCGAGGTCGAATCCGCGCAATTGCTGCCGGTTATCGCGCGTTGTCTGGTGAATGGTCAGGCGCTCGATATCGGTGGTCGTGCGCTGAAAAGCACTCAAGTTTTCCCTTGGTGGCAAGTCCCCGAATCGCTGCTTGAAGAGCTTGCCGCCCAGTCTGACGCTACCCGGATTAACAACTTGCTGAAGTGGCTAAGCGAAGAGCGCCCGGATCTGTTCGAAGCATTTTCCGACAGGGTTTTACGGCGCAAGGCCGCAAGTTTTCTTGAGGTCCCGGACCTTCCCCAAGCACCGAAACAAGCCTTGGTGGATTACCTGATGGCGGAGCTGAATTGATGGATCAGATTGTGCGCATCGAGCAGGAGCTCGACAGTTTTCCGGCCACGCTTTCCCTCTATCGAGAGCAGTTGAAGCACTGGTTTAACCAGGCGGCGGACAAGGTTAGTCATTCGGCTGATTTGCCTTCGTTGATGGGCATGGAACGGATCATCAGGTTCGGCAATACCAGCACTGCCGTGAGCAGTGGCGACGACGATTTCTTCTCCTCCAAGGTGCAATGCCCGAAGGGTGGGAAGTTAGAGATCGAGAGCAAGTTTGAGTCGGTTTATGACATCCCTGTGGGGAATATTCAGGTCGATGTGATTGCGGTTGAGAGTGGTGAAACGACGCTTGTCACGCTTGATGAAAATGGCAGAGGAACATTCGAGGGCAAGGAGGGCAAGTTCTACCGAATTCACGTCCACAACGAAGTTACGCCGCAGCAAGTTGATGACCTTTTTTCTTCCTACAACGGCCTGACGACGGAACTTGAAAAATGGCTGCGTGATGAATGGAAAGTATTCAAACCGAAGTGGTCGGAATCGTCTTCGGCTGCTGTAGGCAATGGAATGCTCGCGGGAAGTTGGGCCGCGATCGAGGGTGTTTGGGACGGCATCAGCCTGCTGTCAGACATTCTCAAAGATCCCGGAAAGTTTGCTACTGAGTTGGGCGAGAGTGCCGCAGCGCTGGAGGACCTTGCAAAAAGCGCCCCCGATGTCATGGAAAAAGCCCAACTGCTGGCCAGTGATGAAGCTGCGCTGTGCTTGTTGTTGCGCACCGCCAGCCTCTGGTTGGACATGCTACCGCCCAGCGAAATTGCAGGAAAAACGGCCGAAGCGGTGTCGTCTTTTATCGTGCAGTTGTTAATCGACATCCTGATTGGCGTCGTCCTGACGTTCGCTGCGGCCGGCGCAGGGATCGCCTATTTGACGATGCGCCTGGCTAATCGGGCCGCGCAGTTGCTCAGCGCTGTTCTGCGCCTCGTCAAAGCGATCTTCACGATCATCAATAACTTCATTGGTTACGTCGACCGCTACAAAAAAGTCGCCGCCCGAGGCATCGCGGCCGGCATGAAAAAAGGCCGGATGCAGTTGAGCTGGAGCGCCCGTCGTAACGCCTCGCTAAAGAAAAAAGAACACCACGACGACGAGTCCAAACAAGCGAAAAACCCCAACGGCGACAGCGCCGATTGCGTTCCGCTGACCTGCACCAACAACTGTCCGGTTTCGATGGTCACCGGCGAAGAACTGTTGACCTTGACCGACGGTTCGCTCGACGGAATCCTGCCGTTCGAATTCACCCGGCTCTATCGCACCAGCGCCGCCGAGATCGACAGCGGCCTCGGTTTTGGCTGGAGCCACAGCCTCGCGCATCGCCTGGAAATCGACGGCGACAGCGTCATCTGGATCGACCACGAAAACCGCCGCACCACGTTCCCGCTGCCGAACATCGAGCGCCCGGCGATCCACAACAGCCTGTCGCGAGCGGCGATTTATCTCGGCAATGAACCCGAAGAACTGATCCTCGCCCAGGCCGGCGACGATGCACGTTTCTTCCACTTTCATAACGGTTTTCTGACAGCGATCAGCGACGGATACGACAACCGTCTGCGCATTACCCGCGACCGCCAGGACCGCATCAAACGCCTCGACAACGGCGCCGGCCGCGCCTTGCTGTTGCGCTACGTGCGCAATCATTTGATCGCCGTCGATTACCAGCAATTACGCCCGGCGCCAACCCTCGACGAAGCCTGGCACACCGAACAGACGGTGGTCAGTTACGACTACGACGAGCGCGATCAACTGATCGCCGCCATCAATGCTGCCGGCGAAAGCGAGCGTTACGACTACGACGATCAGCACGTAATTCTCCAGCGGCAATTGACCGGTGGGGCGAGTTTCTACTGGGAGTGGGAAAGGTCCGGCAAGGCTGCGCGATGCGTCCGACATTGGGCGTCGTTTTCGCAGATGGACACGAAGTACGTCTGGGATGACGAGGGTAGCGTCACCGTCCAGAACATCGATGGTAGCGAAGAGGTTTACGTCCACGACGACCGGGCGCGTTTGGTGCGCAAGGTCGAGCTCGATGGTGGTGAACACCTTAAGTCTTACGACGAACAGGGACGATTGATCGCCGAGCAGGATCCGCTCGGCGCGGTGACTGAATACCGCTACGACGAAATCGGACGCCTAGTTGCACTGATTCCACCGCAAGACGAGCCAACGGCCTACGAGTACCGCAACGGTTTCCTGCATGCGCGGTATCGCGGCGAAGCGGTTTGGAAGTATCAGCGTAATGCACAGGGTGATGTTACCGAAGCTACCGACCCGGATGGGCATGTAACCCATTACCACTACGACGCTCAAGGGCGGCTGCTGTCGATCCGTTATCCGGACGTCAGCCGGCACCTGTTCGTCTGGAGTGCTCTGGGGCAACTGGTCGAAGAGACGCTGCCGGATGGCGGGCGGCGGCGCTATTCCTACGACGTGTTGGGCCGGCGGGTTACCAGCCAGGACGAACACGGTGCTGTCACGCGTTACCAGTGGGACGCGGTCGGCCGACTGATCCAGACGACTTTACCTACAGGCGCCACCCGAGCTTTCAGCTACAACGCCTACGGTCAGATCACCGCTGAACAGGACGAACTCGGCCGCATCACCCGCTACGAATACGCCGACGAGTTGCATCTGGTCAGCCGCCGAATCAACCCCGACGGCACCCAGCTGAAATATCGCTACGACAACGCGCAGCTTTTGCTGACGGAAATCGAAAACGAATCCGGCGAAAAATATCAGCTGGCCTACACACCAAACGGATTGATCCGACAGGAAACCGGATTCGACGGACAGCGTACGGCGTATGCCTACGACCTCAACGGCCAGTTGCTGGAGAAAACCGAGTTCGGCGATGAGGGCTCGCAACTCGTCACGCGTTACGAACGGGATTCGGCCGGGCGCCTGCTGGTCAAAACCCTACCCGACGGCGTCCAGGTCGAATACCGCTACGACAGCCTCGGCCGATTGGTCGGCGTCGATGATGGCAATGACCATCCGCTGGAATTCGAATACGACCGACAAGACCGCCTCATCACCGAGCACCAGGGCTGGGGCACTTTGCGTTATGGCTACGACGCCTGCGGCCAACTCAACCACCTACGCCTGCCGGACAACAGCAAACTTGATTATCACCACACCAAGGGCGGCGCACTCAGCGCCATCGACCTCAACGGTGCGCGACTTACCACTCACCAGTTTCAATTCGGTCGTGAGAAAAATCGCCAACAAGGTCTGCTGCTCAGCGAATATTCCTACGACGACCAAGGACGCCTCAAAGCCCACGCCGTCAGCCAACAGCAACGACCGCTGTACCGCCGCGACTATGCCTACAGCCTCAACGGCAACCTCGACAGCATCGCCGACACCCGCCACGGCCAGCGCAGCTATGTTTACGACGCCCTCAACCGACTGACCCGCGTTCGGCATAGTCGAGACGAGTCACCGGAAAGTTTTGCCCATGATCCGGCGGGCAACTTGTTGATGCAGGATCGGGCCGGTTTGGCGAGTGTTAAGGGCAATCGCCTATTAATGCAGGGTGACCGGCACTACGACTATGACGCCTTCGGCAACCTGATACGCGAACGGCGCGGTACGGAGCAGAAACTCGTCACTGAGTATCGGTACGACTGCCAGCATCGCTTGATTGGCGTCACGTTGCCGGATGGCAGTTGTGCGAATTATCGCTATGACGCCTTCGGTCGCCGCATCGCCAAAACTGTCGACGGTCGGACCACCGAGTTCTTCTGGCAGGGCGATCAGGTCGTTGCGGAAAGTAGCCACGAGCATTACCGCAGCTACATTTATGAGCCAGGCACTTTCCGCCCGCTGGCCATGCTCGACGGCAAAGGCCCGCGTAAGGCCTGCCCGTTCTACTACCAACTCGACCACCTCGGCACGCCGCAGGAACTGACGGATTTCGGTGGTGAGATTGTTTGGGCGGCGAAGTACAACGCTTACGGCAAGGTCACTCGCCTGACCCAGGGCGCGGGTGAACAACTCGAACAGCCGTTGCGGTTTCAGGGGCAGTACTTCGATGCTGAGAGCGGACTGCATTACAACCGGCATCGGTACTATGATCCGGAGATTGGCCGGTACCTGACGCCGGATCCGATCAAGTTGGCGGGTGGGCTGAACCAGTATCAGTACACGCCGAACCCGACGGGGTGGGTTGATCCGTTGGGGTTGAGCTGCCCGCCGCCGAAAAAGTCGGGTTGTAAGGTGCCGGGGGATACATCTGGCGCTAAGGTTGATGAGGGGAGCCTGAACTACCGAAGCCCAAATTAAGTCCGGCGGAGCTTGCCGAGATAGAAATCAAACGTTTGGACACGAGCCAAGGCATGCATATGGTGGGGAAACATAGCCCAGAGGTTCCAGATAACAAATGGAAACAGAGAGCTATTGATGGTACGGATCCCATTACTGGTAGAAGACCCAGGAATCGACTTGGTAATCCAAGCTCCAGATTTATCAGTTGGGAGTTGATGCTCGAGGCTTACACTCTTGCAACAACGAGAACGGAACGGGGGCTGTCTCAATTTACCGGGATAGACCGTGGCGGCAACAATATTGTCAGGATGAGACTTCCGGGTGCAGGGGAAGGGTACATACCAAATGCTAATTCAAAAGACCACCCGATACGCGTTAGCATGGACCGCTTCGAAATGAAATTCGATGATAAAGGTATACCGTTTACGTTGTATCCAATTAGGTGAGGTGAATTATGTTTGTTGATCTTGGAACTGGGCAGCCATATGTTCCGACGCCTTCATATTTTTTGGGGTGTTTTGACATTTATGATCGTGAAGAAACACTTGGAGAGGAGTTAGAGAAATTTAATCCAAATGATCCGTCGGATAGGGAGGAGTTAATACTCAAGTATTGTCTGGTTAGTAATCGTACCTACCGACATCATTTTTTGCTTTATAAATGTTTGGAAAAGGCGCTTCAGGACAAAAGCTACGATTTTCAGGCACTTTTTAAGTATGACCCAGAGGCATATTCCTCATTCCCCTATGGATGGGATGAAATGGAGAATACAAGGGCTTTTTTGAGGATATTTATCGATTGGCTACTATCGAATGGAAAGATGACCTTCAAAAAGCCAGTCTTGAAGATCCAGAGAGTTGGTAAAGAGGTTTAGTGATTGCTAGCTTGATTGCTTGTGGCCAGAATTTGCATTTTGGGGGCTGAGACAAATAGTGTTGCGAGACCCATTTTTAGGTGAAACGTTTCACCCAGATTTAATGTGGCTTATTGGGGTTTTTGATGTTTATGATCATGAAGAAACGCTAGGTGCGGAGCTTTCAATCTATGATCCTAACAATAGGCGGGATAGGGGCGAGCTGATTAGAAAGTACAGCTTGAATTTAGGCTATTTGAACTACCGACATAAGCTTGTTTTGGTGGAGTCTTTAGCAGACAAGCTGAATGACAAAAGCTATGACTTTCAGGGATTGTTCGATATTGATGAAGACGAGGCTGCAAGCTGGCCACGCGGTGAATGGTACGAATTAGAGAATCCTCGTGGTTTTCTTGAACATGTCTATACGTTGGCGCTAGAGGTTTGGAAAGATGAACTAGTAAAGGCGGGGTCGGAAGATCGGTCCACTTGGTGAGGAAATAATTATGAATGATTTTGGCAGTTACAATGGTGTGTTTAGATGTCTGATCAAAAACTAACACGCGAGGTGATTACAGATTGGGCCTATGGGCGCACTGTTATTGATTTGGTTGAAAGTGATTGTGATGGAGACGCTGCGAGCTTTGATAATGATGTTGTGAGGGTACTAGGGGCTAAAGGCTTATTAGAATTTGCAGCAGATCCAGCGTGCCCGAATAGAAGATATTTTGTAGATGGGTTTGTAACGCTGTTTTTATGGATTTTTCGTTCGAATGGAAATCTTCCATTTCACTTTTCACGTTTTCTAGGAATTAAGTCCAGAGAGGATTATAGAACTGAGATGGAAGCGCAAGCGGAAGAGGTTTATGATGTTTGCTTGGTTTTAGATAGTATGAGACTCATAAAGGACCCCGCAATACAGTCTCTTTACAAACAGCTTCTTGATTTTAGACATGCTTACGCAAATAGTAACAGCGACTTTTATTACAGAAGCTGGGCGGCGTTGGATTTAGGGTTTTTCGATGTGGAGACGATGCGTTAAGTTGTTTTGTTGAGTGGCCTCTCGTTGGTAGGTTTTTAGTTATTGCTTTTTGGTGCGGTGGTAAGCTGTGGGGCCTTCAAGTGATAGATAAGTATGTTGTAATTGTCCTGGCAGTAAATCCTATCGTTGAAGAAGAAGTTCTATTGCTTGTTAGTGGTGTGAAAGTTAAATGCTTTGCGAGCTGCTGTCCTGAAAAAATTCAGGTAGGGGAAGCCTATGAGGTTGAGTTCGAGATAGTCCTTCCTGATGATGACTTCATTACCGTTGCAGAAAAGCGGTCCGACTCACTAATTGAAGTGAAAGACGATGGTTTTTCATGCTTTCTATATGGCTATTTGGACGGAAGTGTCTTCCGATCCTTCGTTGACTTTATGGATCAGGAAATCCACTACGACTATCCGGCGCTTAACGAAGAATTCGTCAAGGTCAGGGTGGACAGGATTGATGTGTCTTTCTGATTGAGGAGCGAAATTTCTGGACAAGGTCGTCGGAAGTTTCCTTCAAGCTGCGGCGGCTTTCATGAACTGGTGCGAAATGTTTTCCATCGATAGTCTTTGGCAGTCACTGAAAATTCAGTGGCAGGGTGTAGGAACCCTTCAAAGTCGTTGGAAATGTATTGGCGTCGAAGCTTGGTTTGCGGCCGTTAACGTGCGTCCGTAAGATCAGTTGCGGCGGCTGTGCGCGGGCACGCTTCGGCGTGGTCGAGTTTTCCAAAGGCCTCGATATTCCTACCCCGCGCATAGCTGCCACCCAAGCCTGTAGGAAGGCTGATGGCAGTTCCTATTTGTTGCCTTTGGAATTTGAAAAATGAAAACACTTCACCCCGATCCACCCTACGAAAAACCAGTCCCCCACCCCGATAACCGCTACATGGCACTCACCAGCAACTGCTGCGAAATGCCCACCCTGTTCGTCGACACCCACGCCCCGATTGATGTTTTATATGACGCTGCCAGCTACCGAATTCGCGCGGTCACTCAGGTGCTTGAGAACCTTTCCATGCGCGGTTCGATTGACTGTGAGTCCTTCATCCTTAGCGATTTTGCCTTGCTCTGCGCCATTCCGTTGCGCGATGGGTGTGATGTGCTGGATGTGATTGGGCGGCGGTTGCGGGCTCGGTCACCGGAATAGCAGCGAAGGGCTTTTGTGGCGAGGGAGCTTGCTCCCGTTCGGCTGCGTAGCAGTCGTGAAACCAGGCGCTGCGGTTTACCTGACGAATCCGGAGGGCTGGTTTTGGGGCTGCTGCGCAGCCCAGCGGAGCAAGCTCCCTCGCCACAGGTTTTGGTTGGCGGGGATGTCTTGGGGCTGCTGCGCAGCCCAGCAGGGGCAAGCCCCCTCGCCACGGGGTTTTGTAGTGGTTGGGGGATTTTGGGGCTGCTGTGCAGCCCAGCGGGAGCAAGCTTCCTCGCCACAGGGTTTTGTAGTGGCTGGGGGATTTTGGGGCTGCTTTGCAGCCCAACGGGAGCAAGCCCCTCGCCATAAGGGCAAGGTCAAAAGATCGCAGCCTTCGGCAGTTCCTACGGGGTGTGTGATTGCCTGGAATGGCCGCTCAGCCGTGAACTCCTGACGTTCGCCGCCGTACAAGGTAAACTTCCCGGCCTTCGCAGGAGCAATCATGAATTATCGTCACGCCTTCCATGCCGGCAATCACGCCGATGTGTTCAAACACCTGACTTTGACCCGCCTCATCGCCTTGATGTCGCGCAAGGAGCAGCCGTTTGCCTATCTCGACACTCACGCCGGTATTGGTCTGTATGACCTGCAGGGTGATCAGGCGAGCCGTACCGGTGAGTACCTGGAAGGGATCGCGCGGTTGTGGGATCAGCCGGATCTGCCGGAGCTGACCGCCGATTACATGAAGGTGCTGCACGACATGAACCCGGATGGCCAGTTGCGCTATTACCCGGGGTCGCCGGAGTTGGCGCGGCGCCTGACGCGGCGGCAGGATCGGGTGATGCTCAATGAGAAGCACCCTGAAGACGGTTTGTTGCTCAAGGACAATATGGCCGGTGATCGTCGGGTGAAGGTTCACCTGGGCGAAGGCTGGCATGTGCCGCGCGCGATGTTGCCGGTGCAGGAGAAGCGGGCGGTGATGTTGATTGATCCGCCGTTCGAGCAGCTCGATGAGATGCAGCGCTGTGCGGCGTCGTTGAAAGAGGCGATTGGGCGGATGCGCCAGACCGTGGCGGCGATTTGGTACCCGGTGAAGGACCAACGCATGTTGCGTCGTTTCTATCAGGACCTGGCCGGCTCGGGCGCGCCGAAGTTGTTGCGGGTGGAGTTGTTGGTGCATCCACTGGATACGCCGAACAGCCTGAACGGCTCGGGGTTGGCGATTGCGAATCCGCCGTGGGGTCTGGAAGAGGAATTGCGGGAGTTGCTGCCGTGGTTGTCCAAGAAGCTTGGGCAGACCCAGGGTGGGTGGCAGATGGATTGGTTGATTGCTGAGAGTTGATCAGCAGGATTAATGGCGTCTGAGAGGACGCCTTCGCGAGCAAGCCCGCTCCCACAGTAGATTTATGTCGATCACAAGAGTGTGGTCAGGCGTAGATCCAATGTGGGAGCGGGCTTGCTCGCGAAGCTTTCGGCGATCTGATATCAGATCGGGCAAGTCACGCCTGTACCGCCAATCCCGCAATACCCTTCAGGATTCTTGGCCAGGTACTGCTGGTGATACGCCTCGGCGAAGTAGACCGTTGGGGCTTCGTCGATTTCGGTGGTGATGGTGCCTTTGCCAGCCTTGGTCAGTTCAACCTGGAACACTTGCGCGCTGTGTTTGGCGGCGGCGAGCTGATCCGGGTTGGTGGCGTAGATCACCGAGCGGTACTGAGTGCCGATGTCGTTGCCCTGGCGCATGCCCTGGGTCGGGTTGTGCAGTTCCCAGAACATCTTCAGCAGC
Organism: Pseudomonas sp. 10S4; assembly: GCF_034344865.1. NCBI lineage: Bacteria > Pseudomonadati > Pseudomonadota > Gammaproteobacteria > Pseudomonadales > Pseudomonadaceae > Pseudomonas > Pseudomonas sp. 10S4. Next base: position 2,360,473 of record NZ_CP133774.1, read on the forward strand.
GCTTCGTAGCTGACTTTTGCCGGCTCGTAGACCACCAGTACCACTTCGCTGTGGCCGGTCAGGCCAGAGCAGACTTCTTCATACGTCGGGTTCGGCGTAAAGCCGCCGGCGTAACCCACCACCGTGCTGACCACGCCTTCGCGCTGCCAGAATTTGCGTTCCGCGCCCCAGAAGCAGCCCAGGCCGAAGATCGCGAAATCCACGTCGGTCACGAACGGGCCCAGCAGCGGGGAGTCGTGGACGAAGTGTTTTTCCGGCAAGTTCATTGGGGTTTCACGGCCAGGCAGAGCTTGTTCTTTAGTCGGGAGCACGTTTTTGTTCACCAGAATTTCCGAGCGCAAGACCATCATCAGTCCCCTCAGTCAGAGTGTGTAAGTAGTCAGACCGCCAGTGTGCCCAATGATTTCAGGTTGCGCACTATCCCTGTGGGAGCGGGCTTGCTCGCGAAGGCGGCGTGTCAGTCAGAATTCACGTCACTGATACACCGCCTTCGCGAGCAAGCCCGCTCCCATAGGGGTGTATCAATCAGGCAATCGGGCCGCGCGGATAGCGTTTGAGCTTCTCGATCAGCTCGGAACCCGGGATAGGGCGGTCGAACAGGTAGCCCTGGCCGACGTCGCAACGGTGGCGGCGCAGGAAGGCCAACTGCTCGGCGGTTTCGATGCCTTCCGCCACGACCTTGAGTTTCAGGTTGTGGGCCATGGCGATCACTGCGGAGGTGATTTCCATGTCGTCCTGGTTGTCCGGGATTTCGTGGATGAAGCTTCGATCGATCTTGATGATGTCGATCGGGAATTTTTTCAAGTAGCTGAGCGATGAGTAACCGGTGCCGAAGTCGTCGATCGCCAGGGTCAGGCCCAGGCGCTTGAGTTGGTCGAGCTGCAAGTGCGTGTCTTCGGTGGCTTCCAGCAGCAGGCCCTCCGTTAGCTCAAGCTCCAGCAGGTTCGACGGCAGCGCTTCTTCCTTGAGGATGCTGGCGATGGACGCCACCAGGTCCGGGTCGGAAAACTGCTTGGGCGACAGGTTGATCGCCACCTGAAGATTGCCCAGGCCGGCGGCGGTCAGTTCCTTGCTCATGCGGCAGGCCTGACGGGCGATCCATTTGCCGATTGGAATGATCAGGCCGGTCTCTTCAGCGACGCTGATGAACTGGTCCGGGCGGATCATGCCTTTTTCCGGATGGTTCCAGCGCAGCAAGGCTTCCATCCCCAGCAAACGACCGCTGCGCAGGCACAGCTTGGGCTGGTAGAACACGTCCAGTTCGTTCTGGGTCAGGGCGCGACGCAGGTTGTTCTCGACGAACAGCTTGTAGCTGGCCTCGGCGTTCAGCGCTTCGGTGAACACCTGAACCTGATGTTTGCCGTTGGCCTTGGCCTTGTGCAAGGCGAGGCCGGCGTTGCGCATCAGCGTCTGCGGGTCGCGACCGTGCAGCGGCGCGCAGGCCAGGCCCACGGAGCCGGTGACGCTAATTAGCTGGTTGTCGACGAACATCGGCTTGTCGAGGGTCGCCAGCAACTGGTTGGCGACTTGCTGGCCGGCCGAGAGGTCGGTGTTGTCCAGCAGCACCGCGAATTCGTTACTGGCGAAGCGCGCCAGGCTGCCGCTCGGGCTCAGGCTATTGCGCAGGCGTCGGGCCAGGCTGATCAGCAATTTGTCGCCGGCGTGGTGGCCGAGGCTGTCGTTGATCGACGCTTGAAGTTGTCGATGTCCACCAGCAACAGGCTGATCGGTGTATCGCTGTCTCGGGCGAAACGTTCGTCCAGGTTGCGGATAAACGCCGGGCGGTTGCCGAGGTTGGTCAGGTTGTCGGTGTAGGCCAGGCGCTCGATGCGTTGCTGGGCGAGCTTGGTTTGGGTGATGTCTTCGTAGATGCCGATGTAATGCGTCAGCTCGCGGTTGTCGCCGTAAACCTTGGAGATCGACAACTGGCCCCAGTAGGGTTCGAGGTTTTTGCGGCGGCTCTTGAACTCGCCCTGCCAACTGTTGCTCTTGGCCAGTGCTGAGGGCGCGTCGAACAGCAGTTCGCTGAGGTTTTCCAGCGCCGGCAGTTCCGACAGCCGCTGGCCGTGGACTTCTTCGGTGCTGTACTGAGTGATCGCGGTAAAGCTTGGGTTGACGTATTCGACCACGCCGTCGCAATTGACCAGCAAAAAGGCGTTGGCACTTTGTTCCACTGCGCGCTGGAACAGGTGCAGGGCGCTGGTGGCGGTGCGGCGGTTGTGGTTGTTGATGACTTGGGCGAACTGATCCGCCAGTTCACCGGCAAAGGCGATTTCGTCTGATTGCCAGGCGCGGGTCGCACCGGTCTGCTCCAGGCACAACACGCCGACCACTTGGCCATCGACGCGAATACTGGCGTCGAGCATGGCGTTGACGTCCCGCGGGCGCAGGCTTTCAGCCATGTGCCGGGTACGCGGGTCACGGATCGCGTTATGGGCATCGATGGCGCGACTGGTGTGCAGGGCTTCCAGATAGTCCGGAAAACTGCTTGCGTCGATCGGCTCCGGCATCAGGTATTCCTGAGTGGCGCGGTGATAAGCCGAGATCGGCACCAGCGTCGAACCCTCGAGGTTCCACAGGCTGGCGCAGTCGATTTCGTAGATGTCGCAGGCGCAGCGGGTGATCAGTTCGGCGGCTTCTTGCAGGGAATTGCCGGAGCTGTAGCGCTGACGGGTCAGCAGCAGGATCAAGTCTTGCTGGGCACGTACCCGGTCCAGATGCTGCAGTTGTTCCTGTTGGGCACGCTGGTTGAGTTCCAGGGCGATTTGCAGGCGCGAGTTCTGGGTTTCCAGGTCCAGGGCCGGCAGCAACGGCTCGCCCTCGAACAGGCCGTCTACCACCAGCAAGTAGCCGCGCAGCAGGTGTCGATTGTGTTGTTTGTAGGCTTCGCCCAGTTCCAGCAGGCTCAAGGTGCCTGCGGCGGTGTGCAGTGTGTAGCGGATCAGGTAATGCGGGCTGTCGGCGAGTTGCAGCTGGATTGCGTCATGCAGTTGATAGCGCGCTTCGGGCTCCATCAGGCTGGCGTAGGGCGAACCGACCAGTGCGCAGAGCTCCACGGCCGGCAGGCCGAACTGTCGTTCGCAATTGGGATCAAGAAACAGCAGCGCCCAGCTTGCTTCATTCAGCCGTTCGAAACGCAGCATGCCGAGCCGCGAGGGCACAGGCAACTGCGTCACTACCTCGGCCACCATACGGCTGGCGGCATCGGGTTGGCTTTTCATTGGGGGAAACTCGCTTCGAATATGCTGATCGCGCCGGGCTCTCGCCCTCTTTACTGTTGCCTGCGGCAAGGTTGCATCATTGCGGCACCGACTGACAAGAGAGATGAAGGCCAAGTGCTATAAGAATATGTCGGCAGGAGGATGGATTTCTCCAGTGGACGGCCAAAAGTAATGGTCTGGATTGAAAGTTTCTGAGTTGAGCACTGTCCTGTGGCGAGCGAGCTTGCTCGCGCTTGAGTGCGTAGCGCTCACAAAAACTTTGGGGCCGCTGCGCAGCCCTGCGCGAGAAAGCTCGCTCGCCACAGGATTTCGCTTAACGCAATGGAATGTCGATCGTCTGCAAAAGGTTGCCGTCCCGGTCGTGATAATTCACGCGTATTTCCTGCGCCTCAACCACCACATGCGCAAAATTGTCCTGGCTCACCACCTTACTCGTCAGTTCATGCCGATAGTCCCCAGCCGCCGTTTGCGCCAGTGGCTGATCGAGGATGAAGGTCGACTCGCTGGCATACGGCAGCAGCTTGCTGTTGCACAGGGGCGAAGAAACGATGGTGTGAATGTCGAAGTCGAGGTCTTCGCTGTGGGTCAGGCGGCTGGTCAGGGAACCATGCACATCGCCGGAAACGAAAATGACGTTCTTGATGCGATGCGTACGAATAGTTTCCAGCAGTCGCAGGCGCTGTTCCGGGAAGGCCTTCCAGGCATCGTCGCCATGACTTTTGCGGTCGGGGTAGAACATCACGCTGGTGACCACAAACTTGACCCGCGCCGGGCTGTTGACCAGCCATTTAAGCAGGACCTGTTCCTGTTCTTCGTCGAGAATGCGCCGATCATCGGCGGACAGCGTGCGGCGGGTGCGGCTGTCGGTGACAAACCATTCGATATCACCTTCGCTTAGTGGGTACCAGTAATGTTCCAGCCTGGAACGATTCACTAGCCCATTGTCATAAAGCTCATGAGCCGGACTATGGCTCGCCTGATATAACTCATAAGCGTTCATGGCGTTGCGATACAACTCATCGTCGGACTTGCTGGCATTGGCTGGCCAGTTATCTTCTATTTCATGGTCGTCGAGAATCATGTAGGTCGGTGTGCCAGCCATCAACTTGCAGATATTGGGTTGGGAAAATGCCGCTCGGTATTTGCTAAGGATTTCGTTGTATTCGCGGTCGGGGGCAATGATGTTCAGATCATCGACGTAGATCTGATCCCCGGTCATCAACGTGGCGCTGATCGGCGGATCAGCCTGGTCCACCAGTTTCTTGATCGAGTCGAAAATACGATCGCCTCGCAGTGGGGATGATGGTTTGCCCGCGGTCATCCGCAGGTAACGGCAAGAGCCGATGATATAGGCGCGAGGCCGCGTGACCTTGCTGGACTGGGTGCGAAAACGATAGATCTCTCGCGGCCATTGCAGCGGTAGCTCCTGCACCGTTTCCACGGTGTGCACCGGGCTCATGGGGCTGATCCAGCCTGCCTGGTATTCGTACGCGGTATCTTCGCTCAGGTCATTTAACGCAATGACGTCGGACATGTCCCGCAAGGTCGAAAGTTTAGTAAACAGGCCTTTAGTCCAGCGTTCATCGCCCACTGGCCGATAACGGATGCCGGCAAATACCAGTGCGTCATCCTGAGTTTCACCGCGTAAGAAAATTCGTGCGTGGTTAGTTGTAGTGTGGCCAATAATCGGGCCGACAGTCGGTTTGAACATGTTCGAATCCGTTCGAAGTAATGCTAACTAAGCTATTAAGGGTGTCAAAGTCCGTGTTGAACTTTATGGGACTAAGCCTAGTTATTGGCTCGCAAAAAATATCGAGCCGAAGTGGACTCAAGTTGTGGGCGAAGTAAGCCGCAGATGTAGGAAGTTGCCAGGTACTTTCTTTCAGGCAAAAAAAGCCCCGCCAAATTGGCGGGGTTGAGGTACGAGCGTGGCGCTCGGAAATCGTGGAACGCGACAGGCCCTCCGGTGAAGGAGGGCGTGTCAGGTGTTACAGCAAGATGGTGCGGATGTCCGCCAGCAGGTCGCTCAGACGCTTGGTGAAGCGTGCAGCAGCGGCGCCGTTGATCACACGGTGATCGTAGGACAACGACAGCGGCAGCATCAGCTTCGGCTGGAAGGCTTTGCCGTCCCAGACTGGCTGGATGGTTGCCTTGGAAACACCGAGGATCGCCACTTCCGGCGCGTTGACGATCGGCGTGAAGCCGGTGCCGCCAATGTGGCCGAGGCTGGAAATGGTGAAGCAGGCGCCTTGCATGTCGTCAGCGGTAAGCTTTTTGTCGCGGGCTTTGGCGGCCAGCACAGCCGCCTCAGCCGCAAGCTGCAGAAGGCTTTTCTGGTCGACGTTCTTGATGACCGGTACCAGAAGGCCATCCGGGGTGTCGACCGCGAAGCCGATGTTTACGTACTTCTTGCGGATGATCGCCTTGCCGCTAGGTGCCAGCGAACTGTTGAAGTCCGGCAGTTCCTTGAGCAGGTGCGCACACGACTTGAGCAGCAGCGGCAGGATGGTCAGCTTGACGCCAGCCTTCTCTGCAACGGCTTTCTGCGCGATGCGGAACGCTTCCAAGTCGGTGATATCAGCCGAATCGAACTGAGTCACGTGCGGGATGTTCAACCAGCTGCGGTGCAGGCTCGACGCGCCGATTTGCATCAGGCGAGTCATCGGCACTTCTTCGATTTCACCGAAGCGGCTGAAGTCCACGACCGGAATCGGCGGGATGCCCGCGCCGCCGGTTGCGCCAGCTGCGGCGGCCGGTGCTTCCTTGGCCTTCTGCATCATGGCTTTGACGTAAACCTGCACGTCTTCTTTCAGCACACGACCGTGCGGGCCGCTTGGGCTGACCGCGTTCAGTTCGACGCCGAATTCACGGGCCAGTTGGCGTACTGCCGGACCAGCGTGAACCTTGGCACCCGACTTGACCGGTGCAGCAGCAACCGGTGCGGCAGGCGCAGCAGCCGGAGCCGACGCCACAGGAGCAGCGGCAGCCGGAGCAGCAGCGGCTGGAGCCGGGGCAGCTGCCGGAGCAACGCCTTTGACTTTCAATTTCAGGATCAGGTCGCCGGTACCGACTTCGTCATCCAGCTTGATGGAAACGCTTTCCACCACGCCAGCGGCAGGCGATGGAATTTCCATGCTCGCCTTGTCGGATTCCAGAGTGATCAGCGACTGGTCGGCGGTGACGGTGTCGCCAGCCTTGACCAGTACTTCGATGATCTTGGCCTTGCCCGACGAGCCGATGTCCGGGACATGAATGTCCTGAACGGTGTCGGCAACCGGTGCAGCAGGCGCGGCGGCTGGAGCAGCAGCGGCTGCCGGAGCAGGCGCAGCAGCTTGAGCTGGCGCGGCCGCAGCCGGTGCAGCAGCACCTGCCACTTTCAACGCCAGGATCAGGTCGCCGGTACCGACATCGTCGTTCAACTTGACGCTGATGCTTTCAACCACGCCAGCGGCAGGCGATGGGATTTCCATGCTTGCCTTGTCGGATTCCAGAGTGATCAGCGACTGATCAGCAGCGACGGTGTCGCCGACTTTGACCTGGATCTCGATGATCTGGGCCTTGCCCGACGAACCGATATCCGGCACGTGAATCTGCTGAGTGGTTGCAGCGGCTGGAGCAGCGGCCGGTGCAGCCGCTGCCGGAGCAGGTGCAGCAGCCGGTTTTGCTTCAGCTTTGGCGGCCGGCGCAGCGGCAGCGGTTGCCGCAGGGGCCGCAGCAGCGGCACCTTCGACTTCCAGCTCCAGCAGTTCGTCGCCTTCTTTCAGGCGATCGCCGATTTTTACTTTCAGGCTTTTGACGATGCCGGCCTTCGGGGCAGGAATCTCCATGCTCGCCTTGTCCGACTCAAGCGTCAGGATGCTCTGGTCGGCTTCGATACGGTCGCCGACCTTCACAAATAGTTCGATTACTTCACCTTCACCGCTGCCGATGTCAGGTACTCGAATGAGTTCGCTCACAGAATGTCTCCTCAGCAGTCCAGTGGGTTGCGTTTTTCCGGGTTGATACCGAACTTGACGATGGCTTCAGCCACCACCTTAGGTTCGATGTCACCACGGTCAGCCAAGGCTTCCAGGGCTGCCAACACCACGAAATGACGGTCGACTTCGAAGAAGTGACGCAGCTTCTTACGGCTGTCACTGCGGCCGAAACCATCGGTGCCCAGGACTTTGAATTCCTTGGACGGGACCCACTGACGAATTTGTTCAGCGAACAGTTTCATGTAGTCGGTAGAGGCAATGACCGGACCTTTACGGCCGTTCAGGCATTCTTCGACGTAGCTCAGCTTAGGCTTCTGGCCCGGGTGCAGACGGTTGGTGCGTTCTACGGCCAGGCCATCGCGACGCAGTTCGTTGAAGCTGGTAACGCTCCACACGTCAGCGCCGATGTTGAACTGTTCACGCAGGATCTTCGCCGCTTCACGGACTTCACGCAGGATGGTGCCGGAGCCCATCAGCTGAACGTGGTGCGCCGCTTCGCGGGTGTCTTCCTCGAGCAGGTACATGCCCTTGATGATGCCTTCCTCGACACCGGCCGGCATGGCTGGCTGCTGGTAGGACTCGTTCATCACGGTGATGTAGTAGAAAACGTCCTGCTGCTCTTCGGTCATCTTCTTCATGCCGTCCTGGATGATCACCGCCAGCTCATAGCCGTAGGTTGGATCAAAGGTGCGGCAGTTCGGGATGGTGCCGGCCAGGATGTGGCTGTGACCATCTTCGTGTTGCAGGCCTTCGCCGTTCAGCGTGGTCCGGCCGGCGGTGCCGCCGATCAGGAAGCCACGGGTACGGCTGTCGCCAGCGGCCCAGGCGAGGTCGCCGATACGCTGGAAGCCGAACATCGAGTAGAAGATGTAGAACGGCAGCATTGGCTGGTTGTGGCTGGAGTACGAAGTACCGGCAGCGATGAAGGAGCTCATGGCGCCCGCTTCGTTGATGCCTTCTTCGAGGATCTGGCCCTTCTTGTCTTCGCGGTAGAACATCACCTGGTCTTTATCGACTGGCTCGTAGAGCTGGCCGACGGACGAGTAGATACCCAACTGACGGAACATGCCTTCCATACCGAAGGTACGGGCTTCGTCCGGGATGATCGGAACGATGCGCGGACCGATTTCCTTGTCCTTGACCAATTGCGCGAGGATCCGCACGAAAGCCATGGTGGTGGAAATTTCACGGTCGCCCGAGCCGTCAAGAATAGCCTTGAGGGTATCGAGTGACGGTGTCGGCACGCTGAAGCTCTCGGCGCGACGCTGTGGCACGAAACCGCCCAATGCAGTGCGGCGCTCGCTGAGGTAGCGGGCTTCGGCGCTGTTTGGTTCTGGTTTGAAGAAGGGCAGGTTTTCCAGCTCTTCGTCTTTGACCGGGATGTCGAAACGATCACGGAACAACTTCAGGCTGTCGACATCGACTTTCTTGGTGTTGTGCGCAGTGTTTTTCGCTTCGCCGGCACCGGTGCCATAACCTTTGATGGTCTTGGCCAGGATGACGGTCGGTTGTTCTTTGTGGTTGACCGCTTCGTGGTACGCCGCGTAGACCTTGCGGTAGTCGTGGCCGCCACGCTTGAGGTTCCAGATCTCGTCGTCGGTGTAGCCTTCGACGAGCTTCAGGGCGCGCGGGTTCTGGCGAGCCGAAGAAGTGTCTCGCGAACGTATGCGCCGCTCTCGGCCTTGTACGTCTGGTAGTCGCCGTCGGGGGTGACGTTCATCGAGGTTGAGCAGGGCGCCGTCGACGTCGCGGGACAGGAGGTCGTCCCACTCGCGGCCCCAGACGACTTTGATGACGTTCCAGCCGGCACCGCGGAAGAAGCTCTCGAGCTCCTGGATGATCTTTCCGTTTCCGCGGACGGGTCCATCGAGGCGCTGCAGGTTGCAGTTGATGATGAAGATCGAGGTTGTCGAGCTTCTCGCGGCCAGCCAGCGAGATCGCGCCCAGGGATTCCGGCCTCGTCGCACTCGCCGTCGCCCAGGAAGCACCAGACTTTTTGCTTGCCTTCAGGGATGAAGCCACGGGCTTCCAGGTACTTCATGAAGCGTGCCTGGTAGATTGCCTGGATCGGGCCCAGACCCATGGATACGGTCGGGAACTGCCAGAAGTCAGGCATCAGCCAAGGGTGCGGATAGGACGACAAGCCCTGACCGTCGACTTCCTGGCGGAAGTTGTTCATTTGTTCTTCGGTGATGCGACCTTCCATGAACGCACGGGCGTAAACGCCTGGCGAGGTGTGGCCCTGGAAGTAGATCAGGTCGCCGCCGTGTTCGTCGGTCGGGGCCTGGAAGAAGTAGTTGAAGCCGATGTCGTACAGGGTTGCACTGGAAGCGAAGCTGGAGATGTGACCGCCCAGGTCAGAATCTTTCAGGTTCGTGCGCATCACCATGGCCATCGCGTTCCAGCGTACCAACGAGCGAATGCGGCGTTCCATGAACAGGTCGCCAGGCATGCGTGCTTCGTGGGTAACTGGAATGGTGTTGCGGTATGGCGTGGTGATGGCGTAAGGCAGTTGCGAACCGCTACGGGTTGCCAATTCGCCCATACGGGTCATCAGATAGTGAGCGCGGTCTTCGCCTTCTTTGTCGAGAACCGATTCCAGGGCGTCCAGCCATTCCTGGGTTTCGACGGGATCGAGGTCTTGCATGGCTTGCTCCAGGGCGGAAAGGCTTCCAGAATCGGTTGCCTGAGTTTGCGACTGGCCTTGTGGGCAGACGATATAAATTCTTGGATTGCCGAGAGGTTGTTCCGGCGGCGTGTAGTTTTACTACAAATCAACGGGCATTTCAGCCTTTCGAATGTATAGACGAGTAGTAAAACTACAGATGAATGGCTTGTGGCCTCCGGCTGCGTGGTGAGAATAATCGTTAAGGTTGGTCTTTTACCAACCAGAAAAGGTGAAAGCTTGATGTTGGCTGCCAAAATAAAAGAAATTTCAGCTATTTCTAACCTTTGTTCGACAGTCGGTCACGTAGCGTGTTTTCAAGAATCACTACATGAGCCCCTTCACACGCCGATCAAGGATAGACCATGACCCTGCCTTCGCTTGCCGAACTGCCCGCCATTCTTGAGCCATTGGTCACCCGTGCCGAACAGTCGTTCCGTGCGTCCGTCGCTTTATTAGAAGACGATCATGGCCTGTCTGCCTGGACGCCTGAACGCTGGGCGCAATTGGCCCGCGTCGTCGGCGCCAGCGACTTCGTGATTGAACAGAGCATTCGTGACCCTTTGATGTTGCTGGCGCTGGTGCAGTCCGGCGAACTGGATCGCAGCTTCGCCCCCGGTGAGCTGTGCGCGCAGATCGCGGCGGCAGTGAATGCGGCGCAAACCGAAGACGAACTCGGCCGCGCCCTGCGCCGCCAGCGCACCCGCCAGCAAGTGCGCATCATCTGGCGCGACCTGACCCGCCAGGCCGATTTGATCCAGACCTGCCGCGACCTCTCGGACATGGCCGATGCGAGCATCGATCAGGCCTATCAGTGGTTGTACTCGCGGCATTGCCAGCAATTCGGCGTGCCCACCGGCCGGCGCAGTGGCGAGCCGCAGCACATGGTCATTCTCGGCATGGGCAAGCTCGGCGCGGTCGAGCTGAACCTCTCGTCAGACATCGACCTGATCTTCGCTTACCCCGAGGGCGGCGAAACCGTCGGGGTGAAGCGCTCGTTGGATAATCAGGAGTTTTTCATTCGCCTCGGTCAGCGGTTGATCAAGGCGCTGGACCCGATGACCGTTGACGGCTTCGTGTTCCGCGTCGACATGCGCCTGCGTCCTTACGGCTCGGCTGGCGCGTTGGTCTTGAGCTTCAACGCCCTCGAACAGTATTACCAGGATCAGGGGCGTGACTGGGAACGCTACGCCATGATCAAGGCCCGCGTGGTGGCCGGAGATCAAGTGGCCGGCGCGCAGTTGCTCGACATGCTGCGACCGTTCGTTTACCGGCGTTACCTGGACTTCTCGGCCATCGAAGCGCTGCGCACCATGAAGCAGCTGATCCAGCAGGAAGTCCGGCGTAAGGGCATGGCCGACAACATCAAACTCGGCTCCGGCGGCATCCGCGAAGTGGAATTTATCGCCCAGGCATTCCAGCTGATTCACGGCGGTCGCGACCTGAGCCTGCAACAACGTCCGCTATTAAAAGTACTGAGCACGCTGGAAGGGCAGGGTTACCTGCCGGAACCTGTGATCAGTGAGTTGCGTAACGGCTACGAATTCTTGCGTTACACCGAACACGCAATCCAGGCGATTGCCGACCGCCAGACCCAGATGCTGCCGGATGGCGCACAGGATCGGGCGCGGATCGCCTTCATGCTCGGCTTTGCCGATTGGCCGGCATTTCATGAGCGGCTGATGTATTGGCGTGGTCGGGTGGCGTGGCACTTCGCTCAGGTGATTGCCGATCCTGACGAAGAGGAAGGCGCTGAAGCCGAAGTGGTGGTCGGGGGTGAGTGGCTGCCGTTGTGGGAAGAGTCCCAGGACGAAGAGGCCGCTTGCCGGCAGTTGGAAGAGGGTGGTTTTGCCGATGCTTCCAAGGCTCTGAAAACCTTGGCCAGCCTGCGCAGCAGTCCGCAATTGCGGGCCATGCAGCGTTTGGGTCGCGAGCGCCTCGATGCCTTTATTCCGCGCTTGCTGGCCCAGGCCGTGGAGCACGCCAATCCTGATCTGGTGCTGGAGCGAGTGCTGCCACTGGTTGAGGCCGTGGCCCGGCGTTCGGCTTATTTAGTGTTGCTGACGGAAAACCCCGGCGCCCTGCGTCGCTTGCTGACCTTGTGCGCTGCGAGCCCGTGGATTGCCGAGCAGATCACCCGCTTCCCGTTGTTGCTCGATGAATTGCTCAACGAAGGCCGACTGTTCAAGCCGCCGCTGGCACCGGAACTGGCCGCTGAATTGCGCGAGCGCCTGACGCGGATTCCCGAGGACGACCTCGAACAACAAATGGAAGCCCTGCGCCATTTCAAACTGGCGCACCGCTTGCGGGTTGCGGCCTCGGAAATCGCCGGCAGCCTGCCGTTGATGAAGGTCAGCGATTACCTGACCTGGCTCGCCGAGGCGATCCTCGAACAAGTGCTGGCCCTGGCCTGGCGTCAAACGGTGGCCAAATACGGCACGCCGCTGCGTACCGACGGTACGTTGTGCGATCCCGGCTTCGTGATTGTCGGTTATGGGAAGGTCGGCGGCCTGGAATTTGGGCATGGTTCGGACCTGGACCTGGTGTTTATTCATGACGGCGATCCGCAAGCGGAAACCGACGGCGTGAAACCGATCGACGGTGCGCAATTCTTCACCCGGTTGGGGCAGCGGATCATTCACTTGCTGACGGCGCAGACCAACTCCGGTCAGTTGTATGAAGTCGACATGCGGCTGCGACCGTCCGGTGCATCCGGGTTGCTGGTGAGTTCCCTGGGGGCGTTTGCCCGCTACCAGGAAAACGAAGCCTGGACCTGGGAACATCAGGCGTTGGTGCGGGCGCGGGTGCTGGTGGGCAGTCAGGATGTCGGCCAGGCGTTCGAGAAGGTTCGCGCGGCGATTTTGGGCAAGGCCCGGGATTTGCCGACCTTGCGTCAGGAGGTCAGCGAGATGCGCGCCAAGATGCGCGATAACCTCGGCAGCAAGAGCACCGCCGCCGGTACCGCGGCAAATGCCTTCGAAGCCACGGCGCCGTTCGATCTCAAGCAGGACGCCGGAGGTATCGTCGATATTGAATTTATGGTGCAATACGCGACCCTGGCGTGGTCCGAACAGCACCCGTCATTGCTGCGCTGGACCGATAACATCCGCATTCTGGAAGGGTTGGAGCAGGAAGGGCTGATGCCCGCCGAAGACGCCAGCCTGCTGCGCGAGGCCTATAAAGCCTACCGCTCCGCCGCACACCGGCAGGCCTTGCAGAAGGACGCCGGGGTGATACCGGGCGATCAGTTCGTGGACGAACGGCGGCAGGTGTTGCGGATCTGGCGCGAGCTGGGGCTAAGCTGAAACTCGGTAGTTGAAGCGGCGAGATTAAAATGTGGGAGCGGGCTTGCTCGCGAAAGCGGAGTGTCAGTCACCACTGATGCTGGATGTGCTGGCCCTTTCGCGAGCAAGCCCGCTCCCACAGTAGATCTTCAGTGTTTGCTAGATTAATGCACCAATACCCCAAGTAGATCTGCGGTGTTTTGTAGATTGAAGCAGCTAAGCTGCACCGCACTGGATGTGCACCAATACCCAATGTGGGAGCGAGCCTGCTCGCGATAGCGGAGTGACAGTCGACAGTCATGTTGAAGGTGATGACCCATCGCAAGCAGCCCTGTTCCCGCAGTGATTCTCGAGGCGGGGAGGCGTATGCCTCCCCGGTTCGTTTTGGAAACCACATGAAAATTCTGATCGTTGGGCCCAGTTGGGTCGGTGACATGGTGATGGCGCAGACACTGTTTCAGTGTCTCAAGCAACGCCACCCGCAATGCGAAATCGACGTGCTGGCCCCCGAGTGGAGCCGGCCGATTCTTGAGCGTATGCCCGAAGTGCGCCAGGCCTTGAGCTTCCCGCTCGGCCACGGCGCCCTCGAGCTGGCGACCCGTCGCCGCATCGGCAAATCCCTGGCCGGCCAGTACGACCAGGCAATCCTGCTGCCCAACTCCCTGAAGTCGGCGTTGGTGCCGTTCTTCGCCGGTATCCCGAAACGCACGGGCTGGCGTGGCGAGTTCCGCTACGGCCTGCTCAATGACGTGCGCACGCTGGATAAAGAGCGTTACCCGTTGATGATCGAGCGCTTCATGGCCTTGGCCTACGAGCCGGGCGCGGATCTGCCGAAACCCTATCCACGCCCAAGCCTGCAAATCGACCCGGTCACCCGCGAGGCGGCGATGGCCAAGTTCGGTCTCGAGCTGGATCGCCCAGTGTTGGCGCTGTGCCCCGGCGCAGAGTTCGGCGAGTCCAAGCGCTGGCCGTCCGAGCACTACGCCAAAGTCGCCGAAGCGAAGATTCGCGAAGGTTGGCAGGTCTGGTTGTTCGGCTCGAAAAACGATCACGCCGTCGGCGAAGACATCCGCGCGCGGCTGATTCCCGGATTGCGTGAAGAGTCGGTGAACCTCAGCGGAGGCACCTCGCTGGCCGAAGCTATCGACTTGATGTCCTGCGCCGATGCAGTGGTCTCCAACGATTCAGGCCTGATGCACGTTGCTGCGGCGCTGAACCGTCCGCTGGTCGCCGTCTACGGCTCGACCTCGCCGGGCTTCACCCCGCCGCTGGCCGAGCACGTCGAAATTGTGCGCCTGGGCATCGAATGCAGTCCCTGCTTCGATCGCACCTGCCGCTTCGGTCATTACAACTGCCTGCGCCAGTTGATGCCGCAACCGGTGAACGAAGCCTTGCAGCGGTTGCAGGGCACTGTGGTCGAGGTCAATTAGTTTGCGGGTTCTGTTGATCAAGACTTCTTCGCTGGGCGACGTGATTCATGCGTTGCCAGCGTTGACCGACGCGGCGCGGGCAATCCCCGGCATCAAGTTCGACTGGGTGGTGGAAGAAGGCTTCGCCGAGATCCCGACCTGGCACCCGGCCGTGGGCAAGGTGATCCCGGTGGCGATCCGTCGCTGGCGCAAAAACATCTGGCAGACCATCAAAAGTGGCGAGTGGAAACGCTTCAAACAGAGCGTCCGCGCCACTAAATACGACTTGGTGATCGATGCCCAAGGCTTGCTGAAAAGCGCCTGGCTGACCCGCTACGTCAAGGCTCCAGTGGCTGGGCTGGACAAGCACTCCGCCCGTGAGCCGATGGCCGCACGCTTCTACTCCCGGCGCCTGGCCGTGGGTCGTGGGCAACACGCAGTCGAGCGAGTGCGTCAGTTGTTCGCGTTGGCATTGGGTTACGACTTACCCAAAGGTTTGGGCGATTACGGCCTGAACGTCGAACGCATGGTGGAACTGCCGCGCAAGAATCCGTACGTGCTATTTCTCCACGGCACCACTTGGGACACCAAGCACTGGCCGGAATATTACTGGCGTGAACTGGCCGAACGGGTCGGTCACCTTGGCGTCGCGGTGAAACTGCCGTGGGGCAATCCGATTGAAAAGGCCCGTGCCGAGCGCATCGCCGCCGGTTTCCGGCATGTTGAAGTGCTGCCCAAACTGAACCTGGCCGGCGTCGGCAAAGTATTGGCCGGCGCACAGGCGTGCGTGGCCGTGGACACCGGGCTCGGCCATCTGGCCGCGGCGCTGGACGTACCGACCCTGTCGCTGTTCGGCCCGACCAATCCAGGCCTGACCGGCGCCTATGGCAAGGCGCAGATTCACATCGCCAGCGACTTCCCGTGCGCGCCGTGCCTGCAAAAGAAATGCACCTATCAACCGACGGCCGATGATGCCCGTCAGTTTGACCTGAAGCGCGAGTGGCCCCTGTGCTTCACGCGTCTGAATCCCCAGCGTGTCGCCAGCCGACTGAGCACGTTGTTACTGGCTGAGGAGCTGCGCTGATGCAATTGGCTTTTGTCCTTTATAAATACTTTCCGTTTGGCGGTTTGCAGCGCGATTTCATGCGCATCGCCCTGGAGTGTCAGCAGCGAGGTCATCAGATCCGCGTCTACACGCTGATCTGGGAAGGTGATGTTCCGCCGGGTTTCGAAGTGCTGGTGGCGCCCGTCAAGGCGTTCTTCAATCATCGACGTAACGAAAAGCTCACCGAGTGGATGGAGGCCGATCTGGCCAAGCGTCCGGTGGACCGCCTGATCGGTTTCAACAAGATGCCGGGCCTGGACGTCTACTACGCGGCCGACGGCTGCTTTGAGGACAAGGCGCAGAACCTGCGCAATTCGCTGTACCGTCGTTGGGGCCGCTACCGGCACTTCGCCGAGTACGAGCGCGCGGTGTTCGCCAAGGACGCCAAGACTGAAGTGTTGATGATTTCCGAAGTCCAGCAGCCGCTGTTCATCAAGCATTACGACACTCCGCTGGGGCGTTTCCATTTGCTGCCGCCGGGCATTTCCCAGGATCGTCGCGCACCCGCGAATGCGGCTGAAATTCGCGCTGAATTCCGTCGTGAGTTCAACCTCAAGGATGACGATTTGTTGCTGGTGCAGATCGGCTCCGGGTTCAAGACCAAGGGTGTGGATCGCAGCCTCAAGGCGTTGGCAGCATTGCCCGCCGATCTGAAGAAACGCACCCGGCTGTTTGTAATTGGCCAGGACGACCCCAAGTTATTCCAGATGCAGAGCGCCACATTGGGGCTCGGCGACAACGTTTCGTTCCTCAAGGGCCGCAGCGATATCCCGCGTTTCCTGCTCGGTGCCGACCTGTTGATCCACCCGGCGTACAACGAAAACACCGGCACGGTGCTGCTTGAAGCTGTGGTGGCCGGGTTGCCGGTGCTGGTGAGCGCGGTCTGTGGTTACGCCCATTACATTGCCGAGGCCGACGCCGGCCGGGTGCTGGACGAACCCTTCGATCAGGCGCAGCTCACGCAGTACCTGACTGACATGTTGAATGATGCTCAAGCACGGGCGGCCTGGAGCCGCAACGGTCTGGCCTTCGCCGAGACGGCCGACCTCTATAGCATGCCGCAGCACGCGGCCGATGTGATTCTGGCGGAGCACGCTTAATGAAGTTGATGCTGGCTGAACCGTTCAAGAGCCTGTGGGCCGGACGCGACCCGTTCGCCGAAGTCGAGGGCTTGCAGGGCGAGGTGTACCGCGAGCTCGAAGCGCGCCGGACCCTGCGCACTGAAGTGAACGGCAACGGGTTTTTCGTGAAGATCCACCGTGGCATCGGCTGGGGCGAGATTTTCAAGAACCTGCTCACTGCCAAGCTGCCGGTACTCGGCGCGGGCCAGGAGTGGAAAGCCATCCAGCGCCTGCAAGACGTCGGCGTGCCGACCATGACCGCCGTGGCTTACGGCGAGAAGGGCAGCAACCCGGCGGACCAGCATTCGTTCATCGTTACCGAAGAACTGGCCCCGACCGTCAGCCTCGAAGATTTCAGCATCGACTGGGTCAAGAACCCGCCGGAGCCGAAGCTCAAACGTGCACTGATCGCTGAAGTCGCACGCATGACCGGCATGATGCACCGCGCCGGGGTCAACCACCGCGACTGCTACATCTGCCATTTCCTGCTGCACACCGACAAACCGGTAACCGCTGACGACTTCAAACTCTCGGTGATCGACCTGCATCGGGCCCAGACCCGCCCGGCGATCACTCAGCGCTGGCGCAACAAGGATCTGGCTGCGCTGTACTTTTCGGCCCTCGATATCGGCCTGACCCAGCGCGACAAACTGCGTTTCCTCAAGGGCTACTTCCAGCAGCCCTTGCGTCAGATTCTTGCCGAGGAAGCTGCGTTGCTCTCGTGGCTCGAAGGCAAGGCCAACAAACTCTACGACCGTAAACAGCGATACGGGGACGCGCTCTAATGTCGGGTTGGACACTGGAACCTGCGTATAGCGAGCTGAGTGAAGACTTTGGTAGCCTCGAAGCAGTGTTTAACCTCCAGGGCGAGCAACTGACCCACGATCCGTTATCCGAGGTCATCCGCGTCAACCGCAACGGCGTGAACTATTACGTCAAACGTTACGTCGGTGCCGGCAAAGGCCTGCGCCGTTATCTGGGCAAGCCTCGGGTGAAAGCCGAATGGCAGAACCTCAAGCGCTTCGCCAAGTGGGGCATCCCTACCGCCGAAGTGGTGGCCTGGGGCCTGGAACGTCGCGGTGCGGCCTACGACCGTGGGGCGATGATCACCCGCGAGTTGCCGCGCACCGAAGACTTGTCGGCGCTGGCTGATCGGCATGACCCGAAACTGGCAGACCGTGCCTGGGTCGATCACGTTAGTCGGCAGTTGGCGGGATACACCCGGACCATGCACGACAACCGCTTCACCCATAACGATTTGAAGTGGCGCAACCTACTGATCGACGATGACGCCAAGCTGTTCCTGATCGATTGCCCGAATGGCGATTTCTGGCGTGGTTTCTGGCTCAAGTACCGAATCACCAAGGACCTGGCCTGTCTCGACAAGGTGGCTAAGTATCACCTGTCGGCCACCCAGCGCCTGCGCTTCTACCTGCAATACCGCCAACGGACCCGGCTTGACGCGGCCGACAAAAAACGGATCCGGCACGTGGTGAGATTTTTCGAGGGACGCGAATGACCGATTTTCTGGCCGCTGAAGACCGTGCGCTGCTTGAGCGCCACGGCCTCGGCACCTTCGACGCCCTCTGGGCCAAGCAGCTCGATGCGGTGGATGAACCCAACACCACTCGCGGCGGCTGGAGCAGCGTGTATCGGCTGGATCTGGAAGGGCAGGGCTTTTACCTCAAGCGTCAGTGCAACTACCTGACCCGGACCTTACACGCACCGTTGGGCGAGCCGAGTTTCGCCCGCGAGTTTCGCAATATCACCCGCTACCAGAAAATGGGCATCCCGGCACTGCAAGCCGCGTTTTTCGGTGAGCGTAAGGTCGGCGGCGAAGTCCGGGCGATTCTGCTGACCCGCGCCCTGGATGGTTGGGATGACCTGGATTCGCTGTTGCAGCGCTGGTCAGATCTGAGCGACGTGCAGCACTCGGCGATCCTGCACGCCTGCGGGCAACTGGCGCGGCGCCTGCATGGTGTGCGCCAGGTTCACGGTTGCTTCTACCCCAAGCACATTTTCTTGCAGGCCACCGGCGACGGTTACCGGGCGCAGTTGATTGACCTGGAAAAGACCCGGCCCTTGCTGTTCGGTCAGCGTGACCGGATCAAGGATCTGGAACCGTTGCTGCGCCGGGCGCCGGAGTGGGACGAACGTCATTTGCGCGCGTTATTGGCCAGCTATGTGGATCAGTCGAGTGACAGTTCTCTGGTGGGCAACTGGGTCTCGCGATTGACCGCGCGCCGTAGTCACAAGGAGACGCGTTGATGCGTTTGTCCGAACTAAAGAACGCCGGCCGCAGCCCGAGCCTGCCGTTGAACATCCCTTTGGCCGATGCCGCCGGGCCCGCCGAGTTGCAACTGTTGAGCTTGCTCCGGGTGTTGCCGGGCCAACGTTACGTCGGTGCCGGTGTCTGGCGTGGCCGTCCGGTGCTGGCCAAGTTGCTGGTTGGCAGCAAAGCGGCGCGGCATTTTCAGCGTGAGCGCGATGGCGTGCGTTTACTCGCTGATCAGGGCCTCACCACGCCGCAATTGCTGGCGGATGGCCTGAAGGACGGCGAGGGCGGCTGGCTGCTGTTCGATTTCCTCGAAGGCGCCGAGAGCTTGGGGGAGACCTGGAAAAAGTCGAACACTTGCCGGTGCTGGCGGACATGCAACGGCGCCGTGCTCGCCGAGGCGTTGGGCGCGATCGGCCAAATGCATCGCAAGGGTCTGTGGCAGGAAGACCTGCATCTGGACAACCTGTTGCGCCAGCGCGGTCGCTTGTACCTGATCGATGGCGGCGGCGTCTGCGCCGAAACCCCTGGCCAACCGCTGTCACGGCAGAAAGTCCTGGAAAATCTCGGCGTATTTTTCGCCCAGTTGCCGAAGTCGCTGGAACCGTTCACCGAAGAATTGCTGGTGTATTACCTGTTGAGCAACGGCGAGCACGCCTTGCCGATGGAAGCCTTGCAGAAGCAGATCAGCAAAGTGCGCCGTTGGCGCTTAAAGGACTTCCTGATCAAGTGCGGCCGCGAATGCACGCTGTTCAGCGTCCAGCGCGGGGCGTTTGGCTTACGGGCGATTCGCCGCGAGGAAGAAGCGGCGATGCTGCCGGTGCTGGAGCAGGCCGATGCTTTGCTCGATCAGGGCCACTTGTACAAAACCGGCGGCGCGGCGAGTGTTGGCAAGGTCGACGTGGCCGGGCGCACGCTGGTGATCAAGCGCTACAACATCAAGGGCTTTGCCCATTGGCTCAAACGCTTCTGGCGCCCGAGCCGTGCCTGGCATTCCTGGCGTGAAGGCAATCGGCTGGCGTTCCTCGGCATTGCCACACCCAAACCCTTGGCGTTGCTGGAGAAGCGTTTTCTCTGGTTGCGCAGCCGGGCGTACCTGGTGACCGAGTATTTGCCGGGGCCGGACATCATCGAGCGATTTGCGCCCTACGTTGAGAGCGGCGCCGCGCCGGAAGCCGAGCTGCTGGCGCTGGATCATCTGTTTGCAGAGTTGATTCGCGAGCGAATCAGCCATGGCGATTTCAAGGGCCATAACCTGTTCTGGCAGCAGGATCGCTGGGCGCTGATCGACCTCGATTCGATGTGTCAGCACGGCTCGCCGGGCAGCTTTGCCCCGGCGTATGCGCGGGATCGGGCGCGGTTTATGCGTAACTGGCCTGAGAGCAGTGCGCTGTATCAAGTCATTGAGCAGCGTTTGCCCAAAGACATCTCTGGCGCAGCCTGAATCCCTTCGCGAGCAAGCCCGCTCCCACATTTGATCGCATGTTTATCCAACAACTCGGTCTACTGTGGGAGCGGGCTTGCTCGCGAAGAGGCCCTCTCATCCAACACAAAATCCCCGGCCTGTCATATTGGAGGACAAGTTCTTACGAACCGTCCTACATGATCCACAGACGCCGTGAACTGTGCCCTGAATAACCCCAATGCTAGTTTGCCTGACGTTCTCGAAAGGCAGATTCAGATGAAAAAAATAGCGGTTGTACTGGGCGCCTGTTCACTGACCTTATTCGGCTGTGGCACCGCCGTAACGGTGCTGCAAGACGATGCCGATGCCGCCCGCGGCCTCAGAAAACAAAAGACCTACTGCCAATCCATCCCGCGCATCTACAGCGGCCTGGCCTATGACTTTTGCGTACTGAACGCACCACCCGACCCCACCGGTATTCTGGTGCCACTGGTCTTGCTGGATTTGGGCCTGTCGGGTGTTCTGGATACGGTGGTCTTGCCCTACACGATCTATCGGCAGGGGGCCGACGGCAATATTGCGATTTATTGGCGGCCGGGTCGCGGATAAGCCCCGGCAGCAGCCTTTGGCCGCCCCTTCTTCAGCGGCTGATCACCGCAGGGTCATTCCCGTCATGTTTACGCTATAATCCCGCCCTTTAGCTGTCTCTCGCCCCTTGCGAGGGCACATTAATTTTTGAGGCGCTTGTCGCCTGTATGCAGACTAAAGAGGCTAGACCCCTGTGGCATTGACGATTCTTGGCCTGTCCGGCGCCCTTAGCCATGATCCTTCCGCAGCCTTGTACATCGACGGCAAGCTGGTCGCGGCGGCTGAGGAAGAGCGCTTCGTACGCGATAAACATGCAAAGAACCGCATGCCCTACGAATCGGCGAAGTTCTGCCTCGAACAGGCAGGCATCAAGCCGTCCGACGTTGATGTGGTCGCGATTCCGTTCGCCCCGATCAGCCTGTTCGGCAAAGCGCGCTGGCACTACGCCAAGCGTTACTGGTACGCCCCGGACCGCGCCCTCGACGCGATCCTGATGGGCAACCGTCGCTACAAGCGCTATCGCAACAAGATCGTGTTCTGCCTTGAGCAACTGGGCTTCGACCCGAAGAAAATCAAGATCGAACCGGTCGAGCACCACCCCGCTCACCCTCCAGCGCTTACCACTGCTCCGGTTTCAAAGAGAAGACCGCGATCCTGGGGATCGACGGCAAGGGTGAGTACGCCACGACCTTCTTTGGTTATGGCGAAAACGGCAAGATCCACAAGATCAAGGAATTCTTCGATCCTGACTCCCTCGGCGGCCTGTACGGCGCGATCACCGAGTTCCTCGGTTTCGAGATGCTCGATGGCGAGTTCAAGGTCATGGGTATGGCGCCGTACGGCGATCCAAGCAAATACGATTTCTCGCGCCTGGCTTCGTTTGAAAACGGTGAGCTGGTGATCAATACCGACTACGCCAACGTTATCGGGCTGCGTCGCTACAAAGAGAAGGGCAAAGGCTTCTACTTCTCGCCGAAGCTGATCGAGTGGCTGGGTCCGCAAGCGCGAAGGCGATATCGCCGACGAGCCGTACATCCACTATGCCGCCAGCATGCAAGCGCTGTTCGAAAAGATCTCGCTGCAGATGATCGACCACTACTTGGGCGACGTGCTCAAGGAAACCGGCAAACTGGCCTTCGCCGGTGGCTGTGCGTTGAACGTCAAGCTGAACCAGAAAATCATCGCCCGCGACGACGTCAACGAACTGTTCGTGCAACCGGCGTCCGGCGATGCCGGCACCGCGGTCGGTGCGGCGGCTTATGTGTCCCACGCCCGTGGCGTACCGGTCGAGAAGATGGAACACGTCTACCTCGGCCCGTCGTACAGCAACGAAGACGTGATCGCCGCGTGTGCCCGTCACCCGAGCAAGCCAACCTGGCGCAAGCTCGAGAACATGCCGGAAAACATCGCCAAGATCATGGTCGACGGCAACCCGGTGGCCTGGTTCCAGGGCCGCATGGAGTTTGGTCCGCGTGCGTTGGGTGGTCGTTCGATCATCGGTTGCCCGAGTGCGACCGGCGTGGCTGACCGCATCAACCACCAGATCAAGTTCCGCGAGCGCTGGAGGCCTTTCTGCCCGTCGATGCTCGACACCGTGGCCCCGCAGATGATCAAGATCGATCACCCGGCGCCGTTCATGACCTTCACCTTTGAAGTGGCTGAAGAGTGGAAGACCCGCGTGCCGGAAGTCGTCCACGAAGACGGCACCTCCCGGGCCCAGGTGCTCAAGCGCGAATACAACCCGCGCTACTACGACATGATGAAAGCGCTGGAAGTGCTGACCGGCAACGGCGTGTCGCTGAACACCTCGCTCAACCGTCGTGGCGAGCCGATGATCTGCTCGCCGACCGACGCCCTGAACATGTTCTTCGGCTCCGACCTGCAATACCTGATCATGGAAGACATTCTGGTGGTCAAAGAAGGCGCGGACGCTTATGACACGCTCGGCTGAACGCCATGTGTTGCAGTTCTGTCACGGCTATGACGGGCCGTTCCTGGACTGCGCCCGGCAGTACGCCAGCCTGTTCGCGGGGACTGGCTATCGGGTGACTACGGTCTTTTTGACCGGGGCCGCCGATGCCGAGGTCGCCGCGGGCTGCGCTTCCGACGAAGTGCTGTTCATGGAATACAGCTCCAAGGCTATTCGTGGCCTGAAGCTGGGCGCCATCGGCGATCTGCGCAAGATCGCCGCTTCGCGCAATTTCAGCTTCTGTATTGCCCATCGCTTCAAGCCGATCTACATCGCCTTGCTCGGCACTTCGTTGCCGGTGATTGGCGTGCACCACGCGTTTGGCGATTACAAGCGCGGCACCCGCAGACTGTTCGCGCATATTTTCCGCAAGCGCCTGAGCCTGCTCGGGGTGTCCGATGCGGTGCGCGACGACATGCGCAAATGCCTGCCGAAATGGCCGGCGGCGCGGATTCAGACGCTCTACAACCGTATCGATGTGCAGTCCTTGCAGGTCAGCCAGGTATCGGTTCGTGAGGCTCGGGAAACCCTCGGTCTGGCGGCGGATGCCTGGGTGGTCGGCAACGTCGGGCGGCTGCATCCGGACAAGGATCAGGCCACGCTGTTGCACGGTTTTGCTGCGGCGTTGCCGGGTTTGCCAGGTAACAGCCAACTGGTGATTCTCGGTTCCGGTCGCCTGGAACAGGACCTCAAGTCGTTGGCCCGCGAACTCGGGATCGGCGACCGTGTGCTGTTCCTCGGGCAGGTGCCTGACGCCCGGCGCTACTTCCGGGCTTTCGATGTGTTCGCCTTGAGTTCCGATCACGAACCGTTCGGCATGGTGCTGCTCGAAGCCATGGCCGCTGGCGTACCGTTGCTCGCCACCGCGTGCGGTGGGGCGAAGGAAGTGGTTGAAGGTGTGGGCATTCTGTTCCCGCTGGGCGATGCCGAGCACTTGGCTCAAGGGCTGCAACATTTGGCCGCGATGGATGAGCAGCAACGTCGTCAATGCGCCGAGATGATGCTCGACCGTTTGCGAGAGCGCTTCAGCGACCGGGCGGTACGCGACGCTTTCTGGCATTTGCCACACGTTACCGAACTGGCACAGAGGGGCTGATGCTCAACCGATTTCAAGGCTGGCGCGAACGAGGCTGGGCGTCGGTTGACGCCTCGACGTATGCCGATGCCTGGCAGCGTTTTGGCGGCAGCGTCGCCACTCATCCGCTGGTGGTCGAACGCTTGGCGCAGTTGGCCGGGATCCCGGTGCGTTACCTGGCCTGGGAGCAGGATGGCGAAGTCAAAGCCGCGATTGCGACCTGGGGTCGCGACCTGGCGCTGTCCAAGGATGTGCTCAAACGCAGTGGCAAGAAAGGCCTGTTCGACCTTGGCAATGCCGAGCTGATCCTGCCGGCCGCCGCCGATGCCCAGGCACCCTTGCGTCATCGCGGGCGCTATTTATCAGCGCTGAACGAAGGTCGCTTCACCGGCATCAAGTTGCAAACCGAGCAACTGGCCATGGCCCGGACCCCGGAAGAACTGTCGAAGAAGTTTCGCTACAACCAGCGCCGCGAACTGCGTCTGCTGGAAGAGGCGGGCGGAGTGGTGCGGCCGGTGTCCGAGTTTTCCAGTGCCGAATTAGCGGCGATCTACTGCGACTTGTTCCAGCGCCGCTGGGGTTTCCCTGCCACCGGTGCGACGCGCATGGGCGAGGTGATCGAGTTGCTGCGCGAGCTGCTGATCGGCTCGGTGATTTTCCTCAACGATGCGCCGATTGCGATTCAACTGGTGTACCGGGTTGAAGCGCCTGCGTGGATCAGCGTCGAGTACATCAATGGTGGCGTCGACCCTGAAACCCGCGAATTCAGCCCAGGCAGCGTGCTGAGTTTTCTCAACACCCAAAGCGCCTGGGAACACGCACGAGCCCTGGATAAGCCGCTGAGGTTTTCCTTCGGTCGGGCCGACCGTGAATACAAGGACCGCTGGTGCAATCCTGTGCCGGTCTTCACCGTATGAGCCAACCCATGAGTCGCAAACAGCAACTGCTCAAGCGTCACCGTCGCACCAAACGCCTCGGCCTGCTGATAGCGCTGGTGCTGTTGATTGGCATTGGCATGCTGGTGGCCTGGTGGTTGCCGCTGGTGCTCGCGGTTTTGGGCTGGATCGCTCACGAGGCGTGGTTCGCCGACCATTTGTTCTATTCGCCGAAAGACGATTATCAGTACAGCTTCCCGCCCTACACCCAGCGGCCCAAGGTTCATCTGGTGGGCGAGCATTTGCGGCTGGACGAAGGCGTCATGCTGGTCGACGACGCCACGCTGGTGTTGGCGTTGCAGGTAAAAAGCACTTGGTTGGGCCGTTTTATCGACCCGGTGGTTGAGCTGGCTGGGGGCAACAACCCGGATCGGCAAACCTTCGAGCGTGGGGTGAATGGCCTGCGCTACCTGAACCTCACTGGTCAGGCGCACGTTCTATCCCAGGGCCAACTGCGCTTGCGCGGGCGCTTCTGCCGGATTTCTGGCGAGCCGGTGCTCTGGGCTTTTGAACAGCCGGATTATCACCGTCAGCGGGTGATGGTCATCGCGCCACACGCCGACGATGCCGAACTGGCGGCCTACGGTTTGTACAGCCAGGCCAATGAGGCCTGGATTGTCACCCTGACGGCTGGCGAGATCGAAGCCGAGCACTATCAGCAGTTTGGGCTGAACAAGGTCGAAGCGGCGCGTCTCAAGGGCCGTCTGCGCACCTGGGACAGCATCGCGGTACCGCGCTGGGCCGGAGTGCCAGAAGCGCATTGCGTGCAACTGGGTTATTTCTGTCTGCAACTGGCGGCCATGAAAGCGGCGCCGTCGCAGCCGATGGGGTCGCGAGAGGCGGAGTTGAATGACACCCGCCTGTTTCGCCAGTTGAACCCGTTTGCCTTGCCCGGTGATGCCGACGGTGCGCCGACCTGGAACAATTTGCTGGCCGACCTGCGCGAAGTGTTGCTGCGAGCACGCCCGGACGTCATCGTGCTGCCGCATCCGACCCTCGATCCGCATCCCGACCATATCTGCGCTCAAGAGGCGGTACTCGAAGCTTTGAAAGGCCTGGACTGGCAGCCAACCCTGCTCGGCTATGCCAATCATCTGCATGACAATGATCGCTGGCCGATGGGCGATGCCGGCCATGGCATCGCGCTGCCCCCGGCGTTCGATTCGAGTCTGGCAATGCATCCTTGCTGCTTGCCGATGTCCCTGGAGCAACAGCGCGACAAGGCCATGGCATTGGGTATGATGCATGACCTGCAACCGCCCATGCCGTTCAAGCGACGTTTGCGTCGCTGGATACAACGACTGCTGGCCGGGCGGGTCCCGCCAACCTATGGCGAGAACGAGTTCTTCCGAAAAGCCGTCAGGCGCCATGAATTGTTTTGGGTTTTGAAGCATAACGATACATCTACACCGCAAAAATGAAGCACGACGCGGTTTAGCATGTCGGCAATTTAACCAGCCGCAGTGAAGTACCTGTGATGAGTCCATGTCCGCGTATTCTTTTTCTGATTCCTTATTTTGGCCAATGGCCATTTTGGATGCCGTTCTTTCTGGAGAGTTGCAGGCGCAATACGGACATTGACTGGTTGTTGTTCAGTGACTGCGGCATTCCCGAGAACCTGCCGCCCAACGTCACTGTCGAGACCATGAGCTTCGGCGATTACTGTGGGCTGGTGTCCCGGCGCTTGAATATCGACTTTGCGCCCGATGCGGCTTACAAGCTGTGCGACATCAAACCGGCGCTGGGACACATCCACGCCGACCGCCTGCAAGGCTATGATTTCTGGGCGTTCGGCGATATTGATCTGGTGTATGGTGACCTGCGCAGTTATTTCACCCCGGATCGGCTAGCTGCGTGTGACCTGTTTTCCACCCATGAGCGCAGGGTCGCAGGGCATCTGTGCCTGATGCGCAATACCGCGCGCAAGCGCGAGGTGTTCATGCAGATCAAGGGTTGGCAAAAGCGCTTTACCGATCATGAACATCACGCGCTGGACGAGGGGGCCTTCAGCCGCATCTTCCTCTGGCGCAAGAATTTGCCCGAGCCTTTGTTCACGTTTGTGGGCAAGTTCAATCCGTGGCGTCGTCGCAGCGAGTTCATCGAGGCATTCAGCACGCCGGGTGGCTGTATCAAGTGGCACGACGGCACGGATGATTTTCCGCACCAGTGGAATTGGCGCAATGGCTGTTTGAGCAATGATCGCGATGGCGATCGCCGGTTTCCGTATTTCCACTTTGTTTGCTGGAAACGCAACGAGTGGTCACGGTTGCCCCAACCCGATCCGGCCGAGGTCAGGCGCATCGCCGCTGACCCGGCCTGGGTCATCGATGCAACTGGTTTCCACGGGGAGAGTTATGAGTCAACGGTCAAAGGTCCTGCAGCTGCAGCCTGACTACAACGTCAAAGCCCATGATTTTGCCGACCTTGCAGAGCAGATCGTCAAGGCGCTGCCAAGCGATCGCTATGAGGTCACCGCGGCGTTCCTGCGTGGCAAGCCCGGGCCTGGCGAGGCGGTGAGCCGTGCCGGCCGTTCGGTGTATTTCGAGTTTTCCGACAAGTCCCTCAAGGGTATGCGCTTGCGCGCAATGTGGCAGTTGTACAAGTTCTGCCGCGCTGAGAAGTTCGACGTGGTGATCTGCAACCGCTTCAAACCGGTGAATATGATGCTGACGCTCAACCGGTGGCTGAAAGTGCCGCTGTGCATCGGCATCTCCCACGGTTTCGGCGAGTACGATCGGTTCTACCGGCGTCGCCAAACCCAACGCCTGATCGATCGCCACTGGCGCTTCGTCGGCGTCTCGCCGGCGGTCAAACAGTACCTGCTGGACTGCGACTGCGGCTTTACCGACCCGAACACCTACGCCATTACCAACGCCATCGACATCGAGCAGGCCGAAGGCTTGCAACACAGCCGCGAGCGCGCTCGTGAGTTGTTGGGGATCGATCCGTCGGTACGGCTGATCGGCGCGCTGGGCCGTTTGGTGTCGGTCAAGGGGCACACCTACCTGTTGCAGGCTTTTGCTGCGCTCAAGGACAAATACCCGAACAGCCATCTGGCGATCATCGGTGCCGGCCGCGAAGAGTCGAAACTGGCGGCCGAGATCGAACGTCTTGGCCTGACTGGCCGTGCGCACCTGTTGGGCTTCAAGGAAATCGCCTTGCAGTACATTCGCGCGTTCGATATCTGGACCATGCCGTCCCTGGCCGAAGGCCTTGGTCTGGCGCTGCTCGAAGGCATGAGCGGGCACCTGCCGGTCATCGCCTCGAACGTGCCGGCGATGCTGCCTCTGATCGAGGGCGCCGGAGGTCTGACGATTACGCCAAAGGATGTGCCGAGCCTGATCGCGGCGCTGGATAACTACCTCGCCCTGTCGGACGACGACCTCAAGGCCAAGGGCGAACAGGCGTTTCGTTATCTGCAGAAAGAACACGACATCGAGGTGTTCCGTCAGGAGTACCTGAACCTGATCGACTCCGGCCTGGAACAGGCCCGCAAGGAACAAAAATGAACGACGCGCAGCCAATCGTTACCGTCATCATCGCGTCGTACAACCACGCTCCCTATATCGAGGAAAGCATCCTCAGTGTCCTCAATCAGACCTACTCGAACATCGAGTTGCTGGTGGTCGATGACGGCTCCAAGGACGACAGCGTCGAGCGCATCAAGGTGTTACAGGCACAGCACGGCTTCGATTTCCGTGTTCAGCAGAATCAGGGGCTGACCAACACGCTCAATGGTGCGATCGCTCGCTCAAAAGGCAGCCTGATCGTGCCGTTCGGTTCCGATGACATCATGTTGCCGGAGCGCATCGCGACCCAAGTTGCGTACATGGACGGCAAGCCCGAGGTTGGTATTTGTGCCGGCAACATCGAACTGATCGACGCCGACGGCAATCTGTACCCGGAGAAGCGCCAGCGCCGGGATGTGCCGTTTCGTCGTCTGGACTTTGATGACATGTTCCTGGAACGCAAGCCCTACCCGCCGGCGCCGACCCTGATGATCCGCCGCGAGGCGCTGGACAAGGTGGGCGGGTTTGATCCGAATATCCGTCTGGAAGACCTGCTGATCGAGCTGAAGGTGACTCATGCCGGTTACTTCATCGACGGCCTGAATGTATTGATGGCGCGCTATCGCAAGCACGCCACCAACTCCTACAAGAACCATCGCTTCATGATCGACAACATCCTGCGCTCCTACGCGTTGTTCAACGATCATCCGCTGTACGACGAGGTACGCTACAAGTTCCTCAGTTCGATGTTCCTGAAAACCGCCAATCGCGATCGCAAACTGGCGCGGGAACTGCTGGCGCAGATCCCGCTCAAGGCCTGGAACAAGAAGACTTGGCGTGGGCTGGGCCGACTCTACTTCTCGCCCCTGGAAAAAGACTGACGGCTATCTCAAGGGTCGCTCGTGCTTAACGAGCGATCTTTTCCTTCAGGCTCTTGTCCGCGTTTTTGCCCTGGCGCAGCCACTGCAAGACTTTCTTGCCAGCGGTAATTCCCGGTTTTTCGATGTACAGGAATGTCATGCTGCTGATGATGATCAGCAGGCATGCGCACAGGGCCATCAACGGCAGGAAGGTCCAGGTTTCACGGGTATCGATAGGTAGTAGATGTGGCAGACGCTGCACCAACAGCCAAAGTACGAAACCGTGCAGCAGGTAGGTGCTGTAGCTGATTTCTCCCAGCCAGCGAATGCTGCGTGGTTTTAGGGCGCCGAACAGCGTATTGCCTGACGCGACGATGACGAAAAACGACGAGAGCAGAAGCAGTGGCATCAAGCTGAACGCACGATCGAATGCGATGAACGCAATGATCAACGCCAGCAAGGCAATGATGCCGGCCAGTCGCGTTTGACTCCAGGCCACCAGATGCGGCCGGCGAACCCAGTACGCGGCACCGATGCCGCCGAGGAAGCTGGACAGAAAGTGCTTCTTGAGCGAGTGTTCCCAGCCAACCAACTGATACAGGGCGTAAATGCCGATCAGGCATAGCACCACTTGCAGCCAGTTACCGCGATAGACGAACACCATGGCGGCCAGCGGCAGCGCCAGATAGAAGAACACCTCGTAACCCAGAGTCCAGGTGACGTTGGAGATCAGCATGCCGGTCTGGTGATACTGGTTGACGTCCGGTCGCTCGAAGGTCAACCAGGACAGAATCTGGCTGACGAGCTGCATGCCAGGCTCCTTCAGCTCCCAGTTCTGCAGATGGAATACCGAGATAAACACAATCAGCATCAGCGGCAAATACAACGGGTAGAGGCGAAACACCCGGGAGACCGCAAACGCCAGCCAGTCGTGTTCACGACCTTGGCTGAGTAACCGGCTCCAGAACAGAAAACCGGTGATCATGAAAAACAGCGCAACGCTGCCCTGGCCGAGCTGTGAATAGAAGTTGCTCGGTGGGAAATCAATCACGCCGGTGCGCAAGAAAATCCAGGTAATGATCGAGTGGTGAATGAACACACCAAAGGCCAGATAGCCACGCAGGCCGTCGATGCTGGCGTAACGACTTTCACCTGAATGTTGCAGGTGTCGGGCGATTTTCGGTACGGCCCGCAACAGCAATGCTGAGGTCGCGATGGCCAGCAAGTAGGCGACCAGCGCAATGAGGGGGTTAGTTTCGGTCATCAATGAGCCTTGGCCGAACTGCTGACGGCCAGCACTTGACGGTGCAGGTTACTTACGGCGGATTTTGACGCCGTCACGGCGTATCCCTGGAGCAGTGCTTCGAAATGATCCTCGAACAACCAGCGCCGGTCCACTGTGTAGCGTTGCATGTGCCGCAAATTGCGTTGGCGCAGCGACAGACTCAAGGATGACGGGTAGATGCGCATATCCGCCAGATCGATCAGGCCGAACTCGCCATCCTCCAGCACCAGTACGTTCCCCAGGTGCAGCGAGCGGAAGTACACGCCTTGTTCATGCAACAGCGCCATGAACTTGCCGAAACGCTCTACCAGCGCCTGACGCACCGCAGGAGCCGTTATCCCTTGCAAGACCTGCCGCAGGGTATTTCCCGACAACGGCGAGTACTGCACTGCACTGCTGCCGTCTTCGAGGCGATACAGGTTCAGGGTCTGTGGGGTGGGAATGCCCATATTGCGCAATTGTTCGCTGTTGACGGCAAAGCGTTCGGAGTAGGGGTTGAAGCTGCCCGAGGTGTACCAGCGACGACGACGAAACAGCTTGAGGAAGCTGCCGTCCGTCAGGCGCAGGACCTTGGGGCCCAGGCCATCTTCCTCGATCACTTGGGCGTTCGCGGTCAGTTGCTGCATCACAGTCGGTGTCAGCGTCTTGACTGGCCTGGCCAGTAAGCGTCGGGCGCGTTGGTTGATGCTCAGTGCGGCGATCAGCGCCAAAGGAATCCACAGCAGGAACCAGTGCTCCTTGGGTCTTGAGATGATCCCGCCGCCTTCTGTCAGGCCGGCACCGATGCCGAATATCAGCCAGGTCGAGGCGACGATAAACAGAGGTTGTACGCGATACCGCCAGCTACTGAACAGGGCCCATGCCTGAAAGAAAAGCCACGGTATAAACCCGAAAATGCCGACGTAATACAGCACGCCCAAGGCAAAGCTATGGGGCTCCTGCAAGGTGTAACCGATGCCGGCATCGATAGTGAGGCTAGCGTTGAAACCATGGCCGATCCATGGATGTTCGGCGATTCTTTGCAGTGCCAGCTGCCAGATTTCGAAGCGATAGGAGTCGCCTCGTTGAGTGATCATCTGTAAAAACAACACGGCAACGGCGGTTCCGCTGACGAATAGCAAACTCAGCAGCACGACAGACCGTCGGTTCCAGCAGATAAAACTGAGCCATAGCGCCGCCAGCGTCAGGGCTACAAGTGGGGTTCTGGAGCCAGTGGCAATTACCGCAGCAAACATGATGACCATCGCCGGAAGGCTGAGCCAGAGCATCTGGCGACGCTTGCAGGTCATGCTCATGCTCAACCAGTAAGCGCAGAAGAAGCCGAAGACGTGGGAGCTGAGCAGCGGGTTGTCGAACGCGCCGCCACCGATCAGGCGCATGCCCGGCTGATAGATATGGGCAAACATGAACAGGTTGTAGACCGAAGCGATCAAACCGACCATTGCGGCACTGAACAGCAAGGGCTGGATGATTTCACTGCGGTGGCGCACCAACAAGTAGCACCCGGCAAACAGCAGCAGCGTATGAAGCACTGGCTTGAACTGGCTGGCGGCGCTTTCGTCATCCGGTGGCCCCCAGCCCAGGCTCAGCATGGCCCAGGCGGCGAACAGCAGCAGCGCAATGAAAACCGGCTCGCGCAGCAGCTCCTTGAGCTCCCGTGGACGCAGGCAAAGGGCAATCAGCGATGGAATGCTGAACAAACCGTAAAACAGTTTGTGGCTTATGTTGCGTCCCGGCAGAAAAAACAACGCGCACAGGAGCAAGAAATAGCCGAGTGGAAGAATCCACAGGCAAATGAAATCGAAGATTCGATTGGTCGTGCTATTGAAACCGCTGAGTTGCATGCTGAGAGATTCAATCCTGAAGTTGATCGGCCATTTTTGGGTGATGGCTATTTGATGCTGAATGCAGTGCCTAACAATAACAGCCTTTATGCGTTTGCCAGAACCCTGAAGAAGCTGTGCTAAAGTCAGCGTCCTTTTTATCGACAAACGCGTGATATGACCGACTCCAGTCTCTCCGCAAGCCCATCGAGCTTGAAAATCTACTTCCGTCTGCTCGGCTATGTACGGCCGTATATCAGTCTGTTCCTGATCAGCATTGTCGGCTTTCTGATTTTCGCTTCGACGCAGCCGATGCTCGGCTACATCCTCAAGTACTTCGTCGATGGCCTGTCCAATCCCGAGGCCGTGCTGTTCCCGACGGTGCCTTACCTGCGCGACCTGCAGCTGCTGCAGGCGGTGCCATTGCTGATCATTCTGATCGCGGCGTGGCAGGGTTTGGGCTCTTATCTGGGCAACTATTTTCTGGCCAAGGTTTCCCTCGGGCTGGTCCATGACCTGCGGGTGCAGTTGTTCAACAACCTGCTGGTTTTGCCTAATCGCTACTTCGACAAGCATAACTCGGGTCATCTGATTTCGCGTATCACCTTCAACGTGACCATGGTGACCGGGGCGGCCACAGATGCGATCAAGGTCGTAATCCGTGAAGGCATGACAGTGATCTTCCTGTTTGCCTCGCTGCTGTTCATGAACTGGCGCCTGACGCTGGTCATGGTCGCCATCCTGCCGCTGATTGCCGTCATGGTGCGCACCGCGAGCAAGAAATTCCGCAAACAAAGCAAGAAGATCCAGGCGGCCATGGGTGACGTGACCCATGTGTCCTCGGAAACGATCCAGGGTTACCGCGTGGTCCGCAGCTTCGGTGGCGAAGTCTACGAACAGAAGCGCTTCCTGGCAGCCAGCCAGGGCAACACCGACAAGCAACTGCGCATGACCCGCACCGGCGCGATCTACACGCCGCTGTTGCAGTTGGTGATTTACACCGCCATGGCTGTGTTGATGTTCCTGGTGCTGTACCTGCGCGGCGATGCGTCGGCCGGTGACATGATTGCCTACATCACCCTGGCCGGCCTGCTCGCCCAAGCCGATCCGCCAGTTGTCCGAAGTCAGCTCGACCATCCAGAAAGGTGTGGCCGGTGCCGAGAGCATCTTCGAACAACTGGACGTTGAGCCAGAAGTCGATACCGGCACCATCGAGCGCGATGCGGTCAGCGGTCGCCTCGATGTGCGCAACTTGAGCTTCACCTACCCCGACACCGATCGCCAGGTACTCAACGACATCAGCTTTTCGGTCGAACCGGGGCAAATGGTGGCGCTGGTGGGGCGTTCGGGCAGTGGCAAATCGACCCTGGCCAACCTGATTCCTCGCTTCTATCACCACGACAAGGGCGAGATCCTGATCGATGGCGTCGAGGTGGAGCAGTACAAACTGCTGAACCTGCGCAAGCACATCTCCCAGGTGACCCAGCATGTGACGCTGTTCAGCGACACCGTGGCCAACAACATCGCTTATGGCGATCTGGCTGGCGCGCCCCGTGAAGACATCGAGAAAGCGGCGAAAGACGCTTACGCCATGGACTTCATCGCGCAATTGCCAGAAGGTCTGGACACTCAGGTTGGCGAGAACGGCGTGTTGCTGTCCGGTGGCCAGCGCCAGCGTCTGGCGATTGCCCGTGCCTTGCTGAAGAACGCGCCGCTGCTGATTCTCGACGAGGCCACTTCGGCCCTTGATACCGAATCGGAGCGGCACATTCAGGCGGCACTGGATCAGGTCATGAAAGGCCGGACCACGCTGGTGATCGCTCACCGTTTGTCGACCATCGAGAAGGCTGATCTGATTCTGGTCATGGATCAGGGCCGGATCGTCGAGCGCGGCACCCATGCCGAATTACTGGCGCAGAACGGTTATTACGCGCGCTTGAATGCCATGGGCCTCGATGCCCCGCAAGTCGATATCGCCTGACCGGCGGTGAGGGTGAGCCGGTCTCATCCTCACCTTGCTCACCGTACGTGCAATGCGCTCGGTGATTTGTATCAAAATATTTACCTTTCTTGACCAAACCAGAATAAAACTTTGCGCTGCGCTTGCTAAGGTTCCTGAACGAACTTTGATTTCAATCGAGGGGGCCATCCCTTTCGCGCGGGTACTGCGATGTTGCAACGATGTCTTTGGAAACTGTTGCCCAAGCAGCAACGAGCTTTCCTGTTGGGGCGCCTGTCGGTCGTGGATCGTCAGGTGGTGAACAAGTCGATGTCAGGCAATTTACAATTCCCCAAACCCTTCGCACAGCAAAAGTGCCTGTTCATTCACGTCCCCAAATGTGCCGGGAGCAGTGTCTGTGCGGCGTTGTTTGATGACTGGAGCCCCGGGCATTTGCCGTTGTACTGGTACGAGGCGCAGTTCCCCGAGCAGTATCGCACCAGTTTTAAGTTCGCCTTTGTCCGGGATCCGCTGGAAAGGGCCTACTCCGCTTACACTTTTTTACGGGGTAACGAGCTGGGTCGGCGCGATCAGGCTGCGCAAAGACTGGTCAATCAGTACCGAGACTTCGACGATTTTGTTGCGCGCTGGCTGCATGCGGATACGATCAGTCGACAGCTGCATTTTGCCGCGCAAACAGATTTTCTCACTGACGCCCTGGGGCACCTGGACCTGGACTTCATCGGTTATCACGAGCACATGGCGCGGGACTTCGGGCTGGTTTGCGAGCACTTGAAGCGCCCGGTGACGCTGCCCCATGTCAACAGCTCGCAACAGCGACAGCCAATGCTTGCCCGGGATTTCTGTACGGTTCGGACCCGGCGACTGGTGCGTCGGGTGTATCAACGCGATTACGAGATGCTCGGTTATGAATAAATCCCAATCGATGTCCATGGAAATGCCTGCCATCCGCCCCTACGGGCTGGCGCTGTCGAATGAAGCCCGGGCCGCGCTCAAGTCGCAGCGCCCGCGCTGCATTTGGTTGACCGGGTTGTCCGGGGCGGGCAAGTCGACGCTGGCCAATGCCCTGGAAGTGCAGCTGAATCAAAGCGGCTTTCACACCTTTATCCTCGACGGTGACAACCTGCGCGGCGGACTGTGCAGCGACCTGGGAATGGGGGCTGATTGTCGTCGGGAAAACATCCGGCGCATGGCCGAGGTGGCGCGATTGATGGTTGATGCCGGCCTGATTGTAATCGTTGCGGCGATATCGCCGTTTCGCGCCGAACGGGAGACCGCACGGCGGTTGTTCGCCGAGGGCGATTTCATCGAAGTGTATGTGAGCACGCCTTTCTCGGTGTGCGCGCAACGTGACACCAAAGGTTTGTATCAGGCTGCACTGGAAGGACGGATCAAGGATTTCACCGGCATCGACAGCCCTTATGAGGCACCGCTGGCGGCAGAGTGCAGTATTGACACCCAGGATCTGGAACTTGATGACGCCTGTGCCCGGTTGTTGGCGATTTTGCTCAATAAATGATCAGAAAACCCTGCCAATTCATCCTGTTGCAGCCGTCGCACAAGCCTGCGCCAACCCTGTGTTAATATCGCGCCCCTGTTCATTTTGTATGTGGGTTGCTCCATGAAGTTGTCCATGCCGCGATTCGATCAAGCCCCTGTCTTGGTGGTCGGCGATGTCATGCTCGACCGTTACTGGCATGGTGGTACCTCACGGATTTCCCCTGAGGCGCCGGTGCCGGTGGTCAAGGTCGAGCAAATCGAGGACCGCCCGGGCGGTGCCGCCAACGTTGCGCTCAACATCGCTGCCCTCGGCGCCCCGGCCTCGCTGGTCGGTGTGACCGGCGACGACGAAGCCGCCGACAGCCTGGCCAACAGCCTGCGTGGCGCTGGCGTGCGGGCGTTGTTCCAGCGCATCAAGCACCAGCCGACCATCGTCAAGTTGCGGGTCATGAGCCGTCACCAGCAACTGCTGCGTATCGACTTCGAAGAACCCTTTGCCACCGACGCCCTGGCGCTGGGCGAACAGGTCGACGAACTGCTCGAAGGCATCAAGGTGCTGGTGTTGTCCGACTACGGCAAAGGCGCGCTGAAAAACCATCAGGTGCTGATCCAGGCCGCCCGCGCCCGTGGCATTCCGGTGCTGGCCGATCCCAAGGGCAAGGATTTCTCGATCTACCGTGGTGCGAGCCTGATCACCCCGAACCTCAGCGAATTCGAAGCCATCGTCGGCGGTTGCGCCGATGAGCACGAATTGGTGAGCAAGGGCGCGACCTTGATGCACGACCTCGACCTCGGCGCCTTGCTGGTGACCCGTGGCGAACACGGTATGACGTTGCTGCGCCCGGATCACCCTGCGCTGCACCTGCCGGCACGTGCCCGTGAAGTGTTTGACGTGACCGGTGCCGGTGACACGGTGATTTCCACGCTGGCGGCCGCGATTGCCGCTGGCGAAGAACTGCCCCACGCGGTGGCCCTGGCCAACCTGGCGGCGGGCATTGTGGTCGGCAAGCTCGGTACGGCGTGCATCAGCGCACCGGAACTGCGTCGCGCCATCCAGCGTGAAGAAGGCTCCGAGCGCGGTGTGCTCGGTCTTGAGCAACTGTTGCTGGCGGTCGACGATGCGCGTGCGCATAACGAGCGGATCGTCTTCACCAACGGTTGCTTCGACATCCTGCATGCCGGCCACGTGACCTACCTCGAGCAGGCGCGGGCTCAGGGCGATCGTCTGATCGTCGCGGTCAACGACGACGCTTCGGTGAGTCGCTTGAAAGGGCCGGGTCGTCCGATCAACAGCGTTGACCGGCGCATGGCGGTACTGGCCGGTCTGGGCGCGGTGGATTGGGTCATCAGTTTCCCTGAAGGCACCCCGGAAAACCTGCTGCGCGAGGTCAAGCCGGACGTGTTGGTCAAGGGCGGGGACTACGGGATCGACCAAGTGGTCGGCGCGGACATCGTGACCGCTTATGGTGGGACGGTGAAAGTGTTGGGGTTGGTGGAAAACAGCTCAACTACCGCAATTGTCGAGAAGATCCGCAATAACTGATTGGGGCTGAGGGATTGTTGTGGCGAGGGGCTTGCCCCCGTTCGGCTGCGAAGCAGTCGTAAAACCTGAAAGTGCGGTGTAACTGGCAGAATGCTGGGAGCTGCTGCGCAGCCCAACGGGGGCAAGCCCCCCCTCGCCACAACAAGCGTCATGACCGGTTAATTGCAACATCAAAAGATCGCAGCCTCCGGCAGCTCCTACAGGTGTACACATAACCCTGTAGGAGCTGCCGGAGGCTGCGATCTTTTACTTTCAGGAGCTGACTTTTTTACGCGGCACGATTTTCTTCAGCAGTTGCTTGGCCTTGCCACGCAACCGCGCCAACCCCGAATCTTTCCCCGGCGGGGCCAGTCCTTGCTGGCGCACCCAATCCTTCCAGCGAATCCGCTCATCGCGCACCAGCCAGCCTTCCTGTTGGGCAAAGCTCTCGGCCAGGTACAACCCGCGCGTACTCGCCGGGTATAGCTGATCCTTTTTCAATGTGTAGAGCTCGGCCATTGGCTGGCCATCCTGCAACGGCATCAAGTACAAATCCGGACGCTTGCGATCCAGTCGCGCCACCAGTTGATCACCTTCCAGTCGCTCGTCGACATGAAACAGACTCAGCGACTTGGCTTCCTTGGGCACGTCCAGACGCAAGTCATAGATCAATTGCAGGGACGCGGTCGGCAAATGCACGTAGGCCCTTGGCCGCTCGATCAGTTGCATGTTGGCACACCGCACCGGTCGCGCCGCGCCGGACAACGGGGTCAGTCGAAATGGCAGCGCTTCGCGATAATGCAGGGCGGTGGAATAGGGCGCCGGCAGCCAGGTGTCGTTGAAACGCCCGCTGAGCCAGCCTTCCGGGGTTTCCAGCAGGCACTCTTCGGCAATCTCCTGGATCGCCGTGTGCAGTGGCAGGTTCAGTTCATGGGCCGGCACGTAACCGGAAATCAGCTTGAGGACCACATCGCCACGGTCCTGCCGACGCTGACGCACCAGCACCCAATAATCGCGGCTTTGCCAATGCAGGGTCAGGCGCACCGAGACCCCCAGATTGGCCAGCTCAAGCGCAAAGCGCTCGGTGTCGGCCACTGCCACTGGGCGGCGGCGTTGCAGGGTCTGGGAGAAATTCAGCGGCATCCCGACGCTCTGATAGCTCAAGCCTTCGGGAGTCGCTTCGACGTACAGCGGCAGGGTCTTGAAGTTGCTCGGGTTCTTTCTAATGAGCGTACGCGGCATGTCGGCTCCTGCTTAAGGCCGCGTGGGCGGCATCAGTTTCTACGAAGGACTTGGGCAACGGTCGCGACGTTGTGGGCGAGGTGCAGCGGATTGATGGTCCCGACAATAGCACTGGCAACACCCGGATGTTCAAACAACAACTCGAAGCTGGCGCGCACCGGGTCGACGCCGGGGCTCAGGCAGACGTGACCGCTGGCGAGGGCTTTTTCACCAGGATGGCTTTGCCGTGAGCAGCAGCATAGTCAATGACGGCTTTTTCGTTTTGTTCGTTCAAATTGTAGGTGACCATGGCGCAATCACCTTGTTCCAGAGCCTTCAAGCCGCCTTCAACGGTTTTGCCGGAAAAACCGAAACCGCGAATCTTGCCTTCGGCCTTGAGCTCGGCGAGAGTCGCGTAGACCTCGCAGTCGTTGAGGATCGCAAGGTCGTTGCCGTCGGAGTGCACCAGCACCAGGTCGATAAAATCCGTTTCCAGGCGTTGCAGGCTGCGTTCCACCGAACGGCGTGTGTGAGCGGCGCTGAAATCGTGGTTCGACTGGCCGTCGGCAAACTCTTCGCCGACCTTGCTGACAATCACCCAGTCCTGACGCTGACCGCGCAGCAACGGGCCGAGGCGTTCTTCGCTGCGGCCATAGGCCGGGGCGGTGTCGATCAGGTTGATGCCCATGTCGCGGGCGAGTTTGAGCAGCATGCGCGCTTCGTCATCGTCCGGGATCTGGAAGCCGTTGGGGTATTTCACCCCTTGATCGCGACCGAGTTTGACGGTGCCCAGGCCCAGCGGTGAAACCAGCAGGCCGGTGCTGCCCAGCGGGCGATGCAGGTCGTGCAGGGTCGGTTGGCTCATGGCAGCAGTTGCTCCCACGCCGCAACACCCATCGGTGGTTTTGGCAGCTCGGGCAACGGCGCAGCAGGGCCGGGTTGAATGCCGTCGCGGTCAAGGCTGGCGATGACCCGGTCGGCGAAGTCCGGCGCCAGCGCCAGTTTGGTAGGCCAACCGACCAGCAGTCGACCTTGCTCGGCGAGGAAGGCTTTGTCCGGTCGGGTCAGGCCTGTTTGCAACGGCTCGGCGCGATCCACGCGTAAGGTGGCCCATTGCGTGGTGCTCAAGTCGATCCATGGCAGCAACTGGCCGAGTTCTTTCTGCGCCGTGGCGATTTGCTCGGCGGGTTCGCGGGCAACACCTTCGGCTTCGGCAATGTCCCCGCCCAGGTACCAGATCCATTGGCCATCAGCGGCCGGATGGGTGGTCACGGTGATGCGCGGTTTGGTGCCGCCGCCCAGGCAGTGGGCGTACAGCGGTTTGAGGCTCGGGCCTTTGGCGATGATCATATGCAACGGCCGGCGCTGCATGGCGGGCTGAGTCAGCCCCAGCGCTTCGAGCAGCGCAGCGGTCCCGGCACCGGCGCTAAGGACGATGCGCTGGGCGCGAATCTCGCGGCCGTCGACTTTCAGGCCGACCAGAATTCCACCTTCCAGAAACGGTTCGATTGTCTGCCCGGCGAGCAAACCATCACCCGCCAGATCCGCCAGGCGCTGGATCAGGCTCGGGACGTCGACCACCAGTTCTGCCAGGCGATAAACCTTGCCCTTGAAGCGCTTGTCTTGCAGGGCTGGCGGCAGTTGGTCGCCCTTGACCTGATCGACCCGCCCGCGCACGGCTTTGCTGGCGAAGAAACTGGTGAGGTTGCCGGCAATCGTGCCGGGGGACCACAGGTAGTGGGCTTCGGACAACAGGCGCACGCCGGTCAGGTCCAGTTCGCCGTCACCGGCCAGCGCCTCACGCCAGCGGCGCGGCATGTCGGCGATGGCCTCCGAGGCGCCGGTCAAGGCGCCGTGCAACGCATATTTAGCGCCACCGTGGATGATGCCCTGGGACTTCACGCTTTGCCCGCCACCGAGGCTGGCACTTTCCACCAGCACGGTCGAAAAACCCTGACGGCGCAGGCGCGCATTCAGCCAAAGGCCGGCGACACCAGCGCCGACAATCAGAACGTCGGTGGAAATAACAGATGGCATGCGGCGACCTCAGTGTTCAAGACGAGGGCGCAGTATACAGACTCGAAGATTAGAGGTTTTGCTGGCGATCAATAGATGGCCAGACACCACCGCACCTGTGGCGAGGGAGCTTGCTCCGCTGGGCTGCGTAGCAGCCCCAAACCCTGAGCATGCGGTCTTTCAGGCAGACCGCATTGTCTGGTTTTACGACTGCTTCGCAGCCGAGCGGGAGCAAGCTCCCTCGCCACAGGGGATTGATGCCGCAGGGATTGATGTGGGCAGTTAGTGCCCGGCGGTTTTGGAGAAAAGCTGGATCACCACAACGCCGAGCACAATCAACCCCATCCCCAGCATCGCCGGTACATCCAGCTTCTGCCCGTAGATAAACAGCGCTGCCACGCTGACCATCACAATTCCCATGCCGGCCCATACCGCGTAAGCGACGCCCACCGGAACACTGCGCACCACCAGGGTTAGCATCCAGAAAGCGATGCTGTAGCCGACGATCACCAGGATCAGTGGCAGGGGCGTGCTGAAGCCTTTGACCGCTTTCATCGAAACAGTGGCGATCACTTCGGCGCAGATGGCGATGGCCAGGTAGTAGTAAGCGGTCATGGGGTAATCCTCGTGTGAAGTGTTGCTTTCTGAGGTCGGCATTCTAGAGATTCTCCAGATGCGGTAAAGTCATTACCTATCTGCCGTGGAGATGGGTTTGGCCATGAACATGCAATGGAATCTTGAGCAACTGCGTTTGTTTGTCAGCGTAGCGGAACAGCGTTCGTTTTCCGCGGTGGCGCGGGATCAGCGCAAGGCGCAGTCGGCAGTCAGCAGTTCGATTGCGTTGCTGGAGGAGGATTTGGGCGTGAGCCTGTTCGACCGCAGCAGCGGCCGCCAGCCGAAGCTGACCGAGGCCGGCAGTGCCTTGCTGGAAGAGGCGCGGGAAGTGCTGCGCCAGTGCGAACGCCTGAACGGTCGGGCGTTGGCAATGATGCGTGGTCAGGAGGCGCGTCTGCGCGTGGCGCAGGATGAGGCGATGCCTTATCAGCCCATCATCGAAAGCTTCGAAGCCCTGGCCGAGCAATTCCCCAGCCTTGAAGTGCAACTGACCAGCGCCGCGCAAGGCGATGTCGCGCGCAAACTGGTGGAGCGGCGGGCTGATCTGGGGCTGCTGTTCTTTCACGACCAGATCCCCGAAGCGCTGGAGCGTCGGGTGGTGGGTAGCGTCGAAATGGTCACGGTCTGTGGCATAGGACACCCGTTGGCGGCGGCAGCTGAAGTGGACTGCCAGCAACTGGCGCAGCATCGACAGTTGCTGATGTCTACGCAGTCCAGTGTCTATCCCGGCAGCGAGCCGGCGAGCCCGCAGGTCTGGCGTGCGGACAGTTTCTACGTGATGGCGGAATGGTTGGTGCGTGGTCTGGGTTGGGCCTGGTTACCGCGCCATGTGGTGCAATACCCGGCCTATCAGGATCTGATGGTCGAACTGGTCAGCGAATGGACCCCGCCGGCACTGGTGGTGGAACTGGTCTGGCGTCGTGACGAACCGCTCGGCCCGGCGGCGCGTTGGTTGGCCGAACGTTTTGCCGTGCACTTGCAGGCGATCGGCTTAAAAACCGATAAACTCCGCCGCCATGAATAGAACTCTCTACACCGCGCTGTTTTACCTGGGGCTGCCACTGGTAGCGATTCGGCTGTGGCTGCGCTCGCGCAAGGCGCCGGCGTATGCCAAACGCATTGGCGAGCGGTTCTCCTACGGGATGCCGGTGATGAAGCCGGGCGGCATTTGGGTGCACGCGGTGTCGGTGGGCGAAAGCATTGCCGCCGCGCCGATGATTCGCGCCTTGCTGCAACGTTATCCAGCGCTGCCGATCACCGTGACCTGCATGACCCCGACCGGTTCGGAGCGTATTCAGGCGTTGTTTGCCAATGAACCGCGCATCCAGCACTGCTATTTGCCGTACGACTTGCCGTGCGCAGCGGCGCGGTTCCTTGATCGGGTTCAGCCGACGCTGGCGGTGATCATGGAAACCGAGCTGTGGCCCAACCACATTCATCAATGCGCCAAGCGCGGGATTCCGGTGGCGCTGGCCAATGCGCGACTGTCCGAACGTTCGGCCAAAGGCTATGGGCGCTTTCATAAACTGACCGGGCCGATGCTGGCCGAGATGAGTCTGTTTGCGGTGCAGACCGAGGCTGAGGCCGAGCGCTTCCGCTCGCTCGGCGCGCGTCCGGAAACCGTCGAGGTCACCGGTTCGATCAAGTTTGACCTGACCATCGACCCGCAATTGCTCCTGCGCGCCACCGAGTTGCGTGGGCAATGGCAGGCGATGGAGCGTCCGGTGTGGATTGCCGCCAGCACCCACGAAGGTGAAGACGAAGTGGTGCTGGCTGCGCATCAACAGCTGCTGGCCAGTCATCCTGATGCGTTGCTGATTCTGGTGCCGCGGCACCCGGAGCGTTTCAATTCGGTGTTCGAGTTGTGCAAGCAGCAGGGTTTTGCCACGGTGCGTCGTTCCAGTGGCGAGCCGGTCACAGCCGCTACTTCGGTGCTGCTGGGCGACACCATGGGCGAGTTGCTGTTTCTCTATGCCTTGGCTGACAGCGCTTTTGTCGGCGGCAGTCTGGTGCCCAATGGCGGGCATAACCTGCTGGAACCGGCGGCGCTGGCCAAGCCGGTTTTGAGTGGTCCGCACCTGTTCAACTTCCTCGAAATCGCCGCGCAGTTGCGCAGCGCTGGCGCGTTGGCCGAGGTCGATGATGCTGAAGGTTTGGCGTTGGCGGTGCAGCGGTTGTTCGAATTGCCGCGCGATGCGCAGCGGATGGCAGAAGCAGGATTGAAAGTGATGCGTACTAATCAGGGCGCGTTGCAGCGGTTGCTTGATGGGTTGGGAAGATTGGTCGACAAAACCTGAATCTGTCACTGATTCATTGTGGCGAGGGAGCTTGCTCCCGTTCGGCTGCGAAGCAGTCGTGAAATCAGCCAATGCGGTCTCCCTGTCAGACCGCATGCTCAGGTTTTAGGGCCGCTTCGCAGCCCAGCGGGAGCAAGCTCCCTCGCCACAGGAAAGCCCTGCGGCGAAATCCCTTATGGGCGGGCCTTGAGTTGTTCCGCCGCAGCCTTCGCCAAATCCGGTGGCAGAAAGTCTTTGTCCGGATTGTAGTCAGCCTTGAGATAGCGCGACAAATCCTGCAAATCCCCCGGGTTTAACGTGCCCGCCGCCTGCTTCAAGCGCAGGTTGTCGAGGATGTAGTCGTAACGGGTGTTGTTGTAGTTACGTACCGAGGTGTACAGCTGACGCTGGGCATCGAGCACGTCGACGATGTTGCGCGTCCCCACCTGATAACCGATTTCGGTCGCTTCCACCGCGCTCTGGTTGGAGATGATCGACTGCTTGCGCGCCTGTACCTGCTCGACGTCGGTGTTCACCGCGCGGTGCAGGTTGCGGGTGTTTTCGACGATTTGCCGGCG
Source organism: Pseudomonas sp. 10S4 (assembly GCF_034344865.1). Lineage (NCBI taxonomy): Bacteria > Pseudomonadati > Pseudomonadota > Gammaproteobacteria > Pseudomonadales > Pseudomonadaceae > Pseudomonas > Pseudomonas sp. 10S4. Next base: position 2,404,667 of record NZ_CP133774.1, read on the forward strand.
TAGGCCTTCACGCTGTTGTTCGGACTGGTCGAGGCGTGAGGAAGACTCGCGCACCTGGGAGCTGGTCAGCCCGCCGCTGTAGATCGGAATGCTCAGCTGCAGGGCCAGCGTGCGTTGCTCGACGTTGCCGCCGTAAGGCGTACCGAAGGCACTCGGGTTGCCGAAGCCCAGCGCATCGTTGTCGCCTTTCTCGTACTTCGCCACGGCGTCCAGGGTCGGTGCGTGACCGGCCTTGCGCTGCTTGAGGGTTTGTTCGGCGGCGCTGACGGCGTAGTTGCTGGCCAACAGGTTGAGGTTCTGTCGGGCGGCGGTGTCGACCCAAGCCTTGGCGTCGTTCGGCGTCGGCGGCAGGATCGGCAAGGTGTGGACGATGCCCTGGATCGAGTTGTACTGACGGTTGGTCAGGGTGATCAGCGCTTCGAACGCATCATCCACCTGACGCTGGGCCAGGATTCGGTTGGCCCGCGCCGTGTCGTAACTGGCCTGGGATTGCAGCACGTCGGTCTTGTCCGACAGGCCCACATCAAAGCGCTCATTGGACTGGTCGAGCTGACGTTTGAACGCCGCTTCTTCAGCCTTGGTCGAGGCCAGGTTGTCCCGGCTGCGCAGCACGTTGAAGTAGTTTTCAGCGGTTTGCAGGATCAGGTTCTGCTCGGTCGCCGAGAGTTGCAGGGCAGCTTGCTCGTTGACGTCCTTGGCAGCCTGGAACTGGAACCAGCGATCGGCGCGGAACAGTGGCTGGGACAGGGTTGCCTGATACGAATGAGCGCTGCGGTTGGCAGTGGCCGCAGGCTGGTCGAGCTGGGTGCGCACATCGGCCACTTCAGCGCCGCCGGAGATGTTTGGCAGCAACCCGGCACGGGCCTGGGGCACGACTTCTTTCTGAGCGCCATACTGGGCGCGCGCGGCGGCCAGGTCGGCGTTGTTATCCACCGCTTCCTGGTAGACGCTGACCAGGTCGGTTTTGGTGGATAAGGGCGCTTCTGCTGCCCAGGCCATTCCATTGGACGCACAAGACACGGCAAGGGCCAGTGAGAGTTTGCGCAGCATTTAGCCATCCCTAAAATTACGCTGATAATTTGAGCGCCAAAGGTACGGCGCGGCGTCGTACAGCGTCAAGGCGCGGCACGGCGTAGCGAGTGTAGTTGCGCACACGTTTGGCAACAATCCTGTAATTACGCCATTCATCATGGTGTTTACCGCGGTGTTGGCGTTCTTTGCCAGTTGTGTCTAGACTGGCCGGGTTCTTGTCGGGGTGCCTTGCTATGAGGCTGAGATCGAATAATTTCGGATCCCGTTGAACCTGATCAGGTTAGCGCCTGCGTAGGGAACAAGATTTCTCGTCACCCGGCGAGTCCTCTTGTGCTTCGTCCGGGATGTTGTTCGACAATCGAACACCCCTCGAGCACTGAGCACAGCACAGCTGGTATTCCAGCGCCCGTGCGTCCATTCGATTACAGGTTCGCTCCGACAATAAATCCACTGCCTGGATGTGTTCGGAGAGCCCGTGATGACGATAAAACCAAAAAATACGACGAACCTGAGTGACTCGGCCCAAGTCGATCAACAATCGGTTCAGCCGTTTACCCGCTCGCAAAAAATCTATGTCCAGGGTTCCCGCCCGGACATCCTCGTGCCGATGCGCGAAATCAGCCTCGACGTGACCCCGACCGACTTCGGCGGTGAGATCAACGCACCTGTCGTGGTGTACGACACCTCCGGCCCGTACACCGACCCCAACGTCATCATCGACGTGCGCAAAGGCCTGGGCGACATTCGTTCGCCGTGGATCGAGTCCCGTGGCGACACCGAGCGTCTGCCCGGCCTGAGCTCGAACTTCGGCCAGGAACGCCTCGCCGATGCCGAGTTGACCAAGCTGCGTTTCGCCCACGTGAACAACCCGCGCCGCGCCAAGGCCGGGGCCAACGTCAGCCAGATGCACTACGCCCGCAAAGGCATCATCACCGCCGAGATGGAATACGTCGCCATCCGCGAAAACATGAAGCTCGAAGTGGCCCGCGCCGCCGGGCTGCTGGACCAGCAACACGCCGGTCACAGCTTTGGTGCCAGCGTGCCGAAAATCATTACCCCGGAATTTGTCCGTGACGAGATCGCCCGCGGTCGCGCGATCATTCCGGCCAACATCAACCACACCGAACTGGAACCGATGATCATCGGCCGTAACTTCCTGGTGAAGATCAACGGCAACATCGGCAACAGCGCACTGGGTTCGTCCATCGAAGAAGAAGTGGCGAAACTGACGTGGGGCATTCGCTGGGGTTCGGACACGGTCATGGACCTGTCCACCGGCAAGCACATTCACGAAACCCGCGAGTGGATCATCCGCAACTCGCCAGTGCCAATCGGCACCGTGCCGATCTACCAGGCCCTGGAAAAAGTCGGCGGCGCCGCCGAAGACCTGACCTGGGAGCTGTTCCGCGACACGCTGATCGAACAGGCCGAGCAGGGCGTCGATTACTTCACCATCCACGCCGGCGTACTGCTGCGCTACGTGCCGCTGACCGCCAAACGCGTGACCGGCATCGTTTCCCGCGGTGGTTCGATCATGGCCAAGTGGTGCCTGGCGCACCACAAAGAGAACTTCCTCTACACCCATTTCGAAGACATCTGCGAAATCATGAAGGCCTACGACGTCAGCTTCTCGCTGGGCGATGGCCTGCGTCCGGGCTCGATTGCCGACGCCAACGACGCCGCGCAATTCGGTGAGCTGGAAACCCTCGGCGAGCTGACCAAAATCGCCTGGAAGCACGACGTGCAATGCATGATCGAAGGCCCGGGCCACGTGCCGATGCAGTTGATCAAAGAGAACATGGACAAGCAGCTTGAGTGCTGCGACGAGGCGCCGTTCTACACCCTCGGCCCACTGACCACTGACATCGCGCCAGGCTACGACCACATCACTTCCGGTATCGGTGCGGCGATGATCGGCTGGTTTGGTTGCGCGATGCTTTGCTACGTCACGCCGAAGGAACACTTGGGCCTGCCGAACAAGGACGACGTGAAGACCGGGATCATTACTTACAAGATCGCCGCTCATGCCGCCGACCTTGCTAAGGGCCATCCGGGGGCGCAAATTCGTGACAACGCCTTGAGCAAGGCGCGTTTCGAATTCCGTTGGGAAGACCAGTTCAACCTCGGTCTCGATCCGGACACCGCGCGTTCGTATCACGATGAAACCCTGCCGAAGGATTCGGCCAAGGTCGCGCACTTCTGCTCCATGTGCGGGCCAAAATTCTGCTCGATGAAAATCACTCAGGAAGTCCGTGAGTACGCGGCCAACCAACGGATTGAAACCGTCGATGCCGAAGTCGCCCAGGGATTGGCGGACCAGGCAGAGCGGTTCAAGCAGGAAGGCAGTCAGCTTTACAAGAAGGTTTGATCCCGTATTGATCACCCTGTGGCGAGGGGCTTGCCCCCGTTCGGCTGCGAAGCAGTCGCAAATCCGGCGATGAGTTCTGACTGACAGATCTCGGTTGTCTGTTTTGGGGTTGCTGCGCAATCCAACGGGGGCAAGCCCCCTCGCCACAAGGGATCTGTGGGTCAACACAACAACAAATGTCCCTCTGAGATAACACCCTTGAGCATTCAACCCAGCACTTATTCCCCTGATATCGCGGTGCCGACCGACAAACGTGTGTTCGGCGGCCGCGATCTGTTTTCCCTGTGGTTTTCCCTCGGCATCGGCCTGATGGTCTTGCAGACCGGTGCTTTGCTCGCGCCAGGTCTGGGACTGTCCGGCTCGCTGCTGGCGATCTTTCTCGGCACGTTGGTCGGCGTTTTGCTGCTGGCTGCGGTCGGCGTGATCGGCAGCGACACCGGCCTGTCGTCGATGGCCGCGCTCAAACTCAGCCTCGGCGTGAAAGGCGCGAGCCTGCCGGCGATGCTGAACCTGCTGCAACTGATCGGTTGGGGCTCGTTCGAAATCATCGTCATGCGCGATGCCGCCAGCCTGCTCGGCGCTCGCGCCTTTAGCGAAGGCAGTTTGCTGTCGAACCCTCTGCTCTGGACCCTGGTGTTCGGCGCACTCGCGACCTTGCTCGCGGTCAGCGGCCCGCTGACGTTCGTGCGCAAGATCCTGCGCAAGTGGGGCATCTGGTTGCTGCTGGCGGCATGCATCTGGCTGACCTGGAACCTGTTTGCCAAGGCCGATCTGGCGGCGCTGTGGGCGCAGGCGGGTGACGGTTCGATGCCATTCGCCGTGGGTTTTGACATCGCCATCGCGATGCCGCTGTCCTGGCTGCCGCTGATTGCCGACTACTCGCGTTTCGGCAAGCGTGCGAAAAACGTCTTCGGCGGCACCGCGCTGGGCTTCTTTATCGGTAATTTCTGGTTGATGAGCCTCGGCGTGGCTTACACGTTGGCTTTCGCACCGAGCGGTGAAGTGAATGCCTTGCTGTTGGCGCTGGCCGGTGCTGGCCTGGGGATTCCGCTGCTGCTGATTCTGCTGGATGAGTCAGAAAACGCCTTTGCCGATATTCACTCGGCGGCGGTATCGAGCGGGATTCTGTTGCGCTTGAAAGTCGAACATCTGGCCTTGGCCATCGGCGTTATTTGCACGCTGATCGCTTGCCTGGCGCCATTGGCCCAGTACCAGAACTTCCTGTTGTTGATCGGTTCGGTGTTTGCGCCGCTGTTCGGTGTGGTGCTGGTGGATCACTTCATCCTGCGTAAACGCAGCAGCCAGGTGGCGTCAGCCGCGTTGCGCTGGCCGGCGTTGCTCGCCTGGCTGGGCGGCGTGAGCACTTATCATCTGCTGGCCAATCTCTATCCGGACATCGGCGCAACCCTGCCGTCGCTGGTACTGGCAGGGCTGCTGCAGCTTGTGCTCGGTCGAGCCTTCAGTTACGGCCGGGAAACAGCTCGGGCCTGAGAATACCGTTGAGGCGCGGGTAAGGGATCTTCAGTTCAGTGTGGCCCAGGGCGTACGGCGCAATGGTGCTCACGTTGTACTTGAGGATCACCGCGCCGTAGGTCAGTGCCACGAGTGGGGTTTTCACAAACGGCCAGCTCTTGACGAACTCGGGTTCCTGATCGAGCTTGGTGCTGATCAGCCAGCTGTTGTGCGCCACTTGCGCAGCTTTCCAGAATGCATCTTCCTGCCCCGGCAACAACATATCCGACAGGGTCAGCACCTTGTGCTGCTGGCGCGAGTAGTTGATGAAAGCGCGGCCCGGCGTGCCATGTTCGTCGCCGGTGTCGAGGTAACTGGACAATTCAACGATCACCAAGCCGTCATGCTGCTCACGTACCTTGGCTTGCAAGTAGATGCTGGTGTGCGGATCGGCGGTGCGCAAAAACTGTTCGCGGTAGGCGGCCAGGGTCGGTGCAACTGGGGCGCCGGGCGTAGTTTGGGTCAATTGCAGCAGGCGTTTTTCGACGATGCCGTCCAACTGTGGCTCCGCAGAAAAATGCACCGTATCGATGTTCACCAACGGGCATTCAGGCGTGGAGCAACCTGGCTTCAAGGTTTCCGAGGCATCGCGGGTCGAGTCCAGCGGTGTCCGGTAGTTGGGTTGGAACAGGCTCTGGCAGGCGCCCAAGGTCAGGGCGATGGCGGCCACGGAGGCGATTTTAAAAAGCGACATGGGCGTCCTTCATAAAACAGGGAAAGGCGAAAAGTTACCGCTTCGACTGTCAACGAAGCAGTCAGTTCGCCACTAAGCTAATTAGAGTTGGTTTCGCCCTCACCGTCTATCCCGATGACGGTAAAGGGGCTGCATCAAACGTCGCGAGCGCGTTAGGATGGCGCGAAGTCGAGGTTGGAACCTCGTAACGGAAGCAGTAAACGAGGATTGTCATGACTGATTTTGCCAACGCCATTCCAACCACCGTTGATATCGTTCAGCGCGAAAGATGCTACGAGGGCTTCTACAAACTCGATCGTCTGCATTTGCGCCACGAATTGTTCGCCGGTGGCATGAGTCGCGAGATCAATCGTGAAGTGTTCGTTCGCCACGATGCAGTCTGCGTGCTGCCTTACGATCCGCAGCGCGACGAAGTGGTGCTGATCGAGCAGTTTCGGGTCGGCGCCATGGGCAAGACCGACAACCCGTGGCTGATCGAGCTGGTCGCTGGTCTGATCGACAAAGACGAAGTGCCGGAAGAAGTTGCTCACCGTGAAGCGCAGGAGGAAGCTGGGCTTGTGTTCGGGGCGCTTTGGCCGATGACCAAATATTTTCCATCGCCGGGCGGCAGCAACGAATTCGTGCACTTGTTCCTCGGGCGTTGTGAAACAAACGGAGTAGGGGGGCTGCATGGACTGGCAGAAGAAGCGGAAGATATCCGTGTCACGGTCTGGGCCTTCGAAGATGCCCTGCAGGCCGTACGCGATGGACGAATTGCCAACGCGGCCAGCATCATTGCTTTGCAATGGCTTGCTTTGAACCGCGCTGAAGTGAGGGGGTTATGGTCGTAAACAAGCTGCGCGATCGCTATCGGGTGGACCTCGTGGGGCTGCAAGCCTCCTGCGAGGCAAACTACGCGCGTTTGATGCGACTGTTGCCGGACATGCGCAGCGAGCCTGAGGCGCGGCGCATTGCCGTGACTCAGGGCGATCAGATGCTCGGTGTTCTGGCGCTGGAAGTGCTGCAAGTCTGTCCGTACACCACGACGTTGCAAGTGCGCCAGGAACACAGCCTGCCGTGGCTGCCGGTGCCGCAACTGGAAGTTCAGGTCTACCACGATGCGTGCATGGCCGAGGTCGTTAGCGCCGAACATGCAAGACGCTTCCGGGGCATCTATCCTTACCCGAACGCCGCGATGCATCAGCCAGATGAAAAGGCGCAGCTCAATTTGTTCCTGGGGGAATGGCTGAGTCACTGCCTGGCGTGTGGGCACGAGTACGCCGTCGTTCGATAGATGTGAACTGCGTCCGGTTCAGCGGTTTCCTCTTTTGATCTTCCCCCAGCATAATTGCGGCCTATATTTAATCCCGCGATCACGCCCAGGGAGAACGCCTTGCCGAGCGTATCCACATTGACCACCGCCGATTCGGCGTTGCTGGTACAGCTGTCCGACAGTCACCTGTTTGCCGAGGCGGACGGCACGCTGCTGGGCATGAACACGCGCGACAGCCTGCAAAAGGTCATTGATCTGGTCCGGCAGCAACAGCCGCAGATCGATTTGATCATTGCCAGTGGCGACATTTCCCAGGACGGGACGCTGGAGTCGTATCAGCAGTTTCGCGACTTGACCCGACAGCTTGATGCGCCGGCGCGGTGGATTCCTGGCAATCATGATGAACCGATGATCATGGCTGAGGCGGCGGTGCAGAGTTCGCTGCTGGAGCCGGTTGTGGACGTTGGCAATTGGCGGGTGACATTGCTGGATTCGGCGGTGCCGGGTTCGGTGCCGGGGTATTTGCAGGATGAGCAGTTGCAGTTGTTGGCGCGTTCATTGAGTGAGGCGCCGGAGCGGCATCATCTGGTGTGTTTCCATCATCATCCGGTGTCGATTGGTTGTGCCTGGATGGAGCCGATCGGGTTGCGTAATCCTGAGGCTTTGTTTGCGGTGCTGGATCGGTTTCCTCAGGTGCGTGCGGTTTTGTGGGGGCATGTGCATCAAGAGATCGACCAGATGCGCGATGGTGTGCGGCTGATCGCTTCGCCTTCGACGTGTATTCAGTTTGAGCCGGGGAGTGAGGATTTTAAGGTGGGGGAGCAGGCGCCGGGGTATCGGTGGTTGCGGCTTTTGCCTGATGGTCTGATTGAGACTGGGGTTGAGCGTGTTGTCGGGTTCGATTTTACGGTTGATTACGGTTCCAACGGGTACTGAGTTTTGGGTGTATATCCGTTGCTGCGGTAACGGCTTCTTATGGTTTCGCTCTTACAGCGAGTCCCTTTTGGCAAACGCCCCAAAAGGAACCAAAAGGTCTCGCCCCGAGCGTCCGGCCCCTCGCTTAGGCTCGGCGTTCCTTCGTTCCGGTATTCATCTGGGGGCATCGCCTCCGGTCGGCTTCGCTTCGACCTCCTCTCGATGTGTGCGGCTTCGCCGCACGGCGCTACGCGCCCACCCCCAGATGAACACCTCCACTCAGCCTCCCGAAGGGGCGGGCAGAGCAAGATCAAGATCAAGATCAAGAGCAGGCGAGCTAACGCTCGGCCTAATGAGTGGTGAAGAGCGGAGCGGTGTACGCCGCTCTGCTTTTGATTCTGCTTTTGTAGGAGCGAGGCTTGCCCGCGAAGGCGGCCTGCCAGCCGACCCATATCTTTCGGATGTACTCGGTCCAATTGTGGGAGCGAGCCTGCTCGCGATGACGTCCTCGCAAACGACGCTGTTTAATGGTCAGCAAAAATTTCGGAGCCTTCCCACGATGTTTTCAGGTTGCCCGTCGGACGTGGCATCTCTAGCCTTTTGTCTGTCGCTGACACATTCAGCGATCGGGCTTCGCGGCTCGCTTTCTCAGGCATAATCGCCCCGCCTAAACAGCAGCGCTTTCGGGTGTCTGTCGTTTCGTGTCATGGCGGCTGTGCGCGGGATACCTTCGGGTATGCCGAGTTGCCAGAGGATCGGTCCGCGAACCTGCGTACAGCTGCCACCCAAATTGCTTCGCGGTAATTTGTCAGTGGCTCCATTTCTTCCTCTGGAGTACCGCTATGTTCAAACCTACCCCTAATCCGCCCACCCGAAAACCCAGCGCGATGTTCATGATCGTCCCTAATGTGGACGCCGAAAGCCTATTAGCCCACGCCTGTGAGTCCCTAGCCTCTGCCAGTGTCATGGCCAGTGATTTTGCCGCGCGCCTGCAAGGGCCGGACCGGCATACGGCGATGGCGTTTCAGCAAATTGTCATGCTGGCCGAGTTGGCGGTGAATCGGGTGCTGGATACCGTCGATCCGGCGTAGACCGCGTCATCGTTCATCGCGAGCAAGCTCGCTCCCACATTGGATCGCGTCCATCCGGACAACCCTGTCTATTGTGGGAGCTGGCTTGCCTGCGAAGGCGGCCTGACAGCCGACCTATCTCTTCCGGATGGATTCGGTCCAATTGTGGGAGCGAGCCTGCTCGCGAAGGCGTCCTCGAAAACGATGCTGTTTAATGGTCAGCAAAAATTTCGGAACCTTCCCACGATGTTTTCAGGTTGCCCGTCGGACGTGGCATCTCTAGCCTTTTGTCTGTCGCTGACACATTCAGCGATCGGGCTTCGCGGCCCACTGAACTGAGGCATAATCGCCGCGCCTTACAACAGCACTTTTGTGTGCTTGTCGTTTTTTGTCATGGCGGCTGTGCGTGGGATACCTTCGGGTATGCCGATTCTCAGTTCTCGGTCCGCGAACCCGCGTACAGCTGCCACCCTTACATTGCATCGCGGCAATTGGGGGTGGCTCCATATTAATGAACTGAGGTGTCACCATGTTCAAACCAACCCCAAATCCCCCGACCCGCAAACCCAGCACGATGTACATGATCGTCCCCGAAAAAGACACGGAAAGCCTGTTGGCCAATGCCTGTGAGTCCCTGGCGTCGGCGAGTGTCCTGGCCAGCGATTTTGCGGCGCGACTTCAATGGCCGGACCGGCAGACAGCGATGGCGATCCAGCAACTGGTCATGCTGGCTGATCTGGCGGTGAATCGGGCGCTGGATAATGTCGATCCGGCGTAACCATTAGGCCGAGTTATCGTTCTTCGCGAGCAAGCCCGCTCCCACATTGGATCTGCGTCGTTCACAAATCCCCTGTGGGAGCGGGCTTGCTCGCGAAGGCGTTAGAACAGACGCCTCAAATCCCAGGGATATCCCCGATCCTCCCGTCTCCCTGTAAACTGCGCCTCTTTACCCGACGCTCAGGGAGTTCAAATGTCCGGTTCGATCCTTTATATCCACGGTTTCAACAGCGCGCCTTCGTCAAAAAAGGCGACACAGTTGATGGAAGTGATGGACCGTCTGGGCTTGAGCGATCAGTTGCAGGTCCCGGCCTTGCATCACCACCCGCGCGAGGCCATCGGTCAGCTAAACCGGGCGATTGAAGCGCTGGGGCGGCCACTGCTGGTCGGCAGCTCACTCGGCGGCTACTATGCCACTCACTTGGCCGAGCACCATGACCTCAAGGCCCTGCTGATCAACCCTGCCGTCAGTCCGCACCGGATGTTTGACGGGTATCTGGGGACGCAGAAAAACTTGTATACCGATGAAGCCTGGGAATTGACCCACGACCATGTGACGGCCCTGGCCGAGCTGGAAGTGCCGGCGCCCCAGGATCCGCAGCGCTATCAGGTGTGGTTGCAGACCGGCGACGAAACGCTGGACTACCGCCTCGCCCAGCAGTATTACCGAGCCTGTGCCTTGCGCATCCAGGCCGGCGGCGACCATAGTTTCCAGGGCTTTGCCGAACAATTGCCGGCCATGTTGAGTTTTGCCGGTATCGGCGCAGATTTGTATCAGGCGATCGATTTCACCGCTCTATAAAAAACTTCGCCTCTTATTCACGGAACATTGACGACGAGACCCCATGGCCACTCCCAGCGCTAGCTCTTATAACGCAGACGCCATCGAAGTCCTCTCGGGCCTCGACCCGGTGCGTAAACGCCCCGGCATGTACACCGACACCAGTCGGCCGAACCACCTCGCCCAGGAAGTCATCGACAACAGCGTCGACGAAGCCTTGGCCGGGCACGCGACGTCGGTGCAGGTCATCCTGCACGCCGATCACTCCCTGGAAGTCAGCGATGACGGCCGTGGCATGCCGGTGGACATTCACCCGGAAGAGGGCGTGTCGGGTGTCGAGCTGATCCTCACCAAACTCCATGCGGGCGGCAAGTTTTCCAACAAGAACTACCAGTTCTCCGGCGGTTTGCACGGGGTAGGTATTTCCGTGGTCAACGCCTTGTCGAACGAAGTTCGTGTCCGCGTAAAGCGTGACGGCAACGAATACCAGATGACTTTTGCTGACGGTTACAAGAAAACCGAGCTGGAAGTCATTGGCACCGTCGGCAAGCGCAACACCGGCACCAGCGTGTTCTTCGCGCCGGACCCGAAGTATTTCGATTCGCCAAAATTCTCCATCAGCCGCCTCAAACACGTGCTCAAGGCCAAGGCCGTTCTGTGCCCGGGGCTGCTGGTCAGTTTTGAAGACAAGGCAACCGGCGAAAAAGTCGAATGGCATTACGAAGACGGCCTGCGCTCCTACCTGGTAGACGCGGTCAATGGCTTCGAGCGTCTGCCGGACGAGCCGTTTTGCGGCAGCCTGGCCGGTAATAAAGAAGCGGTTGATTGGGCGCTGCTGTGGTTGCCGGAAGGTGGCGACAGCGTGCAGGAAAGCTACGTCAACCTGATCCCGACGGCCCAGGGCGGTACGCACGTCAACGGTTTGCGTCAGGGCTTGCTCGATGCGATGCGCGAGTTCTGCGAGTTCCGCAGCCTGCTGCCGCGCGGCGTGAAGCTGGCGCCGGAAGACGTCTGGGAGCGCATCGCCTTCGTCCTGTCGATGAAAATGCAGGAGCCGCAATTCTCCGGCCAGACCAAAGAACGCCTGTCGTCCCGTGAAGCGGCGGCTTTCGTCTCTGGCGTGGTCAAGGATGCATTCAGCCTGTGGCTCAACGCCAACCCGGAAACCGGCATGCTGCTGGCGGAGCTGGCGATCAACAACGCCGGCCGTCGTCTGAAAGCGAGCAAAAAGGTCGAGCGCAAGCGCATCACCGCGGGTCCCGCACTGCCGGGCAAACTCGCCGACTGCGCCGGGCAGGACCCGATGCGCTCCGAACTGTTCCTGGTCGAAGGTGATTCCGCTGGCGGTTCGGCCAAGCAGGCGCGTGACAAAGAGTTTCAAGCGATCCTGCCGTTACGCGGCAAGATCCTGAACACCTGGGAAGTCGACGGCAGCGAAGTGCTGGCCAGCCAGGAAGTGCACAACATTGCCGTTGCCATCGGTGTCGATCCGGGCTCGGCAGACATCGCCCAGCTGCGTTACGGCAAGATCTGCATCCTCGCCGACGCCGACTCCGACGGTCTGCACATCGCGACCTTGCTTTGCGCGTTGTTCGTCCAGCATTTCCGCCCGTTGGTGGATGCCGGTCACGTCTACGTCGCGATGCCGCCGCTGTACCGCATCGACCTGGGCAAAGAGATTTACTACGCCCTGGACGAAGCCGAGCGCGATGGCATCCTTGATCGGCTGGTGGCCGAGAAGAAACGCGGCAAGCCGCAGGTCACCCGATTCAAAGGTCTGGGTGAAATGAACCCGCCGCAACTGCGCGAAACCACCATGGACCCGAACACGCGGCGCCTGGTGCAGTTGACGCTGGAGGATTACGAGGCCACCGCCGAAATGATGGACATGCTGCTGGCGAAGAAACGCGCCGGTGACCGCAAGTCCTGGCTGGAATCCAAAGGCAACCTGGCCGAGGTTCTGGGCTGATGCGGCTTGGCTTTGCCCTGGCGTGTGCGTTGCTGCTGGTCTCGGTAACGGCGTCTGCCGAACCGGCGCCGGAGCTGCGCCTGTTGTCCGAACATGCCGTCGATGGCATGCGCGGCGGCAACCTGTCGGGGCTGGCCCAGTGTGGCAAAGAGCTGTGGACCGTTTCGGATCGCGACGATGATCAAATCTACCGTCTCGATACCCGCCAAAAAACCTGGCAAGCCGAAACCGTGCACATCGACGTACCACCCGTGCCGGACAGCGGTTTGCCCTTGGGATTGAGTTCGCGTAATTGGGCGGCGTCTTTCGTGCGCGGTGGGGACCTGGATTTCGAAGGCATCACCTGTGACAGCGCCGGCAATCGCTACATCGTCAGCGAAGGCCACGCGGCCGTGCTGCAAGTGTCGCCGCAGGGCACTGCGTCGTGGCTGAAAATCTCGCCGATGCTGGTTCGCGAAGCGCGGGCCAGCGGCATGCTGCTGCAATTCAATGCGCTGTTCGAAGGCTTGGCGATCAATCCGGCGGGCGATGAAATGTGGCTCGCCGCGGAGCGTCAAAGCCGTGGTTTGCTGCGGATCAAACGTAAGCAGACCGTGTGGGACTGCGACGGTGGCTGTGTGTTGTTGAGCGAAGCGGGCATGGAAATGCAGCCACCGCAGTTTCCCAAGGCCAGACCGGTTAACCGGGATTTTTCCGACCTGTCATTGTTCAACGGCAAGCTGTTTACCCTTGAGCGCAACGCCTATCAGATCTGTCGCCGCGACGCGCAAACGGCCAAAGTCGAGCGCTGCTGGTCGTATGCCGCCGAGTTGTTGCAGGAAAACCGTCGTTACTCACAGAACTATGGGCTGGAAGAGGCGTTGATCATTGACGCCGACGGTGCCTGGATTGGTGTCGACAACAACTTCGGTGCCCGCGCCGATGGTGAAGTCCGCCCGATTGTCTGGCGCTTCGCCGCGCCTGAAGGTGGCTGGAGCGCCAAGCCGTGAGTCAGCAACCGCCGGGCAAACGCGCCGGTCGGGTGTTCATGATCCTGGCCTGGTGCGCGGCATTGTTTTTGGCGACACGGTTTTTCGGGCAGTTGGAAGAGCGTCAGCAAAACCCTAATGCGGTGCTCAGTTCGCAGCAGGGTGAAGGTTTTGTCGAAGTGAAACTGGTCGGTAACAACCAGGGTCATTTTGTCGCCAGCGGCCAGATCAACGGCCAGCCGGTGGATTTTATGCTGGATACCGGGGCGACCGATGTGTCGATCCCGCAGGAATTGGCCGAACGGCTGAAACTGGAGAAAGGCTTCGGGGTGACCCTGAGCACGGCCAACGGTTTGAGCCAGGGTTATCGAACCCGCATCGACCGTTTGCAACTGGGCGATATCGTGCTGCGTGATGTTCGCGCGCTGGTCGCGCCAGGCCTGGAGGGCAATCAAGTGCTGCTCGGTATGAGCGCACTGAACAAACTTGAATTTACCCAGCGCGGTGGCACCATGCTGCTGCGCCAGACAACGAAATGATGAGGCCCGCATGAGCGACTCCCTTGATCTCAGCCTGGACGGTGTAGAGCGCCGGTCACTGGCTGACTTCACCGAAAATGCCTACCTCAACTACTCCATGTACGTGATCATGGACCGTGCCTTGCCGCATATCGGCGACGGCCTGAAACCGGTACAGCGGCGCATCATCTATGCGATGAGCGAGTTGGGGCTGGACGCCGATTCCAAGCACAAGAAATCGGCGCGTACCGTCGGTGACGTACTCGGTAAATTTCACCCGCACGGCGATTCGGCCTGCTACGAAGCCATGGTCCTGATGGCGCAGCCGTTCAGCTATCGCTATACGCTGGTCGACGGTCAGGGTAACTGGGGTGCGCCGGATGATCCCAAGTCCTTCGCCGCCATGCGTTACACCGAAGCGCGGCTGTCGCGCTATTCCGAAGTGCTGCTCAGCGAACTGGGCCAGGGCACGGCGGACTGGGGCCCGAACTTCGACGGCACGCTCGATGAACCGCTGGTGTTGCCGGCACGTTTGCCTAACATCCTGCTCAACGGCACCACCGGCATCGCCGTCGGCATGGCCACCAACATCCCGCCGCACAACCTGCGCGAAGTCGCGACAGCGTGTGTGCGTTTGCTCGATGAGCCCAAAGCCACGGTCGAACAGCTCTGCGAACACATCCAGGGTCCGGATTACCCGACCGAAGCGGAAATCATCACCCCGCGCGCCGACCTGCTGAAAATCTACGAAACCGGCAAGGGCTCGGTGCGCATGCGCGCCGTGTACCACGTCGAAGACGGCGACATTATTGTCACCGCGCTGCCGCATCAGGTTTCCGGTGCCAAGGTGCTGGAGCAGATCGCGGCGATGATGCAGGCCAAGCCTTCCAAGGCCCCGCAAATCGCCGACCTGCGCGACGAGTCCGACCACGAAAACCCGTGCCGGATCGTGATCATTCCTGGTGCCCGCAAGAATTTTGACCACGATGCGTTGATGCAGCACCTGTTCGCCAGCACCGAGCTGGAGTCGAGCTATCGGGTGAACATCAACATCATCGGCCTCGACGGCAAGCCGCAGCTCAAGAATCTGCGTGCGCTGTTGGTTGAATGGCTGGAGTTCCGCGTCAACACCGTGCGCCGACGCCTGCAATTCCGCCTCGACAAGGTCGAGCGTCGCCTGCACCTGTTGGACGGTTTGTTGATCGCCTACCTCAACCTGGATGAAGTGATTCACATCATCCGTACCGAGGAACACCCGAAAGCAGCGCTGATCGCGCGTTTCGCCCTGAGCGAAATCCAGGCCGACTACATTCTCGACACCCGTTTGCGTCAGTTGGCGCGACTGGAAGAAATGAAGCTGCGTGCCGAGCAGGATGAATTGCTCAAGGAACAAGCCAAGCTGCAAGCCCTGCTGGGTAGCGAAGCCAAGCTTAAGAAGCTGGTGCGCACCGAGCTGATCAAAGATGCCGAAACCTATGGCGACGACCGTCGTTCGCCAATCGTCGAGCGCACCGAAGCCAAAGCCCTGACCGAACACGACCTGCTGCCGAACGAGAAAGTGACGGTGGTGCTGTCGGAAAAAGGCTGGATTCGTTCCGCCAAGGGTCATGAAATCGACGCCACCGGGCTGTCCTACAAGGCCGGGGATGGTTTCAAGGCCTTGGCACCGGGTCGCTCAAACCAGTTTGCGGTGTTTATCGACTCCACCGGCCGCAGTTATTCGGTGGCCGCGCATACCTTGCCATCGGCCCGAGGCCAGGGCGAACCGCTGACCGGTCGCCTGACGCCGCCACCAGGGGCGACCTTCGAATGCGTGCTGATGCCGGAAGACGATTCGCTGTACGTGATCGCCTCCGACGCCGGTTACGGTTTTGTGGTCAAGGGTGAAGACTTCCAGGCCAAGAACAAGGCCGGCAAAGCCCTGCTGAGCTTGCCGAACAACTCGAAAGTCATCCTGCCGCGCCCGGTCGCCGATCGCGAGAACAACTGGCTGGCCTCGGTCACGACCGAAGGTCGCCTGCTGATCTTCAAAATCAGCGACCTGCCACAATTAGGCAAGGGCAAAGGCAACAAGATCATCGGGATCTCCGGCGAGCGTGTGGCCAGTCGCGAAGAATATGTCACGGACATCGCGGTTCTGCCGGATGGCGCCACGTTGGTGTTGCAGGCCGGAAAACGTACCTTGTCACTGAAAGCGGACGACCTCGAACACTACAAAGGTGAGCGCGGGCGTCGTGGTAACAAACTGCCACGTGGCTTTCAGAGGGTGGATGCGCTGCTCGTCGAAAACCTCAATTAGGCGTGCTAGAGGCGCTGATCTACGATTTAACGCGTAGATCGGCGCTTTCGCGCTGGAGTCGGAACGCATATTCACGGATGATATGGCCTTTCAAGCGCCGGCGTGGCCGAGCGTTCTTCATATTTATTGAGTATTTTCACTGTGGTTAGCCTTGTGGCAGCCACCTGGATGGGACGATGACTGCTCTGCGCCTTCCTTTTATTTTGATGCTCGCTGGCGTTCTTGGCCTGGCGGGTTGCAGCGTACACCAGCCGGTGTCGTTGTATCAGCTGGACAGCGGAAGCCCGGCTCAGCCTGCGCAAAGCGCCGGCATGGCTGTATTGTTGGGCCCGGTAACGATTGCCGACTACCTGCAACGTGAAACCCTGCTGCAGCGTCAGCCGGATGGCAGCCTTCAGGCGTCGGTCGATGGTCGCTGGGCGGGTAGCTTGTCTTCGGATATCGATCAGTTGCTGCTGCGTCAGGTGGCCGGTCATCTGGACAGCCAGCGCGTAGTGCTGGCGCCGGCGACATTGGGCTTTGCCCCGGATGTTCAGGTGCTGCTGACGATTACTCGCCTGGACTCGGGTGAGTCGCAACCGGCGATCCTCGATGCGCAGTGGCGTCTGATCGACCGTCGTGGCCAGGTTCGCGATAACCGCATCATTCATCTGCAAGAACAGCATGCTGGCGGTACTGCGGCTCAGGTTCAGGCTCAGGGTGTGTTGTTGCAACGTCTGGCGGAGCAGTTGTCGGTAGCGTTGAAGCCGCTGGCCAATCAGCCACCGATTGCTGACGCACCGCGTAAACAGGCGGCCAAGCCTGTGGCGCCTGCTGCCGAGCAGGACAAGCAGCCGAAGATTCCGATGGCTTCGCCGATTCGTACCGATATGGAAGTGTTCAGGTTCTGAGCCTGGATTGATCCAACACAAAGCCCGCAGAGATGTGGGCTTTGTTGTTTCTGCCGGTTGGACATCTCCATTGCCTGTCCTGGCCCCATCGCGAGCAGGCTCGCTCCCACAGGGGACCGCATTCGCAGGGACGGCGCCGATTAAATGTGGGAGCGAGCCTGCTCGCGATGAGGCCCCAACAGGCAACAAAAAACCCGCAGACGATCACTCGTCTGCGGGTTTTTTCATTACAGGGCGATTACGCCCGGCGTTCATGCATCCGCGCCAGTTGCCGCTCCAGCATCGACGGATAAGGCTCCATCAACCGCTCTACACAACATGCGCCTTCAGGGCTAGCGATCGGCCGGATCCGCGCACGTTGGCGAATCAGCGCATCGTCGCCGATCTTGCGCTCGACCAGCAGCAGGTTGCGGCTGTGTTGCGAGAGGGCCAGGGCATCCTGGGCCGCCTCGGTCAGCAGCAGGTCGATCTGGCTCAGGCCGAACAAATCGTCGCCCAAGGTCAGGCCCAGCTGCAATTGCAGGGTGATGCCGCTGTCGGCGACCTCGATCTGCAACTGATGGCCCAGGGCGCGTAGCAACTCACCGCAGCAAATAGCATTGGTCAGGTAGTCGTCGCCGCTGTCTTCGGTGTGGAACAGCATCAGCGTGCTGCCATCGTTCAG
Source organism: Pseudomonas sp. 10S4 (assembly GCF_034344865.1). NCBI lineage: Bacteria > Pseudomonadati > Pseudomonadota > Gammaproteobacteria > Pseudomonadales > Pseudomonadaceae > Pseudomonas > Pseudomonas sp. 10S4. The sequence continues at coordinate 2,422,376 of NZ_CP133774.1, forward strand.
GGTGTGCAGTTCGCTCTGATAGAGCGAAGCGGCCTGATCGAGGCAATCACGGTAGCGCTTGAGCAGTTCTTCCAGGCGCGTGCGCGGCAGGCGACGCAGTTGATCCTGCGCGCCGAGTTGTACGGCCAATACCGCGCTGTGCTGTGGCACGTTCGAGATAACGGGTTTAGCCACTGGTTTCGGCGCGTTGTCTGCCGACTCATCGCGCAGATCGGCAAATGCGTCATCGTCCTCATCGTCTTCGACGGTACTGACAGTGCGCTTTGGCGCAGGCTTGAGACCGGCCACAGGCTTGGTTTCATCGAAACTCGGATCCCGCAGATTGCGCACTTCAAAGGCTGGATCAGCCTCCTCGTCGTCGTAATCGGCATCGTCGAATTCAGGTTCCGGCAAGGGTTCAGGCTCGGCCGGTTCCGGGGCGAAATTGGCGTGCAGCTGACGGGCCAGGTCGCCGATTTCATCCTGACGCTCGGTGGCCGGGGTGTATTCGTCGATATTGCGCAGCCAGACCCGCAATTGCAGCAACGGCGTGGAGATGTGCCGACCCAGGCGCAGGCTCAAGGCCAGGGACAGGGCCAGCAGAATCGCACTCAAGATGCCCATGCTTTGCAGGCTGATGGTCATCGGCTGCTGGAACTGATCCATGTCCAGGCTGATGCGCAATTGCCCGGCGGTCACGTCCTGGAACGTGATCTTGCTCTCGTACATGCCTTCGGCTTCGCCCAACAGGCTGTGCTTGGGACGCTGACCGGATTCGGCGAGGATGCGGTTATCCACGCTGTAGATGGCGGCGTGGGCCACCAACTTGTTCTTGGTCAGGTTGTTGAGCAGCACGTTGAGGCTGAGGATGTCGTTGGACACCAACAGCTCCGTGGCGGAGGTGGCAGTCTGCGTGGTCAGGCTTTCGCCCAGCGCATCCGCCTGCTCGTGCATGGCCTGCTTGAACTGCAAACCCATCACGCAGGCATAGATCACCAGGGCCAGAGCGACCAGGATCACGTTATGGCTGGCGATGCGCAATGCAATCGGTACACGGCGGTGGCGCAGTGCCCGGAAGATCAGCAGGAAGAAGTTATCGGTTTTTACTGGCGTGGGCCGGTTCACTGAGCTCGGCTCTTTTGTCCGTGAAGTTGACGCGCAGTATAGCGACAGGCCCAAGACCGGCAAAGCGCTGACGGTGCCCGATGGTCACTGAAAGTGGGTAGAATGCGGTTTTTTTCCACCTGCGGGGGTGCGCCTTGCGCGAAATCGTCCTGATAAACATCACGGGAGTCGACCGTCCGGGTCTGACTGCGGCCATTACCGGCGTTCTGGCCCAGGGTGGTGTGAACATTCTCGACATTGGTCAGGCAGTGATCCACGACACCTTGTCGTTCGGCATCCTGGTTGAAATTCCTGACACTTTGCAGGGCAAGTCGGTGCTCAAAGACATCCTGTTCAAGGGCTACGAGCTCGATCAGCAGGTGCGCTTCACGCCGGTGTCCGAAGAGGATTACCAGCAGTGGGTCGGCAATCAGGGTAAAAAACGCCACATCGTCACCCTGTTGACCCGCAAAGTGACCGCCGGGCAATTGCAGGCCGTGAGTTCGATTACCGCCAAATACGGGCTGAACATCGACCATATCGATCGTCTGTCCGGGCGCATGCCGCTGGACACCCCGGCCGACAAGGGCAAGGGCTGCATCGAGTTCTCCGTGCGTGGCGAAGCGGCCGATCCACAGGCATTGAGGGCTGAATTCCTTAGCGTCGCGCAGGAATTGAACGTCGACATCGCCTTCCAGGAAGATTCGCTGTTCCGTCGCAACCGTCGTCTGGCGGTGTTTGACATGGACTCGACGCTGATCGAAGCCGAAGTCATCGACGAACTGGCGAAGGCGGCGGGCGTGGGTGATCAGGTCTCTGAAATCACCGAGCGGGCAATGGCTGGTGAGCTGGACTTCCGCGAAAGCTTCAAGGAACGCCTGGCCTTGCTCAAAGGGCTGGACGTCAGCGTGCTGGACTCGATTGGCGCCTCGCTGCGTCTGACCGAGGGTGCCGAAACCCTGTTCGCCGAACTCAAGCGTCTGGGCTACAAGACCGCGATCCTGTCTGGTGGCTTCACCTACTTCGCCAAGCAATTGCAGGCCAAACTGGGTATCGACTACGTGTTCGCCAACGAACTGGAAGTGGTGGACGGCAAAGTGACGGGCGTGGCGGTCGAGCCGATTGTCGATGCACAGCGCAAGGCGGATCTGCTGAAAGAGCTGGCCCACAAGGAAGGTTTGCGTCTGGAGCAAACTATTGCTGTGGGCGATGGTGCCAACGACCTGCCGATGCTGGCGATTGCCGGGCTGGGCGTGGCGTTCCGCGCCAAGCCGTTGGTCAAGCAGTCGGCGAAACAGGCGATCTCCACCCTTGGGCTGGATGGTGTGCTGTATTTGCTGGGCTTTCGGGATCGTGACGGGCAGCTCTGAGTACTCGGTTGCCTGAGCTGGCTTCTGTGGCGAGGGGCTTGCCCCCGTTGGGTCGCGGAGCGGCCCCTGCATTCGTTCAGTCAGACCGAGTTGTATGGATTTACGACTGCTGCGCAGCCGAACGGGGGCAAGCCCCTCGCCACAGGTATTGGGCTCGCTCTCAAAGCGATTTCCACAACGAATCAAAATCCTCTTGCGCCCCGACCACGCCGCTCCCTGCGGCGTTTTCGTTTTTACTGGCCTCCAGCGAGCGATAGGCAAACTGGTTAAAGCTGTTGGTGCTCGACACTCGTCGATCCAGCCCGGCGCGCCGTTCATGGCCGTTGGTGTTGATCAGTACCTTGTTACCTTCCTGGAACGGCAAGCGCGGGGCCAGCAGGGTGGCGGGCAAGTCGATGGCGCTGATGGCCGGCAGTAGAAGGCCGCGCAGGTACTGACTGTGATCGTCTCGGGTGCGCACCAATTGCAGGCCACAAGGCTCGGCGTAAGGTGCGACTTGCTCGATACCCATCTGCGTGCCGCCGCCGCGCACTTGGCGAATCCAGCGCACAACGGCGATGCTCCAGCCCTGACCGGCAGAATCCTCAATACCGACCATTTCACCGGCCTGTAGCTCGGCGGGCACCGCACCGGGCCACGCCAGGCAATAACCGCCGGGGCTGTGATTGACCACCGGCAGCGCGTAAGTCGGGAAGTGCTGGTTACGGTCGCCAGCCTCGTGGCTGTCGTCGTTTTGCAGTTGCGGGTATTCAATTTCTTCGTAAGGCAGCAGGGCATCGCCGTTGCCACTGGGCGCGGCGTCGAAGGCATGACTCCAATTGTCTTTGCCTCCACCTGCCGGGGACGCCGCCGAAAACTGCGCCAGCCGCCCGGCGGGGTTTTTCAGAATGTCGCTGAACGAACGCTGCCCGCCCAGATAAAAGTGCAACGCGCTCATGCCCACGCAAAGGGTCAAGGTGCCGTTGCCGACGGTGCGTTGGAAGCTGCGCTCGGCAGCTTGGCCCCACGCTGCGTGCAGGTGTTGCAGCGTATCCGGATTCAAGCCTGTCGGTACGGGCAGCGTGGAGGAATCGTTGCCTGGATTGAGCAGGCGGGCTTCGATGGCCGCCACCAGCGGCTGCGGATCAATCCCGAGCAAACCCTCCTGCTGCTCGGCGCGGAACTTGGCACGATAGCGCGGCCCGGTGTCGAGGTCCGGCGCGACAGCAAACAGCTCATCACCGGGGAGGCCGGGGTGCAGCTTGATCCATTTACTCCAGGGTTCCAGCACCTCGGCGAGCCGGGCGATCTGGTTCTGACGCAGTTGATTGCAGCGCGAGGCGCCCAACAGCAGGGCGGCGACGTAGGTGTTTTCGATGCTCAGGTCTGGCGTCTCACTGGCCAGTTCATCGCGCACACTGATGGTTTGCAGTCGATGCTCACAGCCGATTCGATACAACTGATGCAGCTCCAGCCAGACCCCTTCCGGCACCGGGCAGTAGAGCTGGGTGGCGCGGATCAACGGGCCGTTCAGGCAATGGATCGCCCGTTGCAGCGCCTGAGTGAGCAGCGGCGCGCGGTCCTTGCTGAAACGTGGCGCGATCCGCATGACGATCTGTTTGTAGCCGATCGCCAAATGGCTTTGCAGCGCCTGGCAGAGGTTGGCGATCTTGCGCGAGCGCTCGTCGAGGACAATCGCCTGATGCAGGAAATGCCGTTCCAGGTGCTTGCAGACGTAATACACCTCGGGTCGCAACAACTCGAGCAGTTGCAGGCGATTGTCGCTGGGCGTCAGCAATTGATTGAGTTCGCTCAGGCCCTGATACAACTGGCGAGCGGTTTCGCCAATGTTGGCTTTGGGCAGGTTGGCGATCCAGCGCTTGAGGTCGCGCGGGGTGGCTTCGCAGAACGACAGGCGTGACTGCGTCGGAATCGGTGCTCGCAGTAATAGCGGGGGCTGGTCTCATTCATGCCGTGGAAAAGCTCCAACCGGGAAATGGGCAGTGAATGACCTGACTGTAGCACCTAAGGCAACAAGCGGTATTCCAACATGCTCACCCCACCTGTAGGAGCGAAGGCGATCTCAAGGACGCCTTCGCCGGCAAGCCGTGCTTCTACAGGGGATGGTGCTTGCAGGAGGAGCCAACCCCCGCGAAGAATGCGGGGTTCAGCTCAAGGACATCAGGCTTTTGGCAAACCCATGCCCTGGCCCATCTGCACTGGCGTGCCGGCCGCCAGCTCTTCAGCCCACTTCACTTGATCCGGCCCGAACAGCACGACAGCGGTCGAGCCCAGTTTGAAGCGACCCAGTTCCGCACCTTTCTCCAGATGGATCGGCGCACGGGCGGCTTCGTCGTAACGGAAGGTTTTCAGCTCGCGTTTCGGCGGCGTCACCAACCCGGCCCAAACGGTTTCAATCGACGCCACGATCATCGCGCCCACCAGCACCACGGCCATCGGCCCGCGCTCGGTGTCGAAAATGCACGCTACGCGCTCGTTGCGGGCGAACAGTTCCGGGACGTTTTCGGCGGTGGTCTGGTTGACCGAGAAGATCCGGCCCGGGATGTAGACCATTTCGCGCAGGGTGCCGGCCAGCGGCATGTGCACGCGGTGGTAATCCTTCGGCGACAGGTAAATGGTCGCGAAATCACCGCCCATGAATGGCGCGGCATTGGCGGCATCGCCACCCAGCAGTTCCAGAACGCTGAAGCTGTGGCCCTTGGCCTGGAACACGCGACCGTGTTCGATCGGGCCGAGTTGGCTGACCGCACCGTCGGCCGGGCTGAGGATCGCGCCCGGGGTTTCGTCCAGTGGACGCGCGCCGTCTTTCAAGGCGCGGGTGAAGAATGCGTTGAAGTGCTCGTAGGCGGTCAGGTCCTCGACCAGTGCCTGAGACATGTCCACTTGATAACGCTTGGCGAACCACGCAGTGAAGACGTTCTTGAACCAGCGCACGCGGCATTCGGCAATGCAGCCGGCCAGTCGCGAGAGCAAGTGATGGGGCAGCAGGTATTGGCTGAGGATAAACAAACGCTTATTCATTAACTGTCCTTAAAAACCTTAAATCTCTACGGGGGTGTCGGGATGGTTGCCCCATTCGCCCCAGGAGCCGGCGTAGCCTTTGACCCGCGGATAACCGAGGGACTTGGCCACTAGATAGGTGAAGCCAGAACGGTGGTGAGTCTGGCAGTGGGTGATCACTTCTTTGTCTTTGCTGATGCCGAGTTGTTCGAGGATCTGTGGCATGTCGGTGCGGATGCGCAGGTGGCGCGCCTGATCCATGCCGGCAGTCCATTCGAAATTCACGGCACCCGGGATGTGCCCGGCCTTGGCCGCCAAGACCTTCTCGCCGGAGTACTCCAGCGGCCCACGGGCGTCCCAGATCGCCAGGTCCGCAGCGCCGAGACGGCTTTGCAGGTACTCGCGGGTGGCGGTGGGTTCGTCGTGCAGGGTCAAGGCAACCGGGCCGCCGACCGGGGCCGGAATCTGGATCGACATCGGCAAGCCTTCTGCCAGCCAGGCCGGAAGACCGCCGTCGACATAGTGGTATTTGCTGTGGCCAATGACATCCAGCAGCCAGATAAACCGGCCAGCCCAGCCGCCACCTTCGTCGTCATAAACGACGTAGACCGCATCAGGGTTGTGGCCCAGTTCGCCAAACAATGCTTCAAGGGAGGCGTGGGTCGGCAGCAAACCTGGCGCTGGCGCCTGACCGAGTTGCGTGCGTTTCGGATCGACAAAACGCGCACCGGGCAGGTGCCCTTCGGTGTAGCGGGCGCTGCTGGTCAGGTCCACCAGAATCAGATCGCGGGCGTCGAGACGCGGGAGCAAGTCGCTCGGCTCGATGACCAGCGGCAAGCCAGAGAAGTCAGACATGTGAGGTCTCCAGAGCACAAAGGGGAGGATTGTAGCGCAGCCTATTGGCCACGGGTGCTAAAGCTGTGGAGTGCCTTTTCAATGCACTGCGCGGTTTTGCCGAAGGCTTGCACGGTGATTTCCGAGAACGGCCCGCCGCCCTGATCCGCCACCACAATCATGATCACCCGGCCATTATTGACCAGTGAACGCAGCAACAGGTGTTCGCCGCCAAACTGTGAACGCAGGCCGGCAGGGAGCAGGGCCGAAAACTGGGCATTGTTGTCCGGCGTCAGGCGTACCTGGGCTTGCTGCGAGAGCAAGCGTTGCAGCACGTTGCTTTGGCTAACCGCAAAATTCAGCCCGGCGGCTTCTTTCGCCAGCCCGGCCGTTTGATGCACCCGCAGATTGGCGTGGGTGCGGTCGGCCATCAGGATCATCACCCGACGCATGCCGCAGGCCACCAGTGCATCCCGCGCCGAGGTGGTCAGGTGCATTGCATTGGTAAAACGGCTCGGCTCCACCAACAGTTCGGCACATTGTTTGCGCCACTTTGTCAGATCTTCGGTGGTCGGTGCCGGGGCCGGCAGCAAACCCGCGTGAATGTGATTCATGCCCCACGGCCACAGTAGCGAAACCGCCGGGTGCCAGAGGTCCGGCATGGCGTGATGTCGGGCGCTGTTGGCGGCCTGTTGGTGCAATTGCTGTTGCACTTCATCCATCGAGATTTGCAGGTAAAGGCTGGTCAGGAACTGCCAGCGTTCACTGTGCGGACTGTCCCAGGCCTGTTGCGCCGACAGCGCCAGACCGTTGGCCAACAGCACGGTGTTAGCCGGTTGGTTGAGCCAGCGGCGCAGGGTTGGATCGTCGTCGAGGCGGTTTTGCTGACGCAACGGATGATCGCTGTCCCGGGCGATGCGCAGGACTTTCACCAGTTCCCGTTGCTCGTTGAGCAGCAGGCGATAGCCCTGTTGCACCCAGATCGGCAGGCGCCAGATATCCACCAGCGCCAGACAGATCTCCAGCAGGCGCACGCCGAACAATTGCTTTTCGACTTTGCGAGCCGACTCACCTTTATGGATGACTCGCAGTTCCCATTCTTCGAGCAACTGTGGATGGGTCAGCGCCATCGGCCACAGCGGCGAGAGAAACAGCAGGCTGCCCCAATGAATGTCCTGCCACAGCCGCGCCAGGCGACTGGCGAAAAAACCGTTGGCCTGTTGGGTCGCGTGCTGGCTGATCAGTTGCAATTGGCGCAGGGCCACCGGGATCTCGGCCTGAGGTACGGCGGGCAGGCGAGCGAGCAACTCTTCGGCACGTTTCAAACCGAGGCGGCTGAGCGCCACTTCAAGGTTTTCCGCTGGCTCGCTCATGCTGCCGTGGGTGTGGCGGTTGGCTTCGCGAATCACGCTCAAGGCCAGGGCCGGGCTGTCCTGGATCCGCTCGGCGATGTCGCGCAATGAGCTGCGACTATCGCGAATGGCTTTGCAGACCCGGTCATGACTCTCTTGCGGAACCGGCAGGCGCACTCCATCGAGAAGCTTGACCCAGCCTTCAAGAGTGGTCGGTTTTGGGGTTGGAACGTTCGTTTCGTTAGCCATGGCTGGACGGGATCATCATTGGCGGTAAACACGCCCGGCGCGGGCTAAATTGGCTTTTCGCCTGAACTGGCTATAGTCTGGCGCAGTTTTGCCGATAAGTAGAAGAAGAGATTTTTTAACTTCCGAATATGACCTTGAACCCGACTCAGTAAGTACTCTCCTACCTATGGCTAAAATTATCGGCATCATCGTCGTATTCGCGAGCGTGCTCGGCGGATACGTGCTTTCCCACGGCAAGATTGCCGCCCTGATCCAGCCTTTCGAGGTGATGATTATCGGTGGTGCGGCCCTTGGCGCATTCCTGCAGGCCAACCCCGGTTACATGACCCTGCACGTGCTCAAGAAATCCTTGGGCATGTTCAGTTCGCGCTTCAGCCACACCTTCTACCTTGAAGTGCTGGGCCTGATCTACGAGATCCTCAACAAGAGCCGCCGCGAAGGCATGATGGCCATCGAAGGCGACATTGAAGATGCCTCTGCCAGCCCGATCTTCGCCAAGTACCCGGCGGTACTGAAAGACGAACGCATGACCGCGTTTATCTGCGACTACTTGCGCATCATGTCGTCCGGCAACATGGCTCCCCATGAGCTTGAAGGCCTGTTCGACATGGAGCTCTACAGCCTTAAAGAAGACCTGGAACACCCATCCCACGCGGTAAACGGCATTGCCGACGCCATGCCGGGTTTCGGTATCGTTGCGGCGGTACTCGGTATCGTGGTGACCATGGCTTCCCTGGGCGAAGGCGACCAGAAAGCCATCGGCATGCACGTTGGTGCGGCGCTGGTCGGTACCTTCTTCGGTATTCTCGCGGCTTACGGCTTCTTCGGCCCGCTGGCTCACTCCCTGGCTCACGACGCCAAGGAAGAACTGAACGTCTACGAAGCCATCAAGGCATCCTTGGTCGCTTCGGCTTCCGGCATGCCGCCATCGCTGGCGGTGGAGTTCGGTCGCAAGGTTCTGTACCCGGCGCACCGTCCTAGCTTTGCCGAGCTGGAACAAGCCGTTCGCGGTCGCTAAGCCATGGAAAATAATCAGCCGATTATCATCAAGCGCGTCAAGCGCATTGCTGGCGGGCATCACGGGGGCGCTTGGAAAATCGCCTTCGCTGACTTCGCGACGGCGATGATGGCGTTCTTCCTGGTGTTGTGGCTGCTGTCCACTGCCACGCCGGAACAGAAGATCGCCATTGCCGGTTACTTCAAAGACCCGGTCGGCTTCTCCGAAAGCGGCACGCCGTACATCATCGATTTGGGCGGCACACCGACCCTGGCGCCGGAGAACACCCTCAACCCTGAGGTGAAATCCCAGCCGCAGCCGGACAAGGTGACGGTCGATACCGACCAGGTCGAAGGCATGGCCGAACAGGTCGAGAAAGAACGCCTGGAATTGCTGCTGCAAGAACTGCAGAACAAGGTCGAAGAGAACCCGCAGTTGCAGAAGTTCAAGGACCAGATCCTGTTCGAGATCACCCCGAACGGCTTGCGCATCCAGATCATGGACGCGGATAACCGGCCGATGTTCGACTCAGGTTCGGCTCGTCTGAAACCGTACTTCGAAGACATCCTGCTGGCCATGGCCGATACCATCAAAGCGGTGCCGAACAAGATCAGCATCAGCGGTCACACCGACGCCAAGCCGTACTCCGGCACTGGTGATTTCGGTAACTGGGAATTGTCGGCCAACCGTGCCAACGCCGCTCGCCGTGCGCTGGTTGCCGGTAGCTATCCGGATTCGCAAGTTGCACGTGTCGTCGGTTATGCCTCGTCGGCGTTGTTCGACCGGGAGCACCCGTTCAACCCGGTCAACCGTCGTATCGACATCGTTGTACTGACGAAGAAGGCTCAGGCCGCGATCGAAGGTTCACAAGGTGCCGAACCAGCGCCGACACCAGGGCAGGGCGCTCCGGGTGAAGCACCGCCGGCACCGGCCACACCGGTCGATCCGAATGCTGTGCCTGCGGACAAGCAACCGGTACCGGCTCATGAACTTCGTGAGCGTTTGAACCTGTTTGAAGATCCGGCGCCGAAGCCGGGTGATCCGGCCAAACCGGCGGAACCGCCCAAGCAGTGACCCACAACAATCAAGCCGACAGAGATGTCGGCTTTTTTGTGCTGCTTTCATTTTCAGCGTGGGCACGGTCCCTGTAGGAGCGAGGCTTGCCCGCGAAGGCGGCTTGGTAGCCGACCTGTCTTTTGCAGATGTACATCGATCAATTGTGGGAGCGAGCTTGCTCGCGATGGCGGCCTTCGAGTCGATCTATTTTTGGATGGTGTACATATCCGTTTCTGCGGTAACGGCTGCCTAAGGTTCCGCCCTTACGGCGGGCTACTTGGAAAAGCGCCAAGTAACCAAGCGCTTTTGCCCCTTTCGTTCGGTGCCTCGCCCAGGCTCGGCATGCCCTCGCTCCGGTCCTGCTCCGTGGGCCCGCCGCCATCGGCCATCCATGGCCGGGGGCGGCTAACCCGGCATCCATGCCGGGTTGCCCACTGCGCAGAACCTCCACTCGGCCTCTCGAGGGGGCGAACACCGCAACAGCACCGCGAGGCGGCCTGATAGCCGACCTGATTGTCAGGTGGGTCGCGTTTTCCTGTTGGAAGCGGTTTGCTGGTGAGATTAGTAGTTGTAGGCGCGATCTGAAATTTCTTGCCGGGGCTGGACGCTGGAAAAAGCAGAGCCCTGAAACCAGAAAGCCGCGAGATGATCGCGGCTTTTTTGGAGCACTTAAACCCTGTGGGAGCGGGCTTGCTCGCGAAGGGGCCATCAGCTTCAACATCAATGTTGACTGACATACCGCTTTCGCGAGCAAGCCCGCCCCCACAGGTTTCGTGCCGGTCTAGTAACTAGTCTCCGGCAAACTCGCGATGATCGAGCGATAGCTATTCATCCGCTGCTGCTGCACACGCCCATCTTCCAACGCCTTGAGCAGCGCGCAACCCGGTTCGCGGTCGTGCTTGCAGTCGCGGAAGCGGCAGGTGCCGATCAAGTCGTTGAACTCGATGAAACCGGCTTCGACGTCGGCACGGCTGACGTGGCCGAGGCCGAATTCACGGATGCCCGGGGAGTCGATCAACTCACCGCCGCCGGGGAAGTGGAACAATCGCGCAGTGGTGGTGGTGTGAGTGCCTTGGCCGGACAGCTCGGACAACGGGCCGACGCGGGTTTCGACTTCCGGCAGCAGGCTGTTGACTAGCGACGACTTGCCGACGCCGGACTGGCCGACGAATACGCTGATGCGCCCGTCCAGTTGCTCCTGCAATTGCTCCATGCCGTTGCCGTGGTGGGCCGACACTTCCAGCACCGGGTAACCGAGCGTGCGGTAAACCGCCAGCAAGGCATTCAGCGCTGGGGCGTTCTGCTCGTCGATCAGGTCGAACTTGTTGAGCAGCAGCAGTGGACGAATCCCGGCGTGCTCAGCAGCGACCAGATAACGGTCGATCAGGTTGGCGTGGGGCTCAGGCAGCGGGGCGAAGACAATGACGATCATGTCGACGTTGGCCGCAACCGGCTTGAGCTGACCACGGCTGTCCGGGCGGCAGAGTTCGGTTTTACGCGGCAGTTGCGCCACGATCACCCCGATGCCCTGGTTGCCGGCACGCCAGACCACCTGATCGCCGGTCACCAGCGCCGGCAGGTTGGCACGCAAGTGACAGCGGAACACTTGGCCGGCCAGCTCACCGTCGAGCGCTTCGACTTCGACCTGCACACCGAAGTGCGCGATCACCAGGCCCGTCTGTTCCGGACCCAGGTCGCCGCCCTCAAGTGCCTCGACAGCCGAGGACTCGCGTTTGGCGGCGCGGGCAGCGCGTTCGCCCTGAATCTTTTCGATGCGCCAGTTTTGACGACGATTGAGTTGGCGTTTGGCCATGGGTGTTCCGTATCAAGAATGCAGCGATTAGGTAAAACGGCCGCGAGTTTAGCACGCCCGGCCGGTTGCCTAGGCTAAACTGCGCAGCATTGCCTAGGAGCCGACACATGCAAAACCCGCAGAATCTGATCTGGATCGACCTGGAAATGACCGGTCTGAACCCTGATACCGACGTTATCATCGAGATGGCGACCATTGTCACCGACAGTGATCTGAACACTTTGGCCGAAGGCCCGGTGATCGCCATCCACCACAGCGACGCGATCCTCGCCGGCATGGACGAGTGGAACACCCGTCAACACGGCGGCTCGGGCCTGACCCAACGGGTTCGCGATAGCCGCATCAGCTGGCCGAAGCCGAAGCCGAAACCATCGTCTTCCTGGAAAAATGGGTACCAAAGGGCAAGTCGCCGATCTGTGGCAACAGCATCTGCCAGGACCGTCGCTTCCTTTATACGCACATGAAATCTCTGGAAAGCTACTTCCACTACCGCAACCTCGACGTGTCGACGCTCAAAGAGCTGGCCGCACGCTGGGCGCCGGACGTGCGTGACAGCTTCAAAAAAGGCAGCACTCACTTGGCGCTGGACGATATCCGCGAATCGATTGCCGAGTTGCAGCACTACCGTAAGCATTTCATCAAGTTCTGATGTGGCGGCGTCTTGTGGCGAGGGGGCTTGCCCCCGTTCGGCTGCGAAGCAGTCGTAAACCTGTGCATGCGGTATGACTGACGGGATGCAGGGGAGCGCTTCGCACTCCAACGGGGGCAACCCCCTCGCCACAGGCTTTCTGATTGCCCTCTTTTGGTGCCGCCACGAAATGGCTAGACTGCGCGCCCTCCTGCCAGGACCGCCACCATGTTGCTGATGCTCTACCTGATCGCCATTACCGCCGAAGCCATGACCGGTGCCTTGTCTGCCGGCCGTCGCGGCATGGACTGGTTTGGCGTGGTGCTGATCGCATGCGTCACGGCGTTGGGCGGCGGTTCTGTGCGTGACGTGCTGCTCGGTCACTACCCGCTGACGTGGGTCAAACACCCGGAATACCTGGTGCTGACCTCGGTCGCGGCGATGTTCACCGTCTTCACCGCCCGCTGGATGCGTCACCTGCGCTCGCTGTTTCTGGTGCTCGACGCCGTGGGTTTGGTCGCGTTCACGCTGATCGGCTGCATGACGGCGCTGGAAATGGGCCACGGCATGCTGGTGGCGTCGGTCAGCGGCGTGATCACCGGGGTTTTCGGCGGCATCCTGCGGGACATCTTCTGCAACGACATTCCGCTGATCTTCCGCCGCGAACTCTACGCCAGCGTCTCGTTTGCGGCGGCGTGGTGCTACATGCTTTGCATCTACTTGGAATTACCAGGTGAACAGGCAATTTTGATCACGCTGTTTGGTGGTTTTCTGCTGCGCTTGCTGGCGATTCGGTTTCACTGGGAAATGCCGAAGTTCGTCTACAACGACGAAGCCTGATCTACACACGGTTCCGCGTCCTACGCCAGTCCGTGTTGTTTCAGGGCCCACTCGACATGCTCACGCACCAGTTCTGACGGGTAATCCCTGCGCGCCTTCAACGCTTCCAGCACTGGAATACTCGACGGCGCATTCCCCAGGCCGACCGCCAGATTTCGCAACCAACGCTCATAACCGGCCCGGCGTAACGGCGAACCCTCGGTACTGTTGAGAAACCGTTCCTCATCCCACATGAACAGTTCGGCCAGTTCTGCGTTGTCCAGGTTGTGCCGTGGCTTGAAGTCGCTTTCGCCGGACGGACGGGCGAAGCGGTTCCACGGGCAAACGATCTGGCAGTCGTCGCAGCCGAACACCCGATTGCCGATCAGCGGTCGCAAGTCTTCCGGGATCGCGCTCTTCAGTTCGATGGTCAGGTAGGAAATGCAGCGCCGGGCATCCAGCACATACGGGCCGACGAAGGCGTTGGTCGGGCAGATGTCCAGGCACGCGGTGCAGCTGCCGCAATGTTCGGTAGCGTGGGGCGGGTCTTCCGGCAGTGGCAGGTCGACGAACAGTTCGCTGAGAAAGAAATAACTGCCGGCCTTTCGATTCAAGACCAGGGTGTTTTTGCCGATCCAGCCAAGGCCAGCCTTCTCGGCGATGGCTTTTTCCAGCACCGGGGCGCTGTCGACGAAGGCGCGGTAACCGAACGGGCCGATCACGGCCTGAATTTTTTCTGCCAGTTGTTGCACGCGTTTACGGATCAATTTGTGGTAATCGCGGCCCAAGGCATAACGCGATACGTAGGCTTTTTCCGGTTGGGCCAGTAATTGCGCCATTTGCGTGTCGCCGGGCAGGTAGTCCATGCGCAGGGACACTACACGCAACGTGCCGGGCACCAGTTCTTCCGGGTGCGAGCGTTTGCTGCCGTGGGCGCCCATGTATTCCATTTCGCCGTGGTAGCCGGCTTCGAGCCAGCGCTCCAGGTGCTGCTCATGCTCGGCCAGGTCCAGGCCGCTGATGCCGACTTGCTGAAAGCCCAGCTCGCGGCCCCAGTCCTTGATGGATTGGGCCAGGGCGGGGAGGTCTGTAGTAATAGCGGGCATGAGGCGAGAGAAACCGGAGCTGAGATGCGTATAATTCTGCCAGACATCGGAGCCCGAAGACGCATGCCGCACACTAAAGATGATTTACCCGACGCGCTGTACAGCTCCGCGCAAGTGCGTGGGCTCGATGCGAGCCTGATCGCGGCCGGCACGCCGGGCTTCGAATTGATGCAGCGTGCGGCCCGGGCGACCTGGCGTGCGCTGGTCCGCCAGTGGCCAACCGCGAACGAATTGACGGTGCTGGCCGGTCACGGCAACAACGCTGGCGACGGTTATCTGGTCGCAGTGCTGGCCCGGCGAGCCGGATGGACGGTGCGGGTGTTGACGGTCGGTGAACCTCAGCGTTTGCAAGGTGATGCGGCGTTGGCCCATGCCGAAGCCGTTTCTGAAAAAGTAATGATCGACGCCTGGAGCGCCAACGCCGAACTGCGCGGCATCATGCTGGATGCGCTGCTGGGCACTGGCCTGGCCGGTGAAGTGCGTGAGCCTTACGCCAGCGTCATCGCCGCGATCAATGCCAGCGGCCTGCCGGTGGCGGCGGTGGATATCCCGTCGGGGCTGTGTGCCGATACCGGTCGCGTGCTTGGCGCGGCCGTTCGGGCTGATCTGACCGTGACGTTCATCGGTCTGAAACTGGGACTGTTCACCGGTGATGCGGCGGACGTGGTGGGCGAGTTGGTTTTCAATGATCTGCACGCTGACCCGCAATTGATCGAAAGTGCCGCCATCAGCGCCCGTCGCCTGACGGCGAGTAACCTGCCGCGCCTGGCCGCTCGGGCGCCAACCTCGCATAAAGGCAAGTTCGGTCATGTGCTGCTGATCGGCGGTGATCGCGGTTTTGGCGGCGCGATCCTGCTGAGCGCGCAAAGCGCGTTGCGCAGTGGTGCCGGCATGGTGTCCGTGGCCACGCGCAGCGAACACGTTCCGGCCGCGCTGGCGAGAATCCCTGAAGCCATGGTGTTGGGCACTTCGTCGGCTAATCAGCTCATGGGATTGCTTGAACAGGTGTCCGTGTTAGTCGTCGGTCCAGGCTTGGGTCAGGCGGCTTGGGGCAAAAGCTTGTTGTCTGCTGCTGCCAACGCGCCGTTGCCGCAAGTCTGGGACGCCGATGCGTTGAATATGCTGGCCGAAGAACAGGTGAAGTTGCCCGCAGATTGCATCATCACCCCGCATCCGGGCGAAGCGGCGCGGTTACTGGGCATGACCACCGCCGAAGTTCAGGCGGATCGTCCCGCCGCCGCTCACGTATTGAGCAAAAAATACACAGCTGTAGTGGTTCTAAAAGGTGCCGGCAGTCTGATCGCCAGCCCCGATGGGCGTTTGGCAGTTTGTCATCAGGGCCATCCGGCGATGGCCACCGCCGGTCTGGGCGATGTACTGGCCGGTCTGGTCGGTGCCTTGCTGGCCCAGGGCATGGCGGCGTTCGACGCCGCGTGCCTGGCGGTCTGGCTACACGCCAATGCCGGTGCACAGGAAGGTAAATCGGGCCGTGGGCTGGCGGCCAGTGATCTGATCCCAGCCATTCGTCAGTTGTTGGAGGAGCAAGCACCGTGTCTGAAATAATCCTGTACCTGGCGGATGAAGAAGCGATGACCGCGTTTGGCGCGCGGATTGCGCAAACCACCCAAGGGCATGGCCTGATTTTTCTCGAGGGCGATCTCGGCGCGGGAAAAACCACGCTGTCCCGTGGCATCATCCGTGGCTTGGGGCATGTGGGCGCGGTAAAAAGCCCGACCTTTACCCTGGTCGAACCCTATGAGATTGGCGACATCCGGGCCTTCCATTTTGACCTCTATAGACTGGTCGATCCGGAAGAGTTGGAGTACCTCGGCATCCGCGACTACTTCGACGACGATGCCATGTGTTTGATCGAATGGCCCCAGAAGGGTGCAGGGTTTTTGCCAAAGCCCGACCTGACCATTACCATTAGCCCGCAAGACAGCGGGCGTTCGCTGAAAATTTTGCCACAAGGCTCGCGTGGCGAGTCGTGGTGTGCCGCTTTGGCATTGGAAACCAATTAAATGATGGGGTCAGGTATGCGCTTTCGCGCGATGGTAGCTGCCGTAGGATTGTTGTTTTTGGCGGTGACCGTCGACGCTGTGGCCGATTCGAAGGTCAACAGCGTTCGCCTGTGGCGAGCACCGGATAACACACGACTGGTGTTCGACCTCTCGGGGCCTGTGCAGCACAGCGTGTTCACCCTGACTTCGCCGGATCGGCTGGTCATCGACATCAATGGCGCGACCCTCGGTGCGCCGTTGAAGGTCAACACCTCCAATACTCCGATTACTGCCATGCGTTCGGCCCAGCGCACGCCAACCGACTTGCGGGTGGTCATCGACCTGAAAAAAGCCGTCACGCCGAAAAGCTTCGTCCTGGCGCCGAACGCCCAGTACGGCAATCGCCTGGTGGTCGACCTGTTCGATAGCGCCGAAGCCGCCGCCCCCATTCCGCCGCCGCCGAGCAACGTCGCGACGGTGGCTCCGGTCCCGGTCACCCCAGTCGATCCTCCGGTGAAACTGCCGCCAGCTCCGGCCGGCAAGCGCGACATCGTTGTGGTCATCGATGCTGGTCATGGCGGTGAAGACCCGGGTGCCTCGGGCTCTCGCGGCCAGCATGAGAAAGACGTGGTATTGGCCATCGCCCGTGAGCTGCAGCGCCAGATCAGCGGCATGAAGGGCTACCGCGCCGAACTGACCCGTACCGGCGACTACTTCATCCCGTTGCGTGGCCGTACTGAAATCGCCCGCAAGAAAGGCGCCGACCTGTTCGTCTCGATCCACGCCGACGCCGCGCCTTCCGCCGCAGCCTTTGGTGCATCGGTGTTTGCCCTGTCAGATCGCGGCGCCACTTCGGAGACCGCCCGTTGGCTGGCCGATAGCGAAAACCGTTCTGACTTGATCGGCGGTGCCGGCAGCGTCAGCCTCGACGACAAGGACCGCATGCTCGCTGGCGTGCTGCTCGATCTGTCGATGACCGCTTCCCTGACCTCCAGCCTGGACGTTGGCCAAAAGGTCTTGAGCAACATTAGTCGCGTCACGCCGTTGCACAAACAACGCGTCGAGCAGGCTGGGTTCATGGTCCTGAAGTCGCCGGATATTCCGTCGATCCTGGTGGAAACCGGCTTCATCTCCAACGCTAATGAAGCGACCAAGCTGTCTGGAGCTAGCCATCAGCAGGCGCTTGCGCGTTCCATCAGCGCCGGCGTCCGCCAGTTCTTCCAGCAGAACCCGCCGCCGGGCACCTACATTGCCTGGCTGCGCGATTCGGGCAAGATCGCCCAAGGGCCGCGTGACCATCGCGTCAGCCCGGGCGAGACGCTGGCGATGATTGCCGTGCGTTATCAGGTGTCCCCGGCGACCCTGCGCAGCGCCAACAATCTGAAAAGCGATGAGCTGAAAATCGGCCAGACCCTGACCATTCCCGGCACTGAACTGGCGGCCAAAGAATGAACCAGGCGCTGACCAATACCGCTCGTATCGAGCTGCTTAGCCCGCGACTGGCGAACCAGATTGCCGCCGGTGAAGTGGTCGAGCGCCCGGCATCGGTGATCAAGGAGTTGCTGGAAAACAGCCTCGACTCCGGCGCCAAGCGCATTGATGTCGATGTCGAGCAGGGCGGCGTCAAGCTGCTGCGAGTGCGCGACGACGGCAGCGGCATTTCTGCCGATGACCTGCCGCTGGCCTTGGCGCGGCACGCCACCAGCAAGATTCGAAACCTCGAAGACCTCGAACAGGTGATGAGCCTCGGGTTTCGCGGTGAAGCCCTGGCGTCGATTAGCTCCGTGGCGCGCCTGACCCTGACGTCCCGCACCAAGGACGCTGATCAGGCCTGGCAAGTCGAAACCGAAGGTCGGGACATGGCACCCCGTGTGCAACCGGCCGCCCATCCAGTGGGCACCTCGGTGGAAGTGCGGGACCTGTTCTTCAACACCCCGGCCCGGCGCAAATTCCTCAAGACTGAAAAAACCGAATTCGATCACCTGCAAGAAGTGATCAAACGCCTGGCCTTGGCGCGATTCGACGTGGCGTTCCATTTGCGCCACAACGGCAAGACCATCCTCAGTCTGCACGAAGCTCATGATGATGCGTCCCGTGCCCGGCGTGTGGCGGCGATTTGCGGCGCGGGGTTCCTGGAGCAGGCGCTGCCGATCGAAATCGAGCGCAATGGCCTGCATTTGTGGGGTTGGGTCGGGTTGCCGACGTTCAACCGCAGCCAGGCAGACTTGCAGTACTTCTTTGTGAATGGCCGTGCCGTGCGCGACAAACTGGTGGCCCACGCGGTGCGCCAGGCCTATCGCGACGTGCTGTTCAACGGCCGGCACCCGACGTTCGTGCTGTTTTTCGAAGTCGATCCGGCGGGCGTTGACGTCAACGTGCACCCGACCAAGCACGAAGTGCGTTTCCGTGACGGGCGCATGGTTCACGATTTCCTCTACGGCACCTTGCACCGCGCCTTGGGCGATGTGCGGCCGGACGATCATCTGGCGGCACCCGTGGCGACGGCCATCGTCCGACCTACCGGCATCGATGCCGGTGAGTTCGGCCCGCAAGGCGAAATGCGTCTGGCGGCCAATGCCTTGCTGGAACAGCCGCAAGCGCAACCGTCGTTCAATACGGCGGCAGGTTCGGGTGCTGGCGCCGGATATCAGTATCAGTACACGCCGCGGCCTCAATCTGGCGTGCCGGTTGCGGAAGCCCAGGCGGCCTACCGCGAGTTCTTCGCGCCATTGCCCGAAGCCAACGCAGTAGCGCTGCCGGCCGGGCAGGACGACATTCCGCCACTGGGTTATGCGCTGGCGCAGCTGAAGGGCATCTATATCCTTTCGGAAAACGCCCAAGGCCTGGTGCTGGTGGACATGCACGCCGCTCACGAGCGGATCATGTACGAACGCCTGAAAGTCGCCATGGCCAGCGAAGGCCTGAGTGGCCAGCCGCTGCTGGTCCCGGAATCCCTGGCCGTGAGCCAGCGCGAAGCCGATTGCGCCGAAGAGAACATCGCCTGGTTCCAGCGGCTGGGCTTTGAATTGCAGCGCCTTGGTCCGGAAACCCTGGCGATCCGGCAGATCCCGGCACTGCTCAAGCAGGCGGAAGCCAACCGCTTGGTCAGCGACGTACTGGCCGACCTGATGGAATACGGCACCAGTGACCGGATTCAGGCGCACCTGAACGAACTGCTCGGCACCATGGCCTGCCACGGCGCGATCCGGGCAAATCGACGCTTGGCTTTGCCTGAAATGAACGGCCTGCTGCGGGACATGGAAAACACCGAACGCAGCGGTCAATGCAACCATGGCCGACCGACCTGGACCCAATTGGGCCTGGACGATCTGGACAAACTGTTCTTGCGCGGTCGTTGATGAGCCAGCTTCCTCCAGCGATTTTTCTGATGGGCCCGACCGCTGCGGGCAAGACCGATCTGGCTATCGAACTGACCAAAGTCCTGCCTTGCGAACTGATCAGCGTCGATTCGGCGCTCGTCTATCGCGGCATGGACATCGGCACCGCCAAGCCCTCCAAAGAACTATTGGCCGAATTCCCACACCGCTTGATCGATATTCTCGACCCGGCGCAGAGCTATTCGGCGGCGGATTTTCGTCGTGATGCTTTGGAGGCCATGGCCGAGATCACCGCGCGAGGCAAAATTCCGCTGCTTGTAGGCGGCACGATGCTCTACTACAAGGCTTTGGTCGAAGGTCTGGCGCAAATGCCGGCGGCCGATCCAGAGGTTCGCGCGCAAATCGAAGAAGAGGCTGCACGCCTTGGCTGGCAGGCCCTGCACGATCAATTGGCGCTGATTGATCCGGTCTCCGCCGCGCGAATTCACCCGAACGATCCCCAGCGTCTCAGTCGGGCACTGGAAGTTTATCGTGTCAGCGGTCAGAGCATGACCGAGCTGCGACTCAGACAATCTGCGCAAAGTACTGAAGCAGCCGCTTCGGGACTGCAACAATTGCCCTATACTGTCGCGAACTTGGCCATCGCTCCGGCTAATCGTCAGGTACTGCACGCCCGTATTAAACAAAGATTCACAAATATGTTGGAACAGGGATTCATCGACGAGGTCGTAGCCCTGCGTACGAGAAGTGACCTGCATTCAGGGTTGCCGTCTATACGCGCTGTAGGGTACCGACAAGTCTGGGATTACCTGGATGGCAAGCTGACGCAAGCCGAGATGCAGGAGCGGGGAATCATTGCCACGCGCCAATTGGCAAAGCGCCAGTTCACCTGGCTACGCAGTTGGGCTGATTTACACTGGTTGGACAGCCTCGATTGCGACAATCTGCCGCGCGCCTTGAAATACCTTGGGACCATCTCCATATTGAGCTGAGTCCTTGCAATTGCCGTCTATCCTTGGGGGTGTGACGGCTCAAGCCATCTGTTTACCTATTTTTTATATTGAATCCTTAAAGGAGTGCGGCACATGTCAAAAGGGCATTCGCTACAAGACCCTTACTTGAATACTTTACGTAAAGAGAAAGTTGGGGTTTCCATCTACCTGGTCAACGGGATCAAACTGCAAGGCACGATCGAGTCTTTCGACCAGTTCGTTATCCTGCTGAAAAACACCGTTAGCCAGATGGTTTACAAACACGCTATCTCTACAGTGGTGCCGGTTCGTCCAATTCGTCTGCCTAGCGCAACCGAATCCGAAGCAGGTGACGCTGAGCCAGGTAACGCCTGATAGGAGTCTCCTTTGTTCTTTGAGCGCCACGGTGGTGGTGAGCGAGTGATCCTCGTTCACTTGGATGGACAGGACCCTGAGGCGCGCGAAGATCCGCAGGAGTTTCAGGAGTTGGCTAATTCGGCCGGCGCCGAGACCGTTGCGTTTTTTAACGTGCCGCGTCATCGGCCAACCGCCAAATTCCTGATTGGCAGCGGCAAGGTCGAGGAGCTGCGCGACCTGGTCCATGCCGAAAAGGCAGATCTGGTCATCTTCAATCACATCCTCACGCCCAGTCAGGAACGTAACCTCGAACGTGTTTTCGAGTGTCGCGTGATCGACCGTACCGGTCTGATTCTCGATATTTTCGCCCAACGTGCCCGTACCCATGAAGGCAAGCTCCAGGTAGAACTGGCCCAGCTTGACCACATGAGCACCCGGCTGGTTCGTGGCTGGACCCACCTTGAGCGTCAAGGTGGCGGTATCGGTATGCGTGGCCCGGGTGAAACCCAGTTGGAAACCGACCGCCGTTTGCTGCGGGTTCGCCTGCGACAGATCAAGGGCCGGCTGGAAAAAGTGCGCAGTCAGCGCGAACAGTCGCGACGCGGCCGTTCGCGTGCGGATATTCCTACCGTGTCCCTGGTGGGGTATACCAACGCCGGCAAATCCACGCTCTTCAATAACGTGACGAAATCCGACGTGTACGCGGCTGACCAGTTGTTCGCCACGCTGGACCCGACCTTGCGCCGTCTGGAACTCGACGACCTGGGGCCGATTGTCCTGGCCGACACTGTGGGTTTCATACGCCACTTGCCCCACAAACTGGTCGAGGCGTTTCGGTCTACGCTCGAAGAGTCAAGCAACTCAGACCTGCTGTTGCACGTGATCGATGCGGCCGAACCGGATCGCATGTTGCAGATCGAGCAGGTGATGGTGGTGCTGGGTGAGATCGGAGCCCAGGACTTGCCGATCCTCGAGGTCTATAACAAACTCGATTTGCTTGAAGGCGTTGAGCCACAAATCCAGCGCGACGAAAACGGCAAGCCCCAACGGGTCTGGCTGTCGGCGCGTGATGGAAGTGGTCTGGAATTGCTTGAGCAAGCCATTGCCGAGTTGCTGGGCGGTGATTTGTTTGTGGGTACCTTACGCTTGCCGCAACGCTTTGCTCGACTGCGTGCGCAGTTTTTCGAGCTCGGCGCGGTACAGAAAGAAGAACACGACGAAGAAGGCATCTGCCTGCTGGCCGTTCGCTTGCCTCGGGTCGAGTTGAATCGACTGGTGAGCCGCGAAGGCCTGCAACCGATGGATTTCCTCGAGCAACACACTTTGCAATAAAAGCCTGAGAAAGCGGTTGTGCCGCGGTGACAGGCATTCTGTAGCATTGGTCGGCGCGCCGTGGGTGCGTCTTTGCTTTATCAGATGGAGAGCGCTATGGCTTGGAATGAGCCGGGTGGCAACTCGAATAATCAGGATCCTTGGGGTGGCAAGCGCCGCAATAACGGCGACCGCAAGGGACCACCGGATCTCGACGAGGCCTTCCGAAAGCTGCAGGAAAGCCTGAACGGGTTGTTCGGTGGTGGTAAGAAACGTGGTGACGACGGCGGTGGTTCGGGCAGGAGTGGCGGCTTCGGCGGCCTGCTCGGCATCGGCCTGGTCGTGCTCGCCGCCGTGTGGCTGTACAGCGCGGTCTACGTGGTCGACGAGCAGGAGCAAGCCGTTGTGCTGCGCTTCGGCAAGTACTACGAAACAGTCGGCCCGGGCCTGAACATCTACTTCCCGCCGATCGATAAAAAGTACATGGAAAACGTGACGCGCGAGCGTTCGTACACCAAGCAAGGCCAGATGCTGACCGAAGACGAGAACATCGTCGAAGTGCCGCTGACCGTGCAGTACAAGATCAGCAACCTGCAGGATTTCGTGCTGAACGTCGATCAGCCGGAAATCAGCCTGCAGCAAGCGACCGACAGCGCCTTGCGCCATGTGGTGGGTTCCACCGCGATGGATCAGGTCCTGACCGAAGGTCGTGAGTTGATGGCCAGCGAAATCAAGGAGCGTCTGCAACGCTTCCTCGATACCTATCGCACCGGTATCACCGTCACCCAGGTCAACGTACAGAACGCAGCGGCACCGCGTGAAGTCCAGGAAGCCTTCGATGACGTGATCCGTGCCCGTGAAGACGAGCAGCGTTCGCGCAACCAGGCTGAAACCTACGCCAACGGCGTCGTGCCGGAAGCCCGTGGTCAGGCCCAGCGTATCCTTGAAGATGCCAACGGTTACCGTGACGAAACGGTATCGCGCGCCAAGGGTGAGGCTGATCGCTTCACCAAACTGGTGGCCGAGTATCGCAAGGCACCCGAAGTTACCCGCCAGCGTCTGTACCTGGACACCATGCAGGAAGTCTTCACCAACACCAGCAAGGTTCTCGTGACCGGCAACAAGAATGGCCAGAGCAATCTGCTGTACTTGCCGCTGGACAAGATGATTCAGAACAGTTCAGGCGGTAATGCGCCGGTAACCGGTTCTGCCGCCGCCAATAGCAACACGGATGTCGCGCCGCATGTCACTGACTTGCCGCAAACGCGCACAAGGGAGACCCGCTGATGAGCAATAAATCGCTGATCGCCCTGATCGTTGGCGTCGTTGTGCTGCTGGTTGGCTGGAACTGCTTCTACATCGTGGCTCAGACCGAGCGTGCGGTGATGCTGCAGTTCGGTCGCGTGGTCCAGACTGATGTTCAGCCAGGCCTGCATGTGAAAGTGCCTTACGTTAACCAGGTGCGCAAATTCGACGCACGCCTGATGACACTGGATGCACCGACACAACGCTTCCTGACGCTGGAAAAGAAAGCCGTCATGGTTGACGCCTTCGCCAAGTGGCGCGTGAAAGATGCCGAGCGCTTCTACACCGCAACGTCCGGCCTCAAGCAGATTGCTGACGAGCGTCTGTCCCGTCGTCTGGAATCGGGCCTGCGTGACCAGTTTGGTAAGCGCACCCTGCACGAAGTGGTTTCCGGTGAACGTGACGCGCTGATGGCTGACATCACCGCTTCGCTGAACAAGATGGCGGAAAAAGAGCTGGGTATCGAAGTTGTCGATGTTCGGGTCAAGGCCATCGATCTGCCGAAAGAAGTAAACCGCAGTGTGTTCGAACGTATGAGCACCGAGCGTGAGCGTGAAGCTCGCGAGCACCGCGCCAAGGGTAACGAGTTGGCTGAAGGCATCCGTGCCGACGCCGATCGTCAACGCCGCGTGTTGCTGGCCGAAGCGTATCGTGAATCCGAAGAGGTTCGCGGTGACGGTGACGCCCAGGCTGCTGCGATCTACTCCAAGGCTTACGGCCAGGATCAGGAGTTCTACGGTTTCTACCGTAGCCTGCGTGCCTACCGTGAAAGCTTCGCGAACAAAACCGACGTCATGGTCCTCGACCCAAGCAGCGACTTCTTCCGTTATCTGGAAAAGTCCAAGCCTTGATACAACGTTGACCTGAATCATCCCCCGCCTGGCAGCTAAAACCTGCGGCGGGGTGATCCTTTGGGAAAACGTGTGTATGATGCGGCAGCCGGGAAATTCCCGGCTTTTTTGCGTCTGCACGTTTGATTGCGGTTTTTTGGCAGGCGTCCGAGTTGAATGACTCGACCGGTTTTTCGAGGAAAGTGATTGGCGAAGCCGGTTTCAGGCTTTTCGCCACGTCGTTCATGCGCGTGGTTTGCGCATGAGCCGATCATTTTCTGCTTCACTCAAGGCTCGCCCAACGGCTGGCCGCCCGGATCATAGGGGAATGGCGTAATGGCAACGGTAGACCGCTGGCTGCTGCCAGATGGCATCGAAGAAGTACTGCCACCAGAAGCGGCGCGCATTGAAGTAGCGCGCCGCCAGGTGTTGGATCTGTTCCAGAGCTGGGGTTACGAGTTTGTCGTGACTCCCCATATCGAGTACCTGGAATCCCTGCTGACCGGCGCGGGCCAGGACCTGGATCTGCGTACCTTCAAGGTCATCGACCCGCAATCGGGCCGGCAGATGGGTTTCCGTGCGGACATCACGCCGCAAGTGGCGCGCATCGATGCGCACACCCTGCGTCGCGAAGGCCCGAGCCGTCTGTGCTATGCCGGCAGCGTGCTGCATGCTCAGCCGCGGGCGTTGTCGTCTTCGCGCAGCCCGATCCAGTTGGGCGCCGAGTTGTACGGCGACGCCAGCCCGAGCAGCGACGTGGAAGTTATCAGCCTGATGCTGGCCATGCTGCAACTGGCCGATGTGCCAGACGTGCACATGGACCTCGGTCATGTAGGTATCTACCGTGGCCTGGCCCGCGCCGCCGGTTTGTCCGGTGAAGTCGAGCAACAATTGTTCGACGCATTGCAACGCAAGGCTATCGACGAGGTCATTACCTTGACCGAAGGCCTGCCTGCCGATCTGTCGGGCATGTTGCGAGCGCTGGTCGACCTGTGTGGCGGCCGTGAAGTGTTGAGCGCTGCCCGTGAGCGTCTGGCCAATGCGCCGGCGCCGGTACTGGCTGCGCTGGAAGACTTGCTGGCGATTGCCGACCGTCTGTCCACGCGTTTCCCGGAATTACCGCTTTACTTCGATCTGGGCGAACTGCGCGGCTATCACTACCACACCGGTGTGGTGTTCGCGGTGTTCGTACCGGGTGTTGGCCAATCCATTGCCCAGGGCGGTCGTTACGACGACATCGGCGCCGACTTCGGTCGTGCCCGCCCGGCAACGGGTTTCTCTACCGATTTAAAAACCCTGGTGACCCTGGGGCGTGCTGAGATCGAGCTACCGTCTGGCGGTATCTGGATGCCTGACAGTACGGATGCGGCACTCTGGCAGCAGGTTTGTCAGTTGCGCAGTGAGGGTCAGCGTGTCGTTCAGGCGTTGCCTGGGCAACCATTGGCCGCCGCCCGTGAAGCGGACTGCGACCGGCAATTGATTCAGCAGAACGGGCTTTGGCAAGTATTGCCGCTGGCTTCTTGAGTTTTCCTGCCGGCGGCTGCCGGCACCAAGTTTGCGCGAATGAGGACAAGTGTTATGGGTAAGAATGTCGTAGTCCTGGGCACCCAATGGGGTGATGAGGGCAAAGGCAAGATCGTTGATCTGCTGACCGAACATGCTGCCGCCGTAGTGCGCTACCAAGGTGGCCACAACGCTGGCCACACCCTGGTGATCGACGGCGAAAAAACCGTCTTGCACCTGATCCCGTCGGGCGTGCTGCGCGAAGGCGTGCAGTGCCTGATCGGCAACGGCGTGGTGGTTGCACCGGACGCTCTGCTGCGCGAGATCATCAAGCTGGAAGAGAAAGGTGTACCGGTGCGCGAGCGCCTGCGTATCAGCCCTTCCTGCCCGCTGATCCTGTCCTATCACGTTGCGCTGGACCAGGCGCGTGAAAAGGCCCGCGGCGAGCTGAAGATCGGCACCACCGGTCGCGGCATCGGCCCGGCTTACGAAGACAAAGTTGCCCGTCGCGGTCTGCGCATCGGTGACCTGTTCCACCGTGAGCGTTTCGCCGCCAAGCTGGGCGAGTTGCTGGATTACCACAACTTCGTTCTGGTCAATTACTACAAAGAGCCAGCGATCGACTTCCAGAAAACACTCGACGAGTGCATGGAATACGCCGAGCTGCTCAAGCCGATGATGCTCGACGTCACCGCCGAGCTGCACGAGCTGCGTCGCGCTGGCAAAGACATCATGTTCGAAGGCGCCCAAGGCTCCCTGCTGGACATCGACCACGGGACCTACCCGTACGTCACCAGCTCCAACACCACTGCGGGCGGCATCGCTACCGGTTCGGGTTTTGGTCCGATGTACCTGGATTACATCCTCGGCATCACCAAGGCCTATACCACTCGCGTGGGTTCGGGTCCGTTCCCGACTGAGCTGTTCGACGACGTTGGCGCGTTCCTGGCCAAGCGTGGCCACGAGTTCGGTGCTACCACCGGCCGTGCCCGTCGTTGCGGCTGGTTCGACGCCGTTATCCTGCGTCGCGCTATCGACGTCAACAGCATCTCGGGCCTGTGCCTGACCAAGCTGGACGTGCTGGACGGTCTGGAAACCATCAACATCTGTGTTGGCTACAAGAACCAGGATGGTGCAGTGATCGACGCACCGACCGACGCCGACAGCTACATCGGCCTCGAGCCAGTGTACGAAGAGATGCCAGGCTGGACCGAATCCACCGTCGGTGCCAAGACCCTGGAAGAGCTGCCGCAAGCTGCTCGTAACTACATCAAACGCGTCGAAGAGTTGGTCGGCGCGCCGATTGACATTATTTCGACGGGCCCGGACCGCAACGAGACCATCGTTTTGCGTCACCCGTTCGCTTAATAAGTCGTTGATGTAAAACACAAAGGCCCCTTAATTGGGGCCTTTGTCGTTTATGCCTGCAGGACGGCACAACCTTTGCTGTAATTATCCCTTCTGGCGTGCCATCAATTTAATGGCGTCAAAGCAGAGGGATATTCCCGTGTCAGCCATTCTCTCACTGTTACAAAGCCGTCTTCTGCGGCCCGTGTTCGTTACCCTTGGTATCGCCCTATTGGTGCAAGTGCTGGTCGCCGTCGCTCTGACTCGGAGCACAGTCACCGCATTGGAAGCCGATCTTGGAAATCGCTTGGGGGTCGACAGTCAAAAGCTATCTGGTGAACTGGAGCAGGCGGGGCGTGAAGTCACGTCGAGTCTGGACAGCTTGTCCACCAATACCCGTCAGCGCCTTACCGCCGGTTTGTCCTCGCGTCTGAAGGATGAGCAGGCGCAGTTGCGTACGACATTGGAAAAAGACCTGAAGGACTCCGCCAACGACATGGCGCAGCTTCTGGCCTCGGTCGCACCTCGCGCCATGTGGGACAGCGACGTTCCGACCCTGTCTGAATTCGCTCGTCGGGCCCAGCGCAATCCGAACGTGTTGTTTGTGATCTACGACGACGCCACCGGCCAGCATCTGACGCGCTATTTGAACCGCGAGAACCCGATCAACAAGGCGCTGCTGGAGAAGGGCCAGGGCGAGCGGGCATTGGACAAAGTGCTGGATGCGGCGAAGAACGATCCATCGGTCTACTACCTCGAAGCCTCAATCAGCCCCAATGGCGTGGAAATCGGCAAGGTCTTGATGGGTGTCTCCACAGCGTCGGTGGAAGTCGATTTGGCAGCTCTCGACAAGCGCTTCTCGGCGCTGATCGCCAGCAGTGATCAGTTGGTCGGCGATAGCCTCAAAGGCGCGGCGGCGGACAGCGCGGCGGCAATGGGCGCGCGTCTGAAGTCGGCGCAGTCCACCGCTTCGCAAATGCAGGCCAACACCACCAACACCGTGCAGGAAGCGGCGGGTACTTTGCGCTGGCGCATCGGCATGGGCCTGGCGATTGTAGGTTTCGGTGTGTTGCTGTTGCTGGCCGTGGTGTTGGGTCGTCGAGTGGTCAATCGCCTGAAAATGCTGATTGCGGCCATGGATGACCTGGCGGCGGGTGAGGGTGACCTGACCAAGCGTGTGCAGATCAACAGCAAGGACGAAATCGGCGACATGGCCTCGGCGGTCAATCGCTTTGTGGATAAGTTGCAGCCGATCGTGCGTGAAGCGGGCGACGTGGCCCAGCGCACTGGTGTGGAAATCGGTGCGATGACCTTGCGCAATGCCGGGGCTGATGCGGCGGCCGGTATGCAGCGTGATGAAGTGGCCGAGAGCCTGCGCGCGTTGTCGCAAATGGCTGATGAGGCTCAGTCTGAAAGTCATGCGATGCAAGCGGCGTTGCAGCAAGTGGTAGACATCCGTTCGGCGACTGACGAGAACACTCGGACTTCGGCGAAGGTCGGCAGTCTGATCGAAGCGTTGGCTGGGCAAGTCGACACCGGGGCGAAGGTGATCGAGCGTCTGGCGCAGCAAAGTGAACAGATTGAAGTGGTGCTGACGGTGATCCACGGGATCGCCGAGCAAACCAACCTGTTGGCGCTGAACGCAGCCATCGAAGCGGCGCGGGCTGGTGAGACCGGTCGCGGCTTTGCGGTGGTGGCTGACGAAGTGCGGGCGCTGGCGAGCAAGACCCAAAGCTCTACCGGCGACATCCAGGCGCACATCGTGGCCTTGCAGCAAGGTGCGCGTGAGGCGGTGGCGGCGATTGGTCAGGCCGGGCGTCAGGCCAGCGAAGGTTTGTTGGTATTGCGTGACAGTGCGCGGCTGCAGCAGTCGGTGCAGGTGTCGGTTGAGCAGGTGCATGCGGCGATTGGTCTGGCGACCCAGGCCGCGGCGCATCAGGCGCAAGGCGCGCAAGCCGTGCGTGGACGGGTTGAGACCATTCATGCCCAGGCTGAGAAAGCGGCTCAGGCGGTGGTGGAGACCACGGCCAGTGGGAAGGTGCTGGATGGGTTGGCGGCGCAATTGAAGGCGAGCCTGGGGCAGTTCAGGGCTTAAGCCTTTTGTTTGCAGGTCTGACGCTTTCGCGGGCAAGCCTCGCTCCTACAAGGACCATGCGATCCCTTGTAGGAGCGAGGCTTGCCCGCGAAGCTTTTCAGCGGCTCAAATACATCCGCGTCGTCAACAGATAAACCGGCAGCCCCGACACCAAAATCAACAACGCTGCATAAGGCGCCGCCGCCGCAAACTCCACATTCGCGGTATGCGCCCAAACCTCCGTCGCCAGCGTATTCAGCCCGGTCGGACTCAGCAGCAACGTCGCCGTGAGTTCCTTCATCGCATCCAGAAACACCAGCGCAAACGCTGCGCCGAGTGCCGGAAAAATGATCGGCAATGTCACTCGGCAAAACGCGCTGAATGACGACGCACCCAGTGTGCGAGCGGCCTCTTCCAGTTGCGGCGCAGCCTTGTTCAGCGCCGTGCGAATCGGCGCCTGGGCCAGCGGCAGAAACAGCAGCGCATAGGCGATCAGCAACAGCATCGACGTCTGGTACAGCGCCGGCACATAGTGCAGGGCGAAATACACCAGGGTCAGTGCGATCACCAGGCCTGGTAGCGCATGCAGCAGATACGGCAAGCGCTCGGCCCAGATCGCCAACTGACCTTTGTAACGCACCACCAGCAACCCCACCGGCACCGCCAGCACCAGGCACAACGCCGCGCCGCCCAGCGATAGCGCCAGGGACGACAGCAACGCTTCACTGATCGCCGCCACCGGGAACGCTGCCGACGAGCCGACTGCCAGCCAGTACGCCAGCATTCCCAGCGGAATGCCGCTGCCGATGATCGCCAGCGCCAGGCAGTAAGCCTGTCCAGCGAAGGCCCAAGGCCCGAGTCGAACCTGTTCTGCATGGCGCGCCGCGCCCTGGCCGGTGCGTACATGTCGGCCCTTGCCGCGCACGCGCAACTCAAGCCACAGCAACACCAGGCAAAGCGCCAGAAGCACCGCCGAGAGCATCGCGGCATTGGCGTTGCTGAATTCCAGTTCGAACTGTTGATAGATCGCCGTGGTGAACGTCTGCAGGCCAATGATCGACAGCGCGCCGAACTCCACCAGCATGTGCAGCGCGATCAGCAGCGAACCGGCCAGCAAGGAAGGCCAAAGCAGTGGCAGGGTGATTCTGAAAAACACGCCCCAGCGATTCAGCCCCAGGGTGCGGGCGGACTCTTCCAGCGATGGGTCAAGATTGCGCAGCGTCGCCGCCACCGGCAGAAATACCAGCGGATACTTGGACAAGGTCATCACCAGAATCGCCCCGCCCAAGCCTTCGAAATGAGCGCTGAGGGAAACCCAGGTAAAGCTACTGACAAACGCCGGCACCGCAAATGGCAAGCACAGGATCACGCCCCACAGTCGCCGTCCCTTCAGGTTGCTGCGCTCCAGCAGCCAGGCCAGCGACAGGCCGATCACGCCGCAAGCCAGGGTCACGCCAATCATCAGCGACAGGGTGTTGCGCAGCAGGCCAAACACATACGGCCGCCACAGCAGATGCAGCGCTTCGGCCCAGCCTGCCTGCCAGGTTTTGAGACCGACATAGGCTAGCGGCAGCAAGCTGAGCACAACCAGCAATAACACTGGCAGCAGCAGCCAGATCGACGGCCGTTTACGTCGTGGCACGTAACCCCCAGGCGCGGCGGGGGCGGATAGCGATGCGCACATCAGTTCAAGCCAACGTCACGTTCCAGATCCAGAGCTTCTTCGGCATTGCCGAGGTCGGCTGGCGTGACTTTGGGGGCTTCGAGTTCGCTGAACGGCTTGAGCCCACGATCCGATTCCATACCTTTGTGCAGCGGATATTCGGCGGTGGTCTGGGTGATCACGCGCTGACCTTCTTCGCTGGCCATGTAGGCGAGCAATTGCTGGGCTTCTTTTGGATGTTTGCTGGATTTCAGCACGGCAGCGCTGGAAACGGTGATCAGTCCGCCGACGTCGCCGCCAGTGAAGTAATGCAGTTTCGAGTCGAGCTGGCCTTTTTCGCGCTGCAAGGCGAACCAGTAATAGTTGTTTACCAGCACGGTCGCGACTTCGCCGTTTTCCACAGCTTTGAGGGCGACCATGTTGTTGCTGTAAACCTTGCCGAACGCGCGCAGGCCGGTCAGCCATTCTTCGGCAGCGTCCATGCCGTGGGTCTTGATGATCGCCACGGCTTGTTCCTGGAAGGCGCCGCTGGAAGGTACGAAACCGACCTTGCCTTGCCATTTTGGATCGGAGAATTCCATGACCGATTTCGGCAGGTCTTTTTCATCGACCAGTTTCGGGTTGAAGGCGACCACGCGGACCCGGGCGGTGATGCCGATCCAGGTGCCGTTGCCCGCGACGTAATCTTTCGGCAGGACGGCGAGGGTGGCGGCATCGGCCTGAGCCAGCAGGCCTTGTTCGCCGAGCTTGTTCAGTGGCGGCGATTCTTCGGTGTAGATCACATCGGCCGGGGAGCGATCGCCTTCTTCGACGACCTGGCTGGCGAGCTGGTTGCTGCTGCCTTTACGCACATTGACGTGAATCCCGGTCTTGGCTTCAAAGGCTTTGGCGACAGCGTCGCCGACTTCCTTGTGTTGGCCGTTATAGAGCGTCAGGGATACCGGGTCGGCGGCTTGGGTGAGGGGAGTGGCGAGTGCCAGGCCGAGGAGGGTAAAGGTCAGGCCGCGGCGCAGGGTATTTCGAAACATCATTCGCAGGGTTCCTCACTGTCGCATTGCAAAAACTTGCAACAATGATAAACGATATTGCTTCTCAAGTGCGCCTTGCGGGCTGGTAGAGGGTTGGCCGAAGGTGGCTAGTGCGGGCTTTTGTGGCGAGGGAGCTTGCTCCCGTTCGGCTGCGAAGCAGTCGTAAAACCGGATCATAAGGTTTATCGGGAAGGGGAGGGGGCCGCTTCGCACCCCAGCGGGAGCAAGCTCCCTCGCCACAAAAAAGCGGTGCCGAAGGGTATTTTCAGGCCAGAAACGCAAAAACCCGCTTTCGCGGGTTTTTGTGAAATCCCAGAGCGAGCTCTGAAATTTGAATTGGTGCCCAGAAGAAGACTCGAACTTCCACGACCTTGCGGTCACCAGCACCTGAAGCTGGCGTGTCTACCAATTTCACCATCTGGGCATAATCTTCAGCGTTGCCGCTGTTGATGTGGCGCACTATACGGAGAGCTTTTTGATCTGTAAACCCCTGATTTGGTTTTAATAAATCAGAAGCTCAGAATGCAAAAACCCGCTTTCGCGGGTTTTTGTGTGAGCCTTGAAATTGATCTAATCTCAAGCTCTAAATTGGTGCCCAGAAGAAGACTCGAACTTCCACGACCTTGCGGTCACCAGCACCTGAAGCTGGCGTGTCTACCAATTTCACCATCTGGGCAGTATCGGCAACGCTAGTACGTCGTCGATGGCGCGCACTATACGGAGCGTCTTTTTAACTGTAAACCCCTTGCATCAAAAAAACCGGGAATATTTCGCCGGTGGCATTTAATTCAGCTTCGCGGTGTCAATAAAGGGCTTTAGATGGGCTGTCATAGCCTGAAATTTCCCGTTTCATTACGCCTATGCCAAACTAACCCGCATATAGACAAGGTGAAAACTCTCTAATGGCCGATTGGCAGTCCCTCGATCCCGAGGCCGCTCGTGAAGCGGAAAAATATGAAAACCCTATTCCTAGCCGCGAACTGATCCTTCAGCACCTTGCTGATCGAGGTTCGCCTGCTAACCGCGAGCAGCTGGTCGAAGAGTTTGGTCTGACCACAGAAGACCAGCTCGAAGCCCTGCGCCGCCGCCTGCGCGCCATGGAGCGCGACGCTCAACTCATCTATACCCGTCGCGGCACTTATGCGCCGGTGGACAAGCTCGACCTGATCCTGGGCCGCATCAGCGGTCACCGTGACGGCTTCGGCTTCCTGGTCCCGGACGACGGCAGTGACGACCTGTTCATGAGCCCGGCGCAAATGCGCCTGGTATTCGACGGCGACCGTGCCCTGGCCCGTGTTTCCGGCCTGGACCGTCGCGGTCGCCGCGAAGGGATGATCGTCGAAGTGGTGTCCCGTGCTCACGAGACCATCGTCGGTCGTTACTTCGAAGAGGGCGGTATCGGCTTCGTGGTCGCGGATAACCCGAAGATCCAGCAAGAAGTGCTGGTTACCCCGGGCCGCAACGCCAACGCCCAGATCGGTCAATTCGTTGAAGTGAAGATCACTCACTGGCCGACACCACGCTTCCAGCCGCAAGGCGATGTGGTTGAAGTTGTGGGTAACTACATGGCGCCGGGCATGGAAATCGACGTCGCCCTGCGCGCGTACGATATCCCGCACGTATGGCCTGAGGCGGTGTTGAAAGAAGCCGCCAAGCTCAAGCCGGAAGTCGAAGAGAAAGACAAAGAGAAGCGCATCGACCTGCGCCATCTGCCGTTCGTAACCATCGACGGTGAAGATGCGCGCGACTTCGATGACGCGGTTTACTGCGAATCCAAGCCAGGCAAGCTGCGCCTGTTCTCCGGTGGCTGGAAGTTGTACGTGGCGATTGCCGACGTCTCCAGCTACGTGAAAATCGGTTCGGCGCTGGACAACGAAT
This sequence comes from Pseudomonas sp. 10S4, assembly GCF_034344865.1. Classification (NCBI taxonomy): domain Bacteria; kingdom Pseudomonadati; phylum Pseudomonadota; class Gammaproteobacteria; order Pseudomonadales; family Pseudomonadaceae; genus Pseudomonas; species Pseudomonas sp. 10S4. Next base: position 2,456,288 of record NZ_CP133774.1, read on the forward strand.
CCCAGGTTCGTGGCAACTCGGTGTACTTCCCCGAGCGCGTCGTGCCGATGCTGCCAGAGCAACTATCCAACGGCCTGTGCTCGCTGAACCCGCACGTCGATCGCCTGGCCATGGTTTGCGAGATGACCATCTCCAAATCCGGCGAGATGACCGACTACTGCTTCTACGAAGCGGTGATCCACTCCCACGCTCGTCTGACTTACAACAAAGTCAGCGCGATGCTCGAAACGCCGAAACTCACCGAAGCACGTCAGCTTCGCGGCGAGTACACCGACGTTCTGCCGCATCTGAAGCAGCTTTACGCACTGTACAAAGTGCTGCTGGGTGCTCGTCACGTGCGTGGTGCGATTGATTTCGAAACGCAGGAAACCCGGATCATCTTCGGCACCGAGCGCAAGATTGCTGAAATCCGTCCGACCGTGCGTAACGATGCGCACAAACTGATCGAGGAGTGCATGCTGGCGGCCAACGTGGCCACGGCTGAATTCCTGAAGAAACACGAAATTCCTGCGCTGTATCGCGTGCACAACGGTCCGCCACCGGAGCGTCTGGAAAAACTGCGCGCCTTCCTGGGCGAGCTCGGCCTGTCCCTGCACAAAGGCAAGGACGGCCCGTCGCCGAAGGATTACCAGGCATTGCTGGCGAGCATCAAGGACCGTCCGGATTTCCACCTGATCCAGACCGTCATGCTGCGTTCGTTGAGCCAGGCGGTGTACAGCGCTGATAACCAGGGCCACTTTGGCCTGAATTACGAAGCCTATACCCACTTCACCTCGCCGATCCGCCGCTACCCGGACTTGCTCACGCACCGGGCGATTCGCAGCGTCATCCATTCGAAAATGGACACCCCGCACGTTCGCCGTGCCGGTGCGATGACCATTCCGAAGGCGCGCATCTATCCGTACGACGAAGCGACCCTGGAACAGCTCGGCGAGCAATGCTCGATGAGCGAACGCCGTGCCGACGAAGCGACCCGGGACGTAGTGAACTGGCTCAAGTGCGAGTTCATGAAAGACCGCGTGGGCGAGTCGTTCCCTGGTGTGATCACCGCCGTGACCGGTTTCGGCCTGTTCGTCGAGCTGACCGACATCTACGTCGAAGGCCTGGTGCACGTCACCGCGCTGCCGGGCGATTACTACCACTTCGATCCTGTGCACCACCGCCTCGCCGGTGAGCGTACCGGTCGTAGCTTCCGCCTCGGCGACACCGTTGAAGTGCGCGTGATGCGCGTAGACCTCGACGAACGCAAGATCGACTTCGAGATGGCTGAAAAGACCATCAGCGCGCCGATCGGTCGCAAGAAGCGCGGTACTGAAGCCACCGCACCTGCTGCCTCTGCTGCAAAAACGGCTGCAGAACCGGCTCCGGCGAAAACCGGTCGTCGTCCTGTCAAGGAAAAGGCTCCAGAAGCCTATCGCCCAAGCGATGCGGCGGCGAAAAACGCCGAGCTGCGCAAAAGCCGTGAAATGAAGCAGGCGTTGCTGTCTGAAGCGAAAAGCGGCGGTAAAGCGGCGTCTGGGGGAAAGACCGGACGGTCGGCGCCTGAAAAGGCTCCCGGCGGCAAGCCAGCGAAACCGAGTAAACACCGTAAAGGCCCGCCAAAAGCGGGTTCGGCTCCAGCTGCCAAAAGCGGCGGGGCGCGTAAACCTAAGGCCAAGTCATGAGTCAGTTGGAAAAAATCTACGGCGTGCATGCGGTAGAAGCGTTGCTGCGTCACCACCCAAAACGCGTCAAGCAGATCTGGCTGGCTGAAGGCCGCAGCGAACCGCGTGTACAGGCGCTGATCGCGCTGGCGAATGAAAATCGCGTGCCTGTCGGCAACGCCGAGCGTCGTGAGCTCGACGCCTGGGTTGATGGCGTGCACCAGGGTGTGGTGGCGGACGTGAGTCCGAGCCAGGTCTGGGGCGAAGCGATGCTCGACGAGCTGCTCGATCGCAGCGAAGGCGCACCGTTGTTGCTGGTGCTCGACGGCGTGACCGACCCGCACAACCTCGGCGCTTGCCTGCGTTCGGCCGATGCGGCCGGTGCACTGGCGGTGATCGTGCCGAAGGACAAGTCAGCTACCTTGACCCCAACGGTCCGTAAAGTGGCCTGCGGCGCGGCGGAAGTGATTCCGTTGGTGGCAGTGACCAACCTGGCGCGTACCCTGGAAAAACTCAAGCAGCGTGGCTTGTGGGTTGTCGGCACGGCGGGCGAGGCTGAGCAGAGTCTGTATCAGCAAGACATGACCGGCCCGACCATCCTGATCATGGGTGCTGAAGGCAGCGGCATGCGTCGCCTGACTCGCGATCTTTGCGACTACCTGGTGCACTTGCCGATGACCGGCAGCGTCAGCAGTCTCAACGTTTCCGTAGCGACCGGCGTGTGCCTGTTCGAGGCTCAGCGTCAGCGTAGTGTCAAGGCGGCTGCGGGCGGCAAGAAGTCCTAAGCCAAGTTGTAATCCCTGTGGGAGCGAGCTTGCTTGCGATAACGGCGTAACATTCAGCATAAATATTGAATGTTGTGCCCTCATCGCGAGCAAGCTCGCTCCCACAGTGGTTTGTGGCGAGGCAAAAATCGGTGTGCGGACGAACTGTTCAAATAATCACCAATTGCCTTGCACCTCTTCTGTCCCTTCTCTACAATTGCGCCCCTTGCTGTGACGGCAGGCACGCATGTGTCTATCGCCGGCAAGTCCATAAGTGTCATTCACTCCTTGTCTGACCGTTTTTGAACGGCAGGCTACAACCCGTAAGGAGCATTCATGCGTCATTACGAAATCATCTTTTTGGTCCACCCGGATCAAAGCGAGCAAGTCGGCGGCATGGTAGAGCGTTACACCAAGCTGATCGAAGAAGACGGCGGCAAAATCCACCGTCTGGAAGATTGGGGCCGTCGTCAACTGGCCTACGCAATCAACAATGTTCACAAGGCTCACTACGTGATGCTGAACGTTGAATGCACTGGCAAGGCCCTGGCCGAGCTGGAAGACAACTTCCGCTACAACGATGCAGTGATCCGTAACCTGGTCATCCGTCGCGAAGAAGCCGTTACTGGCCAATCCGAGATGCTCAAGGCTGAAGAAAACCGCAGTGAGCGCCGTGAGCGTCGCGACCGTCCTGAGCACTCCGACGCTGAAGGCGTTGACAGTGATGACAGCGACAACAGCGATAACGCTGACGAGTAATCCACGGACCTTTTGAGGAGCCTATTACATGGCACGTTTCTTCCGTCGTCGTAAATTCTGCCGCTTCACCGCTGAAGACGTGAAAGAGATCGATTACAAAGATCTCAACACCCTGAAAGCATACGTATCCGAGACCGGCAAAATTGTTCCAAGCCGTATCACCGGTACCAAAGCTCGTTATCAGCGTCAGCTGGCCACCGCTATCAAGCGCGCCCGCTTCCTGGCCCTGCTGGCCTACACCGACAGCCACGGCCGCTGAGACCGGGCAGTCGACACGTAGCAAAGGATTGAATGCATGCGCGCCATAGCTGAGTTCATCATGCGCGGCCGTATGCAGGCCACTCTGGTAGTGGCCGGATGCGCAACGTTGCCGTTGTTGTATTGGTTGGGTGCTGCCGCGGGATGCCTTGTGCTCCTGCGGCGCGGATTGAAGGACGCCATTGGCGTACTTGCTCTGGGATTGCTGCCGGCATTGGTCTGGTGGCTTTACTCCGACGACCCACGGGCACTTCTGGTGCTGCTGGGGTCTTGGAGCCTTGCGTTGGTTTTGCGCGCAAGTGAGTCCTGGAACCGCGTGCTGCTGGTCAGCATAGCGATGGGAGTGGTGTTTTCGGTGGTGCTGGGGACAGCTTTTGCTCCCCAAATCGAGATGCTGGCGCAGGCCTTGATAAAGGTCATGCCGTCGCTACTCGGTGATGTCTACCAGAAGTTGTCGGTAGACGAGCAAGCGCGTTTCGCGTCCCTGATTGCACCGGTCCTGACCGGCCTGATTGCGGCCTTGTTGCAAATCGTCAGTGTGCTGAGCCTGCTTGTCGGGCGCTACTGGCAGGCGTTGTTGTACAACCCGGGTGGTTTTGGTCGCGAGTTTCGCGCCATCCGATTCCCGCTGGGGCTGGCGATGTTACTGCTGGCGTTCATGCTGCTGGGGCCGAACTTCGGTTCTCAGTTGGCGATGTTGACGCCGTTGTGCAGTGTACCGCTGGTGTTCGCCGGGCTGGCCCTGATTCACGGGCTGGTGGCGCAAAAGCGACTGGCCAGGTTCTGGCTGGTGGGGTTGTACGTGACGCTGTTGCTGTTTATGCAACTGATCTATCCGTTGCTGGTGGTCTTGGCCATCGTCGACAGCCTGATTGATTTTCGCGGTCGTCTGGCGCCGAAAGACGCCGATAACGCGAACGGTGAAGGTTAAAAGTTAAGAGGATTTTCACATGCAACTGATCCTTCTGGAAAAAGTCACCAACCTGGGCAACCTGGGTGACAAAGTGAACGTTAAGGCTGGTTACGGTCGTAACTACCTGCTGCCTTACGGCAAAGCTACCGCTGCGACCGCTGCCAACGTGGCTGCGTTCGAAGAGCGTCGCGCTGAGCTGGAAAAAGCCGCAGCAGACCGTAAAACTTCGGCTGAAAACCGCGCCGCCCAACTGGCTGAGCTGGAAGTGACTATCACTGCCACCGCTGGTGACGAAGGCAAGCTGTTCGGTTCGATCGGTACTCACGACATCGCTGATGCACTGACCGCCTCTGGCGTTGAAGTTGCAAAAAGCGAAGTTCGTCTGCCGAACGGCACCATCCGCAACGTAGGCGAATTCGACGTAGCCGTGCACCTGCACGCTGAAGTTGAAGCCACCGTACGCGTTGTCGTGGTAGCAGCTTAAGCAACACTGATCGGCTGGCGGCTTGTCCGTCAGACGGTTAACATCGGGCACGATCCTGTTTACAGGTCGTGCCCTTTGTCTTTCTGCAGTTCCTGATTTTCAAAATACTAATTCAAGTGGCCATGAACGATATCTCCGCTCCCGAGCAATATGATCTGCAAACCGCTTCCCTGAAGGTGCCGCCGCACTCCATCGAGGCCGAACAGGCTGTGCTCGGTGGGTTGATGCTGGACAACAATGCCTGGGAACGCGTGCTCGATCAGGTCTCGGATGGCGATTTCTATCGGCATGACCACCGCCTGATCTTCCGTGCCATCGCCAAACTGGCGGACCAGAACTCGCCCATCGACGTCGTGACCCTGGCCGAGCAATTGGACAAGGAAGGTCAGACCTCGCAAGTCGGTGGCCTCGGTTACCTCGGTGAACTGGCGAAAAACACGCCATCCGTCGCTAACATCAAGGCGTATGCCCAGATTGTCCGTGCACGGGCGACCTTGCGCCAACTGATCGGCATTGCCTCCGAAATTGCCGACAGCGCCTTCAACCCCGAAGGCCGCACGGCAGAAGAGATTCTCGACGAAGCCGAACGACAGATCTTCCAGATCGCTGAGGCCCGGCCAAAAACCGGCGGCCCGGTGAGTGTGAATGACCTGCTGACCAAGGCCATCGACCGCATCGACACCTTGTTTAACACCGACAACGCCATTACCGGCCTGTCGACCGGTTACACCGACCTCGACGGGATGACCAGCGGCCTGCAGCCGTCTGACCTGATCATCGTCGCCGGCCGTCCATCGATGGGTAAAACCACCTTTGCGATGAACCTGGTGGAAAACGCCGTGTTGCGCAGCGACAAGTGCGTACTGGTTTACTCGCTGGAGATGCCAGGCGAATCGCTGATCATGCGTATGTTGTCGTCCCTGGGCCGTATCGACCAGACCAAAGTCCGGGCCGGCCGCCTGGAAGACGACGATTGGCCGCGCCTGACTTCGGCGGTCAACCTGCTCAATGACCGCAAGCTGTTCATCGATGATACCGCTGGTATCAGCCCGTCGGAGATGCGTGCGCGGACTCGACGCCTGGTGCGTGAGCACGGCGATGTCGCTCTGATCATGATCGACTACCTGCAACTGATGCAGATCCCGGGTTCAAGCGGCGACAACCGGACCAACGAGATTTCCGAAATCTCCCGTTCCTTGAAGGCCCTGGCCAAGGAATTCAACTGCCCGGTGGTGGCGCTGTCCCAGCTCAACCGCTCCCTGGAGCAACGGCCGAACAAACGCCCGATCAACTCCGACTTGCGGGAATCCGGAGCGATCGAGCAGGATGCTGACGTCATCATGTTCGTATACCGGGACGAGGTGTACCACCCGGAAACCGAGCACAAGGGCATCGCCGAGATCATCATCGGCAAGCAGCGGAACGGTCCGATCGGCACGTCGCGACTAGCGTTCATCGGTAAGTACACGCGCTTCGAAAACCTTGCGCCGGGCAGCTACAACTTCGACGACGAGTAACCCAGCAGAAAACTGTGGCGAGGGAGCTTGCTCCCGCTCGACTGCGCAGCAGTCGCAAAGCCTGAGAATGCGGTCTATCCGAAAAAATCAGTTGCAGGTTTTGGGGCTGCTTCGCAGCCCAGCGGGAGCAAGCTCCCTAGCCACAGGGGCTGTGCGGGGTCTCAGGCTCTTCGAGCAAATCAGGCTTCACCAATTTCCGACCATAGCCGTCGGAATTGGTTATTTTTTGTGCTATATTCCGCGCCCGCGAAATTCAATGAAAGCCAACACCGGTTATCGACATGATGCAAGCAGCCAAGCCGTTATTTGACTATCCCAAGTACTGGGCCGAATGTTTCGGGCCAGCGCCATTCCTGCCCATGAGCAGGGAGGAGATGGATCAGCTCGGCTGGGATTCCTGCGACATCATCATCGTCACCGGTGATGCATACGTTGACCATCCGTCGTTCGGTATGGCGATCATCGGCCGGCTGCTGGAGTCCCAGGGCTTCCGCGTCGGGATCATTGCCCAGCCGAACTGGCAGTCCAAAGACGACTTCATGAAGCTCGGTGAGCCGAACCTGTTCTTCGGTGTCGCGGCCGGCAACATGGACTCGATGATCAACCGCTATACCGCCGACAAGAAAGTCCGTTCCGATGACGCCTACACCCCCGGTGGCATGGCGGGCAAACGTCCGGACCGCGCGAGCCTGGTCTACAGCCAGCGCTGTAAAGAAGCCTACAAAAACGTGCCGATTGTCCTCGGTGGCATCGAAGCTTCCCTGCGCCGCATCGCTCATTACGATTACTGGCAGGACCGGGTACGTAACTCGATCCTGATCGACGCCTGCGCCGACATCCTGCTCTACGGCAACGCCGAGCGTGCGATTGTCGAAGTCGCCCAGCGTCTGTCCTACGGTCACAAGATCGAAGACATCACCGACGTGCGCGGCACCGCGTTCATCCGTCGCGATACGCCGAAAGACTGGTACGAAGTCGATTCCACGCGTATCGACCGTCCGGGCAAGGTCGACAAGATCATCAACCCGTACGTGAACACCCAGGACACCCAAGCCTGCGCCATCGAACAGGAAAAAGGTCCGGTTGAAGACCCGGAAGAAGCCAAGGTCGTACAGATCCTGGCCAGCCCGAAGATGACTCGCGATAAAACCGTGATTCGTCTGCCATCGGTTGAGAAGGTTCGTGGTGATGCGGTTCTCTACGCTCACGCCAACCGCGTGCTTCACCTGGAAACCAACCCGGGCAACGCCCGCGCGCTGGTACAGAAGCATGGCGAAGTCGACGTCTGGTTCAACCCGCCGCCGATTCCGATGACCACCGAAGAAATGGACTACGTGTTCGGCATGCCTTACGCACGGATTCCGCACCCGGCGTACGGCAAGGAAAAAATTCCGGCCTACGACATGATCCGCTTCTCGGTGAACATCATGCGTGGCTGCTTCGGTGGCTGCACCTTCTGCTCGATCACCGAGCACGAAGGCCGGATCATCCAGAACCGTTCCGAAGAGTCGATCATTCGCGAAATCGAAGAGATCCGCGACAAGGTCCCAGGCTTCACCGGCGTCATTTCCGACCTCGGCGGCCCGACCGCGAACATGTACCGCATCGCCTGCAAGACCCCGGAAATCGAATCCGCGTGCCGCAAGCCATCGTGCGTGTTCCCTGGCATTTGCCCGAACCTGAACACCGACCACTCGTCGTTGATCCAGCTGTATCGCAGCGCCCGTGCCTTGCCGGGTGTGAAGAAGATCCTGATCGCTTCCGGCTTGCGCTACGACCTCGCGGTCGAGTCGCCGGAATACGTCAAGGAGCTGGTGACTCACCACGTGGGTGGTTACCTGAAGATCGCCCCGGAACACACCGAGGAAGGTCCGCTCAACCAGATGATGAAGCCGGGCATTGGCAGCTATGACAAGTTCAAGCGCATGTTCGAGAAGTACTCCAAGGAAGCCGGGAAAGAGCAGTACCTGATTCCGTACTTCATCGCCGCCCACCCGGGCACCACCGACGAAGACATGATGAACCTGGCCTTGTGGCTCAAGGGCAACGGCTTCCGCGCCGACCAGGTGCAGGCGTTCTACCCGTCGCCGATGGCTACCGCCACCGCGATGTACCACTCGGGCAAGAACCCGCTGCGTAAGGTCACTTACAAGAGCGACGCCGTGACCATCGTCAAGAGCGAAGAGCAGCGTCGTCTGCACAAGGCGTTCTTGCGTTATCACGACCCGAAAGGCTGGCCGATGCTGCGTGAAGCGCTGACCCGCATGGGCCGCGCCGACCTGATCGGGCCGGGAAAAACCCAGCTGATTCCGTTGCATCAACCGGCCACCGACAGCTACCAGAGCGCCCGTCGCAAGAACTCGACACCGGCTGGCAGCCATAAAGTGGCAGCAACTGAAAAGACCACCAAGATCCTCACTCAGCACACCGGCCTGCCGCCGCGTGCCAGCGATGGTGGTAACTCGTGGGACAAGCGTGAACAGGCCAAGGCTGCGGCGTTCGCCCGCAACCAGCAAGCCGCCAAGGACCGCAAGGACGCGGCCAAAGGCAAAGGGCCAAAGCCTGCGCGCAAGCCGGTTGTACCGCGCTAAGCCTCGCTTGAGCTGACAACAGAACGCCAACCTTCGGGTTGGCGTTTTGCGTTCCAAGGGGTGACTAATCATTGTGGCGAGGGAGCTTGCTCCCGTTCGGCTGCGAAGCAGTCGTCTACTTTCAGAGCCGCTGCGCGCCCAGCGGGAGCAAGCTCCCTCGCCACAAAAGCTATCAGCCATGCTCCTGCGCCACATTTACGTGCAATCCCCTCCAACCAATTTCCCGCATTGCCCGATTTTGGTGCTGTACTGCCCTAAGCAAATCTGTGAAAGCGCCAGCGCTGCTGGGTGGCATAAGTCTTGCGCGCTTTCGAATACGCTTTAGGCTCGCAGGAGGCACGCCGTGTCGATTCATGTCGCATTGCATCACGTCACACATTACCGCTACGACCGCGCCGTCGAGCTCGGTCCGCAGATCGTTCGCCTGCGCCCGGCGGCCCACAGTCGCACGCGGATTTTGTCCTATGCGCTGAAAGTCTCGCCCGAGCAGCACTTCATCAACTGGCAACAGGACCCCCAGGGCAATTACCTGGCGCGTCTGGTGTTTCCGGAGAAAACCGATGAGCTGCGGATCGAAGTCGACCTGTTGGCGGAAATGGCGGTGTTCAATCCGTTCGATTTTTTCCTTGAGCCCTACGCGGAAAAGATCCCGTTCACTTACGCCGCCGATGAGCGTAAAGAACTGGCGCCGTACCTGGAAACCTTGCCCCTGACGCCGAAGTTCAAGGCCTATCTGGACGGTATCGACCGCACGCCGCTGCCCAGCGTGGATTTCCTGGTGGCGCTCAACCAGCGTCTGAGCGAAGACATCGGTTACCTGATCCGCATGGAGCCCGGCGTCCAAACCCCCGAGCACACCCTCGAACACGCCTCTGGCTCCTGCCGCGATTCAGCGTGGCTGCTGGTGCAATTGCTGCGCAATCTCGGGCTGGCGGCGCGTTTTGTCTCTGGCTATCTGATCCAGCTGACCGCCGACGTCAAAAGCCTCGACGGCCCGTCCGGCACGGACGTGGATTTCACCGACCTGCACGCCTGGTGCGAGGTCTATTTGCCCGGCGCCGGCTGGATTGGCCTGGACGCGACCTCAGGGCTGTTTGCCGGGGAAGGACACATTCCGTTGGCGTGTAGTCCCGATCCGGGCTCTGCGGCACCGATCAGTGGCTTGGTGGAACCGTGCGAGTGCGAATTTACCCACGAAATGTCCGTGGAGCGGATTTGGGAAGCGCCGCGGGTAACAAAACCCTACACCGAAGACCAATGGCTGGCGATCCAGGCGCTGGGCCGGCAGATCGATGCTGATCTGCTGGAGGGCGACGTACGCCTGACCATGGGCGGCGAGCCGACCTTCGTGTCCATCGATGATCCGGACGGCGCCGAGTGGAACACCGCAGCGCTCGGGCCGGACAAGCGTCGCCTCTCCGCCGAATTGTTCCAGCGGATGCGCAAACATTACGCGCCAAAAGGCCTGGTGCATTTCGGCCAGGGCAAGTGGTATCCCGGCGAACAACTGCCGCGCTGGTCGCTTAACTGCTACTGGCGCCGGGATGGCGTGCCGATCTGGCACAACAGCGCGCTGATCGCCGATGAGCAGGAAGACTACGGCGCAGATGGCGAACTGGCCGGGCGTTTTCTGGCGAGTGTCGCCGAACGCCTGAAAATTCCGACACGTTTTGTGTTTCCAGCCTACGAAGACAATTTCTATTACCTCTGGCGAGAAGGCACTTTGCCGCAGAACGTCAGCGCCGAAGACTCGCGTCTGGAAGAACCTTTGGAGCGTGCGCGACTGCGCAAAGTCTTCAGCCAGGGGCTGGACAAGGTCATCGGCCAGGTCCTGCCGCTGGCGCGCACCGCCAAGGGCGATCAATGGCAAAGTGGTCGCTGGTACCTGCGCGAAGAACATTGCCGGCTCGTGCCGGGGGATTCGCCGCTGGGTTATCGCTTACCGCTCGGTTCACAGCCTTGGGTGAAAGCGGCGGAGTATCCGTTTATCCATCCCAATGATCCGAACCAGGAATTCCCGATACTTCCCGACACCGTCGCATTGAACAGTCCGGGCGTGCCGGCCGAAGCGGTTGAGCGTGAACCGAAAGTCGACGAATCTGCCGACTGGCTGACCCGCACCGCATTCTGCGCCGAGGCTCGAGAAGGGCGGTTGTACCTGTTTATGCCTCCATTGGAACGGGTCGAGGATTATCTGGAGCTGGTTACCGCCATCGAGGCTACCGCTCAGGAGTTGCATTGCCCGGTATTACTGGAAGGCTATGAACCGCCAAGCGATCCGCGCCTGAGCAACTTCCGCATCACCCCGGATCCGGGCGTGATCGAAGTCAACGTGCAGCCATCCGCGACTTGGGACGAACTGGTGGAGCGCACCGAGTTCCTGTACGAAGAAGCGCGCCAGACCCGGTTGACCACCGAGAAATTCATGATCGACGGTCGGCACACCGGCACCGGCGGCGGTAACCATTTGGTACTCGGTGGCGCGACCCCAGCGGACTCACCGTTCCTGCGCCGTCCCGACCTGCTGCGCAGCCTGATCAGCTACTGGCATAACCACCCGTCCTTGTCCTACCTGTTTTCCGGATTATTCATCGGTCCTACGTCCCAGGCGCCACGGGTGGACGAAGCGCGTAACGACGCGTTGTACGAACTGGAAATCGCCTTCGCCCAAATGCCGAAGCCGGGAGAGGAATGCGCGCCGTGGCTGGTGGATCGCTTGCTGCGTAACCTGTTGATCGACGTCACCGGCAACACCCACCGCGCCGAGTTCTGTATCGACAAACTCTATTCGCCGGACGGCGCCACCGGGCGTCTCGGATTGCTGGAATTGCGTGCCTTTGAAATGCCGCCTCACGCACGCATGAGCCTGGCTCAGCAGTTATTGCTGCGGGCGCTGGTGGCGCGGTTCTGGCGCGAACCTTATGCACCGCCGAAACTGGCGCGCTGGGGCACCGAGCTGCACGATCGCTTCCTGTTGCCGCACTTTATCGAGCAGGATTTCGCCGATGTCATCGTCGACCTGAATGCGGCGGGTTATCCGGTGCGGGCCGAGTGGTTTGCCGCGCACCTGGAATTCCGCTTTCCGAAGGTCGGCGATTACGCCGTCAGTGGCATCGAACTGGTAGTGCGTCAGGCGCTGGAGCCTTGGCATGTACTGGGCGAGGAGGGCGCGGTCGGTGGCACGGTGCGTTATGTGGATTCGTCGCTGGAGCGCTTGCAGGTCAAGCTCACCGGCCTGGCGCCACAGCGTTATCTGCTGACGTGCAATGGCATCCCGGTGCCGTTGCAACCCACCGGGCGAGTCGGCGAGTTCGTCGCAGGCGTGCGCTTCCGTGCCTGGCAACCGTCCAACTGCCTGCAACCGACAATCCCGGTCCACGCGCCGCTGGTGTTCGACTTGCTCGATACCTGGATGGAGCGATCGCTGGGTGGTTGTCAGTACCACGTCGCCCATCCGGGCGGGCGTAACTACGACAGTCTGCCGGTGAATGCCAATGAGGCCGAGAGCCGAAGGATGGCTCGATTCTTCCGAGTCGGACACACCCCAGGGAAACTTCCTATACCGAACGTGACGATTAATGACGAGTTGCCGATGACACTCGATTTGCGACGTTTCTAAGCCCTACGCGACGCTCGGATTTTTCGTATATCCGGGCGTCATGAGCCTGCGTTAGTCTGACCGTTCTTTGTTGTCTGCCGAGCTTTCCATGCCTGACCTGCTTGACCGCTACCCGCTGACGGCGGGCACTTATCACGAACTGCTCGACGACAGCGGCGCCGTGCGCCCGCATTGGCGTCGGCTGTTCGACCAATTGCAACGCAGCACCCCGACGCAACTGGTGCAGCGCCAGGCTTTGCTGACCCGGCAGATCCAGGAAAACGGCGTGACCTACAACGTCTACGCCGACCCCAAGGGCGCCGATCGCCCGTGGGAACTGGACCTGTTGCCCCATGTCATTGCGGCTGATGAGTGGCAGCATTTGTCCGCAGGGATTGCTCAGCGGGCACGCTTGCTCAATGCCGTGTTGGCGGATCTTTATGGTCCGCAGCGTTTGATCGCCGAAGGGCTGCTGCCGGCGGAGCTGGTGTTCGGTCACAACAACTTCCTGTGGCCGTGTCAGGGTATTGCACCGCCGGACGGGGCGTTTCTGCATCTGTACGCCGTGGACCTGGCGCGCACTCCCGACGGTCGTTGGTGGGTGACAGCGGACCGGACCCAGGCGCCGTCCGGTGCGGGTTACGCATTGGAAAACCGCACCATCGTGTCTCGGGCGTTTCCCGAGCTGTATCGCGATTTGAAGGTGCAGCACCTGGCCGGGTTCTTCCGCACGTTGCAGGAAACCCTGGCTCGCCAAGCGCCGAGTGACGATGAAGCGCCGCTGGTGGTGCTGCTGACACCGGGTCGGTTCAACGAAAGCTATTTCGAACATTTGTATCTGGCGCGCCAACTCGGTTATCCACTGGTGGAGGGCGGCGACCTGACGGTGCGCGATGCCACCGTCTACCTTAAAACCTTGAGCGGGCTGCGCCGGGTTCACGCGATCATGCGGCGCCTCGACGATGACTTCTGCGATCCGCTGGAGCTGCGTACCGACTCGGCCCTCGGCGTGCCGGGGTTGCTGGAAGCGGTGCGTCAGGGCCGGGTGCTGGTGGCCAACGCGTTGGGCAGCGGCGTGCTGGAATCGCCGGGTCTGCTGGGCTTTCTGCCAAGGATCAATCAGTTCCTGTTCGGCGAAGAACTGATCCTGCCGTCCATCGCCACGTGGTGGTGTGGGGAAGCGCCAGTGTTGGCTCAAGCTTTGGAAAAGTTGCCGGAGTTGCTGATCAAACCGGCATTTCCCTCCCAGAGCTTTGCGCCGGTGTTTGGCCGTGATTTGAGTGAAAAACAGCGTCAAGCATTGGCCGAGCGCATGCAGGCGCGGCCTTACGCCTATGTCGCGCAAGAACTGGCGCAACTGTCCCAAGCGCCGATCTGGCAAGCCGAGGACGGTCAGTTGCAACCGCGAGCCATCGGCATGCGCGTGTACGCGGTGGCCAGTCGCGATGGCTATCGGGTATTGCCCGGCGGCTTGACCCGGGTGGCAGCCGAGGCCGATGCCGAAGTGGTGTCGATGCAGCGCGGTGGTGCGAGCAAGGACACCTGGGTGCTCGGCGAGCGAGCCCCCAGCGGCGAACAATGGAAAACCCAGCGCACGATTGGTGTCCACGATCTGGTGCGGCGCGATCCCTATCTGCCGTCGCGGGTGGTCGAGAATCTGTTCTGGTTTGGTCGTTACTGCGAGCGCTGCGATAACAGTGCGCGGCTGCTGCGGATCATGCTGGCGCGTTATGTCGACGGCGATGACCCGCAAGCCCTGGAAGCGGCGGTCGATCTCGGTGAGCGCCTGAATCTGTTGCCCGACGAAGGCGAGTTGCCGGAACGCTTGTTGGCGGCGCTGCTCGGCGATGACTGGCCGTTCAGCCTGCGTTCCAACCTGCAACGCTTGCAGTGGGCGGCCTCGCAAGTGCGCGGCAAGCTCTCGCGGGAAAACTGGCAGGCGCTGGTGGAGTTGCAGCGCGAGGCCATGGAGCTTGAAACCGAAGAGCCGGATTTCGGCGAGTTGCTGGATTTCCTCAACCGCTTGGTCATGTCGCTGGCGGCGCTGTCCGGTTTTGCCCTGGACGACATGACCCGGGACGAAGGCTGGCGTTTCCTGATGATCGGCCGGCGGATCGAGCGACTGCAGTTTCTCAGTGGCAGTTTGGCGGCGTTTCTGCGCGGTGCCGGGGCTTTCGATCAGGCCGGGCTGGAGTGGTTGCTGGAGCTGGGTAACAGCAGCATCACCTACCGCTCGCGGTATTTGGCCGTGGCGCAATTGATCCCGGTGCTCGACCTGTTGCTGCTGGATGAGCAGAACCCCCACGCGGTGCTGTTCCAGTTGAAACTGGTGACCCGCACATTGAAACGCCTGAACGACGATTTCGGTGTCCCGCGCGAGGCGTGTTTGCCGCAATTGGTCGAGCGTTTGGCGCACTTCGACCTGGGTTGCCTGGAGAACTCGTTGTTTGGTGAGGCCAGTGTCCACGCGGCTGTCGAAGGTCTGGCTGATCTGCTGCAAGAAATCGCCGATGCCAGCGGCCAGGTTTCGGATCGCCTGGCCTTGCGCCATTTTGCCCATGTCGATGATGTCAGCCAGCGCACGGTGTCCGTCTGATGAATGCCCGTTACCAGATTTTCCACGATACCCATTATCACTACGACAGCCCGGTGTCCCTGGCTCAGCAACTGGCGCACTTGTGGCCGCGTGCCTGCGACTGGCAGCGCTGCACCGCGCAGGCGTTGCTGATCAGCCCGGACCCGACGACCCGTCGCGATGAACTGGACGTGTTTGGCAATCCGCTTACTCGGTTGGCGTTCGAGCGTCCCCACGATGAGTTGCTGGTGAACGCGGAGCTAACCGTCGAAGTACTGGCCCGACCGACCCTGGATTTCAATCTATCGCCGGCCTGGGAAGAAACCCGCAATGCGCTGACTTACAGCAGTCAGCCGCTTTCGCCCCAGTTATTGGAAGCCTGTCGCTATCGTTTCGAATCACCGTACGTGCATTTGAAGCGCAACTTCGTCGAGTTCTCGGAAAGCTGTTTTCCACCGGGTCGGCCTCTGCTGTTGGGCGTCCAGGCATTGATGGAGAAGATTTTCAGCGAATTCACCTTCGATGCCGAGGCCACCCAGGTGGCGACGCCGTTGGTGGAAGTGCTGGAACGCCGGCGCGGCGTCTGTCAGGACTTCGCGCACTTGATGCTGGCGTGTGTGCGTTCCCGTGGTTTGGCGGCGCGCTACATCAGTGGTTATTTGTTGACCCAGCCACCACCGGGGCAACCACGGATGATTGGCGCCGATGCATCCCACGCTTGGGTCTCGGTGTTTTGTCCGGTACTCGGCTGGGTGGATTTCGATCCAACCAACAACGTGCAACCGGCGCTGGAACACATCACGCTGGCCTGGGGCCGGGACTTTTCCGATGTCTCGCCGTTGCGCGGAGTGATACTTGGCGGTGGGAGCCATGACCCGGAAGTCAGAGTCACCGTGATGCCGCTGGATTAACCAAGATCCAATGTGGTGCATTTGCTGGAGAGGAAATCCAATGTTCCCGGTTTCAATCAAAGGCGTCCTGCAATCCCCCGAAGGCCTGGTCGTGCTGATGCTCAACGAGCGCGACGAATGGGAGTTA
This sequence comes from Pseudomonas sp. 10S4, assembly GCF_034344865.1. Taxonomy (NCBI): domain Bacteria; kingdom Pseudomonadati; phylum Pseudomonadota; class Gammaproteobacteria; order Pseudomonadales; family Pseudomonadaceae; genus Pseudomonas; species Pseudomonas sp. 10S4. The sequence continues at coordinate 2,472,428 of NZ_CP133774.1, forward strand.
CCCGGCGGAAGAATTGAGCTGGGCGAAACGCCACCGATCTGCCTGGCACGGGAAATCGCCGAGGAGCTGGACGTCGAGGTGGAGGTGGGAGAGCCGCTGGATTCGTATCTGTTCGAGGTGATCCCCGGTAAACACGTGTTCATCTCGACTTACCGCTGCCAGTTGCTGGGCGGTTTTGTGCCGACGATCAGTCATGAACACAAGGAGATCGGGCTGTTTGATCCGGCGCGTTTGCCGGCCAACTTGCCCAAGGGCTATCGCGATTCGATTTATAAAGCGTTGGGCCTGTGAGGGTCAGCAGCAAGACTGCTGACCCTGGACACAGATCCGGTGAGCCTGATCAGATCATCGGGCTCTGAGGGTCTCAGGCGTCAGGCGCCTGATCTTTCGGTGCTTCAACATCATCTTCTGCCGCCACTTCACCTTCTGCATCCGGGTTCAGTGCTGCTGCTTCTTCTTCAGCTGTAGCTTTCTTGCGCTGAAGCTTTTCCTCTTTCTTCTGCTCCTTGGCCAAGTCTCTCTGACGTTTGGCGAAGGAATAATTAGGTTTAGCCATGGGCGATCCTCTGGGGTCGAAGGTGAGGTTGAGCGGCGCATATTCTGCCCTGTATCGGTGCCTAGCCGTTAGCTGGGTTTTTGCTCGGCCCATTTTGGCAGGATCGAGGGTTGCCAGGCGTCCAGTGCGTCGAGCAGGGTTTGCGGCGATTCGCTCACTTGCAGCATGTCACGGTGTGGTTCGCGAACGAAGCCTTCGCCGACGATATGATCAAGAAAAGCGGTTAATTTGCTATAGAAACCGTTTACTTCGAGCAAACCGAGCGGCTTGCCGTGGTAGCCGAGCTGGCCCCAAGTCCAGACTTCGAACAGTTCTTCCAGCGTGCCGAGGCCGCCGGGCAAAGCGATAAACGCATCGCTGAGTTCAGCCATCCGTGCCTTGCGCGCATGCATGCCGTCGACCACTTCCAGGCGCGTCAGGCCGCTGTGGCCGATTTCCTTGTCTTTGAGGCTTTGCGGGATGATCCCGATCACTTCGCCCCCGGCCGCCAGTGCCGCGTCAGCGACGATCCCCATCAGCCCGACGGCGCCGCCGCCATAGACCAGGGTCAGCTTGCGCTCGGCCAATGCTCGCCCCAAGGCGACAGCCGCTTCACGATAAGCCGGGTCAGTGCCAGTGCTGGCACCGCAAAATACACAAACGGACGCTATAGACATGCCTTGCTCCAGGGTCAGGATGGCCACAGAGTAAAGGCATGGAAGCGACGCTCCAAGGGTTAAACCTCGCGTGTAGGTGTTTCGTAGGTACCGCTGGCGCCACAAGCGTAGGCGGCGAGCAAACTGCACAACAGGCTGTTGATGGACATGACAGAGGCTCCGTCTAAGTGATGAGGGCTTGAGGATAGGGCCGGCCCAGACGTCTGGCTGTTAGATTGTTTCGATGAGTGTCATAGCTCGAAAGTTGTATACAATTTTTGACTCAAGTCATAGGAACTTGCGAAGATTTCAGGCAGTCTTCTGTCCATTCGAGTTTTCGTTAACCCTGCCTTGGAGATTCACCATGTTTGCCAAACTTGTTGCGGTATCCCTGCTGACGCTGGCCAGCAGCCAATTGATGGCTGCCGAGTGCAAGACCACGATCGACTCCACTGATCAGATGACCTACGCCACTAAGGCCATTGAAATCGACAAGAGCTGCAAGACCTTCACCGTCGAACTGACCCACTCCGGCAGCCTGCCGAAAAACGTCATGGGCCATAACTGGGTGTTGAGCAAAGAAGCTGACATGCAGCCAATCGCTACTGCTGGCCTGGCCGCAGGTATCGACAAGAACTACCTGCCGGAAGGCGACGCACGCATCATCGCCCACACCAAGATCATCGGTGCTGGCGAGAAAGATTCGGTGACCTTCGACGTGTCGAAACTGGCTGCCGGCGAAGCCTACGGGTTCTTCTGCTCGTTCCCGGGCCACATCTCGATGATGAAAGGCACGGTTACCCTGAAGTAATCGAATCGCACGCATAAAAAAGCGTCCGCTTGGGACGCTTTTTTGTGCCTGACGTTTGATCGCGTCATCGTTCTTCGCGGGCAGACACCTCTCAAATCAAGGCGCGAAAGGCATCACCCGCTTGTGATGAGTCTTTTTGTACGTGTCGCAGATGATCTTGAACGCTTCGTCGCGCACTGGTTCGCCGTGCAGGAATGCATCAATCTCGGCATAGGTCACGCCGTGGGACGCTTCGTCCGGTTTGCCTGGCGACAAGTCTTCCAGGTCGGCCGTCGGGATTTTTTCCACCAGCGATTCCGGCGCACCGAAGCTTCGGGCAATCGCCCGGACCTGATTTTTCACCAGACCGCTCAACGGTGCCAAGTCGCAGGCGCCGTCACCGAATTTGGTGAAGAAACCCATCACCGCTTCCGCCGCGTGGTCAGTACCGATCACCAAGCCATGGGCGGCACCGGCGATAGTGTACTGGGCGACCATGCGCATCCGCGCCTTGGTGTTGCCGAGCACAAAATCCACCGAAACCGCGTGCTTGCCTTCGAACGCTGCAACTTCACTGGCCAGGGATTTGACCGCCGGGCCGATGTTCACCGTGTGGCGTTCGTCCGGGGCGATGAAATCCACTGAGGCCTGGGCGTCGTGTTCATCGAACTGGGTTTCGTACGGCAGGCGCACGGCGATGAACTTGTAGCTGTCGTCACTGGTGCGGGTGCGCAGTTCGCGCATAGCCCGCTGGGCCAGCAGGCCGGCAGTCAAGGAATCGACGCCGCCGCTGATGCCCAGCACCAGGGTCTTGAGCCCGGAATTGACCAGGCAATCCTGGATAAAGGTAATCCGCCGGGCGACTTCAGCCTCGAGGGCTGCTTGATCGGCGAACGGCGGCTGAACCTTGAGCTGATCAGCAATCTCACGCTGTACGGCTTGCATGAATTCACTCCTTGCTTGAAATGCCAGATGTGCTGGGAATGGAGGCAGGTACTTTGAAAACGTGTCGCAAGTAGGCGACGAAATTCGGGTCTTTGCAGTGAGTCTTGCCAGGTTCATCAGAAATCTTTGCCACGGGCTGACCGTTGCAGGCGGTCATTTTAAGCACGATGCTCATCGGTTCGACACCCGGAATATCACATGTCAGGTTGGTGCCGATGCCGAAACTGACATTGATCCGACCGCGCAGCGCCCGGAATATTTCCAGGGACTTGGGCAGCGTCAGGCTGTCGGAGAACACCAGCGTCTTGCTCATCGGGTCGATGCCGAGCTTGTGGTAGCGGGCGATGGCTTTTTCTGCCCAGAGCACCGGATCACCGGAGTCGTGGCGCAGGCCGTCGAAGAGCTTGGCGAAATACAGGTCGAAGTCACCGAGGAAAGCATCAGTGGTGATGCAGTCGGTCAGGGCGATCCCCAGCAAGCCGCGATACTCGCGAACCCAGCAATCAAGGGCGGCAATCTGGCTATCGATCAACCGTGGGCCGAGTTGCTGATGGGCCATGATCCACTCGTGGGCCATGGTGCCCAGCGGTTTCATGTCCAGCTCGCGGGAAAGATGCACGTTGCTGGTGCCGACGAAGCGCCCAGGGAAATCGTGCTTGAGCACGTTCACCACTTCTTCCTGCACTCGGTACGAAAAGCGGCGCCGGGTGCCGAAATCGGCAACCTGCAACTCGGACAATTCGTCGCTGCTGGCGTTGGCGGTCAGCCAGTCGAACTTGCGATAGAGCTGCTCGCGGGCCTGCTCCAGAACGACTTCCCGGTAGCGATAGCGGTTACGCACTTCGCTGACGATCGCCAGCATCGGTACTTCGAACAGAATCACATGCAGCCACGGCCCGCGCAGGCGGATGAACAACTCGCCGTTCTCAATGCCGGTGTGGACGTAGCGCAGGTTGAAGCGGAACAAGCCAAGAAATCGAAGGAAATCCGGCTTCATGAAGCTGATGCGCTCCAGGAAACTCAACTGGTCGGCGCTCAGGCTCAGTTCGGCGAGACGCTCGATCTGGTAACGGATTTCCGCCAGGTACGGGCGTAAATCCTCACTGTTACGGCAACGAAACTCCCATTCGACTTCGACGTTAGGGTAGTTGTGCAGCACCGCCTGCATCATCGTCAGTTTGTAAAAGTCGGTGTCGAGCAGGTTCTGCACGATGCGATCGCCAAATACGCTCTCGCTCATAACGGGTCTCTCCATGCTGGCCGCGGCCCGTGGTCGCGACGTTTCAGCTGTTTCAATGAATGGGGCTAGTGGCGCATATCAGAGGTGCGGATTGCCAGCGATTTTTGCGTCCGTGGTGGATTATTCCCAGGTTGCATCTTTTGGCCCTCCTGTTGCACAGCCCCATGAGACTCATCTGTTATAGGGTGTCGCCTCAAGAGCCGCTTGAATGACTAGTCCAAGACTCTCCCAACTTTTCAAATAGCCATCCAAGTGTGAGTGGCGAGGTATAAGTCCTATTTCGATTGCTTTTTTCATTGCCGCTTTGAGCATCTCATTGGTTACCGGGTTGGCCATGATTTACTCCGCGGTTAAAGTGATTTGATCCAATGTGTCGAGGCCATCCTGTAGTAATACATAAACAGGCAGCATCAGGCGATACAGGTCTGCATCATTGGTGTTTTTGACAGTGGCGGATGTCAGCGTTTCTAAAAGGCTGGTGGCGGCACGAATTCTGAAACAGGCATCTTCAAACAAATGATTGGGCGCAACGTGTGAGTCTATGTAAAAGGTTGGGGTTGTAGATGCGCTTGCTTTCAGGGGTTGATATCGATTCATTGGTGAATTCCTTAAGAGTATTTGAGCCATGATAGAACCGTAGCGCTATTTATTTTTTATTTGTGGAAAACAATCGTGGTATTGCTGTGCTGCTGAGCCGGTATGAAATTACTTCGGCTCAGCAGTCTTGCTATTTCATATGGGCTTAGGGCTTGGCGCGTTGCCAGGAAGGTTTTCAGGATGCGTCAATACATCAGGGCTATTCGTTCTCGCTGGCCAGGCCATAAAATCGAGATCCAGATCTCGGAATTTACTTGAGTCGAAAACAGGAGTTTTGATACCTGCACGACGTTGTTCGTCGTAGTCACGCAAGATGCGCATACCGACTTTGAACAGCAGGGCCATAGCGATTAGGTTGACCAAGGCCAGCAATGTCATGGTGATATCGGCAAATGCGAGTACCGTGGATAAATCTTCGACAGAACCCCAGAACACCAGCCCTAATACGAATACACGGTAGGCGAATAATGTTTTTCGAGGTTCGCCAAATATGAATCGTAAACTGTTTTCACCTAGGTAATAGTTGTAGAGCATCGCGGTGAAGACAAACAAGGCCAATACGATACTGATGAACATCCTTCCCCATTCACCCACCACTGCCGCCAGCGAGTGTTGTGCCAAAGCTATACCATCGCCCTCGAAACCGGGTGTGTAGAAACCTGAAAGCAGTATGAGTAACGCGGTGCATGTACAGATGATGAAGGTGTCAATAAAGACGCTGAAGGCCTGCACCACACCTTGTGCAACCGGGTGCTCGATCTTCGCCACCGATGCAACATTGGGCGCGCTGCCCAATCCTGCTTCATTGGAGAATACTCCACGCCGTACGCCCATTATAATTGCGCTGCCGACGAGCCCGCCAAAGGCCTGATCCAGTCCAAACGCACTTTTGACAATCGTCATTAATATGGCCGGAACCTGGTCAAACTGCAGCACGATTACGTAGGACGTCACGCCAATGTAAGCGAGAACCTTAAGCGGAACCAAAAGATCCGAGACCGCCGCTATCCGCTTTATACCGCCAATAAATACCATTCCCAGCACCAACGATAATGCGAGCCCGGACCAAGTGGTTGACAGAGCAAATGCATCATTTAGCGAGTGTGATACGGCATGGGATTCCAGGCCGTTTATAGCAAAGCCAAAGGTGACCAGAAGCAGGAGAGCGGCAATCATTCCAAGCCAGCGCTTACCAAGACCATGCTGGATGTACCATGAAGGTCCCCCTCGATACAGGCCATTTCCATCACAGCGCTTATAGAGTTGACCCAGTGCGCACTCGAAGAAGCTGCTCGACATACCCAGCAGAGCGGTCATCCACATCCAGAACACCGCACCGGGGCCGCCCATGCTCACCGCAATGCCAACGCCTACGATATTCCCGGTTCCGACGCGACCCGCAAGGCTGAGCGTTAACGCCTGGAATGAACTCAAGTGGTGATTGCCCGTATGCCAACTGCAATGTAATACCGAGACCATATGGGCGAAGTATCGAAACTGAACAAATTTTGACCGGATGGTGAAATAACTCCCGAGTCCGAGAACCAAAGGTATCAAAACCTTTCCGGAGAGGAAGTCGTTAATGGCGTCAAGCATTCAAAGCTCCTTGCTATTTTAAGAGTGCTGGCGAGTGGGTAATGCGGTAAGTCCTGAAGCCGTTCAGGTGTCGTAATATCCGGTCATCTATCGCTGGGCGCAATTACGCAAGTTGCTTAAAAGTGATGCGAGTTGCTGCTATGTTTGAGTCTCCTGTAATTTTTGTGTGAGTCTGTATGCGTGATTTTCTTCCGGCTAACTTAAAACTGCTTTGTAGTCACTACCGATCCATCGCAGAAGTCTGTAGGAAACTTCGCATTAATCGTGGTCAATTTAATAAATACCTTGGAGGAAACAGCTTTCCTACACCTTTTAATCTGAAGCGGATCTGTGATTTTTTCGGAGTTGAAGAAGCCGAAATTCATTTGCCGCCAGATCAATTCGGCACTCTCATAGGCGTCAAAGCGAGGCATATCAGTTCTCCCAGGGAGGTGGCTGCGCCGCAACGGATGCTTGATCATCTTCGTCAACAGTCATCGTTGCAGCTAGAAGCCCACACGGGTTACTACTACGAGTACTACCACGCAATGACGGAGCCCGGTTCGATTCTTTGCTCCTTGGTTCATTTGCACGAGGAGGGAGAGCATTTCGTATATGAGCGTAATGAACGCTTACAGTTAGCGGGTGGGGGTGGGGCGTTTGAGCGGTATCGATATGTCGGGATTGCCTACTACCTTCAGGATCGCTTGTTTCTCATCGATTATGAATCGCTGACGTCCAATGAGATCAGTCAGACCATTCTTATCCCGAGCTTCAAAAGCTGCATTACCCGACTCAATGGATTGAAGATGGGCGTTTCGGCGGCTGACCATCGCACTCCTGCGTGTTCGAGGGTTGTTTGGGAGTATCTAGGGCGGGAAATTGATCAAGTTGACGCGTATCGCAGAGTGCGGCTATACAGCATGGATGATCCGACAATCGACGATGACCTGCGTGGGCGTCTTGCTCAAACCCAAGTCGTCGATGGTCTTTTTGTTATCGCTTGATTTGAAAATGAGTCACGCAACTGCTGTTGCAGGTTTTAGGGCCGCTGCGCGACCCAGCAGGGGCGAGCCCCCTCACCACAGGGATGGCGCGCGGACTCAATGTTGTGGCGCATCCGGATTATCAATCTGCTCCAACATCCACTTCACAAAATCCCGCACCTTGGGCACTTCTGCCGAATGTTCCGGGTAGGCCAGGTAGTAGGCGTCGGAGCTGGGCATCGCATGCTGCCAGGGAATGACCAGTTTGCCGTCGGCCAATTCCTCTTCCACCAGAAACCGCGGCAATAGCGCCACGCCACAGCCGACTTGCGCTGCGCGGATGCACATATAAAAGGTTTCGAAGCGCGGGCCGTGATAGCTGTGCTCGGTGTGATAGCCCTGACTGTCGAACCAATCGTGCCAGGCCTGGGGCCGGGAGGCGTTTTGCAGCAGGACCAGGTCGGTGAGTTGCGTCGGGTCGGTGAACGGCGTGTCCGGCAGGCTGCCCGGTGCGCAGACTGGCACCAACTCTTCGCCGAACAGCTTCAGGCTTTCAGTGCCGGGGCGTGAGCCTTGGCCGAAGTAGAACGCCAGGTCGCTGCGACCTTGAAGCAAATCGTCGGCTTCCTGCTCGCTGCACAAATCGAGGTGAATCGAGGGGTGGCGCAGGCGCCAGCCTTTCAGGCGTGGCACCAGCCAGCGTGCGCCAAAGGTTGGCGGCGTCGAGACGCGCAGGACTTCAGTATCACCGCCGTAGGAGCGCAGGTAATGGGTCGACATTTCGACCTGAGTGAGGATTTTTCGTACCTCCACCAGGTACAAATCCCCGGCCGGGGTCATTTGCAGGCGTCGGCGCACCCGGCGGAACAGCAGGTGCTGCAGCAACTCTTCGAGTTGCGCGACCTGTTTGCTGACGGCGCTCTGGGTCAGGTTCAGCTCTTCGGCGGCCCGGGTGAAGCTCAAATGCCGGGTCACGGCCTCGAAACACTGCAGTGCAGTGATCGACGGCAGGTAGCGTTTATTCAGCATGGGTGGTCCTTTTTCTTGTTGCTCTATGCTTTTCTTTTACCGACAACTGCGAAGCATGAATAAACGGAATGATATCTCGCTTAATGGTCGTTTGTTGGCTCGTCTCGGGGGAGCTACAACTACAGGCCTGATCAGTCGTGATTTTCCGGCTGCACGATTTCTGTTTTCTGCTTGAGGAGTAACCCATGGTTGCCGCATTGCTTGATCGTCTAGGTGTGAACCCGGCCCTGTACCAGAACGGCAAAGTGCCGGTGCATTCGCCGATTGATGGCAGCCAGATTGCCGCGGTGAACTGGGAAGGTGCTGCCGAAGTCGAGCAGCACATCAGTCGCGCAGATCATGCGTTCGAGCTGTGGCGCAAGGTTCCGGCGCCGCGCCGTGGCGAATTGGTACGCCAATTGGGCGACATCCTGCGTGAATACAAGGCTGATCTCGGTGAGCTGGTTTCCTGGGAAGCCGGCAAGATCACCCAGGAAGGCCTGGGCGAAGTTCAGGAAATGATCGACATCTGCGACTTCGCTGTCGGTCTGTCCCGTCAACTGTACGGTTTGACCATCGCTTCCGAGCGTCCTGGCCACCACATGCGCGAAACCTGGCACCCGCTGGGCGTTGTCGGCGTGATCAGTGCGTTCAACTTCCCGGTCGCGGTCTGGGCCTGGAACACCGCACTGGCGCTGGTTTGCGGTAACCCGGTGATCTGGAAACCGTCGGAGAAAACCCCGCTGACCGCACTGGCTTGCCAGGCACTGTTCGACCGCGTACTGAAAAATTTTAGCGACGCACCTCCGCACCTGAGCCAAGTGATCATCGGTGGCCGCGACGCCGGCGAAGCACTGGTCGATGACCCGCGTGTCGCGCTGATCAGCGCTACCGGCAGCACCCGCATGGGCCGCGAAGTGGCGCCGAAAATCGCCGCGCGCTTTGCTCGCAGCATTCTGGAACTGGGCGGCAACAACGCGATGATCCTCGGCCCAAGCGCCGACCTGGACATGGCCGTTCGCGCAATCCTGTTCAGCGCCGTCGGCACTGCCGGCCAGCGTTGCACCACGCTGCGTCGTCTGATTGCCCACGAATCGGTGAAAGAAGAAATCGTCACTCGCCTGAAAGCGGCGTACTCCAAGGTTCGCATCGGTAACCCGCTGGAAGGCAACCTGATCGGTCCGCTGATCGACAAGCACAGCTTTGAGAACATGCAAGACGCGTTGGAGCAAGCCCTGAGCGAAGGCGGCCGGGTGTTTGGCGGCAAGCGTCAGTTGGAAGATAAATTCCCGAATGCTTACTACGTGGCCCCGGCCATCGTGGAAATGCCGGAGCAGAGCGACGTGGTCTGCAACGAAACCTTCGCGCCGATCCTCTACGTGGTTGGCTACAAAGATTTCGCCGAAGCCCTGCGCCTGAACAACGCCGTGCCACAAGGCCTGTCCTCGTGCATCTTCACCACCGACGTGCGTGAAGCCGAGCAATTCATGTCGGCCGTGGGCAGCGACTGCGGCATCGCCAACGTCAACATCGGCCCGAGCGGTGCAGAAATCGGCGGCGCGTTTGGTGGCGAGAAGGAAACGGGCGGTGGTCGTGAGTCGGGCTCCGATGCATGGCGCGGCTACATGCGCCGCCAGACCAACACCGTGAACTATTCGCTGGAGTTGCCGTTGGCTCAGGGTATTACGTTCGACTAAGTCTCGAATCGAGCAGTGATCCCGTGTGGGAGCGGGCTTGCTCGCGAAAGCGGTGTGTCATTCAGCAAAAGTGTTGGATGTGATACCGCATTCGCGAGCAAGCCCGCTCCCACAATTGAATGGTGTGTTGGTTAGGTTTCTGATTGGAGTCTGGCAATGCCGTTACGCGAAGAGTGTCTGTGGGAAAAACTGACGCCACAAAGGCCCGACAATACGGCGCTCAAGGGTGAAGTGAAGGTCGATGTCTGTGTCATCGGCGCCGGTTTTACCGGGTTGTCGGCGGCAGTGCATTTGTTGGAGCAGGGTAAAAGTGTCTGCGTGCTGGAAGCCCATCGCGCCGGTCATGGCGGGTCCGGACGCAATGTCGGGCTGGTCAACGCCGGGATGTGGATCCCGCCGGACGAGATCGAAGCCGGGTTCGGCGAAGCGGTGGGCAGTCAGCTCAACCGCATGCTCGGTGCGGCACCGTCCCTGGTGTTCAGCCTTGTGGATAAGTACAACATCGATTGCCAACTGCGCCGCGAAGGCACGCTGCACATGGCGCACAACGCCCGTGGCGAAGCCGACTTGCGCAGTCGTGAAGAACAATGGAAACGCCGTGGGGCGCCAGTTGAACTGTTGACCGGCCAAGCCTGTGAACAAGCGACTGGCACCAAGAAAATCGCCGCCGCGTTGCTGGATCGGCGTGCTGGCACTCTCAACCCGATGGCCTACACCACCGGTCTGGCCAAAGCGGCCATCGCTCTCGGTGGTCAGTTGTTCGATCATTCGCCTGTTACAAGACTTGAACGTCAGGGCCAACGCTGGTCGGTGCAAACGGCCCAAGGCTCGGTGCTCGCCGAGCAGGTAGTGATCGCGTCCAACGCCTACACCGAAGGCGACTGGACAGAACTGCGGCGTAACTTCTTCCCCGGTTATTACTACCAAGTGGCCTCGGTGCCGCTAACCGAAGACGCAGCGCAACAAATTCTGCCCGGCGGCCAAGGCTCCTGGGACACTCGACAAGTATTGAGCAGTATTCGTCGGGACAAGGACGGGCGCCTGTTGCTCGGCAGTCTCGGCAACGGCAATCAGAAACCGACCTGGTTCTTGAAGGCCTGGGCCGATCGGGTTCAGCAGCATTACTTCCCGTACCTTAAACCGGTTGAGTGGGAGTGCACCTGGACCGGTTGCATCGCTTTTACCCCCGATCATCTGATGCGCCTGTTCGAACCGGCGCCCGGAATAGTGGCAGTCACCGGTTACAACGGTCGCGGCGTCACCACTGGCACAGTCGTAGGCAAAGCTTTTGCCGACTATTTGTGTAACGGAAATCCTCAGGCGCTACCGATTCCGTTCGCTCCGATGCAGCCGCTGGCGGGTGTTGGCCTGCGCAGTTGCTTGTATGAGGCCGGTTTTTCGCTGTATCACGCAGGCCAGTGCTTGCGGATCGTCATTTGATTGTTGATTTTTGTTGCTGGAAGCGGCGCTTTTTCGCGCAGCGACTAGCCTGTAATGGTGCGAGTTGTAGCAGTTGCGCACCAGCAGTGTGCACTTCGGTGACGCACGTTGTTACAGGCTGGTTGCACGTCGTTTAACGCCGCGGTTGCAATGATGGCGCATGCGGGTTGCGCCTTCAAAAAGAAAAGGTTTCACCTCCCGCGGTTTAGACGGTTGCACGCCCAATGAAAATGGGATCGAAACAGTCGAAATAACAATAAAGCAGCGACTTTTTTCAGAATAAAAAACCGATGGCACGGCCCTTGCTCTGAGCATTCAGAGAAGTCGCAGTGCCAACTAAAAAAACCTTGGAGCACCACCTCATGTCCCAGACGTTTTACAAGAAAGGCTTTCTGGCCCTCGCAGTGGCAACTGCTTTGGGTATTTCTGCGTTTGCACAAGCTGATGTGAAAATCGGTGTGGCAGGTCCAATGACTGGCGCCAACGCGGCATTTGGCTTGCAATACATGAAGGGTGCGCAGGCAGCGGCCGACGCTATCAACGCATCGGGCGGCGTCAACGGGGAAAAAATCGTACTGGTCAAGGGCGATGACGCCTGCGAACCGAAGCAGGCTGTGACGGTCGCCAAGGACCTGACCAACCAGAAGGTTGCCGGTGTAGTCGGTCACTTCTGCTCCTCATCCACCATCCCGGCTTCCGAGATCTACGACGAAGCGGGCATCATCGCGATCACTCCAGGTTCCACCAACCCACAAGTTACCGAACGCGGCCTGAGCGCCATGTTCCGTATGTGCGGGCGTGACGACCAGCAAGGCATCGTGGCCGGCGACTACATCGTCGACGTGCTCAAAGGCAAGAAAGTCGCGGTCATCCACGACAAAGACACCTACGGCCAAGGCCTGGCAGATGCCACCAAGGCTCAGTTGATCAAGCGCGGCGTGACCCCGGTGATCTACGAAGGTCTGACCCGTGGCGAAAAAGACTTCAGCGCCCTGGTCACCAAAATCCGCGCTGCTGGCGCCGACGTCGTCTACTTCGGCGGTCTGCACCCAGAGGCTGGTCCACTGGTTAAACAACTGCGTACCGAAGGCCTCAAGGACGTGAAATTCATGTCCGATGACGGCATCGTGACCGACGAATTGGTGACCACCGCTGGCGGCCCGCAATACGTCGACGGCGTGCTGATGACCTTCGGTGCCGACCCGCGCCTGCTGCCAGACAGCAAGACTGTGGTTGAGCAGTTCCGCAAGGCCGGCACTGAGCCAGAAGGCTACACCCTGTACGCCTACGCTTCGGTCCAGACCCTGGCGGCTGCTTTCAACGGCGCCAAGTCCAACAAGGGCGAAGACGCTGCCAAATGGCTGAAAGCACACCCGGTCAAAACCGTGATGGGTGAGAAGACCTGGGACGCCAAGGGCGACCTGAAAGTCTCCGACTACGTGGTTTACCAGTGGGACAAGGACGGCAAATACCACCAGCTTGAAAAACAGAAGTGATATGAACGTGTGACCGGTCTATGGCGAGGGAGCTTGCTCCCGTTGGACTGCGCAGCAGTCCTGTTGTTGGGGATGCTACGCGACCCAGCGGGAGCAAGCTCCCTCGCCACAAAAATTGTGTTCACCGTTAGTTAGCTGACTGGTATCCGCCAGAAGGCCCGTCTGTCTTTTCTCGTAGAGCTGCACGTAACCGTGTTGCACTGGCGGCTGAACCCCGGTCCGTTGCAAACCGCTTCTGTGCAGTCTCTCAAATGCGTGAGATTGCGTTATGGATGGTATTTTCCTGCAGCAACTGGTCAATGGCATGACTCTCGGGTCTGTCTATGGCCTGATCGCCATCGGCTACACAATGGTCTATGGCATCATCGGCATGATCAACTTCGCCCACGGCGAGGTTTACATGATTTCCGCTTACCTCGCGGCAATCAGTCTGGCTCTGCTGGCTTACTTCGGTATTGAATCCTTCCCTCTGCTGATGCTCGGCACACTGATCTTCACCATCGTCGTCACGGCGGTGTATGGCTGGGTCATCGAGCGTGTCGCCTACAAACCGCTGCGCAACTCCACACGACTGGCACCGCTGATCAGCGCCATCGGTATTTCGCTGATCCTGCAAAACTATGCACAGATCGCCCAGGGCGCTCGCCAACAGGGTGTTCCGACACTGCTGACCGGTGCATGGCGCGTCGACATAGGCACTGGCTTCGTCCAGCTCACCTACACCAAAATCTTCATTCTGGTCGCAGCGTTTGCCGGTATGGGCCTGCTGACCTACGTCATCAAGTACACCAAGCTCGGCCGCATGTGCCGCGCTACCCAGCAAGACCGCAAAATGGCCTCGATCCTGGGGATCAACACCGACCGGGTGATTTCCTACGTGTTCATCATCGGTGCAGCGATGGCGGCCCTGGCCGGTGTGCTGATCACCATGAACTACGGCACGTTCGACTTCTACGCAGGTTTCGTCATCGGCATCAAAGCGTTCACCGCAGCGGTACTCGGCGGGATCGGCTCACTGCCTGGCGCGATGCTCGGCGGGATCATCCTCGGGATTTCCGAGTCGTTGTTCTCGGGCCTGGTGAATTCGGACTACAAGGACGTTTTCAGCTTCTCGCTGCTGGTTCTCGTATTGGTCTTTCGGCCTCAAGGCCTGCTCGGCCGTCCTCTTGTGTCGAAGGTGTAAGCGATGTCTTCAACCACTAAAAAAACCATTGATGTCAAAAGAAGCCTGGTTGACGCGATTCTTGCCGGCCTCGTTGCCCTGATTGTGTTCGGCCCGATTGTCGGTGTAGTCCTTGAAGGCTACAGCTTCAACCTGCAGCCGACCCGTGTGGCGTGGCTGGTCGCCATCGTCATGGCTGGCCGCTTTGCCTTGAGCCTGTTCCTGCAATCGCCCCGGGGCCTGAAAATCCTCGAAGGCTTTGAAACCACCGGCTCCGGGGTTCATGTACTGCCGCCCGATTACAAATCCCGTTTGCGCTGGGTTGTGCCGCTGGTGATCGTCATTGCCGTGGTATTCCCGTTCTTCTCCAACTCGTACTTGCTGGGCGTAGTCATCCTTGGGTTGATCTACGTGCTGCTGGGCCTGGGGTTGAACATTGTGGTCGGCCTGGCTGGCCTGCTCGACCTCGGTTATGTGGCGTTCTATGCCATCGGTGCCTACGGCCTGGCGCTCGGTTATCAATACTTGGGGCTGGGTTTCTGGACGGTGCTGCCGCTGGCGGCAATCACGGCGGGGCTTGCCGGTTGCATCCTCGGTTTCCCGGTGCTGCGTCTGCACGGCGACTACCTGGCGATCGTGACGTTGGGTTTCGGTGAAATCATCCGGCTGATCCTCAACAACTGGCTGTCCCTGACTGGCGGCCCGAATGGCATGGCGGCTCCGTTGCCAACCTTCTTTGGCCTCGAATTCGGCAAAAGAGCGAAGGAAGGCGGAATACCGTTCCATGAGTTCTTCGGCATCGCCTACAACCCGGACGTGAAGTACTACTTCATCTATGCGGTGTTGTTCCTGGTCGTGCTGGCCGTGCTGTATATCAAGCATCGCCTGACCCGCATGCCAGTCGGTCGTGCTTGGGAAGCACTGCGTGAAGACGAAATCGCTTGCCGCTCCATGGGCCTGAACCATGTGCTGGTCAAGCTCTCTGCGTTCACCATCGGTGCATCGACGGCCGGTTTGGCGGGTGTGTTCTTTGCCACCTATCAAGGCTTCGTGAACCCGACCTCGTTCACCTTCTTCGAATCGGCCTTGATTCTCGCCATCGTGGTACTCGGCGGCATGGGCTCGACTATCGGCGTGGTGATTGCGGCGTTCGTGCTGACCGTCGCCCCTGAACTGCTGCGTGGCTTCGCGGAATACCGCGTGCTGTTGTTCGGCGTGTTGATGGTGTTGATGATGATCTGGCGACCACGCGGCCTGATTCGGATCAGCCGTACCGGTGTGACCCCGCGTAAAGGAGTAGCGCCATGAGCGAAGTCGTACTCTCGGTCGAGAAGCTGATGATGCACTTCGGCGGCATCAAGGCGCTGAGCGATGTCAGCCTGAAGGTCAAACGCAACTCGATCTTCGCCCTGATCGGCCCCAACGGTGCCGGCAAGACCACGGTGTTCAACTGCCTGACCGGGTTCTACAAGGCCTCGGGCGGCAAGATCGAACTCAATGTGCGTGGCGAGCAGACTAACGTCATCAAACTGTTGGGTGAGTCGTTCAAACCGGTCGATTTCGTCTCGCCGAAATCCTTCCTTAGCCGGCTGTACTACAAAATGTTCGGCGGCACCCACCTGGTGAACCGTGCCGGCCTGGCCCGCACGTTCCAGAACATTCGCCTGTTCAAGGAAATGTCGGTGCTGGAAAACCTGCTGGTGGCCCAGCACATGTGGGTCAACCGCAACATGTTGGCCGGCATCCTCAACACCAAGGGTTACCGCAAGGCCGAAAGCGATGCGCTGGACCACGCCTTCTACTGGCTGGAAGTGGTGGACCTGGTGGACTGCGCCAACCGTCTGGCTGGCGAACTGTCCTACGGGCAGCAACGTCGTCTGGAAATCGCCCGGGCCATGTGCACGCGGCCGCAGATCATCTGCCTCGACGAACCGGCCGCCGGCCTCAACCCTCAGGAAACCGAAGCGCTGAGCGCGATGATCCGGCTGCTGCGCGACGAGCACGATCTGACCGTGGTGCTGATCGAACACGACATGGGCATGGTTATGAGTATTTCCGACCACATCGTGGTTCTGGACCACGGCATCGTCATCGCCGAGGGCGGACCTGATGCGATTCGCAACGATCCGAAAGTGATTGCGGCCTACCTGGGCGCCGATGAAGAGGAGTTGGTATGAGTCAACCGATCCTCGAACTCAAGGAGCTGGACGTGTTCTACGGGCCGATCCAGGCCCTGAAGAAAGTCTCGCTGTACATCAACGAAGGCGAAACCGTCAGCCTGATTGGCTCCAACGGTGCCGGCAAGTCGACCCTGCTGATGTCGATCTTCGGCCAGCCCCGGGCGGCTGACGGGCAGATCATCTATCAGGGTGTGGACATTACCCACAAGTCGTCCCACTACATCGCGTCCCACGGCATTGCGCAGTCGCCGGAAGGCCGACGGGTGTTCCCTGACATGACCGTCGAGGAAAACCTGCTGATGGGCACCATCCCGATTGGCGACAAGTACGCCAAAGAAGACATGCAGCGCATGTTCGAGCTGTTTCCACGGCTCGAAGAGCGGCGTACCCAGCGGGCCATGACCATGTCCGGCGGCGAGCAGCAAATGCTCGCCATCGCCCGGGCATTGATGAGCCGACCCAAGTTGTTATTGCTCGATGAGCCGAGCCTGGGGCTGGCGCCGATTGTGGTGAAACAGATCTTCTCGACCCTGCGGGAACTGGCGAAGACCGGGATGACTATCTTCCTGGTCGAGCAGAACGCCAACCACGCGCTCAAGCTGTCTGACCGAGCGTACGTGATGGTCAACGGCGAGATCCGCCTCACAGGCACCGGCAAGGAGCTGCTGGTGAACGAGGAGGTGCGTAACGCCTATCTCGGCGGGCATTGATTCGCTGCTGAACTATCCACAGCCTCGACGAGCAATCGCCGGGGCTTTTTTACATCCCCAAAACACCACGAATTAATGTGGGAGTGAGCCTGTTCGCGATAGCGGCGGATCAGTCACTGCAACTTTGACTGACCTACCGCTATCGCGAGCAGGCTCACTCCCACAGGTATCGCCAACAGGTGTTTCTGTGTGCTTTCTGGAAATTGTGGAAAACAATATTCACAAGCTCTCAAACCGCGACATAAAGCCGCTGCAAATAGTTGTTTTGTCACGGTTTTGACTTGTCCCCGTTTGCTGTGGAGCTGGCTGTGAATAACGTGGGAGTAGCTGGCTGAGCGCCTTTGAAACCGTGGCTTGCAGAGTTGTGGTTGTTTTTTGATCAGTCGTTTTTGCCGGACCATGAGCCGGCGTTGTCAACCTTTTTGTTGTCAGCAAAAACGGCCGGATTCACCGTGCGCCGGCCTGTGGATAAGTCTGTGGTTAAACTCTGGAAAGACTCGGCTGAGGGCCGTCGTTACTGGCTTGGCGCCATCGTCGGATTACCCGGTGGATCGTGCAAAATGCCATGGGCTACACGGTGGGCTCTTGAGGGTCAAGCAAAAAACTTTCTGACCTGCTCGCAAAGCCTTGTGCACAGCGGCTCGCGCTGTTTTGCACTTGCCCCCAAAGACTGTGGACCGGCCTGTGGATAACGTGCGCGCACATGGCTACAAGCGAGGCCTGGCAAGGGCTGGCGGCAGGTGAGTGTTTTTTGTACAGACAAGATGAATAAATCTTCATTTTGCCGATTTTACGTTCGGATACTCTGCGCGCATCGCCCCACAGCCGGTGGGGTCTTTGTCAGTGGAAGACCTGGAGCAACTGCATGACCGATAGTCCCGCTTTTGTTCCAGAAGATGTTCCCGTAGAACCCGGCAGCCCGATGCGCCGGTGGCGTCAACGGATCGGTTACGACATGGCCGTGATGGACCTCGGAGGACGAGGCCTGGCCCTGATCGGTGGGTTGATTTTCCTGGCCTGGATCAGTTCGGGTATCTATAAGGTCCAGCCCGACGAGCAGGGCATCGTCCTGCGCTTCGGCCGCTGGCAGCAGACCGCCGAGTCCGGTTTGCACTATCACCTGCCGTTTCCCGTCGAAACCGTACTGCTGCCAAAGATTACTCAGGTCAACCAGTTGCAACTGGGCAGCGGCAGCAGCACCCAAGGCTCCGCCAGCAATGGCGCTCGCGACAAACAAATGCTGACCGGCGATGAAAACATCGTCGAGGCCGACTGCACGGTGTTCTGGCGGATAAAAGACGCGCGTTTGTACCTGTTCAAGATCAGCGATCCTGAGCGCTCGGTAAAACTTGCGGCCGAAAGTGCCTTGCGCGAAGTCATCGGACGCACGCCGATTCAGGCGGTGATGTCTGATAAACGCGCGCAAATTGCCGATGAAACCCGGGACCTGTTGCAGCAATTACTCGACCGCGAGCAGGCCGGGATTCTGATCACACAAGTACAACTGCAACGGGTCGATCCGCCACCGCAGGTGATCGATGCCTTCAACGACGTGCAACGGGCGCGCGCCGACCAGGAACGTTCCCGTAACGAAGCCGAAGCCTACGCCAATGACATCATCCCCCGTGCCCGCGGTGACGCTTCGCGCATCACCCAGGAAGCCGAGGCTTACCAGGCTCAGGTCGGGAACCTGGCCGAGGGCGAGGCCAAGCGCTTTCTTTCGGTCTACAACAGCTACGTGCAATCCAAAGACGTCACCGCCTGGCGCCTGTACATGGAAAGCATGGATGAAGTCCTGAAAAAAGCCTCCAAGGTCATTATCGATTCCTCCGGCAAGGGCATGTCCGGTGTGGTGCCTTACCTGCCGTTGAACGATGCGGGCAAATCAGCCGCCAAGGAGGTCCGCCCATGAATCGGCTGATCAAACGACTGACGATGGTCAGTGCAGTGCTCGGGCTCTGGGCGCTGGGGGCTTCGGCGTATGTGGTGGATGAATCGCAGCAGGCGCTGATTATCCGCTTCGGCGCACCCATGGGCGTGGCCGGTGAGCCGGGCTTGAAGTTCAAGGTGCCGTTCAGCGATTCGATTGTGTTCTACGACCGCCGTTTACAGACCCTGGCGTCCCCGGCCGAACAAGTCATTCTGGGCGATCAGAAGCGGATCGAGGTCGAGACCTATAGCCGTTTCCGCATCAGCGACCCGCTGCGTTTCTATCAGGCCGTGGGAACGCTGGAGCAGGCCAACGCGCAGCTGACGCAAATGGTCAGTTCCTCGCTGCGTCGAGAGCTGGGCGAGATTCCGCTGCGCTCGTTGTTATCGCCGGCGCGTCGGCAAGAAGTCGCGATCATCGAGAAAGACGTCGCCGACAAGGCCCTGTCATTGGGTATCGAGGTGACGGAGGTGCGCTTGCACCGCGCCGATCTGCCGCTGGAGGCCAGTCAGGCCATTTATGACCGGATGAAATCCGAGCGCCAACGCGAAGCCAAGGAACTGCGCGCACAAGGGTTTGAGTGGGCCCAGCAGATTCAGGCCAAGGCTGATCGCGATCGCACGGTGTTGCTCTCCGAGGTCCAGCGTCAGTCGGCGATCACCCACGGTGAAGCGGATGCGGCAGCGAACCAGATCCTCTCGGCGGCCTTCAACAAGGACCCGGAGTTTTACAAACTGTACCGCTCGTTGCAGACGTATCGCCAGGCGTTGGCCGAGAGTCAGCCGATGCTGGTGTTGACGCCTGACGCGCAATTTCTCAAGCAGTTCCAAAGCGGGCCGGTAACCACCGGCGGGCGGTAGCCCGAACCATGAGTGACCTGTCCGCTGATCCCCCGGCATTCCGACAGCGGCTGGCCCGACTGCTCGCCACCATGGGCCCGGGGCTGGTGGTGATGATGGCGGACACCGAGGCCGGCAGCGTGATTACGGCCGCACAAAGCGGTGCGCAGTGGGGCTACCGTTTGCTGTTATTGCAGTTTCTGTTGGTGCCGTTGATGTTCATGGCTCAGGAACTGACGGTCCGGCTGGGGTTGTGCACCGGCAAGGGCTATGTGGAATTGGTGCGTCAGCGCTTCGGCCGGGCGCTGGCGGCGGTCACGGCGGTGGTGTTGTTGCTTAGCTGTTTCGGTTCGCTGTTGACGCAAATGAGTGGCCTGGTCGGCGCCGGCAGTCTGTTCGGGATTCCCGGCTGGGTGATTTTGCTGACACTGGTGGTGTTCATCCTCGGCATGGTGCTGACCGGTTCGTACCGCTCGGTCGAGCGGGTGACCCTGGCGGTGGGCATGTTCGGCCTGGCCTTCGTGGTCATGGCGATCAAGTCACAACCCGACATTCCACAGCTACTGCATGACATCACCCGCATGCCGCTCAACAAACCGGATTATCTGTATCTGGTGGCCGCCAACCTGGGCACCAGCGTGATGCCGTGGACGGTGTTCTATCAGCAATCGGCACTGATCGACAAAGGCCTGGATGCTACGCATCTGCCCATAGCGCGCATTGATACGCTGGTGGGGGCGGTGTTCTGTCAGGTACTGACGGCGGCCATCGTGATCGCCGCTGCCGCTACCCTTGGCGGGCACACCGCAGGGCTGGACAGCATCGCCCAGATCGGCCAGGCCTTTGGCGCGTTGATCGGCCCGACCTGGGGTCAGTTGGTGTTTGCCATCGGCTTGGCCGGTGGTGCGCTGGTGGCAACCATCGTGGTGTGTCTGAGTGCGGTGTGGGCAGTGGGTGAAGCCTTGGGCGTGCGCCATTCGCTGGAGCAACACCCGCTGGATGCGCCCTGGTTCTACGGCCCGTTTGCGCTGTTGCTGATCGCCGGGGCGGTGCTGGTGGCGTCCGGGGTGAACCTGATCCGCTTGTCGATTGCCGTCGGGGTGCTCAATGCCTTGTTGATCCCGCTGATTTTGCTGTTGTTGTTCTTGCTCGCGCGCGGCGTTCTGCCGGCGGAGCATCGCTTGCGTGGGCGTTATGCACGGGTGGTCGCGGTTATTTTCACGCTGACGTCGGTACTCGGGTTGTATGCCGGGCTCTGCGGTTCGCTGGGATGAAGTTGTGATGACGAAGGTTCTTGTCGGGAAACCACGCGATGTTATTTGACGGTGCGCTGCATGCGCTGAGTATGATTTTTGAAGTGTTCCTGCTGGACCTGATCCTGTCCGGGGACAATGCGCTGGTGATCGCCATGGCGTGTCGCGGCTTGCCGCCGGATCAGCTCAAGCGCGCGGTCATGATCGGCACCAGCGGCGCGATTATCCTGCGGGTGCTGCTGACGACGCTGGCGGGCTGGTTGCTGCTGGTGCCGGGGCTGAAGTTGATCGGTGCCGTGCTGTTGCTGGTGATCGCGATTCGGTTGCTGATCGAGGAAGAGGCGACGGAGGAGGGCGAGCCGCCAACTGGAGCGCTGTCGACTTTGGGCGGTGCGGTGCTCACCGTGCTCACAGCCGACTTGATCATGAGCATGGACAACGTGGTCGGGTTGGCGGCGGTGGCTCAGGGCAGCGTTTTCTATCTGCTGTTGGGGTTGCTGTTGAGTGTGCCGTTGTTGATGTTCGGCAGCGTGCTGATCGCCCGGTTATTGCAGCGTCAGCCGATGCTGGTGGTGATTGGTGCGGCGTTGCTGGGGTATGTGGCGGGTGATATCGCGGTGGGCGATCCGATCGTTGTCGGCTGGATCAACACTCAGTCGCCTGCGCTCAATCAAGTGGTGCCGCTGCTGTGTGCCGCGTTCGTGGTGCTTCAGGCACGGATTATCCGGCGTCAGCGTGCCCGCTTGCCGAGGCCCAAGGTCATTCGGCGGGTGGTGATGAATGTCGAGGTGATCAATGCCCAGCCACCATCGCTGAACAGCGCTGCTGTGATAGCGCCGCAAAAGAAGATCATCGCAGCGCCAGAACCGGCGATTGAGGTGATTGCCGCCGAGCCGAGTAGCCCGGCGCCTCGCCCGTCATCACGCTTTGGAGCGTATACCGGGTGGGTGACGGTAGTGGCCGGGCTGGCGGCTATTTTTCTGGTCGGGGGTGTGTTGTACAGCGTGGTGGAGGGGATGGCCGGGGCTTTGCTGCCAACTGCGCAAAAGGATTTTGCCTACGTTTGCACCGGGGCGAGTACCACCGTTTACTACCGGCCCGGCGGTAGCTCGATTCGCATTGTGACCGGCGGCGGCGAGGCCTCGGGGTACGTCAGCTACAAGAAAATCCTTTGGCAGGACGCCGGGGTTGCCGTCAAACAATTGCACCTGACGCCGCCGAGCGAAATCGAAAAGACCAGCCCCACGGTAGTCACGCTCAGTGGTGGCAGCTTTGCGCAGATCGCCTGTACGCGTGGTCTGTAAGGTCGCTCAGCAACAGCGGGTTGCCGCTGTGCTCCGGGCCGGGCATGCTGGCTGCTGATTTTCTATTCCAATGGCTGCCGATCAGCCGAAGCAAGGAGAACACGATGTCCAACACCCTGTTTATCACCGGCGCGACTTCCGGTTTTGGCGAAGCCTGCGCCCGTCGTTTTGCCGAGGCAGGCTGGAAACTGGTGCTGACCGGCCGTCGTGAAGAGCGCCTCGACGCCCTGTGCGCCGAGTTGTCGAAGCAGACCGAGGTCCATGGTCTGGTGCTCGACGTGCGTGATCGCAAGGCCATGGAGGAGGCGATTGCCAACTTGCCGCCGTCCTTCGCCAAGTTGCGCGGGTTGATCAACAACGCCGGCCTGGCACTGGGCGTGGACCCGGCGCCCAAGTGTGATCTGGACGACTGGGACACCATGGTCGATACCAACATCAAGGGCCTGATGTACAGCACTCGCCTGCTGCTGCCACGCCTGATCGCTCACGGTCGCGGCGCCGGTATCGTCAACCTCGGCTCCATCGCCGGCAACTACCCGTACCCGGGCAGCCACGTGTATGGCGCGAGCAAGGCGTTCGTCAAACAGTTCTCCCTGAACCTGCGTTGCGATCTGCAAGGCACGGGTGTACGGGTCAGCAATATCGAGCCGGGCCTGTGCGAGAGCGAGTTCTCGCTGGTGCGCTTTGCCGGTGACCAGGAACGCTACAACGCCACCTACGCCGGTGCCGAGCCGATTCAGCCGCAAGACATCGCCGACACTATTTTCTGGGTGCTGAATGCGCCGGCGCACATCAACATCAACAGCCTGGAGCTGATGCCGGTGAGCCAGACCTGGGCGGGTTTTTCGATTGAGCGTAATGGTGGCAAGGCGTAAGACCGAGTCATCGTTTTTCGCGAGCAAGCCCGCTCCCACATTGGATTTATGGTGTGTCTGCAATCTTGGACACAACACATTTCCCCTGTGGGAGCGGGCTTGCTCGCGAAGGGGCCCGAACTGGCAAAACAGCACATAAGGTAGACTCCTCATCCAACAACCCCACCGCACCCTGCGGTTTTCAAGGTTTTTAGAGGAGGCTACGTGAGTAACCGAGGTGAGCAGTCGCTGCTCAAACAATCGACCATTCTGATGTTCGCCGTGGCGATCGCCGGGATCGTTACCGGTTTTGTTTCAGGTGCCCAATCCATCCTGTTCGATGGTTTTTTCTCGTTGATCGCGACCTTCATCAAGGTCCTGATGCTGATCACCGCCAAGTTGATCGCCAAAGAAAGTAATCACCGCTTCCAGTTCGGCTTCTGGCACCTGGAGCCGATGGTGTTGCTGATCGAAGGCAGTTTCCTGTTTCTGATCGCGATCTATGCCTTTCTCAACGGCGTGTTCGGCATCATCAATGGCGGCCGCGAGATTGAGCTCGGGCTGGTGATCATCTACGCGGCGGTGTTTACCGTCGTCGAGTTCGCGTATTTCTTCTACGTTCGTCATCGCAACCGAAAGCTCAAATCAACGCTGATCCAGTTCGACAACATCAGTTGGCTGGTGGACGCGATGCTGTCGGTGGGTTTGTTGGTGAGTTTCCTGACGGCGCTGTTGCTCAAGTCCCAGGGTTATGGGCAGTGGGCGGTCTACGTCGACCCGCTGATTCTGATTCTGCTGGCGCTGAGCATGTTGGCGCCGGCGTTCAAGATCCTGCGCCCGGCGCTACGTGATGTACTGGGCATTGCCCCGGATCAACTGGACGACAAAGTGCGCCAGGTGATGGACGCGGCCAAGGTCGAGCATGGTTTCGACGACTACATCTCCTACGTGCAAAAGCACGGACGGGCGCGGTTTATCGAGATTCATGTGGTGTTGCCGGCGGATTACCGACTGGAGAACGTTGGGCAACTGGATGTATTGCGCGAGGAGATTTCCGCGAAGTTGGGCAAGGCGGATGCGGCGCGCTGGCTGACGATCAGTTTTACCGGGGATCGGAAGTGGATTGCGTGATGGATCGGTGATCTATGGGGAGGGGGTATTTACCTGTGGCGAAGGCGCTTGCTCCCGTTCGGGTGCGCAGCAGCCGCCTGCGATGTGCCCGAAAAAATGAGGGTCTGCTGCGCAGCCCAGCGGGAGCAAGCTCCCTCGCCACAAGTCAGCTCAGGTAATCAACTAGTCCGCGATAACAGGTCGCCAAGTGATACGGCGTGGTCGACGGCATGTCCTTGCGGCTGACTTCACCCTCCTCATCACGACACTCATACCAACCCCCGCATGCAGGAAACGCTGCTGCAACGCCTGCAATTGGCGCAGTACCGCCGCTTCGCTGTCCGGCCGCAAGGTCAGGGCGCGCAGGTATTCGGCCTGCGCCCAGATGCGTTGAGTGCTGTCGCGAGGACGACGGGGGTCGCTCTCCAGATCGAGCATGGCTCGAACGGCGCCATTGTGTTCGACCACGCCCAACTGCTCGGTGTAGCTGAACGCCCGGCTCAGGGAGCGATGCAGTTTGCTGTCTCGCAGCAACGAAGAAGACTCCAGCAGGAAGTACCACTCGAACTGATGGCCCGGTTCGAACCAGTTATCCACAGCCCCCAGAGGTTTTTCCATCAAAACGCCTTCCTGCGGGACGACGAATTTCTTCTGCATCCCGGCACACAGCGCTAGCAAGCGTTGCTGCACGGCGATGTCTTCACGCACTGACAGGGTTGCGAGAAACGCTTCGGCCAAATGCATCAGCGGGTTCTGCAGCGGTCCGGTCTTGAGCGAAGACCAGTCACGGTCCAGGCACGCTTCGTACAGACCGTCGTCCGTGGCGAAGCGTTGGGCCACGACTTCCAGTGCCGCGTTGAGCACCGATTCCACCAGTGGCTCGCGAACCTTGTCCCAGTAATGGGCGCAGGCGAACAGGATGAACGCGTGGGTGTAGAGGTCTTTGCGCTGATCCAGCGGCGCGCCTTGCGGGTCGATGCTGTAGAACCAGCCGCCGTGCTCGGCATCGTGAAAATGCTGCTGCAAGGAACGGAACAGCGCCGCCGCCCGGACTTCGGCCTCCGGCACCTGGCCGATCAGGCTCGAAAAAGATACAGCTGACGGGCGCAGGCCATGGCGCGATAGCGCTGCGGTGGCAGCGGTTGATGCTCAGCGTCCAGCGCCTCATAGGGCAACGCCATGTCGGTGTTCCAGCCGGGGCCTTGCCAGAGCGGCACGATGACGTCCTGGAAATGCTGTTGCACCGAGGCGAACAGGGCGGTCAATTCAGGCTGGGAGGCAGAGCGGGAAGCATGCGGCATTGGCTGGCGTCGTCACGGCAGGGGCGATTGCGCGACATGTTAGCAGAGAGGCCGGCCCTAGAGAGCCGGTGTCTGTCAGGCCGCCATCGCGAGCAAGCTCGCTCCCACAGGGGAACGCATTCCAATGTGGGAGCGAGCTTGCTCGCGATGAGGCCAGAACTGGCAATAATGAATTCAGCCCGCCAACAACCAAACTCCGGTCGCTGCCGAAGCCGCCCCGACCACCCGAACCAACGGCGCCGCAGCCTGAGGCAACACGCGAACCATCGCATAACCGGCCGCATGCAACGCCGCCGTCGCTGCTACAAACCCGGCGGCATACGCCCAAGGGCTCGACATGTCCGGCAGTTCCAGGCCATGTGCCACGCCATGAAACAGCGCAAACAACGCCGTCGCACCGACCGCAACCGCCAACGGCGGACGCACCGCCAACGCCACCGCCAGGCCCAGCGCCAACACCGACGCCGCAATCCCGCTTTCCAATGCCGGCAGGTTCAGCCCTTCAAAACCGAGCAAGCCGCCGATCAGCATAGTGCCGACGAACGTGCATGGCAGCGCCCAGCGCGCCGCGCCTTTCTGCTGCGCCGCCCACAAACCCACCGCGACCATCGCCAGCAGGTGATCGATGCCGCTTATCGGGTGGCTGATGCCCGCGATCAAACCGTTATCACCATGACCTGGGTGGGCGAAGGCGATGGCCGGGGTCAGCAGCAGGGCCAGGGTGCCCAGAATGCGTTTCAGTGTCATGGATAAGCTTCCTTGTTGATAAAAATTGAGCATGATCAGGCTGCGGTCAGCAGGCCCTGGCGTTCGATGAAGGCGATGATTTCTTCCAGGCCCAGGCCGGTCTTCTGGTTGCTGAAGACGAACGGCTTGCCGTTGCGCATGCGTTTGGTGTCGCTGTCCATCAACTCCAGCGAGGCGCCCACCAGCGGCGCGAGATCGACCTTGTTGATCACCAGCAAATCGGATTTGCAAATCCCCGGCCCGCCCTTGCGCGGCAACTTGTCGCCAGCGGAAACGTCGATCACATAGATGGTCAAGTCGGACAGCTCCGGGCTGAAGGTCGCCGACAGGTTATCGCCACCGGACTCGACAATAATCAGGTCCAGCCCCGGAAAGCGCCGGTTCAGTTGATCGACTGCTTCGAGGTTGATCGAGGCGTCTTCGCGGATCGCCGTGTGCGGGCAGCCGCCGGTTTCGACGCCGATGATGCGTTCCGGTGCCAGGGCTTCGTTGCGCACCAGAAAGTCAGCGTCTTCGCGGGTGTAGATGTCGTTAGTCACGACCGCCAGGTTGTAGCGATCACGTAGCGCCAGGCACAGGGCCAGGGTCAGGGCGGTTTTACCGGAACCGACCGGGCCGCCGATGCCGACGCGCAGAGGTTGTGTGTTCATGCTGCTTCTCCAAATAAAAGGCCCAAAATAAAAGGCCCTAGGAACGGAACAGACGGCTGTACTGGCGCTCATGGGCCATGCACGCCAGGGACAGGCCGAAAGCGGCGCTGCCATAGTGTTCGGGATTGATTCGGGTAGCGTGTAGCTGCGCCTCTTGTAGCAACGGCAGCAATTGACTGGTCAGGCGTTGCGCGGCCTGCTGGCCCATGGGCAGGGTTTTCATCAACACCGCCAATTGGTTTTCCAGCCAGCTCCAGAGCCAGGCGGCCAAGGCATCCTGCGGCGTGATCCCCCAAGCGCGGGCGGCCAATGCCCAGCCGAGAGCCAAGTGCGGCTCGGGACGTTGCTCGAGAAAAGCCCGGGCTGGCGCATCGAGTTCCGGTAAACCGTTGAGCAGTTGCTGCAACGAATAGCCCATCTGCCGACTTTCCTGATGCAGTTCGCGGGTTTCCCGGCTGGCGCGATGTTCTTCGCAGCGTTGCAACAGTTCGGCCCAGTTTTCGTCGGCGGCGGCCACGCAATGGGCGAGCAACAACGGCGCTTCGAAACGCGCGAGGTTCAGCAGCAACTGATCACTGATCCAGCGTCGCGCGCTATCAGCATCATTCACCCGGCCGTTATCCACCGCCATTTCCAGGCCTTGGGAATAGCTGTAGCCGCCAATCGGCAACTGCGGACTGGCCAGGCGCAGCAGCGCCCAGGCTGGGTTCATAAACGCACGCCGAACTGGTGCAGTTTCGGTGGGTAGTTGAAATCTTCGTCGCCGTGCCGCGAGTGGTGATGGCCGCCACCGTAAGCGCCGTGTTCCGGCTGGAATGGGGCTTCGATGTTTTCGACCTTGGCATCCAGCTGTTCGAGCATGGCCTTGAGTACGTAATCGTCGAGCAAACGCAGCCAGCCATCGCCGACTTGCAGGGCGACGTGGCGGTTGCCCAAGTGATAGGCCGCGCGGGTCAGTTCGAAGGCATTGGCGCAGGTGACGTGCAGCAATTGTTCGGGACGAGCGCAGACGCGCACGATTCGCCCGTCTTCAGCCTCTAGGCATTCGCCGTCATACAGCGGCGGCTGGCCGCGCTCTAAAAACAACCCGACATCTTCCTGCTCGGCACTGAAACAGCGCAAACGGCTTTTGCTCCGGGCTTCGAAGGTCAGGTGCAACTCGGCGGCCCAGACGGGTTGAGGGTCGATTCTGCGATGAATCACCAGCATCGGAAAGCTTCCAGCAGAGGACAATACTCAGGCTAGAGCAAGGGGCTTGCCAATCGGACAAGACGTAGGAAAACCCTGTCGGAGCTTAGTGGTTGTTGCAAGATGTTGCAGACTTTTGAGTCATGTTGGTGCATGTAAGATTTTTCATGCACCAATGTGGGAGCGGGCTTGCTCGCGAAGGCGGTGTGTCAGGCGAAATTGATATCGACTGACGCACCGCCTTCGCGAGCAAGCCCGCTCCCACAGGGGATGTGTGTTATTCCGTGCTACCGAGCCCCTGCCAATGCTTGAGGCCAATAAAGATAAAGCGCAGTTGCTGGGTGATCTTCGCCTGAGGCGTCAGGTGCTCCGGCAATGCGTCAACGGGCGGATCGATAATGTCCGGCAGGGTGGCAAACACGCTTTTAACGATCAGGTCAGCCATGACGCTCAGCCCGGCAATGTCCAAATGTTGCAGCTTCGGCATCAGCGACAGGTCGGACGCCAGGTCGGAGCTGATGTCTTCGCGCAATCGGCCAATGGCCTGACGCACCGGCAGCGAACCGCCGTATTGCTCACGGGCAAGAAACAGGAATTGCGAGCGATTGGCGCTGACCACGTCGAGGAAGATCCGCACCGACGCATCAATGATGCCGCCCATGACGAATTCGTTGTGGCGTACCAGGCGGATGGTTTCGCGGAAGGTCTGGCCGACTTCGCTGACCAGCACCAGGCCAAGTTCGTCCATATCGGCGAAATGCCGGTAGAAACCGGTGGGCACGATCCCGGCGGTTTTCGCCACTTCGCGCAGGCTCAGGCTGCCGAATCCTCGGCCGCATTCCATCAAATGGCGGGCGGCGTCCATCAGGGCGTTGCGGGTCTGTTGTTTCTGTTCGGCGCGGGGCAGCATCGCAAGGGTGTTTTCTGGACAGGACAGCGGCGCACTCTAGCAAATCGGCTTTGCCGGCGTCGAACGGGGATCGGGGTTCATGCGAAGAACAAGCGTGCTTCTATAAAAGTCAAAAGCCCAATCCGGGAATTGGGCTTTTTTCAGGGCCGCCATGGGCTTAGCTCACAGCGCTGTTGCGTTCGATTACACGGTCACCACCACCTTCAGCAAGGGTTTGGCCTTGTGGGGTGCGATCAGAACCATCAGCAGCAAGGGTCTGGCCTTGTGGAGTGCGATCGGAACCGTCAGCAGCAAGGGTCTGGCCTTGTGGAGTGCGGTCGGAGCCGTCAGCAGCAAGGGTCTGGCCTTGTGGGGTGCGGTCGGAGCCGTCAGCAGCAAGGGTCTGGCCTTGTGGAGTGCGGTCGGAACCGTCAGCGGCAAGGGTCTGGCCTTGTGGTGTTTTGTCGTAGCCATCTTGGGTGATCAAGCCTTTCTCTTTCAGGCGATCATTACCACCTTCGGCAAGGGTCTGGCCTTGTGGAGTGCGATCCGAGCCATCAGCAGCGACGGTTTGGCTGAATACCGAGTGATTGGTTTTGACTTGCGGTGTGGCCTGATCAGCGGCTGGCAGAGCAAATGCGGTGCTGGCTAGCATCGAGAGGGTCAGGCTAAGCAGTAATTGGCGTTTCATGATGGGTTGCTCCTTGGGAGGGCGATAAAGTGGGTACGAGGTCAATGCTACTCTCGATAAGTCGATATAAAAGTTCATAAACGCAATGGTAATAATCAACAGAATTGATTGTTCCGTGCAGGCGCTCTAGAACGGGCGTTTCCGGCGGGCCGTTTTGCACTGAGGTGGGTATTTTCGACTCACTCGTGCCGCACAAAAGTGCGGGGTCGGTAACGCCAGAAGCGGGCGCAGTGTGTGGGCGATGGATTATTTGAGGGTTAAGCGGTAATCGGGTTAAACCTGCGGGCCGTTTTCCAGTCGTAGATTCCATGGCAGGCCGGTTCTGGCCTAACGTTTCACCCGTGCGTCGCAGTCAGGGCGCTCAGTCGTATTCAGGAGCCCCGTGCAATGACGCGCACTTCAAAAATAATTACCTGGACCTTCGCCAGCCTGATTGTGCTGCTGGCGGTACTGGTTCTGATCATCGTGTTCTTTGATTGGAACCGGATCAAACCCCCACTCAATGCCAAAGTCTCCGAAGAGCTGCACCGTCCGTTCGCCATTAATGGCAACCTGGCGGTGGTGTGGCGGCGCGAACTCGATGAAGGCGGCTGGCGGGCCTGGGTGCCGTGGCCGCATGTGGTGGCCGAAGACTTGAGCCTGGGTAACCCGGACTGGTCGAAGCAGCCGCAAATGGTCACCCTCAAGCGTGTCGAGTTGCGCATCTCGCCGCTGGCCTTGTTGGCGCAACGGGTAGTGATTCCGCGCATTGACCTGACCGAACCGAATGCCGGCCTCCAGCGCCTGGCCGACGGTCGCGCCAATTGGACCTTCAAGTTCGATCCCAAGGACCCGAACGCCGAACCATCGAAGTGGGTGGTGGACATCGGCGCCATCGGATTCGACAAGGGCCACGTCACCCTCGACGACCAGAGCCTGAAAACTCAGCTCGACGTGCTGATCGACCCGTTGGGCAAACCGATTCCGTTCAGCGATATCGTCGGCGACAAAGCGGCAAAAACCGCGTTCGATAAGGGCGGCGCACCCCAGGACTACGCCTTCGCCATCAAGGTCAAAGGCCAATACCACCAGCAGAAGCTCGCCGGTGAAGGCAAGATCGGCGGCCTGCTGGCCTTGCAGGACGCGGCCAAGCCGTTTCCGCTCCAGGCCCAGGTCAAGATCGCCGACACCAGCGTCGATCTGGCGGGCACGCTGACAGACCCGCTGAACCTCGGTGCCTTGGATTTGCGCTTGAAGCTGGCCGGCACCAGCCTGGCCAACCTTTACCCGTTGACCGGCGTGACCCTGCCGGCCTCGCCGCCCTACGCCACTGACGGTCACTTGACTGCCAAACTGCATGACGCGGCCGGCGCGCAGTTCCGCTATGAAGGCTTCAACGGCAAGATCGGCGACAGCGACATTCATGGCGACCTGGCGTACGTCGCCAGTCAGCCCCGGCCCAAACTCAGCGGCGCGCTGGTCTCCAACCAATTGCTGTTTGCCGACCTGGCGCCGTTGATCGGCGCCGATTCCAACGCCAAGCAGAAGGCTCGTGGCGGTGAAAGCAAGCAGCCGACGGACAAGGTCTTGCCGGTCGAAGAGTTCAAGACCGAGCGCTGGCGCGATATGGACGCCGACGTCGAATTCACCGGCAAACGCATCGTCCACAGTGAAAAACTGCCGTTCACCGACCTTTATACCCACCTGGTGCTGACTGACGGTCTGCTCAGCCTGGAGCCGCTGCGTTTCGGCGTAGCCGGCGGCAAGCTGGATGCGCAGATTCGTCTCAATGGCCGCAGTGAGCCGCTGGAAGGTCAGGCAAAACTCACCGCTCGTGGTTTCAAACTCAAGCAGCTGTTCCCGACCTTTGAACCGATGAAAACCAGTTTCGGCGAGTTGAATGGTGACGCTGATATCGCCGGCCGTGGCAACTCGGTGGCCAAGTTGATGGGCAGCGCCAACGGCAAGCTGAAAATGCTGATCAACGACGGCGCCATCAGCCGCGAGTTGATGGAGCTGGCGGGACTTAACGTCGGCAACTACGTGGTCGGCAAAATCTTTGGCGACAAAGAAGTGAAGATCAACTGCGCGGCGGCCGATTTCGATATCAAGACCGGTTTGGCGACCACGCAGTTGTTTGTCTTCGATACCGAGAACGCGATCATCTACATCGATGGCACCGCGAACATGGCGACTGAGCAACTGGACTTGACCGTTACGCCGGAATCCAAGGGCTGGCGTTTGATTTCGTTGCGTTCGCCGTTGTACGTGCGGGGCAAGTTCATCAAGCCGGATGCGGGCGTGAAAGCGGTGCCGTTGTTGTTGCGTGGGGCCGGTATGGTGGCGTTGGGCGTGATCGCGGCGCCAGCGGCGGGGTTGTTGGCGCTGATCGCGCCGAGTGGTGGCGAGCCGAACCAGTGTGTGCCGTTGTTGGCGCAGATGAGGTCGGGCAAGGCGCCGGTGACCGTTAAACCAACCAAGTAATTTGTGGCGTCTTTGAAGACGCCATCGCGAGCAAGCTCGCTCCCACATGGGGCCTGTGAACGCAGATCCATTGTGGGAGCGAGCTTGCTCGCGATAGCGGTCTATCAGGCGCTACAGGTCTTTCAGAATGTCAGCCATATCATCCGCATGCTCTTCTTCCTGCGCCAAAATGTCTTCGAAGATGCGCCGGGTCGTCGGGTCTTTTTCGCCGATGTACTGAATGATCTCGCGGTAGCTGTCGATGGCGATCCGCTCGGCGACCAGGTCTTCGTAGACCATCTCCTTGAGGTTGTTGCCGGCCACGTACTGGGCGTGGGAGTTTTTCGACAGCAGGTCGGGGTTGAACTCCGGCTCACCGCCCAGTTGCACGATGCGCGCGGCCAGACGGTCGGCGTGTTCGGCTTCCTGGTTCGCGTGTTCGAGGAACTCGTCGGCGGCAAAATGGGCTTTCAGGCCGGTGGCCATGAAGTAGTGGCGCTTGTAACGCAACACGCAGACCAGTTCGGTGGCCAGCGATTCGTTGAGCAGGCGCAGCACTTCATTGATGTCGGCGCTGTAGCTTTCGGTCACGGCACCGTTCTCGACGTTCTTGCGGGCCCGCTCACGCAGGGTGGTTACATCAGACAAATGCATGTCGCTCATCTCAATCTCCTGGAAGCTAATCCGGTTGACGTCACGCCTCTGGGGACGTGATCGCTACCTAAGGTGTGAGTGATGAGCATTGCAAAAAGTTTGATGTAATTTGACGGACGCAAAAGATCGCAGCCTTCGGCAGCTCCTACAGGGGAATGCGTTCTCGTGCAGGAGCTGGCGCAGCCTGCGATCTTGGCAATAGCCCCGACAACAAAGCCTCTTCCTGCAACCATGCAAAAAATGCCCGCACCGGTGGATGCCGTTCACGCCCCGGCACGCACAATGCGCTGTAGCCGGCCCCGTCGACCTGAACCTCGCCCTTGTAAGCCACCAGCAACCCGCTGGCCACGCTTTCGGATACCAGAATATTGCTCGCCAGCACCAGCCCCTGGCCGGCAATCGCCGCTTGCAGGGCGTAATGCTCTTCATCGTATTCGCGCACGGCGGGTTGCCCGGTCAGCCAGGTTTCGCCGGACTGCGCGCACCACGCCTCCCACCCGTACGCGTAAAATTTTGAATTGCACCAGCGTACGCTGATCAGCGCCGGCACTTGCCTGGCCGCCAGGGCCACCTGTTCGGGAGAGCCATAGACGCCAAAGGATTCGTCGAATAAACACAGCCCATAAAGATTCGGATAGCTATCAAGGCTGTAGCGCACCACCAGATCGACACTCGCATCCTGATGCAAATCGACGACTTCGCAATGGGTGTCGAGCCGTAGGCTGATGTTCGGATGCCGGGCATAGAAGCGACCCAAACGTGGCACCAGCCACAACGCGGCGAAGGCGGGGATGGTAGAAATCGTCAGGCTTGTGCTGCTGCGTTGCGGGCGCAGGGTGTCGACGCTCTGCGCCACGTCAAGCAAAGCGCCGTGCAAGCTCTGGAACAGGCGTTCACCGCCCTCGGTGAGGCGCACTTGCCGGGGCAACCGTTCGAACAGCGCGATGCCGAGCCAGCTCTCCAGCGAACGAATCTGATGGGAAATCGCCGTGGGCGTCACCGAGAGTTCTTCGGCGGCGGCCTTGAAGCTCAGCAGGCGCGAGGCGGATTCGAACGCGCGCAGGGCGGTCAGCGGCAGCGAGGCAAACATTGAATACTCCATGGATGAAATAGATTCATCCTGACTGACTTTTGCTCATTTGAAGACAGCGGCCATGCGCTTCAACCTGCACGCCACAAGCCGTTTGAGTTTAGTCCTGAGGATATTCAGATGAACAGAGTTCTTGCGATTCACGCCAGCCCCCGTGGCGAGCGTTCCCACTCCCGGCGTTTGGCCGAGGTGTTTTTGTCGGCTTGGCAGGCCCGTCATCCGCAGTCGCAGTTGACCCGTCGCGAAGTCGGTCGGGCACTGATTCCGCCGGTCAACGAGGCGTTCGTGGCGGCGGCGTTTTACCCCGAGCCCGAGGCCCGGCCGCTGTCGATGCAGGCCGATCTGGCGTTCAGCGATGAACTGGTCGGCGAATTGTTTGGTCACGATCTGCTGGTGATTTCCACGCCGATGCACAACTTCAGCGTGCCCAGCGGTCTCAAGGCCTGGATTGATCAGATCGTGCGGATCGGCCTGACCTTCAATCACATCCTGGACAACGGCGTGGCCCAGTACGAGCCGCTGGTGCAGGGCAAAAAAGCGCTGATCGTCACCAGTCGCGGCGGGTTTGGCTTCGGCCCGGGTGGTGAGCTGGAAGCCATGAACCACGCCGATCCTCTGCTGCGCACGGCGTTGGGGTTTATCGGCATCACTGACATCATGGTGGTTGCCGCCGAGGGTGAAGAGTCCGCCGAGCGGACCTTTCAGATCTCCGTCGCCGAGGCCGAACAACGTCTGTTGGCGCTGGCCAGGGAGCTCTAGATGGCCTGGGTATTTTTGCTGATCGCCGCTGCCTTCGAAGTTACCTTCGCCATGGGCATGAAATACGCCGAAGGCTTTACCCGGCTCTGGCCGTCGGTGATCACGGTCGTGGCGGCGGTGGGCGGGATTTACTTTCTGACCCTGGCCATGCGCGAGTTGCCGGTGAGTATCGCTTACCCGATCTGGACCGCCATCGGTTCGCTGGGCACGGTGTTTCTCGGGTTCGCGCTGCTGGGCGAGGGTCTGACGGCGATGAAGCTGCTGTCGGTCGGGTTGATCGTGGCCGGGGTGGTGGGGTTGAAGTAAAGCATGTGTGGCGGCTGTCATAGACTGGTCATCTTCGCTGGCGATGCTTGGCTGATGTCTTGCATCCCGCCTTGCGTCACCTCCCCGATTACAAGGATGTCCGCCCATGTCGCAAGGTTCCGCCACGCGTTACCCCTTGGTGCTGGTCCCCGGAATGCTCGGGTTTATCCGCTTGCTGCTGTACCCGTACTGGTACGGGATTATCTCGGCACTGCGCCGGGGTGGGGCAACCGTGGTGGCGGTGCAGGTGTCGCCGCTCAACTCCACGGAGGTGCGGGGCGAGCAGTTGTTGGCGCGAATCGATGAAATCCTGCGCGAGACCGGTGCCGAGAAGGTCAACCTGATCGGCCATAGCCAGGGTTCGCTGACGGCGCGTTATGCGGCCGCCAAACGCCCGGATCGGGTGGCTTCAGTCACCTCGGTGGCCGGGCCGAATCACGGGTCGGAGCTGGCGGACTACCTGCACAAGCATTACCCGGCAGACAGCGCGAAAGGGCGGTTGCTTGCGGTTTTGCTGCGGATAATCGGCGCCTTGATGAGCCTGCTGGAAACCGGTTATCGCGGGCCGAAACTGCCGGTGGATATTCACGCCTCCCATGAATCCCTGACCACTGACGGCGTGGCGCTGTTCAACCAGCGTTATCCACAGGGCTTGCCGCCAACCTGGGGCGGGCACGGGCCGGAAGAGGTTAACGGCGTGCGCTATTACTCCTGGTCCGGGACCTTGCAGCCGGGCAAGACGGATCGCGGCGGCAATCTGTTCGACGGGACCAACCGCAGTTGCCGGTTGTTTGCCACGACCTTCGTGCGCGAAGTCGGGCATTGCGACGGGATGGTCGGGCGTTACAGCTCGCATCTGGGGACGGTGATTGGTGACGAATATCCGATGGATCACTTCGACATCGTCAACCAGTCGCTGGGGCTGGTGGGGAAGGGCGCGGATCCGGTGCGGTTGTTTGTCGAGCATGCCGCCCGGTTGAAAGCGGCGGGGGTTTAGACCGCCTGTGGCGAGGGAGCTTGCTCCCGCTGGGCTGCGAAGCGGCCCCATTTTGCGACCGCTTCGCGCTCGAACGGGAGCAAGCTCCCTCGCCACAAATTACTACGCATGGCCCAACACCGTGGTCCAACGCTCCGAAAGAATCACCCCACCCAAGGTCAAAAAACCGCCAACCAGGTGATACATCGCCAACTGCTCATGCAGCACCACCGCCGCAATCAGCGCGGTAATCAACGGCAGCAGATTGAAAAACTGCGTGGTCCGGCTCGGGCCCAGGCGTACCACGGCTTGCATCCACGCCAGCGGCGCAATCATCGAAGCCAGCAGGCAGGCATACAGCACCAGCGGAATATTCTGCATCGTCGGGCCAATTTTCGGTGAGGCCACAAACAGCGGAAACAGCACCACCACCGCCACCAACACCTGCAAATACAGCAACACCAGCGGTGGCAGGCGCAGCTGCCATTTTTTCAGCAGCGTGCTGTAGATCGCATAGGCCAGGGTCGCGATCAGCATCATCGCATCACCCAGATTCACCCCGTGCTCGAGCAATGCGCCGAGGCTGCCGGACGACACCACCACCAAAACACCCGCAAAGGAAAGCACTGCACCGGCCAGCGCGCCTGCGGTCAGGCGTTGGCCGAGGCTGACGATCGCCATCGCCAGGGACATCAACGGCATCAGCGACAGGATGATGCCCATGTTGGTGGCAGTGGTCAGGCTCGCGGCGAAGTACGCCAGGCTTTGATAGACCGCCATGCCGAGCACGCCGAGAACGAAAATCTTGCCCAGGTTCGGGCGGATCATTGGCCAGTGGGCAATCACCGGTTTAAGCATGAACGGCGTGAACAAAATCCCGGCGAGCAGCCAGCGGTAGAAACCGATCTCGGCGGGGAATATCGCGCCGGCCGACATTTTGAGTGATCACGGTGTTGCCGGCCCAAATGAAAATGGCCAGCAGGGGAAACGCATATTGCATGAGAGAGAAACCAGAACGTTGATGAGGGGCAATTATCCGCTTGTCTGGATACAAGCCTATACTTCGATCCAGACAATCGGCCCTTGATGACGGACAGCATGAGCAGTAAACACATCGATCTGCTGGATTTCAGCGAACTGCCGGCCCCGGTGTACTTCCGATACGCCGACTTCGACACCCACGAATACGCTTCGGCCCACCGCCACCCGTGGGGCACGCTGGAGTATTCGGCCAACGGTGTGTTGCACATGGAAATCGGCAGCAGTCGCTTCATGTCGCCGCCACAGTACGCCGTTTGGGTACCGCCGCAGACCGAGCACAGCTTCTACAGCAACCAGCCGATCAACTACCGCGCGGTGTGCTTGGCACCGTCGCTGTGCCGGGATCTGCCGCAACAGGCCTGCACCCTGGCCATCAGCGACATCCTCAAAGCGATTCTCAAGGACTTCGCTGCCCGGGACGTGAAGATTCCCGAGCGGGAAACCGACGTGCGCCTGGCCCAGGTGTTGGTGGATCAGTTGCAACAAGCACCGGAGCACGCCTGTTATTTGCCCTACGCCAGCAGTCCTGGGCTACTCGGGATACTCGAAGCCTTGCAGGCCGAGCCTGGGGATAACCGGCCGTTGGCCGATTGGGCGACGCAGATTTACGTCAGCGAACGGACCCTGGCCCGGCAGTTCGTTCGTGAGCTGGGCATGAGCTTCGGCGAATGGCGGCAACGCCTGCGGTTTTTGGCGGCGATCGAAGCGCTGGACAGTCAGCGCAGCATTCAGGACATCGCCTTCGACATGGGCTACAGCACCGGCTCGGCGTTTATCGCGATGTTTCAGCGTCAGGCCGGGTGCACGCCGGAGCAGTATCGACGCAGTCATCTTGAGGGCAGGTGAAGGTGTTACAGGCTTTGTCTACACTTCAGGGCGAGGCCGCATCCATCGGTGCGGTAACAAGGAGAAAACTCCATGAAGATGTTGCGTGTCCCTTTGTTGATGATCGGTTTGTTGCTCTGTTCCCAAGGCTTCGCCGCCACGGCCCAACAGAACAAAATGACCGCCTGCAATGCCGACCCTCAAGCGAAAAGCCTCAAGGGCGATGAGCGCAAAGCATTCATGAGCACATGCCTCAAAGCCACGCCGGCGGCCAATGACGCCAAAGTCCTGACCCCGCAGCAAGAGAAAATGAAAACCTGCAACGCCACCGCCGCCACCCAGGCGCTGAAGGGCGATGCGCGGAAAACCTTCATGAGTGATTGCCTGAAGAAAAAATAAACCCTCGGGATAAATACGATCAAAGTGTGGGAGCGGGCTTGCTCGCGAATG
Organism: Pseudomonas sp. 10S4; assembly: GCF_034344865.1. Classification (NCBI taxonomy): domain Bacteria; kingdom Pseudomonadati; phylum Pseudomonadota; class Gammaproteobacteria; order Pseudomonadales; family Pseudomonadaceae; genus Pseudomonas; species Pseudomonas sp. 10S4. The sequence goes on from NZ_CP133774.1 coordinate 2,510,744, forward strand.
CGGTTTCCAATTCAGCACCCTAGTCGCCTGACACACCGCATTCGCGAGCAAGCCCGCTCCCACATTGGATCTATGTTCACGGGACTAATGTGGGAGCGAGCTTGCTCGCGATGGGGCCAATAAGCTCACTGAAAAAACCGCCAGTCCCCCGACCAAGGTCGACCTACACATTCCCTAGTGCTGACCTCGGATCGCTGGCAGACTGCCCATCCTTTTACGCCGTTCGTTTTGAGGCTGTATGCCAACGTTTTCTCAACGTCACGTCTTGCTGTTAATCAGTTGGGTCATCATCTTCGGTGGTTTGCTACTGGTCATCCCTCTGCGCCTGTTGCCCAGCCTGTTGGCCGGGTTGCTGGTGTTCGAACTGGTCAACATGCTCACGCCGCAACTGCAGCGGCTGATCGAAGGTCGCCGCGCCCGTTGGCTGGCGGTGGCGCTGCTGGGCACTTTGGTGGTCAGCGTGCTGGCGCTGATCTTTGCCGGTGCTATCAGTTTTCTGCTGCATGAAGCGGAAAATCCCGGGGCTTCCCTCGACAAATTCATGCACGTGGTTGACCGCGCTCGCGGGCAATTGCCACCGTTCATCGATGTTTACCTGCCGGCCAGCGCGGCCGAGTTCCGCGTGGCGATCGGCGAATGGATGACCAAACACCTCAGCGATTTGCAATTAGTGGGCAAGGACGCGGCGCACATGTTTGTGACGCTGCTGATCGGCATGGTGCTGGGGGCGATCATCGCCTTGCAGCGTGTGCCCGACGTGACTAAACGCCGGCCGCTGGCCGCCGCGCTGTTCGACCGTTTGCATCTGTTGGTGCAAGCCTTTCGCAACATCGTGTTCGCGCAAATCAAGATTTCCCTGCTCAACACCTTCTTCACCGCGATTTTCCTCGCGCTGGTCCTGCCGATGTTCGGGATCAAACTGCCGCTGACCAAAACCCTGATCGTGCTGACTTTCCTGCTCGGTTTGTTGCCGGTGATCGGTAATCTGATGTCCAACACGCTGATCACCATCGTCGGCTTGTCACTGTCGATCTGGGTCGCGGTGGCCGCGTTGGGTTATCTGATGTTTATCCACAAACTCGAGTACTTCCTCAACGCGCGCATTGTCGGCGGGCAGATCAGTGCCAAGTCGTGGGAGTTGCTGCTGGCGATGCTGGTGTTCGAAGCCGCGTTCGGCCTGCCGGGGGTGGTGGCGGGGCCGATTTATTACGCGTATTTGAAGAGTGAGTTGAAGCAGATCGGGATGGTTTGATTCGCTGTTGATCTATTGTGGCGAGGGGCTTGCCCCTGTTGGGTTGCGAAGCAGCCCTCAATTCTCCAACACACCGCATGTGCCGGTTTTGCGGCTGCTGCGCACCCGAACGGGGGCAAGCCCCCTCACCACAAGGTGTCAGATCAGTCCATCGGGCCGTAACGCTTCATGGCTTCAATTGCCAAACCACTGCCGATGCTGCCAAAGATGTTCCCTTCCACATGCCGCGCGTTCGGCAGCATTGCCGAGATGCTGTTGCGCAGCGCCGGAATCCCGCTCGAACCGCCGGTGAAGAACACCGTATCAACCTGATCGACGCGCACGTTGGCATCGTTCAGCAATTGCGTGACGCTGTTGCGCACCCGCTCCAGCAGGTTGTCGATGGCCGACTCGAACAGCGCTCGGGTCAGTTCAACGCTCAGGCCTGGCTCGATGCGGTCCAGCGGCACGTGACGGCTGTCGGCGTGGGTCAGCTGGATCTTGGTTTCTTCCACTTCCATGGCCAGCCAGTGGCCGGCGCGCTGGTCGATCAGCTTGAACAGGCGATCAATGCCGCCGGTGTCTTCGATGTCGTAGCGCATGCTGCCCAGGGACAGGGTCGATTTCTGCGAGTAGACCGAGTTGATGGTGTGCCAGGTCGCCAGGTTCATGTGGTGGCTGGTGGGCATGTAGGCGCCGCTCTTCATCCGGCTGCCGTAGCCGAACAGCGGCATCAGGCCTTGCAGGCTCAGTTGCTTGTCGAAGTCGGTCCCGCCGATGTGCACGCCGCCGGTGGCGAGGATGTCATCGTGGCGATTGTCGTGGTCGCGACGCTCAGGCGACAGGCGCACCAGCGAGAAGTCGGAGGTACCACCGCCGATGTCGACAATCAGCACCAGTTCTTCTTTTTCGATGGTCGACTCGTAGTCGAACGCGGCCGCAATTGGCTCGTACTGGAACGACACGTCTTTAAAGCCAATAGCGCGAGCCACATCCACCAAGGTGTTTTCGGCTTCCTGGTCGGCCATTTCATCGTCGTCGACGAAAAACACCGGGCGGCCCAGCACCACTTCATCGAATTCCCGACCGGCGGCGGTTTCGGCGCGCTTCTTCAACTGGCCGATGAACAAGCCGAGCAGGTCCTTGAACGGCATCGCCGTGCCGAGGACGCTGGTGTCGTGCTTGATCAGCTTGGAACCCAACAGGCTCTTGAGCGAGCGCATCAGCCGGCCTTCGTAGCCTTCCAGGTACTCGTGCAGCGCCAGCCGGCCGTACACCGGGCGGCGTTCTTCGATGTTGAAGAAGACCACCGAGGGCAGGGTGATCTTGTCGTCCTCCAGCGCGATCAGCGTTTCCATGCCGGGGCGGAGCCAGCCGACGGTGGAGTTGGACGTGCCGAAGTCGATACCACAGGCACGGGCTGGGGATGCGTTTTTCATGTCTTTCAAGTTCCGGTTAAAAAACGGCCGCGCAGTGTATGCCAGTGCGGCGCAGAATCGAAGGCCGACTATCCGCTAAATCGCCACGAATAACGCCTTGATAAGCTGGCCGGATGCCCCAAACTTGTCTGCATCGACCCTGGCAGCCAATCGGCGGTCGCAAGAACCGACTACCGCTGCCGATAAACTTCTGATGCGCTGCCCGGTCACAACCTTGAGATCGGTCAACCTGGCGGCTGCCAATGCGTGCATGCTGCCGGTGGTGGCGCGATTTTGATAACGGATGGTGATCCTTAGATGGACTTCAAAGACTATTACAAGATTCTCGGTGTGGAGCCGACCGCAGACGATAAGGCGATCAAGGCCGCCTATCGCAAGCTGGCGCGCAAATATCACCCGGACGTCAGCAAGGAAAAAGACGCCGAGGAAAAGTTCAAGGACGCCTCGGAAGCTTATGAAGCGCTGAAAAGTGCCGACAAGCGCGCCGAGTACGACGACTTGCGCAAATACGGCCAGCACGGCCAACCGTTCCAGGGCCCGCCAGGCTGGCAGGGTCGTGGCGGCGGTGGTTTCGGTGGTGGTCAGGACTCGGGCGATTTTTCGGACTTCTTCAGTTCGATCTTCGGCAACCGGGGTCCGGGTTTTGGTGGTGGAGAGTCGCGTCGCAGTGCTGGACGTCGAGGGCAAGACGTGGAAATGGAACTTGGGATTTTTCTGGAAGAAACCCTCTCGAACGAATCGAAGAAGGTCACCTTCCAGGTGCCGCAGTACAACCCTGCCGGCCAGCATGTCAGCAATACCAGCAAAAGCCTGAACGTGAAGATCCCGGCCGGTGTGACCGACGGCGAGCGTATTCGCCTCAAGGGCCAAGGGGCTCCGGGGATCGGTGGCGGCGCCAATGGCGACCTGTTCCTGATCATCCGCTTCGCGCCGCACCCGAAATTCGATATTGAAGGCGAAAACCTGATAATCACTTTACCGCTGGCACCTTGGGAATTGGCGCTGGGCGCCGAAGTGGCCGTGCCGACCCTGACCGGCAAGATCAACCTCAAGGTCCCGGCCGGCAGCCAGAACGGCCAGCGCATGCGCGCCAAGGGCCACGGTCTGCTGAACAAGAAGGGCGAACGGGGCTTCCTGTTCGTGCAACTTAAAGCCGTCATGCCGAAAACCTCGGACGATGAGGTCAAGGCGTTGTGGCAAGAGCTGGCGAAGAAAGCCGCTTTCGACCCAAGAGAAAACTTTTGATCCGCTAGAACCCTGGAGCTACTGACTATGAGCAGTCCCCTGATCGTTCAACTGGACATGGCAGAATTCTGTGAGGCGACCGACTTGTCGGACGTCTACGTGATCGAAATCGTCGAACACGGCATCCTCGAACCTCAGGGTGCACTGCCCAAGGACTGGCGTTTCAACGATTACGAATTGGCCCTGGCCAAGCGCGCCGCCAAACTGCGGCGCGATTTGGAACTGGAATGGGAAGGTGTCGCCCTGGCACTGGACCTGCTTGAAGAAGTCCAGCAACTGCGGGCCGAGAACCGGATGCTGAAACAGCGACTTGGGCGGTTGGTGGTCGAGTAGCGGTAAAGCACCAAAACCTGTGGCGAGGGGCTTGCCCCGTTGGGCTGCGCAGCAGCCCCAATACAGACACCTCAGTTCATCAGGCATACCGCGTTCGCAGGATTTACGACCGCTTCGCGGCCGAACGGGGGCAAGCCCCCTCGCCACAACACGGTCCTCAGGTCTCACACCTTCCTGGGCAACACCACGGTAAACAACGTTCCCTCGGCTTCATTGGAACTGACCTCAATCGTCCCCCGATGCGCAGTCACCACTTCCTTGACGATAAACAGCCCCAAGCCAAGGCTTGTCGACGGCTGCCCGAGTTCTTCGTCGGCGCTGCGCACCAGTGGGTCGAAGATCGTGCCGATCGCGTCTTCCGGAATCGGTGTTCCACCGTTATGTACGGTGAGGCGCACGGTGTCGGGCTCGCCGCTGAGCGTGACCGTGACATCACGCTTGTTCAAACCATGTTGCAACGCATTGCCAATCAGGTTCTGCAACAGCTGACTGACTCGCCCGGCATCCCAGACACCTCGGGTGTCCCCTGTCACTTCGAGTATGGGATTGCACTCGGGGTTGCCGGCACAGGCCAGGGCAATCGCCTCATGCGCCGCGTCGGTCAGGTCCATCGGCACCGGTTCGATCGGCAGGCTCTTGCCCAGGCGACTGCGCACCAACTCCAATAAATCACCGACCATCACCGCCATATGCCGCGTGCCACGATGGATGTGGTGCACGCAAGTCAGAGCGTCGCCTTCCAGATGTATTTTTCGCTGCAGCAGTTCGGTGGACATGCTCACCGCCTGCAAGGGCGCCCGCAGGTCGTGGCCGAGGATGGCCAGGAAGATGTCCCGCGAGTGGTTGACCTGCTCGGCATAGGCGGCGGTCGACTCGGCCAGGGCTTCGTCGATGGCTTCGTTGAACCGGATCATGTCCTGGAAGTGAGCCAGCTCTGGCGTCTGCAGGCTGTTGACCCACAGACGAATGACGCAGGCGCGCAAGTGGCGGAACTCGGAGGTCATCTGCACCAGATCAAAACCGAAGGTGTGCCGCAACTCGCCATGGCTGGCGGCGGCCTGATCCAGGCTTGGAGATTTTTCCGGACCGTCGCCCTTGGCCTTGGCGGCCTGCTCATGGGCGGTCTGGACGGTGGTCATATCCCGCGCGGCGGCCAGCAGGATGGCGCGGGCATGATCGCGCAAGGTGGTGCGATCCAGGTTGTCGTCGGGCGTGAGCGCACGGGCGAACTGCTCCCATTCATCGACGATACGATCAACCTCTACCACGATGAATTCGCTTAGGCGCATGGACGGTGTTCCCGAGCAAGAATGGCAGGTGATGGAGCTGCATATTAGCGCCTTCACGTCCGGGTAAACACCGCTGAATACACGGATGCAGATGACCTGTCGGAGTGGGTGGTATTTATATATTTTCAGGATTTTAATAATTGAAGTGTTTATGAGTTTTTCGCGGGCTTGTCCGCAGGTTTTTGATCTTTTGTTTCAGTCGAACGTTGGATAGCCTAATCAGCCAACAATAATCATGGAAGATTGTTATATGGCTGATGCGCAAGAAGTTGAAGGGCGTGAAGAATCATCTGTCTCCGAAGTCAGTAAGCCAGGCATTCATTCTGATCGGATCAAACAGGCGATCCTGAACGCGAAAGAAATGGGCCCAACGCCAGCATTGCTGGCCTTTCAAACCTTGGAGAGCCCCTTTCCGGACTGGTACCTGAACGCCCGAAAGATAGATCGCGATGAATTGAAAGATCTGTTCGGTCGGCGATGGTTGCTTCAAGGAAAACTCGACAAAGAATTAGATAAACTGCAGCAGGATATCCGGGACTTTGCCGAGCCACTGTTATTAAAGTCCTTGAACGATCATTTAAATGTTCAGTTGGATGTCCGGGCGGCGGAGCTGCGATTGTATGTGCCCAATAAACTTATATTGGGCATCAACACGGGCGCTAATCATTTCAAACTACTGAGTCTGCTTGATGCGGCCCTGCATAACTTCGAGGCATCCGAGGCCGAGTCTGGCGCTTTCAGTGACGGTTCCGGCGTGTTTACCCAGGATGCCGAGGGCGCGCCCCTGCGCCATGCCATGACCGTCGAGCAATTTGTCACGTTGTGCCGCACGTTGGATATCGGGGCGCAGTATCAAACGCATCTCAAGGACATTCTGACCCCGCTTCAGGCCACGGCCCGGTTTGAGTTGCAAAAGCAGTCAGTAGCCAGCGACAAGGCCGCTTTCAAACTTGCGGCACTGGTGGCGCAACTAAAGGGCGATCTCACCTCCTACGGTTTCGGCCAAATGCTGCAGGTCCACGACGGTGCGCCGAACCGGGAGTTGTACGGTGCGCCGATGCACTGTCATCGTTTATCGTTGATGGGGTTCAGGCTCACCGGGATCGTGCTGTTCAGCGCCGTGAGCGATCCGACGCTGCTCAAAAAGTCCTTCGACGAGCTGACAACTCCGCTGCTGAAATTCTGGCTCGACTGGTCGCACCGGGTGCCGTTTCTTCCTCACCAGGGCTATGAACGGTTCAAATTGATCAAGGCGTTTTTGGCCAACGGTCCCAAAGGTTTGTCCGAGGAACTGCTGCGCAATGAAGACATTTATCAACAGAGCCACCTGACTGGAAAGCTGATCGCTTATGTCCCGGACGACCCCGAGCATCCTCTCAAGGAGTACGACTCTTTCATCGACTTTATGAAAACCCTGATCGGGCAGTTGCTCAGCCCCGATTATCAGCGGTTTTTCAGTCGGTTCGTCGCACAGAGCGACAAGGGTGTGTTTTTCAGTCGGCTCAACGAACGCCTCAATACCTTCACCTGGAAACAGCGCGAACCCTTGGACATGGGGCCATGGTGGCGAGAAACAGCCGTCGAGAACCCGACCCCGGAACCGATCACCAACCTCATCGACGGCAACCTGTGGAGTGCGGTTTTTACCGAACGACGGGATAAGGCGCTGGCCGACGCCCGCCGCATTGCCGTGCCCACCGGCGACGAGGACGCGCAAAGTCGCTGGAAGCGCCTGAGCAGCTACCTCGACATCGGCTGGAACGTCTTCAACTTCGCCGCGATGCTGGTGCCGGGATTAGGCGAAGCGATGCTCGGCATCATGGTTGCGCAACTGCTCGAAGAGTTGGCCGAAGGCCTCGAAGACTGGAGCAAGGGTGACCGTGAAGAAGCGTCGGCGCATCTCACCTCGGTGCTGATCAACGGTGCCCAACTGGCAATGATGGGCGCCGCGCACGTCTTGCCGTCGGGCATGCCCGCGCCGGTAAAAGCCTCGCCGTTTGTCGATAGCCTCAGGGCCGTTGAACTGCCCGATGGCAAGGCCAGCCTGTGGAAGCCCGATCTCTCGCCGTATGAGCGCAACCTGACATTGGCGCAGGCGTCGCGTCCAGACGAACTGGGACTGCACCGACACGACGGTCAAACGGTGTTGCCGCTGGACAACAAATACTATGGATTGAAAGAGGACCCGAACACCGGTCGGCAGCGCATCGAACACCCGACACGCCCCAACGCCTACCAGCCAGAGCTGGCGCATAACGGCGCCGGCGCCTGGAGCACCGAGCTGGAAGATCCGACGCAATGGGACACCGCCCGAGTCTGGCAACGTCTTGGTCATTCGGTGGACGAGTTACCGGTGGCCACGCAGGCGCAGATCCGTACCGTCAGCGGGGTCGATGACAACGTGTTGCGCAGGCTGCATGTAGAACATGAACGCCTTCCCGCGCTGCTCGAGGATACGATCAAACGCTTCAAGACTTATGCCGAAGCCGAGGATATGAGTCGACAGATTCTGGATAACCGTGTCACCGAGGCGTTGGAAGGTTTTCTGCCAACCTTCGTCACTGAGTTGCAGGGATGGCCGCCCACCCGAGCGATGGCGCTGTTTGAAACGGAGTCGTTCGCCGGGCCGTCGATCAAGTACGGTAATGCAGAGGTTACGCCGGCGCAGACGATCAAGCTCAGCCGCGCCCGACTGCGCAAAGGCGAACTGGCTGAATGTGTGCTGGACGCCCTGCAGGAAAACGAGGTGCTCGACCTGCTGGGCAAACGAGTGTCCGCGGTTCGTTCCGAGCGTCTGGAAGCCTTGCGCGGTCGTCTGGCGATGCATGCCCGGCGCCAGATACGGCGGCTGTTCGACTCGCTGTCCAAAGCCGCCGACGTCTCCGACAATCCGCGACAGTTGCTGCTTCAGCGTGACTATCCGCATTTGCCGGGGAACGTTGCCCGGGACCTGTTGAAGCAAGCCGACCCCGACGATCTGCGCTTCATCGACCAAAAAAGCCGTTTGCCGCTGCGTGTCGAGCAGCAGGCGCGAGACGCCATGACGCAACTGCGTGTGGCCCGAGCCTACGAAGGCCTGTATCTGGCAGAACTGGAAAGCATCGACACCGCACGCCTGGCATTGCATAGCGCGGCCGCGTTGCCAGGCTGGTCGTCCACGGTGTGCATTGAAGTCCGTGAGCTGTCTTTCAGCGGGCCGTTGCGCGACCGCGTTGGCCCAATGGATGCGCCAGACCGCAAGGTGTTGGTGGTCAATGAAGAGGGGCTGTACGAGGCCAGGGATGCACTCGATCAGCACCTGCATGGCGCTGACGATTTGTACGGCGCGCTGCTGCACGCCTTGCCCGATACGGAACGCAGGGCGCTGGGATACGAGATCAACCAGGGAGCCCGGCTCAAAGCGACGGTCGTGCAAAAACCGCTGTCCCATGAGCAGCTGGAGCCGATCCTGGTACGTACTCCCGTTCGAAAGCCTGGCTACGATCCACGAACCATGCACCTGAAGGGCGGTATGCAGGGTTATCCACAACGTTTGCCGAGCAGCTATGCGCGTAATCGTCTCAAGTATCGTGTGCGCTGCCTCTATCCGACGCTGGTTAACTCCGGTGTTGAGGAGTTGCTCAATTCCTACGAGCTGACTGGCGGTTCGGCCGAAGCGGGTTTGCTCCAGCTTGAGTATGAGTTCAACACCTTCAACCACGATTTCCGTCGCTGGGTCGCGCTACCCACCGAGCATTGGCGGTTGTTACCGGAAGGCTCCCAGGAAATCCTTGAGCGCGAACGGATCTATCAGGCACTCAAGGAATGCTGGCAGCGAACGGGGCCCGCTCATTACGACGGTGCCAGTGAATATCTGGGGCAAACCCTGAGCCTCAGTGGCATTTCATTGCCGCGGCACCTGCGAAGCATGCCCCGTCTGAAGCTGAACTTCGATCACGTGACCGAACTGAATTTGCGCGACACCGGGCTGACCAACGACGAGGAGTCTTTCCTGAAGCCGTTCCGTCGGTTGCGCTTGTTGAATCTTGAAGAAAACCGCTTGACGCGTCTGCCCTCGAAAATCGGGAAATTGCGTCAATTGACTGAGCTTTCCGTTACGCGCAACCAGATTGTCTTGACCGCAGGCGACGTCGGCCAGCTCAAGCAACTGACCCGCCTGCGCACGTTGGGGATGGCCTCGAATCCGTTGGGGCGGTTGCCCGATATCAGCAGCATGCCCGAATTGCATACGCTGATTCTGGCCGACACGGGCGCCAAGACCTGGCCGCCGGGGCTGTTTGAACAGCGGCGTTTTCGGCATTTCTACCTGGAGATGCAACTGAACAAGTTGACCAGGATTCCCGTGGTCGCCCCCAGTTCCGCCAGCGCCGAGCTGTTGGCGCGTACGGTGATCAGCCGTGAGCCGCAATGGATCTCGGCGCAAAACCTGGAGATTCTCAAAGGCTACATTCGCTCCATGGGCATGGACCCTGATCGGCCGTTTCCGCCACGGGGCGTACGCGACAGTCTCGACTGGGAGCAAGGCATGACCCGCCGGCAATGGACCAGAAAGCAAGACACCTGGAACGCGGTGGAAGATGAGTTTCACTCGCTGCAGTTTTTCGAGGAATTGAAGAAGCTGACCGGCTCGGCGGACTACACCACCAACCTGGAATACCGCGCCAACCTGACCAGCAAGGTCTGGCGAATGCTTGACGCCATGGCCGAGAACTCGGCACTGCGCGAGCGGTTGTTTGCAATGGCCACCTTACCGACCGCCTGTGTGGATGGGGGGACGGCATTGTTCAACTCGATGGGTGTCGAGGTGTTGATTCATGAAGCTTATGCACTGGGTAATGACGGTTTGATCGAAGCTGAGTTGGTGAGCCTGGCCCGCGGCAAATCGCGTCTGGATGAGTTACGCGCCATTGCCAGTCATTCGATTGATGAACGCTTGCTGGCGGGCGAAACGTTCAGGCGGGTGGGGGCGGACGGCAATGTCACTGGCACGATTGATGAAGTCGAGGTACATCTGGCGTTCATGACCGACCTGGCCGAGCGTCTGGAACTGCCTTGGCAGGCCCGCGGCATGCAGTTTCGACGGATCGCCGGGGTAAGCCGCGGGATGATCGACGATGCTTTTCAGCGTATCGAGGTACTGGAAACGGGCGAACTGCTGGCTGACTGGATTCTTCAGCAAAACATGTGGAAAACCTGGCTCGAACACGCGAACGCCGATGTCTTCAAGGTGCTCAAACGCAAGGTCGAAGCCATCACCGAGTACTGGACGGTCCTCGATGAGCGGGTGCAGCTTCAGGATCTGACCAGTCCGGAGGCCGTCAGCCTGGAACAGCAAATCAAGGTCCTCGCCACAGAGCTGGGCAAACCCGCTGAAGACATCGCCCCCGGTCGTGTCATGAGCGAGGGTGAATACACGGCGGAACTGGCCAACATCGACAGCGAACACCAAGCGCTGTTCAAGCGCCTGACCCAACAGGCGATTGACCGGGCCAAGCTGCAACGGGTCGAGATACCGTTTACGGTTGAGCCAATTCCGGTTCCAGATGAACCGGACATCAATACCCATCTGTAACCCGTTCGCCCGCGGCAAGGCACTGCGCCTTGCCGTGGATTTTTTCAGTGCCTCAGAACAGGAAATAGCGCTGGGCCATCGGCAGGGTTTCGGCTGGCTCACACCACAGCAACACGCCATCGGCCTTGACCTGGTAGGTCTGCGGGTCAACGTCGATGTTCGGCAGGTAGTCGTTGTGGATCAGGTCGGTTTTCTGCACCTCGCGGCAACCTTTGACCACAGCGATTTTCTTCTTCAAACCCAACGCCTCGGGAAGACCGGCGTCCTGCGCGGCCTGGCTGATAAAGGTCAGGCTGGTGGCGTGCAGCGAGCCACCGTAGCTGGCAAACATCGGCCGGTAGTGCACCGGTTGTGGCGTTGGGATCGAGGCATTGGCGTCCCCCATCAGGCTCGCCGCAATGGCGCCGCCCTTGAGGATCAACGTCGGTTTGACCCCGAAGAATGCCGGGCGCCAGAGCACCAGATCGGCCCATTTACCCACTTCGATCGAGCCCACTTCATGGCTGATGCCGTGGGTGATCGCCGGGTTGATGGTGTACTTGGCGATGTAGCGTTTGGCCCGGAAGTTGTCGTTGCCTTCACCGTCCTGAGGCAGCGGGCCGCGCTGCTTTTTCATCTTGTCGGCGGTCTGCCAGGTGCGGGTGATCACTTCGCCGACCCGGCCCATGGCCTGGCTGTCGGAGCTGATCATCGAGAACGCGCCGAGGTCGTGGAGGATGTCTTCGGCAGCAATCGTCTCGCGGCGAATGCGGCTTTCGGCGAACGCCACGTCTTCGGCAATGCTCGGGTCCAGGTGATGGCAGACCATCAGCATGTCGAGGTGTTCGTCGATGGTGTTGCGGGTGAACGGCCGCGTCGGGTTGGTCGAACTCGGCAACACGTTGGCAAACCCGCAGGCCTTGATGATGTCCGGGGCGTGACCGCCGCCCGCGCCTTCGGTGTGGTAGGTGTGGATGGTGCGGCCCTTGAACGCGGCGAGGGTGGTTTCGACGAAGCCGGATTCGTTGAGGGTGTCGGTGTGGATCGCCACCTGCACATCGTACTGGTCGGCCACGCTCAGGCAGTTGTCGATGCTGGCGGGCGTGGTGCCCCAGTCTTCGTGCAACTTGAGGCCAATGGCGCCGGCCTTGACCTGCTCGATCAACGGCTCCGGCAGGCTGGCGTTGCCCTTGCCGGTGAGGCCGATGTTCATCGGGAACGCATCCGCCGCTTGAAGCATCCGCGCCAGGTGCCAGGGCCCGGAGGTGCAGGTTGTCGCGTTGGTGCCGGTGGCCGGGCCGGTGCCGCCGCCGATCATGGTGGTGACGCCGCTCATCAGCGCCTCTTCGATCTGCTGCGGGCAGATGAAGTGAATGTGGGTGTCGATGCCGCCGGCGGTGAGGATCATGCCTTCACCGGCGATGACTTCGGTGCTGGCGCCGATGGCCATGGTGACGTTCGGCTGCACGTCCGGGTTGCCGGCCTTGCCGATGCCGGCGACGCGCCCGTCCTTGAGGCCGACATCGGCTTTGACGATGCCCCAGTGGTCGACGATCAAGGCGTTGGTGATGACAGTGTCGACCACTTCAGCGGCGAGCAATTGGCTCTGGCCCTGGCCGTCGCGGATGACTTTGCCGCCGCCGAATTTCACTTCTTCGCCGTAGGTGGTGAAGTCTTTTTCCACTTCGATCCACAGCTCGGTGTCGGCCAGGCGGACCTTGTCACCGACGGTGGGGCCGAACATGTCGGCGTAGGCTTGACGGGAAATCTTCATCGGAATTCCTTGCACAAATTTATTGTGGCGAGGGGGCTTGCCCCCGTTCGGGTGCGAAGCGCCCGCAATTTGGTTGATGAGGTTTATCTGATGAACCGAGGTGGCAGGTTTTACGACCGCTGCGCGGCCGAACGGGGGCAAGCCCCTCGCCACAAGGACCGGCGTCAGTCGAGGTCGCCCATGATCCGCCCGGCAAACCCGAACACTCGTCGATGCCCGGCCAAATCCACAAGCTCGACCTCGCGGCTCTGTCCCGGCTCGAAGCGCACGGCAGTGCCGGCCGGGATGTTGAGGCGCATGCCACGGCTGGCGGCGCGGTCGAAGGTCAGGGCATCGTTGGTTTCGAAAAAGTGGTAATGCGAGCCGACCTGGATTGGCCGGTCGCCGCTGTTGGCCACTTTCAGGCTGACGGTGCGGCGGCCGACGTTGAGTTCGATGTCGCCGGGCTGGATCTGGTATTCACCGGGAATCATCCATTCACTCCTTGCAGAATCTTGTAGTAGAGGGCGGTTGGCCGGTAATTGCCGGCCGGGTCGCAAGCGTAGTCGGGGATTTGACCGGCGCGGGTGTAACCCAGGGCCTTGTAGAAGTCTTCGGCAGGGGAGCCGGCCTCGGTGTCGAGGTAGAGCATGCCGCGCTTGTGCTGGCGGGCGGCGAGCTCCAGGGCGCTCATCAATTGCTGGCCAAGGCCGCGACGGCGGGCGTGTTCGCGCACCAGCAGTTTCTGCACTTCGGCACGGTTCAGGCCGTTGGCTTTCTGGCACAGGGTCAGTTGCACACTGGCTTGCACCTGCTCGTCCTTGACCACCACCCACAGCAACACATTGCCAAGGTTCAGGTTGGCCTGGACGTCATCGAAATAGGCCCGGGCCTGGGTCGCATCCAGATCGGCCATGAAACCAACGCTGGCGCCATAGCCCACGGCGTCCAACAGCAAATCAATCAAACCCTGGCGATAGTGCGCAAAGCTTTCAACATTCACGCGGCGCAGTTGGGCGGCGTTCATCGGGTGTCACTCCTTGTTGGCGATTGGCGGCTCCGCGCCTGGGTTGAGGGTCAGTTGCATGAAGGTCAGGTCCAGCCAGCGCCCGAACTTGGTGCCCACCTGGGGCATCTGCCCGGTGATCGCAAAACCGGCGCGCTCATGCAGACGAATAGAAGCGGCGTTACCGCTTTCGATGGCGGCGACCATGATGTGTTTGTCGCAGCCTTTGGCGCGCTCGATCAACACGCTCATCAGTTGTGGGCCGAGGCCGTTGCCGCGCTGGTCGCTGCGCACATACACCGAGTGCTCGACGGTGTGGCGAAACCCGTCGAACGGCCGCCAGTCCCCGAATGAAGCGTAGCCCAGCACTGCGTTGTCGCCGTCGACGATCACCAGAATCGGATAACCCTGGGACTGCCTGGCGCTAAACCACGCCTGGCGATTGCCCAGATCCACGGCTTGTTCATTCCAGATCGCCGTGGTGTTGAGCACCGCATCGTTGTAGATGTCACGGATCGCGGGCAGGTCGGCGTGCAGCGCATCGCGAATGAGATAAGTCATGACGCGGCCTCAGACGATGGGTTGGTGAACGGTGACCAGTTTGGTGCCGTCGGGAAACGTCGCTTCAACCTGGATCTCCGGGATCATTTCCGGGATGCCTTCCATCACTTGTTCGCGGCTGAGCAGGGTGGTGCCGAAATGCATCAACTCGGCCACGGTGCGACCGTCACGGGCGCCTTCAAGCAGCGCCGCGGAGATGTAGGCCATGGCTTCCGGGTAATTGAGTTTCACGCCGCGAGCCAAACGCCGCTCGGCAACTAGGCCGGCGGTGAAGATCAACAGCTTGTCTTTTTCGCGTGGGGTCAGGTCCATCGTTGGAATCCATATCGGCAGATAAAAAAGGTATTCGGATCTGTGAATACATAACCCCTGTGGGAGCGGGCTTGCTCGCGAAGGCGGACTTACATTCAACATTTGCGTTGTCTGATACACCGCTTTCGCGAGCAAGCCCGCTCCCACATTGGATCGTGTTTCAGGTGCTCCATATTCTTGGGGGCACGGCTTCTCGGCCGAGCAACGCCGGCCTGAGCAGTCGCCACAAATCGATTAGCCAACCCCGTGCCAACAACGCCTCACTGGCCAGGCATCGTGCGACTAAAAGTCCCGGCAACTGAGTCAAATCCCCGCGCACGTCATTGGGCAGCGCGCGACAGGTTTCCAGCAGTGCGCTGTCGATTTCCCCGGTCACCAACAACGTCGCAAACACCGGTTGCCCATCCAGCCCGATCGGCGAGTCGAGCAATCCATCAGCGCCGACAATGCGCTGGCGTTCGTGCCAGAGCAACTGGCCGTCGCGACGGATATCCAGCCGTGCCTGGAAATGCCCAAGGTCAAAACGTTCGCCACTGGCCGGGCGACCCAACGCCACCACGTCCCAGTAGAACAACCGGGCGTCGCCTTCAAGGTCGATCGAGGTGCTGAGTTCAGCCTGGGCCGCGCTGAAAATGATCGTCTCCTGGGGCAGCCATTCCAGTGTCGCACCGGTCGCCACTTTCAATTCCAGCTGCTGATAAGCGGGGCCGGCGGCGCGATACCACTTGGCGGCACCGGGGCTGGTGATTTGCGCCCAGGCATTGCTGCCGACACTGGCCGAAATGTCCAGCCGATCCCCCCGGCAATCCCGCCCGGCGGGTGAACGATGATGTGCTGGCACACCTCGGGCCCTTCGGCGTACAGGTGCTTTTGCACCCGCAGCGGGCCTTTGTGTCGGCGCTGGACTGGGCGCGTGCTGTCGCCAAAACGGGCGTAGCCCAGCTCCAGTTCGGCGTGCCAACTTGGGGTGAACAGCGTGATAGGGGCAGGTGAATTCATAAGTTCTAATTATCGTTAGGACGCTACAGACTAGATCGTAACCAGCCCGCGCACACCCTCGGCTTCCATATTTTCTCCGCGACCCTGTTGCACGATCTCGCCCCGGGACATCACCAGGTACTGATCGGCCAGTTCGGCGGCGAAATCGTAGAACTGCTCTACCAGCAAAATCGCCATGTCGCCCCGAGCCGCGAGCTTCTTGATCACCGCGCCGATCTCTTTGATCACCGAGGGTTGGATGCCTTCGGTGGGTTCGTCGAGGATCAGCAGGCGCGGACGGCTGGCCAAGGCGCGACCGATTGCCAATTGCTGCTGTTGACCACCGGACAAGTCACCGCCGCGTCGTTGCTTCATTTGCAGTAACACCGGGAACAACTCGTAGATGAACGCCGGGACTTCCTTGGCTTCGGAGCCGGGGAATCGCGACAGGCCCATCAGCAGGTTTTCCTCCACGGTGAGGCGGCCGAAAATCTCCCGGCCCTGGGGCACATAGGCGATCCCGGCGTGCACCCGTTGGTGCGGCTTGAACGTGGTGATCGGTTTGCCTTCCCAATTCACCGCGCCTTCCTTGGACGGCAGCAAACCCATCAGGCATTTGAGCAGCGTGGTCTTGCCCACGCCGTTGCGCCCGAGCAGGCAAGTGACTTCGCCGACCTTCACCTCAAACGAGAGACCGCGCAGGATGTGGCTACCGCCGTAATACTGGTGCAGCTTGTCGACTTGCAGCATTTCCAGAATCTCCTCAAATCCCTTGTGGGAGCGGGCTTGCTCGCGAATGCGGTGTGTCATTCCGCATTGATGCTGGCTGATCCACCGCTTTCGCGAGCAAGCCCGCTCCCACATTGGATAGGTATTTTCAGGCCTAGCGACCGAGGTAAACCTCGATCACCCGCTCGTTTTCCTGCACCTGTTCCAGCGACCCTTCCGCCAGCACGCTGCCCTGGTGCAACACGGTGACGTGGTCGGCGATGGAGCCGACGAAGCCCATGTCGTGCTCCACCACCATCAGCGAATGCTTGCCGGCCAGGCTCTTGAACAGCTCAGCGGTGAATTCGGTTTCGGCGTCGGTCATGCCGGCGACTGGTTCGTCGAGCAACAGCAATTGCGGGTCCTGCATCAGCAACATGCCGATTTCCAGGAACTGCTTCTGCCCGTGGGACAACAGGCCTGCCGGGCGATTGACCGAGGCGCTCAGGCGTATGGTTTCCAGCACTTCGCTGATGCGATCTCTTTGTTCGCCGCTCAGTCGCGCCCGCAAACTTGCCCAAACCGACTTGTCGGTTTTCTGCGCCAGTTCCAGGTTTTCGAACACGCTCAGCGCTTCAAACACGGTCGGTTTCTGAAACTTGCGCCCGATGCCGGCCTGGGCGATCTGCACTTCGCTCATCAGCGTCAAATCCATGGTTTCACCGAACCAGGCCTTGCCGTGACTCGGGCGAGTCTTGCCGGTGATCACGTCCATCAGTGTGGTCTTGCCCGCGCCGTTGGGGCCAATGATGCAGCGCAGTTCGCCGACGCCGATGTACAGGTTCAGATTGTTCAGCGCCTTGAAGCCATCGAAGCTGACGCTGATGTCTTCCAGGGTCAGGATCGTGCCGTGGCGAGTGTCCAGGCCGGGGCCGGCACTTTGGCCGAGGCCGATGCTGTCGCGGCTGGTGCCAGCGTCCTTGTTCGGTTCTGGCGGAAAAAGACCGGTTCGAGCATGAATTCCGCCGTCGCAGTGACTCTCATTGTTCACCTCTTTTTTCAGCAGCCCGATCACGCCTTTAGGCAGGTAAAGGGTTACGACGATGAACAGCGTGCCAAGGAAAAACAGCCAGTATTCCGGGAACGCCACGGTGAACCAGCTCTTCATGCCGTTGACCACGCCCGCTCCGAGCAACGGCCCGATCAGCGTGCCACGACCGCCCAACGCCACCCACACTGCCGCTTCAATCGAGTTGGTCGGCGACATTTCGCTAGGGTTGATGATCCCCACTTGCGGCACGTACAACGCACCGGCCAAACCGCACAACACCGCGCTCAGCACCCAGACAAACAACTTGAAACCGCGTGGGTCGTAACCGCAGAACATCAGCCGGTTTTCGGCATCGCGCAACGCGGTCAACACCCGGCCGAACTTGCTCTGCGCCAAGCGCCAACCGATAAACAGACTCGCCACCAGCAACACCACCGTGGCGAAAAACAACACCGCCCGCGTCCCAGGTTCAGTAATGCCAAACCCGAGAATGGTGCGGAAATTGGTAAAGCCGTTGTTGCCGCCAAACCCGGTTTCGTTGCGGAAAAACAGCAGCATTCCGGCGAAGGTCAGGGCTTGGGTCATGATCGAGAAATACACGCCTTTGATCCGCGAGCGGAAGGCGAAGAAGCCGAACACCAAGGCCAACAACCCCGGCGCCAACACCACCAGGCACATCGACCAGAGGAAGCTGCTGGTGCCGGTCCAGTACCACGGCAATTCGGTCCACGACAGGAACGTCATGAACGCCGGCAAGACATCGCCCGAGGCTTGGCGCATCAGGTACATGCCCATGGCGTAGCCGCCGAGGGCGAAAAACAGACCGTGACCCAGCGACAACAGCCCGGCATAACCCCAGACCAGATCCAGCGCCAGGGCGACGATGGCGTAGCAAAGAATCTTGCCCACCAGCGTCAGCGTGTAGGCCGAGACGTGAAAAACACTAACGGGCGAGAGCAGCGACATCAGCGGCATCGCCAATAGCAACACCAGAATGACGGCGCCGACAGCGAAGGTGATTTTTGGGCCGGCCTTTTGGGTGGCCGTGACTAGAAGAGGTTGGTTCATCAGTCGATCACCCGTCCTTTCAGTGCGAAGAGGCCTTGCGGACGTTTCTGGATAAACAGAATGATCAGCGCGAGGATCAGGATTTTGCCGAGTACGGCACCGATTTGCGGTTCGAGAATTTTGTTGGCGATGCCCAAGCCGAACGCGGCAAACACACTACCGGCCAACTGGCCGACACCGCCGAGCACCACCACCAGGAACGAGTCGATGATGTAGCTTTGTCCGAGGTCCGGGCCGACGTTGCCGATCTGGCTGAGCGCCACGCCACCGAGCCCGGCGATGCCTGAGCCGAGGCCGAAGGCGAGCATGTCCACCCGCCCGGTCGGCACGCCGCAGCAGGCGGCCATGTTGCGGTTTTGAGTGACGGCGCGCACGTTCAGGCCCAACCGTGTCTTGTTCAGCAGCAGCCAGGTCAGCACCACCACAAACAGCGCGAAGGCGATGATCACGATGCGGTTGTAGGGCAGCACGAGGTTGGGCAGCACTTGAATCCCGCCCGAAAGCCATGCCGGGTTGGCCACTTCAACGTTCTGCGCGCCGAACACCAGGCGCACCAGCTGAATCAGCATCAGGCTGATACCCCACGTGGCGAGCAGGGTTTCCAGCGGGCGGCCGTAGAGGTGACGAATCACCGTGCGCTCCAGCGCCATGCCAATGGCGGCGGTGACGAAAAACGCTACTGGCAACGCGATCAGCGGATAGAACTCGATGGCTTGCGGGGCGAAGCGCTGGAACATCAGTTGCACTACGTAAGTCGAGTAGGCGCCGAGCATCAGCATCTCGCCGTGGGCCATGTTGATCACGCCGAGCAGGCCGAAGGTGATCGCCAATCCTAGGGCCGCTAGTAACAGAATCGAGCCCAGCGACATGCCGCTGAACGCTTCGCCGAGAATCTCGCCGATCAGCAGTTTGTGTTTGACCTGCGCGAGGCTGGTTTCAGCGGCGTAGTTGCGCACGCCGGCATCGGCTTCGACGCCGGGTTCGAGTAAACCTTCGAGGCGCGTACGGGCCAGCGGGTCGCCGGTTTCACCGAGCAAACGCACGGCGGCGAGGCGCACGGCCGGGTCGGTGTCCACCAGTTGCAGGTTGGCCAGCGCGAGGCTCAGGGCGGCGTGAACGCTTTCGTCTTTTTCGCCCGCCAGTTGCTGGTCGAGAAATTTCAGCTGCGCGGGTTTGGCGCTTTTCTGCAATTGCTGCGCAGCGGCCAGACGGATTTTGGTGTCGGCGGCGAGCAATTGGTGGCTAGCCAACGCGGTGTCGATCAGACCCCGCAGGCGGTTATTCAGGCGTAGGGTTTTCGGCTGGCCGTCGACGGTCAATTCGCCTTGTTGCAATGCGTTGATCAGTTCGACACGGGCCGGATCGGGCTGCGCGGCCCAGGTTTCCAGAAGCTTGGCTTGCTGCACGGGATTGGCGGCGACGAAATCTTCGGCGTCGCCGGCGTGGGCTGTCATCGGCAATAAAAGCGCGATAGCGAGGATGAGGCGGTAAAGGGCGGTGGGCATAGAAAGTCGCCTTGCGCGGACAATGTGGGAGCAGACTCATGTGGCGAGGGGGCTTGCCCCCGTTCGGCTGCGAAGCAGTCGTAAAACCATTACCCCCGGTGTACCGGATACACCGCGGTTGCAGGTCTTGGGGCTGCTTCGCAGCCCAACGGGGCAAGCCCCCTCGCCACAACAGCCCGCTCCCACAGGGAATTGCGTCAGGCCCGGGCTTCGTGCTCGGGCCCTGACACCCAGTGGCTTAGTTGCTCTTCACCGCATAATCCGGCTTCTTGTCGTTGCCATCGATAAACGGGCTCCACGGCTGGGCGCGGATCGGCCCTTCGGTCTGCCACACCACGTTGAACTGACCGTCGGCCTGAATCTCGCCGATCATCACCGGCTTGTGCAGGTGATGGTTGGTCTTGTCCATGGTCAGGGTGTAACCCGACGGCGCGGCAAACGTCTGCCCGGCCAACGCTTCACGAACCTTGTCGACGTCAGTGGACTTGGCCTTTTCAGCCGCTTGCGCCCACATGTGGATGCCGACGTAGGTGGCTTCCATCGGGTCGTTGGTCACCGCTTTGTCGGCGCCCGGCAGGTTGTGTTTCTTGGCGTAGGCTTTCCAGTCCGCTACGAACTTCTTGTTCACCGGGTTCTCGACCGATTCGAAGTAGTTCCACGCCGCGAGGTTACCCACCAGCGGTTTGGTGTCGATGCCACGCAGTTCTTCTTCGCCTACCGAGAACGCCACGACGGGAACGTCGGTGGCTTTCAGGCCCTGGTTGGCCAGTTCTTTGTAGAACGGCACGTTGGAGTCGCCGTTGACGGTCGAGATGACGGCAGTCTTGCCGCCGGCCGAGAATTTTTTGATGTTGGCCACGATGGTTTGGTAATCGGCATGGCCGAAGGGGGTGTAGACCTCTTCGATGTCCTTGTCCGCTACACCTTTGGAGTGCAGGAACGAGCGCAGGATTTTGTTGGTGGTGCGCGGGTAAACGTAGTCGGTGCCCAGCAGGAAGAAGCGCTTGGCGCTGCCGCCTTCGTCGCTCATCAGGTATTCCACCGCCGGGATTGCCTGTTGGTTTGGCGCGGCGCCGGTGTAGAACACGTTCGGCGACATTTCTTCGCCTTCGTATTGCACCGGGTAGAACAGCAAGCCGTTGAGCTCTTCGAACACCGGCAACACCGATTTACGCGACACCGAGGTCCAGCAACCGAACACCACGGCCACTTTGTCCTGGGTCAGCAACTGACGGCTCTTTTCGGCGAACAGCGGCCAGTTCGAGGCTGGGTCGACGACTACCGGTTCCAGCATCTTGCCGTTGACGCCGCCCTTGGCGTTGATTTCGTCGATGGTCATCAACGCCATGTCTTTGAGGGATGTTTCGGAGATCGCCATGGTCCCGGACAGGGAGTGCAGGATGCCGACCTTAATGGTCTCTGCGGCCTGGACAGTCCAGGTCATGCCCATCGCGGCAATGGATGCCGTGAGTGTGAAAGCCTTGATCAAGCTGCGACGCTTCATTGTGCGATCTCCATGAACGTTTAATTTTTTTTGATTGGCAGATGCGGACTACTGAAAGCTGTTTTGCAAGGGCTGTGCCCGGTCGGCAAAAGGTAAGGAAATGTCGTATTAGAGCGGTAGAGCGACGAGGGTGGCGCACCATAAAAGGCACGGGGCTGGGGCGACGGTGCGTCAGGATGCGCCACATCGGGGCGAAGGGCCGCAAATCTCCGTGGGCGCGAGCCTGCTCGCGATAGCGGTGGGTCAGTCACATTGATTCTGAATGTGCCGCCGTCTTCGCGAGCAGGCTCGCTCCCACAGGGTTTGCGGTGTGGCTAGGCCGGGACGACGTTGTCGAGGGCGCGGTTCACGGCCAGTTCTGCTTGCATGATGATTTCTGGATCGCCAACGCGGTGTGGCGTTGCGGGCCGATCAGGTTGTTGGCGAAGTCGCTGGCCAGGACACTTGCTGAGGCCAGCGATTCACAGGCGTTGGCCAGCAGGCTTTCGGTGTCGACGTCCGGGGCGATCATGTACATGGTGCTCGGCCGGCGCGGTTTTTCGGCGTAGGGGGCGGGCGGATTGAGGTAGAGATCGATCGCGCGGTTGATGGCTTCGCGGTCTTTGAGCACGTTTTCGGTTGAGGTGTGAGTGGTGATGGGTGGGTCGGGTACGAGTTTCTTAGTCATTTGATTTCCCTGTTCATGTCTGGAGCCATCACTTTCCGTTTCTCACACGGAAAGGGGTGGCGGCTATGTGCAGGGTGAGAAAACCGGCAACAGAGAACCGGCCGGACCGAAGTCCGCCCGCACACAGCCGCCATAGAGCATTACAGGCAGCGGATAGCTGGCGGCAATTATGGTGGTACTTGCGCTTGATTCAAACAAATCTGTTTCCCGGGTTTCTCACACCCGATCGCTGAATGTTCAGCGACAGCCAAAGACTAGAGAATCTGCTTGCCACACGGCAACCTGAAAAAGCCGTGGGAAAGTTCAGGTGTTTTGGCATCCGCTTAAACACACAAAACAAACAGACGACCACAAATCCACTGTGGGAGCGAGCCTGCTCGCGATCGCGGTGGGTCAGTCACAGAGATGTTGGATGTGCCGCCGTCATCGCGAGCAGGCTCACTCCCACAGGGTTTTGGGGTGTGTTTGTGGGATTAGCGGCGGCGCATCAGGCCGATGAAGAACAGGCCGCCGATGGCGGCGGTGGCGACGCCAATCGGCAAATCTTCGGGGGCGATCAGGGTACGGGCGGCGACGTCGACCCAAACGAGGAAGAGGCTGCCGAGCAACACGCAGACGGGTAACAATCTGCGATGCTCCGCGCCGACCAACCGCCGCGCAATGTGCGGCACCATCAGCCCGACAAACCCAATCGACCCACTGATCGAAACAAGCACGCCGGTCATCAGCGAAGCAATCAAAAACACCCGCAACCGCACCGTGCGAGCATTCAAACCCAACGTCACGGCAGTCTGCTCACCCGCCATCAACGCATTCAACGGCCGTGCCATCCCCAGCAACAAAACCAATCCGAGCAACACACCGGCCGCCGGCACCGCCAGCAATTCCCAGCGCGCCAACCCGAGCCCGCCAAGCATCCAGAACATCACCGCGGAACTCGCGCGATGATCCCCCAGAAACAGCAGCAAATTGGCAATCGCCATCATCACAAACGACACCGCCACACCACACAACAGCAACCGATCACTGTCCAGCCGCCCATTGCGATTGGCGATCATCAGCACGATCAGCATGCTTACCAGCGCGCCGATAAACGCCGCAATCGGCAAGGTCAGCAACCCGACGATCTCCCCGACATGCAGCACCACAATCACCGCGCCAAGGGTCGCGCCTGAAGTGACGCCAAGCAGATGCGGATCAGCCAGCGGATTGCGCGTCACCGCTTGCAACACCGCGCCGATCAACGCCAGCCCGGCCCCGACCAACGCGCCGAGCAACATGCGCGGCACGCGGATCAGCCAGACGATATGTTCCTGCCCGGTAGCCCAGTCCGGAGCGCCGACTCCCAACATCTTGTGCAGCAAAATCCGCCACACCACGTCCACCGGCACCCGCGCCGGGCCAAAGCCCAGCGACACCACGCACGACACCAGCAACAGTGCGCCGAGGGCGGTCAGCAACAAGGCATAGCGACGGTCGATCATTCGCCGTGGAACCCTTTGGCCAGGGTTTCCACCGCCAGCACGTTGTCGATCCCCGGCGTGGCTTGCACGTACGGAATGACGATAAAGCGCTGGTTCTTGATCGCGTCCACCGATTGCAGGGCTTTGTTGTTCAGCAGGAATTGCTCTTTCTGCTCGGCCGTAACTTCGCCGTAGTCGACGATCACGATCACCTGCGGATTGCGCTCGATCACGTTCTCCCAATTAACCCGCGTCCAACTGGCCTCGACGTCATCCAGAATATTTTGCCCTCCCGCCGCATCGATCAGCGCTTGTGGCATGCCGAGGCGCCCGGAGGTCATGGCCCGGTCTTCGCCGCTGTCGTAGAGGAAGACGCGTGGTTTGTCCGCCGGCAGATCCTTGCGCACCTCGGCGACTTGTTCCTGCATCTCGGCGATCAAGGCGTTGGCGCGATCCTGCACGTCGAAGATTTTGCCGAGGTTGCGCAGGTCGTTGTAGGTGTCGTTCAGGCTGGCCGCCGGGCGCTTCATGACGAAGGCGCAGGATTCGGTCAGCTCGTAGACGTTGATGCCCAACGGTTGCAGCGTTTGCGGCGTCAGGTCACCGCCGACGCGCATGCCGTAATCCCAACCGGCGAAGAAGAAATCGACGTTGGCGTTGAGCAGGGTTTCCACCGACGGGTACTTCGCCGCCAGTTCCGGCAGACCGTCGAGGATGGTCTGCATCTCGGGCGTCACCGACTTCCAACCGGTCACGCCGCTGTAGCCGGCCATGTGCGGTTTGAGGCCGAGGGCGAGCATCATCTGGGTCATGTTGATGTCGTGGCTGACCGCGTGTTTCGGCGCTTGCTTGAACGTCACGTCGCGGTTGCAGCTCTGAACGGTCAGCGGGTATTTCGTCGCCTCGGCAACGGCGTGGGCACTGCCCAGCAACAGAGCGACACAGAGCAGGGAACGCACAGTCATTATTGGGTTATCCAGGTGATTCGGGGGTAGCCGTGGAGGGGGTGTTCGTCGATCAGCGCTTCGACGCCGAAAACCTCGCGCAGCAGCAGCGCGGTCAGGACTTCTTTCGGTGTGCCGCTGGCGACGATGCGGCCGTGGTTGATTACGTACAAACGATCACAGAAAGCGGCGGCCAGGTTGAGGTCGTGGATGCTCGCCAGGGTGCCGATGTTCAGGCGTTTGACCAGTTGCAGCAGTTCGAGCTGATAGCGCGGGTCGAGGTGGTTGGTCGGCTCGTCGAGGATCAGCAGTTGCGGTTGCTGGGCCAGGGCGCGGGCGAGGATCACGCGTTGTTTTTCTCCGCCGGAAAGGGTGGCGAAGGCGTGGTCTTCGAAGCCTTTTAGGCCGACCGATTCCAGCGCCTGAGTGGCGAGGTTTCGGTCTTCGATGGTGTCGCCGTCGAACAGGCCTTTGTGCGGCGTGCGGCCCATGGCGACCACTTCCTCGACGGTGAGGCCGAAGGCGTCGGGGAATTCTTGCAGGACCACGGCAATGCGTTGCGCGCACCAGCGCGAGGATTGCTTCCAGACGTTGTGATGCTCGAGTTGAACCTCGCCGCTGTCGGGTTTGCTGAAGCGATAGGCGCAACGCAGCAGGCTGGTCTTGCCACTGCCGTTGGGGCCGATCAACCCGACAAACTCACCGGCGGCCACGTGCAACGAGGCGTCACGCAGTTGGAACTGGTGATGGCAGTGGCCGAGGCCCAGGGGTGTCCAGGCGAGGTTTGTGAGGTTCAGCGATGTCATGCGTTTACTCTAAGATTTTTGGTGTTGCTGATGACGCCTTCGCGAGCACGCCCGCTCCCACATTTGATCGCATTCCAATGTGGGAGCGGGCTTGCTCGCGATGAGGGCTTTTAGGCTGCGATTAATACGGCATGTGTGCGTTATACAGTAACACAAAAAGTGACCGGGAGATAAGCGCGCGAAGTCTACAGATCCCTCTAACGCACGCATCTCGCCTCACTCATGATGAAGATGAAGCAGATTCAGTTTGTCGATTGAAGCGCGACAGCAGCAGCCGATCCAGCACCCACACGACAATCAACGAGGCGCCCACCAGCGGAAAAATCACCGCCAGCACCAGCATGATAGCTACGCCGGTTTTCCATTTCGGCAGGTCGTGGCGCAGCGGCGGAACACCGAACTGGCCGTCCGGCCGACGCTTCCACCAGATCACCACGCCACTGACCGCGCTGAGCAGAATCATCAGGCAAATCAGCAGCACGATGATCTGATTGAACGCACCAAACATCTTGCCTTCATGCAGCATCACGCCGATTTCCGTGGCTCGGGCGACGGCGCCGTATTGCTCGTAGCGCACGTCATGGCGAGAACCTTGCCGGTGTACTGATCGACGTGCAGGGTGGCGTCGTTGCGCGGGTCGTCGGCGAACACCGCGATGGTGAACACGCCGGTGGCGGTGGTCGGCAAGGTGATGCTGTAACCCGGTTCGACCTTGCGTTGCACGGCTAGGTTTTGTACGTCTTGCAGGTTGATGGTCGGCGCCGCAGGACCGGCCGGCGCGGCACCGTGAGCCATGTGCTCGGCGTGGTCGCCGGACATTGGCATCGGCGTGTTTTCCATGGCCCAGGGCACGGTCTGGCGGGTGGCGCTGTTGAGGCTGCGGGCCTCGACGTCGGACTTCGGCATGTCGTTCCACATTGCCGCCGGGAAGCGGTTCCAGACTTCGGCGTATTGCTTGCCCCAGAAACCGGTCCAGGTCATGCCGCTGAGCAGCATCACCAGCAAGAATGCCGCGCCCCAGAACCCGGTTACGGCGTGCAGGTCGCGCCACAGCGCACGACCGCGACGGCTGAAACGTGGCCACAACACGCCAGCATACTGACCGCGCGGCCACCACAGAAATACCCCGGACACCACCAGCACTACGCCCCAGCCAGCGGCGAGTTCGACCAGTCGATCACCGACGGTGCCGATCAGCAACTCGCCGTGAATTGCCCGGGCGAGGGCTTGCAGGTTTTTCTTGGCGTCTTGCTCACCGAGGATGTCGCCGTGGTACGGGTCGATGAAGACGTTGAGCTCGTGACCGGCATTGATCACGACAAACTGTGCGCTGCGTTCGGCGTTGACCGGCGGCAGGTATTGTTTGATCTGGCCTTGTGGATAGGCCTCTTTCACCCGCTTGGCCAGGTCATCGGCGGACACCGTGTGATGCCCGGCCGGGACGTTCATCAGGCTGGCGTACATCAGCGGGTCGAGTTGCGGTTTGAACAGGTAAAGGGTGCCGGTCAGGGCCAGCATCACCATGAATGGCGCGACGAATAGCCCGGCATAGAAATGCCAACGCCAGGCCAGGTTGTAGAAATTCGGTTTGGGTTGTTTCATCAGGTGCTCCGCTTGGCTTGAGTCTTTTGTTGTTGTCCGGTGACTGCTGCGCAGTCAATCGCGAGCAGGCTCGCTCCCACATGGCCGGTGTTGGACCTGTAGGAGCGAGGCTTGCCCGCGAAGCTTTTAGAAGCTCATATCGACCTTGGTCCAGAGCGTGCGCCCCGGTTCGTTGATGGCTTGCGGGTCATTGGCCGGATAGCCGAAACCGGCGTTACCGGCCAGGTTCAAATGCTCGGCGTACGCCTTGCCGAACAGGTTGTCGACGCCGCTGCTGACCTTCCAGTTCTTGTTGATGCGGTACGCGCCGTTAAGCGAGAACACGCCGAACCCTGCGCTCTTGTCGAAGTCCTTGCCGACCACGTTGCCCTTGTTCTGGTCGATGCGGTTTTGCGCCGCAACCACACGCCACAAGGCTCCAGCACTCCAGTTGTCTTCGCTGTAGGTCAGGCCGAAGCGCGCATCCAGCGGCGGCATTTGCGGTAGCGCTTTACCGTCGCTGCTGTTCTTGCCCCAGGCATAGGCCAGGGTCGCGTCGGCCTTCCAGTTGGAGGTCAACTTGTAAGCCGCACCGAGTTCGCCGCCCATGATTCGCGCGTCGATGTTCTGCGCTTGCGAGGTCGTGCCCATCATCCCCGGTGTGTAGTTGAACAGGATGTAGTCGCGCACTTGGCCGACATAACCCGATGCCCAGGCTTCGAGGTCTTCGGTCTTGTATTGCAGGCCGAAGTCGAGCTGGGTGGTTTTTTCCGGTTTGATCGAATCAAAGGCATTCACTGAACCGGCCGGGCCGGACTTGGGCGAAAACAGCTCCCAGTAATCCGGGTAGCGCTCGCTGTGGCCGAGGCCGGCGTAGAGCGTGGTCGGGCTGTTGGCCAAGTCATGCTCATAACGGACGAAGCCGCTCGGCAGGGTGTCGGCGCGGGTCTTGTCGGCGGTCGGGTTCGGCATGCTCATCATCCCGGAGCCGATGGTCTGCCGATAATCCTTGGCCGAAGCACGGTCCACCCGCGCGCCGGTAATCAGCCGATCACGGTCGGCGGCGTACCAGGTCAGTTCGCTGAACACCCCATAGTTATGGAAGTCGGCGTCCTTGGTGTATGGCTGTTCCTTGTAGGCGTCGACGCCCATGGCGCTGCGTTGACGGTGTTCGTTGGTCTGCGCGTCGAGGCCGCTGATCAGTTGCAGATCGGCCCAGTGCCAAGTGGCTTTGATCCGTGCGCCGAGAGTGCGCCGGTCGACGTTGGAGGCCATCGGCCCGGACATCATCCCGGTGCCGGACGGTGTGCGCAGGGTGTAGTTGTCCATCACGTGGTCGGCGTAGTTGTAGTAGACCTGCGCCTCGACCTTATCCAGCACGTCGCCGATGTTGGATTTCTCGAACCGCAACCCGAGGCTTTCGCGCTTGAATTGCGTACCGTCCATGCCCCGCCCGGCGTAACGCGCTTCGCCATCGCCCTTGCCGGCGGTCAGCTCCAGCAAGGTGTCGGCGTCCGGGGTCCAGCCCACCGCCACGTCGCCGTTCCACTTGTCGTAACGCGACGCTACGGTGTCGTTGTTGCCGTCCTTGTAGTCGTCCGAATGCGCGGTGTTGCCGATCACCCGCACGTAGCCCAACGACCCGCCGGCAGCGGCGTCCACCACTTTGTCGAAACGGCCGTTGGAGCCGGCCAGCACGCTGGCGTTCACGCGGGTGCCGAGTTCACCGAAGTGTTCCGGTTCGCGGTCGAAGAGGACTGTGCCGGCTGATGCTCCCGGTCCCCAAAGCACGGTTTGGGGGCCTTTGATGACGGTGAGTTTGTCGTAGGTTTCCGGCGAGATGTACGAGGTCGGCGCGTCCATCCGGCCGGGACAGGCGCCGAGCATCATGCTGCCGTTGGTAAGGATGTTCAGCCGCGAGCCGAACATGCCGCGCAGCACCGGATCGCCGTTGGTGCCGCCATTTCGGACTAAAGCGAAGCCGGGAATGGTCTTCAGGTAATCGCCACCGTCACTGGCCGGCACCGGTTGGCGCGGGTCCTTGGGGTTGGTGACGATGGTCAGCGGCGAGCTCGGCGCGATGGCGGTGATCACGGTTGGGCTCAGTTCTTCGGTGTGCTCGGCATGTTCATCAGCCAGCACTATCGGGGTCAGCAAAACGCCGCAAAGGACGGCAATAGCGTGCCTGAAACGCAGTCGGGATTCGTTCAGGGCAAAGGAGGTCGGGGTGCAGCTCAAGCGTGTGTCAGCAGAAAAGCGGGACATGACAATTTCCATCGAACAGTCGTAAACGACACGGCCGGCAGCGTGCGCAATCCTTGTGGGAGCGGGCTTTTGTGGCGAGGGGCTTTCCCCGTTCGGCTGCGAAGCAGTCGTAAACCAATGCACGCGGTGTACCTGGTACACCGCGATTGCAGGTTTTTGGACCGCTTCGCGACCCAACGGGGGCAAGCCCCCTCACCACAAAAACTCATTCCCACAGGTTGCTTTGGCTGTCTTCTAAACCGTGTGAGATCAAGGTGCGTGTTTACGAAACGACAGGCGGGGCGCGGGTTCGAGCGCCGGGGAAGAAGGTTTGCCGGGCGTGGCCCAGGCGAGTGGCGGGTGCGGTGAAGGTGGTGGCGTGCGGTGTATCGAATGCGGCGAAAGACTGCCCACCCGTAAGCGCCGGGCAGTTGAACAGCAGGCTGCAATAGCCGCATTTTTCCCAGAGCGCGTGGTGCTCTG
This sequence comes from Pseudomonas sp. 10S4, assembly GCF_034344865.1. NCBI lineage: Bacteria > Pseudomonadati > Pseudomonadota > Gammaproteobacteria > Pseudomonadales > Pseudomonadaceae > Pseudomonas > Pseudomonas sp. 10S4. The sequence continues at coordinate 2,540,466 of NZ_CP133774.1, forward strand.
CGGCGGGTGGGCAATGTTCGGCGGCTTGTTCTTCAGCGTGTTCGCCGTGGCCGTCCATGCTCATGTCCATCGACATGCTCATAGACATTGAGGCGCGTTGATCCATCGGCATCGACTGAGAAATCAGCGGACCGATAAAGATCATCAGCATGGCGAACAGGCTGATCCAGCTGCCACGGGTCAGGCTCAAGGGCTGACGGCGGCGCACGGATAACCTGGCGCTAGGGGCGCGCACGGGCGTTTTTTGGGTTGGCGATTACTGGGCGTGCATATGCTCTTGCATGCCGTCCGGGGCCTTTTTCTGCACCGCGACTTCAACCGTCACGTCGCCGGACTTCTCGAAATGCATGGTCAGCGGGAAGCGTTTGCCGTCGCTCAGCAGGCTACGATCTTTCAGGTTCAGCAGCATTACGTGATAGGCCATCGGCGCAAAAGTAACGTTGCCGCCGGCAGGGATTTCGACGCTTGGCACCTGCTGCATTTTCATCAAATCGTTCTGCATGATGTGCTCATGCAATTGGGCTTCGCTGGAAATCGGCGAGTCGACGCTCAGCAAACGGTCAGCGGTTTTGCCGTTGTTGTGAATCACGAAGTAAGCCGCCACGGTCGGCGCGTTCGGTGGCAACTCTTGCGACCACGGGTGAGCGATTTCGAGCTCGCCGGCCTTGTATTCGTGAGCATTGGCAAAACAGGCAGGCAGCAGCAATGCGGCCAGAACGATGAGTTTGTTCAACATGGCAGTTCTCCAGAACGATTCAATACGCAGGTCAATTGCGAGAAGGAATCACACCAGAGGGGACGCGCGGGGGTTGAGACTCGGCCATTGCTGGCGCGGTGTCGGCGTATCGAGAGAGGCGGCAGGCAGGCTTCGATTGGCCTCGTACCGCGCGAAATACAGCTGCGGCACATGCCCCGGCAGCGCCACCAACGGCGCAGAGCCCGAGCAGCACCAGCAATGTTGCATGTTGGAGTGATCGTCGTTTTGCGGGGCTTTCTGCTCAAAAGTGCCCAGGGAAATCGCCACCATCTTGGTGCCGCTGGACGTGCAGAAACTGCCCCACAGCAATTGCTCGGCGGGTGATTTCGCCGACTGCGCCATCGCTCCGGTCAACGGCATGGCGAGCATGTTGAACAGCACTGCGAAGCAGGCGATCCAGGTAAATGCGAGCCGTTGTCGGGACATGGGACAAATCCGGTTGGGTGGGCGATCAGGCGCGGCTATTTAGCCTGATCAGGGCCGATAAGTAAAAAAGCGGCGTGCGGTGTGGTGTCGCAGCGAACTTTCAAAAGAGTGTAGCGGCTTCGATTCGGAGTGCCGGAAGAGTTGAGGCGAGCCCACAATCCTGTGGCGAGGGGGCTTGCTGTGGCGAGGGAGCTTGCTCCCGTTGGACTGCGTAGCAGTCCCATCTTTTGTGAGCGCCACGCACTCAAGCGGGGGCAAGCCCCCTCGCCACGAATTATTCATTCGTCAGTCAGATGGCATTTGCCAGTGCTGCCAAGACATCGGCCACCGCCCCAAACTCCCGCTCAACCCCCGCCAACACCGGCCGCTTCAACACCAACACTGGCACCCCACGTTCCCGCGCCACTTCCAGTTTCGGTTCGGTAGCGGTGCTGCCGCTGTTTTTGCTGATTAGCACATCGATCTGTCGCCGTTCGAACAGTTCGCGTTCATCTTCGATCACGAACGGCCCACGGGCGCCGATGACTTCGCAGCGTTCGTTGCCGGGGTAAACGTCGAGTGCGCGCAAGGTCCAGAATTGCTCCTGCGGGATTTCGTGCAGGTGCTGCAAGGGCTCGCGACCGAGGGTGAACAGCGGTCGTCGGAATGGTTTTAGCGCTTCGATCAATTCTGCCCAGTCGCTGACTTCCCGCCAGTTGTCCCCAACCTGTGGTTGCCATGCCGGGCGCCGCAGCGCCCAGCATGGGACGCCGCTCAACTGCGTTGCGGTCGCAGCGTTTTGGCTGATTTGTGCGGCGTAGGGGTGAGTAGCGTCCAGCAGCAGTTCAATGCCTTGATCGCGAATGAATTGAGCCAGGCCTTCAGCGCCACCGTAACCGCCGACGCGAACCTGACAGGTCAGATCCGTCGGCACTCGACCGACACCGGCCAGGCTGTAAATGTGTTCCGGGCCAAGCGTCCGGGCAATGGCCAAAGCTTCCGTCACGCCACCCAGCAACAACACGCGCTTCATTGAAAGTCTCCCGGTCAGTTAAAAAAGCTAAGGCCAACCACATCACCTGTGGCGAGCGAGCTTGCTCGCGTCGGGCTGCGCAGCGGCCCCAAAATTCACGCAATGCCACCCATTTTGTGAGTGCTGCGCACTCAAGCGGGAGCAAGCTCCCTCGCCACAGGGGGTTCGGCATGGCCAACAATCCCACCCTGGCGATCAATCGCAAACACCTCAACCTGAACCTGCGCCGGCACCACGCTGCGAGCAAACTCCAGGGCATGCCGACATACTTCATCCCCGAGCGCGATCCCGACAGCGCTGGCCATCGCCAACGCCTGCTGACTGGTATTCGCCTCACGGATCGATTGCTGCAAAGAGGCATCAGCCCCAATCGCCGCCGCCCACTCAGCCAGTTGCGGCAAGTCGATGCTCGAATGCCGACTGTGCAAATCCATATGCCCCGCCGCCAGTCTTGCTAGATCTTGCCGAAGCCGCCGCAAATGCTGAGTTTATCCACAGGTACTTTGCGCAGGTGCTTGAGCACGGCGCCAACGAAGTCGCCCATTTCGATCAAGGCGATTTCCGGCAAGTTGTAGACCCGGCGCATGGTGTCTTCGCTGGCGTTGCCGGTGCAGGCGGCGATGTGCAGGTAACCGTTGGTTTTGGCGACGTCGATGCCTTGGTGGATCGAGGCGATGTAGGCCGCGCAGGAAAACGGCCGGACGATGCCGCTGGTGCCCAGGATCGACAGTCCGCCGAGAATCCCGAGGCGCGGGTTCATGGTTTTCAGCGCCAGGGCTTCACCGCCCTCGACATTGACCGTGACCTCGAAACCGCCGCGGTAATCGAGTTCTTCGGCCAGCAAGGTCAGGTGATCGGTGATCATTTTGCGCGGCACCGGGTTAATCGCGGGTTCGCCGACGCCCAACACCAAACCCGGCCGGGTGACAGTGCCGACGCCACGACCGGCGATAAAACGAATGCCCGGCTCGGTACCCAGCCGTACGTAGGAATAGAGCAGCGCACCGTGAGTTACGTCCGGGTCATCACCGGCGTCCTTGATCGTTCCAGCCTCGGCACCGTCATCGATCAATCGGCAGAATTCCAGGCGCATCTGCACCTGCTTGCCTTTGGGCAGGATGATCTCGACTGCGTCCGCATAAGAGCCGCTCAGCAACAAACGTGCAGCGGCGAGGCTGGTGGCCGTGGCGCAACTGCCGGTGGTCAGGCCGCTGCGCAAGGGCGCGGGTTGTTCGGCGGTTTCGTCACGCATCGAGCGGCTTCGTCACATCGAGCAAAGTGATCGGCAGCGCCTGGCGCCAGGTGTCGAACTCGCCAAGCGGTTGCGCCTGAGCGATATGAATGCGCGTCAGCTCACCGCCATGCAGTTCGCGCCAAGCCATCAGGGTCATTTCGCTTTGCAGGGTGACGGCGTTGGCGATCAGTCGACCGCCGGGTTTCAGCGCAGTCCAGCAGGTGTCGAGCACGCCGTCGCGGGTCACGCCGCCGCCGATGAAAATCGCGTCCGGCCGTTCGAGCCCGGCCAAGGCTTGCGGCGCGCTGCCGCGAATCAATTGCAGGCCTGGAACGCCAAGGGCATCGCGGTTGTGTTCGATCAACAGTTGCCGACCGTCATCGGCCTCGATGGCCAATGTCCGGCAACTCGGGTGAGCGCGCATCCATTCGATGCCGATCGAGCCGCTGCCGGCGCCGATGTCCCACAGCAGTTCGCCGGGTGTCGGTGCGAGGCGGGCGAGGGTGATGGCACGCACGTCGCGTTTGGTCAGTTGGCCGTCATGCTGGAAAGCTGAATCCGGCAGACCGGCCAGGCGTGAAAGCCGCGCGGTGCCGGGTTCGGCGATGCATTCGATGGCGATCACGTTGAGATCGGCAACGGCTGATGAGGTCCAGTCGCTGGCAACGCCGTTGATTCGCCGTTCGGTATCACCGCCCAAATGTTCCAGGACGCTCAGCCGGCTCGGTCCAAAACCGCGTTCACGCAGCAACGCCGCAATCGCCGCCGGGCTCTGTCCGTCATTGCTCAGCACCAGCAACCGCATGCCACTGGACACGTGCGCATTGAGCGCGGCGACCGGGCGCGCCACCACCGAAAGCGTCACCACCTCCTGTAACGGCCAGCCCATGCGCGCCGCCGCGAGGCTGCAAGAGGAGGGCGCCGGCAGGATCAGCATCTGCTCGGCGGGCACTTGCCGCGTGAGGCTGGCGCCGACGCCGAAGAACATCGGGTCGCCACTGGCCAGCACACAAACAGGCTCGCCATGGCGCTCAAGCACCGGGGCCAGGGAAAACGGACTCGGCCACAACTGCCGCTCGCCGCGAATACACACCGGCAACAAATCCAGTTGGCGCTGGCCGCCAATGATCCGCGAAGCGCCCAGCAGAGCCCGTCGGGCGTTTTTGCCCAGGCCCTTGAAGCCGTCTTCACCGATTCCTACTACTGTCAGCCAGGGTGACATCTACAGTCCTCAAAAATAGTCCTCAAACGGACTGTTCCGACGGGCAGGCTTTTCATGCCGCCTGACAAAGCAGGCATAATACCGCGCCTTCGCCCGCGAAGCGCCTTTCCCACTCTGCCGGTCGCCCCCTTGAACGAACGCCCGATGTCCACCGCCCTACGCCCCTCGGCCTGCCCGGGGTTGCTGCGTATCGTCCCGGCGCTGGATGGCGGGATCTGTCGGATCAAGTTGAATGGCGGCTCGATCAGTGCCGATCAGGCCGTCGCCGTCGCCGATGCGGCTGAACGCTTTGCTGGCGGGGTGATCGAGGCGACCAACCGCGCCAACCTGCAAATTCGCGGGATTGGCAGCGAGCAGTCGGCCTTGATCGACAGCCTGCTGGCCGCCGGGTTGGGGCCAAGGACGGCGGCGGGCGACGATGTGCGCAACCTGATGCTCAGTCCTAGCGCCGGGATCGACCGGCAGATGCTGCTCGATACGCGTCCGCTGGCGGGCCAGATCCTCGACAGCCTGCAAAGCCACCCGCGTTTCCACGAGTTGAGCGCCAAGTTCGCCGTGCAACTCGATGGCGGCGAAGCCCTGGCGATGCTCGAACATCACCACGACCTGTGGTTGAGCGTCGGCGAACAGGATGACGAGTACGTGCTGGCTTTCGGTCTGGCCGGTTGCCCGACGGATGCGCCGATCAGTGCGGTGCGGCTGAGGGATGGCCACGCGCTGGTGATCGCAGTGCTGGAATTGTTCCTCGATCTGGCACGTCCCGAGCAGACACGCATGCGGCATCTGCTGGAAGAAATTCCGGTGGCAGCGTTTGTCGCGCAACTGGCTGAGCGGGTGCCGCTGGTGTCCCTCGCTTATTGGTTGCGTTCAGCGTCCTCGGAGGCCCTGCACATCGGCGCGCATCCGCAGCGGGAAACTGCTCGCGTTTACATCGGCGCGGTGCCGCCCTTGGGCCGACTCGATCCCGCCATGCTCCGAGGCGCCGCCAAACTGGCCCTTGAACACGGCGATGGCAGCCTGCGTTTCACACCGTGGCAAAGCCTGTTGCTGCCCGGTGTCCAGGAACACGATGCCGCTCAAGTTATCCACAACCTGGAAAATCTGGGCCTGCACTGTTCGGCGGACGATGCCTTGGCGCACCTGATTGCCTGTACCGGTTCCGCCGGTTGCGGCAAAGGCCTGTCCGACACCAAGGGCGATGCGCTGCAACTGGCGGCGCTGCTGCAACGCCACGGCCAAATCCTGAATGTGCACCTTTCCGGTTGCCCGCGTTCCTGCGCCGCTGCGCACATCGCCCCCGTCACTTTGCTGGCGGTTTCACTCGGTCACTACGACCTTTATTTTCGCGATGCCACGCTGCCGGGTTTCGGCGCGTTGCACGCACGCAATCTTACTATTGAAGCGGTCGCAGCCTTGCTCGACGCCCGCTCACGGAGCCCCCTAGATGCTTGATTACATCCGCGACGGTCAGGAGATCTATCGCAACTCCTTCGCGATCATTCGTGCCGAGGCTAACCTTTCGCGCATCCCGGCTGACCTGGAAAAACTCGCGGTGCGGGTGATCCACGCGTGCGGCATGGTCGAGGCCATCGACGGTCTGCAATTCTCCGAAGGCGCCGGCAAGGCCGGGCGCGATGCGTTGGCGGCCGGTGCGCCGATCCTGTGCGACGCGCGGATGGTCAGCGAAGGCGTGACTCGTGCGCGTTTGCCTGCGAACAATCAGGTGATCTGCACGCTGCGCGACGACAGCGTTCCTGAGCTCGCTCGCGAGTTGGGCAACACTCGTTCCGCCGCCGCGCTGGAGCTGTGGCGTCCGCACCTGGAAGGCAGCGTGGTGGTGATCGGCAACGCGCCGACCGCGTTGTTCTACTTGTTGGAAATGATCGACGCTGGCGCACCGAAACCGGCGTTGATTCTCGGCTTCCCGGTGGGCTTCGTCGGCGCCGCCGAATCCAAGGCGATGCTTGCGGCGGACAGTCGCGGTGTGCCGTTTGTCATCATGCAAGGCCGGCTCGGCGGTAGCGCCATGGCCGCCGCCGCCGTCAACGCCCTCGCCACGGAGATCGAATGATGCAGCAACCTGGACGCTTGATCGGCCTGGGCGTCGGCCCCGGTGATCCGGAACTGATTACCGTCAAAGCCCTGCGCTTGCTGCGCGAATCGCCGGTGGTGGCGTACTTCGTTGCCAAGGGCAAAAAGGGCAATGCGTTCGGCATCATCGAAGCGCACCTTCAAGAAGCGCAAAACCTGTTGCCGCTGGTGTACCCGGTGACCACCGAAGCGCTGCCGGCGCCGCTGTCTTATGAACAAGTAATCAGCGACTTCTACGACACCGCTGCCGAGCAGCTTGCCGAGCATCTGGATGCCGGCCGCGATGTGGCGGTGATTTGCGAGGGTGACCCGTTCTTCTACGGTTCCTACATGTACCTGCACGATCGCCTGGCCGAGCGTTACATCGCCGAAGTGGTGCCGGGCGTCTGCTCGATGCTCGGCGGCGCTTCGGTGCTGGGTTCGCCGCTGGTGTATCGCAATCAGAGCCTGTCGGTGTTGTCCGGCGTGTTGCCTCATGAAGAACTGAAACGACGTCTGGCCGATGCCGATGCGGCGGTGATCATGAAGCTGGGGCGCAACTTCCCCAAGGTTCGTCAGGTGTTGGAAGAACTCGGTATGGCCGGGCGCGCGCTGTACGTCGAACGCGCAACCATGGCCAATCAGAAAATCGTCCCGCTGGATGAAGTCGAGCCGATGTCCTCGCCGTACTTCTCGCTGATCATCGTACCCGGCGAACGGTGGCAAGGTTGAAGGGCCGTCCAGCTCCGGCGATTGTCATTCTGGGCAATGGTAGCCTCGCCACGGCGCAGCGGATTCAGCAGCGCTACCCGGACGCGTTGATCCACGGTTTGGCCGAGCGGGTTGAAGGCGCTGACCGTACCTATCAAGAGTTCGGCGTGACCCTGCGCGAGCTCTATCAACAGGACACGCCGATCATCGCCCTGTGCGCGGCCGGCATTGTCATTCGCACCCTGGCGCCGTTGTTGCTGGAAAAAGGCGCCGAGCCGCCGGTGCTGGCCGTCGCCGAAGACGGCAGCGCCGTGGTGCCGCTGCTCGGTGGCCTGGGCGGAGTGAATGTGTTGGCGCGAGAGATCGCCGCAGCGCTGGACGTCGCAGCAGCCATTACCACCAGTGGTGAATTGCGTTTCGGCACTTGCCTGCTCAATCCACCGAGCGGCTATGCCCTCGGCGATCTGGAACTGGGCAAACGCTTCGTTTCGGATTTGCTCTCGGGTGAGTCGGTGCGCATCGAAGGTCTGGCCCCGTGGTTGGCCGAGGCGCAATTGCCGGAAGATCAACAGGCGCGATTGGCGATTCATGTCGGTCATGCCGAGCGTCAGCCGAGTGCCAATGAACTGCTGATTTATCCGCGCAATGTGCTGGTGGCGGTGACGGCGGGAACGGCTGATCTCGCTGGCGTCATTCGCGCGGCGTTGCATGAAGCGAACATCGCGTTGCAGTCGCTTGCTTGCCTGTTGGCGGATGAAAGCGACATGGCCAACGGCGCATTGCGCGAGGCCGCGCTTGAACTGGCCGTGCCGCTGCGTTTTGGCGCTCGGTCCGGCAGTGTGTTTGAACAGGCCCGGAGTGCCGCACCATCGCTGCTCACAACGATCGAGGTCAATGACTCGATGACCATCGCGGTCGCTGCCGAACCGCTTGATCCGCTGCTGATCGGCCGTCCTCGCGGACGGCTGGCGGTGATCGGTCTAGGCCCCGGCGCGGCTGAATTGATGGTGCCTGCGGTGAAGGCCGAACTGGCTCGAGCCAACGACGTGTTGGGTTATGAAACCTACGTGCGCATGGCCGGCCCGTTCCGCGCCGATCAGGTGATGCACTGCACCGACAACCGCGAAGAGATGCAGCGTGCCCGCCACGCTTTCGAACTCGCGGCCCAGGGGCGTTCGGTGGTGGTGGTGTCGTCCGGTGATCCGGGCGTGTTTGCCATGGCCGCTGCGGTGCTCGAAGCCCTGCACGAATCGAGCGATGCGAACTGGCACAACGTCGACCTGGAAATTCTCCCCGGCGTTTCCGCATCGCTGGCCACGGCTGCTCAGGCCGGAGCGCCGTTGGGCCATGACTTCTGCGTGATGTCGCTCTCGGACAATCTCAAGCCGTGGTCGATTATCGAGAAGCGTCTTGATCTGGCCGCCCAGGCGGATTTGGCCCTGGCCTTCTACAACCCGATCTCCCGTTCTCGGCCATGGCAATTGGGTCGCGCGCTGGAGATCGTCGCGCAGCACCGTACCGCCGAAACGCCTGTGGTGTTGGGACGTGACATTGGCCGCCCGGGTCAGACTCTGCGCGTGACCACGTTGGGGCAGTTGACCCCGGATCAGGTCGACATGCGCACGATGGTCCTGGTCGGTTCGTCAACCACTTGTGTGTTCCCTCGTGCCGAGGGAGGCGAGTGGGTGTATACGCCGCGGTGGTATGGCGACAAGCCTGTTGGTTAATTAAAAAAACGCCTCTTTTGAGGCGTTATTTATTTGTCTGTCGTTATATCTGGCATTGATTGTTCAATGCCAGATTGTCCCTGCTTGAGTTTCAAGTTGTGTAGACATTAATTGAATATCTTTGCGATTTGATAAGTTCGGTGTGAGTCGTTAGTTTGACTTCAAATAACGTGTGTTGCTGCCTGATGGGGCGGCTGTAAGTGTCGTCTTGTCGAAGCGCTGTCTGTTTGTTCGGTTTCGCTTGATTAATATGTTTCGTTAAATATGGATGTTTAACTATGAGTCAACAGGAAGTTGTCAGTGGTCACGCGTATGTCGGTATTGCCGATCTCTTAAAGCGTTCCGATCTGGAACGCCTGCTTGAACCCTATAAGAAGGCTGATCAGTACGAAGCCATTCTCCGCTATTACCAGGGTTGTATCGATGCGCAGGATGATCAGAGCCTGCTTCGCCCGCTGACATTGCTGGATGAAGCATTGGGGTCACTGGTCCCACCGGTACGCCGACGGCGAGACACGGACGAGCCGTTGTCCCCCGGCAACGGTGTGGAGGCGATATCTGAGCTCCAACAGAAGGTCAGCGACTACGGCAGTCGTGTGGCCCAGAGTGTCGAAACCCTGAAAAGCGCGCTACCGGAAGTTCCGAAGAAACTGCACTTTGTCTGGCTGGGCGGTGGCATTGGGGATATCCAGCGCGACTACATCAATGTCTGGAAGCAAGTCATGGTCAAGGACGGCCATAAACTGATGCTGTGGTATGACGCCGATGCGCTGCTGGCGCATGAGACCAACCGGATCATTGTCCAGGCGGCGAAGGCCAGCGCGATGGCGGCTGGTGGCGAAAGCCTTGCCGTCGCCATCGACCTCAACAACGTGTATGTGGAACGGTTGATACCGCTCAAAGAGCAACTTTATGCCCATATCCTCAGGGCTGGGGAGCGAGGTAAAAGTGCCGATGAGGCGCGTATCGACCTGCTGGTTCGCGGCTATGGACAAGACGAAAAAGCACTTAGGGTATTACGGGAGAAACACCTTCTCAGTATTGAAGCCTTGAAAAGTGAAGACCTGCTGTTATGCGATCTTCAACTGTTGAAAGAGCCGCTGCGCGTAGAGGATATCTATCAGCAGGAAATAAACTTACGCGGTAACTTTGCCAGCGCTTCCGATGTCGTGCGTACAGAAGTTATGTTTATTGAGGGCGGATTGTATTCCGACGTGGACAATCTTCCACCTCTGATGGAAACATTGGGCGAGGTGGACATCAGCAAGTTTGATGAAACTAAGCGCCTGGGCGTTTTGCAGTTACTGCTGGATCACAACCCCGATTGGATGCCGGGCCGGCAAAACGTAGCGAGTCGGTATAAAAAGTATGTCGACTCCATTGCGCACGATCAACGTGCCGCTCTGGAGACGTTCGCCAGAAGCCGACCGGCGTTGAATGATGTGTTTCATGTTCCGGAAAATCGTCAAGTCCGGCTCGATGGTTTGCGCGCCGTGGCAGTGGGCGCTGCGGTCAATAACTCCTTTCTGATGGGGCATCCTGGCTCGGCAACGGTCAATGCGGTCATCAATCGCTTCCTGATCAATTACGAGGTGGTCAATACCACGGCACGCAAGGCTGTCGAGCAAAACGTCAGGTATTCCGATTTCCCGGTAATGGACAGGCTGGCACTGGAGACCGTCGTTGAACAGTTCGGGCCGCTGGACGAGCTGTCCGACATGGAGGCGTTTACCATCCAAAAATTGGCACAGGGGGCTGCCGACTACTACAGCGATGGCATCTACCCGGGTAGCGAGAACACCATTTTTTTAACCGGGCCGATTGCGATGCTCGAAGGTATAAGCGATTACGAGAAAAGTAACCTGACGCCGAGGACGGCCGAAAAGTTGCGTCAACTCGTCGGGATCAGGGGTAATGGCACGGTCAATCGGCAAACCGAAGAGGAACAGGATCATTCCTGGAAGGAGCAGACCGATTCGAAAGCCCAATGGCTGATCGATGAGAAAAAACGCTGGCTGGAGGGCCGGTTCCAGGCGCGCTACCAAGGCGATATTACGCAACTGCTCGAACGCAATGCCATCGAGTTCGAAGCAGGCTGGCCGCTGATCGAAGGGCGGCATGTGTTGTCGACCGGCGTCCTCCAGCGTCTGCTGGATCACTTGGGCGAGCCATTCCTGAGGGCGATGAGTCAGGGAGGTGATACCCGCGTGACATTCGACAAACTGTTGCCGCTGAGTTTTGATGATCGCCAGGCCATCATCGCTCAGGACATCAGTGCTTTCCCGCCCGCCATGCCAGGTGATGTCACAACCCAAGGCCTTTCCATCATTGAAGTACTTGAACGCCTGGCCAGCGGTTCGCTGCTGACGGAACAGTTGAGCGCCGCGCAACGCCTGTCGCTCGGTCAATTGTTGGGGCTTGAGTCGCTGGACAACCGCAGCTTCGAAGCGGTGGCCGACGAACTCGAGAACCTGGCGAAAAGGGTTAGCGATAAAGGCGTCGCGGGGCGCTACGGAGTTATCGAGGAGCAGTTGTTCAAGTGCAAGGCCTCTGAATTCATCGCCGGACTTAAAAGCCCGGTTGAGGGCCTGCTGTCTCACTCCGAGACGGTGCTGGCCCTTAAGCAAAATGCCATGCAAACACCTATGAGCCTGCGTCAGTGGGGGCGCCAGGTGGCCACGATCCAGCTGGCGGCAAAAGCCGAATTCCGTGATCACCTTGCCGAGCGTTCCAGTGAACTGCTGGACAGTTTCACCGAGCCTTGCAAGTTGGTGCCCCAGGATCTGTTGTTCGATGGCTTCGGCGACACCATCGGCCGTCGGTGTTATCCCCTGTCACTGGCGATGGCGGCTGCGATTGCCAAGGGCGAGGCTGCGGTCACTCAACTGCGTGAGCGTTTTTTTGTGAGCGTGCTTTCACCTGATGACAGTGATTCGCGAACTTTTGTACAGGCCATCGAAACACTGCACAACGTGCAGGAGAGTGATGTCGGCACTGTCCTGGCTCGTTCCAGCCTTGAGCAAGTGGTGCAAATGCTGAAGTCCAGGACTACGACCAGCACGCTGATGCTTAACTCTGACAACCACTCCATGCTAATCGCCAAGACCGTTGTCGAGGATCGCAGTCGCTATCACTTCTACGATCCGAACCTGGGTGTTTTTCAGTTCAATCAACTCACGGAGATGCACCGCTCTCTCGAAGTTTTTTCGAGGAGAAGGGCATGGCTACCTTTTATGGCGCCTATGTTGAGGGCAATCGAAGGACCTTCGACCTGATCGAACTGCAAGGCACGCAGATCGAGAAGGTGGAACTGTCTTCGGGCGTGCGGATTGCAGACGTACTGTTGCCTGGCGAATTGAAAGGTGCGGACATTGCCCGCGTGCGACAACGACTGGCCAGTGCCCGGGGCCAGTCTCTGGTGAACAACTCGCGACTGGGCAAAAGCCTGATGGAGCTGGACAGTCATTGGTGGAGCCAGCAAATCACCCAGGCGAGCAATGACTTGCTGAGCAAAAACAAACTGACCTCCGACTTTATTCCGTTGTTTGAAACCCTGGAAATAAATCCCCAAGGCGAATATCTGCTGAGTCTGATCAAACCTGAAAAACCCGGCATCCCCGAGCAATTGGTACGCGTCACCACCGACGATGCGCGGTTCTTGCGCATCAAGAATCGTCTCACCGAACTCTTCGACAAATTGACCACGCGCCGGGTCAGCCCGCTTGATCCAACCAGCGTTGGCGCCGTACACACCCTCAACGCCGGTTTCGCGATTCAGGCCTTGATGAATGCATTGCGCAGCCGCGAGGGGGAGGACCGGAGCCTGACCCTGGCGGTGCGTCTTCACGCCTATGTGAACTACGCACAACTGGTCCATGGTCTGGTGATTGATATCGTCGGCGTTGTAAGTCTGGTACGTCAGGGGCTGGCTCAGGAACGGTTGATCGCGCAGGCCAGTTCCACGGTCGTGGGCGAAGCGCTCGGTCATGTGGCCGGCGAAGGCGTAGGCACCGTGCTGGGGATGGCCAATGTCGGTTTCGACGTCTACCAGTTGAGTCAGGCGGACAACGATGTGGACGTCGCCCGATTCAGCACCCAACTGGCCTTCGACTCGGCCAGTGTCGTGCTGGGTGCCGCGGGCATGGGCGCGGGCCTGGCCTCGGCAGCCACGGCGGCAGCGTTCCTGGGCGGAGCGTCAGTGATCGTGGGTGGGCTGGCCGTCGGTGTCGGTGCATTGGCCCAGGGTTTCGCCATGGTGGCCGAACGATCCAAGCAGGTCGGGGCGTTTTTCTATGAGCTGGATCAAGCGTATCGGGGTGCGCCCTTCAGTTGGAACACGCAGCAGAACGTTTGGCAGGCGCATCCGAAACTGGTGATCCAGAGCCTGAATTTGCGCGACGGCGTGGTGATGTATGACAGTCAGCGCCTGTTTGCGCTGCGAGATCATTTAGGCGTCCCGGATTTCGACGTGGACTACGATCGGGCGATCAATCTGCGTCAAAGCCTCGGGCTGCCTGGCTCAAGCAGGTTCCTCCCGGCGCCTGGCGAGGTGATTATCCTGCCGTGCACACCTCAAGCGTTTTACGGTTACGACTACCATTCGCTGCCCTTCGCTTCGACGCGACATGACAAGGGGTTCGATATTGCCCGCCGCCTGGAGAAGAAAAACGAGAAGGGGCAGTGGCGGTTTCTCTTCACGTTCTACTCGTTCCCGGGCGAATACATCGTCCAGGGCATTCACCCGGCTTACCGCCCCCACACCAGGACGGTCATCCGGGTAACACTCGACGACAAACCTCGTACGCTAGTCGTGCCGGAGTTGCTCGATAGCTGGCATGGCAAGATCGCCTATGAGATCGAGGCGGGCACTGAACCTTGCACGCTGGTGCTCAACCAGGGCGTAAATGTTGAGCTCAAGTCTTCGGCTCTCAAGACCTTGCAGTGGACACTGCTGGCGACCTGGGCACAAGAGAGCGACATACAGTTCGTGCGCGGTGAAGGCCTCAAAATCGGTGAGGTCAGCATCAAGTACAGCGGCCACGCCGGTTTCGATGTCACGCTGCATCTGGCGGGTAACAATCGCTATCGGATCGACCATCACCAACAGGTGTTGATTCTGGATGAGGTGGATGCGGTGCCGGGTACAGATGCGCAGACATTGCGCGCGCACTTCAAGGCACTGGCCCGCGAGCACCGACTGGAACAGCCCTACACGCCGGTGCACAAGTTTCTGATCCCGTTCGACAACCCCGAGGAGCAGCGCTACACCACTGCTTACTACGATTCGGCCGCTGACCGTTTCCTCTACATCCAGGACGATGACATCCCTGTGCCCGTCAATCCGCTATTGGGCGCCGTGGTCGATGGCTGCGCGTATTTCTATCATCCGCAGAGTGTTGAGGTACTCAAGACCGACGTGGCGAGCGGCCTGATCAGTCATCGCTATCGGCTGATGCTCAAGAGTGGAGAGTTCGCCGTCACGCAATGTACGGCGGTGCCCAGCGGCGGGGTCAAGGTTGTCCAGGAAGTCGTCCAGGGTAATCAGGGCTTCACCCTGGAATATTTGCTCACTGATGAGGGCGTATTTCTCAGTTCGCTGACCCGCAGCGTTGATACCTTCCTGGAGGACGTTTTGGACCAGTCGCCGATACTGGCCGACTGGCAACCGTTGCTCGGCGACTATATCGCCTGGCCCGCAGTGCCCTCGCCGGAGCGCTTCAAAACATCGACCTGGCAGTTGGCCGCTTTTGTTTCCGTTCATTGGAAACCGGAGGAAGGCCGATCTGACATGAGCTGGGTACGCAGCAGTGATGGCTTGATTATTCGACCGATACCGCAGCGACATCACGCCCGGGGCTGGAACGACTCGGACAAGGACAAGAACCAACTGAGCCTGCTGGCACCGGCGGGTCCTGAGGGGGATGTGTTTGTCGTGTACAAACGCAACAGTTCGCGTCTATACGTGCAACGACGTTCCCTCGTGGGTGAACAGGTAGAGCTGTCGGTCGAGACGAAGACGCTTAAGGGACTCAAGAGCGTTGTGGCGACGCAAGAAGGCTGCCTGGCCGTGACCGAGGAAGGGCTGTTCTATGAGGTGACGCCTCAGGGCGAGTTGCAGTTGGGCGGGCTGACCGAATTCTGGTTCAAGGACCGGCCGCAATGGTGGTCGCAGTTGCCAACCTTGGTTGCCGATGTCCCTTTCACCACGCTGGGGCTGATCGGATTGAGTAATGCTCGCGGTGACGCGCGCTTGTCTGCCTGGTACCTCGACGGTCGCCTGGTGCTGGCTGACCTGGGGCATGGCAAGGAAGTGCGGCTGCTAGGGGCGACTCCGGATAACGCGGCGGCGTGGCTGTTTGATGTAGCCACTGGCGAGATCTACCGCCAACCCTTTATCGACGACAATCAACTGTCGAAGGCCTTCGGCGATGGTGCTCAGTTGCTGGCACCTGAAGCATTGCCAACGCCACAACCGCTATGGAGCCCATGGACCTTCACCGACGTGACGCGCCGTGGCGCCGGCCTGCTGGCCACGACCGTGGAAGGCATACAGATGGAACTGAACCACCAAGAGCCTGCGTTGATCACCGGCGTCGACAGCCAATGGGTGCGGGAACACGACGATGCTCTGAGCGAACACCTGCGCGTGTTGGTGGATAACACGCAGCGTTGCGCCCCGTTACTCAACGTGGCTCACCCTTGGCGCCAACAATGGTTTGTCAGCAGCAGCGGGCGTTTGATCGACGCGGCCACTGTGCCTCGTCCTGACTCATCTGTTGCGGTGGGCACCCAACGGCACACCAACGTCTTGTTGTTCGATGCCGCCGACGGATTTCTACGCCGCTACCCGGTCACTGACAGCGTAGGCCCGTTGGCCTACGTGCGACGCAACGTCGATACGCTGACAGTCGAAAGCAACCAGCAACTCGATGACGTGTTGCCATTAATTCCCGACGACGTAAGTACCTTGATCCTGCGTCTGGGCCATACCGGCGCGACGTGCCGATTGTCACAGGCGGCCTGGCGTCGGCTGGAATCGGTGATCGTCGATTGCAGGCCGCCCCTGGGAAACCAAGTGTCTGTACCGGTCAAACTGGACTGGGCACTGGACTCGCCGGAGCAATTGATCGTCAGCCTCGTGGATGAGCACTTGGTGATGCTCGATCCAGTCACGTGTCATAGCCTGATCTTCCGTGAAGCCTATGCGAAGGATGTCACGCTGCGCGCTCGCGTGATCGTTGCCATCGGCGGTTATCGTTCTACGTCAGTATCGGATCTGGTCAGCGCTCTGATGGCTAAACCGGTGCCGGCGGGCAGTGTCCTGTTCAAGGATGTTATGCAGGATGACCCCGTCATGAGCTGATTGCGGCGAACCATGGCGGTTGCGCCACCTCAAGAACCACAAACAACAGGGCCGCGGGTTTTTCAACCCGCGGCCCTGTGCATTCCGGTATCAGGGCACCAGGTAGCCCTTGACCCCGGTAAAGATGATTTGCGCCGCCAAGGCACACACGAACAAACCCATCAACCGGCTGACAATCTGCAACCCCTGATCGCCCAGAATCCGCTCGATGCGGTTGGACAGATAAAGCACCACCCCCACCGTGAAACTGGCCAGGGCAATGCTGAGGATGGCGGTGAGCTTGTCGTCCCAGTGTGGCTGGCTCACGCCCATCACCAGTAGCGCACCGATGGTGCCGGGGCCGACCGTCAGGGGGATGGTCAGCGGCACGATCGTCACGTCTTGCTGCACGTTGTCGGTCTGTACCGCGGACTTGCCTTGGGCCATGCCCAGCGCCGAGATGAACAGCACACTGCCGGCGCCAATGCGGAACGCATCCACTGTGATCCCGAACACACTGAAAATCACTCGCCCGAACAGGTACAGCAAAACGCTGGACACCAGCGTCGCGACGGCCACTTTCCAGGCCAGACGGCGTTGTTCCTTGCGCGAGTAGCCACGGGTCAGGCTGATGAAACAGGACAACACGAAGAACGGGCTGTAGAGCACCAGCATCTTCAGGTAAACGCTGAACAACACGTGGAGCATGGTCGGAGCCCGCAGCGATGGAAGTGGCTGGGAGTCTATCAGGCGCCGGGTCGTCTGTCGGCTTGGCAAGCCCGATTGGATTTCCATCATGCAACCTCGCTTGTTGATTAACGTTAACGGGTATTTCTAATGATTGGTGAGGTTGTTAGTTGTTATTTTTGGGGTTTTTATTAGTTGTTTGTTTTAAATAAAATGAAGTTACAGGTGCGAGCTTGTTAAGTGTTTGTTGGTTGGGTAGTTTGTTTTGTGAGTCCGGGATGGACTCTAATTTAAATAAGGGAATATTATGAATATCGAATCCAATGCCGTTGTAACCCTGGTTGATCGTCTTGAGCGACTGAGCGCTTATGATGTCGCTGTTGATGAGGTTTTTATTGCGCCACGTGGTCTTGCATTTAATGCACCTCGACTGGTGGCGGAAGTGCAAGCACCTACACGTGCTTCTATTGTAGGTGATGCGATTCTGGCTTTTGTTTCGGGCATGAGTCCGCAGAATCAGGCCGATGTTCAACACGCTTATCTGTTTGCTTCGCTAGTGGCGAATAAAAAATATCCGCGTGATGAGCAGAGTAAAAAGTGGTATCAGCAGTTTCTTCAAGTGATGCAGGATTGCGGCTGGAACATCCTGAGCCGGTACTACGACAGCGTTTCGGCTTCTGGCAAGAGCTTCAAGGTAGACCAACTGGCGCTGAAAATTTTGGGTTCGGCCGTGGCCGCAGCCGCGGTTCCGGGACCTACCTCGGTGCTGATGCTCAAAGTGGCGGGCGATGCCATCGCGGCTCTGCAAACCAGTGACAAGCCGCTTCAAGTCTTTGACCGAAACACCGCCGAGTCTGGCACCGGTGGTGTGGGCGTTGCGTCTTGCCTTGAAACGCCACAGGGTGAAGTGATCATGGCGCTGGGCGTGGTGCGCTTTATCAAGCGTGCCAATCAAACCAGGGTTCTGTTTATAGATTGGGACGCCAGCAAGGTTGACCTGTATCGAGGCGAATGCCAGATGGTGATGGTTCCTTCGATTACAGCGCGCACTCGAAACATGATCCTCGATAAATTGGGTGATCGTGCGCAGAGCAAAATCGAAGAATACGAGATCTAATACCGTGTCCTGTATGGCGGCTACTGTGTAGTCGCCATTTATGAAAGTTATAGGAAAGTCATATGAGTGAAAGTTATTCGGCTTTTGTAAGCGCCGGGGCGATTGTTTTGCTGTCGCCTGATATGACCGTGCAAGAGCGTCAGGATGTTTTAAATTCAACACTGTTTGCGCAGTTGGTGGCTGACAAAAAGTACCCCGGTTCGCGCAATGCAAATGGGTGGTATGAACGTTATCAGGAGGTCTTGAAGGATAGTTGGTTGCAGCGAACAGCGGCCTGGCACGACTGGTCGCTTAAGGCAGATTCAAACCTCACAGTGGCGGAGTGGGTTAACAATCAATTGGCGCAGTCAGTTCCTCAAACCGTGTCGTCCCCGGCCGTGCAAGCCTTGAACATCGTGGCAGAGCTGCCTGACGCACACCCGGCTATTGAGCTACTGCAAAAAAACGTCCTGAAAAATAGTGAAGAGCACCCTTCGAAAATAACGTTCGGCTGCCAGGTTAGCGTGCTCGTCATTCTGGCGCAGCGAGGCCCGACCCTGAATAGCGTCTACTTGGCGTTTGAAAGTGCAGCGTCAGTTGCGTCGAATCCGCTGAAGCAGGTCCTTTCCCTGGATAACGTGAAAGGCAATATTGTGCTGAAGCGCTTGCAGGCTGACTTGTCAGATGCACTCTACCGGCCCGTTCGCGAGCGGATCGTCAAAAAACTGGGCGATAAGGCGTCGCAAAATATTCTTGAGGTTTTAGAACCTGCAAAGAATGAGTCGCCTCCGAGTTCTGAGGCGCCTTGATGAATCACGACAAGTTTCAAAGCAGCCAACAAGCATTCAGTGGCGGCAATATCCCGGATGCTGCCGTCGTGGGTGGGAGTGTCGTGTCATTCAGTGCCGGTATGTCTTCCCAGGATCGAGAGGACATTTATCTGAGCAACCTGTTTGCGCAAATGGCTACCCGTTCGGCTTATCGGGACGGACTGGTCGGCAATTGGTTTGATTACTACAGGAACAAACTCCGGTTCCTGGGATGGGATTCGGCGAGCCCTGTCCGCCCGGTGCCGGTGACCGCAGCGTTTATGGCTGACAACGTTTGCCAGCAGATATCGCATTCGTTCGGCGAGCGTTTTTCGAGCCCGGCCAGTCATGCCTTTGAGTCCCTCAGACGCAACCCCATTGCGCTGGATGGTTTTGAAGGGGCCAGCTTGTCACGGGACAGTGGTCTCTTTCAGATCATTCCCTGCGTCCAAAGTCGCCCTGGGAAAATCGAAATAGCCCTTTATCACAAGCAGTTCAGCACTCGCAGGAGCGGGTCACGGTTTTTGTACTGGCCGATGGACGACATCGTGAAAACCAGTGAGGAACAAATGGCGCTGGTTACTTTCAGTACGCTGCATTACGCCACGTTCAGGGAGAAAGTTGCGGCGGCCGTTCTCAGTGAGTCCATGCGCAATTTGCACGCCCTGGAGATTTGAGCCGCGTCGCCGAGTACGCAAAGGGCTAGAAAGGGCTCAGGACGTTTGCGTCGTGACACGGTTTTGCTGATCACGCTGAGCCACCCAGTGCTCGATCAACTCGCGCAACTGCGACAGCTCGACCGGTTTGGCCATGTGTCCGTCCATACCAGCCTGTCGCGCGCGCTCTTTATGCTCGGCGAGAATATGTGCGGTCAGCGCTACCACCGGCGTGCGAATCCGCTGATTGCCAACTTCCCACGCGCGCAATTGCTGGGTGGCGGAGAAACCGTCGAGAATCGGCATTTCGCAGTCCATCAACACCAGGTCGTAGCGCTGGGCCTTCATCGCCTGCAAGGCTTCTTCGCCGTTGCTGGCGGTGTCCGGTTGCAGGTTGAGCTTGCCCAGCATGCCGCGAATGACCTTGGTCGAGATGCTGTTGTCTTCGGCCACCAGGATGCGGAAATCGCTGGGCACCTTGACCGGCAGGGGCGGGCCGGAGGGCAGGTGATGCGACACGGCCAGGCCTTTGTTGCGCTGGTTCAGCTCGTCCGCCAATGTGGTCTTGAGGGTGTAGCCGGCCACCGGTTTGGCGAGGATGCGCTTGATCCCCGAGTTGCGTGCAATGATCTTGCTCGGCGCATTACTGATGCCGGTGAGCATGATCAACAGAATGTCGTGGTTGAGGCTCGGGTCTTCCTTGATCTTGGCCGCCAGTTGCATGCCGGTCATGCCGGGCATGTTCTGGTCCAGCAGGACCACGTCGAAGTAGTCACGCAAATGAGCCTTGGTGCGCAATAGCGCCAAGGCTTCCTTGCCGGAAGGCACCGCGCTGACATTCAAGCCCCAGGCGCTGCACTGTTGTACCAGCACTTTGCGGCAGGTGTCGTTGTCGTCCACCACCAGTACGCGCGCGCCTTGCAACGGGCTGTCGAGGTCGGAAGTCGGGTGTTCGAGACGGTCGGGGTCCAGCGGCAAGGACAGCCACAGGGTGCTGCCCTGATTGGCGCCGCTTTTGATCCCGAACTCACCTTGCATCAGGCGGATCAGTTGGCGAGCGATCACCAGCCCCAGATTACCGCCCAGGCGAGTGGCCGACAGGAAGTGTTTGCTGTGCAGTTCGGCGTGCATCAGCGCATCGCGCTCTTCGGGTTCCATCGGCACGCCGCTGTCCTGCACGGCGATGCGCAGGCGTGGTTTGGCGCTGCGTTCGTCGAGGGCGACGACAATCAGGATCTCGCCTTCGTCGGTTTTTTCAGGGCGTTTTCCAGCAGGCTCAGCAGGGTCTGACGCAAACGGGTTGGGTCACCGCTGATCACCCGTGGCACTTGCGGCTGGATAAAACTGATCAGCTCGACGTTTTGCTGTTCGGCCTTGGCGCGGAAAATACTCAGGCAATCTTCGATCAGGGCATTGAGGTCGAATTGCACGTCGTCCAGTTCAATCTGCCCGGACTCGAGCTTGGAGATGTCGAGAATCTCGTTGATCAGGGTCAGCAGTTCGTTGCCAGCGCTGTGGATGGTCTGCACGTAATCACGTTGCTTGACCGACAATGGCGTGCCCAGCAGCAGTTCGGTCATGCCCAGTACGCCATTCATCGGCGTGCGGATTTCATGGCTGATCTTCGCCAGGAATTCAGCCTTGGCGTTGATCTCGGCATTGCTGGCCGCCAGGTCGCGGCTGACGCTGAAACGGTCTTCGGTGATGCTGCGCTGGCGCTCGCCCAGAGCGATGCTCATCAACAGGCCGCTGATGCAGATGAACGCCAGCAGGGTGATGATCAGGCCTTGCGGTGCCACCAGGGTCAGCCCCAGCAGTGCCGGCAGGATGATCAGCGCGCCGATGTTGAACACCACCATGGCGGCGACGAACAGCCGGGCCGGACGATAGCCTTTTTGCCAGTGGTAACCGCTGACGAACAACATGCTCAGGCCCGCGAGTGCGACCAGGACGTAGGTGATGATGTTCAACGGCAGGGTGTTGACGAACAACAGCAGCAGCCCGGCGACCACCGTGAACAGGATGTCGCCAAGCAGCAGCTTGTTCAGTGGGTGCGGGCCCAGCGGGGCAAAAAAGCGGTAGGCGAACATCAGGCCGCACGGTGCCGTCAGCAACAGGGCGAGGTAGGCACCGGGAGTCTGGATGGCGTGCCAGTTCGGCAGCCATGGCCCGGCCAGGTTCAGCAGCAGAACCAGACTGAGCAGCAGCAGAAACTCGCAGGCCGCCAGCCAGAGGCTGCTGCGCGAACGGGTGTAGGCGTAACGAACGACGTTGTGCAGGATCAGCATGCCGATGCAGCCGAACAGTAGGCCGTAGATCAGCGTGAGGTTCTGATTGGCCGCCGTCATCACCGCCGATTGCAGGGTGATGTAAGGCCGCAGCTGGTGCTCGGAAACCAGTCGCAAGTAAACGTCGAGGGTTTTATCGCTTTGGGGCAGCGGCAACATGAAGTCGCTGCTGGGCAGTGGCCGCTCAGCCTGAGGCTGCTGGGTGCCGGTGTTCAGTTGCTCGATCAGCTTTTCGCCGTCCAGCACATACAGATTGAGGTGCGACAGGTCGGGGGCGAACACGCGCAGCACTTGTTCGTGCTTGCCGGGGGCCAGCCTGAAGCGCAGCCATAACGCGCCGTCGGGCTCGGCGGCCGTGAGGCGGTCGAGTTCGATGGGGCTGAATTGATTGGTGAAGCGTGTGGAGCGGATATCGCTCAGTTGCAGGTCGCCCTGTTCGTCGAGCAAAACCGACCAGCCACTGCCTTGCGCGGCTTGGGCCGGGAGCATGCAGAGCAAGGTCAACAGAGTGACGGTAAGACCTATGGCAATCCTGAGCCAGCGCACGGCGAAATCCCTTCGTAGGTTGATGCCAGAATATAACTATGCGCGGCGCCGGAATAGTCCGGCAAGGGCATCACGCCCTTGCCTGGCCGAATGGAGGGCTTATTCCTGATTTTCGCCACGCTCGCGGGCAATGGCGCGGTAGCCGATGTCCTTGCGATAGAAGCAACCTTCCCAATCGATCTTGGCTGCCAGCTTGTAAGCTTGCTGCTGGGCAGCATCAACACTGGTACCCATCGCCGTAGCGCACAGCACCCGACCACCGGCCGTTACAACCTGACCGTCCTTGAGCGCAGTGCCAGCGTGGAAGACTTTGCCTTCCAGACCGGCGGCTGCGTCCAGACCGTTGATCGCCACGCCTTTGGCGTAGTCACCAGGATAGCCGCCGGCGGCCAGCACGATGCCGACGCTTGGACGTGGATCCCATTGTGCTTCGACTTTGTCCAGGGCTTGCGCCAGGGCCGCTTCGACCAGCAATACCAGGCTCGACTGCAAACGCAGCATCACCGGTTGGGTCTCAGGGTCGCCGAAACGGCAGTTGAACTCGATAACTTTTGGGTTACCGGCTTTGTCGATCATCAGGCCGGCATACAGGAAACCGGTGTAGACGTTGCCTTCGTCAGCCATGCCACGCACGGTTGGCCAGATCACCAGGTCCATGACACGTTTATGGACTTCGGCTGTTACGACCGGGGCAGGGGAATAGGCACCCATACCGCCGGTGTTCGGGCCGGTGTCGCCGTCGCCGACGCGTTTGTGGTCCTGGCTGGTGGCCATCGGCAGTACGTTCTTGCCGTCGACCATGACGATGAAGCTGGCTTCTTCGCCGTCCAGGAACTCTTCGATCACGACGCGCGAACCGGCTTCGCCGAAAGCGTTGCCCGCCAGCATGTCGCGCACGGCGTCTTCGGCTTCAGCCAAAGTCATCGCGACGATCACGCCTTTACCGGCGGCCAGGCCATCGGCCTTGATCACGATCGGTGCGCCTTTCTCACGCAAGTAAGCCAGGGCCGGCTCGATCTCGGTAAAGTTCTGGTAGTCGGCAGTCGGGATCTTGTGGCGAGCCAGGAAGTCCTTGGTGAACGCTTTCGAACCTTCCAGCTGAGCAGCGCCAGCGGTCGGACCGAAGCAATCGAGGCCGCGCGCGCGGAACAGATCGACGACGCCGGCAACCAATGGCACTTCCGGACCGACGATGGTCAGGGAAACGTTTTTCTCGGCGAAATCCGCAAGTTGCTCGAGGGCGAGCACGTCGATGGCGACGTTCTCGCACTTGGCTTCAATGGCGGTGCCGGCGTTGCCCGGAGCAACGAAAACCTTCTGCACGCGCGTATCCTGAGCCACTTTCCAGGCCAGGGCGTGTTCACGGCCACCGCTGCCAATGATCAAAACATTCATTTCAAAAACCTCGGATGACGCTAATTCTGGAGGCAGCACTGAAGCTGCTTTTCTGTGGGAGCGGGCTTGCTCGCGAAGACGACGGCACATCCAGCATCAATGTGACTGAAAGACCGCTTTCGTGAGCAAGCCCGCTCCCACAGTTGATCGAGTTAATCAGTGACGGAAGTGGCGCATGCCGGTGAATACCATGGCGATGCCGGCTTCATCAGCTGCAGCAATCATTTCGTTATCACGCATCGAGCCGCCTGGCTGGATCACCGCAGTGATGCCGACCTTGGCCGCGTTGTCCAAGCCGTCGCGGAACGGGAAGAACGCGTCGGAGGCCATCACCGATCCTGCCACCTGCAAACCGGCGTGTTCAGCCTTGATTGCGGCGATACGGGCGGAGTTCACGCGGCTCATCTGGCCTGCGCCGACACCGATGGTCTGACGGTTCTTGGCGTAGACGATGGCGTTGGACTTAACGTACTTGGCGACTTTCCAGGCGAAAATCAGGTCGTGGATTTCCTGTTCGGTCGGGGCACGCTTGGTCACGACTTTCAGGTCATCGGCGCTGATCATGCCGATGTCGCGGCTCTGTACCAGTAAACCGCCGTTGACGCGTTTGTAGTCCCAGGCAGCGGCGCGGTCAGTCGACCACTCGCCGCAGGTCAGCAGGCGCACGTTGGCTTTGGCTGCCACGATGGCGCGGGCTTCTGCGCTGACGGATGGGGCGATGATCACCTCGACGAACTGACGCTCGACGATGGCCTTGGCGGTTTCAGCATCCAGTTCGCGGTTGAAGGCGATGATGCCGCCGAACGCGGATTCGGTGTCAGTGGCGTAAGCCAGTTCGTAGGCCTGACGGATGCCGCCTTCGGCGTCCGGGCTTACGGCGACGCCGCATGGGTTGGCGTGCTTGACGATCACGCAGGCCGGCTTGACGAAGCTCTTCACGCATTCCAGCGCGGCGTCGGTGTCGGCCACGTTGTTGTACGACAGCTCTTTGCCTTGCAGTTGGGTTGCGGTGGCAATACCGACTTCGGCAGGTTTGGCTTCCACGTAGAACGCCGCGCTCTGGTGCGGGTTCTCGCCGTAGCGCATTTCCTGAGCCTTGACGAACTGGCTGTTGAAGGTGCGCGGGAACTCGCTGCGACCTTCGGTGCTGAGAGTCTCAGCAGCCTGGTTCACGGTGCCCATGTAGTTGGCGATCATGCCGTCGTAGGCAGCGGTGTGTTCGAAGGCCTTGAGCATCAGGTCGAAACGCTGAGCGTAGGTCAGGCCGCCGGCCTTGAGGCCGTCCAGCACGTTGGCGTAGTCGCTGGCGTTCACCACGATGGCCACGTCTTTGTGGTTTTTTGCTGCCGAGCGGACCATGGTCGGGCCGCCGATGTCGATGTTCTCGATCGCGGTCGGCAGGTCGCAGCCTGGCTTGTTGATGGTGGCTTCGAACGGGTACAGGTTGACCGCAACCAGGTCGATCGGCTTGATGCCGTGCTCGTTCATGATCGCGTCGTCGATACCGCGACGACCGAGGATCCCGCCATGGATTTTCGGGTGCAGGGTCTTGACCCGACCGTCCATCATTTCAGCGAAACCGGTGTAATCCGCGACTTCCACTGCGGCAACACCGTTGTCGCGCAGCAGCTTGAACGTCCCGCCGGTGGAGAGGATCTCGACGCCCAGGGCTTCGAGCTCCTTGGCGAATTCGAGGATCCCGGTCTTGTCAGAGACGCTGATCAAGGCGCGGCGGATCGGCAGGCGGGTAGTCTGGTCGGTCATTTCAATTTCCATCAAAAGCAAAGGAGTCAGCAAAAAAGGCGACCGGTTTTACGCGGGCGCCTTTCTGGTTTGATTGAATGCTTACAGCAAATCGTACTGCTTGAGTTTCTTGCGCAGCGTGCCCCGGTTCAGCCCGAGCAGCTCGCTGGCCTTGGTCTGGTTGCCCTTGACGTAGTTCATCACGCACTCGAGCAGGGGAGCCTCGACTTCGGAGAGCACCAGGTTGTACACATCCGTGACGGCAGCGCCCTCAAGGTGGGCGAAATAATTGTGCAGCGCCTTCTCGACACTCCCGCGAAGGGTCTGACCTTCTTCGCTCGGCGTATTGAGGTGCTGTTTCAAATTCACGTTGTCGCTCACGGGTGTTGTTCCACTCACTAAAGTCTCGGTCATCATCGTCATGCGGCCACCCCTTCTCCGTCCCCTGTCAGGCTCTTGTAACGCTCGGCGAAGAACTCCCGAACGTTGGCGCATTGTGTTTCCGTACCATCCAAACGATTGAAGTGGGCGCGGAACTCCCTGGCGCCCGGCAGGGTTGCGAGATACCAGCCCACATGCTTGCGAGCAATGCGTACGCCCATCACGTCTCCATAGAAGGCGTGCAGCGCGGCCAGATGCTCAAGCAGAATACGTTCCACCTCGATCAGCTCCGGCGCCGGCAATTTTTCGCCAGTACGCAGGAAATGGTCGATCTCACGAAAAATCCATGGCCGCCCCTGGGCAGCCCGGCCTACCAACAGGCCATCGGCACCGGTCGCGTCGAGCACGTACCGGGCCTTCTCGGGTGAATCGATATCGCCATTGGCGAAAACCGGGATCGACACCGCCTGCTTGATCGCGGCAATGGTGTCGTACTCGGCCTCGCCGGTGTACAGGTCGGCACGGGTGCGGCCATGGACCGCCAACGCCGTAATACCTGCCTGTTCGGCAATCTTCGCCACGGTCAGGCCGTTCTTGTTGTCCCGGTCCCAGCCTGTGCGGATCTTCAGGGTGACCGGCACATCAACCGCAGCCACCACGGCCTGCAGGATCTCGGTCACCAATGCTTCATCTTTCAACAGCGCCGAACCGGCGGCCTTGTTGCAGACCTTCTTCGCCGGACAGCCCATGTTGATATCAATAATCTGTGCGCCCAGTTCCACGTTGGCCCGGGCCGCATCCGCCAGCATCTGCGCATCACCGCCGGCGATCTGTACCGAGCGTGGCTCGGGATCACCTTCGTGGATCATGCGCATCCGCGATTTGCGGGTGTTCCACAAGCTCATATCGCTGGTGACCATTTCCGAGACTACAAGCCCTGCGCCCAGTCGCTTGCACAGCTGACGAAAGGGCTGGTCGGTGACACCCGCCATGGGGGCGAGAATCAAGCCGTTGTGCAATGTATATGGACCGATGCGTACCGCCGACATAGGACTTCCCTGTTGTGGGGCCGGATCATGAGAGTTCGAAAAAGGGTTGGCATGATACCCGCTCTCGATGACTGGATAAAGGCTGAATTGAACAAAATCTGAACAGTTATTCTGTTATCGCCAGCGGTTTGGTCCGTACAGGCAAAGTCAGAAAACCGCCGTCAATCCCTGAGCACTGAAGCGTTTCACTCGGGCGAATGGAAGCTCAGGCTGTAGTTCACCGCTTTAGGGCCTGGATCGAGGATATCCAGCGCGATGTGGATCGGCGTTTGCGGGGGCATTTCCGCCAGGCCTTCGAGGTCGCCGTTGAGGTACTCGCCGGGCTTGAAGCGACGGCTGGCAATCAGGTGGCCGTTGAGGTCGGCAAAGCGCAACTCCAGCAGCGGAAAGGGCTGGGAGAAGGCCGCGCGGTTATAGATGATCGCATCCACCACCAGTGCCCCGCTGAAATCAGGATGGCTGCGCACCACCAGGTTGCTGCTTTTGATTTTGGCGATGTCAACTTTGGACGGCACCGTGCAGCCGAGTTGCGGGCACAACTCCTGGAACCACGGACGGTATTGATCCTGACGGGCCAACTCGTCGAAATGGTAAGCGACGTATTGCCCGACGAGGGCGCCGGCGCCCAGCAGGATCAGCAACAGCCAGAAAAACCGGCGGCCCCAGGGCGAGCGGCGTTTCTGCCAGTCCAGTTGCAGCGGGTCGTCAGTCAGGTCTTGCAAGGCTTCGTCACGTTCGGTCGCCTCGCTGCGTTCGTGTCGCTTGCGCAAGGGGGCAGTCGGGGGCAGGTCGTCGTCAGTTGTATCGGTGGCTGACAGATGATCATGGCGTAGGGGCATGTCGAGTGGATCATTCAGGCGCAGTTGCGGCACCTGGGGCTCGTCGTCCAGATCAACCGGTTCCAGTGAGAATGAAGGTTCAGTGCGCGAGTGCTTGCCCGGGTCTGTCTGCGATTCCCGTTGGTCGGCTTCGACGGCCTGGGCGCGATCAGCCGCCGATTCGCTGAAGAGGCTGTCGGACCAGGGTTCATCCTCGTGCTCGACAGAGTCGCGGCGAGCACTGAGGCCGTTTTCACGGTGCCGGCCAAACTCCGTGGTCGGCTGTATTTCCCGATGTTCGAGCCGGGCGAGCTCCTGGTCCAGGTCAAGGCTGTCCAGATCCATCTCGGCGGCGGACCACTGCTTTTGGCTGATCGCCCGCTGTGCCGGCGGCTCGACGATGGCCGGGGCGACCGGTTTGACCGATTCCTGGCCGGCCCGTTGCTCAAGCAGTTGCTTGGCGGCGTTGAACACCTGCAAGCAGGAGCCACAGCGAACCACTCCACGGGCCACGCTCAATTGAGCGTGGCTGACGCGGAAGCTGGTTTGGCAATGCGGGCACTGGGTGACGAAGCTGTCGGTCATGCGGCGATCCGGATTATGCAGGTGCTCATTCTAGCGCCGACGGCCAGTGATGCGCACCCAGCCATCGCGATTGGCAATCGGGTCCAGATCGAAGTCTTGAGCGTAGGCCTTGGCGACGTCTTCACCTTGCTCGGCGAGGATGCCCGACAGCGCCAGACGGCCGCCCGGCTTGACCAGGCTGGACAGTTGTGGGGCCAGGGACACCAGCGGGCCGGCCAAAATGTTGGCGACCAGCACGTCGGCCTGAACCTGCGGCAGGTCTTCTGGCAGATACAGCGGGAACAGCGCTTCGGCAATGTTGTTGCGCCCGGCGTTGTCGCGGGAGGCTTCCAGCGCTTGCACGTCGATGTCGGTGCCGACGGCTTCCTTGGCGCCCAGCAGCAGGGCGGCAATTGCCAGAATCCCCGAGCCGCAGCCGAAATCCAGCACGTTGCAGTCCTTCAGGTCCTGGCCATCGAGCCATTCCAGGCACAGCGCGGTGGTCGGGTGGGTGCCGGTGCCGAACGCCAGGCCCGGGTCCAGCAGCAGGTTCACGGCGTCAGGTTCGGGCGCGGCGTGCCAGCTCGGGACAATCCACAGGCGCTCACCGAAACGCATTGGCTGGAAACCGTCCATCCAACTGCGTTCCCAGTCCTGGTCTTCGATGATTTCGCTGTGATGCTCGGGCAGTGGACCGCCGGTCAGCAATTCCATGTGGGCCAGCACGCTGGCGGCTTCGGTGCCGTCCTCGAACAGGGCCAGCAGATGGGTGTGGGACCACAGCGGCGTGGTGTTGAGTTCCGGTTCGAAGATCGGCTGATCTTCAGCGTCCATGAAAGTCACCGATACGGCGCCGACTTCAAGGAAAGCGTCTTCGTAGGTTTCGGCTTGTTCTGGGCTGATGGCGAGACGGACTTGCAGCCAAGGCATGGCGGGCACCTTTGAAAAATATTGATTGCAGCCTAGCGGGCTGCGAGAAGCGCGCAAGTTTACGCGAGCGCGCGGCAGAAGACGACCAACTCGACAGGGTTCGCAGGTGAACGAATAACCTGTGGCGAGGGAGCTTGCTCCCGCTGGAGCGCGAAGCGGTCCCGAAATGGCAGATGCGGTTCTGCCTGGCACAGCCGCGTTGAATGGTTTTGCGGTTGCTGCGCAACCGAGCGGGAGCAAGCTCCCTCGCCACAGTGGAGAGGTGTGCGGCAATCTCCAGAAACAACAAAGCCGCTTGAAAGCGGCTTTGTTGGTCTGGATCACATCTTAATGCTGACTCATCGCATTATTGCCTTTACGCCATTGCAGGCCTTTGCTGGTCAGGCGATAGCGTTGCAGGCGGCTGTTAGGTTGTCCTGGTAATGTCATTTCAAGGACTTCGGCAGCGATGGCCGGCAATATGTAAGCCTTGCGGAAGTGGTCAGCGTTTTTCAGAGTCATAGCGGTTTGTAGTTCTTGCCTGCTCATTTCACCTTCCACGACTTTCAGCAGTGCAGCGACTTCCATGGTGACTTCCATGGTGACTTCCATGGTGACTTTTCCTGTCCTTGTTTCTGTACTTCGTGTCAGTGGGTGCGCTGGCAACCGTACGACGTATGAAATCCGTTCATCGTCCGTTTCAAATAGTGGAGCGGGTGAACCATTGACGGCCATGACCTTGAGGATTTTGGGAATGCCTGTCGAGCGGCCTTCAGTCAGGTCCAGTTCTTTCAGGAACTCGCCAATTCGCCGGTTACGGTAGCGACGGCTCACGGCGCGGCCTGTTCGCAGGTCCTCCATTCGAATCGAGCGGTCTGGTCCCGGAAAGCTCAATATCACCAATTCTTCCTGACTGATGCGGACCTCGATAGGCTCGCGCTCCTCATAGGATCGATGGTAGACCGCGTTGACCAATGCCTCTTCAATCGCCGTGAAAGGGAAGTTCCAGGCTCGCGTGGCCTGCGCGCGGTCTGGGTGTTTGATCACCGTTTCATGTAGAAAATTGCGCTGGATATAGGCCAAGGCCTCGCGGGTAATGGTGGCCAAAGGGCCCTTGAAGATTTTTTCGTCAAAGCGATCTCCATCAGCACCTTCGGGAAACCACAGCACATCAATTTGTGTCCCGGGAAAGAACCGCTCAGGGGCGCTACTGAAGAACATCAAGCCTACGTTCTTGGGCCATGGCGATTCGGTCGGGCCGCCCACGATGTTCATTTGGCGGCCCAGCGCCTCAATAGGCAGGTTGTCAGCATCTTTTGCGAGGGCGCTGCCAATCTCTTGCAGAAAGCTTTGCATTAACGGTTTGGACAGATCGCTGACGCGAGCGCTCAGGTTGAAGCGATCATCGAATGGAACCTTGGCAGCAAGGCTCAAGAGTTCCTGCTCGGCTTCGCCCTTGGCCTCGACTGTGCTGCTGTAGCGACGGATGTAGTAGTGCAGGCTTCTGTGTTTGGCTGTCACTGCGGTCGGGGCTTTATAGGGGCGATTTTGCCCGCCCGGTGCCCACAGTACGATTAGCTTGCGGCCTTCGACCTCTTCCACACTCAATACTGGAAAATAGGCGGGCTGAATTGATTGGCAAGCCGCCAGTAGTTCGAGTTGGATCTTGTCGAGTTGCTGATCGGCAAGGCCTCTCGGAGGAAAGATCGGCTGACCGTTGTCGTCACACTCCTGCCCAATCACCACATAACCACCGCCCAGGTTTTCAAAGTCATTGGCAAAGGCGCAGAGCGTACGAATGATCGGGTCGGGGTTCCAGCCGGTTTTGTATTCGATTCGTTCACCCTCGACTGTCCGCTGGCGCAGTAGATCATTGAGGTTGATGGGTAACTTTTGAGGCATGGGCAGGCTCTGGTTCGTCAGCGTTGCGCTGATCAGAGGGCGATTATAGTCAGCCCGGACAGGCCAGTGCCTGCCAGTTAAGCGCCATAGGGAGCAGATGAAACCTTCAGAAACAACAAAGCCGCTCGAAAGCGGCTTTGTTGGTTCGGATCACATCTTAATGCTGAGCAGCCAGCTTGTGTTCCAGGTAGTGGATGTTGACTCCGCCTTTGCAGAATTCTTCATCACGGACCAGATCGCGGTGCAGCGGGATGTTGGTCTTGATCCCGTCGACAACGATTTCGTCCAGCGCATTGCGCATGCGCGCCATGGCTTCGTCACGGGTTGCGCCGTAGGTGATCAGCTTGCCGATCAACGAATCGTAGTTCGGCGGAACAGCATAGCCACTGTACAGGTGCGAATCGACGCGAACGCCGTTGCCGCCTGGAGCGTGGAAATGCTTGACCGTGCCTGGGCTTGGCATGAAGGTTTTCGGGTCTTCGGCGTTGATCCGGCATTCCAGCGCGTGACCGCGGATGACGACGTCATCCTGGGTGAACGACAGCTTGTTGCCAGCGGCGATGCTGAGCATCTCCTTGACGATGTCGATGCCGGTAACCATTTCCGAAACCGGGTGCTCAACCTGAACGCGGGTGTTCATTTCGATGAAATAGAACGCGCCGTTCTCGTACAGGAACTCGAAAGTGCCCGCGCCACGGTAGTTGATGTCGATGCATGCCTTGACGCAGCGTGCGAGGACTTCAGCCCGTGCCTTCTCGTCGATGCCCGGTGCTGGCGCTTCTTCGAGAACCTTCTGGTGACGACGTTGCAGCGAGCAATCGCGGTCGCCCAGATGGATGGCGTGGCCCTGGCCGTCGGAAAGAACCTGGACTTCCACGTGACGTGGGTTGGTCAGGAATTTTTCCAGATAGACCATCGGGTTGCCGAACGCCGCGCCTGCTTCGGTGCGGGTCAGTTTTGCGAAAGAAATCAGGTCTTCTTCTTTATGCACAACGCGCATGCCGCGACCACCACCGCCGCCAGCGGCTTTGATGATCACCGGGTAACCGACTTCGCGACCAATGCGCAGAGCGGTTTCTTCGTCTTCCGGCAGTGGACCGTCAGAGCCCGGAACGGTTGGAACACCAGCAGCGATCATGGCGTGCTTGGCCGATACCTTGTCGCCCATCAGGCGAATGGTGTCGGCTTTCGGGCCGATGAAGGCGAAGCCGGAATTCTCGACCTGTTCGGCGAAATCGGCGTTTTCCGCGAGGAAACCGTAGCCTGGGTGAATGGCGGTAGCGCCAGTCACTTCAGCAGCGGCGATAATCGCAGGGATGTGCAGGTAAGACTTTGCAGCCGATGCCGGACCGATGCAGACGGATTCGTCCGCCAGACCCAGGTGCATCAGCTCTTTGTCAGCCGTGGAATAAACGGCGACGGTCTTGATGCCCATCTCTTTGCAGGCACGCAGGATCCGCAGGGCGATCTCACCGCGGTTGGCGATCAGAACTTTTTCCAACTTCGCAGTCATCAAAGTCTCTCCGCGGTTCAAACGATGGTGAACAGCGGTTGGTCGTACTCAACCGGCTGGCCGTCTTCGACGAGGATGGATTCGATCACACCGCTGGTTTCAGCTTCGATGTGGTTCATCATCTTCATGGCTTCGACGATACACAGGGTGTCGCCTTTCTTCACGGTCTGGCCAACTTCAACGAAGGACGGCGAGGACGGGGAAGATTTGCGATAGAAGGTGCCGACCATAGGCGAACGGGCAACGGTGCCGTTCAGAACAGGTGCGGCTGGAGCTGCAGGAGCGGCAGCAACGGGAGCTGCAGCAACTGGCGCAGGCGCCGGAGCGTGCATCGGAGCCGGAGCGTAGTACTGCTGAGCCGGGGTCTTGCTGTGACGGCTGATGCGTACGGACTCTTCGCCTTCCTTGATCTCGAGCTCGTCGATGCCGGACTCTTCCAGCAATTCGATTAGTTTCTTAACTTTACGGATATCCATGAATCATCAACTCCCAAGGGTCGGTCAGGGGCGTATAGCTTGTTGTTCAAGCTGTTCCAGGGCAGCCTCCAGGGCCAGTCGATAACCGCTGGCGCCAAGGCCGCAGATCACTCCCACCGCTACATCGGAGAAGTAAGAGTGATGGCGGAAAGGTTCGCGTTTGTGCACGTTAGACAAATGCACTTCGATGAATGGGATGCTCACCGCCAGCAGCGCGTCACGTAATGCGACACTTGTGTGCGTAAAAGCTGCTGGATTGATCAAAATGAAGTCCACACCTTCGCCACGTGCGGCGTGGATGCGGTCGATCAATTCATACTCGGCGTTGCTTTGCAGGTGCAGCAAATGATGACCGGCTTCACGGGCACGGCGTTCCAGGTCCTGGTTGATCTGCGCCAGTGTCGTAGCGCCATAGGTGCCCGGCTCGCGGGTGCCGAGCAAGTTCAGGTTGGGTCCGTGCAGAACCAGTAGCGTCGCCATCTGCTGTTCCTTGTTATCTGTGTGCAATTGTCAGAACCCGGCGACTATGCCGCAAAGCCTTTGTGACTGTCCAGTTCTATGCAATAGCCAGCACGATGGCCGATGTTTGCGCGAAATATGTGACCGAGTGATTAAATCCGGTCATTTGCTTTCGCAACACGTTCGGCGAAGTCCGTGGCATTGATCTCGCCAATCACCCGCACATCGGCGCGTTCGACGCCGTCCCGGCCGAAAAACATCAGCGCCGGTGGACCGAAAAGCGTGTACCGGTCGAGCAGGGTGCGCTGTTCTGCATTGCTGGCGGTGATGTCGAAGCGAATCAACCGATAATCCTTGAGGCGTTCGACGACTTTCGCGTCGTTGAGCACTTCGTGTTCGATGACTTTGCAACTGATGCACCAGTCGGCGTACCAGTCCAACAGCAGCGGGGTGCCCGAGGCTTTGGCTTCGGCGAGGACGCGGTCCAGGTCGGCCGGGGTGCTGACGGTTTGCCAGGCGCTGTTGCTTTGCGGCTGATTGCCGGTGGCAACGACGGCGGTTCTGCCGAGTGGATTCAGCAGGTCGCTCTGGCCGCTGAAAGCGCCGTACCAGCACGCCATGGCATAAAACAGCAGAAACAGGCCGAGCAATTGGCCAAGACGTTTTCTCGGCGGTTTATAAACAAACTCCAGCGCGCCGAGAAACAAGCCGACGCCGCCCAACAGCAAACCGACCAGCAACAACGTCACCTGGCCCGGCAACACGCGGCTCAGAAGCGCGATCGCCAATGCGAGCAGCAGCACCCCAATGGCGTTTTTTACATAAACCAGCCACGGGCCACTTTTCGGTAACCATGCCGCGCCGCCAGTCGCCACCAGCAACAGTGGCGTGCCCATGCCCAGACCGAGCAAGAACAGTTTCAACCCACCGCCAAAGGCATCGCCGCTTGCGCTGATATACAGCAATGCACCGGCCAGTGGCGCCGAAACGCAAGGTGAAACCAGCAGGCTGGAAACCACGCCGAGCACCGCTGCGCCCCACAGTGAGCCACCTTCGGTGCGACCGGCGATGTGGTGCAGTCGATGGCTGATGGCGTGGGGCAACTTGAGCTCGAACACGCCAAACATCGCCAGCGCAAACACCGCAAAAAACGTCGCGAACGGCACCAGAACCCAAGCCGATTGCAGGCGCGCCTGAAGATTGAGCTGCGCGCCGAACATTCCCATCAGTGCGCCGAGCAGGGCGAAGCAGGCCGCCATCGACAGCACGTAAGCCAGGGACAAGTTGAAACCACGCACCCCGCCAACCTGGCCGCGCAACACGACGCCGGAGAGGATCGGCAGCATCGGCAATACGCAAGGGGTAAACGTCAGGCCAATACCGGCGAGGAAGAACAGCGCCAGTTCGCGCCAGCTCCAGTTCGCTGTCGTGGTGGCGACCTTGTCGGCGACAACCTTGTCGTTGCCTTCAATGCTCAACCGCTCGGTTTCGGGCGGGTAGCACAGGCCTTTATCCGCGCAGCCTTGATAGGTCACTGCCAGGGTAAATGGGCGTTGATTGGTGCGCGGCAACTCTACATCGAGAATCCCGTGGTAAACCTCGACATCGCCGAAGTACTCATCGTGCTTTTTTCACCGTCGGGCAGTTGCGCTGCGCCCAGGCCGACATCGGCCGGATCGGCGCGAAACTGGAAGCGGTGGCGGTAGAGGTAGTAACCCTCGGTGGCAACGAAACGCAGCTTGATCGACTGCGGCGTGCTTTCTACCAGGCTTAATTGAAAGGCTTCGCGCACCGGCAGGAAATCGGCGCTGTTGTTGATCGAACCCAGCGTGGAGCTGGGCCGATTGTCCAGCAACCCGGTGGCAGAGGCCGGCAGGGCGAGCACTAAAAGCAGCAGGCAGAGCAAACGGCGCATGACAATCTCGCGAATCGGAAGTGGGGGCATGATAGCGGACAGTCGGAGGGAGTGCAGGCCTGGGGTTTTGTGGTGTTTGTTCTGGCGCCTTCGCGAGCAAGCCCGCTCCCACAGGAGGACGCATTCCTAATGTGGGAGCGGGCTTGCTCGCGAAGGCGATCTATCAGACGCGGAAGGCTTGAACGGCTGTGTGCAGTCGCCCACCCAACACCAACAAATTCTCCCCTTGCTCACGCCCTTCACCGATACGAAGCAAGTTATCCCCACCCAACTGGTGAATCCGCTCACTGTGATCACGGATCTCGCTGACGGCGCCGCTTTGCTGGGCCGTGACATCGGCAATGCGCACCGCCGTGTCGGCAATGGTCTGAATCGCCCCGACGATTTTATCCAGCGCTCCATCAGCGTCTTGAGCCTGATTGGCAGTGGCTTCGGCGTGCTCGACCTGGGCGCGCATGCCTTCCACCGATTGCCGTGCCGCGGTTTGCAGGCCGGCGATCAAGGTCTGGATCTCTGCCGTGGCGCCAGCGGTGCGTTGCGCCAGCGAACGCACTTCTTCGGCCACCACCGCAAAACCTCGACCCATTTCCCCGGCCCGGGCCGCTTCGATGGCGGCGTTCAGGGCCAGCAGGTTGGTCTGGTCGGCAATCGAACGGATCACTGTCAGCACGCCGCCGATGGTCGCGGACTCTTCAGCGAGGTGTTCAATCATCTGCGCGTTGCTTTGTACTTCGCCCACCAGCGCATGCAGCCCGGTGAGGCTCAGGCCGATGACTTTCTGGCCATGCTCGACCGCCAATCCTGCGTTGCGACTGGCATCTGCAGCCTGGCTGGCGTCGCCGGCCACTTGTTGAATGGTGGCTTCCAGCTCACCGAGGGAATCGCGGATCAACGCCGTGTCGCCGGCCTGATGTTCAGCGCCAGTGTGCAAGTCGTTGCTAAGCTCGGCCAATGTCCGACTGCTGCCGGCCACTTGTTCGGCATTGAGGCGAATGGTCCCCACCAAATCCACCAGATAGGCGCGCAATCGGTTGAGCGAAGCCTGGATGTCATGCAACTCGCGGTTGGTCTTGCCCAACTGAATGTCCTGGCTGAAGTCGCCCTCGGCCCAGGTCGACAGCGCCGGCGCCAGGTTGGTCAGGGTTCGGGCCAGGCGTCGTTGCAAGGTGTCGATCAACAGCGCGATCAGCAGAATCAGGCCGATCATCAGCCCTTGCATCAATCGCACTTCGCCCTGGATCTGCCCGTGCTGGGCGCGCACCACCGGTTCCAGCCCGGCGATGGCCTGCTGCACGGCGGTGATTTTCAGGTGTGTCGCGGCACTCAGGTCGGCGCGCTTCTGGATTTGATCGCGGGTGCGCGCAAGCTCAGCCGGGTAGCGCGTGAGCAGGCTGTTGAGTTCGCGCTTGAGGCCGACCCCGGCATCTTCGGTCGCGGCTTTTTCGGTGTTTTCCAGGCCCATCATCGAGGCGAAATCGTCGGTGCTCGACTCCGTGCTGGCGGCCACGCCGAGCAGCGGCAAGGCATCCAGTTGCGTCGCTTGGGCGCGGATGCTGGCGACTTCTCGCTCGACATCGGCAGCCAGTTCGCTGCGACCGCTGCTGACCAGTTTGTCCCGGGCCAGGGACAGTTTGCCCAAGTGCTGGGAGGCGGCGAGCAGCGGCGTCAGATAGGTTGCATTGGTGCTGGCGTATTGGCTGAGCTGGTCGAGGCTGGCGCCCAACTCCCGTTCGGCCTGGAGCAACAGCGCCTGCGGATCCCCCGCGAGTTTGCCGGCGGCCAGTAGGTCGGACTTGCTGAATTCTTCGAGGCTGGACAGGCTCGGGCGCAAGGTGTCGGCCAGTGCCGGGGGCAGTTCGGCGAGGTCTTTTTGCAAGCCGTCGATGGCCTGGCTGGCACTGCTCAGGCGCAGGGCATCGCCGCTGGACAGATAATCCTCGACGTTACGCGCTACTTCATTTTGAAATTGCTGGGACAGTCCCAGGTAGCGCTCCATCAACAGATAGGGCCGCTCCAGGGCTTTTTGCGACCACCATAGCGTGGCACCGAGGGCGACGCACACGGCGACCAGCAGGAGGGTGTTGAGGTTGGTCAGCAGCTTCAGGCGCATAACGGGTCTACCAACGGCAGAATGGTAAGCGCCTGAATTTATTGCGTTTGTATTACAGCGTTATGACCGAATCGGTGGGTTCCGATGAAAAAGTGGCACTTTGCTTTGACTCCCGCGCTGCTTGCACGCGATTGCGTCCGGCGTCCTTGGCGCGGTACAGCGCCTCGTCCGCCTGGCTGGCCATCATCAGGCTGTCGGAATCTTCGCGCAGCTCGACCACGCCAGCGCTGAACGTGCACCAAAGGTCTTGCGGCTGGGCCGGATAGTGAATCTCGGCAAAGCGCTGACGGATTTCGTCGAGCACCTTGTGCGCTGATTCGACATCAGTGTCCGGCATGACAATCGCGAACTCTTCGCCGCCGTAACGGCCAATGAAATCGGTCTTGCGAAGTCGCTGCTTGAGGAACAGCGCCAGGCTCTTGATCACCCGGTCGCCCATGGGGTGGCCGTGCGCGTCGTTGACCCGTTTGAAGTGGTCGATGTCGATCATCGCAAAGCTCAGCGGCTTGCTCTCGCGGCGGGCGCGGAACGAGCAGTCTTCGAGCAATTGCAGAATGTGGGTGTGGTTGTACAAACCGGTGAGGCTGTCGCGGACCATCCGCGCTTTCAGGTTGCGTGCCCGGGCCGCGCGGTTGCGCACGGTGGTGATCAGGTGCCGCGGCTTGATCGGTTTGGTCAGAAAGTCGTCGCCACCCTCGCTCATGGCGTCGAGTTGCTTGTCCAGGTCGTCTTCGGCCGACAGGTAAATGATCGGCACGCTGACGTAACGGTCGTTATGGCGGATCACTTTGGCCAGTTCGGTACCGGTGCAGGCCGGCATGACGTCGAGGATGATCAGGTCGGGCTGGAAGTCCGCCAGTTCAGCCATGGCCTGGATCGGCTCGATCAGCGTGCGCGTGACAATGCCGGCGCTGTTGAGCAGACGCTCGGTGTGCAAGGCCTGGGCGCGGGAGTCGTCGATGATCAGCACTTTATACGGTTCGTACTGGGCAACGCAGGTCAGGACTTCGATCTTCTCCAGCAGGCTCGAGGCTTCGAGGGTGCCGGTGAGGAATTCCTGGCCACCGGCGCGCACGGCGGCGAGGCGGGTAGGGGTGTCGGTTTCGTGCAGGCTGAAGAACAGCAGCGGCAACGGTTCATCGAGACCAACCTGGGCTTCGGCAGCCAGTTTCAAGCCGATGCCCGGACCGCTGAAGTCCACGTCCATGACAATCGCCGCCGGCAGCCGCTCGACCATCGAGGAGCGAAACGCCGATACGCTGTCCAGCGACTGGGCGCTGAGCCCGAAGAATTCCAGCTGCTTGGCCAAGCGTTCGGCACGATCGTGATCTTGCAGCATCACGTAGATTGGCTTGCGCAGTGGCGGCAGGAAGGTTTGGTCCAGTTGGTCGCCGTGACGCAGGCCGGTGCGGGACAGGCGCTGCATCAAACGGTTGAGGTCAGTGATCAGGCCGCTGCTCAGGCGTCCGCGATTAGCATCGACCGCCTCCAGCGACTGGCCGATGTGGCGCGCCAATTGCGAGTGTTCCGGTTGTTCAAAGCGTTCGGCAAAGCGCAGCAGGCGCAGGTTGGCCTCGCTCAGCTCGGACAAATCGGTAGTGGACCACTCGCTGCGTTGCAGGCGCTGCCATATCTCAAGAATTTGACGTGCCTGATGAATTACCCGCTGGGCAAAGTGGTGCTTGAGGCGCTCACGGCTGGGGTCTTCTGGCTCGGTCATATCCTGACTACTAGTTAGGGTGCATGCTGAGATCGACTGGTGGCTCTATGCTAGCACCTCTTTTCGGTCACATCAGTGTCGTATGTCAATAATCTGCAAAGCGACATCATTCAGTTTCTGACCGACTGGTCGCATAGGCTCGAAGGCTATGCTTCATTTATAGTGTCGCCTCGACCGATGCGATTGCATGGCTCGTTGTTTCGCGCAGATTAATGCGCGGCAAATTGAGGCACGATGGCGTAGGGTTGTGGTCGAACCGATGAACTCAAGTGATTGAAAGGATATCGCCATGCTGGACTGGAAGAACCGCGCGGGCAGCGCACCCGAACGTGCCGCTGAACCGAAATCGGCCACCCGCAGTTATTTCGGCGGCCTGCTGTTCAGCCGGGCGCTGGCCACTTTGATCGGCCTGTACCTGTTGGTGACCATCGGCCTGGGCTGGTACTGGAGTGAAGAGCCTGACTTGTTCCCGGTTCAACAAAACGCCCAGGTCGCTGCCGAGAAAGAAGGCAAGCAGATGGTCGTCGGCTACACCATGGTGGAAACCCTCAAGACCGTCGCCGGCACCTTGCTGAACAAGCCGGGCGGCTACATTTCCAACGACCGCTTCCCGCCGGGCCTGTGGATGGACAACATGCCGAGCTGGGAATATGGCGTGCTGGTCCAGGTCCGCGACATGACCCGCGCCCTGCGTAAAGACTTTGCGCGCTCGCAGTCACAATCGGCCGAAGACTCGGATCTGGCCAAGGCCGAGCCGCGTTTCAACTTCGATAACAAGAGCTGGGTCCTGCCATCCAGCGAATCGGAGTACCAAGAAGGCATCAATTCCCTGAGCCGTTACCAGGCCCGTCTGTCTGATCCGGCGCAGAAGAATGCGTTGTTCTATGCCCGCGCCGACAACCTGAACAACTGGCTGGGCGATGTCGGCACCCGTCTGGGTTCGTTGTCGCAACGCCTGTCGGCCAGCGTTGGCCGGGTCAAGCTCAACACCTCGCTGAAAACCGAAGTGGTGATGCCGGGCCAGGTGCCGCAGGTTGACGAAGAAATCGTCGAAACTCCGTGGATGCAGATCGACAACGTATTCTACGAAGCCCGCGGTCAGGCCTGGGCGTTGTCCCATCTGCTGCGCGCCGTCGAAGTCGACTTCGCCGATGTGCTGGCCAAGAAAAACGCCACCGTCAGCGTGCGCCAGATCATTCGTGAGCTGGAAGCTTCGCAAGCACCGGTCTGGAGCCCGATGATCCTCAATGGCAGCGGCTTCGGGATTTTGGCCAACCACTCGCTGGTCATGGCTAACTACATCTCCCGGGCCAACGCTGCAGTGATCGATCTGCGTCAACTGCTCAATCAGGGCTGAGTCATGGTCGATAGCGCCAAAGAGGCCGCCCACCGCGCGGCCTCGGATGCCGAACGCATCGCCTGGGTCGACGAGCAGGACAACCTGCTCGGCGCCCTGGTCCGCAGCAACCTGCGTGAGCGCGGGCTGATCGGGCGCGGGACCTACATCATGCTGTTCAACTCGGCCGGTGAGCTCTGCGTGCACCGCCGCACCCTCAGCAAAGCCATTTATCCCGGTTATTGGGACGTGGCGGCGGGGGGCATGGTGCAGGCTGATGAGAGTTACGCCGAGTCGGCCGCCCGTGAGCTGGAAGAAGAATTGGGCGTGAGTGGTGTGGAACTGAGCGCTCATGATCACTTTTTCTTCGAGGACACCGGCAATCGGCTGTGGTGTTCGGCGTTTTCGGCCGTGTGGGACGGTCCGTTGATCCTGCAGCCGGAAGAAGTGCTTGAAGCGCGCTTTATTCCGATTGATCAGGTGATGCAGGAAATTACCCAAAAGCCTTACTGCCCGGACTCTTTGGCCGCGTTGAAGCGTTATCTGAAGGCTCAGCAAACCGACGTCGCAAAGAAGGCATAAATTGGCGCCGATTGGCTCTTAGCAAGTCGGCTTTTTGCCGTTACACTGCGCGACCTTTTGTAGGAGCGAAGCTTGCTCGCGAAGGATGCATGGACGACTCGTTCTGTCTGATGCCGCGCGTTATCGTTGACGTCCTTTCGCGAGCAAGCTTCGCTCCTACAGGTCTGTACTGTTTCAGTAGCGCTGCCCCTGCCTGAGTGGGGCTTCGCGGTCGATAGCCTTGCCTAAGTGCTGCGACCAGTCTTTGTCCTCCCAAGAGGATTGCCGGTGGCCAAAAAAGCCGCATCCTTCGCCGCCCTTGGTGGCCTGGTATTTTCCACCGACGCAGGTCGTCATTGCCCGGATTGCAGCAAACCGGTGGATGCCTGTATCTGCAAACAAACCGTGATCCCTGCCGGCGACGGCATTGCTCGCGTGCGTCGCGAAAGCAAGGGCCGTGGCGGCAAGACGGTGACCACCATCACCGGCGTGCCGCTGGCCCTTGATGCGCTCACGGCCCTGGCCACCACGTTGAAGAAACGTTGCGGCACCGGCGGGGCGTTGAAAGACGGAATCATTGAAATCCAGGGCGATCATGTCGAGCTACTCTTGGCCGAGCTGATCAAACTTGGTTTCAAGGCGAAGAAGTCCGGCGGCTAGCAGCCTCTGTGAAAACCACCCTCGGCTTGATCCAGTCCTGATTTCATTCTGGCCTGGCGTCGCCAACATGGTTTTCACAGAGCCTGTTCTGACCGGTTTCTAAACTCACTGCGGTCAGCGAGGTCTATCCCCTCGTTGACGAACCGTCATTTTCATTCTTTAGACTGCGCCGGCCTGAACCCAGGCGACGCTCTATGACTTCTTTATAGGGGACTTCAATGTCCGTAAGACGCACACGCAAAGACGATGGCAGCCAATGGACAGTTGCGGACAGCCGCAGTGTTTACGGAATTCGCCATTGGGGGGCCGGATATTTCGCGATCAATGACGCCGGTCGCGTCGAAGTTCGTCCGAACGGTCCGACCAGTTCGCCTATCGACCTGTTCGAGCAAGTCGACCAACTGCGCAAAAGCGGTTTGTCCTTG
Organism: Pseudomonas sp. 10S4; assembly: GCF_034344865.1. Lineage (NCBI taxonomy): Bacteria > Pseudomonadati > Pseudomonadota > Gammaproteobacteria > Pseudomonadales > Pseudomonadaceae > Pseudomonas > Pseudomonas sp. 10S4. The sequence goes on from NZ_CP133774.1 coordinate 2,582,985, forward strand.
CCATTGCTGGTGCGGTTCCCCGATATCCTGCAAGACCGCGTGCGTCAGTTGACCGGCGCCTTCGATGCCAACATTGAACGCCTGGAATACCAGAGCAAGTACACCGCGCTGTACCCGATCAAGGTTAACCAGCAAGAAGCGGTGATCGAGAACATCATCGCCACCCAGGACGTGTCCATCGGCCTGGAAGCCGGCTCCAAGCCTGAGCTGCTCGCCGTTTTGGCCTTGGCACCGAAGGGCGGCACCATCGTCTGTAACGGTTACAAGGACCGCGAGTTCATCCGTCTGGCGCTGATGGGCCAGAAGCTCGGTCACAACGTGTTCATCGTGATCGAGAAAGAATCCGAAGTTGGCCTGGTGATCGAAGAGGCCGCCTCGCTGAAGGTCAAGCCTCAGGTTGGCCTGCGCGTGCGTCTGTCGTCCCTGGCCTCAAGCAAGTGGGCTGACACCGGTGGCGAAAAATCCAAGTTCGGTCTGTCGGCGGCGCAACTGCTGTCGGTGGTCGAGCGTTTCCGCGCAGCGGGCCTGGATCAAGGCATTCGCCTGTTGCACTTCCACATGGGTTCGCAGATCGCCAACCTGGCGGACTACCAGCATGGCTTCAAGGAAGCGATTCGTTACTACGGCGAACTGCGCAACCTCGGCCTGCCGGTGGATCACATCGACGTCGGCGGCGGTTTGGGCGTGGACTACGACGGTACGCACTCGCGTAACGCCAGTTCGATCAACTACGACATGGACGATTACGCCGGTGTCGTGGTCGGGATGCTCAAGGAATTCTGCGACGCGCAGAACCTGCCGCACCCGAACATCTTCTCCGAGAGCGGCCGCTCCCTGACCGCTCACCACGCGATGCTCGTGGTGCAGGTGACCGACGTCGAAAAGCATAACGACGACGTGCCGCAGATCGACAACAAGGAAGAACTGCCGGAAACCGTGCAGTGGCTGGTTGACCTGCTGGGCCCGACCGACATAGAGATGGTCACCGAGACCTACTGGCGCGCCACGCACTACATGAGCGACATCGCTAGCCAATACGCCGATGGCAAGCTGACCCTGGCAGAAAAAGCCCTGGCCGAGCAATGCTACTTCGCCGTCTGCCGTCGCCTGCACAACTCGTTGAAAGCCCGTCAGCGTTCCCACCGCCAGGTGCTCGACGAACTCAACGACAAGCTCGCCGACAAGTACATCTGCAACTTCTCGGTGTTCCAGAGCCTGCCGGACACTTGGGCCATCGGCCAGGTACTGCCGATCCTGCCGCTGCACCGTCTCGACGAAGAGCCGATGCGCCGTGCGGTGCTGCAAGACCTGACCTGCGACTCCGACGGCAAGATCAAGCAATACGTCGACGAGCAGAGCATCGAAACCAGTCTGCCGGTACACGGGTTGAATGACGGTGAAGACTACCTGCTGGGGATCTTCCTGGTCGGCGCTTACCAGGAAATTCTCGGCGACATGCACAACCTGTTCGGTGACACCGATTCGGTGAACATCTACCAGAACGCCGACGGCACCGTGTACCACGCCGGTATCGAAACCCACGACACCATCGAAGACATGCTGCGCTACGTGCACTTGTCGCCGGAAGAACTGATGACCCACTACCGCGACAAGTGCGCGAGTGCGCGCATCACTGCCGCCGAGCGTACCCAGTTCCTCGACGCGTTGCGCCTGGGTCTGACCCGTTCGTCTTACCTGTCTTCTTGAGGTAAGGCACTGCTCCCATCAGGTTGTCTGAAAATGTTCCGCACCCTCGCGGAAGTTTCAGATGACCTGGTGCGACACCTCTCTTTTTTATCTGAAATGACTGACATCACGGCTATTAAAGTGATGTGGTCTTCTTTTCTCGTAGGTCATTTCCTAAGTTGTACTTCGGCACTCTACTCGGCCATGTCTCTCAGCGAGAATCCCCGGCCGCCCCTCCTGTAGAGAATCGCCGATGTTCGATCCAGTCAACGAGCCGTCATTTCGTCTGGACGTAGCGGGCCTGCCCGACGCCTTTGAGGTCCTGGCCTTTACCGGTAATGAAGCCATCAGCGAACCGTTTGTGTTCGACGTGGACCTGCTGATCAATGATCCGACGCTGGACCTTGCTAGCCTGCTTTATCGTGCGGCGTTCTTGCAGTTTGAAGCTGCTGGTAACGGTATCCACGGGCAATTGCATGAACTCGTCCAACGTGAGCACGGCAGCTCATCCCGGCTTTGTCGTGTGCGTCTTGGGCCGAAACTGGCGTGCCTGGCCCAGCGCTTCATCCAACGCATTTTCAGCGGGCAGTCGGTGCCGCAGATTCTCGGCCAGGTACTCAAGGAACACGGCATTGCCGGTAAGGACTGGCGTCTGGCGTTGAGTGGTGAATATCCACCGCGTGATTTCTGCACGCAGTACAGCGAATCGGACCTGCAATTTTTCCAGCGTCTGTGCGCCGAAGAGCGTCTTCATTACCATTTCGAGCATTCCAGTCATGGGCACTGCTTGATCGTCGGTGACGGTCAGGGGCCATCGTGCCGCGCGCAAACGCTGGTGTTTCAGGACGACAGCGGGCCGCCAGCGTTGTGTCGGTTCGAGGTTCAGGTCAGCGCGCAGACGGCGCCAGTCGCCAGGGGCCGCACGGACCTGACGACGTTGCGCAGTGGTCAGTTGATGCCGCTGTCCGGTCATCCGGTCCGCGAGTGGAATCATCTGTGGCGGTTGATCCGGGTCGAGCACCAGGGCTGCCAGGATCCGTTGTTGCCCTATTCCAACACGATCCGCGCCGTGCCGTGGGAGGCGCCGTGGGTGGCGAGCCCAGCGGTGGTGAAACCGAAGATGCTCAGTTTGCAACGGGCCTGGGTGGTTGAAGTTGCACAGGCACAACCCGATCCGTCCCGCCCGGTTGCGGTGCAGTTCGACTGGCTCTATCAGGGCGAAGGGGCGAAGCCTGGACACTGTTGGCTACCATTGGCCCCTGAGCTGAAAGGCGCGGCCGTTTCGCAATGGCGGGCGGGGGCCGAGGTGGTGGTCAGTTTCATCGAGGGCGATCCGGATCAACCGCTGATCACCGGTCTGCTTCGGAACCAATCGGCTGTCGATGTGGTTGAAATGCCGCAACCGCATCCCACTCACGTGCCGCCGGCGATGGACGGTTTGCTGGCCTTGCTGCAATCCAGCGAGCCGTTGGTGTTGCTGTGCCTGCTGCCCGGTGGCGGAAGTTTCAGTCATTGTCGGGAGACGATTTGCACCTGCCGGGCGGCGACGCTATTGGGTCAGAGCGGTGTAGCATGAGCGACGTTCAGGCGCCTGATCCGACCTCACAATGGCTGTTGCTGGATGTGCCGGGTGCACCTAGGGCGGCGGCGACCTTGCAGCAGCGGTTTGCCGATGTTCGCCGGTTCTGGTTGTTCGAAGGGACGGAGTTGCACCCGTTGCGCGAGCAAGGCCCCGCCCTGGTCGAGTTGCAGGACTGCCCGGCGTTGACCGAACTTTGCTACAGCGAGCCGCATACCTGGCAAGGTTTGCTGGTGGTCAGTGAGGCGTCGGCGGCGCCGTTGCTGGCGCATTTACGTCGCATGCTCACGGTCACGCTCGGCCTGCATCACCGGGCGCTACTGAGTTATTACAACCCGCACTGCGCCAGCTACTTTTTCGATGCCTGTGATGCCGAGGAACTGAGCCGCTGGCTCGGGCCCATCACTCAGTTACGCTGGTTCGGCGGAACCTGGGCCGACCGGGCGATTGGCAGCCAGGGCTGGCAGCAGTTGCTCAATCCGGGGCTGGCGGTCCGCCCGTTGGCGGTCGAAGAAACCCTCAGCCCTCGTCAGCGGGAAAAACTGCAAACCTGCCTGCTGGAGCAACATGCCTGGTACTGGAGCCGATCCACCGGCACCGAATACAACCGCCTGTGGTCCCATGTGCAGGAGGGCTTGGCGCTGGGTTTCAGCGAACGCCCGGTTCTGGATGGCTGGTTATGGCTACGCTTGCAGTACCCCGGTGCTTTGCCTGCCCAACCTTTGCCGGGGCTGACCCAGCAGGAGCGGCTCGATAACCTGCGCAACCGGTGGCAGAGCGATCAACCCTGAACACGAGGTTTCACCAATATGGCGAGCACAACCCTGCGACTGTTCAAGGTGTTGATCGGCGGCTTTTTACTGGCTGTGATGACCGCGTGCTCGCCACTGAAAATGCTCAACGCGTTGACCCCCGACGGCACCTTCGACAAGACCGAAGGCATTGCTTATGGAAGTGATGCACGGCAGAAGCTCGATGTGTATGTGCCCCGGCACGCGGTGGAAAACGCTCCGGTGGTGGTGTTTTTCTATGGTGGCAGTTGGAACAGCGGCTCTCGCAGCGATTACAGCTTTGTCGGCGAAGCGCTGGCGTCCCGTGGGATTGTCGCGGTGCTGGCGGACTATCGGTTGTATCCGCAGGTGCGCTATCCGTCATTCCTTGAGGATGGCGCCAAGGCTGTGGCCTGGACCCACGAACACATTCGCCAGTTTTCCGGTGACCCTAAACGGTTGTACCTGATGGGCCACAGTTCCGGGGCCTACAACGTCGCGATGTTGGCGCTGGAGCCGCAATTGCTGGGGGCCGTGGGGATGTCGCCACATGATCTGAGTGGCTGGATCGGTCTCGCCGGGCCGTATGACTTCCTGCCGATCAAGAATCCCGAGGTGCGCCCGGTGTTTTTCTGGCCGGACTCACCGCCACAATCCCAACCGATCAATCACGTCAGTCGCGGCGCGCCGCCAGCCTTGTTGATGGCGTCGAGGGACGATGACGTGGTCAACCCAACCCGCAACACTGGCGGTCTGGCGAGCAAACTGCGCGCCGCCGGGGTGCCGGTTCAGGACCTGTACTATTCGCGCACCAGCCACGCCACGCTGGTGGCGACGCTGTCCCGGCCCATGCGCGGATTGGCGCCGGTGCTGGATGAAGTCACGTCCTTCGTCAATGCCACGCCAACTCAGTGAGCGCGACCGGCAAACCAGCCGTCGTTCTGGCGCAAGTACCAGGCAAAGGCGCCGAGGGTCAGGCTGCGCAGTACCATAAACAACAGGAATGTTATCCACAGCCCGTGGTTGCCCAGACCTTGTAGCGCCCAGGCGAACGGCAGCAACAGCAGCACCGTCAACAACATGCCATTGCGCATTTCCCGGGCCCGGGTGGCGCCGATAAACAGCCCGTCCAGCAAGTAGCTCCAGACCGCGAGCAGCGGCAGGGCGGCGAGGTAGGGCAGGTAGATGAATGCGGTGTCACGCACGCTCTGGATGTTGGTCTGCATCTCGATGAACAAATGCCCGGCAAACAGAAACAGTGCGGCAAAGCCCAGACTTGCCAACAACGACCAACCGGTGGCTACCACCAATGAACGGCGCAGAGATTGTCGATCGCCAGCGCCGATGGCGTGGCCGCACAGGGCTTCCACCGCATGGGCGAGGCCATCGAGGGCGTGGGCGGTCAGCAGCAAACCATTGAGCAGCAGCGCATTGGCGGCGACCGTGGCATCACCCAGCCGCGCACCTTGCACGGTAATCAGGAAAAACACCGATTGCAGCGCCAGGCTACGGATGAAAATATCGCGGTTGACCGCCAGCAGCGGGCGCCAGCTCTGCCATAGCGCGAGGGCGGCCCAGGCGATGTGGCCCGGATAGGCGCGCAGGGCTTTGCGGGTCATGAACAGGCCGATCAGGGCGCCGGTCCATTCGGCGATCACCGACGCTCGGGCCGCGCCGACCACGCCCCAATCGAGCCCGAGGACGAACCACAGGTTCAGCGCGATGTTCACCAGGTTGGTGCTCAGCAGAATCGCCAGCGGTGCCCGGGCGTTCTGGGTACCGAGGAACCAGCCCACCAGCGCATAACTGGCCAGCGCCGCGGGCAGGCCGAACAGTCGGGTGTGGAAAAATTCGCGGGTCAGTTGATCCAGTTCTGCCGAGGGTTGCATGAAGTGCAGCGCCACGCCGCTCAACGGAACCCCCGCCGCCCCCAGCACAATCGACAACCCCATCGCCAACAACAGCCCCTGCAACAAAATCTGCCGCAACGCCGCGCCATCCCCACGGCCGGTCGCTTGGGCGGCGAAACCGGTCGTGCCCATGCGCAGGAAACCCATGCCCCAGGCCAGAAAGGTGTACAGGCTGGCGCCCACGGCGACGGCACCCAACTGATGGGCGTGGGGCAAGTGCCCGATGACGGTACTGTCGACCAGCGCCACCAGCGGTACGGAAATGTTCGAGAGGATCATGGGCGCGGCGAGTGCCCAGACCTTGCGATGGGTCGGGCGGTCGCGCCAGTCGGCGATCAGGTTGGACATGCGGGCTCCTTGGGGAGCGGGCATTGTAGCGGTACATCTGAATGTGCTGCGATCCAATATGGGAGCGGGCTTGCTCGCGAAGACGGACTGACATTCAACATTTACGTCGCCTGACACACCGCTTTCGCGAGCAAGCCCGCTCCCACAGGGTTATGGGCTGTCTTAATGAATAATCCAGCTCAACAACCAAAGCCCCAGCAGCAACCAGATAATCCCGGCGATGATCGACGCATTCATGAACGCCCGAATCGCCGACCACAACAGCATCAACCCGATGATTAGCGCGATGATGCTGATGATCGACGTGTCCATGCCCAGCGCCCGGGACAGCCCTTCGACAAAATTGCCGCCCGCATGGCTCAAAATATTGAACAGGCCACTGAGGCCGTCGACGATAAAACGGATGACAGAACCGAGTGCCTGGCCGAGCCATTCGAAAAAACTTTCTACCTGCATGTGGGTGTCCTGATGAAAGAGGTGGCAGGGTTGCCGTGCCTGAGCCTTGGGCCATTGATCGCGGCGCCGAGTTCCCTACAAGCATAGAGGGTTTGCATTGCCCCGGTGGGAGTGAGCTTGTGTGGCGAGGAGCTTGCTCCCGCTTGAGTGCGCAGCACTCACAAAAGGGGCCGCTACGCAGCCCGGCGCGAGCAAGCTCGCTCGCCACATAAGCTCGGCGCCCCCAGAAAGTGTCGTCAATCTCTGGCGCTTGCCTTCATCCGCCATCCCCCGAAGCTATACGCCTTCAGGAGAGCCCGATGAACCTTGTTGAACTGACCGAACGCCTGCACGCCATCCGTGACCGCAATGACTGGCGGCAATTTCACAGCCCGAAAAACCTGGCCATGGCCGCGAGCGTGGAAATGTCCGAGCTGGTGGAGATCTTCCAGTGGCTGACCGAAGACCAGTCGCGGCAATTGCCGGCAGACAAACTCGCCCACGCCGGGCAGGAAGTCGGTGACATCGTGCTCTATCTATTATTGCTGTGCAGCGAGTTGGGATTGGACATGAACGAAGTAGTGCGCAGCAAACTTGCGGACAGCGAACGGCGGTTCAGCTGATGAGCGACCGTCATTTCGATCAGTTGGCGACCCGGTTTGCCGAAAAAATCTACGGCGGGGCCAAAGGCGCGATTCGTCTGGCGGTGCTGCAAGCCGACCTGGCCGAAACCCTGCCGGACCGGCCGCTGCGCGTCCTGGACATCGGTGCCGGGCTTGGCCACATGTCGTTGTGGCTGGCCCAGCGCGGCCACGACGTCACCCTCGCCGAACCGGCCGCACCGATGCTCGAAGGCGCTCGCCAACGCTTCGCTGACGCAGGTCAGACGGCGACCTTCATTCAAGCGCCATGGCAGGAATTGCTCGGTCAACTCACCGAACCCTACGACCTGGTGCTGTGTCACGCCGTGCTGGAATGGCTGGCCGAACCCCACGCGATCCTGCCGGTATTGCATCAACTCACCACCAAGGACGGCTGGTTGTCCCTGGCGTTCTATAACCGCGATGCGTTGATCTACCGCAACCTGCTCAAGGGCCACTTCCGCAAAATGCGCAAGAACGACATGGCCGGCGAGAAGCAGAGCCTGACCCCGCAGCAGCCCCTCGATCCCCGGGAACTGGCGGCGCAACTTGAAGGTATGTGGCAGGTCGAAACCCAGAGCGGGGTGCGGGTTTTTCACGACTACATGCCGGTGGAGTTCCAGGCCCGCGCCGAACTGGTGGACTTGCTGGAAATGGAACTGGCCCACCGTCGTCACCCAAGCTTTGCCGGGCTTGGGCGTTACTTGCACTGGATCTGTCGGCCGGTCTGATCGGAGAACGAAATGAAAGCGCGTTCAGGATTACTGCTGATGTGCCTGGGGTTGGCGGCCTGCCAGGGCAGCAACCCTTATGTGGCGACGTCCAATCCCTTGCCGCCGGCGCCGCCACAAGCGGCGAATACCTTCGACCGCAGCGCCTACCCGGCAGCGCCTCGGGACTACGGGCGCTACCGCAGTTGGGCCTGGCTCAACGGGCAATTGCCACCGGGCTCGGCCTGGGCGGATTCGGCGCAAGTGGCCGAAGCGGTCAGCAACGCCCTCGACCAGCGCGGCTTGCGCCCGTTGCACGAAAACCGCCCGCCTGACTTGTTGGTCAGCGCCAACCTGCACCTGGAAACCCGTTTGCGTCAGGTTCAGGACGACGCCGGTTACTACGGCGGCGGTTATGGCGGCTACAACCGATATGGCGGTGGTTACGGCATGTACGAAACCGTGCCGGTGGTTCGCACTTACCAGGAACAGGTTGTGGTGGTGCGCGTCGACCTGTTCGACGCTGGCACCGGTCAACCGGTCTGGAGCGCGAGCGCCGAAACCGCTAACCAGGGCAATCAAAGTCAGCGCGCCGATGCGATACGGGAAGCTGTAGAAAAAGCGATGTCGGCGTATCCTCCTGGTTGAGAACAATTCCCATAGGTTCATCTCTTCAACCGGAGAACACGCATGTTCCGCCGCCTCGCATTACTGGCCATGGCCGTGTTGCTCAGTGCCTGCGCCGCCCACCAGGTCAATCATGACTTCGACGCCAGCCGCGACTTCGCCGCTTATCGCAGTTGGAGCTGGAAAGAACCCGCCCTGCAATACCGCCCCGATGATCCACGGATCAAGAGCGACCTGACCGAACAGCGCATTCGCCAGGCCGTTGCCGATCAGTTGGATCAGCGCGGCTTGCGTCCGGTCGCCGCGGGCAGCAAAGGTGATGTGAACGTGCAGGCCTACCTGATCATCGAAGACCGTCAGCAACAGGTGACTACCAACTACGGCGGCGGTTGGGGTAGCCCATGGAACGGCTACTGGGCCGCGCCGATGTACAACGAAACCCGCAACATCACCTACAAAGTGGCAACCATCCAGATCGACCTGCTCGATGGCAAGGACGGCAAACTGGTGTGGCGTGGCAGCGACGAGCAAATGCTCAGCAGCACGCCCAACCCGGCCGATCGCAGCAAAGCTGTGAACGAAACAGTGGGCCGGATCCTGGCCAACTACCCACCCAGATAAACACTCAGCTCTCTAACCCTGCACATCCCCTGTGGGAGCGAGCCTGCTCGCGAAGATGGCGGCACATACAAAATGGATGTGACTGACAAACCGCATTCGCGAGCAAGCCCGCTCCCACAGGGGGATGTTTGTCGCCTACAAATCTTGTGTTCACTGAAGAGCAAATGTGGGAGCGGGCTTGCTCGCGAAGACGGCAGCACATCCAACAGTGATGTGACTGACAGACCGCTTTCGCGAGCAAGCCCGCTCCCTCATTGGTTTTGTGTCGTCGGAACTGGCGAGTTGCCAGCAGCCTTGTCAACCCTTGTCTACACTGCACTTCACCATTGGAGGCCGCACTCGGTAGTGCGCCGGCGAAGGAGTGCGCGATGCCGCAGTTTCGCAGTCCTGCCCGGCAACGGGGGCTATCGGGTTGATGGCTGCCGCGACCCTCAGCCTGGCAATTGTGTTGATGTTGCTGGTGGTCGATACCGGCCGTCTCTACATGGAACAGCGCAAGTTGCAGCGCGTGGTGGACACCGCCGCCCTTGAGGCCGTCAGTCGCGGTGGCAATTGCCTGCCAGGTCTGACGGCGGCCAGTTACGCCGGCCAAAGTGCCACCCGCAATGGCTACACCGTCGATGCCACCGACACCCTTGTCACTACGTGCGGCAGCTTACTCACCGCCAACACCGGGCTGCGCACGTTCACCGTTGATGCCACGCAATCGGCTGCTATCAAAGTAGTCGCCAGCCGCACCGTCACCACCAGTTTTGCCGGCGGCGTGCAGGCGCTGTTTTCCGGGACGCCGGTCAGCCTCAACACCACGCTCAATGCCTCGGCCGTAGCGGCTCAGCCGCAACCGCCCATTGCGCAACTGAACATTCGCAGCAACCTGGTCAGCATCAGCACCTCCCAGTCGAACATCCTCAACCCGCTGTTTTCCGGACTGCTGGGCGGCAACGTCAGCGTGACGGCGCTGGGCTGGACCGGGCTGCTCAACACCAACATCAACCTGCTCAGCTACCTGAATCAGTTGGCGATCAACCTCAATGTGGCGGCGGGCAATTACACTCAGTTGCTCAATACCCAAGTCACCGCGACTCAACTGATTCAGGCTGCAGCGACGGTGGTCCAGCTCAATGGCGCGACGGCGGATGTAATGACCGCGCTGGGCAATCTGCAACTGGCGGCGAACAACAGTGTCCCGCTCACGCTGGGGCAGATTTTGCAGCTGCAAACCGGCACCACAGCGGCGGGCCTGGATGCCAATCTGCAATTGCTGCAATTGATTCAGGGCGTGGTACAACTGGCCAATAGCAAAAGCGCAGTGGCCGCGACCTTGCCGATCAGCGTATTGGGGCTGGCCAACTTCACGGTGCGGGTCAAGGTGATTGAGCCACCGCAGTTCTCCGCCATCGGGAACCCGGCGCTGGCGGTGCTCAACCCGACGGGGCCGAACAGGATTTATGTGCGTACCGCCCAGGTGCGCACGATGTTGTCGGTGAACCTGCCCGGCGTGAGTGGATTGAGCAGCGCAGTGCTGGGGATGGTGGGCGGACTGACCCCGGTACTCAACGGGGTGCTGAGTCTGAATCTGGCCACCGCGTTCAACTCGGTCTTCTGCCTGCTCGGTGCCGGCTGCCAACAACTGGACCCCTTGATCCTGCCATCCCCCGAAATCGATATCAGCCTGGATGCCGGCGGCGCCAATAGTTACGTCACTGCCTACAGTTGCCCGGTCGGTGGTACCACGGGCACCAAAAGCCTGACCGCACACACCACCACCTCGATAGCCGACCTCAGAGTGGGCAAGATCGATCCCGTCGCTGCTTTTTCCTCCACAGCCGAGCCGACGGTCACGCCGCTGCCGTTGATTGATCTCGGCACCGTCACCTGTCACAAGATTTTATTGATCGGCGGCACCTGTGACGAGTCCACTCATGTGCCGTTTGCCGCTGGCGGCATCGGGATCATGGTCAACACCAGCGTCGGGCAAAATACCCAGGACCTGGTGTTCTCCAGTACCACGCCTTTCGCGACCCCGGCTAATCTCAAGTTGCCGCCGAGCATCATCTCCGCCGCCCCCACCAACAACATCGTCGGCAGCCTTTCGAATACGCTGACGGGCATCAGTGTGAATGCCTATCAACCTGTGAGTAGCAATCTGCTGGGAAGCATCATTAGCACTGCTGCCAGCGCCATCAGCGGTGTCACCACGCTACTGGTGCCGGTGATCACCAACCTGCTGAGCCCGCTGCTGGATCCGCTGCTCAACAACCTGCTGAGCGCCCTGGGCATCAACCTGATGGATGTAGACGTCGGCGCCAACATGACCTGCGGCCAGACCGGCGTGGCCTATCTGGTGATTTAGACGTCGAGCACAATCGGCAACTCGATACAGAACCGTGCGCCTTCCACCGAGTTGGAAACACTCAGGTGTCCGCCCATGTTCTCGACAATGCCGTAACTCACCGACAAGCCGAGCCCGGTGCCGACGCCCACCGGTTTGGTGGTGAAGAACGGCTCGAAAATCCGCTCCAGCAAGCGCGGGTCAATCCCGCCGCCGTTGTCCTCGACCCACAGTCGCACCGAACATTCGTCGCGTTCGGCGTATACCGAAATCCACGGTTTGAACTCACGGCCGGCGTCGCGCTTGCTCAGCAGCGCATCCCGGGCGTTGACCATCAGGTTGATCAACACTTGTTCAAGCTGATCGACATAGCCACGCACCTGGACCTCGAAACCGGTCTCGCTGACACGCAGTTCCACGCCTTTACCGCGCATGCCTTCGGCCAGCAGCGACAGCGTGCCTTCAATGGCCGTGGCTGGATTGAACGGCTGCTGCTCGACCTCTGAGCGCCGGCCGAACACCCGCATATGGTCAACCACCCGCGCCGCGCGCTGGACCTGCGTGTCGATGCGGTTGAGCTTGTCGGTCAGGTAATCAATCTGCACGTCGCCACTACTCAGGCGTTTGAGCACATTGACGATGGCCATGCGCATCACGTTCAGCGGCTGGTTGATTTCATGGGCCAGGCCGGTGGCCATTTCGCCGAGGGTGGCCATTTTTGCGCTTTGCGTGAGTTGCTGCTGCGTGCGGCGCACTTCGGTGTTGTCGCGGCCCACCGCTTGTACTTCGATCAGTTGCCCCAACTCATCGAACACCCCGCGATCCGACCAGACCCACCAGGCGTGCTCGCGCCCCGGTAATTGCAGGTTGATTTCGGCGGTGCTGACTGGCTGCTCCGGGGTCAACGAACTCAGCCGCTGCACGAACGTCTCGCGTTGTTCGTCGGACATCCATTCGCCCAGATTAATCCCCGGCAACTGCTCCGGGGCGCACTCCAGGTACATCGCCAACGGCCGATTGCCAAATGTCAGGGTCAGGTCCGGGCGATAACGGCAGATCATCGCCGGCGAGTCTTCCACCAGAATCCGGTAGCGCTCTTCGCTTTGCCTGACCTGCTCGGCGGCCAGGGTCGCCTCGGTGACATCCAGCCACAGCCCGACGGCTTCTACCGGCAGGCCGAGGTCATCGCGCAATAGTTTTGCTTCGTCGAGCAGCCAGTGGTAATCGCCCCGGCTGTCGCGCAGTCGGTAGCGGGCACGTACCGAACCCTCGCGCAGCAGCTGTCGGGTGCGTTCGAAGTACAGGTCGCGATCGTCGGGATGGACCCGCTCCACCAACGCGGTAGTGGTGCAGTCGTCCAGACTCCAGCCCAGTAAAGGTTGCAGGCTGGCACTGAAAAATGCCGGTTGCAGCGCGCCTTCGACGTAGTGCTGCACATAGATCACTGCTGGCGAACTGGCGATCAGGTTATCGAGACGGGCGTGAGCGGTAGCGGCGATTTGTTGCTGGTTCTTGATGTCACTGATATCGAGCATGAAACCCACCAGCCGCCGGTGCTCGCCGGTGCCCGTGACCTGGCCTTGAAGGCGATACCACAGGGGATGTTTCCAGTCATCAGGGCTGTGCAAACGCACACACAAGGTCAAGGCTTCGCCCTGCTGTTGCAGGGCTTGCAGGCGACTGTGCAATTCATCTCGATCAGCGCGATGAAACCGCGCCAGCCACTGTTCCCGCGTCAGTGACGCAGCGTCCAGTTGCAAGGCTGCGGCCAGGGATGGCGCCAGATGGACGTCATTGCCGACGATTTCCCACCAGCCGGTACCCAGCAGCGTTTGCAATGATTCCAGACGCTCCAGTTGCTGGTGATGCTGCTGTTCACGCAAGCGACCGAGCAACGGACCTGCCAGCGCACTGACCAACAGTAACCAGTCACGATCGGACAGGTACGGCGCGCCATCATTGATCGGGTAAAACCCGCACAGCAACCAGGCAACCACGCCCCGGTCATCGGCATAGGGCACGACGAAACCTTCGCTGTTGCCGAACGTGGCCTGCACTCGGGAGTGTTCGTCGAGGCCGTGATGAATGCCGACGTGTTGCGGCGCGGTGCCGTTCAAACTGTCGAGGGCCGTGCCAAGGTACTGGCCGTCATGCCACAGCGCCGGTGCATCGTGGGCGTGATGTTGGCGATGGATTTTCCAGCCCTGTGCCTGTTCGTCGAGCACCGCCAGGGCGAGACAGGGGATGTGCCAGCGCTGGGCGATGGCCTGTAATTGCTCGTCGACGATCACCGGCAGCCGCGCCAGGCTACAGGCGCGCAACTGTTCGCTGATCTGCCCGGCGAGCGTTTGGCAGGCCTCACGACTGCGTGATTGCTGGCGCTCGAGCAACAGGTCGGCGATGTCTATCAGTTGCATCCGCCAGCCATTGCCCAAGGGCTGAACCCAGCCCCGCAGGTGCAGTGTCTGGTCGCCGAGGCCGGGGAAGTCGAGGTCAAGGCTTTGGCCCTGCCATTCCACCGGTCGGCCCTCTATCGCCAGGGTGCTATGGGGCTGCACATAGCGGTGGAGCGGGAGAGGCTGGTCATGGGGTGGTTGTTGCGCCAGCAAATTGCGCAGTGGGCCGGCGACTTGCAAGACGCCGCCGTCGGCATCCAGGTGCAAATGCAAACCAAGGGGCGGCGAGCCAAGGTGATCGGGCAGGTCGGTGGCGGCGGTTGGCGCGCGTTTGAGCAAACGCCCGAAGAGTTTGTCCCCCGAATTCAAAATTGAAGGCTCGATGACGCCGTGAGATAGGGCGGCAAATTGGGCACCGCCCCCACCCCCGGCAACACCAGAAACGGAATCACTTGGTTGAGCTTGCTCACGGGGTATTTGACGGTGACGGTCAGCGTGCCATTGGTGCCTTTGGTGGGATCGTAAACGGCGCTGGTGTCGACACCGACCACCAGGTTCAACGGGGGGCACCCATGACAACTGCTGAGTCAGCGTGGCGTTCGCGGTAGTTACCAGCACGGTGGCATAGCTGGGCGTGGTGGGGTCTATCGCAACACTGCGGCGCACCGCTTCAGAGGTGGCTTCGTTGAACGACTGCATCAGCACAAACGGCAGGCTGTAGCTGACCAGGCCATAAAACACGGCAAAAAAACCACGAACACCAAGGCGAATTCAATCGCCACGGCGCCTTTCTGCGATTTAGGGAGGCCTGCTTTCATGACTGCGTCTACCCTGACTGGCACTGCGTAGTATCAGCATAGAATCATTCAGCAAAAACGGACGGTTTTTACCGGATGCAGAGTTTTGTCCTATTTATATGGCTGGCGTTGTGCGCTGCGCAGGATGCACGGGAGCGGCGCATCGCCAATGCCTTGACCCTGGGGGTTGGCGCGCTGGCGCTGGTGTACCTGCTTTGGACCGGCAACACTTGGATGGGCGCCGAGGCGCGGCAGGGTGGCTGGGCCTTTTTGCTGGCGTTGGCATTCACTTTGCCGGGCTACGTCATGGGCAGGATGGGGGCCGGGGATGTGAAACTTATGACAGCTCTGGGCCTTGCGACGGACGGCATTTTCGTCCTCTACGTATTTATTGGCGCCGCCGTGACCAGCGTGGTCTGGTTGCTACTGGCGCCAAGAGTCTGGTTGCATATGAGTCAAGGACTTAAAGAACGTCTTCGATATATGGCGCCTGGAGCGTCAAAAAAGCCGCCATTTGCGCCGTTCGTGTTCGCGGGTGCTCTGGCAGCACTGTGCTGGATCCATTAGTCGTGAAGCGCCACTAGTCCTATGTACATAGTCGGAAAGTGCGTCTACTTTCAAATGACTGGTTATACAGCCAAAGGCTGGCGGTACAGGAATGGTCAGCTTGACCTTGGCATGGAGTGGCACGTGAACAAAGTGACGTCTGCGGTAAAAGTCCTTGTGGTTGACGATCAGCCGTTGATTGTCGAAGAACTGTGTGAATTCCTTGAGAGCAGCGGTTATCGCTGTGTTCCGTGCGAATCCAGTCAGCAGGCGGTCGAGCGCTTCAGTGAAGACGCCGAGATCGGTCTGGTGCTGTGTGATTTGCACATGCCGGGTATGGATGGCATTCAACTGGTGCTGGAACTGCAGCGGCTGGCCGGCAAGGAGCGGGCGTTCGAGGCGATCATGCTGACCGGTCGCGCCGACAAGCAGGACGTGATCAAGGCGTTGCGCGCCGGGATCGCTGATTACTATCAAAAGCCGATTGATCTGAATGAGTTGCTCGAGGGTTTGCAGCGCCAGGAAGTTGTCCTGCAAGAACGGCAGAAGAGTGTGCAACTGGGGCATTTGAATCAGAAGCTGCAGTTTCTTTCCGAATCCATTGATGATCTTTACCAGGACCTGGACAAGGTGCGGCGTAGTCCTGCTGCGTCTTCTCGTGGTGTTTCGGGTGAAGAGGTCGGCGAGACGGACCGGTTGGAGATCCCGGCGATTTTCAATCAGTTGTCGCCTCGGCAGTTGGATGTGGCGCGGTTGGTGGGCAAGGGGCAGACCAATTATCAGATTGCCTGTGAGTTGGGGATTACCGAGAACACGGTGAAGCTGTATGTGTCGCAGGTTTTGCGGTTGACGCATATGCATAATCGGACGCAATTGGCTTTGGCGCTTTCTCCCAGTAGTTCTTTGGTTCGGCAGCGGGTTATTGCGCATTGAGCCTTTGGTCTTGGCGGCCTTTGGGCCGACCATGTTCTTGGTGGTTGAGTACATATCCGTTGCTGCGGTAGCGGCTACTTAGGGTTTCGCCCTTACGGCGAGGCACTTTTTTCAAACGCCAAAAAAGTACCCAAAAAGGCTCGCCCCGGCGTCCGGCCCCTCGCCTAGGCTCGGCGTGCCTTCGTTCCGGTATTCATCTGGGGGCATCGCCTACGGTCTGCTTCGCGACGACCTCCTCTCGATGTGTGCGGCTTCGCCGCACGGCGCTACGCGCCCACCCCCCAGATGAACACCTCCACTCAGCCTCCCGAAGGGGCGGGTAGAGCAAGATCAAGAGCAGGCGAGCTAACGCTCGGCCTAATGAGTGGTGAGGAGCGGTGCGGTGTATGCCGCTCTGCTTTTGATTCTGCTTTTGTAGGAGCGAGGCTTGCCCGCGAAGGCGGCCTGACAGCCGACCTATCGCTCCCGGATGCACTCGGTCCAATTGTGGGAGCTGGCTTGCCTGCGAAGGCGGCCTGCCAGCCAGCCAACCCATCTCTATTGGATGCACTCAGTCCAATTGTGGGAGCGAGGCTTGCCCGCGAAGGCGGCCTGACAGCCGACCTATCTCTTTCGGATGCACTCAGTCCTATTGTGGGAGCGAGCCTGCTCGCGAAGACGCCCTAACTAACGACGATGTTTAACGGTCGGTAAAATTTTCAGAACCGTCCCACAAGGTTTTCAGGTTGCCTGTCGGACGCGGTATCTCTAGCCTTTTGTCTGTCGCTGACACATTCAGCGATCGGGCTGTCGCGGCCTGAATTAATCTACTTGGTGCATAATCACCGCCCTCAACCGACAGCCTCCGGTGCCTGTCGTTTGATCTATGGTGGCTGTGCGCGGGATACCTTCGGGTATGCCGGGTTGCCAAGTACCGGTCCGCGACCCCGCGTACAGCTGCCACCCTTTGATCGCTGTCGCGGCGGTCAGTGGTAGCTCCGTTTTCTACTTGGAGTCTCACCATGTTCAAACCTACCCCCAATCCCCCTGCCTCCCGCAAACCCAGCACGATGTTCATGATCGTCCCCGAAGTGGACACAGAAAGCCTGCTAGCCCACACCTGTGAGTCCCTGGCCTCGGCGAGTGTCATGGCCAGTGATTTTGCCGCGCGCTTGCAAGGTCCCGACCGGCATACGGCGATGGCGCTTCAGCAGATTGTCATGCTGGCTGAGTTGGCGGTGAATCGGGCGCTGGATAACGTCGATCCTGCATAGACCGCGTTATCGCTGCCCCCTGTAGGTGCTGCCGAAGGCTGCGCCTACAGGGGATTATCGACTTAGTTAGTTTTAATCTTGCCCCCTGTATCCGGGTCATACAGGTCCGGGATCTCATACTTGTATTTCTTTAACCAGCGCTGCATCGCCAGTTCCCGTTCCGCCGCGGTCGCTGTTTGCGGAGTAGGGGAGGCGGCTTTGTTGCTACTTTGCAGTACCAGCCAGCCTTCGGTTTCCTGTTGTTGCGGCGAGGATGGGCCGGCGTCGATGGCCTGAGCACTTAGTGGCAGGCTCAACAGGCTCAGGCAACACAATCGTTTCAAAGTGTTCATGGCGGCCTCACTTGATCGTTAACGGCAGCGGATCGGCCACTACGGCCACCTGGCTGCCGGTAGCGGGTTTGGCATGGACCGACGGGGTCTTGAGTTTTTCCGCACGCTCCTGGGCGTCGGTGAATTGTTCCGGGCTCAGGTGTGAGCGGCTGACGATTTCGGCGGCTTGTTGCCATTTGTCCTGATACAGCAGCAAGGTCACCAGGTTCAGCGAGGCCAGTTGATCGTTTTGCTTGAGTTCGATGGCGGTGAGGAATTCGAAGCGGGCATCTTCCGTGCGCAATTGGTTGAGGTAGACCACGCCCAAGTCGTTGCGGATTTTTTCGTCGGTCGGCGCCAGTCGCGCTGCCCGTTGCAGGTGCGCCTGAGCCTGGCCGTTGTCGCCACGAGCCGCGTAGAGCTGACCCAAACCGTGTTCGGCCTCAGCCGTCAGGCAACTGCCGAGCAGGCTGCGGTATAGCGGTTCGGCTTCGCTGCGGCCCAGCAGGCGATACACCTTGGCTTTGCGCAAGCGCACTTCGCCGAGGTCGTCCGGCAGGTTTTGCAGATTGGCCAGGCTGGCGTGCAGTTTTCCGTCGTTGACCAGGTCGTCTGCCAGGTTAAGGGCCAGTTCCTGTTCGGAGCTCAACTTGCTGCAACTGGTGGGACCGGTCAACGCCGCCCACGGTGTCTGGCCGTCAGTGGCGCAACCGCCCAGCATTAACAAACTTGCCGCGACAATCAGTGCTTTCATCAAACTCTCTCCGTGAGCCAACGTCAGGACGCGAATGCTCGGGATATGGCGGTAAAACCAGGGCCGGCCAGTACGATCAGTAAAGCCGGAAACAGAAACAGCATCATCACCACGGACATCTTGGCCGACATCTTTGAAATGTATTCCTGCAAGCGTGTCAGGCGCCTGTCGTCGAGCAGTTGCTTGAGCGACAGCAGCGACTTCATGGCGCCGCCGCCTTGATGAATCAGTTGCTGCAAGATGACGCAGGTGTCGGTGAATTCATCCACCGCGAGCATCGCCGCGGCCTTGTTCAGTTCCTGGCCCAGCTCAAGGCCGGAGTCGACACGGTTCAGGATCAGGCGCAGTTCGCTGGTCAGTTCCGGCAACAGCTTTTGCCCCTCGGTGCTGAGCACGCGCAACGCCTGTTCGATGGCCATGCCCGATTCGAAAAGGATGCGCAACAGCGGAATAAAGGTCGAAATCTCGATTGAAATGATTTGCTGCCGGCGAGCGGCGGCATACGCCAACAAGCGCTTGGGCAGCAGATAACCCGCGCCCGTGGCGAGCATCGGCAGCAGCCAGCCGTTGTCGGAGTGCGCAAAGAACACCTCTTGCAGGAACAGCCCCAGGCCGAGGGCCAGCAGCGGGGTGCCGATCTGGCAGGCCGCGTACAACGAGCGCTCGCTGGCGCGGCGCCAGCCCAGGCGGGCGAGCAGGATCTGGGTTTCGCTGTCGATGCTGACCGAGCGCTGGCCAAACTTACTGCCGCCCAGAACCCGCAGCCAATTGCCGAACCGGTTTCCCCGCACCAGTTGTCCCTGCAAACGTTGGGTTACCTGACGCACGCGGCGGCGTTCTTGCAGCAAGTGATTGGTCACCAGCAACAGGGCGCCGAGGAACAGCATGAGGCTTGCCAGAAGGATCATTTCAAACGCTCCTCAACATGCGCCACAGCGCCAGGCTGCCGAGGACCTGCAACACCAGCGCGACAATCAGCATGGTCTGGCCACCCGAGTCATGCCACATGCCGAGCATGTAACCGGGGTTGGTCAGCATGAAGTAACTCACCAGAATCACTGGCAGCAAACCCAGCACCCATGCCGTCATGCGGGTTTCCCCGGTCAGGGCACTCAGTTGGCGGGCGCCCTGGTCCCGTTCGCGGATCAGTTTGATGAGGTTCTCCAGCAGCTCGCTGGCGTTGCCGCCGTAGCGATGGTTGACCTTCAGGCCCAGGGCAAACATGCGCAATTCGTCCTGTTCATAGAGTTCGGCGAAATCGCTTACGGCGTCCGGCAAATTAACGCCAAGCTGCACGTTACGCTGCACCCGCCCCATGGCTTTTTTCAGCGGGTCTTCACTGGCCTCGATGCCGCCGATGATGGCATCGGTCAAGGTCCGGCCGGACTTGAGGCTGCGCACGCTGTGATCGAGCAATTGCGGCAGTTGTTCGATCATGCGTTTGAGGCGGCGCCGATACAGCCAGGAAATGTACAGGCGCAGCAGCAGCGGCGGCGCCAGCACTGCGACCAGCAATCCGACCCAGTTCGCCAGCAGGTAACCGAGCAGCATTGCCACCGTCCACAGCATCAACCACAGGCCCAGACGCTCGGTCGGGCGCCCTAAGCCGGCGCGTAGAAACATGCGCTCAAGACCCACCCACGAGGTCTTGCTCGCGGCTTGTATCGGTTGACCCTTGGCCAGGCGATTGAGCACCCGTTCGTTGGCCTTCTTGTGCACGCCGTGCAGGAACAGGCGAATCGACAGCCCCAGCAAGATAAGGCAGACGAGGATAAGAATGATCGGTCCGATCATATTGAGTGTCCCATGCCGTCAGTCCAGGCTCGACTCGTGCCGCAACTTGTCGCCGGCCGGGTTGATCGCTTCGCGCAGGAAGCCGAAACCCGTCTTCCGATTGAGGCGGAACAACGTGTTGGTGACGTAGATGCCTTCACGCACGCCGACCACTTCCACCACCTCGCTGACGCAGCGGCGGCCGTCGGGCAAACGCGTCAGTTGGATGATCACGTCCAGCGCTGCGCAAATCATCTGCCGCAGGGTGCGTTCGGCCACGGTGCGACCTGTCAGGCCGACCAGGGTTTCCAGGCGTAACAACGCGTCCTGGGCATTGTTGGCGTGCACGGTGCTCATGGAACCGTCGTGGCCGGTGTTCATGGCGGTGAGTACGTCGAGCACTTCGACCCCGCGAATCTCGCCGAGGATGATCCGGTCGGGGCGCATCCGCAGGGCGTTGCGGATCAGGTCGCTGGCTTTGACTTCGCCGTGGCCCTCGGCATTGGGCGGTCGGGTTTCCAGGCGCACGACGTGGGGGTGGCCCAACTGCAATTCGGCGACGTCTTCGATGGTCACCAGTCGTTCATGGGGGTTGATCAATTGGCTGAGGATGTTCAGTAAGGTGGTTTTGCCGGTGCCGGTGCCGCCGCTGATGAGGATGTTGCAGCGCTTGCCGACCGCTTCCTGAAAAAACTCGAAGATCGACTGATCGATGGTTTGCATGGCCATCAGGTCGGTGCTTTTGAGCATGTCCTTGCGAAATTTACGAATCGACAGACACGGCCCGTCCAGTGCAATTGGCGGGATGATCGCATTGACCCGACTGCCATCAGGCATGCGCGCATCGACCATCGGCGAAGACTCATCTAGCCGTCGCCCCAGCGGTGCAAGAATGCGTTGCATGACTCGCTCAACGTGATGCGCATCGATAAAACGCAGGTCACTTTGATGCAGCACGCCGTCCCGTTCGATGAACACCCGGTGCGGGCCGTTGACCAGGATTTCGGTCACGGACGGATCGCGCAGCAACACTTCGAGCGGCCCGAAACCGGTCAGTTCATCGACGATTTCTTCGGCCAGGCGCTCCATTTCATAGCGGGAAATCGCCAGGTGCAGGCGAGCAATGTATTCGGCGACCTTGTCGGTGACGAACTGCGCCAACAACTGCCGAGAACCCTCCAGCAGGTTTTTTCCGGATTCTTCGATGGCATCGATGATGTAGCGGTGCAGCACCAGTTTCAGGCCTTCGTGGTCGGTGTTGCCGACGGGGCCGCGCTGGGGTGAGCCGAACAGTTTTTCTACGGTCATGGCGTGCCTCGCAACCGGTTGAACCAGTTGACCTTCGGCTTGGCCAGGCTTTCAGAACGTTTGGCCAGACGCTCGCCGAGGGCGCGCAGGCTTTGTGTGAGTTTTTCCCTGGGGCCCAGTTCGAACAGGCTCAGGCCCTGGTTTTTCGCGTTCAGGCGCAGTTCCGGACTGTAGGCCAGCACCGCGATCACTTCCAGATTGAAGGTTTTGCCGAGGGTGTCCGAGTCTGGCGCAACGTTGTTCAAGTAGCGGTCGACCAGCAAGCGCCCGTGTTCGAGCTTCATGCCTTTTTCCCGCCACGAGTTGAGCACCGCCAGATTGCGGCGGCAATCGAGGACGTTCTGGTCGGTGTACCACAGCAGTTTGTCGCAGTGGCTGACAAAGGTGCGCAGCGCTTCGCTGTCCGGCTGGCCGGTGAGGTTCACCACGATGTGCTGGAAGTGTTGGCGCAAGGCGCTGAGCAACATGTACAGCTCGGCGGCGCTGGTGCCTTCCAGCGGTGCATCATCGCCGGCATACGCCAGAATCCGCAGGCCTGCCTCGGCGCTGGTGAAGGCGCTGTCGATCAGCGTGGCGTCGAGGCGGCGCAAGTGGCGCAGGGCATCGCCGAAATGAAACGAACTTTCCAGCCCCAGCAACTCCAGGCTGTCACCGCGCGGCAGGCCGAGGTCCAGCAACAGGGTTTGCTGCCCGCTCTTTGCACCACCAGCGCCATGTGATTGGCCAGCAGCGCGCCGTCGGCGTTGCTCTGCACGCCATACAGCACGGTCAGGCCGCCCAGTTGCGTGTTCGGCGCCACCGGTGGCAGGCGTTTACTCAAGCGCCGCACCAGCCCGGCGACTTCACTGGATCGCGAGCCATAGGCGACGAAATCTCGCGCTCCGGCGCGCATCGCATTCAGTACCAGTTGATTGTCCATGCCGTCGCCGAGCGCGACGATGGCAAGCATCGGCTTGGCCTCCAGTGCGCCTTCGATCAACGCGCTCTGGGCCACCACATGCTCACGGTCGAGGCCGACGAACACCAGGCTGGCGAAGGTCACGTCGACCAGCGCCAGCAATTCGTCGAGGCTGCCTCCCCCTGCGCTCACCACCTGACCCAGCGGCGTGAGGGCACCTTGCAGCCATTCCAGATCAGTGCTGTTGCGGGTGATGGCGAGAAACGTCTGGCTCAGGTTCTGGCTCATTGCGAGAGCCCGCTGCGTTTGTCGAAGTTGCCGTTTTCGAGGAAGAACATGCGGTAGAAATTCGGGTCATAGTTGCGCAGTTTTTCGCCCGGCAGCGACGGCAGTTGTGCATCCGCCGCCAGCGGTTGTACCAGGTGCGGGGTGACGATCATCAGCAGCTCACGCTCCTGGCGGTTGATTGATGAACTGCGGAAAAACGCCCCGAGGATCGGAATGTCGCCCAGCCCCGGAAACTTGTTCACTTGCGAGGTATTGGTGGTGCTGATCAAGCCACTGATGACGAAGCTTTCGCCGTCAGCCAGGGAGACGCTGGTGTCGGTGCGGCGGATGGTCAGGGCTGGCACCTGGGCGCCGGCGATGGTGATCGCGTTGCTGTAATCGAGCTCACTGACTTCCGGTGCGACCTTCAGCGCGATGCGATTTTTACCGATGATGGTCGGGGTCAGGGTCAGGCGGATGCCGAATTCCTTGTACTCGATGGTCACGGTATCGCTGCCGGCGCTGGGCACGGGAATCGGGATTTCGCCACCGGCCAGGAAACTCGCGCTTTGTCCGCTCAGCGCCACCAGGCTAGGGCGCGCCAGCGTGTAGGCAAAGCCGCTGCCTTCCAGGGCGTTGATGATCGCCATGGTCTTGCCGCCAATCCATGAGAAGTTGAACTGCCCGTTATCCACCGGCAGTTTCGGCGTCGGTACGCCGCCGACGGTCGGCAGCGTGCCGGGGGAGCCGAGCAGGAAGTTGCCACGCGTACCAATCAGCGACGCCGTGGCTTCCTTGAGTTTGGTGCGGCTGACTTCGACGAAGCGGATGTCGGTCTGCACCTGTGATGGCAACAACGCGTCATCCGACGGCAGCACGCTGGCGTTGGTCAGGGCGGCGGTGGCTTTGCCCTGGACAAACACCATGCTCTGGCGCGGCTCGCTGGCGCAGGCGGTCCAGACCATCAGACTGGTGGCGCCGGGGGCCATGCCGGTGAGTAAAAAGGATGAGCTGCCATTGGCCTGCACATCGGCGATTTTCGGATCACCAATGGCCAGGCGAGTGATCGCCACCGGCGACTGCACATCCTGTTGCAGCCCTTCGCCGATTTCGATGACTGGCGGTAAGCGGCCCAGTGCGGTGCAATTGCCGGTCACCGCGAAGGCAGTGTTTATAGACAGTCCCATCAGCATCAAGGCCCCGAAAACAGGTTTGAACTTCGGCCAGGAACGACTTTGCATGCACTTGGATCCTTACTCAGTCATTGGGTTTGTTGGGTGAGTTGATTGCCGCGAATGATCTCCACTGCTGGCCGCGTCGCGCCAACGTGGCCGCCACTGGACGGAGCTTTCGGCGCGCCACCCAGGGCCAGTTGGGTGAACTGGAAAAGTTGACTGTTGGCGCTGTCGAGCTTGGCCGGTGACTCGCTTTCGCCGGCCCAGTATTTGGCCAGGCGCTGCTCTTCACTGCTGCGCACGGCCAGGCGCAACGTGCCGACCTGAGTGGCGAGCATCAGCCGGCTCAAGAGTTGTTCGGGGACAGCCAGCACCACGGTGCGTGCGGTGATGCGGCGTTGGTCCTGTTTGAGTTTGTCGTCGCTGCTCAGGGCCGGTGTGGCGGGTTGACCGTCGTTGGTCAGGCCGAACTGCTCACCCACCCCGAGCACGCGCATCGCGGGGACAACGATCTGCGTCGACTGTTGCAGGTTGCTGGCGTCCTGGCGCAGGTACAACAACACATCGACATAGTCGCCGGGGGTCAGTTGCCCGGCGGCACCGATCACTTCGTCCACGGCGACGGCGAGGGCACGTTCATCGCTGTGAATCATGCGCGCCAGGGCGCCGCCCGCAGCAAAGCTCTCATCGTTGAGCCAGGTGCCGGCGCTCAGGTGTCGCCACGGCGCGCGCCCCACGGCTTGCTCGACTTTGCTCAGGCTGCCGGCGGGGGCGCTGCGCAGTTTTTCCACGGTAAGGTCCGCGGCAGTGAGCGGGGTGAATGGCGGGACGTCATGGACCAGCACAACCACCGGTTGACGGGTCTGGTCTTCGGCGACGGCAACGGTTTTTTCAACGGTGGCCACCGGGGCCGTGGAGGCCACCGGTGCGGTGACGGGCGCGGGTTGCCGACTGAGGACCAGGCCCCAATAACCGACAAAAATTGCCCCCAGTAAAAGGACTGCTGCAAGGCCCATGGTGACGCGACTGTTCATGACGGCTCCCTATCCTGCTGCACTACCAGCCGCACTTTCCAACAAGAGACCTCGCAATCAGGCAGCTATGAACTTCCAACTATTTCGCTATTTCCAAGCTAGCTGATCTATGACAAAACGCCATCATCGGCCCGAAAATAACTCACTAAAGTATGAGTTTTGGCCTATTAACTGTCGGAATCATGGCGTCAACATTCCGGTTAATCCTTTGTGATTAATCCGTTCTTACAGTTGTTGCCTAGGGGTTTGTTGACAATGCTCTGATGGCACGGTGGAACCTGCCGCTATACCGTCACATCGGCGCCAGAGGCGCAAAGGAGTAGAGGTATGTCTCGTATGATTTTCGATTATCTAGTGGCCAGGGCTCAGTTGTTCTTCAACAGTGAAGACGGGGCATCGGCCATCGAATACGCGATTGTGGTGGCGATGGTTGCAGTGGTGGTCGTGGCGTTTGTGACGCCGCTTGGTAACCGGGTCCTGCAGTACTTCAACGATATTCTGGTGGGCCTCGGTGGTGTGGCGCAGGTCAGAACAGCGCCGTGATCAAGACTTCAACAACGACTCGTTTGTCTTCTGAACCAGATCTGCGAAAGGTGCATTCAGGCATTGCCGGGATCATTGGATCTCTCTTTGTCTGGGTGACCCTAGACGCGTAAGGAGAACTTCGATGCTCTTTGAATACCTGATGTTGCGTGCTAGGCAGTTTCTGTCGAGTACCGAAGCGGCGTCGGCCATTGAGTACGCAATTGTTGTAGCAATGGTCGCGGTGGTGGTCGTGGTCTTCGTGACGCCCGTGGGCGCAAGGGTGCTAGTGATGTTCAACAATATGCTGGTAGCGTTGGGCGGGACTGCGGTGACGGCGCCCACGCCGTGACCTGAACACAAGTCACGCATGGCTGATGGCAGGCTACACTCGGTCCTACCCTTCCGTTTTCAGGTATTGCCCATGAACGCTTCCTCATTTCCCCGCCAACAGTTACTGCTGGTTGACGACGAAGAGGATGCGTTGCTGGAGTTGGCGGAATTGCTGGAGGGCGAGGGCTTCAGTTGCTTTACGGCCACTTCGGTCAAACTCGCCCTGCATCATTTGACGTGTCATCCAGACATTGCCTTGGTGATTACTGATCTGCGCATGCCGGAGGAGAGCGGCATGTCGCTGATCAAGCGATTGCGTGAGCACACCTCGCGCCAGCATTTGCCAGTGATCGTGACGTCCGGGCATGCTGACATGGAAGACGTCAGTGACATGCTGCGCTTGCAGGTGCTCGACCTGTTTCGCAAACCCATCTATCACGTGCGGTTGCTGGAAACGTTGAATAACCTGTTCCCGCAGGTTCATTCAAAATCACTGTGACTGACCTGCCGCTATCGCGAGCAAGCTCGCTCCCACACGTGTCTCGGTCGTACACAACATCTGTGAACGACACTGAACCCCTGTGGGAGCGGGCTTGCTCGCGAAGGCGATCTTAATGACACCAAAAGCCCCTGCCAAAACTCAGGCGACAGGCCGCCAATGCCCCACCATATGTTCCAGTTCCCCGGCACCCAACAACTGCAAATCACCACTGGACGCCGCCGCACTGGCCAGCAACGTCACCTCGCTGGGCAAGCGCACCGGTTTGCGAAACTGCACCGCAATCTCGATATTCGCCGTCGGCAAATGATCCGCCAGTGCCGCGAGGGTGCGTGCCTTGTTCCACAGCCCATGAGCAATGGCCGTAGGAAAACCGAACAACTTGGCACTGACCGCACTCAGGTGTATCGGGTTGTAGTCCCCGGACACCTTGGCGTATTGCCGGCCAATGTCCGCCGGGGCTTTCCAGCGAGCCACCTCGGTCAGCGCCAGCGTCGATGCCAGCACCTCTTCAACCGGTTCGCCCTCGAGTTTGACCCCGCGACAGAGCATCTGGCTTTCAGCCTCCCAAAGCGTGCCCAACTGATCATCCAGGGTCGTGACCAGGTCGAACGTCGCGCCCTTGGCGTGGGGTTGCAGGTTCTGCAGCTGCACGCTGACCCGCACACGATTCACCCCGCCCATGGGGCGCAGCACCCGAATGCGATTGCTCAGGTGAATCAGCCCCAACAGCGGAAATGGAAACTCCTTGGCCGTGAGCAATCGCATCTGCAGGGCAAACGCCAGGACGTGTGGATAAGTCGGCGGTAACAGACCGTTGTCGGCGAAACCACAAACCTTGCGATAGTCCGCCAGGCGTTTCGGATCGACAGTGAGCCAGCAGCGTAAACCCGAGTCGGGCAGGGTGGTGCCGGTGATTTTTCGGCGCAGGGCCGCCCGCAGGTACAACTCGGGCAGGCTCGGTTCGCGGTTGAGTGTGTGCCAGTCGATGATCATCGCTACGCCCCCAGGACACTTTGTCCGCAGACCCGCAACGCTTGCCCGGTGAACGCACCGGTGCCTGGTTGCGCGAGCCAGGCCACCGCTTCGGCGACGTCCTGCGGCAAGCCGCCCTGGCCCAGTGAACTCATGCGGCGCCCGGCCTCACGCAGGGCAAACGGAATGTGCGCGGTCATCTGGGTTTCGATAAACCCCGGCGCCACCGCGTTGATGCTGATGCCGCGCTCATGCAGCAGCGGCGCCCAGGCTTGGGCGAGGCCGATCAGCCCGGCCTTGCTCGCGGCGTAGTTGGTTTGCCCGCGATTACCGGCGATGCCGCTGATCGAGGCCAGCAAAATCACCCGGCCGTTGTCGCGCAGGGTGCCGGCGTCGAGCAGCGCTTTGGTCAGCACTTGCGGCGCATTGAGGTTGACCGCCAGCACCGCGTCCCAGAATTCCGGGGTCATGTTGGCCAGGGTTTTGTCGCGGGTGATGCCGGCGTTGTGGACCACGATGTCGATGCCGTCGGGCAAGTGTTCGATCAACTGCGCCGCGGCATCCTCGGCGCAAATATCCAGGGTGATGGCGCGCCCGCCGAGGCGTGCGGCGAGGGCTTCAAGATCGGTCTTGGCCGGTGGCACGTCGAGCAGAATCACATCTGCGCCATCACGGGCCAAGGTTTCGGCGATGGAGGCCCCGATCCCGCGAGCGGCGCCCGTCACCAGCGCTTTGCGGCCCGACAGTGGGCGAGTCCAATCCTGCACCGGCGTGTCGCAAGCGGTCAGGCGAATCGCTTGCCCGGACACGAAAGCACTTTTGGGTGAGAGGAAAAACCGCAGCGGACCTTCCAGTTGATCCTCGGCCCCATCGCCGACGTAGATCAGTTGCAGGGTGCCGCCACTGCGCAGCTCTTTGGCGAGCGAACGGCTGAAACCTTCCAGGGCTCGCTGGGCGCTGGCGGCGAATGGGTCGGTCAAGGTTTCCGGCGCACGGCCCAGAATCACCAGGTGCGCGCTGTTATCGAGGTTTTTCATCAGCGGTTGAAAAAACTCGCGCAGCTGTTTGAGCTGATCGGTTTGCATCAGGTGACTGGCGTCGAACACCACGGCTTTGAGTTTCGGGCCGTGGCCGGGAATCCATGCGGTAGCCAGGGACGGCTCGGTGCCGTAGCTGTAAATCGCGTCGGTCAGGCGGTTGGCGAAAACGCTGACATTTTCTGCCAGCGGGGCCGCCGCCGATCAGCAGCGCCCCTTCGACAGGTCGCAGGCGTCCGGCCTGCCAGCGTTCCAGGCGAACCGGCGACGGCAGACCCAAAGCCCCGACCAGGCGGTGGCCGATGGACGAATTGGCGAAGTCGATATAACGGTCTGACATGGAACGCTCTCCGGCAGCTGGGGTTCAAAGTGTGGACCACGAATGGCGATCAGTCGTTCGATCCACGAGATAAGGCCTACGCTTGAACACAGAACATTGGTCTTAACTTGGGTTTAGCAGAGGTTTTAGCTTGGGCTCAGCAGAACTGGCAGGGGAATGCTGAACCTGTGGGAGCGGGCTTGCTCGCGAAAGCGGTGGGTCAGTCAACAAAGATGTTGAATGTGCCGGCCTCTTCGCGAGCAAGCCCGCTTCCACAGTGGACCGCGTTCACATTTTAATTTTTAGAAGGAGCTTTTCATGACTCAGCTGCGCCGCGTCGCGATCATTGGCGGTAACCGTATTCCTTTCGCCCGCTCCAACGGGCCGTACGCCACCGCCAGTAACCAGGCGATGCTCACCGCAGCGCTCGAAGGCCTGATCGAACGCTTCAACCTGCACGGTTTGCGCATGGGCGAAGTGGCGGCCGGCGCGGTGCTCAAGCTCTCGCGGGATTTCAACCTGACCCGCGAATGCGTGCTCGGCTCGCGGCTGTCGCCGACCACCCCGGCCTACGACATCCAACAAGCCTGCGGCACCGGTCTGGAAGCAGCGATATTGGTGGCCAACAAAATCGCCCTCGGCCAGATCGAGTGCGGCATTGCCGGTGGCGTCGATACCACCTCCGATGCGCCGATTGGCGTCAGCGAAGGTCTGCGCAAAATCCTTCTGGAAGCCAACCGCGCCAAAACCACAGGCGACAAACTGAAAACGTTCCTGCAACTGCGTCCGCACCACCTGATCCCGGAATTTCCGCGCAACGGTGAGCCGCGCACCGGCCTGTCCATGGGCCAGCACTGCGAGTTGATGGCCCAGACCTGGAACATCCCCCGTGCTGAGCAGGATCAACTGGCCCTCGAAAGCCATCAGAAACTGGCCGCGTCCTACGCCGAAGGTTGGCACAACGATCTGATGACGCCGTTCCTCGGCCTGACCCGGGACAACAATCTGCGCCCGGACCTGACCCTGGAAAAACTCGCCTCGCTCAAACCGGCCTTCGAGAAAAGCGCCAAGGGCACCATGACGGCGGGCAACTCCACGCCACTGACCGATGGCGCGTCGCTGGTGCTGTTGGGCAGTGAAGAATGGGCGAAAGAGCGCGGCTTGCCGATCCTCGCGTACTTGCGCGACGGCGAAGCGGCGGCGGTGGATTTCGTCAACGGCGCCGAAGGGCTGCTGATGGCGCCGGTGTACGCCGTACCGCGTTTGCTGGCGCGCAATGGCCTGACCTTGCAGGATTTCGACTATTACGAAATCCACGAAGCCTTCGCCGCGCAGGTGCTCTGCACGTTGAAGGCCTGGGAAGATCCCGAATACTGCAAAACCCGCCTCGGCCTCGACGCGCCGCTGGGCTCCATCGACCGCAACCGGCTCAACGTCAAGGGCAGTTCACTGGCGGCGGGGCATCCGTTTGCGGCTACGGGTGGGCGCATCGTCGCCAACCTGGCGAAGCTGCTGGACGCGGCGGGCAAGGGCCGCGGGTTGATCTCGATCTGTGCCGCCGGTGGCCAAGGCGTAACAGCCATCATCGAACGCTAAAATTGACCACAACCTGATGTGGGAGCGGGCTTGTCAGGAAGGGAGAGTTGGCCTAACGTCGCGTTATCTGCCGTCCTGCGACATAAGGCCCATCAATGACGTCCAACGGACAAATCTCCCTCGAACGGTCTATTCCCGCAATTACGGCATTACCGCGCCCGTTGTTCGCCCGCGCCGAAAGCCTCAACGCCGGGTCATGGACACCGCCCCATCGCCACGACTGGGTGCAGTTTTCCTACGCCATCAGCGGCGTTCTCGGTGTGCATACCGCCGAAGGCAGTTTCTTCGCACCGCCGCAGTGGGGCATCTGGATTCCGGCGGATCTTGAGCATCAAGTGGTGACCTCGATGCGTGCCGAAATGCGCAGCCTGTATGTGCGTCGCGAGGAGAGTGCCTGGGCGGACGGGCGTTGCCGGGTGCTGGAAGTCACGCCGCTGGCCCGGGAGCTGATCAAGAGTTTTTGCCTGCTGCCGGTGGAGTATCCACAGGGCGACAGCCAGGAGACGCGGCTGGTGAACGTGTTGCTGGATCAGTTGGCGAGTTTGCCGGAGGTGGAATTCTCTCTACCGTTGCCCCGTCATGAGCGGTTGCTCGGGTTGTGCAATGAACTGATCGAAAACCCGGAGCAGGTCGTGACCTTGCAACAATGGGCGCAGCGATTGGGCACTTCGGAAAAAACCCTGATGCGGCTGTTTCAACGCGAGACCGGGTTGAGCTTTCGCGGCTGGCGCCAGCGCATGCGGCTGCTGTCGTCATTGAGTTTGCTGGAGGAGGGCGACAGCGTGACCAATGCCGCGCTGGCGTGCGGGTATGACTCGACGTCGGCGTTTATTGCGGCGTTCAAAGGTTTGTTCGGGTTTACCCCGGGTGAATTGTTCCGGCAGTAACACACCGAACCAATGTGGGAGCGGGCTTGCTCGCGAAGGGGCCATTACATTCAACATCTCTGTTGGCTGTTACACCGCTTTCGCGAGCAAGCCCGCTCCCACACTGGATTTGTGGTATTGCCGGGGATCAGGTTCTGAACCGTCGAACCAACCCATCCAGCTCATTCGACAAGCCGGCCAGGCTCTGGGAATCGAGCCGCGCCGAGTTCGCCAGTTCCGCCACCAATTGCGCATCGCCATGAATCTGGCTGATGTGCCGATTGATGTCCTCAGCCACCTGATGCTGTTCTTCCGCCGCCGTCGCAATCTGCGTGTTCATATCGCGAATCACGTCCACCGACTCACGAATCTGCCCGAAGCTGCTGCGCGCTTCACCAATGCGGGTGACCGACTGCTGCGACACTTCCAGGCTCGCATGCATCTGCTGTGTCACCTGGCTGGTGCGCTTGGCGAGGTTGCCGAGCAACCCGTCAATTTCCGCTGTCGAGTCGGCCGTGCGTTTAGCCAGGGCGCGAACTTCATCCGCCACCACCGCAAACCCACGACCCTGCTCACCGGCCCGTGCCGCTTCAATCGCAGCGTTCAGCGCCAGCAGGTTGGTCTGTTCGGCAATCGAACGGATGGTCCCGAGAATCGACTGAATGTCGTTGCTGTCGCGTTCCAGCTGCTGCATCGACTGGGCTGACTGTTCGATTTCCTGGCTCAAGCGATCGACGCTGGTCACTGCGGCATCGATCTGCTGCTGACCTTCCCGGGCCTGACGCTGGCCACTGTCGGCCGACTCGGCGGCCTGGCTGCACGAACGGGCGACTTCGTTGGCGGTAGCGACCATTTCGTGGAACGCCGTGGACACCATGTCCACCGCTTCACGCTGGCGCCCGGCGGCTTCGGCCATGTCGCTGGACACTCGGGTCGAGCTCTGGGACGTGGCGAGGATTTTGTTCGCCGCACCGCCGATGTTTTGGATCAGGTTGCGGATCGCCGCCAGGAACTGGTTGAACCAGTTGGCCAGTTGCGCGGTTTCGTCGTTGCCACGGATTTCGAGGTTCTTGGTCAGGTCGCCTTCACCTTGGGCGATGCCTTCCAGACCGCTGGCCACACTGCGGATCGGCCGCACGATGACACTGGCAAAACTGGCGCCGACGATGGCAAAGAACACCGCAAGCACTGCGGCGATGATGGCGATCAACCAGGTCAACTGGGTGGCCGAGCTCATCACGTCGGTTTGCTTGATCAGGCCGATAAAGGTCCAGCCCAGTTGCTCCGATGGCCAGACGTTGGCCATGTAGCGCTCGCCGTTCAGTTCGACTTCCACTAGGCCTTTGCCGGCCTTGGCCAGTTGCGCGTAGCCGTCGCCGAGGCTGCTCAGGGCTTTGAAGTTGTGCTCAGGCTGCTTCGGATCGACCAGCACGGTGCCGCTGTTTTCCAGCAGCATCAGGTAGCCGGTTTCGCCGAGTTTGATCTGTTTGACGATTTCGGTGAGCTGCTTGAGCGTCACGTCAATGCTGACCACGCCGCCGTTGCTGCCCAACTTGTTGTCGATGGTGCGCACGGTGCTGACGTAGGACGCATCGTCCTGAGCCCAGTAATAAGCCTCGGTGCGGAACGGCTTGCCCGGTTTGGCCTGTGCAGCCTTGTACCAGGGACGCTGGCGCGGGTCGTAGTTGTTCAGCTTCGCGTCGTCCGGCCAGGACACGTAGCCGCCGGCGGCGGTGCCGACGATCGCGTAGGCGTAGGACGGATGGCTGTTGCCCAGGTCCTGAAGGAGCGCGAAGACTTTTTTGTCCATCTCGCCCTGAGGAATGCTCTCGGCGTTGGCGGCCATGTAGGTCTTGAGGCTGTCGTCGGTGTTCTTGATCAGCGACTGGGACGCCAGATAATCAACGTTTTGGCTGATACCGTCGAAAAACAGTTGCATGGCATTGCTGACCTGGCGGATCTCGCGGCCACTGCTGTCGACGAAACCTTCTTTGGCATCACTGCGCAGGTTCAGCACGACCAGTGTGGCGACCAGTACCACAGGCAAGCAGGCGATGATTGCAAACGCCCAGGTCAACTTCTGTTTGATGTTCATCCGCGCTCCAGATTTTTTTGTAGGCCCACGCAGTGCAGATGACTCGCGGATTATTGGCAGCCGAAAACGGTGTTGATTGACTCGGTTCCTTGAGGGCGGCATCGTCTTTTTTGTCGAGACGATTGTCGGACAAATCCTTTTCTCTCTGATGACTTCGGCTGAAAAAATGGGAAATTGAGGCCTTCTAAGAAAAAACCTACAAATAGGGGAATCCGGATGTCAGCTTCTGTCGCAAATGCCCTCGCATCCCTTCGCCAACAAGCGTTGGCGTCTCGGCTATGATCTCCGTGAGTCATTGATTGGTGCAGGATTTAACGGATAAATTCGGCACATTGTGTGCATCTGCAATGTTCATAGGTCGGCAACCCCTCCCCGACGCGCAAGGATTGCCGTATAACGAATGACTTTCGCGTGTTTGGTAATAAAGGACCCACAATAAAAGCTGATGAAGACTCCAAAACGCATTGAACCCCTGATCGAGGACGGTCTGGTCGACGAGGTGCTGCGCCCACTCATGAGTGGTAAAGAAGCAGCTGTTTATGTGGTGCGCTGCGGTAATGAGCTACGTTGCGCGAAGGTCTACAAGGAGGCGAATAAACGCAGTTTCCGTCAGGCGGCCGAGTACCAGGAAGGCCGCAAGGTGCGCAACAGCCGACAGGCTCGGGCGATGGCCAAGGGCTCCAAGTTCGGCAAGAAAGAAACCGAGGACGCCTGGCAGAACGCCGAAGTCGCGGCCCTGTTCCGTCTGGCCGGCGCCGGTGTGCGGGTGCCCAAGCCGTATGACTTCCTCGAAGGCGTACTGCTCATGGAGCTGGTGGCCGATGAATACGGCGATGCCGCGCCGCGTCTGAACGACGTGGTGCTGGAACCGGATCAGGCCCGTGAATATCACGCGTTCCTGATTTCCCAAATCGTGCTGATGTTGTGTACCGGTCTGGTGCACGGTGACCTTTCGGAGTTCAACGTACTGTTGACCCCGACCGGCCCGGTCATCATTGACTTGCCGCAAGCTGTGGATGCGGCGGGCAACAACCACGCGTTCAACATGCTGGAGCGGGACGTGGGCAACATGGCGTCCTACTTCGGGCGTTTTGCGCCGGAGTTGAAAAAGACCAAGTACGCCAAGGAAATGTGGGCGCTCTACGAAGCCGGCACCTTGCACCCGGCCAGCGTGTTGACCGGCGAGTTCGACGAGCCGGAAGAGCTGGCGGACGTTGGCGGCGTCATACGCGAAATCGAGGCGGCACGCCTGGATGAAGAGCGTAAACAAGCGGTGCGCGCGGCTGATGATGCGCCACCGGGCAAAACCGAAGAACCGCCTCCACCTTGGATGCAGTGATCGGTTAACGAAAAACCCGGCGCAGGCCGGGTTTTTGTGTCTGCCCGGCACCGCCCCAACATCCACTGACGACCCAACGTGGGAGCGGGCTTGCTCGCGATGGTGCGGCAGATTCAACATGGAAGTCGACGGACACACCGCTTTCGTGCGCAAGCCAGCTCCCACATACTGCGGCACTCGAAACACCCACACTCAAGGATTGATTGTGAACATCCCTTCCACGCGCAATGCCCAGCTCATCATCACCGCTCGTCTGATCTCCGACTTCGGTGCATTCCTCAACATGGTCGCCCTGGCCACTTACGTTTACGTGCTCAGCAACAGCGCCATGAGCGTCGCGATCTTCCTCGCCAGCCGCGTAGCCGGAGGGGTTTTTGCCAGTTTGATCGGCACCACGTTCTATCGGCGCTGGTCTGGCTGTGTGCCGCTGATTGCCTTCGACCTGTTGCGTGCAGGGGTTCTAGGTTTGTTATTGATTCTGCCGGTGACCCAGCAAGCATTGCTGCTGCCGGTAATTGCGTTTGGTCTGGGGTTTGGCAATTCGATGTTCGCCATCGGCCTCAACAGCCAATTGCCGAACCTGATCGACCGCGAACACTTGCTCAAGACCAACGCCTGGATCACTTCGGCAGCGTCCATTGCGATGGTCGGTGGCAGTCTGGTGGCGGGGTTGGTGGTCGCGGCGTTTGGCTTTGAAGCGGTGTTCGCACTGAATGTGGTCACGTATCTGCTGGCGGCGTTGTTGATTGTGCCGTTGCGATTTCGCGCAACCGTTCCCGCTGCAGAATCGAATTCCGAACGCGGGGAATGGTCGGCGCTGCTTCAGGGGTTACGGTCCGCTCCGGTGCTGGCGGCGATGCTTGCAGTCGCCATGGCCGACACCCTCGGCAGCGCGGCGCACAACGTCGGGTTCCCGATCATCTCCCGACTGTTGACGCCGGAATCGGCCAGTACCACGTTGGGTCTGATGCTGGCGGTCTGGGCCAGCGGCAAACTCATCGGCGCGCGGATTGCCAGCCGTCTCAAAGGCTCGGACAACATCAATTTGGAGCGGCGGTTTTTCTTCGGCGTGCTGCTGATGTCCTGCGGCTTCATCCTGATGTTCCAGCAACAGACCCTTTACGGTTTGCTGCTGTTCTCGTTGCCGGCCGGGCTGGGCGACGGTTTTTCCGAAGTCGGTCTGATGTCGCGCCTGCAACGTGAGCCGGACCACCTGCGTCTGCCGATCTTCAGCTTCCTTACGCTGTTGCAAATGACCGGCTTCGGTATCGGCATGCTGATCGCCGCGCCGTTCTATGCCTGGTGGACGCCCGGCGCGGTGGTGATGTTGTTCCACGGTATTCCCCTCACCACGTTGCTGGTGGTGAAGGGCTTGTCGCTCAGGCGCGAGCAGGCTCGGCGCAGCAACCCGACGCCAGCTCCTTGAGGATCGGGCAGTCGGGGCGGTGGTCGCCCTGACAGTGCTCGACCAAATCCTGCAAGGTGTCGCGCAGTTGGCCGAGTTCGCGGATCTTCTGGTTCAGCTCGTCGATGTGTTGACGGGCCAGTGCCTTCACATCAGCGCTGGCCCGCTGGCGGTCCTGCCAAAGGGTCAGCAGTTTACCGACCTCTTCCAGTGAGAATCCCAAGTCCCGGGAACGCTTGATGAAGGCCAGTGTGTGCAGGTCATCATCGCCATAGACCCGGTAGCCGCTGTCGGTGCGATGGGCAGCCTTGAGCAAGCCTGTGGATTCGTAATAACGGATCATCTTCGCGCTCAGGCCACTGTGGCGGGCCGCTTGGCCGATGTTCATCGGTTGTCCTCCAGATCCTTGGGTTTCCAGGTTTTCAACAGTAACGCATTGCTCACCACGCTGACGCTCGACAGCGCCATGGCCGCGCCGGCCAGTACCGGGTTGAGGAAGCCGAACGCCGCCAGCGGAATGCCGATCAGGTTATAGACGAAGGCCCAGAACAGATTTTGCCGGATCTTCGCGTAGGTCTTGCGGCTGATCTCCAGCGCCGCCGGCACCAGCCGTGGATCACCGCGCATCAGGGTGATCCCGGCGGCGTGCATCGCCACGTCAGTGCCGCCACCCATGGCGATGCCGATATCCGCGGCGGCCAGCGCAGGGGCGTCGTTGATGCCGTCGCCGACCATCGCCACCACGCCGGTTTTCTTCAATTCGGCGACGGTGGCGGCTTTGTCCGCCGGGAGGACTTCAGCGTGAACATCTTTAATTCCCAAGGCGTCGGCCACTACTTTGGCGCTGCCACGGTTGTCGCCGGTCAGCAGGTGGCTGCTGATATTGCGTGCGTTGAGTTGCTGCACCGCTTGCAAGGCACCGGGCTTGAGGGTGTCGCCAAAGGCAAACAGGCCGAGCACGCGCGGATCGGGGCTTTGCTCGATCAGCCAGGACAGCGTCCGGCCTTCGGTTTCCCAGTCTTTTGCGGAATCAGCCAAGGAGCCCGCGCTCAAAGCGCTTTCCTCCAGCAGACGACGATTGCCCAGCGCCAACCGACGCCCGTCGAGGGTGCCGGCAATCCCGCGTCCGGTCAGCGACTGGCTGTCGCTGACATCGGCCACGATCAACCCACGCTCGGCGCAAGCATCCAGAACAGCTTTGGCCAGCGGGTGTTCGCTGCCCCGTTGCAGCGCGCCGGCCATTTGCAGCAGCGGCGCTTCATTACCGTCAACCGCGCTCAAATGAGCGATGCGCGGGGTACCGGAGGTGAGGGTGCCGGTCTTGTCGAAGACCACCGCGCTGACTTCATGGGCACGCTCCAGCGCTTCGGCGTCCTTGATCAAAATCCCGTAGCGCGCCGCCACGCCAGTGCCGGCCATGATCGCGGTCGGCGTGGCCAGGCCCAAGGCGCAAGGGCAGGCGATCACCAGCACCGCGACGGCGTTGATCAATGCCGTTTCGATCGGTGCGCCGTATAGCCACCAACCGATCAACGTCGCCAGGGCCAGGACCAATACCGTCGGCACGAACACCTGGCTGACTTTATCCACCAGTTTCTGGATCGGCGCTTTCGCGGCTTGAGCATCCTCGACCAGACGAATGATCCGCGCCAATACGGTTTCGGCGCCGAGCGCCAAGGTGCGAACCAGCAACCGACCTTCGCCGTTGATCGCACCACCGGTGACTTTATCGCCGGGTTGTTTTGGCACTGGCAGGCTTTCGCCGCTGATCAACGCTTCGTCGGCGTGGCTCTGGCCTTCCACTACTTCGCCGTCCACGGGGAAGCGTTCGCCGGGTTTGACCATGACCAGATCATTCAGGCGCAAGGCGCTGATGGCGACATCTTGTTCACGGCCGTCGATGACTTGAATCGCCCGCTCCGGACGCAAGGCTTCCAGTGCGCGAATGGCGCTGGCGGTCTGGCGTTTAGCGCGACTTTCCAGGTATTTGCCCAGCAGCACCAGGGCGATTACCACCGCTGACGCTTCGAAATACAGATGCGGCATACGCCCGGCGGCGGTGGCCCATTCGTAGAGGCTCAAGCCATAACCGGCGCTGGTGCCCAGGGCGACGAGCAGGTCCATATTGCCGGCCCCGGCGCGCACGGCTTTCCAGGCAGCGACGTAAAACCTTGCGCCGAAGATGAATTGCACCGGCGTGGCCAAGGCGAATTGTGCCCAGGCCGGGAGCATCCAGTGCACGCCTAAGGGCTGCAGCAGCATCGGCAGCACCAGTGGCAGGGCGAGGGCGATGGCCGCGAGCAAGATCCAGCGCTCACGATGAAGGCGGGCCTGTTGATTGTCGGTGGGGTGTTCGACTTCCCAGACGCTGGCGTTGTAGCCCGCCTTGGTGACAGCGGCGATCAGGATTTGCGGATCGATGTGGCCGAGCAGTTCGAGGTGCGCACGTTCGTTGGCCAGGTTGACGCTGACGCTTTTCACCCCTGGCACCTTGGTCAGCGCCCGTTCGACCCGGCCGACGCAGGACGCGCAGGTCATGCCGTCGATGCTCAACTCCAGACTTTGCTGCGGCACGCTGTAGCCGGCCTGCTGCACCGCGTCCATCAATGCAGGCAAGCTGTCGCTGGGCGCTTGGATACGCGCCTGCTCGGTGGCCAGGTTGACACTGACGGCTGTGGCGCCGATGACTTTGCTCAAGGCGCGCTCGACACGCCCGGCGCAACTGGCGCAGGTCATGCCGACAATCGGCAGGTCGAAAGTGGTGGATTCGGACATCGGTCACGCTCCCTGTAGAAAGTGTCTACAGGATCAACCTTGCCATGCTGGCAAGGTCAAGCGCCATGTTCCAGATCAATAGATCAAAAGATCGCAGCCTTCGGCAGCTCCTACATTGATGGTGTGGTAACCCAATCCCGTAGGAGCTGCCGAAGGCTGCGATCTTTTACAGGCGACTCAATACTCGAGAGCGGCCGGCCGCAGGTACATCCCTCTCGCCGTCGTCGCAATCCGGTACTTCACGACATCGCCGGCCTTGAGCGTGATTTCCTGCGCGGGCGGTGCCAGCATGCCAGGGCTGCAGCCCGGGACTTGACCGGGTTCCAGCTTCAGACGTACGGAAATCGTGCCGTGAGGCAGGTTGAACGAGATGGTCTGCTCCTGCAGCAATCGCCCCACAGGCTGGTCCTGTATGTACACGCCAATCTCGCAGGAGGTCGCCACTTCCAGGCGCTCACGCGAGATGATCAGAACCGCGTAATCCTCGCCGGCGGCGTTGGCCGAAGGCAGGGCGGCGAAAAGGCTGAGGAAGCCAAACAGGCTGAGAGTTGACCAGCGCATGGCTGAATCTCCAGAGGTCGAGTCATTGATGGACGCAGCTTGGCCGAGCGCGCGGCCGATTGCCAGCCCGGCAGTCTATTTCAGAACTTGACCTTGCCATGGTGGCAAGCTCGAGACTGCCGGCAGATCATCCAAAAGCCTCATTACAGGAGTCATCCCATGCAAGTGTTCAACGTTCAAGGCATGTCCTGCGGTCACTGCGTCAAGGCCATCACCCAAGCCCTGCAAGCCAGGGACCCGGCCGCCAGCGTGCGCGTGGATCTGGGGGCGAAGGAAGTCGGCGTCGAAAGCGCACTGACCACCGAGCAGGTGATCGCCGCGATCACTGAAGAAGGCTACGAAGCCAAAGTCGCCTGAAACATTTGCTTTTGTAGGAGTAAAGCTTGCTCGCGAAGAGGCCGGCACATTCAACATAGATGTCGACTGACACTCCACTTTCGCGAGCAAGCCCGCTCCCACATTGATTTGAGTTCATCCAGCAGTTTTTAATAGTTAGCGACCTATCGGAATGTTCAAGGCGTCCCCGCGCGGCTAGACTGTCGAGCTGTCGAACCACGCCCAACTGGATGCCCGATGAACTTGCGTACCATTTTGATTCTTGGCGCCCTGACCGCTTTCGGTCCGCTGGCGATCGATTTCTATCTGCCGGCGTTCCCGGCCATCGCGCAAGCGTTCGGCACCGACGAAAAACACGTTCAAATGACGCTCGCTGCGTATTTTCTTGGCTTGTCCATTGGTCAGTTGCTCTACGGCCCGGTGGCGGATCGTTTCGGGCGGCGTATTCCGTTGCTGACTGGCGTTGGCTTGTTCACCGCTGCTTCCCTGGCCTGCGCATTTGCGCCGAATCTGGAATGGCTGATGGGTGCGCGATTCATCCAGGCGCTGGGCGGTTGCGCGGGAATGGTGATCTCCCGGGCGGTGGTCAGTGATAAATGTGATGCGGTGGGCTCGGCGAAGGTCTTTTCCCAACTGATGCTGGTGATGGGCCTGGCGCCGATTCTTGCACCGATGCTCGGCGGATTGTTGGTCAACACCACGGGCTGGCAGTCGATCTTCCTGGTGTTGACCTGCTTCAGCGCCTTGGCCGCCCTGGCCGTGGCCCTCGGGTTGCCGGAAAGCCTGCCGGACTATGTGCCGCGCCAACCGTTGAAAGGGGCATTGCGGCAGTACGGTCGCTTATTAGCCGACCCGGTTTACCTCGGCCACGCCCTGACCGGCGGTCTCGCCGTCGCCGGGATGTTTGCCTACATCTCTGGTTCGCCGTTTGTCTTCATCAAGCTTTATGGCGTGCCGGCCGAGCATTTCGGCTGGCTGTTCGGCACCAACGCGGCGGGCTTCATTCTGGTGGCGCAGGTCAACGCGCGACTGTTGGCCAAGCGTGGCCCGGCGTTCCTGCTGGCGCGCACAGTTTGGATTTATCTGGGCGCGGGCCTGACATTGCTCGCTGTCAGCTCACTGCACACCGAACAGCTTTGGCCGCTGCTGATTCCATTGTTTGTCTGCATCGCCAGCCTCGGTTGCATCCTCCCCAACGCTTCAGCCTGCGCCATGAACGGACAGGGCGCCCGCGCCGGCAGTGCATCGGCGCTGCTCGGCTGCCTGCAATTCAGCATCGCCGCCGGGGCGTCGGCACTGGTGGGCGTTTTACACGATGGCAGCGCCATGCCGATGGCTACGGTCATCAGCCTGTGCGGGATTCTGGTGGTGAGCGTCGCGATGCTCACCCGGCGTTTGCAAAATGCCCGGGCGCTGGCCCAAGCAGAGGCGTGATGAGGACTCAGCCAGCGGCACGCTGCTGGCGGTCTGGGATTTTATGAGGGGCGAGAAGCCGCGCTTCAAGGGTGCGGGTGAAAGCGAGCGCTTCAGCTTCGCTGCGGAACGTGACGGCGTGTTGGTCCAGGCGGACCTGCCATTGGGATGTTGCCACTTCTTTTATCAGGATCTTCATTGCTGACCTCCTTCAGTAAAAGACGGTGTCGCAGAGGTTTCGATTGTAGACCTGAATACGATCGCAATTGTGACAAGGGTCAACCTTCGGACTGACGGTTTGCAAGATCAAAAGGTCGCAGCCTTTTGTCGAGCCGGGCTTACCCGCGATGGCGATCTCAAGGACGCTTTCGCGGGCAAGCCTCGCTCCTGCGGGAGCGGTTAGAACCCTTCCAGCACAATCTTGCCCTTGGACTTGCCGCTTTCCAGCAGTTCATGGGCGCGGCGCAGGTTGGTTGCGTTGATGGTGCCGAAGTGTTCGCCCACTGTGGTTTTCAGCGTGCCGGCATCAATCAGCCCGGCCACGCGGTTGAGCAGGTTGTGCTGCTCGATCATGTCGGCCGTTTCAAACAGCGAGCGGGTGTACATAAATTCCCAGTGCAGCGAAATGCTCTTGCGCTTGAGCTTGGTCACGTCCAGCGCCTTTGGATCATCGATCAGCGCCAGTTTGCCCTGAGGCGCCAAGGCTTCGATCAGTTGATCTAGGTGCTCATCGGTTTGGGTCAGGCTGGCGACGTGGGTCACCTGCCCAACGCCGGCACGCTTGAGTTCTTCGCTCAACGGCTGGCTGTGATCGATCACCAGATCGGCCCCCAGCTCACGCACCCAGCTCTGGGTTTGTGGGCGAGATGCGGTGCCGATGACCTTCAGCCCGGTGAGTTGCCTGGCGAGTTGGGTCAGGATCGAGCCGACACCGCCGGCAGCCCCGACGATCAGCAGACTCTGGCCTTCATCGGTTTTGCCTTCGCGCACTTGCAGGCGCTCGAACAACAATTCCCACGCGGTGATCGCGGTTAACGGCAGGGCGGCGGCTTCAGCGAAACCGAGGGTTTTCGGCATATGGCCGACAATCCGCTCGTCCACCACATGCAGTTCGCTATTGCCGCCAGCCCGGGCGATGGAGCCGGCGTAAAACACTTTGTCGCCGGTCTTGAACAGCGTCACTTCACTGCCTACAGCTTTGACCACGCCCGCCACGTCCCAACCCAGCACTTTTGCCGCGCCGCCTTCAGGCTGGACGTTCTGCCGAACCTTGGCGTCCACCGGGTTGACCGAGATGGCTTTGACTTCCACCAGCAGGTCGCGGGGACCGGGGACCGGTTCTGGCAGTTCGATGTCTTGCAGGGATTTTGCGTCGCTGATCGGCAGGGCGGCGTAATAGGCAATGGCTTTCATGGAGGGCTCCGGAACAGTAATAGAGGAAGGGATCAGGCCAGGGTGCGCAGGCGCTTGAGGTCGAAGTGTTCGAGAAAGTCACCGGCCTTGGCGCGGAAGTTCTGGATGTGGGCGCTGGCGTCATGGGCTTGCAGGGCTTGGTCGCTGCTCCATTGTTCGATCATGTAGAACGCCAGTGGGTTGGCCAGATCCTGATGCAAGTCGTATTGACCGCAACCGGCCTCGGCGCGGGTCGGTTCCAGTAGCGCTCGCAAGTGCTGTTCGAGGGCGTCCTGCTGGCCAGCTTTGGCGATGAGGGTGGCGATGGCGGTAAAAGGCTGGGACATGTTCGACTCCTGACGCTGAGTGATTTCGATGGGACAGATGATTGGCTATTTCTCTGCAAGATAAAACCCGCTAAAAGAGCACTCTCTTTCAATATTTTTTTGATAATCGAGGCTGAAGATGCTGCGTTTCGATGACTTGCAGTTGTTTGTCCGGGCGGCGGACCTGGGCAGCCTGTCGGCGGCGGCGCGGGTGATGGACATGTCGGCGGCAGTGGCCAGCGCGGCGCTGAAGCGTATCGAACAGCAACTCGGCGCGCGGTTGCTAGCCCGTTCCACCCGCAGTCTGCGCCTGACGGCCGAAGGTGAAGGCTTTCTGGAATATGCCCGGGCGGCCCTGAGCAATCTGGATGAGGGCCGCCGTCTGCTGGCCAGCGGACAGGATCAGGTCAGCGGTGTGCTGCAACTGTCGGCGCCGTCGGATTTCGGACGCAACCTGTTGCTGCCATGGCTGGATGAATTTCAGCGTGAACATCCGAAACTCACTGTGCGTTTACTGTTGGGGGATCGCATCGCCGACCTGTTCCGCCAACCGGTGGACATTGCCCTGCGTTACGGCGAGCCAGAAGATTCGAGCCTGGTGGCGCTGCCCATAGCCCCGCAAAACCGCCGGGTCCTCTGCGCCTCGCCCGGTTATCTGGCCCGGCACGGCGAGCCGCGCCAACTGGAGCAACTGGCGCAACACAATTGCCTGTTGTTCATGCTCGGCAGCCGGGTTCACGATCACTGGAGTTTCCACGATGGCAAGCGCGAAGTCGGGTTGACGGTCAGTGGTGACCGTTTCAGCGATGACGCTGACGTGGTGCGACTGTGGGCCGTTGCGGGGGCGGGGATTGCCTACAAGTCCTGGCTCGATGTGGCTGCCGATGTGTTGGCCGGTCGCTTGAAAGTGCTGATGCCGGAGTTGCTCTGTGAGCGCGCACCACTGAATTTACTGTGTGCTCATCGCGCGCAATTGAGTAAGCCGGTGAACCTTTTGCGGGAAATGCTTGCCAGCCGATGTGCGCATTTGGGGCGTCAATTTCCAGCCCTACCGGGTGTAGATCAATAGTCGCAGGCAAATAGCGAAATTTCTGTCAGGAACTATCAGCACCGGAAGCGTCCCAAGGGCAGGAACCAGCGGTTAACCCGCTTATACTAGCGCCCGCTTCATGCCTGCACGGTCGAACCGGCCCTGACGCGTTCACAATCCTGTCGTCCTTGCCCGGGAGTCGGCCCGGGTTGTTCGACAGAACACATTGCGAGGGTGGTTTGCCTGACCCGGTTCATGGCGGTTTACGCGTCTTGGCCGACGACATATTACTGGTCAAGATGTCTGTGAGCAGTAGACGAAATGATTCAACAGGGAGTG
This sequence comes from Pseudomonas sp. 10S4, assembly GCF_034344865.1. Taxonomy (NCBI): domain Bacteria; kingdom Pseudomonadati; phylum Pseudomonadota; class Gammaproteobacteria; order Pseudomonadales; family Pseudomonadaceae; genus Pseudomonas; species Pseudomonas sp. 10S4. The sequence continues at coordinate 2,627,247 of NZ_CP133774.1, forward strand.
AATACATCTGGTGCGTTAGTAACAGTTACTTGTTATTTTTTCTTGTATATTCAATAAGTTATCGTTAGTAACTATTTTTGAGTTTGCACGGTGCACCGTGCAAATCGAGTGAATTCAGAGCCTATCGCACCTGCTTGGCTTTGGGATGGTGCTTTCGCAGCTTTGAAACGCCCTCGGCGACCTCAAGGCGCTCGATCTCCTCAATAACGTCCTCGAGCACTTTGGCAACAGAGCGATTTTCTTTCAGTGCATAACTACCAATCATCAACGTTATGGGATGCGCACCAAGCACAGCAGCGATGTCGTCGAGCTTCTCGATGGTTGGAGCGTACAAACCTCGCTCCAAAGTGCTGACATAAGTCCGACTACTGATGGTGGAAAAGTCCTCCTGCGTTCGGCCTTGTTTTACACGAAGCCACCGAAGAACCGTCCCGAAAGCACTTTTCAATTCCACTTTGCATACCCTGCAAAAGGAACGATAAGGCGCTTTCGAACAGTATATGACTACAATGTATACTGTTCATCTTGAGGGGGCGGTCGTGTTCATAACCAATCGACAGGCAGAAGTGAACGGCTCTCAGGCAATGCTAGAGCCTGGCCACCAAGGCTGGCATTTTGTTCAACAACAACTTATGTCACCTTGGTTTCACACAACGATAGCTAGGTGCGTGGACGGCTTGGAGTTCCACGAAGTCGTGTTCGTGGATAGCTTGCAAACGCTATCGTCCATTCTGGAGCTCTCGGAAATAGGTGTACAAGTGAAGTCGGTACAGTTGGTGTCACCTGGTTGGCTCAACGGCACCGGTGACTGGCGCATGGATATGCTGCTGGAAGTGGCTCGAAGCCAGGATGGAACCTCGTTAAGGTACACCCTCACGGACGGCCAACATTACTACTTCCCCGATACGCATCCGGAAGTCTCCAAGGCGTATTGCGTACAGGTGTTTCCAAAATCAAATGCCGATAAGGAAAAACGCTGAGATCTTGTGAAGTTTGGGTTGCAGGTGTTGGCCGAGTGAATGGTTAGCCATTCACTCAAGCAGACAGCTGCTGACAGGCGTGCCGCTTAGCCATCACTAAGGTACCGAACCTAGAGGTGGTCGCGATCATGACTCACTTCGCGGTGGAAGAGAAAGAAGACGTGCTCAAGGGCCTGGCGACGTTTAACGAACAGGCCGCTTGGTTGATGGACGCAGCCCAGCTCGACCGCAAGAAAATGACCTTGCATGCGGCCAACTCGTTCGCCACCCTGGAAGTGCCTGAGTCGCACTTGGACATGGTCCGCCCTGGTGGTGCCCTATATGGCGATACTGTGGTTTCGCACACCGAGTATCAGCGGGTCATGCAGTTCAAGACGCACGTCGCGTCGGTCAATAACTACCCAGCCGGTAATACTGTCGGCTATGACCGAACTACACCCTGAGCCGCGATTCGAAACTGGCGAACATTACGGTCGGTTACTCCGATGGTTATCGCCGCGTGTTTACCAACAAGGGTGTGGTGTTGATCGATGGTCATCGAGTGCCAGTAGTGGGCAAGGTTTCTATGAACACCTTGATGGTCGATGTCACGGATGCACCCGACGTAAAAGCGGGTGACGAAGTGGTACTGTTTGGAAAGCAAGGCGCAAGTGAGATCAGCCAAGCTGAAGTCGAAGAGATCAACGGTGCGCTACTCGCCGATCTCTATACCGTTTGGGGCAACTCCAACCCCAAGGTACTGGTCGAGAAGTAGCCCCTTCCATTGTTATAATCAAAGCGCGCGCCCTAGGGCGCGCCTTTGCCTGGCTAGTGTCGGATGGGAAAACCTGAGTCAGGTACTAATGGGTAACGAAGGCACTGCTTCGTGTAAATCACTTTTATACCTTGTTAACTACCGTGGTTTACAGTGCGAAAATTAGGTTAACAAGGTGACGAGTTGAGCCCATAGACTCGAGGCGTCTCCCTCACTGATCGAGATTCCGTGGCTGCGTTCGATAGCCATGGATCGCTCGCTTCCTCTTGAGATCAATGCGTTTCAGCTGATAAAGCATCTGGTCGATTCACTGTGTTGGATCCGCTCCATTTTACGGAGCAAAAAAGGGCACCCCAAATCTGATGCGCTGCTCCAGCAATTTTCTGTTGTCGTCTATCCTTGGCTAGTCTTACTCTCTCAGGAAATACGCGATGGATAGAATAATTCCCCCAGGCCTTAGCGTATCGGCAATCGGTTTATGCCTAAGTCCGTTTTCTTACTTCCAGCACTTCGAGCAACAAAAGTGTTTTAGGTGCCAAAGTTACCTCCACGGAAAAACTGAAGAGGCCACAAACTCTGCTCTACTCAGTAGCTTCAAAAAGCGAGATGTGTCGAGCCAGGATTGAAGGCACCGCAGGGGCGGGGTTAGCAGTTACCCCTGAACCCGCGCGTTGGCAATCGGTCGATTGCAGCCCTTCGCGACACGCAGCAATCGGCCGATTCTGTTGAAAAAGTCGGCCATGGTTTCCACGGCAGAAAAGTACGCGCTTCAGATTGAAATCTTTACTTTAAGCAGAGGATTCCGGGCTCAGATTTCGCGTAGCTGCGCGCAAAAAAGGAGTTTTCAGCAGTCAGTACGCGGGCAATCTGGAAGGACCGACTTTTTCAACACAATCGGCCAATAGTGGACGGTGGACAGTCGAGGGGCGAATGGGTGGCGTCGACCCGGCTAAAGCCTGCCCCTTGAATGTCTGCAAAGGGTTGTGCGTGGCCGATTGCCAAGGGAGCGATGCAGGCTCTTGTCGTTTCTCATCGGGGTTACAGATTCGACGGTAGGTAATGAACGCACAGATGGAAAGCGTGAGAGCCTTCCAGCGAGGTCGTTCGGGTTAGCCAGCTAATGAAAGCCTTTCAACGACTAGCCCGTTAGCCTAGTGAAAATCCATCTACATCGACTCGATCGAAACCACTTCCACAAATCGGAATTTTTTCTTTGCCACCCTAGTCGAACGCAGCTATTCAGCTAGCGGTAGAAACGACGACACTTTTCCCATTTCGAGGCTACCAAAGCGCTAAGTTGAAATTTTGCCCGGCATGTGGTTGGCATACGCGCAAGCGTGAGATTTTCTCAAATAATGTCTTTATTTTAAATAAAGATTTTTTTGTTATTGTCGATACACTTAATGACTTTTGTTAAAGTCAATTGGATTTAGCTAATTATAAGGGGTGAGTTTTGGGAAATAAAAGAAAACAGTCTAAGCCTGTTGTGAATACTCAAGACCCCACTAGAGCTGAGAGGGCGAAGCTATCGAAGACTAGCAAAATTTTTGCGTATATAAAAGCGCATCCGATTGCCGCCGTTGTTGTGTTGGCAATGCCCGCTACTCCATTTGTCTATCAGGTGGTAGGTGATTTATCAGATGGAAAATGGTCTGGTGAGGCGACGCTCTATCTTCACAGTGAGCCGCTTGAAAGTAATTCGCCAGTTTATATGTTTTACGCTAGCCCTACGGCTTCAGAATCAGAACGCATTATAGTTCCTGTGGAAGTATCGGTATTAAATGACTCAAGAAAGGCGGCGAAAAGCGTCAATCTGTCTCTGAGATACGTCAAGGCAACCGATCGCGATAAATTACCTGAAAGCGCGCAGACATACTCTGGATCGCTTGGCGCGGCAGATATAATGCATGATACAAACTCAAGCGATAGTTACGTATATTCCAACTATCGAATCGCACTGATGCCACCTGCAGATAAGATCTCTTTTACAGATGGTGCGTTTGCCGTGCCGAATTACTTGAGAAAGGATATGCCTGTCTATATGTCGCTTGGTTCGGGCCTGGATGTCAAGGCATCTCTATCTAGTGAAATGCAATCGAAGCATGAGTGGGATATTAGGTACAGAGGGGTTGTTGCCAAAGACAACAAAGGGGTAGGAGACTGGATCAAGCGGGACTATGGGGAGTATATCGCTATCGAACTTAGGGAGAAAGAAGGGTTTTGGCGTTATTTGTGGGGGTGGGCTACGGCAACAAAGGTTACCGTATTTAGCTTCTCTCCTAAATTTCGAACTGATGAAAGCCATAAGATTTATGTACCTATTAAAAATCCTGAAGAATATAAAGGATATCGCTTTAGTCCTTACGCAAAAGAATTAATTTTTGGCGTTAACTGAGTGCTGTGTTTCCAAATTAGTTTGAGTCAGTTTTTTTCAAAAAGCAGAATACTGCTGCGGCTTTGAACAGAGTTTGAAATAAAAACTGAATAGCCCCTGATTTTGTAGGTGTCATGACACGTTGGGAGGGGCCGATTGCTGAACTTCGTGACAGACAGCAATCGGCCAGAAGCGGACGACAACCTCATAAATAAACAAGGTAATCCCCGGCTAAGCCGGGGGACTTCTTGAGGTTTGATCGTGTGATGCGGTCATTGGGAACCTTCTGTCTCTACTAAGAGATAGGGTACACCCAGTGGAGCCTTGCTCATACGAAGTGGGACAGTAAGCGTCACGATGTCTTCATTCCGAAGAGGCGCAAGAAGGCTATCTTCGGTGCGATCCGGAAACCCCTTGGTGAGGTATTGCATGAGTTGGCGAGGCAGCGGGAATGGTCAAGATATAGGCGGAGAACTGAAATAAGTCCTAAATATGGAGCTTATTTTTTATAGCCAGAAGATACAAATCTTTAAATTTGACTGCAATGCCTCTGTTGGAATGGCGGCGCACTAGCGCCGCGCTCTGTAACAAACGAGCTAACTTTGCAGTAAGATAAATGTAGTGCGGTCAAGCCTTGTATTTTTCGTACTCTTCTAGATATAGCCGCTCGGACTCGTCGCGAAATTGATTTCGCCTCTGATGCAAATCTATTAGTTTGCTGCTAATGCTTTTGTAAATTATCTGGTGAGCTTGGTTTTTTAGATCTTCTTCATTGTACTCATCAATTTCAAAATCGTCGGCAAGAGCTAGATTGACGAGTGCTAATAAGACGGCTTTATCAATTTTGTCAATGGTTTCGTAATTTCCTTCGGTGTCTCGATAGTATCCTTGGCTTTTTTCAATTTTTAATACTTTCATATCCTGTCTTCCTTTCCATGTAAGCGGATTCGCCTGCTTCCAGAGAGTCCATGGTGACTTTAAAATTATTAATTTTTTTACCGTCGGTTGAGACTAATTCTCTGCTTGAAGGATGTCCCGAATATCTTCTGTATGTTATCTTTTCTTCTTCAAGTTCTTTGGCAGTATAAATTATGTAGTCAGCTCTGATGGACGCGCCTACGACGCTATTGTGCGTTACAATAACTACTGGCATGCTTTTGGATATTTCTTTGAGCATCTGATTGACTTCACTTCTTTAGGAAGAGGTTGTCAAATGAAGACTCTGTGCTCGTCTATAAGCAGATAGTCAAAGTTTTGAGCATCCTTGATTTCTTGCAATAGTCTAAATTCAGAACGCTCTCCGCCAGAAACCTTAAAGCCATCTTTGTTCAAAATTTCATACTCAATGCATGCAAAGTATTTATAAAATTCTGAAGGAGTGAATGCTTCGTTTGTTTTCAAGCTGGAAAGGTATTTGGCCGGATGTGCGTAATCTCTGAACGCATCACTAAAAGCAACCTTTTGGCCGCTAACATTTTTGATTTCACCTGCACCTTGGAATGCACGTTGTTTACAGACGACCTTAAACCCTTGAAAGCTTTCTTGGTATATTATTTTCTCTTCCTGAAGCAGCTTGGCGATTTCGTTAAACTTCAGAAGCTTCTTGTGCTCGAACATGACTCTATAAAGGTCAACATCTTTGATCTGAGTTGCTGAGGTCTTTAGTTGGAGTTTGCTTTTAACCTCGCGAATAATGTCATTCACCAAGCTTTTCTTTTTTCTCTCGTAGGCTTTGGACCACAAGATGACTATTAATTCGCAGGCGAGTGCCTTTAGGGCGTTTGTATCGATATACTTGTCTATGACGTCTCTAAATTCGATATTTTCTATCAGTTGCCTTACTGAGCTGACAAGTTCGGTGAGCGATGTGTGCTCACCTAAGTCGAACAAGGTTTCATTGAATAATGAAGCTCTGGAAAATGAATCAAATTTCTGTGCCTCTTCAGCCGACTTCATTAGAGTATCTAAGTAATCTGCGACTCTTCGTTTGTTGATTTCAGTGTCGATACTCAATACATCGTCTAATACCGTTTTGAAGGGAGCTAGGTGCTTGTCTGAAAAAATACTTTTCTTGCGCGTTACATCTGCATTGAATTCTTTTTCGTAGTTGGCATCGTCTCTTTGTACGAGAGAGAATTGAGGGATGTATTTTACATTTTCGCAGCTATTGTTTATCTGGGTTAAGGTTTCGGTTTTTCCCGAAGATCTAGCGCCAAGAATTGCATTTAGGCCAGTCGAGAGACATTGTCCATCCTCAAATACCTGGAAAATTGAATTTCCATCAAGCTTGGAAAGAGATACTTTGCTCCTGTCGCGCAAGGCAAACTTCAACGACTTTAATGATATATCCCCGCAATCTATGTAAGTCTGCCTTGTTGGGAATTTAGTCATCCCCACGTAAAATCGCATGTCGCTGAAGATTACTGGTGTAAGTTCGGTTTCATCTTTGACATGCGAACAAATTTTTTAGGACTGTCGACCTCACCTGCAGAAATTACATCCTTAAGTCTTTTAATAGTTTCTGCGTGAAGGCTTGGCTTCTTTTTCATAATGGGGGATTAGCAAATAATTGTTAAGGTCACCAAAAATTCGCATCAAATCATCGACATTGATTGAGTCGCCGATTGCCACCACTTTCTTAGCTACTTCATTCGCCTTAAGTTGAAAGCCTTCAAGGTCATGGTTTTCTGAAATTAGAAGGAGGTGCCCGGCGTCTAAGTTTATCTCAATGCCGGGAAAGACAACGCAGTTTAGTGCTTCACAAATCTCATTAAACTGAGCAAGATCGAAAATGTCATGATTCGTTATGGCGATAGCATCTAACTCTGCTAGCTCAACATATTCTTTAAGTTTCTCTAGAGAGAATTCGAAGTGTGAGTCGCTGATTGTGGAGATGGTATGCATATGGAGGTCAATTTTCTTCAATCTTCGCTCCTTAAATTCAAATTAAAAATAAGCCAGCTTGGTTGAAATGCCTCAACTATCTGAAATTTAGGCACTTAATTCGATTGATCAAATAGCCTTGCAGCAAGTTTTGCTTTTTTTGGCAAAAAGCCACTACCCAGAAGCTAAAGGGGTGAATGCTGGTTGTCTAGTAAAACTTTCGAAAAAACGAATAAATGCGTGAAGGGCGCGAATTCACTTTTGCCATGGATAAGGTGATGGGATGAAGCCAGATCTTAGTGACAGGCCTTCAAGAGTTCATTGCAAGGCTGAGAATATCGTTACCTGGGGAGGGGAGATGCTCGTCGGGGCAGGAATAACCGTCGGTGGCTATATCACGTAGCTGAGCAGATGGAGTCAAATCAACGCGTCGATGCCCGGACGGCTAAGCTCGATACCGAGGCGCTGCGTAAACACGACGAGCAGGTGCGCACTAGGCAGTTTGCTAACCGTTCGAGCGTCGATGTCGAAACAGCGAAAAGGGCACAGATTTATTTAATGTGTTCGCAAAGTCCGCTTTTGGCCGTTTTCCGCCGGTCGCGAGAGGCAGAAAACGGCCAATTGCTGACTTTCGATAAGGCCAGCCGCCCCAAAGCGATCCGTCAAACGCTGCCATCCCTTATACTAACTCTTTTATATAACGTCTTGATCTAAGAGGTTTATGGCTCCCCCTGGAATTCTCTGTCTACGCTTGCAGGAGTACCACCTGATCAAGCGCATAGTTGAGAGGCGCTTGTATTGAGGCAGCATGGGTATGAGTTCGCCTACTTTTGGTACAGAGCGGAAGGTTGAACAGCGCAGCGGGGTGGACTATATCGAGCAAAGCCTACACAGATAGAGGGGCCGGAACGGGTTATTCGCTGGTATGGGGCGTTGCAGCATTAGCTCCAAAGCGTTAAGTCGTTACAGGCTATGGGCCATATCTTATTGAAACATACTTTGCGGCGGACTTGTCTGCTTATGAATCAACCTAATGATTTGCTCAATTATCTACCCTCCCGATAAGGATATCCATGTGTTCAAGACAAAAGTTAATCAAAAGATTTTGGCGTGTCGGGGAATGAAGGTCGTTGCCTGGCGATTAGTGGTCTATGGTGCAAACTCATTGTAGAGACGGGAGCCTACACCAGCAAAACCGATAGGTTCTTGCAATGGTTTGACAAGAAAGAGGTCAAAAAAAGGCAAAGACTGTTAACACTCAGAAAGCTAGCCCAGGAAATCAAAGATAGACAAGATTCATACTCCGCGTACAACACCAACACCACGGGAAACTATTTTAAGAAGTGGGATGTAAGAACTGCCTACCTGACGACAACCATTCGTAATAACAAAGTGGCTGAACTCAATGAAAAATTTCCTACGCTCCCCCCAGTGGCTGAAAATGTGTTGTCGATAGAGGCGGCGGCACAAGGGCTCAACTGGGAGAACTCGAGGGCCAGCAAGAACAAACCCCCAGCGGCTACATTCACAGTCGCAGAGAGTCAACAGCTGGTAAAGAAACGAGCTTCTAAGGTGGAGAATTTGGTGGACGAAGCTATTCAATTTGGGATTTCCAATTGCGGTCTTAAAGTAACACATGGAACGCGTACTAACTGGGTCTCTGCATTGAGTTATATTGAGCGGGAGCATGGCTGCTATACGCTAAGTTTGTCAGATGCCAAAACCAGCAAACATACAATGGCCGTCTGCTTCTTAGCCATCAAAGATGATGAAGAAAATGAATTTGTATTATTTGATCCTAATCAGTATGAGATTTATTGTACCAAAGCTGAACTGGCCACCCTGCTTGCTGAACTGAAAGATAAATACTCAGCTGAGTTGGTGTTCATCTATCGAGTTATGAATAAAGCCGGCTAGGCTCTACATATACAAACTCTCTCCAAGTGCTTGGATACTGATAGCCAGTTTTCGAGAGGGCATCCATTACTTTCTCTATCGCACATTTGTTCTCGGGACTATCTAGAGATGGGACGACGACAAGGCCAATCTAACCAATTAGATCTATCCCCCTCTTCAGCACTTGATTGATCATCCGCTTCTGCCCCTGAGCTGCCCTCTACGAAGGGCAGCTTAGGGTCGATATCAGCCCTCTGTGGACGTCTGCTTATCATCGGCAAGCCGTATGGGCTGCACAAACGAACCAAATTGATCGGTCCTTCCGCCATTGGTTCAGGGCTGATTTCAGGGTTTTGCCCCAGAGATTCACAGCTGTTGATACCGGTCATGCTGATAGAATCAGGACGTTTGGAGATAACACCCTTCTGAGAAATTGCATGAACGAAGAACTGACTGAAGAAGAGATGCGCCGCGCGCTGTTCGGCGGTGCAGAGCCCCTTGCGCAGACTACTGCCTTACCTGTGCAAGACACCCTCTTGGGTATCGCGATCATACCTCCGACAAAGGCAGCGGAGAAAAAGAAGGTCGTCAAAGCGTTCACACCCAGGTTGAGGGTAACGCTGCGGGTGGGCAATGAATTTGAGGGCAAGACGCACGAAATGATCCATGAGGCGAATACGCTGAGTACCCTTCTAGCAGAGCAGGACGCTACCAAGACGGCCAAGAAGAAATTCAGGTTTGTGGAAGTGCTTTCGGTAAAGTCGATATAGGGGGACTTTACAAAACACGCGGGCCAGGCATTGAATCGCCTCTGATTTCATCAATAACCCACGCCCCTTAGTTGACTCTTGTGGATGGCAACGCCGGGATTAGCTGCAGAGCAATGCCTTTACACCTCAACTCAACTTTGTCAACTCAGCGGATAGTGACTACTCGCCGGCGACATATGAGCGATACCGTCCCCAGACTCATCGCTCTGTGTAAATTGTTCCGACTGGTTTTATTTTTAAGATAAGTACCAAGTAAGAAACTCAAAAAATCCGCTCCATTTTAGCTGCTGTTTTCCAGCTAAAAAATCATCTCGGCTAGCAAGGCTAAAATCTAAAACCTCCCCGCTATTTTTGTCATATAGATAGCATCCTTCGCCTTGAACACTTGTGAGGCAAATGAAGTTTTCTGAAGCTCCCACACCTCATGAATAAAATTTGTGCCAACTTCTATTTCATTGCTTGGGTCGGCGATGTCGCACAGCTCTTCATCTGAAGAGTTACTTCTGAAAAAAGTTATCGTGTAATTTAAAAAAACTCTGACAGCTCACTATCTAAATTTATATTCAGCGCTGTTAGTGCTTCAGTAACGGAGCGTTTATCTGTCCGGTGGATATCACCAGGTTGCTTTTCAATAAGTTGAATCAGCTCGTTCGGGATCATTTCGCGGTCTCTGCTGCTCGGTCTTTCCAATATTGTGGGACTTCTTTCTTGAAGAGTTCCCTATCTACAGGCGCGTCTGGGTGTTGGCTATGTCCGTAAGGGTGTACTGCTTCTCGGCCCTTACCTTTTAAGGTTGTAAGGTGAGTCTTACGACTTAGCTTCAAAAAGAGGCCCCTTTCCATTTTGCCTTGAGTGGTGCAACTGAAGCTGTTGAGGAACCCCATCTTTCATGATGTAAGGGGCGCCGCCTTCTTTCGCTCTATCCAAGTTCGACATGCCTTTGTGTTCTAAATTCCAGTCGATATCCTGTTGGAAAACTTTGTATTCATTTCCTGTACCTTTTCCACTTGCTTTCCATGTGGTTTCAGTTTTAAAGAACTTTGGATTCTTACCGCTTTCAGGCCCCGGGGCATCCGGTGCACCTTCATTAACCTTAGCGCCAGTTTCAGGAGACTCAAGTCTTGATGGAGGCTTACACCCATCCGCTCCCGGACAGTTATCCAACCCCAATGGATCCACCCACCCCGTAGGGTTAGGCACGTACTGGTAGTTGTTCAACCCACCTGCAAGCTTGATCGGGTCCGGCGTCAGATACCGTCCAGTGCCCGGATTGTAGTAGCGATGCCGGTTGTAATGTAAGCCCGTTTCCGCATCGAAGTACTGACCCTGGAAGCGCAGCGGGTTGTCGATTTCGGCAACGTCCAGGACGGCGAGGTTGCCGTAGGCGCGATATTTCGCCGACCACATGATCTCGCCGCTGTAGTCGGTGAGCTCCTGCGGAGTGCCGAGGTGATCGAGTTGGTAGTAGAACGGCTCAGCTTTGAGTGGGCCTTCGCCGTCGAGCATCGCCAAGGGACGGAAGGAGCCCGGCTCGTAGATGTAGCTGCGATAGCGGTTGTCGGCACTTTCGGCGATCAGGCGTTCGTCTTGCCAGAGGAATTCCGTGGTGTGGCCATCGACAGTTTTGGCGATACGGCGGCCGAAGGCGTCGTACTTGTAGCTTGCGATGCTGCCGCCAGGGAGGCTGACGCCGATGAGGCGGTGTTGGCAGTCGTAACGGTATTCGGTGACGAGCTTTTGTCCGGTGCCGCGACGTTCGCGTCGCGAGGTTGCCGTAGGCATCGTAATCGTAGTGTCGATCGCCCTGCATCAGCAGGCGGTTGCCTTTGACGTTGGCCAGATTGGCGGTTGGTTGGTCGCCTTGGCCCAAGAGGTTGCCTGCCGGATCGTGGGCGAAGCTTTCCGGAGTGGCGCCTCGAACGTTGATCAAACGGTCGAGCGGGTCGTAGTGATAACTACGATTGCCTTTCCGGCTGTCATCGATGCCGGCGAGGTTGCCGTTTGCATCGTAAGCGTAGCGACGCTGGAACAGGTTGCGGTCCTGCTGGCTAACGCTGTGAGCTTGCAGGCGGCCTTGTTCATCGTATTGGTATTGGCTGAGCAACAGACCCTGTTGACGCTGCTGTTCGCGACCTGCGCTGAACTGGTGAGTGGTCAGGCGCGAACCGTTGAGGTCGATGCTGCTCAGTTGACCGCCTTGTTGGTGGCGATAATCAAGCTTGCTGCCGTCTGGGAGGCGGCAGTGTTTCAGTTGGCCTACGGTGTCGTACTCGTAACGCAGGGTTCCCCAACCTTGGTGCTCGGTGATCAGGCGGTCTTGCAGGTCGTATTCGTAAGCGAGTGGCCAGTGGCCGTCGTCGACGTTTACAAGGCGGCCAAGGGCGTCGTAGCTATAGTGAATTTCCTCGTCATCGGCCAGGGTTTTCACCAGCAGGCGGCCAGCGGCATCGCGCTGGTACTCGGTAATCAGCTCACTGCCGTCATCGCCGAACTCGGTTTTCTTTAGCAATTGACCGTTAAGATCGTATTCGTACGCGGTACGACGACCATCGAAACCGGTTTCCTGCTGGATGAGTCCGTTCGGGTAGTAATCGAGGTGGTAGTGCTCGCCACGTTCGTTTTCGATCTCGCTGAGCAGCAGACGTGCGTTGTCGTAGCGATAGCGCAGTTGGCTGCCATCCGGATTGATACGACGGCTGACCAAGTGCAGGTTGTCGGCATATTCGTAGCGGGTGACTCGGCCCAACTCATCGCGCTCGGCGGTGACGCGGCCGTATGGGTTGTAAGTGAACGCGCGCGTAGCGCCACCGGGCAGGGTGATTTGCGCCAGGCGGTTAGCAGCATCCCATTGGTATTGGGTGATTGCGCCGCTTTCGTCCTGACGGGTGATCTGCCGACCCAACGCGTCGTAGCGGTACTTGCGCTGACCACCGTCCGGCAGTTGCTCTTCAAGCAGTTGCCCGAGATTGTTCCAGCCCAGTTGATGACGACTGCCATCCGGATGACGGATTTCTAGAAGACGGCCCTGGCGGTCATAGTTGTAGTGGGTTGAATTACCATCAGGGTCGATTTGTTCAGTGATTTCGCCTTGGTCGTTGCGCCAATATATCCACTTCGACGGGCCACGATTCACCACCCGGACGTAGCCGTGGTAATACTCATAAGAGGTCGGGGTGTCTTCGGGTGGAATGACCGCGATCAGTCGGCCTGCTTCGTTGTATTGGTATTCGGTGACGGCGCCGAGTGGATCTTTTTCGGCGATCAGGCGGCCTTTGTCGTCGTAGGCCTTGAGGTGCTCCGCACCGTCCGGATCAACCTTGGCGACCAGTCGAGCCTTATCGTCGTGGGTGTAGACCTCTTCGCTGCCGTCAGCATTGGTAACCGTGACACTGCCTTTATCATCCCAGGCGTAATGCGCGTCCATCTGCGAGAAGCTTGCCCAGTGATGGATGCATCGCGCCGATTTACCTTCTTTTTCCCATTCCCAATAGAAACTGGCGCCGCCGGCGAGTTGCCGCTCAAGAATGACGTTCTGGTCGTTGTAGGCATAACGCTCGGCTTCGCCGGCGGCGTTTTTGGCTTCGATCAGGCGGTGTTGGGTGTCGTAGCTGTAGGTGACCAGGGTCTGGATGGTGCTCCAGGCGTCTTCGAGATTGTCGGCCGGGATGAACTGCTGGTAGTCGATGCCGACGATGTGCTTGCGATCGTATCGCACGAGAAGGGCACGACCGGCGCCGTTATCGACGCGTTTGATTCGCCCGTGAATGTCACGGGTGATGTGCAGGCGATTGCCGTAGTTGTCGCTGATGGCGATCAGCGTGGCGCCCTTGTTGTTGTAACGAAAGTGGTAGAACTGGGTACGTTCTCCGGCTTGGGTGAGGATCAGTTCTGAGGGATCATCACCAAGGAAAATCGCTGCTTCCGACAGGCTGTTGGTGATCGCCGGACGCTGCACACTCGGTAACGGGAACGTGGTGATACGGTTTTCGTGGTCGGTCCAGACCACCTCTTCATCTTTGACGTCCACCCGCTGGGCAAGTGCATGGCTCCAGCCGTAACCAAGGCCGCAATCAATTTCCGCGGCGCTGGTGCGGTAAAGGCGAGTCCACTCGAAAGGTAGCAGTCCATCGAGCTGACCATCGGTCAGCGTCAGTAGCTCTTCACCGGTAACCATGGAAACCGGGCAATTGTTGGTGCTGGTTTTCTCGGCACTGGTTGCGCTTTTTTTGTCGGGCGTTTTTGACTGGGCCGGAGCATCGCTGACCTTTTCCTTTGGCTCCAGGACGAATTGCTTTTCTGCTTTTTTCGAGCAAATGCGGAGGCGTTTTTTTCCAGCAAGGCAGGTGTGTCGTTGGTGATTGGCAAAGGACCTTTTGCTGTTGCTGCGGTGGCTTGCTCGATTTTCAATGCAGCCTTTTTGGCGGCATCCATCGGTACGCCTTGCGCACTGGCCAACAGTGGTTTCACGGTTTCGCCGTGAGCCTTCAAGGCGTGTCCCTTACTCGCGGCCAAGAGTTTTTCCGCGAGCTCCTCTAGCATTTTTACCGCTGTGCCAGATTGGACCTTGGCCAAGGTTTTTGTACCAACACGAATCGCCAGCCCGAGACCGCCCGATAGGCAGATCCCCAGCACCACGTTGATCAGAAAGGAAGCGCCGATGGCCGTAATTACTTCCACACAGACTTGCGGCGGCAGCATGCCAACCCACGCGATAATGGCTGAGAGGTAGATGAACATCAGCGGTTCGTCGCTGAGAATCAGCAGTCCGGTGGCAATCGCTTCTTTCGATGCTGAATAGAGTTTCTCGATTTCTTCTTCACTCAGGTACTGAAGAAGTTTTTTCACATTTTTAAAGGGGTCGGCTAATAGTTCGAACAGGCTTTTGATGTCATCCCACAGACCCAGAAGCGCCTTCTCAAGACTATCGAGTGCAGACTGCATCAATATGAGCGAGCGACCCGCCCGGTCAGTCGCCGAGTAGCTCGCCCACTGCGGCTGGAACTTACTCGACCATTCGCTTTTCAACCAGCCGTCAAGATTGCCGATGACACCCTGGTATGAGTCGTACAGCGCTTTGACGTTGCTTTCAGAAACATTAGGGAAAAAAGTGATGCGGTACATCTGACCCGGCTTGCAGCCCTTGATAACTTCAATGCCGCTCGGGCCGATATTCGCAGGAATCACCGGGCCGACCACGTCGTATCCGCCGAACATCGCTTTTTTGACGGGTTCGAGCTTGACCGGTGTATTGCCGATGGGCACGTACCGAGCGCTCTCAAACATATGGATCAGTGTGAAATCACCCATCAACGGGCAGGTGGCAAAGGTTTCAACCGGCCCTGTCTTGGTCTTGCGCTCAGTAACGCTGACTTCGTTGCCCACCTTGAACTTCTGATCTACATCCATTGCCCAGCCAGTCCAGAAGCCGTCGGCCCAGGTCTTGTATTCGGTTAGGCAATTATTGAAGTCCTTGAGAATGACATTCACGTCTGGGGTCTTGGCGTCGAGAACTCGAATAACCAAATTACCGATGGGATCAATCATGACGTGACTTCCTTTGTCAGCTCAGCAGCAAGACGCTCTGCCATATCTTCTGTATTGGATTGTTGGCGCACAAAACGCTCGACTTTGTGGCGCAGATTACTTTCGGGGAAGGCAAAGAAAAGTTCTGGGCAATCCTCTCCCAACCACTGCATCAAATTTTCGACGACGGTGGTGTGGTCTTTCTCGGCCAGTGTGTCGACTAACTTCTGCGACACCGCCCACCATGGCCAAGCCTTGGCCGGTGGCACTCCCCTAGGTCCCACGTCCAATTTCTGGCCATTGATCAGGTAGCGGTCGAACACTGGTAAAACCTCACCAGCCCCGGCACCGAGACCTTCAAGGATCGGAAAGATGTGCCGCCCATCCCAGAACCGAAAAAAACCTCGGTTCCGTCGGGCATGAACACCTGAGTCAAACTGCGAAGGTGTTCAAACACCACGTCCGGGGAGCTGGTGGACACCGCCAACCAACCCCAATCCTGAGACTCGGTTTCGGCGATCCACTGTAGAAAACCGGCGTTGGGTTTCAGTTCGGCGAGGTAGGGCATGACGGGCTGCCAATCGGCGTAAGGCGTACCGCTCCAGATGGGGGTCAGTTCTGGAGCCATGTCTTGCTGGTAGAAAGCTTTGAGCGCTTCGGCATCACTGGCCGCACTAACGATCAGATAAAGCCGCTCACCCGACTGCAATGGCCGCTCAGCCAACCACGCCTGCGGAGTCAAAAGATCAGATCGCACAAGCACCTGCCTTGCATTTTTCACACTCTTCACAGAACGGCGCATTGCGTTTCAACGTATTGATTTGCGCCGGTGTCAGGACTTGACCGGCCGTGTCGGCGTCGGCCTGTTTCAGTACGCCGGGCATCAACGGCGCCGCGCCAGTGCCATTCCCGGGACTGCCACCGGAGTTCATGTTGATCACCGGCCCGCTCAGCGTGACGCCGCTGCCGTCGATCTTGATGAAGCTCCCGCCACCGATCAGGGTCAGTTCGCTGCCGGCTTCGAGCACCACTTTCATGCCGCTGCTCAGGTGAATTTCCTGACCCGCTTCAATGAATTGCCCGGTACCCACCTTGATGTGTTGGTTAACGCCCACGGTGAGGTGGTCGTTGGCGCGGGTTTCGACTTTGCGGTCGGCGTAGACGGTGTGGTGTTCTTCGGCTTTGAATTCGCTGTAGCTGTTTTGCTCGACGGTGTCGTGGCGTTCGTTGCCGACCCGAATCTTCTGGTCGTGCTCGACGTTTTCGTCCCAGTCGCGCTGGGCGTGCAGGAAGATTTGTTCCTGGCCTTTCTTGTCCTCGATGCGCAGTTCGTTGTAACCGCCGCCACCGGGGGAGCTCAGGGTTTTGAAGGTGCTGCGAGTTTTGTTCGCCGGCAGGTCGTAGGGGACGACGTTTTCCTTGTGGTACAGGCAGCCGCTGATCAGGGGTTGATCGGGGTCGCCTTCAAGGAAGCTGACCAGCACTTCCATGCCGATCCGCGGGATGGCGATGCCGCCGTAGTGGGCGCCGGCCCAGGCGGAGGAGACGCGCAGCCAGCAGCTGGTCTTGTCGTCGGCCTGGCCTTCGCGGTCCCAGTGGAACTGCACTTTGACGCGGCCGTACTGGTCGCAGTGGATTTCTTCACCTTTGGGTCCGGTAACCACGGCGCTCTGGCTGCCGAGGATTCGTGGTTTGGGGTGGTTCAGTGGTGGACGGTTCGGTACGTCCCACGGGGTCGCCTGGAAACGATTGCGATAGCCTTGATGGAAGTCGTCCTTCAGCGCCGTGGTGTTACTGGTGACCGACTCTTCCAGCACTTGCGGCTGTTTGCCTTCGTGGAGAATTTCGGTGAGCAGCCACAGGTCGTTCCATTTGGCTTTCGGGTGTTCGGTCAGGGCCAGGAAGTGCCCGCTGACCAGGATCGGCTGATCGCTTCGGCCTTCGGCCAACTGGAAGTCGCTGCGGTGACGTTCGAGGGCACGTTTGGCCAAGTGTTTGCCACGTTCGCGGTCGATGAAGCGACCGGGGTAGTCGTAGTCTTCGAGGTCGGGCAGGGCGTCGCCACGGTTTTCCGCTTCGAGGGTCAGGCGCGGTTTTTCGAAGTCGTAGTCGCGGCGGGTGGTGCGGCTGGTGCGGGTTTCCAGGCGCAGGTCGAAGCGCTTGATCACCGGGTTAGTCGCGACCATGCCGGAGTCTTGCTGATAGGCCACTGGCGCGAGTTTCGGGAACACCGTCTGGTCATCGCCGAACACCAGTTTGTGGGCCGTGGCGCTGTGCTGGAAGTGGTAGTGAATACCTTCTTCCTCGCACAGGCGCTGGATAAATTGCAGGTCCGATTCATCGTATTGAACGCAGTAGATGCGCTCGGGATAAATCGCCCCGACTTTGAATTCGTAGGCGTTGCTTTGAATGCCGTGCTCTTCGAGGACCATGCCGACGATTTTAGGGACGGTGAGGTTCTGGAAGATCCGTTGGTTGATGCGGTGCGCCAGGTAGGACAGTTGCGGGCGCAGGGTCACCGAGTAGCGGGTCAGGCGTTTGCCGGAATCGCCCTGGGCGGCACGATAGATCTGGCCGTGAATGCCGCTGCCGTCAGGCGAGAGCTGCAAAAAGGCCGGTTTGTGCAGGAGCGTTTCGAGGTCCAGGGACGGCTGTTCACTGACCAGATCCACCTCAAACACAAAAGGCTGGCTGATGGCTTCCCGACCTTGCAGGGCAAGAACCTGGAGATCGTTATCCAGACCTTCGATAGTCAGGGCAAAGTGAGTCTGATTGGCCGGCGCGAACATCCCTTGTTCCTCGTGCAGTGCTGCGGCGTAAACCAATACCCGATCAAAGGATCAGCAGACGCAAAATTCTGGAAAGGCGTAAACAACATCGACCAGCAGAGCTGGCCGATGCGTGAAGCGGTCAGCCGCGATTAAGCGACTGGCTGACGCCAGTCATCGGAACCCGAAGTACCGGATACTTCGTGTGTCCAGGTGATTTTGCGGTAGGTGAACTGCACTTCTTCCAGGTGGGTGAAGTGGGAGTTCGACGGGTCCTGGCAGTTGTGCATTTTGTTGTTGATGGCGACGATGATCGCGTCTTCCAGTTTGGTGGTGTAGTAGTGCTCTTGGGTACCCTGAGCAGAAGTACGGAACCACTGGATAACGATTTCGCTCATGCGCTCGCCGGAAGTCAGAGCAGCTTGCAGCAGTGGCGAAGACTTGTCGTAGACCTTGGTGATCACGACTGGTTTGTGTACGCGCTGACCGGTCGGTTGGCCGGACTGCGGGTCACGCGGGATGATTACGTCGTGGTTGAAAGCCTGAACCATGACCTGGTCTTCGTGACCTTCCTGGTAGGTGTTGCCAACCGAGTCGGCGGTGAACGCGCCGGCAGTGATCAGACCTTGTTTTTCGCCAGTGACGGACATGTACGCTGGTGTAGCCATGGATGTGCTCCTTGCTAAATAAATGAGGGTGCCCGGGAGGCGAAATCGCCCGGTGGGTGCCTAACACTTATCAAGGTCCGTGCCAGAAAAGTTGAGGGCCAGGTAAACCGGGGGGATGGCCGAGGTTTTTCAATCGCTTGAGTAATTTTCAAGGGACAACACCCCACAAAGTGCGCAAGAAGTTGCGCAGTACTGCGCAACTTCTTGCGCACTCGTCTGTACAGAACGAATAACGAGGCTCGCAGAGATGTATCCACAGCGTTATCCACATTTGAGTGCGCAACTTCTTGCGCATCAAGGCCATACGCCATCATTCAGATGGCTGGAGCCGATCTGCTCGACGAATTGAGCGAAGTCGATAGCTGTTTTTACCGAGTAAGTGCGCAACTCTTTGCGCACAATGGCATTGCGATACCAAGTGTGTCTCCGAAAAAGCGCCAGTAGTTGTAAACAACTGGTCGCTGATATTCGTTTATGGCTGGAAATTTAACCATGCCCTAAAAAGAAGGGGCTGACCGACCGCTTTTGGCCGATTACTGCCTCTCGCCAAGGGCAGTAATCGGCCAGAAGCGGTCACTGAGCGCATACAGGAGCGGGGGGCTATTTACTCCCTAGGCTGAAAAGGTGCCTCCTCAAGAGAGCCAGCCCCTGAGGTCGCCACATAAAGAACTGATATGCCCCGATGGCCCGGAGGTCCAGTCCATTCAGGTGTTTCTAAGTAATAGGGCGGCCCATAATCCGGCCATAGCCTTAAATCCAAATGACCATAATTTTTGGTTGCCGCTCTCATCAACTCACGCGCCCGAAAACGTTGCTCACGAGCCCGTTCATCTTCACCTGCCTCACTCCATCCACCGATCTCCCGGAGCCAGCGAGGCATTGGCGGGGATGACTCCCAACTGAAGGCATTGTGTACACCAACATCTGCCAAGGCGTAACACAACGCAGTCAGATCACGTCGTCGCGGATAATACGAATCTAGCCGATCCACTGGGTAATGACGCCAACCGACAGCAGCAGCCAGGCACTCTTTGACGAAACTAGACCAATGATCACCATCATTGCCGTCTACGTCCCATCGTCGCCCCCAGCGACCAATCAAAAAACCTGCGAACGCCTCCGCGAGTGATGTGGTACCAGTCACACGGGCGGGTTGATTGCCTGAAGGCGGGATCGCCGCTCCAACGGCCCAAGCGCTTTCATCAGGAAAGCAGAAAAAATTGTCGCGGGTACTCGAAACCAGCCCGTACTCCCCACTCGTAGAGCAGTGTCCTGGGCCCTTGCTAAAGTCCCAGTACTCCGAGCCATCGGGAGGCGAACCGATCTCGCCGTGGGGGAACTTGAATTTCGTAGACCAATCCGAGTACAAATTAAACTGAGTCGCTTCCTTTTTTCGCATTGGCCCAGTGACTGGGCGCTTACCGCTTTTCGCCTGAAGCAGAACAGCCCGCCCTTCGGGGAAATCAGCTCCAACCTTGAAATGGTGCCGAACAAGTAGGAGATCCCCTAGCTCGATTTGCTCCTTTGAATTGGCAAATTCAATCTTCGGCTTCTGGTGGATGAAGATGCCGGAAACCAGCGGTTCGGTCGAACATAGACCTTTCGGACTTAGGTGTCGTAAGAGACTCGAACGGAGTGCCCCACTGTTCACGGCGTTTTCTAAAAGCGTCGAGACAAAAGCTGGCTCACCGGGCGAGCGCCATCTTTTTACAGTTTGAGGGCCGTAGACCAACGCGCTTTGCCGAACGATATCGAAGATTTCCCACGTTTTGGTGTGAGAGTCATTAATAATATCTCGGAGCTCGCGAGCAAGTGCGGTTTTCAAGTTTTTTGATCCTTCAATGCCAACAGGCATCCTAATTTAAATGGAGTTCGACGAGGCAGGTATGGGCTTGAACACTCAAATAATCAGAGTAAATGAATTGCCCCTTGTTTCGAAGACGCATTAACTGACCGCATTGGGTCGAAAACGGCCACTCACGAATGACTGTTTTTGGCCAATAGTGACTTTGTCGTAATTTATTAATGGTTATCCTAGCCGCATCGTCTTCCCTACTATTTATTATTCGTACTTCAATTCACCGAATAGACTGTACATTAAGTCCCCTTTCAGAACTTCAAATGGAAGTGCGACGTAGTCATTCCGTTGACGCGGTAGAGCTTTACCATCATGAGGTGCATTTTTGGTGTGTCCCTGCACTCGCTCGCCGTTCTCTTTGATGTAAGGCAGCACAACGATTCGGCCATGGTTCTTGGATAGAATCGTACCTTCATACCAGATCGCTTCTCCAGTCTCCGACTTACCAGAAGCACCTACTTGCTTCACTACCCACTGCGGAACATTGCCATTTTCGTACCAAAACACAAAGCTACCCACGATCAAAACCTGCTGCCCTCGATGCAATGCATCTGCGAGCAATAGTTTCACGCTGGCAAGATGTAGTAGCTTGTTTGCGCGAGGAAGAAGCGCATCGCGAATTGCGGCTTTGGTTTGGCCCCAGTGGTCAGTACCACTCATCCCAAACCCTCGCGCGATTTTCTCGCGGTAAGCGTATAGGCCCACCCTTTGGCTATTAGCTCCGATGTTGCGCCAAGTGAAGTTCCCTTCACGTTCAAGAAGCGCGCCATACCGCGCCAAGAAAACTAGCTGCACATAGGGGTATTGCAGTAGGCGTCTATGGAGCTCTGCTCGTAGGACGTCGTTACCATTCAGGACAGTCAGGTCTTCCAGTCGAGGTCGAGGGTCCGCTCCATGACGCTTGATAGCCTCCATCAACATGAGCCTTTCCTCGCTCATCAACCGTTCTTCAGCAGTCAGCGCTTTTTGCACTTTCAAACGTATCGACTCGGACTGTTCAAACGGTAAGGCAAGATTGTTTACAGCATTTTTAAGCAGGAGATTTGTGGATTTGGCCGCCGTTACAGCGGCATCGTAATCTTGATAGGTAATCGGGCCATAGCCGCCATGGGCGACATCGTCGCGACGAAGATACCAATCAACATTTCCGTCCGGCTTCAGCTGTAACTCAAACATATGCCATACGGCATCATCTTTGACCCATTGCTGTGGCCAGCAACCCAAAACGGGTAGGCGGTCGCGGTGTCGCCTCAATGATTTCATTACAAGTACCTCCGTTTACCTGGACGCTTGATCATACGCAGGAGCGTTCCTACCAAGCCATCAGTTCTGCTCGCTCTTACCTGTAGGCATGGTTGTAAGCTGCCTTCGTCTTGTTGTCTGAGTCAGGGCAACTGTTATAGTGCAGATGACCGCCTTCTGGCCGATAACTGCCCTTCACAAGGGGCAGTTATGTGTCGCTTGCTTCTATCAGAAAGAAATCATTCCGGTGTCATGAGCACCGCAAGCGTCATCGAGATGAACGCCTCATTTTTGCTGATCGTTTCCAGAGCTCCACGGACGCTGCCTCCAACCTCGCCAGATTCACGCTGCTCAATCCAAGGCGTAATGACAGCACCCGTCCTCCTAAGGGGAAGGCTGGCAGTTCGAACCTGCCCTGGGACACCATATAATTCAAGGCCTCCAGCGATTTTAGCTCTCAACATCAAAACCTCATGGGTGCAAGGTGGGTGCATATGAAAGTCGATTGCCGTTAAAAACCCACTGAGAATTTTCGAAGTGGGTTTTTTTATGGGCTCGGGTCTATCCTCTCGATACAAAACTGATCGAGGCAATAAGCATGGAGGCGGTTACTGTTGATACCAACGTTCTACCGGTTCTCGACTTGGCTCCAATCGCCGCTAGTGCTGGCTATAAGCTGGAAGTCGTATCAGTCACCAACAGAGAATTAGCCAATACGGATTTGGCAGCCGGCGCCGCCACCTTAGGCGAGACACCCGAGACTCTAGTTTTAAACGAAAGCTATTTCGGCATGGCTGTTTTAGGGGATCTGAGTCAGTTCTTTGATTTTGAGAAAATTCTGGCCATTCTCTCGAGCAATGGCTTCCCTAGGAATCGTGAAACGCTTACGGCCCGACAGCGCAACCAGCTCCGAGACGCGATGATCCTGCAGTCTCACATCCGATCAGGCAAAAAAATATTTGTCAGTAACGATAGTCGCGGCTTCGTGAAGAACGGTCGACGGGAGGTTTTCGAGAGTCTTTTTGGGATCAGAATATTTACTAGACCCGAGTTCATAGAGCATTGCGAGGCGGTAGCGCGCTCTGTGTAACGGGGGTATCCCTGATGCGAAGCACGGTTGTGGTGGAGCACTGGGCGTGTCGAGCTGTTGCTCGGATGCCTAACCCTGCGCTTAGCAGCTCCTTAACTCTCCGATGTAGGTCCTCGTCTACTGGCCGCCCCTGGTACTTGCCAGCGGCTTTGGCCTTCTCGATACCCTGGGCCTGGCGCTCGCGCCGTTGCTCGTAATCCTTGCGAGCAATAGCGGCCATCATTTCCACCAGCATCGAATTGATCGCTTCCAGCATCCGCCCTGTGAACTCGTCACCCTTGGTGTCCTGCATCCCCTGGTGGGTCGTTGGCAAGTCGAGCGCGACGATGCGCAACCCCTTGGAATCAATCGCAGCCTTGAGTTTCTGCCAGTCCTCCACAGGAAGGCGCGAGAGGCGATCTATCGACTCCAACAAAAACACATCACCCTTACGAGCATCCTTGATTAGGCGCAGCAGCTCAGGCCGGTCTGCGGTCGCACCGCTGGCATTCTCCAGGTACACACTGGCAATGACCTTGTTGTGATCGCTGGCGAACTGCTCGAGCGATTTCCGGGCGCGGGCTGCGTCCTGCTCTTCGGTCGATGCTCGGAGGTATGCACGGATGAACATGATGGGTGCCTGTATCAGTTAGGGTGTTCTCCTAATACTGTTTCACTTTGGGTGTTACTTATCAAGCGAAAAGGATGAAAAAGGCGAAATCTGCCCGTATCTGTATAGGCATACCTATAACTGCCGAAGTCGCATGATGGCGCCTGTGATGTCTTTAGCATTGCGGTCCAGCGTTGCCATGGCCGCAATTGCGTTAGCGGCAACGCTCCCCACTCCATTCTCAGAAAGCCAATTGGTCACTTCCTCAATGGCAGCACATATGGCGTGCTGGTTGTGCAGGAGCAGTGTGAGTGCGTCTGCTGTGGCTATGTTGGCCTCAGAGTTATCTGGCATGGGTATCATCCTTGAGTAACTGGTGCGGGAAGACTAGCTGATCTCGCCGCTGGCTCGAGCCGCTTCTCCAGATCCGCTGACGCCTGGGCAATTACACTGACTTGACCAGCCATTTGCATTCGACCTAACCAGCCATCTACACCGGATTCGACCCACCTCCTTAGCAAACATGACCGGCAGTGAACGGCCAAGAGCAGCCGTCCACGGATGGCCTTTTCCAGGCAAAAACGGTAATAATCGGAGCGAATACGGCCTGCTCAAAACTGGCTACATGGCTGAATCCGTCTCTTAGTCATAGCATTCCATTAGCGAAATCAGGGTAAGACTCATGGGTGCGCCCATCATTATCGGCAACAGCTATGACCTCTGGGTCAGCAACAGCATGAAAGATACTTTTTGCGAGGTACTAACCGCTGTTGCAACCCTGGAAGGTCATGATGCGAAGGCCATATACGAGGAGGCGCCAGGCGTGGCCGGCACCTATGGTATCCCAGGCGTGGGTATCGTTCTCGACGAGTTTTATCTCTATCTTGGCGGATTTTCAGGCGTTCGACGCCACCTTGATGTGTGCCGAGCACGGCTAGACGAAGTTAGAGAGTCTTGCGGACTGTCGCCAGTTGGTGCAGAACGCATGGCACACATACTGGCCTGGGCTGCATACCACATGGATGGCAACCCGATCCCTATAGGCGGCTCCTTCTATGAGGACTGGCCTCCTGACGCAGCCGAAACAAGGTAGTACCCGCCTGCTTTCGGCCAGAAGCAGCCCATCGCGATCAGAAACGTTTGACGACAACGCGTCGCTCTCGCACTCTGTTTTGCCCCTTATTTTTCTTCACTAGGCTTCCCTATGTCATTCGCAACCGTAGTGCTGCTCGACTCCTGGCCACAGCCAAGTACGTCGCCCGGACCCGTCGTGTTTGCCACGGACACGCAGCTATGTTTACGGTATTGCACCGCAGGGGAAGAAATAGCTGTAATCCATTTCCCCCTAGTTAAAAAAATTCAGTTCGGCTCACCAAACGACGAGGCTTTGGGCGGCCATCCGCTTATTGGACTTGGCCTCAAGCATTACCAAATTCATCGAATAGATAATTCACCTTGGCTAGCAGAGCTTGAGCAGAGAAACGCCATTCATCCGCGACACGATAAACAGCGGTTTCTAAAAGATGCCATCCATTATGTCTTTACGTTTCAGGACTCTACCCTGGAATGCATCGTAATTGAGGGGCAGTTCTGGCATCCAAAAGTACAAGTCTTTACCTCGGAGCAGAAGGCAAGGGATGTCTGGCGCGAACTGATAAATGACGTGGGCGCAAGATCCCAATAGTCAAGAGTGGATGACCGCTTTGGGTCGTTTTAAGCCGGTCGCGACAGGCTGAAATCGGCCAATAGCTGTCATTGCCAGAGGAAAAGTGAATCGACCCCAGTATCGCAGACCCAGTTTAGGGACTACTTTGGGCCGTTCTCTTCCGGTCGCCACTGCGGCGTCTGGTGGTCGTTAGGATGCAAATCGAGCACTTTGGGATCGTTCTTCTTGGCCTTCAGATCTCGATTTTCGTTTAGCAGAACTTCGTTGATAGAGGCGAGTCTGGCGACCTTTAAACGAAGATCCTCCACCTCCTTGCGCAGCTCCCGATTCCTCTCTCGTTCAGCAATTAAATCCTGGTGTTTTACGTCGCGTTGAGCGCGACTGGAGCGCCCTTGCGATTCACGGATCACTTCGGCAATCTTCGGATAGTGATTATGGATGAGCGCAGCCGATACACCTGCTTCCCGTGCTACACCGGCGATGGATACTTTTTTCTCACCCGTCTTAGCGCGGCCACGTTCGATGCGATAGAGCGCCAGTTGTAGTTCTTTCTCACGGGTGTCAGAAGGCTTACGCTTGATAGTCATCCAGTTTTGCTCTCCGGGTCGTATCCCAACTGCGTGAACACACTCCGGCAACGCTCCATATCGCGTAATACACGCAATCGACCGCTCTCGCCGATGTCGCGGCAGTCCAACAGTTCCTTAAGGTTGTTATAAAGCTGCTGGTAGATGCGAAGATGGCCAACTCCAATCACTGCATTGTTGCAGTCGCCGCAGCGCGTGCGTTCCAAAGTATTACCCACGCATCCATCATTGTCGGCTGAGCACCAGGCATGTCCGTTACTACGGATGGAGGTGCTTTCGGCTATTGAAATAACCATTGTCCGATGATCCTTGAAGATAGCGAGGTTCGCAGGGTCACGTTGCCATTGTTTAATCGAGCGACCGAAGCCTCCCGCCAGCAAGTCATCACTAAGCCAACCATCAACTGTGTCGAGTTTTATGTCGTCATACTCGGCCTGTATTTCACTGTACAAGTCCAAATCAAGATGGCCACCCCAGCTTTCATCCATGGCATAGCCTAGAGCCATATCCATCGACCAGTGTGCAAAATGCTCCCGCAAATAACGCAGGTCTCCAAATCGACTATGTGCCACGTAGTTGGCGAACTTACGTCTGAACTGGTGACTGGCTAGCGGCCAATCTAAGCCGACCTTCCGGGCGAAGGCTTTGAGACCAACGTTCCAGGCGGCTAGTGACACTGTTCGAGCCTGATTACCTTTAGTGCTATACGAACCTAAAAATAGTGCATTACGGTGCTGCTGCGCGCGGGGTATCTCAGGATCGAGTGTGTTCTTCCCGCGCCGCTCGACTATCTCCATGGCAATCGAGGCTTGGTATGGTTTTGCCCATCGCTCCATTACTCGGAGAGCCCGTACCCCAGCTTCTGGGATCATCCAGTCATGCAATCCTGTATCGGTTTTTTCCGACTTGGATCGCATCCAGTGATAAAGGGTGCCATCGTCACCTTGGGTACGTTGGAGTGAGCCTGACATTACGTTGGCTAATTCGTGATTACGACAACCGGATGTGCTAGCTAGCACTATGTAGCAAGCATTGCGCAAATCAATTAACGCCTCGTTGAGGGCTGCCGAACCACCCTCCCAGCCTAGATTGGCAAGAAAACGGTTCTTTTTTTTCCGACGTTTTTAGGGCTTATTTTCCAAGTTGTGCTTTCTTCATTGACAGCATCACGTAGATCGAGCAGGGCTTTACCGCGCTCTACTTGCCCATAAGCGTTCTCGAACAATGCGCAAAAAATCTCATCTGGCATCAGTGGTGTCTTGCCCCCCAACTTATGAGGCGAACCCTTACTAGTCAATCCCGCCACAGCACTAAACGACGACTCGGGCCAAGGATGTATTACGAGCGGATCGTTAGTGTACTGACTCAACTCGTATAGCGATTCAACGGCGCCGAAGTAATTTGAAAGGGTGCATTTTTGTAGAGGTTTACCATTGGCTCTAGGAGTTTCTCGGCATTTGGAAACATAGTTTGCATAAATTATAGAGTTTACCGACCCGAAGCTACTGATATTCAGAGAGACTAGGTACCGTAGAAACTTCATTGAGTTGGCGAGAAAAATAATTAAGGTCGACCCTTTCGGTCTAGGATAGCCTAACCGGCCACGCCGTAGATACCGATAGAGAACTGCCTTCATCACTGCTCTGAATGGTTCAGGCACGCGTTGGAAGTCCAGATACGTGCGAGATTCAGATCTGTTATTTGGCATTCCGGAGAGCCGCCAGCGATCATCGCCATAATGACTGAGTATCACTTGGTGTCCGTCTACAATGATTGTGCTCACAATGAGTTTGTTGCGCTCTTCCTCACGCAGTTCTCGTACGTCCCCAAGCTGTAATTCGATGGATGTCACAGAATTTTTAAAAGTTGAATTTGTTCTCATCCAAAAACTCCTATGTCTGATACCACATCGAACGACCAGAATCGGTGCGGCTCGGTACGCGCGCGCTCGCGTTCAACCTCTACAGCCTTGAGTGTGAAGATGCCGCGCTTCACGCCTTCGGCTACAATGTAGTTGTCAATTAACCGAGGAATATGTGCGTAATCCCGAGCCCAACGCCGTTTGTCCATGCGCGTGCGCTCGGAAAGAACGCGGAAATAAAAGCTGAACAGCTTGTGCAGATCGTCGCCCGTCAAAACGTAATGTCGGCATCGGATACAGTTAAGGAAGTTGATACAGGTTGCGCCCTCTCTCTTCGGAGCATACTGGCCATTTATCAGATCACTGCAATGTCCCACTGGGGTTCCATGGTAGGTTGCACCAATAGTTCTGCTCAGCAATTCCTTCACGAGGATCTCTCCCATGAATCGCCAGTCGCGCTTGGTGCTTTCGTTCGGGATCAGGTAGTGCTGTCCAGCAACTCGGGGCGAATTACCGAGAGCTATTGCGGTGGCTGCCAAGTCACTATCCAGTAGTTCAAAGATGCGGTTCGCGAAGGTTTTGCGCAGGCGTGAAATATTGATGCGGAGCGGTTGTCCATTGCTGTCCATGAGCCTGTAGTTAGCAACAAGCTTGCAAATGGATCTCTCCACCGAGTTTTCGCTTAGTGCTTGTATCTTGCCCAGCTGATCCCCATGAGCACGCGATTGATATAGCCAGGTACGCTCTCGTAAATCATCTGGCGCTGATACTCCTAGGCACTCGGTACGGTTGAGTACGCGCCGAATCAAGCGCTCAACATTGGTTTTGATGGTTGGCATGGATTCCAGCAGGTGCGTGTGTGTGCTCTCAGCGCGCAGAATTACTTTGCTCGTGTTGTGTCCGCGTCGTTTCCACAACACCAGAAAGGTATTTCCGTCTTTTGGATGGTCACGCAAGCAATCTCGCCTCATTTCTAACAACGCGGTGGAATTTCTCCCTGTATGTAATGCCACGATCAGTAAGGCGTAGGACAGCAACTCGGAGGTTAGCGGAATATCATCCTGCCAGATTGGCATGACAGCATCTTTGACCGCCGCGGCAAACGCTTGGCGCTGCTCCTTAGGAAGGTGATCCTGACCTTTCGCTTTTCTATTGCCATTTGGGTAGGGATTGCGCGGGAAGGTGGCAGCATCGCCTGCGGTAACCAACGAAATTAGCCCTCGTCGACCTAGAGCTAGAAGCACTGGCTTCGTGTGCTTGTAGGTGATCCTGCAATAGTTAGAGCTTCCCCCGGTCGCCGAGAAAACCTATATAACCATCGATTAGTTCACGGTCGATGTCCGTTAGGGTCATCTCGCGCCTGAACGCAGCTGCACGTAGCGCTACGTAATCAAGGAAGTACCGCAAACTCGTGCAGTAGCCGGTCAATGTACTTGTCTCGATCTCAGCATCCTGTCCAGCTTGAAAGCGTTCGATCTGCCGTTGGCATGAATAGGTGATTGAATCGATGTTTACGCCGTACCAGCGTGAAAAATCGAAGGAACGCTTCCGAGTAGCATTTCGCCCATAGGCTATTCGGGTGTTGGCAGGTGGAATGGCATCGGGTATCACGACGACAAGCCTATCGTGATCATGCCTATGCTCGACCTGCGGAATGTCGAGGTCGGTCTCTATGTAGATCTTACGCTTACCCATCAGACGGCCCCAAAGATGTCATTCAATTCGTCGTCGTAGGCCAGCACTGCGCTCTCAACCAGTTCATTGATCAAATGTAGGTAGATCATTGTTGTTTGAATCGAGCTATGGCCAAGTTGCCGCTGCAAGAACACGAGGGGATTAATCCCACCGTCTTTGCGTTGAAGAGCAACTAGGGTTTGGGTTGCATACGTATGACGCAGCATATGAGGATGGACCGCGATACCAATTTTCTTACCGATAGTGCTAACGATACGATCGAGCCCCTTTCCATCACTGGCAAAGCGTTCGCCAAATTTATTTAGGAAGAGCGGCTTTTGCTGCGTTGTGCTTAATGCCGCCCGTTCCCCGCGAACTTGAACGACATAGCGGTACAACTCGGACATAAAATTGGCGCTGATGAATATGTCGCGAGGATTGCTGCCTTTTGTCAGCATGCCATGGCCATCACCCGGATCGAGGCGAATCTCAATGTTGCGTTTGCGCTTGAGGGCCTTCGTGGGGTCGAAGACATAGGCGAGTGGGAAGGTGGCGATTTCTTCGCGGCGCAGACCCGTATGAAGACCAAGTTTAATCATCATTCGATGATGTGGATTTTCCGCAGCTCCTAACAGTGCCTTGACTTCACTTAAGGCTAAAAACTTCGGCAGTGTTCGTGGGTTGCGAGGCATGATGTCGTTAGCAATCGCTTTGCCGCCACTGGCATCGAGGTGGCCAAGGAAGCCAGTCTCACGTTTGACCCTTCGTTCTTCATAGTTGAATGGAAGTCTACTAATCCACTCATTTTTCTGAGCGAACTTGTAGAACTCACAGATGTAGTACAACCTTTGCCTGATTGTGGTTGTTGCCAGTTTGCATTCATATTTGGAGTAGTCCCGATACGCAGCAAGAAGACTCTTTGCCTCGCCTCGATCAACATCACGCCAATCAAGCTTATGCGCCTGTAGAAAGCTGAAGAAGTCGTATAGTGCACGCCCAATGCTTGGCCAGGACTTCTTTGAGCCGATGCTGCCACGCAGCAAATAGTGGCGAACGAAATCATTGGCTGGAACACAACTCTCCATCGTATCCCAAAGCAGGATTGGAGAGCCTGGGTAAGAGCTCCCGGCTATCAAGAAGTCTTCAGTCGCCCAAACAAGCTCCATCAGCTACCTCCTTTTCAATCCGGACTAACCAACAATTTTTTGTTTCAATGACCAGATTCAAAACCTCAGTTTCTAGGGCCTTTCCAACGTTTCGTTGTGTTGATTTGGTAACCCTTTGTTGAAAAGGCTAGTTCATTACTAACGCTTATCAAGCGCCTGTACATGGAACATCTGGTGCACCTTGCATTAGCCAGATCGCCACGTTGCTGGCTGACCCCAAGCGCAGCGCAATGATGTGGGCCTTGATGGATGGCTCGGCGCGGCATACCGAAGAGCTGGCCTTGCTAGCCGGGCTGTCGCCGTCTTCGGCCAGTGCACACCTGGGGCGTTTGTCCGCCGGAGGTCTGTTGAAAGTCGAAGAGCGCGGGCGAAAAAGGTTCTTCCGCCTGGCGGCCCCCGAAGTCGGCGCGGCGGTCGAAGCGCTGGCCAGCGCTTCCCTGGCCAGCATGCCTCGGGATATTGCGCAGACGATCAAACGTGGCAGCCTCATGGCCAAGCGCCAGGCGGCGCCGTCGTCGCTGTTGCAGGCCCGGCTCTGCGATGACCATTTGGGTGGCACGCTGGCGGCCGATCTATTCCAGCGTCTGCTGGATGCTGGCTGGATCGAGCAGTTCGATCAGCGGGTCGTTGTCACCCACAAGGGCGCCACGCAACTGGCCAGCCGGGGGTGTTCATCCAGGCCCTGGCCCACCGCAACGCGCAAATCGCCTGCGCCTGCCCTGACTGGAGTGAACGCCGCCCGCACCTGGGAGGCTCGCTGGGCGCGGCGTTGTTGCAGTTGTTCATGCAGTCTGGCTGGTTGAGCCTGCCCAATGACTCACGAGCCTTGCAGATCACTGTTGTCGGGCAGCGTGAAGTTCATCGCTTTGCCAAGGAGGCCGAGCTGGAAATGGCGTTTTAGACACGTCGAGACCGACGTCTGAGGTCTCGGGCGTCGTTCAGGGATGCGAGCAGGTCGCATCCAGCAATAACCCCCAGCCGCTATCGCGCACACTCGTTCCGGGGACTTTCGGACGGGGGGATGTGGCATGGAAACACGAGGCTTCAGCGCGGCAGAACGATTGGAACGGCTGCCCATCAGCGGCTATCACCGCATCATTTTCATCATCATTGCCTTGGCGTTTTTCTTTGACTCCATGGACCTGGCGATGATGACCTTCCTGCTCGGCTCGATCAAAACCGAGTTCGGCCTGAGCAGCGCCCAGGCCGGGTTGCTGGCCAGTTCTAGCTTTTTTGGCATGGTGCTGGGGGCGTCGTTGTCCGGCATGTTGGCCGATCGCTTCGGACGCAAACCGGTGTTCCAGTGGAGCATCGTGTTGTGGGGCATCGCCAGTTACTTGTGCTCGACGGCGCAAAACGTGGAAACACTGACCTTGTTCCGAGTCCTGCTGGGGATCGGCATGGGCATGGAGTTTCCCATCGCCCAGTCGATGCTCTCGGAACTGATTCCGGCCAAGAAGCGTGGGCGTTATATCGCGTTGATGGACGGGTTCTGGCCGCTGGGTTTTGTCGCGGCCGGGGTGCTGTCGTACTTTTTGCTGCCGGTGATCGGCTGGCGCGACATCTTCCTGGTGTTGGCGGTGCCGGCGGTGTTTGTCCTGGCGATTCGCTTCTTCATTCCCGAATCCCCGCGCTGGCTGGAACAGGCTGGGCGGCATGAGGCGGCGGACAAGGTTTTGTTGCGCATTGAAGATCGAGTCCGGGCGTCGCTGGGGCGTGCTGATTTGCCGGAGCCGATACGCCTGCCGCGCGTGGAAAGTACGCCGGGCCACTTCTTTTCCGCGCTGCGGCAGATCTGGTCGCCGCTGTACCGCCAGCGCACGATGATGATCTGGAGCGTCTGGTTCTTCGCCTTGCTCGGTTTCTATGGATTGACGTCGTGGCTCAGCGCCTTGCTGCAACAGTCAGGTTTTGCCGTGACCCAGTCGGTGTATTACACGGTGCTGATTTCCCTCGGCGGGATTCCCGGGTTCCTCATGGCCGCATGGCTGGTGGAGCGCTGGGGACGTAAACCGGTGTGCGTGGTGACGCTGCTGGGCGGCGGGGTGATGGCGTTTCTCTATGGCCAGAGTGCGGTATTTGGCGGCAACGTCAGCCTGTTGATTACCTCGGGGCTGTTGATGCAATTCTTCCTGTTCGGCATGTGGGCGGTGCTCTACACCTACACGCCGGAGTTGTACCCGACCTCGGCGCGGGCCACGGGCTCAGGATTTGCCTCGGCGATTGGACGCATCGGTTCGTTGCTTGGGCCGTTGGTGACCGGGCTGGTGTTCCCGATAACCGGGCAGGGCGGGGTGTTCGCCTTGGGGGCGATGTGCTTTGCGATTGCGGCGGCGGTGGTTTGGGTGTTCGGGATGGAGACGCGGGGCAAGACGCTTGAAGAGTTGACTGAAGCGACACCGATCTAAAAATGTGGGAGCGGGCTTGCTCGCGAAAGCAGTGTGTCAGTCGACATTGATATTGACTGACACGGCCCCTTCGCGAGCAAGCCCGCTCCCACAATGGTTATGCGGTGATGCTTATGGCTTTACCAGTCGAGCATCCAGGCTGTTCTGCGCCAAACGCTTGGCCTGATCCTGGGTCATGCCCAAGTCGGTATACAGCGCGTGGAAGTTCTCGGTGACATAACCGCCGAAGTACGCCGGGTCGTCGGAGTTCACGGTCACTTTCACACCACGTTCGAGCATGTCGAGAATGTTGTGCTGGGACATGTGATCGAACACGCAGAGCTTGGTGTTGGACAACGGGCACACGGTCAGCGGGATCTGTTCGTCGATGATCCGCTGCATCAGACGCTCGTCTTCGATGGCGCGCACGCCATGGTCGATGCGCTGGATTTTCAGCAGGTCGATGGCTTCCCAGATGTATTCCGGCGGGCCTTCTTCACCGGCGTGGGCGACGGTCAGGAAGCCTTCGTGACGGGCACGATCAAACACACGCTGGAACTTGCTCGGCGGGTGACCCATCTCCGAACTGTCCAGGCCGACAGCCACGAACGCATCGCGGAACGGCAGCGCCTGGTCGAGGGTTTTCTGCGCTTCGTCTTCGCTCAAGTGGCGCAGGAAGCTCAGGATCAAACCGCTGGTGATGCCCAGTTGCTGCTCGCCATCTTTAAGTGCGGCAGCGATGCCGTTGAGCACCACTTCGAATGGCACACCACGGTCGGTGTGAGTCTGCGGATCGAAGAACGGCTCGGTGTGAATCACGTTCTGCGCCTTGCAACGCAACAGGTAAGCCCAGGTCAGGTCGTAGAAATCCTGAGAGGTGCGCAACACGTCGGCGCCCTGGTAGTACAGGTCGAGAAACTCTTGCAGGTTGTTAAAGGCGTAGGCCTTGCGCAGGGTTTCGACGTCGTTCCACGGCAGGGCGATCTTGTTGCGTTCGGCCAGGGCGAACAGCAACTCAGGCTCCAGCGAGCCTTCCAGGTGCAAGTGCAGTTCTGCCTTGGGCAGGGCGTTCAGCCAGTCGTACATGTTCGAATTCTCATCAGGTGCAATGACGGCATTCTACAGATGCGCGCCGCAACAATTGGTAAAACCTGACCAACCGGTTCATCACACCGCTTCCTGTTCCCGTCGATAGGCGTAGGTATCGGCGAAGCGCGAGAGCAGAAATTCGGCGCAGGTGGTGGCCGGATATTTCGCCGGGTGCAGTTCGTCCTGGCAACCGGGCAGGCATTCGATGGCGGTGTCCGGGTGTGGCTCGGCGAAGAACGGCATCGAGTAACGGTCCACCCCCAGCGGGCTGATAACCCGGTGCGGCGTCGACAGGTAACGGTCGTTGCTCCAGCGCGCCATCATGTCGCCGAGGTTGACCACGAAGGTGCCTTCGATGGGCGGCGCATCGATCCACTCACCTTTGACGTTGCGTACTTGCAGGCCGCCGGCGGCGTCCTGATAGAGCAGGGTGATGCAGCCGTAATCGGTGTGGGCGCCGGCGCCTTGCTGGTCTTCAGAACTGGCGGTGTGGCGTGGCGGGTAGTGGATCATCCGCAGCACGCTGACGGGCTCATTGAAGCGGGTATCGAAGAAGTCGCGTTCGATGTTCAGCGCCATCGTCATCGCCCGCAGCAGGGTTTGGGCGAGGGCTTGCATGTCGACGTAATGCTGCTCCATCAGCGCTTCCCAACCCGGCATCGATGGATGGCGGTTGGGGCCGCGCAGCGGTTTTTCCGCCAGTACTTCCGGGTGATCGGCCGGAAAGTGCAGGCCCATGTCGAAGGTTTCTTTCAGGTCACTGGGTTTGCTCGGGTCCAACTGCTCGGTGGCGATGGCGCCGTAGCCGCGATGGTGTTGGGTCTGGGTGATGTCGATCTTGAGCTTTTCGGCGGCGGGCAGGGCGAAGAAACGGTGGGCGTGGTCGAGCACGGCATCGATGCGCGCGACGCTGATCGGGTGACCTTTGATGTAGAAAAAGCCCCAGTCGCGGCAGGCGCGGTCGATTTGCGTGGCGACGGATTGCCAGGCATGGGCGTCGTCGCTGTAGAGCGGAGCGATGTCGATGATCGGGAGTTGATTCATGCGCAGTCCTTATAAACGCCGGAATTCCAATGTGGGAGCGGGCTTGCTCGCGAAGAGGGAGGGCGTGTCAGTCGGCATTTTCGTAACTGACGCACCGCTTTCGCGAGCAAGCCCGCTCCCACAGGGGGTGTGTTGAGGCTGAAGGATGAAGGATTACTTCGGAATCTCAGCCTTCATGCCTTCAACGTAGTAGTTCATCGACGCCAGTTCCGCATTGCTCGCTGTCGCCCCCGCCGCGATTTTCTCGACACCGGCCTGATCCTTGATCGGCCCGGTAAACGGGTGCAGCGCACCGCTCTTGATGTCGGCAATGATTTGCTCGGCTTCGGCTTTCACCGGCGCCGGCACCAGGTCGCTGATCGGCAGTTCAACCGTGCCTTCCTTCAAGCCGCCCCAGTAATCCTGGGATTTCCAGTTGTGGTCGAGCACGCTCTGGGTCGCCTGAATGTAGTGCGGGCCCCAATCGTTGACGATCGAGGTCAGCACCGCTTTCGGCCCGAAGTGCGCCATGTCCGAAGCGTAGCCCACGGCATACACGCCATCACTTCGGCCGCCTGGATCGGCGCCGGGCTGTCGGTGTGCTGGAACACCACGTCCACGCCCTGGTCGATCAGCGCGTTGGCGGCATCGGCCTCTTTGCCCGGATCGAACCACGAGTTGACCCACACCACCTTGATCTCGGTGCCCGGGTTGTACTTGTTCAGAGCCAGTTGAATGGCGTTGATGTCGCGGATCACTTCCGGGATCGGGAACGAGGCGACGTAGCCGATCTTCTTGGTCTTGGTCATCTTCGCCGCGAGGAAACCGCCGACGTAGCGACCTTCATACGTGCGCGCCAGGTAGGTGCCGAGGTTCTTGTCCTGTTTGTAGCCGGTGGCGTGCTCGAAGGTCACCTTGGGGAATTGCTTGGCGACTTTCAGGGTCGGGTTCATGTAGCCGAAAGAGGTCGTGAAGATCAGGTCGTAGTTGTCCTTGGCCATGTTGCGGATCACCCGCTCGGCGTCGGCGCCTTCGGCGACGTTTTCCACGTAGTTGGTGGTGATCTGCGCGCCGAATTTATCGGCGAGTGCCTTGCGCCCCTGTTCATGCTGATACGTCCAGCCGTGGTCACCGATCGGGCCGATATAGACGAAGCCGACTTTCAGCGGGTCGGTGGCACTGGCGGTCAGGCTGGCGCTCAGACCGATAGCCGCCGCAACGGCGCACAACAGCTTCTTCAACGGACGTTTATGCATGAACTCGAACTCCATTTTGTTTTGAGGTTGGCGAGGTCAATGCAAATTGCTGACCAACAGGACAACAATCAAGCCGAAACCGTGTCGTGGCCATCGCGAGCAGGCTCGCTCCCACATTGGGTTGCGTTCCCCTGTGGGAGCGAGCCTGCTCGCGATGGGGCCCTTGAGGCCGATAAAAGTGCATGGCCGAGCACAGCTGCCATCCACTGGTGCGCTAAGGTGTAACGAAACGTTAGCGCCGCCCCGCAGTCAGTAGCTCATCACCCTGTTTTCGCGCCACTGTGCAAAAGGCCCGCAATGCTCACACTCCTCAAGCAAGAAAAATTTCTGCTGTTGGCCGTTCTCGCCGCCGTCGTTGCGTACCCGCTAGAGCCGTGGATGTTGCACAGCGGCCAACCCGTCGCGCTCGCCGCCGGGCTGGTGCTGATCGCGTTCATCGTCGTCGCCTCGATGCGCGTGGCTCATCACGCCGAATTGCTCGCCGAAAAAGTCGGCGATCCTTACGGCACGATGATTCTGACCCTCGCCGCCGTGCTGGTCGAAGTGGTGATCCTGGCGATCATGATGAGCAACGAAGCCTCGCCGACCCTGGTGCGTGACACGATTTACTCGGCGGTGATGCTCGACATCAACGGCATTCTCGGTCTCGCCGCTTTGATGGGCGGGATCAAGCATGGCGAACAGTCCTACAACGACGACTCGGCGCGCAGCTACAGCGTGATGATCCTCACTGCCATGGGGGTTTCAATGGTGGTGCCGGAGTTCATTCCTGAAGCGAATTGGAAGGTTTATTCGGCGTTCACCATCGGCGCGATGATCGTGCTCTACACCTTGTTTTTGCGCATGCAGGTCGGGCCGCACAGTTATTTTTTCAGCTACAGCTATCCGGAAAAACGCCGCAAGAAAGTCCCGGAAGACGAACCTGAGCCGGTCAACGTGGCGCTTAGCGTCAGTACGCTGGTATTTGGCGTTGTGGTGATTGGCGCCTTGGCCGAGGTGATGTCCAAGACCCTCGACCTGGGGCTGGAAGGAACGGGAGCACCGCCGGTGATCACGGCGATCCTGGTAGCGGCGATTTCCGCTGCGCCGGAGATTTTGACCGCATTGCGCGCGGCATTGGCCAACCGCATGCAGTCGGTGGTCAACATCGCCATGGGCGCTTCGCTGTCGACGGTAATCTTGACGGTGCCGGTGATGGAAGCGATGGCGCTCTACACCGGCCAGCCATTTCATATGGCGATGACCCCGGTGCAGACGGTGATGGTTTTTCTGACGTTGCTCGTCAGTGCGATCAACCTCAACGACGGCGAAACCAATGCCATTGAAGGCATGACTCACTTCGTGTTGTTTGCGACGTTTATCATGTTGTCGTTGCTTGGCCTCTAAGCACACCACAAAACCACGGTGGAAACCGGATCAATGTGGGAGCGAGCAAGCCCGCTCCCACATTTTTGATTGTGTTGTGTCAGGTCCCGGCAATCAACTGCCGAGCCGCCTGGCTGTGATCGGCAATCAAGCCTTTGAGATCCAGCCCTTCAACCTGCCCATCAATCACCCGCCACTTGCCGCCAACCATCACCCGATCCGCCCGATCCGCACCACACAGCAGCAACGCCGACACCGGATCATGGCTGCCGGAAAACCGCAGCTCATCGAGTTTGAACAGCGCCAGATCCGCCTGCTTGCCCACCGCCAACTCACCGATATCGGTACGCCCCAGCAAACTCGCCGAACCCTTGGTCGCCCAGCCCAGGACCAGTTCCGGGGTGATCTTCTCGGCGCCATAACGCAGCCGCTGGATGTACAGCGCCTGACGGGTTTCGAGCATCATGTTCGACGCATCGTTAGACGCCGAGCCGTCCACTCCCAGGCCCAGCAACGCACCCGCGGCGGTCAGGTCCAGCGTCGGACAGATGCCGGACGCCAGGCGCATATTCGAACTCGGGCAATGGCAGATACCGGTGCCGGCCGCGCCGAGGCGGGCGATTTCGTCCGGGTTGAAATGGATGCCGTGGGCCAGCCAGGTGCGCGGGCCGAGCCAGCCGACGCTGTCCAGGTAATCCACGGTGCGCAGGCCAAAGCGTTGCAGGCAGAAGTCCTCTTCGTCGAGGGTTTCAGCCAGGTGTGTGTGCAGGCGCACATCGAGTTTGTTCGCCAGTTCGGCGCTGGCGGACATGATTTCCGGCGTCACCGAGAACGGCGAGCAGGGCGCCAGGGCGATCTGGATTTGTGCACCGTCGCCACGCTCGTGGTACTCGGTAATCAAGCGCTGACTGTCGGCGAGAATCACTTCGCCTTCCTGCACGGTTTGCTGCGGTGGCAGGCCACCGTCCTTTTCGCCGAGGCTCATGGAACCGCGCGTCAGCATGGCGCGCATTCCCAGTTCGCGAACGCTTTCGACTTGCACGTCGATCGCGTTTTCCAGGCCTTCCGGGAACAGATAGTGGTGATCGGCGGCGGTGGTGCAGCCGGACAGCAGCAACTCGGCCAACGCGACTTTGGTGGCCAGGGCGAGTTTTTCAGGCGTGAGGCGCGCCCAGACCGGGTACAGGGTTTTCAGCCACGGGAACAACGGCTGATTGACCACCGGCGCCCAGGCGCGGGTCAGGGTTTGATAGAAATGGTGATGGGTGTTGATCAGGCCGGGCAGAATCACATGCTCGCGGGCATCGAAGACTTGTCCACAAGGTGAGGACGGTTGCTGGCCAGCGGCGAGCACTTCGACGATCAAACCGTCTTGCAGCACCAGGCCGCCACGGGCATCGAGGCCATTGGCAGTGAAGATCGCGAGGGGATTTTTTAACCAGGTACGGGTCGCAGGCATGTTGGCCGGCTCCTCTGAAAGTTGGGTTCAGGTTAGCCAGCTCAGTGATTACCCTGTCTGCTGATCCAGGGTCGCGGTGAGGCGAGGTGCGAAGTTTCAAACAAAACGGCGTCGCGGGCAAGCCCGGCCCGACCAGACGACCCAAAACCCCTGTAGGAGTAGCCTGCGGCAGCTCCTACGGGGGAGGGCGGTGTTACCAGGGAATGGTCTCACCTTTGTAGTTCACAAAATAATGGCCGCCCTTACCGGTATACGCATTCACCTGATCAACCAACCCGCGGGTGCTGGTTTCCACATCCAGGTCTGCGCCTTCGCCGCCCATGTCTGTCTTCACCCAGCCCGGATGCAGTGACAACACGGTGAGTTTCTGTTCGCCCAATTGCGTCACGAAGGTGTTGGTCATCGAGTTCAACGCGGCCTTACTGGCCTTGTACAGCGCCAGCTCCGGTGCGTCCGCCACGGTTACGCTACCCAGCCCGGAACTCATGAACGCCAACACACCGCTGCCGTCACGAATCTGCCCGACGAAACGCTGGGCCAGGTTGATCGGTGCCACTGCGTTGGTGAAAAACAGTTGCCCGACTTCGGCCAGCGTCGCGCCGCCACCAGGCGTCTGAACTTCCGGGCCCTTGACGCCGGCATTCACAAACAACAGGTCAAACACTTCACCCTTGAGCTGTTGGCTCAGGGCGATGACGGCTTGCTGATCATCCATGTCGAGTTTTTCAATCCGCACCTTGCCCAGCGCTTGCAACGCATCGGCCTTCTGCGGGTTGCGCACGGTAGCGGTGACTTGCCAGCCGTCGGCCAGCAAGGTTTTCACCAACCCGAGGCCCAAGCCCCGAGAAGCGCCGATGATGAGTGCGGTTTTTGCCGTGGACATGAGTGGTTTCCTTGATAAATGAGGATCACGGATTCAGTGGACAACGCTGGCCGAGCCGTTGCTGCAACTCGTTGCGCAGCGCGCCGAGTTCGGCCATCCGGGTTTCGATCAACTTGAGCTTGTCTTGCAGCAGTTGCGTGACGGCGCTGTCCGGGTCGGGCGACTGCCATAACGCGGCGACGCTGTTGCCGATCTCGCCGAGGGTAAACCCCAGCCGTTGAGCGGTTTTGATGTACAGCACCAGTTGCACCATGTCCGCCGGGTAGTCGCGATAACCGTTGGCGCTGCGTTGCGCGGCGATCAACCCGCGCTGCTCGTAGAAGCGCAGCGTGTCGCGGCTGACGGCGCTGGCCTGGGCTAATTCACCGATGCGCATCTTGACGTCTCAAAGGGGCTTGACCCTGGAGCATACTCCAGGCTTTAGCCTTGTTGCTCCCTGAATTTATGGAGCAACGCCGATGTGGACTTCAACGCAATATCGCCGACTGGTGCGCGGCAGTGCCTGGTATGACTTGATCGTGACGGCGGCGTTTGCCACGCCTTGGAGTTTTGCCGCGTTGCATGGGGTGTTGTCGAGTGTGAGCCAGGCGTTGAATCTGCCGGGTGAGTTGCCGGCGTTTGAGCCGATGCACATGCTTATGGCTAATTTGTTAGGGTCGATTGTGTGTGTTTGGGCGGTGTTGCGGATTCGTGATCCGCAGCAGGTTTATGGGCGGTATGACGCGGTGGGGCGGTTTTTGTTTGCGGCTTGGCAGGCTTATGCCCTGGCCCATGGCGCCAGTTCGCTGTTGGTAATTTTCTTGTTCTTTGAAGTGGTGTGGGGCGTGGTTCAGGTGTTGCCGGTTCGGGCGCTTTCGCGAGCAAGCCCGCTCCCACAGGGAACTGTGTAAACCCGATCCAATGTGGGAGCGGGCTTGCTCGCGAAGAGGCCCGCCCGGCCGCCTCCTAATGCCCACCCTGCCACGGCTGCCCCAACGACACCGGCGCATACAACCGTGTGCGCACCGCATCCCGTGACAACAGCACCAGCACTACAATGGTCGCGACATACGGCAGCATCGCCAGCAGACTCGACGGAATCGCCAGCCCCAACCCCTGCGCCACCAGATGCAGGATGCTGGCGAGTCCGAACAGATACGCTCCGAGCAACAACCGCCACACCCGCCAACTGGCAAACACCACCAGCGCCAAGGCAATCCAGCCGCGTCCGGCGCTCATGTTCTCGGCCCACATCGGCGTATAGGCCAACGACAAATAAGCCCCGGCCAACCCGGCCATCGCTCCGCCAAACAACACCGCCAACGTACGCACAGCCAATACCGGCAAACCCATCGCACTGGCCGCGTCCGGGTTTTCCCCAACCGCTTGAATGATCAGCCCGACGCGACTTTTAAGGATCGCCCACGCCACCAGTGCAAACAGCGCGAACGACAGATACACCAGTAAATCCTGGGCAAACAGCATCCGGCCGATCAGCGGAATCTCGCTCAAATACGGAATCGCCACCGGCTCAAAACCCGCCAGCGGTTTACCGACCCACGCTGCGCCGACAAACGTCGACAGACCCACACCGAAGATCGTCAGCGCCAACCCGGTGGCCACCTGATTGGCGTTGAACACCAGCGCCACCAAGGCAAACAGCGACGACAGCAGCATCCCGGCGAGCATCGCCAGCAACACGCCAAGCCACAGGTTGCCGCTGTTCAGCGCGACGATAAAACCGATCACCGCGCCAAACAGCATCATGCCTTCCTGGCCCAGATTGAGGACGCCGCTCTTCTCGCAGATCAGTTCCCCCAGCGCCACCAACAGCAACGGCGTACCGCAGCGGACCATGGCGTAGAAAATATTGCTCAGCAGATCGATATCCATCACAGCGCTCCTGCGGTTACGGCGGTGGCGGGTGCGCGGCGTGCCCAGCGCAGGTTCAAACGCGGCCGATAGAGAATCAGCACGTCACTGGCCAGCAGGAAAAACAGCATCATCCCCTGGAACAGTTGGGTGATCGCTTGTGGCAGGTTCATGCTCATCTGCGCGCTCTCGCCACCGATGTACAGCAACGCCATCAACAGGCTGGAAAACAGAATGCCGATCGGATTCAACCGGCCGAGAAACGCCACGGTAATCGCTGCATAGCCGTACCCTGGCGAGACTTGCGGGACTAATTGGCCGATCGGTCCGGTGACTTCACAGACGCCGGCCAATCCGGCCAGGCCGCCGCTAATCAACAGCGCCAACCAGATCAACCGCTTCTCGCGAAAGCCGACAAACCCCGCCGCGCGCTTATCCAGCCCGAGCACTTTGATCTGGAAACCGACAAAGCTTTTCTGTAACAGCACCCACACAGCGACCAGCGCGAGCAGGGCGAAATAAACACCCGCGTGAACCCGACCGTCCTCCATCAACAACGGTAAACGGCTGGCATCACCAAACATCGCCGACTCCGGAAAGTTGAACCCGGCCGGGTCTTTCAACGGCCCGTGCACGCAGAACAGCAGCAGGTTTAGGGCGATGTAATTGAGCATGATGCTGGTGAGGATTTCGTTGGCGTTGAAGCGCGTGCGCAACCACGCCGTCAGCCCGGCCCACGCTGCGCCGGCCATCGTGCCGACGAGCAGGACGAAGACCAGCGCCCAACGACTTTGCATGTCGATGATGTTCACCGCCAGTGCACTGCCGGCCAGGGCGCCAAGCAGCAACTGGCCTTCGGCGCCGATGTTCCAGATCCGTGCTTGATACGCCACCGCCAGGCCCAACGCGCAAAGCAGAATCGGCAAGGCTTTGACCAGCAGTTCGGAAACGCCATACAAGTCGCTGATCGGCGCGATCAGCAAGGTGTGCAAGGTCAGCAACGGGTCGTGACCCAACGCGATAAACAACAATGAGCCGCAGCCCAAAGTCAGCGCCGCCGCCAGCAACGGCGAGCACCACAACATCAGGCGCGATTGCTGGCCACGGGGTTCGAGAGAAAGCAGCATGTGGAACTCCGTTAAAGCGTTGCGGGTGCAGGTGAATGAGGGACGTCGAACTGGCCGGCCATCCAGCCACCGACATCGGTCAGGCGAGTGTCGACGGTGGCCTTGAGCGGCGACAATCGTCCGCTGCACAAGGCGCCGAGGCGATCGCAAATCTGGAACAGTTCATCGAGGTCTTCGGAGATCACCAGGATCGCCGCGCCGGCATCGCGCAAGGCAATCAGCGCGCGGTGAATGGTTGCTGCCGCGCCGACGTCCACGCCCCAGGTCGGGTGCGCGGCCACCAGCAGTTTTGGCTGCTGAAGGATTTCCCGGCCAAGGATGAATTTCTGCAGGTTGCCGCCGGACAGGCTGCGGGCCGCCGTTTGGGTATTGGGCGTCTTCACCCCGAAACGGCGGACGATCTCTTCGGCCAGCGCCTCGACTTTGCCACGCTGGATCAGGCCATTGCTCACCAGCCCTTGCTGAAAAGCCGTGAGCAGGGCGTTGTCGGCCAGGCTCAGTTCCGGAACCGCGCCATGGCCCAGACGTTCGGCGGGGACAAAGGCCAGACCGAGTTTGCGCCGGGCATCGGGGCGCAAATGGGCGACCGCTTGCCCGGCGAAACGGACAGTTGCACCGTCGTTGCGGTTCAGCCGTTCCTCACCGCTGAGCAACGCCAGCAACTCATCCTGACCGTTGCCCGCTACCCCGGCGATGCCGACAATTTCACCGCTGCGTACTTCAAGGTTGATGTCCTTCAGCGAGCAGCCGAACGGGTCCGGGTTATGCCAGGACAATCCACTGACATTCAAAAATGCCTCACCACCGACCACCTTCGGATAGTCAGTAATCAGCTCGGCCGCTTCACCGACCATCAACCGCGCCAGTTGCTGATCCGAGCACTCGGCCGGCACGCAATGCCCGGCCACCCGACCGCCGCGCAGCACCGTGGCGCTGTGGCATAACGCGCGGACTTCGCCGAGCTTGTGGCTGATAAACAGAATGCTGCAGCCCTCGACCGCCAGTCGACGCAAGGTGACGAACAATTCGTGCGCTTCTTGTGGCGTCAGCACCGAGGTGGGCTCATCGAGAATCAGCAGACGAATGTCCTGCATCAGGCAGCGAATGATTTCGACCCGTTGGCGTTCGCCGATGGACAGGCTGTGGACAAGTCGTTCCGGTTCCAGCGCCATGCCGTAGCGTTGGGAAACCTCACGAATCTTCGGCTCCAATTGTTTTGGTGTCCCGGCCGCCGCGCCCATGGCCAGCGCAATGTTTTGCGCCACGCTCAGGGTTTCGAACAGCGAGAAGTGCTGGAACACCATGCCAATCCCAAGCCCGCGTGCCTGGGCAGGATTGCGCATGGCAACGCGTTGTCCTTGCC
Organism: Pseudomonas sp. 10S4; assembly: GCF_034344865.1. Classification (NCBI taxonomy): domain Bacteria; kingdom Pseudomonadati; phylum Pseudomonadota; class Gammaproteobacteria; order Pseudomonadales; family Pseudomonadaceae; genus Pseudomonas; species Pseudomonas sp. 10S4. The sequence goes on from NZ_CP133774.1 coordinate 2,671,399, forward strand.
AGATCACTTCCCCGGAATCGGCGTGGGTGACGCCGTAGATGATCTTCATCAGCGTACTTTTGCCCGCGCCGTTTTCACCGAGCAGGGCATGGATTTCACCGGGAGCGATGCTCAGGTCGATGGCATCGTTGGCCAGGCAACCGGGGTAGCGTTTGCTGATTTTACGTAGCTGCAGGCGCGAGGCTTGATTGGGGATCGGATCGGGGATCGGCACGGGGTTGGGCATGACAGGCTCGGGTCGATTGAGGTTATGCCTGTGGATAAAGCAATTTTCTGGCCATAGAGTCAGGAATTTTCGTAAAGCCTTGCTGATCAGGGCTTTGCGGAGACGTCTGGAACTGTTTCGCTGATGAATCAGGCACCACTTGAGGGCAAGGTATTTGATCAGGCTCCGCTTTTGCCCGCGTCTATTTGATCAAAAAATGAGCAGTCGGCTGCAAGCTATGCCGGACACGGGGCTGAGCCAGCCATGAACGGGTTATCCACAGGTTGCTCCACAGTATTTGTGTGCAAGCGCAACGCTAGGGCATAAGCACTGTGCGGCTATCTTCTAAAGGCGATAAACCGAGCTAACTGTTTGTTTTTTCGTTGATTTCGAATTTTGGACAGGACTTTGGACGAAAAGTGAACAAAGCCCGCAAAGCCGCATGACAGAAGGGTTACAGCGGTATGTGCTCAGGTTATCCACAGCCGGGTGCACAGTAGATGTGGGCAACTGTTGAATACAGTGAAATTGGGGAATGCCCCAAAAGATCGCAGCCTTCGGCAGCTCCAGGGGATCGCGATTTCAACGTAGGAGCTGCCGAAGGCTGCGATCTTTTGATCTTCTAGCGTTGCAGCAAAATCCGGCCGCGGCTCAAATCCGCGAGGTGTGATTGCAAGGTGTCGATCATCTGTTCAGCGATGGCCAGTTTCAGCTCCACGCCATTAGCGGTGAAGGATTCCTCCACCACCAAGCCGCCGAGTTCCGCCACCCGCAACTTCACCAACGCCAACTCGCCAAACCCACATGCGCAACTCAACGGCACCCGGCTGATCAACTCAACCTTCGGCGCCGCTTGCAGGCACTTGTTCGCACCGCCGCCGTAAGCGCGGGCAAGTCCACCGGTGCCGAGTTGAATGCCGCCATACCAACGAATCACCAGCACCGCGACCTGATCGCAATCCTGCGCTTCAATCGCCGCCAGAATTGGCCGGCCAGCCGTCCCGCCGGGTTCGCCATCGTCGTTGCTGCGGTACTGGTCGCCGAGCTTCCAGGCCCAGCAATTGTGCGAGGCGTTCAAGTCACTGTGTTGTTCGATGAACGCTTGGGCATCCGCCGGGCTGCTGATCGGCCCGGCGAAGGTGATGAAGCGGCTTTTGCGAATCTCTTCGCGGTATTCGCAAAAACCGCTGAGGGTAAAAGGCATAAAGGACTTAGATAGCCGGTGTCAGGCCGCAGCCCTTGAGGATGATGCGGATCAGGTTGGTGCCGGCGTCTTCCATGTCTTGCTTGGTCAGCTTGGTGCGCCCGCTGACACGGCAAATCTGGGTGGCGAAGTCGGCGTAATGCTGAGTGCTGCCCCACAACAGGAAGATCAGGTTTACCGGGTCGACCGGGTCCATCTTGCCGGCGTCGATCCACGCCTGGAACACGGCGGCCCGGCCCTGGAACCAGGCGCGATAGTCCTGGTTGAAATACTCGGTCAGGCACTCGCCGCCGCTGATCACTTCCATGGCGAAAATCCGCGAGGCCTGTGGCTGGCGTCGGGAGAACTCCATCTTCGCGCGGATGTAACGGGTCAGCGCCTCGGCCGGATCGTCTTCGGCGGTCAGGGTGTTGAACGTGCTGTCCCACAACTCGATGATGTTGCTCAGTACCGCCACGTACAGCCCAAGCTTGTTGGTGAAGTAGTAATGCAGGTTCGCTTTGGGCAACCCGGCATTCTGGGCGATGGTGTTCATGCTGGTGCCTTTGAACCCGTGGCGGGCGAATTCATCTTCGGCGGCTTTGAGGATCGTCTCTTCGTTCTTTTGACGAATGCGGCTGGCAGGTTTGCCGCCGTGGGCGGGGACTTCAAAGGTCATAGGCACTTCCGAAATAGTCTGTGGGTGCAACCAGTGCGTTGATAGCGCACCCACAGGTTTCAGACAAGTCCTGAGGCAATAAAACCCTTATAGCTGCTCGATTGGGTCGCTTTTTAACGGGGTATTGGCGTCAAGCATTTGGGTTTTCGATTCGGGCAGCAACAGGCACATCAGGATCGCTGTGATACCGCCGCTGGTGATCGCCGAGTCGAACAGGTTCTGCACCAGTTTTGGCAGCAGGTGCAAAAGGCTCGGCTGCGCGGCGATGCCCAGGCCAACACCAAAGGAAGTCGCAATGATCAACATGCTGCGACGATCCAGCGGCGCCTGGGCGAGGATGCGCACGCCGGCCGCCGCGACACTGCCGAACATCACCAGGGTTGCGCCGCCGAGCACCGGTTTGGGGATCTGCTGCAACACCGCGCCAATCAATGGAAACAGCCCGAGGCAAAACAGTACGGCGCCGATGTACAGGCCGACGTAACGGCTGGCGACGCCGGTCAACTGGATCACGCCGTTGTTCTGCGCAAACGTGGTGTTGGGGAACGCGCTGAAGGTCGCGGCGATCAGGCAACTGAAACCGTCACCGAGCACACCGCCCTTGAGTCGGCTTATATAAGAAGGACCGCTGATGGGCTGGCGGGCGAGCATGCAGTTGGCGGTGAGGTCGCCGACGGTCTCGATGGTGCTGATCAGATAAATCAGCGCCACGGGCAGGAAAGCCGTCCAGTCGAAGCTGAAACCGAATCGGAAAGGAATCGGAAGACTTACGAAGGGCACGTCAGGTAACGGTTGCGGCACCAGTTTTCCACTGAAGTACGCCGCGATGCTGCCCAGCACCAAGCCAATGATGATGGCCGAAAGGCGAATCCACGGCGTATTCGAGCGATTGAGCAGGACGATCGTCAACAGCACGAACACGCCCAGCGCCAGATTGCCCGGTGCGCCGAAATCCGCTGCGTTGAAACCACCGCCGAGGTCAGTGATGCCAACCTTGATCAGGCTGATGCCAATCAAGGTAATGACAATCCCGGTCACCAGCGGCGTGATCACCCGGCGCAGTTGGCCGATGAAACGGCTCAAAACGATCTGCACCACGGCGCCGAAAAAGCACACGCCGAAGATCATCGCCAGAATGTCTTCCGGGCTACCGCCCCGTTGCTTGACCAGGAAACCCGCTGACAGCACTGCGCCCAAAAACGCAAAACTGGTGCCTTGCAGGCAGATCATCCCGGCACCGATGCCGAATGGCCTACGGGCCTGGATGAACGTTCCTACGCCGGAGACCATCAGCGCCATGCTGATCAAGTATGGCAAATAGGCAGTCAGCCCCAGCGCCGAGCCGATCACCAGCGGCGGGGTGATGATCCCGACGAAGCTGGCGAGCACGTGTTGCAGGGCGGCGAGGATCGCGGCGAGGGGTTTTGGACGATCGTTGAGGCCGTAGATCAGATCGCTGGGGGTTGAGGATTCTGGCTGCATGGGCGTAGGAACTCATTGCTGACGGATCAAGGTGCTGATGCGTTGCAAAAAGCTGTCCAGGTGCTCAGGTTATTGATCGATTTGTGCTGCGTCGCCCAGCGTGGCTGGGCTGTACAGGATTCTTAGCGAGTCGCCGCCAGGCTCTCCAAAAGCTTTCCAGCACCAAATGGGGGCGACGGCCCTTGCGTGTGACCGATGCGAGGCTCAGGTCATAAAAACGCGCGGTTGGCTTCAATGCACGCAATCGGCCCTGCTGGACCCAGAGGCTGGCGTAGTGATCCGGCAGGTAACCGATGTAGCGTCCGGTCAAAATCAGGAACGCCATGCCTTCGCGGTCCGAGGCGCTGGCGGTGCAATTGAGGGCTTGGTAATGCGCCTGGATCTCGGCGGGCAGGCGGAAGGTTGGGGCGATGGCGTCCTGGCTATTGAGGCGTTCATCGTCCAGTTGCTTGTCGTCGACATAAAACAACGGATGGCCGACCGCGCAATACAGCAGCGAGCGTTCACTGTAGAGCGGTTGATATTCCAGCCCCGACAAGGCGCTGGCCTGCGGCACTACGCCGACGTGAAGGCGCCCGTCGAGCACCCCTTGTTCAACTTCGTTGGGAGCGATCATGCGGATCTGAATTTGTACGTCCGGCCCGCGCTCCTTCAATTGCGCCAATGCGTGGGTAATACGCATATGGGGGAGGGTGACCAGGTTGTCGGTCAGGCCGATGGTCAACTCGCCGCGCAAATGTTGATGCAGGCCGTTGACCTCGGTGCGGAAACTTTCCAGCGCACCTAATAGTTGCAACGCCGAGTGGTAGACCTCGCGACCTTCTTCGGTCAGGGAAAACCCGGCGCGGCCACGTTGGCACAGGCGCAGGCCGAGGCGTTGTTCCAGGTCGCTCATTTGCTGGCTGATGGCCGAGCGGCCGATGCCCAGCACTGACTCCGCCGCAGAGAATCCGCCGCACTCCACCACGCTGCGAAAAATCCTCAGCAGGCGAATATCAAAGTCGCTGACTTGTGCCAGCGGATCGGGGCGGCGAGTGCTCATGCTTTCGTACTCAAAGTTTAGTGGCTGGCAGACTGAACGTTAGAAGAGTTGGATTTCACCGACTTTATCCCCGTGGCAATTTAGCTGCAAGAACGCTTTTGATCTCTATGCCGCTTATTGCCCTGCGAGGTTTTGCTCATGAACTTGCCCGAAAACGCCCAGTCTTCCCTGGCCAGCCAGCTCAAACTGGATGCGCACTGGATGCCCTACACCGCTAACCGCAATTTCCAGCGCGATCCGCGACTGATCGTTGCGGCCGAAGGCAGTTGGCTGACAGACGATAAGGGCCGCAAGGTCTACGATTCGCTCTCGGGTCTGTGGACCTGTGGCGCCGGGCACACTCGCAAGGAAATCCAGGAAGCGGTTGCCAAGCAGTTGGGTACCCTCGATTACTCGCCGGGCTTCCAGTACGGCCATCCGTTGTCGTTCCAACTGGCCGAGAAAATCACTGACCTGACGCCGGGCAATCTGAATCACGTGTTCTTCACTGACTCGGGTTCCGAGTGTGCTGACACTGCGGTGAAGATGGTGCGTGCCTACTGGCGCCTGAAAGGCCAGGCGACCAAAACCAAAATGATCGGCCGTGCCCGTGGTTACCACGGCGTGAACATCGCCGGCACCAGTCTCGGCGGCGTGAACGGCAACCGCAAAATGTTTGGTCAGGCAATGATGGACGTCGATCATCTACCGCACACCTTGCTGGCCAGCAATGCTTACTCCCGTGGCATGCCGAAAGAAGGCGGTATCGCTCTGGCCGATGAGCTGCTGAAACTGATCGAGCTGCACGACGCCTCGAATATCGCGGCGGTGTTCGTCGAGCCAATGGCCGGTTCCGCTGGCGTGCTGGTTCCGCCTGAGGGTTACCTCAAGCGTCTGCGTGACATCTGCGATCAGCACAACATCCTGCTGGTGTTCGACGAAGTGATCACCGGTTTCGGCCGTACCGGTTCGATGTTCGGCGCCGACAGCTTTGGCGTGACCCCGGACCTGATGTGCATCGCCAAGCAAGTCACCAACGGCGCGATCCCGATGGGCGCGGTGATTGCCAGCTCCGAGATCTATCACACCTTCATGAACCAGGCGACGCCGGAGTACGCGGTGGAATTCCCGCACGGCTACACCTATTCCGCGCACCCGGTGGCCTGTGCTGCTGGCCTGGCGGCACTCGACCTGCTGCAAAAGGAAAACCTGGTGCAGAGCGTGGCCGAAATCGCTCCGCATTTCGAAAATGCGTTGCACGGTCTGAAAGGTTCGAAAAACGTCATCGATATTCGTAACTACGGCTTGGCTGGCGCGATCCAGATTGCCGGGCGTGACGGCGATGCGATTGTGCGTCCATTCGAAGCCGGGATGGCGCTGTGGAAAGCCGGGTTCTACGTACGCTTTGGCGGCGACACCCTGCAGTTCGGCCCAACCTTCAACAGCAAGCCGCAGGACCTGGATCGTCTGTTCGATGCGGTTGGCGAAGTGCTGAACAAGATCGACTGATTTCTCCCTCTATATATGTACAAACACCAGGCGCCCCTCGACGGGCGCCGGTGGACAAAAATTTCAGGAGTACCGCATGAGCCTCATCCCGCATTTGATCAATGGCGAACTGGTGACCGAAGAAGGTCGCACGGCTGACGTGTTCAACCCGTCGACCGGCAAGGCCATCCACAAGCTGCCATTGGCCAGCCGCGAAACCATTCAAAAAGCCATCGACGCGGCCAAAGCTGCATTCCCGGCCTGGCGCAACACGCCGCCGGCCAAACGTGCCCAGGTGATGTTCCGCTTCAAGCAACTGCTGGAGCAGAACGAAGCGCGCATCGCGCAATTAATCAGCGAAGAGCACGGCAAGACGCTGGAAGATGCGGCCGGTGAACTGAAGCGTGGGATTGAGAACGTCGAGTTTGCTTGTGCGGCGCCGGAGATCCTCAAGGGCGAGTACAGCCGTAACGTCGGCCCAAACATCGATGCATGGTCGGATTTCCAGCCGTTGGGCGTGGTTGCGGGCATCAGCTCCGTTCAACTTCCCGGCCATGGTGCCGATGTGGATGTACCCACTGGCGATCGTCTGCGGTAACTGCTTCATCCTTAAACCGTCCGAGCGTGATCCGAGCTCCACGCTGCTGATCGCTCAGTTGTTGGTCGAAGCGGGTCTGCCTAAAGGTGTGCTGAGCGTTGTGCATGGCGACAAGACCGCCGTGGATGCGTTGATCGAAGCGCCGGAAGTCAAAGCGCTGAGCTTCGTTGGCTCGACGCCGATTGCCGAGTACATCTATGCCGAAGGTACCAAGCGCGGCAAACGTGTCCAGGCACTGGGCGGGGCGAAGAACCATGCGGTGCTGATGCCGGATGCGGATCTGGATAACGCCGTCAGCGCACTGATGGGCGCGGCTTATGGTTCCTGCGGTGAGCGTTGCATGGCGATCTCGGTGGCCGTGTGCGTCGGTGACCAGGTGGCGGATGCGTTGGTGGCCAAGTTGGTACCGCAAATCAAGGCGCTGAAGATTGGTGCCGGTACGTCGTGTGGTCTGGACATGGGGCCGCTGGTTTCCGGTCAGGCTCGCGATAAAGTCAGTGGCTATATAGAAGACGGCGTTTCTTCGGGTGCGACCCTGGTGGTGGATGGCCGTGGTCTGAGCGTGGCCGGCCATGAGGAAGGGTTCTTCCTGGGTGGCTGCCTGTTCGATAACGTCACGCCGGAGATGCGCATCTATAAAGAAGAGATCTTCGGGCCGGTGTTGTGCGTCGTTCGGGTCAACAGCCTGGAAGAGGCGATGCAACTGATCAACGATCACGAGTATGGCAACGGTACCTGCATCTTTACCCGTGACGGGGAAGCGGCGCGGTTGTTCTGCGATGAGATTGAAGTCGGCATGGTCGGGGTCAACGTGCCGTTGCCGGTGCCAGTGGCGTATCACAGCTTTGGTGGCTGGAAGCGCTCGCTGTTCGGCGACTTGCATGCCTATGGCCCGGATGGCGTGCGTTTCTATACCCGTCGTAAGGCCATCACCCAGCGCTGGCCACAACGGGCGAGCCATGAAGCTTCGCAATTCGCGTTCCCTAGCTTGTAAGTAGAAGGGAAGAAGGCCGGCTCCTTGGGGCCGGCCTTCGCGTTTCTGGGCTTTTCTGACTTATATGACAGAATTGTGAAAATAGGTGTTGACGGCAGATTCTGGAAGTCTATAATTCGCCCCACTTCCGGCGCAGTCGAAACGGAAAACTCCTTGGTAAACAAAGAGTTATGCAGTTTTCGGCAGCGAGTTGCTTCAGGTCATCGAAGCCCAGAAGGAGTTGGTAGAGCGGTGCTGTGTGGCTCTATTAACGGTTCGATCTTCTCGGTCGAAAGTAGCGGAAAAGAGGTGTTGACAGCAGCGAGTAACGCTGTAGAATTCGCCTCCCGCTAACGAGAGATCGGAAGCGCAAGTGGTTGAAGTTGCAAAGGAAACTTTGAAAACTTCTGAAAATAACCGCTTGACAGTGACAGAGGCTGCTGTAGAATGCGCGCCTCGGTTGAGACGAAAGATCTTAACCAACCGCTCTTTAACAACTGAATCAAGCAATTCGTGTGGGTGCTTGTGGAGTCAGACTGATAGTCAACAAGATTATCAGCATCACAAGTTACTCCGCGAGAAATCAAAGATGTAACCAACGATTGCTGAGCCAAGTTTAGGGTTTCTTAAAAACCCAAAGATGTTTGAACTGAAGAGTTTGATCATGGCTCAGATTGAACGCTGGCGGCAGGCCTAACACATGCAAGTCGAGCGGCAGCACGGGTACTTGTACCTGGTGGCGAGCGGCGGACGGGTGAGTAATGCCTAGGAATCTGCCTGGTAGTGGGGGATAACGCTCGGAAACGGACGCTAATACCGCATACGTCCTACGGGAGAAAGCAGGGGACCTTCGGGCCTTGCGCTATCAGATGAGCCTAGGTCGGATTAGCTAGTTGGTGAGGTAATGGCTCACCAAGGCGACGATCGGGTAGCCGGCCTGAGAGGGTGACCGGCCACACTGGGACTGAGACACGGCCCAGACTCCTACGGGAGGCAGCAGTGGGGAATATTGCACAATGGGCGAAAGCCTGATGCAGCAACGCCGCGTGAGGGACGACGGCCTTCGGGTTGTAAACCTCTTTTAGTAGGGAAGAAGCGAAAGTGACGGTACCTGCAGAAAAAGCACAGGCTAACTACGTGCCAGCAGCCGCGGTAATACGTAGGGTGCAAGCGTTGTCCGGAATTATTGGGCGTAAAGAGCTCGTAGGCGGTTTGTCGCGTCTGCTGTGAAAACCCGAGGCTCAACCTCGGGCCTGCAGTGGGTACGGGCAGACTAGAGTGCGGTAGGGGAGATTGGAATTCCTGGTGTAGCGGTGGAATGCGCAGATATCAGGAGGAACACCAATGGCGAAGGCAGATCTCTGGGCCGTAACTGACGCTGAGGAGCGAAAGCATGGGGAGCGAACAGGATTAGATACCCTGGTAGTCCATGCCGTAAACGTTGGGAACTAGATGTGGGGACCATTCCACGGTCTCCGTGTCGCAGCTAACGCATTAAGTTCCCCGCCTGGGGAGTACGGCCGCAAGGCTAAAACTCAAAGGAATTGACGGGGGCCCGCACAAGCGGCGGAGCATGCGGATTAATTCGATGCAACGCGAAGAACCTTACCAAGGCTTGACATCCAATGAACTTTCTAGAGATAGATTGGTGCCTTCGGGAACATTGAGACAGGTGGTGCATGGTTGTCGTCAGCTCGTGTCGTGAGATGTTGGGTTAAGTCCCGCAACGAGCGCAACCCTCTTCCTATGTTGCCAGCACGTAATGGTGGGAACTCATGGGATACTGCCGGTGTCAACTCGGAGGAAGGTGGGGATGACGTCAAATCATCATGCCCCTTATGTCTTGGGCTTCACGCATGCTACAATGGCCGGTACAAAGGGCTGCAATACCGCAAGGTGGAGCTAATCCCAAAAAGCCGGTCTCAGTTCGGATTGAGGTCTGCAACTCGACCTCATGAAGTCGGAGTCGCTAGTAATCGCAGATCAGCAACGCTGCGGTGAATACGTTCCCGGGCCTTGTACACACCGCCCGTCACAGCCATGGGAGTGGGTTGCACCAGAAGCTAGCTAGTCTAACCTCTCGGGAAGGAGCGGTTACCACGGTGTGATTCGATGACTAGGACTGAAGTCGTAACAAGGTAGCCGTAGGGGAACCTGCGGCTGGATCACCTCCTTAATCGACGACATCAGCTGCTCCATAAGTTCCCACACGAATTGCTTGATTCATTGAAGAAGACGATAAAGAAGCAGCCCGAAATTGGGTCTGTAGCTCAGTTGGTTAGAGCGCACCCCTGATAAGGGTGAGGTCGGCAGTTCGAATCTGCCCAGACCCACCAATTTTGCTTGTGTGGGACACCTGTAGAAATATGGGGCCATAGCTCAGCTGGGAGAGCGCCTGCCTTGCACGCAGGAGGTCAACGGTTCGATCCCGTTTGGCTCCACCACTACTGCTTCTGTTTGTTGAAAGCTTAGAAATGAGCATTCCATCCTGGTGATGGTGAATGTTGATTTCTAGTCTTTGATTAGATCGTTCTTTAAAAATTTGGGTATGTGATAGAAAGATAGACTGGACGTTACTTTCACTGGTAACGGATCAGGCTAAGGTAAAATTTGTGAGTAATTGCGAATTTTCGGCGAATGTCGTCTTCACAGTATAACCAGATTGCTTGGGGTTATATGGTCAAGTGAAGAAGCGCATACGGTGGATGCCTTGGCAGTCAGAGGCGATGAAAGACGTGGTAGCCTGCGAAAAGCTTCGGGGAGTCGGCAAACAGACTTTGATCCGGAGATGTCTGAATGGGGGAACCCACCTAACATAAGTTAGGTATCTTAAGCTGAATACATAGGCTTAAGAAGCGAACCAGGGGAACTGAAACAGTCTAAGTACCCTGAGGAAAAGAAATCAACCGAGATTCCGTTAGTAGTGGCGAGCGAACGGGGACTAGCCCTTAAGTGGCTTTGAGATTAGCGGAACGCTCTGGAAAGTGCGGCCATAGTGGGTGATAGCCCTGTACGCGAAAATCTCTTAGTCATGAAATCGAGTAGGACGGAGCACGAGAAACTTTGTCTGAATATGGGGGGACCATCCTCCAAGGCTAAATACTACTGACTGACCGATAGTGAACTAGTACCGTGAGGGAAAGGCGAAAAGAACCCCGGAGAGGGGAGTGAAATAGATCCTGAAACCGTATGCGTACAAGCAGTGGGAGCCCACTTTGTTGGGTGACTGCGTACCTTTTGTATAATGGGTCAGCGACTTATTTTCAGTGGCGAGCTTAACCCGAGTAGGGTAATGCGTAGCGAAAGCGAGTCTTAATAGGGCGATTCTAGTCGCATGGGAATAGACCCGAAACCGGGCGATCTATCCATGGGCAGGTTGAAGGTTGGGTAACACTAACTGGAGGACCGAACCGACTACCGTTGAAAAGTTAGCGGATGACCTGTGGATCGGAGTGAAAGGCTAATCAAGCTCGGAGATAGCTGGTTCTCCTCGAAAGCTATTTAGGTAGCGCCTCATGTATCACTGTAGGGGGTAGAGCACTGTTTCGGCTAGGGGGTCATCCCGACTTACCAAACCGATGCAAACTCCGAATACCTACAAGTGCCGAGCATGGGAGACACACGGCGGGTGCTAACGTCCGTCGTGAAAAGGGAAACAACCCAGACCACCAACTAAGGTCCCAAAGCTGCGTGCTAAGTGGGAAAGGATGTGGAGTTGCACAGACAACCAGGAGGTTGGCTTAGAAGCAGCCACCCTTGAAAGAAAGCGTAATAGCTCACTAGTCGAGTCGGCCTGCGCGGAAGATGTAACGGGGCTCAAACCATACACCGAAGCTACGGGTATCACTTAGGTGATGCGGTAGAGGAGCGTTCTGTAAGCCTGTGAAGGTGAGTTGAGAAGCTTGCTGGAGGTATCAGAAGTGCGAATGCTGACATGAGTAACGACAATGGGTGTGAAAAACACCCACGCCGAAAGACCAAGGTTTCCTGCGCAACGTTAATCGACGCAGGGTTAGTCGGTCCCTAAGGCGAGGCTGAAAAGCGTAGTCGATGGAAAACAGGTTAATATTCCTGTACTTCTGGTTATTGCGATGGAGGGACGGAGAAGGCTAGGCCAGCTTGGCGTTGGTTGTCCAAGTTTAAGGTGGTAGGCTGGAATCTTAGGTAAATCCGGGATTCTAAGGCCGAGAGCTGATGACGAGTGTTCTTTTAGAACACGAAGTGGTTGATGCCATGCTTCCAAGAAAAGCTTCTAAGCTTCAGGTAACCAGGAACCGTACCCCAAACCGACACAGGTGGTTGGGTAGAGAATACCAAGGCGCTTGAGAGAACTCGTGGTGAAGGAACTCGGCAAAATGGCCCCGTAACTTCGGGAGAAGGGGGCCGGTGAGGCGTGAAGGCATTTACTGCGTAAGCCCATGCCGGTCGAAGATACCAGGCCGCTGCGACTGTTTATTAAAAACACAGCACTCTGCAAACACGAAAGTGGACGTATAGGGTGTGACGCCTGCCCGGTGCCGGAAGGTTAATTGATGGGGTTAGCTAACGCGAAGCTCTTGATCGAAGCCCCGGTAAACGGCGGCCGTAACTATAACGGTCCTAAGGTAGCGAAATTCCTTGTCGGGTAAGTTCCGACCTGCACGAATGGCGTAACGACTTCCCAGCTGTCTCAACCGCGAACTCGGAGAAATTGCATTACGAGTAAAGATGCTCGTTACGCGCAGCATGACGGAAAGACCCCGTGACCTTTACTACAGCTTGGTATTGGTGTTCGGTGTGGCTTGTGTAGGATAGGTGGGAGACTGTGAAGATTGGACGCTAGTTCAGGTGGAGTCAACGTTGAAATACCACTCCTGGCAACTTTGAGGTTCTAACTCAGGTCCGTTATCCGGATCGAGGACAGTGTATGGTGGGTAGTTTGACTGGGGCGGTCTGCCTCCTAAAAAGTAACGGAGGCGCCCAAAGGTTCCCTCAGACCTGGTTGGCAATCAGGTCGTCGAGTGTAAAGTGCACAAGGGAGCTTGACTGTGAGACTGACAAGTCGAGCAGGGACGAAAGTCGGGACTAGTGATCCGGCAGTGGCTTGTGGAAGCGCTGTCGCTCAACGGATAAAAGGTACCTCGGGGATAACAGGCTGATCTTGCCCAAGAGTCCATATCGACGGCATGGTTTGGCACCTCGATGTCGGCTCGTCGCATCCTGGGGCTGGAGTAGGTCCCAAGGGTTGGGCTGTTCGCCCATTAAAGCGGTACGCGAGCTGGGTTTAGAACGTCGTGAGACAGTTCGGTCCCTATCCGCCGTGCGACGTTGGAGATTTGAGAGGAGCTGTCCCTAGTACGAGAGGACCGGGATGGACGAACCTCTGGTGTGTCCGGTTGTCACGCCAGTGGCATTGCCGGGTAGCTATGTTCGGAACGGATAACCGCTGAAAGCATCTAAGCGGGAAACTAGCCTCAAGATGAGATCTCACTGGGACCTTGAGTCCCCTGAAGGGCCGTCGAAGACTACGACGTTGATAGGTTGGGTGTGTAAGCGCTGTGAGGCGTTGAGCTAACCAATACTAATTGCCCGTGAGGCTTGACCATATAACACCCAAGCAATTTGCTTGCTTCGAGCTGAAAAGCGAAAGAGCACCAGATTGCGGTGTGTGAAGACGAAACGAACCGAAAGTTCGAGACACTCACAAAACACCGAGATCTATCACATACCCATTCGCTGGAGCGTACTCCGTAAGGAGAACGACCTGGCTACCGAATTTCTTGACGACCATAGAGCATTGGAACCACCTGATCCCATCCCGAACTCAGCAGTGAAACGATGCATCGCCGATGGTAGTGTGGGGTTTCCCCATGTGAGAGTAGGTCATCGTCAAGATTAAATTCCGAAACCCCTATCTGCGTATGCAGGTAGGGGTTTTGTTTTGCCCGCAGGAAAGTTCATACAGCATCTTCAGACGGCTCCCGGCTGTCACAGTCTCCCGACAGTGCTAAGGTTCGGCCCTAGCTTTTGTATTTTCCCAAGGAAGCCTTATGCCGGACGCCGCGTCCCTCAATGCTGGTTTTATGGTGGTTCAAAGCAACAGTTTGGATGAACTGCGTAGCCTTGTGATCAGCGTAATGCGGCACTACCCGTTGGCTCCCCTGGAAAATGAAATCGCCTTGGTGCAGAGCAACGGTATCGCTCAATGGCTGAAGCTCGCACTGGCCGAAGACCCTGAAGACGACGATATGGGCGGTTGTGGCATCGCGGCGGCAATCGATGTGCAATTGCCGGGTAGCTTCATGTGGCAGCTCTATCGCATGGTCCTGGGTCGTGACGAAATCCCGGTGAAATCCCTGCTCGATAAAGCGCCGCTGACCTGGCGTCTGATGCGCCTGCTACCGCAGCTAATCGACCAACCTTATTTCGAACCCCTGCAACGCTTCCTCACTCATGACACCGATTTGCGTAAACGCTATCAGTTGTCCGAGCGTCTGGCGGATCTGTTCGATCAATACCAGGTGTACCGTGCCGACTGGCTGGAGGATTGGGCAGAAGGTCGACATCAACTACGTAATGGCAGAGGGGAAGCCAAGGCGCTAACCCCGGCCAACTGCTGGCAGGCAGAGCTGTGGCGTGCGCTACTGTTGGATGTAGGGGAACAAGGCATGGCCCAAAGCCGTGCCGGCGTTCACCAACGGTTTATCGAACGCATCAACCGTCTCGACTCCGCGCCAGATGGATTACCGTCCCGGGTGATCGTTTTCGGGATCTCTTCGCTGCCCGCTCAAGCACTGGAAGCACTCGCCGGACTGGCTCGATTCAGCCAGGTCTTGCTGTGCGTTCACAACCCATGTCGTCACCATTGGGCAGACATCGTCGCCGATAAAGACCTGTTGCGGCATCAATACAAGCGTCAGGCGCGCAAAAGCGGCATGCCGGTTGTACTCGACCCGCAAACCCTTCACCAACACGCTCACCCCCTATTGGCCGCGTGGGGCAAGCAGGGACGGGACTACATCAATCTGCTCGACAGCTATGACGATCCCGGCAGCTATCGCGCGGCATTTCGTGATGGTCGCATCGACCTGTTCAGCGATAGCCAACCACAAAATATGCTCAATCAGTTGCAGGACGACATCCTGGAACTGCGTCCTTTAAACGAAACCCGCGAGCATTGGCTGGCCGTTGATCCACACATCGATAAATCGATCCGTTTTCACATCGCCCACAGCGCCCAGCGAGAAGTGGAAATCCTTCACGATCAACTGCTCGAGCGTTTCAGTGCTAATCCGGATTTAAGACCTCGCGACGTGATCGTGATGGTTCCGGACATTGACAGCTACGCTCCGCACATCCGCGCGGTGTTTGGTCAGCTAGAGCGCAACGATCAGCGTTTCATTCCCTTCACTTTGGCGGATCAGGGGCAACGCGGCCGTGATCCGTTACTGATTGCTGTCGAACACCTGCTCAAGCTGCCGGACAGTCGTTTCCCGGTTAGCGAGATTCTCGATCTGCTGGACGTACCCGCACTCCGTGCTCGGTTCGGCGTCGAAGAGCGTGACCTGCCAACGCTGCACCGCTGGATCGAAGGTGCCGGCATCCGCTGGGGAATGAATGCTGAGCAACGCGCGGGCCTTGGTCTACCCGAGGAGTTGGAGCAAAACAGTTGGCGTTTCGGTCTTCGGCGAATGCTGCTGGGTTACGCGGTCGGCAGCGCCAGTGCCTGCGAAGGTATAGAACCCTATGACGAAATTGGTGGGCTGGATGCTGCGCTCATCGGTCCGTTGGTGGCTCTGCTCGACGCGCTGGAGATTGCGCATCAAGAACTTACGCAGCCGGCTGCTCCAAAAGAGTGGGGCGTGCGTTTGCAAGGGCTGGTTCAGCTGTTTTTCAAGGCCAGTAACGAGCACGACGACTACTTGCTGGCTCAACTCGAAGAGCTGCGTGAAACCTGGCTCGATACCTGTGAATCAGTGGGATTGCAGGACAAGTTACCGTTAACCGTAGTCCGTGAAGCCTGGTTGGCCGGTCTTGACCAAGGCCGCTTGTCCCAGCGCTTTCTAGCCGGTGCAGTCAACTTTTGCACGCTCATGCCGATGCGGGCGATCCCGTTCAAACTGGTTTGTCTGCTCGGCATGAATGATGGAGATTACCCTCGAGCGCAACCGCCGCTGGACTTTGACCTGATGGGCAGTGATTACCGCCCCGGCGATCGCTCCCGGCGTGAAGATGACCGCTACCTCCTGTTGGAGGCTCTGTTGTCCGCCCGCAATCAGCTCTATATCAGCTGGGTAGGCCGCAGCATTCGCGATAACAGCGAGCGGCCGGCATCGGTACTGATTGGCCAATTGCGCGATCATCTCGCCAGCGGTTGGCGGCTGGAGGGCGACGCCGATGATTTGCTTGAGGCAATGACACAGGAACATCCCCTGCAACCGTTCAGCGCCCGCTACTTTCACGAAGGCGATGCGCTGTTCAGCTACGCCAGCGAGTGGCAAGTGCTTCATCAAGCCAGTGAGCAAGCAACTGATGTCGAGGTCCTCGAACCCTACATTCAGGAGGAGCCGCTGGGCTTGGGGCAATTGCAGGATTTCCTGCGCAATCCCGTACGACACTTCTTCAGCCAGCGGCTCAAGGTGTTCTTTGAAGCGGCCGAAGTCCCTTTGGCCGATGAAGAACCCTTCGTTCTCGACGCGCTGCAACGCTACAGCCTCAGCGACAGTTTGCTCGAAGCAGCACTGAGTCAGCTGGATCACTCCGATCAAGCGTTGGAAGCACAGGCCATACGCCTGCAAAACAGCGGCCTGCTGCCCATGGCCGGTTTCGGCGAATGTCTTCAACGAGAGTTGATCGAGCCACTGCCGGATCTGCTGCAACGTTATCAACAACTCCTGACGTTATGGCCGACACTGCTCGCCAGTGCCTTGCCGGTGAGTCTGGAATTGCACGGCTTGCGTCTTGAAGGCTGGCTCAGTGGCCTGCATCAACGCGCAGACGGTGGCTTGCTGTCGGTCACCACGATTCCCAACAGTATCGGCTCGATCAAGACTCGCAAATGGCATCGCTTGACGCGGCCATGGGTCAATCACCTGGTCGCCTGCGCCAGCGGCATATCGATGACCACCGCGCTGGTCGCCAGCGACGACAGCTTGCTGCTGGAACCTTTGGAAAAGGATGCCGCATTTCAGATCCTCGGTAACCTGCTGCTGGCCTGGCAAACAGGTATGCGTCAACCGTTGCCCATCGCGGTGAAAACTGCCTTCGCCTGGCTCAGTCAAACCGACCCGGTCAAAGCCGAAGCCGCCGCGCGAAAGCCTACGAAGGCGATGGTCAGACTACCGATGGTGAGCGCCGCGAAAGCCCGGCACTCACCCGGCAATTCGCCGACTACGACAGCCTGACTGCCGACGAGACCTTCACCGATTGGTGCGACGCTTTGTACCGGCCACTGCTCGAAGCCCCTTGGCGCTCACTGACCAGCGAGGGCGCGCGCTCATGACGACGAAGACACCGTTGGCCCTGGCCTTTCCTCTGCGCGGCAGCCAACTGATCGAGGCCAGCGCCGGGACCGGCAAGACCTTCACCATCTCCGCGCTATATCTGCGTCTGGTCCTTGGCCATGGCGGCGAGTCGAGTGGTTTCGGGCGTGAGCTGTTACCGCCGCAAATCCTCGTCGTGACCTTCACCGACGCCGCCACCAAAGAACTGCGCGAGCGTATTCGCACCCGCCTGGCCGAAGCCGCACGGTTTTTCCGGGAAGAGACCCCCGCGCCGGACAGCCTGATTGCAGAGTTGAGGGAGCCAGTTCCTTCCCGAGCAATGGTCCGGTTGCGCAAACCGTCTGGACATCGCTGCTCAATGGATGGACGAAGCGGCTGTGTCGACCATTCACAGTTGGTGCCAGCGCATGCTGCGCGAGCATGCCTTCGACAGCGGCAGTCTATTCACTCAGACCCTGGAAACTGATCACAGCGATCTGCTGGGCGAAGTCCTGCGCGATTACTGGCGGCTGTTCTGTTACTCGATGCAGGGCGATGCGCTGAACTGGGTTCGCGGCAATTGGGGTGGTCCTGCGGCATTGCTGCCGCGGGTGCGAGGGCTGTTCGCCAGCGAACGCGAGAGCGTTGAAGGAAAAGAACCTGCCGAGCTCATTGCCGAGTGCCTGCTCGAACGGCGCACGGCGCTGCTCGAACTGAAGATGCCGTGGCGCCAATGGGCGGACGAATTGCTGGCGATCTGTCACCAAGGCGTGGCGAGTAAAAGCGTCGACGGGCGCAAGATGCAGGCGCGCTACTTCGAACCCTGGTTCGAAAAGCTCAAGGCCTGGGCCGACGACGAGGCCCTCGAACAACTGGACATCGGCACCGGCTTCACTCGCCTGACCAACGATGGCATGGCCGAAGCCTGGAAAGGCGAAGCACCTCATCATCCCGGGCTAGACGCTATGCCTGGCCTCAAGGTCAGTCTCGACAGTTTGCCGACGCCTGACGCTGCGGTTCTGCAACACGCTGCTCAGTGGGTAGGTGCCCGGTTCGAAGAGGAAAAACGTCGCCGTGCGGAAATGGGTTTCGATGACATGTTGCTGCGCCTCGACGCAGCGTTGCAGTCCGACGGTGGTGAGCGCCTCTCCACCCTGATTCGCGAACAGTTTCCGGTGGCGTTGATCGACGAATTCCAGGACACCGACCCGGTGCAGTACCGCATCTTCGAAAGCATCTATCGCATCGAAGAAAACAATCCCGAGTGTGGTCTGTTCCTGATCGGCGACCCGAAGCAGGCGATCTACGCCTTCCGCGGCGCCGACATCTACACCTATCTGCGTGCTCGTCAGGCCACCACCGGCCGTCTGCATACATTGGGCACCAACTTCCGTTCAAGCCATGGCATGGTCGATGCCGTAAACCATGTTTTCGAACGCGCGGAGTCTCGTGAGACCGGGCGCGGTGCATTCCTTTTTCGCGAGAAAAGCGGCGAAAACCCGGTACCTTTCCTGCCTGTCGAATCCCAGGGTCGCAAAGAAGTTCTGCACGTTGATGGTCAGAGCGTGCCGGCGCTGAATATCTGGCATCTGTCCGCAGATCAGCCGCTGTCCGGCGTGGTGTACCGACAACAACTGGCTGGCGCTTGCGCCAGTGAAATCAGCGCTCTGCTCAATGGCGGGCAACAAGGTCGTGCCGGCTTCATACAGGACGGCAAGGACTTCAGAGGCCTGCTACCCGCGGATATCGCGATTCTGGTACGCGACGGTAAAGAGGCCCAGGCCGTGCGTGGCGAACTCTCTGCCCGCGGTGTGCGCAGCGTGTATCTGTCGGACAAGGACTCGGTGTTCGCCGCCCAGGAAGCGCACGACCTGCTGACCTGGCTCAAGGCCTGCGCCGAACCGGATGTCGAGCGTCCACTGCGGGCCGCATTGGCCTGTATCACGCTGAACCTCTCGCTGGCCGAACTTGAGCGGTTGAATCAGGACGAACTGGCCTGGGAAGCACGGGTCATGCAGTTCCGCCGTTATCGCGAGATCTGGCGCAAGCAGGGCGTGCTGCCGATGCTGCGTCGTTTACTGCATGACTTCAAACTGCCCCAGGCATTGATCACCCGCAGTGACGGCGAGCGCGTGCTGACCAACCTGCTGCACCTGTCTGAATTACTGCAACAAGCCGCCGCCGAACTCGATGGCGAACAAGCCCTGATCCGCCATTTGTCCGAGCACTTGGCACTGTCCGGTCAGGCGGGTGAGGAGCAAATCCTGCGCCTGGAAAGCGACGAACAACTGGTCAAGGTCGTAACTATTCACAAGTCGAAGGGGCTTGAGTACCCCTTGGTATTTTTGCCTTTCATCTGTTCGGCGAAACCGGTGGATGGCAGTCGTTTACCACTGCATTACCACGACGCCACGGGCAAAGCCCAGGTGACCCTGAGGCCGACAGCCGAGTTGATCGCCCAGGCCGATGACGAGCGACTGGCCGAGGATTTGCGCTTGCTCTATGTGGCGCTGACCCGCGCGCAGCATGCCTGCTGGCTTGGTGTGACTGACCTCAAGCGTGGCAATAACAACAGCTCGGTGCTGCACTTGTCAGCATTGGGTTATCTGTTGGGCGGTGGTGCGGCGCTGGCCGAACCTGCGGGCCTGAAGCGCTGGCTGGAAGACTTGCAAGAGGATTGCCCGGCGCTCCGTTATAGCGAGATGCCCGAAGCGACAGGCGAGCATTACCATCCGCCGCGTAATGAAGCGACTTTACTCGCGCCGTTGATTCCCAAACGCAAGGCCAGTGAAAACTGGTGGATCGCCTCCTACAGCGCCTTGCGCATTGGCGACATCTTGAGTGTGGGCACTGACGAAGCACCGGAAAGCCCGCAAGCGCAAAAACTCTTTGACGACGAACGTCTCGACCCCGAAGCACCACGGGACGTGGTCACTGGCGGCGCTGACATTCACCGCTTCCCCCGTGGTCCGAACCCCGGAACCTTTCTCCATGGTTTGTTGGAATGGGCTGGTGATGAAGGCTTCAGCGCAACGCCAAAAGCGGTGGAAGACGCCGTTGGCCGTCGCTGTAATCGCCGCGGCTGGGAAGGCTGGATCGTCACGTTGAGTGACTGGCTGCAGCACCTGCTCAGATCGCCGTTGCACATCGGCGGCGGGCAGCCTCCAGTGGTCTTCGAGCAACTCAACCAATACCGGGTCGAGATGGAATTCTGGTTCGCCAGTCATAAAGTCGATGTGCTCAAACTCGATGAACTGGTGCGCCAATACACCCACAACGGCGTGGCCCGAGTGGCCGCTGAGCCGGTGATGCTCAATGGCATGTTCAAAGGCTTTATCGACCTGACGTTCGAGCATGAAGGTCGTTACTACGTCGCCGACTACAAATCCAACTGGCTCGGCGTCGATGATTCGGCTTATACCGAGCAAGCCATGGAACAATCGATCCTCGATAACCGCTACGACCTGCAATACGTGTTGTACCTGTTGGCCCTGCACCGTCAGCTCAAGGCGCGGCTGCCCGATTATGACTACGACCGACATGTCGGTGGCGCGTTGTACCTGTTCCTGCGCGGAACGCGAGCGGCCAGCCAGGGCGTTTATTTCGCCCGTCCGCCTCGGGAATTGATCGAGCGTCTGGATCGTCTGTTCCAGGGCAAGCAGGAACCCAAGGCCGAGCCCGCCTGGGAACAGGGAGTACTGCTATGAGCCGCACCTTCGCCGATTTGTTGCCCACGCCATTGGCGGCCGAAAGTCTGGCAGACCTGGCGCCGTTGACTCGCGCGGACGACCTTTTGCTGCTGCTCACCCGTTGGGTCGAACGCGGTTGGCTGCGTGCCCTGGACAAGGCCTTCGTCGCCTTCCTTCATGAACTCGCCCCCAATGATGATCCGCTGGTGTTGCTGGCGGCAGCGTTGACCAGTCACCAGCTCGGTCACGGTCATGTCTGCCTGGACTTGTTCGAGACGCTCAAGGCGCCGGATTTCGCCCTGTCGCTGCCACCCGAAGGCGATCTGCAAAGTGGCGCGATGTTGCTGCCATCACAATTGCTTGAAGCGCTGGACGGCGCTCACTGGTGCAAGGTACTGGCCGCCAGCAGTCTGGTGGCACTGGCGGTAGACGGTTGTGAAGAAGCCCGGCATCGGCCCCTGGTGTTGTCGGGCAAGCGTCTGTACCTGCGCCGCTACTGGGCTTATGAACGGCGCATCGACAATTCCCTGCGTCAACGCCTGGCGGAACATGAAGCAACGCCGGCGGATTTGCTCCAGCGCCTGACCGGTTTGTTCGGCCCCGCCAAGCCTGGTGAGGTGATCGACTGGCAAAAACTCGCGTGCGCCCTGGCCACTCGCGGCGCGTTCAGTATCGTCACCGGCGGTCCGGGGACCGGCAAGACCACTACGGTGGTGCGACTGCTGGCGCTGCTCCAGGCGCCTGCCGTGGAGGCCGGAAAACCGTTGCGTATTCGTCTGGCCGCACCGACCGGCAAGGCAGCAGCGCGGCTGACGGAATCCATCAGTCAGCAAGTACAAACCCTGACGGTAGCCGAGGCAGTACGGGACAAGATTCCGTCCGACGTCACCACTGTGCACCGTTTGCTGGGCAGTCGGCCCGGCACCCGACATTTCCGTCACCACGCCGGTAATCGCTTGCCACTGGATGTACTGGTCGTCGATGAAGCATCGATGATTGACCTGGAGATGATGGCCAATTTGCTCGACGCGTTGCCGGCCCATGCGCGTCTGGTGCTGCTCGGTGACAAGGACCAACTGGCCTCCGTGGAGGCCGGTGCCGTGTTGGGCGATTTGTGTCGCGACGCCGAGGCCGGGTGGTACAGCCCGCAGACTCGCCAGTGGCTGGAGGCTGTCAGCGGCGAAAGTCTCGAGACCAGCGGTTTGCATGAGGACCTGGAGGGCACTCATCCCTTGGCCCAGCAAGTGGTGATGCTGCGACACTCACGTCGATTCGGCGAGGGCAGCGGCATTGGTCAGTTGGCGCGTTGGGTCAATCAGCAACAACCCGATGAAGCTCGCAAGCTGTTGGCCGAACGTAACTACAAAGACGTGTTTTCCCTGCCGCTCAAAGGTGAACAGGACAAAGCGCTGGAGCGTTTGCTGCTGGACGGCCATAACGACGGACCACCAGGTTATCGGCATTACCTGAGTCTGCTGCGCAACCAGCGACCACCCGTTGACTGCGCCCTTGATGACAAACGCTGGACTGAGTGGGCGCGGCAAGTGTTGCAAGCCTTCGATACCTTCCAGTTGTTGTGCGCTGTACGCAAAGGGCCTTGGGGTGTCGAAGGCCTGAATCAACGAGTCACCGACGCCTTGCTCAAGGCCCGGCTGATCGACAGCGATCAGCAGTGGTACGAAGGCCGGCCGGTGCTGATGACTCGCAACGACTACGGCCTGGGCTTGATGAACGGCGACATTGGCATTGCGCTCAAATTGCCGGAGCGCGAGGGGCCCGAGGCAGGCAAGCACGTACTGCGTGTCGCCTTTCCGCGCAACGACGGCCAGGGTGGCGTGCGTTTTGTTCTGCCGAGCCGACTCAACGATGTCGAGACGGTGTACGCAATGACCGTGCATAAATCCCAGGGCTCGGAATTTGCCCACACAGCGTTGATTCTGCCTGATGCCCTGAACCCGGTACTGACCAAAGAACTGATCTACACCGGGATCACCCGGGCCAAGGACTGGTTCACTCTGATCGAGCCGCGTGCCGGTGTGTTCGAGGAGGCCGTGCAACGCAAAGTGAAGCGTTTGAGCGGGTTGATGCTGGAGTTGGAGGCGGGTGATAAGTCTAGCCCTTAAAATGCCAATCGGTTGACGACGGATATCTGTCCGAAGTGCCCTGTTCCGCGGCCTCGCTGGCGTTTCGGTGCTGTGCTATCGTTGCGGCATCATTCCGTTAAGATCGAAGAGAATCCTGCATGAAGGTGGCTGTCCGAGCGACAGAGTGCGTTATTGGCTGCAAGCGCGTATTGCTTGTCGGCCTACTCTGTTTGCTAACTGGCGTCGCGTCCGCTCAGCCTGAAACGGCCGTCAGCATGGCCGATCAACGTGCCAAAGCGGTCACCCAAGTGGTGCTCGGGATTCTCAGTTATGCCCGCTGGCCCGTGGAGCCTGCGCAGTTGCGGCTGTGTGTGGTCGGTCCGACCGAATACACCGACGATCTGGTCAAGGGCTCGACCCAGGCCACCGGTCGACCTGTCACCGTAACCAGACTACTGGCCGACAATCCGGCAATTGCCAGTGAGTGCGATGCCGTCTATATCGGCAAGTTGACCGCCGATGAGCGCAGTCGCTTGTTCACCTCGTTGAACGGTCGCCCGGTGCTGAGCATCAGCGAAGGCAGCGATCAATGCACCGTTGGCAGCCTTTTCTGTCTGCGGGTCAGCGACGATCAGGTGTCCTTCGAGGTCAACCTCGACTCCGTCGCCCGCAGTGGTGTGCGGATTCACCCCAGCGTGCTGCAACTGTCGCGCCGCAAGCCGGCTGCACCATGAGTCTATTCAAATCGGGTAAGCGCCCAACCTTGCGTTCGGTCATCGGTCGCGGTCATTTGATCGTCGCGCTGGTCGGCGTGGCCATGGCCAGCGTCTCGCTGACGTTGCTCGGGGTTCTGGCGTTGCGGGTCTATGCCGACCACAACCTGCACCTGATTGCTCGCTCGATCAACTACACCGTCGAAGCCGCAGTGGTGTTCAACGACAAGGTCGCCGCCACCGAAGCGTTGGCTTTGATCGCGTCCACCGAAGAAGTCGCCGATGCCCAAGTGCTCGACGAGCAGGGTGTGCTGCTGGCCCGTTGGCAGCGACCGGAAACCGGGTTGTTCTCCGATCTCGAAATGCAGATCGCCAAGGCCTTTCTGGAAAAACCCATCAGCATGCCCATTCTTCATCAGGGCCAGGAGATCGGCAGCATTCAGCTCACCGGCCACGGTGGCAGCCTGATGCGCTTCTTGCTCAGCGGGCTGATGGGGATCGTCGTGTGTACGGCGGTCAGTGCCTGGGTCGCGCTTTATCTGGCGCGCCGACAGCTTCGCGGAATCACCGGCCCGCTGCGCAGCCTGGCGTCCGTGGCTCACGCGGCCCGCAGCGAACGTGCCTTCGACCAACGCGTGCCGCCGGCCGACATCGCCGAGCTGGATAACCTGGGCAACGACTTCAATGCATTGCTCGATGAGCTCGAAGCCTGGCAAACCCACCTGCAAAGCGAAAACGAAACCCTGGCTCACCAAGCCAGCCATGACAGCCTTACCGGATTGCCGAACCGGGCGTTTTTCGAAGGTCGGCTGATTCGCGCGTTGCGCAATGCCAACAAGCTCAATGAGCGCATGGCGGTGCTGTTTCTCGACAGCGACCGGTTTAAAGAGATCAACGACAACTTCGGTCATGCCGCTGGCGATGCCGTGCTGGTGGCGGTGGCCACGCGGGTGCGTGCGCAGTTGCGCGAAGAGGACCTGCTGGCGCGTCTGGGCGGCGACGAGTTCGCGATCCTGCTCGACGACGTTGCACAAGACCGAAGACGCCGAGCGCATTGCCGACAAGATCATTGCCAGCATGGCGGCGCCCATTTCGTTGCCAGGCAACACCTCGGTGTTGACCTCACTCAGTATCGGCATTGCCGTCTATCCCGATCATGGTGCCACACCGGGTGCCCTGCTCAACGCCGCCGATGCGGCGATGTACCAAGCCAAGCGCCTGTCCCGAGGCGCACAGCACACGGCCGGGTCGGAGCACCCTGTCGTCCATATTCAAACCAGGAGCTAATTTCTGTGTTCTCAATCCCTCAACGTTCCCTGCGATTTTTCACTCTCATTCTGTTCATGGGCTTATTGGCGTTGACCGGTTGCCAGACCGCGCCACAAAAAGGTCTGACCCCGGCGCAGATCGCCGTACTCAAGCAACAAGGTTTCGAGTTGACCGACGAAGGCTGGGCGTTTGGCCTGTCCGGCAAAGTGCTGTTCGGCAGCGACGTTGAAAGCCTGAATTCCCAGAGCACCGAGATCGTCCAACGGATCGGCAAGGCGCTGCTGGGTGTCGGCATTGAGCGGGTGCGGGTCGACGGCCACACCGATGCATCGGGCAAAGAGACTTACAACCAGCAGTTGTCCCTGCGCCGGGCGAAAAGCGTTCGCAACGTGCTGATGGCGGTCGGGATGAAGGAAGAGAACATCAAGCTTCAAGGACTTGGCAGCACTGAGCCGGTTGCTTCCAATGACACGACCGCTGGCCGCACCGAGAATCGCCGGGTGTCGATCGTGGTGATCGCCGATTAATCGGCGAACAACATCTCCCGAGTTTCCCCCATCAACAGGTCCTGATTTTGCTCTGTAACTTGGCGGATGTAATCCCACAAAAGGGTGATCCGCTTGAGCTTGCGCAGGTCCTCCCGACAGTACATCCAGAACTGTCGGGTGATGTTGATCTCTTCCGGCAACACCGGCAGCAGTCGTGGGTCCTGCGCCGCCAGGAAGCACGGCAGGATCGCCAGTGATCGCCCTTGCTGCGCCGCCACGAACTGCGCGATCACGCTGGTGCTGCGCAGGTTGGCGCTGGCGCCGGGCAGCACGTTCGCCAGGTACAGCAGCTCTGAGCTGAAGGCCAGGTCATCGACATAACTTATGAATGAATGCTTACCCAAGTCCGCCGGGCGGCGGATCGGTGGGTGTTTGTCGAGGTAATCCTGGGTCGCGTACAGCTGCAATTTGTAGTCGCAGAGTTTGCAGCAGACGTACGGGCCATGCTCCGGGCGTTCCAGGGCGATGACGATGTCGGCCTCGCGCTTGGACAGGCTGATGAAGTGCGGCAGCGGCAGGATGTCCACCGAGATCGCCGGGTAGGCGTCGACGAAATGGCTCAGCTGCGGGGTGATGAAAAAACTGCCGAAACCCTCGGTGCAACCCATGCGCACATGCCCGGACAACGCCACTCCGGAGCCGGAAACCTGTTCACAGGCCATGTGCAACGTGCTTTCAATCGACTCGGCGTAACCCAGCAAACGCTGGCCTTCGGCGGTCAGGACGAAGCCGCTGGTCCGGGACTTCTCGAACAGCAATGTGCCCAACGCCGCTTCCAGCGAACTGATGCGTCGGGACACGGTGGTGTAGTCCACCGCCAGGCGCTTGGCCGCGGTGCTGGCCTTGCGGGTGCGGGCGACTTCGAGGAAAAACTTGAGGTCATCCCAGTTCAGCGAACCTAAAGACGTGATGTTTTTTTGCATGTTGGACCGGCTTTTATGTGCGTTCTTATTAGAAGTTTGCACATCTATACTCCAAAAACAGTCCGACAACCAATTCGCGACACACGCCTCATCTCAAGGCGACTTACCCGCCTTGGCTCCCTGCATAACAATAAGTATTGGAGACCAGCATGAACGCATCGCTCACGCCAAACGAAACCACCGTCCAAACCGTAAAGCTGTTGATCAACGGCGAGTGGGTCGAGTCCCAGACCACCGAATGGCACGACATCGTCAACCCGGCGACCCAGCAAGTGCTGGCCAAGGTTCCGTTTGCTACCGCGCAAGAAGTCGACGCCGCCATCAGTGCCGCTCACCGCGCCTTCCAGACCTGGAAGCTGACGCCAATCGGCGCGCGGATGCGCATCATGCTCAAGCTCCAGGCGTTGATTCGCGAACACTCCAAACGCATCGCCGTGGTGTTGAGTGCCGAGCAAGGCAAAACCATTGCTGACGCTGAAGGCGACATTTTCCGTGGCCTGGAAGTGGTTGAGCATGCTTGCTCCATCGGCACCCTGCAAATGGGCGAGTTCGCCGAAAACGTTGCAGGCGGCGTTGATACTTACACCCTGCGTCAGCCGATCGGCGTTTGCGCCGGCATCACGCCATTCAACTTCCCGGCGATGATTCCGCTGTGGATGTTCCCGATGGCCATCGCCTGCGGCAACACCTTTGTGCTCAAACCGTCCGAACAGGATCCGCTGTCGACCGTTCTGCTGGTGGAACTGGCGATTGAGGCTGGTGTTCCGGCGGGCGTGCTCAACGTGGTTCACGGTGGCAAGGATGTGGTGGACGCGCTCTGCACCCATAAAGACATCAAGGCGGTTTCCTTCGTCGGTTCGACCGCCGTCGGCACTCACGTCTACGACCTGGCCGGCAAACACGGCAAACGCGTGCAATCGATGATGGGCGCCAAGAACCACGCCGTGGTGCTGCCGGATGCCAATCGCGAACAAACTCTCAATGCGTTGGTCGGCGCCGGTTTCGGTGCGGCCGGTCAGCGTTGCATGGCCACGTCGGTGGTGGTGCTGGTGGGCGCGGCCAAGCAATGGCTGCCGGACCTGAAGGCACTGGCGCAGAAACTCAAGGTTAATGCCGGTAGCGAAGCAGGCACTGACGTCGGCCCAGTGATTTCCAAAAAGGCCAAGGCGCGGATTCTGGATCTGATTGAAAGCGGCATCAAGGAAGGCGCGAAGCTGGAGCTCGATGGTCGCGAAATCAGCGTTCCTGGCTTCGAGAAAGGTAACTTTGTTGGTCCAACGCTGTTCTCCGGCGTGACCACCGAAATGCAGATCTACACCCAGGAAATCTTCGGCCCGGTGCTGGTGGTGCTGGAAGTCGACACCCTCGATCAGGCGATTGCACTGGTCAACGCCAACCCGTTCGGCAACGGCACGGGCCTGTTCACCCAGAGCGGTGCAGCGGCGCGTAAATTCCAGAGCGAAATCGACGTCGGCCAGGTCGGGATCAATATCCCGATTCCGGTGCCGGTCCCGTTCTTCAGCTTCACCGGTTCCCGCGGTTCGAAACTCGGCGACCTCGGCCCGTATGGCAAGCAAGTGGTGCAGTTCTACACTCAGACCAAGACTGTCACCAGTCGCTGGTTCGATGACGACAGCGTCAACGACGGTGTGAACACCACCATCAACTT
This sequence comes from Pseudomonas sp. 10S4, assembly GCF_034344865.1. Classification (NCBI taxonomy): domain Bacteria; kingdom Pseudomonadati; phylum Pseudomonadota; class Gammaproteobacteria; order Pseudomonadales; family Pseudomonadaceae; genus Pseudomonas; species Pseudomonas sp. 10S4. Next base: position 2,699,384 of record NZ_CP133774.1, read on the forward strand.
GCGTTAAGGAGCCGGACATGAAAATCGCTTTTATCGGTCTCGGCAACATGGGCGCGCCGATGGCGCGCAACCTGATCAAGGCTGGCCACTCGCTGAACCTGGTCGATCTGAACAAAACCGTTCTGGCCGAGCTGGAGCAACTGGGCGGCAGCATCAGCGCTTCGGCCCGCGAGGCCGCAGAAGGTGCAGAGCTGGTGATCACCATGTTGCCCGCCGCTGTGCATGTGCGCAGCGTCTGGCTCGGTGAGGACGGCGTACTCGCCGGTATCGGCAAAGGCGTGCCAGCGGTGGATTGCAGCACCATTGATCCGCAAACCGCGCGCGACGTGGCTGCCGCGGCTGCCAAGCAAGGCGTGGCCATGGCCGATGCACCGGTCTCCGGCGGCACCGGTGGTGCAACGGCCGGGACGCTGACCTTTATGGTCGGCGCCACCCCTGAACTGTTCGCCACTCTGCAACCGGTATTGGCGCAGATGGGCCGCAACATCGTCCATTGCGGCGAAGTCGGCACCGGGCAAATCGCCAAGATCTGCAACAACCTGTTGCTGGCGATCTCGATGGTCGGCGTCAGCGAAGCCATGGCCTTGGGCGATGCGCTGGGGATCGACACCGGCGTGTTGGCCGGGATCATCAACAGCTCGACCGGGCGTTGCTGGAGTTCGGAGATGTACAACCCGTGGCCGGGCATCGTCGAAACGGCACCGGCCTCGCGCGGTTATACCGGCGGTTTCGGTGCTGAACTGATGCTCAAGGATCTGGGGCTGGCGACGGAAGCGGCACGTCAGGCGCACCAACCGGTGGTGCTTGGCGCGGTGGCCCAGCAGTTGTATCAGGCGATGAGCCAGCGCGGGGAGGGAGGCAAGGACTTCTCGGCGATCATCAACAGCTATCGCAAACCTCAGTAAAGGTATCCGAGTCTGGTGGTGAGTGAATTTTTTGTGGGGTGGAGGCTTGCCTATGGCGAGGGGGTTTTGTGGCGAGGGGGCTTACCCCCGTTGGAGTGCGCAGCACTCCCCTGCATTTCTTCCGTCACGACCTAGTCGTCAGGTTTTACGACGGCTTCGCCGCCGAACGGGGGCGAGCCCCCTCACCACAACAGCACTCAGCCGCAGGTAACGCGTCATCAGTATTTTTCCGAGAGACCACGTCGGGTGGTCTCTCGGTTTTTTGCATCAGGCAAACACAAAATACTTACGCACGGTCTCAACCACTTCCCACGTGCCTTTCATCCCCGGTTCGATGACGAAGATATCCCCGGCGCGCAGATGGATCGGCTCTTTCCCTTCTGGGGTGATGATGCAGTAGCCCTCGCGGAAATCGCAGTATTCCCACTTCACATATTCCACGTACCACTTGCCCGGCGTGCAGATCCAGGTGCCCATGATCTTGCTGCCGTCTTCGCTGGTATAGGCGTTGAGGTTGACGGTGTGCGGGTCGCCTTCGAGTTTTTCCCATTTGCAGGCGTCGAGCACTGGCAGCGGGTGGGTATCGCGAAGAACGGTGATAGGTGCGGACATGTGAACTCCAGACATAAGCAGAAGAACGAAGTCGCCACCCTATAGGGCTTGGTCCGGGATCAGTTGTCTGTACTCGACACTGAGCTATCCAGAAACGCAGCTACCCTCATCAATCCAGGCAACGCTCGGCGGATGAGAGTGGCGTTTGAGCGATCTGCTTTTTCCCGTTGAAACTTCCTCTCAAAAAATCCCTGATTCCTGGCAGTTCCTGCGAAAGAACCAGGCGTTTTCGAAGGTTTTCGCAAGAATATTCACGGGTATCACTCGTATCATTCATTTCGGACCATGCCGAGAGTTTGCAATGAAAAAAATAAGATCGTGGTGGGATATCAGCCCGCCCTTGAGCGCGGCAACACCGACCTGGCCGGGTGATACGCCTTTTCAGGAAGAACGCGTCTGGACCTTCGGGCCTGAGTGTCCGGTGAATGTCGGGCGCATTACCCTGTCGCCTCACACGGGCGCCCATGTCGACGCGCCGCTGCATTACAGCGCTGATGGCGCGCCGATTGGGGAAGTGTCGCTGGACGTTTACATGGGGCCTTGTCGCGTAGTGCATTGCCTGGACAGCGGCCGACTGGTGCATCCTGAGCAACTGGCCGGTCGTTTGCTCGAGCTGCCCGAACGTGTCCTGTTGCGAACCTATCGACAGGCACCGCTGACGACCTGGGATGCGGACTTCACCGCGGTCGCCAAGGAAACCGTCGACTTGCTGGCCAGCCTCGGCGTGCGCTTGATCGGCATCGATACGCCTTCGCTGGACCCGCAGCAATCCAAGACCATGGATGCGCACAATGCCGTCGCTCTCCATGGCATGGCGATCCTGGAAGGCATCGTGCTCGACGAGGTCCCGGAAGGGGACTACGAACTGATTGCACTGCCGCTGCGCTTTGCCAATCTCGACGCCAGCCCGGTCAGGGCCATTTTGCGTCCACTCAATCCACCGCCACGTGAGGAGCCTGCGCAATGAGCCAATGTCCGTATTCATCGGGTCAGCCGCCAGAGGAATGGCATGACGCCGAGCTGAATTTTTCCGACTCCATGAGCTATGGCGACTACCTGGATCTTGGGCGCATTCTCAGTGCCCAGCACCCGTTGTCCCCGGACCATAACGAGATGCTGTTCATCATCCAGCACCAGACCTCCGAGCTGTGGATGAAGCTGATGTTGCACGAGCTCAAGGCTGCCCGCGAACACCTGCGCCTGGGAGAGTTGCCGCCGGCCTTCAAGATGCTGGCGCGGGTTTCGCGGATTTTTGATCAACTGGTGCATGCCTGGACGGTGCTGGCCACGATGACCCCGACCGAGTACCACTCGATTCGGCCATTTTTGGGGCAGTCATCGGGCTTTCAGTCGTTTCAATACCGAGAAATCGAGTTCATTCTGGGCAATAAAAGCGCGACTTTGTTGCGCCCCCATGCCCATCGTCCGGAGCTGTTACAGGAACTCGAAAAGGCGATCGCCACGCCGTCGCTGTATGACGAAGCGATTCGTTTGATGGCCAGCGCCGGCCTGCAGATTGACCCGCAGCGCTTCGAGCGTGACCCGACCAGCGCGACGCAGCATGACGCTTCGGTCGAAGCGGCGTGGCGTGTGGTGTACAAAGATCCGTCGCGTTATTGGGACCTTTATCAACTGGCCGAAAAACTCATCGACCTCGAAGATTCGTTTCGCCAGTGGCGCTTTCGGCATGTCACCACGGTTGAGCGGATCATCGGCTTTCAACCGGGTACCGGCGGCACTGAAGGTGTCGGTTATCTACGCAAGATGCTCGACACGGTGCTGTTCCCGGAGCTGTGGCGCGTACGCTCGACGCTCTGATCCGAACCGGATAAAAAAGCCCCGGCATTCATTGAATGCCGGGGCTTTTTGTTAAGCGGGGATTACTGAGCGACTGGCACAGCCCGATCCCGCGCCACACGCACCCGGTAGAACACGTAGATAATTAACACCCACACCGGTATCGCGATGACCGAGGCGCGTATACCCGGGATCATCCACATTACCCAGATGATCATGGCCATGAACGCCAGGCACAGGTAGTTGCTGAAGGGAAACCAGAACGACTTGAAGCCCGGCACGACGCCTTGCTGGCCCATGACTTTGCGAAACTTCAGGTGGGTCAGGCTGATCAGTGTCCAGTTGATCATCAGCGAGGCGACCACCAGGGCGAACAGCAGCTCCAACGCTTCATGCGGGGCGAGGTAGTTGACCAGCACCGACAACATCGTGATCAGCGCCGATATGCCCAACGCGCGCAACGGCACACCCTGTTTGTTCAGCTTCATCAGCGACTTCGGTGCATCGCCCTGTTCGGCCAGGCCGTAGAGCATGCGGCTGTTGCAGTAGACGCCGCTGTTGTAGACCGAAAGCGCCGCAGTGAGCACCACGAAGTTGAGGATTTGCGCCGCCGTATCGCTGCCGATCAGGGAGAAAATCTGCACGAATGGGCTGCCGCTGTAAGCATCGCCGGACGCACCCAGGGTTTGCAGCAGTTGATCCCATGGGTACAGCGAAAGCAGTACGGTGAGTGCGCCGACGTAGAAGATCAATACGCGATAAACCACTTGGTTGATCGCCTTGGGGATGACCTTCCTCGGTTCGCTGGCTTCAGCCGCGGTGATACCGACCAGTTCCAGGCCACCAAACGAGAACATGATGAACGCCATCGACATCAGCAAACCGGTGGTGCCATTGGGGAAGAAACCGCCGTGGCTCCATAGATTGCTGACTGAGGCTTGCGGGCCGCCTGAGCCGCTGAACAGCATGTAGCAACCCAAAACGATCATGCCGATGATTGCCACGACCTTGATGATCGCAAACCAGAATTCCATCTCGCCGAAGACTTTGACGTTCATCGTATTGATCAGGTTGACCAGCACGAAGAACACCGCCGCGCTGACCCAGGTGGGAATTTCCGGCCACCAGAACTGCACGTATTTGCCGACGGCCGTCAGCTCTGCCATGCCGACCAGCACATACAAAACCCAGTAGTTCCAGCCGGACAGAAACCCGGCATAGCCGCCCCAGTACTTGTGGGCGAAGTGACTGAAAGAACCGGCAACCGGCTCTTCGACAATCATCTCCCCCAGCTGGCGCATGATCAGGAACGCGATGAACCCGGCAATCGCGTAGCCGAGAATCATCGACGGCCCGGCCGACTTGAGTACACCAGCCGAACCGAGGAACAGCCCGGTACCAATCGCTCCGCCCAGAGCGATCAGTTGAATATGGCGATTTTTCAATCCTCGTTTGAGCTCGCCCTGTTGCAAGATTTCATCCGCCATCTCGTTCCCTTTTGATTATTGTTGTCAGGTCTGATGTGAAGCGTCAGATATTACTCTCGGTGAATTTTTCGTAATACAAATGAACGCTGTCGAGTGCCTGGGATTGCAACCAGCTCTTGATCGATTCGACCATCGGCGGTGGCCCACAGACATACATATCGGCAGGTGCGTCGTGGAGTTCACTGATATCGAAATGTTCGGCAATGTAGCCGCGTTTTCCTGTCCATTGCGGCGTCGGGTCACTCACCACTTCAGTGTAGCGAAACCCTGGAATGCGCTCGGCATAGGCCTCGATGCGTGCTCGTTCGCACAGGTCGGCGGCGTCCCGCACGCCGTAATACAAATGCACCGGTTGCGGGCATCCACGCTCGGCCAATTCGTCGAGCATGCCCAGTAGCGCGGAAAGCCCGGTACCACCCGCCACCAGGATCAGGGGCTTGGCAACGTGACGAAGATAGAAGGCGCCCAGTGGTGCCTCCAGCCCGATTTTGTCGCCCACCTGACAGCGTTCACGGATGTAGTTGCTCATCACGCCGTCGGGTAACAGTCGAATCAGGAATTGCAGGTGATTGCCGCTGCTCGGCCGATTGGCGAACGAATAGGAACGCTTGCTTTCAGTCCCCGGGATCAGCAATCGGGCGTATTGCCCCGGCAGAAAGTCCAGCGGGTTGGTTGGGCCAAGATCCAGATGCAGGATCGCTGTGCTGGCTGAGATCTGTCGGACTTCAGTGACCGTGCCACTGAGTTGCTCAGGCCCCGGTGCATTGCACAGGCTTGAAGCAAAGTCGAAATAGAACGCTGCGTCGGATTTGACCCGGGTCTGGCAGCTGAGCATTTTGCGTTGCTGCAGGTCTTGGGCGGAGAGGGCTTCCTCGTCGACGTAATCCTGGCTGTAGTCTCCCGAGTCGCATCGACCCTGGCAGGTTCCGCAGACGCCTTCGCGGCAATCCAGGGGAATGTTGATGCCGTTGCGCAGGGCGGCGTCGAGCAGTATTTCGTTGGGTTGTACGGGAAAGAACAGCGTTTTTCCGTCGGCAAAGCTGAACGCGACCTTGTGGTTCATGCCCCGGTCTCCATGGTTTCAGAGGTGGTAGAAATCGAGCACCGAGTTGATGGTGTCGTTGAGCAGCAGCACATGCTTGCGGGTGATCCGCCAGCTGTCTGCGTGGGGCTTGAGGTGATACGTCGCACGGCCGAAGAACTGCTCGGAAGTGGCCAGGCGATAGAACAAGGTGTGCCAGTTCAGGCGCACTTCCAGCTCACCGCCGTCGAGCTCGCTGATCCGCACGTTGTTGATCAGGTGCGAGGTGCGCGGCATCGGTGTCGATGAAGCGGATTTACCAGTACGCAAGCGGAAAACCCGGTCTTCCAGCCCCGAACGGTTGGGGTAGTAGATCAGCGACATTTCGCGTTTGGGGTCGCGGGTGTAGACGTGTTCCGAGTCCCATTGCGGCAGGTGAAACTCACTCTGCTCGTCGAACAGGTTGATGTAGGCGTCCCATTCCTGGGCATCGCACAGTTCGGATTTGCGGTAGAAAAACTGCTCGATCTGGTACTGCAATTGCGCATTCATGTTCACACCTCACGCAGTTTCAGGGATTTCGCTTCCAGGCCATCGAGCAGGAATTTCTGCCAGTTGCTGTGCTGGTTGACGTAAAGCCCTTCGTGGGTGAATTCGGTGCCGGTCATGGCCGGTGCGATGCCGATGGACTCGCTGTTGGGCGTAGCGCCGGTTTCCCAGCGGTGGCTGCCGCGGGAAATATCGCTCCAGCGTTCCAGGCGCGCCTGGAAACCACGCTGGGCTTCGCGAAATTCCACCAGGTCATCCGGTGTGCCAAGGCCCGACACGTTGAAGAAATCTTCGAACTGACGAATGCGGTTTTCCCGATCCGCGTCCGACTCGTTTTTAACCCCCAGGCACTGGCTGATGATCTCGGTTTTGTTCCAGGCCACTGGGCGGATGATGCGCAGTTGCGAGCTGATCTGATCGAGGAAAAACAGGCTTGGATAGATGTTCAGATTGCGCAGCCGATGCATCATCCATTCGGCTTTTTCCTGGCCGTGCTCTTCGATCAGACGCGGCATGATCGTGGCGTAGCCGGAGCGCACGGCGGGGTTCGGCATGTCACTGAACAACAGGCTATGGCCATTGTTGAACGCGAACCAGCCGTCATCGGTGTTGGCGTCGCCGGCGCCAAGTTTGCTGTAGTCCAGCGTGCCGCTGGAGCTGGTGCCATTCTCGGTGTTGACCTGCTGGCGGTGTTGCACGGTGGCCACGTAGTTATAGTGGACGGTGCTGACGTGATAGCCATCCAGGCCGTTTTCGTTCTGCAGCTTCCAGTTGCCGTCGTAGGTGTACGCCGACTTGCCGGGCAACACCTCCAGCTCTCCGGTCGGCGACTGGGCAACCATCATGTCGAAGAACACCTTGGCGTCGCCGAGGAAGTCTTCGAGGCTGTTATCGGCGTGTACATCCAGGCTGATAAACACAAACCCCTTGTAGCTCTGGATGCGCGCTTTTTTCAGGCCGCGTGTGGCCTTGTCGAAACCTTCGGGGTATTCGCCGGGCGCCTTGACCTTCACCAGGCGGCCGTCGCTTTTGTAGCACCACGCATGGAACGGGCAGGTGAAGGTCGACTGGTTGCCCTTGCCGACGCGGGTCAGCGTCGTGCCACGATGTTGGCAGGCGTTGATCAGTGCATTGAGCTGGCCGTCGCCGTCAGCGCGTATGATCATGGGCTGGCGGCCGGCGCGCATCGTCACGAAGTCGTGATTGTTGGCCAGCTCGCTTTCATGGCAGGCGTAAATCCAGTTCTTTTCGAAGATCAGTTCCATCTCCAGATCGAACAACTGCGGCTCGGTGAAAATATCCCGGGCGATCCGGAATACGCCGTCTGTCGGACGGAAGTCCAGGCAGCCTTCAATAAACGCTTTCCACTGCTCGACGTTCTTTTCGCCACTCATGGGTCTGTACCTTTTTTGTTCGGGCCAATCGGTTGTGCTCATTAGAGGGAGTGGGGCAGGTTGGGGTCTATCCGGTTTGTCGGCGAAGGCAGTCCATAAAATTGGCGGGCAGTGGCGGGCCTAAAAGATCGCAGCCTTCGGCAATCTCGTGCGCGTCGGGTAACAGGCCCGCGTATCAAACCGTGCAGCGCCTACCCAAATCCGGCACCAAGCGATAAACGGCCGCACCTGTTTGCAGCATTCAGGTACTGTTTTGTTGGGCGGGTGTACTGTTCGAGGACGCGCCCAAGGTTCAAAGCGACCGCTTTATCCACTTAGTCGGTGATTGCTATCCACTGGGTTGGACTGGCGGTTTAGTGGCTTGGAACTTGCTGTTTTCAAGCCGAATACGCGCCGTCAGAGCGCGCAGAAAAATATCGCCGTGAGTGCACCGTGATGAATAGCAAAACTGATCCGCAGTTTCGCGACATTCGTATTGATAGATTCGACCTTGAGGGTGCGAGGACCTGGATGTCTGGCATCTGCGGGCCGCATCGTCTCGTGACCGCGACCCCCGAGCGCATTCGCTTTCATCACAGCGCCAATGTGTTCAAGTCGATGGCCACCACGTTGGGCACTATCGAATACGGCACCGACGTCACCGTTGACATCGAAGACGCCGAACACTTCAGCAGCTACAGCCTGAGTTTGCCGCTGGTGGGCGAGCAGGAGTTGAGCAAGAACGGCAGTGTGTTGAAGTCCAACCGCGATCAGGGCGTGATCATTTCACCGAATGAAAACCAGGTGCTGGCGATCTCCGGCGATTGCCGCAAAGTCCAGGTGGTCATCACTCGCGCCGCCATGAGTGAGTCGCTGGAGGGTCTGTTGCAGCGACCGCTGGAGGCGCCGCTGCGGTTCGAATCGGTAATGGACGCGGTCGACGGGGCATCGGCTTCGTGGTGGCGGATGGCGCGGTATTTCATCGCCGAACTGGAGCGCAGCAGCGAATTATATGAGCAGGTTGCGTTCACCCGGGACATCGAGAGTTCCTTGATCAAAGGCTTGATCCTCGCTCAGCCGAACAACTACTCCGAAGAACTGAGGAACGTGTTGGGCGTGAAGTTGCCGCATTATCTGATCAGGGCCCGGCAATACATCCACGCCAACGCCCGAGAAGCGCTGCACCTTGAGGACATCGAAGCCGCGACCGGGGTTTCACGCTTCAAGTTGTTCGAGGCTTTCAAAAAGTACTTCGCTTTGTCGCCGATGGTTTACCTGAAAAAATACCGTTTGAATGCCGTGCGCCAGGACATCCTTGAACACGGTTCTGCGCGCAATATTTCCGAGATCGCCCTGAGCTGGGGCTTCACCCACCTCGGGCGTTTTTCTGTTGAGTACCGCAAGTTGTTCGACGAATCCCCGAGCATGACCTTGCAGCGTAACGAAGCCCGCCGCATGCGCGGTTTCTAGGGGCGCAGCGGCAAATGCCAGTCCGTTAAGCATGACATTGAACCTGTGGCGAGGGAGCTTGCTCCCGCTGGGCTGCGAAGCGGCCCCGCTCTCTATCCAAAGAAAGGGGACTGCTGCGCAGTCCAACGGGAGCAAGCTCCCTCGCCACGGGTTATTCGTCGCCCGCTCTATCGCTTAACTGATCGGCACTAGGCGCAGCGGCCTTTACTTGCGCACCACCAAATCCAGCAACTCCTCACGTTCCTTGATTTTTTGCAGGACGATTTCAGAGCGGATATCGGTGACGCCCGCGGTGCGGTTGAGCTGGTTGACGATGAAATCGGAGAAGTGTTTGAGGTTGCGTGCCTGGACCCGCAACACATAGTTGCTCGCCCCGGTAATCACATAGGCGGTGACCACTTCGGGCCACAACTGGACCTTCTTGATGAAGGTCTCATGCCAGTCCTCGACGTCCTGTCGCAACGACACATGGACGATGGCTTCCAGTTCAATTCCCAGCCGTTCGGCACTCAGTACCGCGCGATAACCCGTGATGATTCCCTCACTTTCCAGCAGGCGTAAACGGCGTAAACAGGCGGACGGCGAGAGGGCTACTTTCTCCGCCAATTCCTGGTTACTGATACGGCCATCCTGTTGCAGGTGATGCAGGATTCGCAGGTCTGTGGCGTCGAGAATCATGATTGAATAAATCCGCGTTTATTGGGGTTGGATTCGAATTTCCTGCGAGATAACTACTATATGGCTGGTTACTTTGCACGAAAATTCTCCAAAGCTTCGTTCATTATTTCTCCACCGAGGCGGTGCAGAAAACGCCTGAAACATGGCACTGAGCACCTTCCTCGACTCGATTATCGCGATCTGCCCGGACGGCACATCCTTGAAAAAAACAGGGCCCACAATGACTACAAGAAACGATTGCCTGGCGCTTGATGCGCAGGACACTCTCGCACCGCTGCGTCAGCAATTTGCGCTGCCCGAAGGGGTGATTTATCTCGACGGCAACTCGCTGGGTGCACGGCCGGTTGCTGCTTTGGCGCGCGCTCAACAGGTGATCGCCGAGGAATGGGGCAATGGCCTGATCCGCAGTTGGAACAGCGCTGGCTGGCGCGATCTCAGCGAGCATCTGGGCAACCGATTGGCTGGGCTGATTGGTGCGCGTGACGGTGAAGTGGTGGTGACCGATACGACCTCAATCAACCTGTTCAAGGTGCTCAGCGCCGCTTTGCGTGTGCAAGCCACAAGGTCGCCGACGCGGCGGGTGATCGTTACCGAATCCAGCAATTTCCCCACCGACCTGTACATCGCCGAAGGTCTGGCAGATATGCTGCAGCAGGGTTACACCTTGCGTCTGGTCGATAGCCCCGAAGAGCTGCCGCAAGCGATTGACCAGGACACTGCCGTGGTCATGCTTACCCACGTCAACTACAAAACCGGCTACATGCACGACATGCAGGCCCTGACCACGCTGACCCACGAATGTGGCGCGCTGGCCATCTGGGACCTGGCGCATTCTGCTGGCGCGGTCGCGGTCGACCTGCATCAGGCGCGCGCCGATTACGCGATCGGCTGCACCTACAAGTACCTGAATGGCGGTCCCGGTTCGCAGGCGTTTGTCTGGGTTTCACCTGATTTGTGTGATCTGGTGGCGCAGCCGTTGTCGGGCTGGTTCGGGCATTCGCGACAGTTCGCCATGGAGCCTGGCTACGAGCCGAGCAGCGGTATCGCTCGCTACTTGTGCGGCACTCAGCCGATCACCTCATTGGCGATGGTCGAATGCGGTCTGGATATCTTTGCCCAGACCGACATGGCCAGCCTGCGCCACAAATCCCTGGCCCTGACCGACCTGTTTATCGAACTGGTCGAGCAGCGCTGCGCCGCTCACGAACTGACCCTGATCACCCCGCGCGAACATGCAAAGCGTGGCAGCCATGTCAGCTTCGAACATGCCGAAGGTTACGCCGTAATTCAGGCCCTGATCGCCCGTGGTGTGATCGGTGACTACCGCGAGCCGCGGATCATGCGCTTCGGTTTTACCCCGCTGTACACAACCTTCACCGAAGTCTGGGATGCGGTGCAGATCCTCGGCGAAATCCTTGATCAGAAAACCTGGTCGCAAGCGCAATTCCAGGTCCGCCACAGCGTTACCTGATACATCCGCCTGCTTGTCTTGCAGCTGGGGTTTTGCCGGCAGCAGGGCTTCGCTCGCCTCAAATAAACAGTTCTGTGAAAACACAATAATAAGGAGCACGCAGAATGAAACTGTCCCTCTGGCCCGCCTTGCCGCTCGCCATCAGCAGTTGCCTCGGTCAATTGGCCTACGCCGCCTCCGACAATGGATTCCTCGAAGACAGCAGCCTCACGCTGACCAACCGTAACTTCTATTTCTACCGCAACAACCTCAACAACCCTGGCGGTCAAAACTATCGGGACGAATGGGCGCACGGGATCTCGCTCGATTACCGTTCCGGTTATACCCAAGGCATCGTCGGTTTCGGGATCGACGCCTACGCGCAGTTGGGGATCAAACTCGACAGTGGCAAGGGTCGTACCGGCACCGGGTTGCTGCCGGTTGGTGCCGATGGTCGTGCCGAAGATGATTACTCCGAAGCGGGTGGCGCGCTGAAGGCGCGGATCTCGCAGACCGAACTCAAGTACGGCAACCTGACACCGCTCAACCCGGTGTTTGGTACCGGTAATGCGCGACTGTTCACCCAGCAGGCCAACGGCTTCCAACTGACCAGCCGCGAATTGAAAGGACTGCTGCTCGACGCCGGGCACTTCACCTCTGGCAATGACAGTGCGTCGACCAATAGCGACGGCGCCCTGAAAGCGCTATATGCCGGCGTGGAAACACGTAGCGTCGACTACCTGGGCGGCAGCTACGCGTTGAACGATCAGTTGAGCGTCAGTCTCTACGGTTCACAGTTCACCGATATCTGGCGGCAGTACTACGCCAATGCCAACTACACCTACCCGGTGAGTGAAAACCAGTCGTTGAACCTGGACTTCAACATTTACCGCACCAACGACACTGGCCAGAGCCTGGCGGGCAAGATCGACAACACCACCTGGTCGATGGCCGCCGCCTACAAGGTCGGCGCTCACCGGTTGACCCTGGCTTACCAACGCGTCGACGGTGATGAACCGTTCGATTATCTGGGGTTCGACCAGCAGCCGGGCGCTTCGATTTTTCTCGCCAACTCAATACAGATCGTCGACTTCAACGCCCCCAACGAACGTTCCTGGCAACTGCGTTATGACCTGGACATGGCGCCTTTCGGCGTGCCGGGCCTGAGCTTCATGTCGCGTTACGTTAATGGCGATCATATCGACGACAGCCACTATGACGGCGGCGTCAACGGCGCGTACGGACGTTACGGCAGTGACGGCAAGCGCTGGGAACGTGACATCGAAGCCCGCTATGTCGTGCAATCGGGCACGGCCAAAGACCTGTCGGTGCGCGTGCGTCAGGCCACGTTGCGATCCACCCGTCAGGTCGCCCAGGCAGACACCACTGACAACGATGAAATCCGGGTCATCATCGAGTATCCACTGAGTATTTTCTGATCCGTATGCTGCTGTGTATGGCTGATCCCAACGACGTGCTCTCCTCAAGAAAGACAATATTCAGAGGCTGGAAAAATGACCGACAAAACCGGTTTTGAAACCATATCCAAACGTGAGCAGGGACTGCGGCGCCAACTGACTTCGGGCCAGATGAGCATGATCGCCATCGGTGGTGCGATTGGCACCGGGCTGTTTATGGGCAGTGCCTACGCCATTGGTTATGCCGGGCCGAGCGTGCTGCTCAGCTACGCCATTGGTGCCGTCATCACCTTGCTGTTGATGGGCTGCCTGGCTGAAATGACCGTGGCCCATTCGACCTCGGGTTCGTTCGGCGCCTATGCCGAATTCTATGTCAGCCCGTTGGCCGGGTTTCTGGTGCGCTATGCCTATTGGGCCGCGATTGTGCTGGCGGTCGGCACGGAAGTGACGGCGGTGGCGATGTACATGAAGTACTGGTTTGCCAACGTGCCGGAATGGATCTGGATCGTCTCGTTCTCCAGCATCCTGATCGTACTCAACGCGATCAGCGTGAAGACGTTCGGCACCTTCGAGTATTGGTTCTCGACCATCAAGATCGGCGCGATTGTCGGCTTTATCATTCTCGCGGTGTATGTGGTGTTCGGGTCTGGCAACCCGGCGTACGGCGTCCACAACTACACCGCCCATGGCGGCTTCTTCCCAAATGGTCTGCAAGGCATGTGGATCGCGGTGATCGTCTCGATCTTCAGCTACCTGAGCGTGGAAATGATCGCGGTGGCGGCGGGTGAAGCGCAGGATCCGGAGCAGGCGGTGAAGAAGGCTTTTCGCGCGACCATCGTGCGACTGGTGGTGTTTTACCTGCTGATCCTGGCGCTGATGTTGGCCATCGTACCGTGGGTTCAGGCCGGTCACGCTCAAAGCCCGTTCGTGACGGTGATGCAAACCATTGGTATTCCCGGCGCTACCGGCGTGATGAATTTCGTGATTCTGATCGCGGCATTGTCGGCGATGAACAGCCAGCTCTACATCACCACGCGCATGATGTTCAGCCTTTCGCGTGGCGGCTATGCGCCAAAATCGATGGGTGTGTTGAGCAAGAGCGGGATCCCGTTGAATGCCTTGTTGCTGTCGAGTTCGGGCATCGCCCTGGCCACCTTGCTCAACATCCTGTACCCGGAAAGCTCCTTCACCTTGATGATGGCGATCTCGATGTTCGGCGCCATTTTTACCTGGTTCATGATCTTCCTGACCCACTACTGCTTCCGTCGCTATCACGAGCGCAACGGTGAGCGAAAACTGTCGTTTCGCATGCGCCTGTTTCCCTACACCACCTTGTTAGGGCTGGTGCTGATGGGGGCGGTGATGATCACCACTTACTTCACCGAAGCCTTCAAGATGACGCTGGTTTTTGGCGTGCCGTTCCTGCTGATCCTCTCGCTGGTTTATGGCCTGTTTTTTAGAAAAGCCAAAGTTGCCTCACCCAGCGAGCAAGGCCTCGAGCAAGGCTCTGGCATAACCGGGCAGGCTGGTGAATGAGCGGGCGCACAGCAGCAGTTTTCGCTGTGCCCAGTCGTCGTTCAGGGCAACGCATTTGAACGATTGATCGACACCCCGGCGCTGGATCGCGGCCAGCGGCACAATCGCCAGCCCTGCGCCGCGAGCGACCATGCGAATCACCCCGTCGAAACCTTCCGCACGGATGCGGATTTGCATGCGGATACCGGCGTGTAACGCCTGTTCTTCGAGGTACACCGCCAATGCGCTGTTGGCGGGTAGCCCGACGTAATCGTGAAACAAGGTGTCGCTCAAACTGGGTGTCTGGACGTCGGCCAAGGGATGGTCGCGGGGCATGATCAGCACCAGTGGATCATCACGAAAGGGCAGCGTTTCGAGGGTATGGGTGTCTACCGCATCGGTGACGATACCGAGGTCCGCCGCGCCTTGGCGCAGGGCGTGAGTGATGCGGGCGCTGGGCAGTTCTTGCAGGTCGATGTCGAGGTTAGGGTGCTCGCGCAGGAAGTCTGCGAGCAACTCCGGCAGGTATTCGGTGATCGCGGTGGTGTTGCACAACAACCGCACCTGGCCTTTGACCCCTTTGGCATAGTCGGCGAGGTCCTGTTGCATGCGTTCAGCCTGTTGCAGCAGAACCCTGGCGTGTTGTGCCAGGGCTTTGCCGGCCGGCGTTGGCGTGACGCCGCGGCGATTGCGTTGTAGAAACTCGATGCCCAGCGAGGCTTCCATGGCCCGGATGCGCGCGCTGGCGGCGGCCAGGGACAGATGACTAAGCCCGGCGCCGGCGGTGATGTTGCCGGTGTCGAGGATGTTCAGATAGAGACGCAGGTCGGTCAGGTCGAAGTGCATCGTTACACCTTCAGGTTTTTTGTTGTCCCATCGGGCGCCATCGCGAGCAAGCTCGCTCCCACCGGGGATCTCTGTATGGCGCAATTCCATTGTGGGAGCGATGGCGTCAGCAGCCGCAGCGAGGTCATTAGCCTCTACCATAACAAGAGGCAGCCTCAGTATATGGCAGATTTTCAACCCAGCAGTCAGGGCTCAGGATAGCCCCATGAACACACTCGCCACGTTCTACCAAAACCTCGGTCTGGCCCTGTCTATATTGGTCATCGCCACCTTCCTGCTGGCCGGGATGATCAAAGGTGTGATCGGCCTCGGCCTGCCGACTATCGCCATGGGCCTGCTCGGTCTGGCTATGGCGCCGTCGCAGGCTGCGGCGTTGTTGATCATCCCCGCGACCCTGACCAACGTCTGGCAACTGGTATTCGGCGGGCACCTGCAAGGGCTGATCAAACGCTTGTGGCCGATGCTGCTGGCGATCTTCATCGGCACCGGCGCTGGCACAGTATGGATCGGCATGGCCGGTGGTCATTGGGTGGTACGGGGATTGGGCGCGGCGTTGTTGATCTACGCCTTGAGCGGTCTGTTTCTACCGACGATGCGCGTCGGCAGTCGCACCGAGCGTTGGCTCGGACCACTCTGCGGCGTACTGACCGGTGTCATTGCCTCGGCCACCGGCGTTTTCGTGATTCCGGCAGTGCCCTATCTGCAAGCACTGGGTCTGAACAAAGACGAACTGGTGCAGGCGCTAGGCCTGTCGTTCACCGTCTCGACCCTGGCACTCGCCGTCGGCCTGTTCTGGCGCGGCGCCCTCGGCGGTGGTGAGTTGAGCGCCTCGTTGCTGGCGTTGATCCCTGCGGTGCTCGGCATGTTGCTCGGGCAATGGTTGCGTCAGCGGATTAGCGCCGTGTTGTTCAAGCGAGTGTTCTTTATCGGCCTCGGTGTGCTCGGCGGCCACTTGCTGGTCAGCGGCTAGCCGATGACGAACTGAGCATGTCGATCGGGCGGATGTCGAAATCCTGCTCCAGATAGTCCATGCGCTGATCGCGGAACTGCTGCATGTGCGGCAGGTTCGAGTGCACGTCCAGGTGGGCCTGGGACTGCCAGATCTCGTAGAAGATAAACAGTGTCGGGTCCTGCTTGTCGCGCAGCATGTGGTACTCGATGCAACCGGGTTCGGCGCGGCTCGGCTCGACGTAGGCGCGAAACAGCGTTTCGAAGGCCTCGGCTTTTTCCGGGCGGGTTTTGGCGTGCAGGATGAAGCCTTGTACGTCACTCATCGAAAATCTCCCTCAAGTAAAGAATCGGCGAAAGTCTATGGCAACAATCGCCTATCGATTCGTGCGTTTTGGTCAAATGAATTTTGTGAATCCGGCGCTTATTCCGCGCGAGGTGGGTCGTTACTCTGCCGCCATCAAATTCCAGCCTTCTGAGACCTCTCATGAAAAAAGTCCTCTTGCTCAACGGCGGCAAAAAGTTCGCCCACTCCGATGGCCGCTACAACGCCACCCTGCACGGCACCGCGCTCAGCGTGCTGGATCGCGGCGGCGTAGATGTGAAGAGCACCTTCATCGACGAGGGCTACGACCTCGCGGAAGAAGTCGCCAAGTTTGTCTGGGCCGATGTGATCATTTACCAGATGCCGGGCTGGTGGATGGGCGCGCCGTGGACCGTGAAAAAGTACATCGACGAAGTCTTCACCGAAGGCCACGGCAGCCTTTACGCTAGTGACGGCCGCACCCGTTCCGATGCGTCGCAAAAGTACGGCAGCGGTGGTTTGTTGCAGGGCAAGCAATACATGTTGTCCCTGACCTGGAATGCACCGCAGCAAGCGTTTGACGACCCGACTGACTTCTTTGAAGCCAAAGGCGTAGACGCGGTGTACTTCCCGTTCCACAAGGCCAACACCTTCCTCGGCATGACCGGTTTGCCGACGTTTCTGTGCGTGGACGTGATGAAACGCCCGGACATCGAACGCGACATGGCGCGGTATGAGCAGCATTTGATTGAGGTGTTTGGTCTCAAGGCCTGACTGTCAGCTACTATCGAAAGCCTGACCTGTGGCGAGGGGGCTTGCCCCCGTTGGGCTGCGAAGCGGCCCTGAAACCAGCGAGTCGGTTTTTTCTGACACACCGCAAGCACGGGTTTTGCGACTGCTGCGCAGTCGAACGGGGCAAGCCCCTCGCCACAGTAATCCCATGCCATTAGGGATTTGCCACAGGAATATTCGATAAGGGACCCACGTGAAAGCCAGATCCGATGAATTGCAGATTTTCGTCTGCGTGATTGAATGCGGGTCGATTTCGGCTGCGGCGGAGCAGGTCGGGCAAACGCCGTCGGCGGTCAGTCGCACGCTGTCGCGGCTCGAAGCCAAGCTCGACACCACGCTGATCAACCGCACCACCCGGCGCATGGACCTGACCGAGGAGGGCAAGTATTTCTTCGAACACGCCAAGCTGATCCTCGATCAGATGGACGAGCTCGAAGAACGCCTCAATTCCCGCCAGCAAACCCCGTCCGGGCGCCTGCGCATCAACGCCGCATCACCCTTCATGCTGCACGCCATCGTGCCGTACATCGATGAGTTCCGCCGGCTCTACCCGGACATCCAGCTCGAACTCAACAGCAACGACCTGATCATTGACCTGCTGGAACAAAGCACCGACATCGCCATCCGCATCGGCACCTTGGCCGACTCGACCTTGCACGCCCGATCACTGGGTTGCAGCCCGCTGCACATCGTGGCCAGCCCGGCGTATCTTGAGCAACACGGCACACCCGCCGCCGTTGCCGACCTCAACGGCCACGCGCTGCTCGGTTTTACCCAGAACGAAGGCCTCAACCAATGGCCGCTGCGCCATGTGCACGGTGATCGCTGGCCGATCAACGCGGCGATCAACGCCTCCAGTGGCGAGACCGTGCGGCAACTGGCGCTGGAAGGCCAGGGCATTGCCTGCCTGTCGCATTTCATGACCATTGAAGACATTCGCGCCGGGCGCCTGAAGGTGGTGCTGGCGGATTTCAACAGCGGCTATCGCCAGCCGATCAACGCGGTGTACTACCGCAACTCGCAACTTGCCCTACGCATTCAGTGCTTCCTGGACTTCATCCAGGGCAAGTTGGCGGTTTACGCGAATGCGGATTTCAAAGGCTGATTCGTGACCCCTGCGCAAGAGTGAATTGGGCCAGCGGGTATGTTTCGACAGGGATCGGTCCTTGATACTCGTGGCATCACTTATTCACGCAGGGAGTTTCTCCATGAACGTATTCGTTACCGGCGCCGCCGGTTTTATCGGCGGCTCCATCGCCACCGGTCTGGTCCAGGCCGGCCATAAAGTTACCGGCCAGGTGCGTAGCGCCGAGCAAGCCCAAGAACTGACCGCGCTGGGCATCACTGCGGTGATCGGCACGCTGGATGACAGCGGCCTGCTGGCCGAACAGGCCCGCGCCGCCGACGCCGTGATCAACGCGGCCAGCAGCGACCATCGCGCGGCCGTGGAAGCCTTGCTCGATGCGCTGCGCGGTTCGAACAAAGTGTTCCTGCACACCAGCGGTTCGAGCATCGTCGGCGATGCGTCGGGCGGTAAGTCCAGCGACGTTATCTACTACGAAGACAACCTGCCGGAGCCGACTGTCGACAAAGCCGCACGCGTGGCCATCGACAACCTGATTCTCGCCGCCGCAAAGGACGGAGTGAACTCCGCCGTCATCTGTAACACGCTGATCTACGGCCACAGCCTGGGCGTCAAGCGCGACAGCGTGCAGTTGCCGCGCCTGCTCAAACAGGCACGCAAAAGTGGTGTGGTCCGCCACGTCGGCACGGGCCAGAACATCTGGTCCAACGTGCACATCGAAGACGTGGTTGCCCTGTACCTGCTGGCGCTGACCAAAAACGTACCGGGCACGTTCTATTTCGTTGAAAGCGGCGAATCCTCGTTCGTCGACATGACCACCGCCATGGCGCAAGCCTTGAAGCTCGGCAAGCCACAAGACTGGCCGCTCAAAGACGCCGAAGCCGAATGGGGTTATGAAATGGCCAACTATGGCCTGGGTTCGAACAGCCGGGTTCGCGGCAAGCATGCGCGGGAACTGCTGGGCTGGGCGCCGAAGCGGACTTCGGTGACCGAGTGGATCCTGCACGAAATGGTGTGATGTGATCGATGGCTGAATCTGCTTGAAGTTTCAATGTATGGCCTGCCCGTGAGCAATATGCTCTCGGGCGGGCTTTTTTATGTCTGAAGATTAATATTTTATTTGCTATTTAAGTCCCCGAAAATAAAGGGGCTTAGGGTGGTATTTAATTTATGCATGGGGTGATATTTAATTTTTAGTGGGTGATGTACAGAGGTGTTCGGAAAATTCCTACTAGGCTGTTACCTGAATCAACATAGTCAACTCCGATGGCAAGCCTGTGAAGTGTCCGTCAACAACTTGTTATCCCGGCATCAGGCCGGGTACACAGGTAAATGCGCGTGGATTTTTTTGCAAAAGGAACTTGCGATGGCAACAAATACTCTTGACGCCTTCTCGTAAAGGCCTATCCCGGCGAGCCACATGACGTCGCCTTCCCACGCTATATGACGTTCGGCACTTGATGCCTGAAATTCGTTCATAAGCACCAGGCTAGAGCACTGCACTCCTCGAGTATGGGCACAGTCATCACTGCAATTGGCAAGAACAAGGAATAGTTATGATCATTTTAGGCATTACTAACAATGATTTGTCGGGTGCCTGCCTGGTACGTGATGGTCAGATTCTTTCGGCGGTCAGTGAAGAGCGCTTTACCCGAATTAAAGATCATAAGATCTGGCCTGCTAAGTCCATTGAGTTTGTATTAAGTCAGGCTGGCTTGTCGCTGGAAGATGTCAATTATGTTGCGTATGGCTGGAACGCCGGTTTCAGTGCCGATAAGCACCTTGAGTTGTATTTCGATCGAATCGTTGAAGAGGTCAGGAATAATCCTCAGGGCCTCGCACAATTTCGCCAGCGTGTGACTGACGAAGTAAAGAATGATAAAGAGAAAAGAGCCGAGTTTGACCAATACATTGCAGCCAATGGTTTGGCCGGCAAGGCTTATTACATTGATCACCATGAGTGTCATGCCCTCGGTGCTTATGTCTGTTCACCGTTCGACGAGGCGTTGACCCTGACCTGCGACGGGCGCGGCGATTTCCAGTCCTTGACCGTGACCTGGTACAGCCCGACCGAAACCACTGTGCTGCAACGCGAAACCAGCGTCGACAGCCTCGGTTATTTCTACGGCCGGATTACTCACTTACTCGGTTACAAGCCCAATCGGCATGAAGGCAAGGTCACGGGCCTGGCTGCGTTCGGCGATCCGCAAAAGCTGCTGGGGGTCATGCAGCAGATGATTCGTTTTGAAGACGGGCGCATCAAGGCTTGCTGCGGTGACTTGTTCCTGCCGTCCTACAACCACTTCAGCGAACCGCTGGAAACCCTGTTCTCCCGGGAAACCCCCGAGGATATCGCCGCTGCCGTGCAACGCCATACCGAAGACCTGCTGGTGGCGACGGTCACGCATCACCTGGCCCTACGGGGAAGCACCAATCTGTGCCTGGCCGGCGGGGTGTTCGGCAACGTGAAACTCAATCAGCGCCTGCGCGAGATTCCGGGGGTGAAAAACGTCTACGTGTTGCCGTGCATGGGCGATGGCGGCCTGGCGCTGGCGGCGGCGGTTGGGGCGGCTTACCTTGAGAACGGCACTCGCTTCAAGAACCCGGCGATGACCCTCGGGCCGCAGTCGCGCAGCGTTTCGCAGAACATCAACCTGATCCATCGCGACTACCCCGAACTCGGTTACCACACGCCGTCGAACATCATCGAGGTCCTGACCGAGGCGCTGCTGGAAAATCAGGTGCTGGGCATGTTCAAGGGCAAGATGGAATTCGGGCCGCGTTCGCTGTGTAACCGCAGCATCGTCTATCACGCCCAGGATGCCGACGTGAACGATTGGCTGAACAAGCGCATGCACCGCACCGAGTTCATGCCGTTTGGCCCGGTCACGGCCATTGAACAAGCTGCAGCCTGTTACGTCGGTTGGGAAGAAGACCATGTGGCGGCAGACACCATGACCATGACCTACGATTGTCATCCGCAGTTCAGCGAGGCCAGCCCGGCGGTGGTGCACATCGATGGCACCGCCCGGCCGCAGATCATTCGGCCACAAGGGGATGCCTTCATGCATCGCCTGCTCAATGCCTGGTACGACAAAACCGGCCAGGCAGCCTTGATCAACACTTCGTTCAACCGGCATGAAGAGCCAATCGTGTGTTCTTCTCAGGATGCACTGGATGCGCTGAAAGAAGGCATGGTCGATCTGGTGGTGATGAGTGAATCGCTGATCGTCTGGCGCAAAGGCAAAAACAGCTTCACCCAACAACGCTTCGAGTAATGGATGGATGTATTCAGGGCTCCGCTTGGAGCCCTGCTTTGGAGTGTCGAGCGTATGGTTAACGAATGTATTTGATCTTTTTCGGGTTCTTTGCCGCAGAGGGGATCATCTATCCGTTCTGGCCGACCTGGCTGGATTCGCTGGGCTTCAGCGCCAGTCAGATAGGCCTGCTGATCGCGGCGGCTTATTGGCCTCAGGTGTTTACCGGGGTGTTTATTACGTACGCGGCCGATTGGCGCGTGGACCAACTGCGTCTCGCGGCTTTTCTCGGTTTCTCGGCGGCGTTCTGCACGTTGCTGTTTTATTTCATGCCGGCGCACCTGTGGATATTTGTGTGCCTGAGTATTCTGTTTGGCGGGCTGTGGATGGTGGTGCTGCCCTTGTCCGAGTCCTATCTGCTCAAGCGTGACAAACAAGCACTGCAGAACTATGGCTGGGTCCGGGCGGTGGGCTCTTCGGCGTTTATCCTGACCTCGACCCTCGGTGGCTTGTTGTTCGCGCAGTACAGTCAGTCCTGGGTGCCGATCGTGATAGCAGCCAGCATGTTGTTGACTGCTTTGGCGTGTCTGCGTTTGAAAAGGCGAGTCTCCAGGGAGCATTTGCAGTCGGTTAGCCGCGCGATTAAACGACCTGACTGGAAAGCGCTGTTTGCGCACAAAAGCCTGTTGATCGCGATTGCCGCCGCCAGTTTTATTCAACTGAGCCACACCTTGTACTTTTCCACGGCGTCTATCGGTTGGGGCGTGAAGGGTTACTCTTCGGCTTATATCGGTGCGTTCTGGTCGGTGGCAGTGATGGCGGAGATCACCTATTTCGCGCTCTCCAATAAGGTCCTGGCTGTGTGTTCGCCCTTGGCCATCGTGATGTTTTCCAGTGTCTGTGCCGCGCTGCGCTGGGCGCTGTTTTCCAACAGTGACGCGGTGTCGGTGATTCTGCTGGGGCAGTGCCTGCATGCCTTGAGTTTTGCCGCGTATCACTCGGCGATCATGCGGTTTATTCGCGATCACGCGCCGCAGGATATTCAGGTCTTTACCCAGGGCGTTTATTACTCGCTGGCCGTTGCGTTACCCATGGGGCTGGCCACGCCTTTTGCCGGGTATTTGTACGAAACACAGCCGCAGTGGTCCTACTACGTGATGGCGCTGTTTGCCTTGATCGGAACATTGTTGGCGTTTATTGCTCACCAGAGGATGCGAAGTTCAACTCATGACACAACGAACGTTTACAGCCGTCTGCTTTGATATGGACGGTGTGCTGATCCAGTCTCGCGAAGTCATTGAGTTCGCCTGGACCACCGTCGCGCGACACCACGGTATTGCCGTCGACCGGGCGTTTATCACCGAGCACATTCACGGTCGTCCGGGCGGCCACACGATGCAGGCTCTGTTCGGTCAGTTTGACGAACAACAGCGTCTGGCAATCAAGAAGGAAGTCGATGCCATCGAGCAGGTCTCGGCCTGTTCGCTGGTGCCGGGCGTCGCCACATTTATTGCCCGACTGAAGGATTGCGCCGTGCCGCTGGCCTTGGTGACCAGCAGTTGGCGTGAGCGTGTCGAGTACGTCTTGCAGCAACACGGCCTGGCCTCGACCTTCGATAGCATCATCTGCCGCGACGACGTGCGCAATGGCAAACCGGCGCCCGACGCCTATCGGTTGGCGGCCGCGCAACTGGATCGTCAGAGCGATGAATGCCTGGTGTTCGAAGACTCGGTCAGCGGCGTGCGGGCGGCGATCAGCAGCGGCGCGCTGTGTATCGGCATTGGCGATGATCAATCGTTGACCACTCACGGTGCTGCGCAGTTATGTGCCGATTTCTTTGCGCTACCGGTCTCGCTGACCGAGTCAGGTACACACACTTATGCTGACGGCGGTCTGTTCATCCGTCGGCACGCGGCGCAAAGGATTGCTCGTTCATGACACCTACACTGGAACACGCCACCGTCCTCTGGGACTTCCTCGGCGCTGGCCGTAAACACAGCCCGTGCGAGCTGATTGTCGTCTGCGGGTCTTACGATTTGCGGGTGTGTGATTACGCCTGTGAGTTGCTGAAAAAAGGCGTTGCGCCGCATCTTCTGTTTACCGGCAATACCGGAAACTGGACGAAGTATTTGTGGGCGAGAACCGAAGCCGATATTTTCGCGCAACGGGCCATGGCGCTGGGGGTATCGGCGGATCAATTCACCCTTGAATCGCGCGCTACCAACTTTGCCGAGAACATTGCGTTTGCCAAAGCGCTGTTTCCCTACGTGCGCCGAGCGACATTCCTGACCAAGCCGAACTCGATCCGGCGCGTGGCGTTGACCTTGCCCGTTCAGTGGCCCGGGATTGAGGCTTGCGTAGATGCGCCGTCGTTCAGTTTTCCGGGCGAGGTCAGCAACCTGATTGGGGTCTTGGGGTTGATCGACGAAATGGTCGGCGATGTGCACCGCATCATGGTTTACCCTTCGCTGGGCTTTCAGGCCGAGCAGGTGATTCCCGAGGATGTCCAGGTAGCGTGGCGCTATCTGGTGGAGCAAGGATTCGATCACCATTTGATCAAGGGCAGGAGCTGACGCTGAGCTGCTGCCGGGAGACTGATATGTTGTACGACACGCTGATTCGCAACGCCCTGATCATCGATGGCAGCAACAGCCCCGGTTATCCCGCTGACGTGGCGATTCTGAACGGGCGCATCGAGCGCATCGGCGACTTGCACGACGCCCGCGCCACTGAAGAAGTCGACGCCGCCGGCCGAGTGCTGGCGCCGGGTTTCATCGACGTCCACACCCACGACGACACCGTGGTCATCCGCCAGCCGCAGATGCTGCCCAAGCTCAGCCAGGGTGTGACGACGGTGATCGTCGGCAACTGCGGGATCAGCGCTTCACCGGTCAGTTTGCGCGGCGATCCGCCGGACCCGATGAACCTGCTCGGTCCGGCGACGGCGTTTGTTTATCCACGCTTCAGCGATTACCGCGCCGCTGTCGAAGCGGCCAACACCACGTTGAACGTGGCGGCGCTGATCGGTCATACGGCGTTGCGCAGCAATCACCTCGACGACCTGTTTCGCACCGCCACGCCGGACGAAATCAGCGCGATGCGCGAGCAACTGCGCGATAGTCTGGCGGCGGGCGCGTTGGGTTTATCCACAGGCCTGGCCTATGCGAGTGCCTTCTCGGCGTCCACCGATGAAGTGATGCAACTGACTGAAGAGCTGACCGCATTCGGCGCGGTCTACACCACCCATTTGCGCAGCGAGTTCGAACCGGTGCTGGAGGCCATGGACGAAGCCTTCCAGATCGCTCGTCATGCCCAATCCCCGGTGATCATTTCTCACCTCAAGTGTGCGGGCGTCGGTAACTGGGGCCGCAGTCCGCAACTGTTGGCGTCTCTTGAACTCGCCGCGAAAACCCACCCGGTGGGCTGCGATTGTTATCCCTACGCGGCGAGTTCTTCGACCCTGGACCTCAAGCAAGTCACCGACGCCCACCGCATCACCATCACCTGGTCGACGCCGCATCCTGAGCTGGGTGGCCGCGACTTGATCGACATCGCCGCCGAGTGGGGTGTGCCGTTACTCGACGCCGCCCGACGCCTGCAACCTGCCGGTGCGGTGTATTACGGGATGGACGAGGCGGATGTGCGGCGGATTCTCGCGCATCCGTTGTCGATGGTCGGCTCCGACGGTTTGCCGGAAGACCCGTTTCCGCACCCGCGCTTGTGGGGCGCGTTCCCAAGAGTACTCGGACATTTCAGCCGTGACGTCGGGCTTTTTCCGCTGCACACCGCCGTGCACAAAATGACCGGGTTGTCGGCGGCGCGCTTTGGCTTGAAGGAACGGGGCGAGATTCGTGAAGGGCATTGGGCGGATTTGGTGTTGTTTAATCCGCTGACCATTCGCGACGTGGCGGATTTTCATGATCCGCAGCGGGCGGCGGAAGGGATTGACGGGGTTTGGGTTAATGGCGTTCTAAGCTATGTCGATGGGCAGGCGAACGGCCGCAGGGAAGGGCGGTTTCTGGCGCGGGAAGGGGATTTGCGTTTGGGGTTTTAAGATCAAAAGATCGCAGCCTTCGGCAGCTCCTACAGGGCGAACTTTTGAACTATGTCTCATGGTGGCACTGTGAGATTAAAGAAACCTCGCGCCGAGCCGAAGCGCTGACATCCAGCCCAGCTACACTGGGTCTTTTCAACCAGGAGCAACCCATGAGCTTCGGCAAAGTCACCCCGATCCTGCGGATTTTCGATGAAACCAAAGCCGTGGAGTTTTACGTCGACTTCCTGGGCTTCAAGATCGACTGGCAGCATCGCTTCGAAGCCAACTTCCCGTTGTACCTGCAAGTCTCCCGGGGCGAATGCGTGCTGCACCTGTCCGAACACCACGGCGACGCCACACCGGGCTCGGCATTGCGCATCGAAACGGATGAACTGGAAGCGTTCCAGCAGCAGTTGCTGGCCAAGGAATACACCTTCGCAAAACCCCAGATCCAGGCTATGCCGTGGGGTAGCCAGGACATGACCATCGCCGATCCGTTCGGCAATCGGTTGGTGTTTACCAATGCGATCAGTGTTTGAGTTTCAGCCTTCGTCCGACGACCGGTGGGTCTGGCGAAACTCGCCGGGCGGCATCCCGCGCCGGCTTTTGAACGTACGGTGAAATGAGCGGGGTTCGGTGAAACCCAGGTACTGGGCGATGTCCTGAATCGGCAAGTTGCTGTTCAGCAAGTAATGCTCGGCCAGTTCCTGGCGCAGGTCATCGAGGATCTGCTGGTATGAAGTGCCTGCCTGATGCAACTGGCGTTGCAGCGTGCGCACCGACACGGCGCACTGCTCGGCCACCTGTTCTTTGCGGGGCAACCCTTCCTTGAGCAACTGGCGCAGGATGCTTTTGACCCGCTGCTCAAGCGACGCGTCCTCCAGCGTGGCCATTAATCCCAGGGCATGTTCTTCCAGGGTGCGCAGCAATTGCGGATCGGCCTGGCGCAAGGGCAACTGCAAATACGGCAACGGCACAATCAGCGCCGAATAAGGCTGGTCGAACAGCACCGGGCAGTCGAAGAACCGTTCGTACTGCGCCAGCGTCGTGTCGGCCGGACGTGCATGTTCGAGCCAGACGGCGGCCGGCGACAGCTGGGTATCGGCGATCCAGCGCGCGTATTGCAGCCAGGAACCGAGCACGTTTTCCACCAGGTGCCGGCGGATTCGCGGCCGTTGATGACGGCACGTCCAGATCAGGTGCACGTGACTGTCCTGCACCTCGGCGCGGCTGACCCCCATGTCTCCCACCAGCTTTTCGAACGGCATGATGCGGCTCATGGCATCGCCCAGCGTTGCGCAGTTCATGGTGATGTAACCCAGCACACTCCAGGAGTTGGGCAACACAAAACGCGCGGCGTTGAGGCCGAACAACGGATCGCCCGAATGTTCGCAGAAATAATCGAGCAACCGTTCATGTGCTTCGCCCGGCAATCGCAGGCTGTTGTCGCTCAACTGCTGCGCCTGCAACCCGGCCGCCGCCAACGCAGGCTCGATGGCCATGCCCAGTTGTTCGGCATGGCGCAAGTATTTGAGCAGCGGAGGGACCGAGGTGAAGCCCAGGGATTGCATGATCGTAGTCCTTTGATCAAAGCCCGCGTGCGCGGGTGATTGCCCTGAAAGGTAAGTTGAAACCACCGCTAAAGTAAATGGCTGACGTTTGCGCGACGTTTGACTCAATTGGCTACTCGAACTGGCCGGATGCGACCGTGACACTTTTCGGCAGCTGACTAGTATGGAGCTCTGAAATATCACTGATCAGAACCGCAAAAGGACACACGCATGCGACGCTGGAACGGCTGGGGAGATGCAACCACGGTGGTCGAGCTGCCGGCTCAGGGCGCGGGATTTCTCGCTGAACGGCTAGGTGCCGGCCGAGCGCTGCCCGATGCAACGCTCGAGACGGCATTGGCCCGCGTGCCGGCCTCGCGGTTGTCGGAACATCCCTCGTATAGCGTGACTGCGCATGATCGTTTGCTGCACGCGCGGGGGCAGAGCCTGCCGGACTGGCTGGCGTTGCGCGAAGGGGCTCCGGGGATTTATCCGGACGCCGTTGCCTTCCCCGAGAGCGCCGAACAGATTCGCCAGTTACTGGCGCTCGCCCAGTCGCAGGACCTGTGTCTGATTCCTTATGGCGGCGGCACCTCGGTGGCCGGGCACATCAATCCGCCGAGTTCCGCACGGCCGGTGGTGACGGTTTCCCTGGCCCGCATGAATCGCCTGCTGGACCTCGACGAACAGAGCCTGCTGGCTACTTTCGGCCCCGGTGCGACGGGGCCGCAGGTGGAAAGTCAGCTGCGCGCCCGTGGTTACACCCTGGGGCATTTTCCGCAGTCGTGGGAACTGTCGACCCTTGGCGGTTGGGTCGCCAGTCGATCCAGTGGCCAACAGTCGCTGCGCTACGGGCGGATCGAGCAATTGTTCGCCGGTGGCATCCTGGAAACCTTTGCCGGTCCTTTGGAAATCGCTACTTTCCCGGCCTCGGCCGCCGGTCCCGATCTGCGCGAGGTGGTGCTGGGCTGTGAAGGCCGTTTCGGGATTATTTCCGAGGTCAAAGTGCGGGTCAGCGCACTACCGGCCGATGAGCGTTTCTATGGGGTGTTTTTGCCCGATTGGCCGCAGGCGCTGCAAGCCATCCGCCAGTTGGCCCAAGCGCGCGTACCGCTGTCGATGCTGCGCTTGTCCAACGCGGTGGAAACCGAGACCCAGCTGGCGCTGGCCGGTCATCCGCAGCAAATTGCCTGGCTGGAAAAGTACCTCACCCTGCGTGGCGCCGGTGCGGGCAAATGCCTGCTGACGTTCGGCGTGACCGGCAATCGGCGGCAAAATGCGCTGTCCCTGAGTCAGGCCCGGCAGCACTTGAAGGCCTTCGGCGGCGTCTTCACCGGCACCTTGCTCGGCAAGAAGTGGGCGCAGAACCGCTTCCGTTTCCCTTACCTGCGCGAGAACCTGTGGAACGCCGGTTATGTGGTCGACACCCTGGAAACCGCCACCGACTGGAGCAATGTCGACAACCTGCTGAGCCTGGTCGAAAACAGCCTGCGCGACGCCTTGGCCGCTGAAGGCGAGCGGGTGCATGTGTTCACTCACCTGTCCCATGTCTATGGCGAAGGCTCGAGCATCTACACCACTTATGTGTTTCGCCCGGCAGCGGACTACGCTGCCACCCTGGCTCGCTGGCAGGCGCTCAAACAGGCCGCCAGTCAGACCATCGTCGACAACCACGGCACCATCAGTCACCAGCATGGCGTGGGCAAAGACCACGCGCCGTACTTGCTGCGGGAGAAGGGCGCGCTGGCGATGGACACCTTGCAGGCGCTGAGCCGGCATTTCGATCCGGCCGGGCGACTGAACCCTGGCACGCTGTTGCAGGAGTGACGAGCATGAGCCTCGACTGGAACGCGGCGTGGAGGCAGCACGTGCTGCCGACGCTGGCGGATGAAACCTGGGACCTGATTGTCATTGGCGGCGGCATCAGCGGCGCCGGCATCCTGCGCGAAGCCGCGCGCCGTGGCTGGCGTTGCCTGCTGCTGGAACAGCGCGATTTCGCCTGGGGCACTTCCAGCCGTTCCTCGAAAATGGTCCATGGCGGCTTGCGTTACATTGCCAAGGGCCAGTGGCGCCTGACCCGCGATTCGGTTCGCGAACGCCAGCGCCTGCTCGACGAAGCGCCGGGGCTGGTGGAGCCGATGAGTTTCTTGATGCCGCATTACCGTGGCGGCTTTCCCGGCCCGCGGGTGCTGGGTGGTTTGTTGAGCGTCTATGACGCGTTGGCCGGGCGGCGTAGTCATCGCTTCCATGACGCGCAGCAACTGGGTTATCTCGCGCCGGGGGTGAAGCAACATGACCTACTGGGCGGCACCTGTTTTGTTGATGCACTGACCGATGACGCCCGTCTGGTGATGCGCGTTTTGGGCGAGGCGCGAGCCGACGGCGCCATGGTGCTCAACGGGATGCGTGTGCAGCAGTTGCTGCGTGAAGAGGGGCGGGTGTGCGGGGTTCAGGTCGAGGACTGCGAGGGCGGTGCGTCGCTGCAATTGCGTTGTGCTGTGTTGGCCGTGGCCACCGGCGCCTGGGCCGAACGCTTGCGGCCGTCCGATGCTCCGCGTCAGTTGCGCCCTTTGCGTGGCAGTCATTTGTTGCTGCCGGGCTGGCGGCTACCCGTGGCGCAGGCCTTTACCTTCCTGCACGAGCGCGACCGTCGACCGGTGTTTGTTTTCCCTTGGGAAGGTGCCACGGTGGTCGGCACCACGGACCTCGATCATCAAGAGGATCTGGACCAGAGCGCGAGCATCAGCGCCGAGGAACTCGACTACCTGCTGGCCGCCTGTGCCCAGCAGTTCCCCGAGGCTGAAGTGGTCGCCGCCGATGTGTTGTCGACCTGGTCGGGCGTGCGCCCGGTAGTTGGCAGCGCTGCGGGTGAGCATCAGGGCAAACCGTCCAGTGAAACCCGCGAGCATGTGCTGTGGCTGGAACCCGGTTGCGTGACCCTGGCTGGCGGCAAGCTGACGACCTTTCGCCCGCAGGCCATCGAAGTGCTCAAGGCCTGCGCGACCATGCTCGGGCGCGCCCTCAGTGATGACGGCGCGCCGGTGTTTGCCGTCGTGCCACCGCTGGCGATTGCGGGGCTCAGTGGCAGTCAATGGCGGCGCCTGGCCGGACGGCATGGCCGTGACCTGCCGAGGCTGGCGCAACTGATCGCCGAGTTGGGCCATGACAGCGTTGGCGCCACTGACACCTTGTGGGCGGAACTGGCCTTTGCCTGCGACACGGAAATGGTCCTGCACCTGGATGACCTGTTGTTGCGTCGCACCCGTTTGGGTCTGTTGCTGCCTCGTGGCGGCGAGGATTACTTTGCGGCCATTCGTCACCTCTGTCAGCCGCGACTGGGCTGGGACGATGAGCATTGGCAACAGGAGCTGCAGCGTTACCGAGCGTTGTGGCAACGCCACCACGGTTTGCCGGAAGCCTCGCAAAATGCCCATTGAAGAGAGCTCCATGGATAACCCCCCGAACAAGCGTTACCTGCTGGCGATCGACAATGGGACCCAGAGCGTGCGCGCGCTGCTCTTCGACTTGCAGGGCAATCTGCTGGGCAAAGGCAAGGTTGAATTGCAGGCGTATTACTCGACGCAACCTGGCTGGGCCGAGCAGGACCCGGAATATTACTGGGCGAAACTGGGGGAGGCCTGCCAGCAGTTATGGCAGCAAACCGGCATCGACCGTTCACAGATTGCCGGCGTCTCCCTGACCACCCAGCGCGGCACAGTGATCAACGTCGATGCCCAAGGCAAGCCGCTGCGCCCGGCGATTCTGTGGCTCGATCAACGCCAGACCGAAGTCGAAGGCGGGATCAAGGGGCCGTGGGGCTGGCTGTTCAAACTGGTCGGCGCGCAAGCCACCGTGGATTATTTTCGCGCTCAGGCCGAGGCCAACTGGATCGCGCGCCATCAGCCTGAAGTGTGGGCGGCGACTGACAAGTTTTTGCTGCTCTCGGGGTTTCTCACCCATCGTCTGTGCGGGCGCTTTGTCGACTCGGTGGGCTGTTGCGTCGGCTACCTGCCCTTCGACTTCAAACGCCTGCGCTGGGCCGCTCCCGCCGACTGGAAATGGCAGGCGCTGGCGGTGCGTCCCGGGCAATTGCCCACGCTGCACAAACCCGGTGAAACCCTGGGCCACATTAGCGCCGAGGCCAGCCGCCATACCGGCATTCCCGAGGGCTTGCCTCTGATCGCCGCCGGTGCTGACAAGGCCTGCGAAGTCGTGGGTTCCGGAGTGGTCGACGCGGACACGGTGTGCCTGTCCTACGGCACCACGGCGACGATCACCAGCACCCGTTCGCGCTATCTGGAAATCGTCCCGTTGATTCCGCCTTACCCCTCTGCGGTACCGGATCAATACAACTGCGAGGTGATGATTTATCGCGGCTACTGGATGGTCAGCTGGTTCAAGAACGAGTTCGGCCTGCGGGAAATGCAGCAGGCCAAAGCGCAAGGCGTGGAGCCTGAGCAACTCTTCGACGCGTTGGTCAACGCCGTGCCGCCAGGCTCCATGGGCCTGATGCTGCAACCCTACTGGTCGCCCGGTATTCGCGAACCGGGTGTGGAAGCCAAGGGCGCGATGATCGGCTTCGGCGACGTGCATACGCGCGCGCATATCTATCGGGCGATCCTCGAAGGTTTAGCGTATGCCTTGCGTCAGGGTATGGAGAGCATCGAGAAGCGTTCGAAGGTCTCCATCAAGCGCTTGCGAGTCGCCGGTGGTGGCTCCCAGAGTGATGCGGCGATGCAGCTCACGGCGGACATTTTTGGCCTGCCGGCCGAGCGTCCGCATGTCTACGAAGCGTCCGGTTTGGGAGCGGCCATTTGCTGCGCGGTCGGGCTTGGATTGCACGCGGATTTTCCCACGGCGATGACGGCCATGACCCGCGTCGGCGCGGTATTCATGCCTCAGCCTGAGGCGCAGCAGATCTATCAGCGACTGTACAAAGAGGTCTATCTGCGCATGTACCGACAGCTTAAGCCGCTGTACCAAAGCATTCGCAAGATCACTGGCTACCCGGCCTGACGTTTGCTTCGCGCACGACGCAATCCTCTTCTCGCACGATGCAGCTCCTACAGGGGCGAATCGCCAGCGGTGCTCTTGGCCGTTCGGCAGTTTGGCAGGTTTTGGTAAAACAGGTTGTGTTAGCCTCAATCAATGATTTCATTGATTGCAGGAGGCATCATGGCCAGCATCACTATTCGAAACCTCGACGATCAGATCAAGGAACAGCTGCGTATTGCAGCGGCCCATAATGGACATTCCATGGAAGAAGAGGCTCGCCTGATTCTGGGGCGAGCGTTGGCGACGGTTGATCGCGCGGGTGGTCTGGGCAGTCGGATTCGCCAGCGATTCTCTACGAGTGGCGGGATAGAACTCGATCTGCCTTCGCGGCAGGAAAAAGCGAGCGCGGTGGATTTCTCCGAATGATAGTGCTCGATACCAATGTTCTTTCCGAGTTCATTCGAGTCGAGCCCGATTCACACGTCCTGGCTTGGGTCGATGCGCAACCGGCGATGGACCTAGCGATTAGCGCAATTACCGTGGCAGAAATTCTTCATGGAATCGCTCGGCTGCCGTTTGGCAAGCGCAAACAGAAACTTGAGGCGCATGCGATGGCAATGTTCGAGGAAGACTTTGCAGGAAGGATATTGCCTTTTGATGCCCATGCCGCCGTCGATTACGCGACGCTGGTGGCGGGCTGTGAAGCAAGTGGTCGAGCGGTGTCGATGGCCGATGCACAAATTGCCGCGATTTGCCGACGACATGGAGCGCCGATTGCTACTCGCAATGTTCGGGATTTTGAGTTTTCCGGGGTTGAGATCATTAACCCGTGGGAGGCCTGAGTATCTTCGGTGACTGGTAGATCGCTTTCGTGGGCAAGTCGGACCGCCGCATCGCTCGCTCCTACAGGTTTGAGGTTGATCGTTCCCACGCGGGAGCGTGGGAACGATCAGCAGTGAATATCAGACCCTGAAGTGGCTGACCATCTGCTGCAACTGACCACCCAACCGTGCCAGTTCAACACTGGATTTAGCCGTTTCGTCGCTGGCGGCGGCGGTCTGTTCGGACACGTCGCGCACGTTGATGATGCTGCGGCTGATCTCTTCGGCCACGGCGCTTTGCTGTTCGGCAGCGGCGGCGATTTGCTGGTTCATCGACTGGATGTTGGACACCGTGCGGGTGATGTTTTCCAGTGATACGCCAGCCTTGCGGGTCAGCGCGACGCTGCTGTCGGTCAGGGCGCGGCTGTTGTTCATCACCGCCGACACTTGTTGGGTGCCGTTCTGCAGACCGGCCACCAGGCCTTCGATTTCTTCGGTGGATTTCTGCGTGCGCTGGGCCAGGCCACGGACTTCGTCGGCCACCACGGCAAAACCACGACCGGCTTCACCGGCACGGGCGGCTTCAATCGCGGCGTTGAGGGCCAGCAGGTTGGTCTGTTCGGCCACGGCCTTGATCACGTCCATGACGCTGCCGATCTTGTCGCTTTCCTGTTGCAGCACGTTCATGGCTTGCGTGGAACGCGCCACTTCGGTGGCCAGGCGTTCGATCTGGGCGATGGCTTCGTTAACCACTTTGTCGCCTTCACGAGCTTCGCCATCCGCCGCGGCGGCTGCCTGGGAGGCTTCTTCGGCGTTGCGCGCGACTTCCTGCACAGTGGCAGTCATCTCGTGCATCGCGGTGGCGACCTGATCGGTTTCGATCTTCTGGCTGTTGACCCCGGCGCTGGTTTGCTCGGTCACGGCCGACAACTCTTCGGCCGCGCTGGCGATCTGGGTGACACCGTCGCGGATGCCGCTGATCAGGTCCCGCAGGGTCACGCCCATGCGACCAATGCCTTGCTGCAACACGCCGAGTTCGTCGCGGCGGGTGACTTTGACGTCCTGGGACAGGTCGCCGCTGGCGATACGGTCAACCACGGTCATGGTTTCGCGCAGCGGGCCGGTGATCTGACGGGTGATGACCACCGCGGCAATCACGCCCACCAGCAACGCCAGCAAGGTGCTGATCAGCTGAAGGGTGCGGGCCTGGGCGCTTTCGACGTCACGACGGTCGAGCTGGAATTGATAGAGCTTGTCGCTCAGGTCGACGATGGCATTGCCTTGGTCGGTCATGTCCTTGCGCACTCGCACAGCGTCGGCGGTGGCGACCTTGAACGCCTGCAAGGCGCTGCGGTAATTAGTCAGCGCTGTTTCCAGCTGACGCAGGTTGTCTGGCTGGGTGTCGGCAAAATGCACGTTCAGCTGTTTAAGGCTGGCGATGGCCGCATCCAGTTGGGCGACAGCCTTCTGTTCGGTCTCGGCATTAGAATTGGCGGTGTAACCGCGCACTTCGTAGCGCGCCAGCATGAACGCTTCCTTTGCCGCCGTAACAGCCTGGAACTGTTCGAAGCGTTGATCGCTCAGGGGCATTTCCTGAACTTGCTTGCTGATCGTGTTGATCAGCGTGTTGGCGGACTCGGCATTGGCGCCCATGGCGTCGCGGGCGCTGTTACCGGTGCGGTAAGCGCTGCGCATTTCTTTCAACGATGCCTGATACGCGGCGATGACCGCGGCCTGCTCTTTGAGCGTTTTCAGGTTGTCGGCATTTTTGAAACTGCCCAGCAGTGCGGTTTGTTGAGCCGCAAAACTGTCGAGGGTGGTCTGTACATTCTGCGCGGCGGTTTCGTCGCCGTTGGTCAGCATGTATTGCAGGCGAACCACGCGCAATTTGGTCAGGCCGGCGTTGAGCTGGGTGATGTCACTCATCCAGTTGCTGCGGTCAATCAACCCGCCCAGGCTTGTCCAGCCGGTGAGGGCCAGGACGCAGGTCAATGCCAGAACCAGACCGAATCCCAGGCCCAGTTTCAGGTTTACGCTGATATTTGCGAACCAGCTATTCATCACAATTCCTCCAGGAACGTTGTATTTCTTTATCGTCATTTGGCTGGAAGATTGTTGTTTTTAGGGTGCCAGCAAGGTGTGTTGCAAACCTGTATCGGCAGTAATCCCGAGAGCTGAAAGGTTTTTGTAGGACGGATCCTGTAACAAGATTTTTAGAGGCTTAAGCTTTTTTCACAATTGTTTCACTTGTCGCCGACGCACGCCTCTCTACCCTCGTCGCCTTAAACGACAGGTGCGGCATGCCGGCGAGGCGGCTTGATGTGGAATTGAGACTGAGTCTGTTCGGGGTAAAACGCTCGATTAACGTGAGCCGTTTGGCCCGTTATCGAAACACCGCCGTCATCCTGGCCGCTTCGCTATTGGTTATTCCACTGACGATCTGGCTGTTGCGGCCCGCCTCGGTACCGGACCTGGCCCATGGCAACGTGGCCGGCGCCAAGGCGTTGGTGTCCGGCTGGGCCAAGGGCGACATGATCGTTCTGGTACGCCACGTCGAACGTTGCGATCACTCCACGGCGGTTTGCCTGAGTGGTAACGATGGCATCACTGACCGTTCCCGCGGCGTCGCCGTTGCTGTTGGTTCGCACTTCGAACGTCTGGGCCTGACCAGAGCCGACATTTACAACAGCCCGATGCTGCGCACGGCGCAGACCGCCGGCTACATGTTCAACTCGGTGGGTGTGGGCGAAGACTGGTTGATCAGTTGCAAGGGCACCATGTTGCGCGACGCGCTGGCGCACAAAGTGCCAGGCAGGAACCTGATTCTGGTGACCCATAGCGAATGCATGGCAGATCTGGCGAAAGCGCTCAACCTGTCGCTTTCCACCCCCGGTTATGGCGCCTCGCTGTTCATCTCCGCCGAAACCCCTCAAGCGCCGCGTATGCTTGGCTTCATCGAGGCCTCTGACTGGCGGTCGGTGACGACCCAGTAAGTTGCCCTTCACTTTTCTGAATCAGGACGTTCATGCTGACTTCTTCTCCTTACCGCTTTTACTGGGTGAACTTTGGTATTCCACTGTTCTGTGCGGCCGTGGTTTTTCTGATGTTCGACATGACGAAAATCGACATCGCTTTCAGCAACCTTCTGTTTGATCCTGTCACCCAGAGCTTCCCGCTGGACAAGGTTCATTTCTTCGAACAGCTCACCCACAAGTGGGCGCGCATCATTCCGAACTGGACGGCTGAAATCGCCTTGATCGGCGCGATCCTCTCGTTTGTCTGGCCGCTGATCAACACGCAAAAGTACCCGCGACTGGCTGGTTTTCTGGAACGCAGCAAAGTCGCACCGGTACTGCGGTTTGCCAGCGGGCATCGTCGGGACTTCCTGTTTGTGGTGTTTGCGTTTGCCATTTGCACCGGCGTGATCCACTTCCTCAAGGCCCACACCAGCGTCTACTGCCCGATTGAAACGACCCTCTATGGCGGCAAAATCGCCCACATGGAGTGGTACAACAACTTCCAGCTGTTCAAGGAAGCTGGCGACGGACGCTGCTGGCCGGGCGGACATGCCTCGGGCGGTTTCACCATGCTTGCGTTGTATTTCGTGGCCCGTCGTTACCGGTGGCGCTTCTCGAAAGCGCTGATGTGGGGTTCGTTGTTGCTTGGCTTCATCTACGGCACCACACGGGTCCTGCAGGGCTGGCACTACATGTCCCACACCTTCTGGGCCGGGATCTTCGTGTGGCTGGCGTGTTTGCTGACGGCACTGGCGTTCTACGGGCGAGCGCGGCTGGAGCAGCCGGTGCTGCAACGGCATGAGCAGGCTGATCGGGTTGCGCAGCCGCAGACGGCTAGCTGATTGATAAAGCCTTGAACGACAAAAAACCCGCCAGCCCTGAATGGGGTGGCGGGTTTTTATTTGTCTGGCCCAGGGCTAGCGGTGGCTGGGACATTGCTTTCGCGGGCAAGCCTCGCTCCTACAGGGGATTTTCGGCGCTCACACAATCCCTGTAGGAGCGAGGCTTGCCCGCGAAGAACGATAACGCGGTATCACTCTCCAACGAAGTAGTAAGCCTGCCGCCCCACCATCATCACCTTGAGTACCTTCAACGGCGCAGCCGGTTCGCTTTCGCCAGACATCACGGCCACATTGGTCGGTGATGCCTTCAGAAACGCATGCAATTGTGCCTCGGTGTCCAACCCCTTGAGCACATGCTGGGTGTAGAACACGGTGGCGCCGCCAACCCGTTCATTGGCCTGGAACAGGGCGACTTCTTGCCCATTGGCCTGTAGCGTCTGAATCTGCTCGGTCAGTGGCAGGAAGGACAGCTCGACGTCGGCCCGGGGCATGGCCCATTGGGCGGCGGCCAGGTAGCTGGCGATGATTACCGTGAGCAAACCGGCGGCCAACGCTTGGCGGTGTCGGGCGATGCGGCCGAGCAAGGTTGAGGCGCCTTCACGGGCCTTCAGCCGGTCAAACAAGACGCGCGCATATTCCGCCGCAATCACCGCCGCGGCAGGCGTCATCGACATCAGGTACACCGTGCGCTTGCTCGACGCCAACGTCAGCATGACGAACTGCGCCAGGATCCACAGGGTGAAGAACAGCAAGTAACGGTTGGCCATCAGGCTTTTGCGAAAGTGCCACAGCCCCAGGTACACCAGAATGTTCCAGGGCAGGAATGCTTCCGGCAATTTGGCCAGGTAGTAATAGAACGGTTCGTAATGCCCGGCTTCGACGAAGGAGCCGCTGAAGCGCCCGACGCTGTTGGTCAACAGCACTTCGCCCAGGGCATGTGCGCCGCCGCGTTGATACAGCACGGCGAGCCAGATCAGCAGCGGAATCAACCCCACCAGCGTCAACACGCCGGGGCGCAGCCAGTCGGCGACTTTCAGGCGTTTGTCCATCAGGCTCTCGGCCAGCAGAAACGCGAAGATCACCACCCCCGGCATCGCCAGGCCCAACACGCCTTTGCTCAGCGTCGCAATGGCAATCCCCGCGACGAACAGTAACGCGTTACCGACCGTGGAGTGCCGTTGCCCCTGGAAAAACGCCAACAGCGCCATGGTCACGCCGAGGGCGAGCAGGCGTCTTCACCGACACCGCGCACGTTGCTCCAGTAGCTGGCCATGGTCGCCAGCAGGATCCCGGCGGTCCAGGCAACGGTCTTTGGCCGGCCAAACCGGCGCAGCATCGCGTACAGCACCATCACGCTGAACAACCCGGCAAACGCCGAGGCCAGTCGCACTGCCCACGGCGTGCCGCCGAACACGCGAATTGCCCCGGCATCGAGCCAAAGGCTCAGGGGCGGTTTCTCCAGAAACGGTTCGCCGAACAAACGGGGGTCACCCAGTCGTCATCCAGGTGCATTTCCATGGCGATCCCGGCAACCCGGGCTTCGGTAGAACCTTGCAATTGATGATTGCCAAGTGCGAAGAAAAACAGCAGACAGCCAAGCAGGAAAAGCAACGGGGCAGGACGCGACATAAGGTTCTGGCTACCGAAGAAAGAGGGCCGTAAAAAAACGGGCTGGAAAAAGTATACGGGGCGACTTCTTAACAAAGTGTGAACAATCAGTGTGATCTATTAACGGTACACGTTAGCCCGCGTTTTTTCCTTATGCCTGGCTGGCCATGCCAAGTGAGCCCTTGATTGAAA
Source organism: Pseudomonas sp. 10S4 (assembly GCF_034344865.1). Taxonomy (NCBI): domain Bacteria; kingdom Pseudomonadati; phylum Pseudomonadota; class Gammaproteobacteria; order Pseudomonadales; family Pseudomonadaceae; genus Pseudomonas; species Pseudomonas sp. 10S4. The sequence goes on from NZ_CP133774.1 coordinate 2,737,951, forward strand.
CGTACCAAAACTTCATCGCCTGCCGCCAGACGTTTTGTTCCCGGAAAAGCCGCTCGCCGGTCAAGCATTGCCGGGGGCATCCTGCTGATCGCCGTGGCGATTGTCGGTTACTGGATGTTCACACCGCCATCGCCGTATGTTCCGTTGAGTGGCCTGGACCCTTCGGCCGTGTCGATGATTGCCTTGGGTGATCAGGGCAGCGGCAACCTGCAACAGTGGCGAGTCGGGCAGGCCATGGAACGGGTCGCGGTCCGAGACGGGCGACTGGACATGGTTGTGTTTTTGGGCGACAACTTTTATGGCAAGCCGCTGACCGGTACCCACGACTTGAGCTGGCAGATGAGGTTCGAGCGCGTCTATTGGGGGCAGTGGTTGAGTCATGTGCCGTTCTTCGCGGTGTTGGGCAATCACGATTACCCGCTGTCGCAGAAAGTCGAACTTGAGTACGCCCAGCAGCACAAGGGTTCGGGTCGCTGGCAGATGCCGAGCAATTTCTACGTCAAGGATTTCGGCAGTGTCGATGGGCGTCCGTTGGTGCGAATGGTGTTCCTCGACACCTCGGCGCCCCGTGAAGCCTTTCAACAGCAGATCGACCTGCTGGATCAAGCCTTCCAGCAACCAGGGCCGCAGCCGGTGTGGAGAATCGCCGCCGCTCATCACCCTGTGCGCAATCACGGCGAACACGGGGAGGACTCACAACTGGTCGCCACGCTGTTGCCTGCGTTGCAACGCAACAAGGTCGATGTCTTCCTGGCCGGACACGATCACAATCAGCAGCTGGTGTTGCGCGCTGCGGAGCCGGCCTGGGTGGTTTCCGGAGCCGGCGGCCAGAAGCTCGACGTCGTTGGCGCCGCAGCTCAGGACGCCTCGTTTGCCACTGGCCGCGCCGGTTTTGCCAAACTTGATATGAGCGCCAGCCAACTGCGATTGACCTACTACGACGACCGAGGCAACCCGGAAACCGGTTATCGCTGGGCCAGGGATTGTCAGTGGATGGCCAAAGGGTGCCTGTTGCCCGATGCCGCGGAGCAGGTCGTCGAGCAATAAAACGATGAGCGCTTAGCGGTATCCGGCATTCGTCGCCGGGTTGATCAACGCCGTCAGCACGTGGTCCTGCCAGCGCCCGGCGATACTCAGGTAGGCCTTGGCATAGCCTTCGCGTTCAAATCCCAGACGGTCCAGCAGCCGCGCACTGCGCTCATTGCCAGGAATGTAATTGGCCATGATCCGGTGCAGGCTCTGCTGTTCGAACATATAGCGAATGCCTGCTTCCAGCGCTTCCTGCATCAAGCCCTGGCCCTGATGAGCTTCGTCGATGTGGTAACCGAGGTAGCAGGCCTGAAACGCCCCGCGAGTGATGCTGCTGAAGTTGCAGGCGCCGATCATCTGGCCGCTGTCCGGGGTCAGCAACGCAAAATGCACCGCCAGGCCGGCCTGGAACGCGCTGGCTTGCACCTCAAGGCGCGGGCGGATGTTTTCAGTGCTGTGGTAATCGCTGGGGCGAATCGGCGACCAGCGGGCAAGATGCCTCAGGTTGCGCCGGTAGAAGTCGCTCTCCAGCGCCGCCTGTTCAGGGTCGAGCACCGCCAGGGTCAGGCGATTGCAGGGCAGGGTCAGCAGCGGCATTGGGCGCTCCGGGTCGCGGGAATCGAAGCGCAAGCATTACGTGGCCAGCCGGAAAACTCAAACCGCCAACGGCAACGTCACGATAAAGGTACTGCCTTTGCCATCGCCGTCGCTCATGCCGACGACCGTGCCGCCATGGGCTTCCACCAACTCACGAACCACCGTCAGGCCTATGCCCAGACCGGCGCCGTTGAAGCCGACGGCATGAACGTCCTGCACAAACGGTTCGAAGATAAACGGCAGCGCCTGGGCGGAAATGCCAATGCCGTCATCGCAGATGCTTATTTCCAGCACCTGGTCCTTGGCCGTGACCGACAGCGTGACATTACCGCCCGACGGCGTGTACTTGGCTGCGTTACCCAGCAGGTTGCCGAGAATCTGTGTGAGCCGCACCGGGTCACCGTCCACCGAGAGTGCACAGGTTGGTAGTTCGGCGGTGAAGTGCAGGTGGCGGGTGTTCATCACCGGGCTGCACACGTCGATCGCCCCGTGGATGATCTGCACCATGTCGACGATACGGCGATCGAGGCGCAGTTTGCCGGTGCTGGCGCGGGACACGTCGAGCAAGTCGTCCACCAGCCGCGACATGTGCTGTACCTGGCTTTCGATCAAGGCCTGCATACGCGGCAGCTCTTCGCTGGGCACTCGCACCAGTCGGCCGGCGATCATGCTGATGGGCGTCAGCGGGTTGCGCAGTTCATGGGCGACCAGCGTGAGGATATTGCGTTGCTGCGCCAGCGTGTGTTCGGCGGAGGCCTGCAGGTTTTGCGCGCTGAGGGCCGCAATCACCAATTGCGCGTTGGCCTCGCGCATCTCCAGGAACAGTTTTTGTTCTTCTTGTGTGCGCAGGGGTTTTTTTGCATCCGATTGCGCCGTAAGAATCGCCATCACCAATTGCTCATTGGCTTCGACCAGCAGTTCTATTTGCTGGACGCCCACCAGCCGGGTGTTGGTGTCGCGTAATTCTTTTTGCAGCGCCGCCAGCACCGCACGGGCCTCGACGGTTTTTTGGCCGAGCAGGAACAACTCACGAGCGGCCGTAGCCATCGCTTGTGCATTCGTGCCATTGGCCTCCGTCATGGTCTGTGCTTATGCCTCCTCTTTGCCGACACGTCGCCGGGTTGGCCGGCCGCCGAGTAACCCTTCCTGATCCGGCAACATTTCGCCGATCTGCAAGCCGTTATTGTCGATGCGGTACAGGCGCAACTCATCGGAGTGAGCGCTGGCCCGCACCTTGACCACGGCCATGATCCGCAACAAGCGGCTCTGCACTTCAATGTAGCGCTGAACGATGATCGCGTCGGTAAGAAACGCGGTGCCGTAAGGGCTGAAACGCAGGTCGGTGTAGCGGTCTTCCAGCTCCGAGGTCATCAAGACGCTGACCCCGGCGCCGGTCAGCGCGCTGACCATGCGCGATAGCGACTCGCGGAAGTCCTCGCGGAAGGTCGGTGCAAGCGCCAGTTCGAAGCCCGATAGCGAATCGATCACCACACGAGTGGCTTTCAGTCGGCTGATCTCGCTGAGCAGCAACTGGACGATCTCGTCGATGGACAGGTCCGGCGCCCGGCTATCCACCAAACTGACCTGACCGCTCTGGATCAAACCGGCCAATGTAGTGTTTTGTGAGTGGTTAGGCCGTTGCTCGAACACCGCGATCACGCCGGTTTCGCCATTGCGCGCGCCTTCGGCCAGGAAGGTCGACGCCAGAATGCTTTTGCCCGAACCCGAAGGCCCGGCTACCAGCAACGAATAACCCTGAGGCAGTCCGCCGCCGAGCATCTCGTCGAGTTGTGGCACGCCCATTTTCAGGCGTTTGATCGGGGATTTCTGTGGTGCTTCAACCGGGTTGAGTGGCGCAGGCGCGAAGACCTTGATTCCCGATGTGGCGATACGGAAGGTATGCAGCCCCGGCAATGTCGGCTGGCCGCGCATCTTCATGATTTCCATCTTGCGCACCATCGAGTTGCGCTCGACGCTTTGGCGCAGCCAGATCAGGCCGTCGGCGACGGTGAAAATCGGGTTGGTATCGGTTTCGGTGAAATATTCGCCGATCAGGAAGGTCGTTGCCTGCCAGGTGGTCATCAACATGCCCAGTTGCTGAACGAACTGCGGCAGGTTGTTGTTGGGGTTGTCCTGGGTCTGGCTGGCCAGCACCACGGAGCGGAACGAATCGACAAACACCAGCGACGGGGAGTGAGCCTCCACCTCGCTGACGATGCGCCGCAGCACCTCGTCCAGGTTCCCGGCCAGGGTGTCGTCGGCCAGGTTGATATAGCGAATCGACTGATTGATCGCTTCGCTGTCGAAAAATCGAATTGCTGCTGATAACGCAGCATCTTCAGCGGCGGCTCGCCGAGTACGGTAAAGAACAGCGCCGGGCGTTCAGGGGTCGCCAGGGCAAACATCATTTGATGCGCCAGGGTGGTTTTGCCGCAGCCAGGCGGGCCAGCGATCAGGTTGAACGAAAACTCCGGCAAACCTCCGCCCAGCACCTCGTCCAGCCCCGGCACACCAGTGGCCAGGCGGTTGATAGTCACTTTGGTGCTCATGGCGAAGTTTCCTGCGAAAGGGTGTCGCTCAAAGAAGGTTCCCACACGCCACGAAGCAAACGTGCGGTGAGCGAGGGCCCGATCAGCGTGGTCAATAACTCATAAAACGTGGTCAGCAACACGTCGCCGAAAAACAGCGCATCGGTTTCGTTTTGCTCAACGAGTATGAACTTGAGGGCAATCAGATCCAGCGACGCCTGCACACTGTCATAAGTGCCGGCCAGACGCGGATGGGTGGAGACGCATATATGAAGGCTGCGGCGGTACAGCGCGACAACCCCTTGCTGGCCGATGATGGGCGTAAGGGCTGCGCCCATATCCTGCAAAATTGAAACGATCGCTTGGGCGATCCTTGCAATGTCAGCGTTGGGACCAACACGGTGCGCCAGAGACGCTACGATCTGGCGGCTCTCTTCGCTTAGCGTGGACATGGCTAACTGATATCTGATTGACAGGTATTGATGGTACACCCTATGGAGGGTGGGGGAGTGATTTGCATCAGCGATTGCAAAAGGACTCGCAAATTGAGCACTTTAAAACTCTTGGGTCTATAAGTTCCCCGGAACTACTGCACAAACATTTAAATCTCGCTGTGGTTGGCGAACATGGAAGCCGTTTTAAGGATGAAATATGCAGTTGTCGTTACCCGAAGGCCTGCTTTCAATGAGTTTGAGGGCGCCCGATCCTATGTTGAGTACATCGCTGCAGAATGCGTTAAATGCGAGTTTTGCGGCTCATTCCGAGTTTTTGCCTTGGGCCAAGCCTTACATCAGCGAGGATGAAGCGCGGGCTTTCATGTTGCGATCGGTCGATGAGTTCGAAAGCGAAACCGGCGAGCGGCGGTTTTTTATCGTCACGGACAAGGGGCAGGCAATTATTGGCTGTATTGGCCTGAAACCTGGCGGTCGCAATCGATATGTCGTGGGTTATTGGGCCAATACCGAGTATGCGGGGAAAGGCCACATGCGACGGGCGCTGGAGGCGTTGGTCGAAAGCCTGCCTGGCAATACGTTTTATCTGACGACATCCTCGGCCAACTTGCCCAGTCAGCGCCTGGCGGTCGCGGCGGGATTTCAATGGGTCAGGATTTTTCCACGAGCGCGTCAGACAGAGCAGCATGGCGTCCAGGACACCTACCTTTATCGATTGAAACACCCGTAGGAGCTGCCGAAGGCTGCGATCTTTTGATCATTGCCGATTTCAGCATCGTCGAAGATAAAGATCAAAAGATCGCAGCCTTCGGCGCCTCCTACAGGGGGGCGAGGTAATCAGCAGGCAAAAAAAGCCCGCGGGAGGGCGGGCAAACCGTAGTTTCTTGAATGAGCGAGGGCAATGTACCGTTTGATGGAGGCGCGTGTAGTGAAGAAAAATTTATCTACCTCAACGCTCACCGGGCCATTACGGTGACTATGGCAAGTGATCCGCCGCAAAGTCGGCCTCGGAACGCGCCCGCAAACGGCCCTTGCGGCAAGCCTGTTGGAAGCGCTCGAAATCCTGCTCATTCTGCTTGGTGTAGCCTTCGGCATACTTGAAGAGCGCATCGGCCAGTGCCGCGCTTTTGCCAATGTAACCGCTGATTTGCGCGGCTTGCCCTGACGATTTGGCGTGGGCACGGGCCAGGGCTCGGCCGCAGGTTCGTCCATAGGCTGCAAAGGTTTCGGCGTCGAATGTCTCGATTTCAGCCGAGACTTTCATGTCGCGTAACTGGCGTACATAAAACTGTCGACCGCCGGGCCGGTCGTCCAGCCGAGAAACAGGTCACTGGCCGATTGCATCAACCGCTGGCCGTTCACCACCCGCTGACCGTTGTGCTGCACCCGCGACTTGCTCTTGACGTAACCGGCGAGCACCGAGCGCCGCGCCTCCTTGAATTGCAGGAACAGCGGATTTTCCTGTTCGTCGGTCAACAGTGCCACCAGGCAACGCGTGCCGACACTGCCGACACCGACCACTTTGAACGCCATGTCGTGGGCATGAAACCGCGACATTAGCTCACGCCGGTCAGCCTGCAGTGTGGTTCGATAGTCGCCCATGAACGTGTCGTAAAGCGGCTTCCAGTCAGAGAACCGCAGCCAGTCATCGTCGGCATCCAGCAGCGTCGTGGTGGTGTGCAGGTGAAAAATTTCCGGCAAGTCATCGCGAATGGTCAGACGGCCCTCGGCGTCACGTTCGCATATTTTTGGCAGCAACTCGGCATGCGTGCGCCGCTCGGCTTTCTCGATGGCCCGCTCCACGTGTTCCAGCGTGGCTTTGCTCGCTTGCTCCAGCAAATCGTCGTAACTGATGGACCCGTACCAGGTTTCCAGCGCGCTCTGTTGGGCGCACTCCGCCATGGTTTTCTGATAGGCCGCGACCACCTGACGGCAGACGTCTTCCTCGACCGTATCGCCGTGGCGCAAATCCTTGGCAGCTACCATAAAACTGGCCACCAACCTTTTGAGGTCCCATTCCCAAGGGCCGGGGTGTGCTTCGTCGAAGTCATTGACGCTGAACAGCAGATTGCGCTCGGGCGTAGCAAACCCGCCGAAGTTCATCAGGTGACTGTCGCCGCAGATGGGCGATATCAACCCCATGTTGGAAGTGCCGGCCAAATCGTGGGCGTGTAGCAGCGCATTACCGCGATAGAAGGTGAACGGGGAGACCAGCATGCGGCCGTAGCGCAACTCGACCAGCGACTTTATGCGGCCCTCGCTGGACGCCTTGATCAGCGGCAGCGGATCGCGGTCGATATTGCCTAGGGCCGACTGGGTGTTGCGGGGGCAGGCTTTGCGCGCGTCCTTGCCTTGCTTCAGGCGGTCTTTGAGGAGGGTCATGGGGGCTCATTCGGTCGGCGTTGAAGGGCGTATGCGAACTGAGTGTAGAAGGGCTTTGGATGTTCATCCGAAGTGTTTTGGCTGCGACTAACCTATCCCTTATGCACCCGCTCAATACTGCGCCCGGAAACAAGGAGGCCTGTGCTTTCATTGCTGATTTCGCTGTTGCTGAGCTTCCTGATCGGCTGGGTATCCCAGCGTATGGGCATGTGCCTGGTCAAAGCCATCGGGCTACTGCTCAACCGCCGACCGACGCTGTTCGTGTCACTGATTGCTTGCGGCTTGTTCGGTCTGTTGCTGGCGCCGTTCTACAGCCTGTTCGGCATCAGTCAGCCATTGTTTATCCCGGAAGTCGGCTACCTGTCGTTGGTTGCCGGTGGCCTGCTATTCGGCCTCGCCTCGGTCCTCAACGATGGCTGCAGCGTCGGCACCCTGACCAAACTCGCCAGCGGCAACCTCACCAAGGTCTTCACCATCCTCGGTTGGGTGCTGGGCATCGTGCTCTGGCACCACCTCAACATGCTGCCCGAACACAAAACCCTGCAAATGCCGACCATCACCAGCGGCCATTACTGGCTGACCCTCGGCATTTTGTTGGCGGCGTTACTGTTCTTGATCCGCGTCCACGGCGACAAACACCTGGTGCTGTCCAGCATGCTCCTGGGCGCACTGACCAGCGCGCTCTACACCTTTGAACCGCTGTGGACGCCCAGCGTGTTCTTTTACAACCTGTCGCAGATGTTTTGGATGCCAGGTGAAGGCTCGCTGACCGGAGAGCGCATGGCGGTGTTCGGCATGCTGATCGTGGGTATGTTGAGTTACACGCTGCATCGGCGGACGTTCAGTTATGAGCGGTTTGAGTGGCGCGCGGCGGTGAAGCATTTACTGGCTGGCGTGCTGATGGGGATTGGGGCGTCGATGATGCTTGGAGGGAATGACTCGCAGATTTTGTTGGTGTTTCCGACGCTGACCTGGGTGGGGGTGGTGCCGTTGGGTGCGATTGTGGTGGGGATATTGGTTGGGGTTGCGGGGCGGCGGTTGGGGTTGAGAGTGGTGTCGGCAGGTGAGCGTTAGGCGCTTTCGTTGTGCTGTAAGACCAGCGGGCTTTGAAAGGTGCTCAACGGTAAGTTACATTAAGTGAAACCTTCTGTAGAGTCATTGGCATGCAGCCACACTCAAAATCTAGCCAGCCAATGGGACGACTTCTGCGGGAGTTGACCCGTCTGGCCAGTGAAGAGAGGTACTTGTTCACTCCGGACGACCTCCGGGTACTGGTCCCAGATATCTCCGACGGTGCCTATAAAACGCTGCTGAGCCGCGCCGCGTCAGAAGGTCATCTAACGCGAGTGTGTCGAGGGCTTTATATGTTTGAGGCTGCCAAGCCCTCAAGCGGTCTGGTGTTGTTTCATGCGGCGGCAAGGCTACGTGCCATGCAGTTCAACTACATCAGCCTGGAAACAGCATTGAGTGATTGCGGCGTCATCTCACAGATCCCCATCAGCTGGATCACGCTCATGTCATCCGGGCGCAGCAGCACCATCTCCTGTGGTCGGTGGGGCACGATTGAATTTGTGCACACTCGTCAGCAACCTCAGGATTTACTTGGACAGTTGCATTACGACACTCGTTGCCGATTATGGCGGGCAACACCGCAACGAGCATTACGAGACATGAAAGTCGCGAAACGGAATATGGATTTGATCGATTGGAGCGTTGCCAATGAGTTTGTTTGATGAACTGGTAGATGAGGCATTAAAGAACCAGCAGGCCTTGGCACCCTTGCGGGTCGTAGTCGAAAAAGAATTACTGCACCACGACATAATGCTCGCGCTGAGTTCTGCTGGAATGCTCGCCAAACTGACCTTCATCGGTGGCACCTGTTTGCGTGCCTGTTATGGCTCAAATCGTTTGAGCGAGGATTTGGACTTTACCGGCGGTGCCGATTTCAATCGTGAAAGCCTGACTGAACTCGCCCATGTTCTAGTCACCACGCTTAAAATCAAATACGGCCTTGAAGTAGAGGTGGGTGAACCTGTCCGTGAGGAAGGCAACGTCGATACCTGGAAGCTGAGGGTTCAAACGCGCCCAGGACGCAGAGACCTGCCGGCACAGCGTATCAACATCGATGTGTGCTCAATTCCGAGCTATCAACCTCAGCCCATGCAGTTGCTTAACCCGTATGGGGTCGACATGGGCACCAGTGGTCTGATCTTGCAGGCAGAAACACGTGAAGAAATTTACGCAGACAAAATCGTGGCTTTTGCGCTGCGACCTAACCGAATCAAGAATCGTGATCTCTGGGATATGGTTTGGTTGCGTCAGCAGGGCATAACCCCGCAATTGGATTTGATCGCAAAAAAACTTGACGATCACCATTGCGAGCAAAATGAGTTCCTGGCTTTGTTCAAGGATCGCTCTACCCAGCTGGATGTAAATCCGAAAGTCGTTATTGAGTTTCGCAAGGAAATGAGTCGGTTCCTGCCGGCAGAATTAGTCGCGCAAACCGTGAACGAACCGGCGTTCTGGACGTTTTTGGTTGGGCACATACGGGATTTGTATGTGATTACAGAGAAGGCGCTGCGCGGCGATAAGGGCATTCAAGGCTTTGAGTTCAAAATGTGAGCCCGAGTGACGGCAGTTGCAAAAATGGGCGACCTGCATGAGGTCGCCCATTTTCTTTTCTTGGCGAGTAAACCCACTCAGTGGCAGATGGGCTTGATCGGCGATTGAGGATAATCGAGGTTCTCCAGTGCTCGGTTGATCAGGATTTCAGCCAACCCCGCCAACTGCTGAATCGCCAAGACCACGTTGCGGTGCGGGCTATCGAGCTGGGTCGCCAGTTTGCTGGTCATGACGCTCAACAAGGCGAGGTTCTCGCTGGCGTGAGCGAGCAGGGTGATGGTGTCAACATCCGGTGCAACTTTGAAGATCTTGCTCACGGGGGCAGACTTTTTCGGGGTGCGTAAGCGGGCGCCGCGATCTATTCGGGTGACATTGGACACTCGGGTTGGACCAAGGTCTTCCGATACGGTTGCGATCGGGTTTTCAGTTGAGTCTGGGTCGTTCTTTTTCATGGAGGAACTCCGGAAGGTGAGGGATCCCTACGCTTTTCGGTCTGTTAAAACCGCCGCCGGGCTACAGCGAAAACGGGAGGTTATCCCCCGAATCGCTGCCCGCTAGTTCATGAAGTTCGACACAACTTGAAGGAAATTTCCTAGGACGTGCGTCTCTAGAGAAGACTCAGATTTATATTCACGCTTTATCGGAAATGGGCGACCTCGATGATGCCGCCCATTTTCTTTCCTAGGCTGAAACCAGCCTCTGCAATCGCCGTCCAACCACATCCAGCAAATCGCAGCCGTCGCGCAGCGAAGTGACTAACACCCGCGTCAACTCACTGTGAATGCCTTCGTCTGCCGCAATGCTTTCCAGCAATTGAGTCGCTGTACGTATGCGGTAGGCCGCCAATTCATGAAGCACGTCCAGCGGCGCTTGGGTGTCGATCAGTAGCGACGGCACGTTGCAGTCTATGCCTGTAATCGGCATGTATCGTTCCATGACAAAACCTCCTTCTGACTAACGATTGCGACCACTCAGTGGCAGACGGGCTTGACCTTCGATTCTGGCGAATCGAGGTTATCCAGCGCTCGGTTGATCAACATTTCTGCCAGCACTGCCAATTGCTGGATCGCCAACGCCACGTTGCGATGCGAGCCTTCGAGTTGATCGGCAAGGTCGGTACTCATGACATTCAGCGAGGCCAGGGTTTCGCTAGCGTGAGCGAGCAGGGTGGGCGAGTCGACGTCAGGAAGGATGGTAAAGATATGGCTCACGGGATCGGGTTGTTTCGGGTCGCGCAGGCGGGCGGTGACACGACGTTGGATGGCTTCGGAGAGTTGGGTTATGTCGAGGGTTTCGGTTTCCGAAGAGGTATCGGTTTCCGGTGGATTCGGGGTGATCTTCTTCATTGCGTAGCTCCTGGTTTGCTAGAGGAGCTGCCACCGCGCTGCTGTCAAACAGTATTGGGTGGCAGCTGTACGCGGGTTGACAGACCGGAAACGCAGGAAACCGGTGCATCCGAAGATGCCCCACGCACAGCCGCCATAAAAACTGCACATGCGAAAGCATGCCGTTTTATGAGAAGGAGTGGAAGTTGCCGGTTTTCAGCCTGTCAAAGCCGATCGCTGATTTGCAGCGACACCTGAAGGCTATCCGTGAAGAGTGGCGGTTGCTAGTTCATGGAAGTCGACGCGTTTTGAGGGAAATTTCCTAGGACTGTGAATAAACACGAGCAAGGAAAATAACGGATCAGATTTTACCGAAAGCGATATTTTTGACGTTGATTTCTCAGAATCGAACTACGGGCGTGAGGTGTAATTCCTACGAGTTTTGGCGGTTGATGGTGAGGCGCGCGACGCCTCAAAGCTTGTCCACCCGCTCAGTACAGCGTGCGGTTAATTTTAAGTCCTCGCGCTCACGCAGAATATTGGGGAGCGGCAAGGGCAACACCACTCAAGCGTAGAGCCGACTACAGCTCACTCAATGTTAGTGTCTCTTTGAGATGATGCTCCCAAAGCCGCACTCCTAAGCCGCCCGTTCGATCCAGCGATGACCCTACCGTCAAATCCGTAATCAACGTCGGCTGCAACCCCGCATCGAACAACGCAAACCCAGCCGCCAAACAGCAGGTCTCGGTTTGTAGCCCGCAGACCAGCACCCGATCCACCTTCAGGCTTTTCAAATACTCGATGGTTTCCGGCGTCGGTGCGTAACCGCGCTTGATGAACATCCGATCAGCCTGGATCAGGCTGTCGTCGTCCGGTGCCGGGTGCCAGCCGAGTTGTTTCTGGAACGGAGTTTTGGATTCGTCATGGCGTTCGACGGTGGCGACGCTGGGGAGGGTGCCGATCAATTTCTGGATGCCGTCGATGAGCCATTGGGGTGGGGCGAAGCTGGGTTGGATGTCGATGATAAGGAGGGCTTGGTGCATGGGCTTCTCCGGGAAAGGTTGCGGCAACGGAAGCATTTTTGATCGCAGGTATTTTTGCATCGGTCGGGCCGGCCTCTTCGCGAGCAAGCCCGCTCCCACAGGGATAGCGGTGGGAAGTGGTTTGTCATACACCAGATGCAACAAAACCCGCACTTGGCGGGTTTTGTCTTGCTTCGTATTTGGTGGGCCGGGGTAATCTGAATTTGTTAATTAAGTTGTTGATTTATATAGTTAATATCGGTTTTAGTTTTTGGCTGGAATACCAATTGGAATGCCGTGCGAAATTGGCCACCCGTCTGCATTCGATCTGACCAGCACACCTCGTAACCATGGTTGGCAGTTAACTGCGTGAGTCCGCCGACGCCGAATTGACCCAGTTGCCGAGATTTCACTGACCCAGTCTGATTCCCGGCGAATAATTGTCTGTGCTGAATTTGTGCAGGTTTGGAGATGGGTCAGCCTTGCCTCGGCACGTGGGTGATTTCGGCGTTGGCGTCAACAGTAAGTAAGAGATATTGGGTGATGACCTACATTTTAGGTCGAGAAAATTAACATGCTCCCTACATATCCTGTAAGTAGGTCAGTAGGAAACAGATCATGTGCAGACAAGATCAGCATAGGTTCGACCGCCGGAATCGCACGCGCCCGGCAGCCTAGCCTTACACTTTCGCCAAAACGACGGCGGCGATGAGACCCAGCACAACAGCGGTTACTGGGTCGAGTCCAAACGTACAAAGTACTTTGACTACGCCACCGAGCGCCGCGAGGCGCCCAGGTAAAGCTGCTGAACCAGCCTGAATAGCAACACCCATAGGATGCCCTCCTCGAAGCTGTTCTCCCAGTCTCATAAAGCAGTTGGCAAGGAGGTTCAGACTATCTCTGCCTATTTCCTTTTTCCGCTCGCGCGGTGTTTCCAGGGAGGACGGCGGCAGCTACCCAACTGGCCGGTTGCAGCTCGACGATGACTCGTCGAATAGCTGGCGTTCAGATAGTGGCGTGACAATATCACTGACAAGGCTGTTTCGCCATCACCGCCACGCTAATGAATTGTCATATGCGATACGGACATAGAGGGCTGAATTCGCTCTGAAGTGCCAAGAGTGCAAGAGGATTTCACCGCTAACCTGCAATGATTGTCTAAAAAAAGCCCCACAAATGAGCGGGGCTTTTAGGTGAGAGAAAATAGAGGATGGATCAAAGTCATGGAGAGTCAGCGAAATCGAGAGCCGCTGGAGCAGGCGCGAGGGATCCAGCCAAGGCTACCCCGTAAGGTTCTGGCTGCACAATGCCGTCGCGGACAAGCTGCTCAAACCGCTCGAAGTGACTGATCAGCTCTTCGCGTTCAGTTGCCGACCGCGTTTTCATTTCGCGTCCAAGTGTTTGATTTAACATGCTTTCGATATCCATGAGAGCTCCTATTTAACTTGGTGATGGATGAGAACCGGAACTCTCCGTTTCTCAAGGAAATCCGTAAGGAGGCCTGAATAGGCGCGCAGATTCTCGCGTAAAGTAAGATCGTTCGTATAGTCCTCAACCTCTAGTTTAAGACCGCTGGTCAAAGTTTTGATTCCAATCATTCGCCCATGAGAGTGCCAATGCTTGTTATCGCTAAGATCGCGGGCAATTTGCTCTGCGCGATCGGCTTTTTCTGCGGGAGTAACGGGCGTGCCAGGGTTGTTCGTTCTATGGGTAACCCAGTCTTTGAATTTGAACTGGACCAGCCATTCCTTCAGAAGGCTGATGGAAAGATCACGGGCCTGTTCGTAACGCCGAAGAGTAGCCAGATCCAAACGCTGGAGCATGATGAGCTCTGCATCGCTTAGTTTTCTAGTGGTGGAAATGTTGATCAATTCGTTGACTTTGTCGAGGTAGCCTAAAGCTGGTACAAGGTACCCATCTGGGTTTTGTACTTGAGGATCAACGGGGCCGAGAGATGAAGCATAATCCATATAGATTCGATCGCCCGACATACAGAAAATCGTGCCAGCCGACATGGCCATCGTTGGAACGATAAAAAATACTTCTCCGAAAAAAGTACGAATCACTTCGACCATTTTTTCCACGGTCTCAACGGTTCCTCCCCTGTCGTCAAAACGACCACCAACCGATCAGGTTGCTCAAAAGCAGGGTCTTGCTTCGTTCGCCCATTGGCAATGCTTTCAATCGCTGTGACGAAGGATTCTTGAACGCCTGGGTGAATTTGTCCAACGTACGCGACTACGGGGCACTGGAAGTGTGCCTGCACGTTTTTACAGTAGAAATCCAGCGCCATTTCTATATGGGAATCTAGCGTCTTCATAACGTTCCTAAAGGCTCTTTGCCATCTGCTCAGAGCGTAGCAACGCGTAGGGACATTACAAATCACTGGAAGGAAAATACGAACCGGAGAAGCGATCGACGCTGTCATTAAGCTGGCATAACGGAGCCAAAACCACCCATTCAGGCACAAAAAAGGCACTCGATAAACACTAAGCGCCTGATTTATATAGCTTATTGTTTTTGTTTGGAATACCGGTTTGAATAAGATTTACACTTGAGCAACTGTTTTACCCAATCTGATTCAGCAGGGCGTTCGAGTTCATTCAGTCCTCCGTCTCAAGATTGACCAGCAAGTCGTTCAGAATGGGTGAGGATCTGAAAAAGACCGGTATTTCCCATTTGTGGAACGTCTCAGATCTCCCAGATAGCTCTCGAGCGCCTGTGTGACTGCTTGCTGCGAATTTGCAGCGGAGCTTCCGAACGCCATCCGCATAGATATATCCACATCACTTCGAGCCCTGACCCGATCCGAGATCAGCTCGAACGGATAGCGCCTTAAAATCAGCAGTACTGCTTCTTCGAGGCAGATCAGCCGAGGCCATAGCGCGTCTACCACTGGATACCCCTCAATACCGGATAAGGCGATGTACGCCCGCTTATCCCCGCTTACCATCTTGTCGTCATTGCCTTGTGAGAGGGCTGCGAACAGAACAGCCTCGCCAGAATCGATATCTGGACGGTCCATTTGAAGCAGGTTGTTAGCGGCGTCGGGTGTTAGATTGATCTCCACAGCAGCACAAATTAACGCTTGTGCGAGCAAGACCGCTTCTCGACTGCCTAGTTTTTTGAGCGCTTTCTGGTCGTGCTGAATGGCTAACTGAAATTTTAGCTGGGGAAGTACCGCGAAGTCTCTGAAGCTGCAATCAAGGGATTCAGCAAACTCATCCAGTAGCAGATATTGGCAGAGCTTTCGGGCTGCATCACTGTCGAGTAGATACAAGTGCTTTACTCGTGAAAGCCTTGAATGATCAAGGCGTGCTCACGATTCTCGTCGCTGAGACGCTGAAGATCTGTATTGGCTAAAAACCTTTCCTCAATCACTTCCAGCGCATTGGTTTGTGAGCGGCTGTAGCCGAGTGCCATATTTGCCCGCATCCAGTCATCATGAGTCTTTGCATAGGAGAGGATGAGGTGGCCAGGATCAATGCCGAGTTCACGGCCACGTAAAGCAGCAGTTGAAGCCAGCGCTACCGCGGAGTCGGCACGAATCGCCACAGTCGTGTCGCTGTGGCAATTACGGATCAGCAATAGTGCAAACGTATCCGCTTGTTTCTCTTCTGCGTCCTTACGTCCAAATTTTGAGCCCGCTAAGGTATCAGTTACCTCAATGAGATCCTCGTCGATAAGCACGCTATCTCCATTCACATGCTCGCAAAGGATATGGCCGAGCTCATGGGCGAGAACAAAGAGCTGGCGGGAGTGCTGACCATGCTGCAGACCGAGCACGATAGCTGGCCGCCCCTCGATGCTCAGAGCCATCCCAGTTATTCGCTTGCTGGTTTTCGGGAGGCTACTCAAGAAGAGTACCGGTATTCCGGACATCCAGCACAGATCGAGCAGGCCAGCGAAGTCGACGTAATCTCTACCCGAAATGGCCAAGATTTTTTCGCGAACGGCCCGAGGATCGGTCGGTAACTGGGAATACGGCTGTTTGGTGCAGAACAGGGCCAGTTTGCTCAGGGCAACTCCCAAACTGGCAGCCACATTCAACTCGGCTTCACGAGTATCGCTGCGATGCTTGAAGCGGGAATGGGCGGGCTCCGCATCTATGACTAGGCCGCCGCCGGTATCGATATGCACATTCAGACCTAATCGCTGCTTGAGGATGAGCGCGAATTGCATAACACCCGCTGCAGACTTAAAAAGGCTGTTGTCCCACCATTCGGGGAGCAGCTTTTCCACGTAGGCTCGGGGATAACCTGCGGCTTTTAGTGTTTCAAAAGCTGCCTTAGCTGACATAGGAGTTGTATCTTGCATCACACCCTCCTTTGCTCAGGTATGCTTCATTTCCGTATACAGGCTTCGGTATGGGGGAAAAGCAGGTCAGCTAGGCGCCGTGCATGCTTGTCTGTGCTCTCCGCTCATCAAAACTCCTACGCTCTGCGGGGCCGAGAAGTCTCATTCAGCTCAATATTTGCGTGATGAATGAAGCGTCCTGCTTTCACGCCTTCGCCTGTTGAGTAGGATCAGACGGGGTGTGGACTGCCCATTCCTATACCGTTGACGATGTCTACGCTGGTGGTAAGGCATTGGCCTGCGAAGGTGCGTCGGAATTCAATTGCCATCTGTCAACGGGTTTAGCGCTTTTCCAAGCGCATAACCTAGCATTTTTTTATAAAGTCCTGAAGCGGATATTATTCCCCTGGCTTGGACAGCTTTGATATAAAATTTTACGTTGCCCAGGATGGCCATAGACACTACGTAAGAGCATCAACAATGCGTGAAACCGAGATCAAGCGAGCCCTAACTACCCACCTCGGATCAACCCAGGCCTGCATGGCCAACCTTTTCTTGGAAGAGTTGGAACTCAATGGTGGAGAGGTCCGAGCAGACTTGGTGGATGTGCACGAGATGCACTGCTATGAGATCAAAAGCGAAACGGATTCGCTGAGGCGCTTGATCGGTCAAGGTTCCCGGTATGCGCGCGTTTTTGACCGCATTACGTTGGTTACCGCAGAGCGTCACTTAAAAAAGGCCCTCCCACTTCTTCCTTTGTGGTGGGGCATCATGGTGGTTCCCGGCACAGAGGAAGGTGCGTTTAAAATGATTCGTGCCGCCAAGCCTAATAAGCGACATGAGCCCCAGGTTCTGGCCAGTCTGTTGAAGCGGGACGAGGCGTTGAGGCTACTGGGTGACCTGGGGTTGGTCCGAGGGTGGAAGAGCAAAAGCCTATACCTAATCCACGCGCATCTCGCAGACATGCTTAGTGTGGAAGAGCTACGCACCCAAGTTCGGAGCTACCTGATTCGCAGAGCGGAAGGTATCGAGCACTTTGAGCCAGACCTGTTCAATACTGTTCTGTGATCACCACCGCAATGTGGTGAATCCAGCCTTCAGTGACGTGATAGGTACCAGCCTTCTTTTGGCGAGCAGGAGTGGATTTATCCGCTCTCACTGCGATCATGTGATCTCCTGTTGAGTAGCGCTTTCCCTTGAAGCTATCTTCGTAGACTGTCAAAAACAGAACCGATAACTCTTCGGAGTGCTTCTTACTGTTGCCATCAGCACGCAGTACGAGCCAGTCGTCAGGGCGAGCGTAGCGTATAGCAACCCAGCCCCCACGTTTTGTTAGCGTCTCCTCCGTCCATTCCGGTGATATCACCCCATAGTCGGAATAGCCGATCACCAGGTCCTCCGCGTTATCCTGAATATTCTTCCAGAGTTGCCAGTCCCTTCGGTCAAACTCCCCGACCTGAACTTTCGCTAGTGAAATAGGAAAGGCTCCCGAGGCAAGGTGCAGACTTAGCAGCCCTTCGTGTTGCATCTCGCGCAGGACTCCTGTGAGCCGATCAGTATCCTTACGTGTCCACTCTCTTGGAGTGATGCCCAAGTCAACAATCAGCCGGACCGAAACCCCTAGTTTTTTAGCTAGGCTCAGCGATTTCTTTGCTTGCTCGAGAACGCCTGCTGCCTCTCCGAGCCCTGGAGCACGGACTCGTAGCGCGATGACCTGAAATGGCTTCAGCGCCTGCTGAAGCGTATCAGACAGCTCAGTCATGTCTCTGGAATCGACTACGGGCGTGACAGGATAACTATGAGCACCTGCGTGTCGGAGAAAAGCATCAAACTCTACCATTCGGGCGCTTGAGAGCCGGCCCTCAGGGTCTGCATAGTCGATCAGTGCAGGGTGTCTCCAATACTTGCCCAGGCCCTGCATAAGATCGAAGTGTTGAGTCGTTTTACGGACCTCGATGCAGGGGAGAGTGGCCTCGACGAATCGATCATCCAGACCTTGAAGAGCATACTGCTCAAATTGTTGCCACTTAATAATCGGCATGTATTGAGGATGTTGCGGATGCCTAGCAGTCATATCCTTCCCTGGGCTGGCCAAATGCTATATCAGTATCACATAAATCGTGCGTGGTTTTTCCTCCTTGCTCTACCTGCGTGTTGGTATAGGTAACATCTTCTGTACCGGGGAGGGCATTCAGCTAGTCGTTTTGTACTCAAGTCATTGAGGGCGCAGCCCTTGGAAAATCCCAGCGCTCTGAAACGCGCGTTGTAGCTTTCAGGTAATGCGAATAGCAAAATACACTGGTCTCAAACGCCAATTGTGCGAATGAAAGCCGAAACGGGGTTGAGGGTACATATCGGCGATCCCAGGCAGCGTAGCCATAATGTCCGTTGCTTCTTTCCAGTCGAACGTTAGGCCCTCCAATACACGCGCCTGAATTGTCGCTCGCTCTGCTGGCTGAATCTGGCCGCAGAACCGCTCAAGCTGTAGGTTCTCGTTAACGTCACAGATGAAGTTTTGATCCTCTCTACGCGGCAACTCGGTAATGTCAAACCAGAGCGACTGAGCGCGGGCTTGATCAAAAATATTGTTAGTCAGCGAAATGCCGCAAAAGGTTGGGACGCCCATCAGTGCTGCTTGGTGAGACACCCAGAAAAATCTCTCGTATATCGTTCCGTGAATTCGACGAGATCCAACCTTATCTATTTTCGGTCTCCGAGCGAAGAACGCGACTAAGCGAAAGCTTTCACCTGTCATAGACTCAAGACCTAAAAGGGTATTTTCACGTCGCCCAGAGAAGGCGATAGGAACCACGGTCCCCAATGGTGCGAGTAGCTCAGCAAACTTCGGGACTAGCGCGTATTCGGCAGTTTTATCTGAATAAAAACCCGTCAAATTATCCTCCTGATAACCATGCATTACATCAATGGGCGAGGGTTTGTGTCAGCAAGAGTGATGCAGGGCTTCGCTCGATGATAGGTCGTTGTGTGCTGTCTGTGATAGCTTTCTGATACTGATACTCCGCTGAGGACCGCACCGATGTTTAAAAGCAAAGGTATGGAAATTTGGCTTGAAACTGCATCGCGTGATAGACCTTTTTTATGGCGACTGTGGTCACTCCTCTGATGCAAGGTCTTTCATTAATGCACTCCTTAGGTAACCAATGAGTCTTGCCGGTGTTCGTTCAAATCGAGGGGATAGCTATCAGACACTGATCGCTATGCGATGGGCTATAACGATTCTCTCTGACGCCGAGTACCAATGGCTGGAGGTTGATTCCACTCGTTGGTTAGTGGATGACGTGGTTATCGGAAAGGCCGATGGATCGATCATTTGCTGTCAGTGCAAAAAAATCAGCCTGATTTCAAGCCGTGGACAGTTGTCGATCTTTCAAGTGAGCTTGAAAAGGCGTCCCGTCTATTAGCGGGGGATTTGAACGCAGAGGTGCGTTTCTATTCGCGGGGTACGTTCGGTCTCGTGGCTAAGCTGCGAGAGCATTGTGCAACGCAGCCCGATGAGAAGAGCTACCTAGACAGCCTTACAGCGGAGCATGCGACAACTGATGCCTCTTTGGGCCGTACCTTCAACACCACCGTATCGCTTACTACCTATGATTTCTTAGGCCGCACTACCTTCCACAACACAGATGATTTCAGTGATCTTGAAGGGGCCTTGCTAGAGCGGCTGCGTCTTCTGGCAACCAATGTGCAGACTGCCTACGACACCCTTTGGCACCGTCTCGATCAACTGGGCTCGCGGCTGCCCTCGGTCGGCTCAAAGGCGGCGTCTGTTCAGCATCGATTGACGAGGGAGGACCTCGTTGCGCTGCTTAAACAATCAGGGTCAATGCTTGCGCCGCATATGGACGAGTCTGAAATTCGCGCCTCGCTTAACGACGTATCTGCTATTGGACGGAATTGGCGGCGCGAAACAGGTGGAAGGCGGCTTCCAAGCCATGTCGTTGATGATTTACTTTCTGCTATTCACAATAAGAAGCGCTCTATCCTGCTCACTGGGCTGCCAGGATCGGGAAAAACGTGCGCCCTTCTAGCTGTGCAAGAAGCACTGGAACTCCGAGCCAAATGTGATAGCTCATTAGTGTCTTTGTTCATCCAGTCTCGAGAGTTTGCTGACCTTGCGACTGCACAGGATCGCCAGGCTCAGGGTTTATGCGAAGACTGGGTGGAAAAGGTTGCTCGTCTTGCTGACAAAGCTCACGTTGTCATTGTTGTTGATTCGCTCGATGTACTGTCAATCTCGCGCGAGCACGCGGCACTAACGTATTTCTTGGCACAAATCGACAGGCTATTGTTGATCGAGAACGTGACCGTACTGACGGCCTGCCGTGATTTTGACCGTCGCTACGACCGTCGTCTGGCAGCGCGAGTGTGGGAGTGTGAGCTGGCTTGCCAACCTTTGGATTGGGACTGCGAAGTGCTGCCGTTGCTTCAGTCACTTGATATTGATACTGCAGGAATAGACGTCTCAACGCGCGCACTCATTCAAAATCATCGGGAACTCGCGATCTTCATCGAGCTTGCGCAGTTGGAGGGCGGGTTTAGTGTTGTGACTAGCCAGGCGCTGGCGCAGCGTTACCTGGATACATTGGTTCGTGCAGACGCGAGATTGGGCGATGTAGCGCTTGAAGCAATAGAGTCAGTCGCGGACGAGATGCTTCGTACTCGCAGCCTCACTATCCCTGCTCAGCGATTCGGTGGGTTGCAAAGTGTCTTGCGTGTACTGCTCAGTCACAACGTGCTACATCAAGCTTTGGACGGCCGGGTGGGGTTTGGCCACCAGACTTTGCTTGATGTGCTAGTGATCAGCTCAGCCATTCGAAGGGGAGTGACATTGAACGGGTTTATCCTGAGCTCGTCACCTGCGCCATTCATTAGGCCGAGTATTCGAAGTTTCGTAGCGCAGTTGGCTGTCGGTGATCGTCGGGTGTTTCGAACTCAGTTGCGCGCTGTTCTTATGGGGAAGTGCTCATTCCATGTGCGTCGCCTGGTGGCGGAATCATTCGCTGATCGACCGCCCCACAATGATGACTGGCCGCTACTTCGTGATCTCCGTAGAGATTGTAATGATGTGTTTCAGGTCATCTATTTGCAAGGCAAGGCGGTTGAGTGGGGCGAGTTCTGGTTTACGCATTTAGTACCTGTGCTGAGGGCTGAGCGGGACCAAGAAGCGCTGATGATGCATCTGCACAGATCTTCAGTGTGGGTCAATCAGACTCCATTATTGGTCTTGCCATTCTGGACCGAACTGCTTGAGGCCGACTGGATGGATCAAGGCCTTGTTGCAAGCAGGCTGGGGTACTTGCTGTCCGATGTAGCGCCTGAACATGCAATTCTTACCGTGAAGTTGGTGGAGGCGCTTCTTCGTATACCTGTGCATGAGCATAGCCACCTTGGGCGATCCATCGCGCGTTGCATCGCCGTCGGTCTCTTATCAGATGAGGTGCTGTGGACGTTTGTTACCGGTGGAGTTACTGAGGATGACGTGCGTGATCTTCACCATATTGGCGCAAAGCTTAGGTGGCAAGATTATGAGTTCGGTGATCAATGCAAGCATTACATTGCCGAGCGTATGAAATCCTCCGTAGAGCTATTGAATCTTGCAATTCATTCTATAGAAGATTGGAGCCGATTCAGAATATCTGAAATTGGAGAGTGGGCAGCTGACAGCTCGGGATTCTTGCGGAGTACTTCGTATAGGGCTATTCGCACCCAAGACGATTTCCAGCATGTAGAGGCAGATAGCCTACTTATGAGCGCAATTGAAGCGGCTGTGCTCAACCATGCTTCACTTGATTCAGAATGGTGGCGAGGCAATCGTGAACGGCTCTGTCTCAGCCATGAGGGGGCGTTGCGCTATTTTGGAATACTCGCGTGCAAAGAGGCCCCGTCTCACAATGCCGATCTTTCAGTACGATTGTTCTGTGATCAGTCTCTGGAGGATTCCGAGTTTCTCTACGAGCTTGGTTGTCTTGCCAAGGTTGTGTTTGTTCATTTTGATTCGAGCCAACAGGACACTGTGAACGCGGCAGTATTCGCTATTGCTGAGTGTGATGACCAAGACGAGCGAGAGATCTTATGGAGGCGAAGTGTTCAGGCGCGGCTTATTGCATGTATTCCATGTCATTTGCGTCCGATAAACGCTCAGTTGCTACTTGAAGAAGTAATTGAGCGCGAGGGAATCTTCAATAATGCGCCGCCAATTCGGGCTTGGAGTGGGATGGTTTCAGCGCCTTTCCCATATAGCGTATTCCTCGAAACGAGTAACCGTGGAGTACTGCGGCTCCTAAAGCACTACGCCGGATACGAGCGTGCGTTTGAAGAACACTTGATCGGCGGTAAGGATGAAGTTGCCTCGATGCTTCGAGAGGCAGCGTCTCGTGATCCAGATCGCTTTTTGGGAATTATGTTGGAAAGTTGGGATGACATTGCACCACTTTTTCGCGACGCAATCATGAGCGGATCTGGTAATTGCTTAGCTCATCTTCACGGCAATTTGCGGTCTGAGAGTTCCTGGGTGCCATTTGTCGCTGTAGATGGACCTACGTTGGCAGGAAAGATCATTCACGAGCTTGGTTACAATGCAAAATATTGGGGACAGAACCGCGCTGCGTCGAACGCTCTGAACGCATGTGCTCATGTGATTGAGGACGTCGACCAGGTTCAACGCCTGGTTAGTTTGGGGGCGGAATTTTTGAAGATGCGTGAGGAGGTGTCTATCAGTGGTGATGGGGTCGACCATCTTGATGTTGGGATCAACATGGCTCGTGGGCATATTGCCGAGGCGCTGGTGATTCTGGCTACTAACTTGCTGGAGGATGGTACACCGCTGCCTGACGCATTACTGCGACTTTTGTTCGATTTTGCTGATGAGGGAGATCCGGCTATAGCCGCTGTGATTATTCGGCGCTTGGCGTACCTGCAGAGTTTGGACTCCAACGTGGGCTGGATTTGTTCGATCGCTGCATGAAAGGCAGCACGTCTGGGCTGTGGGGAGGGGCGGAGCCATGTCTCTATTACGCTTACCATAATGATTTTGAGCGCGTTTCGAAATGGTTGCGGCGTCTTCGCTTGGAGGGGTTGGTGAGGATCTCGAGACCTGGGGAAGAATATCCGCTTTAGCCGCCTTACCTCATCACGGTCGTACTTCCGAGCTAATGATTGAGTTGTCTGCAATAAATGAAGTTTCTGCATGGCATGGAGCTTCAGCCGTCTGGGCGAACGCCCAGAACTTCGGCAGGTATCGTACCCAATGTATTGCGGGTCTTGAATATGGCTTGTCCGTCGGTTCGCAAGTCAGCGCTGTCGTGCAGCGAATGAGCCAGCTGTTTCGTAGTGATGTGACGGGCGTACCTTCTGATCTCATCCGTTGCTATTTCGCCTCTCGTGAGGCGAGTAGCGATGGCGCCAATGCATATATCTATGGTCTAGATGAATGGTTAAGCGCCACTGCGCAGCGAGATCCCGCGGAAGCTCTTACGGTCTTCGAACTGTACCTTGACTATGTGCGAGAGAAAGGCGCACACATGTACGACTATGGTGGAAATTTCACTCAGTTACTTACCCGACTGTTTGCAGAAGCGGAAGAATGGGAAGAAACCGATGGAGGAGCGATGCTTCAGCGTGTCGTTTCGGTGCAGGACGAATTGTTGTCTCGTGGAGTTTCAGGTGTCAGTGATTGGCTTGCGGCAGCTGAGCGACCTTGAAACAATGTGGTCACCTGACGTTTACGGTGGCTGTAGGATATATAAGGACGATAATTTGATCGTGCGGAATACATAGTAAGCCGCGATCGTTAGTCCTGTCTGGTCAGTGGGGCGAAAAATCTGAGTGTGTTCTTACATGGGTGGAGAAATATCCGATAGTATTTCATAGGCGTCATGAAGTTTTTCAAGGAAGTCTTCCGCTAGCTCTGGTAGACCGCTGATATAAATATCCCTACTGATGATTTTGAATAAGCTATAATTGGGTAGGCTGCCAATTCGCCCTGTGGATACTGGGCTAAACGGCCTGCTGCTGATTATTCTTGTGTTGAGATTCTTGTCTTCAATGATGTTGTACTGGTCAGCTGTTATATCTATTGCTGTTTCCTGGAGCTCCAACCAATAGTGAGATATAGTATCATTTCCGTAGTGGTCAGTGGCCACTCCTAATACGCCATAAACTGCGATTGTCGGCCATTTTTTTAGAAAGTGGAAAGTAAGTATTAAAGAAGATAGCTTGCAGTTCATGGCAGGAAAGTCTTTTGTAACCAGTGGAGTTGTTTCTTTGTCGCATAACTCCAGTGCGCGTCTGATTTTTTCTGCTTCGGCTACTATATAATTGACATCTGGCACGATAATGACTCTATGTACCTAGTGATTAGGTAGGGGGCTTCATGTTGTCCCGGTGAATGATTTGAGAGCTGTTAGATGCTCTTACCTCTACCGGGCGACGACGGCCCCATTCCACGATTTTGTTGATGGCTACAGCAGCGCCTATCTTCTCGAATGGTGCGATGGCGCGACCTCGAACAGAGCCGTTACTGGATGGTGAACATAGCAGCTAAACGACTACAAAGGGTGGATTCAAGTCATACGATGGGCCTATCCGAACACCATGGGGCAATGAATTCCGCCCGCTGATTGAGGACGGCGTTCGATGCGCTGAGACCTGGCTCGATGGCTCATCATTTCCCCTCTGATGGGCACTGGCGCAAAACCGAAAACATCATCGTCCAGGTGATCCGCAGGTGGCATTTGAAGCAGGCTTTCTGCTGCGGTTGCAGCAGACGCTGATCATACGGCGTGAAGCCGTCACCTCCCAATCAACCAGCTTTGATGCTTGAGTCTGTTATTGACGTTTGAGACGTTGCTTTTCCCGCCAAACCCTCCGATCCAGCGATCTTTGATCGCGCCGATCGGAGGGTTCATTCGCTTTTTCTCGCAGCCACCGCGTCCCACCCTCTCATTTCATATCTGATTGCCGCTACGCCTTCCTTCCCCGTCAGTAATTGGCTCATGATCTCTATCGGGTACAACATAGCCTCAGTGTCAGAGCAGATCTTTTCGTGGGGTATGAATGTAGGTGTGGCGACACCGGCGACACCGGCGACAACACACGTAGAACATGGTCTGGAGCATGGCGACAAAAGTGGCGACAGTCGCCACTTGTTGAGCGCTGTTGGCCGCGATGCTTGACCGCCTTTTCGAGTGGGTATAAAAATTGGCGCACGGATCGCTGTCGTTGACAGCACCAGCCCAGGTAGCCAGAACCTTTAAGGCTACGCCACTTGCGTGGTGGTTCTTCCCTAAGTGCGATTAGCGTCCGGCGGCTCGCACGGTCACTCCCCAAAAGTGATGGATGCCTACTCGACTTATCTGTCCACTGCGGCAGACGATGGACCTACCTCGCTGCGCTGCAGCAACCTCACCTTTCGACGCAATTCTCTGCGCCAGACTGCGCCCGTCTCTTTCTCCTGGAAAGAGACGGGCGCTCGTACCATTGCTGCAAGCCACGTCCTACAGGGCATTGCTGCAACTCTCCTCGTGACAATCGGCCTGACAAATACGATTCGTCGCCATCCGCAATGGCGCTAGCACCGGTGCCGCAGCCCATGTAAGTGCTGCACCTGACTGACAGTCAGGCATGCCTCAGGTGTCTAGGTCTTTGCCTTCTCCCACCCAGGATCTCTAGGTGCCGAACTCGTCAGTCGGCACAGCCTCCACCCGCCCGCATCTTCGGATGCGTCTAAGGAGGCCAGATTCATGGGTTCATGCCCTTGCTCCCGGTCGTAAGGAGCCGTGCGTTCCGCGTCAGTGAACACCTCACAGGTCGCAGGGGCCTTGATCCCTGATAACACTCAACAGCTGTGGCGGGACTACGTGAGGACAACCAGCAATGAACGAGGAGAGGGCTCATGCCGCAGTTAGATCCGAAGTTTGAACTACCACGACCACCTCGACCGCTGATTGAGTCGAATCCCGTGGCCCAGCCTTATCCGGTGCAGGCACTGGGTGGGATTCTTGGGCCTGCGGTGGAGCGCATGGCGGAGGTCATCGGCGTGCCCCAGGCGCTGGCCGCGCAATCGGTGTTGGCGGCCTCGGCGCTGGCCACACAAGGCCATGCGGGCTTACATCTCGACGGGCGCAGTTATCCGCTGTCGCTGTACCTGATCACCGTGGCCGCGTCAGGGGATCGCAAGACGGCGACAGATCGATTTGCCTTGCTGCCAGCACGGCAATGGGAGCGTGAGCAGTGGCAGCGTTACCGCGAACAGCTTGTACGGCACCGTGCCGCACAGCGGCAGGCGCAGCGTATCAAGCCTGGCGATCCTGAGTCCGCGAACGGAATGTCGCTCGAAGCGGAGCCCTCAGCCCCTAGGCTGATCACCACGGACCCGACTATCGAGGCCCTGATCAAGGGGCTCTGTCATGACCTGCCTAGCATGGGTTTGTTCTGTGATGAGGGTGGACAATTCCTCGGCAGCAGCACCATGAGTCGGGATAACCGTTTGAAAGCGGTTACGACCTTGTCGTCACTCTGGGATGGCAGTCCGATAGATCGCGCGCGCTCCATGGTTGGTGAAAGCTTGCGAGCTTATGACCGACGCTTGAGCCTGCACCTGATGCTGCAACCGTATTTAGCCATGCAATTACTCAGTGATCCGTTGCTGCAGGGGCAAGGCATTCTCGGTCGCTGTCTGATGACCTGGCCCTCCAGCCTGGCAGGACAGCGCAGTTATCAGGCTGTCGACTTGTCGAAAGATGGCGCCCTAAAGCGCTATCACCATCGCCTCTCTGCCCTTTTTCATCAGCCTTGGTCACTGTCTCCTGATGGTGCTTTGCAGTTATCACCGCTAACCCTTTGTCCGTTAGCCCGCCGTCGCTGGATTGATTTGCATGATGCCATCGAAGCTCAGCTGGGTGAGTTTGGTGAGCTGGCCAGCGTACGGCCCAGCGGATCGAAGGCCGCCGATAACCTGCTGCGCGTCGCCTGCATTCTGGCAGTTGTGGAGGAGAGCAGCGTCGTGGAGGTCGACCATATCCAACGGGCCTCGGCCTTAGTTGGCTACTACCTCACCGAGATCCAGCGTCTGACTGAGCAGGAGCCAGTGTGTCGAATTAAGGAGGAGGCGGACCGGCTGCTGCGCTGGCTCCAGGTCAAAGATTGGAAGCGCTTCAGTATTCGTGAACTGAATCGCAATGGTCCCCGCTTTGCCCGTAAGAGCAGTCGCCATGCCACCAAGCTGTTAGTCGAGTTGCTTGACCATCAGTGGCTGATCACCGACGGCCACACCTTCGAGGTGCGCCATGTTCAATCTTGATGAAGCACTGCGCAACCACCTAGCTCAACGCCAAAAGGTGCCGAAAGCGCGGTTTGTCGCCGCGAGTGTCGCCACTTTGTCGCCCCGCTCAAAGCCAGGCAGGACAAGGGATGTCGCCGCTGTCGCCGATGTCGCCACCCTCCGTAAAACTATCACCTCGACGACAGCCATTATCCAGTGGTTAGAAGAGGAGGGTGCGCATCTCTACGTCACCGACAACACGCTGTGTTTTCGCCCGACTGATTGGGCCCAGTTCGCTATCGTGAGTGTGCACTGGAGAGCCCTTTTGCATGATCTCGCGGCAGTCGATCAGGAGCAGGAAAATGGCTCGGTTCGGTAAGCGAGCGGGGCGTAATTTTGGCTTTGGTCGCCAGCTCAGCTATGCCGGACCGCAAGCACTGAAGGATCTATTTGGCGACGGCCATTTTGCTACCGTCAAAGCCCATAGCGATCGGTGGCAGGCTTTCGTGAATTGGTGTCGTTCCGAGGAAGGGCCGAGGCTGAATGACGCGCGACTGATCGACCGTGACATCCTCATGGGGTACGCCGCTTATGTTCGTAAGCAGGTTGATCAGGGCAGCGTCGGCATTGCCACCGCGCAGAACCGACTGTCCAGCGTGAACCGAACGATGGCCGCGCTGCGCGGTGATCAGTACGTCAAAATCCCCAGTCCGAGTAAGGCGCTAGGCCTACAGCGTTCAAGCGTTCGTAGTGAGGCACCGCAAGGCCAAGACCGTGTGCAGGTCAGGCTGATTGCGCAAACTCTGTCAGAGCGACAGCAATCGAGAGTGAGTGCCATTGTGTTCTTAGCTCGGGAGACCGGCATGCGGCTGCGTGAAGCGATCTTGGCGGACCTGCCACGGCTGCAACGAGAGGCTCAACGACTGGGCAAGATCAATATCCAGGATGGCACCAAGGGGGCGGGCAGGTGCATCAGCGCCGCGTTGGATCGCAGTCACGGATCAAGTTCGCGATGCCCTCGATAGGGCCACGGAAGCGTCACCCAAGGGCAGTCGGAATCTGTTAGCACCTGATGAAAGCTACAAAGACTTCTCACAGGCAGTTGTTCGACCTGCTCGGGACATTCTGCATGAGCATGGATTGAAAGGCTTTCATGAGCTGCGAGCGGCTTACGCCTGTGAGCGCTATGAGCAACTGACCGGCTTCTCTGCACCCATTAATGGCGGCCGTGGTTATCGAGAGGATCGAGCACTCGATCAGCGTGCACGACAGCAGATCAGCCATGAGTTGGGGCATAACCGCATCGATGTGGTGAGTGCCTACATCGGAGGTCGGCGATGAAGGCCGAGTTCGATATGATGTTGTTTCTGAGTCCTGTGCTCAAAGGTGCGCACGCTACGCGGCAGCGGCACATCAGGCAGGCAGAAACGATGCGAGAGGTAATTCGTGAGCGCTGGAGTTGCGCAACTCCTTGGTCCTGGAGGGACAAACACGTGAGATGGTTTCTGGAGCACTATCTGCGTTGTTCAGCACCAGGGACCGTTTACTACTACGGATTAACAGCGAGGTTAATCCGCTGCAGAAAGGCGCAACTCAGTAAGCGGACAGTGCGTCTATCTTGCGTCTTATCTAGTCGTTTGTTGCTCCAGAGCTAGACGAGGCAGCACCGTCATCAGTCGCGATAGAACAGCTTGAGATCAGGCGAAAGATACCTGAGTAAAGCAAACGTCAGAGTACAGGCTTGCGCCTGATTCGCATGGCGGAGTACGTTCACTTATAAAGACTTCGGTACAGGCATGTCCCCGTGTTTTTAATCAATAGCGGAGTGGGCGTAGGCGTTTGAGCCGCCAAAATACAGTCCAGCTTGGGAAGCACTGCGATGTCCTTGCTTACCACAGGCGCCGCCACTTTCACCTTGGCGTCAGACAACGTAATACATAGATGCGCGTAGCTACCTATCTTCTTCAAAGCGACATTTCTGTGCCGGCCAGGGCAGATCAACAATATGTCCCCAAAGCGAAACTGACGGAACGCCCTCACGCTGTACAAACCATTGGGCCCTCCGTAGGCCTCCAGCTGCCAGAGATTTTTATTAAAAACCTCCTTTGGGTAATCCTTTTCGTCCAGGACATAGCTCAGCTCGGTATTGTCCCTGATCTTGATCAGATTGCCTGCGGAATAGACCCACAAATCCAAAATTGCAGGAAGTAAAACGGCATTGGCAAAAATGCATACCAGCAGAGCAAGAGCGGCTCGACCGGTGCGCTGCAGCACGTTGCCTTCTGATAAGTAGAAAGACATAACAGGCGCTAGGTAAAGACACATGATCAACAAGCAGACGCCGATCGCCCCAAGTGCTTCCCAGCCGTTCTCTCCGCCGCGCCAAGCCATGATACCTAGTTGAGCCGGAAACACTCCGCTCATTGAAGTAAAAGCGAGCAATAGACCTAGCCAGCCAAGCCGAACGGTGCGATAGCCTTTTCTACGCCAAGGTTTACGAGGCCCAGGCGAGAGCTCCAGTACTTTTTCCTTGAGTGATGCTTCTTTGCAGAGGACATGCCACGCTGCCCAAGCAGCAGCAAATGCGACAAATACGAAAAAGTAGCCAGGAGCAACGGCTATACCAAAGGTTGAACCCAGTAGATTAAGCGAGAGTAGTCCGTATCCTCCACCGACAATAAGGCTAAATCGAAAGGCGAGCGTTTTTTCCAACTCCCTTCCAGGCGAACATTGTGTAATACACATCATGAAGGCTAACGACGGCACTGATACGATAACCAGAAGCGAAGCTAGAACGAGTAAAGTAAAAAACAACCAAGCTACGAGGTTCGATGGGTTTCCCAAAGAGCTCAGAATCAATTCTGGGTGATGGATAAGCCACAAATACTTGGTTAGAAGTGAAGTTGAAATTAATGTCGCTGCCAAGGGAAGCCACCATTTGATGTCGGCAAGTAGTCCAGACAGCGCTTGCCGGTAGCTGGTAGCTCTCGATATCTCCGTTGGCGTTTCGGGTAGTGGGTTTTGCGCGGTGGTTTGCTGTTCCACTTCACCGGTCATTAGCGAAGATTCCTTCCTTGGGGATCAAATGCCATTTGGTCGTTCTGGCTTTGCGAGGTGCGCAATTCTAATGGAACGAGACCTCTTGTCAAAACTCACTACCAATCGCCGGTTATGCCAGATAGTCGTACCCGTCACGCCTAGCTTTAGCGCCCTCTCAACGGTGCTGTGGCTGAAACACGCCGTAAGCGTCCGCGCATCCCGTTTTGCGTAGCTAAGCTGGTTGCCAATGATGCGGCACAAAACTCCCCGATTTCACTCGCCCGCTGCGTCGGCAGGCGAGTGAGGAGGTCCTTAAAATAAGCTTATGCATCATGCCCGTTGAACTTGGCCGACTGGATCAAACTCATTGGTGCTTCTTTCCGTTTTCCGCTGCGTAATGACCCAACGAACAACCCATTCTTGCGCCCTAGCGTCCATGGTCGTATCTGATTTTCGACGTGGTTATTGTCTGCGCAACTCGTGGTTGTCTGATAGAACTTTTAAGCGTGACCCCCTGAGTATGGGAATGCGGAGCCTTCCCATACTCAGGGGCTTGGCCGAGGGGGCGCAGGCATGTAGGAGAATTAGCGACAGTCGTCATTTCTGTTGCCATGCTCCACGATAGGGATCGCATGGATTGTCGCCGGTGATGCTCAGCGTATCGGCACCACGTTACGGTCCCTGGTTTGATTGATGGCAGATGCCGACAGGCTTCCAGTGGCTGCCTTCTGGATATGCTCACTCCACCAGGCCATCATCGGACGCCGGCGTTCGATGTAATCCGCCCTGTTGTAGGCGCTACGAACTTCGTCCTTGTCGACATGCGCCAGTGCGACCTCGATCAGTTCCGGATCCCAGCCATGCTCATTCAGGATGGTACTCGCCATCGAGCGCAAGCCGTGGCTGACCAGACGGTCCTGAAAGCCCATGCGCTTCAACGCCATGTTGGCGGTCTGGCTATTGGCATGGGTGCGGGGATTTCTATCTGAGGGGAACACGTACTCTCTGTTACCACTGAGTTGCTTGAGCGTCTCCAGTAACGAAAGTGCCTGCTCGGTAAGGGGATTGTGTGCGGGCGACGCTTTTTCATGCGCTCTGGCGGAATGGTCCAAATGCGCTTTTCGAAGTCGATATCTGCCCATCGTGTGGTGGCTGCTTCGGCAGGGCGGGTCATCGTATGCAACTGCCATTCGATCAAGCAGCGGGTCGTGCGTTTGATGCTGGCATTCGCGATTTCCATCATGAGCTCGGGAAGCTCCTCAGGTGGTAGCGCAGCCATGTTCTCTTTCTTGGGTTTCTTGAACACCGCCCGAATTCCATTGAGGGGGTTCGCAAATATCAGCCCGGAGTTGACCCCGTAGGTCATGATCTCGTTGAGTCGTTGGCTCAATCGTTTCACGGTTTCGAGGCTCCCTTTGGCCTCGATTGGGCGAAGGATCTTGATAACCATCGGAGCAGTGATTTGAGAGATCGGCGTTGTTTTCATGCTTGGGAAAACATGAAGCGTCAGCGATCTCCAAATGTCTTCTGCGTATGCTTTGGTTACGGAGTCTTTCTTCAGCTCGAACCAGGCAGTGGCCACCTTCTCGAAAGTGTGTTCAGTCTTAGCAAGTTTGGCTTGCCTTACCTCATCACGCTGGGTTTTGGGATCAGTGCCCAAAGCGAGCAACTCACGCGCCTCTGCGGCTTTCTTCCGGGCGTTGGCTAGCGAGAGGTCGGGGTATGGACCAAGCGCCATGTTGATACGGCTTCTGGTCAACGGCTCGCGGTAATTGAAATTCCACATCATCGAGCCGCTCGCGCGTACTCGAAGCTGCAAGCCATCGCCGTCGCTGAGGACGAAGTCTTTACCAGTTGCCTTGACTGCCTTGACTGCCTTGAGCTGGCGATCGGAGAGGCGGGTTGCGTTAGTAGGCATGGGGGCTACCTCCAGCACCGTTTTGGTATCCTGAAAATAGCATTTGGTAGTCCGGGATACCACCTGGGATACCAAAGCGCCTGGAACTCAGAAACCGTGCAAAGCCTCCATAAGCGCTGAAACCCCCGTATTCACTGGATTTCAGGCACAAAAAAAGACGTCCTTGGACGTCTTTAGATGATGAAGTGGTGGAGCCGGGGGATTTGAACCCCCGTCCGCCAGTACTCCGCTGTCGGTACTACATGCGTAGCCGTTTCTATTAAGTTAACCCTCAGCGACCCGAAGGGCAGGGTGCTTTGGGCGAGTTGTGTAAGTTTTAGCCGCTTCGTCCACAACGTACTGCACGGCGATTCTGTTCTATATGACAATCACTTTGGGTTTACAGACATCCCCTGATGATTGCTGGACCCGAAGGTACCAGGAGGGAAGGGCTAAGGCTGCTTACGCAGCGAGAGCGTATTCCCCGTAGGTTTCGTCATTGGCAACTATAGAAAGTTGCAACAGTGGATTTACGAGTTCTGTTACCAACTCGGCATGCACCTAAAGTTTCGCGACCGGCGTCGAATCCTAAACGGCCCCGTGCCTGTTGCTCTGTGAATCAAAGTGAGCAACAAGCCTGCGCAGTGTACGCCAACGCGCCCCAGAAGGCCAACCGGAAGGTTGGCCGCGATTGATTTTGGGCTGGGGTCATTGTTCAGTTTGCCATCGACAATGCCTGGCTGGCCTCGGTAGCGCACTTTTTGTAGTCCTTGGCGGCTTCTGACGCTTGGGCGCTGGCCAGCAGTCTTTTGATCTCATTTAAGTTGTTCGAGGTCGCTGGCAGCGTATTCACTTTGGCTTCGAGCTCTTGCAGCTTGCTTGTACAGAGGTTGTTGTCCGCAGCAAATACGGGAGAGGCCAACATTGCAGCAGACATGAACAGACCAGCGAGTGCGGTACGTTTCATGGATATCTCCTTGTGCTGATGGTCTCGGTGCTGCCGTATGATCGGGCGGCTCGGCCGAGGTCGAAAAACAAGCCACGATTGAAATGGCCTACTTAAAAGACTACGAAGCTTCGCAGGAATTCGGTTTTCTCACAAAGGCTATGAAAAAATTGTTTGATAGGAGCAATGGCACTAAAAAGGGGCGCAATTGCCCCTTGCCGCTGGTGAACATTTCCCGGGCAAGCTTCGCTCCTTCTGCGGATTTGGGCATGGTGTCGATTTCTTTCACCGCGACGCGGGCAGTTGGCAGTACCAAACCCCAGATGCGACAAAACCCGCACTTGGCGGGTTTTGGTTTGCTGCGTATTGGGTAGTGCTGGAGGGTAATTTTAACTTCAGTCCGCCAGTACTCCGGTTACTTCCCGCCTTTGTTCGCGTTCTTGATGTCTTGGATAGTTTGGGTGGTCTCGGCGATGCAATCATCAGTGCCTTTCTTGGTGCCTTTTGCCTGATCGGCCTTGGCTTGCTTGACGCTGTCCATTACCTGATCAGTCATCTCCGGAGAGATCTGTGCTTGGGCATTTTCGATGGTTTTCAAGTTGACCGCACAGAGGTCTTCGGCCGCGAACGAGGTGGACGCCATCAGTGAGGCAGTAACGAACAGACCTAACAGTACAGAACGTTTCATGTGTATCTCCTTGAACTGAGGGTCCAGGCATCGCTGGCCATCAGGACGGGCTGCCGAGTTTGGGGTAGGTCCCAAATGTGCGGGACTTGATCAGTGGACTGCGGCGCGGCGTCAGGGTTCTATTTTTTCTTTAGATGGCCCGTGTCCGCGTTACCCGATCCACCAGATAGACCAACCCGTGGTAGTCAATTCCACCGTGTTGCGTCAGGCCAATCTCACAGGTGCGACTGGTAGAAATCCCCTCACCGCAGTGCTGCACCGCATCCTTGAGCGTGCGCAGTGAATGGGCGTTCAGTTCCGGCGTGGTAAAACCCTTGTCCCCCGCAAACCCGCAACAATGGATGCCTTCGGGGATGACCACGTTGTTGCTGCATTTTCGCGCCAGATCAATCAATGCCTGGCTCTCGCCGAGGTGTTGAGTACTGCAGGTGACGTGCACCGCAATCGGCGCTTCCTGCGGTGTGAAATCCAGTCGATCCATCAAGTGCGTACGAATGAAACGCACCGGGTCGTACAGGTCGAGTCGAACATCGCCCAGGTCCTGAACCAATCGCAAGGTGCACGGGCTGGTGTCGCAGTAGATCGGATCGAGCCCGCCGCGGCTGGCGTGCAGCAGCGCGCCAATCAATTCCTGGCGCTTGTGTTCGGCTTGTTCGGCGTAGCCTTTGGAGGCGAACGGCTGACCACAGCAGAGGTTGTCCTGGTTGTCCGGGAAGACGACCTGGTAACCGGCCTTTTCCAGCAGCCCACGGGTTTTGTCGTAGAGCGACATTTGTTCTTTATCACCCGCCGTCGGGCCCATGACCCGCGAGACACACGCCGCGAGATAAACCACCCGAGGGCGTTCGTCCGACACGCTCGGGCTGAAGCGAATGGCTTTTTCCGGCTGCGGCATGGCGTTGGTCCATTGTGGGACCTGGCCTTTGGACAACCGCGTCAGCGTTGCCGACAGCTTCGCCAGGCGTGGCGCACCCAGCAGCATTCGCGCACCGTTGGCCACGTGCAGGGTAAAGCGCGCACCTTGCAGCGCAGTGGCGAAGTTGCCTTCCAGCCAGTTGGCGGTTTTCGTGTGTGTCGCGTTACGGCTGCGGAGCTTTTTCACCAGCTCGCCGGTGTTGATTCCTACAGGACAACGCTGTGCACAAAGTCCCGTGGCGGCGCAGGTGTCGATGCCCTGGTATTCGTAAGCGGCTTCGAGTTCGGTGGTATCGACGCCGGCGCGTTTCTTCGCCTGAATGTCCCGCCAGATCACGATGCGCTGGCGCGGGCTCAGGGTCAGGCCTTTCGACGGGCAGACGGGTTCGCAGAAGCCGCACTCGATGCACTTGTCCACAATCTCATCGGCGGCGGGCAGCGGCTTCAGGTGTTTAAGGTGGATCTGCGGATCGTCGCTGAGCACCACGTCCGGGTTGAGAATGCCGTTCGGGTCGAGCAGGCGTTTGAGCTGCCACATCAATTGATAGGCATCACTGCCCCATTCCAGCTCAACGAAGGGCGCCATGTTACGGCCAGTGCCGTGCTCAGCCTTCAGCGAGCCACCGAACTCCACGGCGACCAGTTGCGCCACGTCGTCCATGAACGCCTGATAGCGTGCGACTTCTTCCGGATTGTTGAAGCCTTGGGTGAAGACAAAGTGCAGATTGCCTTCCAGCGCGTGTCCGAAAAGGATCGCTTCGTCGTAGTGATGTTTGTCGAACAGCTCGATCAAGCGGTTCACGCCGATGGCCAGTTGCTCCACCGGGAAGGTCACGTCTTCGATGATCACCGTGGTGCCGGTTTTGCGCACCGCTCCGACGGCGGGGAAAGTGTCTTTGCGGATCGCCCAGAGCCGGGCGTTTTCCAGCGGGTCTTCGGTGAAGTCGACCTGTTTTTCCACTGGGAACGAGGTCAGGGACGCCATGATTTGCGCCAGTTGTTCGCGTAGTAACGTGGACGATGCAGCGCGGGATTCGATCAGCAGGGCACAGGCATTGTTCGACAGGTGCTGTACGAAATCCGGCATGCCGGGTTTGTCCTGCACCGAGCGCAGGCTGCGACGATCCAGCAGTTCCACGGCGGACACCGGTTGGCTTTTCAGCACGGTGACGGCGTTGCAGCAGGTTTCCACGTCCGGGAACACGATCAGCGCCGAGGCCTTGTTCGGATGGTCGATGACCGTGTCGTAGGTCACCGCGCTGATGAAGCCGAGCGTACCTTCGGAGCCCACCAGCAAGTGGCTCAAGATATCCACAGGCTCGTCGAAATCCACCAGGGCGTTGAGCGACAGGCCGGTGGTATTTTTCAGACGGTATTTGTGGCGAATTCTCGCGGCTAATTCGGAATTGGCGCGGGTCTCTCGGCCCAACGTCGCCAGACGCTCCAGCAGTTCGGAGTGGCTCTGACGAAACGCCGTAACACTGGCAGCATCTTCGGTATCGAGACGGCTGCCATCAGCCAGCACCAGACGAATGCCAGCCAGTGTGTGATAGGTATTCTGCGCCGTGCCGCAGCACATGCCGCTGGCATTGTTAGCGACGATGCCGCCGATCTTGCAAGCATTGATCGAGGCCGGGTCCGGGCCGATCTTGCGTCCGAATGGCGCCAGCCACGCGTTCGCCTGCGCGCCAATCACCCCCGGTTGCAGGCGAATCTGTGTGCCCAAACCACGAATCTCGCGCCCGTTCCAGTTATCCCCGAGTACGATTAATACTGAGTCACTGATGGCCTGCCCGGAGAGGCTGGTGCCGGCCGCACGAAAGGTCACTGGGACCTGATCCCGTTGCGCCAGTTTCAGCAAGGCAACCACTTCATCTTCGGACTCGACGCGGATCACCAGTTTCGGAATCAGCCGATAGAAACTCGCATCGGTACCGAAGGCCAATGTCGACAGCGGGTCGTCGAAACGTCGGTCTTCAGGGATCAGTTGCTGCGCGTCACGCAGGAAAGCAGTCGGTAGCGTCATTGGTTTTCCAGTATCAATACCACCAGGTCTTTCGGACCGTGGGCGCCGTAGGCCAGCACTTGCTCAATGTCGGCGGTTTTCGACGGGCCGGACACCAATAAAGCGTTGGTCGGCATGCCTTGGGCCCACTCGAATTCCTGCTGCACTTGATAGAAGTTGTCGCGGATTTCACTGGCCTTGAGCAGGGCGAAATGTACTGGCGGCACCAGGCTCATCAGGCGCGGTTCTTCCCGCGTCGGCCAGAGAATCAGACTACCTGTCGCAGCGATTGCGCCGAGGGTAGTCGTGAGGCTGGCCGGGGTGTCGTTAAACAGTTCGGCTTTCCATTCCTCTACCGGGCGGTCGTAGGATTTGAGCGTTGGCAGGTCGGGATTTTTCGACCAGTGCTGAGTGACCCGTTGACCGTGAGGTGTGGTCGGCGCGATCAACAGGCTCGGCAACTGACGATCCCTTAAAAGCTGCGCCAACAGTTCGGGCCAACCTTCATCGGAGGTCAGATGGATTTCGGTGTGCACCGCTTCCATCAGTTTGCGCAGTTGCGGGATGCGTTGTTCAGGCGTGTAGGTGTAGGGCGCAGTCACCAGTTCGACGTCGAATTCGTCAGACACCGGCGTAGTGCCGATCAGACTGTTCCTCAATTTAGCGAGGATGTTTTGCTTGGCGTTCATCAACGATCTCCCTGTTTGGCCAGATGCTCGCGGGCCATGTCATGCAGCGAGCGGGCAGCGGGTTTTGGCGCGCTGTGGTTTTGCGTCCACGGGCCTACATTACTCGGTGCGAGGGCACGCAGGCGCGTGGCGAAGAAGCCGAACAGGCGATACAACGTCGGCGAGCTGTTGAGCCTGGCCCAGGCGTTCCAGATAAAGCGCTCTTTGCGCGAGTACTTGCTGCCCTGGCCGCGCATCACTTGATGCGGGCTATCCGGGGCTTTGACGTTCTCTTCCCGCAGGCGCCGCAGCAGTGCGGGGATCGGGATTTTTACCGGGCAGACCTCACCGCAGGCACCGCACAGCGACGACGCACTTGGGTGGTCCGGGACCTTCGCCAGGCCGACCATGTGCGGGGTGATGATTTTTCCGATAGGCCCAGGGTAAACCTCCCCATAGGCGTGGCCGCCGATTCGGGTGTAGACCGGGCAATGATTCATGCAGGCGCCGCAGCGGATGCAGTTCAGGGTCTGGCGCAATTCGCTGTCGGCGAAGGCCTGGCTGCGGCCGTTGTCGAGCAATACCAGGTGGACTTCCTGCGGGCCGTCGAGCTCATGCTCTTGGCGCGGGCCGGAGATCATGTTGACGTAGGTGGTGATCGGTTGGCCGAGGGCCGAGCGGGTCAGCAGCGACAGCAGCGGTACGACGTCCCGCAGGTTTTCAACGACTTTTTCGATGCCGGTAACGGCAATATGCACCGGCGGGACCGTGGTGGTCATGCGGCCGTTGCCTTCGTTTTCCACCAGCAGCAGGGTGCCGGTTTCGGCCACGGCGAAGTTGACGCCGGAGACGCCGATGTCCGCTTCGAAGAATTTCTGCCGCAAGACTTTGCGACCGATCTGAATGAGTTGGTCAACGTCCTTGGTGTATTCCACGCCAAGTTTGTCGTGGAACAAGGACGCGACCTGACCGGCATTCTTGTGGATCGCCGGCATAATAATGTGTGAAGGCTTCTCGTGGTCGAGCTGGACGATGTACTCGCCCATGTCCGATTCCAGGCATTCAATGCCCTGTTCAGCGAGGAAATGATTCATCTCCATTTCTTCGCTGACCATCGATTTACCCTTGATCACTTGCCGCCCCTCGTGAGCGCGGATGATCGAGAGGACGATGCCATTGGCCTCGTCCACCGTTTCCGCCCAGTGCACTGTCACACCGTTGCGGGTCAGGTTTTGTTCAAGTTGCTCGAGCAGGTCGGGCAACTTGGATAACGCACGGGCGCGGACAGCATTGCCCAGCGCTCGCAAATGTTCTCTTTCGTGGGCATCGCTGAAGGACGCTGCCCGTTTGCTCATCAGTGAATCCATCGCGCTGCGAAAGTTATTTCGCAGTTGCGTGTCAGCCAAAGCCTCGTGAGCCCGGCTGCGAAAATCTTCTTCTATGGCAACCGTAGGAATAATCACGGAAGCGTTCATTGAACACCTCCGGTTCGCTGCCAAAGGAAGCTGGCCAGGTGTTGGCCGCGCAACGCTTCCTTCTGTTTTTCCAGCGAGCCGTTGATGTTCATCAAACAACCGCAATCGGCGCTGAGTACCTGGTGCGCGCCGGATTCCTTCAGCGACCGGGTCTTGTCAGCTACCATCGCGCCGGAAATGTCTGGCATACGGACGCTGAAAGTCCCACCAAAGCCACAGCATTCACTTTCGTGGCTGTGATCGACGCGCTCCACGTTGCCCAACTGCGCCAACAACTCACGGCCGTGCAAGTGGGTGTTCATCTCCCGGCGTGCCGAGCACGATGTGTGCAGCGCCACTTTCACCGGTTCGCCGCTGTCCTTGAGCTGCACCTTGCAGACAAACAGCAGGAACTCCGCCAACTCATACGTCCGGGCCGCGAGGGCCTGGACTTGTTTCAACGTGTCCGGCTCGTCCTTGAACAAGTCGGCGTAGTGTTCGCGCAACATGCCCGCGCAAGAACCCGACGGCACCACCACCGGATAATCCCCGGCAAACAGCGCCAGTTGCGAGCGCGCCACGGTCCGGGCCTGCTCGGTGTAACCCGAGGTGTAGGCCGGTTGCCCGCAGCAGCTTTGCCCTTGCGGGTACTCGACACGAATGCCTTCGCGTTCCAGCAGGTGGATCGCGTCCATCCCGGCTTCGGGGTAGAACAAATCCACCACGCAGGTCCCGAACAGGTACACCCGTGAAGGCTTCTCGCTGGGGTATTGCCGAGGCGTGGGCAGTGGCGGGGCGACGCGGGTCGCGTTCGGCACAGCGTTGTAAAAAAGCTCGCTCATCAGGCGTGTCTCTCGGCCGGTTATCCGTCCGTTGAGGCTGCTGAATATAGAGCCGGAAGCTTTCAGCAGCCTTACAGACCGGGTGGTGAATAGCTGACGCCGGAATCGTGGTCCAGCGTCGGTTTTATCAGTGCGGCTTGTAGTCCTTAGTGCACCAGCATCCCGGTGAGCCAATAGGCCTGGATGTAGGTGATCAGGCCAACGATCGTTGCGAAGAACAGGCTGTGCTTGAGGGTGAAACGGAACAGGTCAGATTCCTTGCCCACCAGGCCGGTCGCGGCGCAGGCCACGGCGATCGATTGTGGCGAGATCATCTTGCCGGTCACGCCGCCGCTGGTGTTCGCCGCGACTAGCAGCACATCGCTGACACCGATCTGGTGCGCGGTGGTTGCTTGCAACGAACTGAACAGCGCGTTGGACGAGGTATCGGAGCCGGTCAGGAACACGCCCAGCCAACCGAGGAATGGCGAGAAGAACGGGAACGCCGCGCCGGTCGCCGCCAGCACCAAGGCCATGGTCGAAGACATGCCCGAGTAGTTGGTGACGAAGGCGAACGCCAGCACCATGCCGATGGACAGAATCGGCCAGCGCAGTTCGTAGAAGGTGTCTTTCAAAGTGGTAATACCAATTTTGAAATTGATCTTCAGCACCAGCATCGAGATCAGTGCCGAGAAGAAAATCGCCGTGCCGGTGGCGGAAATCGGATCAAGTTTGAACACCGCTGGAATGGCGGTCGGCGCGGTCACGATCGGCGCGACCTTGATCACCATTTGATCCAGGTGCGGGATGGCGAAGTTAAACACCCAGCTGTACATCGAGCCGCCCGCAGCGAACATCGCCTTGAACGGTTTTAGCGTCCAAATGGTGACCAGTACGGTGAGGATCAGGAACGGCGACCAGGCTTTGAAAATTTCCAGGAGGCTGTAGGGCGAAGCCACAGTGGTGCGCTTCTGGCCGAAACCGCCGACGCTGGCGGTGACCACGGACGCCGAAACGGCGCCGGCGATGTGTTGGCCGGCGGCGCGTTTTGGCTGCCAGACTTTCAGGAACAGCGTCAGGGAAATCAGGCTGACCAGCGCAGAGGTGATGTCTGGCAGCTCCGGGCCGATGAAGTTCGAGGTGAAGTACTGGGTGATGGCAAAGCTCAAGCCCGCCACCAATGCTGCCGGCCAGGTTTCCCGAACGCCGCGCATACCGTCCATCATGAACACCAGCCAGAACGGCACGAACAGCGAAAGCAGCGGCAGTTGGCGGCCGGTCATGGCGCCGATCTTGAACGCATCGATGCCGGTCACTTGCCCGGCGACGATGATTGGAATCCCCAGTGCGCCGAATGCGACGGGCGCGGTGTTGGCGATCAGGCACAAGCCTGCGGCGTACAGCGGGTTGAAGCCCAGTCCTACAAGCAGCGCGGCGGTAATCGCTACCGGTGCACCGAAACCGGCTGCACCTTCCAGGAAGGCGCCGAAGCAGAAGCCGATCAGCAGCACTTGCAGGCGCTGGTCGTCGGTGATCGACAGCACCGAGCTGCGGATGACTTCGAACTGGCCGCTCTTGACCGTCAGTTTGTAGAGGAACACCGCCGCAACGATGATCCAGGCAATCGGCCACAGGCCGTAGGCGAAGCCATACCCGGCAGCGGCGAAGGCCATATCTACCGGCATCTGGAAGGCGAAGATCGCTACGGCAATGGACAAGGCCAGAGTGATGCTGCCGGCCACATGGCCTTTGAGGCGAAACACGGCCAAGGCCAGGAAGAAAAATACGATGGGGATAACGGCCGCGAGCGCGGACACGCCGAGACTGCCGAGCGGGCTGTAGAGCTGTTGCCAGGTTTGCATATGGGGTGGCCCCTAATTGTTGTTGGTCAGGCACTGCCAGCGTTCTTGGTTAATTGGTAATACCAATTTACAATCGCTGTTGGCTAGGGTAAAAGCCTTGTATGGGGTGTGTCAATTTGCCGCCCTAAAACTTTTGTCGAATAAGCGGTGCAGAACGCATCTGATCTGTTCGCTCAAGCGTCGTCTGGTAGGTGCCGCGACAGCGCCGATAGGCCAGAATAGAGAGCCCGGCGAGCTGCCGGGATCGTGGAGAGATGAGTTATGGGGTTTGATCAAATTCGTCAGCGCCGTTTGTCTGACGATATTGTCGAGCGGCTCGAGGGGATGATTCTCGAAGGCACGCTGAAGTCTGGTGAGCGCTTGCCTGCCGAGCGCGCGTTGGCCGAGCAGTTTGGCGTGTCACGCCCTTCGTTGCGCGAAGCGATCCAGAAACTGGCGGCCAAGGGCTTGCTGGTCAGTCGCCAGGGCGGCGGCAATTATGTGGTGGATTCCCTGGGCTCGACGTTCAGCGATCCGTTGCTGCATCTGCTGGAAAGCAACCCCGAGGCGCAGCGCGATCTACTGGAGTTTCGCCATACCCTTGAAGCGTCCTGTGCTTATTACGCGGCGTTGCGCGCCACTGATGTGGATCGCGAAAGGCTGACCGCGGCATTCGACGAATTGCAGGATTGCTACACGCGTCACGATGAAGTGAGCCGGGAGCAGGAGGGCGCGGCGGATGCAAAATTCCATTTGGCGATCGCCGAAGCCAGTCACAACGCGGTGTTGCTGCACACCATTCGCGGATTGTTCGATCTGCTCAAGCGCAACGTGGTGACCAACATTGGCGGCATGTACAAACAACGCACCGAGACGCGCGACATGCTGATCAGTCAGCATCGGGAGTTGTACCTGGCAATTATCGAAGGGCGGGCGGAGCAGGCGCGGGAAGTTTCCAGTCGACACATTTTGTATGTGCAGGAAGTGCTGGAGGAAGTGCGTCAGGAAGTGCAGCGCATGGCTCGGGCGGAGCGGCGCAAGGGGATGTAGTTTCAGTTTACTGTGGCGAGGGAGCTTGCTCCCGCTGGGGTGCGGAGCGGCCCTCGCGCGTCGCCGCCATCTCGAAGAATGCCGGCGACTGCTTCGCAGCCGAACGGGGGCAAGCCCCCTCGCCACAAGACCCGCGATCAGGCAGGAAAATTACTCTTCCTTGCCCTTGTTCCGCACCGCACGCTGCAACTCACGACCGGCATCGCGTTCGCGTTCGGTATCACGCTTGTCGTATTCCTTCTTGCCCTTGGCGCCAGAGCGATCTCGCACTTGACCATGTGCTTGCTCCAGTACCAGGACAGGCACACGCAGGCATAGCCTTTTTGCTGCACTGCCGTGGCCAGCTTTTCCAG
The DNA here is from genome assembly GCF_034344865.1 of Pseudomonas sp. 10S4. NCBI lineage: Bacteria > Pseudomonadati > Pseudomonadota > Gammaproteobacteria > Pseudomonadales > Pseudomonadaceae > Pseudomonas > Pseudomonas sp. 10S4. The sequence continues at coordinate 2,781,162 of NZ_CP133774.1, forward strand.
CTCGCGGCGGTTGAGCAGCAATTTTCGGGTGCGGGTCGGATCAGCGATGACGTGGGTGCTGGCGGTCATCAGCGGCGTGATGTGGCTGCCGAGCAGCCAGGCTTCGCCATCCTTGAGCAGTACATAACTGTCAACCAGTTGTAGCTTGCTTGCCCGCAGACTTTTTACTTCCCAGCCGGCCAGGACCAGACCAGCCTCGAACTTGTGTTCGATGAAGTAATCGTGCCGCGCCTTTTTATTCTGCGCGATGGTCCCTGTTGGGTGTTTCTTCTGTTTAGCCATAGGGGCGGCATTATAGGGAGTTGCACGCGAGTCGGCTACGGTATCGCTACGTGCTTGAGCAGGTTGATTGAATCCCGGACAATGCGGCCTCTTTTTTGAATGCTTGGACGTGGTAACGATGTCGACAGACAAGGTTTCTGTCCACGGCAGTTGGGCTAGCCGCTGGGTCTTCATACTCGCCGCGACCGGTTCGGCCGTGGGGCTGGGTAGCATCTGGAAATTCCCGTACATGGTCGGCGTCTATGGCGGCGGCGCGTTCGTTCTCATGTTTTTGGTCTGCATCGCGCTGATCGGCGTGCCGGTCATGCTGGCTGAAACCCTGATCGGCCGCCGCGCCCGTCAAAGCCCGGCCAACGCCTTGAAGGTGTTGGCGATAGAGGCGGGGCATTCGGGCAAGTGGTCCTGGGGCGCATTCGCCGGGATGATCACGGCGTTGCTGATTCTGTCTTTCTATAGTGTGGTCGGCGGCTGGTCGCTGGACTACATCATCGACATGGGCCGTGGTGACTTCCAGGGTGTGACGTCAGATCAAGTCGGTGCTTATTTCGGCAATGTGATCTCTGATCCATGGCGCCTGACACTTTGGCACACGATTTTTATGCTGCTGTCCGCCGTGGTGATCGCCAAAGGCGTGGTCGCCGGGCTTGAACGCAGCCTTCGCATCATGATGCCGCTGCTGTTCGTGATGATTCTGGTGCTGTTGGGTTACAGCATGACCACCGGCCATTTCATGGAAGGCGTGCATTTCATGTTCGACTTCCACCCGGAAAAAGTCCTCGACGGCTTGCTGCCCGCCATGGGTCACGCCTTCTTTTCTCTGAGCGTGGGCGTGGGTTCGATCATGATCTACGGCGCCTATATGCCGAAGAACTCATCGCTTTCCGGCACCGTGGTCGGTGTGGCGCTGCTCGATACCTTCGTTTCGCTGGTCGCTGGCCTGGCATTGTTTCCGATTGTGTTCGCCGCCGGCCTGAACCCAAGCGAAGGCCCTGGCCTGATGTTCGTCAGCCTGCCATTTGCCTTCGGTAACGTAGCGTTCGGCCAGTTGATGGGCGTAGTGTTCTTCGTACTGGTGGCGGTTGCGGCCTGGAGTTCGGCGATTTCATTGCTTGAACCGATGGTGGCTTACCTGGTTGAACGCACGAAAATTAGCCGCGCCTGGGTGACTTTTTGGCTGGCATTTATTTGCTGGTTCGTCGGTCTGGGTACGGTGTTTTCCTTCAATATCTGGAAGCAAGCCAAATTTTTCGTGAACGAAGGCGGGATGTTCCATCTCTACCAATGGGGAGCGGCCGGTGGTCTGGACTTCTTTGGTGTGATCGATTTCTTCACCTCGCGGATCATGCTGCCACTCGGTGGTTTGTGTTTCGTGGTGTTTGCAGGCTGGATCATGGGGCGTGAAGCGGTGCGTGACGAATTGTCGATTCGCAGCCCGGTTCTATTTGCCCTGTCCCTGTTCTTGATGCGCTATGTGGCGCCCATCGGCATTCTTGTAGTGTTTGCCGCCCAGCTGTGGAAGTGACGCTGACATGACGACCCATATTCAACGCTCGGCTCTGCTGCCGTATCCGGCGCAAGCCCTTTATGACCTGGTTAATGACGTGGCGCGTTATCCGGAATTCCTGCCGTGGTGCTCGGCTGCCGAAGTGCTGGAAAGCTCCCCTGAGCACATGCGTGCCAGTGTCGGCGTGGCCAAGGGCGGCCTCAGTCAGCATTTCGTGACCCGCAATACGCTGGTGCCCGGGCATTCAATCGAGATGAATCTGGAGGAAGGACCGTTCAACCAGTTGCATGGCGTCTGGGTGTTCAAGCCATTGGGTGAGAAGGCCTGCAAGATTAGCCTGGACCTGTCGTTCGACTACGCCGGGCCAATCGTGCGCGCAACGTTGGGGCCTTTGTTCAATCAGGCGGCGAACACGCTGGTCGATGCGTTTTGTCAGCGCGCCAAACAGATACATGGTTGAGTCGGTGATTGAGGTTGAGGTGGTGTATGCCGCCGTTGATCGTCAGGTGCTGCTGACAGTGGCGGTGCCAGCCGGTTCGACGGTTCGGGGTGCGCTGCTGAAGTCCGATATGGGGGCCGAGTTTCCTGAGTTGGATCTGGCCAGTTGCCCGGTCGGGATCTTCGGCAAGGTGATTTCTGACCCTGACACTCAAGTGGTTCAAGCAGGTGATCGCATCGAGATTTACCGGCCGTTGCTCGCCGATCCTAAAGAGGTGCGTCGCTTGCGCGCCGCCAAGGCTGCCGAGGCCAAGGCGCGAAATCAGTGATTCAATAAATGCCAGACAATAAAAAACCCGGACGTGCCGGGTTTTTTATTGCGTCGCAAATTATTGCGGCGTGGTTTCCAGTGGTGTTGGAGTCGGGACTGGAACGGTTTGTACGCCGTCGACGTCCTTCTGGATCTGGTCCAACAACGAACCTGGTTTCACCGGTTTTTCCGGTTTTGGCTTCTCGGTGTTTTCTGCAGGAGCGGTCACAGGAGTGCCGGTGTCCTTGCCGAGAATGGCTTCGTCGCGGCTCACGCCAGGCATAAAATCGCCCGACAGGCTGACGAGTTGGTCATTAGGGTTAAAGACAACGCTTATGCGTTCCTGTTGGCGTTCACCACCACCCGGTTGCAGGCTATACAGGTAATCCCAGCGATCGGCATGGAACGTGTCGGTCAGCAGAGGGTTACCCATGATAAACCGTACTTGCCGGCGGGTCATTCCCGGGCGTAACTGGTCTATCATGTCCTGCGTGACGACATTGCCCTGCTGGATGTCGATTTTGTAAACCCCGGGGAATGAACAACCGGCGAGTGCGAGCAGTCCCACGAAGGTGAAACTGGTTAGCAAGAGCTTGGTGTTTTGCATCGGTGGGCGACTTCCACTATCTTGGCTGGGACAACGTAAACGCCGATCATACCCGCATTAAGAGAAGCTGCGAAGCAGCATCGCGAGAAAGCTGACCATGGTTGAAAATAGCGAACTACGCAAAGCCGGCCTCAAAGTGACCCTGCCACGGGTCAAAATTCTGCAAATGCTCGATTCCGCCGAGCAACGCCACATGAGTGCCGAGGATGTTTACAAGGCGCTGATGGAGGCTGGTGAGGACGTCGGTCTGGCCACGGTTTACCGTGTACTGACTCAGTTCGAGGCAGCTGGGCTTGTGGTGCGACACAACTTCGACGGCGGTCATGCCGTCTTCGAACTGGACGACGGCAAGCATCACGACCATATGGTCAACGTCGAAACCAGTGAAGTGATCGAATTCTTCGACGAAGAAATCGAGCGTCTTCAGAAGGCGATCGTCGACAAATATGGCTTCGAGATGGTGGATCACAATCTCGTGCTGTACGTACGCAAGAAAAAGTAAGCATGTCGCGCGAACATGATGTTCGCGAAACGAGCGAAGGCGACCCCAGGGTCGCCTTCGTGCTTTCTGCCGGTCTTAAATTTTTGCGGTGATGACCATTTTTTTCGCGTGAGCCAGAGATTCTTTGGTGAGATCGATGCCCCCAGCATGCGCGCAACTTCTTCGACGCGATGATTCTTGCTCAGCTTGGACACCGCCGTATGGGTGGCATCCTCACCGCGCACCTTGTGCACGAATAGATGCTGGTGACCTTGCGCCGCCACTTGCGGCAAGTGCGTGACTGTCAGCACCTGTCCGCGCTCCCCGAGCCGACGTAGCAACTGGCCGACGATCTCGGCAGTCGGGCCGCCGATGCCAACGTCCACTTCGTCGAACACCAGGGTCGGAACCCGGGAGGTCTGTGCGGTGATGACCTGGATTGCCAGGCTGATCCGTGACAGCTCGCCGCCCGAGGCTACTTTTGCCAGGGCTTTCATCGGTTGCCCGGGGTTGGCGCTGACCAGCAGTTCCACCTGTTCAAGCCCGTTGGGCAGCAACTCGTTGCTGCTATTGGGGCGCAGTTCGATGGTGAAGCGGCCGCCGGGCATACCCAGGCGCTGGATTTCCTGCTCTACGGCGCTGGACAGGTTGCCAGAGGCTTGATGACGCAGGTCGCTCAAGTCACGCGCCTTCTCTTGATAATGACGGGCGTAGGACGCGAGTTCATCGCTCAGGCGTTCGATGGATTCGTCGTTGGCATTCAGTGTTTCGATTTCATCCAGCAGCTTTTGCTGCATCTCGGCGACTTCGGTCGGCTGGATGCGGTGTTTGCGCGCCAGGGTGTAGATCGCATCGAGGCGTTCTTCCAGGTATTGAAGGCGCGCCGGGTCGGCGTCGAAGTTATCGAGGAAGCGGTTCAGTTCGCCGACGGCCTCTTCAACCTGTATCTGGGCGCTGGTCAGCAGGCTACTGGCTTCGCCCAGCGCACTGATCGAGTTGTTCACGCTCGACAAGCGGTTGAGGCTGGCGGTCAGGGCGTTCAGTACATTGCCGGAATCACTTTCGCTGCATTGTTCGACCACTTGTCGGCAGATACCCAGCAAGGTTTCGGCATTGGTCAGGTTCTTGTGCTCCTGCTCCAACTGCTCCAGCTCATTTTCACCGAGGCCGAGGTTTTCCAGTTCTTCGAGCTGATAGCTCAGCAATTGATGGCGGGCGCGCTGCTCGTCGCCGGAGTTGGACAGACGGTCCAGCTCCTGGCGGGTCTGGCGCCAGCGCTGGGCGGCCAGTTGGACCTGGCGGGCCAGGTCTGTCGCGCCGGCGTACTCGTCGAGCAAGCGGCGGTGGGTGTCGGTCTTGAGCAGGGATTGGTGTTCGTGCTGGCTGTGGATATCGATCAGTAGCTCGCCCAGGGCCTTGAGATCACCGAGGGGGCAGGGCGTGCCGTTGATATAGCCGCGTGAACGACCTTCAGCCGTAATCACCCGGCGCAGGATGCACGGACCGTCGCTTTCCAGGTCGCGTTCGGCAAGCCAGGCACTGGCTTCGGGGATGTCGATCAGGTCGAAAGTCGCGAGGATATCGGCCTTGTCGGCGCCGGGGCGAACCACGCCGCTGTCGGCGCGATCGCCCAGGGTCAGGCCCAGGGCGTCGAGCATGATCGATTTGCCGGCGCCGGTTTCCCCTGTGATCACGCTCATCCCGCGATCAAGTTCGAGATCGAGATGTTCGACGATGGCGTAGTTGTGTACGGACAGGTGCACCAGCATAAAGGCCGCTCCCAGGCTTTAGGTCTGGTTATTTATACAGTGTTTTATTTGTGGCTGACAATGCCCTCCATTAGCTCGATTTGCTTGATCCGACGAAATCGTTAGTGCATTGGGGAATGACAATGCAGCTCTTTTTGTAGGGTTAATCACAGCAAACCCCTTGAAGCTCAATTTTGCGGCCCCATATAGCTGGGCAGAAGCGCGAGTTGAGCTCGCGGACGATATTGAAAGGAGAAAATCTATGGCTGACGAACAGACAGTGGATACGCAAAATCTCGACGCCGATCAGGCTGCCCAGGTTGCGGGTGATGAGCTGGCGGCTCGTGTACAAGTGCTCGAAGAGCAGTTGGCTGGTGCTCATGATCAGGCTTTGCGTGTAGCGGCTGATCTGCAGAACGTCCGCCGTCGCGCCGAGCAGGATGTCGAAAAGGCTCACAAATTCGCGCTGGAGAAGTTCGCTGGCGACCTGCTGCCGATCGTCGACAGCCTGGAGCGTGGCCTGGAGTTGTCCAACCCGGACGACGAAAGCATTCGCCCAATGCGTGAAGGCATCGAGCTGACCCTGAAAATGTTCCAGGACACCCTGAAGCGTTATCAGCTGGAAGCGATCGATCCGCACGGCGAACCGTTCAACGCCGTTCATCACCAGGCGATGGCCATGCAGGAAAGCGCCGATGTAGAGCCGAACAGCGTGCTCAAGGTGTTCCAGAAGGGTTACCAGCTCAACGGTCGCTTGCTGCGCCCGGCCATGGTTGTGGTCAGCAAGGCACCTTCGCCGGTTTCGCCTTCGATTGATGAGCAGGCTTGAAATTAGCCGCAAGGCCCCCATTTAGAAGTCAAGCGTTTAAGTGCTACCGCAGTTAGCCACCACTGCTGCGGCAACCAAATCCAAAGTTTCGGGAGAGTTAACATGGGCAAAATTATCGGTATCGACCTGGGGACTACCAACTCCTGCGTCTCCGTCATGGAAAATGGCAAAGCAAAAGTTATCGAAAACGCTGAAGGCGCGCGCACCACGCCGTCGATCATCGCTTACGCCAACGATGGCGAAATTCTCGTTGGCCAGTCGGCCAAGCGTCAGGCTGTGACCAATCCGCACAACACCCTGTACGCGGTGAAGCGTCTGATCGGTCGTAAGTTCGACGAAGAAGTCGTTCAGAAAGACATCAAGATGGTCCCGTACAAAATCGCCAAGGCTGACAACGGTGACGCCTGGGTTGAAGTAAACGGCCAGAAAATGTCGCCGCCGCAAATCTCGGCTGAAATTCTGAAGAAAATGAAGAAGACCGCCGAAGACTACCTCGGCGAGCCAGTGACCGAAGCGGTAATCACCGTTCCGGCCTACTTCAACGACAGCCAGCGCCAGGCGACCAAAGACGCCGGCCGCATCGCGGGCCTGGACGTTAAACGGATCATCAACGAACCAACCGCAGCCGCTCTGGCTTACGGTATGGACAAAGCGAAAGGCGATCACACCGTGATCGTTTACGACTTGGGCGGCGGTACTTTCGACGTTTCCGTGATCGAAATCGCTGAAGTCGATGGCGAGCACCAGTTCGAAGTATTGGCCACCAACGGCGACACGTTCCTGGGCGGTGAAGACTTTGACATTCGTCTGATCGACTATCTCGTTGACGAATTCAAGAAAGAAAGCGGCATGAACCTTAAGGGTGACCCGCTGGCCATGCAGCGCCTGAAAGAAGCTGCTGAAAAAGCCAAGATCGAACTGTCTTCGAGCAATTCGACCGACGTGAACCTGCCGTACATCACTGCAGATGCCACCGGTCCTAAGCACTTGAACGTAAAAATCTCCCGCGCCAAGCTCGAAGCGCTGGTAGAAGACTTGGTTCAGCGCACCATCGAACCTTGCCGCATCGCTCTGAAAGACTCCGGTATCGACGTTGGCGCGATCAACGACGTGATCCTGGTGGGCGGTCAGACCCGTATGCCACTGGTTCAGAAGCTGGTGACCGAGTTCTTCGGTAAAGAAGCTCGTAAAGACGTGAACCCGGACGAAGCTGTTGCCATGGGTGCTGCTATCCAGGGCGCGGTATTGGCTGGCGACGTGAAAGACGTTCTGCTGCTGGACGTTAGCCCGCTGACCCTGGGTATCGAAACCATGGGTGGCGTGATGACTGCGCTGATCGAGAAAAACACCACGATTCCTACCAAGAAATCGCAAGTGTTCTCGACGGCCGACGACAACCAGGGCGCTGTGACCATTCACGTGCTGCAAGGTGAGCGTAAGCAAGCCGCTCAGAACAAGTCCTTGGGCAAGTTCGACCTGGCCGAGATTCCACCAGCACCACGTGGCGTGCCACAAATTGAAGTGACCTTCGACATCGACGCCAACGGCATTCTGCACGTAGGCGCCAAAGACAAGGCTACTGGCAAGACTCAGTCGATCGTGATCAAGGCCAACTCCGGTCTGTCCGAGGAAGAAATTCAGCAGATGATTCGCGATGCTGAAGCCAACGTCGACGAAGATCGCAAGTTCGAAGAGCTGGCCGCTGCCCGTAACCAGGGCGATGCGCTGGTTCACTCGACGCGCAAAATGGTCGCTGATGCTGGCGACAAAGTGACCGCTGAAGAGAAGACTGCAATCGAAGCTGCCGTAGTTGCCCTGGAAGCCGCCGTCAAAGGCGACGACAAGGCTGCTATCGACGCCAAGGTTGAAGAGCTGTCGAAAGTCTCCGCGCCGGTGGCTCAGAAAATGTACGCCGAGCAGGCTCAGCCAGCTGAAGGCGCTGCACCGCACGACGAAAAAGCTGAAAAAGCCGACGACGTTGTCGATGCTGAGTTCGAAGAAGTCAAAGACCACAAGTAAGTTGTTGGTCGGCCGGTTGACTGCCTTTAGGCGGTGACTGGTAGGATGTCGCCGCGCGGGAGCTTGCTCCCGCGTTGGCGTGTCTGGAGTAAGCGAATTTTTACAGCATGCGACAAAGGCGGAGTGAGTGGCTTGTTCGTTAGAGCAAGTTCGGATGCCAGGGCGCCATAGCCAAGGCGCCGCGACGACTCATAGCTTGCTATGGGGAGGAGCGGCAACGCAGGGTATGGGGCTCGGACGCCGAGGTTGCCTAACGAACAAGCCATTCAGTCCGCCTCAGTGTTGGTGGTATGGCCGGGAATGCTCCTGCTTTTCGAGCCGCAAGTACTGCAATGAATCAAAGACCAGGATCGTTGAATTGACGTGAGTTGGGTCCGGGCCTGTATTGGGGCTCAACGAGTTTGGCGAAGCTCAGGAGGGGTTTGCCGAACGTCCTTAAGAGTGCAAAGACTTATGGCAAAGCGTGACTATTACGAAGTATTGGGTGTTGAGCGCGGCTCAAGCGAAGCGGACCTGAAAAAGGCCTATCGTCGCCTGGCGATGAAGCATCACCCGGACCGTAATCCCGATGATAAAGCGTCGGAAGAGATGTTCAAAGAGGCCAACGAGGCCTACGAAGTGCTGTCCGATTCCAGCAAGCGCGCGGCGTACGACCAATACGGTCATGCCGGTGTCGACCCAAGCATGGGCGGCGGCGGTGCCGGTTTTGGCGGTCAGAATTTCTCCGACATCTTTGGCGATGTCTTCAGTGACTTCTTCGGTGGTGGTCGCGGCGGTTCCCGTGGCGGCGCTCAGCGCGGCAGCGACCTGCGTTACACCCTGGAGCTGAACCTGGAAGAAGCGGTGCGTGGCACGACCGTGAATATCCGCGTTCCGACACTGGTCAACTGCAAGCCGTGCGACGGTTCGGGCGCCAAGAAAGGCTCGGCGCCGATCACTTGCCCGACGTGCGGCGGGATCGGTCAGGTCCGCATGCAGCAAGGTTTCTTCTCGGTGCAGCAGACCTGTCCGCGCTGCCATGGCCAAGGCAAGATCATTTCCGATCCGTGCGACTCCTGCCACGGCGAAGGTCGTGTCGAAGAGTACAAAACCCTTTCCGTCAAAGTGCCGGCCGGTGTTGATACCGGCGACCGCATTCGCCTGTCCGGCGAAGGCGAGGCGGGCGCCCAGGGTGGTCCGACTGGCGACCTGTACGTGGTGATCAATGTGCGCGAGCACGCGATCTTCCAGCGCGACGGCAAGCACCTATTCTGTGAAGTGCCGATTAGCTTCGTCGATGCGGCACTGGGTGGCGAGCTGGAGATTCCGACCCTTGATGGTCGGGTCAAACTGAAAATCCCGGAAGGGACTCAGACCGGCAAGCAGTTCCGTGTTCGCGGCAAAGGCGTTGCTCCTGTACGTGGTGGCGGTGCTGGCGACCTGATGTGTCGTGTGGCGGTCGAAACCCCGGTCAACCTGGGTCGTCGTCAGCGCGAATTGCTGGAAGAATTCCGCAGTTCGTTGGCGGACGACAACAGTCATTCGCCAAAAACCACTGGTTGGTTCGAAGGCGTGAAGCGCTTCTTCGGCGATTTGTAAGGAGTCGGCATGCGACGTATAGCTGTGATGGGCGCTGCCGGGCGCATGGGCAAAATCCTGGTCGAGGCGGTGCAGCAACGCGCGCCGCTGACGGGCCTGACGGCAGCCATCGTGCGCCCCGGCAGCACGCTGATTGGCGTGGATGCTGGCGAGCTGGCTTCGCTCGGGCGTATCGGCGTGCCGCTGTCCGGTCATGTGGAAGCGGTGGCTGAAGAGTTCGATGTCTTGATCGACTTCACGCTGCCGGAAGTCATGCTGAAAAACCTGGCGTTCTGCCGTAAGGCGAGCAAAGCCATGGTCATCGGTACGACCGGGCTGGACGCTGCGCAGAAGCAGTTGCTGGCTGAAGCGGGCAACGACATTCCGATTGTGTTTGCGGCTAACTTCAGTGTCGGTGTGAACCTGTCGCTGAAGCTGCTCGACATGGCTGCTCGTGTGCTGGGTGATGAGGCAGATATCGAAATCATCGAGGCCCATCATCGGCACAAGATCGATGCGCCTTCAGGCACGGCGCTGCGCATGGGTGAAGTGATTGCCGGTGCGTTGGGTCGTGATTTGCAGAAGGTTGCGGTCTATGGTCGTGAAGGCCATACCGGTGCCCGCGAGCGGGAAACCATCGGCTTCGCCACTGTTCGCGGTGGTGATGTGGTGGGTGATCACACGGTGTTGTTCGCCTGCGAGGGCGAGCGCCTCGAGATCACGCACAAGGCGTCCAGCCGCATGACCTTCGCCAAGGGCGCGGTGCGCGCTGCATTGTGGCTTGATGGGCGAACGCCTGGCCTCTACGACATGCAAGACGTGCTCGATTTGCGTTAAGATGCGCCCGAAATCGGGTTCAAACAGCGTGTTTGAACCCGGTTTTACACTGCCAAGCGACGTCCTGTCGCATTCCCCGGCCTTTAAGGCTCATTGGCGGTAGACCAAAAATGCCTTTTTCTGTAAGCTACAGCTTTAGTGTGTCCACTAAAAGCGCGCAGAATAATTCAGTGAAGAAGCGGGGTGACGTGTCCATACGTCACTCCGCTTTTTTACAACCTGCGATCGCCCTTTCAGGCTTTATTTACGGGAGGTCTTCTTGACTAAGCCAGCCATACTCGCCCTTGCTGATGGCAGCATTTTTCGCGGCGAAGCCATTGGAGCCGACGGTCAAACCGTTGGTGAGGTGGTGTTCAACACCGCCATGACCGGCTATCAGGAAATCCTTACCGATCCTTCCTACGCCCAACAGATCGTTACCCTGACTTATCCGCACATCGGTAACACCGGTACGACACCGGAAGATGCCGAGTCCGATCGCGTCTGGTCCGCTGGACTGGTCATCCGTGACCTGCCACTGGTTGCGAGCAACTGGCGTAACACGATGTCCTTGTCCGACTACCTGAAAGCCAACAACGTTGTGGCGATCGCTGGTATCGACACCCGCCGCCTGACACGCATCCTGCGTGAGAAAGGCGCGCAAAACGGCTGCATCATGGCCGGCGACAACATCTCCGAAGAAGCTGCCATCGCCGCTGCTCAGGGTTTCCCTGGCCTCAAAGGCATGGACCTGGCAAAAGTCGTCAGCACCAAAGAGAAGTACGAGTGGCGCTCGACTGTCTGGGACTTGAAAACCGACAGCCACGCGACCATCGACGCCTCCGAGCTGCCGTACCACGTGGTTGCCTACGACTACGGCGTCAAGCTGAACATTCTGCGCATGTTGGTCGCGCGCGGTTGCCGCGTGACCGTAGTGCCGGCGCAAACCCCAGCCGCTGATGTTCTGGCCATGAAGCCGGACGGCGTGTTCCTGTCCAACGGCCCTGGTGACCCGGAGCCTTGCGACTACGCGATCCAGGCGATCAAGGATGTGCTCGAAACCGAGATTCCGGTGTTCGGCATCTGCCTCGGTCACCAACTGCTGGCCCTGGCCTCCGGCGCCAAGACCCTGAAAATGGGTCACGGCCACCACGGTGCCAACCACCCGGTCCAGGATCTGGACACCGGCGTTGTGATGATCACCAGCCAGAACCACGGTTTTGCGGTAGACGAAGCCACCCTGCCAGCCAACGTCCGGGCGATCCACAAATCGCTGTTCGACGGCACCCTGCAAGGGATCGAGCGTACCGACAAGAGCGCCTTCAGCTTCCAGGGTCACCCTGAAGCCAGCCCTGGCCCGAACGACGTAGCGCCGCTGTTTGATCGCTTCATCAACGAAATGGCCAAGCGACGCTAATCGCTAGCCCTGATGCAGCAAAGCTTGAGGGTGGTCCCGACACCGGCGGCCCCCTCAAGGCTTCACAGATTGAACAAGACGGCTTGCCGACTGACCTGCGGATTTGAGTGACAAACCCATGCCAAAACGTACAGACATAAAAAGCATCCTGATTCTCGGCGCTGGCCCGATCGTTATCGGCCAGGCCTGTGAATTCGACTACTCCGGCGCCCAGGCCTGCAAAGCCCTGCGCGAGGAGGGTTACCGCGTCATCCTGGTGAACTCCAACCCAGCGACCATCATGACCGACCCGGACATGGCTGACGCCACGTACATCGAGCCGATCAAATGGCAGACCGTTGCCAAGATCATCGAGAAAGAGCGTCCGGACGCGCTGCTGCCGACCATGGGCGGCCAGACCGCTCTGAACTGCGCACTGGACCTGGAACGCGAAGGCATTCTGGAGAAGTTCGGCGTAGAGATGATCGGCGCCAACGCTGACACCATCGACAAGGCTGAAGACCGTTCGCGCTTCGACAAGGCGATGAAATCCATTGGTCTGGACTGCCCGCGTTCGGGCATCGCCCACAGCATGGAAGAGGCCAACGCGGTGCTCGAGAAGCTTGGCTTCCCGTGCATCATTCGTCCGTCCTTCACCATGGGCGGCACCGGCGGCGGTATCGCTTACAACCGCGAAGAGTTCGAAGAAATCTGCGCCCGTGGTCTGGACCTGTCTCCGACCAAAGAGCTGCTGATCGACGAATCCCTGATCGGCTGGAAAGAGTACGAGATGGAGGTTGTCCGCGATAAGAAGGACAACTGCATCATCGTCTGCTCCATCGAGAACGTCGACCCGGTCGGCGTGCACACCGGTGACTCGATCACTGTTGCGCCAGCACAGACCCTGACGGACAAGGAATACCAAATCATGCGTAACGCCTCCCTGGCGGTACTGCGTGAGATCGGCGTGGAAACCGGCGGCTCCAACGTCCAGTTCGGCATCTGCCCGGACACTGGCCGTATGGTTGTCATCGAGATGAACCCGCGGATCCCGTTCCTCGGCCCTGGCCTCGAAAGCCACCGGTTTCCCGATTGCGCGTATCGCTGCCAAACTGGCGATCGGCTACACCCTGGACGAACTGCAGAACGAAATCACCGGCGGCGCTACTCCTGCATCCTTCGAGCCGTCCATCGACTACGTCGTGACCAAGCTGCCACGCTTCGCCTTCGAGAAATTCCCGAAAGCCGACGCGCGCCTGACCACTCAAATGAAGTCGGTGGGTGAAGTCATGGCCATCGGCCGGACTTTCCAGGAATCCCTGCAGAAAGCCCTTCGCGGTCTGGAAGTGGGCGTTTGCGGCCTGGACGAGAAGCTCGACCTGAGCAATCCGGAAAGCATGAGTATTCTCAAGCGCGAACTGACCGTGCCGGGCGCCGAGCGTATCTGGTACGTGGCTGACGCGTTCCGCGCCGGCCTGTCGGTCGAAGACATCTTCGGCATGAACATGATCGACCCGTGGTTCCTGGTGCAGATCGAAGATCTGATCAAGGAAGAAGAGAAGGTCAAGACCCTGGGTCTGGCCAGCATCGACCGAGACGTGATGTTCCGCCTCAAGCGCAAAGGCTTCTCCGACATGCGTCTGGCCAAGCTGCTGGGCGTGACCGAGAAAAACCTGCGTCGCCACCGTCACAAGCTGGAAATCTTCCCGGTCTACAAGCGCGTTGACACCTGCGCGGCCGAATTCGCCACCGACACCGCTTACCTCTACTCGACTTACGAGGAAGAGTGCGAAGCTGCACCGTCGGGCCGCGACAAGATCATGATCCTCGGCGGCGGTCCTAACCGCATCGGCCAAGGCATCGAGTTCGACTACTGCTGCGTACACGCGGCACTGGCCCTGCGCGCCGACGGGTACGAGACCATCATGGTCAACTGCAACCCGGAAACCGTCTCCACCGACTACGACACCTCCGATCGCCTGTACTTCGAGCCAGTGACCCTGGAAGACGTGCTGGAAATCGTCCGCGTCGAGAAGCCGAAAGGCGTGATCGTCCAGTACGGCGGCCAAACCCCGCTGAAACTGGCGCGTGCCCTGGAAGAAGCCGGCGTGCCGATCATCGGCATCCAGCCCGGACGCTATCGACCGTGCTGAAGACCGTGAGCGCTTCCAGCAAATGGTTGAGCGCCTGAATCTGCGTCAGCCGCCAAACGCTACCGTTCGCAGCGAAGACGAAGCGATTCGCGCTGCTGCCAAGATCGGTTACCCGCTGGTGGTTCGTCCGTCCTACGTACTGGGCGGTCGTGCGATGGAAATCGTCTACGAAGAAGAAGAACTCAAGCGCTACCTGCGTGACGCGGTGAAAGTGTCCAACGACAGCCCGGTGCTGCTCGACCACTTCCTCAACTGCGCCATCGAAATGGACGTGGATGCAGTTTGCGACGGCACCGACGTGGTGATCGGCGCGATCATGCAGCACATCGAGCAGGCCGGCGTTCACTCCGGTGACTCCGCGTGCTCCCTGCCGCCGTACTCTCTGCCTGGGCACATCCAGGACGAGATGCGCGAACAGGTCAAGAAAATGGCCCTGGAGCTGGGCGTTGTCGGCCTGATGAACGTTCAGTTGGCGCTGCAAGGCGAAGACATCTACGTCATCGAAGTCAACCCGCGCGCTTCCCGTACCGTACCGTTCGTGTCCAAGTGCATCGGTGTTTCCCTGGCAATGATCGCGGCTCGCGTGATGGCCGGTAAAACCCTGAAAGAAATCGGCTTCACCAAAGAAATCATTCCGAACTTCTACAGCGTGAAAGAGGCGGTGTTCCCATTCGCCAAATTCCCTGGCGTGGACCCGATCCTGGGCCCAGAGATGAAGTCCACCGGTGAAGTGATGGGCGTGGGTGATACCTTCGGTGAAGCGTTCGCCAAGGCCCAAATGGGCGCCAGCGAAGTGCTGCCGACCGGCGGTACCGCGTTCATCAGCGTGCGTGACGACGACAAGCCGCTGGTTGCAGCGTGTGGCCCGTGATCTGATCCAACTTGGGCTTCGAAGTGGTTGCCACTGCCGGTACTGCCAAGCTGATCGAAGCCGCAGGCCTGAAAGTGCGTCGTGTGAACAAAGTGACCGAAGGTCGTCCGCACGTGGTCGACATGATCAAAAATGACGAAGCACCCTGATCATCAACACCACCGAAGGTCGTCAATCGATCGCTGATTCGTACTCCATTCGTCGTAATGCCTTGCAGCACAAGATCTACTGCACCACCACCATTGCTGCTGGCGAAGCTATCTGTGAAGCGCTGAAGTTCGGTCCCGAGAAGACTGTGCGCCGCTTGCAGGACCTACACGCAGGATTGAAGGCATGATCAAATACCCAATGACCGTCCAGGGTGCCAAAGCCCTGGAAGAGGAACACGCTCACCTGACCAAGGTCGTCCGTCCGAAGCTCAGCCAGGACATCGGTACGGCCCGCGAATTGGGTGATCTGAAGGAAAACGCCGAATACCACGCTGCTCGCGAGCAGCAGGGTATGGTCGAGGCGCGGATCCGTGACATCGAAGGCCGTATGCAGAATGCGGTGATCATTGATGTCACGACCATTCCTCATACCGGCAAAGTGATTTTCGGTACCACCGTTGAAATCGCCAACGTCGAAACTGACGAGACCGTCATTTACCACATCGTTGGTGAGGACGAGGCTGACTTCAAGCTGGGCAAGATTTCGGTGGGTTCGCCACTGGCTCGCGCCTTGATCGCCAAGCAAGAAGGCGATGTGGTCGCCGTGAAAACGCCAGGTGGCGTTATCGAGTACGAGATTGTCGAAGTCCGTCACATCTAAAAGAAGGCGCCCGCTACGTGCGGGCGCCATGCTTTGGCAACTGACCCAGATGTTGTGGGTTGGGGGCCTGTGGCTGTTGCATATCGGTTTGCTGCCGGCGTTGGGCAAAATTGGCCTGGCGCCGCTGCTGATCGATGAAATTGAAGGCATGCTTGATGCGCTGATGGTGGGATTCGCCACAGCGTGTGTGATTTTTCAGGCTTTGGTGCTGGTTCAGGCCGAGGGCCTTGTCAGTCTATGGCGGGATATTCGCGGGCAACTGCTGCTGATGGCGCTCTATGCGTGCGCGATGTATTTCGTCGTGCGCTTCGATTGGCCGGATGCAGTGCGCTGGGAAGAGTTCAGCTATCTGGTCCTGGGGTTTGCCGGGCTGGTGCTGGTGTTGCAGCCGGTGCCTGGATGGAGTGGCAGGGTGCGCGAAGCACACCCTTGACCCTTGCCATCACTTGAAGCGATGGACGTTCGACAGCTGCTTGTTGACGCTGAAGTTCTTGCGGTAAATCAGTGCCATCTTGCCGATAACCTGAACCAGGTCCGCTTTGCCGACCTTGCACAGTTCTGCAATGTTCGCCAGGCGCGACTCGCGATCGAGGATGTTGAGCTTGATTTTAATCAGCTCGTGATCCGCCAACGCGCGTTCAAGTTCGGCTAACACACCTTCAGTCAAACCGTTATCAGCCACAGTCAAAACTGGTTTCAGATGGTGGCCAATGGATTTGTACTGTTTCTTCTGCTCTTGAGTGAGCGGCATAATCTGACCCCTGCGTCTGATCTTGTAAAAAGCGGCGGCCAGTTTACCCGAGCGAGTCCGGGACCGCCCAGTTAATCACGACCCGTTTTATTTTCGAGGTGGCCCGTGGCCCGTTCCAAGACAAGTCTTAAATGGCTGCAAGAGCATTTCAACGACCCATTCGTCAAAATGGCGCAAAAAGACGGGTACCGCTCCCGTGCCAGCTACAAACTGCTGGAGATCCAGGACAGGGATCGTCTGATCCGCCCCGGCATGAGCGTGATCGACCTGGGCGCCGCCCCGGGTGGCTGGTCCCAAGTGACCAGTCGTCTGATTGGTGGGCAAGGCACGCTGATCGCTTCCGACATCCTGGAAATGGACAGCATCCCTGATGTGACCTTTATTCAGGGTGACTTCACCGAGGATGCAGTGCTCGCGCAGATTCTCGAAGCTGTCGGAAAAAACGAGGTGGACCTTGTGATTTCCGATATGGCCCCCAATATGAGTGGATTGGCGTCTGTAGATATGCCGCGATCAATGTTCCTGTGCGAGTTGGCACTGGATCTTGCGGTACGGGTATTGAAGCCAGGTGGTGATTTTTTGATCAAGGTCTTCCAGGGTGAAGGCTTCGACGAATACCACAAGAGCGTTCGCATGCAGTTCGAAAAGGTCACGACGCGCAAGCCTAAATCGTCGCGCGATCGCTCTCGTGAGCAGTACCTGCTGGGCCGCGGTTTCCGCGGGCGTAGCGAGGAATAAGAGGTTTTTCGACCGGGGTGATAGGTTTTTCGCATTTCGCCTCGTGAGCATTAGCGAATATTGTGTAGAAAGTGTTTCACAAAGGGTTACAGACGGCGCCTGCCAGAGCCGTAGGTAATGTAGTAAGTTAGGCCGGTGAATATCATGCGAAGCGCGCGCCAGTAGCGGAGCTTGCTTCAGAGGGTAGTTAATTGAACGATATGGCAAAGAATCTGATCCTGTGGTTGATCATCGCGGCTGTCCTTGTGACGGTGATGAACAACTTCTCCAGCCCTAACGAGCCGCAGACCCTTAACTATTCCGACTTCATCCAGCAGGTCAAGGATGGCAAGGTCGAGCGCGTAGCCGTGGATGGCTATGTGATTACCGGCAAGCGCAACGATGGCGACAGCTTCAAGACCATTCGTCCGGCAATTCAGGACAATGGCCTGATCGGCGACCTGGTGGATAACCACGTCGTAGTCGAAGGCAAGCAGCCGGAACAGCAAAGCATCTGGACTCAACTCCTGGTCGCAAGCTTCCCGATCCTGGTGATCATCGCCGTGTTCATGTTCTTCATGCGGCAGATGCAGGGTGGCGCTGGAGGCAAGGGCGGGCCGATGAGCTTCGGCAAGAGCAAGGCGCGCCTGCTCTCCGAAGATCAGGTGAAAACCACCTTGGGTGACGTTGCAGGTTGCGACGAAGCCAAGGAAGAAGTCGGTGAGCTGGTCGAGTTCCTGCGTGATCCGGGCAAGTTCCAGCGTCTGGGCGGTCGCATTCCTCGCGGCGTGCTGATGGTCGGTCCTCCGGGTACCGGTAAAACCTTGCTTGCCAAGGCGATTGCCGGTGAAGCCAAGGTTCCGTTCTTCACGATCTCCGGTTCCGATTTCGTCGAAATGTTCGTCGGCGTTGGTGCCAGCCGTGTTCGTGACATGTTCGAACAAGCCAAAAAGCACGCGCCATGCATCATCTTCATCGATGAAATCGACGCTGTCGGTCGCCACCGTGGCGCCGGCATGGGCGGTGGTCACGATGAGCGCGAGCAGACACTCAACCAGTTGCTGGTAGAGATGGACGGCTTTGAAATGAATGACGGCATCATCGTGATCGCTGCAACCAACCGTCCGGACGTTCTGGACCCTGCGTTGCTGCGTCCGGGCCGTTTCGACCGTCAGGTTGTGGTCGGCTTGCCGGATATCCGTGGTCGTGAGCAGATCCTCAAGGTTCACATGCGCAAAGTGCCGATGGGTGACGATGTCGCTCCGGCCGTAATTGCTCGTGGTACGCCTGGTTTCTCTGGTGCCGACCTGGCCAACCTGGTAAACGAAGCGTCGTTGTTCGCTGCCCGTACCGGCAAGCGCATCGTTGAGATGAAAGAGTTCGAACTGGCCAAAGACAAGATCATGATGGGCGCCGAGCGCAAATCGATGGTCATGTCCGAGAAAGAGAAGCAGAACACCGCTTACCACGAGGCTGGCCACGCTATCGTCGGTCGCGTCGTGCCTGAGCATGATCCGGTCTACAAGGTGTCGATCATTCCGCGCGGTCGTGCGCTGGGTGTGACCATGTTCCTGCCGGAAGAAGATCGATACAGCCTGTCCAAGCGCGCCTTGATCAGCCAGATCTGCTCGTTGTACGGCGGCCGTATCGCTGAAGAGATGACCCTGGGCTTTGATGGCGTTACTACCGGTGCGTCGAACGACATCATGCGTGCAAGTCAGATTGCACGAAACATGGTGACCAAGTGGGGGCTGTCGGAAAAACTCGGTCCGTTGATGTACGCCGAAGAAGAGGGTGAAGTGTTCCTCGGTCGTGGCGGCGGTGGTCAGAGTGCAAGCTTCTCCGGTGAGACTGCCAAGCTGATCGACTCCGAAGTGCGCAGCATCATTGATCAGTGCTACGGCACAGCCAAGCAGATCCTCACGGATAACCGTGACAAGCTCGACGCCATGGCGGACGCCCTGATGAAGTACGAGACGATCGACGCCGATCAGATCGACGACATCATGGCCGGTCGTACGCCTCGTGAACCACGCGACTGGTCGGGCGGCGGTGCTGGTACCTCCGGAACACCTCCGGTGGCGCAGGATCCGCGTCCGGAAACACCGATCGGCGGTCCGGCTGCTGACGTTTAAGGTTTGAAATGACTTCTGTTCAGTCCCTGACCCGGTTGCCTTGCGGCAACCGGGTTCTTGATTTGGCCCATACGCATGTCATGGGCATTCTCAATGTCACTCCCGATTCCTTTTCCGATGGCGGCCGATACAGCCAGCTCGATGCAGCGCTGCGCCACGCCGAAGCGATGGTGGCGGCTGGTGCAACGCTGATAGATGTCGGTGGTGAGTCGACCCGGCCTGGCGCCAGGGCGGTTTCACCGCTCGAAGAGCTTGAGCGCGTTGCGCCGATTGTCGAGCGCATCAATCGCGAGCTGGATGTGATCATCTCAGTTGATACTTCCACGCCAGCAGTCATGCGCGAAACTGCGCGACTGGGTGCTGGGTTGATCAATGATGTACGGTCATTGCGACGTGACGGCGCCCTGGATGCTGCGGCGGCGACCGGTCTTCCGGTGTGTCTGATGCATATGCTCGGCGAGCCGGGCGATATGCAGGACGATCCGCAGTATCGCGACGTGACGAAAGAGGTGGGTGAGTTTCTCGCCGAGCGCATGGCACAGTGTGCGTCAGTGGGGATTCCGGCTGAGCGGATCATTCTTGATCCGGGTTTCGGTTTCGCGAAAACCCTGCAGCACAATCTAAGCTTGTTCAAACATATGGAGGCCTTGCATGCCTTGGGGCGGCCCCTGTTGGTAGGGGTTTCGCGAAAGAGCATGATAGGTCAGGCCTTGAATCGTCCGGTTGGCGAACGTCTGTATGGCGGTCTGGCGTTGGCAGCGCTGGCTTCGGTTAAGGGCGCGCGCATATTGCGCGTTCATGATGTGGCCGAAACAGTCGATCTCGTGCGGATGATTGCCGCAGTGGAATCAGCCGAATAAGAATGATGGAGCACTTATGACTAAGAAATATTTTGGCACCGACGGCATTCGTGGTCGGGTCGGCGAATATCCGATCACTCCAGACTTTATGCTCAAGCTCGGTTGGGCTGCCGGCATGGCGTTCCGCAAGATGGGTGCCTGCAAGGTGCTGGTAGGCAAGGACACTCGAATTTCCGGGTACATGTTCGAATCGGCACTTGAAGCCGGGCTGACTTCGGCCGGTGCCGACGTGATGCTCCTGGGGCCAATGCCGACACCGGCCATCGCGTACCTGACGCGTACTTTCCATGCCGAGGCCGGCATCGTGATCAGTGCTTCGCACAATCCACACGATGACAACGGCATCAAGTTTTTCTCCGGGAAAGGCACCAAGCTTCCGGATGAAGTCGAGTTGATGATCGAAGAGTTGCTCGATACCCCGATGACCGTGGTTGAGTCGAGCAAGATCGGCAGGGTGTCGCGCATCAACGATGCCTCGGGTCGTTACATTGAATTCTGCAAGAGCAGCGTCCCGACCGGCACCAGCTTCGCGGGCCTGAAAATCGTAATCGACTGCGCCCATGGTGCGACTTACAAAGTCGCGCCTAGCGTATTCCGTGAGCTGGGTGCCGATGTTGTTGTGTTATCTGCTCAGCCAAACGGCCTGAACATCAACGAAAATTGCGGATCGACTCATATGGGTCCACTGCAAGCTGCCGTATTGGCCGAACATGCCGATCTGGGTATCGCCTTCGATGGTGATGGTGATCGGGTGCTGATGGTCGATCACACTGGCGCTGTCGTCGATGGTGATGAGCTGCTGTTCATCATCGCTCGCGATCTGCATGAGCGTGGCAAGTTGCAGGGCGGCGTGGTCGGTACGTTGATGAGTAACCTGGGCCTGGAACTGGCCCTGGCAGATCTGTCGATTCCATTTGTGCGCGCCAATGTCGGCGACCGTTATGTGATCGCTGACCTGCTGGAGCGCAACTGGTTGGTCGGTGGCGAGAACTCCGGGCACATCGTCTGCTTCAATCACACCACCACCGGTGATGCGATCATCGCGGCGTTGCAGGTGTTGATGGCGCTGAAGACTCGCTCCGAAGGACTGGCTCAGGCCCGTCAGGCGCTGCGCAAGTGTCCTCAGGTGCTGATTAATGTCCGTTTCGGCGGCGGTGCGAGCCCTCTCGAACATCCGTCGGTTATGGAGGCCAGCGAGCGCGTCACGCAGGCCATGGCGGGTCGTGGGCGTGTGCTGTTGCGCAAGTCCGGTACCGAGCCACTGGTGCGGGTCATGGTTGAAGGCGAGGACGAAACACAGGTTCGTGGTTATGCCGAAGAGCTGGCAAAACTGGTTACTGAAGTTTCTGCCTGAATTCGGCTTGCCAGCCATGATTGTGTTGGGTAACATCTGCGCCCACTTTGACCGACGAGGTACAGCATGCGTCGCCCTATGGTAGCTGGTAACTGGAAGATGCACGGTACCCGCGCCAGCGTCGCTGAGCTGATCAATGGCTTGCGTAATCTAGCCTTGCCGAGCGGTGTTGATGTAGCGGTATTCCCGTCCTTTCTGCATGTCAATCAAGTGATTGATGGTCTGGAAGGAAAGTCGATCAAGGTCGGCGCGCAGAACGCTGCGGTGGAATCCAAACAAGGTGCGTTGACCGGTGAAGTTGCGCCGAGTCAGCTGGCCGAAGAGGGTTGCTCACTGGTACTCGTGGGTCACTCTGAACGTCGCCAGATCATCGGCGAGAATGATGAAACACTCATTCGCAAGTTCGCAGCGGCACAGGCATGTGGCTTGATTCCGGTGTTGTGCATAGGGGAAACCCTTGAGCAGCGCGAAGCCGGGAAAACTCTTGAGGTTGTCGGGCGTCAGCTGGGCAGCATCATTGAGGAGCTGGGTGTTGGTGCTTTTGCAAAGGCAGTAATTGCTTACGAGCCGGTCTGGGCCATTGGCACCGGGCTGACTGCTTCGCCGCAACAGGCGCAGGATGTGCACGCAGCCATTCGCGCTCAGTTGGCAGCAGAGAATTCTGAGGTCGCACAAGGTGTGCGGCTTCTATACGGCGGCAGCGTGAAGGCGGCCAATGCGGTCGAACTGTTCGGCATGCCGGATATCGATGGGGGGCTCATTGGTGGAGCTTCCCTGAATGCAGATGAGTTCGGTGCGATTTGTCGCGCCGCGGGAAACTGAAAAAATGCTGGAAACAGTCGTAGTCGTTTTTCATCTGCTGGGCGCATTGGGCGTAGTTGCTCTGGTATTGCTGCAGCAGGGTAAAGGTGCGGATGCTGGCGCGTCTTTCGGAGCAGGTGCTTCAAATACTGTGTTCGGAAGCCAAGGATCCTCTACCTTTCTTAGTAAGTTTACTGCTATACTTGCCGCAGGTTTCTTCATAACCAGCTTAGGGTTAGGTTACTTTGCTAAAGAGAAAGCTCATCAGCTGACTCAAGTAGGTTTGCCAAATCCAGCAGTGTTGGAAGTGCCAAAGCAAAAACCGGCTTCTGATGATGTCCCGGTGCTTCAAGAGCAAAAGTCGGCTACTCCAACGACTGACGTGCCTCCAGCTCAAGAGCAGAAGTAAGAAGGGTTTCAAACGTAGTATTGCCGAGGTGGTGGAATTGGTAGACACGCAACCTTGAGGTGGTTGTGCCCATAGGGTGTAGGGGTTCGAGTCCCCTTCTCGGTACCAATTATCAGGAGAGCCCGCTGTTGCGGGCTTTCTTGTAGGTGGAAGGTTACATTGACCCTGTCAGGGATCGGTCGTATACTTCCGCCCCAGCTTTGTCGCGGGGTGGAGCAGTCTGGTAGCTCGTCGGGCTCATAACCCGAAGGTCGTCGGTTCAAATCCGGCCCCCGCAACCAGTTTAAGGAGCCCCTTTTAAGGGGCTTTTTGTTAGCTGGACACTTTCAACGCCGCTGTTCGACGGCGTTTCAAGGATGGGCGTTTCGCCCATTTTTTTATTTTGCATAGCATGCACATACATGCACGAGGGGGTTCAGGTGTCGAGCAAGCTAGAAGAGTTGCAGGCCTTGCTGGCCCCGGTGGTCGTGGCCCTAGGCTATGAATGCTGGGGTATTGAGTTTTCGGCTCAAGGTCGCCACTCAATGTTGCGCGTTTATATCGATAAAGAAGGCGGTGTGTTGGTTGACGACTGTGCCATCGTCAGCCGTCAGATCAGCGGTGTTCTGGATGTTGAAGATCCAATCGCCGTTGAGTACACCCTTGAAGTTTCCTCGCCAGGCATGGAACGCCCACTGTTCACTCTTGAGCAGTTTGCAAAATTTGCCGGTGAACAAGTGAAGATCAAGCTGCGCTCGCCTTTCGAAGGCCGACGCAACTTTCAGGGCCTTCTGCGCGGTGTAGAAGAGCAGGACGTCGTGGTGCAGGTAGAAGACCATGAGTTCCTGTTGCCGATCGATATGGTCGACAAGGCCAACATTATTCCCAGTTTTGACTGAGACGCGGATCCCGCGGATCCAATGGCTTGCGAAAGGCGAGGCGTACGATGAGCAAAGAAGTACTGCTGGTTGTTGAGTCGGTATCCAATGAAAAGGGCGTACCGGCAAACGTAATTTTTGAAGCGCTGGAGCTGGCTCTGGCCACTGCTACCAAAAAACGTTTCGAGGACGAAGTCGATCTGCGTGTGGAAATCAATCGCCACACCGGTGCTTACGAGACATTCCGTCGCTGGACGGTCGTCGAAGAAGCAAACCTGGACGATCCGGCTATCGAAACCTGGCCGAGCAAGGTTGCAGAAACGCATCCTGGTGCCCAGGTTGGTGATGTAGTCGAAGAAAAGATCGAATCCATCGAGTTCGGCCGTATCGCTGCACAGACTGCCAAGCAAGTCATCGTGCAGAAAGTTCGCGAAGCCGAGCGTGCTCAAGTTGTTGATGCTTACCGCGAGCGCCTGGGTGAAATCATCTCCGGCACCGTGAAGAAAGTGACCCGCGACAACGTGATCGTTGACCTGGGCAACAACGCTGAGGCGTTGCTGGCTCGTGAAGACATCATTTCTCGCGAAACTTTCCGGGTTGGCGTGCGTCTGCGTGCGCTGCTCAAGGAAATCCGCACCGAGAACCGCGGCCCGCAGCTGATCCTGTCGCGTACCGCGCCGGAAATGCTGATCGAGTTGTTCCGCATCGAAGTGCCGGAAATCGCTGAAGGCCTGATCGAAGTAATGGCTGCGTCCCGTGACCCGGGTTCGCGCGCCAAGATCGCGGTCCGCTCCAAGGACAAACGCATTGACCCGCAAGGCGCTTGCATCGGTATGCGCGGTTCGCGCGTCCAGGCAGTGTCGGGCGAGTTGGGCGGCGAGCGTGTGGACATCGTCCTGTGGGACGATAACCCGGCGCAGTTCGTGATTAATGCAATGTCGCCGGCTGAAGTGGCGGCAATTATCGTTGACGAAGATGCCCATGCAATGGACATCGCCGTTGGCGCAGACAATCTGGCTCAGGCCATCGGTCGCGGTGGTCAGAACGTGCGTCTGGCTAGCCAGTTGACTGGCTGGACCCTGAACGTGATGACCGAATCGGACATCCAGGCTAAGCAGCAAGCAGAAACCGGCGACATCCTGCGCAACTTCATCGACGAGCTGGAAGTCGATGAAGACCTGGCGCAAGTGCTGGTAGATGAAGGCTTCACCAGCCTGGAAGAGATTGCCTACGTACCGTTGGAAGAAATGCTCAACATCGACGGCTTTGACGAAGAAACCGTCAACGAGCTTCGCGCTCGCGCCAAGGATCGTTTGTTGACCAAAGCCATCGCTACTGAGGAAAAGCTGGCAGACGCCCATCCGGCCGAAGACCTGCTCTCGCTTGAGGGTATGGACAAGGATTTGGCGATGGAACTGGCGGTGCGCGGCGTAATTACCCGCGAAGACCTGGCCGAGCAGTCTATTGACGACCTGCTCGACATCGACGGCATTGACGATGATCGTGCCGGCAAGTTGATCATGGCCGCCCGAGCCCACTGGTTCGAGTAATTAGGCGCGGCCTGAGGAGAGAAGTGCATGACGCAAGTCACGGTGAAACAACTGGCCGATGAGGTCAAAACACCGGTAGAGCGCCTGTTGCAGCAGATGCGTGAGGCAGGTCTGCCGCACACCGCCGCCGAAGAACATGTGACTGACAGTGAGAAGCAATCTTTGCTGACTCACTTGAAAAGCAGCCACAAGGCGAAAGTGGAAGAACCACGCAAGATCACGCTGCAGCGTAAAACCACCAGCACCCTGCGTGTTGCTGGCAGCAAAAGCATCAGCGTTGAAGTCCGTAAAAGAAAGTTTTCGTGCAACGCAGCCCGGAAGAAATCGAAGCCGAGCGCAAACGCGAACTGGAAGAACGTCGCGCAGTAGATAATGCTGCCCGTCAAAAGGCTGAAGAAGAAGCCAAGCGTCGCGCCGAAGAAGAAGCGCGTCGCCAGCCTGCTACTGCGCAAAACGCTACTAACGATGCTGTCGCAGCGCCTGCTGCGGTTGCCGAGCCAGTACGCGAAAGCGCACCGGTTGTGGCGGCTGCACCGGCTCCTTCTGCCGACCGCAAGCCAAACGATCAGCGTCGTCCGGACAAACCACGTGCCGACGATAATAATCGTCGTAGCGGCGGTGGCGATGGTGAGCGCAAAAACGCTCCGCATCGTGCTTCGGTTAAAGAGAAAGCGCCTGCTCCACGTGTTGCGCCACGTACTACCGACGAAGAAAGCGATGGCTTCCGTCGTGGTGGTCGCGGCAAGGCCAAGCTGAAGAAACGCAACGCTCACGGTTTCCAGAGCCCAACCGGCCCTGTCGTGCGTGATGTGCAGATTGGCGAGACCATCACTGTTGGCGATCTCGCCAATCAGATGTCGGTCAAGGCTGCTGAAATCATCAAGTTCATGTTCAAACTGGGTACCCCAGCGACCATCAACCAGGTGCTTGATCAGGAAACTGCTCAGCTGGTAGCCGAAGAACTGGGCCACAAAGTGACCCTGGTCAGCGACACCGCCCTGGAAGATTCCCTGGCCGAGTCCCTGAAGTTTGAGGGTGAGACGTTCTCCCGTGCACCGGTTGTGACCGTAATGGGCCACGTTGACCACGGTAAAACCTCGCTGCTCGACTACATCCGTCGTGCCAAGGTAGCTGCTGGCGAAGCCGGCGGTATCACCCAGCACATCGGTGCGTACCACGTTGAAACTGATCGCGGTATGGTCACTTTCCTCGATACCCCGGGTCACGCTGCGTTTACCGCAATGCGTGCCCGTGGTGCCAAGGCGACCGACATCGTGATCCTGGTCGTTGCAGCGGACGACGGCGTAATGCCGCAGACCATTGAAGCTGTCCAGCACGCCAAGGCTGCCGGTGTTCCACTGGTCGTTGCAGTGAACAAAATCGACAAGCCGGGCGCTGATCTTGATCGCATCCGTAGTGAACTGTCGGTTCACGGCGTGACCTCGGAAGAGTGGGGCGGCGACACCCCGTTCGTATCGGTTTCGGCGAAAGTCGGTACTGGCGTGGACGAGTTGCTCGAAGCTGTTCTGCTGCAAGCCGAAGTTCTGGAACTGAAAGCGACTCCATCGGCCCCAGGTCGTGGTGTCGTGGTTGAATCGCGTCTCGACAAAGGTCGTGGCCCGGTTGCAACCGTTCTGGTTCAAGACGGTACCCTGCGCCAAGGCGACATGGTCCTGGTCGGTTCGAACTATGGCCGTGTACGTGCCATGCTCGACGAGAACGGCAAGCCAATCAAGGAAGCCGGTCCTTCCATCCCTGTCGAGATCCTCGGCCTGGACGGTACCCCGGACGCCGGCGACGAGATGAGCGTGCTGTCGGACGAGAAGAAAGCCCGTGAAGTGGCTCTGTTCCGTCAAGGCAAGTTCCGCGAAGTCAAGCTGGCCCGTGCTCACGCCGGCAAGCTGGAAAACATCTTCGAAAACATGGGCCAGGCAGAGAAGAAGACGCTTAACATCGTCCTCAAATCTGACGTCCGTGGTTCGCTGGAAGCGTTGAACGGTGCCTTGAACGGCCTGGGTAACGACGAAGTGCAAGTGCGTGTTGTTGGTGGCGGCGTCGGTGGTATCACCGAGTCCGACGCTAACCTGGCGCTGGCCTCCAACGCTGTACTGTTTGGCTTCAACGTGCGTGCCGATGCTGGCGCTCGCAAGATCGTCGAGCAGGAAGGTCTGGATATGCGTTACTACAACGTGATCTACGACATCATCGAAGACGTCAAGAAAGCCCTCACCGGTATGCTGGGCAGCGATGTTCGCGAGAACATCCTGGGTACCGCTGAAGTACGTGACGTGTTCCGTTCGCCGAAGTTTGGCGCGATCGCCGGTTGCATGGTTATCGAAGGTGTTGTTCACCGTAACCGTCCAATCCGTGTACTGCGTGAAGACATCGTTATCTTCGAAGGCGAGCTGGAATCCCTGCGCCGCTTCAAGGATGACGCTTCCGAAGTACGTGCCGGCATGGAATGCGGTATTGGCGTCAAGAGCTACAACGACGTCAAAGCTGGCGACAAGATCGAAGTCTACGGAAGGTTCAGGTTGCTCGCAGCCTCTAACTCGCGCACTTCAAGGGCCACGGCGAGCCGCCGCATGCAAGTGCGCGGCACGGCGTCAGGACTCTAAACGCAACGCCCGGTCTGGCTTTTGTCAGGCCGGGCGTTTGCCGCTTTCAGACCCCACGGGTTTCACCGTGAGGCAGTAACAGGTAACAAGACATGGCAAAAGAATACAGCCGTACCCAACGTATCGGCGATCAGATGCAGCGTGAGCTTGCACAGCTGATCCGTCGTGAAGTCAAAGACCCGCGCGTCGGCCTGGTCACCATTACCGCTGTTGAAGTCAGCCGTGACGTCGGTCACGCCAAGATCTTCATCACCGTGATGGGCCAGGACAACGCCGAAGACATCGCGCAAAGCATCAAGGTGCTCAACTCCGCCGCCGGCTTCCTGCGCATGCAGTTGGCTCGCGAAATGAAGTTGCGCAGCGTTCCACAGTTGCACTTCCACTACGACGAAAGCGTCGTGCGTGGCGCGCACCTGTCGGCCCTGATCGAGCGTGCAGTGGCTGAAGACAATCAGCACCCGGTAGCGGCTGAACCCGAAGACGCCAAGGAGTAATCGGTGGCTCAGGTCAAACGTATCCGTCGTAACGTCAGCGGCATCATCCTTCTCGACAAACCGCTGGGGTTCACCTCCAACGCGGCGTTGCAGAAGGTTCGCTGGTTGCTGAACGCCGAGAAGGCCGGGCACACCGGTAGCCTTGATCCGCTGGCCACCGGCGTGCTGCCGTTGTGCTTCGGTGAGGCCACCAAGTTCTCGCAATACCTGCTCGACTCCGACAAGGCTTATGAAACCCTGGCGCAACTGGGCAAGACCACCACCACGGCGGATGCCGAAGGTGATGTTCTGCTGGAGCGCCCGGTGACCGTTGGTCGCGCCGATGTCGAAGCTGCTTTACCCGGTTTTCGTGGGCAAATCAGTCAGATACCGCCGATGTACTCGGCGCTCAAGCGTGATGGCCAGCCGCTGTACAAGCTGGCCCGTGCAGGCGAAGTAGTGGAGCGCGAACCGCGTTCTGTTACTATTGCGCGCTTGGAATTGCTGGCCTTTGAGGGTGATACTGCGCGGCTTGCGGTGGATTGCAGCAAAGGCACCTATATCCGCACCCTGGTGGAGGATATCGGTGAGCAACTCGGTTGTGGCGCTTACGTTGCTGAATTGCGACGTACCCAGGCCGGGCCTTTCACGCTGGCGCAGACTGTCACGCTTGAAGAGTTGGAAGCGGTACATGCCGAAGGCGGCAACGAAGCGGTCGACCGCTTCCTGATGCCATCGGACAGCGGCTTGCTGGATTGGCCACTGTTGCAGTTCTCGGAGCACAGCTCGTTCTACTGGCTTAACGGCCAACCGGTACGGGCCCCGGATGCACCGAAGTTTGGCATGGTACGGGTACAGGATCACAACGGTCGCTTCATCGGTATCGGTGAAGTGTGCGAAGACGGGCGCATCGCGCCGCGTCGACTGATTCGGTCGGAATGACCGAAACCGGTCTGCGTAACAGCAGGCTGGCGAGGGTGGCTGTTAGCAGGCACGGTCACTACTCATTTTTAGATACAGGGATTTGTCCCTGGCCTGTTGAAGCTGTTTCTCTGAAACAGTTTCCTGATAAAAGGATTGCCTCATGGCTCTCGACGTTCAAGAAAAAGCTCAAATCGTAGCTGACTACCAGCAAGCTGTTGGTGACACTGGTTCGCCAGAAGTGCAAGTTGCACTGCTGACCCACAACATCAACAAACTGCAAGGTCACTTCAAGGCCAACGGTAAAGATCACCACTCCCGTCGTGGTCTGATCCGCATGGTAAACCAGCGCCGTAAGCTGCTGGACTACCTGAAAGGCAAGGATCTGGGCCGTTACCAGGCTCTGATCGGTCGCCTGGGTCTGCGTCGCTAATAAGCGATTGCGCTAGAGGTTGGTTGTCTGTCTTGCGTCAGTGGGTTTCCCGCTGGCGCATGGCAGGCTCCCAGCCTCAAGTTTTATCTGGATACACGTTTTACCCTGGACAGACGTTGGGCCGACTCCCGACATTGCCCAAGAATTTCGCAAGAAGACAAGTTCCCCAAGAGCCACAAAGAAGGTAGGACACCGTGAACCCGGTAATCAAAAAATTCCAGTTCGGTCAGTCGACCGTTACCCTCGAGACTGGCCGTATCGCCCGTCAGGCCTCCGGCGCAGTATTGGTCACCGTTGACGACGACGTCAGCGTATTGGTGACCGTCGTTGGTGCCAAGCAAGCCGATCCAGGCAAGGGCTTCTTCCCTCTGTCCGTTCACTACCAGGAAAAGACTTACGCTGCCGGTAAGATCCCTGGCGGTTTCTTCAAGCGCGAAGGCCGTCCTTCCGAGAAAGAAACCCTGACTTCCCGACTGATCGATCGTCCGATCCGTCCGCTGTTCCCAGAAGGCTTCATGAACGAAGTGCAGGTTGTCTGCACCGTCGTTTCCACCAGCAAGAAGACCGATCCGGACATCGCTGCGATGATCGGTACCTCGGCTGCCCTGGCCATCTCCGGCATTCCTTTCGATGGCCCTATCGGCTGTGCACGCGTTGCGTTCCACGAAAGCACCGGCTACCTGCTGAACCCGACTTACGAACAACAGAAAGCTTCGAGCCTGGACATGGTCGTTGCCGGTACTTCGGAAGCTGTGTTGATGGTTGAATCGGAAGCCAAAGAGCTGACCGAAGACCAGATGCTGGGCGCGGTACTGTTTGCTCACGACGAGTTCCAGGTTGTGATCAACGCCGTTAAAGAACTGGCTGCCGAAGCGGCCAAGCCAACCTGGACCTGGACTCCACAGCCAGAAGCCACCGCTCTGCTGGGCGCCATCCGTCGCCGAGTTCGGCGACGCGATCTCCCAGGCTTACACCATCACCATCAAGGCCGACCGTTACGCTCGCCTGGGTGAGCTGAAAGACCAGGTTGTTGCCAAGCTGTCCGGTGAAGAAGGCCAGCCTTCTTCCAGCGAAGTCAAAGCTGCTTTCGGCGAAATCGAATACCGCACCGTTCGCGAAAATATCGTAAACGGCAAGCCACGTATCGACGGCCGCGACACCAAGACCGTACGTCCTCTGAACATCGAAGTCGGTGTTCTGCCAAAGACCCACGGTTCGGCACTGTTCACCCGTGGCGAAACCCAGGCTCTGGTTGTTGCAACACTGGGCACCGCCCGTGACGCACAACTGCTGGACACCCTGGAAGGCGAGAAAAAAGACCCGTTCATGCTGCACTACAACTTCCCTCCGTTTTCGGTAGGTGAGTGTGGTCGCATGGGTGGCGCTGGTCGTCGCGAAATCGGTCACGGCCGTCTGGCCCGTCGTTCGATTGCAGCCATGCTGCCTGCTGCCGACGTGTTCCCGTACACCATTCGTGTTGTGTCGGAAATCACCGAGTCCAACGGTTCGAGCTCCATGGCTTCGGTCTGCGGCGCTTCCCTGGCCCTGATGGATGCCGGCGTTCCGATGAAGGCACCGGTTGCCGGTATCGCCATGGGTCTGGTTAAAGAAGGCGAGAAATTCGCCATCCTGACCGACATCCTGGGTGACGAAGACCACCTCGGCGACATGGACTTCAAAGTAGCCGGTACCGCCAAAGGTGTTACCGCGCTGCAGATGGACATCAAGATCAAAGGCATCACCGAAGAAATCATGGAAATCGCTCTGGGCCAAGCCCTGGAAGCGCGCCTGAACATCCTCGGTCAGATGAACCAGATCATTGGTCAGTCCCGCACCGAGTTGTCGGAAAATGCTCCGACCATGATCGCGATGAAAATCGACACCGACAAAATCCGTGATGTTATCGGTAAAGGCGGCGCGACCATTCGTGCGATCTGTGAAGAGACCAAGGCTTCGATCGATATCGAAGACGACGGCTCGATCAAGATCTTCGGCGAAACCAAGGAAGCTGCTGAAGCTGCACGTCAGCGCGTTCTGGGCATCACCGCAGAAGCTGAAATCGGCAAGATCTACGTCGGTAAGGTTGAGCGCATCGTCGACTTCGGCGCATTCGTCAACATCCTGCCTGGCAAGGACGGTCTGGTTCACATCTCCATGTTGAGCGACGCTCGCGTTGAGAAAGTGACCGACATCCTGAAAGAAGGCCAGGAAGTGGAAGTACTGGTACTGGACGTGGACAACCGCGGCCGTATCAAGCTGTCCATCAAAGACGTAGCAGCAGCCAAGGCGTCGGGCGTTTAAGACACCCCTCGCTTGACCGCTTCAACGTTGTAAAAAAGGCCCCGCAGTGAAAACTGCGGGGCCTTTTTTGCCTGCGATAATCCGGGAAGGTACTCGCGGTTGCGACACTCCGAACCTGTGCTAGGTTTAGCTCACCGCCCGTGTAGCTCAGCCGGTAGAGCAGCGCACTCGTAACGCGAAGGTCGCAGGTTCGATTCCTGTCTCGGGCAAAGAATTACTGCTATTTCACCTTCCGGCTCAGATCCTCGACGGAGCGTTTGAGCTGATCCAGTTGATTGCCCTGTTCACTGACCTTTTGCTTCACGCTGGACAGGTCGCTGGAGCTTGAGCTGGAACTCGATCCGGCGTTGCGCTTGAGATCATCCACCTGACGGGCAATATCTTTAAGGCCATTCTGTTGTTCGCTGACACTGCGCTTGAGGTCGCTCACTTCACTAGAGCTGGAGCTTGAACTTGAGCCGTTATTGCGCTTGAGATCGTCCATCTGCGAGGCGAGTTTTTTCAGGCCGTTATCCTGCTCCTCGACGGTGCGCTTGAGATTGGACAGTTCAGTCGAGCTGGAACTGGAGCTCGAGCCGTTATTGCGCTTGAGCTCCTCCAGTTGCCTGGTGAGGTCTTTGAGGTCTTTATTCTGTTCCTCGGCGGTACGCTTGAGGGTGGTTATTTCACTGGTGCTCGAACCGACGTTTGTGCCGGTGTTGCGTCTGAGTTCTTCGATGAGGCGCGCTTGTTCGCTGACGGTTTTCTTCAGGTTGTCGATTTCAGCTGTATTGGTTTTAACGATGCCTGGTAATTTTTCCAGCTCACTGACTTCCAGATTGGTTCTGACCAGTACGGTTTTGCCATATGAGGTGTGGGTGGCGGTGAGCGTGTCGTTGAGCGAAGGGTTGTCGGAGCTGAGCTCGATAGCCTGAGCCGTATTGGCCAGTGCCAGGTTGCCGAGCAGCAGGGCAGCCATGCCAGTTGCAAACAGGGTAGACGGAAGCTTTGGAAAATTGCGCATCACCTGAATTCCTTGTGAAGTGCCTATATGGCACATCGCTATGACTTCGTTTTCTGAAACATGTTCCTGTGGGCCTCACAAAATAAGCGTGGTCAGTGACGGCAATCGGTTTTTTGTAGATTTGATGTAAACATGCATATAAATCGTCAGCTAAAGGTCCTATATTCGGAGCTTGCATGAGCACCACCGAGCTGTTTTCAGATGATCCCGAATGGTTCTGAAGGCCAGACAAACCGGGCTTCACGCGGTTTTTTGCGTCAGAGAGATCCTTGATGATCCAGATCCATCTTCCATTCCCCAGATCAGCGAGAACGACATGACCGTTAAAGAATTGACCCAAGAAGCCAGACACGAAGAAGCGCTCAAGAAGTACTTGCTGGAGTCGCCCCAGCTAGCCGAAGAGATCAAGGACCTGCCCGCCGACGATCAGAAAGACCAGGTCCAATGGGCGTTCGAGGATGAAGCGGAATCGCAAGGCTTGCAGCCTTGGGAGCTGACGCTCAAGTACACCTCAAGTCCTGAAGAGTTCGAGGCGGCACGCCTGGTTCTGCACAAAGAGGCGGCCGAAGTATTGGGTGTCGAGTGGGAACAGTACTGCGAGGACAATAATCTGGTGGTCTGACCTGTGGGAGCGGGCTTGCTCGCGAAGAGGGTGTATCAGTCGACGATTTTTATCGTCTGACTCACCGCTTTCGCGAGCAAGCCCGCTCCCACATTTTTCAATCAGAGGCTGAGCCGCATCGATAGGTCGACGGCTTTTACATCCTTGGTCATCGCACCAATCGAAATGTAATCAACCCCGGTTTCGGCAATCGGCAGCAACGTGCTTTCATTGATACCGCCGCTGGCCTCCAGTTTTGCCTTGCCACCGTTCAGGCGCACCGCTTCACGCATGTCATCCAGGCTCAGTTCGTCGAGCATGATGATATCGGCACCGGCCGCCAGGGCCTCTTTCAGCTCATCCAGGCTTTCCACTTCGATTTCCACGGGCTTGCCTGGGGCGATCTTGTGCGCGGCCTTGATCGCTTCAGGAATGCCGCCGCAGGCCGCGATATGGTTTTCCTTGATCAGGAAGGCGTCATACAGACCAATACGGTGGTTGTGGCAGCCGCCGCAAGTCACGGCATACTTCTGCGCCAGACGCAGCCCCGGCAGGGTTTTGCGGGTGTCGAGCAGCTTTACCTGAGTCTCGGCGACGAAATCCGCCAGAAATTGCGCGCGCGTTGCCACACCTGACAGCAATTGCAGGAAATTCAGCGCACAGCGCTCACCCGTCAGCAGCGAACGCGCCGGGCCTTCGAGGTGAAACAGCGGCTGGTTGGGCTGCACCCGTTCGCCATCGCGCACCTGCCAGTGCACCGCAACCCGTGGGTCCAACTGCCGGAAAACGGCGACAAACCCAAGCAGTGCCGGCAATGACGGCCGCGTCGCGGGTGATGATGGTGGCTTTGGCCAGGCGTTCGGCCGGGATCAGCTGTGCGGTGATGTCGCCGCTGCCGATATCTTCGAGCAACGCACGGCGCACGTTGGCTTCGATTTCGGCGGTCAAATCGGCGAGACGTAGATTCGGCATAACGGGCTCCACAAACTAAGTGGCTCGATTATAGGGCCATGGCGCGAACCAACCCAAGGCATCCACGGTGTTCACATCGCTCTGAAACCTGCATTTGGTCGATTCGCCTGAGCATTTGGCGTTAAGCAGGGGTCTGCCTTGTACGTCTATTTCAATGAGAAGCGCAGAGTCTGCTGGCACAAGCCGTGTGTTTTACAGATAATTCGCCTTGCATTTGACGTCATAGCTTTGACGTCCCTTTGGGTCCCCGATTATTGAATGACAGCGGGTGGGCGGTGATCCCCGTTGAGCACCGCCCGTGAGGCTTGCACCCGCCGTCGATCTTTCTTACCGAACCGAAGAATCACCGTTTCAGGAGGCTTGGATGCACAACGACGGGAATGTAGTGCCTTTGCACAAGGCGGCTACCGATCAGGCGACCCACTCGCCGCTCGCCCGCCTGCCTGTGATTCTGCTTCAGGTTCGCGACAAGGCTGCTCAGTTACTCAGGCATGGTTTGCAGGAGCTGTTCGATAATGCAGATGACACGCTGTTCGAAATGGCCGACCGGGCCCGCAACGACGTCGAGCAGAACCTCTTTTTCGAAGCCATGCGCGACTTGCGCCTCAAGCGCAAAAGCATTGAACGCGGCTTTCTCGAACAGTTTTTTGAGGCATTCGTCAGCCTCACTCAGTACGACATCACTCACTCGACCTTGCCCCAGGCATTGGCGTTCGATGCTAATGCATCGCTGCCCAATGACGACCTGGAGCGCAACGTTGCGGTGGAGGCGATGGTCAGCAAAGTACTCAACCGCGAAGGGTTCGCCCTCGATCAACTGACCACCCGACTCAGCGTGTTGTTGGGCAAGGAGTTGCTCGAACAGCACAACCCGATGGGCCCGGCGATGCTGTGCGAGTATTTTCTGCAGTCCGGGCGCAATCTGGGCGTGGAGATCAAGGTCAAGCTGATCATTCTCAAACTGTTCGAGCGCTATGTGCTCAGCAGCGCCGATCAGCTCTACGCCGAAGCCAACCAATTGCTGATCGCCACCGGCGTGCTGCCCGAGCTCAAGCCGGCCCCGGCGCGGCGTGCTGCTGCACCGTGCGGCGGCCAGTGCCCATGCCGAACCGGTCGAAGCGGTTGTCCGGTCCGGCAATACGCAGATTGATGACAGTGTCCAGGAAGTCTTCGCCGCATTGCAGGAGCTGCTTTTCCACGTGCGTGGCAGCGTCGCGCCGACGCTTGAGCTCAGTGCCCAGGCCCAGCCGATTTCCACCCGCGACTTGCTGCGCCTGCTGTCGCACTTGCAGCAATACGTGCCGGCCCTGGCAGCTCAGGACGACTTTGACCTGCGCAACCAACTCGAACAACTGTTAACCCGCGTCAGCGTAAAAAGCGGCAAGTCGCGGGTGGTCGGGGTGGCCGACGAAGACGTGATCAACCTGATCGCCATGCTCTTCGAATGCATTCTCGATGACCGTAACCTGCCGGATTCGCTCAAGGCGCTTATCGGGCGCTTGCAGATCCCGATGCTGAAGGTCGCGGTGCTCGACAAGAGCTTTTTCAGCCGCAGCAGCCACCCGGCGCGACGTCTGCTCAATGAAATCGCCACCGCGGCCATGGGTTGGGGCCAGTGTGACGATCATGAGCGCGATTCGTTGTACCTGCGCATTGAGCAAGTGGTGCAGCGGCTGTTGAATGACTTTGTCGACGACCCGGCGATTTTCTCCGAGTTGCTGGCGGACTTTCTGGCGTTTACCAGTGATGAACGCCGTCGCAGCGAGCTGCTGGAACAGCGCACCCGGGACGCCGAAGAAGGCCGGGCCAAGACTGAATTGGCGCGTCAGCGGGTCGAACGGGCGCTGAATGAGGCCTTGTTGGGCAAGCTGCTCCCGCAAGGCGTGGTGGTATTCGTCCAGGACGCCTGGAGCAAGCTGCTGTTGCTGACTTACCTCAAGCACGGCGATCAGTCCGCCGAATGGCACGCCGATGTGCAAACCATGGCGCAATTGATCTGGAGCGTGCAGCGTCACGACGAAGCCGACGCGAGCCTGCGTCTGCTGTCGCTGGTGCCGGGGCTGCTCAAATCCCTGCGTGACGGCCTGAGCAGTTCGGCGTTCGACCCGTTTGCCACCAGTGAATTCTTCAGTGAGCTGGAAGCCTTGCACGTTCAACTGTTCGAACGGCCAGCTCGGACACCGGAACAGACGACACCCCGCGATGAGCCAGTGATGGTCGAAGTGCGGGAGGAAATCGTCTTGCGTACTGCCGATGAAGGTCCGGTCGACACGGCGTCGGTACGTTTGCCAGCGGACGATATTGGCCTGCTCCAGGTAGATCAGCTGCGCCTGGGCTGCTGGGTCGAGTTTCAGGAAGACGAAGAAAACACCTTGCGTTGCAAGCTGGCGGCGGTCATTGACGCCACCGGCAAGTACATCTTCGTCAACCGCACCGGGATGAAAGTGTTGGAGCGCAACCGTATCGGTCTGGCCCTGGAGTTTCGCCGTGGTGCGGTGCGTGCGCTGGACGATACGTTGCTGTTCGATCGGGCTCTGGAATCGGTGATTGGCAACTTGCGGCGTCTCAATCACGGCAAGTGATCGCGCGCAGAGGGTCTATCGCGGCATACTGGGCGCCAACACGGTCGTCGTTGAAGGAACCTGTATGCAGTTGGACCCCGCGAGCGGTTGGTGCCAGGGCGTAAACATATGCCCCTCGCCCAACTTCAATGCGCGCCCCACGGATGAAATTTCCCTGCTGGTGATCCACAACATCAGCCTGCCGCCGGCGCAGTTCGCCACCGGCAAGGTGCAGGAATTTTTCCAGAATCGTCTGGATGTCACGGAGCATCCCTACTTTGAGGGGATTGCTGACCTGCGGGTGTCTGCGCATTTTCTGATCGAGCGTGACGGCACCGTCACTCAGTTTGTCTCCTGTCTTGAGCGTGCCTGGCATGCCGGTGTCTCGAATT
The DNA here is from genome assembly GCF_034344865.1 of Pseudomonas sp. 10S4. Lineage (NCBI taxonomy): Bacteria > Pseudomonadati > Pseudomonadota > Gammaproteobacteria > Pseudomonadales > Pseudomonadaceae > Pseudomonas > Pseudomonas sp. 10S4. Next base: position 2,818,692 of record NZ_CP133774.1, read on the forward strand.
TTGAGGGGCGGGAAGTCTGTAATGATTTTTCCGTGGGCATCGAGCTCGAAGGTACGGATGATCTGCCCTTTACCGACGCGCAGTATCAAGCATTGACGACACTGACCCGCCAGTTGCAAAACACGTTCACCGGGATTGCCGCGCAGCGCATTTGCGGGCATAGCGACATCGCACCCGGGCGCAAAACCGATCCGGGACCGGCGTTCGACTGGACACGCTATCGCGCCGCTCTGGCAAAAGAGGAACAACAATGAGTTTTCTGGTGTTGCTGTTGGCGGTCTGGATCGAGAAGTTCTCGGCCCTGCGTCATCGGGTTCAGCGTGATGGTGGTTGGGTCCGCGAGCTGCACAAGCTTGAGGCCAGCCCGCGTCTGAAAGACCGTCCGTGGCTGGTATTGGTGCTGTTGGTGTTGTTGCCGGTGGCGCTGCTCGGTTTGCTGTTGCTGGTCCTGGAGCCTTTGGCTTATGGCTTGCTGGCGCTGCCGGTGCACCTGTTGGTGGTGATTTACAGCCTGGGGCGTGGTGATCTGCTGGCGGGTCTCGGACCGTTTCGCGATGCCTGGCGCCGCGAAGACCTGCAAGCCGCTGCACACGTGGCCAAGCGTGACCTGGACATCTGCGCTGACAATGGCGAGCAACTGCTGGAGCGGGTTCAGGCCCATCTGATTTGGGAGGCCTACCAAAGCTTTTTCGCGGTTATTTTCTGGTACTTCCTGCTGGGCCCGGTAGCTGCGCTGAGCTATCGCTTGCTCGCGCTGGCCGAAGAGCATAGCCAGAACCCGGCGGTGGCTGAGCGTGCTGCGCAATTGCGCCATGCCTTCGATTGGGTGCCCGTGCGGTTGCTGGCGGCGAGTTTTGCCTTGGTCGGTAACTTTGTTGCGGTCGGGCGGGTGATGCTGCACGAGTTGCTGAACTGGAACATCAGCGCCGCCCAGTTGATCGAAAAGGTCGGGCTGGTGGCCGGTGAGATACCAGCGCCGATGGTCGGCCCCGACGGCATCAACAGCCTGGATCGCATCTGGGAATTGCTGCTGCGGGCGGCGGTGCTCTGGTATGCCGGGTTTGCGTTGTGGACGGTGTTGCCTTAACCACCTCAAATCTGAAGTGAACTTCATTGTGGCGAGGGAGCTTGCTCCCGCTGGGGTGCGAAGCGCCCCCGAAACCTGCCAAGGTGATTGATCAGGAAACCTCGCCCGCTCATTTTGCGACTGCTTCGCAGCCGAGTGGGAGCAAGCTCCCTCGCCACAGGCAAGCCCCCTCGCCACAAGGGTTTCATCAACCTCGATCACGGCATCCTCCCGTTAACCTTAAGTTACAAAACCTCCCTTCGATTTGAGCTATACAGACATAGCGCCAAATAGTGGCTATCTGCTGTCGCTGCGCGCCTGCCAATAAAAATAAGAAATCAAAAGGGAGACTTCACAGTGAAGAGCTTGCTCTATCCCGCTGTCGCGCTGATGAACCGTCTGAGCTTCGGCATGAAGTTCAGCCTGATCAGCGTGCTGTTCCTGGTGCCGATGCTGGTGACCAACTTCTATCTGGTGCGCGATTCTTATCGCGAATTCCAGGGCACCCAGGTCGAACTGCAAAGCCTCGACCTGCTGGGCAGCAGCCTGACCCTTCGGCGGGATCTGGAAACCCTGAACAACCTGGTGCAGATCAACGTCACCCTCGGTCAGTCCGGCAAGGCCGGTGATGTGGAGTCGAAGATCACGGCGCTGGGACAAAGCATTCTGACTCGCTTGCAAGGTCTGGTGGCCATGAGCACCGACCCGGAACAGATCAAAGTCTTCGATGGCAAACGCGATGAAATGATCGCCGCGTTCAAGGCCCAGCAAGCGGAAAATTCCCTACAAAGCAAAAGTGCGCTGATTGGCAAGTTGCTCGGCAACGCGCAGGTTTTCAGCCAGATCATCGCCAGCCAGGCCGGCCTGAGTCGTGACACCCAGAGCGACATGCGCCAGCTCAGTGAACTCATCACCAGCGTCACCCCGCCGGTGACCCAGATTCTGGGCGAAGGCCGGGCGATGGGCTCATTTTCGCTGGGGCAGGGCTTTCTCAATTCGGCGTCAAGCACCCGTTTCGACGAGTTGCTGGCGCAGATCGAAAAGCTCCAAGCCGAATACGGGTTGAAGTTGCACGATGCGTTGGGCGCAAGCCAAGCGGCGCACGACACCCTGGCCGCTCAGGCTGAGAGCAGCAAGGCCTCGCTGAAAAAGGCCGGCGAGCTGTTCGAAACGCAGGTGGTTGTGGCCGACACGCTTGATGCACCGTGGCAGGGATTTTACGATCAGGTCACCGGCCTGATGGACCAGACTTACCAGCTCAATGAAGCCACCCTGACGTTTCTCGGCACCCAGTTGCAGCAGCGGCTGGAGCAGAACCGCACGCACATGGTCTTGCAGGCCGTAGCGCTGTCGGTGGTGTTTGTGTTGATCTTCTATCTCTACGGCGGCTTTTACGCCTCGACCCGCACCACCCTCAAGCGCCTGGGCGCGGTGATGGATAAAGTGGCGGCCGGCGACATGACCGTGACGTTCAGTGCCCACAGCCGCGATGAGTTGGGCGAGTTGGGCGAGGTGTTCAACGGGACGGTGAAGAAAATCCACGACTTGATCGAGCGGGTCGGCCAGACCGTCAGTGAAGTCGAGCGCCAGGCCGGGCAAGTGGAAAGCGTTTCCGCCCAGAGCAATCAGGCCGTGGCCGGGCAGCGGACGCAGATCGAACAGGTCGCCACTGCCATGAACCAGATGTCAGCCACATCGCTGGAAGTGGCACGCAGCGCGGCGGCGGCAGTCAGCAGCGCCCACAGCGTCAATGACGAGACCCTCAACGGTCGTGGGCTGGTGGAGTCCCAGCAGGGCAGCATTGCGGCACTGGCTGGCGAGATCGATCAGTCGGTGATGGTGATCAATCAACTGGCCAGCGACAGCCAGTCCATCAGCCGCGTGCTGGATGTGATCAAAAGCATTGCCGAGCAGACCAACCTGCTGGCGCTGAACGCCGCCATCGAAGCCGCGCGGGCGGGGAGCAGGGCCGTGGTTTCGCGGTGGTGGCGGATGAAGTCCGGACCTTGGCCAAACGCACCCAGCAATCGACCGAAGAAATCGAGCAGATGATCGCCAAGCTCCATGGCGGTGTCGGTGCGGCGGTGAAAGCCATGGGCGTCAGCCATCAAATGGCTAACGGCACCGTGGGGCAGTCGGAAAAGGTCCAGCAAGCACTGAAAAACATCCTCGGCGCCGTGGGTATGATCGTCGACCAGAACCAGCAGATCGCCGCTGCCGTGGAGCAACAAACCGCCGTGGCCCATGACATCGACCAGAACATCGTCGAGATCAACCGTGCCGGCGAGCGTACCGCCGAAGGTGCGCACCAGACCGAAAATGCCAGCCGCGCATTGTCGGCGCAGGTGGTGGAGTTGAAACAGTTGATCTGCGCGTTCCGGGTCTAATCAACACCCCAATGTGGGAGCGGGCTTGCTCGCGAATGCGGTGTGTCAGTCACCATCATGCTGAATGACGAACCGCATTCGCGAGCAAGCCCGCTCCCACAGGGTATGCGTTCCAACGTTAATGCGAACAATCTGTAGTACTTATCCTCTTTTCTGGCGGGCAGATTCCTGTTTCCCTGCGCGCACTGGTTTTTCGCGACTACCAGTTGAACAGCTCGCAGGCATTGGCCGTGCTGGCGGTGGCCAATTGTTCAGGGTTGATCGCCATGATGCCGGCCAGTGCCGAGCAGATCGCCGGCAAGTGCGCCGGGCTGTTGCGTTGGCCGGGGAACATGACAGGTGCCATGTCCGGGGAGTCGGTTTCCAGTACCACCGAGTCCAGTGGCAACTCGGCCAGCACCCGATGCATGCGCAAGGCCTGAGGCCAGGTCGCGGCGCCACCGAGGCCCAGTTTGAAACCAAGCTTGATGTATTCCCGCGCCTCTTCCTTGCTGCCGGCGAAGGCGTGGATGATGCCTGCGCGTTTCAAACGAAAGCGTTTGAGGGTAGCTATCACCGCGGCATGACTGCGCCGCACATGAATCAGCGCCGGCAGATTGAAATCCACCGCCAGTTGCAGCTGCGCATCGAACAACGCCTGCTGGCGCTCGCGATCAAGGGTTTCGATGAAGTAGTCCAGACCGATTTCGCCCACGGCGCACAACTGCCGATGACCGGCCAGCCGAGTCAGCCATTCGCCGAGAACCGTCAGGTCCTCAGGACGATGGTCATCCAGATACACCGGATGCAAGCCGAACGCTGCATGCAGATCAGGATCACTCAAAACCAGGTCCCAGACCCGCTGCCAATTACCCTGGTAAACCCCCAGCACCACCATCCGCCGTACCCCGAGGGCGCGGCTTTCGGCCAACAACGCCGTGCGATCGGCGTCGAAGTCCGGAAAATCCAGATGAGTGTGGCTGTCGATCAGCTCCACGGTTCAGTCCTGGCGAATGCGCTGCTTGAACGTCCGCGCAATGGCGAGCACGCCGGGTTGGTAGTCCGACTGTTCGATGGCGGCCAGGGCCAGTTCCAGGGCTTTGTCGGCGATCAACTGATGCTGCTGGGCCATGGCGTTGACCGGCAACGGCAGGAAATCCAGCAACTGCGTATCGCCGAACGTGCCGAGACGCAGCGGCCGGGTTTTCAGCGGGAAGTCGTGCAACGCGTCGAACACGCCTTGAAGCAGCACGTAGGACGTGGTCACCAGCGCATCCGGCAAATGCCCCAGACGCTGGAGTAATTCTTCCATCAGTTGCTTGCCGCACTCGCGGCTGAACGACTCGCCCTGTTCGATCAGGATTTCGCCTTTGAACCCGGCCAGCGCCTCTTTGAAGCCCGCCGTCCGCTCCTGGCTGATGCTCAGCTCGGGACGGGCGCCGATCAGGGCGATTTGCTTGGGCAATGGGTCGAGCAGGCTGCGGGTCAGTTGCAGGCTGGCCTCGCGGTCGTCACTGATCACCGAGCAGAAATGCTCGGGTTCCATAACCCGGTCGATGGCGATGATTGGAATGCCTTTGGCCTGCAACTGGCGATAGCTGTCATCATCGGTCGGCAGGCAACTGGCGACGATCAAGGCGTCGCAACGCCGGGCCCGGAACAGTTTCAGCAGTTGCCGTTCGCTGTCCGGTGCATCATCGGAGCTGGCGATCAGCAACTGATAGCCGCGCGCCCGGGCGCCTTGCTCCAGGAGTTTGGCGATCCGCGCGTAACTGGGGTTTTCCAGGTCCGGCAGGATGAACCCCAAGGTGCGGGTATGCCGACTGCGCAGCCCGGCGGCTTGAGGGTTGGGTGTAAAGCCATGTTGCTCAACCACGGCACGCACACGCTCGACGGTAGCGCTGCTGATGCGTTGCTGTGCGGCTTTGCCATTGATGACATAACTGGCGGTGGTTACGGACACACCGGCCAACTGTGCGATATCACTGAGTTTCAACTCGGGATTTCCTTGTTTTTTCGAGCTTGCCCCGACATTTTCGCCAATCCTACCTGATTCAGGCAGGCAACCATTGTCGCAGCGCATCCGACCAGTTGGACTTCAAGGATGAGACATTATCGAGTAACGTGCCAAACTTTCTAGATTAAACGTTTCAGCAAGCGTATTTTCTACGTTATAGGTGCCTTTGGCCGGTTCTGCCGCGAAACTGCCAAAAGTCATGATCAAGCGCCTAAGCTGAAACATTCAAAACAATACCTGGCACCCCAAGGGCGCCAAAAAGGAGAAAGCATGCTCGAGCTCACCATAGAGCAGATATCCATGGGCCAGTCGGCTGTGGATAAGTCAGCCGCGTTGCACCTGCTGGCCCAACATCTGGTCGCCGATGGCTTGGTCGCCGAGGGTTATCTCGCCGGTTTGCAGGCGCGTGAAGCCCAGGGCTCGACCTTTCTCGGTCAAGGTATTGCCATCCCCCACGGTACTCCGGAAACCCGCGATCAGGTGTTTTCCACTGGCGTGCGGCTGATGCAATTTCCTGAGGGCGTGGACTGGGGCGATGGCCACATTGTCTACCTGGCGATTGGTATCGCTGCCAAATCCGATGAACACCTGCGTCTGCTGCAACTGCTGACCCGTGCCCTCGGCGAGACCGATCTGGGCCAGGCCCTGCGTCGCGCCAGTTCCGCCGAAGCGCTGCTGAAACTGCTGCAAGGCGCGCCGCAAGAATTGGCGCTGGATGCCCAGATGATCGGCCTCGGTGTGTCCGCCGATGACTTCGAAGAACTGGTCTGGCGCGGCGCGCGTTTGCTGCGTCAGGCCGATTGCGTGAGCAACGGTTTCTCCGCCGTGCTGCAACAAGTCGACGCGCTGCCGTTGGGCGATGGCCTGTGGTGGCTGCACAGCGAGCAAACCGTGAAGCGTCCGGGGCTGGCCTTCGTCACGCCGGACAAACCGATGCGCTACCTAGGTCAGCCGTTGAGCGGTCTGTTCTGCCTGGCCAGCCTCGGCGAAGCGCATCAGGCCTTGCTCGAACGCCTGTGTGCGTTGCTGATTGAAGGCCGTGGCCACGAATTGGGCCGCGCCACCAGCAGTCGCAAAGTCCTCGAAGTACTGGGCGGTGAAGTGCCTGCCGACTGGCCGAGCGCGCGCATTGCCCTGGCCAACGCCCACGGTTTGCATGCGCGCCCGGCGAAGATCCTCGCGCAACTGGCGAAAAGTTTTGAAGGCGAAATTCGTGTGCGCATCGTCGATGGCCAGGACAGCGCCGTGTCGGTGAAGAGCTTGAGCAAGCTGCTCAGCCTTGGCGCCCGTCGCGGTCAGGTGCTGGAGTTCATCGCCGAACCGAGCATCGCCGCCGATGCCTTGCCGGCGTTGCTGGCAGCCATCGAAGAAGGTCTCGGTGAAGAAGTCGAACCGTTGCCAGCCGTCAGTCAGCAGCGCGAAGTGTTTGCCGATGTCGCCGAAGTGTTGCTCGCGCCAAAGTCCGGCAGCCTGGTCCAGGCCATCGCCGCCGCGCCGGGAATCGCCATCGGCCCGGCGCACATTCAAGTACTGCAAGCCATCGATTATCCGCTGCGCGGTGAATCCGCCGCCGTCGAGCGCGAGCGTCTCAAGCAAGCGCTGACCGATGTCCGTCGCGACATCGAAGGCTTGATCGAACGCAGCAAATCCAAAGCCATTCGCGAGATTTTCATCACCCACCAAGAGATGCTCGACGACCCGGAATTGACCGATGAAGTCGACACGCGCCTCAAGCAAGGCGAAAGCGCCGAAGCGGCGTGGATGGCGGTGATCGAAGCCGCCGCTAAACAACAGGAATCGCTGCAAGACGCCTTGCTCGCCGAGCGCGCTGCTGACTTGCGCGATATCGGTCGCCGGGTGCTGTCGCAACTTTGCGGCATTGAAACCCCGAGCGAACCGGAGCAACCGTACATTCTGGTGATGGACGAGGTCGGTCCATCCGACGTCGCCCGTCTCGATCCAGCGCGGGTGGCCGGCATTCTCACTGCCCGTGGCGGCGCCACCGCCCACAGCGCCATCGTCGCCCGCGCCCTTGGGATTCCGGCGCTGGTCGGCGCCGGTGCCGCAGTGTTGCTGCTGGCACCGGGCACGCCGTTGCTGATTGATGGGCAACGCGGTCGCCTGCATGTCGACGCCGATGCCGCAACCTTGCAGCGTGCCACTGAAGAACGCGACACCCGCGAGCAGCGATTAAAAGCGGCGGCCGAACAACGCCACCAACCGGCGCTGACCACCGACGGTCATGCAGTCGAAGTGTTCGCCAACATCGGCGAAAGCGCCGGTGTGACCAGTGCGGTAGAGCAGGGCGCCGAAGGCATCGGCCTGCTGCGTACCGAACTGATTTTCATGGCGCACTCGCAAGCACCGGACGAAGCTACTCAGGAAGTTGAATACCGTCGCGTCCTCGATGGCCTCGCCGGTCGTCCGCTGGTGGTGCGTACCCTTGATGTCGGCGGCGAACAAACCGCTGCCGTATTGGCCGATCGCCAAGGAAGAAAACCCGTTCCTCGGTGTGCGCGGCATTCGCCTGACCTTGCAACGTCCGCACATCATGGAAGCGCAGTTGCGCGCGTTGCTGCGTGCGGCGGACAACCGTCCATTGCGGATCATGTTCCCGATGGTCGGCAGCGTTGATGAGTGGCGTCAGGCCCGGGACATGACCGAGCGCCTGCGTCTGGAAATCCCGGTGGCAGACCTGCAACTGGGGATCATGATCGAAGTGCCGTCGGCAGCATTGCTGGCGCCGGTTCTGGCCAAGGAAGTCGACTTCTTCAGTGTCGGCACCAACGACCTGACGCAATACACCCTGGCCATCGACCGGGGGCATCCGACCTTGTCGGCCCAGGCGGACGGCTTGCACCCGGCGGTGCTGCAACTGATCGACATCACCGTGCGCGCGGCCCATGCCCATGGCAAGTGGGTTGGCGTCTGTGGCGAACTGGCGGCGGACCCGCTGGCGGTACCGGTGCTGGTCGGCCTCGGTGTGGACGAACTCAGCGTCTCCGGCCGCAGCATCGCCGAGGTCAAGGCGCGTATCCGCGAACTCAGCCTGGCCCAGACTCAAACGCTCGCTCAACAGGCCCTGATCGTGGGCAGCGCCAATGAAGTGCGCGCATTAGTGGAGGCCCTGTAATGGCCAAGATTTTAACCCTGACCCTCAACCCGGCGCTGGACCTGACCGTCCAGTTGCCACGGTTGGAACCCGGTCAGGTCAACCGCAGTGACGAGATGCACACCCACGCCGCTGGCAAAGGCGTGAACGTGGCCCAGGTGCTGGCCGATCTCGGGCATCAACTGACGGTCAGCGGTTTTCTCGGTGAAGACAATCTTCAGGCGTTTGAAACCCTGTTCGTCAAACGCGGTTTTGTCGACGCGTTCATTCGCGTGCCAGGAGAGACTCGCAGCAACATCAAACTGGCGGAAAGCGACGGGCGCATCACCGATATCAACGGCCCAGGCCCGCAAGTCAGTGAAGCGGCGCAGCAAGCGTTGCTGGACCGACTGGATCAGATCGCGCCGGGGCATGATGCCGTTGTCGTCGCCGGTAGCCTGCCGCGAGGCGTTAGCCCGCAATGGTTGCAGGCGTTGATCGCTCGCTTGAAAAACCTCGGTTTGAACGTGGCGCTGGACACCAGCGGTGAAGCATTGCGTGCAGGGCTGGCGGCCGGTCCATGGCTGATCAAACCCAACACCGAAGAGCTTGCGGATGCGCTCGGTTGCGAAGTGATTTGCGTAGCTGCACAAGCCAAAGCCGCGAGCCGCTTGCACGCTCAAGGTATCGAGCATGTGGTGATTTCCCACGGCGCCGAAGGGGTGAACTGGTTCAGTGTCGGCGCGGCGATGCATGCCACGCCGCCCAAGGTCAGTGTGGCCAGCACGGTGGGTGCGGGCGATTCGTTGCTGGCCGGCATGCTTCACGGTTTGCTCAGTGCCGACACGCCTGAACAGACCCTGCGCACCGCCACGGCGATTGCCGCGATGGCCGTCACGCAGATCGGTTTCGGCATCAGTGATGCCGCGCAATTGGCGCAGCTCGAACAGGGCGTGCGCGTGCGCCTCCTGACAGAACAATAAGAGGGGTTGTCATGAAGTTAGCCATTGTTACGGCCTGCCCGAACGGTATGGTCACCAGTGTGCTGTGCGCGCGGTTGCTTGACGCCGCCGCCCAGCGTCAGGGCTGGAGCACTTGCGTCGAAGTGAACGACGCGGCACATCCGGAACGCCAGTTGTCGGCGGCCACCATTGAGTCCGCCGAATGGGTGCTGCTGGTGACCAGCGCGCCAGTGGACATGGCCCGATTCGTCGGCAAACGCGTATTCCGCAGCACCCCGGCCCAGGCCCTGCAAGACGTTGAAGTCGTGCTGCGCCGTGGCGCGGAAGAGGCCGAGATTTACGTCGCCGCTGAAGCAGTCGCCGAGCCTGTCGTGGCCGCTAAAAACGCCCCGCGCCTGGTCGCGATCACCGCGTGCCCGACCGGTGTTGCCCACACCTTCATGGCTGCCGAAGCCTTGCAGCAAGCGGCCAAGCGTCTGGGCTACGACCTGCAAGTGGAAACCCAGGGCTCGGTCGGCGCGCGCAATCCGCTGAGTGCCGCAGCGATTGCCGATGCTGACGTGGTGCTGCTGGCTTGCGATATCGAAGTCGCCACCGAGCGTTTCGCCGGCAAGAAGATTTACCGTTGTGGCACTGGCATCGCGTTGAAACAAGCCGAAGCCACGCTCAACAAAGCCCTGGCCGAAGGCAAGCAGGAAACCGCTTCGAGCGGCGCCAAAGGCCCGGCCAAGCAAGAGAAGACCGGCGTCTACAAACACCTGCTGACCGGTGTGTCGTTCATGCTGCCGATGGTGGTGGCGGGCGGGTTGATGATCGCGCTGTCGTTTGTGTTCGGCATCACCGCGTTCAAGGAACCGGGCACGCTGGCGGCCGCGCTGATGCAGATCGGCGGCGAGACTGCGTTCAAGTTGATGGTGCCGTTGCTGGCGGGCTACATCGCTTACTCCATTGCCGACCGTCCGGGCCTGGCGCCGGGGATGATTGGTGGCTTGCTCGCGAGTACCTTGGGCGCCGGTTTTATCGGCGGGATCGTTGCCGGTTTCATCGCCGGTTACGCGGCCCAGGCGATCAATCGTTATGCGCGGTTGCCGCAGAGCCTTGAAGCGCTGAAACCGATTCTGATCATCCCGTTGCTGGCGAGTCTGTTCACCGGGTTAGTGATGATCTACGTGGTCGGCAAACCGGTGGCGGGGATGCTCGAAGCGTTGACGCATTTCCTCGACAGCATGGGAACCACCAACGCGATTCTGCTCGGTGTGTTGCTCGGCGGCATGATGTGCGTCGACCTCGGCGGACCGATCAACAAGGCTGCTTACGCGTTCTCGGTCGGGCTGTTGGCGTCGCAGAGTTATGCACCGATGGCCGCGACCATGGCCGCCGGTATGGTGCCGCCGATTGGTCTTGGGATTGCGACGTTTATTGCCCGGCGAAAATTTGCCCAGACCGAGCGCGAGGCCGGTAAAGCGGCGTTGGTGTTGGGGCTGTGCTTTATCTCTGAAGGCGCGATTCCGTTTGCCGCCAAAGACCCGTTGCGGGTGATTCCGGCGAGCATTGCTGGCGGCGCGCTGACCGGTGCGTTGTCGATGTACTTCGGCTGCAAGTTGATGGCACCGCACGGCGGGTTGTTCGTGCTGATGATCCCGAATGCGATCAACCATGCGCTGCTTTATTTGCTGGCGATTGTGGCGGGGAGTTTGCTGACTGCGGTGGCGTACGCGGTGCTCAAGCGACCGGAAGTGGTGGAGTTGGCTCTGGAACCAGCCAAGGCCTGACACCCAGCCCCTGTGGGAGCGAGCTTGCTCGCGATGACGGTTTAACATTCAGCATTGATGTTGTCTGACACGCCGCTATCGCGAGCAAGCTCGCTCCCACAGGGGATCGCGTTTCACACGGGCGTCATGCGCACATGCTTTAGTTTCCCTTTTACAGGGAGAACACCATGAGCGAATTCAACCTCGGTCGCCGTCGTGTCATGCAAGCGGTCGGCGCTGGTTTGTTGCTGCCGGGCCTGGCCCCGGCGGTGATTGCCTCGGTCCAGGATCGGCCGCAACTCACCGACGGCGTGCAGTCCGGCGATCTACTGGGCGACCGAGCGATGGTCTGGAGTCGCAGCGACCGTCCGGCGCGGATGGTGGTGGAATGGGACACCCGCAGCCTGTTCACCAACCCGCGTCGTTTTGTCTCGCCACTGGCAGACGCCCGCACCGATTTCACCGCTCGAGTTGAACTCAATGGGCTGCCAGATGCCGACCAGGCGATTTTCTATCGAGTGCACTTCGAAGACGCCCAAAGTGGTGCCGCCAGTGAACCCTGGTTCGGCCACTTGCGCAGCGTGCCGACGGCCCGTCGCGACATTCGTTTTGTCTGGAGCGGCGACACCGTCGGCCAGGGCTTCGGCATCAACCCGGACATCGGTGGCATGCGCATCTACGAAGCCATGCGCCTGCGCCTGCCGGACTTCTTTATCCACAGCGGCGACACCATCTACGCCGACGGCCCGGTGCCGGCACAGCTTGTTACTGAAAGTGGTCGGGTGTGGCGCAACATCACCAGCGAAGCCAAGAGCAAAGTCGCCGAAACCCTCGACGAATATCGCGGCAACTATCGCTACAACCTGATGGACGAAAACATCCGCCGCTTCAACGCTGAAGTGCCGCAGATCTGGCAGTGGGACGACCATGAGGTGGTCAACAACTGGTCGCCGGGCAAGCAGTTGGACGACCGCTACAAGAGCAAAGATATCCACAGCCTGGTCGGCCGCGCGCGGCAGGCCTGGCTCGAATACGCGCCGATGCGTTTGCAAGCCGCCGACAACGGCGGACGGATTTATCGCAAGCTCAGTTACGGGCCGATGCTTGATGTGTTCGTGCTCGACATGCGCAGTTATCGTGGGGCGAATGACGACAACCTGGGCGGGGAGAAGCCGTTCCTCGGCCGCGAGCAACTGGACTGGTTGAAGGCCTCGTTGAAAGCTTCAAACGCGCAATGGAAAGTGATCGCGGCCGACATGCCGATTGGTCTCGGTGTGCCCGATGGTGAAGTCAGCCCAGGTGTCACCCGTTGGGAAGCGGTGGCCAATGGTGACCCGGGACCGGCTCAGGGCCGCGAGCTGGAAATCGCCGAGTTGCTCGGTTTTCTGCGCGCCCAGCAAGTGCGCAATTTCGTCTTCCTGACTGCGGATGTGCATTACTGCGCTGCGCATCACTATCACCCGGAGCGTGCGGCGTTTCAGGATTTTGAGCCGTTTTGGGAGTTTGTCGCCGGGCCGTTGAATGCCGGGAGCTTCGGGCCTAATCCGCTGGATAAAACCTTTGGGCCGCAAGTGGTGTTCGAGAAAGCACCACCGGCGCAGAACACCTCGCCATTTGCCGGGTTTCAGTTTTTTGGCGAGGTGAATATTGATGGGCAGAGCGGGGAGATGAGTGTGGTGTTGCGGGATTTGGATGGGGTGAGTGTGTTTGAGCAGAAGCTGGCGCCGGTTTGATACTTTCAGGCAGGGCGTAGATCAACGGTGGGAGCGGGCTTGCTCGCGATGACGGCTCAACATTCAACAGAGATGTTGGCTGTCAGACCGCTTTCGCGAGCAAGCCCGCTCCCACAGGGAGGGTGTGTTTTCAGTAAACGTCGCGGCGGTAGCGGCCTTGTTCGATCAATCGATCGACTTCTTCGATCCCCAGCACTTGGTTGAGCACGTGATCCACGCCCGAAGCCATGCCTTGCAAGCTGCCGCAGATGTAGATCACGGCGCCGTCGGCCAGCCATTTTTTCAGCTCGGCGGCGGATTCGCGCAGGCGATCCTGGACGTAGATTTTCTCGGCCTGATCCCGGGAAAACACTAGGTCCAGCCGCTCCAGGTCACCTTCAATCAGCCAACCTTCCAGCTCATCGCGACACAGGAAGTCGTGCTCGCGATTGCGCTCGCCAAACAACAGCCAATGCCGTTGCTGCCCATCGGCAATCCGCGCCTTGAGCAAACTGCGCAGCCCGGCGAGGCCCGTGCCGTTGCCCAGCAGGATCATCGGCACCGGTTCGTTCGGCAGGTGGAAACCGCTGTTGCGCCGTACCCGCAAACTGATGCTGCCGCCCACTGGGGCGTGTTCGGTCAGCCAGCCGGAGCCGATGCCGAGACTGCCGTCGGGATGCAGTTCCTGGCGCACGATCAGTTCCAGCACGCCGTCGGCGGCAATCGAAGCAATCGAGTATTCACGCATCGCCAACGGCACCAACGCCTGCACCAATGCCTGGGCGTGCAGACCAACCAGATGTGCCCGGTTTTCGGGCAGTTGTCGACTGGCGAGGGCTTGATCCAGCGGTTGCGAGAGGCCGTCGAGTTCTACACTGGCCCGGCCATCAATCCCCAAGCCATCGAGGAAATGCTCGATCGCCCACGTGCAATTGCGCGGCATGACTTCCACCAGATCACCGGCCAGCCAACTGCTGGTGCTTGGGGCAATCAGACCCACCAAGTACACCGGCGAGCCGCAGCTGTCCGGGTTGAGCAGTTCGCGCCGGGCCAGCGTCCAGTTGTCGTAGCTGGGCGCTTGCCAGGTATCCACAGGCGCCTGTCCGGTCAGCAGGCCAAGTTGCTGCTGCCAGTGACGCAAGGCGTAGGGGTCGCCGCTGTCGACTTCCACCGGGGCAAACAGGGTCTTGCCGCCGTGTTCGCCGAGCCAGGTGTGCAAGCGCCGGGCGAAGCCGCAGAAGTGCTGATACTGTCGATCACCGAGACCAAGCACCGCGTAGTTCAAACTCTCAAGGCTCAACGCCCGACCCAGCACTTTGCGCTCAAAACCACGGGCGCTGTCCGGTGCTTCGCCGTCGCCGAAGGTGCTGACCACGAACAGTGCATTGCTCGAATCACGCAGATCCTGTTCGCTGACATTCGCCAGCGGCTGCACCTTCACCGGCAAGCCTGCGGCCTGCAATTGCCCGGCAGTCTGCCAAGCCAATTGCTCGGCAAACCCGCTCTGACTGGCGAAGCCGATCAGCCAGGCAGGTGCGTCGCCGCCCGGTTGCACCAGGCCTTTGCGCGCGTCCTTGATCTGACGCTTTTTGCGTCGACGATCCAGGTACAGCAACCAGCCCGTGACGAAAAACAGCGGCATGGTCAGCGCGGTGATCGTCAGGATGATCCGCCCGACAATGCCGAAGTAACTGCCCGTGTGCAGCGCATAAATGCTGGTCAGCAATTGCGCCTTGAGGCTCTTGTCACTGTAGCGATCATGACGTTTGGTGATCCCGGTCGCCGGATCCAGGGTGATCTGGTTCAGCGCGCGGTCATGGGGCGAGGTATTCAACAGGTAGAACACCGTGGCCGGTTGGCCAGCCACCGGCGGCATGCGGATGTTGTAGGCGGACAGGTGCGGGCCGGCGGCGCTGTAGATGCTGCTCCACATCGCGGCGTAATCGGCAGTCGGTGCAGGACCGCTCGGCGCCGGCCCGCGGTTGCGAACCCGCTCGTTTTGCGGTGCGTCGGACAGCAGTTTGGTCAGGCCTTGGTTGTACCACTCATAAGACCAGGACAACCCGGTCAGCGCGGCCAAGAGGTAAAACACCAGGCACCAGGTGCCCGCCACCGAGTGCAAGTCCCAGTTGAAGCTGCGGCCCTTTTTCTTCCAGTCCAGGGTCAGCCAGGCTCGCCAGTTCTTCCATTGGCGCGGCCAGCGCAGGTACAGGCCTGAGAGGCAGAAAAACACCAGGATCAACGTGCACGCGCCAGTGATTTGCCGCCCGGTATCGCCCATCGCAAGGAAGCGGTGCAATTGCAGCATCAGGCCGAAGAAGTCCTGGCCGGTGACGTCGCCCGTGAACTCGGCGGTGTACGGGTCGAAATAACGCATCTCGCCGCGACGCTCGCCCGGCGGCGCCGTGAAGATCACCCGCGCAGCGTTGCCGCTGTCGGTCTCGACCCAGAGCATCGAGACTTTTTTGCCGGATGCGGCTTCGATGCGCTCGACCAGTTCGGCGGGCGGGAGGACGCCGGCGACCTGTTTCTCGACCTGCAGCACAGAGGGATTCAACGCCCGCAGGATTTCATCCTGAAACGACACCGTTGCTCCGGTGATGCCCATCAAGGCCAGGATCAGCCCGGCGCTGATGCCAAAAAACCAGTGCAACTGGAACAGGGTTTTCTTCAACACGTCGCTCGCCTTGTTCGTTCGAAAGTAATCATCACGGCGCGCATTATGCCGTGGGTTGTCGAGAAACATTCTTTATTACGCACAAAAGCCCCGTTCACTTGGATGAACGGGGCCTGTTGCTGATTACCGCCGTTGTCCGCACCCCATGTGGAAGCGGGCTTGCTCGCGAAAGCGGTGTGTCAGGCAGCATTGATGTCGACTGACACTCCCTCTTCGCGAGCAAGCCCGCTCCCACAGGGGATTGCGGTGTGACCAGCAATCAGAAGTGGAAGTTGGCGCTCAGCAGTGCAGTACGACCTGCTGCAACGTGGGCATAGTGCGTCTGGAACACCTGGTCAAAATAACGCTTGTCGGTCAGGTTCTGCACGTTGAGTTGCAGGTCGACGTTTTTGGTCAGGGCGTAGCTGGCCATTGCGTCGTAACGCCAGTAGGACGGGATCTCCACCGAGTTGGCTACGTTGCCGAACTGCGAATCGACGAAGGTCGCGCCGCCGCCGACGGTCAACTTTTCCGGGATCAGGTCGTAAGTCGACCACAGGGTGAAGTTGTTCCGTGGGGTGCTTGGCATATGGTTGCCTTTGTCGGCCGCGAGGGTGGTCTTGACCACTTCGCTTTCCATGTAGGTGTAGCCGCCGAAGACTTTCCAGTTACGGGTCAGTTTGCCGGTGTAGGTCAGTTCCAGGCCGTTGACGGTTTGTTCGCCGTCCAGCACTTGGGTGGTGGCGCCGTCCGGATCGTCGATACGGGCGTTGGTTTTCTCGGTGCGGAACAGCGCAGCGGTCAGCGACAGGTCGTCACCGAAGAAGTCCCACTTGGTGCCGACTTCGTAGTTGCGGTTCTTTTCCGGCTCCAGGTCGCTGTTGTTCGCCGCCAGTTCCATGCTGCCGTTACCGCTGGTTTCACCGGCCGGGTTGCTGGAGGTGGAGTAGGCCGCGTACACGCTGCCGTTAGGCAACGGGTTGTAGACCACGCCGATCTGGTAGTTCAGCAGGTCGCTGGTGTTCTCCCGGGAGAAACTGCCCGCTGGCGTGGTACGGCCCGCATTGGCGTAGCCGCTGGATTCTGTCTGGTAGTTGTCGTAACGCAGGCCCAGGTTCAGGGACCATTGTTCGTTGAACTTCAGGGTGTCGAACACATAGGCGGCAGCAGTTTTTGTGTCGGTGTCGGTGAAAGCGTTGCTGTCGGTGATGGTGCCCGACCAGTTATCCCCAGGCGTCGGCTTGTACAGGTTGGTGCAGTCGCCGGCGTTGAACAGCGCGCGGTTGCACGTGGTGCCGCTGGCGGTCGAGGTCAGGATGTACGGGCGGTTGTGGGTGTCCTGATAAGAGAACTCCAGGCCGGTGACCAGGCTGTGTTCGATACCGGCGGTATTGAACTTGGCGCTCAGGTCGGTCTGGTTGACCCAGCCGCTGGACGTCGAGTTACGGCTTTTCGCGCCACGGTACACACTGCCGTTGGCCACGTTGCCCTTGCTGTCGTCAGGGTTGCTGACGATGTAGTCCAGGGTCGAACGGGACATGCGGAAACTGTTGGAAACGGTCAGGTCATCATTCAGATCGTGCTCGATCTTGATGGTGCCGCTGTCATCACTGGTCTCACGATAGTCGCGACCGGTGAGGCCGTAGAAATTGTCGCGATTGACGTTGGCTGGTTTGTCGACCTGGTACTTGCTGCGGTTCGGGCTGAGGGTCAACGGGATGCCGTAGTCCGGGATATCGTTGCTCTCGTTGTGGTAGTAACCGACGATCACGCGGGTGTCGGTGCCCAGGCCGAAGGAGAAGGTCGGCGCCACGCCCCAGCGGCTGACGTCCACGGCGTCACGCCCGGCGACGTTCGCTTCGTGCTTCATCAGGTTCAGGCGGAAAGCCGAGGTGTCGTTGATCTGCTGGTTCAGGTCGAGGGTGGTGCGCTTGGTCTGGTCCGAGCCCCAGGTGAAGCCGCCGTTGTAGAAATTGCCGAGTTTTGCGGTCTTGCTGATCAGGTTCAGGCTGCCACCGGTGGAGCCGGCGCCGGTGAAGGCCGAGCCTGGGCCTTTGCTGATTTCGACCGATTCAACGTCGAAGATCTCGCGGCTCTGGGACGCCGGATCGCGCATGCCGTCGATGAACACATCGCTTTCAGCGTTGAAGCCGCGAATAATCGGACGGTCGCCGGCCGGGTTGCCACCTTCGCCGGCACCAAAGGTGATGCCCGGCGTGGTGCGCAATGCGTCGACCAGACTGGTAGCGCCGGTGTCGCGGATCACTTGCTGCGGGATCACGGTCACGCTTTTTGGCGTTTCGCGAAGTGGCGCGGTGTACTTCTTGGAGGCCGAGGTATCGGTTTTGTAGGAGGTGTCTTCCTGGTCGCCAACAACGCTGGTGGCGTCGAGGGAAATCGCATTGCCCGGAGCCTTGTCGTCGGTCTTTTCAGCAGCGAAAACCATGTGGCCAGCGGAGCCGGCGGTGATCGCCATGCCAATCGCAGAGGCGAGCAAGCGCGGTGAACTGACGGGTGATTGTAGTTGTTGGCGTGACATTTGAATTCCCCTCCCCAAGGATTTGAGGCCGCGGAATATAGGGTAAACAAGTATCTGTATCAATTGCGAAACGTTGCTATTCGTGACGAATTTACATTCTTTACAATTTGACCTTACGGTTTTTGGTGTCTCGTTCGTCTATGGGGTTTTACACGGGCAATAAGAATCAATACCATTGGCGCTCCTCTGTTTTCAGGTGTCGTCCCCATGTTGCTGCACATTCCCGGCGTGTTCGCGAAAGAAGAAGTGCAGCGCATCCGTGAGGCGCTGGAACAGGCCGATTGGGCCGACGGCAAAATCACCGCCGGCTTTCAGTCGGCCAAGGCCAAGCACAACCTGCAACTGCCGGAAGGTCATCCGCTGGCCAAGGAAATCGGTGCGGCGATGCTTGAGCGGTTGTGGAAAAATCCACAGTTCATGTCAGCGGCGTTACCGAGCAAAGTCTTCCCACCGTTGCTGAACTGTTACACGGCGGGCGGCAGTTTCGACTTCCACATCGACAACGCCGTGCGTCAGCCCAAGGGCAGCATCGAGCGCGTGCGCACCGACCTGTCGGCGACGCTGTTCTTCAGCGAACCGGACGACTACGAAGGCGGTGAACTTGAAATCCAGGACACCTTCGGCACTCAACGCGTCAAGTTGCCCGCCGGCGACATGGTCCTGTACCCCGGCAGCAGCCTGCACAAGGTCAACGCCGTCACCCGGGGTACGCGCTATGCGTCGTTTTTCTGGACCCAAAGCCTGGTCCGCGAAGACAGCCAGCGCGCGTTGCTGTTCGAGATGGACGGGGCGATCCAGCAACTGACCCATGACATGCCCGACCACCCCTCACTGATTCGTCTGACCGGCACTTATCACAACCTGTTGCGCCGCTGGGTCGAGGTATGAGTTATCAACTGCGTCGCGAGGAAGTGCTCGACGGTGATCGGCTCAAAGCGATGCTCGAGGAAAGCCCGGCGCGGGCCGCCCAGGCGATTTTGATCGCGGCTGGCGAAGGTGTTCTCGATGCTCAGGCCTTGCTGGGGCAGATTCTGCTGGACGGGCTGGGCATTGAGCAGGATCAGCCGCTGGCGGTGCGCTGGTTCGGGATCGCCGCCAAGGGCGGACATTTGATGGCGTGCAACATGCTCGGTCGTTGTCATGAGCATGGCTGGGGATGTACCGCTGATGCCACGGTCGCAGCGAAACATTATCGCGACGCCGCCGAGGCCGGGCTGGATTGGGCGATGTACAACTACGCCAACCTGCTGGCCACCGGTCGTGGGGTGGCTGAAGACCAGGCACAAGCGCTGAGTCTTTATCGCCGCGCCGCGGAATTGGGCCACGCGAAATCGATGAACTTGCTGGGGCGTTATCTGGAGGAGGGGTGTCATTGCCCGGTTGATCCCCAGGGGGCCGTTGACTGGTATCGACGTTCGGCGGTCGGCGGTGATTTTCGTGGTCAGTTCAGTTATGCGGCGGTGCTGGCCGACGAGGGGCACATTGAAGCGGCGCTGGGTTGGTTGCACAAGGCGTTGGCGGGAGGGAATATCAATTTTCTGCGGGTCAGCAGCGAGTCATTGCTGGATGCACCGCACCCGGAAATACGCGCCATGGCCGAGCCTTATCGGCAACGGCTGGCCGAGCTGGCCAGCCACCTGATTTAAAGACTGCGCACCGACCCCTTGCCTGAGGGACCGATGCGCAGCATGGGCTGATAATCAGCCGCGCATCCAGCGTCCTTGCAGGATATTCATGTGGGCGCGCAGCGCTTGGCAGTGCTCGATCAGACGATTGCCGATGCTCAGCATGTCTTCATTTCTGGACGGCATGACCGCCTTGAGGAACGCCGCCAACGAATCGACCAGTTTTCCGGCTTCACGCACATAAACCTCTCGGTGCGGCACGACTTTCTGAGTGTCATTGAGCTGCCGGGTCTTGTCGTGGACGTCCCGCAGCTGGGTTTTCAGCGAAGTGATTCGCTCCTGTCGCTGGTCGATCCGGGTCTGGATGATTTGCCGGGTTTTGAGCAAGTCCCTGTACTTGGTCAGTTCGTTGGCTTCATCGAGGAATTTGTTCGCCACAATCAGCCCGGCCTTCATGGCGG
The DNA here is from genome assembly GCF_034344865.1 of Pseudomonas sp. 10S4. Taxonomy (NCBI): domain Bacteria; kingdom Pseudomonadati; phylum Pseudomonadota; class Gammaproteobacteria; order Pseudomonadales; family Pseudomonadaceae; genus Pseudomonas; species Pseudomonas sp. 10S4. The sequence continues at coordinate 2,838,938 of NZ_CP133774.1, forward strand.
CGGTTTCAGGTGTTTCGGGCTTGTTGCCGATCAGCGCAGTGAGTTGTTCCAGCAAGGGCTTGAGGCGATCGATAAAACTCACCTTTTCGAAGACCTTGATGGCTTCGTTCAAGATATCTTCATCGCCGCGCAGGGCGTTCAGGGGCACTTGCTCTGCGCTCAATTCCTTGTCCAGGCTGACCTGTTTGTCTGCCAGTTCTGCCAGCCTGAACCGGTTGTTGCTGATGGTGATGCTCTGGACATTGAACACGCCGATTTGCAATGTCGAGTGCAAATTCGAAATCTGATCAGTGCACAGCTCCATCAACTGGTTCGCCGTTTTCGAATAGATTTTAATGGCGTTTTTCACACTGGCGTCGGCTTCACGAGCGTTCAATACAGCAAGGGCTTCGAGGTTTTCTTGAAGATCCTCGGTTTCCAGGACGGTGATTGCCGATGTAATCGCGTTGGCGACCAGTTGGTCGGTGCTGCTGACGGCGGCATTTAATCCGACCAGCTCATTGCTCAGCGCTTTGATGTATAGGTTGGAGGAGCCGACAATCGATTGATAACGAATCGATTCGCGGCTGTCGCGAACAAGGGCGAAGTCGGGGGTAACATAATGTTGGGTGCTCATAGGGAAATCCTTTTCCTGTTTGTATGTGGATTGTTTAGTCGAACGCGGTAACAAGGGCATTTGCGTTGTTTTGAATGCTTTTCCAGTTTTTCAGAATGACTTTCAGGCTGGAAACAAAGCTTCTGAGTGTGAGGAAGTCGTTAATGCCGGTTACTTTGTTTCGGGACGAATTAATGTATTCGGATGTCGAGATCCATAAGGTTTCCAGTTGCGCTGTGCTGGTAATGGCGCCTTCCACGTAAGTAATCAGGCTGTCCAGCTCACTATGAAGTTCAAGCAGTGTTCCGGCGAGAATGTTTTTCTGTTTGATTGTTTCCGTGAGTTGTTCCCGTTCTCTGATTAGAGGCGACAGCTGCACTTTCTGCATGTCGGCAACCAGCCTGTGGTGGAGCGAGCCCAGCGGGTTGATAAAACCCATGACGTGGTCGAAAAAGTTAGGCGATGTTTCTCTGGTCTTTTCGTCTATGCGCTTCTGGGTTTCATCAATTTTCTGATTCAGTTGGGTAATTTGTCGATTAATCTCTTCGTTGCTGGCCAGCTTCAGCTTTGAGCCAATACCCATGTGTACTTCTTCGGAGAGTTCAACCTTGAAATACTTCAAGCGTGCCAGAACGTCCATGCTGCTCAGCTTCTTGTCATCGATGGAGCTGGCGATGAACGTCAGGGAATCCTTGATGGAGCCAAAACGGTTTTTCTCTGTTTTGCCGATTTCCAGCGGTGGAAGGCTATTGATTTCTTCCTCGCTCATATCTTTGATAGTGCCGGTGTAGTTTTGGTAACCCGGCATTGTCACAATGGCATCAATGATGTCTTGCCCGAAACTTTCCAGATCCTCGGAAAATGCGGAAAGACTTCCGCCTACACGCTTCATGGACGACTCGATGTCTCTCCACGAGTTCGCGTTATTGATGATTTTGTGATACAGGCTGACAACGTCGTACGGTTCCAGGCCAACAATGTTGGTCTTTTTGGTTCTTAGTTGTTGTTCGACTTCTTCAATGGTGGTCGGCAGTGCCTTGGCGGTCGCAATATAATGTTTGATTTTGCGAATGTCGTCTTTTGTAATGATGGGGGTTGAGGTGTTGTTGCTCATTTGCATTTTTCTAATTCCTTTTAGAGTTTGCGTTGAGTTCTTAGGGTAATAGTGTTTTTGAATAAGTGTATGTTTAGTCTGTAACTGTTTTTTAGTTATTGTTTGTCGGGGTTAAGTAATAACGGCGCCCATAAAAAAACCCGTGATTAATCACGGGTTTTTTTATGGGGTTTGGCGTTTACACGTAAAACGACTTCAGCGGCGGGAAGCCATTGAATTCAACGGCGCTGTAACTGGTGGTGTAGGCACCGGTCGACAACCAGTACATACGATCACCAATGGCCAGGTTCAGCGGCAAACCGTACTTGTAGTTCTCGTACATGATGTCGGCGCTGTCGCAGGTCGGGCCGGCGATGACGACTTCTTCCATCTCGCCTTTCTTCTCGGTCCAGATCGGGAACTTGATGGCTTCGTCCATGGTTTCGATCAGACCGGAGAATTTGCCCACATCCGTGTACACCCAGCGCTCTACCGCAGTACGGGATTTACGCGCGACCAATACCACTTCGCTGACCAGGATACCGGCGTTGGCGATCAACGAACGGCCCGGTTCCAGGATGATTTCCGGCAGGTCGTCGCCGAAATCTTCCTTGAGGAAACGGATGATTTCTTCAGCGTAGGTTTCCAGGCTGTTGGTGCGGGTGATGTAGTTGGCCGGGAAGCCGCCGCCCATGTTGATCAGCTTCAGGTGAATGCCGTCTTCTTCTTTCAGGCGTTCGAAGATCACTTTGACCTTGGCGATCGCTGCGTCCCAGACGCTGATGTCGCGTTGCTGCGAGCCGACGTGGAACGAGATGCCGTAAGGCACCAGGCCCAGGTCACGGGCTAGGATCAGCAAGTCCATGGCCATGTCGGTCTGGCAGCCGAATTTGCGCGACAAAGGCCAGTCAGCAGTGGTCGAGCCTTCGGTGAGGATGCGCACGTAGACTTTCGAACCCGGTGCAGCCTTGGCGATGTTGCGCAGGTCGGCTTCGGAGTCGGTGGCATACAGACGCACGCCCTTCTCGTAGAAGTAGCGAATGTCCTTGGATTTCTTGATGGTGTTGCCATAGCTGATGCGATCCGGGCCGACGCCCTGGTTCATCACTTTGTCGAGCTCGTAGATCGACGCGATGTCGAAGTTCGAGCCTTTCTCTTTGAGCAGGTCGATGATTTCGACGGCCGGGTTGGCCTTGACCGCGTAGTAGACCTTGGCGAATTCGAAACCGGCACGCAGGTCGTCATAGGCCTGGCTGATCATCGCGGTGTCGATCACCACGAACGGGGTTTCTTGTTTGTCGGCAAACGCCTTCATTTTGTTGAAGGTTTCACGCGCGAAATAGTCTTCGACGTTGATCGACATGCTGGGAACTCCTACTGGCAAACTAGATTAATCAATGGGTGCAAATGAACGTCCTCCGTATCCCCACTTTGGTTCGCCTACTTCCCAAGGCATGTCGCCGAAAGCAAAAAGGCCATGGGAAATGGTGCTTCCCTTGGCCTTGCTGTCTCGTCGTCAGTACTTGAGCCGGATGGATCGTTTCCAGCATGGACGTTCGGCGCGAACTTTAGGGCGTGAGGGGCTTGAGATCAACAAAAATGTCGCGTTTTTACACGCTTCCGTCGTGCGGTCCCGGACAGCTACTGATGTAACCGACCTGCATGACAGTGTGATGTTCCCGTAGAAGGGAGATTTGAAGGGGATTGGATGGCCCTTGTGGCGAGGGAGCAAGCTCCCTCGCCACAAGGGCACTGGTGCCTCAGACAGATCAGGCGACTGCAGCCTCAGCCGGCGAAACAATGCTGGTCTTGCCGCCACGGGACTTACCGGAGCTCAAATACTCGGCAATCGACTCCTGGGTCACTTCCCCCAGGAACACCCGCTCGGCATCCATCACCGGCAGCCACGAGCGATTGAACTCGTACATGCGCGACAGCAGGATGCGCAAATGTTCGTCGAACGCGGCCGTGGCGTTGAACTCGCGAAGGTATTGCGCACAGGTGCCGGTCTGACGGTGCAGGTCGCGACGTCGTACGTAACCCAGCGCCTTGTTGTCGGAGCAAGTCACCACGACATAACGACGGTCCAGTTCGTCCATCAACTCCAGGGCCTCGGCCACCGGGGTTTCCGGGCTCACCGACGGTGCGTTGTCCGCAGCGTCTTCGGCTTTCACCAGCAACAGGCGCTTGAGCGTGCTGTCCTGGCCGACGAAGTTGCTGACAAAGTCATCCGCCGGGTGCGCCAGCAGTGTGTCCGGGTGATCGATCTGCAACAGCTTGCCGGCGCGGAAGATCGCAATCTTGTCGCCGAGCTTGATGGCTTCGTCGATGTCGTGGCTGACCATGATCACGGTCTTGTTCAGCGCGCGTTGCATCTCGAAGAACTCGTTCTGGATCATTTCGCGGTTGATCGGGTCGACCGCGCCGAACGGTTCGTCCATCAACAACAGCGGCGCATCCGCCGCCAGCGCACGAATCACGCCGATCCGTTGCTGTTGACCACCGGACAACTCACGCGGGTAGCGAGTCAGGTACTGCTTGGGTTCGAGCTTGATCATGCTCATCAACTCGCGGGCGCGGTCGTGGCATTTCTGTTTGTCCCAGCCCAGCAGGCGCGGAACGATGGTGATGTTTTCCTCGATGGTCATGTTCGGGAACAGACCGATCTGCTGGATCACATAACCGATGTTGCGACGCAGGGTCACCGCGTCGAGGTCGGTAGTGTCTTCGCCGTTGATCAGGATCTTGCCCGAAGTCGGCTTGATTAACCGGTTGATCATCTTCAGCGTGGTGCTTTTGCCGCAACCCGATGGCCCGAGGAACACACAGATTTCGCCTTCATTGACGGTCAGGCTTACCGAATCCACGGCTTTCACATCTTTGCCGTTGCTTTGGAAGGTCTTGCTGAGGTTTTGAAGTTCGATCATTTCAGGAGTCCTTTTGGAGTCAGCGAGCGTTGCAGCCATTGCAGAAGCAGGTCGGCGAAGATGGCCAGGAGACTGACCAGCACGGCGCCGACGATCAGCATCGACATGTCGCTGCGGCTGATTGAAGCGAGAATAAGTACACCGAGGCCACCGGCGCCGATGGTCGCGGCGATGGTCATGACACCAATGTTCATGACCACGGCGGTGCGCACGCCAGCCAGGATCACCGGCACCGCGATCGGCAGTTCGACCATGCGCAAGCGCTGATAGAACGTCATGCCGATGCCGCGAGCGGCTTCGCGAATGCCGGGTTCGACACCGGTCAGCGCCAAGTAGGTGTTACGCATGATCGGCAACAGCGAGTAGAGAAACACGGCGGTGATTGCCGGCATCGGGCCCAGGCCCTGGCCGAACTTGGAGTAAAACGGCAGCAGCAGGCCGAACAGCGCAATCGACGGCACGGTCAGCAGCACCGTGGCGCTGGCTTGCAGTGGGCCGGCCAGCGACGGGAAGCGCGTCATCAGCACGCCCAGCGGTACACCAACGAGGATCGCCAACGTCACAGCGATGCCGACCAACGTGATGTGCTGCCAGGTCAGGTGCAGGACCAGCGGCCAGTCGAGATGGGAAAAGGCGTTCAGAAATTCCATGGCTTTTCCTCCTCAGTTGATCGGGTGCTGGCGCAGGAAATCTGCGGCAACGGATGAAGGGCTTTCGTGATCGACATCGACCCGCGCGTTGAGCTGGCGCATGGTCGCGTCATCGAACAGTTCCGCCAGTGGCTTGAGTTCTTCGGCAAGCTTGGGATGCGCGTCGAGGTAAACCTGACGCACCACCGGGGCGGCGGTGTAGTCCGGGAAGTAGTGCTTGTCGTCTTCGAGCAGTTTCAGCTTAAAGGCGTTCAATCGACCGTCGGTGGTGTAGACCAGACCGGCAAACACTTGGCCGTTACGCAAGGCGGTGTAAACCAAACCAGCATCCATCTGCCGGATGTTTTTGCGGGTCAGGTTCATGCCATAGAGCTTGACCATGCCGTCCAGACCGTCGGAACGGTTGGCGAACTCGGTGTCCAGCGCCACCAGGTGATTGTCCTTCTGCTCAGCCTGCAACACCGTGTTCAGCTCGCTGATGGTGTTGATCTGCGGATAAGCCTTGGCGGTGGTTTCCGGCAGGGCCAGGGCGTAGGTGTTGCTGAATTTCGACGGCGTGAGCCAGACCAGGCCTTTTTTCGCGTCGAGTTCTTTCACCCGGGCGTAGGACTGTTCGCTGTCGAGCTTTTCAGTGACGTGGTTGTAAGCCACCAGCGACACGCCGGTGTATTCCCACATCAGATCGAGCTGGCCACTTTCGTGAGCGCTGCGGGCCAGGTTACTGCCCAGACCGCCGGTCACCTGGGTGTCGTAACCCTTGGTGCGCAGGTATTGGGAAGTGATTTCCGCGAGCAGGGTTTGTTCGGTGAACACCCGGGCGCCGATGCGGATCACCGGTTTTTCAGCGGCTTGGGCAAATCCTGCGAACAGCAGGGCGCAGCCTAGTAATAGGGTCAGTCTTTTCATAAATATTCCTTTGCCGAGGCTTAAGACGGGCGTAGGCCGCGTTCGAGCCAGAGGCGGCTGGCGAGTGTCACCAGACCGTCGAGCAGCAAGGCCAGCAGGGCGGTGCAAGCGGCGCCGAGCAGCAGTTGCGGCTGATTGTTCAGGGCGATGCCAGGGAAAATCAGGCTGCCCAGGCTGTTGGCGCCGATCAGGAACGCCAGCGGTGCGGTCCCGACATTGATCGCCAGGGCCACGCGCACACCACCGATGATGATCGGCACCGCGTTCGGCAGTTCGACCCGCCACAGCACTTGAGTCGGGGTCATGCCGATGCCGACGGCCGCTTCCTTGAGTGAACCCTGGACGTTTTTCAGGCCTTCATAGGTGTTGCGCACGATCGGCAACAGCGAGGCGAGGAACAGGGCGAAGATCGCGGGGCCGCTGCCGATGCCCAGAATCCCCAGGGCGATGGCCAGTACGGCGAGAGGCGGAACGGTGTTGCCGATGTTGAAGATCTGCATGAAGCGTTCAGCGCGGCCAACCATGGTCGGGCGGCTGAGGAAGATACCGGCGGGGATGCCCACAACGAGGGCGGCCAGCATGGAGACAAGGACGAGAATCAAGTGAGCTTGCAGGTAAAACAATAAATCGTCGCGGTAATGTTCGATCGTGTTGATGCCAATCCAGTGGACCAGCAGGGCCAGGAGTGCGACGACAACCGCACCTCCTATAAGCCCCTTGCCATAGCGAATCGCCACAGGCGGACTCCTTTTTCTTAGTCGGCGAACGCAGTCCTTTGTGGCATGCCATTGCTGGCTGCCGGGATATCAACGTTCGCGAAAAGCAGCGCGTTCTATGTCCGCAAAGGGACATGAATCGAGCCATAAGCGCAGCCTCGTCAGGCTAACTTGCTGATTTTTCAGCCCCTGGTACGAGTGCAGTAACAGGGGAGTGGACGTCTGCACCTTTTAAAAGGTTCCATATTTAGCAGCATTTAGCCACCCTTGATGTCCCAACGGTCGAATTGATCGGTGTTGCGGCGGGGAAATATCAGGACGCTAAAGCCCCCTGTTCAGGCTGTTTGGGCGTGCGCGGTGGAACAGCCTGAAACGGGTTTCCAGAAGGACTTGCCGGTTCACACCCTCTCTTTTCGGGGAGCTGCCATGAAGGCATGACAGGCATCGCGAAACCGGGCCCAGATCAATTGTCCGAGTGGAGACGTCGGGACATTCCACTCCGGGTGCCACTGCACCCCAAAAATCGGCAAAGTGACATGGGATATCGCCTCGACTGTCCCATCCTCGGCGTACGCGTCTGCCTGCAGAGAGTCCGCCAAGCGATCAATACCCTGACCATGCAGCGAGTTCACGGAATAAGATTTCTGCTCGGGAAAAGCAGTTCCCGCGTTTCGCGCAAGCCACCCTTTTGCGGGAAGAGAAACTCTGTGTACGGCTGAATAGCGTGCCTGAAACTCACTGTCACGCTGCGCACGATGATCGAAGTGATCGCACACCTCATGTAGCGCCGTGTACAACGTGCCGCCCAAGGCAACATTGATTTCCTGCATACCCCGGCAAATCCCCAGCACCGGCAGCCCAGAACTTGCGGCGTGTTGTAAAATCCGCATCGCAGTCTGGTCTCGCGCGCAATCGCGATCCCCCACATGTGCTCGCGCTGGGGCATACAACGCTGTGTCTATGTTGCTTCCTGCGCCCGGAAGCAGCACGCCATCTAACCGGTCCAGGATGTCGGAGATTTCCCATCCCTCGGCGCCGCTCAAGAGGGAGGGGATAAGCACGGGAGAGCAGTCGCCGAATTGTGTCATGGCATCTAGATATTTCACAAAAACGGCTTGATGCGATAGCTCTCCCCAGCCAGCAATCGCGATTGTTTCAGTAGAACAAAGCACACCGACCACAGGTTTCTTCACGCGAATCCCTCCTTGAAGAACGCCTCTGTCAGGTCGGAAATCGGCTGATATTTTCTTCCCATCTGCGGCCGTCAAATGGCACGACGTTGAACGAGTGAGTGTCGTGCAATTCGAGGCACCGCACGTTGACGCTGAAGTCTTCCGGATGCGAACGCGGTCGATAAAATGGCTTTACGCCACAGATTCGACAAAAGGTGTGCTGTGCGACCTTCGTGTTGAACCGATAGGTCGTCAACACATCATGTCCCTCGATCAGTTGAAAATCCTCCGCGCGGACGGGCAAATGAAGAAAACCCGAGGCGAAACAGATTGAGCAATTGCATTCGATGGCGGTCGATTCAGTCGCAATCCGAATCCGAAACTGAACGGCGCCACAATGGCACTGCCCATCGATGTCTCTGAAGTGTTGAACCATGTTCCTCTCCGAGGCGCGGTTACCTTCCAGTGGTAGATGCGTCATGCACTGACGTCTCTTATTTAGTTAAGTGCAGTGGCGAGATCGATAAGGAGCGTATCCACATCCTCTAATCCGACGCTCATGCGCAGGCCCATTCGAACTCCGCCCTCTGGGCCCGTGAGCGTCGCGGGGCAAATAACCGATTCGTACCCCCCACCCCCAACCTCGTCCGATTACGGACACCCTGTCGATGAATCGTTGAAGAGCATCCGTATGACCACCTTTCAGCGTGAAGGTAAACACTCCACCAGCCCCCGAAAACTGCGCTTTCCACGCAGCATGATTGCGGTCTGATGGTAGGGCTGGATAGAAAACGCTCTCAACCGCGGGGTGTTTCGAGAGCCAGGCACAAATCCGACTTGCCGATTCGTAGTGGCGATTCATTCGAACGGCGAGGGTGCGCAGGCCTCGCAGGGCGAGATTGGCATCATCTGCGCCCACAGCCTGACCGAGAAGGCGTGCGGTATCACGTGTTCGCTCGAAGGTCGGCACATCGGCGAAAACCGCAGCTCCCATGACAGAATCGGAATGTCCGCTGATATATTTCGACGTGCTATGGATGACGACACTCGCGCCGTGCTTCAGAGGATTGAAAAAGTATGGCGTCGCCCAAGTGTTATCGACAACAACAGGGACCCGGCCAGCATAGGCCGTCAACTCGCGCAGGTTGCAGACATCGAACGTCACAGATCCAGGAAGATCGAGATAAATCAAACTGACGTTGTCGGTAAGCGTTTGACGAAGTTCGGAAAGTAGATCAAGCGAGAAATATTCGACCTCGATTCCAAGCGGGCTCAACATCTGTTCGCAGAACTTTCGGGTCGCAGCATACGACGACTGCGCGACCAGAACTCTTGAACCGGGGCGTGCCAGCGCTATAAGAGTCGTTGTTATTGCGCCGAGGCCCGAACACATGGCGAGAGCACCAACACCATACTCGATCTCTGCCATTGCTTCGCAAAAGGCATCAGTGGTTGGTGTTGCCCATCTTCCGTAATGATAGGGGGCGGCACCCGGCGCCATTTCGGAGTAGGAATCAAACAAAACGGTGGAGCCCCGATACACAGGTGGATTGACGAAGCCCATCTTCATCCAGTTACGGCGTCCCGCCTCAATAAGACGAGTCTCTGGCGCTACTTGCTGCGCGTGGTCAATTTTATTTGTCATGTTCACGCCTCCTGAAACAAAACAACCCGATCATGCTGACAATGGCGAACATGAACCAACCCAAGCTGATCGGCGTCCATTGAGCACTTATGCTGCCCAGATAGTTCCCCAATGCCCCGCCAATCGCCCAAGAGACTGCGGACGCTCCGAAATAACTTCCAGCGTTGCTCTCGGTTGTTAATTCTGCGAGAGCAATGTTCGACGCGGGCAAGATGAGGCTTTCGCCGAATGTGAAAATCAAGGCTATGACAACGAGGAAGACCATCGACTGCTGCGAGCTCCATTCGCGCAAGAATATGAGTGCCGCCAGTGCGAAACAGGCGAGCAGCGCGAGATGACCGATTGACATTAACGATCGCCACTTCGCTCGTTGAAACCATTGCATCCCTAAAAGTGCGGTCAAAACACCGAACAAAGCATTCGCGATGTAGAACGGTCGAACACCGTTATACCCTGATGGTCCTTGAGCGAAAGTCAGCGGGATGAACACATAAATTTGCGTGTAAACAGCCCAGAACGGGATAAGAGCGATGCAGAGTTTTAGAAATTTCCTGTCGCGGAAAGCTCCAAAAAGCGCAGACGCGACACGCTTGGGTCTTTCAATTACGCGCGTTCGTACAGCCGCAAACGGTGCCACCAAAGTCAATACAGCGAATACATAACCGCTCACTTCAAACGGAAAAGCTCCGCTATGGGCAGGTAGCAAGAACAGTACCGTTGGCCCGACCAGCGCACCCAGGTTAAGTACAAGATTATTCAAAACGAATACACGCGAACGAATGCTTGCTTTAAGGGTGCCGAACACTGAGTACGCTGTCGTTTCGTAGAGCGCTGCGCCGAGTCCATTCAAGAACGCACACGCGACCAATGAAGGGAAATCGAGAACATGGCCCAGGCCGAAGAATCCCGCAGCACGACACGCCAGACCCAATGAAGCTAAAACCCTGCTATTGAAGCGGTCGGTAGCGGATCCGAGAATAAGCGGCAACAGCCGACTGGACAGCAGACTCACCGTGAGCACGTACGCGACGTCGCCGGCGCTCAGATGTCGCTCGATGCTCAGAAAGGTCGCCAGCAGCGGAAAAGACCCGAACACCGAGAGATTAACGAGGAACTGCAGAAATAGCAGGACCATTGTTGCTAAGCCGACGCCACCCGTTAATCGGTCAAAAAGCGGCAAGACAGGGCGTATCTTCATTGATGTCATAGAGTCACTCGCAGACCGACTCTTCGATTGGGCTGGGTGCGAGCGCATCAAGGAATCCCCGCTCCATGGAAAACGCCTCGTTTTCGTCTCGAGCATAAGTCATGTACTCGATGGTGCCAGTGCCGCCGAGGTCTTCGGTAAGGACAACCACGCCAGCGCGTTCCCGCCGGTGTGTCATGGCGTTGGCAGCAGCAAGCGCTGCGTCAAGGTCATTCACAGGTACGCGATTGCGGGTTAACACCGTATGAGTGCGCAGGTAATCCTCGCCCGCAAGCTTTCGCAGCACACCATCAAGATGACTGCAGCCCCCGAGACGACCGTTTATTTCGGTGAACACTAGCGCTCCCTCGTCGGTCACGATGGCGTCGAAGTTAACGCGCCCGATATAGCCGAGGCTTCTTGTTATCTCTGCCAACACATCACACTGGCGGTGAAACTCATTCAGCGCGTAACCGTGCGGCTGGCATGGGATCTGAAATCCAGTCCACATCACCATGCCGTTGCCGCGTTTGTCTCCAGATGCGTCCATGCGAAGGTCCCCGAAGCTAATGCGCCTGGAACCCGCGGCCATGATGTCGTACTCGGAATAGAGAACCGTCGAGCTCCGATAAAACTGCTCGACGACCACCTGACAGTTGCCGGCCGTATCCGTCTGCCGTTCCCACATCGCCTGGGAGAACGCGTCCGTCAGGTCGGCGATCCCTGCAAGCGCGTAGACTTGATGGACGCCCGGATAGACATCTCTTTTCTCGAGCGTCACCGCAATATTGCCATCGCCACCGGCATTGACGTCCTGTTTGACTATGACGCTCGCATGTCTTGAAAGCATCTCGCGCAGTACAAGGTGCAACTCACGCGCAGTGCGACACACAAAGCCTTCGGCGCAGTTGACTCGGCCAGCGCACAGCGCGCGAAACACGGCTTTGCGATTTAGAAGTTCGGCCCCGGCCTGCGCCATGAAGTTCGGCGTTCCAGTCGATTGGCCGATACGTAACTCTTCGCACAATATCCCAATCGATGACGTGTAAAAGTACGGGAGAACCTCCCAATCGCCTGCGCCGACACCGGCGGCTTTTAGCGTAGACAACATGACTTCGCTTAATAGCACGTCAGAGGTAAGCACCACGGGTGTCACCAAATCCATCGCCGGAGAAATAACCTGCGAAGGCAACAGTTTTCGGCCAATCGTCTCAGCTACATACGCCATCATGGGCTCCGAAACCAAGGAGGGCAGGACCGCAATGTCCTGTTCGCCGAGTTGCCATACGAGTCGTCTTGCTGCGATCGCAGAAACTTGCCTCAGCGGCAGTGTTGCCCGATTCGTGTCTCCGATCATTGCTTCGTTATCGACGTTTCCAACGATAAGTTTGCGCATAGGTTTCTCTAGTGAGTGATCATTTGTGACGCATGAGAGAACGGATCAGATTCAGGTGCCATCTTGCATAAGAGCGCTCTCGGTATACGGCTTGCCCCATCTCTTCTAATGCGATTGTTTCAAGCAGTGATGAAGGCGCGGCAGGGTATCGATGATGTTCCGCATGAAAGTTGGCGTTCCACATAAGGTAGCGCACAACCCAATTGCTCGTTATTGTTCTTGCGCAGAGATAGCGCGGAACGGTGGCGCTGCAACCATAGTGCTCAGGTAACCCAATAAATATAATCCAGAAATAAGCGACGGCAAGAGGTGCCAGATACAAAGAAAGCGTGTTTTTCGGAAATAGGGTCAGAAGCACTAAAACAACAACAATCCATAGCGTAATGCCCCATGCCTCTCGACGTGCCAAAGACATTCTCTTTCGTCCCCTCATATATGCCGGGAATTTGAAGAAAATAATCTCTACATCCAGGCGTATCTGGGAGATTAAAAAAGAACATCCTGAGAGCGTAAAAAAGTAACTGGATACTGAATTAAACTCCCCGCTCGACTCAGTATCATTACTTGTGCCCAGGTACTGATGGTGCTTAAGGTGCTTGTCGGTATAGGCTGTGTAATTTATAAGTAATATACCAGCAGCGATCGAGCCGATAAGATAATTAGTATGCTTGCTTTTAAAAATATTCTGATGCAGGCATTCATGGGCCAGATTTAGAAAGCCAGCCAATATGAAACCCATTGCCATAACTATGCATGGTTTTTCAAGGAGCGATAAGTCTTGAAGCATTAAAGCGCCAAGGGCGCAATAGATCGATAGGATGATGAGTATTTTTAGCGGAAACTTGATGTTGCTCGCATGAGACCGGCCCGAACGGTATTTTTTTATTGCATCAGTAACGAGATCTGAATGCATGCCGCCGAGTCGGCTAGTCATTGAGAAAGTTCCGTCAGCGCCGCACACCAGTTGATGTTTTCCTGCATTGCCTTTAGCGAATCGCTAACGAACTGGGCCTCGTCTTCAGGGCTCACCAGAAGGTCCACCATTTGTCGTGTCATGGCAACGTGATATGCCTCGGCAGGGTCGTCACCACCTACATGGCACTCGAAATACTTGAGCTGATTACGATCAACGCCATAGCTGGAACTGACCGCATCCCAAAGCGCGGAGATCATCGTATTGGCATGCATTTCGAACGAAACCATGTAGGCACAGCGCGTCACCGCCGATAAGGACGCAAGCCCCTCAAACAGATTAGTCAGGTAGGAGCCGGTAGGGTCGCCAAATTCCGGTGATACAGGCTTACCCGTTAGCTTCTCAATATCGGTCTTTAATAGATTGGCGTGAAACCATTTTTCAGTATCGAGAATTTTGCTTAAACCAGGCTTGCCGTAGCGATCCATAACATAGGCTCCGCCTGTCTCGTCCCAACTTAGAAAGTTACCGACCACGCTGGTGATCTCGAGACTTCGAGGCACCTCATAATTGCTCTTTATCGCCGTGAGTATTGAGTTTGCCTGCGAGCCTGCCTGGAGGTACGGAAAGGCCTGAGACATGGCCAGATAATGAGGAAGGATCTCATTGACCTGTCTCTCGGTATGAACACTTCGAAACGGATGATCGTCAAGCAGATAGCGAACGTTGGCTTGCGCTTCGTCTATTACGGATACCGAGAACTCATCTTGAATGCACATAACACCCTCCCATCTTAATGTTTTTCAGGGGCAGTCACCAAAGCCGTTACTCTGAACCTGGCGAGTGACTTTAAGAAAAAACGAAACGCATGAGGTTCTTCGAAAAAGATTCGAAGACTGATACTGCACAACATGGATCACCACATCAAGGCATCGATCGCCAGCCCCATCTCAACATAGAAAGAGCTCCGTTACAGTGAGCGTCATCGTCTTGCCTGGCACTAAGTTAATGCTTGGGGCCGATTTGATTTAAATCATCAGCCGATGTGCTTGCAGTCACGGCTCTAAAATAGCTAATAAGTCATGTGTGACGGCTGTTGAAATTACCAGGCACTTCGGCGTCGCCCAGAGTGCCTGGCGTATGATTTAGAAGATCAACTGTTTTAGTGCAGCAGAAAGTTGTATTGTTTCAAGCGCTTAAACGGTCTAAAGCAAAAACCGTTCCGAACATCACTTGCCAGCAAACCGTTTTATAATCATTCGCAGGTTTGGTAGAGCGAACAGCGTGGTCAACTGAGGAGTGGCCTTCATCAACCCTCGTAACTTCACTTTCAAATTAGCAAACTGCCGCTTGATCCCCCGGAACGGATGCTCAACCTTGACTTGCTTCGGTGCTTTGCAATATCGATCTTGCGCTCGGCCCTGTAGTACAGCCCGCGTTATTACAACTTGGATAGGTACTGTTACGAGCGGCGATCTGCCAAATTGCTTTATGAATTTCGTGCTCTTCGACACCGGTGTGTCCGAGGTCTTTGTACACGGCGAATTCTTCACCTGGCAGCAAATCGGTGACCTGTGTGACGTCGGTAATGGTGGTGCCCTGTCTTTCATCCGACTCGTGGGGGGCTTGGACCAGGTGGTGACGGTGCATTTCAGCACCTCTGGGGACTTGTTCGGAGAGTCCCGAAAACCGTCGATATGATCCCAATTGAATTGTCAGATGACGATGCAATTTGCCTCGCGCAATACCGGTCTCGCGTCTCGTGAAGAGAATCGCAGTTATTTCGAGGCATGAAATCATTTGAAATACACTCCTCCTTGTGTTGTTCGGTCGGATATGATTTTCCGTATCATTGGATCCAATATTGGAGCACGAATTTTGAGCCGTCAATACCTTTTAGAGAGCATCCGAAAATATTCATATTCGGATATTTACAGGGGAAATTCGGGCTGTTGGGGACGGTGCAGAGCGCGCCTCTGATCGATTGATTTCAACACCGTTCGAAACCTCACCCCCGCAGTGATTGAAGTTGCGGGTCTACACCACGCCGCCATGCTTGTAGCGTTTATAGGGGAGAGCACCCGCCGAGCATTTTTCCAGGACGAGATGCGGGCGCTGTGACCTTCAGCGGGAGGAGGCATTGCATCGGGCATTCCCGGCGGCTGTTTGTTACAATGCCCGGTTATCTGTGTTGGCCTTTGCAATCGGCCAAAGGTACTTTTTTAACTGTGTACATACCTGCGTACACAATCGAGATTTGAAGCGATGTCCGATAGTAAAATTGTCAATGAAGTCAACGCCAGACGAACGTTTGCCATCATTTCCCACCCCGATGCCGGTAAAACCACCATCACCGAGAAGCTCTTGCTGATGGGGAAGGCGATTGCGATTGCTGGCACGGTGAAATCCCGTAAATCCGACCGCCATGCCACCTCCGACTGGATGGAAATGGAAAAGCAGCGTGGTATCTCGATTACCACGTCGGTCATGCAGTTCCCGTATCGCGACCACATGATCAACCTGCTCGACACCCCGGGCCACGAAGACTTCTCTGAAGATACCTACCGCACCTTGACGGCAGTGGACTCGGCATTGATGGTCCTCGACGGCGGTAAGGGTGTAGAGCCACGGACTATTGCGCTGATGGACGTCTGCCGTCTGCGGGATACGCCGATTGTCAGCTTTATCAACAAACTCGACCGTGACATCCGCGACCCGATCGAACTGCTCGACGAAATCGAAGCCGTCCTGAAGATCAAGGCCGCGCCGATCACCTGGCCGATCGGTTGCTACCGCGACTTCAAGGGCGTTTATCACCTCGCCGACGACTACATCATTGTCTACACCGCCGGTCACGGCCACGAGCGCACCGATGTGAAAATCATCGAGAAGCTCGACTCCGATGAAGCCCGCGCGCACTTGGGTGACGAATACGATCGCTTCGTCGATCAGCTGGAACTGGTGCAGGGCGCCTGCCACGAATTCAATCAACAGGAATTCCTCGACGGCCAACTGACCCCGGTGTTCTTCGGTACTGCTCTGGGCAACTTCGGTGTCGATCACGTGCTCGACGCCGTGGTCAACTGGGCGCCGAAACCCCTGGCCCGTGTTGCCAATGAGCGCACCGTGGAACCGGTTGAAGAGAAGTTCGCCGGTTTCGTGTTCAAGATCCAGGCGAACATGGACCCGAAACACCGCGACCGTATTGCCTTCATGCGTATCTGCTCCGGCAAATACGAAAAAGGCATGAAGATGCGCCACGTGCGTACCGGCAAGGATGTACGGATCGGCGACGCGCTGACGTTCTTCTCCTCCGAGCGTGAGCAACTGGAAGAGGCGTTTGCCGGCGACATCATCGGCCTGCACAACCACGGCACCATCCAGATTGGCGACACCTTCACCGAAGGCGAAGTCCTGGGTTTTACCGGTATTCCGCACTTCGCCCCGGAACTGTTCCGTCGCGTACGCCTGCGCGATCCGCTGAAATCCAAGCAACTACGCCAGGGCCTGCAGCAATTGGCCGAAGAGGGCGCGACCCAAGTGTTCTTCCCGACGCGCAGCAACGACATCATCCTCGGCGCCGTCGGTGTGCTGCAGTTCGATGTGGTCGCCAGCCGCTTGAAAGAGGAATACAAGGTCGAATGCTCATACGAGCCGATCACGGTGTACTCCGCCCGCTGGATCGATTGCAGCGATAAGAAGAAGCTTGAAGAGTTCAGCGTCAAGGCTGTGGAAAACCTGGCTATCGATGGCGGCGGTCACCTGACCTACCTGGCCCCGACCCGGGTCAACCTGGCACTGATGGAAGAGCGCTGGCCGGATGTGAAATTCCGTGCGACCCGTGAGCATCATTAATTTGTAGGCGCACGGATTGCTGGCGATGGTGGTTTCGAAATAGCCATCGTGAGCAAGCTTTGCTCCTACAGATTGTGTAGCGCACCCAAAACCCCGTTGCGAAAGCTGCGGGGTTTTTTAATGCCCCGATTTCGGCCCGTTAACGCAAAAACCCTGTGGGAGCGGGCTTGCTCGGGTAGAAACCGGAGACATCCTTTACGTTTTAAACCGGAGACATCCTTTACAGGTGTGAAATACGGTCAGGAGGTACCTGACCATGCCCTGGAATCGAGAGTCTCCAATGGATCAACGAATCAAACTCATAGGCGACTGGCTGCAAGGCAGCCATTCCAAAAGCGAGCTGGCCCGTCACTACGGGCTCAGCCGACCCACTTTGGACAAATGGCTTGCACGCTACGAGGCACATGGCATTGATGGGCTAAAGGAGCTGTCACGGCGCCCGCATACGAGCCCTTTCAAAATCAGCGACGAGGTGCTTGAGTTGCTAATCGCGTACAAGCGCGAGCATCACAGTTGGGGACCTGAAAAACTGGTGCATAACCTTAAGATCGATCATCCAGAGTTGTCTTGGCCAACGGTCAGCACGGCAGGCGAGTGGCTTAAGCGAGCAGGTCTGGTGCAAAAACGGCGCTTCCTCAATCGCCCACCAGCAGGAAAAAATCCGCTGCGCGACGCCACTGCGCCTAATCAGACATGGGCAGCGGATTTCAAAGGTGACTTCGCACTTCAGAACGGCCAACGTTGTTACCCACTTACAATTACTGATCACGTCAGTCGATTTCTATTGCTGTGCAGAGCGCAAAGCAGTGTTGCCGGCGCCCGCGAGGGTTTTGACTGGGCGTTTCGGGAGTACGGCTTGCCTGACGTAATCCGCACGGATAACGGCTCCCCCTTTGCCTCCACCGGCATTTCACGCATCTCCAGTCTGGCGGCGTGGTGGATACGTTTAGGGATCTACCCAGAACGAATTCAGCCGGGGCGACCTGACCAGAATGGCCGTCATGAACGCATGCATCGAACGCTCTAGGCTGCATTGCTTCATGCACCTGAACGTAACCTGGTGGAACAACAGTTGGCATTCGAACAGTTTCGACAAGAGTTCAATTACGTACGGCCTCACAAGGCTTTAGAGATGAAAGTTCCTGCGGACCTCTATGAGCCGTCAAAACGGCAGTACGACGGACGCGTGCCTGAGGCCGATTACGCTTCGGACATGACGATCCGCATGGTCAGGCAGAATGGGTCGATGAAATGGAAAGGCAAGATGATTTTCGTCAGTGAATCCTTGGCAGGTGAGGCGCTAGGACTCAAGGAAGTAGACGATGATGTTTGGGATATTTACCTCTGCAACTACCTTTTAGGCAGGCTGAAAAGCGGCGAAAGCCGCCTTTCAAGCCAACAGAAACGTAAAGGATGTCCCCGGTTTCAATCGTAAAGGATGTGTCCGTTTCTACATCGCGAAAGCGGTATGTCATTCAACAGTGATGTCGACTGATACGGCCTCTTCGCGAGCAAGCCCGCTCCCACAGGTTTTGTGGTCTGAGCCGAGCGGCGGTGGGGCTGTTCAATTGCCATGTGACTAGTGAATGGATGGCTGTTTTTCTGCAGGTCCTACAGCGGTTTCCGATGGTTACATGTTTGGGCTACGTCACCTTGCGTCTTTGCCTACAAGTCCGCCAGAATCGGCCGGCTTGTGGGTATTGCGGGCTGCCTCTATCGTTTCCCTGTCGCTGAAAAACACAGCGGAACGGGCTTGGCGGTCCGCGGTTTTATACTCCAGGCATCTCGTCCAAAAATGGTTTCGGGCACTTAAGTGTCAGACCTCAATGTTATGGCGGGTTGCTCAAGGATCCCCTCGGGGATGCCGGGTTTGGAGTGTTGACCGGTCCGCCAATCTTGTGCAATCCGCCACCCAATCTGCTTGGCGGCAGGCGGTGGTGATCTCAACATTCTTAATGAGGTTCATCATGATCAAAGATTCGCCGAATCCCCCAGAAACCGACGAAGATTCCCCCGAGTCCATCGACTCCAAAAAATACGCAGACATCGCCGACCGCGTCCTCAGGCATTACCTCAATCCCTCGTCGCTCACCGACACCCCACGCAAACCCAGCCCCCTTTTTCACATCGACCCCGACGCCGATAACGAAACCCTGCTGGCCCACGCCTGCGAGTCGTTGGCCTCCGCGAATGTCATGACCAGTAACCTCGCCGGGCTAGTGGAAGGCACCCATCGCAATACCCTGTTGGGAATTGCGCAAGTCATCATGCTGGGTGAACTGGCCGTGAGTCGGGCCCTCGATAACCTCGACCCGCAAAAATAGACGCGGCCCTGTGGTGAGGGGGCTTGCCCCCGTTGGGTCGCGAAGCGGCCCTATAACCGGCGACCCATTTCTCCTGGCACATCGCGCGAACCGGGTTTACGACTGCTTCGCAGCCGAACGGGAGCAAGCTCCCTCGCCACAGGTCATCATTGATTTTTGAAATTGCTGTTTGGCATAACCTTTATTCCAAACCAATCTGTCCATTGGCGGCAATTACCCTCCTTCGTTAGCGTCCTATCTGGAGAACCCGGCCGATAGGAACTAGATTTCATTCAGCGCCACGGCAACCGGGTTACGCGCCGGCAGGCACCCATGCTGCATCTCAGAAAGGATGGAATCGGCTATGAGCATTTTTCAACGCGTTGTGCTGTTGCTTAAGGTTTTGGTGATGCTGTCTCTCGGAACGTCCTCGGCGTGGGCGTCCAGCCCCAGTCATCCACAGGGATTTAACGGCGTACCAGGGCATGACAGCAGCGGCCTGATGATCGCCGCGTCGGAGCCCGAGGGGAGCAAGGGCGACGACGACTCCACGACTGACGAGCCTGATCCTGATTCAAGTGATGACGAGGAAGGCGATAGCCAATCGTAAACCCCGGACAAAAGAAAACCCCTTCTACCGGACTGATGCGCAATCCAGGAAAAGGGGTTTGGACAACTGGTCAGAAACACCACGAACCCTGTGGGGGGGGCGGGCTTGCTCTCACATTTTTTTGGGCCACGCCGGTGACTGCTTGCCCGGCGATTTTCAAGGATCTGGAGGACTGCTCTTCGATCGGCGTCAGGGCTCGGGCGGTAAGTACAACGGCTATTACGCCACTTTTTGGTTCAGCGGTTTGAAGCATCGGACCATGCTGTTGAATGTGATGTCTTCGCTCCATCGGCACTGGCGAATCCTTCGTCGTCAGACACGTTTGTAAGCATTATCCCCTTGAGACGTAGTTCCATTCCTTTCTCAAGTTTTTCCATTCGTTTCGCCATCGACAATGAAATCGCGGACGGCTAAATTTGGATGGAAACCCTCAAATAGCCATAGCAGTGGCGCATGACTACTAAGTGCTTTGAATTGGATTACCGAACTCTTCCAGAAGATCGAACGCCGCTACATAGACACTCTTTCGTTTTTTAATACCAAGAGGGTGACCTCATTCGGTCGCTGTTGTCTGGAGGGCCGAGGGGGCACTCGACGATAGCCATGAATAATCAGTATGGCGAATTGAAAATTTAAATGTTCAATAATGTTTCTTGACGGCGTTAATCAGTGCGTGATATTCAAACGCACGTTGAAACGATATGCGCAATGGATAGCTCATTTTCTTCAGGGTCAGATAAGCAATGGATTGTATAAGCGTTAAAAATTTGTCTAAGACTTATCGAATCAAAGAGCGCTCGGAAGGGCCTTTCGGTTGGCTGACAGATCTCGTTTCTCCTCGATCTTCCGAAAAGACTGCTGTCGACGATGTTTCATTTACCGTTAGTCAAGGTGAAGTAGTAGGCTTTCTTGGTCCCAATGGTGCGGGAAAAACAACGACCCTGAAAATGCTTTCGGGGTTGCTCTATCCGACGGCTGGACAAATCTCGGTATTGGACTATACACCTCAGCTGCGTAATAAAGAATTCCTCAAGTCAATTTCGCTGATCATGGGTCAGCGTCAGCAATTGATTTGGGATCTGCCGGCAATGGAAACATTCCGGATGAATCAGAAGATATTCGAAATCCCCGATAAACAGTTCAATCAGGTCTTTGGTTATCTGGATGAACTGTTGCAAGTGTCCAAGCTGGCCATGGTGCCAGTGCGTACGCTTTCCTTGGGCGAAAAGATGAAGTGCGAGTTAGTCGCTTCATTACTTCATGAGCCAAAGGTTTTGTTTCTCGATGAGCCGACTATCGGGCTTGACGTAGGCGTTCAAAAAATAGTCCGGTCATTCATTAAAGACTACAGCCGCGAGCGAAATGTAAGCGTACTTCTGACGTCGCATTACATGCAGG
This sequence comes from Pseudomonas sp. 10S4, assembly GCF_034344865.1. Taxonomy (NCBI): domain Bacteria; kingdom Pseudomonadati; phylum Pseudomonadota; class Gammaproteobacteria; order Pseudomonadales; family Pseudomonadaceae; genus Pseudomonas; species Pseudomonas sp. 10S4. The sequence goes on from NZ_CP133774.1 coordinate 2,860,303, forward strand.
ATATCGAAGCGTTATGTGAGCGGGTCGTCGTCGTGTCAGACGGCAGGGTTTCGTTTGACGATACTCTGGAGTCTTTGCGCAAACGCATGACCAATCACCGCATCATAACCGTGGAACTGTCCGAAGCAGCGATGGCTTCGGCACTCGGTAAGTACGGATTGGTCCGATCCGGTGATGGCTTTGCGCATGAGCTTATGGTCCCGGCGTCGGAGGTCGTTTCCGTCTGCTCGCGGGTGCTGGCAGAGCTGTCTGTACTAGATATTTCCATCAGTGATCCCCCTATTGAAGAGGCCCTGTTGAAGCTGTTCAATGACTCACAGGCAGAAGCTGCCGTGCGGGTTGAGGGCGCGTCAGGGAAGTGCGTCGCATGAGTCGGTTCGCATCGAAAGTCGCGGGCGTTGCCCGTACGGCCATTCGCCGTAAAGTTGCACATCGTGCGGAGCTGTTCGTACTGGTGCTGTCCTCGTTAGTACCGTTATTCATGATGGTTATCTGGATGGGTATTGCGAAGGATGCCGCGCTGGACGGTTTTACGCCTACCAAGTTTGCTGCTTACTTCGCACTTGTTTTCCTGGTCGGTGAGATTGTGTCAAGCACGGCGGCAGAAGAACTCGAACATGATATTCACTCGGGTGATATCGGAAGTTTTCTTTTGAAGCCATTCAATATCGGTCTCTATTATTTTTTGAGCGAGTTGGCTTCAGCACTTGTGAGAGTGATTCCGATATTTTTCCTGGTGGCGGGAGTCTTCGTTTTTTCGGAAGCAGGCACCTATCTGAATCTGGCTTATCTGCTCCCTGCACTGCTGGGGGTTATCCTGGGTTTTGCAATAAACTATTTGCTTTATTTCATTGGCGGGCTTGCGGCGTTCTGGTCGGATCAGGCAAGTTCGTTCGACTTGGTGTTGACCTACATGCTTACTTTGTTTGGTGGGGTTCTGGCGCCGCTATCACTTTATCCAGGGTGGATGCAATCGATTTTGGAATGGTCACCTTTTCCCTACATTATTAACTTTCCTATTCGAGTCATCATGGGTGAGTTGAGTTTAGAGCAGTTGGTGCACGGACTCATGTTTCAGATTGTCTTGGTGCTTGTGCTGTCCGTGTTGGCCCGTTTGATTTGGTCAACCGGTATCAAACGCTATTCGGTATTCGGTTAATGAAAACCGTAAGCGCTGTTAGAGCGCTCTTGTCAGCCAGGCTGCGAGCAAACTTTAAAGACCGTGTGCCGGTATTTGTAAGTCTTTTGAATACCGCCCTTCTAGGTTTGTCGGTCTATGTGGTGATAGAAATATTTTTTGGTAATGTCGACAGGATTGGAGGTTGGAATAAAGAACAGTCCATTGTCCTTTACGGTTCGTTCATCCTGATTCGATCTTTTGTACAAATGGTTGTCTTGCCCAACTGTGAGGCCGCCTCACGGTTAATTATCAGCAAGTCCATCGATACCTATTTGTTAAAGCCAATTGATATCCAAACCATTCTGGCTTTTGGGCAGTTGCGTCTTTGGCATGTGTTCGGTGTGTTGCTGGGGCTGGGGCTGATGCTGGGCGGCAGTTATGCGCAAGAACAACTGACAATGAAGACGCTGGCGGCTTTCTGCATTTTCATAACCCTGGCATGCGCGTTGGTCTATGCGGTTTGGTTCAGCATCGCGAGCCTGGCGTTCTGGACCAAAAAAACCAGCAACGTTTCTCATCTGCTATTCATGTTCCTGACCACCGGGCGTTTTCCATCCGGAGCCTACCCGGAGTGGATTCAGGTGGTGATCATGACGGTGGTGCCGGTCTTTTTCATCATGGAAGTGCCCGCGCAATCTGCGATGGGGATGACCACGGGAGGTTCCTTGCTAGGGGCGTTGCTGGCGACTCTTGGCTTCGCTTTATTGTCTCGATTGCTTTGGCATTTGGGGGTGAAGAAATACCTTCGGGAAGGATCCTGAAAGACAAAAGCGCTGAAATTTAAACCATAAGATATGGATGATATGGAAAATTTTCTTGATTTATTCGCCGGTCAAGTTCGGCGTTTCCCTCACGCCACTGCCGCGTCCGATGGCCATGCCTGCCTGAGCTATCGCGAACTCGACGAGATCTCTGACAGCTTTGCCCGCCAGCTAAATGCTGCCTCGGTAGGGCGCGGCGATATCGTAGGCATCGGCCTGGAGCGTGGGCTGGGGTTTCTGGTATCGATGATCGGTCTCTTCAAGGTAGGGGCCGCCTATCTCCCACTCGATCGTACGCTTCCGCGGGACCGACGCGCCTACATGCTGGAGCAATGCAGTTGTAAGTGGTTGATCACCGACGATGACATCCAGGGGCTGTTCGATGGTATCGGGCTGTTGATGATGCCGGAGCGGTTTGAAGGCATGACGGGCGGTACACCTTTTGAACGGAGCGTCCTGACAGACGACAGCCTCGCTTATGTCATTTTCACCTCGGGTTCGACCGGGATGCCCAAGGGGGCGATGGTTCATCACGGGGGAATGGTCAATCACCTGCTGGCCAAAGTAGATGACCTGGGAATGCACATTGCGCCCAATGTCGCGCAAACGGCGCCACAGAGTTTCGATATTTCCGTGTGGCAATTCCTCGCGCCACTGATCTGCGCAGGGCGGACAGCCATCCTGACGCGATCAGAGTTTCTGGACCTTGATCGTCTGGGTGCGCGAATCGTACAGGACGAGATTGATATCTTGCAGGTAGTGCCCAGTCACCTGCTGGCCATTCTCGATGCAATCATTGTAGACGCAGACAATGCACGTTTTGATCGGTTGACCTGCCTCGTCGCTACGGGCGAAGTGCTTCCGGTTTCCCTGGCCCGCCGGTGGTTGGCGACCAAACCCCATATTCCGTTGATCAACGCCTATGGGCCGACCGAGTGCAGTGACGATGTCACACATCAGGTCATCAGTGAGATGCCCTCAGTCGACCAGGCCATTCCCATTGGTCGCGCTGTTCGTGGGGTTCACCTGACCGTGCGCGATACCGACGGAGGGGAACTCTCCGTCGGTGAGGTAGGAGAGCTTTACGTAGAAGGGATTGCGGTGGGGCTGGGTTACATCGCTCGACCGGACCTGACGCTCAAGGCCTTTGTCACTGTTGACGGGCAGCGAGCATATAAAACCGGCGATCTGGTCAGTTGTGACAGCGAGGGCGTTTATCACTATCACGGTCGTACCGACGATCAAGTCAAGGTGCGTGGTCACCGGATCGAGTTGAGTGAGGTCGAGTTCGGCATCCTGCGGCTTGCACAGATCAAACAGGCTGCGGTCGTACTCAATACCTCCAACACCCGAGCCTTCCTCACGGCTTTTATCGTGGAGCACGAGGATGCCGCGACTGACCCCGAAAGCCTGAGGCTCCAACTGCGCGATCACTTGCCGGAGCACATGATCCCGTCCGAGTTCCGTCTTCAGTCGTCGCTGCCTGAGACACCCAACGGCAAGATCGACAAGAAAAAACTCACGGCCATCGCCAATGACACGCCCCTGTCTGCCGGTACGCCAGGCACTGGCGCGGAGACGGTAAAAGGAGGTCAGGACTTTCTTGAGATATGGCGTGATTTGCTCCGCAATCCGTCGTTGCAACCCACGGATGATTTTTTCAGGCAGGGTGCCGATTCCATTCTCGCTTTGCAGTTTATTGCGCGGGCAAAGGCCTTGGGACACGCCTTCACTCTAGGGGATGTTTTCCGTAACCCGACCATATTGGGACTGCTCAAGGTAGTCCGTACAAAAATGGCGGTGGCAGATGCGCCGAGGATCACAGGCGCAAAAGGCCAGTCGTTGCCGAGATGTGAACCGCCAGCGGGCGATTCGTTATCTTTTCTGCCGATGTCACCTGCTCAACGGGGATTTTTGTTCAGTCCCTGCGCTCGCGGCATAGCAACACCTACATCCTTCAGTATTCGTTTCGCATAGCGATACCGGATGGTGGTGTGGCGCTCCAAGCGGGTTGGCGCAAGGCGCATGAACGCCACGAATTGTTGCGCAGCGCATTCATTCTCGACCCGTCAAGCCATCCGGTCCGCGTGGTTGCCGACGACGCTCCGTTGAGGTGGACCACGACCGATCTTTCGCACCTGGATGAGGGGCAGCAACGCATTTTTCTGGAGACGTTTCTTCGCGAGGATAAGCAGGCGGGTTTCGCTCTGGATCAGCCGGCGCTCTATCGATTGCACCTTTTCCACCTGGGCGGCGCCGATTATCAGTTTATCTTGAGCGCACACCATCTCATTGTTGATGGTGCGTCGATCTTTCCGCTGATGACCGAGGTGTTAGGAGGCCGGCCTGCTCCGAGCGATGTGTATTCAACCTACATCGCCGGCCAGGAAAAATTCCGCCTGGAGACGCCAGACCAATTGCTCTGGGCCGAACTCCTCGAACCATTTGAGGTTCCGGTCTGTATTTCCGACCATTTGGGTGAGCCCACCCTGTCGTCGGTGCAGCATGCGCGTCTGCGCAAGCGCCTTGACGCTGACCTCGGAAAAGCTATCGGGGATATTTGCGTTCGTGCCGGGATCACGATTTCCGCTGTTGCGGCCACGGCTTGGGCCATGGCGCTGAACTCAGTATGCGGTGGGCAGCATCAGTTGTTTGGCATGATCGTATCGGGCAGAGCGGAGACCGGCGTCGGACTGGATGATGTTGGCATGTATGCCAATACGCTACCGATTCCTGTCGCTCTGTACCCCTCTGACCGATTGGATGTCAGCTTGCAGGAAGTCAGCCGACGCATTGCCGAGTTGCTGCGATTTGAGTCGGTATCAATGAACGAGGTGCTTGTCAGCACCCGGTCGCGCTTTGCCAACGTGGTGTTTGATACGGTCCTGAACGTCGAGACACTGGCGAATTGGGCTGCGCTTGAAAGCGCCGGTAATAGCGTTGAGCTTACTCACGTGACGGACCTCACCGAGTTTCCGTTTGCCGTCGAGGTACTCAGCAGTGGTGATGCCATCACCGTGGATTTCAACTGGGACCCTGAACGCGTCTCGAAAGAGCGAGCGGCCGGGTTGTCCGAGCAGTTCCTGAGCGCGCTGGCCTACATCTGCGATCACGATAGCCCTATGCAGGAATGGCAAGGCTGGCAAGGTGTACCGGCGAGCGTGAGCGCAATAGGCATTACGAAAAGTACGCCCGTGTCACCTTCGGTGCTTTCATCCTTTGATGCTGTTGTTCTTGCTGCCGCGCGGGAAATCATTGGGGATGACACGTTGGCGCTGCACCATAACTTCTTTTCCTCGGGTGGTGACTCGATCAGCGCGCTTCAATTGATCGCACGCCTGAGACGGGACGCGATGGCGATTGATCTTGATCGAATCTTCGCCAGTCGATCCCTCACCGACATCGCCCTCGGTGTGCGGTATCTGGACAGTACCGTCGGGGTAAAAAGCTACCCGCCGATCGGCCCGACTTCCCTGGTGCCTGTGCAGCGATGGTTCGCGGAACAGTCATTGGCGAATGCGGACCATTGGTGCCTGGGGACGGCTATCGAGATTCGACGGTCTATCCACGCGGATGCCCTGACCTTGGCGACTCGCCAAATGCTGGAGCACTATCCGGTACTGAGCGCCCAGTTCAAGGTCAGCGCCGAGGGCTATTCCCAGACCATCCCCGCTCGGCCTTTCGATGCGCAGATGAGCAGCAGGATCGTGCAGTTGAGCGGCCCGATCGATCAGTCGCTGAATGATATCCGGGACACGCTGAGCGGCTTTCAGGAAAGCCTGGATCTGGTCACGGGCGATCTGTTTCGTGTGGTGCTCTTCCGAACCCCTGATACCGACGCTGATCTCTTGGTGCTGCTGGCTCACCACCTGGTTGTGGATGCCGTGTCCCTGCGGATTCTGGTCGAGGACTTTCTGCACTTGTGTGCAGGTGTCACCCTTCCTGCGGAAGTCACGCCGTTTCGCAGTTGGGCGCAGCAGCTTGTGAGCGATGACCAGTCCTTCAAGAGCGATGTTCTTTCGCAGACGGCTTACTGGTCAGAGGTGGTCGACCGGATTCCCGCGTCGGTGCCTTTCGACCCGGACAGGCCACCGTCGAGGCGCGCCGGAATAATCTCCAGCGGGTTGAGTTTTGCTCGTACCACCGCGTTGGTACGGGATGTACCTGCGGCCTATAACACTCGTATCAATGACATCCTGATTTCAGCGCTGGTACGGGCTCTTTCCGGCTGGCGGGGAAAAATGAAATCGCTATCAACCTCGAGGGGCATGGGCGTGAGAGCGTCCTGGATGGCGTTGATATATCGCGTACGGTGGGTTGGTTTACTTCTGTGTTTCCTGTCTGTCTTGAGGATCCACAGGGTGGCCTGGCCGATTTGATCCAGCAGACAAAGCGCACGCTGGCGGAGATCCCGCAACGGGGCATCGGCTATGGATTGCTGCGTTATCTGTTCAATGAGCCTGCGGTCGTTCCGCAGGCCGAACCGATGGTGCAATTCAACTATCTGGGGCAATGGGACAACGTGTCATTCGATGACGCGGATGTATCGATGCCATCCGCCCGGGTCCTTAGCCTCGTCGACCAGGTGTCGGTTGATCCGCGTAATGGACGGCAGCACGCACTGGAAATTGAAGCGCGCATTACTCAAGGACGTTTCGAGATTGATTGGTACTTCGACGACACCATCCTGTCTTCACAGGAGGCACAGGACATAGCGACGCGCTACAGCACAACACTGGACGAGATCATTACTCACTGCTCCCGTGCAACGCTGGTGCGCGTGCCGTCCGACTACCCGGACGCTAATCTGATCGACGATGAGCTGCAGGATCTGATCAACAAGGCGGGAGCCGTGCCCGCAGATATCTACCCCTTGTCCCCGACACAGAAGGGAATCCTGTTTCAGCACTTGATGAGCAATGACGATACTTACATCCTGCAATATGTTCTGGATATAGATGGCGAGATCGATATCAGTGCGCTGCAGGACGCATGGCGTTTGATGGCTGAACGTCACCCTATCCTGCGTAGTGGATTCTACTGGGACGCGGTCGCCGGGCCATTACAGTATGTGTCGCAAGAGGAACGGAGTACCTGGTCGGTCATAGCGGGCGGCGATGATCCGATGTTGTTCAAGCGTGTAATGGAAAACGACCGCTCCCGCGGGTTCGATCTGGAAACGCCCGCGCTGACACGCTTCACATTGCTTTCCCATGGCGCGCATGCGCACAAGCTGATCTGGACGTACCACCACATTCTGCTGGATGGCTGGTGCGTGGCCAGGGTCATCAAAGAACTCTTCGACCTCTACGATCATCTGATCCGCGGAGATCAGCCAGCCCCGGCATTCGGCGGGGTCTACCGTGACTACATCGAGTGGCTGGCCGATCAGGGGGCGCGGGAAAACCGTCCATTCTGGCGCAACTACCTGTCGGGCATCAGCCCCTGTGTATTCACCAGCACGGTTGCTTACCAGCCTGCCACGCCTGCGGATCATGCTGCCTATCGCTTTATGCTGGGCCATGAGCAATCGCGCGCCATCGAGAGGTTCTGTGTGGACCACGGGGTGACCGTGGCCGTTGTCTTTCAACGGGTGTGGGCTCAGATCCTCGCGCAAAACACCGGTAACCACTCACCTGTTTTCGGCTGGGCAATATCGGGGAGGCCTGCTGACCTTGATGGTGCTGAAGACATCATTGGCCTGATGACATCGATCGTGCCTTGCACGGTGGACGTTGCTGGCGCATCGACTGTGTCCGGCGTTCGGGAGTTGCAGCGTCGCAACGCGGCTCTTCAGGACGAAGGGCATGTCTCCATGAGCCACTTCAAGAGCGCTTCGGGATTGAGTCAGGAAGAGGAGCTTTTCAACACAGTTCTGGTGATCGAAAACTTCGAACTTCAGGACAACCTGCCGGCCGGTGATCGCTACCGCCTGAGCAATCTGCAATGGGTCGAGCGCTCAGAGTTCCCACTCGTCCTCGGTCTGGTTCCGGCAGAAGATTTTTTGATCGAACTCAACTTCAACCACGAAAAGTTCTGCGTTGCGCAAATGGCCGATCTTCAAGAAAGGATTGTTCTTGAACTGGCCCGACTGTCTTCTCTTGGAAATGGAAACCTTGAGCATGATGCAAGTTTACAGTGCGAAACAATTTCATAAGCTGGATAACTTTATAGGTGATGTGCCGGTCTTTCTGAAGATTGAAGGGATGAATCCGGCCGGCTCCATAAAGCTCAAGACAGCCATCTCGTTGATCGAAGAAAGTGAAAGGCTGGGGCATCTTTCTCCCGGGCGCAAAGTCATCGAGTCCAGCTCGGGAAACCTGGGGGTTGCGCTGTCGATAATCTGTGCGCAGCGAGGTTATCCGTTCACCTGCGTAACGGACCCTAATGTCAATCAGGTCAGCATCAACCTGATGAAGGCCTATGGCGCCGAGGTGATTGTCTGTGACACCCGTGACGGCAATGGTGGTTTCCTCGGGGCGCGTATTGCTTTGATCCAGGAAATGATCCGTAAGGATCCGAAATATTACTGGACCAACCAATACGCGAACCCGGCCAACCCCTTGGCGCATTACAACCGTACCGCCCCCGAAATACTTGAGCAGCACCCGAACTGCAAATGGCTATTTGTCGGTGCCGGTACAACCGGAACGCTCGTCGGCTGTGCGCGTTATCTAAGAGACAAGGCGCCAGGCGTGAAACTGATTGCCGTCGATACCGTTGGCTCAATCAACTTTCAGGAAGTGGCGAAAAAGCGGCTGATTCCTGGTCTGGGGACGAGCCGGCGTCCCGAGATTCTCGACCGTGATTTGATCGAGAATATTGAGTTTGTCGATGAAGTCGAGACGATCCGCATGTGCCGCAGCGTTGCGCTGGATTACGGCCTGTTAGTGGGTGGTTCCACGGGGACTGTGCTGGTCGCGGTAAAACGCCTGCGGCAACAGATTCCTGAGGGTGATGAAGTGGTCGTGATCAGCCCCGATATGGGGGAGCGTTATCTCGATACGATCTACTCGGACAAATGGTGTGATGCCAACTTTGGCAGTCAGTTGCACCCGCACGCTCTGGTTGGCTGATGGGCAGCGGTTGGGCCGGACGCTTTTCTATTTGATTGGAAGGAATCTATCTTGTCAGAACTTCTATTCCCTCCCGATGGTACGGTTGAGACGCAGGTCTTTCTCGATCTGTGGCGCCAGTACAGTCAGGACTACAGGAATGCACCTGCTATAGAAAGTGGTGGCGTCCTTTATAGCTATGCGGACATTGACGCACAAAGCAACCACGTTGCGGCTTACCTGATTGAAAACGGCATTGGTGCCGGCGCAACAGTTGCTGTGGGCTGTCCGCGGGGTAAAGACCTTCTCGTTGCCATGCTGGGCGTCATGAAGAGTGGCGCGACCTTTTTCCTGTTTGAGCCGAACGCTGCTCCCGCTCGACTGTTGGTGCAGTTTGAAGTCGCCGAGCCAGTAAGGGTTCTGGTATCGGACGCCGATGCTTTGGCGGGTAACGCCGCGTTTGCTGGTATGGATGCGGTTACGCTCGGCGAGGTACTGGAATCTGCACAAGCTCTGAACTTCGTAGCACCCCGAATATCCCCTGATGACCTCGCCTACATCATCTTTACCTCCGGCTCTACCGGGCAACCCAAAGGGGTTTTGGTGCCCCACCGGGGGATTCCGAATCTGGCTCGTCATGCTCTGACCTACGGCATTTCGAAAGGCAGCCGGGTGTTGATGTTTTCCCCAGTCTGCTTTGACGCGATCATCGCCGAAATCGCAATGACGCTTTTTGCGGGTGGTTGCCTGGTAGCGGTAGCGGATCATGTACTTCGGGATTTGGACAGTCTTCAGAACTTGCTGTGCGACCGTCAGATTGACGTCGTTACGCTGCCTCCTTCACTGGTGTCGATGTTGCCGATCAATCTTCCAATCAGCTTATCGACGCTGGTGGTCGCGGGGGAACGATGCAGCAAAGAGGTCATTGCCAATTGGGCAAGCAAAACCCGCCTGCTCAATGCCTACGGCCCTTCCGAGGCAACGGTCGCGACAACCGTGAAGTTGTGTGATACCGAGACCTCACCTGCCAATATTGGCCAGGCCCTCTCCAATGTCAGGGTGCATATCCTGAACGAGCGCATGGAAGAGGCTGACGACGGGGAAGTGGGTGAAATCTACATTTCGGGGGGAAGTGTTGCCCGTGGCTATCTGGGCCTTGCGGACTTAAGCGAGGCTCGTTTCGTGCGGGCCCCGGCCGGTATGCCCGTGCGTGCGTTTCGAACGGGTGATTTCGCCAGTCGTAATGCGGATGGAGACATCCTGTTCGAAGGACGCAAGGACGACCTGGTCAAGATAAACGGCAACCGGGTAGAACTCGCCGAGATTGAAGCATGCGCCATAGCGTCATCGTTAGTTCAAAGCTGCCATGCCTGCAGCATCGACGCAGGTACATCGGGGGTGAGAGTCGCGCTTTTTGTCGTGCCTTCAAACGAGATTGATCCCGTCGGGGTTGAGTCTGCCCTGAGGGAAAAGATCGCCCTTGACCTTCCCAATTACTTCATGCCTGCCAGCATCCTTGTGCTTGATGAATGGCCCCGAAATCCGGCGGGCAAGATCGATAGAGCGGCGCTGGTGGCCCAATTGAATGCCATTCAGCAAAGCAACACATCGACGGGGGCAATGACCCGACAGGAAGAAATACTGGCGCTGATCTGGGCGCAGATTCTGGGCCGACCGGTTGAAGACCGTGAAGCAAATTTTTTGCGCTCGGCGGGAATTCCCTTTTGGCGATGCGGCTTGTCGCGCTCATGAAACGTAGCGGTATTCAGATTCCTCTGAAACGAGTGTTTGGAGCGCCGACCTTGGTGCAGATGGCTTGTCTTGTAGGGAATGAATGATGACGGGCAAAGGGCTGAACCCATACCAACAATATTACTGGAGCGCGTCGAGCGCTTACGATCTTCCTGAGACCGCCTGTGTAAGCATTGGCTTTGTCCTGGAAGGAAAGTTGGACATTCCCCTGTTCAGTCGTGCGGTTGATGCAGTGGTCAATCGTCACGAACAGCTAAGGTCGAACTTTTGGGAAACCGGGGTGGGCGTGCAACGCTTTCCTCAAGCCGTTGCGTACGATTTACTGAAGGTGAGGAGCGAGCCGTTCGAGATGTCTCGGCTTGATGCGAGCATTGAAACGCTATGCCGGGTTCCGCTTGATCTGAAGGTGGACATACCCTTCAGGGCTTATTTGAATCCCATTGATGATGAGCGATATCTGCTTGCCCTGATTATCCACCACATAGTGGTCGACTCATGGTCGCTCGAAGTGATCCTGGATGACTTGGCCACTGCCTACAATCGGGCACTTTCTGGCGCCGCAGAACCGTTGCTTGCTCCTCTGGCCTTCGACTATGAAATCCTTGCACAGCCATTGGAGCCTTATGAGCGACAAAGACAAGCGCACTTCTGGCGGGACTACCTGAAGAACGCAAAAGTACCGGTCATTCCAGGCTTGGGCGTCGCCCAGAGTGCACAGGCGAAATCGACATTCGATTTGATCACTCCCTCACAGGAGATCCACAAGGCGATCAATCAGCTGTGCAACGCATTGGATGTAACGCCCTTTGTGGTTTACACCGCTGTGGCGTCCTTTGCACTAGCCCGGTTTTGCGCCTCGGATGACCTGTTGATCCAGACCAATGTGACGCCACGCTGGATGGAAGGCACACAAACAGTCGTCTCGTATTTGTCTGCGCGGATTCCACTACGGGTACGAGTCGATTCAGCTATGACGCCGCAGATTCATATCTTGAAGGTGGCGGACTCCCTCTATGACACCTTTGAGAACGTTAGCCTGTCCATTGGCGACATGATGGCGGAGTCCGATATCAAGCAAAGCTTGCCCATCCATATCGGTGCTGAAAGTCCCTTTGAAAGTTGGAATCTGAAAGACATCGCTGTGTCTCAGGTCCAGTTGCCGGACTACCAGCCCTGGCCGCTGTTCTTGTGGGTCCCGGTCTCGAGTGAACATTCATTTATCAAGTTGCAGTATCAAGCTGACAGGATTGGCGCGCAGGACATGCTGAAGTTGAAGCATCTGCTGAACGAAACATTAGAGCAGTTCAGTCTCCTGAGTGAGGCGCAAGGCTCCAGTGAAGCCGAAACATTCAGCCTCGCTGCTATTCAATAAGACTCTTCATGGAAGGTTCGTAGAATGTCATCGCATCCCTTGACCATTGTTTCCGGTGCTCAAATCGCCACGTTAATGCCCTCGTTGCGCAGGGATATTCTGAAATTGGTTGAAAACACCTACCTGCAACACGATGCGGGGCTGACTAACAATCCCGACAGCTATTTTCTTCGATTTGCGGATCGTCAGTCGGATCGAATCATTGCCTTACCGGCAGCCATTTCCAACGATTCACCCATCTCCGGCATCAAGTGGATCGCCAGCTATCCCCAAAATATTGAACGCAATCTGCAGCGGGCCTCCGCCGTGCTGTTGTTGAATGATTACGAAACGGGATACCCGGTAGCGTGTCTGGAAGCCTCGCAAATCAGTGCCGCCCGCACCGCGGCTTCTGCGGTCGTCGCCGCCAGGGCATTGAAGGCTGATCCCGAGGCCCCCGCAAGAATCACGTTTGTAGGGGCCGGTGTCATTTCGCGGGCGATCTTCGACTTCTTTATGGCTGACGGCTGGACGTTCGAGCAGATCACCGTGTGTGATCTTGATGCTCAATCGGCTCAGGAGCTTTGTCGCCATGTTCAGGCGAACGGTTCCCCAAACGCCCTGTTCATTGGTGATGTGACATCCGCAATCAACTCGGCCGATATTGTTGTATTCGCCACCAATGCGGGTGAACCCTACGTTTCGGGCGGCGATGTCTTTGCACCGGGGCAGATCATTCTCAACGTCTCGCTGCGCGATATCAGTCCAGACATTATCTGGCAGGCCTTCAACATTTTTGATGATGTTGAGCACTGCATGAAAGCCAATACGTCACCCCATCTGGCAGAGCAGAAGTACGGCGATCGTTCTTTTGTAAATGGAACGCTCGCCAGCATTCTGACCAGTCCGGAACAGATCGATCGTACCCGTCCATTGATTTTTTCACCTTTCGGGCTAGGTGTTCTGGACCTCGTGGTCGGCAAGTTATTCGTCGAAAGATGTCTGGAAACGGGTGGCTACACCAACATCCCGGATTTCATTCCCGACACGCGGCGTTGGGCGGCTGCCAACGGCTGAGTAATCACTCGCAGAGTCGGCGAGCCTTCGTCATCCATTCCAGGGAGGAGTGACCGATGCAAAATAAAAAATGCATGATCATCGGCTTCAACGATTTCTCGTTTGAAGAATACTGCCAGATGCTTGATCAACTTGGGCCGCAAGCCGCGGCAAAGCGCGATTTGCGTCTGGCGTTTGTGAATTACGAAGGCTCACGCTGCCATGCGCTGGGCGTCCTTAACAAAACCCGCAAGATGCAAAGTCTGACCGACTTGAACCTCAACAACGCCGATTTTCTTTGGCCCGTTGTGATGGTGTTAGGTTCCTACCTTGAAAAGCACGGTATCGCTTTTGACTATGTGAATCTTTTTCAGAGCGAAAAAGACGTCCTTGCACAAAAGTTGGCGTGCGGTGTGATCAATACCGTTGTCATCACGACAACCCTTTATGTCATGCCGCACCCTGTGCAGGAAATCGTCGACTTTGTTCGAGCAAACGCGCCCGATGTACAGATCATCATTGGAGGGCCTTATATCAGCGGTCTGTTCAAGGCCCATGAGCCTGACATGCTGGGTGACTATCTCAGCGTCCTTGGCGGCGATATCTACATCAACAGCAATGAAGGCGAGGACACGCTTCGGCAAGTGCTTGAGGCGATCAACGATAACCGCCCGGTTACGGGGTTGAGTCGCACGGCGGTGCTGGACGGCGAGGACTGGGTATTTGGGCCGGATGAGCCGGAATACAACGAGCTCAAAGAAAACTTCATCAACTACACACTGTTCCAGCCTCGCGGCATCGGGCGTTTTCTGTCCACGCGTACGGCCAAGTCCTGCCCTTACGCCTGTGCTTTCTGCGGATTTCCTCAGCGGGCCGGTAAATACCGCTACCTGTCCACCAGCGATGTAGAGCGTGAGCTGGATGCGATCAAGGCAATCGGTACAGTGGATACACTCACTTTCCTGGATGACACATTCAATGTGCCCAAGCAGCGGTTCCGGGAAATCATGCAGATGATGATCGACAACAAATACAACTTTAAATGGAATTCGTTTTACCGCTCTGATCAGGGCGATCCGCAGACCATTGAGCTCATGGCGCGGGCAGGTTGTGAAGGGGTGTTTCTGGGGATCGAGTCAGCCTCCGACAAGATGCTCGCGTTGATGCGCAAGACCTCACGCAGAAAGAATTATGAGCAGGCCATTACTTCATTCAGGTCTGTGGGCATAGCGACTCACGCGTCCTTCATCATCGGGTTTCCAGGGGAAACCTTTGAGACGGCGCAGGAGAGCCTGGATTTCATCGAGGTATTTCAGCCGGACACCTTCCGTGCACAGGTGTGGTACTGCGATCCGCTGACTCCTATCTGGAATGATCGCGAAAAGTACGGGATCACAGGATCGGGTTTTGACTGGTCTCACGATACGATGAACAGCGAGTTGGCGGCTTCCATCACCGAGCGGTTTTTCCTCACCGCTGAAAAGTCGACTTGGTTGCCACAATTTGGCTTTGAGCAGTGGAGTTTGTTTTATCTACGACGGTTAGGGATGGCGCAGGAGAATATTCTCGGTTATCTGGATGGCTTCAATGCGGCGGTGAAACATCAACTGTTGCATGGGGACGATGCGACTCTGCCTGACTCGATCAGCGACCGACTCAATTTCAGTGCGACACTGCCGCCGCAGAGCCCGCCGGTCGCGTTGGGCAACCTGTCCATGGAGTCGGCCGCGCACTTCAAGCTTGCCGAGGTGAGTCTGCGGGCCGCCGCAGCGTGGCTGGCCCCTGAGAACAGCGGCCCAATGTTCGTGCAGACAGGCGAGCAGACCCAGACGCTTCTGAAACCACTGGAGAGTTTCGTCACTGGCCCTGACCAGGAAGTCGCGTGGATCGTGGCATTTTTGAAGCATGCGTCAAAGGTTCTGGGCGATGGACGCTTTCTTTTGCAGTACGTTGCCCAAGAGGGAGCAAAGCTGATTGCGATTGAAGATATGGCGGGATGCAGTGACCAGGTTCTTTATGAGAGGACAGTGACTTCGCTTGCTCAATCGCCCTTGCTCAGCAGCCACGAAAACTATGTGCTCTCACGCAATTCGCGGTTGTGTGCCACGGGCATCGATCTACGTCAGCCTGTGCTCAGGGTTTTCGCCTGTGAGGTGCCTGACTACCATTACTCGGACACCGGTCTTTATATGCATCTGGTCCTGGCAAGCTCCAAACACGGGGGGCGTACTCCCGTGTGCTTACCAATTTCATCCAGTGGATGGAGGATTTCCCGGCAGTGAGCACTAGGAACGACCGGCAAGTCGCTGAACAGGCGGTGTTCATCCGAGTGTAATAAAGCGCGAACACGTACGCCTACATAACGAGGGGAGTGCCCATTTCACTCAGGCATTCCCCGTTCTGTTGAAAGGTTGTCCGGTCAGTTTTGCAGTGCTGCTTTCTTTCGCTCCTCGCGGTCGCGAGCAGCCAACAGCAGTTGTTCGGCAATACGGGTTTCAATGCGTTCTTCGATGAGCCGAATGAACAGCGCATTAGTCGCCAGGGCAGGTTCGAGTTCGTAATCGCGACCGTTTGGGTCTCGCACCCAATAACGGGCGTCGATCAGGGTACGTCGCAGCTCGACGACATCGCTTCTTAGCATCGGCGCGAACTGTGTTCTCCAATGATCCAGCGCTGCTGTAGCTTTACGTTCGTTGTAGAGTTTGCCAGGCGTCAGAGCCGTGCTGACGTAAAGCAACATGACGGCAAGTTCCTGACGGTTGAGCCGCCCTAGCGTCAGGCCGTTTTTCCTGCACAAACGCGTCAGTGTCTCGACATACTGATCAAAATCGGTCGGAAGTTCCTTGTCCAATTTCTTGCTCCCCAAGTCTGAAGTATCACGCCGCTTATCGTGGTGAAGCGCTTTGCGCTTGCACCCGTATAACCGGTGTATGTTTGATGCAGTTAGCGCTCCTATGCCTGACGGTAATAGAAAACGATGTTCGATAAAAGTAACCCCTTCCACCTGACTGATGCGCAATCGAGGTAGAAGGGGTTTGGACAGCTGGTCAGAAACACCACGAACCCTGTGGGAGCGGGCTTGCTCGCGAAAGCGGTGTGTCATTCAACAGTGAGGTCGACTGACACGCCCTCTTCGCGAGCAAGTCGGATCGCCGCACTGCCGCTCCCACATTTTTATGCCGCGCCGTCGAGGAACTGCTCGGCGTAATGGCAAGCCACCTGGCGGCTGTCGAGCAGGCGCAGGGCCGGCTCTTCGGTGCTGCAGCGCTCGGTGGCGTACGGGCAGCGCTTGTGGAAAGCGCAGCCGGACGGTGGGTTCAGCGGGTTGGGCAATTCGCCGACGATCTTGATTTTCGGCTTGTTCGGGTCCGGGTGAATGGTCGGGGTGGCCGACAGCAACGCCTGGGTGTACGGGTGCAGCGGACGCTGATAGATGTCGTTCTTCGGGCCCATTTCCACCGGGCGACCGAGGTACATCACCATCACGTCATCGGCCACGTGCTGGACGACCGCCAGGTTGTGGGAGATGAACACGTAGGCGGTGTTGAACTCTTGCTGCAAATCCATGAACAGGTTCAGCACCTGCGCCTGGATCGACACGTCCAGCGCGGAGGTCGGTTCGTCCGCCACCAGCACTTTCGGTTGCAGCATCATGGCGCGCGCCAGGGCGATCCGCTGGCGCTGACCGCCGGAGAACATGTGCGGATAACGCTGGTAGTGCTCAGGACGCAAGCCCACCTGCTTCATCATCGCCTGGACTTTCTCGCGACGTTCGGCGGCCGACAGGTTGGTGTTGATCAGCAGCGGCTCGCCGAGCTGGTCACCGACCTTCTGTCGTGGGTTCAACGAGGCGTACGGGCTCTGGAACACCATCTGCACGTCTTTACGCAGTTGCTTGCGCTGAGCCTTGTCAGCGCCGGTCACTTCTTGCCCGGCGATTTTCAAGGAACCGGAGGACGGCTCTTCGATCAGTGTCAGGGCACGGGCCAGAGTGGATTTGCCGCAACCCGATTCGCCTACAACGGCGAGGGTCTTGCCGGCTTCCAGTTCGAACGACACACCGTTAAGCGCGCGAACCAGCGCATGGCCCTTGAACAGGCCGCGGGACACTTCGTAATGACGGGTCAGGTCGCGGGCGGTAAGTACGACGGCCATTACGCCACCTCCTGATTCAGCGGGTAGAAGCAGCGGGCGAGGCTGTTGCTTTTCGGGTCAAGGCCAGGACGCTGTGCGCGGCAGGAATCCTGCACGTACGGGCAACGCGGCGATAGCAGGCAACCCTGCGGGCGGTCGTAGCGACCGGGAACGATGCCCGGCAGCGTGGCCAGACGCGTGGCGCCGAGGCTGTGTTCCGGAATCGCCTTGAGCAGCGCTTCGCTGTACGGGTGCGCCGGAATGTCGAACAGTTGTGGCACTTGACCGACTTCGACCGCTTGGCCGGCGTACATCACGCACACACGCTGGGCGGTTTCGGCCACGACCGCGAGGTCGTGAGTGATCAGCACCAGGCCCATGTTCTGCTCTTTTTGCAGGGCCAACAGCAGGTCCATGATCTGGGCCTGAATGGTCACGTCGAGTGCAGTGGTCGGTTCGTCGGCGATCAACAGTTTCGGTTCGCCGGCAATCGCCATGGCGATTGCAACACGCTGGCTCATACCGCCCGACAATTGATGCGGGTAGGCCTCCATACGGCTGGCGGCCCCCGGGATTTCAACTTTTTCCAGGAGCTCGATGGCACGCTTGCGCGCTTGCTTGCTGGACATTTTCAGGTGCAGGCGCAGCACTTCTTCGATCTGGAAACCGACGGTGTAGCTCGGGTTCAGCGCGGTCATTGGGTCCTGGAAGACCATGGCCAGGTCTTTGCCGACGATTTGCCGACGCTGACGGTTGCTGAGCTTGAGCATGTCCTTGCCGTCGAAATTCAGGGCGTCAGCGGTGACGATCCCCGGATGTTCGATCAGGCCCATCAGCGCCATCATGGTCACGGACTTGCCGGAACCCGACTCGCCAACGATGGCCAGGACTTCGCCCTTGTCCACGGTAATGTCGAGCCCGTCGACCACCGGAACGGCGTTCTTGTCGCCGAAACGAACGTTGAGATTCTTGATTTCTAACAGTGACATTTGAATCTCCTCAGGCGGCGTTCTTGAGTTTCGGGTCCAGCGCATCGCGCAGGCCGTCGCCCATCAAGTTGATTGCCAGCACGCTGAGCAAAATGGTCAAACCAGGCAGACTTACCACCCACCAGGCGCGTTCGATGTAGTCGCGAGCTGAAGCCAGCATGGTGCCCCACTCAGGGGTTGGCGGTTGGACGCCAAGACCCAGGAAGCCCAGGGCGGCGGCATCGAGAATCGCCGAGGAGAAGCTCAAGGTCGCTTGAACGATCAGTGGCGCCATGCAGTTGGGCAGCACAGTGACGAACATCAGGCGTGGCAGGCCGGCACCGGCCAGGCGCGCGGCGGTCACGTAGTCGCGGTTCAGTTCGCCCATCACCGCGGCGCGGGTCAGACGAACATAGGACGGCAACGAAACCACGGCGATCGCAATAATGGTGTTAATCAGGCCAGGGCCGAGGATGGCGACAATCGCCACCGCCAGCAGCAGGGACGGCAGGGCCAGCATGATGTCCATCAGACGCATGATGGTCGGGCCGAGCATTTTCGGGAAGAAACCGGCGAACAGACCCAGCAGGATCCCCGGGATCAGCGACATGACAACCGACGACAAGCCGATCAACAGGGACAGGCGCGAACCGTTGATCAGCCGCGACAGCAGGTCGCGACCCAGTTCATCGGTACCGAGCAGGAACTGGATGTGCCCACCTTCCAGCCAGGACGGCGGGGTCAGCAGGAAGTCACGGTATTGCTCGCTCGGGTTGTGCGGGGCAACCCACGGCGCGAAGATCGCGCAGAAAATCACCAGCAGCATGAACATCAGACCGGCGACGGCGCCTTTGTTCTTGGAGAATGCTTGCCAGAATTCTTTGTACGGAGACGGGTACAGCAGGCTTTGATCGACTGCTACCGCTGGAATTGGAGTGCTCATGGTCATGATGATCTCAGCGCTGGTGACGAATGCGTGGGTTGGCAAAGCCGTAGAGGATGTCCACTACGAAGTTGACCAGAATCACCAGGCAGGCGATTAACAGGATGCCGTTTTGCACCACGGGATAGTCCCGTGCGCCAATGGCTTCGATCAGCCATTTGCCGATGCCGGGCCAGGAGAAGATGGTTTCGGTCAGGACCGCACCGGCCAGCAACGTGCCGACTTGCAGGCCAACCACGGTCAGCACCGGAATCAGTGCGTTACGCAGGCCGTGGACGAACACCACGCGAGCCGGCGACAGGCCTTTGGCGCGAGCGGTACGGATGTAATCCTCACGCAGCACTTCGAGCATCGACGAACGGGTCATCCGCGCAATAACGGCCAGCGGGATGGTGCCGAGCACAATGGCCGGCAGGATCAGGTGATGCAGGGCATCGAAGAATGCACCGACGTCATCGGCCAGCAAGGTGTCGATGAGCATGAAGCCGGTGCGCGGCTCGATGTCATAGAGCAGGTCGATCCGCCCGGACACTGGCGTCCAGCCCAGGGATACCGAGAAGAACATGATCAGGATCAGGCCCCACCAGAAGATAGGCATCGAATATCCCGCCAGGGAGATGCCCATCACCCCATGGTCGAACAGGGATCCTCGCTTGAGTGCCGCAATCACCCCGGCCAGAAGGCCCAGGACGCCAGCGAACAACAGTGCGGCCATGGACAGTTCCAGGGTCGCAGGGAATAGAGAGCTGAACTCGGTCCAGACACTGGTGCGTGTGCGCAGTGATTCGCCAAGGTCGCCGTGGGCCAACTTGCCGATGTAATCCAGGTATTGGGCATACAGGGGTTTGTTCAGACCTAGGCGTTCCATTGCCTGGGCGTGCATTTCGGGGTCGACCCGACGTTCGCCCATCATTACTTCCACGGGGTCGCCCGGAATCATGCGAATCAGTGCGAAAGTCAGCAGGGTGATGCCGAAAAACGTGGGGATCAATAACCCCAGTCGGCGGGCAATAAAACTAAACATCTTGTGTGGTACCTCATCAGCCGGTTAGGCGTGCCTGGCGTCCCTGGGGTCAGGGACGCCGGGAGTTTTCTTATCTACTTCACCTGGGTGGTGGCGAAGTTATTAGTGGTGAGGGGGCTAATGTGATAGCCCTCTACGTTGTTGCGCATTGCGGTAAACATACGGGTGTGGGCCATGCTGATCCACGGTTGATCCTGGTTAAAGATCACCTGAGCCTGCTCGTACAGCTTGGCCCGTTCGGCCGGGTCAACTTTAGCGCGTGCTTCGTCCAGCAGTGTCTGGAATTTCTCGTTGCACCAACGGGCGTAGTTTTCGCCGTTTTTGGCAGCCTCGCAACTGAGCATAGGCGTCAGAAAATTATCCGGGTCGCCGTTGTCGCCCGCCCATCCGGCGGAAACCATGTCGTGCTCGCCGTTTTTGGCGCGTTTGAGCATTTCGCCCCATTCCATGACGCGAATATCAATCTTGATTCCGACCTTGGCCAGGTCGGCCTGCATCATCTGCGCGCCGAGCATCGGGTTCGGGTTGGTCGGGCCGCCGCCGTTACGGGTGAACAGGGTGAGCACCGTGCCTTCCGGTACGCCGGCTTCCTTGAGCAGGGCGCGAGCCTTGTCGAGATCACGCGGCGGGTTCTTCAAGTCGTGGTTGTAACCCAGCAGGGTGTCCGGGTACGGGTTGACCGCGACCGTGGCGTTACCTTTGCCGAACAGCGCATTGACGTAAGCCGCTTTGTCGAAGGCGATGTCGATGGCCTTACGCACCCGCACGTCACTCATGTACTTGTGGGTGGTGTTCATGGCGATGTACGAAACGGTCATCGCGTTCAGTTCATCGACCTTCAGGTTCGAGTCTTTCTTGATGCTCGGGATGTCATCCGGTTTCGGGTACAGCGCGATCTGGCACTCGTTGGCCTTGAGCTTTTGCAGGCGCACGTTGTTGTCGGTGGCGATGGCCAGGATCAGCGCATCAGCCGGAGGCTTGCCACGGAAATACTCCGGGTTGGCCTTGAAACGGACCTGAGCATCCTTGGCGTAACGCTGGAAGATAAACGGGCCGGTGCCGATTGGCTTGCTGTTCAGATCGCTGGTCTTGTCGGCCTTGAGCAACTGGTCAGCGTACTCGGCGGAGTAGATCGAGGAGAAGGCCATGGCGATGTCAGCCAGGAATGGCGCTTCGCGACGAGTCAGGGTGAATTTGACGGTGTTGTCGTCAACTTTCTCGACGCTTTTCAGCAGTTCCTTGAAGCCCATGCTTTCAAAGTACGGGAAGCCCACGCTCGACAGTTTGTGCCATGGATGGTTTGGGTCCAGTTGACGCTGGAAGCTCCAGACCACGTCGTCGGCATTCATGTCGCGGGTCGGCTTGAAGTATTCGGTGGTGTGAAACTTGACGCCTTTGCGCAGATGGAACGTGTAGTTCAGACCGTCCTCGCTGATGTCCCAGGAGTCGGCCAGTGCCGGAACCACTTCGGTGGTACCGGGCTTGAACGCCACCAGACGATTGAAGATGGTTTCGGACACTGCGTCGCCTGTGACTGCAGTCGTGTACTGGACCATATCGAAGCCTTCCGGACTGGCTTCGGTGCAGACCACCAAGGGTTTGGCCGAGACGCCAACAGCGACACTCAGCAACGCGGCAGCGATGGCCGCACGTAGGGGAAGCATTTTCATCAAGAGCCCTCTGCAATCGGTTGAACAGGAAAAACCGAACGGCCGACTCTTCATGAGTCAGCCGTTGGGCGGTGTTTTTACAGAATGTTGAACGGGATGGTGGTTACGAGACGGAACTCGTTGATGCTGCCGTCAGCCTGGTTTTCGCTGGCACGGTGAGCGGTGTAGGTCGCGCGAACAGTGGAGGCCTTGAGTGGGCCGCTCTGCACTGCGTACGAAGCACCGATGCCGTATTCGTAGTGATGCTCGCCGTCCATGTTTTTCACGTCATACGCAGTGCCGGTGTAGTGAGTACCGTCGATGCCCCAGCCGCGAGCCTGGTAGATGTTGAACTTCAGGCCTGGCACGCCGTATTCGGCCATGTTCAGACCGTAGGCGATCTGGAAGGATTTCTCGTTCGGACCGTTGAAGTCGGACAGCAGGGAGTTGGCCAGGTAGATGCCGTTGGTTTCATGCAGGTAGTCGAAGTACTCGTTGCCGTTAATTTCCTGGTACGAGAAGGTCAGGCTGTGGGCCTGGTGAGTCAGGCCGAACGACAGGGAGTAGGCGTCGTTGTCGATTTCACCCATCTCTTTTTTGCCGGTATCGACGGTTTTGTAGTAGTTCAGGCCAGTGGTCAGGCTCAGGACATTGCTGTCACCCAGTTCATGGGTAGCGCCGAAGTAGTACTGGTTCCAGAAGTCTTCAACCTGGGATGCATACAGGCTGGTCTTCAGGCTTTTCAGCGGCTGGTAGTTCAGGCCGACGATGCTAACGCGATCGGTTTCAGCGTTGTTGTTGGTGTACTCGGAGCGAAATTTCGACAGGCTCTCTTCGGTACGCGGCGATACGCGGTCGAAGGTGCCAGCGTCGAACGACAGGTTGTTCAGCTCTTCGCTGTGCAGGCTCACACCTTCAAAGCTCGAAGGCAGTGGACGGTTGCCGATGGTGTCGACGATTGGCGTGCTGAAGTTCTGGCGACCGGCGGTCAGGGTAGTGTTCGACACGCGGAACTTGACGTTGGCCAGGCCCAGTTTGCTCCACTGACCTTCAGCGTCGCCGCCTTCGGTGGTCAGGGTACGGTTGTTACCGGCGCCTGGACGGGAACCTGGTGCGCCACCGTTGTTGGAGGCCAGGCTCTTGCGATCACGTTCCAGTGCAACGGCGTTGTACGCGGCCACTTCAGTGCTGACACCGACGGTGCCCTGAGTGAAGCCGGAAGTGAAATTGACGATGGTGCCCTGAACCCAGTTGATCCGGCGATCGGTCGGGGTTGCTACACCGTCTTTACGGTAGGTGAACTTGCCGCCACGTTTCAGTTGCTCGTTGGCGTACCAGTTACGGGTGGTGCCTTTGATCGTTGTACCTTCGACAAAGCCAGGTGCTTCGGCTTGGGCGCTGGCGGTGTTGACGGTCACCGGGGTGAAATCCTGGCTCTGGGTTTCCGCATACGCCGTGGCGGTGATGCTGCTGATGGCCAAGGCCAGGATCGCGGTGCTGCTCAGTTTCATGGGTGAAGCTCCTTTACTTTCTTTTTTAGTGCCGGTTTTTTTGTGGCCCGGCTATTGGTTTAGAACTCATTCAGCGCTTCGCAAACGTTTGCTGTAGGCCCAATTGGCGAATTACGGCAATACGCTTGCGTGAGGGCGAAATCCGCCCCCAGCGTTTTTGGCTTATCGGTTATTGATCGATGCTGACACCCGAGAACACGTTGCGACCAAACGGGCTCACCTTGAACCCTTCTATTTTGGCGCTTAACGGCTGGTTGACCGTCGAGTGAGCGATAGGCGTGATCGGCACTTGCTGCTTGAGCAATTGCTGCGCCTGTTTGTACAGCACGGTGCGCTGGTCCCGATCAGTGACGACCTTGGCCTGCTTGACCAGCTTGTCGTAAGCCGGATCACACCACATGGAGTAGTTGTTGCCGCCAATGGCGTCGCAGCTGTACAGCGTGCCGAGCCAGTTGTCCGGGTCCCCGTTGTCACCGGTCCAGCCGATCAGGCTGATGTCGTGCTCGCCATTCTTGGTGCGCTTGATGTACTCGCCCCATTCGTAGCTGACGATCTTCACTTTGAGGCCGATTTTCGCCCAGTCAGCCTGGAGCATTTCGGCCATCAACTTGGCGTTGGGGTTGTAGGGGCGCTGGACCGGCATGGCCCAGAGGGTGATTTCGGTGCCTTCCTTGACGCCGGCAGCCTTGAGCAACTCTCTGGCTTTTTCCGGATCGTAGGCAGCATCTTTAATGGTTTCGTCGTAGGACCACTGGGTCGGCGGCATGGCGTTGACCGCCAACTGCCCGGCGCCCTGGTACACGGCGTTCAAAATGCTTTTTTTGTTCACCGCCATGTCCAGCGCCTGACGCACTTCGAGCTGGTCGAACGGTTTGTGGCGCACGTTGTAGGCGATGTAGCCGAGGTTGAAGCCAGGCTTCTCGATGAGCTGGAGTTTCGGGTCGTTCTTGAGTGCTGTTACATCGGCCGGGCGCGGGTGCAGAGTGATCTGGCATTCGTTGGCCTTGAGCTTCTGCACCCGCACCGACGCGTCGGTGTTGATGGCGAAAATCAGGTTGTCGAGCTTGACCCGGCTCGGGTCCCAGTACTGCTTGTTGCCGGTGTAACGGATGTTGGAGTCTTTCTGGTAACTCTTGAACACGAACGGCCCGGTGCCGATCGGCTTCTGATTAATATCGCTTGGTTTGCCAACCGCCAGCAGTTTGTCGGCGTATTCGGCCGACAGGATGGCGGCGAAGCTCATGGCGATGTTCTGGATGAACGCGGCGTCCACGCTGTTGAGCGTCATGACCACGGTCAGCGGCCCGGTCTTCTCGACCTTGGCGATGTTCTTGTTCAGGCTCATCCCGTTGAAATACGGGAACTCGGTCGGATAAGCCTTACGGAAAGGTTGTTGCGGGTCGAGCATGCGATTAAACGTGAACAGCACGTCATCGGCATTGAAATCACGGGTTGGCGTGAAGTAAGGCGTGGTATGGAACTTCACCCCTTCGCGCAGGTGGAAGGTGTACGTGAGGCCGTCTTCGGAAATATCCCAGCGGGTTGCCAGGCCAGGAACGACGTTGGTGGCGCCTTTTTCAAACTCTGCCAGTCGGTTATACAGCGGCTCGGCGGCGTCGTTGTCGGTCGCAGTGGTGTACTGCGCCGTGTCGAAACCGGCGGGGCTGCCTTCTGAGCAGAATACCAGGCTGTTGTTGGCGGCCTGGCTGATGGAAGTGGCGGCCAACAGGCCGGTGCCCAGCAATGCGGATAAAACCAAGGTATGGCGCATAACGCTCCCTCTTTATTAGTGTTTAACAATGAGCCTCCGTCCCGTCCAGGGACGTGGGGGCTGCATTGAGCTCAAACCATTGCGCGCAGCAAACCGAGAGCCCACGCATGCACTGGTCAGATCCCGACGGTATGAGCCGCGGGTCTGGCAGTAAATGCGGAAAGGCCTGAAAAACGCGTAGGAAAAGCCGACACGTCCTAAACCTCTGCTGTGGTACGCAGTGGATTTGGCTGTCAGAGAATTCCTACTTTCCCGGCAGATAAAGCTACGGCGACGTCATAAACGTCGCCGTTGCCAAACCTTATTTGCTGACGCTGACGCCGTAGAAGGAGTTCAAGCCGAATGGGCTGATCTTGAAGTCCTGCACGTTGGCGCGCATGGGTTGATACACCGTCGAGTGTGCGATAGGTGTCATTGGAACTGCATCTTTGAGGATGTGTTGTGCTTGCTTGTACAGCTCGATGCGCTTGGCCTGATCAGGCGTAGCCTTGGCTTCTTTGATCAGAGCGTCGTACGGCTTGTCGCACCATTTGGAGAAGTTGTTGCCGTTCAGCGCGTCGCAGCCGAACAGGGTGCCGAGCCAGTTGTCCGGGTCCCCATTGTCACCGCTCCAGCCGATGATCATCGCCTGGTTTTCGCCACCTTTGGAACGCTTGATGTACTCGCCCCATTCGTAGCTGACGATGTTCACGTTCAGGCCGATTTTCTTCCAGTCGGACTGCAGCATTTCAGCCATCAGTTTGGCGTTCGGGTTGTATGGACGCTGAACCGGCATGGCCCACAGAGTGATCTGGGTGCCTTCCTTGACGCCAGCTTCCTTGAGCAGCTCTTTGGCTTTCTCAGGGTCGTACTTGGCATCTTTGATGGTGGTGTCGTAGGACCACTGGGTCGGAGGCATGGCGTTGACGGCCAGTTGGCCGGCGCCCTGGTAAACCGAGTCGATGATCTGAGGCTTGTTGACGGCCATGTCCAGCGCCTGACGGACCTTGAGGTCGGCCAATGGGTTTGGAGCGGTTTGGCCCTTCAGAACAGGCATCACGTTGTAGGCGATGTAGCCCAGGTTGAAACCGGCCTGGTTTGGCAGTTTCAGCTCTTTGTCTTCACCCAGTGCCTTGAGGTCGGCTGGACGCGGGAAAAGAGTGACCTGGCATTCGTTTTTCTTCAGCTTCTGAATACGTACCGACGGGTCGGTGGTGATAGCGAAGATCAGGTTGTCGATCTTCACGTCTTCAGGCTTCCAGTAGTCCTTGTTCCCGGTGTAGCGGATGTTGGAGTCTTTCTGGTAGCT
Source organism: Pseudomonas sp. 10S4 (assembly GCF_034344865.1). NCBI lineage: Bacteria > Pseudomonadati > Pseudomonadota > Gammaproteobacteria > Pseudomonadales > Pseudomonadaceae > Pseudomonas > Pseudomonas sp. 10S4. The sequence continues at coordinate 2,886,746 of NZ_CP133774.1, forward strand.
CTTGAACACGAACGGGCCAGTGCCGATGGGCTTCTGGTTGATGTCGGCTGCCTTGCCTTCCTTGAGCAGCTTGGCAGCGTACTCGGCGGACTGGATGGAAGCGAAGCTCATCGCCATGTTCTGGATGAACGCAGCGTCAACGGTGTTCAGGACAAACTTGACCGTGTGATCGTCGACCTTCTCGATCTTGGCGATGTTGGTGTCCATCCCCATGTCGGTGAAGTACGGGAATTCGGTCGGGTACGCTTTGCGGAACGGATCATCCTTGTTAATCATGCGATTAAAGGTGAACAGCACGTCATCAGCGTTGAAGTTGCGAGTCGGGGTGAAATACGGAGTGGTATGGAACTTCACACCTTCACGCAGGTGAAAAGTGTATTCCTTCACGTCCGGGGAAATATCCCAACTGGTCGCCAAACCAGGAATCACGGCGGTGCCGCCGCGCTCGAACTGGGTCAGGCGGTTGAACATGGTTTCTGCAGAGGCGTCGAAGTCGGTTCCGGTGGTGTACTGACCAGGATCAAAACCGGCCGGGCTCCCTTCGGAGCAAAACACCAGGTTAGTCGCCGCTTGGGCGAAAGGTGCGCTAGCTAACAAGCTTGCGCCGACTAAAAACGGAATGACCGCGTGTTTAAGCATGGTGGCCTCATGATTTGTTGTCATTTTTGGAATTAGAGGACGACCTCGTGAGTCGTGCCTGCGGATACTTATGCAGGGGCCATACCCATTGCAAGATCCAGAGCGGCCACAAGTCTTAAACAGTGGCACGAACGTACCTTAATGTCGCATATGTATAAATTTTGACGCATTTGACCGTTTGCGCACGTTTTTTACGGTGCAAATGGCGCCCCACAAGGGGGCAACCGGGGCGCCTGGCGCACCCGGTTGGCGCGCGGTGTTACTTATTTATACCCACGCCATAGAAGGGTGTGAGGCCAAAAGGACTGATCTTGAAGTCGGTAACTTCCTTGCGCAAAGGCTGGAACACCGTCGAGTTGGCGATCGGTGTGATAGGCACCTGTTGCTTAAGGATTTTCTGCGCCTGTTGGTAGAGCTTGACCCGTTCGTCACGATCGGTTGAAACCTTGGCTTGCTGAACCAGTTTGTCGTACGCCGGATCACACCACTTGGCGTAGTTGCTACCTTTCACCGCAGCGCAGCTGTAGAGCACGCCGAGCCAGTTATCCGGGTCACCGTTGTCGCCGGTCCAGCCGTAGATCATCGCGTCATGCTCGCCGTTCTTGGCGCGTTTGATGTACTCGCCCCACTCATAGCTGACGATATTGGCCTTGATCCCGACCTTCTCCCAATCCTGCTGGATCATCTGCGCCGACATCCGCGCATTCGGGTTGGAGGCGCGCTGCACGGTCATCGCCCACAAATTGATCGTCGTACCGGGTGCAACCCCTGCTTCTTTCAGTAGCGCCTTGGCTTTGGTCGGGTCGTAGGGCGCGTCCTTGATGGTCGGGTCATACGACCATTGCGCCGGTGGCAGGGCGTTTTGCGCGAGTTGGCCGGCACTCTGGTACACGGCTTTGATGATCGCCGGTTTGTCGATGGCCATGTCCAGGGCCTGGCGGACCTTGAGCTGATCCAGTGGCGGATGCGTCACGTTGTAGGCCAGGAAGCCGAGGTTGAATCCGGCCTGCTTCAGCACCGTCAGGTTCGGGTCTTTCTCCATCACTTCGATGTCGGCCGGGCGCGGGTAGCCGCTGACCTGACACTCGCCGGTTTTGAGCTTCTGCAAGCGTACGGCGGCGTCCGGGGTGATCGAGAACACCAGGTTGTCGATCTTCACGTCCTCAGGTTTCCAGTACGCTTTGTTGCCGATGTAGCGGATCTGCGAGTCCTTCTGATAACGCTTGAACACGAACGGGCCAGTGCCGACCGGCTTCTGGTTGATGTCCGCGGCTTTGCCTTCCTTTAATAGCTGCGCGCCGTACTCGGCGGACTGGACCGAGGCGAAGCTCATGGCCAGGTTCTGGATGAAGGCGGCGTCGGTGTTGTTCAGGCTGAAGCGACGGTGTGCTCGTCGATCTTGTCGACGCTCTTGATCGTTTTGTTCAGGTCCATGTCGGTGAAATACGGCGACTCGGCGGGGTAGGCCTTGCGGAACGCATTCTCCGGATCGAGCAGACGCTGGAAGGTGAACAACACGTCGTCGGCGTTGAAATCCCGGGTTGGGGTGAAGTAGTCGGTGGTATGAAACTTCACGCCGTCGCGCAGGTGGAAGGTGTAGCTGAGGCCGTCCTTGCTCACGTCCCAACTGGTCGCCAGGCCAGGCTCGACTTCGGTGCCGCCGCGTTTGAATTGGGTGAGGCGGTTGAAGACGGTTTCCGCCGAGGCATCGAAGTCGGTGCCGCTGGTGTATTGGCTCGGGTCGAAGCCGGCGGGGCTGGCTTCGGAGCAGTAGACCAATGTTGTGGCGGCTTGGGCGAAGGGAGCGGTGGTGGCTAGGGCGATTGCGAGCAGGAGAGGTTTGACGGTGGTTCTTTCCATGGAGTCCCCGGGGGATTTGGGTAGCGGTGTATTCCTGAGAGTAGCTTTGTTGACCGGGCGCGCGGAAATATCGTTTTTTGAGGGGGACCCCTCTGTCTGGGCATAGTTGGCCGTTTTCCTTCGGATGTACTCGGTTAAAACTGTGGGAGCTGGCTTGCCTGCGAAGGCGGCCTGATAGCCGACCTGTTTTCTGTTGACCGAGTACATATCCATTCCTGCGGTAACGGCCGCTTAGGGTTTCGCCCTTACGGCGAGTCCCTTTGGCAAACGCCCCAAAGGAACCAAAGGTCTCGCCCCGGCGTCCGGCCCCTCGCTTAGGCTCGGCGTTCCTTCGCTCCGGTATTCATCTGGGGGCATCGCCTCCGGTCGGCTTCGCTTCAACCTCCTCTCGATGTGTGCGGCTTCGCCGCACGGCGCTACGCGCCTAACCCCCAGATGAACACCTCCACTCAGCCTCCCGAAGGGGCGGGCAGAGCAAGATCAAGATCAAGAGCAGGCGAGCTAACGCTCGGCCTAATGAGTGGTGAAGAGCGGGGCGGTGTATGCCGGTCTACTTTTGATTTTGTAGGTGCATGGCTTGCCCGCGAAGGCGGCCTGACAGCCGACCTGTCTCTCCCGGTTCTATACGGATCATTGTGGTAGATCGCTCCCACATTGGATCGGTGTGAACGCATTATTTGTTCACGCCAACGATCAGCGATGTGCGAGCTTGTCCGTGTTTCAGGAATTGGAATCCCATAGGGAAGATTTGGAATGACTCGAATTGTTGAAGTCCTGATGTACACCTTGAAGCCAGGGTCAGGATTGGATTTCCATCGGGTAATGCACGAAATAAGCGTTCCGCTGCACTTGAGGGCGGGCATGGATGTTGTTTCTTACGGCTGCTCATTACATGACGATGACAGCTATCACTTGATTCGTTCCTACGAAAACGAGGGCCATCGGCTGGCATCTCAAGAGGTTTTTTATTCAAGTTCGGAGTGGAGGCAAGGTCCGAGAGCGGAGATCGTCAGCAGGATTTTGGTCAGTACCATGACGGTGATGACCCTCACTCAAGAAGCGGTAGATACCGTCAGGCTTTCCCGAGTATTGGATAGCGTCGTCGACTTGGCATAAGACCGCGTCATCGTTCTTCGCGAGCAAGCCCGCTCCTACAGTTGATTTATGGCAGACACAGCATTTTTGAGCGCCCATGAGCCACTGTGGGAGCGGGCTTGCTCGCGAAGGCGGTAGATCGATCACCACAAAATCATCAGACAGACCTACCCTGACTTTCCCCAGGCAATAAAAAACGGCGATCACTCCAGTGATCGCCGTTTGTGTGTCCGGGCCTATCGCATCAAGGCGTCATCAACACTTCAATCGACCCATCCGCCGTCATGCTGACCTGGCTGGTACCGGCTTCAACATCCGGCGTTACCGGTGCCGAGTCCATGCCTGCTGCCGCTTTCATCATCATTGGCGCGCGCATGAAGGGTTGTGGATAACCGTTGCTGTTCAAATTCAGGTTAACGATTTTGTAGCCCTTGCCGCCCAACGCATCGGTGGCCAGTTGCGCTCGGGCCTTGAATGCGGTGACGGCTTCTTTAAGCAGCGCGTCTTCGCTGGCTTTGCGGGTTGGCGTGGCGATGGCGAAGTCCATGCCGCCCATTTTCAGGTCGGTCAGCAGTTCGCCGGTCAGTTTCGACAGGGCGGCGAAGTCGGAGCTTTCCAGGCGCAGTTCGGCGCGTTCACGCCAGCCGGTGATTTTCTGGCCTTTGGTGTCGTAGATCGGGTAGCTGTTGCGGCTGCCCTGGCGCAGGGTGATGTCTTTGACTTGCTTGGCCTGGGCCAGTGCCTTGTTCATGGTGGTGCTGACGTCGGCGGCGAGTTTGGCCGGGTCGGTGTTTTGATCTTCGGTGTAGAGCGTCACGATCATCAGGTCGCGGGCCACTTCCTGACTGACTTCGGCGCGCAGGGAGATCTGGTTGTAATGCAATTCGTCGGCGGCCAGGGCTGGGAGGCTGGCGACGGTGCCAACGCTGAGGGCGAGGAGGGCGGCGCTGCGGCGAAGTGTGTGCATGAAAAGCTCCTTGAAGGGGCGCAGGGGTTAAGGTCCGAGCCTGCGTGAAACCATCAGACTCTAGCTTTTATGATCCGGTTCGCCCAGTTACAACTTCTATACAGATGAATCAACTCGGTGGTGAAAAGCTTGTGTGGCGAGGGAGCTTGCTCCCGCTGGACTGCGAAGCAGGCCCAAAACCAGTCACCGCGATTTAACCGTCAAACCGAGTCAGCCGATTTGCGTCTGCTGCGCAGCTGAGCGGGAGCAAGCTCCCTCGCCACAGGAGTTATTCATCGCAGATGGATCGTGGGTAACTGTGGCGGTTTGCCGCACTTTTGCCTGCCAGCCCCCGCGCTTGGTTATACTCCCTGCGATCCGCCTGGAGCGCTCATCAGGAGAGCTCATGCTCGCCCCCGTTCAACTCACTTCCGCGACTCGCCAGAATCTCTGGCGGCTGACGTTCATCCGCACTTTGGTATTGGCCGCTCAGGCCGGTTCCGTGGGGCTGGCCTACTGGTTCGATTTGCTGCCGTTGCCCTGGTTTCAACTGGCAATGACCCTCGCGTGCTCGATGCTGCTGTGTGCCTTCACGGCCATCCGCTTGCGCACTTCGTGGCCGGTGACCGAACTCGAATACGCCGTGCAACTGGCCTGCGATCTGTTTATCCACAGTGCCTTGCTGTATTTCTCCGGCGGTTCGACCAATCCGTTCGTCTCTTATTACCTGGTGCCGCTAACCATCGCTGCCGTGACGTTGCCATGGCGTTTTTCGGTGATCCTGTCGGGCATCGCCCTGACCATGTACACCCTGCTGCTGGCGCGGTTTTACCCGCTGCAAACCTTTCCGATTGCCCGGGAAAGCCTTCAGGTCTACGGGATGTGGCTGAGTTTCGCCCTCGCTGCTGCGGTGATCACGTTCTTCGCCGCGCGTATGGCCGAAGAGCTGCGCCGTCAGGAAGAATTGCGCGCGATCCGCCGCGAAGAAGGCCTGCGCGATCAGCAATTGCTGGCCGTCGCGACTCAGGCTGCCGGTGCCGCCCATGAACTGGGCACGCCGCTGGCAACCATGAGCGTGCTGCTCAAAGAGATGCAGCAGGATCATCCAGACCCGCTGTTGCAGGATGACCTGAAGGTGCTGCAGGATCAGGTCAAACTCTGCAAGGAGACCTTGCAGCAACTGGTGCGCGCCGCTGAAGCCAATCGCCGCTTGGCGGTAGAGATGCAGGACGTCACCGACTGGCTCGACGAGGCGCTGAACCGCTGGCACCTGATGCGTCCGGAAGCCAGTTACCGCTTCCAGCGTCTGGGCCAGGGCGCGGTGCCACGCATGGCGCCGCCGCCAGACCTGACCCAGGCACTGCTGAATTTGTTGAACAACGCCGCCGACGCTTGCCCCGAAGGGCTGCAAGTGACGCTGGACTGGAATGCCGAGGACTTGACCATCAGCATTCGCGACCACGGCGCCGGTGTGCCGCTGGCCATTGCCGAACAGATCGGCAAACCGTTCTTTACCACTAAGGGCAAAGGTTTCGGCCTGGGCCTGTTTTTGAGCAAGGCCAGCGTGACACGCGCCGGCGGCTCAGTGAAACTCTACAGTCATGAGGAAGGTGGCACGCTTACCGAGCTGCGCCTGCCCCGTGTCGCCCGAGGAGACGAACATGAGTGACGAGATCCAAGTAGAAGGCGAAGAACTGCCGCATTTGCTGTTGGTAGACGATGACGCCACGTTCACCCGCGTGATGGCCCGCGCCATGGCCCGCCGTGGTTTTCGCGTCAGCACCGCCGGTTCCGCCGAAGAAGGCCTGACCATCGCCCAGGCCGACCTGCCGGATTACGCCGCGCTCGACCTGAAAATGGACGGCGATTCGGGCCTGGTACTGCTGCCAAAACTGCTCGAACTCGATCCGGAAATGCGCGTGGTGATCCTCACCGGTTACTCGAGCATCGCCACCGCCGTCGAGGCTATCAAGCGCGGCGCCTGCAATTACCTGTGCAAACCGGCCGACGCCGATGACGTGCTGGCCGCGCTGCTGTCCGAGCACGCCGACCTCGACACCCTGGTGCCGGAAAACCCGATGTCCGTGGATCGCCTGCAGTGGGAGCACATCCAGCGGGTGTTGACCGAGCACGAAGGCAACATCTCCGCCACTGCCCGCGCCTTGGGCATGCACCGTCGCACTCTGCAGCGCAAACTGCAGAAGCGCCCTGTTCGTCGCTGAACCTGCGCTGAACGAATGCAGGCCACGCCTCGCGACAAACCGAACCGATCATCTATGATCGGTTCGTGCGTGTTCTTTTCTCTATCGAGCCTTATCCATGAATCAGAACGCTGAATATTCCGCGGTCAATGATGCTGTGCGCGGGCAGTTTTTCCGCAAAGTCTGGGCGATGACCACGCCGTATTGGTTCAGCGAAGAGAAGGGCAAGGCCTGGACGTTGCTGATCGCTGTGATCGCGCTGTCGCTGATCAGCGTCGGCATCTCGGTGTGGTTCAACACCTGGTACAAGGATTTCTACAACGCCCTGCAAAAGAAAGACGAAGCGGCGTTCTGGAAGTTGATTCTGTATTTCTGCGTGATTGCCGCCGTGGCGATTGTCGGCGCGGTGTATCGGCTGTACCTGACGCAGATGCTGACCATCCGCTGGCGGGCCTGGCTCACCGAGAAATACTTCGACCGTTGGCTTGGCGACAAAAATTACTATCAGTTGGAGCAGGGTGGTTATACCGATAACCCGGACCAGCGGATTTCCGAAGACCTTAACAACTTCACCTCCAACACCCTGAGCCTGGGCCTTGGGCTGATCCGCAACGTCGTCAGCCTAGTGTCGTTCTCGATCATTTTGTGGGGTGTCTCGGGCAGCATCGAGGTGTTCGGCTATGAGATTCCCGGCTACATGTTCTGGTGCGTGCTGGTGTACGCGGCGGTCGGCAGTTGGCTGACGCACTTGATCGGTCGTCGCTTGATCGGCCTGAACAACCAACAACAACGCTTCGAAGCTGACCTGCGTTTCTCCATGGTGCGGGTGCGCGAGAACGCTGAAAGCATCGCGCTGTACAACGGCGAACCCAACGAGAACCGTCGCCTGAGCAACCGCTTCGGGATGGTCTGGCACAACTTCTGGGACATCATGAAGGTGTCCAAGCGTCTGACGTTCTTCACCTCCGGTTACAGCCAGATCGCGATCATCTTCCCGTTCATGGTCGCTGCGCCGCGTTACTTCGCCGGCAAGATCGAACTCGGTGAACTGATGCAAATCAGCTCGGCGTTCGGCAACGTGCAGGAGAGTTTCAGCTGGTTTATCAGCGCGTACTCGGACCTCGCCTCGTGGCGCGCCACCTGTGATCGTCTCCTGAGTTTCCGCCAGGCCATGGCCGATAACGAAGAGCGCGAGCCAGCCATCGATGTTCAAAACCAGGGCTCGGACCTGAAAATCCACAACCTGGGCCTCGATCTGGCCGACGGTCGCCACTTGCTGACCAGCGGCAATATGACCGTGGAGGAGGGCGAACGCGTCATGCTCAGCGGTCGTTCCGGCAGCGGCAAATCCACCTTGCTGCGGGCGATGGGGCATTTGTGGCCAGCGGGTCACGGCAACATTCGACTACCGGCGGCGCGTTACCTGTTCTTGCCGCAGAAGCCGTATCTGCCGATTGGCTCCTTGCGCGAAGCGTTGAGTTATCCACAGCCCGGCGACACGTATGCGCCTGAGCGTTATGTGGAAGTGTTGGAAACCTGCCGTTTGCCGCACCTTGTGTCGCGTCTGGATGAAGCCAATCACTGGCAACGCATGTTGTCGCCGGGTGAGCAGCAACGATTGGCCTTTGCCCGTGCGCTGCTCTATGCACCGCAATGGCTCTACATGGATGAAGCCACGTCGGCGATGGATGAAGAGGACGAAGCGTCGCTGTATCAGGCGTTGATCGATGAGTTGCCAGGGCTGAGCATTGTCAGCGTCGGTCATCGCAGCAGCCTGAAACGTTTCCACCCACGGCACATTCGTATCGACAATGGGCATTTGGTGGATCAAGCCGTAACCGCCTGACCACCACAAATCCCCTGATGGGGCGCGCTTTTGTGGCGAGGGGGCATTCCGACAAGCCCCCTCGCCACAGCTCGCTCCTACAGGGGGTGTTGGTGATCGTACAACCCGCTTGCGCTATGATGCGCTTTCAGCCGAATTTTTCGAGACAGACGTTCACCATGGAAAACCCGATCGACGCACCTCGCCTCCCTCGCAAGCGCCGCAGCCTCGCTCAGGAACTGGTGACGGTGCTGTCCGAGCAGATCCGCGACGGTCAGCTCAAGCGTGGCGACAAGTTGCCCACCGAGTCGGCGATCATGGATGCCCATGGCGTCAGCCGCACCGTGGTGCGCGAAGCGATTTCCCGTTTGCAGGCCGCCGGGCAGGTTGAAACCCGTCACGGCATCGGCACCTTCGTGCTCGACACCCCGAGCCCGAGCGGTTTCCGTATTGACCCGGCCACCGTCGTCACCTTGCGTGATGTGCTGGCCATTCTGGAACTGCGTATCAGCCTGGAAGTGGAGTCCGCCGGCCTCGCCGCGCAACGCCGCAGCGCCGAGCAGCTTGGTCTGATGAGAGCAGCGTTGGACGCCCTCAACGAAAGTGCTTCCCACGCCAGCGATGCCGTAGCCTCGGACTTCCAGTTCCACCTGCAAATCGCCCTGTCCACCGGCAACCGCTACTTCACCGACATCATGACCCACCTGGGCACCAGCATCATTCCACGCACGCGCCTGAATTCTGCGCGCCTGGCCCATGACGACCAACAGCACTACATGAGTCGCCTGAGCCGTGAACACGAAGAGATTTACGACGCGATTGCCCGTCAGGATTCCGATGCGGCGCGGGCCGCGATGCGTTTGCATTTGACCAATAGTCGCGAGCGGCTGCGCCATGCGCATGAAGAGGCTGAGGCGCAGCGGGGGTAGGTTTTCAGGTCAGAAGGTTTGTCGCCTGACAGACCGCTTTCGCGAGCAAGCCCGCTCCCACATTTGATCTGCGGCGTTCACAAATAGTGTGTTCACCGAAGATCCATTGTGGGAGCGGGCTTGCTCGCGAAGAGGCCAGATGCCGTTACGCAATGCCCTCAGCCAGCCTTCAAAATCCCCCGATCCACCCGCACCGCCAATTCAGCCGTCCCAGGCTTGGCATCAAAAACTACCTGCCCCTGAGCATCCACCACCGCCCGTGCAATCGGCAGACCCTTGGACAACAACTCCAACGGTGCACCCTTCAGTGATTGGCCCGAGGCCAGTTCCAATTTCAATTTAATCGTCATCTTCAGATCTCCTTATCAGGCAACGTTGCCAGTTGGGTGGTAGTCCTTGAGCAGCAGATAAGTGCTCCAGCCCCACCAGTCGTCGACGGTGGCGGTGTCGTTGAGGTTGTTCACATCCTTGCGTCGCAGCACTTTGCTGCCCTCGAGCCGGAACAGCGGCGAGAAGTTGGTCGCCAGGTTCAGCACGGCTTGCAGGTCAGGCAGTTGTTTCAGCGCCGCAAAGCTGCTGGGTGCTGGAACAGTCCCGCTGAGGTAAGTCGCGAACACTTCATCCGCTGACACCTGAACCGCTTTGTTGACGTGAATACGGTTGGCACTGTCGATAGCATCGAAGTAGCGCTTGTCCCCATACGCACGCCATTGCTCGCCGTTGCCATTGCGCACATTGAGGCCGAATTTGCTGTCTTCGTCGTGCATGAAGCGGGTAATCAGCGAGCCCAGGTCACTCGGCGTCACCGCTGCTGCCATTGCTTTGCGCGGCACCCGCAAGTGGCCGGCGGAAAACAGGTCAGTAAGGAAGTGATCGGCAAAGGCATTCATCGCATAGGCGACTTCCAACTGTTTTTCATCTTGAGCGGTGCGGGCCGCTGCGGCGTGCTGAAGCGCGGCGGTGTGGCCGGCGATGTAAGCCTGCTGTGCCCATTCGCCAAAATGGTCGGCGTTGTTCGCCGCCAGTTTCAAGTAACGCCCCAGCGGGATCAGTGCCGAGACGAAACTGCCACCACCGGTGATTTTGTTCCACTCTTCCGACAACGTATCTCCGAGGGCGTCGTAGGCTTCGTGGGGCTGCTTACCGTCCTTGATCGCCTGGTTCACGGCGTCGATTTCTTTTTGCATCACGGCGAGGATGTTTACCGCCTCTGCTTTTGATGCGGACAACACGGCCAGCGTGTCGAAAGCGGCGATAAAACGGTTCAGGCGATCCGCCGGGGTAGTGCCGTCGCTGATCGGGCGATCCGGGATGCCATAGAAATCACCGCCCAATGCCAGCACCTGGCCGTAAGTCGGCGCCAACCCGTTGGTTAGATGCAGTTGCACGTTATGGGCGAGGATCGGTTCGGCGTTTTCGACGAAGCGCAGCAGGGTGTTGTCGCCAATGGCTGTGTGTTCACCGCCCTCGAACTTCAGCGGTGGCTTGCCGGTCAAGGCTTTGCCGGAGGCCGAAGTCGGCTGCTGCGGATGACTGTGATGCTCGGCAATGTGCAGCACCAGGTGATCGTTGTCCCCGGTGATGGCGATGCCGCGTTCAGAAAAAGATCATCGAACCGGGCGATCACCTGTTTCGGTTGGTCCTGGGGTTGCGTGTGTAGACCTGACATTTCTAGCTCCTTGATATGTCGTAGGTAAGTTCGTATTTAGCTGTATGTATATACAGTTAAATAAAGCTTAGTCGAGAATCTTCCTACGTCAAGGAATCGCCTTTTCTGACTCAAACTTTGAGGTCGGCGATGAAATGCAGTTGACGGTTATATTTTAAGTTGTACGATGACCTACAACTTCGGGAAGGCTGAACGGTTTTCTCACACATACGTTGCTATCCAGGGTGTTCGAATAATGAATCCACAAGAACTGAAGTCCATCCTCTCTTCCGGCCTGCTGTCTTTCCCGGTCACCGATTTCAATGCTCAGGGCGATTTCCATCGCGCGGGCTACATCAAACGTCTCGAGTGGCTGGCCCCATACGGCGCCACGGCACTGTTCGCCGCGGGCGGCACCGGTGAGTTCTTCTCTCTGGCGGCCAGCGAATACTCGGAAATCATCAAGACCGCTGTCGACACCTGCGAAACCAGCGTGCCAATCCTGGCCGGTGTAGGCGGTTCGACTCGTCAAGCCATCGAATACGCACAGGAAGCCGAACGTCTGGGCGCCAAAGGCCTGTTGCTGCTGCCGCACTACCTGACCGAAGCCAGCCAGGACGGCGTTGCCGCCCACGTTGAAGCGGTCTGCAAGTCGGTGAAAATCGGCGTCGTGGTCTACAACCGCAATGTCTGCCGCCTGACCGCGCCGCTGCTGGAACGTCTGGCCGAACGCTGCCCGAACCTGATCGGCTACAAAGATGGCCTGGGCGATATCGAATTGATGGTGTCGATCCGTCGCCGCCTCGGTGATCGCTTCAGCTACCTGGGTGGTTTGCCGACCGCCGAAGTGTATGCCGCTGCTTATAAGGCGCTGGGCGTACCGGTTTACTCCTCGGCGGTGTTCAACTTCATCCCGAAAACCGCGATGGATTTCTACCACGCCATCGCTCGCGACGATCACGCCACCGTCGGCAAGATCATCGACGACTTCTTCCTGCCGTACCTGGACATCCGCAACCGCAAAGCCGGTTACGCGGTGAGCATCGTCAAGGCCGGGGCAAAAATTGCCGGCTATGACGCAGGTCCTGTGCGTGCACCGCTGACCGATCTGACGGGCGCAGAGTACGAAATGCTCGCCGCGCTGATCGACAAGCAAGGTGCTCAGTAACCATCCCGATTAAACAAGGCCGCTGAGTGATCAGCGGCCTTTTGCGTAGGAGAAATTCTGTGGCTGATTCAAAGCGTTTTGATAACTACATCAACGGTGAATGGATTGCGGGCAGCGATTACTGCCGCAACATCAACCCGTCCGAGTTGACCGACACCATCGGTGAATACGCCAAAGCCGATCTGGCTCAGGTCCACGCCGCCATCGACGCCGCTCGCGCTGCGTTCCCGGCCTGGTCGACCTCGGGCATCCAGGCTCGCCACGATTCGCTGGATAAAGTCGGCACTGAAATCCTCGCCCGCCGTGAAGAACTCGGCACCTTGCTGGCCCGGGAAGAGGGCAAGACCCTGCCGGAAGCCATCGGCGAAGTGACTCGCGCCGGCAACATCTTCAAGTTCTTCGCCGGTGAATGCCTGCGTCTGTCCGGCGACTACCTGCCGTCGGTGCGTCCGGGTGTGAATGTCGAAGTCACTCGCGAAGCCTTGGGCGTGGTCGGTCTGATCACCCCGTGGAATTTCCCGATCGCCATCCCTGCGTGGAAAATCGCCCCGGCCCTGGCCTACGGCAACTGCGTCGTGCTGAAACCGGCGGATCTGGTTCCAGGTTGCGCCTGGGCCCTCGCTGAAATCATCTCCCGCGCAGGTTTCCCGGCCGGCGTGTTCAACCTGGTGATGGGCAGCGGTCGTGTGGTTGGCGATGCGCTGGTGCAGAGCCCGAAAGTCGACGGCATCAGCTTCACCGGTTCGGTCGGTGTCGGTCGTCAGATCGCCGTCAGCTGTGTCTCGCGCCAAGCGAAAGTTCAGCTGGAAATGGGCGGCAAGAACCCGCAGATCATTCTCGACGACGCCGACCTCAAGCAAGCGGTCGAGCTGTCGGTACAGAGCGCGTTCTACTCCACCGGCCAGCGTTGCACCGCCTCGAGCCGTTTCATCGTTACTGCCGGGATTCACGACAAGTTCGTTGAAGCCGTGGCCGAGCGCATGAAGTCGATCAAGGTCGGCCACGCACTAAAAACCGGCACCGACATCGGTCCAGTGGTGTCCCAGGCTCAGCTTGAGCAAGACTTGAAGTACATCGACATCGGCCAGTCCGAAGGTGCGCGTCTGGTCAGCGGCGGTGGCTTGGTGACGTGCGACACCGAAGGCTACTACCTCGCGCCAACGCTGTTTGCCGACAGCGAAGCAGCGATGCGTATCAGCCGCGAAGAGATCTTCGGCCCAGTAGCCAACGTGGTTCGCGTGGCGGATTACGAGGCAGCACTGGCCATGGCCAACGACACCGAGTTCGGGCTGGTCGGCGGGCATCGCCACCACCTCGTTGAAGTACGCCAACCACTTCAAACGCCATTCCCAGGCCGGAATGGTAATGGTCAACCTGCCGACCGCCGGTGTGGATTACCACGTTCCGTTCGGTGGCCGTAAAGGTTCATCCTATGGCTCACGTGAGCAAGGTCGTTATGCGCAAGAGTTCTACACCGTGGTGAAGACCTCCTACATCGGATCGTAAACGCAATACCCCTGTGGGAGCGAGCTTGCTCGCGATGGTCTTGAGGACGCGGTGGTAAACCTGATGCCCCGTGTCATCGTTGACCACCATCGCGAGCAAGCTCGCTCCCACAGAAAAACTAAAGATTCACCCCGCATAAAAATAATCAGTGGGAGTACATCTACATGTCATCGACCAAGCCGACTCACGTCCGCTATTTGATCCTGCTCATGCTGTTTCTGGTGACCACGATCAACTACGCCGACCGGGCTACGATCGCTATCGCCGGCTCCAGCCTGCAAAAAGACCTCGGCATCGACGCGGTCACCCTCGGCTTTATCTTCTCTGCGTTCGGTTGGGCCTACGTGGCCGGGCAAATTCCCGGTGGCTGGTTGCTGGACCGTTTTGGCTCGAAAAAAGTATACGCACTGAGCATCTTCACCTGGTCGCTGTTCACCGTGCTCCAGGGCTATGTCGGTGAGTTCGGGGTTTCCACCGCCATCGTCGCGCTGTTCATGCTGCGCTTCCTGGTGGGCCTGGCCGAAGCGCCGTCGTTCCCTGGCAACGCCCGCATTGTGGCGGCCTGGTTCCCGACCGCTGAACGCGGTACCGCTTCGGCAATCTTCAACTCGGCGCAATACTTCGCCACGGTGATCTTCGCGCCGCTGATGGGCTGGATCGTCTACACCTTCGGCTGGCAGCATGTATTCGTGGTCATGGGCGGCATCGGCATCGTGTTCTCGCTGCTCTGGCTGAAACTTATCCACAGCCCGCGCCAGCACCCAATGATCAACGACGCCGAGTTCCAGCACATCGCCGACAACGGCGGCCTGGTGGACATGGATCAAGACAAAGGCAAAGGCCAAAAGGTCGACGGTCCGAAGTGGGACTACATTCGCCAGTTGCTGACCAACCGCATGATGCTCGGCGTGTACCTGGGCCAATACTGCATCAACGGCATCACCTACTTCTTCCTGACCTGGTTCCCGGTGTACCTGGTGCAGGAACGCGGCATGACCATTCTCAAGGCCGGTTTCATCGCGTCGTTGCCGGCGATCTGCGGCTTCATCGGCGGTGTACTCGGCGGGATCATTTCCGACTACCTGCTGCGCAAGGGCCACTCGCTGACCTTCGCCCGCAAGGCGCCGATCATTGGCGGTCTGCTGCTCTCGACCACCATCGTCGCCTGCAATTACGTGGACGTGGAATGGATGGTCGTCGGCTTCATGGCATTGGCATTCTTCGGCAAAGGCGTTGGCGCGCTGGGCTGGGCCGTGGTCTCGGACACCTCGCCGAAACAGATCGCCGGTTTGAGTGGCGGCCTGTTCAACATGTTCGGCAACATCGCCTCGATCACCACGCCGATCGTCATCGGCTACATCATCGCCACCACTGGATCGTTCAAGTGGGCGCTGGTGTTTGTCGGTTGCAATGCGTTGGTGGCGGTGTTCAGTTATCTGGTGATCGTCGGCCCGATCAAACGCGTCGTGTTGAAAGAGCCTCCCGTCAATGGTCCTGAAATGACCAACAAATTATCCCGAGCGCATTCCTGAGGAGCGGCGTCATGCAGTTGATTGAACATTCCGACTCGCCGCGCTACATCCGCCTGCACGAGCGGGACAATGTGGTGATCGTGGTCAATGACCAGGGCGTGCCGGCCGGCACCGAGTTTCCCGATGGTCTGGTGACGGTGGATTTCGTGCCGCAGAGCCATAAAGTCACCCTCGAAGACATTCCCGAGGGCGGCCAGGTGATTCGCTACGGCCAGACCATCGGCTACGCCTTGCAGCCGATTCCGCGCGGCAGTTGGGTCAAGGAAGATCAACTGCGTATGCCCACCGCGCCACCGCTGGACAGCCTGCCGCTGTCCACCGAAGTGCCGGCGGCGCAGGCACCGCTGGAAGGCTTTACATTCGAGGGTTACCGCAACGCCGACGGTACCGTTGGCACGCGCAATATTCTCGGGATTACAACGACCGTGCAATGCGTCACTGGCGTGCTCAATCATGCGGTCAAGCGCATCAAGGACGAGTTACTGCCGCGTTATCCGAACGTCGATGACGTGGTGGCGCTGACCCACAGTTACGGCTGCGGCGTGGCGATCACCGCCACCGACGCGTACATCCCGATTCGCACCGTGCGCAACCTGGCGCGCAACCCGAACCTGGGTGGTGAAGCGCTGGTGATCAGCCTCGGTTGCGAAAAATTGCAGGCCGGGCAGGTGATGCACGACAACGACAGCTCGGTGGATTTGAGCGAGCCGTGGCTATATCGCTTGCAGGATTCGAGTCATGGTTTCACCGAGATGATCGAGCAGATCATGGCGCTGGCCGAAACCCGTTTGAAGAAGCTCGATCAACGTCGCCGGGAAACCGTGCCGGCGTCCGAACTGATCCTGGGCATGCAGTGCGGCGGCAGCGATGCGTTCTCCGGCATCACCGCCAACCCGGCGCTGGGCTATGCCTCGGACTTGTTGCTGCGGGCCGGTGCGACGGTGATGTTTTCCGAAGTCACCGAAGTGCGCGACGCGATTTACCTGCTGACCTCCCGGGCCGAAAGCAAAGAAGTCGCCGAGGAGCTGGTGCGGGAAATGGACTGGTACGACCGTTACCTGGCCAAGGGCGAAGCGGATCGCAGCGCCAACACCACGCCGGGGAACAAGAAGGGCGGGTTGTCGAACATTGTCGAGAAGTCGTTGGGTTCGATCGTCAAATCCGGCAGCAGCGCGATCAATGGCGTGCTTGGCCCTGGCGAGCGCTTCAAGCGCAAAGGCCTGATCTTCTGCGCGACCCCGGCCAGTGACTTTGTCTGCGGGACGTTGCAACTGGCGGCGGGGATGAACCTGCACGTGTTCACCACCGGGCGTGGCACGCCGTATGGTTTGGCGATGGCGCCGGTGGTGAAGGTCTCGACCCGGACTGAACTGGCGCAGCGTTGGCCGGACCTGATTGATATCGATGCCGGGCGGATTGCGACGGGTCGGGCTTCGATTGAGGATTTGGGCTGGGAGTTGTTTCACTACTACCTGGACGTGGCCAGCGGCAAGAAGCAGACGTGGGCGGAGCGGCATAAGCTGCATAACGACATCACGTTGTTCAACCCGGCGCCCATCACCTGAGACCGAGTCGCCTGCATCGCGAGCAAGCTCGCTCCCACATTGGATTTTCGTCGCGCACATATGTTGTGTTTGGCATTGGACAAATGTGGGAGCGAGCTTGCTCGCGATAGCGGTCTAACAGACGCCAAAGGACCGGGTGGCTTATCATTAGCCCCCTGACAACGCCCACCCAAGGTTCCCCCGGCATGCTGGCAATTTTCCTCGAAACCCTGAACATCACCGCGCCGGTGTTTGCCATGCTGTTTCTGGGTGTGCTGCTCAAGCGCATCAACTGGATCAACGACAACTTCATCCATACCGCGTCGGCCCTGGTGTTCAACGTCACCATGCCGGCGCTGCTGTTTCTGGGCATCTTGCACGCGGATCTGCACGCCGCGCTGCAACCGGCGCTGCTGATTTACTTCTCCGTTGCCACGCTGGTGTGTTTCGCCATCGCCTGGGGTTGGGCGATCTGGAAGTGTCCGAGAGAAGACCGGGGCATCTACACCCAAGGCGCGTTTCGCGGGAACAACGGCGTCATCGGCCTGGCCCTGGCGGCGAGCATGTACGGCGACTACGGGATTTCCCTCGGGGCGATTCTTGCGGCGCTCGTCATTCTCTTCTACAACACCCTCTCGACCATCGTGCTGGCGGTGTACAGCCCGGTGATCAAGTCCGATCCGTGGAGTATCTGCAAAAGCGTGATGGCCAACCCGCTGATCATCAGCGTGATTGCGGCAGCGCCGTGTGCCTATTTCAAGATCAGTTTGCCGGGTTGGCTGGAGGCGTCCGGTCAGTATCTGGCGCAAACCACGTTGCCATTGGCGCTGATCTGCATCGGCGGCACGCTGTCACTGGCGGCATTGCGCAAAAGCGGCAACATGGCGCTGAGTTCAAGCCTGGTGAAGATGATCGGCCTGCCGCTGCTGGCGACCGCTGGTGCCTGGCTGTGCGGCTTTCGTGGGGCGGAGTTGGGGATTCTGTTTCTGTACTTCGGCAGCCCAACGGCGGCGGCGAGTTTTGTCATGGCGCGTCAGGCCAATGGCAATCATGAACTGGCGGCGGCGATTATTGTAATCACCACGTTGATGGCGGCAGTGACCACCAATCTGGGGATATTTGTGTTGCAGTGGGGTGGGTGGATCTGACTTCAGGATTTGTGGTGTTCTTTAGGGCCTCTTCGCGAGCAAGCCCGCTCCCACAGTGGATCTCCAGTGGACACAAAATATGTGTACGACTCAAATCCACTGTGGGAGCGGGCTTGCTCGCGAAGACGGCCGAACAGTCACCACAAATGCCAGCGACTTATTCCGGCTTCTGATAGCTATCGATCACTTCCTGCGCCGCCCGAAACGCATCAATCGCCGCCGGCACTCCGGCATACACCGCGCAATGCAGCAACGCCTCGCGAATCTCTTCCACGGTGCAGCCGTTGTTCAGTGCACCGCGCACGTGACCTTTCAGCTCTTGCGGGCACTTCAACGCGGTCAGCGCGGCGAGGGTGATCAGGCTGCGGGTTTTCAGCGGCAGACCTTCACGATTCCAGACGCTGCCCCAAGCATGTTCATTGACGAAATCCTGCAGCGGCTGACTGAACTCGGTGGCATTGCCCAGCGCCCGGTCGACGAAAGCATCGCCCATCACTTGGCGTCGAACTTCAACGCCGGGCTTTTTGTTGTCGGTCATTGCACATCCCTCTTGTGGTGTTGGCGACGCCAGGCGCGCAGCGACGTGAACAGCAAGAACGCCAACAGCGCCGGCAATACGAAAAACAGCATCAGGTGTTCAAGTTTGCCGGCCAGCGGCATCCCGGTGGTGAACGACACCATGTGCAGGCCGTACGCCAGGTACAAACCCAGGCACAGCAATCCTTCGGCCCGGGTTATCCGGTAGCCGGTATAAAACAGCGGCAGGCAGAGTACGGCGACGCCGAGCATCACCGGCAAATCGAAGTCCAGGGCATTGGGCGAAACCGACAGCGGCGATGGCGCCACCAGTGCGGTAAAGCCGAGCACGCCCAACAGGTTGAACAGGTTACTGCCGATCACGTTGCCCACGGCAATCTCCCGTTGACCGCGCAGCGCGGCGATCAGCGAGGTGGCGAGCTCGGGCAGGGAGGTGCTGATGGCGACGACGGTCAGGCCGATGATCCGCTCCGACAGCCCCAAGTCGCTGGCGACGGAAACGGCCGCGCCCAACAACAAGTGACCGGCGTACACCAACATTGCCAGCCCGGCGAAGATCATCAGCAGGCTGCTGAACCACGGGGCTTGTGACGTGGCTTCGTGGTTCGTTTGCGGACGGGCCGAGTGCCGTGACTGGCGAAGCAGCAGGCCGAGGTACAACACCAGTGCGGCCAGCAGAATCACACCGTCGAGGCGGGTCAGTCTTTCGTTCCAGGCCAATACGCACACCAGCAGGCTGGCGCCGATCATCAGCGGAATGTCCAGGCGCACCAACTGACGCGACACCCGCAACGGAATGATCAGCGCCGACAGGCCAAGGGTGACGAGGATGTTGAAAATGCTGCTGCCGATCACGCTGCCGACGGCAATGTCGGCGTTTTGCGTAAGCATGGCTTGCAGGCTGACGGCCATCTGCGGGGCGCTGCTGCTGAGGGCGACGATGGTCAGGGCGGATGATCAGCGGCCGCACATGCAGGCGCGCGGCCAGGCGTACGGCGGCGCGGACCATCAGCTCGGCGCCGGCGATCAGTAGAAACAGGCCGCTGAGCAGTTCGATCACGCTCAGCAGGGGGATGTCGGCTAATCCGTAAATGGCCTGGGCTCCATCGGTGGCAGGGGTTAGTTATCGAGGGCTTGCACGCGAACCCGTGCGGTGCCGCTGCTGACCATGCCCAACTGCGCGGCGGCTGCGCGGGACAGGTCGATCAAGCGTCCGCGAGTATGCGGGCCACGATCATTGATGCGCACCACACAGGATTTGTCGTTGTTCAAATTCGTGACCTTCACCCGGGTGCCGAACGGCAACTGGCGATGGGCGGCGGTCAGGGCATTCTGGTTGAACGGCTCGCCACTGGCGGTCCGTTTGCCGTGGTGCTTGGCGCCGTAATAGGACGCCGTGCCGGTCTGGTCGTAACCGTGTGGGTCGATGATGTCGTTGCTGGCGCAACCGGCCAGCAAAGAGAGCAGGGCGCAGGCACTCAGTAGACGCTTCATAAAAGGTTTCCCTGAAACAAATGTGGGAGCGGGCTGTGTGGCGAGGGGCTTGCCCCCGTTGGACTGCGCAGCAGGCCCAAAACCTGAAAACTCGGTGTGCCAGAGATGACCCGAATTCAGATATTGGGGCCGCTTCGCGACCCAACGGGGGCAAGCCCCTCGCCACAAAAGCCCGCTCCCACAGGGAATTGAGCCAGTTTTGAGTGCTGGCTCTATTCTCATCAGCCTTCGAGCTTGCTTTTCAGCAGTTCGTTGACCTGTTGCGGGTTGGCCTTGCCTTTGGAGGCTTTCATGGCCTGGCCGACGAAGAAGCCGAACATCTTGCCGCGTTTGGCTTCGTCTGCCGCGCGGTACTGTTCAACTTGTTCGGCATTGGCTGCGAGCATTTCGTCCAGTACCGCCGAGATCGCGCCGCTGTCAGTCACTTGCTTGAGGCCGCGCTTGTCGATGATCTCGTCCGCGCTGCCTTCGCCGTTGGCCATCGCTTCAAACACAACCTTGGCGATTTTGCCGGAGATGGTGTTGTCGGTGATGCGCAGCAACATGCCGCCCAGTTGCTCGGCCGAGACCGGCGACTGCTCGATGTCCAGGCCCTGTTTGTTCAACAGGCTGCCCAGTTCAACCATCACCCAGTTGGCCGCCAGCTTGGCGTCGCCGCCGATGCTCGCGACTTTCTCGAAGTAATCGGCTTGCTCACGGCTGGTGGCCAGGACACTGGCGTCGTAGACCGACAGACCGAACTGCGCCTGGAAGCGCTCGCGTTTCTGCGGCGGCAGTTCCGGCAGGGTAGCGCGCACGTCATTGAGGAACGAGTCCTCGATCACCACCGGCAGCAGGTCCGGATCGGGGAAGTAACGGTAGTCGTTGGCTTCCTCTTTGCTGCGCATTGGACGGGTTTCGTCCTTGTTCGGATCGTACAGGCGAGTCTGCTGGATCACTTTGCCGCCGTCTTCGATCAGCTCGATCTGACGGCGTACTTCGCTGTTGATCGCCTTCTCGATAAAGCGGAACGAGTTGACGTTCTTGATCTCGCAGCGCGTGCCGAATTCGACCTGGCCTTTCGGACGGATCGACACGTTGCAGTCGCAACGCAGCGAGCCTTCGGCCATGTTGCCGTCGCAGATCCCCAGATAGCGCACCAGCGCGTGGACGGTCTTGACGTAGGCCACGGCTTCCTTGGCGCTGCGCATGTCCGGCTCGGAAACGATTTCCAGCAGCGGCGTGCCGGCGCGGTTCAAGTCGATGCCGGTGGCGCCGTTGAACTCTTCGTGCAGGCTTTTACCGGCGTCTTCTTCCAGGTGCGCACGGGTCACGCCGACACGTTTGATCGTGCCGTCGTCCATGGCGATGTCCAGGTGGCCTTTGCCGACGATCGGCAATTCCATCTGGCTGATCTGGTAGCCCTTGGGCAGGTCCGGGTAGAAATAGTTTTTACGGGCGAACACGTTGTGCTGGCCGATCTCGGCATCGATTGCCAAGCCGAACATCACCGCCATGCGCACCGCTTCCTGGTTCAGCACTGGCAGTACGCCGGGCATGCCCAGGTCTATCAGGCTGGCCTGGGTGTTCGGCTCGGAACCGAAGGTGGTGGAACTACCGGAAAAGATTTTCGACCGGGTGGTGAGCTGGGTATGAATCTCCAGCCCGATCACGACTTCCCATTGCATGTGTTTCTCCTCAGAAGCCGGTTGGGGTGCGGGTGTGCCAGTCAGTGTGTAACTGATACTGATGGGCAACGTTCAACAGGCGACCTTCCTGGAAATACGGGGCGAGCAATTGCACGCCGACCGGCAGACCGTCGACAAAACCAGCTGGCATGGACAAGCCCGGCAGGCCCGCGAGGTTGGCGGTGATGGTGTAGATATCTTCCAGGTACTCGGCGATCGGATCGTTTTTGTTGGCACCAATCTTCCAGGCCGGGTTCGGCGTGGTTGGGCCGAGGATGATGTCGACCTCAGTGAAGGCGGCCATGAAATCGTTCTTCACCAAGCGACGGATCTTCTGCGCCTTCAGGTAGTAGGCGTCGTAGTAACCAGCCGACAGCGCGTAGGCCCCGACCATGATCCGGCGCTGCACTTCCGGGCCAAAGCCTTCGCCACGGGAACGTTTGTACAGGTCTTCCAGGTTCTTCGGATCGGCGCAGCGGTGGCCGAAACGCACACCGTCGAAACGCGACAGGTTGGAGGAGGCTTCTGCCGGAGCGATCACGTAGTACGCAGGAATCGCGTGCTGCATGTTCGGCAGGCTGATTTCCTTGATCACGGCACCGAGCTTTTCCAGCTCCTTGACGCTGTTGTGGATCAGCTCGGCGATGCGAGGGTCGAGACCGGCGCTGAAGTATTCCTTCGGCACGCCGATGCGCAGGCCTTTGAGCGACGTATTGAGGCTGGCGCTGTAATCCGGCACAGGCTCGTCGATGCTGGTGGAGTCCTTGGTATCGAAACCGGCCATGCCTTGCAGCAGGATCGCGCAGTCTTCAGCCGTGCGCGCCAACGGGCCGCCTTGGTCGAGGCTAGAGGCATAAGCGATCATGCCCCAACGCGAAACACGACCGTAGGTCGGTTTCAGGCCAGTGAGGTTGGTGAACGCCGCCGGTTGGCGGATCGAGCCACCGGTGTCGGTAGCCGTCGCGGCTGGCAACAGACGAGCGGCAACCGCGGCAGCCGAACCACCGGACGAACCGCCTCGGCACGTGTTCCAGGTTCCACGGGTTTTTCACCGCGCCGTAGTAACTCGACTCGGTGGACGAGCCCATCGCGAATTCGTCCATGTTGGTCTTGCCGAGCGTCACGGCGCCGGCAGCGGCCAGTTTGGCGACCACGGTGGCGTCGTACGGTGCTTTAAAGTTGTCGAGCATCTTCGAGCCACAGCTGGTGCGGATGCCTTGCGTGCAGAACAGGTCTTTGTGGGCTATCGGCGCGCCGAGCAGGGCGCCGCTCTCACCATTGGCGCGGCGTGCGTCAGCGGCTTTCGCCTGCTGGAGCGCCAGGTCTTCGGTGAGGCTGATGAAACTGTTGAGCTGTGGATCGAGCTGGGCGATACGCGCCAGCAGGACTTTGGTCAGCTCTTCGGAAGAAAACTTTTTATCGGCGAGTCTCGCGGGCGATCTCGGCCAGAGTCATTTGATGCATTGCAGGCTCTTTCCCTTTAGTCGATGACTTTCGGAACCAGGTACAGGCCGTTTTCGACCGCTGGTGCGATGGACTGATAGGCCTCGCGATGATTGGTCTCGGTCACGACGTCTGCACGCAGGCGCTGGCTGGCTTCCAGTGGGTGGGCCAGCGGCTCGATACCATCGGTATTGACTGCCTGCATTTCGTCGACCAGCCCGAGAATGCTGTTCAGGGCCGAAGTGATGTGTGGAAGATCGGCATCATTCAGGCCAAGGCAGGCCAGATGTGCGATTTTTTCCACGTCGGAGCGTTCAAGCGCCATTGCGATTCTCCAGTGGAAAACAGAACGGACGGCGTCCGTGTGTTAGATTGTCGGAACACTACCGCATTTCTACGGTCATAAGGCCGCGATTGTGGGGGTTGGTGCACAGAAAAGCGGCCAATTTAACATATTGGCGCCTTGCCCAAAATCCCTGTCGTTGTTAGAGTTTGCCGCACTTTTTTACCCACGCGTTGCCTAGGGTCCCTTTCCCATGTTCAAGAAACTGCGTGGCATGTTTTCCAGCGATCTTTCCATTGACCTGGGCACTGCCAACACCCTTATTTACGTGCGCGAGCGCGGAATCGTCCTGAATGAGCCCTCCGTTGTGGCTATTCGGACACACGGTAACCAGAAAAGTGTCGTTGCTGTCGGCACCGAAGCGAAGCGCATGCTTGGTCGTACGCCGGGCAACATTGCTGCCATTCGTCCGATGAAAGACGGCGTCATTGCCGACTTCAGCGTCTGCGAAAAGATGCTGCAGTACTTTATCAACAAGGTTCACGAAAACAGCTTCCTGCAGCCTAGCCCTCGTGTGCTGATCTGCGTTCCGTGCAAATCCACCCAGGTGGAGCGTCGTGCCATCCGTGAATCGGCCCTTGGTGCCGGTGCACGTGAAGTGTTCCTGATCGAAGAGCCAATGGCTGCTGCGATCGGTGCCGGCCTGCCAGTTGAAGAAGCACGCGGTTCGATGGTTGTCGATATCGGTGGTGGTACCACTGAAATCGCGTTGATCTCCCTGAACGGTGTGGTTTACGCCGAATCCGTACGGGTTGGCGGCGACCGTTTCGACGAAGCGATCATCACCTATGTACGTCGCAACTACGGCAGCCTGATCGGCGAATCCACCGCCGAGCGCATCAAGCAGGAAATCGGTACTGCCTACCCGGGCGGCGAAGTGCGTGAAGTCGACGTTCGCGGCCGTAACCTGGCTGAAGGCGTTCCACGCGCATTCACCCTGAACTCCAATGAAGTGCTGGAAGCTCTGCAAGAGTCCCTGGCCACCATCGTTCAGGCTGTCAAAAGCGCGTTGGAGCAATCGCCTCCGGAACTGGCTTCCGATATCGCCGAGCGTGGCCTGGTACTGACCGGTGGTGGCGCCTTGCTGCGCGACCTCGACAAGTTGCTGGCCCAGGAAACCGGTCTGCCGGTAATCGTTGCCGAAGATCCGCTGACCTGTGTTGCTCGCGGCGGTGGCCGTGCATTGGAAATGATGGATAAACACACCATGGACCTGCTCTCCAGCGAATAAGTCGTTGGGTTGCATCTATGCTGTGAGCGCGCAGGCAGCACTTTGCAGTGCTGCCTGTTGGCGTTTATCTTCTGTCAGTCTGCATCCAGGCCGGTTTGATGCCGTATGAATAAAGAGAACATTTGCCTGGGAGGAGCGGCTTATTAAACCGCTTTTCGCCAAAGGCCCCTCACTGGGCGTGCGCTTATTGGTGCTGGTCGTGCTATCGGTCGCGCTGATGGTGGTCGATGCCCGCTTCACACTGCTCAAGCCAGTGCGTAGTCAGATGTCGCTGGTGCTGATGCAGTCTTACTGGATCACCGACCTGCCGCAGCGGCTATGGCAAGGTGTGGCCAGCCAATTTGGCAGCCGTACCGAACTGGTTGCCGAGAACGAAAAACTCAAGACTGAAAACCTGCTGCTGCAGGGTCGCATGCAAAAGCTTGCCGCCCTCACGGAGCAGAACGTTCGGCTGCGCGAGTTGCTCAATTCCTCCGCGCTGGTCAACGAGAAGGTCGAAGTGGCCGAGTTGATCGGCATGGACCCCAACCCCTTCACCCATCGCATCATCATCAATAAAGGTGAGCGCGACGGTGTGGTCCTCGGTCAGCCGGTGCTCGATGCCCGCGGCCTGATGGGCCAAGTGGTGGAGTTGATGCCGTACACCTCCCGCGTATTGTTGCTGACAGACACGACCCACAGCATCCCTGTGCAAGTGAACCGTAACGGCCTGCGGGCGATTGCCAGCGGCACCGGTAATCCGGAACGCCTGGAACTGCGTCATGTCGCCGACACTGCCGACATTAAAGAAGGCGACTTGTTGGTTAGCTCCGGCCTCGGTCAGCGTTTCCCGGCGGGTTACCCGGTAGCAACGGTCAAGGAAGTGATCCACGATTCCGGCCAGCCGTTTGCCATTGTGCGCGCCGTGCCGACCGCAGCCTTGAACCGTAGCCGTTATCTGCTGCTGGTGTTCAGCGATGGTCGCACCGCAGAAGAACGCGCCAACGACGCAGCCCAGGCCCAGGAGGCTCTGGATCAACACGGCGGCGGGCCGATCATCCCGGCAACCGTGCCGAAGCCGATTCCTGCGGTCGTGCCGACTCCAGCTGTTGCTGCGCCGGCCACAGCGCCAGTTGCCACAACGCCTGCCAAGCCTGCGGCAACCACCCGTCCGGCCAAGCCTGTCGCCAAGCCGCCTGCTGTGAAACCTGCTGCCAAACCGCCTGTCTCTGCACCGGCCACCACTGGGGGAAGAGAATAATGGCCGGTGCGACTGCATCCCGAAACGGCTGGATCGTCTGGCTGACCT
Source organism: Pseudomonas sp. 10S4 (assembly GCF_034344865.1). Taxonomy (NCBI): domain Bacteria; kingdom Pseudomonadati; phylum Pseudomonadota; class Gammaproteobacteria; order Pseudomonadales; family Pseudomonadaceae; genus Pseudomonas; species Pseudomonas sp. 10S4. The sequence continues at coordinate 2,912,790 of NZ_CP133774.1, forward strand.
TCGCCATCGGTCTGTTGCTCAGCGTTTCGCCGTTGCCACAATTCATGGAAATCCTGCGCCCGCTCTGGCTGGCGTTGCTACTGGCATTCTGGGCGCTGGCCATGCCGCAAAAAGTCGGCATGGTGACCGCTTTTTGCCTGGGGCTGGCTGAAGACGTGCTCTACGGCACATTGCTTGGCCAGAATGCGTTGATCCTGACCCTCATCACCTTCCTGGTGCTGTCGCTGCAACAGCGTCTGCGGATGTTCCCGATGTGGCAGCAGTGCCTGGTGCTTCTGGTGATTTTCGGCCTGGCCCAACTGGTTCAACTGTGGCTCAGCGCCCTGACCGGCAACCGCCAACCCACCCTGGCGTTGGTACTTCCAGCCTTGGTGAGTGCGTTGCTCTGGCCGTGGATCAGCTTCGGTTTGCGTGGTTTGCGTCGACGTTACAAAATCAATTAAACGGTCAGGCATTAGCCCGTACTGGACAGGGAGATGTCTTGATGAGTAAGCCGCTGTACCTCGCCTCTGGCTCGCCGCGTCGACGTGAACTGCTCACGCAGATCGGCGTGCCGTTTTCCGTCATCAGTGCGGACATCGATGAAACCCCTTTAAACGACGAAACCCCGTCGGCTTATGTCGAGCGTCTGGCGCGCGGCAAGGCCGAGGCCGGGCGCGGCACAGTCGTGTCCGATGCGTCGTTTTGCGTGTTGGGCGCCGACACGGCGGTGGTGCTGGATGGAAAAATTCTCGGCAAACCGGTGGACGAAGCCGATGCGTGCGCCATGCTTAAAATATTGTCCGGTCATGAGCATGAAGTCCTGACGGCCATCGCGGTGCTCGACGACGAGCGTTGCGAGTCTTTGGTGGTGCGCAGTCTGGTGCGTTTTCGCCCGATCAGCGCTCAGGAAGCGGCGGCCTACTGGGCCAGCGGCGAACCCCGGGACAAGGCCGGCGGCTATGGTATTCAAGGACTGGGCGCGGTGTTTGTCGCTGGGCTCGATGGCAGCTATTCAGCGGTGGTCGGACTGCCGCTGTGCGAAACCGCAGAACTACTCGGCCGTTTCGGCATACCCTGTTGGCAAACCCTTAACGCGCGCTAAGCGTCGTACTGACAAGATGCGGCCATTATCGTGAACATGCCTGAACGAGACCCTGCCATGAGTGAAGAGATTCTGATCAACATCACGCCGATGGAATCGCGCGTGGCGGTGGTCGAAAACGGTGTTCTGCAAGAGGTTCATGTCGAACGCACGCAAAAGCGCGGGATCGTCGGCAACATCTATAAAGGCAAAGTCGTACGTGTTTTGCCGGGCATGCAGGCGGCCTTCGTCGACATCGGCCTGGACCGTGCAGCGTTCATTCATGCCTCGGAAATTTCCCTGCGTGAAGGCCCTGCGGTAGAAAGCATCAGCAGTCTGGTGCACGAAGGCCAGAGCCTGGTGGTGCAAGTCACCAAGGACCCGATCGGCTCAAAGGGCGCGCGCCTGACCACGCAACTGTCGATTCCATCGCGTTATCTGGTGTACATGCCGCGCACGGCCCATGTCGGCATTTCCCTGAAGATTGAAGACGAAGCCGAGCGCGAACGCCTCAAGCAAGTGGTCACCGACTGCGTGGCCACAGAAGGCATCAAGGAAGCCGGCGGCTTCATCCTGCGTACTGCCGCCGAAGGCGCCGGGGCCGATGAAATCCTCATGGACATCCGCTACCTGCGCCGTCTGTGGGACCAGATCAACGCCCAGATCCAAACCATCGGCGCCCCGAGCGTGATCTACGAAGACCTCGGCCTGGCCCTGCGGACCTTGCGTGACCTGGTGAGCCCGAAGATCGAGAAGATCCGGATCGACTCCCGGGAAACCTTCCAGAAAACTACACAATTCGTCGCCGAGCTGATGCCGGAAATCGCCGATCGCCTTGAGCATTACCCTGGCGAGCGGCCGATTTTCGACCTGTACGGTGTCGAAGATGAAATCCAGAAAGCCCTCGAGCGCAAGGTGCCGCTCAAGTCCGGTGGTTATCTGGTGGTGGACCCGGCGGAAGCCATGAGCACCATCGACGTCAATACCGGTGCGTTTGTCGGCCATCGCAACCTCGAAGAAACCATCTTCAAGACCAACCTCGAAGCCGCCACCGCTATTGCCCGTCAGCTGCGCCTGCGCAACCTGGGCGGGATCATCATCATCGACTTCATCGACATGGAAGACGAAGAGCACCAGCGCCAGGTGCTGCGCACGCTTGAGAAGCAACTGGAGCGCGATCACGCCAAGACCAACATCATCGGCATCACCGAGTTGGGCCTGGTGCAGATGACCCGCAAGCGCACCCGTGAAAGTCTCGAACAGGTGCTGTGCGAACCGTGCAGCAGTTGCCAGGGTCGCGGCAAGCTCAAGACCCCGGAAACGGTCTGCTACGAAATTTTCCGCGAAATCCTCCGCGAAGCCCGCGCCTATCAGGCTGAAGGCTATCGTGTATTGGCGAACCAGAAAGTGGTGGACCGTTTGCTCGATGAAGAGTCAGGCAACGTCGCCGAGCTGGAAGGCTTTATCGGTCGCACCATACGATTTCAGGTAGAAACCATGTATTCCCAGGAACAATACGACGTGGTGCTGCTCTGAATCTCCAGGTTTCACCGCGACTAGAACGGCTGGCCTCAGCTTTTTGCAGTATTTATGCCATGGGAGCCAACTGACATGGACCGTCTGACACGCATTTTGGCTGCAATGACCCGCTGGGGGCTGGGCCTGTGTGCGTTGGTTCTGGTGCTGATGGCGTTGTACGTCAGCCTCGGTCGGGAACTGACGCCACTGGTGGCCGAATACCGCGCCGACATCGAGACCAAGGCCAGTGACGCGTTGGGCATGCCCCTGCAAATCGGCAGGCTGGAAGGTAGCTGGAGCGGTTTTGCGCCGATTCTGCTGGCTCACGACGTGACGGTCGGCGAGGGCAGCAATGCCCTGCACCTGGATAACGTGCGCGCCGTGCCGGATCTCTGGGCCAGCCTGATGGCCCGGCAAGTACGCATTGCTCACCTGGAACTCAATGGTCTGAAGATCAGCCTCAAGGAAGGCGAGGACGGTCAATGGGCGCTGGAAGGTTTGCCGGTGCGGCAGGACCAGCCGCTCGACCCGGAACAACTGCTCAATAGCCTGCAAATGATCGAACAGCTGTCGGTACTCGATAGCCAGATCACCTTGCAGCCCGTGGACCATGAACCGTTGACGTTGACCTACGTCGGCCTGAACCTGAAAACCGGCGCCTCCCGCCAGCGCCTCGACGTGCGCCTGACCTTGCCCGATGGTCAGCCAGTGGCCATGAGCCTGCGTACTCGCGTGCGTGCCAGTGCGTGGAAGGACGGCGAAGCCGAGGCTTACCTGAGTCTGCCGCAAAGTGACTGGTCGAAATGGTTGCCCGGACGCCTGACCCGGCAATGGGGTTTTTCCGAGATCAAGGCCGGCGGCGAGCTTTGGCTGAGCTGGAGTGAGGGCGCGGTGCAAAGCGCGGCGATTCGCCTCAACGCCCCGCAACTCAAAGGCGCCTACGCCGAGCGCAAGCCAATCCAGATCAACAATCTGGCGCTGAACGGTTACTTCCAGCGTAGCAGCGAAGGCGCCGTGGTAACCCTCGATTCCCTGGCCATGAACCTGGGCGACACACGCTGGGAAAGCCACCTGCAACTCAAACAAAGCGAAGCCACCGACAAGACCGAAGAGCTTTGGCATCTGCAAGCCGACCGTCTGGACCTGGCGCCGCTCACGCCGCTGCTCAATGCCCTGGGGCCACTGCCTGAAGGTGTGGCCACCGCTGTCGAGAAGCTCAAGGTCACGGGTGCATTGCGCAACGTGTTGATCGACCTGCGGCCCAATGCCACGGACGACAGCAAATTCAGTTTCGCCGCCAATCTGGAGCAGGTCGGTTTCGACGCCTATCACGGCGCACCGGCAGCGCGGAATGTCAGCGGCAGCATCAGCGGTGACCTCGGTCACGGCGAGTTGCGCATGGACAGCAAGGATTTCGTCCTGCACCTGGACCCGATTTTCGCCAAGCCATGGCAGTACATCCAGGCCAATGCCCGGCTGACCTGGAAACTCGATAAAGAAGGCTTCACGCTGATCGCGCCATACCTGAAGGTGTTGGGCGAAGAGGGCAAGATCGCCGGCGACTTCCTGATCCGCCTGCATTTCGATCACACCCAGGAAGACTACATGGACCTGCGGGTCGGCCTGGTGGACGGCGATGGCAAATACACCGCCAAGTACTTGCCGCAAGTCCTCAGCCCGGCGCTGGACGAATGGCTGCGCACGGCGATTCTCAAAGGTGCCGTGGACCAGGGTTTCTTCCAGTACCAGGGTTCGCTGAACCATGGCGCCCCCGAAAACGCTCGCAGCATCAGCCTGTTCTTCAAGGTTCACGACGCCGAACTGGCATTCCAGCCGGGTTGGCCGCACGTCAGCAAGGTCAGTGGCGATGTGTTTATCGAAGACAGCGGTGTGCGGATTCTGGCCAGCAAGGGCCAGTTGCTCGACATTCAGGTCAGCGATGTCTACGTCAATATCCCGCATGTCCCTGCCGGGCAAAACGTCCATCTGTTCCTCGACGGTGCGTTTGCCGGAGGCTTGGGCGATGGCCTGAAAATTCTTCAGCAAGCACCGATCGGCACCGCCGACACCTTTGCCGGTTGGGAAGGCGATGGCGACCTGCAGGGCAAGCTGAAACTGGACATCCCGCTGGCCAAAGGTGATCTGCCGAAGATTATCGTCGACTTCAAGACCGCCAGGGCCCGGCTGAAACTGGCTGAGCCGACGCTGGAACTGACTCAGCTCAAAGGTGATTTCCGTTTCGACAGCAGCAAGGGTTTGAGCGGTCAGAACATCACCGCGAGAGCCTTCGACAAACCGGTGACCGCGCAGATTTTTGCCGATGGCAGCCCGGGCAAACTCAATACCCGGGTCAGCGCATCCGGTCAGGTCGAGGTCAAGAAACTCACGGACTGGCTCAACGTGACCCAGCCGTTGCCGGTTTCCGGCGTGGTCCCTTACCAACTGCAACTGAACCTCAATGGGCCGGACAGCCAATTGATGGTCAGCTCCAACCTTAAAGGCGTGGCCGTCGATTTGCCGGCGCCGTTCGGCATGGCCACTGATGTGGGGCGTGACACGGTGTTCCGCATGACCCTGCAAGGGCCGGAGCGGCGCTATTGGGTCAGCTATGGTGACCTGGCGAATTTCACTTTCGCGGCGCCGCCGGGTAATTTCGGCGACGGTCGCGGTGAGTTGTTCCTCGGTGGCGGCAATGCCGTGCTGCCGGCCACCAAGGGCTTGCGCGTCAGTGGGGTGCTGTCGGAACTGGACGTCGGCCCATGGAAAGACCTTGTGGACAAGTACGCCGGTCAGGACCCGGGCGGTAGCGCCAAGCAGTTGCTCAGCGGCGCGGACTTCAAAGTCGGCAAGCTCAGTGGTTTCGGTACGACACTGGATCAAGCATCAGTGCAGTTGACCCGCAAACCTTCTGTCTGGGCCTTGCAGCTCGACAGTCAACAGGCCAAGGGCAGCGTGACTATCCCGGACGCGAAAGCCACGCCGATTGGCATCAATCTGCAATACGTGAAATTGCCGGCTCCCGACCCGACCGTGCTGGCCGATGAAAACTCGCCGGACCCGCTGGTTTCCGTGGACCCGACGAAGATTCCCGCGCTGGATATCCTCATCAATCAGCTGTTCCAGGGCGATGACCTGGTCGGCGCCTGGTCGCTGAAAGTCCGCCCGACAGCCAAAGGCATTGCGCTCAATACGCTGGACATGGGCCTCAAGGGCATCCTGTTGCAGGGCAACGGGGGCTGGGAAGGAACGCCGGGTGCCACCAGCAGTTGGTACAAGGGCCGAATCAGTGGCAAGAACCTGGCCGACTCGCTCAAGGGCTGGGGCTTTGCCCCGAGCGTCACCAGTCAGGACTTTCACATGGATGTCGATGGCCGATGGCCGGGCTCCCCGGCCTGGTTGGCTACCAAGCGGTTCTCCGGCAGCCTCGATGCATCGTTGAACAAAGGTCAGTTTGTCGAAGTCGAGGGTGGTGCCCAGGCATTGCGGGTATTTGGTCTGCTTAACTTCAACTCTATTGGTCGGCGCTTGCGCCTGGACTTCTCCGACCTGTTTGGCAAAGGTCTGAGCTACGACCGGGTCAAAGGCCTGTTGGTGGCGAGCAGCGGGGTTTATGTCACTCGCGAGCCGATTGTGCTGACCGGTCCGTCGAGCAATCTGGAGATCAACGGCACGCTGGATCTGGTGGGCGATAATGTCGACGCCAAGTTGCTGGTGACGCTGCCGCTGACGAACAACCTGCCGATTGCTGCGCTGATTGTCGGCGCGCCAGCCATTGGTGGTGCGCTGTTCCTGATCGACAAACTGATCGGCGACCGCGTGGCGCGATTCGCCAGCGTCAAATACACCGTCAAAGGCCCATGGAAAGAGCCGAAGATCACTCTGGATAAACCTTTTTGATGTTCTTTTTCAAAAGCCACTCTCCAAACCGATGGAGTAGCATGGCCGTAAGCCCCTTGTAGGAGCTGCCGCAGGCTGCGATCTTTTGATCTTGTGAAAATCAAAAGATCGCAGCCTGCGGCAGCTCCTACAGGTATGTGTTGATTCCAGATAAGGAAATGGCCATGTCTGTAGCGGTGATTCAAATGGTCAGCCAGAGCGATGTGTTGGCCAATCTGGCCCAGGCCCGTCGCTTGCTGGAGCAAGCGGCGAACGCTGGCGCTCGGCTGGCAGTGCTGCCGGAAAACTTCGCCGCCATGGGGCGTCGCGACATCGCCGATATCGGTCGCGCCGAAGCCTTGGGCGAAGGTCCGATCCTGCCGTGGTTGAAACAGACCGCCCGCGCCCTCAAGTTATGGATAGTAGCCGGCACCTTGCCGTTACCGCCGGCTGACCAGCCGATGGCGAAAGTGCATGCCTGCTCGCTGCTGGTGGATGATCAGGGCGAAACCGTTGCACGGTATGACAAGTTGCACTTGTTCGACGTCGATGTGGCGGACGATCGCGGGCGTTATCGCGAATCCGATGACTATGCTTATGGCAGTGGGGTGGTTGTGGCAGACACACCCGTCGGTCGAGTCGGCCTGACAGTGTGTTATGACCTGCGTTTCCCGGAGCTGTACAGCGAATTGCGGGCTGCCGGTGCAGAGTTGATCACCGCGCCATCGGCCTTCACCGCCGTGACTGGCGCGGCCCATTGGGATGTACTGATCCGCGCACGGGCCATCGAGACCCAATGCTACATACTCGCGGCCGCCCAGGGTGGCACCCATCCGGGACCGCGAGAGACTTATGGACATGCCGCCATCGTCGACCCATGGGGGCGCGTGCTGGCGCAACAGGATCAAGGCGAGGCCGTGTTGCTGGCCGAACGCGATAGCAGCGAACAGGCGTCCATCAGGGCGCGGATGCCGGTGTCCAGTCACCGGCGCTTTTCTCGCAGGGCGCGCAGCGACCTGCCTCAGAACGATGAATTTAAGGCGTAAAGCATATGAGCGAGTTGTTGTCCTCAGTCAGTGACCATCTGTTAGCGCCCGGCGGCGTGACCATCGAGAGCCTGCAAAGTGTGCTCGGCGATCTGGCCGGCCCGGGCATCGATGCTGCCGATCTGTATTTCCAGGGCCAGATTTCCGAGTCCTGGGCGCTGGAAGACGGCATCGTCAAGGAAGGCAGCTTCAACCTCGACCAGGGCGTCGGCGTGCGGGCGCAATCGGGTGAGAAAACCGGTTTTGCCTATAGCAACGCCATCACCCTCGAAGCGCTCGGCGCGGCGGCTCGTGCCGCGCGTTCGATCTCCCGAGCCGGGCAGAACGGCACGGTGCAAGCGTTCACCACCCAGGATGTCGCCCAGTTGTACGGTCCGGACAACCCGCTGGAAGTGATGACCCGCGCCGAAAAAGTCGAACTGCTCAAGCGTATCGACGTCGCGACCCGTGCCCTCGACCCGCGTATCCAGCAAGTCACCGTGAGCATGGCCGGGGTTTGGGAGCGCATTCTCGTGGCTTCCACCGACGGCAGCCTGGCGGCGGATGTGCGGCCATTGGTGCGCTTCAACGTCAGCGTGATCGTTGAACAAAACGGCCGCCGCGAGCGCGGTGGTCATGGCGGCGGCGGTCGTACCGATTATCGTTATTTTCTCAGCGACGACCGTGCCATGGGCTACGCCCGTGAAGCGTTGCGTCAGGCGCTGGTGAACCTGGAAGCGATTCCGGCGCCGGCTGGTACGTTGCCGGTGGTGTTGGGTTCGGGTTGGTCCGGTGTGCTGTTGCACGAAGCGGTCGGCCACGGCCTGGAAGGCGACTTCAACCGCAAGGGCAGTTCGGCCTACAGCGGGCGCATGGGCGAGATGGTTGCGTCCAAGCTCTGCACCATCGTCGATGACGGCACCCTGGCGGGTCGTCGTGGCTCGTTGAGCGTCGATGACGAAGGCACCCCGACCGAGTGCACCACGCTGATCGAAAACGGCGTGCTCAAAGGCTACATGCAGGACAAGCTCAACGCGCGCCTGATGGGCGTGGCCCGCACCGGTAACGGTCGTCGTGAATCCTACGCGCACCTGCCGATGCCTCGGATGACCAACACCTACATGCTGGCGGGCGAAAGCGACCCGGCAGAAATCATCGCCTCGGTGAAACGCGGCATCTACTGCGCCAACCTCGGCGGCGGTCAGGTGGACATTACCAGCGGCAAGTTCGTGTTCTCCACCAGCGAGGCGTACCTGATCGAAGACGGCAAGATTACCGCCCCGGTCAAAGGCGCGACGTTGATCGGCAACGGACCGGAAGCCATGAGCAAGGTGTCGATGGTCGGTAACGATCTGGCGCTGGACAGTGGCGTGGGGACGTGCGGGAAGGATGGGCAGTCGGTGCCGGTGGGTGTCGGCCAGCCAACGCTGAAAATCGATGCGATCACTGTGGGTGGCACAGGGTCGTAAGGAGATGTAGGAGCTGCCGAAGGCTGCGATCTTTTGATCCTGATTTTGATTTTGCAAAACCAACGTCAAAAGATCGCAGCCTGCGGCAGCTCCTACAGGGGCCGCGATAACTTAACGCAGACCGCGTTGAGTCTCGTCCAGCTCACGGATGTACTTGAACATTTTACGGCTCGATGCCGGTGGCTTGTTGGTCGCCAGTTCGTGCTGGGCCTGACGGATCAGGGAGCGCAACTGTTGACGATCAGCCTCCGGGTAATCGACAACGAATTTCTCCAGGACCGCGTCGTCGCCTGCGATCAAGCGATCGCGCCAGCGTTCCAGGCCGTGGAAACGTTCGTTGTACTGCCGGGTGGAGGCATCGAGTTGATCGAGCAAGGTCAGAATGGCGTCAGTGTCCTGGTCGCGCATCAGTTTGCCGATGAACATAAGGTGCCGTTTACGCGCGATATTCGCGGTGTGCTTGGGCGCATCGGCCAGGGCCCGGCGCATAGCGTCGGTCAACGGCAGTTTTGCCAGCAAGTCAGGCTTGAGTGTTGTAAGGCGCTCGCCAAGGTCAACCAGAGCATGCAGCTCGCGTTTAACCTGGGATTTGCTTTTTCTCCCGTATCGAGGGAGTCGTCGTAAGAATCAACCATGGTGGCCGTCCGCAAAGAAACGCCGCCATGATAACCAGTCGGGGGCCGCTTGTCCGGCCCGGTCGCTCGAAGGCCCTAGCCGAAAGCAGAATTTGAGTGGAGAACAGCATGAGTGCAGTTGAAAGCGTCGGCCCACAAGCGTTGCCGGCACTGCAAGAGCAAGTCGAGCAGATCATTGCTGAAGCCAAGCGCCAAGGCGCCAGCGCCTGTGAAGTCGCGGTCTCGCTGGAACAAGGCCTGTCGACATCGGTTCGTCAGCGAGAAGTCGAAACCGTCGAATTCAATCGCGATCAGGGCTTTGGCATCACCTTGTACGTTGGCCAGCGCAAAGGCTCGGCCAGCACTTCGGCCAGCGGTCCGGAAGCGATTCGCGAAACCGTTGCTGCCGCACTGGCCATCGCCAAGCACACCTCTGAAGACGAAGCCTCAGGCCTGGCCGACGCCGCGCTGATGGCCAAGGATCTGCACGATTTCGACCTGTTCCACCAATGGGACATCACCCCCGAGCAAGCCATCGAGATGGCCCTGACCTGTGAAGCGGCGGCATTTGCCACCGATAGCCGGATCAAGAACGCCGACGGCACTACCCTCAGCACCCACCAGGGCTGCCGCGTTTACGGCAACAGCCACGGGTTTATCGGCGGTTATGCGTCGACCCGCCACAGCCTGAGCTGCGTGATGATCGCCGAGGCCGAAGGCCAGATGCAGCGCGATTATTGGTACGACGTGAGCCGTCAGGGCACTTTGCTGGCTGACCCGGTGAGCATTGGCCAGCGTGCCGCGCAACGGGCAGCGAGCCGTTTGGGCGCGCGTCCGGTGCCAACTTGCGAAGTGCCGGTGCTGTTTTCGGCCGAGTTGGCCGGTGGGTTGTTCGGCAGCTTCCTGTCGGCAGTGTCTGGCGGCAGTCTGTATCGCAAGTCATCGTTCCTTGAAGGCACGCTGGGTCAGAAGTTGTTCCCGGAATGGCTGACCCTTGATGAGCGTCCGCACCTGATGCAGGCGATGGGCAGTTCGGCGTTCGATGGCGATGGCTTGGCGACCTATGCCAAACCGTTCGTCGAGAACGGCGTATTGGTGTCGTACATCCTCGGTACCTATTCCGGACGCAAGCTGGGAATGCCGAGCACCGCCAACGCGGGCGGCGTGCACAACCTGTTCGTGACCCATGGCGATGAAGATCAGGCTGCCCTGTTGCGTCGCATGGGGCGTGGTCTGCTGGTCACCGAGTTGATGGGCCACGGCTTGAACATGGTCACCGGCGATTACTCCCGTGGCGCGGCGGGTTTCTGGGTCGAGAACGGTGAAATCCAGTTCGCGGTCCAGGAAGTCACGATCGCCGGCAACATGCGCGACATGTTCAAACAGATCGTTGCCGTGGGGAATGACCTGGAACTGCGCAGCAACATTCGCACCGGTTCGGTGTTGATCGAGCGGATGACGGTGGCGGGTAGCTGACCCACACCGTTACACAAAAAGGCGCGTCATCCAAACGGATGGCGCGCCTTTTTTTATGGCGTTCACACCGTCCCCTGTGGGAGCGAGCTTGCTCACGATAGCAGTGTGTCAGACGACACATATGTTGAATGGTCGACCGTCATCGCGAGCAAGCTCGCTCCCACAATGGATCTCATCTAATTTCTCGGGGTTGTTTTGGTTCTCATTATCATCTAATAATAAATCTCATTACCGAATGAGCCCGGATCATGAGTTCTGCCTTGCACGAGCAGCCTTACCTCGAAAGCTGGCGCTGGATGAGTCGCCAGATCCGTTGCGCGATGGACCCCGATGAGCCTCGCCTGATCGACCATTACCTGGCCGAAGGTCGGTATCTGGCCTGTTGCACGGCAACGTCTCCCTGGACCATCGCCGAAACTTCCTTCCGTTTGTTGCTCGACACCGCCGCCGATGTCGCGCTGCCGTGGCACTGGCGCACCTTCTGCCTCGACCAGGCCTGGCGCCCATTGCGCGAACTGGAACGCCTCTCCCTGTGTAAGTGCCGCCTCAAGCGCTGGCAAAGCTACACCTGGCAACTGGCGACCTGCGAGTTGCAGCCTTCGATTCCTCTCATAGAACTGGTGCAAGGATTTCCCGATGAATAACACGCGTATCGAACGTGACAGCATGGGCGAGCTTCAGGTCCCCGAAGACGCCCTCTATGGCGCGCAAACCCAGCGCGCGGTGGATAACTTCCCGATCAGCGGCAAACCTATGCCGGTGCAGTTCATCCGCGCGTTGATCCTGGCAAAGGCTGCCGGCCGCCGGGGCCAACGTCGAGCTCAAGCAAATCAGCGAGTCCCAGGGCAAAGCCATCGTCGACGCAGCGCAAGGGCTGCTCGAAGGCAACTTTATGCAGCACTTCCCGGTGGATATCTTCCAGACTGGCTCTGGCACCAGCTCCAACATGAACGCCAACGAAGTGATCGCCACCCTGGCCAGCCGACTGCTCGGCGAGCCGGTGAACCCCAACGATCACGTCAACTGCGGCCAGAGCAGCAACGACATCATTCCGACCACCATCCACGTCAGTGCCGCACTGGCGCTGCACGAGCAATTGCTGCCGACGCTGGTGCATCTGGTGCAGGTGATCGAGCACAAGGCCGAGCAGGTTCATCATCACGTCAAAACCGGCCGCACTCACCTGATGGATGCCATGCCGGTGCGCATGAGTCAGGTGCTCAACGGTTGGGCGCAACAGCTCAAGGCCAATATCGGCCACCTGCAAGATTTGCTACCGAGCCTGCAATCCCTGGCGCAGGGCGGCACAGCGGTGGGCACCGGGATCAACGCGCATCCGGAGTTCGCGGCGCGATTCAGTCAGCAGTTGAGCAAACTGACTCAGGTGCAATTCAAGCCTGGCAAGGACCTGTTCGCGCTGATCGGCTCGCAGGACACGGCGGTCGCGGTCTCCGGACAGCTCAAGGCCACCGCCGTGTCGCTGATGAAAGATCTGCAACGACCTGCGCTGGATGGGCTCCGGCCCGCAACACCGGCTTCGGCGAGCTGCAGATCCCCGAGTCTTCAGCCCGGCTCCTCGATCATGCCCGGCAAGGTCAACCCGGTGATCCCGGAAGCCACCGCGATGGTCGCCGCTCAAGTGATCGGCAACGACACGGTGATCACCATCGCCGGCCAGTCGGGCAACTTCGAATTGAACGTGATGCTGCCGATCATCGCCCAAAACCTGCTGAGCAGCATCGAATTGCTGGCCAACGCCAGCCGTCTGCTGGGTGACAAGGCCATCGCCAGCTTCAAGGTCAACGAGGCCCGGCTCAAGGAAGCGCTGTCGCGCAACCCGATTCTGGTTACCGCACTCAACCCGATCATTGGTTACCAAAAAGCCGCTGAGATCGCCAAGAAGGCGTATCAGCAGGGCCGTCCGGTGATTGATATCGCTCTGGAACACACCGACCTGTCGCGCAGCCAGCTGGAAGAGTTGCTCAATCCAGAAAAGCTCACCGCAGGCGGCGTGTAATCACCGCTACCGCTTTGGAGGCTCACCATGGAGCACTGGAAACGCACGATCGAAAGGGCTAATCGCTGTTTCATGCTGGGCGAATTCGTCGATGCCCGCGAGGCTTACTTGCAGGCACTGGCGCTGGCCCAGGTGTTGTTTGAGCGTTGGGCGGATGCCGATGAAGCGGTGGCTGCTTGCGTGATTTCTCACCACAACCTCGCGGATCTGCACTTGCGTCTGAACCAGCCGGAGGAGAGCGCCGAGTACCTGTGCGCCATCCATCAACGGTTGTTGCAGACGATGCAGGACGCGCGACTGGCTCCGGCGCTGCGCGAGGCGGCGTTGCGCCAGAGCAGCAAGACCTACGTCGAACTGCTGAATTTCATCAGTGAGTACGGCGAATACCCGCGCACCCATCGGCTGTTGCACATGGATGCTGCATCGCCCCGGCATCAGCCCGCCTCTCATCAACATGGAGTCCATTGAACATGGCTTTTACCTTGCCTGCCTTGCCCTACGCCTACGACGCCCTGGAACCGCATATCGATGCGCAGACCATGGAAATCCACTACACCAAGCACCACCAGACCTATATCAACAACCTCAACGCGGCCGTCGAAGGCACCGAGTTTGCCGAATGGTCGGTGGAAAAACTGGTGGCCAGCGTCCAGCAACTCCCGGAAAAGCTTCGCGCAGCGGTGATTAATCAGGGCGGCGGCCACGCCAACCATTCGCTGTTCTGGGAAATCATGGCGCCCCATGCTGGAGGCAAGCCTGACGGTGCGCTGGCCGAGGCTATTGATGAGCAACTGGGTGGCCTGGATCGTTTTAAAGAGGCGTTCACCAAAGCAGCGTTGACGCGTTTCGGCAGTGGCTGGGCGTGGTTGAGCGTCACGCCGCAAAAGACCCTGATAGTGGAGAGTAGCGGCAATCAGGACAGCCCGTTGATGAATGGCAACACGCCCATCCTCGGCCTCGACGTCTGGGAGCACGCGTACTACCTGCGACTATCAGAACCGTCGACCGGAATACATCAACGCGTTCTACAACGTGATTAATTGGCCTGAAGTCGCGGCGCGCTATCAGGCTGCACTGGTTTAAGTCATCGATAACAAGAATCCAAGGCCGACTATGGGCACTGAAACATTGGCGATCGGAAGTGGACGAATGTTTCGTTACGCACTGGGATCGTTGTTACTGCTGGCGGGTATGACGTTGTTGGCAGCCCAAGGGTTGGCATGGCTAGACCTGGAACCGAAGCTGTCGCGTGCCCTGCAAGGAGGGGCGATCTGCGCCTTGGGTACTGCGCTGGGGGCGGTGCCGGTGCTGGTGATTCGGCGCATGCCGCGGACGCTCAGCGATACCCTGCTCGGTTTCGGTGCCGGGGTGATGCTCGCGGCGACCGCGTTCTCGCTAATCGTCCCGGGCATTTCTGCGGCCGAAAGCCTGGGGCTGACGCCTTGGGCGGCCAGTGGACTAATCAGCTTCGGTATCATGTTCGGCGCATTCGGGCTGTTTCTGGTGGATCGCAAGGTTTCCGGGGCCAGCCCGGAAATGCTCGTCGGCACCTTGCAGCGACCGGTGATTCCACCGCGAATCTGGCTGTTTGTGTTCGCCATCATCGCCCACAACATTCCCGAGGGCATGGCGGTCGGGGTTTCGGCCGGCGGCGGTATGCCCGACGCCGACAGCCTGGCCATGGGTATCGCCTTGCAAGACGTACCCGAAGGGCTGGTGATCGCGTTGATATTGGCCGGGGCCGGGATGTCGCGGGCCAAGGCGTTCCTGATCGGTGCTGCGTCAGGGCTGGTAGAGCCGGTCTTCGCACTGTTATGTGCGTGGCTGGTTAGCCTGGCTGAATTGTTGTTGCCATTGGGTTTGGCGCTGGCGGCCGGGGCGATGCTGCTGGTGGTGACCCATGAAATCATCCCAGAGTCGCGGCGTAATGGTCACGACAAACTGGCGAGTCTGGGGTTGCTGCTGGGGTTTTGTTTGATGATGGTGATGGATACGGCACTGGCTTGAAAAAGATCGCAGCCTTCGGCAGCTCCGAGATAGGGAGCGGGGCTGCCGAGGGCTGCGATTTTTTGATTTATTCGCCTTCGTCGAAGAAGTTATTGATCAGCGCCACCAGTGCATCCAGCGCTTCTTGCTCTTGCTCACCTTCAGTACTCAGATGGATTTTGCTGCCCTTGCCGGCGGCGAGCATCATCATGGCCATGATGCTTTTGCCATCGACCATGGCTTGCGGGGTGCGTCCCGCTCTGATCTGGCAGGGAAACTGACCGGCAACCCCAACGAATTTCGCTGAAGCACGGGCATGCAGGCCCAGTTTGTTGATGATTTCAATTTCCAGAGCAGGCATCGCGTTGTGAATCCTTTAGCTGAGGTCGCGGTGGCGAACCTGGACGTTCTTCAGGGATTGTTGCAGGGCCTGGCCCAGACGTTCGGTCAGGTAGACGGAGCGGTGATGACCGCCGGTACAGCCAATGGCGATGGTGACGTAAGCGCGATTGCTGGCAGCAAAACGCGGAAGCCACTTGAACAGATAACCATAAATGTCCTGGAACATTTCTTCGACGTCCGGCTGTGCTGCCAGGTATTCGGCTACCGGTTGATCGAGCCCGGACTGTGCGCGCAGCTCCGGTTTCCAATAAGGATTGGGCAGGCAGCGCACATCGAACACCACGTCGGCATCTACTGGCATGCCACGCTTGAACCCGAAAGACTCCACCAGGAACGCCGTGCCGGGCTCAGGCTGATTCAACAGGCGCAGCTTGATGGTGTCGCGCAGTTGGTACAGGTTCAGGTTGGTGGTGTTGACCTTGAGGTCGGCCAGGTCTGCAATCGGCCCCAGCAGTTGAGTTTCGTCTTCTATCGCCTCGGCCAATGAGCGGTTGGCGGTGCTCAGCGGGTGACGGCGGCGGGTTTCCGAGAAACGCTTGAGCAGGGTTTCTTCATCGGCGTCCAGATACAGCACATCGCACTGGATATGCCGACCGCGAACTTCTTCAAGTAATTCGGGGAATCGCGTCAGGTGACTGGGCAGGTTGCGGGCGTCGATGGAAACGGCGACCAGCGGCTGAGCCAGCTCTGTATGAATCAGCGCGCGTTCGGCCAACTCCGGCAGCAGGCCGGCCGGCAGGTTGTCGATGCAGTAGTAGCCGTTGTCCTCAAGGACATCGAGTGCAGTACTTTTACCTGAGCCGGAGCGGCCACTGACAATGATCAAACGCATGATTAGTGACCGTTTTGCTCGCTCAGGACAACCTGATACAAGGCTTCGTTGCTCGGGGCACTGCGCAGTTTTTCGCGTACTTCCTTGCGATCAAGCATGCTGGCGATCTGGCGCAGTAATTCCAGGTGCGCATCGGTGGCGGCTTGCGGGACCAGCAGCACGAACAGCAGGTCAACCGGAGCGCCGTCGATGGCGTCGAAATCGATAGGTGCGTCAAGGTGCATCAAGGCACTGATGGGCGAGGTGCAGCCCTTCAGGCGACAGTGGGGGATAGCAATGCCGTTGCCAAAACCGGTGGAACCGAGTTTTTCACGGGCAATCAGAGCCTCGAAGACATCTTGCATCTCCAGATCCGGGACTTCCCGGGCGATCAGGTTGGCAATTTGTTCGAGGGCTTTCTTTTTACTGCCGCCCGGCACGTTCACGAGGGAACGGCCGGGGGTCAGGATACTTTCAAGTCGGATCATGGGTTGGGAGTGTTAACGACCGGTTGCGCCCTGAAGGAGGCTCTGGGTCTTTTCCTTATGCTTTTTAAGTTGGCGATCCAGCTTGTCGGTCAGTAGGTCAATAGCGGCATACATGTCGTTATGCTCGGCATTGGCGACCACTTCTCCGCCGGGGATATGCAGCGTGGCTTCGATTTTCTGCAGCAGCTTCTCGACGGTCATCGTGACTTGCACGTTGGTGATCTTGTCGAAATGCCTCTCTAATCGGTCGAGTTTTTCGCCGATGTAGGTGCGCAGGGGTTCGGTCACTTCCAGTTGGTGTCCACTGATGTTGACTTGCATACAGCTTCTCCTTCGTTGCCAGTGCATAAAGCGGCAGGTAAAGGTACCTGCCACTGGAACGCTGTGGCGTGGCTTACATCAACCGCTTGCGTTCGCTCGAAGGCGCGATCCCTAAGGACTCGCGGTACTTGGCGACGGTGCGGCGAGCCACCTGAATGCCTTGTGCCTCCAGTAAACCAGCGATCTTGCTGTCACTCAACGGCTTTTTCTGATTTTCCGCGGCAACCAGTTTTTTGATGATCGCGCGGATCGCTGTGGACGAGCATTCGCCGCCTTCAGAGGTGCTGACATGGCTGGAGAAAAAGTATTTCAGTTCATAAATGCCCCGTGGGGTATGCATGAACTTTTGGGTGGTCACCCGTGAAATCGTCGATTCGTGCATGCCCACCGCTTCGGCGATGTCATGCAGGACCAGCGGCTTCATGGCTTCGTCGCCGTACTCCAGGAAACCGCGCTGGTGCTCGACGATCTGGGTGGCGACTTTCATCAGGGTTTCGTTACGGCTTTGCAGGCTCTTGATGAACCAGCGGGCTTCCTGCAACTGATTACGCATGAAGGTGTTGTCGGCACTGGTGTCGGCGCGGCGCACGAAGCCGGCGTACTGGGCGTTGACCCGCAGCTTTGGCACTGACTCTTGATTCAACTCCACCAGCCAGCGCTCATTATCCTTGCGCACGATGACGTCGGGCACGACGTATTCGGCTTCGCTGGACTCGATCTGCGAGCCTGGACGCGGGTTCAGGCTCTGGACCAGCTCGATCACCTGGCGCAGTTCATCTTCCTTGAGCTTCATGCGGCGCATCAGTTGGCTGTAGTCGCGGCTGCCGAGCAGGTCGATGTAATCGGTGACCAGGCGCTTGGCCTCAGCCAGCCAAGGTGTTTTGGCGGGCAGTTGACGCAATTGCAGCAACAGGCACTCGCCCAGGTTGCGGGCGCCGATGCCGGCCGGTTCGAATTGCTGGATGCGATGCAGGACGGCTTCGATTTCGTCCAGCTCGATGTCCAGTTCCGGATCGAAGGCTTCGAGGATTTCCTCGAGGGTTTCGTCCAGGTAGCCCTGATTGTTGATGCAATCGATCAAGGTCACGGCGATCAGGCGATCGGTGTCGGACATCGGCGCCAGGTTCAGTTGCCAGAGCAGGTGGCTTTGCAGGCTTTCGCCGGCGGATGTACGGGTGGTGAAATCCCACTCGTCGTCATCGTTGCTCGGCAGGCTGCTGGCGCTGGTCTGGTAAACGTCTTCCCAGGCGGTATCGACGGGCAGTTCGTTGGGAATGCGCTCGTTCCAGTCCCCTTCCTCGAGGTTATCCACCGTCGGGGCGGTTTCCTGGTAGGAGGGTTCCTGAATGTCGGCGTTGGGTGGTTGTTCGGCTTTGTCGGCCAATGGGTCGGCGTTATCGAAGTCGTCGCCTTCTTCCTGGCGTTCGAGCATCGGATTGGACTCCAGGGCCTCCTGGATTTCCTGTTGCAGGTCCAGGGTCGACAATTGGAGCAGGCGGATGGCCTGTTGCAGCTGAGGTGTCATCGTCAGCTGCTGGCCCATTCTCAAGACTAGCGATGGTTTCATGGCAGGGGCTTAACACCTTATTCGCCGGCGCGCATGCGCCATCCACTACAGGGCGCCGAAGCGCCAAACTTAAGCAAATTATATGCCTGAAACTGAAGTGTTTGCCTAGAGCGCCGTAACAATAAAAAACACAGCGATGTGTTAATTGCGCCATGCGCTCTGTCGACTAGCCAGACACCTCGGTGCTTACAGGCGGAACTCGTGGCCCAGATACACTTCCTTGACCAGTTCGTTGGCCAGGATGGTGGCGGAGTCACCTTCGGCAATTAGCTGACCATCGTTGACGATGTAGGCGGTTTCGCAGATATCCAGTGTTTCACGGACGTTGTGGTCGGTGATCAGCACGCCAATGCCTTTGGCCTTGAGGTGATGGATGATCTGCTTGATGTCGCCTACCGAAATCGGGTCTACACCGGCGAAAGGTTCGTCGAGCGGGATGAATTTCGGGTTGGTGGCCAAGGCCCGGGCGATTTCCACTCGGCGTCGTTCACCACCGGACAGGCTCATGCCGAGGTTGTCACGGATGTGGCTGATGTGGAATTCCTGCAGCAGGCTTTCCAGCTCTTTGCGGCGAGCGGCCTTGTCGAGTTCCTTGCGGGTCTCGAGGATGGCCATGATGTTATCGGCGACCGAGAGTTTGCGGAAGATCGACGCTTCTTGCGGAAGATAGCCGATACCGGCCTTTGCACGACCGTGCATAGGCTGGTGGCTGACGTCCAGATCGTCGATCAGTACGCGACCCTGGTCGGCTTGTACCAGGCCAACGATCATGTAAAAGCAGGTGGTCTTGCCGGCGCCGTTCGGGCCAAGCAGGCCGACGATCTGACCGCTGTCGATGGACAGGCTGACGTCACGCACGACCTGGCGGCTCTTGTAGCTCTTGGCCAGATGCTGGGCTTTCAGAGTTGCCATTACTGGGCCTTCTGCTTCGGCGGGATCACCATGTCGATCCGTTGGCGCGGCGTTGTGATCGGCGAGCCAGTGGCGCGGCCGGCCGTAGCCACCTGTTTCACCGTGTCGTAGACGATTTTCTCGCCTTCGGTGGTGCTGCCGTCATCGCTGATGACTTTGGCTTGATCGATCAGCACGATGCGGTTTTGCTGGGCATGGTACTGGACAGTCTTGCCATAGCCTTTGACTGGCTGTGGGGAGGTGGTTTTTTGCAACTGCTCGAAGTACGCCAGGTTGCCCACCGACGTTACGACATCGATCTGGCCATCCTTTGTACGAGTGATGGTCACGGTATTGCCGGTAACCTTCATCGAACCCTGGGTGATGATTACATCACCTTTATAGGTGGCGATACCTTGCTTGTCATCGAGCTGGGCATCGTCGGCCTGGATACGGATCGGTTTCGTACTATCGTCCGGCAGAGCCCAGGCGCTCACGCTTCCCAGTGCTGCGCCCAGACTGAGCAAAATAGGGAGGGTTTTAACGAGCCTCATACTGTCCTCTTACGTTCGATAGCAGGTGTATCCTGCTTTCTTTCAAATACGCTTTCATTCCGTTGCCAGTCGATACACCGCCAGCGCCGTCGATTCTAACGGGTTGCTCGGTCTGCGCATATTGCTGCTGCGGGAACACTGTCATGCGAGTACTGGTAATAATCATCTCGCGGTTCTTTTCATCGGTCCGTGCGATACGTACCGAGTCGATCAGCTCTACCTGAGTGCCGTCCGGATTCACCTCGCCACGCAAGCTTGTGACATGCCACGGAAACTCGGTGCCGCGGTACATGTTCAGGTCGGGGTTGGTCAGCAGTGACACATCGCTCGCCTTGAGGTGTTCGACCTTGTCGGACGTCAAGTCGTACTGCAAGCCGCCGTCCGGCAGGTACTGCACGCTGTGGGCGTTGAGTGCGTAATAGTCGATCTGGCTGACATCGACCTTGGCCACTGGCTTGTCGAGGAAGCGTTCCGGGCTGATGTTCCAGTAGCCGACCGCTGCGAATATCGCGGCGATGCAACAGAACATCAAGAAATTGCGAAACTTTTTGCTCAGCATAATGGGCTCACAGGTACGCGGCGTTAGCCGCATCGAGGCGGCCCTGGGCGCGCAGGATCAGTTCGCAGAATTCGCGGGCAGCACCTTCGCCGCCACGGGCCAGGGTGATGCCGTGGGCGTGTTCGCGCACGAAACTGGCGGCATTGGCCACCGCCATGCCCAGCCCGACGCGGCGAATCACCGGCAGGTCAGGCAGGTCGTCACCGAGGTAGGCAACTTGTTCATAGCTTAGGTTGAGTTGGGCAAGAAGCTCGTCGAGTACCACCAGTTTGTCTTCGCGACCCTGGTAGAGGTGTGGAATGCCGAGGTTTTTTGCCCGCCGTTCGACCACAGGGGTCTTGCGGCCGCTGATGATAGCGGTCTGCACGCCGGCTGCCATCAACATCTTGATGCCTTGGCCGTCGAGGGTGCTGAATGTCTTGAATTCACTGCCGTCTTCGAGGAAGTACAGGCGCCCGTCGGTCAGGACGCCATCGACGTCGAACACGGCCAGTTTGATTTGTTTGCCGCGTTGCAGCAGGTCGTTGCTCATTACATTACTCCTGCACGCAGCAAATCGTGCATGTTCAAGGCGCCGACCGGACGGTCTTCGCTGTCGACCACTACCAGTGCGCTGATTTTGTTGTCTTCCATGATCTTCAGGGCTTCGGCGGCAAGCATCTCGGCGCGTGCGGTCTTGCCGTGAGCGGTCATCACTTCATCGATGGTCGCCCGGTGAATGTCGATCGTGCGATCCAGGGAGCGGCGCAAGTCGCCGTCAGTGAAAATCCCAGCCAGCTTGCCGTCGGCTTCCAGAATGACGGTCATGCCCAGGCCCTTGCGGGTCATTTCCATCAGGGCATCCTTGAGTAGCGTGCCACGCTGGACTTGCGGCAACTCTTCGCCGGCGTGCATGACGTTTTCCACTTTTAGTAGTAAGCGTCGGCCGAGCGCGCCGCCCGGGTGGGAAAATGCGAAGTCTTCTGCGGTAAAACCGCGGGCTTCGAGCAGCGCCACGGCCAGGGCATCGCCCATGACCAGCGCGGCGGTGGTCGATGAGGTCGGCGCCAGGTTCAGCGGGCAGGCTTCGTGCTCCACGTGAACGTTGAGGTTGACCTCGGCAGCCTTGGCCAATGGCGAATCGGGATTGCCGGTCATGCTGATCAACTGGATGCCCAGACGCTTGATCAGCGGCAGCAGCGTAACGATCTCATTGGTAGAGCCTGAGTTCGACAGCGCCACAATGATGTCGTCGCGGGTGATCATGCCCATGTCGCCATGACTGGCTTCGGCCGGGTGTACGAAAAACGCCGTGGTGCCGGTGCTGGCCAGGGTGGCGGCAATTTTGTTACCGATATGCCCCGACTTGCCCATGCCGACCACGACTACGCGGCCTTTGCTGGCCAGAATCATCTCGCAAGCGCGTACGAAATCAGCGTCGATATGGGGCAGTAAGCCTTGTACGGCTTCCACTTCGAGGCGGATGGTGCGTTGTGCCGATTGAATCAGGTCGCTTGATTGGCTCATGTCAGAATCGTATAGCCCGATGAAAAGGCGGCGATTATAGCGGTAATGATCGAAACCCTCACGTTAGTTCGTCGTGCTTTGTTAATACCTGTTACCGAAATACTCCAAATGCGGCTTTTTGCCTGTCCTCTTGCTGAACATGCCCCGGCTTGGGCCTTGGGCGCTTGGCTATTGCAGTGATATAGTTCGCCGCCAGTTCGGCCTGCCCGGGGAGGTATGTGCTTTCGTCAGAAAGCCAGGCGTCCGAGTGAGAGGCTGCATCGCAAGGAGTTTAGATGAGTGCCGATAACGCCTACGCGGTCGAGCTGAAGGGACTGACCTTCAAGCGCGGTGCGCGCAGCATTTTCAATAACGTCGATATCCGCATCCCACGCGGCAAGGTCACCGGTATCATGGGGCCTTCCGGGTGTGGCAAGACCACCCTGTTACGGCTGATGGGCGCCCAGTTGCGACCTAATAGCGGTGAAGTCTGGGTCAACGGTCAGAACCTGCCCAAGTTGTCGCGCAGCGATTTGTTCGATGCGCGCAAGCACATGGGTGTGCTGTTCCAGAGCGGGGCGTTGTTTACCGATCTGGATGTGTTCGAGAACGTCGCCTTCCCGCTACGGGTTCATACCGAGCTGCCGGAAGAAATGATCCGTGACATCGTCCTGCTTAAATTGCAGGCCGTTGGCTTGCGCGGCGCCATCGATCTCATGCCCGACGAACTGTCTGGTGGCATGAAGCGTCGTGTCGCGCTGGCGCGAGCGATTGCCCTCGATCCGCAAATCCTCATGTATGACGAGCCCTTTGTGGGGCAGGACCCGATCGCCATGGGCGTACTGGTGCGCCTGATCCGTCTGCTCAACGATGCGTTGGGCATCACCAGCATCGTGGTCTCCCACGATCTGGCAGAGACCGCGAGCATTGCCGATTACATTTATGTAGTGGGTGATGGGCAAGTGCTGGGGCAGGGCACGCCTGACGAATTGATGAATTCTCAGGAGCCACGTATCCGTCAATTCATGACAGGTGACCCCGATGGTCCGGTCGCCTATCACTTTCCAGCGACGGATTACCGCGCAGATCTTCTGGGGAAGCGCTGATGCGCAAGATTTCACTGATAGAAAAAGTGCGCCGGTTCGGCCACGGGGCTATCGATGCCGTCGGGGTGTTCGGGCGGGCGACGATTTTCCTGTTTCACGCATTGTTTAGCCGCGGCGGTATTGGCGGCGGTTTTGGTTTGCTGATCAAGCAATTGCATTCGGTCGGCGTGATGTCCCTGGTGATCATCGTCGTCTCCGGGGTGTTCATCGGCATGGTGTTGGCGCTGCAAGGCTTCAATATCCTGTCCAGCTACGGTTCGGAACAGGCTGTCGGGCAGATGGTTGCCCTGACGTTGCTGCGTGAACTGGGGCCGGTGGTGACTGCATTGCTGTTTGCCGGGCGCGCAGGTTCGGCCCTGACTGCCGAAATCGGCAACATGAAGTCCACCGAGCAGTTGTCCAGTCTGGAAATGATTGGCGTCGATCCGCTCAAGTACATCATTGCCCCGCGCCTGTGGGCCGGTTTCATTTCCCTGCCGGTGCTGGCGATGATTTTCAGCGTCGTCGGGATCTGGGGCGGTTCGTGGGTGGCAGTCGACTGGCTGGGTGTCTATGACGGCTCCTACTGGGCGAACATGCAGAACAGCGTGACGTTCAATGGTGATGTGCTCAACGGCATCATCAAAAGTGTCGTCTTCGCCTTTGTCGTGACCTGGATTGCCGTATTCCAAGGCTATGATTGCGAGCCTACTTCCGAGGGGATCAGTCGTGCCACAACCAAGACCGTGGTGTATGCCTCTTTGGCAGTGCTCGGCCTGGACTTTATTTTGACCGCCCTGATGTTTGGAGATTTCTGATGCAAAACCGCACCCTGGAAATCGGTGTCGGCCTTTTCTTGCTGGCTGGCATCCTGGCTTGTTGCTGCTTGCGTTGCGGGTCAGTGGCCTGTCCCCGACCGCAAACACCGATACGTATAAACTTTATGCCTACTTCGACAATATCGCCGGTTTGACTGTCAGAGCTAAAGTGACCATGGCCGGTGTGACTATCGGCAAGGTTACGGCGATCGATCTGGACCGCGACAGTTTCACCGGCCGGGTGACCATGCAATTGGAAAAGCGCGTAGATAATCTGCCGACTGACTCCACTGCATCTATCCTGACGGCTGGCCTGTTGGGCGAGAAGTACATCGGTATCAGCGTGGGCGGGGAACAAGCCTTGCTCAAGGATGGTGGAACCATCCACGACACCCAGTCGTCGCTGGTGCTCGAGGACTTGATCGGTAAATTCCTGCTCAATACCGTTAGCAAAGACGCTAAATGAGGAGCTTTTGAATGATTTCTACCTTGCGACGTGGCCTGCTGGTACTGCTTGCAACATTGCCGCTGATGGGCAACGCCGTGGCGGATTCTTCCGCGCACGCGCTCGTGCAGGACACGACCAATCGGATGCTTGCCGATCTGTCGGCCAATAAAGAGAAGTACAAGCAGGACCCGCAGGACTTTTATACGGCGCTGAACACCATCGTCGGACCTGTGGTGGATGCCGAGGGCATTTCCAAAAGCATCATGACGGTCAAGTACTCGCGCAAAGCCACGCCTGCGCAAATGCAGACCTTTCAGGAAAACTTCAAGAAAGGCCTGTTCCAGTTCTACGGCAACGCCTTGCTGGAGTACAACAACCAGGGCATCGTCGTTGATCCTGCCAAGGATGAGTCGGGCGACCGCACCAGCATTGGCATGACGGTCAAGGGCAGCAACGGCGCGATTTATCCGGTGCAGTACACGCTCGAGAAGATCAATGGCGAGTGGAAGCTGCGCAACGTGATCATCAACGGCATCAACATTGGCAAGCTGTTCCGCGATCAGTTTGCTGACGCGATGCAGCGCAATGGCAACGACCTGGACAAGACCATCAATGGTTGGGCCGGGGAAGTCGCCAAAGCCAAGGCCAGCACCGAGAAGCCAGCACAATGAGTGTATCGGCCATTCGCATGAGCGAGTCCGGCGAGCTGCGGTTGAGCGGCATGCTGGATTACCGCACCGGCCCGGGTCTGCGCAAGCAGGGCCAGGCGCTGATCAAAGCCAGTACGGCCCCCGCCGTGGTGGTCGATTGTTCGGCGGTGTTGAAATCCAGCAGTGTCGGCTTGTCGCTGCTGCTGTGTTTCATGCGTGATGCAGAGGCGGCCGGCAAGGCCGTCAGCATCCGCGCAATGCCCGAAGACATGCGCGAAATCGCTCAGGTCAGCGAATTGACCGAGCTGTTGGCGCACCCCTAACCGGCATCTATAAAGAAGCCCCCCGTCAGAGTCCTGTGAATGCGGGGTTCGCAGGCGCGGGGCTTTTTTGTATGATGTCCGACCCGCGCGCGCAGAGCGCCGATTGAGGTTGAGCATGCAGGCCACCGAAGTGAAGAGCTTTCTCGAAGGAAAGCTGTCCGAGACTTTTTTATCTGTGCAGGTTGAAGTTGAGGGCGAAGGCTGCAACTTTCAACTGAACGTGATTAGCGATGAACTGGCGGCGTTGAGCCCGGTGAAGCGTCAGCAGCAGATCTATGCCCATTTGAACCCATGGATCACCGATGGCAGCATCCATGCGGTCACTATGAAATTTTTCAGCAGCGCGGCCTGGGCCGAGCGCACCTGAGCCCAAGGGCGTCGAGATTCTTATGGATAAATTGATTATTACTGGTGGCGTTCGTCTTGATGGCGAAATCCGCATCTCCGGGGCAAAGAACTCTGCCCTGCCGATCCTTGCGGCCACTCTGTTGTGTGATGGCCCGGTCACCGTGGCCAACCTGCCGCACCTGCACGACATCACCACCATGATCGAGCTGTTCGGTCGCATGGGCATCGAGCCGGTGATCGACGAGAAGCTGAGCGTCGAAATCGACCCACGCACCATCAAGACCCTGATCGCGCCGTACGAACTGGTGAAAACCATGCGTGCCTCGATCCTGGTATTGGGGCCGATGGTTGCCCGTTTCGGTGAAGCCGAAGTCGCGCTGCCTGGCGGTTGCGCCATTGGTTCGCGTCCGGTCGACCTGCACATCCGTGGCCTCGAAGCCATGGGCGCAGTCATCGATGTCGAGGGCGGCTACATCAAGGCCAAGGCGCCTGAAGGCGGCTTGCGCGGTGCGCACTTCTTCTTCGACACCGTCAGCGTGACCGGTACCGAAAACATCATGATGGCCGCCGCTCTGGCCAAGGGCCGCAGCGTTCTGGCTAACGCCGCTCGCGAGCCTGAAGTCATCGACCTGGCGAACTTCCTGATCGCCATGGGTGCCAAGATCACTGGCGCCGGCACCGACACCATCACCATCGATGGCGTTGAGCGTCTGCACCCGGCCACCTATAAAGTGATGCCGGACCGTATCGAAACCGGCACCTACCTGGTGGCAGCTGCCGTGACCGGCGGCCGTGTGAAGGTCAAGGACACTGATCCGACCATCCTCGAAGCCGTTCTGGAAAAACTCCGTGAGTCGGGTGCCGAAATCACCTGCGGCGATGACTGGATCGAGCTGAACATGCACGGCAAGCGGCCAAAAGCCGTCAATGTGCGTACCGCTCCGTACCCGGCGTTCCCGACCGATATGCAGGCGCAGTTCATCTCCCTCAACGCCATTGCCGAAGGCACCGGTGCGGTGATCGAGACGATCTTCGAAAATCGTTTCATGCACGTGTATGAGTTGCACCGCATGGGCGCCAAGATCCAGGTCGAGGGCAACACCGCCATCGTTACCGGCACCGAGAAGCTGAAAGGCGCGCCAGTCATGGCCACCGACCTGCGTGCTTCGGCCAGCCTGGTAATCTCGGCACTGATCGCCGAAGGCGACACCCTGATCGATCGCATCTACCACATCGACCGTGGTTACGAGTGCATCGAAGAGAAACTGCAGATGCTCGGCGCCAAGATCCGCCGCGTACCGGGCTAGTTTCTGCTGCATGGGCGCAGGGACGCGCCCGTTGAATTGTTCAGTCGAGCCGGTTACCGGCTCGATGTGTGTCCGGCGCCGTTTGCGACCGGACATGAGTACCTTGATAAGGACTGACGTTTCCCATGTTGACCATCGCACTGTCCAAGGGCCGCATCCTTGACGACACCCTGCCGCTTCTGGCTGAAGCAGGCATCGTGCCGACCGAGAATCCGGACAAGAGCCGCAAGCTGATCATCCCCACGACCCAGCCCGACGTACGTCTGCTGATCGTGCGCGCCACCGATGTGCCGACTTACGTCGAACATGGTGCCGCGGACCTGGGCGTCGCCGGTAAAGATGTGCTGATGGAATACGGCGGCCAGGGCCTCTACGAGCCGC
This sequence comes from Pseudomonas sp. 10S4, assembly GCF_034344865.1. NCBI lineage: Bacteria > Pseudomonadati > Pseudomonadota > Gammaproteobacteria > Pseudomonadales > Pseudomonadaceae > Pseudomonas > Pseudomonas sp. 10S4. The sequence goes on from NZ_CP133774.1 coordinate 2,940,272, forward strand.
TGGACCTACGAATTGCCCTGTGCAAGCTGATGACCGCCGGCAAAATTGGCGCAGTCGAGCCCAAGGGCCGACTGCGCGTTGCCACCAAGTTCGTCAACGTTGCCAAGCGTTACTACGCCGAGCAGGGTCGTCAGGTTGACATCATCAAGCTCTACGGCTCGATGGAGCTGGCACCGCTGATCGGTCTGGCCGACAAGATCATCGACGTGGTCGACACCGGTAACACGCTGCGGGCCAATGGCCTGGAACCACAGGATTTCATCGCTGACATCAGCTCCCGTCTGATCGTCAACAAAGCTTCGATGAAAATGCAGCACGCCCGTATCCAGGCGTTGATCGACACCCTGCGCAAGGCAGTGGAGTCTCGACACCGCGGCTGATTCACCTGCGCGACGTTAAGTCGCGCCCGTCTATCCGCCTCATAGCCAGAATTCTCAGGTGCCCAAGCGGAAACGACTGCTAAGTTAGGGCGCCTGAGTTTTTGCCATTCCTATGAGGCTCTCGCTATGACCGCACCGACTGCAATTCGCCGACTCAACGCTGCTGACCCGGATTTCGCACATCATCTGGATCATCTGCTGAGCTGGGAAAGTGTGTCTGACGACTCGGTCAATCAGCGGGTGCTGGACATCATCAAAGCCGTGCGCGAGCGTGGCGATGCGGCGCTGGTGGAATTCACCCAGAAGTTCGACGGCCTGCAAGTCGCCTCGATGGCAGACTTGATCCTGCCGCGTGAACGTCTGGAGCTGGCCCTGACCCGCATCACCGCGCCCCAGCGCGAAGCATTGGAAAAAGCCGCGGCTCGAGTGCGCAGCTACCACGAAAAACAGAAACAGGACTCCTGGAGCTACACCGAAGCCGACGGAACGGTGCTGGGCCAGAAGGTCACGCCGCTGGATCGCGCCGGTCTGTACGTGCCGGGCGGCAAGGCCGTCGTACCCGTCGTGCGGTACGTGATGAACGTCGATTCCGGCCAAGGTCGCTGGCGTGACCGAAGTGGTCATGGTCGTGCCGACCCCGCGCGGTGAAATCAATGAACTGGTATTGGCCGCGGCCTGCATTGCCGGCGTGGATCGTGTGTTTACCATCGGTGGCGCCCAAGCGGTTGCCGCGCTGGCTTACGGCACCGAAAGCGTGCCGAAGGTCGACAAAGTGGTTGGCCCGGGCAATATTTATGTCGCCACCGCCAAGCGCCACGTGTTTGGCCAGGTCGGCATCGACATGATCGCCGGTCCGTCCGAGATCCTTGTGGTCTGCGACGGCCAGACCGATCCGGACTGGATCGCCATGGACCTGTTCTCCCAGGCCGAGCATGACGAAGACGCCCAGGCGATTCTGGTCAGCCCGGACGCCGAGTTCCTCGACAAAGTCGCCGCCAGCATCAGCAAATTGCTGCCGACCATGGAACGTGCCGAGATCATCGAGACGTCGATCAATGGCCGCGGCGCGCTGATCCTGGTCCGCGACATGCAACAAGCCATCGAAGTGGCCAACCGCATCGCGCCGGAGCACCTGGAGTTGTCGGTCGCCGATCCACAAGCCTGGCTGCCGCAGATCCGCCACGCTGGTGCAATCTTCATGGGCCGTCACACCTCCGAAGCGTTGGGCGATTACTGCGCCGGGCCGAACCACGTCTTGCCGACCTCCGGCACCGCGCGATTCTCTTCGCCGCTGGGTGTGTACGACTTCCAGAAACGCTCGTCGATCATCTTCTGCTCCGAGCAGGGTGCTTCCGAATTGGGCAAAACCGCTTCCGTGCTGGCCCGTGGCGAGTCGCTGACCGCTCACGCCCGTAGCGCTGAATACCGCATCGTTGATGATCAAGAAGGGAAATAAAGATGAGTAAATTCTGGAGTCCCTTCGTCAAGAGTCTGGTGCCTTACGTACCGGGCGAGCAGCCGAAGCTGGCGAAACTGGTGAAGCTCAACACCAACGAAAACCCGTACGGCCCATCGCCTAAAGCCTTGGCCGCGATGCAGACCGAACTGAACGACAACCTGCGCCTGTACCCGGACCCGAACAGCGATCTGCTGAAGAATGCGGTCGCCACTTATTACGGCGTGCAGGCGAACCAAGTGTTCCTCGGCAATGGCTCCGATGAAGTCCTGGCGCACATCTTCCACGGCTTGTTGCAACACGACAATCCGGTGCTGTTCCCGGACATCAGCTACAGCTTCTATCCGGTCTACTGCGGGTTGTACGGCATTGCCTTCGATGCGGTGCCGCTGGACGCGCAATTCCAGATCAACCCGGCAGACTACGCCAAGCCGAACGGCGGGATCATTTTTCCGAACCCGAACGCACCGACCGGTTGTCTGTTGGCGCTGGATGCCGTGGAGCAAATCCTCAAGGCCAGCCCGGATTCCGTGGTGGTGGTCGATGAAGCCTATATCGACTTCGGCGGCGAAACCGCGATCAGCCTGGTGGACCGTTACCCGAACCTGCTCGTGACCCAGACCCTGTCCAAGTCCCGTTCTTTGGCGGGCCTGCGGGTCGGTCTGGCGGTTGGGCATCCAGACCTGATCGAGGCGCTGGAGCGGATCAAGAACAGCTTCAACTCTTATCCGCTGGATCGCCTGGCGAATGTCGGGGCAGCGGCGGCGTTCGAGGATCGCGAGTACTTCGACAAGACTTGCCGGTTGGTCATCGACAATCGCGAGAAGGTTGTCGCGCAGTTGGAGGCCAAGGGCTTTGAAGTACTGCCGTCGGCGGCCAACTTCATCTTCGCCCGGCACCCGCAGCACGATGCGGCGGCTCTGGCAGCGAAGTTGCGTGAGCAGGGCGTGATCGTTCGGCACTTCAAGCAGGAACGGATTGCCCAGTTCCTGCGGATCTCCATCGGCACGCCGGAGCAGAATCAGGCGTTGATCGACGGCCTCGGCGATCTGTAATCACCGCTGACCCTTGTAGGAGCGAGCGGTGCGGCGATCCGACTTGCCCGCGAAGGCGGTCGGTCAGTCGACATCATCGCTGACTGACCTGACGCCTTCGCGGGCAAGCCTCGCTCCCACAGTAGTTTTGTGGTGTCTGTTTACTCTTCTTCTTTGACCGGTGCCGGCGGCGGACGCAAACCAATCTCCGCGCTCAGCTTCAATTCCTTGCCGTTACGCATCACCTGAATCGAGACCTTGTCGGTCGGTTTGATCCGCGCCACCTGGTTCATCGAGCGGCGACCATCGCCGGCCGGTTCGCCGTCGATGCTGAGGATCACGTCACCCAGTTGCAGGCCGGCCTTCTGCGCCGGGCCGTCACGGAAAATCCCCGCCACCACAATCCCCGGACGCCCGGACAGGCCGAACGACTCCGCCAGTTCCTGAGTCAACGGCTGCACTTCAATCCCCAGCCAGCCACGAATTACCTGGCCGTGTTCGATGATCGACTTCATCACTTCCATCGCCAGTTTCACCGGAATCGCAAAACCGATGCCTTGCGAGCCGCCGGACTTGGAGAAAATAGCCGTGTTGATGCCGGTCAGGTTGCCGTTGGCATCCACCAGCGCACCTCCAGAGTTGCCGGGGTTGATCGCGGCATCCGTCTGGATGAAGTCTTCGTAGTTGTTCAGGCCCAGTTGATTGCGGCCAGTGGCGCTGATGATGCCCATGGTCACGGTCTGGCCGACACCGAACGGGTTGCCGATGGCCAGCGCGACGTCACCGATGCGGATGTTGTCGGAACGCCCGATCGTGATCGACGGCAGGGTTTTCAGGTCGATCTTCAATACCGCGAGATCGGTTTCCGGGTCGCTGCCGATGACCCGGGCCAGGGTCTCACGGCCATCCTTGAGCGCCACGACAATCTGGTCGGCGCCGGTGGTCACGTGGTTATTGGTCAGGATGTAGCCTTCCGGGCTCATGATCACGCCGGAACCCAGGCTTGACTCCATGCGCTTCTGCTTGGGCGAGTTGTCGCCGAAGAAGCGGCGGAACTGCGGATCTTCGAACAGCGGGTGATTGGGTTTGTTGATGACTTTGGTGGTGTACAGGTTGACCACCGCCGGCGCGGCAATGACCACGGCATCGGCATAGGACACGGGCCCCTGTTGCACGCTGGTGGTTTGCGGAGCTTGCTGCAGGTTGACGTCGAGGCTCGGAAGCCCGACCCATTGCGGGTAACGCTGAATGATCAACAGAGCGATAAGCACGCCGGCCAACAACGGCCAGCCGGAAAAACGCAGCGCCTTAAGCATTAAACAAGTCCTACAGAGGTTGCAGGTGGTATGAGACCGCCCATAATGTCGCGCATTATAGAGGTCGCGCGTGCCTCTGAACGGGATATTTAGGAGTCTTTTATGGCCGTCGCCCTGAGCACCCTGGTCGAAGAAGCCGACCGTTACCTGAACAGTTCAAAGATTGCCGACTACTGCCCCAACGGGTTGCAGGTCGAAGGCCGCCCGCAAGTGATGCGCATCGTCAGCGGCGTCACCGCCAGCCAGGCGCTGCTGGACGCTGCGGTGGAAGCCAAGGCCGATCTGGTGTTGGTGCATCACGGCTATTTCTGGAAGGGCGAGAACCCGTGCATCACCGGCATGAAGCAACGCCGGTTGAAAACCCTGCTCAAGCACGACATCAGTTTGCTGTCGTATCACTTGCCTCTGGACCTGCACCCGGACGTCGGCAACAACGTGCAGCTTGCGCGTCAGTTGGACATCACCGTCGAGGGCCCGCTGGACCCCGATAACCTGAAAGTCGTCGGTCTGGTCGGCTCGCTGAGCGAACCGATGAGCCCGCGTGACTTCGCCCGTCGTGTGCAGGAAGTCATGGGTCGTGAGCCGTTGCTGATTGAAGGCAGCGAGATGATCCGTCGGGTCGGCTGGTGCACCGGTGGCGGTCAGGGTTACATTGATCAGGCGGTTCTGGCGGGTGTCGATCTGTACCTCAGCGGCGAAGCGTCCGAACAGACCTTCCACAGTGCCCGGGAAAACGACATCAGTTTCATCGCCGCGGGCCACCACGCCACTGAGCGCTATGGCGTTCAGGCGCTGGGGGATTACCTGGCACGCCGGTTTGCCCTGGAACACATCTTCATCGATTGCCCGAACCCGATCTGAGATCGACCACTGATCAAAATGTGGGAGCGGGCTTGCTCGCGAAGGCGGCGTATCAGTCGACATCAATGTTGAATGTGAGTCAGCATTCGCGAGCAAGCCCGCTCCCACATGAGATCTGTGGTGGCCAAACGAGGGGGTATATTCATATACCCTTTCGATCTAGTTGGCGTCCTGATTAGAAGGGGGCCGCTGTGCTAGGATTCCCCGCTCGAACACGGCCCGCTGGCCGTCCATAAGATCGTTTTCGTGAGTAGCCATGGTCGACAAACTGACGCATCTGAAACAGCTGGAGGCCGAAAGCATCCACATCATCCGCGAGGTCGCCGCCGAGTTCGATAACCCGGTGATGCTGTACTCCGTCGGTAAAGACTCCGCCGTGATGCTGCACCTTGCGCGCAAGGCATTCTTCCCGGGCAAGCTGCCGTTCCCGGTAATGCACGTCGACACCCAGTGGAAGTTCAAGGAGATGTACACGTTCCGCGACCGCATGGTCGAAGAACTGGGCCTGGACCTGCTGGTGCACGTCAACCCCGATGGCGTTGCGCAGGGTATCAACCCGCTGACCCACGGCAGTGCCAAACACACTGACATCATGAAAACCGAAGGCCTCAAGCAGGCCCTCGACAAGTACGGCTTCGACGCCGCATTTGGTGGTGCCCGCCGTGACGAAGAGAAATCCCGTGCCAAAGAGCGCGTGTATTCCTTCCGCGATACCAAGCACCGCTGGGACCCGAAGAACCAGCGCCCGGAGCTGTGGAACGTCTACAACGGTAACGTCAACAAGGGCGAATCCATTCGTGTGTTCCCATTGTCGAACTGGACCGAACTGGACATCTGGCAGTACATCTACCTCGAAGGCATCCCGATTGTGCCGCTGTATTTCGCCGCCGAGCGCGACGTTATCGAGATGAACGGCACCTGGATCATGATCGACGACGAACGCCTGCTCAATCACCTGAGCGACGAAGACAAGGCGCGCATCGTCAAGAAAAAGGTCCGTTTCCGTACGCTGGGCGACTACCCGTTGACCGGTGCGGTCGAGTCCGAGGCCACCAGCCTGACCGACATCATTCAGGAAATGCTCCTGACGCGAACTTCCGAACGCCAGGGCCGGGTCATCGATCACGATGGCGCAGGCTCGATGGAAGAAAAGAAACGTCAGGGTTATTTCTAAGGGGTTGTCATGTCGCACGTATCTGATTTGATCAGCGAGGACATCCTCGCCTACCTGGGCCAGCACGAACGCAAGGAAATGCTGCGCTTTCTGACCTGTGGCAACGTCGACGACGGCAAGAGCACCCTGATCGGGCGCCTGCTGCACGACTCCAAAATGATCTACGAAGATCACCTGGAAGCCATCACCCGCGACTCGAAAAAGTCGGCACCACCGGCGAAGACATCGACCTGGCATTGCTGGTCGACGGCTTGCAGGCTGAGCGTGAGCAGGGAATCACCATCGATGTCGCGTACCGCTACTTCGCGACAGCGCGCCAAGCGCAACTTCATCCTCGCCGACTACCCCGGGCCACGTGCAGTACACCCGCAACATGGTCACCGGTGCGTCCACCTGTGACCTGGCGATCATCCTGGTCGATGCCCGTTACGGCGTGCAGACCCAGACCCGTCGCCACAGCTTCATTGCCTCGTTGCTCGGCATCAAGCACATCGTGGTCGCCATCAACAAGATGGACCTCAATGGCTTCGACGAAAGCGTGTTCGAGTCGATCAAGGCCGATTACCTGAAGTTCGCCGAAGGCATCGCGTTCAAGCCGACCACCATGGCCTTCGTGCCGATGTCCGCTCTGAAGGGCGACAACGTGGTGAACAAGTCCGAGCGCTCGCCGTGGTACACCGGCCAGTCGCTGATGGAAATCCTTGAAACCGTCGAAATCGCCAACGACCGCAACTACACCGACCTGCGTTTCCCGGTGCAGTACGTCAACCGTCCGAACCTGAACTTCCGTGGTTTCGCCGGCACCCTGGCCAGCGGCATCGTGCACAAGGGCGACGAAGTCGTGGTGCTGCCGTCGGGCAAGAGTAGCCGCGTGAAATCCATCGTCACCTTCGAAGGTGAACTGGAGCACGCAGGTCCAGGTCAAGCGGTCACGCTGACCATGGAAGACGAGATCGACATCTCTCGCGGTGACTTGCTGGTGCACGCCGACAACCAGCCGCAAGTGACTGACGCCTTCGACGCCATGCTGGTGTGGATGGCTGAAGAACCGATGCTGCCGGGCAAGAAATACGACATCAAACGCGCCACGTCCTACGTGCCGGGTTCGATCACCAGCATCGTCAACCGCGTTGACGTGAACACCCTGGAAGAAGGTCCGGCCAGTTCGTTGAACCTGAACGAGATCGGTCGGGTCAAGGTCAGCCTCGACGCCGCCATCGCGCTGGACGGTTACTCGAGCAACCGCACCACCGGTTCGTTCATCGTCATCGATCGCTTGACCAACGGCACCGTCGCCGCTGGCATGATCATCGCCCAGCCGTTGAGCCATGAAAGCGGCACTCATCATGGCAAATCGGCCCATGTAGCCACCGAGGAGCGTGCCCAACGCTTCGGCCAGCAACCGACCACCGTGTTGTTCAGCGGCTTGTCGGGCGCAGGCAAAAGCACGCTGGCCTATGCGGTTGAACGCAAGTTGTTCGACTTGGGCCGTGCGGTGTTCGTGCTCGACGGTCAGAACCTGCGTCATGACCTGAACAAAGGTCTGCCACTGGATCGCGCCGGCCGTACCGAGAACTGGCGTCGTGCGGCGCACGTAGCGCGTCAGTTCAACGAAGCCGGTTTGCTGACCCTGGCGGCATTTGTTGCTCCAAGCGCCGAAGGTCGTGAGCAGGCCAAGGACCTGATCGGTAAGGAGCGTTTGCTGACGGTTTACGTCCAGGCCTCGCCGACAGTTTGCGCCGAGCGTGATCCGCAAGGGCTGTATACCGCCGCTGGCGATAACATCCCGGGCGACTCCTTCCCGTACGACGTGCCACTGGACGCTGACCTTGTAGTCGACACCCAGTCGCTGTCGCTGGAAGAAAGCGTCAAGCAAGTGCTGGATCTGCTGCGTAGCCGCGGCGCGATCTAAGCGTTAGCCGCTCATAAAAAACCCGCCGATGAGTGATCATCGGCGGGTTTTTTTGTGTCTTGCGATATCCAAATAATGAAATGGCTCCCCCCGCCGCCCCCTGTGATCGCCCACTAAGCTTTCACAGGGGGCTCATCGGAGACCGTTGCCATGAACAAAGTAGCTATTGTCGCCATCGATCTGGGAAAACACAGCTTTCATCTGCATGCACAAGATGATCGTGGTCATGAGCTTTACCGCAAAAAGTTTAATCGGGCGGCGCTCATCCAGCATCTGGCCAATCTCGAACCCTGCACCGTTGCGATGGAAGCTTGCGGCGGAGCCCACTTCATGGCGCAGGAAGTCTCAAGACTGGGGCATATACCCAAACTCATTGCTCCGCATCTCGTGCGTCCGTATGTGAAAAGCAACAAGAACGACTTCGCTGATGCCGAAGCGATCTGCGAGGCTGCAACTCGTCCAACAATGCGCTTTGTGCCGCCCAAGAATCAGGCTCAGCAGGCGCTGGCCATGCTCAACTCGACACGTGATTCGTTCATCAAAGAACGTACTGCTACCGTCAATCGGATTCACGCAGCCCTCCTGGAAGTCGGAATCAGCTTGGCCCCAGGCTTCAAGTCCATCAAAGATCTTCCAGCGCTGCTTGAAGCGCATCCACTTCCCGATTCCATCAAAAAACTACTGACCAGGCTGCGTGAGCACTTCAATTACTTGCACGAGCAGGTCAAGGCTTTGGATAAGGAAGTGGAGTGCCAAGCCGCTGAAGATGATCTGGCTGTTCGCTTGATGACGATGCCGTGTGTCGGCCCGATCACCTCCAGCGTCCTGGCTGCCGAGTTGGGCGATGGCAAACAGTTCAAGTGCGGCCGAGGCTATTCGGCCTCGATCGGGCTAGTGCCCAAACAACACTCCACGGGCGGAAAAACCGTACTTTTAGGCATCAGCAAGCGGGGTGACCGAAACCAGAGACGTCTGCTGATCCAGTGTGCCCGCGTCTATCTGATGCAGTTGGATCGACAGAAAGGAGCGCTGGCGGACTGGGTCCGACGGCTATGGGACAACCATCACTCCAATCATGTGGTCTGCGCACTGGCCAACAAACTGGCGAGAATCGCCTGGGCGATTGCAGCACACCACACCGAATTCGATGCGGGGCCAGGCGCGATGAACGCCTGACCCCGCTGTCACCCGAGCACCACCCACCTGGTTTGCGATGCTGGATAACAGATGACGTGAACGGCCAACCGGCCTGACGAAAACCCTGAGCTCCCACACGGCTGAAAGGCCGTCCAAGTAATTAGGATCGCCGGGCATCGATTCTCATCAAGGCGCGAATGGACCAACCTCCACTCAGACGCCGGATAGATGAAAGCAAGCCAAACACATCATCAAAAACAGTATTGCAGAAAAGGGGGAACCATAGATGTGGGAGCGGGCTTGCTCGCGAAGAGGCCATGTCAGTCGATAGAAATGTCGAATGACAGACCGCTTTCGCGAGCAAGCCCGCTCCCACAGGGGATCAGTGTTTGGTTGGATACTCGCGATGCATCTGCGCCAGCTTCGCATCCTTGTCTTCCCACAACTTATTGATCCAACCCTGAAACTCCAGTCGGTATTCCCCATCCTGGTCGTAATTCTTGCCAATGAACTGCGGCGGAATCTTCAACTCTTCAAAATTCACCACTACATCTTTCACGTTCCCGCAGAGCAAATCCCAATAACCCGGACGCCCGCCCGGATAGTGAATGGTCACATTGACGATGGATTCCAGCTGCTCACCCATCGCATCCAGCACAAACGCAATGCCGCCAGCCTTGGGTTTCAGCAGATAGCGAAACGGTGATTTTTGCTGGGCATGCTTGTCCTCGGTGAAGCGTGTGCCTTCGACGAAATTGAAAATCCCCACCGGGCTATTGCGGAACTTGTCGCAGGTCTTGCGGGTGGTTTCCAGGTCTTTGCCTTTCTTCTCCGGGTGTTTTTCCAGGTAGGCCTTGGAGTAGCGCTTCATGAACGGAAAGCCCAGGGTCCACCAGGCCAGACCAATCACTGGCACCCAGATCAGTTCTTGTTTGAGAAAGAACTTCAGCGGCTGGATACGGCGGTTGAGTACGTATTGCAGCACCATGATGTCGACCCAGCTCTGGTGGTTACTGGTGATCAGGTACGAGTGTTCGTAGTCCAGCCCTTCAAGGCCCGTGAGGTGCCAGCGGGTACGGCAGACCAGGTTCATCCAGGCCTTGTTGTTGCTGATCCAGGCTTCATGGGTGTGGCCCATCAACCAACGCGTGAAGCGCTGGGTGAGGGCGAACGGCAACACCTTGAAAATCGCTACGCAGAACAGAAACGAGCACAGCAAAATGGTATTCAGTGCCAACAGCAGCGAGGCGATCACGCCGCGCACGGGTGCAGGTAGGAATTGCAGCATTTAAAGATCCAAAGGTCGGTTGGCAGCTTGAATCGCGGTCAACGCGATGGTGTAGACGATGTCGTCGACTTGCGCGCCGCGCGGCAGGTCGTTCACCGGTTTGCGCAGGCCTTGCAGCATCGGCCCGAGGCTGACGCAGTCGGCGCTGCGTTGCACGGCTTTGTGGGTGGTGTTGCCGGTGTTCAGGTCGGGGAACACGAAGACCGTGGCGCGACCGGCCACCTGACTGTTCGGCGCCAGTTGCCGGGCCACGGTTTCGTTGGCGGCGGCGTCGTACTGCAACGGGCCGTCGATCAGCAACGAGTTTTGTTGTTCGTGGGCGAGCAACGTTGCTTCGCGGACCTTCTCGACTTCTTCACCGCTGGCTGACTCACCGCTGGAATAGCTGATCATCGCCACCCGTGGGGTGATGCCAAACGCGGCGGCCGAGTCGGCGCTTTGCAACGCGATCTCGGCCAATTCGCTGGCGCTCGGGTGTGGGTTCATCACGCAGTCACCGTAAACCAGCACTTCCTCGGGAAACAGCATAAAGAACACCGATGACACCAGCGTGCAGCCCGGCGCGGTCTTGATCAGTTGCAGGGCCGGGCGGATGGTGTTGGCGGTGGAGTGGATGACCCCGGAGACGAGGCCGTCGACTTCATCCAGCGCGAGCATCATGGTGCCGATCACCACGGTGTCTTCCAGTTGCTGCTCGGCCATCGGTGCGTTGAGGCTTTTGGTCTTGCGCAGGGCAACCATCGGTTCGATGTAGTTACCGCGAATCAGGTCCGGATCAAGAATCTCCAGGCCGGGCGGCAACTCGATACCTTGGGCGCGGGCCACGGCTTCGACGTCCGCCGGTTTGGCCAGCAACACGCAACGGGCGATCCCGCGCGCCTGGCAGATCGCGGCGGCTTGCACGGTCAGCGGCTCGCTGCCTTCAGGCAACACAATGCGCTTGTTGGCAGCCTGGGCACGCTGGATCAGTTGATAGCGGAACACTGCGGGCGACAAGCGCATTTCCCGTGGCGTACCGCAACGCTGGTGCAGCCATTTGGCGTCGAGGTGGCTGGCGACGAAATCGGTGATGATCTCCGCGCGCTCGCGGTCGTCGATCGGGATTTCCTTGTTCAGGCCGTTTAACAGGTTGGCGGTTTCGTAGGACCCGGTGCTCACCGACAACACCGGCAGGCCAGCCTGCAAGGCACCACGGCACAGGTCCATGATTCGCGGGTCGGGCAGGGTGTCGCTGGTCAGCAACAGGCCGGCCAGCGGCACGCCGTTCATGGCGGCGAGGCTGACGGCGAGAATGATGTCGTCACGATCGCCGGGGGTCACCACCAGCACGCCGGGCTTGAGTAGCTCCACGGTATTGCGCATGGTGCGGGCGCAGATGATGATTTTGGTCATGCGCCGGGTTTCGTAGTCACCGGCATTGAGAATTTGCGCGCCCATCAGGTCGGCGACGTCACGGGTGCGCGGGGCGTTCAGTTCCGGCTGGAACGGAATGCAGCCGAGCAGCCGGAAGTCGCCGCTGCGCAGCAAAGGCGAGTGCTCTTTCAGGCGCGAGGCGAAGGCCTCCATGCTTTCGTCGGTCTTTACCTTGTTCAGGATCACGCCGAGGACCTTCGGGTCTTTCGGGCCGCCGAACAACTGCGCCTGCAATTCCACCCGGCCGGAGAGTTCGGTCAGCACTTCGTTTTCCGGTGCCGAGACCAGAATCACTTCGGCATCGAGGCTCTTGGCCAAGTGCAGATTGACCCGTGCGGCGTAGCTGGCGCTGCGGGTCGGAACCATGCCTTCGACGATCAGCACGTCTTTGCCGATGGCCGCCTGCTGATACAGGGTGATGATTTCTTCGAGCAGTTCGTCCAGCTGACCGTCGCCGAGCATGCGCTCGACATGGGCCAGGCCCAGTGGTTGCGGCGGCTTGAGGCCGTGGGTGCGCGCCACCAGTTCAGTGGAGCGCTCAGGGCCGGTGTCACCCGGATGCGGCTGGGCAATCGGTTTGAAAAAGCCGACTTTCAGCCCGGCTCGCTCAAGGGTACGCACCAGCCCGAGGCTGATGGAGGTCAGACCCACACCAAAATCGGTGGGCGCGATAAAAAAGTTTGCATGCGGATTCCCTGGAGGTGCATGGCAATGGTGAACGCCTATGACTGGCCTTCTACCGAAATTCAGTCGCCAAGGTTATCGCTAACCGAGCCTTGTGCGCACCAACCGCAGTCAAAGGGTTGGCCTATTTTTTCAATACGTTGCGCCGGGTCCAGGACCCAGGCCCGGGATTGCCAGGGCGGCTGGTGGCGCAGGTGCTGGGTATGACCGCAGGAAAGCTCGGCCACCCAGTGCCCGTCCTCGTCCTGATGAAAGCCTGTGACCGTCGAGAACTGCGCCGCAATCCGTCTGTCCGGGTTGTGTTCGCTTTCGGGCGATTGCTTCGCTAAACTTGGTCTTTCTATATTCTTCTGCAAAAGGTCTCGCCCCATGCTGATCGCCGCCAATAAGGCTGTCTCCATCGACTATACCCTGACCAACGACGTTGGTGAGGTCATCGACAGCTCCGCCGGCGGCGCGCCGCTGGTCTACCTGCAAGGCGCAGGTAACATCATTCCGGGCCTGGAAAAGGCGCTGGAAGGCAAGAAAGTCGGTGACGAACTGACTGTCGCCGTAGAACCTGAAGATGCTTACGGCGAATACGCTGCCGAACTGGTCAGCACCCTGAGCCGCAGCATGTTCGAAGGCGTCGACGAACTGGAAGTGGGCATGCAGTTCCACGCTTCCGCGCCGGACGGCCAGATGCAAATCGTCACTATCCGTGACCTGGACGGCGACGATGTCACCGTCGACGGCAACCACCCGTTGGCCGGTCAGCGCCTGAATTTCCAGGTCAAGATCATCGACATCCGTGACGCCAGCCAGGAAGAAATCGCTCATGGTCACGTCCATGGCGAAGGTGGCCATCACCACTGATTTCTGCGCTAAGCTCAGAGAACTGGAGAGGCGCCCGAGGGGCGCCTTTTTTAGTCCGCGGCTGTCCCAGGCGGCGCCGCCAAGTGGCTGTTTCGAGAAGAATATGGGAATTTGGAGTTCGTCATGAGTGCTTTCCACGACCTTAAATTGACAGCCCTGGATGGTCAGGAGCTACCTCTGGCGCCCTTCAAAGGGCACGTCGTGCTGGTGGTCAACGTTGCCTCCAAATGTGGTTTGACCCCACAGTACGCGGCGCTGGAAAACCTCTATCAGCAATTCAAGGGCCAAGGCTTCAGCGTGCTGGGTTTGCCGTGCAACCAGTTTGCGGGACAAGAGCCAGGCACCGAGAAAGAGATCCAGGAATTCTGCAGCCTCAACTATGGCGTGACCTTTCCGTTGTCCAGCAAGCTGGAAGTCAACGGTCACGAACGTCATCAGTTGTACCGTTTGCTGGCGGGCGAGGGCGCGGAGTTTCCGGGCGATATCACCTGGAACTTCGAAAAATTCCTGCTGGGTAAAGACGGGCGGGTGCTGGCGCGTTTCTCGCCGCGGACGGCGCCGGATGATCCGACGATTGTTCATGCAATCGAAAAAGCACTGAGCTGATTCCGCAAGATCAAAAGATCGCAGCCTTCGGCAGCTCCTACGGGTGTTCACATTCCCGCGTAGGAGCTGCCGAACGCTGCGATCTTTTCGTTTCTAATCCTTAATCACTTAAATCAATAGTGCTGTTCAAGGCTTACGACTCTCCATATTATCGCCGTCATAAAGTCTATATTCCCGTGGAGCGTCCCATGCCTGTCAAAGCCCTGTTCAAACCGTTCCACCTCGGCACCCTCGAACTGCCGTCCCGCGTCGTCATGGCGCCGATGACCCGCTCCTTTTCCCCAGGCGGCGTGCCTAATTCCAAGGTGATCGAATACTACCGTCGCCGCGCCGCCGCCGGTGTTGGCCTGATCATCACCGAAGGCACCACCGTCGGCCACAAGGCCTCCAACGGCTACCCGAATGTGCCGCATTTCTACGGCGAAGCAGCGCTGGCGGGCTGGAAAAAAGTCGTCGATGCAGTGCACGCCGAGGGCGGCAAGATCGTTCCGCAGCTGTGGCACGTGGGCAGTGTGCGTCGCATTGGCACCGAGCCGGATGCCAGCGTTCCGGGCTATGGCCCGTCTGAAAAATTGAAGGACGGTCAGGTCGTGGTTCACGGCATGACCAAGCAGGATATCCAGGACGTGATTGCTGCGTTTGCCCAGTCTGCCAAGGACGCGCAAAGCATCGGTATGGACGGCGTGGAAATCCACGGTGCTCACGGCTATCTGGTCGACCAGTTCTTCTGGGAAGGCACTAACCAGCGCACCGATGAATACGGCGGCAGCCTGGCCAATCGTTCGCGGTTCGCCATCGAGTTGATTCAGGCGGTACGCGCTGCGGTAGGCGAAGGTTTCCCGATCATCTTCCGTTTCTCCCAGTGGAAGCAGCAGGACTACACCGCGCGCCTGGTGCAAACCCCGGAAGCCTTGGGCGAATTCCTCAAGCCGTTATCCGACGCTGGCGTGGATATTTTCCACTGCTCGACGCGGCGTTTCTGGGAACCAGAGTTCGACGGTTCCGACCTGAACCTGGCCGGCTGGACTCGCAAGCTCACCGGCAAACCGACTATCACCGTGGGCAGCGTCGGCCTGGATGGCGAGTTCCTGCAGTTCATGGTCAACACTGACAAAATCGCCCAACCGGCCAGCCTGGAAAATCTGCTGGAGCGTTTGAATAACGAAGAGTTCGATTTGGTAGCGGTTGGCCGTGCGCTGCTGGTGGACCCGGACTGGGCGCAGAAAGTGCGCGATGGCCGTGAAGAAGACATCCTGCCGTTCAGCCGTGAGGCGTTGATGACGCTGGTTTAAGCGGCGATTGGTAGGGCCTATTCGCGGGCAAGCCTCGCTCCTACAGGTCAGTGGCGATCAAACTGACGCATACCCTGTAGGAGCGAGGCTTGCCCGCGAAGCTTTTAAGGCAACAACGCCGCATCAGGCAGGGCCTGTCCCAGTACGCACGCCCCCCGCAACTGCCCCTCGAACTGTTCGATAATAGCGCCCCAGCCCTGACGACTCGCATGCTGGCGCGCATTGAGCCGCACGCAACGCAAGGTCTCGTCTTCCTCCAGCAACCAGCGCGCCGCCTCGCAGAACGCCGCTTCATCCCCCGGCATTGCCAGTACGCCGTTGTAGCCGTGGCGAATGTGCTGACCGGCAGCCGCCAGATCGTAGGCCACCACGCCCAGCCCCGAGGCCAGCGCTTCAAGCACCACATTGCCGAAGGTCTCGGTCATGCTCGGAAACAGAAACACATCCCCCGACGCATAGTGACTGGCCAGAGCTTCGCCGCGCTGCGAACCGCAGAAAATGGCCTCGGGTAATTCCTTCTCCAAAGCCATGCGCAACGGACCATCGCCAACCACGATCAACTTCAGGTTTCTCTGTGGGAAAGAGCTCTTCAGCGCGTCGAAACTGCGCTTGAGCAACCCCAGGTTTTTCTCGTGAGCCAGGCGTCCTACATGGATAACGGCAATGTCATCTTCGCTCAATCCCCATTGCTCACGCAGCGCGTTCAGACGCTTGCTGGGGTGAAACAACTGGCTGTCGACGCCGCGGGAGAGCAGCGCCAAGCGCTCGAAATGCCGACGCTCCAGTTCCAGCCGCTGACTGACGCTGGGCACCAGGGTCAAGGTCGAGCGGTTGTGAAACCAGCGCAGATAGTGGGTCAGCATTCGCGTCAGCAGACCGAGCCCATACTGGCTCGAGTACTGCTGGAAGTTGGTGTGAAAGCCGCTGACCACCGAAATCCCCAGCCGCCGCGCGGCGCGCAACGCCGACAAACCCAGCGGGCCTTCAGTGGCGATGTACAGCACGTCGGGGCGATGGCGTTTCCAGCGCCGCAGCAGTTTGTGCATCGACGACTGACCCCACTGCAATCCGGGATAGCCGGGCAACGGCCAGCCGCGACAGAGCAACAACTCATCGTCGCTGCCCAGTTGCCGATCACAACCCTGGCGCGGTCGCACCAGTTCCACTTGATGCCCGCGCGCGCGCAAACCGTCGCACAAGCGGCCAAGGGTATTGGCCACGCCGTTGATTTCCGGGGGAAGGTTTCGGTGATCAGAGTGATATGCAGAGCTGTCGTCATGACCTCAGTGTCGGCTGAGGCCATGTCGCCATTGTGGCGTTTCGATGATGGATTTGTGACCGACTCAGCGTTGGGGCACCAGGTTCTCTGCGCCTCGTTCGCGCACCCAGAACAAGGTCGCCCCGGCCACGGCCGCCGGCATCATCAAAATGTTGACCACCGGAATCAGCAGTACGAGGTAAACAATCCCGCCAAAACTCATGCTCTGCCAGCGTTTCTGGCGCAGCCAGGCGAGCATCTCGTTCCAGCCGAGTTTGTGGTTGTCGGCCGGGTAGTCGATGTACTGGATTGCCATCATCCACACCCCGAACAGCAGCCACAGCGGCGCGGCGATGATGTTCACCACCGGGATGAACGACAGGATGAACAGGCCAATGGCCCGCGGCAGGAAGTAGCCGAGTTTGCGCATTTCCCGGGCCAGGGTGCGGGGGATCATTTCGATTAGTTCGCCCCAGCTGAAGGACGGGAAGTCGTCGGTGCCACGCACCACCACTTCGACTTTCTCCGCCAGGAAGCCGTTGAACGGCGCGGCGATGACGTTGGCCAGCATGGTGAAGGTGAAAAACACCATCAGCGCCACCAGCACCACAAAAATCGGCCAAAGGATGTAACTGAGGAAACTCAGCCAGTCGGGCAGGGACGGCATCAACGTGTCGACCCACATACTGAATTGATGGCCAGCGAGGTAAATCAATCCGACGAACAGCACGAGGTTGATCGCCAGCGGCAACAACACGAACAAACGCAGGCCCGGGCTCAGGACCAGCTTGAGGCCTTCGCGCAGGTATTGCGGGCCGGACAGAACAGGGGCGGGCATAACGTGCTCCGAGCAGAAGGGAAACGCGCCGACCTTACCGACTTTGCCTCAAGGGTGAAAGCGCGGTCGCAGCATCGACATTCACTGTAACAAAGGCGTCTATAAAATCGCTGCCATGGGATAGAGACCGCCTATGAGCTGGATTGTTAAACCGTATTTCCTTAATCTTCGCCCCCTCGATACGCTGCACCCATTCTTTTACAGGACTGTCGAGCTCAAGCCTTCCCCAAGTGCTTTCAACAGTCCTTTTTATTCCCGCCGGCAAACCGGCGTTCCGCGCCAGGTGTTTCGGGCCGGTTAACAGGAGCAGGTCATGTCTGAAGTCCGTCATTCGCGAGTGATTATTCTCGGTTCCGGCCCTGCCGGTTACAGCGCCGCGGTCTATGCCGCCCGTGCCAACCTCAAGCCGCTGCTGATCACCGGCATGCAGGCCGGCGGTCAACTGACCACCACTACTGAAGTCGACAACTGGCCGGGCGACGTCCATGGCCTGACCGGCCCGGCGCTGATGGAACGGATGAAAGAGCACGCCGAACGCTTTGAAACCGAGATCGTGTTCGATCACATCAATGCCGTGGACTTCGCTGCCAAGCCGTACACCCTGACTGGCGACAGCGCGACTTACACCTGTGATGCACTGATCATCGCCACCGGCGCTAGCGCTCGCTACCTGGGCCTGCCGTCGGAAGAAGCGTTCATGGGCAAAGGCGTTTCGGCCTGCGCAACCTGCGACGGTTTCTTCTATCGCAACAAGCCAGTGGCTGTGGTCGGTGGCGGTAACACCGCTGTCGAAGAAGCGCTGTACCTGGCCAACATCGCCAGCACGGTGACCCTGATCCACCGTCGCGAAACCTTCCGCGCCGAGAAGATCCTGATCGACAAGCTCAATGCCCGGGTTGCCGAAGGCAAGATCATCCTCAAGCTCAACTCGAACCTGGACGAAGTCCTGGGCGACAAGATGGGCGTGACCGGTGCTCGCCTGAAGAACAACGACGGCAGCTTCGACGAGCTGACAGTCGACGGCGTGTTCATAGCCATCGGCCACACACCGAACACCTCGTTGTTCGAAGATCAGCTAACGTTGAAGGACGGCTACCTGGTCGTGCACGGCGGCCGTGAAGGCAACGCTACTGCGACCAACCTCGAAGGCATCTTCGCCGCCGGTGACGTCGCTGACCACGTTTACCGCCAAGCCATCACCTCGGCTGGCGCTGGCTGCATGGCGGCACTGGACGCTGAGCGTTACCTCGATGATCTGCAGAACGCCAAGTTCTGAGAACGTTGAAATAAAAAAACCGGCCTCGGCCGGTTTTTTTGTGCCCACGATTTCACCGGCGATAAAGCTCAAATGCGGGAGCGGGCTTGCTCGCGAAAGCGGTGTATCAGTGGATAACAATGTTGACTGTTACACCGCTTTCGCGAGCAAGCCCGCTCCCACAGGTTGAATGGTGTTCTGGATTCAGGTTGTTTTTCAGGTCAGCTTTGCAAGGCACGCCTCAAGAATATCCAGCCCTTCCTCCAACACCCCTGATTCAGTGGTCAGCGGCGCCAGCAGGCGAATGATGTGTCGCGACTTGCCGCTGGGCATCAGCAGCAAACCCGCGTCGCGGGCCAGGGCCAGCAACTGCGTCAACTGCGCCGCTGCCGGTGTGCCGTCGGGATTGCTCAGTTCGATGCCGCGCATGGCGCCGACGCCGGTCAAGCGCCCCAGATACGGTGAAAGCTTGCGAGTACGCCAGGCTTCGTAACGGCTGACAATCGCCTCTTCCTGTTGCGAGCCCCAGGCGTGAAGATTCGCGTCGGTTATCTCATCCAGCGTCGCCAGTGCCGCAGCGCAGGCGATCGGGTTGCCCGAATAGGTGCCGCCCAGTCCGCCCTTGGGCAACGTGTCTAGCAACGCTTTGCGCCCGACGACTGCCCCTAGCGGTACGCCGCCGGCGATGCTTTTACCGAGCAGGATCAGGTCCGGCTCGATGCCCAGTCGCGAGAACGCAAAACGCTGGCCGGTACGACCGAAACCCGACTGGATTTCATCGGCAATCAGCAGGATTTTTTCTCATCACAGAAGCGCCGCAGTGCTTGGGCGAACTCCACGTCCATTGCGAGGAAACCGGCTTCGCCTTGCACCGGTTCGACGATAAAGCAGGCCACGTCATCGACGTCGATCTCGACGCTGAACAACCGATCCATCGCCTTCAGCGCCTCGGCACAGGTCACGCCGTTGTCCTTGCTCGGGAAGGGCAAGTGAAACACCGGGCCCGGTAGCACGCCGACTTTCTGCTTGTACGGGGCGACTTTGCCGTTGAGGTTGAGGGTGGCGAGCGTGCGACCGTGAAAGGCGCCGTCAAACGCGATGACGGCCGTACGCCCGGTAGCGCCACGGACGATCTTCAAGGCGTTTTCCGCGGCTTCCGCGCCGCTGTTGGTGAGCATGCCGCTGACCGGGTAGTCCACCGGAATAAACGCTGTCAGGCGATCCATCAGTTCGATGTAGGGCGCGTGCGGGGCGGCGTTGAACGCGTAGTGGGTCAGCCGGGTGGCTTGTTCTCGAATGGCGTCGACGATGTGCGGATGGCAATGGCCGAGGTTCAGCA
This sequence comes from Pseudomonas sp. 10S4, assembly GCF_034344865.1. Classification (NCBI taxonomy): domain Bacteria; kingdom Pseudomonadati; phylum Pseudomonadota; class Gammaproteobacteria; order Pseudomonadales; family Pseudomonadaceae; genus Pseudomonas; species Pseudomonas sp. 10S4. The sequence goes on from NZ_CP133774.1 coordinate 2,960,370, forward strand.
CGCCGATGCCACCGACAAAGTCGATGTAGCGTTTGCCATCGGTATCCCAGACCTCGGCATTTTTGCCGTGGCTGAGCGTGACGGGATGAACGATGTTGATCGACCGACTGATGTTTTCGCTGCTCATGGATGCCTGACTCAGAAGAAGGGTTGCTTCTTTTTATCTAAGCCGCGAGCAGCGGTGCCCGGCAAACGAAATAAAGTCGCCGGGTCAATCTTAAAAGTCGGGATGTGCCGTAGAAGCGAAAAGATCGCAGCCTTCGGCAGCTCCTACATGGGAATGGGGACGCCCTGTAGGAGCTGCCGAAGGCTGCGATCTTTTGATTTTGATCTTTCGTGAATCAGCGGCGATTCAGCGGTTGCTGCGAGAACTTCACGCCGGCCAGACCATGGGCAATCAACGCGCGGATATTGCCGTGATCGCTGCCTTCAGGTGTCGCCACTACCGAACGGTAATGTTCGCCAAACGCCAACAGCGCTTCTTCATCGCTCAAGCCTTCCAGCAGCGCCAGGCCCAGGGTCTTGCACGAACCTTCGTTTTGCCCGGCGGCGTTTTCCACGCCACCGTTGTTGAAGGCCTGTGGTTGATAGTCGTAACCGGCGGCAATGAATGCCAGGGTGTCGGCGAAAACGTGTTCGCCGCTGTTGAGGCTGGCGCGCAGGGTGTTCAAATCACTCATTGGGTTTTCCTTTGGCGAACGCCGCTTGTTGTTCGGCGCTGGCTTCTTGCTGGTATTGGGCTTTCCATTCAGCGTACGGCATGCCGTAGACCACTTCGCGGGCGTCGTCGAGGCTGACCTCGATCTGGCGTTCGTCGGCAGCGGCCTTGTACCACTTGGACAGGCAGTTGCGGCAGAAACCCGAGAGGTTCATCAGGTCGATGTTCTGCACGTCCTTGCGGCTGTCCAGGTGGGCGACCAGTCGGCGGAAGGCGGCGGCTTCAAGTTCCAGGCGTTGTTGATCGTTCATGGCGGGCTCTGTGCAATCAAATCGTGGCGCGGATGATAAAAGCCTGACGAACAATGCGCCAGACGCGCTTAGCGGCTCGCCGCGAGGGTGATCGACACCGACTCGGCAAAACGCAGGGCGTGGGGTTTGTCGACTTCGACTTCGGCGTATAGCACTGATTCGTTGGCCATGACCAGGTCCAGCAATTCCTGGGTCAGGCGTTCGAGCAGGGCAAAGCGATTGCCCTCCACATGGGCGATGATCGCCTTGGTGATGGTGCGGTAGTTCAGCGCGTGATCGATGTCGTTGTCGCGCACCGCTTCTTGCGCCGCGTACAGGATGGTCAGGTTGATCAGCACATCCTGCTTGTTGAGGATTTCGTCCTCGTTGATCCCGATAAAGGTGCGCAGGCACAGGTCCTTGACCCGGATGCGCGCCATTCCTGGTTGAAGTTGTGGCATTGCTACTTGCTCCGTCCAATCAATTGCAGGAACTCCTGGCGGGTGTTGCTCGACTCGCGGAAGGCGCCGAGCATCACCGAGGTGTTCATGGTCGAATTCTGTTTCTCGACACCGCGCATCATCATGCACATGTGCTTGGCCTCGATCACCACGGCGACACCAGCGGCGTCGGTGACTTGCTGTACCGCGTCGGCGATCTGCCGGGTGAGGTTTTCCTGAATTTGCAGGCGCCGGGCGAACATGTCCACCAGGCGTGCAATCTTCGACAGGCCCAACACCTTGCCGGTCGGAATATAAGCTACATGCGCCTTGCCGATGAAGGGCAGCATGTGGTGCTCGCACAGTGAATAGAGCTCGATGTCGGCAACGATGATCATCTCGTCGGTGTCCGACGAAAACAGCGCACCGTTGACGATCTCTTCGACACTTTGCTCGTAGCCGTGACACAGGTACTGCATGGCCTTGGCCGCACGCACCGGGGTGTCTAGCAGTCCTTCGCGGTCAGGGTTTTCACCGAGACCGATGAGAACCTCGCGATAGCTCTCGGACAGGGCGTTTTGGGGCAGGGATAACGTCATGAAATATCCTCGCGGGGCGGCTTACTTGACGTGCCGTCCGCCGTTGACGGTCAGGGTCGTGCCGGTGACATAAGGGTTGTCGAGCAGATAGCGCAGGCTCTGGTAAATCACTTCGCTGCCGGGTTCGATGCCCAGCGCGGACTTGGCCAGGGCCTTTGCGCGGTACGCCGCGTCGTCGTCGGGATTGAACAATAGCAGGGCTGGCGCGATGCCGTTGACCTTGATCGTTGGCGCATATTTCGCGGCGAACGACAGGGTCAGGCTGTCGAGCCCGGCTTTGCTGGCGCAGTAGCCGATGTGCTGGCTGCTGCCCTTGCGGGTCACGTCGTCGCTGATGTGCACGATGTCGGCGGGGCTCGAGCGTTCGAGCAAGTCGACGCAGTGCAGGTTGATCAGGTAGGGCGCGAGCATGTGCACAGTGAACATTTGGGTAAATGCCTGTGCGTCGGTGTCCGGTGTTTCGGCCAGCCATTCGGAGGCGTTATGGACTATCGCCCGCAGGCTGTCGGTGTGGGTTTTGAGTTCGGTGATGAACGCCAGGATGCCGGCTTCGCTGGAGAAATCCGCGAACACCGCCGTCGCCCCCAGATCGCGCAATGTTTGTACGCCGGGGCGTTCGCTGCGGTAGCTGAAGATCACTCGCTGGCCGTCTTCGAGCAAACGCTGCGCACAGTGCAGGCCGACACGCTGGCCGGCACCGGTGATGAGGATAGGGGCTGCGGAAGAGGTCATGAATGGCTCGCGTCGCGGTTAGAGCAAAACTATACCAGCGACGAAGCGTGAGGTGGTTTTTGTAGGAGCGAGGCTTGCCCGCGAAGGCGGTGTGTCAGGCAACATTGATGTCGACTGTTTCACCGCCTTCGCGGGCAAGCCTCGCTCCTACAGAGATCAGCGGTTTTGGGTGGTGGGGGCGGCGGGCAACGGCCGCGTCGGTGTGGTGTGCAGCCAGTTCGCCAACAGATGGGTCGACAACGGAATAAAGAAATAAACCATCAAGGGCGTCAGGCACAGGGTGCTGATGAACACCCGAGGCAACAGGCTCATTTCGCCGAGCAACGGCCCCAGCACAAAATTGAACAACAGCGAGACCGGGAAGAATGCCAGCCAGATCGCCACAGCCTGTTTCCAGCGTGGCGGGCGTTGGCCAACCGCGCCGAACCAGCCTTCGATGCCACTGACCCGATGTTCTGTCGGGTGGGCGAACAAGTCGCTGCCGCGTCCCAGCCAGGCGGTACGCGAAGCGGAGTGCTCCCAGGCGTGCAGGGTCTGCTCGTCGGCGAAGCGGAAGATAATCTGGAATTCGTTATCATCGGGCGGCGGAGCGAGCACGCCAGACCCGAGATAGCCGGGGAAGTCGGTGGCCAGCTGTTCGCCTTCACGCAACCAGGCGATCAGGTCCTGATAACGTCCATCGGCAACGCGGCGCGCCACCATCAGCGTGACGGGTGAGGTAGACATTGTGTATCTCCGTAAGGCAATCGCGTCGCTCCGGGTAGGAGTTTCGCCAGACGCAACGCCGGGGTGGTGGGCTGCGTCTTTGAACAAGCAAGGATTATTCCCGAATATGAAAATTACGCCAGTGGCATTCGTCGTCCATCAATATCTTGTGTGTTATCCATCAATGTCTTGAATGATTGCGGGAGATAGGCGCTAGAATGGGATCCAACTTGCCCGTGGACGATCACCCCCCAAATGCCTGTCCTGACTGACGTTGTCCACGGCTTGTTGCCAGCTGCCTCCCTCGAGCGGGAAGAACTTTTTCCGATTCGAGAAGTGTCACGCCTGACCGGTATCAACCCAGTCACTTTGCGGGCATGGGAACGTCGTTACGGTCTGATTCAACCCACGCGCACCGAAAGTGGGCATCGACTGTATTCAATGGTCGATATCGAGACGGTTCGCAGCATTCTCGGCTGGATCGAGCGCGGTGTGGCGGTGAGCAAGGTCGGCAAGATCCTGGCAAAGACCGAACCGTTCAAAGCGCTCTCGCACATCATTCCCAATGAACTGGTGCTGGCGGATTATGCTCAATGGCAGCAGCAGGTTCAGACCGCTGTCAGTGCCTTTGACGATCTCCAGCTGGAACGGGTCTATGGGCAGATTTTTTCCAGCTACTCACTGCCTGTGGTGTTCCAGGACATTCTGATGCCGCTCTGGAAGCTGCTGTTGCAGCGACAGGATATGTTCGGCCAGACCAGCGAGTGGTTATTCTTCGATGCATTCTTGCGATCACGGGTGTCGCAGCGCTTGTTGCTGATACGTGATACATCGCCGCGCCGGGTCGTTATCAGCGCCCTGCCCGGTCAGTGCCGTGAATTTGAACTGCTGGTGGCAGCGCTGTTTCTGAGTGGGGCCGATTCAGGCGTGCGTGTGCTCACGATCGGCCAGCCATTCGATGAACTGACGCTGGTCTGCGAAAGAATCAAACCCGAGGCGCTTGTGCTGTTTTCCAATCACGCGCCTTCACCGGAGCTGCCGAGGCGCCTGAACCGCTTGGCCATGAGCCTGGATTGTCAGCTGATGCTTGCCGGTGATGCGTCTGACCTGGCGCAGGAAAGCCTGGCCGGATCATCGATTGGTTGTCTGGGTAACGAGGGTTTGTTGATGCGTCAGCGCCTGAAGCAGTTCCTGGCGGGCAACCTGGATACTTGAAATTCAGACGTGCAGGGCAGGATGGGTCAGACGATGTTGCTGAAGAATGAACTGACGCAGACGTTCGGTTTCGTCCTTGTCGCTCTGGCTGAGCTGATAAGCGAAGAAGCCTTGCTCGGTTTCCCGTTCGAATGTGCCGCGCAACGCGATTCGCTCATAGCCTGACGGGCTGAACCACAACGCGAAATGCTTCGGTGGCTTGGTTTTGTTGCGAACTTCCAGCAAAACCCCTTTGAACGACACTTCGTGGACCCACATCGTGCCGGGCTGCCCCTTGGCATTCTCCAGCGCAACCGGTTCCTCAAGTGTCAGGCGCCACGGTCGCACCATTGGCCCATCTTCAAAAATGCTCGGCACGCCCAGGCGCAAATGCAACGCGTGAAACTCGTCCTCGACCAGGTGCAGCGGGAAGGTCATTTGCTGATTTTCAAAGTTGGCCTGGATGGTGACTTGCTCATGGGCTGCCAGGCGAGTGAGCAGGTCACGGATCTGCGATCCACCGTTGACGAGCAGGCTCGACGTTGCATCCCGCACATTGAGTTGCGGGTTGTGCTGCATGGTCTGGATAAAATCCAGCTCATCCTGGGTCAGGAGTGCGTCGCGTTGCATGGCTTGCTCGAAAGAAATAGTTACAAAGTCATTGGTGATTGTAGTTAATGACACTTAGTTCGCTGGTTTGTTTGCGCCGTTCGTCGCTTTGAGTGCAGCCAGTTCAGTCTGCAATTCAGCCACTTGCGCCTCTAGTTGCGTAACCCGCTGCTGTGCCTTGACCTGAGCGGTCACGTCTTTTTGTACACCGACAAAATACGTTTGTCCGTCGCTTTCGTTTCTAACCGTCGAAAGGGACAGTTCGTTCCAGAACGGCTTGCCGTCCTTGCGGTAGTTACGCAGCACCTCCCGACACGAGCCGCCGCTGTCCAGGGCCTTACGAATCAACCCCAGCGCTTCTTGATCCCGATCCCCGGCTTGCAGGAAGCGGCAGTCCTGATAGAGGATTTCTTCGCTGGTGTAACCGGTCAGGCGTTCGAACGCCGGGTTGACGTAAATCAGGATGTTATCCAGCTCGCCTTCCTTTTCGGCAATCACGATGCCGTCATTGGAAGCATTGATCACCATTTGCAGCAGTTGAGCGTTGATCATCAGAGAATCCTTTCTGAGTTGATTAAGCGCTGCATTCTAGAAGAACAATAAGGGCTGTCTACTGGCCATCAGCACTTATTGAGAGGCAATCGCAGGTTTTTTGCCGGTGCTGTTAATATCGCCAGTCTTTTTCCCGCTTCAGGATCAGATTGATGAAAGTCGCCATCCTTTCCGGCTCGGTGTACGGCACGGCTGAAGAAGTCGCCCGGCACGCTGCGAATATTTTGAAAGCCGCCGGTTTCGAGACCTGGCACAACCCGCGCGCCAGCCTTGCCGATGTTCAGGCGTTCGGCCCTGAAGCCTTTCTGGCCGTGACCTCGACCACGGGCATGGGCGAATTGCCGGACAACCTGCAACCGTTGTACTCGATGATTCGCGACCAGTTGCCTGCCGCCTGGCGTGGTTTGCCGGGGGCCGTGATTGGCCTGGGCGATGCGAGCTATGGCGACACCTTCTGCGGTGGTGGTGAGCAGATGCGCGAATTGTTCGGCGAACTGGGTCTGCGCGAGGTCCTGCCGATGTTGCGCCTGGATGCCAGCGAAAGTGTTACCCCGGAAAGCGACGCCGAGCCTTGGCTGGCCGAGCTGGTCAGTGCTCTGCGGGGCTGACCGGATGCTCGCGCAATAGTGCGAGCCAGGCTTGGGCGGCTTTTGACAGGTACGCGCCCTGGCGCCAGATAAAGGCAATGTCCCAACGCAGATACGCCGGCGCGTTCAAGGTCAGGCGCACCACGCCTGGCCGCACCAGCCCGCGCGCCACCACGCGGGGCAACAGCACTACGCCTTGCCCGGCGGCCACCAGCGCCGCGAGAAAATCCGCCTGACCGCTGCGTCCACCTTCCTTGGGCGTAAATCCCAGCTGTTGGCAGGCCTGAAGCAATCGGTCGTTGAGCACAAAACTGCGCTGGTACAGCAGGAACGGCGTGTCGGCCAATTCCTCCAGACCAATCACTGTCTTCGTCGCCAATGGATGATCGGCCGGCAACAGGGCGTCCAGCGGTTCGTCGCAGAACGGTTGAAAAGCGAATTGAGGATCCTTCGTCAGCAGGCTGCCACCCAGTTCCAGTTCTCCACTTAATACGGCTTGCTCTATGTTCAGGCTGCCGCCTTCGAGCAATTGAATGCTGATGTTCGGGTAGCGCCGCCGGTACTCGGCGAACAGTCCTGCGAACAACGCGTCACTGCCCAGCAGTGGCAAACCCAGACGCAACTCCCCACGGGCCAGTTGGCTCAAATCGTCCAGCTCGCTGAGCAATTCATTGCGCAACCGCAGCATGCCTTCGGCCCGTTGTAACACCACGCTGCCGGCGGCGGTCAGTCGCAACTGCGAGCCCAGGCGTTCGAGCAGCGGGGTACCCAGGCTTTGCTCAAGTTGTGCGACCTGCTTGCTCACCGCCGATTGACTGATGTGCAAGGTCTTGGCGGCTTGGGTGAATCCGCCTTGATGCATCACTTCGATGAAGCTGCGTAGCTGTTTGAATTCCATGGGCCTGATTCCATATTGGAATGGCTTTGAGTCTAACAATTCGCTTCGGGGATAGCAGCCCGCTCCGTAAAATGAGCGCCTGTGAGGACCGAAACCATGAACGCATCAATCCTGAACTCTCCAACGCTGAGAAAGCTTTCCCGACTGGTCGCTGAATTAGCCGTGCTGCTGGCGATCTACCTGCTCGGCTGCCAGTTGGCCGCGTGGTTTGCCTGGCCGATTCCGGGCGGGGTGATCGGCATGGCGTTGTTGTTGCTGGCGTTCGCGTTCGGTTGGGTGAAACCTGCCGCGTTGCAGATGGGGGCCGGGTTGTTGATGGCCGAGATGCTGCTGTTCTTTATTCCTGCGCTGATGAGTCTGCTCGATTACGGCGGCCTGCTGCGCGACGACGGCTGGCGGATTCTGTTGGTGATCGGCGTCAGCACGTTGATGGTGATGCTGGTGACGGCGTTTACCGTGGAATTGGTCGTGCGGTTGAGGAGGTCCCATGAAGCTTGAACTGATGCCGATGTTCTGGCTGGCGTTCACCTTGCTGGCCTATTTGTTCAGTCGCTGGATCTATCGGCGCACCGGTCGATACTTGCTGTCGCCGCTGATTCTGGTCCCGGCCTTGCTGCTGGCGCTCGCCGTGCCGCTGCATACGGCCTACGCTGAATATTCAAGTAACACCCATTGGCTGATGGCGGTGCTGGGGCCGGTCACCGTGGCCTTCGCGGTGCCGATCTGGCAGCAGCGGCAGATGCTGGCGCGGCATTGGTCGGCGTTGCTGCTGGGGATGCTGGCGGGCAGCGCGGCGTCCATCGGCAGTTCATTCGGTCTGGCCAAGGCGTTGGCGCTGGACAGCTCAGTGACGATGTCGCTGGTGCCCCGTTCGATTACCACCCCCTTTGCCATGCCGTTGGCCCACGACCTCGGGGGCGTACCGGAATTGACGGCGGTGTTTGTGATGTTCACCGGGGTGTTCGGGGCGATGCTCGGCGGCATCCTGCTCAAGTGGTTACCGTTGCGCAGTGCCTTGGCGCGAGGCGCATTGTTTGGTGTCGGTGCTCACGGTGCCGGGGTCAGCCGGGCCCATGAAGTGGGCGGTGAAGAAGGCTCGGTGGCGGGTCTGGTCATGGTTCTGACTGGATTGCTGAATCTGTTCGCAGCACCCTTGTTGGCGTCGGTGCTTTGACATGGATCCAAGCCCGGTGCCGCACTGACTCGCTAGGCCATCAAGCTGGCTGCTAATGCAACTACACGAAGTCCGGGGGCTGACTAGACTGCTGACACGTCAGTAAAACAATAAAAAAAGAGAGGTCCTTGCCGTGAGTGTGACCCACGTTCAATCGCCCCACAGTGTCAAAGACCAGGTCAGTGCCGCCGAGTGGCAGACCCGCGTCGATCTGGCCGCCTGTTATCGCCTGGTAGCCCTGCATGGCTGGGATGATCTGATCTTTACGCACATCTCGGCGAAGGTGCCGGGTACCGAAAACTTCCTGATCAACCCGTTCGGTTTGATGTTTCACGAAATCACCGCGTCAAGCCTGGTCAAGGTCGATCAGGCCGGCAACAAGCTGATGGACAGCCCTTACGAGATCAACCCGGCGGGCTACACCATCCACAGCGCCGTGCATGAAGTGCGTCACGACGTCGTCTGCGTGCTGCATACCCACACCGCTGCGGGTGTTGCGGTATCGGCGCAGAAACAAGGCGTCCTGCCGATCAGCCAGCAATCGTTGTTCGTCCTGTCCAGCCTGGCTTATCACGCCTACGAAGGTGTTGCGCTGAACCACGAAGAGAAGGCGCGGCTGCAAGCCGACCTGGGCGAAAACAATTTCCTGATGCTGCACAACCACGGTCTGCTGACCTGTGGCGGCACCATCGCTGACACCTTCTTGATGATGTTCACCTTCCAGCGTGCCTGCGATATCCAGGTGCTGGCGCAAAACGGTGGCGCCGAGTTGATCGCCATCGAACCGCAGATTCTGGCAGGCGCCAAGGCGATGATCGCTGGCGTCACCAAAAGTGCTCAAGGGATGGGCGGCGCACTGGCCTGGCCAGCGCTGCTGCGCAAACTCGATCAACAAGCCCCGGGTTATAAACTCTAATGCCACTCGCCGAGATTCCCCTGTGTGTCTGGCGCAAACGCGGCCAGACGTTTGTCTTCCGTGGCCAGGCCATCCGCTACTGGACGGCCGGGCAGGGTGAGCCGCTGTTGCTGATCCATGGCTTCCCGACCGCCAGTTGGGACTGGCATTACCTGTGGCAGCCGCTTGCACAGCGCTATCGGGTGATTGCCTGCGACATGCTCGGCTTCGGCGATTCGGCCAAACCGGTGAATCACGACTACAGCCTGCTGGAGCAAGCCGATTTGCAACAGGCCTTGCTGACGCATCTGAACATCGAGCAGCCGGTGCACCTATTGGCCCACGATTACGGCGACAGCGTGGCCCAGGAACTGCTGGCCCGGCATCACGAGGCCCGGGTGAACATCGCCAGTTGCGTGTTCCTCAATGGCGGCCTGTTCCCCGAAACCCATCGCCCGGTACTGATGCAAAAGCTCTTGCTCAGCCCGTTGGGCTGGATGATCGGCCGCGCCTTTACCCGCGATGGCCTGGTGAAAAGTTTCCGGCAGATTTTCGGTCCCCAGACCCGGCCCACTGAAAGCGAAATGGATGATTTCTGGAGCCTGATCGACAGCAATCACGGGCCGCGGGTCATGCATAAACTCATTGGTTACATTCCGCAGCGACGGGTTCAACGGGAACGCTGGGTGAGCGCCATGCAGCGCGGCGACGTGCCGTTGCGGGTGATCGATGGCGAGGTCGATCCGATTTCCGGAGCACACATGGTCGCGCGCTATCGCGAGCTGATCCCCGACCCCGACACGGTGCTGCTCAACGGTATCGGCCACTACCCCCAGACCGAGGCACCGGTGCAGGTGCTCAAGCACTATCTGGCGTTCCGCGACCGGCTGGTTTCAGCGCCGCTGAAGCGGGCGTGTTCCTGAAAAGATCGCAGCCTTCGGCGGCGCCCACAGGCGCGTAGGAGCTGCCGAAGGCTGCGATCTTTTCAACATTCACCTCATCATCCCCCTGCCTTATCGCACACCATTCAGCCCCCTCGTCTTGATTGTGACCCGCCGCCCGGTGCCTGACACTCGAGGTTATCGTCCCCTGGCCTGCTGGAGTTCCCCATGAATGAGTCTGTGCGCTTCGAAGATAAAGTCGTGATCATCACCGGCGCCGGTGGCGGCCTCGGTCGGGCGCATGCGCTGCTGTTCGCCAAACAGGGCGCCAAAGTGCTGGTCAACGACCTCGGCGGCTCGACTCAGGGTGAAGGTGCCAACGCATCGGCAGCGGACCGTGTGGTCGCTGAAATTCGCGAGGCGGGCGGCACGGCCGAGGCCAACCACGACTCCGTCACCGACGGCGACAAACTGGTGCAAAACGCCCTCGACGTGTTTGGCCGCGTCGACGTGGTGGTCAACAACGCTGGCATCCTGCGGGACAAGACCTTCCACAAAATGGACGACGCCGACTGGGACCTGGTTTACCGCGTCCACGTCGAAGGCGCCTACAAAGTCACCCGCGCTGCCTGGCCGCATATGCGTGAGCAGAATTACGGTCGAGTGATTTTCACGGCTTCGACGTCAGGCATCTACGGCAACTTCGGCCAGTCCAACTACGGCATGGCCAAACTCGGCCTCTACGGCCTGACCCGCACCCTGGCCATCGAAGGCCGCAAGAACAACATCCTGGTCAACGCCATCGCGCCAACCGGCGGCACCCGCATGACCGAAGGCCTGATCCCGCCACAAGTGTTCGAACAACTGAAGCCGGAACTGGTCAGCCCGTTGGTGGTGTACCTGGCCAGCGAGAATTGTCAGGAAACATCGGGACTGTTTGAAGTGGGTGGCGGCTGGATGGGCAAGGTGCGTTGGGAGCGCAGCCTCGGTGCCGGGTTTGATCCGCGGGTGGGGTTCTCGCCGGAAGATGTGGCGGCGCATTGGCAGCAGATTTGCGATTTCGAAGGGGCGGCGCATCCGAAGGATAATATTGAGGCGTTGAAGGAAATGATGGGGAATTTGCAAAAATATGCCCTCTGACAATGCTCTTTCGCGGGGCTTGCCTGAGTCCTGCGATCCCCTCCGGGACACCCTCGCTCAAAACCATCGCCCATAAAAAAGGCCGCTGCAAACGCAGCGGCCAAAGTAAGACGTTTGATCAAGGAGCAATAAATCAACGTCAGTGAACACGGGGTGATGAGTCGAAGAACGCTTCAATCCATCTGAAATCTTCGCGAATGACGTGGGCTGATCACAGGCCTTCGCTTCGTGCTTTGCGCCGGTTTCCCGTGAAAGCCCGGCAAGAATAAGGCCTTGAGCCCAAAGGAAAAATAGCGAATCCGGACATGCACTGTTACGGGGCATGTAACAGTCAATATTTGTGGGGTGCTCCTTCTCCCTGTAGCAGCTGCCTTCGCCAGCTGCTACAGATCGCGTGACGGTTTAACTGACGTCGGCTGCCGGGTGATAACCCATCCGCCAGCTCACGGCCCGGGTCGCCGCCAGCAACCGCTGCGCCGCCGGGCCATCTTCATCTGCGTGGAACAGCGAAGTCGGACCAACGATGGTCAATACCGCTGCCACGTTGCCGACTGCATTAAAGACCGGGGCGGACAACGCGTCCACGCCGGGCATCAGCAAGCCATGAACATGGTGCAAGCCGCGTTCGCGGATCTGCTCGCACAAGGTCGCATAGACCTGATCGTCAGCCAAAGCATGCGCCGCGCTGGCCTGGATTTCCCGCTCGCGCAATTCCACGGTTTCCCGATTCGGCAAAAAGGCACTGAACACCAGCCCTGTCGAAGAACTCAGCAGTGGTAGCACCGACCCCAGTTGCGTCACCACCGTCACTGCGCGCACCGCCGGTTCGATGTGCACCACGGTCGCGCCCTGATTGCCCCACACCGCCAGAAAGCAGGTTTCGTTCAAGTCATCGCGCAACTCGGCCAGGGGCAGGGCGGCGACTTTCAGCACGTCCATGCTGTTGAGTGCAGCGAGGCCCACGCGCAGGGCTTCACGGCCGAGGCCGTAGTGGTTGGTGGTGGTGTTCTGTTCGGCAAAGCCGCTGGCGATCAGCGCCTGCAAATAGCGGTGAACCTTGCTCGCCGGCATCTGCACGTGTTCGGCCAGGCGCGACAACGAGGTCGAGGGTGACAGTTCGGCCAAGGCCTTGAGGATGTCGGTGCCGACCTCGGCCGAGCGGACTTTTTGTTTATCGTTGTTGCGCGGCTTTTCCATGGAGGCGGTGTGATCCCGGGACGAATGGGCGTCTTTATAGCTTGACGGTCAATACCAATCAAATTACGTTAAGCGTAATTGGATTACGATAAAAATAACCCGGGCGTGCCAAGACCTCTGCAACAGAGCGACAGGCCATTGCCTACTCCCTGTTCAGGAGGCTCCATGAACCTCGATTCAACGGCGCCGGCGCTGGCTTACCAGTCAGGCTTCGGCAACGAATTCAGCAGCGAAGCGTTGCCCGGCGCACTGCCCGTCGGCCAGAACTCCCCGCAAAAAGTCCCGTACGGCCTCTACACCGAGCTGTTCTCCGGCACCGCGTTCACCATGGTCCGCAGCGAATCACGGCGTACCTGGATGTACCGCATCACGCCGTCGGCCAACCACCCGGCATTCGTCAAACTGGAGCGGCAACTGGCCGGCGGCCCCTTGGGTGACGTGACCCCTAACCGCCTGCGCTGGAACCCGCTGGACATTCCGAGCGAACCGACCGACTTCATCGACGGGCTGGTGAGCATGGCCGCCAACTCCGGCGCGGAAAAACCGTCCGGGATCAGCATCTACAGCTACCGCGCCAACCGCTCCATGGAGCGTGTGTTCTTCAACGCTGACGGCGAACTGCTGTTGGTGCCGGAGTTGGGCCGTCTGCGCATCGCCACAGAGCTCGGTGTGCTGGACCTGGAACCACTGGAAATTGCCGTACTGCCGCGCGGACTGAAATTTCGCGTCGAATTGCTCGACCCGCAAGCCCGCGGCTACATCGCCGAAAACCACGGTGCGCCGCTACGCCTGCCGGACCTCGGGCCGATTGGCAGCAACGGCTTGGCCAACCCACGGGACTTCCTGACCCCGGTGGCGCATTACGAAGACCTCAAGCAACCGACCACCCTGGTGCAGAAATTCCTTGGTCAGTTGTGGGGCTGCGGACTCGATCATTCGCCGTTGAACGTGGTGGCCTGGCACGGCAACAACGTGCCGTACAAATATGACCTGCGCCGTTTCAATACCATAGGCACCGTGAGTTTTGATCACCCGGATCCGTCGATTTTCACCGTCCTGACCTCGCCAACCAGCGTGCACGGTTTGGCGAATCTGGACTTCGTGATCTTCCCGCCGCGATGGATGGTGGCCGAGAACACCTTCCGTCCGCCGTGGTTCCACCGCAACCTGATGAACGAATTCATGGGCCTGATCAAGGGCGAATACGACGCCAAGGCCGAGGGTTTCGTGCCCGGCGGCGCGTCCTTGCACAGCTGCATGAGCGCTCACGGCCCGGATGGCGAGAGCTGCACCAAGGCGATCAATGCCGAACTGGCCCCGGCGAAAATCGACAACACCATGGCCTTCATGTTCGAGACCAGCCAAGTGTTGCGCCCGAGTCAGTTCGCCCTCGATTGTCCGCAACTGCAAACCAACTACGATGCTTGCTGGGCCACGCTGCCCGTCACTTTCGACCCGACCCGGAGATAACCCATGACTCAGACTTCCATCACTCGTAGCTGGGTTGTCTCCGCCAACGGCCACACGGATTTCCCGTTGCAAAACCTGCCTCTGGGTGTGTTCAGCGTGAATGGCTCTGCACCCCGCAGCGGCGTGGCCATCGGCGAACATATTTTTGATCTGGAAGCGGCCCTCGACGCCGGCCTGTTTGACGGCGTGGCGCGCACGGCGGTTGAAGCGACCCGTGGCGGTCAGCTCAATGCCTTCTTCGAACTGGGCCGCGAAGCCCGCGTTGCCCTGCGCGAACGCCTGTTGGAGCTGTTCGCCGAAGGCAGCACTCTGCATGGCAAGATCGAAGCCCAAGGCGCCAAACTGCTGCCACTGGCGGTGAATTGCGTGATGCACCTGCCGGCGAAAATCAACGACTACACCGACTTCTACGTCGGCATCGAGCATGCGCAAAACGTCGGCAAACTGTTCCGTCCCGACAACCCGCTGTTGCCGAACTACAAGTACGTGCCCATCGGTTATCACGGTCGCGCCTCGACTATCCGTCCGTCCGGCACTGACGTGCGCCGTCCGAAGGGCCAGACCTTGCCGCCCGGTCAGACCGAACCGACGTTTGGTCCGTGTGCACGCCTGGACTACGAACTGGAACTGGGTATCTGGATCGGCCAGGGCAACGACATGGGCGAGTCCATCGCCATTGGCGACGCCGCCGATCACATCGCCGGTTTCTGCCTGCTCAACGACTGGTCCGCGCGGGACATCCAGGCCTGGGAATACCAGCCACTGGGGCCGTTCCTGTCGAAGAGTTTTATCACCAGCATCTCCCCTTGGGTTGTCACCGCCGAAGCGCTGCAGCCATTCTGTCGCGCGCAACCTGCGCGTCCTGAAGGTGATCCGCAACCGCTGCCATACCTGTTCGACAAGCGCGATCAGGCGGGCGGTGCTTTCGACATCGAGTTGGAAGTACTGCTGCTCACTGAAACCATGCGCGAGCAAAACCTGCCGGCCCATCGCTTGACCCTGAGCAACACAAAACACATGTACTGGACCGTGGCGCAAATGGTCGCGCACCACAGCGTCAACGGCTGCCAATTGCAGGCGGGTGATCTGTTCGGTTCTGGCACGTTGTCGGGCCCGGAAAACGGTCAGTTCGGCAGCCTGTTGGAAATCACTGAGGGCGGTAAAAAGCCGATCGAACTGGCGTCGGGCGAGGTGCGAAAATTCCTTGAAGATGGCGACGAAATCGTCCTGCGCGCCCGTTGCAGCCGTGACGGGTTTGCCTCCATTGGTTTCGGCGAATGCCGTGGCAAAGTTGTGTCAGCACGTTAAGAGGATTGGGTCATGGAACTCTTTACCTACTACCGTTCGACCTCGTCTTACCGGGTGCGCATCGCGTTGGCGCTGAAGGGGCTGGATTACCAGGCGCTGCCGGTCAACCTGATCGCACCTTCCGGTGGCGAGCACCGACAGCCGGCGTATCTGGCGGTCAACCCGCAAGGTCGGGTGCCGGCCTTGCGTACCGATGAAGGTGAACTGTTGATCCAGTCACCGGCAATCATCGAGTACCTGGAGGAACGTTATCCACAGGTGCCTCTGCTGTCCAAAGACCTCGCTGCCCGCGCTCACGAGCGCGGCGTGGCGGCGGTGATTGGTTGCGATGTGCATCCGCTGCACAACGTCAGCGTGCTCAATAAACTGCGCCAGTTGGGGCACGATGAACCGCAAGTGGTGGAGTGGATCGGTCACTGGATCAGCCAAGGCCTGGCGACGGTGGAGCAGTTGATTGGAGATGCCGGTTACTGCTTCGGCGATCAACCGGGGCTGGCGGATGTTTACCTGATCCCGCAGCTGTACGCGGCTGAGCGTTTCAACATTTCACTTGAGGCCTATCCGCGGATTCGCCGGGTTGCGGCGCTGGCCGCGACACACCCGGCCTTCATCAAGGCCCATCCGGCGAATCAGCCGGACACCCCGTAAATCAGGTACGGACGCAGGCTGCTTTTGTGGCGAGGGGCTTGCCCCGTTGGGCTGCGAAGCGGCTCTAATCCCGGCAACCGTATTCGTTCAGGCTCTCCGCGTCAGCCAGTTTTGCGACTGCTGCGCAGCCGAACGGGGCAAGCCCCTCGCCACAAGTGATCATTTGAGACACGGGCGCCACGAATTCACAAAACCATAAAAACAAAACAGGTACCTTGCGATGCACAACCAGATTGCCAGCTTCCGGGCGGCACTCGACGCCCGTCCTGTGTCCCGTTATCAATGGTTGCTCCTTTTGCTGTTGGCATTGCTGCTGGTGACCGACGGTTACGACGCGCAAGTCCTCGGTTACGTAGTCCCGGCCCTGGCCCAGGATTGGGGCCTGGAAAAAGCCGCGTTCGGCCCCGTGTTCAGCGCCAACCTGTTGGGCCTGACCCTGGGTTCACTGGCTGTCACTCCGCTGGCGGATCGCTTTGGCGTGCGTCGTATTCTGCTGTGTTGCGTGCTGATCTACGCCACGCTCACGGTGTTGATGGTGTTCGCCAATTCCCTGAATACCCTGATGGCCGCGCGGTTCATTTGCGGGATCGGCATGGGCGGGGCGATGCCGAGCGCGATGGCGCTGATGTCGGAGTATTCGCCACCGCGACTGCGCACCTTGATGGTGACGTTGGCCGCTTGCGGGTTTTCATTCGGCGGTGCGGCGGGTGGGTTTGTCGCGGCGGGTTTCATCGACAGTTTCGGCTGGCAAGCGGTGTTCCTCGCCGGCGGCGTCACGCCCTTGCTGCTGTTTCCGTTCCTGGCCTGGTTCCTTCCTGAATCCCTGCCGCGTTTACTTCGCGATGCACCGCCCTACGCACGCTTGCGCAAAGTCACCGCGCGGATGCTGCCGGACTGGCAACCGCCCGCCGCCTCGGTTGAACAAAACGAGCAAGAGCAGGGCAGCAAACTCACGGTGCTGGAGTTGTTCCGCAACGGTTATGCGCGCCCGACGTTGCTGATCTGGGCAACCTTTTTCGTCAGCCTGATCCTGCTGTACTTCATGATCAGTTGGCTGCCGACGCTGTTGCTGGAAAGTGGCTTGAAACTTAATGAAGCCAACCTGGTGACGTCGATGTTCCTGTTCGCCGGCACCATCGGTGCGATCTGCATGGCCTGGTTTGCCGACCGTCTCAAAAGCAAAGTACGTCTGCTGTCCTGCGTGCTGGCTGCGGCGGCGCTGTGCACGATTTTGCTGGGCCTCAATCACGACAATCCGCGTTATCTGGTGGCCAGCGTATTTGCCGCCGGGTTCTGCATCATCGGCGGGCAACTGACCCTCAACGCCTTCGCGAGTAACTTCTACCCGGCGCAGGTGCGCGCCACCGGCACCGGTTGGGCGCTGGGCGTGGGACGTTTCGGTTCGATCCTCGGGCCGCTGTTTGGCAGCATGCTGCTGGCGATGCACGTTCCGGTGCAGCAGATTTTCTTCTTCTGTGCGATACCGGCGGTGATTGCGGCGTTGTTCATCATCCAGGTGCGCTCACCGGTTGATGCAACATCGGGTGATCCGTCGGGGGTGGTGGTTAAACCTTGAAGATCAAAAGATCGCAGCCTTCGGCAGCACCTACATTGGGACGGCGTACACCCTGTAGGAGCTGCCGAAGGCTGCGATCTTTTGCGTTTAATGAACCACAGAATTTGGTGGCAGGTGGCCCAAACGTTCGGTCAGGCGAATCCGCTGGATCGGGTCATCGCTGAGCAGCAGCGCGTGCTCCAGGTCGAAACGCTCGGCGTTCGGGCAGTCGAGGCGTTGATAGAGGCTGGCCCGGGCCAGGTAGTCGGCGGCGTTGCCATTGCCCAGTTCCAGCACTCGCTCAGCGTCAATCAACGCGCCGATGTAGTCATCGTTGGAAAGGTGCAACTGGCGCAGGTTGCGTGACAGGCGCTGGAGCATGTGCGCCGGCTCCGCCGTCAGTAAATGCTCGGCGCTGAGTTTGATGTTCGGGCCGTACTGACGTTGCAGCAAGTCGCGGCAGTCGTTGGGGTACAACCGGCGCCCACCGCAGGGATCCAGCAGGTGATCGACGCCTTGCACCCGCAGCAGGAAATGCCCGGGAAAGTTGACCCCGACCAGAGGGATCTCCAGTCTTCTGGCCAGCTCCAGTGCAATCAGCCCCAACGCCAGCGGTTGGCCTCGACGACGTTCCAGCACCTTGTGAATCAACGCCACTTGCGGGCGCAATGGAGTGAAGTCGTCCTGGGCGAACCCCAGGTCATTCATGCGGCGCAACAACGGCTGGGCCAGTTCGCTCACCGGTAGCATCGGCAGGCCTGAGCTGACCCGTTGTTGCAGGTCCTTGAAGTCCGCCAGAACGTCCTCGGGGTTCATCTCGGCATCATGTTCGGCCGCAATCCACAGCGCCGCATCGAACAGGGCGGGCGGTGAGCGTTGCAGGCAGGCGAAAAAACGTTGGCGCGGGGTCATCAAAATCTCCGGGGCATGCCTCGTTTTAGCCCCGCCACAGGTTTTCGTCCAGTGTCGTAAACAGGCGGTTACAGGTTATGTCCTAAAGCCCTGAAAGGCTCGTTGCTTATTCCGGTGCGCTTCAGCAATTTTCAGGCGCAAGCCTATACTGGCGACTACAAGAAGTGATTCGGGAGCCCGACGATGTTCGCTCTCATGCAAAGCACTCGCCTTGAATCGCTGCACCTTAGCGTAGACCCGGTCACCGGGTTGAAGGCGGTGATTGCCATTCATAACAGCCGCCTGGGGCCTGCCCTGGGCGGATGTCGTTACCTTGCCTATCCCAGCGACGAATCCGCAGTCGAGGACGCCATGCGCCTCGCCCAAGGCATGAGCTACAAGGCGGCCTTGGCCGGTCTTGCCCAGGGCGGCGGCGTGGCGGTGATTGTTCGCCCGGTCCATGTCGAAAACCGCGCGGCGTTGTTTGAAGCCTTCGGGCGTTGCATCAATCAGCTCGACGGTCGCTACATCACCGCCATCGACAGCGGCACCTCGGTGGCGGACATGGATTGCATCGCCCAACAGACCCAGCACGTCACCAGCACCACTTCGGCGGGAGACCCGGCACCACACGCCGCAATGGGCGTGTTCACCGGCATTCGCGCCACCGCCATGGCCCGGCTCGGCAGCGATAACCTCGAAGGTTTGCGCGTTGCCATCCAGGGCCTGGGCAACGTCGGTTATGCGCTGGCTGAACAACTGCACGCCGCCGGCGCCGAACTGTTGGTCAGCGACATCGATCACGGCAAAGTGCAACTGGCGATGGAGCAGCTCGGCGCGCATCCGATCGCCAACGAAGCATTGCTCAGTACCCCGTGCGACATCCTTGCGCCTTGTGGCCTGGGCGGTGTACTCAACAGTCATAGCGTGACGCAACTGCGCTGCTCGGCGGTGGCCGGGTCGGCGAATAATCAACTGACGCATCTGGATGTCGCCGATCAGCTTGAACGGCGCGGGATTCTGTATGCGCCGGATTACGTGATCAATTCCGGCGGGCTGATCTACGTTTCGCTCAAACACCGCGGCGAAGAGCTGTCGACGATCACCGCCCACCTGTCGAAAATCGCTTCGCGGCTGACTGAAGTGTTTGCACATGCGCAGGCGGAAAAGCGCTCGCCGGCGCGGGTGGCGGATGAGTTGGCGGAGAAGGTTTTGTATCGGTGATTTGCAGAGCAAGATCAAGATCAAAAGGTCGCAGCCTTCGGCAGCTCCTACGGTGTTTTGTGTACACCTGTAGGAGCTGCCGAAGGCTGCGATCTTTTGATCTTCAGCCATTAAAAAGGCCCGGAGTCCAATGACTCAGAGCCTATTCAATTCGGGCGTTGCTTATTTTGCAGGCTTGGCTGCTTTCGCTGGCTTGACTGGCTCGGCGGCTTCAGCCACCTCGACAGGTTTAGCAACTTCAATGACTTCAGCCGGCGCGCTCAGCAACTCGGACAGTGCGTCCGGCTGGCTCTTGAACGCCTTGGCGAACACATCGCGGTTCTTCGCCATGTAAATCCCGGCTTCTTCGACTTGCTGCTCGCTCAGGGACGGAACGGCTTTTTGCAACACTTCAGCCAGCAATTCGGCCAGTTCGAGCATTTTGTCATGACGGTCAGCTTCGGCTTTATCCATGAACAAGCGCTCCAGATCTCGGCTGCTGCGGTATACCACTTCGACGGCCATTCACCACCTCACATGCCTTCACATTAAGTTGTCTTTGCGACTACTGTATCTATATACAGCGAAAAGGATAAGCGAATCCCTGCGCTTTGGGTAGTGGCTTTTTAATGTAGACCGAATTTGGCGTTTGTCAGGTGGACCGTGTTGTTCCATTCGCGGGTAAGCCTCGCTCCTACAGGTCGGTGTGATCCGTAGGAGCGAGGCTTGCCCGCGAAGGCGTCCGTCCCGACAGCACAAAAGTGTCCAGTGGCAGCCTATCGCCATCTCACTCAACAGCCTCTGGCCTTTTTTCTGCATGCAGAACAACCGTCACGTCCAACCCGCATCATCCGCTCGAACCGAGCTAAGGAAGAACCATCGTGAAAATCAATTGGGCCGAGAACCTGCGGCAGAACGTGCATCAACTCGCCGAGTCCCTGGGCAACCTGTTCGTCGAGACCTTCCATTACGCGGCGTTGTTCGCCATCGGTGCGGTGACCGCGTGGGCGGCGGTGATGGAGTTTTTGCAGATGATCGAGGCGGGGCACATCAAGATCGATGACATCTTGCTGCTGTTCATCTACCTCGAACTGGGGGCGATGGTCGGGATTTACTTCAAGACCAACCACATGCCGGTGCGCTTCCTGATCTACGTGGCGATCACTGCGCTGACGCGCCTGCTGATCTCCAACGTCTCGCACCACAACCCACCAGACATCGGCATCATCTACCTGTGCGGCGGGATTCTGCTGTTGGCGTTTTCGATTCTGGTGGTGCGATACGCCTCGTCGCAATTCCCCTCGGTGAAGATCGAACACCCGCAGCGCAAGATTGGCGCAGGTTCCGGTGAGCATCCCGAAGTGGAGAAGGGCGAGCTTTAAAGCCCGAACGCGACGCGAGGCTGGCCTTTGATTTGTGGCGGCGGCAGGTTGCGATTGTCGCCGTCGGTCATCGCTTCGAGGATCGCCACGGCGCTGTGGCCCTGTTCGATGGCGATGCCGAACTGAATGCTTTGCACCAAGCGCTTCAGGCGCTTGGGATCATTGCGCTGCTCGGCGCTGATCATCCGTTTAGCGACCACGCGGCCGCTGTTGGACAGGGTCAGCATGATGCTGCCGTCCAGACCCTGAATGCTCAGGTTGATCTGATAATCCGGTGCAAAGGCATCGGTAATGAGCTGAAAAGGGTTGTCCATGATGCGTCACCGCCTGATTGAACGTGCAGTTGTTGACCGGCCATGATCGGGTTGGTTCGCAATACCGGACCATCGGCATTCCATGTTCATGTACTTTCATCCGTGTCGTGTAGGAGGGCATAGCAAGGGCCATGCCGGGAAAACTGTCGAACAATGATCACGGCAAAAAGCAGGCGGGCACCATGGCCCGCCTTCTTTTTGCCTGCCCGATTCAGGGCAGGAATGAATAGATGATCGCTGACAGTGCAATCAAACCGATCAACACCACGAACACGTTCGAGGCCTGGCCGCAGTACTGGCGCAAAGCCGGCACGCGGCGGATGGCGTACATCGGCATCAGGAACAACAGGCACGCGATGATCGGCCCACCGAGGGTTTCGATCATGCCGAGGATGCTTGGGTTAAAGGTCGCCACGGCCCAGCAGCAGAGAATCATGAACAGTGCGGTCGCGCGGTTCAGCCAGCTCGATGACATCACTCGGCCACGGCCGCGCAAACTCTTCACGATCAGGCCCTGAAAGCCTTCGCTGGCGCCGATGTAATGGCCGAGGAAGGATTTGGTGATCGCCACCAGCGCGATCAACGGCGCGGCGTAAGCGATGACCGGGGTCTGGAAGTGGTTGGCCAGGTACGACAGGATCGAGATGTTCTGCGCCTTGGCAGCCGCCAAATCCGCTGGGGACAGCGCGAGCACACAGCTGAAGCAGAAGAACATCACCGTCACCACCATCATCCCGTGGGCGATAGCGAGGATGCCGCTGCTTTTGCGCTCGGCCTGCTCGCCGTAACGCTGCTTCTGATCGACGGCGAACGCAGAAATGATCGGCGAATGGTTGAACGAGAACACCATCACCGGGATCGCCAGCCACAGCGTCTTGAAGAACAGCGGCAGCGGCATGCCTTCGCTGGCGCTGGCGAAGAACGCGCCGTTCCAGTTCGGGATCAGGCTGAGACCGAGCAGCAGCAATGCCGCGACGAACGGGTAAACCAGCACGCTCATGCATTTGACGATCACGCCTTGACCGCAACGCACGATGGCCATCAAACCGAGGATCAGCACCAGCGACAGAATCGCCCGGGGCGGCGGCGCGACTGTGCAACTGGTGCTCCATGAAGCTGCTCAAGGTGTTGGTCAACGCGACGCTGTACACCAGCAGAATCGGGAAGATCGCGAAGAAATACAGCAGCGTGATCAGTTTGCCGGCACCGATGCCGAAGTGTTCTTCCACCACTTCCGTGATGTCCCCCGAACGGCCGGACAGCACGAAGCGCGTCAGGCCGCGGTGGGCGAAGAAGGTCATCGGGAACGCCAGAACCGCCAACACCAACAGCGGCCAAAAACCACCGACGCCGGCGTTGATCGGCAGGAACAACGTGCCGGCACCAATTGCCGTGCCGTAGAGGCCGAGCATCCAGGTGGTGTCTTGTTTGCTCCAGCCCTTGGTGACTGTAGCGGTGCCGCGTTGCAGGTCTACAGCAGGATTATCGGCAGCAGGTGTACGTACATCGGTCATCGTTTTGGCCTCGTTATTATTGTTGCTCGGGCTCACGTGTTACGGACGGTCGGGAATGCTCCTCAGCACTCCACCCAGCTCACCGCCAGGCCGCCCCGTGAAGTCTCTTTGTATTTGTCATGCATGTCGGCGCCGGTATCGCGCATGGTGCGGATCACCCGGTCCAGGGAAATGAAGTGTTTGCCGTCGCCGCGCAGGGCCATTTGCGTGGCGTTGATCGCCTTCACCGCGGCGATCGCGTTGCGCTCGATGCACGGCACCTGCACGAGGCCTCCGACGGGGTCGCAGGTGAGACCGAGGTTGTGTTCCAGGCCGATTTCTGCGGCGTTTTCCAGTTGCTCCGGGGTGGCGCCGAGCACATCGGCCAAACCGGCAGCGGCCATCGCGCAAGCCGATCCAACTTCACCCTGACAGCCGACTTCGGCACCGGAGATCGACGCGTTTTTCTTGCAGAGAATGCCGACCGCCGCCGCGCCCAAAAAGAACGCGACCACGTCATCGTCCGACGCGTCCGGGTTGAATTTCATGTAGTAGCTCAGCACTGCGGGAATGATCCCGGCCGCACCGTTTGTAGGTGCGGTGACCATACGTCCGCCGGCGGCGTTTTCTTCGTTCACGGCGAGGGCGAACAGGTTGACCCACTCCATCGCCGACAGCGTCGAGGTGATGACATTCGGTTTGCCGATTTCCAACAGGCTGCGGTGCAATTTCGCCGCGCGACGCGGAACATTCAGACCGCCAGGCAGGATGCCTTCGTGACGCAGGCCTTGCTCGACGCATTCGCGCATCACCGACCAGATGTGCAGCAGGCCCTGACGAATCTCGGCGTCGCTGCGCCAGGCCCGTTCGTTGGCCATCATCAGTTCGGAAACCCGCAACCCGTGCTGGTTGCAGAGCTTGAGCAATTCGGCGGCGCTGGAGAAATCGTATGGCAGTACCACGTCGCTGCTCGGCGCAATGCCGGACTCGGCTTCGGCCGCTTCGATGATGAAACCGCCGCCCACCGAGTAGTACGTTTGCTCATACAGTTCGCCGGTTTCGCCGAAGGCTGTCAGAGACATCGCATTGGGGTGGTAGGGCAAGCTCTCGTCGAGCAGCAGGAGATCGCGTTGCCAGTTGAAGGCGATGGTCGATTTGCCTGCCAGCGACAATTCGCCGGTCTCGCGCAGCGTGTGGATTCTGCTTTCGATGGTGGTCGGATCAATGCTGTCCGGCCATTCGCCCATCAGGCCCATGACGCAGGCGCGGTCAGTCGCGTGACCGACGCCGGTCGCCGACAGGGAGCCGTAAAGTCGGATTTCTACTCGCCGTACGTCAGCCAGTAAATGTTGGTCAATCAGGGTTTGGGCGAAGGTCGCGGCGGCGCGCATCGGGCCGACGGTGTGGGAACTGGACGGACCGATGCCGACTTTGAAGAGATCGAAAACACTGATAGCCATGCTAAAGCCTATACAAGCAATGGAAGAGAAATCGCTGCCATTTTTGTAGGACAAGCGCAATGTCGGCGATACTGCCCACCTCGGTCCACCATGACCAACGAAACTTCCTAAGACAGCCTTTAGCAGGACTAAACGATGAGTCGTCAATTGCACGCCCAGACCTACGTCTGGCTGCACGTGTTTTCCTGTGCCGCGCGGCACTTGTCGTTCACCCGTTGTGCCGAAGAACTGCACATCACGCCGGGTGCGGTGAGCCAGCAAATCCGACAGCTGGAAGAGCGCCTCGGCTTTCGTCTGTTTCACCGGCGTGCGCGGGGTGTGGAATTGAGTGCCGAAGGCCAGCGACTGGCCATCACCGTCAACGAGGCGTACGGCAGCATCGATGCCGAATTGCGACGACTGGACGCCGGAATGATCAGTGGGATTCTACGGTTGCGCTCGATTCCGTCGTTCCTGAGCAAGTGGCTGACCCCGCGCCTGCCGCGTTTGCAGCAGCGCTTTCCGGATATTCAGTTGCGGCTGGTGGCTGAGGACAGCAGCGTCCCGCTGCACGAGGGCGACTTCGACCTGGCCATCGACCTGAACGACGGCAGTTACCCCGGATTGTTATCCACAGCCTTGCTCGACGAGCAGATTTTCCCGGTGTGCGCCCCGAGCCTGTTGCGCGGCCGCCCACCGCTGCACGGCCCGGCCGACCTGGTGCATTTTCCGTTGCTGCACGACATCACTGCCTGGCGTGGCAGTTACGAGTACGCGGAGTGGGAGTTCTACCTCAATGCCATCGGCTTCGAAGGCGCCGACGTACGGCGCGGGCACACCTTCAATCGCAATCACCTGACCATTGAGGCGGCGATTGCCGGGATGGGCGTGGCGATTGCGCGGCGAACATTGCTGAACGATGAACTGGAGCGGGGCACGCTGATTGTGCCGTTCGGGTTGGCGGTGCCGAATCACAAACGCTACGTGCTGCTCTATGCGCCGGGGGCGTTGAGCCATCCGGGCGTGCGTGCGGTGCATGATTGGCTGGTAGAAGAGGCGGGGATTTTTCGCAGTCTGCACCCGTTGGCGGAGCAGCAGATGTGAGCAATTGTGACAAAGAAGTGAAGCGACCGAACTCCCGACCTTAACAGCGCTTTTGCTCCTTGTCCGGCTTTTTTTGCGTCTGAAAAATTATCTTTTTTAGGGGTTGAAATGTTCTGCGCACAGACCGATTGTGTAAGTAAGAGGTCACGGTGATGACGCCCAAGGGCTAGCCGACCGGCCTCTCGCGAGCTAGCTGAAATAAGGGATGAACTATGCAAATCCAAGTCAACAGCGATAACCATATTCAAAGCAGCATCCGACTGGAGGAGTGGGTACGTACTACCATTGAGAGCACGCTCGAACGTTATGAAGAGGACCTGACCCGCGTCGAGGTTCACCTGCGGGACGAAAACGGCGACAAGCCCGGACCGCATGACATGCGCTGCCAGCTGGAAGCGCGGCCTAAAGGCCATCAACCAATTTCTGTGACCCATAAAGCCGATACCCTTGAACAAGCGATCGACGGGGCGGCCACCAAACTGGAACATGCGCTGGATCACCTGTTCGGCAAACTGCGGGGCAAACCACGTGCCGCTGTAGTCCCATTTGAAAGGGGTGCACATGCTGACGTGCTGCTGGAAGAAGAGTTTCTCGAGAACGAACAGGCTGCTCAAAACGGCTGAGGCCTGATTCACTTTTTACCTTTCCACTGACAAACGGGTCTGCTTATGCAGGCCCGTTTTTGTTTCCGGTGTTCGCCGGTCGCTACGGCGAAGGCGATCTCACCGGGCACCTTTGCGTATGAGAATTTTTATCATTAGTATTGCGACCTTGTCGGTTCCGTGACGTTCACTGGACCTCACCCGGTTTCAAGGTCGAAACATGAAAGGCAAAATCAGCACGCTCCCCGTTTCCTGCAGGCTGGCGGTCACTTCGTGGGTGCTGGCTGCCGTGCCGGGCGGTTACGTTGCCGCTGCTGTTGCGCAGGGCTGAGCGGATGATCGCCCATCCTCCGGAATCCCATGACGATGAACACCGTGGTGCCCGCGCACATTTTCTTCAGGTATTCCTGTCCCAGCGTTCGCAGATGGAAGCGTTGGTGAATCGTCGTGTCGGCTGCCGGGCGACGGCGGCGGACCTGGTGCAGGATTTGTTCCTGCGGTTCTGGCGGCGGCCACTGGTGCAGGTCGAAGAACTCAGCACCTATCTGCTGCGTTGCGCCGGCAACATCGCCATCGACCACTTGCGCAGCGAAGGCGCGCGGGTTCGGGTCAACGAAGGCTGGATGCCGGACGAACCGGACAGCCAGGGCAGTGAACCGCAAGCTGCGCTGGAGGCGGGCAACGATTTGCGCCACGTCGAAGCGGCCCTGCGAGCATTGCCCGAGCGTACGCGGCAGATTTTCCTGCTCAACCGCATTCACGGTCGCAAGTACGCCGAAATCGCCAGGGCCATGGGCTTGTCCCAAAGCGCCGTGGAAAAACATATGATGCGCGCCCTCGACGCCTGCAAGGCCAGCCTGCGAGAGCCCGAACCGCGCACGCCAAGGAAAGCACCGTGAACTACGCCGAACGCGTCATCCCGACGCCCGCCCAGGAACAGGCCGCTTTCGCCTGGCTGAGTTTGCTGCACGATCAGCCCAGCAGTGGCGATCAGCTCACCTTCAGTCATTGGCTACAGGCCGATCCCGCCCACGCCGAGGCGTATGCCCAGGCGCAAGTGGTGTGGGAATTGAGTGAAGTGCCGGCGCGGACCTTGGCCGACGAACAGGCGTTTGCCCTACAGGGTTACCTCAATGCGATGAACCGTTCGCGGCGCACCAGCGTGCGACGTTGGTCCGGTGCGTTGGTGATGGCTGCGTGCCTGTTGCTGATGGTTGGCCTCGGTGCGGGTTGGCAGCCGTTGCGTTGGGCTGATGATCTGGGCGCGGATTATGTTTCGGCACCGGGGCAAATTCGCACCGTCACCCTGGCCGATCAATCCCAAGTCACCCTCGATGCCGACAGCGCGATTGCCGTGGATTTCAGCCGTGGCGAGCGGCACGTGCAGTTGCGTCGAGGCGCCGGTTTTTTCAGCGTGACCCATACCGGCGAGCCGTTTGTGGTCGAGGCCGAAAAAGGTCAGGCGCGGGTGCTGGGCACGCAGTTTGAAGTACGCCTGCAACCCCGTGGCGCGCAGGTGACGGTGTTGTCCGGGCGGGTTGGCGTGATGGCGGACCGCAATGCCGAGCAGCAAATTCTCACCGCCGGCCAGCAAGTGGCATATGGCGAGGGCTCGGCGGAAAAACTGCATGCCGTGGACAGCGAGGCGCAACTGGCTTGGCGCCAGGGCTGGCTCAATTACTACAAGGCGAGCCTGGCGGATGTGGTGCAAGACCTGCGGCGCTACTACCCGGGGCGGATTCTGCTGCTCAACGATGAACTGGCGGCGCGGCGGGTCAGCGGGAGTTTTCCGAGCAAGGACCCACAAGCGGTGTTGAATTCGTTGCAAGGGGTGTTGGGGTTTGAGCAGCACAGCGTGATGGGGCATTTGATTATTTTGCGGTGAAGCAAAGTCAAAAGATCGCAGCCTTCGGCAGCTCCTACATGAGTACGCATTCCCCTGTAGGAGCTGCCGAAGGCTGCGATTTTTTGATTTTCTAAAAATATTTTCAAAATATTAGTGAGGTAAACCCAACCCAGATCCGTGTAGTGACTGAAACTGCGAGTCATTCGCATTCCGTAGCGGTTCTACACAGGTCACTAGCAATGAAGTCCAGGGCAAAATCGGGTTCGGTCAAACAGTGGTTCGGCGCATCTGCACTGAGTTTTTCGGCATTGGCGCTGCTGCCGCTCAGCGTGGCATTGGCCGCTGAAGCCAGCAGCACGCAACAGCAAACGCCGTTCAACTTTGCCATGGCCGCCAAACCGCTGCCCCAGGCCCTGAGCGACTTCAGCCGCATCACCGGCACCAGCGTGGTCTATACCGACGAAGCGCCCTACGGCCTCAATGCCCCGGCAATCAGCGGGCAGATGAGCGCCGAACAGGCGATGCAGCGTTTGCTCAGTGGCTCGGGCTTCACCTTCCGTCGCACCGACGCGCACACCCTGGCGCTGGAGCCCATCCCCACTGCCGGCACCCTGAACCTCGGCGCGACCACCATCACCTCGGCGATGGACGAAACCCAGAGCTACCAGCCACCGCCGACCAGCAACGTGATGCGCAGCTCGGCATTGATTCAAGAAATCCCGCAGACCATCAACGTGATCCCGGCCCAGGTCATTCGCGACCAGGCCCCGCGCAATCTCGATGACGCCTTGGCCAACGTCAGCGGCATCACCCAGGGCAACACCCTGGCCAGCACTCAGGATTCGGTGATGACCCGCGGCTTCGGCGATAACCGCAACGGCTCGATCATGCGCGACAGCATGCCGATCGTGCAGGGTCGCGGCATGAACGCCACTGTCGACCGGGTCGAAGTGCTCAAGGGCCCGGCGTCCTTGCTCTACGGCATCCAGGACCCGGGCGGCGTGGTCAATATGGTCAGCAAAAAACCGGAACTGACCCCATACAACGCGCTGACCCTGCGCGGTTCGAGCTACGGCGACGGCAAGAACGGCAGTGGCGGAGGCCTCGACAGTACCGGCGCACTCGGTGATTCCGGGTTGGCCTACCGCATGGTTCTGGACCACGAGGACGAAGACTACTGGCGCAACTTCGGCACCCGCCGCGAAACCCTGGTGGCGCCGTCCCTGGCCTGGTTCGGCGAAAGCACCAAGCTGTTGTTCTCCTACGAACACCGTGAGTTTTTGACCCCGTTCGACCGTGGCACCGTGATCGATCCACGCACCAACCACCCGTTGGACATCTCGCGCAATGAGCGTCTCGACGAGCCGTTCAACAACATGGAAGGACGTTCGGACCTTTACCACTTCGAGGCCGATCACGAGCTCAACGACAACTGGAAGGCCCACTTTGGCTACAGCTGGAACCGCGAAACCTACGACGCCAGCCAGGTGCGCATCACCGCCATCGACACCAAGAATGGCACGCTGACCCGCAGCATGGACGGCACGCAGAACGCCATTAGCACCGACCGTTTCACCACCGCCAGCCTCGAAGGCAAAGTGAACGTGCTGGGCATGCAGCACGACCTGGTGTTCGGCGTCGACGACGAGTACCGCAAGATCTACCGCGAAGACCTGATCCGCCAGAAAAGCCTGAGCACCTTCAGCTACGTCAACCCGGTCTACGGCCGCGAAGTCGCCGGCACCACCGTCAGCCCGGCCGACAGCGCCCAGACCGATTTGCTGCGCAGCGATTCGATCTTCATGCAGGACTCGATTCACCTCACCGACCAGTGGATCCTGGTGGCCGGCGGGCGCTTCCAGGAATACGACCAGTACGCCGGCAAAGGCGTGCCGTTCCACGCCAACACCGACAGCAACGGCCAGAAATTTGTGCCGCGCGCCGGTCTGGTCTATCGCTACACCGATGAACTGTCGTTCTACGGCAGCTACACCGAATCGTTCAAGCCCAACTCGACCATCGCACCGTTGAGCGGCAGCAGCGTCGTGCTCGACGGCAGCGTTGCGCCGGAAGAAGCCAAGTCCTGGGAAATCGGCGCCAAGCTCGACATGCCGGGGCGCATCACCGGTAACGTCGCGCTGTTCGACATCAAGAAACGCAACGTACTGATCGCCAACTCCGAAGGCCCGACGACCATTTACAGCGCCGCCGGCGAAGTACGTTCCCGGGGGCTGGAAGTGGACCTGACCGGTCAGCTCAGCGACCGCTGGAGCATGATCGGCAGCTACGCCTACACCGATGCCGAAGTCACCGAAGACCCGGACTACAAGGGCAAGAGACTGCAAAACGTCGCCAAGAACACCGGCTCGCTGTCGGCGGTCTACGACTTCGGCACCATCGTTGGCGGCGATCAACTGCGGGTCGGCGCCGGAGCGCGTTATGTCGGTGAGCGGGCGGGTAACGCGGTCAACGATTTCGACCTGCCGGGCTACACCGTGGCCGATGCCTTCGCTACCTACGACACCAAAGTCGAAGGGCAGAAGGTCAAGTTTCAACTCAACGTGAAGAACCTGTTTGACCGCACCTACTACACCTCGGCGGCGAGCCGGTTCTTTGTGTCCATGGGCGATTCGCGGCAGGTGTCGCTCTCCAGCACTCTGGAGTTCTGACAGTAGACCGCGTCATCGTTCTTCGCGAGCAAGCCCGCTCCCACATTTGATCGCATTCGCGTGGACGAACGCGGTCACCTGTGGGAGCGAGCCTGCTCGCGAAGACGGCCTCAAAGCCACCAGCAATCTTCGGGATTACCGCAAAAACGCCTGGCGATATTCGCCAGGCGTTCCACCCAACACCTGCCGAAACCGATTGGTGAAATGACTCGCACTGGCAAACCCACAGGCCAATGCAATTTCCCCCAACGGCTGCGATGTTGAACGCAATAATTCCCGCGCCCGGCTCATGCGTCGTGCCAACACATACTGATGGGGCGGTAAGCCAAAGCTCTCCCGGAACATCCGCGCAAAGTGATATTCCGACAGCGCACACAACCCCGCCAACTGCCCCAGGCTGATCGCTTCGGCCAACTGACTGTCGATGAACTCCACCAACTGCCGCCGCTGATGCGCGGCCAGTCCGCCCTTCAATCGCAAACCCTGTCGCATGCCGACCTGATTGAGCAGCGCATGGCTGAGCATTTCGTGGGCCAGACTGCTGGTGAGCACGCGCTCGCCGGGTTCATCCCAATTGAGCGTGAGCATCTGCCGAAAGCGCCGGGCTTGTTGTGGGTCGTCGAGAAAGGTCGCTTCGCGCAATTGCAGCTCACGCGGTTCGCGGTCCAGCAGCGTGACGCAGCCGAGGGCGAATTGTTCGGGGCTGAAATACAGGTGGGCCAGGCGAATGTCGCCGTTGATCACCCAGCCGGACTGGTGCTCGGCCGGCAGGATGCACAGTTTGTCCGGGCCACCCTTGTTGCCGGGCTGGTCACGGCGAAAGGTCCCGGTGCCGCCGGCGATGTAGCAAGAGAGGGTGTGGTGAGTCGGCGCTTCGTAGTCCTGGGCGTCGTGATGGTTGCTCCACAAGGCTGCAGCCATGCCGTCACCGAGCTCGGCACTGTGCTCGAGGCGAGCATTGGGCGAGCGGTTGAGGGCTTGAAAGACTTGCAGCGTTTCCAGTGCGGGCATGATCGTTTTCTCTCCAACGCCTTGCATCCTACTCCGTAGACCTTGGCCTGCCAGCCTGTCGGCCGACAAAAGCGCAAGTTTATGCAAGTGCGTTCACCCAGGGCGCAGCACACTGGATCCCTAATCAGGCAGTGCTGGCGAGCACAGTATTTGTGACAAGTGAGCTTTTGTGGCGAGGGAGCTTGCTCCCGCTTGAGTGCGCAGCGCTCACAAGATTGGCGATAGTTATCGAGATTTTGGGGCCGCTTCGCTGCCCAGCGCGAGCAAGCTCGCTCGCCACAAGAGCCCTTCTTGCCACAAACGTGCCTTTGCCACAAAAGATTGCTCGCCACAAAAGCGCGCCGCGTTGCCCCATCCAGGAGTTTTACCATGAACCTGTCGTTGTATTTGTTGACCGTGCTGATCTGGGGCACCACCTGGATTGCCTTGAAATGGCAACTGGGGGTGGTGGCGATTCCGGTGTCGATTGTCTATCGCTTCGGCCTCGCCGCGCTGGTGTTGTTCGTGATGTTGCTGCTCAGCCGGCGCCTGCAAGTGATGAACCGCCGCGGGCATTTGATCTGCCTGGCGCAAGGGTTGTGCCTGTTCTGCGTCAACTTCATGTGTTTCCTGACGGCCAGCCAATGGATCCCCAGCGGTCTGGTGGCCGTGGTGTTTTCCACGGCTACGTTGTGGAACGCCCTGAATGCGCGGGTGTTCTTCGGCCAGAAAATCGCTCGTAATGTTTTGATGGGCGGCGCACTGGGTTTGTTCGGACTGGGGTTGCTGTTCTGGCCAGAGCTGGCCGGCCACACCGCCAGCCCGCAAACCCTGCTCGGCCTGGGCCTGGCCCTGTGCGGCACGTTGTGTTTCTCGGCCGGCAACATGCTGTCGAGCCTGCAACAGAAGGCCGGGCTCAAACCCCTGACCACCAACGCCTGGGGCATGGCTTACGGTGCGGCGATGCTGTCGGTGTGGTGCCTGGTCAAAGGTATTCCGTTCGACATTGAATGGAATGCGCGCTACATCGGCTCGCTGATGTACCTGGTGATCCCCGGTTCGGTGATCGGCTTCACCGCTTACCTGACACTGGTCGGGCGCATGGGCCCGGAGCGCGCGGCGTATTGCACGGTGTTGTTTCCGGTGGTGGCGCTGAACGTCTCGGCGTATGCCGAAGGCTATCAATGGACCGCGCCGGCGCTGATGGGGTTGGTGCTGGTGATGCTGGGTAACGTGCTGGTGTTTCGCAAGCCCAAGGCGCCGGTGGTGCAGGGCAACGGCAAACTGGCCTGAAGCGATAGAAAGATCGAGCGCCGAGGTTCTTAGCGCTCGATCTTCAGTGTCAGGTAAATCAATAAAGGAAGAATAAAGTCGACAACATGCCGGGCCCAGTCCTTGGCATTCCAGACTTGTGATTCGTCCATGTTGAACCATTCAACGCCGATAACTTGCAGGCACACGTAGTAGACGAAGATGGCAATCAATAAACCGACAATCGATAACTTCTTGGATTCGTGAAAAACGTCAGCGGTTGCATGTCTGTTTTTAAACAGTTGGTAGGTGCCCATCAAGCAGTAGGTGGTGTACATGACTTCCAATGTAATGATGATCCAGTAAATACGGTGATGGAGCATCGGCGAAGTAATCGCCCGGTAGCTGATGTTGGTGTTTTCCCGGGTGGTGTCCATGCTCAGGATATGGCCGACGTACTCATAGTTGGTGCTGTAGTCGATGAAGTTGCTATACATCACCAACAGTCCGAAAAAACTTAAAAATGCCATGAGTATGACTTTGCTGTTTCTGATGAGTTGGTCTGTGGTCAGGTCATTCAATGCAGGGGCTCTCCGTAGCCTGAACTCGTGATAGTCGAGTCAATGGCGCGGAGTTTATAGGGCGAATGGAGGTTTTGGTGGTGGACTGAATTTCAAGGTGTGTATCGAACTTAAAGGTTGGAAGTTAATAAAGCGGGCAGGTGTTTATACACCTGCCCGTTTTTTTAGCCGTTCCAGACCTGCGGGTTAACCAGGTCCTGCGGTCGTTCGCCCAGCAGGGCGCTGCGCAAATTGGTCAAGGCACGATTGGCCATGGCTTCGCGGGTTTCGTGTGTAGCAGAGCCGATGTGCGGCAACGTCACGGCGTTTTTCAATTGGAACAATGGCGACTCGGCCAGCGGTTCTTTCTCGTAGACATCGAGGCCTGCGCCGCGAATCTGGTTGTTCTGCAGCGCTTCGATCAGAGCGGGCTCATCCACCACCGGACCGCGAGCGATGTTCACCAGGATTGCACTCGGCTTCATCAACGCCAGTTCGCGGTGGCTGATCAGGTGTTTGGTTTTCTCGCTGAGCGGCACCACCAGGCAGATGAAATCGGCTTCGGCCAGCAACTGGTCGAGGCTGCGGAACTGCGCGCCGAGTTGCTGTTCCAGTTCAGTCTTGCGGCTATTACCGCTGTAGATAATCGGCATGTTGAAACCCAACCTACCACGACGGGCGATGGCCGCGCCGATGTTGCCCATGCCGACGATGCCCAACGTTTTGCCGTGCACATCGCAGCCAAACAATGGCGCGCCGACGGTCGCTTGCCACTGGCCGGCCTTGGTCCAGGCGTCCAGTTCGGCGACGCGGCGGGCACTGCTCATGAGCAAGGCGAAGGCCAGGTCGGCGGTGCTTTCGGTGAGCACGTCGGGCGTGTTGGTGAGCATGATCCCGCGTTCGTTGAAGTAGGCGACGTCATAGTTGTCGTAGCCGACCGAGACGCTGGAGACCACTTCCAGTTTGGCGGCGTTTTCCAGCTGCGCGCGGCCAAGTTTGCGACCGACGCCGATCAGCCCGTGGGCGTGGGGCAGGGCTTCGTTGAACTGGGCGTTGATGTCACCGTTTTTTGGGTTCGGCACGATCACGTCGAAATCCTGTTTCAGGCGTTCGATCATTTCCGGGGTGACACGGCTGAAGGCGAGGACGGTTTTTTTCATGGTCGCGGGGCTCGGCGAGTCTGGAGAATGCCAAGCACGCTAACATTCTTCCCTGGTTTTGCGCGAGTGCCCGGATGTACACGATCCAACTGTGGGAGCGGGCTTGCTCGCGAAAGCGGTCGGTCATCCAACATCAATATCGCCTGACACACCGCCTTCGCGAGCAAGCCCGCTCCCACAGGGGGATGTTTGGTCAGTTTTGTGGATCGAGGTTGTCCAGTGCGCGATTCACCACCAGTTCACCCAGCATGATGATCTGCTGGATTCCCTGCAGGGTGTTGCGGTGGGTGCCTTCGAGAAATCCGGCGAGGTCACTGGCCATGACGCTGGCCGAGGCGAGGGATTCGCAGGCGTAGACCAATAAGGTTTCGGTGGTGGCGTTGGGGGCAACCTGGAACAGGTGGCTGGGGGTGTGAGGGGGATTCGGTGTTGGCTTGAACATAAGGGCGTTACTCCATGCGGGCATAATGGAGCTGCCACTTTTGTTTTCCAGACGAAGGTGGCAGCCGTGCGCGGACTGGAAAAACCGGTAACGCCCAACAAAACCCGGCAGACCCGAAGGTCTCCCGCGCACAGCCGCCATAACATTGCATGCAGAAAAAAGCGCCGCAGTATGCCATGTGCAGAGGTCAAACGTTGATACGGGTTTTCCAGACCCGGTCACTGATGCGTCAGCGACCCCCAAAGCCTACCCATCTCCCGTCCCACACACCAACCGTCAAAACGCGTCGGAAACGTCCTCAAATATTCGAGATTTGTAGGACCGTCTGTAGCTCAATTCGCCACCCGAACCCCACCCAAACTCCCGCTCAATTCATACGCCGCCAATTCCGCCTGATGCGCCGCCAATATCTCCGGCAACGACCCGCGCAAATACTCGACCCAGGTCTTGATCTTCGCATCCAGGTACTGCCGCGACGGGTAGATCGCGTACAGGTTCAGTTCCTGCGAGCGGTAGTTCGGCATCACCCGCACCAGCGTGCCATTGCGCAGCCCTTCAATCGCCGCGTACACCGGCAACACGCCAACGCCCATGCCGCTGGTGATCGCGGTTTTCATCGCATCGGCGGAGTTGACCAAAAACGGTGAGCTATTAATGGTGACCATTTCCTGGCCTTCGGGGCCGTCGAAGGTCCATTTCTCCAGCGGGATCACCGGGCTGACCAGGCGCAGGCAGGCGTGGTTGAGCAGGTCGCTGGGTTTGTGCGCGCAGCCGTTGGCTTTTACATAGGCCGGCGAGGCGCAAACGATGCTGTAGGTGATGCCCAAGCGTTGGGAGACGAAGCCCGAGTCCGGCAGTTCGCTGGCGAGCACGATGGACACGTCGTAACCCTCGTCCAGCAAATCCGGCACGCGGTTGGCCATGGTCAGGTCGAACGTCACGTCCGGGTGGGTCTTGCGGTAGCGGGCGATCGCGTCGATCACGAAGTGCTGGCCGATGCCGGTCATGGTGTGCACTTTGAGCTGCCCGGCCGGGCGGGCGTGGGCGTCGCTGGCCTCGGCTTCGGCTTCTTCGACGTAGGCCAGGATCTGCTCGCAGCGCAATAGATAGCGCTTGCCGGCCTCGGTCAGGGCGATGCGGCGTGTCGTTCGGTTGAGCAGACGGGTTTGCAGGTGGGCTTCCAGGGTGGAGACCGCGCGCGAGACATTGGCTGTCGTGGTGTCCAGCTGCACGGCGGCGGCGGTGAAGCTGCCGGCCTGGGCCACGTAACTGAAGGCGCGCATGTTTTGCAAAGTGTCCATGGGGTGCTCTCGGGTTCGATGGCAAATTGTGACACGAAGTTTCGTGGTCTGAGACCCCGACCAAGGGATTATCGCGTTAACGGTAACAAAGATTCACAGGAATCCCAGCTTATCGCCGTTCGGGTCGCCCCATAGAATTGCGCCACCGCAGGAACTGGCGTACGGCACAAACCCTGTGGGAGCGAGCTTGCTCGCGAAAGCGGTGGGTCATTCAACAATGATGTCGACTGACAGGGCCTCTTCGCGAGCAAGCCCGCTCCCACAGGGGGCAGTGTCCGTTCCCCAAAATCTCATGCCTCCCTCACTCAGGAATTTGCAGCAGTGCCGCGTCGCATCAACAGAGCGCTCAAGACGTTCAGTGTTTTGGCTTTAACCCTGGCAATCAGCGGCTGCGTCGGTACCGGAGGTATTGCCCCACAGGGCAAGGCGCTGGAGGCCGATTCACTGGCCACCGACGAAGCCATCCAGAACGCTGCACAGGACGCTCACTGGCCCACCGCGCAATGGTGGCAGGCCTATGGCGACCCGCAACTGAATCGCTGGATCGACCTCGCCGTGCAAGGCAGCCCGACCATGGCCATGGCTACCGCCCGGGTGCGTCAGGCCAAGTCCATGGCCGGTATCGCTGAGGCCGCGGAGTCGGTGCAGATCAATGGCGAGGCGACCCTCAAGCGCCACAACTGGGCGACCGATCAGTTCTACGGCCCCGGCGATTTGGCGAATACGACCACCTGGGACAACAACGCCTCGCTGGGTTTCAGTTATGCCCTGGACCTCTGGGGCCGCGAAAGCAACGCCACCGAACGCGCCGTGGACATGGCACACATGACGGCCGCCGAAGCGCGGCTGGCCCAGCTCGAATTGCAGAACAACATCGTGCGCGCCTACATCGAGCTCTCGCTGCATTACGCGCAGCGGGACATCGTCGCCGCGACGTTGAAGCAGCAACAGCAAATCCTCGACCTGGCGCAAAAGCGCCTGAACGGCGGGATCGGCACCCATTTCGAAGTCAGCCAGGCTGAAACGCCGCTGCCGGAAACCCATCGGCAGATCGATGCCCTGGACGAAGAAATCGCCCTGAGCCGCAATCAACTCGCCGCACTCGCCGGCAAAGGTCCGGGCGAGGGCGCGCAGTTACAGCGGCCGACCCTGGCGTTGGGCGCCGCGCTGAAATTGCCGTCATCGTTGCCCGCGCAATTGCTCGGCCAACGCCCGGATGTGGTCGCCAGTCGCTGGCAAGTCGCGGCTCAGGCCCGAGGCATTGATGTGGCGCACGCCGGTTTCTACCCCAACGTTGACCTGGTCGGCAGCCTCGGCTACATGGCCACCGGCGGCGGGGCGCTGGAGTTTTTGACCGGCAAGAAGCTCAACTACAGTGTCGGCCCGGCGATCTCGCTGCCGATTTTCGACGGCGGCCGTTTGCGCTCGGAGCTGGGCGAAGCCTCGGCCGGGTATGACATCGCTGTGGCCAAGTACAACCAGACGCTGGTCAATGCGCTGAAGAACATCTCCGATCAGTTGATCCGCCGTGAGTCGATGGACAAGCAGCAGGTGTTCGCCGCCGAGTCGGTGGCCACGGCGCAGAAGACTTACGACATCGCGATGATTGCCTACCAGCGTGGGCTCACTGATTACCTCAATGTGCTGAATGCCCAGACGTTGTTGTTCAAGCAGCAGCAGGTTCAGCAGCAGGTTCAGGCGGCGCGACTCAGTGCTCATGCTGAGTTGGTAACAGCGCTCGGCGGCGGATTAGGCGCCGGCAACGACGTGCCGACAGCCAGCCAGACCGCCGCACCGCAAACCCCGGCGCTGCTGAAGCCCCTCACAAATTGAACACAAATTTTCAGGCTCACACTCATCTGTGGCGAGGGAGCTTGCCTGTGGCGAGGGGGCTTGCCCCCGTTGGGTTGCGAAGCAGCCCCAAGACCTGCCAACGCGGTTTTTCAGGCACACCGCATTTACCGATTTGGCGGCTGCTTCGCAGCCGAACGGGGCAAGCCCCTCGCCACAAATTTCGGGAGTGCCTGAAGTGAGTGTTCATCCTTCAAGCCCTCGACCACTGAGCAGGATTTAATGACTCCCTTGCCCGCACCTCTGCGCTGGCTACATTCCCTTGAATGGCGCCGGGGTTTCTATGACTGGGCGCGCAGCGATGGCGTGACCTGGGTCTACATTTTCAAGGTGCTGATCGCAGCATTCCTGACCCTGTGGCTGGCCATGCGCCTGGAGTTGCCGCAACCGCGCACAGCGATGATCACCGTATTCATCGTCATGCAACCGCAAAGCGGCCACGTGTTGGCCAAGAGTTTCTATCGCTTCCTCGGCACGCTCGCCGGGTCGACGGTGATGGTCGCGCTGATCGCATTGTTTGCGCAAAACACCGAACTGTTCCTCGGCTCGCTGGCGATTTGGGTCGGGATCTGCACGGCCGGTGCCGCCCGTTATCGCAACTTCCGCGCCTACGGTTTTGTGCTCGCCGGCTACACCGCCGCAATGGTCGGTTTGCCGGCATTGGCTCACCCGGACGGCGCGTTTATGGCGGCGGTCTGGCGGGTGCTGGAAATCTCCCTCGGGATTATTTGCTCGACCCTGATCAGCGCCGCGATCCTGCCGCAAACCGCCAGCGCCGCGATGCGCAACGCCTTGTATCAGCGCTTCGGCGTGTTCGCGTTGTTCGTCACCGACGGCTTGCGCGGTCGCAGCCAACGCGAAGCTTTTGAGGCGAGCAACGTGCGTTTCATCGCCGAAGCGGTGGGCATCGAAGGCTTGCGCAGCGTGACGGTGTTCGAAGACCCGCACATGCGTCGACGCAACGGTCGGCTCAGTCGCCTGAACAGCGAGTTCATGAGCATCACCACTCGCTTCAACGCCTTGCACCAATTGCTCGAACGCTTGCGCAGCAGCGAGGCGGACCACGTGGTGGCAGCGATCAAACCGGGTCTGCAGGACCTCGCCGAATTGCTCGATGGCTTCAGTGGCCGGGCGCTGACCAACGCCGATGCCGCGCGTCTGGTCACGGCGTTGACCGCTTACAAGGAGGGCTTGCCGGCGCGGGTTCGCGGTCTTCGGACGATCTTCCAGGAGACCGACCCGAGCGACGCCGAGCAGCTGGATTTCCACACCGCATACGAGTTGCTCTATCGCTTCGTCGATGACCTGCACAGTTATGCACAGACCCACGCCTCACTGGCCGATCACACCCACGCCCGTGAGCAATGGGATGAACCGTTCACCCCGCAAACCAACTGGCTGGCGTCGGCAGCGTCGGGGATTCGCGCGACATTCATTCTGGTGGTGCTCGGCAGTTACTGGGTGGCCACTGCATGGCCGAGCGGGGCGACGATGACGATGATTGCTGCCGCCACCGTCGGCCTGTCCGCCGCGACGCCGAACCCGAAACGCATGGCGTTTCAAATGGCTTGCGGCACGTTGCTCGGGGCGTTGATCGGCTTCGTCGAGATGTTTTTCATCTTTCCGTGGATCGATGGTTTTCCGCTGCTCTGCATGATGCTCGCGCCGGTGATCGTGCTCGGCTCATTCCTGACCTCACGCCCGCAATACGCCGGGGTCGGCCTCGGTTTGTTGATCTTCTTCAGCACCGGTTCGGTGCCGGACAACCTGACCATTTACAACCCCTACACCTTTATCAACGACTACATCGCCATGGTGCTCGGCATGTTGGTGTGCGCCGCCGCCGGGGCAATCATCCTGCCGCCCAACAGTCGCTGGTTATGGCGTCGGTTGGAGCAGGATTTGCGCGGGCAAGTGGTCTACGCCATCAGCGGCAAACTCAAGGGCTTGGGTTCGAGTTTCGAAAGCCGCACCCGGGATTTGCTGCACCAGGCTTACGGCTTGGCGGTGGGCCAGCCGCAAGTGCAACGGGACTTGCTGCGCTGGATGTTCGTGGTGCTGGAAGTCGGTCACGCAATCATCGAGTTGCGCAAGGAACAGGCGATTCTGCCGGTGCACCCGGCGTATGCCGAATCCCAACCGTGGCGCCAGGCGATCCGCGTGATGGGCCGTTCGCTGGTGCGGCTGTTCCTGCAACCGAGCCAGAGCAATCTGGAGCGCGGCTTGATCGCCGTCGACCATGCGATCAGCCGCGTACAAGCCACTGACGAACCGTTCGCCCCGCACTTCGACACCTCGGCGTTGCGTCGGGTGAAGAGCTATCTGCACTTCATCCGCACCTCGTTGCTCGACCCGCAATCACCGCTTGCAGGCTTCATAAACGTGGCCGCAAAGACCAAGCCCCAAGGAGTTGAACATGCCGCGTGAAATCGCCTTCCACGGCGTGTACATGCCGACCATGACGCTGATGTTTTTCATCGCCGCAGCGCTGGCCTGGGCGCTGGACCGGTTTTTGTCCGGGTTCGATTTGTACCGCTTCTTCTGGCACCCGGCACTGCTGCGCCTGAGTCTGTTTACCTGTCTGTTCGGCGCCTTGTCGCTGACTGTCTACCGTTGAGAACGTTCTGATGAAAAAGCTCTTCAGCCTGCTCGCCACCCTGTTGGTGCTGGCCCTCGCGATATGGATCGGCCGGACCCTGTGGGTGCATTACATGGACACGCCGTGGACCCGCGACGGCCGCGTGCGCGCCGACATCATCAACGTCGCCGCCGACGTCACCGGCGAAGTGGTGGACGTGCCGGTGCGTGACAACCAACTGGTGAAGAAGAGCGACCTGCTGATGCAGATCGACCCCGAGCACTACCGCATCGCGGTCAAACAGGCGCAATCGATGGTGGCGTCGCGCAAGGCCACATGGGAGATGCGCAAGGTCAACGCCCACCGCCGCGCCGACATGGACGCGCTGGTGATCTCCAAGGAAAACCGCGACGACGCCAGCAACATCGCCGACTCGGCCCTGGCCGACTACCAACACGCCCAGGCGCAACTGGAAGCTGCTGAGCTGAACCTCAAACGCACCGAAGTGCGCGCGGCGGTGGACGGCTACGTCACCAACCTGAACGTCCATCGCGGGGACTACGCACGCATCGGCGAAGCGAAAATGGCCGTGGTCGATATGAACTCGTTCTGGGTCTACGGTTTCTTCGAAGAGACAAAATTGCCCCACGTGCGAGTGGGCGATAAGGCTGACATGCAACTGATGAGCGGCGAAGTGCTGAAGGGGCATGTGGAGAGTATTTCCCGCGGGATCTACGACCGCGACAACCCGGAGAGTCGCGAGCTGATTGCTGACGTGAACCCAACGTTCAACTGGGTGCGGTTGGCTCAGCGGGTGCCGGTGCGGATTCACATTGATGAAGTGCCGGAGGGGGTGCTGTTGGCGGCGGGGATTACGTGTACGGTGGTGGTGAAGCAGGACGTTGTGGATAACTAGGTAGACCGAGTCGCTGCCATCGTAGGCAAGCCCGCTCCCACAGGTTTTGTGTTTGCTGAGAAGAGGCCTGGGCTGCACCCCGGGCCTCTTCGTTGGTAAGGCGCCTTACTGTTGCGCCTGGCTGAGACTGACTTCGGCCTTCTTCACTGCATCAGCCACGTCCAGTTCTTTGTCACTGAGCAGCGCCATGACCTGCGGATTCTGCAGGACGTCGGCATTGGTGCTGTGCAACTGAGCCTGTCGTGAAATGATCACATACGCGTAAAGCTGATCACGGGTGCTGAACTCGGGACGAGCACTCACCGTGGCCACTGCGTTCTCCATAAAGGCATGGCGATCTTTCGGCGACAATCCCTTGAAGGTGTCGGGGAACTGCATATGGATGTTCGCCGAGTACACCGCGATGTTTTCCTCTCGCGCCTCCTTGCGCACCTCGTCCTTGCTGGTCACGTTCTTGCTCAGTTGCTCGTAACCTTTTTCTCCTTCGCTGAGTTGCTGCGGGTTCATTCGTTGTTTCAGCGAGTCGATCTGTGCCGTATCGTCGAGGACTCTGGCCCAACTGTAAGCCACGGGCAGATTGGCTTTGTTGGTATGCATACGAATCAGGGTTTGCTGGGAGTCCGGATCGCCATGGCGTGCCGAGCGTTCCAGCCAACGTAAACCGAGCTCGGTGTCCGGCGTCTGTCCGCGCATGCCATAGGCAAAGTTCTGGAACATGCCGAACTCGGCGCACGAGTCATTTCTGACCGCGGAATACGCCATATAGCTGAAGGCTTCTCGGTCGCGCTGGGCGCTGTCCTTGCTCGTGTCCTGTTCCGCGATGCTTGCCAGATAACACAAGGCCCGGTCATGGGTGGGCGCGGCCATGATCAGGCAACTGCGGGCTTGCTCGGGCTTTTCGTCGTTGTACAACTGGTAGCCGATGCCGTAGAGCAGATCGCTGTCCATGTAGAGGTTGCAATACTCGTTGGCGACGGCTTGCGGTAACAGCTCCCTGAGGCTGAGCTTGGGCAGGGTGGCGTTCAGCGTCTCATCCGGTGAAGCCCCGCAGCCGACCAACAGGCTGGCCATGATCCATGGCAGTACGTTTAGCAATTTCAATGAGAATTTCCTGATCGCAATGATGTAACAGCGAGCATGGAACGAGGGAGCAAACTCCCTCGCCACCGCTGTGTCGGTTTACCTGTAGAACTTGTTGACCACCAGCAGGCCATGCTCGATGGTTTCAGCGACCGACAACTCGTCATCTTCCATGAGGGCGACGATCCGCTGGTCATTCGCGATATTCGCATCAGGTTTTTTCAGCTGAGCGGCGCGATTGATCACGATATAGCTCAGCACGTGACCACGGCTCTTGGTGAACGGCAGGTCAATGGCTTTGTACATCGACTGCTTCACGTAGTCGTAGCGCTCGGCAGACGACAGGCCTTTGAAGGTGTCCGGATAGTCTTGATAGATTTCGGCGGAGTAACGGCCGACGTCTTCTTCCCGCGCTTCGGCGTACATGGCTTTTTTGCTGGTGACCTGGCCAGCGAGCTCGGTATAACGCTTTTCACCGTCGACGATTTGCGCGGCGGTCATCTTCGTTTTCAGGGTATCGGCAGCAGTCGAGTCATCGTCCTTGGCCATGATCTTTGTCCAGGCGTAGGCGGCGACCAGGTTGCCTTGCTCTTCGTACTGCTCGATCAGTTCCTTCTGAGCCTCGGGGTAACCATGCACCGAAGAACGCTCAAGCCAACGGCTGGCCAGCGCAGGATCTTGCCTGGCTCCGCTGCTGCCGTCTTGGTAGACCTGATACAGACCGTATTCTGCGCACCAGTCATTCTGCATCGCCGAATAGGCCATGTAATTGAAGGCCTCGCTGTTGCGTTGATCCGGGGTTTTGCTTTCGTCCTGGCCGGCGATCATCGACAGATAGCAGAAGGCGCGAGGGTGTTTCGGCGCGGCCAGTTCCAGGCAGCTTTTGGCGGTGTCCCATTCCTGATCGCCGTACAGTTGAAAACCGAGGCCGAACAGAATGTCGCTGTCCATTTTCGCGTTGCACTGTTCATTACTGGACGGTGACGGCAGCACACTTTGCAAGGTCAGCTTGGGCAGCGTGTCGTTGAGGGAGGACTCTTTGCTGGTGGTCTGTTCAGAGTTGGCGCTGCAGCCGGCCAACAAGGCAACAAAGGCCAGTGGCAGCACGTTGAAAACGTTCAATGGATATTCCCTGATCTGCGATTGAATAAAAGTCGCATGGAACGGGCAGGGAAGAGTTGGAAGGCAAAGCAATCCGTGCTTCAGTTTTAATGCCAGCGATTCCATGCTGCTTGAGTCGGCGTAAACGCGTCGAATGTCTCAAGTGCGCGCATTCTACTGAAAGCACCCGGGCATACAAACCTGTATGGATGGGGCACCGGCGGTGTGATCGAGTTGTTGTTGCGATGTCGGGTCGCTATATTGCCGCCCCTTCCAAACCGGCAAGGAGCGCGTGGATGAAGTACATCGCAGGCTTGTTCTTCGGTCTGATGCTGCTGAGCACGGCCGGTGCCGTTTATCAGGGTTACGATTTCTTTGATCTCAGAATCAGAGGCGTCAAGGTACACGCTGAAGTCGTGAGCACATCAAGCTCTCGAATGATCGGCGTGCAGAGCGGCCACAGCTATACCTCCGTCAGAAAAGTTGCCTTTGTCACGGCCGACGGCACACCGTTCATTCATGAGTTCAGAGACGAGTTTTCCGGCGTTGAGGCTGGGGACAAGAT
Source organism: Pseudomonas sp. 10S4 (assembly GCF_034344865.1). NCBI lineage: Bacteria > Pseudomonadati > Pseudomonadota > Gammaproteobacteria > Pseudomonadales > Pseudomonadaceae > Pseudomonas > Pseudomonas sp. 10S4. The sequence continues at coordinate 3,004,640 of NZ_CP133774.1, forward strand.
GACCGTGTTCTACAACCCGGCCGATCCCCGTGAAGTGATACCCGGCACTTTTTTCACTCTGGGCCTGAGCCTCGCCATGGGCACCATGGCGCTGCTCAGTTTGATGATGATCGTGACGGTCTGGCGCGATTAGACCGGTTTGCCACACTCAGAGTTGGCGATTCAAACCGAAGCGCTTCATCAAGGTCGACTCCAGCAACCCCTTGGGCAGCAGCGTCGCCAGCAGTGGCAGCGCCCGGCTGCCATTGCCGATGCGGATCAGCCGTGGCGGTTTTTCCTGCTGCACAGCCTTCAACAACACAGCGGCAAAGCCACGGGTTGGCGTTGGTTTGTCTTGCGAGGCCTTGGCCCGCGCACGAATGCCTTCACGCAGCGGCCACCATGGCGATTGTTCGGTAATCAATTGTTCGGCTTCCTGGCCGGCATTCTTGGGCGAAGCTGGACGCGATGGCGCCGGGCTGGACTTCCATCACGCGGATGCCGAACGGCGCCAGTTCCATACGTAACGCGTCGCTCAAGGCATGCACCGCCGCTTTCGAGGCGCAATAAGCGCCGGCGAACGGCGTGACCAGAACCCCGGACACACTGCCGATGTTTACCACCAAGCCTTTGGCCCGACGCAACACCGGGAACAGTGCGCGAGTCACGCCGACCACGGCAAACACGTTGGTTTCAAACTGGCGCTGCATGGCCGGCACGCCGCCATCGAGCAGCGGTCCCATGGCGCCGTAACCGGCATTGTTGATCAGCACGTCGAGGCCACCATGTTGCTGGTTGATCCGCTCGCTCAACGCGTCGAGCGCCGGCCCATCGTTGACGTCGAGTTGTACGGCGATAAACCCGGCGGCCTCCAGCGCTGCCACATCGTCAGCCTTGCGGGCACTGGCCCAGACTTTGTAACCGGCCGCTTTGAACACATCAGCCAGGGCGCGGCCAATGCCGCTGGAACAACCGGTAATCAACGCAACGGGCATGGCGCGGTCCTTGTGCAATGTGAAGAGAGGGGATTAGTCGGAGAAACTACCCTGCAAACGCTCGGCGCGAAACTCCAGGGTTTGCGCGCGGTAACCGGGGCGCAATGGCGGCATCGGCAAACAGTCTTCCCAATTGGCGCCAGCCTGCAATTCGCCGGGGCCGCGATAGCGCGGGGCGGCGTATTGATTGTCGGCCAGGTTGACCGTATCGCCCGGCGCGTAGGCTGCGATGCGCCAGCGCAGTTCGGTCAGCGGCACGTCGTTGCCGTTGTTCATTTTCAGTTGCAGCGGCCGATCTGCCGGGCACTGGTCCGGGGCATAACTGATGCGCAACTCAAGGCGCGCCAGTTGCTTGACCTCGCGGTTGTCCAGCCAGATCACCCAAGTGGCGACCAGGCCCAGGCCAACGGCGGCGGCCACGGACACCGGCAAGGCTTTGGCGGGGTAGCGCAACAACAGGATCAGCCAGGTGATGATCAGCAGGATGCCGATGAACATGTCGCACAACCTCGGGAGAAGAGAAGGCCATCCTACCTAAGCGTAGACGTGGTTGGCGATGGGTAAGCGCGGCGTACCGTCCGTCCGCCCTGTAATTTCTGACAGTAGCCAGCGATTCAATCGCGGGTATTAGATGGGCGCACTGTTCAAGGAAGATCCGTCAATGCTGACGCTATCGCCTGTCCACCGCCAAACCCCAACCCTGACGGCGCTGGACCCGCGCGGGCTGACGGTTCGCGCCGTCGGTTACTGGCGTGACGACGGCGACCAGTCTGCCCAGGCGCGGATCAATCGCATGGCCCATGATCCGCAGGGGCGGTCGGTTGCGCAGTGGGATTCGCGTTTGTGGCGGATGACGCAGGCCAATCTGGCGACTGCCTATTCGTTGTCTTCCATCGTGCTCAGTACCGTCAGTGTCGACGCCGGATGGCGGGTTGGTTTGGTGGGTGAGGGCGCGCAGTTGCTGGAACAGTGGGATGGGCGCGGCACGTTGCGCCAGACTCGTTACGACGACCAGTTGCGGCCCGTTGCGGTGTTTGAGAGCGGTGAATCCACGGAGCAGCTTGCCTATGGTGACGAGACGCTCAGCGGCGGCAACCAGTGCGGGCGATTGATTCGTCATGATGATTCTGCAGGTGTTTTGCTGTTCAACGGCTATGGGTTGAGTGGTGCGCTGCAGGAGCAAGAACGGCGTTTTACCAGCGAATCGAGTCCGGGTTTTGTCAGCCAATCACGATTGACCCCGTTGGGCGACATGCAGTCCCGAATAGATGCGCAAGGGAACGAACAGCGATTCCGGCACACCGTTGATGGCCAGTTACACGCGGTGGACTTGCGCCTGAGCAACACAACGCAATGGCTGCCGATGGTCAGCGCCATCCGTTACAGCGTCTTTGGTCAGGTTGAAAAGGAAGTGGCGGGGAATGGCGTGGTTACGCGCCTTGAATACACCGCTGAAGACGGGCGACTGAACCGTTTACTGTCCCAGCTCGGGCAGGAAGATCCATTGCAGGATCTGCATTACGACTACGATCCAATCGGCAATGTGTTGAGCATCGAAGACGCGACGCTGCCGGTCCGCTACTTCGCCAATCAACGCATCGAACCGATCAACCGCTACATCTACGACAGCCTGTCACAGTTGATCGAAGCCACCGGTTGGGAGGCTGGCACGGTCAAACAGGGGCCGTTATCCGAGCCAACGGAAATCCTCGCCAATTACCGCCAGATCTATCGCTACGATGACGGCAACAACTTGCTCGAATTGACCCATGTGGGCGCGCAGAACCCCGGCCACCGATTGGTCGCCGCCGCTCACAGCAATCGCTGTTTGCCGGTGCGCGATAGCGTGGGGCCGGGCGAAGAGGATTTTCGCCATGGTTTCGATGCCAACGGTAATTTGCTGAATCTGCAACCGGGGCAGGCGTTGAGTTGGGATTTGCGTAATCAGCTAAAGGAAGTAATACCGGTCGAACGCGATACCGGGCCCGACGACAGCGAACGTTATATCTACGGCGCCGACGGCATGCGCGTACGCAAGATCCGCTCGCTACAAACCAACGCCAAAATCAACCTCATCGAAACTATTTACCTGCCAGGCCTGGAAATTCGCACCCACAGCGGCACCGGTGAGGAGTTGCACGTTATCGAGGTAAAAACCGGGCGCGGCAGTGTGCGGGTGTTGCATTGGGAGGCGAGACCACCTTCGCAAATCGCCAACAATCAACAACGCTATAGCCTTAGCGATCATCTCGGCTCCACCACCCTTGAGCTGGATCAGCACGCCAACCTCATCACGCAGGAACACTATTACCCGTTCGGCGGTACAGCCTGGTCGAACGGTGAGGCCATACAAGTCAGTTACAAAACCGTGTGCTATTCGGGCAAGGAGCGGGATGCGACTGGGCTTTATTACTACGGGTTCAGGTATTACGCGCCGCAGTGGCAGCGGTGGATCAGTCCTGATCCTGCCGGAGCCATGGATGGCGCTAACCTGTTTAGCTTTGTAGGAGGTAACCCACTAAACCACAGGGATGTCCAAGGGTTGGTGAAAATTGATATCAACAGCCTCACTGTGCCTCAACGCGCAGCGATCGGCATTGATGGTCTTGTGCACAGTCCATCGAGAAGCCTGTACGCGCGCGCTTTTGACGCCGTTAAGCCCGTGCAAAGTGTAAGGCGAGTTGATGAAACAACTTTTGATTCTCTTGAGCAGGCACATGTCACCAATCTGGTGACTAAAGGTTTATTGCCGTTTGGTGCCGATAATCAAAAGCTCGATCTCTGGCGGTCTCCCTTGGATAACAAAGAAGAACTGGCAGGAATTCGCGCACTTGCGCGGAATCAGCAAGTGCAAGCCTCACTGGAGTATGGCGTAGGTAATTGTGCAGAACATGCGGATATCGCCTTCCATCTTCTGGCCAGTACGCAAACCAATGAGCCCGTTTTCGAAGTACGGGCGCAGGGTGCTGATCACGTGTTTGTAGTCATTGGAGATTCGCGGGTGTTGTCACCCGGCAAGGTGGTTATCGTTGATCCCTGGCCAACATTTCCCATGGCACATACCGCCAGGTTTGGCACTTTTCAAATCGGTAGTTCTGTCATGAGCGCATCAGGTGATGCGGATCCGAAATACGAACTGGATGACAGAACGTTGCTCAGAAACGTGAACTACCCGTTTCCTGCAATAGATGTCGATGCTCCTGGAACTGTCGATCGATTTAACTCCATTCACCAGATTCCCACTGCCTACACGCAGGCATTCTCTATTCAGGATAAATACCGGGGTATTGACTTCAAGATAAAAGGCAGCAAGACCCGGGGCAATTTCAACAGGCTTCCTGAAGCGTACGTCAGTGATCGTCTAGGGCACTACTCCACTTATGCACAGGCGTGGGCGCGAGCGAACAACCTTTAGATAGGAGCCGCCGGGCGAATTCGATGAAAAACTCCCAGATGAGCATGCACCGCAACACCCCAAGATTGACGGCGTTCGATCCACGTAGCCTGGCTGTGCGTTCAGTGGATTACCACCGTGATGTTTTTGGCGACTCAACTCAGGCTCGGGTCAACCGCACTGTCTATGACGCGGCGGGTCGAGGGATTGGCCAGTGGGATCCGCGCCAGTTTCAGAAGGCTTCGGCACCAGCCAACGTGAGGTCAATCCATGGTCTGGGTGGTGCCGATCTGTTCACCGATAGTGTCGACGCCGGATGGCGGGTCGGTTTAGTGGGTGAGGCACTGCTGTTGCTGGAACAGTGGGATGGGCGCGGCACTTGGCGGCAGACTCGTTACGACGACCAGTTGCGGCCCGTGTCGGTGTTTGAGAACGGTGATTCCACGGAGCAGCTTGCCTATGGTGACGAGACGCTCAGCGGCGGCAACCAGTGCGGACGATTGATTCGTCATGATGATCCGGCAGGTGTTTTGCTGTTTAACAGCTATGGGTTGGCCGGCGCGGTGGTGGAGCAAGAACGCCGTTTCGCCAGCGAATCGAGTCCGGGTTTTGTCAGTCAGTCACGATTGGCCCCGTTGGGCGACGTGCAGTCCCAAATAGATGCGCAGGGGAACGAACAGCGATTCAGTCAGACACTTGATGGGCAGTTGCGCGCGGTGGATTTGCGCCTGAACAACACCACCGAATGGCTGCCGATGGTCAGCGCCATCCACTACAACGCTCACGGCCAAGTTGAACAGGAAGTGGCCGGTAATGGCGTGGTTACGCACCTTGAGTACACCGCTGAAGACGGACGGCTCAAACGTTTACTGTCCCGGCTTGGACTGGAAGAACCCTTGCAGGACCTGCGTTACGCCTACGATCCCGTCGGCAATGTGCTAAGCATTGAAGACGCGGCGCTGCCGACCCGCTACTTCGCCAATCAACGCATCGAACCGATCAACTGTTATACCTACGACAGCCTTTCACAGTTGATCGAAGCCAGCGGTTGGGAGGCTGGTGCGCTCAAACAAGGCCCCTTATCCGAACCGACGGAAAGCCTCGCCAACTATCGCCAGACCTATCGCTACGACGACGGCAACAACCTGCTCGAATTGACCCATGTGGGCGCGCAAAACCCCGGCCATCGACTGGTCGCTGCCGCTCATAGCAATCGTTGTTTGCCGGTGCGCGATGGGGTGGAACCGGGCGAAGAGGATTTTCGCCATGGTTTCGACGCCAACGGTAATTTGCTGAACCTGCAACCGGGGCAGGCGTTGAGTTGGGACTTGCGCAATCAGCTAAAGGAAGTAAGACCGGTCGAACGCGATTCTGGCCCCGATGACAGCGAACACTACGTCTATGGCGCCGATGGCATGCGCGTACGCAAGATCCGCTCACTGCAAACCAACGCCCAAATCAACCTCATCGAAACTATTTACCTGCCAGGCCTGGAAGTCCGTACCCACAGCGGCACCGGCGAAGAACTGCACGTAATCAACGTCCAGACCGGGCGCGGCAACGTGCGGGTGTTGCATTGGGAGGCGGAACGCCCGCCGCAAATCGCCAACAATCAACAGCGCTACAGCCTGACTGATCATCTGGGTTCCAGCACCCTGGAACTGGATCAACACGCCAACATCATTACTCAGGAGCGCTATTACCCGTTCGGCGGCACGGCTTGGTCCAACGGCGAAGCGGTGCAGGTCAGTTACAAGACCGTGTGTTATTCAGGCAAGGAACGGGATGCGACGGGGCTGTATTACTACGGGTTCAGGTATTACGCGCCGGAGCGCCAGCGATGGTTGAATCCCGATCCGGGCGGCGTGATTGATGGCCTGAATCTCTATGGTTTTGTAAAGAACCGACCCATTAGCTTGTCCGATCAAAACGGCTTGTTCGGGCAGTCACGTTATCACCGCAGCGACTCGACTCAGGCAGTTGCTGAACTGATTGAAATTTTTAATCGCCCAACTGAAGGCCAATCTCGAGTCTATCGCGGTAACGAGCGCGAGGTGCTGGGTAGGAGGATTGAAGGGCTGGCGGCGCTAAGCCAAAACTTACCCGGGCTCATGGAGTATGCCGAAGGTGGAAACGGAGTCTCTGACCAAATTAATTTCCATCTTCGTGGTTTAAGTACTTCAGAAACAGAAATCAAAAGTATCGTGGAAAATTTCAAGGCTGAGGTGAAAACCCTACCTGATTACCAAGGAGTGGCTTATCGGGCATTGAGAGTCAATGCAGGCGTTTTTGGTGGCACGGTAAAGATTGGAAGTATTGTGGCAGATCGAGGATTCATGTCGGCCAGTGTAGTGCCTCATAGTGTGATTGGTTGGTTAGAAAACTGGGCCGATCACAAGGCGGAATCAACGCCCGGCCAGCAAAGGGTCATCTTGGTATTTGATGAACAGACGCCGAAGAAAGTCGCCGCTACTGGCTTTCTTGCCGATCATCTGCTGATTGAGCCGCTGGCCCAGTTCAAGGTCAGTGAGATTCACCACACTGGGGCAGTCGAGGCGGGTAATCGATTGACTGTCGTCGGCCTCCAGAGTGCGAAAGACACAAGTCGCCATAAAATTAGAGACCTGAGATCCGGAGAGGTTTTACTACCGGCAATCAATCCAGGATGGTTATCAAGAGTTCGAAGCAGATTGTCTCCGGTGTAAAAAAGCCCCCACCCAACCCACTGCGGATAGGGACGCAGCGGGCTGGACGAGGGCTTCTTGTGTTACCGGTCAATCACTGCGCGATGGTTTTCACCGACACGCCGCGTTCGATCGGGGTGGAGCGACCGTAGATATCTTCAAACCGCTCGATATCGTCTTCGCCTAAATAGCTGCCCGATTGCACTTCGATGATCTCGAGTGGAATCTTGCCCGGGTTGCGCAGGCGGTGGACCGAAGCAATCGGAATGTAGGTCGACTGGTTTTCACAGAGCAGGAACACGTTTTCGTCGCAGGTCACTTCAGCGGTGCCGCTGACCACGATCCAGTGTTCGGCGCGGTGGTGGTGCATTTGCAGCGACAGGCATGCGCCCGGCTTGACCGAGATGTGCTTGACCTGGAAACGCCCGCCCATGTCCACCGAGTCGTAGGAGCCCCACGGACGATAGACTTCGCAGTGGTTCTGGGTTTCGCTGCGGCCCTGTTCGTTGAGAGTGTTGACCATTTGTTTCACGCCTTGGACCGAGTCCTTGTGGGCGATCATCATGGCGTCCTTGGTTTCGACGACCACGATGTTTTCCAGGCCGATCACCGACACCAGTTTACCGTTGCCGTGGATCATGCAGTTTCTGCTGTCCTGGATAACCACGTCACCTTTGGAGACGTTGCCGTTGGCGTCTTTTTCATTCACTTCCCACAGCGACGCCCAGCACCCGACATCACTCCAGCCGGCGGTCAGCGGCACGACGCATGCACGCTGGGTTTTTTCCATCACTGCGTAATCGATGGAGTTGTCCGGGCAGCAGGCGAAGGTGGCTTCGTCGAAGGTGATGGTGTCGGCATCTTGCTCGCTGCGCTCAAGGGTCAGCAGGCAGGTGTCGTAGATGTCCGGGTCGTGCTTTTTCAGCTCTTCGAGGAAGCGGCTGGCGCGGAACAGGAACATGCCGCTGTTCCAGAAATAACCGCCGGACTCAACGTATTCGGTGGCGCGTTTGACGTCGGGTTTTTCAACGAAATGCGACACGCGGCTGACGCCTTCGGGCAGCAGCGAATCATTGGTCGACTTGATGTAGCCGTAACCGGTTTCCGGTTTGGTAGCCGGTACGCCGAACAGCACCATTTCGCCGTTTTCGGCAGCGACGGTGGCCAGGGCCAACGCACGTTGCAGGGCTTTCTGGTCTTCCAGCACGTGGTCGGCCGGGAGCACCAGCATCAACTCGTCGCGACCTTCATTGACCAGCATCATCGCGGTCAGGGCTACCGCCGGTGCGGTGTTGCGACCGAACGGTTCCATCAGGATGCGCTGCACTTGCAGCTTACGGGTACTCAGTTGCTCGTTGACGATAAAGCGGTGGTCCTTGTTACAGACCACGATCGGGGTGTCCATGCCCTCGAACACCAGGCGCTCCAGGGTTTGCTGGAACAGCGTGTGCTCGCCGGTCAAGGCCAGGAACTGTTTGGGGAACTGTTTACGCGAAAGCGGCCAAAGACGTGAGCCGCTACCACCTGACAAGATTACCGGAATCATGTTGTTACTCCTTAAAATCGATTGGTTAGAGCTACTGCGTTCTGTCGTTTCACTCTTGTTCTTATTCCGCATCTGGATTGGCACCTCGGTCCTGGGTGGGAGCGGGCTTGCTCGCGAAAGCGGTGTGTCAGGCAACATCAACGTCGACTGACACGCCCTCTTCGCGAGCAAGCCCGCTCCCACAGGGGAATGGGCCAATCCGAAAAATCTTTAGCGCGTCGAAACCGGGCGTTTTACCCAGACTGGCGACAGGCTGCTGCCGCTGCCGGTGACGTACAGCACGGCCGCTTCACCGCGTTCCAGGGCAACCGGTTTTACGTCGCCGACTTTGGTCGCGCCGTCATACAGGGCCAGGCTGACTTTCACCGGGTTGATTTCACGCTCGCCACGCCCCTTGGCCGCGACCGACGGAACCACTTCAGTCTTGCCGTCGGCGGTTTTCAGGGTCAGGGCCTTGTCGCTCAGGTTCTGCACGCGAACCAGGGATTTTTGCTTGTTCTTGAACGGCGGCTCTTCGATCAGTTGTGGCGCGCCGCTGGCGTTGTTGACCAGGGTGTAATAGTGGTCACCGGCGAGTTTCACCGGCAGGCTCTGACTGCCGACCTTGGCGCTGTAATCGCCGCCCGGCATGAAGCTGAAATCGCTGCTGGCCAGTGGTGCCACATCGTTGAGCGCAGTGGTGCCGACGGTGGCGCTGACTTCAGCGTTACTGGCGTTGTAGATCCGCACGAAGGTCGAACCTTTCGGTGCGGTCGGGCCGTAGAGTGCGGCGTCGCCAGCGAAGGCGGACATCGACAACACGCTCATGCCAGCGACGAGAGCAAAGGTCTTGGCGAGACGGCGAGGAGTAGTAGTGAAAGTCATGGGTGTACCTCTCTTTCAGTTTTGCGCCCGGTCGGGCGTCTCGGATTTAGTGGTTGCAGCTACGTTTTGTTGGCGAACGCCGGCTTCTTTAAGCTCTGCGACCCACTGCGGGTCGGCGTCACCGATTTCGTTGTTCACAGGCAGATAACGTTCAGGAAACTCCCAGATCAGCACCTGTGGCGGGCTGTTCTTGAAAGCATCGCTTTCCAGGTAGGTGAGCATCGGCAGGATCGGGCCGTGGCCGTCTTCGGAGTAATTGACCACGTCGCTGTGCAGCGCTTGTTTCAGCGCACCGACGAAGTTCCAGTTCGGGTTGGCGCTGTAGCTGGTGCCGATCAGGGCCACCGGCACTTCGTTGTTGGCGAACAGGGCGTCATCACCGGCAGGCGGGTTGTCAGCGGCCACGGTGTTGCGCTTCTGCAACGGCTCGGTGGCCGGCATCAGGTTTTCGAACAGCGGGTCCAGCGGCAGGAACAGTCGCAGGTCGCCTTTGTGGGTGACTTTTTCCGCAGGTGTGGTGACGAACTTTTGCGGTTCGCCGCTGAGCGGGGTTTTCGCGGAAATAGTCTTGGCCAGGGTTTCGGCGGCGATTTGCGCGCCTTCCGGGGTCCAGTGAGTGTCGGTGCGCAGGAACACTTGCTGACCGCTTTGCTTGGCCTGTTGGAACGGGCCGAGCAGGTCGGGGGCGAGGATCTTGTCGGCCGCCACACGCGCATGGAAGTCCTGGTAGAGATTGGCGTGGATGCTCGCCGGTTTCACTTCACCCAGGTGTTCCGGGTACAGGCGAACCTTGGCCGGGACAATCGCCATCACCAGTTTTATGCCTTTGGCTTTCAGGGTTTGGCGCACGCCTTCGACCAGCGCGTAGTTGCCTTGCAGGTTCAGCTCTTCGTTGACGATCGGGTTGAACTCTTCATCGCTGTACAACCATTGATCGCGACCGAGCACCACGCCCGGACGACCTTCATTGAACAGTTTGAAATCCAGCGCAGCCCAGAGGTTGGTGCCCAGGCGCTTGATCGGGAACTCGGCGTCGTAGTGCGTCTCCACGGCTTTGGTCCAGCGACCGTTGAGCACCGTGGTTTCGGCACTGGTGTTGAAGCCGAAGAAGCTGCGCGTCGACCAAACGCCCAAGGCGAACAGCGTCAACAGGAACAGGGCGATGTAGAGGATGCGTAATGAGCGGGTCATGGTCAGATCCCTCAGAACTGGAAGTAAAGGAACGGCGAGAAGCTTTGCGCCGAGAGTTTGAAAATCGAGGCGATGAACAACACCAGTACCAGCGTGCGCATCACGTAGCGCGACCAGTCAGCGGTCCAGTAAGCCGGTTGCACGGTGGCTTCAACGCCGACGGTGTAGCCCGGTTCGTGGATGCTGGCCGGGTTGTCGCCCGGTACGGCTTTGATCATTCCAGGCGTGGCGCTCGCCGGGCCATCGGCCTCGACATTCACGGCAGGCTTGGTCTTTTCCGGCGGACGATTGGTGTAGAAGTCACGAATGCCGAAGAACGCCAGGGTCATGTAAGCCACGATCAGCGTCGCGACTTGCAGGCCGGTGAGGCTGGCCTGGTTGAGTTCCGACAGTGACCATTCGCCGAAGCTGAACATCGCGCCGTACATGCGACCGGCGACGTGCAGGTTTTCCGAGCGGAAGATCACCCAGCCCATCACCACCAGCAGGAAAGTCAGCGCCCAGCGGATCGGGTTGATGCTGCGCGGCGAGGTGTTCAGGCCCAGGGCCTTTTCAATCGCCAGCCACATGCCGTGCCAGGCACCCCAGACGATGTAGGTGATGTTCGCGCCGTGCCACAGACCACCGAGGAGCATGGTCAGGAACAGGTTGCGATAGGTCATCAACGTACCTTTACGGTTACCGCCGAGGGTGATGTACAAGTAGTCACGCAGCCAGGTGGACAGGCTGATGTGCCAGCGCCGCCAGAACTCGGTGATCGACTGGCTGATGTATGGCTGCTTGAAGTTTTCCATGAAGCGGAAACCCATCATCAAGCCCAGGCCGATGGCCATGTCGCTGTAGCCGGAGAAGTCGAAATACAGTTGCGCGGTGTAGGCCAGGGCGCCGAGCCAGGCATCACCCGTGGTCGGGGCTTGCAAGGCGAAGCAATGGTCGGCCACCACCGCGAGGGTGTCGGCGATAAAGACCTTTTTGATGAAACCCTGCATGAACCGCGTGCAACCCTCGGAAAACTTGTCGAGGGTGTGGGTGCGGTTGTTGAACTGGTCGGCGAGGTCGCGGAAACGCAATACCGGGCCGGCAATCAAGTGCGGGAAGATCGCCACGAACGCCGCGAAGTCGATCAGGTTACGGGTCGCCGGGGTGTCACCACGGTAGACGTCGATGATGTAGCTGATGGACTCGAAGATGTAGAACGAGATCCCGATCGGCAACAGCACGTGGGTCAGGATGAACGGCGATAGCCCAACCGAGGTCATCATCGCGTTGATGCTGTCGACGCCGAAGTTGGCGTACTTGAAGTAGCCAAGAATGCACAAGTCGACGGCCACGCCCAGGAGCAACCAGCGCTGGGCCGGTTTGGTCCGCACGCCAGCGGCACCGACCTTGAGGCCGATCCAGTAATTCCATAGCGTGACGGCGGCGAACAACGCGAGGAAGTCCACGCGCCACCAGGCATAGAACACGTAGCTGGCGATCAGCAGCAGCAAGTTGCGATAGCGAATCCCGCTTAGGTAGTACAAGCCGAGAAAGATCGGCAAGAACAAAAACAGGAACACATTGGACGAAAATACCATCCCGATCTCTCCATGTTTAACCAACAGTCAAGGGCCAACGGCCCCCCAAACCCCCCACCAAAAGCCGGGGGACACATCACACAAAAAACTGGGCCTCACACTTACCCTGTGGCGAGGCGGCTTGCCCCCGTTCGGCTGCGAAGCAGTCGTAAACCGGCCAACGCGTTTTGCCTGTTTCACCGCGTTGTCGGGTTTTGGGGGCGCTGCGCACCCCAACGGGGGCAAGCCCCCTCGCCACAGTGGATAGTGCTAAGGCTTATGAGCCCTTGTTACCTTTTTCATTGGCCGGGTCGTAGACCTTGGTCAAATCCCCACCCAAACGGAACGTCTTGAACGGCTGCATCTTGTGCTTCTGTGCCAGCACATCCGGCGAGCAGGTGTAGAGCGAGCAGAACGGTTCGAGCCAGGCGAATTTCGAGTCGACCTTGAGGTCTTTCATGTCCTGTTCCTTGCCGTTCTTTTTCTCGAACTCTTGCGGATCTTTCACACCGGAAAGCACGCGATCCCCCAGGCGTTTAAGCGCGCCGTTGTTTTCCTGACGCAAATCCACCCCGTTGACCAAGGCAAAACTGGCGATCATCGACAGCGGCGGCAGGGCGTAGTTGTGATAGGAGAGGGCGCGTTGCTGGCGCTTGAGTTCGTTCGGCAGGAAGCCATCGGCGTCGATCTGATTGGCGCCGATTTTGTATTCCTTCACCGACCAGTCGAACAGGTCGCGGCGGTTGGTGGCGATGGACGTTGCCATCACCGACCAGGCGGACCAGTACGAATGGTTGTTGGTTTTGTCGAGCGGCAGGTTGTCCCAATCGCTGACCACCTGGTCGGCCATTTTGCTGAACCAGGCTTCGATCAACTGCGACTCTTGCTGGTGGTTGGCCAACGGATGCGAGTCGGAGAACTTCAGGCGAATGTACGAAGAGGCCATGCTGCCCAACGCCCATTTGCGCATCGACTTGCCGGTGTGGTTGAAGTCCTTGGACATCAACGCATCAGCCTTGGCCCAGGCGGTCAACCAGTTGAGCGTGCACTCGAGTTGTTCCGGGCGACCGTCACGCATGAACTGCATCACGCGCTTGCTGGTGCCGCGTTCCAGTTTGGTGATGTCGGACGTGGTGTCACGGAAGGCTTTTTCCGACTGCACGTTCAGGGTCGAACGGGCCTTGTCGGAACCTTCGTATTTGCTGCGAAATTGCAGCGGGCCGGTGTACGGCGTCGGCATCGGATCGCAGCCTTCGCTGTTGTCGCCGGTCTTCATCTTTTCAATCGGCGCGAAGTAACCCTGTGGCGGGCGCAATGGCGCGGCGGCCTGGGTGGCGCCGGCGAACATCGCCAGCGTCAGCAGGGATGGGGCGAGTAACTTTTTCAGCATTCGGGTTTGCATGCATGTCATAAGAGGTAGCCTCATTGTCCGGCTTGAGCGGTGTGTTGCTCAGCGCCAGGGAACACGTTGCGTTTGCAGATTTTCGCTTCGACTTTTTGCGGCGCGGCACCCGGTTCTTCAGGGCCTTGGACTTCGACGGCCAGCAAGTTCTGCGTGGCCCAGTCTTCGTCGGTGCGCAACTCAAAGGCGAAACGCCCGTCAGTGTCGGAGGTTTCCGGTTTTTCGATTTTGATGTCCTCGTGGCGACCGTTCATGTACCAGAGGGTGGCGTGCAGGACTTTCACCGACGCGTCGGCAAACTGGATGTCGACCTGATGCCCGCTGTTTTGCAGGTTCAGGTTCTTGCTGTTGACCATCAATTCATTTTTGCCCGGCTTCAGTGTGGTGCTGCCGGTCATCTGGGTTTCCTTGCCTTCGCAACCGTTGTCCAGCAGCGCCATCATCTGGCGGTAGATGGTTTGCTGGTCGAGGCGATAGAGCGGCGAGAATTCCCAGATCAGGATTTTCGGCGGTTTTTTCTGGAACTCTTCGCTGCCCAGGTACTGCAGCATCGAACCTTCCAGACCGCCGCCAGGGAACGCCACGTTGAGGATGTCGGCGCCGATGGCCTCTTCGAGGAAACCGGCGAAGTTGTAGTTCTTGCCACTGTGGCTGGTGCCGACCAGGGTGATCTCCGGATTGCCGGAGTCACCGAACAGATCGCCATCCGCCGCTTCGCCCTTGGGCTCCGTGGTGAACTGATCCATGTACTGGATCGCGTAGCTGGTGCCACAGAGTTGACCGGCCATGTTGTGCAATGTTCCGGTCTTACCCATGCGACCCGACTTATGGCTCTCGAATTCGCGTTTCGGCACGTCAGCGAAGGCCGGCATTTTCTTGATTTGCTCACCGACGATTTTCGCCGTGCGCTGGGCGCCATACGGCGTCCAGTGTTGGTCGCCGCGGAAGTAGAAATCGTGGGCCGGCAGGGTGTCGGGCAGCGTTTCGTTGGTCAGTGGCGACAGGTCCGGCACGGTATAACCCATGGCGGCGAAACGGCCGAGCATGGTCTTGTAATTCTTCAGGGCCTTGTCGAAATCGTACTTGGCCTTGTCTTCCGGATTGAGTTTGTTGCGGTTCACCAGGCCTCGGGTCGGCTGGTAGACGACCACCAGTTCCACGCCTTTGCTCTTGAACGCATCGTGCAGTTCTTTCATGCGTTTGTAGCCGGCCGGGGAGGTGTCGAACTCGGTGCGCAAGTCTTCTTGCGTACGGAACAACCAGTCGCCCTGGGCCTGCACCAGCGTGGTGAAGTTCTGCTGATAACGGGTGGTGTAGTTCTTCGCGTCGTGGGCTTCCGGGCACAGGTTGCAGCACGGGTCGGCGGTGAACTTCGGTGCCGTTGCGCTGGCGGCGGCATCGTCGGCACGGGCGCCGGCGCTGGCCGCGAGAATGCCGGCGGTCAGGGCCGACAGGCTGAGTAATTTGATCAAGTGTGGGTGCATAAAATTATCCTCAGTCCCGCATTTCGGTCTGGCGTTCGACAGGGTCGATCAGCACGGCTTTCTGCTGGCGCACCAGCAGGTCGAGAATTTCATCCTGACGGTCGCCAAGAATCCCGTTGAAGCTGATGCCGCTGGATTTGGTCGGCGCGAGCATGGACACGCGATACAACTCGACGCTCAGCGGCGAGTCGATGGACAGCGGTCCACTGCCATTACCGGCCAGTTCGCCGCCGACCACGATCAGCGACACTTGCGCGTCGAACGGGTCGAGCTTGATGTCCCGGTCGGTGTCGCTCAGGTCCTTGATGTGGCCGTAGACACCGGTCAGGCCGTTGGCCAGGGCGAGGTTTTCGTAGAGGCGAATGTTCACGCTGTTACGAATCCGGATGCCGTGGCGCTTGTTGCTGATCACCTTGTTGCCCCACAACAGGTTGTCGCCACTCTCGTAGAGGGTGATGCCGTCGGTGTGGTTCTTGTAGATCTCGTTGTAGGCGATCAGGTTGTTCACGCTGTTACGGTCGATCACCAGCCCCGAAAGGTGGTTGTCGTAGCTGCGGTTGTTGAAGATGAAGCTGTTGTTGACCTCGCGGGAAATGATGATCCCGTGCTTCTTCTTGGTCCCGTGAACGGTGTTGTCGGCAATGATCAAACCGTGGGAACGGTCATGCGGGTCAATGCCGTAGACGATGTTGTCTTTGTAGGTGTTGCCCTTGACCACGAAGTCGCGGGTTTCGTAGCAGTAGAAGCCGTACCACATGTCCGAGAACTCGGAGCCGACGATCCAGCCAGTCGGTTCAGGACGCTTGAGCACCTTGGCCATGTTCGGCGTGTATTGGGAAATACTCACGCCGTAGGACTTACTGTTGGCGTAGCCGAAACTGGCGATCTTGCTGTTGGCGATGTAGGTTTCGGTGCCGCCCCAGGACAGCAGGAACGGACGGAATTCCTTCGGCGTCTTGAACAGCGCCGGGCCATTGTTTTTCTCGCTCCACCCAGTGATTTTGGTATCACGCACAAACAACTGGCCGTCGTTGACCAAGAACGATCCGGCCTCTTGGGACAGGCGCAATTCCTGGGTTTGCTTATCGATTTCGAGGATGCCCTTGCGGCCGACCACGATCGGCAACTTCGCCAGGAACACACCCGGCGAGGTTTCGCTGAAATACTTCGGCT
The DNA here is from genome assembly GCF_034344865.1 of Pseudomonas sp. 10S4. Lineage (NCBI taxonomy): Bacteria > Pseudomonadati > Pseudomonadota > Gammaproteobacteria > Pseudomonadales > Pseudomonadaceae > Pseudomonas > Pseudomonas sp. 10S4. The sequence continues at coordinate 3,020,908 of NZ_CP133774.1, forward strand.
CTTTCTTGGCCAGGTCCTTGAGGTTCATGTAACCGTCGTCGACGAAGATCGCCTGCGGGATGCCGTGCTGACGCACCACCCACTCGGCCATCTTGTTGTCGCCGCCGATGAAGTCCTTCAAGGCGTCTTCTTGCATCATCCGGCGCACGCTGATCTTGCCCGGTTTGGTGCGGACGATTTTTGCGGCAATGGCCTCCGCGGTGTAGCCGGACAGGTCTGGCAGTTTCGGTGCGGCCAGGTCCAGCGGCGCGGTCGGTGCGCTGCTGACGGTGTAGGTCTTGGCTTGCTGCAAGCCCTTGGCCAGGGTCGCCGGTTGGCCTTTTTGCAAAGGCGCAGCCGGTTCCGCATTGGCGAAGGCCACCGAGCTGGCCAGCAACATCGCGCCGGCCAGCAAGGTGATCGAGCCTCTCTTCGGATGGGTCATGTCGGGGACTCCCTTCGCGGTTCGCATCAGAAGCGCCAGATCACGTCGATGAACGCGCGGTGCATGTACGAATCAACTTGTTTGCCATAGGCATCGCCGGGCTTGAACACGCCGCCGCGGAAACGCACCAGGGCCGAAGGCTCATCGATCGACTGGCTCAAAGCGGCGGGCAACAGCCCTTGCTTGAAGTACTTGGTGACCACCAGGTCCATTTCCTGACCGAGGTCTTTGTTGCCATCTTCCAAAGGCAGCGAGGTGCTGGAGAGGATCGCTCCGGTGGCGTCGTCGGTGTTGTTCTGGACGGCGTTGATGCCGTTGCTGCCCACCGGTTTGTTGCCGTCCACGCGCCAGAACTTGTGGTAGATCAGGCTGGCGTCGTATTCGTCGTTGAGCATCCACGAACCGAACAGGGTTGCGGTTTGCATGTTGTTCATTTCGCCACGGAAGGCTTCGCCGAAACGGTGAACCCGCGAGCGAGTACCGGTGTAGTTCGAGCGGTTGCTTTCCAGGCCGTTCTGTTCGTAATCGGCGCTGGCGCGGGCATACGCTGCACCGACTTGCCATTGCGGATCGAGGCGCAGGCGCACGCCGATATCGGTGGCCCAGCCATTGAGGTCTTCACCACGCTTGGCTTCGGCCGGGCGGGTGCCATCGGCGTTGAGCGCGTTGACCGTGTCGGTGTCGCCGCTCATGCCGGTGATGCTGCCCCAGTAATTAACCGTATTGGTGTTGCGCCAGTTGTAGGCGTCGCTGTCGGCGGTGAGGCCAAGCCAGGTGAGGTCGCCGTTCTGTTTCTTGTCCAGCGAGTCGCCGGCTACGCCCGGTTCCGGGTAGTCGAGCTTGCCGTCATCGTGGGTGTGATGACCGCGAATGCCGACCCAGTTGCCCGGCGTCCACTGGTACGCCGCATCGGCGTAGGTGTGCAGGCGATCCTTGTCTTTTGGTGCCAGCTCTTTCAAGTCGGTGCGATATTCGCTGAAGCGTTCGGCGACACCGGCGTTGGCGCGCAACAGGGTGGTGTCGAAGGTCCAGTTCAGGGCTTCGATGTTGGTGTCGCGCCATTGGCCGTCGTCATTGCGCAGGCGTTGGCGACCGAACTTGAGCATCTCGCCGGGGTAAGGCGTGAGGCCGCTGTAGCCGACCCAGAACTCGCGCATGGCCAGGTAGTTTCTCTTCGACGTGCGATCACCGCTGTTGGTGGTCTGGTTGACGTCGTCGGCCTGTTGCAGGGTGTCGGTTTCGATGATGTCGGTGGACGTCACGGCTTGACCCATGGCGTAGGCGCTCCACGCACCGCGTTCACCGTAGACCCATGGACGCAGGTCGAGGCCGATGCCATTGACGTCGCCGCCGGGCGCGGTGCCGAGGTCGGCGTCATCTTCGGACTGGCCGGTGATCTTCACTTCCAGGCCGTAGTTCTTGGCTTCGGTCATGGCTGCCAGGGTCGGACACGACCACAGCAGGGCGAATGTCAGGCCAATACCGGCCTGTACAAATGGATTCAACTTCATAGGGATTCCTCGCCGTCTTCTTCTTGCAGGGCATGCAAATCCAGCTTGTTCTGGCTCGAGGCACCGCGAACGGCCTGTTCTTGTTTCAACAGGCGTTGGGCCTCGGCGAGCTGGGCAGGCGGCAGTTGGGCTTCTAATGTTGTCGCGAGCTCATTGGCTTGCGGGGTGTCCTGAGCCTTGGCCAACTGGCTGAAGACGTAAGCGTTGAGCGGGTTGGGCTTGGTGCCCTTGCCTTGGGAAAACAGTTGGGCGATGGCGAAGTCGGCGCTGTTCTGGCCGTTGCGCGCAGCGGTCAGCAGGTGGTCCAGGGCTTTCTGCGAATAGACTTTGCCCAGGTAACCACGGCGGTAAATCTGGCCGAGGTAGTAATCGGCGGCGACTTCGCGGCCGACGGCTTTCTGGAAATGTTCTTCGGCGACCTTGGCGTCCGCCGGCACCCATTTGCCTTCGTAGTAGAGCTTGCCCAGCAATAGTTCGGCGCGGGGTTGATCCGCCGCGCGACCGTTGTCCAGGTACTTCATCATCGTGTCGATGTCACCGAGTTCCGGGAAGTCGTAGAGCAACTGCGCCAGGCTGACCCAGGACGCGGGGTAGCCAGGCGCGATGCCTTCGAGCAGCGACTGCGCGGTTTTCTCGTCGGTCTTGCCGAGGGTCGCATCGCCCAGTACGCGGGCCACGCTGTCCACTCGCTGAGCGGAAACCGTGCCACGCGCATGAGCGGCTTGCATCTGCTTGATCAGCTCGGCTTGTTTCTCTGGCTCGGCTTTTTCTGATAAACCGTGGCCAGTTCGACGTAGCAGACATCGGTGGTGTTCAACGCGGCTTTGCAGATGGATTCGACTTCATCCAGGTGCTGGTCGTAAGTGCCTTGGGTGCGATAGAGCAGCACCTGGGCCAGGCCCGCTTCCGGTTTGCCTTCGGCGCGCCACTTGCTGATTTGCTGCTGGGCGTTGATGTTCGGGAAACTGTGGGGATATTGCAGGTACAACATCGCCAGCGGGATCAGGGTGTTGCCTTCGCCATTGGCCGAGGCTTTTTCAACAGGCCTTCGGCTTCGTGCTGTTCGGCTTCGGTCGAGCCGGGCTTGGCCACCAGCAGACGACCCAGGCGAGCCTGGGCGCGGGGCGAGGTGTCGGCCGCGGCACGGTACGTCGCCTCGGCCAGTTTCATTTGGGCCGGGTCACGGCTGTCGACCTGAATATCCGCTAGCCCGACCTGGGCTTCGGTGTAACCCATGGCCGCCAGTTGCTGGTAATTCTGCTGCGCCAGCGCGGTGTCGCCGCGCTTGAGGGCTTCGTTGGCCAGACGCTGGTCGGGCAGGCCGGCGCAACCGGCCAGACTCACGGCCAATGCCACGGCACACAGAGAGCCCATGTGGGAGCGGGCTTGCTCGCGAAGCAGGCGCTGCGGTGTATCAGACAAACCGAGTTGACCCTTTCGCGAGCAAGCCCGCTCCCACAGGGACTGCGGTGTGTTCAGGATTTTTTGGATGGTCACAGGCATGTCCTCGACTTAAAGACCGGCGGCCATGGCTTTGTCGATCAGCCAGTTCAGGTTCGGGCCACGATCGCTGTTCACTTCCACCGGGCGACCGGCGAGGGTGGTGTCCAGCGGCTCGTCAGGCTTGATCTGTACGCGGATGTCGGAGGACAGGTCGGCGCTTTTCAGGCTGGTGCTGCTGACGATTTTGCCAGTGCGGGTTTTGTCTTCGCCGGCGATTTCGAAGGTCACTGGCGCACCTGGACGCACGTCGGCGAACTGGCGATAGGTGAAGCGCGCATCGATGTTGGCTTCGCTGTTGCGCGGCACCAGGTTGAAGATCACGTCGCCCTTGCTGGCGTACTGACCGTTGGCGACCAGTTGCTGGGCGACGGTGCAATCGCACGGCGACGTCAGGGTGCCGGTCATTTGCTTGCCGAACAGTTCTTCAACCTTGGCCGGTTGCAACTGCTCTTCGTCCAGATGGCCCTTGAGGACATCGAGCATGCTGGTGCTGAAGGTCGCCAGTGGGGCGCCTTTGGCGGCGACGCCGTCAGCTTTGATCAGGCTTTGCACAGTGCCGTCGCGCGGCATGGTGATGTTCATGCCCGGTACGCTGACGATGCCGGCCTGGGCGTGGCTGACGAAGTACATGCCGTACACCGACTTGAAGATAAAACCGAACGCCGCGAGACCCACGAGGAAGATCGCGAAGCTGAAGGTCACCGCACGCAGACGCCCGAACGGGGTCATGCCGTGGCCGCCATCCTTGACCTTGCGCGCCTTGGTGAAGTTGTCGCGCTGCAGCGTTGCCAGCACTTCACCCATGCTGACGATGTCGCCGGCCAGGTGAGAGGTGATCAGGTGGCGCAGGGTCGAGATGTCCTGGGTTTCCAGGTTCTGGAACTGGCAACCGGCACGGCCGGTCTGGCGATCGTAGGAGCGGATCTGCAACTCCACGTCCATCGCCAGGCCCAGGTTATCGATGACGAACTGCAAGCGAGCCTTGTGCACTTCACCGACGGTCAGGGCTTTCTGGGTGCCGGCGTTAAAGCACAGGCCGCCAGCGGAAAGGTCTTCGACCCGCGCTTCGAGCGGTGCACCGGTGGTCCCGAAAAAGCGCAGCTTGGCCGGGATTTTCACGCGGGCGTGTTGGCGCTGGGCTTCGGATTCATGCACTACGTTGGTGTTCACGGCGGTATTCATATGGGCTATTTCCTGGCTAATTCAATAAGGGGGCGGTCAGACCATCATCAGCAGCACGGCGACAAAAATGCTGCCGGCGGAGAAGGTCATGGTCCGAGACGACCAGGTGTTGAACCAACGTTGAAAGCTGGCGAGATCACGGGTCAATTTGGTGTCCTGGCGAGTCCAGGATTGTTGGTCGAGGCGGAAGAACACGTAGATCTTCACCAGCGCGCCGACGATCTGGTTGTAATAGAGAATGATCGGGTAGGCCGGGCCGATCCGGTGACCGGAGCACGACAGCAGCAGGGTCAGGATCAGGCGGGTGATACCAATCCACAGCAGGTAAGCGAGGATGAACGCGCCGCGCGACTTGAAGCTGGCGATGATCGCCACGGTCAGTCCCAGCAAGGACGTCCACATCGATACGCGTTGGTCAAACAGCACCACCGAAGTGAACAGACCGAGGCGTTTCATCCCCAGGCCCAGGGCGCGGGAGTTCTGGCGCAGGTTGTTGCCGTACCAGCGGAACATCAGTTTGCGGCTGGCCTTGATGAAGCTTTTTTCCGGCGGGTGTTCCACGGTGTGGATCGCGGCGTCCGGTACGTAGAAAGTGTCGTAGCCCAGGCGCATCAGGCTGAACCAGCTCGACTTGTCATCACCGGTCAGGAACTTGAAGCGGCCCAGGCGCCAGTGTTGCAGCGAGTCGCTTTCCACGTCGGCGATAAAGTCCGGGTCGGTGACCACGGTGGCGCGGAATACCGACATCCGGCCGGTCATGGTCAGGACGCGCTTGGACAGGGCCATCGAGCACATGTTGATGTGGCGCTGGGCGAACCGCAGTTTGTGCCATTCAGCCATGACGTAGCCGCCGCGCACTTCGCAGAACTCGTTGGTGGTCAGGCCGCCGACATTGCCGAACAGCTGGAACCACGGCACGGTCTTGAGCACGACGCCTGGGGCGAGCACGGTGTCGCCATCGATCACTGCAACCACTGCGCGGTCGTCCGGCAGGTGGCGGGAGATGGCGCGGAAACCGTAGGCCAGGCCATCGCGCTTGCCGGTGCCGGGAATACGCACGAAGTCGAGCTTGACCCGATCCGGCGGGTTCATCCGGGCCCAAAGACTTTTCACCAGCAACTCATCGGACATTTCGACGATTGAGCAGACCATGGTGGCGGGCAGGCCGCAGTCGATCGCTTCGCGAATCACCGAGCTGTAGACCTGGGCGGTGGTCAGTGCATCGATACGAAAACTGGTGACCATCAGGTACACATGGGACGGGTCTGCCGCTTTACCCAGCTTGCGCACTTTGCGCCGCAGGTGCGGGTAGACGATGTACAGAAAAATCATGCCGCGCACAAAATGCGTGGCACCCATCGAGTAACGCCAGATCCCGATGAAACCAATCAGGAAGATGAAGTCCTTCGACTCGGAGTCGAACGTGGACGCAGGCAACGCCATGGCGATGCCCATCAATAAACTTAGGTAAAACAGCCAACCGGCGGCCTGAAGTAGGCCGTGCTTTAGCCTGTGCATAATCTGCATCCGTCTCTATCTCGGGCGAGCCTGTTGGGTGGCCCGATGGGGTTAAGGCAGGCGAAAAAGCCAGATCAGTTCCCTCGGACCTGTAGGCGCGAGGCTTGCCCGCGAAGGCGGCGAACCTGACACATCACGTCGTCTGGTTCGCCGGCAAGCCTGGCTCCTACAAAGGGCGGTTTGTTACCAGCAGATGCCTTCGGTGCGATCGGTGACGCTGGTGGCTTGAGACATGAAACCGACCAGGTCGACCACTTGCTTGCCGTGTGGAGCCTTTTCCGCCAGGGCGCGGAATTTCTCGTCACGGTTGCCGAGGATGATCACGTCGGAGTTGCTGATCACTTCGTCGAAGTCGGAATTGAGCAGGGACGAGACGTGCGGGATCTTCGACTCGATGTAGTCCTTGTTCGCGCCGTGGACACGGGCGTATTCGACGTTGCTGTCGTAGATGCTCAGGTCGTAACCCTTGCCGATCAGCATTTCCGCCAGATCCACCAATGGGCTTTCGCGCAGGTCATCGGTGCCGGCCTTGAAGCTCAGGCCCAGCAGGGCGACTTTGCGTTTGTCGTGGCTGGAAACGATGTCGAAGGCGTTCTGCACTTGCGACACGTTGCTGCGCATCAGCGAATTGAGCAGCGGCGCGTCAACGTCCAGGGAACTGGCGCGGAAGGTCAGGGCACGCACGTCTTTGGGCAGGCAAGAGCCGCCGAACGCGAAGCCCGGACGCATGTAGTACTGCGACAGGTTCAGGGTTTTGTCCTGGCAGACCACTTCCATCACTTCACGACCATCGACGCCGACAGCCTTGGCGATGTTGCCGATCTCGTTGGCGAAGGTCACCTTGGTGGCGTGCCACACGTTGCAGGTGTACTTGATCATCTCGGCGACAGCGATGTCCTTGCGGATGATCGGCGCGTCGAGCTCTTCGTACAGGGCTTGCAGCACGTCGCCGCTGGCGGTGTCGAACTCGCCGATGACGGTCATTGGTGGCAGGTCGTAGTCGGCAATCGCGGTGCTTTCACGCAGGAACTCAGGGTTGACCGCCACACCGAAATCGACGCCTGCTTTCTTGCCGGAGCAGTCTTCGAGAATCGGGATCACTACGTTGGCTACGGTGCCTGGCAGTACGGTGCTACGAACCACGATGGTGTGGCGGGAGGTCTTGTCACGCAGGACAAAACCGATCTCGCGGCACACGGCTTCGATGTAGTTCAGTTCCAGATCACCATTTTTCTTGCTCGGCGTACCAACGCAGATCATCGACACGTCGGTGTCGCGAATCGCTTCTGCGAAGTTGGTGGTGCCGCGCAGACGGCCGGTCTCGATACCTTTGGTCAGAAGCTCGCCCAAACCCGGTTCAACGATCGGCGACTTGCCGGCGTTGATCATATCGATCTTGTCTTTGGCGACATCTACGCCAATGACGTCATGGCCACGTGCAGACAGGCAACCGGCACATACTGCACCGACGTAACCCAAACCAAATATGCTGATGCGCATCGCATTTACCTCTGTAATGATCAAGCCATTAGATGGCAGGAGTTAATGGTGTTCAGCGGTGATAGTGCACTCGAAAGTGCGGCTTACAGGCGCCACAGTGCCGCATGCAGGCATACTAAGTTCTGAGTGACTCGCTCTAATGAATAGAGAGGTGCACTCAAAATGTGCGCAACGTGGCCTTATTATTATGGTGTGCCCTGTAATGCCGCCCATCCCCTGTTCAGAAGATGTTCGTGCAAAGGTCTTTCGCACTCGATACCTGGCGCTTAGCCAGTGAAATCAAGCGTTTCAATGCTCAAATGAGCATTTTTATTGGGGCGCAGCCTTGGCCTTGTAGGGGATAGTAATGGTGCATATCTCCTGTCCTTTATGTGTTGCCCAAATAAAAGACTCGGCGGCGGAAGTTAATATGACAACTTCGCTACATGAGTCTCGTCTCTGCGTAAGTTATCTCTTACAAGCTCGGTGAGAATAGTTACCGGTGGTATGAGCTACGCATTTGGACATAGTTCCAGCCCGCCCATCGCGAATTCTGAAATTTCTTGAGATATTGAAAAAGATGGCACTGCTTTCATATTGATAGCACTTACCATTTGGGCCTTTATATAAAGGGTTATTATCGAATTAGATGGGTAAGTGCCACTATCGATAAAAATATTTGGTGCCACTACTGAAAAAAATGGCAATTGTCGAGTGAAATAAAATTTAAGAAAGGGTGTGGTGTTTTTCTGGCGCCAATAAGTCGGCGAAAGGAGGGGGAATTGTTGGACTATCAGACGGCGGCGCACGACGAGCGTCGTGCGCCGAATAAGTGCATTACTCCGGCGCGTGATCGCGCAGGAATACCAGGTTGTCCGGTTTGGACTGTTCGGCGTTGTAGCGATAACCCTGGACATCGAACTGCTTGAGGGCGGCCGGGTCGTTGATGCGCTCTTCGATGACAAAACGGCTCATCATTCCGCGGGCCTTCTTGGCGTAGAAGCTGATGATCTTGTACTGGCCGTTTTTCAGGTCCTTGAACTCGGTATTAATGATGCGTGCGTTCAAGGCGCTGCGTTTGACCGCCGAGAAGTACTCGTTGGACGCCAGATTCAGCAGCACGTCGTCGCCCTGGTCGGCCAGCGCTTCGTTCAACCATTCACTGATCCGTGTGCCCCAGAAGGCGTATAGGTCCTTGCCACGGGCATTCGCCAGTTTGGTACCCATCTCCAGCCGATAGGGCATCATCAGGTCCAGCGGGCGCAGCAGGCCGTACAGGCCGGACAGCATGCGCAAATGTTGCTGGGCGTAATCGAAGTCGGCTTCGCTGAAGGTCTGGGCGTTCAGGCCGGTGTATACGTCGCCCTTGAAGGCCAGCAGTGCCTGCTTGGCATTTTCCGCGGTGAACGCCGGGGTCCAGCTGCCGAAACGCGCGGCATTGAGGCCGCCGATCTTGTCGGAGACGTGCATCAGCTCGCTGATCTGCGCTGGTGTGAGATCACGCAGTTGCAGGATCAGTTCCTGGGAGTGGTCCAGGTATTGCGGCTGGGTAAAGCGCTGGGTGGCCGGCGGTGTTTCGTAATCGAGGGTCTTGGCGGGGGAAATCACCATCAGCATGAAGTCGTCTCCTTTAATCGTGGGGGCGATTCTAGGGGTTGTCCGTGTTGACTCCAGCTATCAAGTCCATAGGTGATCGGTGGTTTGGCCATAAGGACTTTTGTGGCGAGGGAGCTTGCTCCCGCTCGAGCGCGAAGCGGTCGCAAAATCCATGTGCAGGTTCTATCTGGAAAGATGGGGCTGCAGCCTTTAGGGCCGCTTCGCAGCCCAGCGGGAGCAAGCTCCCTCGCCACAATGAGTTCCGCGCCGCTGCGGGAGTTGGGTCTGGATCAGCTATAGTGCCGCGCGGGTTTTGTTATGGAGACATCCCATTGCGTATCGTTTTTTTATTCTCGGCCTGGCTATTGAGCTTTGGTGCCATGGCGGCGCCGGGCGATGTGGCGACCCTTGATCGCAGCACCTGGCCAGAACAACTCAACAGCCCGACCTTGTTCGACGTCGCGTCACGGGCTGAAATCCTCATGTTCGCCCGCGTCCTGCTGGCCAGCGAATCCCTGGACGAGGCGGGCCTGGCCCAGCGCCTGGGCCTGCGCACGGTCAATCTGGACTCGGTCAACAGCCTGCGTGAACGTATGTGGCTGCGTCTGCTGGCCAACTACAACTTCGCTCAGCAGAGCTGTGATCAGGATGCATCGTTCTGTTTCCTGGTCGAGGACATACCGACCCTGCGCGAGCAAGCTGCCAAGTTCCAGGTCAGCGATGACAGCTATTACACCAAGTGGGCCGAGCCGAGCCGACTGTTCCATGCCCAGTACCTGGACGAGCAATTGCGCAAGGCCGCGCTGTTTCCGCAAACCAGCAGTGAAGTCGATCGTTTTGGCGACTATGAGCGCAACGGCGACGAGATGCATGACCGGTTGTTTTTGCTGACCTTCGACAGCGCGGCCAACGCCGTCCCGGACAATACGGCCTGGGCGACCGAGTACCTGCGCAAGTCGAACATGAACGGCACCTTCTTCGTCCTCGGCAAGGACATTCAGGCCCGTTTGGCCGAGCGTTCGGTGTCTGGCCTGCAAGCGCTGTATTCACAGCAATGCATTGGCGTGCAGGGCTGGGAGTTCCGTTCCCATAGCCATTGGCAAGACTGGCAGGACTCGGTGAAGCGCAGTGTCGAACTGGTGAAAAACAAACTGCCGGAGAATTACGTGCCGCTGTTTCGTCCGCCCGACGGTCAGCGTCGCTCCGATGCGCAGGGCTTTTTCGAGTCGCAGGGTTTGCAGGTGGCGCTGTGGGACGTCGATCCCCAGGACGGTGCCGGCAAGCTCAAGGGCAGCCAGAGTGCTCAGCGGTTGCTGACTTTGATGTTGCTGTGGCGCCACGGCGTGATCAATTTCAACGTGAAGCAGGATGCCGTGAAAACGTCGATGCCCTGGCTCATCACGCAAACGGCGCAAAGCGGGATCGGTTGGGAAGACTGTCAGGGTGCGTTTCGCTGAAAACTGAAAAAGCCCGCAAACATTGGGGCAGAGGGCAGGGCGGGGTGATTTTCGAGAAGATTTCGATGCAGGCGGACTTCCGACTTTAACGGCACAATGCCTGCACGCCAAGGGCTATTCGTCACTCTGAAAAATAAACTTCAAAAAAACGTCAAAGTGCTTTTTCCTGTCACAGGTTTTGGAGTATTACGAAGACAGACCGCCGAAACCTGCAACACAGGTGGCGTCTTCCAAGACCCTACTTGTTTGCAGTTCACTTGAGTCCCAACAGGTGAATTCGGTGGCCACTTCGAGGCGCAGCACTGTCACGGTATTGCGTCGACTGGCTCCCACAAAGGTGACCGAGTATGGATGATCACGGACGTAGTTCTTCCTCCAACCAGCCAATCCTTTATGTACTCGATACCAACGTACTGATTCACGATCCAAACGCCCTGCTTAACTTCGAAGAACACCACGTTGCGATCCCGATGACCGTGCTTGAAGAGCTGGACAAGCTCAAGAGCGGGCATCACAGCGTTGCGGCCGAATGCCGTCAGGCAATTCGCCTGATCGACAAGACCTTGGGCGATGCCAGCCCCGAGGATGTCGAGCTCGGTGTGCCGATCCAGCGCGGCAAGAGTGGGCCCAAGGGTTTGCTGTCAATTCTGATGAGCAAGCGCGCTGAGCCGAACATCATTCTGCCCGAGCACCTGAACGACAACATCATCATCAACCAGTTGATTGACCTGCACGCGCGCGAACCCAAGCTGCCTGTGGTGCTGGTCACCAAAGACATCAACATGCGCCTCAAGGCCCGGGCCTGCGGGATTGCGGCCGAGGACTACAGCACCGATCAACTGGTTGACGACGTATCGCTGCTGCCCAATGGTTACCACAACATGACCGGCTCCTTTTGGGACCTCGTGAGCAAGGTCGAGACCCGTCAGGATCATGGACGCACCTGGCACCAGGTGAAGCTGATCGACAACCTGCCGGCCGTGCACATCAATGAATTCATCATCGACGAACAAGGGTTTGTCGGCTGGATCAAGGAGATTGAAGAAGACCGTCTGCTGATTCTCGACCTGCATCAGGAACCCCTATTGCACCAGGAGGCCTGGGGCCTGAAACCGCGCGACATCTATCAAAGCCTGGCGCTGTACGCCTTGCTCGATCCGGATATCCATCTGGTCAATCTATCCGGCGCGGCCGGTTCCGGTAAAACCATCCTGGCTCTGGCCGCTGCGATCGAGCAGACCATGGTCAGCAAACGCTATCGCCGGATCATCGCCACCCGCAGCGTGCAGGGCCTGGACCAGGAGATCGGTTTCCTGCCCGGCACCGAAGCGGAAAAAATGGAGCCTTGGCTGGGCGCCATCACCGACAACCTCGAAGCCTTGCACATGGATGACGAAAACACCCATGGCAGCGTCGACTACATCCTCAGCAAAGTGCCGTTGCAGTTCAAATCCCTCAACTACATTCGGGGCCGCAGCTTCCAGCAGAGTCTGATTTTGATCGATGAATGTCAGAACCTGACACCGCACCAGATGAAAACCATCATCACCCGTGCCGGTGCCGGTTCCAAAGTGGTGTGCCTGGGCAACCTGGCACAGATCGACACCCCTTACCTGTCCGCGACCAGCTCCGGGCTTACGTACCTGACTGAACGCTTCAAGGATTTCCCTAACGGTGTACACATCACCCTGCAAGGGGTGCCACGTTCGATCCTGGCCGAATACGCCGAAACGCATTTGTAACCGCTTCACCCGAACCGGGCGGCCTTCACGGGTCGCCCGGTTTTTTGTGCCCGACACAAAACCCAATGTGGGAGCGGGCTTGCTCGCGAAAGCGGTGTGTCAGTCACATTGATATTGGCTGACACGACGCCTTCGCGAGCAAGCCCGCTCCCACAGGAGGATTGCGGTGGTCCAATAATCAAGCGTGCGAAAATTTGACCCGCAGGTTTACAATCGACGCTCCTGATCAGGAGTAACCCTGTGCTGACTCATCTCGATTCCCAAGGTCGCGCCAACATGGTCGACGTCACTGAAAAAGCCGTGACGTTCCGTGAAGCGACGGCCCAAGCGCTGGTGCGCATGCTGCCCGAAACCCTGCAAATGATCGTCAGCGGTGGTCACCCAAAAGGTGATGTGTTCGCCGTGGCGCGCATTGCCGGCATTCAGGCGGCGAAGAAAACCAGCGACCTGATTCCCCTGTGCCATCCGTTGATGCTGACCGGCGTCAAGGTCGAACTCAGTGCCGAAGGCGACGACACCGTGCGCATCGTTGCGCGTTGCAAGTTGTCCGGGCAGACCGGCGTCGAGATGGAAGCCCTGACCGCTGCCAGTGTCGCGGCACTGACCATCTATGACATGTGCAAGGCTGTGGACCGCGGCATGACCATTGAAAGCGTGCGGTTGCTGGAGAAGGTCGGCGGCAAGAGCGGCCATTTCCAGGCAGACCCGTCATGAAGCTTACGGTGAAGTTTTTCGCCCGATACCGTGAAGCGCTGGGCGTGGACTTGGTCGAGGTTGAAGGCGATTTCGCCACGGTGGATGACGTGCGTGCGTTGCTGGTCCAGCGCGACGGTGCCGAGGTACTGAGCGAGCAAAACCTGATGTGCGCCCGCAACGAAGACCTCTGTCAGCTCGACGAGCCGGTGGTCGAGGGTGATGAAGTGGCGTTCTTTCCGACCGTGACCGGGGGCTGATCATGGCGATTCGCGTGCAGTCCACGGCGTTCGATCCGGGCGCTGAAGTCAACGCCATGCACGCCGCCAATGTCGGCGTCGGCGCGGTGGTGAGTTTTGTCGGCTACGTGCGCGACTTCAATGACGGGCTCGACGTTGCCGGGATGTTTCTCGAGCACTATCCGGGCATGACCGAAAAGGCCTTGGGCAAAATTGCCGTCGAGGCCGAGCAGCGCTGGCCGCTGCTCAAGCTTGAAGTGCTGCACCGCATCGGCGCCCTGGAACCGGGTGAGCCGATCGTCTTCGTTGGAGCCGCCAGTGCCCATCGTCAGGCTGCATTCGATGCCTGCGCGTTCGTGATGGACTACCTGAAAACCCGCGCGCCATTCTGGAAGAAAGAAAACACCAGCGACGGCCCGCGTTGGGTGGAAGGGCGGGACAGCGATCATGCGGCGGCGGATCGCTGGAAGAATTAAGCGGTCAGTTGTTTCTTTGTTGGCTGTCAGTCCGCCTTCGCGAGCAAGCCCGCTCCCACAGGGAAACGCATTCCAATGTGGGAGCGGGCTTGCTCGCGAAGAGGCCATCAGCAACCCCCAAATCCCCCAGGCTCACCTCCCGATCAAAGGCGCGGCCGATCTGAGCGCACCCGATTGACGATTTATACATAAAAGTCCAGTATGGAATTATAAGTACAAAAAAGGCGTTTCCCCCGTTTCTGCTCTTTCTTCTGTCTTGCCAAACCAACAACAACCCGCGAGAGAACGAACATGAAGAAATTCCCCCTCATCACCGGTGTGGCCCTGAGCCTGTTGGCGTGCAGCACTGTGTTCGCTGCCGAGAAAACCCTGCGCATCGGCATTGAAGCGGCGTATCCACCGTTCGCGTCCAAAACCGACAAAGGCGAAATCGTCGGTTTCGACTACGACATCGGCAATGCCCTGTGCGCGCAGATGAAGGTCAAGTGCACCTGGGTCGAGGGTGAATTCGACGGTCTGATTCCTTCCCTGAAGGTGAAGAAAATCGACATGGCGCTGTCGTCGATGACCATCAATGAAGACCGCAAGAAGTCCGTGGACTTCACCCACAAGTACTACTTCACTTCATCGCGCCTGGTGATGAAGGATGGCGCGGTGGTCGATGACCAGTACGCGAGCCTGAAGGGCAAGACTATTGGTGTGCAGCGCGCCACCACCACCGACCGTTACGCCACTGAGGTGTTCGAGCCGAAGGGCATTAACGTCAAGCGCTACGGTAACAACGAAGAAATCTACATGGACCTGGCGGCCGGTCGTCTTGATGCGATTTTTGCCGACACCATCCCGCTGAGTGACTTCCTGTCGATGCCGCGTGGTAAAGGCTATGCGTTTGTCGGGCCGGAGTTGAAGGATCCGAAGTACGTGGGCGAAGGCGCCGGGATTGCGGTGCGCAAGGGTAATGCCGAGTTGGTCAGTGAGCTGAACACTGCCATCGATGGGATTCGCGCGAGTGGTGAATATCAGAAGATTTCTGACAAGTACTTCAAGTCCGATATCTACGGCGACTGATCAGCCGGCTTCGCGAGCAAGCCCGCCCCCACAGGGAAATGCATTCCAATGTGGGCGCGGGCTTGCTCGCGAAGAGGCCCGATCAAACAACACACATCCAAATGCCTAACCCTTCAATTCCTTCAAATGCTTGTACACAGTCGCCCGCCCCATGTTCAGCACATTGGCCACATAGTTGGAGGCGCTTTTGCCCTTGAAAGCCCCTTCGGCGTGCAGCGCCAGTACCAGCTCGCGTTTGTGGTCGCGGCTCAGCACATTCAGGCTCAACTGACGTTCGCGTAGCCAGGCATGCAGGAAGGTGTTGATCCGTTCCTGCCAGTCATCGCGAAACAGTGAGTCCGGTTGCGGAATCAACTTGGTCGGCGACAGGAACAAATCCAGCGCAGCCTTGGCATTCTCGAACAGCGAAATATTCAGATTGATGCACAGCACTGCCAGCGGATGACCTTCGCTGTCGCGCAGTACACTGCTGAGGCTGCGAATCTTCTGGCCATCCCAATTGAGTTTTTCGTACGGCCCGATGTTTCGTTCGCTGACATCCTCGCTGAGCATGTCCTCCAGCGCCGCGTCATCGCCGATTTCCCGTTTCGACAGGTTGTTGGCGATGTAGTCGATTTTTGCGTGCGCAGATCGTGCAGTACGACCTCGGCGTGCGGAAAGAACAGGGTGGCGATCGCGTCGGCAATCGCCCGGTAGTTGTCCAGGGCCGGGTCTTTTTCGGGGGCGTTCATACAGGGAGCTCCAGGCAACGTCAGCGCCCTATCAAAAAGGGCGCTGGAAGTTTGCCGCAATCGCGTCGACACGTCACCCAAGTCCGAAACTCAACCCAGGCGCGCAGGGGAGAGCATCGCGGCGTCCAGGCCGAAACGGCTGAGTTGCTCGGGCAAGTCTTCACCGCGAACAAGTGCAGCGCTGGCCTGGCCCATGGCCGGCGAGGTCTGGATGCCATAGCCGCCCTGCGCGGCGACCCAGAACAGTCCTGGCACCTTGGGATCGAAGCCAGACAACAAATCACCATCACGCACGAAACTGCGCAGACCAGCCCAAGTGCGGGTCGGACGGCGGATGGTCAGGGTGGTGGCTTCTTCGATTTGGTAGATACCCATGGCGATGTCCAGCTCTTCGGGCTGTACGTCATGCGGTTCCACCGGGTCGGCGTTGGCGGGCGAGCCGAGGAACATGCCGGCATCGGGCTTCATATAGAAGGATTCGTCGAGGGCCACCAGCATTGGCCAATGGTGGATGTCCACACCTTCGGGGCCGGCGAAGATAAACGCCGCACGGCGCTTCGGTTGCAAACCCAGCGACGTGGCGCCGGCCAGCGTGCCGATTTTATCGGCCCAGGCGCCCGCGGCATTGATGATGATAGGTGCACTGAAGGTCTGACCGTTGGTTTGCACGTGCCACAGCCCTTCAGCATCACGGGTCAGGCGCAGCACTTCGCTGTCGGTGTGGACTTCACTTTTGTTGCGGCGAATGCCACGCAGGTATCCCTGATGCAAGGCGTCGGTATCAATGTCGCTGGCGGTCGGGTCGTAGATCGCGCCATGGACTTTTTCCCGGCGCAGGATTGGCAGACGCGCGCAAGCTTCATCGGCGCTGAGCAGTTGCATCTCCGGCACCGTGGCTTTGGCGCTCAAGTATTGATTGTTCAGTTCGGCCGGGTCGCCGGTAAAGTCCACGGTCATCTCGCCGCGCGGGGTCAGCAGCGGGTGCTCGCAGAAACCTGCAGGCGGGGCGTCGAAGAAGTCGCGGCTGGCCTGGGTCAGCGCGCGCACTTGGGGCGTGCCGTAAGCGGCGGTGTACAGCGCCGCGGAGCGTCCGGTGGAGTGATAGGCCGGATGGGATTCACGTTCCAGCACGATGACTCGCCCGTGCTGCGACAGCCAGAAACCGGTGGAAGCGCCGGCGATCCCGCCGCCGATAATGATGAAATCTGCCTGGCTCATGAACCTCTCCTGAAAGGGCGTAAATGCTGAAATTGTGGTGATCCCTATGTAGGAGCTGACGAGTGAAACGAGGCTGCTCCTACATGGAGCGGGGGGTTAGCGGTTTAGTTGGTAGATCGCATTGGCCAGCGCGATGTCTTCCAGGCCCAGACCGATGGAGCGGAAGAACACATGACGGTCATAGCCTGGGCGCAGGACCCTGTCGCTGAGCAGCTCGGGCAGGTCGCCAACAATCGCGCTTTTGTCCCAGCCATGTTGTTCGCCGGCTATCAGCATTTCACCGGCCGAGCCCGGGGTGGTCTGACGATAGTCGCAGAACACCTGCATGTCATTGAGGCTCTGGGGCGGTACTTCGTGGGCGCGGGGGGCGTTGGTGCTGATCGAGGTGATCAGCGCCGGTTTGGTCAGTGTCGACGGATCAATCACCGGGCCGGCGGAGGAGGTGCAGAGCATGATCACATCGGCGTCATGAATGGCCGCTTCACGACTGTCGACCAGGGTCAGGCGCGAGTCGAGTCCTTTGAGTTGTGCCAAGGCTTCGGGAGCCAGTTCGTTCAGGCCGGGTGAGTACAGGCTAATGCTCTGCCAGTCGCGCAGGTCCTTGACGTAGTGCAAGTGCGCCTGGGCCACCTTGCCGCTGCCGATAATGGCCAGGCGTTGGGCCTTCAGCAGGGCGAGGGCATCGACCGCCACGGCCGTGGTCGCGGCGGTGCGGGCGGTGGTCAGCTCGGCGGCATCGCAAAGCATCAATGGTTGGCCGGTTTGCATCGACATCAACAACGTCCACGCCGTTACCAGTGGCCCTTGTTCGCGCACGATGTAAGGCGAAGTCTTGACCCCGTAGACCCCATCCTCTGCCAGCACGCCCAGGTAATTGATGAAGTCGCCGGCACCTTTAGGAAATTCCACGAGTTGCTGCGCCGGTTGTACGGCTTGCCCGGCGGCCAGGTCGCGGAACAGCTTGCGCAGGATCTTCGGCACGTCGACCTGTGCCAATAGCTCGCAGGCCTGGGGTTGGGTGATCACATAAGGCGTACTGGGCATGGTCGGCTCCGGGAGCGATAAGTAAACTAATTTGTCCATTATGGACTTTTAGTCGTCTCGAGCAAGCTCCTGTTGAAAAAAGCCAGGCGAAAAAAAGCGCAGTCCGTTGCCGGCTGCGCCTCTTTCACTACGTTCCGATTTACGGACGTTTGCGCTCAACCGCCCGCAGTAGATGCGTCGGTGGCGTTTCACAGCTGATTTTTTTACCCAGCAACGCCTCGATGGACGGTAGCTGGTAGGAGTCGTCTTCACCGGCGAAGCTGATGGATACACCATCGGCACCCGCGCGACCGGTACGACCGATGCGGTGCACGTAGTCGTCCGGGACTTCCGGAAGGGTAAAGTTGATCACGTGACTGATGCCGTCGATGTGGATGCCGCGACCGGCAACATCGGTGGCTACCAGTACGCGGATCTTGCCTTCGCGGAAACCTTCCAGGGTCTTGATCCGTTTGTGCTGTGGCACATCGCCCGACAGTTGCGCGGCGTTGACGCCGTCGCGCACCAGGCGTTCTTCGATGCGCCGCACTTCATCCTTGCGATTGGCGAAGACCATCACCCGCTCCCAACCGTTGTCGGTGACCAGGTTGTAGAGCAGCTTGTACTTGTCGGCACCGGCTACGGCGTAGATGTGTTGCTCGACGTTTTCGCTGGCCACGTTCTGCGCTTCGATCTCGACGATCGACGGTTCGGTGGTCCATTGCTTGGCCAGGTTCATCACGTCTTCGGTGAAGGTCGCGGAGAACAGCAGTGTCTGACGCTCGTTCTTCGGCGGGGTCTGGCGAATGATCTGACGCACTTGTGGGATGAAACCCATGTCGAGCATCCGGTCGGCTTCGTCCAGGACCATGACTTCGACCATGTCCAGGTGCACGTCGCCGCGCTGGTTAAAGTCCAGCAGACGGCCCGGCGTAGCCACGAGGATGTCGCAGTGACGGGCTTCGAGGTGCTTGAGCTGCTTGTCGAAGTCCATGCCGCCAACAAACGTCATGACGTTGAGGCCGGTGTACTTGGTCAGGTCGGCGGCGTCCTTGGCGATCTGCACCACCAGTTCGCGGGTCGGCGCGATGATCAGCGCCCGCGGTTCACCCATGTAGCGTTCTTTGGGCGGCGGGGTTTCCAGCAGTTGCGTGATGATCGAAATCAGGAACGCGGCGGTTTTGCCGGTGCCGGTCTGGGCGCGACCGATGGCGTCTTTGCCGGCCAGGGTGAAGCCGAGGACTTGCGCCTGGATCGGCGTGCAGTACGGGAACCCGAGGTCCTGGATGGCGTGCATCAGTTCAGGAGCGAGTTTGAAATCGTGGAAGCGGGTTTTGCCTTCCATGGGCTCGACGGCGAAGTCTTCGAGTTTCCAGGGAATAACCGGTGCCTTGGGCTTCGGTTCGCGACGCGGTTTAACAGGTTTCGGGGCTTCGATGAGCGGTTGCTCTACGGCGATGGCCTCGACAGGTGGGGCGGTCGGTGTGGTCACCGGCTCGTGTTTCGGTGCCGCTGCGGCTGCGGTCCTGCCAGGCTGATGACCGTCGGTGCGGTGGCTGGGTGTGTGAGACGGAGCGCTGGCGACTGGCGCGAGCTGCTCAGCCTCGCTCTTACCGAACATTTTTTTGAGTGCTTTGAGCACGGTCATCTCATCAATTGGTTAAGGAATATACGCCGGCCAGTGTAATGCAAGAACCGGGCGCGGCGTAGCGGGATGATCAATGGAGGCTAAAGGAGGTTCTTTTCATATAAAGAGTTAACGCAAACGCTCGGCCAGCCAGACGCCAATGTCGCGAATTTCTTCGGGTAACACTTCGTGACCCATTGGGTATTCTTGCCATGTCACGGTGACACCACGCAGCTTTAAATGCTCATAAGCACTGCGACCCATGGCGTTCTGAACCACGTCATCGTACTGGCCGTGCAAGCAAAGAACGGGAATGCGCTGCTGGCTGGCTGAAAGCTCCAGTTCATCACTGAATGTCGGCGCATAAGTAGAGAGGGCGAGTACGCCACCCAGGGCTCCCTGCCATTTCAGGAAAGCGCTGTGCAAGACCACGGCGCCACCTTGGGAAAAACCGGCCAGGAAGATCCGCGAGGCGTCTATTCCGCTGGCTCGCTGCTCTTCAATCAGTTCAATCACCATTTTTGCCGACTCGTCCAACTGCTCAAGACTGATGGCGCGCGCCGGGTTCATGGCCAATATGTCGTACCAGCTCGGCATCTCGTAGCCGCCGTTGATAGTGACAGCGCGAGTCGGTGCTTGTGGCAGAACGAAACGAGTGGTCAACAAGCTTTCCTGCAGGGCTTCGGCCACTGGCAGAAAGTCATAGCGATCGGCGCCCAGGCCGTGCAGCCAGATAACGCAGGCGTCTACGGGCTTGCCGGGCTGAAGAATCAAGGGCTGGGTCATGGTTGCTCCAATAATGTGCGGGCGCTCTCATTAAGTGCGTGATGTGAGTGCGTACCGTGTTGATCAGTTAAGAAGATGTCGCAAGGCTACAAGTTTTGCTATTGACCTGTCGCTGAATCGCTTAAGCGTCCGGTGTGGTACGGGCTTTGCTATGGAAAAACCTGTGCAACCAATCTCGTACCTGGCGGTAACACTATCAGTGTACTGCTGACGACGGGATAGCAAAGAATCCGGTGATGGATGTTCGCCAGTGGCCGTTACGGGCTTAGCGAACGTGAAAGGGCTACAGCCCGTTCGGCCGATTGGTGAGAAGTGAGTAATCCATGATGTGGATTTTCTCCTACTAGACTCATAGCTAAAGTCTTACGTCGGTTGACCCCAAAAAAGCCAACACGGGTCAACAACGCCTCAAAAGGGTGCGACGGGACTCACGCTCCGACACAACAAGAGCAAAACTGGAGGTTTGAATGAAAATGTTGAAATCCACCCTGGCTATCGTGACTGCTGCTGCAGTGCTCGGTGTCAGCGGGTTCGCTCAGGCGGGTGCAACCCTGGATGCAGTGCAGAAGAAAGGTTTCGTACAGTGCGGCGTGAGTGACGGTTTGCCGGGCTTCTCGGTTCCGGACTCCACCGGCAAGATCCTCGGGATCGACGCTGACGTCTGCCGCGCTGTGGCAGCTGCCGTTTTCGGCGACGCTACCAAGGTTAAATTCAGCCAGTTGAACGCCAAGGAGCGCTTCACCGCGTTGCAGTCCGGCGAAATCGACATCCTTTCGCGTAACACCACCATGACTAGCTCCCGTGACGCGGGCATGGGCTTGAAATTCCCTGGCTTCATTACCTATTACGACGGCGTTGGCTTCCTGGCCAACAGCAAGCTGGGCGTGAAAAGTGCCAAGGAACTGGATGGCGCAACCATCTGTATTCAAGCCGGTACCACCACCGAGCTGAACGTGTCCGACTACTTCCGCGCCAACAACCTGAAGTACACCCCGATCACTTTCGACACCTCCGATGAAAGCGCCAAGTCGCTGGAGTCCGGTCGTTGCGACGTGCTGACCTCCGACAAGTCGCAGCTGTACGCACAGCGCAGCAAACTGGCTTCGCCAAAAGACTACGTCGTACTGCCGGAAACCATCTCCAAAGAACCGCTGGGCCCTGTCGTGCGTAATGGCGATGACGAGTGGCTGGCGATCGTTCGCTGGGTTGGCTACGCAATGCTGAACGCCGAAGAAGCCGGTATCACTTCGAAAAACGTTCTGGAAGAAGCCAAGTCCACCAAGAACCCGGATGTTGCTCGTCTGCTGGGTGGCGACGGTGAATACGGCAAAGACCTGAAACTGCCGAAGGACTGGGTCGTCAAGATCGTTTCCCAAGTCGGTAACTACGGCGAAATCTTCGAGAAAAACCTCGGCAAGAGCACTCCGCTGGAAATCGACCGTGGCCTGAACGCGCTGTGGACCAACGGCGGCATTCAATACGCACCACCAGTGCGCTGATGGTTCTATCACCCGGTGGGCCAACCACCGGGTGATGTTCTGTTCCATTCTTTGCGGGGCACTTCATGCAAAAATCAATCGGCGCACCAAAGCAGAGGTTCAGCCTCAGCGATCCAAAAGTGCGTGCGTGGCTCTTCCAGATCATCACGATTGTCGCGGTCGTCGCGATGGGCTGGTATCTGTTCAATAATACGCAAACCAACCTTCAACACCGGGGCATTACCTCCGGCTTCAGCTTTCTGGATCGCAGTGCCGGGTTCGGCATCGCACAACACCTGATCGACTACACCGAATCGGACACGTATGCCCGGGTGTTTGTCATTGGCCTGCTTAACACGTTGCTGGTGACCGTCATTGGTGTGGTTCTGGCGACCCTCCTCGGTTTCATCGTTGGCGTGGCACGGCTGTCACCGAACTGGATCGTCAGCAAGCTGGCGACGGTTTACGTGGAAGTCTTCCGTAACATTCCGCCGCTGCTGCAAATCCTGTTCTGGTACTTCGCGGTGTTCCTGACCATGCCGGGGCCGCGTGCCAGTCACAACTTTGGCGACACCTTCTTCGTCAGCAGTCGTGGCCTGAACATGCCGGCCGCGCAAATGTCGAGCGGGTTCTGGGCATTCGCGATCAGCGTGGTGATAGCCATCGTTGCCATCGTGATGATGTGCCGCTGGGCCAACAAGCGTTTCGAAGCCACAGGCGTACCGTTCCACAAGTTCTGGGTGGGCCTGGCGATCATCGTGGTGATCCCGGCTTTGTGCGCGCTGATCTTCGGTGCCCCGTTGCACTGGGAAATGCCGAAGCTGCAAGGCTTCAACTTCGTTGGTGGCTGGGTATTGATCCCGGAACTGCTGGCGCTGACCTTGGCCCTGACCGTGTACACCGCGGCGTTCATCGCCGAGATCGTGCGTTCGGGCATCAAGTCGGTCAGCCACGGCCAGACCGAAGCGGCACGCTCCCTCGGGCTGCGCAACGGTCCGACCCTGCGCAAGGTGATCATCCCGCAAGCTCTGCGCGTGATCATCCCGCCACTGACCAGCCAATACCTGAACCTGGCGAAGAACTCCTCGCTGGCGGCCGGTATCGGTTATCCGGAAATGGTGTCGTTGTTTGCCGGTACGGTGCTGAACCAGACCGGGCAGGCGATCGAGGTTATTGCCATCACCATGAGCGTGTACCTGGCGATCAGTATCAGCATTTCCCTGCTGATGAACTGGTACAACAAGCGCATTGCGCTGATCGAACGGTGAGGAAACGCGCATGACATCCCATACTTTCAAACCTGACATGCCACCACCGAGCCGTAGCATCGGTGTGGTGGCGTGGATGCGCGCCAACATGTTCTCCAGCTGGATCAACACCCTGCTGACTCTGTTCGCGTTCTACCTGATTTACCTGATCGTTCCACCGCTGCTGCATTGGGCGATCCTGGACGCCAATTGGGTCGGTACTACCCGCGCCGACTGCACCAAGGAAGGCGCTTGCTGGGTGTTTATCCAGCAGCGTTTCGGCCAGTTCATGTACGGCTACTACCCGCCGGAACTGCGCTGGCGCGTCGACCTGACCGTGTGGCTGGCGGTTATCGGCGTGGCACCACTGTTTATCTCGCGTTTTCACCGTAAAGCGGTGTACGGCCTGAGTTTTCTGGTGGCGTTCCCGATCATTTCCTACTTCCTGTTGCATGGTGGGATCTTTGGCCTGACCAATGTCGCGACCAGTCAGTGGGGCGGCCTGATGCTGACCCTGGTGATCGCTACCGTCGGTATCGCCGGTGCGCTGCCGCTGGGGATCATCCTGGCGTTGGGGCGTCGTTCGAACATGCCGGCGATTCGAGTGGTCTGCGTGACCTTCATCGAGTTCTGGCGCGGCGTGCCGTTGATCACGGTGCTGTTCATGTCCTCTGTGATGCTGCCGTTGTTCCTGCCTGAAGGCATGAACTTCGACAAACTGCTGCGGGCGCTGATCGGCGTGATCCTGTTCCAGTCGGCCTACGTGGCCGAAGTGGTGCGCGGTGGTCTGCAAGCGATCCCTAAAGGTCAGTACGAAGCGGCTGCGGCGATGGGCCTCGGTTACTGGCGCAGCATGGGCCTGGTGATTCTACCGCAAGCCCTTAAGCTGGTAATCCCTGGCATCGTCAACACCTTCATTGCGCTGTTCAAGGACACAAGCCTGGTGATCATCATCGGCCTGTTCGACCTGCTCAACAGCGTCAAGCAAGCCGCCGCCGACCCGAAATGGTTGGGCATGGCCACCGAAGGTTATGTGTTCGCGGCCCTGGTGTTCTGGATTTTCTGTTTTGGTATGTCCCGCTACTCCATGCATTTGGAACGTAAGCTGGACACTGGCCACAAGCGTTAGGAGCGTAGTTTATGAGTGAAGCGATCAAACAGCCTGTGAGCCCTGAAGGCATTATTCAGATGCAGGGCGTTAACAAGTGGTACGGCCAGTTCCACGTGTTGAAAGACATCAACCTGAACGTCAAGCAGGGCGAGCGTATCGTCCTGTGCGGCCCTTCGGGTTCCGGCAAGTCGACCACCATTCGTTGCCTCAATCGCCTGGAAGAACACCAGCAGGGCCGCATCGTGGTCGATGGCGTGGAACTGACCAACGACCTCAAGCAGATCGAAGCGATCCGCCGCGAAGTCGGCATGGTGTTCCAGCGCTTCAACCTGTTCCCGCACATGACCATCCTGCAGAACTGCACCCTGGCACCGATGTGGGTGCGCAAGATGCCGAAACGCAAGGCCGAAGAAATCGCCATGCACTACCTGGAACGCGTCCGCATTCCGGAGCAGGCGCATAAATTCCCGGGGCAACTGTCCGGCGGCCAGCAACAGCGCGTCGGCGTTGCCCGTGCCCTGTGCATGAAACCGAAAATCATGCTGTTCGACGAACCAACGTCGGCACTCGACCCGGAAATGGTGAAAGAGGTTCTCGACACCATGATCGGCCTGGCCGAAGACGGCATGACCATGCTCTGCGTAACCCACGAAATGGGCTTCGCCCGCACCGTGGCCAACCGCGTGATCTTCATGGACAAGGGCGAAATCGTCGAACAGGCTGCGCCGAACGACTTCTTCGATAATCCACAGAATGATCGTACCAAGCTGTTCCTGAGCCAGATCCTGCATTGATCCTGCACAGGCGTTGAAATAAACCCGGACGTGTTCCGGGTTTATTTTTGCCTGGGATTTATCGCCGAACACATCCCCCTACGAAGCGGGTGCTGTGTCGCGCTTGGCGAGTAACTGACGCAAATCCTCACCATCACTCAGCGCATGCACTTCGGCCATCAGGTGCGGATGCCGATCAAGCAGGCGCATCAGCGTAAACAGCGGCTGAGGCGGGGCAAGTTCGCCACGCTCGTAGCGGGAAAATGCATTGTGCCCGCCGCCAGACAGCAACTTCACCGCGTCTTTTTGCGTGAGGTGCAGTTTGCGCCGTATGCGTTTCATCTCGTTTGCCAGGAGCTGACGGCAGTCCATCAGCAACTGATCGCTAGCGTCCGAGTAGCGCTCGGCACTGCCGTCATCGAATTCGATTTCACCGCAAACCCTGCATTCCCAGCCTGAAATATCCTCAACCTGACGGGTCATTTGTTTGAAGTCGATGGTAATGCTGCGCGGCTCGAAATGTTGCAGCCCGTCATGGGTGCCGCAGCTGAAGCATTGCTTTGTATTCATGCGTCTTTCTCCTTGAAGGAGATAATCGGTGGCCCACCACCCGGGCGATAAGTCACTTTGATGCGGATCTCCAGACCGTGAGTCTTGATGTGGTACACGTCCTGCCAGATGCGATGGTCGGCGCAGGTGGTCATCGATTTGTGCAACATCCTGTACTCCAGCGAGTAAACGATTCGCAGCATTTGAGAAAGACTCAAGTCCATTCTGCGACCGCCTTCGCGGGCGGTGCCCGTAAATGCCCTGGTTCCCAGTCTGATCGCTTGCGCCTTCACCACTGACAAGTCGTAATGAGGTGTGTTCTTTTCCATAAGACACTTCAACCTTGAACATAAAATTACCCTTTAAGGGTAATTTTGACAATCGAGAATCCCGCTCCATTTCCTGCCCTTTAACCCTAGGCGCTTGTCCTCTCGGAAGATGCTGACTAACATGTCAGAAAATTCATCCTATGATTGGATGAAAGGGCGAATCCTATGTCAGACATTTCTCCACTCGTTAAGCGATCCTTGGTCGATCAGGCCTTGGACCTGTTACGTCAGCGCATCACCGAAGGTGTTTGGGTGGTTGGTCAGCGCCTACCCACAGAGCCCGAGCTGTCCGCCGAGCTGGGCATCAGCCGTAACACCGTGCGCGAAGCCATGCGGGTGTTGGCGTTTTCCGGGTTGATCGAAATCCGCCAGGGCGACGGTAGTTACCTGCGGGCCGTATTCGATCCGTTGGACACGATGAAAGCGCTGTCCCGCTGCACCCACGAACAAGCCCGGGAAACCCGGCACATTCTGGAAGTCGAAGCCATCGGCCTGGCGGCATTGCGCCGTACCGACGAAGACCTGGCGGCGCTGCGCGAAGCCTTGGGCGTCAGCGGTAGTCATTACCACGGCGATCTCGACAGCTACATCGCCTGCGACCTGGTGTTCCACCGCCGTCTGGTGGACGCCGCACACAACCCGACCCTCAGCGAGTTGTATCGCTACTTCTCCAGCATCATCGGCGCGCAACTGCGCAAGACCCTGAATATTTCCCCGCGACGCCAAGAGGTGTTCGATCTGCATATCGAACTGCTGGATGCCGTCGAGCAACGTGACCCGGAACGGGCCAAAGCCCTGTCGAGGCAGTTGATCAATGAACCTTGAAACCGAGAAAACCATGCCTGCCAATCACAGCAACATCACGCAGCCCAAGCGCACGGCAGAGCTCGAAGAGCTGCTGATCGACGCCGAGGCCGATGACGAACAGGTCCAGCAAAGTCACCCGATCCTGCGTCGGCCGTGGCTGTTGTTACTGGGGCTGATCCTGGTGGCGCTGAACCTGCGCCCGGCGCTGTCGAGCATGGCGCCGATGCTCAGTGAAGTGTCGAAGACGCTTGGTTTGTCGGCTGCTCAGGCCGGTTTGCTGACCACATTACCGGTACTCTGCCTCGGCTTGTTCGCACCGCTAGCGCCGATTTTGGCGCGACGTTTTGGTGCCGAGCGAGTGGTGCTCGGGATTCTGCTGGTGCTGGCCGGCGGGATCATCCTGCGCAGCTCCTTCGGTGAAGTCGGGCTGTTTGCCGGCAGCGTTCTGGCCGGGGCCAGCATCGGTGTGATTGGCGTATTGCTGCCGGGGATCGTCAAGCGCGACTTCCCGAAACAGGCCGGGACCATGACCGGTGTCTACACCATGGCCCTGTGTCTGGGCAGCGGCGACTTCGGCGGCGGGCGCGACCGTGCCGTTGAGCGAACATTTCGACAAGAGCTGGGCATTGGGCCTGGGGTTTTGGGTGGTGCCGGCGCTGGTCGCGGCGATTTTCTGGTTGCCGCAAGTGGGGCAAAAACATGGCTCGCACAACGTTGCCTACCGCGTCCGCGGTCTGCTGCGTGATCCGTTGGCCTGGCAAGTAACGCTTTACATGGGCCTGCAATCGTCGCTGGCCTACATCGTGTTCGGCTGGTTGCCGTCGATCCTGATTGGCCGTGGACTGACGCCGACTCAGGCCGGTCTGGTGCTGTCGGGTTCGGTGATCATTCAATTGGCCAGCTCCCTCGCCGCACCGTGGTTGGCAACACGCGGCAAGGACCAGCGACTGGCGATCGTCGTGGTCATGCTGCTGACCCTCGGCGGTTTGTTCGGTTGCCTCTACGCGCCGATCGAAGGTCTGTGGGGTTGGGCGATCCTGCTGGGTCTGGGGCAGGGCGGTACGTTCAGCCTCGCACTGACGCTGATCGTGCTGCGCTCACGTGACGCGCATGTCGCCGCCAACCTGTCGAGCATGGCCCAGGGCTTCGGTTACACCCTGGCGTCCATGGGCCCGTTCGCCGTCGGCATCGTGCACGACTGGACCGGCGGCTGGAACGCGCTGGGCTGGATCTTCGGCATCATCGGTTTGGGCGCGATCATCGCCGGGCTCGGTGCCGGGCGTTCGCTGTACGTTCAGGTAACCAGCGAAAAAGTCTGAATCCGCGCACTACTGGCATTCGGCCCACGAATGCCGGTGGTTTTGCGATCATTTGCAGACTATCGTGCAGGCAATCTTTTGAAGCCATTTTGCGAACGGAGCCTGCCCATGAGTGATGTCCACAACGCCCTGATCACCCGGTTCTACCAGGCCTTCCAGCGGTTGGATGCCGATGCCATGGCTGCCTGCTACACCGACGACGTGGTGTTTAGTGATCCGGCGTTCGGCGAGTTGCGCGGCCGTGACGCCGGCGACATGTGGCGCATGCTCACCACTCGGGCCAAAGATTTTTCCCTGATTTTCGATAACGTGCGCAGCGACGAGCGCACGGGCGGTGCTCACTGGGTGGCGACGTATTTGTTCAGCCAGACCGGCAACATCGTGATCAACGACATCCAGGCGCGTTTCGTGTTTCGCGATGGCAAGATTTGCGAGCATCACGACAACTTCGATCTGTGGCGTTGGTCGCGTCAGGCACTGGGCACAAAAGGCTTGTTGTTGGGCTGGACGCCACTGGTGCGCAACGCCGTTCGCGCCCAGGCCTTGAAGGGGCTGAAGGCATTCCAGGCCAGTCGCTGATAAGATCGCGGCTTGTTTCCTTTCAAGCCTTGATCGCCACGTGAACACCCTCAGCGAAATCCCCGCCGACACCCCGGTGAGCAAACCCTGGTTCGTCTACCTCGTGCGCGCGGCCAATGGTTCGCTCTACTGCGGGATCAGCGACGATCCGGTGCGCCGTTTTGCCAAGCACCAAAGCGGCAAGGGCGCGCGGTTTTTCCTCTCCAGCCCCGCCATGGCACTGGTCTACACCGAAGTCTGTCGCGATAAAAGCGAAGCGCTGCGTCAGGAACGGCTGATCAAAAAACTCAAAAAAAGCGCCAAAGAGTGCCTGGTGGGCACTTATCAACCTGACTGATCAGTTCCCATAAAGCAGATCTGTAGGCCGCTCACCGATTGAGCGCTAAGCTGCGAACTCCTTATCCGTGGGTTGGAGCCGAGCATGTCAGAGTTGATTCTTCACAATTACCCGACGTCCCCTTTTGCAGAAAAGGCTCGCCTGCTGCTGGGCTTCAAGGGCTTGTCCTGGCGCTCGGTGAAGATCTCGCCGGTGATGCCAAAACCCGATCTGACCGCGCTCACGGGCGGCTACCGCAAGACGCCGGTGTTGCAGATCGGCGCCGATATTTATTGCGACACCGCACTGATCGCCCGTCGCCTGGAGCAAGAGAAAGCTCTGCCGGCGTTCTTCCCGGAAGGTCAGGAGATGATCGCCGCGACCTTCGCTGCCTGGGCGGATTCGGTGGTGTTCCAGCATGCGAGTTCAGTCTGGTGTTCCAGCCGGAATCGGTGGCAGTGCGCTTCGGCAAATTGCCGCCGGAAGCGATCAAGGCGTTCCTGGCCGATCGTGCCGGGTTGTTCAGCGGTGGCAGCGCTACGCGGTTGTCGGCGGAGCAGGCTCGGCACCAGTGGCCGACGATCATCGGGCGCCTCGAACAACAGCTTCAGCGCGAGCAGGGCGACTTCCTGTTTGGCGAGCCGTCGATTGCCGACTTTTCCCTGGCTCACTGCCTGTGGTTCCTCAAGGCGACGCCCGTGACTTCACCGTTGGTTGACGCCTATCCGGCGGTTTCGGCGTGGTTGGGTCGGGTGATGGGTTTTGGTCACGGTGCGTTTAGCGAGATGACGGCCGAGGAGGCGCTGGAGGTGTCGCGCAATGCCACGCCGGCTGCGTTGCCGGGCGAGTCGTTCGATGAGCCTAACGGGTTTGAGGTGGGCCAGCAGGTGGTGATCGCGGCCACTGACTATGGTGTTGATCCGGTGGCGGGTGAGCTGGTGTTTGCGGGGCGTGAGGAATTGATTTTGCGCCGTGAAGACGAACGTGCGGGTGTGGTGCATGTGCACTTTCCGCGGTTCGGATTTCGGATCGAAAAACACTGAACCCTGTAGGAGCGAGGCTTGCCCGCGAAGGCGTCATCACTGGCGCTAAAAGCTTCGCGGGCAAGCCTCGCTCCTACGGGTTTTGTGTGAGGCATTGATTTACTTCAGGGCGGCGAGAATTTCGTCAGGGTCATACCCGCGAATCAATGTGCCGTTGACGTCGATCAACGGTATCCCACGCCCACCCAGCGCTTCATAGGCCTTGCGCGCCTCGGCGTCCTTCTCGATATCGAATTCCTTGTATGGAATCCCCTTCTGGTCGAGAAAGCGCTTGGTCAGCTTGCAGTAGCCGCACCAGTCGGTGGCGTAGAGCACGACGTTGGCCTTGGCCTGCGTTTGCTCGGACACCACTTGCGCCGGGTGGATGTACCGCTCGATCTTGCCCCAGTTCTGGTAAACCACGACCACCAGCAGGATCAGCAGGAATTTCTTCAGGATGCCGTTCAGCATCAGTTGCGCCGCTTGAGCTGGTCAGTCAGTTGGGTCGGCAAGCCCTTGATGATCAGCGTGCCGGCTTCTTCGTCGTATTCGATCTTCGAGCCCAGCAGGTGCGCTTCAAAGCTGATGGACAGCCCTTCAGCGCGCCCGGTGAAGCGGCGGAACTGGTTCAGGGTGCGCTTATCCGCCGGAATCTCCGGGGACAGGCCGTAATCCTTGTTGCGGATGTGATCGTAGAAGGCTTTCGGGCGTTCTTCGTCGATCAGCTCCGAGAGTTCTTCCAGGCCCATCGGCTCGCCGAGTTTGGCTTGGCTGCTGGCGTAATCAACCAGGGTTTTGGTTTTCTCGCGGGCGGACTCTTCCGGCAAGTCTTCGCTTTCGACGAAGTCACTGAAGGCTTTGAGCAAGGTGCGGGTTTCGCCGGGGCCGTCGACGCCTTCCTGGCAGCCGATGAAGTCGCGGAAATACTCCGAAACCTTTTTGCCGTTCTTACCTTTGATAAACGAAATGTACTGCTTGGATTGCTTGTTGTTCTGCCACTCGGAAATGTTGATCCGCGCCGCCAGGTGCAACTGGCCCAGATCAAGGTGGCGGGACGCGGTGACGTCCAGCGCTTCGGTCACGGCAACGCCTTCGCTATGGTGTAACAGGGCGATGGCCAGGTAATCGGTCATGCCTTGCTGGTAGTGCGCAAACAGCACGTGGCCGCCCACCGACAGGTTCGACTCCTCCATCAGCTTTTGCAGGTGTTCCACCGCCACCCGGCTGAACGCCGTGAAATCCTTGCCGCCGTCGAGGTATTCCTTCAGCCAGCCGCTGAACGGATGCGCCCCGGACTCGGCATGGAAGAAACCCCAGGCCTTGCCTTGTTTGGCGTTGTAGCTCTCGTTGAGGTCGGCGAGCATGTTCTCGATGGCGGTGGACTCTGCAAGTTCCGAGTCGCGAGCGTGAAGAACTGCAGGTGTGCCGTCGGGTTTTTTGTCGATCAGGTGGACGATGCAATGACGGATCGGCATGGGCTTCTCGGCTGATTGAAGAGAGGAGGGCGTGCTCCCCCAAAAAGTGCCAAGTGTACCGCAAACAGGCCAGCACGCCCCCTTTGTAGGAGCTGCCGAAGGCTGCGATCTTTTGATCTTGTTTTTTAAAATCAAAGTCCAAAGATCGCAGCCTTCGGCAGCTCCTACAGGGGCGGGAAGGCAAAATCGCCGGTGCGCGATGGCCCTTATGCAGTTTTTTACCGGTTTAGAGCAATAAAGCTGACCAAATGGGTAGCAAGAGGCGGATATTTCCCCGTCTCTGTGCTAGTTTTGCCCCGTCTTACGCGAAGTCACTGCGTTAAGCGTGCATTCAGCATTTGTCAGGTCGAACCAAACCCTGATTTCGGTATCTATAACCCCGACTCGTCGCGGTTATGGCCGAGGGTGCCAGATCCAGAAGATCGGGCTCGATGGCTGACACTGCACTCTGCAATCCATATGAATTTGATAGGGAAGGAACACTACATGGCTCTTACTAAAGACCAACTGATCGCCGACATCGCTGAAGCTATCGACGCGCCAAAAACCACCGCGCGTAACGCTCTGGACCAACTGGGCCAAATCGTTGCCGATCAGCTGGAAAACGGCGGCGAAATCACTCTGCCGGGTATCGGCAAACTGAAAGTGACCGAGCGTCCTGCCCGCACTGGCCGTAACCCTTCGACTGGCGCTGCCATCGAAATCGCTGCCAAGAAAGTTATCAAGCTGGTTGTGGCCAAAGGCCTGACCGACGCTGTTAACAAGTAAGACGCAGTAAAAAAGCCGTGCACCGGAGTGATCCGGGCACGGCTTTTTTGTGTCTGCGATTCGGCCCTTAAAACACCTCGAAACCAATGTGGGAGCGGGCTTGCTCGCGAAGGGGCCTTAACATTCAGCATCAATGTTGAATGTTAGACCGTATTCGCGAGCAAGCCCGCTCCCACAGTTGATCTGCGTCGCTAGTGACTCAGCCCTTGCGAACCCAGCGCTCGCGCCAGACTTGCTGCTCGGATTTGGTCTGGAAGGTCCAGGCAACGAAGCGACTTTGCTTCTGCCCTTGGGACATTTCCACGACCTGGCTTTCCAGGACGCCGGCCTTTTTCAGCGCGGTCTGGATCGCTGGCAGGTTCGAGGCTTTCGACACCAGCGTGCTGAACCACAGCACTTTGTGTTGGAAGCTCGCGCTTTCGGCGATCAGTTGGGTCACAAAGCGTGCTTCGCCACCTTCACACCACAATTCGGCGGATTGACCGCCAAAGTTCAGCACCGGCAGTTTGCGTTTCGGGTCGGCACGGCCCAGGGCGCGCCATTTACGCTCGCTGCCCTTGGTGGCCTCGTCCATCGACGCGTGGAACGGCGGGTTGCACATGGTCAGGTCGAAGCGTTCGCCGGGCTCGAGCAGGCCCAGCAGAATGTGCTTGGGATTGCTTTGCAGTCGCAGCTGGATGGCTTTGTTCAGCCCGTTGGACTGGACGATGGCTTTGGCGGCGGCCACGGCCGTAGGGTCAATTTCCGAACCGAGGAAGTGCCAGCGGTAGTCGCTGTAGCCGATCAGCGGATAAACGCAGTTGGCGCCCATGCCGATATCGAGCACTTTGACCGGAGCGCCACGCGGGATCTCGCCGTCGTTGACGCTGGCCAGCAGGTCGGCCAGGAAGTGCACGTAGTCGGCACGCCCCGGAACCGGTGGGCATAGGTAGTCAGCCGGGATGTCCCAGTGGGCCACGCCGTAGAACGACTTGAGCAGCGCCCGGTTGAACACCCGCACCGCGTCAGGGCTGGCGAAGTCGATGCTTTCCTTGCCATACGGGTTGAGGATCACGAACTTCGCCAGTTCCGGCGTGCTCTTGATCAGCTCCGGGAAGTCGTAACGACCCTGGTGACGGTTGCGCGGGTGCAGGCTGGCCTTCGGACGTGGTTCCACGGCGTTGGCCGGGGTGGCGGAGTCAGGCTTCTTGCGCGCAGGGCGGGGTGTGCGGGGGGCGTTCATGGGTGTGGTCGATTCGGGTATGGCTGAAAGTGGGGGGCATTGTCCCACAGACGATGGCCGCGCGGGGATCCTGTAGGAGCGAGGCTTGCCCGCGAAGGCCGCGACACGGTCAATAAGATACACCGCGTTATCGTTCTTCGCGGGCAAGCCTCGCTCCTGCGGACAGCATGGGAGAATGTGGCGGGCATAAAAAGGGAGGCCACAGGGCCTCCCTCCTTCATTGCGATTTAGCAGTTACAAACTGGCAATCCGCGCATGTTGCTCCGCCAACTTGCCCAAAGCCTGTTCAGCTTCGGCCAATTTGGCGCGTTCCTTGTCGATGACTTCAGCCGGGGCCTTGTCAACGAAACCAGCGTTGGACAGTTTGCCGCCCACGCGCTGGACTTCGCCCTGCAAACGCAGGATTTCCTTGTCCAGACGCGCCAGTTCGGCGTCCTTGTCGATCAGGCCGGCCATCGGCACCAGCACTTCCATCTCGCCAACCAGAGCGGTAGCGGACAGCGGTGCTTCTTCGCCAGCAGCCAACACCGTGATCGACTCCAGACGCGCCAGCTTCTTCAGCAGCGCTTCGTTCTCGGTGAGACGACGCTGGTCTTCGGCACTGACGTTTTTCAGAAACAGGTTCAGCGGCTTGCCTGGACCGATGTTCATCTCGGCGCGAATGTTGCGCGTGCCGAGCATCAGCGTCTTCAGCCACTCGATGTCATCTTCGGCGCCCTGATCGATGCGTGCTTCGTTGGCCACAGGCCAAGGTTGCAGCATGATCGTCTTGCCTTCGATACCGGCCAGCGGCGCGATGCGCTGCCAGATTTCTTCGGTGATGAATGGCATGAACGGGTGCGCCAGACGCAATGCGACTTCCAGCACCCGAACCAGGGTGCGGCGGGTGCCGCGCTGGCGTTCAACCGGGGCGTTTTCGTCCCACAGCACAGGCTTGGAGAGTTCCAGGTACCAGTCGCAATACTGGTTCCAGATGAACTCGTACAAGGCTTGTGCCGCCAGGTCGAAGCGGAACTGGTCGAGTTGACGGGTCACTTCGGCTTCGGTGCGTTGCAGTTGCGAGATGATCCAGCGATCCGCCAGGGACAGTTCGTAGGCTTCGCCGTTCTGGCCGCAGTCTTCGCCCTTGTCCAGAACGTAACGCGCGGCGTTCCAGATCTTGTTGCAGAAGTTGCGATAGCCTTCGACGCGGCCCATGTCGAACTTGATGTCACGACCGGTGGACGCCAGCGAGCAGAAAGTGAAGCGCAGAGCGTCGGTGCCGTAGCTGGCGATGCCGTCGGCGAACTCGTCGCGGGTCTGCTTCTCGATCTTCTTCGCCAGTTTCGGCTGCATCAGGCCGTTGATGCGTTTGTGCACCAGGTCTTCCAGCTCGATACCGTCGATGATGTCCAGCGGGTCCAGGACGTTGCCCTTGGACTTGGACATCTTCTGGCCCAGGCCATCGCGTACCAGACCGTGAACATAAACGGTCTTGAACGGAACCTGCGGCGTGCCGTCTTCGTTCTTCACCAAGTGCATGGTGAGCATGATCATCCGGGCAACCCAGAAGAAAATGATGTCGAAACCGGTCACCAGCACGTCGGTGGAGTGGAATTTCTTCAGGAACTCGGTTTGCTCAGGCCAGCCGAGCGTGGAGAAGGTCCACAGGCCCGAACTGAACCAAGTGTCGAGAACGTCGTTGTCCTGCTGCAACGCAACGTCCGGGCCGAGGTTGTGCTTGGCACGTACTTCGGCTTCGTCGCGACCGACGTAGACTTTGCCCGACTCGTCGTACCAGGCCGGAATCCGGTGGCCCCACCACAGCTGACGACTGATGCACCAATCCTGGATGTCGCGCATCCACGAGAAGTACATGTTTTCGTATTGCTTTGGCACGAACTGGATGCGGCCGTCTTCAACGGCAGCAATCGCAGGCTCGGCCAATGGCTTGGTCGACACGTACCACTGGTCGGTCAGCCACGGCTCGATGATGGTGCCGGAGCGATCGCCTTTCGGCACTTTCAGGTTGTGATCGTCGACGCTGACCAGCAGGCCGGCCGCATCGAACGCAGCAACGATCTGCTTGCGCGCTTCGAAGCGGTCGAGGCCAGCGTATTCTGCCGGGATCTTGCCGTCGATGCTTTCGTTCAGCGTGCCGTCGAGGTTAAACACCTGACAGGCCGGCAGGACGGCGGCGTTCTTGTCGAAGATGTTCAGCAGCGGCAGGTTGTGGCGCTTGCCGACTTCATAGTCATTGAAGTCGTGGGCCGGGGTGATTTTCACGCAGCCGGTGCCGAATTCAGGGTCGCAGTAATCGTCGGCGATGATCGGGATGCGGCGGCCAACCAGTGGCAGCTCGACAAACTTGCCGATCAGGGCTTTATAGCGCTCATCGTTCGGGTTCACCGCGACGGCGGAGTCGCCGAGCATGGTTTCCGGGCGAGTGGTCGCGACGATCAGGTAATCGTTGCCTTCAGCAGTCTTGGCGCCGTCGGCCAGCGGGTACTTCAGGTTCCACAGGAAACCTTTCTCGTCGTGGTTTTCCACTTCGAGGTCGGAAATCGCCGTGTGCAACTTGGTATCCCAGTTGACCAGGCGCTTGCCGCGGTAGATCAGGCCGTCTTCATGCAGGCGCACGAAGGCTTCTTTAACGGATTCCGAGAGGCCGTCATCCATGGTGAAGCGCTCACGGCTCCAGTCTACGGACGAGCCAAGGCGACGGATCTGACGGCTGATGTTGCCGCCGGATTCATCTTTCCATTCCCAGATTTTCTCAAGAAATTTCTCGCGGCCCAGGTCGTGGCGGCTCTGGCCTTTGGCTTCGAGCTGACGCTCCACCAGCATTTGCGTGGCGATACCGGCGTGGTCGGTGCCCGGCTGCCACAGGGTGTTGCGACCCTGCATGCGACGGAAACGGATCAGGGCATCCATGATCGCGTTGTTGAAGCCGTGACCCATGTGCAGGCTGCCGGTGACGTTCGGCGGCGGGATCATGATGGTGTAGGACTCGCCCGCGCCTTGCGGGGCGAAGTAATTCTCGGACTCCCAGGTGTTGTACCAGGAAGTTTCAATGGCGTGCGGCTGGTAGGTCTTATCCATGCGCGGCGGGACCCTATTGGCATTTATTCAGGAAAAGCCGGCAAGTATAGCGGGGCATGGGGCATAGGGCGAGCAGGGGCGGACAGCACGCATTTTCTGTCAGTGGCGCAAATCAATGTGGGAACGAGCCTGCTCGCGATGCAGGCGCCTCGGTCTTTCATGAGACCGAGGTTATGCAATCGCGAGCAGGCTCGCTCCCACAGGGATAGATGCTTATTCGTACTGGCTGAGCAACCGCTCCATCCGCGCATCCAGCCGACGTTTGATCTCGGTTTCAATATGCGGAGCGAAGTCGTCGATCACGTCTTGCATGATCAATTGCGCGGCGGCGCGCAGTTCGCTGTCCAGGTGCAGCAGGGCGTCGGGGCCTTTGCTGGCGGCCGCTGCCGGTTGGGCGGCAGGGGCGGGAGGCGGTTCGACGGCTTGCGGCGCGGCGCTAACGTTATCGAACAACATCGGAATCTGTTCCTGATCACCGTCATGGACCGTGTCGGTCAGCAACGGCGGTTGCAGGTTGTCATCACCGAGCAGTTGGCGGATCGACTCAAGGTCATCCAGCAGGTGCGCGGACTTTTGCTGCGGTTTTGGAGTGTCCATCGGAATGCTCAGAGTCGCTGTAAACGGTGATCTTGCAGAGGATAGCCCTGTTCGCGGTAGAAACGGAAACTCTCCCGCGCAGCCGCACGAATCGTCGGATCTTCCACCACCACTTCCGCCACTCGGGCGAATTTGTTGGCAAAGGCCGGGACTTTCAGGTCGAGATTGACCAGCAGATCCTGATGCGCACCGCAGTCATCGCCAAGTCCCAGGACAATCAAACTGTCCGGTTCGCTTTCAGCGGGACCGTGAGGTACGAAGGTTTCACCTTTGAACGTCCACAGGCGTGCATCGAGGTCGTCACGCTGGGCGGCATCGCTGCAATGCAGGTAGATGCGGTGCCCCATGCGCCAGGCTTTTTCGGTGAGCTTGCAGGCAAAGTCCAGCCGCGCTGATGGATCGGCGCTGGGCAGGATATAGAAGTCGACTTTGGTCATTGCGGTTCCTGAGCCTTGTACGGCGTCACTCGAAAGTGACGCCGTACAAGTTCATTGGTTTCAGGCTTTGGCGCGGTCCAGCAGGTATTGGGTCAGCAGAGGAACCGGACGGCCAGTGGCGCCCTTGTCCTTGCCACCGCTGGTCCACGCGGTGCCGGCGATGTCCAGGTGCGCCCAGTTCAGGTTCTTGGTGAAGCGCGACAGGAAGCAGGCCGCAGTGATGGTGCCGCCCTTCGGGCCGCCGATGTTGGCGATGTCGGCGAACGGGCTGTCCAGCTGCTCTTGATACTCATCGAACAGCGGCAGTTGCCAGGCGCGATCGTCAGCCGCTTGGCCGGCGCTCAGCAGTTGACCGATCAGTTCGTCGTTGTTGCCCAGCAGGCCCGAGGTGTGGGCGCCCAGTGCAACGACGCAAGCGCCGGTCAGGGTTGCGATGTCGATCACGGCTTGTGGCTTGAAGCGCTCGGAGTAGGTCAGTGCATCGCACAGCACCAGACGGCCTTCGGCGTCGGTGTTGAGGATTTCCACGGTCTGGCCGCTCATGGTGGTGACGATGTCGCCAGGACGCGAAGCGTTGCCGCTCGGCATATTCTCGGCGCAGGCCAGGATGCACACCAGGTTGATCGGCAGTTTCAGCTCGAGCACAGCACGCAGGGTGCCGAACACGCTGGCCGCGCCGCCCATGTCGTACTTCATCTCATCCATGCCGGCGCCCGGCTTCAGGCTGATGCCGCCGGTGTCGAACGTGATGCCCTTGCCAACCAATGCGTACGGCTTCTCGGATTTCTTGCCGCCGTTGTATTGCATGACGATCAGGCGCGGTGGCTGGGCGCTGCCCTGGCCAACGGCGTAGAACGAGCCCATGCCCAGGTCCTTGATCTTCTTCTCATCGAGGACTTCGACTTTCAGGGTTTTGAATTCTTTGCCCAGGTTCTTGGCTTGTTCACCAAGGAACGTCGGGTGGCAGATGTTCGGCGGCAGGTTGCCCAGGTCGCGGGTGAATGCCATGCCGTTGGCGATAGCGGTGGCGTGGGCTACGGCGCGCTCGACTTCAGCCTGGGCAGCCTTGATGGTCACCAGGGTGATTTTCTTCAGGGCGCGAGGTTCGGCTTTCTGGCTCTTGAACTGGTCGAAGGTGTATTCGCCGTCCACCAGGGTCTCGGCCAGCAGGCGGGTCTTGCCGTAGCTATCGCGGCCCTTGACCACCACTTCATCCAGCGCCAGCACAGCGTCAGTGCCGCCCAGACCTTTCAGGGTGTTGAGGACGCCGGCGATGAT
The DNA here is from genome assembly GCF_034344865.1 of Pseudomonas sp. 10S4. Lineage (NCBI taxonomy): Bacteria > Pseudomonadati > Pseudomonadota > Gammaproteobacteria > Pseudomonadales > Pseudomonadaceae > Pseudomonas > Pseudomonas sp. 10S4. The sequence goes on from NZ_CP133774.1 coordinate 3,059,569, forward strand.
TTTGCGGAATGGACGGTCGCCCAGTTCTTCATCCTTGCCCACGCCAACCAGCAGCACGCGCTCGGCTTTGAGGTTTGGCAGGCTGTGCAGCAACAGGCTCTGGCCGACTTTGCCGGCCAGGTCGCCGCGCTTCAAAACGGCGCTGATGGCGCCGCCAGTCAGTTCGTCGAGTTGTTTGGCGACGGCGCCGAGCTTGCGGTTTTCGCCGACGGCGACCACCAGAGTGGCGGTTTTCAACGTTTCTGGGCTAACGCTTTTTACAACCAGTTCCATGTCCGGGTCCCTGAATTAATGGTCAACACGCAGCGTTCGGCAGTGTGCACAAACGCCTGCTTATATAGATAGAAAGACGCAGGTCACGGCCCGCGACAAAGGCCGCAGTTTGAACCCCGCTACCGGCGCCTGACAACCCTCGGTTGTACGATCTTCGGTGCTTTGACCACCTGCTTGAGCATGCGCAGTGACAGGCGCACCCAATCACAGGATAATGCGCCATCTTTTTCGGTGGCTCTGCCCTGCGGGCCACCCGATACGTTTGCTTGTTTGGCCGCCTTAGCCTGACAACCCTGGAGTGTCTGGTTTGATTGTCTTCCGTTATCTATCCCGCGAAGTCCTGTTGACCTTGAGCGCCGTCAGCGCCGTGCTGCTGGTCATCATCATGAGCGGTCGCTTCATTAAATACCTCGCGCAGGCGGCTTCGGGCCAATTGGACCCGAGTTCACTGTTCCTGATCATGGGCTTTCGCCTGCCGGGCTTCTTGCAGCTGATCCTGCCATTGGGTCTGTTCCTGGGCATTCTGCTGTCGTATGGCCGGCTGTACCTGGAAAGCGAAATGACCGTGCTGTCGGCCACCGGCATGAGCCAGCAGCGTCTGCTTCGCATCACCCTGTTTCCCGCCACCCTGGTGGCGCTGGTCGTGGCCTGGCTGAGCCTGAGCCTGGCACCGCAAGGGGCTAATCAGTTCCAGTTGTTGCTGAACAAGCAGGACGCCCTGACCGAGTTCGATACCCTTGAACCGGGTCGCTTCCAGGCCTTGCGTGACGGTACGCGGGTGACCTACACCGAGCAGCTGTCGGCGGATCGCGTCAATCTGGCCGGCGTGTTCATTTCGCAGAAGAATATTTCCTCCGACCAAAAGGACCGCGGGATTTCCGTGCTGGTGGCCGAGAAGGGTCGTCAGGAAATCCGTCCCGATGGCAACCGCTACCTGATTCTCGACAACGGCTATCGCTACGACGGTAATCCGGGGCAGGCCGACTACCGGGCCATCAAATATGACGAGTACGGCGTTTTGCTGGCCAAGCCGGACGTCAGCGACGAAGTCACGGACCGTGATGCAATGACCACCAACTCCTTGCTGGCCAGTGACGATGTGCGTTCGCGCGCCGAGCTGGAGTGGCGCCTGTCCTTGCCATTGCTGGTGTTTATCGTGACCCTCATGGCTGTTCCGTTGTCGCGGGTCAATCCGCGCCAGGGCCGATTCCTCAAGCTGCTGCCGGCGATTCTTCTATATATGGCTTACCTGACCATCCTGATTGCCGCGCGCGGTGCCCTCGAGAAGGGCAAGATCCCGACAGCACTTGGCCTGTGGTGGGTGCATGCGATCTTCCTGGTCATCGGTCTGGGGTTGCTCTACTGGGAGCCCATGCGCTTGAAGATGGCGAGTCGCCGCGCTGCGCTGGAGGTGGCTCGTGGTTAAGCTCGATCGCTACATTGGTGGCAGCGTTCTCATGGCGATCCTGGCGGTGCTGGGGATCATTCTCGGTCTGGCGACGCTGTTCGCCTTCATCGATGAAATGAGTGACGCCAGCGATACTTACACCTTGATGGATGTCTTGAGCTACGTGCTGCTCACGGCGCCGCGACGTCTTTACGACATGTTGCCGATGGCGGCGCTGATCGGTTGCCTGATTGGTCTCGGCAGCCTGGCCAGCAACAGCGAACTGACCATCATGCGCGCCGCCGGTGTATCCATCGGTCGGATCGTCTGGGCGGTGATGAAGCCGATGCTGGTCCTGATGATCGTGGGTGTGTTGATCGGCGAATACGTGGCGCCCGCCACCGAGAATGTCGCTCAGGCCAATCGCTCCCTGGCACAGGGCAGTGGTGATGCACAAAGTGCAAAGCACGGTTTGTGGCATCGCCAGGGTGATGAGTTCATTCACATCAACTCCGTGCAGCCCAATGGGGTGCTGTATGGCGTGACTCGTTATCGCTTCGACAAAGAGCGTCACATGTTGTCGGCCAGCTTCTCCAAGCGTGCGGAGTTCGACAAGGATCACTGGACGTTGAGCGACGTCACTACCACGCTGTTCCATGAACAGGAAAAGCGCACTGAAGTGGTGAGCGCCCCGGTCGAACGCTGGGATGTGGCCTTGAGCCCGCAATTGCTCAATACCGTGGTAATGACCCCTGAGACGCTGTCGATCAGCGGTTTGTGGAGTTACATCCACTATCTGGCTGACCAGGGCCTGAACAATGGCCGTTACTGGCTGGCATTTTGGGTCAAGGTATTGCAGCCGTTGGTCACTGCCGCGCTGGTGCTGATGGCCATTTCCTTCATCTTTGGTCCGCTGCGTTCGGTGACCCTGGGTCAGCGGGTGTTTACCGGCGTACTGGTCGGCTTCACCTTCCGCATCGTTCAGGATTTGCTCGGGCCTTCGAGCCTGGTGTTCGGTTTCTCGCCGCTATTTGCGGTGCTGGTGCCGGCCACTGTCTGTGCCTTGGCCGGGGTCCTGTTGTTGCGTCGGGCCGGGTGATTCCGGGTCTTTCCTGACTTTTCCGGTTGCTCGAAACGCCCTTGTCGCAAGACCGGGGCGTTTTTGTATTCTCCGTCTGACCTGCGAACGTGACGCTTGCGCCGTGGATCAGGTACAATTCCCGGCTATTTTTCGGCGGGCTATGCCTGCAGCCTTTTTGAGTGTTGATCCGTGAGTGATTTGAGTCATATCCGCAATTTCTCCATCATCGCCCACATTGACCATGGCAAGTCGACGCTGGCCGATCGCTTCATCCAGATGTGCGGCGGCCTTGCCGAGCGCGAAATGGAAGCCCAGGTTCTGGACTCCATGGACCTGGAACGTGAACGCGGGATCACCATCAAGGCCCACAGCGTTACCCTTTATTACACCGCCAAAGATGGCATCAAGTACCAGCTGAACTTCATTGACACCCCGGGCCACGTCGACTTCACCTATGAAGTCAGCCGGTCGCTGGCAGCGTGTGAAGGTGCATTGCTGGTGGTCGATGCCGGTCAGGGCGTCGAAGCGCAGTCGGTTGCCAACTGCTACACGGCGATCGAGCAGGGCCTGGAAGTCATGCCGGTCCTGAACAAGATCGACCTGCCACAGGCCGATCCGGACCGCGTCAAAGAAGAAATCGAAAAAATCATCGGCATCGATGCCACCGATGCGGTCGAGTGCAGCGCCAAGACTGGCCTGGGCGTCGACGAGGTGCTCGACGCGATCTGGTCAAGACCATTCCTGCGCCAACCGGCAACTACGAAGATCCGCTGCAAGCGTTGATCATCGACTCCTGGTTCGACAACTACTTGGGCGTTGTCTCCCTGGTTCGCGTGCGCCACGGCCGTGTGAAGAAAGGCGACAAGATCCTCGTCAAATCCACCGGCAAGATCCACCTGGTGGACAGCGTCGGTGTCTTCAACCCGAAACACACCGCCACTGTCGACCTGAAGGCCGGCGAAGTGGGCTTCATCATCGCCGGTATCAAGGACATTCACGGTGCGCCGGTCGGTGACACCCTGACCTTGAACACCACCCCCGACGTTGACGTGCTGCCCGGCTTCAAACGCATTCAGCCGCAGGTTTACGCCGGCCTGTTCCCGGTCAGCTCCGACGACTTCGAAGATTTCCGTGAAGCCCTGCAAAAGCTCACGCTCAACGACTCGTCCCTGCAGTACACCCCGGAAAGCTCCGACGCTCTGGGCTTCGGCTTCCGTTGCGGGTTCCTCGGCATGCTGCACATGGAAATCATCCAGGAGCGCCTTGAGCGCGAGTACGACCTGGACCTGATCACCACGGCGCCGACGGTTATTTTCGAGCTGTTGCTGAAAACCGGTGAAACGATTTACGTCGACAACCCGTCCAAGCTCCCGGACGTGTCTTCGATCGAAGACATGCGTGAGCCGATCGTGCGGGCCAATATTCTTGTACCGCAAGAGCACTTGGGCAACGTCATTACCCTGTGCATCGAGAAGCGTGGCGTGCAGCACGACATGCTGTTCCTCGGGACCCAGGTCCAGGTGACCTACGATATTCCGATGAACGAAGTGGTCCTGGACTTCTTTGACCGTCTGAAATCCACCAGTCGCGGCTATGCTTCGCTGGATTACCATTTCGATCGTTACCAATCGGCTAGTCTGGTGAAGCTGGATGTGCTGATCAACGGTGACAAGGTCGACGCCCTGGCGTTGATCGTGCACCGAGATAACGCGCACTACAAAGGTCGCCAGTTGACCGAGAAGATGAAAGAACTGATTCCGCGCCAGATGTTCGACGTCGCGATCCAGGCCGCCATTGGCGGGCAGATCATTGCGCGAACCTCCGTCAAGGCACTCAGAAAGAACGTATTGGCCAAATGCTACGGTGGTGACGTTAGCCGTAAGCGCAAGCTGTTGGAAAAGCAGAAGGCCGGTAAAAAACGCATGAAGCAAGTCGGTAACGTGGAAATTCCACAAGAAGCCTTCCTTGCAGTGCTCAGGTTGGATAGTTAGGTCCTATGTCACTAAATTTCCCGCTGTTGCTGGTCATCGCCGTATTCGTTTGCGGCCTGTTGGCGTTGCTCGATCTGGTTTTCCTGGCACCGCGTCGGCGTGCTGCCATTGCCTCCTATCAGGGCAGCGTCAGCCAGCCCGATGTGGTGGTGGTCGAGAAACTGAACAAAGAGCCGCTGCTGGTCGAATACGGCAAGTCGTTCTTCCCGGTGTTGTTCATCGTGCTGGTGCTGCGTTCGTTCCTGGTGGAACCGTTCCAGATTCCTTCCGGCTCGATGAAACCGACCCTGGACGTTGGCGACTTCATTCTGGTGAACAAGTTTTCTTACGGGATCCGCCTGCCGGTGATCGACCAGAAAGTCATCGAAGTCGGTGATCCACAGCGTGGCGATGTGATGGTGTTCCGCTATCCAAGCGATCCGAACGTCAACTACATCAAGCGTGTCGTCGGCTTGCCGGGTGACCAGATTCGCTACACCGCTGACAAGCGTCTGTTCGTCAATGGCGAATCGATCGCCGAGCAGCTGGTCGGCTCCGAGCCGGGCACGTTGGGCAGCGCCGAGCTCTACAAGGAAAAACTCGGCGCAGCCGAGCACTTGATCCGCAAGGAAATGAGCCGTTACCGCGCAACGCCGGACCATACCTGGACCGTGCCTGCCGGGCACTACTTCATGATGGGCGACAACCGCGACAACTCGAACGACAGTCGCTATTGGGATGATCCGACTATTCCCAAGGATCTGCTGGGCATGGTTCCCGACAAGAATATCGTCGGCAAGGCCTTCGCAGTCTGGATGAGCTGGCCGGAACCCAAACTCAGTCACCTGCCGAATTTCTCGCGGGTTGGCCTGATCAAGTAATCACCCACGGCGCTGTTGAACACAGCGCCGAATGCATTTCTGGATCCGACACAATCGACCACGAAAGCATGAAGCCAACGATATTCAGGACGTTATTTTTGAACACAGCGTTAATTGTCCCAAGCCTGCGCCGCATCACGGCGATGGCGGTGGAAACCAGCCACGAACTCAGCGTGGGTAAACCGTGAGCGTCTCCTTAAGCCGTCTAGAGCGTCAGCTCGGCTACACCTTCAAGGATCAGGAACTGATGATCCTGGCCCTGACTCACCGCAGCTTTGCCGGGCGCAACAACGAACGCCTGGAATTCCTCGGTGATGCCATCCTTAACTTCGTCGCTGGCGAGGCGCTGTTCGATCGCTTCCCGCTGGCCCGCGAAGGCCAGTTGTCGCGTTTACGCGCACGCCTGGTGAAAGGTGAGACCCTGGCCGTATTGGCCCGTGGTTTCGATCTGGGCGACTACCTGCGTCTGGGTTCCGGCGAATTGAAGAGCGGCGGTTTCCGTCGCGAGTCGATTCTGGCCGATGCCCTGGAAGCGCTGATTGGTGCGATCTACCTCGACGCCGGCATGGACATGGCGCGCGAACGCGTGCTGGCCTGGCTGGCCGGGGAGTTCGAGGGCCTGACCCTGGTCGACACCAACAAAGATCCAAAAACCCGCCTGCAGGAATTCCTGCAGTCGCGCGGTTGTGAGCTGCCACGTTATGAAGTGGTGGATATCCAGGGTGAGCCGCATTGCCGAGTCTTCTTCGTCGAATGCGAAATCACCTTACTGAATGAAAAAAGCCGAGGTCAGGGTGTGAGTCGTCGTATTGCCGAACAGGTAGCGGCCGCCGCAGCACTGATTGCCCTGGGCGTGGAGAATGGCCATGACTGATTCAACTGCAACTCGCTGTGGCTATGTCGCCATCGTCGGCCGTCCTAACGTGGGCAAGTCCACGCTGCTGAACCACATTCTGGGTCAGAAGCTGGCGATCACCTCGCGCAAGCCGCAAACCACCCGTCACAACATGCTGGGCATCAAGACTGAAGGCGCCATTCAGGCGGTTTACGTCGATACCCCGGGCATGCACAAAGGTGGCGAGAAGGCCCTGAACCGCTACATGAACAAGACCGCTTCAGCGGCGTTGAAAGACGTCGACGTGGTGATCTTCGTGGTTGACCGCACCAAGTGGACCGACGAAGACCAAATGGTCCTCGAGCGCGTCCAGTACGTGACCGGCCCGCTGATCGTGGCGCTGAACAAGACCGACCGCATCGAAGACAAAGCCGAGCTGATGCCGCACCTGAGCTGGTTGCAGGAACAGCTGCCGAACGCGCAGATCATGCCGATCTCGGCCCAGCACGGGCACAACCTCGAAGCGCTGGAGCGAGTGATCGCTGGCTACCTGCCGGAAAACGAGCACTTCTTCCCGGAAGACCAGATCACCGACCGCAGCAGCCGTTTCCTCGCCGCTGAACTGGTGCGTGAAAAAATCATGCGCCAGATGGGCGCCGAGCTGCCGTACCAGATCACCGTCGAAATCGAAGAGTTCAAGCAGCAGGGCAAAACCCTGCACATCCACGCCTTGATCCTCGTCGAGCGCGATGGCCAGAAGAAGATCATCATTGGCGACAAGGGCGAGCGCATCAAGCGCATCGGCACCGAGGCGCGCAAGGATATGGAGTTGCTGTTCGACTCCAAGATCATGCTCAACCTCTGGGTGAAAGTGAAAGGCGGCTGGTCCGACGACGAACGCGCCCTGCGTTCGCTGGGTTATGGCGACCTGTAACACCCAGATTTCTGCTACACCGATGAACCCCTGTGGGAGCGAGCTTGCTCGCGATGAGGCCCTGAAATTCAACATCCGTGTTGACTGACAGACCGCAATCGCGAGCAAGCTCGCTCCCACATTGGTTTCTGGTTGTTCATAAGATCGCGTTCCACTATTGAGAACCCTGACTTCCATGTCCCCAACCCCACCCATCGGCCAACTCGCCTACGTGCTCCACTCCCGCGCCTACCGCGAAAGCAGTGCGCTGGTGGATTTCCTCACGCCGCAAGGTCGGCTGCGGGCGGTGTTGCGCAGTGCGCGGGGCAAGGCTGGAACCTTGGCGCGGCCATTCGTGCCGCTGGAAGTCGAGTTTCGCGGGCGCGGTGAGCTGAAGAATGTCGGGCGCATGGAAAGTGCGGGTACTTCGACATGGCTCATCGGTGAGGCGCTGTTCAGCGGTCTTTACCTCAACGAACTGCTGATTCGCCTGTTGCCGTCAGAAGATCCCCATCCCGGGGTGTTCGATCACTACGCCGCGACCCTGATCGCCTTGGCCGAAGGCCGTCCGCTGGAGCCGTTGCTGCGCTCCTTCGAATGGCGACTGCTGGACGATCTCGGGTACGGCTTTGCGCTGAACACTGACATCCACGGCGAGCCTATCGCGCCGGATGGGCTCTACCGTTTGCAGGTGGATGCGGGTCTGGAGCGGGTCTACCTGCTGCAACCCGGGCTGTTCAACGGCACTGAATTATTGGCCATGGCCGAAGCCGACTGGTCTGCGCCCGGTGCGTTGTCTGCTGCCAAGCGTTTGATGCGCCAAGCGTTGGCCGTGCATCTCGGCGGTCGTCCTCTCGTTAGTCGCGAGTTGTTTCGCAAGCCCTGATCACCCCGTATGCTGTGCACCGAACTTTCCCCTCTTCAGGAGCGCTTCCGTGACCACCAGCAATCGCATTCTTCTTGGCGTGAACATCGACCACGTTGCCACCCTGCGTCAGGCCCGGGGCACGCGTTACCCGGATCCGGTCAAGGCAGCACTGGACGCGGAAGAGGCGGGCGCCGATGGCATCACCGTGCACCTGCGCGAAGACCGCCGGCACATCCAGGAGCGCGACGTGCTGTTGCTCAAGGACGTGCTGCAAACCCGCATGAATTTCGAAATGGGCGTCACCGAAGAAATGATGGCGTTCGCCGAGCGCATCCGCCCGGCGCACATTTGCCTGGTGCCGGAAACCCGTCAGGAGCTGACCACCGAGGGTGGCCTGGACGTGGCTGGGCAGGAAGCGCGGATCAAGGCTGCCGTGGAGCGCCTGTCGAAGATCGGTTGCGAAGTGTCGCTGTTCATTGATGCTGACGAGCGGCAGATCGAGGCATCCCGTCGTGTCGGTGCGCCGGCCATCGAGTTGCACACCGGCCGTTACGCCGATGCCGAGACGCCGACTGACGTGGCTGAAGAGCTGAAGCGCGTGGCGGATGGCGTGGCGTTTGGTTTGACTCAAGGGTTGATCGTCAACGCCGGTCACGGCTTGCACTATCACAACGTCGAAGCGGTAGCGGCGATCAAAGGCATCAACGAACTGAACATCGGCCATGCGCTGGTGGCACATGCGTTGTTCGTCGGGTTCAAGTCGGCCGTGTCTGAAATGAAAGCGCTGATCCTGGCCGCCGCTGCAAAAGCTTAAGCATCAACGCATAACCCCTGTGGGAGCGAGCTTGCTCGCGATTAGGCCCTAACATTCAGCAGAGATGTTGACTGGCAGGCCGCCATCGCGAGCAAGCTCGCTCCCACATTTGATTGGTGGTGACTGTTAAAGCGGCGGGTTTTCCTGACTTGGCTTGGTCTTGTCGATTCCCGGCACATGCAGGTTGCCTTCGGCCACTTGATCGCCTTCAAGCTGCGGCTGCGTGACCCACGTCAGGATGTCGTAGTAGCGACGGATGTTCGCCACGAAGTGCACGGGTTCGCCGCCCCGGGCGTAGCCGTAGCGGGTTTTGCTGTACCACTTCTTCTCGGACAGGCGCGGCAGGATTTTCTTCACGTCCAGCCACCTGTTGGGGTCGAGCCCTTCCTTGGCCGTCAACTTGCGTGCGTCATCCAGGTGACCACTGCCGACGTTGTAGGCCGCCAGCGCAAACCAGGTGCGATCCGGTTCCTTGATCGAGTCGTCCAACTGATCCTTCATGTAGGCCAGGTACTTCGCGCCGCCCATGATGCTCTGCTTGGGGTCGAGGCGATTGGACACGCCCATGGCTTGCGCGGTGTTCTGGGTCAGCATCATCAGGCCGCGCACGCCGGTCTTGGACGTGACTGCCGCTTGCCATAGCGATTCCTGATAACCAATTGCCGCCAGCAGGCGCCAGTCAACTTTCTCTTTCTTGGCGTAGGCCTTGAAGTGCTGTTCGTATTTCGGCAGCCGCTGCTGCAAGTGCTGGGCGAAGGTGGTGGCGCCCATGTAGCCGAGGACGTCGACGTGGCCGTAGTAACGGTCTTTCAGGCGTTGCAGGGTGCCGTTCTTCTGCACCTTGTCGAGGTAGGCGTTGATCTCGTTGAGCAGGCTGTTGTCTTCGCCGGCGGCCACGGCCCAGCTCTGGTTACTGGCATCGCCGAGGTCGAAGGCGACCTGGATGTTGGGGAAGTAGACCTGGTTCATCGCCACTTCGTTGGAATCGACCAGGGTCAGGTCGATCTGACCTTCATCCACCATCCGCAACAGGTCGACGACTTCAACCGCGTCGGACTCTTCGTATTCAATGCCGGGGTATTTCTTTTTCAGCTCGGCCAATTGCTCGGCGTGGGTGCTGCCCTTGAGCACCATGATCTTCTTGCCGACCAGATCGCGGGCCTCCGTCGGCCGTGACTGGCCGTTGCGGTAGATGACCTGTGGGGTGACTTCCAGGTAGGAGTGGGAAAACCGGACCTGCTTTTTGCGTTCCTCGCTGCTGACCAGGCCGGCAGCAGCCAGCACCGGGCCGTTAGGCTTGCCCACCTGATTGAACAGGTCGTCGAGGTTGTCCGCGGTTTCGATTTTGAGCTTGACCCCCAGATCTTCGGCAAAGCGCTTCACCAGCTCGTATTCGAAGCCGGTTTCGCCGTTACGATCCTGGAAGTAGGTGGCGGGGCTGTTTCGGGTGATCACCCGCAGCACGCCATCCTCCTTTACGCGCTCAAGCGTGTTGGGTTTATCAACACAGCCACTGAGCATCAGGAAGAGTCCGGTTGCGATCAGCCATTTGGCGTACCGCGGACGCAAAGCCGTTGGGGAAAACATCTGCGCAGTATACGCAAAGGACCGCGAGCGCCATATCTCGACAGCGAAGGGCTTGTCTGCTAGGCAACCAAAAACCTGTCTGGAGCCCGCAGGAATGGGCTCGAGCGGAAATTTATGACAGTAAAAATAACCCCCGGACAGGGGCTGTTTGAGGCCTGAATACCCCGCCCGGCGCCCGGGTGACACCGCCCGTACCGTTTCGGGTGATGTCGCGGGCGGTTTAGGCTAGAATGCACGGCCTCAAAGCACACCCCTTCCCGAGGCTGTCCCGAAGATGTTGATCCTGCGCGGCGCTCCTGCCCTTTCTGCCTTTCGCCACAGCAAACTCCTTGAGCAACTGAGCCAGAAGGTATCGGCTGTCAGCGGCTTGTATGCTGAATTCGCTCACTTCGCCGAAGTCACCGGCGTCCTGACCGGCGACGAACAGCAGGTGCTTGCGCGCCTTCTGAAGTACGGCCCAAGTGTCCCGGTGCAAGAACCGACCGGTCGTCTGTTCCTGGTGTTGCCGCGTTTCGGCACCATCTCGCCGTGGTCGAGCAAGGCCAGCGACATCGCTCGCAACTGCGGCCTGGCAAAAATCCAGCGCCTGGAGCGCGGCATCGCGTTCTACGTGGCCGGCCAGTTCAGCGACGCGCAAGCCCAGCTGATTGCTGATGTGCTGCACGACCGCATGACCCAGATCGTATTGGGCAACCTCGAACAGGCCGCCGGCCTGTTCAGCCATGCCGAGCCCAAGCCCCTGACCGCCATCGACGTGTTGGGTGGCGGCCGCGCCGCGCTGGAAAAAGCCAACACCGAGCTGGGCCTGGCCCTGGCCGAAGACGAGATCGACTACCTGGTCAATGCCTTCGTCGGTTTGAAGCGCAACCCGCACGACATCGAATTGATGATGTTCGCCCAGGCGAACTCCGAGCACTGCCGTCACAAGATCTTCAACGCCAGTTGGGACATCGACGGCCAGAGCCAGGAAAAAGCCTGTTCGGCATGATCAAGAACACCTACGTGATGCACAGCGAAGGCGTTCTGTCGGCTTATAAGGACAACGCTTCGGTCATCGTCGGCAACGTCGCCGGCCGTTTCTTCCCGGACCCTGAAACCCGCCAGTACGGCGCGGTGCAGGAGCCGGTGCACATCCTGATGAAAGTCGAGACGCACAACCACCCGACTGCGATTGCCCCGTTCCCGGGTGCAGCCACCGGTAGTGGCGGCGAGATTCGCGACGAAGGCGCAACCGGTCGTGGCGCCAAGCCAAAGGCTGGCCTGACCGGTTTCACCGTATCCAACCTGCAAATCCCGGGCTTCGAACAGCCGTGGGAAGTGCCGTACGGCAAGCCTGAGCGCATCGTTACTGCGCTGGACATCATGATCGAAGGCCCACTGGGTGGCGCCGCGTTCAACAACGAATTTGGCCGTCCAGCCCTGACCGGTTACTTCCGTACCTTCGAACAGTCGATCACCACCCCGCGTGGCGACGAAGTTCGCGGTTACCACAAGCCGATCATGCTGGCCGGCGGCATGGGTAACATCCGTGCCGAACACGTACAGAAAGCCGAAATCACCGTTGGCTCCAAGCTGATCGTCCTCGGCGGCCCGGCCATGTTGATCGGTCTGGGCGGCGGCGCAGCTTCCTCCATGGCCACCGGCACCAGCTCGGCCGACCTGGACTTCGCTTCGGTACAGCGCGAAAACCCGGAAATGGAACGTCGCTGCCAGGAAGTCATCGACCGTTGCTGGCAATTGGGTGACAAAAACCCGATCAGCTTCATCCACGATGTGGGCGCGGGCGGTCTGTCCAACGCCTTCCCGGAACTGGTCAACGACGGCGACCGTGGTGGCCGTTTCGAGCTGCGCAACATTCCAAACGACGAGCCGGGCATGGCCCCGCACGAAATCTGGAGTAACGAATCCCAGGAACGCTACGTTCTGGCAGTCGGCCCGGCCGACTTCGAACGCTTCCAGGCGATCTGCGAACGTGAGCGTTGCCCGTTTGCCGTGGTCGGCGAAGCCACTGCCGAGCCGCAACTGACGGTCACCGACAGCCACTTCGGCAACGATCCGGTCGACATGCCACTCGAAGTGCTGCTGGGCAAAGCCCCGCGCATGCACCGTTCGGCCGTTCGTGAAAACGAACTGGGCGACGACTTCGATCCAAGCACCCTGGAAATTGCCGACTGCGTCGAACGCGTTCTGCATCACCCGGCCGTGGCCAGCAAAAGCTTCCTGATCACCATCGGCGACCGCACCATCACCGGCCTCGTGGCCCGTGACCAAATGGTTGGCCCGTGGCAGGTTCCGGTGGCCGACGTTGCCGTCACCGCCACCAGCTTCGACGTCTACACCGGTGAAGCCATGGCCATGGGCGAGCGCACTCCGCTGGCCCTGCTGGACGCTCCGGCGTCGGGCCGCATGGCCATCGGCGAAACCCTGACGAACATCGTCGCTTCGCGCATCAACAAGATCTCCGACATCAAACTGTCGGCGAACTGGATGTCGGCTGCCGGTCACCCGGGTGAAGACGCGCGTCTGTACGACACCGTGAAAGCGGTCGGCATGGAGCTGTGCCCGGACCTGGGTATCACCATTCCGGTAGGCAAGGACTCCATGTCCATGGCCACACGCTGGAACGATGAAGGCGTCGACAAGACCGTTACTTCGCCGATGTCCTTGATCGTGACCGGTTTCGCACCAGTGGCTGACATCCGTCAGACCCTGACGCCGGAACTGCGCATGAATAAAGGCACCACCGACCTGATCCTGATCGATCTGGGCCGTGGCCAGAACCGCATGGGCGCCTCGATCCTGGCCCAGGTTCACGGCAAGCTCGGCTCGCAAGCGCCGGACGTCGATGATGCCGAAGACCTCAAAGCCTTCTTCGCGGTGATCCAGGGCCTCAACGCCGACGGTCACCTGCTGGCTTACCACGACCGTTCCGACGGTGGTCTGCTGACCAGCGTGGTGGAAATGGCCTTCGCTGGTCACTGTGGCCTGAGCCTGAACCTCGACGGTCTGGCTGAAACCTCCGCCGACATCGCCGCGATCCTGTTCAACGAAGAATTGGGCGCTGTGATCCAGGTTCGCCAGGACGCCACCCCGGACATCCTCGCGCAGTTCAGCGCGGCCGGTCTGGGCGACTGCGTGTCGGTGATCGGTCAGCCGATGAACAACGGCCAGATCAACATCACCTTCAATGGTGAAACCGTATTCGAAGGTCAACGTCGTCTGCTGCAACGTCAGTGGGCTGAAACCAGCTATCAGATCCAGCGTCTGCGCGATAACGTCGACTGCGCCGAGCAAGAGTTCGACGTGCTGCTGGAAGAAGACAACCCTGGCCTGAGCGTTAAGCTGAGCTACGACGTCAACCAGGACGTCGCTGCGCCTTACATCAAGAAAAACATCCGCCCACAAGTTGCCGTACTGCGTGAGCAGGGCGTCAACGGTCAGGTGGAAATGGCTGCCGCGTTCGACCGCGCCGGTTTCAACGCGATTGACGTGCACATGAGCGACATTCTGGCCGGCCGTGTCGACCTGAACGACTTCAAGGGTATGGTCGCTTGCGGCGGTTTCTCTTACGGCGACGTACTGGGTGCCGGTGAAGGCTGGGCCAAGTCCGCGCTGTTCAACAGCCGTGCTCGCGATGCGTTCCAGGGTTTCTTCGAACGTAACGACAGCTTCACCCTCGGCGTGTGCAACGGTTGCCAGATGATGTCCAACCTGCACGAACTCATCCCGGGCAGCGAGTTCTGGCCGCACTTCGTGCGTAACCGTTCCGAGCAGTTCGAAGCCCGCGTGGCGATGGTTCAGGTCCAGGAATCGAACTCGATCTTCCTGCAAGGCATGGCCGGCTCGCGCATGCCAATCGCCATCGCTCACGGTGAAGGTCATGCCGAGTTCGAAAGCGAAGAAGCGTTGCTGGAAGCCGATCTGTCGGGTTGCGTAGCGATGCGTTTCGTCGACAACCACGGCAAGGTCACCGAGAAATACCCGGCCAACCCGAACGGCTCGCCGCGCGGGATCACCGGTTTGACCAGCCGTGACGGTCGCGTAACCATCATGATGCCGCACCCGGAACGCGTGTTCCGCGCCGTGCAGAACTCGTGGCGTTCGGAAGACTGGAACGAAGACGCACCTTGGATGCGTATGTTCCGTAATGCGCGCGTCTGGGTGAACTAAGGGCTGTGTATAAGCTCAGCTTTTTTGTTCCGGCCAGTCATGTGGAGCAGGTCAAAAACGCCGTATTCGCCGCCGGTGGCGGGCGGATCGGTGCTTACGACCACTGCGCGTGGCAGGTGCTGGGTCTGGGTCAGTTTCGACCTTTGGATGGCAGTCAGCCGTTTATAGGTGAAGCGGGGCAGGTCGAGCAGGTTGAGGAATGGAAGGTTGAACTGGTGGTCAGCGACGAGTTGATTCGGGCGGTGGTGGTGGCTTTGAAAGAAAGCCATCCCTATGAGACGCCGGCTTATGAAGTGTGGCGGTTGGAGGATTTCTGATTCGCCGACCGCTGTACAAAAAACCCGCTGGGCCATCACGGCCAGCGGGTTTTTTGTTGGGCCTGATATTTACGCGCCGGCACTTGATGAGTGCCGGCTCTGTTCAGGGGACAGGGGTCAAATTTACCTCTCTTTCAAGCATGCCGACCAGGGTGTGCAGGTACTTGAACCGCTGTTCCTTCTTGCCCCAGCGATCAATAAAGAACAGCCCGCTGTCGTCCACCTGAATCGGCGTAGCGATAATTTCTCCGGTGGTAGAACGGTGCACCAGTAGCGTCTCGGCAGCGGATGGGCGTTCGATCAAGAAGTACCCGGGCCTGGTCAACCTTGATCTATCGATAGGAACAAAAGGCGAAGGTGCGGACATCCCGGCAGTACCGACTTCCAGTTTGAAGTCGCTGCGCAGTGCTATCGACGAAGGATTCCTGATATCCGTTTCCCAAGTGCCAAGATGAATGCCTCTGGATAACGTTGGGGCCGTATCCCTGACGTGCAGACTGACCGCCCCCAGCATCTCCGCCAGCCCCGGTACCCCCAGGTTGTTGTTGGTATGCTTGCTGCCGACGAAAGCTATCCATTTATGCGGGCCCTGTGCCGCCTGATCGGCCTGAATGACCTGGGCGGCAAAGTAGCTGAACATCTGATTTCGCGCCGTGTCTGTCGGTGTCGGCAACCCTTTCAGGTGATAGCTGGCGGTACAGTCAAGCGCCCGGACGCGGATGCCATATTTGCCTGCGGCCTGGACCACTTCCGAATAAGTATTGGGGCCGCTGTACAAAGGCATATGGCCTCGGTCCTGTCTTCTGAGATAGGCCTTGAGCTTGCGGGGAAGTTGCTGGGTGCGATGGAATATATCCAGTTCGGCCTGATGCAGGTCCGTGAGCAGGTGTTCAACGTAGAGTGTCTTGAAACCCGCCTCCTGGATTTGTTTCATATGCTTTCTCAGCAGGGCCTTGCTCGACTCATGAATGTGACCTTCACCGATCACCAGCCCCGCCAGGTCGCTATCGCCAATCTGTTTCAGGAACGATTGCGGCGTGGTGCTGGAGGTGATCGCCGGGAGTGTCGGCCTGGAAGGCGGCACGTAATCGGCAAAGAAGCTCTCGGCCTTGGTCTTCAGGCTTGAGCGTGTCTCGACGAATGTGCGAAACGCTTCATGGCGAGCCGGATTGAATGGTGCATAGCGGGTGTCCAGGCCATGTGGATCATCAGCCAGATGGACAATATCGTCTCTGAGCGACGGAGCAATGTCGAAGTCGCTGAAATGCTGCACATCGGAAGTGGACGCAACGGCTACCGGTGCCGCGGGTTCGGGCGCCTTGTATGGCGTTTGCAGTGTCATGCGGTAGTCGCCTCTGGCCAGCGCGTCGCCGGGTATCGCGCCCGGCGTGTCCGTCCAGACGCCCACGGGCTGATTCGGGCCCACATCTTCAATGCGCAGTGCCACGGCTTTTTGCAGTTCATCCAGGCCGAGGGCCTGATTGAACGTGGTCATGCGCGACTGATCGACCAGGGCAATCCAGCGTTCGCCCGGTGCGTCTGCCGCATCGGCTTCAATCACTTTGTGGGAATAGAAGTTTCTCAGGCGGTTGTCCCGTGTCGTCGTCGGCGGGGTCTCGCCCATGACCAGGGCATCGTCCAGTTGATAAGAAGTCGAGGCGTCGAGCGCCATGACTTTCACGCCCTTTTCCCGAGCCTGGCGCACAAGCGCGAGGTATGAGTATTCAGCGTCCGGGGCGAAGCCGAAAGATGTGTCGATAGCCTTCAAATGCTGCTCGATGTGTTGCCACGATTGGCCGTTGTTGAGCTTTACAAGTTTTGGTCTGAACACGTCGCCCGGTAGGTATTCCACATACAGGCGCTTAAAGCCTTGTTCGACCAGAGTGTCCATGTTCGTGATCAGTGCCTGCTTGCTGGCGATGGAACCCGGTACGGCGCCGACGATCAGGTTTTTGTTTTCGCCAAGGGCGTCGCTGGCAATCAGTTGTGCAAATGAAGCACTGGCCTCCACGGGCGGAACGTCAGCACGGGCCGGCAGGGGAGCGAGGGTTTCGAAAAAGCTCTGTGCGTCCTTTTTCAGGCGCTCGACCTGTTGCAGGTAAACAACGCGCAAATTTTGCAGCTGCTCGGCAGCTGATTCCAAAATGACGTGTGGACTGTTAAAGAGGTTTTCGCTGTTACTCATCAGGCTGGCCCGCAGTTGCGGATCCAGGACAGACTCAAGCCGGCCCCAGTATTTCGGTGGCATCCCGTAGTCTTTATGTGGCCCGGGTGTTTCAGGCATGGATTCATACTTGGGCGCTCCTCCGGACATTCCGCTGCGAACCAGAATACCTTCCGAATTCGGCGTGACCAGCCGACCGGTCGAGACCCACGTGCCATTGACCGGGTGAAGGCGATACAGCAAGTAGCGGCCGATGGCATCCGGGGTCTTTGGCGCCCAAAGGCGTCGCCCTTCGAAGAACACCGGGCGCATGTTCGTCGAATCCAGCGTAACGGGTTCCAACTGACTGATGAGTTTCATGGCCTGGCTCTCTTCAGCGCTTGCCGCAGCCAGACGCAATGATTTGCCGACGGGTTTGAGCGAGCGCAGTGCCGGACGCAGATCGGTAAACAATGCGCCGGCACTGTTAAACAAATAACCGATGAAGTGCTCAAGCGCCGCCGAGGTATCGCCCTGGTTGTAGGCATGCAGCGCGAGCATGGCGTCCTTGAAAGCCAGCAACAGGCCGGTACTCAGACTCAGGATGGGGAACGGGGCCGTGGCAATGGCGGCCACCCATTCCACGCAAGTCCAAAGAATGCCGGCAATCATTTGTGTGCGGTTGAGGGTGGTTGCAGCAACGTTGTCGATCTTGCGTTGCATCTTCATGTCATACAGCGCCCGGCGCAGGTCCAGCACCGGTGCTGTTGAGCGGATCGAGTCGTAACGCGCAGGGCTGACGCTGGTTTTATCAAGCTGTTCAGGCAGCCCTCTTTTTGCTTCTTCCAGAAAAGCCTGGACCCTGACCTGGGACTGGACGCCGACCCGGCCGGTGAAGTAAGCGATCATGCCGGGTTGTTTTTTTAGCAGGTAATTGAACAGCCGGGCTTCACGAAAGCTGATGCCGTCCGGTGCCTGTGGGGTGTAGAGCAGGACGGGGTTGTTGCCGTGGCTGAACAGCCAGGTGTCGATAACCCATTCGCCATCGATCAACAGGCGATGGATGGCGTAATTGTTACGCGCCTGCACCGAGGTTTCGCCCATGCTGGCGATGCTTTGTTCAAGCCATTGCAGGTCAACCCCTGCAATATGCCCCTGCAGGTGGCACTCAAGTGCGGCGCTTTGCAGTTGCCGCTGGGTGATGGCCAGGATCGCATTGCGCCTGAAGGAGTAGTTCGGACTGTCGGCATTGAGCTGTTCGGTCTTGAGTTTGTCGATATAGCGCTGGCCGATCCAGACGCCAGTGACCGAACGCGCGACTTTTTCGGCAGTCAGGGGGCTCAGATCGATACCTGGCGGGCCTTTGAAGCGTGCCGAGCGCGAGAATTTTTCATCGAGAATGCCCACGCCGTCAGCGTACCCATCGCGATACAACTGGGTATACGTCAGCGGCGGCGGTGTCCAGACGCCGACCAGCGCGGGCGGCGAGTAGGCCCATACAGAGTCCGGGTCAACATCGTTGCGGGTGCGGCCCAGCAGTTCGTTCAAGCTTTTCCTGGCCTGTTCATGCAGGTAGGTGGCAAAGGCGGGAAAACGGCTTTCAGACGCGGGATGGTCGGTGTAGGTCCGCAGTGTGCCGTCGGCGTCTTCGGCCAGTGTCGTGAGTTTCCTGCGGATCTGGGCGGAGGCCGAGCGATACCAGTTTGGCGTGCTGAATTCATAGTCATCAGCCCGTGTGGCCAGCACATGTTCTGCCATCGCTTGCAGGCATTGACTATGGCTGCCGGCATTGTTCAACGTCAGCTCTTTATAGTCCTGGGCATGAGGCTTGAGGCTCAGCCCGGTCAGGACATTCTTCATGCTGTTGCGATAACGCAGAGGGGCCCGGCTGATCAAGTAGTCGGTCATGCTGCCGGGAACGGCCTTGAGACCGTTGTCCTGAGTCCAGCCAAGGATGTGTTGCTGGCACGCGAGCTCATTGTCGAAGACCTGAAAGTGCTGATCGCCGGGTGCTTGCGGCGTGCAGAGCAATACGCGTTTGACCGTACCGCGAGCGTCAGTCTGGCGCAGTATCCAGATGTCGAGGAGTTGCGCGCCGTGGAGCGACAGTGCGTTGGCGCTGAGTGTTGCTGCGCTCAACTGCGTATCGGCGCCCGCCCGCAGACGCTGGATCAATTCAAAGTCATCTTCGCGCAGGTGACCTTGCAGTACGGCAGTCCAGGCCAGTGCGTTGATGCGCTGATCGAGCATGTGTTCTATGGCGAGTCTGACTTCAGCCCGGCCGTGGGCTTGTTGCTGCACTTCGGCAAAATCGACCCTGGGTTGCAAGGTGAGCAACTGCTGCGCGAGCCACGCGGATGTCAGGTCCTTGTACGACTCGGCCAGGGGCGTCCCGTTGTAAGTGAGGAGGGTTCTTGTGAGGAAGTCCGAGCCGGGCAATTCGTCGCCGGTGTGCAGGCCCCGCAAGGCCAGGTCAATCAGGTTTTGCTGATGCCCGTAGAAACCAAAACCGGCGACATGGCGGCGGGTACTGACTTGCAGGTGTTCCGGGTTCAGGTCATCAATTTCCAGTTCATCGCTCAGCCGTTCAAGCCATTGATAACGAGCCAAGGTTTCGGGGGTCGCGGCAGGGCCGAGCAGACCCAGCAAGCTCTGGCGGGCCTGGTTGTAGCGGCCCAGGTGTTCGGCCAGCGTGGCCCGCCGAGCCTCGCTGGCGCTGCGATACCAATCCGGAGCGCTATTGCGCAGGCACCGTTCGAACAGGGCCTGGGCACGCAGTTCGAGGCGGGCGGTAAGGTCGGGCAGTGCGGCGCCGATGGCACGGTCCAGGGCGCTGATCAAACGGGCGGAGTCTTGCGCCGGGTTGTCCGCGAGGCTCAAGGCTTGCTCGATATCCTGTGTGCGTTTGTCAATCAGTGCGCCATAGGTGTGTTCAAACAACGGTTCGGCGTCGATGGGCGAAAGTTCCAGGGGCCAGATCCCCGCAGTACTCAAGGAGTGATAGCGGGTGGGCAGCATCGCCTTGAATTCGTTGCTCCCTGCTGCGTGCTCCATGTTTCGCAACAAATGAGCGTTGAGTTCTGCCAGGGAATCGAAGGATTCGATGCCCCGTGACGGCGTGAACAGCAAGACCTGACCAACCTCTTCGGTGGACATCAGATCCTTGACCACGGGGTTGTTTTTTTCCGTGGCGACAAAGGCGCCGGCCAGTTCAACAGACTTCTGCTGATAACTGAATTTCACGGCATACAGGCCCGGACGCAGCGTAGGCCCCAGCGTAAGGTTGTCTATTAGCGTGCCGGTCTGAGGGTGTAACAGACGGTCCTGAATACCCATCCTGGCTTCATGGCCGATGGCGGTGAATCCCGCTTCATAAGTCATGAAGGCTTTGCGGCCCATGCCGTCGATCTGCTCGCGCAGGTCCATGTCCAGCAATTGTGCGTTTAGCGCGGCCTTCAGGGTTACGAGCAGACTCAGGCCTGCCTGGCTTCGCAGATCGCTGTGTTCCAGTGCTTGATAGTGCGCACGGCTTTTGCGCAGGAATTGCTCGCGGTCGTTCTTCAGGATGCCGTTCAGGCGCTTCAGGTAGAGCTGTTCGGTGGAGGGCTTTTGTTCAGGCAGCAGCGAAGTATCGGTCCTGAACAGATGATGGCCGATTTGATTGAGATAGCCTTTGATCTCGTCAAAGGAAGGGGAGGTAGCGGGGGGCTCATTGGCACAGGCTCCATACGGGTGGCGGAAACCATCAGCATGGGGTGGGCGGCAGGAGTGGTGGCGGTACATATTTATCGCATTTCGTGGTGTGGGATGTGCATGTCAGATCACTAAACGGCGCTGGAGGGTGCTCGTTTAAAACACCCTCTAAGTAACTTCCTGAGAGCTACAAGATCTTGCGTCGTTGCCTACGGCTACGCCAGAATCCGCCGGCTTGTGCGCCTTGGGGCTGCTCGGTAACTTGATTCCTGTCACTGACCATCAGTGATCGGGTTTAGCAGCCCGGGGTATCTAGTGAGTTGCACAAGCTCCGTCAGTCAGGCATGCCCATGCCTGCACTCGATGGTGGCTGTGCGCAGGGCGCCTTCGGGCGCGCCGGCTTTGCTAGATCCCCGGCCTGCTAACCTGCGTACAGCTGCCTCCCACGCGAGTAGAGCCGGGCCGCCTGACACCGCTCCCACATTGGATCTGGGTACACCGAGCCATTGTGGCGAGGGAGCTTGCTCCCGTTGGGCTGAGAAGCGGCCCGAAAACCATCCGCCCGGTTCTGTCAGGTGAACCGCGTCTGACCGATTGACGACTGCGGCGCAGCCGAGCGGGAGCAAGCTCCCTCGCCACAGGTTTTTTGTGGGCTCAGACTTTGGCACTCACCTCACTGCTATTCACCAGCGCCTCCAACGCCCCACTCAAACTCGGCGCTTTATCGCCAACCAGCAAATGCCAGACACCGCCCTCAAGTTGGCTGACGCCATGGCATCCCAGTTCCTTCAACTGACACTCCGACAACGCCTTGCCATCCGCCAGTTGCAGCCGAATCCGGGTCATGGCGATGCAATCCATCTGCAACACATTCTCCCCCCTCCCAGCGCATTCAGCCACTGCTGCGCTTCGGGCACAGCGACAGGTTTTGCCACTTCAGCAACCAAAGCGGGGGTGGCAATAACCGCGCGACCCAAGGCCGGCATCGCCAACCGAATCTCATCGGCAATGCTGTCGGCCATCGGCCCAACGACCACCTGCAAACTCCCGCCCTTGCCCGGACGCACCACCGCCATCGCCCCGAGTGCTTTCAACTGCGCATCGTCTGCCTTGTTGCGATCCACCATGTCCAGACGCAACCGGGTGGTACACGCACCCACGGTGATCAGATTTTCTGCACCGCCCAACGCCTTGATATACGCCCCGGCCCGTTCGTTTTCAGCGAACACCACTTTGTCGCCAGTCGGCACATCTTCACGTCCCGGCGTCTTCAGGTTGAAGCGGCGAATACAGAAATCAAATACCACGTAGTAGATCGCCGCATACGCCAGCCCTACCGGCACCACCAGCCAGCCATTGGTGGATTTACCCCAGCCCAACACCATGTCGATGAAGCCGCCAGAGAAGGTGAAGCCCAAATGGATGTTCAAGGCGTTGGTGATGGCCATCGACAATCCCGTCAACAGCGCATGCACCAGGTACAACATCGGTGCGAGGAACATGAATGCGAACTCGATCGGCTCGGTCACCCCGGTCAAAAATGAGGTCAGTGCCATCGACAGGAAGATCCCGCCCATGACTTTGCGGCGTTCCGGCAGGGCGTTGCGGTACATCGCCAGGCACGCGGCGGGCAGGCCGAAGATCATCATCGGGAACATGCCGGTCATGAACTGGCCACCTTTCGGGTCGCCGGCAAAGTAGCGCGACAGGTCGCCGGTGACGATGGCGCCAGTGGTCGGGTCGGTGAAGTTGCCGAACACGAACCACGCCATGTTGTTGAGGATGTGGTGCAGGCCGGTGACGATCAGCAAGCGGTTGAACACGCCGAAAACGAACGCGCCGAAACTGCCACTCTCCATCATCAACGCGCCGAAGCTGTTGATGCCTTGCTGGATCGGCGGCCAGATCAGGCCGAAAACCAGCCCGAGGCCAACAGCGGCGAACCCGGTGACGATGGGCACAAAGCGCCGGCCACCGAAGAATGCCAGGTACTCCGGCAGCTTGATGTCCTTGAAGCGGTTGTACAGCGCGCCGGCCATCAAGCCGCTGACGATCCCGGCGAGCATGCCCATGTTGATGCTCGCATCGAGCACCTTGAGCGTGGAGATCATCACCAGGTAACCAATCACTCCGGCGAGGCCTGCAGTGCCGTTGTTGTCCTTGGCGAAGCCGACCGCGATGCCGATGGCGAAGATCATCGCCAGGTTGGCGAAGATCACCTGACCGGCGTCGTGGATGATCGCGATGTTCAGCAGGTCGGTGTCGCCCAGGCGCAGCAACAGGCCGGCGATAGGCAGGATCGCGATCGGCAGCATCAGCAGCGCTGTGCCGAGGCGCTGCAGGCCTTCGATGAAGTATTGGTACATGGCGTTTCTCCCTGATTCTTTTTTGTTATAGAGCTTTTGTTGTTCAGCTCAGAGGCCAATGTTGGTGACAGGCATGACGCACAGCGGCGGCGCTGCTCAACTTGAGCAAGCCCTGGCTGATGCGTCGGCATTCGCTCGCGTCCAGATGGCGCACGCGGTCCTTGATTTCACCGATCTGCACCGGGCTTACAGACAACTCGCTGATACCCAAACCGATCAGTACCGGCGTGGCCAGCGGATCGGAGGCCAGCGCACCGCACACCCCGACCCAACGGTTATGCACCGCCGCGCCCGCGCAGGTCTGGGCGATCAATCGCAGCAGCGCCGGGTGCAACGCGTCGACTCGTGAAGCGAGGCCGGCGTGGTCGCGGTCCATGGCCAGGGTGTACTGGGACAAATCGTTGGTGCCGATGGACAGGAAGTCCGCATGCTCTGCAAGCTGCTCGGCCAGTAGCGCGGCGGCCGGGACTTCGATCATCACGCCCAGCTCCGGGCGCTGCGTCAGTTCCAGCTCGGTGCACAAGGCGTCGAGGCGTTGGCGGATGTGCAGCAGCTCATCGACTTCGGTGACCATCGGCAACAGGATCCGGCAGCGCGATAACGGGCTGACGTGCAGCAGCGCGCGCAGTTGTTGATCGAGCAGTTCCGGCCGTACCTGAGCCAGGCGAATACCGCGCAGACCGAGTACCGGGTTCGCTTCGACCGGCAGCGGTAGATAGTCGAGTTGCTTGTCGCCGCCGACGTCGATGGTGCGGATGATCACCGACTTGTCGCCCATGGCGTCGAGCACGGCTTGGTAGGCGAGGCGCTGCTCCTGTTCGTCCGGCGCGGTGTTGCGATCAACGAAGAGAAACTCGGTGCGCAACAGACCGACGCCATCGGCGCCATTGGCCAACGCATCGGCTGCTTCAGAACTTGATGCCACGTTGGCTGCGATTTCAATGTGCACGCCGTCGAGGGTTCGCGCCGGGGTGTGCGCCTGGGCCTGTTGCTCGGCGCGACGTTGTTGGTGATCGAGTTGTGCCTGACGAACCTCGGCCAAGCGCTCGGCGGTCGGCGTCAGTTCGAGGCGACCGCCGTCGGCATCCAGCACCACCGCTTGGCCTTGCTTCTGATCCAGCAGCGCCGAACCCAGCGCAACCATGCACGGCAGACCTTTGCCGCGAGCCAGAATCGCCACGTGGGACGTCGCGCCGCCCGCCGCCATGCACAAGCCAGCGACACCTTGCTGGCTCAGTTGCAGCAAGTCCGAAGGCGTTAATTCGTGGGCGACGACGATGGCAGCGGCCGGCACGTCGTAGTGCCAGGCTTCACCCAGCAAGGCACGCAATACCCGTTGTTTGAGGTCGCGCAGATCGTTGGCGCGTTCGGCTAGCAATGCGCTGCCGAGTTGCTGAAGGACGTCGCATTGCACGTCGATCGCTTGGCTCCAGGCGTGGGTTGCGGCCATGCCTTGGCCTATTGATTGTGCCGCCGCATCCAGCAACGCCGGGTCTTCGAGCAACGCCACGTGCGCGGCGAAGATCGCTTCTTCGTCGGTGTTTTTGTGCTTTCTGGCCTGGGTCAGGGTGTGATCGATTTCGCTGCGCACGACGTTCAGCGCAGTGTCGAGGGCGCGCAGTTGTTGCTCGGGATCGTGGCTGCCGGCGTCCACAGGCAGACTGATCGCGTTCAACTGAAACAGTGGCCCAGCGACCAGACCGGGCGCCGCGCAAACACCGTGCAACACACCCACTTCAGCCGCGCGATGACGCTGGGCAATCGATACTGGCGCCGCAGCGTGACTGTCTTCGACCAGGGCTGTGGATAACGCGCTCAACAACGCCTGCAACGCCGCTTTAGCATCCGGGCCCTGAGTGCTGACTTGAACTTCTTCCTGCTCGCCGATGGCCAGGCTCATGAGCCCGATCAAACTGTCGCAAGACGCCGACTTACCGGCGAAATGCAGCAGCGACTTGCTCTTGAAGCCTTGCGCTGTCTGACGAATCAGCGCGGCTGGCCGTGCATGTAACCCACCGCGATGAGCGATGCGCACATGGCCGTGAACTTCAATACCGGACACTTCGACTTCAGCCTGGGCACCATTGGCCAGTCGTCGAACGATGTGCAGGAGCGGATCACCAACCTTCACCGATTTCAATGTAATCGGCCGCGCCTGAAAGTCCTGGCTGTTGGTCAGGATCATCAGGCTGACCAGGCTTTTGCACTGCTGTGCGACCTTGTCCAGGTCATAGCGCAGCAACGGCTGGCCATTGCTGACCCGCGCGCCTTCCTTGACCAGCACCGAGAAGCCTTCGCCCTGCAACTCGACGGTGTCGAGGCCCAGGTGCAGGAGCAATTCGGCGCCGTTGTCGGCGCGCAAGGTGATGGCGTGGCCGGTGCGGGCGACGTGCACCACGACACCGGCGCAGGGTGCATGCAGCGTGTCGTTCAGCGGGTCGATGGCGATCCCGTCACCCATGGCGCCACTGGCGAACACCGGGTCCGGGACTTTGGCGAGCGTGAGCACCGGGCCGCTGAGCGGGGCGCTTAAGGTCAGCTCTTTATTATTGTTGTGCATGGCTCGGTACTCATCAGGAATGCAGTCAAAGTTCAGGCTTAGTGCGTGCGCGTCACTTTGCTCAAGTGCCGCGGCTGGTCCGGGTCCATGCCACGGGCGACGGCCAAACCGGCGGCCATCACATAGAAACTCTGGATTGCCAGAATCGGATCGAGGGCCGGGTGCTCTGCGCGGGTCAGGGTCAGGTCGCGCTCAGTGACGTCATCCGGCGCAGCCAGCAATACGCGGGCGCCGCGCTGGCGCATGTCGGCGGCCAGACTCAGCAAACCGGCCTGCTCGGCACCGCGGCGGGGCGAACACCAGCAGCGGGTATTGCTCGCCGATCAACGCCATCGGGCCGTGACGGACTTCGGCGCTGCTGAAGGCTTCGGCCTGGATCGCCGAGGTTTCCTTGAATTTCAGCGCGGCTTCCTGAGCGATGGCAAAACCGGCGCCACGGCCGATCACCATCAGGCGCTGGCAATCGCGTAAGGCGTCGATGGCCAGGCTCCAATCCTGCTGCGCTGCATCGCGCAGACCTTGCGGCAGGGCGTTGCCGGCCTCCAGCAATTCCACGTCGTCTTTCCAGTGCGCAATAAGCCGCGCGCTGGCGCTGAGGGTGGCGATAAAACTCTTGGTTGCGGCGACGCTGCTTTCGGTGCCGGCCAACAGCGGCAAGCTGAACTCACACGCCGCTTCCAGCGGTGAACCTTCAGCGTTGACCATCGAAATGCTCAGGGCGCCACGTTTGCGCAGCAGACGCAGGCTGTTCACCAGGTCCGGACTTTGCCCCGATTGCGAGAAGGCGAACGCGACCTGGCCGCTGACCTTCAACGGCGCCTGTTGCATGGTCACCACCGACATTGGCAACGACGCCACCGGAATGCCCAGTTGCTGCATGGTCAGGTAGGCAAAGTAACTCGCCGCGTGGTCGGAGCTGCCACGGGCAATGGTCATCGCCACTTGCGGTGGCTGACGGCGCAGGCGTCCGGCGATCTCGATCATCTGTGGGTCGAGTTGTTGCAATTGGGCTTGCACGGCCTCGAACGAGGACAGCGCCTCTTCAAGCATTTTTGAAGTCAATGTCTTCTCCTTCGACCATGACGGCGGTCAGTGTGAGTGAGCGATCCAGGCGCACGCAGTCGGCCCAGCTGCCGGGTTGCAGGCGGCCGCGTTCGGGGATGCCGAGGTAGTCGGCGGGGAATTGCGAAAGACGTTGCGAGGCCTCGGCGATTGGCAAACCGATCTTCACCAGGTTGCGCAACGCCTGATCCATGGTCAGGGTGCTGCCGGCCAGGGTGCCGTCGGCCAGGCGCACACCGCCCAGGCATTTGGTCACGGTGTGGCTGCCGAGCTTGTATTCACCGTCCGGCATGCCAGCGGCGGCGGTGGAATCGGTGACGCAATACAGGCACGGGATCGAGCGCAGTGCGACGCGCATCGCGCCGGGGTGAACGTGCAGCAAGTCTGGAATCAGTTCGGCGTATTTGGCGTGGGCCAATGCCGCGCCGACGATGCCCGGCTCGCGGTGATGCAGCGGGCTCATGGCGTTATAGAGGTGGGTGAAACTGGTGGCGCCGGCATCCAGTGCGGCCACGCCTTCCTCGTAACTGCCGAGCGTATGGCCGATTTGCATGCGCACGCCGCGAGCGCTGAGGGCCCGGATCAAACCGTCGTGGCCGGCGATTTCCGGGGCAATGGTGATCACACGGATCGGCGCCAGCGCCAGGTATTCTTCGACTTCGGTCATCAACGCGGTGTGGGCGAAATTCGGTTGCGCGCCGAGTTTGCCGGGGTTGATGTACGGGCCTTCAAGGTGCACGCCGAGCACCCGGGCGCTGCCTTTCGGCCGCTGCTCGCAGTATTCGCCGACGGCTTTGAGCACGCTGGAAATCTCTTCCGATGGCGCGGTCATGGTGGTCGCCAGCAGCGAGGTGGTACCGAAACGCACGTGGGTTTTGGTGATGGTTTCGAAGGCTGTGGCGCCTTCCATGATGTCTTTGCCGCCGCCACCGTGAACGTGCAGGTCGATGAAACCTGGCAGCAGGTAAGGCAGGTCGTTGTCGGCCGGATCGCAGGGCACGCCTTCGATGGACACGACTTTGCCGTGTTGGTGAATCAGCCGGCCGCGAACCCAGCCGTGGGCGGTGAGGATGTTGTCTTCGGACATGATCGGTTCTCGGTTGCGTATTTATCGACGACGCTCTTTATCTACGGAGCTCTGCGACAAAGTCGTAGTAGTCGTTGCGGCAATAGGTGTCGGTGACTTCGATCGGGGTGTTGTCTTCCAGATAGCCGACCCGGGTCATCAGCAACATGGCAGTGCCGGGGGCGATGCCGACCAGCGCGGCGAATTCGTCCGAGGCGTTGATCGCCTGAATGTGCTGCAAGGCGCGGACGATCGGTTTGCCGATGCCGTCGAGGAATTCGTAGAGGGAATCGCCCACCGCTTGCGGCTTGGGAATGATCGAGGCGGGCAGGGTGCTCATCTCGATCGCCATCACCGTGTCATCGGCTTTGCGCAGGCGTTTGAGCCGCGCGACCTTGTCGTTGGGCGAGAGGCCGAGGCGGATCAGTTCTTCGTGGGTTGGCGGGGTGATTTCCCGCTCCAGCCACTGCGAGCCGGGGACGAAGCCTTTGAGACGGAGCATTTCGCTGAAGCCGGAGAGGCGCGACAGCGGTTGTTCCAGGCGTGGGGTGATGAAGGTGCCGGAACCCTGGTTGCGGCGGATCAGGCCTTGATCGAACAAGACTTCCAGCGCCTTGCGCGCGGTGACGCGGGAGATGCCCAGCAATTCACTGAGGCTGCGCTCCGACGGCATGGCTTGTTCGGCTTTCCATTGGCCAGCGTGGATCGCCGCTTCCAGGTTGCGCGCCAGTTGCAGGTACAGCGGCGTCGGCTGGGAGTCGTCAGGACGTAGGGCCTGGATGTCATTCATGTAGGTTGTTTCCGATGCGGATATTGGATTGTTGTCGCCCGGTTGTAGGACGAAACGTAATACCACTTAAATACCATGTCAATGAGACCACTTTGCTCGAAGCGCAGGAAAACCGGGCCTGCTGGGCTGGTTTAGTGGGGGTTGGCTTTAAGTGGTATTACGGGCGGGGATTACAGAAGCAAAGATCGCAGCCTGCGGCAGCTCCTACAGTGGGAATTGGTATCTCCACCGTGGGAGCTGCCGAAGGCTGCGATCTTTTGATTTATTTTTTCGGAGGGCGACAGAAGGTAGCGGTCGAGAGAGGGGATTTGCGGCGACGCGATGCTTTTGTGGCGAGGGAGCTTGCTCCCGCTGGGGCGCGAAGCGGCCCTAAAATCAGAGAGCGCGGTGCCAGATCAAATTTGGGGCCGCTTCGCAGCCCAGCGGGAGCAAGCTCCCTCGCCACAAAAAGCCCCCTGGCCGCAAAGGCTCGGCGCAATTGCAGAAGAGGGGTTAAGGCCGAATCTCGATCATCGTGCCATCCGGCACAAGTCCCCAGACCTCGCGCATGTCCATGTTGCGCATGGCGATGCAGCCGTCGGTCCAGTCCAGGGTGTGGAACAGGTTTTCCGGGTAGTCGTAGGTGTCGGGGGTGCCGTGGATCATGATCATGCCGCCGGGATCGACGCCTTCGCGCCGGGAGCGAGCGGAATCGGCAATGTTCGGGTAGGAGATGTGCATCGCCAGGTTGAAACGGTCACTGACCTTGCGCCAATCCACCCAGTAAAAACCCTCTGGCGTGCGCTTGTCGCCTTCCATCAGCTTCGCGCCCCGGGGTTGTTTGCCCAAGGAGATACGGTAGGTTCGTAGCGGCTTGCCGTCGGCGATCAATTGCAATTGATGGGCGGATTTGAGTATCAGCACTTTTTCGATGGGCTTGCCATCCAGAGTGACCACGGTGGAGGCCTGGGACACGACAACGAATGACAGGCAAAACAGGGCAAGCAACCAGCGCATTGAAACGATATCCCTAGAGGTGTCGCGACTATTTATAAGTACTGATAAGAGCTTAGATGATGGCTGGCTGAGTCAGTGGCGGAATCGACTCGGAACGCACCGGGTAGACCTCCGTCTGCCGGTCAGCGAAGAAGCATTCTAAAGTACGGCCCACCGTGCGGAAAGCCAGCTCGGACCAAGGGATATCGGCTTCTTCGAAAAGCTGCACTTCCAGGCTCTCGGGGCCGGCGCAAAAGTCCAGGTCCACCAGCTCGGCGCGGAAGAATACATGCACCTGACTGATGTGCGGCACATCAATCAGCGTATAGATGCTCAGGTTGCGGACCCGGGCGCAGGCTTCTTCGGCGGTCTCGCGCACGGCGGCCTGCTCGACAGTCTCGCCGTTTTCCATGAAGCCGGCAGGCAGCGTCCAGTAGCCGAGTCGTGGCTCGATGGCTCGCCGGCACAGCAACACCTTCGAGCCCCAGGTCGCGACGCAACCGGCGACGATATTGGGGTTCTGATAGTGAATGGTCTGACAGCTGTCACAGACAAATCGCAGGCGCGAATCGCCTTCGGGAATGCGCTGGGTGACCGGGTTGCCGCACTGGCTGCAAAATTTCATGCTTGGGTTCCTGAATGCTGCGCCTATCTTGGCGTGCGGCAGTGTCTGTCGGCAAGTTGTCGTTTCGCGACATGCGGTAGTTCGGGGGTTGGGCGGTCGGTGTGATTGGTGCATGATGCATAGGGTCTGTTGACGTTTGCTGGCGAACCGCGTTGCAGTGCCAACGCGTGCGAGGCAAGGCGCGGGATGCAGCTAATGTCTGTTCCCTTGGCAAATCCCGCAACGCAGCATCGCGCGCGTTGGCGCGCAACGCGGTCGTCAGCAAACGTCAACAGACCCTACAGGCACAGATCGAGAACACTCATGCTGGACGAGCTACTGCATCGGGTAAGCAACCACACGCCACGCACCCTGGAAACCGACAAGCGTTTCCCCGAGGCGGCGGTACTCGTGCCGATCACCCGCAGTGACGAACCGGAACTGGTTCTGACCCTGCGCGCCAGCGGGCTCTCGACCCATGGCGGCGAAGTCGCCTTCCCCGGCGGGCGACGCGACCCCGAAGACCCTGACCTTATTTTCACTGCCTTACGCGAAGCCGAAGAAGAAATCGGCCTGCCGCCGGGGCTGGTGGAAGTGATCGGCCCGCTCAGTCCGCTGATCTCCCTGCACGGCATCAAGGTCACGCCCTATGTCGGCGTCATTCCTGATTACGTCGAATACCTGGCCAACGATGCCGAAATTGCGGCTGTGTTCAGCGTGCCTCTGGAGTTCTTTCGAGAAGACCCGCGCGAACACACGCATCGCATCGATTACCAGGGTCGCAGTTGGTATGTGCCGAGCTATCGTTATGGTGAATACAAGATCTGGGGTTTGACCGCGATCATGATCGTCGAGTTGATCAACCTGCTTTATGACGCCGACATCAGCCTGCACCACCCACCCAAAAGCTTTATCAATATTTGAAGCCATCTTTCGTATGGCAAGACAGCGCGGCTGCCTGAGCCTTGAGGACAATAAGATGAAATATCGCCTGGGCGACGCCCGCGTCGAAACCCATCCACAGAGCTGGGTTGCCCCCAATGCTGTGCTGGTGGGCAAGGTCAAGCTGGAAGAGGGCGCCAATGTCTGGTTCAACGCCGTGTTGCGTGGCGACAATGAACTGATCCTGATCGGCAAGAACAGCAACGTCCAGGACGGCACGGTGATGCACACCGACATGGGCTACCCGCTGATCATCGGCACCGGCGTGACCATCGGCCACAACGCCATGCTCCACGGGTGCACGGTGGGCGACTACAGCCTGATCGGCATCAACGCGGTGATCCTCAACGGCGCGAAAATCGGCAAGAACTGCATCATCGGCGCCAACTCGCTGATCGGTGAAGGCAAGGAGATCCCGGACGGTTCGCTGGTCATGGGCTCGCCGGGCAAGGTTGTGCGCGAACTCACCGAGCCACAGAAGAAAATGCTCGAAGCCAGCGCCGCCCACTATGTGCATAACTCGCAGCGCTACGCCCGCGATCTGGTCGAGCAGGAAGAATGAACGCCACTGAACGACCGGTGCTATCCCCCTGCGTAAACATTTGCGCACTGGATGAGCAGGATATTTGCACCGGGTGCCAGCGCACGGTGGAAGAGATTACCCGTTGGAGCCGGATGGACAATGCGGAGCGGCGCAAGGTGTTGGGTTTGTGT
This sequence comes from Pseudomonas sp. 10S4, assembly GCF_034344865.1. NCBI lineage: Bacteria > Pseudomonadati > Pseudomonadota > Gammaproteobacteria > Pseudomonadales > Pseudomonadaceae > Pseudomonas > Pseudomonas sp. 10S4. The sequence goes on from NZ_CP133774.1 coordinate 3,091,580, forward strand.
CATGAGCGGGCCAAGTCGAGCGGGTTGCTTTGGATGATCGGGGTCAAATCCGATAATTGAGGTGCGGCCTTCGCGAGCAAGCCCGCTCCCACAGTAGACCGAGTTGTCTTGGCGGGCGCGGTCCAATGTGGGAGCGGGCTTGCTCGCGAAGAGGCCATCACCCTCACTACCTCTCTTGGCCCAATTCACCTGTCTGAAGTACCCTGTCCACCAAACTGACAGGTATCCCCACGCCCCATGCTCTTCCTGATCTCCTACATCAGCAGCGTCGTGCTGATCAACTACGCCTTTTCCACCGCCCCGCACCTGGACATCATCTGGTCGGCCTGGGGCGGGCTGGTGTTTGTGCTGCGCGACATGGTGCAAACCCGCTTCGGCCACGGCGCCATCGCCGCGATGCTGGCGGCGCTGGTGCTGTCTTACGTGACGTCCGATCCATCCATCGCCCTGGCCAGTGCCACGGCATTCGCGGTGTCCGAGTGCATCGACTGGCTGGTGTTCAGCATCACCAAGCGCCCGTTGCACGATCGGCTGTGGATAAGTTCGGCCCTGAGCATTCCCCTCGATACCTTCATCTTCTTTGGCATGATCGGCGCGTTCACCCCGGCCGTCATCCTCACCGCCATGGGCTCGAAGTTCGTCGGGGTGACGGCCGTCTGGCTGATCATGGCCTGGCGCCTGCGCAAACAGGCCGTCGCCAGCTAAAGCCAAACCCTCAGGTTCATGTAAAATGCCGCGCTTTCTCCCCATGGGAAGCGCGCCAAGCGTTGTTCCCTCGATGATCCGCTTCTTTGAGGACCTGAGATGACCCGTATCGGAACTCCATTGTCGCCAACCGCGACCCGCGTATTGCTGTGTGGCTGTGGCGAGTTGGGCAAGGAAGTGGTGATCGAGCTGCAACGCCTGGGCGTTGAAGTGATTGCCGTCGATCGTTACGCCAACGCGCCGGCCATGCAAGTCGCCCATCGCAGCCATGTGATCAACATGCTCGACGGCGCCGCCCTGCTGCCGTAATCGAAGCCGAGAAGCCGCACTTCATCGTGCCGGAAATCGAAGCCATCGCCACCGCGACCCTGGTCGAGCTGGAAGCCGAAGGCTTCACCGTGATCCCGACCGCGCGCGCCGCGCTGCTGACCATGAACCGCGAAGGCATCCGTCGCCTGGCCGCTGAAGAGCTGGACCTGCCGACCTCGCCGTACCACTTCGCCGACACCTTTGAGGATTACAGCAAAGCTGTCGAAGACCTCGGTTTCCCATGCGTGGTCAAACCGGTGATGAGTTCCTCGGGCAAAGGCCAGAGCCTGCTGCGCAGCGCCGCTGACGTGAAAACCGCGTGGGACTACGCCCAGGAAGGGGGCGTGCCGGTAAAGGTCGGGTGATCATCGAAGGCTTCATCGACTTCGACTACGAAATCACCTTGCTGACTGTGCGTCACGTCGGCGGCACCACGTTCTGCGCGCCGGTCGGTCACCGTCAGGAGAAGGGCGACTACCAGGAATCCTGGCAGCCACAAGCCATGAGCCCGATTGCCCTGGCTGAATCCGAGCGCGTCGCCAAAGCCGTGACCGAAGCCTTGGGTGGTCGTGGTCTGTTTGGCGTCGAGTTGTTCATCAAAGGTGATCAGGTGTGGTTCAGCGAAGTGTCGCCGCGCCCGCATGACACTGGCTTGGTGACCCTGATTTCCCAGGACCTGTCGCAGTTCGCGCTGCATGCTCGGGCGATTCTGGGGCTGCCGATTCCGTTGATCCGTCAGTTCGGGCCTTCGGCTTCGGCGGTGATTCTGGTGGAAGGGCAGTCGACTCAGACCGCTTTCTCCAACCTCGGTGCGGCATTGAGCGAACCGGATACGGCGTTGCGTCTGTTCGGTAAGCCTGAAGTTAACGGTCAGCGCCGGATGGGCGTGGCGTTGGCACGGGATGAATCGATTGAAGCGGCTCGTGCTAAAGCGACCCGTGCATCTCAGGCTGTTGTAGTAGAGCTGTAAACCGAGGCGCGGCTATCGCGAGCAAGCTCGCTCCCACAGGGTTCTTGGTTGTCCACAGATTGTGTGTACACCCCCGATTCCCATGTGGGAGCGAGCTTGCTCGCGATGGCGGTCTATCAGGCCACCCGATTCAAATCGTTGTGACGCGTCTCTTTCAGGCACAGCACCGCTATCAAGCTGAGCACCGCCGCCCCCGACACATACCCGCCGACATAACTCAAACCCCCCATCGCCACCAGTTTCTGCGCAAAGAACGGCGCCGCTGAGGCCCCGACTATGCCGCCGAGGTTGTAGGCTGCCGACGCACCGGTATAGCGCACGTGAGTCGGAAACAGCTCCGGCAACAACGCGCCCATCGGCGCAAATGTCACGCCCATCAGAAACAGCTCGATGCACAAGAACAGCGCCACGCCCCAGGTCGTGCCGTGGGTCAGCAGCGGTTCCATCAAGAACCCGGACAGAATCGCCAGCACGCCACCGATGATCAGCACTGGTTTGCGCCCGTAACGGTCACTGGCCCACGCCGATAAAGGCGTAGCGGCGGCCATGAACAGTACGGCAAAGCACAGCAGCGCGAGGAAGGTTTCGCGGGTGTAGCCCAACGTCGATACGCCATAACTCAGGGAAAACACCGTCGAGATATAGAACAGCGCGTAGCAGACCACCATCGACCCGGCACCCAGCAACATCGGCGCCCAGTATTGGCTGAACAGCTCGACCAGCGGGATCTTCACCCGTTCCTGACGGGCCATGGCATTGGCGAACACCGGAGTTTCGTGGAGTTTGAGGCGCACGTACAGGCCGACCATCACCAGTAAGGCGCTCAACAGGAACGGAATCCGCCAGCCCCAGGCGCGGAACTGTTCGTCGTTCAGGGTCATGGCCAGCGTCAGGAACAAACCGTTGGCCGCCAGGAAGCCGATCGGCGCGCCGACCTGCGGGAAGGTTCCGTACCAGGCGCGTTTGCCCTTCGGAGCGCATTCTCCGTTGCTAACAGCGCCGCGCCGCCCCATTCGCCGCCCAATCCCAGGCCTTGGCCGAAGCGCAGCACACAGAGCAGGATCGGCGCCCAAGCCCCGATGCTGTCGTAACCCGGCAGCACACCAATCAGCGTGGTGCAGACGCCCATCAGCAGCAACGACGCGACCAGTGTCGATTTGCGCCCAATGCGGTCGCCGAAGTGGCCAAACAGTGCTGAACCCAATGGTCGTGCAAGGAAGGCAATGCCGAACGTGAGAAACGCCGAGAGCATCTGGGCAGTGCCGGAGGTCTGTGGAAAGAACACCGGCCCGATCACCAGCGCGGCGGCGGTGGCATAGACGTAAAAATCGTAGAACTCGATGGCAGTGCCGATGAAGCTCGCGGTGGCCACGCGGGTGGCGGAGTTCGTCGGTTGGACAGGCGCGGTGTCGCTGTAAACGGTGCTGGTCGTCATGCGGTGATCCCTGACAGTCATGCTCCAGTGGAGCGAATTATTATGGTCGAACACCCAGGGATGTGGGTTTAACGCAGCGTGCGGGTAGCACTGGGGTAGGGCGGGGCTTGGGTAAGCGGCTCGATTATAGGAAGGCGGCTAATGATTCAACAAGGGGCTTAGAGTTTGCGGGGGCTTAGTGGTTATGGGGGCAACCCCAATGCCAGTCAGTCAGGTGAATTCCATGTGGGAGCGGGCTTGCTCGCGAAAGCGGGCTATCAGTCAACATCTCTGCTGAATATGAAATCGCCTTCGCGAGCAAGCCCGCTCCCACTGGGTTCTGCGCCTTAAGCAAAAGGACCGCGTCAGATTTTGGAAAGCACCGGAACCGAACTGGTATGCCACACCATCACCCGAGTAACCCGGTTGTCTTCGGTCTCGAGAATCTCCAACCGATAACGCCCGATCTTCAGGCAAACCGCGCTTTCGGGAATGGTTTCCAGCGCCTCGGTCACCAAGCCGTTCAGGGTTTTTGGCCCATCGCTGGGCAGGTGCCAGCCCAGGCTCTTGTTCAGTTCGCGAATCGACGCCGCGCCCTCAATCACCAGTCGACCATCGGCCTGCGGGTGGACATGTGGGTTGTCCAGGCTGTGCTCGCTTTCGAACTCGCCGACGATTTCCTCGAGGATATCTTCCAGGGTGACGATGCCAAGCACTTCGCCGTACTCGTCCACCACCATGCCCAAACGCCGCTGTTGCTTGTGGAAGTTCAGCAGTTGCAGTTGCAGCGGAGTGCTTTCCGGGACGAAGTACGGTTCGTGGCTGGCCGCCAGCAACGCTTCGACCGTCAGGCTTGCGTCCGGCAGCAGATGGCGGATCTGCCGGGTGTTGAGCACGGCTTCGACCTGGTTGATGTCGCTATGGAACACCGGCAGGCGCGTGCGGCGGTTTTTGCGCAACTGTTCGATGATCTCTTCGATGGAGTCGTCGAGGTTGATCCCGTCGACCTCACTGCGCGGCACCAGGATGTCGTTGACCGTGATGTTGTCCAGGGCGTGGATGCCCGACAGCGCGTGCGGGCGGCAGTTGGCGTGTTCCTGATCGTCGTGGCGCTCCGCCGGCGCCTCGTCTTCGCTCTGTTGCACCACGTTGACCTTGCGGGCGAACGGTCGCATCAGCAATTGACTGAAGCCATTGAGCAGCCAGGCGATGGGATAGATGATTTTCAGCGGCGCGCCGAGCAAGGTGTTGCCCAGGCTCAGAATCGCGTCCGGATAGCGTACGGCGAGGGTGCGAGGCAGGTAGTCGGCGAGCACCAACAAGATGGCGCCGGCTCCGAGGCAGGCGGCCCATGGGCCCTTTTCCGCCCAGGCGAAAATCGCCAGCAATGTGGCGATGACCATGACCAGTGCACGGCACAGGGTGTTGCAGAGGATCAGGCTGTTGAGCGGGAAGTTCAGCTTCGCCACAGGTTTGTCACTGGCGCGCGACGCCGTGCGTTGGGCCAGCAGGTGCTGTTGCGCGACTTCGATGGCGGTAAACAGCCCCGACCACAGAATCAGCAGAACCATCACTGCGAGCATCGGCCCTATGGGCAAGTCGTCCATTATTGCCGCCCGTCAGATGTGCAGAATGTATTCACGAACCAGCTTGCTGCCGAAATAGGCCAGCATCAGCAGGCAGAAACCGGCGAGGGTCCAGCGGATCGCCTTATGCCCGCGCCAGCCGAGGCGATTACGGCCCCAGAGCAATACGCTGAAGACGATCCAGGCCAGGCAGGCCAGCAGGGTCTTGTGTACCAGATGTTGGGCAAACAGGTTCTCGACGAACAGCCAGCCTGAGATCAGCGACAGCGACAGCAGCGTCCAGCCGGCCCAGAGGAAGCCGAACAGCAGGCTTTCCATGGTTTGCAGCGGCGGGAAGTTCTTGATCAGCCCGGACGGATGCTTGTTTTTGAGCTGGTGGTCTTGCACCAGCAACAGCAAGGCCTGGAACACCGCGATGGTGAACATGCCGTAGGCGAGGATCGACAACAGAATGTGGGCGAGGATGCCTGGCTCCTCATCGATGATCTGCACCGTACCGGCCGGGGCGAACTGTGCCAGCAGCACGGTTGCGGCCCCGAGCGGGAACAGCAACACCAGCAGGTTCTCGACCGGAATCCGCGAGCAGGCCAGCAGGGTCAGGGCGATAACCGCCGCGGCAATCAGGCTGGCGGCGCTGAAGAAGTCCAGGCCCAGGCCGATCGGCGTCAGCAAATGAGTGAACAGACTGGCGCTGTGGGCCAGCACGGCCAATACGCCGAGCGTGACCAACAGGCGCTTGTTCGCCTTGGCGCCACTGGCCAGACGAGTGCCCTGATAGAGGGTCGCAGCGGCATATAAGCAGGCGGCGGCGAGGGTAGTAAGCAAACTCGGTGACAAGGGGAGCATAAATCCTGTTAGGCAAGCCCGAAAGGCGCTGAGTTTGGCATAGAACCCTCATTGCACGAAAGACCATACAACCTGACAGCGAGGTGTCCGCCGGACGCAGTCTTCGCTATAATCCGCGACCTGCCCACGCCGCAGGCTCGCCGAGCACATGTTTATTCCGGTCTGGGCCGCCATTATCCCGGTCTACACAGGGCCTGAAAGGATCGCGCAATGTTTGAAAACTTAACCGACCGTCTCTCGCAGACGCTGCGCCATGTCACCGGCAAGGCCAAGCTGACCGAGGACAACATCAAAGACACCCTGCGCGAAGTGCGCATGGCGTTGCTCGAAGCCGACGTCGCCCTGCCGGTGGTCAAGGACTTCGTCAATTCGGTCAAGGAACGCGCCGTCGGCACCGAGGTGTCGCGCAGCCTGACGCCGGGCCAGGCCTTCGTGAAGATCGTCCAGGCCGAACTCGAAAGCCTGATGGGCGCGGCCAACGAAGACCTGAACCTGAGCGCCGTTCCGCCAGCCGTCGTGCTGATGGCCGGTTTGCAGGGCGCTGGTAAAACCACCACCGCCGGTAAACTCGCGCGCTTCCTTAAAGAGCGCAAAAAGAAATCGGTCATGGTCGTGTCCGCGGACGTTTACCGTCCGGCCGCGATCAAGCAGCTGGAAATGCTTGCCGCTGAAGTGGGTGTTACCTTCTTCCCGTCCGACCTGAGCCAGAAGCCGGTCGACATCGCGCAAGCAGCTATTAAAGAAGCAAAACTGAAATTCATCGACGTGGTGATCGTCGATACCGCCGGTCGTCTGCACATCGACGAAGAGATGATGGGCGAGATCAAGGCGCTGCATGCCGCGATCAACCCGGTCGAAACCCTGTTCGTGGTCGACGCCATGACCGGCCAGGACGCCGCCAACACGGCCAAGGCCTTCGGTGATGCGCTGCCGCTGACCGGTGTGATCCTGACCAAGGTCGACGGCGACGCTCGGGGCGGTGCCGCCCTGTCGGTCCGCGCTATCACTGGCAAGCCGATCAAGTTCATCGGTATGGGTGAGAAGAGCGAAGCGCTCGAACCGTTCCACCCTGAGCGTATTGCTTCGCGCATCCTCGGCATGGGCGACGTGCTCAGCCTGATCGAACAGGCCGAAGCGACCCTCGACAAGGACAAGGCCGACAAACTGGCCAAGAAGCTGAAGAAGGGCAAGGGCTTCGACCTCGAAGACTTCCGCGATCAGCTGCAACAGATGAAGAATATGGGCGGCCTCGGCGGCCTCATGGACAAGCTGCCGAACATCGGCGGCGAGACCTGGCGCAAATGGGCAATGCCCAGGGCGCGGCAGAGAAACAGTTCAAGCAGATGGAAGCCATCATCAATTCCATGACCCCGGCCGAACGCCGCGACCCTGACCTGATCAGCGGTTCGCGTAAACGTCGGATTTCGTTGGGTTCCGGCACCCAGGTGCAGGACATCGGTCGCTTGATCAAGCAGCACAAGCAGATGCAGAAGATGATGAAGAAATTCTCCGCAAAAGGCGGAATGGCCAAAATGATGCGCGGCATGGGCGGTATGTTGCCCGGCGGCGGCATGCCGAAAATGTAAAGAATTCGCGCCGGCAGTCATGTCGGCGCAGTACCACAGAAATGTGGGAACTCCAGCAAACCCGCACTTGGCGGGAGCTGACTGGCCGTTTTCAACGACGGCTCTATAGCAAATCTGGATGACGACCGAAAGGCCGTCGGAAAAAGACATTTGCAAAAGTCCGGATATTCCTTAGAATATGCGGCCTTTCGGGCACCTATGCCCGCTGTGCCTTTAGATTTGCAGCACCGACTACAGGAACGATGTTCACATGCTAACAATCCGTCTTGCCCTTGGCGGCTCCAAAAAGCGCCCGTTTTACCACTTGACCGTAACCGACAGCCGCAACCCGCGCGACGGTTCGCACAAAGAACAGGTTGGTTTCTTCAACCCTGTTGCTCGTGGTCAAGAAATCCGTCTGTCCGTGAACCAAGAGCGCGTAGCCTACTGGCTGAGCGTTGGTGCACAACCTTCTGAGCGTGTTGCTCAGTTGTTGAAGGATGCATCTAAGGCTGCGGCCTGAGCAATATGAACGCGACGCCAGCCATTGCTGATGATTTGATCGTTATCGGCAAGATCTATTCTGTTCATGGCGTTCGCGGCGAAGTGAAGGTTTACTCCTTTACTGATCCGACTGAAAACCTGTTGCAATACAAAACCTGGACGCTCAAGCGCGAAGGCAGCGTCAAACAGGTTGAGCTGGTCAGCGGACGAGGGAACGACAAGTTCCTGGTCGCAAAGCTCAAGGATCTTGATGACCGTGAAGAAGCTCGTCTTCTGGCCGGTTATGAGATCTGCGTGCCGCGCAACCTGTTCCCTGAATTGACCGACGGCGAGTACTACTGGTACCAGCTGGAAGGTCTGAAGGTTATTGACCAACTCGGGCAATTGCTCGGGAAGATCGATCATCTTCTGGAAACCGGCGCCAATGATGTAATGGTGGTCAAGCCTTGCGCTGGCAGCCTGGATGATCGCGAACGCCTGTTGCCCTATACGGAGCAATGCGTGTTGGTTGTCGACCTTGCCGCAGGCGAGATGAAGGTGGAATGGGATGCGGACTTCTAAGCGTGGCTAACTTGCGCGTAGAAGTGATCAGTTTGTTTCCCGAGATGTTCTCCGCCATCAGCGAGTACGGCATCACCAGTCGTGCGGTGAAACAGGGGCTGTTGCAGCTCACCTGTTGGAATCCGCGAGACTACACGACGGATCGACATCACACTGTGGACGATCGCCCATTTGGCGGTGGCCCGGGCATGGTGATGAAGATCAAGCCCCTGGAAGATGCTCTGGTTCAGGCCAAGGCAGCAGCCGGGGAGGCGGCGAAGGTAATTTACCTGTCCCCCCAAGGCCGTCAACTGACTCAGTCGGCGGTACGCGAGTTGGCGAATTCGGATGCATTGATCCTGATTGCCGGCCGCTATGAAGGCATTGACGAGCGTTTTATTGATGCTCATGTCGATGAAGAGTGGTCGATTGGCGACTATGTACTGTCTGGCGGCGAGCTGCCGGCGATGGTCCTGATCGATGCGGTTACACGACTGCTGCCTGGAGCTTTAGGGCATGCAGACTCCGCCGAGGAAGATTCCTTTACGGATGGTCTGCTGGATTGCCCGCACTACACCCGACCGGAGGTGTATGCGGATCAGCGTGTTCCCGACGTGTTGCTAAGTGGCAATCACGCGCATATCCGGCGATGGCGTTTACAGCAGTCCCTTGGTAGGACCTTTGAACGACGCGCCGATCTTCTGGAAAGCCGCTCGCTTTCTGGAGAAGAGAAGAAGCTGCTCGAGGAATACATCCGCGAGCGGGACGATAGTTAACAACGTATCGATGGTAGATCCGACGATTTACCTTAGGAGCACAGCATGACTAACAAAATCATCCTTGCACTCGAAGCAGAGCAGATGACCAAAGAGATCCCTACCTTTGCCCCGGGCGACACTATTGTCGTTCAGGTGAAAGTGAAGGAAGGCGACCGTTCGCGTCTGCAAGCGTTCGAAGGTGTTGTTATCGCCAAGCGTAACCGCGGCGTAAACAGTGCATTCACCGTTCGTAAAATCTCCAACGGTGTTGGCGTAGAGCGTACTTTCCAGACCTACAGCCCGCAAATCGACAGCATGGCCGTTAAACGTCGCGGTGACGTACGTAAAGCCAAGCTGTACTACCTGCGTGACCTGTCCGGTAAAGCAGCTCGCATCAAGGAAAAACTGGCTTAAGTCCAGCTTCCGATGCAGAAAAAAGCAGCCTACGGGCTGCTTTTTTGTTGCCTGCGATTTACCTCGGATAAGCCTGTGGGAGCGTGGCTTGCCCGCGAATCGATCCATTAAACGCCGCAATGACAACAGGCCCTGTAAAGCCACAGCAGGCTATGAAAGACTTGCCGTCAGTTTTCCAGTTGCCTGAGCCTCTATGCCCGCCATCGACCATCCCCTCATAGACCAATTCCTCGACGCCCTGTGGCTGGAGAAAGGCCTTTCCGACAACACCCGCGATGCCTATCGCAGCGACCTGGCGCTGTTCAACGGTTGGTTGCAGGAAAAGAACCTGGAGCTGATCAACGCCGGCCGCGAGCTGATCCTCGACCACTTGGCCTGGCGCCTTGAGCAAAACTACAAACCCCGCTCCACCGCGCGTTTTCTCTCTGGCGTGCGTGGCTTCTATCGCTATCTGTTGCGGGAAAAGCTGATCGGCGTCGATCCGACTTTGCGCGTCGATATGCCGCAACTCGGCAGGCCGCTGCCAAAATCCTTGTCGGAAGCGGATGTGGAGGCTCTGTTAAAAGCCCCGGACTTGAGCGAAGCCATCGGCCAACGTGACCGCGCCATGCTTGAAGTGCTGTACGCCTGCGGCTTGCGGGTGACCGAATTGATCAGCCTGACTCTGGAGCAGGTCAACCTGCGTCAGGGTGTGTTGCGGGTGATGGGCAAGGGCAGCAAGGAGCGTCTGGTGCCAATGGGCGAGGAAGCGATTGTCTGGGTCGAGCGCTATATGCGTGACGGCCGTGGCGAACTGCTCGGCGGGCGCCTCGCGATGTGATGTTCCCGAGCCAGCGCGGCGAACAGATGACCCGCCAGACCTTCTGGCATCGCATCAAGCACCAGGCCAAGGTCGCCGGGATCGGCAAGTCGCTGTCGCCGCATACCTTGCGCCATGCCTTCGCCACGCATCTGCTCAACCACGGTGCTGACCTGCGGGTGGTGCAAATGCTGCTCGGCCACAGCGACCTGTCGACCACCCAGATCTACACCTCATGTCGCTCGAGCGCGCCTGCAAGACCTGCATGCCAAACACCACCCGCGCGGCTGACATAATTCCTGAAATTGAAATGCTGACCTGTGGCGAGGGGGTTTACCCCCGTTGGGTTGAGAAGCAGCCCCAAAAATCGTCACTCGGTTTAACTAAAGACACCGGGAGTCTCGGTTTGCGACTGCTGCGCAGCCGAACGGGGGTGAACCCCCTCGCCACAATGAGTATTGCCAATCGTGCATCGTGTTTTCTCTTGCATCACCCGCATTCGGCCACGCCAGCCTTATGTGGTAGGCTTTGCCGGTTTGCACGATGGGCGTTTATGACCCGGTGTTTCGGCACGGGCGTTCTGATCGTCCCATTTGTCCGCCTTCAGGAGTTCTCATGCGTCTGACCCATATTTTCGCCGCCGCAGCCATTGCGTTGGTCAGCACCTTTGCCGTCGCCGATGACGCGGCTGACAAAGCCATTCGTAAAAGCCTGGAAAGCCTCCAGCTGGATACACCGATCGAAACCATCAGCGCGAGCCCGCTGGCCGGTCTGTATGAAGTCAAACTCAAGGGCAGTCGCGTGCTCTATGCCAGCGCCGACGGCCAGTACGTGGTTCAGGGCTATATGTTCCAGCTCCAGGACGGTAAACCGGTCAACCTGACCGAGAAAACCGAACGCCTGGGCATTTCCAAACTGATCAACGACATTCCGGTCGCAGAAACCGTGGTCTACCCGGCCATCGGCGAAACCAAGTCGCACATCACCGTCTTCACCGACACCACCTGCCCGTACTGCCACAAACTGCACGCCGAAGTACCTGAGCTGAACAAGCGCGGCATCGAAGTGCGTTACGTGGCGTTCCCGCGCCAGGGCCTGGGCTCGCCGGGTGACGAACAGCTGCAAGCTGTGTGGTGCTCGAAAGACAAGAAAGCCGCGATGGACAAGATGGTCGATGGCAAGGAAATCAAGGCCGCCAAGTGCGATAACCCGGTTTCCAAGCAGTTCGCCCTTGGTCAGTCGATCGGTGTGAACGGCACGCCGGCCATCGTTTTGGCCGACGGTCAGGTCATTCCGGGCTACCAGCCTGCGCCACAAGTCGCCAAACTGGCGCTGGACGCGAAATAATTCGCATCGTCACGGTCAGCCTTTGACGATCATGGTTCGGCGGTAACTTCGCCGGACCATTAATAGAGAGCCGCAGCATGCGGCTGTTTTCACGGCCGACCTTGCGTCGGCCGTTTTATGGGGAGTTCACAGTGAAACCGGTCAAAGTAGGCATCTGTGGGTTAGGGACCGTCGGTGGCGGTACCTTCAACGTACTTCAGCGCAACGCCGAGGAAATTGCTCGTCGTGCCGGGCGTGGAATCGAAGTGGCACAAATTGCCATGCGCACGCCAAAGCCTCAGTTCCAAACGACCGGTATTGCGATTACCAACGATGTCTTCGAAGTGGCCACGAACCCTGAGATCGACATCGTTATAGAGCTGATGGGTGGCTACACCGTTGCCCGTGAGCTGGTACTCAAGGCCATCGAGAATGGCAAGCATGTGGTCACCGCGAACAAGGCACTGATCGCCGTTCACGGTAATGAAATTTTCGCCAAGGCTCGTGAGAAGGGCGTAATCGTTGCGTTTGAAGCGGCGGTTGCCGGTGGCATTCCGGTGATCAAGGCAATCCGTGAAGGTTTGTCCGCCAACCGCATCAACTGGGTCGCCGGCATCATCAACGGCACCGGCAACTTCATCCTCACCGAGATGCGCGAGAAGGGTCGCACCTTCGAAGACGTACTTGCCGAGGCGCAAGCCCTGGGTTACGCCGAAGCCGATCCGACCTTCGACGTTGAAGGCATCGACGCAGCTCACAAGCTGACGATCCTGGCGTCCATCGCGTTCGGCATTCCGCTGCAATTCGACAAGGCCTACACCGAGGGCATCACCAAGCTGACCACTGCTGACGTGAACTACGCCGAAGCGCTGGGCTACCGCATCAAGCACTTGGGCGTGGCCCGCAGCACTGCGGCCGGTATCGAACTGCGTGTGCACCCGACGCTGATCCCGGCTGATCGCCTGATCGCCAACGTCAACGGCGTGATGAACGCGGTAATGGTCAACGGTGACGCTGCCGGTTCGACCCTGTTCTACGGCGCTGGCGCCGGCATGGAGCCGACCGCTTCGTCGGTGATCGCCGACCTGGTGGACGTGGTTCGCGCCATGACCTCGGACCCGGAAAACCGTGTGCCGCATCTGGCCTTCCAGCCGGACTCGCTGTCGGCGCACCCGATCCTGCCGATCGAAGCTTGCGAAAGCGCTTACTACCTGCGGATTCAGGCCAAGGACCATCCAGGCGTGCTGGCCCAAGTGGCGAGCATCCTGTCGGAACGCGGCATCAACATCGAATCGATCATGCAGAAGGAAGTCGAGGAACACGACGGCCTGGTGCCGATGATCCTGCTGACCCACCGTGTGCTGGAACAGCACATGAACGACGCGATCGCCGCCCTCGAAGCGCTGGCGGGCGTGGTCGGTCCAGTTGTGCGGATCCGCGTCGAGCACCTGAACTAAGCCGTTATCGTTCACCGGGCTCGCGTGCGGGCCCGGGTTTGCGAACACTGTCTATTGGAGCCAGTCATGCGTTATATCAGTACCCGCGGCCAGGCACCGGCCCTGAATTTCGAAGACGTTTTGCTGGCCGGTCTGGCCACTGACGGCGGCCTGTACGTGCCGGAATGCCTGCCACGTTTCACCCAGGAAGAAATCGCTTCCTGGGCCGGCCTGCCGTATCACGAGCTGGCCTTCCGGGTGATGCGCCCGTTCGTTGCCGGCAGCATTCCTGATGCCGATTTCAAAAAGATTCTTGAAGAAACCTACGGTGTGTTTTCCCACAGCGCCGTTGCACCGCTGCGTCAGCTGAACGGCAACGAGTGGGTCCTGGAGCTGTTCCACGGCCCGACCCTGGCGTTCAAAGACTTCGCCCTGCAACTGCTCGGTCGTTTGCTCGACTACGTGCTGGAAAAACGCGGCGAGCGCGTGGTGATCGTCGGTGCGACCTCCGGTGATACCGGTTCGGCCGCCATCGAAGGCTGCAAGCACTGCGAAAACGTCGACATCTTCATCCTGCACCCGCACAACCGTGTGTCTGAAGTGCAGCGTCGCCAGATGACCACCATCTTCGGCGAGAACATCCACAACATCGCCATCGAAGGCAACTTCGATGACTGCCAGGAAATGGTCAAGAACAGCTTCGCCGACCAGAGCTTCCTGAAAGGCACGCGCCTGGTAGCCGTGAACTCGATCAACTGGGCGCGGATCATGGCCCAGATCGTTTACTACTTCCACGCAGCCCTGCAACTGGGTGGCCCGGCGCGTTCGGTGTCGTTCTCGGTACCGACCGGCAACTTCGGCGACATCTTCGCCGGTTACCTGGCGCGCAATATGGGCCTGCCGATCAACCAGTTGATCGTCGCCACCAACCGCAACGACATCCTGCACCGTTTCATGAGCGGCAATCAGTACGTCAAGGAAACCCTGCACGCCACGCTGTCGCCGTCGATGGACATCATGGTGTCGTCGAACTTCGAACGTCTGCTGTTCGACCTGCACGGTCGCAATGGCGCTGCAATTGCCGGTTTGATGGACAGCTTCAAGCAAGGTGGCGGTTTTAGCGTCGAACAGGAACGCTGGACCGAAGCCCGCAAACTGTTCGATTCCCTGGCCGTGGATGACGCGCAAACCTGCGAAACCATCGCCGAGGTCTTCGAACAGACGGGCGAGTTGCTGGACCCGCATACCGCCATCGGCGTCAAAGCCGCACGCGAGTGCCGCCGTAGCCTGGATATCCCGATGGTGATCCTGGGCACCGCTCATCCGGTCAAATTCCCGGATGCAGTGGAAAAAGCCGGTGTAGGAAAAGCTCTCGAACTACCTGCACATCTTTCTGATTTGTTTGAGAGAGAAGAGCGTTGCACGGTGTTGCCGAACGACTTGAAAGCCGTGCAGGCCTTTGTCAGTCAGCATGGTAACCGCGGCAAGCCTCTCTAAACCCGCAAAGCTGTCACATTTTGAAGCCCGTCTCCTGACGGGCTTTCTTGTTTCTGCGTGCCACACTTGTCGCGTTTTCGCCCCTGAAGGACGGGCGAGTTGATCACGAAGGAAGTGGCAATGCGGTTTTTGAGAGGGTTCAGACCAGCCATGTGCTGGATTTTTTTGTTGGGCACCCTGGGCTTTGGCCCATGTGGATTGGCCGCGCAGTTGGCGACTTATGAGTCCCGGGAATCAGTCGTCGGTACAGCCATCGGGCTTGACGCTCTGGAGCGGCAATGGGTTCGCGAGCACCCGAAGGTGATCGTCGCGTCTATGCAGTACCCGCTTTACCTGTTCAAGGATGAACATGGCCACTGGGTTGGTTTGAACAACGATGTGCTCAATCAGATCAGTGCCATGACAGGGCTGCTGTTTATCCATGAAGAGTCGTTTTCCACCGATCAATTGCTTGGGCGCCTGGAAAGCGGCGAGGCGGATATGAGCACTACGCTGGCGATGAATGACCCACGCAAAGTGTTTCTGGATTTCAGTCATGCGTTTGGCGGTTCTGGCTGGGCGTTGGTCGGACGCTCGGGGGCGCCGCTGTTGCAGTCGTTGGAGCAGTTGTCGGAAAGGATTCTGGTATTACCTGCCAGGCATGCACTGGAAGAGACTATTCGTCGTGACTATTCGGACATCCAGCTGCGTACGGTCAAGACCTACGCCGAAGCTCGTGCGCTGGTTGAAAGTGGCGAAGCCTACGCCACCATCGAGAACGAAACCGGGGCGCAGCTGTATCCATTGGGGCTGCTGAAGGTAGGACATACGGTGGAAGGTATGTGGGAAGCCGACCATCTGTCCGTGCGCAAGGGGCAACCAGAACTGCTGAGCATCCTCAACAAGGCCCTTGAAGCCTTTCCGCCGGCCGAGCTGCGGGCCATTCGCCTGAAATGGCTCGAAGGTATTGCCCCCAAGCCTGCGCTCCCACTCTGGCGGCGTGTGACCCAATGGGGTTGCTGGGGAATGTTTATCGTCAGTATGTTCGGCGTGCTTTCCCTGTTCTGGAACCGACGACTGGCCGCACTGATCAAGCAGCGCCTGGACGCCGAGAAAGACCTCAGCGACCAGCTCGCTTTTCAGCATGCGTTGATCGATGCGATGCCCGATCCAATGTTTGTTCGTGATTTGGAGGGGCGTTTGATCATGTGCAACAAAAGCTATGAGGAAGGATTGTCGACCCGTTTCGACCAGGTTCAGGGGCGGCAGTTGATCGAAGTCGATGTCATGCCCAAGGAGACCGCCGAAATGTTGCATGCCGAGTTCATCTCCCAGCTCAATACACGCAAGACCCGGTTCAGTCATCGTCAGTTGCGGTTCAACAACGGTGTGAGGGACATCTACCAATGGACCGTGCCGTTTTACAGTGCAGACGGGCAGTTGCGCGGGCTGCTGGGAGGATGGACCGATATAGGCCAGCGCAGAGGCTCGGGTCAGTGTCGGTGTTCCTCGCGAATTTAGGAATTGTCCTATGGAGCGCGACTACTTTTCCGATGGGAGCCTGAAGGAGGCTCCCCTAGAGTGGTTGGCAACTGCGGTGAGAGTCCGCGAGTGTCGTTCCAGAGGTCGCTTATGCGCTCGCTCAAAATTCTGATTCTTGAACACAACCCTTTCCAGATGATGGCGTTGCACCAGATGCTCAACGCCGTGGGTATCTATGACGTGCTCACGGCGCCGTCAATGGCGGCGGCGCTGCGTTCCCTGGGTCGCAGGGGCGCGGTCGATATCGCGTTGTGCGATCCGCAACTCAAGGGCGGCGACGGGTTGGCATTGGTGCGACATCTGGTGGAGCACCACGAGGCACGCGCACTGATTCTGCTCGGGAGTGTGGTGTCGAGCGTCATGCCGGACTTGAAGGCGCTGCTAGCCACCAGCGACGTCAAACTCCTGGGGCACCTGCATACCCCCGTTTCTGCGGTGTTGATGCGAAGGCTGCTGGATGCCTATCTGCAGCAGGCAGCACTTCAAGTCAGGGCCTGAAGCCGGCTGTTTTATCCCTGTCATCTTTGCGGTGCATGCTCTATTTCCCGCAGATGCAGGTACCGTTCGCGGTCGGTATCCAGAACTTTCTTCTCGGGGCAGTGGTCATTTACTGTAGACACGCCCTCCCAGGCACTTTGTTTTCGGACTATTGAGTGGTGATCGAGATGGAAAGTATCAGTCTATTGCTCGGTGAGGCTCTGAGCCCGTATCAGGTTACGTTGACCCCGTCGGGTGCCCATGGCGAATGCCTGGTGACATTAAAAAGTGCTGCCGGTGCCATTGTCGTGGAGCGTGCGTTCAATCAGGCGCAGTTGACCGATAAGTGGCTGCTGACGGATGTCGTTGATGGATTGCACCGCGATGTGCTGATCGCCGAAGGACGTCTGGAGCCCTGCGTAATCGCGGCGTTGCGCAATGCGGCCCAGGACAAGATCCTGGCCAATCGTAATTGAATTGTTTTTTGTGGGAACCTTCCTGCGCCAAGGTCAGTCAGACCTTGTAACAGCAGGATCAAGCATTGTGCTCCGGTGCTTGTAGCTTGCTGCTACTGGTCTTTATGTAGGCCACGTTTAACCCCGAGTCGTCTCCCCACTTCTCGGGGTTTCTTTTTGCCCGAAATTCGTTACTGATTGGCCTGATGTTCGAAAAAGGCCTTGGCTTCTTCCAGGTAGTCGCTGCGCCGTTCCGGGTCGAGCCAGTCGGCATATGACTGGTTGAGCCGGTCGTGGGGCAGGGTGCGCAGCAGTTGATTGATCTCGCTGATCGCTTGCCGGCCCTGAGGTGTTGCCGAGCAACCGATGTAGCCAGGCAGGTACTTGCCCGCACCCTTGACCGGATAGAACGCTAGCTCGTCGTCGGCAATGTGTTCAATGCTGGCCCGGTAGCGGATTTCCGGCCAATAGCCCAGTACCATCTGCAGTCGGCCCAGGCGCTGCATCTGCAACAGACTTCCGAGCGCATCGTTTCCGTAGTGGGGCGTCAAAGCGCCGTCCGGCGCCTTTTGCAGCAGGGCGTCCAGGTAGGGGCCGTAACTGCGTTCGGCAATTATTCCCACTCTGTTGTTGCCGCTGCTCAGCAGTGCGGGCAGATCGACTTCGCCGTCGACTAGATAAGGCGCCAGCGTTGATCGGAACTCCTGGCGGACCACAAGGCCATTAGTCACCGCCAGAAAAACCGGGGTGGAAAACACGATCCACTTTTCCCGTTCTTTGGTCCAGATCAGCGAGGGATCGCATGTAAACGATTCTTCGTGGAGCATCTGCATGCCGCGCGCTCGGTTCACCCGCATCAGGGTGTGGTCGTATTGCGGCATACCCGCGATCAAAAGCGGCATCAGTTGGTCGATGACCCCCTGACTTTTTTCGGGCCTTCGAAGATCGTCATTGGCGGCAAGTCGCGCAACAGCCAGATCAAGTTCTCTTTTGGTTGTGCCCACGTGAATGACGCATGGCCTGCCAATAGTCCGATAAGCCCCACTGCACACCGGCGACGGGTGTGATGAAGGATGGATGAAATCAGGCGCTTCAGCTTAGATAGCCCCGTCTTCACGAAGTTTTGCGATCTGTCCCTCGTCATACCCAAGATCGTGAAGTACCTGCGCATTGTGTTCACCCAGCTGCGGTCCGACCCATTCGGAAGTGCCGGGTGTCTCAGAGAGTTTCGGCACAATCCCTGGCATCTTGAAGTCCTTGCCGTCTGGCAGTTTGGCTTGGAGGAACATTTCCCGGGCCAGGTACTGCGGATCGCTGAACATGTCTTCGGCACTGAAAATCCGGCTGGCCGGTACCTCGGCCTGTTTCAATTGCCCGATCACGCTGTCGAGCGGCAGTGAATTGACCCAGCGATCAATGACCCCGTAAATCTCGTCGCGACGGCTGTCTCGGCCATCATTGCTGGCCAGCAACGGGTCGTTGGCCAAATCTTCGCGGCCGATAATCAGCATGAAACGTTTGAAAATCGCATCGCCATTGGCGCCGATCTGCACGTGTTTGCCATCAGCGCTGGTGTGAATGGAGGAGGGCGTGATGCCGGGCATGATGTTGCCGGTGCGTTCGCGGATGAAACCGAACACATCGAACTCCGGCACCATGCTTTCCATCATGGCGAAAATCGCTTCATACAGCGCCACATCCACCACTTGGCCCAGACCGCCGTTCACCTCGCGATGACGCAAGGCCATCAACGCGCCGATCACGCCCCAGAGCGCGGCAATCGAATCGCCGATAGAAATCCCGGTGCGCACCGGTGGCCGGTCTTCGAACCCGGTGATATAGCGCAGGCCGCCCATGGATTCACCGACCGCGCCAAACCCAGGTTGGTCTTTCATCGGCCCGGTCTGGCCGAAACCCGAGAGGCGCACCATCACCAGTTTCGGGTTCAGCGCGTGCAGGACCTCCCAGCCCAACCCGAGTTTTTCCAGCACGCCAGGGCGGAAATTCTCGATCAGGATGTCGGCTTCGCTGAGCAGTTTTTTCAGAATGGCCAGGCCATCGGGGTGCTTGAGGTTCAGGGTCAGGGACTTCTTGTTTCGTGCCTGGACGAACCACCACAGCGAAGTGCCTTCATACAATTTGCGCCATTTGCGCAACGGATCACCGCCGTCCGGGGATTCGATCTTGATCACTTCGGCGCCGAACTCACCGCAAATGCGCGAGGCAAACGGCCCGGCAATCAACGTACCCAATTCGATGACTTTCAGACCTGAGAGCGGTTTTCCGGTGAATGGCATGACGGATCCTGTAGGACAAAGGGCGATCGATAGAGCGTTTTAACATAGCCGCGTGTCAGTCGCCCAAGGTTGATGGTCGTCAATTCGTTGATTGCCTACCGCATCGGTTAGACTTGCCGCCTTTCCTCGTATCAAGAAGCCCGTTCATGGCCCAGCCGTCCACGACCTACAAGTTTGAACTGAACCTTACCGACCTCGACCGCAGCGTCTACGAGAGCGTGAAGCAGACCATCGCCCGTCACCCTTCGGAAACCGAAGAGCGCATGACCGTGCGCCTGCTGGCCTACGCCTTCTGGTACAACGAGCAACTGTCGTTTGGTCGCGGTCTGTCAGACGTGGATGAACCGGCCCTGTGGGAAAAGAGCCTGGATGACCGTGTCCTGCACTGGATCGAAGTCGGCCAGCCGGATGCCGATCGCCTGACCTGGTGTTCGCGTCGCACCGAACGCACCAGCCTGCTGGCCTACGGCAGCCTGCGTGTCTGGGAAACCAAAGTGATCCCGGCGATCAAGAACCTGAAAAACGTGCACATCGCCGCCGTGCCGCAAGACGTGCTGGAAACCCTGGCCAAGGACATGCCCCGCGTTATCAAGTGGGACGTGATGATCAGCGAAGGGACGATTTTCGTCACCGATGACCGTGGTCAGCACGAAGTCCAGTTGCAGTGGCTGAGCGGCGAGCGCGGCTGATTTTTCGCCGCCCGTTCGCGTTATCCGGTTTTATCCTACGTATTCAAGAGAAGCACCTGTCACCCCATGCGCATCGAACCTCGCCTGTTGCCCGACACCCTGCCATTCCTCGGTGATCTGCCGCCACTGCTGACCCGCCTGTACGCGGCGCGTGGCGTGCAGAACGAGGCTGAACTGGACAAGAGCCTGGCGCGGCTGATTCCGTTCCAGCAGCTCAAAGGCATCGACGCGGCGGTGGATCTGCTGGTGACGGCACTGGAACAGCGTCAGCGGATTCTGATCGTCGGCGACTTCGACGCCGATGGCGCCACGGCCAGTACCGTCGGTGTGCTTGGCCTGCGACTGTTGGGCGCGGCTCACGTCGATTATCTGGTGCCGAACCGTTTCGAGTACGGCTACGGCCTGACCCCGGAAATCGTCGAAGTGGCGCTGACCCGCACGCCGCAACTGCTGATCACCGTGGACAACGGCATCTCCAGCGTCGAAGGCGTGGCCGCGGCGAAAAAGGCCGGGCTCAAGGTATTGGTCACCGACCACCACTTGCCCGGCGATGAACTGCCGCTGGCCGATGCAATCGTTAACCCGAACCAGCCCGGTTGCGAGTTTCCGAGCAAGGCGCTGGCCGGTGTCGGGGTGATTTTCTACGTGCTGATGGCCCTGCGCGCGCGCTTGCGCAATCTGGGCTGGTACGAGAGCAAGCCGCAGCCGAACATCGGCGAGTTGCTGGACCTGGTGGCACTGGGCAGCGTCGCCGACGTGGTGCCGCTGGATGCGAACAACCGCATCCTGGTGCACCAAGGCCTGGAACGGATTCGCGCCGGCCGCGCTCGGCCGGGGATCAAAGCGATCCTCGAAGTCGCCAAGCGTGACCATGCACGCATCACTTCAACAGATTTGGGTTTTATCGTCGGCCCACGCCTGAACGCGGCGGGACGCCTGGATGACATGAGCCTGGGCATCGAATGCCTGCTCACCGAAGACGCTGCCGGTGCCCGAGAAATGGCGGCCCAGCTCGACGGCATGAATCAGGACCGCAAATCCATCGAGCAGGGCATGCAGCGTGAGGCGCTGGCCCAGCTCAAGGATTTGCCGGTGGAATCGATGCCGTTCGGCTTGTGCCTGTTCGATCCCGAGTGGCACCAAGGTGTCATCGGCATCCTCGCCTCGCGTATGAAAGAACGCTATTTCCGTCCGACGATTGCCTTTGCCGATGCCGGCGATGGCTTGCTCAAGGGCTCGGGACGTTCGGTTCAGGGCTTCCATATTCGCGACGCCTTGAGCGTGGTGGCGGCGCAGCATCCGAATCTGATCAGCAAATACGGCGGCCACGCGATGGCGGCGGGTTTGACGTTGCCGGAAGCGAATTTTCCGCTGTTCGCCGAGGCCTTTGACGCTGAAGTGCGTAGGCAACTTCGCGAAGAAGACCTGACCGGTCGCCTGCTGTCGGACGGCACGTTGGCGGTCGAAGAGTTTCACCTGGAACTGGCCCGCGCCCTGCGCCACGCCGGACCTTGGGGGCAGCACTTCCCTGAACCGCTGTTTCACGGGGTGTTCCAATTAGTCGAGCAGCGGGTGGTCGGCGAGCGGCACCTCAAAGTGGTGCTGAAAAGTGAGTGTGGCTCGGTGAAGCTGGATGGCATTGCCTTCGGGATTGACCGCGATATCTGGCCGAATCCGACCATCAAATGGGTGGAATTGGCCTACAAGCTCGACCTCAACGAGTTTCGTGGGAACGAGACGGTGCAGTTGATGATTGCCCACATCGAACCTCGCTAATCGCTGACAGCTATTGTGGCGAGGGAGCTTGCTCCCGCCGGGCTGCGCAGCAGCCCCAAAACCTGCAATCGAATTTCGCCAGACACACCACGCAGGATGGTTTACGACTGCTGCGCAGCCGAGCGGGAGCAAGCTCCCTCGCCACAGGTTCGCGTTGACCTCGAATTTGGGGTGTTTCATTTCTTGAACCCTCCCTCATCCCCCGTTGTCGACTAGGCTCTAAGCACTGCTTGATTGGCCTTGTGACGTCTTGTCGAATTTTTTGCCCGCGGGGGCGGGTGCTGCACCTTTTCCTGTCACTCGTCGACTTTTCAAACAGAACCCTGGAGCCTGCCCACTGATTCGAGAGGTGCCCCATGAGTCTGCTGCTTGAACCCTATACCCTTCGCCAATTGACCCTGCTCAATCGCATTGCCGTATCGCCGATGTGTCAGTACTCCAGCGTTGATGGCCTGGCGAATGACTGGCACCTGGTCCACCTTGGCAGCCGCGCGGTTGGCGGGGCCGGTCTGATTTTTACCGAGGCCACGGCGGTGACTGCCGAGGGTCGCATCACCGCCGAGGACCTCGGCCTGTGGAATGACGAACAGATCGAACCGCTGCAACGCATCACCCGCTTTATTGCGGCCCAAGGTGCGATAGCTGGCATTCAACTGGCCCACGCCGGGCGCAAGGCCAGCACTCATCGGCCGTGGCTTGGCAAGCATGGCAGCCTCAAACCGGATGATGGCGGCTGGACTCCGGTCGGTCCTTCGCCGATTGCATTCGACCCACAACACACCGCGCCTAAACAACTGGATGAAGGGCAGATCGCTGAAGTCATTCAGGCGTTCGTCGAGGCGGCAAAACGCTCACTGACCGCCGGTTTCAAAGTGGTCGAGATCCACGCTGCTCACGGTTATCTGCTGCATCAATTTCTGTCGCCCCTGAGTAATCAGCGCCGTGATCAGTACGGTGGCTCGTTCGAAAATCGCATCCGGCTGGTGCTGCAAGTCACCGAAGCGGTGCGCGCGATCTGGCCTGAAGAGTTGCCGTTGTTTGTGCGGGTATCAGCCACCGATTGGGTGGAAGATGGTTGGAATCCGGATGAAACCGTGGAGTTGGCGCGACGCCTCAAGGACTTGGGCGTGGACTTGATCGACGTGTCGTCGGGCGGTACGGCGGCCAACGCGGAAATTCCGATAGGGCCGGGTTACCAAACCCGCTTCGCCGAACGGGTGCGCAAGGAGTCAGGTATCGCCACGGGCACGGTAGGAATGATTACCGAGCCGGCGCAGGCTGAGCACATTCTGCGGACCTGTCAGGCCGACATTATCTTCCTGGCTCGGGAGCTGCTGCGTGATCCGTACTGGCCGCTGCACGCCGATGATGATCTGGGCGGGCGCAAGGCTGTTTGGCCGGCGCAGTATCAGCGGGCGACGCATCGGGATCAGCCGATTCATGAGTCGGATTTGCGCGACTGAGTGAAGCTGTAGAAACAAAAAAAGCTCCGGTCAGGTTGATCGGGGCTTTTGAGTTTCTATGCGGGGATTTTGGTTGTCTGTAAGGCCGTCTTCGCGAGCAAGCCCGCTCCCACAGTGGATTTGTGGTGTACACACAACCAATGTGGGAGCGGGCTTGCTCGCGAAGGGGCCGGATCAGCCGACCCTTTACCCTCAGGTGTACTTACGCTTATCCGGCGCCGGCGGGAAATACTGGTACAACCAGGTTTCACTCAACGTCCGGTCATGGGTGCGAATAAACAACCGCAGTTCCACCGGTGCGACGCTGTCATTAGTCGGGTACCAGTCAAACGTAATCCGGTAACCCTTGATGTCATCGAGCACCAGCACGTTGAAGTCCTTTACCTCGCCATTCGAGCAATTGACCACCGGTTCGATCGCTGCACCCTCCGGCAAGCGGTCCAGGCCGCCGCCAGTGAAGTCCACGGCAAACCGGCGGGCCCAGACTTCCGGGTAGTGCTCGCCCGGCGCCCAGCCTTCAACGAAGCCGCCCATGCCCGAACGAGTCGCGTTGACCCGCGCCAGCGGCGTGCCGACCGGCGGCAGGGCGCTCCAGTAGAGCTTGTAGCCGTAATTCAGCGAATCACCGGCCGCTACAGGCTTCTTCGGCGTCCAGAACGCGACGATGTTATCCAGGGTCTCGCCGGTCGTAGGAATTTCCAGCAGATCGATAGAGCCTTCGCCCCACGCGGTTGTAGGTTCTACCCACAGGCTCGGGCGTTTGCTGTACCAGTCGACGGTGTCTTGATAGCTGGCGAACTCGTGATCGGTCTGCACCAGGCCGAAACCTTTCGGGTCGGTGTCGGCGAAGGCGTTGAACTGCAAGGTCGCCGGGTTGTTCAGCGGACGGCAGATCCACTCGCCGTTACCGCGCCACATGGCCAGTCGATCGGAGTCGTGGATTTGCGGGTGAATGGTGTCGCACATGCGCCGCTCGTGGGTGCCGCAGCTGAACATGCTGGTCATCGGCGCGATGCCCAGTTGTTCGATGGCCGTGCGGGCATTGATGTGCGCGTCGATGGCCATGACCACCTGATTGGCCTGGCAATCGATGTCGAAACGGTAGGCGCCGGTAGCGCTCGGCGAATCGAGCAGGGCGTAGACCACGAAGCGGGTGCTGTCCTTGTCCGGCGTCTCGAACCAGAATTTGGTGAAGTCCGGGAATTCCTCACGTTTCTTGGCATAGGTATCGATTGCCAGACCGCGAGCCGACAGACCGTACTGGCCAGAGGCGTCTACAGCGCGGAAATAGCTGGCGCCGAGGAAGGACAGCACATCGTGCTTGTCCAGTTCCGGGGCCTTGAACAGCTTGAACCCGGAGAAGCCCAGGTCGCCGGTGAGCTGCTTGGTGTCGACCGTGGTTTTTTCATAGTTGAAGAGCGACGGGCGGAAATGCACTTCCCGCGCCTGACGTGTCTTGGGGTCGACGCTGTACATGCGCACGGGTTGCTTAAAGCCCATGCCGACATGGAAAAACTGCACATCCAGCTGACCGTTCAACTCGTTCCACAGCGAGTGCTTGCCGTCGTACTGAATCGCATTGAAGTTCTGCGGCGTCATGGTCGCCAGTGTCGGCGGCAGCACCTGCTTGGTGTCCTGATAGCGACTGGTGGCGAGCTGTTTGGCCTGGATCTTCAGTGCTTCGAAGTCGAACGCCTGCGCGTCGCCGTCAGCCGCGCCATTCCCGGCCCAGGCGCGTGCGGCCAAAAGGCCGGAGGCCGACAGACCAGTGTAGGCAGCGATGGCCATGGATGCTTTGAGCAAATTCCTGCGGTGCATAAGTACAACCTGTCGTGAACAATCCCGCGCCGTTCCTGGCACTGCTGGATCAAAAATGGAGGTTCGGACATGCCTTCGGCCAAACGCAACGGACTTTAAACAGATGCCAAATAGCTTAAACCGTTCGGTTACAGAGAAAAAATGATTGATAGCACAACGATGTTGCAGCAATGAAACTAGAAGTCTCGGTTAGCGTTTCCCACAGTACTTTCTGATTTATAGGGCATTTCTGCTTTTTTCGACTAATTACTCTAAAAACCACTTTTCAGCGCCGATTAAGTTCCTATTCTATGGACATGACCGGTTTCGGCCCTTCAGGCCGGTGGGTTCAGCAGGCACAAAGCGCCTGCTGAAAGTAGCAGGGCGATGCGGTTTTCTGGAGTTTTTTGACGTATAGAAGGACATCGTCCATGTCGAAAGTACAAGGCATCACCGAACTGTTAGGAATCTTCCCGTGCCTGGCGTCCGGGCGGCGTAGGCGGCGGCTCAATTCGGAGGAAATGAAGTTGGTGGAACGGTATCGAGAGTTGTCGGAGAGCGACCGGATTGCGATGCGGTATCTGGTGGATGCGATGAGGAGTGTTTCGCGGTTTTGAGCGGCATACCAAGGGGCGGACTATGAAGTCTGCCCCTTTTACATTTTTCAGACACACCAGAATCCCTGTGGGAGCGGGCTTGCTCGCGAAGAGGGCGTGTCAGTCGACATTGATAGTGATTGACCCACCGCATTCGCGAGCAAGCCCGCTCCCACAGGTTTTGCATTTACCTGACCCTCAACTGCAAGTGCCCATGATCTTGAATGGTCTCTGTACCTGCATCAGATCTGGCATGTCGCGCCACTTGATCCAGGCTTGATGCTGCCAGTGCAGTAGCGGCACCGAGATGCCGGCCCACTGCAATGAGGTCAGGCTCGGAATGTTATCCACAGACGCCGCGTTTGAATCGCGCAGCATGGGGATGACTTCGTTGCTCAACCACTGGCGCAGGTTTCGGTTTTCCGGGATGAAATGGTGGACCAGCAAGGCATACATTCCTGATTCGCTTACCATCAGTGATTCTACGGTGTTGCCGCTTTTGAGTAGCCGGACAGTCCGGCGCTGATCAGGATCGAGTTTCAGGGTAAGGCGTTCGTCCATCGGGCGACCCATCAGGCGACCGAGGTCATGCACGCAGGACCAGGCTTGGTTGTCTTGCATGAGTGCGTGGAGGAAGCGGTTGTGGCGGGTGAAGACGGTTGGGATGAAATGAGGCGGTATTTCAGACGTGTGCTTGAGCATTTTTCGACTCCATGTTGAAAAGGGAGCCGCCACTAATCCTTCGACAGATTATGGGTGGCGGACCGTGCGGCGTTCGAAGTCGGAACATTCTCGATCAACACGGAAAAGCCGAGAGGCCCGCGCCACACGGCCCACCATAAAGTGAAGCTGAAAGGCAAAAATTGCCCCAGTTCATATGGGGGGCGGATACGCCATGTTGATAGTGTTTCGGCTTCGACCCCGGGTCGCTGATTTGGCAGCGACGAGGTAAAGCCTATCGTTCAGGCGCTCGCGGCGCCAAGTCTACTCTGGCGCCGCGTGTTGTAGGAATTGGAGCTTTTACCGGAAGGCTCGGTCTGTAGGAATTTCCTGTTTTTGCATGAGCTGCAGCGCCGCTGCACCAAGCCCCTGTTTTTTGCTTTATTTTTTGGCTTTCAGGAATGAACTGCGGGTTCGCTGCATGTTGATCGAATTTTCCGTTTCCAACTATCGCTCCTTCCGGGACAAGCAAACCCTGTCCATGGCGGCGGCGCCGCGCTTAAGCAAAAAACGCAACCTGCTGATGCCATCCGTCAGTGGAGAAAGGCTCCCGGATTTGTTGAAGGTGGCTGCGATCTACGGGCCAAACGCATCGGGTAAATCTTCGCTTATCCGGGCGATGGGGATCATGGGCCAGTTGATTGCAGCGCCTCCGACCTCAAATGAAGAGCTGCTACCGGTCTCTCCATTTCGTTTTGACCCGCACCTCCAAAACGACCCCAGTTGTTTTGAGTACAACTTCATTCAACACGGGCTCCGATATCGGTTTGTCCTGCGTCTGACGGCGCAGCGGGTCATTGAGGAGGAACTGGTTTCATATCCCAAAGGCAAAGAAACGCTGCTGTATCAGCGTCGTTTTACGCAGGAGGGAGAGCAGTACGTTTTCGGGGAAAACCTTCAGGGAGGCAAAGAAGTACACAATGCCTGGCGACGTCTGACGAACCCCAAGACACTCTTTATTTCGCAAGCTGTTGCGAACAGCAGCGAAGAGTTGGCCCAGTTGCGAAGTCCATTTAGCTGGTTTCAAACCGGTCTACTCGTTATTGAGCAGAACAACATGCTGGGGTTGTCAGCAGCGTCCATCAGATTTCTTCGGATGGCATCAGACTGCACACTAAATTTACGAGACTTTCTAAGGTCCGTGGATATTCCTGTATCTGCTATCCAGCTCAATACCGAAGACGCGGCGTCTGTTCAGATCACTAAAAAACTTACCTTGAAAGAGTTCTTCGCAGCTGCGCAGAAAGACAAAGTAACGCTGACCCATACGAGCCTTTTAGGCAAAGCCGAGTTTGATTTTTCAGAGGAGTCCGGCGGCACAAAAAACCTGATTGGGTTCTGGCTGCCCTGGTTCATGATCAATCATGCCGACGGGAGCGGGATCCTTTCTGTCGACGAGTTGGACAGCAGCCTTCACCCCTCAATAGTCGATGATCTCATTGCGAAACATCTGGACAGTGGGCTGAACACTCAGTTGATCTTTACCTCCCACGATACTCATCTCATGAACGCCAAAGTACTTCGGCGCGATCAGTTCTGGATTACCGAACGCGACGCTAACGGCGCAACGAGTCTTTTTTCCGTTCATGATTTTGAAGGGCGAGAGAGTGAGGATGTCGAGAAGCGTTACTTTGAAGGCCGTTATCGCGGGTTACCGCTGATAAGGCAGGGTTGATCATGGCGCGCTCAATACGGCTATTTGACCGAAAGGCACCACGGTTCAAGCCTCAACCCAGCGTGCTGATCCTCTGTGAAGACAGCAAGTCAGGAAAACGATATTTGGAGGAGGCTGCCTTTCACTTCCGTGCCAACGCTCAAGTGGAAATAGCCCACTGCGGCGTCACACACCCAAGTGGCATTGTCGAAATAGCCATTGCCCGCCAGAAAGGCTTCGACAAGGTGTTTTGTGCATTGGATCGCGATACGCACCTATGTTTTGACCGTGCATTAAATCTGGCTAAGCCTCACCCGAAAATCAGAGTCATTGCTTCGTATCCCTGTTTTGAGTTTTGGCTACTTCTGCACTTTGGTTTCAATAGAAAGCCATTTCGAGCGGTTGGGAAGTATTCTCCAGGTGACTTGGTGACCAAAAGCCACAGAGAAAAACCGAGCATGGATAAATACGAGAAAGGCGAAGGCTCTAACTATTTCTCCCATCTGTTGGGTGAGCCATTCCAAAAGGCTAGAGCTTTAGCGCCCAAGATCATCGAGGACGTCGCCATCAGCGGCGAACCCAACCCCAGCACCGAAATCCATCTGCTGATGGACGAGTTCGAGACCCTCTCCAAACCTCAACCGATCTAACAACCCAGCCCGCATCGCGCGGGCTGGGCAACATCATTTACCGACTAACCTTCCAGGCATCCCCAGCAGGCGCAGTCCCATGGTCATACGGCTTGGCCAGCCACATGTAGAGCAACCCCAACCCAATCACGATCGCCGTACTCAGCACCATCGCGTAGTTGATGTACCAAGCCGCATCCGGCGTACGCGGCCAGGCCATGTTGATGATCGCGCCGACACCGTAGATCAACGCACCAATGTTCACCGGCAAACCCCACGCGCCGAGGGTGAATTTGCCGCTTGGTTTCCAGCCTTTCATCCGTGCGTACAGCGCTGCCAGGACGATCATCTGGAATGCCAGATAGATGCCGATGGCCGCGAAGCTGACGATGGTCGCTACGGCGTCTTGCAGGAAAAATCCGAGGGCGATGATTACCGCTGGCAGGACGCCGGACACAAACAGCGCCGCAACCGGCACCTGGGTTGTAGGGGAAATCTTCTTCAGCAGTGTGCTGCCGATGACCATTTCATCCCGAGCGTAGGAATACAGCAGACGACTCGCTGCCGCTTGCAGGCTGATGACGCAGGAGATGAAGGAAATCATCACCACGCCCATCACTACTTTCGAACCCACCGGACCGAAAGCGTTGTTGAGGATGGTGGTGACCGGGTCTTTGTCGGTGCCGTTGATCACCGCTTGCATGTCCGGCACGGCGAGGATCACGCCAGGCAAGCGAACATCGCCGAGATGCCGCCGATGTAGATGGTCATGCGCATGGCAATCGGGATTTGCTTGCTCGGGTTCGGGGTTTCTTCGGCGACATCGCCGCAGGCCTCGAAGCCGTAGTACAGGAACATCCCGGCCAGCGAGGCGGTGAGGAAGGCCGGCAGGTATGAGCCGTCGATGCGGATGTCGAAGGTGTTGAATAACACGCTGATCGGTTGATGACGCTCGAAGACCAGCAGGTAGACGCCGACGATGACCGCGCCGATCAGCTCACAGAGGAAACCGAACATGGCGATCCGCGCCAGCACTTTGGTGCCGCTGAGGTTGACCAGGGTGGCGAACAGCGTCAGGAACAACGCGATGATGATGTTGGTGTTGTTGCTCGGTTCAAAACCCATCATCGCGGCCAGGTACGGACCGGCACCGACCGCCACGGCGGCGATGGTGACGCACAGGGCGATGGAGTAGATCCAGCCGACCATCCACGCCCATTTTTTGCCGACCAAGCGGCGCGCCCACGGGTAGACGCCGCCGGAAATCGGGAATTGCGAAACCACTTCACCGAAGATCAGGCACACCAGCAACTGGCCGCAACCGACCAGCAAATAGGCCCAGAACATCGGCGGCCCGCCTGCGGCCAGGCACAGGCCGAACAGGGTATAAACCCCTACAACCGGCGAGAGGTAAGTGAAGCCCAGGGCGAAGTTTTCCCACAGGCTCATGCTGCGATTGAAATTCGAGGTGTAGCCCAGCTTGCGTAGCTGCTCGGCATCGCTGTCGGCAACGGCTGCGGAGAGATCGGGTGATGCACTCATGGTCTGTTAGCTCCGGAAAATCGGCAGATTTCGGATGTCCGAAACCGTGACGGGGCCTTGGAGGCGCCGCCCGGGTCGGTGGTTATTGTTTTGGCTTGGTTGGGGTGGAACCTGGGTGGTGCTTAGTGCCGGTTTCTTCCCTGAGATTGCGGTGACGCCTTCGCGAGCAAGCCCGCTCCCACAGGGGAATGCGGTTGAATGTGGGAGCGGGCTTGCTCGCGAAGCTTTTAAGCTTTTAATGCTTGAACATCACATGCCGCACGGTGGTGTAGTCCTCAAGCCCGTACATGGACATGTCCTTCCCGTAGCCGGACAATTTCTGACCGCCATGGGGCATTTCGCTGACCAGCATGAAGTGCGTGTTCACCCAGGTGCAGCCGTATTGCAAGCGTGCAGCGAGGCGATGGGCGCGACCGACATCGGCGGTCCAGACTGACGATGCGAGGCCGTAGTCCGAATCGTTGGCCCAGCCCAGCACCTGCGCTTCATCGGTGAATTTGGTCACTGACACCACCGGCCCGAACACTTCACGACGGACGATTTCATCGTCCTGCTGCGCATCGGCCAATACGGTCGGTTCAAAGAAGAAACCATTGCCTTCCACAGCCTTGCCGCCCGTGACCAAACGGATGTGCGACTGCGCCACGGCACGCTCGACAAACCCGGCCACGCGGTCGCGATGTTGCGCGGTGATCAGCGGCCCCAACTCGGTCGCCGGGTCATCCTGCAAACCGTACTTGATGGTGCTGACCGCCGCGCCAAGCTTCTCGACGAATTTTTCGTAGATGCCGGCCTGGGCGTAGATACGGCATGCGGCGGTGCAGTCTTGCCCTGCGTTGTAGAAGCCGAAGGTACGAATACCTTCCACCGCGGCGTCGATGTCGGCGTCGTCGAACACGATCACCGGGGCCTTGCCGCCGAGTTCCATGTGCATGCGTTTAACGCTGTCGGCGGTGCTGGAAATGATGTTCGCGCCGGTGGCGATGGAGCCGGTCAGCGACACCATGCGCACTTTCGGATGCGTAACCAGCGGACTGCCGACGGTAGGACCACGACCGAACACCAGATTGAGCACGCCGGCCGGGAAGATTTCCGACGCCAGTTGCGCCAGACGCAATGCGGTCAGCGGGGTTTGTTCCGACGGTTTGAGCACCACGGTATTACCGGCGGCCAGGGCCGGGGCGATTTTCCAGGCGACCATCATCAGCGGGTAGTTCCACGGCGCGATAGAGGCGATCACGCCGACCGGATCGCGGCGGATCATCGAGGTGTGACCGGCCAGGTATTCACCGCCGGCCGAACCACTCATGCAGCGGCTGGCTCCAGCGAAGAAACGAAACACGTCGGCAATCGCCGGGATCTCATCGTTCAGCGCGGCACTGTAGGGTTTGCCGCAGTTGTCCGATTCCAGTTTGGCCAGCTCTTCGCCATGGGCTTCGATGGCGTCGGCGAGTTTGAGCAGCAGCAGCGAGCGGTCTTTCGGCGGGGTTTGCGACCAGCCTTCGAAGGCGTTGTCGGCGGCGCGCACGGCGGCGTCGACCTGGGCTTCGGTGGCTTCATTGATTTCGACCAGTACTCGGCCGAGCGCCGGGTTGAACACCTGCTGGGCGGGGCCTTCGCCGTCGATCAGTTGGCCGTTGATCAAGAGTTTGGTTTGCATCTCTATGTCCTCATCGAAACTATATTTTTCCTGCCGAAACCGAATCAATGTGGGAGCGGGCTTGCTCGCGAAGAGGCCATCACATTCAACATTGATGTTGGCTGAAACACCGCTTTCGCGAGCAAGCCCGCTCCCACAGTAAATTCGGTTCCCACAGTGAGTAATTGTTGTCAGTTATTTCCCGCCACTGCCCGCAACACTCTCGCCGCCACGGGTCAGGTAATAGGCGCCGAGGATCGGCAGCATGGTCACCATCATCACCAGCATCGCGACGACGTTGGTCACCGGCACGTCCCGTGGGCGGCTGAGCTGGTTGAGCAACCACAGCGGCAGGGTGCGTTCATGGCCGGCGGTGAAGGTGGTGACGATGATCTCGTCGAACGACAGCGCAAACGCGAGCATGCCGCCGGCCAGCAGCGCCGAACCGAGACTCGGCAGGACGATGTAGCGGAAGGTCTGCCAGCCGTCGGCGCCGAGGTCCATCGAGGCTTCGATCAGGCTGTGCGAGGTGCGGCGCAAACGGGCGATGACGTTGTTGTAGACGATCACCACACAGAAGGTCGCGTGGCCGACGATGATGGTGAACATCCCCGGCTCGATCCCCAGCGTCTTAAACGTCGCCAGCAACGCGATCCCGGTGATGATCCCCGGCAGCGCAATCGGCAGGATCAGCATCAGCGAGATGCCTTGTTTTCCGAAGAATTCGCGGCGGTACAACGCCGCCGACGCGAGGGTGCCGAGGACCATGGCAATCAACGTCGCGATGGCGGCGATTTGCGCCGAGAGCTTGATCGCTTCCAGTACGTCGGGGCGCGAAAACGCCACGCTGAACCAGTGCAGGGTGAAGCCTTTGGGCGGAAAGCTGAACGCAGCTTCTTCGGTATTGAAGGCGTACAGGAAGATGATCAAGATCGGGAAGTGCAGAAACACCAACCCGCCCCACGCGGCGATTTTCAGGCCCAGAGAGGCTTGATCGCCCTGTTTGATTGGCTTAGAGCGCATCGAAGGCCCCCATGCGTTTAACGATGGTCAGGTAAACGGCGATCAACACAATCGGCACCAGGGTGAACGCGGCTGCCATCGGCATATTGCCGATCGCGCCTTGCTGGGCGTAGACCATGCTGCCGACGAAGTAGCCCGGCGGGCCCACCAGTTGCGGCACGATGAAGTCGCCGAGGGTCAGGGAAAAGGTGAAAATCGAACCGGCGGCGATGCCCGGAATCGACAGCGGCAAAATCACCTGCATGAACGTTTGGCGCGGTTTGGCGCCGAGGTCAGCGGAGGCTTGCAGCAGTGACGGCGGCAGGCGCTCCAGCGAGGCCTGGATCGGCAGGATCATGAACGGCAGCCAGATGTAGACGAACACCATGAACCGGCCCAGGTGCGAGGTCGACAAAGTGCTGCCGCCAACGCCGGGAATGCCGAGCACGAATTGCAGCACCGGCTCCAGTCCCATGTGTTGAACGAACCACTGCGCCACGCCGCCCTTGGCCAGCAGCAAGGTCCAGGCGTAGGCCTTGACGATGTAACTGGCCCACATCGGCATCATCACCGCGATGTAGAAAAACGCCTTGGTCTTACCGGTGGTGTAGCGCGCCATGTAATAGGCGATCGGGAACGCGACGATGGCGCTGGCAATCGACACGACAATCGCCATGCTCAAGGTGCGCAGGATGATGTCGAAGTTCGACGGCTGGAACAGTGCAGCGAAGTTCGCCAGGGTCAGGTCGGGGGTGACCGCCATGGTGAAGTCATCGAAGGTGTAGAAACCTTGCCACAACAGCACCAGCAGCGAGCCGAGGTAGATCGCGCCGAACCACAGCAGCGGCGGCACCAGCAGCAGCGACAGATAGAAGTTGGGCCGGCGATACAGCAGATTGGAAAACCTGCGCAACGGCGAACCGCTGGCCGACGTTTGAGGGAGAGCCACGCTGTTCATCTCACACCCCGCCCACAACATTGTCGTGCAGCGGGATCATCGCCTCGCGTGCCCAGCGCGCGCTGATGCGTTGCCCGGTCTGGTGCTGGGCGCTGGTGTCCAGCCACTGGACGTTGGCCTGGCTGATGTTCAGGGTCTGGCCGTTTTCCAGTTTCACTTCATAGCGGGTGGCGCTGCCTTGGTACTGGATGTCGTGCAGCAAGCCGCTGACTTCAATCTCATGGCTGGCCAGCGGGCCTTCGGCGAAACGCACGTGTTCCGGGCGAATCGAAAACGGCTGCGGATTGCCGCTCAACTGCTTCGCCAGATCGCCGCGAATCACGTTGGAGGTGCCGACGAATTCAGCGACGAACGTGGTGGCCGGTTTCATGTAGAGGTTGCGCGGGGTGTCGACCTGCTCGATGCGACCCTTGTTGAAAACGGCCACGCGGTCGGACATCGACAGCGCTTCGGTCTGGTCGTGGGTGACGTAGATGAAGGTGATGCCGAGCTGGCGTTGCAGCTTCTTCAGCTCGCTTTGCATTTGCTCGCGCAGCTTCAGGTCGAGAGCACCGAGTGGTTCGTCGAGCAGCAACACGCGCGGACGATTGACCAAGGCGCGGGCCAGGGCCACACGCTGTCGCTGACCGCCAGACAGTTGCACCGGTTTGCGCTCGCCGTAGCCACCGAGGGCGACCATATCGAGGGCTTCTTCGGCGCGCTTCTGGCGTTCGGCTTTACCGACGCCTTTGACTTTCAAACCGTAGGCGACGTTGTCGCGAACGTTCATGTGCGGGAACAGCGCGTAATCCTGGAACACGGTGTTGACGTCACGCTGGTACGGCGGCGGCCCGGTCGGTCACGTCTTCGCCGTGAATACGGCATCGTGCCTGCGCGTCGGTTGTTCAAAGCCGGCGATCAGGCGCGGAGCACGGTCGTCTTTGCCGGAGCCGGAAGGGCCGAGCATGGAAAAGAACTCGCCGTCCTGAATATCGATGGAAACCCGGTCAACGGCCTTCACTTCGCCGAACTGACGGGAAACGTTGGTGAACTGGACTGCAAGCGTCATGGTGCGGTGCTCCAAAAAGGCGAAGGCCGTCGCAGCGGCCCTGCCTGGACTTCTGAAAAATCTGAATCAAGATCGCGTATCCGCGACTGGAATACTGATTGTGGTGAGGGGGCTTGCCCCCGTTGGGCTGCGCAGCAGCCCTGAAATGGAGAATGCGGTTTATCTGCTAGATCGCGGTGGCTGTTGCTGGGGCGGCTTCGCCACCCAACGGGGGCAAGCCCCCTCGCCACAGGTGATCGGTGTGTCAGCGACCGCCCATAATCGCGATGTAATCCTGGGTCCAGCGGCTGTACGGTACGAACTTGCCGCCTTCAGCCTGCGGGGTTTTCCAGAAGGCGATTTTCTCGAACTGGTCGAAACCGTTGGTCTTGCAACCCTCGGCGCCCAACAGTTCGCTGCCCTGGCAAGCCGCCGGCACCGCTGGCAACGAGCCGAACCACGCGGCGACGTCACCCTGGACTTTCGGTTGCAGCGACCAGTCCATCCACTTGTAGGCGCAGTTCGGGTGTTTGGCCTCGGCGTGCAGCATGGTGGTGTCGGCCCAGCCGGTGGCGCCTTCTTTCGGGATGGTCGAAGCGATCGGCTGCTTCTCGTTCATCAGGCCGTTGACCTGATACGGCCAGGCGCTGGACGCGACCACGCCTTCGTTTTTGAAGTCACTCATCTGCACGGTGGTGTCGTGCCAGTAGCGGTGGATCAGCGGCTGCTGGGCGCGCAACAGATCGAGCACGGCTTTGTACTGGGTTTCGGTCAGCTCGTACGGGCTCTGGATGCCCAGTTCCGGCTTGGTGCTTTTCAGGTACAGCGCGGCGTCGGCGATGTAGATCGGGCCGTCATAGGCCTGCACACGACCTTTGTTCGGCTTGCCGTCCGGCAGGTTTTGCGCGTCGAACACTACGTTCCAACTGGTCGGCGCAGTCTTGAACACGTTGGTGTTGTACATCAGCACGTTCGGGCCCCACTGGTATGGAGTGCCATAAGTCTGCTTGTTGACCACGTACCACGGCGCATCTTTGAGGCGCGGGTCGAGGCCTTTCCAGTTCGGGATCAACGCCGTGTTGATCGGTTGCACACGCTTGCCGACGATCAATCGCAGCGACGCATCGCCGGACGCGGTGACCAGGTCGTAACCACCCTTGGCCATCAAGCTGACCATTTCATCGGAGGTGGCGGCGGTCTTGACGTTGACCTTGCAGCCGGTTTCCTTTTCGAAACCGGTCACCCAGTCGTAGGCCTTGTCGCTCTCGCCACGTTCGATGTAGCCGGGCCAGGCGACGATATCCAACTGACCTTCGCCGGCACCGACGGCTTTCAGCGGTTCGGCGGCCTGGATACTGGCACTGGCCAGCAGTGCGGTGGTGATTGCACTGAGCAGTGCGGTCTTGTGCACGAACATGGGGTTTCCCTCTTCTTTAATTATGGTCGGGGCAGTTGTGAACGTGGTGAAGCGTGCCGTTTTCGGCTTGTTGTTAGCGTAGTCAGAGATGCTGGCCGTGGCGGGCCATGATGTGCCGCACCACGCTGTAGTCCTGAAGCGAATCGCTGGATAAGTCTTTGCCGTAGCCCGAACGTTTCAGGCCGCCATGGGGCATTTCGCTGACCAGCATGAAATGGCTGTTGATCCAGGTGCAGCCGTACTGAAGGCGCGCCGCGACCTGCATGGCTTTGTCGAGGTTCTGGGTCCAGACCGAAGAGGCGAGGCCGTATTCCGAGTCGTTAGCCCAGTCCACGGCTTGTGCCAGTTCATCAAAACGGGTCACGGTGACCACCGGCCCGAACACTTCGCGCTGGACGATTTCATCGCTCTGTTTGCAGCCGGCCAGCAGCGTCGGCTGGTAATAGAAGCCGGCGCCGGAATGCACGGCCGCGCCAGTAACGCGTTCGATGTGCGGCTGGCCGAGGGCGCGCTCGACGAAACTGGCCACGCGGTCGCGCTGGCGGGTGCTGATCAGCGGGCCGATTTCATTGTCGGCGTCGCGTTTACCGGCGAAGCGCAGGCTGCTGACGGCTGCGCCAAGTTCGGCTACCAAGCGGTCATGAATCCCGGCTTGTGCATAAATCCGGCACGCGGCGGTGCAGTCCTGGCCGCCGTTGTAATAGCCGTAGGTGCGCACACCGTCGACTACCGCTTGAATGTCCGCGTCGTTGCAGACGATCACCGGGGCTTTTCCGCCGAGTTCGAGGTGCGTGCGTTTGAGGGTTTTCGCCGCGGCCTGGAGGATTTTTTGCCACGGTGACGATATCGCCGGTGCGCAGCCAGCCGCACTTTCGGGTGGCTGACCAAATGGCTGCCAACGCCTTCACCTCCACCGCAGATGATGTTGATCACCCCGCGCGGCAGGATTTCGGCCAGCGCTGGCGCCAGGGCGAGGATCGACAGCGGCGTATGTTCGGAGGGCTTGAATACCAGGGTGTTGCCGGCGGCCAGGGCCGGGGCGATTTTCCACGCGGCCATCATGATCGGGTAGTTCCACGGCGCGATGGACGCGACGACCCCGATAGGATCGCGGCGGACCATGCTGGTGTAACCCGGCAGGTATTCGCCGCTGAGCTGACCGGTCTGGCAGCGCACGGCGCCAGCGAAGAAACGGAACACATCGACTGTGGCGCTCAGGTCGTCCTGACGGGCCAAGTGCAACGGCTTGCCGCAGTTCAGGGATTCGAGGCGGGCGAGCAGGTCGGCGTTTTTTTCGATGGCGTTGGCGATGTCCAGCAACAGATTCGAACGTTGCTGCGGCGTGGTGCGCGACCAACTGGCGAAGGCGCGGTGGGCGGCGAGGATCGCAGCTTCGACTTGCTCGGTGCTGGCTTCGGCGATGTGGGTCAGTACTTCGCCGGTGGCCGGGTTGAGGATCGGTTCGACAAAGCCCTGGCCCGCGACCAATTCGCCATCGATCAACAACGCGGTGAACAACGGGGTCTGCGCGCCAGCCATTTTTCGGGTTCTCTTTTCTTGTGTGGCCATGGTGCTCCCAGCGACTGGGGCACGGCCGTCTTATGTCGATGTCACAAGACTAGTGCGCGGGCCCGAGGTCGACAAATACTAAATACTGAAGGTGGCGTTCGATTAAATAGATGGCTTGCGCCCGCCGTGGGGTTGTTCCCGGGCGACGGTCAGGAACGGGTCGACCAGCGCCGGCCGGGCGGTGCCGCGACGCCAGGCCAGGCCGACGTCGAGGGTCTGGCTGAGGTCGGCAATCGGCCGGGCTTCGATGATGTCGCCCTCCAGTGACCAGGGGCGGTAGGTCATGTCGGGCTGGATCGACACGCCCAGTCCCGCCGCCACCAGGCTTCGCACGGCTTCCGTCGACGCAGTTTTGAGGGTGATGCGCGGTTGCAGCGAGGCTGCTGACCACATGCGCTGGGCGTTGCGGTCCATTTCATCGACGTTCAACTGAATCAGCGGTTCGCGGGCCACGTCAGCGAGGTTGATGCTGTCGTGTTCCAGCAACGGATGCTGCGCCGGCAGCCACAAGCGGTGGGGCGAGTGGGTCAGCACTTCGGTCTGCAAGGCGTGGCGGTCTTCGAGATTGGAAAGGATCAGCACGCCGACATCAATCTCGCCGCTGACCAGCAAATGCTCGATGTAAGGGCGCTCATCCTCCATCACCCGAATCTCGACGTTGGGGTAGGCGCGCTGGAATC
Source organism: Pseudomonas sp. 10S4 (assembly GCF_034344865.1). Classification (NCBI taxonomy): domain Bacteria; kingdom Pseudomonadati; phylum Pseudomonadota; class Gammaproteobacteria; order Pseudomonadales; family Pseudomonadaceae; genus Pseudomonas; species Pseudomonas sp. 10S4. The sequence goes on from NZ_CP133774.1 coordinate 3,130,157, forward strand.
GGGTGAGCAGATCCGCCAGGTAATAACCGGCAACGAGGCTGGTCACGCCGACGATCAACTGCCCGGCCACTTGGTCGGTGCTTTGCTGAAGGCTGCGCTTGGCGTTGTCCACGGTTGCCAGAATCAAGTGCGCCTGGCGCAGGAATTGATGGCCCTGGTGGGTCAGGGTCATGCCCTTGGCGTGGCGGTTGAACAGGCTGACGCCGATTTCCTGCTCCAGTTGCTGGATCGCCAGAGTCAGGGTGGACTGGGAAATAAACGCGGTTTGCGCGGCGGCGGAGATCGAACCGGTCTCGGCCACAGCGATGAAATGACGGATCTGACGCAAAGTCATCATGGGAACAGTACCCGGTGGGCGGTTTTTATAGATTTGTTCGAGTGTATATCTTTTTAATCGATGGCCCAGCCTGACGCCTCGGCGAGTCGCAAGGGCCGAGCAACATCTGGAAGCACTCTCGCGGGCAGGCACCGGGCACTTTCGATCTAGGCTGAGGGCCTGAATTATCCGGTTATCCCGAATTCGTGGAGGCAGCAAATGAACACCCGTGGATTGCTCGATCAGCTACTCAAATCCGGCCAGGACCTGTTGAAGGACAAGGCCGGCGGTCATCAGAACAAGTCATCCGGCGGTGGATTGGGTGGTTTGCTTGGCGGCAGCGGTGGCTCGGGCGGCCTCGGCAGCTTGCTCTCGGGGGCGGGGGGCGGTGCTTTGGCGGCCGGTGCAATGGGCCTGTTGCTCGGTAGCAAGAAGGGTCGCAGTGTCGGCGGCAAGGTCCTGACCTATGGCGGTCTCGCGGCGTTGGGCGTGATTGCCTACAAGGCTTTTGGCAACTGGCAAGCCCAGCAGGGCACGGCACCGAAGGCTGAGCCGCAAACCATCGACCGCTTGCCGGCGGCGCAGGTTGAACAACACAGCCAGGCGATTCTCAAGGCGCTGGTAGCCGCGGCCAAAGCCGATGGCCACGTCGATGAGCGTGAGCGCGCATTGATCGAAGGTGAATTCACCAAGCTCGATAACGACCAGGAACTGCAGCACTGGCTGCACACCGAACTCAACAAGCCCCTCGACCCAAGCGACGTCGCCCGCGCCGCCAGCACTCCGGAAATGGCCGCCGAGATGTATATCGCCAGTGTGATGCTGGTGGATGAGGAGAGCTTCATGGAAAAGTCCTACCTCGATGAACTGGCACGGCAGTTGAAGCTGGAGCCGGGGTTGAAGGCTGAGCTGGAGAAACAGGTGCGCCAGGCTTCGATGTAAGCCCCCAAACCGCCATCGCGAGCAGGCTCGCTCCCACAGGGATTTGCTGCGTACACAGCCTCTGCGTACGACCCGATCAAATGTGGGAGCGAGCCTGCTCGCGATAGCTTCTTCACATCACCTAATGACCAATCCACGGTCCATTTCTACCAAATCACCACTGGCAAGCCTCACCCCATCTGGCGGAAAGTCCCATTCCAGAGCCCGTCCCTGCTTTTTGCCATCGGGACGTGGGGCGGCGGGCATCCGTCTTATAAATGAAACACCGCCCTCAGCTATACTCCCCAGCATTTGAAAATGGCCCCGAGGACATACTGTGAAGAACTGGACGTTGCGCCAACGCATCTTGGCGAGCTTTGCGGTCATTATTGCCATCATGCTGCTGATGGTCATGGTCTCGTTCTCCAGTCTGCTGAAGATTGAGTCCAGCGAGGAAACGGTCCGAACGGATGCAGCGCCGGGGGTGTATTACAGTTCGATGATTCGCAGCGCCTGGGTCGACAGCTACGTCCTGACCCAGCGGATCGTTGGCCTCTCTGAACATCGAGACATGACTGCCGCTGACCTGGAACTGTACAGGAGCTACGAAGCGCGCCTCGAAGCGGAGATGGAAAACTATCGGAAAACCATCTTCGATGCCGGGGATCAGGCCGATTACGACGCATTCGAAGTTCGCCATAAAGCGTTCAATCAGGTGTTGAATAAAGTCGTCGATCTGTATCAGCACAAACAGTACGAACAGGCCCGCATTGCGCTGGAGCAGGAGTTGACACCCGCGTGGGGCGATGGCCGCAAGCAGTTGAGTATTGTGATTGATCGCAATCGTGATCAGACCGCTGGCGCCACCGAGGCAATCCGCCAAGCGGTGACCGCGGCAAAAATCAGCATGGGCCTCTCTTTGCTGGTCGCGATTCTCGCCGCCGGTCTCTGTGGCCTGCTACTGATGCGCGCGATCACGGCACCAATGAGCCGCATCGTGCAGATCCTCGAAATCATGCGTACCGGTGACCTCAGCAGCCGCCTGAACCTTGATCGCAAGGACGAGTTCGGCGCGGTGCAAACCGGCTTCAACGACATGATGACCGATCTGACCTCGCTGGTGTCCCAGGCTCAGCGTTCGTCGGTGCAGGTCACCACCTCGGTCACTGAAATCGCCGCCACCTCCAAGCAACAACAAGCCACCGCCACCGAAACTGCCGCCACCACCACTGAAATCGGTGCGACGTCCCGTGAAATCGCCGCCACGTCCCGTGACCTGGTGCGCACCATGACAGAAGTCTCCACGGCCGCCGATCAGGCCTCGGTGCTGGCCGGTTCCGGGCAGCAAGGCCTGGCGCGGATGGAAGACACCATGCACTCGGTGATGGGCGCGGCCGATCTGGTCAACGCCAAACTGGCGATCCTCAACGAGAAGGCCGGCAACATCAACCAAGTGGTCGTGACCATCGTCAAGGTCGCTGACCAGACCAACCTGCTGTCGTTGAACGCGGCCATCGAGGCCGAGAAGGCCGGTGAGTACGGTCGCGGTTTTGCCGTGGTCGCCACCGAAGTGCGACGTCTGGCGGACCAGACCGCCGTCGCCACGTATGACATCGAGCAGATGGTCCGCGAGATTCAGTCGGCGGTGTCGGCCGGGGTTATGGGTATGGATAAGTTCTCCGAAGAAGTGCGTCGCGGCATGTCCGAAGTGCAGCAGGTCGGTGAGCAGCTGTCGCAGATCATCCATCAGGTTCAGGCGCTGGCGCCGCGAGTGTTGATGGTCAATGAAGGCATGCAGGCCCAGGCCACCGGCGCCGAACAGATCAACCATGCGCTGGTGCAATTGGGCGATGCCAGCAGCCAGACCGTCGAGTCCTTGCGCCAGGCCAGTTTCGCCATTGACGAACTGAGCCAGGTGGCCGTCGGGCTGCGTGGTGGCGTCTCGCGATTCAAAGTCTGATGAGCGAACTCACGGCCAAACGCACTGCCGTGGCACCGGCCAGACAGGCGCTTTTCCTGGTGTTTCGCGTCGGTAACGAGCGTTACGCACTGCAAGCCATTGAGGTAGCCGAAGTGCTGCCGCGCCTGCCGTTGAAGCCGATTGCCCAGGCCCCGGCCTGGGTCGCCGGAGTATTCGCCTATCGCGGTGCAGTGGTGCCGGTGATCGACCTCAGTGCACTGACCTTCGGCCAACCGGCGCAGGCCCGCACCAGCACGCGGCTGGTGCTGGTGCACTACCGACCGGATGAAACCACGCCTGCGCGATTGCTCGGTCTGATCCTGGAACAGGCTACCGATACCGTGCGCTGCAACCCGGCGGATTTTCAGCCTTATGGCCTGGACAACCGCCAGGCGCCGTACCTCGGTCCGGTGCGCAAGGATGCTCAAGGCTTGCTGCAATGGGTCAGGGTTGCCGATCTGCTCGATGATCAAGTCCGGGCGCTGCTGTTTCCGTCGCAGCCTCTGGACCTCCTTGAGGAGCGGCCATGAGCAGCGATCAGCGGTTTTTCGATTTTCTCAAGGATCGCATCGGCCTCGATGTCGCCTCAGTGGGGCCGGCCATCATTGAGCGTGCCGTGCGTCAGCGCATGACGGCAGCCTATGCGCTGACGGCCGACGAGTACTGGCAGACTTTGCAAGGCTCGCGGGACGAGCAACAGGCGCTGATCGAAGGGGTGATCGTCCCGGAGACCTGGTTTTTCCGTTACCCGGAATCCTTCGCCACCCTGGCGAAACTGGCGGCCAAACGTCTGGCCGACCTCAACAATATGCGCGCCCTGCGGATTCTCAGTCTGCCGTGCTCCACCGGCGAAGAGCCGTACTCGATTGCCATGGCGCTGCTGGATGCAGGCCTCAAACCTCATCAATTCAAGGTCGAAGGCATGGATGTCAGTCCGCTTTCGGTGGAGAAGGCCAAGCGCGCGTTGTATTTCAAGAACTCCTTTCGTGGTCAGGACATCGCGTATCGCGAGCGGCATTTCAGCGCCGAAGACGAAGGCTATCGACTCAGCGAGCGGGTGCTGGAACAAGTCCGCTTGCAGGTCGGCAATTTGCTCGATCCGGCCTTGCTGGCCAGCGAACCGCCCTATGATTTTGTGTTCTGTCGCAACCTGCTGATCTATTTCGACCAGCCGACCCAGCAACAAGTCTTCGAAGTGCTCAAACGCCTGACCCATGTGGACGGCGTGCTGTTTATCGGCCCGGCCGAAGGCAGCTTGCTCGGACGTTTCGGCATGCGCTCGATCGGCATCCCGCAGTCGTTTGCCTTCAGCCGCCAAAGCGCGCCGGAGCCCGAGCCTTTTCCGGCCTTCGCTCCAACTGCGCTGCCGGTGCGTCAACCGGTGCGCAGCGTGATCCCGCCACCAGTACGCAGCCGTCCGTTCGCTAATGTCGCACCGCTGCCCAATACCGTGAAAACGGCCAATCCCGACGCCGCGACGCTGCTGGCGAACATCGCCGCCCTGGCCAACGAAGGCAAAAGTGCCGAGGCCCGTGCCGCGTGTGAAAGTTATCTGCGCAGCCACGAACCGGTCGCCCAAGTATTTTATTGGCTGGGACTGCTCAGCGATGTTGCCGGCCGTGCGCTTGAAGCCCAGGGTTTCTATCGCAAGGCGTTGTACCTCGAACCGCAACACCCCGATGCCTTGATGCACCTGGCTGCCTTGCTGCAATCGCTGGGCGACACCGCGGGCGCCAGACGATTGCAGGAACGTGCCGCCCGCAGCGAGCGTGCCGCCGACAGTGAGCGTAAACGATGAGCGTCTCCGACACCTTGAGCGTCACCCATGAAGATGCCCAGGCCATCGACGACTGCTGGAACCGCATCGGTATCCACGGCGACAAGTCCTGCCCGCTGCTGAGCGAGCATATTCACTGTCGAAATTGCGCGGTGTATTCGGCCGCCGCCACCCGCTTGCTCGACCGTTACGCCTTGCAGCAGGAAGATCGCGAGCAGGTGTTGACGGTGGTCGAAACCGACGTCAAAACCCGTTCGCTGCTGATGTTCCGCCTCGGCGAAGAATGGCTGGGCCTGGCCACTCGCAGTCTGGTTGAAGTGGCGCCGCTGCAAACCATTCACTCCTTGCCGCACCAGCGCTCCCGGGCTTTGCTCGGCGTGGCGAATGTGCGCGGGGCTTTGGTGGCGTGCCTGTCGCTGGTGGAATTGCTGGGGCTCGACGCCACCAACAATGTGTCTTCCGGTGCGCGGGTAATGCCGCGGATGTTGATCATCGCCGCCCGGGGTGGCCCGGTGGTGGTGCCGGTCGACGAAGTGGACGGGATTCACGCCATCGACGAACGCATCCTCGATGCCGCGTCGCAATCCGGGACCCAGGCCAGCGCCAAGTACACCCGTGGCGTGTTGCAATTCAAAGGTCGCAGCCTGCGTTGGCTGGATGAAGAACAGCTGCTGTCCGCCGTGACCCGGAGCCTCACATGACCCCCGAGCAAATGCGCGACGCCTCTTTGCTGGAACTGTTCAGCCTCGAAGCCGAGGCCCAGACCCAGGTGCTGAGCGCCGGCCTGTTGGCCCTGGAGCGCGATCCGACCCAGGCCGATCACCTGGAATCGTGCATGCGCGCGGCCCACTCGCTCAAGGGCGCGGCGCGGATTGTCGGCGTGGATGCCGGGGTCAGCGTGTCTCACGTGATGGAGGATTGCCTGGTCAGCGCTCAGGAAGGGCGCCTCTATCTGCGGCCCGAGCATATCGACGCGTTGTTGCAGGGCACTGACCTGTTGATGCGTATCGCGACGCCGAGCAATACACCGTCGGCGGTGGAAATTGATGCCTATGTAGCGCTGATGGGGCGATTGCTCGACCCGATGGCACTGGCGCCGCCGATCAGCACGCCGATTGCGCCGTTTATGGCCGAGCTTCAGTTGGAGCCACCAACCGTCGAGCCGATCGCCCCGGTCGTCGAACCGCTGGCCGTCGCGCCCGCCGAGCCGCCACGCAAGGCCAAACGCACCACCGAAAACGGTGAGCGCGTGCTGCGGGTCACCGCCGAACGGCTGAACAGCCTGCTCGACCTGTCGAGCAAATCCCTGGTGGAAACCCTGCGGCTCAAACCGCACCTGGCCACCATGCAGCGCCTCAAACGCATGCAGAGCAACGGCTTGCGGGCCTTGGAAAACCTCAATGTCCACCTCAAGGATCATGCCTTGAGCCTGGAAGCCCAAGAGGCTCTTGAGGATGCCCGCCGACTGCTGACTGAATCCCAGCAACTGTTGGTGGAAAAAAACGCCGAACTCGATGAATTCGCCTGGCATGCCAGTCAACGCGCCCAAGTGTTGTACGACACGGCTCTGGCCTGTCGCATGCGACCGTTTGCCGACGTGCTGACCGGGCAGGTGCGGATGGTCCGAGACCTCGGTCGCGACCTGGGCAAACAGGTTCGCCTGGAGATCGAAGGCGAGAAGACTCAGGTCGACCGCGACGTCCTGGAAAAACTCGAAGCGCCGTTGACGCACTTGCTGCGCAACGCTGTGGACCATGGCATCGAAACCCCGGAACAACGGCTGCTGGCGGGGAAGCCGGCGGAGGGTTTGATCCGTCTGCGTGCCTCCCATCAGGCCGGTCTGCTGGTGCTGGAGCTGAGTGACGACGGCAATGGCGTTGACCTGGAAAAAGTCCGTCGCAGCATCATTGAGCGGCAGTTGTCCCCGACCGAAACCGCTGCGCAGTTAAGCGAAGAGGAGCTGCTGACGTTCCTGTTCCTGCCGGGTTTCAGCCTGCGGGACAAGGTCAGCGAAGTCTCCGGGCGCGGCGTCGGGCTGGACGCGGTTCAGCACATGGTCCGGCAGTTGCGCGGCGCGGTGGTGCTGGAGCAGACGGCGGGCGAGGGCAGCCGCTTCCATCTGGAAGTGCCGCTGACCCTGTCGGTGGTCCGCAGCCTGGTGGTCGAAGTCGGCGACGAGGCCTATGCCTTCCCGTTGGCGCACATCGAGCGGATGTGCGACCTGGAACCCGAAGACATCGTCCAGCTCGAAGGCCGCCAGCACTTCTGGTACGAAGGCCGGCATGTCGGGCTGGTCGCGGCCAGTCAGTTGTTGCAGCGCCCGGCGAGCCAGAACAGCCAGCAAACCCTCAAGGTCGTGGTGATTCGCGAGCGCGATGCGATCTATGGCGTGGCGGTCGAACGCTTTATTGGCGAGCGGACCTTGGTCGTATTGCCGCTGGATGAGCGGCTGGGCAAGATTCAGGACATTTCCGCCGGGGCGTTGCTCGACGACGGTTCGGTGGTGTTGATCGTTGATGTCGAAGACATGCTGCGCTCGGTGGACAAACTGCTCAACACCGGGCGTCTGGAACGCATTGCCCGGCACAGCAACCAGGTCGCAGAAGTGGCGCGCAAGCGGATTCTGGTGGTGGACGATTCCCTGACCGTTCGCGAGTTGCAGCGCAAGCTGCTGCTCAATCGCGGCTACGACGTGGCCGTGGCGGTGGACGGTATGGATGGCTGGAACGCCCTGCGTTCGGAGGATTTCGATCTGTTGATCACCGACATCGATATGCCGCGCATGGACGGCATCGAACTGGTGTCTTTATTGCGCCGGGACAACCGTTTGCAATCGTTGCCGGTTATGGTGGTGTCCTACAAGGATCGTGAAGAAGACCGTCGTCGTGGACTGGACGCCGGAGCCGACTATTATTTAGCCAAAGCCAGTTTTCATGACGATGCCCTGCTTGATGCAGTGGTTGAGCTCATCGGAGGAGCACGGGCATGAAAATCGCTATCGTCAACGACATGCCCCTGGCGGTAGAGGCTCTGCGCCGAGCCTTGGCATTCGAGCCGGCACATCAGGTGATTTGGGTGGCCAGCAACGGGGCCGAGGCGGTGCAACGTTGCGCCGAGTACACCCCGGACCTGATCCTGATGGACCTGATCATGCCGGTGATGGATGGCGTGGAGGCGACCCGGCGAATCATGGCCGAAACCCCGTGCGCGATCGTGATTGTCACCATCGACCGCCAGCAGAACGTGCACCGGGTATTCGAAGCCATGGGCCACGGCGCGCTGGACGTGGTCGATACGCCGGCCATCGGTGCCGGCAATGCCGCAGAGGCGGCGGCGCCGTTGCTGCGCAAGATTTTGAACATTGGCTGGCTGATCGGCGACAAGGGTAACCGGGTGCGCTCGGCGCCGAGCCCGTTGCGCCACTCGGGCTCCCGGCAAAAACTGGTCGCCATCGGTTCGTCTGCGGGCGGGCCGGCGGCGCTGGAAATCTTGCTCAAGGGCCTGCCGCGGGATTTTTCGGCGGCCATCGTGTTGGTGCAGCACGTGGACCAGGTGTTCGCCGCTGGCATGGCCGAATGGCTCAGCAGTGCCAGCGGCCTCAACGTGCGCCTGGCTCATGAAGGCGAGTCGCCGCAGGCCGGCACGGTGTTGCTGGCCGGAACCAACCACCATATTCGCTTGTTGAAAAACGGGACGCTGGCCTACACCGCCGAACCGGTCAACGAGATTTACCGGCCCTCGATCGATGTGTTTTTCGAGAGTGTGGCCAGTTACTGGAACGGCGACGCCGTGGGCGTTTTGCTGACCGGCATGGGCCGCGATGGTGCGCAGGGGCTTAAACTCATGCGCCAACAGGGCTACCTGACCATCGCTCAGGACCAGAACAGCAGTGCGGTGTACGGCATGCCGAAAGCGGCTGCGGCCATCGACGCCGCCGTGGAAATTCGCCCACTGGACAAGATAGCGCCACGATTGCTGGAGATTTTCCCAAAATGAAGGCTTTTCACAGCAATCCTGGCCCAAGTAGTACTCAGGTGACCGCACATGAATGACTTACAGCTCGACGACTTCAAAACCGACGAAAACGCCGCGATGGTGTTGTTGGTGGACGATCAGGCGATGATCGGCGAGGCCGTTCGGCGCGGTCTGGCGAATCAGGAAAACATCGACTTCCACTTCTGCGCCGACCCGCACCAGGCCATCGCCCAGGCGATTCGGATCAAGCCGACGGTGATCCTTCAGGATCTGGTGATGCCCGGCCTCGACGGCTTGAGCCTGGTGCGCGAATACCGCAATCACCCGGCGACCAAGGACATTCCGATCATCGTCCTGTCGACCAAGGAAGACCCGCTGATCAAAAGCGCGGCGTTCGCGGCCGGGGCCAACGATTACCTGGTGAAGCTGCCGGACAACATTGAGCTGGTGGCGCGCATCCGCTATCACTCACGCTCCTACATGACTTTGTTGCAGCGCGACGCGGCTTACCGCGCATTGCGTGTCAGCCAGCAGCAGTTGCTCGACACCAACCTGGTGCTGCAACGCCTGATGAACTCCGACGGCCTGACCGGCCTGTCGAACCGCCGGCACTTCGACGAATACCTGGAACTGGAGTGGCGCCGTTCCCTGCGAGACCAGACTCAACTGTCGCTGTTGATGATCGATGTGGACTACTTCAAGTCCTACAACGACAGCTTCGGCCACCTGGAAGGCGACGAAGCCCTGCGTAAAGTCGCCACGGCGATTCGCGACGCCAGCGCCCGGCCTTCGGACTTGCCGGCCCGTTATGGTGGCGAAGAATTTGCGCTGGTGTTGCCCAATACCTCGCCGGGCGGCGCGCGGCTGGTGGCGGAAAAACTCCGTCAGACGGTCGCGGCGCTGAAGATTCCGCATGTGTTCCCGGTGGAAGGGTCGAACCTGACCATCAGCATTGGCCTGTCGACCATCACCCCGCAACAGGGCAGCGATTGCCGGCAATTGATCTCGGCGGCGGACAAGGGGCTGTATCTGGCGAAGAACAATGGGCGTAATCAGGTGGGGATTGAGTAGCGGGTGGCTTGAGCGAAGTTCTCCAGCCTAGCGCATCCTGTGGCGAGGGGGCTTGCCCCGTTCGGCTGCGAAGCAGTCGTGAAACCTGATTGCAGGGTATGACTGGAAGAATGCAGGGGGCCGCTTCGCGACCTAACGGGGGCAAGCCCCCTCGCCACAGCAAGCTCCCTCGCCACAGATTTACTCGGCGTTCGCTTTAATCATTCACCCCTAAAGCGCCAGGCGGGCTGCCGTGACAGCTTGATTACGTTATACTCGCCGGCTTTCAAAAGTTCGCCAACGAGTGCTGCCCGCCATGGAAATCAACCCGATCCTTAACAGTATCAAGGACCTGTCCGAGCGCTCCGAAACTATTCGGGGGTATCTTTGACTACGATCAAAAGCATGAGCGTCTGACTGAAGTCAATCGCGAGCTTGAAGATCCGGCTGTCTGGAACAACCCGTCGTACGCACAGGAACTGGGTCGCGAGCGCTCGCTGCTGGCTCAGATCGTCGAAACCCTCGACGAAATGCACACCGGTCTGGCCGATGCCAAAGACCTGCTGCTGATGTCCGCCGAAGAAGAAGACCAGGCCGCCGTCGATGACGTCGCTGCCGAAGTCGAACGTCTGCGCGAATCCCTGGAAAAACTCGAATTCCGTCGTATGTTCAGCGGTGAAATGGACGCCAACAACGCCTACCTGGACATCCAGGCCGGCTCTGGCGGTACCGAGGCTCAGGACTGGGCCAACATCCTGCTGCGCATGTACCTGCGCTGGGCTGACAAACGCGGTTTCGACGCGACCATCATGGAATTGTCGGCCGGTGAAGTCGCCGGTATCAAAGGCGCCACGATCCACATCAAGGGCGAATACGCCTTTGGCTGGTTGCGTACCGAAATCGGCGTGCACCGTCTGGTGCGCAAGAGCCCGTACGATTCCGGCAACCGCCGCCATACCTCGTTCTCGGCTGTGTTCGTCTCGCCGGAAATCGATGACAACATCGAAATCGACATCAACCCGTCGGACCTGCGCATCGACACCTACCGCTCCTCGGGTGCCGGTGGTCAGCACGTAAACACCACCGACTCGGCCGTACGTATCACCCACGTACCGTCCAACACCGTGGTCAGCTGCCAGAACGAACGCTCCCAGCACGCCAACAAAGACACCGCGATGAAAATGTTGCGGGCGCGCTTGTACGAGCAGGAAGTGCAGAAACGCAACGCCGCCTCCCAGGCCCTGGAAGACACCAAGTCCGACATCGGCTGGGGTCACCAGATTCGCTCTTACGTGCTCGATGCCTCGCGAATCAAGGATTTGCGCACTAACATCGAACGCAGTGACTGCGACAAGGTGCTCGACGGCGACATCGCCGAATACCTGGTAGCCAGCTTGAAACAAGGGCTCTAAGGCACGCCCTACAGAATCTGCGGATACCTGTAGGAGCGAGGCTTGCCCGCGAACCCCGGCTCACAGCCGGGGGCAACGAACCTGTGATGGAATTTTTAAAGACATGAGCGACCTAGAACTCGACCCGCAAGCCCTGCAACAGGAAGAAAACTCCCTGATCGCCCTGCGCAAGGAAAAGCTGGCTGCCGAGCGCGCCAAGGGCAATGCCTTCCCGAACGACTTCCGCCGTGAAAACTACTGCGAAGACTTGCAGAAGCAGTACGCGGACAAGACCAAGGAAGAGCTGGCAGAGGCTGCAATCCCGGTCAAGGTTGCCGGTCGCATCATGCTCAACCGTGGCTCGTTCATGGTGATCCAGGACATGACCGGTCGCATCCAGGTTTACGTCAACCGTAAAACCCTGTCCGAAGACACCCTGGCCTCGGTGAAAACCTGGGACATGGGCGACATCATCGCAGCCGTTGGCACCCTGGCCCGTTCCGGCAAGGGCGACCTGTACGTCGAAATGACCGACGTGCGCCTGCTGACCAAGTCCCTGCGTCCGCTGCCAGACAAGCACCACGGCCTGACCGACACCGAGCAGCGCTACCGCCAGCGCTACGTTGACCTGATCGTCAACGAAGACGTGCGCAAGACCTTCCGCGTGCGTTCGCAAGTGATTGCGCACACCCGCAGCTTCCTGATGCAGCGTGACTTCCTCGAAGTCGAAACGCCGATGCTGCAAACCATTCCGGGCGGCGCGGCGGCCAAGCCGTTCGAAACGCACCACAACGCCCTGGACATGGGCATGTACCTGCGGATCGCCCCTGAGTTGTACCTCAAGCGCCTGGTTGTCGGCGGTTTCGAGAAAGTCTACGAGATCAACCGCAACTTCCGCAACGAAGGCGTTTCAGACTCGTCACAACCCAGAATTTACCATGTTGGAGTTCTACCAGGCTTACGCCGACTATGAAGACAACATGGACCTGACCGAAGAGCTGTTCCGCGAACTGGCTCAGCTGGTTCTGGGCAGCACCGACGTCCCTTACGGCGACAAAGTGTTCCACTTCGGCGAGCCGTTCGTGCGCCTGTCGGTGTTCGACTCGATCCTCAAGTACAACCCTGAGCTGACCGCTGACGACCTGACCGACATCGACAAGGCTCGCGCCATTGCCAAGAAGGCCGGCGCCAAGGTGCTGGGCTTTGAAGGTCTGGGCAAGCTGCAGGTGATGATTTTCGAAGAGCTGGTCGAGCACAAGCTGGAACAGCCGCACTTCATTACCCAGTACCCGTTCGAAGTGTCGCCGCTGGCCCGTCGCAACGATGACAACCCGAACGTCACTGACCGTTTCGAACTGTTCATCGGTGGTCGCGAAATCGCCAACGCCTACTCCGAGTTGAACGACGCGGAAGACCAGGCCGAGCGCTTCATGGCTCAAGTGGCCGACAAGGACGCTGGTGACGACGAAGCCATGCACTACGACGCCGACTTTGTTCGCGCGCTGGAGTACGGCATGCCGCCAACGGCCGGCGAAGGTATCGGCATCGATCGCCTGGTGATGTTGTTGACCAACTCACCGTCGATTCGCGATGTGATCCTGTTCCCGCACATGCGGCCGCAAGCGTAAGCGTTTCAGTAAAAAAGCCGCCTAAAACAGGCGGCTTTTTATTGCCTGTCTGGTACAAACGTATCAACTGGTTACTTTTGGCGTGAGAGAGGAATACCTGTCGTGAATCGTGCAATGGCTCAAGAAGGTGCAGCGGGTATCGCCACTGCGGTCGCTGAAAGCGTTCAGTACCAGGGCCGCAAGGCCAGCCGACAGGGCAGCGAACAGCGTCGACAGGAAATTCTCGATGCGGCGATGCGCATTGTCGTGCGTGATGGCGTACGGGCGGTGCGTCACCGTGCCGTGGCGGCCGAGGCCGGTGTGCCGTTGTCGGCCACCACTTACTATTTCAAGGACATCGATGACTTGCTCACCGATACCTTCGCTCAATACGTGGAACGCAGTGCGGCCTACATGGGCAAACTGTGGGCCAGCAATGAAGGGCTGTTGCGCGAGATGGTCGTCAGCGGCGATGGCACGCCTGAGTCGCGCTCGCAGTTGGCAGACGATATTGCACAGCTGATGGCCGACTATGTTCACCGGCAATTGATCAACCGCCGCGAGCACTTGATGGCCGAGCAAGCCTTCCGCCAGGAAGCGTTGCTTAACCCGCGCCTGGCGCTGTTGGTGCGCTCCCATCAGCAAATTTTGCTGCAGGGCACCTGCCAGCTTTTTGAAGTGCTGGGTTCCCGTGAACCCCAACAAGATGCCAAGGTGTTGACGGCGATTATCGGACGGATGGAATATCAGGGCCTTCTCAACGAAGCCGAGCCTGAGGCCGAAGCGGAAATGCTCGGTATCCTCACGCGGTATATGCATTTGGTACTCGCGTCGGTGTAACCCCTGGGGAAACACCAAACCCTGTGGGAGCGGGCTTGCTCGCGAATGCGGTTTAACATTCGACATCTATGTTGTCTGGCATACCTCATTCGCGAGCAAGCCCGCTCCCACATGGGTTCGGTGGCCACTTCAGGTCGGCGTGTGTTCATAGGGAGTGTTGAATGAAAGCCTGGCGCGTCGTAGTGATCGCCTTGTCGTTCCTGCTGCTCAGTGGCTGTCTGGTGACCTTCAAGGAACCGCTGGCTTCGAGCGAACCCGCGCCCAAAGGACTGCTCGGCAAATGGACCAGCACCAACGCCTGGGGTGAACCGATGAACCTTGAGCTGACGCGCATCGGCGACAACCGCTATCAGGCCGTCAGCTACTTCAAGGCCAAGCCGCACGAGCGTGAAGCCTATCCTTTCACTGTGTCGCGCCACGGCAATCGCTGGTACCTGTCTGCTGCAGTGCCGGCCCAATTCGGCGGGCATTTCACGATTGCCGGTTTCGAGCTCAACGAACAGCATGAACTGGTGGTCTACAACCTCGACCTCGAGCAGATCAACCAGGCCGTGGGGCAAAAAGCCCTCAGTGGTGAAGGCTTCCAGACGGACGACGGCGACGGTGTGTTGATCAACAACAGCCTGGACCGAGTCTTCGCTTACCTCGACGACCCGGCCAATTCCGATGTATTCGTTGAAGCGGTGCGCTATCAGCGCCTGGCCAAAGCAAAAGTCAAATAAATCCAGTACGTTACGGTTTTTCTACAGGAGTTTCGGGTGGACGATTACCAGCAGACGATACGCATTTTGTCCGATCGCATAGTGCTGGCGCAGACGCCGATTCGCGTTCTGGATGCGGTCAAATGGGACGAAAACATCCGCAAGGGTTTCCTCAAGGCCAAGGGCAAGGAAATGCCGGCCGTGGACCGCGACTATTACCTGAACCGGCCGCTGTCCTTTGACTCCAGCAAGGTGAAGCTGGAATTCCAGAACATCGAGCGCGACATCACCCGTCAACTCGGCCAGTTCAACCCGGTCGGCCAGATCATGCGTCGCATGTGCAAGGAATACCGGATGGTGGTGCGCATGCTCGAAGCGCGCGGCACCGAGGATTTCGGGCTGATTTCCCAGGAATTGTATGGCGCCGCGTCCGACGCGTTCCACGCCGGCGACCCGACCCTGGCCGACCTGGGCCTGATGATGTCCGACTACCTGAACAACATCGACGGCCGTGGTGACCTGAAGGACGAACCGAAAATCCTCACCGCCAAGGACGCCGTTCACTTGCTGCAAACCCGTTTGAACAAGGTGTTTGGCGAGGCTGAGGAAACCATTCGGGTGTTCGAGTCCGACGGGATCGTCGCTGATGCGGCGGCGGGCGCCGACTACATCAAGATTCGCGCCGATGCGATGTTCAACGACCGTGATGTGCGGGCGCTGGAAGTCCACGAAGGCCTGGTGCATGTGGGCACGACCCTCAACGGTTTGAACCAGCCGATCTGCACCTTCCTGTCCAAGGGCCCGCCGTCGTCCACCGTGACTCAGGAAGGCCTGGCGATCCTGATGGAAATCATCACTTTTGCCTCGTACCCGAGCCGACTGCGCAAACTGACTAACCGTACCCGCGCCATTCACATGGTCGAGGAGGGCGCGGACTTCTTGCAGGTGTTCGAGTTCTTCCGCGAGCAAGGCTTCGAAATGGCCGAAAGCTACGGCAACGCCAGCCGGGTTTTCCGTGGTTCGGTGCCCAATGGGCTGCCATTTACCAAAGACTTGTCCTACCTCAAGGGCTTTATCATGGTTTACAACTACATTCAGTTGGCCGTGCGTAAAGGCAAGCTTGAGCAGATACCGCTGCTGTTTTGCGGCAAGACGACGCTGGAAGACATGCGGACCTTGCGCCAGCTGGTGGACGAAGGCCTAGTGGTGCCGCCCAAGTATTTGCCGGATCAGTTCCGCGACTTGAACGCACTGTCGGCGTGGATGTGCTTCTCCAACTTCCTCAATCACCTGAGCCTGGACCGGATCGAAGCGGATTACTCCAACATCCTGTGATCACACCAGATGAATGTGGAGGGTTACTGTGGTGAGGGGGCTTGTCGGAATGCCGCACCACCCCGTTGGGCCGCGAAGCGGCCCCCAACATTTGTTTCGTCACACCGCGTAATCAGGTTTCACGACTGCTTCGCAGCCGAACGGGGGCAAGCCCCCTCGCCACAATGATGTGTCAGGTTACGAACTCCAACATTCACTGCGAGGTTTCAACGGATGAGAATCCTCGGCATCTTCTGCCTGCTCCTGGCCCTCGGCGGTTGCAGCTCGCTGCTGTTTTACCCCGAGCCCGGCCAGCCATTCACCCCGGACAAAGCCAAGCTCGAATTTCGCGACGTCACCCTGACCACCGCCGATGGCCTGAAGCTGCACGGTTGGTGGCTACCGGCGGCAAAAGGCGTCGAAGTCAAAGGTACGGTGCTGCACCTGCATGGCAATGGCGGCAACCTTTCTTACCACTTGGGTGGCAGTTGGTGGTTACCGAAAGAGGGTTACCAAGTGTTGCTGGTGGACTACCGCGGTTATGGCTTGTCCGAAGGCAAACCGTCGCTGCCGGAGATCTATCAGGACATCGACGCCGCGTTCAAATGGCTCGACCAGGCGCCCGAGGTCAAGGGCAAGCCGTTGATCGTTCTGGGTCAGAGCCTCGGCGGCTCGATGGCCGTGCATTACCTGGTCCAACACCCGGAACGTCAGCCCCAGCTCAAGGCCTTGGTCCTCGATGGCGCGCCCGCCAGCTACCGGGATGTCGGTCGATTTGCCCTGACTACCTCGTGGCTGACCTGGCCATTTCAGGTGCCGTTGTCGTGGCTGGTGCCGGACGGTGACAGCGCGATCAACTCCATGGCGCAGCTCAAGGGCGTGCCGAAACTGATCTACCACAGCATCGACGACAACCTCGTGCCCCTTTCCAACGGCATTCGTCTGTATCAAGCTGCGCCGCCACCGCGGGTGCTGCAACTGACCCGTGGCGGTCATGTGCAGACCTTCGCCGACCCGGTCTGGCGTCAGGTGATGCTGCGCTACCTCGAAGACCCGCAGCATTTCAACGGTCTGCGCCGCCTGGGTGAAATCCCGAATTACCCGGTGCCCCTGAATTCAAAAGATGAACCACCAGAGAGTCCGCAATGAGTGAAGAACGTAACGCCATCCCGCTGATCATCACCGGTATCTGCACCATTCTCGGTACTGTCGGGGTGCTGTGGTACTACGGCTACCTGCATTTCGCCAAGCCTGAGGATGCGTTGCTGCTCAACGAATTCACCATGCTCAAGACCGTGCCGGGCGAAGACTACAAAATCGCCCTGGAACCGGCCGCGCAAGTCGCTCAGTGCGTCGATGGCGTACTGGTGCTGTTCGACACCGAACAGAAAGGCCTGAGTGGAGTGTTGATCAACGGCCAGAAAAAAGCCGTGCGCTGCATGGGGCAGGAAACGCCGCAGAAACTTGAGCCGTAACCCCCGATTCCGGCGTGGCGCTGATCCACTGTGGCGAGGGAGCTTGCTCCCGCTCGGCTGCGTAGCAGCCGCCAACCCATTAATGCCGTCTGCCTGAAGGAATACGGTGCGAGGTTTAGGGTCTGCAGCGCAGCCCAGCGGGAGTAAGCTCCCTCGCCACAAAAACAGTGGCAGCCATCAAGTCACCAGCAACAAAAAGCCCCGCCTGATCAGATCAGGCGGGGCTTTTACGTTACCGCGTGAAGCTTAGTTCGAACTGACTGCCGAACGTGGCACCACTGGCTGGTTGTCGTTGGAAATGGTCACTTCCACCCGACGGTTCATCGCACGGCCCGACACGCTGCCGTTTTCGGCAACCGGGTATTCCTTGCCATACCCCTGAACGACGATGCGCGCTGGATCAACGCCCATTTTCACCAGCGCTGTGCGTACCGAATCGGCACGACGCTCGGACAGCGACTGGTTATGGCTCGCGGTGCCGGTGCTGTCGGTGTAACCCTCGACAATCACTTTACGGTCCGGGTTTTCCTGAAGGAACTGCGACAGTTTGTTGATGTTCACCAGACCGCTGGACTTCAGGTCAGCACGGTCGGTAGCGAACAGCACATCACCGAAGGTGACCAAGGTGCCGCGATCGGTTTGCTTGGCGTTCAGGCTGTCTTGCAACTGCTTGATCTGCTGATCACGGGCATCCAGACGAGCCTGGGCACGTTGGGCTGCGGCGTTTTTCAGGTTGTTTTCAGCGGTGCGCAGGGCGATGGTCTGCTTGGCGACTTCCACGCGCTGGTTGGTCAGGTACGCCAGTTGGTCGACCTTGGCCTGGTTTTCCTTGTCCTGGTAGGCCTTGTCAGCCTTGTCCAGGTAATCGCTGGCGTCTTTGGTCTCAAGGGCCGCGACTTTGCTCGCTTGCGGGTTGGCTTGCAGGCCGGAGTAGTTCACGCGGGCCTGTTCCAGGTTCGCGTTCGGCGGGGTGGAGCAAGCTGCCAGGGCAACGCTTGCGGCCAGGAGAGCGGGGATCATCAATTGTTTACGCATAATGGTTCGTCCTTTCTATCGATAAGAGCTTCAGGCGTGTGGTCCGGATGCGCGCTTACTGCACAGTGCGCTGACTTTCCTGACGCAGTTCCTGAACACCTTTCTGGGAATCCTTCAGAGCCTGTTCGGCTTTCATCGCCTGAGCCTTGCGTTCCGCGACGCGAGCGTCCCATTCGGCTTGCTCGGCGAGGGTCCGGGCTTCGTCATACTTTTTGTCGTGCATGGCGATTTCGGCTTGTTTGAGCTTGTCCTGCGCAGACTTCATTTCCACGGCTGCGAACTCGGTACCGCCGGCGCTGACTGCGCTGTTAACGGCCGATTGGGTCACGGCGTATTGCTCGGTCGGCGGATTGCCAGCGCAACCGGCGAGTACGAAGGTGCTGCCGATCGCCAAGGCAGCCAGTTTCAGACCGCGCAGGTGGGTGAACGAGGATTTGGCAGTGCTGGTCTTCATGGTCTTCAACTCCATTGGATAACTCCTGAAAAACATCAAATTCCATCCTGGTTTAAGGAGCCGTCACCGAACATTCAAAGCGTGAAATGAAACGGCCGTACCAGGCGTGGTTAATGGGTACGACCCGAGGCGTTTTTCAAAAGTTCAGAGAAGATGGCCTATCGCCTGAAAAAACTTTGACCGAATGGACAAGGCTCTAAACCGGGAACTTTGGCGATGCGCAGCGGTATTGCCGGTCTTTTCGAGACTTGGGAACACGCCATTTTTGAAGGGATATGCAAGGCAATGTGGGAGCGGGCTTGCTCGCGAAAACGGTCTGATATTCATCATCTTTGTTGCCTGAAACACCGCTTTCGCGAGCAAGCCCGCTCCCACAGGTTCTGCGACGGGATCAATGTTTTTGCTTGTCGCTACCAGCCGATAAATCGTGCAAATGACGGCGGGACAATGCGAGAAAACGCGGGGTCGGACCGACGTCTTCGTACAGCGGGTCACCTTCTTCGTCGGTCGCCACCACGGTCTGGCCTCTCACGTAGGGGAAACTCGCCTCGAGCTCCTCAAGCGCCGCGCCGATCAACTCGCCCAGCAGTTCTTCGGGATGCCGTTTGGGGTACATCTCGGTAATCGCTGCCAGCCGGGCGGCGGCTTCCACGTCCAGGTGAATCGTGTAGCCAGTGTCGGTCAGGCGACCCTTGGCGTTTTCTTCCCAATGCTGGGCTAGCTCGCGAATTTTCATAATGACCTCATGGCACACCTGCTCGTGGCAGGCAGGGTGAGTGTCCGGCTTTGGCCGGCGGCAGCCGTTGTACGGCTTACTGTTGAGACTAGCTTTAACGCCTAAGGTTTAAAGTCCCTTCGTCGTTTGCTTGTAAGAACCGCTTTACGGCGGCACTCTTAACGTTCATAGCCGCCCGGATTTTTGCTGGAGAACTGCTGATGACCGATATTGATGCACGCTTGCGCGAGGACGTTCACCTGTTGGGTGAACTGTTGGGCAACACCATTCGTGAACAGTACGGGGATGGTTTTCTCGACAAGATCGAGCAGATCCGCAAGGGCGCCAAGGCCGACCGTCGCGGTTCGATGGACGCCGAACTCAGCGCCAGCCTCAACCAATTGAGCGAAGACGAGTTGCTGCCGGTGGCGCGGGCGTTCAACCAGTTCCTCAACCTGGCCAATATCGCCGAGCAATATCAGCTGATTCACCGCCGCGAAGAGTCGCAGCCCGCGCCGTTCGAAGCCCGGGTGCTGCCGGAACTGCTCGCCCGTCTGCGTGCTGAAGGCCACAGCGCCGAATCCCTTGCGCGACAGCTCGGTCGACTGGAAATCGAGTTGGTGTTAACCGCTCACCCGACCGAAGTGGCCCGCCGCACGCTGATCCAGAAATACGATGCCATCGCCGCGCAACTGGCGGCCCAGGACCATCGTGACCTGACCAGCGCCGAGCGCGAGCAGATCCAGGCGAAATTGCAGCGTCTGATCGCCGAAGCCTGGCACACCGAAGAAATCCGCCGCACCCGCCCAACGCCTGTCGACGAAGCCAAATGGGGCTTTGCGGTGATCGAACATTCGCTGTGGCAAGCGATTCCCAACTATTTGCGCAAGGCCGATCTAGCGCTGCACGCCGCCACCGGCCTGCGTTTGCCACTGGAGGCGGCGCCGATCCGCTTTGCTTCGTGGATGGGCGGCGATCGCGACGGCAACCCGAATGTCACGGCGTCCGTCACCCGCGAAGTGCTGTTGCTGGCGCGCTGGATGGCGGCTGATTTGTACCTGCGTGATGTCGATCATCTGGCCGCCGAGTTGTCGATGCAGCAGGCCAGTGAAGCCCTGAAAGCCAAGGCCGGCGACAGCGCCGAACCTTACCGCGCGGTGCTCAAGCAATTGCGCGAACGTCTGCGGGCAACTCGCAATTGGGCCCAGGCATCCTTGAAAGTGAGCACGCCAGCAACCGCCGATGTGCTGCAAAACAACCGCGACCTGCTTGATCCGCTGGAACTGTGTTTCAACTCGCTGCATGAATGCGGCATGGGCGTGATTGCCGACGGTCCGCTGCTCGATTGCCTGCGTCGTGCGGTGACCTTTGGCTTGTTCCTGGTCCGTCTCGACGTGCGTCAGGATTCGTCGCGGCACACCGCTGCCATGACTGAAATCACCGATTACCTGGGCCTCGGTCGCTACGAAGACTGGAGCGAGGAAGAGCGCATCGCCTTCCTGATGCGCGAGCAGAACAATCGTCGGCCATTGTTGCCGGCGTATTTCAAGCCGTCCGCTGACACCGCCGAAGTGCTGGCGACCTGCCGGGAAATCGCCGCTGCACCGGGCGCGTCCCTCGGCTCTTATGTGATCTCCATGGCCGGCGCCGCTTCCGATGTGCTGGCGGTGCAACTGTTGCTCAAAGAGGCCGGCGTATTGCGGCCGATGCGCGTGGTGCCGCTGTTTGAAACCCTCGCCGACCTCGATAACGCCGGCCCGGTGATCGAAAAGCTGTTGCTGCTGCCGGGCTATCGCGCGCGCCTGCAAGGGCCGCAGGAAGTGATGATCGGTTACTCCGATTCGGCCAAGGACGCCGGCACCACGGCGGCGGCCTGGGCGCAGTATCGGGCGCAGGAACGTTTGGTGGATATCTGCCGCGAGCAGCAAGTGGAGTTGCTGTTGTTCCACGGTCGCGGTGGCACCGTGGGCCGTGGTGGCGGCCCGGCGCACGCGGCAATTCTGTCGCAGCCGCCGGGTTCGGTGGCGGGGCGTTTCCGCACCACTGAGCAGGGGGAAATGATCCGTTTCAAATTCGGTTTGCCGGACATCGCCGAGCAGAACCTCAATCTGTATCTGGCCGCGGTGCTCGAAGCGACCTTGCTGCCGCCACCGCCGCCGGAGCCTGCCTGGCGTCATCTGATGGACGAATTGGCGGCGGATGGTGTCAGTGCTTACCGCGCCGTGGTGCGCGAGAATCCACAATTCGTCGAGTACTTCCGTCAGTCCACGCCGGAACAGGAACTCGGACGGTTGCCGTTGGGCAGTCGCCCGGCCAAGCGCCGCGCTGGCGGGATTGAAAGCCTGCGAGCGATTCCGTGGATCTTCGGCTGGACCCAGACACGCCTGATGCTGCCGGCCTGGCTCGGTTGGGAGGCTGCCCTGAGCAAGGCACTGGAACGTGGTGAAGGTGAGTTGCTGGGGCAGATGCGCGAGCAGTGGCCGTTCTTCCGCACGCGCATCGATATGCTGGAAATGGTGCTGGCCAAGGCTGACGCGGACATCGCGCTGTCTTACGATGAGCGGCTGGTGGAGCCGGATCTTCTACCTTTGGGCGCGCACTTACGCGACCTATTGTCGCAGGCCTGTGCGGTGGTCCTTGGCCTGACTGGCCAGTCGCAGCTACTGGCACATAGCCCAGACACCCTCGAATTCATTCGCCTGCGCAACACTTACCTCGACCCCCTTCATCTATTGCAGGCCGAGCTGTTGGCCCGTTCGCGGCAACAGGAAGTGGCGCAGGGCAGCCCGGTAGAACAGGCGCTGCTGGTGTCTGTGGCGGGGATTGCCGCCGGTTTGCGAAATACCGGCTAAGGTTTTCCTCTTGGGTCCGGGCGCTCGGCACGCAGGCCGGGTGCCCTTGGGCGAAGGCCGGAAAAGGTCTGGCAGGCGACAGTTAATGATGGGGTTGCGACTTGGGGTACCCCGTCCCAAGGTCACGATGGGCGCGGGTTTCTCCGACTTTCGGCGGCTTGTGTGGGCAGGGCCTGCTGTGTATCTTGATCAGCCTTTGGCCGTTTGGGCGGCCACGACCCTATTTTTGAGATTGGCCCCACGAGGCGAATCTGACGTTATCTATATAAAAAATTGAGGAGCACATCGATGCGCGTCATTCTGCTGGGAGCTCCCGGGGCCGGTAAAGGTACTCAGGCTAAGTTCATCACCGAAAAATTCGGCATTCCGCAAATCTCCACTGGCGACATGCTGCGTGCAGCGGTCAAGGCCGGCACTGAGCTGGGCCTGATCGCCAAGAGCGTCATGGACAGCGGTGGTCTGGTCTCCGATGACCTGATCATTAACCTGGTCAAGGAACGCATCAGCCAGGCCGATTGCGCCAACGGTTTCCTGTTCGACGGTTTCCCGCGCACCATTCCCCAGGCTGAAGCCCTGGTGAAGGCCGGCGTCGAACTGGACCACGTGGTCGAAATCGACGTCAAAGACGAAGACATCGTCCAGCGTATCGCCGGGCGTCGTGTTCACGAGGCTTCCGGCCGCGTGTACCACATCGTCTACAACCCGCCGAAAATTGCCGGTAAAGACGACATCACCGGTGACGAACTGGTGCAGCGCAAAGACGATACCGAAGAAACCGTGCGTCATCGTCTCTCGGTCTACCACGCTCAGACCGAGCCGCTGGTGAAGTTTTACCAGGAGCTGTCCACCGCTCAGGGCAAACCGAAGTACAGCCACATCGAAGGTGTTGGCTCGGTTGAAGCGATCACCGGCAAAGTGCTTGAAGCGCTGAACTGAAAAGTCTGAATCGCTTCATCTTCTACGGCCCGCTTGCGGGTCGTAGTTGTTTATACTGGCGCACTTTTTCTGACCTCTCTTACGGAAACATCGATGAGCACCTTGCTGGCCCTGGACACCGCGACTGAAGCTTGCTCCGTTGCCTTGCTGCATAACGGCAAGGTCACGAGCCATTACGAGGTGATCCCGCGCCTGCATGCGCAGAAGCTGCTGCCGATGATCCAGCAATTGCTGGCCGACGCCGGTACCACCCTGCAAGCGGTGGATGCCATCGCGTTCGGCCGTGGGCCCGGCGCTTTCACCGGTGTGCGGATCGCCATTGGCGTGGTGCAGGGTTTGGCGTTTGCGCTGGAGCGTCCGGTGTTGCCGGTGTCTGATCTGGCCGTACTGGCCCAGCGTGCCTATCGCGAACACGGCGTAAGCCAAGTCGCAGCGGCCATCGATGCGCGGATGGATGAAGTGTATTGGGGCTGCTACCGCGAAACGGCGGGGGAGATGCGGCTTGTCGGTAACGAAGCCGTGTTGCCGCCGGAAGTCGCAGCATTGCCGGCCGATGCCAGCGGCGAGTGGTTCGGCGCTGGCACCGGTTGGGGGTATGCCGAGCGTATCGGCGTTAACCTGATCGGGCAGGATGCGGGAATGTTGCCCCATGCTGAAGACCTGCTGACGCTGGCGCGGTTTGCCTGGGCGCGAGGGGCGGCGATTGTGGCGGATGATGCGCAGCCGGTTTATCTGCGCGACAAGGTCGCCACGCCCAAGGCCCGTTGACCGAGGGACTTTTGTGGCGAGGGGCTTGCCCCCGTTGGGCTGCGAAGCGGCCCCATATTTCATCAGGCACACCGCGTGTGCAGGTTTTACGACTGCTTCGCAGCCGAACGGGGGCGAGCCCCTCGCCACAATTGGTATTCCAGCATTAGCCAATCGTCAGTTTCTACCCGCCCGCTTTAAACCTTTTTCCTTTTATGTGTTCTAGTTATCACTCGACAGTTTGCGAAGTGGGTAATGCGCCACTAAACTGCCATCACTGATACCGAGCATGCACTTATGCGTATAGACGGCCTTTCCTCTCAGTCCTACCCCATCAAGCGCAAGCCTCGCAAAGGCAATGTCGCGCTGGATGAATCCGTCGATGACATCGACGGCGAGCTGGAATTTCCGACTGAAGAGCAACTGGCCGCCCGCGCTGCCAAAGCCTCCGCACAACGCTTGAGCAATCTCCCCGCCCGTCAGCAAGACATGATTTATCACCGCGCCATGAGCAAAAGCGTAGCGATGGCCCTGGCCAGCTACCTGAGCACCGCCGGTTTTGTCGATTGGGATGCTGATGTGCTGGGCCTCGACCTGTACATCTGATGCTGCTGCCTTACTACCTCGGCTGCCCGTCCTGGAGTGAAAACGCCTGGCGCGATTACCTCTATCCGCAAGACGCCAAACCCGCCGAATTCCTGAATCTCTATTCCCAAGTGTTCAACGCCGTCGAAGGCAACACGACCTTCTACGCGAGCCCGTCTGCCGCCACCGTGCAGCGCTGGGCCGAGATCATGCCCGAACACTTTCGCTTCACCGCCAAATTCCCCGGCGACATCAGCCACAGCGGTGACCTGCGTGAACAACTGACCGCTGCCGAAACCTTCCTTCAACTGCTCAGCCCACTGGGCGAGCGGGTTTCCCCGGTCTGGCTGCAATTATCCAAAAGCTTCACCCCGCAACGACTCTCCGAGCTGGCCGGTTTTATCGACGCCGTCGACCGACCGCTGGCGGTCGAAGTGCGGCATGACGCATTCTTTGCCAAGGGCGATGCCGAACGCATGCTCAATCGCCTGCTGCTGGACCGCGGTGTCGAGCGTATCTGCCTCGATCCACGCGCGCTGTTCAGTTGTATTTCTACCGACCCTTCGGTGCTCCACGCCCAATCGAAAAAGCCCAAAGTGCCAGTGCGCCCGGCGGCATTCACGCAATTTCCGCAGGTGCGTTTTATCGGCCATCCGCAGCTTGAGGCCAACGATCCATTCCTGGTGCCGTGGGTCGAGAAAATTGCCGTGTGGATCGAAGAGGGTCGTACGCCCTATATCTTCCTGCACACCGCCGACAACCTGCTGGCGGCGAAACTGGCGCAACGTTTTCACGCCAAGCTGATGACGCGTTTGCCTGGCTTGCTGCCGCTGCCTGAGCTATACAGAGAACCCGCCGCGGAGCAACTTGGTCTGCTCTGAGGTGGATTCTTCCTCTTCTCAGGAGCCTGCCAATGGATGCGCAAACCCTTCGAGCCCAGGCGTTCAAAGCACTGCATGAACGCGCGGGGGCTTTTGTCATTCCCAACCCTTGGGACGCCGGCTCGGCGAAAATGCTCGCCAGCCTTGGCTTCGAGGCGCTGGCGACCACCAGTGCCGGTTATGCTTTTTCTAACGGTCGTGCCGATGGTGCGTTGACCCTCGACGACACCCTGCTGAACGTCCAGGCGATTGTTGCGGCCACGGATCTGCCGGTGGCGGTCGATCTGGAAAACGGCTTCGCAGACGACCCGGCCGAATGCGCGCAGAGTATTTTGCGCGCAGCGGCGGCGGGCGCTGTCGGCGGCTCGATCGAAGATGCAACTGGCCGTGAAGAGGCGCCGATCTACTGCTTCGAACATGCCGTGGCGCGTATCGAAGCGGCGGTCGCGGCGGCGCGTAGCCTGCCTTTCCCATTCATGTTGACGGCCCGGGCCGAGAATTTTCTGCACGGCAATCCTGATCTCGCCGACACCATCCGCCGCTTGCAGGCGTTCGCCGAAGCGGGCGCCGACGTGTTGTATGCGCCGGGTCTGCGCAGTGCCGAAGAGGTGTTGGCGGTGGTCCGTGCCGTGGCGCCGAAACCGGTCAATGTGTTGATGTCCGGCGGGCTCAAGTTGACGGTCGAGGAACTGAGCGATATGGGCGTCAAGCGCATCAGCGTCGGCTCGGCGACGAGCCCTTGCGGCGTATGGCGAGTTCTTCCGCGCGGCTGAAGAGATCAAGACGTCGGGCACGTTCAGCTTTACGTCGCGCTCCATGCCGTACGCGCAGGCCAATAAGTTTTTCAAAGGCTGAAGATGCGGTTAGCAAA
Source organism: Pseudomonas sp. 10S4 (assembly GCF_034344865.1). Lineage (NCBI taxonomy): Bacteria > Pseudomonadati > Pseudomonadota > Gammaproteobacteria > Pseudomonadales > Pseudomonadaceae > Pseudomonas > Pseudomonas sp. 10S4. Next base: position 3,156,560 of record NZ_CP133774.1, read on the forward strand.
GGGATTGCTGCTGGTGTTGTTGCTCATCGGTGCGGCGGGGCTGAGTGTCTGGCGCGGCTGGATTCCTGTGCCGGCGCAGTGGAATCCTTGGGCGCCGCTGGACGTGAACGCGGCGCCGAACCTGCTGACCCGTTTCAAACTGATGCGCCTGCGCGATGATCCGCAATTGTGCGATCAGGTCCTCAGCAGTTCAGGTCTGCGCGTCACCCGTCAGGCCGACAGCCCGGGCGGGGACTGCCCGTTGACCAACACTCTGCGCGTTCAGGGCGGCGAGGTGGCCCTGAGCAGCAGTTTCCTCGCCAGTTGCCCGTTGGCGGTAGCGTTTGCCCTGTTCGAGCGCCACGCCTTGCAGCCAGCATCTCAGGCGGTTTACGGCCAGGCTGTGACGCGGGTCGATCACCTCGGCAGTTTCGCCTGCCGCAACATGTACAACCGCGAGCACGGCGCCCGCAGCCAGCACGCCAGCGCCAACGCGCTGGACATCGCCGGTTTTCGCCTGGCCGACGGCCGAACGATCAGCGTGCTCAAGGATTGGCCCAAGGATAATCAGGACGCGCGGTTCCTGCGGCAAGTGCGTGACGGCGCCTGCGACATGTTCAGTGTGGTGTTGAGCCCGGACTACAACGCCGCCCATCGTAATCACTTTCATCTGGATGTCGGGCCGTGGTGGGTGTGTCGCTGAAAGCTTAAGCGGCGATGCGCAGGTTCTGCAGAACGATCGGGCGAGCCCAGCCGTTATCGAAATCGAGTTGTTTCTGTTGCTCCACCAGCTCTGCGGGCGAGAACGGCGGGAACGGCTTGTCCAGCAGGTGCAGTTCGAACTCGGCGATTGGCAGGTGCAGCGGACGCGGCTGCGGTGCCGGGCCGGCTTCGGGCACAGGCTGGCCGGCGGTGAGCACGATCGGGCGCACCCAGCCGCTTTCGAAGTTCTGCTGTTGCTGTTGGGCGTCGATTTCTTCCGGCGGGAACGGTGGGAAAGGTTTGTCGACCAGGTCCATTTCGAACTCGGCAATCGGCAGGAACAGCGGCTCTGGCGGTTTGACTTCGGTTTCTTTCACATCGCATTCACGTTGGGAAACGATGTGCGCCAACAGCTCGCTGCCGACGGTCGGCTCGACCGGGCTTTCCAGATCAACCGGTGGAAAGGTACCGCACGCAGGCACAACATCGCTCGACTGTTCGGACAGGGCCTGGGCAAAAAAATCTTGCCACAGGTGACTGACGCCGCTCAGTGCCTGGGAGTTTCGCAGGCCATAATCGCCATGACGCGATATGTAGCCTACGGATGTGCGTTGAATGTCTGACATTTCTCTCGGTCGACGCTCAGGTCTGGCAAAATGCTCGATAGTTTTGTTATCGGCCGTTTTTGCCGATCATTAATTTTTTGAGCGTTTTTTCCCATGATTGAGCAACCCGCGGCCTGCCGCATCCATGTCGAGGCTTCGGCCCCGGCGTTTCAGCCACAGGCCGAGCAATGGGCCGAACGCCTGGGCCTGCCTATGCAAGTGGATGACGGCGAGTTTGCCCTGCAGGTCGGCGAGCAGGGCTTGCAGCTCCAGCAACTGGGGCCTGACGCGCCGGGGCCGGTGCGGGTGGACTTCGTCGAGGGTGGCGCGGCGCATCGTCGGTTGTTCGGTGGCGGCACCGGGCAGATGATCGCCAAAGCGGTCGGCATCGCCCAAGGCGTGCGCCCACGGGTGCTGGATGCCACGGCGGGGTTGGGTAAGGATGCGTTCGTGCTGGCGAGCCTGGGTTGCGAAATGAGCCTGATCGAGCGCCAGCCGCTGATCGGCGCGTTGCTTGAGGATGGCCTGGCCCGTGGCGCGGAAGATTTCGACGTGGCGCCCATCGTGGCGCGGATGCGTTTGCTCAAGGGCAATTCAATTGAAGTGATGCGCAATTGGGAAGGTGAGCCGCCGCAGGTGATCTACCTCGACCCGATGTTCCCGCATCGTGAGAAAACGGCATTGGTGAAGAAGGAAATGCGTCTGTTCCGCCCGCTGGTGGGCGATGACCCGGATGCGCCGGCATTGCTCGAAGCGGCATTGGCATTGGCCAGCCACCGGGTGGTGGTCAAGCGCCCGCGCAAGGCACCGTGCATTGAAGGGCCGAAGCCGAGTCATGCGCTGGACGGGAAATCCAGCCGGTATGACATTTATCCGAAGAAAGCGCTCAAGCCTTAAGACCGAGTCGCCCCCATCGCGAGCAAGCTCGCTCCCACATTGGATTTGTAGCGTTCACAAATCCCCTGTGGGAGCGAGCTTGCTCGCGATAGCGTCCTTCAAAACACTACAAAATGATCAGGCTGTCCCAGGCCGATAAGCCCGCATAAATAACCCCACCACTTCCCGCACATGGCTCTCGGCCGCGTCCCCTTCCAGCGGTTCGCCGCAGCCATACAGCAACCGAAAATTCCCCGCGCCCTTGAGCAGGCAAAAGAAATGCTCGGCCGCATTGCGCGGTTTATCGATGCCCAGTGCACCGGTCTGATCAATTTTGCTCAGCAACCGCTCCATCCCACTCAACATGCGCTCTGGCCCGGCTTCGAAGAAGATCAGCGAAAGCTTCGGGTCCTGGCTGCCCAGCGTCATCATCAAACGATGCAGGTTCACCGATTCATCGCTGTTGATCAGTTGATGAAAGCCGCGGGCGATGTTCAGCAGCACCGTTTCCACCGCGATGCCGTCGGGCAATTCGAAAAACAGCGGTGGCAGTTGCTCTTCGCACTTGGCCACCACGGCGGCGGAGAACAGCGTCTCCTTGTCGTTGAAGTGGCTGTAGACCGTCAGCTTCGACACCCCGGCCTCGGCGGCCACGGCATCCATGCTGGTGCTCGCGTAACCCTTCGTCAGAAACAGAATTTTCGCCGCGTCGAGGATGGCCTGGCGCTTGGCCAGATCCTTGGGGCGGCCCGGACCGTTAGGTGCTGAAAGATTGTTCGACATTATTCGCTTTTAATACTGGACTGGTGAGTTTGCTATTAATAACATACCGGCCAGTATAATTATTCCAAGCACCATTAGCGAAAGGTCCTTCACCATGTTCCGCTATGCCTTGCCCCTCGCATTGCCAGTCAGCCTGGCTTTTTTATTGTCGGCGTGCGGTCACGACGAGGCGCCGCAAGTCAGCGTGCGCCCGGCCATGGTGGTTCAGCCAGAGCCTTCGGCCCAGGCGATGGAAAGCTATCCCGGTGAAGTTCGCGCCCGTTACGAGCCGGATCTGGCGTTCCGCATTGGTGGCAAAGTCAGCCGACGACTGGTCGAGGAAGGCCAGCGGGTCAAGGCCGATCAGCCGTTGGCCGAGCTCGATCCCCAGGACGTACGTCTGCAACTGGAAGCCACTCGCGCCCAGGTGACCGCCGCCGAGGCCAACCTGAGCCTGGTCCGCGCCGAACGCGATCGCTACAAGACGCTGATGGACCGTCAGATGGTGAGCCGCTCTGCGTACGACAATTCTGAAAACCTCTACCGATCCGGCGAAGCACGCCTCAAGCAGATCAAAGCCGAGTTCAACGTCTCGACCAATCAGGCCAGCTACGCCGTGCTCCGCGCGCCTCAGGACGGTGTGGTCGCCAAACGCGCGGTCGAAGTCGGCCAAGTGGTGGCCGCCGGGCAAACCGTGTTCACGCTCGCCACCGATGGCGAGCGTGAAGTGTTGATCAGCTTGCCGGAGCAAAGCTTTGGGCGCTTCAAGGTTGATCAGCCGGTGACGGTGGAGCTCTGGACCCAACCCGATCAACGTTTTACCGGGCGCATTCGTGAACTGTCGCCGGCGGCCGATCCCAAATCGCGGACCTTCGCCGCGCGTATTTCCTTCACCTCCGGCAAAGTCCCCGCCGAACTTGGCCAGAGTGCCCGAGTGTTTATCCAGACCGCCCAGGTCGTGCCGCTGTCTGTGCCGCTGTCAGCCGTCACCGCCGAAAACGGAGCGACCTACGTGTGGATCGTTGGCGCCAACAACACCTTGAAAAAAGCCCCGGTGCGGATCGGTGCCTTCGGTGAGAAAACCGTACCGGTACTCGAAGGCCTGAACGCCAGTGACTGGGTGGTGGCCGCCGGCGTTCATGTGCTTCACGACGGGCAGCAAGTGCGCCCGGTGGATCGCTCCAACCGCGTGGTTAATCTGGCGGCCAAGGAGTAATCCCCGATGGGTTTCAATCTTTCCGAATGGGCGCTGCGTAATCGCCAGATCGTACTGTTCCTGATGCTCTTGCTGGCAATTGTCGGCGCGCTTTCCTACACCAAACTCGGCCAAAGCGAAGACCCGCCTTTCACCTTCAAGGCTATGGTGGTTCGTACCAGCTGGCCTGGGGCGACGGCCCAGGAAGTGTCGCGCCAGGTGACCGAGCGCATTGAAAAGAAGCTGATGGAAACCGGCGAGTACGAGCGCATCGTTTCGTTCTCGCGCCCCGGCGAGTCCCAGGTGACCTTCATTGCTCGCGACTCCATGCATTCGGCGCAGATCCCGGATCTCTGGTATCAGGTTCGCAAAAAGATCAGCGACATCCGCCAGACTCTGCCACCGGGCATTCAAGGCCCGTTTTTCAACGATGAGTTCGGCACCACCTTCGGCAATATCTACGCCCTGACCGGCGACGGGTTTGACTACGCGGTGCTCAAGGATTACGCCGACCGGGTGCAGATTCAACTGCAACGGGTCAAGGATGTGGGCAAGGTCGACCTGCTTGGCTTGCAGGACGAGAAGATCTGGATCGAACTGTCCAACGTCAAGCTCGCCACCCTCGGGCTGCCACTGGCGGCAGTACAGCAAGCGCTTGAAGAGCAGAACACGGTGTCCACCGCCGGGTTCTTCGAAACCAGCAGCGAGCGATTGCAGCTACGGGTCACCGGGAATTTTCAGACGGTCGACCAGATCAAGAACTTCCCGATCCGGGTCGGTGATCGTACATTTCGTATCGCCGATGTCGCCGACGTGCGTCGCGGCTTCAACGATCCACCGGCGCCGCGCATGCGCTTCATGGGCGAAGACGCCATCGGTCTGGCCGTGGCCATGAAGGACGGTGGCGACATTCTGGTGCTCGGCAAGGCTCTGGAAGGCGAGTTCGACCGCATCCAGAAAAACCTCCCCGCCGGTATGCAACTGCGCAAGGTCTCGGACCAGCCGGCCGCGGTAAAAACCAGTGTCGGCGAATTCGTTCAGGTGCTGGTCGAAGCCCTGACGATTGTGTTGCTGGTGAGCTTTTTCTCCTCGGCGTGCGCACCGGGATGGTGGTGGCATTGACCATTCCACTGGTGCTGGCGATGACCTTCGCCTGCATGTATTACCTTGGTATCGGCCTGCACAAGATTTCCCTCGGCGCACTGGTACTGGCCTTGGGGTTGCTGGTGGATGACGCGATTATCGCCGTGGAAATGATGGCGATCAAAATGGAACAGGGCTTCGACCGGATCAAAGCCGCCAGCTATGCCTGGACCAGCACCGCGTTCCCGATGCTCACCGGCACGTTGATCACCGCCGCCGGGTTCCTGCCGATTGCCACTGCGCAATCGGGCACTGGTGAATACACCCGCTCGATCTTCCAGGTGGTGACCATCGCACTGCTGGCGTCGTGGGTGGCCGCCGTGGTGTTCGTGCCGTACCTGGGGGAAAACTCCTGCCGGACCTGGCGAAAATTCATGCCGCCAAACACGGCACCGGCGACGGTCAACCCGACCCTTATGGCACGCCGTTCTATCAGCGCGTCCGGCGCTTGGTCGAGTGGTGTGTGCGCTGGCGCAAAACCGTGATCCTGCTGACCGTGGTGTTGTTCATCGGCTCCATCGTGCTGTTCCGTTTCGTGCCGCAGCAGTTCTTCCCGGCTTCGAGTCGTCTGGAGTTAATGGTCGATCTGAAACTGGCGGAAGGCGCGTCCCTGAGCAACACCACCGAGAAGGTTAAACGCCTTGAAGGCCTGCTGAAGGAACACGCTGGCATCGACAATTACGTGGCTTACGTCGGCACCGGTTCACCGCGCTTTTACCTGCCGCTGGATCAGCAACTGCCGGCGGCGAGCTTCGCCCAGTTTGTCGTCCTGGCGAAAACCATCGAGGAGCGCGAAGCCCTGCGCACCTGGCTGATCGAAACCCTCGACGAACAATTCCCGGAACTGCGTTCGCGAGTCACGCGGCTGGAAAACGGTCCACCAGTGGGTTATCCGGTGCAGTTTCGCGTTACCGGCGAGCACATCGAAGAAGTCCGTGCGCTGGCGCGTAAAGTCGCGGCCAAGGTTCGCGAGAACCCGCACGTGGTCAACGTCCATCTGGACTGGGAAGAGCCGAGCAAAGTGGTTTACCTGAACGTCGATCAAGACCGCGCCCGGGCACTCGGCGTGAGTACCGCCAACCTGTCGAGGTTTTTGCAAAGCTCGCTGACCGGTTCCAGCGTCAGCCAGTACCGCGAAGACAACGAGTTGATCGAAATCCTGCTGCGCGGCACCGTGCATGAGCGTACCGAATTGTCGTTGCTGCCGAGCCTGGCGGTGCCGACGGACAACGGAAAAAGCGTTGCCCTGTCGCAGATCGCGACCCTGGAATACGGCTTCGAAGAGGGCATCATCTGGCACCGCAATCGCTTGCCCAACGTGACGATTCGCGCCGACATCTACGGCAAGGAACAACCGGCGACCCTGGTTCAGCAGATCATGCCGACCCTCGACCCGATACGTGCTGAACTGCCCGACGGCTACTTGCTGGATGTCGGCGGTACGGTGGAAGACTCGGAGCGCGGGCAGAACTCGGTTAAGGCCGGTGTGCCGCTGTTTATCGTGGTGGTGCTGACCTTGCTGATGTTGCAACTGCGCAGCTTCTCACGCACGGCGATGGTGTTTCTGACCGCGCCATTGGGGTTGATTGGCGTGACGTTGTTCCTGTTGGTGTTCGGTCAGCCGTTCGGCTTCGTCGCCATGCTCGGGACCATCGCGTTGTCCGGGATGATCATGCGTAACTCGGTGATCCTGGTGGATCAGATCGAGCAAGACATCACCGCCGGGCTCAAGCCTTGGCAAGCGATCATCGAGGCGACAGTGAGGCGGTTCAGGCCGATTGTGCTGACGGCACTTGCCGCGGTGCTGGCGATGATCCCGCTGTCCCGCAGCGTGTTCTTCGGGCCGATGGCGGTGGCGATCATGGGCGGGTTGATTGTGGCGACGGCGTTGACGCTGTTGTTCCTGCCGGCGCTGTATGCGGCGTGGTTCAGGATCAAGAAAGACCCGGCGTGAACCTGTGGGAGCGAGCCTGCTCGCTCCGACAGTAGATCTTCAATGGATACAACATTCGCGAGCAAGCCCGCTCCCACAGGGTTTTGTGTACTGAGTTAAAGCGTGCCGAAGACTTTCTTGGCCAAGCTGGTCGCCGCGGCCGCCGGGTTCTGGCGAATGGTTTCTTCCTGTTTGCCGATCATCTCGAACAAGCCATTCAGCGCCTGCTCAGTCACGTAGTTTTCGATGTTGGCATTCTTCGCGTCCAACACACCCAAGGTCGCTGCCTGACCGGCGAACGAGTTGTACTGCTTGGCCAAACCGACCTGGTCGGTGGCTTGTTTAACGATCGGCAAGAACTTGGTGCGGATCTGCTCGCGGCTGGATTTGTCCAGGTACTGGGTGGCCGAGTCCTTGCCGCCGCTGAGAATGCCCTTGGCATCGGCCACGCTCATCTTTTTCACCGCATCCACGAGGATCGGCTGGGCCTGCGTCACGGCGGTTTCAGCCGCTTTGTTCATGCTGGTTTCCAGCTGATCGACCTGGTCGCCCATCCCGAACTGCTTCATTTTTTTCGCGACTTTGCCCAGCTTGCCCGGCAGTTCGATCTTCACGTCCGGGTTGTTGCTGAAACCGCCAGGGGCGCCCAGTTGCTTGACAGCGATTTGCGCGCCTTGGGTCAGCGCGTCCTTGAGGCCGCCAGTGGCATCGTTTTGCGACAGGTCACTGAGGGACAGCGCCAGGGCGTTGGCGGAAATCATCAAGCCTGCGCACAGGCCGGCAAAGCGAAGGGTAGGGCGGAACATGGCAGCTTCCTTGATCTTGAGCGGAATTTAACGAACGGCGTCGACGCGGATTTTCAGCGGTTGCGGATCGTTGCCGTCGAGTTTTACGGCGTGGTTTTCGGTGGTGATGAACATCAGTTCGCCGTTGACTTCGATCCGCGCCCTGACCGAGTAACGATGGCCAGGTTTGACCTGCGACGGATCGTAGCTCAGATGAAACGGTAGCGGCACCTGGCCTTTGACCGGGCCTTTCTGTTCGTCGATGACTACGGCTGGGGCGTCGGCCAGGGACACGTCCTGCAGGCTGACACTCAACGTGGCGCTTGGCGGCAAAGCGATGCGTTGCAGGTAGAACACTTCGCCATCGAGGCTGGTTTTAGCGGCGGGGTGCATGGATTGGCAGGCTCCCAGTAGCGCGGTCATGGCCAATAGAGAGAGTTTTTTCATCGAATATCTCCAATTAATGTGGGAGCGGGCTTGCTCGCGAAAGCGGTGCGCCAGACAACACAGATGTTGAATGTTGAACCGCCTTCGCGAGCAAGCCCGCTCCCACAGGGATTTCATCAAGTCTCGGGTTGTGTGGCGACCTGGTCCGCCGCATCTTCACTGCGATGCAACGCCACCTGACGGATCGACAAGCGAATCTCCGCCGGCAATACGCGTTTGGCCGCGCCTTCAGCCAGTTCGCCGAGCTGCGCGTGATAGCTCAGCTTCCCGGCTTCGTCGCGACGCAGCACGTCGAGGTCGAGCAAGGTCTGGATAAAGTGACGGAACAGGCTCTTGTCGAAAAACTCCGGGGCGTTCAAACCGTGGAGGATCGACAGGCGCTGGGCCATGACGGTGCACAGGTCTTCCAGTTCTTCGGCGCTAATACTGTTCTGGCCGCTGTTGAGCAGCAAGGAAACAGTCATGTAAAAACGTTGCAGGGTCTGGGCGATGCTTTTCGACAGCAGCGTCAGCAGTACGAAATGCCGCGAACTCGGTGCCGGACGCAGGTACACATCGTTCTCGAAACGCAGCAAGCCTTGCTCGACGAAGGCTTCGAGCCACTGATCGACCACGCCATCCAGCTCATCCATGGACCAGCGAATGAAAAGCTCTGATTGCAGGTACGGATACAGCGCGCGGGTGTAGCGCAGGATCTGTTCGCGGCTCATGCGCGACGCACTCTGGAAGAAACTCGCCAACAGCGCTGGCAAGGCGAAGATGTGCAGCACGTTGTTGCGGTAGTAGGTCATCAGGACAGCGTTCTGCTCGTCCAGGTACAAAATCTTGCCCAAGGCATCACTCTGTTCGGACAGCAGGTCCATGTCCTTCACGTGCTCGATTAGCGCCCGACCATCGCCTTCCGGCAACGTGGTGTGCGGCGAGTACGGGACCTTGCGCAACAGCGCCAGATACAGATCAAGCACCCGCGCCATGGCGCGATCATCCAGGGCCAAACGGCTGGTGGACAGCAATGCCAGCGCCACCAGGTTCACCGGGTTGATCGCCGCCGCTTCGTTCAGATGCTGCGCGACTTTCTCGCCGAGGCGGTTGGTGGTTTCGTTGAGCCAGGCCGGTTTGAACTGCGGGCCAAGCTCTTGGGAGCGCCAGTCGGGTTGTTCGCTGTCGAGGAACTCCGCCAGTTTGATCGGTTCGCCGAAGTTCACCGCCACTTGGCCGAAGCGCTGCTTGAGCGCGCCGATGACTTTGAAGATGTCGAAGATCGATTCTTTCTTCTTGGTCGCGCCACGCAGTTCGCCGAGGTAGGTCCGGCCTTCCAGAACCCGCTCGTAACCGATGTACACCGGGATGAACACGATCGGCATCCGCGACGAACGCAGGAAGCTGCGCAGGGTGATCGCCAGCATCCCGGTTTTCGGTTGCAGCATGCGCCCGGTGCGCGACCGGCCGCCCTCGACGAAGTACTCGACCGGGAAGCCTTTGGTGAACAGAGTGTGCAGGTATTCGTTGAACACCGAGGTGTAGAGCGGGTTGCCCTTGAACGTGCGGCGCATGAAGAACGCACCGCCGCGACGCAGCAGGCTGCCGATCACCGGCATGTTCAGGTTGATCCCGGCGGCAACGTGCGGCGGAGTCAGGCCATTGCGGAACAACAGATACGAAAGCAACAAGTAGTCGATGTGGCTGCGGTGGCAAGGCACATAGATCACTTCGTGACCCTGGGCGACTTTCTGCACACCTTCGATGTGGTTGACCTTCACCCCGTCGTAAATCTTGTTCCAGAACCAGCTCAACACTACTTCCAGAAAACGGATCGCGGTGTAGGTGTAGTCCGAGGCGATCTCGTTGCCGTAGCGCAGGGCCTGGGCCTTGGCTTTCTCCGGGGAGATGTTTTCACGCTCGGCTTCATCGAGGATCGCTTGTTTGACCAAGGGCTGATTGAGCAAGCCTTTGACCAGGTTTCGGCGGTGGGAAATGTCCGGACCGATCACCGCGGCTTTCAGGTTGCGGAAGTGCACCCGCAGGATCCGCTGAGCCATGCGCACGGTGCGTTCGTGGCCCTTATTGTGGTCGATCAGTTCGCGCAGATGGATCGGCGCCGAGAACTGCACGCGGGTCTTGCGCCCCAGCACGATGATGCTGAGCAAGCGGCGCAGACGCCCGGTGACCGCCCAACTGTCGGCGAACAACAGCTTCCACGGGCTGGATTCGCTGTCCGGCGACTGGCCCCAGAACACGCTGACCGGGATGATCTGCGCGTCTTCGGCGGCGTTCTGGCTCAGGGCGCTGACCAGGCGGGTCAGGGTCGGCGGCGCGCCGCGTTTGTCCTGGCGGCCGAGCCAGTCGGGCTCGGGTGTCAGGTAAAAGAACGCGGCGGGCTCCAACAGATTACCCACCGACACCGGCAGCACCGGGCGCGGCAGGCCGGCTTTGGTGCACTCGGTGTCGACCACCGCGAGGTCGGTCAGCGAAGGGTTTTGCAGGACGTAGAACACCGGACGGCTGCGGTCGAGGTTGAGGGTAAGGGACGACTGGTTGATCGTCTCCGAGCGAACCCAGAGGTACAACAGTCGGCGCAGGGTGCCAAACACAAGACGGCGAAACGGGGAACGGGTCATACGGCTTCTGCGTGAGTGAATAAAACCGAGCGTTTGCTCGGGAGGCCGATAGTGTGCCGGATTCATCGAAAATCGGCAAAAAAGCGGCTAAGTAAACTTGAGTTGAGAGTTTTGGCGGCTGTCATATACTCGACCGCTCAAAATAAAAAGAAGGGGGTAACGAGACATGGCTACGCGCGAAACCGGCAATGTAAAGTGGTTCAACGATGCCAAGGGCTACGGCTTCATTCAACGCGAGGACGGGGTGGACGTGTTCGTGCACTACCATGCGATCCGCGGTGAAGGCCACCGCTCGCTGGCTGAAGGTCAGCAGGTTGAGTATGCCGTGGTGACAGGCGAGAAGGGGTTGCAGGCTGAGGATGTGGTGGGGCTGTAAGCTTTAAGATCAAAAGATCGCAGCCTTCGGCAGCTCCTACAGGTGTACACATGACCCTGTAGGAGCTGCCGAAGGCTGCGATCTTTTTGGTTTTACACGGTTTTCCAGGTGATCTCTTCTTCACCGTCAACGCTGATTCGCATCCAGCGATCGGCCAATTCTTCACCTTCTTCCTCGACCCACGTACCCGGCGCGCAACGCACTTCGACGTTCAGCGCGGCAAAGGCTGCGCGGGCGCAGGCGATATCGTCTTCCCATGGGGTCTGGTCGCTGTCCAGAAACAGGCTGTTCCATTTGCCGACGGCTTTTGGCAGCCAGGTCACTGGCACGTTACCGGCCTTGCATTTGTAGGTCTGGCCTTTCTGTACCCAGTCGGTGCACGGGCCCAGAGCGGCGCCCAGCCAGGCGGCGACGGCTTTGTAGTCGACGTCGGCGTCTTTCAGGTAAATCTCTATATCGGGTTGGCGCATGGATGTCCTCACTGCGGTCTTGAAAAATCCATTCGCGGATTTAGCCGGTCCACGGCAAATGCCGTAGACCCAGAAATTGAAAAGTTACTGAAGAATAAAGTAATCGTAGCGCATCGAAACCGTGGTTTCGAACGGCTCGACCTGCTCGATGACTGCCGCTCGGCGTTCAGCGCTGGCGCGCCAGCCGTGGGGCGTCATGGCCAACAGGTTGGCGCGGTCCTGACCACTTTCCAGCGTCAGTTTGAATTCCAGGGTTTCGCTGTGCGCCAGCGCCATGCCTTCCGGCACCAGAGCCAGGTGCTTGTCGTCGGTGTATTCACGCACTTCGTCGTACAGGCTTTCGCGCAATTCCATCAGGTGGCCGCTGGTCGGGCCGACCTTCATCAAGCCGCCGCCAGGGCTGAGCAAGCGTTTGGCTTCTTCCCAGTCCAATGGGCTGAAGACGCTGGCCAGAAACTGGCAACTGCCGGACGCCAACGGCACCCGCGCCATGCTGGCGATCAACCAGGTCAGCGCCGGGTTGCGTTTACAGGCGCGTTTGACCGCTTCCCGGGAGATGTCCAGCGCGTAACCGTCAGTATTCGGTAAGGCCTCGGCGATTTGCGCGGTGTAGTAACCCTCGCCACAACCGATGTCGAGCCAGCGCTGCGGCGCGTACTGCGCCGCCAGTTCCGCCAGACGCTTGGCGACCGGCGCGTAATGACCAGCGTTCAAGAAATCGCGGCGGGCCTCGACCATCGCCAAGTTATCCCCAGGGTCGCGGCTGTTCTTATGCTGCACCGGCAGCAGGTTCAGATACCCCTGGCGCGCGCGGTCGAAACGATGCCCGGCGGGGCAGGCCACGCCGTTGTCCACCGCGTTCAGCGGTTCACTGCAGATCGGGCAGGCCAGCATCAGGCGAGCAACTTGATCAAGGTCTGGTAGTAGATTTCGGTCAGCACATCGAGGTCGGCGGCCAGCACGCGCTCGTTGACCTGGTGAATCGTCGCGTTGACCGGCCCCAGCTCAACCACTTGGGTGCCCATGGTCGCGATGAAGCGCCCGTCCGAGGTGCCACCACTGGTGGAAGCCTTGGTCTCGCGACCGGTGATGTCCTTGATGCTCGATGCCACGGCATCCAGCAGTGCGCCCGGTTCGGTGAGGAACGGCAGGCCCGACAGCGCCCAATCCACGTGCCAGTCCAGGCCATGCTTGTCGAGGATATCGGCCACCCGCTTTTGCAGGCCTTCGACGGTGGATTCGGTGGAGAAACGGAAGTTGAACACCGCCACCAGATCCCCCGGAATCACGTTGGTCGCGCCAGTGCCGGAGTTGACGTTGGAAATCTGGAAACTGGTCGGCGGGAAGAAGTCGTTGCCGTGGTCCCAATGCTCGGCGGCGAGTTCCGCGAGTGCCGGGGCGGAGAGGTGGATCGGGTTCTTCGCCAGGTGCGGATAGGCCACGTGGCCCTGAATACCGCGTACGGTCAGCTTGGCGCCGAGGGAACCGCGACGGCCATTCTTGACCACGTCACCGACCAGGGTGGTGCTCGACGGTTCGCCGACGATGCACCAGTCCAGACGTTCTTTACGGGCGGCGAGGCGTTCGATCACAGCCTTGGTGCCGTGGTGCGCCGGGCCTTCTTCGTCACTGGTGATCAAGAAAGCGACCTTGCCCTTGTGATCCGGGTAGTCGGTGACGAAACGCTCGGCGGCGACGGTCATGGAGGCGAGGCTGCCTTTCATGTCTGCCGCGCCACGGCCGCAGAGCATGCCGTGTTCGTCGATCACCGCGTTGAACGGGTCGATCTGCCAAGCGGTTACCGGACCGGTCGGGACAACGTCGGTGTGACCGGCGAAGCACAGCACCGGACCGTCGTGTTTACCGTGGGTGGCCCAGAAGTTATCCACATCTTCGATGCGCATCGGTTCCAGTTTGAAACCGGCATCGCCCAGGCGCTGCATCATCTGCTTCTGGCAATCGGCGTCGACCGGCGTCACGGACGGACGGCGGATCAGGTCGATGGCGAGTTGGAGGGTCGGCGAAAGGTCGGCGTGGGCCGTCATGGAAAACTCCGAAAAACATGAATTTGGGCGCGGACTAAAATGTGGGAGCGGGCTTGCTCGCGAAGCGGCCATCACTGGCGCCAAAAGCTTCGCGAGCAAGGCCGCTCCCACAGGTAAGGCGTTCGGCCGTTAAACCGGGCCCGGCCAAGGCCTGCAAAATGGCGGTTATCTTAAAGCAAAACGGCGGCCATTGGCCGCCGTTTAGTGCATCTGTACTGATTTAGACAGCCGGTGCAGGCTCAGGCTCGGCAACCGGTTTGGGCAGCGAAGACAGGAACGCCATGATCAGCGCCGCCAGGTACGGCAGCGACTGCACCAGCAACATGATCACCCAGAAGCGCATGTCGTTGCTCGGCAAGCCGTTCACCAGGAAGATCCCCAGCGCAGCGCCCCACAACAGCAGCATGATGAACATCTCTTCGCGAGCTTCCGAAATCGCCACCCAGAAGCCGTGGTTATCGGCGTTTTTCGGCGTGCGGAAGAACGGAATGCTGCTGGTGAAGAAGCCGTACAGCACCGCTTTGGCGATGGTGTGCGACAACGCCAACCCGGCCAGTGCCGCGCAGAACGCATCTTTCAGGTTGACCCCGACCGCACGACGGTACAGGAAGATGATCTTGCCAACCTTGAACACGAACAACGCCAATGGCGGGATTGCAAAAATCAACAGCGGTGGATCGACCCGTTGCGGCACGATGATCATCGCTGCCGACCACAACAGGGCGCCGACGGTGAAGAAGATGTTCATGCCATCGGCAACCCAGGGCAACCAGCCCGCGAGGAAGTGGTAGCGCTGGCCACGGGTCAGCTCGGTGCCCTTGCCGCGCAGCAAACTGGCGGTGTGACGCTTGATGATCTGAATCGCGCCATAGGCCCAGCGGAAACGCTGTTTCTTGAAGTCGATAAAGGTATCGGGCATCAAGCCTTTGCCGTAGCTGGTGTGGTAATACGCCGCCGACAAGCCTTTTTCGAATACGCGCAGGCCCAACTCGGCGTCTTCACAGATGCACCAGTCGGCCCAGCCGAGTTCCTCGAGCACCGAGCGACGGGTCATGGTCATGGTGCCGTGCTGGATGATCGCGTCACGGTCGTTACGGGTGACCATGCCGATGTGGAAGAAACCTTTGTATTCCGCGTAGCAGAGCTTCTTGAAGGTGCTTTCGTTCTGGTCGCGATAGTCCTGTGGCGACTGCACCACGGCGATTTTCGGATCGGCGAAGTGGGGCACCATGTGCTTGAGCCAGTTCGGGTCGACGCAGTAGTCCGAGTCGATCACCGCAATGACTTCGGCATCCTTGGCGGTGTGCGGAATCAGGTAGTTCAGCGCGCCACCCTTGAAACCGGCCAACGGGGCGACGTGGAAGAACTTGAAGCGCGGGCCGAGGGTTTCGCAGTAATCGCGCACCGGTTCCCAGACCGCCGGGTCCTTGGTGTTGTTGTCGATGATCAGGACTTCGAAATCCGGATAGTCGAGGTTGGCCAGGGCGTTGAGGGTCTGTTTGACCATCTCCGGCGGTTCGTTGTAGCACGGTACGTGAATCGAGACTTTTGGTCGGTAGTCCGAATCACCTTCGACCGGCAGGAATTCTCGCCGGCGCTTGTGGGTCCAGACCGCTTCGGCCAGTTCGTGGGCCTCGGTCAGCAGCACGATAAACACCCCGAGCGCACCGAGGGCGAGCAAGAAGCCCACCGTCAGGCTGAACCAGGTGCTGTATTGCTGGCTGTAGTCGTAGCCGATCCACACCAAAACCGAACCGCACAGGAAGGCGATAAAGGTCAGGAAGGTCCGGCCACGCTGGCGCAGGGCCGAGCCGTCGATCATCAGCAAGGTCAGGGACAGCAACGCCAGTACGGCCGAGCCGATCGCCAGCACGCGCCATTGCGGAATCGCGACCACCGGGCCTTCGAAGTTGAATTTCTGTTGGCGCGCGGCGTTGAACACGCCCCAATACGCGCCCACCGAGCCTTCGTCGCTGGCTTTCCACGGCTGGTCAAACGCTTCGATCACGAAGTAGTTGAAGCCCTGGCGGTTCAGCTTGTTGACCAAAGTCCGCAGGTAGATCGCCTGATCCGCCGGGCTCGCATCGGTGCCGCCACGCATCCGGCCGTTGCTCGGCCAGCCAACCTCCGAAAGCAGCAGTGGTTTTTTCGGGAACATCTTTTTCAGGTCCCGGGCGCGGTCGAGGACGAACTGACCGGCCTTGTCCACCGGGATGAATTCCCAGTAGGGCAGAACGTGCGCGGCGATCAGGTCGACGTGCTTGGCCAGTTCCGGGTGTTCTTCCCAGACGTGCCATTGTTCGGACGTGGTCACCGGCACTTTCACGGCGGCGCGGACGCGATCGAGGATCACGCTCAGGTCCTTGGCGGTGATTTCCTTACGGAAGATCGCCTCGTTACCGACCACCACGCGAACCACACTGCGGGAGGTGTTGGCCAGTTCGATGGCGCGCAGGATCTCGCGCTCGTTGCGTTCCTGGTCCGGGCTGATCCAGATCCCCAGGGTCACCCGCAGGCCGAACTCTTCCGCCAGTTTGGGGATGTCCTCCAGCGTGCCGTCGACCGAGTAGGTACGGATGTTGTCCGTCAGCTTGCTCATGATCTCCAGGTCGCGACGCATTTCATCGTCGGTCGGGTACTGGTCTTTCTGTGGGTACTGGTCTTGTTGAAACGGCGAGTACGAAAAACCGGAGATCTGTTCAGGCCAGTTGGGGGCGGAGACCGGGCGGTTAATCAGCGCCCAGAAGCCGGTAAACAAGGCTGCGATGGCGAGCACCACGACCAGGTTGAGTCCAAATTTACGCGATGACATAGTTTTTTTCGGGTTCCAAAGGCTGTGGAACGAAGGAACGGTTGGCGGCTGGCTGCCGGGGGCAGGGCGCGCATCCTACACTGGAGGTTCTCTGACCGTACAGCGAACAGGGAAATGCCCGGCATTGGGCACTGCGGTTTCACATAAGTTCTTACACTTATAGCCGGAAGGTTAAAAGTTCTCGCGCTGTGGCCCTATAATGCGCGCCGGTTTTTGGGGTAATGGTCATGAGTACAGAAGATCCGCGGTTTGCTGGCATCGCTCGTTTGTATGGCATTGAAGGCCTGGAGCGCTTGCGCGCGGCCCATGTGGCGATCGTCGGTGTCGGCGGCGTTGGTTCCTGGGCGGCGGAAGCCGTTGCCCGCTGTGGCGTGGGCGAGATTTCGCTGTTCGACCTGGACGACGTCTGCGTCAGCAACGCCAACCGTCAGTTGCATGCGCTGGACAGCACCGTCGGCAAACCCAAGGTCGAAGTGATGGCCGAGCGTCTGCGCGGGATCAACCCGGATTGCACGGTGCACGCGGTGGCGGACTTCGTGACGCGCGAAACCATGGCCGAGTACATCACGCCGAACATCGACTGCGTGATCGATTGCATCGACAGCGTCAACGCCAAGGCTGCGCTGATTGCCTGGTGCAAACGCCGCAAGATCCAGATCATCACGACCGGCGGTGCGGGCGGGCAGATTGACCCGACGCTGATCCAGGTCTGCGACCTCAACCGTACTTTCAACGATCCGCTGGCCTCGAAAGTGCGCTCGACGTTGCGCCGTGACTACAACTTCTCCCGCACCGTGACCCGCCATTACAGCGTGCCGTGCGTGTTCTCGACCGAGCAGCTGCGCTACCCGAAACCGGATGGCAGCATTTGCCTGCAGAAGAGTTTTGTCGGCGATGGCGTGAAGCTCGATTGCGCCGGCGGGTTTGGCGCCGTGATGATGGTGACGGCGACGTTCGGCATGGTCGCGGCGACCAAGGCTGTGGATAAGATTGTGGCGGGTGTGCGGCGGCCTGCGGATCGGGTTAAACCTGAAGCTTAAGGTTGCGGCTGATGGCCCCCATTGGAATGCGTTCCCGTGTAGGAGCGAGGCTTGCCCGCGAAGGCGTCTTGCCTGACACACCGCTTTCGCGGGCAAGCCTCGCTCCTACAGGGGCGCGGCCAACTCATTCATCCGCTGGAGTACGGCATTCAGGCCATTACTGCGCGACGGCGACAGTTGGCGACTGAGCCCGAGCTGGTTAAACCACTCGGGCAAATCCACCTGCTGCAACTCGGCCGCCGACAACCCGTTGACCCGCGCCAGCAGCAACGCCACCAACCCGCGAATCAATCGCGCATCGCTGCTCGCGGCAAACTGCCAGTGCCCAGCCTGCAACGCGCCCACCAACCAGACCTGGCTTTCACAGCCATGCACCCGGTTCGCGTCGACTTTATCCACAGCGCTCAACGCTGGCAGGCGGTCGCCCCATTGCATCAACAGGCGCGCCCGTTGTTCCCAGCCAGCGGCATTCTGAAAAGTCTCCAGCGCTGTAACGGCTTCGGCGGGCAAGCTCATCGCAATAACTCCAGCGCCTGATCCAGCGCTTCAAAGAAGCGTTCCAGATCTTCGGAATCGTTGTACAGCGCCAGCGACACCCGAATCGCCCCGGCCAGCTCGAAGCTTTTGAGTAGGGGCATGGCGCAGTGATGACCGGCGCGCACGGCGATCCCTTGCTCGGTCAGCAAATGCGCCAGGTCCGAGTTATGCACACCCTCGACGACAAAACTGGCCAGTGCCAAGTGCGGTTTACCCAGCAGTCGAATGCCATTGCGCGCCTCTAGACCTTTGAGCAAATAGTCATGTAGCGCCGCTTCGTGAGCAGAAACCGCTTCCTGATCCAGTCCGCCGAGATAATCCAGGGTCGCCCCCAGACCAATTACGCTGGCGATTGGCGGCGTACCCGCCTCGAAACCCAGCGGTGCCGGGCGAAAGCGCGCGTCGTGGTAGTTGGCGTCCAGCACCATCTCACCGCCGAATTGCCACGCACGCACTTGTTCAAGGGCTTCGTTACGCCCGAACAGCACACCCAGGCCATCGGGGCCATAGAGCTTGTGGCTGGAAAACACATAAAAGTCGCAACCCAGCGCCTGAACGTCGTGCCGGCCATGGACCACGCCCTGCGCGCCATCGACGACGGTCAGCGCGTTGTGGGCCTTGGCCAGCGCCAGCAACTCGGGCAGCGGCTGCCAGGCGCCAAGTACGTTGGACAACTGGCTGACCGCCAGCAATCGGGTGCGTGGGCCGATCAACTGCGCGGCAGCCTCAAGGTCGATCACACCGTCGGCATCCAGCGGCAAAATCACCAGTTTCAGCGCGCGGCGCAGGGCCAGTTGCTGCCAGGGCAATAGATTGGCGTGGTGCTCCAGGGCGCTGATGACAATCTCATCGCCTGGATTGAATAGATGTTCCAGGCCATAGGCCAGGAGGTTCAGCGCCGAGGTAGCGCCGTGGGTGAAGATGATCTGCCCGCAATCGCCAGCGTTAAGCCATTGGGCGACCTTGCTGCGGCTGTCCTCGAACGCCTGGGTGGCGTGGGCGCCGGGCAAGTGTTGCGCCCGATGCACGTTAGCCGCGCCATTAGCGTAGTAATGCGCCAGGGCATCCAGCAGGGCTTGAGGTTTTTGTGTGGTGGCGGCGTTGTCCAGATACGTCTGGTCTTGCCGTTGCAATGCGGCGATCGCCGGAAAATCGGCGCGCCAGGGAGAAGGAATCATCATGTTGTTCGGCCCTGGTGAACATGGGCGGGGTGTACGCCTGACCTCCCTGACCTTGTAGGAGCGAAGCTTGCTCGCGAAGCTTTTGGCGTCAGTGAAGACGCCTTCGCGGGCAAGCCTCGCTCCTACAAGTGCAGGGTGCAGGTGATCGTGTGACGCTCTGCTTAGTTGTGAGCGTGCAGCGCTTCGTTCAGTTCGATGGCCGATTTGTGGGTTTTGCATTCCACGGCACCGGTCTCCGAATTGCGGCGGAACAGCAGGTCAGGTTGACCGGCCAGTTCACGGGCCTTCACGACTTTGACCAGTTTGTTGTTTTCGTCCAGCAGCGCGACCTTGGTGCCAGCGGTCACGTACAGGCCCGATTCAACGGTGTTGCGGTCGCCCAACGGGATACCGATACCGGCGTTGGCGCCGATCAGGCAGCCTTCGCCAACCTTGATCACCATGTTGCCGCCACCCGACAGGGTGCCCATGGTCGAGCAACCGCCGCCCAGGTCCGAACCCTTGCCGACGAACACGCCAGCCGACACGCGACCTTCGATCATGCCCGGGCCTTCGGTGCCGGCGTTGAAGTTGACGAAACCTTCGTGCATTACGGTGGTGCCTTCGCCCACGTAGGCGCCCAGGCGGATACGCGCTGCGTCAGCAATACGCACGCCGGCCGGAACCACGTAGTCGGTCATTTTCGGGAACTTGTCCACCGAGAACACTTCCAGCAGCTCGCCGCGCAGACGGGCTTCCAGTTGATGCTCGGCCAGTTCGGTCAGGTCGATAGCGCCTTGGCTGGTCCAGGCAACGTTCGGCAGCAGCGGGAACACGCCGGCCAGGTTCAGGCCGTGCGGCTTGACCAGACGATGGGACAGCAGGTGCAGCTTGAGGTAGGCCTCCGGCGTGGAAGTCAGTTGCACGTCTTCGGCCAAAATGGTCGCGACCAGCGGCTTGTGGCTCTCGGCCAGACGGGTCAGCAATGCGGCCTGGCCGGCGTCGACGCTTTTCAGCGCTTCAGCCAGTTGCGAGGCCTGTGCAGTGCTGAACGCGATGGCCTGGTTGCCTTCGGTGTAGCCCAGAACCGGAGCAATAGCGGCGATCAGTTCGGCCGACGGGTTGAGCAGTGGCTGTGCGTAAAACACTTCCAGCCATGCGCCTTGACGGTTTTGAGTGCCGACACCAAAGGCCAGGCTGAACAGAGTATTGGACATGTTGATACCTCTAACAAAAAGGAACGGGCTGCCTTACTTGAGTGCGGCCGCGTAGATATCTGGCTTGAAGCCAATCAGGGTTCGGTCACCGAGATCAAGCACCGGGCGCTTGATCATCGAGGGTTGTGCGAGCATCAATTCGATGGCTTTCGCTTGGTCGAGATCGGCTTTGCGTTCGTCTTCGAGTTTGCGAAAGGTCGTGCCTGCACGGTTCAACACCACTTGCCAGCCGTGCTCGTCGCACCATTGGGTCAGGTGTTCACGGTCGATTCCGGCCGTTTTGTAATCATGGAAGTCATAGCTGGCAGCGTGTTCATCGAGCCAGGTGCGCGCCTTTTTCATGGTGTCGCAGGCTTTGATGCCGAAAAGGTGCAACGTTTTACTTGAAACGGTCAAGGAATTGCCCCCTTTACAGGTGCTGGAAAAAAAGGTGACGGATTATGCCATGGCCTTCCAGTTAAAACGCAAAACCTGTAGGAGCTGAGCTTGCTCGCGATAGCGCCAGGTCAGTCAACATTGATTTCGACTGACACGCCCCTATCGCGAGCAAGCTCAGCTCCTACAGGTTTTGCGGTGTTTGCGGGCGATGCGACATTGGTGCAACGGCCAGCCGTCAGTCTAAGCGGCTAATATGACATCAGCTATCTGCGTCGCAACGGTGCTTTGCGAGGTAGCCAGGCAATTTGATGAAAGAGTGGGAAACCTGGCGGACTACGCTAACCAAAGCCGCGTCTGAGGAATGACATGTGAGCAGGTTTTTGACGGGCCTGGTTACCAAGCGTTTATTTTTGAGCGCTCATACTCGACCCAGTTGACCCAGTCTTCCTGCATGGCTGGATTGCTATACCCTGCGCCGATGCGTGAAATATCTACTTCTTTGTCAAGCGCAATCTTGCTCGCTTCAAATCCTTTGCGAAATTTATCGTCGCTGTCTTCACCTAACAGCATTCTTAACCAAGCAAGCATCTTCGTTCCTTGAGTGGGGTATATGCCCTGCACTCTATAGCGATGATTACTGACTGGATGTAGGGCGTTTCCTAAACATTCCCCGCACATTGAAAAACCGCTTCAAGACCGGGTTTTTGTAGTGATCCCTCGTCTTGAATGAGGTTTACACCGTCTTGTCTCCTTGCAGGAAGGGCAATGGATTCTGGCGCAAAACACAGTCAGCGCGATTACACGCTGACTTTTAAATGGTCGTCAGTCCAAGCGGCTAATATGGCACTTCAATGCTGTCGATAGCCTGGGAAAAGCGCTTTATGCAAACCGCCTACACCGTCCTGATCATGCTGATGTTGGTCGGCGTTTCACGCCTGATCGGGCGAGTGATCCCGCTGCCGTTGCCGTTGGTGCAGATCGGTGCGGGCGCTTTGCTGGCTTGGCCGACGTTGGGGCTGCATGTGGCGCTTGATCCGGAACTGTTCCTCTTTCTGTTTCTGCCGCCGTTGTTGTTTTCCGATGGCTGGCGCATGCCCAAGCGTGAGTTGTGGCGCTTGCGCGGGCCGATCCTGACCCTGGCCGTGGGGTTGGTGCTGTTCACCGTGGTCGGCGCCGGGTATTTCATTCATTGGCTATTGCCGAGTATTGCGCTGCCGGTGGCGTTCGCATTGGCGGCGGTGTTGTCGCCGACCGACGCCGTGGCGGTCTCGGCGATTTCCCAGAACCGCTTGCCGACACCGTTGATGCACATGCTCCAGGGCGAGGCTTTGATGAACGACGCCTCGGGCCTGGTGACCTTCAAGTTTGCCTTGGCGGCGGCCATAACCGGGGTGTTTTCCCTGGCCAATGCCAGTCTGACGTTCGTGTTGGTGGCAGTGGGTGGTCTGGCCACCGGTGTGGCGCTGAGTTGGCTGGTCGGTCGCTTGCGCTCGTGGATGATCGCCCGAGGCTGGGATGACCCGGCGACTCACGTGGTGTTCATGCTGTTGCTGCCGTTCGCCGCTTACGTACTGGCCGAACGGCTCGGTGCCTCGGGCATTTTGTCGGCAGTGGCAGCGGGGATGATGCAGAGCTGGCTCGACCTGCTGCCGCGTCAGACCAGCACGCGTTTGCTCAATCGCAGCGTCTGGTCATTGCTGGAATTCGCCTTCAACGGCTTGATCTTCCTGCTGCTGGGCTTGCAGCTGCCGGACATCATCAAGGCGGTGGCCAGCCAGGAAGCGTCAATGTGGCCGACGTTGCTCTACCGTTGCCTGGACGTTGTGGCGGTTTTTATGGTGTTACTGGTGTTGCGGTTTATCTGGGTGCAGAGCATTTGGCGGGTGTCGGGGCTGCTGCGGCGATGGCGCGGTAAGGGCGAGCTGACGCTGGTGCCCACGGCGCGGTCCTGCTGGTTGCTGACGGTCGGTGGCGTACGCGGCGCGGTGACCCTGGCGGGTGTGCTGTCGGTGCCGCTGTTGATGGGGAACGACGCGTTTCCCGAGCGTGACCTGCTGATTTTCATCGCCGCCGGGGTGATTCTGCTGTCGCTGATTGCCGCGTGCATCGCCTTGCCGCTGTTGTTGCGTGGTATCGAGAAAAGCCCAGACGACAAGCGCCGCAATGAAGTGCGCGACGCCTGGCGAAAAACCGCTGAAGCGGCGATCCATGCGCTGGAAGTCGAAGAGGCCAAGCCTGTAGATGCGGCAGAGGCGGCGTTGGCGGCGGAGCTCAAGGCGCGAATCATGTCCGAGTATCGTCATCAACTGGAAGTCTTTAACGATTCCGCCGAAGCCCAGGCCTTGGCGTTTCAGATGGATTTGCTGGAGCGCCGCTTGCGTTTGAAAGCGCTGCGGGCGCAACGCCTGGAGTTGTACAGCCTCAGTCGTCATCACCAAATTGGTGATGACGTACTGCGTGAAGTATTGGGGGAGCTGGATTTAAGTGAGGCTAATCTGGGGCAGGTCAAATAGGTTCACTTTGCACGTCAGGGTAAGGGTAGGCCTCGGCCATGAACGCCTTGTCCTTTTCACTGAGCACCAGATTCAGGTCAATCTTGAAGCCATCGTCGGTCCATTCCTCATGGATGGCGTAGTGCATGATGGACTTCGGATCATAGGCTGAGTGCCTGACTTCATTGGCATCCAGGCGCTTGAGGTAGCGTTCGTCGAGCATCGTGCGCATGTAGTGATCTTCATCCGCGTGTTCATCCGCGCCAAAGGCCTCATACAACTTTCGCCTGTTCCACGGAATGGTCATTTCGGGATGTTGGTGTTCATGTTGGGCGCCCAGTACATGGCCAAACTCGTGCATCACATTGGCGGCAAAAAACGCCGGCATGCGCATGTCCGGTGACAGTCCCATGGTCGGGCCTTCTTCATGTAGCAAGGCATCTGTACCGACCGTCGACCAGTAAGTGCCCGGCGCGACAATAATGCGGATATCACCTTCTTCACCGTCGACGAAGTCGAACTTCAGATTGATGTGCGGTAACCAATTGTTTGCGGCGGCTTTGGTTGCATCCTTGAATACTTGATCACCGCTTAGAAAGGCAATGCGCAATGTGCGGCCCGGTGCCCAGAAGTGAGTGTGCTTGACGGCTGCACGCTTTCGGCGGCGTCCGGGTGTAGACGCGCCGCGATTCGCAGGGTTTTCGGCGATGGCGACTTCATAAGAAGCATTGATGTCGTCGGCTACTTTAATTTGGCAGGGTAGTGCGTTGTTCATTGTGGACTTCCATGTACATTAAAACTTATGCCTGAGTCATTTCGGGCATTTGGTATGTAATGAAAGGCTAAGCGAGATGCGCCAAGTTGTTAAGTTTAAAAATGAGTGAGGCTGTTACTTTATAAGAACAAACCCGCGCGGCATTGCACCGGGCGGGTTATATAGTGGCGACTGCTTATGACTTGTTGGTAATAAACGCGCGAATTCGTTCGGCCGCTTCGACACACTCCGCCAGCGGCGCAACCAATGCCATACGCACGCGCCCGGCGCCCGGATTGAAACCATCAACGTCGCGGGACAGATAAGACCCCGGCACTACAGTCACATGTTCTTGCACAAACAAATCCCGGCAGAACGCCTCGTCATCGCCTTCAACGCTTGGCCAGAGGTAGAAACCACCGTCCGGACGCTGCACATCCATCACCGGGCTGAGGATTTCCAGCACCGCATCGTACTTCTCGCGATACAGCGCCCGGTTGGCGCGTACATGCACTTCGTCGTTCCATGCAGCGACACTGGCCAGTTGGGTTTGAACCGGCATCGCGCAGCCGTGGTAGGTGCGATAGAGCAGGAAGCCCTTGAGGATGTCGGCATCACCGGCCACAAAACCCGAACGCAGGCCCGGCAGGTTGGAGCGCTTGGACAGGCTGTGGAAGACTACGCAGCGCTTGAAGTCCTTGCGGCCCAGTTCGACGCAGGCGCTGAGCAGACCGGCTGGCGGGGTTTGTTCGTCGAAGTACAGCTCGCTATAGCACTCGTCGGCGGCGATCACAAAGTCGTATTCGTCGGCCAAGGCGATCAGCTTTTTCAGGGTTTCAACCGGGATCAACGCGCCGGTCGGGTTGCCCGGCGAGCACAGGAACAGGATCTGGCAGCGTTTCCAGATGTCTGGCGAGACGGCGTCGAAATCCGGGTTGAAGCCGTTTTCGTCCAGGCATGGCAGGTAATGCGGCTTGGCACCGGCGAGGAACGCGGCGCCTTCGTAGATCTGATAGAACGGGTTCGGGCTGACCACCAGCGCGTCTTCGCCACGATTGACCACGGTTTGGGTGAAGGCAAACAGCGCTTCACGGGTGCCGTTGACCGGCAGTACATTGCGCGCCGGGTCGAGCCAGCCGCTTGGGACGTTGAAACGACGTTCACACCAGGCGGCGATGGCTTCACGCAGAGCCGGGATACCGAGGGTGGTCGGGTACACGGCCATCTGATCCAGGTTGTTGGCCAGGGCTTCGGCGACAAAGCTTGGCGAACGGTGCTTCGGTTCACCGATGGACAACGCGATAGGGCGCTTGTCCGGGTTTGGCGTGACGCTAGCCGAGCAGGGCGCGGAGCTTCTCGAACGGGTAGGGCTGCAACTGGGTCAGAGCGTTGTTCATCGATAGATCTCATGCAATGTGGGCGCTGGCTTTTGTGGCGAGGGGCTTGCCCCCGTTCGGCTGCGCAGCTGTCGTAAACATTGTATGCGGTGTACCTGATACACCGCGGTTGCAGATTTTTGGGCCGCTTCGCAGCCCAACGGGGCAAGCCCCTCGCCACACAAGCCCGCTCCAACAGGGGAAATTTGTTAGTTCAAATGCTGATGCGCGACAGTTTGATATCCGGTTCGTGGCTGACGCTCAACTGTTCAACGATTGCATCCTGCAAGCGGCTGCACAGCAGCGGGTCGGACAAGGGCTGGTTGTGTGCGTCGGTGATAAAGAACACGTCTTCCACGCGCTCGCCGAGGGTGGCAATCTTGGCGTTCTGCAACGACAGGTCGAACTCGAGGAAGATCGTGCCGATCCGCGCCAGCAGGCCCGGGCGGTCGGGTGCGCTCAGCTCCAGTACTGTGACCGGGCGCTGGGCGTCGTTGTGGATCGTCACCTGTGGTGCAAACGCGAAATGCTTGAGCTGGCGCGGTACCCGGCGCTGGATGATCGTCGGGTAGTCGTCCGGGTTACGCAGGGCTTCGGTCAGGCCCTCGCGGATCTGCTTGACCCGCGTTGGATTGTCACCGATTGAGTCGCCGTCGGTGTCGAGCACGATGTAGGTGTCGAGGGTGAACTGACTGCTGGAGGTGATAACCCGGGCGTCATGAATGTTCAGGTTGAGCTGGTCCATCGCGGCCACGGTCACGGCGAAGAAGTCATGCTGGTCCGGCGCGTAGATGAAGATCTGCGTGCCGCCTTCGAATTCGCGCTGGGTGGTTTCCTTGATCAGCACCAGCGGGCCGCCGTCGGCCGGTTGCTGGAGGATCGCGTCACTGTGCCAGGCCACATCGCCAGCGGTATGACGCAGGAAATAGTCATCGCCCAATTGCGCCCACAACTGCTCGACATCGTCCGGGTCGGTGCCGCCGCGCACCAGGATGTCCAGGGCAGCGCTCTGGGTCTGGCGGATTTGCTCTTCGCGGTCCACCGGGTTTTCCAGGCCGCGGCGCAAGGCACGCTTGGTCTCGGTGTAGAGCTGGCGCAACAGGCTGGCGCGCCAGGAGTTCCACAGCGTCGGGTTGGTGGCGTTGATGTCGGCGACGGTCAGCACGTACAGATAATCGAGATGGGTTTCATCGCCGACAATCTGCGCGAAGTCGTGAATGACCTGCGGGTCGGACAAGTCCTTGCGCTGGGCGGTGGTCGACATCACCAGATGGTTTTGCACCAGCCAGACGATCAGCCGGCTATCCCATACCGGCAACTGATGGCGCTGGCAAAAGGCTTCGGCATCCACGGCGCCAATGTCCGAATGGTCGCCGTGCCGGCCCTTGCCGATGTCGTGGTACAGGCCGGCCAGGTAGATCAGTTCGGGCTTGGGCAGTTTGCCCATGAGCTTGCTGGCCAGCGGGAATTTTTCCGACACCTGGGTGTACTGCAACTTACGCAGATGCTTGATCAGGTTCAGGGTGTGAGCGTCGACCGTATAGATGTGAAACAGGTCGTGCTGCATCTGCCCGACGATAAAGCCGAACTCCGGCAAATAGCGCCCAAGGATGCCGTAACGGTTCATCCGTCGCAGGTTGCGGTGAATGCCGATCTT
This sequence comes from Pseudomonas sp. 10S4, assembly GCF_034344865.1. Classification (NCBI taxonomy): domain Bacteria; kingdom Pseudomonadati; phylum Pseudomonadota; class Gammaproteobacteria; order Pseudomonadales; family Pseudomonadaceae; genus Pseudomonas; species Pseudomonas sp. 10S4. The sequence continues at coordinate 3,183,919 of NZ_CP133774.1, forward strand.
GCACTTGAACAGCTCGATGAACAGGCTGGTGTTGCGGATGTCGTTGCGGAAGTCGTCGTCGATCAAGTGACGGTGTTCGCGCAGCAGACGGATGGTATCGGCGCGAACGCCTTTGATCTCCGGTTGCTGGGCCATCAGCACGAAGATCTCGAGCATGGCGAACGGCGTGCGGCGGAACACGTTGTTGTTGCGTGCCTCGATGTAGCCATCGTGCAGTTGGAATCGCGAGTTGATCGGCTGCGGCGGCGCTTCGTCTTCCGGCGCGAGGATGACTTCCTCGAAATGCTGGATGATCAGGTCGCTGAGCTGGGCAATGCTCATGACCACCCGGTAATACTGCTGCATGAAGTTTTCGATGGTTTGCTTGGCGTCATCGCCTTTGAAGCCCAGCAGCCCGGCGATGGAGCGCTGGTGGTCGAACAGCAAGCGGTCCTCGGAGCGCCCGGCGAGCATGTGTAGGGCGTAACGGACCTTCCACAAGAACTCCTGGGACGAGGCCAGCAGGGCGTTTTCGCTCTCTACCAAAAAGCCTTCGCCGGCCAGGGCCCGCAAGTTGAGGGTGCCGTACTCGCGACGGGCGACCCAGAGAATCGTCTGAATATCCCGCAAGCCGCCAGGCGAGCCTTTGACGTTGGGTTCCAGGTTGTATTCGGTGTCGTTGTACTTGTGGTGACGGGCCTTCTGCTCGGCACGTTTGGCCAGGAAGAAGTCCTTGCTCGGCCACATGTGCGCGGTGCTGGTAACGTCCAGCATGCGCTGGCGCAAGCGCTCGGGGCCGCAGATGGTGCGGCTTTCCATCAGATTGGTGACGACCGTCAGGTCGGCGCGGGCCTCGACGGCGCATTCGTCCACCGAGCGAACGCTCTGACCGACTTCCAGGCCGATGTCCCACAACAGGGTCAGAAAACGCTCGATGGAATCGCGGAAGACTTCGTGGTCAGCGCTGTCCAGCAGGATCAGCAGATCAATGTCGGAATAGGGGTGCAACTCGCCGCGACCGTAGCCGCCGACCGCGACCAGCGCGATGTCGGCGTCTTCGCTCCAGTTGAACTGCTCCCAAGCCTTTTGCAGGATGTTATCGACGAACCAGGCGCGATCCTCGATCAGCCGGCGAATGTCCCGGCCGCTGCGAAAGCGCCCGTCGAGCACCTCGCGCAGCCGGGCGAATCGCCTTCTTGAAGGCCGCGATCGGGCTTGCCTTCAGGGCTAGTTCAGCCTGGAACTGGCCACGGTCGAAGAGTTCGGGATCCACCTGCGGCATCGATTGGCTTTCCTTTCTATAAGGCTATGGGCAGAACGGGTCGATCAGGCCGAAACGCGCGCGATAGTGTCATCGGCGCGCAGGGTGAAGATCTCATAACCGGTGTCGGTCACCAGCAGGGTGTGTTCCCACTGGGCGGAAAGTTTGCGGTCCTTGGTGATCGCGGTCCAGCCGTCGCCCAGTACCTTGGTATCGGCCTTGCCCTGGTTGATCATCGGCTCGATGGTGAAGGTCATGCCCGCCTTGAGTTCCATGCCGGTGCCGGCGCGGCCGTAGTGCAGGATCTGCGGCTCTTCGTGGAACACCTTGCCGATGCCGTGGCCGCAGAACTCGCGAACCACCGAGAAACCGTTCTTCTCGGCGTGTTTCTGGATCACTTCACCAATGTCGCCCAGGCGGCAGCCGGGTTTGACCAGTTCAATGGCTTTGTACATGCATTCCTGAGTGATCTGCGACAGGCGCTCGGCCCAGACCGGCACGGTACCGACGTGGAACATACGGCTGGTGTCGCCGTGGTAGCCATCCTTGATCACCGTGACGTCGATGTTCAGCGTGTCGCCATCCTTCAGCGCTTTCTCGTTCGGGATACCGTGGCAGACCACGTGGTTGATCGAGGTGCAGATCGACTTCGGGAAGCCTTTGTAGTTGAGCGGGGCAGGGATGGCTTGCTGCTCGTTGACGATGTAGTCGTGGCAGATGCGGTCCAGTTCTTCGGTGGTGATGCCCGGTTTGACATGTTCGGCAATCATTTCCAGCACATCGGCGGCCAGTTTGCCGGCGATCCGCATTTTTGCGATGTCCTCTGGGGTTTTGAGGGTGACGGTCATACAGGCTCTCTCTGCGCTCAATGGCGCTTTCTAATTCGGAATGGGCGTTGCGCGGTTGATATTCGCGGCCCTGAAAAACGCGATTCTAACAGACGATCAGCGCAAATCTGAGCCTCTGTGCATCGCTTCTCTCTATAGATAGGCGCATTCTTGAGCGATTCCAAGGGCGCGATTGAAGGCGCGCGCCAGGAATTGAGAATTCGGGTTCCGTTTTTTACAGCCTTGTGATATAAAATGCGCCGCTTTCCGGGTATACCCCGAAAGGCTTAAATCCACACACGTGTCGACACGATGACCTGGGTGCCTTCAGCTGATGCTGCTGGTTGGTCATTGGGATACGTGGAGGCCAAACCCGACTTATTAAGGAACTATCATGTCCCAAGTCAACATGCGCGATATGCTGAAGGCCGGTGTGCACTTCGGTCACCAAACCCGTTACTGGAACCCGAAAATGGGTAAATACATTTTCGGCGCGCGTAACAAGATCCACATCATCAACCTTGAAAAAACCCTGCCAATGTTCAACGAAGCTCTGACTTTCGTAGAGCGTCTGGCCCAGGGCAAAAACAAGATTCTGTTCGTTGGCACCAAGCGTTCCGCTGGCAAGATCGTTGCTGAAGAAGCAGCACGTTGCGGTTCGCCGTACGTCGATCACCGCTGGTTGGGCGGCATGCTGACCAACTTCAAAACCATCCGTGCTTCCATCAAGCGTCTGCGTGACCTTGAAGTGCAAGCCGAAGACGGTACTTTCGCCAAGCTGACCAAGAAAGAAGCGCTGATGCGCACTCGCGATCTTGAGAAGCTCGATCGTTCCCTGGGTGGTATCAAGGACATGGGCGGTCTGCCAGACGCACTGTTCGTTATCGACGTTGATCACGAGCGCATCGCGATCACCGAAGCCAACAAGCTGGGCATCCCGGTTATCGGCGTAGTCGATACCAACAGCAGCCCGGAAGGCGTTGACTACATCATCCCAGGCAACGATGACGCAATCCGCGCTATCCAGTTGTACATGGGTTCGATGGCTGACGCTGTAATCCGCGGTCGCAACCACGTTGCTGGCGGCACCGAGCAGTTCGTTGAAGAAGCTCCGGTAGCAGCAGCTGAGTAATTGACGCCTTGGCGTTAACTCAGTAAGCAAAAAGGGGCTTGGCCCCTTTTTGCCACCTCGAAAACCGTTTGTCGGCAGCGCAGCTACAGCTTTGTAACGTGCAGCGGCTACAAGAAGGTTCGGGAAGAATTGAACGCCCGTTTGATCGGGTGGAATGGTTGATAACCTATCCAAGAGGATTTTTGAAATGGCAGAGATTACTGCAGCGTTGGTTAAAGAACTGCGTGAGCGTACTGGCGAAGGCATGATGGATTGCAAAAAGGCCTTGACCAAGGCCGGCGGCGACATCGAAAAAGCCATTGATGACATGCGTGCTTCTGGCGCTATCAAGGCTGCCAAGAAAGCAGGCAACGTGGCTGCTGAAGGCGCAATCTCTCTGAAGGAAGACGGTAAATCCGCCGTTCTGCTGGAAGTGAACTCGCAGACCGACTTCCTGGCTTTGCAGGATGACTTCAAGGCATTTGTCGCTTCCAGCGTTGAAAAAGCGTTCGCTGACAAACTGACTGACGTTGCTCCGCTGATCGCCGCTCAAGAAGCCGATCGCCTGGTTCTGGTCGGCAAGGTTGGCGAAAACGTCAACATCCGTCGCCTGGCTCGCGTTGAAGGTGATGTTGTTGGTGGTTACCTGCACGGCAACAAGATCGGTGTTGTGGTTGCCCTTAAAGGCGGCAGCGTTGAGCTGGCCAAAGACATCGCCATGCACGTAGCGGCGACCAACCCTGAATTCCTGCTGCCATCGGAAGTTTCCGCTGAAGCGGTTGAGCGTGAGAAGGGCGTGTTCCTGACCCTCAACGCTGACAAGATCGCCGGCAAGCCAGAAAACATTGTTGAAAACATGGTCAAAGGCCGTATCAGCAAGTTCCTGGCTGAAGCGAGCCTGGTTGAGCAGGCGTTCGTCAAGAACCCTGAAATCAAGGTTGGCGAACTGGCCAAGAAAGCCGGTGCTGAAATCGTTTCCTTCACCTACTTCAAAGTAGGCGATGGCATCGAGAAGCCGGTCGACAACTTCGCTGAAGAAGTTGCTGCCCAGCTGGCTGCCGCCAAGCAATAAGACGGTTTTTTAAACTGTCGCCCTGAAGAGGCTGCCCGCTTACGCGCGCAGCCTCTTTTCAGATGGGGTATCAATTTTTTAATTGGTTTCCCTTTGGAACTGGCTTACAAAGCCATGTTCCGATGGCGCTGAAGCAGCGCCAAGCTAGAGTGAACGCCAGCTGTAAACAGCTCGCAAAGAATTTTTAAAATACGCCGCAGGAGAGATTCGCAATGGCTCAGCAGGGCAGTGGTTATCAGGCTCGCTATAAACGCATTCTACTCAAGCTTAGCGGCGAGGCCCTGATGGGCTCGGAAGAGTTCGGGATTGATCCGAAAGTTCTGGATCGCATGGCGCTGGAAGTTGGCCAACTGGTCGGCATCGGTGTACAGGTCGGTCTGGTGATCGGCGGCGGCAACCTGTTCCGCGGTGCAGCGCTGAGCGCGGCCGGTATGGATCGGGTAACGGGTGACCACATGGGCATGCTGGCCACTGTGATGAACGCCCTGGCCATGCGTGATGCGCTGGAGCGTGCCAATATCTCGGCCATCGTGATGTCGGCCATTTCCATGGTTGGCGTGACCGATCACTACGACCGTCGCAAGGCCATGCGCCACCTGAACGCCAAGGAAGTCGTGATTTTCGCGGCCGGTACTGGCAACCCGTTCTTCACCACGGATTCGGCCGCTTGCCTGCGTGCAATCGAAATCGATGCCGATGTCGTGCTCAAGGCGACCAAGGTCGATGGCGTCTACACCGCCGATCCATTCAAAGACCCGCATGCCGAGAAGTTCGATCATCTGACTTACGATGAAGTGCTGGATCGCAAGCTGGGCGTGATGGATCTGACGGCCATTTGCCTGTGCCGCGACCACAAGATGCCGTTGCGCGTTTTTAACATGAACAAACCTGGCGCCCTGCTGAATATCGTGCATGGCGGCGCTGAAGGGACCCTGATCGAGGAAGGCCAACAATGATCAACGAAATCAAGAAAGACGCTCAAGAGCGTATGCAGAAATCCCTGGAGTCTCTGTCCCATGCATTTGGTCAGATTCGTACCGGCAAGGCGCACCCGAGCATCCTCGGTAGCGTGATGGTTCCTTACTACGGCGCTGACACCCCATTGAGCGGCGTTGCCAACGTTACCGTGAAAGATTCCCGGACCCTGCAGGTCGTGGCGTTTGAGCGCAACATGCTCGCGGCCGTCGACAAGGCAATCCAGAGTGCTGGCCTGAACCTCAACCCGACCAACCTGGGCGAGTTGCTGCTGATCTCCATGCCTGCCCTGACTGAAGAAACCCGCAAGGGCTTCACCAAACAGGCGCGTAGCGCAGCTGAAGATGCTCGCGTTGCCGTGCGCAACATTCGCCGCGACGCACTGGGTGAGCTTAAGAAACTGGTCAAGGACAAGGAAATCAGCGAAGACGAAGAGCGTCGTGGCGCTGCCGATATCCAGAAGCTGACCGACAAGGCTGAGGCTGACATCGATGCAGCCACCAAGCAAAAAGAAGCGGACCTGATGGCCGTATAAGGGTCCCGTTTTCATGGATAAGACCAAGCAGACTGCGCCGTCCGCGGTGCCGCGCCATGTCGCGATCATCATGGATGGTAACAATCGCTGGGCGAAAAAACGCTTTATGCCGGGTGTTGCCGGGCATAAAGCGGGTGTGGATGCCGTTCGTGCAGTGATCGAGGTGTGCGCCGAGGCCAAGGTCGAGGTGCTGACCCTGTTCGCCTTCTCCAGTGAAAACTGGCAGCGTCCGGCCGATGAAGTCAGCGCCTTGATGGACCTGTTCTTCAAGGCGTTGCGTCGTGAGGCCAAGCGCCTCAACGACAACAACATCAGCCTGCGCATCATTGGCGACCGTTCGCGTTTTCACCCCGAGCTTCAAGCTGCCATGCGCGAAGCCGAGGCGATTACTGCCGGTACCAATCGCTTTATCCTGCAGATCGCCGCCAACTACGGTGGTCAGTGGGATATCGCACAAGCCGCACAGCGTCTGGCGCGCGAAGTCCAGGCCGGGCATCTGCGTCCGGAAGACATCACCCCGGAATTGCTGCAAACCTGTCTGGTGACTGGCGATCTGCCTATGCCGGACTTGTGCATTCGTACCGGTGGCGAGCACCGCATCAGCAATTTCCTGCTGTGGCAGCTGGCTTACACCGAACTGTACTTCTCCGACCTGTTCTGGCCGGACTTCAAACACGACGCCATGCGCACTGCGCTGGCCGATTTCGCTTCTCGGCAGCGCCGCTTCGGTAAGACGAGCGAGCAGGTCGAGGCTGGAGCCCGGGTTTAATGCTTAAACAACGAATCATCACTGCGCTGATCCTTCTACCGATTGCCTTGTGCGGGTTTTTCCTGCTCGAAGGCTCCGGTTTTGCGCTGTTCATCGGGCTGGTCGTGACCCTGGGTGCATGGGAGTGGGCTCGTCTGGCAGGTTTCACTGCTCAGCCGATTCGTGTTGCCTATGCCGCTGTGGTCGCGCTGATGCTGTTTGTCATGCATATCCTTCCCGGGCTCGCGCCTTGGGTGTTGGGCGCCTCTGTGCTGTGGTGGGCGGTGGCAACCTATCTGGTGCTGACGTATCCACGCTCCAGCGAACACTGGGCCAGCGCGGCCTGCAAACTGGTGATCGGCCTGTTGATCCTGTTGCCGGCCTGGCAAGGTCTGGTGCAGATCAAGCAAGAGCCTTTGGGCAACTGGCTGATCATGGCGGTCATGGTGCTGGTCTGGGGTGCCGATATCGGTGCGTACTTTTCCGGTCGGGCTTTCGGCAAGCGCAAGCTCGCGCCGCAGGTCAGTCCTGGCAAAAGCTGGGAAGGCGTCTACGGTGGCCTGGCGCTGAGCCTGGTTATCACGTTGATTGTCGGCCTGGTTCGCGACTGGACGGTGGCGGAGCTGTTTAAAGGTCTGATCGGCGCAGCATTGATCGTGTTCATTTCGGTGGTGGGCGACCTCACCGAAAGCATGTTCAAGCGCCAGTCCGGGATCAAGGACAGCAGCAATCTGCTGCCGGGTCACGGCGGTATTCTGGACCGTATCGATAGCCTGACGGCGGCGATCCCCGTGTTTGCGGTGCTGTTGTGGATGGCGGCACCGTGAGCCGCCCACAGCAGATTACCGTTCTGGGGGCGACCGGTTCGATTGGCCTGAGCACCCTGGATGTCATTGCTCGTCATCCCGAGCGCTATCAGGTTTTCGCGCTGAGTGGTTTCACTCGACTGAGTGAGCTGCTGGCCTTGTGTGTACGGCACACTCCACGTTATGCGGTCGTGCCTGAAGCGGGCGCTGCCCGTGGTTTGCAGGACGACTTGCACGCGGCCGGTCTGTCGACTCGTGTTCTGGTGGGGGAGGAGGGCCTTTGCCAGGTCGCTGCCGATCCTGAGGTCGACGCGGTCATGGCGGCCATCGTTGGCGCGGCGGGCTTGCGCCCGACCCTGGCGGCAGTCGAGGCGGGCAAGAAAATCCTGCTGGCCAACAAGGAAGCGCTGGTGATGTCCGGTGCGCTGTTCATGCAGGCTGTGCGCAAAAGCGGATCGGTACTGCTGCCGATCGACAGCGAGCACAACGCGATTTTCCAGTGCATGCCACAGGATTTTGCTCGTGGTCTGGGGGCAGTCGGTGTGCGTCGGATTTTGCTGACAGCCTCTGGCGGTCCGTTCCGACAGACGCCGATGGCTGAGTTGGCGCATGTTACTCCCGAGCAGGCATGTGCCCATCCGAACTGGTCCATGGGTCGCAAGATCTCGGTCGATTCGGCCAGTATGATGAACAAAGGGCTCGAGCTGATCGAAGCCTGCTGGCTGTTCGATGCCAAGCCCTCCCAGGTCGAAGTGGTGATTCACCCGCAGAGCGTTATTCATTCGCTGGTCGATTATGTCGATGGTTCGGTATTGGCGCAGTTGGGCAATCCGGACATGCGTACGCCAATTGCCAACGCCCTAGCCTGGCCAGAACGCATCGACTCGGGGGTCGCACCGCTGGATCTGTTTGCCATCGCACGTCTGGATTTCCAGGCGCCCGATGAAGAGCGTTTTCCATGTCTGCGCCTGGCTCGACAGGCGGCAGAGGCTGGCAATAGCGCGCCGGCGGTGCTCAATGCGGCAAATGAAGTGGCTGTTGCAGCCTTTCTCGATGGACGGGTTCGTTACCCGGAAATCGCGAGTATCATCGAGGAAGTCTTGAATCTTGAACCTGTGGTTGCGGTAAACGATCTCGAGGCGGTGTTCACGGCAGACGCCAAGGCGCGTGTGCTGGCCGAGCAGTGGTTGAGTCGTCACGGGCGATAAGTGCTGCAGTACGCTGGCCCAATGCAGCACCGGATAGGATTGCGGAGAAAGTAGATGAGCGCGCTCTATATGATTGTCGGCACCCTGGTAGCCTTGGGCGTGCTGGTCACCTTCCACGAATTCGGCCACTTTTGGGTCGCGCGTCGCTGTGGGGTCAAAGTGCTGCGCTTTTCCGTGGGCTTTGGCATGCCGTTGTTGCGCTGGCATGACAAGCAAGGCACTGAGTTCGTGCTGGCGGCCATCCCGCTGGGCGGCTACGTGAAGATGCTCGACGAGCGCGAAGGCGAAGTACCCGCCGATCAGCTCAATCAATCCTTCAATCGCAAATCTGTCCGCCAACGCATTGCCATCGTTGCTGCGGGTCCAATCGCCAACTTTCTGCTGGCGATGGTTTTTTCTGGGTATTGGCCATGCTCGGCAGCGAGCAGGTACGCCCGATTATCGGCGCCGTCGAGTCGGGCAGCATCGCTGCCAAGGCCGGCTTGAGCCCGAATCAGGAAATCGTTGCCATCGATGGCGAGCCGACTACCGGGTGGGCGGCCGTTAATTTGCAATTGGTCCGTCGCCTTGGCGAGAGCGGTGCCTTGCAGTTGCTGGTGCGTGAGCAGGGTTCAACCACCGATTCACCTCGAGAGCTGATGCTGGATCACTGGCTCAAGGGCGCCGATGAGCCGGACCCGATTCGTTCGCTTGGCATTCGTCCATGGCGTCCGGCGTTACCGCCGATCCTGGCTGAACTCGATTCGAAAGGGCCGGCGCAAGCGGCGGGTCTGAAGACCGGTGATCGTCTGTTGACCCTTGATGGCCAGTCGCTCAATGACTGGCAGCAGGTGGTTGATACCGTCCGTATGCATCCGGATACCAAAATCATGCTGCGCGTTGAGCGCGATGGTGCTCAAATCGACGTCCCTGTGACGCTGGCCGCTCGCGGCGAGAGCAAGGCACCCACGGGTTATCTGGGTGCCGGGGTGAAAGCAGTCGATTGGCCACCAGAGATGATTCGTGAGGTTAGCTACGGTCCGCTGGCCGCGATTGGGGAGGGTGCCCGACGCACCTGGACCATGAGTGTACTGACCCTCGATTCGCTCAAGAAAATGTTGTTCGGCGAGCTCTCGGTAAAAAACTTGAGTGGACCGATAACCATTGCTAAAGTGGCGGGCGCTTCTGCCCAGTCGGGTGTCGCTGATTTCCTGAATTTCCTTGCTTATCTGAGTATTAGCCTGGGAGTTCTGAATTTGTTGCCCATTCCTGTATTGGATGGGGGACATTTGTTGTTTTATCTGATCGAGTGGGTGCGTGGTCGCCCCTTGTCAGATCGGGTGCAGGGTTGGGGGATACAGATCGGCATCAGTTTGGTGGTCGGGGTGATGTTGCTTGCTCTGGTCAATGATCTGGGTCGACTGTAACGCTTCGCTGAATTGCGAATCTGCCGCATTTTGCGGCAGTTTGTTTATTGCCAGTTGGAATAAGAAAGGACTTCATGAAACGTCTGCTGCTAACTGCGGTTCTCACCGTATTGATGATCGCCGAAGTTCACGCCGAGTCCTTCACTATCTCTGATATTCGCGTCAATGGCCTCCAGCGGGTCTCCGCGGGTAGTGTCTTTGGTGCCTTGCCGTTGAACGTCGGCGAACAGGCGGATGATCGTCGCCTGGTGGAATCCACTCGTGCGTTGTTCAAAACCGGTTTCTTTCAAGATATCCAGCTGGGTCGCGAAGGCAATGTCCTCGTTATCACGGTAGTCGAGCGTCCTTCGGTCGCGAGTATCGAGATCGACGGTAACAAGGCCATCTCCACTGAAGACCTGATGAAGGGCCTCAAGCAATCTGGCCTGGCCGAAGGCGAGATCTTCCAGCGTGCCACCCTCGAAGGTGTGCGTAACGAGCTGCAGCGCCAGTACGTCGCTCAGGGTCGCTACTCGGCAACTGTCGACACCGAAGTGGTGGCGCAGCCGCGTAACCGCGTCGCGTTGAAGGTCAATATCAATGAAGGCACCGTCGCTGCTATCCAGCACATCAACGTGGTGGGTAACACGGTCTTTCCTGATGAAGACCTGATCGACCTGTTCGAACTCAAGACCACCAACTGGCTGTCGTTCTTCAAGAACGACGACAAGTATGCTCGTGAAAAACTTTCCGGTGACCTGGAGCGTCTGCGCTCCTACTACCTGGACCGCGGCTATATCAATATGGATATCGCTTCGACCCAGGTGTCCATCACCCCGGACAAGAAACACGTCTACATCACGGTCAACGTCAACGAAGGCGAGAAGTACACCGTTCGTGACGTGAAGCTCAGCGGCGACCTGAAAGTGCCTGAAGACCAGGTCAAGTCCCTGCTGCTGGTTCAGAAAGGCCAGGTGTTCTCGCGCAAGCTGATGACCACTACCTCGGAACTGATCACTCGTCGTCTCGGTAACGAGGGTTACACCTTCGCCAACGTCAACGGCGTTCCTCAGCCGCACGATGATGACCACACGGTAGACATCACTTTCGCTGTTGATCCAGGCAAGCGTGCTTACGTAAACCGTATCAACTTCCGCGGCAATACCAAGTCGGAAGACGAAGTGCTGCGTCGTGAAATGCGCCAGATGGAAGGCGGCTGGGCTTCGACCTACCTGATCGACCAATCCAAGACGCGTCTTGAACGTCTGGGCTTCTTCAAGGAAGTTAACGTTGAAACGCCTGCCGTACCGGGCGTGGATGACCAGGTTGATGTGAACTACAGCGTTGAAGAGCAGGCTTCCGGTTCGATTACCGCCAGTGTCGGTTTCGCCCAGAGCGCCGGTCTGATCCTCGGTGGTTCGATCACCCAGAACAACTTCCTGGGTACCGGTAACAAGGTCAGCATCGGCCTGACCAAAAGCCAATACCAGACCCGCTATAACTTCGGTTATGTCGACCCGTACTGGACTGCTGATGGTGTGAGCCTGGGTTACAACGCGTTCTATCGCACCACTGACTACAAAGACCTCGACGTCAACGTTGCAAGCTACGCGGTAGATAGCCTGGGTGCTGGCGTAAGCGTCGGTTATCCGATCAGCGAGACGTCGCGCCTGACCTTCGGCCTGACTGCGCAACAAGACAAGATCAAGACAGGTCAGTACACCGTCGACGAAATCTTCGACTTCGTTAACCGCGAAGGCGATAGCTACCTGAACTTCAAGGCTTCGGCCGGCTGGTCCGAGTCCACCCTGAACAAAGGTGTACTGGCGACCCGTGGTCATTCCCAGAGCTTGACACTGGAAGCCACCACGCCGGGCAGCGACCTGTCGTTCTTCAAACTCGACTACCGTGGCCAGTTGTTCCAGCCTCTGAGCGAAAACTACACCGTACGCCTGCACACTGAATTGGGTTATGGCGATGGTTATGGTTCGACAGATGGCTTGCCATTCTATGAAAACTACTATGCTGGTGGTTTCAACTCGGTTCGTGGTTTCAAGGACAGCACCCTGGGTCCGCGCAGTACTCCAAGCCGTGGTCAAACTGCCACGGGCAACAACGGAACATTAGCGGACCCGGATCAAGATCCACTGCCATTCGGTGGCAACGTTCTGATTCAAGGTGGTGCAGAGCTTCTGTTCCCGCTGCCATTCGTCAAGGACCAGCGCTCCCTGCGTACGTCGGTATTCTGGGATGTGGGTAACGTGTTCGATTCCAAGTGCCAACAAGCTACAAACTCTAACGGGGTAACACCGTCCAACACGCAGTGCAACGACATCAGCCTGAGCAATATGGCCAGTTCCGTTGGTGTTGGTCTGACTTGGGTCACCGCGCTGGGGCCTTTGAGTTTCGCGTTGGCCATGCCGGTCAAGAAACCGGATAACGCTGAAACCCAGATTTTCCAATTCTCCCTCGGCCAGACGTTCTAAGCGTCTGACCCAAGATAACGACAATGGATTTTGTAGGAGTGCATCGTGCGTAAGTTGACTCAATTGGTTCTCCTGGCGACCGTACTGGTAGCAGGTCCGGCTTTTGCCGACATGAAAATCGCTGTACTGAACTATCAGATGGCCCTGCTGGAATCCGACGCGGCCAAGAAGTACGCCGTGGATGCCGAGAAAAAGTTCGGCCCGCAGCTGACCAAGCTCAAGACGCTGGAAAGCAGTGCCAAAGGTATCCAGGACCGTCTGGTAGCCGGTGGCGACAAGATGCAGCAAGGCGAGCGTGAGCGTCTGGAGCTTGAATTCAAGCAAAAGGCTCGTGACTTCCAGTTCCAGTCCAAGGAATTGAACGAAGCCAAAGCCGTTGCTGACCGTGAAATGCTGAAGCAGCTCAAGCCGAAACTGGACAGCGCTGTGGAAGAAGTCATCAAGAAAGGTGCTTTTGACCTGGTCTTCGAGCGTGGCGCAGTGATTGATGTCAAACCTCAGTACGACATCACTCGCCACGTTATCGAGCGCATGAATCAGCTGAAGTAATCCATGACAGCGACTATAAAGCTTGGCCAATTGGCCGAGTTCCTCGGCGCCACCCTGAGTGGCGACCCGGAGAAAGAAATTACTGGGCTAGCCACTTTGCAAGAGGCTGGCCCAGCTCAGTTGAGCTTTCTGGCAAACCCTCAATACCGTAAATACCTGGCGGACAGTCAGGCCGCAGCCCTGTTGCTGAAGGCCGCTGACGCTGAAGGTTTTGTCGGTAATGCGCTGATCGTGCCTGATCCGTACTTGGCTTACGCGCGAATTTCCCACCTGTTCGATCCCAAGCCAAAGGCGGCTGCCGGTATTCATCCGACAGCGGTGGTGGCAGCGGACGCGGTGGTTGATCCGGCGGCGAGCATCGGTGCCTTTGCGGTGATTGAAAGTGCGGCGCGAATTGCTGCGGGTGTGACCGTCGGGGCTCATTGCTTCATCGGCGCTCGCTGCGAGATCGGTGAGGGCGGCTGGCTGGCTCCACGGGTCACGCTGTATCACGATGTGCGTATCGGCAAGCGAGTAGTGATTCAGTCGGGTGCCGTACTCGGTGGCGAAGGTTTCGGTTTTGCCAACGAGAAAGGTGTCTGGCAGAAAATTGCCCAGATCGGTGGCGTGCTGGTGGGTGACGACGTGGAGATTGGCGTGAATACCGCCGTCGACCGTGGCGCACTGGCTGATACCATCCTCGGCAACGGTGTGAAGCTCGACAATCAGATTCAGATTGCTCACAACGTCCAGGTTGGAGATCACACCGCCATGGCGGCGTGCGTAGGTATCTCCGGCAGCACCAAGATAGGCAAGCATTGCATGCTGGCCGGTGGCGTCGGGCTGGTGGGGCATATCGAAGTTTGTGACAACGTTTTCCTGACCGGGATGACCATGGTGACCCATTCGATTACCGAGCCGGGTTCCTATTCTTCCGGTACAGCCATGCAACCGGCTGCCGAGTGGCGCAAAAGCGCGGCACGCATCCGTCAGCTCGATGACATCGCGCGGCGTCTGCGACAGCTGGAAAAGCGTGTAGGGGAAGTGACCCCTGACGGTAATGCTTCATCAGATGGCTGATACCATTTTCCATATCAAGTAAGCACAGCCGCTAGACTGCCTCCTTGATTTGCTAGAGGGGCGCGCTTCAGTCGCGCGCTTCCAATCTTTACATAGGCTTCCCCCGAAATGATGGACATCAACGAGATTCGCGAATACCTGCCTCACCGTTACCCGTTCCTGCTGGTGGACCGGGTTGTGGATCTGGATGTGGAAGGCAAGCGCATTCGCGCCTACAAGAATGTCAGCATCAACGAGCCGTTCTTCAATGGTCACTTCCCTGCGCATCCAATCATGCCAGGCGTGCTGATCATCGAAGCGATGGCTCAGGCTGCCGGGATCCTTGGTTTCAAGATGCTGGACCTGAAACCGGCCGATGGCACCCTGTACTACTTCGTAGGCTCGGACAAACTGCGTTTCCGTCAGCCGGTCAAGCCAGGCGACCAGTTGATCCTTGAAGCCACGTTCATCAGCTGCAAGCGCAAGATCTGGAAGTTTGAATGCCAGGCATCGGTGGACGGCAAGCCGGTATGCTCGGCCGAGATCATCTGTGCGGAACAAAAAGTATGAGTTTGATTGACCCTCGCGCAATCATCGATCCGACGGCCATCCTGGCCGACGGCGTCGAGGTCGGCCCTTGGTCGATCGTCGGCGCAGGTGTGGAAATCGGCGAGGGAACAGTGATCGGGCCGCATGTGATTCTCAAGGGCCCGACCCGAATCGGTAAGCACAACCGCATCTACCAGTTTTCCTCGGTAGGTGAGGACACGCCCGATCTGAAATACAAAGGCGAAGAAACCCGCCTGGTCATCGGTGATCACAACGTCATCCGCGAAGGCGTAACGATTCACCGCGGCACCGTGCAGGACCGTTCGGAAACCACTCTGGGCGATCACAACCTGATCATGGCCTATGCCCACATTGGCCATGACAGCGTTATTGGCAACAATTGCATCCTGGTCAATAACACTGCGTTGGCTGGCCACGTGCACGTTGAAGACTGGGCGATCCTTTCCGGTTTCACTCTGGTTCACCAGTATTGCCATATTGGCGCCCACAGCTTTTCCGGCATGGGCACCGCCATCGGCAAGGACGTCCCGGCGTACGTCACGGTATTCGGTAACCCTGCCGAAGCCCGTAGCATGAACTTTGAAGGGATGCGTCGTCGCGGTTTCAGCGAAGACGCCATCCACGCCCTGCGTCGTGCCTACAAGGTGGTTTACCGCCAGGGCCTGACGGTCGAACAGGCGCTCGCCGAACTGGCCGAACCCTCGGCACAGTTTCCGGAAGTCGCGGTATTCCGTGATTCCATCCAGTCTTCGACTCGCGGCATCACTCGTTAATCATGGCTAATCTGCGTATTGCGCTGGTAGCGGGTGAGGCTTCCGGTGACATTCTGGGCGCCGGTCTGATGCGTGCACTCAAGGCGCAGCACCCGGCGGTGGAGTTCATTGGTGTCGGCGGTCCGCTGATGCAGGCCGAAGGTCTGACCTCGTACTTCCCTATGGAACGCCTTTCGGTCATGGGCCTGGTGGAAGTGCTGGGTCGATTGCGTGAGCTGCTGGCTCGGCGCAAGAAGCTGGTCGCGGACCTGATCGCCGAGAAACCGGACGTGTTCATCGGCATCGATGCCCCGGACTTCAACCTCAATATCGAACTCAAGCTGCGTCAGGCCGGGATCAAGACTGTGCATTACGTCAGCCCGTCGGTCTGGGCCTGGCGGCAGAAGCGGGTGCTGAAGATTCGCGAAGGCTGCGACCTGATGCTGACGCTGTTCCCGTTCGAAGCCAAATTCTACGAAGAGAAGGGCGTGCCGGTGCGGTTTGTCGGGCATTCCCTGGCTGATGCGATTCCGCTTGAAGCCGATCGCGCGGCGGCGCGGGCCGAACTGGGTTTGCCAGACGGTCCGTTAGTCGCGCTGATGCCTGGCAGCCGTGGTGGTGAAGTGGGCCGTCTCGGTGCGTTGTTCCTTGATACCGCCGAGCGCCTGCAGGTCCTGCGTCCCGGCATTCGGTTCGTCATGCCATGCGCGAGCCCCGAACGCCGTGCCCAGCTCGAAGAGCTGCTGGCCGGGCGCGATCTGCCGCTGACCCTGCTCGATGGCAAGTCTCATCTGGCCCTGGCAGCCTGCGATGCGGTGTTGATCGCCTCCGGAACGGCGACGCTTGAAGCGTTGTTGTACAAACGCCCGATGGTGGTTGCCTATCGCCTGGCGCCGCTGACGTTCTGGATTCTCAAGCGCATGGTCAAAAGCCCCTACGTCTCGTTGCCGAACTTGCTGGCCCAGCGCCTGTTGGTGCCTGAGTTGTTGCAGGACGATGCGACCGTGGAAGCCCTGGCCCAGACCTTGTCTCCGTTGATCGAGGGTGGCGAAGAGCAGACTCGCGGCTTCGATGAAATTCACCGGACCCTGCGTCTGGATGCCTCCAACCAGGCGGCAGATGCCGTACTGAACCTGATCGGCAAAATACAATGAGCAAAACTATGCAGATGGGCCTCGACTTCACACTGGTCGCCGAACTGGAAGAGCTGGTTGCCGGTGTCGACGAAGTCGGTCGCGGCCCGCTCTGCGGCGCCGTGGTCACCGCTGCGGTGATCCTCGACCCGAACCGGCCGATCCTGGGGCTGAACGACTCGAAGAAGCTCACCGAAGCCCGCCGCGAAAAGCTCTACGACGAAATCTGCGAAAAGGCCTTGAGCTGGTGCATCGCTCGGGCCGAAGTCGAAGAAATCGACGAACTGAACATCCTGCATGCCACGATGTTGGCCATGCAGCGCGCCATCGAAGGCCTGCACATTCAGCCGAAACTGGCGATGATCGACGGCAACCGCTGCCCGAAACTGTCCATGCGCTCCGAAGCCGTGGTCAAGGGCGATAGCAAGGTGCCGGCCATCGCCGCCGCGTCGATCCTGGCCAAGGTCAGTCGCGACCGTGAAATGGCCGCATTCGAATTGATTTACCCGGGTTACGGGATCGGTGGCCACAAAGGCTACCCGACGCCCGTTCATCTGGAAGCCTTGGCACGTTTGGGGCCTACCCCGATTCACCGCCGCTCGTTCGCCCCGGTCCGCCTGGCTTACGAGGCGCGGGAAAGTCTGATCGAGAGTTAGTCGCGAGGCTGATGTTTTTTCCAAGGCCCGGTACAATCCGGGCCTTGTTGTCTTCACGTTTCTAGTTTCTAGACAGGATCACTATGCCGGCTTCATTCGTTCATCTACGCCTGCACACTGAATACTCCCTGGTCGACGGTCTGGTGCGGATCAAACCGCTGGTCAAGACCCTGGTCGGCATGAACATGCCTGCCGTGGCGGTCACTGACCAGAACAACATGTGTTCCCTGGTCAAATTCTATAAAGCTTCGATGGGCGCGGGCATCAAGCCTATCTGCGGCGCCGACCTGTGGCTGTCGAACAAGGATCCGGATAACGCTCTGAGCCGGATCAGCCTGCTGGCGATGAACGCCGTGGGTTATCGCAACCTCACCGAACTGATTTCCCGCGGCTTCATCGACGGCCAGCGCAACGGCTCGATCATCATCGAGCGCGAGTGGGTGGCCGAAGCCAGCGAAGGCTTGATCATGCTGTCGGCGGCGAAGGAAGGCGAAATCGGCCTGGCGATGCTTAGTGGCAATCCGGTTGAAGCGGAAACCCTCGCTCGCGAATGGATGACGGTATTCCCGGATCGCTTTTATCTGGAAATCCAGCGCACCAACCGCCCCAACGATGAAGAGCAACTGCACGGCGCCGTGGCCCTGGCCGAGAAAATCGGCGCTCCGCTGGTCGCAACCAACGATGTGCGCTTCATCAAACAGGAAGACTTCGCGGCCCACGAAACCCGCGTTTGCATCGGTGAGGGTCGGGCCCTCGACGATCCGCGGCGTTCGAAGAACTACAGCGATCAGCAGTACCTCAAAAGCGCCGAGGAAATGGCCGAGCTGTTCAGCGATATTCCCGAGGCGCTGGAAAACACCGTCGAGATCGCCAAGCGCTGCAACATCGAAGTGAAGCTGGGCAAGCACTTCCTGCCCAACTTCCCGATCCCCGATGGCATGACCATCGACGAGTATTTCCGCAAGGTGTCCTTCGATGGCCTGGAAGAACGCCTGAGCGTTTTGCTGCCCAAAGACACCACCGAAGACTACGAAGCCAAGCGTCAGGTCTACGTTGATCGGCTGAATTTCGAACTGGATATCATCATCCAGATGGGCTTCCCCGGTTACTTCCTGATCGTGATGGACTTTATCCAGTGGGCCAAGAGCAACGGCGTGCCGGTAGGTCCGGGTCGGGGGTCGGGTGCCGGGTCGCTGGTGGCCTATGTACAGAAGATCACCGACCTCGATCCACTGGAATATGACCTGCTGTTCGAACGTTTCCTTAACCCGGAACGGGTATCGATGCCCGACTTCGACGTCGACTTCTGCATGGACGGGCGTGACCGGGTTATTGAATACGTGGCCGAGAAATACGGCCGCAACGCGGTAAGCCAGATCATCACCTTCGGTTCCATGGCCGCCAAAGCGGTGGTGCGTGACGTTGCGCGGGTGCAGGGCAAGTCCTACGGCCTGGCGGATCGTCTGTCGAAGATGATTCCGTTCGAAGTCGGCATGACCCTGGAAAAAGCCTACGAGCAGGAAGAGATCCTGCGTGACTTCATCAAGGTCGATGAAGAGGCTGCCGAAATCTGGGAAATGGCCCGCAAGCTCGAAGGCGTTGTACGTAACGTCGGTAAGCACGCCGGTGGTGTTGTCATCGCGCCGACCAAGCTGACCGACTTTTCGCCGATCTATTGCGACGAGGCCGGTGATGGCCTGGTAACCCAGTTCGACAAGGACGACGTTGAGGCTGCCGGTCTGGTGAAGTTCGACTTCCTCGGTCTGCGGACCCTGACGGTCATCGACTGGGCGCTGAAAACCATCAACCGCGATCGCGCCAAGGTTGATGAGCCGCCACTGGACATCGCGTTCATCCCGCTGGACGACAAACCGACCTACACGCTGCTGCAAAAAGCCGAAACCACGGCGGTGTTCCAGCTCGAGTCCCGGGGCATGAAAGAGCTGATCAAAAAGCTCAAGCCCGACTGCCTGGAAGACTTGATCGCACTCGTGGCCCTGTTCCGTCCGGGCCCGCTGCAGTCAGGCATGGTGGACGACTTTATCAACCGTAAGCACGGTCGCGCTGAACTGGCGTACCCGCACTCGGACTACCAGTACGAAGGCCTCAAGCCGGTATTGGCGCCGACTTACGGCATCATCCTGTATCAGGAACAGGTGATGCAGATTGCCCAGGTCATGGCCGGTTACACCCTCGGTGGTGCGGACATGCTGCGTCGGGCCATGGGTAAGAAAAAACCCGAAGAAATGGCCAAGCAACGCGGTGGTTTCATTGAAGGCTGCACCGCTAACAACATCGATCCGGACCTGTCCGGTAACATTTTCGACCTGGTGGAAAAATTCGCCGGTTACGGTTTCAACAAATCTCACTCGGCTGCTTATGGCCTGGTGTCATACCAAACGGCGTGGCTGAAAACCCACTACCCGGCGCCGTTCATGGCCGCGGTACTGTCGGCGGATATGCACAACACCGACAAGGTCGTGACCTTGATCGAAGAAATTCGCACCATGAAGCTGCGTCTCGACGCGCCGGATGTGAATACTTCGGAATTCAAGTTCACGGTGAACGACGAAGGCCGGATCATTTACGGCCTCGGCGCGATCAAAGGTGTGGGTGAAGGTCCGGTGGAGGCGATCACCGAGGCGCGTCAAGCGGGTCCGTTCAAGGATCTGTTCGACTTCTGCGCCCGTGTCGACCTCAAGCGTATCAACAAGCGGACCCTGGACGGTTTGATCCGCAGCGGTGCGCTGGATCGTCTCGGTCCTTACTTCCATGACGAGCAGAAAGCCTACCAGGCCAACATCGACCGTAACCGGGCGGTCTTGCTGAATGCCATGGAAGGGGCGATCAAGGCAGCCGAACAAACCGCGCGTACCAAAGACAGCGGTCACGTCGATCTGTTTGGCGGCTTGTTCGTCGAAGAAGACGCCGATGTCTACGCCAATCACCGCAAGGCCAAGGAACTGACCCTCAAGGAACGCCTGAAGGGCGAGAAAGACACCTTGGGCCTGTACCTGACCGGTCACCCGATCGACGAATACGAAGGCGAGATCCGCCGTTTCGCCCGCCAGCGCATCATCGACCTGAAACCGGCGCGCGATACCCAGACTGTCGCGGGGATGATCATCGCCCTGCGGGTCATGAAGAACAAAAAGGGCGACAAGATGGGTTTCATTACCCTCGACGACCGCTCGGGCCGGATCGAGGCGTCGTTGTTCGCCGAGGCATTCCATTCCGCGCAGTCGCTGTTGCAGACCGATGCGATGGTGGTGGTCGAAGGCGAAGTCAGCAACGACGACTTCTCTGGCGGCCTGCGGCTGCGGGTCAAGCGGGTGATGAGCATGGAAGATGCGCGCACCAACCTGGCCGAAAGCCTGCGCTTGAAGCTGCAGACCCAGGATTTGAAGGGCGATCAGCTACGCTGGCTCGGTGAGCTGTTCAAGCGTCACCGAGGTGCGTGTCCGATCACCATGGAATACACCAGTCCCGATGCGAAGGCCTTGCTGCAGTTCGGCGAGACCTGGCGAATCGACCCGGCGGATGCCTTGATTCAAGCTCTGCGTGACCAGTTCGGGCGAGACAACGTCTTCCTCCAATACCGTTGACGGTCAGGTGGCATTCTTTACCATTAAGAGCATGGCCTGATCTCGACTCAATTTTTAATCTCGACCTGAACGCGCCTCTCCCTTAAGGTAGGGCGCGAATAGACAACCGGCCGGCCCAAGCTCTCTTGGATGTCGACCCAAGACGGACGCCTATGAACCCGAATTTTCTAGATTTCGAACAGCCGATCGCCGACCTGCAAGCCAAGATCGAAGAGTTGCGCTTGGTCGGTAATGACAATTCGCTGAATATCGGCGATGAGATTTCCCGCCTGCAGGACAAAAGCAGCACGCTGACCGAAGACATCTTCGGCAAGCTGACCAGCTGGCAGATCGCGCGTCTGGCGCGTCACCCGCGCCGCCCGTACACCCTGGACTACATCGAACACATCTTCACCGAGTTCGACGAACTGCACGGCGATCGTCACTTCTCTGACGACGCTGCCATCGTTGGCGGTATCGCCCGTCTGGACGACCAGCCAGTAATGATCATCGGTCACCAGAAAGGCCGTGAAGTGCGCGAGAAGGTTCGCCGCAACTTCGGCATGCCGCGTCCGGAAGGCTACCGCAAGGCCTGCCGCCTGATGGAAATGGCCGAGCGCTTCAAAATGCCGATCCTGACCTTCATCGACACCCCGGGTGCTTACCCTGGTATCGACGCCGAAGAGCGCAACCAGAGTGAAGCGATTGCCTGGAACCTGCGCGTCATGGCACGCCTGAAAACCCCAATCATCGCCACCGTGATCGGTGAAGGTGGTTCGGGTGGTGCGTTGGCGATCGGCGTTTGTGATCAACTGAACATGCTGCAGTACTCGACCTACGCGGTGATTTCGCCGGAAGGTTGCGCTTCGATTCTGTGGAAAACCGCCGAGAAAGCACCGGATGCCGCTGAAGCCATGGGCATCACCGCCGAGCGCCTGAAAGGCCTGGGCATCGTCGACAAAGTGATCGGCGAGCCTTTGGGCGGCGCCCACCGCGACCCGGCTGCTGCCGCTGCATCGATCCGCGCCGAGCTGAGCTCGCAACTGGCGATGCTGAAGAAGTTCGACAACGAAGCGCTGCTCAAGCGTCGTTACGAGCGACTGATGAGCTACGGTCTCTGATCTGACCTCGGCTTCAATGTGGGAGCGGGATTGCTCGCGAAAGCGGTATAACAGGCAACCAATGTGTTGAATGTTGAGCCGCTTTCGCGAGCAAGCCCGCTCCCACATTTGATTTGCGTGAAGTGATCGATATGAGTCAGTCCATGATTGATCTTCCTGCCAGGCTCCTGCTGAATCTCAAACCTTGGCGCAACGCCAAAACCTGGCGCATCGCTTTCTCCGGTGGCCTCGACTCCACCGTCCTGTTGCACCTTCTCGCTTATCTCGCAAAAACCGAATCCCTGCCGACGCTCAAAGCCATCCATGTCCATCACGGTCTTCAGGCTGTGGCTGATGCGTGGCCGGAACACTGTCAGTCGATGTGTGATGCGCTGGGAGTGCCGCTTAAGGTTGTTCGCGTCCAGGTTCAACCCGGCGCCAGCCTTGAGCGTGCCGCCCGGGAGGCGCGTTATGGCGCCTTCATCGAGGCGACCCAAACCAATGAAGTACTGCTGACTGCCCAGCACCGTGACGATCAGGCGGAAACCCTGTTGTTTCGCTTGTTGCGCGGGGCCGGGGTCAAAGGGTTAGCGGGGATGCCTTCTGAGCGAGCGTTGGGGCCTGGGCATTTGCTTCGACCGCTGCTTGATGTCACTCGGGCCGAGCTTGAAGCGTATGCCGCCGAGCATCAATTGAGCTGGATCGAGGACCCCTCGAACCAGGATCGGCAGTTCTCGCGCAATTATCTGCGACATCAGGTGTTCCCGGTCTTGGCCGTACGTTGGCCGCAAGCGGTGGCGACCATGGCTCGTAGCGCCGCACATTTACGCGAGGCCCAAGGGTTACTTGATGAGTTGGCGCAGATCGATCTGGCCGAGGCCGGCAGCAGCTGTGAGTTCGATTGGCTGGGAGTGCCTTCCCTCGCGCTGGCTCCATTGGAAAAGCTGTCCAGCCCGCGTCAACGCAATGCCTTGAGTCATTGGCTGACGACGCGGACACGTCTGCCGGACAGTGACCATTGGTCGGGTTGGCAAAATCTTCGTGATGCCACTGGCGATGCCTGTCCCATCTGGCGACTGGCGGACGGTGAATTACACCGGGCGAGCGGGCGTATCTGGTGGTTGTCCGGTGTCTGGCTGCGTACGCCACCGGTTGCAGGTAAATGGGCCGACCCCACGTTGCCACTTTTTTGCCGGAAAATGGCCGGCTCACGCTGAACGGCCAAATCCCCTATGGCCCGTTGCATATCCGCTATCGTGAGGGAGGCGAGGTCATGGATCTGGCCGATCGCGGGCACCGCGACCTCAAGCGTTTGCTCAATGAACGCGGTGTTCCGCCGTTTGCCCGTGGCAGATTGCCGCTGCTCTATCGAGGTGAGCATTTGCTGGCGGTGGCGGGGCTGCGGGGGTTAAACGGCAGTGCGCGGGACGGCTGGGATTTACAGTGGCAGCCACCGAACGAAGATCAAGGTTTGAGCTGAAAGGGGCTTTCCGGTAGACTACGCTCCCTTCTTGATACAACTTCTGTGGATTCGCCTGAATTGCAGGAGTTGCCGATTACCAAGCAGTCTTTGCTGGGCGATTCCAAAAAATGTGTAGCGAGCAACGCACCGGTGTTTCATCTCCCGGTCTGTCCCAACGCGGCGGTTTTTTTGAAAGATGCACTGTGATTAATGCAGGTGATCGGGGGCTTCGGCCTTCCTTCGCTTTCCCCGGCGGCTCGGACCGCTTTAACGCAGACTTCTAGGGTTTTTCATGACGCGCTACATATTCGTCACGGGCGGTGTTGTTTCTTCATTGGGGAAAGGCATTGCCTCGGCTTCATTGGCGGCCATCCTGGAGGCGCGGGGACTTAAGGTCACCATGCTGAAGCTGGACCCGTACATCAACGTTGACCCGGGCACCATGAGCCCGTTCCAGCACGGTGAAGTGTTCGTCACTCACGACGGCGCCGAGACCGACCTGGACCTGGGCCACTACGAGCGGTTCATCCGCACGACCATGACCCAGAACAACAACTTCACCACTGGCCGTGTCTACGAACACGTCCTGCGCAAAGAGCGCCGTGGTGATTACCTGGGCGCAACCATCCAGGTCATCCCGCACATCACCGACGAGATCAAGCGCCGGATGCGCCTCCAGGCCGACGACGCGCTGCGCCCCGACGTGATCATCTCCGAGATCGGCGGCACCGTCGGCGACATCGAGTCGCAGCCGTTCCTCGAAGCGATCCGTCAATTGCGCTTCGAAGTCGGCGCCAAGCGCGCGATGCTGATGCACCTGACGCTGGTGCCGTACATCGCCACTGCCGGCGAAACCAAAACCAAGCCTACCCAACACTCGGTCAAGGAACTGCGTTCCATCGGCCTGCAACCAGACGTGCTGGTCTGCCGTTCCGATCACCCGATCGACATCTCCTCGCGTCGCAAGATCGCGCAATTCACCAACGTTGAAGAGCGTGCGGTGATCGCGCTGGAAGACGCCGACACCATCTACAAGATCCCGGGCATTCTGCACTCCCAGGGCCTGGATGATTTCGTTGTCGAGCGTTTCGGCCTGCAATGTGGCGGCGCTGATCTGTCCGAGTGGGAAGCCGTGGTCGACGCCAAGCTCAACCCTGAGCACGAAGTCACCATCGCCATGGTCGGCAAGTACATGGAACTGCTGGACGCCTACAAATCGCTGATCGAAGCGATGAGTCACGCCGGCATCAGCAACCGCACCAAGGTCAACCTGCGCTACATCGATTCCGAAGACATCGAAAACCAGGGCACCGCGCTGCTGGAAGGTGTCGACGCGATCCTCGTACCGGGCGGATTCGGTCTGCGCGGCGTGGAAGGCAAGATTACTGCCGTTCAATTCGCTCGCGAAAACAAGGTTCCGTACCTGGGCATCTGCCTGGGCATGCAAGTGGCCGTGATCGAATTCGCTCGTAACGTGATGGGCTGGAAGGACGCCAACTCCACCGAATTTGATCGCGCCAGCGGTCACCCGGTCGTGGGTCTGATCACCGAGTGGGAAGATGCCACCGGCGCTGTCGAAACCCGTACCGAAACGTCCGACCTGGGTGGCACCATGCGCCTTGGCGCACAGGACTGCCTGCTGGAGCCGGGTTCGCTGGTTCACGATTGCTACGCCAAGGACGTGATCGTCGAGCGTCACCGTCATCGCTACGAAGTGAACAACAATCTGCTGCCGCAAATCATGGCGGCCGGCCTGAAAGTCTCCGGTCGTTCCGGTGATGGCGCGCTGGTAGAAGTGGTTGAAGCCCCGGATCATCCATGGTTCGTCGCTTGCCAGTTCCACCCTGAGTTCACCTCGACACCGCGCGACGGTCACCCGTTGTTCACCGGCTTCGTCAAAGCAGCGCTGACTCAACACCAGAAGAAGGCATAAATCCGATGGCGCAGAAGATCATCCGTGTAGGCGATATCGAGATTGCCAACGACAAGCCAATGGTGCTTTTCGGTGGCATGAACGTGCTGGAAAGCCGCGACATGGCGATGCAGGTCTGCGAAGAATACGTAAAGGTCACCGAGAAACTCGGTATCCCTTACGTGTTCAAGGCCAGTTTCGACAAGGCTAACCGTTCCTCCGTGACCTCTTACCGTGGCCCCGGCCTGGAAGAGGGCATGCGGATCTTCCAGGACATCAAGCAAGCCTTCGGCGTGCCGATCATCACCGACGTCCATGAGCCTGAACAGGCTGCGGTCGTCGCTGAAGTCTGCGACATCATCCAGCTGCCAGCCTTCCTGTCGCGCCAGACCGACCTCGTGGTCGCGATGGCCAAGACCGGCGCGGTGATCAACATCAAGAAAGCCCAGTTCCTCGCACCGCACGAGATGAAACATATCCTGAGCAAGTGCGTGGAAGCGGGTAACGATCAGTTGATCCTCTGCGAACGTGGTTCGAGCTTCGGCTACAACAACCTGGTCGTCGACATGCTCGGCTTCGGCATCATGAAGCAGTTCGAATACCCGGTGTTCTTCGACGTGACTCACGCGCTGCAAATGCCCGGCGGTCGCTCCGATTCCGCTGGCGGTCGTCGCGCCCAGGTCACCGACCTGGCCAAGGCCGGCATCAGCCAGTCGTTGGCGGGCCTGTTCCTTGAAGCCCACCCTGACCCGGACAACGCCAAATGCGACGGCCCTTGTGCCTTGCGTCTGGACAAACTGGAGCCATTCCTGGCCCAGCTCAAAGCTTTGGACGAACTGGTTAAGAGTTTTCCGACGGTAGAAACCGCGTAATCCTCAATTCTCCGGTAAAGTACCGCACGAATTAATGTTCAGGCCCCCGGGCCTGAGCCTTATCGTCCGCAAGCCTGCCCGCTGCACATCACTTGCCGACGGTAAAAGATTTCCTCTAGCTGCGTCGTTTTCGTCAACTTTGGAGTGTTTACAACAATGGCAAAAATCGTCGACATCAAAGGTCGTGAAGTTCTCGACTCCCGTGGCAATCCCACCGTCGAAGCGGACGTGCTTCTCGATAACGGCATCATCGGTAGTGCTTGCGCGCCGTCCGGTGCTTCCACTGGCTCGCGTGAAGCGCTCGAGCTGCGTGATGGCGACAAGAGCCGTTACCTGGGCAAGGGCGTACTCAAAGCCGTAGGCAACATCAACGGTCCGATCCGCGACCTGCTGCTGGGTAAAGACCCAAGCGACCAGAAAGCGCTCGATCACGCGATGATCAAGCTCGACGGTACTGAAAACAAAGGCTCCCTGGGCGCCAACGCGATCCTCGCCGTTTCCCTGGCTGCGGCCAAGGCAGCAGCACAGGACCAGGACCTGCCGCTGTACGCTCACATCGCCAACCTGAACGGCACCCCGGGTGTTTACTCGATGCCGGTCCCGATGATGAACATCATCAACGGTGGCTCGCACGCCGACAACGACGTGGACATCCAGGAATTCATGGTTCAGTCCCGCTCGGTGCCGAGTCCTTCGCCGAGGGCCTCCGCATGGGGCACCGAGACGTACCATCGCCCTGAAGGCCCTGCTCAAGTCGAAGGGCCTCTCCACCGGCCTCGGCGACGAGGGTGGATTCGCTCCGAACCTCCCGAGCAACCGTGCGGCACTCGACCGTCATCGTCGAAGCCATCACCAACGCCGGCTACACGTCCGGCACGGACATCGGCCCTGGCACTCGACTGCGCCGCCAGTCCGAATTCTACGAAGGACGGCGTCTACAACCTGTCCGAGCGCAAGGCCAGGTGTTCTGCCGCAGGAGCTGTCCGCGGACTACCTCGAAAGGCTCGACCGAGTCGCTACCCGATCATCTCCATTGAAGATGGCGCTCGACGAAGTCCGACTGGGCTGGCTACGAACATCCTCACCGACGAAGATCGGCGAGAATCATGCAGACTGGTAGGCGACGACCTGTTCGTAACCAACACCAGAGCATCCTGCCAAGAAGGCATCGATCAAAAGCATCGGCCAACTCGATCCTCGTCAAGGTCAACCAGATCGGTACCCTCACCGAGACGCTCGACGCCGTTGCCCTCGCGCAGCGCGCCGGCTACACGACCGTCATCTCGCACCGCTCCGGTGAGACCGAAGACACCTTCATCGCCGACCTCGCGGTCGCGACGGATGCCGGCCAGATCAAGACCGGAGCGCCTGCCCGCTCCGAGCGCGTTGCCAAGTACAATCAGCTGCTGAGGATCGAAGAGCAGTTGAATGGCAAAGCCAAGTACAACGGCCGCAGCGAGTTCCGCGGCTGAGTGGTAAATAGTAAAAAGACACCGGATTGTGTCGAAAAAATCGCGACAGCGACGGTTTTGCCACTAATCTGATGCCTTATAAGCACAAGCCTGGGTCTTCCAGGCTTCGTGCTATCAGAAGCTTCATAGTTTTGGCATGGCTGTCTTTTTTCACTGGATACCTGATTTCGATGCGCAGTCCCAATTGGTTGTTCCTCATCTTGCTTCTGCTGCTGGCTGGCCTGCAGTACCGCCTGTGGGTGGGAAATGGCAGTCTGGCGCAAGTGGCCGAGCTGACTCAGCAGATCGCGGATCAACACGCTGAGAATGAAGGGTTGCTGGAACGCAATCGGGTCATGGACGCCGAAGTCAGTGAGTTGAAAAAAGGCATGGAGACCGTTGAAGAGCGGGCTCGTCATGAGTTGGGCATGGTCAAGGATGGTGAAACCCTTTACCAGTTGGCTCAATGATCCAGTCGTTACCGGCCTTCTGGGCCGTGATTCCTGCCGCGGGCGTCGGTGCCCGTATGGCCGCGGACCGTCCCAAGCAATACTTGCAACTGGGCGGGCGCACTATTCTCGAACACAGCCTCGGCTGTTTCCTTGATCATCCTGCCCTGAAGGGGTTGGTGGTCAGTCTTGCAATTGATGATCCTTATTGGCCGAACCTGGCCTGTGCCTCTGACCCTCGTATTCAGCGGGTTGAGGGTGGCGCAGAGCGTTCCGGGTCGGTGCTCAATGCGTTGCTGCATTTGCACGCGCTGGGCGCTGATGATGAGGATTGGGTGTTGGTGCATGACGCCGCACGGCCGAACCTGGCGCGTGATGATCTCGATAAGTTACTGAGTGAACTGGCGGATGATCCGGTCGGCGGACTGCTGGCGGTGCCGGCGCGCGATACCTTGAAGCGGGTCGATAAGCACGGTCGTGTTGTTGAAACCGTGGATCGTAGCGTGATCTGGCAAGCCTATACGCCGCAGATGTTTCGCCTCGGCGCGTTGCATCGGGCATTGGCCGACAGTCTGGTGGCCGATGCGGTGATCACTGATGAAGCTTCGGCGATGGAGTGGGCGGGTTTGGCTCCGCGTCTGATCGAAGGGCGGTCCGACAACCTCAAAGTCACGCGCCCCGAAGATCTGGAGTGGTTGCGCCAGCGTTGGGCCAATCGCCGCTGAGTGCTGTGGTGTCTATCAGATTGCTTTCGCGAGCAAGCCCGCTCCCACATTGAAATAGCGTCGGTCCCAGAACCCGCATCCACCCGAGATCAAATGTGGGAGCGGGCTTGCTCGCGAAGGCGGTCGTCTGTTCAACAAACCTGTCACTGACAATACGCGAGCGTATCTAGCCCCGATACTCCGGCCGCTCGGCCAACCCTTCCTTCAAATAATCCACCAACTTGCGCACCTTCGGCGACAGATGCCGTTGCTGTGGATAAAGCGCCCACACCGCCGTGTTCGGCGGTTGATGTGCCTCCAGCAGCGAAATCAACGCGCCGCTGTTCAAATGCTCCAGCACGTAATAGTCCGGCAACTGACACAACCCCACCCCTTGTAGCGCCGCATCCAGTACCGCTTGCCCACTGTTGCAACGCCAATTTCCCTGCACCCGCTGGGAAAATTCCCGGCCGTTCTGTTCCAGTTGCCAGAGGTCCGAGCTGCCGATGAGGCAGTTATGCCGGCTCAGTTCCGACAAACTGTGTGGCCGACCATACCGTTCCAGGTAGGACGGTGACGCGCATAGGTACATGCGTCGTGGTGCCAGACGTGTCGCCACCAGCCGCGAATCTTGCAGGCGGCCGAGGCGGATCGCCAGGTCAAGGCCTTCATGAACCAGGTCGAGTTGGCGATTGCTCAGCTCAATGTCGATTCGAAGCTGCGGATAGAGCCCCATGAACCGGGTCACCAACGGCACGATGAACCGCTCGCCGTACGCCACGGCGCAGGTCATGCGCAGCATGCCCTTGGGTTCACTGGTCAGGTCGCCGACCGCGCGCAACGCTTCTTCGCGTCCATCCTGCAAACGCTGGCAATGTTGCAGGAAGGTTTGTCCGGCTTCGGTCAGCGTAACCCGACGGGTGCTGCGGTACAGCAGCCGCGTCTGAAGACGCTCTTCCAGGCGTACGATTTGTCGACTGACATGGGAGGAAGAAACCCCAAGACGTTCAGCCGCCGCGGTGAATTGGCTGCACTCGGCAACGGCGACGAACTCGTCGATCCCTTCCCAGCGGTTGTCTGACATTTAGGATTATCCCTATACGGCAATAATATTTTGCATTTGCCCCGATTATTCATCGTAAGGCTGTGTATTACACTCCTTGTCTCGTTTTTATTCACTGGAGAGTCAGCATGATCAAGTCGCGCGCCGCCGTTGCCTTCGAGGCCAAGAAACCCCTTGAGATCGTTGAAGTCGATGTCGCCATGCCCAAGGCCGGTGAAGTCCTGCTGCGCGTCGTGGCTTCCGGTGTTTGCCACACGGACGCCTACACCTTGTCCGGAGCGGATCCGGAAGGCATCTTCCCGTCGATCCTCGGTCACGAAGGTGGCGCTGTGGTTGAAGCCATCGGCGAGGGCGTAACGTCGGTCGCTGTCGGTGATCATGTGATCCCGCTGTACACCCCGGAATGCCGCCAGTGCAAATTCTGCCTGTCGGGCAAAACCAACCTCTGCCAGGCGATTCGCGCCACTCAAGGCAAAGGCCTGATGCCGGATGGCACTTCGCGCTTTTCCTACAAGGGGCAGCCGATTTTCCACTACATGGGCACCTCGACCTTCTCCGAGTACACCGTGCTGCCGGAAATCTCCGTGGCTAAAATTGCGAAAGAAGCGCCACTGGAAAAAGTCTGCCTGCTGGGCTGCGGTGTTACCACCGGCATCGGCGCGGTGCTCAACACTGCCAAGGTGAAACCGGGTGATACCGTCGCCATTTTCGGCCTCGGCGGCATCGGTCTGTCGGCGGTGATCGGCGCGGTTAAAGCCAAGGCTGCGCGGATCATTGCCATCGACATCAACCCGGCCAAATTCGAGATCGCCAAGCAACTGGGTGCAACCGATTGCGTGAACCCGAAAGACTTCGACCGTCCGATCCAGGAAGTCATCGTCGACATGACCGATGGCGGCGTCGACTTTTCCTTCGAGTGCATCGGCAACGTCCAATTGATGCGTGCCGCACTTGAGTGCTGCCACAAGGGTTGGGGCGAGTCGGTCATCATCGGTGTGGCCGGTGCCGGCCAGGAAATCTCGACCCGTCCGTTCCAGCTGGTCACCGGTCGCGTCTGGCGCGGTTCTGCGTTCGGCGGCGTGCGCGGTCGTACCGAGCTGCCAAGCTACGTGGAAATGGCCGCGACCGGCGAGATCCCGCTGGATACCTTCATCACCCACACCATGGGCCTGGAAGATATCAACAAGGCGTTTGACCTGATGCATGAAGGCGAGAGCATCCGTTCCGTCATCCATTTCTGAGGTCGGTCATGAGCCTGGAAAATATCTCCTGCCAGAAGAGCTTCGGCGGCTGGCATAAACGCTACCGGCACCGCTCAGACGTGCTCGGCTGCGACATGGTGTTCGCCGTGTACCTGCCGCCGCAAGCGGAGCAGGGCGGCAAACTGCCGGTGCTGTACTGGTTGTCCGGCCTGACCTGCACCGACGAAAACTTCATGCACAAGGCTGGTGCCATGCGCATGGCCGCCGAGCTGGGGTTGATCATCGTCGCACCGGACACCAGCCCGCGCGGCGCCGATGTGCCGGGTGATCCGGATGGCGCCTGGGACTTTGGCCTGGGTGCCGGTTTCTATCTGAATGCCACGCAGGAACCGTGGTCGCGACACTATCGGATGCATGACTATGTCGTGCAGGAATTGCCGGCATTGGTCGAGGCGCATTTCCCGGCGTCTGACAAACGCGGCATCAGCGGCCACTCCATGGGTGGCCACGGTGCGCTGGTCTGCGCGCTGCGTAATCCGGGGCGTTATCAGTCGGTGTCGGCGTTTTCGCCGATCAACAATCCGATGGATTGCCCGTGGGGCCAAAAGGCCTTCTCCCGCTACCTGGGTGAAGACCGTTCCAAGTGGCGCGAATGGGATGCGTGCGCCCTGATCGCAGAGGCTGCCGAGAAGCTACCGTTGCTGGTCGACCAAGGTGATCGCGACGATTTCCTCGCCAACCAGCTCAAGCCTGAAGCCCTGCAACAGGCGGCCAAACTGGCCGGTCATCCGCTGACGTTGCGCCTGCAACCGGGCTACGACCACAGCTATTTCTTCATCGCCAGTTTCATCGACGATCACTTACAGCATCATGCGCGCGCTCTAGGCGCCTAATGTCCGACAAAGCAGGTAGAATCACGCCCTGACAAAAATCGGGGCGTTTTTTTATGCGTATTGGCCACGGCTATGATGTGCACCGTTTCGCTGAAGGCGATTTCATTACTCTGGGCGGCGTGCGCATTGCACACGGCTTCGGGCTGCTCGCTCACTCCGACGGTGACGTCCTGCTGCACGCCTTGAGCGATGCCTTGCTCGGCGCGGCTGCGTTGGGTGATATCGGCAAGCACTTCCCGGACACCGACCCAAAATTCAAAGGCGCGGATAGCCGCGTGCTGTTGCGTCACGTCGTCGCACTGATCCACGCCAAGGGCTGGAAAGTCGGCAATGTGGATAACACCATCGTCGCCCAGGCGCCGAAAATGGCCCCGCATATCGAATCGATGCGCGCTCTGATTGCCGCGGATCTTCAAGTTGAGTTGGATCAAGTGAACGTGAAAGCTACCACCACCGAAAAGCTTGGCTTTGTCGGTCGCGAAGAAGGCATTGCCGTGCATTCCGTTGCCTTGTTGCTGCGCGCATGAACGAATTGCAATTGCTCGGCCCGCGAGCCTATGGCGAAGCCCTCGGCACGGCGGTACTGAAAGCCACTGCGGAAGATTTCCAGGTCGATGAAGTGCTCAATATCCCGCTCAGCGGCGATGGCGAACACCTGTGGATCTGGGTTGAAAAGCGCGGTCTGAACACCGAAGAAGCCGCACGACGGATTGCCAAGGCGGCCGGCGTGCCGTTGCGCACCGTCAGTTATGCGGGCCTGAAGGATCGTCAGGCGCTGACTCGCCAGTGGTTCAGTGTGCAACTGCCGGGCAAGGCCGATCCGGATCTGTCGGCAGCAGAAAACGACACGCTGAAGATCCTCAAGACCGGCCGGCACAAGCGCAAGCTGCAACGCGGTGCTCACTCGGCCAATGGCTTCACCTTGCGCCTGACCCAGTTTGCTGGTGACAAGGCTGCGATCGAAGAACGCCTGCAATTGATTGCCAAGCAAGGTATTCCAAATTATTTCGGCTCCCAGCGCTTTGGGTTTGACGGCGGTAACGTCGTTGACGCGCGCGGCTGGGCTGCACGCAAGGCGTTGCCGGAGCAGCGCAACGTTCGCTCGCGCCTGCTCTCCACCGCTCGCAGTTTCCTGTTTAACCAAGTGCTGGCGGCGCGTGTGGCGGATGGCACCTGGCAGCGTGCGTTGGTGGGTGATTTGCTGGCCTTCACCGACAGTCGCAGCTTCTTTCCGGCCGGTGAAGCTGAATGCAGCGATCCGCGCCTGGCGATTCTTGACCTGCATCCGACCGGCCCTCAGTGGGGCGAAGGTGACTCGCCGGCCACGGGCGCTGTCCATGAACTGGAGCAGGAAATCGCCAGCCGCGAAGCAGACTTGCGCGATTGGTTGATTAACGCCGGTATGAGCCACGAACGTCGCATCCTGCGGCTGCCCATTGGTGGGTTGACGTGGCATTATCCCGAGCCTGACATTCTGCAACTGGAATTCGTCCTCCCGGCCGGATGCTTCGCCACCGTATTGGTGCGCGAACTCGTCGATCTGGTGCCGGTGGGGCAGACGGACAGCCCATGCGTATTCTGATATCTAACGACGATGGGGTAACCGCACCCGGTCTCGCCGCGCTTTATGCTGCGCTGGCGGATTACACCGAGTGCGTGGTTATCGCCCCGGACCAGGACAAAAGTGGCGCCAGCAGTTCGCTGACGCTCGACCGTCCGTTGCACCCGCAAACCCTGGCCAATGGCTTTATCAGCCTCAACGGCACACCCACCGATTGCGTGCACCTGGGCCTTAACGGCTTGCTGGAGCGCGAACCGGACATGGTGGTTTCCGGTATTAACCTGGGCGCTAACCTGGGGGACGACGTTTTGTACTCCGGTACCGTGGCGGCGGCCCTTGAAGGTCGCTTCCTGGAACGGCCTTCGTTTGCCTTTTCGTTGGTCTCACGACAAGTAGAGAACCTTCCCACAGCTGCCTACTTTGCGCGCAAACTGGTCGAAGCCCATGCTGACCTCCAGTTGCCACCGCGCACGGTGCTGAACGTGAATATTCCCAACCTGCCGCTGGACCACATCCGCGGTATACAGTTGACCCGCCTCGGGCATCGCGCCCGCGCTGCGGCGCCATTGAAAGTCGTCGACCCGCGAGGCAAGTCCGGTTACTGGATTGCTGCCGCAGGTGACGCCGAAGACGGCGGCCCGGGCACCGATTTCCATGCAGTGATGCAGGGCTATGTTTCGATCACTCCATTACAACTGGATCGCACCTTCAACGATGCCTTCAGAAGTCTCGATGGCTGGCTGGAGGGGCTGCGCTAATGGGCCGTGAACAAGACGATATGCTGCGTCGCGGCATCGGGATGACCTCTCAGCGGACCCGCGAGCGCCTCATTCAGCGGCTGTATGAAGAGGGAATTTCCAACGCCAAGGTGCTGGAGGTCATCCGCCGTACACCGCGTCACCTGTTCGTCGATGAGGCACTGGCTCACCGCGCCTACGAGGACACGGCGCTGCCGATCGGCAATAACCAGACCATCTCCCAGCCTTATATGGTGGCCCGCATGAGCGAGCTGCTGCTGGAGGCAGGTCCTCTGGACAAGGTGATGGAGATCGGCACCGGTTCGGGTTACCAGACCGCCGTGCTGTCGCAACTGGTGGAACGGGTGTTTTCCGTGGAGCGCATCAAGGTCCTGCAGGACCGGGCCAAGGAGCGCTTGGTCGAACTGAACCTGCGCAACGTGGTATTCCGTTGGGGCGATGGCTGGGAAGGCTGGCCGGCACTGGCACCCTATAACGGCATTATCGTCACCGCTGTCGCCACCGACGTGCCCCAGGCACTGCTCGATCAGTTGGCGCCGGGCGGGCGACTGGTAATTCCGGTCGGCTCCGGTGAGGTCCAGCAATTGATGCTGATCATCCGTGAAGAACAGGGCTTTTCCAGGCGTGTTCTGGGGGCTGTGCGCTTCGTGCCGTTGCTCCATGGGCCACTGGCCTGAGCATTTGTTTTTGCGCGCTGAATTCTATTCGATTGTTCGGGTCTTACTCCGGCATCGATTGGTTAAACGGGATTTATCGGCGGGTAGCAAACGTGTGCGTGAAGCAATTTCGCTTCATTAAAGGTAAAGCCTGTACGGCCCGTTATACTTGCGACATTTCGTGCCGGAACACGGCAATCCACAATTTCAGCCACCACAAAGGGAGCGGCGGGTGAGTCTCACAGTCATTGCGCAGCGTATGGGTACAACAAGCTTTCAGCGCCTGGTGACTGGCCTTGTCTTGAGCACGTTGCTGGTCGGTTGCTCCAGTACCAAATCGAGTTCCGTAGGCGTGGTGGATCGCAACAAAGCCGTCGCTCAGCGACCGGCCGTGACCACGGGTCAGTACGTCGTTCGGCCGAAAGACACCCTGTTCTCGATCGCTTTTCGCTACGGTTGGGACTACAAAGCCCTCGCAGCACGGAACAATATTCCTACGCCCTATACGATCCATCCGGGTCAGACAATTCGCTTCGATGGTCGTACCGGTTCAACGCCGACGGAGGTGGCCAGTTCGTCCGATTCAACGCCTTCGTCGTCGCTGAAAACCACGGTAATCCGACGTCAGGCAAATGGCACAACCACCAGCACAGCAGTGGTTGCACCGTCCGTCGCCAACAAGCCGGCACCTGCACCGCTGCCTCCAGCGGGCCCGGCCCCAACCGGCTGGGGATGGCCATCTAATGGCATATTAATTGGAAAATTCTCTTCAAACGGTAGTTTGAATAAAGGAATTGATATCGCCGGGGATTTGGGACAGCCTGTTTTAGCTGCGTCTGATGGGACGGTGGTATACGCCGGGAGTGGCTTAAGGGGCTACGGCGAATTAGTCATCATCAAACACAGCGATACCTACGTCAGTGCCTACGGACATAACCGCAGGCTGTTGGTTCGGGAGGGGCAGCAGGTCAAAGTCGGACAGACAATTGCCGAAATGGGGTCAACGGGTACAGACCGGGTGAAACTGCATTTTGAGATTCGCCGACAAGGTAAACCTGTAGATCCGCTGCAATTCCTGCCACGTCGTTGATTTGTTGTCAGCCTGTTCCGTCACGTAGAGGGAACAGGCTCCAGCGTTGCCAAGGATAAAGGCGCCGCTTGAGCTTGAGGTCGAACTCACCAAAGGACTATAACAATGGCTCTCAGTAAAGAAGTGCCGGAGTTTGACATCGACGATGAGGTTCTCCTTATGGAGACCGGCATCGCTACGGATTCGATGTCGAATGATGAAGGGGCTACTCCACCTTCCGTTCGCGCCAAATCCAAACACTCCGCTTCGCTAAAACAACACAAGTACATCGACTACACGCGGGCACTCGATGCCACGCAGCTGTACCTCAATGAAATCGGCTTTTCCCCGCTGCTCTCTCCGGAAGAAGAAGTTCATTTTGCGCGCCTGTCGCAAAGTGGCGATCCGGCCGGGCGCAAACGCATGATTGAAAGCAACCTGCGGCTGGTGGTGAAAATCGCCCGGCGTTACGTCAATCGTGGTTTGTCGCTGCTGGACCTGATCGAAGAGGGCAACCTCGGCCTGATCCGGGCAGTGGAAAAGTTCGACCCCGAGCGCGGCTTCCGCTTTTCGACCTACGCAACCTGGTGGATTCGTCAGACCATCGAGCGCGCGATCATGAATCAGACCCGGACCATCCGGTTGCCGATCCATGTGGTCAAAGAGCTCAACGTGTACCTGCGGGCTGCACGGGAGTTGACGCAAAAGCTCGATCACGAACCTTCACCCGAAGAAATCGCCAACCTGCTGGAAAAACCGGTAGGCGAGGTCAAGCGCATGCTGGGCCTGAACGAGCGGGTTTCTTCGGTCGACGTCTCGCTGGGTCCGGATTCGGATAAAACCCTGCTGGACACCCTTACCGACGATCGTCCAACCGATCCATGCGAACTGTTGCAGGACGATGACCTGTCCCAGAGCATCGATCAGTGGCTCTCGGAGTTGACCGACAAGCAGCGTGAGGTGGTGATTCGCCGCTTCGGCCTGCGTGGTCACGAGAGCAGCACGCTTGAAGATGTAGGCTTGGAAATCGGCCTTACCCGGGAGCGGGTCAGGCAAATCCAGGTGGAAGGGCTTAAACGCCTTCGGGAGATTCTCGAGAAGAACGGCCTGTCGAGCGAGTCGCTGTTTCAATAAGGCATTCACTCAACGGCACCAAAAAGCCCCGACTGGTTCGGGGCTTTTTGTTGCCTGGGAGAACGGCAGGACGCCATCTCAGGTTTGTAGTCTAGCGTTGTAAGACTTGGCTTACTCTTTCGTAAGTGTTCGGTATTTTTAGAGGTTGGTAGTCGTCTATTTGAATTGTGAGCTGAATTTAAATAGCTGATTTATATAGGTATTTAATTTTATTAACGGCATATGACAGTGAGTTTCAGCGTCAGCGGTCGATTGCTCTTGCCGGGGAATTCTCTAGTATCTGGGTTGTGTCGACGGATAGACACGCCCTTCAAGGAAGAGGGGAAAGGACATCGCAGGACGCGGTTCATCAGGACGATGAAAAGGAATACAAGGAATAGGGAAAAAATGTGGGCGGGTCAAACCGCCCCTTTTTTGCCTGTAGAAAAGCAAGATCAAAAGATCGCAGCCTTCGGCGGCGCCCACAGGCGCGTAGGAGCTGCCGAAGGCTGCGATCTTTTGATCTTTCAATCCCGGAAAAGCAAAAAGGCCCACAAGGGGCCTTTTCAAGAACGCGGGGTAATCAGCGTTCGAGGTCTTTCAGCTTGCTGCCTACAGATTTGTTAAGCACGCGATCAAACGCTTCCGCATCAGGCATCGATTCTTTCTTCTCGGTGATGTTCGGCCAGATTTCGGCCAGATCAACGTTCAGCTGAATGAATTCCTGCATCTCTTCCGGGACTTCATCCTCGGAGAAGATGGCCACGGCCGGGCATTCTGGTTCGCACAGTGCGCAGTCGATGCACTCATCCGGGTGAATCACCAGGAAGTTCGGGCCTTCGTAAAAGCAGTCCACCGGACAGACTTCTACGCAGTCGGTGTACTTGCACTTGATGCAGTTGTCGGTGACGACGAAGGTCATTTCTAATTTTCTCCTCAGGCGGCGGCAGCGGAGCCCCTTCACGTTGGGGTCGCCAGGTTCGGGAGCGATAGTCTGCTGGCCAGGCTATTAGCCAGCAGCATCCCAAACCGCGCGAGATTCTAACAGCTTGCACGCAAGTGCGTTAGATCCGTGTCTTTAGTGTATAGAGCATTTCTAACGCACGACGTGGACTCATATCGTCCAGATCCAGTTTGGCCAGCTCATCCAGCACTGGATGCGGCAGACTGGCGAACATGTCGCTCTGCTGCGGCGCAGCCGGTTTACCTTTGACGGCCTTGGGCACCTCGTGCGGCAGGGCGGTGGCTTCCAGGCGACCCAAATGCTCGCGGGCACGCACGATCACTTCGCTCGGCACGCCGGCCAATTGCGCAACCGCCAGGCCGTAGCTCTGGCTGGCAGGCCCCGGTAACACGTGGTGCAGGAACACGATGCGTTCGTTGTGCTCGGTCGCGTTGAGGTGCACGTTAGCCACCAGCGGCTGGGCTTCCGGCAACACGGTCAATTCGAAGTAGTGGGTGGCGAACAGTGTGTAGGCGCGTAGATACGCCAGACGCTCGGCGGCGGCCCATGCCAGCGACAGACCGTCGAAGGTGCTCGTACCGCGTCCGACTTCATCCATCAGCACCAGGCTGCGTTCGGTGGCGTTGTGCAGGATGTTTGCGGTTTCACTCATCTCGACCATGAAGGTCGAACGGCCACCGGCCAAGTCATCACTGGAACCGATCCGGGTAAAGATCCGGTCCACCAAGGACAATTCACAACTGGCCGCCGGAACGAAGCTGCCGATGTGCGCCAACAACACGATCAACGCGGTCTGGCGCATGTAGGTGGATTTACCGCCCATGTTCGGACCAGTGATCACCAGCATGCGGGTGTTGTCATCAAGGCTCAGGTCGTTGGCCACGAACGGCGTGCTCAGCACCTGCTCGACCACCGGGTGACGACCCTGGCTGATGCGCATGCACGGCTCGCTGACGAAGCGCGGGCAGTTCAGGTCGAGGTTCAGCGCTCGCTCGGCGAGGTTGCTCAGCACGTCCAGCTCGGCCAGTGCGGCGGCGGTGTCTTGCAACGGCGGCAGTTGCGAAATCAGGTCTTCGAGCAGCGCTTCGTAGAGCATCTTCTCGCGGGCCAGCGCGCGGCTCTTGGCCGACAACGCCTTGTCTTCGAACGCCTTCAGCTCCGGCGTGATGAAACGCTCGGCGCCTTTGAGCGTCTGGCGACGGATGTAGTCCGCTGGCGCCGACTCGGCCTGTTTGCTTGGCAACTCGATGAAGTAACCGTGAATGCGGTTGTAGCCGACTTTCAGGTGCGACAGGCCAGTGCGGGCCTTCTCGCGGGCTTCGAGGTCGATCAGGAACTGCCCGGCGTTTTCGCTGAGCGATTGCAGGTCGTCCAGCTCGGCGTCGTAACCGGTTTTCAACACGCCGCCGTCACGGATGACGGCCGGCGGGTTGTCAATAATGGCTTTTTCCAGCAACGCCGCCAGTTCCGGGTAGGTGCTGGTAGTCGCGGCCAGTTGAATAATGTGCGGGGCTTCCAACTCGGTCATCGCCACTTGCAGCTCGGGCAGTGCACCGAGGGCGTCGCGCAGACGCGCCAAGTCACGAGGACGGGCATTGCGCAGACCGATCCGCGCCAGAATCCGCTCGATGTCGCCGATTTCCTTGAGCTGTGGTTGCAGCTTCTCGAAGCGGTAGCCGTCGAGCAGGCAGGTGATCGAAGTCTGACGCGCGAGCAACACGGTCAAGTCCCGCAGTGGACGGTTCAACCAACGGGTCAGCAAACGGCTGCCCATGGCGGTCTGGCAGCGATCGACCACCGATTGCAGGGTGTTCTCGCGACCCCCGGCCAGGTTGGTGTCGAGCTCCAGGTTGCGACGGCTCGCGCCGTCCAGCACCACGGTGTCGTCCAGGCGTTCATGACGCAGGCTACGCAAGTGCGGCAGGGCGGTGCGCTGGGTTTCCTTGGCGTAGCTGAGCAGGCAACCGGCGGCGCCGATGGCCAGGGTCAGGTTCTCGCAACCGAAGCCTTTAAGGTCCTGGGTGGAAAACTGCTGGCAGAGACTTTTCAGCGCCGTATCACGCTCGAAATCCCACGGTGCACGACGACGAACCCCACGGCGTTTTTCCGCCGGCAGATCCTTTGGCCAGTCATCCGGGATCATCAGCTCTACCGGGTTGACCCGCTCCAGTTCCGCCAGCAGGTTTTCCCAGCCTTTGATTTCCAGCACGCTGAAGTTGCCGCTGGTGATGTCCAGCACCGCCAGCCCGAACAGACGCTCGTCACCCAGCACCGCTGCGATCAGGTTGTCCCGACGCTCATCCAGCAGCGCTTCATCACTGACCGTACCCGGCGTGATGATCCGCACCACCTGACGATCCACCGGCCCTTTGCTGGTGGCCGGGTCGCCGACCTGCTCACAGATCACTACCGACTCGCCGAGCTTGACCAGTTTCGCCAGGTAGCCTTCGGCGGCGTGGTAAGGAATCCCACACATCGGAATCGCCTGGCCGGCCGACTGCCCACGGGCGGTCAGGGTGATGTCCAGCAACTTGGCGGCCTTCTTCGCGTCTTCATAGAAGATCTCGTAGAAGTCACCCATGCGGTAGAACATCAGCTGGTCGGGGTGCTGGTTCTTCAGGCGCCAGTATTGCTGCATCATCGGCGTGTGACTGGATAGATCTGAAATTGCTTTATTCATCAGTGACTTAGCGTTATTCATTCGAAAGTGTGGGGCAAAAATGGGGCGTTTCGATTGTCGGACGGGCTCAATTAAACTTGGAAAAATGCCATCATATAGCTATGTTGTTGGTGCGTTGCGTTCATGCTGGCGAGGTTAACATGGGTGAGGCGCGTGACAGCTGTCAATTCATTGCCCTGGATGGCTCCAACCGATCCGGCTGTATAGTCGACTGAAGGTGGTATCAGGGGCGCATTTGGAATTCCCGAAGGATCACCATGGCACGTAAGCCTATCAGTCGTACCCTGCAGCTCAAGCCTGTTCAGTTCTCACCTCAAAAGCCTGGCGAAGAAGTGACGCTCGTCGACTTGATGAGAACAGTCCGTGATCTTTGCCCAACTGTAGGGTCTCGAATCTGGGAGCAAATGATTGCGCTCGCCGACGGTACCCGTGTTCCACAGCAATGTTATTTTTTCAATAATTTTCAGGACTTGGATGATCAAACAGTTCTTTTTGAAGTTTGGTCTTATGAGCCCGGCACCATCCCTCAAACTCTTACGCCCGACCCTCATCAAGAAAATGCTGTAATTGATGAGCGTGCAGATGGGGAGGAAGATGCTCGGGAGTTGATTCAAATCTCGCATGTTCTCGTTTATGGGAGGGCAGCGATAATTGAAAGTACTCGTGGTGCGGGGGGATTAATTTTATACAGCGTTACTTGAATAGGTTGGTAAAAGATCATCAGCTCGGCAGAAGGTTTAATTTTTACTTTACTGATGCGGTTTCTTCTGGTCTAAGGAGTGAAATCGAACGTGGGAATGGTGCTGTAGGTTTTACACTTGGTCTGAGTGAGTCGGTTCCTAATGCTCAAAGTGAATTGTTGGGGATGCTGTCGGGCGTAAAAAGTTATATGCCTAGCTCCGGAATGATGACCGTTGAGTGGAAATCAAAAGACAGATTGCCTGTTGACAAAGTAATTGAGGCGTACGACGAAGCGCAGCAGCAGGATGAAATTGATAGTGTTATAATACACCTCTCGGATGGATCTTCTATTCGTGGGCTATCGAAGTTCAAGATCAAAAGGACGATTGAGGTCGCGGATGTCGGTGGTAAAAACCCCGATAGGGCGGAGCTGGGACATAAGATGGTTGGCTATCTCGAGGACTTATGTGCGCCAGGAAGGAATGGGAAAAGGATTTTAGACGAATTCGGAGCGCTTGCAGATAATGAAATTTTCGTACCTACTGCCCGAAGAGTTAAGGAACGTCCAGCTGGTTAATAGGGAGTTGGCGGATGTGGCGCGAGCGTCACAAAGCAACTCGGTATACTTGACGTTTAATATGGTTGTATTTTCAATAGGTGCGTGTTTAAGCCTTCTGTTTTCTGATTTTGTTGATGAAGGCTTACTCAATGCATTGATTTCATTTTCCGGCGTGATCATTGGTTTTGTGATTATGTCGATGTTTTTTCTGGCCGAAGTCAGTTTGTAGCTAAGCTCACATATGAGCAGACATTGCGGTATGTTTTAAAAACCAAGTATATTTTGATGTCTCAACTCAATACGCTATTTTCATTTTTGATCTGTGTGATTTTCTGTCTTTTGACTATGCTGGCTATAAAGACAAAGCTCCCATTGGATAAGGATGTAGCTGTTTTTCTTTCTGCAGGCTTTTTCTTTTTAGGCTCCTACAGAATGCTTATTCTGCCATTTCAGATTTATGATATACATTCTTTTGCACTCAATAATCTAGTTGATGATAGTGCGGATGAGGTTAGGGCGGGAGTGCGGGCTGCTAGTGAGGCACGGCGCGAAAAACTTATAAAGCTCGCTCGGTGAGTCTCTGGCGCTATTTCTCGATTTAGTGCCCACTAAGTCTTTTCCATATGTGTAGTAATTCTGTTGGCGATTCGTCATCCATCCATTTTGCGTACACTTCTACTAGCATGGTGAAGTCCTTGTGGCCCATTTGCTTCGCAATAAACGCAAGGTTTCCACGGGCAGTTAGGCACCAGCAAGCGTAGGTGTGCCTAGTCTGGTAAGGTCGGCGGGTTCGAATGCCAGAACGCCTTTGAATCGCTGCCCACTTGGTATTCCAAGAGGTTGGAACATACCAGTGGTTGATGATTTTTTTTCGGGCTTGTGTTGTCGGGGAAAGCAGCGGGGTGACCGTTTCAGTGCGGCTTTCGTGGCGGTTCATGTACACCTCGATCTCCCTCGGTACGTGATCGGCTACCAGTTTCATCAGGACTCTGCAGGCCTCTATAGCTGGTGGCATCAAAAGTACTACCCGAGGCTTTCCTGTTTTGGGGACTTTGAATGTTCCGTCCGCTGTGATAGCCCTCGTGATGTTGATTTGCCCCGCTTCCAGATCGAGGTCTTCGACTGCAAGCGCGCACATTTCACCTGGGCGAATGCCCGTGTAAACGGCGAGAGTGATTGCGGCTGAGTCTTGTGGATGAAGGCAACCCTTGCTAAGCAGCTGTTCAAACTCACCCTTCGTCAATGGGTCCGGCTCTCGACCTATCATCGCGAATCGAATGCAAGCGGCAGAAAGTCCTTTACGGCAGTAGCTGTTACTCTCGCACCACGCCAAGAATCCGGCAAAAGTTGCTAAGTAATGGTTCGCCGTCGACGGTGCTCGGGTGGCGATTAATTGTGTCCTGAGTAGTTGTATGTCTTCGGGCAGGAGAATGCCCGCCAGGCGATCTGGTCCAAGCAGCTCCGTACAGATATCCAATGCATAGCCGTATTTCTCTTCAGTCATGGGAGTTATGTCGACGGCCTTTAGCGGTTTGTAACGTTCCATCAGCGCTGCTATGCGTTCGTCTTTTACGTTGGTGTAGTTGGTTGCATTCTTCGAGTTAGGGAAGTGTCGGCCGTAATCAAAGTGCCCTGTCTTGATCTCATGAATGATCGCCGCCCTCAGTAGGGCGGCATGCTTGATATTGGCTTTGGTTACCGGAAGGCCGAGGGATTCGCGGCAGCGGATTCGCCGCCACATGAACACGACGCGAATGTTGCCTCCATGTAGTTCAATCCCCTTGTGTTTGGCTAGCTCCGCCTCTAAGCCGCTTGCTGCGGTGCGCTCTCGGCCCACTTGTCGTACTCCGTCATGTTGATGGCAATGCGGCCGTCTGGCGTTTTGCGCCAGATCCGGCCTTGAGCCCAGGTGCCGTTTTTCACTTTGTGGCGGATGGCATCTTCGCTGTAGCCCGTTAGTTCTGAAGCGCGGTTGATCATTACCCAGCGTGGAAGGCTCATTGCTGTTTCTCCCCTGCGAGCCTTGCGATGCCTTCGGCTTGGCGCTGTTTGCTGCATTTTTGGTGGTTGCCGTGAGCCCGCGACTTGTCGCATTTGTCACAGATGACGTTCAGGTCGAGGGGCGGCATTTGTCCACTCCGTATTCGGACTGTTCGGCGAAGAGCTGTCATGGGGCATTTACCTGCGCTACCGGCTCCAGGAGACTCGCCATGGCCAAAGCCTTGTCGCGGAGGGAGAGTGAATCCCGTTCAAGCTTTTTACCGGTCTTAAAGGCGCTGAATGTTTCGGCCGCGATCCGCAGTTTTTCTGCGATCTCCAATAGGGTTTGACGAGCTGGTTCACCAAGTCTCGAAGCGGCAAGCGCGAGCTCGTAGTGGGCGTAGAGCTGCTTTTGGTGTTCACGTGCCTGGTCAAGCGACAGGTTCAGGGCGCGAATCGCCTCTGAGTTGTCGGACTGCTTAATATCCTTACCCTCTTCGATTCCCTCAGTGCGGCCATTGATCAAGCCTCCGCGATAGCCTGTCCAGTAAGTGAGGCCTGCGAGTAGGGTCAGAGCGATCAGTGCGCAAATCTGAATTGCTGTCATGTGCTGTGTACCTCGGTAGAGCCCGCCG
Organism: Pseudomonas sp. 10S4; assembly: GCF_034344865.1. Taxonomy (NCBI): domain Bacteria; kingdom Pseudomonadati; phylum Pseudomonadota; class Gammaproteobacteria; order Pseudomonadales; family Pseudomonadaceae; genus Pseudomonas; species Pseudomonas sp. 10S4. The sequence continues at coordinate 3,228,358 of NZ_CP133774.1, forward strand.
CCGGGATCATTGGTGAGAGGCCGGCGGCGGAGTGTTGTAGTGGTGCTTAGCCCAGGTTGAAGCTGCCGATGGTCAGCTTCGCGCCGCCGCCGACTTCTTGTTGAACGACATCCTTGAATTCTTGTGCGAGGTCTTCGCGCAGTTGCTCTTCGCCGATCCAGCGCAGGCGCAGTAGGGGCTTGTCACCGCCGGTAAGAACTGCAACGCGGAGGCGGATGATCTGGACCTTCAGCCCTTCGTATGGCTCGACGGTGAATAGGAATTCAGCTGGCAGTCCTTCAGATGATTTGGCTTCGATCTGGTCCATCGCCGAACGGGATGAGCTCAGGTCGCCGACGACGTGTTCGCTCTTGCGCGCTTGCTCGATGCTGATGGAGCGGATGGCACTCGCGGCTTTGCGCAAATCGATCTGACAGTCATCGGCTGCAAGGGCTTGAAGGTTCGATGCCCAATCCTCAATCCAGTCGCTCAGGTCTTTCTGCGCGAATTGGATGGAGGCAGCACGCTCAAGTGCTCGGAAGGCGGCGGTTTTTCTCAGGTTGAGGGTGGCGGTGAAGTCGCCGTGCCCTGGCTCTTTGGTGTCGCCCAGGTTGAAAATCACGACACACGACATGGATTCTGCATCGACAAAGCCAGAGGCAACGACATCAGCGCTTTGCGCCATCACGTAGTTGCCGAAGTCCAGCAGTGAGTGGGTGGTGAGCGCTCCACGGAAGCGGCTGCGTGCAGCTTGGAACTTCTCGATGCTGTGGATCTTTTGGTCCGACGGCAGTACCAGCGTCGGGGTGAAGGTGTTGAGCTGCTTGGCGTAAGCCAGAACGGCGGTGTCTTGAATCAACTGAATTGCTTTGGCTTCCATTGGATCGAGTTCCTGTTGGTGAGAGGCATGGAGCGGCTTTGTTTAGGATTTGGCGTGCACCGGTGCTTCGTCTCTGTTGAACAGTTGGCCGGCGCGAGGGGCTTCGGCAAACAACGTCAAGCGGCCGCCCTCGTTAACGTGCATCGGCGTGTCGAGCGTGGTGTCTTCAGTGCGGCTGCCGCGCTTCGTTGGCACCTTGTAGGCGAGCTTGTGGTTGACCGTGACCTGATGGCTGTCGGCGATCTGTTTCAGGGTAAAGGTCAGCGTGACTGAGCCGACCTTGCCGTTATCGACGACGCCCGTCGCTACTTCGGAAAGGGCATGACCGATCTGGTTTGCGAATACGCCGGCGTTGAGCTCGCCGATAAACTCGGCGGTGTCTGTAGGTTTCATGTGCTGTGCCTCGTTGGGTGCGAGTTGTTTGCCCCTGGACGGCAGGGGATACCGTTGATTTAGGCCGCTTCCTTCATCGCTTGGGCGTCGAGGAAGTCGGCCAAGTCGTGCAGGTACACAACCCGTTGTGCGCGGGCTGAGCCGTGTAGGCGCTTCACAACCAGTGCGATACGACCGGCCTTGATTTCGGTCAGCAAGTAGCGATCGGTCCGGATATGCGTGAAGTACTGTTCGCGGACCACCGACAAGGTCGGGCAGGGCGTAGCGAATTGACGGCGTAGTTGTTCAAGTGTATTGCTCACGCTGCAACCTCCCCGAACCCCTCCGACGGGGGCACCAACTTCAGGCGGATCAGTTCGGCCAACCCCTCTTTGCTTTTTCCAATTCCGGCGGCACAGACGTGACCTTTTTCGTCAGCTACTACAGCGCCAAAGGGATACTCGGGCGAGTTGGTAGGGGTGACGTAGGCGATCTGGCCTTCGAGGATTACGTTGTTGACGCAACGAAACACTTCGGCCAGCTCGGTGCTCAGCACTGGCATGGATTCGAGTAACTGAACAGCCTCGGTGGAGGCCCCCAGTAGCGTGGCGCGGCTTATCACGCCCGGGCAGCTCAAGTAGATCGGGATCAGTTTCAGGGCGCCGAGCGCTTGGGTGTAGGCGTTGAGTTGATTGGTCTTCATGCGGCGGCGTCCTTGTTGGTGATGGTGACTCCCAGCTTCTTGGCCAGCCAGGTCACTCCGTTGTCCTTCACCATCACCACGGAGTAGTAACGGCATTTATTGAGCGACGGAATCAGCGTGCTACGCGGGTCCGAGAACAGGTAGCCGCGGTCGCGGTGCTGGCTGGCAAGGTCGCCGCTGCTGTTCAATATGCCCAGCTCCCGCAGCCTGGTGCGGAAGGCGCGGGAGCTTGAGTCCGAGCAATGCGGCGGTTTCGTCCAGGGTGCGGTTCATGGCGCTGTCCTCAGGCGACTGCTGCGCGGGTGTGCAGCGTGTCCACGATGTGGTTGATGTTTGTGAACAGCTCATCGAAGGGACCATCGTTTGGTAGCCGCAAGTCGCCAAGAGCAAACCGGATTCCGTTTTCACTGCTGTGTGGGTTTACGGGTGTTGCTGCCACGCGATCCATGTGAACTACGACGCCGCCTCGCTTGCGGATGAAGTCCGCTTCGTTGTTGAACCGTATGTCACTGACCACGAAGCCGCGTGCGGTGTCGTGGGTGCGGGCCAGCAGGTCGAGGTTCTGCGCGGCCAGTAGCAGCCACAGTTCAGGGTGCACGCCGTTGCGGCCCCACTCGGTGCCCAAGGACTGCATAAGTTCACGTGGTGAACGTCCCAGCCATGGAAGCGGGAGTTCCTTTTGCGCGCCTTCGAAGTCGCAGGGGCTCAGGTTGAGGATGTGCATCAACCCATCGCGCAGTGGATCGGCGAACGCGTAAGACTGGAACCCGTGGTGGTTCACCAGATGCTGTGCTGCGGTGTCTTTGCCGACGCGGGCGTGACCAGAAAGACCAATCAGAAGAGGCTTCATGCTGCATCACCCCCGAACGGGCCGAAGCCGCCGTCGACTACGTCTGTTTTCGCAGGCGCCAGGCGGCAGCCCGGAGTGACTATCACCAGCAGACCGGTGTGTTTCTCGATGGCGTCAACCGCCTGCGGGCTGGTGCACGCGGCGGGGTGTAGATACACCGGGCAGCGGGTAGGGCTGTGCTGTGTGGTTTGCATGGGGCAATCTCTTTGGTGAGAGGCAGATTCCAGTGCAAAATTAGTATTACTGATTTAATAAGTCAACAGTAACACTTATAAAATTAGCAAAATAAAATTAGTAGGCAGAAAAAAGGCCCTTATGGGCCTTTTCGAATGAGATTGGTTAAAGCATCACGGAGTACCAGAAAACCCTACCGATGATACGAATGTGTTGCTGCACATAGTCGCCATCGTAGCGTTCATCCGGATGTTCCTCAGTGTTGTAGCTCCTAAGGCGTAATCCTGACCCTGGCAGTCGGTAGAGGAGCTTCACACGCAATTGGCCATCATGATCGATGGCGTACATCTTGCCGTCTTGAATGGTTGTATTCGCGGTGTCTACACCCACGGTACTACCATCCGGAAGCACGGGCTCCATACTGTTTCCTGTGACTGGAACGCATCCTGCTGAGGCGGGATCAATGCTTTTTCTTTTCAGGGTTCGCTTGCCGAAACGTAGCTTACGTCCGTTTGTTTCAAGCCTTACCTGAGATCCATTACCCGCAGACAATTCTACTTCCTTAAAGGAATGGCAGCTCGACTTCATCAGGGCCTAGCGGCGTCTCGTCATCCCACACTTCAATCTGATGCATTTCCCAGTCGGGGACCCTAGAGCTTTCAGAGTTGCCTTGCGAATGCCGCAAGCGGGGCATTTCGGCAAAGGCAGCTAGGCGCGGACTGACCTCTTCAAGCGAAAAACCCAACACGTTCGCGAATTTGATTAACGCTCCGAGATTGAGAGGGATGCGGTTATTCAAGTATTGGCTGACCACGCTTTGCCCGGACCATTCGCACAAATCGGCGATTTTGTCCTGCGTTAGGGTCGGATCATCCCGTTTGCGATCCTGATAAATAGCCTTCAAGCGCATGGCTTCGGCTTTTCGGATCTCATCGTCGGCGATAAAGGGGGTCGAAATAATCATGCTTCCCAATTTATAAGGAAGGCTTATTTTTTCAAAACAGCTGTACGTCTTTTTTTCTTGCTGTTTAAAAGAAGTAACACTAATATCCATACCGCAACGCCCATTCGAGGAAACGTGGATGGCTAACGAAATAGGAATTCCCTTGGAAGATTTTGCCGAGGGTAAGACTCAACCAGAACTGGCTTTACTTATTGGGGTATCGCAAAGCGCTGTTTCTCAAATGCTCAACTCGGCTCGGGATATTCGAGTTCGGGTCGACGAGAAAGGGGCTTGTTCAGCGGTAGAGATTCGTCCAATCGGATCGCGCCGCAAGCCCAAGGCGGCTTAAAAGGTGTCGAGCTGGGGCCTCTCACCAAAGAATCCCCCAGCCCGACTACGACGATACACAGCATATGCACATCGGTCGTGGTCATAGGATAGGGTTTGCCCTGGCCTATGGCTACACCGTAAATAGGGATTTACGGTTTATGAGTCGCACAGATCTTTTGCCGGACGCGGGTCCGGTTCTTCCTCTACGCCAAGCGATTTATCGCGCTGGTCGTGACTACAAGGGCGGGATCACCGCCCTTGCCTTTGACATGGTATTGGATAACGACACCCTTCAAAAGAAACTCAAGCTTGATGAGGAGCGCCGCTGGCTGAACCCGGATGAGCTTGAGGAAGTAATCAGGCTGACCGGTGACTCGCGCTTGCTCGATGCATTGATGCGGCCAGCGGGTGCGGTTTGGTACCGACCGGTGCCGGTCCCAGCAACACGCGATGCACTGAAAGCCGTAGGTAAGTTGCTCAGCGAGACGGGAGAGTTCGTTGCAGCAATGCATGACGGCGCCGCCGATAACATCTGGGAGCTTCACGAAGTTAAAGTCCTCGAAAAGCAGGGTATGGATGTGATCCGCGAAATCCTCGGCATCATGGCCGGTGCGCGTCAGGCGATGGAGGATCGCAACAATGGCTGATGATATCGACCGCGCTAACGATCAGGCGCAATACCTGCTCGACGTTGCCCTTCATCGCAGTCGCCGCATACCTACGACCCGTGTAAGCGCTCAATTTTGCGAGGACTGCGATGACCCCATCCCGTTACTTCGACAGCAGAAAATTGAAGGTTGCGAAACCTGCGTCCCTTGTCAGGAGTTGCGGGAGGCCCGGCGATGAGTGAGGCGGCCAAAGGAATAGCTACCTCCGCATGGGCAAAGCGTTACATCAACACTTTCGATCTCGCCCTGGTATCCATTGAGCCAGGTGAAAAAGCTCCGAAAGGTCTGGGATGGAATAAGCCGGGCGGTTACATCACTGACGCCGCTACAGCTGAAGCATTCTGGCAACGAAATCCGAACCACAATCTCGGTGTCGTGCTCGGGCCAAGCCGTGTCTGTTCATTGGACGTCGATGACGTTCAGTGGACGCGTCATGTGCTGTATGAGCTTCTGGGTATCGATCTGGATGCCATGGCGGTGGTGTATCCGACCATCGTCGGTAACCCCGCGCGCTTCCGGGTGCTGTTCAAACTGCCAGATGGTGTTGAGCTGACCCGGCACTCTCTTTCCTGGCCAAATGAAAATGACCCTGACGGGTCGATTTTCAAAGGTCTGATGGACAACGCCAAGGCTGCTAAAGAGCGGGGCGATGTTACTGGCGAAGCTGCTGCACGTGCGGAAGCTGATCCATTCAAGCGCTTCACGGTTTTTGAATTGCGCGCAGGCCTAGTGCAGGACGTATTTCCTCCATCTATTCATCCGGGCACCGGCAAGCCTTACACCTGGAAAACACCACCGAACGCTATGGACGGTTTGCCGACGCTGACCAGCGACCTGTTGGCTATTTGGCAAAACTGGGACATCTTCAAGCGTGATGCTGAAGCGGCATGCCCGTGGGCAATCAAACCAAAAACTCCGCCCTCGAAAGCCACCAAGCGTTCAGCGATAGCGGGCGGTAAGGCACCGTCGGTGATTGATGAATTCAACAACTGCCACGACGTCGAAGAGCTCCTGCGCACCCACGGCTACGTCAAGCGGGGCAGCAAGTGGCTTTACCCGCAAAGCAGTACCGGCCTGCCCGGTGTGACGATCAGCGAAGGCAAAGTCTACTCGCACCACGGTGCCGATCCGCTCGCGAACGGCCATCAGAATGATGCCTTCGAGGTGTTCTGTTTACTCGAGCACGGCGGTGAGCAGTCGAAGGCAGTAAAGGATGCTGCGCGCATGTTGGGTATGCAGCACTCCTCGCGTCCAGATCCGCGTGATCTTCCTCCGACCCCATCCGGTGATTTGAGCGGGCCGAGCCCGGTTGATGCCGATGCCCCGGGTGACGCCGCTCCTGCTTCTGACGGGGGGCGGGGGAGGCGCTGACGCTTGACCATCTGCTTCGTCGTTTCGCTTTAGTCGAGGGGACCACGCACGTGTGGGACTGCGACCAGTCCCGGGTGATGAAAAAGGCGGCGTTCGAAGCGCGGGTCGGCAAACCGCTGGCCAAAACCTGGCTGGATGACATGGGCAAGCGGTTGATCTCTGACGATCACGTTCGCGACATTGAACAAGCTCGACGTATGGCGGGCAAAAAAGGCGGTGCCTTGGGCATGTCCCCGACTGATCGTTATGTGTACATCGATGGCACCAAAGACGTTTGGGATCGGGAGAAGAAGCGGCGCATTGCCGAAGGTGCAGTGAAGATGGCCCTGGGCGATACCTATCCGCTGTGGTTGAACAGCAGCGACCGGCGCACGGTCGACGTTGAACATATCGTGTTTGACCCGACGATGACCAAGGACCCTGCGATGTACATCAATACGTTTGATGGCCTGCCGTTGGAGCCGCTCAGGAATGACGAAGCATGCGCCAATCTGCGCTGGCTGATTTCGTTCTTGTGCAACCACGACGAAGCGGCGGCCAGTTGGTTGATTCGCTGGTTGGCATATCCGCTGCAGCACCTGGGCGCCAAGATGGACACCGCCGTGCTGATGCATTCGATCATGGAGGGCTCGGGTAAGAGCCTTCTGTTTGCTGATGCGCTCGGGATGCTTTACGGCCAGTACGCCGCGACGGTCGGCCAGACTCAGCTGGAAAGCAACTTCAACGCCTGGCAAAGCCGCAAGTTGTGGTCAGTGTTCGAGGAGGTTGTCAGCCGCGATCAGCGTTACAACCAAGTGGGCAAGATCAAGCACCTGATCACCGGCAAAACGGTACGAATGGAGTCGAAGTTCATCAATGGCTGGGAAGAAGCCAACCACATGAACGCGGTGTTCCTGAGCAACGAAATTCTCCCATGGCCCATCAGCGAAAGTGATCGGCGCATGCTGGTGATGTGGCCCATGGAAACCCTGCCAGTCGAACGCCAGAAGGCTATTGGGCGGGAGCTGGAGCAGGGCGGTGTTGCAGCTTTATATGGGTGGTTGTTGTCGATTGATCTGGGTGATTTCAACCAACGGACGCGACCGCCTTCAACAGATGCGCGTGAGCGCTTGGTCGCCTTGAGTCGAGCCGGCTGGCAAACGTTTCTGCACCTGTGGAAGTACAGTGAACTGGGACACGGTCTTTGGGGGCCATGTCTGTCGACTGACCTTTATTCACTGTTTCTTGAATGGTGCCAGCGCAATAAAGAACACGTCATGAGTCAGACGAAATTCTCACTGTTCATTAGTTCTGAGGTCGATAAAACGCGTGCTATCCCCTGGACCGATGGCAACAACCGTCGTTTTGGTGCGTTCTTCTTTCCTGTTGATCCGGATGCTTCCCCGCCCCCATCACTGAAGGCGGCCGAGCTCGGTAAGCAGGTGGAACACTGGCGGGCCAAAGCCAAGCTGGCGGGTTGGCATGTGGACAGCTGGGACCACATCAAGGCGATTGCTGCATGACTACCTTTGAAAATGTGTTGGGTGTGTTGAGTGTGTGTCGGGTCCATTCTGGAGACCCCACACAGTTTCAGGCATTGAAATATGCGGGGTTGCGGGTGTTGTGTGGGGTGTGTTGGGTTTCGTATCGCGCACGCGCATGCATGACGTTATTCGAACCGAAAGCGAGGGGAGGTTTTTTTTCTTATGCGAAGACAGATAAACCCAACAAACCCAACACACTCAACTCAAAGTCGATAAAGGTATTGAATTTAAAGGGATCTATTTGTGTTGGGTTTGTGTTGGGTTGTGGTTTTTCTGTGTCGGGTTCGGTTTTTCGAGGGGAAGGTCAATGATTGAGGCGATGGAGTTGTTGCTGAAGCATTGGGGCGAGCAGTGCCGCCAGAACGGCGAGGCCGGTGGCATGGGTAGCCCGATGGCAACGATCATGGAGTGGGGCGGATGTGCACCGCGCGGCACTCCCGGTTCTCGGATCATTATGGGCGCTGGTGCGGGGCCTGATGCAGTTGCTCAGGAAATCGGTGCGGCTCTTTCCGAGATCGCCAGACAAGATGGGCGGGGAGAAAGGCTGCAACAGTTGGCGGTCTTGCGCTATGGCGACGACCCGGCACCGACCTGGATTTCGCAGATGCATGAGCTGGGGTATGTGTCCAAGGCGAAGCAAACCTACTACGACCTTGTGCACAGTCTTCATGTGCGACTCTTTGAGGTGCTGGCCGAGCGCAAAGACGCACGTAAGTGGCTTACCGCTGGTCGGGGCGTTTTACCTCAAAGTCTCCTCAAAGTTGCGTCAAAGTTGCGTCGAGCCGGTTAACCGAAAATACCCTCTTTTCGGTTCCGTACTCAGGGGGTAAAAAGTCACCACGATATGAATTCTGCGCCTCGGCGCTTCCCCGAGCACGTGCTGTGCACCGTCCTGGCAAGCGCCTCGACACTGAAAACCCTGCCCTCCGGCGGGGTTTTCTTTTGTGTTTGGCACGCTCTTCCACTTGAGGCACAACATGACAAATGAGCAGCAAGCGCTGGCAGAGATGCCGATCTGGTTAGTGATCGTTCTGGCCTTGGTCGGCGGCGTATCCGGTGAGATGTGGCGAGCCGACAAGGATGGGGCTCGGGGCTGGGCGTTGTTACGGCGCCTGGCACTTCGGTCCGGTGCCTGCATTGTCTGCGGGGTGTCGGCGATGATGCTGATGATTGGGGCGGGCATGACGATCTGGACGGCCGGCAGCTTGGGTTGTCTGACCGCGATGGCCGGCGCCGATGTGGCCATCGGGCTTTACGAACGCTGGGCCGCCAAGCGGCTGGGCGTTTCCGAAGTGCCACCTGCTAGCAGCGAACAGGGGTGAAATCGCACCGGCCCTCCGAAAACCGCCGGGGACCCTGGGGTTATTCGGCGGGTACGGGGTCGGAAACCCGCGGGAAATTGTTAGCGGCAGGGTTGCCAGCTTACTGAAATTCAATCCATTGAAATCGAAAGGTTCCATTGAAAAGCCGTTGAAAAGGAGGGCTTATGACAGAACCAATGTACCTGTCAAAGAGCGCCTTCGCGGCTCGGATCGGCAGGGCGCCCAGCTACATCACCTGGTTGAAAAACAACAACCGCCTGGTGCTGACCGCTGACGGTAAACAGGTCGATGTCACGGCCAGTGAAGCGTTGATTCGCGACACCGCTGACCCTAGCAAGACCGCCGTCGCTGACCGCCACCACCAAGACCGGCTTCAGCGTGACGTTTACAGCCAGCTATCCAGTCAGGCCGAGCCGACTTCAATGGCTGCGCCGCCGCTCGCGATCACCCCTGCGGGGCAGCTCCCCGACTTCCAGAAGGCCCGCGCACTGCGCGAGCACAACCTGGCACAGCTCGCCGAGATCGAGTTGCACAAGGCCAAGGGCTCGCTGGTGGCCTTGGCGGCGGTTCAGACCGGTGCCTACAACGCCGGTCGCATGCTGCGCGATCAACTGCTGGGGATGCCTCCGCAACTGGCTCCGGAACTGGCATCGATGACCGACCCCTGGGAAATCGAAAAGCACCTCACGGCGGCGATCCGCCGCTCGCTGGAAGACGCCGAACGCATGTCTTCAGCGGACCTTGAACACGCACTGACCACGAGTTAAGCCCATGCCCACGGAAATTCCTGACGGTGCAGAGGTGTACCGCGAGGCGTATTTCCGTGGGCTACGGCCCGACCCGGACGTCTGGATCGATCAGTGGGCCGATGAGTACATGCGGATCCCGCGTGACACCGGTGCCGCTGAGCCAGGCCAGTACCGCACCTCGCGCACACCGTATGCCCGCGAGCCCATGCGTTGTCTGTCGCCGGCTCACCCCTGCAAGCGCGTGATCACCATGGTCGCGTCGCAGTTGATGAAAACCCAGATCGGTTTGAACTGGATCGGCGGCCTGATGCACATGGCACCGTCGAATATCCTGGCGCTGCTGCCAAGTCTCGGCCTTGCAAAACGGGTGTCCTCGCGGATCGGTAAAACGATCAAAGCGACGCCGGTGCTGCGCGAACGTGTGGCCGCCAACCGCTCGCGGGATTCGCGCAACACCATGGACACCAAGGAGTTCGAGGGTGGCACGTTGTATGTCACCACCGCCGGCTCAGCCGCCAACCTGTCGGAGCTGTCGGCGCGTTACGTTTACGGCGACGAAATCGACCGCTGGGAAGTGGACATCGGCGAAGAGGGCGACCCCATCGAACTGGCGGAAACCCGGGGCAGTACCTTTGGCCGCAACGCCAAGTTCTACTTCTCCAGCTCGCCGACGATCAAGGGAGCCTCGCGGATTTCCGACCTGTTTGATGGCAGCGACCAGCGTCACTACTACGTGCCATGCCCGACTTGCGGGCACATGCAAATCCTTGAGTGGGAACGGCTGCACTACTCGATGGACTTCTGCGTGGTGCACTACCAGTGCGCCGGGCCTGAATGTGATGTGCTGATCGAGGAATACCACAAGGGAGAAATGCTCGCCAACGGTGAATGGCGCGCCCATGCCGAGGGCGACGGCGAGACCGTTGGCTTCCACCTCAACGCGCTGTATTCGCCGCTCGGCTGGATGGACTGGAAGTCGCTGGCCAAGCAATTCGAGAAGGCCAAAAAGGCCCAGGCCAAAGGCGATCTTGAGCCCATGCAGGTGTTCTACAACACCCGTCTGGCGAAGGTGTGGGACGCGGCTCAAGAGCAGACCAAAGCGGACGTGCTGAGACAGCGGGCGCGGTTGGAGGGCTTTACCCTCGGCTCGCTGCCGGCGGCGGTGATGATGATCACCGGCGCCGTCGACGTTCAGGCCAACCGGCTGGAGTTCATGGCCATGGGCTGGGGGCCGGCATGGAGCGCTGGGTTGTTGATTTCCAGATAGTTTCGGGCGATCCCGCAGACGAACGCACCTGGGCGGCGCTGGATGAATTGCTCAAGGCTAAATATCGCCACCCGTGTGGTGTTGGCTTGGGCATTCTGGCCACCGCTGTCGACTCCGGCGGTCACCACACCGATGAGGTCTACCAGTTCTGCCGTGTTCGCCGCTGGCGCAACGTGTTTGCCATCAAGGGCGCGAGCAAACCCGGCAAACCGGTCATTGCTCAGCGGCCATCGATGGTCGATGTGACCTGGAAGGGTCAGACCGAACGCAACGGTGCCGAGCTTTGGTTCGTGGGTACCGACACGGCGAAAGACTGGATCTACAACCGCTACCCGTTCGAATCCGGGCCGGGCGCGTTGCACTTCGCCAATGACCTGCCGGACGACTTCTTTGACCAGTGCGTCGCGGAGCGCAAGGTCGCGCGCTACGTGCGCGGTCACAAGCGCATCGAATGGGTCAAGGGCAAGGCCGAGCGCAACGAAGCGCTCGACCTGATGGTGTATTGCCTGGCCATGGCGCATTACCTGGGCCTCAACCGCTACAAGGAACACGACTGGGAGCGCGTGCGACAGTCCCTGGCGCAGTCCGGATTGTTTGACGAAGCCCTGGGCATCAAGGCCGTTCAAGGTGAACGGGTCGATAGTCCTGGTGCGGCAACACCTGCTCGGCAACCGGCATCACCACCCGTTGTTCCGGTCGTGCAAACGCGACCCGCAGCAACGCCACCTCCACGCCGCAGCTCCACCAGCGGTTACCTGAAGAGACGCTGATATGTCATTTACTAAGAAGCACCTCGACGCGGTTGAGGCGGCCATCGCTCGCGGTGAAAAAACCGTGCGCTACACCGACCGCACCGTGGAGTACCGCACGGTCGATGAGCTCCTCAAGGCCCGCGAAGAGATTCGTTCGTCCTTGGCCAGCGCTGCCGGGCCACGTTCGCGTGCGGTTCGGCTGTACCACGGAGGCAAAGGACTCTAATGGCCCGACACTTTCCGACGTTGACCCGTAACGGATTCGTGTTGCCGTCGAACATCAAAGCCAGTTACGAAGGCGCCGGAGAGGGCCGCCGCTCCACTGGCTGGGATGCTCCCGACAACGGGATCAACAGCATCAACACCCCGGCCTTGCGCAACCTGCGGTCGCGCTCCCGGGCGGCGGTTCGCAATGATCCGTATGCCTTCAACGTGATCGACAAGCGCGTCAGCAACCTTATCGGCACGGGCATCACCCCTCGGCCGACGACCGACGATGATGCGTTACGCAAGTTGCTGCAGGAGCTGTGGGGGATTGGGTCGATGAGTCGGATGCGGATGATCGTACCGACTTCTACGGCCAGCAGGCCCTGGTGGCGCGCACGGTTGAAACCTCGGGCGAGTGCTTTGTGCGGCTGCGACCGCGCAGCCCGGATGAGGGCTTGGCGGTACCGCTGCAGCTCCAGATTCTGGCACCGGAGTTTGTCCCGCATGACAAGTACGAGAGCACCAAAACCGGCAACGTTATCCGCGCCGGGATCGAGTTCACCCCGGGCGGCAAGCGCGTGGCGTACTGGATGTACCTGTCGCATCCGCGCGATGCGGCGTCGCTGAACGCCGGCTACAACCAACTGGTGCGGGTGCCGGCCGCCCAGGTGCTGCACATCTTCGAGCCGGTCGAACCGGGTCAGTTGCGTGGGGTGCCGCGATTGTCGCCGGTGCTCAAGCGACTGCGCAGCCTCGATAACTACGACGATGCCGTGTTGTTCCGCCAGGAGGTGGCCAACCTGTTTGCCGGCTTTATCAAGCGGCCTACGCCGGAGTCTGGACCGGTGCCGAGAGATCCGGTGACCGGCGCACCGCTGAATCTTGATCGTGACGGCTTCACGCCGATGGTCGCGCTTGAGCCCGGCACCATGCAGGAGCTGGGGCCGGGTGAGGAGGTCGAGTTCTCCAAACCGCCGGATGCGGGCAACAACTATCCGGACTTCATGCGGCAACAACTGATGGCCGCAGCCGCCGGGTCCGGTACGCCTTACGAGATCCTCACCGGCGACATGCGCGGGATCAACGACCGCGCGCTACGTGTGGTGCTCAACGAGTTTCGGCGCCGCTTGGAACAACTGCAATTCAGCGTGTACGTCCACCAGCTCTGCCGCCCAGTGCGGGCCGCCTGGATGGACATGGCGGTGTTGTCCGGTGTCCTGGTGCTGGGCGATTACGCGCAAAAGCGCCGGGACTACCTGCGTACCCGTTGGGTGCCGCAAGGCTGGGCCTACATCCAGCCGGTGCAGGACGTACAGGCTCGACGGATGGAAGTGCAGGCCGGCTTTGCCTCGCGTAGCGAGATGGTCTTGCGCACCGGTTACGACGCCGAAACGGTCGACCTGGAAAACGCCGCCGATCTGGCGCGGGCCACAGCACTGGGCCTCAACTACAACACCCTTGATGCCGTCGAAACAACCGACGACAAGGAGCAACCATGAGCAAGAAAGCGCGACCGCGCATTTACAACCGCGCCGGCCAACGCGTGCAGGTTCAGGACAAAACCTGGTACGCCGTGCAGCCCAGCGGTGACGCAGCCGAGCGGGTGATCGAAGTCTTTGTCTACGGCGAGATCGGTGCCTGGGGTGTGACTGCCAATCAGTTCGTGCAAGACCTGCGTGCCATGGACGACGGCGTCTCGGAGGTGATCGCCGCGTTCAATAGCGTCGGCGGTGACTTGTTCGACGGCTTGGCCATGCACAACGCTTTGCGGCGCTTGGGCGCGCGCTGCACCGGGCGAATCGATGCCTTGGCTGCCAGTGCTGCCAGCGTGGCGGTGTGCGGCGCGCACAAGGTCGTCATCGCCGAAAGCGCGATATTGATGATCCATAACCCCTGGACCTATGCGGCGGGTGACGCCGAAGATTTCCGCAAGGTGGCCGACGTCCTCGATCAGACGATGGAGGCGATCATTGCGGCCTACAAGGCCAAGGCGCCGGACATCGATGAGGTCGAACTGCGGCGGCTGGTCGCCGCTGAAACCTGGCTCACCGCCAATGAAGCGGTGGCGCTGGGCCTGGCCGATGAAGTCGGCGACGGCATCAAGGTCAAGGCCTGCCTCGGTCAGGGTGGTGTGCTGCAGCGTTACCAGCACGCACCGGCTGATCTGCTGGCCCAGCTTGATGAACCACCCGAGCCGGATCCGGAGCTGGATCCGGTCGATCCACCATTGGTACCGCCGGTAGTCGACTCGGCCAAGTTGGCCCTGATGATCACCCAGCGCTGCACGGCGGCGGGCATCAGCAACCTGGTCGAGCCGCTGCTCAGCTCGACCCAGCTCGAAAGCGAAGAGATTGTTCTGGCCGGCCTGACCCGGGCCAAGGCGGTGAATGACCTCTGTGTGGCGGCACGATTGCCGGAATTCAGTGCCGAGTACGTCGCGGCGGGTCTGGATGCTGCAGCGGTTCGAGCGCGTCTGTTCGACAAGATTGTCACCAGCGGCAAGGGCTTTGAGATCGACAACAGCCTGCCGCTGGACAACGACCCGGCACCCAAAGTGCTGGCCAAACAACCTGACCCCACCTCGATCTGGGCTTCGCGACAAGCGGCTCAATCTGGAACTGCGCACGGCGCGAAAGGAGCAAGACAATGACCATCAAAAAAGAGCCGATCCACGCAGGTGAATTTCTCCTGTCCGAGGGCGCGGGAAACATTTCGCGGGAATCGATCAACGTTGCCGCAGGCCTGGCGCTAGAGCCAGGGCAGATCCTCGGTCTGGTCACGGTGACGGGCGAATTTGCGCCGTACCACCCAACCGCCGAAGACGGCACGCAGACCGCCGTGGCGATTCTTTTCGGACCACTGGGGGAGTCGGATGTCGTTCGCCGTGGTCGCGCCGTGGTGCGTTTGGCTGAAGTCAGCGAAGCGCATCTGACTGGGCTGGATCTCGATGCCGAAAAGGCTCTGGCCACCCATTTCCTGATCGTCCGCTAGGACCCTCAGTCACGTTTTACCCAGCCCGCCTTGAGTGGGTTTTTTCATTTCTGGAGAGTACCCATGGCCGAGATCGCCATTTTTGACGACGAAGCGTTTACCGTGACCGCGCTGACCGCTGCACTCAATGATCAACCTTACCTGCCGGGTCGCATCAGCGCCCTGGGCCTGTTCCGCGAGGAGGGCATCACCACCCTGACGGTACAGATCGAAAAGGACGGTGACACCCTGGCACTGGTGCCGGCCGGTGAGCGCGGTGGCTCTGGTCTGGTGGTCGCGGCCAGCAAGCGCAACTTGATCCCGTTCAACACCGTGCACTTGCCGGAACGCTTCACCATCAAGGCCGACGAGATCCAGGGCATTCGTGCCTTCGGTACTCGCACCGAGCTGCAGGCGGTGCAGGACGTGGTCAATGCCCGCCTGGCCAAAGCGCGTCGTCAGTTGGACGCGACCCATGAATTCCAGCGCATGGGCGCGCTCAACGGCCTGATCCTGGATGCCGATGGTAAGACTGTGCTGCTGGATCTTTATGATCGCTTCGGTGTGCAGCGTCAGAAGTTGCCCATGGGCTTGGCGGACCCGAGCACTGAGCTGCGGGTTAAGTGCGGCGAAGCGTTGGACATGCAAGAGGACGCGCTGGGCAGTGTGACCAGTACCAGTTCCCGCGCCTTCTGCGGCAAGAACTTCTGGAACAAACTGATCGTTCACAAGTCGGTCAAGGAGACTTACCTCAACAGCCAGCAGGCAGCGGCCTTGCGTGGTGACGCCCGGGAGAGCTTCGAGTTCGGCGGCATTATCTGGGAACGCTACCGTGGCAAAGTGGCCGGCGTGTCTTTCGTCCACGACGACAAAGCGTTGCTGGTTCCTGAGGGTGTGCCTGATCTGTACATCTCGGTGTTTGCTCCGGCGGACTACATGGAAACGGTCAACACTCAGGGAATCCCTTACTACAGCATGATTGAGCCGCTGCCGTTCAACAAAGGCATGGCCGGTGAAGCCCAGTCGAACCCGCTGCATCTGTGCACCCGACCTCGCGCACAGATTCTGCTGGAGCTCTGACCGTGGGCTTTCGCGACCTGGTCGCCGAGGTCGACGCGGTGGTGTTCGAAACGCTGGGCGATACCGCACGGATCGAGGGTCGCGAAGAACCGGTGTTCGGCATGTTTGCGGCGCCCTGGCTGCAGCCGAAGTTCGGCAAGCTCAACACCGGGCTCCGTGAGCCTCGGTTCGAAATCCGCGTCAGCGATTCGCAGGGCCTGGAGCCGGGCTTGTTGGTTCGTATCGAATTGCCCGCGTTGGATGGCGGTGGCGACTACGACTTGTTTCAGCTCGAGCCGAGCGGCGACGGCCTGGTCGCCTTGATCCTGAGGATGCGCCCATGAGTGTCGGTAGCCATTTCAAGCCGTCGGCCGGCGGCGGGATGATTTCTATCCAGTCCTCCGCGACGGACCTTCAGGCGTTTCAGGACTTTGCCAAGCTGGTGCCCAAAGCGGCTGCGACAGCGCACCGACGCGCGATCAACAAGACGTTGGGGTGGTTGCGCACGCACATCGCCCGGGCCGTCAGCCGACAGGAACGCATCGCTGTCGCGGCGGTGCGTCAACGGTTGCGTAGTTATCCGGTGTCCGGCGGGGCTACGAGCGGCAAGCTGTGGTTTGGCCTCAACGCCATCGAGTCGAGCCGGATCGGCCGAGCACGGCAGACCGGCAGGGGCGTGTCGGTGGAGGGGCGGCGTTATCAGGGGGCGTTCCTGAAGAAGGTCTACGGCAACAAACCTGACATCTGGATTCGTACCGCGAGCAAGCATTTCAATGCGGACGACTATCCCGACAGTACGGTGTCACCGGGTCGCGGGCCGAGCTCGGGGTGGGTGGCGGAAAATGGCAGTCGCTTTCCGCTGGCCAAGGCCAAAGTCTCGCTGGAGCAAGCCCGGCCGCACTTCGAAAGCTGGGTACAAAAGGCCGATGAGCGCCTGCTGGAGATCCTGAAACAGGAACTCAACTTTGAGCTGCAGAAGTACCTCAAGAGGATAGGCAATGTCTGATGAGCCATTTAGCCTGGACCAGCTTTATCAGGCCGTTGAACAGCACCTGACGAAGCATCTGCCAGGTGTGCGGGCCGTGACGGTCTGGCCGAATATTTCGGACCGCGTTGCGTTGCCGGCAGTGTTTTTAGAGTTGGCCGAGATTGAGCCGGGTCAGGACATCGGCACGGGCGAAACCACGTTAGTCTGCAAGTTCGAGGCGCGCATCATCGTCGATCCGATCAAGCCGCACCATCAACGGCAGGCCGTGCAATTGGCGACTCAGCTCGCGGTGTTGCTGCGCGCCCAGACCTGGGGGTTGCCGGTCGATCCCGCCGAGTTCGTTCAAGCACAGCAGGACTGGACCCAGCCGGCGCTGGATGGCTACACCGTCTGGCTGGTGGAATGGACCCAGCAGGTGTACCTCGGTCCAGAGGAATGGCCTTGGCCTGATCAACCGCCTGGCACGCTGCTGTTCGGGTTTAACAACGACGACAAAGAGGACTTTGTCCCGGCGGAGGACGCGTGAGCGGCTACGTAGTTGCCCAGCATGACCGCATGATCGCGGGGGTGGTCAAGGCGTGTTATGTGGTCGGGTTGGACTTGGCCGCCTCACCCCCAGCGTGTCGGGTGTCGGATGGGGAGTGGACCAGCGCGTGGGTGCGTTGGCACAGCATCGCCGCCGGCAAGGCCAGGCATTGGCGGGCGCCTTCCATGGGCGAGCAGGGGACTTTGGTCAGTGCCAGCGGTGACGTGTCGCAAGGCACATTTATCCCGGGTTTGTACGGTAATGCCGGCCCACCACCGGATAACCGTGATCATGTGGAAGTCTGGCGGTTTGATGATGGCGGCTCGCTGATCTACGACTGGCAAGCCAAGAGCTACAGCATCACGCTGCCGAGCGGTACGGTGACCATTAAAGTCGCCAGCACGGAGGTGGTCGTCACGGACGGTGCCGTGAACGTCACCACCGGCAACATCAACCTGAAAGCGGCGGTGACCATCGACGGCGCGTTACACGTCACGAAGGGCATCACCAGTGCCGGCGCGATCATCGACGCCGGTGGCAACAGCAACCACCACTCGCATTAATTTCAACCCACGATAGCCCGCCCTGTGCGGGTTTTTTTATGCCTGGAGAAACACATGGCCAAGATCGTCGACCCGCTCGTCACCGACGAACAGGTGTCCGCATCACCGATGCGACAACCGCTACTGCTAACGGCTTCGGAGCGTTTGAAGTTTCGCGACAAGGTCTATACATCGCGGCTGCTGATCGTTCCCGACACTGACCGCACCTTGCCGGTGAACAAGGGCGTGGTAGAGGTTCCGGTGTCCGATACCGATGCCGTCAAGTTCCTGAAAGCCAACGAAGAATTCGAGCTGCTGAAGGAGTGATGTAGATGATCGGAATGGACCGCCACACCGGCCAACCCATTTCCGGCATCGCGCACTTGCGCCAGTCCGTTCCAGACATCTTGGGCACACCGTTGGGCAGTCGCCGGCACAGGATGGAGTACGGCAGCAAGCTGCGGCGGTTTGTTGACCTGCCCGTTAACGAAGGTTGGAAAAGCGCCGTACAGGCTGAAGTCGCCCGCGCCTTGGGGCGCTGGGAGCCGCGTTTGAAACTGGATCAGGTGCGCGTCATTTCCGTTATTGGCGGGCGAATCAACCTGAAGATCGTCGGCGAGTACCTGGGCGACGGCGTCACGTTGGAGGTAGCCGTATGAGTATCGTGGATCTGTCGTCGTTGCCGGCACCGACAGTGTTGGAACCTCTGGACTTCGAAGAGGTTTATCAGGAAAAGCTGGGTGTTTTTCGCGGGTACATGGGCGGCAACTGGACCGCCGCACTTGAAAGTGATCCGGTGGTTAAGGTGCTGGAGGTCGGCGCTTACATCAAGGTCGGCAACCGCGCCCGGGTCAATGACGCCGGTAAGGCGGTGTTACTGGCGCATGCCATACGCGGTGACCTTGATCACTTGGGGGCCAACGTCAATCTAAAGCGGCTGGTCATTCAAGCCGAGGATCTGCTGGCGGTGCCGCCGGTGCCGGAGGTCAAGGAGGACGATGACCCGTTTCGTGAGCGTATCCAGTTGGCCTATGAAGGGCTGACCACGGCCGGCCCGCGTAACAGCTACATCCTGCATGCGCGTAATGCTTCGGGGTTGGTGGCAGATGCCACGGCCGAAAGCCCGGCGCCGTGTTACGTGACAGTGACGGTGCTGGGTTTGGACGGGGAAGGGGTGGCGCCACCGGAGTTGCTGGCCACTGTGGCCGCCGCCCTGAATGACGACGATGTACGGCCGGTGTGTGATCGGGTGACGGTGCAGAGCGCCCAGGTGATCCGCTACCAAATCAACGCGGTTCTGCACATGGCCAGCGCCGGCCCCGAAGCGGATGCCAGTTTGGCCGAGGCGAAAAGTCGATTGGCCGCCTGGATCAATCCGCGTAAACGGCTGGGCGTCGAGGTCGCGCGGTCCGGCGTCGACGCGCAGTTGCACGTTGCCGGCGTATCTCGGGTTGAACTGGTCGGCTGGGTGGATCTGGCCCCAACCAAGGCGCAGGCGGCGTTCTGTACGGACTACGCCGTGAAGCTGGCGGGCTGATATGAAAAGCTTACTGCCGATCAACAGCACGCAGCTGGAACGCGCCATGGAGGCCGCGTTTTTCGAGAAAACGATTGTCCCGCTGCGCGACCTCTACAACGCCGATACCTGCCCGGTGCATTTACTGCCGCATCTGGCGTGGGCCTGGTCAGTGGATCGCTGGGACTACCGCTGGACCGAGGCGACCAAGCGCGCCGCCATCAAGGCCTCCTATTACATCCATGCACACAAAGGAACCATCGGCGCACTGCGCCGTGTGGTCGAGCCGCTGGGCTATCTGATTGAGATTATCGAGTGGTTCAACACCGTGCCTATGGGCGTGCCGGGCACCTTTGCGCTGAAGGTCGGCGTTTTGGATACCGGTATCACCGAGGAAATGTATCAGGAGCTGGAACGCCTGATCGACGATGCCAAACCCGTCACCCGACACCTGACTGGGCTGGCGATCAGCCTCGAAACTCAAGGCGCTTTGAATATCAGTGTCGCCCTGTACGAAGGCGACGTAATCGACGTTTACCCGCCGGTCATGCGTGACATCGAGGTCACCGGGACCATCGGCGTGGTCGGGCGCGAACACTCAATAGACACTCTGGATATTTACCATGGTTGATGTGAACTCTCAGTTTTTCGCGCTCCTCACGAAAGTGGGGAGAGCCAAGCAGGCGAACGCCGACGCGCTCGGTCTTCCCTGGAAGATCACCGAAATGGGTGTGGGCGATGCTAATGACACCGATCCGATTCCGAGCGAGTCGCAAACACGGCTGATCAATGAATGGCGCCGCCGGCCGCTGAATCAACTCCGGGTTGATCCAGCCAACGCGGCGGTGATCATCGCCGAGCAGATTATCCCGGCCGACGAGGGTGGGCGTTGGATTCGCGAAATCGGTCTGTACGACGCGGACGGCGATCTGGTAGCGGTGGCCAACTGCGCGCCGAGCTTCAAGCCGATGCTGTCGCAAGGCTCCGGCCGCACCCAAGTCGTGCGGATGAACTTCATTGTGTCCAGCACCGGCAACATCACGCTCAAGATTGACCCGGCCGTGGTGCTGGCGACTCGCGAGTATGTTGATCAACGGATCATGGAAGAGCTTTATAAGCTCGACAACAAGCAGTCGGTTCGGGTGGCAACCACGGCCAACATCGCGCTGGCGGGCCTGCTGACTGTCGACGGTATTGCGTTGGCGGCCGGTGATCGGGTGCTGGTGAAAAACCAGACCGTGGTCAAGGACAACGGCCTGTACGTCGCGGCGGCGGGCGTGTGGAAACGCGCGGAAGATGCCGACACCAATGCCGAAGTAACGTCGGCGCTGCTGGTATCGGTTGAGCAAGGCGCTACGCTGGCCGACACGCGTTGGCAGTTGGTCACAGATGGGGTGATTGTCCTAGGCTCCACTGCCCTGATGTTTCAGAACGTGACCCAAGGCTTTGCCCCGATCAATTCGCCGGCCCTGATCAACCCCACAGCGAACACGCCGGCTCAGTTCGATAACACCGATAAACTGGCAACAACCAAGTTTGTACAACGAGCATTGAACGGATATTCATCTTTTCAAATTATCTCGGCGTCCCGTGATTTGGTTACGTCTGATATCGGCGCTCTTCTTTGGTTTAACTCGTCAGGTTCGTACAACCTAAACCTGCTAACACCTGCGGCATTAGGTGTGCCCGCGACGGGTGCTAGCTTCACCGTGTTTTGTACGTCTGTGGGCGGGATTGTTACCGCCTCGGGCGGTGCAACCATTCAGGACCAGTCAGGCGGTATTGCCACATCGTATGTGATGAAGTCGGGCCAGTCGGCCAAGTTCGTGGCTACAGGCATCGCGCAGTGGACTGTTCTGGAGTCCACAGCCGGCCTCGGAAAAAACGCAGATTTTGCCGCTGTTCTCGGGGCTGCTGCCGCCAGCCAACAACTACCGGGCCTGATGATCAAAGCGGGGAATATCTCTAACGCCTCGACTGCGGCAACTACCCCTCTAACGTTTCCGGTGTCATTTCCCAATGCCTGTGTCGCGCTTCTCTTCACATCTTGGGCTACTTCACCGGCGGTCTACAATCACAATAATCGGGATAAGTCCGGCGCCGTGGTTTATAGAAATGCGAACCCTGCTTTCTATTTTGATTACATTGCGATTGGGTATTAAAGATGAGCAAGTATTACTGTCGTATCGATGACACCCGCGGCGGTTTTTTGATCCTGCCGTCCACGGAGAAATTGGCAGCCCTGATTGCTCCATTCCGCAGGGGGCTCACGAAATCACGGATGAACAGCACGCCGAGTTAGTGGCCGCGCAAAGTAATGGGAAGTTCATTGTTCCCGATCCTGACGGATATCCGGTGGCGATAGATCCACCGCCACCGAGCGCTGATGAGGCGGCTGCTACAGAGCGGGTTTGGCGGGATCTGCGATTGGCTGAAACGGACAGCGTGGTGACCCGCCATCGCGACGAACTGGAAAGCAGCGGTTCGACCACGTTGACGGCCGAGCAATACATCGAGTTGCAAGACTACCGCCGCCACTTGCGCAACTGGCCGGAAGGCGCCGAATTCCCCCTGGTGGATCACCGTCCGGTGGCGCCACCCTGGTTGACCGGCTCGCTCCAATAAACGCCCCGCACTGACGGGGCGTTTTCTATTCCGTTACGCGTAACACGAACACCCCTCACAGCCTCGCTTATGCGGGGCTTTTTCGTTTCTGGAGATTGAGCTTTATGAGTTTCTTTCACGGCGTTACGACCACCGATATCAAGACCGGCGCGCGCACCATTTCCTTGCCGTCGTCTTCCATCATCGGGCTATGCGACACCTTCAACCCGGGCGCCCTCGGTGGTGGTACGGCCAAGGCCGGCGAGCTGAAGTTGATCACCTCCGAGCGCGAAGCTATCGCCGCCTTCGGCGCTGATTCGGCGATCACGAAGGCCTGCAAGGCGATCTATGTCAAAGCCAAGGCAGTGATCGTCGCCATCGGCGTGCCCAAGCTGGAAGACGCTGCGCTGCAAACCTCGGCGATCATTGGCGGGGTTCTGGCTTCGGGTCAGCGCACCGGCCTGCAGGCCTTGCTCGATGGCAAAAGTCTGTTTAACGCCCAGCCGCGGCTGTTGATTGCGCCGGGGCACACGGCTACGCAAGCGGTGGCCACCGCGCTCGATGGTCTGGCGCAGAAGCTGCGGGCCATCGGCATTCTCGACGGGCCTGGCACCACGGATGAGGCCGCCATGGCCTACGCCGAGAACTTCGGCAGTCGCAACCTGTTCATGGTTGACCCGGGTGTGCAGTACTGGGACACCGACCTCAGCAAGACCGTCGATGCCCCGGGTTCGGCCTGGGCGGCGGGCTTATTCGCCTGGACCGATGCGGAATATGGTTTTTGGGCGTCGCCGTCGAACAAGGAATTTACCGGCATCACCGGCACGACCCGCGCCGTCGAGTACCTGGACGGCGACGAAACGTGCCGGGCCAATCTGCTGAACAACGCCAATATCGCGACGATCATCCGCGATGACGGCTACCGCTTGTGGGGCAACCGCACGCTGTCGAGCGATCCGAAATGGGCGTTCGTCACCCGTGTTCGCACGTTGTTCATTCTCATGGATGCGGTGCAGGCCGGTCACAAGTGGGCCGTGGACCGCTCGATCACCAAGACCTACGTCAAGGATGTGACCGACGGTCTGGACGCGTTCATGCGCGACCTGAAAGCCCAGGGCGCCATCATCAATTTCGAGGTGTTCCCGGACACCGAACTGAACACGGCCAGTCAGATCGCCCAGGGCAAAGTCTATTGGCGCATTCGCTTCACCGACGTGCCACCGGCCGAAAACCCGAATTTCCTTTTCGAAGTCACCGATCAGTGGATGACCGAAGTTCTTGAAGCAGCCTAAGGGGCCTAGTCAATGATTCCTCAAACTTTGTTTAACACCAACTTGTTCGTTGACGGGATGAGCTTTGCCGGCGACGTGCCGAGCCTGACGCTGCCCAAGCTGACCAGCAAGACCGACGAGTATCGCGGTGGCGGCATGGCCGGTCCCATTGAGATGGACCAGGGCCTGGAAAAAATGGAAGCGTCCTTTGTCACCAAGGGCGTGCGCCGTGAGTCGCTGAAGTACTTCGGCCTGGCCGATGGTACGGCCTTCAACTCGTCTTTCCGTGGCGCCTTCAAGGGGCAAAAAGGGGCGATTACTGCCGTTGTTGCCACCCTGCGCGGCCGGCTCAAAGAGGTCGATCTGGGCGACTGGAAAGCCGGTGACCCGGCCGAGATCAAACACGCGATTGCAGTCACTTACTACAAGCTCGAAATCGATGGCCGCCTGATGTACGAAATCGATATGGTCGCCGGCATTCAGGTGATCGACGGCAAAGACCAACTCGCCGAAGTGCGCACCGCGCTCGGCCTCTAAGGGAATAGATCCAGATGATGAATCAAGCTGAAAAAGCGTTGCCGTCCTGGTTGTTGGTCACCGCTGAACACGCCGTCGTGACCCTTTCGCGTCCCAGCGAAACCAACGGGGTGAAGGTCGACAAAGTAACCCTGCGCTCGCCGACCTTGCGCGATGAGCGTGCGGCCGACCGGGCGGCCCAAGGTGATGCCGAACAACGCGAACTGATGTTGTTTGCCGGTCTGGCGGAAGTGGGGCTCAAGGATCTTGAGAGCCTGAAACTGTTGGATTACCACCGGTTGCAGGAAGGCTATTCGCGGCTGGTGCCGCAGTTCACCGATCCGACGTTGCTGCCGGCTTGGTTGTCGGTCACGGCGGACAACGTGCTGGTGACGCTCTCGTGCCCGACGGAGGTCAAGTCGGTGCAGGTTGATACGTTGAGCCTGCGCTCGCCGACCGTGCGCGAGGTCCGGGCGGCGGATCGTTCGGCCAACGGCAACGCCGAACAGCGCGAGCTGACGTTATTCGCTGAATTGACCGGCGCCGACCTTGCAGATCTGGAGGGCCTGAAACTGGTGGACTACTACCGCTTACAGGCCGGCTATTTTCGCCTGGTGCACGACGACGGGGTTTGATCCCGGGGTCATGAAAGTGGCGGCGAAACGTTTGGCTGCGGAGACCGGATTTTCCGCCGTCGAGATTCAGACAATGCCATTTGCCGAGATGGTGTGGTGGCTCACGGATTGAGCCGCTACCGGTAATGTTGTGTAACTGGGAGCCATGACATGGCGAACAAAATCGCCCTCGGGCTGGTGATCGGCGGCGCCGTCAGTTCGACGGTCGGCGCCGCGTTCAAAGATGTGACGAAACGCATCAAGAGCCTCGAAGCGGAAGGTAAAAAGACGGGTGCGCTGCAGCGCACCATTGGCGACACCATTCGCCTGCGCGATGAATGGAAAAAGGCTCACGACAGTGGCGCCGCAGGGGCGTCCAAATTGCTCAGCCGGTTGAACTCCAATCTCGACAGCTTGAAAAAGCAGGGTGTGGAGGTCGGCCGGTTGGGCAAGGCTTATCAGGCCATGGGCCAGGCCGCGAAAAAGGCCGAGTTTAAGGCGAAGGGTTACCAGCAGCTCGACGCCGGCAAGTCCGGCATGAAAGGTGCGGTCGGTGCGGCAGTGGTCGGTGTCGGCGCCATGGCGGTGCCGACGAAGGTCAGTGCGGATTTTGGGGCCATTGTTCGTGACATTGCGATCAAGGCCGGCATTGCCAACAAGCCGCAAGAACAGGAGATGTCGCGCAAAATTATCGACACCTCGCGCGATACCGGCATGGCGCGCAACGACGTTGCCGACGTGGTCAACCAGTTGGTTGGCGCCGGCATGGACTTGAGCAAGGCCCTAGCAGTACGCACCGGTCGCGGCCAAGTTTGTTGTGGGGCAGGGGTCGAGCGGTGTTGATACGGCGAAGATGATCAACGCCCTCGGGCAGAACGCCAAGATCACCGACGCCAAACAGATGCAGCAGGCGCTGGAGGCGATTGCCTATCAAGGGCAGGCGGGCAGCTTTGAAGCGGCCGACATGGCCAAATGGTTCCCTGAGCTGTTGGCCAACATGGGCAGCATTGGTATCACCGGCATGGACGCGGTGACACAGTTGGGCGCCATGCTGCAGGTGCAGATGAAGACGGCCGGCAGTTCGGATGAAGCGGCGAACAACCTGAAAAACTGGATGGGCAAAATCGGTTCGACCGATACCGTCCAGGCCTACAAAAAGGCCGGCATCGACTACAAGGGCTCGATGCAGACCGGTTTGCAGAACGGCATGTCCACGCTGGAAACCAGCATGGCGTTGGCTCAGAAGTACATTCAGGCCACTGATCCGAAACGCGCGGCGGCGATGGCCGAAGCGACGTCGAAAATCAGCAAGGAAGCGGACCCGGAAAAAGCCAAGGCCATGATGGCCTCGCTGGAAGAGTCGTTGCGTACCGGCGACCTGTTCGCTGACATGCAGGTCAAGGCTGCGCTGTCGGCGTTCATGCAGAACAAGGCGCTGTACAGCCAGCTTAAAAACGATTCGCGCGATGCAACGGGCATACTCGACAAAAACCTTAGCGAGCGGCGCGAGTCGTCGTCGCAGAAGTGGGCCGAGATGGCTCAGTCGATGGATGACGCCATGCGCAGCGTCGGGGACGCCCTGCGCCCAGTCACGGACACCGTGGCCGAGGCGCTGACCAAGGTCACCAAGAGCATCACCTCGATGTCGGACAGCGCGCCCGGGGTGGTGACGGGGATTGCGTTGGTCGGTGGTGGATTAGTCACGCTGACGGGCCTGCTCAGTTCGTTCAAGATGGGTAAAGGCTTGTTTAACCTGGCGCGCGGGTCGTTGGGCGGCAAGTCCGGCGCCGTGCAAAAGGTCTTTGTGACGAACTCCGAGGACGGCGACGGCGGTGGGAAAGCTGCAGAGCCCAAAGGCAAGACCGGCAAAGCGCTGTCGCTGGTGGAAACCGGACTCAAGGCGGTGGCGGCCTTCAAGGGTCAGTCTGCCGATGGCGACGGCGATAAAGCGGATGGCAAAGACGACAAGAAAGCCGGTAAATTCGACCTAGTCGCGACCGGCCTCAAGGTGGTTTCGCTGGCACAGGAAGCGACCGGCGCCGGTGATGAAGCGGGTTCGGATGGCGAAGGCGTCAAGAAGGTTTTCGTCGTCAATGCGGGCGCGCTGGGCGGCGCGTTAGGCTCGGCAGAAGGACCGAGCGAAACACGCCGCCGTGGTCGTGGTGGACGGCGCAGCCCTTCACGTCGTCGGCCGGGACCGCCTCGGTTAGGTGGAGCGGGTCGGCCACCTGTTCCACGGCCACCCATACCACGTCCGCCCATTCCCCCTGTACCGGTTCCAAGCGGTGCGATGGCCAAGGTGGGCGGGGTGATGAAAGCGGTCGGCAAGGTCGGCAAAGTCGGTAAGTTCATTCCTGGCGGCTCGCTAATGGAAGCGGGGTCCATGGCGTTCGATACCTTCGAGAATGCCAAGACCAAGGACGAAAAAGCCGAGGGTTATGGTGCGGCCGCCGGCAATCTGGCAGGCACCATGGCCGGTGCAGCAGCAGGGGCGGCCATTGGTTCGGTGGTGCCGATTATTGGCACCGCTATCGGCGGCTTGATTGGCGCCTATCTGGGCAGTCAGGGCGGCGCCGCGTTGGGCGGCTCGCTGGGTAAGTCACTGTTTGGTGGCGATGATGACAAGCCCGCAGAAAAGCCGGCGGCACCGATCACGCCGTTGTTGATGGCCCCGCGCCCGGGGCCGGCGGTCCCCAGTTTGGCCGTCTTGACCCAGCCGCTTAACGCAGCGAACGGTCCGGGCAATCCGGCGAACGGTTCCGGCGCTTTGCTGATGGCTCAGACGCCGGCCCCGCAAGGGCCGGTGCTGGGTGATGTCGCGCGCTCGCTGGCGGTGTCGGCACCGGTCAAGCCGGCAGCCGTGGCGATCCAACCCAAAGAGCCGGAGAAGCCGGTGCCGGCCAAAGTGGATCAGCAATTTCAGTACTCGCTGAACATGCCGGTCACGGTGCAAGGGGATGTCAAAGACCCGCAACGCTTGGCCCAGGATCTGATGCCGCACATGCAGCGGATGATGGCGGACGCCGCGAAACAGAACGCTACCAAGCTGTACGACGAACCTCACGTGTAAGGGGGCCTTATGGCTTATATGGAACAATTGCAATCGGGCCTCAAGTACCTGGTCGAGGCGGGGAGGCCGGCCGGCGCAGTGCGGACGGCATGCTGGGACCGGTTAACGGCGCGATCAGTGAGTTAACCGGCGCCGCGTCCGAGCTGGAAAACATCCCGTTTGTGGGGCCGGCTATCGGCGCCAAGCTACAGCGGGTAATGCGTGGCGTGGATGCGGCCCAGGCCAAGGTCGGCCAGGTGGTGGCGGTGTACGGTCGTGCGACGCGGGCCGCCACCGAAGTACAGGAACGGTTGGGCACGCTGAAGGAGCAGGCGGGCAAGGCGGCGACGGCGATCAATAACATCGCCGGCAAGGTCAGTCCGTCGTTGGCCAACATCGTGCCCACCAGCGCCTTTGCCGTGGATGCCACGCCGGCACCGGAAGCGGTGAGGCCGTTCCCGCACTTGCTGATCATTCAACCCCGCGATCCCAAGGTTCAGCCTTACTACTTCAACCTGGACACGGCGGCCTTCGACGAGCTGAGCCGCTCGACCGAATTCCGCTGGGCCTCCCAGGAACGACTGTCGCGCCGCCCGGCGCAACAGGCCGTGGGAATGGGTGAGGAAAAGCTCACGCTAAAAGGCACGATTTACCCGGGCTTCAAGGGTGGCCTCAAGCAGCTCGACACGTTGCGCACCATCGGCGCCAGGCTTCAGCCGCTGACCCTGACCACGGGCTATGGCGAGGTGATGGGGACCTGGTGCTTGAAGAACATCAACGAGGAACAGGGTGCGCTGTTGCACGGCGGCATTCCCCGTAAACAAGGGTTCACTCTGGAGTTTGCGCGCTATGGCGACGACCTGCAGAACGTCTGACGGCGACATGCTCGATGTCATTTGCCACAACGTTTATGGCCATCTGAACGGCAGCACCGAGGCGGTGCTCGATGCGAATCAGGGGCTGGCGGATGAACCCCAGCCCTATCGTACGGGCGTGGTGATCGTACTGCCGGATCTGCCCACTCCGACTGCGGAGGGGATCAGCTTGTGGGATTGACCTCGGCCGGTGCCGGCACCGCGTTGCGTTATGCGTAACGACACTTTGTTTTTTGACCCGCCTTGTGCGGGTTTCTTTTGGACAAAATCCATGACCCCCATGTTTCGAATCGTGGCCGATGGCGCCGATATCACGACGCTGATCAATGATCGGCTGCTGTTGCTGCGCACCTCTGACAAGCCGGGCATGGAGTCCGACGAATTTGAGTTGCGCATTGATGACCGTGACGGCCAAGTGCAATTGCCTCGGCGTGGCAGTTCTATCGAGATCTACCTGGGCTATGCCGAAACGTCCTTGGCGCGCCTGGGGCGTTACGCGGTGGACACGGTCGAGGTGTCGGGTCCGCCGGACACGATTGTGATCAAGGGCAAGGCCAGCGATATGCGCGGCAGTGGCAAGACCATCCGTAGCGGAAGCTGGGAAGACGTGCCGCTGTCGAAGATCGTGGCCGACGTCGCCGCGCGCAATGGCTGGCAGCCGGTGTGTCCGGTGGCGACAAAGGTCGCCCGGGTGGACCAGCTCAATGAGTCCGATTTTAATTTCATCACGCGCCTGGCCAAGCAGTACGACTGCACGGCCAAGGTCGCGGACGGCAAGCTGTTGGTGATGCCGCGTCAAGGTGGCCAGACCGCCAGCGGCAAGACGTTCGGCGCGATCACCCTGACGCGTAGCGACCTCAGCCGCTGGCAGTTCAGCCTGGGCGATCGCAACTCACACAAGGCGGTGGCGACCAAGCATCAGAACAAAAAGGACGGCAAGCTCGCGGTCGTGACCATCAACAACGACGACGCGCCAGATGGTCTGCCGGCCGTGCATACCGACCGGCACATCTATCCAAACAAGTCTGCCGCCGAGGCGGCTGCCAAGGCCCGCTTGACGGCGTTCAATCGCTCAACGGCGGATGTTCGTCTTGAGATGCCCGGCCGGACGGACATCTTTGCTGAGCGGCCGATCAACGCCCAGGGTTTTAAGGTCGGCCTCGATGGCGAGTACCTGGCGGATTCGGTCGAGCAGGTGTTCACCCAGTCCGGCTGGTCGACCACGGTCGAGTGCAATGCCGGCAAGAAAGGCAAATCGAAAGATAAGAAAAAGAAAGAAACGAAGCCTCTCAAGGTCGTGAGCGTCGAGAAGCTGTAGCCCATCCCATCGCCGCCTGAGTGCGGTTTTTTATATATGGAGTTTTATATGTCCGTCACGGAACAACAGCTGCAACGCATCATGCCGAACGCCCGCCGCCAAGCGGGCGTTTTCGTATCTGCCCTGAACGCGGCGATGGCCCATCGGCAGATCAACACACCGAAACGCCAGTCCGCGTTCCTGGCGCAGCTCGGCCACGAGTCGGGTCAGCTGCAGTACGTCCGCGAACTGGGCGGCGATCAGTACCTGAGCAAATACGACACCGGCAACCTGGCTGCGAAACTGGGCAATACCCTGGAAGCGGATGGTGATGGCCAGCGCTATCGCGGTCGCGGTTTGATCCAGGTGACCGGCCGAAACAACTACCTGCGCTGCAGCCTGGCCTTGTTCGGCGACGAGCGATTGCTGCGTACCCCTGAGCTGCTCGAGCTGCCGCAATGGGCCGCCGAGTCGGCCGCGTGGTTCTGGTGGGTGCGTGAGCTGAACGCGCTGGCAGATCGGGATGAGTTCGAGGCGATCACCCGCAAGATCAACGGCGGCCTCAACGGCTTAGCGGATCGGCTGGAATTGTGGAACCGGGCGAGGGCAGTGTTATGCGTCTCGTCGACCTGATCCCGGCACCGTATCGGTTGCTGGCCAACGGCGTGCTGCTGGCCGCGTTGGCCGGTGGATCAGCCGCGCTGGCGTGGCAGGTTCAGGACTGGCGCTACGGCCAGCAATTGGCGGAGCAGGCCAAGCTGCACACCGACACTCTCAATCAACTGACTTTCGCCGCTGCCGCGCAACAACAAGCCGAGCAGGACAAGCGCCTGGCGCTGGAACAACGGCTTTCAGTCAGTGAACAATCCCATTACCGAGTCTTGAGCGATGCCCAACGTGATCAAGGTCGCCTGCGTGACCGTCTTGCCACTGCTGATCTGCGCCTGTCAGTCCTACTCGACACCACCGAGTCGGCCAGCGGCGGCACAGTGTCAGCCACCCCCTCAACCGGCGGCGTGGTTCATGGCCCCACAAGAGCCCAACTTGAGCCAGCGCATGCTCAACGAATTATCGGCATCACCGATGCCGGCGACCAAGGACTGATCGCCTTGGCGGCCTGTCAGGCCTACGCCAAAGAAATCTCAACACCGAAGTAAAAAAGAGCGGCCGGGCTGGATGCGTCAACATCCAACCTGACCGCCGTCCCTGCAGATTGTCCCTGCAAGTCCAGCCAAGGCTCTTACTCCGTGCACGAAGCGCGGCGAGCCTAGCACCTGTTTATCCATACAGTAAAGGTCTTGCTCTCAATGTCTACACCCATCATCCCTTGGATGGGCGGCAAACGCCGCCTGGCCGACCGCCTCATTCCGCTTTTTCCGCCTCACGAATGCTACGTCGAAGTCTTTGCCGGCGGTGCTGCGCTGTACTTCATGCGGCCCCAGGCCGCGCCGGTTGAAGTCCTCAACGACATCAACGGCGACCTGGTCACGCTGTACCGCGTCGTGCAGAACCACCTGGAAGAATTCGTCCGTCAGTTCAAATGGGCGCTGAGCTCACGCCAAGTGTTCGAGTGGCAGAAGATGACCCGCCCCGAAACCCTCACCGACATTCAGCGCGCCGCCCGATTTTTCTACCTGCAGCACCATGCCTTCGCCGGCAAGGTTACCGGGCAGACGTTCGGCACCGCGACCACCGGCCCGGCCATCAACCTGTTGCGGATCGAGGAAAATCTCTCGGCCGCTTGGCAGCGCCTGTCCGGCACCTACGTTGAACACCTGCCCTGGCTCGAATGCGCTGAGCGCTACGACCGAGCTCATACCTTCCATTACATGGACCCACCTTACTGGCAGACCGCCGGTTATGGCGTGGACTTTCCGTTCGAGAATTATGAGCGGATGGCCGACTTCATGCGCCGTTGCAAAGGCAAGGTGATGGTCAGCATCAACGATCATCCGGACATCAGGCGGGTGTTTGAGGGGTTCCACTTTGAGACGCTGGATATCCGCTATTGCAACACCAATCAGCGCCAAGGCAAGGCCGGGGTGAGTGGCGAGTTGGTCATTATGAATTGGGAACCAGTCGATTTAGGTTTGCTTTTTTAATGTAAAAACTTCTCTTGGTATTCTGTCTATACTAATAGAAAGCACAGATCAGTTGAGGCGAATTAATGTCAAATACTTTCATGTTAGAAAATGACGAGATTTTTAATGATTTTAAAAAGCACTATGGCGCACTTTTTTTAAGGTGCTTGACTCGACTGATCATGGGACCATTGACCTAAGCCGAGGTGCTAGTACTGACGTCTGCAAGTATTGCGGAAAAGGGGAGGGAAACAACTTTTGCAAACGATTCTCACGCCATCCCCCTTGCTCTTGGTAACCATACTTTACTAGATACCTTGGAGTGCGATCAGTGCAATAAACATTTCTCGGTTTACTTGGAGGACTCATTTTCAAAATTTACACTGCCTCATAGAATTGTTAATACGATTCGAGGAAGGAGTAAACCAAAGTACAAAGATAAAGATTTCGAAATCACGTTTTCCAGTCGGGGAAATATAGAGGTTAATATTCTGGAGGAAGGAGTTGGTAAGATTGATTTTGAGGCGGTAGAGACCGGTCATTTGTTGAAATACACATTTACTAGGCAAACTTATCGTCCTGTTGCAGTGTATAAAATGTTTGTAAAAATAGCGCTTGCATTAATGCCCGATGTTGATAGATCTCGTTTGGGGCTTTTAAAACAGTGGGTTCTGAGTAAAGACCATACGAGGATGTTTTCCGGTGTGCCTGTATTGCAGTATGAGTTCCAGGGGCTTTTGACCCTAATAAGCTGAAGTGTGGTTTATTTAAAGTTAAGGATGAGTTTGAGGGTGTGTATTTTAAATATGTACTTGTTCTGGTTTTTGGAAACTTGCAGTACAGTGTTGTTATTCCTGATCCGATGTCAGAACAAGGTGTCAGCAAAACCTTGCTTGCCTTTCCGGCGCTTGTTGATAGGGCCAGTATAGAGGAGTGTGGAGAGCCTGCTTTCGAGCATCTTTATTTTGAATCTGAAGATGCTGTAAAGGGGGAAAAGGTCGACATATGTATGCTTTTTGAGAAGAGAGAAAAAATTGATCCAGTGCCATAGAAGCTTTGGAGGTTGGATCTAACGAGCAAGGGGGCGTAAAGGGGTACTTATTCTATCGGTTTGATCAGATCACTTCCCTGATTTCGTACGTTGCCCAAGACTTGATCAATCTTGAACCATTCGAACGCCTCCGTTGGTTCGCTCTGGAATAGCGCCATTTGTTCGGCGCGTTCTTTTTGTGTGACCGGGTCCAGCCATTCCCGAGCTAGTTCCGGCGAGAAACTCACTGGGCGCCGATCATGGATGTCGACCATGCCGCCGGCGCTGTCGGCGGTGATGATCACGAAGCCATCGTGTTCACTGGGTCCATGTTCGGCATTGGGGTACTGGCCAATTGCGGCGCAAAGGATCGGCGCTCGATCCTTCCGCCGAATGAGGTAGGGTTGCTTCTTCGGTCCGCCTTCATCCACCCACTCAAACCAGTTGTCGATGGCGATGATCGCGCGGTGTGGCCAGATCGCACGGAAGAACGGACCGTGGGCCACTTTCTCAACCCGGGCGTTGATCGGCGCGGCTCGGTCTTTGGCCCAATGTGGCCGCCACCCCCAGCGCACCATGTCGGCGTGCAGCATGCTCTCTTCCTGGTGGAAGAGGGCGAGCTGAGTTGAAGGCGCGGCGTTGTAGCGCTCAAATGGTTGGTCGCCGGCGGTGTTGATCAGGGCGTTGGGCATGCTCAGCGCTGCCACGAAATCGTGTATGCCTCGGTATTGGGAAAGTCGTCCGCACATGACTTCGTCCTCACGTATTGCTTTCAGCGTAGACCAGTGAACACCTGCTTCGTTACAAACCCTTTGCCGGCGCAAGTCGGGCAATCGTCGCGTTGTCCGAAACGATCAAGGCAGGACGGGCAAGTGTGAAACCTGGCCAGGTCGAGAAGCGGGCGTACCTTTTCGAACGTACGCAGATTTTGGTTCTCTTGGGCGACTTGGGCGGTGTCGACCAGGACACGGTACAGGTCGGGATCCTCGATCGGCTCGTAAGTGACACCATCGACAACTCGCTGAGTCTCGACGAGGTCGCACACCGTTCCGTCAGGCATGGTCAATGTGAGGCCGGTAATTCTGGCAATTGCTTTGGAGGCATTGAACACAAGGTTTGCCCCGTCGCCATCTGGATAAATTTTGCCGTCGTAGGTAGTCCGACTAGGGGCTGCGAGTGAGCTCGCGAAGTGGAAAATTGAACGACCAATACGTCCAAATAGTTCGGTTTTCCCGTGCGCCATAACGTCATAGGAAGAGGCGCCACAGTAGCGTGGCGGCGAATCATGCAGTTCCTCGACGACGTGCCAATAGGCGGCGTTCGCCAGTTCGTCCATGTCGAATTGCTCAAGCTTGTCGATCAAGCCTTCGGCGGCTAGGCCCTGGCTCATGGAGTGAAGAGTCTGGCGATACGCCTCCGGGTTCTGAACTCGGAAGGATGGGTTGTCGAGGGTCGAGCGCCACTGCTGAAGTCTCAGCGCTTTTGCCTGGTCGAAATTCATGGGGACTAATTCGCTGTACAGATACTGGTTTTATGTACAGTAATTCAGCCGTGTGATTGCGGCGAGGGTTGGGCGACGAACAGCAGCTTTTAGGCGTCCGGAATTCGCTCATCGGACCTGGGACTGTCAAATGTCACCTGGTCGCATGCATCTATGTGAGCCACAAACCCGCGAGCGCGAGGAGGAGACACAACACGCTCATCGTTAAAAGCAGGTAAAGATAGCAAAACCTGTGGATTAAATGTCCAAGAGGGGAGAATAGACGCTCAAATTTTACCAGCCGAGTAATCCGGCTGAAGGCAGTTCTCGACCGCGTGAACAAATGCATCCATGGACCAAGGTTTCTGCAGATAGATTGTTGAAGCGGGCACCATAGCGGGATCAAGCTCAAGACCAGATGTCAGAATCGCAGACGTCGTCGGCCATCTGGACTTTACCATTTCGATGAACTCCCCACCCTGAAGCCGGCCTGGCAGCCCCTGGTCAACGATCACCAGCGGACACCCGCCATGCGTCTGCAGTAGAAAAATAAAAGCCGCATCAGCCGTTCTGAAGTCCAGGGACTGAAGGCCGATCTCCGCCAAAATTTCCACCGTCAACATGCGCAAGGTTAGGTCGTCTTCAACAACGACTGCCCACCCCGTAATCGGTGAGAGATTTCTCCTTCCTACGTCCATGCTCGTTCCTTAATTGGCTCAATTCCACCAAAAGGCAGAGCAGCCCAGTGTAGGCGCCTTTTCTTGAGATTGATTCTTAAAGGTAAAGGGGACGTTTCAAAAAGATCGATATCAGCGATTGGAGCGAGAGAGGGTTCGTCCGAGCGACTGCATTCAACCCATCGCTGCCAGTGATGACTGACAGAAATCAGCTATAAGGAAACATCAAAGGTTTGCTTATTGTTGGCTACATAGAGTCACTACGTGCGCCAAGACTGTTTATCGAACTCCGCCCCGAGCCATGAGACGTCTCCTTTCGCTGTTCTGCCAACATCCACCAGAAACGTCTGCCCATCTAGCCCTGGCTGTGAAAAATCAATGCCGCCATCTTTCGGCGTGTAGAACCGGCCCGCCGGCTGACGCGGACGGAATACCGAAAGTCGATAACGGCAATCATCAACGAGCGATGTGAAGTAACACACAAGGTGGCCGCCGGCTGTCTTATTTGACCAAACTTTAAAGTCGAGGCGAGCTGCCCACGTACCTTCCGGAATATCGGTATAAGCATACGACCGGGGTTCTAACCCGGCTTCTACTGCGGCGTTGTAACTCCAGGCACGCCGCGTATCTTTTGCCTCTTCCATAGCTTCTCCTCATTTTCATGTGATTTGTAATGTAGGCAAGGATGGTTTCTGTCGCACCCTATGAGCGTCCGCTATTAGCCCCATACTCTGCCGTATCCAGAAAACGGGGCCTGGTACTGGCAATGTTGCCTGTCACATGTTGCGAATGTCTTCGTTTGCTTTAAGTACGAACTCAAACCCGATTCCCACTTCCTTTAGCGTCTGTGCAACGCGGTCGACGAAGAACTCGGCTTGCTCTGGCAGTTCGTACAGGCCGTTAATCCGGATGATGGGCAGCTTGCCTTTGGATGGCGGATAGCTTTCCAATATCTCGCCGCTTTCGATGAAGGCAATGTAGGTATTGATTTTCTCTTGCAGCAACAATAGGTGCTCGCCCTGTTGGGCTTTGTCGCCCCATTTGAGGTGGTCGGTAATAACCAGAATTACGTTTTTGGGTTCCCACTCTGGTACGGCAATAATATCGACGACTTTCGTTTCTACGATGGACATGTCTGCTCCCTCAGAGGGGTGGACCAGGTCGAAGGATTTCGATTCTGGTGGGCGGTATCTTGGTGCCGCCGGGGAAACCGGGTTTCCCTTTACCTACGATGGTTGCACCAGTTTTCTCAATTTCAGGGAAGGCGGCCTTCTGATTCTTGGTCAGTGGCGCGGTTTCAGATGACTTGCATTCAACGCATGAAATCTCGCCGTCAGTGTCCCGGCCCATCATATCAATCCGGGTCTTAACACCGCTGTCGGTTTTAACCGTAACCTCACGGACGGCTTCGGGCTTGGTTTTGCTGTACTCGCCGTAAGAGTCGTCTTCAAAGGCCTTACCCTGCTTCTTGTTGTTCTCCAACTGCGTGCTGAGAACTATGTAGATCGGCTCAATGCCCGAATCAGGGAACCAAATAATTGCATCTTGGAACTCAGGGGGATGCGCAGGATTCGCCAACACCGTGTCAGATTGTGCTGTGGGCGGGTAGACCCACACCGGTGGCAACTGTGGAGCGCCTTCCAGTGCGGGAATACCCAGTACACCGTCAGGGCTTGCCGCTGGCGTCCAGGTGAGCCCAATCCCATTGCCGATGTCAGCAACGAATTTATCGCCATCTTTCTTGCCCTCGATGACGGGGACATTTTCCCATTCTGCTTTACCGCCCGTGTAGAAACCGTATGCGTTGACGGAGCCGTCCGGCAAAGTCTTCACGTTGACACGTACACGGGTGCGGCCAGTTTCAAGCGTTGCGTACTGGTCGTTCGTGTAGAAGGCGCTGTCAGGTGAAATGCTGGTGTTCGGTATCAGCATCCCAACCGTGCCCATTACAAAGCCAGCGCCAACAACACCTGATCCTTTCAGCAGGCCCAGTGACAGCGATCCGCCAAGCCGTTGAGCAATTGCACTGCCCGTAGCAGACCCGCCCACCAGTTGCAGTGGGGTGCCTTCGGCGGTAATTGCGGCCCCGGTGGCCAGCACTGCCCACAGTCCGTAGTCGGCCAGCTTCTCAACAGGCACAAATCCGGCTGGGTTCTTGTGATTGATTACACCGTCAGGAAGGTTGCAGCTCTTGGCGAACACACAGCCCATAGTGTCGGGCTTGTCTTCAGGCTTCGGTGCAAGGTCTTTGTATTCAGCCCAACGCTGGGCATTGATATCAACAGGCTCTACGCCGTTGTTGGTGCTAGTCGCATTGGGCAAAGCTGGTTTTGGTATGTAGCCAGACATGCAGCTTCCTTTCGTCCTTGGGAATTCCCGGCCTGATGCTGGGACAGAATGACGTTACCGGGAAGCTCGCGCACTGGCTGTAGGACAATTCCTAGTAGCAGTGCTGATTTCTCTGTTCCATGTCATTGCAGGGGGAGGATGGTAACCGCACTAGTATGTGGGTTTGAATGGTGGCATTTTGCGCACCCGCTGCCATCCTTCCGAAAGTTGGCTTCCGGCTGATTGCAATTGCCAGCCCGGGTCGGGCAGGGGGATTGGCGAAGGGGGAAAGACCTGGCAGCACTCAATTTTGGGTGGCTGTTCTGATGCGGCTGGCCGAAGTTCAGGTTTGTTGCGGAGAGGGGAGTCTCCTCGAAGCGCTGGTGTCTGTTTCGATTCGTTCGGAGTCTTGGAAAAACAGAAACAGACACCTGAACAGACACCTAGTTGAAGCGGGTAAGGCTGGAGGCCTTGAAAACAGTGGAGCGGGTGAAGGGATTCGAACCCTCGTTATCAGCTTGGGAAGCTGCTGGTGAGCATCATTCGGCCAAGGCGGAGCTTGGGAACCGGCCACAATGCTGAAAGGCTCGACTGAGGTCTACGAAAGGGGCTTTTTACCCTGTTCTAGATATCTCCCGCACAAAGTTGCTGTTACGAAAATGGCTCCTAGTACAAGTGCGTAAAGTCCGTAACTTCCTTCTAAGCCAAGCCCCCAAATCATCCCCAAGCCCAATGCACAGAATATGCATAGTATTTGGGTGCCGTAGGCGATATCAGCAGTTGAAATAGCCCGCATAATCTTTCCTCGGAGAGTGCTGGTCTTGCTGTTTCAAGGATAGCTGAGCAAGACCAGTGTCCTTCAATATAAAACGAAGCCACTCTCAATAGTCCGAGAGTCCACGTTACCTACTTCGGTATCAAAACTGTGTCGATGACGTGTATGACTCCGTTGGACTGCATGACATCGGCGATGGTAATGGCAGCCTTACCGCCTTTGGCGTCCTCCACCCATAACTTGCCATCGCGCAGCCAGACCGTCAGTGACTCACCTTGAACGGTTGTCAGCATGACTTTACCGCCATGCATTTTGGCATCATCCATCAGTTGCTTAGCAGTATGAGTGCCGGCCACCACATGATAGGTGAGGATCTTGGTGAGGTCGGCTTTGTGGTCCGGCTTGACCAGCGTGTCGACTGTGCCAGCAGGCAATTTGGCGAAAGCCTCATTGGTTGGGGCGAAGACTGTGAACGGCCCCTTGCTGTTGAGCGTATCGACCAGGCCGGCGGCTTTGACCGCTGCGACAAGTGTCGTATGGTCTTTAGAGTTGACGGCGTTTTCTACGATGGTTTTGCTTGGATACATGGCAGCGCCGCCAACCATCACGGTATCGGCAGCGAAGCTAAGTCCAGTGCTAATGCAAAAGAGGGTGAAGCAGGCGATAGCAATGCGTTTGATGAACGTATGCATGATGCGTCTCCTTGATTCTTCGACCCTTCGAATGAGGGGTGATGGATATACGTAGAAAACGGCGAACTGGATGCACCCCAGCGAAAATAAACTGAAGGCCGCTTTCGGCCCAGAGTGTGTAAAAAGGCAGATACCATTTGGAAGTCTGCGTTGCTACGTAAAATCTGTCAGCGCTTGGCTAGCCGGCAGACCTGAAATTTGCGTAGGAACGCGATTTTCGCTCTGGTTCTGACCGTAATACCTGCTCTAAAACGTTTTTACACAGCCTGGGCCGAATGCTGCCTGTCAGAAGGATTTGGTTTACCTATCGTTAGGATTTCCTGGCAGGACCGTGAACCAAGGAGGTGGGCTGGCGAGGGTGGGGCAAAAATGGGGCAAACCGTACGCCAATTCATGCCATTCAATGCCAATCAAGCGTTCGTGCATGCAGTGGTGATATACGCTGAGCCTCAATAAACACATGGGGTTGGGGCTTAACGACCGAAATACTCCAGCACAATCGGCGTGTGCGAGGACAGATCGGAGATAGCTTTATTCATCGGAAATCAGGAAAACTCGTTGAAAGGTGTAGGGCAAAGGAGGGGCATCGGCCCGGCTTTTCCGCGATGGGCGCAAGGTTAACATGAGCGGTCCGCCGGACGCAGGCATGAAAGGCCTGTGACTTATTCTGCTTTTATTTACGTTTTATGCGCTCTATATGCAATTCTGCATTTGTTTTCCGGAAAAAGATCAAGCACTATTCGCGTTATGCAAAAACGCAACGTTTCTACTGTCTTAAGAGCACTGCTCGATCAGCACGGGATCTCCCCCACGGAGCTTCACCGTCGCACCGGCGTGCCTCAATCCACTCTCTCGCGGATTCTCAGTGGGAAGATCGTCGATCCTTCGGATAAACATATCTCGAAGATTGCCGAGTACTTCTCTGTGAGCACCGATCAGTTGCGCGGGCGCGCGGATGTCGCGCCGGCCGCCGCTGCTGCGCGCGATCAACTACATTCCGAACTCAAGGACATAAGCTTGTGGGACGACGATACCCCTGTCGATGATGACGAGGTGTCGGTCCCCTTTCTTCGCGAGGTTGAATTGGCTGCAGGATCAGGAAGATTCGTCATCGAAGAAAGCGAGCGCTCTAGCTTGCGCTTCGGCAAGCGCAGTCTGCGTCACAACGGCGTGCAGTTCGACCAGGCCAAATGCGTGACAGTGCGCGGCAACAGCATGTTGCCGGTGCTGCGCGATGGCGCCACCGTCGGCGTGAACGCCGGTAAATGCGGGATTGGCGACATCGTCGATGGCGACTTGTACGCCATCAACCATAACGGTCAGTTGCGGGTGAAACAGCTCTATCGTCTGCCGACCGGTATCCGTCTGCGCAGCTTCAATCGCGATGAGCATCCGGATGAGGACTACACCTTCCAGGAAATCCAGGAAGAGCAGATTGTCATCCTCGGTCACGTCTTCTGGTGGGGCATGTACGCCCGCTAACCTCATAGCTGTCCGCTAAAACCCGCCCCTCGGCGGGTTTTTTTCGCCTGCATAAAACCACCAGCGCCTTTGTTTTTGGGGCTTCCATGCGCTTGTGCATTTTATGTGCATAAATAAATGCATTTACGCATTGACTGTATATGCATCAATGCATATTCTGTGTCCCAAGCCGCTCAACAAAGCGGCTCGAAACGAAGCTCTTTAGTTCCACCACAAAGGCAGCGATGAACCGGCCTCAACGGTTCAGAGGGTTGGCAACTGACCCGGGTGTGCAGCGTAAAGCACCAGAAGCAGTTATCCGGCGGGCAGGGACCGCGGTCGGAAAAACAATTTGAATGGACTCGTACCGCGCCAGTAGCGCCGAAAAGTCAGCTTCCTTTTTGTACACAGGATTAAAGGAAGGCGAAGGACCGCATTACTGAAAAGCCCGGCCCAGCGCCGGGCTTTTTGGAATGCCTACCTCAAGAGACAGCGTTTGAATCCAATACATACCACTCATCAATCACCCCAGGAGGCGTGACATGACAAACGAGCAACAAGCGTTAGCGGACATGCCGATCTGGCTGGTCATCGTCCTCGCCCTGGTGGGCGGGGTATCCGGCGAAATGTGGCGCGCCGACAAGGAAGGCGCCCGAGGCTGGGCGCTGTTGCGGCGCCTGGCGTTGCGCTCCGGGGCCTGTGTGATCTGCGGGGTCTCGGCAATCATGTTGCTGTACGCCGCTGGCGTGTCGATCTGGACCGCGTGTGCGTTTGGCTGTCTTACGGCGATGGCTGGAGCGGATGTGGCCATCGGACTTTACGAACGCTGGGCTGCAAAGCGCATCGGCGTCTGTGACGTCCCGCCGCGTCCGGATCAACAATAAAACGGCGGCACAGGAGGCCACTAATGCCCGTTGTCATCGAAAAACCTTCGCAGCTTGTTTCCGCTATTGCCGAAGCGTTGCGCGTCGCCATCCCCAGCGTGAAGGTCGGCAGTCCTCAAGACTTCGACAGCACCGGCGATCCGACCTGGGTTCTGATCACGATCGAACACGATGCGCCGGGCGAGCGCGCCAATAGTGGACGCATCGCCCATGTCCTGACGGTTTCGCTACAAGCCGTGCTGCCCGCTTCAGGACTGGCTGCTTGCGACCTTGCGAGCGAGTTGAAAAACCTGGTCACCGACAACCGCTGGAAGCTGCCGGGTGATCAATGCGACCTGCCGATGAACATCGATGGCATCGCATCCACATTCATCCGCGATACACGGCAATACAACGCCTGGACTGTTTCATTCACCCAGACGCTGTACCTCGGGCCGCTGCTGCTGGAGGACCCGACCGGCATCCCGAAATTTGCCCGCACCTGGGAGGTGTCGAACATCGACGACCCGGATCAATACACCGCACTCGAGGGCTAGCCATGTTTGATGCGCTACTACGTATGCAATTGGGCCCGATCATCGAACGACTGGCGCAGATGGAAACCGAGCTTGAAGACCTGTATCGGCGCGCCGACAGCTTTTGTCGCATCGGCGTGTGCCAGGAGGTCGACGCGGCCAGCAACACCTGCAAGGTCAGCCATGGTGAGTTGCTCTCCCCGGCGATCCGGTTTTTCAACCCCAGCGCCGGGGCCCAAAGCGAGTCGCGGATTCCTTCCGTGGGCGAGCAATGCCTGTTGCTGAATCATGGCGGCGGCGAGGGCGGCGGGCAGTCGGTCGCACTGTTCGGCCTTAACGGCGGTCAATTTCCGCCGGTCTCGACACAGGCTTCGCTGACGCGTCGCCTCTATCAGGACGGCACCGAAAGCGGCTACGACGATGCCAGCCACGTCCTGCACTGGAAGAACGGCCCGGCAACATTCACGGGATCACGCGAGTCGCTCGAGCTGAGCATCGGCCCGGCCCGACTAGCGATGACCCCCCAGGCGATCACCTTGCAACTGGGCGCGGTCGGCTTGCTAATCGACGCGTCCGGTGTGCACCTGAGCGGCCCGGTGGTGGATCACCAGGGCCGCGTCATCAGTCCGGCATAAAGAGTTTTCCCATGATCGGAATCGATAGAGACACCGGAGTCACGGTCGACGACTGGCTGCAGTTTGTGCAGCGCGCGACCCGGGCGCTGACGACGCCTTTGGGCACTCGTCAGAAGCGTCCTTTGTATGGCTGCCAACTCACTGAGTTGCTGGGGCAAAACCTCGGCGACGATCTGTTGATTCTTGCGCAAAGCCACGCCGCCCAAGCGTTTTACAACAAGTACAACGGCATCGACGA
This sequence comes from Pseudomonas sp. 10S4, assembly GCF_034344865.1. NCBI lineage: Bacteria > Pseudomonadati > Pseudomonadota > Gammaproteobacteria > Pseudomonadales > Pseudomonadaceae > Pseudomonas > Pseudomonas sp. 10S4. The sequence goes on from NZ_CP133774.1 coordinate 3,271,071, forward strand.
TTTCGAGCCGCAAGTCATTGTGGCCAGTCGGCACGGCGCTGGTTTGTTGTTGCGTTTCGCCGGCACCTGGAAAAACCGCCAACAAACCTTTGAGGTGGTGGCATGAGTATGTTGATACCTGGCCAGAATCAATTGGCCGAACCTTCGATTGTCACCGTCGAGGCGTTTGAAGATCTGCTCGCAGAGTTCAAGACCTTCGTCGTTGAATACGTCGGCGCCCGCTCTCCCGAGAGCGCGGCAAAGCTTGTGGTCAGCCTGGAAAACGAAAGCGAGTTGCTGACCTTGGCGCTCGAAGCGTTTTGTGTGCGGCTACAAACCCACGAACGCAAATACAACGCCCGCATCAAGCAGATGCTGGCGTGGTGGGCGACGGGCAGCAACCTCGATGCTCGCTTGGCGGACATGGGTCTTGAGCGTCAGTTGCTGGACCCGGGCGACCCGGCGGCGTTCCCATCCATCCCACCGGTTTACGAAAGCGACGACGACGCCCGGTTGCGTTATTACCTGGCGCCGCATGCACCGGCAGCCGGTTCACGGATGCAGTATCGCCGGGAGGTTTTTACCCTCGGCGAACGGCCGGCGGTAAAGGTGGAAGCGGCGACTGCCGGCGTGGTGACGGTCACTTACACCTTTGATCCGGACGGCTTTGCGGCACAGGTCAAGGATGGCAATGGGCGTCGCACCGGCCCCGGCGAAGTGATGGTTACCGTGCTGGCCCGCGAGGGCGATGGCACCCCGACCGCAGCGTTGCTCGACGGTGTTCGCCAGCACTTTGCCCGACCGGATGTATGCCCGGAAACCGACCACGTCACCGTGCAGGGCGCGCAAATCAAGAACTACAAAATCCGCGTGGTGGCGAAGATTAACGCCGGCCCGGATTCGGGTCTGACCAAGGTCGCCGCGCAACAGCAGTTGCAGGCGTATGCGGATGCTTGTCATCGGCTGGAAGGGCGGGTCGACCCGAGTTGGATCGACTACACGCTGCACAGCGCCGGCGCGGTTCAACTGCAAATCCTTGAGCCGCTGGCGCCGATTGTGACGACGGCTTTCCAGGCCCCGTATTGCACGGGCGTCGAGGTCGAGGTGGATACGTTATGAGTGACGACACACCTCGTCCAAGCCTGTTGCCGGCCAACAGTTCGTCGCTGGAAAGGGCGCTTGATCTTGGTTTCGGTCGCTTGCTTGATCGCATCGATCCGCCGTTTCCGGAGTTGATGAGTCCCGCCGTGACGCCTTCTGCATTCCTGCCGTACCTCGGTGCGGATCGCGGGGTCAGCGAGTGGAGCAGCGAAGCGCCCGAGTCGGAAAAGCGTTTGACGGTCGAACTCGCCTGGCCCACCGCACGGCAAGCCGGCACTCGAAAGGCTCTGGAAAACGCCGCCAAAGGCTTGCAGCTGCAACCCGAAGTGAGCGCCTGGTACGAGCAAACACCGCCCGGCCAGCCTTACAGTTTTTCCGTCAGGGCCTTCACCGAACAGCCTTACAGCGAAGACATCGATGCGCGTCTTGACCGGCGCTTGGCCGACGCTAAAAGCGAACGCGACACCTTGACCGTGTCCGTGGGCCTGAGCGCCTTCGGTAGTCACGTCATCGGCGCCGCCACCGTGTGCGGCGAGCTGACCACGGTGTACCCGATTGTCATCGAAGGGCTTGAAGCCTCGGGCCAGGTCTTCATGGCCGCCGGGCTCTACGCCGTCGAAACTTCCACTATTTATCCTCAGGGGTCCTAAATGGCCGACTATTACACCCTGCTTACCAACGCGGGGATTGCCTACGAAACTGCCTGTAAAGCGGCGGGGCAGCCAATCAAGTTGTCACAGATTTCTGTTGGTGACGGCGGCGGTGCGGTTTACAACCCAGCGGCGACTGACACTGCGCTCAAGCGCGAAGTATGGCGCGGGCCACTCAATGCACTGTTCCAGGATGAGAAAAACCCGAGCTGGTTGCTCGCTGAAGTGACTATTCCGCCGGATGTTGGCGGCTGGTATGTGCGTGAGGCCGGGCTCTGGACGGATACCGGGATTTTGTACGCCATCGTTAAATATCCGGAGTCGTTTAAACCGGTATTGGCGACGTCGGGGTCGGGGAAAGAGTTTTACATTCGCTCGATTTTTGAGACCAGTAATGCGGCGTTGGTGACGTTGTTGATTGACGACACCGTGGTTAAAGCGACCCGTGCGTGGGTAGCTTCCTATGTCGCTGACGAACTCGCCAAACTTGACAGTAAGCAATCGGTGCGGGTAGCAACTACCGCCAACATCACGTTGGTCGGGCCTCAAACAATTGATGGCGTGGCTGTTGTTGCAGGTGATCGCGTTCTCGTTAAAAACCAGACGGCGGCGAAAGATAACGGCATCTATGTTGCGGCGGTTGCGGCCTGGGTTCGGGCGATAGACGCGGACATAAGCGCAGAGGTGACGTCGGCCTTGGCCGTCTCCGTAGAGCAGGGGGCGACGCAGGCCGACACTCGCTGGCAACTGGTCACTGATGGGGCGATTGTCCTGGGTACCACGGCGCTGACGTTCCAGAACGTGACGCAAGGTTTTGCGCCGCTCAACTCGCCGACGCTGCTGGGGGGCCAACTGCCCCGACCGCGCTTCAGTTCGATAGCAGCAAGTTGCTCGCGACGACCGAGTTCGTACAGCGCGCTATCGGTAGTTACTCCGGTCAAACCAACTATCCGGGGGACGTCGTACTGACTGTTGCGGACGTCGGGCGCTTGAGTAACTTTGCGCAGTTGTCGGTGGTCACTCTGCCTATCGCAGCAACGGTGGCTCCCGGCGGACTTGTCATTATTGGTAGCTCAATCTCTGGATCAGTAACGGTGAAGGCCGGCGGGTCGGACACCCTCGCGAACCTGGCCACAAACCCCGGCCCATTTAATATCCCGCTGGGCAGCATCGGGGTATTCCGTCGTCTGCTCGGCGGCAATGGCTGGAGCTTTGATGGTGGAGACGCAGCGCTCAAATATTCACCACTGATGTCTGGCGCAAACTGGACAACAGCGCCTCAGTTCGACAACACGAAGACATTCGCAACCACGGAGTTTGTGCAGCGGGCACTGGGCAGCTATGCCGGGCAAACCTACTATACCGGCGACACGATTTTAACGGCGACCAGTGTGGGGCAGCTCACGGTAATGGATGGCCCGGGGATTGTGACGCTGCCCGACGCGGCGACGGTTCCCGTTGGGGCGCTGGTTACGATTGTCAGTAACGCCGGGTTTACGCTAAGGCCCAAGGCAAGTGTCGGCAATACCCTTACCACCGCCAACGGTGTGACGGGTTTGCTTGTTTTTCCCGCCCAAACCTTCGCAGTCTGCCGACGTCTTATCGCCGGTGGCGGCTGGACGTTAGATAGCGGTGACGGCGCGTTGAAATATTCGCCGATGTTCGGAGCACAGCTAGGAACCAATGGCTACCAAAAGTTACCGACCGGCGACATTGAACAATGGGGTATCTATATTTCTGCGCCATCAGGTTCGGATACGGTTATTCCTCTATCTGTCGCTATGTCAGTGGTCCCGACCGATATTCAACTGACGTTTGCAGACTTTTCCAGTAGCCAGCCAGTAGGCATCGCTCCGGTATTTCAGGCGAGAAACAGCACGCTAGGAAGCATTACAGTACGCAACTTATACAGTGCTAACGCGTCATTTTTCTGGAGAGTGAGGGGTAAATCATGACGGTTTTTTATAGCCCAGATACTGGCTACTTCTACGATGACCAAGTGTGTTCTTTCATTCCCGAAGACGCCCGTGAGTTCGATGCCGAAGAGCGTGATGCGCTTCTTGCGCAAGTGAGTCACGGCAAGCGTTTGGTCTGTGGGCCGGAGGGTTTGCCTGTACTGATGGACGCTCCCGCGCAATCACTTGAAGAACTGGCGGAAGTTGAGCGTTATTGGCGTTCGGTACAGTTGACGGTAACCGACGGCGTTGTAACTCGTCACCGAGACGAGGTGGAGGAAGGTTCGCCAAAAACGCTGACTCCGACCCAATACACCGAGTTGCAAGCGTATCGCCGCTTGCTGCGTAACTGGCCAGAATCTGGCGAATTCCCCTTGCTCCAACATCGGCCACTAGCGCCGGAATGGCTCTCAACCCTCCCCCAATAAACGCCCCGCACCGCCGGGGCGTTCTCTTATCCACTGATCAAGGCCCAACAGACAAAAAAAGGGCCCACCTTTCGGTGAGCCCTTCTAGATCAGGCTGATCCCTCATCACTCACTGAGCCGACTCAGTAGTCTTGAGCCTTGGCCGAACAGCATCATATGCACGCATGAGTCCGCGCTGGCATGGTTTCTCTACGAACTTCCAGATAAACGCTGCACAGATAATGGACGTGATTGTCACAAATGCAAACTTGACATAGGGGTCATAGGATTCGAGGAACTTCTGTTCGATGGTTACGCGGATGACGATCGAATGAATCAAGTAAATGGAAAAGCTTATTTCGCCTAAAAACACCATTGGGCGCCAGGAAAGTGCCCGCGATACCATGCCTTTATCCAAGTAGAAGCTAGAGATTACCGCAGCAAAAAGGATCGCTATCGAAGAGTGGCGTATAACCTCGGCTAATGCGTTATGGGCAGGTCCCAAATAAAACGAAGGGTAAATGCCGAGTGGCGGAGCTATAAAAACAATGGCCGCTATAGAAATAATTTCGATAGCTGTTGCTGGCCCCTTTTTCAGCCAGCCAAAATCAATCCTGGATAGAACACGCTGACAGACAATGCCCAGCATGAATTCCTGTATACGCCCTAAAGGGCTGATGTAAACAAGTCCATGAGCGGAAATCTGATCCAGCTTGTCAGGTGAGTAGTAAGCAATACCTGCAGCGTCTATCGAGTAGGCAAACAATCCGCCGAGCGCAATGGCAGCACATAGCTTGAGCACGGGCTTGCTCGAAAACCACAGCAGCAAAAGCGGGAATGCCATGTAGAAGAATATTTCTGTGGAAATACTCCAAGAGACGCTATTGAAAGAGAAATACACGTCCGGGATCGGAACGGCAGCGTGAAGCATCATCAAGTTCAAAACAAAAATATAAACGTTACTGGCTGACTCCAGCAATACACGCTGATAGGGGAGACAGAGCAAAAGTATTAACGTGCAAAATGCATGCGCAGGCCACATCCTGGCAAACCGCGCAAAATAGAATCTTGCAACACCTCCATCAATTCCTTTCTTTGAATAAACATGAGAGAGGATAAAACCCGACAGAACAAAGAAAAACATTACGCCTGCGTCAGTTGGAATGTCCCACAAGAAATTCGGTGGAAAAAAGCTTCCCTTGGTGTGGTGAACAATAATTGAAAATGCAGCAAAAAACCGGAGGGCTGTTAGCCCCCCAATCTGTTTTGTACTCATTAGTGACATGCCCTGTCGATTTAAATTTTTAAAATACTATCACGATTGTATCTTGCGACCGATTGCCAGGCCGATCAGCTGAGCGGTCGAGTCACGCGATCACATACCCCGCCGGCCATCGGCGCGGCTGCATCCTCACATAAGCCTGACACCTTACTAGCGCGATGCGTCCCTCGGCGCCTGGCTGTACGGGCAGTAGCTTGTTGCACAGAAACTCAGTCAGGGCTGGGCCGGGAGAGCCAACCCTGCGGCTATTACTTACGAGCCCTGTCGGGTCAAAATCTTTGATTCTGCAATCAGTCAACACACGATGTCCGCCCAGGTGGGTGGCTATAGAGTCGCTGGCTATTAAATAAGGAAGCACCTATGTTTTATTCAAAATCCACAGCCGGTTTTTACGATCCCTCCTTTCATACAACGATGCCAAGCGATGTGGTTGAAATCTCGCGTGAGTATTGGCTTGAGTTATTGGACGGACAGTCTAGCGGCAAGATGATTGTCGGGAATGATGAAGGCTATCCGGTGCTGATCGATCCGCCGCCGCCATCTGCAGCCGAACTGGAGGCGATTGAACGCGCATGGCGAAACATGCAGCTTGCAGCCACTGATAGTGCTGTGTCCCGTTACCGTGATGAGGTGGAACGTTGGCCCACGTTGCTGACCCCGGCGCAATACATCGAGTTGCAGACGTATCGCCGTGTGCTTCGTATCTGGCCGGTAGGCGGCGAGTTGCCCCTGAGCGAACATCGGCCGCCAGCGCCGGAATGGCTCGCAACCCTACCTCAATAAACGCCCCGCACCGTCGGGGCGTTTTCTTATCCGCTAATCAACACCCAACAGCCCCTTCCTCAAAAAAGGGGCTTTTTCGTCTCTGGAGAAAACCAAATGGCAGAACGCCAAACCTACACCGTCCTCGTCCCGTTCCCTGTCGGGCGTGGTCACTGGTCGACCGCGGGCCAGGAACTCGACCTGCTCGATGTCGAAGCCAACGCATTGCTCAGCGCCGGTCGCCTGGCGCTGAAATCTACATCCACCCCGGCCGAACAGGCCGTTGCCAAGAAGGCTGAATAACATGGCTGAGGTTTTGAACTTCGAGCACAACGGCATCACCGTCAATGCCACTGAATCCCCCGAGGCCATGGGTGGCCTGGGCGACAACGTCATTGGCCTGGTCGGCACCGCGCCGAAAGCCGATCTGCTGATCCCGCGCAATTCGCCGTTCCGCATCAACAGCTTCACCACTCAGGGGCTGCTCGATCCGACCGGCGCCGAGTCGGGCACGCTGTACCAAGCGGTGTACCAGATCCTGAAAGTGGTGAAGGTCCCGGTTTACGTGGTTATCGTCGAAGAGGGCACGACCCCGGCGGACACCGCGAACAACGTGATCGGCGGCGTCGAGCCGGTGACCGGCCGCAAACTGGGCCTGGCCGCGCTGAGCGGTGTGCCGGAAGACCTGACCATCATCGGTGCACCGGGCTTCACCGGCACCAAGGCAGTGGCCAGTGAATTCGCCTCCTTCGGCAAGCGCATCAAGGCGCGCGTTGTGCTCGACGGCAAGGACGCCGCGGTCGCTGATCAAGTGACGTACAGCAAGGATCTGGGCGGCGATGACCTCGGTTTCGACCGCTGCCTGCTGGTGCACAACATGCCGGCCGTTTACTCCAAAGCGGCGAAGAAAAACGTGTTCCTGGCGCCGTCGAGCCTGGCCATCGCTGCGCTGGCCAAGGTCAAGCAGTGGGAGAGCCCGGGCAACCAGGTGACCTACGCCGAGGACGTTTCGCGGGTCGTGGAATACAACATCCTCGACACTTCCACCGAAGGCGATCTGCTCAACCGCTACGGCATCAGCTACTACGCCCGGACCGTCCTCGGCGGCTTCTCGCTGTTGGGTAACCGTTCCATCACCGGCAAGTTCATCAGCTACGTCGGCCTGGAAGATGCCATCAGCCGCAAGCTGGTGAAAGCCGGCCAGAAAGCCATGGCCAAGAACCTGACCAAGTCCTTCATGGATCAGGAGGTCAAGCGCATCAACGACTGGCTGCAAACCCTGGTCGCCGACGAAACCATCCCCGGCGGCAGCGTTTACCTGCACCCGGAATTGAACAGTGTCGAGAAGTACAAAAACGGCACCTGGTTCATCGTCATCGACTACGGCCGCTACGCGCCGAACGAACACATGGTTTACCAACTCAACGCCCGCGATGAAATCATCGAGCAGTTCCTGGAGGATGTTCTCTAATGTTTACTAACCGCGTAAGACAGGCCATCGCGGCCACCCTGCAAGGCTTGCCGTTGTCGGCGACTGTGGAAAGTTTCACACCACCTAAGATCGAGTTCGGAATGGAATCGATGACGGGCGGACGCTTTATCGGCGAAGAAATGGCCAAGAACGGCGTCGTGCTCGGGGCCACTTTGGCCCTGCAAGGCATGGGGCCGGAAATCATGCTGGCTTTGGGTGTGAAACTGGGTGACGACATTCTGCTGAACGTGCGCGAGGCCGGTCAGGATCAGGACGGCAATACCTGGTTCACTTACCACACCGTCGGCGGCAAGCTGAAGTCCTTGGCCGAAACGGCGCTGAAGATGGGCGAAAAGCCGATCACCACGCTTGAACTCTCCTGCCGCACCTACAACCGCCTCGAAAACGGCATCCCGGTGATCGACATCGACGTGCGCACCCAGAAGTTCATGCTTAATGGCGTCGACATCCTGGGTGATGCCCGCCGCGCGGTGCTGCTGCCATAAGCCCCGCAACATCCACCAGTTAAACGCGATCCCTGTGGGAGCGGGCTTGCTCGCGAAGAGGCCATCAGCTTCAACATCAATGTTGACTGAATCATCGCTTTCGCGAGCAAGCCCGCTCCCACAGGGGAGGCTCACAAGCCTTGAAATCTGCGTTAATCGGTAGGCATTTGCGCAACACCTCCCCACGACCCACCAAGGAATTCATTCATGTCCTGGACGCCTCCTGTTCACGTCTTGCTGTCGCCGATCACCGCCGACAACCAGTCGCAGATCGAACAGATTCAGCTTAAACCCTTGTTTTACGCCGCGCAGAAAGAGGCCCTGGTCCGTGCCGGCGATGATGAGGACGATCAGTTCTTCGAACTGGCGAAATTGGCCACCGGCCTGTCGGTCAAGGAACTCGACCAACTCAAACGCCCGGACTACGTGAGCATCGCCCAGTACGTGCACGAGATGTCGACCCGTCCGGCTTCGTACTTTCTGGAGCAGGACGAGCAAGGCGACCCATCGGCAGACCCCGATCAAGTGCAACTGCTGCAACCACTCAACGCAGCGGGCCGCAGCACAACCTCGCTGACCCTGGAAATGCCGGTACTGCGCGCCACCAAAGCGATGAAGAAACTGAAAACCGCCAAGGAACGCGCCGAGTTCATCACCGCCCATTGCACCGGGCTGATGCTGCCCGATCTGGACCTGCTGACCGTGCCCGACTGGACACAGCTTCAGGTACGCATCGACGATTTTTTAAACAAACCGGCGGACTTCTTTCGGAGCGCGACATCGAAGTAATCCTCGATGTCGTCCCGCTCATTTACCCGGTAAGTGAAGCGGAAATTCTGGAATGGGACGCCGGCAAGGCATTACGCCGCTACGACATCGCGATCACTCGCCTTGGCGTGAAACAGGAGTAGAGCGCGATGGCAGAGAGTGACTATTCGCTGCACGGTGCGGACATCAATCGCATCGAGCTGCCGCAACTCGGCAGCGCATCTGAAACGCCGGGGCTTGTCGGTTTCGAGGACCCGTTGTCGGGGCTGAACCAGGCACTGACCACGGCCAGCCTCGATATCCGCCTGTTGGTGGTGGAGCAAGGCAAGCTCCGTGAAATCCTGGCGTCGTTGAACGGAGCACTGTCGTCGCAGCAGTCGTTGCTCAAGGCGAATGCATCGGCGCCGGCACCAGCCAGTGAGGCAAAGTCAAAGCTCAAGGCTGAAGTTGACCAGCGTGCGCCGCCAGAGGAATTGAAGGCTGCAATGGCGGTGCAGTCGGCCCTCGTCGACCTGAATCAGAAATTGCAGCTGGCCCCTGATCCGCTTCAGGAGCTGGCCAATGACACCCAGAAGATAGCGGGTGAAAAACGCACCGCCCCCAGCGGCGCAACAGCGGTGCAACTGTTGCAGGTGCAACAGGCGGCGGTTGATTCTCGGGTCCTCAAGGACGTCCAACCGCAGGACCGAAAGCAGACGCTGACGGATCTCGCACGCGACAGCGCCGTCATGGCCTCGGCGTACAAGATCGATATCAAGGAAGCCGGCGCGCTCATGACTGGCTGGCGCACTTCGTTGCACCTTGATCGAGCGAAAAGTCTCGACTTGGGCGATGCGGCTAACCGCCTCGGTGCCACTCTCGATTTGAAAGCGTCAGCGGCAGATATTGGTTCGGTCGTATTGCGCGGCGGCGAGCCAGGTTTGGCCGCCGGCATCGCGCCCGAGCAAGCGGCGGCCATCGCAGCGGCCCTGCTCAGCGCTTCCTTGGGCAAGGAAGAAGCCGGCGCCTCGTTGAAAAACTTCGGCACTGCGCTCGGCAAGGGTGACAAGGCCACGCCAGAGCAGCGAGCCGCCTGGACGCAACTTGATATCAAACCGGAAGACCTCTCCAGCAGAATTCGCACGGACGCACCGGGGGCGATCAGCGATGTGCTGGCGGCCCTGAAGAGCAAGCCGGCCGAGCAACAGACTTCGTTGATCAAGACGCTGTTTGAGGGCGACGAGGGCATCGGCAAATTGCTGAAGTCGCCCCAGGATCTGAAGACGGCTTTGGCGGTAGCGGCCGACAAGGGTGACGGTAACAAGGGTTCGATGGCGCAAACTGCCGAAGCCCGAGGGAACACCTCGCAAGGGCGCTGGAATGCGCTGGATGCGAGTTTGACCCGACTTGATACTGCGGTCGAAACCGCAGTGGCGCCATTTACTGACCTCGCGATGCTCAGCGCCGACATGGTGGTCAGCGGCGTGAGTTCTGTGGTTGAAACCTTGCCGAAAGTCACGGCTGCATTGACCTTGCTCGGTGTTGCGGCCTCGACTCCGTTGCGCGGGCCCATCCTGAACAAGCTGGCGTCGGTTGTGTCCACCACCGCCACAGAGCTTTTCAAACCGGACGCTGCCATTCAGCCGCCGGGAGGTGATGAGGGCGGTGCTCAGGACAAGAAAAAAGCCAACGACGGTACGCAAGAAAAGGGTGGTAACCCGAAACAACCCGGGGCCGCTGAGACCAAATCTCCGCGTCCTACGGTACGTAACCGACTGGTCACCAGCATGACGAGGGCCAAGACTTTCACAGGCCGGTTAGGTGGGCCTCTGGCGCTGGCCAATGCGGGTTATAACGGGGTCAAGGCACTGATGGCCGGCGATTACAAAGCCGCTGCCGGAGCTGTCGGATCGGGCATTGGCGGAGCGGCCGGAGGTTATGCCGGCGCTGCTACCGGCGCGTTGATTGGCAGCTTCATTCCCGTTCCAGTCCTGGGCACTGCAGTGGGTGCCTTGGTGGGTGGCCTGGTCGGTTCCTACTTCGGCAGCAAGGGCGGTGAAGCGCTGGGTGAGTCTATTTACACCGGGGCTGATCGCCTCTTGTCACCGGACCAGGTCAGCAAAGACCTGACCAACGCCCAGACGAACAATCAGCAAAACACGGTTAACGCCAACATCTACATCAACGCCCAGGACTCACCCAATACCACTGAACTGGCCAACCTGGTGGTGCAACACATTTCCAACCAGTTCGGAATGATAACAACGACCAATCAACTCGCCGTGCGACGTGACACGGCCCTGACCGATGGGGTGGCTTGATGAGGCAGCAAATGGCACTCGGCACGTTCATTTTTGGCTTGTCGAGCAACTTCGCCTACGGCGGTCTGGTGCGCAAGTCGGACGGTGGCTGGGTGAAGGTGGATATTTTGACCAGCAAGCCCAAGTCCAGCCAGACCGGTCAAGGCCTGCAAACCATGACGATCACAGGCAAGGCGATGTATGCGGTGGCCATGGACCGGCTCGATGAGTTACGCGCCTTACAAGCGCTGCGCGTACCGCTGCCGTTGGTTGATGGCATTGGTCGCAACTGGGGTTTGTGGCGGGTCGACGATGTGACGGAAACCCAAAGCGATGTGATCGATGACGGCACGGCGATGTTGATCAGTTGGTCGATTACCTTGGGGGAATACGTCAATGCGTAAGGTACGAACCATCACCGGTGACTCGGTGAATCTGTTGCTCTACCGCGAAATCGAGCGTTGTGACGACGCGGCCGAAGAGGCGCTGTGGCGCCTCAACCCCACACTGGCCGAGCAAGGCCCGGTACTGCCCGCGGGTGTCTGGGTGGTGTTGCCGGAACTTGAATCCAGACCCGCAGCGAAAACGCCGGTAATGGCTTGGGATTAAGGAGGCTACATGGCAATCGGGTTCACGCCAGCGATAGAAATCTACGGGGCCAATGCGACCCTGATCAATCAGCGCCTGATCAGTTGGGAGCACATCGATGCCGCCGGGATCGAGTCCGATCAACTGACCCTGGTACTCGATCTGGAAGGCCTTGAAGGGTTGCCGAGCCTGGGCGGCAAAGTCGGTTTGTGCGTGGGGTATCTGGAATCCGGGCTGGTGGATAAAGGCCAGTTCCTGGTGACCCGACGTACGCCGACGCTGTTCCCGTTTCGCGTGTCGCTGGTGGCGACCGCCGCACCGTTCAGTGCGGCGGACGAGAGCGGATTCCAGCAGCGTCGCTCGGCCAGTCATGGCCCGACGACCCTCGGCGCACTGTTTCGCGAACTGACATCCAAATACGGTTTTTCGCCGAGGGTGGACCCGTCATTGTCACTGAAAAAGATCGTGCATATCGACCAGTCGAATGAAACCGACATGGGCTTCATCACACGCTTGGCGACCAGGTACGGCGCCATCGCCAAACCCTTTAATGAGCTGTATGTGCTGGCCCTGCCGGGTCAACTCAAATCGTTGTCGGGCAAGGTGTTGGCGGACGTGCGACTGTCGGTCACCCGCAACAATCGGCCTGGCGACCATGGGTTTATCACCGCGACCCTTGATGACAGCGCCAAGGCCAAGACCCAAGGTTGCAAGATCAACTGGTGGGACGCCGCAGCCGGTTTGCTGCAGGTGGTTGAAACCGGGCTCGCGCCGTTCAAGACCGTGCGCCTGAGCTGCCAGAATGCGGAAGAAGCGCAAGCGGTCGGCGAAGGTGAAGTACGCAAAATGGCCCGTGAAAAGCTCAAGGTAAAAATCAGTTGCCCGGGCAACCCTGACTTCTCGGCTGAAGGCCTTGTTCTCCTGGACGACACCTGGCCGGACTTCATGCGCGGTCGCTGGTCGATCGACAAAGTCACCGCCAGCGGCGATCGCGCCAACAGCTATCGCTGCATGATCGACGCGACGTGCCTCGACCCTGACGCTGAGGCCTTTGCCTGATCCGGATGAGAGCCAACACGCAGACCCCCTGTGAGAGCGGGTCTGCTCGCGAAGACGGCTGCACATTCAACATCACAGTCGACTGACCCACCGCTTTCGCGAGCAAGCTCAGCTCCTACACGAGCAGTGCCTTCCATAAAACTCTGGAGCACCTCCATGAAGATCACTCCGATCCTCACGCAGTTGCGTGAGCAATGCCCAACCCTGGCCAATCGAATCGCCGCCGGCATCGACCTCGCCACTTTGCAAACCAACACCCCGCTCACCACCCCCTGCGCCTACGTCGTCCCCATCAGCGATGTGGCGAGCAAAAGCCTGGCGCAAAACCTGGCCCTGCAGCCGATCCGCGACCGCTTCGAAGTGACCCTGGTGCTCGACACCACCGACGCTACAAAAGCGCTGGATCTGTTGCACGACCTGCGTGCCGAACTGTGGCGCGCACTGGTGGGTTTCAAGCCTGGTGCGGGCTACGACGCCATCGAATACGAAAGCGGCGAACTGCTTTCCATCAGCAGCAGCCGCGCGTTGTACCGCTTGCGCTTTTTCACCGAATTTCAGCTTGGCCGCAATCTGCCGGGGCAGCCCGCAGAGAGTTGGCACGAGCGTGAACTGGACGGTTTGTCGTCCTTTACCGGGGTCACCGTGCGGGTCGATGCGATCGATCCGGCCGACCCCAATCTGAAACGCCCAGGGCCCGACGGGCGCCTGGAACTGACTTTCTCTGGAGATGTAACCCCATGAGCGAACGCATCACCGTGCTGCCGGCCCCAGGCCGTGTCGTGCCGGACCCGGAAGCGGGCGATCTGTTGCCCCTCGAGGGCCGTGAAGTGCCGGACAACGCCTGGTGGCGTCGACGTTTGGCCGATGGCGATATCACTACCAAAGCCGTGAAAGCGGCAAAACCACAGGGAGCCAAATAATGGCGATCGGATTCAGCAACATCCCCGCGGACATTCGTGTTCCGCTGTTCTACGCCGAGATGGACAATTCGGCAGCCAATAGCGCGTCGTCGGCCATGCGTCGTTTGATCGTCGCTCAGGTCAACGACAACATCGCACCGGCCGATGTCGGCAAACTGGTGCTGGTGTCCAGCGTCGCGCTGGCCAAAAGCATTGGCGGCCAAGGTTCGATGCTGGCCTCGATGTACGAAACCTGGCGCAAGACTGACCCTATCGGCGAGATCTGGTGCCTGCCGCTGCACAACACCACCGGCAGCATTGCCAAAGGTGTGGTGACCCTGACCGGCGCAGCGACTCAAAGCGGTGTGCTCAACCTGTACGTCGGCGGCGTTCGCGTTCAAGCGGCCATCGTCAGCGGTTTCACTGCGGCTCAAGCGGCCACCGCGCTGGCGCTGAAAATCAATGCGTCGGCCGACCTGCCGGTGTCCGCTGTTGCGGTCGAAGGCGTCGTGACCCTGAGCGCCAAATGGACCGGCGACAGCGGCAACGACATCAGCCTGCAATTCAATCGCCTGGGTAAGAGCAATGGCGAAGAAACCCCGGTCGGCCTGACCTCCGCCGTCACTGCCATGACCGGCGGCGTCGGTGTGCCGGATCAAGTGGATGCCGTGGCAGCGCTGGGCGATGAGCCGTTCGAGTTCATCTGCATGCCGTTCTCGGACCTCTCGACCCTCAACACCTGGCAAGCCGTCATGGATGACAGCACCGGTCGTTGGTCCTGGGCCAAGCAATTGTTCGGTCACGTCTACAGCGCCAAGCGCGGCACCATCGGTACCTTGGTTGCTGCAGGCCAGGTGCGCAACGATCAGCACATGACCATTCAGGCGCTGGAGCCGGGCGTTCCACAACCGTTCTGGGTTCAGGCTGCGGCACTGGCTGCACGCACTTCAGTGTTCATCTCCGCCGACGCCAGCCGTCCGACGCAAAGCGGCAGCCTGCCAGGTCTCGACCCGGCGCCGGCCAGCGAACGTTTCACCCTGACCGAGCGTCAGTCGCTGCTCAACTACGGCATCGCCACCGCGTACTACGAAGGTGGCTACGTGCGCATTCAGCGCTCGATCACCACCTATCAGAAGAACGCTTACGGCCAAGCCGACAACTCCTATCTGGATAGCGAAACCATGCACCAGTCGGCGTTTATCGTACGTCGCCTGCAAAGCGTGATCACCAGCAAATACGGTCGCCACAAACTGGCTTCCGACGGCACCCGTTTCGGCGCCGGCCAGCCCATCGTCACCCCGAGCACCATTCGCGGTGAACTGATTGCCCAGTACGCCAAGCTCGAACTGGAAGGCCACGTGGAAAACGCCGAGCTGTTCGCCGAGCACCTGATTGTCGAGCGCGACGTGCAGGACCCGAGCCGGGTCAACGTGCTGTTCCCGCCGGATTACATCAACGGTCTGCGCGTGTTCGCACTGCTCAACCAATTCCGCCTGCAGTACGACGACGCCGCTTAATAACCGCGTTTGAGTATGTGATTTCAGCCCACCCCGTGTGGGCTTTTTATTTGAAGGGAGAAACACCATGGGTCAACTGATTGCGGGCACCTGCTACGTCAAAGTGGACGGCGCTCAACTGACCATCAATGGCGGCTGCGAAGCCCCACTGATGTCCACCAAACGCGAAACCGTCGTACCGGGTTTCTACAAGGAAACCGACGTCGCACCGTCGTTCAAAGTGACGGCGCTGCACACCGCGGACTTCCCGCTCAAGCAACTGATTGCTGGCACCGACATGACCGTCACCTGCGAATTCAGCAACGGCAAAGTCTACGTACTGGCTGGCGCCTATCTGATCGAAGAGCCGGTTTCCAAAGGCGATGACGCCACCATCGAACTGAAGTTCGAAGGCATCAAGGGGACCTGGCAATGAGCGGCGCCGTGAAGCTTCAGGTTGCGATCGAAGCTCACGGCGAGCCGTTGACCGAACTCAACCTGCGCCGTCCGACGGTGCAGGAAGTACGGGCAATCAAGGCGCTGCCGTACAAGATCGACAAGAGCGAAGAGGTCAGCCTCGACATGGACGTCGCGGCCAAATACATCGCGGTCTGCGCCGGTATTCCGCCGTCGTCGGTCAACCAGTTGGACCTGGCTGACCTCAACGCATTGAGCTGGGCTGTCGCGAGTTTTTTCATGAGTGCGGCGTCGGAGCCATCACCGACCTGATCGCAGTCGCCTATGACCTGGCCTGGTTCTGGAAGGTTGACCCCGAACAGATGATGGCCAGGCCACTGGATGTGCTCCGCGAATCGCTGGAGCACGCGCAACGGATCAATGCGATGCAGCAGGTGCAGTGATGGCAGACGAAAACACGATAAAGAAATCGGTGCTGTTGACCGGCATCGATGAACTGTCACCCAAGCTCAAAGCCCTCGTTTCGAAGGTCGACAGCTTCAAAAACAACCTTGAACGGGCCGGCCTCGGCAAACTGGATATCAGCGGTCTGTTCAAGGGCGGTAGTGTGATCACGCCGTTCGTGGACGGGATCAAGGCGTCCGACGCGTTCAAGGGCAAGCTGGCCGAGGTCGGTGAGGCTGCAAAAGGCGTCGATATGCCGAATGCTCCCCAAAGCGCTGCGCAATCGATGAATGTCTTCAGCGATTCGATGAGCAAGGTTTCCGCCTCCATTGACGCGGCATTGGCCCCTGCTGTTGGCGCGTTGGTGGTGGGGTTGGAGCCATTGTTGACGGGGGTAGGGCGCCTGGTTGCCGACAACCCGAAACTGGTCGAGACGCTGGCGACTGCCGCCATCGCGTTCTCGGCAATGCAAACGGCGGTCACCGGGGCGACCCAGGTTTTTGATCTGATGAGCTCGGTGCTCAAGGTCAATCCGATCATGCTGATTGCCATGGGTGTTGCCCTGGCCGCCGGTTTGATCATTGCCAACTGGACGCCGATTTCTACGTTCTTCGTCAACCTTTGGGGCGGCATCAAAAATGTCGCCGCGAGCACGATGGCGGTGCTCGGCAAGGTGTTCAGCTGGACGCCGCTGGGCATGATGATCGCCAATTGGGGGCCGATTACCGGGTTCTTTTCCAGTATCTGGGAGGGCATCGAAGCCGTGACCTCGACGGTGGTGGACTACCTGAAAACGGCTTTTTCCTGGACACCTTACGGGATGATCATCGACAACTGGGCCGGGTTGACCGGTCTGTTCTCGGCGATCTGGGAATTGCTCAAGGCCCTGACGGTGCCGGTGATTGATTTCCTCAAAGGCCTGTTCGACTGGACGCCGTTGGGCATGATCATCAACAACTGGGGCGCCATCACTGGTTTCTTCAGTTCGACCTGGACGACCCTTCAGCCGGCGGCCCAGGTCATCAAGGATTTCTTCGGCACGCTGTTCGACTACTCGCCGCTTGGGATGATCATCAACAACTGGGGCGCCATCAGTGCGTTCTTCGATCCGCTGTGGGCCGCTCTGCAAGCCTCGGCGCAAGTGGTCAAGGATTTCTTCAGCGGCGTGTTCGAGTGGTCGCCGATGACGCAAATTGCGGCCAACTGGCAGCCGATCAGTGAAGTGTTTTCGGCGCTGTGGGGCGTGTTGCAAGCGCTGGCCGCACCGGTGCTGGCGTTTCTGCATGGCATGTTCGAGTGGACACCGCTTGGGCAGATCATCAAGAACTGGGGACCGATCACCGAGTGGTTCGGCGAGCTGTGGCAGAAGCTGCAAACCGTGATCGCACCGATCAAGGAGCTTTTCGACGGCGGCTTCGCCGGGCTGGTGGCGAAGGTCACCGGCAAAGTCGAAGGCCTGACCGAAGCACAGCGTCAGACCAATGCCGAAGGCAAAGGTGAACTGGCGCCGGCGTTCTTTGGTGCGAGCCCGACGCCGGCGGCGAACGGTGCATTGCAGGCCGGCTCCCTGACGCAAAACTCCAGCGCCCTGATCCAGCAAAGTGCCGCCAACAACCGTACGCAACTCGAGGGCGGCCTGACCGTGCGCTTCGAAAATGCGCCGGCCGGCCTGCGCACCGATCAACCGCAAACCAATCAACCGGGGCTGGCGCTCTCTTCGCGCATCGGCTATCGCTCGCTCTCTGCAGGAGGTTCCAATGAACTGGCGTGACCGCTTGTTGCCGGCATCCTTTCGCGGTGTCGGTTTCTGGATCGACCAGGCGAAAACCCCGGTGGGTCGTAAAGGTCAGTTGCACGAATATCCGCAACGCGACCTGCCGTTTTTCGAGGACCTGGGCCAGCAGGCCAAGACCCATGATCTGACGGCGTTCATTGTCGGCCCCGATTGCCTGGAGCAGCGCGACAAGCTGCTCAAGGCCCTGGAGCAGGGCAGTGGTGAACTGGTGCATCCGTGGCTGGGGCGGTTGCAGGTCAAGGTCGGCGAGTGCGACATGACCCACACCCGCCAGGACGGCGGGTTGGTGACCTTCGCCCTGAAGTTCTACCCCGATCAGCCACTGCCGTTCCCGACCGCGACCGTCAGCACACAAAAGGTCCTGTTGGCCAAAGCCGATACGTTGCTGGGTTCGGCGGTGGCGCGCTTTGAACAGGCGATGACCCTGATCAAGGCGGCGCGGATCGGCATCGCCAATCTGCGCAACAGCCTCACCGAGGTGTATGGCGTGATCAAGGAACAGCTCAAACCGCTGATCGAGCAGTACCGGCAGATCACCGATCTGGTCAAAGCGGTCAAGGAGTTGCCCAAGGAAGTGGCGACGGAATTCAAAGGCTTGCTGGGCGATATCAAGTCGCTCAAGGACTTCGCGAAGGAGGGCTATCGTGGCTTGATTGCCGACGTCTCCCAACAACTCGAAGACATCCGCAAGGCCGATGCGCCGAAGCTCACCACCGGCAAGGACACCACCGCCGCCGCGCAAGCCGTGGCCGATCTGGTGCAGGACACGCTGTTGGTCAAAGTGGCGCAATTTGTCGCGTCGATGCCGGTGGCCACCAAACCGGTGAAGACACCGTCGACACCGTCACTGGAGCAACAGGCGACGCAACCGGTCGTTCGTAACGAAGTGCCGGTCATCAACGATCTGCAAGTGCTGCAAAAGGCACTGGCCGCAGCGATCAACCCGATGCTGGACAAGGCCGGTCCCGCGCATTACCAAGCCATCGACGATGTGAAGCAGGCGTTGATCGCGCACCTCAAAGCCGTGGCTTCGTCCGGTGTGCGCCAGGTCAACAAGTCTTTCCAGGACAGCCTTCCGGCGCTGGTCGTGGCCTACAAGCAATTTGCCGATGCAACCCGGGTCGATGAAGTGACCCAGAGCAACGGTATTGCCCATCCGGGGTTCTTGCCGAACGCAGTGAAAGTCTCCGGGGAGTGAGTCATGAACGAGATGGACAACCGCGTCACGCTGACGGTCGGCGGGATGGAATACGGCGGCTGGAAAAGCGTGGAAATCAGCGCGGATCTTGAGCGTCAGTTCCGTACGTTCAAACTCAACATCACCTGGCAATGGCCGGGGCAGACCGTGGATCAGCGGATCAAACCCGGGGACGCCTGCGAAGTGCGGATCGGCAAGGATCTGGTGCTCACCGGTTACGTATTCAAGGCCCCGATCAGCTATGACGGGCGGCAGATCAGCCTGAGCATCGAAGGCAGTTCGAGCACCCAGGATCTGGTGGATTGCGCCGCGACCAATCGTCCGAATCAGTGGCACGGCCAGTCGTTGTTGAGCATCGTCGAAGCGCTGGCGATGAACTACGGCCTGTACGTGGTCAGCGAAATTCCCGAGACCGCCCGGCTCAGCAGTCACACGATTGTGCCGGGGGAAACGGTGTTTCAATCCATCGACCGCTTGCTGTCGTTGTTCCGGGTGTTTTCCACCGACGACGCCCAGGGGCGGCTGGTGCTGGCCAAGCCAGGCAGCAGTGGCCGGGCCAGCGATGCGCTGGAGCTGGGCAAGAATATTCTGTCGGCCAACGCGCCGATGGATTACAGCCAGGTGTTCTCTGAATATCGGGTGATCGGTCAGCACAAAGGGACAGACACCAAGAGCGGGGCAGCGGTCAGCGAAATTGAATCGGTGGCGACGGATCTGAGCTTCAAGCGTCGGCGCACCACGGTGATCAATGAAGGCACGCAGCTGACGTTCGAACTGGCGCAGCAACGGGCCAACTGGGAAAGCGCCACCCGGATGGGCCGGGCGCTGAGCACCACTTATCAGGTGCAGGGCTGGCGGCAATCCAACGGTGATTTGTGGCGTCACAACACATTGGTGCGGGTCAAGGATCCGGTGCTCGGCTTTGATGACGACATGCTGATCTCCAAAGTGACGTATTCGCTGTCGGCACAAGGCTCGGTCACCACCCTGCACGTCGCCCCGCCGCACACCTTCGACGCCAACCCCGAACCCCCGAAGAAAACCTGAGCCCGACCCCAACCCTCAAGGCATATGGGATGCCATTGCTGCGAACAGCGCCTAACCCTGTGGGAGCGAGCTTGCTCGCGATAGCGGTTGAGCATTCATCACTGCAGTCGCCTGATCCACCGCCATCGCGAGCAAGCTCGCTCCCACAGTGGTCTGCGTCGGTCCTGATTTAAAGGAAACCCAATGAGCCTACTGACACGCCTCCTGGCGCGCGGCACTGTCGTGCTCGCCAACTCGGCATCCAAGCTGCAATCGCTGCAAATGCGCCTTACCGCCGGCGAAGTGAACGACGACATGGAACACTTCGAACCCTACGGCTTCACCAGTAATCCACTGGCCGGCGCCGAGGGTATCGCCACTTTTTGGGAGGTGATCGCTCCCACGCCATCGTCCTGGTGGTCGCCGACCGCCGGTATCGCCTCCAGTCCCTGGCCGCCGGCGAAGTGGCGATTTACACCGACGAAGGCGACAGGATTCACTTCAAGCGCGGGCGGATCATCGACATCCAAACCGCCACGCTAAACATTCGCGCCAGCACCGCCGTGAACATCGACACACCGACCCTGACCCAGACCGGCAAGATCGTTTCCCAGGGCGACCAGGTCGCGGGCGGCATCAGCCAGATCAAACACGTGCACGTCGGCGTCCAGGCAGGCAGTGGCCAGACCGGCGTGCCGGCGGGAGGTCAGTAATGTTCATCAGCCAGAACCTCCACGCAGCACTGACCCGATCGGTGCTGATCAGCCTGTTCACCTGGCGCCGTGCCGCCGATGACGATGCCCTCGATGACGAGGAACGTTTCGGCTGGTGGGGCGACACTTTCCCCTCCGTGGCCGACGACCGCATCGGCTCGCGACTGTGGCTGCTGCGCCGGGTCAAGTTGACCCGGCAAACCCAGATGGACGCCGAGTTTTATGCCCGCGAGGCCCTGCAATGGCTGATCGATGACGGCCATTGCAGCGCCATCGACATCATCAGCGAACGCCTCGACGCCCAGCGCCTGAACCTGCGCACGGTCCTGACCCTGGCCGACGGCGAGCGCCTGGACATCAACCCCGATAACAGTTGGCAGGTGATCTATGCCGTTTGAAACCCCTTCGCTGCCGGTGCTGATCAAACGCACCCAAAGCGACCTGGCCAGCGATTCGCTGCGCCAGTCCGATGCGCAAGTGCTGGCCCGAACCCTCGGTGGTGCCGCCTATGGCCTGTATGGCTACCTGGACTGGATCGCCGAGCAGATCCTCCCGGACAAGGCCGACGAATCGACCCTGGAACGGATCGCCGCACTGCGTCTGAACCAGCCGCGCAAAGTCGCCCAAACGGCCAGCGGTAGCGTCAGCTTCACCGCCAGCGCTGGCGCGGTGCTGGACGTCGACACGCTGCTGCAATCGAGCGACGGTCGCACCTACAAAGTCACCGCCGCGCGCACTACCAGCAACGGCCTCAACAGCACCACCATCGCCGCGCTTGACGCCGGCAGCCTGGGCAATGCCGATGCCGGATTGGCGTTGACGCCGGTGCAACCGATTGCCGGCATCGTCGGCAGCAGCTTCATCGTGCTGGCGCCGGGACTCAGCGGCGGCGTGGCGCGCGAAAGTCTCGAGTCGCTGCGCTCGCGGGTGATCCGTTCCTATCGGGTCATCCCCCACGGCGGTTCGGCGCAGGACTATGAAACCTGGGCGCTGGAATGCCCCGGCGTCACTCGTGCGTGGTGCCGTGGCGGCCTGTTGGGGCCGGGTACGGTCAGTGTGTTCATCATGCGTGACGACGATCCGCAACCTGTGCCTAACGACGAGCAACTGGCGCAGGTTCAGGCCTACATCGAGCCGCTGCGCCCGGTCACCGCCGAGGTGCATGTGCAGCGGCCGATTCAGGTGCCGGTGGTCTATAGCCTCAGCGTGAACCCGGACACCACGGCGGTGCGCGCGGCGGTAGAAGCGCAGCTGCGTGATCTGCATAACCGTGAAGCTGATCTGGGCGTTGCGTTGCTGGTCAGTCATATCCGCGAGGCGATCAGCAGCGCCAGCGGTGAATACGATCACACGCTCAAGTCACCCCTGGCCGATGTACCGGCCAACAAAAGCGAACTGCTGACCTTCGGAGGTTGCGTATGGGGGGCATAAGAACCGCCGCGCAATACCACGCGCAACTGCGCAGCCTGCTGCCGAGCGGCCCGGCGTGGGACCCGGAACAGGTGCCGGAACTGGAGGAGGTCCTCGAAGGCATTGCCCTGGAACTGGCCCGACTCGACGCCCGCGCCGCCGATCTGCTCAACGAGATGGACCCGGCCGGCGTCAGTGAGTTGGTGCCGGATTGGGAGCGGGTAATGAACTTGCCTGACCCCTGTCTGGGCGCCACGCCGCTGTTCGATGACCGTCGCCTGGCCGTGCGCCGCCGCTTGCTGGCGGTCGGCAGCCAAGCGGTTGGCTACTACCTCGAGATCGCCAGAACCCAGGGCTACCCGAACGCCACCATCACCGAACTCGAAGCCCCGCGCATGGGCCGCTCGCGTTTCGGTGCGGCGCACTGGGGCACCTGGGAAGCGCAGTTCATGTGGACGCTCAACACCGGCGGCCGCTTGCTGCTGGGTCGGCGTTTCGGCGCGAGTTACTGGGGCGAACGCTTCGGCGTCAACCCGGGCTCGGCGCTGGAGTGCCTGATCCACCGCAGCGCCCCGGCGCATACCAAGGTGCACATTAATTATGACTAGGGAGTAGGGGGATGGATTATCCGAAAAGTGTGCCCAGTGCCGGGTTGGTGAATGGGACGTTTGTTGATGAAAACCCGTTGATGGGGACGCCGGGGTCGTTGATTCCGGCGAGTTGGGGCAATGGCGTTACGCAGGAGATTGTGAACGTTATCAAGGCTGGGGATTTGACTCCGGATGAGACGAAGTTCGATCAGTTGTTGCAGGCGATTCAGAGTGTTTCGGCAAAGGGCTGGAATCTGGATTCAGCATTACCGATTGGTTCGTTGCCACCGGCGACCGTGGCTACGGCGGATGGGCGTTTAGCGGTGACACCGATGGCGGCGGCTACCAGCGGCGGGAAGGTGTCGATTCCGGCAGGGGTCATACTGAGCCTCGGTCAGGAAGTGGTGGCGGGGCAGTTGGGACGCTCGCGCACGTTCACCACTCAGGCGTGGAGCAGTGCGGATCTGTTACCGACGTCCAGTTACTTTCTGCGGGCGCAGGTGATCGGTGGTGCGCTGACGTTCTACATGCAACGCGGAACGATATATGACGCCGCACCCGATGGCTTGAAGGGCTCTGTCAATGGTGCGGCGGGGGGCGGTTTTCAGTCCACGCCGCTGGATATATGCATTGCCTGGGTGGTGACGGCAGCGCCGGGTTCTGTGCCGATTGTCAGGCCTGTTTACAACCGCAACCGTCTGGCCTGGACACAGACCGTCAACGGCAACGGCGTGGTTTACCTGCCGCTGGATCCTCATGCGCGGGCGGCGCGTCTGGTGGTGGGTAACCCGATGCCGCATTCGACTGGGATTACCACGGTGGCCTTTGCTCCGGGGGGATGGATGGGTGGCAACTACTCATATCTGTCACCGGTCAGTACCGGCGCAAGTGGCTGGGATGGTTGGGGCACTGTTGGAGCCGCGGCCTGCATTTTTACCAGCAACGTCGTTAATGACACGACGGTTTCAACCCTGACCGCCAGCTTTGATCATTCGGAATTGCGTTCGCTCTGGCAGTGCTATCAGGCCGAGCATACCTACAACGCAGGTATTGCTGCGAGCGATGAGCTGCTGCTGTCCATGGGAATTAAAACCTTCTCCCAGCCGGACTATTCCAATGGTATTGCCATTAACTTCAGCTCGGCGGTGAACGTGCATTTTTCCTGGGAGTTGATCCGATGAACGTCATTCAAGAGCTGCATCAGTTCGAGGACGGCCTGCGCCCTACGCAACCTTCTGCTGCCCATGGCTGGGACGGCGAAAAATGGGCGCTGGACGCCGAAAAAGTCGCATTGCTGGAACAGCAGGAAGCTGAACGCCTATGCGTCAGCGTCGATGCGGCTGCAGACAGCGCTCGCAACATTTTGGCCGGTGATCCGCTCAAAGCAATGGAATACGCCCAAGCTGCCGCAGACGCCCAAGCCTTTATGGAAGAGGGCTACCCGAAAAAGAAGTGCCGCTATCAGTGGCTGCCGGGGTTGTAAAAGGGCGAACCGCTAAACAGGCGGCGGACCAGATTCTTGGCAAAGCCACGCAACTTACCGAGCATTTGCTGACCCTGCGTACTTTGCGTCTAAAGGCCAAAGCGCAAATCAATACACATGTGGCCAAAGGCAGCATGGACTTGGCCAGAGGTGTCAGCGAAGAAGCCATTGTGGCGATTCGCAATGTGGTGAATGACTCGGAAAGTTAGCTCAGCGAAATTTGCTCTACACCTTGTGCCCACTTAACCGTGGGCATTTTTTTATTCAAACGCCGCCTGCTGCGCTGTTGTGCCAATAGCGACGCATGACTTTTTTAATGACAGGAAACACCCATATGGATTATCCAAAAAGCGTACCCAGTGTCGGGCTGGTGAATGGAAAATTTGTCGATGAAAACCCGGTCGCGGGCACGCCCGGTTCGTTGATTCCGGCGGTCTGGGGCAATTCGGTTACACAAGAGATTTTGAGTGTGGTTGCTGGCGCCGGGATGGCGCCGTCGGAAGCAGACAACGGTCAGTTGCTCAAGGCGATCCAGGCGATCATTGGCGTGACCAGCCCCATGCGTTCAGTAATCACTCGAGTAGCAGCATCCAAAGTGCTGGCGGTAGAAGAACTCGGCCTGGTGTTGGTTGATGCCTATGCGGCAGCGACCACCATCACTCTGCCGCCCTCCAACGCGGCATTGGGCGTTCGTGACGTCATCGTTCGACGTGTGGAAAACAGTGGTAATCGGCTTGTGGTTCAGGCTTCCGGCGCTGACCAAATCCGCTTCCATACCCATCTTTCGCCGGTTGGTTATCCGTTTCTGGTGTTAATGGGCGGTGGCGACTGGTGGCATCTGCGCAGTGATGGTGCAGGCTGCTGGTGGCCGGTGGGACGCTTCGACAACACGCCGTTGGGGCGACCGTTTTTTGAAACGACTTTGCAACTGAGTCCTGGCGGCTATGGTGCGCTTAACGGCACGGTCATGAAACGTGCCGAGTGGCCATGGCTCTGGGACCACGCGCAACTGTCGGGAATGCTCGGCACTGAGGCCGCTCGGGCGGGCAACGAAGGCAAGTGGACCAGCGGGGACGGGGCATTGACGTTCCGTGGTCCGGAAGGGCGCGGAGAGTTTTTGAGGGTTCTGGACGAAGGGCGTGGTGTTGATGCAGGACGAGTCATGGGCGGCTTTCAGTCCGGCACGATTCACTCCTACACCATGGGGGCTCAAGGTGCCGGGGCTGTGGGCTCTCGATGGTCCGACAGCCTGACGGCATTTGGTGCAGATACCCGTGAAGAGTTCCAGTACGTCACCGGCCTGGCCAATGGCGGTCCCATTTTTCCCGCCGGAACGATTTATCAGCAGGACACGGCCAATACCATGCTGTGCTCCTTCAAATCTCGCCCGCGCAACATCGCCTATCCCGGCCGAATCAAACTGATCTGAGGTGCCCATGTTTAATTATCTGATTGATAACTCGGGCGCCCTATCGGGGCCGGTCGAGTTTTTTGTGACGCCAGGTATTGGTATTCAACTACCCGGTAATGCGGTTGAACTTTCATTCGAACTGCCTCAACCGGAAAGCGGCCGTATTTGGGCCTTAGTGAATAATGTGCCGCGAGAGGTCATTGATCGTCGCGGTATGGTTTATCGCAAGGAGGGTGGCGGTCAGCAAATCTGGAACGAACTCGGAGAGTTGCCAGAAGACTTTACCGCCGAACCATGGCCGGGTGACTACTACATCTGGCGTGATAACACCTGGAAACCTGACGATGCGGCTCGGCTGGTTGACTTCAAAATCCAGGCCTTGGCCAAGCGCGACAGGCTGCTGAGCGAAGCGGTTCTACGCATCGCCCCCTTCAATACGCCGAAGACATCGGCGATGCCTCTCACGATGAGCAGTTGGCATTGCTGGAGTGGAAGCTCTACAGCGTAGAACTCAATCGTCTGGAACAACAAGCGGGTTTTCCAAGTGAAATCAATTGGCCGGTGGTTCCTGGTTCCAGCGCGAAACAGTAGCGGATCTATGTCGCCTGGTACGGAGAAGTAAAAATGGATTATCCAAAAAGCATCCCCAGTGTTGGCTTGGTCAACGGCTGGTTTGTTGATGAAAACCCTGTCGTCGGCACTCCGGGATCGCTGATTCCTGCTGTCTGGGGCAACAGCGTCACGCAAGAGATTCTGAACGTGATCAAGGCTGCCGGGCTGACCCCCGATGAGGCCAAGACCGATCAATTGGCAATGGCCATTGGCGCCTTGGTCGACTTCACCAAAATGAAAAACACCCCGACCACCTTAAGTGGTTATGGCATCACTGATGCGTCGGGGCGGCTATTGGCGGTAAAGCAGTTCGAGACGGTCGGCATTACTGTTTATCGTCCCAATCCCAGGGCCAAACGGATTCGCGTGCGGTTGGTCGGTGGTGGTGGTTCTGGAGGTGGTTGCGGACCTGTCGCGGCGAATTATCAGGCCTTGGGCGGAGGTGGTGGTTCGGGCGCCTATGCCGAAAGCCTGTATGACGTAACGCCGGAAATGCTGGCAGGCGTGCCTATTTCGCTGGGTGCTGGTGGCAGTCCGCGCAATACAACCGGTCTGGCGGGCGGCGGTGCGTCTTTTGGGAGCTACATGAGTGCATCGGGAGGGGCTGGCGGGCCAATCCTGACAGTGGCGTTGACGGGAACCTCATCCGGTTGTGTTCAGGGCGGGGTAGGAGGGCAAGCGGTCACGGGAGGAAATCTATCCAGTGCCCGCGGCAACACGGGTGGTTATGCAATGAGCAATGCCGTATGGGGGCTCCTTTCTGGCATGGGGGGCGCCAGCCCGTTCGACGGCGGCGGCCCATTCACAGGCGTAAACCTTAGCGCCAATGGCGGTGTACGCGGTTCTGGCGGCGGGGGGCTTGTTCCAGCAGTGCCTCTGCTTCCATTCCCGGCGGAGTTGGCGGTAATGCCTTCTGTGAAATATGGGAGTACGAATAATGGCTATGTATGCTCGGGTAGAAAACGGCGTCGCTGTTGAGCTGATTGATACCGGTGATTATGCGATCGCCCAACTGTTTGCTCCGTCTTTCGTGACCTCGATGGTCCGTGTGCCTGACGGTGTCGATCTCGAGGTAGGTTCGGCGATAAGCAGCGTCAATCAGGACCTTGTACCCCCACCTGTACTGGAAAGTGCGCTGGCTATAGATACGTCATATGCCAGTAGCGAAGAAACTGCAGAGCCGCAGCGCGCCTGGCGCCAAGCCACTCTTTCGAACAGCCAGTGGCTACTGAACCGACATCGCGATGAACAGGAACTTGGCCGTGTGACGACGCTTACGGTGCCGCAGTACCTGGCACTGCTTGAGTACCGACAGGCGCTGCGCGACTGGCCAACCTGCGCAAATTTTCCGACAGCTATATCCCGGCCAAAAATGCCTGACTGGCTGGCACAGGCTACTGGCGCGGACTCCAAGTTTTAACTGAAAGGACATGGACGATGGATTATCCAAAAAGTGTACCCAGTGCGGGTTTGGTCAATGGAAAGTTCGCGGATGAAAACCCACTGACCGGTGTGCCGGGATCTTTGATTCCGGCCAGTTGGGGCAACGGCGTTACTCAGGAAATTCTGGGCGTCATCAACAGTGCGGGCTCTGTCGCGGACGAAAGTGATAACAGCCAATTGAACGCGGCGATCAATACACTGATTACCAAAAAGCAAAATGAAAGTCTGGCGAGTCAAGAAGAAGCCGAGTCAGGTGTCAATGCAACTAAGTTGATGACACCACTGCGGGTCTTTCAAACGATTGCAAAGAAGGTGCTACAGGCGACAGAGTCCATCGTAGGCATTGCAAAAATTGCCTCTCAGGCCGAAGTCAATGCGGGCGTTAGTGATGCGTCTATCGTGACACCGAAAAAACTCAGACTTGGGTTTATGGTCAGGCTGGGGATTTCTGGCTATATCGTTTTTCCTTCTTGGATGGGCGGGTTGATCCTTCAATGGATCAGCGGCGCCGCGAGTCAGGCCGCCAATAGCGGTTATGGCGATATCAACTTATGGCCGTTGACGTTTCCCAATGCGCTGTTTCTTGCGGTCGTCACTCATGAAGGCACTGCGTCAGGAACATCTATGACGTGGAACAACGCGTCAGTGAGTCGGCTTATAGGTCTTAATGTGCGCTGCCCGGATTGGTCCTCCGGCTCCATTGCCGCCCGCGTTATCGGAATAGGATATTGAATATGTATTATTTTTCTCCCTCGACGTCTGGCTTTTATCATTCGGACTTACATGGCGACAGTATTCCTTCCGATGCCTTCAAATTAAGCGAGGGTGAATACTGCGCACTGGTGTCGGATGCTCCTAAAGGAACGGTTCTAACCTTAAACAGCGACGGGCGCCCGGAACGAGTTTTACTGGCCGCACAAACCAATGACGCTATTGAGAGAGCTTGGCGAAACAAGGCACTGGAATTGACTCAGTGGCTAGTCGTTCGTGATGGTGAAGAGCTGGAAATGGGTGAAGGCACCACGTTGAGCGCTGTGGAGTTCAAGGAGTTGCTGGCTTATAGGCAACATCTGCGGGACTGGCCTTCAGCCCCCGACTTTCCTGAAGCCGGGTATCGCCCTGTTGAGCCGGACTGGCTCGAAAGCGCTCTTTTGAAAAGTCACTAATGCCTCCTCACAACTAAAGAGTAGATAGATGGAAATGTCCGTCACGAATGACCAACTAATAAGCATCATGCCCAACGCCCGCTCCCAAGCGGGCGTTTTCATTTCCGCCCTCAATACCGCCATGAACCACCGCAACATCAACACCCCCAAACGCATCGCCGCTTTCCTCGCGCAAGTTGGCCATGAGTCCGGGCAGTTGCAGTACGTGCGAGAACTGGGCAACAACCAATACCTGAGCAAATACGACACCGGCACGCTGGCTCTACGTTTAGGCAACACGCCAGAAGCCGACGGTGACGGCCAGAAATACCGGGGCCGTGGGTTAATCCAGATCACCGGGCGTAACAACTACCAGCAATGCAGCCTCGGCCTGTTCGGCGATGAGCGCCTGCTGTCGCTGCCTGAACTGCTGGAACAACCGCAATGGGCCGCTGAATCGGCAGCGTGGTTCTGGGAACAGAACGGCTTGAACGAGTTGGCCGACCGTGACCAGTTCAACAACATCACTCGCCGGATCAACGGCGGCTTGAACGGGCTCGAGGATCGTCTGCAACTCTGGGCACGGGCGAGGGCGTTGCTATGCCAGCCTTCGGTCTGATTTCCTGGCGGGTGATTGGCATCGTTGTGTTGGCCGGTTTCTCGGCGGCGCTGGCCTGGCACTTTCAGGACTGGCGCTATGGTCGGCAACTGGCGGAACAGGCCAGGTTGCAGGCCGAGACGCTGAACCAGCTAACCCAGGCGGCCGCCACGCAACAACAAGCGGTTCAGGACAAACGCCAAGCCCTGGAGCAACAGCTGTCGGCCAGTGAACAAACCCATTATCGAGCGCTTAGCGATGCCCAACGTGATCAAGGTCGCCTGCGCGATCGTCTTGCCACTTCTGATGTGCGGTTGTCAGTCCTCCTCGATGCCCGTGACGTTGCCTCAGGCAGTGCAGTGCCAGCCGCCTCCGGCGCCAGCGGCGTGGATCATGGCGCCCCGCGAGCCCGACTTGACCCGGCGCATGCTCAACGAATTGTCGCCGTCACCGACGCCGGAGATAACGGATTGATTGCGTTGCAGGCTTGTCAGGCCTATATCAGAGCCATCGTTCGCTAACATTTTGATCGGTTCTGCGTCTTGCAAGCGCGGTTTGCTCGTGTACGGTGGTTCCATTCAGCTGATCAGGAGTGGACCGTGAAAGAAATCACCCAGCTCGCCGCGGAACTTGGCAGACGCCTGCAGGTTCTCAATGCCCACGTCACCACCGCCGAGTCTTGCACCGGCGGCGGCATCGCCGAGGCGATCACTCGCATCCCCGGGAGTTCGGCGTGGTTCGAGGCCGGTTACGTGACGTACTCCAACCGCCAGAAAACCCTGCAACTGAATGTGCCAGAGGCGTTGTTTACGACGGCGGGGGCGGTCAGTCGCGAGGTGGTCGAGGCCATGGTGCTGGGCGCGCAGGACAAAAGCCATGCGCGATTTGCCGTGGCAGTCAGCGGTATCGCGGGGCCGGACGGCGGTTCTGCGAGCAAACCCGTAGGCACGGTCTGGCTGGCCTGGGGCGTCGGCGAACAGGTGTTCAGCGAGGTCCAGCACTTCCCCGGCAACCGCGACGAGGTCCGCCGACAAACGGTGAAGGCCGCGCTAGAGGGGCTGCTGCGCCATGCCGCTGGAGAAATCTCAAATCAGGGGTAGGCGATCCTGAAACGCTGTGGAATAATACTGGCTACTTATACAGGTGTTGGCCGTCAGGCCTTATTGATTACGTGAGGACTTTAATGGACGACAACAAGAAGAAAGCCTTGGCTGCGGCCCTGGGTCAGATCGAACGTCAATTCGGCAAGGGTGCCGTAATGCGTATGGGCGATCAGGACCGTCAGGCGATCCCGGCTATTTCCACTGGCTCTCTGGGTCTGGACATCGCGCTCGGCATTGGCGGCTTGCCAAAAGGCCGTATCGTTGAAATCTACGGTCCTGAATCCTCCGGTAAAACCACGCTGACATTGTCCGTGATCGCCCAGGCTCAAAAAGCCGGCGCGACCTGCGCATTCGTCGACGCCGAACACGCCCTCGACCCTGAGTACGCCGGCAAGCTGGGCGTCAACGTCGACGACCTGCTGGTTTCCCAGCCGGACACCGGCGAGCAGGCACTGGAAATCACCGACATGCTGGTGCGTTCCAACGCGGTTGACGTGATCATCGTCGACTCCGTAGCCGCTCTGGTGCCAAAGGCCGAGATCGAAGGCGAAATGGGCGACATGCACGTGGGCCTGCAAGCCCGTCTGATGTCCCAGGCGCTGCGTAAGATCACCGGTAACATCAAGAACGCCAACTGCCTGGTTATCTTCATCAACCAGATCCGTATGAAAATCGGCGTGATGTTCGGCAGCCCGGAAACCACCACCGGTGGTAACGCGCTGAAGTTCTACGCTTCGGTTCGTCTGGACATCCGCCGTACTGGTGCGGTGAAAGAAGGTGACGAGGTTGTTGGTAGCGAAACCCGCGTCAAGGTTGTGAAGAACAAGGTGGCTTCGCCGTTCCGTCAGGCCGAGTTCCAGATTCTTTACGGCAAAGGCATCTACCTCAACGGTGAGATGATCGACCTGGGTGTTCTGCACGGTTTCGTCGAGAAATCCGGTGCCTGGTATGCCTATGAAGGCACTAAGATCGGTCAAGGCAAAGCCAACTCGGCCAAGTTCCTGGCAGACAATCCGGAAATCGCCGCGAAGCTCGAGAAGCAATTGCGCGACAAACTGCTGACTCCAGCGCCGGACGTCAAAGCATCGCCAGTCAAAGAGACTGCTGATGACCTGGCTGACGCTGATATCTGATTGATCCGATGACCGCCGTACTCGATACACTCGTCGCGGTGCGGCGAACCGCAATGGACCTGCTCGCACGACGCGAGCACGGTCGAGTCGAGCTGACGCGTAAACTGCGTCAGCGCGGCGCTCTCCCTGAAATGATCGACACAGCACTCGACCGGCTGACGGAAGAAGGGCTGCTGTCCGAATCCCGTTACCTCGAAAGCTTCGTTTCCTACCGTGCCCGTTCCGGTTACGGCCCTTTGCGCATTCGTGAAGAGCTGGGCCAGCGCGGCCTGCAACGTACCGATATCGAGCTTGCCTTGCGCGAAAGCGGTATCAACTGGCACGAACAACTGGAAGACACCTGGCGGCGCAAGTTTGCCGGGCACTTACCGATAGACATGCGCGAGCGTGCCAAGCAAGGGCGCTTCCTGGCTTATCGGGGTTTTTCCATGGAGATGATCAACCGCTTGTTCAGCGGTCGAGGAATGGACGATTAAATAAAAACGGCCCGCTATTTCGATAGCGGGCCGTTTTTTTGCCTTTTATTTAGGTCACTTTGGACGGTTCCCGAGTGCGCTGCTGCGCCTGGGGTTTGGGCTGCGCCCAGTTTTCCGGCAGGTTGATAAAGTCCACCAACTCCCGCAAGCGCCCATGATCACGGGCGTTGAAGGTGAAGGCCAGTCGCACCAGATGGCTGAACTGCGGCTCATCGTGCTCCTCACCGGCGTAGGTATGCTGATGGAAGTGGTCGCTCAGGCACAGGTCGGCGAATGCCGTCTGCATGTGTTTGAGCGCTCCGTCGCTGAGCTTGTGATTCATGCGAATCACAAATTGATGCTTGAGCCAGCGGCTGGAGTGGAAGTTGCTGTAGAACTGGTTGATCTGCTCCACCGCCTCTTCGGCGCTGTAGACCAGGCTCACCAGCTTCATGTCGGTGGGCAGGATGTAGCGATTCTCCTCCAGTTGATGGTGGATGAAGTCCAGTGCGCCTTGCCAGAACTTGCCACCCGGCGTATCCAGCAACACCACTGGTACTAGTGGGCTTTTGCCGGTCTGGATCAGGGTCAGCACTTCCAGTGCTTCGTCCAGCGTACCGAAACCGCCCGGGCACAGGACCAGCGCGTCGGCTTCCTTGACGAAGAACAGCTTGCGGGTAAAAAGAAGTGGAAGGACAGCAGGTTGGTGGTGCCCTGGACAGTAGGGTTGGCATGCTGCTCGAAGGGCAGCGTGATGTTGAACCCCAGGCTGTGTTCCAGGCCGGCGCCTTCATGGGCTGCCGCCATGATGCCGCCGCCGGCACCGGTAATGACCATCAGGTCCGAGCGCGCCAACGCGGCGCCGAGCTCTCGGGCCATGCCATACAACGGGTGTTCGATCGGTGTGCGGGCAGAGCCGAACACAGTGACTTTGCGCCGCCCTTTGAACTGTTCCAGCACACGGAAAGCATGCTCCAGTTCGCGCAGGGCTTGCAGGGTGATCTTGGCGTTCCAGCGGTTGTGATCTTCCTGGGCCATGCGCAGCACGGTCAGGATCATGTCGCGGTAAATCGGGATGTTGGGGCTGTTGGGTGAAACCAGGTTGAGTTGCTCTTCGACCTTGCTGGTGAGGTCGTGGCCGCTTTCTTCGAAATGACGGCTGAGGAGGTCATTCGGTTGGTAAGGCATTCAACTTCTCCTTATGCACAGAACCCTTGGCTCCGACAAAACAGTCGTCGCCGCGACACTCCGTGTGTCGCTGTCTGCCCAAGCCCTTGCCTGGGCGTTCCACCTGACCCGAGTTGCAATCGAGTCATCCATACAGGCTCTGTTTTTCCCTTGGATGAAAGAAACATTCGCACAACAAGACGCGTAATGGGCGGCCCCTTTGCGGCCCTGAAAAGTGAACATGACTATCTGAATCTAGACCTTCGCGGTGATTTGCGCTGACTTGATCATTGCGCCGCAAAGTCTTTCCTGGCAACCGCTTATTGACGATTCGCAACGTAGTTTCACCGCTCGTCTGAAGGCAAGCCCGGTAGCTGCGGCTCTGATTTACTAAGTTACAGGCGTGACACGACAACTTTGCGTCAATGGCAGTACGCAAGGTTCGCGCAGTTCAGGGATTTGAGTGTGCAGGGAGGCGGGAAATCATGGCCAGAGTGACTCTGGAGATCGATGCGCAACTGTATCGATTGTTGAAATCGTCAGCCGAGGCCAATCATTTGAGTCTTGAGGAGGAGTGCTGCCGGCGTCTGGGCGGCGGCGAGCGCCGTTCGCGGTATTTGCAGGCCTTGCTGGCAGAACTGCGCGCCGAAGATGAACAGCGGCGCGCTAATGCTCGATAGTTACTTCTTCTTCGCAGGTGTGGCTTTCGGGCAATCAGATTCCTGATAGCTGGCGGAGCCGACCGAGCGGTTGGTCTTCACCTCAGTGAAGTCGTAACGCATGACCGCGCCCTTGGCCATCAGTTTGCGGAACGATGGGTTATTGCAGACAGAGGCACCCAGCTGGAAATACACAGCTTTTGGATCGGCACGCATCTGGTCGGCATGGCTGCTTTGCACGCTCAAGTGGTTGATCAGTACATTGCCTTCGACGGTGTAGCCCTGATCAAGAATGTCTTCGTTGATCGCCCGTGGCGTGCCGGCGCTGCTTTGTGCGGCGACGTTTCGCAGCTCTCTGTTGAGATTCTGCTCACTTAAGGAAGCAGCCTGAGCGCTGAAGGACGACGCCAGCAAAATGGCAGCGGTGGGAACGATAAGGCGCAGCATGAAACTCTCCTGGTTCAGTGACTGGTGGTTTCGACCAGCCACATGACTGTGCGTTCAGTGGCGGCGAATTATAGGGGAGCAGGCCCGGACGGTACAGGCTTGCACCGGCCGCTCTGGTAAACTGCCTGCACTTTTCTGCCTTGCCGAGTGCTTTTTGTGTCGATTTTCCTTACCTGTCGGCGTTGCCTGCGATGAATTCCGTCCCTGCTGAGTTTGCGGTAAACGCCGTCGCCCGTTTGCGCGATGAGCGTGAAGAGGCCGGCATCAAGCCGATTCAGGCCCGTGGCTGGCGCGCCACCCGTTGCCGTGCCTGCCGGGTGATCGAGAGCCATTGCCTGTGCGCCTGGCGTCCGCAGGTTGAAACCCGCTCCGGCGTGTGCCTGATCATGACCAACAAGGAAGTGTTCAAACCGAGCAACACCGGCTGGCTGATCGCTGATGTGGTGCGCGACAACCATGCGTTCATCTGGTCGCGTACCGAAGTCGATCAGCAACTGTTGGATCTGCTCGCCGACCCGCAATGGCAGCCTTACCTGGTGTTTCCGGGCGAATATGTCGAGCCTGAGCGGGTAACGAATACGGTCGACACCGATAGCGCCAAGCGGCCGCTGTTTATTCTGCTGGACGCGACGTGGACTGAAGCGCGGAAGATCTTCCGCAAGAGCCCTTACTTTGACCGGTTGCCGATCCTCAGCCTGCTGCCCGAAAAACTCTCCCGCTACCGCTTGCGTCGCTCGACCCGCAGCGAGCATCTGTGCACCGCCGAAGTGGCGGCGCTGTGCCTGGATCTGGCGGGGGATAACGACGCGGCATCGGCACTGGACGCTTACTTCGATGTGTTCAGCCAACATTACCTGGACGCCAAGCGTCAGCTGGATATGAACGTTTCAACCCCGGCCCACGCGGAACTGATGCCCTTCGTTCAAGGCGCGGCGCCGGTGATGTGCTGAGAGTCGCCCATACTGCAAACAGCGGGGCGGGCCACGCAACTTGACCACCCTGGCTTCGCTGGGCATGCTTGGCGCCGATTAGGGCGCGGCCAAGGTTTGATACGCCGTATTCTTTACGTGATAGCCACGTGATTGGCGTTGAACGTGCCCTGTTGGTGCAGCTCCGTGGCTGTACCTCGAGTTGTTTTGGTGAGGCCTGAATGCATCAGGCGTCCCATAAAAAACAGGATCATTTGAAAAATGGCCACATACGAAATCCTGATTGCCGATGACCATCCTCTTTTTCGTAGTGCCCTGCATCAAGCGTTGACCCTGGGCCTGGGCCCGGATGTCCGTCTGGTGGAAGTGGCGAGCATTGCCGAGCTGGAAACCCGCCTGGACGAAAAGGCCGACTGGGACCTGGTGCTGCTGGACCTGAACATGCCGGGGGCCTACGGTTTTTCCGGGCTGGTGCTGTTGCGCGGTCAGTACCCGCAGATTCCGGTGGTGATGGTCTCGGCCCAGGAAGAAGCCTCGATCATGGTCAAGTCTCGTGAGTTTGGCGCCAGCGGTTTCATTCCCAAGTCGAGCGACCTGAGCGTTATTCAAAAAGCCGTGCGTGCGGTACTGGATGGCGATGTCTTCTGGCCGCCCCAGGCGTTCGAAGCCGTCATCGTCTCGGCGGAGGCAAAGGCTGCCAGCGAAGGGCTTGCGAGCCTGACGCCCCAACAGTTCCGGGTGTTGACCATGGTCTGTGAAGGCTTGCTGAACAAACAGATTGCCTACGAGCTGAGCGTTTCCGAAGCGACGATCAAGGCTCACGTGACGGCGATTTTCCGCAAGTTGAAT
Source organism: Pseudomonas sp. 10S4 (assembly GCF_034344865.1). Lineage (NCBI taxonomy): Bacteria > Pseudomonadati > Pseudomonadota > Gammaproteobacteria > Pseudomonadales > Pseudomonadaceae > Pseudomonas > Pseudomonas sp. 10S4. Next base: position 3,307,300 of record NZ_CP133774.1, read on the forward strand.
GTGCGGACCCGGACCCAGGCAGCGTTACTCTTGCAACAACTTGAGTCAATTTCGAGCCATTAAGGCGTGGCCTATTCACGCTTTTTTGACTTTCGTTACTCTAGCTTTCCCACTCCTTTTTGGTTCAGTTGCCCACGATATGTCACCTTTTAAAGGCCAGACCGGCCTAAAACGCATCCTTAACGCCTCCGGTTACTCGCTGGATGGCCTGCGCGCCGCCTTCACTGGCGAAGCGGCTTTTCGTCAGTTGGTGTTGCTCAACGTCATCCTGATTCCGATTTCGTTCTTCCTGAACGTCAGCCGCGTCGAACAGGCGTTGTTGATCGCCGTCTGTCTGCTGGCCCTGATCGTCGAGTTGCTCAATTCGGCGGTAGAAGCGGCCATCGACCGCATTTCCCTTGAATTGCACCCACTGTCCAAGAACGCCAAGGACATGGGCAGCGCCGCGCAATTCGTGGCGTTGAGCATGATTGCGCTGGTGTGGGCGGTGATTCTGCTTTAAGCGATGGTGGGCAGCACGATCTCGTCGCTGCGCTGAACCCCGGCGGTGAAGGCGCGGCACAGATCGAGGAATTCGCGCATCGCCGATGTCTGATATTTCTGTTTGTGCCAGATGAAATAGAACTGCCGCGCCAGGTCGAGATCCGGTGTCTCCACCGCGACCAAACTGCCGCGTCGAAAGGCATCCCGCAGCGCCAGCCGCGAAATACAGCCAATCCCCAAGCCTGACTCCACCGCGCGTTTGATCGCTTCGGTGTGTTCTAGCTCCAGGCGAATGTTCAGCGCGCTGCGATGGTGACGCATGGCCTGGTCAAAAGTCAGTCGCGTCCCCGAGCCTTGTTCGCGCAGGATCCAGGCCTCATGGGTCAGCTCTTCCATGCTCGCCGTGCCGCGTTTGGCCAGCGGATGCTGGGGGCGCAGAACACCACCAACTCATCTTCGACCCAGCTTTGCACTTCGATGTCGGGGTGGCTGCAGTCGCCTTCGATTAGACCCAGATCAATTTCATAGTGGGCGACTTGTTGCACGATGTTGGCAGTGTTCTGCACATGCAGCTTCACTTGGCTTTCCGGATGGCGCTGCATGAAGCTGCCGATCAGCAACGTCGCCAGGTAATTGCCGATCGTCAGGGTCGCACCGACTGCCAGTGAGCCGAAACCGGACTTGCCGTTAAGCAGGTCTTCGATTTCCTTGGCCTGGTCGAGCAGGGCCACCGCTTGGGGCAGCAGCTGTTTGCCGAGGGCGTTGAGGCTCAGCCGTTTGCCGGCGCGGTCGAACAACTGACAGCTGCACTGGCGCTCTAGCTCGGTGATCGAGGTGCTTGCCGCCGACTGCGAGAGGTTGAGCAGGCCCGCAGCACGGGACACGCTTTCCTGCTGAGCGACGGCGACGAAGACTTGAAGTTGACGCAGAGTAAATCGCATATCGATATAACCGATAACCCTTATCTTAATAATCCAGTTAACAGATATTGTGGCTGCCATTAGAATGCGATGCAATTGCGCGCGGCCGCTCTTTTTGTGGAGCAGGCGCAGAGCACGCGCAGACCAATCTCCAGGAGTCCGACGTACATGAGCAACATGAACCACGAGCGTGTCCTCAGTGTTCATCACTGGAACGACACTCTGTTCAGCTTCAAGTGCACCCGCGACCCGGGCCTGCGCTTCGAGAACGGTCAGTTCGTGATGATCGGCCTGCAACAGCCCAACGGCCGCCCGCTTATGCGCGCTTACTCGATTGCCAGCCCGAACTGGGAAGAGCATCTCGAGTTCTTCAGCATCAAGGTGCCTGATGGTCCGCTGACTTCGCAGTTGCAGCATCTGAAGGAAGGCGACGAGATCATCATCAGCAAGAAGCCTACCGGCACGCTGGTGCTGGATGACTTGAAGCCTGGCAAACATTTGTACCTGCTCAGCACCGGTACTGGTCTGGCGCCGTTCATGAGCGTCATTCAGGACCCGGAAACCTACGAGCGTTTCGAAAAAGTGATCCTGTGCCACGGCGTACGTTACGTCAACGAAGTCGCTTACCGCGAATTCATCACCGAGCACCTGCCGCAGAACGAATTCTTCGGCGAAGCCCTGCGTGACAAGTTGATTTACTACCCAACCGTGACCCGCGAGCCGTTTGAGAACGAAGGTCGCCTGACCGACCTGATGCGCAGCGGCAAGCTGTTCAGCGATATCGGTCTGCCACCGATCAACCCGCAGGACGACCGCGCCATGCTGTGCGGCAGCCCGAGCATGCTCGACGAAACCAGCGAAGTGCTGAACAGCTTCGGCCTGAAAGTTTCGCCGCGGATGCGCGAGCCGGGTGACTACCTGATCGAGCGTGCGTTCGTCGAGAAGTAAGCACACCGCATCACTGAAAAGCCCCCATTGCCTGTGCAGGCGATGGGGGCTTTTTTATGCCTGACACAATCCTCCGTAGGAGCTGACGAGTGAAACGAGGCTGCTCCTACGTGTTGGGAACCGGGATGACTTCCAGGACTCGGATCACCCCGGCCTCCGGGTAATGCCAGCGCACATCCAGATCCCAGAACTGTGCGCCATATTCCCTTTCCGGCGTAGGAATCTGGTACGCCGGACGTGGGTCTTGCGCCAGGCATTGCTCAATCAGCGCCACTAACGGCTCGTCAAGGCGCTGAGCATGTGCGTGAGCCTGTTGCAGCGCCGAATCCGTCCACTGCACGGGAATCAGCTGCGGCGCGGCGCTGGCGATGCTATTGGACGCCGTGTCGATGATGTCGGCGTAAGGCACGTAGGGTTTGATGTCGAGAATCGGCGTGCCGTCGAGCAAGTCGATCCCGGAAATCCACAGCCGATTGGCTTCAACCTTGTCCAGTTTGACCACTGACTGGCCGATCCCGTTGGGCCGATGCGTCGCACGAGTGGCGAACACGCCCATGGATTTATTACCGCCGAGGCGAGGAGGGCGGACTTTGAGTCGTGGCTTTTCTTCCAGGGCCTGATGGAACAGGAACAGCAGCCAGACATGGCTGACCTGCTCCAGCCCTTGCACCGCATCGCCTTGATCGAACGGCGCCACCAGCTCCAACACACCGCGAGCGGCCGGGGCCAGTTGCGGTTGGCGCGGGATGGCGAATTTCTCCTTGAAGCAGGAGCGCACGAAGCCGATGGGGGAAACGCTGTAGGTCATGGTCTGGGGTCGAAGCGGGGTAGGAGGCGGGCATGATAACCCGATCGCCCTCAGGTTCGGTGGCGCCTGTCAGTCCGTCATCGCGAGCAAGCTCGCTCCCACAGGGGACCTGCTGGGTTCACAAAATTTGTGACCACCCCGGATCAATTGTGGGAGCGAGCTTGCTCGCGAAGGCCGCGCCGCCGATCTAGAGACTAAACCCACCATCCAGCGGAATAATATTCCCGGTCATATACGCCCCAGCCGTACTCGCCAAACTGATCGCCAGCGCCGCCATCTCTTCCTCCCGGCCCCAGCGCTTCATCGGAATCAACGCCGTATCCTCCGCCAATGCTTTCTCATCACTGCCAATGTGCTGGGTCATCTTGCTCGGGAAACGTCCCGGCGCGATCACGTTGACGTTGATGTGCTGGCTGACCAGTTCCCGCGCCAGAATCCTCGACAGTTGATGCAGGGCCGCCTTGCTCGGCCCGTAGGCATAAGCCTGTTCACCGAAGGAAGAAATCCCTGCCACCGACCCAATGTTGATGATCCGCGCCGGATTCGCCGCCGATCCGCCCTTGCGCAGCAGCGGCAGAAACTGCTGGATGCAGTTGAACACCGAGGTCACATTCAGTTGCATGACCTTCTCCCAACCCTTGATCGGGTAGCTTTCCAGCGGCGCGCCCCACGTGGTGCCGGCGTTGTTGACCAGAATGTCGAGATGGGTGATCTGCTCGCCCAGCCGCGTAGCCAGTTGCAGCACGCCTTCTTCGGTGGCCAGGTTGGCCGCCAAGCCGTGGCAGCGACCAAACGCGCTCAGCTCCTCGGCCGTTTGCAGGCAGGCCTCGGCATCCCGCGCGCAGACGTACACCGTGGCGCCGGCCTCGACATAAGCCTTGGCGATCATTTTGCCGATACCACGGGTGCCGCCGGTCACCAGGGCGGTGCGGCCTTGCAGGGAAAAGTAGGGGTGCATGGCGAATCCTGAGTGCGGAGGGTCAATACACCCTAGCCGTCAGCCGCCAAAAGCGGAGCCACTATTTTTGCGAGGAATGGGGGGCCATACGGCTAAGCCCTGAACCGCCACCATCCGTGTAGGAGCTGCCGCAGGCTGCGATCTTTTGACTTTGATTTTTAAGGTCCAGATCAAAAGATCGCAGCCTGCGGCAGCTCCTACAGGGGCCGCGCCGATTACTGCGGACGAACGCGCAGGGTCAGGCCCTTGAGGAAGTTGCGCAGCAACTGGTCGCCACAGGTGCGGTAGTTGGTGTGGCCAAATTTGCGGAACAGCGCGCTCAGCTCAGGCTTGGACACCGGGAACTCGGAGGCCTTGAGGATCGCGTGCATGTCGTCTTCTTTCAGTTCGAAGGCCACGCGCAGTTTCTTCAGGATGATGTTGTTGGTCACCGGCGTTTCGATCGGCTGCGGCGGACGGCTTTCGTCCTTGCCACGCTTGAAGATCACCAAACCATCGAGGAAATGCGCCATGACGTCGTCCGGGCAGCGTACGAAGCCTTCCTCGTCTTCCTCTTTTTTATCGAGGTAGGTCAGCAGGTCTTCCATGGACACGTCCATGCCGCCGGTCTTGATGATCTCGATGACTTTCTTGTCGCTGATGTCGAGCATGTAGCGCACGCTGCGCAGTACGTCGTTGTGAATCATGGTGTGCAATCCTGATATTCGGCAGTGGGCGCCGCATAAACAGCGGCGCCGAGATGTAGGGCGGCGGGAAAAGTCTTAGAACTTCTCTTTGCCGGACAGGTAGCGCCATTGCCCCAGCGGCACTTTGCCGATGGACACGCCGCCGATGCGGATGCGGCGGATGGCGACGACCTTCAGACCAACGGCCTGGCAGAACAGGGCAATGACGCCCGGTTGTGGGTTCTTCATCGCAAAGCGCAGACGGTTTTCGTTCTGCCAACTGGCCTTGACCGGCGGCAGTTCCTTGCCCTTGTAAGTCAGGCCATGGTTCAGGCGATTGAGGCCGTGAGCCACCATCTCGCCTTCAACTTCGACCACATACTCTTGTTCGATTTTCGCGGAATCGGCGGTGAGCTTGCGCAGGATCTTCCAGTCCTGGGTGAACACCAGAAGACCGCTGGCGTTGGCTTGCAGGTCGGTGCTGGCGGTCAGGCGCAGGAAGTGGCCCTTGAGCGGACGTTTGCTGAAGCGGTGTTCTTCGCTCAGGGTCTCGGCGCTGATGGTTGCCATCGCCGTTTCCGCATCCACGCCCACGGGCACGTTCAGCAGAATCGTCACCGGCTCCGGCGCAGTGGCCTGGGCCTGCGGATCGAGCTCGACTTTCTGGTTCTCGACCTTGAACTGCGGCTCGTCGATGAGCTTCGCCGTCCACGGTGACCCAGCCCCCTCGATGAACAGCTCAGCCTCCCGACGGGAACAGCCGACGAGTTCGATGAGGCGTTTGGAGAGACGAATCGGGTCAGTCATGACAGGGCCGTAACAAAAAGGGGGTGGGCATTGTACCTGCTGGGCGCCGGTTAATCCCGGCTCCATTTGCGTCATGTGGCTTTTTGTGGGAGCGGGCTTGCTCGCGAAAGCGGTAGATCAGTCAAAACATCTGTTGAATGACACACCGCATTCGTCGGAACGCCGCCCGGAGCAAGCCCGCTCCCACACTGTTTTGTGTTCAGCCATTGCGCGCCAGTTGTTGGTTTTGGCGCATACGCATGTGCAACAGCGGATAAGGCTGGCCCATACCATCGACTTCCGAGCGGCCAATCACCTCGAAACCCTGCTTGAAGTAAAACCCCAGGGCTTGCGGGTTCTGTTCGTTGACGTCCAGTTCATCGGCGTTCAGGTGTTCCAGGGCATAGCGCAGCAGTTGCTTGCCTAGCCCTTGGCCGCGATGGGCCGGATCAATGAAGAGCATTTCGACCTTGCCCGCTGCGACACCCGCGAACCCGGTGATGCGCTGGCGCGAATCTTTGGTGCAGACCAGCATCACCGCGTCGAGGTAGCGTGTCAGCACCATGTTCTTCAACAGTTCGATGTAGCTGTCCGGCAAAAAGTCATGGGTGGCGCGCACCGAGGCCTCCCAGACCCGGGTGAGTTCTTCGTAGTCGCTCTGTTTCGGTGTGTGGATGACCGAATGTCGGCGCATGGCCCGATGCCCCTCGTTTTGTGAATGATGCGAGTCCTTTCTCCACAAAACGATAGACGTAAAAAAGCCCCGCATCTCGTCAAGAGAGCGGGGCTTTTCGTATTTTTTGCGTTTAGATCTGTTCAGCCCACAGGTCGTATTCGTCGGCGTCGGTCACTTTGCACCAGACTTTGTCGCCTGGCTTCAAGTTGCTGCCGTTGTCGATGAACACGTTGCCGTCGATTTCCGGGGCGTCGAAGAAGCAGCGGCCGACTGCGCCTTGCTCGTCGACTTCGTCCACCAGCACTTCGATTTCACGGCCGACACGCAGTTGCAGGCGCGCCGAGCTGATGGCTTGTTGGTGCGCCATGAAGCGGTCCCAACGGTCTTGCTTGACGTCGTCCGGCACGATAGCCGCGTCCAGCAGGTTGGCCGGTGCGCCTTCGACCGGCGAGTACTGGAAGCAGCCGACGCGATCGAGTTGCGCTTCGGTCAGCCAGTCCAGCAGGTACTGGAAGTCCTCCTCCGTCTCGCCGGGGAAGCCGACGATGAAGGTCGAACGGATGATCAGGTCCGGGCAGATCACGCGCCAGTTCTTGATTCGTGCCAGGGTCTTGTCTTCGAAGGCCGGGCGTTTCATGGCTTTCAGGACTTTCGGGCTGGCGTGCTGGAACGGGATGTCCAGGTACGGCAGGATCTTGCCGGCGGCCATCAACGGGATCAGCTCGTCAACGTGCGGGTACGGGTAAACGTAGTGCAAGCGAACCCAGACGCCAAGGCTGCTCAGGGCTTCGCAGAGTTCGGTCATGCGGGTTTTGACCGGCGCGCCGTTCCAGAAACCGGTGCGGTACTTCACGTCGACGCCATAGGCACTGGTGTCTTGCGAGATCACCAACAGCTCTTTGACGCCGGCCTTGACCAGGCGCTGGGCCTCGTCGAGCACATCACCGACCGGACGGCTGACCAGTTTGCCGCGCATCGACGGGATGATGCAGAAGCTGCAGCTGTGGTTGCAGCCTTCGGAAATCTTCAGGTACGCGTAATGGCGCGGGGTCAGCTTGATGCCTTGCGGCGGCACCAGGTCGATCAGCGGGTTGTGATCCTGGCGCGGCGGCACGGCGTCGTGCACGGCGTTGACCACTTGCTCGTACTGCTGCGGACCGGTCACGGCCAGCACACTTGGGTGTACTTTGCGAATGTTGCCTTCTTCGACGCCCATGCAGCCGGTCACGATGACCTTGCCGTTTTCCTTGATGGCTTCGCCGATCACTTCCAGGGATTCAGCCTTGGCCGAGTCGATGAAGCCGCAGGTGTTGACCACCACGACGTCGGCGTCCTCGTAAGTGGACACAACGTCATAGCCTTCCATGCGCAACTGGGTAAGGATGCGCTCGGAGTCGACCAGTGCTTTGGGGCAACCCAGGGATACGAAGCCAACCTTTGGATTGGCCGGCGCAGGAGTGGTGGACATGTCTAACCTCGGTATTTGTGACGCCTCCAGCCGTGATCGGCAAGGCGACGAACGGGCGCTTACGTCCTGTCTCGTGAATACGCTGTTTTTGACGTCGTCAAAAAGCAGCAGTGAGTCGCGAGACAGGACGTTTTGTGCGCCTCTGATCAAAAAGTGCGCAATTCTAGCGATGAGACGCGCACTTGACCAGCATTATGAGGGAAATGCGACGAGTGCTGCGCTATGCTTCGCGCCGTTACGCTTTACCGAATTTTTACAGTCAACAAATCGTCTGTAACCTTACGTAAAACAGCGCATGCTGCACGGCAAAGCATAGTGCTTCTTATAAGAAGTCCGGGTCTGAGTAGTAGGAGTTTTGGATGGGGCAGGCAAGTAGTCAGGCAGCGGGCGGCGAGCATTCGACAGCAAAACCGATCGGCATGCTGGTTGCGGCGGTCGGGGTGGTTTACGGCGATATCGGCACAAGCCCGCTGTACACCCTTAAAGAGGTTTTCTCTGGGCATTACGGTGTGCCGGTCAACCATGACGGGGTCTTCGGCATTCTGGCGCTGATCTTCTGGTCGTTGATCTGGGTCGTTTCGATCAAGTACGTGCTGTTTATTCTGCGCGCCGACAACCAGGGGGAAGGCGGGATTATGGCGCTGACCGCTCTGGCTCGTCGTGCGGCTTCGCCTTATCCGAGACTGCGTGCGGTGTTGGTGATTCTGGGGCTGATCGGCGCAGCGCTGTTTTATGGCGACAGCATGATCACCCCGGCGATCTCCGTGTTGTCGGCGGTGGAAGGTCTCGAATTGGCGTTCGATGGACTGGAACGCTGGGTCGTGCCGTTATCGCTGGTGGTGCTGGTGGCACTGTTCCTGATCCAGAAGCACGGTACAGATCGCATCGGCAAGTTGTTCGGCCCGGTCATGGTGTTGTGGTTTGTGGTGCTGGGCGGGCTCGGTGTCAGTGGCATCCTGAAGCATCCAGAAGTCCTCAATGCACTGAATCCAGTCTGGGGCGTGCGGTTCTTCACGGTGCATCCAGGCATGGGTTTGGCGATTCTCGGCGCCGTGGTGCTGGCGCTGACCGGTGCCGAGGCCTTGTACGCAGACATGGGCCACTTCGGTCGTAAACCGATCGCCCGTGCCTGGTTCGCCTTGGTGCTGCCGGCGCTGGTGCTGAACTACTTCGGTCAGGGCGCCTTGCTGCTGGGTGATCCGGAAGCGGCGCGTAACCCGTTCTACCTGTTGGCGCCGAACTGGGCGTTGATTCCGCTGGTGGTGTTGTCGACGCTGGCCACGGTGATCGCTTCGCAAGCGGTGATTTCCGGCGCGTTCTCGCTGACCCGCCAGGCGATCCAGTTGGGTTACATCCCGCGCATGCACATTCAGCACACTTCCAGTGCCGAGCAGGGGCAGATTTACATTGGCGCGGTGAACTGGGCGCTGATGGTCGGGGTGATCCTGCTGGTCATTGGCTTTGAATCTTCAAGCGCCCTGGCTTCGGCCTACGGTGTAGCAGTGACCGGGACCATGTTGATCACCAGTATTCTGGTGTCGGCGGTGATGTTGCTGCTATGGAAATGGCCACCGATACTGGCGGTGCCGATTCTGATTGGCTTCGTGCTGGTGGACGGGCTGTACTTCGCCGCCAACGTGCCGAAAATCATTCAGGGCGGTGCCTTTCCGGTGCTGGCGGGGATCGTGCTGTTTATCCTCATGACCACCTGGAAGCGCGGTAAAGAGCTGCTGGTGGATCGACTGGACGAGGGCGGCCTGCCGCTGCCGATCTTCATCAGCAGTATCCGTGTGCAGCCGCCGCATCGGGTCCAGGGCACTGCCGTGTTCCTGACCGCGCGCCCGGACGCTGTGCCCCACGCCTTGTTGCACAACCTGCTGCATAACCAGGTGTTGCATGAGCAAGTGGTGCTGCTGACCGTGGTGTACGAAGACATCCCGCGGGTACCGGCGCAACGACGCTTTGAAGTCGATTCCTACGGCGAAGGGTTCTTCCGGGTGATCCTGCACTTCGGTTTCACCGACGAGCCGGACGTGCCGCAAGCCCTGAAACTGTGCCACCTCGACGAGCTGGATTTCAGCCCGATGCGCACCACCTACTTCCTCAGCCGCGAGACGGTCATCGCCTCCAAGCTCGAAGGCATGGCGCGCTGGCGTGAGGCGCTGTTCGCCTTCATGCTGAAGAACGCCAACGGCAACCTGCGCTTCTTCAAGCTGCCGGTGAACCGGGTGATTGAGCTGGGTACTCAGGTAGAGATGTAAGCCCCATCAAAAAAGCCCCCGTTGCCGTTGAGGTAGCGGGGGCTTTTTTGTGTCTGGCGTCTCGTCCCGGAGGCAATGAAGATCCCCTGTGGGAGCGAGCTTGCTCGAGATGGCGGCCTATCAGTCAACATCAATGGTGAAGGTTAGTCCCTCATCGCGAGCAAGCTCGCTCCCACAGGAGGGCGGTGTATTCGTCTCGGTGCGTCTAGTTGCTTTCAGGCCGCTCTGCTTCGGATTCGGTCTTTGTCCGGGCAGGTCGCGGTGTCAGCACTTTCACCACATCATCGATCACAGCCTTGCTCATGGCCGTCAGGTAATGCGCAGCCCAGGCGTGACGGTCGGTGTCTTTGGCGTAGGCGGCATCTTCGGTAAATGATTTGGCGAGGGACAGCAGGTCGGAGGCTTGTGCCAATGCGTCGCCAATCGGGACGCCGGCGCTGACGTGGAACAGAGGTTTGTCTGGGCAGTAGATCAATGGCGTGAAGCCAATGGTTTTCAGGTCCGAAGGCGTGGACGGATTTGTTTTGGTCATGGTTTAACTCCTGGGTTCAAGGCTAGGAGCTGCCGCTTTCGTTACCACACGAAAGGGTGGCAGCTGTACGCAGGGTGGTAAACCGGGAACCAAGGAAACCGGCACGTCCGAAGACGTCCCACGCACAGCCGCCATATCGCGATGACAAGCACAAGAAACTGCCTGTATTCGTAATGACTGCACTGTTGCGCTGGTTTCGCCGGGTTACCACACCCGATCACTGCATTTGCAGCGACGTCCGGAGAGTATCCCGTCGAAGAGAAAGCCAACAAGGCAGCAAAGTGCCCAAACGCACCCACTACGCAATTCTCGGAGTTTGCCTACAACCTCGGCTGGCGTCATCTGATATTGCGACAGCTTTTAGCGAACGAAACTGAGTGGCGAGAGATTTTATAGGTTGGCGGAGTTCCTAAACAGTTGAGCTTGCCTGTTCCAGGCAGATCAGTTTGAACAGCAAAAGTACCGCTTGATTCTTCATTGGGCCTCGGTTCGCAACTGTCCTTTGTCCTGGGACTGAGGACAGTTGCAGCTTTTTGTATGGCGCGTGTCAATTGGCTGACTCGTAAGGTTGTGTTGCTATTTTTTCGCATAAGTACGCTGTTCAGTAGATTCGCGTTTTTGTAGCTTGCTGTACGTCAAATTCGACGCAATACTCTGCGTAGAACTGTGTGTTCGAATTTGCATGATCGTGTAGAGAGGTAAGTATGACGGCATTATTAGAGCGTGCTGACCAGGCGATATCGGTGACCGCTATGGTCAGGGGATTCAGTGCGAGGCTTAAAGAAATCTCTAGCCGCGCTACCGAGAGGCTGGTCATCTTTAAGGACAATCAACCGGCAGCGGTCATTATCAACGTCGATGCGTACCAGGAAATGCTCGACGAGCTTGATAACTTACGAATTGAAGCTGCTGCCCGAGAGCGACTGAGCGGTTTTAATCAGTCGAAGGCAGTCAGTCACGACGATATGCGGGCTCGGTACGCGAAGAAAGACTAAAGGAGCTGTGGATGGTTTGGGGCGTTATCTATCATCCAGAGGTCCAGAAGGATCTGGACCTACTGGGGGCTGTAGCAGCAAACCGTATTCTTGATGTCATCGAAGAGCGGATTATCAACGGCGAGCCGGACAAGAGCGGTAAGCCGCTAAGAGTCAGCCTTGCAGGATGTAGAAGGATTCGGACAGGCGACACGCGTATCGTTTATCGGGTCGATGGCAAAGCTATCCAGGTGTTAATCGTCGCAGTCGGTGCCCGGCGTGACGAAGAGGTATACGACGCTGCAGAGCGCCGGCTCTAAATAAAGAGCCCTCGTTGCCTTATGGTGGCGGGGGCTTTTTTTCGGTCACATCACCGGAATGCACAGGGGATTGGTGGTGTCTCTGCCGGAATGAAAAAAGCCCCCGCAACCATAAGGCTGCGGGGGCTTTTTGTTACGCGTCGCTCAGATCACTCTTGAGCGGCGGTATCAGGCGTCGCCGCGTCCTTGGCCTGACGCTTGACGATGATGTCCACCAAGCGCTGTGCCAGCGCCGGGTAGTTCTCGTCGAAGTGGTGGCCGCCAGGCAGCTTCACTGCTTCGCCCACGGCGGTCTTGTCGGTGCAGCCGCTCTCGTCGACTTCTTCTGCGCCGTAGATGCACACCACTTTTTCCGGTGGCAGCTTGGCCATTTCCGGGCCGGTGGCGGCTTCTTTGCCGGCGTTGCCGAGCCAGCCTTCGACTTCAATTTCGAAGCTGCCGGTGCGGGCGAAGGCCAGCAGGATGATCGCATCAACCCGCTGCTGTTCCGACTCTGCCAGACGGTTGTAGATCGCCGGCAGTACGTCAGCGCCGAACGAGTAACCGGTCAGGATGAAGCGTTTGGTGCCCCACTTCTGGCGGTAGTGCTGCATCAGTTCGGCCAGGTCCAGAGCGCTTTGCTCCGGGCTCTTGTGCTGCCAGTAGTAGCGCAGGGTGTCGATGCCGACCACCGGGTAGCCGATTTTGGCCATCTCGCCCGCAACGTCGCGGTCCAGGTCGCGCCAGCCGCCGTCACCGGACAGGAACAGGGTGACGGTGTCCTTGGCCTGACCGGCCGGGACTTCAACCACTGGAATTTGCAGGCCGCCGTTGCCCTTGTCGGTGCCGACGAGGATTTTGCGCAGTTCGTTGTTCAGCACTTGCGGCAGGTTGATGTCGTAGTCGCTGATGCTGGTTTCGGCATTCGGTTGGTCGCGCACGAAACCGGCGCTGGTGTCGTCCGGGTTGTCGTTCCAGGCTACCAGCCAGTGGCCGTGAGCCGCTTTCTTCGGCATCAGCTTATTGGTGCAGGTGGCCTTTTCCAGCGCCAGGTCCACCGAGATGGCCTGGGCCTTGTCGTCCTTCTGCTCGGCCAGCCAGCGCCAGGCCAGCACGGCGCCAGGGCCGATGCCGCTGACCAGGGTCGCCGGAGCTTTGAGCTCGCGCTCGGCCGCTTGCAGGGCGCGGTCTTGCAGCAGGCAGTCCTTGGGCAGAATCACCTGGACGATGTGTGCCGAAGCACTGCGGCTCAATGCCTTGAGTTGCTGGTCACTGAGCTTTTGTTCGTCGGCGACAGCCACGATCACCTGGGCCTTTGCCTTGGTGCCGGGTGTCACTCGGGTCAGCGTGATGCCGTCAGCCGGCGTCAGCAGTTCGAGGGTCGGTTCTGGTAACGGGCGTTTCATGTACCAGTAACCGCCACCGACAATCAGGGCCAGCACTACCAGTGTGGCCAGTACGTACCGCAAGGAGCGTTGAATCATCAGCGTTTCACCAATCCAGTCAAGCCGCCCGCAATCAGGGCAGCAGTATCGGCCAGGGCAACCAGCGGATCGAGTCCGGCGGGCACGGCCATATAACGGGGTTCCCAGTCAGGCTGGAACTTGTCTTTAAAGCGGCGTAAGCCTTGGAAGTTGTAGAGCTGCTCACCACGGCGGAAAACCATCGAGCCCAGACGCTGGGTCAGCGGTGCGCCACGACGGGGTTGTAGACCCGACAGCGGCACCATGCCCAGGCTGAAGCGCGCGTATCCATGATTTTTATAATGTTGAATCAGGCCGACCATCATGTATTCCATGGTCAGTTTGGGGGCATCAGGGTGCGCGCGCATCAGGTCGAGGCTGGCCAAATCATGGCTGTAGGTCTCGAGCAGGTTGGCGAACGCCACTGGGCGCCCTTCGAAACGAATCACCGCGACGCGGAAATGCTTGATGTAATCATCACTGAAGCGGCCGAGGGAGAAGCCTTTCTCGCGGACATTCTTGCCGGTCAGCCAGGCATCGGAAATCACCCGCAGCTCGTCCATCGGTGCCTGCCCCGGCTCATGGATCTCCAGCGACAGGCCATCGCGGGTGCCACGGTTCCAGGTGTAGCGCAGGTCTTTCATCTCTTTGCCTTTGGCTTCGAGATCAAAGCGATGCAGATCCACCCGGGCTTCTTCACCGAGTTTGATCGCCGTCAGGCCGATGTCCATATAGTACGGCAGGTTCTCGGCGCGCACTTGATAGAACACGGGGCGGGCGTGGTGGAGGTCGCAGAGGTCGCGGAACTGCCAGATCATTTCCGCCCGTTGCTGGGTCGGGCCGATCGGGTCGTACAGCGCCACCAGGCTGCGGCCACGGCGGGCGTACATCAGAAACGCCTCATCGTTGGGGTGGAACAGCAACGCCTTGTCACCGGTCAGCGCGAGGCCGCCATCGGGTTGCGACGAGGCCATCAGGATCTTTACCGCGCGATCCAGTTCGTCCGGTGTCGGCAGATGGATGATCGGGCGCGCAGTACGCAGCAACCAGGTCAGCGATACCACCACCAACAGCACGGCGGCACCCAGCAGCGAACGCAAGCCGCGGGGCGCGTCAGCGTCGAGGGTGAACTGCCACCAGAGTTGATGGCTGTACGGAACGTCCTGATAAGCAAACAGCAGCAGCCACATCGAAGCGCCGAGTACGCACAGGCTTGAGACCAGATACAGCGGCGAGAACGGCAGTTCGGTCAGGCGACTGGCGCGATAGAACGAGCGCCGGAACACCCCGAGCAGGCTCGCGGTCAGGGTCATGAGGCAGGCTTCTTCCCAATCGAAACCCTTGAGCAGCGAAAGCACGGCGCCGACCAGCAACAGAATGGTGGTCAGCATCCACGCTGCCGACAATCGACGACGCAGGCCCTGGGCCAGCAACAGGCACAGCACGCCGACCAGACTGGCGCCGAAGTGGGAGGCATCAACCAGTCGATGTGGAATCAGAAAGCCGATGTGTTCCAGGCGAGTGTCGATTTCCGGGGTTGCGCCGGAGAACAGCAGCACCACGCCGGACATGAACACCAGCAACGCCAGGATCGGCGCCGCCAGACCCGAGGCCGCCCGAAGTGATTGGCGGGACTGGAACAGGCGCTGGCCTTCGTTGATCAACAAGAGCAGGCAGGCGACCAGCAATGGCAGCACCACATAAATCAGTCGATACAGCAGCAGGGCAGCGGCCAAGGGTGCAGCGCCGAGCTTGTCGGCGAACGCGGCCAGCAGAATCGCTTCGAATACCCCGACACCGCCGGGTACATGACTGAGTACGCCGGCGGCCAGGGCCAGCAAATAGATCAGCATGAAGGCGCCAAACGGTGGGGCTTCCGGCAGCAACAGGTAGAGCACGGTCGCGGCAGCGGCCACGTCCAGAGCGGTGATCACTAGTTGCAGGAACGTCAGGCGACGACCTGGCAGGCGCAGCGTGCGACGTCCGGCCTTGACCAGCAGGTTGTCCGGGTAAGGTTGCTCCGGCAGGCGCCGGCGATAAATGCCGATCGCCAGCACGGTCGCCAGCAGCAGGACGCCAGCGGCGATCACACCCAGCAAGGTCTCTGAGAGGCCAAGGGCGGCAGACGCGGCGGGCAGGTTGCTCAGGGTTGCCAATGCCGCCAGCGGGGGCAGGGCGCAACCGAGGGAGAGGCTGGCGAACAGCGTCATGTGGGCGACATCGGAAGCCCCCAGACCGTGACGTGCATATAAACGGTAGCGAACCGAGCCGCCCGACAGCATCGACAGACCGATGGCGTTGCCAATGGCGAATGCGGTGAAGCCGCCCAGGGCCAGCGTGCGTGGCGCCAATGTGACGCCGGCATAGCGGCTGGCGGACCATTCGTAGCCGAGCAAAATGATGAAGCCGACGACGGTCGCGCCCAATGCGCCGATCAATGCCGGTTTAGGGACTTCCAGAATAGAGTCGTGGAGCGCATACAGATCGAGTTCGCTTAATAGATGGCGACAGGCAATCAGCGCGATAGCGAACAATAGCAAAGTGACCGCAAGCCCGATGGGCTGACGGTATTTGCTGACCAGATCAAGCAGGCGCAAACGCTCGGCCTTGATAGGTTGTGTCGCTGTGACGGTGTCTTGTGGATCAGACGAGTTGGCGCGCATCAATCACCTCTTGGATTGTGCGCGACAGGATGGAGGTATCGAGCCAAGTTACCAATCCCTGTAGAAAAAAATAATCACAAATATTAACGCCTCTCACCGGTTTAGGGTGATGGCACGTCATCGGTCGTAGAGGGCCTGTCTGGCACAGAGCATAGTCTGAACTCAGACTGTAGGTGATCCCAAACGGTTCACTGCACAGTGACAGATCATTGTTGCGAAAGGACTTTTTCAACAGATACAAAAAAGGCCACTCTTTCGAGCAGCCTTTTTTGATGTTTGGTTGCGGGAGCCGGATTTGAACCGACGACCTTCGGGTTATGAGCCCGACGAGCTACCAGACTGCTCCATCCCGCGTCTGTGTGGCGGCATTCTACAGCGGAACGCCGGGGTGTCAACGGTTAATCTTGAATCAGGTCAAATAAGCGTGAATTAGTGTCGAACGGTGGTGGGGGAGCGATAAGTTTCGGAATCTGAACGATTTCTTGTTTTTGCCTGGCGCGTGGATGAACGGTCTGTTTCTGCGTTCGATCGTACAAAACGAGCACGCACAAAAAAGGCCACTCTTTCGAGTAGCCTTTTTTGATGTTTGGTTGCGGGAGCCGGATTTGAACCGACGACCTTCGGGTTATGAGCCCGACGAGCTACCAGACTGCTCCATCCCGCGTCTGTGTGTCGGCATTCTACAGCGCAGCGCTGGTGTGTCAACCTTCAATTTAGATAAAACCTCTTCCTGTTCAATCGCTTAGCTGCAAAAAGGGAGGGGTGACTGCGCTGTAAGGCACGCGTGGCAAGGCTTGCAGCTCTATCGGCGAGTGCTTTTCGATTGAGAAAATAAATTCATGTGGCCTTTTCTTACGGGAGGATAAGAAGATTCAGAGTACTGGTGCTATATACAGGTGTCAGTGAGATACTGCCGGTCCGGCTCGTCATTACGTCTTTTCCTTGCCATGAACACTGCCTTTATATGACTCAGCGCAAAATCATCCACGTCGATTGTGACTGCTTCTACGCCGCCATCGAGATGCGTGATGACCCGCGCCTGGCGGGTAAGCCATTGGCGGTGGGCGGGTCGGCAGATCGGCGCGGGGTGATTGCCACCTGCAATTACGAAGCACGGGCCTATGGTGTGCGTTCGGCAATGTCTTCCGGGCATGCCTTGAAGCTGTGTCCGGACCTGACCATCGTCAAGCCGCGGATGGATGCCTATAGAGAAGCGTCGAAGGAAATTCATACGATCTTCAGCGATTACACCGACTTGATCGAACCGCTTTCCCTCGATGAGGCTTACCTGGACGTGTCGGACTGCGCACACTTTGGCGGCAGCGCCACGCGAATTGCCCAGGACATCCGGCGCCGGGTCTCCAATCAATTGCACATCACCGTCTCGGCAGGGGTGGCACCGAACAAATTTCTCGCCAAGATCGCCAGTGACTGGAAGAAGCCCAACGGTTTGTTCGTGATCACACCGGATCAGGTGGACGACTTCGTCAGCGGTTTACCCGTGAGCAAGCTGCATGGTGTGGGCAAGGTGACGGCCGACAAGCTCAGTAAGCTCGGCATCAATGACTGCGCGCAGTTGCGTGAGTGGAACAAGTTGGCGCTGGTGCGCGAATTCGGCAGTTTCGGTGAGCGACTCTGGAGCCTGGCCCGTGGGATCGATGAGCGGCTGGTGCATAACGACAACCGTCGGCAGTCCATCAGCGTCGAAAATACCTATGACGTGGATCTGCCGGATCTGGTGAGCTGCCTGGATAAGCTGCCCGAGTTGCTGGAAACCCTAAAAGGACGGATGGCGCGTATCGACAACAGCTACCGGCCGGGCAAGCCGTTCGTCAAAGTGAAATTCCATGACTTTACCCAAACCACACTGGAGCAGGCCGGGGCAGGGCGGGATTTGGGGAGCTATCAGTTGTTGCTGACCCAGGCGTTCAATCGCGGCGGTAAACCGGTGCGGTTGTTGGGGGTCGGGGTGCGGCTGGAGGATTTGCGGGGCGGGTTTGAGCAGATGGAGTTGTTTGAGCGTTAGCTTTGCAGTGGTTTTAGGGCCTCTTCGCGGGCAAGCCTCGCGCCTACAGGTACAGATCGTGCGCGATACCTGTAGGCGCGAGGCTTGCCCGCGAAGTTTTTGACTTTAATTCGGCCCTGGATCCGCCACCAATCGCCCCGCATCCCTGGTCAAGGACTTGAGGAATTCGGTCTGCAATTCAGGATCGTTGCGCGTCAGTTCGATCAGGCTCTGTTCCAGCTCGCTGGCTTCTTCTTCCAACCCGAGTTCCGACAAGCGTTTGACCCGGTGTACCCACTGGCTCACTTCGTCGTCTTCGAGATCGTCGTAAATCAGCCCGTGCGCTTCGAGCAGCTTGCTGCGCAAGGTACTGCTGATCGCCAGGGACGAATCGGTGTGCACATCGTCCTGGCCATCTTCGACCGTGATCAACAGCCGGGTCAGATGATTGATGTCATGTTCGGCGAACGGGCTGTCCAACAGGTTCAGGCGCAATACGCCGTTCTTGTCGGTGGTCAGTTCGAAGGTGTCCTTGCCGGCCTTGACCTGCACCGGGCGCTCGCTCCAAGGCAGGCTCGAGTATTCCGTGCGTTTATCACGCTGGACTTCGTCGATGCCAGCCAGGTTTTGCTGCGCGCGACCGTGGGACTGCACGTTCATGAACGGGTTGATCCCGGCGAAACCGTAGCTGAGCCAGTCCTTCGTCACACTGTCCGGCAAGGTGCCGAAGGCAAACACGTTGACCACGTTCGCGCCGACGCCTGCCACTATCGCCACCATGCCCAGCGGGATCTCGTAGATCTCCCGCCAGGGTTGGTACGGCGTGTAGCGGTCATAGCGACGGGTCACTTCGTATTCAGTGACTTCGAAGGTTTTTTGCTCGTGGATTTTCACCCGTCGTTGCGGCAGCTCAAGTGTCTTGGGCTCGCCGACATCGATCAGCAGGCTGTGATCGAGCAATTTGCGCTCGACCCGTTCCTCGTGCTCGCTGCGTTGTGACATCTGATTGGCACAGCCGCTGACCAACAGGGTGCCGCAAAGTGCGGCACCACCGAGGCCTAAGGTGTTTCGCTTGAACATGACTTCTCTATCTGGTGTCAGCGGCGGATACGGGCCTGGAGGAAGGACAGCACGTCAGCGACCGGCAGCGCTTGCGCCTCGGCCTCGGTGCGGCTCTTGTATTCCAGATTGCCATCGGCGAGGCCGCGGTCACTGACCACGATCCGGTGAGGAATGCCGATCAGCTCCATGTCCGCGAACTTGATGCCTGGGCTGGTTTTCTTGTCGCGGTCGTCCAGCAGCACTTCGAAACCGGCCGCAGTCAGTTCTGCGTACAGCTTGTCGGTGGCTTCGCGAACCTGTTCGTTGTCGTAGCGCAGTGGCACCAAAGCGATCTGGAATGGTGCGAGGGTGTCGCTCCAGATGATCCCTTTGTCGTCGTTGTTCTGCTCGATGGCCGCAGCCACCACGCGGGACACGCCGATACCGTAGCAACCCATTTCCAGGGTGACCGGCTTGCCGTTCTCGCCCAGTACTTCGCACTTCATCGCTTTGCTGTACTTGTTGCCCAGCTGGAAGATGTGCCCGACTTCGATGCCGCGCTTGATTTCCAGGGTGCCCTTGCCGTCCGGGCTTGGGTCGCCGGCGACAACGTTACGCAGGTCAGCGACGGTTGGAACCGGCAGATCACGCTCCCAGTTCACGCCGAAGTAGTGCTTGTCGTCGATGTTGGCGCCAATCCCGAAGTCGCTCATCAGCTCGACCGAACGGTCGATGATGATTGGCAGCGGCAGGTTCAACGGGCCGAGCGAGCCGGCACCGGCGCCAATGGCGTCGCGCAGTTCGGATTCGGAAGCCATGACCAGTGGGCTGGCAACGCCTGGCTGTTGGGCGGCCTTGATTTCGTTCAACTCGTGGTCGCCACGGATGATCAGGGCAATCAGCTTGCCTGCTTCTTCGGCGTGAACCACGAGGGTCTTGATGGTTTTTTCGATCGGCAGGCCAAAGCCTTCGACCAGTTGCGCAATGGTCTTGGCGTTCGGGGTGTCGACCAGGCGCAGCTCATTCGGCAGGCGCAGCGCGGGAAGTTTCGCGCGGTACGGCTTCGGCTTTCTCGATGTTCGCGGCGTAGTCGGAGCCATTGCTGAACACGATATCGTCTTCGCCGGACTCGGCCAGTACGTGGAACTCGTGGGAGCCGGCACCGCCGATGGAGCCGTTGTCGGCTTCAACAGGGCGGAACTTCAGGCCCAAGCGAGTGAATACGTTGCAATAAGCCTGGTGCATGCGGTCATAGGTGACCTGCAGCGATGGCTGATCGGCGTGGAAGGAGTAGGCGTCCTTCATGATGAATTCGCGACCGCGCATCAAGCCGAAGCGTGGACGGATTTCGTCACGGAACTTGGTCTGGATCTGATACAGATTGATCGGCAGCTGTTTGTAGCTGCTCAACTCGTTGCGCATCAGGTCGGTGATCACTTCTTCATGGGTCGGGCCGGCGCAGAAATCGCGACCGTGACGATCCTTGAAGCGCAGCAATTCCGGGCCGTATTCTTCCCAGCGACCGGATTCCTGCCACAGCTCAGCCGGTTGAGTGCTCGGCATCAACACTTCAAGCGAGCCGGCGGCGTTCATTTCTTCACGAACGACGGCTTCGACCTTGCGCATTACTCGCAAGCCCATCGGCAGCCAGGTGTACAGGCCCGAGGCGAGTTTGCGGATCATGCCGGCGCGCAGCATCAGCTGGTGGCTGATCACGACCGCGTCGGAAGGCGTTTCTTTCTGTGTGGCGAGCAAAAATTGACTGGTGCGCATGGTTGGCCGTTGTCGGTTGCTGATGACGAGAAATGACGGAGCATTGTACGGGCGAGATCTGCTGACGTACAGAAGTGCGGCCGGCGGTGAGGCCGCAAGGGCGGATTTCTCCAGCCCTTCGGGACGTTTCCTACGACTCTTCCGCGATCGGGGTTTGTACCCGTTCGGGTGTTGGCGTGGGGCCGGCGCGGCGGTTTTCCTGATACCAGTGCAGCGCGATCAGCAGCAGTGTCGGCACGCGGAGCAGCGCGGTGATGATGAAGAAGTTGTGGTAGCCGAACTTCTCCACCATGACTCCGGAGTAACCACCGATCAGGCGCGGCAGCAAGAGCATGATCGAGCTGAGCAGGGCGTATTGGGTGGCCGAGAACTTGAGGTTGGTCAGGCTCGACAGGTAGGCAACGAACGCCGAGGTCGCCATGCCCGAACTGAAGTTGTCCAGGGAAATGGTGACAATCAGCATCTGCAGGTTGGCGCCCATGTCGGCGAGCATCACGAACAACAGGTTGGTAGCGGCCGAGGCCACACCACCGATGAACAGGATCGGCAGGATGCCGAAACGTACGATCAGCAGGCCGCCCATGCCGGCGCCGAGCAGCGTCATGATCAGGCCGAAAATTTTGCTGACGCCGGCGATCTGATCCTTGGTGAAGCCCTGGTCGATATAGAACACGTTAGCCATTACGCCCATGACCGTGTCGGACATTCGATAGGTAGCAATCAGCCCCAGCAGCAGGAAGGCCTGCCAGCGGTAGCGCAGGATAAAGTCGTTGACCGGCGTCAGCACCGGCGCCAGGCCGCGGCGACCCATGGTCGAAAGGCACAGGGCGGTGAGCAGGGTGTAAAGGATCGCGCGCAGGAAGGCGCGGTCTTCGAGCAGCAGGTCGAGCAGGCTTACGCCGCCGAACAGCACACTCGCAAAGTCGGTGTTATAGAGCTGGGTGAACATGGCGGGCACGGATACCAGCAACACGATCAGCACGAACACCGACATCAGTTGATGCGCAAAGCTGTAGCGCCCGGCCTGAAGCTGCGTGCGCAGTGGCACCGGCGGTTCGCGCATAAAAAAGGTGGTGAGCAGCGCCGGGATCATCAAGGCGCCAAACAGCACATAGGTGCCGGTCCAGGCCGAGTGCTGGTAGTTGAAGCCGGTAGAGCCGAAGCCTTCCGCGAAGAACAGCGCACCGGCGGTAGCCAGCAACGCCGCGATCCGATAGCCGGACATATAACTGGCGGCCAGCGCAGCCTGGCGACTGTCTTCCGCGATTTCCAGGCGATAGGCGTCCACCGCGATGTCTTGTGTCGCGGAGGCGAAAGCGACGACCACGGCAATGGCGATCAGCCAGGACAGGTGCTTCTGCGGGTCGCAGAAGCCCATGCCGATCAGGCCTAGGATTACCAGCGATTGGGCCAGCACCAGCCAGGAACGTCGGCGGCCCAGTTTTCCGAGTAATGGCAGGCGCCATTGATCGAGCAGGGGGACCACACCCATTTAAAGGCGTAGGCCAAACCGATCAGGCTTGCATAGCCGATGGTTTCGCGGGCCACACCGGCCTCACGCAACCAGACCGACAGCGTCGAAAACACCAACATATAGGGCAGGCCGGCGGCGAAACCAAGCAGCAACAGCACGAGTGTTGAAGGGCTGGCATAGGCGGCGAGCGCGGCGCGCCAGGTTTTACGGGGCATGGGCTGAAGTCTGCCTCAAGATTACGGAAACAAAGCGCGCACTCTAACCGCTGTGCTCTACCGGGCGCCAGCCATGACGCTGAATATCAACACGATTGTTCAGGATACTGATGCCCTCGGTGCGTAAACGCGCGCGTTGCTCGTCCCCGGAAGGGCTGCCGACAGGCAGGCTGATCCGACCGCCGGCACCCAGCACGCGGTGCCAGGGCAGCTTGGTGTCGCCGGGCAATTGGCTCAATGTACGTCCGACCCAGCGAGCGGCGCGGCCCAGGCCGGCCAGTTCGGCCAGTTGTCCGTAACTCACGACTTTACCCTCAGGCACTTGGGCCAGCGTCAGGTAGAGCGCCGTGCGTCGGATTTGGGCTGGGCTTTCGGTTTCGGTGGTCGTGTCTGTCACGTCCGCGGTTCCTGAAGAAATTTACTTTGCTGTCAGTAGATTAAGTCCTGGAGTGTCAATTGAGAAATGAACTCAATAGAAATAGTCGGGTCAGTCCTTGCTAGCGCTTTATTCCTACGGATAATGCCGACTTTTTTCGCAAACCAGAGCCTTTGATTCGCTTATGTTGTCCAGAACCTTGCTGTGCCTCGCTGTTTTCAGTGCTTCCACGCCTTTGCTCGCCGACACCGTGTGGTTGAAAAACGGTGACAAGTTGAGTGGCAAGATCACCCTGTTCGATGGCGGCAAACTGTTGATCCAGACGGCCTATGCCGGTGCTGTTCCGATTGACTGGAAACAGGTCAAAACCCTGGAAAGCGATCAGGAATTGCTGGTCAAGCAGGATGCCTATAACGGCGAGAAAGCCAAATCATTAAAAGCGGCCGAAGACGGCAAGGTCACCTTGGCCAATGGCGAAGCGCCGAAAACGGTCGAGCTGGCGAGTATCCAGCAGATCCTCAAGCCCAAGCCTGTGGTCGAAGACCTGGTGTGGAAGGGCAATGTCGACATGGCGCTGGATTACCAGCGCGCAGAGAAAGACACTGACGACTACGACATCGGCTTCAAAACCTCGGCCCGGCATGGTCGCTGGCGCCATACGGCGGAGGGCGAGTACAACCGGGAATTCCAGGATGGCGAGGTCACTACCGACAACTGGCGTGCCGAATACTCCCTTGACCGATTCCTGACGGATAACTGGTTCTGGCAAGGTCGAATCAATTACAAAAGCGACCACGTTGAAGAGTTGGCCCGTCAGCGCGTAGTGGGTACAGGTCCGGGGTATCAATTCTGGGACAACGAACTCGGCGCATTCTCGCTCGGCTCGCTGCTCAACCGCACCGATTACGAATACCGGGATGGCAGCAAGGACAACTTCTATTCCGTGGCCATGAAATGGGACTATAACCGCTACCTGATTGGCAAAAAGGTCGAGTTCTTCACCAATGGCGAGCTGGGCAAGCCGCTGTCCGGCGTGGCCGACTACGCGCTCGATGCCGAGATGGGGTTGCGCTACAAGGTGACGGATTGGGCTTCGCTTAACCTGAAGGCCGAGCGGGACATCATCAGCGGGACCAATGATGCTGATTTGAACAAGACGCGCTATACCGCAGGGTTTGGCGTGGCTTGGTAAGTGTCGTAATTGCACAAAAAAAGCCCCGCAACCGTAAGGTTGCGGGGCTTTTTCTTGGAAGGGCGATTAGCTGGCTGTAGGCGCCGGTGATTCGGGTCGGGTGCATTCACCCAGGCGGACCCCTGCCTCGTATCGGCATTCGCCGTTCGGGCTACCATCCTGTTTCCACATGCGCATGACGCCTTGCTCGCGTCCTTCGACGTAATGGACAGACGTATTCATCTGGCCGTTTTGCCACCAGGTGATGGACGGGCCTTCAAGTTTTCCGTCCTTGTAAGTTTTTTGTTCCTTGATCTGGCCGTTGGCGTACCACTCTTTGACCTTGCGGGCCGGTGACCACCAGTCGCCTTGTTCGCGGTGCTGTTCATCCCACTGCCATTGCACTGTTTGTACGCCCTGGTCGTTCCAGCTGGCATGACTGCGCTGCACAGAGTGCTCGTCGACAAAGACTTTCTGTTTCACCGTTGCGTTGGGGTGATACTCGATTTGCCAGCCCTTCGGTGCGTTGTCGACGTAGTCCGTGCTGCTTTGCAGCGAACCGTCCGGAAAGTAGGAAAGGTTGGGGCCGACCATTTTGCCGTTGACGTACTGAGCGCGTGACTTGACCTTGCCGTCGGGGTAATAGCCGAGAATAGGGCCGTCCAGAACATCATTGTGATAAGTGAGGCGGCCGATCACGGCGCCGTCTTCGTCGTACTCCAGATACTCGCCATCCACGTGTTTGCCAGCGTGCCAGTTGTAGGACTCTGCTTTTTTTCCGTTATCGTGGTAGGTGGTCTCCCAGCCTTCCCGCTCGTCATTTAGGTAATGGGCGCGCTTGGTGACAATCCCGCTTTCTGAATAAGTGATTACCTCGCCCTGGATTTGGCCTTTGGCATCGTTCTGATAGCTTTGTCCGAGTTTTCCACTTGAATAGTAGGTCTTTGATGCAAGGACGGGCTTACCTGACACGAAGTCCTTGGCGTCGACGTAATAGTCGCGGCGCACGGTGCCTGATTCGACGTAAAAGACTTTGGCGTGCCAGGCTTTGCGTTTGCTGTCGTGCGCCAGAGGCATCGGCAGGAAAAAAGTGGCCTGACCCTTTGTGGTAGGTGCGTACTCTTCATCCAGATACAGCTTGCCGTCCACGAGTGATGCCGTCAGTTCACCGCATTCTTCGGGCGTGCAGGCGCGTACCTTTTCGAAAAAAGCCCGTTTGCCGTCGCACGCCGAGAGCGTTAGCAAGAGCGGTGTTTCGTCGTCGATCAGTTGCTGGACTTCTTCGAGCAGGCGGCCAAACGATTCGTTGGGTACGCCCACCGATTCCGGTGTGAGGTAGACCTCGTTGCTACCACAGGCGTGTGCCGTGGAAAGTTCCAGTAATGCTGCCGCCCGCAGTTCTGCCTGAGGGACGCCTTGAATGGCTGGGCCCTTGGCGACATAGGTGGCGTGGGTATCCATGCCGACAATGATGGTCGGATGGTCGGGGCGGGGATTGGCGTGAGTGGAGAAGGGGAGTGCGAGTGTGATCAGCGCTGCGCCCAGGGCTTTCCTTTGGTTGAACGGCATCCTGCTGTTTCCATGTGATTTTCCAGGTGGCGAATCATATAGAAGGACGGGTGGCTGGCGTAAGGCAAAAACAAGCGCTCACAAAAAAGCCCCGCTTTTAAGGGCGGGGCTTTTTACTAAAGCAAGTACAAGTTAGATAACTTGAACTTCTTCAGCTTGCATGCCTTTCTGACCGCGGGTAGCGATGAAAGAAACCTGTTGGCCTTCTTTCAGGCTTTTGAAGCCGTCGGATTGGATAGCTTTGAAGTGAACGAACAGGTCGTCACCGGATTGTGGAGTGATGAAGCCGAAGCCTTTTTCATCGTTGAACCACTTAACGGTACCAGTTTGGCGATTAGACATGGTGTAACTCCTTGAACAAAGATAACTGCGACGCAGGAAGAACCCTGGCCGAGACTGAGTGCAAAGAGCAGGAAAAATTCTTGTAGATGGTTGGATCGAAATTCAACATATCGTGTAGAGATTCTCAGTGACACAAGCAGCACAGTGGCGCCACCTTAACCCTTTTTCCGGGACGTGCCAATGCTTCCTGCGAAGGTTTCTCTGTTTTCGTGACTGACGGTGCATCGGATCGGCCCAAAGGCCCGGGAATCAGGGGGATTGCCGAGAATTATGCCTCGCACTTTGAACCCGAGGCGCGCGCCTAGTAAGATGCCGGACAGAATTTTTCCACCTCGCTATTCAGGACACCCCGCCATGAGCATCAAATCGGACAAGTGGATTCGCCGCATGGCGCAAGAGCACGGCATGATCGAACCGTTCGTCGAGCGCCAGATGCGCGGTGAAGGTGCCGAGCGGCTGATTTCCTATGGTGTGTCGAGCTACGGCTACGACGTGCGCTGCGCCGGTGAATTCAAGGTGTTCACCAACATCAACTCGGCGATCGTCGACCCGAAGAACTTCGATGAAAAGAGCTTCGTCGACGTGACCAGCGATGTCTGCATCATCCCGCCGAACTCCTTCGCCCTGGCCCGCACCGTGGAATTCTTCCGCATTCCGCGCAACGTGCTGACCATCTGCCTGGGTAAAAGCACCTACGCGCGCTGCGGCATTATCGTCAACGTGACGCCGCTCGAGCCTGAGTGGGAAGGCCACGTGACCCTGGAATTCTCCAACACCACCACCTTGCCGGCGAAAATTTACGCCAACGAGGGCGTGGCTCAGATGCTGTTCTTCGAATCCGACGAAGAGTGCGAAGTCTCCTACAAGGACCGTGGCGGCAAGTACCAAGGCCAACGCGGCGTCACCTTGCCGCGCACCTGATCCATTCATCTGGCAGTTCGCGGGAATTCTTGGGCGGGTAGACACTCTACTGGGTGTACTGCCCGGTTCGCGTACAGCGGACGGGGCCATCGCTCAGGAGTGCTCTATGAAGATCGATCCCCGAATAAGTGCCGAACTGGCAAGGCTTGAGCCCAATCAGATTGGCGTTTTGGCCTGGTCCTTGTTGGCACATCCGTCCGTCAGCATGGCCGGGGGCATCCCCGGCCAGCCTGATCCCGATACCCCCAACGAACAACCCACCGAGCCCGGCGAACCCACCCTGCCGGACGAGCCGCCTCCGGCGCCGGTTGCTTGATACCTGTTTCTGCCCTTTTAGGAGCGAAGCTTGCTCGCGAAGACGGCGGTACATTCACCTCAGATGTGAAGTGAAAACCGCTTTCGCGAGCAAGCTTCGCTCCTACACTGGTCATATTTCTTTGTCGCCAATGACAAAGATCCGACAGCTTTCATCACGGTCGACCTGATACCCGCCGGTAAAGCCGCCGAAAGCAGACAACAGCCAGAGTTTCTAACCCGCCAGGCGAACCGGATAAGGCGTGCCCATCAGGTTTTTCCGGTTTCAGCGGTTTTTTCAGATCACCGACCATTCGCTTGATTCGGTCCGCCAGTTTCTCGGAACTCATGCTCTCGCGCATCCACTCCACCAACAGCGGAAAGACCAGCGGAGTAGGGCGTTTGATCTGATGCAGGTCGAATCCCAAGCGGTTGATGCGGGCCAAGGTCTGCTCCAGTCGCCGAATATCCAATTAGAAACCCGTCGCCGGGCTTGAACCGGGCAACTAAGTCCTTCTCGATACTTCCCCGTTGCTTGCCGCGGTCCTGTAGGAGCTGCCGAAGGCTGCGATTTTTTGAACTTCAGCACTCTGGAAAAAGATCAAGATCAAAAGATCGCAGCCTTCGGCGGCTCCTACTGGGGATGGCGGGTTATTTCAGGTTGCCGCTGAGCAGCGGCACTATTGACTCAATCGAATTTGGTTATTTATTCCTGAAATTTTAACTTGTCAACTGTCAGTGCTGACAGTTGTTGGATAGGTGCGTACATGATTTCCTTGTTTGGTCGGCGGTCGGTCTGAGAGCAATTCGCCGATCGTTATTCATTAATCAATTGGAGATGTTGAAATGACGGATGCTAAAGCAGCAACTCTGGTGGAAGTTCCCGGGAGCCTGAGGGCCACGGCCACTCATGGCGGGCAACAGGAGGAGTTTAAGGAAGAAGGTACCGTTTCCTACCGCTATGTCAGTGACGCAGGCCTGCGGTTCCTGGATTCCCGTCCTGTGAACGGTTTTCGGATGAATATTGGGGTGAGTGTGGATACAGGCACTGGCGTACACGTCATCAACAATGTGACCACTGATGCACTGGTTATTTTCAGGGGAAGTCGAACTAATACAGTGGCGGGCGTTATGCGAGTGGATCAGAACGATGCAGATGGCTTGTCAGGTGCTTTTAATGGGACAACGACGCTTAATGGTATTGAATTTGAGATTAGCTGTACTGAGTTCAAGATTGATACAACAGGCAATAAGTAACCGCGGTGAACAATAGCGGGTCGAGATTACGACCCGCCAAGTTATTAGTACGAGATGAATATTATTTGAGGTTGCCGCTGAGGAACTGCTTCAACCGCTCACTCTTCGGACTCCCCAACACATCCTCCGGCGCCCCTTCTTCCTCCACCAACCCTTGGTGCAGAAACAACACCTGGCTCGACACTTTGCGGGCGAAGCTCATTTCGTGGGTCACCATGATCATGGTCCGGCCTTCTTCAGCCAAACCCTGAATCACGCGCAGTACTTCACCCACCAGCTCCGGGTCGAGTGCCGAGGTCGGTTCGTCGAACAGCATGACTTCCGGTTCCATCGCCAAGGCGCGAGCAATCGCAACCCGTTGTTGCTGGCCACCCGAGAGAAACGCCGGGTATTGGTCGGCGACGCGTGCTGCCAGGCCAACTTTGTCGAGATAACGCCGAGCACGGTCTTCGGCTTCTTCCTTGCTGCAACCCAGCACCCGGCGCGGGGCCATGGTGATGTTTTCCAGGACCGTCATGTGGCTCCACAGGTTGAAGTGCTGGAACACCATCGCCAGGCGAGTGCGGATCCGTTGCAGTTCATCGGGATCGGCCACGTGCATGCCGTGGCGATCGCTGATCATGCGGATGTTCTGGCCGTCCAGGCTCATGGCGCCGTCGTTCGGCTGTTCGAGGAAGTTGATGCAGCGCAGGAAGGTGCTTTTGCCCGAGCCGCTGGCGCCGATCAGGCTGATGACGTCGCCGGTCTTGGCCTTGAGCGAAACGCCTTTGAGCACCTGGTGATCGCCGTAGCTTTTATGCAGGCCTTCGATGGTCAGTTTGTACATGGGGCATGCATCCTCAAGGCGAAAGTAGGTAGCCGCTGCGATAGGCTTCGGTGCCCGCGACATGGGCGATCACCATGCCGGCAGTGGCCATGCGTCGCAGCGAACGGGCGTACATCAGCCCGGCGGCGGTGCAATGGATAGGGGTGACACGATCATGGATCGGGTCGATGACTTCGGCGATCAGTTGCCCGGCTTCCAGGTATTGCCCTGGCACCGCAGTGAACACCAGCAACCCGCCCACCGGCGTGGCCACCGGCTCCACTCCGGCCAGCGGCGTGGCCGGGTAGGGCAGTTCGGGCAATGACGTGGGTTCGCCGGCAATGGCGCCGAAGTGAATCAGGTAATCGATCAACGCCTGGCAATCGGCGCTGGCCAGCGGGTGATAGACGTCGCCCTGGCCACGCAACTCGACGGTGACCGATAAGCTGCCCAGCGGAATATCGAAGTGCTCGCCGAAGCGTTCCTTCAACTGCCACCAGAGCAGGGTGAAGCATTCATCAAACGACTGACCGCCAGAGTCGGTGGCCAGCAAACTCGCCTCGGCACCGATGTAGCGCGCCAGCGGCTCAACCTGCGGCCAGGCCTCGGGCGTGGTGTAAAGGTGCGTGACGGCTTCGAAATCGCAATGCAGGTCGAGCACCATGTCCGCGTCACAGGCCAGCCGTTGCAGGGTCAGGCGCTGGGATTGCAGTTGAGTGCCAGCCGTTTGGCGGGCGAGAGCATTGCGCAGGCTGGTACGAATCAGTGTGAGGTTGTGCTGCGGATCGTCGCCGAGTTGGCCTTCGATCTCATTGCCGACTTCTTCGCTCAAATCGACGAACCAGCGGTTGAAGTTCTGGCCGCTTTCCAGTTCGTAGCGGCCCAGAGGCACATCCATCAACACCTGTTCCAGGCCGACCGGGTTGGCCACGGGCACCAACACGATTTCGCTGCGCAGGCGGCCGGCGGCTTCCAGCTCCGCCAGACGCTGCTTGAGGTGCCAGGCCACCAGCATGCCGGGCATTTCATCGGCGTGCAGGGACGACTGGATGTAGATCTTGCCCGCGACGTTGGCCGGGCCGAAATGAAAGCTGTGGATCTGTCGTGCGGTCCCAGGCAGTGGGGCCAGCAAGTCATGTTTCTGGTGGCGCATCTGAAAAAATCCTAGTGAGTCGGCCCGAGGAAGGCCAGCCATCGGCGTTCAGCGAGGCGGAACAGGCCGACCAGCGCAAAGGTCACGCATAGGTAGATCAGCGCGGCGATACCGAACGACTGGAAGGTCAGGAAGGTCGCCGAGTTGGCGTCCCTTGCGACTTTCAGGATGTCCGGGATGGTCGCAGTGAAGGCGACAGTGGTCGAGTGCAGCATCAGAATCACTTCGTTGCTGTAGTACGGCAACGAACGACGCAGGGCTGAGGGCATGATCACGTAGGCATAGAGCTTCCAGCCAGTCAGACCGTAAGCCTTGGCCGCTTCGACTTCACCGTGGTTCATGCTGCGGATCGCCCCGGCGAAAATCTCCGTGGTGTAAGCGCAGGTGTTCAGGGCGAAGGCCAGGATGGTGCAGTTCATCGCATCACGGAAAAACGCGTCCAGCACCGGTTGCGCACGGATCGCGGCCAGGCTGTAGATCCCGGTGTAACAAATCAGCAGCTGGATATACAGCGGCGTACCACGGAACAGGTAGGTGTAGAACTGCACCGGCAAGCGGATGTAGAAGTGCGGCGACACCCGGGCGATGGACAGCGGGATCGACACCAGGAACCCGATGAAGATCGAGGCGCTGAGTAGCCACATGGTCATGGCCAGGCCGGTGATGTGGTAACCGTCGGTATAAAGGAAGGGTTTCCAGTATTCCTGCAAGAGTTCGATCATCGTACGGCCTCCCGGGAGCCGGCGGCGTAGCGGCGTTCAAGCCAGCGCAGAACGAAGTTGGAAGCACTGGTGATCAGCAGGTAAATCAGCGCTGCCAGCACCAGGAAATAGAACAGTTGATAGGTGCTTTTACCGGCGTCCTGCGCAGCCTTGACCAGATCGGCAAGGCCGATGATCGAGACCAGGGCAGTGGCTTTGAGTATCACCATCCAGTTGTTGCCGATGCCCGGTAGGGCAAAACGCATCATTTGCGGGAACACCACAAGACGAAAACGTTGGCCGCGTTTCAGGCCATAGGCGGTGGCGGCTTCAACCTGGCCCCGTGGCACGGCGAGAATCGCCCCGCGGAAGGTTTCAGTGAAGTACGCGCCGTAAATGAAGCCCAGGGTGATGACGCCGGCGCTGAACGGGTTGATCTCGATGTATTCCCAATCCATGTACTCGGTGAACGTCGTCAGCCAGGTTTGCAGGCTGTAGAAAATCAGCAGCATCAACACCAGATCCGGCACGCCGCGAATCAGCGTGGTGTAGACCTGCGCGGGTACGCGCAGCAGTTTGACTTTGGACAGTTTGGCACTGGCGCCCAGCAGTCCGAGCAAAACGGACACTAAAAGCGACAAGACCGATAATTTGATGGTCATCCAGGTGCCTTCCAACAGCAAAGGACCGAAGCCCTTGAGGCTGAAGGCTGAGAGCCCCAGGTTTTGTAAGAGGTTTTCGAACATAAATCAGCAACCTGATCGAGTAAAAAAAGCGCCCATCGCGAGATGGGCGCCGGGCATTATTTGCCGCTGTACAGATTCAGATCGCCAAAGTGTTTTTTCTGAATGGTGGCGTAGGTGCCATCGTCGTGTAACGCTTTGATACCTTTATCCAGAAGTGCCTTCAGGTCTTTGTTACCTTTCGAGATACCGACAGCTGTTTTGGCTGGCAGCAGTGGGTCATTAAATGGCTTGCTGACTTCGTAATCGGCGCCTTGTGGCGACTTCAAAAAGCCCAGTTCGGCTTGCAGCATGTCCTGAATCGAAGCATCCAGACGACCGGAAGTCAGGTCCGCATAGACCTGGTCCTGGTTGGCGTAGGCCTGAGTGGTCACGCCAGCCTTGTCCAGCACGGCTTTGGCGTAGGCTTCCTGGATGGTGCCCTGCTCGTAACCGACCTTTTTACCCTTCAGCGAAGCGATGTCGGTGGTGACGCCGGAACCTTTCTTGTAGACAAGGGAAGTCGGGCCGGAGAACAGCTCGCTGGAGAAGTCGATGACTTTTTCGCGGGCTTCGGTGACGGTCATCGAAGAGATCACACCGTCGAATTTATTGGCCTTGAGGCCCGGAATCATGCCGTCGAAATCGCTTTCGACCCATTTGCACTTGACCTTCAGCTCGGCGCAGATCGCGTTACCCAGATCGATATCGAAGCCAACCAGGCTGCCATCCGCCGCTTTGGACTCGAACGGTGCGTAGGAAGGGTCAACGCCAAAACGCAGCTCTTTGTATTCCTTGGCCAGCGCGGAGCCAGCAGCCATGCACAACGCCAGTGCAGAAAGGGTCAGCAATGCTTTTTTCATTATTCAATCCCTAAGAACCAATATGAGCGCTTGTGGCGCAGAATTATTGTTACTGGAAAGCGTAAGACCTAATGAAAGTAGCAATTTCCGAACCAGAGTCCCGAACAAGCGTTTTAAAAGGTGATTAAAGAAAAGGTTATGACGCATTTGTGCACGAAAGTGGGCGTCGGGAAATTGGTGCACTAGAATGGTGCGATCAGGCGCAAAAACCATGTGCGAGCGGGCTTGCTCGCGAAAGCGGTGTGTCAGTCAAATAATCGTTGCCTGACACACCGCTTTCGCGAGCAAGCCCGCTCCCACATTTTTGATTCATTCAGGTCAGTAAGTCTTGCAGCGTTGCCAGGTTATCGGCCTCTTCGACCGTCTTATCCTGGCGCCACCGCAACATCCTTGGAAACCGCACCGCAATCCCACTCTTGTGCCGCCGCGACCGGGCGATCCCCTCAAACCCCAGCTCAAACACCAGGCTTGGCGTCACGCTGCTCACCGGTCCGAACTTCTCCAGCGTGGTTTGGCGGACGATGCCGTCGACCTTGCGCATTTCTTCATCGGTCAGTCCTGAATACGCCTTGGCGAACGGCACCAGCGTCCGCTCGCTCGCCTCGGGCGGCCCGTCCCACACGGCGAACGTGTAGTCGCTGTAGAGACTCGCTCGACGACCATGACCCTGTTGCGCATAGATCAACACCGCATCGACGCTGAACGGCTCGACTTTCCATTTCCACCAGACGCCCATGTCCTTGGTCCGACCCACGCCATACAGCGAATCCCGGGCCTTGAGCATCATGCCTTCGACACCGAGCCGGCGAGAGGCTTCCCGTTGCCCGGCGAGGTCGAACCAGTCTTCGCCGGTCAGTACTGGCGACGCCAGCAGCACCGGGCTGTTGCAGGTGGCGATGACTTGCTCCAATTGGGTGCGACGCTTTGCCTGAGTCTGGTTGCGCCAGTCTTCGCCTTGCCATTCCAGCAGGTCGTAGGCGAGTAACACCACCGGCACTTCATCGAGGATTTTCCTGCCCAGGGTTTTACGGCCGATGCGTTGTTGCAGCAAGGCGAAGGGTTGCACCGCCGGGGGCTTTGAGGATTGCGGGTCGAAGGCATCCTCGGTGGTGGGGTGTGCAGACTTCCAGGCGACGATTTCGCCATCGATCACCGTGCCGTCCGGTAAACCATGGGTCAGCGCTTCCAGTTCGGGAAATCGCTCGCTGACCAGTTCTTCGCCCCGGGACCAGATCCACAGTCGCCCCTCGCGCTTGACCACTTGGGCACGGATGCCGTCCCACTTCCATTCCACCTGCCATTGGCTGGCGGGACCGAGCAGGGCTTCGAACTGCTCGACCGGTTGCGACAAGGCATGGGCGAGGAAAAACGGATAAGGCTGGCCACCGCGTTGGGCATATTCATCGTCGGAGGGCGGCGCGATGAGTTTCAGGTAATGGGCGGCCGTCGGGCGTTTGGACAGATCGGTATACCCCACGAGGCGCTGCGCCACGCGTTTGCTGTCGAGCCCGGCCATGGCTGCCAGCGCTCGCGTAACCAGTAATTTGGAGACGCCGACGCGAAAACTGCCGGTGATCAGTTTGATGCACAGCATCAGGCTGGCGCGGTCCAGTTGCGCCCACAGGGCGGGCAATCGCCTGGCCAGGAACTCCGGGTTTTCACCTCGCAGCGGCAGAAGCTTGTCTTCGATCCAAGCGGCCAGCCCGTCGGTAGAACTGTGGGTGGCTTCGGGTAGCACCAGCGAGATGGTTTCCGCCAGATCGCCAACCGCTTGATAACTCTCTTCGAACAACCATGTCGATAACCCGGAAATCTCCACCGCCAATTCCCGCAGCGCACGCACCGGCACTAACTGCCGAGGGCGGCCGCCAGACAAAAAGTACACGGCCCACGCCGCATCTTCTGGTGCGGCTTGGGCAAAGTAAGCCTGCATCGCCGCCAGTTTGTCGTTGCTCGAGGTGGTGGCGTCGAGTTCGGCATACAACCGGGCGAAGGCTTTCATGGCAGCACCTCGGCAGCGTCCACGTGTTCTACCTCATCGTCACCGTATTCGGTGCTGAACGCCTGGGCATCGAGGCCTTGTTCACTCAGATGACGAACCAGCACGCCCACCGAACCGTGAGTGACCATCACCCGCTCGGCCCCGGTCTGTTCGATGGCCCAGAGCAGTCCCGGCCAGTCGGCGTGGTCCGAGAGCACGAAACCGCGATCTACACCGCGCCGCCGCCGGGTGCCGCGCAAACGCATCCAGCCACTGGCAAAACCATCGCTGTAATCGCCGAACCGACGCATCCAACTGCTGCCACCTGCGGATGGCGGGGCAAGCACCAAGGCCCTGCGCATGATCGGGTCGTTCTTTTGTACCTCACCGGCATAAATCGTTGGCGGCAAGTAAATCCCACCGTCGCGATAAACCCGGTTGAGCGGCTCAACGGCGCCATGCACCAGAATGGGGCCGATGCTGGCCTCGATGCCGTGGAGAATCCGTTGCGCCTTGCCGAAGGAATAGCAGAACAGCACGCTGGCTTTCCCGGCCACGACGTTGGCCTGCCACCACTGATTGATTTCGGCAAAGACCTGCGCCTGAGGTTGCCAGCGATAGATCGGCAAACCGAAGGTCGATTCAGTGATGGAAGTGTGGCAACGCACCGGTTCGAAGGGCGCGCAGGTGCCGTCGGGCTCGATCTTGTAATCCCCCGAGGCAACCCAGACTTCACCACCGTATTCCAGGCGCACCTGGGCCGAGCCGAGCACATGGCCGGCCGGATGAAAACTCAGGGTGACGCCGTGATGCAGCAAGCGCTCGCCGTAGGGCAGGGTTTGCAGGTTGAGGTCTTGGCCAAGCCGTGCGCGCAGGATGCCTTCACCGGGGGCGGCCGCCAGGTAGTGTTGATTGCCGGCGCGGGCATGATCACCGTGCGCGTGGGTGATCACCGCACGCTCCACCGGGCGCCACGGGTCGATATAGAAATCCCCGGCGGGGCAGTACAAACCTTCGGGACGAGCGATAACAAGATCCATGTTGTTACCAAAATGGAGGGACTTGTTAGCTATGAGGTTTGCGCGGGGCGAGAAGTTCTATCGGGCTTTCGGGTCTAGCGACATTCCCATGTGGGAGCGGGCTTGCTCGCGAAGGCGTCGTGTCAGTCAACATCATCGTTGCCTGACACACCGCTTTCGCGAGCAAGCCCGCTCCCACATGGGGTTGGTGGTGATGCTTACTTACCGGGGATTAGCGTCAACCGCGCCTTGCCATACACCTTGTCAAAGTTCTGTGGCTGCATCGGCAGGCTCATGTACTGGCCCTTGAGCCACGGATCGATGCTGTCGAGGTAGTTCGGACTCGCCGGGTTGCCGGACTGGCCCGTACCGTTCTGGCCCATCAGCGGTTCGACCTGGCCGAAGTCGACGATAAAGCGCATGGACGGCACCAGCGTGGTGTTGAAGTCCTGACCCCAAGCGAACGCCGCAGTGTTCAGCGTGGTGTGATCGCCACCGGCCGCCAACGGACCGCGCACGGTCTGGCCACTGGCATTTTTCCACTCGTAGCGGTGCAGTTTGCCCCACTGCCAGGCTTTGTGATCGCCGCCCAACTGACTGTCCCCCGCAGTGATCGCTGCCGCCAGGCTACGGGCGAGGATCGCCGGTTTATCTTCTTTCTGCGGCGTGCGGACGTCATCCCAGAACGGGCTGTCCTCGCGACCGAGCAGGTGATCGGCCTGAGCGGCGTAGGACAACTTACCGTTGGCGACAAAGGCTTTCCACGCCGGGCTGGTTTCCGGGCCCAGTTCGTCAAGGAAGATTTGCTTCATGCTTTCTTGCAGGAACAGCTCATAAATCGCTGCATCGGCGGAGGTCGGGCTGAGCTTGCCGTCGAACGCCATCAAACGCGTCAACGCCTCGCGCGCCTTGCCACGATCGGCCACCGGCAGCGCTTCGATCGCCTGTTTCAGCGGCTGGGACATGCCCGGCGCCTCAAACATTTTCTTCAATTTGGCGGCGAAAGTGGTGGTCTGGTCGTATTGCATGGCGATCAGGCTGCGGGTGTCGTGCTTGCCGACGCCGGCCAGTTCCGCCAGACGTTCGCCACGTTCCGGGGCTGCCCAGGAGTTGGACAACTGCATGCCGTAACCATGGGGAATGACACGCTGGTTGGCGGTGCCGAGCCAGCCTTGGGCCGGGTCCTGATCGTACGGGTGCAGCATCGGGTCGGCGTAACCGTCCCAATCGTAGCGACCGTCCCAGCCCGGCGATGGCAGCAAGCCTTCGCCTTCACGGCGGTTCGGGTAACGACCGGTGACCTGCCAGCCAATGCTGCTGGCGTCGGCAAACACCAGGTTCAGGGCGATGGCGCGTATTTCACGGCTTGCATCCGAGGCTTTCTCGACGGTCTGCGCACGGGACAGGTCGAAAAATGCATCCAGGGTTTTGTCGTCGGTGAAGCTCGGGGTCTGCAAGGCCAGGCCGAAACCATTGGCCATCGTCAGGCCTTGGGCACTGTTGAGCAGCGGCCCGTGGCGGGTTTCGTACACCGCTTCGCGAATCGGCCGCTGGCCTTTGACGAAGTAGGTTTCGTTACGCACGCCCACCGGCTGCCATTTGCCGTTCACTTCGTATGAAAGGCCATTGCCCTGGCGTTTGATTTTTTCCAGGAACAGGTCCTGGTTGTCGCCCATGACCGTGGTCATGCTCCATGCCACTTTGCCGTTGAAACCACCCAGTACCATAGGCAGGCCGGCGATGCTGACGCCAGCGGCCTGATATTTCGGCGCGCGGATCTGCACGTAGCTGTACAGCGACGGCACGCCCATCGGCCCGTGACTGTCGCTGGCCAGCAGGCTTTTGCCGCTGCGGCTGCGTTGCGGGCCGATCGCCCAGTTGTTCGACGAGGTGGCGCCCAGCAGGTTCAGGTCGGACAGTTGCCCGGTGGCTTTGGTGATTTCGGCCAGACCCGGGATCGCGCCGTTGAGCTTGATGCCCTGGAGTTTTTCCGCTTCAGCCAACGGCAGTTTTTCGTCGGGAGCGGAGGGCGTCAGCCACGGGAGCTTATCGGTGCTGACGGTTTGGGCGATGACCAGCGAAGAGATTTCTTCCGGCAGGTTGGCCGACTGGCTGAAATTCAACAGGCAGAAAATCAGCGCCGAATCTTCCGGCTGCCAGTATTCAGGTTTGTAGCCGGTGGCAGCGAGGTCCGCCGGGAGCTTGTCGCGATAGCGGAACAGATAGGCGTTGACGCCCCGGGCATAGACTTCAAAGAAGCGCTTGAGCCGTGGCGAAGACGCCTTGTACAGCTCGCCGGCGCTTTTCTTTAGATTGACGGCGCGCATGTAGCGGTCGGCGTCGAGCAGGTCCGGACCGGACATTTCTGCCAGACGGCCTTCAGCCAACAGGCGCATGGTCACCATTTGGGTGATGCGGTCGCTGGCGTGCACGTAACCGAGGGTGAACAGCGCGTCGTGGAAGCTGTTGCTTTCGATCAACGGCATGCCCATGGCATTGCGCCGAACCGAAACGTTCTGCGCCAGGCCTTTGAGCGGCTGCACGCCGGAGGTCGGCGGGAGGGTGTCCTGGGTGTTCCAGGTCTGACAACCGGTCAGGCTCAAAACACCGGCCACTGCTGCGGCAACGCCGAACCGGGGAAGAAAATGTGTAAGGGCTGGCGAGGCCATGGCAAAGCTCCTGCGGGGGTAGTAACGCAATAAAGGCGCTACGTTAGTGAGCAGGAGGTGGCCGCGCAAGCGGGGCGCAGGGTTATTTCAGGATTTGTCGGATAAACCACAATCCCGGAGGCGCGCAAGTCCCTTGTGGCGAGGGGCTTGCCCCCGTTCGGCTGCGAAGCAGTCGCCAATCCGTCACCGCGCGCGCTCTGCAAGAACACCGTTGCCGGTTTTGGGACCGCTGCGCGCTCCAACGGGGGCAAGCCCCCTCACCACAGAAGCCCCTCACCACAGGGGTTGTGCAGGTCTCAGGACTTGGGCGGGTTGACCTTTGCCGCAATCGCATACGCCTTCACCGTCGCCGGGCGGTTCTGGATGTGGGTGAACCAGCGCAGCACGTTGGGGAAGTCTTCCAGGTTCTGGCTCTGCCACTTGTGGGAAACGATCCACGGGTAAATCGCCATGTCAGCAATGCTGTACTCGCTGCCGGCGACGAATTCATTGCTCGCCAGTTGCTTGTCGAGCACGCCATAGAGGCGGGCGGTTTCGTCGATGTAGCGTTTGATCGCGTAAGGGATTTTTCCGGCGCGAACTGACTGAAGTGGTGATTCTGCCCGGCCATCGGCCCCAGACCGCCCATCTGCCAGAACAGCCATTGCAGCGCTTGCTGACGCCCGCGCAGGTCCTTGGGCAGGAACTTCCCGGTTTTCTCCGCCAGGTACAACAGAATCGCCCCGGATTCGAACAGCGATAAAGGCGCGCCGCCATCAGCCGGCTCATGATCGACGATGGCCGGAATTTTGTTGTTCGGCGAGATCTTCAGGAACTCAGGTTTGAATTGATCGTTCTGGCTGATGTTGATCGGGTACACGTCGTACTTGAGGCCAGCCTCTTCGAGGAAAATCGAGATTTTGTGACCGTTGGGGGTGGTCCAGTAATACAGGTCGATCATGGAATGCTCCAAAAAATAGACGTCGTTAGATACGGACAGCAACCGCTCGCATTAGGTCGTCCTGTTTGCACTGGAGAGCTTGCCTGTAGGAAGAGGTGATGCTGAAGTGCGTGAAATTCAATGACCCGACACGAGAAAAGTCAGCATGGAGCTCAAGACCAACGCGGCACTGGTCATCATCGACCAGCAAAAAGGCATCCTGCATCCAAAACTGGGGCGTCGAAATAATCCTCAGGCCGAGCAGCGAATCCTCGATTTGCTGACGTTTTGGCGTCGAACCGGGCGGCCAGTGATTCACGTGCAGCACCTGTCTCGCTCACCGGAGTCGGTGTTCTGGCCGCAACAATCCGGCGTGGAGTTTCAGGAACGATTTCAGCCAAAGGCCGGTGAGCAACTGATTCAGAAGCAGGTGCCGGATGCGTTTTGTGCGACGGGGCTGGAGGCGGGTTTGCGCGAGGCGGGGATTGATCAACTGATCATCGTTGGCGTGGCGACCAACAACTCGGTGGAGTCCACGGCGCGAACGGCCGGCAATCTGGGGTTTGATGCGTGGGTGGCGGAGGATGCGTGCTTTACCTTCGACAAGGCTGACTTTTTCGGCACGGCCCGTTCAGCCGAGGAGGTGCATGCCATGTCGTTGGGGAATTTGCATGGCGAGTACGCCACCGTCGTCAGCACCGCAGAGATCCTGAAGGCTGACTGAAATCTGAAATCCCTGTGGGAGCGAGCTTGCTCGCGATAGCGGTGTATCAGTCGACATAAATGTTGAATGTCAGTCCGTCATCGCGAGCAAGCTCGCTCCCACAGCGGATGTGTGGTGACCGCAGAATCGGGTCTCACGCAGATCAAATAATGAAATGGCTCCCCCGCCGCCCCCTGTGATCACCCACTAAGCTTTCACAGGGGGCTCATCGGAGACCGTTGCCATGAACAAAGTAGCTATTGTCGCCATCGATCTGGGAAAACACACCTTTCATCTGCATGCACAAGATGATCGTGGTCATGAGCTTTACCGCAAAAAGTTTAATCGGGCGGCGCTCATCCAGCATCTGGCCAATCTCGAACCCTGCACCGTTGCGATGGAAGCTTGCGGCGGAGCCCACTTCATGGCGCAGGAAGTCTCAAGACTGGGGCATATACCCAAACTCATTGCTCCGCATCTCGTGCGTCCGTATGTGAAAAGCAACAAGAACGACTTCGCTGATGCCGAAGCGATCTGCGAGGCTGCAACTCGTCCAACAATGCGCTTTGTGCCGCCCAAGAATCAGGCTCAGCAGGCGCTGGCCATGCTCAACTCGACACGTGATTCGTTCATCAAAGAACGTACTGCTACCGTCAATCGGATTCACGCAGCCCTCCTGGAAGTCGGAATCAGCTTGGCCCCAGGCTTCAAGTCCATCAAAGATCTTCCAGCGCTGCTTGAAGCACATCCACTTCCCGATTCCATCAAAAAACTACTGACCAGGCTGCGTGAGCACTTCAATTACTTGCACGAGCAGGTCAAGGCTTTGGATAAGGAAGTGGAGTGCCAAGCCGCTGAAGATGATCTGGCTGTTCGCTTGATGACGATGCCGTGTGTCGGCCCGATCACCTCCAGCGTCCTGGCTGCCGAGTTGGGCGATGGCAAACAGTTCAAGTGCGGCCGAGGCTATTCGGCCTCGATCGGGCTAGTGCCCAAACAACACTCCACGGGCGGAAAAACCGTACTTT
Source organism: Pseudomonas sp. 10S4 (assembly GCF_034344865.1). Lineage (NCBI taxonomy): Bacteria > Pseudomonadati > Pseudomonadota > Gammaproteobacteria > Pseudomonadales > Pseudomonadaceae > Pseudomonas > Pseudomonas sp. 10S4. Next base: position 3,348,205 of record NZ_CP133774.1, read on the forward strand.
TAGGCATCAGCAAGCGGGGTGACCGAAACCAGAGACGTCTGCTGATCCAGTGTGCCCGCGTCTATCTGATGCAGTTGGATCGACAGAAAGGAGCGCTGGCGGACTGGGTCCGACGGCTATGGGACAACCATCACTCCAATCATGTGGTCTGCGCACTGGCCAACAAACTGGCGAGAATCGCCTGGGCGATTGCAGCACACCACACCGAATTCGATGCGGGGCCAGGCGCGATGAACGCCTGACCCCGCTGTCACCCGAGCACCACCCACCTGGTTTGCGATGCTGGATAACAGATGACGTGAACGGCCAACCGGCCTGACGAAAACCCTGAGCTCCCACACGGCTGAAAGGCCGTCCAAGTAATTAGGATCGCCGGGCATCGATTCTCATCAAGGCGCGAATGGACCAACCTCCACTCAGACGCCGGATAGATGAAAGCAAGCCAAACACATCATCAAAAACAGTATTGCAGAAAAGGGGGAACCATAGATGTGGGAGCGAGCCTGCTCGCGATGGCGATTCAGCGGGCGAAGACGATCTTCGCCCGACGCATCAAGCGCCGTGGCACTTCTTGAATTTCTTGCCGTTGCCGCATGGGCAAGGGTCGTTGCGGCCGACGTCTTTCAAGGCGTTGCGCACCGGTTCCTGGTGAGCGTGGCCGCAGTTTGGGCCGTGGACATGGCCATGGTCGTGATCATGCTGGTCGTGGGCGTGATCGTCATGATCGTGGTTGCAGTCTGGGCCATGGACATGGGGTTGTTGGGTCATCGGGGTTACTCCGGAATTAAATCGGCGGGGATTATCACGCCATTGCGCGCCAGGTGCACGTAGTGCGCGATGAATAAACCGGTTTCCAATTCACCTTCCAGACGATAGGGCACGGGTTGCCTGGGGTTTTTCAGCATTTTCACCACGTCCCGGACCTTGGGCCACAGGTTGGTGCGGATCGGCACTTTGAAATAGGCGCTGTGCTTGGGGCCGACTGTGAACCAGTGCTCGTGTTCGCCTTCGGTCAGCAGCATGTCGCCCAGATGAATGCGGTATTCGATGCTGCGAACGGTCAAGTCACTGTCGTTCGGGTTGTCGACACGAAAGTGCAGCAGGAATTTCTGCTCCAGCAGTTTGGCCCGCACCACCTCTACCTTGACCAGATGCACCTGAGGATCCGGTTCGTCGTCGCTAAACCAGGACGCGCAGCCGCTGAGGCTCAGGAAAGTGAGCAAGGTGACAAGGTATAAGGCGCGACGTTGACTGAGCATGATGGTGTTTCTCCCTTGAGGCCCAGTCTAGTCCTAAAAGATCTCAATCTTTGTAGGCGCGAGCGGTGCGGCGATCCGACTTGCCCGCGAAAAACGATAACGCGGACTTTCAGAAAGACCGCATCAGCTTCTTCGCGGGCAAGTCGGATCGCCGCACCGCTCGCTCCTACGAAAAACTGCGATCTTTTGCCTTTATCTCAAACCCCGAAATACCCCGCACAACACTTCTTGAATTTCTGCCCGCTCGCGCATGGGCACGCATCATTTCGTCCGGCCTTGAGCTGCACGGTCGGGTCGATGAAGTACCAGCGCCCGGTGTTCTGCACAAACGAAGAACGCTCGCGATGGCTATGTTCACCGGTGCTGTCGTGCCAGCGCGCCGTGAAGGTGACGAAGGCGTGTTCCGGTTGGCCGCCGAGCACCTCGGAGCTTTCCACCTCAAGGCCCAGCCAGGTGCTTTGTGCGCTCCAGTCACCGATGGACTGACGATCCAGCCCTGTCTGTTGGGCGGGCAGGGTGGTCGCCACCAGATAGTCAATCAGCCCTAACACATAGGCGCTGTAGCGCGAACGCATCAGGGCTTCGGCGCAGGGGGCCGGATGACCGGCATGGTAATGACCGCAACAGGCATCGAGCAGGGTGCCGCTGCCACACGGGCAAATGGATGTACTCATTGCGTTACCACCAGTATTTCCCGAAGTTTTCCGGATTGGCCCAGAACCGTGAGTTGAGCCAGTCGGGCACCTGTTTATAGTCAAGCAAATCATAGGTGAACAACGTCAACACCTGATCGTCGCGCTGGAAGCGTTCGCTGGCTTGCAGGGCCAGGGAAAAAAGTCTGTTTCCTGCCAGCCACTGGCCGGTAAATCCGCCAGCACTGCGATACGACTGGCGTTGAGGTTGCGGATCCCGCCCAGCAGATTCAGACCGTCGCGTTTGGGCAGGTGCTCCAGGCAATCGACCACCAGCGCCAGATCAAAGCGTTGCGCCGCCAGTTCCGCAGGCAAGGCGCCGGGGGCGGCGTGAGCGACACAACTGTCCGGGTGCGCGAGCTTGAACGCCTCAAGTGCCGGGAACTGGCTGGCGCCTATCAGCAACAGGCGCATGGGTGCATAGCGGTCAAGCAAAGCGGCCAGCGCTTGCTGGGGCGTGCGCGAAGAAATACCTGCAATCATCAAAGATCCTCAATCAGAGTCTGCCAAGACTAGCCTGCCCCAACGTTCGGGCCTAGAGCCATGGTGTGCCAAAAGTGCTGATCTGCCGTGAACACGGGGAAAAACAGCAATGGCCTATTGCTGGCGGAGATTAAAACTCCGGTCTTTACTACCTGAATCGGTTCTAAGCCGATCCCTCAGGAGAAAACTAGATGAGCATAGTTCGGACAGCATTACCCTTGGTTCTGCTAACCAGTGTGTTGACTGGTTGCGCAGGTTTGCAGAAAACCGACTGGCCGACCTGTGCGGCGGTCGGCGGTGTCGTCGGTGCCGGTATCGGCGCGACCGAGAGTTCGGCGTGGGCGGGGTATGGCGCGCTGCTGATCGGCGGCACGGCAGCCGCTTATTGCTGGGTGCACGGCGCAGTACCCGAGAAGTGCCCGGGCACACCCAAAGGCGTACCGGTCGATGCTGACGGTTGCCCTGTCGCCGCACCTCCTGCACCAGTGGTTGAAGAAGTCGTGGTGGTCAAGGAAGAAACCATCGTCATCCGCGATGTTCACTTCCAGTTCGACAAAGCCACGCTCACACCTTCTGACAAACAGGTCCTCGATAAAGTCGCTACTCGCCTGAAACAGGAGTCCTCTACCGCACGCCTGACCGTGACCGGTCATACCGACAGCGTCGGCCACGCTGCCTACAACCAGAAGCTGTCGGACAGACGCGCGCATTCGGTGGTGGAGTACCTGATCCATGATGGCGTACCGCGCAGCAGCTTCGTGTCTGTCACCGGTAAAGGCGCAAGCCAGCCAGTAGCCGACAACAAAACTGCGGATGGCCGCGCATTGAACCGTCGTACCGAAATCAAAATCGACCGTTAAACCCCTTCCGCGCCGCGGCTTGTGCAGTCGCGGATGCGGGTCTTTCACTCCTGTGTGACCGGTATGGGCCGGTCACACAGGAGCATTCACCATGAGTGTTCTCGCAAGGACTGTCCTGCCGGCTCTGCTGCTTGGCAGCCTCTTGACCGCTTGCGCTACTCACAGCGATGGCACTGCCCCTCTGAATCAACGTACCTGACCGATCTGCAGCGTTATCGGCGGCCTGGTCGGTGGTGGCCAGGGCGCTATCGAAAGTGGCGAGGCAAGGGCGAAAGTCAGCCGTTGGCCGATAACGAGACGGAAGCAGGGCGGGCACAAAACCGTCGCGTGGAATTGCATATCAATCGCTGACACTTGGTGTAGAGCCTCGTTCTAGAGCCGCCGGACGACATTTTTCGTCGAGCCGGCGGTCATTCGGCGGCTCGCAGAAGATTTTTGTGTCGCCCTCTGGCTTATCTCGCGTGGAAGCCGTTACTGTGCGCGCAAAGAATAATGCTGCAAGGGGGCTGTATGAAGGTGTTTTGGGGGCTGGGGAAGGTGCTCACCTGTCTGTTTTGGTTGGTGGTGCTGGTCAATGTTCTGATTCCGTTTATCAAACCGCTGCACCTGTTGGTCAATCTGGCCGGCAGCCTGCTGCTGCTCACCCACCTGCTTGAGTTGTTGCTGTTGAACGGCAGCCTCAAAGGTCGCGCCCACCCTTGGCGTGATCGCCTGCAAATCCTCTTCGTCGGCATTTTCCATCTGCAAACCATTCCGGCCCCGGCCGTCCCAGGGGCATCCCATGCGTAAACTCTGTCTGCTCGCCGCACTCATCAGTCCATTGGCCTGCGCCCAAGTGGTAAGCGTCGAAACCAACTCGCTGATGCGCCTGCCCAACACGGCCAGTACGTTGCAGCTGGAACGGCTGGAAGTGGCTGACTACGGCACGTTGCTGATCCCCTCGAACGTGACCGAAGTGACGGTCGGCGAATTGCGCCTGGGGCGAGAAGCGCGCATCGCCATCGTGCCGGGTGAACAGGCGCTGGAATTGAAAGTCAGCCGTGCGAACTTGTCTGAAGGCAGCCTGATCACCTCGCGTGGTGCGCCGGGGACTTACCTCAAGGCTGCCCGCTCCGGGCGAAACCTGAACTTGCTGATCAAGTCGCTGAACGCACCGGTATTAACGGTGGATGCGCGCGGTGGTGCAGGCGCGCCGGGTTTTGTCGGTCTGGATGGCGGCAACGGTGAAGATCCGGGTTGCACCTGGGGTCAGGCCGGGCACGGGTTCGACGGCAGCAATGGCAGCGACGGTCAGCCAGGGGCGGCCGGTGCACTGGTGCGCCTGCAAGTGCCTCGCGAATATCCGGCAGAGCAAATCAAGGTTCAGGTTGCTGGTGGTGCCGGTGGTTTGGCCGGGCCTGGTGGCAAACCGGGCGCGGGTGGCAAGGCCAAGGGTTGCCTGGTTTACACAACGGATGGCGGCAAGAGCGGCCGCGCAGGGGCTGATGGCCAGCCAGGGCCGGTCGGTGCAGCGGGTGCTGTGACGCTTCAGCGGTTATAAACCCGTCGAGTAACCCTGTGGCGAGGGAGCTTGCTCCCGTTGGGCTGCGAAGCAGCCCCAAAACCATTCAACACGATTTCTCAGGATTAGCGCGTTGGATGGATTACGACTGCTGCGCAGCCGAGCGGGAGCAAGCTCCCTCGCCACAAGAGTTCGATGTTTCTAGAACATAGGCCTCGCCGCAGCAATCGCCACCAACACCAACCCGACAATCAGATTAATCCCCACCAACCGCCGAATCTTCCCAAGCGTCGCTGCGCCAGTCGGCCAATCCTGCGCCGCCACCGCTGTACGCAACTCCGGCAGCAACAACGCCTGAATCCGGATAAACAGCGCGGTCATCACCACATACAGCCCCATCATCACCTGCACATAGCGCGGCGCCGCTTCAAAGCCTGCGAACTGCAAATGAATCATGCCCACACCGCTGATCGGCAAAAGCACCACCGCCACCCAGACCCAGCGGAAAAAACCTTGAAACACTTCTACCCACAGCTTCAATCGGCCGGGGCCTTCCAGGGCCTTCATCGCCGCCGGGCGCAGGACCATCCAGGCGAAAAACATTCCGCCCACCCACACCAGGGCGGACAGGACATGCAGGGTATAAACGAGGCTAAAAGCGGTCATTGAGGTACTCCGTTCTGCGCGGGATTAATTAGCGCGGTATGATAGCCGCCCATCCGAACCACTGAAAATTTATCCAGCGTTTTTTGCGCCCGACAATCCATGATCAGTACCGAACTCAAAACCACGATCCAGGGCGCCTACTCGCGTTTTCTTGAAGCCAAGAGCCTCAAACCGCGCTACGGCCAACGCCTGATGATCGCCGAAATTGCCAAAGTTCTCGGTGACATCGACACCGACGACGAAGGCCGGCGCAGTGGCGACCCCGCGATTGTCGCGGTGGAAGCCGGCACCGGTACCGGCAAAACAGTGGCCTACAGCCTGGCGGCGATCCCGACGGCGAAGGCGGCGGGCAAACGCCTGGTGATCGCCACGGCCACCGTGGCCCTGCAAGAGCAGATCGTCTACAAGGATTTGCCTGACCTGATGCGCAACAGCGGGCTGAATTTCAGCTTCGCGCTGGCCAAGGGCCGTGGGCGCTACATGTGCCTGTCCAAGCTCGACATGTTGCTGCAGGAAGGTCACGCGCAAACCGCCACTGCGCAGCTGTTCGAAGAAGAAGGCTTCAAGATCGAGGTCGATGAGGCCAGCCAGAAGCTCTTCACCAGCATGATTGAAAAGCTTGCCGGCAATAAATGGGACGGCGACCGCGACAGTTGGTCCACCGCCCTGGAAGATGCCGACTGGGCGCGCCTGACCACCGATCACAGCCAGTGTACCAACCGTCATTGCCCGAACTTTGGCCAGTGCGCCTTCTACAAGGCCCGCGAAGGCATGGGCAAGGTCGACGTGATCGTCACCAACCACGACATGGTCCTGGCCGACCTGGCCCTGGGTGGCGGCGCCGTGTTGCCGGACCCGCGCGACACCATCTACGTGTTCGACGAAGGCCATCACCTGCCGGACAAGGCGATCGGTCACTTCGCTCACTACACACGCCTGCGTTCCACTGCCGACTGGCTGGAAGCCACCGCCAAGAACCTCACCAAATTGCTCGCCCAGCACCCGTTGCCGGGCGATTTGGGCAAGTTGATCGAGCAGGTGCCGGAGCTGGCTCGCGAGATCAAGACTCAGCAGCAGTTTATGTTCACTGCGTGCGAGCAGGTCGCCGATTTCAAACCCGGCGAAGACGTCGAAGGCCGTGAGCGGCCGCGTCACCGCTTCGTCGCTGGAGTGATCCCCGAGCACATGCGCGAGATGGGCGTCGAGCTGAAGAAAGCCTTCGCCCGCCTGACCGATTTGTTCACCCGCCTCACCGAGTTGCTCAAGGAAGGCATGGATGGCGAGGTCAACATCGGCATCGCCAGCAACCAGGCTGAAGAGTGGTATCCGTTGTTCGGCAGCTTGTTGTCGCGCTCTTCGGGCAACTGGGAGTTGTGGACCGCGTTCACCGCCGAAGACCCGGAAGACAACCCGCCGATGGCCCGTTGGCTGACCCTGGCCGAAAGCGGTTCGCTGTTCGACATCGAGGTCAACGCCAGCCCGATCCTCGCGGCAGAAATGCTGCGCCGCAATCTGTGGAACGTGGCCTACGGCGCATTGGTGACCTCGGCGACACTGACCGCACTCGGCACGTTCGACCGCTTTCGCATGCGCGCCGGCCTGCCGAAAAAAGCCGTGACGGCGGTGGTGCCGAGTCCGTTCCATCACGCCGATGCCGGTGTGCTGCGGGTGCCGGACCTGAAAGCCGATCCGCGTGACGCGCCGGCCCACACCGCCGCGATCATTCGCGATCTGCCGGCACTGGTCGAAGGCTCGCGCGGCACCCTGGTGCTGTTCTCCTCGCGCAAACAGATGCAGGACGTGTTCGACGGCCTCGACCGCGATTGGCGCAAACAAGTGTTCATTCAAGGCAACCTGTCGAAACAGGAAACCCTGAACAAGCACAAGGCGCGGGTCGATGGCGGGGATTCCAGCGTGCTCTTCGGCCTCGCAAGTTTTGCCGAAGGCGTGGACTTGCCCGGTGCGTATTGCGAGCACGTGGTGATCGCCAAGATTCCATTCTCGGTGCCCGACGATCCGGTGGAAGCCGCGTTGGCCGAATGGATCGAAGCCCGGGGCGGCAATCCGTTCATGGAAATCTCCGTGCCGGACGCCTCGCTGAAACTGGTCCAGGCTTGCGGTCGCTTGCTGCGGACTGAAGAAGACCGCGGCACCATCACTTTGCTGGATCGGCGTCTGGTCACCCAACGCTATGGCAAAGCGATCCTCAATGCGTTGCCACCCTTCCGACGTGAAATTTCCTGATACACGGGTGGGCAGTTTTGCCCAACCCGTTGTCTATTTCTCCGCCATCGCTTTTCCACTGGCCCATTGAGGTCGTTAGGGAGAATTTCGTTCTCATGATTCGTCGTTCGCTGCCTGCTGTATTTGCCCTGTTGTTCGCAACGCCCTTGCTGGCCGCTCCCGCAGGCCAACAGACGCTGTTTAACTTTGTGCGCCCCGCTGATGTGGTTTCGGTGGCGACCCAGGACGCCAGCCTGCCGCAATCCAACGCCGAACAAACGGCCGAAGGCGAAGTCTTGCGCCGGGTCACGTTCAACCCAGTGGCCCGGCCAACCTTGCGCCTGACCCCGCAAACGGGTGCCTGGGACTGGTCGCAGTCGGGTGTCATGAGCTTGCGGGTCCAGAGCGCGATGAACTGGGCCTTGACCCTCTACGTGACGATCCAGAGCAACGATGGCAAGACCCTGGTCAGCCGCGTCGATCTGCCGGCCGGCCCGGCGCAAACCCTGCTGGTGCCCTTGGTCGCCAGTTCGCCGTTGAGCCAAGGCATGAAGGCCGGTCCGCCGATGCCGATGACCTTTGACGGTCAGCGCGTGTTGCTGGCCAGCAGCGCCGGTGAGCTGGATCGCAGCCAGATCGTGTCGGTGACCTTGTCGATGGATCAGCCGAAAGTCGCCCAAAGCATCTTGCTGGAACGCTTCGGCGTGCAGGACGGCGCGGACGTGACCAAAGCCGCCTATGGCGGTTTGGTCGACGCTTACGGTCAATCGACCCGAGCCAAATGGCCAGAGAAAGTCAGCAGCGACGAGCAGCTGAAATCCGCTGCCGCGAAAGAACATCAACAGCTGAAAACCTGGCTGGCCGAGCGCGAGAAATCGTCCCTGGACCAATACGGTGGCTGGAACAAAGGCCCGGCGTTCAAGGCCAGCGGCTTTTTCCGGACCGAGAAACGCGATGGTCGCTGGTATCTGGTAACGCCTGAAGGACACCCGTTCTACTCACTGGGCGTGAACACCGTCGCCCCGGACGTCAATCAAACCTACATCGCCGGTCGCGAGTGGATGTTTGAAAACCTGCCAAAACCCGGCGAGCCGCTAGCCAGTCAATATGGCGAAGGCGACAACCGTGGCGGCAACGGCGCCGATCAGGGCCGTGCCTACAACGCCGGCCGTTGGTATGACTTTTACGGCGCTAACCTGCAGCGCCTCTATGGCGAACCTTGCGCACCGGGCAGCGACACCAAGGCCGGTGTTGCCGAAGCCGCCAAGGCCGACGCGGTTGCGGCGACAGTTGAGAAAGCCGCTGAACCGCCGGTCGTTCCTTCGGCTACCGAATCCGGTGTCGCCGAAGCTGCCAAGAACGGCGCCGTAGAAGCGACTGTCGCGAAAGCAGCCGAGCCAAAAACCACCGAGCGCTGCAAAGCAGTGGTTGATGAAAAACGCTGGGCCAGTCATACCCTGGATCGCCTGCAAGCCTGGGGCTTCAACACCATCGGCAACTGGAGCGCCCCGGCACTGGGCAATGCTGACCGCGTGCCGTACACCTTGCCGCTGTCGATCGTCGGCGATTACGCCAGCATCAGCACCGGAACTGACTGGTGGGGCGGCATGCCCGACCCGTTCGACCCGCGTTTCGCCATGGCCACCGAGCGTGCCGTGGCCATCGCGGCTCGGGATCACCGTGACGACCCGTGGCTGATCGGTTACTTCGCAGACAACGAACTGGCTTGGGCCGGTCCCGGCGATGATCCGAAATCCCGTTACGCCCTGGCCTACGGCACGTTGAAAATGACCACCGACGTGCCGGCCAAACGCGCATTTCTCAAGCAATTGCGCGACAAGTACCGCAACCAGGCGGGCCTGTCGAAAGCGTGGGGCATTGATCTGCCGGCCTGGGAATTGATGGAAGACCCGGGCTTCGAAGCGCCGCTGCCAAGCGCCGATCACCCGGAAATCGAAGCTGACTTCAAATACTTCCAGAAGGTGTTTGCGGACACCTACTTCAAGACCATTTCCGATTCGCTCAAGTGGCACGCGCCGAACCAGTTGTTGTTGGGTGGTCGTTTCGCCATCAGCACCCCAGAGGCCGTCGAGTCCTGCGCGCAGTATTGCGATGTGCTGAGTTTCAACATGTACACCCTCCAACCGCAGGACGGTTACGACTTCGCCAAGCTGCGTAGCCTCGACAAACCGGTGCTGATCACCGAGTTCAACTTTGGCTCGGCGGATCGCGGCCCGTTCTGGGGCGGCGTGACGCAACTGGCGAAGGAAGAAGATCGTGGCCCGGCTTACGCCAACTTCCTCAAACAGGCGATGAGTGAACCGTCGATTGTCGGTGTGCACTGGTTCCAGTACCTCGACCAACCGGTGACCGGTCGTCTGCTGGATGGCGAAAACGGGCACTTTGGTCTGGTGGGCATCACTGATCTGCCATTCCAGGGTTTCGTCGACAGCGTGCGCAAAAGCAATTTGCTGGCCGTCGATCAACTGGGCAAAGAGGCCGAGAAGGCCAAGGCTGAAGCGGATAAGGCCAGCCACGCCGCAACAGAAGGCGGCCGAAAAGGCGAGGCCGGCAAAGGTCCGGGGCAGGGCGCTGGCCATGCGGGTGGGCATTCCGGGAATGGTCATTAAGCACTGAGACCTGTGGCGAGGGAGCTTGCCCCCGTAGGACTGCGCAGCAGTCCCGTTCTTTTTAGGGCGAAATGGGGCCGCTTCGCAGCCCAGCGGGAGCAAGCTCCCTCGCTACAGGTACAGTGTTCATCCCTAAATATGGGTGTGAGGGCTTGCCCTCTGGCTACTCACTATTTCTGAATAAATCTATGGGCGGGTACACCGCCCAGCCCGCACCTGTTCCCAAAACCCTCCGGGGCTGGAACAATGCGGACCACTTTGTAGAGCGTTAATCCGGGGGAGTTGCGGGTGCAGATTCAGGGTCATTACGAGCTTAAGTTCGAAGCGGTGCGCGAAGCCTTCGCCGCGCTGTTCGACGATCCCCAGGAACGTGGCGCGGCGCTGTGCATCCAGGTCGGCGGTGAAACCGTTCTCGATCTCTGGGCCGGTACCGCCGACAAGGACGGCACCGAAGCCTGGCACAGCGATACCATCGCCAACTTGTTCTCCTGCACCAAGACCTTCACCGCCGTCACCGCGCTGCAACTAGTGGCTGAAGGCAAGCTGCAACTCGATGCTCCGGTTGCGCGCTACTGGCCCGAATTTGCCGCCGCCGGTAAAGAATCCGTGACGTTGCGCCAATTGCTCTGCCATCAGGCCGGTCTGCCGGCCCTGCGCGAGCTGCTGGCCCCTGAAGCGCTTTATGACTGGCAAACCATGGTTGACGCGTTGGCCGCCGAAGCCCCGTGGTGGACGCCGGGCCAGGGCCACGGCTATGCCGCGATCACTTACGGTTGGCTGGTGGGCGAGTTACTGCGTCGTGCCGACGGTCGTGGGCCGGGGGAGTCGATTGTGGCGCGGGTCGCCAAGCCGTTGGGCCTGGACTTCCACGTCGGCCTGGCTGACGAAGAGTTTCATCGCGTGGCGCATATCGCACGGGGCAAGGGTAACGTCGGCGATGCCGCGGCCCAGCGCCTGCTACAAGTGACAATGCGCGAGCCAACGGCCATGACCACCCGGGCGTTCACCAACCCGCCGTCGATCATGACCAGCACCAACAAACCGGAATGGCGGCGCATGCAACAACCCGCCGCCAATGGCCACGGCAATGCCCGCAGCCTGGCCGGTTTCTACGCCGGTCTTCTGGACGGTAGCCTGCTGGAAAGCGAAATGCTCGATGAGCTGACCCGCGAACACAGCCTCGGTGAGGACAAGACTTTACTGACCCAGACCCGTTTCGGCCTGGGTTGCATGCTCGATCAACCAGATGTCCCGAACGCTACCTACGGCCTCGGCCCACGGGCGTTCGGTCATCCGGGCGCGGGCGGCTCCATCGGTTTTGCTGACCCAGAACATGATGTGGCCTTCGGCTTTGTGACAAATACCTTGGGGCCGTACGTGTTGATGGATCCACGCGCACAAAAGCTCGTACGGGTACTTGCCGCTTGTCTGTAAAGCGATGCTGAAAGGTCCTGCACAGGAACCTCGTTACCTTTTTTGATTCAAAGCGTCTGTTTATGCGGTCCGTTGTGGGCGTGCATTTATTACTTCATTTTGTGGATATCCAATGTCATCTAATAAAACTCTCGCTTTGGCAGTGTGCTTCGCCATCACCGGTTGCGCACAAACTCCGCAAAATGACGCCGCGGGCGACAGCCACTGGTGGCAGTTCGGTTCCTCCGACAAAGTGGCGACCAAGGATTCGGCGCCAGCCGCCAAGCCTGCTGCGACACCTGCCGCTGCTCCGGCTCCAGTGAAAGCGGCCGCCGCCGCGCCGGTTGCCAAGGCTGAAAGCGCCAGCCATTGGTACTGGCCGTTCGGTTCCGATGACGGTGCCGCCAAGCCGGCCGCCACGCCTGACGTAAAAGCTGAAGTCAAACCCCAAGCCACGCCTGCCGTTGTGGCCAAGGCCGATGCCGACACCGGTAGCAAGTGGTGGTGGCCGTTCGGCGGCAAAGACCAACCTACCGCCAAAGTCGTGCCGATGCCGGACCCGAAAGTCACCCAGGCCTGGCTTGATGACTACGAACCGCGTCTGCGTGAAGCGATCAAGGACAGCAACCTGCAACTCGAACGCCGTGAAAACGTATTGGTCGTGATCGCGCCGATTGACAGCTCGTTCAACCCGAAGCGTCCGGGCATGCTGCTGCCGGTAACCCTTGGCCCGTTCACTCGCGTGGCGAAGATTCTCGAAGTCGATCCGAAAACCGCCGTGCTGGTCCTCGGTCACAGTGATACTACGGGCGTCGCCACGGATAACGTGAAACTGAGTCAGGAGCGTGCGCAATCGGTTGCAGCGATCTTCCGCCTCAGTGGTTTGCAGCGTGATCGCCTGATGTTGCGTGGCATGGGCGGTGACGCACCGCGTGCCGCCAACGACAGCCAGGAAGGTCGAGCCATGAACCGTCGTGTGGAACTGCTGGTGACCCCGCAAAACACCATGGTAGCGTTGCTGAGCAAGTACAACATGCCAGCTCCGGCGCCGATGACCATGATCGCTGCTCAGACCGTCAAGCCTGTGGCCGCGCCAGTCACACCTGCACCTGCCGCGACGAAAGCTGCTGTGCCCGCCACGAAAAAGGCTTCAGCCAAGAAAGCGGCGGCCAAGGCTCCAGCGAAGAAGGCCCCGGCCAAGAAGGCTGCAACCCCAGCCAAGAAAACGGCCCCGGTCAAAGACGCGTCTGACGACGGCAAAGTCGCTGACGCCAGCAAAAAGTAATTCGTTAACCAGAAGGAATGCGCCATGACCCAGGCCCTGGCTGATATGCGTCGCGACTACACCCGCGACGGCTTGACCGAGGCGCAAGCCCCGGCCGAGCCGTTCGCGCTGTTCCATCAGTGGTTCGCCGATGCGGTGAAAACCGAGCAGGTGCCGGTCGAGGCCAATGCAATGACCCTGGCCACCGTCGATCCGGACGGTCGACCGCATTGCCGCATTCTGCTGCTCAAGGGCCTGGATGCTCAGGGCTTTACCTTCTTCACTAACTACGAAAGCGCCAAGGGCGAGCAGTTGGCGGCGAACCCGTTCGCCGCCATGACGTTTTTTGGCCGACCCTGGAGCGTCAGGTGCGCATAGAGGGCCGCGTGGTGAAGGTTACGCCGCAAGAGTCCGACGCCTACTATCAGGTTCGGCCACTGGGCAGCCGCCTCGGTGCCTGGGCTTCGCCCCAGAGCCGCGTGATCGCCGGTCGTGGCGAGTTGGAAGACTTGCTCAAGGCTACCGAGCAGCGTTTCAGCGACACTCAACCTGACTGCCCGGAACATTGGGGCGGTTATCGTTTGCTACCCGAGCGCATCGAGTTCTGGCAAGGCCGTCCGAGCCGCCTGCACGATCGCCTCAACTACCGCTTACAGGGCGCTGACTGGATTCTTGAACGTCTGGCACCCTAAGCGCTCTATCGACCGGGATAGCCTGCTGCAGCGGCTTCAAGCCACTGCGGCAGGTCTCGACGCTTGATTCTCTGCGCTTGAGCGTTCGCCAGTTGCTGGAGCATGAAGGCTTTTTTCTGCTCGTCCTTCCCGGCCAAGGCTAACGCCAGATCGCGGTCCATCCAGCGTTTGATCCGTATGTACAGCCACCCGTGGAAGTACAAACCGGCCAGCGTCGTGACCACAATGATGAAATAATCCATGAAAATCCTTGGCTCAACGGCGCAGTTTTAGTCATTTGACGCTACTGTGTTGTCAGTTCAGAGGCGCCTGTACCGGGCCTGAATGAAAACAATTTTATCCGGGCGATGCCGTGACAGGCGTCAAGCTGCGGAGTTTAATGAATACCTGTCCTTTGGAGTTGATGCTATGCGTAAGTCTGTTCTGCTGGTTGCTTCCTTTTCCACGATGGCGATGTTGCTCACCGGCTGCCAATCGAGCCTGACCGGTGACTCCTACTCCCGTGACGAAGCGCGTCGCGTGCAGACGATTCGTATGGGTACCATCGAATCCCTGCGCCCAGTGAAAATTGAAGGCACCAAGACCCCAATCGGCGGCGTAGCCGGTGCCGTGGTCGGTGGTGTTGGCGGCAGCGCCATCGGTGGCGGTCGCGGCAGCATCGTGGCAGCGGTAATCGGTGCCGTTGCTGGCGGTCTGGTCGGTTCGGCTGCTGAAGAAGGCCTGACCCGCACCCAAGGTGTGGAAATCACCGTTCGTGAAGACGACGGCAGCATGCGTGCCTACGTCCAGGAAGTTCAGCCAAACGAAGTGTTCCGTGTGGGTGAGCGCGTGCGCATCTCCACGGTTGGTGGGACTAGCCGCGTTTCGCACTAAGCGGGATTACGGATAAAAGAAAACCCCGATCAGGTGACTGGTCGGGGTTTTTTGTTTTGCGCGATTGTTAAAAAAAGCTGGAATTTGGTTTTTTGAAAGCTCGTTATTCGTATGTGGTCAGAAACAAATCAAGATTTTTCGGCAAATCGAGAGAGCATGCTTTTTCTATGCTCGTGATCTGTTGTTCGGAAAGGCGATAGTCATGTAATGAGTCTTCATCTTTCTCCCAACCCATAATCAGTTTGAGTTTGGTAGTTGTAATAGGGATTTGCTTCTCAAATGAAGGGAAATCTTCACCCTTCGGAACCCCCATAATTAGATGCTTCATGGCTCTACCTTTCTTGTCGGGTCTGCTGGTTTGTTCTGAGTGCCGGTTTCATGGTCGAACTCGCCCAAATGTTTTCCTCGCTTGTTGTATTTTTCAACTGCGCCGTGCTGAAAATCCCATTCGTAAATCGTTCCACTTCTATCCTTCCAGCGTGGGCGTAATCCTCCGCCACCTTTGATGGGGGTTTTGGGGTTAGCCCATTTAGCGTCCGGATAGGCAGGCAAAAGTGTAGGTTTCGGATGGTAGTTCAGCTGAGGCGCATTCAGCACTATGTAAACCGGCTTCACCCCGAACCCACCGGAAACACAAGAATGAAATCCTTGTACTCAGGCGGATAAACCGGATTCACGATGATGCTGTCCGCCGCTTTCGTCGGCGGGTAAACCCAGATGTGCGGGGCCTGCGGTGCGGCTTCTAAAGCGGGAATACCAAGAATGTCAGACCCATCCACCGCCGGGGTCCAGATCAGCTCAACGCCATCCCCGAGATCAGCCACCCGCTGACTGTCGCGCAACGCGAACTGCACGACATCAACCATTTCCCATTCCCGGTTCTTGCCGGTGTAGAAGCCATAACCCTTGAGGCTGCCATCGGGCTGTTGCTCGATCCTTAGGCGAACACGGGTGCGGGCCTGTTTCAGGGCGCGAAGCTGATCTTCGGTGTAGAGCGCGCTATCACCCAGGCTGGGTGTCCAGAACAGCGCAACCAATCCGGCCAGTACGGTGGCCCCGGCCACGCCGAGTGCTGGCGCTGCGGATATGGCCGGGAGCCGCAATGCGATGTGTCCGATACCGAGCGGGAGGGCAGTGCTGCTGATCGTTTCAAGATTCAGCAACCCGGCATCGTCTACTTCGCGAGCACCGAGCCAGGCGACTTCCCCGTAATCCTTGAGGCTGTCGGTCGGCACCATTCCCGAAGGGTTGGAATAATCGATGATCGCGTCCGGCAAGTTGCAGGATTTGGCGAAGACGCAGCCGGCCCGAACGGTTTCGTCCTTTGACGAGACGACCGTAAGACTGCGTTCGAAGGCGTCTTGCCTGGCAAGCATGGCGTCGTAGGCGCTTTGCCTGGCGTCCCGCGCGGCCAGCTCGGCGGCAGTCATGAAGCGATGGGTGACGTGATGGCCGTCACCCGACGGTGAATTTTTAACCCGGGGAATGTCCTTGTTGCCAGCCACTGATTATCCTTTCATTCGTCCATCGGCAGCCCCCTTAAAGGGACTGCACGACGTTAACGAACGTGGCTAACCGTGGCTGTAGGACGAGTCTTCAATGTCCTGAGGAGTATTCTCTGTTTCTCAGGATTGCAGCGCGGCACTCTTTCGACTCGCCGCCGCCGTCACCGCATAACCGATCAACGCAGCCAGAATCGAACCGGTCAGAATCCCCATACGGTCCATCCCAGCGTATTCACTGGCGCCCGGCACAAACGCCAGGGAACCGACAAACAGGCTCATGGTGAAACCAATCCCGCAGAGGATCGCCACACCCAACACCTGGCCCCAGTTGGCGCCTTGGGGCAGGGAGGCGATGCCGATTTTCACCGACAGCCAGGTCAGGCCGAACACGCCGACGGTCTTGCCCAGCAGCAGGCCGGCGGCGATGCCCATCGGTACATGGTGGGTGAAGCTTTCCACGGTCACGCCACTGAGGGACAGGCCGGCATTGGCAAAGGCAAACAGCGGCAGAATGCCGTAGGCCACCCACGGATGCAGGGCGTGCTCCAGCGTCATCAACGGTGAAGGCTCGGCGTTTTTGGTGCGCAGTGGAATGCAGAAGGCCAGGGTTACGCCGGCCAGTGTCGCGTGGACACCACTCTTGAGCACGCAGACCCACAGGATCAGACCAATGATCATGTACGGCCCGAGCTTGACCACGCCGAGCCGGTTCATCGCGATCAGCGCGACGATACAGGCGCCGGCCAGTGCCAGGGACAGGGTCGACAGCGTGCCGGAATAGAAGATCGCGATGACGATGATCGCACCCAGGTCGTCAATGATCGCCAGGGTCATGAGGAACAACTTCAGCGACACCGGCACGCGCTTGCCCAGCAGGGCGAGTACGCCAAGGGCGAAGGCAATGTCAGTAGCCATCGGAATCGCCCAGCCACCCAACGCCACCGGGTCGTCGCGGTTGAGGAACCAGTAGACCAATGCTGGCACGACCATGCCGCCAATCGCCGCCGCGCCGGGCAGAACGATCTGCGACGGTTTCGACAGTTGGCCGTCGAGGACTTCGCGCTTCACTTCCAGGCCGATCAGCAGGAAGAACATCGCCATCAGGCCGTCATTGATCCACAGCAGCAAAGGCTTGGCGATTTTCAGCGCGCCGATCTGGGCCACCACGGGGGTGTCCAGCAGGCCGTTATAGAGCCACGACAGCGACGAGTTGTTGATGATTAAAGCCAGGGCTGCAGCGGCGATCAGTAACAGACCGCTGGCAGCTTCCAACTGAAAGAAACGCGTGAAAGTGCTACGCAGAGGCAAGGTCGCTCTCCATCGATAAATTCAAAAGGTGGCACACCCTAACCCGTACCGTTAGTTGTTAAAACAAAAGTTATATTCTTTTTTGTTATATGTCGTTACAGCGCAAGCGGTGGGCACGATCCTGAGCCTAGCAGTTGTCCGGCGTATTGGAACTCAGCTGTATCTGTGCGTGATGCAGGAATTTTCCTAAGCTTGTGGGCTGAGCCTTGAAACAAGGCCGACTCTTGCCTGATTCAACGAGATCACCACCATGAGCGACAATCGACAGTGGGCCCGCGAAGCCATCCGGATCATCGAAGCTGACTTCCAGCGCAGCGCCGACACCCACCTGATCCCCTTGCCGCTGCCGGGCTTGCCGGGCATCGAGTTGTACTTCAAGGATGAGTCCAGCCACCCCACCGGCAGCCTGAAACATCGGCTGGCCCGTTCGCTGTTCCTCTATGCGCTGTGTAATGGCTGGCTCAAGCCCGGCGCGCCGGTGATTGAGGCGTCCAGCGGTTCGACGGCGATTTCCGAGGCGTATTTCGCTCGTTTGCTCGGTTTGCCGTTTATTGCGGTGATGCCGGCGACCACCTCCAAAGAGAAGATCGCGCAGATTGCTTTTTACGGCGGCAAGAGCCATCTGGTGGACGATCCGACTCAGATCTACGCCGAATCCGAGCGCCTGGCGCGCGAAAACGATGGCCACTTCATTGACCAGTTCACCTACGCCGAACGTGCGACCGACTGGCGGGCGAACAACAACATCGCCGAATCGATTTTTCAGCAGATGCGCTTCGAGCAGCACCCGGAGCCGAGCTGGCTGATTTCCAGCCCTGGCACCGGCGGCACCACTGCAACCCTGGGCCGTTACGTGCGTTATCGTCAGCATTGCACTCGAGTCCTGTGCGCCGATGCCGAGCGCTCGGTGTTCTTTGATTACTACCTGACCGGCGACGCCAGTCTGCGCCTGGACTGCGGTTCGCGGATTGAAGGGATTGGTCGGCCACGGGTGGAAGCGTCGTTCCTGCCCAAAGTGATCGATGCGATGGTCAAGGTGCCGGACGCGCTGTCCCTGGCAGCCATGCATTACCTGGCGCAGCGCTTGGGCCGGCGAGTGGGCGGGTCGAGCGGGACCAACCTGATCGGCGCCTTGATGGCGGCCCAGCAGATGGTTGCGGCGGGGGAGTCGGGGTCGATCGTGGCGATTCTGTGCGACGGCGGCGAACGCTACGCCACCACCTATTACGATCAGGATTGGCTCAAGGGCCAAGGGTATGAACTGAGTGGCTTGATCGATGCGGTGGCGGCGAGTGTCGAGCGCGGCGAGCCGCTGCCGGCCAGCGTGCTGCGCGCCAATATCTGACACATCGAAGATCAAAAATGTGGGAGCGGGCTCGCTCGCGAATACGGTTTTCCATTCAGCAGAGATGTTGGCTGGTCCACCGCTTTCGCGAGCAAGCCCGCTCCCACAGGGATTGGCGTGCTGACATGGATAGCATGCACTCCTAGAAACCAATGTGGGAGCGAGCTTGCTCGCGATGACGGCTGAGCATTCAACAGAGATGTTGGCTGATCTACCGCTATCGCGAGCAAGCTCGCTCCCACAGGGTTTTGTGTCAGGCCTCCAGGCCGAGGATGTCGCGAGCCACGGCTTCGGCAATCCGAATCCCGTCAACACCCGCCGACAAAATCCCGCCCGCATAACCCGCGCCTTCACCGGCCGGGAACAAGCCTTTGATGTTCAAGCTCTGCATCGACTCGTTGCGGGTAATCCGCAGTGGCGACGAGGTGCGTGTCTCGATACCGGTCAACACTGCGTCGTGCAGCGAGTAGCCACGAATCTGCTTCTCGAACGCTGGCAATGCTTCACGAATGGCTTCGATGGCAAACGCCGGCAAGGCCAAGGCCAGATCACCGAAGGCAACGCCTGGTTTGTAGGACGGTTCGACGCTGCCCACCTCGGTGGACGGTTTGCCGGCAATGAAGTCCCCGACCAGTTGCGCCGGGGCTTCGTAGTTGCTGCCACCGAGCACAAAGGCGTGGGATTCCAGGCGTTCCTGTAGCTCGATGCCGGCCAGCGGGCCGCCCGGGTAATCGACTTCCGGGGTGATCCCGACGACGATCCCGGAGTTGGCGTTGCGCTCGTTACGCGAGTATTGGCTCATGCCGTTGGTGACTACGCGACCCGGCTCGGACGTCGCCGCTACCACGGTGCCACCCGGGCACATGCAGAAGCTGTAGACCGAACGACCGTTCTTGGCGTGGTGCACCAGTTTGTAGTCGGCAGCGCCGAGTTTCGGGTGGCCGGCGTATTTTCCCAGGCGCGCGCGGTCGATCAGCGACTGCGGATGCTCGATGCGGAAACCCACCGAGAACGGCTTGGCTTCCATGAACACGCCACGGCCGTGGAGCATGCGGAAGGTGTCGCGGGCACTGTGGCCGAGGGCCAGAATCACATGTTTCGAATGGATCTGCTCACCGCCATTGAGCTCGACGCCGACCAGTTGGCCGTCCTCGATCAATACATCGGTGACCCGCTGCTGGAAGCGTACTTCGCCGCCCAATGCGCGGATCTGCTCACGCATGTTTTCCACCACGCCGGTCAGACGGAACGTACCGATATGCGGTTTGCTGACGTAGAGGATTTCTTCCGGCGCGCCGGCTTTTACGAATTCATGCAGGACTTTGCGACCGATGAACTTCGGGTCCTTGATCTGGCTGTAGAGCTTGCCGTCGGAGAACGTCCCAGCGCCACCTTCACCAAACTGCACGTTGGATTCAGGGTCGAGCACGCCTTTGCGCCACAGGCCCCACGTGTCCTTGGTGCGCTGGCGCACTTCGGTGCCGCGCTCGAGGATGATCGGCTTGAAGCCCATCTGCGCCAGCAGCAGCCCGGCGAAGATCCCGCACGGGCCAAAACCGACGACGATCGGGCGTTGCGCAAGATCGGCCGGTGCCTGGCCGACCACTTTGTAACTGACATCCGGCGCCACGTTGACGTTACGGTCATCGGCGAACTTGTGCAGCAGCGCCGCCTCATCCTTGGCGGTGAGGTCGATGGTGTAGATGAAGCACAGTTCGGAGGATTTTTTGCGCGCATCGTAGCTGCACTTGAACAAGGTGAAATCGAGCAGGTCATCACTGGCGATGCCCAGGCGCTGCACGATGGCAGGGCGCAGGTCTTCTTCGGGATGGTCGATCGGCAGCTTGAGTTCGGTGATTCGTAACATGACAGGATCCGGTTCGCGGGGCGCACAACTGCGCCAAGGCGTTTGAAGGCGGCGATTATAAGCCCCAAACGCCGGTCTCGTGAGGCAAAAACGATCAGTCGTTGCGCGAGCCGCCGAAATACCCGCAGCCGCGCTGCACCTGGCCGTCGATCCGCAGTTCAGAGCTCATGTGCTGGACACTGCCGGTGCTGCTGTCGACGCAGCGTTTGGGCGCAACCCACAGTTCAATGTGCTTGCCGTTGGCTTCGCTGCTGAGGTTGAAACGACCATCGCCCAGTTGCTCCTCAACATACGGCACCGCCAATGGAGGTTCGCCGGCGCGGTCGATAACCATGCCTTTGCCGCTGACTTTGACGTTCCACTCTGGTCCGTGACCGGCGGCCCGCAGGATCAGCAGTTTGAAGTTGGGATCGTCGCACGCTGTGCCCGAGCGCTCGACGCGGTACAGCTGCTCCAGGTCGAGACGGCTGCCATCGATCCGGCCACGCACATCGGCGAACAGCTTGCCCTGATCATCGGCCAGGGTCGCGGCTTCTTGCAGGATGCTGGTGCCACCGGTGTCGTTGACCACAAAGCTGCGCGATTCATTGCATGGCTGAAACACCAGTTTGCCGTCGGCCGCCGTCAACTGACCCTGCATACGGGTTTGCCCGACGTGAGAGGCGCTTTGCCGTGGACCATCAAACAACTGGCACGCGGCGAACAATGGAAGCAGGGCAACGAGGACGAGGGAACGGGCAACACGCATCTTTGGTTCTCCAGACAAGTGCCGCCACGTTACGCAGCCTGACCGTCCATCACAACCCCACCGATTTCAATGTCGCCCGTCGATCTCCCGTAGGCGCTGCCGAAGGCTGCGATCTTTTGATCTTGATCCTCTCAATAACACTGAAAATCAAAAGCCAGATCAAAAGATCGCAGCCTGCGGCAGCTCCGGATCGGGGTGTTCTTAACCGACGTGGAATGTCTGACCAGTCTGCAAGCCTTCCACACTTTTGGCGTAGGCCAATGCCACATCCACTGCCGGAACCGGCTTGTAGCCGCGGAAGTACGGCGCGTAGCTGCCCATGGCTTCGAGCAGCACGGTCGGGCTGATCGAGTTCACGCGCAGGCCACGAGGCAATTCGATGGCGGCCGCACGGACGAAGCTGTCCAGCGCACCGTTGACCAACGCTGCCGAGGCGCCGCTGCGAATCGGGTCGTGGCTGAGCACGCCGGTGGTGAAGGTGAACGAGGCGCCATCATTGGCGAATTCGCGGCCAATCAGCAGCAGGTTGACCTGGCCCATTAACTTGTCTTTCAGGCCCAGGGCAAAGCTGTCAGCGGTCATTTCGTCCAGCGGGGCGAAGGTCACGTTACCGGCGGCGCAGACCAGCGCATCGAACTTTCCGGTCTTTTCGAACAGGGCGCGGATCGAGGCGCTGTCGCTGATATCCACATGCAAATCACCGCTGTTGCGGCCGATGCGGATGACTTCGTGACGTTGCGACAACTCTTTGTCGACCGCCGAACCGATGGTGCCGCCTGCGCCTATCAAAAGAATCTTCATCGTGCTGTTCCTCGAAGTGGTTGAACGAGGCCTAAGTCTAGAGTGGATTTTCCCGTTGATAAGCGTGCTAATAGGCAACCTTTGGTTTTCAAATGGAAACAATCCATGAGCGAAATGGATGACCTGGCGGCGTTCGCGGTGCTGATCGAAGCCGGGAGTTTTACCCTGGCGGCCCAGCAATTGGGTTGCAGCAAGGGCCAACTCTCCAAACGCATCAGCCTGCTGGAGTCGCGGTTTTCCGTGGTCCTGCTGCAACGCACCACTCGCCGCCTGAGTTTGACGGCAGCAGGTGCGGCGCTGCTGCCGCAAGCCCAGGCGCTGGTAGTCCAAGTGGAGCGAGCGCGTCAGGCATTGGCGCGGTTGAAGGACGACATGGCCGGACCGGTGCGTATGACAGTTCCGGTGTCGTTGGGGGAAACCTTCTTCGATGGCTTGCTGCTGGAGTTCTCCAGCAAGTACCCCGAGGTGCAGATCGAACTCGACCTGAGCAACAACTACCGTGATTTGTCCCGCGACGGTTTTGATCTGGCGGTTCGCTCCGAGGTGAACAATGACGAGCGCCTGGTGGCCCGGCCGCTATTGGCTTGGCACGAAATGACCTGCGCCAGCCCGGCCTACCTAGAGCAATACGGCGAACCGCTGACGCCTCAATCCCTCGCCGAACACCGTTGTTTACTCAACAGCCATTACAGCGGCCGCGAAGAATGGCTGTATCACCAGCAACACGAGTTGTTGCGAGTTCGTGTCTCGGGACCGTTCGCCAGCAATCATTACAGCCTGCTGAAGAAAGCGGCGTTGGCCGGCGCCGGTATCGCGCGGTTGCCGTCGTACCTGCTGCAAGCGGAATTGGCTGACGGACGATTGCGCTGGCTCCTGCGTGATTATCAGACTCGGCGTATGCCGATGTACCTGGTGCATCCGTATCAGGGCGGTTTGCCGAAGCGCACCCAAGTGTTGGCGGATTATTTGATTGGTTGGTTCAAGCGCAGTGGTGAGGCCCTCGACCGACTTCAGCGTTAACCTCTGGCACCGCACAGACCCTGTGGGAGCGGGCTTGCTCGCGAATGCAGTTTCACATCCAACAGAGATATTGACTGACCAACCGCCTTCGCGAGCAAGCCCGCTCCCACATTTGGATTTGTGAACATTTTCGATGGTTGCGTTTGGAATAAACCCAAGCTGCTGATAGCGATTAGTTATCTAGACCTGTTATTTCTGACAGTAGAAAACTGCCCAGCCGGCGAATACATTGAACGCCAGGCAGGTTACTGAGCAGGAGTAATGCCATGAACAAAGTCGATTTGACTGACTATCTGGAAACCATGATCCACGTAAAGTCGAAAGCCATCGTCGAGCGGAGAATGCTGGATGGCAGCGCGGCGCTGGGCGAATTGACTATCTATTACTGTCTTCGCCGGATTTTGAACAACAAGGCAACGCTTCAGGACATCGGCGTCCTGCATGCCGTTAATCACCTGATGCAGGTAGTTGGGCTTCTTGATCCCAAAGAGACACTTGGTTCAACCCTTGAAAAATGATGCTCAGGGAGCAAGAAAATGTCAGACGTAGAAGAGCGTGTAAGAACGATCATTTGTGACCAACTGGGCGTGAAACCCGAAGAGCTTAAGAACTTCAACAGTTTTGTTGACGATCTGGGGGCGGATTCCCTGGATACAGTTGAACTGGTCATGGCTTTGGAAGAAGAGTTCGAGATGGAAATCCCGGACGAAGAAGCCGAGAAAATCACCACCGTCCAACAGGCAATAGACTACGCAACCGTTCATAAGGGCGACTAACCCTGTTGCTCTCCGCTGTCAGTGAAGGTTCACAATGCATAAAAAAACGGCCCGAAGGCCGTTTTTTGTTTAGCGAAATGACTCAACCCCCAGATACGCCTCGCGCACTTTCGGATCAGTCAGCAGCGCTTCACCAGTGCCTTGCATCACCACCCGGCCGTTCTCCAGAACGTACGCGCGGTCAGCAATTTTCAGCGCCTGGTTGGCGTTCTGCTCCACCAGGAACACCGTCACACCGTCCTTGCGCAGTTGTTCGATGATGTCGAAGATCTGCTGGATGATGATCGGCGCCAGACCCAGCGAAGGCTCGTCGAGCAGTAGTAGCTTGGGCTTGCTCATCAGCGCACGGCCGATGGCGAGCATTTGCTGTTCGCCGCCGGACATGGTGCCGCCGCGTTGGGCAAAGCGCTCTTTCAGGCGTGGGAAAAGTCCGAGAACCTTGTCCATCTGTTCCTGATAATCGCCCTTGTCGGTGAAGAAGCCGCCCATGGCGAGGTTTTCTTCCACGGTCAGGCGGGCAAACACCCGACGACCTTCCGGCACCACGGCAATGCTCTTGCGCATGATCTGCGCCGAGGTTTGCCCCACGAGCTCTTCACCCATGTACTTGATGCTACCGCTGTGGGCTTGCGGCGAACCGCACAGCGTCATCAGCAGGGTGGATTTACCCGCGCCGTTGGCGCCGATCAGGGTGACGATTTCGCCTTGGCGGATCTCCACGTTGACGCTGTGCAGGGCCTGGATCTTGCCGTAGAAGGTGGAAACGTTTTCGAATTGCAGCATTTACGCTTCCCCCAGGTAGGCTTTGATCACTTCAGGATTGTCGCGGATCTGTTCCGGCGTGCCGTTGGCCAGGGGCGTGCCCTGGTTGATCACGACGATGTGGTCGGAAATGCTCATGACCAGCTTCATGTCGTGTTCGATCAACAGCACGGTCACGTCGTGCTCTTCGCGGAGCACGCTGATCAGCGCCTTGAGGTCTTCGGTTTCCTTCGGGTTCAGGCCGGCGGCCGGTTCGTCGAGCATGAGGATCCGCGGGCGGGTCATCATGCAGCGAGCGATTTCCAGGCGACGTTGCTGACCGTAGGCCAGGGTGCCGGCCGGACGGTTGGCGAAGGCCTTGAGGTTGACCTTGTCCAGCCAGTACTCGGCGAACTCCATGGCTTCGCGTTCGCTTTTGCGGAACGCCGGAGTCTTGAACAGACCGGCCAGGAAGTTGGTATTCAAGTGACGGTGCTGGGCGATCAAGAGGTTCTCGACCGCGGTCATGTCCTTGAACAACCGCACGTTCTGGAAGGTCCGCACTACGCCTTTGCGGGCGATCTCGTGGCCGGGCAGGCCTTCGATGGCCTGGCCGTCGAGCAGGATGCTGCCGCCACTTGGCTTGTAGAAACCGGTCAGGCAGTTGAACACGGTGGTCTTGCCGGCGCCGTTAGGGCCGATCAGCGCCACGACCTGTTTTTCCATCACGGTCAGGGCCACGCCGTTAACCGCGAGCAAACCGCCGAAGCGCATGCTCAGATTGTCGACTTTGAGGATCTCGCGGCTCATTTTCGCAGCTCCATGTGAGGACGTTGCATGGGCAGCAGACCCTGAGGACGCCAGATCATCATCAGCACCATCAAGGCGCCGAACATCAACATGCGGTATTCACTGAATTCACGCATCATTTCCGGCAACAGGATCATCACTGTAGCGGCGAGTACGACGCCCAGTTGCGAGCCCATGCCGCCCAGCACCACGATGGCGAGGATGGTCGCCGACTCGATGAAGGTGAAGGACTCCGGTGTCACCAACCCTTGGCGCGCGGCGAAGAAGCTGCCGGCAAAACCGGCGAAGCAGGCACCCAGGGTAAACGCCGAAAGCTTGATCATGGTCGGGTTCAGACCCAGCGCACGGCAGGCGATTTCGTCTTCACGCAGCGCTTCCCAGGCACGACCCAGCGGCATGCGCAGCAAGCGGTTGATGACGAACAGTGCGAACAACGACAGCACCACCGCAATCAGGTAAAGGAAGATCACCTTGTTGACCGGGTTGTAGGTCAGACCGAAGTATTCGTGGAACGTCTGCAGGCCCTCGGCAGCAGTTTTATCGAAGGTCAGTCCGAAAAGCGTTGGCTTGGGAATGTTACTGATGCCGTTCGGGCCACCGGTAATGTCGGTCAGGTTACGCAGGAACAGACGGATGATTTCACCGAAGCCCAGGGTCACGATCGCCAGGTAGTCACCACGAAGGCGCAAGACCGGGAAGCCGAGCAGGAAGCCGAAGGTGGCCGCCATCATCCCGGCGATGGGCAGGCAGATCCAGAAGCTCAGACCGTAGTAGTGCGACAGCAGCGCATAGCTGTAGGCGCCGACGGCATAGAAACCGACGTAACCGAGGTCGAGCAGGCCGGCCAGGCCGACCACGATGTTCAAGCCGAGGCCGAGCATTACGTAGATCAATACCAGCGTCGCGATGTCCACCGCGCCACGGGAGCCGAAGAACGGCCACACCAGTGCACCGATGATCAGCGCAATGATGATCCAGCGCTGGGTGGTCGGCAGAGTCAGGAAGGTGCTGACCTTGGCCGGCATCACCGGCATGCTTGGCGAGGATTTCCACGTCGCGCTGATCTTCTGGTCGAACATTACCCGCAGGAACATCAGCACCGAACAGACGGCGATGGTGATCAGCGTGGCGTTGCTGGTGCCATGAACTTCGAGGTTGATGCCGACGATGGTCAGCTTCAGACCGAGTACCGGATAGGCAACAGCCCACACCAGCAAGGCGCTGAACAACGCCTGTTTAAGATTCCTAGTCATACTTTTTCAACCTCCGGACGGCCCAGCAGGCCGGTAGGCCGGAACAACAACACCAGAACCAATAGACCGAACGCCACGACGTCCTTGTATTGGTCGCCGAAGATATCGGCACCGAAGGCTTCCGCCACCCCGAGCACCAGCCCGCCGAGCATGGCTCCGGGGATGCTGCCGATACCGCCCAGTACTGCGGCGGTGAAGGCCTTGAGGCCGACGAGGAAACCGGCGTTGGGGTTGATCACGCCGTATTGCATGCTCAGCAGCACGGCCGCAATGGCCGCCAGCGCAGCACCGATGACGAAGGTCAGGGCGATGATGTTGTTGGTGTTGATACCCAGCAGGTTGGCCATCTTGATGTCTTCGGCACAGGCGCGGCAGGCGCGACCCAGGCGAGAGCGGGAGATGAACAGCGTCAAGCCGAGCATGGCGACCAGGGTCACCACGAACACCACGATTTGCATGTAGGAAATCAGCACTTCATGTGCGCCACCTGGCCCGATGGATAAGTTGCCGGGGATCAGGTTGGGGATGGATTTGTCCTTGGAGTCTTGCGCCAGCAGAACCGTGTTCTGCAGGAAGATCGACATGCCGATGGCGGAAATCAGCGGGATCAGACGGTTGCTGCCGCGAAGAGGGCGGTAGGCGATCCGTTCGATGCTGTAACCGTAGGCACTGGTAACAACGATGGTTGCGATGAAGGCGGCGGTCATCAACAGCGGAACACTGTCGAGTCCCATCATGGACAGGCCCGCGATGGCGATGAACGCCACGTAGGAGCCAATCATGTACACCTCGCCGTGGGCGAAGTTGCTCATTCCAATGATGCCGTAAACCATCGTATAGCCGATGGCGATCAGGGCATATGTGCTGCCAACGGTCAGGCCGTTAACCAGCTGCTGGAAGAAGTGATAGATGTCAGGCATTACTGCGCTCCTAAAAACCTGATACGCATTTCACTGGTGGAGTCATTTTCCCGCTCGAGCCCCGTGGATCTGCATCCACTTCGAATTCGAGGTTTGCCAGCGAACCGCTGATGACGGTTTTGAGATTTTCAGGTGGGGAGACTGGCGGATCACGCCAGCGCGGCCCAATACGTTCGTAAAACAAAGCCCACGGCACGCCGTGGGCTTTATTGGCAGTCAGTCGGCTACGCCTTACTGAGGCGAAACTTCGGTTTTAGGTTTGCCGAAGTGCCACTCGTAAACCACGAACTTGAAGTCTTTCAGGTCGCCCTTGGCGTCGAAGCTCAGGTCGCCAGTCGGGGTCTTGAAGGAACCTGCGTGGATGGCTGCAGCCACTTTTGCAGGGTCTTCGCTCTTGGCGGCAGTGATACCACCGGCGATGACTTCAACAGCCGAGTAGGAAGGGAACACGAACGGACCGCTCGGATCTTCTTTCTTGGCTTTGAACGCGTCAGCCAGGGCGACGTTGGCCGGATCCTGGTCGAAGGATTTCGGCAGGGTCACCAGCAGGCCTTCGGAAGCGTCCTTGGCGATCTGCGAAATGGAGTCGTTACCCACGCCTTCCGGACCCATGAACTTGGCTTTCAGGCCTTTTTCCTGGGATTGACGCAGGATCAGACCCAGCTCCGGGTGGTAGCCGCCGTAGTAGACGAAGTCGACGTTGGCTTGCTTGAGCTTGGAGATGATCGAGGAGAAGTCTTTGTCGCCGGCGTTGATGCCTTCGAACACGGCAACTTTCACGCCTTTGCTTTCGAGGGTTTTCTTGACGGCAGTCGCGATGCCTTCACCGTATTGCTGTTTGTCGTGCAGAACAGCAACGATTTTCGGTTTGACGTGATCCGCGATGTAGTTACCGGCGGCAGGGCCCTGGGCGCTGTCCAGACCGATCGTACGGAAGATCATTTTGTAACCACGGGCGGTGATGTCCGGGCTGGTGGCAGCCGGGGTGATCATGACCACGCCTTCGTCTTCGTAAATGTCGGACGCGGGTTGAGTGGAGCTGGAGCACAGGTGACCGACCACGAACTTGACGCCGTCGTTGACGACTTTGTTCGCTACAGCAACCGCTTGTTTCGGATCACAGGCATCGTCGTATTCAACGGCTTCGAGCTTCTTGCCGTCGACACCGCCCTTGGCGTTGATTTGTTCGATGGCCATTTTGGCGCCACTGAACTGCATATCGCCGTATTGGGCTACCGGGCCGGTTTTAGGGCCGGCGATACCGATCTTGATGGTGTCAGCTGCGAACGAATGGCTGGCAACCCCGGCCAGAACCATAGCGGCAAACAGTTTGGAAATCTGCTTAGTAGCCTTAGTCATAGTGCTCCACTCTTACTGTTGTAGTTTTTATAGTCCTGGCGCCGTAGCAGCAGAACCGGGTCAGATATCTTGGATATCCTCCGGAAAATGCCCCCGGCAACTGTACCGGTACAGTGTAGAGCGCCGATTGTTAGCCTGGGAAGGCAGCGCCGGGGGCAAAACCTGAGGGTGTCGCTATTTTGAAAGAAAAAGACAGAATTGCGGCGGGATGTTAGCTGGCTAATCGCTTGATTCATCAGCATTCCTTGGCGTTCCTGCGAATTTCATTCGGTAACTCAATTGCATCCGGGTTTTTCTGCCAGACCACCGACGTTATCATTCACGCCGATTTCTTTTCCGGACAGGACCCATGACTCAAGAACCTAGCACCCTCTATGCCAAGCTGCTTGGTGAGACCGCATCTATTACCTGGAAGGAACTGGAACCGTTCTTTGCCAAGGGTGCCCTATTGTGGGTCGACCCAAGCCTGGATTTGATCGCTGCCGCCGAAGCCGTGGCCACGGATGAAGGCGAGAAAGTGGCTGCCTGGCTGGCCGCCGACACCCTCGCCAAGCTCTCTGAAACGCGGGCGCTGGATCTTTTCGAGCGCGACCCTCAGTTGTGGGCGGTAGTGGTTTCGCCGTGGATTCTGATCCAGGAAAGGGCGACGAACTGAAGGCTTGCACCAATTAAGTGCGCTACTTGGCCGGGCAAAAGTGTGTAGGCGAGTAGCGTGATGGCATGTTGCCGTAGAGAAAGGCCACAGAAGGGTCTTGGCGAGGGTGACGTGCACGTAACGGGAACAGTTTTATGAGCAGCCTGAGGGCTGCTTAATTGTTTCTGAGTGTGAGTAAAAAGTGAAAGATGTGGCGAATTTAAAGCCGCTTCCGCGAGCAAGCCCGCTCCCACAGGTGACCGCGTTTTTCCTGAAGGAACGCGGTCGAATGTGGGAGCGGGCTTGCTCGCGAAGGGCCCATCACTGACTAAGCGGTTTTACCCGTGTGGTTATTAAGGGAAATAACCTTGGTCTTGCCAATCCGGTGACGGTAAATCTCACGCAGGTACTTGATAGCCTTCTTCACGCAATCGCGCGACAAGCGAATGTCATTGATCGAGACGAACTTGTCTTTGTCGTTGATCAGCTCGCGGTACTTCTTCTCGTACATCGGCTTGATCGCGTACCAGTTGGTGTCGAGGATCTTCGCCGGGTTTTCGAATTCGTTGAGCAGGTCGTCGATCCGGTCTTCGTCGAAGTCTTCATGGATGATGAAGTCCAGGATCGAGTTGTCCAGTGTCTCGTCGAAGCGGTACGGGTTTTTCGCGAAGCAGCGCTTGATGAAGGCCACGATCAACGTCAGGAAATCGTCCGACAGGCACGGGCTCTTGGCGATCAGGGTGGTCAGCGACAGGTTGGCCGAGGCACCGATCACCAGCGCATAACGCTTGAGCGTGGTGTTCGGGAACAGGCTGTTGAGATGCGTCTTCAACCGGTTCAGGTCCATGTAGGACAGTTTGTAGTCTTTCGGCAACGAAACGATCGACACCACCGACGAGCAATTCTTGAAGAAATGTAGGTCGTGCAACGCGGCCGCGTCGTAACCGGAATTCTTGTACTGCTCAAGCGAGGCGCGATAGCGCTTGGACTCGATCGGCAACAGGCTGATGCCTTCGATGGCCTGGGTGACCTTGTTGAAGTGCGGCAGGTCGATGGAGCGGAAGAACAGGTCGTCGATGTTCAGGCGCTGCGGCTCTTTGTCGAACACCTTGAACTTGTCGCTGCTTGGCGGTGGGGTTTCCGGCACCACGGATTCGGCGTAGGCAATCGCCACCGGGCCGGCCAGGCTCATGAACAGGTCGTTGGCGTCCAGGCGAATGGTTTCGCCGATGTCGATGCCGGCACGACGGAAATAGTTCTGGTCGTAGTCAGTCGTGACCGCCTGCGCCGTCAGAATGTTGAAGATCTGTTGCGAGATGTATTGGTTGGCGTGCTTTTCCATCGCATTGACATCAATGTTCTGGATGTTGCCGTCATCGCTCTCTTCGGCGTAACGCATGATGTCGTTGGAGATCAGCATCATCGCGTTCCATGGGCGGATACGGCCCATGACGCTGGCTTCGCTGCTGTCTTCATTGTCGAAGTTGTACGAGAAGTCCCATTCTTCCGACAGGTATTTGCACAGCAGGCGACCGGCGTTGATGTGCAGCGCCTCGGACATTTCGCTGCGGTGGTCGGAGATATTCGGCAGCACACAGATGCCACTGGTGAAGATCGGCTCGAAAACGAAAGCGTGGCCGCTTTTGCTGTCGTGCTCGTCCATTGGCTTGGTGTCGAACGTCTTGTTCATGTACGAGTGCTGCTGGGCCAGGCCGAATTCCGAGGCCATGCCAGAACCGGTACCGCCGCCAGCGCTGAAGATCGAGAAATACAGGCGCGACTGGTTGGCCTTGATCCCGCAGCTGTCGATCAGGTACGAGTGAATCATCTTCCAGTCGGGGCTGGAGAAGCGCTGGGTGTCCTTGTTCAGGATGATCTTGGCCAAGTACTGGCCGAGGATCGGCGCGTTACCGGCGCCGCCGGCGTGGACTTCCGACAAGTCCATGATCTTCATTTTGCTGTAGTCGCGCAGGAAGCCGCTTTTTTCGCCTTTGCGCGAAAAACGGATACGCCCGGCGATGTCTTTGTCCAGGTCGCCAAGCATTACCAGCGGTTCGACCAGGAACACCGGTTTGGTGGCCTTGTTCGACCCCAGGCGCAAATTGTTGCGAATCCATTGGGCCGGGCCGTAGCCTTTTTCGGCGTAGCGTTTGTCCGGCGAAAGACGGTCTTCGTTGTTGAATTCGTTGAGGTAGAACTTGCGCGCGTTGTACACCAGTTCGGCAACGTCCAGCGCGATGTTCGAACCGCAGCGACCGAGGCCAATCAGGCACACCGACGGGAATTCCTGTTCGCTGTGCTGTTCGCCGTCGCCTTCCAGATGTGGTGGGCGCGGGAACACCATGTCGCGCAGGCCGTCGAGGTTGTCGAGGATGCGGTCGGTATTGGTTTCGGTGAAGTACAGGTACTGCTGGGTCGCCAATGGGCGCGACGGAATCAATGGCTTCGACGGCGACGGCGATGGGCTGTTCGCCGCTGGGCTCAGAGTCAGATCGGATACCGCAGTGGCCGGATTGTTTTTAGAAGTCATTGTGCGCCATGTACCTGGACTGGTTGACTCGACGACACGCTGTCATCGAACCTCACGGAATGGGATCTCGCGTCTTGTTGCGCGTGTATTGCCCAGGCGACAGGGCCAAAGCCTGCGTATCGCTCGGGGGAATCCTTTCCTGAGTCATGATGAATCGGCCAGTATTCGGCGATCTTTAATCAAAAGGAGGCTAAATGATGGCAGCGTTACCTTCACTGGGGTTCGCCGGGATCGGCTTGATGGGCTTGCCAATGTGCCGGCGTCTGCTGGCGGTGGGCTATCCGCTGACGGTGTGGAACCGCAATCCGGACAAGTGCGCGCCGCTGGTCGAGGCTGGTGCACGGCAGGTCGCGACGCCCGCTGAGCTGTGCGAACACGCGGATGTGGTGATGCTGTGCCTGGCGGACACGGCGGTGGTGCGTGAGGTGGTGTTCGGCCCGACAGGCGTTGCCGAGCGTGGGAAAAACGGCCAGTTGCTGGTGGATTTTTCCAGCCTTGAGCCCACCGCCACGCGGGAAATGGCGACAGAACTTGCCAGAAAAACCGGCATGGGTTGGCTGGATGCGCCAGTGTCGGGCGGAGTAGTCGGTGCCGAGGCGGGCAGCCTGGCGATCATGGTCGGTGGCGCAGCGACGGATCTTGAGCGGGTGCGGCCGGTGCTGCTGAGTCTGGGAAAACGCGTGACGCACATGGGCGCCATCGGTGCCGGCCAGGTGACCAAGGCCTGCAATCAGATGATCGTCGCCTGCAATGCGCTGGTGATTGCCGAAGTCGTGGCGTTGGCCGAACGTTCCGGCGTTGACGCCAGTCTGATCGCCGAAGCGCTGGCCGGCGGTTTCGCTGATTCAAAACCCTTGCAGATCCTCGCCCCGCAAATGGCCGAGAGCCGTTTCGAACCGGTGAAATGGCACGTGCGCACGCTGCTCAAGGATCTGGACACCGCAGTGAAATTCTCGCGCGAACAAGGTTCGGCCACGCCGATCAGCGGATTGGCCGCACAACTGATGCGCCTGCATGGGGGCCAGGGCTTTTTGGAAAAGGATCCGTCAACGTTAGTGCAGCTATACCGCGAGCCAGACTCAGCGGATTGACCGTGTGCGTGTGCTTGCGCTGGTTGATTTCGTCCAGCACCGGGCGTAATTCCTCCAGCGGCACCGGACGGCTGAGCAGGTAACCCTGGACGAAATCGCAGCCGTGGCGTTCAAGAAATTCGTATTGCTCGAAGGTCTCGACGCCTTCGGTGACCACCTGCAAATGCAGGGTATGCGCCATGACGATGATTGCCTGGACGATTTCCATGTCCTGGGACGCCTTGGGGATGTCCTGGATGAATGAGCGATCAATCTTCAGCGTGTTCAGCGGCAGGCGCTTGAGGTAAGCCAGGGAAGAGTAGCCGGTGCCGAAATCGTCGATCGACAGCGACACGCCGAGGGCGCGAATCTGCCGCAGCAGCACCAGGGTATTGGCGATATTGCCCATCAGCGCGTTTTCCGTGACTTCCAGCTCCAGGCGCTGGGGCTCCACTCCGGTTACGCGCAGGACGTGCTCGATTTCGTCAGCCAGTTCTTCGCGTGCCAGGTTAATCGGTGAGCAGTTCACTGCAATTTTCAACTCTTCACAGCCGTGGCGGGACAATTCGCCCAAGTCTTCACAGGCCTTGCGCAGCACCCAGTTGTCCAGCTCTGCGATCAATCCGTTGGCTTCGGCAATGGCGATGAACCGGTCCGGCGTGAGCAAACCGTGAGTCGGGTGTTGCCAGCGAATCAGTGCTTCAAGCTTGGTGACCTGGCCGGTTTTCAGGTCGTAGATCGGTTGGTAATACAGCATCAGCCCGGCGTCTTCGCGCAGTGCGTGGCGCAGTTCTTCTTCCAGTTGCAGCTCCATGGTGGCCCGGGTTCTGAGGTTCGAGCTGAAGAAGTGCAGGCTATTGCGACCGCCGCCCTTGGATTGATACAGCGCCAGGTCGGCGTTTTTCAGCAGGTCCTCGCAGGTCGTGCCGTCTTCGGGGAACAGGCTGATGCCGATGCTGGTGGTCATGACCATGCGCCGTCCCGACAGCTCGATGGGGTCCTTCATTTTCAGCATGATGCGCTGGGCCATGTGCCGGGCTTCTTCGCGGTCGTGCAGGCCGATGAGGATGCAGAACTCGTCGCCGCCGAAACGCGCCACCACATCGTCGTGGCTGCGGACCGAACCCTTGATGTGCCCGGCCAGCACTTTGAGCAACTCGTCGCCGACCGCGTGGGACAGGGCGTCGTTGATGCGCTTGAAGTGGTCGATGTCGAGGAACATCACCGCGAGCATGCCGCCCTCGTTGGTTTTCTCGATCAGCTTCTCGGCAAAGATCTGATTGAAACCACGGCGGTTGATCAGGTTGGTCAGGGCGTCGTAGTGCGCCACCTGTTGCAGCGACATGCGCGCCTGGTCCAGTTGGCTGAGCAGGGCGTTGACCCGGCGCAGGTCGTGTTCCTTGTTTTGCAGTTTCTTGTCGGCCAATGCCGCGCTGATGCAGCTGCCGATGATCAGCAGGGTCATGATCGCCACCGTCAGCCCCAGTTGCAGATGGCTGTTTTCAGTGGGTAGCGTTGGCAGGCTGTTGACGGGCAGCGTCAGACTTAACGCCGCCATGCCGGTGAAATGCATGCTGACGATACCGGCGCCAAGCACCAGGCTGGCGGTGAATTTGAGCAGTTGATGAAACGTGCCGTTGCCATCGCGCAGGCGACTGGAAATCAACAGTGCGGCGAGGCTGGCGCCAATCGCGATCACGATGGAAAGCGCAAACAGGGCTGGGTGGTAATAAGCCGTCGCCACCGAACGCATGGCGGCCATCCCCACATAGTGCATCGTTGCGATGCCCAATCCGATCCAGATCGCGGCGCGCAGGTATTGCCAGAAATTGAGGTCAGGATGACTGAGCGTGTGCATGGCCAGCCACGATGCGGTCAGGGCGAATAACAGCGAGAGCAGGGTGATGGGCAGTTGGTAGTGAATCTCGATCGGCGCCTGGAACGCCAGCATGCTGATGAAATGCATGGCCCAGATCCCGCCCGCCAGGCACCCGGCACCGACCCAGCGCCAGAGCCGCTGGGAACCGGACTTTTCCACGTGGCCGACCCGTTCGGTCATGTCCAGTGTGGCGAAACCGGCCGCACAGGCCACTACGTAGGCCAACAGCACCAGAAAGGGGTTGTACGTACAGTTGAGGATGACCTGCCCGTTCTGCGGCAGCTCGGTAACGAACTGCAAACCAAGCCACTCCATAGCATGCCCCGTCTCTGCGCCATGAGCGCTGGCGAATGCTCTGGAGTATAGAGGTCATCGGCAGAGCGCAAGGCGTGATGGCACGGTGACTCTAATGATTTTGGCATGGGGTCGATAGCGATTGGCGCTAAGCCTCAAGCACTCAGTTCATACCGCTATTTCGAACTCGGGTTGCAGCGCCGGCAGGCCGAATGCAGCCCGCGCCGCATCGCAATCCACGTTCGCTTCGCCATTGGCCCAGGACGCATCGAACTCCCGGCAAGTGCTGGAACGCTGATCGTAAATCGAGCACTGCACGGTACTGCCGACCTCGCCGACCAACCCGACGCAGCGGGTGGGTTTGCAGTCGGTGCCGAGCATGGCGACCCTGCTGGGGCTGATCGGCGCGACCAGATCGTCGGGCACCGTACCCCCGGCCGAGGTGCATTCACCCCAGAAAAAAGACACGCGAAAATGAGAACAGCAGGCACCGCAATTCAGACACGGACTGGCTTCGGACATGGGCGATAGTCAAAGAGGGATGGGGGCAACGGTGGGGCAGACAAGGCCGCTATTCTAGGCTTCGCCTTGGGGTTTGGAAGGGGGTGCAGAGGTATATTTTTCACACGTTTTGTCGGCGCCAGGCTTGAGATTTCATAAGATCTGTAGGAGCGAAGCTTGCTCGCGAAAGCGGTCTGTCTCCCAACGAAGATATCGACTGAACGACCGCTTTCGCGAGCAAGCTTCGCTCCTACAGGATTTATGTCTGGCTGGGATTCGATGGACTGATATCAGGCTGGCGAATGATCACAGACATGCCGCGCGAGCCTGACTAGATTGCAGATTCCGGGGGCAGCGAAGCCTTCATAACAATAAAAGAGACGGACCCCATGCAGAACTCGACCCAAGCGGCGAATGCCTGGCGCATTCTGTTCCTGCTGTTCCTGGCCAACCTGTTCAACTTCTTCGACCGCACCATCCCCGCCATCATTATTGAGCCCATCCGTAAGGAATGGCACCTCAGCGACTTTCAGCTTGGGATCATCGGCACCGCGTTCACCATCGTCTACGCGATTGCCGGTCTGCCGCTGGGGCGAATGGCCGATACCGGTTCGCGCAGCAAGTTAATGGGCTGGGGCCTCGCGGTGTGGAGCGGGTTGACGGCGGTCAATGGCCTGGTCGGCAGTTTCTGGGGCTTCCTGCTGGTGCGCATGGGCATCGGCATCGGTGAAGCCAGTTACGCGCCAGCGGCCAACTCGCTGATTGGCGACCTGTTCCCGGCCCACCGTCGGGCGCGAGCCATGGGGATTTTCATGCTCGGGCTGCCGCTGGGCCTGCTGTTGGCGTTCTTCACCATCGGCGCGATGGTCAAGGCTTTCGATAGCTGGCGCGCACCGTTCTTTATCGCGGCGGTGCCGGGGTTGATCCTGGCGATCTTCATGTTCTTCATTAAAGAACCGAAACGCGGCGCAGCGGAAAGCGTGCAAGTGTCCCAGGAACGTGTGGACCGGCCGATCCGTCGCGTACTGGCCGTGCCGACGTTCCTCTGGCTGGTGCTGGCAGGGCTGTGCTTCAACTTCGCGACCTATGCCTGCAACTCGTTCCTGGTGCCGATGCTGCAGCGCTATTTCCTGATGCCGTTGCAGGAAGCGGCGGTGGCGACCGGGGTGATCGTCGGCGTGACCGGGCTGTTCGGCTTGACCCTGGGCGGCTGGATCGCCGACAAGATTCACCAGCGTGTGGCCAATGGGCGACTGTTGTTTGCCGCGTTCAGTTTGATCATCTCGACGGTGTGCACCGCGTGGGCGCTGCATGCCGGGCGCATTGAAATCGGGGTGTTTGTCGCGGTGTTCAGTCTGGGCTGGCTGTTTGCCTACAACTTCTACACCTGCGTTTATACGGCGATTCAGGACGTGGTCGAACCGCGCCTGCGGGCAACGGCCATGGCGATGTTCTTTGCCGGGTTGTATTTGTTGGGCGGTGGATTGGGGCCGGTGGTGGTCGGTGGGTTATCCGATCACTTTGCGCATTCGGCGATGCTGACGGAGGGTGCCGAGCAGATGACCGAAGCGTTCAAGGCTATCGGTCTGCATGACGCGATGTACTTGATCCCGGTGGCGCTGTTTTTCACCATGGTGTTTCTATTTATGGCGTCGCGGTGTTTTGTGCGTGATGCAAAGCGGATGAAGGACGGGTTGGTGGCTGTCGTTGAGCCTGAAGGTGCTGCGGTGACTGCGTAACCGCCATCGCGAGCAAGCTCGCTCCCACATTGGATTTGTGAACGCCACAGATCCCCTGTGGGTGCGAGCTTGCTCGCGATCAGGCCATCAGCCACACCCCATCATTCCGGCAGACAAAAAAAGGCCCGCATCACTGCGGGCCTTTTTTTGTTTCTACGGAGTAGGAGAGGGCGATTAACCCGCTACCAACACCCGAATTGCTTCCAGTCGCAGCGCAGCCTTGTCGAGCATGGCCAGGCCTTGCTCGCGCTGATTGCGCAGGGCAACCAGTTCGCTATCGCGTACGGTCGGGTTGACCGCTTGCAACGCGGTCAGGCGTGCCAGTTCTTCGTCAGTGTCGGCAGCCAGGCGACGTTGCGCCTCAGCCACACGCTCGGCGT
Organism: Pseudomonas sp. 10S4; assembly: GCF_034344865.1. Taxonomy (NCBI): domain Bacteria; kingdom Pseudomonadati; phylum Pseudomonadota; class Gammaproteobacteria; order Pseudomonadales; family Pseudomonadaceae; genus Pseudomonas; species Pseudomonas sp. 10S4. The sequence continues at coordinate 3,386,241 of NZ_CP133774.1, forward strand.
GACGCGGGGCGATCTTCTCTTCGCCGGCGTTGATCCGTGGCGTCAGTTGATCGCGCTGAGCCTGGACGAACTTGTTGGCGCTGGCGCGCGGCACGCTTTCCAGTTGATCGTTCAGGGTTTCGAACGACACCCGGCCCGACAGGTCGTTGCCATTGGCATCGAGCAGGCAGCGCAGGGCGGCCGGCGGCAGGTAACGGCCCAGTTGCAAGGAGCGCGGGGCAACCACTTCGCTGACGTAGAGCAGTTCCAGCAACACGGTGCCAGGTTTCAGCGCCTTGTTCTTGATCAGCGCTACGGCGGTGTTGCCCATCGAACCGGACAACACCAGGTCCATACCACCCTGGACCATCGGGTGTTCCCAGGTGATGAACTGCATGTCTTCGCGAGACAGCGCCTGGTTGCGGTCGTAGGTGATGGTCACGCCTTCGTCGTCGCCCAGCGGGAAGCTGGCGTCGAGCATTTTTTCGCTCGGCTTGAGGATCACGCATTTTCCGAATGGTCTTCGCTGTCGATGCCGAACGCGTCGAACAGGGTTTCCATATAGATCGGCAGGGCGAACTGATCGTCTTGCTCAAGGATGTCCTCGACCAACTGATCGCCTTCGCCCGAACCGCCGGAGTTGAGTTCCAGCAAGCGGTCGCGACCGGTGTGCAATTCGGCTTCCAGACGCTCACGCTCGCCGCGGGCCTCGTCGATCAGGGCTTGCCACTCGCCATCGTCGGCGTTTTCCAGCAGCGGCAGCAGGCGCGGGCCGAACTGATGCTGCAAGGCGTTGCCGGTCGGACAAGTGTTGAGGAACGCGTTCAGCGCTTCGTGGTACCACTGGAACAGCCGCTCTTGCGGGCTGGTTTCCAGATACGGCACGTGCAGCTCGATGATGTGTTTCTGGCCGATCCGGTCCAGACGACCGATACGCTGCTCGAGCAGGTCCGGGTGCGCTGGCAGATCGAACAGCACCAAGTGGTGCGAGAACTGGAAGTTGCGACCTTCACTGCCGATTTCCGAGCAGATCAGCACTTGCGCGCCGAACTCTTCATCCGCGAAGTAGGCGGCGGCGCGGTCACGCTCGAGGATGTTCATGCCTTCGTGGAAGACCGTGGCCGGAATGCCGGAACGTACGCGCAGGGCGTCTTCCAGGTCCATGGCGGTTTCGGCGTGGGCGCAAATAACCAGCACTTTGGTGCGCTTGAGCATTTTCAGCTGATCGATCAGCCACTCGACGCGTGGGTCGAATTTCCACCAGCGTTCTTCTTCGTTGGCATCCGGCTGGGCCTGGAAGCTGACTTCCGGGTACAGCTCGGCGTGATCGCCCAGCGGCAGTTCGAGGTATTCGTCCGGGCACGGCAGCGGGTACGGGTGCAGTTTGCGCTCCGGGAAACCCTGCACGGCGGCGCGGGTGTTACGGAACAGCACGCGGCCGGTGCCGTGGCGATCGAGCAACTCGCGCACCAGACGGGCGCTGGCTTCGGCGTCGCCATCGTTGACCGCGGTCAGCAGCGCTTCGCCTTCGTTGCCGAGGAAACCGTGAATAGTCTTGTGCGCTTCAGGCGACAGGCGCCCTTTGTCCAGCAGCTCCTGAACGGCTTCGGCCACCGGGCGATAGTTTTCGCTCTCGGCGCGGAAGGCGTGCAGGTCATGAAAACGGTTCGGGTCGAGCAGGCGCAGACGCGCGAAGTGGCTGTCCTGGCCCAGTTGTTCCGGGGTCGCGGTCAGCAGCAGCACACCAGGAATGACTTCTGCCAGTTGTTCAACCAGCGAGTATTCCGGGCTGGCCTTTTCTTCGTGCCACACCAAGTGGTGGGCTTCGTCGACGACCAGCAAGTCCCAACCGGCGGCGAACAGCGCGTCCTGGGCCTTCTCGTCGTCCACCAGCCATTCCAGTGCAACCAGCGCGAGCTGGGTGTCTTCGAACGGGTTGGCGGCATCGCTTTCGATAAAGCGTTCTTCGTCGAACAGCGCGACTTGCAGGTTGAAGCGGCGGCGCATCTCGACCAGCCACTGGTGTTGCAGGTTCTCAGGAACCAGGATCAACACGCGGTTGGCGCGACCCGAGAGCAGTTGGCGATGGATGACCAGGCCGGCTTCGATGGTTTTACCCAGGCCTACTTCGTCCGCCAGCAGAACCCGAGGCGCGATACGGTCGGCGACTTCACGGGCGATGTGCAATTGGTGCGCGATTGGCTGCGCACGCACGCCGCCCAGGCCCCAGAGGGCAGACTGCAACTGACGGCTGGTGTGTTCCAGCGTGTGATAACGCAGGGAGAACCAGGCCAACGGGTCGATCTGCCCGGCGAACAGACGATCGCTGGCCAGACGGAACTGAATGAAGTTCGACAGTTGGGTTTCCGGCAGGGTGACCGCTTCGTTCTGCGCGTTGAGGCCGTGGTAGACCAGCAGGCCATCGACGTCGTCGACTTCCTGTACGGTCAGTTTCCAGCCTTCGAAGTGAGTGATCGAGTCACCCGGCGAAAACCGCACACGTGTGAGGGGCGCATTCCGTAGCGCGTACTGACGAGTGTCGCCAGTGGCCGGATAGAGCACGGTCAACAAGCGGCCGTCCTGTGCCAGAACGGTGCCCAAACCCAGCTCGGCTTCGCTGTCACTAATCCAGCGTTGCCCCGGTTGATACTGCTGCGCCATGCTGCCTGACTCCCACCTTGAAAAAGCGGGCTATCTTAACGGAATGAGCCTTCAGGGCCAAAGGATTACTCATGTAGGAGCTGCCGAAGGCTGCGATCTTTTGATCTTGGGGAACGCTTGAGTTCTGTGCTGTCGGATAAAACATAGCGGCCCGCACGTGTGCTGGTTCACAACTTTGCGACCGATGGCTCAAGTCGCAACCTGCGCAGCCGACAGCCTGAAGACAGGAGACTAATAATTATGCTGCAACCGATGCTGCCCTTGAGTGCCGTGCCGATCACCTCACAGCAGGACCCGATCCGCCAGCGCCCGGACATTCCGCCGGTAGTGCCTGTGCAGGAAAGCTCCAGCGACAGCACGATCGACATGCAAAAACGCGACCCGGAAGAGGCCGCCCTGCAACTGCGCGAAGAACAGCGCCGAAAGCAGGAGCAAGATCGCCGCCGTCGCGAGGCCGATGAGGACCCGGAAGAACACCTGGCGATTCCCGGTGACGAACTCAATGCCGACAACACTGTGCCGGTCGCACCGTTGATAGACGATCAGCCGCGCCAAGGGCTTTGGGTCGATATCCAGATCTAAGATCTGACTTCGCCCCCCGTAGGAGCTACCGAAGGCTGCGATCTTTTCAGACGCCGTCGTCTCTGGCCATTTCCCCCAGATTCCCCAACAACACATCAATCTCCTCCTCGGTGTTCAAATAACTCACTGCAATCCGCGCAATGCTCTCGAGTCTTCTGGCCTGCATATCCAACGGTGTATAGGCCACACCATTGGCGCCGATGTTGATCCCATGCTGTGCCAACCGTTGCTTGAGCTCGACGCTGTCCCAACCCTTGAGCGTGAACGCGATCAGCCCGGATTGATGATCGGCCAGGCCGAGGTTGTGCAGTGTCAGGCCGGGGATCGTTATGAGCTGTTCGCGCAAGCGCCGACTGAGCGAATCGATCCGCTGACGGATGTTTGAAACGCCCCAACCGTTGCATTCTTCCAGCGCATTCGCCAACCCGGCCAGCAAGGCCACAGACACTTCGCTGCTTTCAAAGCGCCGGGCATCGTTGCGCAGGGCAAAGCCTTCACCGTCCCACGGGGCTGAAAACACATCGAGTTGAGTCGGTTTTAGCCGCTCCACAAATCCCGGCCTTATGTAAAGCAGTGCCGTTCCTCGAGGCCCTCGGAGGAATTTGCGCCCGGCGCCCTTGAGCACATCGCAGTTCAGCGCCTGGACATCACAGGGCAATTGCCCTAGCGCCTGGCCGGCGTCGATGAAATAAGCGATGCCGTGTTGTTGCGCCACCACGCCAATCGCCTCGGCGGGATTGATCAGGCCACCGTTGGCGGGCAGCCACGTCAGGGCGATCAACTTCACTTTTGGGTCGATCATTTGCACCAGGGCACTTACGGACACCGCGCCCGTTTCGTCGCAGGGGATTATCTCCAGTTGCGCGCCAGCGCTGACAGCCCGGGCGATGCACGCCAGATTGCCGCCCCATTCGTGGCGGCCGACCAGAATCCGGTCGCCGGTTTGCCAAGGTCCAAGCGCGTTGAACGCCATGCCCCAGGCCGCCGAGCCGCTGCTGGCGAAGGCGATGGTTTCGGGCACGGTGTTCAGCAGGGTCGCCGCCGCCGTTCGGGCGCGGGCCTGGATGCTTTGATCGGCGGCCTCCATCGGACCGCCGAGGGCTTCGCGTTGCAATTGCTCGCGGATCGCGTCGAGGGTCGCCTGGCTTGGCAGCGAGGCGCCCGCATGGTTGAAGTGAATCACGCGGGCGCAACCCGGAGTGGCCGCCCGCAAACGCTCCACTTCGGCACGGTTCATGGTTTGAGCTCGAAAATCGCGTCGATTTCCACGGCTACACCGCCCGGCAGGCTGGAAACACCAACAGCCGTACGTACATGCCGCCCTTTCTCGCCGAGAGCATTGACCAGCAGGTTCGACGCGCCGTTGGCCACCGCGCCCTGGCGCTGGAATTCTGCGGAGCTGGCGATAAATACGCCGAGACGGATGATTCGCACCAGTTTTGAGAGGTCATCGCCCAATGCATCGCTCAGTTGCGCGAGTAAGCCCAATGCCGCCAGTTCAGCGGCGTTGGCACCTTCTTCTTCGGAGATTGCGTCGCCGAGTCGTCCGACGAAGGCTGGTTTGCCGTCGAGCATCGGAATCTGCCCCGAAATGTAGAGCTGGTTCTGACTGACCACATGGTTGACGTAGTTGGCGATCGGCTGGCTTGGGGTTGGCAGCTTCAGGCCGAGTTGCTGGACGCGTTGGGCGAGTGAATCGGTCATGGTGAATCCTCCTGAATGAAGGGCTCAGCATGTTGGCGTCGCGGCCGCGCGACAAACGCATAGATTTAATCCGACGTATTCATTTGGTTCATGTGTCGACGATTTCATTCAACCATTGGGCGAAGCATTCGGCCGCATGGCTGGGCGGGCGATCCGGGGTGACCAGCCAATAGCCGATCTCGCCAAGGAATGGCGGGGTATCGAAGGCTTCTACCAGCGCGCCTTCCTTGAGCCGGCGTTCGATCAAGTGTTGGCGGCCCATGGCGATGCCTTGGCCGGCCACGGCGGCTTCGACGACGATGTTGTAGTCGTGGAGCATCACGCTGGGGTAATGGCTGAGGTCGACGGCGTTACGGGCGCTCCAGTCTGTCCACTCGAACGGCTGGTAGGACTTGGCCATGAGCAACGGGCCTTTGTCGACGCCTTGCGCCTTGAACGCTGGGCTGCACACTGGGGTGAGCGTTTCCAGCATGAATCGCCGGGCCTGGACCTTGGGCCAGCCGCCCTTGCCGTAGCGGATCGCGAGGTCTACTTCGCCGCCGCTGACGTCGGCCAATTGCACCGAGGGCAGCAGTTCCACATGAATCTGGGGATAGCGCGCGTTAAAACCGGCCAGTCGCGGTGCCAGCCACAGGGTGGCGAACGAAGCGAGCAGGCCGATGCGTAGGGTGGCTTCCTGTTGTTCATTACCGCGTAGTTCACGGGTGGCCGAGGCGATGGATTCCAGCGCAGGTTGAATCTTGCGGTAATAGCTTTCGCCGGCCGGTGTCAGATCGATGGCCCGGGTGCGGCGAATAAACAGTCGCTGGTTGAGGAATTGCTCGAGTTTCTGCACCTGATGGCTGATTGCACTTTGGGTCACCGACAGCTCATCGGCAGCCTTGATGAAACTCAAATGGCGGGCCACGGCCTCGAAGGCGCGCAGGGCCATCAAGGGCGGCAGGTCCTGGTGCAATTCCACAGTCGGGTCCTTTGGGTCCATCGCAAAGCACCGATTGTGCGGTGAAACATCGCCTTGAGCACATATTTTGTTAAGCCCTCGTTGCGCAGGTGACTGGTCAGCGCGGGCGCCAGACCGCATTATTGGCGCAATCCCGACTGAACTTCCTTTCCAGCGATGCACTGAACACCATGAGCCAAGACGACAAACTGATCGACCTTAATGCCGAACGCGCCAAGCGGGTTCATGACCTCAACGATAAGCGCCTGAACGAAGTCCGCCAGGCGTTCGAGCAGGCCATGCCGTTGGGTAAAGCGAAGAAAAAGCCGAAAAACAAACCGAAAAAGCGTTGAAACCCCCTGCATCGATTGATGCAGGTCAGTTATTTCCCTCCTTTACGCCCAGTCTCGGGCGGCATTGATCCCGGTCAATTTTCTCTCCTGCCCGATTGGTTAACTTAGCCCCATCGCAACAGGGCAAGTGCAGGAGGCCAGTCATGTTTTTCGATAACGTGGTGATCGCCGGAGTGCTGACAGTCGGCCTCATGGTTCTGTTTTTTGCAGGGTTTGGATATTTCATCTGGAAGGATTCCCATAAGCGCAAACCGTAGGTCTTTCCGGACGCAATGAGCACGCAAGGCATTTTGGGCAACTTCGGTTGCCCTTTTTTTGTCCACGATTTAACGGGCAGTACACCGAACTCCTGTGGAAGCGGGCTTGCTCGCGAAGGCGGTGTGCCAGGCGATATTGAATTCGACTGATACACCACTTTCGCGAGCAAGCCCGCTCCCACAGGGATCTACAGTGTTTGGAAGAAAGCAGCAGGTATGAAAAAGGCGCGAACCTCACGGAACGCGCCTTTTTCGTTGCAGCGATGTATCAGCTACCCAGCGCCTTCGACGCCAGCCAGAACAGGCCGGCCGACAGGGCTACAGTGGCTGGCAGGGTCAGGATCCAGGCCAGCAGGATGGTTTTGACGGTGCCACCTTGCAGGCCGCTTTTGTTGGCGATCATGGTGCCGGCCACGCCCGAGGACAGGACGTGGGTGGTGGACACCGGCAGGCTGAAGATGTTGGCCAGGCCGATCATGCCGGCGGTGGTGATTTGTGCCGACATGCCTTGTGCGTAGGTCATGCCTTGCTTGCCGATCTTCTCGCCGATGGTCAGTACCACGCGTTTCCAGCCAACCATGGTGCCCAGGCCCAGGGCCAGGGCAACCGCCAGAATCACCCAGAACGGGGCGTATTCAGTGGTGGTGGTCAGGTCTTTGCGCAGTTTGTCCAGGTCAGCCTTTTCACGGGCTTGCAGGCCTGGGAGCTTGGCGACTTTGCGTGCTGTGTCATCCAGGCAGAGCAGGTAGCGACGCACTTCGATGCGGCTTTCCGACGGCAGCGAATGGTAGTCGGCTACACCCTTGAGGGTGTCGAGCAGGGCGCTGATGGTCGGTTCGGTCTGTTGCGGGTTGCAACGGAATTTCTCCGGCAAGTCGCCTTCCACGCTTTTGCCCAGCGCCAGGAATTCACCCAGGGTGTCGGCATTGCGCTTGTAGAACTGGCTCAAGTGCAGGGTCGCATCGCGGGTACGTTCGATCTGGTAAGTGGTGCTGCTCAGGTCGAGTACGAACTGCGCCGGCACGATACCGATCAACACCAGCATGATCAGGCCGATACCTTTCTGGCCATCGTTGGAACCGTGCACGAAGCTCACGGCCATGGCCGAGATCACCAGTACCAGACGGTTCCAGAACGGTGGGTGCTTCTTGTCGTCGAGCTTGCGACGCTGGTCCGGCGTCTTGTGCATCTTCGACAGCGGGCGCCACCATTTAAGGCCGATCAACACCAGCGCGGCAACGATGAAGCCGGCTATTGGCGAGAACACCAGGGACGCGCCGATATCGATCGCCTTCTGCCAGTTCACGCCATCGGCCAACGGAATGTCGTTGATCAACGCGTTGGCCAGGCCGACACCGAGGATCGAACCGATCAGGGTGTGGGAGCTGGAGGCAGGGATACCGAAGTACCAGGTGCCCAGGTTCCAGGTGATGGCGGCGGCAAGCAACGAGAACACCATGGCCAGTCCGTGTCCGGTGTTCACATTGATCAGCAGCTCTACCGGCAGCAAGTGAACGATGGCATACGCCACGCCCACACCGCCCAGCAGCACGCCGAGAAAGTTGAACACACCGGAAAAGAACACCGCCAGATGAGGCGGCATGGCTTTGGTGTAGATAACAGTGGCCACCGCGTTGGCAGTGTCATGAAAGCCGTTGATGAACTCGAAGGCGAGGACAAAGGCCAGGGCGAGCAAGAGGCTCACAAGCACCCAAGCATCTAGTCCGCTGAATAAATCGATCATGAAGGTTTTCTGACCCGGTCGTAAGGGGGCGCGATTATGCCAGAAAAGACTGGAAATCGATGCACTAGCTGCTCGTCGGTAACATTCTTCAACGAATTAGTTTGTAGCGAAGCCCAAAGCCCCAGCTTTTTACTGGGGTTTGCAACTCTTTGATTTTCTTTGAAAAGCTAGCAGCCACAAGGGTTTCTCTCGAGGGCGCGAGAGGCTAAACCGCTTGTATGAAATATCTGAGAAGAGGGTCGGACATGCGCCATTTGCCTCATCCGGTGGGTGAGGTGGCCGCCGCCCGCTTGTAGCGGGCGCGAAAGGCATGGTCGATACACCGCGCTTTTAGCGGGAGCAGACGCAGACCCTTGAAGGATTCAAGCCGGAGCGGTCAAGGCTCTTCGGCTTTGAGTTCCTTTTCCATCTTCTGTAGTTCTTGGGTGAAAGCCTGATCTTGAACGGTGGCGCGTTTACGCCAGGGCTTGCGTTCCGGTTCGGGCTGGGCGGCGTAGGTGGTGACTTCCCCGCCGTAAACTTCCTTGTAACGTTGTTCCTGGCGCTCAAGTTCCGCGCGCAGTTCGTCTTTCGTCACAGTGCTACCTGATTGAGTTGAGATAAATTCTGGTGAAACGCGCTGCATCGAATTTATTGACCACGTTCGTTGAAAGGACAATGCCTGAAAGGGCATCGGCTTTTTAACGACAGAGTGATCAACAGTTCCATATTGCAGGCGGCCACGGCACCAGAGAAAACAGCTGACGTAGCTTCAGTATCCTGTTTCAGCGAGCGCGTTGGCGGTGTCTATCACATAAGCGTCAGGTGCTTGCTGCGGGCGGCGGCGATGGGACATCGCGCTCCGGGTGGCACAATCGGCAAGTAAGAAACCGGCGGGCCACTGATGTGCATTATAGCGGTCGATTCGAAGAACACTATCTCTTGAGAGTTAAAAGTGGTTCCTGGTGTGTGATGTTTTTTTACTCGTAACTTTTAAGGGGCATTAGAGTTTCGCATTGCCACTTTCAGCGACCTGTTTCTGGCGCCAACAACTCGGACAAGTTCGGTCTCATACATTGCCCCTTAAGTCGGCGATCACTCAACAGTAACCTTATTTCACAGCATTACTGAATAGGAAACTGAGGGGCCTGGTGGTGGCGGCCGTCGATTGCGATTATCGGTCGATGGTTCGATAATCGCCCAATCTTGTCGCCGGCGACTTGTGTACTGGCCAGGAGCCGCTTGTAATAGCCACTGATCCGTGTAGGAAAAGGACCTGATATGAACGATCAACTGCGCAACTCCTTCGCTTCAGTGGCGCCGCCGATCGTCGCCTCGCCGGCCAAACGAATCCAGGCCATGACCGGCGACCCCGACTTTATGACCTCCCTGGCCCGTGGCCTGGCGGTGGTGCAAGCCTTTCAGGAGCGCAAGCGCCACCTGACCATCGCCCAGATCAGCCATCGGACGGAAATCCCCCGCGCCGCCGTGCGACGTTGCCTGCACACCCTGATCAAACTCGGCTACGCCACCACCGACGGTCGCACCTATTCGCTGCTGCCCAAAGTCCTGACCCTCGGCCATGCCTACGTGTCCTCGACCCCACTGGCGGTGTCCGCCCAGCCGTACCTGGACCGCATGAGCGAGCAACTCCATGAGGCGTGCAACATGGCGACGCTGGAAGGCGATGACATTCTTTACATCGCTCGCTCGGCGACCACCCAGCGGCTGATTTCCGTGGACTTGTCGGTGGGCGGGCGTCTGCCGGCCTATTGCACGTCCATGGGCCGGATTCTGCTCGCCGCGCTGGACGACACGACGCTGGGCGAATACCTCGAACATGCGGATTTTCAGGCCAAGACCAGCCGAACCCTGCACACCCCCGAAGCCTTGCTTGAATGCCTGCAAGAGGTGCGACAGCAAGGCTGGTGCATCGTTGATCAGGAACTGGAACAAGGCCTGCGCTCGATTGCCGTTCCGGTTTACGACGCTTCCGGCCAGGTGGTGGCGGCTTTAAACGTCAGTACCCACGCAGGACGCGTCAGTCGCAACGAACTGGAGCAGCGCTTCTTGCCCGGTTTGCTAAGTGCCAGCCGCGACCTCAGCGCACAACTTTTTGCATAAGCAGTCTTCGCCTAAGCTGTTCGATAAACGCACAGAGTTGCGTTTATCGAATTGACGCTCTTTCCCTCGGATCATTAATGTCGCGGCAGCGTCATCCGGCGCTGTTGACCCTCGGTCAGCCGCCGGACGACGACCCCAATAATAATGAGAAGAGGCCACCCCCATGCGTACGTTTCCCGACTGTCGCTGCTTCCACCGGTTTTCCTGCCAAAACCAGGTCGCCTGATCCCGACACCTTCCTTTTTGTGACAGCGCCAGCCCTCGGCCGGCACCTGTTCGACTGCGTTCTTTGCGTGGAATAAAAATAATGAACCAGCCTCAGTCTGCTGTAGGAAACTGCCTCGACGTGCAGTCCTTCATCAATGCCCAACCCATTTCGCGCTACCAGTGGCGGGTGGTGATCCTGTGTTTCCTGATTGTCTTCCTCGATGGCCTCGACACCGCTGCCATGGGTTTTATCGCGCCGGCCCTTTCCCAGGACTGGGGCATCGACCGCGCCAGCCTCGGCCCGGTGATGAGTGCCGCGCTGATTGGCATGGTCTTCGGTGCACTGGGTTCCGGCCCGTTGGCTGACCGCTTCGGGCGAAAAGTCGTACTGGTAGGCGCGGTGTTTCTGTTCGGCATCTTCAGCCTGGCTTCGGCCTACAGCAGCAACGTTGATCAATTGCTGGTGCTGCGTTTCCTGACCGGCCTGGGTTTGGGCGCTGGGATGCCGAATGCCACCACGCTGTTGTCGGAATACACCCCGGAGCGCAAAAAGTCCCTGCTGGTGACCAGCATGTTCTGCGGCTTCAACCTCGGCATGGCTGGCGGCGGGTTCATCTCGGCCAAGCTGATCCCGGCGTTCGGCTGGCACAGCCTGTTGCTGATCGGTGGGATTCTGCCGCTGATCCTCGCGGTGGTTTTGCTGTTCTGGCTGCCGGAATCGGCGCGTTACCTTGTGGTCCGTAACCGTGGCACCGACAAAGTGCGCAAAACCCTGGCACCCATCGATCCGACAGTGGTGGCCCAGGCGTCCAGCTTCAGCGTGCCGGAACAGAAAACCGTGAAGGCCCGCAACGTGTTTGCGGTGATTTTCTCCGGTACCTACAGCACCGGCACCTTGCTGCTGTGGCTGACCTACTTCATGGGCCTGGTGATCGTTTACCTGCTGACCAGTTGGCTGCCGACGCTGATGCGTGACAGCGGCGCGAGCATGGAGCAGGCGGCGTTCATTGGCGCGTTGTTCCAGTTCGGCGGGGTGTTGAGCGCGGTCGGTGTCGGTTGGGCGATGGACCGGTTCAATCCGCACAAGGTCATCGGTATTTTCTACCTGTTGGCCGGGGTGTTTGCCTACGCGGTAGGGCAGAGCCTGGGCCACATCACGCTACTGGCGACGTTGGTGCTGGTGGCCGGGATGTGCGTCAACGGCGCGCAATCGGCGATGCCGTCACTGGCGGCGCGGTTTTATCCGACCCAGGGGCGGGCGACTGGTGTGTCGTGGATGCTCGGGATTGGTCGCTTCGGCGCGATCCTCGGTGCGTGGATGGGCGCGACCCTGCTGGGCCTGGGCTGGAACTTCGAGCAGGTGCTGACGGCGTTGGTGATACCGGCGGCATTGGCGACCACGGCGGTAGTGATCAAAGGCATGGTCAGTCATGCGGATGCGACCTGATTCCAGGTTGAGATAGCGGTGTTGTGGGAAAAGATCGCAGCCTTCGGCAGCTCCTACAGGCGTACACATTCCACTGTAGGAGCTGCCGAAGGCTGCGATCTTTTGGGGCAACACAGAATGATAGCCAGACTACAATCTGTTCGATAAACGAACACTCAGTCGATTATCGGATTGTTTGGCATTTTTAGCGGGCTTAATCTTCAGGGACTTCGGCGCTGAACCTCGCGCCTTTTTCTTCCACTGTCGGTTCACAACAAAACGGGAGCCTGCCCCATGGCTGAAATCCTTTCGCTGCATGACGCGGTGAAGCAATTCGTCAACGACGGCGATACCGTCGCGCTCGAAGGCTTCACTCACCTGATTCCGACGGCGGGGGGTCATGAAATCATTCGCCAGGGCAAGAAAGATCTGACCCTGGTGCGGATGACGCCTGACTTGATCTATGACCAGTTGATCGGTGCCGGTTGTGCTCGCAAACTGATTTTCTCCTGGGGCGGCAACCCCGGTGTGGGGTCGCTGCACCGTCTGCGTGACGCCGTTGAGAAACAGTGGCCGCACCCACTGGAAATCGAAGAACACAGCCACGCCGACCTGGCCAATGCCTACGTCGCTGGCGCCTCCGGCCTGCCGTTCGCGGTGTTGCGGGCCTACGCCGGTTCTGACCTGCCAAAGGTCAACCCGCTGATCAAGACTGTTACCTGCCCGTTCACCGGCGAAGTGCTGGCGGCGGTGCCTTCGGTGCGTCCGGACATCACCGTGATTCACGCGCAAAAGGCTGACCGCAAGGGCAACGTGCTGCTGTGGGGCATTCTCGGCGTGCAGAAAGAAGCGGCGCTGGCGGCCAAGCGTTGCATCGTCACCGTCGAAGAAATTGTCGACGACCTCAATGCGCCGATGAACTCCTGTGTGCTGCCGACCTGGGCCTTGAGCGCGGTTTGCCATGTGCCGGGCGGTGCGCATCCGTCCTACGCTCACGGCTACAACGAGCGTGATAACCGTTTCTATCAGGCCTGGGACCCGATTGCCCGGGACCGCGACACCTTCACCGCGTGGATCAACGAGTACATCCACGGCTGCGCTGACTTCAGCGAGTTCCAGGCCAAGCTGGCCGCTGCTTCGGAGGCCAAGTAATGACTTACACCACCAATGAAATGATGACCGTCGCCGCTGCCCGCCGTTTGAAGAACGGTTCGGTGTGCTTCGTCGGCATCGGCCTGCCGTCGAAAGCCGCCAATCTGGCGCGGCTGACTTCCTCACCTGATGTAGTCCTGATCTACGAATCGGGTCCGATTGGTGCCAAGCCGAGCGTGTTGCCGCTGTCGATTGGTGACGGTGAACTGGCGGAAACCGCTGACACTGTTGTGCCGACCGGTGAGATTTTTCGCTACTGGTTGCAGGGCGGGCGCATCGACGTCGGTTTTCTCGGTGCGGCGCAGGTCGACCGTTTCGGCAACATCAACACCACGGTCGTTGGTGATTATCACCAGCCAAAAGTCCGCCTGCCGGGTGCCGGTGGTGCGCCGGAGATTGCTGGCTCGGCCAAAAGCGTGTTGATCATCCTTAAACAGTCGTCGCGTTCGTTTGTGGAAAAGCTCGACTTCATTACTTCGGTCGGCCATGGCGAGGGCGGTGATTCGCGCAAGCGTCTCGGCCTGCCGGGCGCCGGGCCGGTCGGCATCATTACCGACCTGTGCATCATGGAACCGGAAGCCGAGACTCATGAATTCGTGGTTACCGCACTGCATCCGGGCGTGACCCGCGAGCAAGTCACGGCGGCCACCGGTTGGGCGATTCGCTTCGCCGAACAGGTTGAAAACACCGCCGAGCCCACCGATGTCGAGCTGACGGCGCTGAGGGATCTGGAAGCCCGCACCGCTGCGGCCCACGGCCAAGCACCCGGAGAAGCCTGATGCGCGACGTTTATATCTGCGATGCGATCCGCACCCCCATCGGCCGCTTCGGCGGTGGCTTGTCGGCGGTTCGCGCCGACGATCTGGCCGCCGTGCCGATCAAGGCGCTGATGGAGCGCAACCCGTCGGTGGACTGGAACGCGGTGGACGAGGTGTTCCTCGGCTGCGCCAACCAGGCCGGCGAAGACAACCGCAACGTGGCGCGCATGGCGCTGCTGCTGGCCGGACTGCCGGAAAGCATTCCGGGCGTTACGCTCAATCGCCTTTGCGCGTCGGGTATGGACGCCATCGGCACCGCGTTCCGCGCGATTGCCAGCGGCGAAATGGAGCTGGCGATTGCCGGCGGCGTCGAGTCGATGTCCCGCGCGCCATTCGTGATGGGCAAGGCCGATGCGGCGTTTTCGCGCAACATGAAGCTGGAAGACACCACCATCGGCTGGCGTTTCATCAACCCGTTGATGAAAGCCCGGTACGGCGTCGATGCGATGCCGCAGACTGCCGACAATGTGGCCGACGATTACGAAATTTCCCGCGAGGACCAGGACGCTTTCGCCCTGCGCAGTCAGCAACGGACAGCCGCCGCGCAAGCTGCAGGATTTTTCGCTGAAGAAATCGTTGAAGTGCGGATTGCCCACAAGAAGGGTGAAACGGTCGTCACGCAGGATGAGCATCCTCGCGCCGACACCACGCTGGAAACACTGGCCAAACTCAAACCGGTCAACGGCCCCGACAAAACCGTCACTGCTGGCAATGCTTCCGGTGTGAACGACGGCGCGGCGGCGTTGATTCTGGCTTCGGCCGACGCCGTGAAGAAACACGGCCTGACGGCCCGCGCCAAAGTGCTCGGCATGGCGAGCGCCGGTGTCGCCCCTCGGGTCATGGGCATCGGCCCGGTGCCGGCGGTGCGAAAACTCACTGAGCGCCTCGGCTTGGCCGTCAGCGATTTCGACGTGATCGAACTCAACGAAGCGTTTGCCAGCCAGGGCTTGGCGGTGCTGCGTGAACTGGGGCTGGCGGACGACGCCGCCCAGGTCAACCCGAACGGCGGCGCCATTGCCTTGGGTCATCCGTTGGGCATGAGCGGTGCACGTTTGGTGCTGACCGCGCTGCATCACCTGGAAAAGACCGGTGGCAAGAAAGGTCTGGCGACCATGTGCGTCGGCGTCGGCCAAGGTCTGGCACTCGCGATCGAACGCGTCTGACACGCCGCCGCGACTATAAGAACAGAGGAAAGCGAAATGACTGACAAGCCTGGTTACCGTCGCCCGCAAGAAGGCACCCAGCCGGAATACCTGCACCCGACGTATCAATCCACCAACCGGCGCGCGCCGTCGAAGCCGTTGGTGTTTTTGCCCCATTCGCTGTCGGAAATTACCGGCCCGACCATCGGCGCCGAGCGCATCAACCCGCAGGACAATGACCTGACTGCACAGCACACGGGCGAACCACAGGGCGAGCGCATCATCATCCACGGCCGCGTGCTGGATGAAGACGGCTTGCCGGTGCCGGGGATTCTGGTGGAGATCTGGCAGGCCAACGCCGCCGGCCGCTACAACCATGCCCGCGACCTGCACGACGCGCCGCTGGACCCGAACTTCACGGGCACCGGCCGCACCGTGACCGACGCCGATGGCTGGTATCAGTTCCAGACCATCAAGCCTGGCGCCTACCCGTGGGGCAACCACCATAACGCCTGGCGTCCGGCGCACATCCATTTCTCACTGTTCGGGCCGAGCATCCTGACGCGGCTGGTGACTCAGATGTATTTCCCGGGCGATCCGTTGCTGGCCTATGACCCGATCTACAACTGCGTGCCGGATACCCGCGCCAAAGAACGTTTGATCGCCAGTTTCGACCTGGAAAAAACCATCCCTTCCTACGCCCTCGGTTACCGTTGGGACATCGTCTTGCGCGGCCGCGAAGCCACGCCGATGGAGAAATAAGATGACGCTGAACGCGACCACGTCCCACACCGTCGGGCCGTATTACCACATCGGCCTGACCTGGCTGAACCGCGAAGACCTGACCGTCGAACAAACCCTCGGCCAGCGCGTGGCGATCACCGGGCAAGTGGTGGATGGCAACGGTGATGTCGTCAACGACGCCATGCTGGAAGTCTGGCAGGCCAACGCCGCCGGCAAGTATGACCACCCCGAAGACGAGCAGGACAAACCCCTGGACCCGAACTTCGAAGGTTTTGGCCGGGTGCCGGTGGATGCCGAAGGGCGCTTTCGTTTCACCACGATCAAGCCTGGGACGGTTGAAGGTTTGAACGGTTCGACCCAGGCACCGCATCTGGTAGTGCTGGTGTTTGCCCGTGGGTTGGTGAAGCACTTGCTGACGCGGATCTACTTTGATGGCGAGCCGGCCAACGTGGCGGACCCGCTGCTCGAATGTGTCCCGGCGGAGCGTCGCAGTACGTTGCTGGCGAAGGCCGATGCATCGGGTGTTTATCAGTGGAACGTGATTTTGCAGGGGACAGATGAGGAGACGGTGTTCTTCGATTATTGAATGAACACCGCAACCCCTGTGGGAGCGGGCTTGCTCGCGAAAGCGGCGTGTCAGTCGATGTAAATGTTGCCTGATACACCGCTTTCGCGAGCAAGCCCGCTCCCACAGGGATATGTGTTGCCAAAGCATCTGTGGAACAGGACTGTTGCGAAGTATGTCTAGACTCTCACTGTCACCATTGAGTAGAAAAACAATGACAACGACTACCGCTTCAACCGAACACTACACCGGCGAGGAGCGCAATAAGCGGATCTTCGCGATTGTCGGCGCCTCGTCCGGCAACCTGGTCGAGTGGTTCGACTTTTACGTTTATGCCTTCTGCGCGATCTATTTCGCGCCTGCCTTTTTCCGTCCGACAACCCCACGGTGCAACTGGTTAACACCGCTGGCGTGTTCGCCGCCGGGTTCCTGATGCGGCCCATTGGCGGCTGGATTTTTGGCCGTGTTGCGGACAAGCACGGGCGCAAGAATTCGATGATGATTTCGGTGCTGATGATGTGCTTCGGCTCATTGCTCATCGCTTGTCTGCCGACTTACAACAGCATCGGCGTCTGGGCGCCGATCATGCTGCTGTTCGCGCGTTTGCTTCAGGGGTTGTCGGTGGGTGGCGAGTACGGCACCACCGCGACCTACATGAGCGAAGTCGCGCTCAAGGGCCAGCGCGGTTTCTTTGCTTCGTTCCAGTACGTGACGCTGATTGGCGGGCAGTTGCTGGCGGTGTTGCTGGTGGTGATCCTGCAGCAGTTCCTCACTGAAGATGATTTGCGTGCCTACGGCTGGCGGATTCCGTTTGTGGTCGGCGCGGTGGCGGCGGTGATTTCGCTGTTCCTGCGTCGTTCGCTCAAGGAAACCAGCAGCAAGGAAATGCGCGAAAACAAGGACGCCGGCAGCATCCTTGCGCTGTTCCGCAACCACACGGCTGCGTTCATCACCGTGCTCGGCTACACCGCCGGTGGCTCGCTGATTTTCTACACCTTCACTACGTACATGCAGAAATACCTGGTGAATACCGCCGGCATGCACGCCAAGACCGCCAGCTACATCATGACCGGCGCGCTCTTCCTTTATATGTGCATGCAGCCGTTGTTCGGGATGCTGGCGGACAAGATCGGTCGACGTAACTCGATGCTCTGGTTCGGCGCCCTTGGAACATTGTTCACCGTGCCTATTCTGTTGAGTCTGAAAAGTGTCAGCAGTCCATTTCTGGCCTTCGTGCTGATTACCGTGGCGCTGGCGATTGTCAGTTTCTACACCTCGATCAGTGGCCTGGTAAAAGCCGAAATGTTCCCGCCGGAAGTGCGCGCACTGGGCGTCGGCCTGGCGTACGCCGTGGCGAATGCGATCTTCGGCGGCTCTGCCGAATACGTGGCTTTGAGCCTTAAAGCCGGGGGTATGGAAAACTCCTTCTACTGGTACGTCACGGTGATGATGGCGGTGGCGTTCCTGTTCAGCCTGCGCCTGCCCAAACAAGCGAAGTATTTGCACCACGACCTTTGATCTTCATCCGTGGGCCGCGCCGGCCCACGCTTCCAGGGACTGTTTATGAACCAGCGACCGAACAATCAATTGTTCGATGCCTATTTCACTGCCCGCGATATGCGCGAAGTGTTCTGCGATCAGGGCCGGGTTCAGGCCATGCTCGATTTCGAAGCCGCACTGGCCCGGGCCGAGGCGCGCGTCGGGTTGATTCCTCAAACGGCTGTCGCCGCAATCGAAGCCGCTTGTCAGGCCGGGCATTACGATTTTGGCGCCCTCGGTGAAGCGATTGCCACGGCCGGCAATTCGGCGATCCCGCTGGTCAAGGCCTTGGGTAAACAGATTGCCGCGAACGACGCCGAAGCCGAGCGTTACGTGCACTTGGGCGCCACCAGTCAGGACGTGATGGACTCGGGTCTGGTGTTGCAACTGCGTCGTGCACTGGCGCTGATCGAAAACGATTTGGCGCAGTTGGGGGAAACCCTCGCGACCCAGGCTCAACGTTACGCCGCCACAACCCTGGCCGGACGCACCTGGTTGCAACACGCGACGCCGGTCACCCTCGGGATGAAAATCGCCGGTTGGCTCGGTGCCGTGACCCGTAGTCGCCAGCGTCTGCGCGAACTGAAACCACGCTTGCTGGTGCTGCAATTCGGCGGCGCCTCCGGAACCCTGGCGGCCCTCGGCGAACAGGCGATGCCGATTGCCACAGCCTTGGCCGAAGAGCTGCAACTGGCGCTGCCGGAGCAACCCTGGCACACCCAGAGAGATCGGTTGGTGGAGTTCGGTTCGGTGCTCGGTTTGATCGCTGGCAGCCTCGGCAAGTTCGGTCGCGACATCAGCCTGTTGATGCAGACCGAAGCGGCTGAAGCCTTCGAACCCTCGGCGCCGGGCAAGGGCGGTTCCTCGACCATGCCGCACAAACGCAACCCGGTGGGCGCGGCGGTGTTGATCGGTGCGGCGACGCGGGTGCCGGGTTTGCTCTCGACCTTATTCAGCGCCATGCCGCAAGAACACGAGCGCAGCCTCGGCCTGTGGCATGCCGAGTGGGAAACCCTGCCGGAGATTTGCTGCCTGGTGTCCGGCAGTTTGCAGCAGGCACTGCTGGTCGCCGAAGGCCTGGAAGTGGACGCGATGCGCATGGCCCGCAACCTCGACTTGACCCAAGGTCTGGTGCTGGCCGAAGCGGTGAGCATCGTTCTCGCGCAACGAGTCGGCCGCGATACCGCGCACCATCTGCTGGAACAATGCTGCAAACGCGCAGTGGCCGAACAGCGTCATCTACGCGCGGTCCTCGGCGATGAGCCGCAAGTGACCGCTGAGCTTTCACCTGCTGAACTGGATCGACTGCTGGACCCTGCCCACTACCTCGGCCAGGCCCATACCTGGGTCGAGCGCGCGGTGGCTGAACATTTTGCGTTGACTGCCTGAAGGAGACTGCTGTGGCATTCGTACAACTCGCCGAGGGCGAACTGCACTACCAAATTCAAGGGCCGCAACTCGATGGCCCGGTCGATGCGCCGGTGCTGGTGTTGTCCAACTCGTTGGGCACCGACCTGCACATGTGGGACGCGCAGATTTCAGCGTTCACCGAGCATTTCCGGGTGCTACGTTTCGACACCCGTGGCCATGGTCAATCGTTGGTGACGCCGGGACCTTACAGCATCGAGCAATTGGGCCGTGACGTGCTGGCGCTGCTGGATGCGTTGCACATCGAACGTGCGCATTTCTGTGGCTTGTCCATGGGCGGCTTGATCGGCCAATGGCTGGGGATCAATGCCGGCCAACGTTTGAACAAACTGATCGTTTGCAACACCGCCGCGAAAATCGGCGACCCGTCGGTGTGGAACCCGCGAATCGAAACCGTGGTGCGTGACGGCCCGGCAGCGATGGTCGCGTTGCGTGATGCGTCGATTGCGCGCTGGTTTACGGCTGATTTTTCCGAGGCCAATCCGGCGGCGGCGAAGAAGATCACCGACATGCTCGCCGCCACTTCACCTGAAGGTTACGCAGCCAATTGCGCCGCCGTGCGCGATGCTGATTTTCGTGATCAGTTGTCCTCGATCAAGGTGCCGCTGCTGGTGATCGCGGGTACCGAAGACGCGGTCACGCCGCCGTCCGGTGGGCACTTTATTCAGGAACACGTGCAGGGCGCCGAGTACGCCGAGTTCTACGCCGCGCACCTGTCCAACGTCCAGGCCGGCGCCGCGTTCAGCGAGCGGGTGCTGGCGTTTTTGTCGAACCATTGAGGGTTTTTTTGTGGACGAGAAACAACGTTACGACGAGGGCTTGAAAGTCCGCCGCGCGGTCCTCGGCGATGCTCACGTCGACCGCAGCCTGAACGCGCTGACCGAGTTCAACTCGGAGTTCCAGGAGATGATCACCCGTCACGCCTGGGGCGATATCTGGACCCGCCCGGGCCTGGAGCGCCACACCCGCAGCCTGATCACCATCGCCATGCTGATCGGCATGAATCGCAACGAAGAGCTCAAGTTGCACCTGCGCGCCGCCGCCAATAACGGCGTGACCCGTGGCGAGATCAAGGAGGTGATCATGCAGAGCGCGATTTATTGCGGGATTCCGGCGGCGAATGCGACGTTCCATCTGGCGGAATCGGTTTGGGATGAGTTGGGGGTTGAGTCTCGGGAGTGATCTTCGGGATTTGTAGCGTTTGGGCTGACGCTATCGCGAGCAAGCTCGCTCCTACAGGGGAATGCGACTTCCTGTAGGAGCGAGGCTTGCCCGCGAAGGCGTTGTGTCAGTCGATATCAATGTTGCCTGACACACCGCTTTCGCGAGCAAGCTCGCTCCCACATTTCGTCCGTGTTTACAGCAGGCTGATCGGGTAACTGACGATCAACCGGTTCTCATCAAACTCGTTGTTGTTGAAGTCCCGACGCAAGCTCGAGTTGCGCCATTTGACGTTCAGGTTCTTGAGCGTGCCGCTTTGCACGGTGTAGCCCAGTTCACTTTCGCGGCCCCATTCCTTGCCGTCGGTGGTGGTGGCGGTGTGCACGTTGTCACCGCTGATATAGCGGTTCATCAGGGTCAGGCCCGGCACGCCCAGAGCGGCGAAGTTGTAGTCGTGGCGCAGTTGCCAGGATCGCTCTTGGGCGTTGTCATAGCTGTTGTTGTAACTGTCGTTGGCCAGGGTTCCGCCGCTGGTACCGTTGACGCGCATCCAGGCGCTGTCGCCGGTGAGTTTTTGCAGGCCGACGTAGAAGGTGCTGCCGCCGTATCTGGCCGAGAACAGGCCGGACCAGGTCTTGTTGTCCAGTTCGCCAGCCAGGGCGCTGCCGTCGTCCTTGCCATAGAAGAACCCGATGTTGGCGCCCAACGTCCAGTCGCCGATGGGTTGCGTATGGGTCAGGTTTACGAATTGCTGGCTGTAGATGTCCTTGAGTTCCGCGTTCCACAGGCCGATTTGGGTGTGCTTGTCGTTGAACGTGTATTCGCCGCCCTGGAAGTTGAAACGGTCCGAGGTGATCGCGGCTTTTCCGACCATCGACATGTCGGTCATGCTGCTGTCGTCCCGTGGACTGTTGGCGCGGAACTGGCCGCCGTAGAGCGTCAGGCCGTCGATTTCCTTCGAGGTGATCTGCCCGCCACGGAAGGTTTGCGGCAGGGAGCGGCCGTCATCCGAACGCAGAATCGGCAACACCGGCATCCACTCGCCAACCTTCACTTCGGTCTGGGACAGCTTGGCCTTGAACGCCACGTTGGTACGGCCAAAGGTGTCCGCCGGGCGCCCGTCGTGATCAAGCGGCAGCAACTGGGTGCCGCCGGTGCCTTTGCCGCCATCGAGTTTCACCGAGTACAACCCCAGCACGTCCATACCGAACCCGACGGTGCCCTGAGTGAACCCGGACTTGGCGTCGAGGATAAAACTTTGCGTCCACTCCTGAGCCAAGCCCTGGGCCTTGGTCGGGTTGGTGAAATTGCGGTTGATGAAGAAGTTGCGCAGGTTCAGGTCGACCTTGGCCCCATCGACAAAACCCGACTCATCGGCCACGGCGGGCAGGGCGCTGCCGGCCAGTGTGGCGGCGATGAGGCTGGGAAACAGGTACTGCGCGGTGGAAGGCTTCATGGGCTCGGGTCTCTCTAATTGTTAGGGGTGAAACGGGGCGCTGCCGCAACCTGGGGGTGCAGACACAAGATTCGAAATCGGGGGAAGAACGGGCGAAATCAGCCGGACAGGGCAGGGCGCGGGGGCATGGTGTCGAACCTGTTGTTATTGGTTTTGTGGAGCGAATGGTGCGGGGGATGGGCGGAGGGATTCAATTGGGGAAAGCGGGTTTTGGGCGATTATCGAACGTAAGATGGTTTGGGTTTTTGGGTGAGGTTCAGGGCCTCTTCGCGAGCAAGCCCGCTCCCACATTCGACCGAGTTCCTCCAGGATGAATACGGTTAAATGTGGGAGCGGGCTTGCTCGCGAAGGGGTCATGAGTGTCGACACAACTTTTTCCTGCAGCCAACAAAAAGCCCACCAATCGGTGGGCTTCTTGTTTTTCAAAGCGCTATCAGAACAACTTCAACTTCGGCGCTTCTTCTTTCAACGGCTCGTTCTTCGCCGTTTGTTCGTTCCAGCCACCACCCAGCGCCTTGTACAGATTGACTGCGCTGTTCAACTGCGCCAAACGGTCGGTGATCAGCGCCTGTTGGGCACTGAACAGCTGACGCTGGGCGTCGAGGAAGGTCAGGTTGCTGTCGACACCAATGCGGTAGCGACGCTCGGCCAGACGGTAGTAGTCCTGGTTCGCGGTAACGAAATCACGCTGAGCCTGCAACTGATCGGTGTAGGTCTGGCGGGCAGCCAGGCCGTCGGCGACTTCCTGGAAGGCCGTTTGAATGGACTTCTCGTAGTTCGCCACGCCGATGTCTTTCTGGATTTTCGAGTAATCCAGGCTGGCGCGCAGGCTGCCGGCGTTGAAGATCGGCAGGTTGATCTGCGGCGAGAACAGCCAGGTGCCCGAACCACCCTTGAACAGACCGGACAGGTCCGGGCTCAGGGTCCCGGCATTGGCGGTCAGGCTGATGCTCGGGAAGAACGCCGCTCGCGCCGCGCCGATGTTGGCGTTGGCGGCTTTCAGGTTGTATTCGGCCTGGAGGATATCCGGACGACGTTGCAGCAAGTCCGACGGCAAGCCCGGCGGAACATCGCTCAGCAGGTCATCAGACAGTGGCTTGGCGGCTTGCAGATTGGCCGGGACGCCGGTGCCGAGCAGCAGCACCAGGCTGTTTTCATCCTGGGCGACCTGACGGGTGTACTTGGCCAGTTGCGCCCGGGCGTTTTCCACCGAGGTACGCGACTGCGCCAGGTCCAGGGCCGAAGCGACACCAACTTCGTTGCTGCGCGCGGTGAGCTTGTAGCTCTGCTCGAACGCACCGAGGGTGTCCTGGGTCAGTTTCAGCAGTTCCTTGTCGGCCTGCCAGGTCATGTAGGCGTTGGCCACACTGGCCACCAGGCTGATCTGGGTACTGCGCCGTGCTTCTTCGGTGGCGAAGTACTTCTGCAGGGCTTCTTCGCTCAGGCTGCGAACCCGACCAAACAGGTCGAGCTCATAGGCGCTGATGCCGACCGTGGCCGAGTACGAGCTGCTGATACCCGCTTTACCGCTCGTCGAGGCGTCCGCCGGGAGCCGCTGACGGCTGCCGGTGCCATTGGCCGAGATGGCCGGGTACAGATCGGCACGCTGGATGCGGTACTGAGCGGAGAACGCGTCGATGTTCAGGGCCGCGACACGCAGGTCACGGTTGTTTTCCAGGGCTACCTGAATCATCTGTTGCAGTGCCGGGTCATGGAAAAACTGCTTCCAGCCCTGTTCGGCGGCAGCCTGGCTAGGCGCCTGGGCCGGCGAATACGCCGGGCCTTGCGGGTATTGGTTTGCCACCGGAGCTGCAGGCTGCTGATAGTCAGGAATCAGCGAGCAGCCGCCAAGCACGAAAGCGGCGACGGCTAGGGAGAGTAGCGACTTGCTCATTGGCCAGCCTCTTTAGGAGTTTCAATGGCGTCATCCTGGTCAGTTTTCTTGCGCTGGCCAATGGACGACACGGTAACGAAGAACAGTGGGACCCAGAAGATCGCCAGGATCGTGGCCGTGATCATACCGCCAATTACCCCGGTACCGATCGCATGCTGGCTACCCGAACCGGCGCCAGTGGAGATCGCCAACGGAACCACACCCAGAACGAAGGCCAGCGAGGTCATGATGATCGGTCGCAGACGCATCCGGCAGGCTTCAATAGCCGCCTCGCGCAGGCTGCGTCCTTGCTCGTGCAAGTCCTTGGCGAATTCGACGATCAGAATGGCGTTTTTCGATGCCAGACCGATGGTCGTCAACAGGCCCACCTGGAAGTACACGTCATTGGACAGACCGCGCAGGCTGGTGGCCATCAATGCACCGATGATCCCCAGTGGCACCACGAGCATAACCGCGATCGGAATCGACCAGCTCTCATACAGCGCCGCCAGACACAGGAACACCATCAGCAGCGACAGCGCGTACAACGCTGGCGCTTGCGAGCCGGACAGCCGCTCCTCGTAGGACAAACCGGTCCAGGAAATGCCGACACCGGCCGGTAGTTTCTTGGCGATGGCTTCGACTTCGGCCATGGCTTCACCGGTGGAGTAGCCCGGCGCCGGGGCACCGAGGATTTCCATCGCTTCCACGCCGTTGTAACGGGCCAGTTTCGGCGAGCCGTACACCCACTCACCTTTGGCGAACGCGGAGAACGGCACCATGGTGCCCGCGCTGTTGCGCACGTACCATTTCTTCAGGTCTTCAGGGCTCATGCGAGCGCCTGCCTGACCTTGCACGTAAACCTTCTTCACCCGACCACGGTCGATAAAGTCGTTGACGTAGCTACTACCGAAGGAAATCGACAACGTGCTGTTGATGTCAGCGAGGGTCAGGCCGAGGGCGCTGGCTTTCTCGTCGTCGATTTCCAGTTGGTATTGCGGCTCATCGTTCAGGCCGTTCGGACGCACCTGATACAACACTTTGCTCTGCGCAGCCATACCCAGGAACTGGTTACGGGCAGCCATCAGTTTGTCGTGACCGATACCGGCGCGGTCTTGCAGGAACACGTCGAAACCGGTGGCGTTACCCAACTCCAGTACCGCTGGCGGTGCGAAGGCGAACACCATCGCATCACGGAAGGTAAAGAAGTGCTGCTGGGCGCGGCCTGCCAGGGCAAACACGCTGTTGCTCGCGTCACGCTCGCCCCACGGTTTGAGCATGATGAACGCCAGGCCGGAGCTCTGCCCGCGACCGGCGAAGTTGAAGCCGTTCACGGTAAACACCGAAGCCACCGAACCGGACTCTTTCTCCAGCAGGTAGGAACGCATCTCGTC
Organism: Pseudomonas sp. 10S4; assembly: GCF_034344865.1. Lineage (NCBI taxonomy): Bacteria > Pseudomonadati > Pseudomonadota > Gammaproteobacteria > Pseudomonadales > Pseudomonadaceae > Pseudomonas > Pseudomonas sp. 10S4. The sequence goes on from NZ_CP133774.1 coordinate 3,411,469, forward strand.
GATCACCACTTGCGTGCGTTCGGCGCTGGAACCGGCCGGGGTTTGCACCTGGGCGAACAGTACGCCCTGGTCTTCTTCCGGAAGGAACGCAGTCGGAATGCGGGTGAACAGCCAGATCATGCCAACGATGATGATCAAGTAGGCCAGCAGATACGGTGCCTTGTGCGTGAGCATGTTGCCGACACCGCGCTCGTAGCTTTTGACGCCACGGTCGAAGTTGCGGTTGAACCAGCCAAAGAAGCCGCGTTTCGGTGTGCCGTGCTCGCCTTTCGGAATCGCCTTGAGCATGGTGGCGCAAAGCGCCGGGGTGAAGATCAGGGCAACCAATACCGACAAGGCCATGGCCGAGACGATGGTGATGGAGAACTGTTTGTAGATCACACCGGTAGAACCGCTGAAGAACGCCATCGGCAGCAGTACCGCCGACAGCACCAGAGCGATACCGACCAGTGCACCCTGGATCTGCCCCATGGATTTCTTGGTGGCCTCCTTGGGTGACAGGCCTTCCTCGCTCATCACCCGCTCGACGTTTTCCACCACGACAATGGCATCGTCCACCAGCAAGCCGATGGCCAGCACCATACCGAACATGGTCAGGGTGTTGATGCTGAAACCGAATGCCGCGAGGATCCCGAAGGTACCCAGCAGTACTACCGGCACGGTCATCGTGGTGATGATGGTGGCGCGGAAGTTTTGCAGGAACAGGAACATCACCAGGAACACCAGCACGATCGCTTCGACCAGGGTTTCAACCACACCCTTGATCGACTCGGTGACTACTGGCGTGGTGTCGTACGGGAATACCACTTCCATCCCTTGCGGGAAGAACGGCTTCAGGTCGTCGATGGTTTTGCGCAGGGCCTTGGCCGTGTCGAGGGCGTTGGCGCCGTTGGCCAGTTTCACCGCCAGACCGGAAGCCGGCTTGCCGTTGAACTGTGCCGCGATGCTGGAGTTTTCGCCACCCAGACCGACATCGGCGACATCACCGATACGCACTTGCGAACCATCTTTGTTGACCTTCAACAAAATCGCCTTGAACTGCTCGGCAGTCTGCAGGCGGGTCTTGCCGATGATCGTGGCGTTCAGTTGCTGGCCAGGCAGTGCTGGCAAGCCACCGAGTTGACCGGAAGACACTTGAACGTTCTGTGCCGAAATGGCGGCACTGACATCGGCCGGGGTCAGGTTGAAGTTGTTCAGCTTGGCCGGGTCGACCCAGATCCGCATCGCGTACTGGGCACCGAAGACCTGGAAGTCACCGACACCGGCGGTCCGCGAGATCGGGTCCTGCATGTTCGACACGATGTAGTTGGACAAGTCGTCCTTGGACATGCTGCCGTCTTGCGACACCACGCCGATCACCAGCAGGAAGTTTTTCACTGCCTTGGTTACGCGGATACCCTGTTGCTGCACTTCTTGCGGCAGCAGCGGGGTGGCCAGGTTCAGTTTGTTCTGGACCTGAACCTGCGCGGTATCGGAGTTGGTGCCCTGCTCGAAGGTGGCGGTAATGGTCATGCTGCCGTCGGAGTTACTTTCCGACGACACATAACGCAGGTTATCGATACCGTTGAGCTGTTGTTCGATGACCTGCACCACGGTGTCCTGCACGGTTTGTGCAGAAGCGCCTGGGTAGGTCACGGAAATGGCAATGGCCGGTGGTGCAATGCTTGGATACTGGTTAATCGGTAGCTTGAGGATCGATAGAGCCCCGACCAACATGATCACCAGGGCAATTACCCAAGCGAAAATCGGACGGTCGATAAAAAATTTCGACATGGTTTACTCCCCTTTGCCGCTATAAGCCTTGTCAGCTGTCTGTGCGGCGGCCGGGTTTTTCGCAGTTACGTTGGTCGCTTCAGTCGGTTTCACTTCAACACCCGGTTTGACGAATTGCAGCCCTTCGGTGATCAGGCGATCGCCGGCTTTCAGGCCGTCTTCGATCAGCCATTGGCTGCCGACGGTGCGGCTGGCCTTGAGCTGACGCAGTTCGACCTTGTTGTCCGGGCCGACGACCAGTGCGGTCGGCGTGCCTTTGAGGTCACGGGTCACGCCTTGTTGCGGCGCAAGGATGGCGGCAGCGTTAACCCCGGACTGTAATTTGGCGTGAACGAACATGCCTGGCAGCAGGGTGTGATCAGGGTTCGGGAACACCGCACGCAGGGTCACGGAACCGGTGGTCTGGTCGACCGACACTTCGGAGAATTCCAGCTTACCGTCCTGTTTGTACTCGCTGCCGTCTTCCATGGTCAGTTTGACTGCCGCGGAGTTCTCACCGGCCTTTTGCAGGCGGCCGCTTTCCAGTTCGCGACGCAGCTCAAGCAGCTCCACCGAAGACTGGGTCACGTCGACGTAAATCGGGTCCAGTTGCTGAATCACCGCCATGGCATCGGCCTGGCCATTGCTGACCAGTGCGCCTTCGGTCACGTTGGAGCGACCGATACGGCCGGTCAGTGGCGCGTAAACCTTGGTGTAGCGCACGTTGATCTGGGCGGTCTGAAGCGTTGCTTCGGACTGCAAACGGTTGGCTACAGCGGTGTCGTATTCCTGACGGCTGACGGCTTGCTCGTTGACCAGTTGCTTGTAGCGATCAGAAATCGATTTGGTCTGTTGCAGGCTGGCTTCGGCGCTTTTCAGCGTCGCTTCATAGACCGACGGATCGATCTGATAAAGCTGCTGGCCGGCTTTGACATCGCTGCCTTCTTTGAACAGGCGCTTGAGAATGATGCCGTTGACCTGTGGGCGGACTTCCGCGATGCGGTACGCACTCGTACGGCCCGGAAGCTCGGATGTCAGGGTAAAGGCTTGAGGTTGCAGGGTGACGACGCCGACCTGAGGGGCGGGAGGGGCAGGAGGTGCCTCTTCCTTTTTGCATCCGCTGAGCAGTGATGCCAGGGCGACGGCAGTGACCAGAGCGGTAACAGCTGGCTTGAATTGCATGAAAATCCTCGGGTCAGGCGCGCAAAATGCGCACTCGAAAGGTGGAAGGGTAAAAATTAGGCGCTGAGTGGATAAGTAGCTTGCTAAGGAATATACTTACGTTCATGGTTGTTTGTAAATACCTAGGTCGCGTACCCATACCGTTACAAATGCCGCTCAAAGGTTTGAATTGTAGGCCGTAGACGGACCCCAAGAGAGTTCGCTGCACATTTACTCAGCGCGTATTCAGACAGCGCTGAAGCATCCTGATCTGAGGTTGTACTGCCATGGTCCGTCGTACCAAAGAGGAAGCTCAAGAAACCCGAAGCCAGATACTCGAAGCGGCAGAGAAAGCCTTTTATGAAAGGGGCGTGGCGCGCACGACGCTGGCGGATATCGCCACACTGGCCGGGGTTACTCGCGGGGCCATCTACTGGCATTTCAGCAACAAGGCGGATCTGGTGCAGGCCATGCTCGACACCTTGCATGAGCCGCTGGATGAGATGGCCAAGGCCAGTGAGAGCGAGGACGAGCTCGATCCGTTGGGCTGCATGCGCAAATTGCTGACTCATTTGTTTCATCAAGTTGCCCTGGACCCGAAAACCCGACGCATCAACGAGATTCTGTTTCATAAGTGCGAATTCACCGATGAAATGTGTGACCTGCGCCAGCAGCGCCGGACGGTCAGCCTCGACTGCAACGTGCGAATTGCCCTGGCCCTGAGTAATGCGGTGAATCGGGGGCAGTTGCCGAACGATCTCGATACGGCCCGTGCTGCGATCAGTCTGCACGCCTACATCGACGGCATCCTGTATCAGTGGTTGCTGGCGCCCGACAGTTTTGAGTTGCACACCGAGGCCGAGCGCTGGGTCGATATAGGGCTGGATATGCTGCGTTTGAGCCCCAGCCTGCGCAAATGAAACAAAATGCGTAATTGGATCCAGTCGTGTCAATGCTTCATGTAGCAGAAAATCCGTTTTGCTCGCCTTGACTCCGTCGAGTGCTTTTATATACGGACTAGTAGCAGGTTGATAGGTAGTGAACTATGTATTTTGTAGGGATTTTGTTTCGGCCGTGTGAATAATCCCGCTCAAGCGGCCCCAGTCTGCAATCTGTTGAACGCAATACGCAAAAAGCCCCGGCTCTTTCGAGTCGGGGCTTTTGCGTTTCTGTAGGAGCAGCGCTTGCTCCCATGGACATTTTTACAGCGTTGGGTAGTCGATATAGCCCACTGGCCCCTTGCCATAGAACAACTCTGGACGTGCTTCATTCAGCGGCGCATCCGCCTTCAAGCGCGCCGGCAGATCCGGGTTGGCAATGAATGGCACACCGAACGCGACGGCGTCAGCCTTGCCAGCCGCGAGCCAGGCATTGGCGCTGTCCTTGGTGAAACGCTCGTTGGCGATGTACGGGCCGCCGAAGGCTTCTTTCAATTGTGGGCCCAGGCTGTCGCCAGCTTCTTTCTCGCGGGAGCAAATGAAGGCGATGCCGCGTTTGCCCAGCTCACGTGCTACGTAAGTGAACGTCTCGGCCAGGTTGTCGTCGCCCATGTCATGGGAGTCGGCGCGTGGTGACAGGTGCACACCCACGCGGCCAGCGCCCCAGACTTCGATTGCTGCGTCGGTCACTTCCAGCAATAGGCGCGCACGGTTTTCCAGGGAGCCGCCGTAATTGTCGGTGCGCTGGTTGGTGCTGCTTTGCAGGAACTGGTCGAGCAGGTAACCGTTAGCGCCGTGGATTTCCACGCCGTCAAAACCGGCAGCCTTGGCGTTCTCGGCACCGACGCGGTAAGCGTCCACGACGTCGGCGATTTCGGCGATTTCCAGAGCACGTGGCGTTGGGTAGTCGGACAACGGACGAACCAGGCTGACGTGACCCTTAGGCTGGATGGCGCTCGGTGCAACCGGTGCTTCGCCGTTCAGGTACGACGGGTGGGAAACCCGGCCCACGTGCCACAGTTGCAGGAAGATCTTGCCGCCCGCGCCGTGGATCGCTTTGGTCACGTTGGACCAGCCGCGAACCTGGTCGTTGGACCAGATGCCCGGGGTGTCCGGGTAGCCGACGCCCATTGGCGTGACCGACGTCGCTTCGCTGAGGATCAGGCCGGCGGAGGCACGTTGTACGTAGTACTCGGCCATCAGCGCGTTCGGCACACGGCCTTCGTCGGCGCGGCAGCGGGTCAGTGGCGCCATGATGATGCGGTTGGCCAGCTCGACGTCGCCCAGTTTGATCGGATCGAAAATAGTCGTCATGAATACAACCCTCGTGAGGTAGTGGTTAGTTAGTTGGTAGCAGGAGCCAGGTCGGGATTGCCGCTCTGACGGAAAGTAATCAGGGTTACCAGCAGGGCGAGTACCGCCAGTGCGGCTGCCGCGAGGGGCACGCTGGTCAGGCCGAAACCGTGGGCGATGACGCTGCCGCCGACCCAGGCACCGAGTGCGTTGCCGACGTTGAATGCGCCGATGTTCAGGGTCGACACCAGGTTCGGTGCCGCTTTGCCGAAGGTCACCACGTTGATTTGCAGCGCAGGGACGGCGGCAAACGATGCGGTGGCCCAGAGGAACAGGGTGATTTCAGTCGGGATAACCGCGACGCTCGTCCAGGTCAGGATGGTGGAGACCACGGCCATCGAAGCGAACACGCCGATCAGCGTGGCGGCCAGGCGCTTGTCCGCCAGTTTGCCGCCGATGATGTTGCCGACCGTCAGGCCGAGGCCGATTAGCAGCAGCGTCCAGGTCACGCCTTTGGGCGAGACACCGGTGACATCGCCAAGCAGCGGGGCGACGTAGGTGAACAGAGTGAACATCGAGGCGGCGAACAACGCAGTCATGCTCAGCGACAACCAAATCCCGGCGCCTTTAAGGGCGCGCAGTTCGGCGCGCATATCGAGTTTTTCTTCATCGCGCTTGGCCGGCAGGAAACGGATCAGGCCGATCAGTGCAATAACACCGATCACGGTCACCGCCCAGAACGTCGAACGCCAGCCGTATTGTTGACCGAGGGCTGTGCCCAGCGGCACGCCGAGGACGTTGGCCAGGGTCAAGCCGGTGAACATCAACGCCACCGCCGACGCGCGTTTGTTGGCCGGGACCAGTCCTGCCGCCACCACCGAGCCAATGCCGAAGAACGCACCGTGGCAGAGGGCGGCGACGACGCGGGCAAACATCATGCACCGTTGTAGGTCACTGGCCAGAGCGCCGAGAGCAGGTTGCCGACAATAAAAATCCCCATCAACGCTACCAGGGCGGCCTTGCGCGGGAGCCGGGCGGTGGCCAGTGCCATGAACGGCGCACCGATGGCCACGCCCAGGGCGTAACCGGTCACCAGCCAGCCGGCGCCGGGAATCGACACACCAAGGTCCGCCGCCACATCGGGCAGGAGGCCCATGATGACGAACTCGGTGAGTGCCGATGCCGAAGGCGCTCAGGGCCAGAATGAGTAGCGAGAGGGGCATTGTTAAGTCCTTGTCGGAGCACTGAGCTCTTTGACGATGGCGTCGAGGGCCGCTTGAATCACGTCCTCGTTGCGTTTGAAGAAGTGCCATTGACCGGCTTTCTGGCTGCTGATCAGACCCGCACGTTGCAACGTCGCCAAATGTGCGGACACGGTCGACTGCGACAGGCCGCAGCGTTGGTCGATTTGCCCGGCGCAAATGCCGTACTCGTGGTTGTGGATCTGTTCCGGGAACTGAACCTTGGGGTCTTTCAGCCAGATGAGGATGTCTCGGCGTACTGGGTGTGCCAGGGCTTTTATTATTTCGTCGAGGTCGAGGGTCATGGTGGGGGCTCGTGATGAGTAAAACGCTATATCGCGATGAGGCGAACTTTAAATCGTTGAATCGCGATATACCAATATGATTTCGGTCTGACGAACGCATAAATCGGTATATCGGGTTATAACGATATGTTGGTTGTAACGATACCAATGCGCGGTGCTAAGCTGCGCCCATGAATTATCTCGCACATCTGCACCTCGGTGGCCAGCGCCCCGGTCAATGGCTCGGCAGCCTGTATGGCGATTTCGTCAAAGGACGGCTGCAAGGGCAGTTTGACCCGGAGATCGAAGCGGCCATCCAGTTGCATCGCAGCATCGACGTGTTTACCGACCGCCATCCGTTGGTGGACATCGCGTTGTCGCGGTTTTCCATCACCCGCCGGCGTTATGCCGGGATCGTGGTCGACGTGTTTTTCGACCATTGCCTGGCCCGGGACTGGACGCTCTACTCCGACCAGCCGTTGGCGCAGTTCACCTCGGATGTCTATCGCGTGCTCTCTCGCGAGCCGCAGCTGCCGGAACGGCTGGCGCAGATCGCGCCGCACATGGTGGCCAATGACTGGTTGGGTTCTTATGAGGATTTCGAGGTGCTGTCGCAGGTGCTGCGGGGGATTTCCCGGCGGCTGAGCAAACCTGAGGAATTGGCCGGGGCGATGCAGGAGTTGCGAGTGTTGTATGAGCCGTTGAGCGAGGATTTTCGGTTGTTCTATCCGCAGCTTCAGGACTTTGCGCAGAACTACTCAACACCATAAAACCAATATGGGAGCGGGCTTGCTCGCGAATGCGATGGGTCAGTCAGTGATGATGTCGACTGAACCACCGCATTCGCGAGCAAGCCCGCTCCCACAGGGGATATGTGTTCCTTCAGGAGATTTGCATCAAGCCGCGATAGCGGGACGCATCGGCACTTGCTGTTTTTCGGGAATCGCCCCGAACAACGCCTTTTGCACCGCCTGCTGCGCTTCGAACGCCAGCGCTGCACGTTCGCGGCCCTGGCACTCGATCGGCTTGAGCACGTGAATTTCCACCTCCCCCGATCATTGGCAAACAAACGCATCAGGTGCGAGAGCAAATCATCGTCACCAATAAACGGCGCCAGCGTATCGATTTCCCCGTCGCGCAAATAACGAATCGCCACCGGTTGCATCGCCACTTGCGCGTCAATCGCCGCTGACAGCAGGCGACCGTGAAAGGTGCGCAACGAACGGCCATCGGTGGTGGTGCCTTCCGGGAACATCAGCAGCGGATGCGCTTGCTCCAGGTGACGGGTCATCTGTTTGCGGATCAACTGGCTGTCGCCCGAACCGCGGCGGATAAACAAGCTGCCGGCCTTGGCCGCCAACCAGCCGGCCACCGGCCAGGTGCGCACTTCGGCCTTGGACAGGAACGACAGCGGCGTGATCATGCCCAGCAACGGGATGTCGGTCCAGGACACGTGGTTGCTGACCCAGAGCATCGGTTGCTTGGGCAGTTCACCGTGAACGGTCACGCGAAAGGGCAGGGCGTTGCTCAATCGCGCCATGAAAAACCGCGACCAGCGCTGGCGACGGACCATCGAATGGGCAATCCCTGCGCGCTCGAACAACCCGAACACACTGGCCATGGTCAACCCCAGCGCTACCACCACCAGCACTCGCGCAATTCGCGCGTACACCCGGAGGCGACTCATTACATAGCCGCCTTAAAGTGTTTGGCGTAACGCGGGCAGAGTTCGTCGCGCTTGAGCAGGATGAACACGTCGGCGACCTGAAAGTCTTCGTCCCAGCACGGCTCGCCGCAGATCTTCGCGCCCAGGCGCATGTAGGCCTTGAGCAGCGGCGGCATTTCGGCGATCACGTTCGAGGGGATATCCAGTGTCGGCAGCGGCTTTTTCGGCTCGGCCCGCAGGTGTTCGGTGCACAGGTAACGTTCGCGCAGGCGCTGCATGATTGCGTGGGCCTGAATCCCGCCGTCCTGCATCGGAATGCTCGCGCAGCCCATCAAATAGCTGTAGCCGCCCTGGTTGAGGACTTCGGCCAGTTCGCCCCACAACACCGCGATGGTGCCGCCGTTGCGGTAGGCCGGGTCGACGCAGGTGCGGCCGATTTCCAGGATCGGGCCTTTGAGCGCAACCAGCCCGTGCAAGCTGAATTCTTCTTCGCTGTAAAACTTGCCCAGGCTGCTGGCGGCGGTGTGGTCGAGCAAACGGGTGGTCGCGACCAGACGCCCGGTGTTCAAGTCACGCACGCCGATGTGGGCGCAGTGAACATCATAGTCATCCATGTCCAGGCCCAGCTCCGCGCCTTTCAGCTTGGCGTTGAATTCGCCGCTGAAAACGTTGAAGCGCAAGGCCTGCGCTTCTTGCAAGGCCTCGGTGCCGATCAGGCGTTCGGCTTGCAGGCGGCGTTCATTGCCGGTGTCGCTGATGCGGGCGATCTGAGTCATTGCGAATCTCCGTACGGGCCGTTCACCCGTCGTGGGTTGCAGCCGATCGACTTTCTTTATGCAGCCGTGTTGTGCAAAGTCAGGCTATGTAGCCCCGGTGTCATCGCCGTTAAGCTTTGGTGATGCTTATATGACAGCCCACAAGGAGCCTCTTATGCCCTGGCAAACCCTGTTGAATCGCCGCGAACGTCTGCCCGCCAATCCTGACCTGGCCGAAGGCTTTGCGACCTTGTTGCATCAGTTGGGCACGGTCACGCCGTTCGAACTGGCGGTGGCCGGCGCACGCCTGATGGCGACGCCGGGTCTGGCGTTTTTGGTGGGTTATCAGGCGGCGTTGCGTGTGCTGTGGCCGAGCGCGCCGTTGAGCCTCGGCGCCTTGTGCGCGACCGAACAGCGCAGCCTGCGCCCGGCAGACATGCAGACCCGGCTCCAGGACCTGCGCCTGAACGGGCGCAAGGATTTCGTCACCGCCGGCGATGCCGCCGACTGGCTGCTGATCGCCGCCCGCAGCGAAGCACTCGGCGAAGACCCGCGACTGAGTCTGGCGGTGGTGTATCCCGGTGAACCGGGCGTGCGCCTGGAAAAACTCCCGGCCATCGGGCTGATGCCGGACATCAGCCACGGCCGGGTATTTCTCGACAACGCCTTTTGCGAGTTGCTGGCCGGCGATGGCTGGGACGCTTACGTCAAACCGTTCCGCACCCTGGAAGACATCTATGTGTTGAGCGCCATGACCGCGTGGCTGTACGGCGTCGGACAGGACAGCAACTGGCCGCAAACCTTGCAACTGCGGTTGCTGGCGCTATTGGCCGGGTGTGCGGAAGCCAGTCGTCAGGCGCCGAACAATCCGGCTGGGCATGTGCTGTTGGGCGGGTTGTTTGCGCAGTTTGAGGGGCTTAAGGCTGAGGTGGATCAGGCGATGGCCGACGGGTTGCCGCTGTGGGCGACGATGTGGCTGCGCGATCAAGCGGTGATGGAGTTGGCGGCGGGGGCGCGGGGGAAGCGATTGGCCAAGGCACTTGCTGGATCTTCGCTGGATTGACCGGCCTCTTCGCGGGCAAGCCTCGCTCCTACAGGGGATTTGTGTAGGTCACCAATAATGTGCCTCCATAAAACCCCTGTAGGAGCGAGGCTTGCCCGCGAAGACGTAGCCATGGCCGACACAAACTCCAAAACTGTCATCAACCTCGTCTAGGCTCAGCAGATTCATCCCCCCGAGCCCTCACCATGTTCAAAGGCTTGTCCCTGCTTTTCATGCTGCTGCTCAGCGCCACGGCCCACGCCGAAAACTGGCCCGGCGAGCAGTGGTCACAAGGCTCGAAAGTCACTGGTCCGGCACTCGAAGCCCTGGAAACCTACGCCTTCCCAAGCCGCGATGACAGCACCCGAAAAGGCATCCGCACCGACGCCTTGCTGGTCATCCGCGACGGTCAACTGATCTACGAACGCTACGCCGGCCCAACCACCGCCGACACCCCGCACCTGACCTGGTCCATCAGCAAAAGCCTGATGGCCACGGTCCTCGGTGTGGCCTATGGCGAAGGCTTGTTCACGTTGCAGGACCCGGCGGTGAAGTTCTATCCGGCGCTGGAGAATCACCCGGCGATCACCCTGGCCGACCTGCTGCACTGGGCTTCCGGCCTGGACTGGCAGGAAGACTACGAATACGCGCCGCTGAAATCCTCGGTGGTGGCGATGCTCTACACCCGTGGCCACGCGAACATGGCCGCGTTCACTGCCGGGCACGATGAATACGCCGTGCCAGGCCAGGCGTTCCGTTATTCCAGCGGCGACAGCAATCTGCTTTCGGCCGCATTGAAAAACATCGTCGGCCCGAGTCGTTATCCGGACTATCCATGGACCGCGTTGTTCGAACCGCTGGGAATTCGCCAAGCCGTCTGGGAAACCGACGCCAGCGGGACGTTCGTCGCCTCGTCCTATGCCTACCTCACCGCCCGGGATCTGGCGCGGGTCGGGCTGTTGATGGCCCGCGATGGTCGTTGGCAGGATCGACAATTGCTGCCCAAGGACTGGGTCGCCTTCAACCGCGAGCCTTTCGCCGGTTATCGCGCCCATCAGGACGACGCCGTGCCCGGCGGCCAGTGGTGGCTCAATCGCGCGGTGGATGGCGCGACGCAACCATGGCCCGACGCACCGGCCGACACCTTTGCGGCGTTGGGGCACTGGGGGCAGGCGCTATATGTGATTCCTGGCGAAAAACTGGTGATCGTCCGCTATGCCGATGATCGCGATGATACTTATCGGCACAACGAACTGCTCAAACTCGCGCTCAAGGCATTTGCCGAGAAGGTGCAGCCATGAGTTTTATTCGCCGCCGCCCCTTCAGCACGCTGTTACTGCTGCTGTTATTCGCCTTGCTCGGCTGGATCTGGCAGGAGCGGGTCGCGCTGTGGGCATTTCCGGACATCATCAGCGCCTACACCGCCAAGGAATATTGCTCGTGCCGGTATGTGATGAACAACGACGTCGAGTACTGCCGTGGCTACGTGAAGCAGTGGTTGCCCTTCAGCGGGTTTATCGATGACGAAGCCGGAAAACGCGTGACAGTCAGTGGTATGGGACGCAGCAATAACGCGAAGTGGATCAGCGAGCGCCAAGGCTGTCGCCTGCAACCCTGATCTTTGCGAGGCTCTTGTGGTGAGGGGCTCGCCCCCGTTGGAGTGCGAAGCACTCCCAAGTCCATACGATGAATTCCCTCAGGTAGATCACCTTCGCAGGTTTACGTCTGCTTCGCAGCCGAACGGGAGCAAGCCCCCTCACCACAAAAAGCAGGGTGTCAGTGACTGACAGTTTGCAACCCGCCTCAGGCCAGTTAAGGTTCGTGCAGGTTTATCTGCCCCACGAGTGTTTATGTTCAACCGCTTCCTCTCCAAAACCTTCGCCCTCCTGCTGCTGGCCGGTGCCACGCTGTCGGCCCATGCCGATTGGTACCTGGACGGTGAGTCGTCGCGGCTGTCGTTCATCAGCACCAAAAACGCCAACGTCTCCGAGGTGCAGCGCTTTTTGGTCTTGCACGGTAAGGTCGACCCTACCGGGCTGGCGCAGGTCGAAGTCGAGATGGACTCGGTGAACAGCGGTATCCCGCTGCGTGACGAGCGGATGCGCAAGGATCTGTTCGAGATCCAGACCTTCCCCGAAGCGTTGATCACCGCGCAGATCGATCTGCGCCCAATCAACGACCTCGCCCCCGGCGCACAGCTGGAATTGCGTTTGCCGCTGACTGTCAGCCTTCATGGTAAACAACATCAATACAACGCCGAACTGCTGGCGACCCGGCTCGATGACCGGCGCTTTCAAGTGGTGACTCTGGAGCCGCTGGTGATCAACGCTGAAGATTTCGACCTGGCCCCCGGCCTGGAAAGTTTGCGCAAGGTTGCCGGTTTGTCGGCCATCAGTCTGTCGGTGCCGGTGGGTGCGGTACTGATTTTCACGGCGCGCTGACATGGCCGGTGCCGTATTTCCGTGGCGTGAAGGCAACAGCTTTGAATTGCTGATCGACGGTCCGCAGTTCTTTCCGCGGATGTTGGTGGCGATTGCCCGCGCTGAAGAGCAGGTCGAACTGGAGCTGTATCTGGTGGAGGCGGGCGCCTGCGCCGAGGCCATGGTCCAGGCATTGGTTCAAGCCGCCGAACGTGGTGTGCGAGTGCGTTGCCTGTTCGATGACTACGGCAGCCTGGCGTTCACGTTAAACCTGCGCCGACGATTGACGGCTGCCGGGGTGGAGTTGCGTTTTTACAATCGCCTGAGCTGGCGGCGTTGGGTCGGCAACTTCTATCGCGATCACCGCAAGCTGTTGCTGGTGGATCAGAACATGGCAGTGGTCGGCGGCACCGGGGTCACCGACGAATTCTGGACGCCGGGCGAAGACACCAGCGAATGGCATGAAGTGATGGTGGAAATCACTGGCCCGCTGGTGCTCGACTGGCAATTGCTGTTCGACCGCCAATGGATCGCCAACCGTCACCGCCGCGCCTGGCGACCGGCCTCGCACTTCGGCCTGCCGCGTTTGCCGCGCGTACCGTCCGTGGGCGAGGGTATGGGCCGGGTTGCCTATGCCGATGCCCGTCAACACCGGGATATTTTGCAGTCGCTGTTCCGCGCGTTGAATAGCGGCCAACGCCGGATCTGGCTGGCCACGCCGTATTTCCTGCCGACCTGGAAAGTTCGCCGCTCGTTGCGCAAGGCTGCCGCGCGCGGCATCGACGTGCGCCTGCTGCTGACCGGGCCGCGCACCGATCACCCGTCGGTACGCTACGCCGGGCATCGCTACTACCCGCGACTGCTCAAGGCCGGGGTGAAAATCTTCGAGTACCAGCCGTGTTTCCTGCACCTGAAAATGGTGCTGGTGGACGACTGGGTGAGCATCGGTTCGTGCAACTTCGACCACTGGAACTTGCGCTTCAACCTGGAAGCCAACCTCGAAGCGCTGGACCCCGGATTGACGGCGGCGGTGACGGCGAGTTTCGAGAAGGACTTTGCCCAGAGCCAGGAAGTCAGCCTCGAGGCATGGCAACGCCGACCGCTGTGGCGGCGGGTCAAGCAACGGATTTGGGGATGGGTGGATCGGGTGGTGGTGAACATTCTGGATCGACGCGGATAGTCGCTTACACCGAATACCAATGTGGGAGCGGGCTTGCTCGCGAAGACGGCTTAACGGTCGACAAATTTGCTGACTGACAGACCGCTATCGCGAGCAGGCTCGCTCCCACATTGGATTGGCGTCGAACACAAAATTTGATCGCAACTCGAAACAACTGTGGGAGCGAGCTTGCTCGCGATGGCGGTTTAACAGTCAACGTAGATGTTGGATGTTATGACCTCATCGCGAGCAAGCTCGCTCCCACAGGTTTTGTGGCGTCTGGATAATTACAGCAATTCAAAGCTCTGCTGCGTCACGTCCTGGGAGTCCAGGCCGATCTGCACGTTGAACTTGCCCGGTTCCGCAGCGTATTTGAGCTGGGCGTTGTAGAACTTCAGGTCGTCCTCGGTAATGGTGAAGTGCACGACTTTCTGTTCGCCGGCCTTGAGCATTATTTTCTGGAAGTTCTTCAGTTCCTTGACCGGGCGGATCATCGAGCCGGTCACGTCCTGGATGTACAACTGCACCACGGTTTCGCCGTCACGCTTGCCGGTGTTTTTTACCGTGACACTGGCGTCGAGTTTGCCGGTCTTGTTCAGGGTGGTCGACGACAGGGCCATGTCGTCCACGCTGAAACTGGTGTAGCTCAAGCCGAAACCAAACGGGAACAGCGGCCCGGTGGTGTCATCGAAATACTGCGAGGTGTAGTTGCCCGGTTTGCCCGGCGTGAACGGCCGGCCAATGCTCAGGTGGTTGTAGTAGGTAGGAATCTGACCCACCGAACGCGGGAAGGTGATCGGCAGTTTGCCCGACGGGTTGTAGTCGCCGAACAGCACATCAGCGATGGCGTTGCCGCCTTCGGTGCCGCTGAACCAGGTTTCCAGGATTGCATCAGCCTGGTCTTTCTCTTCGACAATCGACAGCGGACGGCCGTTCATCAATACCAGCACCAGTGGCTTGCCGGTGGCTTTCAACGCCTTGATCAGCTCACGCTGATTGGCCGGGATGTTCAGGTCGGTACGGCTCGACGACTCGTGGGACATGCCACGGGATTCGCCGACGGCTGCCACAACCACGTCAGCATCCCTGGCGGCTTTCACCGCTTCGTCGATCAGCACTTGGGCCGGGCGTGGATCATCCACCACTTCCGGGGCATCGAAGTTCAGGAAGTTGAGGTAATCGAGGACTTTCTTGTCGCTGGTGATGTTGGCACCGCGCGCATAGATCAGCGTCGCTTTGTCGGCCATGGCGGCGTTCATGCCGTCGAACAGCGTGACTGATTGCGCCGGTTTACCAGCAGCGGCCCAACTGCCCATCATGTCGATTGGCGCTTTGGCCAGTGGACCGACCAAGGCAATTTTCGCGGTTTTCTTCAGCGGCAGGGTTTCGTTCTGGTTTTTCAGCAACACCTGGCTGCGGCGTGCAACGTCACGGGCTTGCGGGCGGTGCAGACGACTTTCAGCGTAAGTGTCGGCCGGGTCATCTTCAGCCTTGCCGATGCGCAGGTACGGGTCCTTGAACAGGCCCATGTCGTACTTGGCGCCGAGCACTTCGCGCACGGCGTTGTCGATGTCTTTCTGTTCGATTTCGCCAGCCTTCAACAGCCCGGGCAGCTCTTTGCCGTACAGGGTGTCGTTCATGCTCATGTCGATGCCGGCCTTGATTGCCAGCTTCGCTGCTTCACGACCGTCCGCCGCGACGCCGTGCTTGATCAGCTCGAAAATCGCCCCGTGGTCGCTGACTGCCAGGCCCTTGAAGCCCCATTCCTTGCGCAACAGGTCGTTCATCAGCCAGGTGTTGGCGGTGGCCGGCACGCCGTTGATCGAGTTCAGCGCAACCATGACCCCGCCAGCACCGGCGTCGATGGCGGCGCGGTAGGGCGGCAGGTAGTCCTGGTACATTTTGACCGGGCTCATGTCGACGACGTTGTAGTCGCGACCGCCCTCGACCGCGCCGTACAAGGCAAAGTGTTTGACGCTAGCCATGATGCTGTCGGCGGCGTTGGCGCCCTGGCCCTGAAAGGCCTTGACCATTACGCCGGCAATCCGCGACACCAGATAAGTGTCTTCACCGAAACCTTCGGACGTGCGGCCCCAGCGCGGGTCGCGGGAAATGTCGACCATCGGCGCGAAGGTGATGTCGAGGCTGTCGGCGGAGGCTTCCTGGGCGGCAATGCGCCCGGAGCGGGCGATGGCGTCCATGTCCCAGCTTGAGGCCAGGGCGAGGCTGATCGGGAAAATGGTCCGGTGGCCGTGGATCACGTCATAGGCGAAGAACATCGGGATCTTCAACCGACTGCGCATGGCCGCGTCCTGCATCGGACGGTTTTCCGGGCGGGTAATGGAGTTGAACGTACCGCCGATGTTGCCGGCTGCGATTTCCTTGCGGATCAGCTCGCGCGGCATTTCCGGGCCGATGCTGATCAGGCGCAACTGGCCGATTTTTTCATCGAGGGTCATCTGCTTCATCAAATTGCTGATGAAAGCGTCCTTGTTCTCTAGAGGTGCGGGGGTCGTGGCGGCCAATACGTTATGACTGGCCAGGCTGACGAACAGGCCCAGCAAACACAGCTTCTTCATGAATAGTTTTCTCAAAGGCCTAAACGGCAGTGAATACGCACCGGTCAGCCAAAATTTAGGGAGCGACTATTGTTGTTCAAGTAAATGCAGCACACTTCTGACGCGTTTTAGTACTGGGGGCATCTTTTAGCCCATTGGCACGCTGCAATCCAGTGGCGGCGGCAGATTTTGCCCCAAGAGCCCGATTCAAAGGTTACAGGCAGTTTTTCAACGGATTGTGCACGGGAGCATCACTTACATGAATGTACGACTCAACTATCGCCCGGCCCTGCGAGTCGCAGCGCTGATGCTGCTGACCACGCTGCTGGCCGGCTGCGGCATCAACAACATCCCGACCCTCGACGAACAGGCCAAAGCCGCTTGGGGCCAGGTGCAGAACCAGTATCAGCGCCGCGCCGACCTGATTCCCAACCTGGTGGAGACCGTCAAGGGCTACGCCAAGCACGAAGAAGAAACCCTGACCGCGGTGATCGAAGCCCGGGCCAAGGCGACGTCGATCCAGGTTGATGCCAAGACGCTGGATAACCCGGAAAAACTCAAACAGTTCCAGCAGGCCCAGGATCAGTTGACCGGTGCCTTGAGTCGTTTGATGGTGGTGTCCGAGCGCTACCCGGACCTTAAGGCCAACCAGAATTTCCTGGCGCTGCAATCGCAACTTGAAGGCACCGAGAACCGCATCGCCGTGGCCCGCCGCGACTTCATCCTCGCGGTGCAGAAATACAACACCGAAATTCGCACCTTTCCCGGTCGCCTTTGGCACAGCGTGATGTACAGCGATTTGCCGATCCGCGAAACCTTCGAAGCCACCAGCCCGGACGCCGAAAAAGCGCCGCAAGTTAAATTTTGATGGGCGGCGTACAGCGCGTGCTGCAGAGCACGCTGCTGTCGCTGTGGCTGGTTAGCAGTTGCGCCGTGATGGCGCAGCAACAGGCTCCAACACCCACGGACGGGTTAGCGTTGCGCCAGGCGCAACCCGTTTCGCAGGTCGAGCCCAAACCGGTCGCCGCGACGGCAGAGCCCCTGGAAAGTCTGTTTCCCCAACTCACCGGACGAGTCGTCGATACCGCTCAACTCTTGACGCCTTCGGCGGTGCTTTACCTTCAGCAGATGCTTGAACGCCTGGAACAGTCCACGAGCGATCAAGTGGTGGTGGTCACGGTCCCGAGCCTGGGTGGCTACAGCATCGAGGAGTTCGGTGTGCAACTGGTCCGGCACTGGGGCATCGGGCAGAAGGACAAAAATAACGGCGTCCTGCTGCTGGTGGCGCGCGATGAGCGAAAGGTGCGGATCGAAGTCGGGTCCGGACTGGAGGGGCAGATCAATAAGATGTGGGCCGGATATATGATCAATGAATCGATCGTTCCTTATTTCAAGGATGATCTGTATTCATCAGGGATCATTGCCGGGACGACCTCAATCGTAAGAATGCTTGTGCCCACCGATGTACCAAGGGTGGTCAGTCGTTCGGTGGAAAGAAGTTGGCTAGAGTTGATTGACTGGGTTTGGTGGGTAAAGGCGGTGTTCTTTATTGTCTTTCTGGGGATTCTAGTCGCGGCGTTTCTCGGCTCGTGGCGAGAGAAGGAGTACTTCCCGTCCGAGACTGACAAATACACGCCTGACGATGAAGACGATGACAGTCTGCTTCGACGGGAATCGAAGGCTGATCAGGAATCGAGTTGGAGCTGGAGCTGGAGCAGCAGTTCCAGTGACGTTGACGATTCCAGCAGCAGTTCGAGTTCCGATTCGAGTTCTGATTCGGACTCGGACTCGAACAGATCCTCGAGCAGCGATGACAGCTAATAGCAGTGGCGGGGCTTCCGGCAGTTGGTAGTGCGCCGGGTGAATGATTAAGGAAGAGGTGCTGATGGGAATCTTCAAATCCGGCCTGGTGCTGTTGCTCTGGGTGTTTGCAGTCACGGCTCAGGCCGAGTTGAAGTTCCCGCCACTGACCGGTCGGGTGGTGGATGACGCCCAACTGATTGAGCCAGCGGTGCGCGAGCAACTGACCCAGCAACTCCAGGCCCACGAAGCCGCCACCGGCGAGCAATTGGTGGTGGTGACGTTGCCGGACTTGCAGGGCACCGACATCGCCGACTTCGGCTATCAACTCGGTCGCGCCTGGGGCATCGGCCAGAAAGACAAGAACAACGGCGCGCTGCTGATCGTCGCCCGCGATGAGCGCAAGCTGCGGATCGAAGTCGGTTATGGTCTGGAAGACAGGCTGACCGATGCCCAGAGTTCGGTGATCATCAACCAGGTGATCACCCCGGCGTTCAAGACCGGTAACTTCAGCAAAGGTATCAGCGACGGGGTCGCGGCGATGCTGGTGGTGTTGGGCGGCAGTCCGCTGGATGAGCCGTCGACGGTGTATGACTCTGGCGGCAATCAGGAAAGCGATTTTGTTTCGCGTCATCCGGGCGTTTTCGTGTTCCTGGTGATGCTGTTCATCCTGACGATTTTCATCCTGCAGATGCTCGGTATCCTGCCCGTCGGCCGAGGCGGTTCAGGTGGTTCGAGTGGCGGATTTGGCGGCGGTGGTTTTGGTGGCGGCGGTGGAGGCGGGGGCTTCAGCGGCGGCGGGGGCAGTTTCGGGGGCGGCGGTTCGTCGGGCGGCTGGTGATAACACTGCCAATAAAAACAACAGCGAACAGGCACTTAAAAACATGGCATTACTGACTGAACACGAACAACGCAAAGTCGCCGAGGCGATTGCCCGGGTCGAGCGCGAGACTGACGCCGAACTGGTGACGGTACTCGCGGCCCGCGCTGACGACTACGCGTACATACCGCTGCTGTGGGCCAGTTTGCTGGCGCTGGTGGTGCCGGGTGTCGTGCATTACCTGACTGGCGCGCTGACCATGCACAGCCTGTTGCTGGTGCAGTGGGCCAGTTTTATCGTGCTGTGCCTGGTCTTCCGGATTCCGAAAGTCACCACCCATCTGATCCCGCGTCGAGTTCGCCACTGGCGCGCCTCGAACCTGGCGCGGCGGCAGTTTCTGGAACAGAACCTGCACCACACCATCGGCGGCACCGGAATGTTGATCTTTGTCTGCGAGGCCGAGCGCTATGTGGAGATTCTGGTGGATGAAGGGATTTCCAAGCGGCTGGATGACAAGAGCTGGGACGCGATTGTCGCGGCGTTTACCCAGCAGGTGAAACAGGGTCAGACGCTGCAAGGGTTTGTGACGTGTATCGAGGCGTGCGGCGAATTGCTCAAGGTGCATGTGCCGGTGACGCAGGTGAGGAATGAGTTGCCGAATCGGCTGGTGGTGTTGGGCTGATTTAACCTACCGAATTGACACACATTATTGTGGCGAGGGGCTTGCCCCCGTTCGGCTGCGAAGCAGTCGCAAACCGGTTAGCACCGTCTAACTAAAAGAATGCCGGGGCCGCTGCGCAGCCCAACGGGGGCAAGCCCCCTCGCCACAGGGATCTCACTTCGACTCAGGATTCGCACCGTTCGGGAAATTACCCGTGCCCTCAATCCCCATCCCCCTAAAATACCCGCCATTCCCCGATTCGCACCGCCCGAGGCCGTTTTCTCCATGTCTGTCACCGCCACTCCCGCCAGCCTCGCGCCGGATCACCACGCCCAGTTCATCGACCTGTTGCAAGCCAGCCTCGACGCCAACGCCTTCATCAAACTGGTGCTGGCCAAGTACGTCGGCAGCGAAGTGGACTTGCAGCGGCTGATCATCAAGCAACTGACGGTTAAGGATCAGCCTTGCCTATCCTTCGTCTACCGCTACAAGACCCGCGACATCACCAAGAACTTCCCGGTGGCCGAAGGCGTGGCGACCATCGCCGCGCTGCTGCCAGAAGCGTTTAAAAATGCGCATTTGCTGTCCCTGACCGACGAAGCCCAGCTCGAATACAGCAAAAAGGGCAAATCTTCGCTGTTCAAGAGCAAACCTCAGCAATTGCGCGAAGTACCGTCCGCCGAACACAACCGTGAGAAAAACCGCTTCCTCGACCTGAGCCGGCCGTTCCTCAAGGACCTGGGCGTGACCAATGCGCAGCAGGAACTGATCCCGGCGATGTCGCGCAAGTGGAAGCAGATCAACAAGTTCATCGAAGTCTTCAGCCATGCCCTGACCACCTCGCCGCTGGCGCTGGACAAACCGGTGCGGGTGGCGGATTTCGGTTCGGGCAAGGGTTACCTGACGTTCGCGATCCACGACTATCTGCGCAACACCTTGAAGGCTGAAGGCGAAGTCACCGGCGTCGAGCTGCGTGAAGAAATGGTCAATCTGTGCAACACCGCCGCCGCGAAGCTCGAGCATCCGGGGCTGGTGTTCAAGTGCGGGGACGTGCGCAGCGTGGCGCCGAGCGAACTGGACGTGATGATCGCCCTGCATGCCTGCGATATCGCCACCGACTACGCGATTCACACCGGCATTCGTTCCGGCGCCTCGATCATCATGTGCTCGCCGTGCTGCCACAAACAGATCCGCCTGCAAATCCAGAGCCCGGCGCTGCTCAAGCCGATGCTGCAATACGGTTTGCACCTGGGCCAGCAGGCGGAAATGGTTACCGACAGTTTGCGCGCGTTGTTCCTTGAGGCCTGCGGCTACGAGACCAAGGTGTTCGAGTTCATCTCACTGGACCACACAAACAAGAACAAGATGATCCTGGCGGTCAAACGCGCCGAGCCGGTAGACCCGGCCCAGCTGTTGGTGAAGATTCAGGAACTGAAGGATTTCTACCAGATCACGGAACATTGTCTGGAAACCTTGCTGCGGGCTGACGGCCTGCTCTGATCCCCTGTGGGAGCGGGCTTGCTCGCGAAGGGGCCGTCACATCCAACGTTTTCGTTGGCTGTTAGTCCGCTTTCGCGAGCAAGCCCGCTCCCACATTGGGTTTGATGGCGGTCTTGCGCCCCAACATCACCGTCACAATCACCCCGGCGGCAAACAGCCAGGTAATCGGCTCGATGTGTTCGCCAAAGAACAACGCTGAAAACGCAATCGTGAAGAAGATCTGCAACAACTGGATCTGACTGACCCGCGCAATCCCGCCCATCGCCAACCCGGCGTACCAGGCGAAGAAACCGATGAACTGCGAAAACAGCGAGACGTAGCCAAACGCCCACCAGGTCTTGGCCGAAATCTCGCCCTGATGCTGCAACGCCAGGTACACCACCGGTCCGATCAGCAGTGGCGTCGACAGCACCAGCGCCCAGCAGATCACCTGCCAACCGCCCATCTCCTTGGCCAACCGACCGCCCTCGGCGTAACCCAGACCACCCACGGCAATCGCCCCGAGCATCAGCAAATCACCCGCCTGAATACTGCCGGCGCCGCTGATCAGCGCATAACCGAGCACCAGCGCACTGCCCAACGCCGCGCAGGCCCAGAAGGCTTTCGACGGGCGTTCGTGGGACAGCCACGCGGCATACAGCGCCACACACAGCGGTTGCAAGCCGTTGACCAGCGCACCGTGGGACGCCGGCAAGGTTTGCATGGCCCAGGCCGAGAGCACCGGGAAACCGAGGATCACCCCGGCGATCACCAGGGTCAGGCCTTTGACCTGTTTCCAGGTCGGCCACTTTTCCCGCCGCCACAGCAACAGCAACGCCGCCGGCACCGCCGCAAACAGCGCACGGCCCAGGCCGTTGAGCAGCGGATGGAGTTCCTGCACGACGATCCGTGTGAAGGGCAGGGTGAGGCTGAAGATGACGACGCCGAGCAGGCCGAGGGCCATGCCGGTGTTTTCGCGCGAGGACATGATGGGGACCAGAATTCAGGGTGATTGGACGTGGCTTTATCTAGCCATAAACCTTTGATTTTGGCGCTTACAGCTAGGCACAGAAATATCCGTACAGTTGCGCGCGGTCCCTGTGGCGAGGGAGCTTGCTCCCGTTCGGCTGCGCAGCAGTCGCAAAACCTGTTTGCACAGTTTGGATGGACATAATGCAAGGGGCCGCTTCGCAGCCCAGCGGGAGCAAGCTCCCTCGCCACAAATGCTCATTGTCCGTAGTAGCTGGTTATTACCTGCCCCGCCGATTAAGGACTACCTTGAATACTCCTGCACGCCCACGTTTTCCCAGAGGAGTCCTCCCCATGGCTGCGAAAAAAATTCTGATGCTGGTCGGTGATTACGTCGAAGACTACGAAGTGATGGTGCCGTTCCAGGCGCTGTTGATGGTCGGTCACACCGTGCACGCCGTGTGCCCGGACAAAACCGCCGGCCAGACCGTGCGCACCGCGATCCATGACTTCGAAGGTGACCAGACCTACAGCGAAAAACCCGGTCACCTGTTTGCGCTGAACTTCGACTTCGCCAAGGTTGCTGAAGCTGACTACGATGCGCTGCTGATCCCGGGCGGTCGTGCGCCGGAGTACCTGCGCCTGAACGAAAAAGTCCTGGAACTGGTGCGTGCCTTCGACAAGGCCGGTAAGCCGATCGCCGCTGTGTGTCATGGCGCGCAGTTGCTCGCGGCGGCGGGGATTCTCGAAGGTCGGGAGTGCAGCGCCTACCCGGCCTGCGCCCCGGAAGTCCGTCTGGCCGGCGGTACGTTCATCGATATCCCGGTGACGGAAGGTCACGTTCAAGGCAATCTGGCCACAGCACCTGCCTGGCCGGCGCACCCGAGCTGGCTCGCCGGTTTCCTCGGGTTGCTGGGCACCAAAATCACGCTGTAACAAGGGGCGTTTCCCATGTGCGAGCTCTACGTCAAAGCCGACCCGATCCTCTACGAATCGCGCTCCCGCTCGCTGCGCATCTGCGGGGTGGTCACCACCCTGCGGCTGGAGAACCAGTTCTGGGACATCCTCAGCGAAATCGCCGAGGTCGACGGCATGACCACCAATCAGTTGATCGCCAAGCTGTATGAAGAGGTGATGGACTACCGCGGGGAAGTGGTGAATTTCGCGTCGTTCTTGCGGGTGAGTTGCATGCGGTATTTGAGTCAGCGGCGGGTGGCGGCACCGGAATTGTCGGTGGTGCGCACGGCGGTGAAATAGCGCAGGCCGCGTCGACCGCTTTCGCGGGCAAGCCTCGTTCCTACAGGGGAACGCATACCCTCGTAGGAGCGAGGCTTGCCCGCGAAGGGGCCGGCCCAGGCGACAGAAACAGCCGGGTGGTCTTTACTCTTTGGCGCGAACCCTCTCAATTGCCAAGGAGAACGAGCATGTCCGGATGGTACGAATTGAGCAAAACCAGCAGCGGCCAGTTTCGGTTTGTGCTGAAAGCGGCCAATGCCGAAACCATTCTGGTCAGCGAGCACTACACCACCCGCAGCGCCGCCGATAACGGCATTGCCTCGGTGCAGACCAACAGCCCGCTGGACGAACGCTACGAGAAAAAGACCACCAAGGATGGCCATCCTTACTTCAACCTCACGGCCGCTAACCACGAGATCATTGGCAGCAGCGAAGCTTATTCCTCCGAGGCTGCGCTTGAGAAAGGCATCGCCAGCGTCAAGGCCATTGGGCCGACCAAGGTGATCAAGGACAAGACGTTGCCGGTGCTTTGAGTGCAACCTTCAAATCCACTGTGGGAGCGGGCTTGCTCGCGAAAGCGGTGTGTCAGACAACATTTTTGTCGGCTGACACTCCCTCTTCGCGAGCAAGCCCGCTCCCACATGGGTTTTGGGTATGGCTGAAGTTCAGCGCAGCGCTTTCAACAATCCCTGCAACTGACCACAACCCGCCTCACTCAACGCAAACACCGGCAACCGTGGATCACCGACTTCCAGCCCGGTCGCCCGCAACCCGGCCTTGATCGTCGCCGGCAAGCCGCCCTTGAGGATGAAGTCCAGCAACGGCAACTGGCGATAGAACAACTCACGCGCCTTGCCCAGGTCGTTGGCCAGCACCGCTTCATACAAATCAAGATTGAGCTGCGGGATCAGGTTCGGCGCCGCCGTACACCAACCTTTTGCCCCGGCGGCGAACGCTTCCAGCGCCAACGGATTACAACCGTTGTAGAACGGCACCTGACCTTCGCCGAGCAGTTGCAGTTTGTGCATGCGCTGGATGTCGCCAGTGCTTTCCTTGACCATCGTGACGTTTTCGACAGCGTTGAAAATCCGCAGGATCAGTTCCACCGACATGTCCGTGCCGCTGGTGGCCGGATTGTTGTAGAGCATGATCGGCACGCCGGTGCTCTCGCCGATGGCGCGGTAGTGGGCGAGGATTTCCGCTTCGCTGAGTTTCCAGTAGGACGCCGGCAGCACCATCACCACATCGGCACCGTGGGCTTCGGCGAAACGCGCGCGGCGTACGGCTTTGGCGGTGGTCAGGTCGGACACGCTGACGATGGTCGGGACTCGTTTGGCCACGTGCTTGATGCTGAATTCGCTGACCTGATCCCACTCCGCGTCGCTCAAATAAGCGCCTTCGCCGGTACTGCCCAGTGGCGCGATGGCGTGGACGCCGCTGTCGATCAGGCGATCGATGGAACGCCCGAGCGCGTCCAGATCCAGGCCTTCGCCGTTGGCGGTAAACGGGGTGATGGTGTAGCCGATGATGCCGTGAATCGATGGGTTCGACATGCTGTCGCTCCTCTTGAAAATGAGTGGGGTCAGTTCAGGCAATCGGCGTGTTGGCGCAGGTTCTGCCGAGCGTAGTAGTTGAAGGCGGCGGCGTGGCGTTTCGGCTTGGAAATCCAGTCATGGGCTTCGCGGCCCAGCTCCGGCAAGATCGGTTTGATCGTCCCGGCGCTCATAGCCAGCAACTGCAACTTCGCCGCGCGTTCGATCAGTTGCGCAATGACGCAGGCTTCTTCGATGCTCGTGCCAGTGGACAGTTGGCCGTGGTGGGAAAGCAGGATCGCGCGTTTGTCGCCGAGTGCGCCCGCAATGATTTCGCCTTCTTCATTGCCCACCGGCACCCCCGGCCAGGCTTCGAGAAACGCACAATCTTCGTAGAGCGGGCACAGGTCCATGTGCGATACCTGCAGCGGGACTTCGAGCATCGACAGCGCGGCCACATGGGTCGGATGCGTATGAATGATGCAGTTCACATCAGGCCGGGCGCGATACACCCAACTGTGGAACCGGTTGGCCGGGTTCGGCATGCCGTGGCCTTCGAGCACTTCCAGGTCTTCGTTGACCAGCAGCAGATTGCCGGCGGTGATTTCATCGAAACCCAGGCCCAGTTGCTGGGTGTAATAGGTGCCAGGCTGCGGGCCGCGAGCGGTGATTTGCCCGGCCAGGCCGGAATCGTGGCCGTTCTCGAACAGAATGCGGCAGGTCAGGGCCAGCTTTTGCCGGTCGGTCCACGTATTATCCGCCAGGGTGTTTTGCATCTGGATCAGCGCTTGCTTGACCAGTTGGTCTTTGGGTAGTGCTAAGGTCTTGGCCATATCGGTGTCCTTTGGGTGGTTCAATGGACGTCGGGTTTGCCGTTCACTCGTTGCTTGCAAGGTCATGGGTGAATGCAAATGACACTAAAGAGGCTATATGACACATTGTGTCATTGGCAAGGACAAATCGTCGGCTCCTTGATGGATTAATCGCTTTACATGTCTATCCGTTTGAAATTACTCAGAAAAAAACTCGGCGTGACGCTGGAAGCCCTGGCCGAAAAGTCCGGCATGACCAAGAGTTATCTGTCGAAAGTCGAGCGCGGGCTGAACACCCCGTCGATTGCTGCTGCACTGAAACTGGCCAAGGCGCTGAACGTAAAGGTCGAGGAGTTGTTCTCCGAAGACAGCATCAGCCTCGACAGCTACAGCCTGGTGCGCAGCGACGAACGCCAGTCACTGGCCGCTAACGACCACAGCCCCGGCTACGCGGTGCTGGCCCATCAGGTCAGTGAACGCAGCCTGTTGCCGTTCATCATTTACCCGCCGAGCGAATTCACCGACAAGACCTTCAAGGAGCATTTGGGGGAAGAGTTTCTGTTCGTTCACGAAGGGCAGGTGGAGGTCGACTTCATGAACGAGCGGGTGCTGCTCAATCGTGGGGATGCGCTGCATTTCAATGCGCAGAAGCCGCATCGGATACGGTCAGTGGGGGAGGTTCAGGCGCAGTTGCTGGTGGTGGTGCATAGCACCGAAGAATGAATCAACAGCAAAAGCTTCGCGAGCAAGCCCGCTCCCACATTGGACCTGTAGCGTTCACAAATCCCCTGTGGGAGCGGGCTTGCTCGCGAAGGCGTCCGCCCAGTCGCCGCTAAACCTCGACGGGAACCCGAAGCTTCGTGCTACCTAACGCATGCGTCTTGGAATCAAAAAACCGCAACTCAACCACCGTCCCCTCAAACACCTTCGCGTAGTGCCGCTTCTGATGCTGAATGAACGCCTTGCTACGCGGATAAACCGACACCGCGACCACCTTCGGTTTCGCCTGGCGCAACGCGTGGATGATGTGGCTGTCCTGCTCGCCCAGCGCATGACCAAAAATGCACAACCCGTCGCCATGCCCCAGTAACTGGTCATAGCAAAACGACAAATAGTCCGAGCTGCGAATGGTCTTGAGCTTGTCCTGGGCCGGGCCTTCGTTGACGAACAGCGGCACATCATCCAGCGTCTTGATCGTGTTGTTGATGGCAAAACTGCCGAGCAACGTGCCTTCGGTTGACATCAGTTTGCGAGCCGTACCGTCCTGATTGCGCACCAGATGCAGACCACCATGCAGGTACAGCAAACACGGCTTGTCGGTCGCGCTGGCGCTCAGATCGAAGCTCGGCTCAGAGCCGTGGAACAGGTCAGTGACGACATCAGGCGTGTGCTGGATCGCCCAGTTGCTCAGCAAGTCGTAGTTGGTGGTGAACACCGTCCGATAGTTGCCCAGTTCCTGATTGATCGTCGCCAGGGTCGCAGGCACCACCAGCCGCCACGGGATGTGCACCGCGTGCACGGTGTTGATCAGCGCTTCCTTGATCGCGTAGTAGCGATTGCGCGGCGCAGCGGAGCTGACGGCCAGGGCCTTGTTGACGCGGCTGGTGATTTTCAACGCGCTGAGGACCTGTTCGAAGCTGCGGGTTTGCAGGGCCTCGAACACGCTTAGTTCGGACTGGCTCAGGGGCTTTTCTTCGACGGTGCGCGCGTTGTCGAACAGCGAGTCGTAACCGAAGTCGTCCCACACCGCGCGGCTGGCGCCGTTGCCCAGCAGCAGGCCGCTGAACGAAGCGCTGGTACGCAAGGCGTTCCAGTCTTCAAGTTGGGCGTCGACATCCAGGAAATCGGTCATTGCGTTGGTCGTCTCAAAAAGCAAAAGGTCTGATGGGCGGCGACTTTATCACGACCGGGGGTTGAGCCAGATCAACATGCGCCGTGACTGAACGGTCGATCCTGTGCTCATCCGCTGAATCGGAGCTGTCGATTCGGCCCCCTTGCAGGAGATTCGCTCATGAGCAGCACGTTTTTCATCCCCGCCGTCAACATCATGGGCAACGGTTGCCTCGACGAAGCGATGGACGCGATTCGCAAGT
Source organism: Pseudomonas sp. 10S4 (assembly GCF_034344865.1). Lineage (NCBI taxonomy): Bacteria > Pseudomonadati > Pseudomonadota > Gammaproteobacteria > Pseudomonadales > Pseudomonadaceae > Pseudomonas > Pseudomonas sp. 10S4. The sequence goes on from NZ_CP133774.1 coordinate 3,439,140, forward strand.
ACGGTTTTCGCAAGGCGCTGATCGTCACCGATGTCGGGTTGGCCAGGGCCGGCGTGGCGGCGATGATTGCCGAGAAACTGGCGATGCAGGACATCGACTCGGTGATCTTCGACGGCGCCAAGCCGAACCCGAGCATCGCTAACGTCGAGCGCGGCCTGGGCCTGCTCAAGGAAAGTCGCTGTGATTTCGTGGTATCCCTGGGCGGCGGCTCGCCCCACGACTGCGCCAAAGGCATTGCCCTATGCGCGACCAACGGCGGGCAGATTCGTGACTATGAAGGCGTCGATCAATCGGAGAAGCCGCAACTGCCGCTGATCGCCATCAATACCACCGCCGGCACCGCCAGCGAGATGACCCGCTTCTGCATCATCACCGACGAGTCGCGCCACGTGAAAATGGCCATCGTCGACCGCAACGTCACGCCGCTGCTATCGGTCAACGACCCGGCGCTGATGGTCGCCATGCCCAAGGGCCTGACCGCCGCCACCGGCATGGACGCGTTGACCCACGCCATCGAAGCCTACGTCTCCACCGCTGCGAATCCGATCACCGACGCCTGTGCGTTGAAGGCCATCACCCTGGTCAGCAACAACCTGCGCCTGGCCGTGCGCGATGGCAGCGACATGGCCGCCCGGGAAAACATGGCGTATGCGCAGTTTCTCGCCGGCATGGCGTTCAACAATGCGTCGCTGGGTTTTGTCCACGCGATGGCCCACCAGTTGGGTGGTTTCTACGACCTGCCACATGGTGTGTGCAACGCCGTGCTGCTGCCTCACGTGCAGAGCTTCAACGCGTTGGTCTGCGCCGATCGCCTGACCGATGTGGCCCACGCCATGGGCGCCGACATTCGCGGTTTCAGCCCGGAAGAGGGAGCGCAAGCGGCCATCGCGGCGATTCGGAGCCTGGCCAAAGACGTGGAAATCCCCGGCGGTTTGCGTGACCTCGGCGCCAAGCTCAACGACATCCCGGTGCTCGCCTCCAATGCCTTGAAAGACGCCTGTGGCTTGACCAACCCGCGAGCGGCGGATCAACGCCAGATCGAGGAGATTTTCCGCAGCGCGTTTTAAGCGAAGGACCGCTATCGCGAGCAAGCTCGCTCCCACAGTGGATCAGTGTCGGACACATCCTGTGTATCCACCGCAAATCCCCTGTGGGAGCGAGCTTGCTCGCGATGACTGACTGAAACTCACCATCGCACTACCAGTTATCCCTCAACCCGCCGCAGCCAAAACCTTGGCCGGCGCCGCACTGAACTGAATCAACGCAACGCCACCCATCAACAACACCGCCCCAAACACCCGCGGCAATGTCATCTGCCGCTCCACCAACCCAAACAACCCAAAGTGATCCAGCACCAACGACGCCACCACTTGCCCGGCTAACGCCAACGCAATAAACCCCGAAGCCCCAAGCTTGGGCAGCAACATCAACGCCAGCGAAATAAAACACACTCCGAACGCCCCGCCAGCCCACATCCACAGCGGCGCCTTAGTGATGAACGCCAGTGACGGTAACGGCAAACGCAGCGCCAACATCACCGGCAGCAACACCACAATACTCACCAGCAACGACGCCAGCGTCGCCCACAACGGATGCCCCAGCCCGCGCCCGAGGTTGGCGTTGATCGCGCTCTGAAACGGCACGACCGCCCCGGCAATCACCGCCAGCACTATCAGGCCGGCCCAATGCAACGTACTCATGATCTTTTCTCCAACAGGTTTTGCTGGACTCTAGGGTATTCGCCGCGCAAATTTAAATTCCAAATAGCTATGTTGGACATGCATCAGATGAATGAACTTCGGCGCATTGACCTCAACCTGCTGGTGATCCTCGACGCCTTGCTCAGCGAGCAACACGTGACCCGCGCCGCCGAGCGCCTGCACCTGAGTCAGCCGGCGGTCAGTCATGCGTTGGCGCGATTACGCGACTTGCTCAGTGATCCATTGCTGGTGCGCGCTGGCGCCAGCCTTGTACCGACCCCGCGTGCGATGGAATTGATCGCGCCACTGACCGAAGCCCTGGCCCAGGTGCAATCACTGTTGGCTCCGAACACCTTCGATCCGGCGACCGCCAAGCGCACGTTTCGCCTGGCGATGTCCGACTACGGCGCCGCCATCGTTCTGCCGGGGCTGATTCGCACCTTGCGCCGGGAAGCGCCGGGCATCGACCTGCAAATCAGCCACGCCAGCCGCGAAGGCATGCTCGATGGCGTGCTCAACGGCGATATCGACGTCGCGGCAGGGGTGTTTCCGGAACTGCCGAACGAGCTGCGCAGCACGCCGCTGTTCGACGAGCACTACGCCTGCCTGCTCGACCGCAACAGCCTGCCCGCCGACGGCGTACTCGACCTGCCAACCTACCTGGCCCGCCCCCATGTCCTGCTGGAAATGCGCGGCAGCGGCACCCCGGAAATCGAACGGGCGCTGACGTCCCTGCGCGAACGCCGTCGCGTGGCCATCAGCCTGCCGCACTGGAGCGTTGCGCCGGAGTTTATTAGCGGTACGGATTTGATTCTGACGGTGGCGTCGCGTGGGTTGCGCAGCGTTGATGAGCAGTCGCTGATTGTTGTTCCGCCGCCATTTCATATTCCATCGTTTACGTTTGTGTTGGCGTGGCATAAGCGGCGGGGTGGGGATCAGGCGTTGAACTGGCTCAATGGGCGGATTGGGGAGGGGATAGTGCACGGCTGAATTCGTCCGATGACATTGACGTCTGGACGGGTGAGTTGTGCGGTGCGACTTGTTGATAACGATGCAGACGTTATCCGCGAGCCGCTTCATTGATTTTGCTGAACCAGCGCTGAATGGAGTTGATGTTACCGGAGTTGGTTCTCAGGGAAATCGAGGTGTTTCTTGCCTGAAGGATGTTTTTATTGATGCATGGAGTCGGTGCTGAAACGGCAATTGTACGGTTTGTGTTACTTAGTTGTGCAATTGAACATTAAGTCGATGACCCGTGAACGGGTCGATTTATAGGGTCTGTAACGTTCGCTCCAGGCGTGCCTTTTCATTTTATTATTTCTTTTTTGATACATATTCGAGCACTGACATTGCCCGCGTAGCCGGCCGTGAGTGAGTTTTTTCGGACATAAACCGCCGCTTTTTCTGGTTGGGCATAGATGCTAGCCTCTAATGGCTCTTTGATATTTCATGTATCTAATTATCAAGTTTTGAATGGCTGACAAGTCGCTCGTTTAGCGGCAACGCTTTTTAAATGTATTCGCCCGCTTAAGATTGGTTCGACGCGCTTGATGTAAGCACGACGCGCTTTCATCATTCGTTAATGCCGTTGAGTTGCTATGCCTGACCCTAACGCAAGGATCCGCGTTTCGCCCGAAACGCCACAACGCAATGGAAGTGAAGACAGTGGCATTGCATCACTCGTCGTCATTGCCCAGTTGTCCGGCGTCGCCATCAGCGCCGACCGCCTCAAACACCTGTCAGGGCTGTCCCGGCCTATCGATGCCTTGACGTTGGTGCGTCTGGCCCGGCAGGTCGCGCTCAAGGCCCGCTCTACCACCAGCCACATCAGCCGCATTGCGCAGACGCCGCTTCCCGCTATCGCCGAGCTTCGGGACGGACGCTTTCTGGTCGTGGCCAAGTGTGCGAACGACAACGTCTTGCTGCACGATGAAGTGCAACAGCGCACCTTTCAACTCACCTTGGCCGAGTTTGAACAAATCTGGTCCGGTCGTTTAATCCTGATTACTTCCCGCGCCATCCTGGCACAAGGCGGCGGCAAGTTTGATATGTCGTGGTTTATTCCGTCGATTGTCAAATACCGCAAACAATTTCTGGAGGTGTTGGCTGGCTCGTTTTTCCTGCAACTATTCGGTTTGGTTTCGCCGTTATTTATGCAGGTCGTGATTGATAAAGTGCTGGTGCACAAATCAATGTCGACCCTGGATGTATTGGCGTTCGGCCTGATTACCATCTCCGTATTCGAAGCATTACTGGGTGGATTGCGCACTTACGTGTTCAGCCATACCACCAATCGGGTCGATGTCGAACTGGGTGCGCGCCTGTTCAATCACTTGCTGGGGCTGCCGCTGGCGTATTTCCAGGCGCGGCGCGTGGGCGACAGTGTGGCGCGGGTGCGTGAACTGGAAAATATCCGCAACTTCCTCACCGGTAACGCGCTGACGGTGGCTATGGATATGTTCTTCACCCTGGTGTTCTTCGCGGTGATGTTGACCTATTCGCCCATGCTGACCTTGATCGTGTTTATCTCGTTGCCGTGCTACATCGCCTTGTCGGTCATCGTGACGCCAGTGCTCAAGGCCCGACTCGATGAAAAATTTCGCCGTAGCTCGGAAAACCAATCGTTCCTAGTGGAGTCGGTGACCGGCATCGAAACCATCAAGTCGATGGCCGTCGAACCCTTGATGCAGCGTCGCTGGGAAGAACAGTTGGCCGGCTACGTGTCCAGCGCCTTCAAGGCTTCCAGCCTTTCCAGTTCGGCCAATCAAGTGGCGTCCCTGATCAGTAAGCTCACCACCGCGGCCTTGTTGTGGTTTGGCGCCAGGCTGGTGCCATCGCGCAATTTCGCCGCGAACAACTCGACGCCCTCAATCAGGCGCAACAGCAACTGACCCAGGACCAGGGCGACGAAACTAAGTCCCGACAACGTCAATCGCAAACCCATTTGACCGCCCCGGTGGGCGGCACCGTTCAGGAACTGGCCGTGCACACGATTGGCGGCGTCGTCACCCCGGCGCAAGCCCTGCTGGTGATTGTGCCGGACGACGCCGGACTGGAAGTTGAAGCGCAGATTCTCAACCGCGATATCGGCTTTGTCCGCCCGGGACAGGACGCTGAAATCAAACTGGATGCCTTTCCGTATACCCACTACGGGACGATTGCCGGCAAGGTCATGTCGATTTCCCAGGACGCGGTCAAGGACGACAAGTTGGGGTTGGTCTACCCGGTACGGATTCAACTGGGCGCGCATTTGATTGTGGCGGATGGCAAAAGTATTCAACTGGAACCCGGCATGTCGAGTTCGGTGGAGATCAAGACCGAGCAGCGGCGGATTATTGAGTATCTGTTGACGCCGATGTTGAAGTATCAGAGTGAGGCGCTGAGAGAGCGGTGACCCGTAGACTGAAGAGTATATAAAGAATTTTGGCCAGTCGCGGCCTTCATGGCCGTTTGCGGTCAGTTGATTGTTGTAATTTTTAAACTTAGGGGGATAGATTGAACATCAACGAGATGGCAGTTTTTGCAGCTGCTGCAGCTTTGTGCACAACGGCATTCGCCGGAACAGACGATATAAAAGCATCGAATAATCAGTTTGAAGTCCAGGCCATTTCCACGAAAGTCGATTATAAGGAAACCAACGATGGGAGATTAGGCTCTCGTGCCGGAAAGTTGGATACGGAAAACGGCCATGTCCCCGGCTTTGCGTTATCTTTTTCCATGATGAAGGACGACTTGCTGGACAACGAATACTTTCAATATCAGTACAGTAAAAACGACGGACATACCGGGTATACAGGCGCATTCCAGTCGGGAGGAAGTTTCGGTTCTGTGGTCAGACAGTCTGACGCAACCATTTCCGACTACAGTCTGCGTTGGGGCAAAGGTTTTGCGCTTGACGGGGCGTTCATGATCACTCCCTACGGCGAGCTTGGCCATCATGAATGGCAGCGCGGCATTAATGCAGGCGAAACCTACACCCATAGCTGGTATGGCGCCGGCACGCTTGTCCAATACTCGCCCTTTTCCCGTCTGGTATTTACCGCCAATGCCTTGGTTGGACGCACGTTCGCAGCAGACATTGACGTGAATGGCCCCCATGGCTTTTCTGGTTCGCTCGGAAATTCCAATCTGTATAAAGCCGGCTTATCTACAGATTATGCATTCACGAAAAGATTCCATGGCAATGTGGGCGTCGATTACACGTCCTTTAAATATGGCGCCAGTGCTACGCAAAGAGTTTCGAGCAGATTGGTGTCATGGGAGCCGGACAGTGAGACCAACTACACGACTTTAAAGATTGGGGTTGGCTACGCTTTTTGAGCATGTAGTCCGAAAGGGTACGGTTTTATTAATTAGAAAGGTGTGCTGATAAAATAAATCTGTCCCCTTTCTCGTTTGAGATAGGGTAGTTGCTTTTGAAATTTTAGATGAGGGGAAGGGCAATGAAGAGTGGCGGTAGTTTTATGCGTAGTCGTTATGGTTTGCTTCTACTTGCACTGATAGTCCTTGGCGTTTTGATTTTTTATAAATTTAGGAAGGATGATACTCCTGTAGATACGGGGGGCAGCGAGCTTCAAATACGTGGCAAGCAATTCAGAGCTGAAGTGGACAGCACTTTTTTGAAAATGAGTAAAGTGAGTGCGCAGCGCACATACGACTTAACCGATGTGTGTAAAAAATACTTCCCCACTGCTACTACGTTCTCTGACGTTAAAGTGATTATGCTTGCTGCGGGAACGATCCCTTCAAAGCCTGATGGATTGATTTTAGTCCCGGATTACAATCATAGTCTTCCTGTTGATAGTCCAGACAGGAATGATCTGGGGAGCGGATTTCTTCTCGGAAAGTCATTGATGTCAAATGCGATATTTGAAATCACTTTTAGACCTCTGGATGCAAATGAAACCCCAGAGAAAATAGGTAAAGTCATGTGGTGTTTTGTTAGGGTTACCAATCTTTAGTTTTTTGGATCGCTTTAAAGTGCCAAATTCAGCGTCTTCAATATCGGTTTCAATAGTCCCTGTTAAGTCGCTTTTTGGAGTGGTGACATATCACGAAACTCTCATATACACATCTGCGGATGGGTCATATTATATATCTGTAGAGCCCACTACTTCGCGTGCGAAAGGGGACAGATTTATTTTTAGAACCGTGCGCCAAGAAAACAAATCTGTCCAATTTTTTTTGTTTTGAGGGGAAGGTGAGATAGTATAAAATTTTTTTTGTTAGGGTGTTTCTATTGTACAGGTTCCAAAATTTTAGGTTTTTAGTTGCTGCGATGAGCAAGGATTACATATTAAGGAGAGCTGAAATGTCTTTTGTTTATGAGCGGATTGGTATGGATGAAGCAGAAAATAAAATACGCTGGAAAACGCATCCAGAATATCAAAACCTATGGAAGGCTCATCCGGATTTTTGGGTGATAGATCGTGATCTTGATGTTTTTATTTGGCGTGTTCAAGGACGTATGCCTGAATCGCCTAATGAGATTTTCGGGTTGTACTGGAAAGAAAATGGGGAGGGGCGGGTAGAAATAATTAAGACGCTAAAGGTAAGCCCAGGTACAGATAAAAAATTATGCGATGTTTTTTTTGACGTTATACGAATCAAACTTCCCGCGTCACTCGAGTTGGAACGGGGACAGGTTGAGAATGCTCTTAAAGATGCTTTAGAGACTTTTGCAAGTCACGACAGAGGTATTGGGGATGTTCGGGTGTCTATTCGCTAATCAACAAATTAACTGATTTGTTTATTGAGGTTTATATCATGGTGAACTGAATGGCTAGTTATTCATTGTTTGCGGCATTAAACGTTTAAAGCAACTGTCAACGTATGATGAGTATAAACAAAAACGGGACAGATTTATTTTTTAGAATCGTGCGCCAAGAAAATAAAGCTGCCCCATTTTTTCTTTTTTTGTTAGTGTCGCATGCTGTTGAATTGTTGTCTAAAATTAAAAGAAGTTACTATTGCTGAGGGAAGTGCAATGTCATTCGTAGCTGAATCAATTAGTGAAGAAGATGGGAAAAAATGCATTGGGAGCAATACCCTGAATATCAAAATCTGTGGAAGGCTCATCCAAGTTATTGGGTGATAGATCGTGAGCTTGATGTTTTTATTTGGAGTGTTAAAGGGCGGATGCCTGAGTGGCCTAATGAGATATTCGGGTTGTACTGGAAAGGGAATGGGGACAGTAGGATAGAGGTAATCAGGACGCTAAAGGTAAGCCCAGGCACAGATGAAAAGTTATGTGATGTTTTTTGGGATGTTATGCGAATTAAACTTCCAGAATCACTCGAGTTGGAGCGGGGGCAGATTGAGAATGCTCTGAAGAATGCATTAGAGGCTTTTTCAAAGCGCGTCGGCGGCATAGGGGATGTCCGGGTATCTATTCGCAAGTCAATAAATAAATTGGTTTATTAATTGATATTTGTATAGTGGTGATCTGAATGGCTGGGTTCTCCTTATTTACTGCATTAAACGTTTTAAAACAACTGTCAATGTATGATGAGTATAAACAAAAACGGGACGGATTTATTTTTTAGAATCGTGCGCCAAGAAAATAAAGCTGTCCCATTTTTTTTGTTAGTTTCGCATGTTGTTGAATTGTTGTCTAAGATTTAAAGAAGTTACTATTGCTGAGGGAAGTGCAATGTCATTCGTAGCTGAATCAATTAGTGAAGAAGATGGAAAAAATGGATTGGGAGCAATACCCTGAATATCAAAATCTGTGGAAGGCTCATCCAAGTTTCTGGGTGATAGATCGTGAGCTTGATGTTTTTATTTGGAGTGTTAGAGGCCGGATGCCTGAATGGCCTAATGAAGTTTTCGGGTTGTACTGGAAAGGGAATGGGGGCGGTAGGGTTGAAGTGATTGAGACGCTAAAGGAAAACCCAGGCACAGATGAGAAGTTATGCGATGTTTTTGATGTTGTACGTATCAAACTTCCCGCGTCGCTCGAGTTGGAGCGGAAACAGATTGAGAATGTTCTTGAAGAAGCTTTTGAGGCTTAGTAATTGATCCTTTTGCCTCGTCAACCGATAACGGTCATCTAACTGGCCAGAATTTAACGGATTTTCAGCTGGGCGAGTCGTCGCTTAGTACGGTCGCTGCAGATGGGATCACGTTTGAATCCCTTGCCGGCAAGGATCTCACCGCTCTGGGCGTTGTTGCGATTGGCTACTCATTCTATGAGGCTGAGCAAATGGCTCAACAGCAAGCGGCGAGAGGAAATAGTGCTGCGGCTGAAAAGACCATGATGGATTGGACTGTCAGTACGGAAGGTGGAATAACCGGAGGTGCGTTGGCGGCAGAAAATGCTGCACCACTCCTGCTTGGAGGTCCTGCTGGATGGATTGGCTACAGTGCGCTGGTACTCGGCGGAGGAATAGCTGGCAGTATTGCACCTAGCGCAACGCAGCATTTATTCGATGCGCTTACAGACTCTTCAAGTCCTGTCGCCACCTCCCAAACTACCAATGCGGATGGTAGTTTTTGGAATACGCTAACGTATACGAATGGGATTCAGGCGTCACAACTAACATACTCACCACCCGGTCTAACCCCGCTATACCAAGATACTGTAAAAGTCCTCGATGGCAATGGTGGTTATACCGAGGTTTCAGCGTCGATTTCAAGTACCGGCATAGATACGAAAACAAGCGTTTACGCGTTGGCCAATGGGCAGTCAGCATTGCAAAGCACTACTACACTTTCTGCTGATGCTTTAGGTAATACCCAGGAAGTTATCTCCAATGGGGCAGGTAATCCTACAGAAATAATTTACGACGCCCCACAAAATAGTGGCGGAGATACACAAACCCAATCGATTTTTAATAGCAGTGGTCAAGTTGAAAACTCACAAAGTATCAATACACAAACCAGTGGTTTGGTCTTTGACTCCATTTCTGGTATTGGTGCCGTTGCTAACCTTAACAGTGCTGGGGTTTCTTTGGCTGACGGATCCAGTGCGACGGTAATTGGCTCCAATAACAGCGTTAATGTTGGCGCAGGAAGTCAAGCCACCATCAATGGCTCGGACAATAACATCACTGGCGCAACTAACGCTTCAGTAGATCTGGCAAGCGGATCGAGCTGGGACGTCGTGACGATGATGAAAAATGGCGAAGTAATCATCGCTAGCGCAGACACCGGAACAACTATCAACGCCAGCAATAGCACCGTGGCCATCGGCGCAGATACCAGCGTCTCAATTAACGGCAGCGCTGACAAAGTCACTGGAGGCATTGGTGATACGGTCATCACCCTGGGAACGGGAGAAAACGTCACACTGGGGACAGGAAGTACGCTGGCCATGACCGGCACCAATGAAGAAGCCAATCTGTCGAACGGCACCGTTTGGCTGGGTGCCAACACGACCTTGACCGGTAGTGGATTGACCGGCTCCAACGACACACTGGGCGGCAGCGCCAGCGACTCGGTTGTCGAGTACGGCAACAATGACGTTACGTCATTGGGGCTGGGAAGCACGCTGGCCATGACCGGCACCAACGAAGAAGCGAACCTGTCGAACGGCACCGTTTGGCTGGGTGCGAAGGGCGTGACCGGTATTCTTGAGGTGATTACCACCCAGACGGCATTGGCCAACGCGCAGCAACAGCAGATCAGCGCGCTGGCTGGCTGGCAGAACGCACGGATTCAATTGGCGTCGAGCTTGGGGAGCCTGGATTTGCAAAGTCTTTACTCGACGCCTTGAAGTCCGCTCGGCGTATCCGTACCGTTTTGGTTGGTTTTTTTCCACGAAAAGCGACTAGCCAGTAGCAATACAAGGCGAATGCAATTAAACACTGAGCACCGTTCGTGCTGATCAGGGAAGAACATGATGACTACAAAGAAACTGCTGAGCTCGATGGTCGTTCTCGGCTTCATGACTGCTGCCGGACAGGTGCAAGCAGGTTGCGAGGATGCACCTTTCGGCACGCAATCGTTCACCATTTGCAAAGTCTGGCCGGCGTATGACGACCAGACGATTGTCGCAACATCGACATTTAAGCCCGATTCCGCCGATGCCAACAATGATGGCGGTAATGTCGATCTCGAGTTGGGGCTCATCCAGTCTTCCAGCTCGAAACGCCTGGCCAGCTACCGTAAAAAAGACGCCTATTATTCGGACGCTGTGGCGTATGAAGGGCTGGCGATTGATACGGCGCGCTACAAGTTGACGCCGGACGATCGCGCGTTTGGCATTCGCTCGAATTTTGAACACAGCTCAAGCGTCGCCCCGTACCACAAAACCGAACTGGCGCTGTATCTCAAGCAGGGCGATACATTGCGTCCAGTGTTGGAAGGGCTGGTCATTTCCACGGGCCGGGGCGAGTGGGACGGTCACTGCGCGGGACAGGGCGAGGAAACTCAAAGAACCGTCGATATCGGCAAAACACTGCATAACGGCTTTGCGGATCTTGTGGTCAGTTCAACGGTGACGGTGACTGAAAACTTCGTCGTTGGTGAAGAGTGTCAGGACACGTCTAAAACGTCGAAAACAACCCGTGTCACCCTGAGCTACGACGGTAAACACTACGTCGTGCCAGAAGCACTCAAAGGTTAATCCCCCATGCTCACCGGCCTCAACCACCTGACCCTTGCCGTCACCGACCTGAACCGCAGCGTGGCGTTCTACCAAGGCTTGCTGCAACTGCGCCTCGACGCGAGTTGGGACGCCGGCGCCTATCTCTCGCTGCCGGGTCTGTGGTTGTGCCTGTCACTCGATCCACTGCGCAAACCCGAACCCGCCGCTGACTACACCCATTACGCGTTCACCGTCAGTGCGGCGGACTTCCCTGTGTTCGTTGAAAAGCTGCGCTCGGCCCAGGTTCAGGAATGGCGCGACAACCGCAGCGAAGGTGCGTCGTTCTACTTCCTCGACCCGGACGGCCACAAGCTTGAAGTCCATGTCGGTGACCTGGCCTCACGCCTGGCAGCCTGTCGACAGCGCCCATATGCCGGAATGAAGTTCTTCGACGATCAGTAAGTCGATCCCCGAAAACCTGAGATAGACTTGCGTCCATTCGCCCAAACGCTTCAACAGGACTCCCCATGACTCCATCGCTGCTAATGGCCGTGCTCGCTTCCGGTTTTATCTACGGCATCACACCCGGGCCGGGCGTGCTGGCGGTGTTCGGGATTGGCGCGGCCCGTGGTCGGCGCGCGGGGGCGGGGTTCTTGTGCGGGCATTTGCTCGGGGATGTGGTTTGGTGCAGCACCGCGTTGATCGCGATTGTCGGCGCCCGGGAAATCGGCAGTACCGCGTTCGATGTGTTGGGCGTGCTCAGCGGCCTGTATTTGTTCTGGCTCGGCCTGCGCGCGGTTCGCGCTCGTCGCAGCAGCGCCGAAGCACCGCAAGGGCCGGCGCGGCAGCCGTTCTGGCACGGTATTTTGTTTGGCCTGACCAATCCGAAAGCCTATCCGGTGGCGGTGGCGACCTTCACCGCGCTGTTGTCCAGCCGCGCCGAATTGCTCCATTGGTCGATGCTGCCGTGGCTGATTGCCCTGAGCTTTGTGGGCGGATTGCTGGCGTACGCTATCCTCATTGGCATTGTCGGTGCGCGGCGGGTGCGCACCTTGTATCAACGCCATGAACTGTTGATCACCCGGTTGTGCGGGGTGATGTTTATCGGTTTCGCCATCAATGCCCTCGCGCATGCATTGCCGGGGTTGGTGACGAACAAGGCTTGAGGCTGATTGCAGGGAGGCGTCAGTGACACAGTCATAACGGTCAAGGACGGTTTTTTTATCGCTGCATTCTCCGGACACGCTCCCTGCACCATGGCCACCAGAAATTCCGCGCCTTTGGCGAGTTACATTGACCTGTTGCTGGACGCCGTTTGTGCGGTGGATAAACAAGGTCGCTTTGTATTTGTCAGTGCAGCCTGCGAGCGTATTTTCGGTTACACCCCTGACGAACTGATCGGCCAGCCGATGATCGACCTGGTGCACCCCGCCGACCGTCAGCGCACCCTCGATGCCGCGCGGGAAATCATGGGCGGCGAGCCCAAGCTCAACTTCGAAAACCGTTACCTGCGCAAGGACGGCCGCGTGGCGCATATCCTCTGGTCGGCACGTTGGTCGGAAGTCGATCAACTGCGCATCGCCGTGGCCCGGGACATCACCGAACGCAAACAGGCCGAGTCACGACAAGCGGCGTTGTATGCGATTTCCGAAGCAGCCCATGCAGCGGAAGATTTGCTGGCGCTGTTCAAACGCATCCACTCGATCATCGGCGAATGGTTGCCGGCGCTGAATTTCTCCGTCGCGCTGTACGACGAACACTGTGCGCAGCTGAACTTTCCCTATCACGTCGACGACCGCGAACATCAGCCCGAACTGCCGGGCACCGTCACCGGACGCTTGTGCGCCGAGGTGATTCGCAGCGGTCAGCCGATCCTGTTGACGCCGGACCAGGATGACCCACCCGAGGGCTTCGAAGTGTTGGTGGCGGGGCAGGACTCACCGTGCTGGCTCGGCGTGCCACTGAACTCGCAAAACGGCACCATCGGCGCGCTGATCGTCAAAAGCGTGGCCGGTGGCGAGCGCTACACCGAGCAAGACAAAGAACTGCTGCAATACGTCTGCGCCCAAGTGGCGACTGCCATCGAACGCAAGCAATTGCACGCGCGGCTGCAGCGCATGGCCCAGTACGATCAACTGACCCAGTTGCCGAACCGCGAATTACTCCGCGACCGGCTCAAGGCGTCGCTGGCGCGGGCCCGTTTGGAGGGCGGACGGATGGCGTTGCTGTACGTTGATCTCGACCGTTTCAAACAGGTCAACGACACCCACGGCCATGCGGTCGGCGACATGCTGCTGCAAGCGGTGGCCAATCGGCTCAAGGGTTGCGTGCGCGATAGCGACACGGTGGCACGCATCGGCGGGGATGAGTTCGTGGTGCTGCTGCACAGCATTCATGCGGCCGAAGACGCCGCCAGCGTCGCCGCAAAAATCCGTCAGGTGCTGGTGCAGCCTTTGCGCCTGGACGGCCACAGCCTGAACATCGAACCCAGCATCGGTGCAGCGCTCTATCCCGAGCACGGCACAGAAGAAAAGCAGTTGTTCCGCTACGCCGATGAGGCCATGTACGCAGTCAAACGCCTGCGTCACCCGCCGCTTGAGGTCTGAACGTTCGCTGCCGTTCGTCGCAGCATCCCCAGCTTTTCTAAACCTTTGGGCGGATCTGAATTCAGATTCTTTGCGAGTGTTTGCTCGCCGAAATCATCACCAAGAGGAAGAGAATCATGCCTACTTCAAGAAACTCGAACTCGGGAAACTTCGCCAACGATCGAACGAAGGCATCTGAAGCCGGTCGCAAAGGTGGGAAAACCACCACCACGACTGTCGAGAAAGACCCTGCGAAAACCGATATGGGCCGCAAAGGTGGTCAGAAGTCTCGGTAGTGGTGAAGGATGTTTTGATTGAGCGGCGGGGGCGAAAGCCCCCGTTTGAATTTTTTCAGAAGGAGGGCGCGACCATGAGCCGGATGGCCACCCATTTACGCAACGCCAGTTTTGCCACGCTACTGGGCCTGTGTGCCACCAGCGCCTTTGCGCAGTCGCCTGCCGACTTCATCAACGATGCGTCCGCCAAAGGCATGGCCGACATCGAAGCCAGCCGTCTGGCGCATCAGAAAACTGAATCCAAAGAGGTTAAGGACTACACCATCGTGGTCATCAACGACCTGACCACCGCCAACCAGCACCTGGCGAAAATCGCCAAGAAGCTCGACCTGCCGGTGGCGCCTCGCGAGGACGTGATCGACAAGTCCAAAGCGCTGATTCCGCAAGTTAAGGAAGACGCGGCCTTCGATCAGGCTTATGTCGCCAGTCAGGTGAAAACCACCCAAGAAGCCATCGCGCAGATCCAGCAAGAAGCGCAGACCACCGACGTGCCGGAAATCAAAGCGTTTGCCGAAGAAACCCTGCCAAAACTGCAAAACCACCTGCAGATGGCCAAGGCGTTGCAAGCCAGCCGCTAGGCTGTTCATGTGTTTCGCGAGTGGCCTGAGCCACTCGCGAATACTCATTTAGCACTGATCCAGATTTGGTTTGCGTTTGTCATCGGCAGCCGCGCTTTCCAGCGAAATCGTCTCGTTCTCGCCAATCGCCCGATACATCGCCCTGAGTTCTTCCAGTTCCTTGAGGCTCTTGCCATCCAGTCCGAGCATCGCGTTCTGGGCGTCGGTGGTGGCGCGCAGCAGCTCATCAATCTTTAGATGCAAAATATCGTTGTCGCGGTTCTGGGTGTTTTGAATCACAAACACCATCAGGAACGTGATGATCGTCGTCGACGTATTGATGATCAGCTGCCAGGTATCGTTGTAATGAAACATCGGCCCGGTCATCGCCCAAATAACGATCAGCGCCACCGCGACCACAAACGTCTTCGGACTGCCTGCCCACATCGAAAGAGCCTGAGACATTTTTGCGAATTTCATTGCCGTTTTCCTTATAGAGGATGCGTCTGAATTTCAGACAGCGACGGCTTGTTGAAATTTCTTTTTACAATTCAATCGAAGTGAACGCTAAAAGATCGCAGCCTTCGGCAGCTCCGTGGAATGCGATTGGCGTAGGAGCTGCCGAAGGCTGCGATCTTGATGGTCTGGAGGAGGATTGTCCCTCGCCCACGACGCTGTTCCTGAACGGAATCTTTCTTTGTGCCGGTTTGTGTCTAGTATCAATGGCAGTCAAATCGCCAGCATGCGAAATCACGGATCGAAACCAAGTAAGAGGCTACTCATGGAATTCTTTGAAAAGTTAACAAGCCTAGCTGCCAAAGTTCGTTTGCAAAGCGCTGCAATCAAGACCGAAGAGGCGACCAAGAACGCCTTTGTGATGCCCTTTATCAGCACAGTGCTTGGCTACGATGTCTTCGATCCGACCGAAGTAACGCCTGAGTTCGTGTGCGATATCGGAACGAAAAAGGGCGAGAAAATTGACTACGCGATCATGAAGGAGGGCGAAGTTCAGATTCTGATCGAGTGCAAAAAAATCGGCGAGCCACTGCACATCAATCATGCCTCTCAGCTCTTCCGTTATTTCCATGTCACCAGTGCCCGCATCTCTATCCTGACCAACGGCCAGGTCTACAAGTTCTTCACCGACCTGGATGCGCCGAACAAGATGGACGAGAAGCCGTTTCTCGAACTTGATCTGCTGGATATCGATGAGTACTCCGTTCCTGAACTGGTCAAACTCACCAAGTCTGCATTCGATGTCGATTCGATCATCAGCGCTGCCGGTGAGCTGAAGTACGTCAGCCAAATCAAAAAGGTCATTGCCGCGCAGGTCATCAAGCCGGATGACGACTTTGTGAAAGTG
Organism: Pseudomonas sp. 10S4; assembly: GCF_034344865.1. Classification (NCBI taxonomy): domain Bacteria; kingdom Pseudomonadati; phylum Pseudomonadota; class Gammaproteobacteria; order Pseudomonadales; family Pseudomonadaceae; genus Pseudomonas; species Pseudomonas sp. 10S4. Next base: position 3,455,170 of record NZ_CP133774.1, read on the forward strand.
TTCGCGTCCCGCGTGTACGACGGGGTGATTACGCAAAAAGTCCGTGAACAGTTTCATGAACTGACGAGAAAAGCGGTTGTGCAGTTCCTGAATGACCAAATCAATGACCGGCTCAAATCGGCCATGAGTGGTGTCATTCAACCTGCGTTGGCTTCTCTACCAGTTTCCTCCAGCGGCGCTGAACAGCCTGATGTGCGAGATGAGTCAGAGGACAAGGTTTTGACAACACTGGAGGAACTCGAGGGCTATCACATCGTCCGTGCCGTGGTTCGTTCTGTTGTAGATGCCAAGCGGATCGTTCAACGAGACACCCAGAGTTATTTCGGCATTTTGCTCGACGACAACAACCGCAAACCGATTTGCCGCCTCCATTTCAATCGCTCACAAAAATACATCGGGATCTTCGACGAAGAGAAAAATGAAACCCGGCATCCAATCGGTTCGATCGACGATATCTACAACTATTCGGATCATTTGAAAAAGACAGTCGGCTATTACGATTAACACAGCGCACAAAAAAACCGGCCCTTTAGGCCGGTTTTTTATGGGATCCGTTCAAGCAGAAAGCTTCGCTTCAACCTTCCAGCTGAAATACCCCACCACCTCGCAACTCTTGTCGACCAGCATGAAGCTCAGTTCGCAGTCGGCTACACCCGGGCTCAGTTGCGAGCACTCCCAATAGTGATCGTCGGCCTGGTGGCTGCCCGGTTGGGTCGGGTTTGTAGCGTCAGGGGCCGGTACGGTGAGGCCGGCGTGCACCACCAGTTTCGGTGGTGAAAGTGCTTGGGTATCGCCCACGGCCATGTCGTAGAACACCACGCTGTGCTCAGCGATCAGGCTTACGGTTCTACCGCGGATATGAAAGGTTTTTCCGTTGCTGGCAGTCAGGGTTAATTGGCTGTCATTTTTAATACTTTGTGCTGCGTGCACCCCATTGATGACAACGATAAATCCATCGCTGATAGTCGTCGGGTTTTCGGCCTCCAGACTAGGAGTTGGGTACTTGGCGAGCAGCGATTCGGCATCGACGACCAGCAGAACATTGTTGGCCGTCGCGACACTGGATGAAGGCGATTTGATCGGTTCGGAAGTCATCATGGATTCCTTTCATGATGTTGGCACAAGACGGCAGCCGCTTCGGTTCATGCAAGACATCCTGTTCCCGACGAAACGGCAACGATTTGGGAAGGCCCCTTGTTGCCAAGGGGCCAGCCTTCGTCAGTTGCTGATGGTGATGAACGGATCCCACGAGCAGCAGCCGACGATTTTGCAGTCGCGATCAACGATCAGGAAATGGAAGTGATAGGTCACGCTACCGCACGAAAGTGTTTCCGAAGACCAGTAATGGTTATCGACTTTCTGGCAGCTCGGCACCGATGGGTTGCTGGTGTTAGGGACGGCGACGCAGGCCGTAGCCTTGCGTGGCGAAGGCGGGGTGATCAACTCGTTGCCGACGTTGCCAATGAACTTGTAGAAAATCACAGCCTTCTCGAAGCTTTGTGACAGGCTGGTTTCACGCCAGCGAATCATATCGCCCACGCTGGCTTTCACGTTGAGCTCGCCACCGGCCTGGCCATTTATCACGTTGTCCCGGTTTGTCACCATGTACACATGATTAACGTCGATCATCGTTGGCGAAGCGGGGTTTTTGCTGATGTTCGGATAGTTTTTCAGAATGGTTTCAGTGTCGATAGTGACCAGCACATCCGTGAATCGAGACATAGTAAAGCTCCTTGTTCATAGTGAGTGCCTGGCATCTTTCCAGGCGCGACAACGCTTGCTTGCCTTGCGGCCGTTGTTGAAACACTACGGGCGGAACCCACCGATCTCGGGGCATGAACTGGCCTTGCTCCCTGCGTGTAAATTGACAGGTCGGGTTCCTTCCGACTGGCCGCGAGTAGGACTATAGATGCGATATGTAGGCTGTCAAAATTGCTTTACCAATCGCTCGACGAACGGTCGATTTGGTTATGACTTCCGATGATTTGGCGATTAAAAAGCTGCCTTCTAATCCTCAGGGTTTTGCAGAGGTGAATCGAATCGAGTTCAGGCAATAGACAGATAGGACCTGTTACAAAATCAATTAGCCAGGCAGGAGCATGGCTGTAACAGGGGGCATTTTTTTGCTGGTTCACTCGATGGAGGCAGCATGTTGATACGTTATATGGCGTTGTTGGCGGTGGTTGTCGCCGCTTCTGGTTGCGTGCAAGAGCGGGTCGTTCATGACCGGCGCCCGGTGCAACGCGAATACGTAGAAGTCGTCGCGCCGCAGCCGCCACCGGAGCGCGTTATTGAAGTCGAGCCAGTGGGGCGGCAGGGTTACGTTTGGTCTCACGGCTACTGGCGTTGGGACGGTGGGCGTTATGTCGCCGTTCATGGCCATTGGGAGCCGGAACGTCGGGGTTATCGCTATGTGCATCCGCATTGGGAACAGCATCGCGATGGCTGGCACTGGCAGCAGGGCGGTTGGGTCAACTGACGATACATAAGTCGGATTGGGCAGATGCATCGGTCGGAGTATTGTAGCCAACCGGTTGTCTGCCCAGGCCTGACAACGTACCGCCAGGAGAACGCAATGAGTTGGTCCGCCAAACAATACGTCGCTTTTGAAGATGAACGCACCCGCCCGGCCCGCGACCTGCTCGCGGCCATCCCGCCCATAGACGCGCGCTCGGCCATCGACATCGGCTGCGGCCCTGGCAACTCAACCGAGCTGCTGGTTGAACGCTTCGGCAATGCCATCGTGCGTGGTGTGGACAGTTCGGCCGACATGATCGAAGCCGCCCGCAAGCGCCTGCCTGAAGTGCAGTTCGATACCGTAGACATCGGAACCTGGAACGATAGCGGCCCGTTCGACGTGATCTTCGCCAACGCGGTGTTGCAGTGGCTGCCCGATCACGCAACGTTACTGCCGTCGTTGGCCTCTCGATTGACCAAGGGCGGCAGCCTGGCCATCCAGATGCCCGACAACCTCAACGAACCGTCCCATCGCCTGATGCGCGAAGTCGCCGCCAATGGCCCGTGGGCCAGCAAACTGGCGGACGCCGCCGGGCAACGCACGGAAATGGCCAGTGCCAGCGCTTACTACTCGATGCTGCGGCCGCACTGCAAGCGCGTCGATGTGTGGCGCACGACCTACCACCATCCGCTGGCGGGCGGTGCTTCGGGCGTGGTGGAGTGGTTCAAGGGCAGTGGGTTGCGGCCGTTTCTCGATCCGCTGGATGAGGGCGAGCGGGCGCAGTATCTGAAGCAATATCTGGCGGCGATTGAACAGGCTTATCCAGCGTTGGAGGATGGGACCGTGTTGTTGCCGTTTCCGCGGTTGTTCATTGTTGCGACCCTGTGAGGGCTGAATGAAAAGGGGCAGGCGACTGCAAATGAATAGGGTGTGGTGAACACAAAACCTGTGGCGAGGGGGCTTGCCCCCGTTGGGTCGCGAAGCGGCCCCAAAACCAGCAACCGAGATGTAACGGGTTCACCGCATGCGATGATTTCACGACTGCTTCGCAGCCGAGCGGGGCAAGCCCCCTCGCCACAGGTTGAGTCACGCTTAACTGACAGGCGTTAGCCATAGGGTTCCGATTTCAGCGCTCAACCCCCACCAGCATCATCATCGGCCGCTCACGCTCCTCAGCCAGCGCCAGCTGCGCGGCGACCTGCGCATCACTCGGCCCCCATTCATTGACATGCCGAATCGCGAACCCCGCCGCAATCAATGTATTCAACAAAGTCCCCACCGTTCGGTGCTGCTTGATCACGCCTTTAGCCAGCCAATGAGTCACCCGCTCGCCTTCCAGTTGATAACTGTCCAGCGGCCAACGCTTGCGACCTTCACCATCAATCAACCACCCCGGATTACGCGGTGCCATGAAGATCGGATGCTCAATGGAAAACACAAAGCGCGAACCGGGCTTCAGGGCCGCGTGGATATTGGCGAACAGCCCCGGAAGATCCTTGATGTAGTGCAGCGCCAGAGAGCTGTAGGCCAGATCGAAACTTCCCTTGGGCAAGTCGAGATGTTCAAGGTCGGCGCGGGCGTATTGGATGTTGGCGGCAGAAGTCGTGTTGCGCGCCTGTTCCAGCATCTTCTCCGACACATCGAGACCGAGCACGCTTTCAGCACCTTGCTCACTGGCCCAACGGCTGAACCAGCCGTAACCGCAGCCTAGGTCCACCACCTTCAAGCCTTTCATCGGCGGCAGCATGGACTGAAGCGCTGGCCATTCCGGCGCGGCGTTTAGTCCGCCAATGGAACGGCCCATCTGGCTATAGCCCTGGAAAAATTCCGGATCGTCGTAAATGTTTTGCGTCATGTTCGGGGTGCTCTGTTGAGTTCGTCACGGGCCGCACCGGTGGTTTCCCTCGAAGAGTTGTGGCGCGTATTCATTGATGGCCGCGCAGGGGGAGGGTGGTTGGCGATGGGGGAGATGCTAGCGGGTTGGGCGAGGCGGGGAAATGGGATGTGCGTTATGGATGTGTAAGCGCAGTCCGACCATTCAGGGGTATGCCAGTCACTTAGGCGTGACACTGAACCTGTGGCGAGGGAGCTTGCTCCCGCTGGGCTGCGAAGCGGCCCCAAAGATGGAACTGCTACGCAGTTCAACGGGAGCAAGCTCCCTCGCCACAGTGATACGTCGCTCGTGCTATCGCTAGCAGGCTATGAGCTCAAAGGGCGCCCCGAAAGGCGCCCGATCTAACGTCAGAACTATTCCGCATCCAGCCGTCGAGCAATCACGTCCAGCACATCGTAACCATCGCGCAAGGGCACGCAGCAGAGCAATGCAAAATCGCTGAGGATCACCGAATCAGACGTGATGTCGCCTCGCATCGCGAGATTTTCAAGAAGCTGCGTCACAGCCCGGATTCTGTAACTGGCCGTGCTGAGCAGGGAGTGCAGCGGTTGAGTGGTGTTGACGAACAGGGAAGGTAAATCGTCGGCGTTGCTGGTTAAAGCCATGTATTCGTTCATAAATAATCACCATGTAGTTAAAAGGCCGCTACCACTCAATTTGTCGCCAAACAAATGGGTGGCAGCTGTACGCGGGTTGGCGAACCGGACATGGTAAAACCGGCAGATCCTAAGATCTCCCACGCACAGCTACCAAAAAACAGGCAGCTAAGTGCGCCCAGAAGCGCTCCGAAATTGCATAGGAAGCTTCTGCACCATGTCGCCGAGTCGCCAAACCCGACACGCCATTTTGGCGTTGGGTGACTATAGGCTTCATGGTGAAAACGCAGCAATGCGCAAGTCTACGGACAATTCCTAGAGTAGTGTAGGACGTTGCTTTTTTGAAAAAAACGACTGAGAAAGAGGGAGCGGAGTAGGGGAGGAGGGTGCGAACCGTGAGTAAAAAATTACAGAGTTTTATAAAGACCTGAGCATTCTATTCACTGGCGTGGAGAGCTCTCAAACGCTTCACCCACCCAGGTCCAGCGGTGCATATTCAGGATTCAATTGAGTAACGCTATGAAGATTGAATTTCTAACAAAAATCTACCTTGGAGTGGCCCTGCTGATGTTTTCCACGGCAGTCCTTGCCGAGTCCTGTGAAACGATCCTTGCGGCACTCAAGGAGGAGCGTCACTTAACGCAAATAAAACAGGCAGTAGATAAACAAAATACTGAATATCGAGATGGCCCGAATATCACGCTGTCCGTAAATTGCGCGCTCGGTAAGCCAAATGTGTACGTATTGTGGGACGGCCCAAATCCCGATCAGCAGTTCTATGAGTTGGTCGGTCGCGTTGGCAGTCTGGTTTCGTCGCGATCTGCGGCTGACGTCGTTAAGTTTTCGAAGCAATGCCATCAGCAGGCAATCAAGGATAGTGGAGAGATCGCATCGGTTGAACAGAGAGGGTTGGCGATTGAATGCCAGGCGTTTGCCCGAGACGGTGGCGGAACGAATATCTCGGTGTTTGCTGAGTAACGCTCCCCAAATCCCAGACACAAAAAAACCGGCCACTTGGACCGGTTTTTTTCTGTCTCTACATCCCCCGTCAAAAAAACCTTCAACGTGAGACCAAAATTCGATTGGAGCGGGTGAAGGGAATCGAACCCTCGTTATCAGCTTGGGAAGCTGGAGTAATGCCATTATACGACACCCGCTCAGAGCGGCTGACTTTGTACCAGATGTGCGCGCGGATTTGAAGTTTTTCTTTATGTGCGCTGCATTTAGCATGGGTGACACGCAGGCATGGACCGTGTGGCGGTCGTTCGCGGGCAAGCCTCGCTCCTACAGGAATGCGTTAGCTCTGTAGGGCGGGGCTTGCTCGCGATGACGTTGTTTCAGATTGCCAGTGCATGTTGGTCCTGGACGTAGTGGTAACGCGGTCGGCTGGTGTGTTGCGCCGGTTTCAGGAAGCCCAGCAGTGCGTTTTGGCTGTCTCGGCAGGCGGCTTTGTGTTCCATGTCGAGAAAGTGCCCGGTGGCTTGCAAGGTGCTGAAGGTGGCGTGTTGCACGTGGTTGGCGAATAGCCGGGCGCCTTCGGCGGCGGTGTATTCGTCCCATTCGCCGTTCATGAACAGCACCGGCACGTTGATTTTTTCGGCAGCCTTGAGGAAGCACTGGCGGTCGCTGTGCAGCAGGTCGCTGATGTGGAAGTGCATCTGCCCGTATTCGTGTTCAGCCAGGCTGCTCACGTGGCGATAGTTGAAGCGCTTGAACAGCGACGGCAAGTGTTTGCCGATGGTGCTGTTCACCAGGTTGCCGACCCGGTCGCCGTCCCGGCTGCCGAGGTAATCGACGCCGCGTTCCAGGTAGTCGCGCATGTGCTCGTTGATCTCCGGGGAGAACGAGCTGATCACGGCTTTTTCAATGCGCCGTGGCTGGTGGGCGAGGGCGACCAGGGTCGCGGCGCCACCCCAGGAAAACGACAGCACGTGTTCAGCGGCGAAGTGGTCGATCAGCTCCAGCAAGATCTGCCCTTCGACTTCCTTGGTCAGCAATTTCTCATGCAGGTTGTGGGCTTTTGACTTGCCCGCGTAGGGCTGGTCGTAGCAAACCACGTTGAACTGCGGGTGTAGGTTTTTCACGGTCTGAGCAAACGACGCAGTCGTGGCCATCGAGCCGTTGACGAGAATAATGGTCTTCTCTGCGGCGTCTGCGCGATAGAACTCCGTGTAAACCCGATACTGACCCTGTATATCCAGCACAGCGATTTCTGGCCTCATGTCATAAGACTCCTGGGCAAGCGGGTATGCGCGCAAATGAGATTGCACGAGATTTGTGACAGTAGGCATACGCCTGGAATTTGGAGCCCATGTCGATCCATTGAAGGCCGGTCGACGGGTTTTATTATTGGCGGGCAATCTGCCGGTGGAATGCAGAACCTGAGGGTTCTTGGCCGGCAAAAGATTTCTTAGAGGTATGTTGTGACTCGTCGGTCACATTTCGGCCGACGTCCTGATTCAAGCAGGGGTCACGCTATCGCGCAAGTGTCATTGGTAAATTGTTCGACAACTTCTGCTGAGCGGTCGCCTGCTTAGATCAATTGGATCTCTTCGGTGCGCAACGCACGGTACTCGCCCGGTTTTAGCGCGTTATCGAGCAGCAGCGGGCCCATGCTTTCGCGGTGCAGGTGCAGCACCTTGTTGTCAAAGTGGCCGAACATGCGCTTCACCTGGTGATACCGGCCTTCGACGATGCCCAGCCGCGCGGACTTTGGCCCCAGCAGGACCAGTTCAGCGGGTTGGGTGGTGAGATCCTCGAAGGCGAAATACAGACCCTCGGTGAACTTGATCGCATACTCCGGGCCAATGTCCTGTTCGGTCTCGACGTAATAGACCTTCGGTAGTTTGGTCTGGGGTTGGGTCAGGCGGCGCGACCAGCTGCCGTCGTTGGTGATGATCATCAGGCCGGTGGTGTTGAAGTCCAGGCGACCGGCGATGTGCAGGTCGTCCTTGTCCGGCTCATGGATCAGGTCGAGCACAGTCGGGTGTTGCGGATCGCGGGTGGCGCTGACGCAGCCGGGCGGCTTGTTCAGCATGAAGTAGCGCGCCGGTTTACCGACTTGCAGCACTTCATCGTCGACTTCCACGCGACTGAACTCCAGCACCTCGGCATGCGGGTCGCTGACGACTTTTGCGTCGATCCGCACGCGTTTTTCCACCAGCAACAGACGAACCTGCTTACGGTTGAAGCGCGGCAGGTTGCTGAGGAAACGGTCGACACGCATGGCTAGACGTCGGAGGGAAAAGGGCCGCGCATCTTACGTGATCGGCCGGGCCGCTGCTTGCAACTGCACCTCGACCTGCGCGCAGCGTGGGCACAGGCAGGAAATATCGCGCAACTCGGCCGGCAGCGCTTCGAGTACCGCCGGGTCGATGCTCACGCCGTAGCACCAGCAGGCGCGGTCGGCGGTTCGCGGGTTGGCCAGGCTGCAGTCGTTGGGGGCGCCGCAGGCCGGGCAGAGGTCAGGTTTCTTATTCAGCTTCATATTCAGCTTCTTATTCATAAGCGGAGTGAGGCATTTCCACGCAGGTGCGGTTGCGGCCGGCTTGTTTGGCCCGGTACATCGCATGATCGGCCCGGGACAGCAGCGTGTGCAAGGTTTCATCCGGTTGCAGGGTGGTCAGGCCGATGCTCACCGTCAGTTGCAGCTCCTTGCCGTTGTAGGCATAACGCTGTTTTTGCACATGCTGACGGATTTTCTCGGCGATTTTCTGACCGGTCTCACCGTCGGTGTCCTTGAGCAGCACGATAAATTCCTCACCGCCCCAACGGCAGACGATGTCGGAATGGCGCAGGCAACTCTCCAGATCCCGGGCGAAACCGATCAGCACCTGATCGCCGGCCAAGTGGCCGTAGGTGTCGTTCAATACTTTGAAATGGTCCAGGTCCAGCAGCAACGCGGTCAGCGGTTTCGGTTCGCGCCGGGCTTCGTGCATCGCTTGTGCGGCCAGCAGGTCGAAGCCCCGGCGGTTGGGCAGTTCGGTCAGGCTGTCGAGGGTGGCTTGAGCCTGAATTTTGCTCTGATAGCGATGGATCACCCGGTTGAGCAGGGCCAGCACAATCAGCGTGACGACCAGGCAGATCAGCAGGTTGAGGTACAGCGATTGGCGGATTTCGCTGAGGGCGCCGTCTTCGCGTTTGTCGACGAACAGGTACCAGTTCAGCTCGGGAATGAATCGCACGTTGAGGAAATGGCCCTGACCCTGGACGGAATATTCGTAGCTGCCGCTGTGGGGTTTGGGCAATTGGCTGACCAGGCCTTTCATGCTGTCGAGTTCCCCCAGGCTTTGGCCAGCCCGCGCACCTTGCGGGCCACCGTCGGCCCCCGTGAGCACCAGCCGGCCGAAGGTGTCGACGAAGTACACGCTGCGCTGATAGCGCTGCTGGTACTTGTCGATCAGCTTGATCACCGCATCGACTGTCAGACCAACGCCTGCAGCGCCGATGAACTGGTCCTTGTAGTCATAGACCTTGTAGTTGATGAAGAACGTCAGGTTGTCCTTGTTGGCCATGTCCGGATCGACGTTGATCTCGTAGGGCTCTTTCATGTCGCGAACGCGGAAGTACCAGGCGTCCCGCGGTTCGTCGGCTTTGATCTGCTTGAGTACGCCTTTGGCGTGGTAGTAGGTCAGGCTGCTATTGGAGACGAAAAACGCGGTGTAGGCGCCGTAGTGGGTCATGACCTCGTTGAGGTAGCGAGTCATCTGGTCCGGGTCGTGCTCGCCGTTTACGACCCAGTCGCGCATGAAGGTGTCGCGGGACATCATCGAGGAAATCAGGATAGGTCTGACGAGGTCTTTCTGGATTTCCGAGTAGACCGTGTCGGATGTCAGCGGCAATTCGGTGTTAACGATGTTGTCGCGGATTGACGCTCGCGAGGCGTAGTAACTGAGGAAGGACGTGGCGAGGAAACCGGCGCCCAGCAACGCAATCAGTGTGAGGACCAACGAACGTTGGGAATACAGCGGCGAGCGAAGCGGCATGGTGGTTCCGTTGGCAGTGACCCGATGGCAGCATTCTAGTGGCACTGCGCGCAAATAACTGCTCCAAATGATCGTTCCCACGCTCCACGAAAATTGCACCGTACATTGTGGGAGAGAGCTCGCTCGCGATAGCGCCAGTACATTCACCTTTGATGTCGACTGATGCATCGCCATCGCGAGCAAGCTCGCTCCCACAGGATTTGTGTCAGCCAAGGCTTTTCAGATAAGCACGCCACCCACCCAAACGACTGATATCCACCGCCCCCTCCAATCCATAACCCTCACAAATAAACCCACTCTCCCACCGCCCATCCGCGAGCTGCACTTTGCCCAACCCCAGCGGCGCCGGAATCCCGGTCAAGAACGACCCCAACTCACTGCTCGGCAATTCCCACACCTCCACCGCAATCGCCACGCCACCCTCCTTCACCCGCACCATCCCCGGACGAAACGGCGGACCGCCGGCCAAGGCATACAGTTGATAGTCCGGCGAACTGAACGTCGTCTCGACCAACCGCCCGCCGCGCTGCTTCAGTTGCCAGTTCAACGCGAGCCCCTCCAGATGCGCGCCACACACCACCAGCCTTGCGCGATCATTGCGGGCAATCACTGTCGGCGTCGGCGCAGCCAAACCTTGCAGACGCTGCAACCCATCCGCCACGCTCAACAGATACTGATCGGTAAACGCCCGGCCAAACAGCGTCACACCCCACGGCAAACCATTGCCCATGAAACCGCTGGGCACGGCGACGGCGGCGTAGTCGAGCAGGTTCATGAAGTTGGTGTAGTAGCCCAACTCCGAATTGCGCAGCACCGGCTCGGCGGCCAGTTCCGCCAACGTCACCGGGCGACCGATGGTCGGTGTCAGCACGCAATCGAGGCCTTCCAGTGCCTGGTCGCACAGCGCCTTCAAGGTTTGCAGTCGATACTGCGCGCGGAAAGTCTGCACGCCGCTCACCGCCGGGGCCTTGGCCAGCACCGCGCGAATCACCGGGAGCACCGCTTCCGGGTTTTGCTCCATCAATTCGCCGGCCACGCTGTAGCGTTCGGCCACCCACGGACCTTCATAGAGCAATCGCGCCGCTTCCAGGAATGGCGACAGATCCAACTCCACCGCTTCACCGCCCAAGACTTTGAGTTGGTCGATGGCATCGCCGAACAACAGCGGGCCTTCAGGGCAACCGAAAAACTCCAGGTCCTGGGCACGGGGCACGCCGAAACGAAACGGACGCGGCGCACCGAATGCCGAGCCATCATTCAATGACGGATTGCTGCGACTGTAGGCGTCCCGTGGATCGAGGTGCGCCGTCAGCGCCAGCAACTGACTGGCCTCCCGAGCCGTGGCGGTGAAGGTCGTGACGCAATCAAGCGTGCGACACGCCGGCACCACGCCGCCCGTGGAGATCAGTCCTTTGGTGGCTTTCAAACCGACCAGATTATTCAGCGCCGCCGGCACCCGGCCCGAGCCCGCGGTGTCCGTCCCGAGGGAAAAACTCGCCACACCCAACGCCACTGCCAACGAAGATCCGGCACTGGAACCGCCCGACGGATACTCCGGCAACACGCTGTTCGGGCAGGCGCCATAAGGTGAGCGACTGCCATTCAGCCCCGTGGCGAACTGGTCGAGATTGGTCTTGCCCAGCGGAATTGCCCCCAGCGCCAGCAACTGCTCGACGATGGTTGCCGAACGCTCCGGCACATAGGCAAACGCCGGGCACGCCGCCGTGGTCGGAATGCCTGCCAGATCGATGTTGTCCTTGATCGCGAACGGCACGCCGTACAGCGGCAGGCTGTCGACATCGCAACCGTCGAGCGCGGCGAGGTACGGCTCCAGTTCCTCGACACTGAGCAAGTGGATGAACAGGTGATAATCCGGGTTCAGCGCCGCGGCTTTGTCCCGCAGGCTCAGCAACAGTTGCCGAGGCGTGGTGTGGCGGTCGCGATAGGCGCTACGCAGGGCGTCGAGTTGCAGATTGAAGTTCATGGCTTGATCCTTTTCAAAATGAGTTCAGTCGAGGTCCAGCACCACGACCCGCTGCCCGGCGCGCACCGCCGAACCCGGTTGCACACGAATCTCGCGCACGACGCCGGCCATCGGCGCGAGCAGCGGGATTTCCATCTTCATCGACTCCAGAATCACCAGCACATCCCCGGCTGCCACGCGGCTGCCGACCTCAACCGACACCTGCCAGAGGTTGCCGGCGATGTGGCTGTCGATGCTTTGTTGACCGCAGGCCAGCGGTGCGTCTTCGGTGGCTTCGGGGATCAGTTCCTCGCTGTCGAAATGCGCTTGTCCGCTGGCGATCCAGCGTTCGCGCTCGGCGTTGAACGCGCCTTTTTGCTGATCCCGAAACGCCGCAATGCTCTCGGCTTCCTTCGCCAAAAACGCCTGGTAATCCGCCAGGTTCAACTGGCTGTGTTCGATGTTCAGCTCGAAGCGCCCGAGGGGAAAATCCCGTCGAATGCGCAGCAATTCGTCAGCGCTCACCGGGTAGAAACGGATCTGATCGAAGAACCTCAGCAACCACGGTTTGCCATCGAACGCGGCAACCTCGCGATAGCGATTCCACATCTGCAATGTGCGCCCGACAAACTGATAACCGCCGGGGCCTTCCATGCCGTACACGCACAGGTAGGCGCCACCGATGCCCACCGAATTCTCGGCAGTCCAGGTACGAGCCGGGTTGTATTTGGTGGTCACCAGCCGATGGCGCGGGTCGAGCGGGGTGGCGACCGGTGCGCCGAGGTAGACGTCACCGAGGCCCATCACCAGATAGCTGGCGTCGAACACCGTGCGCTGCACTTCGTCGAGGTTCGGCAGGTCGTTGATGCGGCGGATAAACTCCAGATTGCTCGGGCACCACGGCGCGTCTTTGCGCACGGTGGTCATGTACTTTTCGATTGCCAATTGGCACGCCGGATCGTCCCAGGACAACGGCAGATGGACGATGCGCGAAGGTACTTGCAGGTCCTTGGCGGCGCACACGGCGTCCCATTCACCGGCGATGATGCCGAGCAGATCGGCCAGCGGCAGTTGCTCCGGTTGGTAGTGCACCTGCAGTGAGCGGATGCCCGGCGTCAGGTCGATTACGCCGTGCAGGTGTTTGCTTTCCAGTGCCTGCATCAAGGCGTGGGCGCGGAAGCGCAGAACCAGATCAAGTTCAGGTGCGCCGATTTCCAAAAGCAGATGAGTGTCGCCCGACAACCTCGCGACTAGCCTCGTATCTGACTGCCCGATATCCAATACCACAGGCGACTCAACCCCCTGTGGGAGCGGGCTTGCTCGCGAAGAGGGCGTGTCAGTCGGTGTTAATGTGTCTGATACACCGCTTTCGCGAGCAAGCCCGCTCCCACAGGGATCCCATTCCAAGGCAAGTGAGCGGGCCGTCTTGAGATCGACTGGGTGGAACTGAACCTTATCCCCAGCCTTAAGCTGCCCCAACTGCCAAAGATCCGCTTCTATCACCGTCACCGGGCAAACAAACCCGCCCAGGCTCGGACCATCAGGCCCAAGGATCACCGGCATATCCCCGGTAAAATCCACCGCCCCTATCGCATACGGATTGTCATGAATATTCGATGGGTGCAATCCGGCTTCACCACCATCCGCCCGTACCCATTCCGGCTTCGGCCCGATCAACCGCACGCCGGTACGGCTGGAATTGAAATGCACTTCCCACTCAGTGGCGAAGAAGATGCCGATGTAGTTTTCGGTGAAGTATTGCGGTGCACCATGCGGACCATAGATCACCCGAATCTGCCGCACCGCAGGCAACTCTGCGATTTGAGACAGTTGCCCTCCGACACTGCGATCACTCAACGCCGACACATGCAACACATCCCCGGCCCGCAGCGCTCGACCGCCATGCCCGCCGAACTGCCCGAGGGTGAAAGTGCTTTTGCTGCCCAGATAGTCCGGCACTTGCAGGCCACCGCGCAGGCACAAATAGCTACGGGCGCCGGCCCCGGCAATCGTGCCGAGGCTCAACGTAGCGCCCGCCGGGATCAGCAACGCGGTGTTCATCGGCACCGCTTCACCGTTCAACGTCAATGGAATCACCGCTCCCGTCACCGCGACCACCGCCTCGCAGTTGAAGCGCAGCAACGGTCCGCTCATGGTGATTTCCAGCGCCGCAAGGCCTTCGTCATTCCCCAGCAGACGATTGCCCAAGCGCAACGCCCGACTGTCCATCGGTCCCGACGGCGGCACGCCCACCGCCCAGTAACCGAGGCGACCTGGATAATCCTGAACGCTGGTTTGCGTGCCGGCGCTGAGCACTTCAAAGGTGTTGGCCTGATACGCCAGACCTTCCAGGCAACGAGTCCACGGCTGACCGCTGGCGAAAGGCGTATCGAGCAGAATCTGCCGCAGGTAATCGCGGTTGGTTTCTACGCCGTAGAGCAGGCTGTCACCCAGCGCTTGGTGCAGATCCGCACGCGCCTGTTCGCGGGTCGGCGCCCAACTGATGACTTTGGCGATCATCGGATCGAAGTACGGCGGGATCTCGCAACCGGCCTCGACCCACGTGTCGATGCGCAGCTTTTTCCATCGCAAACCGGGAAATTCACCGCCGTCAGCAAACCAGGACTCGGCTGGAAATCCCGGCCCGGATCTTCGGCATACAGCCGCGCCTGAATCGCATGACCGTGCGCTTTCAAGCCTCGGCTCAACTCGCTCAGCGGCGGCAAATCACCGGCCGCCAGTTCGACCATCCAGCCCACCAGGTCCACGCCCCACACCTGTTCGGTGACGCCGTGCTCCACCTGCAACCGGGTGTTCACTTCCAGAAAGTAGAAGCGCTGGTCCTCGCTGTCGAAGACAAATTCCACCGTGCCGGCACTTCGGTAATTCACTGCTTTGGCCAGTTTGATCGCCGCTGCGCACAGCTCATCGGCCATGCCTTCGGGCAGGTTCGGCGCCGGGGTTTCTTCGAGGACTTTCTGATTGCGTCGCTGCACCGAGCAGTCGCGCACGCCGAGGGCAATAACCTCGCCGCGACCATTGCCGAACACCTGCACTTCCAGGTGACGGGCGCGCTGGATGTACTTCTCGATGAACACCCCGGCGTCGCTGAAGTTGTTCTGACCGAGGCGTTTGACCGCTTCAAAGGATTCGCTCAACTCGGCAGCGCTGCGGCACACGCGCATGCCGATGCCGCCACCGCCCGCAGTGCTTTTCAGCATCACTGGATAGCCGACCTGTTCGCCGGCAATCAACGCCGCTTCGAGGCTGTCGAGCAACTCCGTGCCTTCGAGCATCGGCACGCCGTGTTGTTTGGCCAAGGCGCGGGCGGTGTGCTTGAGGCCGAACACTCGCAGCTGCTCCGGCGTCGGGCCGATGAAGGCGATGTTCGCCGCTTCACAGGCTTCGGCGAATGCGGCGTTTTCCGAGAGAAAACCGTAGCCGGGATGGATCGCCGTGGCGCCAGTGGAGTGGGCGATGGCGAGGATTTTATCCACCGCCAGATAAGTGCCGGCGGCAGCACCTTCACCGAGGCTGTGGGCTTCGTCGGCTTGCAAGATGTGCAAACTCGCGGCATCGGCTTGGGAGTAAACGGCGACGCCCTTGACCTGCAATTCACGCAGTGTGCGCAGGATGCGGCAGGCAATCGCGCCACGGTTGGCAATCAGGACTTTTTCGAACATGGCAAAACCCCCGGAGGCGATCAAGCATCAGCCTCGACCTGGGATGCGGGCCGTCCCGCAGTTTTTCGAAATGCACCCGGGCCGTCCCGGATGAACGAATTTCGCGCTTTTTGTGGCGAGGGAGCTTGCTCCCGCTCGGCTGCGTAGCAGTCGCAAAACCAGCCGCCACGGTGTCTCAGGCTCAGCCGTGTTGCCGGGTTTGGGGCCGCTTCGCGACCCAGCGGGAGCAAGCTCCCGCGCCACAAGGTTTAGCGGTGCTCTCGCTGTTGCAGGCACTGCCCGGATCGGGCCTGGCACAGGGCAAACAACCACCGCCGCAACCGCGCCATTTTCAGTTCCATACCAGTAACTCCGCAGGTGTCGGGTTGTAGGCATTGCACGGATTGTTCAATTGCGGGCAATTCGAAATCAGCACAATCACGTCCATCTCCGCCCGCAAATCAACGTATTTGCCCGGCGCCGAAATCCCGTCTTCAAAGGTCAGCCCACCGTCGGCGGTGACCGGCACGTTCATGAAGAAGTTGATGTTCGGTCCGATGTCGCCCTTACCGAGTCGCCCGTCGTGGACGCAGGCCCGCAGGTAGTTGTCGCGGCAGCTGTGCATGTAGCGTTTCTCCAACGCATAACGCACGGTGTTGCTCTCTTGGGCGCAGGCGCCGCCGAGGGTGTCGTGGCGCCCGCAAGTGTCGGCGACGAGGGTCAGCATCGGTTTGCCGAGGTTGGAATAGAGCACGCTGCCGGTGCTGAGGTAGACGCTGTTTTGCCGGCGCAGCGTGCGTTGCACGTCGTAGCGTTCCTTCGGATTGGCGACGCTGTAGAACAAGGTATCGACCGCTTGATTGCCTTCCAGGTCGAGGATGCGCAAGGTCTGGCCGGCCTTGACCTCCATCAGCCAGGGTTCCCCGGCGGGGATGGTGGCGCGGTAGATCGCAGTTTCTGGCAGCTGATGAGTGGTAGC
Source organism: Pseudomonas sp. 10S4 (assembly GCF_034344865.1). Lineage (NCBI taxonomy): Bacteria > Pseudomonadati > Pseudomonadota > Gammaproteobacteria > Pseudomonadales > Pseudomonadaceae > Pseudomonas > Pseudomonas sp. 10S4. The sequence goes on from NZ_CP133774.1 coordinate 3,471,707, forward strand.
GATGGCGAGTGACATGGCAGCGATCCTCAGGCGAACAAACGGTCGGTGTTGATAAAGCCGCGCTCGTTTTCCGGGCGCGAGGTGCGGCAATGTTCGGCGACACTGGCGTCTGCGTTCATCCAGCTCAGCTTCAGTGGTTTCGGCGCGTAGTCCGGCGACGGGTCCATCGGATGTTGCAGCGCGGTGAGCACCACCAGCGTGTCCATCGGCGCATACAGCTCGATGTAGTCGCCAGCCTTGGAATTGCCTTCGACGAAGTGGAAACGCCCGGCCTCATCGACGTTCACCCGGCTGAACAGGTTGAGGGTCATCAGCAAGTCCGACAGGCCCAGACCCCACTTGCCCAGTTCCACCAGCAGGTTGTCAGTGCCGTTGCGGAAAAAGCCGTTGCGCAGCTCCTGATAACGGCCCTGGCCGTATTTTTCTGCGACTTCTTCAGCACACAAAACACCACCGAGGCTGTCACTCCAGCCGCACGTGTCGGCGGTGATCGCCGCCAGCACCCGGCCCATGTCCGAGTACAAACAATGGCCGCTGGTGAGCTTGGCGGTGTGTTGGCATTTGAGGCTGTCGGGCAGGTTCAGGCGTTCGGTTTTTTCATTGGCGTTGAGCAGCGTCAGGCTGACATTTGCACCGCCGCGCAGGTCGGTCAGGCGCAGCAATTGGCCGCGCTTCAAAACGAAGGAACGATGGCCGCCGCCAGGGAGCATTTCCTCGGCGAAGGGCGGGAACAGTCGGGTCGAATCAGTCATGTGCAAAATCCTCTTAAGCGGTGCGAAGCGTGCCTGCCAATTCAATCGGCAAGGCATCGACGGCGGCGCGATGGGCGCGGCGGTCGCTGTTCAAAGGGATGTCGTAGGTGATGCGCGCGCCATAGGCGCCGGGGGCGTGCGGGTCGATGCGGACCTTGTCGAACACCAGCAGCCGCGTGCCGAGGGTGAAGCCTTCGGACAGGTCATGGGTGACCATGAACACCGTCAGTTGCGTCTCGCGCCACAGCTCCAGCAGCAACTGATGCATGTCTTTGCGGATGCCCGGATCGAGGGCGCCGAACGGTTCGTCGAGCAGCAACACGCGCGGCTTCATGATCAACGCCTGGGCGATGGCCAGCCGTTGCTGCATGCCGCCGGAGAGCTGCGCTGGGTACTTGTCCAGCGAGTGGCCGAGGCCGACCTTGTGCAGCAACACTGAAGCCTGTTCGCGGGCGTCTTTTTTAGCGCTGCCGAACAAGCGCCCGAGCAGTGGCGAGCGCGGCAGTTCGAGGCCGAGGGCGACGTTGTCCAGCACGCTCAGGTGCGGGAACACCGAGTAGCGCTGGAACACCACGCCACGGCTTGAGTCCGGTTCGCCGGCCAGGGCTTGGCCGTCCAACAAAATCTCGCCGCGACTGGCTTTTTCCTGACCCAGCAGCAAGCGCAGGAAGGTCGACTTGCCGCAACCCGAAGCGCCGACCAAGGTGCAGAACTCACCCTCGTTGACGTTCAGGTTCAGACCTTCGAGGACGACCTGATCGGCGTACTGCTGCCAGACGTTTTTCACGGTGATGAAGCTCATGCTCGCGCTCCTTCATACCAAGGAAACGCACGCTGAGTCAGGCGCTTCAGGCCCCAATCCATCAGCCAGGCGAGCAGGGTGATCCAGACCACATACGGCAGGATCACGTCCATCGCCAGGTAACGGCGCACCAGAAAAATCCGGTAGCCGAGGCCGTCAGTGGAGGCGATCGCTTCGGCGGCGATCAGGAACAACCATGCCGAACCGAGCATCAGCCGCAGCGAAATGAGCAGGCGCGGCAGCAATTGCGGCAGGATCACTCGCAGCATCAGCGTCCAGGTCGAGGCGCCGAGGGTCTGGGCCTTGATCAGCAACTCGACGGGGATTTCCCGGGCGCGTTGTTCCAGATCCCGAGCCAGCGCCGGGGTGATGCCGATCACGATCAGCATCACTTTCGACAACTCGCCCAAGCCGAAGACGATGAACAGAATCGGCAGGATCGCCAGTGGCGGCACCATCGACAGCACCGTCAGCAATGGCGATAACGGTGCGCCGAACAACGGCAAAGTCCCGGCCGCCATGCCCAGGCATAACCCGGCCAAGGCACTGATGCCCAGTCCAATGACCAGCCGTCGCAGGCTGGAGGCGCTGTCTTGCCAGAGCACGTATTCACCGGTGCGGGTGTCGGCGACGAAGGCCAGGCGTTTGACCGCGTCGGTCATCTGCACGGCGCTCGGCAGCAGTTTGTCGTTGGGGTTGTCCGTCAGCCGCTCGGCCGAGCCTAAAAAGTAGGCGAGCAGCACCAGGGCGAACGGCAGGATCACCAACAACAGGCGACTCGGGCGATCCGGGTGACGATTGATCAGGCGCATGGCCAGGTCCTCCTTTATTACAGCTTGGAGTCAGCAGCCATCTGCACGTAGCTCGGGTCGAAGCGCAGCTTGAGGTTGCCCTTGTCGCCGCTGGTCACGCCGTTGGCGAAAGCCATACCGACGGCGCTGGTGTCCTTGGCGCCTTCACCGAGCAAGCCGTGTTGGAACGAGAACTCGGCAACTTTGCGCATGGTGTCCGGCAGTTGCTTGCTGTTAGAGAACGCCAGGGCTTCCTGCGGGGTGGCGAACAATTTGGTGGTGTCGAGTTGCGACTGGAAACCGGCCAGGTCGGTGCCCGAGGCTTTGGCCATGTGTTCCAGCGCCGCTTTGCTCGCGGCGTTTTTCGCGTTCATCAACTCGACCACTTCGAACCAGGCACCGGTGAGTGCTTTGCCCAGGGCCGGGTTGTCTTTGAGGGTGGCGCTGTTGACCACCATCATGTCCATGATTTCGCCAGGCACCTGGCTTGAGTTGAAGACTTCGGTCACGCCGGGTTTGGCCTTGATGTCCGAGAGCATCGGGTTCCAGGTGGTGACGGCTTTGACTTGATCGGTATTGAAGGCCGCCGAGATGTCGGCGTCGGAGGTGTTGACCACTTTCAGGTCTTTCTCGGTGAGATCGACTGAATCGAGGGCGCGGGCCAGCAGGTAATGGGAAACCGAGAGTTCCACCAGATTGACGTCCATGCCCTTGAGGTCGGCGACTTTCTTGCCTTCGCCCTTGAGCACAATGCCGTCGTTGCCGTTCGAGAAGTCGCTGACGATCAGCGCGGTGCTGTCGACGCCACCGGCCGCCGGAATGGTCAGCGCGTCCATGTTGGTCATGGTGCAGCCATCGAACTGGCCGGCGGTGTATTGATTGATCGACTCGACGTAGTCGTTGAGGCTGCACCACATCGATTTTGATGCCGTACTTTTTCGCCCATTTGTCGACGATGCCTTGGCTGCCGGCGTATTCCCAGGGCATCCAACCGGCATAGATAGTCCAGCAAACGCTGAAGTGGTCTTTTTGTGCGGCTTGGGACGAGACGCTCACGAGGGCGGCGAACGCAGCGGCGAGCAGGGCGGGTAAACGTAGTCGGGACATGGGATGGTTCTCCAGTTGATGATGGGCGGACAGGAAGGCAGCAGCACCGTAAACGGTGGCTTGTCTCCCGGGCTTTTGTCCCGCCGTGTAACCTCAACTGGAGGTCGCCAACTCTCGGACCAGCCACTCGCCTAAGCGAGCCGGAACCCTAGTCAGCCATTGCAAATTGTGGTGCCGCGAACCTGTGATGACTCCTGCACGCTTTTACTAAAGCGAGAGCCGTGCCAAGTCGGCGTAAGCCTTCTAGTCGGGGCATTGCGGGTTTTGTGCCCGTGGCTGCAGGTGCCGTGGCGCATTGTGATGGTGCGGCTGCGCACTGTTATGGGACGGGTTGGCCGCTGATCTGAAGGTTGGCGCCAAGGCGCACTTGTCGAGGGTTTTCGAGTCAAAGCTTATGTAGGCCGGCCTGTGCCGACTGCCGCCGTTGGTCTTCCAGGAGGCCGCCATGTTCCGTCGAAAAACGCTTCTTCGATGCCTGCTCAGCGCATCGATCGGATTGGGTCTATCAGCTTGTTATTACTACCCGGCACCTGCTGCGGTATACACCGACCCTTACTACTCACCCGGTTATTACTCGCCCTACTACTACGGTGGCTATTACTCGCCCTGGTACTTCGGCGGTTACTACGGTCCACGTTTTTACGGTGGTTACCACGCCTATTACCACGGTGGCTACGGCTCTCGTTATTCCCGCGGCGGATACCACTACGGGCACCATTAATCAGCGGATGAATACGGCGGCGTCTCCGGTTTTCTGGAGGCGCCGTTTTTTATGGGCGGATGAAAAACCTCTCATCGGCGACTTGTATCAATGTGTTTCATAAACGCACCAGATTCCGAAATCGATGTCTGATCTTTCGACAGTCGCCAATAATGAGCTGTCGCCTGCCAGCGTCGCTGGTGTGGCTCACTCGCGGTCCAGGAGGCCGCTATGTATCGCCGAATTCTTATGCTGGTCGTGTTGAGTTTGTCCCTTGGTGCATGCGCTCCCTATTCCTACGGAGATGGAGGATCCAGCTACTACAGCTCAGAGGTCTACACGTCCCCCGCGCCGGCTTACTACTCGGGCGGTGGCAGCTATTACGCAGCCCCACGCTACTATCAGCCAGCACCGCGTTACTACCAACCGGCCCCTCGTTACTATTCGGCGCCGCGTTATTACCAGGCGCAACCGCGCTACTACCAGTCCCAGAACCGTGGCTGGCAAGGGCATGACCGAGGTGGTTGGGACGGCCACAATCGCGGCAATTGGGACAATGACCGCCGTGGTCATGATGGTCGAGGAGACCACCGAGGTGGACGTGGCGATCACGACGGTCGCGATGGCCACCGTTAAGCAGCTACAAAAAAGCGGCGCATTAAGCGCCGCTTTTTTTGCCCGGGTAAATTGCACCTTCTCCTAGGAAGTTCTCGGAACCCTCCTACAGTTTTATTTCTGCGTATTTGTTAGCGTTTGTATATTCATATTGATGTTGAAAAATCTCAATTTAATGGAGGTATCTAAGGAAGGACACCGGCTGGATCATGGATTTACTTATTGTTCATCAAAACTTTCCCGGTCAGTTTCGACATGTTGCGTTGGCGGCGTTGAATCGACCGGGTATCACCGTTACCGCGATAGGGCGAGACACCGCTCCCGGCATTTCTGGCATAAAGCTGTTTCGTTATAGACCTGTGAGAAAAACATCGAGTTTAGCTCATCCCTATTTGTATAAATATGAAGAGGCGATAGTTGATGGGCAGCAAGTTTTTAGAATATTGATGAAGCTTAAGCAGGAAGGTTATCGCCCGGATGTGATTCTCGCTCATCCAGGATGGGGTGAAACACTGTTCGCCAAGGATGTGTATCCAGATTCTCCTCTGATTCATTTTTGTGAATATTATTATCATTCAAAGAAAACGGATATGGATTTTGATCCGGAGTTTCCGTGTGCCACTGGTGCTGCTTCAAGCCTTCGCCCGCTGAATTCAATGCACCTTTTGAATCTTGAACAATGCGATGTTGGAATTGCGCCTACCCATTGGCAGCGAAGCCTGTTTCCCTTGAGTTATCAATCTAAAATTCACGTTATTCATGAGGGTATTCCTTTTCAATTGCCTGACGCTGTACAGGTCAACTCTGTGACGCTACCCAGTGGGTATGTGATAAGTGCAGGCCAACCCATCGTGACGTATGTTGCCCGGAATCTTGAGCCCTATCGTGGGTTTCATAGTTTCATGAGATCCATTCCTTATATTCAGGCCCAGTGTCCGAACGCCAACATCGTGATAGTGGGAGGCGATGGCGTAAGTTATGGGCGAAAGCCCGTAGGGTATGAAAGTTGGCGCAGCAAAATGATGGCTGAGTTGGATGTTGATCTGTCAAATATTCATTTTACGGGCAGACTGCCTTATGAAACTTATAGAGCTGTTCTGCAACTTTCAGTGGTACATGTTTATTTGACGTATCCCTTCGTGTTGTCTTGGTCGATGTTAGAGGCGATGGCATCTGGGTGTGTCGTGATCGGGTCCGATACCGCACCGGTTAAGGAGGTGGTTATTGACGGAGTCAATGGGTTGCTGGTGGACTTTTTTGACAGTAAGGAGATTGCGCGAAAAGTGTGCGGTGTTTTGAAGTCAGGCGGAGACTTTGGCTTGATTAGAGACTCAGCGAGATCGACGGCAATCAGGTTCGATATCAAACATGGGGTGAAGGCGTATTTTGATATTTTTGACCGTGCGATCTCAGGCTGTTACTCAATACAAACTGTTTGATCATTTGAAAAGGAGTTTAAATGTTTGAGATTTTTCATAAATGTAAGAGTTGGTGGTTTAAGAAGTTACTGAAGTACGGCCTGCTTTTGAGTTTTTGCTATTGGTTGGTGGGTTTTTACCTTGAATGGGAGGAAATGGCGGAATATCGGGAGCGTAGCCGCAAGGAGTCAGAAGCATGCAGTAAAAAAATTGGCGATTTGGATCATATTCCAATTTTCGGTGGAAGCTTTATTGATAGAGCTCGGTTAACTGGACTTCGCCTGAGTACTACCGTGTGGAAAGGGCAATGTGTTGCACATCTACTAGAGGGGGCTTTTTGGTGGACGGGGAATGAGCTTCGCCCAGTCAATGTGGAGAAAATGATAGAACCGGAACCCCACTGGGGACATTTCTACGTGACGGCCAAGTTGTATACCAGAAAGGCATCCACTGGGCCATATGCGGTGGGACGTAAGACTACTGATTGGCCTAAGGGGCTCATCGTAAAACTGAAAAATTATCCGGGGTTAGAGCTCTGGCTTAATGCTCTGCCTCCTAGTGCTGAGAATTATTTCTCAGTTAAAAATTTCATAATTCGTGATTGGCGCCGAGGTGACGGAACACCGCGTGAGATAGCGTGTGACGGCTTAGGCTCGCGATCGAGAATAGTTTTAGACAGTGGGGTGGGTCGGGCCGATCTTCTGAAGTTTAATAAAACACAATTGGAAAATGTAGATTTTGGTGATTTAACAGTCCGTTGCACGGTTGAATTGCATGATTTCGATTTTGCAGGAGGGTCTGCTCGTGTAGGGACCTCGACTAAATCGTTACTGGGTGCGCCCAAAGCACTTCAGATGATTAATGAATATCTTTCGAATTCCATAATTACAGGGAAGTAATAATGAGCTACGTTTTTAATGATTCATGTTTATTTGACGTACCTCTTCGTGTTGTCTTGGTCGATGTTAGAGGCGATGGCGTCTGGGTGTGTCGTGATCGGGTCCGATACCGCACCGGTTAAGGAGGTGATTGTTGATGGAGTAAACGGCTTGCTGGTGGATTTTTTTGACAGTGAGGAGATTGCGCGAAAATTTTGCAGTGTTTTGAGGTCGTGCGAGGATTTTAGTTTGATTAGAGAGGCAGCGAGATCGACTGCGATCAGATTCGATATCAAATATGGGGTGAAGGGCTATTTTGATATTTTTGATCGTGCGATTTCAGGCTGTTACTCAACACAAACTGTTTGATCATTTGAAAAGGAGTTTAAATGTTTAAGATTTTTCGTAAACGTAAGAGTTGGGGTTTAAGAAGTTACTGAAGTACGGCCTGCTTTTGAGTTTTTGCTATTGGTTGGTGGGTTTTTACCTTGAATGGGAGGAAATGGCGGAATATCGGGAGCGTAGCCGCAAGGAGTCAGAAGCATGCAGTAAAAAAAATTGGCGATTTGGATCATATTCCAATTTTCGGTGGAAGCTTTATTGATAGAGCTCGGTTAACTGGACTTCGCCTGAGTACTACCGTGTGGAAAGGGCAATGTGTTGCACATCTACTAGAGGGGGCTTTTTGGTGGACGGGGACTGAGCTTCGCCCAGTCAATGTGGAGAAAATGATAGAACCGGAACCCCACTGGGGACATTTCTACGTGACGGCCAAGTTGTATACCAGAAAGGCATCCACTGGGCCATATGCGGTGGGACGTAAGACTACTGATTGGCCTAAGGGGCTCATCGTAAAACTGAAAAATTATCCGGGGTTAGAGCTCTGGCTTAATGCTCTGCCTCCTAGTGCTGAGAATTATCACTCAGTTACAAATTTTATAATTCGCGATTGGCGCCGAGGTGATGGAACACCGCGGGTGATCGCATGTGACGGCTTGGGCTATTCATGGGAAAGGACTTTAAAAAGTGGAGTGGGACGGGACGATCTTTTGAAGTTTAATAGGACGCAATTGGAAAATATAGATTTTGGTCGTTTAACAATCCATTGCACGGTCGGACTGCATGACTTCGAATTTTCAGGTGGAGTTGCTCGTGTAGGGACAGGGACTGAATCGTTACTGGGTGCACCCAAAGCGCTACAGATGATTAATGAATATCTTTCGAATTCCATAATTACAAGGAAGTAATAATGAGCTACGTTTTTAATGATTCATGTTTATTTGACGTACCCCTTCGTGTTGTCTTGGTCGATGTTAGAGGCGATGGCGTCTGGGTGTGTGGTGATCGGGTCCGATACCGCACCGGTTAAGGAGGTGGTTATTGACGGAGTCAATGGGTTGCTGGTGGACTTTTTTGACAGTAAGGAGATTTCGCGAAAAGTGTGCGGTGTTTTGAAGTCAGGCGGAGACTTTGGCTTGATTAGAGACTCAGCTAGATCGACGGCAATCAGGTTCGATATCAAACATGGGGTGAAGGCGTATTTTGATATTTTTGACCGTGCGATTTCAGATTGTTGCTAAAAAACAAACTGTATGATCATTTAAAAGGGAGCTTTAAATGCTTAAGTTTTTTCGCAAAGGTATGTCTAGGTGGTGTGGGAAGATACTGAAATACGGATTGTTTTTGGCTTTTTGCTATTGGTCTGTAGGGTTCTACATTGAATGGGAGGAAATGGCGGAATACCGGGAGCGCAGCCGCAAGGAGTCAGAAGCATGCAGTAAAAAAATTGGCGATTTGGATCATATTCCAATTTTCGGTGGAAGCTTTATTGATAGAGCTCGGTTAACTGGATTACGCCTAGGTACTTCCGTGAGGAATGGGCAATGTGTTGCAGATCTACTAGAGGGGGCTTTTGGTGGACGGGGACTGAACTTCGCCCAGTCTATGTGGAGAAAATGATAGAACCGGACCCCCACTGGGGACACTTCTATGTGACGGCCAGGTTGTATACAAGAAAGGCATCCACTGGGCCATATGCTGTGGGGCGTAAGACGACCGACTGGCCTAGGGGGCTTATTGTAAAACTGAAAAATTATCCGGGGTTGGAGCTATGGCTTAATGCTGTGCCTCCTAGCGCGGAAAATTACTTCTCAGTTAAAAATTTCATAATTCGTGATTGGCGCCGAGGTGACGGAACACCGCGTGAGATAGCGTGTGACGGCCTGGGCTCTTCAAGGGAAAGGACTTTAAAAGGTGGAGTGACTCGGGCAGAACTTTTGAAATTTACCAAAACACAATTGGAAAATGTAGATTTTGGTCGTTTAACAGTCCATTGCACGGTCGGATTGCATGATTTCGATTTTGCAGGTGGGGACGCCCGTGTAGGAACAGGGACTGAATCGTTACAGGGTGCACCCATAGCGCTTCAGATGATTAATGAATACCTTTCGAATTCCATAATTACAGGGAAGTAATAATGAGCTACGTTTTTAACGATTCATGTTTATTTGACGTACCCCTTCGTGTTGTCTTGGTCGATGTTAGAGGCGATGGCGTCTGGGTGTGTCGTGATCGGGTCCGATACCGCACCGATTAAGGAGGTGGTTATTGACGGAGTCAATGAGTTGCTGGTGGACTTTTTTGACAGTAAGGAGATTTCGCGAAAAGTGTGCGGTGTTTTGAAGTCAGGCGGAGACTTTGGCTTGATTAGAGACTCAGCTAGATCGACGGCAATCAGGTTCGATATCAAACATGGGGTGAAGGCGTATTTTGATATTTTTGACCGTGCGATTTCAGATTGTTGCTAAAAAACAAACTGTATGATCATTTAAAAGGGAGCTTTAAATGCTTAAGTTTTTTCGCAAAGGTATGTCTAGGTGGTGTGGGAAGATACTGAAGTACGGATTGTTTTTGGCTTTTTGCTATTGGTCTGTAGGGTTCTACATTGAATGGGAGGAAATGGCGGAATACCGGGAGCGTAGCCGCAAGGAGTCAGAAGCATGCAGTAAAAAAATTGGCGATTTGGATCATATTCCAATTTTCGGTGGAAGCTTTATTGATAGAGCTCGGTTAACTGGATTACGCCTAGGTACTTCCGTGAGGAATGGGCAATGTGTTGCAGATCTACTAGAGGGGGGCTTTTGGTGGACGGGGACTGAACTTCGCCCAGTCTATGTGGAGAAAATGATAGAACCGGAACCCCACTGGGGACATTTCTATGTGACGGCCAGGTTGTATACAAGAAAGGCATCCACTGGGTCATATGCTGTGGGGTATAAAACTACCGATTGGCCTAGAGGGCTTATTGTAAAACTAAAAAATTATCCAGGCTTGGAGCTCTGGCTTAATGCGCTGCCTCCTAGTACTGAGAATTATTTTTCAGTTAAGGATTTTGTGATTAGTGATTGGCGCCGAGGTGACGGAACACCACGTGCAATAGCGTGTGATGGCCTGGACTCTCCATGGGAGCATATTTTAAAAAGTGGAGTGAGTCGTGCCGATCTTTTGAAGTTTAATAAAACACAATTGGAAAATGTAGATTTTGGTGATTTAACAGTCCATTGCACGGTCGGATTGCATGATTTCGATTTTGCAGGAGGGGCTGCTCGTGTAGGGACCTCGACTAAATCGTTATTGGGTGCACCCGAAGCGCTTCAGAAGATTAATGAATATCTTTCTAACTCCATAATTACAGGGAAGTAATAATGAGCTACGTTTTTAATGATTCAGAGAAAAGAAGAATTTTCGATGCTGTCAGTGTATGTGATGGGATGACGCTTGGGCTGAATAGAGAGTCATATGAACCGGTCGCGATAGAGGGGCGAAATTGCGCGCCGTTTTACCAGGCTCTATCAGATATTATTGGCGTGAAGCTTTCTGGAAGAATTATTTTTGATAGCGAAGTCGAGCTAACTCTAAAGAGTGCCAAACTCTGGTTGGATGTGGCGATTGATGCAAATGGAGGGCGTGGTGCCTACTCTGCTTTGATTCGTGCTTATACGGTACACCAAGGTCAATTGAGACTGAATGAAACGTTCAGTGCGGGGTTTATACAGCGGTCATCTAATGGAGTGGCAATCAATTTCGTAAACTCTCTAATACACGGATCACCAATAGATCATTTAGATCCATGGACGGTACCATTAATTCATCAAATCGCTTCCATTGATGCAAGAGCCGTTGGTGAAATATTGTTCATGCCGAAGATCGGCGACTTGGACACTGCTTCAATTCAAAATTCAGGATGGTCAGGAACAATCGCGTTTAGTCTGTTGGGCGGGGAATCGCCTTATGAAACCTGGAGGTTGATCTCCGCAGGAGACCCAGAGTCAGAAATCAAAGGCAATCACACAAAAGCAAAAGTCAATAGACTCGACGATTTCAAGAATATCCTGTTTGCCATAGACTCATACAATGTGGCCATTAAAGCGGTAATCAAGAACTTCGGCTGGAATACGTTGGCCAGCTTGTTCTCTCTCGTACCAGAGCAGATCAATGTGGCACTCAGTAGTGGTAGCGTTAATCCATTAATTCAGTATGTGGTCAAAGGTACACCTATTTCGCCTGCAGTTGATTTGATCTTGAGATATGGCATTAACGCCTTCTTTGATATGTTCAGGCGCACATACGAAGGTGATATCGTTGTAGTGTCGACTACGGATGAAACATTTGCCGAAAATGCTTATACATTTTTTTCGAAGTTTTCATCGGTTCAATCCCAAAGCATCGTAGCCAAGACCATTGGGGAATACGGCAGCACTTCCCAGTGGGCAGTATTAGCCGCCAAGGAAACTCCGGTAGGGCAAGCGTTACGCAACTCTCTTAACTGTCTCAGTGAAATAGTTATAGAAAGAGAAGAGGGTTTTCCTGGGCTAGAACTGGAACTCTACGACACGAAAACTGGCGAAGGTTTTATCACCGAACAATGGCTTGTTGACCGCGCGGATATGTTAGGTCGCTTGATAGCCAGGACCAACGGATCATTCGGAGAAAACACGATTCAGGCCCATTCCTACTCGGATCTTGCATCAGGCAAACAAGCGCCTATGGCTACCGGGGTTTCAAATCCTCTGGTTATGTTTGGGGATGATGGAGGCCGTTCGCTCAGCGGCGGACCCAATAGCGACCATCTTTATGGTGGCGCGGGTAATGACACGGTCATCGGCCTCGAAGGAAATGATTACATTGAAGGTGGTCAGGGGCGTGATTCGTTAACGGGTGGAGATGGCAGAGACGCGCTGCATGGCATGTCTGGGGATGATGTATTAATAGGCGGTCAAGGTAACGATATCCTGATTGGCGGCTTGGGCAGCGATCAGTATGAATTTACGAGTGGCGACGGCGTCGATCAGATTGTCGATTTTGACATTGATGGCCAAATTCTTATAAACGGTCTACCTATTCCTGCCCTTAAACGGAGTGGCCCTCTGAGCAATACCTGGATGACTGAAAATGGAGCCATTACTTTAACCCTCATCGAAGAACTTTCTGAGAAAACGCTTCATATCAAATACGGTCGGAATGATCAGGTTTTCATCAAGCACTTCACGCCAGGCATGTTGGGCATCCAACTCCTGGATTATGAAGGCCAAGACTTTTCAAGTCCCGATCTAACCGTCGTGGGCGACTGGAAAGCAAAAGACGCCGACCCCACTGTTCCCGGTGATCAGCTCGCTTATGATGAATTGGGCAACGTTATCGTGCGCAAGGTGAAGCAGAGAAATAAGGCAGATGTGCTTCATGGATCGCCGAACGACGACGTCCTCATCGGTCTGGGTGGTTCCGATCAGTTATTCGGTAAAGCCGGAAATGACCGGTTGTTTGCAGATCAGCAGTTAACAATCGAACAAGCGATGGCTGCTGGAGCTGATCCCGGCAAGACAAGTCGTGGCGATTGGCTTGATGGGGGCAGGGTGAGGATCTACTCGTGGGCACTGGGGCCCGAGACGTGCTGCTCGGTGGTGACGGAGCAGATACGCTAATTGGCGGAGCCGGCGACGACAACTTGTCCGGTGATGATGTGACCGGGATGCTGGAAAAAACCTGGAATTTCAAAAGGGTTGACGTCCCCATTGGTGACGGTGTCGTTAGCAGGCGTAACGTCTTTGCCCGTGCCTCTCTCAGCGCTCCTGCGGAAGGTGGCAATGACATTCTTTTTGGTCAGGGTGGTAGTGACTTTATCACTGGCGGCTGGGGCGATGATTTACTCGATGGTGGAACTGAAAACGATGTTTTGAGTGGCGACGGGGGGAACGACACTCTTCACGGTGGCAGCGATAACGACATTTTGCTGGGAGACAACCTGGATTGGGGAGGCGGTCTGCAAAGTCGGCACCACGGCAACGATTTGTTGGATGGTGGCGACGGTGATGATGCCCTGGCCGGTAATGGTGGTAGCGATGTGTTGTACGGCGGTCCCGGTAACGATGACCTGACGGGCGATGATTTTGTATTGCAGGGCGTTGAGGGTAACGCCGCGAATTATTTCGGTAGTGATTTTCTGGATGGTGGGGCGGGTAACGACACGCTTCAAGGTGGTGGTGCCGACGATTCACTTTATGGTGGTGCAGGTAATGATGTTCTATCCGGTGATTATGTCGACCATCCGATTCGGTACCACGGGAATGATTTTCTAGATGGTGGTAGTGGTGATGACACACTTCGAGGCATGGGTGGTTCCGACACTCTAATTGGCGGACAAGGGGCAGACGCCCTGGATGGAGATGAGCACAACCTTGCGTCGGGAGGAACAAATGATGACTACATTCAAGGAGATACGGGAAACGATACGATCTGGGGAGGCTTAGGCGCCGATACACTTTATGGCGGTGCTGATGATGACTTTTTAATAGGCGATTATGAGCAAACACCGGAAGCGGAACAGGGAGCGGATTATCTTGATGGTGGTTCAGGAAACGACACGCTGATAGGTGGTGGTGGAAACGACACACTATATGGCGGGGGAGGTGTCGATTATCTTCGCGGCGGATTTGGTAATAATGTTTTTAGCGGAGGCACTGGCAACGATTATCTTGAAGGTCAAGACGGCGATGATACTTTCAATTTTAGTGTCGGAGATGGCCTTGATGTAATTGCAGATGCTGGTGGAAACAACATCATAAAATTCGGGCCAGGGTTTACCCTTGGTAACTTAAAAGCTGAAATTACTGTTATTGATGTCGGCCGGGTATTACGACTGTCGAATGGTTTGAGCGATGCAGTTTTTCTACGGGATCATGAAAATGGAAGAATTCGTCATTTAGGTTTGCTGACGGAACTGTTTTGAGTTTTCAGGATGTTATGAAGATAGAGCAGGGTCTGATAGGTGTCGGCGAGTTAACTCCGGTAAAAGTTACACTGGGAGATAGCACAAACAAAGAGGACGACGAGTTGACAGGTCCGGCTATTGTTGTCGAACAGCCTGATGTTCATGATAAGTCTAACGGGGCGACGGGTGAAAGCAACGTCGCGAAGGAGGTTCTACGTCCAGAAACTATCAGCGGTAAGGTGTGGGAGGAGGAGTTTCTTAAGAAGTTTAAGGAACGGCGCGCTGCACGTAGATTGGCAGCGGGGTTTGTGCTAAATAGCCAGGGTGCTTGGGTTGCTATCTATACTACTGATGATGAGTTTAGCTACAGCGAACGAACTGATTTAATTGATGATAGCTTCCACACAGGAGTGCTCTCGGAAACTACTCCGCAGTCGATTAGCTCTATTTTTGGTAGAGCCGTTTTCACCGATAGATCTTTAAGTTCTACTCCCCGTTCTGATTACAGGCCTGTCGTGGACGGGTTGAAATATTCATCGACGCAAAAACCGCAATACCATTCATCCGGCTCAAGCTATAGCGGGTTCTCTTTAAAAACGGGTGATATTGTCGTAGAGGATAAGGACGACTCAGGTGGTATTAAGGGTTGGAATGTTTATCCGGCAGGCAGTTTTAACAGTAATGAAATCACCTACAAGAAATTTACCTGGGAGGCGGTGACTGACAAGGTGTGGCATCAAATCGTTCAAGGCGACGACACAGGTGGCAGGGTAAATCTTGAAGTTGGAAATATTTTTTATGGCGGTGCGGGAGATGATTTGATAGTCACTTATAAGAATTCCGTGGTTAACTATGGTTCCTATGAAGATAGTATTCCCGGGGCGTTTCTTTCAGGCGGGGCAGGAAACGATACGTTGCTAGGGGCCGAGGGTGCAGATTATTTAGTGAGTGGTTCAGGAGAAGATTGGCTTTATGGCGAAAGCGGTCCAGACACTTATATAATCGGAACTCATGCTGGGGCGACGACCATTATTGCGGATATAGTAAGCCCTGTTTTTCGCCGTTCGGAAGTTGGAGCCGCAGGGTGGTAAGCCGAGTTCGGGTTGGTCGATACAGATACTGTTATGCTTCCGGAAGGCGTTGCCCTGAAGCAATTGCAATTAAGCTGGGGCGCCGCATTAATTGAGGCGGTGAATATAGAGTTGGCGCCGAACACGCCACGCGGCACCTATCGTAATCCGCCTCGTGGGCAAATGCTGTACTCAACGCTTGATATCTCTTGGGGCAAAGATCAAAAGGTTCGTATTGTTTTGCCGAATGCCAGTGATCTGGATGGTTCTGGTGTCGAGCTTATAAAGTTTGCAGATGGGTCGAGCGTTAGCCTGGAAGGTCTTGTAGCCAATAGTAAGCTAGCTCCTGCTCCTGATATTTATCGCCATGGTGTCCTGATCAATAGTTCTCGGGTGGTAACTTCTGCTCGGGATAACAAATTACTCCCTCTCGTTGGTGGGCGAGGTAATGATACTTTGAGTGGCGCTGGTGAAATACGCGGTATGCGGGGAGATGACTATATCTCGGGCGGTGTAGGAGATGATGTTTTGTGGGGCGGCCTGGGTGACGATACTTTGTCCGGCGGCGCAGGTAATGATATCTACAAATATGACGGGTTGGGCAGAGATGTCATTGTCAATACATATGGAGGTGTTGATGGTGTCGATTTTTCAAAGTTTGGTGTATCTATCAATCAGCTGAAATTTCATCGAGATAATGATGATCTGGTCATTGTGGTTAATTATGGCGCGTCTCCAAAAATTCGTATTTCTAATCACTTCCTCGGCGGAGATGCTGCTATAGGTTTTGTAAGAGTTCAAGGGGCGGATCGAGTGGTTCAAGACTACGCCGCGAGCCAAATAATCGACCTTCTGCATCCTTCACCCCCGCTGAGAGACGTTGAAGACATACTGTTGCGTAATGACGATGCTGCGATGCAGGCGATGGTAGAAATAATTAAGTTTTATCAACTTCAAGGTTGATCAAACCCCCAGTACCGAGTGCGAAGATGGCTTGCCCGCGATAGCCATCATGAAATGGTTGTCGCGGGCAACGCCCGGATTTTAGTACTCCGACAAATCCGCCAACGGATGCCGTCCTTCCCAAACCTTATGAAAATGCGCCTCCACCACCGCATCCGGCACATTGTTGATATCCGGCCAGTGCCAGTGCGGCTTCTGATCCTTGTCGATCAGCCGCGCCCGCACCCCTTCACTGAATTCCGGGTGACGGCAGCAGTTGAGGCTCAGGGTGTATTCCATCTGAAAGACTTCAGCCAATGACAGATGCCGGGCCCGGGCGATTTGTTCCCAGACCAGATGAGCGGTCAGGGGCGAGCCCTCAGTCATGGTCTTCGCCGCGCGGCTGAGCAGCGGATCGGTGTGACCCCGCAAATGGCTGATTGCCTTCCAGGCACAGCGCACATCGCTGACATCCAGCAGTTCGTCGATCTGCTGGCGACGCGGCAGCCATTGCGCTTCAGGCGACTGCGCGACGGCTTCCTGTTGCAATGCCTTGAGCAGGCTGTTGAGTTGCATCGAGGTCTGTTCCTGCCAGTTCAATTGCAGCAAGCCTTCGACCAGTTCTTCCTGCTGTTCTTCAAGCAGGAACCGGTCCGCCAGATCCAGATCGATCGCATCACGGGCATTCATGTGCGCGCCGGTCAGGCCGAGGAACAACCCGAGCTTGCCGGGCAGTCGTGACAGAAACCAACTGGCGCCGACATCCGGGTACAAGCCGATGCTGATCTCCGGCATCGCCAGGCGGCTGGTTGGCGTGACAATCCGGATGCTCGCCCCTTGCAGCAGTCCCATGCCGCCGCCGAGCACGTAACCGTGACCCCAGCAGATCAGCGGTTTTGGATAGGTGTGCAGCATGAAGTCCAGGCGATATTCCGCGGCGAAGAATTGCGCGGCCAGCGGTGGTACTTCGCCGGGATGGTTGCGGCAGGCTTCGACCAGGCTGCGTACTTCGCCACCGGCACAGAAGGCTTTGGCGCCGTTGCCCCGCAACAGCACGCAGACGATTTGTGGCTCCTTGGCCCAAGCGTCCAGTTGATCGCGCAGGGCATTGATCATCGGCAGGGACAAGGCATTCAGCGACTTTTCGGCGTCCAGGCTGGCGATGCCGATGCGCGCGCCGTCGGTGCCGGTAAGTTCTTCGAAGTGCAAATTCATCGTGACCTCGATCGGGAATTTGAGCGTTCAGTATGATCGCAAAGTAGGAAAGTGCCGGATCTGCGTCAGATCAATTGACAAGGAGGTTGGGGTTTCCTAGGGTTCGCCCCATTGTTTTTGCCGGGTATGACCATGACTGCTGACGACCGTATCAAACTCGAACCGAGCTGGAAGGAGGCACTGCGTGCTGAATTCGACCAGCCCTACATGGCAGAGTTGCGCTCATTCCTGCAACAGGAGCGCGCGGCCGGCAAGGAAATTTATCCGCCTGGTCCGATGATCTTCAATGCGCTCAACTCCACGCCGCTGGACAAGGTCAAGGTCGTGATCCTCGGGCAGGACCCCTATCACGGCCCCGGCCAGGCCCATGGCTTGTGCTTCTCGGTGCAACCGGGCGTGCCGGCGCCGCCGTCGCTGGTGAACATCTATAAAGAGTTGAAACGCGATCTGAACATCGACATCCCGAGCCACGGCTGCCTGCAAAGCTGGGCCGATCAGGGCGTGTTGATGATCAACACCACCATGACCGTCGAGCGCGCCAACGCCAATGCGCACAAGGACAAGGGCTGGCAGTTTTTCACCGATCGGATCATTGAAGTGGTCAGCGAACATCAGCCGCATCTGGTGTTCATGCTGTGGGGCGCGCATGCCCAGGGCAAGCAGAAGCTGATTGATGCTACGAAGCATCTGGTGCTGACGTCGGTGCATCCTTCGCCGCTGTCCGCTTATCGCGGCTTCCTCGGTTGCGGACACTTCAGCCGGACCAACAAGTTTCTGGAGCAGAATGGCGAAACGCCGATCGAGTGGCGGTTGCCGCCGGTTTGATGGGATGACCGTGAGGGCTTTTGTGGCGAGGGAGCTTGCTGTGGCGAGGGGGCTTTCCCCCGTTGGGTCGAGCAGCGGCCCTGCTTTTTGCCAAACACCGCATTTACAGGTTTTACGACTGCTTCGCAGCCGAACGGGGGCAAGCCCCTCGCCACAGTCATCACCTGTCACTGGGGCGGTGTCAGGGCTGCTCCGGTTGCCGATTCCAATACTTGAACAACGGTTCCGCCAGAAACAACACAAACAACAACCGCATCACCTGCATCGCGGTTACCAAGGGCACCGACAATTGCAGGGTCTCCGCGGTCAAACTCATTTCTGCAATCCCGCCGGGCATCATGCCCAACGTCAGCGAACGCAGATCCAGGTGGGTCAACGCACTCAACCCCAGCGCCGCCGCCGTGGCGATCAACATGGTCAACACCGTGCCGATCAACGTCCGTCCCATAAATGACGGAGCGCGCCGGAAGAATTGCCGATTGAAGTGACATCCCAAGCCGCTGCCAATCAACCATTGGCCGATCTGGCTACCGCCGTTAGGCAAACCGATGTGCAGATCCCAACTGATACTCACCGCCGCACTCACCAGCAACGGCCCGAACAGCCACGGATTGGGTTGTCGTAAACGCTGCCAGACCCAAGCGAGCAGGGCGCCCGCCGGAAACAACACCGCCAGCCAACGCCAATCGACGGCCGTGGCATGGGCGATCGGCGCTCCGTCCCCGAGCAAATACTTGAACGCCGCCGGCACACACAGCACCACCACCAGTACCCGTAAACTCTGCCCCGCCGCGACCCGGCTGAGCACCGCGCCATTGCGCGCGCCGAGGTTGACCATCTCGCCGGAGCCTCCCGGCATGCTGGAAAAGAACGCGGTGGCGCGATCCTCACCGGTGCGCCGCATCAACCAGACCCCGACCACGGCGGACAGGCTGGTGACCAGCGCCCCAAAGAAGATCAAACCGAAATGACTCAGGACCTGCTCCATCACCACCGGGGTGAAGTGCAGGCCGATACCGATGCCGACGATCCACTGACCGCACTTGCGCCCGCCAGGGATTTCCGCCAATTGCCAGGGTGTCAGGCAGCGCACCAGGATGATCGCCAGCAACGAGCCGACCATCCACGGCAGCGGCCAGCCGATCTGGCTGGCGAGGTAACCGCCAAGCAGACCGACCAGCGGTGTTCCCCACCAGGTTTTGAAGGGACGATCAGACATCGGCAATGGTGCGCCGGGCGACCGAACGTTTGCGCCAGATCCGGATGACCGGCATCAGCAACATGATTGCGGTCAGCACCCAGCAGCCGAAGGTGATCGGGCTGGACCAGAGAATCTCCAGCGCGCCGTTGGAAATCGACAGCGCACGACGCAGGTTCTGCTCCATCAAGCCGCCGAGGATGAACCCCAGCAGGACCGGCGACAGCGGAAAGTCCATCTTGCGCAGGATGTAACCGAAGATACCGATGCCGATCATCAGGAACAGGTCGAACGTGGTGGCGTGCACCGCGTAGACGCCGATCCCGGTAATGATCGCGATCACCGGCACCAGCGCCCAGTTCGGCACGGCGAGGATGCGGGTGAAGATGCGGATCATCGGGATGTTGAGGATCACCAGCATGATGTTGGCGACGAACAACGAAGCGATCAGGCCCCAGACGATGTCCGGTTGTTGCTGGAACAGCAGCGGCCCCGGCGTGATGTTGTACAGCGACAGCGCGCCAATCATCACCGCCGTGGTGCCCGAACCCGGAACGCCGAGGGTCAGCATCGGCACCAGTGCGCCGCAGGCTGCGCCGCCGATGGCCGTTTCAGGTGCCGCGAGGCCACGCATGTCGCCTTGGCCGAAGGTGCCTTTGGCGCCGGCGATGCGTTTCTCGGTCATGTAGGCCACGGCGCTGGCGAGCGTCGCACCGGCACCCGGCAACACGCCCATGATGAAACCCAACACGCCGCAACGAATGTTCACCACGAATACAGCTGACGCTTCTTTGAAGTTGAACATCATGCGGCCGGTGGCTTTCACCGCTTCCTGACCGTGGTGGGTTTTTCCAGCAGCAGGAGGATTTCACTGATGGAGAACAGGCCCAGCACCAACACGACGAATTGAATGCCGTCGGTCAGGTGGATGTTGTCCCCGGTGAAACGGTACACGCCGCTGTTGGCATCGATCCCGACGCTCGACAGGAACAGACCGATCAACGCTGCGATAAAAGTTTTCAGCGGCCGATCACCGGCCATGCCGCCCAGGCAGACAATCGCGAATACCATCAGTACAAAGTATTCGGCGGGTCCGAAGGCAATCGCCCATTTCGCCAGCAGCGGGGCGAACAGCACCATGCCGCAGGTGGCGATAAATGCGCCGATGAACGAACTCCACGCCGACAGCGACAGCGCTACACCGGCCAGGCCTTTGCGGGCCATCGGGTAACCGTCGAGGGTGGTCATGACGGTGGAGGCTTCGCCAGGAATGTTCAGCAAAATCGAGCTGATCCGGCCGCCGTATTCGCAACCCAGGTACACCGCCGCCAGCAAGATCAGTGCTGATTCCGGTGGCAGACCGAGGGCGAATGCGATCGGGATCAACAGCGCCACCCCGTTGATCGGGCCCAGGCCCGGCAACAGGCCAACCACGGTGCCGATGAGTGTGCCGCACAGCGCGGTCACCAGGTTGTACGGGGTCAGCGCAACGCCAAATCCCTGACCCAAATAGCCAAGAGTATCCATATCAGTTCTCCAGAACGTCGAGCACGCCCAAGGGCAGTGGCACGTCCATCAACTTGTCGAACAGCAGATAAAGACCGATCGCCATCAGGCTGATGATCACCGTGCTGGGCAACCAGCGGCCGCCATATAAGCGCGCCATCGGGATCCCAATCAGGATGCTCGCGACAATGAAACCAAGCGGTTCGAAGGTGCCCGCGAACACCAGCAACAGCACCACGCAGATACCGATTTTGGTCAGGGTCTCGCGGTCCATCGGCGGTTCGTCAGGGTTGTGCTTGATCGGTGCGGGGCGAAACACCATATACAACAGCGCCAGGCCCATCAGCCCGAGCATCAACAGCGGGAAGGCCCGAGGCCCCACCGGTTCGTAGGAAAAAGCCGCTTGATACGGCCACGCCATCAGCGCCAGGCCAATACAGGCCAGCAACAGCACCGAAGCAAAAATGCGTTGTAAGAGCATGGGAAACTCCTGTGCCGCAGTCCCGCGCAAACGGGGCCGCAGCCGCTAGACAGAGGCGATCACTGGATCAGGCCGAACTCTTTGGCCAGCACTTTGTAGTCAGCCACCTGTTTCTTCACGTAGGTGTCCAGCTCCGGGCCGGTCATGGCGAACGGGAACAGTTCACGCTGATCTCGCAGCTTGGCGAAGTCTTCGGACGCCAGCAGTTTGTCGAAGGCGTTTTTCCACCAGGCGTAGTCTTCGTCGCTGACCTTTGGCCCGAGGTAGAAACCGCGAACCACCGGCCAGACGATGTCGTAGCCTTGCTCTTTGGCGGTCGGGATGTCCTTCATTTCCGGCTCGTCCAGACGTTTGTCGGCGAATACCGCTAGCAGACGCATGTCACCGCTCTGGATGTGCGGCATGGAGTCGGAGATGTCGGTGCTGCCGACTTGGATGTGGCCGCCGAGCAGGGCAGTGGCGATTTCACCGCCGCCTTCGAGGGCCACATAACGTAGGTCACGTGGGTTGATCCCGGCGGCCTTGGCGATCAGCGCGGTTTGCATCCAGTCCTGGCTGCCGACGGTGCCGCCGGAGCCGATCACCACTTTGCTCGGATCTTTCTTCAGCGCCTGAACGAGATCGTCCAGATTCTTGTAAGGCGAGTCGCTTTTCACCGCGATGGCGCCGTAGCTGGTGCCGACAGCGGCCAACCAGCGAACGTTGGTCTCATCGAAACGCCCGAACTTGCCTTGGGCCAGGTTCAGTAACGAACCGCTGGACCACGCCACCAGCGTGCCGGCATCGCCCGGACGCTGAGCGACCACCGCGTTGTACGCCACCGCGCCGACGCCGCCGGGCATGTAGGTCACGCGCATCGGTTTGGTCAGGATTTTTTCGTTGATCAGCGCGCTTTGCGCCAGTTTGCAGGTCAGGTCGAAACCACCGCCGGGGGAGGCTGGGGCGATACATTCCGGGCGCTTCGGCTCGGCCATCAGTTGGCCGGCGAACAGCAGGGCGCTGGCGGTGAGAGCAACTTTACGCAGTGACAAATTCATTGGGTTCTCCACAGATTTTTTGTTGTATGGATGTGTGTAGGAGTTGCCGAAGGCTCCGATCTTTTAGCCTTCGGCGGTTCAATCAATTACCAAAGTGCAACGCTATAGCTCACCAGCAGACGCACTTCATCGGCATCGCGAGCGGAGTAGTTGGAACGGTAGGTGGCATTACGCAGGCGCACGGCGACGTCCTTTAGCGCGCCGCTTTGTACTACATATTTGATCTCGGTGTTGCGCTCCCACTCTTTGCCTTCTTCACCGTTCTTGAGCTTGATGTTGTCACCGCTCAGGTAACGGCTCATGAAACTCAGGCCGGGAACGCCCAGTTTGGCGAAGTCAAAGTCGTAGCGCGCTTGCCAGGAATGCTCTTCGGCGCCGGCGAAGTCGTTGATCTGCACGAAGTTGACCAGGTACGGGTCGCTGCCATCGACATACGGGAAGGCACTGTCGCCGGACATGTGCTGATAACCGGCGCTGAATTTATGCCCGCTCAAGGCATAGCTCACCAGGCCGTTGAGGGATTTGTTGTCGATCTTGCCGCCACGGGCCGCGCCCTGGTCGTTACTGATGGCCAGTCGCAGGTCGGTGCCGAACGTGCCGGGGCCGAACGGTTGCGAGGCGACCACGCCGAGGAAGTGCTGGTTGTAGACTTCATCGAGTTGCGCGAAGTGGTAGCTGCCGGTGATTTTGTCGGTGAACTTGTAATCCACGCCGCCAAAGTCGAAGTGCTTGCCAGCGGCTGTGCCGGCAAAACGGCTGTTCTTGTTGTTGAGGGCAATGTCCTCGAAATCGGTGCTGTCGCGGTCTTTGGCTTTATCCAGTCGACCACCGGTGAAGGTCAGGTTCTTGACCTCTTTGGAGGTCAGCATTCCGCCTTCAAAGGTCTGCGGCAGGATGCGCCCGTCGTTGGGCTTGAGGATCGGCAGCTCCGGGATCAGACTGCCGATTTTCAGTTCGGTGGCGGAGATCTTCACTTTGCCGGTCAGGCCAAGTTTGGAGTACTCATTGGCCGCGCGACCGTCATCGTGGGTCGGCAACAGGCCGGTGCCGGTGCGGTCGGGACTCGAATCGAGCTTGACCCCCAGCATGCCCAGCGCATCGACACCAAACCCCACGGTGCCGTCGGTGTAACCCGATTGCAGATTGAGGATGAACCCCTGGGCCCATTCGTCACGCTTGGATTGCTGGGCACTGGTGCCATCGCGAAAGTCGCGGTTGAAATACATGTTGCGGGTTTCAAGTGTTGCCTTACTGTCTTCGAAGAAGGCAGCCTGGCTCAACGGCGAAAAGCCGGCGAAGGCGGCGGCACTGGCAAGGGCGGTCTGGCTGAGGCGGGAAAAACGAACAGGCGGGCGAGCCTGAAGCTGCATGGACAGCATCGTGAAGTACTCCGTTATTGTTCTTATTGGCGAAAACGCTTCGAGGCGTTTTTCGTATCGCTGTGTGGCAGCAGCGACGGACAGTCGAAACGGTCCGTGGCTGGACTCTAACGGGCCAACCTTTCGCTAACCTTTCAGCTGACTTTCACGGATTTCGGGCTTCACAGCAGCGGTTGCGGCTGTAAACTCCGCGCCAAAGAATGGCGTCGACCATCCCTGAACGAGGTAAAAATCCATGCGTGTCCTGCTCGTCGAAGACCATCTGCAGCTCGCCGAAAGTGTCGCCCAGGCGCTCAAGAGCACCGGGTTGACCGTGGATGTTTTGCACGATGGCGTGGCGGCCGACCTGGCCTTGAGCAGCGAGGAATACGCCATGGCGATCCTCGATGTCGGCCTGCCGCGCATGGATGGTTTTGAAGTGCTGGCGCGTCTGCGGGCCCGGGGTAAAAATCTGCCGGTGCTGATGCTGACCGCCCGCAGCGACGTCAAGGATCGGGTCCATGGCCTGAACCTTGGTGCAGACGATTACCTCGCCAAACCGTTCGAACTGACCGAACTCGAAGCTCGGGTCAAAGCCTTGCTGCGGCGCAGCGTTTTAGGCGGTGAGCGGCAGCAGCGCTGCGGCGTGCTGGCCTATGATCTGGACACCCGGCGCTTCACCCTCGGCGAAGAATTGCTGACCCTGACTTCTCGCGAACAAGCCGTGCTCGAAGCGCTGATCGCCCGTCCTGGCCGGGTGATGAGCAAGGAACAACTGGCTTCCCAGGTATTTGGCCTGGACGAAGAGGCCAGCCCCGACGCCATCGAAATCTACGTCCACCGTTTGCGCAAGAAACTCGATGGCCAACCGGTGGCAATCGTGACCTTCCGCGGCCTCGGCTACTTGTTGGAAAGCCGCGATGCATAAGCCCAGCAGCCTGCGCTGGCGGTTGCTGTGGAACCTGGCGCTGTTGCTGGTGGTGTTGATGTTGGCCAGTGGTTTGAGCGCGTATTGGAACGGTCGCGAAGCCGCCGACACCGCTTATGACCGCACCTTGCTGGCTTCGGCGCGGACCATTGCCGCCGGCTTGTCCCAGCGTGATGGCAGCCTCAGCGCGAACGTGCCTTACGTCGCCCTCGATACTTTCGCTTACGACAGTGCCGGGCGAATTTATTACCAGGTCAACGACATCCATCAAAAGCTGATCTCCGGCTACGAAAACCTCCCCGGACCGCCGCCGGGAACGCCGCGCACCGACGACTACCCGGCGCTGGCGCGTTTCTACAACGCCACTTACCAAGGGCAGAACGTGCGGGTGGTGAGCCTGCTTAAAGCGGTGATCGAACCGAACATGAACGGCATGGCGGAAATCCGCGTGGCGGAGACCGATGAAGCGCGGGTGCGCATGGCCCGCAGCCTCGCGGCGGATACCTTGCTGCGGCTCGGCATGTTGGCGATTGGCGCACTGATGATCGTCTGGTTTGCGGTCAGCGCGGCGTTGCGCCCATTAGAGCGTTTGCGCACCGCAGTGGAAGAGCGCCAGTCCGATGATCTGCGGCCGTTGCCGCTGGTGGAAGTGCAGCGTGAGTTGTGGCCGCTGGTGCGCGCACTCAATCACTTTACCGAACGCTTGCGCGGGCAGTTCGAGCGTCAGGCGCAGTTCATTGCCGATGCGGCCCATGAACTGCGTACACCGCTGGCGGCGCTCAAGGCACGACTGGAATTGGGCTTGCGCGCCAGCGAACCGGAAACCTGGCGCAGCACCCTGGAAACCGCGGCCCAAGGAACGGATCGCCTGACGCATTTGGCCAATCAGTTGCTTTCCCTGGCTCGGGTCGAAAACGGCGCACGGGCGATTGCCGAGGGCGGCGCCCAGTTGCTGGACCTGAGCCAATTGGCCCGGGAACTGGGCATGGCGATGGCCCCGCTGGCCCACGCACGCGGCGTGGCGCTGGCGCTGGAGGCGGACGAGCCGGTGTGGCTGCGCGGTGAGCCGACGTTGTTGAACGAATTGCTGAGCAACCTGGTGGATAACGCATTGGCCCACACACCGCCCGGTGGCAATGTGATCCTTCGCGTGACGGCGCCGGCGGTGCTGGAGGTCGAGGACGATGGCCCCGGGATTCCCCTTGAAGAGCGCGATCGGGTATTTGAGCGCTTTTATCGGCGAAACCAGCAGGTCGCGGGATCAGGGTTGGGCTTGGCGATTGTCGGTGAGATCTGCCGCGCGCACTTGGCGCAGATCAGCCTGCATGACGGGGAGGCCGCGGGGTTGAAGGTTCGGGTGAGTTTTATTGCGGGGGAGTAAACACCAGACCTGTTGCCCCGGAGCTTTTGTGGCGAGGGAGCTTGCTCCCGTTGGGCTGCGAAGCAGCCCCAAAACCTGCAACCTGATTTCTTCTGACACACCGCATGCGTAGGGTTTACGACTGCTACGCAGCCGAACGGGAGCAAGCTCCCTCGCCACAATTATTCGTGTTCACAATCAGTAGAACATCGACCGCGATTCTTCCAGATCCCTGCACATCGCCTCATTCTCGGGATCAATCCCCAGCTTCTTGAACGACGGAACACTGAGCACGTCGATGCGGGCCAGCGGGTGGTCGCTGTCCTTGTGGCAATACAGGCTGGCGATCTGTACCAGGTCGACATAATCGACCCGCCCGGAATCGCGTTTGAAATCCAGGTACTGCCCCGGCAACTTCACCAACATCTCCGGAAATTCCCAGACGCTGAGCAGCTTGTCGCCGAGCAACGGATGAATGCGGTCGATCACATGGTTGAGACTGACCGGGTCCGAGAGCAGCTCATAGTGGTCTTCGGCGTACGTCAGGATCGGCAGTACACCAATTTGATGCACCAACCCGCCCAGCGCAGCCTGATCCGGTTTGAGCTGGGTGTAACTGCGGCACAGTGCATAACTGACCCCGGCGATTTCCAGGCTTTTGCGCCAGACATCGCGCATCTTCTGTTCCACCACTTCAGAACGGGCGTGGAAAATCTGTTCCATCACCAGACCGATGGCCAGGTTGCTGCTGTAGTTCACGCCCAGCCGGGTGATGGCCGTGTGCAGGTCGGTGACTTCCTGGGTTGCACGCAGCAACGGGCTGTTGACCACTTTGATCAGGCGCGCCGACAGCGCGGTATCGCGGCCGATTACTTTACTCAGGGTGCTTACGCTGATTTCCGGATCTTCAGCGGCCTTGCGAATTTGCAGGGCCACTTCCGGTAATGTTGGCAGAACCAGGTCATCGTTATCGATGGCCTCAACCAAATCCTGTTGGACCTTATCCGCCAGCTCGCTCATTTCTGTTCTCTAGGGTCTTGCAAAAAAATACTGCTGTTAACGCTGGATTTCTTTATCGCGATCCAGCGCGTAGGGCAGGTCGAGCAAGTGCAGGGCAGGGCCTTCTAGCGCTGCCAAGTGAATGTCGCCGCCCTCTGCTGCTTCGGCTTGCAGCACGGCCAGGAGTTCAATATTTTGTTCGCCGCGCGCGGCAATCACCACTTCACCAATAGAGCTGCCGTGGGTCGGGGAAAACAGTTGTGTGCCGGGTTCCGGCAATTCAATGCCATCCTGTTGCAAGCGGTACAGCCGGCGCTTGAGTTTGCCCAGGTACTGCATACGCGCGACGATTTCCTGGCCGGTGTAGCAGCCTTTCTTGAAACTCACGCCGCCAACGGCTTGCAGGTTGAGCATCTGTGGGATGAACAGCTCGCGAGTACTCGGCATGACCTGGCCGATCCCTGCGCGGACCTGGCCCAGCAGCCATTGATTCAGATCGCCTTCGGCCAGCAGGGCGGACAGCTTGCCCTTGATGGCATCGGCTTGATCGGCGGCGGTCCAGAGTTCGGCGCGTCCAGGTGAAACACGAATCGCGATCAGGCCGTCGTTGCGCGCAACGCTGTCGGTGTCGGCCGGCAGCTCAAGACCCAGGCTGCTCAGTGCCGCATCGCCATGATCGAGGCCGAAACGCACCCAGGCAGCGCTTTCATCGGTCAGTTTGGATTTTGAGAACACTGCGTACTTTTTCAGGTCCGCCAGTTGCGGCTCCAGCAGCTCGGTGGCCATGGCCAGGAGAACGCCGTCGCCTTCCAGCAGAATGCGGAAACTCGACTGCATCCGGCCTTTCTGGGTGCAACGGGCGCCGAGGCTGGCCTGGGTGTCGCTCAGGTAGTTGAGGTTGCAGGTCAATTGGCCCTGCAGGAATTTGCCGGCATCCGCGCCGCGGACCGCGAGAACGCCTTCGTGTGACAGGGTGCAGAAAAAAGCAGAATCGGCCATGGGTCATCGCAGGGTAAAGAGTCTGGGAGACATCATAAGGGGACGCCCATGAAATGGGTAGTTCACAAAAGCTCGAGAGGGGCCGACCAAAGCCGACTGTTCGACCGGGCGCGGGGCTGTATACTTGCCGCCTATTTGAGGAGCGCTCCATGGTCGAAGATGTTGAACTGAATCGCCTCTACTGGCACAGCCGCCGCGGCATGCTTGAGCTTGACGTATTGCTGGTGCCGTTCGTGAAAGAGGTCTATCCGCATCTCAATGATGTCGACCGCGATTGCTACCGCAAGCTGCTCGAATGCGAAGATCAGGACATGTTCGGTTGGTTCATGGAACGCGCCGAATCGGAAGATCCGGAGCTTCAGCGCATGGTTCGCATGATCCTGGATCGTGTCCAGCCCAAGTAATGCGTTCGAATGCCGCTGGCATGCCTCACGGCAGTTGCTGGCGGCGTATCTTCTGGCCCAGCTGTTCGCGCTGGGTGCGTTGTTTCTTCTCTCTATACCGCTCTGGGCCAGTTCGCTCGGTGTTTTGCTGTGCCTGGCACACGGCTTTTGGGTATTGCCACGGCAGATTTTGCTGACGCACCCGCAGGCATATTGTGGCTTGCGCCGGGACGCTGATGGTTGGCAGTTGTGGAATCAGGCTCAGGGTTGGCAATCGGTCCAGCTAAGGCCGGACAGTCTGGCGCTACCGTTGGTCGTAATACTGCGGTTTCGTCTGCGCGGCAAGCGTCGGGTCAGGACAATTTGTGTGCCTCATGATTCGCAGGCGGCGGATCTGCACCGACGCCTGCGGGTTCGGCTCAGGTTCAGTCGGCGTAGGTGGGCGGCACCAGAATAGTGTCCAGTGCCTCAGGCAACATGTTCGGGTAGTCGAGGGTGTAATGCAGACCGCGACTTTCCTTGCGCTCCATCGCTGACTGGATCATCAGTTCCGCAACTTGGGCCAAGTTGCGCAACTCGATCAAATCCCGGCTGACTTTATAGTTGCTGTAGAACTCGTCGATTTCGTCCAATAGCAGCCGCACACGGTGCTGTGCCCGTTGCAAGCGCTTGTTGGTGCGCACGATGCCCACGTAGTCCCACATGAAACGCCGCAATTCGTCCCAGTTGTGCGCAATGATCACGTCTTCGTCGGAGTCGGTCACCTGGCTCGCATCCCAGACGGGAAGGGCGGTCGGAATCGACACCTGAGGCAACTGCTCGAGAATGTCCGCCGCCGCCGAGCGCGCGTAGACGAAACACTCCAGCAACGAGTTGCTGGCCATGCGGTTGGCACCGTGCAGCCCGGTGAAGCTGGTCTCGCCAATGGCATACAGGCCGGGCACATCGGTGCGGCCTTGTTGATCGACCATCACGCCGCCGCAGGTGTAGTGCGCCGCCGGAACCACCGGGATCGGTTGCTTGGTGATGTCGATGGAAAACTCGAGGCAGCGTTCGTACATCGTCGGGAAGTGGGTCTTGATGAACGCTTCGGGCTTGTGGCTGATGTCCAGATAGACGCAATCGATGCCCAGGCGCTTCATCTCGTGGTCGATGGCCCTGGCGACGATGTCACGTGGCGCCAGTTCGGCGCGCGGGTCGAAGCGCTGCATGAAGCGTTCGCCGTTGGGCAGCTTCAGGTGCGCACCTTCGCCGCGCAGGGCTTCGGTGATCAGGAAACTCTTGGCCTGTGGGTGATACAGGCACGTGGGGTGGAACTGGTTGAACTCCAGGTTCGCCACCCGGCAGCCCGAACGCCAGGCCATGGCAATGCCATCCCCGCAAGCGCCGTCGGGATTGCTGGTATAGAGATAGACCTTTGCGGCGCCACCGGAAGCGAGGATCACGAAGCGGGCGGCGTAGGTGTCGACTTCACCGGTGGTGCGGTTGAGTACGTAGGCACCGAGGCAACGGTCGCCTTCCAGGCCCAGGCGTTTTTCGGTGATCAGATCGACTGCGACCCGTTGTTCCAGCAGTTCGATGTTCGGCCGTTGTCGGGCCTGGAACAGTAAGGTTCTGAAGATCGCCGCACCGGTGGCATCGGCTGCGTGGATGATGCGCCGATGGCTGTGGCCGCCTTCGCGGGTCAGGTGAAACTCGAAACCGCCGTCCTCCGTGCCAGACTCTTCATCGCGGGTAAACGGAACGCCCTGGTCGATCAGCCACTGGATGGCTTCTTTACTGTGCTCGACGGTAAACCGCACGGCGTCTTCATGGCACAGGCCGCCGCCGGCATTGAGCGTGTCATCGACGTGGGACTCGACGGTGTCGGTATCATCCAGCACGGCAGCGACACCGCCCTGGGCCCAGAAAGTCGAGCCATTGGCGAGGTCGCCTTTGCTCAGTACGGCGATGCGCAGATGACCGGGCAAGGTCAGCGCAAGGCTCAAACCGGCAGCGCCGCTGCCAATGACCAGAACATCGTGTTGAAACTGTTGGCTCATTTCAGGATTCCGCTCAAAGCGACCCGGGTCGGGGTTGGCGCAAGACACCTGGATCGGCGAGTCAGGCAGCCACACAGCCCACTAGTATATAGAGGGGGAGCGGCACAATAGCCGGGCCTACATGGCATTGTGAAACTACTGTGACGGAAAAGACCGGACGCTTCGTCGGAAGTTTTTTTCACCGGTTCGGCGACAAGGCGACTGTATCGAGGATTTAACAGTCTTTTTCGCTTCGCAGTCGCACAATGTCGGTTGCACGCAGCTATAAATATTTGGAACTTTTGCCAAAGGCCCAAGATCAATAGCTGGTTGCCTGAATCAAGGGACAGTGTCGGCTTCAGAGCGGGACCTGCTGTTTGGTCCTTGCCGGCGAATCCGATGACAAGATTATTCGCGCAGCCGGGTTATCCCGAGCTGCGCTTTTCGTGCGTGCCAAATCAGAGCCCGCAGGAAACTTGCTTGAAGGGGAGAACTTTTGCGAAAAGCCCGAGTCTATGTTTGCAAGTCTGGTCGTTTAGTTATGCAAGCCTCCTTCGAGCTTATCGAGGAGTGTTCATGCTAACCCAGGAAGAGGATCAGCAGCTGGTCGAGCGCGTCCAACGCGGCGACAAGCGAGCTTTCGATCTGCTAGTGCTGAAATACCAGCACAAAATTCTCGGGTTGATCGTGCGTTTCGTGCACGACACCCATGAAGCCCAGGATGTCGCACAGGAAGCCTTTATCAAGGCGTACCGTGCACTTGGTAATTTCCGCGGAGACAGCGCGTTTTATACGTGGCTTTACCGCATCGCCATCAACACGGCGAAAAACTATTTGGTTTCACGCGGCCGCCGGCCGCCGGATAGCGATGTCAGTTCTGAAGACGCAGAGTTCTACGATGGCGATCATGGCCTCAAGGATCTCGAGTCGCCAGAACGCGCATTGCTGCGGGATGAGATCGAAGGCACCGTCCATCGAACCATCCAGCAACTGCCAGAAGATTTGCGTACGGCTTTAACTTTACGTGAATTCGATGGTCTGAGTTACGAGGACATTGCGGCGGTTATGCAGTGTCCGGTGGGTACCGTGCGTTCCCGGATTTTCCGGGCTCGGGAAGCCATTGATAAAGCCCTGCAGCCGTTGTTGCAGGAAAACTGAGACAGCGGCGACAGCCAAGAGAGGAACGCCATGAGTCGTGAAGCCCTGCAGGAATCGCTGTCCGCAGTGATGGATAACGAAGCGGATGAGCTGGAGTTGCGTCGGGTACTGAATGCCTTTGACGATGTTGAAACCCGCGATACCTGGGCTCGTTACCAGATCGCTCGGGCAGTCATGCATAAGGATCTGCTGCTTCCACGTCTGGACATCGCTGCGGCAGTTTCTGCTGCGCTGGAAGACGAAGCCGTCCCGGCCAAGGCATCTCGCGGTCCATGGCGCAGCCTGGGTCGTCTGGCCGTTGCTGCTTCGGTGACCATCGCCGTACTGGCAGGTGTTCGTCTGTACAACCAGGACGAAATTGCTGGCGTCGAACTGGCTCAGCAATCCAATCAGCCTGCTCTGGCCGTTCCTCAGGTCAAGGGCCCAGCTGTATTGGCAGGCTACAGTGAGAGCTCGGAAGCCACTGGCCCTATGGCCAACGGCGTATTGCAAGGTCAGCCGGGCTGGCACGATCAGCGTCTGCCAAGTTACTTGCGCCAACATGCTCAACAGGCTGCCTTGAAAGGCACTGAAAGTGCTCTGCCTTATGCTCGTGCAGCAAGCCTGGAAAACCGTTAAGGAGGATCATGCGCGCCATACCTCTACTTACGCTTCTGCTTGGTGGCTGGTTTGTTGTTCCAGCCCACGCTGATGAAGCCCAAGACTGGTTGACCCGTCTGGGCCAGGCCGAGCAAACGCAAAGCTTCCACGGTACTTTTGTTTACGAGCGTAACGGTAGTTTTTCTACCCATAACATCTGGCACCGCGTCCAGGATGGCAAGGTCCGCGAGCGTTTACTCCAGCTCGACGGCTCGGCACAGGAAGTCGTGCGCATTGATGGGCATACTCAATGCGTCAGCGGCACCCTGATAGCGGGGCTGGGGGAGTCTCCCAAATCTGCTGCTCGTGCACTCGATCCACAAAAGCTCAAGAATTGGTACGACCTTGCCGTCATCGGTAAGTCGCGTGTGGCTGGGCGTGCGGCGGTGATCGTTTCACTGACGCCGCGTGACCAGCATCGTTACGGTTTCGAGTTACATCTGGACAAGGAGACCGGCTTGCCCCTCAAGTCATTGCTGCTAAATGACAAGGGTCAGTTGCTCGAGCGATTCCAGTTCACGCAACTGGATACCGCCGATGTCCCATCAGACAAAGATTTGCAGGCAGGTCCTGATTGCAAGACAGTCTCCCTGGAACCTGACAAGGCAGAGGCGCTTAAAACCGCCGAGGTCTGGCATTCGGACTGGTTACCGCCTGGTTTCGAACTCAGTAGCAGTTCTTCGCGCAAAGACCCTGAGACCAAAACTCAGGTCAGTAGCTTGATGTATGACGATGGCTTGGCCCGCTTCTCGGTGTTTCTTGAGCCGTTGAACGGCGCTACTGTCACCGATACGCGTACCCAGTTGGGTCCAACCGTAGCGGTTTCCCGACGCTTGACTACGCCTCAGGGCGAGATCATGGTGACCGTGGTCGGTGAGATCCCTATCGGTACCGCCGAACGCATTGCGCTGTCCATGCGCTCCGATGCTACTGCGGCCAAACAGTGAGCTGAATTGTGATGCTCATGGATCGGCAATTTGATTGTGCGAGAGGCCAGCGATGCCCATTCCACCATTGAGATGTCGAAATGTTTGGTGAACATTTCAATTTGCAAATCCCCCTGAATTTTTCTATAGGTCAGAGCCTCACGGCTCTGGCCTTGTTTGTTGTTCCCGGAACAAAAATACCGGCGTATCGTTCCCGGTGTTCCTTGCTCCATATCGCTTAACCATGCTCGTCGTAACGGGAGCCGTATGTCGATACCACGCTTGAAGTCTTACCTCTCCATTTTTGCCACCGTGCTGGTGCTCGGTCAGGCGGTCTCTGCTCAAGCGGCCGAATTGCCTGACTTCACGCAACTGGTTGAACAGGCCTCGCCTGCGGTGGTGAACATCAGTACCACGCAGAAACTGCCTGATCGCAAAGTGTCCAGCCAGATGCCGGATCTTGAAGGCCTGCCGCCAGCGCTGCGCGAGTTCTTTGAGCGCGGCATGCCGCAACAACGTTCGCCTCGCGGCGATCGTCAGCGCGAAGCGCAGTCCCTGGGGTCGGGTTTTATCATCTCGCCTGATGGCTACATCCTGACCAACAACCACGTCATCGCCGATGCGCGACGAAATTCTTGTCCGCCTGGCCGACCGCAGTGAGTTGAAAGCCAAACTGATCGGCACCGACCCGCGTTCCGACGTGGCGTTGCTGAAAATCGAGGGCAAGGACCTGCCGGTTCTCAAACTCGGCAAATCCCAGGACCTGAAGGCTGGCCAATGGGTTGTCGCCATCGGTTCGCCGTTCGGCTTTGACCACACCGTGACCCAAGGCATTGTCAGCGCCATCGGTCGCAGCCTGCCGAACGAAAACTATGTCCCGTTCATCCAGACCGACGTGCCGATCAACCCGGGTAACTCCGGTGGCCCGCTGTTTAATCTGAACGGTGAAGTGGTCGGGATCAACTCACAAATCTACACCCGTTCGGGCGGCTTCATGGGTGTGTCGTTCGCGATCCCGATCGATGTCGCGATGGACGTATCCAATCAACTGAAAAGCGGCGGCAAAGTCAGCCGAGGCTGGTTGGGTGTCGTGATTCAGGAGGTGAACAAGGACCTGGCTGAGTCGTTCGGTCTGGAGAAGCCGGCCGGTGCGCTGGTGGCTCAGATCCAGGATGACGGCCCGGCGGCCAAGGGTGGCCTGCAGGTAGGCGACGTGATCTTGAGCATGAACGGTCAACCGATCGTCATGTCTGCTGATCTGCCACACCTGGTTGGCGCGCTCAAGGCAGGCGCCAAGGCTAATCTTGAAGTGATCCGCGAGGGTAAGCGCAAGAACGTCGAGCTGACCGTCGGCGCAATCCCGGAGGAAGGCAAAGAGCTGGGTGCGCAGGCGAAATCCGGGGTTGAGGGCAGCAGCAACCGCTTGGGTGTTTCCGTTGCCGAGCTGACCGATGAGCAGAAGAAAGCCAACGACCTCAAGGGCGGCGTGGTGATCAAGGACATCCAGGACGGTCCTGCTTCGCTGATCGGCTTGCAGCCAGGTGATGTGATTACTCACCTGAACAACCAGGCGATCGGCTCCACCAAGGAGTTCACCGAGATCGCCAAGGCACTGCCGAAGAACCGCTCGGTGTCGATGCGGGTTCTGCGTCAAGGTCGTGCCAGCTTCATCACCTTCAAACTGGCTGAATAAACCGGTTGTTGGCCGAATAAAAAACCGCCTCGAAAGAGGCGGTTTTTTTGTGTCTGAAGTTTTTGTTCCAGGAGCAGATCAGCCCATCATGTCCTTGACCATGCGCTCCTGCTCCATCAGCTCTCGTTGCCGTGCATCGATCCGTGACGACAATGGGAAGTTGCTTCCGGCCTTGCGCTTGGCAAAGTCCAGTTGCTGAATGGCCTGGCGGTAATCGCCGACCAGAGCGAAGTACTCGGCGCGAGCCTGGTGCAAGCCAATGATGTTGCCCGACAGGCCGCGAGTCTCCGCCACCATGTACCAGACATCCGGATCGTCCGGACGAGATTTGAGCAAACTTTCCAGGGCTTTTTCCGCGTCCGCAGTACGGTTTTGTTTGAGTAGCAAGTCGACACGGACCTGGTTCAGCGGGTAGTTGCCCGGATACTGAGTCAACAGTCGATCAACCCGCGTTTGGGCCTCCGGCAGGCGATTGTTGGTGATGTCCAGATCGACCTGAGCCAGGTTGTAGATAATCTCGTTCGGCGCCGTGGCCAGCAGTAGCTTGAGATTCTCCCGTGCCTCGTTCAATTGGCCACCCTTGATCTGGGCAATGGCCAAGCCGTAGCGCGCGACGTCGTTTTTCGGGTTCTCATCCAATTGGGCGCGGAAGCGTTTGGCGCCCAGGCCGGGGGTTTCTTCGTAGATCAGTTGCACCCGTGCGCGAATCAGCTGGTAACGCATGCTGTCTTCGATGCCGCCCGGTTTGGACTGTTCGGCACGGTTACGGGTGTCGGCGATCCGTGATTCGGTCACCGGGTGAGTCAGCAGGAATTCCGGTGGCTTGGCATCGAAGCGGTACTGACGCATCAAGCGCTCGAACATGTTCGGCATCGAGCGCGGATCGTAACCGGCCTTTTCCAGATTGAGGATGCCGATCCGGTCGGCTTCCTGTTCGTTCTGGCGCGAGAAGCGCCGTTGTTCCTGGATCGCTGCTGCCTGGGTACCGGCAATGGTGGCGATCCCGGCATCACCGGCGCCAGCGGCGGCAATCACGATCCCGGCCAACAGAGCGGCCATCATCGGCACTTGCATGCGTTGCGAGGCTTCGACGCCTCGGGCGAAGTGGCGTTGCGACAAGTGAGCCAATTCGTGAGCCAGCACCGAAGCATATTCACCTTCGGTCTGGGCATTGAGGAACAAGCCGCCGTTGACCCCGATGATCCCGCCCGGCGCGGCAAAGGCGTTGAGCTGCGGGCTGTTGATCAGGATGAACTCCAGGCGTCGGTCAGTGACCTGACTGGTTTCCACCAGTTTGTAGACGCTGGATTCGACATAATCCTTGAGCTGCGGATCATTGAGCTGCAATACCTGGCTGCGCAACATTGCCAGCCACGCGCGGCCCAATTGGTATTCCTGTTGCGGCGAGACAATGGCAGAACTGGCGTCACCGAGTGATGGCAGGTCGTCGGCGAAGCCTGGTGAGGCAAGCAGGCAAGCGAGCGTCAGCAGGGTAGGGCGCAAAAAAGTCATGCACAAAGCCTTAGTCGACAAAGACCTTACTGTAGCCGGACACTGGCCTTCGGACCAGATATTCTAGGCCGCTCAACCACCTGATCCGGAGTGATGCAATGACCGACGCTGTAGCCCATGACGTGGAACTGGACGCCAGTGGCCTGAATTGTCCGTTGCCGTTGCTCAAGGCCAAACTTGAGCTTAATCGCATGGCCAGCGGTGCGGTACTCAAGGTCATCGCCACGGACGCGGGTTCTCAGCGCGACTTCCGCACCTTTGCCCGATTGGCCGGTCATACGCTGCTGCTCGAAGAAGACGAGGCGGGTGTTTACCGCTATTGGTTGAAAAAAGCCTGAAACCGGCTGCGTTCGTTCTTAAGGATTATTGATGTTCAAAGTGTTACGGGACTGGATTCAGCGCTACTTCTCCGACGAAGAGGCCGTGGTGCTGGCGGTGCTGTTGATTCTGGGGTTTACCGCGGTGCTCACGTTGGGCGGCATGCTCGCGCCAGTGCTGGCCGGGATGGTGCTGGCGTATCTGATGCAGGGGCTGGTCGTCACCCTTGAGCGCCTGCGCGTTCCCGGTGGTGTGGCCGTGGGGCTGGTCTTCGCGTTGTTCATGGGGTTGTTGCTGGTGTTCATCGTAGTGGTGGTGCCGTTGCTCTGGCATCAGTTGATCACCTTGTTCAACGAACTGCCCGGCATGCTCGCCAAGTGGCAGTCGCTATTGTTGCTGTTACCCGAGCGCTATCCGCATCTGGTGTCCGACGAGCAGGTGCTGCAAGCCATTGAAGTGGCCCGGGGCGAAATCGGCAAGTTCGGTCAGTGGGCGCTGACATTCTCGCTGTCGAGCCTGCCGCTGCTGGTCAACATCATGATCTATTTGGTGTTGGTGCCAATCCTGGTGTTTTTCTTCCTGAAAGACCGGGAAATGATCGGGCAGTGGGTGCGCGGCTACCTGCCGCGTGAGCGGGCGCTGATCACTCGGGTTGCGCAAGAGATGAATCGGCAGATCGCCAACTACATTCGCGGCAAGGTCATTGAAATCATCATTTGCGGTGGCGTGACCTACATCGCGTTCGTCGCTTTGGGGCTCAATTACGCGGCGCTGCTGGCGTTGCTGGTGGGCGTTTCGGTGGTGGTGCCTTACGTCGGGGCGGTGGTGGTGACGGTGCCGGTGCTGCTGATCGCGTTGTTCCAGTGGGGCTGGAGTGATCAGTTCATCTACCTGATGGCGGTCTACGGAATCATTCAGACGCTGGATGGCAACGTGCTGGTACCGCTGCTGTTCTCGGAGGCGGTCAACCTGCACCCGGTGGCGATCATCTGCGCGGTGCTGTTGTTTGGCGGGTTGTGGGGCTTCTGGGGGGTATTCTTTGCGATTCCCCTGGCGACACTGTTCAAGGCCGTGCTGGATGCCTGGCCGCGCAAGGAGCCGGTGGTGGCTCCGTTGCTCTAGAACGATGGTGATCAAAAAGATCGCAGCCTGCGGCAGCTCCTACAGAAGCTCCGCGATCGGCGTAGCTGCCGAAGGCTGCGATCTTTTTCGGTATCAAGCCTTGTTCAAGGTCTGAGCCGCAGCCAATACCGCATCCACATGCCCCGGCACCTTCACGCCGCGCCATTCCTGACGCAACACACCGTCCTTGTCGATCAGGAAAGTGCTGCGATCAACGCCCATGTATTCCTTGCCGTAGAGCTTTTTCAGCTTGATCACGTCGAACAGCTGGCAGAGCGCTTCTTCCTTGTCGCTGATCAGCTCGAAGGTGAATGCCTGCTTGGCTTTGAAATTTTCGTGGGATTTCAGGCTGTCACGGGACACACCGAAGACTTCGGTGTTGGCAGCCTTAAAGGCCTCAAGCTGATCGCGAAAGCCCTGGCCTTGGGTCGTGCAGCCCGGGGTGCTGTCCTTCGGATAGAAGTAAATCACCACTTGCTTGCCTTTGAGGCTCGCGAGGCTGACGGTCTGCCCGCTGGTGGCGGGTGCTTCGAAGTCGGTAACCGGTTGGTCGATAGCAACGGCCATGAAAGCTTCCTTACATTGGGTTTTGTGGGCGCCACGGTTCGATCAGGGCGTCCAGGTTCAGCGCATCGGCGAAATCCAGGAACTGATCGCGCAGCCAGCTGATTTGCACGCCGGCCGGCAGCGTCACGGTAAACGTGGCGTTGAGCATGGTGCCGCCGGTTTGCGGCGCCTGATACGTGTCGCAGGTCAGGTTTTCCAGCTCGACGTTGTGGTCCATGAAGAACTGGCACAACTCGTTGATGATGTCCGAGCGGTAAGCGGAACTGACATAGGCAACGTAAGGCAGGGCTTGAGGACGGTTCTCCAGTGCCGCACTGCGCACCACGTTGACCGTGAAGGCGTGCTTCTTGGCGAGGGTTGGCAGGCTGCCTTCCAGGCGGGCCAGAGCGTCCCAGCTGCCGGAGATCTCGAGGATCAGGGCACTGCACTCGCCATGACGGGTCAGGCGAGAGGTGACCACGGCGCAGCGGTTTTCATGGCTGGCGCGGCACAGGACGTTAGTCAGCTCCATGGGGTTGGCGCCGAGGGCACTGATGACAAGGAATTGTTCGCGAACTGTGGGGGTGGACATGCAGCATTCCTAAAGCGATGAGCGGTCGATACTTCTACGGGCTTTTTTAGCCGGGGGCGACCCTGCGCAGACGAATTCAGAAAACCCGGGCCGAAGGTTGCAACGTGCTCCAGAGTGGCCGGAGCGAGGGGTGGCAACGCTGGATCGGGGCTTGTGATGCCGAAAATGGAGGCTGGAACCCGGCGTACGAGCTTATCAGTACCGATCAAAGTCTGAAGGGTAGCGAAAAGCAGCGCCAAGGGGAATGGCAGCAGCGCAGTACTTCGCTTGTACAAGCATCTTGGCGCCAGTACCATTACGGCTCTCTTTTTCCGGCAGGAGCGGTTGCATGATTGCGGGCAGTATGGTGGCACTGGTCACACCCATGGATGCACAAGGTCGTCTCGACTGGGACAGCCTGAGCAAACTGGTGGACTTTCACCTGCAAAACGGCACCCACGCCATCGTGGCGGTCGGCACTACAGGTGAATCGGCCACGCTAGACGTGAACGAACACATCGAAGTGATTCGTTACGTGGTCAAGCAGGTTGCAGGGCGCATCCCGGTCATCGCCGGTACCGGTGCCAACTCGACGCGCGAAGCCATCGAGCTGACCACTAATGCCAAGGTCGCTGGCGCCGATGCCTGCCTGCTGGTCACGCCTTACTACAACAAGCCGACCCAGGAAGGCTTGTACCAGCACTTCAAGGCCATCGCCGAAGCGGTCGATATCCCGCAGATCCTTTACAACGTGCCTGGCCGCACCGCGTGCGACATGCAGGCCGAGACTGTGATCCGCCTGTCGACCGTGAAAAATATCATCGGTATCAAGGAAGCCACTGGCGACCTGGACCGTGCCAAGGCGATCATCGACGGTGTCAGCAAAGACTTCCTGGTGATCTCCGGTGACGATGCCACCGCTGTCGAGCTGATCCTGCTGGGCGGCAAAGGCAACATCTCGGTGACCGCCAACGTCGCCCCGCGTGACATGGCCGATCTGTGCAACGCCGCTCTCAAGGGCGACGCCGTGACTGCTCGTGCCATCCACGAAAAGCTGATGCCGCTCAATAAAACCCTGTTTATCGAATCCAACCCTATCCCCGTGAAATGGGCGCTGCATGAAATGGGCTTGATGCCGGACGGTATCCGTCTGCCGCTCACCTGGCTCAGTGCTGCCTGTCACGAACCGCTGCGGCAGGCCATGCGCCAGTCCGGCGTCCTGGTTTAATTGAGGAAGTACAACGCATGAAGCGAATGGCCGGACTTTCCGCACTTGCCTTGATTATCTCCAGCACCAGTGGCTGCGGATGGATCTGGGGCCCGGAAGGTTACTTCCGTGACCGTGGTAGCGATTACCTGGAAGCGCAACAGACTGCACCGATGCAACTGCCCCCGAATGTCAGCACCTCCAAACGTCTGGATCCGCTGTTGCCGATCCCGCGTAACGTGGCCGATGACACCACCAAGGGCGAATACATCGTGCCGCGTCCGCAGCCGCTGTCGGCGATTGCTGATGCCAGCGACTACACGCTGCAAAAAAGCGCTGGTTCGAGCTGGGTCATGGGTCAGCACCCACCGGCCGAAGTCTGGCCAGTGGCTGTCCAGTTCTTCCAGGACAACGGTTTCCGTCTGGACGAACAACGCCCGCAAACCGGTGAGTTCACGACCACCTGGCAGCATTCCGACGAGCTCTCCGCTGCCATGGCCAAGCGCCTGAGCGCGGCTGGCATCGCCGCCGACAGCGAAACCCGCGTGCGGGTCCGCATCGAGCCAGGCGTGCAGCGCAACACCAGTGAAATCTACGTGGTCAGCGCCCAGCGTCCTGCTGGCAGCACCTCCGACGTCGATTTCACCAACCGTTCGGTCAACACTGGCCTGGACGCGGCACTGGTGGACGACATGCTTGCGAGCATGAGCCGCATCTCCGAGAAGGGCGGTTCGGTCTCCATGCTGGCTTCCCAGGACTCCGACAAGCCAAACCGCGTCAGCCTGAGCGAAGACGGCAGCGGCAACCCGATCCTGAACGTCGGTCCGGACCTGGACCGCGCCTGGTCGAGTGTCGGTCGTGCGCTGGAACAGGGCGAATGGCGTGTTGAAGACATCAACCGCAGCCTGGGCCTGTACTACATCAACTTGTCGGAAAAAGCCGAGAAGAAAGACGAGAAGCCTGGTTTCTTCAGCAGCCTGTTCGGCAGTGCGCCGACCAAGGAAGAAGTTGAAGCCCGTGCCGACCGTTATCAGGTTCGTCTGAGCAAGGTGGGCGAGAACGTCCAGGTCACCGTCGAGAAAAACATCAACACCGTGGCGCCGGCAGAAGTGGCTCGCAAAGTGTTGAGCGTGATTCAGGACAACCTGGGCTGATCACATGCGTTTTGCCGTTCTCGGCAGCGGTAGCCAAGGGAACGGCACGCTGATAGCCAGCGCTGACACGTATGTGCTGGTGGATTGTGGTTTCTCCCTGCGGGAAACCGAAAAACGCCTGCTGCGCCTGGGTGTAAACCCGGCGCAGTTGAGCGCGATACTCGTGACCCACGAACATGCCGACCACGTGCATGGCGTGGGTTTGCTGTCTCGGCGCTACAATCTGCCTGTCTACCTCAGTCGCGGCACCCTGCGCGGGATGCGCAAACCGATTGAACCCGCGGGCTTCCTGGCCGGCGGCGAGCAATTGCAAATCGGCGCCCTGAACATCGAAGTCATTGCCGTGGCCCACGATGCACAGGAACCGACGCAATACGTCTTCAATGACGGTGAGCGGCGCTTCGGCCTGTTGACCGACCTGGGCTCGTATTGCAACAAGGTGCTGGACGGCTATCGAGACCTCGATGCGTTGATGATCGAGTCCAACCATTGCCGTGACATGCTGGCTCGCGGTCACTACCCGTACTTCCTGAAGCAACGGGTGGGCGGTGAACTGGGACATTTGAACAACCACCAGGCGGCATTCCTGGTGTCCGAGTTGGGCTGGCAAGGCCTGCAACACCTGGTCCTGGCCCATCTGAGCAGCAAGAACAACCTGCCGCAGCTGGCCCGGCAATGTTTTGTCGACACCCTCGGGTGCGACCCGGACTGGCTGCAACTGGCCGATCAAGATTCAGGGCTCGACTGGCGACACATCGCCTAGCCCACCTACTTAGCAAGCGGAGCCCATCATGGAAAAACGTGAAGAACTCTACCGCGGCAAAGCCAAATCGGTTTTCAAGACCGATGACGCTGACCGCTTGATCCTGCTGTTTCGCAACGACACCTCGGCGTTCGACGGCAAGCGTATCGAGCAGCTCGACCGCAAAGGCATGGTGAACAACAAGTTCAACGCCTTCATCATGCAGAAACTCGAAGCGGCCGGCGTGCCGACCCAATTCGACAAACTGCTGGGCGACAACGAGTGCCTGGTGAAGAAGCTCGACATGATCCCGGTCGAGTGCGTCGTGCGTAACTACGCCGCCGGCAGCCTGGTCAAGCGTCTGGGCGTCGAAGAAGGCCTGAAGCTCAACCCTTACACCTTCGAACTGTTCCTGAAGGACGACGCCAAGGGCGACCCATTCATCAACGAATCCCACGTCGTGGCGTTCGGTTGGGGTACCGCCGAGCAACTGGTTCGCATGAAAGAACTGTCGCTCAAGGTCAACGAAGTCCTGAGCAAACTGTTCGACGACGCCGGCCTGCTGCTGGTCGACTTCAAACTCGAGTTCGGCGTGTTCTCCGACGGCTCCATCGTCCTGGGCGACGAATTCAGCCCGGACGGCTGCCGTCTGTGGGACAAGGCTACTGGCAAGAAAATGGACAAAGACCGCTTCCGCCAGGGCCTCGGTGACGTCATCGAAGCCTACGAAGAAGTCGCCAATCGTCTGGGCGTACCGCTTTAATCGACGCAAGCATCTGATAGCACGGAAAAAATTTCGCTTAGGGGGTTCGCTTCCGGCAAAAGTGTTGTTATGATGCGCGCCGTTGGAGAGATGCCAGAGTGGCCGAATGGGACGGATTCGAAATCCGTTGTACCTTCACCGGTACCTAGGGTTCGAATCCCTATCTCTCCGCCATTATTGAACAAGACGAAGCCCCCGTAATCATTGCTGATTACGGGGGTTTTTTCGTTTCTGGCGTTTTGTTTAGGGCATTTCCAAGAGCTAAACCGCACCGTTCCAGTCCGCTCTAAAGCCCCTCATTTTTGACACGATACCCGTCGCCATATTTTTGGTGGCCTTCGGCATCACCTTCCGAAACGATCCGCTGAAAATCCTCGTACATCCAGGTATCCCTTGATTACTTAAGGGGATTGCGCGCTACAAGACGGGAAATAAATTTCCCCAGCTGTTTTATTTTTCCTTCCTGTTTGGAGGGTCCATATTGAGCGTGAAGCGCTTCTAGCAAGGGTGCCGCTAGCAGTTTTACGTGCTCAGCCGGATTGTAATGATGGTCGAGTTTGTTGGGGTTTAGCAGGGACTCTCTTAATTTGCCATCTGGCGTTGTTGAGCCGGCATCAAGTGCAATGTAGGTAATGCCAGCTTCAGCACAAAAAGCATTCATGAACTTATTAAAGCTGATCGTCAGGGCTGTGCGTTCTGCCTGTGTTGCCTTGACTTCTTTTCTTAAGTTGGCAACCTCGCCCCATTGCATGTCATCTTGTATGGTCGGCAGCGGGGTGCTTATACAGATCGCGTTAAACTTTTCAGAGATTTTAGATAGAAAACTTTGGTAGTTCTCTAATGCCAGGTTCAGCATGTCGTCTACCGAGATTCCGTGTTTTTGAGCTCGGTACCAAATGACAAAGCCGGTGTCGACTTCGCCCAGCATTACAACGACTGTTTCAGCCGAGGTGGCATCAAGAGCTTCGACGTACCGGGGCATTGCCTTTGTGACTGAATTTGGGTTTTCCAAGCCGGAAACCGTTGCGCCACCCACCGAAACAATCTCGAATTCAAACTCTGGAAATGCTTCTTTCATAGGCGGGGCGTTGAACACTTCGACATGCGAATCGCCTAGTACCAATACTTTCTTCATGAGATCCAGGTCGTTCCTTTCCGAGTTGCCCGCTGTGAATGTCGGATTTGCGTGTTTGAAGATTGCAAAAACGGATGATATCGAAAATCCACGAGATCGGTCATGTCAATCAAAACGCAGCAACATGCTTGATCCTGGAACAGGCTTACACCTGTTTCGGGGCTGGACATGTTGCTGCGACTAGTCCTCTTCCAGTTATTCCTGCACCGGCCATCCCCAATGCCCGGAGTCGGGCTGCACCAGCCGCTCGAAGTGCCCGGCAACGCCCTCGATCAACCCTGCATCCCTGATCGGGTCCAGTCCCGGATATGGCTTGCCGTTATAACTCCCCGTGTACGTCAATACCGCCTCTACACTCCCGCTCTCCTCGTAAAGCGTTCTCATCAACTGGCTCTCCTGATCCTTGCTGTCCGTCGAGCGCAGGGCGTAGTGCAGCGCCAGTGCTGTGCCGAATTCCAGGCCGGTGGAGTCGATCCCGTGTTTGCGGGCCAGGTCGATGCTGCGCAGGATGCGTTCGTTGCGTTGAAGTTTGCGCAAAGGATCGCGGCCGACTCGCGCACATGGGTCCTTGAA
This sequence comes from Pseudomonas sp. 10S4, assembly GCF_034344865.1. Classification (NCBI taxonomy): domain Bacteria; kingdom Pseudomonadati; phylum Pseudomonadota; class Gammaproteobacteria; order Pseudomonadales; family Pseudomonadaceae; genus Pseudomonas; species Pseudomonas sp. 10S4. Next base: position 3,516,418 of record NZ_CP133774.1, read on the forward strand.
GGACGTGTTGCAGCGCTCGAGAAAGGTTTTGGCGAAGCCCGCGACGGCTTCGCTCATTTGTGGGTTCTCGGCGACCAGGGCCGGGCCGACTTCTTCTCGGATCAGGCGTTCGGCCAGGGCGCTGACGCGTGGATCGCCCATGCCCTGGCCCAGCCATGAATAGCCCAACAGACTGGCGTACCAGGCAATGATCGCGTGGGGGCCATTCCACAGGAGGTTTTTGATCACCTGGGTCTGGGTGATGTCCTCCACGGTTTTCACTTGGCGCAGTCGCTCAAGCAGGTTGCTACCGCGCTCGACGTACAGGGGCATGTCCGGTTCGCTGTTGAACAGGATCAGGTGCATCTGGCTAAGGGCGTTACTGGACTGGGCAAAGGGCCGGAAGCGACCGATCAACCGTTCATATTCGGGCGCCTTGGCGGTGGTCGGTACCTGTGGGGCGGCCGGTTCGTCGCTTAGGCTGTTTTGGAAGATCTTTGATTTGATCCGCAGCTGTCTGAGCAGGGCCTCGTTGGAGATCTTCGATACGATGCGGCTGACGACCGTTTCGGCAAAGTGGGTTTTTTCCAGGATCTGCTGGCAGGTCTCGGGTGAAACCAGGAGCAGCAGTTGCGCTTCGACATGGCGGCGCACGAAAGCAGCGCCGCCAACCTTGTTTAGCACGATCAGGATGGTCAGCTCGCGTCGACGGCGTTCAAAGCGGCGAATGAGGCCCTTGGCGATCACGTCGGCCTGTTTGCGGATCGCGGGTTCAGGCAGGCTCAGACCGACGATCTCCGCGACGTCGTACATATAGATCACTGCTTCGGCGTCGTCCATGTCGATCATCCGCAGGTTTTCGATGGTCTGGTCGAAGGACGTTGCGCCGTAGCGCACGCTGAAGCGGCCGAAGGCCTCGACCGTTTCGCGCAGCATGCGTGAGCGGGTGGCGCCGATGATTTCGCAGGGGCGGGTGTAGCCGTCCCAGTGGGAGAAAATCTGCGTCAGGTAGCCACCGCCCATCGCGCCGAAGCCGTGGATGCCCACGCGAAACTGGTTGAGCGCCTGGGGGAAGGTTTCGGTCAGCTCGGGCGTGCCGAGGTCGGGCATGCATTCGGTCAGGTCACCGAGAAACTCCTGCATGTTGCCGTAAGCCTTGAGCGCGCCGGCCTTGACCTCGGGCGCAGGAGGCTTGATGTCCTCGATCAGGATCGGCTGCCCTTCGGCACGGATGGCTGAGAGCAGGCCGTTTTCCGAATCTTCGACCATGAAGCAATGGCCCGGCTCGCAATTGAGCGCACTGGCGGCCCGCAGGAAGATCTCTGGATGAGGCTTGCCCTGGCTGACTTCGTCGCCACACACGGTGATGTCGAAATACTTGAGCACGTTGGCATTGATCAGGTATTCCTCGGCGATCGCCCGACGGCTTGAGGTCGCGACCGCCATGGTCAGGCCGTACTTGCGCAAGCGCTCCAGCACTTCCAGCAGGCCTGGCTTGATGGGGACGCCTTCATTGCGCACAAACGCCAGCTCCAGTTCATCGGCACGCTGGCGGATCTCGGCATAGGGGAAGTCTTCACCGTTGTGGGCCTTCGCCAAGGCTTCGGCCTTCTTGGCGCTCAAGCCCAGCGAGCCGATCAGGGTTTCCTCGCTCAATGGCTTGCCGAAAATCTCGCTGGAAGCCTGCTTGAGGGTTTTGAAACGCAGGCGTTCGGTGTCAAACATGGTGCCATCCATGTCGAAGATGGCGCTGAATATTCTTTTTCCCTGGAAAAAAATCATCGATTGATACTCCTTGTACCGTGGGGTGGCTCGACGCAAAGCCGCCTCATGAGGGGCACTGCGCCTGCAAAATCGGGTGACCTGGAGCTGACGGGCACGGTTCGAGGCGTGAAGGCCGACCGGCGATGTCTCGCTCAGGAAATGAAGGGTTCAGAAAGAAAAGCCAGGCGAGCACAAACTCCGCGAAAAAACGGGAGAAGGACGCATCGGTTCAGTGGCTGGCGATCAGAAACAGGCGGGCGGAGGGATGGAACGATGGCGCCGATAAGCGCAGCGGCCGAAACAGGGTCGCAAGAGGTGTAAAGCGAGGAGTGCAAAGAGGCGGGAAACAAGCCCTGTGGCTGCGCCAGCGCAGCGTTTGATGTGAGGCCCACAGTGCGCAATCAGGGATGCGGAAGGTGGGCCGGCAAGGCGATCGATACGTGTGATTCCATGCATAAGGCGGTGTTATTTCCTGCGGTGTGGCTTAGTGTCTTTTTAGGTATACAGCATGGGAAGTGTCTAGATCAAGGTTGGGGGGCGGGGGTGTTTGGCGTTTGGATGGGGCGGGTTGATCGCTGATAACGGTGTGAATGTGGGTTGCCATGCCCTTGAATTGAGATAAAACATGCCGTCATTGAAAAGCCTCGTAGCGTAACGTTACGAGGCTTTTTTTAGGCCGAGATGTTCGCCTTGTTCCTTAAATCTCCTTAACCGGCGTCCCTTCCTGCACGCCCTTTATCAACTCAATCACATGCAAACAATCAGACTTGTTCACATACGACTCGCCACTGGCAACCGTCTCGTGATTCCCCGCCCTTAGCCGCCAGCGCCACTGACCCTTGCCAGTATTCGGGGTGCCTTTCGATTGCCTGTAAATCTCAAAATACATTCAGCTCGCTCCATGCGATTCGTCAATTGCGACAACCTGTGTGCCGCATGTCAGCAAGCCTAGCGGAGCTGGGTTTTTTGACCATCGGGCATTTGTTTCCAATGATTTGAGGGTTTTTCCTACAGTCAGGCGAGTGCTGGGAGAATGGCCAAAACCGCCGCAGTTTCGCTCTTGCATCACCTTCCTTGCTCCTGCTTAATACGACTCGGCTCATGACGCTGGATTACACCTCGGCGACCGAAGATTGTTGAACAATCACTATAAAAAAGAGCAGTCAATTGACTCATCAGCACGGAACGCAATTGGCCGGGCACGTGGCGCTTTCGCTCGTTATCCCGGTGTTCAATGAAGCGGCGACCATCGACTTGTTCATCGCGCGGATTACTGACGTCTTCAAAGCTGAGGCGCTGGTGAGTCTGGAGATGGTGTTCGTCAATGACGGCAGTACTGACACGACGCTGGACTTGCTGCTTGAGCATCAGCAGTCTGATCCGCGTGTGCGTGTCGTCGATCTGAGTCGCAATTTCGGCAAGGAGGCGGCGTTGACCGCTGGCTTGCAGACGGCCACTGGCCAGGTGGTGGTGCCGATTGATGTCGATTTGCAGGACCCACCTGAAGTGATCCTGCAAATGATTGCCCTGTGGCGGCAAGGTTATGAAGTGGTATTGGGTCATCGTGTGAGTCGTAATACCGACTCCTGGGCCAAGAAAACCTCGGCCAATTGGTTCTATCGCCTGCACAACAAAATCTCTGACCAACCATTGCCCAAGGATGTCGGTGACTTCCGGCTGATGGATCGCTGCGTGGTTGAGGCGTTGGAATCGTTGCCCGAGTCCCGGCGCTTCATGAAGGGCTTGTTCGCCTGGGTCGGGTTTCGCACCACGCATGTCGATTACGAGCGGCCGGAGCGGGTGGCAGGTGAAACCAAGTTCAACGGGTGGCGCCTGTGGAATTTTGCACTGGAAGGCATCACCAGTTTCAGTACCGACCCGCTCAAGGTCTGGACGTATCTGGGGTTGTTCGTATCGGTGGTGTCTTTTGCCTTCGCCATTTTCATTGTGGTGCGCACGTTGTTTACCGGGATTGACGTGCCGGGTTACGCCTCGCTGATGGTGGCGGTGACCTTTCTCGGTGGCCTGCAACTGATCGGCATCGGGGTGCTCGGCGAATACCTGGGCCGCACCTACATCGAATCAAAGCGCCGGCCGGTTTATCTGGTGCGTCGTGTCTATAACCCCAAGGACTGAACCATGGATCTCAAGGAAACCGACATCCTCGGTTCAAGCATTGACCAGCATTGGTATTACGCCTCAAAAGCAGCGGCCACCAAGCGTCTACTGGGCGATACACCGATCAAAAAGATTCTCGATGTGGGCGCCGGCTCCGGGTTTTTACCCATCACCTGCTGACCCACACCGCCGCGAACGAAGCCTGGTGCGTGGACATCAGTTACGACGCGGATTCCGACGCCAGCACCTGCGGGAAACCGGTGCATTACCGTCGCGGCATTGAGGCCGTGGATGCCGATCTGGTGCTGCTGATGGATGTGCTGGAGCATGTCGACGACGACGTCGGGCTGCTCAAGGCTTATGTCGATAAAGTGCCGTCCGGCAGCCGTTTCTTGATGACGGTGCCGGCGTTCCAGTTCCTCTGGAGCGGGCACGATGACTTCCTCGAACACAAACGTCGCTACACCCTGGCGCAATTTGAAAAAGTAGCCCGGGACGCTGGTTTGACGGTGAAGCAGGGCGCCTACTATTTTGGTGCGGTGTTCCCGATTGCGGCGACGTTGCGGCTATTGCCCAAAGGCGCGCAACCGTCGCCGCCGCGTTCGCAACTCAAACAGCATCATCGCGTGGTGAACTCAATCCTGAAGACCTTGTGCAGCATCGAATTACCGCTCATGGGCTTGAATCGTCTGGCCGGTCTGACGGTGTTTGTACTGGCGCAGAAGCCGTGACGTCAGCCGAAAAATCAGCGGTGATCAAAAGGGCGCTGAGGTTTGCCGTGACCGGATTATTTGTCACCGCGCTTCACGCAGTCGTCGCGGTGCTGTTCATCAACTTCGTGATGCCGATGCCGCCCCTGGCCAATGGCGTGGCATTTGCCGTGGCCACCATGGTGTCTTACGTGATCAACACCACCTGGAGCTTTTCCGCACGGCTGCATGGCCGCACATTACTGCGCTTCATGATGGTCTCCGGCGCAGGCTTTCTACTGGCGATGTTCGTGGCTTGGGCGGCGCAAATGGCCGGGCTCAATTATTTGCTGGGGATCGGCGCGGTGGCGTTGACCCTTCCGGCCTTCACCTTTGTATTGCATAACTTCTGGACGTATCGATGAAGGATTCAGGCAAGCAGAAGGCGCTCGCATTGCTGCCCCTTTTGATGGGCGTTTTCGCGTTTTTCATGGTGATCGGTCCACGAGCCCTGGACCCGCAAAATATCGCCTGGCTGGAAAGTGGCGACCCGGCGACTCATTACCTGGGCTGGGTATTTTTCCGACACTCGCCTTGGTCTTTTCCGCTTGGCCTCAACCCCTCTTACGGGTTGGAGTTGGGCAGCGCGATTATTTTCTCGGACTCTAACCCGCTGCTGGCCTTTATATTCAAACCCTTCAGCGCATGGCTGCCCGAGACATTCCAGTACTTCGGCATCTGGCTGTTGGCGTGTTTTGTCCTGCAAGCCTGGTTTGGCTGGAAGTTAATCGGCTTGGTGACGCCTAACGTTGCCCTGAAATTATTGGGAGCGGGCCTGTTCCTGTTTTCCCCACCGATGTTCCTGCGTATGGGCGGTCACCTGTCCCTGGCCGGGCATTTTTTGATCCTGGCTGCGCTCTATCTGGCGCTGCATCCCGGATTGCGCAAGCGCCGTCTGGCCTGGGGCGTGTTGTTGGCTGCGACGGCGCTGGTGCACGCTTACTTGTTGGCGATGGTGGCGTTGATCTGGATCGCCGACGTTGCCGGCCGAACCCTTAAAGGCCAGTTGACGCGCCGCACTGCTGTGATCGAGGTGGTACTGCTATTTCTGCTGGTGAGTGTGTGTTGCTGGCAAGCGGGCTATTTCAGTATTGGCGACGGCATGGCGTCCGGTGGCTTTGGTTTGTACCGCATGAATCTGTTGGCGCCGATTGATGCCAGCGGCTGGTCATTGGTATTGCCGGACCTGCCGGAAGCCAGTGGCGACTACGAAGGTTTCAATTACCTCGGAGCGGGGACGCTGTTGTTGGTGATCTGCGCTGCTGTCGTTCTGCTGCGAGGTAAAACCGGTTTCGGCAGCGCTGCACGCAGTTTGCCGATTCTGTTGTTGGCGCTGATCGGCCTGCTGCTGTTCGCGCTATCGAACGAGATCGGCATCGGTCTGCTTAACGTTCACTACCCGCTGCCGGGGAAAATCGTCAAATTGGCGAATATCTTCCGGGCGTCGGGGCGGATGTTCTGGCCTGTGTTCTACGTCATTGTGTTTGTGGCGATTTACCTCGTGGTGCGTGGCACCCGGCCACGTATAGCGGTGAGCCTGCTGGCGGTGGCGCTGTGTATTCAAGTTGTAGATACCCAAAATGGTTGGACGGGGTTGCGACAGGCCAGAATGATGGCGCCAGCCAGCGAGTGGTCGACCCCGCTGCGTGATCCATTCTGGGCCAGCGCCGCGCGCCACTACGCGAACGTCCGTTCGTTGCCGTCGCAGAACCAGTCGGACACTTGGCAACTACTGGCCAATTACGCGGCCAAGTATGGTTTGAACACTGACTCCGCCTATCTGGGCCGGATGAGTTCGAAGGCGTTGGACCAGGCCCAGAAAAAGACCCAGCGGATGCTGGAAACCGGGCAGTACGACGCTGACTCGCTGTACTTTCTTGATGAAAACTCCATACCTGCCGCCGTGAAAACCATCAACGGCGACACTGATCTGCTCGCTCGCATCGACGGGAGGGTGGTGCTGGCGCCGGGCTGGAAGCGATGCACTCAATGCCTTGCGGTCGCCGACGAAAGTCATTCGATGCAGTTGGTGCCGATGATCAAGACCGGGCAACAGCAACTGTTCAACTACAAGACTCACCACTTGAGCCAGGGCTGGGGAACTCCGGAAACCTGGGGCACCTGGTCTGAAGGCGGGGAGGCGGACATTCTGCTTCGTGTGCCGCCGCAGGCTCATTCCATTGTGATCGAGGCCCTGGCTTTCGTGCAGCCGACGCACCTTGGGCAAACGGTGATCTTCAGCATCAACGGCGTACTAGCCCTGTCGACACGTCTTACAGCGCTGCAAGGCAATCGCATTGAAATCCCGTTGACGGCGGCCATCCATGAAGCTGTTGTCAATGACAAACTGATGCGGATTCATGTGCAGCTACCTGACGCGATCAGCCCGAAGCAATTGGGGCTCGGGGTGGATCCGCGTGTCCTGGGGCTGGGCATGAAGTCGCTGACGGTGCAGTGATCCTGCGTACAACGGCGATCATGCCGATAGACGCCACCCCCGGGCCTTTCTAAACTGGCCCAAGTCTTGGGGACCGGGGGCAGTGGATGAATCGCAACGAACTACGCAAGGCCGACATCAACCTGATGGTGGTGTTCGAGACATTGATGCTCGAACGCAACGTGACGCGGGTGGCGGAGAAGCTGTTTCTCGGCCAGCCGACCATCAGCGCCGCACTCAACCGCTTGCGCACGATGTTCAACGATCCACTGTTCATTCGCGTCGGTCACCGCATGGAGCCGACGGCCCGGGCTGAGGAAATCATTCAGCACTTGTCGCCGGCGTTGGATTCGCTGTCGGTGGCCTTGAGCCTGACCCACAATTTCGACCCTGCCAGCAGCACCATGACCTTTCGTATCGGGCTGTCGGACGATGTCGAGTTCGGCTTGTTACCGCCGCTGCTGCGCGCCTTGCGCCAGGAAGCGCCGAAAGTGGTGTTCGTGGTTCAGCATGTCGATTACTGGCGGATTCCCGACCTGTTGGCCTCCGGCGATATCACCGTCGGCATCAGCCAGACGCGTGGGCTGCCGGCCAACGCCAAGCGCAAATTGCTGCGGCACATCCAGCCCAGTGTCTTGCGCGCCGATGCGTCCGACACGCCATTGACCCTCGATGAATATTGCTCACGGCCGCACGTGTTGGTGTCGCACACCGCCAACGTGGCCGGTTTCGCCGATGAGTGGCTGGCGGAGATTGGCCGCAAGCGTCATGTCGTGCTGTCCGTGCCGCAATACAGTGCCTTGCCGGCCCTGTTGGCCGGGACCGATCTGATTGCCAGCCTGCCGGACTACACCGCGATCGCCATGGCCGCCTCGGGTCATTTGTTCAATGAGCCGTTTCCGTTCAAGACGCCGACCCTGGACTTGTCGATGGTCTGGCTCAGCCACGTCGATACCGACCCCGCCGAACGCTGGTTGCGCTCGCGCCTGGAAGCGTTCATGAGCGAGCGCGGTCTGGCCGATCCCCAAAGTTCGGGTTCACACTGATAACGGAGACATTGCGATGAGCCAATCCCGTTCTTTGCTGCGTGGGCGCGGCAGCCATGACAGTGGCAAGGTGGGCATGGTCGAGTTATTTTTCGATCTGGTGTTCGTGTTTGCGGTGACCCAGCTCTCGCATTCCCTGCTGGCGCATTTGTCGGTTGGCGGCGCGGTGCAGGTCGCGTTGTTGATGGTGGCGGTGTGGTGGGTGTGGATCTTCACCTCGTGGATCACCAATTGGCTCGATCCGGAAAAATTGCCAATCCGTCTCGGGCTGTTTGGCCTGATGATCGCCGGTTTGCTGCTCTCGTCATCGATTCCCAAAGCCTTCACCGATCACGGGCTGATGTTTGCCGGGGCGTTCGTGTTCATGCAGGTCGGACGCACGCTGTTTGCGATCTGGGCAGTGCGTGGCGAACCGCTGAACATGACCCGCAACTTCCAACGCATCCTTGCATGGCTGGTACTGTCCGGGGTGTTCTGGATCGCTGGCGCGTTTGTGCAAGGTGATCAGCGCCTGGCCTTGTGGGCACTGGCGCTGTTGATCGAACTGGTCTCGCCTTCCCTGTATTTCTGGGTGCCGGGGCTCGGGCGTTCGACGCTGCAGGACTGGAATGTGGAAGGCAATCACATGGCCGAGCGCTGCGGGCTGTTCGTGATCATTGCCCTGGGCGAGTCGCTGCTGGTGACAGGCGCGACCTTTGCCGAACAGGCGTTGAGCGTGCAAGGCGTGACGGCGTTTGTGGTGGCGGTGCTCGGCAGCATTGCCATGTGGTGGGTGTATTTCGACACCGGCGCCGAGCGTGCCCACCATCGCATCGTTCATTCCTCCGACCCCGGCCGGCAAGCGCGGATTGCCTACACCTACCTGCATGTCTTGATTGTCGCCGGGGTCATCGTCAGTGCGGTGGCTGATGAGCTGGTACTGGTGCATCCGGATCACGCCAGTGACGCCGGCATCCTCGCGATCATCGCCGGGCCGTGGTTGTTTTTACTGGGTAACGCCCTGTTCAAATGGGTTATGGCTGATCGGCTATTGCCGCCGTTGTCCCATTTGGTCGGTCTGGGATTGTTGCTCGTGCTGCTGCCGCTGGCGTTGAATCATCTGTTTTCGGCGTTGGTGCTGGGCGCGTTGACCACGGCAGTGGTGATGTTGGTGGCGGCTTGGGAAACCATCGCGCTGCGCGAATCCCTGGGCGCACCGGAGCATTAAAAGCTGCCTGGGAGTAGGGCGGCTCTGTGTTATATGTAGGCCCTTTCTGCCAACTCCCAGGAGCACCGTCATGCCTCATCTGCACATGGAATACACCGCCAACCTGCCCGAGCTGAACGCCGACGTGGCGCTCATACGGCTCAACAATACGTTGGTGGCTTCCGGTCAGTTTGCGGCGGAGTTCGATATCAAGAGCCGCGCCATTAAGGTCGAGACCTTTAAAGTCGGCACCAGCCTGGGCGAGCGTGCGTTCGTGCATGTGAAGCTGGCGTTGCTGAGCGGCCGCTCGCCGCAGATCAAGAAGCAACTGTCCGAGAGCTTGTTGGCCGTGGTGCAGGAGTTGTGTGAATGGCCGAAGGATGTCGAAGTCCAGTTGTGCGTGGAAATCCTCGACATTGATCGCGAGTCCTACACCAAGACAGCCATCAGCCATTAAGTATCAGGCGGCCTGCTGCTCGGCGCAGGCCTTGACCACTTGCTCACGCAGCCACGTGTTGGCGCTGTCCTGATCGACGTTTTGGCTCCATTGCATATCGAGGCTGAACCCCGGCAAACCGTTGGGGGCTTCGCAATGATTGAACACCGCCCCGCTGGCCAGCAAACGCTGGATGCGCCGGGGCACGGTCAGGATGAAATCAGTGCCGGTGATCATTTTCAGTGCTGCGCTGTAGCTATTGGATCGCGTGACGATCTGGCGCTTTTGCGCCTGACGCTCCAGCCAGCCATCGACGATGTCGGTGGTGGAGGACCACGGTGTCGGGAACACATGCCGGCGTGCGGTGAAGGCTTGCAAGCTTAAACGCGGTTCCAGTGGTGTGGCGCGTTTGTCGAAGACGCAGACCAGATCGTCTTCGAGCAGCCTTAGGGATTTGAAGTCGTTGTGGTTGCGATGGAAGTTCGGGCCGAAACAGATCACTAGGTCGAGGCTGCCGTCACGCAAATCGTCGGCCGGTATATCGGTTTCGAATTTATGCAGGTTGACGTTCACTGGCAGGTCAGCGAAATCGAAGCGCTTCAACAAGCGCGGCAGGATCAACTGCTCGAAGTATTCCGGTGCGCAGATGTTGAAGGTGACTGGCTGTGCGGTCGGGTCGAACGCCTGGGCGCTGGCATGACACAGGTTGATGCATTCAAGGATCTTCAGCACATGGGTATACATGATGCTGGCCTTGTGGGTGGGGCGCATTCCGGTGCGAGTATTGATGAACAACTCGTCCTCGAAACTGGTGCGCAGTTTTTTCAGGCAGTAACTCACGGTGGACTGACTGACGAAGAGTGCCTCCGACACACCGGTGACGCTGCTTTGCTCATACACGGCGATAAACACCATGAGGTCCTGCATATCGAGCTTTCTAAGCAAGTTACTGTTCAGCATCCGTACTGTCTCGCTGTGCTCCTTGCGCTGACTGTGCGCAAACGTGTGCGAACGATCCTAACGGAACGATGGTGCCAAGAGAATGCCTCGTAGGAAACTTCAGTGTCAGATGTGGGACACATCGTGTAGGTAACACGACCTGCTGCTTGAAAGTGATCAGCGTCGAGCCCAGGGAGCGCTGGTTATCCAGTCACCAAGTGCCGGAGTGATGGCCGGGCACTTGGACCAGATCGCAAGTTCACTTTAACTTGTATCTTAATAATTCCTATTACAGCAAACCGTCCTGCGCGCAAACGCTGACAATCTGTTCGCGAAACCAGTTATTGGCGCTGTCATGGCCCGGTTTCTCGTTCCACAACATGTCCAGGGTAAAGTTGGGTAAACCGGTCGGTGGTTTGCAATGGCTGTATTTTTCTTCGTTACCGAGCAGCATCTGGATGCGCCGAGGCAGGGTGAGCACGAAATCGGTCCCGGTAATCATATTGAGTGCCGCCACGTAACTATTGGCCCGCGCGACAATTTGCCGGCTGTAGGCCCATTTGCTCAGCCAGCCATCCACCATGTTGGTGTCTGAAGTCCAAGGGGTCGGGAAGATGTGCTGGCGTGCGACAAAGGTATCCAGGCTGAACTCGTCCTCTGGCGGCGCGAAGTTTTTGTCGACGACGCACACCAGATCATCTTCCAGCAGTATTTGTGATTTAAGATTTTTAGAACTGCGATGAAAGTTTGGACCAAAACAAATAACCAGATCGAAGCGGCCATCCATAAGCTCTTCGGTTGGAATGTCTCTATGAAACTTCTGGATATTTACAATGACCGGGAAACTGCTGCCGATAAAGCGCTTTAATAAGTTTGGAAGAATCAGTAGTTCAAAATATTCGGGCGCGCAAATATTAAAAGTTATCTCTTTTTGCGTCGGGTCGAATGCATGCAGTCCGGAATGGCATATGTTTATGCTTTTAAGGATTTTAAGGACGTGACCGTACATGGTGGTGGCTTTGTTGGTTGGCCACATGCCATTGCGGGTATTGATGAATAGCTCGTCATCGAAGCTCGTGCGCAGCTTTTTCAAGCAGTAACTCACGGTGGACTGGCTGACACATAGGGTTTCGGAGACCTCGGTGACGCTGCTTTGCTCGTACACCGCCACGAACACCATCAGATCCTGCATATCCAGCTTTCTGAGCAAATTGCTATTAAGCATAAAATCCGTCTCGGTGAAAATCCATGTACGTCACTGTTCGTTGTATTTGTGACAGGGTTATTTATTTATATATTAGCGGAAGCAATTGGTTTTTTAAATAGTCTGTCGGACGTTTCCTCCATATATTCTCGCTCACTTTAAAAGGAGTCCTGAATAGGGACAGGGAGGTCAAAGTGTTGGTACGTGTCACGGAGAGTCAGACACCGTTGTGGGTTCAGGCGACTGAAGTTGTGAAGGAGAAGTTTCGCAGCTCTTATAACGCCTCCGTAGAGCCGAGCCCGCAGTATTTTGCGCTCACTCTAGACAGTGAGGAACGTATTCTTTCTTGCGCCGGTATAACGTTTGCGGATCACCGCACATTGTTCTCTGAACAATACCTGTCGCAACCGATAGAAACGATACTGTCCGAACGTTTTGAAAAGACGATCGATCGGTCAACTATCGCTGAGATCGGCAGTTTGATTTCTCATCACCTGACGGCCGGAATGATCATGGTCAACATGATTCCGCTGCTGGCCTGGTGCATGGGCGGCCACTATCTGTTGTGCACCGTCACGCCCCGGGTCCGGGAAATGATGGAAAGCTGCCAGATCGATTTCGAGCCGCTGCTCACCGCAGACCCCCAGCGCCTGGCCAATGATGGCGGCAAAAACTGGGGAAGTTACTACTCGAAAATGCCGGTCACCGGTTTTATCCGCGTCGACCCGAAACGCTCGCGATTCGCCGCCATGACCCTCGGCACCTTGTTCACCCAGTTGCCGACCGATCTGCCAGCGAGGGCGCAGCCATGAGTGCTCGCTTCATTGCCGACCTGCGGCAGGCGTTGCAGGTCAATCGCCAGAAAGTCTGTGCGATCGATTGCGCCCCGACGGGTCTGGAGCACGCCTCAGCCATGACCTACGGCGAACTGGAATCCCGGGCGTTGAACCTGGCGGCGGAACTGCAACGGCGTTTCGACACGCCCGCCCATGGCGACCACGTCGTGCTGGGCATCGCGACGCGCAACAGCAGCGACTGGCTGATTGCCGATCTGGCGTGCCTGTTCGCCGGGATCACCGCGTTGCCTTTGCCGCTGGCGTTCAGTCAGTCTCAGGCTGAGCACTTGGCCGAGCGCTGTGACGGGTTTCTGGTGGATGCCGCCGGGGAACGGACGCTGGCCGATCGCTGGATGCTCGACTTTCCTGACAGTCGCCTGCGCCGCATCAGCGAGCCGGCCCTGGAGCAATCGTTGCTGCGTGAGTCGGACGGCAGTGACTGGATCTGCAAAATCATTCACACCTCGGGCACGACCAGTCGGCCAAAAGGCGTGCGCCTGAGCACGGCGGCGGTGGGGGCGGTATTGACGTCGCTGCGGCAATGGATGCCGGTCGACGCCCATCGCAGTTACCTGTCGTTGGTACCTTTGAGCCTGCTGCTGGAACAAGTGACCGCTGCTTACTTGCCGCTGCTGGCCGGTGGGATCGTGTACTTCCTGCCCGAAGGTGAGCCGCTGCTCGGTGAGCCGGGGACTTCGCCACAGCGTTTGATCGAGTGGATTCTGCGGGTTGAGCCGACGGCCCTGACCGTGCCGCCGGTGATGCTCAATCGCTTTTACGAGCAACTGGCCCAAGGTGACGCGCCGGGCAAACGCCTGTCGCGTTACCTGCATTCGGGCGTGCACATCACCTGTGGCGGCGCGGCCGTCAGCCTCGATATCCTGAATGCCCTCGCCGAGGATGGAATCCCGGTGTTCCAGGGTTACGGGCTCTCCGAGAACGCTTCTGTGGTCAGCATGAACACCTTGGAGCACCAACGCCTGGGCAGTGTCGGCAAGCCGTTGCCGCATGTTCAAGTGCGTATCGGCGCCGACCAGACCATCGAGGTCAAGAGCAGCTCGTTGTTCAGCGGCTACTCGGGCAAGGACCCGAGCGCCTGTTCCATGTCTGACGATGGCTGGATGGACACCGGCGACCTGGGCGAACTGGATGCCGACGGCTATCTGTACGTTCGCGGCCGCAAGAAGAATGTGATCTGCCTGCCCAATGGCCGCAACGTCAGCCCGGAACAAGTCGAACTGGAATACCGTGAATACCCCGGCGTGCGCGATGCTGCCGTTTTTTTCGATGAAACCCATGGTCTGGTGGCATTGCTCTGTGTCGAGTCGGCACCGGATCGCGCTGACCTGTCCGCCTGGTCGACCCAACGCTTTTCCGACATCGAGCGACCGAGCCACCTGTGGTTACTGACCAAGGACGACCCGCTGCTCGAGCAACTCTATACCGTCACCGGCCGCCCAAAACGCGCCGATATCGCCACTGTTTTCTCCGACCTGCAAAGGACTGCATCTGATGAACACGCCTGCCTATCACTCTGAATGCCCCGACATCTCGATTATCGAGCCACATCATTTCGCCAGCCTGGGCAAGTCCGAGCTGTACCAATTGCTCGGGCAATACGGTGTCGTGCTGCTGCGCAACTGCATCCACAACGCTGAAGATTTCGGCACCTATGTGCGGCAGAACAGCTCGCGGCTGAGCCTCGACCCGGCGCGGATTATGGTCGGCGGCGCCGCGCAATTGGTGGATGCCGGTCGCCAGGCGATCGGCCTGCATTGCGAGAATGGCAACTCACCGTTCTGGCCGGACATCACCTGGTTCTATTGCCAGGAAGCGCCGCGCAAAGGCTCGCAAACCACGCTGTGCGACGGCGAGAAAGTGCTGGCGAAACTGTCACCGGCCTGCCGGACGTTTTTCGAAAGCAACCCGATTCGCTACAGCCGCACCGTGGCCGGCGACAAATGGCGGCGGCTGGTTTGTCACTATTCGCCGGCGCTCTCCGACCCGGCTGCGGTCAGCATCGACGATCTGCTGCAGATCATTGGCGATGATCCGCAGACGCTGATCACCTTCAATCCTGCCGATGATTCAATTCACTACGCCTTCAGCACCCCGGCGATTCTGGTCTCTGACTTCAGTCAGCGCCCGGCCTTCGCCAACAGCATTCTGGGGCCGTCCTTCAACTATGAAGTGCCGGTGATCGACACCGTGTCCGGGCAGCCGATTCCCCCGGAGTTCCTGGCCGAGATCGACAGGGTTTCTGCGCAATACACTTACCCGGTCGGCTGGCGTGACCATGACATGGTGATGATCGACAACCGTCGGGTGATGCATGGTCGCGAGGCCATCGTTGACGAGCGTCGCCGTATTTTCAACGCCTTGAGTTACCGCTGAGAACGATTGATGAAGACCAATAACAAACAAATAATCTCTGGTCAGTACGAGACGTATACCGACGGTAATGGCCGCCAGATCATCGATCTGGCCGGCGGATTTGGCTTTCAGGTACCTGCGGTGATCGAAGCGGTCAGCCATCAGGCGGACCGCATGGGATTGTCCAATCGCGTGTTGATGTCCGAACCCCTGATCGCCTTGTGCCGACGTTTGGCCGAGTTGCTGCCGCCACCGCTGGTCAGTTCTTATGTGTGCAGCTCCGGCGATGAAGCTTTTGAAGGGGCCTTGAAACTGTGCAAAGGCCTCAAGCCCAAGGGCAACACCCTCGTCTTCATCGAGGGCGGCGATTACGGCTCGCTGACTTACGGGCGTTGCCTGAACGCGCTGCAAAGCTATCAGGAGATCCGGCGTTTCCTCGGCTTCAAGCTCGTGGCGGTCAGGAATGTCCGCGACCTGGACGCGGTGGACTGGCACGACTGCTTTGCGGTTTGCCACACCAGCACGTTGCTGGATGAAGAGGGGCGCCTGCGACTGATCGACCCGGCGCTGCTCGATCAGTTGTATGCCGCGGCGGCCAAGGTTTCGGCGCCGGTCATCGCGGTCGATGTGCAAAGTTGCCTGGGCAGCCTGGGTACCTTGTTTGGTTTCCAGCGCTATCACAACTCTCCGGACATCGTGGTGTTGGGTGGAGCCTTGGGTGGCAGCGCGATTCCTATCGGCACCTACACCTGCAGCGAGCAGATGGCCTATCAGGTTTATGGTCGCAGCAGCCCGGCGAAACATGGCAGCACCACGGCCGGCAATCCGATGGCCTGCGTCGCTGCGATGGCGGCGCTGGATTACGTGCACGACAACAACTCGGCCCGCCAGTGTCTCGACAACGGCCAGATCCTGGCGCAAGCGCTCAATGCGTTCGGTGCCGTCGCGTGCGGTGCCTGGGTCAGTCTGCCGCTGGCCGTCGACGTCAACGCGGTCGACTTGTGCGAAGAGCTTTATCAGCGTGGCGTCTACGTCAGCCTACCCCGTGGTCGTGAATTGATTCTGCGTTGCCCGATCACCGCGCGAGCCGAACAGATCCAGCGTGCCTCGATGATCATTCAGGAGACTTTCAGCTATGTCCTTAGCCATGCCGCATGAACAACTGCTGGACGATTGCCAGCGGCATTGGAGTGCCTCGGCGGCCAAGCTCTATCGCCTGGGTAAAACCAGCGTCGAGAAGGAAACCGATGGCATCTTTGTCACCGATCATACCGGCAAGCGCTTCATCGACTGCGCCTGCAGTTATGGGGTGTTTATCGTCGGTCATCGTAATCCGGTGGTACGTGAGGCTGTGCATACACAACTGCACCAGATGGCCTGGGTTCCGGAAGGGCGGGTGCACCCGCAGCAAGATCTGTTAACCGAGCGCCTGCGGCAGTTGGTGCCGGGCGACTGGGGCGATGTGCAGTACATGGTGTCGGGCGCCGAAGCCATCGAACAGAGCATGCGTTATGTGCTCAAGGTGCAGAAGCACCGGCGCGGGATCGTGGTCATGAGCGATTCCTACCACGGCAAGACGCTGGCGGCGATGAGCATCCTCGGCCAGCAGCAACACCATCGCAGTTACGGCACCGGGGCGCCGGAGGTGACTTATGTGCCGTATGGCGATTTCGCCGCGTTGCAAAAAGCAGTGGGCGAGGGCGTGTGTGCGGTGTATGTCGAGCCGATTCTCGGCGGCGCGCACTTGCAGGTTCCACCCGTGGGCTACATGGCGAACATCCGTGCCCTATGCGATGCCACCCAGACCTTGCTGGTGGCCGACGAAATCCAGACTGGTTTCGGTCGCTGTGGCAAATGGTTCGCCGTGCAGTACGACGACGTCGTGCCGGACATCATGATCCTCTCCAAAGGCCTGACGGGCGGCTACACCTCGTTTGCCTGCGCGATGTACAGCCAGCGCCTGGCCGAGAAATACCCGCTGCACGTGATCGAGCCGGACCAGCGAACCAATGGCGGGCATCCGGTGGCATGCGCCTCGGCGCTGGCCGCTATCGATTACATCGAGCAGCACAACCTGGTCGAGCAATCGCGGATCAATGGCGGCTTGCTGCGTCACGGCCTGCAACGGCTGGCCCAGCGTTACCCGCAGATTATCGAGGATGTGCCCGGTGTCGGCCTGATGACGGGTTTGCGCTTGCGCGGCTCGGTCTACGAAGCGCTGATGAGCATGGAGTTGGGCAAGCGTGGCGTGCATGCCGGGCATTCGATGAATGAAAAAGCCGCACACCCGGTGCTGCGCTTTTACCCGCCACTGAGCATCACGCCCGAAGCGCTGCGGCATGTCCTGGCCATGACTGAAGAAGCCCTGGACGCCATCGCCCGGCGTCCGAAACTGGCGGTCAAGGCGTTTTCCCTGGTGGTCAGAAACATGTACCACATCCCCAACAAGCTGCTTCGCAGCAAAGCGGAGCATTGAGCATGTTCAATCCGGATACCTTGACCCTGCGCGAAATGGCCGGTCTGCTGCGACGCGGTGTGCTGACCAGCGCCAGCCTGGTGGATTTCTACCTTCAACGCATTGCCGAGCGTAACCCGCAGATCAATGCGCTGATTCAACTGGAGTCTGCCGAAGCACTGCGTCGGCAGGCTCGCGAGGCCGACGAGATGGCGCGCATCGGTAATATTCGTGGTCCGCTGCATGGCATTCCGATGACCATCAAGGATGTCTGTCATGTGCGCGGCTTCTGCATGTCGCGAGGGTTGGAGGAGTTGCTCGGCGAAGCCAGCGAAGAAGATGCCACGGTAGTCGCGCGGCTGCGGCAGGCGGGCGCGATCATCCTCGGGATCACCAATGTTCCGGAGCTGTGCATGGCGTTTGAAACCGACAACTTGTTGTACGGTCGCACGCTTAACCCCTACGACCCGCAACGTTCCGCCGGCGGTAGCAGTGGCGGTGAAGCGGCAGCCATCGCGGCCGGTTGCTCGCCAGCCGGGCTGGCCTCGGACGCCTGCGGCAGTGTGCGGATCCCGGCACATTTCAACGGCATTTGTGGCTTGAAACTGACCCAGGGACGGGTGCCGTTGACCGGCCAGTTTCCCAACGACCGCTCCGGGTTGTTTCATCTGACTTCGGCGTTTGGCGTGATGGGGCGTTATGTCGACGACTTGGCGCTGCTTGGGCCACTGATCAGCGGCGCTGATGGCCGCGACCCGGACACCGTCGATGTGCCGTTCACCGAAAGCAAACCCCTGTCCGGACTGCGTGTTGCATTGTCCTGGGAATCATCCCGAACCCAGGTTAGTTCGGCGGTGAAGCAGGTGCTGCAACGGGTCGAGTCGTGCCTGAGCAGCGTGGTTGAGCAGGTGACACTGACCGCTCCGCCAATGCTCGACGAGGCCAGCGATGTACTGTGGCGGGTGTTTATCACCGGCGCGGATGCCGGGCGAGGCTGGAAGAAGCTGTTTGCGTCGATGAACAAGCAGACCTACACGCCCGCCACCTCGGAATTGATCCGCTTGAGCGAAGAGGTCGAGTTGAGCGTGGATGAGATGAAGCGCGACTGGATCATGATCGATACGTTTCGCTATCAGTTGGCGAAGTTCTTCAATCAGCATGATCTGTTCATCTGCCCGGTGTTCCCGGACGTGGCGTTCGGTCACGGTGATTCGCTGCGCGAACGTGATCGCTATGCCTTCGTGTTCCCGTTCAGCCTCTCCGGTTCCCCGGCAGTGGTCATTCGCGCCGGGCATGACCCGGTCAGCGGGATGCCGATCGGCATCCAGATCGTCGGCCCGCATTGGCAGGAGGAACGCTTGCTGGCCGTGGCCAATTTCCTTGAACGGGAAATGACGCGCTGGAGCCCGGTAACCCCAAAGGCAACGACCCTTTACTGATTCCCCATGTGGGAACGGGCTTGCTCGCGAAAGCGGTGTGTTATTCAACAACGATGTCGACTGACACGGCCTCTTCGCGAGCACGCCCGCTCCCACAGTTTCAAGCAGTAACTGCTTTCACATTTCGACTACTCATCACCAGCGCCAACATCCCAACCCCCACCAGCAGCGCACCGCCGAGTTCCATCAGCGTCGGTTGCTGCCGCAGCCAGAACCAGTGGAACAGCGTGACAAACAGCGTGTTCAGGTAAACGTAGGAAATCACCGTCGACGGTGAAATCACCCCGATTGCCCGATGCAACAGCCAGAAGGTGGCGAGGGTGCCGAACACCGCCAGGTACACCAGCCACAACATATCGCGCACCGACAGCAGCGCACCACTGCGCCAGCCGCCGCTGAACAGGCAGAACACCAGCAAAAACACGGCGCCGAACAGCATGTTCCAGAAGGTCATCGCCACCGGGTCACGGCCCTTCAAGGTCTTGGCCTTGAAGCGCTGGCTCAATGGCGAATAGAGCGCCATCGCCAGGCAGCCGACGCCGAATACCAGCACCGGGTAGGGCGAGGGCAGTTCGCCTGGGGCCGAGCCCTTGAGGATCAGCAACACCGCACCGGTCGCCGCCATCAACATCGGCAGCAAGCGCGTCTTCAGGGTTGGGCTCGGCAGCAGGAACACCTCGAAAAACAGCGTCATCAATGGCACCAGCGTGTACAGCGTCGCGGTGTTGACCGCCGAGGTGTAGCGCAGCGCTTCAAACAGCGAACCAAAATACGTCGCCAGCAACAACCCGAGTACCGCATGAGCCAGCAAGCCTTTGGCCGAGATGGGTGCGGTGCTTTTCAACAACAGCAGCGGCAAGAACATCAAGGCTGAAAACAACAGGCGCAGCCCGGTCAGCAGGATCGGATCAATCGATTGGCCGACCTGCGCCGCTGCAAAAAGACGCGGCGATCAGCATCGCCCAAATCAGCATCCCCCAATGGGCTGCTGCAAAACCGACTTGCTTCATGAGTTCTTCCCTTGCGTCTGAATGCACGACGCCATGATCGGTAAGCCGGCCTGAAGGCTCTGGCAGTTTTTAAATACACGACCGCAAATACTTGCAGGCGATGTGGTGAAAGCGAGAGACGCTTTTGCGTGAAACGGTCCTTTCAAGGTCGGCTGATCAGCCACATAGGTGGGCCTTGAAAGAACCGTCGACGACTATTGGATATGCTGCGCGTAACGTTTCGGGTTGAAACGCAGCACCATCACGATCATCACCGCCATCACTGCCGTGAGTGACCACCAGGCCCATTCGAAGCTGCCCAACTGGTCGCGAATCATCCCGGCGATCAGCGGTGAAAGCCCGGCGATCAAGTAACCGATGCCTTGGACAAAAGCGGTCAGGCCACCGGCGCGGCGCGGGTTGTCGAGGTGATCAAGGGACACGATCAGGCTCATCGGGAACAGACCGCCAATGCCCAGGCCCAGCAAGCACGGCCAGAGCAGGCTGAAGCGTTCCGGGCTGAGGATCAGGCCGCAGAAACCGGCCATGATCAGCGCCAACAGCACCACCAGCACCAGACGTTTGTCCTGGCTGCGGTTGGCAATCGCGGGCGTGATCAACCCGGAGATCACTTCCATGGCCGTCAGAAACCCCAGCAGCAGACCTGCGTTCTGTTCGCTCCAGCCTTTTTCCACGTAATACGGCGCGAGCCAGGCCAATACGCAGGTGTAGGACTCCGTGCCCAAACCGAAGAAAATCGCCAGCAACCAGGCTCGTGAGTTACCGACGAAAGACTCTTGGCGACCCTGCGGTGCCGCCGGCAATTTCGGGATGGCCGAACGCTGGGCGAACCAGAAGCCCAGGGCCAGCAGTGCCAGCAACGCCCAGATCGCCAGGCCCATGCGCCAACTGCCGGTCTGCGCCAGGACGAAAGGCGAAAACGAGGCCGCAATGGCCGCGCCGCCCATGATCGAGGTGACGTACAAACCCATGAACAGCGAGACGTTGTCGCTGAAGCGCGACTTGATCAGTGCCGGCATCACCGCTTGGATAAGGGCAATCCCGACCCCGGCCAGCACCGCGCTGAGGATCAATTCAAGGGTGCTGTCGAGGTACAACCGCGAGACCGTGGCCACGCCGATGATCAACAACGACACGACGATGGTGCGGTGTTCGCCGAAGCGTTGGGCGACACGCATGCCGAGGAACATTGCCAGGCCCATCGCCATGACCGGCAGCATGGTCAGCAGCGACGCGGTACTGAAACTCAGCGGGATATCCCCGCGAATCGCCGACAGCAAGGGGCCGACAGCGGCCATGGACGGACGCAGGTTCAGTGCGACCAGAATGATGCTGGCTATTAACCAGAATGCGGGACGAGTAGTTGCGCGAACGTTTTCCATGAGCGGACCTTAAAGAGCTAGGACTCGATTAGGCGCGAGGGGTAGGGCAGCGGCAAACTAGAAAGTCTGGGGCGATATCTAGAAATTAAATAAACCGGTGTGCACCTGTAGGAGCAAGGCTTGCCCGCGATGGCGATTTCACGTTATGCGCAACCTGTGGCGAGGGGGCTTGCTTGTGGCGAGGGGGCTTGCCCCGTTGGGTTGCGAAGCAACCCCAAAAACTGTCGATGCATTTTTCCAATCAGGCAGCACCGTATCATTTACGACTGCTTCGCCGCCGAACGGGGGCAAGCCCCCTCGCCACAGGGATTGGTGGCGACCCTGCGAGTATGTTTAGCCAACCCACAACCAAACTTCTTCAAATCGCGATTTAACCCCCATCCACCCGTGTGACGCTGCGGCACATCTGTTTTCTGCGGTTTTCTCTATGGACGGTTGGCCAATCGCACTCCACCACCAGGCATCCAGCGGCGCTTGTGCGTCCAGCCTCGGTCGTCGGTTCCTGCCTGCCACCGCGCCAAACCTCTCAGCACTTCCGTCCGAACTGGCCTTCTGGGCGCTGTGGCATTGCCGTCATGCGCGCCCACCGGATTCCTGCGTTTCCCGTTGAATGTTCCTACAGGTCCCGGGCAATGCATCGGGATCAAATCGGCAGCGCCTGCGCGTTTGCCTGACACGGAAAAACGAGAATTCCCATGAGTAGTGCCATGACCGCCTTCGCCACGCAGCAAGAAGCCCTGACTTTTCTGGAACAGCACCCGGATATCGAGATGTTCGAGCTGTTCATCCTCGACAACAACGGCGTGCCACGCGGCAAGTTGCTGCATCGTGATGAACTGTTGGCGGTGTACGAAAGCGGCCGGCCACTGCCCAGCACCATTCTGGGCCTGACCATCAATGGCGATGACGTGGAAAACTCCGGGCTGGTGTGGGACGTCGGTGATATCGACTGCCGCGCCTATCCGGTCAGCGGCAGTTTGCAGCGCATGCCGTGGCGGCTGATTCCAACCGCGGCGGTGCAAGTCAGCATGCATCCCAAGGAAGGGCTACCGGCGACCATTGCCGACCCACGGCACTTGCTGGCAAAGGTTATCGAGGGCTTGCAGGCCGACGGCTATTACCCGGTGATGGCGGCGGAGCTGGAGTTTTATCTGCTGGATCAACAGCGCGATAGCAATGGTCGGCCGCAACCGGCGCGGGACGTTGATGGTGGGCGACCACGGGCCACCCAGGTTTATGGTTTACGCGAACTGGAGCAGATCGAACCGTTCTTGGCCGACCTCTACAGCGCCTGCAAACTCCAGGGCATTCCGGCGCGCACGGCGATTTCCGAATATGCGCCGGGCCAGGTCGAAATCACCCTCGAACATCGCACCGACGCCTTGCAGGCGATGGACGAAGCGGTGCGTTACAAACGGCTGGTCAAAGGTGTGGCCCACAAGCACGGGATGGCCGCTTGCTTCATGGCCAAACCCTTCGATGACCTGGCCGGCACCGGGATGCACATGCACGTCAGCCTGGCCGACAAGGACGGCAACAACCTGTTCGCCAGCGCAGCGCCCGACGGCACGCCGCTGCTCAGGCATGCAGTGGGCGGGATGCTCAGTACGTTGCTCGATTCGCTGCTGTTGTTCTGCCCGAACGCCAACTCCTATCGCCGTTTCCAGACCAACAGCTATGCGCCACTGGCCGCCACCTGGGGGGTGGACAACCGCACCGTGAGCCTGCGGGTGCCGGGCGGGCCGGCGTTCTCCCGGCATATCGAACACCGCATCTGCGGCGCCGACGCCAACCCTTACCTGGCAGCGGCCGCGATCCTGGCCGGTATTCACCGTGGCATTCGCGAGCAACTCGACCCCCGGTGCTCCGGTGGAAGGCAACGGTTATGCCCAGGCCACCGAACTGCTACCCACCGACTGGTTGACCACATTACGGGCGCTGGAAGGCTCGAGTTGGGCGCGGGATGCGTTCGGTACCGAGTTTTTGGGGGTGTACCTGGCGGTGAAACGCGCCGAGTATCGCCAATTTATGGGGGAGGTCGGGGAGCAGGACTGGCGCTGGTACCTGAATCAGGCCTGAGCATTTTGCAAATAATTTGAAAGATTTGCCCTAATACCTGAAGCCAACTATTCGTTGGCTTCTTTTTCACGAAAAATTGATGGTCGGCTGATTAAAGTTTGCGTTGTCGCGGAAAATGAAATTTTCACAATTACCGGCGACGCTTCTTTTCAGGAACAATCGACCTGCATGTTGAAATTAAAAGCCGTGCGCCCCGAGTGGGTGACACTGATTGCCAGTGCCTTTTTACTGGCCGGGTTCAATCTGGTCCTGTGGCAGCACCTCTTCGAAATCACCGCTTCCGACGCCAAAGGCATCGCCATGCGCGTGGCATTTGGCGTCATGGTGTTCGGCGCCTTCAACATCGTCCTGACCGTGCTGGCGTTCCGCCCCGTATTAAAACCGCTGCTGACGTTGGTCTTCATGGTCAGTGCCGGCGTGGCTTACTTTATGAGTCAATATGGCGTGCTAATCGATGCCGGCATGTTTCGTAACTTTGCCGAAACCAATGCCACGGAAGTTCGCGACTTACTGTCGATAAAGTTGTTTGTCTATATTGTCCTGCTCGGTGTTTTGCCTTCGTGGTTATTGTGGAAAACCCCGGTCAATTATCGCGCCTGGCACCGTGAGCTATTAAGTAAAGCCCTGGTGAGTGTCGTCTCTGTCGCGGTGATCGGTGGCGTGGCGCTGATGAATTATCAAGGCCTGTCGTCCCTGTTTCGCAATCACCATGAATTGCATTTGATGGTGGTGCCGAGCAACTACATCGGCGCCTCGGTCGGTTATCTGCGTGAGCAGGTGGTGTCCTCGCAACAACCCTTTGTCAAAATTGGCGAAGACGCCCGTAAAGACCAGGCCTGGCAGTCCCATGAGCGCAAATCCCTGACGGTGCTGGTGGTCGGCGAAAGTGCCCGGGCCGAGAACTTCGGCATCCTCGGCTACAACCGCGACACCACACCCAAACTGAGTAAAGAAACCGGGCTGATCGCTTTCACCGACGTGCATTCCTGCGGCACGGAAACTGCGGTATCGGTGCCTTGCATGTTCTCCAACATGGGCCGCAAGGATTACAACGCCAGCAAGGCAAAGAACGAAGAAGGTTTGCTGGACGTGCTCAAGCGGGCCGGTCTGGACGTGATCTGGCGCGACAATCAATCGGGCTGCAAAGGCACGTGCGATCGGGTCACCATCGAGGATGTCAGCAATCTGAAAGACCCGGTGTTGTGCTCCAGCAGCGAGTGCCGCGATGAAATTCTCCTGCAAGGTTTGCAGCACTTCATCGACACCCTCGACAAAGACACCGTGCTGGTCCTGCACCAGATGGGCAGCCACGGCCCGGAATACTTCAAGCGTTATCCCAAAGAATACGAACACTTCACACCCGTGTGTGAAAGCAATGCGCTGAACAATTGCAGCCGCGACAGTATCGTCAATGGTTACGACAACACCCTGGTGTATACCGACCACGTGCTGTCGACCCTGATCGATCTGTTGCGCAGCAACCAGGACAAAGTGGATACCGCGATGCTCTACCTGTCCGACCACGGAGAGTCCCTGGGCGAGTACAACCTGTTCCTCCATGGCACGCCTTACATGATGGCGCCGGAACAACAAAAGCATGTGGCAATGCTGGCGTGGTTTTCCGACAGTTATCAAAAGTCGTTCTCGGTAGACGCCCATTGCCTGCAACAAAGTCGCGACAAACCCTTGAGCCAGGACAACCTGTTCCATTCGATGCTCGGTCTGCTGGAAGTCGACAGCAAGGTCTACGACCCGAGTCTGGACATGTTCGCCGGCTGCCGGGGGCCTGTAGGCGACGGCGTGCTGGCTAAAAAGTGAGTGCTTCGACTTATTTTTCACGGGCCGACCGCTAATCTGCGGTCGGTAGATCTTCCAACAAGAGCCCCTACACATGTCTTCGCTGCCCCCATCCGCCATCGAGCTTGAGTTCGCCCGGCGCTACGACCAGGAACACGCTCGCGTCTGTTTGCAGCCGCAACCGCGTGGCATGGCGGGCCGCCTGGCGTTTCGGCGCGAAGAGCAGTTGGTGCGCAACGCGCTCAAGGCCGCCGGCGAGCCGGGTCTGATCCTCGACGTGGCCTGCGGGGCCGGGCGTTTCTGGCCGGTGCTGGCCGAACATGGGAATCGGGTGATCCTTGCATCAGACCCGTCCCAGGACATGCTTGATCATGCCCGTACCCATCACCCGAAGCCGTTGCTCAAGCGGATCAAGACCTTTCAGAGCTCGGCGTTCACCATTGGTTTGTCGGTGAACGCGGTGGATTGCATTATTTGCATGCAACTGTTTCAGCATCTTTCTCGTCCCGAGCACCGGTTGGCCATGCTCGGGGAGTTCCACCGCGTCAGTCGTGACACAGTGATTGTCGCGGTTCAGCTTGAAAGCCGCCTCCGGCGCCAGCCCGCTGCTGCCGAAGGCGTTCAAGCGCAAACGCTGGTGAACAAGGCCGAGGTCGAAGCCGAGTTCAGGCAAGCGGGTTTCAGCCTGCTCAGTCACCAGGACTTCTTTCCCGGTTGCTCGCGGATGCGGGTCTACGTGCTGCGTAAGACCGGTTAGTCTCCCTTCGTCAGACATTTCTTGCCTTCCGGCAGGCATTTTCGCTAAAGCTCTTGTTCAGTGCATGCGCGGAAATCGTCAGGGGCGATATATACTGCGCGCCATTCTTCAAGGGAGAGCCGTGTGGCCATCGATATTCACTGGATTCGCGACAACGATAGCCTCGGTCAGTTTTGCGCCGAGTGGCAGCAGTTGCCATTCGTTGCCCTCGACACCGAATTCATGCGGGTCGACACCTTTTATCCGATTGCCGGCCTGCTGCAGATCGGCGATGGCGTACGCGCTTACCTGATTGACCCGCTGACCATCGACAACTGGCAACCCTTGGCCGCGTTGCTGGAAAACCCGGCCGTGGTGAAAGTCGTTCACGCGTGCAGCGAAGACCTCGAAGTTCTGTTGCGCCTGACCGGCAGCCTGCCGGCGCCGCTGTTCGACACTCAATTGGCCGCCGCCTATCTGAACCTGGGTTTCTCCATGGGTTACTCGCGGCTGGTACAGGAAGTGCTCGGCATCGACCTGCCGAAGGGCGAGACCCGTTCCGACTGGCTGCAACGTCCGCTGTCCGACACCCAGATCAGCTACGCCGCCGAAGATGCCCTGCACCTGGCGGAAGTTTTCGTACGCCTGCAACCGAAGTTGTCTGAAGACAAATACAACTGGGTCTTGGAGGATGGCGCCGAACTGGTGGCTAACCTGCGCCGTGAGGTCGATCCGTACGAGGTTTACCGCGAAGCCAAGCTGGCCTGGAAGCTGTCCCGCGCCCAACTCGTGGTGTTGCGTGAACTCTGCGCCTGGCGTGAGCACGAAGCCCGCGCTCGCGATCTGCCGCGTAACCGCATCGTCCGTGAGCACTCTTTGTGGCCGCTGGCGCGGACTCAACCGGACAACCTCGGCGCGTTGGCGAAAATCGAAGACATGCACCCGCGTACCGTGCGTCAGGACGGCGAATTTCTGCTTGATCTGATCAAGCGCTCTGGCAGTGTGTCGCCAGATCAATGGCCGCCCGCCGTGCCGGAGCCATTGCCGGTAGACGCCGCCGTGCTGGTCAAGCAACTGCGCGCCATCGGCCAGGCCGAAGCCGAGCGCTTGAACATTGCACCAGAGTTGATGCTACGCAAGAAAACCCTGGAAGCCTTGCTCAAGAGCGGCTACCCCAACGGTCCTTACCAATTGCCTGATTCGCTGCGTGGCTGGCGCCGCGAATTGATGGGCCAGGCGCTGCTCGACAGCCTGGCCACCGCCGGAGAACAGCCTTGAAACGTATTTGCTCCATCTATCGAAGCCTGAAGAAAAACGAGATGTACCTCTACGTGCTCAAAAGCGATGCACTGGAGCGCGTCCCGGAATCGCTGATGGCGGCGTTCGGCAAGCCACATCACGCCTTCGACCTGGTGCTGACCCCCGAGCGCAAACTGTCGCGCGAGGACATCACCGTGGTCCTGGAAAACCTCGAAAAGCAGGGCTACCACCTGCAAATGCCACCGGCCGAGGACGAGTACATCGAACACTTGCCCGAAGAATTGCTGCGCCGCAACGACCCGATGTGATTGGCAGACAGGCTCTGTTCAGAGCCTGTGTGAAAAACTGGAATAATTTTGACGATGGCCGCGACCGATGGAGCGATACTCCGTCCGCGGCTGTCTGCCCTGTTTTTGAAAGGTTTGAACCATGCGCGTTCTGATTGCTGAACACGATCACCCTGTGTACGCCCAACTGTTGCGTCAGGCTGTGCCTGAGCTGGAAGTGCTGACCAGCGGCGACTCCGCCGAACTGGCACGTCAAGCGGCCGATTGTCCGATCTGGCTTGGCCAGCCGGACTTGCTGGCGACCCTGCTGCGTCAGGGCCACCAGCCACAATGGCTGCAATCGACCTGGGCCGGCATCACGCCGCTGCTGGCCGACGGCTTGCCACGCCACTATCGCCTGACCCGGGCGGTGGGGATTTTCGGCCAGGTCATGGCTGAATACGTCCTGACTTACATGCTTGGCCACGAACGCGAAGTGCTGGCGCGACTGGTCAGCCAGGTCGAGCGCAAGTGGGACAATCGCCTGGGCCAGAGCCTGGCAGGGCGCAAGGTGTTGATCGTCGGCACTGGCGACATCGGCCAGACCGTGGCGAAATTCCTCGTGCCGTTTGGCGTCGAGTTGTATGGCATCGCCAGCGAAGCCCGCGAGCAGGTACCGTTTGTTGAAGTCGGCGCGCTGAGCGACTTGCCGCGGCTGGTCGGCGAAGTGGATTACGTGATCAA
This sequence comes from Pseudomonas sp. 10S4, assembly GCF_034344865.1. Taxonomy (NCBI): domain Bacteria; kingdom Pseudomonadati; phylum Pseudomonadota; class Gammaproteobacteria; order Pseudomonadales; family Pseudomonadaceae; genus Pseudomonas; species Pseudomonas sp. 10S4. The sequence continues at coordinate 3,544,653 of NZ_CP133774.1, forward strand.
TCTGCTGCCCAACACGCCGAACACCCACGACCTGTACGACGCGGCGCTGTTCAAGCAATTCAAGCCGACCGGCGTGTTCATCAACGTCGGGCGCGGTGTGGCGGTGGTTGATGCGGACTTGGTCGAAGCCTTGAAAGAAGGGCATCTGGCGGGCGCGGTGATCGACGTCTGCCGTCAGGAACCGTTGCCGCAACGGCATCCGTTCTGGACCGCCTGGGGCCTGTTGCTGACCGGCCACAGCTCGGCACCGACCTCGCCATCGATGATGGTCACCCTGTTCGTCGAAAACCTGCGGGCGTATGAGGCGGGCGAAGCATTGCGCGGCGAAGTGGACTTCAATCGCGGGTATTGAGGCGCGACCAAAAAGATCGCAGCCTTCGGCAGCTCCTACAGGGTTATGTGTACACCTGTAGGAGCTGCCGGCGGCTGCGATCTTTTGCTTTTAGAGGGTGAAGTCACCTTCAGCAGCGAGCTCGCTCAACGGACGACGCGGGCTCGGTTCTTCGCGCGATTGCAGGTAATCCGCCAGCGTCGCTTTATCTCCCAGCTTGCCCACGGCCACTGCTGCGTGCAGGGCGTAGCCCTCGGGGATGTTCAGTTCTTTGCGGGTCAGGTCCTGGTCGAAACCGGCCATGCCGTGGGTGTGCCAGCCGCTGATGCTCGCTTGCAGCGCCAGGTGGCCCCAGGCCGAACCGGTGTCGAAGGTGTGCCACAGCGCCGGGGTTTCTTCGGTGGCACCGGGCGCCGTGAAGGTGGTTTTCGAGATCACGATCACCAGCGCCGAGGCGTGTTGCGCCCAGCCGCGGTTGAACTCGTTCAGCAGGCCCAGGAAACGCTCCCAGTTCGGCGTGTCGCGGCGCGCGTAGAGAAACCGCCAAGGCTGCGAGTTGTAGGCCGACGGCGCCCAGCGCGCGGCTTCGAAGAAGCTCAGCAGGGTTTCTTCCGGGATGCTTTCGCCGGTAAAGGCCCGTGGCGACCAACGATTGGTGAACTGTGGGTGAATGGCATGATCGGCAACGCGTGGATTGGCACTCATTCAGAGATTCCTTACTACGTTTGGACAGGGAGTCAAATAAAAACCAGCGGCCGCAGTTGAGCTGAGGGATAAGGTTTTCTTGAGCCGTGGCAGTTCACCGGAATGCAACGCGGTTGCGCGTTAATGGCCTTCAGGTTTGGCTCGTTGCGACTGGCAAAGCTACTCGGCGGCGCAAAAACTGACAAGTGAAGTTCTACCGACAGTCGCCAGCGCTTGGCCCGCGAGGCCTTGGGCACTAGACTGGCGGCCTTTTCACCACCTGATGTTGATGCTCGAGCCATGGCCGCCAAAGTCGAACCGTTCTGGATACGCAAAACCCTCGATCAACTCGATCCAGAGGAATGGGAATCGCTGTGCGACGGCTGTGGTCTGTGCTGCCTGCAAAAGCTCGAGGATGAAGACGACAACAGCGTCTACTACACGCGCATCGCCTGCAAACTGCTGGACCTGAAAACCTGTCAGTGCACTGACTACCCGAACCGTCGGGACTTCGTGCCGGATTGCATTCAGCTCACGCCGGGCAAGGCTGAGGAGTTCCAGTGGCTGCCGCCGACCTGCGGTTATCGACTGGTCAGCGAAGGCAAGGACCTGCCGCTGTGGCATCACCTGGTGTGCGGCGACCGCGATGCGGTGCACCACGAACGTATTTCCCAGTCCGGGCGCATGCTCGCCGAAGGCAGCGTGGCCGAAGACGATTGGGAAGACCATCTGATTTTCCGCGCCGGCTGAATGCCGACTGCTTTTGTGGCGAGGGAGCTTGTCGGATCGCCGCACCGTCCCGCTTGAGTGCGCAGCACTCACAATGTCGTCAATGATTACTAGAACTTTGCCACAAGGAGTGTGTATGGCTGTGGGATTGCGGCTGGCGTTGGCCGTTGGGGCGTTGGCCCTGAGTTCGTCGGTGTGGGCGGCGAAAAAGGTCGATCTGGATTACCACGTGCGTCTGTTGCCGCAAAGCGAGCAGGCCGAAGTGCGCCTGACCCTGGCGCAGGGCTCGGCGGTGCGCAGCCTGGACTTTGATCTGGGCGACGGCAGCGACTACAGCGATTTCAAGGCCGATGGCCAATGGCAGCTCACGCCGGGCAAAGCGGCCCGTGGTGTCTGGCGCCCGGCCGCCGACAAGGCCAGCCTGACCTACCGCGTGCGCATCAGCCATGGACGCAAGAACGGCAGTTTTGACACGCGCATGACGCCAAACTGGGCGTTGTTGCGTGGCGACGATCTGGTGCCGGCGGCCAAGCTCGATCAACAGGACGGCACCGAGCTGGTGTCGCGCCTTGAGTTCGAATTACCCACCGGTTGGAAAAGCGTCGAAACCGCCTGGCCGCGCATCGGCAAGAATAAATTCCGGGTCAACAATGCTTCCCGACTGTTCGACCGGCCGACGGGCTGGATGCTCGCCGGCCACCTCGGCAGCCGCCGCACGCGGCTGGGCGAAACCGAGGTCACCGTCGCCTCGCCGCTGGGGCAGGGCATGCATCGCATGGATGTGCTGACACTGCTGACCTTTGTCTGGCCGCAAGCACAAGCGGTGTTCCCGCGTCACCCGAGCAAGTTGCTGATCGTCGGCGCCAGTGACCCGATGTGGCGTGGCAGTCTGGCGGCGCGGGAGTCGATCTACCTCAACAGCCGAATGCCGCTGGTCAGCGAAAGCGGCAGCAGTGCGCTGGTGCGGGAGATGGTCCAAGTGTTCGGGCGAATCAATGACCGTGAGCGCAACGACTGGATCCGTGAAGGGTTTGCCGAGTTCTACGCCATCGAACTGGTGCGCCGTGCCGGCGGCATGAGTGATGAACGGTACGAGAGCTTGCAGAAAAAGTTGGCCAAGGACAGCCAGCAGGTCACGACCTTGCGCGGTGAGAAGCTCAGCCCGGCGCAGGTGTCAAAAACAGTGATTTTGCTGGGGGAACTGGATCGCGAGATTCGCCTGAAGACCCGCAACAAACGCTCGCTCGATGATGTGTTGCGTGGGGCGATGCATCTGGGGAGTGTTGATACCAAGGAATTTGTTCAGCTTGCCGAGAGCGTCATTGGTGAGTCTTCCAAGGTGCTCGATACGGAGTTGCTTCAGTAACACCGCCATCGCGAGCAGGCTCGCTTCCACATTAGACCGCGGCCGTCTGGACAACGCGGTCAACTGTGGGAGCGAGCTTGCTCGCGATGAGGCCATAAGCCTCACCGCAATATCGGATCAGCCCCCGGCTTTGGGCGAATTCAAAGAATCATTGCCGGTCACGGTCGCGGTGTTGGTCGCCGCCTCGGCATTCGCCTTCAACTGGCTCAACTCTTCCCCCGCCCGCTGAATCTTCGCCCGCACGTTGTTCATGTCCTGACGGCTTTTTTCCAGCAGGCTTTTCACCGAGCTGTGCCCGGTGATGCCACGGGCCAACGCCACGCCGCCAATCGCCACTTGAATCAAACCGAACACGCCGCCGCGACGCAGGCCCTTGCCGACCATTACCACGCCGCCGGCCAGGGAGCCGATGCGTTCCCAGCCCTCGACGTTCTGGTCAGGGGACGTCTGGAATGGCGTGGATTGAATGCGCTCTACGCGTTTGAGTTCGCTCATGATCTGTCTCCAGGCAGTAATGGATAGTTAAGCTGACTGCCGGGGCGGGCAGCTTGTTCCATCAGATGTGCGGTGAATCAGCGGAATTTCGGACCGGAGCGAGTGTTCAGGCCCTTGGCCATGCGGTCGTAGAGCACGACGTTGACCGTGGCCGCGAGGTTCATGCAACCGGTGGTCGGGATGTAGATCACGTCTTCACACCAGTCACGGATGTCTTGATCCAGTGAACCGTCTTCCGGACCGAAAATGTAGAGGGCACGGTCCGGGTGGGTGTATTCCGGCAGCGAACGAGCGCCTTCCACCAGTTCCACGGCAACTGGTGTGCAGCCCAGCGGCAGGATCTTTTTCAGGTCATCGATGCCGATCAGCGGAATGTCGTAGTGCACACGCTTGGTGTCGGTGACGAAGTCGGCGGCGCGTTCATAGCGCTTGCCGGTGTAGAACACTGACGCCGCGCCATAACAGCCAGCGGCGCGCATCACCGAACCGACGTTCTCCGGTGACTTGGGGTTATACAAACCAATGCAGCTGTACCGTTTATCTGCCACGAGCGGGGTGCCTTCGGGGAAAAAGCGCGATTATACGGGGATTGGACGGGAGCGGTCAGTTTCGGGATTGGCGGTGCCTGGGCAACCGCCATCGCGAGCAAGCTCGCTCCCACATGGGTTCAGCGTCAGGCGCAATTTTTGTGAACGACTCAAGTCCCCTGTCGGAGCGAGCTTGCTCGCGATGGGGCCCACGCAGACAACCTCAATGTCAGTCAGCTACCGCTATTCCAACCCCCACCCAACGCCACAACCAACCCGACACTCGCCTGCAACTGCCGTGTCTGCAACGTCTGCAACCGCCGCTGGGCCTGAAGCGCCGAGGTTTGTGCGGTCACTACATCCAGATAATTCACCGCCCCGGCTTCATAGCTGTTTATTGCCAGGGCCTGAGTTTGTTGCGCCGCATTGACGGCCGCCTGTTCATCCTCCGCCTCCCGTTGCAGATCGCGCAGTTGCGCAAGGTTGTCTTCGACTTCACGCACCGCCCGCAGCACCTGGCTGCGGTAATGGGCGGCGGCTTCTTCGAATTCGGCCTTGGCCTGGCGTTCGTTGGCGTCGAGGCGACCGCCGTCGAAGATCGGCAGATTGACCAACGGTCCCAGCGCCCAATAGCGATTACCGGCGGCCAACAGATTGCCGCTGCCGGCGGTTTGCCCGCCGAGCAGGCCGGTCAGGCTGAAGTCCGGGTACCACGCGGCGCGGGCGACGCCGATGTTGGCGTTGGCGGCAAATACCCGGCGTTCGGCGGCCGAGATGTCCGGGCGGCGTTGCAGCAGGGTGCTGGGCAATGCGCCGGGGACCGACGGTAACCCCAGCGCCTGGTTGCTCGCACTCAGTTGGAAAACACTGGCCGGTTGGCCCACCAGTTCCCCAATCGCATGTTCGGCCAGATCCCGCTGCGCCCGCACATCGTCCAGTTGCGCCCGTGCCTCGGCCAGTTGGCTTTGCGCGCGGGTCAGGTCCAGTTCCGAGGCGATGGCGCCTTCATAGCGGTCGCGGGTCAGTTGCAGTGCCTGGGTGTAATCATCCAGAGAACTGGCGAGAATCGTCTGCTGGGCATCCAGGCCGTTAAGCTGGATGTACAGCGTTGCCAGTTGCTGTTGCAGGCTCAACCGGGCCGCTGCCAAATCGTCCGCAGAGGCTTGGGCCTGGGCATCTCCTGCGGCCACCTGATTACGAATCTTGCCCCACAGATCAGGGTCGAAGTTCAGCGCAAAACCGGCGGTATTGCTGTTGTACACCGAAGGCTGATTGCTGCCGCGCAACGGCTTGTCTTCCGACTGACGCTGGCGCAACGGCTGCGCGCTGGCGGTGATTTGCGGGAATAGCCCGGCATGCAATTGACCGGCATAAGCCTGCGCCGCATCAAAGTGCGCGAGGGCCGCCGCCAGGTCCGGGTTGGCCTTGAGCAATTGCTGTTGCAGGTCGTTCAGGCGGGAGTCCTGATACAGCGTCCACCATTGCGTCGACAGCTGCTGCGCCGGGTCCGCCAAATGCCAGGGCCCATCGCTGGTCTGCTCGCGATACTGCGCAGGCAAGTCGATGGCTGGCGCCTTGTACACCGGCGCCATGGAACACCCTTGCAGGGCCAGCGCCATCACCAGCAGCTCAAGCCTTGGGCGCATGGGCACCTCCGGCGTCGGCCAGTTGCACGGCATCGCCTTCGCGCAGGGCATCCGGTGGGTTGTCGACCACACGGTCCGCAGGCTTCAAACCCTGATCGATGACCAGACGCTCGCCCAGATCCAGCCCGATATGAATATCGCGCAAGTGCACGTGGTTATCCGGGTCAAGCACTGCCACCTGAGTGCCCTGAGCGCGGAAGATCAGCGAGCTGGCGGGAATGCTCACGCCATGTGTATCGGCCGGAATCTGCAACGTCGCCTCCGCATAGTCGCCGGGCAACAAGGCACCGTCCGGGTTATCGGCGACAAACTGCGCAAGCAAGGTCCCTGAGCGTCGGTCGACGGCCGTAGAGTCACCAATCAGCCGGGCTGTGAAATGCTGTCCAGGGTGCTCCGGCACGATCAGTTCGGCCTGCATGCCGGGGCGAATCACGCTGGCGTAATTCTGCGGCACCGGTACGTACAGGCGCAGCTGATGAGTGTCGGCGATGTCGAACAGTTCGGGATCGCTGTCGCTGTCAGCCTTGATCAACTGGCCGATGTCGGTGTTGCGCGCGGTGATGGTCCCGGCGAACGGCGCGCGAATGGTCTTGTAGTCTTCCAGCGCCGAGAGCCGCGCGTAATCGGCGGCCGCCGCTTGGGCGTTAGCCTTGGCAGCGGCGGCGTTGGACAGTTTTTCATCGGCTTCCTGGCGCGACACCGAATGCGTCGCCAACAGGTTCTGCCAACGGGTCGCGGTGGTCTCGGCGAGGCGTGCGTTGGCCTGTTCCTGAATCAACCGGGCGTGGGTTTGCGCGACTTGTTGATCAAGGTCCGGACTGTCGATTTCCCCGAGAATTTGCCCGGCCTTCACTTGAGTGCCAATGTCGGTTTTCCAGTCCTTGAGGTAGCCGCTGACCCGCGCATGGATCGGCGCCTTGCTCCACGCCTCCAGGTGCGCCGGCAAGCGCAGGCTGTCGCCGTGCACGTTCTGTTGCGGCTGGAACACACTGACCAATGGCATGGCGGCGGTTTCAGTCCAGGCCGCCACGGCTTTTTCATGGCGAGTACGGGCGGCCAGACCGTTGGCCACCAGCAACGCGGCCAGGGTCAGGCCGCCGACCCCCACCCACATCAGGCGTTTGCGCGACGGTTTTTGATCAGGCGACATGAGAGCTTTCTCCATCAAGTTTTTCTTCCGCTAGAGCGCGAGATTGGCGTCCGTGGACCAGGCTGAACACCACCGGGACGAACAGCAGAGTGGCGGTGGTGGCGAGGATCAGGCCGCCGATCACAGCACGGCCCAACGGCGCGTTCTGTTCTTCGGACAAGGCCAGCGGCAACATGCCGATGATCATCGCCAGGGCGGTCATGCACACCGGGCGGAAACGTGTGTAGCCGCCTTCGAGCGCAGCCTTCAGGGCATCGCCGTGTTCCGCCAGGCGTTCACGGCAGAAACTCACCACCAGAATCGAGTTGGCCGTGGCCACGCCCATGCAGAGGATGGCCCCGGTCAGGGCCGGCACCGACAGTGAGGTGCCACTGAGAAACAGCATCCAGACAATCCCGGCAAGCGCGGCGGGCAGGGCGGTGATGATTACGAACGGATCGACCCAGGACTGGAAGTTGACCACGATCAGCAAGTAGATCAGCACCACCGCACCGAGCAGGCCGAAGCTCAAACCGCTGAAGGCTTCGTGCAACGCGTCGATCTGCCCGTGCAGGCTGATCACCGCGCCTTTGGGCCGCATCGAGGCGGTGTCATCGAGGACTTTTTGAATGTCCTTGGCCACGCCGCCGAGGTCGCGACCCTGCACGTTGGCGTACAAATCCAGGGTCGGCATGATGTTGTAGTGGCTGACCACCGCCGGGCTCTGGACTCGGGAAATACTCGCCAGACCACCAAGGATCTGCGATTGCCCGTCGCTACCGGTGACCGGCAAAGCTTCCAGCGACGGCAGGCTGTCGAGGCGATATTGCGGCGTGGCCGCGACCACGCCGTAAGACACGCCGTTGGCCGGGTTGAGCCAGAAGGTCGGTGCGGTTTGCGAACTACCGGCCAGGGACGCGACCATACTGTTAGTCACGTCACGCTCGGTGATGCCCAGGCCATTGGCCCGTAGACGATCGACGTTGACCTGCAGCGACGGATAACCGGTGGACTGCTGGATTCGCAGGTCGGCAATCCCGGCCACGTGTTGCAGGCGTCGTTCCAGCTCGACGGCGTAGGCGCGGTTTTCATCGCCATTGGGCCCGGAAATTTTCACGTCCAGCGGTGCCGGTGCGCCGAAGTTGAGGATCTGGCTGCTGATGTCCGCTGGAAGAAAGGCAAAGTGGCTGCCAGGAAAACTTTCCGGCAAGGCTTCGCGCAAGCGTTTCACGTAATCGGCGGTGGGGCTGTGGTCGGCTTTGAGGCTGACTTGAATGTCACCGTCCTGCGGGCCGATGGTGCCGCTGTTGCTGTACGCCATGTCGATGCCGCTCAGCGGGATGCCGATGTTGTCGACGATGGTGTCCAGTTGTTCGGCCGGAATGATCTCGCGAATTCGTGCTTCGATACGGTCGAACGCCGCCGCGCTTTCCTCGATCCGCGTGCCGAGCGGCAAGCGCACATGCAGCGACAATGCGCCGGCGTCGGTGGCCGGGAAAAAGTCCTGGCCGAGGCTCGGCAGCAGTGCAAACGACGCCAGCACACAGGCAAGGAAGCCCAGCAGGAAGCGCTTGCGGTATTCCAGCGCCAGCTCCAGCAGGCCGAAGTAGCGGTCCCGCAGGTTGGAGAAATGCCGTTCGAAACCCTGCTGGAAATTCAGCACCCGTTGCAGCAACGGATGGTGCGGTTTGCGTTGCTGCTCGCCCTCGTGATGGTTGATGAATTCATCTTCCGGGTGATGCCCCGGACCTTGCTCGGGCACGTGGGGTTTGAGCAGAAACATCGCCAGGGTCGGCACCAGTGTCCGCGACAGGATGAAGGAGCTGGCCATGGCGAAGATCACCGCCAGCGCCATCGGCCGGAACAGGTAACCGGCGATACCCTGCAACAGGAACATCGGCACGAACACGATGCAGATGCACAGCAGTGAGACGAAGGCCGGGCCGACGATCTGTTTCGCGCCGTCAAGGATCGCGGTGTTCACCGCTTTGCCTTGCTCCAGGTGCCAGTTGATGTTCTCGATGGTCACCGTCGCATCGTCCACCAGAATCCCCACCGCCAACGCCAGCCCGCCGAGGGTCATGACGTTCAGGGTCTGGCCGCTGGCGGCGAGCAGGGCGATGGCCGACAACACGGCCAACGGAATCGAGGCGGCGATGATCAGGGTCGAACGCCAGCTGCCGAGGAACAGCAGGATCATCGCGCTGGTCAGCAACGCGGCGATGATGCCTTCCTTGGCCACACTGCCGACCGACTGTTTGACGAACACCGAAGCGTCGCCCAGCAGCGAAGTCTTCAGCGACGGCGGCAAGGTTTCATTGATGCGCGGCAGCATCTGGCGAATGCCGTCGATGATCGACAGCGTGGAGATATTGCCGTTCTTCAACGCCGGCATCAGCACCGCGCGGCGACCGTCGACCCGCACGATATTGGTCTGCGGCGGCGAGCCGTCACGCACGTGGGCGACCTGGCCGATAGTGATCAACGCGCCGTCGACGGTTTTGATCGGCAGGTCGTTGAGCTCGTCGATGGCTTTCGGGCTGTTGTTCAACAGCACCGTGTATTCGTTGGGTCCGAGTTTGGCGGTACCCACTGGAATGATCTGGTTTTGCGCCGCCAACGCATTGCCCACGTCTTGGGCCGACAGGCCTTTGGCAGCCAGCGCTTGCGGGTCGAGGTCGAGGGTGATCTGGCGCTGCTTGCCGCCCATTGGCGTCGGGATCGCCAGGCCCGGTACCGAGGTCAACGGCAGGCGGATGTTGTTCTGCACCAGGTCGCGGATCTTCGCTTCCGACAGCGTCGGGCTGGAAAACGCCATCTGCAGAATCGGCACGGTCGAGGCGCTGTAGTTGAGGATCAGCGGCGGGGTGATGCCAGGCGGCATCTGTTTCAGCACAGTCTGCGACACCGCCGTGACCTGGGCGTTGGCGGTACGAATGTCGACGCCCGGCTGGAAGAAAATCTTGACGATGCCCATGCCCGGAAGCGATTGCGACTCGATGTGTTCGATGTCGTTGACCGTGGTGCTCAGCGAACGCTCATAGGTGTAGATCACCCGCCCGGCCATGTCTTGCGGCGCGAGGCCGTTGTACTGCCAAACCACTGCGATCACTGGAATGCCGATGTCGGGAAACACATCGGTGGGTGTGCGCAGGGCCGCCATGGGCCCAATGATGCAGATGAAAATTGCCAGCACGATAAACGTGTAGGGCTTGAGCAGTGCAGTCTTTACCAGCCCGAGCATGCCGTAAACCTCCGAGGTCTTGAATTGCAATTCTCGGCAGTCTTGCGCTTGCTACTTAAAGATTTGCCTTCCGCGGGATGAAGAAATTTTTAACGATTACCTGAAAATCCTTTCATGCGGATTCATTTGTCCGAACCGCTCTGGCTCGCCACTCTTCACCTCAAGCCGAGAGCCCACCGTCACACCTGACGGCGGCATCGGCGTCCACTTGCGAGGTGTTTTTTAATGACGCTTAAACCCCTGTTACTGATCCCGACCCTGAGCCTGGTATGCCTGTTGTCGGCGTGCGCCGGGCCGATGCCCAAGGCTGACCCGAGCGAAGCCTGGATCGGCATGGACCAACCGGCGAGCGCCGATTTGCTGGCGGAGCGCATCGATGGGAAGGAGGTCCATGACGCTCGTTATTTCGAGGTCAAGCCGGGCGCTCATCGTCTGGACATGACCCTGCTTAGCGGCGCGGATGGCAACTCGACAGACCTCAATTGCATGGGCCGCCTCGACTACAGCGAGTTCAAGGCCGGTGAGCACTATCAGATCAATGCCTCGAGCGAGGGGTTGAAGGCGGCCGTCAGCCTGGTGGATTCCCACGGCAATCAGGTCGCGCAGAGCCACAGCTTCAAGTGCTCGTAAGACCGCACATAACCTGTGGGAGCGAGCTTGCTCGCAATGGCGGCGGGTCAGTCAATGTTGATTTTGAATGTAATGACCCTATCGCGAGAAAGCTCGCTCCCACATGGATTTGTGGGGCTTCAAGGTTGTTTTTTTAGGTAGGAAGGTCATTGCAATGACACTTAAACATCTGCTGTTGATTCCGGGCTTGAGCGTGGTCTGTCTGTTGTCTGCGTGTGCCGGCCCGATGCCCAAAGCCGATCCGGGCATGGCCTGGATCGGGCTGCAGGAAGAAGCGCCCAATGACCTGCTGGCCGAACGGGTGGATGGCAAACGTATCGATGACGGGCGATTCTTTGAAGTAAGCCCTGGCGCTCATGACTTGGCGGTGACGTTGTTCGAGATCCCGAGTGGCGATTCGAATCAGCAGGATTGCGAAGGCAAGGTCCATTACACCCAGTTCAAGGCCGGCGAACACTACCAACTGGTGGAATCGAGCCTGGGCCAGGAAGTCAGCGCTCGGCTTGAGGATTCCCACGGCAAGCAAGTGGCGCAGACTGGCGACTTCCAGTGCATGCCGGGTTAAGTATCCACTGCTTGCTGGGTTAAATACCTGTGGCGAGGGAGCTTGCTGTGGCGAGGGAGCTTGCTGTGGCGAGGGAGCTTGCTGTGGCGAGGGAGCTTGCTCCCGCTGGACTGCGCAGCAGGCCCCTTCTTTCTGAGGAATAAGAGGGGGCGCTTCGCACCCCAACGGGGGCAAGCCCCCTCGCCACAGGGGACCGCGCCAGTCTTTAGAGCGGTTCAGCAATCACATACCCCGAGCCGCGCATGGTGCGGATCAACGGTGTCATGCCGGACGGGTCGACTTTTTTGCGCAGCCGGCCGATGTGTACATCGATGAGGTTGGTGCCGGGGTCGAAGTGATAACCCCAGACCTCTTCGAAGATCATCATCCGCGACAGAATCTGCCCCGGATTGCGCATCATGAATTCCAGCAGTTTGTACTCGGTGGGCAGCAAGTTCAGCGGCTGATCGGCACGCGTGGCCTGGTGGCTGATCAGGTCGAGTTCCAGATCGGCGACGTGCAGGGTGGTTTCGGTGGCCCGGACCGGACTTTTGCGCCGCAGCAGCACCTCGACGCGCGCCGCCATCTCGTCGGTGGCGAACGGCTTGGCCAGGTAATCATCGCCACCGGCACGCAGGCCACGCACGCGTTCATCGACGTCGGAGAGGGCGCTGATCATCAGGATCGGCGTCGCCACCCCAATGGCGCGCAGCGTGGTGACAATGGCCAGGCCATCGAGCTCGGGGAGCATGCGGTCGAGGGTGATCAAGTCGTAATTGCCACTGACCGCGCTCACCAGCCCTTCGCGGCCGTTGCTCACCCAGTCCACTTCAAAACCGTGGCTTTGCAACTCGGCGACGATTTCCGTAGCCGTCACGGCATCGTCTTCGATGGTCAAAATACGGGGCATGTCGGTTTCCTGATGGAAATGGCGGATGCCCGATTTTGCCAACAAACGACGCTCGACTTGCTGATGAAAGTTTCATGTGCGTTACAAACGAAATGCGCTAAGGGTCTAGCGCTATTCATGGACTGCACAATCCCCGGTGGGAGCGGGCTTGCTCGCGAAAGCAATCGGTCAGCCGACATTGATGTTGGCTGATACACCGCTTTCGCGAGCAAGCCCGCTCCCACATGGGTTCTGCATTCTCAGGTCGAGATTGACGGCGCTTACTGCGTCGAAGGCAACATCGCTTTGATCTTGGCCATCATGGCGGCAGGCGCATCGGTGATCTTCGCGCTTTCCGGGTTTTTACTCCCGGTGCCACTGGTGTCTACGCCCGCTAGGATTTCCGCAAGATTGTTGAAGTGCCCGTCTTTTTCTTGTCCGTGCTGGCGGAATTGCCCTTGTCGTATTTATTCAACGCATCCTGCAAGGTCTGGTGCTGGGACAACCATTCAGGCTTGGCCTTTTCCTCCGGGGTCATTTTGTCGAGGAAATTCAGCGCAGCCTTGGCGCGACCCACCGGATCATTGGCAAACGGGTCTTTCCAGTTTTTCTTTTGATCCTCGGGGCCGCTGTAGTGACCCGACGCCAACCGGGCCTGTTGTTGCATCAACGCTTTGGCCGCGACTTGCTCATCGTTCGAGAACTTGCCGCCTTCATTGGTGGCCACGGCGTTCAGCGAGCGTCGATCCAGATCGCCCATCAACGCATTCTTGTCTTCAACGCTGCCGCTGTAAGGCTTTTCGCCGGCCTTCATCTGCACGTATTTTTCATCCATGCGCTTACGGGCGTCGGCGGCCACGTCCGGGAATGTCTTGTCCTTGGAACTGGACACCGCACCGGGTTGGGTGACGCCCAGCACCAGAGCGTCAGCGTTCATGCCCTTGCGTACCGGAAAAAACGGCGCGTTGTTGGTAATCGAACCGCTGTAGTCGGTGGATTTTTTCGAGAGGCTGACCGCGTCACCTGTCTTGGCGTTTTTGGCCGCCTGCTCGGTGTCATTGGCACTGGCTTTCGCCTTGGATTCGGCAGCAGCGCTATAAGCCACCATCGCAGGACTGTTGAAGGTTGAGGTTGAGGTGACGTTCATCGGCTATCCCTGCCCAGGGTTGGCGCAGTTTTCGACGCGATGTGAGGGATCATCATCGTTTACTGCCTTGAATGTATTTATGCTGATACATGGCAAGAACAGTGCCAGCAGTGGCTGGCGGCAGCAGTAGGGCTGGTTTGTATCGGTTTGGACATGTTTATGGCGCGGCAAAAAGCGGGTTGCCTTGCCGGAAGCGGCAGATTTTTGCCGCCATGCACAAAACAAATGTGGGAGCGGGCTTGCTCGCGAAAGCGGTGGGTCAGTCAATATTAATGTCGACTGACACTCCCTCTTCGCGAGCAAGCCCGCTCCCACAGGGAAGACTTCAGTCTTCTTCTTTTTCATCAGCCCGGCCAACGCCGCGAACGGGTTGTGCGTAGCCTTGGCGACTTTCGGCGTGCTGAGGGAGCCTTCGCTGAAGTACTGCTGGTCGGTGTAACGGGAGTGTTCGTTGTCGTGGCAATACAGGCACAACAGTTCCCAGTTCGAGCCGTCCTGCGGGTTGTTGTCGTGGTTGTGGTCGCGGTGGTGCACGGTCAGTTCGCTGAGGCGCTTGCCGGCGAACTCACGGGCGCAGCGGCCGCACACGTGCGGGTACATCTTCAGGGCCTTGTCGCGGTAACCCATTTCCTTGTCGCGCTGGTTGTCGGCGAGGATACGGTCCAGCTTCGAGGTGTTGGTCGGGGTGGACGAACTCATGGGTTCACCTTTGTAAAAAGACTAATGACGGTTATGCAGTGAGTTTAGCTCAGCCCTTGAGCTTCTCGGCAATCCAGATGGTGTGGCGCGTGCCTTTGTTGCCGTGGGCGAAGACTTGCACTTCCTCGGCCTTGAAACCGGCCTTCTTCAACTTGTCGGAAAACTGCTTGTCGGCACTGGCCGACCAGACGGCCAGCACGCCTTTGGGGCGCAGGGCTTTGGCGCAGGCGCTCAGGCCACCGGCGGAGTAGAGCCAGCTGTTGGCGCGCTGGGTCAGGCCTTCGGGGCCGTTGTCGACGTCGAGCATGATCGCATCGAAACCCTGCGGTTCGGCTTGCAGCACCTTGGCGACGTCTTCCATGCGGATCACGGTGCGCGGGTCGAGCAGCGGGTTGCCGGCCTTTTCGCCCAGCGGCCCACGATTCCACTCGACCACGCCCGGTACCAGTTCGGCGACCACCACCTCAGCGGTCTTGCCCAAATGCTTGAGGGCCGAGGCGAGAGTGAAGCCCATGCCCAGGCCACCGATCAAAACGCGTGAGTTCGGGCGGCCGGCAACCTTGCGGCACGGGATCTCGGCCAGGGCGTCTTCGGAGCCGTGCATGCGGGTGTTCATCAACTGCCCGCCGTCGCCACCCTGGATCTTGATGACGAAATCTTCACCGTATTCGAACAGGCACAGGGCACCGCCGTTTTCAGGGATAGGGGCGGTGTCGAGCAGAACGAAACGTTTCATGGGAGGCTCTTGAGGAAAATTGGCATAAGGCAAACGGACGCAGTTGGGAGTAGCCTGCAAGCAGACAACAAGGCCAACGGAGCCATTGATGAAGCGCACTATTCTAACGGTCATTGCCTTGGCCGCGCTCTCGATTACTGCAGTGCAGGCCCAGGAGCAGCAAACCATCCCCACCAGTCCCGCGCCGATGCCCGGATCACCCGGTACTGCGACACCCACGCCGTACCCGCAGATCACCCCCACCAACGTACCCCGTGCCGGTTCGGGCAGCGGCAGCCAGCCGTTGGAGCCGATCGAAATGCCGAGCCCACCCAAGGACCAGACCTTGCCGGGCCTTGAGCAGAACAGCACCAAAATCAAATCGCCGGGTGGGTAGTGTCCTGTCTCACAAATACGTTCCTCTTTTGACGAGTGGCTGTTGTCGTCAGGCGAGGAGCGACACTTACACTTGCTGTGACAGCAGTTGCCCATCCGCCATGCGCAGGCGTTTGGAAAGGGAGACGGCGAGGGCGCGGATGATTTTCGCCGCGATCTTTGGCGCATCGTTGAGCATTTTTTCCAGCGAGTCCTTGCCCAGGTTGAGCAACTGACAATTGCTCGCTGCGACACAACTGGCCGAGCGCCGCTCGCCATCGAGCACGGCCATCTCGCCGAACGCCCGACCGCTGCGCAGGGTGGCCATGATCACCGTTTGCCCGTCGCCGTTGGTCTTTTGCACCGACACCTGGCCGGTGTGGATGATGCACATGAAACTGCCGGCATCGCCCTCGTGGAAGATCTCTTTGCCCTGGGCGATGGTGCTGATGCTGAAATAGCCGGAAGCGGCGGCGAAGTCGGCTGGCAGCAGTTGATCGAACAGGCCGCAGTCCATCAGCCAGTCGCGAATTTCGTTGTTCAGTAAGGTCGGTTCTGACATGTCGTCACGGTCTTTTTCTTGTGGTGTGTTGCGGGTTCGGGCTTGGGCTCGCTGCAAACCCCTTGTGGTAGCGGACTTTGTGGCGAGGGGGCTTGTCGGAACGCCGCATCGTCCCGTTCGGCTGCGAAGCAGTCGTAAAACCAGCGCATGCGGTGTGTCTGATGCATTGCGGTTGCAGGTTTTGGGGCCGCTTCGCGACCCAACGGGGACAAGCCCCCTCGCCACAAAAGCCCGGTTCCCACAAGGGGATGTGTGTGGCAAAGGCCCGGCGTTCTGGTCTTAAGACCGGAACCCCGGGCCAAGTTCCTCAGGCGATGCCCAAAACCTTGAAAACAAATGCGTATTCGAGGGCTACGTCACGTAATCCCTGATATCGACCGCTCATTCCACCATGCCCGGCGCCCAATTCGGTCTTGAGCAGCAGGGGATTGTTGTCGGTTTTGGTCGCGCGCAATTTCGCCACCCACTTGGCCGCTTCCCAATACTGCACGCGACTGTCGTTGTAGCCGGCGATCACCAGGGTCGCCGGATACGCCTGGGCGGTGACGTTTTCGTACGGGGCGTAGGCCTTGATCCGATCATAGACGTCTGGCTCTTCCGGATTGCCCCATTCGTCGTATTCGGTGACGGTCAGCGGCAGGTCCGGGTCGAGCATGGTGTTCAGGACGTCGACGAACGGCACCTCGGCAATCGCCGCCGCGAACAACTCCGGACGCTGATTGAGCACCGCGCCGATCAGCAATCCACCGGCACTGCCACCGCTGATCACCAACTGCTGTGGCGTGGTGAATCCGTTGGCAATCAAATGCTCGGCACAAGCGATGAAGTCGCTGAAGGTGTTGTGCTTGTGCTCCTGCTTGCCGGCGCGGTACCAGGCTTCGCCCAGCTCACCGCCGCCACGCACGTGAGCGATGGCAAACGCCACGCCGCGATCCAGCAGACTCAAACGGGCATGGGAAAACCACGGGTCGAGGCTTTCGCCGTAAGCGCCGTAGCCATAGAGATACAGCGGTGTCGGTTTACCGAGCGCTTCGCGTTTGACTACAAGGCTGATCGGCACTTGCGTACCGTCCGGCGCGGTGGCCCACAGGCGTTGGCTGACGTAGGCGTCGGCGTCGAACGGGCCGAGCACCGGAGTTTCCTTCAGGACTTTCTGCTCGCCAGTGGCCAAGTCCAACTGACGAACCTGCGCCGGACGGTTCAACGCCTCGTAACGCAGACGAATCTTGTCGCTGACGAATTCCAGGCTGTTCTGCACATGCAGGCTGTAGGCTGCGTCCGGCAATTGCACGCGATAAGGCGCCAAGCCTTGCGGGCGAACCTCGATGATCGGCAAGCCACCCTCGCGCAGGCTCAGGGTCACCGCTTCGACGTTCAGGCTCAGGCCTTCGAGCATCACGCTGTCGTTGTGGGGAATCAGGTTCTGCCAGTCCGCCTCGGTCGGCGCGACGCCGGTATCGAGGGCGGTGTACAGGGCGAAGTTGATGCCGTCGCGGTTGGTGCGAATAAACCAGGTCCATTGGCCATCGAGCGCGCCGTGGTCGACGTCGTATTCGTGGTCCTCAACCCGTGGCGCCAGGCAGGTAAAAGCCTGCTGCGGCTGGAACGCATCGAGCACCCAGACTTCGCTGGTGGTCTTGCTGCCCAGGGACAGCAGCAATTGCTGTTCAGAACTGGAACGGTAGCAATGCAGGAAAAATCGGCCGTCCGGCTCATGAAACACTTCTTCGGCGGCCGTGCCGTCCAGTCGATAGCGCATCAGCTTGTGCGGGCGATGGGTGTCATCCAGTTCGCCGAAAAACAGCGTCAGGCTGTCGTTGGCCCAGGTCATGCTGCCGTCGCAGTCCTCGAATTCCAGTTCGCTGACCTTGCCGTTGGATAACTCCTTCACGAACAGCGTGTAAATCGTCATCGCCGGTGGCGTCGAGGCTGTAGGCCAGACGCTGGTGGTCCGGGCTGATGCTGAACGAGCCGAGGGAGAAGAAGCCGCCATTGGCCAGTACGTTCGGGTCCAGCAGCAATTGTTCCTGGTTTTCATCGATGAGCAGGCTGTCATCGGCCGGGCGCGGGCAGCGGTAATGGCGGGCGTATTCGTCGCCGGCCGTGGTGCGGGTGTAATACAGGTACGGCCCCCACGGCGAAGGCAGGGACAGGTCGGTTTCGAGAATCCGACCCTTGATCTCTTCGAACAGGGTTTCGCGCAGCCCGGCCTGATCAGCGGTTTGCGATTCTTGATAGCTGTTTTCAGCCTTCAGGTAATCGAGCACCGCGTCGGTGTCGCGCTCCTGGAGCCAGGCATACGGGTCAGAACCTTCAGCCTTGCGGGCAATCGGGGCGCTGGTGACGTTGACGGATAAGGGCATGAAGGGCTCTCGGACAATGTACGGAATAGGGGCTTCGCAGACGGTAGGCAATCTTGACGCCGTTGCTGAACCTGTGGGAGCGAGCCTGTGGCGAGGGGGCTTGCCCCCGTTGGGTCGCGAAGCGGCCCTAAAACCAGACACCGCAATCTTTATTCAAGAACGCGGTGCTTGGTTTACGACTGCTTCGCAGCCGAACGGGGGCAAGCCCCCTCGCCACAAGCTCGCTCCCACGGGTTCCATGTCTGACCGACTGGCATTGGGACAAGCCTGACGGGCGAAAAGTCGTTACTATAAGCGCCTCTTTGCCTGCCTTGCCATGGACACCATGACCGAGAACGACTATCTGATCGCTTGGGGCCTCTACGCCTTTGCCGCTTTAGGCTGCCTGTTGGTGTGGATGCGCTTGACCCGCTGGATGTGGCGCTACCTGCGCGAGCCACTGCGGCTGCTCGTGGCGGTGTTGCTGTTCAGCCCGACCATCATCGACCCGGTGAAGGAAAAAGTTGCCCCGGCCATCGCCATTACCGCCCTGGACCTGGCGTTCAAGGTGGGTAACAACGCCTGGCGGGCAATTTCCGATCTGTTCATGTACGGCATGATCGCGTTTGGCCTGTACCTGATTTTCGTACTGATCCGCTGGCCGATCGAGCGCGCGTCCAACGCCCGCAAAGAACAGGCTGCTGCGGCGAAGGCGGCGATCAAGGCTGAGGAACGCGATAACGATCAACCGTTCGGCGTTGCCGGCGATGATCGCTACGGCCGTCCACCGGTCCCGAACAACCCCCAGCGTTCGCGCATCGAACCGCGTTTGTAACCTTGCCCCTGCATTGAAGCGAGAGTCCGAGCATGTGTGAGTTATTGGGCATGAGCGCCAATGTCCCGACCGATATCGTGTTCAGCTTCACCGGGCTGATGCAGCGCGGCGGGCGTACCGGGCCGCACCGTGACGGCTGGGGCATCGCTTTCTATGAAGGCCGCGGCCTGCGCTTGTTCCAGGACCCGGCGGCAAGCTGCGAGTCCGAAGTAGCGAACCTGGTGCAGCGCTACCCGATCAAGAGCGAAGTGGTGATCGGGCACATCCGCCAGGCCAACGTCGGCAAGGTCTGCCTGTCCAACACCCACCCGTTTGTGCGCGAGTTGTGGGGGCGTAACTGGTGTTTCGCTCACAACGGCCAGCTCGCGGACTTTGAGCCAATCAAGAGTTTTTACCGCCCCGTCGGTGATACCGACAGCGAAGCGGCGTTCTGCGACTTGCTCAACCGGGTGCGGGCAGCGTTCCCTGAACCGGTCGAGATCGAAGAACTGCTGCCAGACCTGGTGGCCGCCTGCGCCGAGTACCGCAGCAAAGGCGTGTTCAACTGCCTGCTCAGCGACGGCGACTGGCTGTTCTGCTATTGCTCGACCAAACTGGCGCAGATCACCCGCCGCGCCCCGTTCGGCCCGGCGCGCCTGAAGGATGTCGATGTGATCGTCGACTTCCAGGCCGAAACCACGCCTAACGACGTGGTCACGGTGATCGCCACCGAACCGTTGACCGAAAACGAAACCTGGACCCGCTACGAACCGGGCCAATGGAGCCTCTGGCGACGCGGTGAATGCGTCAGCCAGGGCAAGACCGAATAAGGACTCACCTCAATGTTGCTCAGTTATCTACGGCTGGTGTTGTTTGCGGCGGGCCTGTTGATCGGTGTCCAGGTGCCGGGCTTCATCGGCGACTACGCCAAACGGGTCGAAGCGCATCTGATTGAAGCGCAGACCGGTTTGAGTGGTTTCCAGGGCACCGCCAATCAGTTCTTCAAGGGCGATATGCAGGCCTTGGTCGCCCACTACCGCGAAAGCGAAGACCCGATCTTTCGCAGCGATGCCGACAGCTTGAGCACCTTGCTCTCCCGGCAGTTGGCCCTGGATAAACAGTTCCAGGCCATGCAAGGTCCGTGGTACATCCGCGTCCTGCAAGTGGCGCTGGCCGCCGACCCGGATATTCGCAAGGAAACCTGGAACGGCTACAGCTACCAGATCCTGCTGACCCCGGAAGCGATGATCTGGGGCATGAGTGGTGCGTTGCTGTTGTCATTCGGCATTGAATGCCTGTTCCGGTTGATCGACTGGGTGGTACTCGGCGGCAAACGCCTGCGCCAGAGCCGGCCGATTGAAGATCGGGATGTGCGTGGGTTGTAAGAACAAAAAGATCAAAAGATCGCAGCCTCCGGCAGCTCCTACTCCAATCTCTGTAGGAGCTGCCGAAGGCTGCGATCTTTGATTTTAGCCAGCCGAAGTTTGCCGAGAACAGGGCTTTTGTGGCGAGGGAGCTTGCTCCCGCTGGGCTGCGAAGCAGCCCCAAAACCAGTCACCCTGGTGTTTCAGATAAACCGCGTTTGTCGGGTTATACGACGGCTTCGCAGCCGAGCGGGAGCAAGCTCCCTCGCCACAGTGTGTGGTTAGTCAGCAAGAATGATGTAACCCTCACCCACCTTGCGCGCATACCCCTCCAGCACCAGCTGACACAACGCCACAATCTCCTCGACCCATTCCACCCCGACCCGCCACGACACCACCACCTGCAAATTCGGTGGCCGTTGATCGATAGCCAGCAAGGTCAACTCCCCGCGCGCCAGTTCCTCAGCCACCAACACTGGCGGCAGCGCGCCAATCCCGAAGCCGTCGCGCAACAACCGGGTAATCGCCGACACCGAATTCACGCAGTTCAATCGTGGCGCCATCACCCCGTTGGCCTGCATCAACGCCAGAATGTCCTGATGTGGATGCGAGTTTTTCGAGTAGGTAATGATCCGCTCCCGCGCCAGATCCGCCACGCCTGAATACTCACGGTTGTAGATGGAGTTACTGGCGACGATCCAGCCCATCGGGTGGCTGGCCAGTTCCAGGCTGCGCACGCTTTCCTGACGCAACAGGTCGGTTTGCAGGATCAGATCGAGAAAGCCTTTTTGCAGCTGATCGCAGAGGTTGAGCGAGGTATCGGCCACCAGCTCGATTTCCACCAGCGGATAGTGATCCATCATCTGCGCCACCAACGGGCTCAGCCAGGTGTGAATCACCGTGTCCATCACACCGATCCGAATCCTTCCGACCTTGCTCGAACGGGTCTCGATCGACTGCTTTAGCGCCTGCATGGTGTCCATCATCTGCTCGGCGTATTCGAGCACTTTCAAACCTTCCGGCGTCAGGCTTACACCCCGGGAATCGCGCAGGAACAGCTTCACCCCCAGCTCACTTTCGAGCACGGCGATGCGGCTGGAAATCGACGCCTGGGTGGTGAAGAGCTTGTCCGCAGTCAGGCGAAAACTCTTGAGTCGGGCGACCCAGACAAAGGTCTCTAGGAACTTCAGGTTCATGTAATCAACTTTTTCTTATGTCTGGAGCGGGTTTTTATTAGTTGGACGCCGCAGGGCCGGGCGCCCAAAAATCGGCGCATCCGGTTCCCACGATAGGCGTCGTCGGGGCTTCGAACAATACCAATAAAATTTGCACGGAGATTTGCCATGAGTGCGCCCGACACCCTCGACCTCCCCAAGGCCACAACTCGCCCGGGACCGTTCGACTGGTATCGCAACATCAACAAACAGGAGCGCCGGACCTTCTGGAGCTGCAAGATCGGCTATGGCCTGGACGGCATGGACACCCAGATGCTCAGCTTCGTGGTGCCGACCCTGATTGCCATGTGGGGCATCACCACCGGGCAGGCCGGACTCATTCACACCAGCACGTTGATCGCTTCGGCCATCGGCGGCTGGGTAGCGGGGATTCTCTCCGACCGCATCGGCCGCGTGCGCACGTTGCAGCTGACCGTGCTGTGGTTCGCCTTCTTCACCTTCCTCTGCGGCTTCGCCCAGAACTACGAACAACTGCTGATCAGCCGCACCTTGATGGGTTTCGGTTTCGGTGGTGAATGGACCGCCGGGGCTGTGCTGATGGGCGAAGTGATTCGCGCCAAGGACCGTGGCAAAGCCGTGGGCATGGTGCAATCGGGCTGGGCGTTGGGCTGGGGATTGACGGCGATTCTGTATGCGCTGCTGTTCTCGGTGTTGCCGCCGGAAGACGCTTGGCGCGCACTGTTTATCCTTGGCATCGTCCCGGCGATTTTTGTGATTTTCGTCCGTCGACTGGTCAAGGACCCGGAGATTTACCGCGAAGCTAAAGCCAAGCAAGAACCAAGCAACCCGGCAAAATTCTACGAGATCTTCGCTCCCGGCATCCTCTTCACCACGATTCGCGCTTCGGTGCTGACCACTGGCGCACTGGGCGGTTACTACGCGATTACCTCTTGGTTGCCAACTTTTCTGAAGAACGAACGGGGGTTGAGCGTACTCGGCACGGGCGGTTATCTGGCGATGGTGATCGTCGGTTCCTACGTCGGTTATGTCATCAGCGCGTATTTGACTGACATCCTCGGCCGCAAGAAGAACTTCATTCTGTTCGCCGTCGGCTCGTTCACCATCGTGTTGCTCTACACCCAATTACACGTCAGCAACGGCGTGATGCTGTGGCTGGGCTTCCCGCTGGGCTTCTTTGCCTCGGGGATTTTCAGTGGCATGGGCGCGTTTTTGACCGAGTTGTTTCCCACGCGAATTCGCGGCTCGGGCCAGGGTTTTTGCTACAACATCGGTCGTGCGTTGGCGGCGTTGTTTCCGCTGTTGATCGGTTTGCTCAGCCAGACGGTGCCGTTAAGCGTTGGCATCGGGGCGTTTGCGGCGGTGTCCTACGGCGTGGTGATCCTCGCAGCCTTGAGCCTGCCGGAAACTCGTGGCAAGCAACTCGACGCCCAATAGCTTAATAATCAGCAACTGATAATCTGCCGGGCATCTGCCCGACAGTAAAAAGAATATGCCTACAGGAGTGTTCACCGTGAGCCGCCTGCTATTGAACTGCGACATCGGCGAGAGTTTCGGCAACTGGACCATGGGTCTGGACGCCGAGGTCATGCCCTTCATTGATTGTGCCAACATCGCCTGCGGCTTCCATGCCGGCGACCCGAGCATCATGCGCAAGACCGTCAGCCTGGCCCTGAGCCGCGGCGTGAAGATTGGAGCGCACCCGGCCTATCAGGACCTGGTCGGGTTCGGTCGACGTTCCATGGCCTACACCGCCCAGGAACTTCAGGACATCCTGCATTACCAGATCGGCGCCCTCGACGGCATCTGTCGGGCTCAGGGTGGGCGGGTGAGTTACGTCAAACCCCACGGCGCGATGTACAACGACATGATGGCCAATCCGGCGCAATTGCGTGCGGTGATCCAGGCTGTGGCCGCCTACGATCGCACGTTGCCGTTGATGCTGATGGCCACCCGCGACAACAGTGCCGCGCAACAATTGGGCGACGAATACGGCGTGACGCTGTGGTTCGAAGCCTTCGCCGACCGCGCCTACGACAGCGCCGGCATGTTGGTTTCGCGACAATTGCCGGGCGCGGTGCATCACGATCCCGAGAAAATCATTGAGCAGGCGCTAATCATTGCCCGTGGCGCCAACCTCACGGCCAGCGATGGCAGCGCTTTGCACTTGCAGGCCAACACCTTGTGCGTCCACGGCGACAACGCCAGTTCTGTGGCCGCCGTGCAGCGTATTCGTGAGGCCTTGAATCAGCAGAGTGCGTCATGAAACCACGGGTTGAAGTCGTCGCGCTGGACTGCCTGATGGTGCGCCTGTTCGATGAAATCGCCGAAGCGAACATGCCGTGGATGCTCGCGGCCAGCGAAGGGCTGCGCGCAGCGTTTGCCGGGCATTTGATCGACCTTGTGCCGTCCTACACGACGTTGATGGTGCATTACGACCTGACTGCATTGAGCCCGGTTCAGGCGCGGGAATTGATCGCGCAAGCGTTGATCGATCTATCGCCCAATGCCAGTACCAGCGGCAAATGCCATGTGCTGCCGGTCTGGTATGACTTGAGCGTCGGCCCCGAATTGAGCCTGTTGTCCCAACGCAGCGGGTTGGCGGTGGACGACGTAATCCGCCGCCACAGCGATCGCGAATATCAGGTGTTCGCGCTGGGCTTCGCACCAGGTTTCGCCTTCATGGGTTTAGTAGAGGAAATCCTCGCCGCGCCGCGTCTGAACACCCCGCGTAAGAAAGTCGCAGCGGGTAGCGTGGGAATTGCCGAGCGGCAAACCGCCGCTTATCCGGTGGTGTCGCCCGGAGGCTGGAACCTGATCGGCCGTACCCCGGCCAAACTGTTCGACCGCGAACGTGACGGCTATAGCCTGATGCAACCCGGCGACACGGTGCGGTTCGAAGCCGTCAGTCATGCCGAGTTCATCAACCTGGGCGGTGACGATACGCCACTGGAGGCCCAGGCATGAGCCGTCTGAGGATTGAAGCGAGTACGCCGCTGTGCCTGTTGCAGGACGCTGGCCGTTTTGGCGTGCGGCACTTGGGTGTGACCCAGGGCGGCGGGCTGGACTGGCGCTCGATGTCATGGGCGAATTGGCTGTTGGGCAACGGGTTGGATGCGCCTGTGGTGGAAATCACCCTTGGCGGGTTCAGCGTGCTGGCCGAGGAAGATTGTGTGCTGGCGCTGGCGGGCGCGGATCTGGGCGCGCAGGTGAATGGCGAGGCGTTGGCGCCGTGGCGCAGTTTTCGGCTGCACAAAGGTCAGCGCTTGCAGTTCACCCAGCCGCTGCTCGGAGCGCGGGCTTATCTGGCAGCACCGGGTGGTTTCGACGCGCCGAAGGTGTTGGGCAGCAGCGCGACGGTGATCCGTGAGGAACTCGGCGGGCTGGATGGCATGGGCCGGCCTTTGGCCAAAGAAGCACAGCTGAGCTATTCGGGCAGTGACTTGATCTTGCTGCGGGAGCTGCCGCGCGAACACATCCCTGATTTCAAACTCGATGCACCGCTGGACCTGGTGCTCGGCGCGCAGATCGGCGCGTTCAGCGGGCAAAGCCTGTTTGATGCGTTCAACAGCACTTGGACCCTCGACAGTCGTGCCGACCGCATGGGCATTCGCCTGCTGGGCACGCCGTTGCAGTACCAGGGCAAGCCGATGATCTCCGAAGGCATCCCGCTGGGCGCAGTGCAGGTGCCACCGGACGGACAGCCGATTGTGTTGCTCAATGATCGACAGACCATTGGCGGCTATCCGAGATTAGGCGCATTGACGCCGTTGGCCCTGGCGCGGCTGGCGCAGTGTTTGCCCGGGGCGAAGGTACGGTTGCGGCCGGTGGTGCAGGACGTGGCGCATCGGGAGCAGGTCGGGTATTTGCGTCAGTTTGTGAATCGCTAAAAGCTTCGCGGGCAAGCCTCGCTCCTACAGGGTTTATGCATGCCGGATGTTTTCGGCACGACTCAAATCCTGTAGGAACGAGGCTGGCCCGCGATGGTGTCAGACCAGTCGTCGCATTACACGACCCTACAATTCGGTATCCGCAGAGTGCGCCATGCAATAAACATCGCTATAAGTGCCAGGCTAAACGTAACCCACGAAACCAGCCCGATACCACCCTCGAATGCGCTTCCCGCCTGCATCATCAATTCTCTCGCCTGATCACCAGACAACTCTGCCGTCACGTTATGGGCCCCCGAGAGCGTCTCACTCGCCAGCATCGCCTGTACTTCGTTAAGAAAACCCGGAAGCTGCAATGCTCCGCGATAGTAGGCGGTGACGAGACCGCCGAGTACTGTCGTTCCCAATACTACGCCAACTTCATAGGCCGTTTCGCTAATGGCTGACGCCGCACCCGCTTTCGCCGACGGCGCAGCCGACAAAATCACATCGTTGGAAACCGTCGCAATCGCGCCCACACCGATATTCAACAAGGCAAAAGCCACCACCAGAATAGTCAAACTGCTACCCATGCTGGCGACCAGCAAAAAAGCCGCACCAGCAAACGCCATAAGAATCGGTACCAACACATGCCCCCGTACTCGCTGTGCTATGGGGACTACCGCCATCCCCACTACAATTGCCATGATCTGACCCGGTATCAAGGCGAGGCTCGCGCTCAAAGGGGACATCTGAAGTACGATTTGTAAGAACTGAGTTGTGAAGAATACGAAGCCAACGAGGAACGCGAGGCTCATCAGATTGATCACGACGGAGCCGCTGAAAGCACCGCTTCGGAACAAACTCAGATCCATCAGCGGCACAGGCAGACGAAACTGTCGATGTACAAACATCCACCCAGCGAGCGCGCCCACAGCCAATGCTGCGACCGCCATCCAGTCAACACCATCACTGGCACCGTGTTTGATGCCGTAAACAATGGCGCTGAGGGCTACCATCGATTGCAGAATACTGATGGGGTCCAATGACCCTGAAGTGTCTCGTTCAGATTCGGGCAACAGCAATGGTCCCAATACCAGTAATGGCAGCAATATGGGGACTGCGAGTAAAAAAATCGCTCCCCAGTTGAAAAACTCCAGTAATACCCCGCCCACCAAAGGACCGAGTGCCGAACCTACCGTCAAAGTCGTCGCCCAGATCGCGACCGCTATTCTCCGTTCTTCTCGATCTTCGAACACCGAACGTATCAATGCCAGTGTTGAGGGCATAAGCATCGCACCAAAAATCCCCATGCAAGCTCGCCCGGTAATCAGTTGCGCTGCTGTACCAGAGTAGGCGGTCAGCACCGACACGATGACAAAGCCCAGTGACCCCGTGAGCAACAACTTACGATGACCGACTCGATCTCCCAGACTACCCATCGACACCAGCAATCCTGCCAATACCAGCGAATAAGCATCGATCATCCACAATTGCTGGCTAGCGCTTGGACGCAGGGCCTCGGCAATTTTTGGTAACGCGAATCCAAGCACCGTGTTGTCAACGGTCACCAGCAATACAGGCAGCATCAGCACGCA
Organism: Pseudomonas sp. 10S4; assembly: GCF_034344865.1. NCBI lineage: Bacteria > Pseudomonadati > Pseudomonadota > Gammaproteobacteria > Pseudomonadales > Pseudomonadaceae > Pseudomonas > Pseudomonas sp. 10S4. The sequence continues at coordinate 3,571,545 of NZ_CP133774.1, forward strand.
TAGGCTTGACCACCGTTTTGAGCTTGCTCCGCGTTGTGCCGCCTTACTTACTAACGCCATTCGCCAAACCCCTTATCACCCACAAAACATTCACGGGAGATTTGCGAGACTCCCGTGAAAGAATCCCTGTTCACTTCCCGGACGATGATGTCGTCAGTTCAGTAATGAAAAAACGTGCTGACAATCGACAGCACCCGAACTCAAACGAGTACCCAATGTATTTGAAATGCCCTGTAGGTCGTTTCTGAATTCGTCGTAATCCTGATCGCGGACATTTTTCATCAACCGCTCCATTCCCTCAGCTAGCGCAGAGCGCTGGTGGTTGGCTTGGTCATTTTCAAGCTGTATGTCCCAGTAGACTTCGGGTGGATTAACTAGAACCCGAGACAGTAACGCCATCATCGTGCGCATCGGTGGTGGCATCACCTCAAGAGCACTTTCCAAATCAAGTGAAGACCTTGCCAATGCCAGGCCAAACCCGAGAATTGCTGCATGGGGCAATGCCTGACAAAGCGCCATCAGTTCATCATGGGCGACAGGCGTCATTCGCTTTACTTTCATACCTGCCTCCATCAGGTGCTGCTCGATGAAGGTTGAAGGCGAGTCTCTTTCTTCCAGACAAATTGCGACGGTGCGCCCCTGAACGGAGAGTTTGGGCGAAAACATCGGGTTGATACCTACGAAAGGTTGAAGGGGCGAGGCATCCTTCAATGCTTTGTAAAACGGTTCCTGAACAGAGCAAGTCGGGATGAACACTACATTCTTTGAAACGGAGCTAACAACCCAAGGTATCGCATGGATAGCCGCGCTTTCTGGTAGCGCAAAAACCACTGCAACTGCCCCCTTGAAGATCTGTTCGGTGTTACTGAAAGGGCTCATGACATCAACTTGATGGAAGCCTCTTTCATGCTCGGCTGATCGTCGATCTACGACCCGGATATCGTATCCATATTGCACAAGGATGCGGCTGATCAAAGAGCCAACTAAGCCAGCCCCGCCTAACACGACAACTGTGTCACCCATCATCATTCGCTCCCTGCGACAAAACTGTAATAAGGCACGCTAGCCTTGACCAACGTTTCTTCAAGCTCTTGCTCTGGATCAGAATGCGCGACAATCGCGCCGCCAATTCCGAATTCCGCCTGGTTACCCTGTAGCACCGCCGTTCGAATGACAATGCTCAGCTCTGCGCCACCACTAAAAGACAACCAACCTAATGCGCCTGAGTAGACTCCACGTGCTGAGGACTCCAGTACGTCAATAATTTCCATCGTGCGTTTCTTCGGAGCTCCCGTCATTGATCCACCCGGAAAACAGGCTCGTATTGCTTCGATCGTTGAAATATCAGAGCGCAGGTGGCCACGAACCGTTGAAACAAGTTGATGTACTGAAGAAAAGCTTTCTACTGAAAATATCTCGGGAACATGCACACTCCCTGGACGGCACACTCCATTCAAATCATGGCGCACCAAATCCACAATCATCAGGTTCTCGGCCCTGTCCTTGGTCGAGTTACGTAGCTCATCGCGTAGTATCTGGTCATCTTCTTTTTGCTTACTACGTGGCCTCGTTCCCTTGATAGGTCTGGATTCGATTAACCCACTGTCATCGATTCTGAGAAAGGTTTCAGGCGAAGCACTCAGCACTGAAAATCCTGCGAACGAGAGATATGCTCCGTAAGGTACCGGACTGGCTTGGCGCATTCGCCGATAAGCATTCAGGGGCGCACCGTTGTACGCCATTTTCGCTCTATTGGTCAGACAGATCTCGTATGATTCTCCATCAGTAATGTACTTTAGTGATTGGTTGATCTTGCTGATGTAATCATCTGGCCCGTCATCAAGCGAAAGCTTCAACTGATCTACAGCGCCTGGAATAAAAGAACTGCAATGAGCTTCGGACTCGTCATTGCAATTGAGAAGTTTAGGTAAAGATGGCCAAACAACTGCAGCGCCATTCGCAGTCATCATGCATTCATAGATCTTGTCTTCATGATGATCAAACACAAAGAAATGCGGCGCGAACATGAATGAAGCATCCGGATACGCCGAGCGATATGTTTTGTGTCCTCCTGCTTGCGCTTTCAATTCGTAACCGAGATAGCCAACGAACCCCCCTTGAAAACAAATGGCAAGTACTGAGGTGTTGCTACCTGAACGGCCTCGAAGATCTGCGTAGTCAAGGTAAAGAAGTCGCCGCGGATGCTTTTTTACCTCAAGGACCTTCAACTTTTAGGGTCTCGTCATTGACATCGTACTCAAGCCTTATTGCTCCGAGACTCTGTCCGCTACCCATAATCGAGTAGCGGGCGTTAGGTCGCTCTGACTTTTCGCAGTCTAGCCAAAAAGCAAAATAGTCATCTGCATAAAGCGTTGAAAACACTGCTTGCGGATCCGTGCATTCAGAAAGCTCTCGATAGGAAAGTTGCATGTTCAGCAATCCCCCTACCGCGACATATGCATCTTTTGATGATGTGCATTCGGTGTCGGACTCTAAGCGAGTTCTAGCGCCGGCGTTATGTTCCAGCGCCATACGTATGAAGTTGCTCAGTAGTGCATGGCCATATTCCGAGTCGATGGATTCAGGGTGAAATTGGACACCCCACATCGGCCTGGTGATGTGCTCAATTGCCATGACCACGCCTTCTGATGTCCAGGCAGTACATTGGAGTTCTGGAGGTAAGCTGGTGCACGTCAGCGAATGGTATCTGACCACCTCGAACTGCTCCGGGAGATCGCGGAATAGTCCTTTGCCCGAATGAGTGATACGACTGCGGTAGCCATGCACAGGGTTGGGGGCATGCCCAACGGTTCCTCCCAGAAATTGAGCGATGCCTTGATGTCCTAGACAAATACCAAGCAGAGGCACTGGAGAATGGAGGATGACGTCACCGCAAACACCGAAATCGCTATTTTCTTTTGGGTGTCCTGGACCGGGTGACAGTATTACAGCGTCATACTTTTCGATGTCCAATTCACTGTAGGAAATAGCATTTTTGATTACTTCAACGCAAGTGCCTGTCACTTCATACAAATACTGAGCGATATTTTGGGTGAAGGAGTCAAAATTATCGATCAACAATATTTTCATGGTGTTCGTCCTTGTGTTAGACGCTGTTTGATCAGTGCGTCTTCCCGAATACATGTTTCGTTTATTATTATTCCAAATATCGACTCTATGTATTCTGGTCTCAATCCTACCGCTTCCGATCTACCTTTGATCATGTCGATTACGTAGGAGATTCGCCCGGGTTGCATCATTGCAATACCATGGGCCGCTTTGAGCTCAGCGATGTCCATGCAGACTTTCATTCTCTCAGAAAGCAGATCTACAATTTGCAAGTTGATCGAGTCGAGTTGATCCCGATATGGCTGTAAAATGCTAGACGTGTTTGTATTTAAATACTGTCCTTGTTGTGACATTTGTTTACACCTCGAATTTCCCTTTTTTCTGGAAGGGAGTCGTTAGTCAGGCGTGATCAACGTTAGAGGGACGGTGTCCATAGTCCCTCGCTATTTATAGCCTGTAGAGCAGCCCCCAATAACTTGATATCTGTATCACTGTGGTCGGCTGAAATTGCAAAACGGAGCATCGCTTTGCCTTGAGCAATAATTGGATAGAACACTGGGAAGAGCAGCAATTTATGGTCATGCAAAATTCTCGCAGCTTGCACCCCGGCTTCCTCTGTTTCAAAAAAAGCACCTCTTACAGGTGACTGGATACCTGCGTTGAGCAACTGGTTAACGGTAAGAGAATCTATAAGGCTGACGTTTTTCCAAAGGCGTTGTTGCAGTAGATCAATCTCTTCACTGAGATGGATTTTCGCAGCGGCAACGTTCGCGGCGAGCATAGGCAGCATTATGGAGTGACCAAATATCAACGGGTTGGCCAAGGTTCGGATAACGTCAATATCTTTCGGATTTGAAACTACGACGAAACCACCCGCCCCACCAAACGCCTTTGACAAAGATCCAGCCAGAATAACGTTTACGGGCAACAAATGATCAACCGCCGAAAAGGCATATCCCGCACCATGACGACCTGTTATCGAAATACCATGAGCATCGTCTACGTACAGGTATCCCCGGGCCGAAGCCACCTGTCGGGAGAGTTCGGCGATGGGCACAAGACCGCTCATCGAGCCAATTCCATCGATCAAGAGCACAGGAGTTTCACCTTTGTCAGTGCAGACCTTAAGCGCTGAGGTTAGTGAGTCTGGATTGCTGGCTTCAACTCTCGAAACGGATCCGAACTGCTCCAGAATCCCCCTAAGTACCTGCATCGAAGCATGAGCAGTTTTATCCATCATCCAATGGATTTGTTTTGTGACCGGATACCCTGTCAGAGAACCGCTCCCCAGCAAAGGTAAAACACCTAGATGGACACTGCTGGTAGAGGTAAATACTGCGACTCCACTACCTTCGTAGATTTGGCCAAGCAGCTCTTCGAGTTGAGGAAGGTAAATCGGGCGCATGGCACTTCGAGACGAAGAAAGGTGCAGGCCGAAAGTTTCCATCGCCTGCCGTGCAGCGCTTATCAATTTCGGGTGAGTTTCTAAGCCTAGGTACGAACAGGAAACAAACTCAGTGAACGTACCTCCATCCTGCAAAGTAATAAACTTGCCCACACGACTAGCAACGGTAAAGCCTGTTAGTCGTTCCGCGTAAGCTGTCGCCAGTGCACCAGTGGTGCTACTGCGACGAATACTCATCCAATCTTGTTTGGTTTTCGTATCCATTGCTAAAACTCCTTCTTTAAAAAATCAATAAGATTTGCATCCTGTGGTCATCACTGAGCTGCCCGACGCGTCGGATGTTTCCTTATCAATTATGGTTTGTGTATTGGTGAACCCTCTCTGCTCAAACAGATCCCGCACGGCTATTGCCTGTTCCTCGCCATGCTCAATGGCTAACCAACCTTCCAGGCTTAGTAATTCGCTAGCCAACAAGATAATTTGCCGTATCAATTCAAGACCATCAGTACCGGAGTACACCGACGCCTTTGGATGATGATTACTCCACTCAGGCAGTAACTCTTGAAATTGGGGGACATATGGAGGATTAGCGACGATCAAGCCAACCTGATTTTTGAACTGCGTAAATGCTCGCGTGTTGAGGATGTCTGCCTGCATGTGATTGGCCTGTATCCCCAAGTTTGCAAGCCGGTCTACGTTGCGCTTGAGGTACTGTATCGCTATCTCATCAACCTCCACGCATGTCACTTTTAGATCTGGTCTGCGCCGCGCGATTGCCAAGCCAATCGCTCCACTTCCGGCACACAAATCGAGAACAATAGTTCCCGATTTCAGCACGGGACTGGCTTCCAACCATTTGTGAATAACTTTGCTGTGGTGACGGGGGATAAATACACCACTACCGACCACCAACGGCATGCTGTCAAACTCCACCGTACCAACAATGTGTCCCAGAGGAATTCGGTTACAGCGCTCCTTAACGGCTAGCATGAACTCATCGAGTGCACGGTTTTTATTCGCTCGTTCAATATATCTATCTATAAGGCAGCTTAAGTCATCTTCGAGGTCCCAAACACCAGACTCTCGCAATAAGACTCGTGCTTGGTCAATGGCAAGTTGCTCACGATCAGTAAGGCTCATGACCACTCCTTGTAATACTGGGAAAGTTTTATTCGAATTGATTCATAAAGATAGGAAAAGGCCACCAGTTCTGGTGGTGGTGTGAATGATGAGTGCAAGTTGGTGATCAGTTGTTCGTAATTGCTGGATAACCCTTTGTCGAGTAAAGGAAGCCAATAAGGTTTGATGTCCCAGCGATATTCATACCCTGTGGCAAACATCTGTTGTACTGTTTCCCTGACCGTTTGCTCGCGTGGAATTCCGGGCAGTGGAGAACGGACAGGTTTGAAAGGGGTTAGATCTAGATAGGGCGTCTCTACACCGGCCAGGCAATCAGCTATGTATCCTGCCAGTAACGGTGATTGGTGCAAGCCATCGCGGTAGGTACCTGTTGCAAGCCAAACACCTTTTATGCCGCACTCGCCAATCAGTGGAAATCCATCCGCCGGAATAGGTCTGTTGCCAACCTGGATGGAAATGATTTCAGCGTCATGAAGATCCAAGTTCAATTGATCAACAGCACAATCGAGTAAAAATTGAACGTCTGATATAAGCGCTTGTTGTTTTGGTCGCTCAGAAATAATGTTAGTGGCGCCCAGATACAAGACTCCATCCCCGCGAGGAACGCAATGCAAGCCGCATGCAAAGGCACGGTTTGGTGTGCGGATAACTGAATTCGGCAACTCGACCCCGTTTGGCATTTTCACGAGAATGGAAACGCCATAACCACTGAACAAAGGTGGGATTTTCTTTACGAGATCGGAGAATTCACTGAGTAAATCCAGCGAGTGAACCCCTGCGGCAACCACAACCTTCCTTGCCCAGAGAACTTCCCCGCTGCACAGTTCGATACCTGTTGCTACGCTGTTTTCTGCCAAGACTCGCCTTGCATTCTCATTTTTTAAGATGCCGCCTTCAGCAACAAATGCAGCGTCCAGTTTCTCCAGCAAAAGATGGGAGTTCACCGAATGCTCGTTTGGTATGTACAATCCCCGTAGTGGGCGAACTAAATTATTTGGCTTAAGCCACTCCATTTTAGCCGGATCAACAACTTCGAACGGTTCACCACAGTCCTGTAGTATGCTTTGGATGATGTCGTAATTAACGCTGTCCACTTCATGCATGCCGGCAGTATTGAGCAGTACATGGGTTCCGATTGCGGTAAATAGCGATGTATAGTCGCCTGAAGATGCGGCCAGTCGCTCCGCCCAGCTTGACCATAAACGTTGTGCTTGTAGGTCCATGTTTAGCTTCAGTCGGCCGAATTCACTTGCAAGTAGGCTGCTTGTAATTTCACCGAAGCATCCATTCATTGCACCAGCAGCTTTGGATGCTGAGTTTGTATGATCGGTCTTACCCACTCGACATACTTTTAAACCTCGCGAGGATAATTCGTAAGCAATTGAACCACCCACTGCCCCGGGACCCACAACAATGACGTCGAACTCCATGTTTTTTTCCTCGGAAAAATTGCCATAGTGTAAGGGGAACTAATATTTCTGATTGGAAGGCAGGACATTTCTATAATTCGTTACATTACAGTTCAATCGACGAATTGTTTCGTGTTGTGACTTTGAAATGTTTTCACATGTGTTGCGAGGCAGTGTTTGGGGCGCTCGCCGTTAATTCCTCGGTGAACGGTTCGTTTAGTCTGTAAGGGGAAGTGCTTTTGGTGGTTAGATTGTATTTGTAATATTAATATTGGTGATGGTTTTAATGTTGTCGTTGCAGATAGTGTGAAATGCCCAAGTAGCAATCAATATGTTCTGATGTGTACGGATGTTTACTTACGTTATGGCGACAACCGTGTAGGCCGGATGGGGATTCGCCTACTGGGCACGCCGTTGCAGTACCAGGGCAAGCCGATGATCTCCGAAGGCATCCCGCTGGGCGCAGTGCAGGTGCCACCGGACGGACAGCCGATTGTGTTGCTCAATGATCGACAGACCATTGGCGGCTATCCGAGATTAGGCGCATTGACGCCGTTGGCCCTGGCGCGGCTGGCGCAGTGTTTGCCCGGGGCGAAGGTACGGTTGCGGCCGGTGGTGCAGGACGTGGCGCATCGGGAGCAGGTCGGGTATTTGCGTCAGTTTGTGAATCGCTAAAAGCTTCGCGGGCAAGCCTCGCTCCTACAGGTTTCGGTGTTAACCCTGTAGGAACGAGGCTTGCCCGCGATGGTGTCATCCCGGACAACAATCATCTCTACTTGGACAAAAACCGCATCCCTTCCTCCAACCCGCGCAAGGTCAGCGGATACATCTGGTCTTCGATCAAATCGCGCACGATGTTGGTCGACGAGGTGTAGCCCCAAGTGTCTTTCGGGTACGGGTTGATCCAGATGAGCTTCTTGTACTTCGCCATGAAGCGCTGCATCCACACATAACCCGCCTCTTCGTTCCAGTGCTCCACGCTGCCGCCAGCCTGGGTGATTTCATAGGGCGCCATGGCGGCGTCGCCGATGAAGATCACTTTGTAATCGGCGCCGTATTTGTGCAGCAGATCCTGAGTCGAGAAACGCTCGGAGGTGCGGCGCATGTTGTTCTTCCACACCGACTCATAAAGGAAGTTGTGGAAGTAGAAGTACTCCAGGTGCTTGAACTCGGTCTTGCAGGCCGAGAACAGCTCTTCGCAAATCTTCACGTGGGCGTCCATCGAGCCGCCGATGTCGAACAGCAGCAACAGCTTGACGGTGTTGCGCCGCTCCGGCCGCATCTGAATGTTCAGCAGCCCGGCATCGCGGGCGGTGTGGTCGATGGTGCCGTCGATGTCCAGTTCTTCGGCCGCACCCTGACGGGCAAATTTGCGCAGCCGGCGCAGGGCAACCTTGATGTTGCGCGTGCCCAGTTCCACCGAGTCGTCGAGGTTCTTGTACTCGCGCTGATCCCAGACCTTGACCGCTTTGCCCTGACGCTTGCCGGCATCGCCGACCCGAATACCTTCCGGGTTAAAGCCGCCGGAGCCGAACGGGCTGGTGCCGCCGGTGCCGATCCATTTGTTGCCGCCGGCATGGCGTTCTTTCTGTTCTTCGAGGCGTTTCTTAAACTCTTCGATCAACTTGTCGAGGCCGCCGAGGGACTGGATCTGCGCCCGTTCTTCATCGCTCAGGGAACGCTCGAATTCCTTGCGCAGCCAGTCTTCCGGAATCAATGCCTGAAGGTGGTCGTCGAGTTTTTCCAGGCCATTGAAGTAGGCGCCGAAAGCCCGGTCGAATTTGTCGAAATGCTTTTCGTCCTTCACCAGAATCGTCCGGGACAAGTAATAAAACTCGTCCATGTCGGCGAAGACCACGCGTTGTTTCAGCGCGTTGATCAGGTCCAGCAGCTCGCGCACCGAGACCGGCACCTTGGCGGCGCGCATTTCATTGAACAGGTTGAGCAGCATGGCGATCGCCTCCGCTTTTGTTAAAAAAGCGATACTTAGCGAGAGCCGCGACGGCTCATGAACGCCAGGCGCTCAAGCAATTGCACGTCCTGTTCGTTCTTCACCAGCGCACCGGCCAGCGGCGGGATAGCCTTGGTCGGATCACGTTCGCGCAGCACTGCTTCGCCGATGTTGTCGGCCATCAGCAGTTTGAGCCAGTCCACCAGTTCGGAGGTCGACGGCTTCTTCTTCAGGCCCGGCACTTTGCGCACGTCGAAGAACACGTCCAGCGCTTCGCTGACCAGGTCTTTCTTGATGTTCGGGTAGTGCACATCGACGATCCGCTGCATCGTCACGCGGTCCGGGAAGGCGATGTAGTGGAAGAAGCAGCGGCGCAGGAATGCGTCCGGCAGCTCTTTCTCGTTGTTGGAGGTAATGATGATGATCGGGCGAATCTTGGCCTTGATCGTCTCGTCGATCTCGTAAACGTAGAACTCCATCTTGTCGAGTTCTTGCAGCAGGTCGTTCGGGAACTCGATGTCAGCCTTGTCAATTTCGTCGATCAGCAGGATCACCCGTTCTTCGGACTCGAAGGCTTCCCACAGCTTGCCCTTTTTCAGGTAGTTGCGAACGTCGTGGACCTTTTCGGTGCCCAGTTGCGAGTCACGCAGACGGCTGACCGCGTCGTACTCGTACAGGCCCTGATGCGCCTTGGTTGTGGACTTGATGTGCCAGGTAATCAACTTGGCGCCAAAGGACTCGGCCAGTTGCTCGGCGAGCATGGTCTTGCCGGTGCCCGGCTCGCCCTTGACCAGCAGCGGACGCTCCAGGGTGATAGCGGCGTTGACCGCCAGCTTCAGGTCATCGGTGGCGACGTAGGCCTGGGTGCCTTCGAACTTCATCTGCTAATCCTCGAACGGTAACGCCGACCTGAACGGGGCAGGGCGGGGCGCAATAAGTGTAGTCCCCGACTATAACGCGCTGCCCGGTCGACTGTGAACGCAGACGGGTTATTCAGTCTCTGAATGGGGCGTCACATCTTGACTCAGTCTCGGCGCAAGGCCAGCATTCAGGTATCGCCGATTTGGCGATAGCCTTCGCGGCATGTCTACTAAATACCTATTTCGCGATAAGTACCGCATTCAGTTGCGCGAGAAGGATCATCCACCGCCCCACGTTCACCTGACCGGTGGCGGGTTGGACGTGATGCTCAGCCTGGAAACCGTCGAAGTCATGGCAGGAAGGGCGCCGCCGTTGATTATCAGGGAAGCATTGGAATGGGTGGGAGCCCATCAGGTGCAATTGTTGGAGGACTGGAAACGATGTTACCCATGAAGCGCCCACGGCTGAACGCTGTCAGGGCTTTGCCGGATTATCGTCTGGCGCTGACGTTTATTGACGGTCAACAGCTGACACTGGATTTGAGTGCGGATTTGCACGCTTATCCGGGGTTGCAGCCGTTGCTTGCGGATCATGTCTTTGAAGGCGCATCCCTCGGCGATGATGGCTGGACGGTGGAGTGGCCCGAGCCGGATATTCAGATTGGTGCAGACTCTTTGTACCTTGATGCTCTTGCGCAAAACGCTACCGACGAAAACACCCGGATCTTCATCAACTGGCGCGCCCGCACCGGGTTGCCGTTGAATCAGGCCGCTGAAGCACTGGGCGTCAGTGCCCGCAGTATCAGCCGCTACAGCAGCGGACGCGAAGCGGTACCCAGGTCATTAGCCCTGGCCTGTCTGGGCTGGGATTCCTTGCAGCAATGTTCAGCATTGGAGGCGGCCGAGGAAACGGGTCGCTACACCGTCACGCGTAAACCCTAACCCTAACCCGCATCCGGCTTGGGCTGTTCATACCGGGCATTGAACGCCTGGATGAAACCATTGCGCAAAATCTGCAAAAACGCCTGGAACGCGCTGATATCTTGCTGGTGTACGTTGCCGCTGAGTTCGACCTTGGTCGCGAACTGGTTCTTGCGCTGGTTCTTCAGCACAGTTTCGGTGCCACCGACGATGGCTTCCCAGACCGAGCGAAAAAAGCTTTTGTTCTTGTTCTCGACATCTTGTTGCCAATTGAACACTTCGACGTCGCGCAGCAGTGGCTTGATGTAGCCCTTGAGCTGGCCCTTATTGGCTTCGGCTTCGATCACCACGTCGCCATGGCCGGCGTTGAAGTCGAATTTGCCGTAGGCCGAGGCGAAGTCGTTCATGCGTTTGAGCTCGATGTTCTTGACTCGCAGTCGAAATTCGAAGTCTTCGAAGTTGCTCAGCGGATCGAAGGTGGCGGTGGCTTCCAGCGGGGCCTGGCCCAACAGCAGCGCCTTGCCCTCGAAACGGGCGTCGCGCTTGCCTTTGGTGTCGACGACGTTGGTCAGGTTATAAATGCTGGCGTTGACCTGGGTGGCGTTCATGTTTACCGGCGGGGTAGAGCTAAAGTTTCGAAAACTGATTTTCCCGTCGTTGATCCGCACTTCGTTCAGGGTGATAGGCAGCAGTTTGCTCAGTTGAGCGCGCCAGTCCGTGCCGCGACCGGTCTGGGAGTTCTGTTTATTAGTGCCACCGTCGACGAAGTTCAGCTCGGGTTTGATGAACTGCACCTTGGCCACCACGGCATGGTCGTACCAGAGCGAATGCCAACTGACAGCGAGGTCGATCAGCGGTGCATTGACGAACGGCACCGGGACTTTGCCATCGACCTTGACGATCTTCAGTCCGTTGATTTTGTAGGCGCCGCGCCACAGGGCCAGGTCCACGTCAGTGATCTGGCCACGGTAGTCGCCCATGTCGGCCAGTTTGTCGTTGAGGTAATCGCGCACCATGTAGGGCAGGGCGATGTGCACGGCAATCAGCAGCACAACGAGGCCAGCGAGGGTCCACAGAGGCCAACTGTATCGACGCTTCATGGTGGCAATTCCTTGGCAGTATAAAGTCATTGACTGCTACCGCCAGCGGACGTTCGACCTGACTGGACGACCACGGGCAACAGGCATACCTTGGACGGCTTATCCAACGCTGCATAAGGACCCAGCCATGAGCCGTATTTTCGCTGACAACGCCCATTCCATCGGCAATACGCCGCTGGTGCAGATCAATCGCATCGCGCCGCGCGGCGTGACCATCCTGGCTAAGATCGAGGGGCGCAACCCCGGTTATTCGGTCAAATGCCGGATTGGCGCGAACATGATCTGGGACGCCGAAAGCACCGGCAAACTCAAGCCTGGCATGACCATTGTGGAGCCGACTTCCGGCAATACCGGCATCGGCCTGGCGTTTGTTGCTGCTGCCCGTGGTTACAAGTTGATGCTGACCATGCCAGCGTCCATGAGTATTGAACGCCGCAAGGTACTCAAGGCGCTCGGGGCCGAACTGGTGCTGACCGAGCCGGCCAAGGGCATGAAGGGCGCAATCGAAAAGGCTGCGGAAATTCTCGCCAGCGACCCGGCCAAGTACTTCATGCCATCGCAGTTCGATAACCCGGCCAACCCGGCCATCCACGAAAAAACCACCGGCCCGGAAATCTGGAACGATACCGACGGCGCGGTCGATGTGCTGGTGGCAGGCGTCGGAACGGGCGGAACCATTACCGGTATTTCGCGGTATATCAAGAATACCCAGGGCAAACCGATTATCTCGGTGGCGGTGGAGCCGGTTTCGTCGCCGGTGATTACCCAGGCGATGGCCGGCGAAGAGATCAAGCCGAGCCCGCACAAGATTCAGGGCATTGGCGCCGGTTTTGTGCCGAAGAACCTCGATTTGTCGATCGTCGATCGGGTCGAACTGGTCACCGACGATGAATCCAAGGCCATGGCCCTGCGCCTGATGCAGGAGGAAGGGATTTTGTGCGGTATCTCATGCGGTGCGGCGATGGCGGTTGCGGTGCGTCTGGCCGAAACCCCGGAAATGCAGGGCAAGACCATCGTGGTGATCCTGCCTGACTCCGGCGAACGTTATCTGTCGAGCATGTTGTTCAGTGATCTGTTTACCGAGGCGGAGAACCAGCAGTAAGGATTGGGCCTATTGTGGCGAGGGAGCTTGCTCCCGCTGGGGCGCGTAGTGGCCCTTATCCCAAGAAGGGACTGCTGCGCAGTCCAGCGGGAGCAAGCTCCCTCGCCACAAAGTGCACTCTGACTTCAAAGCGTCAAGGTTGACTCAGGTCAGCCGAGGTTCAGGAACCTTATGTTAATAAGTGCTTTGTTGCGCAATCCTTAACACTGAATGTTCAGTCAGGCGGGTTTTTCCCCGGGCCGGTAGTGGTTATCATGGCCGGCTGCCACGTCGGGTAAATGGCGTTGCGCACAGTTGCCTATTCTCAAGGAGTCGTTAATGACCTTTTCCTTTGCCGCGAAGGCGTTGCTGTTGCTGTTGTTCCTCGGCAGCACGCTGTATGTGCATTTGCGCGGCAAGGCGCGATTGCCGGTCCTGCGTCAGTTCGTCAACCACTCGGCGCTGTTTGCCCCGTATAACGCGTTGATGTACCTGTTCTCCGGCGTTCCGTCCAAACCCTACCTCGATCGCAGCAAGTTCCCGGAACTTGATGTGCTTCGCGATAACTGGGAAGTCATTCGCGACGAAGCGATGCACCTGTTCGACGAGGGCTACATTCGCGCCGCCGAAAAGAACAACGACGCTGGTTTCGGCTCGTTCTTCAAGAAGGGCTGGAAGCGTTTCTACCTCAAATGGTACGACAAGCCATTGCCATCGGCCGAAGCCCTGTGCCCGAAAACCGTGGCGCTGGTCAGCAGCATTCCCAATGTCAAAGGCGCAATGTTCGCCTTGTTGCCGGGCGGCAGCCACCTCAACCCGCACCGCGACCCGTTCGCCGGTTCCCTGCGTTATCACCTGGGGCTGTCGACACCGAACTCCGACGATTGCCGCATCTTCGTTGACGGTCAGGTCTATGCCTGGCGTGATGGCGAAGACGTGATGTTCGACGAGACCTACGTGCACTGGGTCAAGAACGAAACCGAAAAGACTCGGGTCATCCTGTTCTGCGACATCGAACGGCCGCTAAGCAACCGCATCATGACCCGCATCAACCGCTGGGTCAGTGGCCTGCTGGGCCGCGCCACCGCTCCGCAGAATCTTGATGACGAACGCGTTGGCGGGATCAACCAGGCTTACGCGTGGAGCAAGAACTCCAGTGACAAGTTCAGCGGGGTGGTCAAAAAATGGAAGCGTCGCCATCCGAAGGCTTACCGCGTACTGCGGCCGGTGCTGGCAGTGGTGGTGCTGACGTTGTTGGGGTATTGGTTGTTTGGGTGATACCAGACACAAAATGAAAAAACCGCTCATTGGAGCGGTTTTTTTCGCCGGCGCTATGGGCGCCCGGCGAGCAGGCTAGGTTCGCCTTCGATGCCCTCAACGAGTATCTGCAAAAAACGACGTTGATTTGCTGATAGCTTTGCAGCGATTGGCTTGTTTTCTGTTTCGGATGAACGTTTCTTCGTGGGGGATTTTTTAATCACTTTTCGCATATTCCCTCCGGTTTTGATCATTAATTGAGCAGTTTTCACAATGCTAGACTCTCCACGGCAATGACAAGACGGCCTTCAGAATCAAATGCAAAGCCGAGTCGTTTATAAATAGAAATCGCACCTTCCAGCGGCTCCTGAACCTCAATGTACTTGCTGCCTAGGATTTGGGCGTACCGGTCAATCGCCATCATTGCCAATGTCGCAATACGGCCCTTTAAGGGAAGGGCTTCCCTCTGTCGCCCTTCCAATCTCACGATACGGATTCGTTGCCGACTGTTGTTCGGATTCGCGAAGCAAAGTCCGCAGAGTTCATCGTCGAACCAGATGGCAATATCCAGAGACAAAGGCTCCTTCGCTTTCCATCCTATGACCTCATCCCATGAAAAGTTTGGATATTCCCAACGCTCGCAAGCATCCAGTGCCTGTGCATTGATGGCTTCGAACCGCACCTGTGATAGATCAATGCTCGTTGGGCCTGCCAGTTCCAGTTCATGTTGCAACTGGGCAGCGCTGGTAGCAGCAAGATTTCTGGCCCTCGACTTATACAACTGATACCGAATGTGCGTCCGTTCCCTTGGCATGTGATCTCGTGCATTCCCTATCTCCCATCGATGGGCTTTTCTGTCCCTCTGAAGGGTAGGGTGCTCAATCAGGCCTGTCGTTACTGGCCCTTTGTCCAAGTCATTGCAATCTGTGTCGCGGGCTGGTTATAGTCGGTGCTCGCCTGCTCTCCCGAGCACGGCCTTCATAAAAGATCAGCCCATGCCTGCTTCCCTCATCAACGCGGTAGTCGATTCAGCGGTCAACGCTGGTGTCGTGCCGTGCGGGATTCAGCAGCCTGCGCAGATCAGCCATTACCCCCTCCTGTCAGTAGCACGCCGGTGTGCGCAGTCGTATCACCGCCAGGCGTTGGCATTTCGGGCTGATCAGCTTTTCCTGCTGTTCCATGCCCGTCTGAAAAGTGTCCGTCTGAAAAAACTACTGAACTTCAGCTTCGGCTGAGTTGGCTTTTTATTTGCCTGATGACAGGTGGTATTTCATGTTTGTCCTTTCGAAAAAATCCGCGCTCGCGGCGGCGTCCACGAGCCTGTTCGTTCTGCTGTGGAGCAGCGGGGCGATCTTCTCCAAATGGGGCCTGGCCCACGCCTCACCCTTTGCCTTCCTGCTGATCCGCTTCACCATCGCCCTATGCGGGTTGCTGCTGCTGGCACCGTTGCTCAAGCTGAAACTGCCCAAGGGCGGCAAGCCGATGTTGTACGCGATGGCCACCGGCGTGGTGTTGCTGGGGGCTTATCAGATTTTCTATCTGCTGGCCTTGGACCTTAAAGTCACACCCGGCGTGATGGCGACGATCATGGGCGTGCAGCCGATCCTGACCGTGGTGATCATGGAACGTCAGCGCTCAATCAGTCGGATGTTCGGTCTGGCGCTGGGTTTGGCCGGGTTGATCATGGTGGTTTATCAAGGCATCGGTCTGGCCGGGATGTCGTTGGCCGGGATGCTCTTTGGATTCGCTGGCGCTGGCGAGCATGACCTTTGGTTCGATCATGCAAAAACGCATTACTGACAATCCGCTCGGCACGCTGCCGGTGCAGTACCTGGCCGGGCTGTTGCTGTGCGGGATCTTCGTGCCGTTCCAGCCGTTTCACTTCGAACACAGCGCAGGGTTTATCGTCCCGGTGTTATGGATGGGGCTGGTGGTGTCAGTGCTGGCGACGTTGCTGCTGTATCGACTGATCGCCCGGGGCAATCTGGTGAATGTCACCAGCCTGTTTTACCTGGTGCCGGCGGTGACGGCGGTGATGGACTACCTGATTTTTGGTAATCGGCTGGCGATGTTGAGCGTGCTGGGAATGCTGCTGATTATTGTCGGATTGGTGTTTGTGTTCCGGCAGTCGCGCTGATTGTGGCGAGGGGGCTTGTCGGAATGCCGCACCACCCCGTTGGGTTGAGAAGCGGCCCCAGAACCTGCTGCCGTGTTTATTCAGGTGCACCGCATCTGCCGATTGGCGACTGCTTCGCAGCCGAACGGGGTAAACCCCCTCGCCACAGGGATTTTGTATGGGCGGGAATTAGTGGTCCTACAGCGGGGTGGGCGATCTTGCAGCGGCGCACAACTTTCCAAGACGTTTCCTACGACGTACCCTGTTGCCGCGTTTCGGTATCGACCCCTATAGTTTGGGCTCGCGGAAAACACCGCGAACTGACCTTGGCCGGTCGATCACACCAAACGCACCAGCGTCATTGTTCAGACATTTTCATGTCTGGATGTCGTGTTATGGCAGCTGTGCGCGGGACACCTTCGGGTGTGCCGGGGTTGGGTGTGCCGGTCGGCCAACCCGCACACAGCTGCCACCTTTTTCGCTTGGCCGCGAACGGTGGTAGCTCTATTTGGAGTTACACCCATGCACGACCAAATCATGCCGCGCTACCTTCCCATCGACACCTACGACGCCGACAACCCAGTGCTCTACATCAACACCCACCGAGAACTCAGCGAAATGGCCGCCTGCGCCATGCACCGCTTCACCGTGGTCCGCGATCTGACCGACACCTTGTCCAGCCTCAACCTCACCGGTATTTCCGACTGCGACCTGACCCGCGTCACCCGGGCGGTGCACCTGCTGACGCGCGAAGGTTGCGCCATTCTCAATGTGATCCAGGCGCGGGCGTTGCAGCGCGAAGAAGGGTTTAAAGCGGCGGTGTAGCGGCTGACGCCTTCGCGAGCAGGCTCGCTCCCACAGTGATTGTGTGAACACCCGAGATCAAACTGTGGGAGCGGGCTTGCTCGCGAAGAGGCCGTGTCAGTCGACATTAATGCTGCATGACACACCGCTTTCGCGAGCAAGCCCGCTCCCACAGGATATTCATCTGGCTCAGGATTGATTACCGCTCCGCCAATTCCACAACCTTCACCACCGCCGGTTTCAACACCAGCCACAACGCCGCGGCAATCAACACCCCGCCATAGATGTGCGCCATCGACAACGGCTCATCCAGCAACAGCGCGCCCCACAGCACGCCGAACGGCGGGATCATGAAGGTTACTGTCATCGACTTCACCGGCCCGATCGAACTCAGCAACCGGAAGTACACGATGTACGCAAACGCGGTACACACCAGCCCCAACCCCAGCAGCGACAGCCAGACATTCCAGCCGCCCCAGCTCGCCGGTGGATTGCTGATCACGCTGTAGCCGAACAACGGCAACAGGAACAACGTGGCACCCAGCATGCTGCCCAGCGCGGACAAACGACTGTCGAGACCGCCGGCCTGATCGAGCCAGCGGCGGGCGAGGAACCCGGCGAAGCCGTAGCAGGTCGTCGCCAGCAAGCAGGCGAGGGCGCCCATCAGCAGTTGCATATCGAACGCCACCGGGCCGGCACGGGTCAGGACGCCAACACCAAACAGCCCGAGGAACACTCCGCCAAGCTTGGCCGCAGTCAGTTTTTCATGGAAGAACAACCCGCCGATCAGCACGCCCATCAACGGCGTAGTGGCGTTGAAGATTGCCGAGTAGCCGGCCGGCAGCACTTGCGCGGCCACGGAATACAGGGTCGCCGGAATCCCGGAGTTGATCACCCCGAGCAGCATCACCGTCTTGAGTTTGCCTTTGAAATCCCAGCTGATGCGCATCAGCCCGAGGATCACCAGCAAACCGGCCGCTGCAATCGACACCCGGAAAAACGCCGTGGGAATAGTGCCAATCACCGGGGCGATGATGCGCATGAACAGGAAGCTCGCGCCCCAGATTGCCGCCAGCGACAGTAAACGAACAATATCGACAGGGCTCACGGTGCACTCCTTCCTTTATGGGGACGGAAGTGTTGCCGAGAGCCCTGACGATGGCAACCGCAAATCGGGCATTTAATTGATGAGGCGAGTGAGATTGGCGGCGTGCAGAAGAATCGGTCAAGCGGCGCCGACGTGACCGGCTGGACTGTTTACTGACCTGATGGTCGATTAAAAAACTGTCGCAAAGGCCCGCTCGACTATCGACATCAATGGCAAAAATTACGCTTCTCCTGCACCGGGTTCACTGGCTAAGCTCAGGCTTCCAGAATTCCGCAGAGGTCTCACCATGCCGCAGCATTGGCCAGCCGCCGATATCGCTCGAATGATCCTCGATGGCTTTGACGACTACCGCGAGCATTTTCGCCAGATCACTGACGGCGCCCGGGCCCGCTTCGAGCGGGCCCAGTGGCAGGAGACGCAATCGGCGTCGGCGGCGCGGATCAATCTGTACGAAGATAAAGTCGGCGAGACGGTGGAGCGCCTGCGGGCGTCCTTCGAGACCGACACGTTGATGGACGTCAGCAGTTGGCCGCTGGTCAAAAGCGCCTACATCACGCTGATCGACCTGCGGTTCGACGATGAACTGTCCGAGACCTGGTACAACTCGATCTTCTGCGGGCTGTTCAGCCACGACCTCATTAGCGACGGCTGCATGTTCATCCACACCACCCGGCCGAGCCTGCGCCGGGCCAGGGCTGCGCAAACCCGCACCTACAAGCCTCAGGGGCACTTGTCGGAAATGTTGGCGAGCATCTTTGCCGACTACCGTTTCAGCGAGGATTACGCCGACCTGGCCGGCGACCTGCGCCGGCTCGAAGCGCAACTGCGCGAGAACCTGCCGGACTGGGTCTGCAAAGACCCGGAACTGTCCGTCGAACTGTTCTCCTCGGTGCTTTACCGCAACAAGGGCGCGTACCTGGTGGGGCGCATCTACACCCAGGACGAACAATGGCCGCTGGTGATTCCATTGCTGCACCGCGAAGGTCGCGGCATTCAGATCGATGCGCTGATCACCGATGAAGCGGACGTGTCGATCATCTTCTCGTTCACCCGCTCGTACTTTATGGTCGATGTGCCGGTGCCGGCGGAGTTCATCGGTTTCCTCAAACGCATCCTGCCGGGCAAGCACATCGCCGAGCTGTACACCTCGATCGGCTTCTACAAGCACGGCAAGTCCGAGTTCTACCGGGCGCTGATCAATCACCTGGCCAACACCGACGACCAGTTCATCATGGCCCCCGGTGTGCGCGGCATGGTCATGAGCGTGTTCACCCTGCCGGGTTTCAATACCGTATTCAAAATCATCAAAGACCGTTTCTCGCCGTCGAAAAACGTCGACCGGGCTACGGTGATCGAGAAGTACCGGCTGGTGAAAAGCGTCGACCGTGTCGGGCGCATGGCCGATACCCAGGAATTCGCCGACTTCCGTTTTCCGCTGAGCAAGTTCGAGCCGGCGTGCCTTGAAGAACTGCTCGATGTGGCGCCGTCCACGGTGTCGGTCGAAGACGATACCGTGCTGATTCGCCACTGCTGGACCGAACGGCGGATGACGCCGCTGAACCTCTACCTGGAAAACGCCAACGAGGCGCAGGTCCGCGAAGCGCTGGAAGATTACGGCCTGGCGATCAAGCAACTGGCGGCGGCGAACATCTTCCCTGGCGACATGCTGCTGAAGAACTTCGGCGTCACCCGGCACGGACGCGTGGTGTTTTATGACTACGACGAGATTTGCTTCCTGACTGAAGCCAACTTCCGCCACATCCCGCAACCGCGCACACCGGAAGATGAAATGGCCTCCGAGCCGTGGTATTCGATCGGGCCGCTGGATGTGTTTCCCGAGGAGTTTCCACCGTTTTTGTTTGCCGATTCGGGGCAGCGGCGGTTGTTTGATCAGTTGCATGGCGAGTTGTACAACGCCGATTACTGGAAGAGCCTGCAAGAGGCGATTCGGGCAGGCAAAGTGATCGACGTTTTCCCGTATCGGCGCAAAGGCTTCGATAACGAATAACTCACTCAAGCGAACACCCTGTGGCGAGGGGGCTTGCCCCCGTTCGGCTGCGAAGCAGTCGTAATCAGGTCATCGCGATATATCTGAAACGCTGCGGTGGATGGTTTTAGGGTCGCTTCGCAACCCAACGGGGGCAACCCCCTCGCCACAAAAGCGCTTCACAGTCGTGTTCAGTGCTCCAAATCTGCGACAATCGCCCCCTTGCGCCACTAGACGACTTATTGCGTACCTGATGACTGACGAATCGCCTTCCATCGACAAACTGCTGAAAAACCTCGATCACGCCATGCTCGCCGACCGCCACCGGCTGCGGCGGCAGTTGCTTGAGCTGCGCAAGAAACCTGACGAAGCCAAGTTGGCCCAGTGGGTGACGCGCATGCAGGCGTCCTGTGATCAGGTGTTGGCGCGGCGCGCCAGCCTGCCGGTGATTCGTTATGACGACAGCCTGCCGATCGCCGCCAAGCGCGACGAAATCAAGGCAGCGCTGCTCAAGCATCAGGTGCTGATCATTGCCGGCGAAACCGGTTCGGGTAAAACCACCCAGTTGCCGAAAATTTGCCTGGAAATCGGTCGCGGCCAACATGGCCTGATCGGCCACACCCAGCCACGTCGAATTGCTGCGCGCAGTGTGGCGAGTCGGGTGGCTGAAGAGTTGGCGACGCCGTTGGGCGCGCTGGTCGGCTACCAGGTGCGGTTCACCGACCAGGTCGGTCCGGACACCAGGATCAAGCTCATGACCGACGGCATCCTGCTGAACGAGATGCACCGCGACCGGATGCTGCGCAAATACGACACGATCATCATCGACGAGGCCCACGAGCGCAGCCTCAACATCGACTTCCTGCTCGGCTACCTGCGCCAGCTGCTGCCGCAGCGCCCCGACCTCAAGGTCATCATCACCTCGGCGACGATCGACCTGGAACGCTTTTCCAAGCATTTCGATGACGCGCCAATCGTTGAAGTCTCGGGCCGGACCTTCCCGGTGGAAACCTGGTATCGCCCGCTGACCCTTGAGCAGGACGAGGAGGGCAACCGCGTAGAAGACGACTTGACGGTGGACCAGGCGATCCTCGCCACCCTCGACGAAATTGCAGCGTTTGAACGCAGCGAAGGCAAGAGCCCAGGCGACGTGCTGGTGTTCCTGCCCGGCGAGCGCGAGATTCGCGACGCGGCGGACATGCTGCGCAAGGCTCAGCTCAAGCACACCGAAATCCTGCCGCTCTACGCACGTTTGTCGCCGGCCGAGCAGCAGCGGATTTTCCAGTCGCACCCAGGGCGCCGGGTGGTCCTGGCGACCAACGTTGCGGAAACCTCGCTGACCGTGCCGGGCATTCGTTACGTGATCGACAGCGGCACCGCGCGCATCAGCCGTTACAGCTACCGCGCCAAGGTCCAGCGCCTGCCCATCGAAGCGATTTCCCAAGCCAGTGCCAACCAGCGTAAAGGTCGTTGCGGGCGAGTCGAGCCGGGCATTTGCATTCGCCTTTTCAGCGAAGAAGATTTCATTGGCCGCCCGGAATTTACCGATCCGGAGATCCTGCGGACCAACCTCGCGGCGGTCATTTTGCAGATGTTGCATCTGCGCCTCGGCGAGATCACCGACTTCCCGTTTATCGAGCCGCCGGATGGCAAGGCGATCAGCGACGGTTTCAACCTGCTGCAAGAACTCTCGGCGGTGGATCGCAACAGTCAGTTGACCCCGCTGGGGCGCAATCTGGCGCGCTTGCCGGTGGACCCGCGCATGGGCCGCATGCTGCTGGAAGCGGCCAGACTCGGCAGCTTGCAGGAAGTGCTGATCGTCGCCAGTGCGATGTCGATTCAGGACCCGCGCGAGCGTCCGCCGGAGCGTCAGCAAGCCGCTGACCAGGCGCACGCGCAATGGAAAGACGTGGACTCGGACTTTGCCGGGCTGGTCAATTTGTGGCGTGGTTTTGAAGAGCAGCGCCAGGCGCTGACGGCAAGTCCGCTGCGCAACTGGTGCCGCAAGAATTTCTTGAATTACCTGCGTCTGCGCGAATGGCGCGACTCGCACCGTCAGTTGAGCCTGATCTGCCGCGACATGCAGTTGACCATCAACAAAGAGCCGGCCGATTACCCGAAACTGCACAAAGCCGTGCTGTCCGGGTTGCTCAGCCAGATCGGCCAGAAAACCGAAGACGGTGATTACCTCGGCGCCCGTCAGCGGCGCTTCTGGATTCACCCATCGTCCGGGCTGGGCAAGAAGCGCCCGCAATGGCTGATGACTGCCGAGCTGGTGGAAACCACCAAGCTTTATGCGCGGATGGTTGCCAAGATCGACGCCGACTGGATCGAGCCGCTGGCCGGGCACCTGATCAAGAAAAACCACTTCGAACCGCATTGGGAGAAGAAGCGCGGCCAGGTCGTGGCGTTTGAGCAGATCACCTTGTTCGGGCTGATCATCGTCGGGCGCCGGCCGGTGCATTACGGGCCGATTGATCCCGTCGTGTCTCGCGAGTTTTTCATTCGTGAAGGCTTGGTGCGCGGTGAGATTCAGTCCAAGGCCAAGTGCCTGACGGCCAACGCGCAACTGCTGGAACAGCTCGACGAACTGGAGGCCAAGGCCCGTCGTCGCGACATCCTGGCCGATGAAGAAACCCTGTTCGCCTTCTACGACGCGCGACTGCCGGCGGAGATTCACCAGACCGCGACCTTCGACAGTTGGTACAAGGTCAACAGCCAAAAAGACCCGCAACTGCTTATCATGCGCGAAGAAGACGTGCTGGCCCGCGAGGCCAGTGAAGTCACCGCCTTGCATTATCCGGACACCTTGCACATCGGTGATCTGGAGTTGGCGCTGAGCTACCACTTCGAACCGAATCACCCGCGCGACGGCGTGACCCTGCGCGTTCCGGCGCCGCTGTTGCCGATGCTGCCGCCGGAACGCCTGGAATGGCTGGTGCCGGGCGTGATCGAGGCCAAGTGCATCGCGTTGGTCCGCAACCTGCCCAAAGCCCTGCGCAAGAACTTTGTGCCAGTGCCGGACTTCGTCAAAGCCGCGTTGCAGCGCATGACCTTCGCCGAGGGCTCGCTGCCTCAGGCGCTGGGCCGCGAACTGCTGCGCATGACGGGGGCGCGGGTCAGCGATGAAGCCTGGGCGGAAGCTTCTCAACAGGTCGACAGCCACCTGCGGATGAACCTGGAAATCGTCGATGGCCAAGGCAAGTTCCTTGGCGAGGGGCGTGATCTGGCCGAGTTGACCGCACGCTTCGCTGAAGCGAGCCAGGCTGCATTGGCCGTTCCGCAAACCGCGAAAAACCAGCAACCGGTGGAGCCGAAAGTCTTTGCGGCCGTCGCCGAGAAAACCCAGCAGAAGATCGCCGGGCTGTCGATGACGGTGTATCCGGCGCTGGTGGAGGAGGCGGGCACGGTCAAGGAAGGGCGTTTCTCGACCCCGGCCGAAGCCGAGTTCCAGCATCGCCGCGCGTTGCAGCGCTTGCTGATGCAGCAACTGGCCGAGCCGGCGAAGTTCCTGCGCGGCAAGTTGCCGGGGTTGACTGAGCTGGGGCTGATGTACCGGGAGCTGGGGCGCATCGATGCCTTGGTGGAGGACATCCTGTTGGCCAGCCTCGACAGCTGCATTCTCGACGGCGAAGATCCGTTGCCCCGCGATGGCGCCGGTTTGGCGTCGTTGGCCGATCGCAAGCGCGGTGGCTGGACTGAGCACGCCGAACGTCTGGCGAAGCTGACGCTGGAGATTCTCAAGCTCTGGCACGGGCTGCAAAAACGCTTCAAGGGCAAGATCGATCTGGCGCAGGCCGTAGCCCTGAATGACATCAAGCAGCAGCTCAGTCATCTGGTGTATCCAGGTTTTGTCCGGGAAACCCCGATGCAGTGGCTCAAGGAACTGCCGCGTTATTTGAAAGCGGTCGAGCAGCGCTTCGAGAAAATCGGCGCGCAAGTGCAGCGGGATCGGGTCTGGAGCGGCGAATTGTCCGGCCTGTGGACGCAGTATCAGACTCGCGCCAACAAACACGCCCAGGAAGGCAAGCGCGATCCGCAGCTGGAGTTGTATCGTTGGTGGCTGGAGGAATACAGGGTTTCCCTGTTCGCCCAGCAATTGGGAACCAAGGTGCCGATTTCGGATAAGCGTCTGAACAAACAGTGGACGCAAGTAGAGCCATAAACTCCTGCGGGAGCCGGCTTTTGTGGCGAGGGGTTTACCCCGTTGGGTGGCGAAGCCGCCCCAAAACCTGCAACCGCGGTGCATCAGTTGCACCGAGTGCGCCGGTTTTACGACTGCTTCGCAGCCGGACGGGGGTAAACCCCTCGCCACATAAGCCCTGACAGCTATGCCGTTGCGCTTGCAAAAGGGGCTAAACCCCAGCGTTTATGGCAAACTTCGCGCCTATAAACGCCGGCCCCGCAGTTTTGAGCCTTCACAGGCACACGCGGATCGGAATAAAGCGTTGCCAGGTTTGCTTCCCTGGACGGGAAAAGACCCTTTGTGTGTTGGTACGTCGGTGCCAACGCTTTCTGCCTGAACAGATTAGAGAAACGACCATGCATAATGTCGTCATCAGCGGCACCGGCCTGTACACCCCGGCCAACAGCATCTCCAACGAAGAGCTGGTGCAGTCTTTCAACGCTTACGTCGCGCAATTCAACGCCGACAACGCCGATGCCATCGCGCGCGGCGAGATCGAAGCGTTGACCGAGTCCAGTGCAGCGTTTATCGAAAAAGCGTCCGGCATCAAAAGCCGCTTTGTCATGGACAAGGACGGCATCCTGGACCCGCAACGCATGGCACCACGCCTGCCCGAGCGTTCCAACGACGAATGGTCGGTGCTCTGCCAGATGGCCATCGGCGCTGCCGAGCAAGCCTTGCAACGCGCCGGCAAGACCGCCGCGGACATCGACGGCGTGATCGTCGCCTGTTCCAACCTGCAACGCGCCTACCCGGCCATCGCCATCGAAGTCCAGGAAGCCCTGGGCATTCAAGGTTTCGGTTTCGACATGAACGTCGCGTGCTCCTCGGCGACCTTCGGCATTCAGGCCGCCACCAACAGCGTGCAACTGGGCCAGGCCCGGGCGATTCTGATGGTCAACCCGGAAGTCTGCACCGGCCACCTGAACTTCCGCGACCGTGACAGCCACTTCATCTTCGGCGACGCCGCCACCGCGGTGATCATCGAACGTGCTGACCTGGCGACCTCCCCGTACCAGTTCGACATTGTCAGCACCAAACTGCTGACCAAGTTCTCCAACAACATCCGCAACAACTTTGGCTTCCTCAACCGCGCGGCGGAAGAGGGCGTTGGCGCCCGGGACAAACTGTTCGTGCAGGAAGGCCGCAAGGTATTCCGCGATGTGTGCCCGATGGTTGCCGAGCTGATCGCCACGCACCTGGACGAGAACAAGCTGAATGTCGGTGACGTGAAGCGCTTCTGGCTGCACCAGGCCAACCTCAGCATGAACCACTTGATCGTCAAGAAACTGCTGGGCCGCGAAGCCAGCGAAGAAGAAGCACCGGTGATCCTCGACACCTACGCCAACACCAGCTCCGCCGGTTCCGTGATTGCGTTTCACAAGAACCAGGATGATCTGGCCAGCGGTTCACTGGCGGTGCTTAGCTCGTTTGGTGCCGGGTATTCGATTGGTAGTGTGATTCTGCGCAAGCGCTGAGTTAACGCTTAAAAAGATCGCAGCCTGCGGCATCTCCTACAGGGTCGGGTTTCAACGCAATATTGCGGTTGAGCCCGGTCGGCAAGGAGCTGCCGCAGGCTGCGATCTTTTTGTGGGCAGCGCTTTTTTGTGGCGAGGGGGCTTGCTCCCGCTCGGCTGCGAAGCAGTCGCACAGTCAGCGAGTGCGGTCTGTCAGGAGGAATGCAGTGGCCGGGTAGACCCCGACACTCCAAAAACAGGCACCCATTGATCCAGAGCGTTGTGGGCGGATGAAGGGTGTGGAAAGTATGGTGATAAGCGATACTCGCCAAGCTGTCACGCAAAGCAACAGTGAGAATGTCGATGCCGCTGCAACGTCTGGAAAGTCTGTCCGAAATCGCGCCGCAAACGTGGGACGCGCTGGTACCTGAAAATCAGCCGTTTCTGCGTCACGCTTTCCTCTGCGCCCTGGAAGACAGTGGCAGCGTCGGCCCGCATTCAGGCTGGCAGCCTGAGCATTTACTGCACATCGAAGGCGACCGCCTGATCGCTGCATTGCCCAGTTATCGCAAATGGCATTCCTATGGCGAGTACGTGTTCGACCACGCCTGGGCCGATGCCTGTGCGCGAGCCGGTATCGAGTATTACCCCAAGCTGTTGACCGCCGTGCCGTTCAGCCCGGTCAGCGGGCCGCGTTTGCTGGCGGCCAATGTCGAGGATGGCTTTGAGTTGCTGAAAAGCCTGCCGGGGTATCTGGAAATCGAAGAACTCTCCAGCGCGCACATCAACTTCACCGATCCATTTACTGACGCAGCATTGGCCGAACAACCCGGCTGGTTGCAGCGCATCGGCTGTCAGTATCACTGGCAGAACCGCGGTTATCGGGACTTCCAGGATTTTCTCGACGCGCTCAGTTCGCGCAAGCGCAAACAGATGCGCAAGGAACGCGAGCAAGTGGCCGGGCAGGGCATTGAGTTCGAATGGCTTGAAGGTGCGCAACTGACCCAGGCGCAGTGGGATTTCGTCTATGCCTGCTATGCCAATACCTACGCGGTGCGTCGACAAACGCCGTACCTGACGCGGGAGTTCTTCAGCCTGTTGGCCGAGCGCATGCCGGAGTCGATTCGCGTGGTGCTGGCCAAACAAGGCTCACGGCCGGTGGCCATGGCGTTCAGCCTGGTGGGTGGCGACAGTTTCTACGGCCGTTACTGGGGTTGCCTGGCGGAGTACGACCGTTTGCATTTCGAAACCTGTTTCTATCAGGGCATGGATTACGCCATTGCCAATGGTTTCCAGCGTTTTGACGCCGGGGCGCAGGGTGAGCACAAGTTGATTCGTGGGTTCGAACCGGTGATCACCCATTCCTGGCATTACCTGCGTCATCCCGGTTTGAAAGCAGCCGTCAAAGACTTTTTGCAGCAAGAACGTGTCGGGGTCCTGGCGTATGCCGAGGAAGCGAGGACCGCCTTGCCTTATCGGCAAGCCTGATCCTCGCCACGGGCCTCAGGTGCCTTCCTTGCCGCTGGCGATGTAGTAGAGCAATGTCGCCGCGATGATCCCGCCAATCACTTGGGCGACGATGTAGGCGGGCAGTTCACGGGCGGGGAATCGACCACCGACGAACAACCCGACCGAGACGGCTCATTTCCAGAACCTTGGCTGAGTACGGCAGGGTTTTTGCGGAAATCCAGCAGGCCATAAAAAACCGCCAAGGCCCGTGGTTAGCGGGTTGTGGCGGTTTTTTTGGTTTTTTGGAAAGGGCGGCTGGCACCAGGATCGCAGCCTTCGGCAGCTCCTGCATTGGATCGGCGTACACCTGTAGGAGCTGCCGAAGGCTGCGATCTTTTGATCTTCAGGTCTCAATCAATCCCGACAAACCCACCCGTCTGGTGCTGCCACAACCGCGCATACAACCCGCCATGGGCCAGCAGTTCGGCGTGGGTGCCGGTTTCGGCGATCTTGCCGTTTTCCAGCACTACCAGCCGATCCATCCGGGCGATGGTCGAGAGGCGGTGGGCGATGGCGATCACGGTTTTGCCCTGCATCAGGGTTTCCAGGCTTTCCTGGATCGCTGCTTCGACTTCCGAGTCCAGCGCCGAGGTGGCCTCGTCCATGATCAGGATCGGCGCGTCCTTGAGCAACACCCGGGCGATAGCGATCCGCTGACGCTGGCCGCCGGAAAGTTTCACCCCACGCTCACCGACATGCGCATCGAAGCCGGTGCGGCCTTCGGCGTCCGAGAGCAACGGGATGAACTCGTCAGCCCGGGCCTTGTGCGCCGCTTCCCAGAGTTCGGCGTCGGTGGCGTCGGGCCTGCCGTAAAGCAGGTTGTCGCGAATCGAGCGGTGCAGCAGCGAGGTGTCCTGGGTGATCATGCCGATGCGTTCGCGCAGGCTTTCCTGGCCGACCTCGGCGATGTTCTGGCCATCGATGAGGATTCGCCCGCCCTGCACGTCATAGAGGCGTAGCAACAGGTTCACCAGGGTCGATTTACCGGCACCGGACGGCCCGATCAAGCCGATTTTCTCACCGGGTTTGATCGTCAGGTTAAGGCCGCCGATGATCCCGCTCTTCTTGCCGTAGTGGAAATCGACGTGCTCGAACCGTACTTCGCCGTGGCCCACCGCCAGTGGCTTGGCCTGCTCGCGGTCGGTGACGCTGACCGGTTGGGCGATGGTCCGCAAACCGTCCTGGACCATACCGATGTTTTCGAAGATGCCGGTGACCACCCACATGATCCAGCCGGACATGTTGACGATGCGGATCACCAGGCCTGTGGCCAGGGCAATCGCGCCCACCGAGATCAGTGACTGAGACCACAGCCACAGGGCCAGGCCGGTGGTGGCGACGATCAGCAGGCCGTTCATGCTGGTGATGGCCACGTCCATACTGGTGACCACACGGCCGGCCAACTGGGCTTTTTCGGTTTGCTCCTTGATGGCTTCCTTGGCGTACTGCTGTTCAAAATTGGTGTGGGCAAACAGCTTCAGGGTGGTGATGTTGGTGTAGCCGTCGACGATCCGCCCCATGAGTTTTGAGCGCGCATCGGAAGACTGCACCGAGCGATCCTTGACCCGTGGCACGAAGTAATAAAGTGCACCGATGAAGCCTGCGATCCAGGTGATCAGCGGGATCATCAGGCGCCAGTCGGCTTCGGCAAACAGCACCAGCGCGCTGATGGCGTAGATCAGCACATGCCACAAGGCGTCCACGGCTTGCACGGCGGAGTCGCGCAGGGCGTTGCCGGTTTGCATGATGCGCTGGGCGATGCGCCCGGCGAAGTCGTTCTGGAAGAAATTCAGGCTCTGTTTGAGCACGTAGCGGTGGTTCTGCCAGAGAATCAGGCTGGTCATGCCCGGCGTCAGGGTTTGATGCACCAGCAGGTCGTGCAGGCCGAAGAAAATCGGGCGCAGGATCAGGGTGACCACCACCATCCAGGTCAGTTCGAGCGCGTGGTCCTGGAAGAAGTTGGGGTTCGGCGTGCCTTGGGCCAGGTCGATGATACGGCTCAGGTAGTTGAACAGCGCCACTTCGATCAACGAGGCGAACAGGCCGACGACCAGCAGGGCGGCGAAACTCGGCCAGACCTGCTTCAAGTAATAGGTGTAGAAGGGGAGAACCCGATCCGGCGGAGCCGCCGTCGGTGCATCGCGGAAGATGTCGATCAGTCTTTCAAAACGGCGATAAAGCATTGGTTCTCCGCCCGCGCTGGGGCTCTCCTTTGAACAGTGTGAGCGGTGCCGCAAAGCGACAGCCGCTCAAAACATCCAATGAAGCTTAGTTGATGACTTTGGCCGACTTGATGAACACTGGATCGGCCGGCACATCTTTCATGCCGCTTTTGGTGGTGGTTGGCGAGTTGACGATGACGTCCACCACATCCATGCCTTTGACCACTTTGCCGAATACGGCATAGCCGTCGCCGCTGTCGAGGAAGTCGTTGTCTTTGACGTTGACGAAGAATTGGCTGGTGGCCGAATCCGGATCGGAAGTGCGGGCCATGGACAGCGTGCCACGGACGTTATGCAAACCGTTCTTGGACTCGTTCTTGATCGGCGCCTTGGTGTCTTTTTGCGTCATCTGTTGAGTAAAACCGCCGCCCTGAACCATGAAGCCCGGGATCACGCGGTGGAAAATCGTGTTGTTGTAGAAGCCGCTGTTGACGTAATCCAGAAAGTTCTTGGTACTGATCGGCGCCTTGACCGGATCCAGTTCGATTTCGATGGTGCCGTTGGTGGTGACCAACTCAACGTGTGGCGCCTTGGCAGGCGTTGCAGCCATCAGGTTGGCGGCAAACAGTACGGAGCCGGCGACGAGGGCGATTTTTTTCAACATGGGTCAGTGATCCTGAGTAGTGGTGTCGACTGCGGTGAGAAACTCGAGCAGGGTTTGGTTAAAACGTTCGGGTTGATCCAGCGGGGTGGCGTGGCGCGAATCGGCGATCACCACCAGCCGCGCATCGGGCAGCAGTTTTACATAGGTTTCTTTCAGCGCTACCGGCGTGTAGTCACGGTCGGCGCTGACGATCAGGGTTGGACAGGTCACATTGGAAAGTCGTTCCTGAACCCCCCAGCCAACGATGGCATCGAAGCTGGCGAGATAAGCATGTTTGTCGTTTTTTGCCCAGCGCTCGGCCATTTTTTGTCGCAAATCGGCCTGTTCCGGTTTGGGGAACAGCTTGCCACCCAAGGCCTTGCCGATGGTGCCGAGGCTAAGCGCGCGCATCAGGCTCCAGCGTTTGAACCACTGCCAGTAATCGTCGCGGCTGCGCAGTTTGACCTCGGGTGCGCTGTTGACGATGCACAGGCTCTTGAGCAGTTGCGGCTGATCCGTGGCCAGTTGAAAACCGATCATGCCGCCCATGGACAGGCCCACGTAATGGGTCGGCCCGAGGTTCAGGTGTTGCATCAGTGCGATCAGGTCGGCGCTGAAGCCGGCGATGCTATAGCGCTCGCGAGGTTTGTCCGAGCGACCGTGGCCGCGCACATCCGGGACGATCACCCGGTAGTGGGCGGATAACGCCGGGATCTGCATTTCCCAGTCCAGAGTGCTGGAACCCAGCCCGTGGACCAATAGCAGCGCAGTGCCATGGCCGTATTCCTCATAGTGCAGGTTGCAACCTTCATGTTCGAAATAGGCCATGCAAAAACTCCGTGTCAGGCTTGTTCTGGGGCGGCGAAGGGCGCATCCAGCGGCGCGGTGTCGAAGGTGCGCAGCAATTCTATGAGGATCTGCGTCGCCGGGCCCAAGGGTTTGTCCTTGTTCGAGTACAGATAAAAGCTCGGGTTGCGGCTGCCGCCCTGGTCCAACGGTAGCAGCTTGAGCGTACCTTCCTTCAATTCCCGTTCGATCATGTGCCGAGGCAACCAGGCAAAACCCAGCCCGCTGCCGACGAACGTGGCGGCCGTGGCCAGGCTGCCGACGGTCCAGCGCTGTTCGGCACCGAGCCAGCCAACGTCCCGTGGCTGCTGGCGGCCGGAGTCGCGGATGACCACTTGCATCTGGGTTTCCAGGTCCTGGAAGTTGATTTCGCGGTTTAGGCGATGCAGCGGGTGTTCGGGGTGAGCGACGGCGACAAATTCCACGTCACTCAATTCGGCGCCCAGGTAACCGGGAATGCTGAGACCGGTGATGGCCAGGTCGGCCACGCCTTCGAGCAGGACTTCTTCCACACCCGACAATACTTCTTCACGCAAGCGCACCCGGCAGCCACGGCTTTGCGGCATGAACGCGGTCAAGGCGCGGACGAGGCGGGCGCTCGGGTAAGCGGCATCGACCACCAGCCGCACTTCCGCTTCCCAGCCTTGCTCCATGTGGTGGGCCAGGTCTTCCAGTTGGCTGGCCTGTTTCACCAATTGCCGCGAACGGCGCAGCAACACGCCGCCGGCTTCGGTGAGCACTGCTTTACGGCCGTCGATACGCAACAGCGGCACACCGAGCTGGTCCTGCATGCGTGCCACGGTGTAGCTCACCGAGGATTGCGAGCGGTGCAGCGCTTCGGCGGCCTGGGCGAAACCACCGTGGTCGACCACGGCCTGCAACGTTCGCCATTGATCAAGGGTCACGCGGGGCGCTTTCATGATGAGCTCCTCTTGTCCTAAGCTGGCAGTCCTTATTGGAGACTGCCGAATGAAAAAATTCTGTTGTGTGGTATCGGGTTGTGCGCTGCTGGTGATGCTGCCGCTGACTGCGTTTGCCTATCCGATCGATGTTCAGAAAACGCTCAATGGCTTGAGCATCGACTACAACTCCTATGACACGGATAGCGACATGGCCTCCATTCAGGTGAACAACTTCGGCACCACCGACGCAATCTGTAAGGTGGTTTTCAACAATGGCCCGGAAGCGCCGCGAACTCGCAATATCGATGTGCCTGCCGGCAAGCACACCAACGCTACCGCCAAGTTCACCCGGACCATTATCAAGATGCGAATCGATCTGACCTGCACCCCAAAATGACGTCCTGCGGAGCAGGCCCACTGGGCATGCTCCGCTTATAAACGAATTTATCGATGCTTTATAGCAGTTATTTGCGCTTTTTCATCGATATGACTCTGTTTAATCTCCACTCCATCGACTTACAGCATTCTCAGATGGAGGCTACATCCCATGTCCCGCGTTCTGATCATCGAAAGCAGCGCCCGTCAGCAAGACTCGGTTTCCCGTCAGTTGACCCAGACCTTCATCAGCCAATGGAAAGCTACACACCCGGCCGATCAGATCACCGTTCGTGACCTGGCCGTTAATCCAGTGCCGCATCTGGACATCAACTTGCTGGGCGGCTGGATGAAACCTGCCGAACAACGCAACGACATCGAACAGGCGTCCCTGGATCGCTCCAACCAGTTGACCGACGAATTGCTGGGCCGCCGACGTGCTGGTCATGGCTGCGCCGATGTACAACTTTGCGATCCCGAGCACCCTTAAAGCCTGGCTCGACCACGTGCTGCGTGCCGGCGTGACCTTCAAGTACACCGACACCGGCCCGCAAGGTCTGCTCACCGGCAAACGTGCCTACGTGCTGACTGCTCGCGGCGGGATCTACGCTGGCGGCCCGGCGGATCACCAGGAACCGTACCTGCGTCAGGTCATGGCTTTCATCGGTATCCACGACGTGACCTTCATTCACGCCGAAGGCATGAACCTGGGCGGCGACTTCCAGGAGAAGGGCCTGAACCAGGCCAACGCCAAGCTTTCCCAGGTCGCCTGATCCGTTAATCGCCAGATAATCGCTGGATGGTCTAGTGACCTGGCGCAACCCTTCAAGCCTGTACGCGCATCGACCTCCCTTTGCACTTGTTGCTCCTGAGTGTGTAGCCCGATTGAACGCTTTAGCGAGATCGGGCTTTTTTTGTCTGGGATTTGATGAGTTGGCACACGACCCCTGTGGGAGCGGGCTTGCTCGCGAAAACGGTGTGTCATTCACCATTGATGTTGACTGACACGGCCCCTTCGCGAGCAAGCCCGCTCCCACAGTGGATTTGTGTGTGGTCTGACGATTCGCGGTGAAGAGTAAAACCCGCTATCGTCGCCGCCATTCAAAACGAGGCGAGCATGGGCTATCTACTTTTTGTCACGCTGATCCAGGCGTTTTCCTTCAGCTTGATCGGCGAATACCTGGCCGGTCATGTCGACAGCTACTTTGCGGTGCTGGTGCGCGTGTTGCTGGCCGGGCTGGTGTTTATTCCGCTGACGCGCTGGCGTTCGGTCGAGCCTGCCTTCATGCGCGGCATGTTGCTGATCGGCGCGTTGCAGTTCGGCGTGACCTACGTCTGCCTGTACCTGAGCTTTCGGGTGCTGACGGTGCCGGAAGTGCTGCTGTTCACCATCCTCACGCCGCTGCACGTGACGTTGATCGAGGATGCGTTGAACCGGCGCTTCAATCCGTGGGCATTGGTCGCGGCATTGGTGGCGGTGCTGGGCGCGGCGGTGATTCGCTACGACCGGATCAACCCGGACTTCTTCATGGGTTTCCTGCTGCTGCAACTGGCCAACTTCACCTACGCCGCCGGGCAGGTGCTTTATAAGCATCTGGTGGCGCGTCACCCGAGTGATCTGCCGCATTACCGGCGCTTTGGTTACTTCTATCTCGGTGCATTGGCGGTGGCGTTGCCGGCGTTCCTGCTGTTCGGCAAACAGAACTTCCTGCCTGAAGCGCTGCTGCAATGGGGCGTGCTGGTGTTCCTCGGGCTGGTGTCGACGGCGCTGGGTTTGTACTGGTGGAACAAAGGTGCGTGCCTGGTCAATGGCGGGACGCTGGCGGTGATGAACAACCTGCATGTGCCAGTGGGGTTGCTGATCAATTTGTTGATCTGGAATCAACATGAAGAGTTGGGGCGGTTGTTCCTTGGCGGATCGGTAATTTTGATGGCGGTGTGGATTAGTCGGTTGGGCGTCAGACGAGAAGCTCTGCCCGCGCAGGAACGACAATGAAAGATCTGATCGCTACCATCGAGCAGGTCTACGAGCCCGCAGGCATGACGTTAACGCACGAGGCCCGACGCGAGGAAGAGAGTGCCGAGTACGGCGCCTGTCGCTTTGGCCTCGATGGCCAGACGATTGTCTTTCGCTTAGCGAAAACCACGCCGACCAAGATTGGCCAGTTCGTCACGCTGTGGAAACGGCCGACGCCGGCCAGCGAGATTGCACCGCTCGACGTCGGCGATGGCGTGGTCATTGTGGTGGTGAGTGTTGCTGATGCAACGCACCGCGGGCAGTTTGTTTTTGACCGGAAGATATTGGCGGCTAAAGGGGTCATGTCGATTGACGGGGAAGGCGGCAAGCGTGCGATTCGCGTCTATCCACCCTGGGTCAAACCCGTGGCCAAGCAGGCGATCAAGACGCAGCAATGGCAGCTCAAGTATTTCCTTGCGCTGGACCAGAGCGGTAATGCCGACGCCGTTGAAGTGCGCCGACTCTTCGGGCTGAACACAAAAAACCTGTAGGAGTTGCCGAAGGCTGCGATCTTTTGATGTTGTTCTTAAAAGCAAGATCAAAAGATCGCAGCCTTCGGCAGCTCCTTGTATCTCGACTATCGCTCCGTCAGGAGCGATAGTTCTCGACTGATCATCGAGGGAGGGACCTGGAAGCCGTGCAGCTCCTTAGGCTTTTTGCCTGTGACGTAGATCGTGCTCCAACCCTCCGCACTCACTCGTATAGTTCGAACGGTATCTTGGGCCCGCCTCTGGCTAGAGCCCGCATTCGCAAGGTCGGACAGAGTGCAGTGATGATCGCAATTGATCTGATTGGGAGAGTGTTATGTCCAGTTTCGTCGGCGTCGATGTCGCTAAAAACACCTTTGATATCGCTACACATCTGCCAAATGGCAAGCATAAAACCAAGGCCAAACTGGCTAACAATTCCAAGGGTTTCAAAGAGTTTGAAGCCTGGTTGCAGAAGCAGGCCGAGCCTTCGACCCTGATCGTGATGGAAGCGACCAGTGTCTATCATCTGGAGCTCGCCGAGTTCGTCTACAACAAGGGTTATCGGGTCTGCGTGGTGAATCCGGCCACGACTCACGCGTATGCGGGCAGCGAGTTACGTCGGATCAAAACCGACAAGAGTGATGCCAAGCTGATCGCCGACTTCGCCAAAGAAAAAATGAAAAGCTCAAGCTTTGGGCTCCGGAACCGCTGAAGTTCCGCCAACTGAAGGCCATGGTTCGTCGCCTGGATGACCTTCAAGAGATGGAGCAAATGGAGCGTAATCGTCTGGACGTGTCCGACGAAAAGGTCAAAGAGTCGATCAACTCGGTGATTGGCCACATCGAAAAAGAAATCGTTGAAACCCACAAGGCGATCAAAAAACATATCGATGACGACCCCGACATGCGCCAGATGCGCGACTTGGTCGTGACCATCGACGGCATTGGCGAGAAAACGCTTGAGCGGTTGCTGGCTGAGCTGGGCGACCTGCGCAAGTACGACGATCCTCGAAAACTTGTCGCGGCTGCTGGCCTGAATCCAGAACTCCAGGAATCAGGGCTCCTCAAGGGCCGCAGCCCGATCTCGAAAATCGGCTCAGCGCGCTTGCGCGCAGGCCTATACATGCCGGGCTTGGTCGCGTTGCAACACAACAAAGCAATAATCGCCATGAAAGATCGCCTGAAGGCCAACGGCAAGGCCCCCAAGCAGATCATCTGTGCTGCCATGCGCAAGCTGCTGCATTACGTTTACGCAGTGCTCAAATCGGGCCAGCCATATGACCCTGAATTTGCGCTTGCTCGGTGAGATTCAAGACGGTATCTACAGGGGGATTTTGGTGCTACATGACATGTTTTTCCGGCTCGGGAATATGACTCGCCCCGAGAACCGCCGGGAGTAATCCCACCCGCAAATCCCCGCCACTCGGCTGCTGATACAAACTCAACCCAAACTCCGGCAGCACCGCCAGCAGATAATCGAAGATATCGCCCTGGA
This sequence comes from Pseudomonas sp. 10S4, assembly GCF_034344865.1. NCBI lineage: Bacteria > Pseudomonadati > Pseudomonadota > Gammaproteobacteria > Pseudomonadales > Pseudomonadaceae > Pseudomonas > Pseudomonas sp. 10S4. Next base: position 3,607,814 of record NZ_CP133774.1, read on the forward strand.
TCCGCTCGTAATCGGCCCACGCGGTGGTGCGGGTGAAGCAGTAGATTTCCAGCGGGATGCCTTGGGCGGTGGTCTGCATCTGGCGGACCATGCAGGTCATGTTCGGCTGGATTTCCGGGTGGCTTTTCAGATACGCCAATGCATAGGCGCGGAAGGTCCCGATGTTGGTCATGCGCCGGCGGTTGGCTGACATTGCCGCGACGTTGCCCTGGGCTTCGTTCCAGGCCTTGAGTTCTGCCTGTTTGCGGCTGATGTAGTCGGTCAGCAGGTGCACCTGGGCCAGTTTCGCCTCTTCGTCATCGCGCACAAACCGCACGCCGCTGGCGTCGATGAACAGGCTGCGCTTGATCCGTCGTCCACCAGACTGCTGCATGCCGCGCCAGTTTTTGAACGATTCGGACATCAGGCGCCAGGTCGGGATCGACACAATTGTCTTGTCGAAATTCTGCACCTTGACCGTGTGCAGCGTGATATCGACCACATCACCGTCAGCGCCGACTTGCGGCATTTCGATCCAGTCACCGACCCGCAGCATGTCGTTGCTGGTCAGTTGCACGCTGGCGACGAACGACAGCAGGGTGTCCTTGTAGACCAACAGAATCACCGCCGACATCGCACCCAGACCCGAGAGCAGCAACAGCGGCGAGCGGTCGATCAACGTGGCGACGATGATGATCGCGCCCAGCACGTACAAGACCATTTTCGTCAGTTGCACGTAGCCTTTGATTGAGCGGGTGCGGGCGTGTTCGGTGCGGGCGTAGATGTCCAGCAACGCACTGAGAAGGGCACTGGCCGCCAGCAGCAGGAACAGGATGGTGAAGGCGAGGGCGACGTTGCCGAGGAAGATCAGGCTGGTTTTGCTCAGTTCCGGCACCAAGTACAGGCCGAACTGGATCACCAGCGACGGCGTCATTTGCGCCAGCCGATGAAAGACCTTGTTGTGTCGTAGGTCGTTGATCCAGTGCAGCGCGGGTTGGCGGCCGAGCATTTTGGTCGCGTGAAGAATGAGGTAGCGCGCCACTCGTCCGAGGACCAATGCCACCACTAAAAGCAGGATCAGCGCCAGGCTGGAATGCAGGAGTGGGTGCTGGTCGAGGGCGCCCCAAAGGTCTTGGGCATTGAGCCAGAGCTGTTTCATATCCATGGGTAAAAACGATTCTTCTGTAGGTTGCGACGGGGCGATTAGAGCATTTAAGACGTTGCCGATGAGGTTTGGAGACAAATCAGGCAACAAAAAAGCCACTGTTTACTGTCGATTGCATAAAGAAACTCGGCCTCGGCGCTCGAAACCGTTACCCTATGCAGCTGTTTTTTTGTATTTCTTCGAGGTAGCACCCGTGTTTTCCCAATTCGCCCTGCACGAACGCCTGCTCAAAGCCGTGGCCGAGCTTAAATTTGTCGAGCCAACGCCAGTGCAAGCAGCGGCTATTCCGCTGGCGCTCCAAGGGCGTGACCTGCGGGTGACAGCGCAAACCGGTAGCGGCAAAACCGCTGCTTTCGTTTTGCCGATCCTCAACCGTCTGATCGGCCCGGCGAAAGTCCGCGTCAGCATCAAGACCCTGATCCTGCTGCCAACCCGCGAGTTGGCCCAGCAGACCATCAAGGAAGTCGAGCGCTTTGCCCAGTACACGTTCATCAAGTCCGGCCTGATCACTGGCGGTGAAGACTTCAAGGTCCAGGCCGCCATGCTGCGCAAGGTGCCGGACATCCTGATCGGTACGCCGGGCCGGATGATCGAGCAACTGAACGCCGGCAACCTCGATTTGAAAGAAGTCGAAGTGCTGGTGCTCGACGAAGCCGACCGCATGCTCGACATGGGTTTTGCCGAAGACGTGCAGCGTTTGGTGCAAGAGTGCACCAACCGTCAGCAGACTATGCTGTTCTCCGCCACCACCGGTGGTTCAGGCCTGCGCGACATGGTCGCCAAGGTCCTGAACACCCTGAGCACTTGCAGCTCAACAACGTCAGCGACCTGAACGCGACCACGCGTCAGCAGATCATCACCGCTGACCACAACCAGCACAAAGAACAGATCGTGAACTGGCTGTTGGCCAACGAGACCTATCAGAAGGCCATCGTGTTCACCAACACCCGGGCCATGGCCGACCGTATCTACGGCCGCCTGGTGGCGCAGGAATACAAAGCGTTCGTGCTGCACGGTGAGAAGGACCAGAAGGATCGCAAACTGGCGATCGACCGCCTGAAGCAGGGCGGCGTGAAGATCCTGGTTGCCACCGACGTCGCCGCTCGCGGCCTCGACGTGGAAGGCCTGGACCTGGTGATCAACTTCGATATGCCGCGCAGCGGCGACGAATACGTTCACCGCATCGGTCGTACTGGGCGTGCCGGCAACGATGGCTTGGCCATCTCGCTGATCTGCCACGGTGACTGGAACCTGATGTCGAGCGTCGAGCGCTACCTCAAGCAGAGCTTCGAGCGCCGCACCATCAAGGAAGTCAAAGGCACCTACGGCGGACCGAAAAAGGTCAAGGCCTCGGGCAAAGCCGTTGGCGTGAAGAAGAAAAAGTCGACGCCAAAGGCGACAAGAAGAAAACCGGCGCCAAGGCACCGACCAAGCGCAAGATCGCTAACCGCCCGAAGACCGACGCTCTGTCGCTGGTCAGCAAGGACGGCATGGCGCCGCTCAAGCGCCGCAAGCCGGAAGCGCCGGCTGCTGAATAACGCAGCGTAACGACCGACGCTCGTCAGTTGGCGAGTGCAAACCTGTGGCGAGGGAGCTTGCTCCCGCCGGGCTGCGCAGCGGCCCTAAAAAGGGACTGCTGCGCAGTCCAACGGGAGCAAGCTCCCTCGCCACAGGTTCAGTGTTGCTTCAGGTTGACTGGTATTACCCGCAGCATTCCAATAAAAAACCCGGACAGTGTCCGGGTTTTTTTATGGCCAGCGTTTGTCAGCTCCCCAACAGCCCACTGGTGTCTGCATCAAAGCGTTGCTTGGCTTGATCAACCGCTGGCTTGAGCCGGGCGAGCAGCTTGGCTTCGCTGTACAACTGAGTGACCGCCAGCTCCTTGGGCGTCGGCTCAATCGGGATCAGCACGTCTTCACTGTCGGCATGCAGCCAGATCGCGACCAGGTGAACTGCCGAAACAAACAGCACCCGCAGTTCAACGGTTTTACCCTGCAGTTGCGGCGATTGCTCTGCCAGTTTTAACGCAGCGACCGTGGCGGCCGCCATGGCCCCGTGGTTCAGCGAGGAGAACTCGACATGGCCGCGGACTTCCGCCAGTTGTGCATCGGCAATGGTCACGCCACCGGAAAACACCAGGTAATGCCAATCGCCAACCTTGGCGTCTTTCAGGCCTTTGCCTTGGGTCAGGTCCTCCAGGCTGAGCGAGTAGCCGCGGTAGGCTTCGCTGAGGCTAATCTTGCTGGCCGTCGCGCTGGCGAACTGGCGATTAACGCCGAAGCCTTGGGATTGCAGGGCGGCTTGAAGCGCCGGACGCAGTGTCTGCACGCCGTTGGAAGGCGCCTTTGGATAAGTCAGTTGCATGATGTGCCCTCCTAGTTTTTACGGGTGAAGTAAGTGTTGGTCCAGTTGCCGCCACCGTTGTACGAACCGGGGAATGCATTCAGCGCTCGGGTCGAGTAACCGTAGATGGAATCCGCGATCAGCAGGTAGTTGCCATTGGTGCCATAGATCGCCAGAAAGTGCGCACCGCCGCCGTACCAGGCACAACGCAAGCCGATCGGTCGGCCCATGTTGATCTGGTTTTCGATAGCCGACAGCTGCAGCGAACCTTGATTCATACCGTTGAAACTGCGCGTGATCGTCAGCGCTGAATCCAGATAGCCGTAAACGTTGCACGGCCCCGGTTGATTGCAGCAGTTGCGGTCCAGCGCAGCGGTGGCAACGCCGCATTGGGTCCAGGACCCGGTGCCGTAATAGTTGCCGACCGAGGCGGAAACGGCCGCCCAGCACCAGTTGGTCTGGGTTTGCTTCTGCATCGTGAAGTTGAGGCTGGCAGCGGCCGACGCCTTGAGCGGTGCAGCCGATTCGACGTCGGACAATTGCGGGTTAAGCAGATGACCGGTCAGGCACCTTGGCAGTGTCTCGCCGGTGAATTGCGTTGCTTCAGTGGTTAACATTTTTTCAATCCTCCATGAGTGAAAACAAGCGTCCAGCTTGTGGGTGTGTAGCGGTGTTGCTGAGCGATCGGCGTGTACGTTTTGCCCTGTTTGATGGCCGCTCCGATCTCGGGCTCGAGGTAACCTTAGGTCTGAATATGCGTTTATGCAAATAATTAAATGCACTAATGCAAATTCCAGTTCGAAAGATCGTGATCTTGATCTTGCCTGTTAACCCTCAGCCTTTTTGCCCGCTGCATCCAGTTCCTTCAAACGCTGATCGATCAACTGGCACTTGTCCGGCAGATCCGCGCTGGCCGTGCCCAAGTCCATCTTCTGCAACTCATCGTTGATCTCCTTGGCCTTCTTCGGATTCTGTTGCGTGAGCTTGGCCACTTCCTGGGCCAGTTGTTCGCGCTTGGCGGTGGCTTCCTCTGGCGTGCAAGCCCAAACGGGGAGGGCGCAGGCGAGGGTCGCGGCGAGGGTGAGTTTCAGCAGGGCTTTCATAGACTAGGCCTCAGTTCCGGTTAAGGCGGGTTATCCGGTTGAGGGTTCGAGGATGGGAAAAGTTCATTGATCGTAGCGGTCACCGCCACCGTTCCGCCTTCTTCAACAATCCGCAGCGCTCCCGCCAGGCCGATGCCACGGGTGCCGCCAGTAATCAAAATGCGTTTTCCGGTAAATCTGCCCATCCGTCGTCTTCCTGCTGTTTTGAACACAGATCCAGTATTGCGGCAGGGGATTGCTTTGATAATGCGTTAGTATCCGGACGACTTATTAAGGAACCCATACATAATGCGAGGCAGTGAATACGCCCAGCTTCGGGCCTTTGTCGCGGTGGTCGAACACGGCAGTTTCGTGCGGGCGGCGGCTCATCTGGGCATGTCGGCGTCGGCGCTGAGCCAGACCATCCGGCAACTGGAGGAGCGTCTGGACGTGCGCCTGCTCAATCGCACCACCCGTAGCGTGTCGCCCAGCGATGCCGGCGCGCGGTTGCTGCTGCGGCTGCAACCGGCCCTCAACGAGGTGGACGCGGCCCTGGCCGGCGTTACGCAAACACCGGGTACGCCGAGCGGGCGCCTGCGCATCAACGCGCCACGGGTCGCGGCCATTCATTACCTGGCGCCGCTGATCGGCCCGTTCCTGAACACCTACCCCGGCGTGAGCCTCGACATCGTTACCGACGAGCGTTTGGTGGATATGGTCGCTGGCGGTTTCGACGTAGGTATCCGGCTAGGAGAAAGCCTCGATCAGGACATGATCGCCGTGGAACTGAGTGGGCACCTGGAAATGATGGTCGTGGCGTCCCCGGCGTACATTGAGCAATTCGGCACGCCGCACACGCCTCACGATTTGAGCGAGCATCAGTGCCTGTCCTATCGCTGGCCCACCGACGGCAGCCTGTATCGCTGGGAGTTCGAGCGTGCAGGCGAACGGCTCGCGATCTCGGTCAACGGCCCGCTGGTGGTCACCGAGCCGGAAATGCTCACCCGCGTCGCGCTTGAAGGTGCGGGCATCGCGTATCTGTTTGAGCATCAGGTTCGAGAGCACATTAGCGCTGGCCGGTTGGTCCATCTGCTTCAGGACTGGACGCCAGCCTTTCCGGGTTTTTACCTGTACTACCCAAGTCAGCGGCAAATGGCCCCGGCGCTGCGGGCGTTTCTGGACTTTGTGAAGAAGCCTTTGCGGCCGGATTCCTGATACTTGCTATAGCGGTGCATCAGTCACCATCGAGTTTAAATGGTGGTCAGTCATCGCGAGCAGGCTTGCACACGGGGGATCACATTCCAGTGTGGGAGCGAGCCTGCTCGCGAATAGCCGTGCCTCGATCTCCCGGGCTTATCCCCCATGACAGCAGCTAGAGGGCGATTTGCTTTCATACCGATCGTGATGCCTCACCCACTCCATGATTTCCTCTTCATTGCGGCCCTTGGGCGTGAGGTCCAGGTAGTTGTAGGCGCCCACCAACATGTCCAGGCCCCGGGCGTAGGTGGAATAGGTGTGGAAGATGTCGCCGGCGTCGTTTCGATAAAACACGCTGAGGCCGGGGAGTTCTTCTTCGGCACCGTCGGATTTTTCGTAGTTGTAGGTAGCCGTGCCTGCGGCGACCTCTTCGGCTCGGGCCGACACGCCAAAGTCGTAGTTGAAGTCGCTGTTTTCGGACGATACCCAGTCGAACTTCCAGCCCATGCGTTGCTTGAAGGCCTGGAATTCGGCGAGCGGTGCGTGGGAAACCGCCACTACTGCCACGTCATGATGGGCCAGGTGCTGGTTGGCACCGTCGATGTGGTCGGACAAAAACGAGCAACCGGGGCAGCCTTCATCCCAGCCTGGGGCGAACATGAAGTGGTAGATGACCAACTGGTTGCGACCGCCGAACAGGTCGGCCAGTTTCTGTTCGCCATGGGTGCTTTGAAAGCGGTAGTCCTTGTCGATTTTCACCCAGGGCAGGGCGCGACGCTCAGCGCTGAGTTTGTCGCGTTCCTTGGTGAAGGCTTTTTCGTTGGCCAGGTGTTGTTTGCGGGCGGCGAGCCATTCTTCTCGCGATACGACCGGATGATTCTGAATGTTCATGGGGGTTTCTCCTGCGCGGTGCTGGGAGGCGACGTACACAGCCTAGTCGTTTGACCTATGCAAAATTCGACATACCGCCGATCGGTGCCGTTCAAAACCTCGGCTGAACGGCTTCCCGCCGTGTCGGTCACAACCTATGAAGGCCATCACACTCACTGGCTTTGGAGGTTGAATCAGGATGACGACTTATAACTGGGATTTGATTGAACGCTTGCTGCACGAAGTGCAGAACAGTGCCGGCCATAGCTTTACTCCAAGGCCCTACGCTGAACAGCTTTCGGCGGAAAAGGCGGAAGAGGGCGAGCTAATTGGCAACCTCGACCACCTGAAAGTGATCGCCACCGAGTACGAAAAGTTGCTGCTGGATCGTGGCTTTATCGCATCGCGACCTGAGGACGAGGGGGAAATGGCGAGAACTTCGTTTTGACGCCTCGTGGCTCGAGTTTGTTGAGCCTGATCGACAGCAGCATTCCGGGTAATGACCATCCGCGGCAGGTGTTGGATGAGCAGCAGGATGCGCTGGATGAGGTGACGTTTGATGAGGTGGCGTCGAAGGCGCAGATTGCCTGATTTCCTGCAAACAGCAAAAGATCGCAGCCTTCGGCAGCTCCTACAGGCGTACACAAAACACTGGAGCTGCCGAAGGCTGCGATCTTTTGATCTTGTTTTTACCCCTGCTGCACCGCCTTCAAACATTTCAAATCAGTGAAGTCCTTCCTTACCCCATCAATCTTCTTCAACAACCGCTGACGCTGAGCCGGTGTGCTCTCGGCCATCAAATCCACCAGCAACCCCCGCGCTTGAGCCTCGGTGTTGGCGTAGGCCAAGCGGTAATCCGCTGTCCACAAACTCTCGCGATTGACCAGAAGTGTCTCGATTCGCTGTGGGAATTCTGGACTATGGCGCTGCGCGACTGCCGCACTGAACTGTTTTTGCCAATGGACACGGTTGGCGATCCATTGCTGATTCTGGTCACCCAAGGCGTTCGACCAGGCCACAACCCGTTGTTGCTGACTGGGGTTGAGCGGGCCGAGCCAGTCGTTCAGACGTTTGTTCATGCGCACGCCACGCTCCTTGATTTGCTGATCAAGGGACGGCTTGAGGTATTCCTCCTGACGTTTGCGCTGGTCCTTGGCGAAGGCATCGTTCATCTCCGCCACCTGCTGGTCATCCAGCCCCTGCAACAACTCGATGGCGGATGGGGTTATTTCCCGAGCGGTCTGGGCGATGGCTTTTTTGGCTTCCTGGGTGCGGGCCTGCAGCGCTTCGTCAGTGACTTGATTGGTCTCGACCATGGCCTGCAAACGGTCCAGCCAATCCAGGTAGCCCGGCAGTTGGGTCGTGCAGTGCCAGCTCAGATGCTCCTTGAGGCGCTCGTTGAACCAGCCTTTTTGCTCGCCGTTCATGTCCAGATAGTCGCTGAGCGTCCACGGAATGATCACGTCGAGATTGCGGTACGCCAGCCCCACGCGGCTACATGCGCCGAGGGCGAGGGAGAGGGTAATCAGGACGGCAATGTGTTTAAACCAGCGCGACATGGGCGAGTCCTTGCGAAGGCCTGGCTTCTTTGATGAGGGTCTTTATGTGAACGCAAGATAAGCCCGGCAGTTCAAGCCGATCAATAAAAGCTGCGTTCAGCCTTGAGGGTCACTAGCCCATCGCACTGGCTGTTGTGCCCTGAGTAGGCGGAGCATTCACTGCCGCTGAGGTTGGAATCGCTGTAGATCAGGTTCAGGTCGACCCCCATGAACGCACGGGACAGTTGCAACGACCAATCGTTGAAACTGCTGACCGAGCCTCCGTCGACGGAGACCGGTGAATTGAGCTGGTGGGTGGTGTATTTCAGGCTGATCCCGATTCCGAACGGCTGATTGCCACCCAGATCGGCAAACACGGTGCTGTTCTGTTTGTCCGGGTCGTCGCTGAAGGCTGCGCCGAAACGGCTGCCCAGGAAGGTCAAGCCACCGAACAGCTCCTGGCTGTCGAGCGTGTCCAGTTTTGGATAGCTGTAATGGATCATGCCGACTTCGTAGCCGAGGGTGTGATCGAAAGGCTGTTTAAAGCCCATGTAGGAATCGACTTCAAGGTTACTGCCCGGGGTCAACCCTGCGCTTGGTGACCATTGGCCGACGTAGAATCCGCTGTCATGGCTCAAGTCGAGGCCGCCATGGAATGAGCCGGTACTGGCGGGCTTGACCAACCCCTGAGCCATGCTGCGGCTGGGAGTGGTGCCGAGTTTGAGGTCGAAGTCGCCCAGTTCGCGCTGGAAGATTTGCGCATTGGCAACCGGGCACGACAGCAGAAGGCTGCAGAGCAATAAACAGGAGGGTTTGAACATGCGTCACTCCATGATCAGCGAGGGAGCAGTCATCAAAGTCTGCTGAAACGCTTAATCTAGACGTGTGCAAGCATACCGGCGAATGCTCGGCATCGAGGGCCGTTCGTCGATTTTTGGAATATTGATGGGTTTTTCGGGGTGTTGCGGGAGGGTTCCAGTCCAAGCGCTTCGAAGCTCAAAGCGCTTATGGACCAGTTAAAGCACCGTGTTACTTTTTGCCGAGCGTGATTTGCTTGGACGGGCCGAATGTCTGGCCGCTGACGCCTTTGGCAATTTGCTGGATTTCACCGCCGGACTTGAGGAACGCAGCAATCTGGTTGTTGATCGATTCGCTGGTTTCAACGGCTGGAGCTGGCTTTGCTTTGCTGTTGGATGCTTTTACACGCATGGCGGCCATTAACCTGTAGAAAATTAACTTGGCCAGGCATCGTACAGGAAATACTTGACAATTGCTTGGTAAATATCCCCCTGAAATAACCTGGGCCATCACTCGATTATTCACAAGTTATTGTTCGAAATACCCGGCTAAGCTGCTGTTTTAAATAAGAAGACAGCTGGAAAAATATCGCCTTCGGCTCGACGGATGATGGCCATTGGCGCCAGGTCAGTCTGACGAGCGGCCGCGAGCCTGGCGCCAAAACCCAGGAAAATTAAGGCCTTCGGAGGATTTTCTCGCGCCACCGGGCTGGCCGGCGAGCGCAGCCCGTAAAACCGGGTAGAATGCCGCCCACGCAATGAGGGTATTGGAAATGGCTTTAGTCGGGCGCTACAACAGTTTGCAAGTGGTTAAACACACTAACTTCGGTTTATATCTGGACGGTGGCGCGGATGGTGAAATCCTTCTGCCTAATCGTTATATCCCCAAAGATATTCCCAGCGAAGATGAAGACTGGCTCAACGTTTTTGTTTATCTGGACAGCGATGACAAACTCATCGCAACTACCGAAACGCCGAAAGTTCAGGTCGGTGAATTCGCCAGTTTGAAAGTCGTTGAAGTCAACAGCATCGGCGTGTTCCTGGATTGGGGTCTGCCGAAGGACCTGTTGCTGCCGTACTCCGAAGAAAAACGCCAGATGACCGCCGGCGAATATGTGGTGGTGCACGTCTACCTCGACAAGCACACCCGCCGCATCACTGCGACCGCGCGTCTGGACCGTTACCTGGACAAGACCCCGGCCAGCTACACCCCGGGCCAGGAAGTTGATTTGCTGGTTGCCGAAGCCACGGACATGGGTTTCAAGGCAATTATCAACAACAAGCACTGGGGCCTGATTCACAAGAACGAAATCTTCAAGTTCATGCGCGCCGGTAAAGAAGAGAAGGGCTTTATCAAAGAAGTCCGTACCGACGGCAAGATCAGCCTGAGCCTGCAACCGGTCGGCGAAGAAGCCGCCACCAGCCTGAACTCGAAGATCCTCGCCAAGCTGCGCGACAACAACGGTACCTTGCCGATCAGCGACAAGAGCGATCCGACCCTGATCAGCAGTATGTTCGGCGTCAGCAAAGGCAACTTCAAGAAGGCTATCGGCGCGTTGTACAAGAACGGCCAGATCGTCATTCATGCGGATCGCATTGAACTAAGCTGACCTCGCATCGGCTCCTGTAGGAGCTGCCGAAGGCTGCGATCTTTTGATCTTGATCTTATAAAGTCAAAAGATCGCAGCCTGCGGCAGCTCCTACACGGAGTTCACATGAGGTCGGGTGCTATGAAAAAAGCCTTGTTCGCCTACGCCGGCACCTTGCTGGCGTTTCTCCTGCTCGACGGCCTCTGGCTCGGCGTGTTGATGGCCCCGACTTACCGGGCGCTGCTCGGACCCCTGATGCTCGATCAACCGCTGCTGGTTCCGGCAGCGGTGTTCTATCTCCTTTATGTAATCGGTTGTGTGGTGTTCGTGGTATTGCCCGCGAGTACCTGGCAGCGAGCTGCGCGGATGGGCGCGTTATTGGGGTTGGTGGCTTACGGCACTTATGACTTGAGTAACTGGGCGACGCTGAACGGCTGGTCGGCGCAGTTGGCGGTGATGGATATGGCGTGGGGCACCTTGGCCACCTGCATTGCATGCACGGTCGGGTATTGGGTTGCGCGCAAGGCGCCGTGATCTGAGTTGTTTGCAATGACGCCTTCGCGAGCAAGCCCGCTCCCACAGCGGATCTGTATTTGGCCTAAGTTCTTCATTCCACATAAATCCCTGTGGGAGCGAGCCTGCTCGTGATTGACTGCATAGCAGTCACTCCATTCCAGTTGTATACAGAAAATCCTGCACTGTTTGCAGGCGCTAGCGCCCTGTACATGGGCAATTTCCCTTCCTATATGATTTTGAAATCAGTCCATGTTCCGGACTGAAAGCCAGCTCTGTCACAGCTTTCACACCTATGGCACGCATTCTGCGTAGCAACCCGTATACAAACCATGCCAGCTCCCGTACGCAGTGTGGTCGCCACATCAATCCCGGGGGCCGCGCCTGTACTGACGAGGAGCCCCGCGATGACCGAGCAAGTGCCCAACGGCTACAGCCCACGCCTGTATAACCAGGACTTGGGGCCGCTGCCGCAGAAATGGAATTGGTACAACATCTTCGCCTTCTGGATGAGCGACGTGCACAGCGTCGGTGGTTATGTGTTCGCCGCCAGCCTGTTCGCCCTCGGGCTGGCCAGTTGGCAGGTGTTGATCGCCTTGCTCGGCGGGATCTGCATCGTGCAATTGATCGCTAACCTGGTTGCCAAACCAAGCCAGCAAGCGGCGGTGCCTTACCCGGTAATTTGCCGACTCGCATTCGGGGTGTTCGGGGCGAATATTCCTGCGGTCATCCGCGGCCTTATCGCAGTCGCCTGGTATGGGATTCAGACATATTTGGCGTCTAGTGCACTGATCATCGTTGTGCTGCGGTTTTTTCCTACGATGGCGGCGTACGCCGAACCGCATTTCGCCGGTTTGTCCTACCTCGGCTGGTTCGGTTTCCTCAGCCTGTGGTTCGTTCAGGCGCTGGTGTTCTGGACCGGCATGGAATCGATCCGCCGCTTTATCGATTGGGCAGGGCCGGTGGTTTATGGCGTGATGTTCATGCTCGCGGGCTGGATCGTCTGGAAGGCTGGCTGGAGCAACATCAGCTTCACCCTCGCGGAAAAATCCCTGTCCGGCTGGGAGGCTTTCGGACAAGTCATCGTCGCGACGGCGTTGGTGGTGTCGTACTTTTCCGGGCCGACCCTGAACTTCGGTGATTTCAGTCGCTACTGCCGCAGCATGAAGGACGTGCGCCGGGGCAATTTCTGGGGCTTGCCGGTGAATTTTCTGGCGTTCTCGCTGGTGACGGTGGTCATCGTCTCCGGCACCTTGCCGGTGTTCGGTGAAATGCTCCACGACCCGATCGCCACCGTGGCCCGCATCGACAACAGCGTAGCGGTGCTGCTCGGTGCGTTTGCTTTCGTAACCGCCACCATTGGCATCAATATCGTCGCCAACTTCGTGTCCCCGGCGTTCGACTTCGCCAACGTCGCCCCGAGCAAAATCAGCTGGCGTGCCGGCGGCATGATCGCGGCGGTGGCATCGATCTTCATCACCCCGTGGAACCTGTTCAACAACCCCGACGTGATCCATTACACCCTCGATGTACTCGCGGCGTTTATCGGGCCTTTGTTCGGAATTCTGCTGGTGGATTACTACCTGATCAAAAAGCAGCAGATCGATGTGGACGCGCTGTTCAATGACGGTCCCAGCGGGAAGTATTACTACAGCGGCGGGGTCAATTGGACGGCGGTCAAGGCGCTGATTCCTGCAACGTTGTTGGGCGTGGCGATTACCTTCACCCCGGTCCTGCAACCGATGGCCAACTTCGCCTGGTTTACCGGATGCTTCCTGGGCGGGGCGATTTACTTCCTTTTGGCTTGGCGCGAGCAGACCCAGCAAGCAGCAGTGGTCGCCACGACGGGATAACGCAATCCCCTTGTGGGAGCGGCGGTGCGACGATTCGACTTGCTCGCGAAAGCGGTGTGTCAGTAGACATTTCTATTAACTGACACAGTCACTTCGCGAGCAAGCCCGCTCCCACAGGGAATTTAAAGGTCTCTGGCAGGCGGCATTTTCTGGCCATCTGGTTGATAATCGACAGCATAATTTTTCGCCCCCGACCTTGAGTCGGGGGCTTTGCTTTTACTGTCGAGTCACTGCCATGGATTGTGTTGTCGAGGTGTTCCGGTGAGCGCCACCCGGCGTAGCGCCGATAAATTTGCCCTGCAAGTGATGATCGGGCTGTGCCTGATCTGGGGCGTGCAACAAGTGATGATCAAGTGGGCAGCGCCCGACATCGCGCCGGTCATGCAGGCTGCCGGGCGCTCGGGTATTTCTGCGTTGCTTGTAGGACTTCTCATCTGCTGGAAGGGCGGTTGGGATCAGGTCAGCACAACCTGGCGCGGTGGACTACTGGCCGGTGCGCTGTTTGGCCTGGAGTTCTTCTTCATTTCCGAAGGCCTGCAACTGACCACCGCTGCGCACATGTCGGTGTTTCTCTACACCGCACCGATCTTCACCGCGTTGGGCGTTCACTGGCTGTTGCCGAGTGAGCGTTTAAGGCCGGTGCAATGGTTGGGGATTTTTCTCGCATTCGTCGGGATCGCCATCGCGTTTGCCGGCGGTGTGTCCTGGGACAACCTCGACCACCGCATGTTGATGGGCGATGCCTTGGGCGTGTTGGCCGGTGCCAGTTGGGGTGCGACCACCGTGGTGGTGCGTGCTTCGCGCCTGTCGGAAGCGCCGGTGACCCTGACCCTGTTCTATCAACTGATCGTCGGTTTTGTCGGCCTGTTGCTGATCGCCATCCTTAGCGGCCAGGTGACCCACGTCAGCCTGACCACCGTGGCGGTGGCCAGTGTGCTGTTCCAGGGCCTGGTGGTGTCGTTCTTCAGTTACCTGACCTGGTTCTGGCTGTTGCGCCGTTATCTGGCGGCCAACCTTGCGGTGTTCTCGTTTATGACGCCGCTGTTCGGCGTCACGTTCGGCGTGGTGTTGCTGGGTGAAGACCTGAGCCTCAACTTTGTGGTCGGCGCGGTGCTGGTGCTGCTCGGCATCACGTTTGTCAGCGCTGAACAGTGGGTGCGCCGTCGTTTGCGCAAAGCCCTCGGCCAGCAGTGAGTGGGCCCAGCAGCAAACCGCCTGCGATCAGCAAACCGCTTCCGGCGATCACCAGCGCGGGTTGCAAACCGCCACTGAAATGGCTGCTCAATGCGGCCAGCAACGGCCCGCTGAGCTGACCCACGGCAAAGCACGCGGTCAGCAGCCCGGCGTTGCGCTGGGTGGCGTGGGGTGCCAGTTCCCGGGAGCGTTGCATCACCAATTGCATGCAGGCCAGGAACGGCGTGCCGCAGAGGATCACGCCCAACGCCAGGCCCGGGCCGCTGCCCAGCAAGCAGGCGAACACCCCAGCGGCTTGCAGCCACAACGTCGCCATCAACCAGTGCCGCGTGGCGTTCGGGTTGTGCCGGCGCAAACTCACCAGCAACACCCCGGCCGCCGCCGCGAGACCGAAGCACGGCCAGAACAGATCGGCCATCCACTGACCGTGGAACTGCGCGTTGGCCATTTGCGAGAGAAACGTGGCCGGGATGATGTAGCCCAAACCGTACAAGGCGTAGATCACCCCTAAACGGCCGATGCCTTGATTGCCTGATGTATTGGCCGTCGGTGTTGGTGCTGCGGCAGTCGATTGTGGCAGGAACGGCAGGATGACCAGCAGCATCACCAGCGCGACAGCGGCATACACCAGCCACAAGGTCGCGGAGGATTGCCCGAGGAGGTTCGAGCCCAAGGCCAGCAACCCCGTCAGAAAAATCCCCAACCCCGGTCCGGCAAACACCAGCGCGCCAAGCCGTGGACGACCGGCCGCGGCTGCCAGTGGCTGGCTCAATGCGGTGATCATCACCAACACCCAGGCGCTGGCGACGCCGGTGCCGAAGCGCAGCAGCAGATGAGACCAGAAACCGTTGGCCCAGAACGACGCCAGGGTCAGCAGCACACAGAGCCATAAGCCACCGAGCAGGCGCCGGCGGACTTGCTCGGGGCGGCGCGAGAACATCGCGTCCACCGCACCGAGGAAGTAGCCGAGGTAGTTGGCCGCAGCAATCAGACCGGCGGCGGTCAGGTCGATCTGCCCTTCGCTGAGCAGGTGCGGAAGTTGCGGCGTCAGGGCGAAACGCCCGATGCCCATGGCCATCATCAGGGCGATGAAGCTGGCGATTAAGCGAATCAGAGGGGACATGGTCTGAATTCCATTCGAGGATCAATGACCGTCAGGCTAGGACTGATTGACTTTCTTTTAAAATGAATAATAGTGAGTGACTTGTTCTGTATTGGAGAATGGTGTGGAATTCAGCCAATTGCGGATTTTCCAGGCTGTGGCGCAAGAGGGCTCGATCACTCGCGCTGCCGAACGCCTGCACCGGGTGCCGTCGAATCTGTCGACTCGGCTCAAACAACTGGAAGAGCAACTCGGTGTCGAACTTTTCCTTCGCGAGCGTCAGCGTTTGCAGTTGTCGCCTGCGGGAAAAGTCCTGCTGGATTACACCGCCAAGCTGTTTGCCCTGCACGACGAAGCCAGCGCGGCGGTGCAGGGCGGGCAACCGGCCGGTGACTTTGTGCTCGGCACCATGTACAGCACGGCGGCTATCCACCTTCCGGGGCTGTTGGCGCGCTATCACCGCACGTACCCGGCGGTGAACCTGCAAGTGCAGTCCGGTCCCAGCGGCGAATTGCTCGAAGGTTTGCTCACCGGGCGTCTCGATGCGGCACTGGTGGACGGTCCGCTGGAACTCGCGGGCCTCGACGGCGTGCCGTTTTGCGACGAACGGCTGGTGTTGATCAGCGAGGCCGATCACCCGCCGATCCACAGTGCGCTGGATGTGGAAGGGCGTTCAGTGTTCACCTTCCGGCAGGGTTGTTCCTACCGGATGCGCCTGGAGGCCTGGTTCGCCCATTACCACGCGGCCATGGGCCGGGCGATGGAGATCGAGTCTTATCCGGGGATGCTCGCCTGTGTGATCGCTGGCTCCGGCGTGGCGTTGATGTCGGAGTCGATGCTCGCCAGCCTGCCGGGTCGAGAAAGGGTGGCGGTGCACCCGCTGGCCGAGCCATTTGCCAGCGCCACCACGTGGCTGATGTGGCGTAAAGGCATGCTCGGGGCGAACTTGAACGCGTGGCTTGAGCAGCAGCAAGCGGTCTATCCGGCGCTGCCGAGTCAGGCTCGGGCGACGGCTTGAACTAACGGTCAGCTATTTGGATCAATTCAGTAACAGATCATTGCGATCTTGGGCGAGCATTGCGTAGGACTTCGGACTATTATCAGTGCGAAGTGGCTACAGAATTCCGGCCACTCGGCACTACCCTGAAGGGGGCACCATGAAAGAGAAAATCCAAAACTGGCTGCATGACCTGGGTGTCGCACTCGGTTTGATCGAACCGCCTCTGCAACCTGTGCCTATTCGCACTGACGACGAACAGCGTCGACGCCAGCAGCGCCGCCGGTAACTGCCAGAACGGAGCCTGCGGCAAGTGGGCTTGTTGTGGCGAGGGGCTTGCCCCCGTCCGGCTGCGTAGCAGTCGTAAATCGGCTGCCTCGGTCAATCTGATTCAACTTGGGTGAATGGTTTTGGGGCTGCTCCGCAGCCCAACGGGGCAAGCCCCCTCGCCACAAAAGCGGCCCTTGCCAGAGATTTCGGGTGTATTTGGCAACTCCTCTCAATCCCGTCCGATTTTCACCAGAAACCGACTCAAATCATTCGCTGTCCTGGCGGTCTTGAGCATCCGGTCTTCCTCCGCCGTAAACGCGGTCAACCCCAGCTCATCTTCCAGATGGAAGATCAGCTCCTCGATATCTTCTTTATCCAATCCCAACTGCGCCAGGCTGACGTGGTCGTCGAAGTCCTTCCGATCTTCCAGCAGGCGGCTGATAAAGCGATGCACAGCAGCACGAACGGCAGCTCTTTTCATGGTCGCTCTTCGAGGGCGTTATTGTTGTTGTCCCTGCGCTGAGTACAGCAGGCTTCAGCCGTGCGAGCGCTGCCACTCGTCAATCATCCCGCGTAAATGCTCCCCGGAAAAACTCCCGAAATGCCCGCCATGTACCGTGCGGATCGGCAACGCATGCAAGCGTTGCAGGCTGCGGGCGTAGTCGTCGAGGTTGGAGTGGTAGGCGTCTTCGATCAGCGGCCCGTCGTAGATGATGTCGCCGCTGAACAGCGTCTCGGTTGCCGCTTCATACAGGCTGATACCACCCGGCGAATGCCCCGGCGTGTGCAGCACTTGCAGCACGCGATCACCCAGGTCCAGCACATCGCCTTCTTCAATCATGCCCGTGGCCGGCGCGGCTTTGACCCGGTATTCGGCGTAGCACAGCGGGCAATCGGGATGCGCTTCGAACATCTCGTCGCCGACAAACGCCGTGCTCAAGGTGTTCTCGCCGTCGGGCGCAGCGAGAATCTGCGCTTCGGCCGGGTGCACCAGTCGTTCAGCAAATTCGTGATGCCCGGCGATATGATCGAAATGGCAATGGCTGGCCACCGCCACCAGCGGCCGCTCGGTGATCCACGGTAGTTGCTCGCGCAGGCTCACCAGCCCCGAGCCGCTGTCCAGCAGCAAATCCTTGTCGCGGCCCTGGATGTGCCAGAGGTTGCAGCGGTAGAAGGGGCGGATGTAAGGCTCGTGAATCAGGCGAATGCCGTCACTGAGCTGTTTGACCTCGAACCACTGATCACGAGAAACAATCTTCATCAAAGGTTTTCTCCAGACGAAAAAACGGGTGTGGCAACCGACGCCACACCCGTCGAAGAAAGCATCAAGTCTCTATAGAAAGCTTAGGCGGCGCTAGCCACCACTGCCGGGCGACGGGACATCAGGCTGACCAGCACAAAGCTCACCAGACCTACGCCGAGGCTGTAATAGATCGGCGTGTTGGCGTCCAGACCGTCCTTGAACATGAACACCAGCGCGGTGGCGAAGCCCATGCCCATGCTGGCGATGGCGCCGGCGGTGGTTGCGCGCTTCCAGAAAATCGCACCGATCAACGGGATCAGCATGCCGCCCACCAGCAGGTTGTACGCCAGGGTCAGGGCGCTGATCACGTCGTTGACCACCAGGGCGATGCCGAGCACCACCAGGCCGGTCAGCAGGGTGAACAGACGGTTCATGCCCAGGCTCGACTGTTTACCGCCGCGCAGTTTCGGTAGCAGGTCTTCGGTCAGGGTGGTGGCAGCGGCGAGCAGGCCGGCGCTGGCGGTGGACATCATCGCAGCCAGTGCCGCGGCAATTACCAAGCCACGGATACCGTCCGGCAGGGACAGCTTAACGATGGCGGCGAAGGCGTTGTTGACGTTGTCCAGGTCCGGAATCAGTACGTGAGCGGCCATGCCGATCAGGGCGCAGGCCAGTCCATAAAGGATGCAGTAGAAGCCTGCGAATGTACCGGCGACCTGAGCCACTTTGGCGCTCTTGACGGTGAACACCCGTTGCCAGATGTCCTGACCGATCAGGATGCCGAAGAAGTAGATCATGAAGTAGGTAATGATCGTGTCCCAGCCGATGGTGGTGAAGCTGAAGGCGCTCGCCGGCAGTTTCAACACCAACTGATCCCAACCACCGACGCGGTACAGGCAGATTGGCAACAGGATGAACATCAGGCCCACGGTCTTGATCACGAACTGGACGATGTCGGTCAGGGTCAGCGACCACATGCCGCCGATGGCCGAGTAGATCACCACCACGCCACCACCGAGCAATACCGAAATCCAGAACGGCAGGCCGAACAGCACTTGCAGCACGGTGCCAATGGCCAGGATCGAGACCACGCCGATCATCAGCGCGTACGCCAGCATGATCACCGCGCTCGCCGAGCGGGCCATCGGGTTGTAGCGTTTTTCCAGCACCTGGGTAACGGTGTAGATCTTCAGTTTCAGCAGCGGTTTGGCGAGGAACAGGTTCAGCGCGACGATCCCGCAACCCAGTGCGGCGCACAGCCAGAAACCGGAGATACCATGGACGTAGCCCAGGCGTACGGTGCCAACGGTGGACGCGCCGCCGAGTACGGTGGCGGCCATGGTGCCCATGTAGAGGCTCGGGCCGAGGTTACGACCGGCGACCAAAAAGTCTTCGTTGGTCTTGGCTTTGCGCATGCCGTAGTAGCCGAGTAACAGCATCGCGGCGGCATAGATGAGTACGACGGTTAAATCCAGTGCCATGATGGCGTGTCTCCGATTGTCTTTTTTATGGTGAGGCTGAATAGCATTGCTGTGATGCGGGCTTTTGTGGCGAGGGAGCTTGCTCCCGCTGGGCTGCGAAGCAGCCCCATATTCCGCAACCGAGTTTCTTCAGGGGAAACCCAATCGCCTGTTTTGCGACTGCTGCGCAGTCGAGCGGGAGCAAGCTCCCTCGCCACAGGTATTCACCACATCAGCATGTTTTGTTTATCAGGCGGCTTGGCGCATCGCCGGTTTAGCGAGCGAATCCGTGCCCTTGCTGCGTACATCGTCCGGGCCAAACACTTCCCGCGATTCCGGGAACAGGCTCAACAACGCCAGGTACACCAGCGACGCCAGGCCCAGGGTCACCGGCAGGCTGATGTCGATACCGCCGGCCAGGTTGCCCAGCACACCCACAAATTGCCCCGGCAGGTTCACGAAGCACAAACCTACCAACGCACTCGGGATCCAGGCACCCAGGCCACGCCAGTTCCAGCCGTGGGTGAACCAGTAGCGGCCACCTTTCTCGCCGCGGGTGAACACTTGCAGGTCATCCGGGCAGTAGAAGCCGCGGCGCACGACCAGGCCGATGATCATGATCACCATCCATGGCGTGGTGCAGGTGATGATCAGCACGGCGAAGGTCGACACGCTCTGCACCAGATTCGCCGCAAAGCGCCCGATGAAGATGAAGGCAATCGACATCACGCCGATCAGCAACGTCGCCTTGACCCGCGACAGCAGCCGAGGGAACACGCTGGACATGTCCAGCCCGGTGCCATACAGCGAGGTTGTGCCGGTGGACATGCCGCCGATCACCGCAATCATGCACACCGGCAGGAAGAACCAGTTCGGCGACACCGCCAGCAGACCGCCGACGTAGTTGTTGGCCGCGATGTAGTCCGGTGCCTTGATCGCCACGATGGTCGCGGTGGCCAGGCCGAACAGGAACGGGATGAGGGTCGCGGATCTGCGAAATCACCACAGCCGCCATGATCCGGCGCTTGTTGGTGGTATCGCGCGGGATGTAGCGAGACCAGTCGCCGAGGAACGCGCCGAAGGAGATCGGGTTCGCTCATCGCCACCAGCGCAGCACCGATGAACGCGGCCCAGAAGCCCGGTTGACCCATGCTGACGGTGCCGGCGAAGTTCACATCGAAAGGCCCGGCGAAGGCGAAGATGCCCAGCAGGAACAGCAGGCTGGCGCTCCACACCGCGATCTTGTTGACCCACAGCAGGAAACGGAAGCCGTAGATGCACACCGTCAGCACCAGAATCGCGAACAGACCATAGGCCAGGCCCAGGGTCAGGTCGGTTTCCGGCAAGCCGATCAGGCGTTTGGCACCACCGATCAGCGCATCACCTGAACTCCACACCGAGAGCGAGAAGAAGGCGATGGCGGTCAACAGCGACAGGAACGAACCGACGATCCGCCCGTGCACACCGAAGTGCGCGCCGGAGGACACGGCGTTGTTGGTGCCGTTGATCGGGCCGAACAGGCCCATCGGCGCGAGGATCAGCGAACCTAGCAACACGCCCAGCACAATCGCCCAGACACCGGCCTGGAAAGACAAACCGAACAGCACCGGGAAACTGCCGAGCACGGCGGTGGCAAAGGTGTTGGAACCGCCGAAGATCATCCGGAACAAATCCGTCGGGCCTGCGGTACGTTCGCTGTCCGGGATCTGCTCGACCCCGTAGGTTTCAATTTGCGTAAGGCCTTGGTCTTTGTCTTTGTTGTTTTTATTCATGATCAGCTCCGATCATAAAGGCGCGCTCATCGTGTGTGAGCGTCACCTGTTTGGCTAAGGGGTTGGCAGCCCTTCCGGCATTGCGGACAAATGTTCGTGGCAGGCCAGCCAATGGCCTTGTTGTTCTTGGCCAGACGCTTGTTTCTTGAAAACAATCGTCTCGCGCTCCTGGCTGAAGTGTTGCTCCCCTTGCATGCGCAGCTCGGTGGCTACGTCATGGATGAAAATCGCCACGTCACCCTGCAGGCTGACGAAGGCGTTGCTCGAGGTGCACGAGAGCACCTCGAAGCCATCCTCGGCGCGCCAGTTGTCCCACAACGCCTGATAGGCATCGCGCGACAGCAGGGGCTGTTCTAGGGTGTAGAACACGAAGCTCGCGTCGGTGCTGAACGCACCGAAGTAGGCTTCGCGATCGTTACGGGTAAAGGCTGTCACCAGGTCGGCGGCAGCTTTCAGAACCTGATCGCGTTCGTTCATGACCAATCCTCAGCGGTGGGCCACGCCAGGCAGTACGCAGAGCATTTCGTACAGCAGGTTGGCAGCCAACAGCGAGGTGTTGCCGGTGGTGTCGTAAGCGGGCGAGACTTCTACCAGATCGCAGCCGACCAGGTCGAGGCCTTGGCAGCCACGGACGATTTCAATCGCCTGAATGGTCGTCAGACCGCCGATTTCCGGGGTGCCGGTGCCAGGTGCCCAAGCCGGATCGATGCCGTCGATGTCGAAACTCAGGTACACCGGACCGCCGCCGACTTTCTCGCGAACTTCGGCCATCAGTGGTGCCAGGGATTTGTGCCAGCACTCTTCGGCTTGAACAACGCGGAAGCCTTGTTTGCGGCTCCAGTTGAAGTCTTCGGAGGTGTAGCCCTGGGCGCGCAGACCAATTTGCACGACGCGGTCCGGGTCCAGCAGGCCTTCTTCGACAGCGCGACGGAAGGTGGTGCCGTGGGCGATTTTCTCGCCGAACATGTGATCGTTCACATCGGCGTGGGCGTCGATGTGCACCAGGCCGACCTTGCCGTGCTTTTTATGGATCGCACGCAGGATTGGCAGGGTGATGGTGTGGTCGCCGCCTAGGGTCAGCGGGATCACATCGTGTTCGAGGATGCTGTGGTAGGACTCTTCGATGATCCGCACGGCGTCCAGCAGGTTGAACGTGTTGATTGCCACATCACCGATGTCAGCGACCGACAGGGAATCGAATGGTGCAGCGCCGGTGGCCATGTTGTACGGGCGGATCATCACCGATTCAGCGCGGATTTCGCGGGGTCCGAAACGGGTGCCGGGGCGCAGCGAGGTGCCGATGTCCAGCGGCACGCCAATGAAGGCAGCATCCAGGCCGGCAGCGGTAGGCAAATGGGGAAGTCGCATCATGGTGGCGATGCCGCCGAAGCGCGGCATTTCATTGCCGCCCAGTGGTTGGTGAAGAATCTTGTCCACGGGTAAGGCCTCATCGTCGTTGTTTTATTTATGTTGGTTGCACCGGTCGGGGAGACACGGGCGAACCTTGTGGCGCCGATTCTGCGAAATGTAGTGGGCGGGAAGAATCGCTATGGGCAAATACTTAGTTCAGATTTTTCTAAACTAATGGTGATGACGGCGATAGACTTCTGTCCACACGCAGGACCCTGTGGCGAGGGAGCTCCTGTGGTGAGGGGGCTTGCCCCCGTCCGGCTGCGCAGCAGTCGTCAACTGATGCATGCATTCTCTCTGATACAACGAGGTGAATGGTTTTGGCGCCGCTTCGCGACCCAACGGGGGCAAGCCCCCTCGCCACAGTGATCTGCATCGTGACGAGCACTGCGTGTTTTCCTGAAACTGGAGCAATCATGGCCAACGCTTTACCCGACCTGAAACTATTACGCATCTTCGTCAGCGTGGTCCGTCATCAGGGGTTCGCCAACGCCCAGCAAGAGCTCAACCTCTCGACCTCGGCGATCAGCACTTACATGAGCCAGCTCGAAGCCGCGCTTGGCCTGGTGCTCTGCCATCGTGGTCGCGGTGGTTTCAGCCTGACCAGCAAGGGCGAGTTGTTCCACCAGGAAACCCTGCGTCTGTTGGGCGAGCTCGAAGGCTTCGAACAATACGCGGCAGCGCTAAAGGGCGAACTGCGCGGCACGCTGAACCTCGGCGTCATCGATTCCACTGTCAGCGACAAGGCGTTGCCTTTCGCCGAAGCCATCGGCGCCTACACCCAGGAACACCCGGCCGTGCATTTGCACTTGTCGGTGATGAGCCCTTACGAACTGCAACTCGGCGTGCAGGACAACCGCCTCGATCTGGCCATCGGCGCGTTCTCCACGCGCATGAGCGGGCTGGTCTATATGCCGCTGTACCGCGAACAGCACTGGCTGTATTGCAGCAGTCGGCATCCGCTGTTCACCGAACGGCGGATTCCCGAACAAGTCATCACCCAGCAACGCATGGTCGGGCGCGGTTACTGGAGCCAGGCGGAACTGGCGCGTCACGGCTTCAAACACAGCGCCGCCACCGTGGAAAGTATGGAAGCCCAATTGATTCTGGTGTTGTCCGGCGCCTACATCGGCTACCTGCCGGAGCACTACGCCCAGGCTTGGGCCGACAAGGGCGATCTGCGGGTGTTGCTGCCGGCGACGTTCGGCTATCAGGCACCGTTTTCGATGATCGTGCGCCGTGGCCGAAGCCGCGAACCGCTGATCCAGACCTTCCGCGACTTGCTCAAAGCACAGCTCAACCCGGCTGCTTAAAGGAAAAGCAAGCATGTCCAGAATCCAATGCCCGCGCTGCCTGCGCCCACAAACCCATTGCCTGTGTCCGCTGATCCCGAGCCTCGACAGCCGCACCCGGGTGTTGCTGTTGCAGCATCCCAGCGAAGTGAACCATGCGCTGAACACCGCACGACTAGCGGCGTTGGGATTGCAGAATGCCGAGTTGATCGTGGGTGAAGTGTTCGAGGATTTGCCGGCGCTGTTGAACCGGCCGGGCTATCAGGCGCGGTTGTTGTTTCCTGCCGAAGAGGCGCGGCCATTGCAGGCTTACGCTGCATCCGATGAACCGCTGCTGCTGGTGGTTCCGGACGGCACCTGGCGCAAGGCGCGCAAGATGCTGCACCTTAATCCGTTGCTGGCGGCGTTGCCCCGAGTGACGTTGCTGGATGGAGGTGTGTCGCGCTATCGGTTGCGCAAGGCGCCGGGGCCGGGGGCGTTGTCGACGGTGGAGGCGATTGTGCAGGCGTTGCAGACACTCGAGGCGCCGATGACGTTTGAGCCGTTGTTAAAACCGTTTGAGGCGTTGATCGAGGGGCAGATTGCGGCGATGGGGGAGGAGACTTACCAAAAAAATCACGGTGGTTAACAGCGAAAAGATCGCAGCCTTCGGCAGCTCCTACGCCGATCTCTGTAGAAGCTGCCGAAGGCTGCGATCTTTTGATCTTTTCTTTCCCGCATCGCCTCAGTCCGGGCCTTGAGCGCCGGTTTGAGCAGGTGTCCGACATCATTCCCTGTGGGAGCGAGCCTGCTCGCGAAGAACGATGACGCGGTGCAACTGACGGATACTCACATAGGCTCCGGCGGCCCAATCAACCGCCCCATCACCCCAAACAACCCAAGCTCCCTGATCACCTCCAACTCCCCCCGCGTCTCGACCATCTCCGCAATCAACGGCAAATCAATGCTGTTAGTCGCCCGGAAAATCGCCTCGATGAACAGCCGCTTATCATTCTGCTCATCAATCCCGCGAATATAGCTCCCATCAATCTTCAGGTACGCGAGCCCGAGTTGAGTCAAATTGCCGATCTGGCTAAAACGCCCGCCAAAATGCTGCAACCCGATGCGGTAACCGGTGTTGAGCAAGCTATGGCTCAGGCGCTGCAACTCGTCCGGGGGCGGCAGTTGGCGTTCGTCGATTTCCAGGGTCAGCAGCGGCGCCAGTTCCGGCAGGGAGTCGAGCGATTGCAGGAGCAGTTGCAACGACTCTGGATTACGCAGGCTGCTGCCGGACAGGCTCAACGCCAGGGGCCAGCGGTTGACAGCGAGGTAGTCGAGGGTGGCCTCAAGCATGGCCAGGTCGAATCGTGCCGACCAGCCGAGGCGTTCGATCCACGGCAGGAAGTGCCCGGCGGCAATCGCCTTGCCTTCGGGGTCGAGCAGGCGTGCGAGTACCTTGTGGTGCAGCACTTGGCTGGTGTCGGCGCATTGCACCACCGGTTGGAAATACAGCTGCAATTTGCCGTGGGTCAGGGCGTCGTCGATCCAGGTACGCCAGTCGTGCTGGGACTGGTTCGGCTCGGTGGTGGAATGATCCAGATGAGCCCACGGCCGCTCGGGGTGCTGCTGAGCCTGGGTCAAGGCCTGATCAAGGCGCAGCAGGACGTCGCCGGCCGGTTCGCCCGGTTGGTAGGCGACGATGCCCAGGTGCGCCACCGGCATGCTGTCGCTGGCGCCGGTCAGGCGCAGGTTTTCCAGGGTCGCGCTGATCTCGGCGCACAGGCGTGCGGCGTCTTTGTCGTCCAGGCCTGGGGTCAGCAGACTGAACTCGCCACCGCGATTGCGCGCCGCCAGCCAGGTGCGCCGCTCCGGGAGTTGCGTCAGGCGTTTCAGGAGTTCGCCGACGGCGCCAATCAACGCGTCGGTGCGCTGGCCGCCCAGGCGCTGGTTGAGCCCCGCCAGATCGTTGATCCGCACCATCAGCAAGTGGCCGTCGCTGCTCTGTTCGCTGATCAGCAAATGGTCGGCTAATTGCTCATCCAGCAAGCGCCGGTTCGCCAGCCCCGTCAGGCTGTCCTGGTAGGAGTCAGCCCGCAGCTTTTCACTGCGCGCAGCCTCTTCGGCGAACAGTGCCTTGAGCTTCTCGACCATCTGGTTCATGGCCAGCACCACTCGTTTCAATTCAGGCGTGCGTGGCAGTTTCGGCAGGCTGAGAAACTCCCGTTTACTGATGGCTTCGGCCTGCTTGACCATCTTGTCCAGCGGGCGCAATTGCCGGCGCAGCAGCCAGCCGCCGAACATCGCGCTAAGCAGCCCGCACAGCAGCAACCAGACCAGGCTGCCGAGTGTGCTGTCCCACAATTTGGCCAGGGCGAACTGCGGATTGCTCAACACTTCGACCCGAGCCGCTTGCTCCCAGCCGCGCATGATCAATGCGTCGCCCCCTTGCGGGTGCAGGTTTACCAGACTGACAAACCAGTCGGGCACACCGTTGATTTTCGCCGGTGCGTCACGTTCTACCAGAACTTGTTCATCGATGATGTTGACCACCCGGATGCTACTGAAATAGCCACTGTCGAAAATCGAGCTGACCATCAGTTCCATCGTCGCCGGGTCGTCTATCTGCGTCGTCAGCGACAACCCCAACGCGGTAGCGGCATCCTGGGCGTGGGAGCGCAACTGGCCGAGCATCTGCTCGCGGGAGTTCTCCAGGCCGACAAAAAAACTGCCGCTGAACGCCACCAGCAGAAACAGGCAAATGGCGAGAAACAGTTGTTTGCGCAGTGACATAAACACGCTCCTTGCTGAGGCGGCTAGCCGTCGCCTACTGCTAACCGTCGTCGGAGCATTGGCCATCCTGGACGACGCCGACTGCAAGACATGTCTGGCTGCGGGCGCAGATAACAGAAGTCTAGGCGGTGTTTTTGGTGAAGGAGGGTAGGTCGTCGGACGAGTGGGGCATTGCAGAACTGTTTTTGTGGCGAGGGAGCTTGCTCCCGCTCGGCTGCACAGCAGTCGTAAAACCAGCCAGCTCGATGTGTCAGGGGGAATTGGGTTGAAGGGTTTGGGGTCGCTTCGCAACCCAGCGGGAGCAAGCTCCCTCGCCACAAAAGCTCTTTCACCATAGAGGCGAGATCAAGGCTTCTGCAGGGTTTTCTGCTTGAGGATGTAAACCGTCACCAGTACCGCACTGGTCAACATAAACCCCCGCGCCCAAGGCAGCGGCACCAGGTAGCAGGAGAACAGAATACTCGCCCACATCAAGCCGATGGCGTAGGCCTTGCCCTTGAGCGGGATGCCGTTGCCGTCCAGGTAGTCGCGAATCCACGGCCCAAGGCGCGGATGCTCGACCAGCCATTGGTAGAAACGCGGCGAACTGCGGGCGAAACAGGCGGCCGCCAGCAGCAGGAAAGGCGTGGTGGGCAATACCGGCAGGAAAATCCCGATCACCCCCAACGCTACGCTCAGCCAGCCGATGGCCAGCAGCACGTAGCGCAACACCAGGGAGCGGTTGCCTATGGGGTGGTCCATAGGCAAAACCTTAGTGGTGACGTGGCTTGAGGATCGCCGGTTTTTCGTCGGGTGCCTGGCACAGCAAGTAGAGCGCGGTCAGGGCTTCCGGGATCTGCACGATCATATCGTCCATCAGGTTGGCGTCCTTGGCGATGTCTTCGAACTCAGGCTGTTCGTCGAACAGACCGGAACCGACCATGATCGGCAGCAGCATTTCGCTGACTTCGTCTTCGGCGGTTTCGAACCAGGCGGCTTCGCGCAGGAACACGCCTTCCATGAAACCGATGCACCAGCCGCGCAGGTCGGAATCATCCGGCTCTTCACCCAGGTCCAGGTCGCACGGCAGCTCGAACTCTTCGTCGGACGCCAGTTGGCGAGCGATGTGAGCCTTGAGGGCCAGTAGGGTGGATTCGATCGCTTCACGCTCGGCGTCGTCGGCGTAGTGCGGCTCTTCAGCGAAGAGTGCGTCGATCCATTCACGGTCGGGAACGCTTTCGGAACAGATCGACAGCGCAGTGAGGTAGCCGTGGGCGGCCACGTAGTCCAGCGCCTCGTCATGCAGTTCATCAGCGTCGAGGAAGACTTGCAGGCGGGTTAGTTGCTCAGCGAAGGACATTAAAAGCTACCTTGGGGAATTAAACAGATGCGGGAATTCTAGGCCTTCTTGAGCACTCAGGCCAGCCGCGCGGCATATTTGCAGCCCATGTACGCCACCATTCCCTGTTGGAGCTGCCGAAGGCTGCGATCTTTTGATCTTGTCTTTAAAAGCAAAATCAAAAGATCGCAGCCTTCGGCAGCTCCTACAGGGGATCTGCATTTGCCCCTGTGTGTCTTATCAGCGGCACCCTTTGCCGGGGAGGGCTCGGGTATACTCCCGCGTTTTGTGATGCCCTGCTGGCGTCGCGGCTGAGATGTGAAGCGTCATGCAACGCGCACTTACGATTTGTCAGTGCAGCCTGCGTGGTTCTGAACCAGCCTTGCAGGGATGTTTCGGTGATTTTTGGAGTTTTTATGCTCGAACAGGCTCAACGCGTCCTCAAGGACATCTTCGGCTACGACAGTTTCCGTGGCCGCCAGGGTGCAATCATTGAGCGCGTGGCCAATGGCGGCGACGCCCTGGTGCTGATGCCTACCGGTGGCGGCAAATCCCTGTGCTTCCAGGTCCCGGCGCTGCTGCGCGAAGGCCTGGCGGTGGTGGTGTCGCCGCTGATCGCCTTGATGGATGACCAGGTCGCGACCCTTGAAGAGCTGGGCGTAGCGGCCGCTGCGTTGAACTCGACCCTGAGCGCCGAGCAACAGCGCGATCTGGCCGCGCGGATCAAACGCGGCGAAGTGAAAATGTTGTATCTCGCGCCCGAGCGTCTGGTGCAGCCGCGCATGCTGGCCTTCCTGCAAAGCCTTGAAATTGCCCTGTTCGCCATCGACGAAGCGCACTGTGTGTCCGACTGGGGCCACGACTTCCGTCGCGGACTACCTGCAACTGGGCCAGTTGGCGGAGCTGTTCCCCAACGTCCCGCGTATTGCCCTGACCGCTACCGCCGATAAGCGCACCCGGGAAGAAATCGTCGATCGCCTGCATTTGCAGGATGCCGAGCGCTTCCTGTCGAGTTTCGACCGTCCGAACATTTTTTATCGCATCGTCCCCAAGGAACAGCCGCGCAAGCAGTTGTTGGCGTTCCTCGCCGAGCGGCGCAGCGATGCCGGCATCGTTTATTGCCTGTCGCGCAAGAAAGTCGACGAAGTGGCAGTGTTCCTCAGCGAACAAGGCTTCCCGGCGCTGCCGTACCACGCCGGCCTCGACCAGGCGGTGCGCGTCCCGTCAACCAGTCCCGGTTCCTCCGCGAGGAGGGCGTGATCATCGTCGCGACCATCGCGTTCGGCATGGGCATCGACAAACCCAACGTGCGCTTTGTCGCTCACCTCGATTTGCCGAAATCCCTGGAAGCGTATTACCAGGAAACCGGTCGCGGCGGCCGTGATGGCCTGCCGGCGGACGCCTGGATGGCCTACGGCCTGCAAGACGTGGTGATGCTCAAGCAGATGCTGCAAAACTCCGAAGGTGACGAGCGCCACAAGCGCCTGGAGCAGCACAAACTCGACGCGATGCTCTCGCTGTGCGAAGAAACCCGCTGCCGGCGCCAGACGCTGCTGGCCTATTTCGACGAAGACATGCCTGAGCCGTGTGGCCATTGCGACAACTGCGTCGATGGCGTGCAGACCTGGGACGCCACCGAGCCGGCCCGTCAGGCGCTCTCGGCGATCTTCCGTACCGGCCAGCGCTACGGCGTCGGGCATCTGGTGGATGTGCTGCTGGGCAAGGACAACGAAAAAGTCCGCAGCTTTGGCCATCAGCATTTGTCGGTGTATGGCGTCGGCAAGGCGTTGGGGGAGAGTGAATGGCGCTCCCTGTTCCGACAGCTGGTTGCCCGTGGTCTGGCGGACATCGACCTTGAAGGCTACGGTGGCCTGCGCCTGAGCGACACGTGCCGGCCGCTGCTCAAGGGTGAAGTGACCCTGGAACTGCGCCGCGATCTCAAGCCGCAAACCACCGCCAAAAGCAGCAAGAGCCCGGCGAGCCAACTGGTCCGTGGCGAAGAACGCGAACAGTGGGAAGCGCTGCGTGCCCTGCGCCGCAAGCTCGCCGAAGAACACGGTGTGCCGCCTTACGTCATCTTCCCCGACTCGACCTTGCTGGAAATGCTCCGCAGCCAGCCGACCTCGCTGGCGGAAATGGCCACGGTCAGCGGCGTCGGTGCGCGCAAGCTCGAGCGTTACGGCGAGGCCTTCCTCGAAGTGCTTGGCGGCCAGGTCGAGGCGCCGAAAGTGGTGGCCGACGTGCGCCACGAACTGATCACCCTGGCCCGGGCCGGCATGACGCCGCTGCAGATCGCCGGTCAACTGCAATGCTCGGAAAAGAACGTCTACACCATGCTCGCCGAGGCGATCGGCAAGCAGCAGTTGTCGCTGGAGCAGGCGCTGGACCTGCCAGAAGAGCTGATGGGCGAAATCCAGGACGCGTTCCTCGATGGCGAAGGCGAGTTACCTCCGGTTGCGGAGATCGCCGCATTGTTCGCCGGTCGGGTGCCGGAAGGGGTTTTGTACTGTGTGCGGGCGGCGTTGCAATCTGAATTCGAGATTTAACTGACCGAACTCATAGATGTAACGATTCAGTACAGAGCAAGCCTTGCCTATAGTGAAAGGTCATGCTTAGCTGACTAATAATTAGTTTTTCTCTATTTCAGTCTAACCATGAGTTTTTTATGCCGTTAACCGATCAACACCGCTTTGGCATGCAACTGGCCCAAATGTCCCGTGGCTGGCGTGCCGAACTGGACCGCCGTCTGGCTGGGCTGGGTTTGTCTCAGGCGCGCTGGCTGGTGCTGTTGCACCTGGCTCGCTTCGAGGACGCACCGACCCAGCGGGAACTGGCACAAAGCGTCGGCGTTGAAGGACCGACCCTGGCCCGACTGCTCGACAGCCTTGAATCCCAGGGTTTGGTGCAGCGCCAGTCGGTGCTGGAAGACCGCCGGGCAAAAAAATCGTCCTGTGTGCTCCGGCCCGGCCGTTGATCGAACAAATTGAAACCATTGCCACGCAACTGCGCCACGAGCTGTTCGAAGGCGTTGATGAAGCGGATTTGAAGGTTTGCATGCGGGTTCACGGTCACATCCTGGCCAACCTCGAAAAGTCTTGAGGCAAAACCTTACGCCGTGTTTTTGAGATACCCCGTTGGGCAGACTATAAAGAACTACTAGGCAATATCGTGTTCGTACCGGATGTGCGAACGCATACAGGTTGGTTCTGCTTAATCTAAGGGATGCTCATGCTCGAGAGTTGGCACGTGGTTTTGCGGTATTGCACTCGGCTGCTACTGGTCGGTGGTGCGGTCACCTACTCGGCATTGGCTCCGGCTCTGGGGTTGGGTGATATAACCCTGCATTCGGCGTTGAACCAGCCGTTCAGCGCCGATATTGCGCTGGTGGATGCCGGCGGTCTGACGGAGGGCGATCTGTCGGTCAGCTTGGCGACGGCCGACGAGTTCAGCCGTGCCGGCGTCGAGCGGCTGTTCTTCCTCAATAATCTGAAATTCGCACCGATCCTGCGGGGCAACCGCGCGCTGATCCGGGTGACCTCCAGCAAACCGGTCAATGAACCCTTTCTGAATTTCGTGGTGCAGCTTAATCAGCCCAACGGGCGCTTGCTGCGCGAGTACACCGTACTGATCGATCCGCCGGGCTCACCGGGGATTGTGCCGGCGACCGACGAACCCGCAATCACGGCGCCGGCATCCGGATTCCCTACCGTCGAACCGAGCACTGCGCCACCGGTAGCCTCCCAAGGCAAACGTCCGGCGACGGTGCCTGCCGCGAGTGTTGATCAACCTGCCACTGCGCCGGTGAACGACGAGGTTGCCGAGCAACTGGCCGCCAGCGTGCTGCAAAACCAGCAGTTGCAAAAAAACATCGATGAGTTGAATACCAGGCTCAAGACCCAGGACGAGCAAATCGCCGATGGGAAAAAGCAGATCAGCGACTTGCAGACCCGAATGTCCGAGATTTCACCGACGCCTGCCGCTGCGCCGGTTGCCGTGGCTCCGGCGCCCGTTGTGGTTGAAGAACCTGAGACGAGCCATTGGCTACTGATTGCCGGGTTACTGGCGTTGGCGCTGCTTGTAATACTGGGGCTGTTTGTTCGTCGTCAGCGCCAGCAAGCGTTGACCGAGCCGTTGGCGATGACGCCGTCGCGTGAAGACCCTGTGCTCGATCAAGAGGCTCGGCCACAACCTGTCCGGGTTACGCCAGCCCCTGCTCACCGCGAAGAAACACCCGCTGGCGATGTGCTGGAAGGCGTAGGCATTTACCTGGCTTACGGTCGGTTCTCGGAAGCGGCCGGCCTGTTGCGGGAGGCGTTGGCCAAGGAACCGACGCGCACCGACCTGGCGTTGCAACTGTTGGAGGTGCTGGGCAAGCAGGGGGATACGGCGGCTTATGACGCGCAGGAAAGCAGCCTGCGAGAGTCCGGGTTTGACCCGCAGCAGTTGGTGGATATACGCGTTCGCTATCCGAAACTGGCGAGTGTCGCTCAGGTCGTACCGGTCGCGGCCATCACTCCTGTTGCCACAGTGATCCCCGAAACGCCAACCGGCGATGAGTTCCAGTTGAACCTGGACGACCTGTCGATGGATTCCAATTGGGATCTGGTGAGTCCTTTCGAAGACTCGCCATCGTCGGCGGCTAAACCGTCGAGTCAGCCGCCAGTGCCGGACGAGCCTGCGTTCACTTCAAATTTGCACGTGATGCCCCATGTCTTCGAAATGCCCGACGAGCCGGCACTGGGCGAGCCTGAATCCGAACAGGAATGGGACGCCGAAACCGGTTCCCAATCGCTGGATGACGACTTTCTTGACGCGTTCAACGAGCCTGGGCAGGCGCTGGAACTTGAACCACTGGCGCATCCCCTGACGGACAACGCCGGCAAACTTGAACAAGCCCAGACCTGCATCGATGACGGCGATCTGGACAGCGCCATCGAGTTGCTCAATCAGTTGCTCAAGGACGGCGACGAGCCACTCAAACAGACGGCCCGCAGTTTGTTGGCCGGTATCCGCTGAAGAGCAAAAGATCGCAGCCTTCGGCAGCTCCTACAGGTGTACGCATATCCCTGGAGCTGCCGAAGGCTGCGATCTTTTGCGTTAGAACGTCTGCCCCAGATTCAAATACACCGCCTGCTCATCCGCATCGTTGAAGCCATAGCTGAAGTTCAGTGGCCCCAGCGGTGTGTCGAAACCGATGAACACACTGGCGGCGTTGATGTAGCCGCTGTCGAACTCATTGTCGTTGTTCCACGCCCGGCCGCGCTCCAGCGAGCCGCCGATGTACAGCGGGAAATCCAGTGGCAGGTAGGAACGCGGCGTCAGGCGCCGGTAGTAAACCCCGCGCATCAGGCTGATGTTCTGCCCGGAAACCGCATCCTCGCGAAAGCCCGACAACTGCCGCGCACCGCCCAGCAGGAAGCTCGAAGTGACCACGTTGGCATTGTCCAGGGTGCGGCCGTAGCGCCCGCCGAGAATAAACGTGCCCGGGCCGCTGCTCATGGCCTTGTCCAGTTTGAACTCCCATTGCCGGTAACGCTTGTCTGAGCCCAGTCCCGGTTCGAACTGACGGAATGTCAGGCCAATGTCTTTGCCTTCATGGGGGAAGTAGACGTTGTCGAACGAATCGAATGAATACTTGAGCTGATAGAACCCCTCGTTAAAGCTTTCGCTCGGCAGATTCTGGTCGCCAATGCGTACGTCAGCCTTGCCCCAGGCCTCGCCGACGCCGAAGCGGATCTCGCCGCTGTTGCCGATCTGTCGACCGACGTTCAAGCCAAACCCGTAGCGTTCGACGCGGTACTGGGCAATCGGGTCGTTGTCCAGGATCGACTCGACGTTCTGCGCTTCAAATGCGGCGTAGGGCGCGATGAAGTAGCGCGAACCGACGTCCAGCGGTTGATAAAACTCGCTGTAGAGCTCCTGTTTGTCGCCGATTTGCGCCCGGGTCAGCCATTCGGCGCCGAGGCGGTTGATGCCGTTGACCCGGTAACTGGCGCCGAGGTTGAAAGCGCTGTCGCCACGCATGTCGTCCGACAGGTTCAAACCGACCCGCAGGTAATCGGTGCCGCTGCGTTTGCCTCGGGCGGTGATCACCAGCGTGTGATTCTGGCCCTTGTGCACCACGCGGTATTGCACCTGTTCGAAGTAATCGAGGCCGTACAGGGTGCCCATATCGGTTTGCAGGCGGCCGATGTCCAGCGGTTCTCCGACGTTTTGCCGGATGTAGTAACGGATCACGTCGTCGCCGACTTTCGAGTCGTTTTCCACTTTGATCGCGGTAATGATTGGCGTGCGCTGGCTCGGTGTGCGGGCGGCGGTCAGGTCGGCGTCCAGTAGTTGCACCGGTTTGAGTCGTGCCAGGCGCGCTTCGAGGATCTTGGTCGCGCGGTAACCGGCGTCGATCATTTCCTGGGCACGGCCGAAGTCGGTCACGCCGAAACTCGCCAGCGACGGCTGGATCAACACGTCGTCCTTGTGCAGGGCGGCGAGTTGTTCTTCGGAGTTGCGCCGGGTCATCAGGGTGATCGATTGGTTTAGCACATCGACCACGGTGGTCAGTTGTTTGCGATTGCGCAGCGGGGTGCCGATGTCGACCACGATGGCGATGTCGACGCCCATTTCACGCGCGACGTCGAGCGGGATGTTATCGGTCATGCCGCCATCCACCAGCAGGCGGCCGTCCAGTTCGACGGGCGCGAACACGGCCGGGATCGACATGCTGGCGCGAATCACCTGGGGCAAATGACCTTTGCGGAATACCACTTTTTCGCCGCTGGCGATGTCCGTTGCCACGGCCCGAAACGGAATCGGCAGCTTGTCGAAATCACGTGTGTCACTGGCGTGGGCCAGCAGGCTTTCCAGCAGCAGCGCCAGGTTCTGGCCCTGAATCACTCCCAGCGGCAGTCCAAGGCTGCCGTCATCGCGAAAGCTCAGTTTCTGTTTGACCAGGAAGTCCCGGTCATCCTGCTTGCGCCGGAATGGCACGTCTTCCCGCGGCGGGGCATCGGACAGGGCTTGTTGCCAGTCGATGTTCAAGGCGAGCTTTTCCAACTCATCGATTTTGTAACCCGAAGCGTACAGCCCACCGACCACCGCGCCCATGCTGGTGCCGGCAATCGCATCGATCTTGATGCCTTGCTCTTCGAGAGCCTTGAGCACACCGATGTGCGCCAGGCCACGGGCAGCACCGCCGGACAGCACCAGACCGATTTTCGGTCGGGGAGCATCGGCGGCTTGGGCGATCAAAGGGAAGAGGCAAAGCAACAGGCAACACAGCAAACGGCGCATCGTGGATCTCGGGGCGAGCGATAAAGGCGGCTATTATAGCGGCGCCCCTCTGGCTCAGGAGTTTCAACGAACATGACCGTACAAAAACCGGAAATCGTCATCACCTATTGCACGCAATGCCAGTGGCTGTTGCGCGCCGCCTGGTTGGCCCAGGAGCTGCTCAGTACCTTCGGCGATGAGTTGGGCAAAGTCTCCCTGGTGCCGGGCACTGGCGGCGTGTTTCATATTTTTTGTAACGAGGTGCAGATCTGGGAGCGCAAGGCTGACGGTGGTTTCCCCGAAGCCAAGGTGCTCAAGCAGCGGGTCCGGGATCAGATCGACCCGGACCGCGACCTCGGGCACAACGATCGCACTCAGTGAGAGGCGGCTTCGGCGGCCACGGTTTTTTTGCTGGAGCTGCCTGACAGTCGGCTCGACACCACGATCGCGACGATGATCAACGCCCCGCCGATCAACATGCGCAGGGTCGGGTTTTCATCGAACAGCAGCCAGGCCACGGTGATGCCATAGACCGGCTCCAAGGCGAACACCACCGCGGCGGTCCGCGCCTTGATCACCGCCAGGCTGGCGACGAACAGGCTGTGGGCCACCCCGGTGCAGAAGACCCCGAGCAGGCCGATCCACAACCAGTCGAGGGCACGCACTTCGCTCAATTGCGGCGCCGCCACCGGCAACAGGCACAACGCGACGACCACGTTCTGGCACAACGCGGCCTGCACCGCCGGGATGCGCCCGGAGCTGGCGCGATTGGTCAGCGACAGCAGGGCGAACAGCAGGCCCGAACCCACCGCCCAGAGCAGGCCGATAGTGGCGCCGCTAGCGAGGTCGAAGTCTGGCGTGACCAGCACCAGACCGACGCTGACCAGCACTACCAGCAGGATTTCATTGGCGCGAATTCGCTCGCGGAAGATCAGTCCTTCGAGGATCACGGTAAACGCCGGGAAACTGGCAAACCCCAGGGTCGCAATCGCCACGCCCGCGACTTTTACCGCAATGAAAAAGCTGACCCAGTGCCCGGCCAGCAGCAAGCCGCTGAGCAGTAGGCGACGCCAGTCCACGGCTTCGAGTTTTTGCCAGCGGGTGCTGCTGGCGAACCGCGCAAAAAACGCCAGCGCCAGCACCGCGAACGCCGCGCGACCGAAAACGATGACGGCGGGGGAGGCGGCCGCGAGTTTGCCGAACACACCGGTCAGGCCAAACATCAATGCGCCGATATGCAGGGCGCCGAGGGCGGTACGGGGAGTCATTGCATTCCTTGATAAACGTAAAAGCCAGGCAGACGACAGGTCCCCTGTAGGAGCTGCCGAAGGCTGCGATCTTTTGATCTTGATTTATGGCGGCTCTGGAGTCGCTAAAGATCAAAAGATCGCAGCCTTCGGCAGCTCCTACAGTGAACCGTGTTAACGCCAGTTACGTCTGTCGGCAAACTATCGTCTTTTGTCGCCAGCCTCACACCCGAGTAATTCCTGGCCAAGGCACCTGTCGGCCAAGCCTGACATTGAACCTGTGGCGAGGGAGCTTGCTCCCGCTGGGCTGCGAAGCGGCCCTAAAGAAAGGACTGCTGAGCAGTCCGACGGGAGCAAGCTCCCTCGCCACAGGTTATTCATCGCTTGTTCTAACTTGTCACTTACCGGCATTTCTCTCGCGGCGCAATTTCCCCGGCGAAGCGCCAAACTCGCGCAACACCGCCGCCGCAAACGCACTTTGGGAACTGTAACCGACCCGGCTGGCAATCTCGCCAATCGGCAATGGGGAATCGCGCAACAAGCCCACTGCAATGTGCAGTCGTCGGCTACGTATGTAGTCCATCGGCGTTTGCCCGCATTCCGCCACGAATCGCGCATGTAAGCGGGCGCTCGATAAACCGGCGACGCGCGCCAGATCGGCCACCTGCAGCGGATAAGCCGCGTATTGATCGATATGCGCATTCAGCGCCGCATAAGGCAGGCGCCGTCCACCGATGACGTCCGGTTTGACGTTGTTGAGGCTGGCCAGCAACAGCACTGCACCTTGCTGGGCGATCAGCGGATCGCTCACCGGGCTGCCCGCCAGCCAACTGACCAATTGGCTTTGCCCGGCATCCAGTGGCAGTCGTCCGGCGTTGTCGAGCAAGCGGCGGCTGGCGTCGGCGTGCTCCCCAGCGACTGGGCAATCCATTGATCGCCGGGCACATCCAGTACCAGGCAACGACTGCCGTTTGGGCTGCCGCAGGCGTGATGCATGCCGGCCGGCACCACCACGAAACTTTGCTGCACCACCTGACTGCCACGTCCGTCGACCTCGAAATCCAGTGCACCCGACAGCCCGAACACCAGTTGCGCGTGGGCATGGCTGTGGATGATCAGGTCTTCGGTGTATTGGCGCAGCGTGAGGATCGGTCTCATCGCAGGTCTCCTGGCAAGATGCGACCAGTCTACACCGGCCGGACGCTGTCACAGGATTGACTCGTCACTGTCATGGGCAATTAACCCGGCCGGCGCAAACTTGTAAAAACATCGCAGAGGGTTGTCCATGACCAGCGCCGAGCTCGCCAAACCCAGCCGTAAACAACGTGTGCGCACCTTATGGATTTCCGATGTGCATTTGGGCACAAGGGATTGCCAGGCGGAGCACCTGTCGCAGTTTCTCAAGGGCTACCACGCCGACAAGATTTACCTGGTGGGCGACATCATCGACGGATGGAAACTGCGTGGCGGCATGTATTGGCCCCAGGCCCACACCAACGTGATTCGCCGTCTGCTGACCATGAGCAAGCGCGGCACCGAGGTGATCTACGTCACTGGCAACCATGACGAATTCTTGCGGCGCTATTCGAAGTTGATCCTGGGCAACATCCAGTTAGTGGACGAGGCGGTGCACGTGACCGCCGATGGCCGTCACTTGCTGGTGATCCACGGCGATCAGTTTGACGTCATTACTCGCTACCACCGTTGGCTGGCCTTTCTCGGCGACTCGGCCTACGAATTCACCCTGACCCTCAACCGCTGGCTCAATCACTGGCGCGCCCGTTATGGCTATGGCTACTGGTCGCTGTCGGCGTACCTCAAGCACAAGGTGAAAACCGCGGTCAGCTTCATCAGCGACTTCGAAGAAGCCATCGCCCACGAATGCGTCAAACGCGAGTTGCATGGCGTGGTGTGCGGGCATATTCACCATGCCGAGATCCGCAAGGTCGGCGGGGTGGATTACCTCAATTGCGGGGATTGGGTGGAGTCGTGTACGGCGTTGATCGAGCATTGGGACGGGTCGATCGAGTTGTATCGGCTGGCGGATGCCCAGGCGCGGGAGGCGGAGTTGAAGGCGGTGAAGGTCGCGGAACCAGCGTAAGCAGGTCTGGCGCCTTCGCGGGCAAGCCTCGCTCCTACAGGTTTGTGGTGGTACACGATCACGTGCTCACCCCATAACCTGTAGGAGCGAGGCTTGCCCGCGAAGGGGACATCACAATCACCATTGATCTTAGGCCGGCGCGTGTTCTTCCATCGCAGCCTTGTAGATCGAGTTCTTCGGATGCGCAAACAACCGCTCCATCATCGGTTCGAAGAAGCTCAGCGGTAAATTCTCGTACCCCGGATCAAACGCCGCGGCATCGTATTTGGCGCAGAACTCGATGGTCGCCTGGTACTGCGGATGCCCGCTGAATTGCTCGCGCAGATGCCGATCCATGCCCAGGTGATGGAAGAAGTAGTACCCCTGGAAAATCCCGTGCTTCTCCACCATCCACAAATTTTCGGCGCTGACGAACGGCCTGAGAATTGCCGCCGCAATGTCCGGGTGATTGTAGGAACCCAGGGTGTCGCCGATGTCGTGGAGCAGGGCGCAGATTACGTATTCTTCGTCGCGGCCATCGCGAAAGGCGCGGGTGGCGGTTTGCAGGGAATGGGTCAGGCGATCCACCGGGAAGCCGCCAAAGTCACCCTCCAGCAGTTTCAGATGCGCCACAATCCGTGTTGGCAATTGCCGCGCATAGGCACTGAAGTCTGCGGCGATGATTGCCCAGTCTTCCTGCGTGCCGTCCTTCATGTGGGTAAAGCGGGCGTTGGCGTTCATCGGCGATCTTCTTGTTTTTGACGAGTGATGTATCGAGTGTAGGACTTGGATCCACTGGCGCACTGGCTGCGCGGGACGCATTGCTGGCCCGTGAAGCCTAGAACGGCACGCGGCCCAGGATCATGTCGCGGTACATGACGAAATCGCCGAGCAGGCTGTAAAGCGGATGCTGGAAGGTTGCAGGACGATTCTTCTCGAAGAAGAAATGCCCGACCCAGGCGAAGCTGTAACCGGCCAGCGGCAGGGCAATGAGCAGCGGCCACGCGCCTTTGCCGATGGTCAGCGCCAAAATGAAAATAACCAGGGAGGTGCCGACAAAGTGCAATCGTCGGCAAGTACTGTTGCTGTGTTCGCTCAGGTAATACGGGTAAAACTCAGCGAAGCTGTTGAAATGCTTTATGTTTTCCACGACTGCGATCTCTGTGGTTATTGTTCTGACGGCAAGTTGTTCTGCGGGTAGCCTATTTGAGTCTAGAGTGATCAATGGCATCAGCCAGTGACAATAGGCGCCACTTTAGTATCCTTCGCAAATTAGCCGCGTCAGACGGCTCATAAAGTAAGTAAACGCCATGAGCGAACGAACGACTTCTGCAAGTTGGGCGATGGGGATTGTCAAAGCACTGGAGATGGACGGCCTGGATTGCCGGGTTCTGTTCAAGCAACTGGGGCTTGATTACGCCTCGTTGGATGATCCGGATGCGCGCTTCCCGCAAGACTCCATGACGCGGCTGTGGCAGCGCGCGGTCGAGCTGTCCGGCAACCCGGCGATCGGCCTGAACATGGGCAAAGTGGTGCGACCGGCGTCCTTTCATGTGGCGGGTTACGCGTTGATGTCCAGTCAGACCCTGGCCGAGGGCTTTCAACGCCTGGTGCGTTATCAGCGGATCATTGCTGAAAGCGCCGACCTGAGTTTCCGCTTGCTCGACGAGGGATACGCACTGATTCTGACGGTCCATGGCGACCACCTGCCGCCGACCCGGCAAAGCGCCGAAGCGTCACTGGCCTGCGCGCTGGGCCTGTGCGGTTGGCTGACCGGGCGCACCCTGCAACCGCGCAAGGTGTTGGTGCAGGGAGATGAGCCCGCCGACCTCGAACCCTATAAACAAGCCTTCCACGCGCCGTTGGTGTTCAACGCACCTTACGATGCGCTGATCTTCGAGCGCGCCGACATGGAGGCGCCGCTGCCCACCGCCAACGAGGCCATGGCGCTGCTGCATGACCGGTTTGCCGGCGAGTACCTGGCGCGATTTTCCGAAAGCCGCGTGACCCACAAGGCCCGGCAGGTACTCTGCCGTTTGCTGCCCCAGGGCGAACCCAAACGCGATACGGTGGCGCAGACCCTGCACCTGTCGCAGCGCACCTTGCAGCGTCGCTTGCAGGAAGAAGGCACGAGTTTTCAGACATTGCTGGACGACACTCGACGGGAACTGGCCGAGCAATACCTGGCGCAGCCGAGCATGACGCTACTGGAAATTGCCTACCTGTTGGGATTTGCCGACCCAAGCAACTTTTTCCGGGCCTTCCGCCGCTGGTTCGATGCCACCCCCGGTGAGTATCGGGCGCGTTTGCTGGACGCGCCCAACCAGGTCAGTGACGCCAAAACGCCGGAATGCACAGAACAAACACCGTAATGATCTCCAGCCGGCCCAGCAGCATGCCTAACGACAGAATCCACTTGGCGGCATCCGGCAGGGTCGCGAAGTTGCCCGCCGGGCCAATGGTCTCGCCCAGCCCCGGGCCGACGCCGGAAACAGTACTTGCCGCGCCGGTCAGCGCGGTCATCCAGTCCAGCCCCAACAGCGACAGCATCAGCGCGATCACGCAGATGGTGATGGCAAAGAAGAACGAAAATGTCAGGATCGACCTTACGATTTCTTCGTCGAGCCGGTGACCGTTGTACTTTTGCTTGATCACCGCGCGCGGGTGAATCAATTGATTCAGGTTGGCCTTGAGCAGGATGTAGGCGACCTGGAAGCGAAATATCTTGATCCCGCCCGCCGTCGAGCCTGAACACCCGCCGACAAAGCCCAGATAAAAGAACAGCATCAGCGAGAAATTTCCCCAGATGCTGTAGTCCCCCAGCGCAAAACCCGTGGTGGTGACCACCGAAGTCACGTTCACGGCCACGTGGCGCAATGCGTCGAACCATTGCAGGTCGGTGGTCCACCAGTACCAAGTGCCGAGCACCAGCCAGGTCACCAGCAACATGCCGAGCAAGCCTTGAACCTGTTGATCCCGGATCAAGGCTTTACGATTGCCGCGCAACGTCGCCACGTACAGGGTGAACGGCAGGCTGCCGAGAATCATGACCACCACCGCCACCCAGTGCACCGCCGGTTGTTTCCAATGGGCCAGGGACTCGTCGGAGGTAGAGAAACCGCCGGTGGAAATCGCCGACATGGCGTGGTTGATCGCATCGAACAGGTTCATCCCGGCCCACCAGAACGCCAGGCTGCCGACAATGGTGATGCCGACGTAGGCCGCCACGATCAAGCGCGCCACCATGTGTGAGCGGGGCATGACTTTTTCGGAACGGTCCGAGGACTCGGTCTGGAACAGCCGCATTCCGCCGATGCGCAGCAAGGGCAAAATCGCTACCGCCATGCCGATAAAGCCGATACCGCCGAGCCAGTGCAGCAATGAGCGCCATATCAGGATGCCGGGGGACATGGTGTCCAGGCCGCTAAGCACCGTGGAGCCAGTGGCGGTGATGCCCGACATGCTTTCGAAGAACGAGTCGGTGTAACTGATGTGCTGGGTCAGCAGGAACGGCAGCGCGGCGAAAATGCACACCACCAGCCAACTGCTGACGGTCAGCAGGTACATGTCACGGGGGCGCAGGTGTATGTGTTCGGGGCGACCGGGAATGACCAGGGCCAGGCCGGCGACGAAGGTGATCATGCTGGCCCAGAGGAACGATGGCAGATCGCTGGTGCGGTCGAAAATCACCAGGGTGGCCATGGGTACGACCATGGCGATGGCCAGGGTAATCAGGAAGATGCCGATGATGAAACCAATGATCCGTAAGGTCGGCAACGCCATGAAGTCTGCTCGGGCTGAAAGTGAGGAGGGCGCCATTCTACCTGCGAGGTCTGCCATGTAAACCGGCAGCCCGGAGCGCTTCTGGCTAGAATAGCCAAACATTTTTTACAGGAGGTGGCCGATGCAGGCTCTCGACGCTTTGCTCAACCGTGTTTCCGTTCCACGACTGCTGGACCCAGCGCCGACTGCCGAGCAACGGGAAGTGCTGTTCGCTGCCGCGATGCGCGCGCCGGACCACGGCCATTTGCAGCCTTGGCGCTTCCTGACAGTCGAAGGTGCGGCTCGCGAGCAAATGGGCGAGTTGCTCGCCGAAGCGGCGAAGCTGCAGGACAGCGATGCGGCTGAGGCGGCGCTGGACAAGGCGCGCAACGGTCCGCTGCGGGCACCGCTGGTGGTCGTGGTGATTGCGCGGGTGCAGGA
This sequence comes from Pseudomonas sp. 10S4, assembly GCF_034344865.1. Taxonomy (NCBI): domain Bacteria; kingdom Pseudomonadati; phylum Pseudomonadota; class Gammaproteobacteria; order Pseudomonadales; family Pseudomonadaceae; genus Pseudomonas; species Pseudomonas sp. 10S4. The sequence continues at coordinate 3,650,363 of NZ_CP133774.1, forward strand.
TCACGTCAAGTATCCGAAGTCCGAGCAACTACTGGCGGCCGGGTGTGCGGCTCACGGGATTTTGTTGGCGGCTTATGCCCAAGGCATTGGTGCGGTGTGGCGCACTGGTGAACTGGCGTATTCGGCGCATGTCGCCAAAGGCCTGGGACTGGCAGAGGGTGAAGAAGTGATTGCGTTCCTCTACCTCGGGACACCGCAGAAAGAGCCGCGGGTTGCCGAGAAAGTCGACCTCGCTGAATTTGTCAGCGCCTGGCCCGACAAGGCCGGAAGACACTGATCTAATGTGGGAGCGGGCTTGCTCGCGAAAGCGGTAGGTCAGGCACTGCGATGTTGAATGTGCCTGAGTCATCGCGAGCAAGCTCACTCCCACAGGGGATTAAGGTTGGACCAAAGCCCCCGGCACCAACGGCAATTCCAGGCTGGCAATAAACCCGCCCTCCGGGTGATTGGCCAACACCAGGCTCCCGCCATGTCGTTCCGCCGCACGTCGGGCAATGGCCAGCCCCAGGCCATGTCCGGCCGTTGTCTGACCCGGCGCTCGGTAGAACGGTTCGCCCAACAGGTTCAAGTGCGCGGCCTCGACCCCCGGGCCGTGGTCACGCACGCTGACCACCATCCGCTCGCCCTGACGCGAGGCCTGCATTTCAATCGGTTGGCCCACCGGGTTAAAGCGCTGGGCATTGCGCAGCAGGTTGTCCACGGCGCGTTCGATCATGGTTGGCCAGCCTTTGAGGCTTAGCTGCGACTCGGCGTCCAAGCGCACGGTCTGTTCCGGGAAGCCCAGTTGCGCATCCTTTTGCAGGGTATGAAGCAAGACGTTGAGATCCACATCTTCGGCGCTGGCGTTATCCGCATCGACCCGAGCCAACACCAGGATTTCGCTGATCAAGGCTTCCAACCGGTCGCATTCGCGGGTCAGGCGTGGCCAGAGTTTTTCCCGCTCTTCAGGGTTGGCGCGTTCAGCCAGGGCCAAGGCAATACGTAATCGGGCCAGGGGCGAACGCAGTTCGTGGGACACGTCACGCAGCAGTTGCCGCTGGCTGCCGATCAGGCTTTGCAGGCGCGCACCCATGCGGTTGAAGTCGTTGGCCAGCACACCAAACTCATCGCGTCGGTTGGCCAGTTTGACCAGGCTGTTCTGCTGATAGGTGGTTTGCCCCAGATCATGCACCGCGCCGCGCAAACGGTTGAGCGGGCGGGTGATCGAGAGCGTCACCAACAGGCTGAACAAGGTCAGTACCACCAGCGCAATACCCAGCGCACTCAACGGCCAGAGCAGGCTTTCGCGGTGCCATGAGTCCAGTTCCGGATGCGGGATGCGGTAGATCAGCAGGTAAGTGTTGCCGGTTTTTTCGCTGGTGTACTCCGCGGTCAGGCGACGCCACGGCAGGCGGCGATCATCATCGTTCTGCCGAGCTTCAAACGCTGCGGCCCGACGTGGGAAAGTGCCGCGCACCACCGGGTCGCCGCTCTCGTTGAGTACCTGAACGTCGATGTGATACTGGCGTTTGCGTTGTTCCAGGATGGCCTGTGCAGCGTCTTCGCCCTGGGCTTCGTAAGTTTGCGTCCACTCTTCGGCCAGGGTGTTGAGGCCCGGGTGGCGGCTGAGAATCCACGCGTCCTGGTTGAGCATGTGCCCCAGCAATAGGGAGAGCCCTGCAACCAGAGCGATGGCCAGCCAGAAGCTGGCCAGAATACGCCAGAACAATGAGCGCACAGTAAATCCTCAACTAACGCAAATCCAAGTGGGAGCGGGCTTGCTCGCGAAGACGGTGTATCAGTCGACAAATGCTTTGCCTGATACACCGCCTTCGCGAGCAAGCCCGCTCCCACATTTAAACTGAGTAACATAAGACCCAACAGTGTTGAGCTGTTGGGTCTGGAGTTAGCGCATTATTGCGCTTTTTGTGGCTGTTGCGCTTTCCAGGCCTTGAATTCGGCCCACTCGGCACGACGCTCTGCCTGTTTTTTCTGGATCTCGTCGAATTTCTTCTGTTGATCCGGTTTCAGAATGGCGCGCACATCGGCTTCGGCTTTCTGATGTTTGGCAGTCATTTCATCTTTCATGGCTTTCTGGTCAGCCGGGGAGAGTTTCTCCAGGTATTTCTCGACCAGTTGCTTACGACCGTGCATTTGCTCGCCAATGATTTTGCGGATCTGCTCACGCTGTTCGCGGCTCAGGTCCAGTTGGCTGTACGGACCTTTGCCGTGCATGCCGTGCATCTGACCGCCATGGTGCGAGCCGTCCATCGGCCCACCCATCGGGCCGGTACCTTCAGGCATGGCCATGGCAACGGTCGGCAGAGCGGCAGCGAACATCAGAGCGATAAGAGTCTTGCGCATGGTGAATCTCCTTGTCTCGTTCCCGGTACGTTCCGGATGAGTTCAGATTACGGAGATCAAGGTCAGCGGCGGTCAGCGGAGCGTAAAGCTTGGGTAAAGACGATTTTCAGCGAACCTGACAAATCTGCCACATTCGCCGACCGGCACACGATGCCGACCGACTTTACGCGGTCTGCGTAGGAGGATCGCGTTGCAATTAGAGGCTGTAGTAATAACCGCGGCTACGCAGGGCCACGATGCGCGGGCGACCGTCGGGGTGTGGGCCGATCTTTTTGCGCAGGTTGCTGACGTGCATGTCCAGGCTGCGGTCGTACAGGGTCAGCTTGCGACCGAGGGCGATTTGCGCCAGTTCCTGTTTATCCAGGGGTTCGCCAGGTTGCTTGATCAGGGCTTCGAGCAGGCGACTTTCGGAGACGGTAAGGGTGAATTCCTGTTCATCGATGCTGACCACGCCGCGTTGCGGGCTGAAACACAGGTCGCCCAGTTCGAGCTGGCTGGACACTGCCGCCGGATGACTGCGGCGCAATACCGCGCGCAGCCGGGCTGTCAGTTCCCGTGGGTCGCAGGGCTTGGCCAGGTAATCGTCGGCACCCAGTTCGAGGCCGAGGATGCGGTCCAGCGGTTCGCCGCGGGCCGAGAGCATCAGCACCGGCAAATCCGGGTGGTCGCTGCGCAACTGCTTGAGCAGTTCCAGGCCGCTGCCGTCAGGCAGCATCACGTCCAGCACCACGGCCGCCGGGGAGAATTCAGCCAGCGCACGGCGGGCACTCTGGCCATCGTGACAGGCACGGACCACGAAACCTTCCTGACTCAACCAACTGCTCAGGAGCTCGCACAGCTCCTGATCATCATCAATTAATAACAGCTCGCTCATGACTCACTCAATTTAGCCATTGCCGACGTTTTCGACTTGCCCCACTGGCAAAGATACCGCAGAGCAGAGCCAATAGCGCTACCCCGGCCCCGGTGACGAACCATTGCTGCTGGTCGGTCAGCAGACGCGGCAGCGGACCGCTGGCCTGGGCTTCCTTGAGTTGCAGCTTCAAACGCTGGTTCTCTTGGCGCAACCGGCTCAACTGGGCGCTTTCACGCTCGCTATCGGCATTTTGCAGTTGTTTGCTCAGTTCTTCTCGCTGCTGCTCGCTTGCTTTCAAACGCTGCTGCAATTCGGTGATCTGGCTACCGGCGCTTAAGGACAACGGCGTGGAGTTGCCACCATTGGCAGCTTCTTCACCGTGCACGGGGGCCACGATCGACAACGTCACCAACATCAGACACAACGGACCCTTGCGCATCACGACTCCTGATTCCAATCGAGTTATTGGGCAAGTTGTCGGCAGGCAAACGAGAATAATGAGCGATTGAGAGCGCGATGAACCGATAAGGTTCATCGCGAGGGAGGCTTTTAAGGCAGGACTTGCTTGAACGGCTTCACGGAAACGTTGGCGTAGACGCCTGCGGCGATGTACGGGTCGGCATCGGCCCAGGCTTGCGCGGCGCTCAGGGAATCGAATTCGGCGACGATCAGGCTGCCGGTGAAACCCGCAGCGCCCGGATCATTGCTGTCGACGGCAGGGTTAGGGCCGGCCAGCACGATGCGGCCTTCGCCTTTAAGCACTCGCAGGCGCTCAAGGTGTGCCGGGCGTGCAGCGAGGCGGGCTTCCAGGGAGTTGGCGACGTCTGTAGCAACGATGGCGTAAAGCATGTCAGTCCTCGGTTTTTGGTGTTGTGGTATCGGCGTCATGCAGGTGGCGGGACAGGTAAATGCCCTGCGCGACCAGGAACAGCAGCGTCATGCCCAGGCTGCCGAAGACCTTGAAGTCGACCCAGTAGTTCTGGAACGTGAACGCGACGAACAGGTTGGCGGCACCGCAGAACAGGAAAAAGCCGATCCAGGCGATGTTCAGACGGGTCCAGACCGCGTCCGGCAGGGTCAGCGCGTGGCCCATGATGCGTTTGATCAGCAGTTGGTCGCCGATGAAGTGGCTGCCAATGAAAGCCAGGGCGAACAGCCAGTTGACCACCGGGGCTTTCCATTTCAGGAAGGTTTCGCTGTGGAACGCCAGGGTCAGGCTACCGAAGACCAGGCAGGCTATGAGCGTCAGCCACTGGCTCTTCTCCAGCTTGCGCTGCTTGATGAAGAGCGTGCCGTAAACCACCAGGGAGCTGATGATCAGCATCGCGGTGGCACTGTAAATACCGCCTACAGTGACCTCATGTCCGGCGATGTCGACGACCCGTGGATCGATTTTGAAGACGATGAAAAACAGCAGAAGCGGGATGAAGTCGATGAATTGTTTCACAGTGGCAGCCAGAAGCAGGATGTGTCGGCATAATAACAAACATATTGGCGCGCGATAGCGCCAGCTGATTTGAGGTTACAAAGCCCTGTGAATGTTGATTTGCACTGCCATAGCACGGCCTCCGATGGCGCCCTGGCGCCTGCGGTACTGGTTGCGCGTGCGTTCGAGAAAGGCGTGCGAGTCCTGGCCTTGACCGATCACGACACCCTTGAGGGGCTCGACGAGGCCCGCAGCACCGCAACGGCGCTGGGGATGCAACTGGTCAACGGCGTCGAATTGTCCTGCACCTGGGGCGGCGCGACCATTCACGTACTGGGCTACGGCTTCGACGTCAATGCCGCACCGTTGGTCGAGGCGATCGCCAAATTGCACGATGGCCGCTGGCTACGGTCCGAAGAAATAAGTCGCAAACTGGCGTTGAAAGGCATGCCCGGTGCGATGGAAGGCGCCCGGGAGATGCAGCAGGCGCTGGGCGACAGCGGCAACGCGCCGGCCCGTCCGCATTTTGCCGACTGGATGGTGCGTGAAGGTTTCGTCAAGGATCGCGCCGAAGCGTTCCGCAAATGGCTGGGCGCCGGCAAGCTGGGGGACGTCAAGCAACACTGGCCGACCCTGGAAGACACCGTCGCGACCCTGCGCGCGGCGGGTGCCTGGGTCAGCCTGGCGCACCCTTGGCATTACGATTTCACTCGCAGCAAGCGTCGCCGCCTGATTTCTGACTATATTCAAGCAGGGGGCCACGCTATCGAAGTGGTCAATGGTCATCAGCCCGCAGAACAGGTGGGCAGTCTGGCCATTCTCGCTCGCGAGTTCGGTCTGCTGGTCAGCGCCGGCAGTGATTTTCATGGCCCTGGAGGCTGGTCGGAAATCGGTGAATACCGCCCGGTTCCGGAGGATCTGCCACCGCTTTGGTGTCGATTCAAACATGACCCAATTATTGCCGCCGTCTGAACAGGTAGAAAATGTGAGTCAATTTTTCCAGATTCATCCGGAAAACCCGCAAGCGCGCCTGATCAAACAGGCGGTCGAGATCATCCGCAAAGGCGGGGTGGTGATTTATCCCACAGACTCGTCCTACGCCATTGGTTGCCAGATCGGCGACAAGAATGCCGTGGAACGCGTACGCCGCTTGCGTCAGCTGGACGACAAGCACAACTTCGCGCTGATTTGCAGCGACCTGTCGCAGTTGGGCATATTCGCCAAGATCGACACTGGTACGTTCCGTATTCTCAAGGCCCATTTACCTGGGCCTTATACGTTTATCCTCAACGCCACTCGCGAAGTGCCGCGCCTGTTGCTGCACGCCAAGAAGCGCACCATCGGCCTGCGGGTGCCGAGCCATCCGATTGCGCTGGCGCTGCTGGAGGAGCTCGGCGAGCCGCTGATGAGCGTGACGCTGATCATGCCCGGCGACACCGATCCGTTGAGTGACCCTCACGAAATGCGCCAATTGCTGGAGCACCAGGTCGACCTGATCATCGACGGCGGTTTCGGCGGGATCAAGGCGTCCACGGTGATCAACCTTGCCGACGGCGAGCCGCAAGTGATCCGCGTCGGTTGCGGCGACCCTGCGCCGTTCATGGCCGAGGCCTAGATGTCTGCAGTAGAACCCGTCGACAGTCAGGCCGGAGCCCAGCAAGAGCTGCCCTTCGCCATGGTCTATGGCCAGGCGGTCATGGAAATGCCGCTGGACCTGTACATCCCGCCGGATGCCCTCGAGGTGTTCCTCGAAGCGTTCGAAGGCCCGCTCGACCTGCTGCTGTACCTGATCCGCAAACAGAACATCAATATCCTCGACATCCCGGTGGCGGAAATCACCCGTCAATACATGGGGTATGTCGAGTTGATGCAGTCGGTGCGCCTGGAACTCGCCGCCGAGTACCTGGTGATGGCCGCGATGCTGGCCGAGATCAAGTCGCGGATGCTGCTGCCGCGCGCCGAATCCATCGAAGCCGAGGAAGACGATCCCCGGGCCGAACTGATCCGGCGCTTGCAGGAATACGAACGCTTCAAGGCTGCCGCTGAAGGCATCGACGGCTTGAACCGGGTCGGTCGCGACGTGGTGGTGCCCAAGCTGGATGCGCCAGAAGCCCGGGCGCGCAAGCTGGTGCCGGACGTGAGCCTGGGGGAATTGCTGATGTCCATGGCCGAGGTCCTACGCCGGGGCGACATGTTCGAAAGCCACCAGGTCAGCCGCGAGGCGCTGTCCACCCGCGAGCGTATGAGCGACGTGCTGGAACGGCTCAAGGGCGGCGGCTTCGTGCCGTTTGTCGAGCTGTTCACCGCCGAAGAAGGGCGGCTGGGCGTGGTCGTGACCTTTATGGCGATCCTTGAACTGGTCAAGGAATCCTTGGTCGAGCTGGTACAGAATGAGCCGTACGCGCCGATCCACGTGCGGGCCCGAGCCGAATAACGAGTTGAACCATGAACCTGACTGAACCCCGCGAGCTGGCGCCACTGCTTGAAGCCTTTCTGTTGGCCTCGGGAAAACCGCAATCGCTTGAACGCCTGTTCGAACTCTTCGAAGAAGGCGAACGGCCAGAGCCGCCGGTCTTCAAGAAAGCCCTGACGATTCTCGCCAAGTCCTGCGACGGCCGTGCCTTCGAGCTCAAAGAGGTCGCCTCTGGCTATCGCTTGCAGATCCGCGATAAGTTCTCGCCGTGGGTCGGCCGCTTGTGGGAAGAGCGCCCGCAACGTTATTCCCGCGCCATGCTCGAAACCATCGCGCTGATCGCCTATCGCCAGCCGATCACCCGGGGCGAGATCGAAGACGTGCGCGGCGTGGCGGTCAACAGTCACATCGTCAAGACCTTGCTGGAGCGCGAGTGGATTCGCATCGTCGGTTACCGCGACGTACCCGGCAAACCGGCGATGTTCGCCACCACCAAGGCGTTTCTCGACCACTTCAACCTGAAAAATCTCGACGATTTGCCACCGCTGGCCGAGCTGCGGGAGATGGAACCGGACCCGGTGCTCGACTTCGACGACGCGCCGGTGCCGGCCGGGTTGCAGGAGCTGGCCGACGCCAGTGCCGAGCCGGAAGAACCCAAGGAAGAAACCAGTTTCCATACGCTGTTGCTGGAACTGGACACCATGGAGGAGGGGATCAAGACCGACTTTGACGATTTGTTGCGTGATGGGGCGGTGACTGAGACCGAAGAAGGTCTGGATCTGCCAACGCCTGAGCCAGAAATCGAAGTTGAACTTCAGCCTGAGCCTGAAGCCACAGTCGAAGAAGAGCAGGAAGAAGAGCCAGAAGAAGAGCTGGAGGACGACGTGCTTGGCGTTGCCGAAGCGCGCGAGAAACTCCTGGCCGCCGTCGCTGCTCTGGAACAACACAAACCCGAACCCGAACCCGAACCCGAACTCAGCGACGAAGAAGCCGAAGCCCGAGCTCTGGGCCGAAGCAATCGAAGCCGAACGCCGCGAATTCGAAGACTGACCAAAATTCTGTGGGCAATGGCGATCCCCTGTGGGAGCGGGCTTGCTCGCGAAGGCGGCGGATCAGGCAACCATGATGTTGACTGACACTCCCTCTTCGCGAGCAAGCCCGCTCCCACAATGAATTCTTGGTGTTCCCGAAAATGAGTTCACCACCATCCCGATTGTGGGAGTGAGCCTGCTCGCGATATCGGTCTGTCAGTCACCCCGATATTGAATGTGCCGCCGTCATCGCGAGCAGGCTCGCTCCCACAGTGATTGGTGTTGACTGGAGTATTTGATGACCTCAACCAAAGACCCCTGCATCAACGTCTGCAAGTTCACCGACGACATTTGCCTTGGCTGCGGCCGCAGCAAGCGCGAAATCAAGGCCTGGAAGAAGCTCGACAAGACCGACAAACGCACCGTACTCGCCGAAGCGGCGCTGCGTTTGATCAAGCTCGGTGCCACCGTTCGGCGCAAAGGCAAGTAAGTCTCCATTGATCAGCTAGTCTCTGATGCGCAAACGCTTGCATGAGCGTATGATTCGCGACCCTCCGGCGATCCCTTCGCCCGAGTGCCCAGTTTTACATCGCTTCAGGACCCTCACTTCAGAGCTGCCTGAACAGACCACACCGGGAGGTGCCCAGATGAGTATCAACGACCAGAAAGACGACGCCGAAATCGGCCCAGCAGGCGAAAAACTGCAGAAAGTCCTCGCCCGTATCGGCGTCGGCTCGCGCCGTGACGTAGAAGCCTGGATCAGCCACGGCCGCATCAAGGTCAATGGCAAAGACGCCACCCTCGGGCAGCGCGTCGACATGCACGACGCCATCACCATTGATGGCAAGGTGATCAAGCGCGAAGAAGCCGCCGAGTCGGTACGCCGCGTGATCATGTACAACAAGCCCGACGGCGAAATCTGCACCCGCCTTGATCCGGAAGGCCGTCCAACCGTTTTCGACAAGATGCCGCGCCCGAAAGAAGGTCGCTGGATCAACATCGGTCGTCTCGACATCAACACCACCGGTCTGCTGATGTTCACCACTGACGGTGAATTGGCTAACCGCCTGATGCACCCTTCCTACGAAATGGACCGTGAATACGCGGTACGTGTCCGTGGCGAAGTTGACGACGAAATGATCGAGCGTCTGAAGGCAGGCGTCGTCCTCGAGGACGGCCCGGCCAAGTTCACCGACATCAAGCAGGCTCCAGGTGGCGAAGGTTTCAACCACTGGTACCACTGCGTGGTGATGGAAGGTCGCAACCGCGAAGTTCGTCGTCTGTGGGAATCCCAGGGCTTGGTGGTCAGCCGTCTGAAGCGCGTGCGTTTCGGTCCGGTGTTCCTTAACTCCGACCTGCCGATGGGTCGCTGGCGCGAAATGAGCCAGTACGAAGTCGACATTCTGAGTGCTGAAGTGGGCCTGACGCCTGTGGCCATGCCGCAGATGAACGCCAAGAGCAAAGACAAACTCGACCGCATGCAGCGTAAATCGTCGCGTCCGATGGGCAAGACCGAGCGCGTGCGCTCGTTGCGTCCAGCCATCGGTAACCAGACCGCTGCTACGCCGCGTGACTCCCGTGAACCGCAAATCGAAGGCGAGCGTCCAGCCCGCAAACCAGCAGCGCCACGCGCTGATGGCGAGCGCGGTCCACGCACGCCACGTCCGGCTAACGGTCGCACCGAACGTGGCGAAGGCCGTGGTGCTCCGTCCGGTGGTCGTAGCGATCGCGGTGCTCCAGCCGGTCGTGGTGAATCTCGAGGTGACTCGAGTCGCGGTACGCCAGTGGCCGACCGTCCGGCTGACACCAAGCGTCCGGCCAAGCCTGCCGGGAAGAAACGCCCAGGTATCGTTCTGGTCGACAGGGACACGCCATCGGGCAAGCGCCGCGGCGCGCCAGCCGGTTCGGGTCAGCGTCCGGGCTTTGGTCGTCGCAAGCCGGAATGAAGCAGCGGTAAGTTTCAAGCTGCAAGCTGCAAGTAAAAAACGCCAACCCTAGGGTTGGCGTTTTTTTGTATGGCCAAGCCGGATTTCAGAATGTAGATGAACCTGTGGCGAGGGAGCTTGCTCCCGTTGGGTCGCGCAGCGGCCCCAAAACCATCCCGCGCGTTCTGTCAGGCAAACCGCGTTGGCGGGTTTTGCGACTGCTGCGCAGCCGAGCGGGAGCAAGCTCCCTCGCCACAGGGGTTCGGTGTTGTTTGGAAAACAAACCTCTCATCAAGGTTCGGTGTTGTTTAAAAAACAAACCGCCCATCAAACACCGGCTCATCATCCAGCGCCAGCACGCCACTGGAGAAGATCAGGTCCAGGTGGTGACTGCCCTTGGCCCCACCGCCCAACCCCAGGTGCAAGCCGCAATGGCGCTCCTCGAACCCGGCGTTGCGCGCATAGAGCTCCTTCACGCCTTCGTTGGTGCCAATGCCCAGCTCCTCAATCCGCCGATTCGACGGATTGGCGTCCAGGTATTTGTTGAAGTCATGCTCAAGCCCCGGCACATCCGTGGCGATTTTTCTGATAGTCGAGTTCTCGATCCACAACTCCAGCGGCGACTCCAGTACCCCGTACTTGCGGGCGAAGGGGATCGTGCTGAGGAACGTCCCCATAAACTTCACCCGGCCATTAATCTCCTCACTGTGGGTCGCGATTTCGCCGGGCGCCAGGTCAAAGTTGCCGACGCCGTTGATGTCTGTCCACTTCTTGATACTGCTCAGCGGTGTTTCAAACCACGAGCCGTGGTCATCCTTGAAACTTAATGTTGTGGCGTGGGACATGCGCTGGATCAAGTGGCTATTGAGCCCGGCAATACGCTGAGGCGTGACACTGAAGGTGTCGTAGAAGTAATCGCCGTAATCCTTGAACAGCAGCGACTTCTTCCAGTTTTCCGCCATGACGCCTTGCAGCGCACGGACAAACTCCGGGCCGTCGGGGCGAGGGTTGGGCAGGGTGGAAGAGTCGTAGAAGAAAATGTACAGATCGCTGTCGGCAATCGCCTGGGCCAGCAAATCCGTGGGCTCCAGGTCCAGACGCATGGCGCTGAAGCTGAATTGTGGGCTGTTACCGGCCTGTTCGGCGATGTTGCCAGTCAGTGCCTCGTAATCAGCGGTGTGGCCGAGCAAGACCTTCGCCGGGTTGATGCCGACAAGGGCCGGGTGGTGTTCGAGGTAGTAAAGGAAATGCGAAATGGCGCGTTGCTTATCCATGTAGTCCTCCCTGACAAACCGAGAAAAAGTGGCAGGCACGACCGGCCGGATCGTACCTGCCGGGATGTCTTACAGAGGCCACATCGCTGTGCCGAACGGAACAATCGCGTCGGCTTGCATCATTTCAACGGCGGCGTCATGGGTCGGCGCTTCAAACCAATCGTCCAGTTGCAGTTCAGTTTCCAAGTCTTTTTCAATTACTTGCATTGTGAATCTCCTAGATGACTTTTGAGTAAGAACAGCGGCGTGCTTTTCAATCAGTGAATAACCCGCCAACTTGCCGGTCGATGCGGCTCGGCAAGTCGCTGAAAACCTAGTTCATCGATTTTTAAAATGCAAAAAAATAATTAAATAAGATTTGTTTGAACTTTTTATTCTGTTTTTTAAAGAGCGAATTCTTATTTAAAAACAAAAAACTAACTCGGCCTTTTCGTTAGGAAGCTTCCTACCGTCAATTTGCAGTCATCCTGCGGCGGGATCTGATCTGGCAAATTTGCGTTACGGGATGTAAAGGAATGTTGACGAAATAGGCTGCAAAACCCATTGGATTGAGTCCTTCCCGGATGCTGTAAGGAAATTCTTCCGACAACCCGCTCAGTCGCCGTCCCACAGGGCTCTGGCGCGCTTGTTTCAGCGGCGTTTGAAGGGTGAGATGCGCCCCATGCCTGTCGTGCAGGTGCATAACAAGAAGGAGGCGCAATGAACGCCGTGACTCATCTCCATCTCTCCCCGTGGGCGGATTGTTTGATCCCCTGCGTCGATGACCTGCAAAGGTCTGACTTCCTTTTGCAGCCGCCCGAGACCCTCGACGCGGACACAGGCAATCCCGGCAACCGACGCGCTGATCCAGCAGTGTCTGGCAGCAGGGGGTTAGCGGTGTACAATGCGCCGCGTTTTAACTGTGACCTCCTGCGCATCTGCGCAAACTTCAAGGCTACCCGTCTTGTTCATTCCGCCGCGCCACAAGCGTGTCGGGTTCGATTTCGTCACAGATAAAAACAAACAGGTGACGCATGACCGTTGTAAATACGCTGAACTCCTGGTGCTTGCGCTGGGGTTTGATCGGCGCTGCTTGAAATTGCAAATGAGCAGCAACGTCTACTGAACATCATCAAACCTTGCGTGAGACCCTTTTCATGAGTGGACAAAACTCGCATTCAGGCGAGCTTAAACGCGGCCTGAAAAATCGCCACATTCAACTGATCGCTCTCGGTGGCGCGATCGGTACCGGACTGTTCCTCGGTTCGGCCGGGGTGCTGAAATCCGCCGGCCCGTCGATGATCCTCGGCTACGCTATCTGCGGCTTCATTGCCTTCATGATCATGCGCCAGTTGGGCGAAATGATCGTCGAAGAGCCGGTGGCCGGCTCCTTCAGCCACTTCGCGCACAAATACTGGGGCGGGTTTGCCGGTTTTCTGTCGGGCTGGAACTGCTGGATTTTGTACATTCTGGTGGGCATGTCGGAGCTGACCGCGGTCGGCAAGTACATCCACTATTGGGCGCCGGACATCCCGACCTGGGTCTCGGCTGCCGGTTTCTTCGTGCTGATCAACCTGATCAACCTGGCCAACGTCAAAGTGTTTGGCGAGGCCGAGTTCTGGTTCGCGATCATCAAGGTCGTGGCGATTGTCGGCATGATTGCCCTGGGCAGCTATTTGCTGGTCAGCGGTAACGGCGGCCCGCAAGCCTCGGTGAGCAACCTGTGGTCCCACGGCGGCTTCTTCCCGAACGGTGTCAGTGGTTTGGTCATGGCGATGGCGATCATCATGTTCTCCTTCGGCGGCCTGGAAATGCTCGGTTTCACCGCAGCCGAAGCCGACAAGCCGAAAACCGTGATCCCGAAAGCCATCAACCAGGTGATCTACCGGATCCTGATTTTCTACATCGGCGCCCTGATCATTCTGCTGTCGCTGACACCATGGGACAGCCTGTTGGCCACCCTGAACGCTTCCGGCGATTCCTACAGCGGTAGCCCGTTCGTGCAAGTGTTCTCGATGCTCGGCAGCAACACCGCGGCGCACATCCTCAACTTTGTGGTCCTGACGGCGGCATTGTCGGTGTACAACAGCGGCACCTACTGCAACAGCCGCATGCTGCTGGGCATGGCCGAGCAAGGCGATGCGCCGAAGGCTTTGGCGAAGATCGACAAGCGCGGCGTGCCGGTGCGTTCGATCCTGGCGTCGGCCGCGGTGACGTTGATCGCTGTGTTGCTGAACTACCTGATCCCGCAAAACGCGCTGGAACTGTTGATGTCGCTGGTGGTGGCTACCCTGGTGATCAACTGGGCGATGATCAGCTTCTCGCACTTCAAGTTCCGCCAGCACATGAACAAGACTAACCAGACGCCGCTGTTCAAGGCCCTGTGGTACCCGTACGGGAACTACATCTGCCTGGCGTTCGTGGCGTTCATCCTGTGTGTGATGCTGTTGATCCCGGGGATCCAGATCTCGGTGTATGCGATCCCGGTGTGGGTCGCGTTCATGTGGATCTGCTACGGCATCAAGAACAAGCGCCGTGCCCAGCACGCGCTCCAGACCGCGGTGAAATAACGCAGCCTGCAGAAACAACAAACCCGGCCATGTGCCGGGTTTGTTGTTTTCTGGGTTCATACAAAACCCTGTGGGAGTGAGCTTGCTCGCGAAGGGGCCATAACATTCAACATCATCGCTGAATGTCACACCGTCTTCGCGGGCAAGCCTCGCTCCTACACGGGATCAGTGTTGAACCGGGGATTTGTGATCGACACAAAACCACTGTGGGAGCGTGGCTTGCCCGCGAAGAGGCCAGCACATCCAACAGACATGCTGGCTGACACACCGCTTTCGCGATCAGGCTCGCCCCACATTAAATCGGCGTCAGGCCTTATTTCTGGTCCAGAAAGCTCTGCACCGACGCATTGAAAAATTCCGGGTCCTGGATAAAGGCGAAATGGCTGACATTGGGCAAGATCAGCAGGCCGGCACCGGGGATGGCCGACGCCATGTATTCGGTGTGTTCGCGTTTGATGGCTTCGTCATGGTCGCCGTCAACGATCAAGACCGGGCTTTTGATTTTCGCCAGGTCCTCGGTTGTCCAGTTTGGCTGGCTCGCCCACATATGGCTGATTTGCTCGACGAACGCATCGTACTCTTTGGGGGTAGGTGACAGCTTCGTGTACTCCTTGCCGGCGCGTTCGATGTAGGCGGCGAACGTCGGGTTCTTCTCGACCCCTTCCTTGACACCCGAAGTCTGAGTATTGGCGGCGAAGGCGAACACCTTGCCAACGCGCTGCGGATATCGCATCGCCAAATCAAGCCCAAGAATGGCGCCGTCACTCCAGCCCACGAAGTCGGCCCGTTGGATCTTCAGTTTATCGAGCACCGCGATGACGTCATCTGCCATCAGGTCATAACCGTAAGGTCGCGCATCTCGCGAACTGCGACCGTGGCCTCGGCTGTCGAGGGTGATGACGGTGTGCTTCGCCGCGAGGGCCTTGACCTGATGGCCCCAATAATCGGAGTTGGCCAGACCGCCGTGCAACAGCACGACAGGAGAGCCGTGACCGGTGATCGAGTAGTAAAGCTTGATGCCGTTGACGTCGGCACTGCCGGTTTTTGCACTGGTGATCGGGGCGGGGGTCGCCGGTAATGTTTCCCAGCGTTCTACGGCATGAGCCGCGTTGAATGACAGCAGCAGGCAGAAAGCAGCAAGCAAGCGATGGGGCATGGGTCTCTCCATTAAAAAGGCCTGATCGGCGTGATCCGGACTCTTTAGCGTAGAACCCAACTGTTAGAAGGCCAGGCGTCGCTAGTCGTGGTAACTGCGGCAAGGTTCATGCAAACCCTGTGGGAGCGAGCCTGCTCGCGAAGGGAGCATTACATCCAACATTGATTTCGACTGACACACCGCTCGCTCCTACAGGGTATTCTGGCGACTCTGAATAAGGACGCTTTTTTCCATGCTGGTGATTTCCAACAACGTGCATCTGCCGGATGCCGAGATCGAATTGACCGCCATTCGTGCGCAAGGCGCGGGTGGGCAGAACGTCAACAAGGTCTCCAGCGCGATGCACCTGCGCTTCGACATTCCGGCCTCGTCCTTGCCCGAGTTCTACAAGGAACGGTTGCTGGCGCTGCGTGACAGTCGCATCACCAGCGAAGGCGTGCTGATCATCAAGGCCCAGCAATACCGCACGCAGGAAGCCAACCGTGCTGATGCGCTGGAACGGCTGACCGAGCTGATTCTTAGCGCCACCAAAGTGGAAAAGAAGCGCCGCCCGACCAAGCCGACCCTCGGTTCGAAGAAGCGTCGGCTCGAATCCAAGACCAAGCGCGGCAGCATCAAGGCTGGGCGCGGCAAGGTCGACTTTTAGCGGGCGTTGCGTTCTTCGCGATACTTTGGCGCCTGGCGGTACAAGTAAACGCTCAAAGCCAAACCGCTCAGGGCAGCGAGGGCGGCAAACAGGAAGATCGAAGCAAAACCAAACCCCGCCGCAATCGCACCGGCCAATGGCCCGGTAATCCCCAGCGACAAATCGATGAACAGCGAATAAGCCCCGACCGCCGCGCCACGGCTTGAGGCCGGCACCAGGTTGACCGCTTCCACGCCCAGCGCCGGGAACACCAGCGAGAAGCCGAAGCCGCTCAGCGCCGCACCAGCCAGTGCCCAATGGGCATCCGGAGCCAGCCACAACAGCAGCAACCCCAAGGTTTCTACCGACAGGCAGGCAATCGCCACGCGAAACCCGCCGAGGCGGTTGATCAGGTTGCCGAATAGCAGCCGAGCGCCAATGAAACTGGCACCGAACAGGCTCAAACAGAGCACCGCGTTCGACCAATGCTGCGTGGCGTAATACAGGGTGATGAAGGTGGCAATGGTGCCAAAACCGATGGAGCCCAATGCCAGGCCGCAACCGTGCGGCAGCACCCGACCCAGCACGTGCATGAATGGCAGCCGTTCACCGACGACAATTGGTGCGGCGGTTTTCGGCCAGGCCAGCGCCAGGCCCAGCACGGCCAGCAGCACGATACTGACGCCCATGCTCCACAAGCCCAATTCATTGACTAGCAACACGCCCAGCGGCGCGCCGATGGCGATGGCACCGTAGCTGGCGATGCCGTTCCAAGAGATGACTTTGGCGGTGTTCGCCGCGCCGACCCGGCCGATACCCCAGCCGATCGAGCCCGAGCCCACCAGACTTTCCGCGCTACCGAGTACCAGTCGGCCGATCAACAAGCTGATCAGGCTGAGCATCGGCAGGCTTTGGGTCCAGGCCGAAATCAGCATGAACACACCACTCAAACCGCAGCCGGCGAGGCCGTACATCACCGCCAGTTTGCTGCCCTTGTTGTCGATGATTCGCCCGGCGTACGGGCGGCTGAGCAGGGTGGCCAGGTATTGCACGCTGATCACCAACCCGGCGATCACCGCGCCGAAGCCCAGGTCGCTGTGGACGTAGCCCGGTAGTACGGCCAGGGGAATGCCGATATTCAGGTAGCCGATGAAGGTGAACAGGACGATGGACACAACTTGCAGCGTGACCGCCAAGGGGCGCTGGTTTTCTGACATGGGTAAAGGTCCACGGGGCAGCAGGATAGATAGGCTGCTTATGATAACGGCGCAACGGGCTGGCGGTCGTGAAAAAGTAAAACTAATTGTTCGGCGGGATGAGTCAGGATTTGGTCGGGGCGACCAATTGCGTGGTGACCAGGGCGGCCAGCGCGTTTTCTTCGCTGCCGAAACGGGCGAGCAGGGCGGCTTGTTTTTCGGGGGAGAGGCGATTCCAGATCTCGATCATTTTCTCGGCAGTGCCGATCAGGACGCTGGCCTGGGTGTCGCTGAAGTCGTCGGTCATGGAGGGAGGCTCGGGTTTCAGGCGGTGTGGAAAGCGCATGTTAGCGCTTTCCACACGGTCTGGCATTGCAGGTGTTTCAGTCTTCGCTGTCAGCCTTGCGACTGTCAGTGGCTTCTTTCGGCACAGGCTGTTGGGCACTGGCTTGTTGCGGGGTTGTCTGCTCAGTTTCGTGCAGGCTTGGGAAGGGGAGATTAGGAATCTCGTGCATGTTTCGCGCTCCTCGCAAAGTCTGGTGATAGATCTGGTAGATCCGCGCTTTTTCAAAGCTTGGGCAGGATACAGCAGGAGAAATGACAAAAAGACTTTTATCTGGGATTTCTGCGACCAATGGCCGCAGGGAGCTTAAAGACGGACATAAAACAAATGTGGGAGCGGGCTTGCTCGCGAAAGCGGAGTGTCAGTCAATATTGATGTCGACTGATACTCCGCTTTCGCGAGCAAGCCCGCTCCCACAGGGGGATGTGCAGGTGCTTGAGGTTATTTGCAAACTTCTGCGATGGCCTCGGCCAACAGGTCCAGACGCGTCGCATCAATCCCCGCCACGTTCGCCCGGCCCGAGCTGACCATGTACACGCTGTGGTGATCACGCAGCTGTTTAACCTGTTCCGGCGTCAAACCGGTGTAGGAGAACATCCCGCGTTGCACGCCAACGTGCGCAAATCGCTCGCGCAAGCCGTGCGGCTCAAGGGCTTCCACCAGACCGCTGCGCAGCTGGGCGATGCGCAAGCGCATGGCTTCTACTTCGTCGGCCCAAAGGCTTTTCAGCTCCGGGTCGCCAAGGATGGTCGCGACCACGGCGGCGCCGTGATCTGGCGGCGTCGACCACAGGTTGCGGGCGATGTTCGCCAGTTGACTGCGGATATCCACCAGCTTCTCGGCAGTTTTCGCGCAGACAATCAGCGCGCCAGTGCGGTCGCGGTACAGGCCGAAGTTCTTCGAGCAGGAGCTGGTGATCAACACTTCCGGCAGCGCATCGGCGAACAACCGGGTTGACCAGGCGTCCTGTTCCAGGCCATCGCCAAAACCTTGATAGGCGAAGTCGATCAGCGGCAACAGCTCACGGCGGCGAACCACATCCAGCACCCGGCGCCAATCGTCATGGGACAAATCGAAACCGGTCGGGTTGTGGCAGCAGGCGTGCAGCAATACGACGTCGCCCTTGGGGGCTTCATTCAGTACCGCCAGCATCGCTTCGACATCGAGACGGTTGTCGCTGCCCACGTACGGGTAGTGACTGACCTTGACCCCGGCCGCGGCGAAAATCGTTTCGTGAATCGGCCAGGTCGGGTTGCTCAGCCAGACGCCACGGCCCGGCAACATTTGGGCAATAAAATCGGCGCTCAAACGCAGTGCGCCAGTGCCGCCCGGAGTTTGGGTGACGCCGGCCCGTTGCTCGGTGATCAGCACTGAATCGGCGCCGAGCACCAATTCGTTCATGACCTTGCCGAACGCCGGTTCGCCGTGACCACCGATGTAGGTCTTGGTGGTCTGGCGATCTACCAGGCGCGCCTCGGCGAGTTTCACCGACTGAGGAATCGGCGTCAGGCCCTGGGCGTCTTTGTAGACACCCACACCCAGATCGAACTTGCGCGGGTTAGGGTCCTGCGCATAGGCCTCCATCAGGCCGAGAATCGGATCGCCGGGGACTCGGCCGATGGCGTCGAAATGCATTATTTGCGGCCCTCGGCGTCTTTGGCTACGTCGTCAGTGCGCGCGGCCATGATGAAATCGTTGCGGTGCAGGCCTTTGATGGAGTGGCTCCACCAGGTCACGGTGACTTTACCCCACTCGGTCAGCAGGCCCGGGTGGTGACCTTCGGCCTCGGAGATTTCACCGACAGCGTTGGTGAACGCCAGGGCGTGCTTGAAATTCTTGAACAGGAAAACCTTTTCCAACTGCATCACGCTGTCGCGCACTTCGATGTTCCAGTCAGGAATCTGCTTGATCAGTACCGGCAGTTCTTCGTCGCTGACCTGAGGGGCGCCGGCTTGGCAGGCTTCGCAGTGGGCTTGGTTCAATGTGGACATGGTCTGTTTCCCGATTCGATTCTTGTTAGACGTTACTATTTTTCAGCGCGTACCGCGACTGCCGGTGCACTCAGGCCGCTTTTGGCTTTGGCGCAAATTTCGGTGCGTGCAAGCCCAACTGCATGCCTTGCTTGACCATGCCCATGATGTCTTCATGAGCGACGTCGAACAGGCGCTTGAGGTTGGGCAGCACAAAGTACAGCGGTTGCAGGATGTCGATGCGATACGGCGTGCGCATGCATTCCAGCGGATCGAAGGCCTGGTGTTCCGGCTCGTCCGACATGCAATAAACGGTTTCTTTAGGCGAGGACAGAATGCCGCCGCCGTAGATGCGCCGGCCCTGCGGGGTGTCGACCATGCCGAACTCGATGGTCATCCAGTACAGGCGTGCGAGGTAGACGCGTTCTTCCTTGGTGGCCTGTAGCCCAAGTTTGCCGTAGGTGTGGGTAAATTCGGCAAACCAGGGGTTGGTCAGCAGCGGACAGTGGCCAAAGATCTCGTGGAAAATGTCCGGCTCTTGCAGGTAATCCAGTTCTTCGCGGGTACGAATAAACGTTGCCACTGGAAACTGCTTGTTGGCGAGCAATTCAAAAAGGTCTGGAAGGGGATCAGTGCCGGGACACGGGCCACTTGCCAACCAGTGGTTTCACCGAGGACCTTGTTGATCTCGCCGAGTTGCGGAATGCGGTCGTGGGGCAGACCGAGTTTTTCGATACCGTCCAGGTATTCCTGGCACGCACGACCTTCGATCACTTTCAGTTGGCGAGTGATCAGCGTGTTCCACACCGCGTGTTCTTCGGCGGGGTAGTCGATAAAACCTTGCGCATCGGGCTCGCGAGCCACGTATTGCGTCTGCTTCATGCTGCTCTCCTGCTAGGGGAATTCGTTCTTGTTATGTCCAGCTATGGACCTAGAAATACCCCAAGGTGTGGGTTGATGCAGCAGGTGGTTCGGGTCGTGCGTAGGAAAAATCTGCGGTTTTCGTAAAGTTTTCGTTACGGAATCGGCGATATGGCGCAGGTATTGAGATTTCCCGGTTTGAAAAGCCTTCCAGCTGTCACATAATCTTGACGACTGACTTTGCGCCTCCGCAGAAAAATCCGTCCGAAGGCACTGCAATACCCATGTGGGAGCGGACTTGCTCGCGAAGGCGGTCTGTCTGACACATTGATGTTGGATGAACCGACGCTTTCGCGAGCAAGCCCGCTCCCATAGGTTGCGCGCCAGGCATCTACCCCACTCACCGCTTTTTGGGCCTTTTATATGCGTATCAAAGTCCACTGCCAAAACCGCATCGGCATCCTGCGCGACATTCTCAACCTGCTGGTGGAATACGGGATCAACGTCGCTCGCGGCGAGGTAGGCGGTGAGCATGGCAACGCGATTTACCTGCACTGCCCGAACCTGATCAACATTCAGTTCCAGGCGCTGCGTCCGAAATTCGAGGCGATTGGTGGGGTATTTGGCGTCAAGCGTGTAGGGCTGATGCCCAGCGAGCGTCGGCACATGGAGCTCAATGCCTTGCTCGGCGCCCTGGAGTTTCCGGTGCTGTCGATCGACATGGGTGGCTCCATCGTCGCGGCCAACCGTGCGGCGGCGCAGTTGCTCGGGGTGCGGGTGGACGAGGTGCCGGGGATTCCGTTGTCGCGGTATGCCGAGGATTTCGATTTGCCGGAGTTGGTGCGCGCCAATAAGTCGCGGATCAACGGCTTGCGGGTGAAGGTGAAGGGTGACGTGTTTCTTGCCGATATCGCGCCGCTGCAATCGGAGCATGACGACAGCGAGGCCATGGCCGGTGCCGTGTTGACGTTGCACCGTGCGGACCGGGTCGGTGAGCGGATCTATAACGTGCGCAAACAGGAATTGCGCGGCTTCGACAGTATCTTCCAGAGCTCGAAAGTCATGGCAGCGGTGGTGCGTGAGGCTCGACGCATGGCGCCGCTGGATGCGCCGTTATTGATAGAAGGTGAAACCGGCACTGGCAAAGAGCTGCTGGCGCGGGCTTGTCACTTGGCCAGTCCGCGAGGGCAGTCGCCACTGATGGCGCTCAACTGCGCCGGCCTGCCGGAATCCATGGCCGAGACCGAATTGTTTGGCTACGGCCCTGGCGCGTTCGCAGGCGCGCGGGCCGAAGGCAAGCTCGGGCTGCTGGAGTTGACGGCCGGCGGTACGCTGTTTCTCGATGGTGTCGGCGAAATGAGCCCGCGCTTGCAGGTGAAGCTGCTGCGCTTTCTGCAGGACGGCTGCTTCCGGCGTGTAGGCAGTGATGAAGAGGTCTATCTGGATGTGCGGGTGATCTGCGCGACGCAGGTGGACCTGTCCGAGTTATGTGCCCGAGGCGAGTTTCGCCAGGATCTGTATCACCGCTTGAATGTGTTGTCATTGCACATCCCGCCGCTGCGCGAATGCCTCGACGGGCTGACGCCGCTGGTGGAGCATTTCCTCGATCAGGCCAGTCGGCAGATCGGTTGCCCGCTGCCGAAACTGGCGCCAGCAGCGATGGAGCGGCTCAGTCATTACCATTGGCCGGGCAATGTCCGGCAGTTGGAAAACGTGTTGTTCCAGGCGGTTTCCCTGTGCGAGGGCGGGACAGTCAAGGCTGAACACATTCGCCTGCCGGATTACGGCGTGCGTCAGCCCCTTGGCGATTTCTCGCTGGAGGGCGGGCTGGATGCGATTGTCGGGCGCTTCGAGAAAGCGGTGCTGGAGCGCTTGTATTCCGAGCACCCGAGCAGTCGGCAGTTGGGTAAGCGGTTGGGGGTTTCGCATACCACCATTGCCAACAAACTGCGCGAATACGATGTCGGCAAGGAGCCTGGTTCCTGAGTCACAGCACGGGTGTTGTGGCGAGGGAGCTTGCTCCCGCTCGGGCGCGAAGCGGCCGCAAAACCATCCTGCGCGATCTGTCTGTCAGATATCGGCAGTCCTTTTTGGGGCTGCTTCGCTGCCCAGCGGGAGCAAGCTCCCTCGCCACAGGGTACAGCGTCGTCCATGAAGGCTGACACTTGCCACTTACCGGCATAACACCGCCGGTTTTTCGACTTCGACACAATTCCCTCATCCCCTCTAAATCCTTCAAGTCCTTTGTTTGCCGGGCCTCGGGCCGCCAGAAAAAGTTGGTCTGCAAATTGCTTGAGGCTCAGCAGTACAGCGGTGGGCGGCAAACGTCCGGCATGCAGAGGAAAGAGTGTGGACAAGTACCTTTATGTGGCAATGACCGGCGCCAGCCAGAATGCACTGGCGCAGAAGGCTCATGCGAACAACCTGGCGAACATCTCCACCAACGGTTTTCAGAAGGACCTGGAGCAGGCCCGTTCGATGCCGGTGTTTGGTGACAGCTTTCCGGCGCGTGCCTATGCCATGACCGAGCGTCCGGCCACCGACTTCTCGCCAGGATCGATGGTGGAAACCGGCCGTGATCTCGATGTGGCGGTGACCGGCGACGGCTGGATTGCCGTGCAAAGCCCCGACGGCAGCGAAAGTTACGTGCGCACCGGCAGCCTGAACGTTGACGCCTTGGGCGTGTTGCGCGCCGGCAATGGTATGCCGGTGATGGGCAATGGCGGGCCGATTGCCGTGCCGCCCGAGCAGAAAATCGAAGTAGGTGAGGACGGCACCATCAGCATTCGTTCGATGGGTGAAGGCCCGCGGGTGATTGCTCAAATCGACCGTATCAAACTGGTCAACCCTGACCTGAAGAACATGACCAAAGGCCTGGATGGTTCGATCCACACCATGGACGGCAAGCCGGCGCAAGCCGATGCGGGCGTCAAACTGGTGTCTGGGTTCCTTCAGTCGAGCAACGTTAATGCCGTGGAAGAAATGACCTCGGTGCTGGCGTTGTCGAAGCAATTCGAGCTGCACATCAAGATGATGAACACCGCCAAAGACGACGACCAGGCCATGGCTCAGGTCTTGCAGATCAGCTAATTATCAGAACGTCGCGCCGTAAAACAGGCGCACGAGGAGAATCGAAATGCTTCCGGCTCTATGGGTTGCCAAAACAGGTCTGTCCGCCCAGGACACCAACCTGACCACCATCTCCAACAACCTGGCGAACGTATCGACCACGGGTTTCAAACGTGACCGCGCCGAGTTCCAGGACTTGCTGTACCAGATCAAACGCCAGCCTGGCGCCCAGTCGACCCAGGACAGCGCGCTGCCGTCCGGTCTGCAATTGGGTACGGGTGTGCGCATCGTCGGCACCCAGAAAAACTTCACCGCCGGCAGCCTGCAAACCACCGAGCAGCCGTTGGACCTGGCCGTCGACGGCCGCGGTTTCTTCCAGATTCTGCAGCCGGACGGCACCACGTCTTACACCCGTGACGGCACCTTCCACCTCGACTCCAACGGCCAGATCGTGAACGCCAGCGGTTTCGCTCTGGAACCTGCGATCGTCATCCCGAACAACGCCCAGAGCTTCACGGTCGGTACGGACGGCACGGTGTCCATCACCGTTCCCGGCAACGCTGCCTCTCAAGTGATCGGCAACCTGCAAACCGCCGACTTCATCAACCCGGCCGGTCTGCAAGCAGTCGGTAACAACCTGTTCCTGGAAACCGCCGCCAGCGGCGCGCCGCAAGTCGGCACCCCGGGCCTGAACGGTTTTGGCACCACGCTGCAGAACACCCTGGAAGGGTCCAACGTCAGCACCGTTGAAGAGATGGTCAACATGATCACCACTCAGCGCGCTTACGAGATGAACTCCAAGGTGATCTCCACCGCCGACCAGATGCTCTCGTTCGTAACGCAGAATCTGTAATCAAGTCTATGAGGCGGCATGAAGCCGCCTGCAACACCGTGAGGTAGGGTCATGAATCGCTTTGTATCTGTTCTGGCACTGAGTGGGGTGGTCTCGCTCGCGGGCTGCGTCGCACCGACGCCCAAGCCCAATGACCCTTATTACGCCCCGGTGTTGCCGCGAACGCCGCTGCCGGCTGCCGCCAACAATGGCTCGATCTACCAGGCCGGTTTCGAACAAAACCTGTACGGCGACCGCAAGGCGTTCCGGGTCGGTGACATCATTACCATCACCCTGAACGAGAAGACTCAGGCCAGCAAGGGTGCCAACTCGCAGATCGACAAGACCAGCAAGACCAGCATCGGTCTGACGTCGCTGTTCGGTGGCGGCCTGACCACCAATAACCCGGTGGGCAGTGGTGACCTGAGCCTCAACGCCGGTTACAGCGGCGACCGTGCCACCAACGGGGCCAGCAAGTCCGGGCAGAGCAACAGCCTGACCGGTTCGATCACCGTGACCGTCGCCGATGTATTGCCCAACGGCATCATTGCCGTGCGTGGCGAGAAGTGGATGACCCTCAACTCGGGTGATGAGCTGGTGCGGATTGCCGGCCTGGTTCGCGCCGATGACATCGCCACTGACAATACCGTGTCGTCGACCCGCGTCGCCGATGCACGTATCACCTATTCGGGCACCGGTGCGTTTGCCGATGCGAGTCAGCCTGGCTGGTTCGACCGTTTCTTCCTCAGCCCGCTGTTCCCTTTCTAGGTGGCTACGTTGAATCTTAAACACCTGATGGTGGCCGCCCTGTTGCTGTCCGCAGCCTTCAACGCTCAAGCCGAGCGGCTGAAAGACATCGCCAGCATTTCCGGCGTGCGGACCAACCAATTGATCGGTTACGGCCTGGTGGTCGGGCTTAACGGCACCGGTGACCAGACGACGCAGACCCCGTTCACCCTGCAGACCTTCAACAACATGCTCTCGCAGTTCGGCATCAAGGTGCCGGCGGGTTCGGGCAACGTGCAGTTGAAGAACGTCGCGGCGGTGTCGATCAGTGCCGATTTGCCGGCGTTCGCCAAGCCGGGTCAGTTGGTGGATATCACGGTTTCGTCCATCGGTAACTCCAAGAGCCTGCGCGGCGGCACCTTGCTGCTGACGCCACTCAAAGGTATCGACGGCAACGTCTACGCCATCGCCCAGGGCAACCTGGTGGTCGGTGGTTTCGATGCTGAAGGTCGTGACGGTTCCAAGATCACCGTTAACGTTCCGTCGGCCGGTCGTATCCCGGGTGGTGCGTCGGTTGAACGTTCGGTGCCGAGCGGCTTCAACCAGGGCAACAGCCTGACCCTGAACCTCAACCGTTCGGACTTCACCACCGCCAAGCGCGTGGTCGACAAGATCAACGACATGCTCGGCCCTGGCGTTGCCCAGGCTATCGACGGCGGTTCGATTCGCGTCTCGGCACCTTTGGACCCGAGCCAGCGTGTCGACTACTTGTCGATCCTTGAAAACCTTGAAGTCGATCCGGGTCAAGCGGTGGCGAAAGTCATCATCAACTCCCGTACCGGCACCATCGTGATCGGCCAAAACGTCAAGGTTTCCCCGGCCGCCGTAACCCACGGCAGCCTGACCGTGACCATCACCGAAGACCCGATCGTCAGCCAGCCCGGCCCTTTGTCCAACGGGCAGACGGCGGTCGTGCCGCGCTCGCGGATCAACGCCCAGCAAGAGGCCAAGCCGATGTTTAAATTCGGCCCGGGCACCACCCTCGACGAAATCGTGCGTGCGGTGAACCAGGTCGGCGCGGCGCCGGGAGACTTGATGGCCATCCTCGAAGCACTGAAACAGGCCGGCGCGTTGCAAGCCGACCTGATCGTGATCTGAGGACGGCGACCATGGTGGATATGCGCAATGGCAATACCGTCGGCACCAGTGATTCGGGTTCTTACTCGGACCTCAATCGTCTGAACCAGCTCAAGGTCGGTGACAAGAACAGCGACGCCAACATGCGCAAGGTGGCGCAGGAGTTCGAGTCGCTGTTCCTCGGTGAAATGCTCAAGTCCATGCGCTCGGCCACCGAAACGCTAGGCAAGGACAATCCGCTCAACACGCCAGCCGCCAAGCAGTACCAGGAAATGTACGACCAGCAGTTGGCCGTTTCCATGTCTCGCCAGGGCGGTGGTATCGGTCTGGCCGACGTGTTGATGCGCCAGATGTCGAAGAACAAACCGCTGGCACCGGGTGAGGCTGCGGCTGCATCTGCGGCCAAGCAGGAAGCGGCGAAAGCGGCCGTGCCAACCCCGATAGCCGCTGGCACGACGGCCACCAATGGTCCGTTGTCGCGCCTCAATGGCCAGCGTCCGTTGTGGGCGTCGCGTTCGGGCAGGGTGCCGGCGCACGCCGCCGATCACACGAATGACGTGGCAATGCTCAATCAGCGCCGCCTGGCTCTGCCGCCGAAACTGGCGGACCGCTTGCTCGCCGGGCTGGTGCCGTCGGTCACGAATACCGCAGCCACTGCCGCGACCGCGCAGAACAAAATCCAGGTGCCGCAGAACGGCAAGACCGGTGCCGGCCCGCTGTACAACGGCGATTGGCTTGCCTCGCAGACGGACACGTCGTCAAACGGGCAGATGCAGATTTACGGTCGCGCCATGGCGCAGATTCCTCTGGCGCCGGCGAAGAAAGCTTTCAGTTCCGCCGACGAATTCGTCAACACCATGCTGCCGATGGCCAAAGAAGCCGCCGCTCGCATCGGTGTCGATCCGCGTTACCTGGTGGCCCAGGCCGCCCTGGAAACCGGTTGGGGCAAATCGGTCATGCGCGCCCAGGATGGCAGCAGCAGTCACAACTTGTTTGGCATCAAGACCGGCAGCAGTTGGACCGGCGATTCGGCGCGGGCAATCACCAGCGAGTTCAAGGATGGCGCAATGGTCAAGGAGACGGCTGAGTTCCGTTCCTATGCCTCTTACAAGGACAGCTTCCACGACCTTGTAACTTTGCTGCAAACCAATAATCGCTATCAAGATGTGGTGAAGTCGGCCGATAACCCAGAACAGTTTGTACGCGAGTTGCAAAAGGCCGGTTATGCAACCGACCCGAACTACGCGAACAAGATTTCGCAAATAGCCAAGCAGATGACGAGTTACCAAAACTACGCTGCGGCGGGCGTTTCCACCACGCCTCTATAGGCACAAGGCATAAGGTCTGAACCATGAGTTTGCTCAATATCGGGATGTCGGGGCTAGCGGCTAGCTCATCCTCTTTGGCTGTGACGGGCAACAACATTGCCAACGTCGACACCGCCGGTTATTCACGTCAGCAAACGGTGCAGACCACCAACTCCTCACAGCAGGTCGGTAACGTGTTTATCGGCACCGGGACGACCCTGGCCGATGTGCGCCGGGTGTACAACTCCTACCTCGATGCACAGTTGCGCACCGCCACTTCGCTTGACAGTGAAGCTTCGTCGTACCTGGCTCAGGCTACGCCGCTTGACGCTACGCTGTCCGACACCAACACCGGTTTGACCGGCGTGTTGCAGAAATTTTTCACCTCGATGCAGGGCGTTTCGACCTCGGCAACTGACGACACTTCGCGTCAAGGAGTGCTGACCGGTGCCCAGGCGCTGACCAGCCGCTTCAACACCATCGCCCAGCAGTTGAACGATCAGAACACCACGCTCAACGGCAGCCTTGGCGACATGGCGTCCCAGGTGAATAAACTGGCCACCACGATTGCCAACCTCAACCAGAAAATTGGTGAGGTCTCCACCAGCGGTGGCCAACCAAACGACATGCTCGACTCCCGTAACGAAGCGGTGCGTCAGTTGTCCCAACTGGTCGGCGCTCAAGTGGTCGAGCGCGGCTCCAGCTATGACATCTACGTCGGCAGCGGCCAGCCGTTGGTGATCGGCAACACCACCAACACCCTGGGCACTGTGCCGAGCAAAGACGATCCGTCGCGCATGGCGCTGCAGTTGGATCGTGGCTCCAGCACTATCGACATTACCTCGGTGGTCAGCGGCGGCTCGATCGGTGGTTTGCTGAACTATCGCAAAGATGTGCTCGACCCTTCGCTCAATGAGCTGGGGCGTGTGGCGCTGGTCATGGCTGACCAAGTGAACAGCCAACAGGCCCAGGGCATCGACAAGAACGGTGATTTCGGCGCGGCGATTTTCAACAACATCAACAGTGCCGCCCTGATCAGTCAGCGCAGCATTGCCAACGCGGGCAACAGCACCGGTTCCGGCAACCTGAACGTCACCATCAAGGACACAGGCCAGCTGACCACCAGTGATTATCAGGTGACGTTCACCAGCCCGACCGACTACAGCGTCAAGCGCTCCGACGGCACCGACATGGGGTCGTTCAGCACCACCACGACGCCACCGCCGGTGATCGATGGTTTCACCATGGCGCTGGATGGCAGCGGCCCGATGAGCGCTGGCGACAGCTTCAAGGTGACGCCGACCCGTGGCGCGGCGGCGAGCATTCAGACCGTGCTCACCGACCCGAAAAAATCGCGGCGGCAGCGCCGTTGACCGGCGTGACCAGTGCCAACAACACCGGCACCTACACCCAGCCAACGCTGACCAGCACCATCGACATCTACAACCCGGCTTCCCAGGCGCAAATGCAGACCGGGCTCAAGTACTCGACGCCGGTCAAGATCATTTTCGGTGACGCAGCCGGTGGCAGCCAGCCCTATACCCTGGTTGATGCCAAGGGTGGTCTGCTGAGTTCGGGCAATATCGTGCCGGGTCAGAGCAATACCCTGAACCTGACAGTGCCGATGGTCGATGCCAGTGGTAACCCGATCACCGACGGCGGCACCCCGCCAGTCCAGCAATCGTTCACGATGCAGACCACGGTCGGTGGCTCTCCGGCCAAGAACGAAAGCTTCAGCATTTCGCTGACGGGTGCCGCGTCTTCGGATAACCGTAACGCACAAGCGCTGACGGCGCTGCAAACCAAGCAGACAGTGGATACCGGCACGGCGAGCAAGGGCATCAGCCTGGTCGACGCTTACGGCACACTGGTGACCAATGTCGGCGCGAAGGCTGCGCAGGGCAAATCGGACAGCGACGCCACCACGGCGATCCTGACCCAGGCCACAGGCGCCCGTGATTCGAACTCCGGGGTCAACCTGGATGAAGAAACCGGCAACCTGGTCAAATACCAGCAGTACTACACCGCGTCTTCGCAGATCATCAAGGCTGCGCAGGAAACTTTCACTACGCTGATCAATGCCCTTTAAGGAGTCGTAATTCATGCGCATTTCTACAAGCCAGTATTACGATACAACCGCTGCCAACTATCAGCGTAACTTCAACCAGGCGATCGCAACCAGCGCTGAAGCCAGCAGCATGACGCGCATCAACACCGCCGCCGATGATCCGATCGGTGCCGGGCGTCTGCTCAAGCTCGGCCAGCAGAGTGCGGCGCTTGATCAGTACAGCACCAACATCGACAGCACCAAGAGCTCGTTGAGCCTGCAGGAAACCACGCTGGATTCCATCAACACGGCTTTGCAGCGCGCCAAGGAAATCGCCTTGAGCGCCTCGAGTGGCAATGCCACCGACGCAGACCGTAAAGCTTATGGGGCGGAATTGACTCAGCTCCAGCAGCAGGTCGTTGGACTTATGAATTCCAAGGATTCGAACGGGAGCTATTTGTTTTCCGGTTCGAAAACCGACACTGCGCCCTACTCGCAGAACTCCGATGGTACCTTCACCTACAACGGTGATCAGACCAGCATCAACCTGGCCGTTGGCGATGGTCAGTCGATGGCTACCAACACCACGGGTTGGGATGCCTTTCAGCAGAGCATCAATACCAGCCGCACCCAGGTCAGCATGACGGCTCCGGCAGTGGATGACGGTCGGGTCACCCTGTCAAATGGCGAAGTCTCAAGCAGTACGACTTACAACGCCAAATTTGCCGCAGGCCAACCGTATACCGTGAGTTTCGTTAGCAGCACTCAGCTGAAAATTACCGATTCTTTGGGTAACGACGTGACAGCTGAAGCGAGTCAGGGCGGGGTTGTCAGCAACAGCAACGGTGCAAACCAGTCGGTCAGCTTCCGTGGCATCGACATGAATCTGAACATCAACCTCCAGTCTGGTGATGTCCCGGATACGGTGATTGCCGGTCATAGCTTCCAGTTGACGGCCAAACCGGACACCTTCAACACCGCGCGCAGTCCAGGCAACCCTTCGACAGCGGTGATCACCGGATCGACCGTCACCGATCCGGTGGCCTATAACAATGCATTTCCGGCCGGCGGGGCCGTTCTCAAGTTCACCAGCGCCACCAACTTTGATCTATACGCCGCCCCGATCACTTCGGACAGCAGGCCGGTGTCTTCAGGCACCATGGCTGGCGGCAACGCGACCGCCGCTGGCGTTACATTTGCGGTGGGCGGGACACCGGCAGCCGGCGACCAGTTCACGGCGCAGTCCAACAACCACCAGACCCAGAATGTCCTCGACACGCTGGGCCAGATGGTTAGTGCCATGAACGTGCCGATCGATGCCGATCCGGTGGCCAAACAGAAGTTTCAGGCTGCGATGGATTCCGGGGTCAACAACCTGACCAGTGCCACCGATCAATTGGGCACGGCAATAACCTCAATCGGTGCGCGGGGCAGTTCGCTTGATGATCAGTCCTCCACCAACCAGAGCCTGAGCCTGGCGAACACCACGACCCAGTCGTCGATTCGCGACTCCGATCCTGCCGAGGTAATGACCCGCCTGACGTTGCAGCAAACCATGTTGCAAGCTGCACAACTGGCGTTCAGCAAGATCACGTCGCTGGGCCTGTTCAACAAGATCTGACAGTAGCCGGGCGCCCAGGCGCCCGGTGACTGCTGACCCTCCAATACCTACTGTCTTTTTCCGCGGTTCAAAGGGCTCGCTTTCCTGGGCGAGCTCTCGCCGCCTGCGAGTCCGCCGTGAATTCACTTCCTCTTGTCAGCCTTGTCATTCCCGCCTTCAACCCACGCTTTTTCGACCGGGCGTTGCGCAGTGCCGTGACTCAGGGTTATGGCAATCTCGAGATCATTGTGTGCGACGACAGTCGTGGCACTGAAATCGAAGAAATGGTGGGTTCGCTGGACGGGCAGACCGATGTTGTCGTGCGTTACGTGCGCAACCCGCGGACCCTTGGGCTGGTCGGTAACCTGCAAGCCTGTCTGGAGGAAGCGCAAGGCGAGTTCATCAAGTTTCTTTGTGATGATGACCAATTGTTCGCCACGTGCGTTGAGCGCCAGGCGCAAGTACTCATCGATCGTAAAGACGTCAACCTGGTATTGGCCCAGCGGTTGTTCTGGGATGCCGACGATCTGCCGCTGCCTTCGCGGCTCGAGAACACACCGCTTTCCCCGGTGTGCGGGCTGTTCAAGGGGAGGACCTGCTGGCGATTTTCGAGAATTTTCCGGTCAATATCCTTGGCGGTTTCAGCAATGCGATGTTCCGTCGTGCCGATGTGTTGGAGTTGTTTCCAGCCTTGACCCAACCCGGTCACTGTTTTGTCGCGACCCTCGATTTCGCCTTGTATGTGTGCCTGCTGCGCCGTGGCAACCTGGTGGTGTCCAACCATGTGCTCAGTGTCGAACGTTTGTATCCGGAGCGTTTGAGCGCCCAGCAATCGATGAAGGATGCGGTCGAGGCCGAACGGCAATGGCTGTTGCAGATGCTCAAGGCCCGCAGCGGCGAATCTGCGCCAGCGCCGGGCTGGGTTCGCTACTTGCCGGTGACCCGTGCCGATGAGCTGCCGCGCGTCTGGGAAGAGTTGCCCTTGAGCCGCACCCTGGGCACCAAACAGACCACTCAGCATTGGCACGTCGGTATCGCCAGTGTCAGCTTTGCCGAGCTTTACGCACAGTGGCTCGCGTGCCGCAGCCTCACTGAGGGGCAGCGCGAACTGTTGCCGGACACACTGGAGAGCTGGCCGCGCAGGCCGAAAATCGTTCCCATTGTTATTGATGAACAGGGCAGCCGGTCAGCGCTGGAACTCACGCTGCAAACCCTCGCCGAACAAGATTACGCGCCTGAACTGACGTTGGTGTTGTCCGCATCGTGTCTGGAGGCCGAGCTGGATGAGCGGGTTTTCCGTTTGCCGCTGCAAGATGACTGGCAGCAGCAGGTCAATGACCTGTTGCCACAACTGGACGGGGCTGACTGGTTCTACTTGCTGCAAGCCGGCGATCGACTGGTAGCGCCGGCCTTGCTGGTGATGGCGGAGCGGATTGCCCTCTCGCGCACGCTCAAGTGCCTTTACAGCGACGAAGGTGGCTTGCGCCAGGGCGAGTCAGCCGAGCCCGCGTTCAAGCCAGACTTCAACCTGGACCTGATGCGCAGCTATCCCTACGTGGGACGGGCCTTGGCGTTTGAGCGCGAAGGTTTTCTGGCGCTGGGCGGTTTCGATTCGGTCTATGGAGAGTTGGGCCCTCACGATGTGCTCTGGCGCCTGGTCGAGAGTGATGGCCCCCAAGTGATCGGGCACATCGCCGAGATTTTGCTGGAGTCTACGTTTGACCTGGCCAAGTGGCTGTCCCAGCCAGAGGTGGTGGAGAACAATCCGCTGGTGGTACAGGCGCACTTGCAACGTATGGGCGTTGCCCATGACATCCGCAACGCCGGTTCGACACTGCTCAACCGTGTTGACTATTACCATGAGGATCGTCCATTAGTGTCGATCGTCATCGTCAGCAAGGACCAGACTAACGCCTTGCAGCGCTGCGTCGAAAGCCTGCTGGAAAAAACCGCTTACGGTGAGTATGAGCTGCTGCTTGTCGACAACGGCAGCGAAAGCGCCGAGGCCCGTGCCTGGCTGGCCGGTATGGCAGCGTTGGGCAGCGAGCGGATTCGCGTGTTGACGTATCCGCAACAAGGCAATAGCGCTGCCGTGCGCAACTTCGCGGTGAAGCAGGCCAGCGGCGACTACGTGCTGATGCTCAATCCTTACACCGTCATCACCCAGAGTGACTGGCTGGATGAGTTGCTCAATCACGCGCAACGACCGGAAGTCGGCGTGGTCGGCGCGAAGCTGTTCAACCCGGATGGTCGGGTGCTGCATGCGGGACTTATTCTTGGTTTGCAAGGGCCGGCAGGCGTGCCGTTTTATGGCGAGTCCCTGAATGCTGCGGGCTATATGTACCGGTTGCAGGTGGCTCACGACTTGAGTGCTGTCGGCGCTGATTGCCTGATGGTGCGCAAAGCGGTGTTTGAGGCGGTCGGCGGTCTTGATGAGCAGAACCTGGCCCAGACGCTGAACGAGGTGGACCTGTGCCTGCGCGTTGGCCAGGACGGCTACCTGGTGGTCTGGACGCCTTATGCCAAATTGGCCCTGGGCGCCCAACCGACGGCCGTGATGCAAGCGGCTGAACAGGCCTTGCGCGCGCAGGAACAGGAAGTGTTCTACAAGCGCTGGCTGCCCATCGTTGCCCGTGACCCGGCCTACAACGTCAACTTGTCGCTGCACGGGTTGGGTGGTTCGAGCTTCAGTCTTGAGCCAGGTCTGCGTGCTGGCTGGAGCCCGTTCTCAAAGGCTCAACTGCCGAAAATCCTCGCACTGCCGGTCAATGCCTCGGCCATCGGTCACTACCGTGTGACGCAGCCGTTGATCGAACTGGAGGCCGCGGGCAGGGCCCACGGACGTATTCACTACAACCTGCCGTCGATCATTGAGGTCGAGCGGCAGTCGCCCGACGTTATCGTCCTGCAAGGGCGTTACTCCGAAGGGCCGATCAATGAGATCCCTGGCCTGAAAACCTATTCCAATGCCCGGCGGATTTACGAGCTGGATGACTACGTCATCAACGTCCCCCATCGCAACGCGCATATCCGCAACATGCCGGGCAAGGATGAGATGGAGAAACTGGTGCGGCGTGCGATCGGTATGTGCGATCGCGTGGTGGTCTCCACCGAGGCACTGGGTAACGCCTTGTCAGATATGCACAACGACATTCGCGTGGTGCCGAACATGCTGGCCAAACACCTGTGGAGCGATATGCGCAGCCAGCGCCGCACCTCGAAAAAGCCACGCGTCGGCTGGGGCGGCGGCACCAGTCACCACGGTGACCTGGCGGTGATTGCCGATGTGGTCCGTGAACTAGCCAATGAAGTCGACTGGGTGTTCTTCGGCATGTGCCCGGATGACTTGCGCCCGTACATGCATGAATTCCACGGTGTGATCGGGCTGGACGTCTACCCGGCAAAACTGGCCAGTCTGAACCTGGACCTGGCATTGGCGCCGCTGGAGTTCCACATCTTCAACGACTGCAAAAGTAACCTGCGCCTCCTCGAATACGGGGCTTGCGGCTATCCGGTGATCTGCACCGACACCGAGGCTTATCAGGGTTATTTGCCTGCCACCCGGATCAAGACGAACACCACCGATGAATGGCTGCAAGCCATCCGTATGCACCTTGCCGACCCGGATGCCAGCTACCGCCTGGGCGATGAATTGCGTCAGGTGGTTCTGCGCGATTACGTGTTGCGTGGCGATAACCTGCGTTACTGGGAAAACGGCTGGCTCGCCGACTGATCTTTTTACGCACCCACAAAAACAGGCGTCCTTGAGTCGCCTTTTTTTGCCTTTTGTTTCATGTGTTCTCGATAGTTTTTCGATGCTGCTAAAGCTTCTGGTTTTGTCGGTCGATAGTTGCCCAAGGATTTTGTTTTTTCACAACAAGGCAAGGAAGAAGACATGGCAGTTATTAACGGAACAAACGGCATGGATACGCTGACGGGTACTCGTGAGGATGACGAAATCAATGGCTTGCGCGGCAATGATGTTTTGATGAGCAGCGCCGGCGCGGACAAGTTCGACGGCGGCGCGGGCTTCGATACGGTGGATTACTCCCTTTCCTCGGCCGCGATAAGCGTTGACCTTCGTAGTGGCGTGAGCAAACCAGGGATTGGTGGCGATGCCGAAGGCGATACGCTGAAAAGCATCGAGAAAGTCATCGGCAGCGAATTCGATGACACCTTTACCACTTCGCTGGCTGGCCGGACCTTTGAAGGCGGATGGGGCAACGACACGTACATCATCAATGCCGTGGGTAGCAAAATCATTGAACAGGACGGTTGGGCGGGCGGCTATGACGACCAGGTTCTTACCAGCCTGAGCCACTACAAGCTGGACGAAAACATCGAACGCCTGAGCTATACCGGGACCGGCAAGTTCACCGGTTACGGCAATGCCAGCGGGAATGTGATCACTGGCGGTGCCGGTAATGATGTGCTGCTGGGCGGCGGCGGTGCC
The DNA here is from genome assembly GCF_034344865.1 of Pseudomonas sp. 10S4. NCBI lineage: Bacteria > Pseudomonadati > Pseudomonadota > Gammaproteobacteria > Pseudomonadales > Pseudomonadaceae > Pseudomonas > Pseudomonas sp. 10S4. The sequence goes on from NZ_CP133774.1 coordinate 3,685,502, forward strand.
GACCATCTGATCGGCGGCGCAGGTTGGGACACGGCGAGCTACACCGACAGCACTGAGGGCCTGACTTTCGATCTCAAGTACGGTTCCAACACTTCCGGCATCGCGGTCGGCGATACCTATACCGATATCGAAGCGATCCGTGGCTCGAACCACGACGACGTGTTTATGAACGTAGGGGGCTTCAAGTCCCTGGACGGTGCCGATGGTTTTGACACGGTGGATTACTCGATGTCGGAACAGGGCATCACCCTCGATATCCGCAACGGCATGGGCAAGCCTGGCATTGGCGGCGATGCCGAGGCGTTACGCTGAAAAACATCGAGCACGTCGTTGGCACCATCTGGGATGACGTCTACGTTATCAACACTCGCGGTATCACGATCTCCGAGCTCAACATCCCTGTGGGCAACGACGAGATCCGCACCAGCCTGGCTTCCTACACCCTGGACGCCAACATCGAAGCGCTGACTTACACCGGGAAAGCCTCGTTCACCGGTTACGGCAATGCTGGCAATAACACCATCACCGGTGGCGCCGGCAACGATGTGTTGATCGGTGGCGAGGGTGCGGACCATTTGATCGGTGGTGCCGGCCTGGACACTGCGAGCTATGCCGACAGCACTGAAGGTGTAACCGTTGACCTGATGACCGGCCAGCGGAGCACGGGCGTAGCGCTGGGCGATAGCTACTCCGGTATCGAGCTTATCCGTGGCTCGAACTACGATGACCATTTCTGGGCCAATGACCTGCCGATCGGTTTCGACGGCGGGGACGGCTTCGATACCGTGGACTATTCCTGGTCCAATGGTGCGGTGAACATCGACATCCGCGAAGGTGTCGGTAAGCCGGGCAGTGGTGCTGATGCTGAAGGCGACACGTTGACCAATGTGGAAAAAGTCATCGGTACGTATGGCGCCGACACCTTCAGCAGCAGCGTCGGTGGCGTGACTTTCGAAGGCGGCCAGGGCGATGACGTTTTTAACGTCAGTGCCGAGGGTGTGACCATCATCGAGTTGGACAACGGTGGCAACGATGAGGTGCGTACCAGTCTGTCGGTGGTCACCCTGGACCCGTTCGTCGAGAAGCTGACGTACACCGGCACCGGTGATTTCATCGGTTATGGCAATGACACGTACAACACCATTACCGGCGGTGCCGGCAACGACTTGCTGTTCGGCGGCGATGGCGCGGATGTCTTCATTGGTGGTGATGGCATCGATGTTGTGAGTTATGGCGACAGCAGCGTCGGCGTCACCATCAATCCGTTTGCGTGGGACAGTTCCGGGATCGCCATGGGGGACCAATATCAGGGCATTGAAATCGTGCGGGGCAGTCATTTCAACGACACGCTCACAGGCAATATCGGCGACGACTACTTTGAGGGTGGTCTGGGGGATGACGTGCTTTACGGTAGTTGGGGCGCCGATCACCTCTACGGCGGGTTGGGACCATCGAACGGGCGCACCACTGAGGTCGATACCGGCAGTGTTCCTCAAGCTGACCTGTTGTATGGCGGCGAGGGGGACGACGTTATTGTCACCGCCGTCGATGATCGGGGCAGCTTCGCCTATGGCGAAGGTGGCAATGACACCATCACGGTGGCCAGCGGTACGGCCGATGGCGGTGGAGGCGAAGATGTCTTGACGGGCACGGGCAGTAATTACGTGTTACTGGGCGGTGAGAGCAATGATCAGTTGTTCTTGAACGCCGGTGGTTTCGCCAACGGCGGAGAGGGCGACGACACCTATACCGTCAACACCAGCAATCTGGTAACGATCCGTGATGACGGCCAGGGTATTTTCACCAATGACACACTGATACTGAACAACGTCGCTTCCGCCGCCGACTTGAATCTCATGCGGGTTGGCGATGATCTTTATCTCTACAGTCGCTTTGATAAGCAGGCCGTGGTGCCCGACCACGGGGTGAAACTGCAGGATTGGTACGCAGGCGCCAACACCATCGAAAGTTTCAAGGCTGCCAATGGAGACATCCTGCCGGTTAGCGCGGATGCGTTCAGTATGTTTGGCTAACATCCTCGGCCATTCACCTTCAATGCTTCGTGCTGTTGTAGGTATTTGAGCCGTTACAAGGGGGAATCCGGTCGTGACTGATCCGGGTTCCCCTTTTTCGTTTTGGCCTGAGTGCCAGGCTGTTTCTTGTCATGGGTTTGCCTTGTACCTGCGCAGTCCTTGGACTCGTGGAGCTGGCGCGTTTCCTGCAAGTCCCCCTTCATATCGCCATAAAACGAGCACTTGCAGCGTAGCGGGCAGTGCACACAGCGGCGTAGAGCGTTTTATCCAGAAGGCCTGCAAAAGCTTGATACAGCTTGGCTGAGCCCTGTGACGAACAAGAGGGGAAGAGGATGAAGGCAGTTATTTTGGCGGGTGGCCTGGGCACGCGCATCAGTGAAGAGTCGCACCTCAAGCCCAAGCCGATGATCGAGATCGGCGGCAAGCCAATTCTCTGGCACATCATGAAGCAGTACTCCGCGCACGGAATTCATGATTTCGTGATCTGCCTGGGCTACAAGGGCTATGCGATCAAGGACTTCTTCGCCAACTACTTCCTGCACACCTCCGACGTCACCTTCGACATGTGCAACAACCGCATGGACGTTCACCAGAACTACAGCGAGCCGTGGCGCGTCACGTTGATCGACACCGGCGAAGACACCATGACCGGTGGCCGCTTGCGCCGCGCCGCGCGTTATCTGGAGGGCGAACAGGCTTTCTGCTTCACCTACGGTGATGGCGTTTCAGACCTCAACATCGGCGCGCTGGTGGACTTTCACCTGGCCCACGGCAAGCTCGCTACCGTGACTGCGGTGCAACCACCGGGACGCTACGGCGCCCTGGAGCGCGACGGTGACAGCGTCAAAGGCTTCGTTGAGAAACCGCGCGGTGATGGCGGCTGGATCAATGGCGGCTTCTTCGTGCTGTCGCCCAAAGTGCTGCCCTACATTGCCGACGATCAAACTTCCTGGGAGTCCGAGCCCTTGGCGGCGCTGGCCAGCGAAGAGCAATTGCAGGCCTATCAGCACGACGGCTTCTGGCATCCGATGGACACCCTGCGTGACAAGAATCACCTCGAAGCACTGTGGCTGAGCGGGGAGGCCCCATGGAAACAATGGGACTGAGTCCGGAATTCTGGCGCGGCAAGCGGGTTCTGGTCACCGGGCACACCGGTTTCAAGGGCAGTTGGCTGACGTTGTGGCTGCAAAGCCTGGGCGCTGAAGTCAGCGGGTTCGCGCTTGATCCGTCCACCGAGCCGAGCCTGTTTGAACTGGCGCGGGTGCACGAAGGCATCAACGATCAGCGCGGCGACCTGCGTGACCTGGGCGCCTTGCTTGAAGTCATCGCCGACACCGAGCCGGAGATCGTCCTCCACCTGGCGGCGCAACCGCTGGTGCGTGAAGGTTATCGCGATCCGCTGGGCACCTACTCCAGCAACGTCATGGGCACCCTGAATCTGCTGGAAGCGATCCGTCAGGTTGGCTGCGTCCGTGCCTGTGTGCTGGTGACCACCGACAAGGTCTACGCCAACAAGGAATGGCTGTGGCCGTACCGCGAAGACGAAGCCTTAGGTGGCCACGACCCTTACAGCAGCAGCAAGGCCTGCTGCGAATTGCTGGCGCAGTCTTACGCCGCCTCATTCTTCCCGGCCGCCAAGCATGACGAACATGGCCTGGCCTTGGCCACGGCCCGCGCCGGCAACGTGCTGGGCGGTGGCGACTTTGCTCCGGAACGTCTGATCCCGGACGTGCTCAAGGCCTGGTCGGCAGACGAACCGGTGACCCTGCGTTACCCGCAAGCCGTGCGACCGTGGCAGCACGCGCTGGAGCCGTTGGCCGGCTATCTGCAACTGGCTGCAGGCCTCTACGAACAAGGCCCGGAATACGCCGGGGCATGGAACTTCGGCCCAAGCGAAGCCGACATGTGCAGCGTCGGTGAAGTGGTCGAACTGCTCGCCAGCCGCTGGCCGCAAGCCCGTGGTTTGCGCATCGAGCCGAGCGATTTGCATGAGGCCGGTCTGTTGCGTCTGGACAGCAGTCGCGCCCGTCAACTGCTCGGCTGGAAAGCGCGCTGGTCGTTGCAGCAATGCCTGACCCAGACCCTCGACTGGCACTTGGCGTGGCAAAACGGCGCCGATATGCGCGCCGTCACCCTCGGTCAATTGAACCTGTACCGAGGCGCGCTGTGAGCGAGTTTTTAGTAGCAGCGTTGCCGCTGAACGGCTTGTTCAGCGTGCAGCACAAACGCTTCGAAGACGATCGCGGGCACTTCGCCCGGCTGTTCTGCGAAGGCAGCCTGAGCGCGTTCGGCCAGGCGTTTCATATTCGCCAGATCAACCATTCCTGCACCCGTGCACGCGGCAGTGTGCGCGGTTTGCATTATCAAAACGCCGATGCGCCGGAAGCCAAGTTGATCACTTGCCTGCGCGGTGAAGTCTGGGATGTAGCGGTGGATTTGCGCCCCGACTCCGAGACGTTCCTGCACTGGCACGCCGAACACCTGCGGGCCGGCGACGGGCGCAGCTTGCTGATCCCGGCCGGGTTCGCCCACGGTTTCCAGACCCTCACCGATGACGCCGAGTTGCTCTACCTGCACAGCGCCGATTACGCGCCTGCGCATGAAGGTGGTTTGTCGGTGAACGATCCACGGCTGGCGATTGCCTGGCCGTTGCCTGTCAATAATCTGTCAGCCCGGGACGCCAGCCATCCCTTGCTCGACGAACACTTCGCTGGAGTGCGTCTATGAACTGCCGTGGTTGCGCTACGCCGCTGGCCTTGCCGCTGATCGACCTTGGCACCTCGCCACCGTCCAACGCTTACGTGCGCGCTGATCAGCTGGAACAAGCCGAGCAGTGGGTGCCGTTGAAAGTGGCGGTGTGTCAGCAGTGCTGGCTGGTGCAGACCGAGGACTACACCAGCGCCGACAGCCTGTTCGACGCCGAGTACGCCTACTTCAGTTCGTTCTCCAGCACCTGGCTGGCCCATGCCGAGCGCTATGTGGCCGAGATGGTCGAGCGCTTCGGCCTGACAGCCGACAGCCGTGTGGTGGAAATCGCCGCCAATGACGGTTACCTGTTGCAGTACGTCGCCGGGCGCGGCATTCCTTGCCTGGGCGTCGAGCCAACCCGCAGCACCGCGCAAGCGGCCCGGGAAAAAGGCCTGGATATTCGTGAACTGTTCTTCGGTCGTGAGACTGCGTTGCAACTGGTCAGTGAAGGCTGGTCCGCCGACCTGATGGCCGCCAACAATGTGCTGGCCCACGTCCCGGACATCAATGATTTCCTCGGCGGTTTTGCGACGCTGCTCAAACCGACCGGCGTGGCGACCTTCGAGTTTCCGCAACTGCTGACGCTGATGGCTGGCCAGCAGTTCGACACGCTGTATCACGAGCACTATTCCTACCTGTCCCTGACCGCCGTGCAAACCTTGTGCGAGCGCAATGGCCTGGAAGTGTTCGATGTCAGTCAGCTGTCGACCCACGGAGGTTCGCTGCGGGTGTTCGTTCAGCGTGCCGATGGCGAGCGTCGCGACATACAGCCAGCCGTTCAGCAACAGTTGCAAGCCGAACTGACCGCAGGCGTGAAAACCCCCGAGTACTACGCGACCCTGGCGTCGGCCGCCGAACGCATCAAGCACGAACTGCTGCGCTTCCTGTTGCAGGCCAAGGCCGACGGCAAACGCGTGGTCGGTTACGGCGCCGCCGCCAAGGGCAACACCTTGCTCAACTACGCCGGGGTCAAGCCAGACCTGTTGGCCTGGGTCGCCGATGCCAACCCACACAAGCAGGGCAAGTATTTGCCGGGCAGCCGCATTCCGATTGTCTCGCCGGCGCAGATCGACCTCGAAAAGCCGGATTACGTGCTGGTCCTGCCGTGGAACCTGTTGCACGAAGTCAGTCAGCAACTGGCTCAGGTTCGCGAGTGGGATGGCCGCTTCGTGATCGCCGTGCCCGAGTTGACCGTCCTGTGAAGGTGCTGGTCACCGGCGCTACCGGGTTCGTCGGCCGGCATCTGGTCGCCGCGTTGCTCGCCCGTGGCTGCGAAGTCCGCGCCGTGGCGCGCAATGCCGAGACCGCTGCGACGTTGCCGTGGATCAATGACGTGGAGTTCATCGCGGCGGATATTCACGCCGCTGACCTGGACGTCGCAGTGCTGATCGAGGGCGTCGATGCCCTGGCGCATCTGGCGTGGCCCGGTTTGCCGAACTATCAGGCGCTGTTCCATTTCGAGCACAACCTGATGGCCGACTACCGGTTCATCAAGGGTGCGGTCGAGGCTGGCGTGTCGCAGGTGCTGGTCACCGGCACATGCTTCGAATATGGCATGCAAAGCGGTCCGCTCACTGAGCAGACGTCGCCGCAGCCGAGCAATCCATACGGGTTGGCGAAAAATACCCTGCGACTGTTCCTGGAAAATTTGCAGCGGCTTCAGCCGTTCACTCTGCAATGGGCGCGGCTGTTTTACTTGCATGGCGAGGGCCAGAACCCCAACAGTTTGCTGGCGGCGCTGGACCGGGCGATCGATGCCGGGGCCGACACGTTCAACATGTCGGCCGGCGAGCAGCTGCGCGATTACCTGGCCATCGACACCGCCGCCGGGTACTTGGCGGCGATCCTGCAACAGCGGGATTTCGATGGGCTGGTCAATTGTTCCAGCGGCCAGCCGATATCGGTCAGGACGCTGGTGGAACAGCGATTGCGCGAACGCGGCGCTTCCATCGGTTTGAACCTTGGCCACTACCCATATCCGACCCACGAACCGATGGCGTTCTGGGGCGTGGCGGACCGTTTGCAACAGCTGCTGGGAGGCAATCATGAAGCATGAGTTGTATCGGGTCGCTGACCTGCCGGTGCTGCAAAACCGCACCTTCGCCGACCCGGAATCGGCGCGGGCCTCCGCCAGTGCCGACATGGTGCTGGTGCAGGATGAGCAGAGCGGGTTGATCTTCAACCAGGCCTTCGATGCCGACAAGCTCAGCTACACCGCCGATTACCAGAACGAGCAGGCCCATTCCGGTCAGTTCCAGCAGCACCTGAGCGATGTGGAAGGGATCATTGCCCGCCACTTCAAGGGCCAGGAGCTGATCGAAGTCGGCTGTGGCAAAGGTTACTTCCTGGAACTTCTGAAAGGTCTGGGCTATGCCATCACCGGCATCGACCCGGCCTACGAAGGCAGCAATGCCGATGTGATCAAGGCCCCGTTCACTCGCGGCCTGGGCCTGGCGGCGGACGCCATCGTGCTGCGCCATGTGCTGGAGCATATTCAGGACCCGGTGAGCTTTCTCACCGAAATGGCCAACGCCAATCAGGGCGGGCAGATCTACATCGAAGTGCCGTGCTTCGACTGGATTCTGGAACACCGCGCCTGGTTCGACCTGTTCTACGAGCACGTCAATTATTTCCGCCTCGATGACCTGCGCCGGATGTTCGGCACCGTGCATGAGGCCGGTCACCTGTTCGGTGGCCAATACCTGTACATCGTCGCCGACCTGTCGACCTTGCGCCTGAGCCCGGAACAACCGGTACCACGCCTGGAACTGCCACAGAACTTCACCAGCAGCCTTGAACGTGCGGTGCAGATTATTCAGGCGAATCCAGAGCAGGGCTCGGCGATCTGGGGCGCGTCGTCCAAAGGCGTGATCTATTCGCTGTTCCTGCAACGCGCCGGGGTAGCGGTGGATCGCGTGGTAGACATCAACCCGGCCAAGCAGGGGCGTTATCTGCCTCTGAGTGGCGTGCGGGTGTCCTCGCCGCAAGAGGCCATGGATGCGTTGCCCGAAGGCGCCAACCTGTTTGTGATGAACTCCAATTACCTCGAAGAAATCAAGCGGATGACCGGTGGACGCTACGTCTATCACGCCGTCGACAGCGCTTCGTTCCAGTGACTATTGAGACTTTTAACATGACCGACAACACCATCAATAAAGCCTTCGAAGCCGAGTGCCAGACAGAAATCGCGCGTCAGGGCGATGACCAGAAACTGACCGGTCTGGCCCGGGATTTCTTCAACGAATCGGCCAAGCACAAGTACAGCTACCACTTCTCGTGGATGGGCCGCCCGATCATCCAGTTGCCGCAAGACATGATGGCGATGCAAGAGATCATCTGGCAGGTCAAGCCAGACCTGGTGATCGAATGCGGCATCGCCCACGGCGGCTCGATCATCTACTACGCGTCCCTGCTGGAACTGCAAGGCCACGGCGAAGTACTGGGCATCGACCTGGACATCCGCCCGCACAACCGCGAAGCCATCGAAAGCCACCCGATGAGCAAGCGCATCAAGATGATCGAAGGTTCGAGCATCGATCCGGCGATCGCCTCTCAGGTTCGTGCTGCGGCCGAAGGCAAGAAAGTCATTCTGGTGCTCGATTCCAACCACACCCACGATCACGTACTGGAAGAACTGCGCCTCTACGCACCACTGGTGTCGGTCGACAGCTACTGCGTGGTGATGGACACCGTGGTTGAAGACATGCCGGCCGACTTCTTCCCGGACCGTCCATGGGGCCCAGGCGACAACCCGAAAACCGCCGTGTGGAAGTACCTGGAAGAGAACCAGAACTTCGAAATCGACCAGCAGATGCAAAACAAACTGCTGCTCACCGTTGCACCGGACGGCTACCTGCGTCGCGTTCGTTAATTCGGCACCATCATTAAGCGTTAATCAGGCGTTTCGCCGGTTGTGGGGAGAAGTTATGCAAGGCAAGTCCGTTTCTGAGCACACGTTGCCACTCAATGAGCTGCTGACGGTGGTGTTGATTTCTCACAACCGTCCGGCTTTTTTGCGCAGGGCGATGAAGTTTTACGGTGCCTTGCCTTGCAAAGTCCTGGTGCTCGACTCCGCTACCGAGCACTTCAAGGGCGAAATCCCTGAAGTCGATTACCGGCACGTGCCGCAATTTGCCTACAGTGGCTTCCAGGCGAAGCTGGCCTATGGCGTGGAGCAAGTCACCACGCCTTACATGGTGTTGGCCGCCGACGATGACTTCATCGTGCATGAAGCGCTGTTCGAGTCGGTGGACTTCCTCGAAGAAAACCGCGACTACGGCATGTGCCACGGCTATTGCCTGATGTACCTGACCCTCGGCGGCAGCGTCAGCTACTACCGTCGCGACAAGAAGGTCTGCGAGGACTATTCGTCCGAGCGGCCACAGGATCGCGTGGTCGACTACATGCGTCAGTACCTGCCGCCGTTCTATGCGGTGACCCGTACCGCGCTGATGAAATCCTGGTATGCGCTGTTGCCGCCGGGCACCAGTTTCCAGTGGCAGGAAATCGGCCACGTGTATTACATGCTGGCGTGCGCCAAGGCGCGAATCCTGCCGACTGCGTATGTGGTGCGTGAGATCAACTATGGCAACTCCGAACACAACACCGAGGTGTATCACTCGCTGACTTACACCGATGCCAAATCGGTGACCGAGCGTAATGACTTCGCCGAGTTCCTGGCCTCGTTGCCAACCGGTATCCAGGGTCTCGATCCGGCGCAGGGCAAAGCGTTCGTCATGGAAAGTTTCGATGCCATGATCGACAGCTTGCAAACCGGCCGTGCGCTGACGGCAGAGCTCATTTTTCAGTCCATCTGGAACAATGCCCTGAAGGCGCCTGATCGTCGTTTCGGACCACAGCAGTACGTTGAAATGCCATTCTACAATCAGGCATTTTTCGATCAGTTGACGCAATTCGAATTTATGCTTCACGGCATGCCGGCCGGTCGTCTTCAGCTCGAAGTGCTTGAAGGCGTGTGGACTCGCCAGGAACACTTGCTGAGCCCGCGCAACAACGATACGCCGGAAAGTGTGGTCGACCGTTTGTGGCAGGCCTACGACGCCAACGCGTTCAACCGCACGGTGGTCAAGCGTCTGGCGGCGCAACTGGAGGTGCTGGGCGAGGACGAAGAAGCTCAGTCGATGCAGGAGTGGAGCGCACGCCTTGATGCATTGTCGGTCGAGGATCATCACTCGACGTTCGACCGCATGCGCTCGGGTCGCCTGCTCAAATGGCTGGAAAACCGTCAGCCGGACATTGAACAGGCCGAGTCGATTGCCCGGCACCTGGCAGCCAATGACGGTGGCCCGCAGTTCGGCATTCTCTTGCTGGACCTGGATAACAACGTCGACAAATTGCAGGTCACCCTCGACAGCTTGCTCGAAGGTCACAGCAAGGCGTTCAAAGTCGTGGTCTTCACCACCGGCGAAGCACCGGCGGCGACCACGGCGCAAAACACCTTGCACTTTGTCCGGGTCACGCCGAGCAATTTTGTCGACAAACTGAACCAGAGTGCCCGTCAGTCGCCGTGCGACTGGCTGTTGCTGGCCGAGGCCGGTGACGAGTTCACCGCCGGCGGCTTGTTGCGTGCCAGTCTGGAACTGTTGTCTGCCGCCGACTGCCGCGCCGTGGCCACCGATGAAATCCAGCGCAACGACCACGGCGCGCTGGTGGATGTATTCCATCCCGGCTTCAACCTTGACCTGCTGCAAAGCCTCCCGGCCTTGATGGCGCGGCACTGGCTGATCCGTCGAGACGTGTTGATCGAGGCCGGTGGTTATCAGCCCGATTTCAGCAAGGCCCTGGAGTTCGACCTGCTGCTGCGCATCATCGAGGAGGGTGGCCTGAATGGCCTGGCCCATCTGGACGAGCCACTGCTGATCACCCAGGCACCGGCGCTGGAAGAAAATGCCCACGAGCGACTGGCGCTGATGCGTCATCTGGGTAACCGTGGCTACAAGGCCAAAATCACCTCGGCAACGCCGGGCACTTATCAGATCGACTACCGCCATACCGAGCGTCCACTGGTCTCGATCATCATCCCGGCCGGTGACGACCTGGCCCTGCTGCAACAGTGTCTGCAAGGCGTATTGCTGCGTACCCGCTACACCCGCTACGAAGTGCTGATCGCGGTTAACCCGAATCAGTCGGCCGAGATCAACGATTGGCTCGGCGTTTACCAGCATGCCAAGGTGCGTGTCCTGCACGCCGACCAGCCGCTGAGCAACGTGGCGTTGTACAACGCCGCCAGTCAGCAAGCGCATGGCGAATACCTGGTGCTGCTGGCCGCGAGCGGCGAAGTGGTCAATCCGAACTGGATCGAGTCGCTGCTCAACCATGCCCAGCGTCCTGAAGTGGGCATCGTTGGCGCCAAGCTGGTTGATCGTGAAGGCAAGGTCACGCAAGCCGGTCTGATTCTGGGGATGAATGGCGGCGTCGGTTCGGCTTTTGTCGGCGATCGCTATGACGCCAGCCACAGCTACCTGCAACGGTTGGTGCTGGAGCAGAACTACTCGGCAGTGTCGAAGGTGTGCCTGATGGTTCGCAAAGAACTGTTCGACGCCCTGGGTGGCCTGGACGACGTGGCATTTGCCGAAGGCTTGAGCGATGTCGATCTTTGCCTCAAGGCAGGGCAAGCCGGTTACCTCACCGTGTGGACGCCGCTGGTCCAGGTCATTCATCCGGGCGTAGTGTCGCAGGCACCACAAGCCCTCGATGCGCTGCGCGAAAAATGGGCCGCTGCCTTCGCTCAGGACCGGGCCTACAACGCTAACCTTGCCTTGACCGGCAAAGGGTTCGCCTTGGGTGAAAGTACCCCGATCAACTGGGCGCAGCTGCTCGCATAAACCTGGCTGACAGGCAAAAGGATTCACGGCATGTTCAACGGTAAATCGATTTTCATCTCCGGCGGCACCGGTTCGTTCGGGCGCAATTTCATCCGTCGTTTGCTGGAGCAGTACCAGCCCAAGCGGGTGGTAGTGTTCTCCCGCGATGAGCTCAAACAGTACGAGATGCAGCAGACGTTCAACGCACCGTGCATGCGCTACTTCTTGGGTGATGTGCGCGATGCCGAGCGTTTGCGCCAGGCCATGCGCGGCATCGATTACGTGGTGCATGCCGCGGCCCTCAAACAAGTGCCGGCCGCCGAATACAACCCGACCGAATGCATTCGGACCAACGTCAACGGCGCGGAAAACATCATCGCTGCCGCCATCGACAATGGCGTCAAGCAAGTCGTCGCGCTGTCCACCGATAAGGCGGCCAGCCCGATTAACTTGTACGGCGCGACCAAGTTGCTGTCGGACAAACTGTTCGTGGCCGCCAACAACATTGCCGGTGAACAACAAACCCGCTTTGCCGTGGTGCGCTACGGCAACGTCGCCGGTTCGCGAGGCTCGGTGGTGCCGTTCTTCAGCAAGTTGATCAACGAAGGCGCGACCGAACTGCCGATCACCGATGAACGCATGACGCGCTTCTGGATCACCCTCGATCACGGTGTGCAGTTCGTGCTCGACAGTTTTGCCCGGATGCACGGCGGTGAAGTGTTCGTACCGAAGATCCCGTCGATTCGCATCGTCGATCTGGCGCTGGGCATGGCCGAGCACTTGCCGCATAAAACGGTCGGGATTCGTCCGGGGGAAAAGCTCCATGAACTGATGGTGCCGCTGGACGATGCGCGCATGACCCTGGAATTCGCCGATCACTACACCATCCAGCCGTCGATCCGCTTTACCAGCGTCGACGTGGATTTTGCCGTGGACAAGTTGGGCGAGCAGGGCAGGCCGGTCAGCGAAGACTTCGAGTACCGCTCCGACACCAACCCGCATTTCCTCTCGGTCGGTCAGATCGCGGATCTGCACGCGGAGCTGTCGGCATGATTCCTTATGGTCGGCAGAGCGTCGATCAGGCCGACATCGATGCGGTGGTTGCCGTGTTGCAGTCTGACTGGCTGACTCAGGGGCCGACCATCGAGCGTTTCGAACAGGCCATGGTCGAACGTTGCCAGGCTGATTTCGCAGTGGCGGTGTGTAACGCCACGGCGGCGCTGCACATCGCTTGCCTGGCCGCAGGGCTCGGGCCGGGCGATCGGTTGTGGACCACGCCGAACACCTTTTTGGCCTCGGCCAATTGCGGTCGTTACTGCGGCGCCGAGGTGGACTTCGTCGACATCGATCCGCTGACCTGGAACCTCGATGCCTACGCGCTGAAGGCCAAGCTGGAAGCGGCGGAAGACAACGGCACGCTGCCCAAAGTGTTGGTGGCGGTGGCTTTCGCCGGGCAGAGTTGCGACATGCGCATGCTCGCCGAACTGGCCGAGCGCTACGGTTTCACGATCATTGAAGATGCCTCTCACGCGGTCGGCGCGTCCTATGCCGGCCGGCCGGTGGGCTGCGGTGATTTCGCGGCGATGACGGTGTTTAGCTTTCATCCGGTGAAAATCATCACCAGCGCCGAAGGTGGCATGGTGCTGACCAATCGCCGGGACTTGGCCGAGCGCCTGCAACGCTTGCGCAGCCATGGGATGACCCGCGATCCCGCGCAGATGACCGAACCCAGCCACGGCCCGTGGTATTACCAGCAAGTGGAACTGGGCTTCAATTACCGCATCACCGATTTGCAAGCTGCCCTCGGGCTGTCGCAACTGAACAAGCTCGATGACTTTATCGCACGCCGACGTGAACTGGTGGCCCGCTACGACCGCTTGCTGGCGTACTTGCCGCTGACTTTGCCGAGCGCTCAGCCCGAGGCCGAGTCGGCGTGGCACCTGTATGTGGTGCGCTTGCAGCTTGATCGCATCAGCATCAGCCATCGGCAGGTGTTCGAAGGCTTGCGAGCGGCCGGGATCGGGGTGAATCTGCACTACATTCCGGTGCATTTGCAGCCGTACTATCGTGACCTGGGTTTCGCTGAAGGCGATTTCCCGGAAGCTGAACGTTATTACGCCGAGGCGATCAGCCTGCCGCTGTTTCCGTTGCTCAGCGACGAGCAACTGGACTACGTGGTCGAGCAACTGCGACGGCTGACCGAGTAGCCGCTGTAATCCCTGTGGGCGCGAGCTAATGTGGCGAGGGGGCTTTGCCCCCGTTCGGCTGCGAAGCAGTCGTAAAACCATTACACGCGGTGCTCCTGATACATCGCGTTGGTAGGCTTTGGTGCCGCTACGCGACCCAATGGGGGCAAGCCCCTCGCCACAGAGCCCGCTCCCACAGGTTCAGTGCTTTAAATGAGAGAGTGCAATGCGTGAACTGAGTGAACAGGAAAAATTCTGGCAGGGCGACTTCGGTAACCAGTACGTCGACCGCAACGTCGGGCAACCGCTGGTAGCGGCCAACCTGGCGTTGTTTGCCAAGGCCTTGACCCGCGCCGGGCGAATCGAAAGCCTGGTGGAGCTGGGCACCAATGCCGGCAACAATTTGCAGGCGCTGCGTCAGCTGTTGCCGCAATGTGAACTGTTCGGCGTGGAGATCAACGAAAGCGCTTGCGCCCAGGCCCAGGGACTGGAGATTGCCCAGATCTGGCACGGCTCGCTGTTCGATTTTCCCCGCGAGCGCACCTTCGACCTGACCCTGAGCAAAGGCGTGCTGATTCATCTGGCGCCGGAGTTGCTGGCGGCCGCGTATGAACAGTTGTATGCGTTGAGCCAGCGTTACATCCTGATCGCCGAGTACTACAACCCGGCGCCGGTCGAGGTGTCGTATCGCGGCAACAGCGGCAAGTTGTTCAAGCGTGATTTTGCCGGTGAAATGCTCGATCGTTATGCTGACCTGCAACTGCTGGATTACGGTTTCGGTTACCACCGTGACCCGCAATTCCCGGTGGACGACATCACCTGGTTCCTGTTGGAAAAACGCCCTTGAACAACGTCGCAATCATCCCGGCCCGCGGTGGCAGCAAACGTATACCGCGCAAGAACCTCAAGCCGTTCGACGGCGTGCCGATGATTGCCCGTTCAATTAAAACCGCCCTTGATTCGGGACTGTTCGCTCAGGTGGTGGTCAGCACCGATGACGAGGAAATCGCCGAGTTGGCTCGGGCTTGCGGTGCGCAAGTGCCATTCATGCGCCCAGCAGCGTTGGCGGATGATTTCACCGGCACGGCGGCGGTGATTGCACATGCCCTGGAAGAACTGCAACGACAGGGCCGCGACTTTGATTTCGCCTGTTGTATCTATGCCACGGCGCCGCTGCTGCAAGCGCGATTTTTGCAAGAGGGTTTGAGCCTGTTGCAGCAGCATCCGGACAGGTCGTTTGCATTCTCGGTGTGTGATTTCGGTTTCCCGGTGCAGCGTGCGTTGATCCTTGATGATCAGGGTGCATTGACCGCTTTGTATCCAGAGTTTCGTCAGACGCGTTCCCAGGATCTGCCGCCGGCTTATCAGGACGCCGGGCAGTTTTACTGGGGCCGTAGCAGTGCCTGGTTGCGTGGCGAGGTGTTGTATTCAAGCCAAAGCCTGCCGGTGATCCTGCCACGTTACCTGGTGCAGGACATCGATACGCTCGAAGACTGGAAACGCGCCGAATATCTTTACGCCGCGTTGAAGGCTGGTGGTGAGTTGCAATGAGAGTGCTGATCCGTGCTGACGCCTCGCCGATCATCGGCAGTGGTCACATCGCTCGCTGCCTGACCCTGGCCAGGGTGTTGCGCCTGCAGGGCGTGCACGTGGCGTTTGCCTGTCGCCGTTTGCCGGGCCATCGGCTCGACAGTCTCGTCGCCGAGGGTTTTGAAACCTTCGCGCTGCCGGAGCGTTACCCCGATGAAGACCCGCAACAGGCCATCGAAGCCATGCTGCCATGGCAGGCAGATATTGCTGCGTTAGGCCAGGCGCTGGAACAGCATCCGGCCTTCGACTGGATCATCGTCGACCACTACGGCCTCGATCATCACTGGCAGACGGCGGCTCGCCGCTGGGCGCCACGGATCGCGGCGGTGGATGATCTGGCGACGCGCACTTACAGCGTCGACTTGCTACTCAATCAGAATCTGTCGGGCACGTCAGCGGCTTACGCTTCGTTGCTTACACCGGATTGCCAGACCTTGCTCGGACCACGCTTCGCCATGTTGCGCGATGAATTCTGCTGCCCAGCGATTGAAATCAAGCCTCAGGCCAAACGTGTGCTGGTGAATTTCGGCGGCTTTGATGCGGCGATGCAAACCCATCACGCGATGTTGGCGCTGGCGGATTTTGATGCGCTGGAAGTCGACTTCGTCGCCGGCACCGACAATCCTGCCTGGGACAAGATGCAGGCGCTGGCGGTCAATCGTCCGAATTGGCGTTTGCACAGTTTTGTCAGCGACTTTTACCGATTGATGACCGAGGCCGACCTGTTTATCGGCGCAGGTGGCGGTACGAGTTGGGAGCGGGCTGCCATGGGCCTGCCGACAATCTGCATTGCGGTGTCGAATAATCAGCAGGCCAACGGCGAGGTCATGGCGACTTCGGGCGCTCATGTGTTCCTCGGGGCGCGTGAGCAGGTCAGCGTCGAGCAGTTGCGCCTGGCCATCGGTTTTGTCGCGGCCAATCAGGGTTTGCGTCAAAGCTTGGCCGAGCGTTCCCGGCAATTGGTCGATGGTCGTGGCGCGCAGCGCGTGGCAGCCGCGTTGGTCGGTGCGGTGTTGCCGTTGCGCGAGGCGACGCTGGACGATGCGCGATTGTTGTTTGATGGCCGCAATGCCGAGGCGGTGCGGCGTTGGTCACTGGATAGTTGCCTGATTGATTGGCCCGCGCATCAGGCCTGGCTGGCCGCCAGCCTGGGCAATCCGCTGCGGTTGCTGCTGATTGCCGACGCGGGCGATGGTCCGGTCGGTGCGCTGCGTTATGACCTTCACGGGTTGAGCGCCGAGGTCTCGATTTATCTGTTCGAAGGCCGTTTCGGCCTGGGCTGGGGCAGGGCGCTGCTGGCTCGTGGCGAAGCCTTTGTGAGCGCCCACTGGCCGCAACTGCAAAGCATCACCGCTCAGGTACTGCCGGCCAACCAGCCGTCGCTGAGTCTTTTTCGCGACGCCGGTTTCACCCAGAGTGCTTGCGCGTTCACCCGCGTTTTAAAGGATCACAGCAATGACTAGCTTCAAGATAGGCGAGCGTTTGATCGGTGCTGATGCGCCACCGTTCATCATTGCCGAAATGAGCGGCAACCATAACCAGTCGCTGGAAGTGGCCCTGCAAATCGTCGAAGCCGCCGCCAAGGCCGGCGCCCACGCCTTGAAGCTGCAAACCTATACCGCCGAGACCATGACCCTGGACCTCGATGAAGGCGCGTTTTTCATCAAGGACCCCAACAGTCTCTGGGCCGGATCTTCGTTGTACGCGTTGTACGAGAAGGCCCACACACCGTGGGAATGGCATGCGCCGATTTTCGCTCGGGCCAAAGAGTTGGGCATGTTGGCGTTCTCCACGCCGTTCGACGACACCGCCGTGGACTTTCTCGAAAGCCTCGACGTACCGGCCTACAAGATCGCCAGTTTTGAAAACACCGACCTGCCGCTGATTCGCCGGGTCGCCGCCACCGGCAAGCCGCTGATCATCTCCACTGGCATGGCCAGCATCGCCGAACTCGACGAAACCGTGCGCGCCGCCCGCGAGGCTGGTTGCAAGGATCTGGTGCTGCTCAAGTGCACCAGCACTTACCCGGCGACGCCGACCAACAGCAATGTGCGGACCATCCCGCATTTGCGCGAATTGTTTGGCTGTGAAGTCGGGCTGTCTGATCACTCCATGGGCGTTGGCGTTTCTGTCGCTGCAGTGGCACTCGGCGCAACGGTAGTGGAAAAACATTTCACCCTCGACCGTGCCGCTGGTGGCGTCGACGCCAGTTTCTCCCTGGAACCGGCAGAACTGGCCAGCCTGGTGATCGAAACCGAGCGCGCCTGGCAGGCGATGGGGCAGGTGCATTACGGCGTGACCGAGGCCGAGCGCAAGTCGCTGGTGTACCGGCGATCGCTTTACGTCACCCAGGACATGGCCGCCGGTGAACCCTTCACCGCTGCCAATCTGCGGGCCATCCGCCCGGGTCTGGGCTTGGCCCCCAAGCACGCTGAAACCCTGCTGGGCCGCCGCGCTCGCCAGGCCATCAAGCGCGGAACAGCGCTGGACTGGTCGTTGGTCGAATAACCCTTGTAGGGCTGATTCGGCAAAATAGCGTGACCTGTGAGTCATAACGCGCATCTTCACTGTATTGTATTGACCGGGAAGATGGCGCCTGACCCTTTATCGGGTCCAGTGATAGCCCTTTACGCTTCCCGCTGTCGCCCGTTGCGGGCGGCTGAAAATCTCTGTTTGTCGGCGCCCCTCGAATCCTTGCGAGCGGTGGTATTGGGCTGTTTATTATTGGGAAGCCGTAATGATTGGCATAAAAAGCATTGCGAGCTACGTTCCTGTAGCCGGCGTGGACAATTACGCACAAGGTGCAAAATTCGAAAAGGATGAAGAATTCATCCTGGGCAAGATCGGTTCGGCTTTCCTGCCGCGCAAAGACGCCGGGCAAGAAACTTCGGACCTGTGTGTCGAAGCAGTCAACGCGCTGTTCGCCAACAACCCGGCTTTGAAACGTGAATCTATCGATGTGCTGATCGTCGTCACCCAGAACGGTGACGAAGAAGGCCTGCCGCACACCGCTGCGATCGTTCAGGACAAACTGGGCCTGCCGACCACCGTGGCAGCGTTCGATATCTCCCTGGGCTGCTCGGGCTACGTCTACGGCATCTACGCGATCAAGGGCTTCATGGAAGCCACAGGCCTGAAGAACGGCTTGTTGGTGACTGCCGACCCATACTCCAAGATCGTCGATCCGGAAGACCGCAACACCACCATGCTGTTCGGCGACGCCGCCACCGCGACGTGGATGGGCGAAGACGCGCCATGGCAATTGGGCAAAGCCAAGTTCGGCACCGACGGTTCCGGCGCGCCGCACTTGAAGGTCACCGATGGCGTGTTCTACATGAACGGTCGTCAGGTCTTCAACTTCGCGCTGCTCAAAGTCCCGGCGCATTTGCATGAGTTGCTCGATGAGTCTGGCCTGAAGGCCGACGATATCGATGCCTTCTGCATCCACCAGGGCAGTGCGGCGATTGTCGATGCGGTGGCCCGTCGGTTCGAAGGCGAGCCGGAGAAGTTCATCAAGGACATGGTCGAAACCGGTAATACCGTGTCGTCTAGTATTCCGTTACTGCTGGAAAAACACGTCCTGGACTCCAACTGGAAGCGCGTAGCACTGAGCGGTTTTGGTGTGGGACTGTCGTGGGGCTCGGCGATTATCTATCGTCCTTGAACCAGGCTCTTTGATCAGAAGAAGCCCATACAAAAAAAGCGTTCAAGGGTTTACCTTGAACGCTATTTTTTTGCCTGTATGAAAGCGAGGCAGCATGAGCGAATGCTTTGAAGACAATGCTCAGGTGATAGAGCGCCGCTGGCCGGCGCTGCACACTCGGTTGATGCTGGAGGACAGCGCATCGGTCCAGGCCGAGTTGTCCGAGGGGCTGGGTTCGACGCTGAGCATTGGCGGCATTCAACTCACCAGCCGCCATGATCGTGTCCTTGAGGCCCGTGTGCAGGCGGCCAGCCTGCCGGTCGATAAGGCGCAGTTGCATGTCTACGGCACCGGTCTTGGGGATCTGCCAACGGTCTTGCTGGAGCGTGCCGGGCTTGAGCGGCTGTACGTGCATATCCTCAACGGCGCGCTGTTTGCGCTAGTGCTGCAATTGCTCGATCAGCGGCATTGGCTCGACGACCCGCGCGTGGAACTGTTGTATGCCGGTGATCAAACGGATATTTACACGCCATTTTTTGCGCTGCCCTCCGAAATGGTGCTGGCGGACGACTTCAACGCAAAGATTCGCGATCGGCTGGTCAGCGAAGTGCACTTGAATTTCAACAACCGCGATTTCGATCCGCAGTCGCCGACCATTCTGCAGCGTTTACAGGACAGCCTTGAACGTGCTGCTCGCCGATGACGATGTCGCGAAGCTCTTCGGAACTCACGCAGGCCGGGAAATCTATGTCATCGGCACCGGGCCTAGCCTCGAAAGCCATTTCGAACAGTTGGCGGCGGTGCGCAAGCAGGCGCAGCGGCCTCTGTTCATTTGTGTCGACACCGCTTATCGACCGCTGCGTGAGCACGGGATCAAGCCGGATCTGGTGGTGAGCATCGATCAGCGCATCAGCTTCCGGCATTTGCCCTTCGAGGAATCCGACGGCATCCCGCTGGTGTACCTGCCCATGAGCGATCCACAGGTGCTGAAGGCCTGGAAGGGCAAGCGCTACGGCGGTTACTCGGCAAGCCCGATCTACGCCTCGTTACGTCGTCAGCACGCCAGGGCGGAGCTGTACGTGGGCGGCAGCGTGATTCATCCCGCGGTGGACCTGGCCGTGAAGATGGGGGCTGAGCGCATTACCTTGTTCGGCGCCGATTTTGCCTTCCCGATGAACAAGACCCATGCCGGCTGGGGTGATGGTGATCTGGGGCCTGGTGTAAATCTGGCGCGGCACTGGGTGCGTGACGGGCATGGCGAGCGGGTCCGGACGCAGCTGAATTTTCGCAGCTACTTGTGTGAGCTGGAGCGTTATATCGCCGGGCATCCCGAGGTGCGTTTCTTTAACAGCAGTCGGGCGGGCGCGATGATCGTTGGTACGCAGTTCAATCAGGAGTTTGTGCAGTGAGTGCGCTTTTGCAATGCGTCAACGAATGCCGGCAGTGTGCCGGGTTGTTCCGTCTGGGCCGGGACGTAGAAGCCGCGTTGACCATGGTGGATGTGTTCGATGAAGCGCAGCGGCTGTTATTGACGGCGCCTCAAGACGTGCAGCTCAAATGGACACAGGTGCTCACGCACATGCTGGCCTGTCAGGAGCGTCAGGATTGGCTGGGGCTTGCCGACTTTATGGAATACGAGTTGATTGATTTGCTGGAAAACGTTCAGACCGAGGGCGAATAACCGCTCTGGTTGGGGTGTTTGAATGTCGGTCGGTTTTATGGCGTCATTTTTCGGTTAGGGCGGGGCGCTAAGCCCTTGTTTTCTGGGGGATGGCAGGGTGATGGCAATTTTTTTAAAAAAGCCCTCAAGCAACCTGCTAACCCGACGATAACTATTACGAAGGTTCTCTAGGCCATACCCGGCGGTTGCCAGGGCCGGAAGCCGCAGTACCCAACCAACGAGGAATTCGTCATGGCTTTAACAGTAAACACCAACGTAACGTCTCTGGCTGTTCAGAAAAACCTGAACAATGCTGCTGATGCGCTCTCCACCTCGATGAGCCGTCTGTCTTCCGGCCTGAAAATCAACAGCGCTAAAGACGACGCTGCCGGCCTGCAGATCGCTACTCGTATGAGCAGCCAGATCCGTGGTCAGAACGTTGCGGTTAAAAACGCCAACGACGGTATCTCGATGGCTCAGACCGCTGAAGGCGCACTGCAAGAATCGACCAACATTCTGCAACGTATGCGTGAACTGGCTGTTCAAGCACGTAACGGCACCAACGGCACTGCTGACCAGACCGCAACCAACGCTGAATTCGCTCAGATGTCTGACGAACTGACTCGTATCTCGGCTTCGACCAACCTGAACGGCAAAAACCTGCTGGACGGTTCGGCTGGCACCATGACCCTGCAAGTTGGCGCCAACACTGGTACTGCCAACCACATCGACCTGACCCTGAGCTCCAAGTTCGACGCCGTCAGCCTGTCGGTAGGTAGCGGTACTGTTGTTCTGACCGGTGCTACCAGCGCTGCTGCCGCATCGAACATCGATAACGCGATTACCGCGATCGACGCTGCAATCGCTGCAATCGGTGCAACCCGTGCAAACCTGGGTGCTTCGCAAAACCGTCTGACCAGCACCATCTCCAACCTGCAAAACATCACTGAAAACGTTACTGCTGCTCAAGGTCGCGTACAAGATACCGACTTCGCCGCAGAAACCGCTAACCTGACCAAACAGCAAACTCTGCAACAAGCTTCCACCGCTGTTCTGGCCCAGGCTAACCAGCTGCCATCCGCTGTACTGAAACTGCTTCAGTAATATCGGCTCGGGTTTTGGCGGGGAGTGCGCTTGCGTGCTCTCTCGCTTTTTACTTTCTAAGAGGTGATGGTCATGGACATGAGCGTTAAGCTGAATTTGTCTTACCCGGCCGCAAAACCGGCGGTCAATGCTACCGATGCGTCGACCGACGTGCCTGGCGTGCAAGATGCCAAGGCGGCCTCTAAGACAAGTGATGCTTCAGATTCGGATAACTCGGATAAGTTGAAGATGGCCGTTCAGGAGATCGAAAAGTTCGTTCAGTCGGTCAAGCGTAATCTGGAGTTTTCCATTGATGAAACGTCTGGCCAGGTCGTCGTCAAAGTCATCGCCAGCGAGTCTGGTGAAGTCGTTCGACAGATTCCGTCGGCAGAAGCCTTGAAGTTGGCTGAAAGCCTTCACAACGCCAGCAACGTTTTGTTCGATGCCAAAGCCTGAGACTGGCATGAAACGTGTTTGTACGATCATTGATCGCTGATAGTGGTCAAAAGACCGGCGACACACAGAAAGGGAGATGCACATGGCAAGTCCAATTTTACCGGGTACGGGTCTGGGTTCCGGCCTCGACATCGGTTCTATCGTCACGGCGCTGGTCAACTCCGATAAGTCGGCCAAGCAGAGCCAGATCACCGATCAGACGACTGTCACAACCGCCAAGATCTCTGCGACGGGTGCAGTGAAGTCGGCTTTGGTGGCTTTCCAGGCGGCCCTGACCACGCTTGGCAGCACGACCACACCGGCTTTTTCGGGCTTTGCAGCGACCTCGGGCACGCCGACATCCCTGACTGTGACTTCAGACAACACTGCGGTTAACGGCAGTTACAATGTCAAGATTGATCATCTTGCCTCTAGCTCGAAAGTAGCTACTGCTGCCTTTTCCGGCGGCACCAGCAGTGCCATTCCGACTGGTACCTTGACCATCAGTCAAAATGGTATTGCCTACCCGGTCACCATTGCATCCGGCGCGACCTTGCAGTCGACCCGTGATGCGATTAACAGCACGCTGCAAGCCAAGGGTATTACCGCCAACATCGTGACCGACGCGAACGGTTCACGGTTAGTCGTGGGTTCGACCACCACAGGTGCAGGCTCTGACATTTCCATGAGCGGTATCGCCGGGCTTGAAGTCAATGGCGCCACCCAGATGGACGGTACGGCGACCGGTGCCGGCTATATCAATGGCTTGGCCCAGGATGCAGCGTATAGCGTTGATGGTCTGAGTATGACCAGCAAAAGCAATACGATCAGCGGCGCAGTCGGTGGTATTAGCATGACCCTGCTGGCTGCAAGTCCAACGGTTCCAATCGTCGTCACGGTGGGCACTAACAGCAGTGGCCTGCAAACCAGTCTTCAGAGTTTTATTGATGCCTACAACAAGGTAATCAGCACGCTGAGCTCCTATACGACGCCAAGCCTGGACAGTGATGGCAATCCCACTGTTTCCAACGCGATGACCGGCGACTCGTTGCCGCGTAACCTGATTCAAGCCATGCGCGATCAACTGACCACCGTTCCCTCCGATGCTGGCGGTAGCCCATTGGCGGTACTGGCACAGTTGGGTATCACGACGGATCAGAAAGCCGGTACCTTGAGTCTCGACACCACCAAATTCAACACCGCGATGACGACTCAGGGGATGAGTGGTCAGGTGCAGGCGCTGTTCAGCGGCACCACAAGCACCAATGGTTTGCTCGCACGCATGAATAGTGCTGTCGATCCTTACGCTCAGACCGGCGGTATTCTGGATCAGCGTACTACCAGTCTGAACGTGAACCAGAAGGACCTGACCAATCAGCAAGCGGATCTGGACCTGCGTGTCACCAACCTGACCGCCTCCCTGACCGCCAAGTACAACGCGATGGACCTGCTGGTCGGCCAGATGAAGGCCACTGCTGCCAACATCACCGGCTTCTTTGCGTCGTTGAATGCTCAGAAGTCCAGCTAGTCATGAGTCGGTGACAAAAACCCGGCTACGCTTTTCGGCGTGCGCCGGGTTTTTGTCTTCTGATCTAAAGTTTTCGGGCTCGCGGGCGATACACTGGTCATACGAGTCATTGTGGTAATGAGGTAAAACATGAATCCAATGTTAGCCCTTCGGCAATATCAGAAGGTGGGGGCGCAAGCCCAGACATCCGAAGCCAGCCCGCATCGTCTGGTGCAGATGCTGATGGAAGGCGGCCTGGATCGCATCGCCCAGGCCAAAGGCGCCATGGAGCGCAAGGACATTCCCGGCAAGGGAGCGTCGATCAGCAAGGCTATCGGCATCGTCGGTGGCTTGCGTGAAGGTCTGGATCTGGAAAAGTCCGCCGAAACCGTTGGCGAACTCGACCGTCTGTACTCGTACATGATGAAGCGCCTCGCCGAGGCGAACATCAAGAGCGACCCGCGGATTCTCGATGAAGTCGCTGGTTTGCTGCGCACGGTAAAAGAAGGCTGGGATGCCATCGCCGCGCCAGGTCCGCAGTTTTAAGGAGATCACCATGAGTCTTGTATTGCAGCGAATCGAACAAACCCGTGAAGCGCTGGTCGGTGCCCTGGCCGAGCGCAACTGGGAGGTGATCGGTCAATTGGATCTGGATTGCCGTTCCTGCATGGAAGACGTCTTGAGTGAGGCTTCGCTGGACGAGGTGGCGTTGCGCGATAATCTTGAGGAGCTGCTGCATGTTTACAAGCAGCTGCTTGAGGTGGCGATGGGGGAGAGGCAGGCGATAGTCGACGAGATGTCTCAGATCCAGCAAGCACGAAGTGCCGCAAAGGTTTACCATCTGTTTGGTTAATCCCCGGTTAATCCAAACATAGTGCGCCATAAATTTGACTGTGCACGGTTTTTTGACTTAACTAGTGGCTGGTTCCAGATTTCAGGCGTCTACAGGCATAACGTGCCTGCAAGCGTCTAGCTTGCCCCTTCATTTCGGGCATTGAGTTGACTAGGGAAGTTGCTATTGCATGTGGCGTGAAACCAAAATTCTGCTGATTGATGACGATAGCGTCCGTCGCCGCGATTTAGCGGTGATTTTAAATTTTCTCGGTGAAGAAAATTTACCCTGCGGTAGCCATGACTGGCAGCAGGCGGTCGGCTCGTTGTCATCAAGTCGTGAAGTCATTTGTGTGCTGATCGGGACGGTTAGTGCTCCTGGTGCACTTCTGGGCTTGTTAAAGACACTCTCGACCTGGGATGAGTTCCTTCCGGTTTTGTTAATGGGCGATAATTCTTCCGTTGACCTGCCGGATGACCAGCGTCGCCGGGTGCTTTCGACCCTCGAAATGCCGCCCAGCTACAGCAAGTTGCTCGACTCCCTGCACCGTGCCCAGGTCTATCGCGAGATGTATGACCAGGCCCGCGAGCGCGGTCGTCATCGTGAACCCAATCTGTTTCGCAGCCTTGTCGGCACCAGCCGGGCGATTCAACACGTCCGTCAGATGATGCAGCAAGTGGCCGACACCGATGCCAGCGTGCTGATCCTCGGCGAGTCCGGCACCGGCAAGGAAGTGGTCGCGCGCAACCTGCACTACCATTCCAAGCGTCGTGATGCGCCGTTCGTTCCAGTCAACTGCGGGGCGATCCCGGCCGAGTTGCTGGAAAGCGAACTGTTCGGCCATGAGAAGGGCGCGTTCACCGGGGCGATCACCAGTCGCGCCGGGCGTTTCGAACTGGCCAACGGCGGCACGCTGTTCCTCGACGAAATCGGCGACATGCCGTTGCCGATGCAGGTCAAGCTGCTGCGCGTCCTGCAGGAGCGCACCTTCGAGCGCGTGGGCAGCAACAAGACCCAGAGCGTCGATGTGCGGATCATCGCAGCGACCCACAAGAATCTCGAAAGCATGATCGAGATCGGCACCTTCCGCGAAGACTTGTACTATCGCCTGAACGTGTTCCCGATCGAGATGGCGCCACTGCGCGAGCGCGTTGAAGACATTCCGTTGTTGATGAACGAGTTGATCTCGCGCATGGAGCACGAGAAGCGCGGTTCGATCCGATTCAATTCGGCGGCGATCATGTCCCTGTGCCGTCACGGCTGGCCGGGCAACGTTCGTGAGCTGGCCAACCTGGTGGAGCGCATGGCGATCATGCATCCGTACGGGGTGATCGGTGTGGTCGAGTTGCCGAAGAAATTCCGCTATGTCGATGACGAAGACGAACAACTGGTCGACAGCCTGCGCAGCGATCTTGAAGAGCGGGTGGCCATCAACGGTCATACCCCGGACTTCAGCGCCAATGCGCTGCTGCCACCGGAAGGCCTGGACCTGAAGGACTACCTTGGTGGTCTCGAGCAAGGGCTGATTCAGCAGGCGCTGGATGATGCCAATGGCATCGTGGCGCGTGCCGCCGAACGTCTGCGCATTCGTCGTACCACCCTGGTGGAGAAGATGCGCAAGTACGGTATGAGTCGTCGTGAGGGTGATGAACAGGCGGATGATTGACGCCTGTTTTTCAAGTCCTTCATTTGTAGGCGGTTTTTTTAGGCACGGGTATTGCTACATCTCTTGCAACGTTCCGTTTCACTGACGGTCAGCCAAGCGAGAGAGCACGATGCCCCAAGCCGCCCAGATGTCTCCTGTCCCTGACGCTTCGGGGCAACCGTCGTCCGTAGAGCAGGCAAGCCGGCTTGGCCTTGAGCAGGCGTTCGCCCTGTTCAACCAGATGTCGAGCCAATTGACTGACTCCTACAGCATGCTCGAAGCCCGGGTCACCGAGCTCAAGGGCGAGTTGGCGGTGGTCAGCGCTCAACGCATGCAGGAACTGGCGGAAAAAGAACGCCTGGCCAACCGCCTGCAAAACCTCCTCGACCTGTTACCCGGTGGCGTCATCGTCATTGATGCCCAGGGCATGGTGCGCGAAGCCAATCCGGCGGCCTGCGAGTTGCTCGGCCTGCCGCTCGAAGGTGAGCTGTGGCGTCACGTCATTGCTCGTTGCTTTGCGCCCCGTGAAGACGACGGTCATGAAATCTCCCTGAAGGACGGCCGGCGCCTGTCGATCGCCACTCGCTCGCTGGATGCCGAGCCCGGTCAGTTGGTGTTGCTCAACGACCTGACTGAAACCCGTCACCTGCAAGGTCAACTGGCTCGCCATGAACGCTTGTCTTCCCTGGGACGAATGGTTGCCTCGCTGGCCCATCAGATTCGTACACCGCTCTCGGCCGCTTTGCTCTACGCCAGTCATTTGACTGAGCAGGAATTGCCGGTCGCCACCCAGCAACGATTCGCCGGTCGCTTGAAAGAGCGCCTGCACGAGTTGGAGCATCAGGTGCGCGACATGCTGGTGTTTGCTCGTGGCGAGTTGCCGCTGACCAATCGCGTGACGCCAAAGGAGCTGATGCAATCGCTGCAAGCCGCAGCCCTGACTCATGTTCAGGAGCTGCCAATCCGCTGGCAGTGCGACAGCCATGCCGGGGAGTTGCTGTGCAATCGCGACACCTTGGTCGGTGCGATTCTGAATTTGATCGAGAATGCGATCCAGGCCAGTAACGGTGCTGTGCGCCTCAAGGTCCACCTGTATACCCGTGGCAACAACCTGCGCCTGTGCATCAGCGACAGCGGCAGCGGGATCGATGAGGCGGTGCTGGCGCGTCTGGGCGAACCTTTTTTCACCACCAAAACCACCGGCACTGGCCTGGGTCTGACCGTGGTCAAGGCAGTGGCCCGTGCTCATCAGGGAGAATTGCACTTGCGCTCGCGGCTCGGTCGCGGCACGTGTGCGCTGGTGACCCTGCCGTTGTTTTCCAGCGCATCGGATGCGGAGTGAAGGACATGGCAATCAAGGTTTTACTGGTCGAGGATGACCGTGCGCTGCGCGAAGCGCTGGCCGATACGCTGTTGCTCGCGGGGCACGATTTCAAGGCTGTCGGTTCCGCGGAAGAAGCGCTGGCGGCGGTCGGTGGCGAGGCGTTCAATCTTGTCGTCAGCGACGTCAATATGCCGGGCATGGACGGCCACCAATTGCTCGGCTTGCTGCGCGCTCGCCAGCCACAATTGCCGGTGCTATTGATGACGGCGCACGGCGCAGTGGAGCGGGCGGTCGATGCCATGCGTCAGGGCGCGGCGGATTATCTGGTCAAGCCGTTCGAGCCCAAGGCTTTGCTCGATCTGGTGGCGCGCCACGCGCTGGGCAGTCTCGGTGCCACTGACGGCGAAGGGCCGATCGCGTTCGAGCCGGCCAGTGCGCAACTGCTGGAGCTGGCCGCGCGAGTGGCGCGCAGTGATTCCACGGTATTGATCTCCGGCGAGTCCGGCACCGGCAAGGAAGTGCTGGCGCGTTACATTCACCAGCATTCCCATCGTGCCAGCCAGCCGTTCATTGCCATCAACTGCGCGGCGATCCCCGACAACATGCTCGAGGCCACGCTGTTCGGCCACGAGAAAGGCTCGTTCACTGGCGCCATCGCAGCTCAGGCCGGTAAGTTCGAACAAGCTGACGGCGGGACCATCCTGCTCGACGAAATTTCTGAAATGCCCATGGGCCTGCAGGCCAAGTTGCTGCGTGTATTGCAAGAGCGCGAAGTCGAACGGGTCGGCGCGCGCAAGCCGATCAACCTGGACATTCGTGTCGTGGCGACCACTAACCGTGATCTGGCCGGTGAAGTGGCGGCGGGGCGTTTTCGTGAGGATCTTTATTATCGGCTGTCGGTTTTTCCGCTGGCCTGGCGTCCGTTGCGCGAGCGCACCGCCGACATCCTGCCGCTGGCCGAGCGCTTGTTGGCCAAACACGTCAATAAAATGAAGCATGCGGCGGCCAGATTGTCGCCCGAGGCTCAGGCGTGTCTGATCGGTTATCCGTGGCCGGGCAATGTTCGCGAGCTGGATAATGCCATCCAGCGCGCGCTGATTTTGCAGCAGGGCGGGTTGATTCAGCCGCAGGATTTCTGCCTGTCAGGGCCGGTCGCTTGTGCGCCGCTGCCCGCGTTGATGCCGGTGCGTGCCGTGGAGGTCGAGACCGAATCGGCTAACGCCTTGGGCGACGACCTGCGCCGTCATGAGTTCCAGATGATCATCGACACCTTGCGTTCCGAGCGTGGCCGCCGCAAAGAGGCCGCCGAGCGCCTGGGCATCAGCCCGCGCACGTTGCGCTACAAACTGGCGCAAATGCGCGACGCCGGAATGGACGTGGAAGCTTATTTGTTTGCCACCTGAAAGTTGACGCACCCGATCCAAATGAGGGAGCGGGCTTGCTCGCGAAAGCGGTGTATCAGTCGACATTTATGTATCTGTCGCTCCGCCTTCGCGAGCAAGCCCGCTCCCACAATGGATTTGTGGCCAGCCATGGCTTTTGTGAACTAAGGCCACGGAGCTGGCACCCTTGTTGCTAACACCTCACTACCCGCCGAGTGAGTGTCAAAAAATTGCGGGTCGCCAGAGAGAGTAGACCATGAGCCAAGGTATTGAATTTAATCGATTGATGTTGGACATGCGCTCCATGCAAATGGATGCCATGTCTGCGTCAAAATCGACTGCCGCAGTCCCTGAATTGGGTGGCAGCAGCTTTGCCGACATGCTCGGTCAGGCCGTCAATAAAGTGAACGACACCCAGCAGGCGTCAAATCAGCTGTCCAGTGCCTTTGAAATTGGCAAAAGCGGCGTTGATCTGACGGATGTAATGATTTCCTCGCAGAAGGCCAGCGTGTCTTTTCAAGCGTTGACCCAAGTGCGTAACAAGCTGGTTCAGGCCTACCAAGACATCATGCAGATGCCGGTTTAAGGACGAGATTGAGTCATGGCAGAAGCAGTCGCCGATAATGTTCCGGCCAAGGCCACTCCGATAGACGGTAAACCGCCGCTGTTCGGGTTGTCCTTCCTGGAAAACCTCTCCGAGATGACCATGTTGCGTCAGGTGGGCCTGTTGGTCGGCCTGGCTGCGAGCGTGGCGATTGGCTTTGCCGTGGTGTTGTGGTCGCAGCAGCCGGACTACCGGCCTTTGTACGGCAGTCTTGCCGGTATGGACGCCAAACAGGTTATGGAAACCCTGGCCGCCGCTGACATTCCTTATACCGTTGAACCTAACTCCGGTGCCTTGCTGGTCAAGGCCGATGATGTGTCCCGTGCGCGGCTCAAGCTCGCGGCGGCTGGTGTCACTCCCAGCGACGGCAACATCGGTTTTGAAATCCTCGACAAGGACCAGGGCTTGGGGACCAGCCAGTTCATGGAAGCGACCCGTTATCGTCGCGGCCTCGAAGGTGAATTGGCTCGCACTATCTCCAGCCTGAACAACGTCAAGGGTGCCCGCGTGCACTTGGCGATTCCGAAAAGCTCGGTCTTCGTGCGCGATGAGCGCAAGCCAAGTGCGTCGATTCTGGTTGAACTGTATTCCGGCCGCTCCCTGGAGCCAGGCCAGGTGTTGGCGATCATTAACCTTGTCGCCACTGCCGTTCCTGAACTGAGCAAGTCGCAGATCACCGTCGTCGACCAGAAGGGCAACCTGCTGTCCGATCAGGCGGAGAACTCCGAACTGACCATGGCCGGCAAGCAATTCGATTACAGCCGCCGCATGGAAAGCATGCTGACCCAGCGCGTGCACAACATCCTGCAACCGGTGCTGGGCAATGACCGCTATAAAGCCGAAGTCTCGGCCGACGTGGATTTCAGCGCCGTTGAATCGACCTCCGAGCAGTTCAACCCGGACCAACCGGCGTTGCGCAGCGAGCAGTCGACTTCTGAACAACGCACCGCCAGCAATGGCCCGCAAGGCGTGCCGGGTGCCCTGAGCAACCAGCCGCCGTCGCCAGCCTCGGCGCCGCAAAAAACCGGTGGCGCTCCCGCGGCGGCGGCCATGGTGCAGCCAGGCCAGCCGTTGCTGGATGCCAATGGTCAGCAAATCATGGACCCGACCACCGGCCAGCCGATGCTTGCACCTTACCCGGCGGACAAGCGTCAACAATCCACCAAAAACTTCGAGCTTGATCGCTCCATCAGCCACACCAAACAGCAACAGGGCCGTTTGAATCGCCTGTCGGTGTCGGTGGTGGTGGATGACCAGATCAAGATCAACGCGGCCAACGGTGAAACCACCCGCGCGCCATGGAGCGCCGATGAATTGGCGCGCTTCACTCGCCTGGTGCAGGACGCCGTCGGTTTCGACGCCAGCCGTGGTGACAGTGTCAGCGTGATCAACATGCCGTTCTCCGCTGAGCGCGGTGAAGTGATTGCCGATATTCCGTTCTACTCCCAGCCCTGGTTCTGGGACGTCGTCAAGCAAGTGCTGGGTGTGTTGTTCATCCTGGTGCTGGTGTTCGGTGTGCTGCGTCCGGTGCTCAACAACATCACCGGTGGCGGCAAAGGCAAGCAACTGGCCGGTCTGGGTAGCGACGTAGAGTTGGGTGGCATGGGCGGCCTGGACGGCGAACTGTCCAACGACCGCGTCAGCCTCGGCGGCCCGCAAAGCATCCTGTTGCCGAGCCCGAGCGAAGGCTATGACGCACAGCTGAACGCAATCAAGAGTTTGGTGGCAGAAGATCCGGGTCGTGTGGCCCAGGTCGTGAAAGAGTGGATTAACGCAGATGAGTGATAACCGAGCCGCTGTCGCCAAACTGTCCCGGGTCGATAAAGCCGCGATTCTGCTGCTGTCCCTGGGTTCGACCGACGCCGCCCAAGTGCTGCGCCACATGGGGCCTAAAGAGGTCCAGCGTGTGGGTGTGGCCATGGCGCAAATGGGTAACGTGCACCGCGAGCAAGTCGAGCAGGTGATGAGCGAGTTCGTCGACATCGTCGGCGACCAGACCAGCCTGGGCGTCGGCTCCGACGACTACGTGCGCAAAATGCTCACCCAAGCCCTGGGCGAAGACAAGGCCAACGGCCTGATCGACCGCATCCTGCTGGGTGGCAACACCAGTGGCCTCGACAGCCTGAAGTGGATGGAACCGCGCGCCGTCGCCGACGTGATCCGTTACGAGCACCCACAGATCCAGGCGATCGTCGTGGCGTACCTCGACCCGGACCAGGCCGGTGAAGTACTCGGCAACTTCGACCACAAAGTACGCTTGGACATCATTCTGCGAGTTTCCTCGCTGAACACCGTGCAGCCAGCAGCCCTGAAAGAACTCAACCAGATTCTCGAGAAGCAGTTCTCCGGCAACTCGAACGCCTCGCGCACCACTTTGGGTGGTATCAAGCGTGCGGCCGACATCATGAACTTCCTCGACAGCTCGATCGAAGGTCAGTTGATGGACTCGATCCGCGAAGTCGACGAAGACCTGTCCGGTCAGATCGAAGACCTCATGTTCGTGTTCAACAACCTGTCCGATGTCGACGACCGCGGGATTCAGGCGTTGCTGCGCGAAGTGTCCTCCGACGTACTGGTGCTGGCCCTCAAGGGCTCGGACGAAGGCGTCAAGGAAAAGATCTTCAAGAACATGTCCAAACGAGCGGCCGAACTGTTGCGCGACGACCTCGAGGCCAAAGGCCCGGTGCGTGTCAGCGACGTGGAAACCGCGCAGAAAGAAATCCTCACCATTGCCCGCCGTATGGCCGAAGCCGGAGAAATCGTTCTCGGCGGGAAGGGTGGCGAAGAGATGATCTAAGGTCACTATGTCGTCCAAACATGATGAGTCCAACACCGACCTGATCCGTGGCAAAGGGGTCCGTGGTTTCGACGTCTGGTCGCTGCCAAGCTTCGATCCGCATGTGCCGGAGCCCGAGCCGGAACCGGAGCCACGAACCGCCGGAAATGGAAGAAGTGCCCCTGGACGAAGTCCAGCCGCTGACCTTGGAAGAACTCGAAAGCATCCGTCAGGAGGCCTACAACGAAGGCTTCGCCACGGGTGAAAAAGAAGGTTTTCACAGCACCACGCTCAGGGTCCGTCAGGAAGCCGAGGTGGCCCTGGCCGCCAAGATTGCTGGCCTTGAGCAGCTGATGAGTCATCTGTTCGAGCCCATCGCCGAGCAGGACACCCAGATCGAAAAGTCGTTGGTTGACCTCGTGCAGCACATTACCAAACAGGTGATTCAGCGCGAGCTGGCGATCGACTCGACGCACATCGAACACGTCATGCGCGAGGCCCTCAAGCTGTTGCCGCTGGGCGTGGGCAATGTGCGGCTGTACATCAATCCGCAGGATTTCGAACAGGTCAAAGCCCTGCGCGAGCGCCATGAAGAAACCTGGCGCATCGTCGAGGACGAGGCATTGTTGCCTGGCGGTTGCCGGGTTGAAACCGAGCACAGCCGGATCGACGCTACTGTCGAAACCCGCGTCGCCCGGGTCATGGACAAGCTGTTCGATCAGTTGCATGAACAAGCGCTGCACCCGGCCGAGCCAGACATGAGCCTTGAACTGCCGGTCGACGCCGCCAAGCCTGCGGTCGAGCCGACCGAGCCAGGTCTGGAGCCAGAGCCGGAAATCCCCGATGCGCCTTGATCGCACCAGTTTCGCCAAGCGCCTTGGTGGTTACACCGAGGCCACGGAACTGGCCGGCGCGCCAATCCTTGAAGGCCGCCTGCTGCGCATGGTCGGCCTGACCCTCGAAGCTGAAGGCTTGCGCGCCGCCATGGGCAGCCGCTGCATGGTCATCAACGACGACAGTTACCACCCGGTGCAGGTTGAAGCCGAAGTCATGGGCTTCTCCGGCAGCAAAGTCTTTCTGATGCCGGTTGGCAGCGTTGCCGGCATCGCGCCGGGTGCGCGCGTGGTGCCAATGGCCGATACCGGTCGTTTGCCGATGGGCATGAGCATGCTCGGTCGGGTGCTTGATGGCGCCGGTCGCGCGCTGGACGGCAAGGGCGGGATGAAAGCCGAAGACTGGGTGCCGATGGACGGCCCGACGATCAACCCACTCAAGCGTGACCCGATCAGCCAGCCGCTGGACGTGGGCATTCGCTGCATCAACGGTTTGTTGACGGTCGGTCGCGGTCAGCGTCTCGGGCTGTTTGCCGGTACCGGCGTGGGTAAGTCTGTGCTGCTGGGCATGATGACCCGCTTCACCGAGGCCGACATTATCGTCGTTGGGCTGATCGGCGAGCGGGGTCGTGAAGTTAAGGAATTCATCGAGCACATCCTCGGTGAAGAAGGCCTCAAGCGTTCGGTGGTCGTTGCCTCGCCGGCGGACGAACGCCGCCATGATGCGCCTGCGCGCCGCCTTCGTCGCGACCCGCATCGCCGAGTCCTTCCGCGACCAGGGCAAGAATGTCCTGTTGCTCATGGATTCGCTGACCCGTTTCGCCCAGGCCCAGCGGGAAATCGCCCTGGCCATCGGCGAACCGCCGGCGACCAAGGGTTATCCGCCGTCGGTGTTCGCCAAATTGCCAAAACTGGTGGAGCGGGCCGGCAACGCCGAGAAGGGCGGCGGTTCGATCACCGCGTTCTACACCGTTCTGTCCGAAGGCGATGACCAGCAGGACCCGATCGCCGACGCCGCGCGAGGTGTGCTCGACGGGCACATCGTGCTGTCTCGGCGCTTGGCTGAAGAAGGTCATTACCCGGCTATCGACATCGAAGCGTCCATCAGCCGGGTCATGCCGTCAGTGGTCACGCCTGAACACATGATGCGCGCCCAGTATTTCAAGCAGTTGTGGTCGCGTTATCAGCAGAGTCGAGACTTAATCAGCGTCGGCGCCTATGTAGCTGGTGGTGATCGGGAAACCGACCTGGCGATTTCCCTGCAACCGCAGTTGGTCAAATACCTGCGCCAGGGCCTGAACGACAGCATCAGCCTGGGTGAAAGCGAAGCCTACCTCGGCACGATCTTCGCCCCTGCGGCCGGCGGTTAACCGGCCATGGCCCAGAGTCGAGCAGGGCGTCTGGCACCGGTGGTCGAAATGGCCGAAAAGGTTGAGAAAACCGCTGTCCAGCGCTTGGGGCACTTTCAGGGACAGGTTCGGCTAGCCGAAAGCAAGCTCGCCGACCTTGAAGCCTTTCGCCTCGATTACCAGGAACAATGGATCATCCGCGGCAGCAGTGGCGTTTCCGGCCAGTGGTTGCTGGGTTATCAGGGCTTTCTGGCGCAACTGGGCACGGCCATCGATCAGCAGCGCCAAAGCCTGGTCTGGCATCAAAACAATCTGAACAAGGCGCGCGAGGCTTGGCAGAAGGCGTTCGCCCGGGTTGAAGGCCTGCGCAAACTGGTTCAACGCTACATGGAAGAGGCGCGCAAGCTCGAAGACCGGCGCGAGCAGAAGTTGCTGGATGAGTTGTCCCAGCGGTTGCCGCGTCAGGATCCGTATTAAGGCTGATAGACCGCGTTATCGTTCATCGCGAGCAAGCTCGCTCCCACAGGGGATCTGTGCCGATCACAACATTGTGATTCAACTCGGTTACCTGTGGGAGCGAGCTTGCTCGCGAAGGGGCGCCAGATTCACAGAGGATTGACGAACCGCTGATACTTCCCGCCTTGCCCCTATCCTCGGCAGGTGCTAAACCTTGTACACACGTTGTTCAATGACAAGGAAGCCGTTAAATGTCAGTCGTTACAGAAGTCTCCCAAAATGGGCAAAAGCTGACGATTTCGATCAAGGGGCGATTCGATTTTGCCAAGCACCAGGAATTTCGCGAGTCCTACGAAAATCGTGAGCCAAAGCCCGAGTCCTTTGAAGTGAACCTGAAGGACGCCACCTACCTCGACAGTTCTGCGCTCGGCATGTTGTTGCTGTTGCGTGATCACGCCGGTGGCGAAAACGCCGAGATCACGTTGACCCACGCCAACGCCGATGTGCGCAAGATTCTGGCCATTTCCAACTTCGAACAAATCTTCGACGTGGCGTGATCGCCATGCAGTCGTTGTTCGAGCCCCTGACGATCCTGATCGCTGAAGACAGCGCGGCTGATCGCATGCTGCTGTCGAGCATCGTCCGGCGCCAGGGTCATCAAGTGTTGACCGCAGCCAACGGGGCCGAGGCGGTCGAAGCGTTCCGTCAGCAGCAGCCACAACTGGTATTGATGGACGCCATGATGCCGGTGATGGACGGTTTCGAGGCGGCGCGGCAGATCAAGGCGCTGGCGGGGGAAACCCTGGTGCCGATCATCTTTCTGACCTCGCTGACTGAAAGCGAAGCCCTGGCCCGCTGCCTGGAGGCTGGCGGTGACGACTTTCTGGCGAAGCCCTACAACCAAGTGATCCTCGGAGCCAAGATCAAGGCGATGGACCGCTTGCGCCGCTTGCAGGCCACCGTGCTTGAACAGCGTGACCAAATCGCCCGGCACCACGACTATTTGCTCAATGAGCAGCGGGTGGCGAAGGCGGTATTCGACAAAATTGCCCACTCCGGCTGCCTGAATGCACCGAATATTCGCTACCTGCAATCGCCCTACGCGCTGTTCAATGGCGATCTGCTGCTGGCCGCGTTTACCCCGGCTGGCGACATGCACGTGCTACTCGGCGATTTCACCGGTCATGGCCTGCCGGCTGCGGTTGGCGCCATGCCTCTGGCGGAAGTGTTTTATGGCATGACCGCCAAGGGCTTCGGCTTGCCGGAAACCCTGCGGGAGATGAATGCCAAGCTCAAGCGCATCCTGCCGGTGGACATGTTCTGTTGCGCGACCCTGATGTGCCTGAGTTTCCAGCGACGTTCGGTTGAGGTCTGGAATGGCGGGATGCCGGACGGTTACCTGCACAGCTCCGCCAGCGGCGAACGTACAGCGCTGACGGCGCGGCACCTGCCACTGGGGGTGCTGAGCCCGCAAACCTTCGATGACCGCACAGAAGTGTTTCCGATGGCAGTTGGCGATCGGGTATTCCTGCTGTCCGATGGGGTGATCGACACCTGTGACGCCAACGAGCAGTTGTTCGGCATCGAGCGATTAGAGCGAGTGTTTGCGGCCAATCGTCAGCCCGAGGTGTTGTTCGAAGAGATCGAACAGGCCCTGCGCGACTTCCGTGGCGAGGCCCGGGATGATGTGAGCATGGTCGAGGTCAGCCTGCTGGAAGCCGCCCAGATCAGTCCGCCGGCACTGGTGTATTCCGACAGTGGTCAGTCCTGTCCGCTGGACTGGTCGGTGAGCTTCGAGTTCCGCGCCGCCACCCTTAAACGTTTCAATCCGCTGCCGTTTCTATTGCAATTGCTGCTGGAGGTCCATGGCCTTAGGGCGCAAAGTGGCGCCTTGTACAGTGTTCTGGCCGAGCTGTATTCCAATGCTCTGGAGCACGGCGTGCTGGGCCTGGATTCGAGTCTCAAGCGCGATGCCTCGGGTTTTGCGCGCTATTATCAGGAGCGCAATGCGCGCCTCGATCAATTGCGCGATGGCTACGTGCGTTTGCATTTGGTCGTAACGCCAGAGGGCGAGGGCGGTCGCCTGACGATTCGAGTCGACGACAGTGGCAAGGGTTTCGATGTGGCGCAGGTGATGGACCGTCCCCTGGATGGCGTCCGCCTGTCGGGACGGGGCGTCAGTCTGGTTCGTCAACTGAGCCGCAAGGCGAGTTGGTCAGACGATGGTCGTAGTGCGCACGTGGAGTTTTACTGGGAGGCTCTGGCATAATCCGCGAATTCTTGATCAAGGAGTGAACAAGTGGCTGACACACATCTGGATCGCGACGTGCTGAGCGCGTTGCAGGAAGTCATGGAGGATGAGTATCCGACCTTGCTGGATACCTTCATCGCCGATTCCGAGGAGCGTTTGCTCGTCCTGCGAAAGGCTGAAGATGCCGCGCAGCTCATGAATGCTGCCCACAGTTTCAAAGGCAGTAGCAGCAACATGGGCGCCATTCGACTGGCCGAGCTCTGCGATGAGCTGGAGCAGCGGGCCAGGCAGGAGAGCCTGGCGGGCATCGAGAAACTGGTCGGAGAAATTGACGGCGAGTTCGCCATCGTCCGCCCGCTTTATGAGGCTGAGCGTCAACGTTCCCTGGCGGAATAACGCACCGGTCGGCGTTTTTTAGCGTCGATCCAGCAAAACTGGCTCGACCCTTGCAGCTATCTCCATTGACTGTACCTACGATCCCAGTGCAGCGGAGACCGCGTTATGCCCGTTACCCCCAACTCGCTTCTTCAGGCCGCCGCAAAGGCCAAGCCTCAAGCCGCCTCCGCCAACACCCCGCTGGTGGCTGCGGTGCCTGTGGATAAGGCGTCCAGCTTCGCCAAGGTCTTCGCCAATCAAGCCCAGAACAAGCCTGCAGTGTGGGCTGAAGCGCCGGTCAAACCCGCTCGGGATAAAACCTCGGACAGCCCTGGCAAAAAGGACGTCGGCCACACCAAGGCTGCCGCCTCGGCCCCGACCGTTGCCGATAGCGGCAAAACCTTGCCCGCCGATCATTCGGTGCCGGCGCCTGCCTCGGCAGACGACAAGACCGCCAGCGATAGCAATACCGACACCGCCAATACCCCGGTAGCCGTCGATACGCCGCCGGTCGATCCGACGCTCGATCCTGCCTTGATGCAAGCGGTTCAGCCGGTAGTGCCCGCACCAGCGCCGGAAACGCCACCCGTGGTTGCCACGGCGCAACCGCAAGTCGAGGCTCCTGTGACTGCTGCCGTTGCTGCAGCGCCGGCCCCGGCAGCCGCCCCGGCGACCGCCAATACCGATTTCGATCCAGCGGCCGACCCGCTCGATGCGATGCCGGCCTTGCGCATGGCCATGGAGCAGAGCGGCCACGTGTCCGCTTCCAGCCAGGCACAACCCAAAGCGGCGCCGACCCAGACGCAAGGCGATGGCGACCTGACCTCGGCGCAAAGCTTCGCCGCCGGCATGGCGACCATGCTTGAGGTGCAAACCGACAAGGACAGCACCAGTCAGGGCGGCGACAAGGCGTTCAGTGGTTTGATCAACGAAGGTCTCAAGGACCTGACGTCTTCCAGCAGCGATACCCGTGTCGATGATTTTGCCAGCCGTCTGGCGGCATTAACCCAGGCCGCCACACCGAAAACCGCCAATGCATTGCCAGTACAGGTCAATCAGCCGATTGCCATGCATCAGAGCGGCTGGACTGACGAAGTGGTAAACCGCGTCATGTATCTGTCCAGCGCCAATCTCAAGGCGGCCGACATCCAGTTGCAGCCGGCTGAACTGGGGCGCCTGGATATTCGGGTGAACATGGCGCCGGACCAGCAGACCCAAGTAACCTTCATGAGCGCTCACCCAGCGGTTCGCGAAGCGCTGGACGGTCAAATGCATCGCCTGCGTGACATGTTTGCGGAGCAGGGCATGGGCCAGGTCGACGTCAACGTGTCCGATCAGTCCCGTGGCTGGCAGGGCCAGGGGCAGGATCAGCAGGCGCAGCAAGGGCAAAGCGGTCGCACCAATGCCAGCGGCGGTCGCGTTGATGGCATGGACGATGAAATCGTGCCGACGGTTGCAGAAGTGGCGGCCAGCACCACCAGCGTCATCGGCTCCAGCGCCGTCGACTACTACGCCTGATCCCTCCCCTGTAGGAGCGAGGCTTGCCCGCGAAGAACGATGATGCGGTTTAACTGATAAACCGCAATGCTTTCTTCGCGGGCAAGTCGGATCGCCGCACCGCTCGCTCCTACATTGATTCCCCAGCACCTCAAATTCCCCCTCCGACACTTCTGGCATAACACTTGCTCTTGCCTTGCCGTGCGACTGTGAAAACCTGAATAGTGACGGATTATTGGCATGGCGAAGAGCGAAGCAGCAGCAGCGGTAAAAGACCCTGCAACCAAAGGCAAACTCAAGCTGATCACTGCGATCGTGGTGGCGGTGCTGCTGGCGATCGGCTTGTCCGTGGGGGCGACCTGGTACTTCATGCACAGCGCCGCCAGTAAACCTGCCGTCGTGGCAGACACCGCCCCGGCTGGCAAACAACCGGCGGTCTTCGAACCCATGGCGCCGGCCTTCGTCGCCAACTACAACCAGAACGGTCGTCAGCGCTACATGCAGGTGAGCATCACCATGCAGGGTCGCAACCAGGCCGATCTGGACGCGCTTAAAGTGCACATGCCGGTCATCCGCAATAACCTCGTCATGCTGTTCTCCGGCCAGGACTTCGCCACACTCGCGACCCCGGTCGGCCAAGAAATGCTGCGTCAGAAGGCCACCGCCAGCGTCCAGGAAGTGGCGCAGAAAGAGCTCGGCAAAGTGGTCATCGAACAGTTGCTTTTCACTAATTTCGTACTGCAGTAGGAACACGACATGGCCGTGCAGGACCTGCTGTCCCAGGATGAGATCGATGCGCTGTTGCATGGCGTCGACGATGGTCTGGTACAGACCGATAACGCTGCTGAACCCGGCAGCGTCAAAAGTTACGACCTGACCAGCCAGGATCGGATCGTCCGCGGACGCATGCCGACCCTGGAAATGATCAACGAGCGTTTCGCCCGCTACACCCGCATCAGCATGTTCAACATGCTGCGTCGCTCGGCAGACGTTGCCGTCGGTGGCGTGCAGGTGATGAAGTTCGGCGAATACGTGCACTCGCTGTACGTGCCGACCAGCCTCAACCTGGTCAAGATCAAACCGTTGCGCGGCACTGCTCTGTTTATCCTCGACGCCAAACTGGTGTTCAAACTGGTGGACAACTTCTTCGGCGGCGATGGCCGTCACGCGAAGATCGAAGGGCGTGAATTCACCCCGACCGAGCTGCGTGTGGTGCGCATGGTGCTGGAGCAGGCGTTCGTCGATTTGAAAGAAGCCTGGCAGGCGATCATGGAAGTGAACTTCGAGTACATCAACTCGGAAGTGAACCCGGCCATGGCCAACATCGTCGGCCCGAGCGAAGCGATTGTGGTCTCGACGTTCCACATCGAACTCGATGGCGGTGGCGGCGACCTGCACGTGACCATGCCGTACTCGATGATCGAGCCGGTGCGTGAAATGCTCGACGCCGGCTTCCAGTCGGACCTCGATGACCAGGACGAGCGCTGGGTCAACGCCTTGCGCCAGGACGTGCTCGATGTCGACGTGCCGATTGGCGCCACCGTGGCCCGTCGTCAGTTGCGTCTGCGCGACATCCTGCACATGCAGCCGGGG
Organism: Pseudomonas sp. 10S4; assembly: GCF_034344865.1. NCBI lineage: Bacteria > Pseudomonadati > Pseudomonadota > Gammaproteobacteria > Pseudomonadales > Pseudomonadaceae > Pseudomonas > Pseudomonas sp. 10S4. The sequence goes on from NZ_CP133774.1 coordinate 3,726,128, forward strand.
GACATTATCCCGGTCGAGATGCCGGAAGAAATGATCATGCGCGCCAACGGCGTGCCTGCGTTCAAGGTCAAGATGGGTTCGCACAAAGGCAACCTCGCGTTGCAAGTGATCGAGCCGATCGAGCGCCGTTGATCGGCGCTTAACTCCCCCATTTAACACTGGCCGCTTCGAGTTGAAGAGCGGTCCGCCGAGGACACATGATGAACGACGATATGAACGCCCAGGACGACCAGGCACTGGCTGATGAATGGGCTGCTGCGCTGGAAGAAACCGGTGACGCCGGCCAGGACGATATCGATGCCTTGCTGGCCGCGGATACCGGTGGCTCGGCGTCCAACCGTCTGCAGATGGAAGAGTTCGGCAGCGTGCCGAAGAACAACGAGCCGGTGACCCTCGACGGTCCGAACCTGGACGTGATCCTCGACATCCCGGTGTCGATTTCCATGGAAGTCGGTAGCACCGACATCAACATCCGTAACCTGCTGCAACTCAACCAGGGTTCGGTCATCGAGCTGGATCGCCTGGCCGGTGAGCCGCTGGACGTGCTGGTCAACGGCACGCTGATCGCTCACGGCGAAGTGGTTGTGGTCAACGAGAAGTTCGGCATCCGCCTGACTGACGTGATCAGCCCAAGCGAACGCATCAAGAAGCTGCGCTAAGTGAAAAAGGTTCTGGGTTCTTTGCCGGGAATGCTGCTGGCGTTGCCGTTCAGCGTGATGGCGGCCGAGCCGATTGCGACGGCCACTGCCGCGGTGAATACCGCGACGGCTGCCGTTGCGCCGGCGGTCAGCAGCGGTGTAGCCGGGCAATTGACGCAATTGGTGTTCGGCCTGTTGTTGGTGCTGGGGTTGATCTTCTTCCTCGCCTGGCTGTTGCGTCGGGTCCAGCAGGCCGGGCCGGCCGGCAAGGGGCAGGTGATCGACATCATCGGTTCCCGTGCCCTGGGCCCGCGTGATCGCTTGATGCTGATCCAGGTCGGCAACGAGCAGATCCTGCTTGGCCTGAGCCCCGGCACCATCACCGCGTTGCATGTGCTCAAGGAACCAGTGCAGGTGCCGAGCGGGACTGAAAAATCGACCCCGGAGTTTGCCCAGCGCCTGATGGAGTTGTTGGGCAAGGATCAGAAGGATAAGAAGTAATGGGTGCGCTACGCATCGTCTTGACGCTGGCCCTGATGCTGGCTGCGCCGCTGGCGCTCGCCGCCGATCCGTTGTCGATTCCGGCAATCACCTTGGGCACCAACGCCAACGGGGCTCAGGAATACTCGGTCAGCCTGCAGATTCTGCTGATCATGACCGCGCTGAGTTTCATTCCGGCGTTCGTCATGCTGATGACCAGCTTCACCCGGATCATCATCGTGTTCTCGATCCTGCGTCAGGCTCTTGGCTTGCAGCAGACGCCGTCGAACCAGATCCTCACCGGCATGGCGCTGTTCCTGACCATGTTCATCATGGCGCCGGTGTTCGACCGGGTGAACAACGATGCCTTGCAGCCGTACCTGGCGGAGAAAATGACCGCCCAGGATGCCGTGCTCAAGGCTCAAGTGCCAATCAAGGACTTCATGCTGGCCCAGACCCGCACCAGCGATCTGGAGCTGTTCATGCGTTTGTCCAAGCGCACTGACATCGCCACGCCGGATCAGGCGCCGTTGACCATTCTGGTGCCGGCGTTCGTGACGTCGGAGCTAAAAACCGCGTTCCAGATCGGCTTCATGATCTTCATTCCGTTCCTGATCATCGACCTGGTTGTGGCCAGTGTGCTGATGGCGATGGGTATGATGATGCTCTCGCCGCTGATCATTTCCCTGCCGTTCAAAATCATGCTGTTCGTGCTGGTGGATGGTTGGGCGTTGATTATCGGTACGTTGGCCAGCAGCTTTGGGGGTGTTTCGCCATGACGCCAGAAGTCGCCGTAGATATCTTTCGGGATGCGTTGTGGCTGACCACCATGATGGTTGCGGTGCTGGTGATTCCGAGCCTGCTCGTCGGCCTTTTGGTCGCGATGTTCCAGGCCGCGACCCAGATCAACGAACAGACCTTGAGCTTCCTGCCGCGCCTGCTGGTGATGCTGGTGACGTTGATCGTGGCCGGCCCGTGGCTGGTACAGACGTTCATGGACTACATCCTGCGGTTGTACGGCAATATTCCAATGGTCATTGGCTAAGTCATGTCTCTGCTGCAACTGACCGATACCCAGATCAGCACCTGGGTGGCGACGTTCATGTTGCCGCTGTTTCGCGTCGGCACTTTGCTGATGGTCATGCCGATTTTCGGCACAACCCTGGTGCCCAGGCGCGTGCGGGCGTATTTCGCGCTGGCGATCACGGTGGTCATCACGCCGGCGTTGCCGCCCATGCCGCCGGTCAATCCGCTGGACTTGAGCGGGCTGCTGCTGATCGGTGAGCAGATCATCATTGGCGCCGTGTTGGGCTTCTCCTTGCAGTTGTTCTTCCAGGCGTTCGTGGTGGCAGGGCAGATCGTTGCGATCCAGATGGGCATGGGCTTCGCGTCCATGGTCGACCCCACCAACGGCGTATCGGTGGCGGTGATCGGGCAGTTCTTCACCATGCTGGTGACGCTGTTGTTTCTGTCGATGAACGGCCACCTGGTGGTCTTCGAAGTCCTCACCGAAAGCTTCACCACGTTGCCGGTCGGCAGCGGGTTTATGGTCGATAACTTCTGGCAACTGGCGGGCAAGCTCGGCTGGGTGCTGGGGGCGGCACTGGTGTTGGTTTTGCCGGCGATCACCGCGTTGCTGGTGGTCAACATCGCGTTTGGCGTGATGACCCGGGCGGCGCCGCAACTGAACATCTTCTCCATTGGTTTTCCGCTGACCCTGGTACTCGGGATGTTCATCCTCTGGATCAGCCTGGGTGACATTCTCAACCAGTACCAGCCGATGGCCGTGGAGGCCTTGCAGTTTCTGCGCGAACTGGCACGGGTGCACTGAGCCATGGCTGAGAGCGAAAGCGGTCAAGACAAAACAGAAGACCCCACGGACAAGCGCAAGAAAGACTCCCGCGACAAAGGCGAGGTGGCGCGCTCCAAGGAACTCAATACCCTGGCGATCATGCTCGTCGGCGCTGGCGCACTGCTGATTTTCGGCGGAGTCCTGGCCCAAGACATGATGGAGTTGATGCGCCTTAACTTCTCGTTGCCGCGGGAGGTGATCCTCGATCAGAAATCCATGGGCAACTACCTGATGCACTCGGGTCAGGTTGCCTTGTGGGCCATTCAGCCGATCATGATCTCCCTGCTTCTGGCAGCGCTCATCGGCCCGATTTCTCTGGGCGGCTGGTTGTTCTCCGCGAGCAGCATGGCGCCGAAATTCAGCCGGATGAACCCGCTCAGCGGCCTCAAACGGATGTTTTCCACCAAGGCCCTGGTCGAGCTGCTCAAAGCGTTTGCCAAGTTCACCATCGTCTTGTTTGTGGCGCTGGCGGTGTTGTCCTCGGACATCGCTGACTTGCAGCGCATCGCCCACGAACCCTTGGAGACGGCGATCATCCACAGCATTCAGGTGGTGGGTTGGAGTACGTTGTGGATGGCTTGCGGGTTGATCATCATCGCGGCGGTCGACGTGCCGGTGCAGTTGTGGGAAAGCCACAAGAAGCTGCTGATGACCAAGCAGGAAGTGCGCGACGAGCACAAGGATTCGGAAGGGCGGCCAGAGGTCAAACAGCGAATTCGTCAGCTGCAGCGCGAGATGTCCCAGCGCCGCATGATGGCGGCGATCCCCAATGCCGACGTGGTCATCACCAACCCGACCCACTACGCCGTCGCGCTCAAGTACGACCCGGAGAAGGGCGGGGCGCCGATGTTGATCGCCAAGGGCAGTGACTTCCTGGCGTTGAAGATGCGTGAAATTGCCGTGGCCAACGAAGTACTGCTGCTCGAATCGCCGGCCCTGGCGCGTTCGATTTACTACTCCACAGAACTCGACCAGGAAATCCCTGGCGGCTTGTACCTGGCGGTTGCTCAGGTACTGGCCTACGTCTACCAGATCCGCCAGCACCGCGCCGGCAAGGGCAAGCGCCCGGACCCGCTCAAGGACGACCTGCCGATCCCACCGGATTTGCGCCGCGATTCCTGATCGATCAAAAGCAAAAGATCGCAGCCTTCGGCAGCTCCTACCGTTGACCGTGTCCCCCTGTGGGAGCGGGCTTGCTCGCGAAGAGGTCGTGTCAGTCAATAGAGATGTCGACTGACACACCGCTTTCGCGAGCAAGCCCGCTCTCACAGGGGATTTGCGTTTTGACTCCGGGCTTGCGTTAGCTTTGCGGGTCGACGTTATCCAGCATGCGGTTCACCGCCAATTCCCCGAGCATGATGATCTGTTGCAGTGCCAGCATTTTGCTGCGCTGCGCCCCCATCATGCCGTCTGCAAAATCGCTGGCCATGACGCTGGCCGAGGCCATTGATTCGCAGGCGTTGGCCAGCAGGGTTTCGTGATCGGCGCCGGGGGTGATGCAGAAGAGGGTGCTGGGTTTGCGTGGGGTTTCTTTCAGAGCTGCGGGGTTGAGGTAGTAGTTGAGCGCGCGGTCGGCGGCTTCCTTGAGCTTTTGGGGATCGAGGGCCGGGTCGTGGGGGATTGAATCGGTTGCTGGTGGGTTGGGTGTAATTTTGAACATAGATGAAACTCCAGGTAAGACATAAGGAGCCATCAGCCTCGCTACCAAACGAAGGGTGGGGGCCATACGCAGGTTGGTAGACCGGTTACCTGGAGCAAAAGCCCGGCGCGTCCGAGGACGCCCTACGCATGACCACCATAAAAACAGAAGACGAAGAATCTCTGCATTACGTTGCGTTATGCGACAGGTAAAACGGGCTACCAAACCCGATCGCTGTTTTTCAGCGACCCGGAAACGATAGAGCCCGACCCCTAGACGCACAAGCCGGCCGATTCTGGCGCAGCTGTAGGCCGCTACGCAAGAATGCGTAGGGCGAGAGAGTGTCTGAAAGTTTCGTTTAAACATCGCTGTTTAAGTCCCTCGCCACAGGTAATCCCCTCTCTGGCCACAGGCTGTTCTATTCCACGCCCCGGCAAAAGTTGGAAGGCTTCTTGCAGTAGCCGCTCTGCGTCTGTTTCAGGCGTCAAAAGTTTGCTTTAAAGGAACGGGGAAAACCGGTGGATCGCTCTCAGTTAATCAACAGTGCTCGCGCTAACGTCGCCGACTTGAGTCGGGGCAATCTGGGTGTGCCGCTGTTGCTGCTGGTCATGCTGGCCATGATGATGTTGCCGGTGCCGCCGTTCCTGCTGGACGTGTTTTTCACGTTCAACATTGCGTTGTCCATCGTCGTATTGCTGGTCTGCGTCTACGCCTTGCGGCCGCTGGATTTCGCGGTGTTCCCGACCATTTTGCTGGTGGCGACGCTGATGCGCCTGGCGCTGAACGTGGCCTCCACGCGAGTGGTGATGCTCCACGGTCAGGAAGGGCATGCCGCCGCGGGTAAGGTGATCCAGGCCTTCGGTGAGGTGGTGATCGGCGGTAACTACGTGGTCGGTATCGTGGTCTTCGCGATTTTGATGATCATCAACTTCGTCGTAGTGACCAAGGGTGCCGGGCGGATTTCCGAGGTGAGCGCGCGCTTCACCCTCGACGCGATGCCCGGCAAACAGATGGCCATCGACGCCGACCTGAACGCCGGCCTGATCGATCAGAACCAGGCCAAACTGCGCCGGATGGAAGTCGCCCAGGAAGCCGAGTTCTACGGGTCCATGGACGGTGCCAGCAAGTTCGTGCGCGGTGACGCCATCGCCGGCCTGCTGATCCTGTTCATTAACCTGATCGGCGGCATGGCAGTCGGTATTTTCCAGCACGGCATGAGCTTCGGCGACGCTGGCAAGGTTTACGCGCTGTTGACCATCGGTGACGGTTTGGTGGCGCAATTGCCATCACTGTTGTTATCGACAGCGGCTGCGATCATGGTGACCCGTGCTTCCGGCTCGGAAGACATGGGCAAGCAGATCGGTCGCCAGATGTTCGCCTCGCCGAAAGCGTTGGCGGTGGCAGCCGGCCTGATGGCAGTGATGGGCCTGGTGCCCGGCATGCCGCACTTCTCCTTCCTCAGCATGGCGGCCCTGGCGGCCGGCGCTGCGTACCTGTTCTGGAAAAAGCAGAACGTGGTCAAGGTTCAGGCCTTGCAAGAGGTCAAGCGTCAGCAAGAGCTGCTGCCATCCCCGGCCCGCGCCCAGGAAACCAAGGAGCTGGGCTGGGATGACGTGACCCCGATCGACATGATCGGCCTGGAAGTCGGCTATCGCCTGATTCCGCTGGTGGATCGCAATCAGGGTGGTCAGTTGCTCGCGCGGATTAAAGGCGTTCGTAAGAAGCTCTCCCAGGATTTGGGCTTCCTGATGCCGACTGTGCATATCCGTGACAACCTCGACCTGGCGCCAAGCGCTTATCGCCTGACCCTCATGGGCGTGATCCTCGCAGAAGCCGAGATTTACCCGGATCGCGAGCTGGCGATCAATCCGGGGCAGGTCTACGGCACGCTGAATGGCATTACCGCCAAAGATCCGGCTTTTGGTCTGGAGGCGGTCTGGATTGAAGTCAGCCAGCGCGCCCAAGCCCAGTCCCTCGGTTACACCGTGGTCGATGCCAGTACGGTAGTGGCGACCCACTTGAACCAGATTCTGTACAAACACTCCAGTGAGCTGATTGGCCACGAGGAAGTGCAGCAACTCATGCAATTGCTGGCCAAAAGCTCGCCAAAACTGGCAGAAGAGTTGGTGCCGGGCGTTGTTTCGCTGTCGCAGTTGCTCAAAGTCTTGCAGGCGTTGCTCGCCGAACAAGTGCCGGTACGGGACATTCGCAGCATTGCCGAGGCCATCGCCAACAATGCCGCCAAGAGTCAAGATACTGCCGCGCTGGTGGCCGCAGTGCGCGTCGGCGTATCCCGCGCTATCGTCCAAAGCATTGTAGGGACTGAGTCGGAGCTACCAGTTATCACTCTGGAGCCAAGGTTGGAACAGATATTGCTCAATAGTCTTCAGAAGGCAGGACAAGGCTCGGAAGAGGGCGTTCTGCTGGAGCCAAGCATGGCAGAGAAGCTGCAGCGTTCGTTGATCGATGCCGCGCAGCGTCAAGAGATGCAAGGTCAACCGGTGATTCTGCTGGTAGCCGGTCCGGTTCGCGCGATGCTTTCGCGATTCGGCCGACTGGCAGTCCCGGGTTTGCATGTGTTGGCTTACCAGGAAATTCCTGACAACAAGCAAGTGACCATCGTTGCGACAGTAGGGCCCAACGGCTGAGGTAGTGGTTTATGCAAGTTAAGCGTTTTTTCGCCGCCGATATGCGTCAGGCCATGAAACTGGTTCGTGATGAGCTGGGCGCTGATGCGGCCATTATTGGCAACCGCCGGATCGCCGGTGGTGTCGAGCTGACGGCAGCCCTGGATTACAAATTGTCGGCGCTGGCCCCGCGCGTTCCGAACATGGAACTCGAGGATGAGCTGCGCAAGACCCAGTCGCGCATCGTGACTGCCCAGGCCGAACTGAGCCTGCGCGGCGATGGCGAGACCGACGGTGACAAGACCACCAATCGCCAGTTGTTCGCCGGCTTGCCGTTGACCGCTGCCGAGCCATTGGTTGAGCCGACTTACGCCGCGCCGCGTCGTCAGGCACCGGCGCCTGCGCAAGCCTCCGGCGGCGTTGACCCACGGGCCTTCGATTCGATGCGTTTCGAGCTCAACAGCCTGCGCGAACTGATGGAAGTGCAACTCGGCTCCCTGGCCTGGAATCAGTTGCAAGGCAGCCGTCCGGCCCAGGCGAACCTGTGGCGTCGCCTGCAACGCATCGGCTTGTCCGGCCCGTTGTCGCGCGATCTGCTAGCGCTGATTACCGATATTGAAGAACCTCGTCAGGCCTGGCGCATGTTGCTGGCGCACCTGGCGCGGATGATCGCCACACCGGAAGTCGAGCCACTGGAAGAGGGCGGTGTGATTGCCATGGTCGGCCCTGCCGGCATGGGCAAGACCACCACGCTGGCCAAGCTCGCCGCCCGTTACGTGCTCAAGTACGGCGCGCAAAACATCGCGCTGGTGAGCATGGACAGCTACCGTATCGGTGCTCAGGAACAACTCAAGACATTGGGCCGGATTCTTAATGTGTCGGTGACCCACGTCGATCCGGGCCAGTCGCTGGTTCAGGCGCTGGACCCGCTGCTGCGTAAACGCGTGGTGCTGATCGATACTGCCGGCCTTCAGGCCAGCGATCCGGCATTGCGCATGCAGCTCGAAAGCCTGGCCGGTCGTGGCATCAAATCAAAAAATTATCTGGTCCTGGCAACCACCAGCCAAAAACAGGTTCTAACCGCCGCTTATCACAGTTACAAGCGTTGCGGGCTCGCTGGCTGCATCCTGACTAAACTGGATGAAACGGCGAGTCTGGGCGAGGTGTTGAGCCTGGCTATCAGTCATGAATTGCCGGTGGCTTACCTCACCGATGGTCCGCGTATCCCGGATGATTTGCATCTGCCGCGACGTCATCAGTTGGTCAGTCGCGCGGTCAGCGTGCAAATGCAGGAAGAACCCAGCGAAGAAGCCATGGCTGACATGTTCGCTGATATTTACCACAGCCCGACCAAGCAGGTTGGCTGAGGTACTAATGAACAGTTTTTGTACCTACATCGATGGTCTGCCATGCATTGTTCAGTTGATGAACGCGCAGCCAGTAATGTGGCCTCCGTCTATGCAAGACAAGGTAAAGAAATAACATGGGCAGCATGCATCCCGTACAGGTGATCGCGGTGACCGGCGGCAAAGGTGGCGTCGGGAAGACTAACGTGTCAGTGAACTTGTCCCTGGCTCTAGCTGAGCTCGGCCGGCGCGTCATGCTGCTGGATGCCGATCTGGGGCTGGCGAACGTCGACGTTCTGTTGGGACTGACGCCAAAACGTACCCTGGCCGACGTGATCGAAGGCCGCTGCGAGCTGCGCGACGTTCTGTTGCAAGGCCCGGGCGGTATTCGCATCGTCCCGGCCGCTTCCGGTACCCAGAGCATGGTTCATCTGAGCCCGGCCCAACATGCCGGCCTGATCCAGGCCTTCAGCGATATCGGCGACAACCTCGACGTACTCGTGATCGACACAGCTGCCGGTATTGGTGACTCGGTAGTCAGTTTTGTCCGCGCCGCCCAGGAAGTGTTGCTGGTGGTCTGCGATGAGCCGACCTCCATCACCGACGCCTACGCGCTGATCAAACTGCTGAATCGCGATTACGGCATGAACCGCTTCCGCGTCCTGGCCAATATGGCCCAGAGCCCGCAAGAAGGTCGCAACCTGTTCGCCAAGTTGACCAAGGTCACGGACCGCTTCCTCGACGTCGCCTTACAATACGTCGGCGCCGTGCCTTACGACGAAAGCGTGCGCAAGGCCGTGCAGAAGCAACGTGCCGTCTACGAAGCCTTCCCGCGCTCCAAGTGCGCCCTGGCGTTCAAGGCGATTGCACAGAAGGTCGACACCTGGCCACTGCCGGCCAACCCGCGCGGGCATCTGGAATTTTTCGTCGAGCGTCTCGTGCAACAGACCGCAGGACCCGTCCTATGACAGCCAGTGGCTACAACCTCTACAAGAAGTCGGCACGTGACTCGCAGTACGAGCTGATCGAGCGTTACGCGCCACTGGTTAAACGCATTGCTTACCACTTGCTGGCACGTTTGCCGGCCAGTGTTCAGGTGGAAGACCTGATCCAGGCCGGGATGATCGGCCTGCTTGAAGTATCGACCAAATACGACGCCAGCAAAGGCGCGAGTTTCGAGACGTACGCGGGCATTCGAATCCGCGGCGCGATGCTCGATGAAGTACGCAAAGGGGACTGGGCGCCACGTTCGGTCCACCGCAATACCCGCATGGTCAGCGACGCAATTCGCTCGATTGAAGCTAAAACCGGCCGTGACGCTAAAGATCACGAGGTTGCGGCCGAACTCCAATTGAGTCTCGACGATTATTACGGGATTTTGAACGACACCTTGGGCAGCCGCCTGTTCAGTTTCGACGACCTGTTGCAGGACGGCGAACACGAAGGGCTGCATGAGGACGGCGCCAGTGCTCATCTGGAGCCGTCACGCGATCTGGAAGATGAACGTTTCCAGGCTGCGTTGGCGGACGCGATTGCCAATTTGCCGGAGCGTGAGCGACTGGTGTTGGCGCTGTACTACGACGAAGAGCTGAACCTCAAGGAAATCGGTGAGGTCCTGGGGGTCAGCGAATCGCGTGTCAGCCAGTTACACAGCCAGTGCGCGGCCCGTTTGCGGGGGCGTTTGGGGGAGTGGCGAGCGCGCTGAAGGCAGTGTGGGGACACTGCGAACGAGGCTGGTGTGGTGTTGAACTGCAGCGGTCTCGATCTGTTGTGCTCCAGACAGTCATTTGAGTGCTTTGCCGGATTGATTGAAGTGGCGTGTCCAGGTGCTGGGCGCGTTTAAGACTGCTTGGAGGTCGAATTGGACAAGAACATGAAAATCCTCATCGTTGATGACTTCTCAACGATGCGGCGGATCATTAAAAACCTGTTGCGTGACCTTGGGTTCACCAACACGGTCGAGGCTGACGATGGCATCACTGCCATTCCGGTTCTCAACAGCGGCAGCATCGACTTTCTGGTAACGGACTGGAACATGCCTGGCATGACCGGTATCGATCTGCTGCGCCACGTGCGCGCCGATGAAAGACTCAAGCACCTGCCGGTGCTGATGGTGACTGCTGAAGCCAAGCGCGAGCAAATCATCGAAGCGGCCCAGGCCGGTGTAAACGGCTATGTGGTCAAACCCTTCACGGCCCAGGCGTTGAAAGACAAAATCGAGAAGATTTTCGAACGCATCGGTTGAGAAACTGCGCCACGGGGGAGCTATGGACCATAACGAATCTTCACAGGGCGACTTTGAGTCGACCCTGAAAAAACATGCCCGCGAACTGGTCGACAGCCTTGAAAAAGGCAAGTTTGGCGACGCTGTGCAACTGATCCATGAGCTCAATCAGACCCGTGACCGCGGCCTGTACCAGGAAGTGGGCAAGCTCACTCGTGAGCTGCATAGCGCGATCGTCAATTTTCAGATTGACCCGCACATGCCGCAAGCCGAGGAAGTTTCGCAGATCACGGACGCCACCGAGCGTCTGGGTTATGTGGTCAAGCTGACCGAGGCCGCAGCCAACCGCACCATGGACCTGGTGGAAAACGCCACGCCGCTGGTCAACGGCCTGAGCAATGAAGCCCAGGCGTTGAGCACCGACTGGGGACGGTTCATGCGTCGCGAAGTCGGGGCTGAAGAGTTCCGTGAGCTGGCGCGGCGGGTCGACGGTTTCCTGACACGCAGCAGCGAAGACAATCGCGTGGTGTCGAGCAACCTGAACGACATTCTGCTGGCTCAGGATTACCAGGACCTCACCGGTCAAGTGATCAAGCGCGTGACCCAATTGGTCACCGAAGTTGAAAGTAACCTGCTCAAGCTCGTGCTCATGGCCAGTCAGGTAGACCGCTTTGCGGGTATCGAACATGACCGTGAAGCGATGCTGGCTGAAAAAGATCCGCAAAAACATCTCTCTCAGGGTGAAGGTCCGCAGATTCATGCCGATAAAAGAGAAGATGTTGTGTCCGGTCAGGACGATGTGGACGATTTGTTATCCAGCCTAGGATTTTAGAGTTTTAGAATTTCAGGTTTTTTAGGTTTTTAGACCTTAGGAGCACCCCCTTAATGAGCTTCGGCGCCGATGAAGAGATCCTTCAGGATTTCCTGGTTGAGGCCGGCGAGATTCTAGAGCAGCTGTCCGAACAACTGGTTGAGCTGGAAAGCCGACCGGATGATGCGGACTTGCTCAATGCAATTTTTCGCGGTTTCCACACTGTAAAAGGGGGCGCCGGCTTCCTCCAGCTCAATGAGCTGGTGGAGTGCTGTCACATCGCCGAGAACGTGTTCGACATCCTGCGCAAGGGTGAACGACGCGTCGACTCGGAACTGATGGACGTGGTTCTCGAAGCGCTGGACGCAGTGAACGGCATGTTCACCGAAGTCCGCGAACGCAGTCCGATCACGGCTGCCACTCCAGAATTGCTTGCGGCACTGGCCCGTCTGGCCGAGCCGCAAAGCGCCGATGCAGCGGCTCCGGTTGCTGACGCGGTGGAAGAACCGGCCGCTGAAAGCGAGTCGGGCGACATTACCGATAACGAATTCGAACAACTGCTGGACTCGCTGAATGCCGTCAAGGCTCAGGCCGAGGCCCCGGCGGCTGCTCCTGCACCGGCCGCCGATGCATCGGCCAGCGACGAAATCACCGACGCCGAGTTCGAGTCGTTGCTCGATCAGCTGCATGGCAAAGGCCAGTTCGCGGTCGATGCCGTGGCCGCGCCTGCTGCCCCGGCTGCCCCGAAAGCGCCGGGCGACAGTTCGGACATCACCGACGACGAATTCGAAGCACTGCTCGATCAACTGCACGGCAAGGGCAACTTTGCTGTGGACGCGCTGGAATCGGCCATTGCCTCGGCACCGGCCCCGGCGGCGCCAACCGCTAAAGCGGCCGGCGGTGATCTGATTTCCGATCACGAGTTCGAATCGCTGCTCGACGAGTTACACGGTAAAGGCAAGTTCACCGAAGTCGGCACCGGGGCAGTGGTTTCCGCGCCAGTCGCCAAGGCGCCTGCCGCTGCCGCGAAACCTGCGGCTAAAGCCCCTGAGCCTAAAGCTGAAGCGCCGAAACCGGCGGCTGCGGCTGCTCCGGCACCTGCTCGCGCCGCACCGGCGGCACCGCCACCGGAAAAACCGGCCAGCGAAGCCGAGACCACCGTGCGGGTTGATACTGCGCGGCTGGACGAGATCATGAACATGGTCGGCGAATTGGTACTGGTGCGTAACCGCTTGGTTCGCCTGGGCGCCAACAGTGCCGACGAGGCCATGTCCAAAGCTGTGTCGAACCTCGACGTGGTGACGGCTGACCTGCAAACCGCGGTCATGAAGACCCGGATGCAACCGATCAAGAAAGTCTTCGGGCGCTTCCCGCGCCTGGTTCGAGACCTGGCTCGCCAGCTCAAGAAAGAGATCAACCTGGAACTGGTCGGCGAAGAAACCGACCTCGACAAGAACCTCGTCGAGGCCCTGGCCGACCCGCTGGTCCACTTGGTGCGCAACGCGGTCGACCACGGCATCGAGTCGCCGGAAGAGCGCGAAGCGTCGGGCAAGGCCCGCGGTGGCAAGGTGATCCTGGCCGCTGAACAGGAAGGCGACCACATCCTGCTGTCGATCTCCGATGACGGCAAAGGTATGGACCCGAACGTCCTGCGTGCCATCGCGGTAAAACGCGGTGTGATGGACAAGGACGCGGCCGATCGCTTGAGCGAAACCGAGTGCTACAACCTGATTTTCGCACCGGGCTTCTCGACCAAAACCGAGATCTCCGACGTGTCGGGTCGTGGCGTGGGCATGGACGTGGTGAAAACCAAGATTTCCCAGCTCAACGGTTCGATCAACATCTACTCGACCAAGGGCCTGGGCTCGAAGATCGTCATCAAGGTGCCGTTGACCCTGGCGATCATGCCGACGCTGATGGTCATGCTCGGCAACCAGGCGTTTGCGTTCCCGCTGGTGAACGTCAACGAGATCTTCCACCTCGACCTGTCGCGCACCAACGTGGTGGACGGCCAGGAAGTGGTGATCGTGCGGGACAAGGCCCTGCCCTTGTTCTACCTCAAACGCTGGCTGGTCAGCTCCGCCGCTCACGAAGAGCAGCGCGAGGGCCATGTGGTGATCCTGTCGGTGGGCACGCAGCGGATCGGCTTTGTCGTCGATCAACTGGTGGGCCAGGAAGAAGTGGTCATCAAGCCATTGGGCAAAATGCTTCAGGGAACCCCGGGCATGTCCGGCGCCACCATCACTGGTGACGGCCGCATCGCGCTGATTCTCGATGTCCCGAGCATGCTCAAGCGTTACGCCGCACGGCGTATTTGATTCTGGCGGGGCGGGGCGACTGAGCCTCGCTCCGTCTAATGGAGTGTTTATGGTAGTCAAAGTCCTGGTGGTGGACGATTCGGGGTTTTTCCGCCGCCGCGTCTCGGAAATTCTTTCAGCGGATTCGAACATCCAGGTTGTCGGTACGGCGACCAACGGAAAAGAGGCGATCGATCAGGCGCTGGCCCTCAAGCCAGACGTGATCACCATGGACTACGAGATGCCGATGATGGATGGCATCACGGCGGTGCGGCACATCATGCAGCGCTGTCCGACCCCGGTATTGATGTTCTCCTCGCTGACGCACGAAGGCGCCCGGGTCACCCTGGATGCGCTGGACGCTGGTGCGGTGGATTTCCTGCCGAAGAATTTCGAAGACATCTCCCGCAACCCGGAGAAGGTCAAGCAACTGCTGTGCGAGAAGATTCTCAGCATTTCGCGCAGTAACCGTCGCGCCAACACCTACACCGCCCCAGCCCCGGTCGCCGCGCCAGCCCCGACGCCTGCGCCTTCGAGCGCCAGCAGTTATGGCAGCAGCGCGCCTGTGCGTCCGGCACCGGCACCGATGCCAACTCGCAGCTATGCGCCTGCGTCGTCCAGCCCGTCGTCACCTGCGCCGAAACGCAAAGCCTACAAACTGGTGGCCATCGGCACGTCCACCGGCGGCCCGGTTGCCCTGCAACGGGTCTTGACCCAGTTGCCGGCCAACTTCCCGGCGCCGATCGTGTTGATCCAGCACATGCCGGCGGCCTTCACCAAGGCCTTCGCCGAGCGTTTGGACAAGCTCTGCCGCATCAGCGTCAAGGAAGCCGAGGATGGCGACATCCTGCGTCCTGGCCTGGCGTTGCTGGCGCCCGGTGGCAAGCAAATGATGATCGATGGCCGTGGCGCGGTGAAAATCCTGCCGGGTGACGAACGTCTGAACTACAAGCCGTGCGTGGACATCACGTTCGGTTCGGCAGCCAAGTCCTACGGCGACAAAGTTCTGGCGGTCGTACTGACCGGCATGGGCGCCGATGGCCGTGAAGGCGCACGCCTGCTCAAACAGGGCGGCAGTGCGATCTGGGCCCAGGATGAAGCGAGCTGCGTGATCTACGGCATGCCGATGGCCATCGTCAAAGCTGATCTGGCGGACGCGATTTACAGCCTGGACGACATTGGCAAGCACCTGGTTGAGGCCTGTATCTGATGGATGTACTCAGCCTGATCGGGATCATCATGGCGTTTGTCGCCATCATCGGCGGCAACTACCTTGAAGGCGGTCACCTCGGCGCACTGGCCAACGGCCCGGCGGCGTTGATCGTCATCGGTGGGACCATCGGTGCGGCGTTGTTGCAATCGCCGATGAGCGCTTTCAAGCGCGCCATGCAAATCCTTGCCTGGATCCTGTTTCCACCGCGTGTGGATCTGGCCGGTGGCATCGATCGCGTCGTGAACTGGAGCTTGACCGCCCGCAAGGAAGGTTTGCTGGGGTTGGAAGGAGTGGCGGACGCCGAACCGGATAACTACTCGCGCAAAGGCCTGCAATTGCTGGTGGACGGCGCCGAGCCGGAAGCGATTCGCAGCATCCTGGAAGTGGATTTCTACACCCAGGAAAGCCGCGACATTGAAGCCGCCAAAGTCTTTGAAAGCATGGGCGGCTACGCGCCGACCATCGGCATCATCGGTGCGGTGATGGGCTTGATCCACGTCATGGGCAACCTGGGCGATCCATCGCAACTGGGCAGCGGCATCGCCGTCGCCTTCGTCGCCACCATCTACGGCGTGGCCAGTGCCAACCTGGTGTTGCTGCCGGTCGCGTCCAAGCTCAAGTCCATCGCATTGCGTCAGTCGCGTTATCGCGAAATGTTGTTGGAAGGGATTCTGTCGATCGCCGAAGGTGAAAACCCTCGCTCTATTGAGTTGAAGCTTCAGGGCTTCATGGATTGATGGGAGACATGGACCATGGCACGTCGCCGGCAACCTGAAGAACACGTCAATCACGAACGCTGGCTGGTGTCCTATGCGGACTTCATCACCTTGCTGTTTGCGTTCTTCGTGGTGATGTACTCGATCTCTTCGATCAACGAAGGCAAGTACAAAGTCATTTCGGAAGCGTTGATCGGCGTGTTCACCGACTCGGATCGCGCCGTCAAGCCGATCCCGGTGGGTGAAGAGCGGCCGATGACGGTTACCCCGGCCAAGCCGTTGGTCAAAGACGCCGAACAGATTGATGCCGGCATCGCGGGCGCCAGCGATCCGCTCAAAAGCATCGCCGATGACATCAGTGCTGCGTTCGGCGACCTGATCAGCTCCAACCAGATGACCGTGCGTGGCAACGAACTGTGGGTCGAGATCGAACTCAATTCCAGCCTGTTGTTCGGCAGCGGCGACGCGATGCCCAGCGACATCGCCTTCAACATCATCGACAAGGTCGCGGCGATCCTGAAGCCGTTTGACAACCCGATCCACGTTGAAGGCTTTACCGACGATCAACCGATCCGCACCTCGCAGTACCCGACTAACTGGGAGCTGTCCTCGGCTCGTTCGGCGAGCATCGTGCGCATGCTGGCGATGCAAGGTGTCAACCCTGGCCGCCTGGCGTCGGTGGGTTACGGCGAATTCCAGCCTGTGGCCAACAACGCCACGGCAGAAGGCCGGGCGCGCAACCGTCGGGTGGTGCTGGTGGTGTCGCGAAATCTCGATGTACGCCGCAGCCTCACCGGTACCGGAACCGCCAATGCGAAACCGGATGCCGCGTTGAAGCGTGCTGGCACACAAACTGCACCGACCCCGGTCAAGTCGCCGGGACGAGAGAGCGCCGTCAATTCTCCGTCACCCGCATTAATACGTTGAGCTATTTCTCGGTCGGCGTTATCGACCGGGAGGAATATCCGAATGAGAGTCTGGGCAGTTGCCAATCAAAAGGGTGGTGTTGGTAAAACCACTTCCTCTATCGCTTTAGCCGGTTTGCTGGCCGAGGCGGGGAAACGTGTGGTCATGGTTGATCTCGACCCACACGGCTCGATGACCAGCTATTTCGGCTACGACCCCGACAGCCTGGAACACAGCAGCTACGACCTGTTCCTGCACAAGGGCAGCGTGCCTCAGGGCCTGCCCGGTCAGTTGTTGATGCCCACCAGTCATGAAAATATTTCGCTGTTGCCATCGAGCACCGCGCTGGCGACCCTTGAGCGTCAGTCGCCAGGCCAAAGTGGCCTGGGCCTGGTGATCGCCAAGAGTCTGGCGCAATTGTGGCAAGACTTTGATTACGCCGTGATCGACAGCCCGCCGTTGCTCGGTGTGTTGATGGTCAACGCCTTGGCCGCGAGCCAGCAGTTGGTGATCCCGGTGCAGACCGAGCATCTGGCCGTCAAAGGCCTTGAGCGCATGGTCAACACCCTGGCGATGATCAACCGTTCGCGCAAACAAGCGTTGCCGTTCACCATCGTCCCGACCCTGTTCGATCGCCGGACCCAGGCGTCCCTCGGGACCCTGCGCGTGCTGCGCGACAAATACCCGGAAGAAATTTGGCAAGGTTACATCCCGGTCGATACCCGTCTGCGCGATGCCAGCCGGGCCGGGGTCACGCCTTCGCAATTCGACGGCAAGAGCCGTGGCGTTCTGGCTTACCGCGCACTGCTCAAGCATCTGCTGACCGCACAACTCGTTCCGGCGGTGGCCTGACATGAACCCAATTCGCGTAGGAGCTGCCGCAGGCTGCGATCTTTTGATCCTGCTTTGTGACACCTTCGAATCCGCCAAAAGATCGCAGCCTTCGGCAGCTCCTACACAGGTGCGCGCATGAACCGGCCGGTGAAGGTCACCTCGCGTCCGCAACTGGCGCTCCAGTCTTATCTGGACAGCTTGCTGATGGAGGCGACTGAAGAGTTGCTGCCGGAAGTCGAGGCGGTTTCTGAAGTCGTTGAGGTTGTCGCAGTCGTCGAGGCCGAGGCCGCACTGGACGAGTTCCAGTTGGCGGTGCTCGAAGAACAGGCCCGTGATGCGCGGCCACCGGCGACCGTTGCCGCGCCAGCCGTTGCGCCCGTCGTTGAAAAAGCACCGGTTGCCGTGATCGAAGCCCCGGCACCGATCCTGGCGCCGGTATCGACCATCGCACCGCTGCTACAAGCCTTGGTGCCGCCGGTGGTCGAAGTCCACTTGCCGCCGAGCAACACGCCGCCACCGGTGGAAACCGATGGCCGCCCGTCTTGGGCTGCCGAGCCGTTCGAATGCCTGTTATTCGATGTCGCCGGGCTGACCCTGGCTGTGCCGCTGGTGTGCCTGGGCTCGATTTATTCCCTGGCCGGCCACGAACTGACGCCCCTGTTTGGTCAGCCGGAATGGTTCCTCGGGATCCTGCCGAGCCAGGCCGGCAACCTGAAAGTGCTGGATACCGCACGCTGGGTCATGCCGGACCGTTACCGCGATGACTTCCGCCAAGGCCTGCAATACGTTATTTCGGTGCAGGGCTACGAGTGGGGGTTGGCGGTGCATCAAGTCAGCCGCTCGTTGCGCCTGGACCCGAACGAAATCAAATGGAGAAGTCATCGAGGTCAGCGGCCATGGCTCGCCGGCACGGTGATTGAGCACATGTGTGCATTGCTGGACGTTTCCGCACTGGCCGAATTGATCGCCAGCGGTGGGGCAAAGCACATGGGCGGCAGTAAGCCGCTACATAAACCGACATAGCAGCCGACATAACAAGTAGGCGACGGCATTGTTGAATGCCGCCACACAGACACACACCGCCAAGCGCGGTTTTCTAGGGGTCAGGTATGAGCAGTCAAGCGACGAATGCAAAAGGTTCTGAAGATCCGATCCTGCAATGGGTAACCTTCAAACTGGACAATGAAACCTACGGCATCAACGTGATGCGCGTTCAGGAAGTCCTGCGTTACACCGAAATCGCCCCGGTCCCGGGTGCCCCGAGCTACGTGCTGGGCATCATCAACCTGCGCGGTAACGTGGTCACCGTGATCGACACCCGTCAGCGCTTTGGCCTGATGAACGCCGAGATCAGCGACAACACCCGTATCGTCATCATCGAAGCCGACAAGCAAGTGGTCGGGATCATGGTCGACAGCGTCGCCGAAGTGGTTTACCTGCGTCAGTCGGAAATCGAGACGGCGCCGAACGTCGGTAACGAAGAATCCGCCAAGTTCATCCAAGGCGTGTGCAACAAGAACAACGAACTGCTGATCCTGGTCGAACTCGACAAGATGATGAGCGAAGAAGAATGGTCGGATCTGGAGAACATCTGATTGATTCTTGAGGTTGCGGTCATTGTCCTGTTCCTGTTTTGGGCAGGCACGCTGGCGATGTTCCTGGCGTACATTCGCGGTCAGCGGCTGATCGCCGCGCAACAGGCCGAGGGCGATGCGCTGCGCGATCAGCGCATCAAGGACCTGGCCAAGCGCGTCGACAACTACCAGAACGGCAACGTGCGCATGGGTGAAGACCTGCACGAACTGCGTGCGGTGGTCGGCCCGTTGCCGGACAAACTCGCTCAGCTGGAACAGCGCGATCCTTCGAGCCTGTCGTTTGCCCAAGCGGCGCGACTGGTGGGAATGGGCGCGAGCGTCGATGAACTGACTCAGTCGTGTGGCTTGACCCAGGCTGAGGCGGAGTTGATGAGTAAGCTTCACAAGAGCTGACGCCTGTCAGAGCTCGTTCCCACGCTCTGCGTGGGAATGACTCTGGGGACGCTCCGCGTTCCGCTGTTGAATGTGACGCAGAGCGTCACGGGCTGCATCCCCACGCAGAGCGTGGGACCGATCCTGCCATTCGGGACGGATATATTTATCTGTCCCTGCCTTCCTCCCTGACGAATGCTGATGTCAATTAAACAGCGATGTTTAAAAGACATCTCCAGACATTCTCCGCGGCTACACATCCTTGCGCCGCTGCCTACGGCTACGTCAGAATCCACCGGCTTGTGCGTCTATAGCCCGAGACCTATCGTTTGCCTGCCACTGCTAATCAGTGGTCGGGTTTCGCAGCCCGGGTTAATCAAGGCGCATAGCGCCACTGTATCCTTTCAGTCGACGCTTTTTTGTCTACTGCATTGCGTTATGGCGGCTGTGTGCGGGAGATCTTCGGGTCTGCCGGGTTCCTTGATTCCCGGTCTGCGAACCCGCGCATAGCTGCCACCTCTCTTCGTTTCGCAGCGAAACGTGGTAGCTCCATTAATCAAGGAGCTCCAAATGTTCAAGATCACCCCCCAATCCGCCAGAAACCGATGACGTTTCCCCGTACGAAACCGCCGATTCCAAAAAACTCAACGACGCCGCCGATCGCGCTCTCGATTACTACCTCAAACCAGTTATTCCCAAAGACGCCCAACGCAAACCCAGCACGCTTTTTTTGTCGACCCCGACGCGGATGACGAAACGCTGCTGGCCAACACCTGCGAATCCCTGGCGTCGGCAAGTGTGATGCTCAGTGATGCCGCGGGCTTGTTGGAGGGCACGCAACGCAACACCATCCTGGGGATTCAACAGGTGGTGATGCTGGGTGAGTTGGCGGTGAATCGCATGCTGGACAGGCTTGATCCGCAGCCTTAGCGGTAATTGACAGATCGAGCTCCTACATCGGGATGGCGTACATGGTGTAGGAGCTGTCGAGCGAAGCGAGGTTGCGATCTTTTGAATTCAACCCGGAATCAGTAATCATCCCCACGCTCGGTCACATTCTTCTCGAGCACCGGTGCGTTTGGATCATGCCCCGCCGGGAACTTGCCCTTCAGATTCCACGCAAACGCAATAATCTCGGCAATCGTGCGATATAACTCCTGCGGAATACTTTCCCCCAGTTCCATCCGCGCCAGCAGCCTCACCAGTTCGGGGTTCTCATAGATTGGCACTTCGTAGTCGCGGGCAATCTTCAGAATGGCTTCGGCCAGTGCGTCGTCACCCTTGGCCGTGAGGGTCGGGGCGTGGGTGCCGTCGTACTTGAGGGCGATGGCCTGGCGTGGGGTGTTGGGATTGTTCATGCGGTTTCGTCGACCCAGCGTTGTTCGAGGCGGGTTTTGGGGGGCATCTGGCAAGGCACTAATCGGCTTGGCGTGGCAGCTATATTTATGGCGATACGGAAGGTGAAGGTGATGGAAATTCAGATTGGGTACCCGTCCTCAGACCAAGACTACACTGCCTTAGTCCCTTGCCCACAACTTTGTCGGATCCCGCCGACTTGTAATAGTTGTCCGTCGTCGGTAACTTGATAATCCATTGGATTGGTCGGTTCGTCTTAGCTAACTTAGCTAGTAATACGTCTTAAATAAGAGTTTTGTATTGAGTCGTGGCGTTTAAATAATAGGAGGTGGCTTTTTCAGTGAGTTTGTCTGCTTTCTGTTTTAAGCTGAAATTAATATGTAAATGATATCCATAGCCTCGTATTGAGAAAATAATAAGGACTATGTATCTCACTAAGATAAAAGAAATCACTGCTAATATACTTTTTTTGGGCTTTGCAGACGATATAAAAGGCGATGCATCATTCGAGGAAATTGGTTTTTCCTCCATTGACTTCATTGATTTTTGTTATGAGGTCAAGGCGCAGATAGATCCAAGTATTGAGCCGAATGATATATGGCCATTTACGAGGTTGCTGGTCGATCCACAATTTTATGCTGAAGGCTGCTGGACTGAGGCAGGTAGAAAAATTGTAAATGACCTATTAGGTGTGGACGACAGTGTGGTGGTAGATCCCAAGTCGCTGGATCAATACTGGACGCCAGAATTCTGCGCCCGACGAATTGAGACGGTTCTAAATGCCTAATCTATTCATCACCGGCTATGGCATTGAACAGGCAGCGTTGAATCCATATGACTTGGCTCAGTGCCTGACTGAGCGCCCAGACGATTTGCCAGACAACCAGCCAGGAGAGGCAAAGTTGTTAGCGGCTATTGTTCCGCACATCGCTCGCGAAGATCGGGCGATGCTGACCTCTCAAACGATTTGTAGCTTAAATGTTGGTTTCTTGGCCATGAGCATGGCCCAGCAACATGCTGGTTTCACTTTGGATGAAAAGGACGCCATGTGCGTGTACACCACCTATGAAACGGTCCGTGATTTCCATGAAGTAATTTGGCAATTCAAGTCGTCCAGCGAGCACTACACCAACAAAGATTTTCTGTTCGCCAATCTGGGGAAGTTGCCAACGCTGTGCATCCGTTGCGATTGTTTCGCAAGCTGCCTACCAATGGTCTTTTCCATTTATCCAAGCTCTTCGGGCTACGCGGCGGCGGTTATCCGTTGCGCAAGATGTCATTGGGTGGGCTTTCCTTGCTGGAGGAAGCTTTTTATAACCTACCTTGCAGTGAGTCCAGCGGGGCGTTGATCTGTGCCTACGGTGATATGTCGAAAGCCGATAACTCCCAGGTGTTCAAAAAAATGGGGTTGATCAATGCCAAGGAACCCCAGCGCTCAAGCGTTAATGGAACCAGTGGCGCGGTGTCGCTGGTTGTCGAAACCGGAGAACGGATTTCTCGGTTGCACGTCCAACCGCTGGCAGAAGTGTTGCTGGCGGTCAGTCGATTCTCCACCAGCATGTTCGCTTCACACCAGGACTGGGTCGAGGCTTACGCACAGTTGGAACCCTGGGTACGTGAAAGTCATCCGGTTGTGGTGCTTTACGACAACGGTGCACCTGGCATTGGCGAGGCGGAAGTGCAGGCGCTGGAGAGCAGTCTGAACACCTTTGAGTTACGTCGTTACAAACCCTGGTCGCGGTATGCAGTGGCAACCAGCGGTCTGGTAGATCTGGTGTGCGCGTTGGCCGACCCGTCCATTGAGCCGGGGCGGGTGATCATCATCCATGGCGAAGGTGCAGGGATGGGCCTGGGTTTGATCGTGTTGCGCAAGTCATCAATGCCATCGCAGAAGGCCTCGTCATGAATCAGCAAAGGGTTGTCATCAGCGGGTTCGGTTGTTGTACACCGTTGGGCGATCACTATGCAGCCATTGAAGAATCGCTGCGAGATGGCCGCTCCGGGGTGAGAAAAATCGCCAAATATGACACCGCTACATTCAAGAGCCATTTTGCCGGGATTCCGGTGTCGGGAAACTTTCCCACACACGACGTGCGGCGGCGGTTCAGTCACGATGAGTTCTATACCCGTACCGCCATGGAAAATCTGCTGGCGTCGGTGTCCTTTGATCCTGGCTCGATCGGTGAGCAGCGCATTGGTTGTTTCCTGGGGGTTGACGAGCCCGCGGTGGACATTCAGCAAACGGTCGACCTGGCCTACGATCTGAACAAGGTGGACGGGCAGTTTGCCAATCTCGACCCGGCACTCGAAAGGCATTTTCGCGTACAGGACTTCATTCGTTACGACCCGACCAATGCGTTGCGCACGGTGCATAAGTTTGTGCCGTTCAAGGGGCCGGCATCGGTGCATCTGGGGCTGTGTTCCGCTTCCCTGCAAGCCATCGGCACCGGTTTTCAAGCCGTAAGGCAAGGGCGCGTGGATGCGGCGATCGTTGGCGGTATCTCGGCCAAGGTCACCGCCGAACATTACATCGGGTTGGAGTCAGTCGATATCATCGCTACCGATGAACGACTCGACGCCACGGCGCTGTCGCGACCCTTCGATGCGCGGCGTTCGGGTTATCTGCCCGCTGAAGGCGCGGTGCTGTTTCTGCTCGAGTCTCTGGACGCATGTCTGAAAGCAGGGCGGGAACCGTTGATGGAACTGGTGGGTTTTGGCACCAGTACCAACGCCAGCCATATCGTCAAACCCGCACCCGACAGCGGCGAGATGAAACTGGCCATGACCCGGGCCTTGAAAAACGCCGGATTGCAGGCGCGCGATATTGGAATGGTCAATGCGCACGGGACTTCGACAATACTCAATGACTTGCACGAGTCCGCCGCCATTTGCGCGGTACTGGGAGAGCAAGTGCCTGTCACCGCCAACAAGTCTTTGCACGGGCACATGATTGCCGCCGCCGGGGCCATGGAAACCCTCAATACCTTGATCAGCCTGCGTTCGAGGTTCATTCCGGGAACGATCAATCTCGAGTCCAGGGACCCTGACTGCCTGGCCAATGTTTCTCCGTTCACCTTGCAGCGTCCAGTGGACTACTGCCTGAAAAACTCCTTCGGCATGGGCGGCCTGGCCGCGTCGATGATATTTAAAAGAATCGGATAATGACTATAAAAAGCCGCACTTCGTTTGATATCGAAAAATTCAACAAGATGATCGGCGAGTACGCCGAACAGGGTTATCCGCTGGATTTGCCAACGGTCACGGGATATGACGATTTCGTGCACAAATACCCGCCATTGAGCAAAAAAGCACTGATGCAGGTCAGCGATACGCTGATTGATGCTGGCAAGCTACAGCATTGCTACGTCATCTCGACCTCGGGCACCACCTCGGCGCCGCTGGTCCTGGCCAGTCGTATCTTCCAGCGTGTCACCGAGGACAGCTACCCTTATCAGGTGCGCGGTTTCATGGCCGAGCATGTGTTTTGTGCCGAGGACACCGTGGTCAATCTGCTGACCGCCGGCTGCCTGGGTTACAACTATGAAGGAATGTGCCGGATGCTTGAGCCGATCGGCTCGACGGTGTTGCCGGTAGGGCGTCCTCGACGTGATGAACAACATGCCGTCGTTACTCGCCACCATGAAGAGTTTCAACGCAAACGTATTGGTGGGCTCACCGACCGGGATCATCCAGGTCGCCCAGGCCGCGGAACAGCTTGACGTGGATCTGGCCATCACCAAGATCGTGTTTGTCGGGGAGGCATTTCACCTGGGCAAGCGCGAATTTATCCAGCGCCTGTGGCCCAAGGCGCAATTCCATAGCCTGTACGGGGCCACGGAGCTGGGGTTCGCGGCGGTGAACACGCCGGCCATGGAGCCGCACCAGCACTTGATATTGTCAGACTGGTTCTTCATGGAGCAGACCGATTCCGGCGAGCTACTGGTGACCGACCTGAAGGCCCCGGTGGTGCCGGTCATTCGCTACCGGATTGGTGATGTCGGTGAGCTGACCCTGAGTGAAGACAACCAGTATTACCTCAAGATCGGCCAACGCGTGGCTGAGGAGTTCAGTCTCGGCGGGCACCGCATCAGCCTGACACTGATTGAGCAGGCATTGGTGGCCGCCAAGGTGCCGTCAGAGGCGTTTCAGGTGCGCCTGTCAACCACTGACGCAGGCAAGGACAGCGTTACGGTCCTTGTCGATGTCGAGCCTTCGGTCATCAATGATGCCTGGGGCGTGCGGCTGCAAGAGCAACTCTTGCTGATTCCAAAGTTGAAGGAGGCAGTGACGCGTGGTGTTGCGGTGGTCAAGTGGGCGAACAACGCAGATTTCTCCTATAACCCACGGGGCAGCCTCAATCGTTTGCTCGACCATCGCAATCAACTTTCGGTTGTTGGCTGATCGTCATTGTTTGTCTCAGGCATGTGCAGTGCCAAGGGGTTTTTATACTGGACATTTTGCGCGGTACACCGCTGTGGGTTTATGCGGTTTTTTTCATCGTGACCTATTACGGCGTCATTGCCTGCTTCACGAATAATAAATCAAAACGCTCGTTGCAAATAACGCCGGTGATCTTCGTCGCCATTTCCCTGGCCTCGCTGAAACTCTCCCAGGGGGTCGTGATTCCGCTGTCGGTTTATGCCCTGGGATTGCTCGCGGGATGGGCGCTGGCCTTGCGCTTTTACTCGTATCACAACGTGGAACGTGAGGGCGAGCGGCTGGTACTGGGCGGCACGATCAAGGTGCTGATGGTGTACTGGTGTTTTTTTGCCTGGCGTTACTACAGCGGTTACCAGGCGGCGATGCATCCGGAGTTGGCCGATGACGTGTCGGTGGCGGCCTGGTCGGCGCTGGGGTCCGGGCTGATTAATGGTCTGATTGTCGGCCGAAGCCTCAGGCTGCTGCGTTTTTTCAAGACCGATAACGTGACCGCGGCGCCGTCCAAATGAAGGCTTACCTGGACATGTGCCCTGCGGTCGAGCCGATGGGAGAGGGCTGGAGCAGCCAAGTGAATGAGGGGCGCTTTGAGCGGTATATCGAACGTTATGGCGCGGTCGTCGTGCTGTCCGAATTGCTCAATCAGTTTGCCGTGCGATGCGTACGCGGGGCTAGCGGTACAGCGCCGTCGACCCATTACGTCCCGGCGCTGATTACCGGTTTGCGCGTCTTGAACCCTCGGCGGATCACGCAATTGACGGGGCGAGTCAGTGTGGACGGCGGCGCAGGGCGTGTCGAAGTCTTCGCCACGCTCGGTCCAGATGCCCAGGCTCATGCGTTGGCGACCATCACGGTGTTGAGCCTGAAGGCGCGCCAGCCATGATCAAACTCATGATTCCCTGGTTGTTGTTTCCCTACCTGATTGACTGGTTCGACGGCAATTTTGCGAAGGCCGCCTTGTCGGTAGCCTTTTTGATGTTCGTCTTGTGTTTCGACACGCTTCGAAGGGGCTTCGTCATTGAATGCACGTTGGTCATTTGCCTGCTCGGTATGGCGCTGATGTCCGTGTATTGGCCAGGTCTCTCTACCTTCGAAAACGTCAAGCTCCTGTTGTATGGCGTGTTGACGGTCATCGGCTGGTCGAGTGTATGGCGCGGGCAACCGTTCACCTTGCAGTACGGCAGTGAAGGCGTTGACGAAGATGCCCGCCAGTCCAGTGCGTTTTTCGACATCAACAACACGATCACCAAGACGTGGTGCATGACGTTCTCGATCAACGCGGTGTTAGCGGGGTTGAGCCTGGGTTTTGAAGCGTACTGGCCGGTGTTCCTGATCGGTTCTTACATGAGCATTTTGGTGGCATCGGTCATGACGGAAGTCTTCCCGGATGCCTACTTCAGCAAAAGGATGTCAGCTAATGGCTGATTTGCAGATTTTTCAAATCGACGCCTCCGTGGCCTCGGCCCAACATTTCGACGCTCGCTTGACTGTCAACGAGGCGGCGCCGATTTTCGCAGAGCACTTTCCCGATTATCCGATTGTGCCGGGCGCTTGCATCATTGGCTTCGTCAGTGACTGCATCGCACGGATGAAGGGGGCGGCCGTCGAAGCGTTTACGGTTTCCCGGGTGGCTATTCTCGAACCCATCGTCCCGCGTTTGTCCCTGTGCCTGGTGATCGACAAAAAACCGCGGGCCAGGACCCTGGCCACCAATACAGTTTCAGGCTCCATCACGAGGCCATTAACTACTGTCGTGGCGTGATTTCGCTGGAAGGAGAGGGCGTATGAGCGGCATTGCGGTGGTAACGGGTGGCACGCGGGGGATCGGTCGTCGTATCGCCGAACAGTTTCTGGGTGCCGGTTATAAAGTGTTCGTCACTTACGCTCGGGACGAACAGGCTGCGGCCAGTTTCATGGCGGATTGTAATCGCGTTTGACCAGACGGCAGAACGCTTGCTGGGCGGGACGGCATTCAGCGAAGACGGCTGGCGCTCGATTCGTCGTACCTATGATGAGTACTTGGTGGGCTGATAGGCAAAGAGGGGGAACGCCGTCTGGGGGGACGGCGTTTTCTATACCGGGCTAGCGTAGAGGCCACTAATAATCATCCCCACGATCCGTCACATCCTTCTCCACCACCGGCGCATTCGGATCCTGCCCCGCCGGGAATTTCCCCTTCAGGTTCCACGCAAACGCAATAATCTCGGCAATCGTGCGATATAACTCCTCCGGAATACTGTCCCCCAGTTCCATCTTCGCCAGCAGCCTTACCAGTTCCGGATTCTCATAGATCGGCACTTCGCATTCGCGGGCAATCTTCAGAATAGCTTCGGCCAGCTCTTCGTCGCCTTTGGCAGTGAGGGTCGGGGCGTGGCTGCCGTCGTATTTAAGGGCGATGGCCTGGCGTGGGGTGTTGGGGTTTTTCATGCGGTTTCGTCGACCCAGCGTTGTTCGAGGCGGGTTTGGCTGCCCTGGGGCGGCGTGCCGAGGTGGCAATCCAGATCGCCGACGTTCAGGCCGGATGCCAGCAAACGCTCACGCAGCGCTGCCAGGTTACTTTCGATCAGGCTTGCGGTGTATGGCCGTTCGGCCCATAGCTGGCTGGACAGGCTGCCCTGGATCAACTGTGCCTGAACCTGCAGCGGGCCAAGCGGTTCGAGGTCGAATGCCAACTCTACCCGCCATAACTGTTGTTTTGGCTCGCGTTCTTCACGGCGTTCGTTTTGCTGCTCTTTTTCCGGGGCTTCTTCGCGCTGGAACTTGACCTGCAACGGGACGATGTCCTGCATATTGCGCATCGGAATTTCAAGCTGCCAGGTGCTCAGCAGCCGTCCATCGTCGGTGACACCGGTCTGTTCCAGGCTCGACAGTTGGTGGCTTTGCAGGCGCGAAACCGCCGCAGCCGCCAGGCGCAGCAAGAGTTCAAGGTCGCCTTCACCCTCCTGGCTTTGCAACAAGCGTTCGGGCAGCGGAAAACTGGTCGGCAGCGGTTTGGCGCTGACCTGACCGAGCATGCCCAGCGCGCTGCGCACAAAGCTTGGCATTGCCTGGGCCAGGGTATTGGCGGCGATGATCGCGGTGAGGTTGGTGTTGGCCGGGGTCAGTTGCGCGATCAGCTTGAGCAGATCGGCTTTCAGGTCCGGGGCCTGTGTCGGGTTTTGGCCGGTGAGCAATTTCGTTTCGAGGAACAGTCCACTGCTGAGCAACGCCTGAGCCAGGCCTTTGGGCGTGCTCAGTTGCTGAACGTCCGGCAGGCTGGCGAGCAACTTGTTCACGGCGGCTTGCAGGTCGTCGGACGTTTCATCGGACTGCGGCAGGTTCTGCAAAGCGCTGAGCAGACCATCGAGCGAACCCTGGCGACTCTGCTGGGTGTTCAACTGCTGCGACACCGCCAACTGGTCCTGGCGATTGCTCAGCGGCAGGAATTTCAAGGTTTGCGTGTCCTGTACCAACGCGCTGAGCAAGGTGCCGATGCGCAGCGGTTGCGGGCTGTCGATGGTCAGCGTGCTGCCGCTCAGTGCGGTGTTGAGCAGACTCACCAGCGAGCGAAACACAGTCGGCTGGCCCGGCGTCTGCGGCAACACCTGAGAAGTCAGTACTTTGCCTTGCAGCAACGTGCCGACCGGCAGTTGCGCGGTGTCGATGCGGGTGAGGGTGGCCACGCTGGAGGCAATCGCCTGTTGCACCGTAATCGCCAGGTTGCTGGCGGACGGCTGGGTGATCGCCAGGTTGGTGCCTGTTGGTAGCGGTTGTGTGCTGGTGGCCTGGACCGTGGTCTGGCGGCCGCTGTCGAGGGTGACTTTGAGCAGCAATTGAAAGGACTGATCCGCTTGCTTGAGCGACAGCACTTCAGCGTTGGCAGTCTGGCCGGGCGTGATCAGGCCCTCCATCGGCGTCAGCAGCTTGAGCAAGTCGCCACTGACCACCAGCGGGCGGGTGACGGCCGGCGTGGTCTGGGGCAGCGGGAGGATGTTCATTTCGCCTGTCATACGCGGTCACAACCTTGGGAAAATGCGCTCTTTAGAGTAAGGCATGGCATGTATAATGCCGCCCGTCTTTCAGGGAGCGGTGAAAACATTGCAATTGTTTTGACGCAGCTCTCTAAAACAGGCCGCCAATGCATCTATGCTGCATCACTTTAGCGGCCGCGCCACTGCCGACTTGAACCGCCGATTTGAAACGCCGATTTGAAACGAAAAGGCCCGTGATCTCTTGAACAGTCCACTCCTGCAAACCGTCGACCTCGCCTGTGAGCGAGACCTTCGGCTGCTCTTCGAAAATCTCGAATTGAGACTGTCCAGTGGCGAAATGGTGCAGGTCAGCGGTCCGAACGGCAGCGGCAAGACCAGTTTGTTGCGTTTACTGTCCGGGCTGATGCAGCCGACCGCCGGTCAGGTGCTGCTCAATGGCCAGCCGCTAAACGAACAACGCAGCGAACTGGCGCGCAACCTGCTGTGGATCGGCCATGCCGCTGGGATCAAGGATTTGCTGACGCCGGAGGAAAATCTCAGCTGGCTCTGCGCCCTGCATCAACCGGCGACCCACGAGGCCATCTGGCAAGCGCTGGCTGCTGTCGGACTGCGCGGTTTCGAGGATGTTCCCTGCCACAGCTTGTCCGCCGGCCAGCAACGCCGTGTAGCCCTGGCACGGCTTTACCTCGACAGCCCGCCGTTGTGGATTCTCGATGAACCCTTCACCGCGCTCGATAAACAGGGCGTGGCGCAACTCGAAGAACACCTGGCCGGCCACTGCGAACGCGGCGGCATGGTGGTGTTGACCACCCACCACACGCTGACCCGGATGCCGGCCGGCTATCGCGACATTGATCTGGGGAACTGGGCCGTATGAGTGTGTTCGGCCTGTTGGTCGCCCGTGAGGCTCGTCTGTTGTTCCGCCGTCCTGCGGAGCTGGCCAATCCGCTGGTATTCTTCGCCATCGTGGTGTCGATGTTCCCGCTGGCGGTCGGCCCCGAGTCTCAATTGTTGCAAACCTTGTCTCCGGGACTGGTCTGGGTGGCAGCCCTTTTATCGGTTTTACTCTCGCTGGACGGGCTTTTCCGCAGTGATTTCGAAGACGGATCGCTTGAACAGTGGGTCCTTTCGCCGCACCCCCTGGCTCTTCTGGTTTTGGCCAAGGTACTGGCACACTGGGTCTTCTCTGGCCTGGCACTGGTTTTGCTCGCTCCACTGCTGGCGTTGATGCTCGGTTTGCCTGCCGCTTGTCTGCCGGTGTTGCTGCTTTCTTTATTGCTCGGTACACCGGTACTGAGCCTGCTCGGTGCGGTGGGCGCGGCGCTGACGGTTGGATTGAAGCGCGGCGGCCTGTTGCTGGCGTTGCTG
This sequence comes from Pseudomonas sp. 10S4, assembly GCF_034344865.1. NCBI lineage: Bacteria > Pseudomonadati > Pseudomonadota > Gammaproteobacteria > Pseudomonadales > Pseudomonadaceae > Pseudomonas > Pseudomonas sp. 10S4. Next base: position 3,756,810 of record NZ_CP133774.1, read on the forward strand.
ATTCTGCCGCTGTACATCCCGGTGTTGATTCTTGGCAGTGGCGCCTTGCAGGCCGCACTCCAAGGCATGCCGGCGACCGGTTATCTCCTGTGGCTTGGTAGCCTGACCGCCCTGGCGATAACCCTGACACCTTTTGCAATAGCCGCTGGCCTGAAGATCAGCGTCGGCGAATAATGAGGTCTGGTTGTTTTTTAGCCAGTAAAGACCCTTGGCTCTTCTATAGCGAAGAGCAACCGTGATGGAAACAGTAATGACCTGGACCTGGTTTCATAAGCTCGGCTCGCCCAAATGGTTTTACGGCATCAGTGGCAAACTGCTGCCGTGGCTGAGCGTCGCGGCGTTGCTGCTGATTGGTGTCGGCGTGGTCTGGGGCCTGGCCTTCGCGCCACCGGACTACCAGCAAGGCAACAGCTTTCGCATCATCTATATCCATGTTCCGGCCGCCATGTTGGCGCAGTCCTGCTATGTGATGCTGGCGGTGTGCGGCGTGGTCGGGCTGGTCTGGAAGATGAAACTGGCCGACGTCGCCCTGCAATGCGCGGCACCGATCGGCGCCTGGATGACCGCCGTGGCGTTGGTCACCGGGGCGATCTGGGGCAAACCGACCTGGGGCTCGTGGTGGGTCTGGGACGCACGACTTACGTCCATGCTGATTCTGCTGTTTCTGTACTTCGGTCTCATTGCGCTGGGCAACGCCATCAGCAATCGTGACAGCGCGGCCAAGGCCTGTGCGGTGCTGGCGATTGTCGGCGTGATCAACATCCCGATCATCAAATACTCGGTGGAGTGGTGGAACACCCTGCACCAGGGCGCGACGTTCAGCCTCACCGAAAAACCGGCGATGCCTGCCGAGATGTGGCTGCCACTGCTGCTGACGGTGCTGGGCTTCTACTGTTTCTTCGGCGCGGTGCTGTTGCTGCGCATGCGTCTTGAAGTGCTCAAGCGCGAAGCCCGGGCGAGCTGGGTGAAAGCCGAAGTGCAGAACAGTCTGGAGGCGGCTCGATGAGTTTTGCTTCATTCGGCGACTTCCTCGCCATGGGCCATCATGCCCTGTATGTCTGGTCGGCCTATGGCATCTGCCTGGCGGTACTGGCCCTCAACGTGGCGGCGCCAATCCTGGCCCGCAAGCGGTATCTGCAACAAGAGGCGCGTCGTTTGCGCCGGGAGAACGGCAAGTGAATCCGCTGCGCAAAAAGCGTCTTATCATCATTCTCGCGATCCTGGTCGGTGTCGGCGCTGCCGTTGGCCTGGCGCTGAGCGCCCTGAAAGAGAACATCAATCTGTTTTACACCCCGACCCAGATCGCCAACGGCGAAGCCCCGCAAGACACGCGCATCCGCGCTGGCGGCATGGTCGAGAAAGGTTCGCTGCAACGTTCCGGCGATTCCCTGGACGTGAGATTCATCGTCACTGACTTCAACAAATCTGTGACTATCACTTATCGCGGCATCCTTCCGGACCTGTTCCGCGAAGGGCAGGGCATTGTGGCCCTGGGCAAAATCAACGCCGATGGCGTGGTGGTGGCCGACGAAGTGCTGGCCAAGCACGATGAGAAGTACATGCCGCCAGAAGTGACCAAGGCCCTGAAAGACAGCGGTCAGTCGGCGCCTACCCAAGCCAAAGAGGGTTGATTTGATGACGTCTGCAAACTTTATCCCAGGGCTTTTAATACCAGAGCTGGGCCAGTTGGCGATGATCCTGGCGCTGTGTTTCGCGCTGGTTCAAGCCACCGTGCCGTTGCTCGGCGCCTGGCGCGGTGACCGCCTGTGGATGAGCCTCGCTCAGCCTGCGGCCTGGGGCCAGTTCGCCTTTCTGGTCTTCGCCTTCGGTAGCCTGACCTATGCCTTCATGACCGACGACTTCTCCGTCGCGTATGTGGCCAACAACTCCAACAGTGCGTTGCCGTGGTACTACAAGTTCAGCGCGGTGTGGGGCGCCCACGAAGGGTCGTTGCTGCTGTGGGCCTTGATTCTCGGCGGCTGGACCTTCGCGGTGTCGGTGTTCTCCCGGCAGTTGCCGCAAGTCATGCTCGCCCGCGTCCTGGCGGTGATGGGCATGATCAGCGTTGGTTTCCTGCTGTTCCTGATCCTGACCTCGAACCCGTTCGCGCGGATCCTGCCGCAGATTCCGGCGGACGGTCACGACCTCAACCCGTTGCTGCAAGACATTGGCCTGATCGTTCACCCGCCGATGCTGTACATGGGGTACGTCGGTTTCTCCGTGGCGTTCGCTTTCGCCATCGCCGCGCTGCTGGGTGGCCGACTTGATGCGGCGTGGGCGCGCTGGTCGCGTCCATGGACCATCGTCGCCTGGGCCTTCCTCGGTATCGGCATCACGTTGGGCTCCTGGTGGGCCTACTACGAACTCGGCTGGGGCGGCTGGTGGTTCTGGGACCCGGTGGAAAACGCTTCCTTCATGCCTTGGCTGGTGGGTACGGCGCTGATTCACTCGTTGGCGGTCACGGAAAAACGTGGCGTGTTCAAGAGCTGGACCGTGTTGCTGGCTATTGCGGCATTCTCACTGAGTTTGCTGGGGACCTTCCTGGTGCGTTCCGGCGTACTGACCTCGGTTCACGCCTTTGCGTCCGACCCTGAGCGCGGCGTGTTTATCCTGATCTTCCTGCTGTTTGTGGTCGGTGGTTCGCTGACGTTGTTCGCCCTGCGCGCTCCGGTCGTGAAAAGCCATGTAGGCTTCAACCTCTGGTCTCGAGAAACCCTGCTGCTGGGTAACAACCTGGTGCTGGTGGTTGCCGCTTCGATGATCCTGCTCGGCACCTTGTATCCGCTGATTCTCGATGCGATGACCGGCGCCAAGTTGTCGGTCGGTCCGCCGTACTTCAACGCGTTGTTCATTCCGTTGATGGCGTTGCTGATGGTGGTAATGGCCGTCGGTATGCTGGTGCGCTGGAAAGACACCCCGGTCAAATGGCTGGTGGGCATGTTGACCCCGGTGTTGCTCGGCAGCGCCGCATTGGCCGTGGTGGCCGGCGTCGCTTACGGCGACTTCAACTGGGCGGTGATCGCGACGTTCATGCTCGCTGCGTGGGTATTGCTGGCCGGCGTGCGGGACATCCTCGACAAGACTCGCCACAAGGGCTTGATCAAAGGCCTGCCGACCTTGACCCGCAGCTATTGGGGCATGCAGGTCGCGCATTTGGGCATCGCCGTTTGTGCGCTCGGTGTCGTGCTGTCGAGCCAGAACAGTGCTGAGCGTGATTTGCGCCTGGCGCCTGGCGAGTCCATGGACCTGGCCGGTTACCACTTCGTCTTCGAAGGCGCCAAGCACTTCGAAGGGCCGAACTTCACGTCCGACAAGGGCACCATCCGGGTGATCCGCAGCGGTCAGGAAGTCGCTGTGCTGCACCCGGAAAAACGCCTCTATACCGTGCAGAACTCGATGATGACCGAAGCCGGGATCGACGCCGGTTTCACCCGTGACCTCTACGTTGCCCTCGGCGAACCGCTGGGCGATGGCGCCTGGGCCGTGCGCGTGCACGTCAAACCGTTCGTGCGCTGGATCTGGTTCGGCGGCCTGCTGACAGGTTTCGGCGGGTTGCTGGCGGCGCTGGATCGCCGTTATCGGGTCAAGGTGAAAAGCCGCGTGCGTGAAGCGCTGGGCATGACGGGAGCCACTGCATGAGACGTTGGTTGATGCTGTTGCCACTGGCGATTTTCCTGGTGGTGGCTGTTTTCCTGTATCGCGGTCTGTACCTGGACCCGGCCGAGTTGCCCTCGGCCATGATCAACAAGCCGTTCCCGGAGTTTTCCCTGCCAGCGGTGCAGGACGGCAAGACCCTGACCAAGGCTGACGTCGTCGGCAAACCGGCGCTGGTCAACGTCTGGGGCACCTGGTGCATTTCCTGCCGGGTTGAGCACCCGGTGCTGAATAAACTGGCCGAGAAGGGCGTGCTGATCTACGGGATCAACTACAAGGACGTCAACGCCGACGCCTTGAAGTGGCTGGTGGAATTCCACAACCCGTACCAACTCAATGTCCGCGACGACGAAGGCACCCTGGGCCTGAACCTCGGTGTGTATGGCGCTCCGGAAACCTTCTTCATCGACGCCAAGGGCATCATCCGCGACAAGTACGTCGGCGTGATCGACGAACAGGTCTGGCGCGAAAAACTGGCGGCCAAGTATCAGGCGCTGGTCGACGAGGCCAAGCCATGAAGCGCTGGATAGCCGCCGTTGTATTGGGGTTGAGCATGGCCGGCGTGGCACACGCGGCCATCGACACTTACGAGTTCGCCAAAGAAGGCGATCGCGAGCGTTTCCGCGAGTTGACCAAAGAGCTGCGTTGCCCCAAGTGCCAGAATCAGGACATTGCCGATTCCAATGCACCGATTGCCGCTGACCTGCGCAAAGAAATTTTCCGCATGCTCGGCGAGGGTAAGGACAACCAGCAGATCATCGACTTCATGGTGGATCGCTACGGTGATTTCGTCCGCTACAAACCCGCTCTGAACGCCAAGACTGCCTTGCTCTGGTTCGGCCCTGCCGGCCTGTTGCTGGGCGGCTTCGTGGTTATCGCCGTGATCGTCCGCCGTCGTCGCGTGCAACGCGCTGACACCCCGGACGCGCTTTCCGCCGAGGAGCGCGAGCGCCTCGACCACCTGTTGGATAAAAACCAAGAATGATTGATTTCTGGCTCGCTGCAGGTCTGCTACTTCTGGTTGCCCTGAGTTTTCTGTTGATCCCGGTTTTGCGTGTCCGTCGCGCCCAGCTCGAAGAGGATCGTACCGCCCTGAACGTCGCGCTGTATCAAGAGCGCGTGGCTGAGTTGCAGACTCAGCAGGAAGAGGGTGTGCTCGATGCAGCGCAAATGGATAGCGGTCGCGCCGAAGCGGCGCGTGAGTTGCTGGCCGACACTGAAGGCGTCGCGGCGCCGCGAGTGTCTCGTCTGGGTAAATCGTTGCCGTTGCTGGCGGCGATCATGGTGCCGGTGCTGGGCCTTGGGCTCTACCTGCATTTCGGCGCCAGCGATAAGGTCGAGCTGACCCGTGAATTCGCCCAGGCGCCGCAGTCGATGGAAGAAATGACCCGTCGCCTGGAACGCGCGGTCGCTGCTCAACCGGATTCGGCGGAAGGCTTGTACTTCCTCGGTCGCACCTACATGGCTCAGGATCGTCCGGCCGATGCCGCGAAGATTTTCGAGCGCACCGTGAACCTCGCTGGTCGCCAGCCGGAACTGCTCGGGCAATGGGCGCAGGCTCAGTACTTTGCTGATGGCAAGAAGTGGTCCGACAAGATTCAGGCCCTGACCGACGAAGCGCTGAAAGCCGATCCGAAAGAAGTCACCAGCCTTGGCTTGCTCGGCATCGCCGCGTTTGAAGGCGAGCGTTATCAGGACGCCATCGACTACTGGAGTCGCCTGCTGGCGCAACTGCCACCGGAAGACAACTCCCGGGCCGCACTGCAAGGCGGGATTACCCGGGCTACCGAGAAACTCGAAGCCAGCGGCGGCAAAGTTGTCCAGGCGCCTGCCACCAAAGGAGCCTTGCTCAAGGTTCGTGTCGATCTCGCGGCCGACCTGAAAGCCAAGGTTCAACCGGGCGACAGCGTGTTCATCTTCGCCCGCGCCACCTCCGGCCCTCCGGCACCGCTGGCAGCCAAACGCCTGACCGTGGCTGACCTGCCGGCGACCGTCGAGCTGGGCGATGCCGACGCAATGATGCCGCAGTTGAAACTGTCGAACTTCCCTGAAGTCCAACTGGTTGCACGCATCTCCCGCGCCGGCCAACCGACTGCCGGCGAATGGGTCGGTCGCAGCCAGCCTCTGGCCAGCAGCACCACCGCGCCACAAAAACTGACCATCGACAGTCCGGATAAATAACAGAGAAGCAACGCCATGACCGCGCATCGGCTCGTATCACCCTGCTCAGTCTGGTTCTGGGGTTAAGTGCTTGTGCGGTCCATCGGCCTCCTGAACATACATTGCCGCCGATTCCGCCATCGCAGCCCAGCCCGACGCCGTCACCCACACCGACGCCAAGTAAACCGGGCATCCCGGCCAAACCCGCCAAACCCATGCCCCGCACCTCCGCCAGCTTCGCCCCGCCACCGGGGGGCAACAGCCATTGGGATGCGAAGCTCGGCGTCTACGTCCTCGAAGACCAGCCCAACACCTTCTACCGCCAGCGCACCTACTACCGCTGGAACAACGGCTGGAGCCGCTCGATCAGCCCGAACGGGCCATGGGAAGACACCGACATCCATGGCGTGCCGGGCGGATTGGGCAGGCAATTCGGGGAGTAAGCAGAAACGGCGATCTTCGGATCGCCGTTTTGCTGTCTGGAATTCGAAAAGATCGCAGCCTTCGGCAGCTCCTACAGGATCGCGTACGACGTTGATCCACAGGTGTACGCGGCTTTTGCAGGAGCTGGCGAAGCCTGCGATCTTTTGATCTTGCTCAAAGAATGGCGCGGTATTTGGTGAGTGCCTCGACCGAACGGACCAAGCCTTGGCGCAACAGAAGATCAAGATAAGCACCGACTTCCATCGGCGGCATTTTCAATTGTTTACGTTGCCGCTGAGCCGCCGTGACAACGGCTGCCGGGTCCAGATCAAACAGGTTGTCGACGAACTCGTCAGGGTGCTGTGCCTCGACGCCAAAAGGCTCCAATGATGCGCACGGGAAGTCTTTTTGATTGAAGGTCACGATGACGCTGGCGTTGCAGCGAATGGCAGCGGCCAGGACATGGCGGTCATTTATGTCTGGCAGTGTTAACCCGTCAATAAGCGCTTCATGGCCGCAGACACAGGCATCAGGAATCGCCTGGTCCATCAGCTCTGATGTGCGATCGAGTTGCTCCGGCGTCAGGTCCGGACGGTTTTTCAGCAGGCTTCGTTTCCATTCGTTATGTATCTCCAATGACCATCGCGCCCGAAAACGTCCTGATAGCGCAAGCCACATCAGGAAGTCTCTCAAGGGAGCGGGGTACAAAACACATGCGTCATATACAGCGGTAAAAGGGAGTGCCTCACTCGTATCCTGTCCTTAACGCTTGTGCTTGCTCGGCGAGAAGCGTCATTGCTTGCTCGCTGGCGGTGTCGCGCCGGTTTTTATAATCCATCAAATCGGCAAAGCGCACACGTCGGTGCTTGCCGGTTTTGTGGTAGGACAACTCGCCGGACTCCAGTAGTTTGATCAGGTGCGGACGTGAGACGTTGAGCAGGTCGGCGGCTTCCTGGGTGGTCAGTTCCGCGTGAACCGGGACGACCTTGACCGCATTGCCCTCGGCCAATGCGGCCAGGATGTCGAGCAGTAACCGAAGGGCTGATGTGGGCAATTCGACGCTGTGAGCTTCATTCTGCTCATCGAAAATCTGGATGCGCTGGGTTTCGAATTGAGTCGCGAGATAGGCGGCGAGGGCGCGCTGGCCTTCAATAGCGGCCTGAACTTCGCGGGCTATGGGCAGGTTGATCGGTGGATGGATGACTAAGGACATGATGGTTTCCAACATTCTGAGCAAGCGATGCTGAAAGGCTATTCGAATCAAACGAAAATCGCAATAAACGAAAAAAGGCCCTGTTTAAGACTCTTTTGCCAGCAAGACCTGGACGTAATCCACAAACGCCCGAGCCTTGGCACTGGCCATCCTCCCCGTCGGAAACACCGCCCATAGGTCCTGATTCGGCAAAACCCAATCGCTCATCACTTCCACGACCGCACCATTGGCCAACTCCGGCGCAAACATCCATTCCGACGCCATGGTCAGCCCTAGATGCGCCAGCACTGATTCACGCAACCCTTCGGCGGCGTTGACGCGGATTCGGCCACTGATGATCACCGGTTGTTCTTCGCCGGCTTTCTTGAACTGCCAATTGGTGCCGCCGCCCTGGCTGTAAACGACGGCTTGGTGTTTGGTCAGGTCGACAGGGCAGGTGGGTTCGCCGTGTTTTTCGAAGTACGCCGGTGTGCCCAGCACCACGCGCCGGCATTCGGCGATCTTGCGGGCGGTCAAGCCGGAATCGCTCAAGATGCCCATGCGCAGGGCAACGTCGACGCCTTCTTCCACCAGATTGATGTTGCGGTCGTCGAGCATCAGGTCGATGTTCAACTCCGGGTTCTGATCAAGAAACGGCCCCAGGTGCGGCACGATGTGTTGCCGGCCGAAGGTGACGGCAGCGCAGATCCGCAGATTGCCGGTCAGCCTCCTCGGCGGCGCCGCGAGCGGCGTTGTCGGCCTCGTCGGCTTCTTCGATGGCGCGTTTGGCCCTGTCGAAAAACGCCAGCCCGGCTTCGGTCGGGGTCAGGCCGCGGGTCGAGCGCAACAGCAGTCGTACGGCGAGTCGGGTTTCCAGTTGCGCGATGGTTTTCGAGACGGCGGGCTGGCCGATATTCAGGCGTCGGGCTGCCGCGGAAAACGAGCCGGTTTCGACCACGTAGACGAAGGTTTCCATTGCGCCGAGGCGGTCCATCTTGAGTCCTTGTGAAGATCAAATGTGGGGGCGAGCTTGCTCGCGATAGCGGTCTGACATTCAGCATTGATACTGACTGTTATGGTCTCATCGCGAGCAAGCTCGCTCCCACAGTGGATTGATGTTGTCTGAAAAAACTCATCAGAACGCGGCTTTGCCGATCGAAGCGCCACCATCGACAAACAGCGTTTGCCCGGTGATGAACCCACTCTGTTCGGACAACAAAAAGGCAATCGCAGCGGCGATCTCTTCCGGTTGCCCCAGCCGGCCCATCGGCACGCCGGCCAGATAGCGGGCTTCACCTTCGCTGCCGATCGGGTTGTTGGCGCGGAACAGTTCGGTTTCGGTAGGGCCCGGGGCCACGGCGTTGACCGTGATCCCGGTTTGCGCCAGTTCCAGCGCCCAGGAGCGGGTGAAACTGATCAGCGCCGCTTTCGCCGCCGCATACGCCGTGCGCTGGGTAATCCCGAGCACCGTCAGACTGGAAATGTTCACCACCCGACCCCAGCCTTTGGCGCGCATGTTTGGCAGCAGTGTCTGCGTCGCTTGCAGGGCTGAATGCAGGTTGACCCGCATCACGTCATCGAAGGTGTCGAGGTCGATTTCGCCGAAGACCTCGAGCGCGCGAACCAGACCGACGTTGTTCACTAGTCCATCGAACTCATACGTCCTGGCCAGATCCGCCAACACTTCCTGGGTCAGTACTCGGTCGCTCAGGTCCAGTGGAAACAGAATGCCGGGGAATGTCAGGTCCGGTGTGCGGGCAATCCCGACCACGCGATGACCCGCACGGTCCAGATGCTCGGCCACCGCACGACCGATGCCTTTGCTGGCGCCGGTGATGAGAAAGGTACGTCGGGTCATGGGAACTCCTTCAAAGAACATGCCGCGGGTCAGGCGGCACGTGATCGGTTCAGCCGCGAATCGCATCCAGCATCGCTTCCGGCTCTGGTCGCTGAGTGTAATCCGGGTTGACCTCGGCGTAACGAATCACGCCATCCCGACCGATCACATAACGCGCCGGCATCGGCAGGGTCCAGGACGGATCGTCGTTAAACGTCGGCAGGTCATTGCGCAGGTTCTTGTACAACTCGATCAAATAATCCGGCAATTCGAAACGCAGGCCAAAGGCCTCCGCCACGTCGTTGTGGGTGTCGCTCAGAATCGGAAACGCCAGGCCATTGGTGCGCAGCGATTTGCGGCTGTTGGCGGCGATTTGCGGCGAGATTGCCACAAGGTTAGCCCCGGCCTCCTGCAAGGTCGGCAGGAAGGCCTGAAGGGCTTGCAGCTCCATGTTGCAGTACGGGCACCAGACGCCACGGTAAAACGTCAGCACCAACGGACCTTCGGCCAGCAGATCGGCAGAGGACACGGGTTTGCCGTCGGGATCCTTGAGGGTAAACAACGGCGCTTTGTCCCCGACTTTCAGCGCTTTGTCCGCCGCGCCGGACGCAATCAGTTCAGCGGTGGCACGCTCCATGATCGGATGGATTTCGGCCGGAGCGTTGTAGGGCGGTTTCCCGGCCTTGAAATCGGCTTTGAAGGCATCGAGTTTTGCTTGCAGGGTCATGATCGTAATCCTTGGTGGGGAGGCCGGTTAGCTGGGATCGATGGTGACCTTGTGCGGGTGAGGGCGGAACGCGGGTGGGGGGCATAGGATTCATTCTTGGGAAGAATGGCCTGCCCTTAATCACACTCTGTAAAACAACCGGACGTCGTGCTTTCCATTTTTGTGCTTGAGTAAAGATAACTCTGGAGTTACTTTTGTCTGGGTCAAAGCAAGGAGGCTGTTGGTGCAAAGCAGGTTATTGATCAAGGAACTGGAGGAGGCGGGCTGGACACTGGATCGGGTCACTGGCAGTCATCACATTTTCACTCACCGTTATAACCCGTACACGATTCCCGTCCCGCACCCGAAAAAGGATTTACCGATCGGGACGGTTAAAAGCATCAGGAGGCGAGCCGGGCTGTATTGCCCGCTAGCCAGCTACGCAGGAGATCCATAATGCAATATCCAATCTGTATCGAGTGGGGCGACGAGAACACCGCCATCGGTATTCAGATCCCCGATATTCCAGGCGCGGTAACCGCCGGGGATACGTTTGAAGACGCCTATAACGCGGCAGTCGAGATAGCCCACATCATGCTGCAGGAGATGGCGGCTGATGGGGAGCCGATTCCAATGCCGACTTCCGCGGCCGCGCACCGCGGCAATCCCGAGTTTGCCAACATGGGCTGGGGAATGCTGGAGTTGGACATCGCGCCGTACATGGGCAAAACCGAGAAGGTCAATGTGACGCTGCCGGGGTACGTGATTCAACGCATTGACCGTTATGTGCGTGAGCACAACGTCAAAAGCCGCTCCTCCTTTCTGGCGGATGCGGCGATGGAGAAGTTGGTTCGTCACTGAGAGCCGACAGTCACATCGTATTCGCGGGCAAGCCCCACTCCCGTAGGAGCGAGGCTTGCCCGCGAAGCTTCTAGCGATTTATGCCGTTGCCAGGGAAGGTTCTTTTGAAACGCTCAAGAATCGCAACAACGCCAACAGCGGAAACGCGCTGCCGACAATCACGATCCACAACCAGCCGCCGTGTTCATACACCGCACTGGCCACCGACGAACCGAAGGCGCCGCCGATGAAGATGCTGGTCATGTACAGCGCATTCAAGCGGCTGCGGCTTTTGGCGTCGAGGGCGTAGACCGCGCGTTGGCCCAGGACCATGTTCATCTGCACGCAGAAGTCGAGCACCACGCCGGTGACGGCCAGGCCGATGACGCTGTAGAGCGGGTGGATGAAGGCCGGCAGGAAGCTCAGGCTGGCGAATATCAGGGCCAGCAGTGAGGCTTTGCGGGTGTGCCCGGCGTCGGCCAGTCGACCGGCAATCGGTGCGGCGATGGCACCGATGGCACCGACCAGGGCGAAGATCGCGATCTGGGTTTGGCTCAAACCGTGGTTACGCGCCAGTTCCAGCGGCACCGCGGTCCAGAACAGGCTGAAGGTGGCGAACATGCAACCCTGGTAAAACGCTCGCTGGCGCAAGACTGGTTGTTGACGCAACAGCGTCCACAGCGAGCCGAGCAACTGACCATAAGAAGCGCTGTGATCAGGCTGGCGCTTGGGAATGGTCAACGCCAGCACGATACTGATCGCCGCCATCAACGCTGCCGCAATGATGAACATCGCCCGCCAGCCGAAGTGGTCAGCCACCAAGCTCGACACCGGACGCGCCAACAAAATACCCAGCAGCAAACCGCCCATGATCCCGCCGACCACTCGACCGCGAGACTCTTCCGGCGCCAGGTGTGCGGCCAACGGAATCAGGATCTGCACCGACACCGAACTGAAGCCCACCAGCAACGAGATCAGCAGAAACACATTCGGTTGATCGGTGAACGCTGCACCCAGCAGGCTGGCAATCGCCACCAGCGTGGTGATGATCATCAACTTGCGGTTTTCCAGCAGATCACCCAGCGGCACCAGAAAGAACAGGCCCAGCGCATAACCAATCTGGGTCAGTGACACGATGAAACTGGCCATGGTGCTGGTCAGGCCGATGTCCGGTGCGATCAGGCCGATGATTGGTTGGGCGTAATAGATGTTGGCAACGATGGCGCCGCAGCAGAAGGCGAACAACATCACCATGCCTTTGGTCATTGTCACGGCGCTGTGGGGCGCCTGAGTCGCTGGGTTCATAACGTGTCTCGCTAAACAGGAGGAATGCGCGAAGGCTAAGGGGCTGACCGAAACGGCGGAAGAGGGATTGGAGTGATAGTAATCATTCCGTTGCGGAATGAGTGACGGACGACTGCGATGTCCATCGATGAACCTTGCGTCAAAACAGTGAGGCTGATGATACATTCACTTACATCTTGTTCGATAGCGTGCTTATGTTCTCTCTTCACGTTTCATAACCGGAAGCCACTTCCATGAATGCGATGTTCCGTCACCTGATTCGCAGCGCCTCAGCGATTACGCTGGTCACCTTATTCTCGGCAGGACTGGCTCAGGCGGACGACGCTCCGGGCCTGCGCATAGGCGTGCGCGGCGAGATTACCGGCGTCAATGCCGATACCCTGAAGGTTCACACCAAAAGCGGCGAAAACGTGGTCATCACCCTGACCAAGGACACCAAAGTCCGAGCCGTGACCCTGGCCAATATCGAAGACATCAAACCCGGTAGCTACATCGGCTCGGCCGCCATTCCCCAGGATGACGGCACCCTCAAGGCACTCGAAGTCCACGTCTTCCCACCGGAACTGGCGGGCAGCGGCGACGGCCATCGGCCCTTCGACCTGGCCAAGGGCAGCAGCATGACCAATGGCAGCGTTGGCGATCTGGTGGTCAGCAATGGCCGCACCTTGACCGTTAACTACAAGGGCGGCCAGCAGAAGATTCTGGTGCCGGAAGACGTGCCGATCGTCAACCTGATGCCGGGGGATCGCACTTTGTTGAAGGTTGGCGTGAAGATCGTGACGTTTGTGACCCAAAGTGCGGACGGGACGCTGACGGCTCAATCCATCTCTGCGGGTAAGGATGGCGTTACACCGCCGATGTAACGACTTGCCGAAATCCCTGTGGGAGCGGGCTTGCTCGCGAAGGCGGCTTCACATTCAACAGAGATGTCTACTGAGACACCGCTTTCGCGAGCAAGCCCGCTCCCACAGGGGATCTTCGGTGAACACAAATTTACTGTTTGGCCACAAAAAAAGGCGACCTCCGCAGGTCGCCTTTTCATTGAGCCTTAGCCTTTACTGCGCATAAATCTGATCAAAAATCCCACCATCATTGAAGTGGGTCTTCTGCACGGTGCGCCAGTCACCAAAGGTCTTCTCTACCGAAAGGAAATCAACCTTCGGGAAACGATCGGTGTACTTGGCCAAAACCGCCGGGTCTCGCGGACGCAGGTAGTTTGCCGCTGCAATCTCCTGACCTTCCGGCGACCACAAGTACTTCAGGTATTCGTCAGCAGCGGCGCGAGTGCCTTTTTTGTCGACGACTTTATCGACGACAGATACCGGCGGCTCAGCCTCGGCGGAAACACTTGGGTAGATCACTTCAAACTGGTCACGGCCAAACTCGCGGGCAATCATTTCCGCTTCGTTTTCGAAGGTCACCAGCACGTCGCCGATCTGGTTGGTCATGAAGGTCGTCGTGGCTGCACGGCCGCCGGTGTCCAGCACGGGCGCCTGTTTGAACAGTTTGCCGACAAAGGCTTTGGCCTTTTCGTCATCGCCGCCATTCTTCAGCACGTAACCCCAGGCCGAGAGGTAGGTGTAGCGGCCGTTGCCCGAGGTTTTCGGGTTCGGCACGATCACTTGCACACCGTCCTTGAGCAGGTCGGGCCAGTCTTTCAGGGCTTTCGGGTTGCCTTTGCGGACGATGAACACGGTGGCCGAGGTGAACGGCGCGCTGTTGTTTGGCAGGCGGGTGACCCAGTTGTCCGGAACCAGTTTGCCGTTGTCTGCCAAGGCGTTGATGTCGGTGGCCATGTTCATGGTGATGACGTCAGCCGGCAGGCCATCGATGACCGAACGTGCCTGTTTGCTCGAGCCGCCGAAAGACATCTGCAGGGTGATGTTTTCGTTGTGCTTGGCTTGCCAGTGTTTCTGGAACGCAGTGTTGTAGTCCTTGTAGAAATCGCGCATCACGTCGTAGGAAACGTTGAGCAGGGTCGGTGCGGCCTGAGCCACGCTGGTCAATGCCAGGCCAGCGGCCAGAAGTGAGGCGCCAAAGAGTTTTTTCACTGCGCATTCCTTGTTCTGGTAGGCGCAGCCTTCGGCAGCTCCTACAGGTTATTTTTCAGTCATTGAAGAGGTGTTGCCACCGTTTTGCCAGCGACTATAGCCGGGCACGCATAGTCCTTTAAAGATTAAAAAGCTCTTTGCTTATTCCAGTTTTGTAAACAACGCATTACCACACCGCGAGCAAAACGCGGCACTGGGTTCGTGGCTGTTTTTCTTGCACACCGGACAGTCGTGTTGCTGTTGTTCGCCGCGCATCGCACTGGCCAGTTCAGCGGTAAAGATCCCGGTCGGGACCGCGATGATCGAGTAACCGGTGATCATCACCATCGACGAGATGATTTGCCCCAGCACGGTTTTCGGCACGATGTCGCCGTAGCCGACGGTGGTCAAGGTCACGATAGCCCAGTAGATGCCTTTCGGGATGCTGGTGAAGCCATGTTCCGGGCCTTCGACCACATACATCAAGGTGCCGAACACGGTCACCAAGGTGCAGACGCCGAGCAGGAAGACGAGGATTTTCTGCTTGCTGCCACGCAGGGCATCGAGCAGGTAATGGGCCTGTTTCAGGTAGGGGCTGAGCTTGAGCACCCGGAAAATCCGCAGCATCCGAATGATCCGGATGATCAGCAGGTACTGTGCATCGCTGTAGTACAACGCGAGGATGCCGGGCACGATCGCCAGCAAATCCACCAGCCCGTAAAAGCTGAACGCGTAACGCAGCGGCTTGGGCGAGCAGTAGAGGCGCAGGATGTACTCACCCAGAAAGATGACCGTGAACCCCCACTCGATGCACGCCAGTACGTCGGCGTAGTTCTGATGAACCGCGTCAATGCTGTCGAGGATCACGATCACCAGGCTGGCGAGGATGATCAGCAGCAACGTGCTGTCAAAGCGCCGGCCAGCTACCGTGTCGGTCTGGAAAATCATCACGTACAGGCGATTGCGCCACGTGTCGTTGCCGTTCATTCGAATCGCCCTGAGCATGAAAATCAGCGCAGCCTAGGGTTATTCTCCCCGGTAGCGCAAGGCGCAGTGTCTTTGGCGGCCCCACGCAGTACGCGAATGCCGGCACGGATCAGCCAGCAAGCGAGGATGAACGGCGCGGTCAGCGTGGCCAGGCCTATCGCGGCGAAACCCGGCGTCAGCATCATCGCCAGCACAATGCCCAGCAGCGGCAGCCAGGGTTGGCGGCGGACCTGGCTGAAGGCGAGGGCGGCTAGCACCGGGTTATAGCTGCTCAAGCCTGACAATGCGCTGGAAGTTTCGTGATGCAACAGAGCGAAGCCCAGACCCGCCAGCGAACCCAGCAACGCCCAGCAAAACCCACGCCGGTCGGCGATCAGCAAACCTGCGGCAATCAGCGCACCCGCCAGCGGATGCCCGAGAAACATCACCTGACCCAAGCCTTTTAATGAAGCGGCGATCACGTTGAGGGTGTTCATTTCAATCAGCGGCGCCGGGTGCTGGGGCGCAGCAAACGCGAGCAGCATCCAGCTCAGGCCAACGAACGGTGCGGTGTAGGCCGGCAGGCACTGATGATCACGGCAGCGCTTGAGCCATTGCTCGGTGAGCATCGCACTCAGGCCACCGCAGGCGATGATCAGCGGCGGCAACATGGCGGACCAGGGGAAATACAGGCTCAGCAACAGGCCGAGCAACACGCCGTTATAGCTGAACAGCCCGGCCTGACGATCAGCCTTGGCGTAGCCGCGACGTTGCGCGGTCAGCAACCCCGCGACCCCGCCCAGCAGCGCACCGCCGAGCAGGAGCGGCGCGGTAAAAAGAATCGCCAACAGGCACAGCAGGCCACACAGCGGATGGCGCTGGAGGAAGATCTGACTGAAACCGTTGAGCAGGGCAGTGGCCCAGTCGGGGCAGTGGGTGTTGAAGTGGTTGGCAGGCATGAAAGTAAATACCAGGGACTTGCACAAAACCCTGTGGCGAGGGGTTTACCCCCGTTGGGCTGCGAAGCGGCCCCAAATCGGCGAATGCGGTTTCTCTGTGAAAACCATCATGCCAAACAGACGACTGCTGCGCAGCCGAGCGGGAGCAAGCTCCCTCGCCACAAAGGTTGTTTTTTAGATCAGAGTCTCGATGCGCAAAGAGTTAGTCGACCCCGGCTGCCCAAACGGCACGCCCGCGGTGATCAACAACGTGTCGCCACGCTTGGCCATGCCTTGCGCCTGCGCAATCTCCAGCGCCGTCGAGCAGACTTCATCCACTTGGCGCAGCCGATCATTGACCACCGAGTGCACGCCCCACGCCACGGTCAGGCGGCGAGCGGTTTGCAGGTTGGGCGTCAGGTTCAGGATCGGCACGGTCGGCCGTTCCCGCGCGGCACGCAGGCTCGACGTCCCGGACTCGCTGTAGTTCACCAGCACCGCCACCGGCAGCACGTTACTGATGCGCCGGATCGCGCAGCTGATCGCATCGGAAACAGTCGCTTCAGCCTTAGGTCGGCTCACGTCCAGTTGCGCCTGATAGTCCGGACCATTTTCCACCTGGCGAATGATCTTGCTCATCATCTGCACGGCTTCCAGCGGGTATTCGCCGGATGCGGTTTCTGCCGACAGCATCACCGCATCCGCACCTTCAGCCACGGCGTTGGCAACGTCAGTCACCTCGGCGCGAGTCGGCGCCGGGGAGAAGCGCATCGACTCCAGCATCTGGGTCGCTACGACCACCGGCTTACCGAGTTCGCGGCAAACGGTGATGATGTTCTTCTGAATCTGCGGCACGCTCTCGGCCGGCACTTCCACGCCCAAATCACCGCGAGCCACCATGATCGCGTCGCTCAATTCGGCGATTTCCCGCAGTTGCGTGACCGCCGACGGTTTCTCGATCTTGGCCATCAAAAACGCTTTGTCACCGATCAACGCGCGGGCTTCTTGAATGTCTTCCGGACGCTGCACGAACGACAGCGCGACCCAGTCCACGCCCAGCTCCAGACCGAAGCTCAAATCGCGACGATCCTTGGCGGTCAGCGGGCTGAGGTCGAGCACCGCTTGCGGCACGTTCACGCCTTTACGATCTGACAGTTCTCCGCCATTGAGCACGGTGGTGTCGATCGCGTCGGAGTACTTGGTGACTACGCGCAGACGCAACTTGCCGTCGTCCAGCAGCAGGTCCATGCCCGGCTCCAGCGCAGCGATGATTTCCGGGTGCGGCAGGTTGACCCGGCGTTCGTCGCCCGGGGTCGGGTCGAGGTCCAGGCGCAGGGCCTGGCCGCGATGCAGTTGCACCTTGCCGCCGGCAAACTTGCCGACCCGCAGTTTCGGGCCTTGCAGGTCCATCAGAATCCCGAGCGGGTAATTCAGTTGGCGCTCGACTTCACGAATCCACTGATAGCGCTGGGCATGGTCAGCGTGATCGCCGTGGCTGAAATTCAGCCGGAAGATATTGACCCCGGCCTGCACCAGTTCGCGGATGTCATCGATCCCGTCGGTGGCAGGGCCGAGGGTGGCGAGGATTTTGACCTTTTTATCAGGCGTCATGGTGTGTGCTCTCGAGAATCAGGATGGCGCGGAAGTCGTTGACGTTGGTGCGCGTCGGTTCGGTGACGATCAGGGCGTCCAGCGCCTCGAAATAGCCGTAGCCATTGTTGTTGTCCAACTCGTCGCTGGCGCTCAAACCGAGGGCGGCGGCGCGGGCGTAGCTGTCCGGGGTCATGATCGCGCCGGCGTTGTCTTCGGAGCCGTCAATGCCGTCAGTGTCACCGGCCAGGGCGTAGACGCCGGGCAGGCCTTTGAGGCTGTCGGTCAGGCTCAGCAGGAATTCGGCGTTGCGCCCGCCGCGACCATTGCCGCGCACGGTGACCGTGGTTTCGCCGCCGGAAAGAATCACGCACGGCGCCGCCAATGGCTGGCCATGCAGGACGATCTGCCGCGCGATGCCGGCGTGGACTTTCGCCACTTCCCGGGATTCGCCTTCCAGGTCACCGAGGATCAGCGGACTGAAACCGGCCTGACGGCACTTCACCGCCGCCGCTTCCAGGGATTGCTGCGGACGAGCGATCAATTGGAAATGACTGCGGGCCAGGCTCGGGTCGCCTGGTTTGACGGTTTCCGATTCCGGGCTTTGCAGCCAGGTGCGCACCGAGGCCGGGACTTCGATGCTGTAGCGCTTTAGGATCGCCAGGGCTTCGGCCGAGGTACTCGGGTCGGCCACGGTCGGGCCGGAGGCGATGACGGTGGCGAGGTCGCCCGGTACATCGGAAATCGCGTAGGTATAAACAGTGGCGGGCCAGCAGGCTTTGCCGAGACGGCCGCCCTTGATCGCCGAGAGGTGCTTGCGCACGCAGTTCATCTCGCCGATGGTCGCGCCGGATTTGAGCAGGGCTTTGTTGATGGATTGCTTGTCGGCGAGGGTAATTCCCGCCGCCGGAAGTGCGAGTAGCGCAGAGCCGCCGCCGGAGAGCAGGAAGATCACGCGGTCGTCTTCGGTCAGGTTGCTGACCAGTTCCAGCACGCGTTTGGCCACGGCCAGACCGGCCGCATCCGGCACCGGGTGCGCGGCTTCGACCACTTCGATTTTTTCGCACGGGGCGCCGTGGCCGTAGCGGGTCACCACTAAGCCTGAGACTTCACCCTGCCAGCAACGCTCGACCACTTGGGCCATGGCCGCTGCGGCTTTGCCGGCGCCGATGACGATCACGCGACCGCTACGATCTTTGGGTAAATGGGCTTCGAGGACTTGTTGCGGATGGGCCGCGTCGATGGCTGTGGCAAACAGCTCGCGCAGCAGATGTTGCGGATCGACCGACATGGCGGGCTCCCGGAATTCTTGTTATTTGAAGGGTAACTCGGCCCCCTGTGGGAGCGGGCCCTGTGGCGAGGGGCTTGCCCCCGTTTGAGTGCGTAGCACTCACAAAATCTTTAATGCGTCAGAGATTTCGGGGCAGCTTCGCAGCCCAACGGGGTGGTGCGGCATTCCGACAAGCCCCCTCACCACAGGTCGCTCCTACAGGGGAGCGGGGGGTAAGGCTTACTTCTTATCGCGAATCGAGAAATTCGCCATGTGTTCCAGGCCTTTGATCAGCGCCGAGTGATCCCAGTTGCTGCCACCGATGGCCGCGCAGGTGCTGAACACTTGCTGGGCGTTGGCGGTGTTCGGCAGGTTGATGTTCAGTTCGCGGGCACCTTGCAGGGCCAGGTTCAGGTCCTTCTGGTGCAGGCTGATGCGGAAGCCTGGGTCGAAGGTGCCTTTGATCATGCGATCACCGTGCACTTCGAGGATCTTCGACGAAGCAAAACCGCCCATCAGCGCTTCACGAACCTTGGCTGGATCGGCACCGTTTTTCGAGGCGAACAGCAGGGCTTCAGCGACAGCCTGGATGTTCAGCGCAACGATGATCTGGTTCGCCACTTTCGCGGTTTGACCGTCGCCATTGCCACCGACCAGGGTGATGTTCTTGCCCATGGCCTGGAACAGCGGCAAGGCGCGTTCGAAGGCATCGGCATCGCCGCCGATCATGATGCTCAGGCTCGCAGCCTTGGCGCCCACTTCACCGCCGGACACTGGCGCGTCGAGGTACTGGGCGCCTTTTTCGTTGATCTTGGCGGCGAAAGCTTTGGTAGCGGTTGGCGAGATCGAGCTCATGTCGATCACCACTTTGCCTTTGCCAACACCGGCGGCGATGCCGTCAGCGCGGAACAGCACGTCTTCGACCTGCGGGGTATCCGGCACCATGATGATGATGAATTCGGCTTCCTGGGCGACTTCTTTCGGGTTGGCCAAGGCGATGGCGCCACCGGCAACCAGGTCAGCCGGGGCGGGGTCGTGGTGCGCCGACAGGAACAGGCTGTGACCGGCTTTCTGCAGGTTCAACGCCATTGGGTGGCCCATGATGCCGGTGCCGATAAATCCGATTTTAGCCATGAGAAAATCCTCTTGTTTTTGTTTGGCTCCCGGCTCTGGACCGATGAGCTCTTTGTGGCGAGGGGGCTTGCCCCCGTTGGGTCGCGAAGCGGCCCCAAATGTGTTTTTGCGGTCAGTCAGATAGAACACATGTGCAGGTTTTGCGACTGCTTCGCAGCCGAACGGGGGCAAGCCCCTCGCCACACAAGCTCGCTCCCACAGGTTCCGTGTCAAATTGCGTTATGGGTTTTCAACCAGCCCAGACCCGCTTCAGTGGTGGTCAGCGGCTTGTATTCACAACCAACCCAACCCTGATAACCAATGCGGTCCAAGTGTTCGAACAGGAAGCGGTAGTTGATTTCACCGGTGCCCGGTTCATTGCGCCCTGGGTTGTCCGCCAACTGCACGTGGTTGATCTCGCCCAGGTGCGATTGCAGGGTGCGGGCCAGGTCGCCTTCCATGATTTGCATGTGGTAGATGTCGTATTGCAGGAACAGGTTGGCGCTGCCGACCTGTTCGCGAATCGACAGGGCTTGCGCGGTGTTGTTCAGGTAGAAACCCGGGATGTCGCGAGTGTTGATCGCTTCCATCACCAGTTTGATACCCGCCGCTTGCAGCTTGTCGGCCGCGTACTTGAGGTTGCTGACGAAGGTTTTTTCCACGGTGGCGTCATCGACGTTTTGTGGACGAATCCCGGCCAGGCAGTTGATCTGGGTGTTGCCCAGCACTTTGGCGTAAGCGATTGCCAGGTCGACCCCGGCGCGGAACTCTTCGACCCGATCCGGCAGGCACGCGATACCGCGTTCGCCCTTGGCCCAGTCACCGGCCGGCAGGTTGAACAGCACCTGAGTCAGACCGTTGGCGTCGAGCTTGGCCTTGATCTCGGCGGAGCTGAAGTCGTAAGGGAACAGGTATTCGACACCACTGAAACCGGCCTTGGCGGCCGCTTCAAAACGGGCAAGAAAATCCTGTTCGGTGAACAGCATGGACAGGTTGGCTGCGAAACGCGGCATGGTGGTCTCCCGTATGTGTGTGAGGGCCCCCTGTGGGAGCGGGCTTGCTCGCGAAAGCGGTATATCAGGCGACATCAATGTTGACTGTGCCGACGCCTTCGCGAGCAAGCCCGCTCCCACAGTGGGAACGATCAGCAGTTAATCGAGCAGCGAAATCGCGGTCGGCGCATCGTTACCGACCAACGCCAGGTCTTCGAATTCGTTGACCGCGTTGATCTCGGTGCCCATGGAAATGTTGGTCACGCGCTCCAGGATAATCTCGACGATCACCGGCACCTTGAACTCTTCCATCAGTTCCTGAGCCTTGCGCAGGGCAGGCTGGATCTGAGCCGGCTCGAACACTCGCAGTGCCTTGCAACCGAGGCCTTCGGCAACTGCGACGTGGTCAACACCGTAACCGTTGAGTTCCGGAGCGTTGAGGTTATCGAAGGACAGCTGCACGCAGTAGTCCATGTCGAAACCGCGCTGGGCCTGACGGATCAGCCCCAGGTACGAGTTGTTCACCACCACGTGGATGTACGGCAGTTTGAACTGCGCGCCCACCGCCAATTCTTCGATCATGAACTGGAAGTCGTAGTCGCCCGACAATGCCACAACCTTGCGGGTCGGATCAGCCTTGACCACGCCCAGCGCTGCCGGAATGGTCCAGCCCAACGGGCCGGCCTGGCCGCAGTTGATCCAGTGACGCGGTTTGTAGACGTGCAGGAACTGCGCGCCGGCAATCTGCGACAGACCGATGGTGCTGACGTAGCAGGTGTCTTTGCCGAACACCTGGTTCATCTCTTCATACACGCGCTGCGGCTTGACCGGCACGTTGTCGAAGTGAGTCTTGCGATGCAGGCTGGCTTTGCGCTGCTGGCAATCTTGCAGCCAGGCGCTGCGGTTTTTCAGCTTGCCAGCAGCTTGCCATTCACGAGCGACTTCGATGAACACGGTCAGCGCGGCAGCGGCGTCGGAAACGATGCCCAGGTCCGGGGTGAACACGCGGCCGATTTGCGTCGGTTCGATGTCAACGTGAATGAACTTGCGGCCTTCGGTGTAAACGTCGATCGAGCCGGTGTGGCGGTTGGCCCAACGGTTACCGACGCCCAATACCACGTCCGATTTCAGCATTGTTGCGTTGCCGTAACGGTGCGAAGTTTGCAAGCCAACCATGCCGACCATCAATGGGTGATCGTCCGGGATGGTGCCCCAGCCCATCAGGGTCGGGATCACTGGAATGCCGGTCAACTCGGCAAACTCCACCAGCAACTCGCTGGCGTCGGCGTTGATGATGCCGCCACCGGCGACCAGCAATGGGCGCTCAGCCTGATCGAGCATGGCCAGGGCCTTCTCGATTTGCACGCGGTTAGCGGTGGGCTTGGCCAGTGGCAGTGGTTCGTAGGCATCGATGTCGAATTCGATTTCAGCCATCTGCACGTCGAACGGCAGGTCGATCAGCACTGGGCCTGGACGACCGGAGCGCATTTCGTAGAAAGCTTTCTGGAACGCGTAAGGCACTTGGCCCGGTTCCATGACGGTGGTCGACCACTTGGTCACTGGCTTGACGATGGCCGTGATGTCGACGGCCTGGAAGTCTTCCTTATGCATACGGGCCCGTGGTGCCTGGCCGGTGATGCACAGGATCGGCACCGAGTCGGCCGAGGCGCTGTAAAGCCCGGTGACCATGTCAGTGCCCGCCGGGCCGGAAGTGCCGATGCACACGCCGATGTTGCCAGCCTTGGTGCGGGTGTAGCCCTCGGCCATGTGCGAAGCGCCTTCAACATGGCGTGCGAGGACGTGATCGATGCCACCGACCTTCTGCAAGGCGGAGTACAGCGGGTTGATCGCGGCGCCCGGGATGCCAAAAGCGGTATCAACCCCTTCGCGGCGCATCACCAGAACGGCGGCTTCGATTGCTCTCATTTTGCTCATGGTTTTGGTGCCTCTTACGTTTTGTAATTGTATACAAGTGGCTTTGCGCAGAGTGTATTCACGGCGGACGGCGCAGGTCAATCCATTTTCTCAAGCGACTGTTTCATTCGTCGGAAGCCCGTTCTGCTGTGGCTTTTCGTCGCATGTGGCGCTTTTCGAGAATTATTGTATACAAATAAATAATCTATTGTGTTCTATTTGTTGCATCGGACTGCGGCATTACGTAGCAGTCCAACGGCTTTCCCAAAAACAAAATGAGGACGGCACCATGAGCGCTTTAACCTTGAAAGTCGCAGTCAGCCTGACCAGTCAGGCCATCGCCGCAGGGCGTGCAATCTGCGCAGCTCCGCTGACCATCGCTGTATTGGATGCCGGCGGGCATCTTCTTTCTCTACAGCGAGAAGACGGCGCCAGCCTGCTGCGCCCGCAAATCGCCATCGGCAAAGCCTGGGGTGCGATTGCGCTGGGCAAAGGCTCGCGGCTGCTGGCACTGGATGCCCAGCAACGCCCGGCGTTTATTGCTGCATTGAATAGCCTGGGGCAGGGCAGCGTCGTGCCGGCACCGGGCGGTGTATTGATTCGGGATCAGGACGGGAATGTGCTGGGAGCGGTAGGCATCAGCGGCGATCTGTCGGATGTGGATGAACAGTGCGCGATCAGCGCGATTGAGGCGCAGGGGTTGCGGGCGGATGCTGGGGTTACTGCCTGACATTTTTGTTGATTGATCTACCGCTTTCGCGAGCAAGCCCGCTCCCACATTGGGCCTGTGGTGGACACAACATGTGTAAACACCGCCAATCCACTGTGGGAGCGGGCTTGCTCGCGAATAGCCGCGCCGCGGTCTTTCAGTCCGGCTCACACCCCTTGAGCACCAACCGAATAATCGTCTGCGCCGCCGCTTCGTAATCCGCCTCGTCCAGCTTCGCTTTACCGGTCACCGCCGAGATCTGCCAGTCAAAGTCGGCATAGGTCTGGGTCGCGGCCCAGATGCTGAACATCAGGTGGTTGGGGTCGATGGCGGCGATCTGGCCGCGGTCGATCCAGGTCTGGATGCAGTCGATGTTGTGTTTGGCCTGGCCGTTGAGTCGTTCGACCAGGTCGGCGCTCAGGTGTGGGGCGCCGTGCATGATTTCGCTGGCGAACACCTTGGAGGCGAAGGGCAGATCGCGGGAGATGCGGATCTTGGAGCGGATGTAGCCGCTCAGCACTTCGCTGGGCACGCCATCGGCGTTGAAGGGCGTCGAGGCCTGCAGGATCGGCTCGATGATGCTTTCCAGGACCTCGCGGTAGAGGTTTTCCTTGGATTTGAAGTAGTAGTAGACGTTGGGCTTGGGCAATCCGGCCTTGGCTGCGATATCACTGGTTTTGGTCGCAGCGAAGCCCTTGTCGGCAAATTCTTCACTGGCGGCACGCAGGATCAGTTCTTTGTTGCGCTCGCGGATAGTGCTCATAAACCAGGGGGTTCCTTGCCTGTTCTGGCGGTTGCGCATGGTAGCACCGGCCTCGCGCGGCGCTCAAGAATGCCTGTAACCGAACGGTTACTGACAATCTCTGTCGGTACGCTGAACAAGTTTGCGGATGTTCGGGTGAACCGCCGACCCACTGCTAGAGTTCAAGGCAGCGATCAGCCATTGGCACTATTGATCTTGAGTGGCCGGGCTTCACTTTCAATCGCCGCGCATCACTGTCGGCCTGTTCGAGTGAACACTGTGGAGAAAAGCAGACGAAGCAAAATCGGCCTGGCAGTCGGGGTACTCCTGCTGGTGCTGCTGGCGGTCGCGCTTTGGTATTTCCTGGTGCAAGGGCGCCACAAGGTTAAACCGCCGCCTCCCGCCGAGCCCGTTGCGGCGGCGGCCGTCAAGTTGCAGGACGTGCCGGTGTACATCGATGCCTTGGGCACGGTCACGCCGACCCGCAGTGTGACGGTGATCACTCAGGTCGATGGGATTCTCAGCTCGGTCGAGTTCAAGGAAGGCCAGCAGGTGCACAAGGGACAGGTCATCGCCCGTATCGACGACCGCGCGCTCAAGGCGCAACTGGCGGTAGCCAAGGGCACGCTCATGCATGATCAGGCGTTGTTGAGCAACGCAGTGCGGGACCTGGCGCGCTATCGTGAGCTGATCAAGGTCGGCTCCACCACCCAGCAAACACTCGACACCCAGGCCTCTCTGGTACAGCAGCTGCAAGGCACGGTCGCCTCCGATCAGGGCAGTGTGCAGAACCTGGAAGTGCAGTTGAGTTATTGCACCATCACCTCACCGGTCGATGGTGTGGTCGGTTTGCGCCAGGTCGATCCCGGCAATTACGTCACCACCGCGAGCACCACCGGTATTGCGGTGATTACCCAGATGACCCCGGCGACCGTGGTCTTCGCCGTGCCAGAAGATGACCTGGGGGCGATCAATCAGGCCATGGCCAAAGGCGCGGTGACGGTACTGGCCTACGACCGTAACAAGCACAACCTGTTGGGCACCGGCAGCCTGCTGGCGCTGGACAATCAGGTCGATACCAGCACCGGTACGATCAAGGTCAAGGCGCAGTTCGATGACTCGGGCAAGGCGCTGTTTCCCAATCAGTTCGTCAACGCCCGGCTCAAGGCCGACACCCTGACGCAAATCACGGTGGTGCCGACCCGGGCGATTCAGCACGGCAGCAAGGGCGATTTCGTGTTTGTGGTGGTCGATCCCGGCAACAAGGTCAGCCTGCGTAACGTCAAGACCGGGCCGGCCACGGGCGATGTTTCGGCGATTCTCGACAATGGCGTGAAACAGGGCGAGCAGGTGGTCACCGAGGGCGCGGACAAACTGGATGACGGTTCTGCTGTGAAGGTCGTCACGCAGTGAGGGATGGCCAGTCATGAACGTCTCGCGGCCCTTTATCGAACGCCCGGTGGCCACCACATTACTGATGGTGGCCGTGCTGTTGCTGGGCATGCTCGGTTATCACCTGCTGTCGGTTTCGGCGCTGCCGGAAGTGGATTATCCGACGATTCAGGTTTTCACCCAGTATCCCGGCGCGAGCCCGGAGGTGATCAGTTCGTCGATCACCGCGCCGCTGGAACGTCAGCTCGGCGAGATGCCGGGCCTCAAGTCGATGAACTCCACCAGTTCCGACGGCGCGTCGGTGGTGACCCTGCAATTCGATTTGTCGCTGTCGCTGGATGTCGCCGAACAGGAAGTGCAAGCCGCGATCAACGCTGCCGGGACTTTCCTACCGGCCAACCTGCCGTATCCGCCGGTCTACAGCAAGGTCAACCCGGCCGATGCCCCGGTGCTGACGCTATCGCTGACCTCTGACGTGCTGCCGCTGACCAAGGTCGAAGACCTGGCCGACACCCGTCTGGCGCAGAAAATTTCGCAGATCACCGGGGTTGGCCTGGTCACCATCAGCGGCGGCCAGCGCCCGGCGGTGCGGGTCGAGGCCAACACCTCGGCGCTGAATAATCTGGGGTTGTCCATCGACGACCTGCGCACCTCGCTGGGCACCGCCAACGTCAACCAGGCCAAGGGCAACATCGACGGCAAGTACCAGGCCTACTCCATCGGCAGCAACGACCAGTTGCAGTCGGCCGAGGAATACCGTGATCTGGTGATCGCCTACAAAAACGGGGCGCCCATTCGCTTGTCGCAGATCGCCAGCTCGACCCAGGGTCCGGAAAACCCGCGTCAGGCGGCCTGGACCGACAGCACGCCATCGATTGTCCTTAATATTCAGCGCCAGCCCGGTGCCAACGTGATCGACGTCGTCGACCGGGTGCAGCAACTGTTGCCCAAACTGCGCGCCAGTTTGCCGGCCACCCTCAAGGTCGCCGTACTCACTGACCGCACGCAAACCATCCGCGCTTCGGTCACCGACGTGCAGTACGAACTGGGCGTAGCGGTGCTGCTGGTGGTAATCGTGATTTTCCTGTTCCTGCGCAATTTACCCGCGACGATCATTCCAGCCGTGACCGTGCCGCTGACGCTGATCGGCACTTTGGCGGTGGCCTATGGGTTTGGATTTTCGCTGAACAACCTGACGCTGATGGCGCTGACCATTGCCATCGGTTTTGTGGTCGATGACGCCATCGTCATGATCGAAAACATCACGCGCTACATCGAGGCCGGCGACTCGCCGATGGAAGCCGCGCTCAAGGGCTCGGAGCAGATCGGTTTCACCATTATTTCGCTGTCGATAGCGTTGATCGCGGTGATGATTCCGCTGCTATTCATGGGGGATGTGGTGGGACGGCTGTTTCGCGAATTCGCCATGACGGTGGCGGTGACCATCGTCATCTCGGCGCTGATTTCCCTGACGCTGACGCCGATGATGTGTTCGCGGATGCTCAAGCATAAAAAGGAAGAGCGCCGGGTCGATTTCTTCGACCGCATCAACGGCTATTACGTCAAAGGCCTGGACTGGGTGCTGGTGCATCGGGGCCTGACGTTGATCTCCGTGGTGATCACTGCGGTGCTGACCCTGCTGATCATTGTGATCATGCCAAAGGGCTTCTTTCCCGAGCAGGACACCGGGCTGATCCAGGGTATTTCCCAGGCGTCACCGACCATCTCCTTCCAGCAGATGCAGGTTGAACAACAACGGTTGGCGGCGCGGATTTTGAAGGACCCGGCGGTGGCGAGCCTGTCATCCTTCGTCGGCATCGATCAAACCAACCCGACGATCAACCAGGGCAACCTGCTGATCAACCTCAAGCCCCACGGCGATCGTGACAACAGTGCAGCGGTGATTCGCCGGCTCTCCGACGCCAATGCCGACGACGCCGGGATTCGCTTGTACCTGCATAGCGTGCAGGACCTGACCCTCGATGCCACGGTATCGACCACCAGTTATCGCCTGGGCTTGCAGGCCACCGATCCTGACGAGCTGGAGCAGTGGACCACCAAACTGCTGGCGGCGATCAAGCAGGACCCGATGTTCACCGATGTGCAAAGCCAGGCGATGCAGTTCGGCAATCAGCTCCAGCTCAACTTCGACCGCGCCACCGCGTCGCGCTTGGGCGTCACGCCGCAGGCCATCGACGACGTGCTGTACGACGCCTTCGGCCAGCGTCAGGTCTCGACCATCTACACCCAGCTCAACCAGTATCACGTGGTGATTGCCACCGATCATCCGCCACGCAATCTGGCGGACTTGCTGACCGGACTGTACGTGGACATCCCGTCCGGCGGCGTGGCGCCACTGTCGAGCATGGCGACCATGCAAGTGATCCGCACGCCGGTCACCATCAATCGCCTGGGGCAATTCCCCTATGCCGATGTCTCGTTCAACCTGGCCCCCGGCCAGACCCTCGGCGCTGCCGTCACCCGGCTCAAGGACATCGAAGCCCAGGCCGGGCTGCCGCTGTCGGTGCAGGCAAACCTGGAAGGGGCGGCGGCAACCTTTGAGGCGTCGCTGTCCAACCAGGTGTTTCTGGTGCTGGCCGCTGTCGTCGTGGTGTACCTGATGCTGGGGATTCTCTACGAGAGTTTCGTGCACCCGATAACGATTCTCTCGACCTTGCTGTCCGCTGCACTGGGGGCGTTGCTGGCGTTGCTGATCACCGGCACGCAGTTCGACATCATCGGCCTGATCGGCATTGTGTTGCTGATCGGGATCGTGATGAAGAACGGCATCATGATGGTCGACTTCGCCCTGGAACTGGAGCGCGAGGGCGGGCTGGACCCGGTGGCGGCGATTCGTCAGGCCGCCGAGTTACGGTTTCGACCGATCCTGATGACCAGCATGGCCTCGCTGTTTGGTGCGGTGCCTTTGGCGCTGGGCACCGGGATCGGCTCTGAACTGCGCCATCCACTGGGGATCGCGATCATTGGCGGGCTGCTGCTGAGCCAATTGCTGACGCTGTTTTCCACGCCGGTGATTTTCCTCGCCATGCACAGTCTGGAGCGGCGTTTCAGTCGGCGCCAGCCGGTGGTCGAGGCCTATCGCGATGAACCTTAGCGCGCCCTTTATCCAGCGTCCTATTGCCACCACATTGCTGGCAGTCGGGTTGGCGCTGTTTGGTGTGCTGGCGTTCAATCTGTTGCCGGTGGCGCCGCTGCCGCAGGTGGATTTCCCGACCATCAGTGTGCGCGCATCATTGCCGGGAGCAGACCCGAGTACCGTGGCGTCGTCGGTAGCCACGCCACTGGAACGCCAGTTCGGGCAAATCGCCGGGGTCACCGAGATGACGTCGTCCAGTTCGCTGGGGGCGACACGCATCACCCTGCAATTTGACCTTAATCGTGACATCGACGGCGCCGCCCGGGATGTTCAAGCGGCGATCAACGCTGCGCGCAGCAGCTTGCCCAGCGACTTGTCCGGCAACCCGACCTACCGCAAGGTCAACCCGGCCGACTCGCCGATCCTGATCCTCAGCCTGACCTCCGACAGCGCCACCCGCGGGCAAATGTATGACGTGGCCTCGACCTTGCTGGAGCAGCGTTTGCTGCAGACTACCGGGGTCGGCGATGTGACGGTGGGGGCGCGTCTTTGCCGGCGGTGCGGATTGATCTCAATCCGGACCGGCTCAATCGCTACGGCGTCAGCCTGGAGCAGGTGCGTCAGGTGATTCAGGCGGCCAACGTCAACCTGCCCAAGGGCACGGTGTCGGTGGGCGATCAGTCTTACGGCCTGAAAGCCAACGACATGCTTTACCAAGGCGCGGACTACGGGCCGTTGGTGGTCAAGCAAAGCAACGGCGATCTGGTGCGTATCTCGGACTTGGGCGATGTCACCGAGGATGTCGAGGACCTGCGCAACTTCGGTCTGTCCAACGGCAAACCGGCGGTGCTGCTGGTCGTGTTCAAGCAACCGGGGGCCAACGTCATCGACACCGTGGATGCGGTGAAGGCTGAGCTGCCGTTTCTCCAGAGTTCGATTCCGTCGTCGATCAAGATCAACACCCTGATGGACCGCACCACCACCATCCGGGCGTCGCTACGGGATGTCGAGTTGACGCTGATGATCTCGATTGCCTTGGTCACGTTGGTGACTTTCGCGTTTTTCCGCGACTGGCGCAGCACGCTGGTGCCGGCCATCGTGGTGCCGCTGTCGCTGCTCGGCACGTTTGGCGCGATGTATTTTCTGGGCTACAGCCTGAACAACTTGTCGCTGATGGCGCTGACCATTTCCACAGGCTTTGTGGTGGACGATGCCATCGTGGTCGTCGAGAACATCATGCGTCACCTGGAGAAGGGCGAAAGCCGGATGCAGGCGGCACTGGCCGGCGCGCGGGAAGTCGGGTTCACCGTGATGACCATCAGCGTCTCGCTGGTGGCGGTGTTCATTCCGTTGCTGCTGATGGGCGGGATTGTCGGGCGGTTGTTTCGCGAGTTCTCGATTTCGCTGTCGGTGGCCATCGTTATTTCGATGGTGGTTTCGCTGACGGTGACGCCGATGCTGTCCAGTGTACTGCTGCGTACTAAAGAGCAGGCCGCCAGCGACAGTGATCACCCGGATTCGCGCTTCCATCGCTTCTATGACCGCACCCTCGGCTGGGTGATCGAGCATTCGTTTCTGATGGGCCTGACCACTTTGCTGGTGATCGTGCTGGCGTGTGTGCTGTATGTGCTGGTACCCAAGGGTTTCTTCCCACAGGAAGACACCGGGCGCATGTCCGGCAGCATCATTGCTTCCCAGAGTATTTCGTTCGGTGCGATTCAGTCGAACTTCAGCGACATCAACCGCAAGGTCCTGAGCAATCCGAATGTCGAGACGGTCGGCGGGTTTGTCGGCGGTGGCGGGGGGATTGGCGGGGCGGTCAACAGTGCGCAGTTGTTCATCACCCTCAAATCCCTGTCTGACCGCAAGGACAGCGCCGATCAGGTCATGGCCCAGGTGCGCAAAACCCTCGGCGACATGCCCGGCACCCGCCTGTATTTACAGTCGGCCCAGGACATCACCGTAGGCGGCCGACAGAGCGGGGCGCAGTATCAATACACCATGACCGCTGATGACCAGAGCACCCTCGACGAATGGGTGCCCAAGGTGGTGGCGGTGCTGCACACCTTGCCCCAACTGACTGACATCAACACCGATCAGCAGGACAACAGTCTAATGGCCAGCGTGATCGTCAATCGCGACGCGGCTGCGCGTTTGGGGGTGAGCATGTCGGCCATCGATCAGACGTTGTACGACGCTTTCGGCCAACGTCAGGTCTCGACTATCTACCGCTCGGCCAACCAGTATCACGTGGTGATGGAAGTGGCGCCGCCGTACTGGTCCGACCCGGCGGCGCTCAAGGGGATTTATGTGCCCGTCGGCAAGGCCGCCGCCACTACCAAAGGCAGTGCGGCGGCGCCTAACCTCAGTGCCACCGCCAAGCAACAGTTGGTCCCGCTGTCGGCGATTGCCGACTATTCGGTGGGCCGCACGGCGATTTCCATCAGCCATCAGGGCACCTTTCCGGCGGTCACGGCCTCGTTCAACCTCGTCTCCGGCGTGTCCATCGGTCAGGCGACGGCGCTGGTGGAGAACGCCGTGGCGCAGTTGCGAATGCCAGCAAGCATCGTTGGCCAGTTCGCCGGCACGGCGCAGGTGTTCCAGTCGTCGGTGGCCAATGAGCCGTTGCTGATCGTCGCGGCGCTGCTGTCGGTGTATGTCGTGCTGGGCATGCTTTACGAGAGCCTGGTGCACCCGTTGACGATCCTCTCGACCCTGCCGTCCGCCGGGGTCGGTGCGCTGATTGCATTACTGCTGACCGGTACCGAACTGTCGATCATTGCGCTGGTGGGGGTGATTTTGCTGATTGGTATCGTCAAGAAAAACGCGATCATGATGATCGACTTCGCCATCACCGAGCGCCGGGAGTCCGGCCTGAGCGCCAAGGAAGCGATTCGCCGTGCGTGCCTGATCCGTTTTCGGCCGATCATGATGACCACCCTGGCGGCGATTCTCGGCGCATTGCCGCTGGTGCTGGGCATCGGCTATGGCTCCGAATTGCGCCGGCCCTTGGGGATTTCGATTATTGGCGGATTGGTGTTCAGCCAGTTGCTGACGCTCTACACCACTCCGGTGATTTACCTCTGGCTCGACCGGGCGTCCCAGCGCCTGCGCCGCAAGGAGCAATAAATGAAGCTTCATGCATCCCTCGTAGAAACTGTCGAAAACCCTGTGGGAGCGAGCTTGCTCGCGAAGGCGCCAAATCAGTCGACATCTATGTTGAATGTTCAGCCGCTATCGCGAGCAAGCTCGCTCCCGCAGGGGATTGTGGTGTTCATTCTGGCGGGTGTTTTCAGTATGGCGCTGAGCGGTTGCATGGTCGGCCCCGATTACCACAAGCCAGCCATCGAGCTGCCGATGACCTTCAAGGAAGGCAGTCAATGGCAGCGGGCGGAGGCCAATCCGCAGGGTGCGCTGGACAGCCAGTGGTGGCTGGCCTATCAGGATCCGGTCCTGAACGACCTGATCGCCCGTTCGGCCAAGGCCAACCAGTCGATCATCGCCGCTGAAGCCGCGTATCGCCTGGCGCAGGCGCAAGTGGCGTCGAGTCGCGCCGGGTTGTGGCCGACAGTGGGGGTCGGGCTTTCCGGGACGCGGGGTGTGGGCGGCAGCAGTTCCAGTTCCAGCACGACGACCACTGGCGTCAGCAGCAGTGGCGGTAGCGCCGGCGTTTCGCAATCGGTCAGCGCCACCCTGAGCGCCAGTTGGGAGCCGGATTTGTGGGGGCTGGTGCGACGAGGCATCGAGTCGAGCCAGGCCTCGCTGCAGTCGTCCGATGCGTTGCTGGCCGGGGTGCGCCTGTCCATCGATGCCAGCGTGGCTACCAACTACCTGGGATTGCGGCAACTGGACATGGATGTCGACCTGTTGCAGAAACAGCAGACCATCAATCAACAGTTGCTGGAGATGATTCAAGCGCAAACGGTCCAGGGCACGGCAACCAACGACCAGTTACTGGTGGCTCAGGACCAGTTGGCCACGGTAATTGCCGACCTGCAAACCTCACAGCGCTCGCGAGAACAGGCCGAACATGCACTGGCGGTGCTGGTGGGTGTGGCACCGGCGCAGTTCAATCTGCCCGCCGTGGACAGCTACAATTTTGTGCTGCCAATGCCGCCGCGAACCCTGCCATCAAGCCTGTTGCAACGACGCCCGGATGTGGTGTCTGCCGAGCGCGTGGCGGCGGCGGCGAACGCGAAAATCGGTGTCGCCGAAGCGGCGTTTTTCCCGACGCTGGACCTGACTGCCGAAGCCGGCTATCGCGGCACCGCGCTGGGGGATTGTTCTCCGTGCCTAACCGCATCTGGACCCTCGGCCCGGCGCTGGCCGAAACCATTTTCGACGGCGGCGCGCGGGAGGCGGCGAAACAACAGGCCCAGGCCAGCTACGATCAGGATGTGGCCAACTATCGGGGGACAGTGCTCAGTGCCCTGCAAAACGTCGAGGACAATCTGTCGGCGATCAATCATCTGCACACCCAGGCCCAGGCCTTTGAACAGATGTATCAGCGCAATCAGCAGTTGTTCGGCAGCCAGGAGGCGCAACAACGCGCGGGTATTGTCAGTCAGCAAGCGGTGCTGACCCAGCAGTTGGTGTTGCTGCAAGCCGAACAGAACTGGCGCGACACCCAAGGGTTGCTCAGTCAGGGCAGCGTTGCGCTGTTCCAGAGCCTTGGCGGCGGCTGGCAAATGCCCGCGGATCACTGAGGCGCCTCGCTTCCCCTGCATCGCGCGCGTTATGCTTCGCGCACTTTTTTATGTAGGGAAGCCTGACCCATGGCAGGAAGCAGTTTGCTGGTGCTGATCGACGATATTGCCGCCGTACTCGATGATGTAGCGTTGATGACCAAAATGGCCGCGAAGAAAACCGCCGGCGTGCTCGGCGATGACTTGGCGCTCAATGCCCAGCAGGTCAGCGGCGTACGCGCCGAACGGGAAATCCCGGTGGTTTGGGCCGTGGCCAAGGGCTCGTTTCGCAACAAACTGATTTTGGTGCCCTCGGCGCTGGCCATCAGCGCGTTCGTACCGTGGCTGGTCACGCCGTTGTTGATGGTCGGCGGTGCGTACCTGTGCTTCGAAGGGTTCGAAAAACTGGCCCACAAGTTTCTCCACAGCAAGGCTGAAGATGACGCCGGGCATGCCCAATTGGTCGAAGCCGTGGCTGATCCGGCGACCGATCTGGTGGCGTACGAACAGGACAAGATCAAAGGCGCGATTCGCACCGACTTCATCCTTTCGGCGGAAATCATCGCCATCACCCTCGGCACCGTGGCCGACGCCACGTTGACCCAGCAAGTGATCGTGCTGTCCGGCATCGCCATCGTCATGACCATCGGCGTCTATGGCCTGGTGGCGGGCATCGTCAAACTCGACGATCTCGGCCTGTGGCTGACCCAGAAACCGGGACAAATGGCCAAAAGCATCGGCGGGGCGATCCTGCGGGCGGCACCGTACATGATGAAAAGCCTGTCGGTGATTGGTACCGCTGCGATGTTTTTGGTCGGCGGCGGGATCCTGACCCACGGCGTGCCGGTGGTGCATCACTGGATTGAAAGTGTCGGCGCGAGTGCGGGTGGGGCAGGGTTTATTGTGCCGGCGTTGCTGAATGCGGTGGCGGGGATTGTGGCGGGGGCGGTGGTGTTGGTGGGTGTTATGGCCGCCAGCAAAATCTGGAAATCCGTGAAAGGCTAAAGCCTGATTATTTCCAGAGACCACCACAATCAAATGTGGGAGCGGGCTTGCTCGCGAAAGCGGTGTGTCAGTCAACATCTCTGTTGAATGTGAAGCCGCTTTCGCGAGCAAGCCCGCTCCCACATTGGGTTTGTGGTGTGGCCGGAAATGAAAAGGCCATTCGATTCGCATCGAATGGCCTTTTTTGTTGCCGTCAGATTTTGTGCCGCCAGAGTTACTCGGCGATCTGCAACTTGCGGGACTCGGTGTAGACGTAACGCACCTTCTCGTACTCGAACGGCGAGTTCAACTGGCCGTAGCGGAAGCTGGTCTGGTAGCGCTTGTCGATACCGCGCAGGACCCAGATTTCCGGGTGGTTTTCGCTGACTTTGGAGACGTTCAGGAAGTTGATCGCCGATTCTCCGGTGTAGTCGACGGCCAGGCCTGCGGTGTCGCGCAGGTTGGACGGGCCGAGGATCGGCAGGACGAAGTAGGCGCCGCCCGGTACGCCGTAGAAGCCCAGCGTCTGGCCGAAGTCTTCGCTTTGGCGCGGCAAGCCCATGGCGGTGGCCGGGTCCCAGAGGCCGGCGACGCCGATCGTGGTGTTGAGCAGCAGTCGCCCGGTTGTCTCCAACGAGCGATGACCCTTGAGCTGCAACAGACTGTTGAACAGGTTCGGCACGTCACCCAGGTTATTGAAGAAGTTGCTCACGCCGGTGCGCAGGAAGCTCGGGGTGATGTAGCGATAACCGTCGACCACGGGCAGGAACACCCATTGGTCGAAGCGGTAGTTGAAGTGGTAAACCCGGCGGTTCCACTCTTCCAGCGGGTCATAGACCGCCAGTGCGTTGAGCGTCGAGCGTTCGAATTCGCGTTGATCCAGCCCCGGGTTGAACTTGAGTTTGCTCAGCGGTTCCTTGAAGCCATCGTTGTCGATAACGACCGGTGCGTTGGCTTTGCTGTTGTCGGCTTGGGCGACGCCTGCACAGAGTAACGCTGCGAAAAGCAGGAGATATTTAGCCACGGAAGAACTCCAGCATGGCGTCGCTGTTGACGCGATAGTTAAGGTTGCCGCAGTGGCCGCCCAGTGGGTAAACGGTCAAGCGATCACCGAATGTCTTGCGCAGGAAACCCAGGTCGCCAGGGCCGAGGATCACGTCGTCGGCGTTGTGCATGACCGAGATTTTCGGGCTGTCATGCAGATAGTCCTTCAGTGCATACAAGCTGACCTGGTCGATCAGTTGCAGCAGGCTGCCGCCGTCGGTGCGGGCGCGCCACATCGGAATGACCTGTTCGGTGATGTAGCAGTCGAAGTCGCATTGCAGCGCACGCTTGAGGAACGGCGTGAGGCTGGTGCCTTCGGTGATCGGGTATTTCGGCGGGGTGATCAGGCCACGGCGGTTGATCAGGTCCGAGGTGAAGGCAATGTCGGCCGCCGAGAAGCGGAACGAGGTACCGATCAGCATGGCCATCTGTTCGTTGGTCAGGTGCTGCTTGGACTGCTGGAAGTCATAGAGCAGGGCATCGTTGAGGTCGATGTAGCCTTTCTGCTGGAAGTAGCGGGTCAGTTTGTTCAGCACCAGTTCATAGAAGGTGGTGCTGTTGTTGATGCCCTTGACCTCGGTCTGGACCAGCTTGTCCAGGTTGGTGATCGAGGTGTAGAGGTTGACCGGTGGGTTCAGCAGCAGGACTTTCTTGAAGTTGAAGCTGCGGCGGGTTTCGTCCAGGTGCGCGACGAAGGCGGCATCCAGAGCGCCCAGGCTGTAACCGGTCAGGAAGTACTCGGTGACCGGCGTTTTCGGGTTTTGCGCCCGTACGGCCTGCATCACCCGGTACATGTCTTCGGCGTCTTCCTTGGTGATACCGGGCGTGGCGAAGCGAGAAGCGGCGCTCATGAAGTCAAAGCTGGTCGGCGACGACAGTTGCACCACGTGATAGCCGGCCTTGTAGTAGAGCTTTTTCAGGTATTCGTTGAGGCTGCTGTCATAGCGCGCACCGGTACCGGCGATCAGGAAAATCAGTGGGGCGGCGTGATCCTGGGTGGCGATGCGGTAGGTGAGTTTTTTCACCGGCCAGAAATTGTCCGGCAGGCTGAATTCACGCTCCGGGCGCAATCGGACACTGCGGTCCTGCTGATTGATGTCCTCGTTGGAGGGCAACTCCGGGCGTAACTCCGGCGGTGTTGTTGCAATGGTCGCTTCGAACGGGTTGGTCAAAGGGTAGCCATAGCTGGCGGCGTCAATGTCGACCGCCAGTGCGGACGCACTCAAAATAAGGCCGCCAAACAAGGCGGCGAAGCGCAAGGAACGGAGCATGACTAAATCCCTTAGAGAAAGGTGCCGAATGAAGTTCGCAGGCTATGACCACGGGGGCGGCGTCAAAGTGCCATGGATCGGCACCAATCAGGCCTGATTTCGGAGTAATGGTAGCCGGACGATACACTTTGCAGTGATTGGCTGCCTAGTTAACTGTTGTTAACGCTTGCACACGGCTGCCGGGAGATTAAGCTGGCCGCCGTTTTCGTTTATTGGAGTGCTTCATGTCCCGCCGTCTGCCCGTGATTCTGCTGCTTGTTTTGCTGCCGTTATGGCTGGCCGCCAGTTATGGCGCGCGTTATGGCTTCATGGAGGATGCGCGGTGGGTCGGCCTCTGCGTGGATGAGGCGAGTCGCTGGGAATGCCAGGTTCGGTCGAACCTTGGGCTGATGATTCACTTCGCAGTCCTGGGTTGGGGCGCAGTGGCCGCGGCAGTCATCGGTTTTGTCGTACCGGGCCGGGCAGGTTGGTGGCTGGCGGTGTTGGCGCTGGTGCTGGGGTTCCCGGCACTGGCGTTGTACAACACGACGCTGGCGGTGTTTGCGGTGGTGATTGCGGGGTTGCGGTTGGTTCGGGGTTCTCGTAGCGCCTGATAGTCAGTCTTCGCGGGCAAGCCTCGCTCCTACGGATCAATCACAATCATCGTGTTCGACCCGTAGGAGCGAGGCTTGCCCGCGAAGAGGCCGGCAGCAGCGCTGAAGATCAGCCTTTGCGAACCCGTAAACTGCGCCACAACGCGGCAACCATCAACACACTCACCAGCGCCCAACCCCAGGCCTGCTGGTTCTGCAACCCTTCACGGAATAGCTGCGGCGCAATGCCGGCACCGATGATGAAGGTCAGCAAGGCAATCTCCCGACGCGGCACATTCACCGGACGGCACAGATACACCAGCGCCGGCAGGATGAACGCGACACTCGGGAAGCTGCGATAACGCGGGTCGAACACCAGTTCCAGCATCATCACCGCCGCCGCAAAGCCTGCCGCCGCCAGAAGCCAGCCGGCCCGACGTTCCAGCACGTTGAACGCGCGTTCACGCCATCCGGTGCGAGCACTCAAGGTCAGCGCGGCATGGGCCAGCACCAACAGATTCAACGCCGTCAGCAGGCCAACCCACAGCCATTCACTGGCGAATCGGGTGGTCACACGCGCCAGGTCGCCCCAAGCGCCGATCGAGCAGGCGGCCAGTGCGCCTAGCAGCGGCAGAATCAACGCCGAACGTGTGCTGCGAACCCGACCGCCCAGCAGCAACGTGCCGAGGAATATCAAACCGCCCACCGCCAGCCATTGCGACCAGTACGGCACGTTCGTCACTGGACCGGCCAGTACGCCCTTGTCCTGGCGATCGGCATCGAATAGGCCCCAATAACCACCGACTGCTCCTTCACTGGCGCGTTTCCACGGCTGGTCAAAGGCTTCGATCAGGTTGTAGTGCCAGCCTTGTTGCTCGGCTATGGCGACAAACCCACGAATGAACTTGGCCTCGTTGACCCGGCTCGGCAGGGCGGTTTCACGCTGGCGGCCTTCGCTCGGCCAGCCGGTTTCGCCAATCAGGACATCCTTGGGTGCGAACTTGTTGCCGAACACCTGGCGGACCTCAGCCACATGCTGCAGCGCGGCGTCGATGTTCGATGGATCATCTTCCCAGTACGGCAGCAAATGGATGGTCAGGAAATCCACCGCTGGCGCGACTTCCGGGTGTTTAAGCCAGAATTCCCAGACGTCGGCGTAAGTGACGGGCTGCTTGATCTGGCTTTTGACTTTATTAATCAGTGTCGCCAACTGCGCGCCGGTGACTTCCTTGCGCAGCAAGGCTTCGTTGCCGACGATCACCGAGGTCACCACGTCCGGGTTGGCATTGGCCGAGGCGATCAGCAGGTCGACTTCCTTGGCGGTGTCCACCGGGTTGCTGTTGACCCAGGCGCCGATCATCAGCTTCAAGCCGTGCTTGCGCGCCAGGTCAGGCAGGGCCTCGAGGCCGGTCATGGAATAGGTGCGGATGCATTCGAAGCGGGTGGCCAACAGCGCGAGGTCGGCGTCCATGCGCTCGGGGCGCAGCTTGAACGGCTGATCGAATGGCGACTGGTCTTTGTCGAATGGGGTGTAGGAGGCGCATTGCAGCTTGTGCGAAGCACTGGCGACGTCCGGCAGGATCACCGGTTTACCGAGGCCGTACCAGAAGCCGCCGAGAGCAAACAGCCCCAGCAGGCAGGCGAAGAGATAAGCAAAGAAAGGAAAGCGTGATGTCGCGGGCATGATCAGGCCGTCTGGGAGCAAAGGCGCGCATGTTACCTGCATTTGTCCCGCGCTAGGTGGCCTGCATGATTTAGACATGCAAAGTTCGGGCGGATCGGGCGGGGCATTTGCAGCGGTCGCGATTAATGGCGTTCTGATGTCGTTTCTCGATGCCTTGAGGTCGCTGGCAGAGCAGGTCGCTGTTGTCGCGAGGTTGATTATCGAAGTATCAGTACTCCGCTGATGATCGAACGAGTTTGCGGTGAGGCGTGATGGGGGCGCTGTGCACCATAACAATACGTTGACGCCGCTCGGCATCCGTCGGGCGCAGCACTTTCGGGGAAGTAACGATGAAGATGCGACGACTTTTAGGCGCCAGTGCCGCTCTGGTACTTGCGATTGGCTCCACATTTGCGAATGCCGAGAGCAAAACCCTGAGCATCGGCTACGTCGACGGTTGGTCCGACAGTGTCGCGACCACCCATGTCGCGGCTGAAGTGATCAAGCAGAAACTCGGTTATGACGTGAAGCTTCAAGCCGTCGCCACCGGGATCATGTGGCAGGGTGTGGCCACCGGTAAACTCGATGCCATGCTGTCCGCCTGGCTGCCCGTGACCCACGGTGAATACTGGGCCAAGAACAAGGATCAGGTCGTCGATTACGGCCCGAACTTCAAGGATGCAAAAATCGGCTTGATCGTGCCGGAGTACGTCAAGGCCAAGTCCATCGACGACCTGAAAACCGATGACAGCTTCAAAGGTCGTATCGTCGGCATCGACGCCGGTTCAGGCGTGATGCTCAAGACTGATCAGGCGATCAAGGATTACGGCCTGACCAATTACACCCTCAAGGCCAGTTCCGGCGCCGGCATGATTGCCGAGCTGACCCGTGCCGAGAAGAAAAACGAATCCATCGCCGTCACCGGTTGGGTGCCGCACTGGATGTTCGCCAAGTGGAAACTGCGCTTCCTCGACGACCCGAAAGGCGTGTACGGCGCGGCTGAAACCGTGAACAGCATCGGTAGCAAAGAACTGGCAACTAAAGCACCGGAAGTGGCCAAGTTCCTGAAAAACTTCCAGTGGGCTTCAAAAGACGAAATCGGCGAAGTCATGTTGGCGATTCAGGATGGTGCCAAACCTGAAGTTGCAGCCAAGGATTGGGTGGCCAAACACCCGGATCGCGTGGCTGAATGGATCAAGTGATTTGAGCGCAAGCGTCTAGTCAGTACCTTCCAGAGCCCCTTGGCATTTATGCCAAGGGGCTTTTTCGTTTCCGTGTGTTTACGGGGTGCAAAGCAGGCTAATTATTATTTTCTGAAAAGTGGCAAAACCGTCATGTCGTTCTAATACTAAGGTCGTCTGGAACCAGTTCCGCAGCCGCATAAAGTGGATACGTTCTAACAATAATCTGTGCTGCGAGGATAAAAACAATGAACGACAGCATTTACCTCTCGATTCAAAACAGCCCGCGTTTCAAGGAGCTGGTTAGTAAGCGAGAAAAGTTCGCCTGGATACTCTCCGCGATCATGCTTGGGCTTTACTCCGGATTCATCCTTTTGATTGCTTACGGGCCGCATATTCTGGGGGCGAAAATCAGCCCCGAATCTTCGATTACCTGGGGGATACCGATTGGTGTCGGGCTGATTCTCTCGGCCTTTATCCTGACTGCAATCTACGTACGACGCGCCAATGGCGAATTTGACGACCTGAACAATCTGATTCTCAAGGAGGCTCAGCAATGATCCGGCGTCTAATGGCTCTATTGAGCATCGCAGCCTTTGCACCCGGCGCCTGGGCGGCTGAAGCCCTGACCGGCGAAGTGCACAAACAACCCCTCAACGTTTCCGCGATCCTGATGTTTGTCGCATTTGTCGGCCTGACCCTGTGCATTACCTACTGGGCCTCCAAGCGCAACAACTCCGCAGCCGACTACTATGCGGCGGGTGGCAAGATCACCGGCCTGCAAAACGGTCTGGCGATTGCCGGTGACTATATGTCGGCAGCGTCCTTCCTGGGTATTTCCGCCTTGGTGTACGCCTCCGGCTATGACGGCCTGATCTACTCGATCGGCTTCCTGGTGGGCTGGCCGATCATTCTGTTCCTGATCGCCGAGCGTCTGCGTAACCTGGGTAAATACACCTTTGCCGACGTGGCGTCCTACCGCCTCGGGCAAACCCAGATCCGCACGCTGTCTGCTTGCGGTTCGCTGGTGGTGGTGGCGTTCTACCTGATTGCGCAAATGGTCGGTGCCGGCAAGCTGATCCAACTGCTGTTCGGTCTCGACTACTACGTTGCGGTGATCCTGGTCGGCATCCTGATGTGCATGTATGTGCTGTTCGGCGGCATGCTGGCGACCACTTGGGTGCAGATAATCAAGGCTGTGTTGCTGCTGTCTGGTGCCTCGTTCATGGCGCTGATGGTGATGAAACACGTCAACTTTGACTTCAACATGCTGTTTTCCGAGGCGATCAAGGTTCACCCTAAAGGTGAAGCGATCATGAGCCCGGGCGGTCTGGTGAAAGATCCAGTCTCGGCGTTCTCCCTGGGCCTGGCACTGATGTTTGGTACGGCTGGCCTGCCGCATATCCTGATGCGCTTCTTCACCGTGAGTGATGCGAAAGAAGCGCGTAAGAGCGTGCTGTACGCCACTGGCTTCATCGGCTACTTCTACATCCTGACCTTCATCATCGGTTTCGGCGCAATCCTTCTGGTCAGCACCAACCCGGCCTTCAAAGATGCGGCTGGCGCGCTGTTGGGCGGTAACAACATGGCGGCGGTGCATCTGGCTGACGCGGTGGGCGGCAGTATTTTCCTGGGCTTCATCTCGGCGGTAGCGTTCGCGACCATTCTGGCCGTTGTGGCCGGTTTGACCCTGGCCGGTGCGACGGCGGTGTCTCACGACCTTTACGCCAGCGTGATCAAGAAGGGCAAGGCCAACGACAAGGATGAGATCCGCGTCTCGAAAATCACCACCATCGCTCTGGGCGTGCTGGCGATTGGTCTGGGCATTCTGTTCGAAAGCCAGAACATCGCGTTCATGGTGGGCTTGGCGTTCTCCATTGCGGCGAGCTGTAACTTCCCGGTGCTGCTGCTTTCCATGTACTGGAAGAAGCTGACCACTCGCGGTGCGATGGTCGGTGGCTGGATGGGGTTGATCAGTGCGGTGGGCTTGATGGTGCTTGGGCCAACCATTTGGGTGCAGATTCTGCATCACGAGAAGGCGATCTTCCCGTACGAGTATCCGGCGCTGTTTTCCATGGCGATTGCGTTTGCCGGGATCTGGTTCTTCTCGATTACTGATAAGTCGGCGGCGGCTGATAAAGAGCGGGCGTTGTTCTTCCCGCAATTTGTGCGTTCGCAGACTGGGTTGGGGGCGAGTGGGGCGGTTTCGCACTAAGGTTTCAGGCTTGTCTATATAAGCTGCGTTAAACAGAAATGCCCTGGTCGAGAGATTGGGGCATTTTTATTGGCTTTGGCTTTGGCTTTGTTTTTGTAGGAGCGAGGCTTGCCCGCGAAGGCGGCCTGATAGCCGACCGGGATTTTGATGGTGTACATATCCGTTTCTGCGGTAACGGCTGCTTAGGGTTTCGCCCTTACGGCGACTCACTTTTTTTCAAACGCCAAAAAAAGTAAGCAAAAAAAGGCTCGCCCCGAGCGTCCGGCCCCTCGCTCGGGCTCGGCGTTCCTTCGTTCCGGTATTCATCCGGGGGCATTGCCCTCCGGTCTGCTTCGCTACGACCTACATGCAATGTGTTCGACTGCGTCGAACGGCGCTGCGCGCCAATCCTCGGATGAACACCTCCGCTCAGCCTCCCGAAGGGGCGGGTAGATCAAGATCAAAAGCCAAAGCAACGGCAACGGCAACAGCAAGATCAAAAGATCGCAGCCTTCGGCTGCTCCTACAGGGGGAACGCGTATGCTTGAAATCAGGCCGGCAGGCACGCCGAGCCTGAGCGAGGCACCGAACGAAAGGGGCATGAGCGCTTTGGTTACTTTCGCCTGGGCCGGCATTCCGGATTTTCGAAAGTGACTCGCTGTAAGAGCGAAACCAATAGCGGTCGTTACCGA
Source organism: Pseudomonas sp. 10S4 (assembly GCF_034344865.1). Taxonomy (NCBI): domain Bacteria; kingdom Pseudomonadati; phylum Pseudomonadota; class Gammaproteobacteria; order Pseudomonadales; family Pseudomonadaceae; genus Pseudomonas; species Pseudomonas sp. 10S4. The sequence goes on from NZ_CP133774.1 coordinate 3,799,966, forward strand.
AGAAACAGATATGTTCAAAAATCGCACAAACAAAAACGGCCTCAATATAGAGGCCGTTCCCGGTACAACTTAAGACGTTATCGCAAGACAAATCTTATTTGCGGTCTTCCAGCTTGGTAATGTCACGCGACTCGTAGCCGGTGTACAGCTGGCGCGGACGGCCAATCTTGTACGGGCTGGAGAGCATTTCTTTCCAGTGGGAGATCCAGCCCACGGTCCGCGCCAAAGCGAAGATCACGGTGAACATGCTGGTTGGAATGCCGATCGCCTTGAGGATAATCCCCGAGTAGAAGTCGACGTTCGGGTACAGAGAGCGTTCGATGAAGTACGGGTCGGTCAGGGCGATCTCTTCCAGGCGCATGGCCAGTTCGAGTTGCGGATCGTTTTTGATACCCAGTTCTTTCAGTACTTCGTCGCACGTCTTCTTCATAACTGTGGCGCGTGGGTCGCGGTTTTTGTAAACCCGGTGACCGAAGCCCATCAGTTTGAACGGATCGTTCTTGTCCTTGGCCTTGGCGATGTATTTGTCGATGTTCGAAACATCGCCAATTTCGTCAAGCATGGTCAGAACAGCTTCGTTCGCGCCGCCGTGGGCAGGGCCCCACAGTGCAGCGATACCGGCGGCGATACAGGCGAACGGGTTGGCCCCCGACGAACCTGCCAGACGTACGGTAGAGGTCGATGCGTTTTGCTCGTGGTCGGCATGGAGGATGAAGATCCGGTCCATGGCCTTGGCGAGTACCGGGCTGATCGGTTTGATCTCGCACGGGGTGTTGAACATCATGTGCAGGAAGTTTTCCGCGTACGTCAGGTCGTTGCGCGGGTACATCATGGGTTGCCCCATGGAGTACTTGTAAACCATCGCTGCCAGGGTCGGCATCTTGGCAACCAGGCGGATCGCGGAGATTTCGCGATGCTGCGGGTTATTGATGTCCAGGGAGTCGTGGTAGAAGGCCGAGAGGGCGCCGACTACACCGCACATGACGGCCATTGGGTGGGCGTCGCGACGGAAGCCGTTGAAGAAGGTCTTCAACTGCTCGTGAACCATTGTGTGGTTCTTCACGGTGCTGACGAACTGGGCCTTTTGTTCTGCGGTCGGCAATTCGCCGTTGAGCAGCAGATAGCAGGTTTCCAGGTAGTCCGACTTTTCAGCCAGCTGTTCGATCGGGTAGCCGCGGTAGCGCAGGATGCCCTTGCCGCCGTCGATATAGGTGATCTTCGACTCGCAGGAGGCGGTCGACATGAAGCCAGGGTCAAAGGTGAAACGGCCCGTGGCCGTCAGGCCCCGAACATCAATTACATCGGGACCAACGGTGCCGGTTAAAATGGGCAGCTCGACGGGGGCTGCGCCCTCGATGATCAACTGCGCTTTTTTGTCAGCCATGTGGCCTCCTATTTATGCTTGAAATCATCAGACAGACCCCCCACGCAGGGCCCGCACCACTATAGTGAGATAAATTCGAATGTCAATTTGCCTAAAGTCTTGCTCCAGAAGGCTTTAACCGGACTTTTTCCTCGAAATTACCTGCCATTTACGCCTTTTATCCGACTTGTGCAATGAGCTATTAGGGGAGGCGAACGCGTTGTCATTAGTAGCCTAACTGTCTATACTCGGCCACCGACCGCCAGGGGCTTTTGGGCCTGCTTTATTGGGGGTCGCATCCCTGGGTGGTGGTTACCTGACCAGTGCACTCCCCAACAACTTTGCCCTGATTGTTAGGGGCTCTTCAGTGTGAAAAAAGCCGTGAAAAGCCAACGACCTGTAAACCTAGACCTAAGGACCATCAAACTCCCCATCACCGGCGTTACGTCGTTTCTTCACCGTGTTTCCGGCATCATCCTCTTCCTGGGCCTTGGCATCATGCTTTATGCATTGGGCAAATCCCTGGGTTCCGAGGAAGGTTTTGTCGAGGTGAAGGCATGCTTGACCAGTCCGCTGGCCAAGTTCGTAGCATGGGGCCTCCTGTCCGCCTTGCTGTATCACATGGTAGCCGGCGTGCGCCATCTGATCATGGACATGGGCATCGGTGAGACGCTGGAAGGCGGCAAACTGGGCTCGAAAATCATTATCGCCGTGTCTGCGGTGCTGATCGTTCTGGCGGGAGTTTGGATATGGTAACCAGCGTAACGAACCTGTCGCGTTCCGGCCTCTATGACTGGATGGCGCAGCGTGTGTCTGCGGTTGTTCTCGCGGCTTATTTCATTTTCCTGATCGGATACCTCGCAGCGCACCCTGGCATTGGCTACGCCCAATGGCATGAGCTGTTTGCAAGCAACGGGATGCGTATCTTCAGTCTGCTGGCCCTGGTGGCCCTTGGCGCTCACGCCTGGGTTGGCATGTGGACCATCGCGACCGACTACCTGACGCCGATGGCGCTGGGCAAGTCCGCGACTGCAGTACGTTTCCTCTTCCAGGCAGTATGCGGCGTTGCGATGTTCGCCTACTTCGTCTGGGGTGTGCAGATTCTTTGGGGTATCTGATTCATGTCTACTACAGTTAATACGCTTTCGTTCGACGCCATTATTATTGGCGGCGGCGGTGCTGGCATGCGCGCTGCGCTGCAACTGGCACAAGGTGGTCACAAGACTGCCGTGGTAACCAAGGTTTTCCCGACTCGCTCGCACACCGTATCCGCTCAGGGTGGCATCACCTGCGCCATCGCCTCGGCAGATCCGAACGATGACTGGCGCTGGCACATGTACGATACCGTCAAGGGTTCCGACTATATCGGTGACCAGGACGCTATCGAATACATGTGTTCCGTAGGTCCGGAAGCGGTTTTCGAGCTCGAGCACATGGGTTTGCCGTTCTCCCGTACCGAACAGGGCCGCATTTATCAGCGTCCGTTCGGCGGTCAGTCGAAAGACTTCGGTAAAGGCGGCCAGGCTGCCCGTACTTGCGCTGCTGCCGACCGTACCGGTCACGCACTGCTGCACACCCTGTACCAGGCCAACCTCAAGGCTGGCACCGTATTCCTTAACGAATACTACGGCGTCGACCTGGTGAAGAACGAAGATGGTGCCTTTGTCGGCATGATCGTCATCTGCATCGAAACTGGCGAAACCTCCTACGTCCGCGCGAACGCCACCGTATTGGCGACCGGCGGTGCAGGCCGTATCTACTCGTCCACCACCAATGCCCTGATCAACACCGGTGACGGCGTCGGCATGGCTCTGCGTGCTGGCGTGCCGGTACAAGACATTGAAATGTGGCAGTTCCACCCGACCGGCATCGCCGGCGCTGGTGTACTGGTTACTGAAGGCTGCCGCGGTGAAGGCGGTTACCTGATCAACAAGCACGGCGAGCGTTTCATGGAGCGTTATGCTCCGAACGCCAAAGACCTGGCTGGTCGTGACGTAGTTGCTCGCTCGATGGTTAAAGAAATCATCGCCGGCAACGGTTGCGGTCCGGATGGCGACCACGTAATGCTGAAACTCGATCACCTCGGTGAAGAAGTTCTGCACAGCCGTCTGCCAGGCATCATGGAACTGTCCAAGACCTTCGCTCACGTCGATCCAGCCGTGTCGCCGATCCCGGTCGTTCCAACCTGCCACTATATGATGGGCGGCGTGCCGACCAACATTCATGGTCAGGCAATCACTCAGGACGCTGAAGGCGTTGACCAGATCATCCCGGGCCTGTTCGCTGTAGGCGAAGTGGCTTGTGTATCGGTTCACGGTGCCAACCGTCTGGGCGGTAACTCGTTGCTCGACCTGGTGGTATTCGGTCGTGCTGCCGGCCTGTTCCTGGAACAGACCCTGAAAGAAGGCGTTGACTACGCTCGCCCTCGCCAGTCCGACATCGACGCTGCCCTGGCACGTCTCGATGGCCTGAACTCGCGTACCGAAGGTGAAGACGTCGCCACCCTGCGTAAAGAACTGCAAAGCTGCATGCAGAACTACTTCGGTGTATTCCGTACCGGTGAATACATGCAGAAGGGTATTGCTCAGTTGGCTGATCTGCGTAGCCGTATCGCCAACGTCAAGATCAACGACAAGAGCCAGGCGTTCAACACCGCTCGTATCGAAGCGCTGGAACTGCAGAACCTGCTGGAAGTGGCCGAAGCTACCGCCATCGCCGCAGAGATCCGCAAAGAGTCCCGCGGTGCTCACGCCCGTGAAGACTTCGAAGAGCGCGATGACGTTAACTGGCTGTGTCACACCCTGTATTTCCCGGGTGAGAAGCGCGTTTCCAAGCGTGCCGTGAACTTCTCGCCAAAAACAGTCCCGACCTTTGAACCAATGATTCGGACTTATTAAGGGTGGCCGCCATGTTGAAAGTCAGTGTTTATCGCTACAACCCTGATCAGGACGCTGCGCCGTTCATGCAAGAATTCCAGGTCAATACCAACGGTAAAGACCTGATGGTGCTGGACGTGCTGGCCCTGATCAAAGAGCAGGACGAGGGTTTCTCCTATCGTCGCTCTTGCCGTGAAGGTGTTTGCGGTTCCGACGGCATGAACATCAACGGCAAAAACGGTCTGGCGTGCGTTACGCCGCTGTCCGCTGTCGTAAAAGGTAACAAGCTGATCGTTCGTCCTCTGCCAGGTTTGCCGGTTATCCGTGACTTGGTCGTCGATATGAGCATCTTCTACAAGCAATACGAGAAGGTTAAGCCATTCCTGCAGAACGACACGCCGGCTCCGGCCATCGAACGTCTGCAGACCCCTGAAGAGCGTGAAAAGCTTGACGGTCTGTACGAGTGCATCCTGTGCGCTTGCTGCTCGACCTCTTGCCCGTCCTTCTGGTGGAACCCGGACAAGTTCCTGGGTCCAGCTGCTCTGCTGCAAGCGTATCGCTTCCTGGCAGACAGCCGTGACACCAAGACTGCCGAGCGTCTGGCTTCGCTGGATGACCCGTTCAGCGTATTCCGCTGCCGCGGGATCATGAACTGCGTCAACGTCTGTCCGAAAGGCCTGAACCCGACTAAGGCCATCGGTCACGTACGTAACATGTTGCTGCAAAGCGGCGTGTGATTCAGCAGCTGTAACCCGGCTGTTGTAAATGTAGTACCGCTGTACCTGTAGATGCTACGGCGCAGGCTTCAACCGGCGCCGTAGTTTTAACCTGAGCAGCAGCTCATAAAGCTGCAGCTCTTATTTTGAAGAAATGAGACAAGCAGGGGCATCCGGGCTGGTACCCGGACTATCAGCGTGATCCTAAGTGGCTTGTTTTAGTCGCTGCATTCGGACTTCTGCAAGTTTGCTCGGTGTCGACGCCGGTGGTGTTCCCCTAACCGAGGGTGACCAAGCATGCAAGAAAGCGTGATGCAGCGCATGTGGAACAGCGCCTACCTATCCGGTAGTAACGCTGCCTATGTGGAAGAGCTCTACGAGCTCTACCTGCACGACCCTAACGCTGTGCCAGAAGAGTGGCGCACCTACTTTCAGAAGTTGCCTGCTGACGGCAACACTGCCACCGATGTTTCGCACTCCACAATTCGCGACCATTTCGTCTTGCTGGCAAAGAACCAGCGCCGCGCACAACCGGTTTCCGCCGGCAGCGTGAGCAGTGAGCACGAGAAGAAGCAAGTTGAAGTGCTGCGATTGATCCAGGCCTACCGTATGCGTGGCCACCAGGCAGCCCAGCTTGACCCGCTGGGGCTGTGGCAGCGTCCTGCACCTGCAGACCTGTCGATCAATCATTACGGCTTGACCAATGCCGATCTTGATACGACCTTCCGTGCCGGCGACCTGTTCATCGGCAAAGAGGAGGCGAGCCTACGCGAAATTCACGAAGCGTTGCAGCAGACATATTGCCGCACCATCGGCGCTGAATTCACGCATATCACCGATTCCGAGCAGCGTCACTGGTTCCAGCAGCGTCTGGAAAGCGTGCGCGGCCGTCCGACGTACTCCGCCGACATCAAGAGCCACCTGCTCGAACGCGTCACTGCCGGCGAAGGTCTGGAAAAATACCTGGGCACCAAATACCCGGGTACCAAGCGTTTCGGTCTGGAAGGCGGCGAGAGCCTGATTCCGATGCTCGACGAGCTGATCCAGCGTTCCGGTTCCTACGGCACCAAGGAAATCGTTATCGGCATGGCCCACCGTGGCCGGCTGAACGTGCTGGTCAACACCTTCGGCAAGAACCCGCGCGAGCTGTTCGACGAGTTCGAAGGCAAGAAGAAGGTCGAGCTGGGTTCCGGTGACGTTAAATACCACCAGGGCTTCTCCTCCAACGTCATGACCGCCGGCGGTGAAGTTCACCTGGCCATGGCCTTCAACCCGTCCCACCTGGAAATCGTTTCTCCAGTGGTCGAAGGTTCGGTCCGTGCCCGTCAGGATCGTCGTAACGACCCTACCGGTGAAAAGGTTCTGCCGATCTCCATCCACGGTGACGCGGCATTCGCCGGTCAGGGCGTGGTGATGGAAACCTTCCAGATGTCGCAGACCCGCGGTTTCAAAACCGGCGGTACCGTGCACATCGTGATCAACAACCAGGTCGGTTTCACCATCAGCAACCCGGAAGATTCGCGCTCTACCGAGTACGCAACCGACGTCGCGAAAATGATCCAGGCGCCGATCCTCCATGTAAATGGTGATGATCCGGAAGCCGTATTGTTCGTGACCCAGCTGGCCATCGACTACCGCATGCAGTTCAAGCGTGACGTGGTAATCGACCTGGTTTGCTACCGTCGTCGCGGCCACAACGAAGCTGACGAGCCTAGCGGCACCCAGCCTCTGATGTACCAGCAGATCACCAAGCAGCGCACCACCCGTGAGCTGTACGCCGAACGCCTGACCCAGGCCGGTGTGGTTGATGATGCACGCGTACAGGCCAAGATCGACGAATACCGCAACGCGCTGGACAACGGTCTGCATGTTGTGAAAAGCCTGGTCAAAGAGCCGAACAAAGAGTTGTTCGTGGACTGGCGTCCGTACCTGGGCCACGCCTGGACTGCACGTCACGACACGAGTTTCGATCTGAAAACCTTGCAGGAACTGTCCGCCAAGCTGCTGGAAATTCCAGAAGGCTTCGTGGTTCAGCGCCAGGTTTCGAAGATCTACGAAGACCGTCAGAAAATGCAAGTCGGCGGCCTGCCGATCAACTGGGGTTACGCCGAAACCATGGCGTACGCGACCCTGGCGTTCGAAGGTCACCCGATCCGCATGACTGGCCAGGACATCGGCCGCGGTACGTTCTCGCACCGTCACGCTGTGTTGCACAACCAGAAAGACGCCGGCAGCTACATTCCGCTGCAGAACCTGTACAAAGGTCAGCCACGTTTCGACTTGTACGATTCGTTCCTGTCCGAAGAAGCCGTACTGGCGTTCGAATACGGTTACTCGACCACCACGCCTGAGGCGCTGGTGATCTGGGAGGCCCAGTTCGGCGACTTCGCCAACGGCGCCCAGGTGGTTATCGACCAGTTCATCACCAGTGGCGAGCACAAGTGGGGCCGTCTTTGCGGTCTGACCATGCTGCTGCCGCACGGTTATGAAGGTCAGGGGCCGGAGCACTCTTCGGCTCGTCTGGAGCGTTACCTGCAACTGTGCGCCGAGCACAACATTCAGGTAGCCGTGCCGACTACGCCAGCTCAGATCTACCACTTGCTGCGTCGTCAGGTGATTCGCCCGCTGCGCAAGCCGTTGATCGTGCTGACACCGAAGTCGCTGCTGCGTCACAAGCTGGCTATTTCGACCCTGGAAGATCTGGCCGAAGGTTCGTTCCAGACCGTGATCCCGGAAATCGATGCCCAAGACCCGAAAAAGGTCGAGCGCATTGTTCTGTGTAGCGGCAAGGTCTACTACGACCTGCTGGAAAAACGTCGTGCCGAAGGTCGTGATGACATCGCCATCGTGCGTATCGAGCAGCTGTACCCATTCCCTGAGGACGACTTGAACGAAGTCCTGGCTCCTTATACCAACCTCAAACATATCGTTTGGTGTCAGGAAGAGCCGATGAACCAGGGTGCCTGGTACTGCAGCCAACACCACATGCGCCGCATCGTTGGCAATCACAACAAGGCGCTCGTTCTCGAGTACGCCGGCCGTGATGCTTCTGCTGCACCTGCTTGTGGTTATGCATCGATGCACGCTGAGCAGCAGGAAAAACTGCTGCTAGACGCCTTTACTGTTTAACGCCTTCGCGCACCTGAAACCGAATTTAAGGACCCACTGATAATGGCTATCGAAATCAAAGCCCCCACTTTCCCGGAATCGGTTGCCGATGGCACCGTTGCCACCTGGCACAAAAAACCAGGCGACGCCGTCAAGCGTGATGACCTGATCGTCGATATCGAAACCGACAAAGTGGTACTGGAAGTATTGGCTACTGCTGACGGCGTGCTGGGCGCTATCGTCAAGAACGAAGGCGACACCGTTCTGTCCGACGAAGTCCTGGGCTCCATCCAAGAGGGCGGCGCTGCTGCCGCTCCAGCTGCTGCCGCTGCTCCGGCCGCTGCACAAGCTGCTGCTCCAGCTGCCGACGGCGAAGACGATCCTGTTGCTGCACCGGCTGCTCGCAAGCTGGCTGAAGAAAACGGCATCAACGTCGCTTCCGTTGCCGGCACCGGCAAAGGCGGTCGTGTGACCAAGGAAGACGTAGTCGCTGCTGTTGCTGCCAAGAAAGCTGCTCCGGCCGCTGCTCCTGCCAAGGCTGCTGCTCCGGCTGCCGCTGCTCCTGTGTTCGCCGCTGGCGACCGCATCGAGAAGCGCGTACCGATGACCCGCGTGCGGGCCACCGTTGCCAAGCGTCTGGTAGAAGCTCAGTCGAACATGGCGATGCTGACCACTTTCAACGAAGTCGACATGACCGAAGTCATGGCCCTGCGTTCGAAGTACAAGGACCTGTTCGAGAAGTCCCACAACGGCGTACGCCTGGGCTTCATGTCGTTCTTCGTCAAAGCAGCTACCGAAGCGCTGAAACGCTTCCCGGCTGTCAACGCGTCGATCGACGGTGCTGACATCGTTTACCACGGCTACGCCGACGTTGGTGTTGCTGTTTCCAGCGACCGCGGTCTGGTTGTACCGGTTCTGCGTAACGCCGAACTGATGAGCCTGGCTGAAATCGAAGGCGGCATCGCTGCTTTCGGCAAAAAGGCGCGCGACGGCAAGCTGTCGATGGACGAAATGACCGGTGGTACGTTCACCATCACCAACGGTGGTACTTTCGGTTCGATGATGTCGACCCCGATCGTCAACCCGCCGCAAGCGGCCATCCTGGGCATGCACAACATTCTGCAGCGTCCTATGGCGATCAACGGTCAGGTCGTTATCCGTCCGATGATGTACCTGGCTCTGTCCTACGATCACCGTCTGATCGATGGCAAAGAAGCTGTGACCTTCCTGGTTACCATCAAGAACCTGCTGGAAGACCCGGCTCGTTTGCTGCTGGATATCTGATAGAAGCAGCCGTAGGTTTCAAGTCCCAAACTGCAAGTAATTGCAGCTTGGCTTGAGGCTTGCGGCTTCAAGCTTGTTGCTAAAAGAGGATTTTTTGAATGTCGCAGAAATTTGACGTAGTAGTGATCGGCGCGGGCCCTGGCGGCTACGTAGCTGCCATCAAAGCAGCGCAACTGGGTCTCACCACTGCCTGCATCGAGAAATACACCGACAAGGAAGGCAAACTGGCCTTGGGCGGTACTTGCCTGAACGTCGGCTGCATTCCTTCCAAGGCGCTGCTGGACAGCTCCTGGAAATACAAGGAAGCCAAAGAAGGCTTCGCGATCCACGGTATCAATCACGCTGGCGTGACCATGGACGTGGCTGCAATGGTTGGCCGTAAAGCCAACATCGTCAAAGGCCTGACCTCTGGCGTTGCAACCCTGTTCAAGGCTAACGGCGTTACTTCCCTGCAAGGCCACGGCAAACTGCTGGCCGGCAAGAAAGTTGAACTGACCAAGCCAGACGGCACCGTTGAAATCATCGAAGCCGAGAACGTGATTCTGGCGTCGGGCTCGCGTCCGATCGACATTCCACCGGCTCCGGTTGACCAGAATGTGATCGTCGATTCGACTGGCGCGCTGGAATTCCAAACCGTACCTAAGCGTCTGGGCGTGATCGGCGCTGGCGTGATCGGTCTGGAACTGGGTTCGGTATGGTCCCGCCTGGGCTCCGAAGTCGTGGTTCTGGAAGCGCTGGAGAAGTTCCTGCCAGCAGCTGACGAAGCGGTTTCCAAAGAAGCTTACAAAACCCTGACCAAACAAGGTCTGGACATCAAGCTGGGCGCTCGCGTTACCGGTTCCAAAGTGAACGGCGACGAAGTCGTTGTGAACTACACCGATACCAACGGCGAACAGAGCATCACGTTCGACAAGCTGATCGTTGCCGTTGGTCGCCGCCCAGTGACCACCGAGCTGCTGGCAGCTGACAGCGGCGTTAACATCGACGAACGTGGCTTCGTTTTCGTTGACGACCAGTGCGCAACCAGCGTTCCGGGCGTTTTCGCAATCGGTGACGTGGTTCGCGGCATGATGCTGGCGCACAAGGCGTCCGAAGAAGGCATCATGGTTGTAGAGCGCATCAAGGGCCACAAAGCCCAGATCAACTATGACCTGATCCCGTCTGTTATTTATACTCACCCGGAAATCGCGTGGGTCGGTAAAACCGAGCAAGCCTTGAAAGCTGAAGGCGTTGAAGTTAACGTCGGCACTTTCCCGTTCGCAGCCAGTGGCCGTGCCATGGCAGCCAACGATACCGGCGGTTTCGTGAAAGTCATTGCTGATGCCAAGACTGACCGCGTATTGGGCGTCCATGTGATTGGCCCGAGCGCTGCAGAACTGGTTCAGCAGGGCGCAATCGGCATGGAATTCGGCACCAGTGCCGAAGACCTGGGCATGATGGTTTTCTCCCATCCGACCCTGTCCGAAGCCCTGCACGAAGCTGCTCTGGCAGTGAATGGCGGCGCCATTCACATCGCCAACCGCAAGAAGCGTTAAGACAAGACAATAAGAAACCACGGCGGAAGGCCCGTCGTGAGCCTTGCGTGCAAGACTCACCGCGGAATGTCCGCCGGACGCAGCCTTGCGTAGTCTCACCGGTTATCCGGAACACCTACGCAAGCAGCAGTCACAGGTGGTGCGGCACTTGATCGAGTGCAGCACCGAATGCGCAGTACCTAACGAAGACGGTAATAAGCATGAATCTTCACGAGTATCAGGGTAAGCAGCTGTTCGCTGAATACGGCCTGCCAGTATCCCAGGGTTTCGCCGTAGACACCCCGGAAGCAGCAGCAGAAGCGTGCGACAAAATCGGCGGGACCGAATGGGTTGTCAAAGCCCAGGTTCACGCAGGTGGTCGCGGTAAAGCGGGCGGCGTTAAGCTGGTTCGCAGCAAAGAAGACGCCAAAGCATTCGCTCAACAGTGGTTGGGCAAGCGTCTGGTGACTTACCAGACTGATGCCAATGGTCAGCCAGTCACCAAGATCCTGGTTGAATCGTGCACTGATATCGCTAAAGAGCTGTACCTGGGCGCTGTCGTTGACCGTTCGAGCCGTCGCATCGTGTTCATGGCTTCCACCGAAGGTGGCGTGGACATCGAGAAAATCGCTCACGACACCCCTGAGAAAATCCTCAAGGCCACTATCGATCCACTGGTTGGCGCTCAGCCATTCCAGGGTCGCGAGCTGGCATTCCAGCTGGGTCTGGAAGGCAAGCAAGTTGCTCAGTTCGCCAAGATCTTCGTAGGTCTGGCCAAGCTGTTCAAGGATCACGACCTGGCTCTGCTGGAAGTGAACCCGCTGGTGATCAAGGCTGACGGCGATCTGCATTGCCTCGACGCCAAGATCAACATCGACGCCAACGCCATGTACCGTCAGCCTAAGCTGAAAACTTTCCACGATCCGTCGCAAGACGATCCGCGCGAAGCGCACGCTGCCAAGTTCGAACTGAACTACGTAGCACTGGAAGGCAACATCGGTTGCATGGTCAACGGTGCTGGCCTGGCCATGGGTACCATGGACATCGTCAACCTGCATGGCGGCAAACCAGCCAACTTCCTCGACGTGGGCGGCGGTGCTACCAAAGAACGCGTTACCGAAGCGTTCAAGATCATCCTGTCCGACACTAACGTCGCTGCAGTATTGGTCAACATCTTCGGCGGCATCGTTCGTTGCGACATGATTGCCGAAGGCATCATCGGTGCAGTGAAAGAAGTCGGCGTGAAAATCCCGGTTGTTGTTCGCCTTGAAGGTAACAACGCTGAACTGGGCGCTAAAGTACTGGCAGAAAGCGGTTTGAACATCATCGCTGCTACCAGCCTGACCGACGCTGCTCAACAAGTTGTCAAAGCTGCGGAGGGCAAATAATGAGCGTCCTGATCAATAAAGACACCAAAGTTATCTGCCAGGGTATTACCGGTTCGCAAGGTAGTTTCCACACCCAGCAAGCCATCGAATACGGCACCAAGATGGTTGGTGGCGTTACTCCTGGTAAGGGCGGCACCGAGCACCTGGGTCTGCCAGTGTTCAACACCGTGAAAGACGCTGTAGCTGCCACTGGCGCCACCGCCAGCGTGATCTACGTTCCAGCTCCTTTCTGCAAAGACTCCATCCTGGAAGCAGCATTCGGCGGCATCAAGCTGATCGTTTGCATCACTGAAGGCATTCCTACCCTGGACATGCTGGATGCCAAGGTCAAGTGCGACGAACTGGGCGTAGTCCTGATCGGTCCTAACTGCCCAGGCGTGATCACTCCAGGCGAATGCAAGATCGGCATCATGCCAGGTCACATTCACTTGCCAGGCAAGGTCGGTATCGTTTCCCGTTCCGGCACCCTGACCTACGAAGCTGTTAAGCAGACTACTGACGCCGGTTTCGGTCAGTCGACTTGCGTCGGCATCGGCGGTGACCCGATCCCGGGTTCGAACTTCATCGACATCCTGAAGCTGTTCCAGGAAGACCCGAAGACCGAAGCGATCGTAATGATCGGTGAGATCGGCGGTTCGGCTGAAGAAGAAGCGGCTGCCTACATCAAGGCACACGTGACCAAGCCGGTTGTTTCCTACATCGCTGGTGTGACTGCCCCTGCTGGCAAGCGCATGGGCCATGCTGGCGCAATCATCTCTGGCGGCAAGGGCACAGCAGACGAGAAGTTTGCTGCCCTGGAAGACGCAGGCGTTAAAACCGTGCGTTCGCTGGCAGACATCGGCAAGGCTTTGTCCGAGCTGACCGGTTGGGCTGTCAAGTAAGCCTCGCGCTTAGCTGACGCTTCACCAAACAAAGGCCACCTTCGGGTGGCCTTTGTTGTTTCCGGGATTTGAGCCATTCGCAGGGTTTTTGTGGCGAGGGGGCTTGCCCCCGTTTGGGTTGCGAAGCGACCCCAAAACAGGCGATTGCGTTACGTCAGGTAGATCACATTTGTTTGATTTGCGACTACTTCGCAGCCGAACGGGGGCAATCCCCTCGCCACAGGATCCTGTGAAGGTAAATTAGATATGTAAACGCGACATCGAAATGTCGCGTATCGGATACTTCGCCCCCTAACAGTGCGTTTGTCGTGCAAATTCGTTAGGCTAGCAGCCATTTTTGCGTCCGCTGCCCACAAGGTCGCTACGCGCTAAACGGGTTGGTCCTATACAGACCGACAGCATTTCCCTCACCCATAGGGAAATCCCTCTCTAAATTCCGATTCAGTAGTGTGGTATTTCCTTAATGAAAGTGTTGAAAGGCCAGGACATCCTGGCACTTGGTTTTATGACGTTTGCCCTGTTTGTCGGGGCTGGCAACATCATCTTCCCGCCTATCGTCGGTTTGCAGTCCGGGCCTCATGTCTGGATGGCGGCGCTGGGTTTTCTGATCACTGCAGTCGGTCTGCCGGTGATCACCGTTGTCGCCCTGGCCAAGGTCGGTGGGGCAATGGATGCGTTGAGCAGCCCGATCGGTAAAGTCGCTGGTGGCCTGTTGGCCGCGGCGTGCTACCTGGCTGTCGGCCCGCTGTTTGCGACGCCGCGCACCGCCACCGTGTCCTTCGAAGTAGGCCTGGCGCCGCTGACCGGTGAGAGCCCGCTGGCGCTGTTCCTCTACAGCTCGGTGTACTTCCTGTTGGTGTTCTTTATCTCGCTGTATCCGGGCCGCCTGCTGGATACCGTAGGACGTTTCCTTGCGCCGCTGAAGATCATCGCCCTGGCCGTGCTCGGCATCGCCGCGTTCGCCTTGCCGGCCGGTGATATCGGCGTGGCCACGCCTGAATATGTGGCGGCACCGTTCTCTCAAGGGTTTATCAATGGTTACCTGACCATGGATACCCTGGGTGCTCTGGTGTTCGGCATCGTTATCGTTAACGCGATCCGCTCCCGTGGCGTCGAGTCGCCAGCGTTGATCACCCGTTACGCGATCATTGCCGGTTTGATTGCCGGCGTCGGTCTGGCGCTGGTGTACGTCAGCCTGTTCCGCCTCGGTTCGGGCAGCCATGAAGTGGCCGCCGGTGCCGCGAATGGTGCGGCCGTCCTGCACGCCTACGTGCAGCACACCTTCGGTTCGCTGGGCAGCGGTTTCCTGGCGGTGTTGATCTCGCTGGCCTGCCTGGTGACTGCGGTCGGCCTGACCTGCGCCTGCGCCGAATACTTCAGCCGGGTGTTGCCTCTGTCCTACAAGACACTGGTCATCATCCTGGCGGTGTTCTCGCTGTTTGTGTCCAACCTGGGCCTCACCAAGCTGATCGCGTTCTCGATCCCGGTGCTGACCGCGATCTACCCGCCGTGCATCGTCCTGGTCGCCCTGAGCTTCTGCAAAGACTTCTGGCGTGAACAGGGCCGCATCGTTGGCCCGGTGATGCTGGTGTCGTTCATTTTCGGCATGATCGACGCGCTTAAAGGTGCCGGTCTGGCGGACTGGATGCCGACGCAGCTGTCGCACCTGCCGTTGAGCGAACAAGGTCTGGCCTGGCTGGTGCCGTCGGTCATGACCCTGGTAGTGGCCGCCGTTTGCGATCGCATGCTCGGCAAGCGCGCCGAAGCCCTGGCTTAAACCTGACCGTCCGCCACAAGCGGGCAGCAGGCCAAAACAGAAATGCCCCGTATCAATCGATACGGGGCATTTTTTATGGGCGTGAGGCAGTGTCTTTTTCCGTCAGCTAGCGTCGAACCACTGCCAAAACCACTTCTGGGGGCGAACCTTTGTGGCGAGGGGCTTGCCCCCATTGGGGCGCGAAGCGGCCCTGCGCGTTTCGGGGACTGCTGCGCAGTCCAGCGGGGGCAAGCCCCCTCGCCACAAAAGCCCGTTCCCACAGGTTTTCGGTTTTCCGCACCCACATCACAAGGACCTGCATGTCGTTCATCCACGCCAACCTGATCCACCTTCTCGCCGCGCTCTGGTTTGTCATCTGCTGGGGCGGCTACACCCGTTATGCGACGTGGAAGGGCCGTGATACCGCGTGCCTGGCCAGCGTGCTGCATCTGTACCGCGAAGACTGGATGCGCCGCATGCTGCTGCGTGACAACCGCATCGCCGATGCCAGCGTGATCGGCAACCTGGAACGCAACGCCTCGTTCTTCGCCTCCAGCACCTTGATTATCCTGGCGGGTATTCTCACCCTACTCGGCGCCTCCGAAAGGGCTGTGTCGTTGCTGGCAGACATTCCCATGGTCCAGCAGGCTTCTCAGGGTATGTCGGAGATCAAGTTGCTGTGTCTGGCGATGGTGTTTGTCTACGCGTTCTTCACCTTCAGTTGGTGCATGCGTCAGTACAACTTCGCGGCCGTGCTAGTTGGCTCGGCACCGATGATCGGCGAGCGGCATGTTTCCGAGCAGGAGCGTAAAGCCTTCGCCGCACGTGCGGCGCGGGTGATCTCGATGGCGGCCAACCAGTTCAACTTCGGCCTGCGCTCTTACTACTTCGGCATGACCATGCTGGCCTGGTTCGTCAGCCCATGGCTGTTCATGTTGATGAGCACCGGCGTGGTGCTGGTGTTGTATCGTCGGGAGTTTCACTCCGACGTTCTCGACGTGATGGTCTATACCCCTACAGAGGCGCCATTGCCCGAAGCCAACAAAGAGGCCGCTTGATGAGTATTCCGTTCTGGTGTGTGTTTATCAGTGCATTGCTGATTTACGTGGCCCGCATGCCCGTGGCCAAAGCCATGAAAGAGCAGGGCGGTTACAACAATCACCTGCCACGCCAGCAACAGGCGCAACTAACCGGTTTGGGCGCCCGTGCATTGGCGGCTCACCAGAACAGTATCGAAGCCTTCATCTTGTTTGCAGTGGGCGTGTTGATGGCGCACACCACGCAAACGGCGGGGTGGCTGATCGACTCGCTGGCGATCATCTTTGTGGTCGCGCGCATTCTCTATTTGTTGTGCTATTTGAAGGATCTTGCCTGGCAGCGCAGTCTGGTGTGGATCGTCGGGTTAGTCTGTTCGTTATTGCTGATGATTAGTCCGACTTTTAAAACCGTTTTGCTCTAACGCAGCAAATAACAGGCAAAAGAAAACCCGCACTTGGCGGGTTTTCTTTTATCACGCTAAAAACTGTTTTAGTTTTTAGGTGCTTCGGTTGGCGCGACCGGGGTGGCCGGAGCCGACTCCTGGGCTGCCGCTTTATTCGATTCAGCCTGATCTTTGGCGGCTTCGGCGTTTTCTTTCGCCGCGTCGTTCACTTTATCCTGAGCTTCGTTCATTTTTTGCTGGGCTTGCTCAGCATGTTGGTTAGCATCTTGAGCTTTGTCCTCGGATTTTTTATCGCAAGCAGCGAGACCGAGGGAAGCGGTCAACATCAAGGCAATAGCTAAAGTCTTACGCATGGGGTGTTTCTCCTTATGGAAAATATCTACTGGCCTTTCGAGCACAACCGCCGACGATAAGTTCCTCATTTCATACAGATATATATGTTTTTAACGATACGGAACTTTTGCCTGATTCACCTGAGGCTTTGGCTGGATACTAAGAAGAGATTTACCTAATGGCCGACAACCCCATTTTTGAGCGTGCAACACGATTTCTATCGGCACTGCGACATTGTCAGGTACTCGGTTTACGCGTGCACAGCGCAAGCAATGAAGGGCTGACAGTGATCCTGCCCTACAGCCCGCAAATTGTCGGAAACCCGCAAACCGGTGTCATCCATGGTGGCGCCCTGACGTCGCTGATGGACACCGCGTGCGGCATGTCCACCCTGTGCGTGTTGCCGGAATTCGAAGTCTGCCCGACCCTCGATTTGCGCATTGACTACATGCACGCGGCCCAGCCGCATAAGGATGTCTACGGTTTCGCCCAGTGTTACCGGGTGACCACTGACGTGATCTTCGCCCGAGGCTTTGCCTACCAGGACGACCCCGAGCACCCCATCGCCCACGTGGTCGGCACTTTTATGCGCATGGGCAAGGGCATCAAAGGCACTAAAGGCTTTGGCGGCACGATCGCCGGAGGTGCGAAATGACCGATTCGTTCAAGGAACAACTTCAACAGGCCCACGCGCAAGGGGACTACGCCTCGCTGCTGCACCTGATCCCGTACGCCAAGTTGATTGGTGTCGAGTGTTCGCGAGTCGGGGATGAGTTGCTGTTCCGCTTGCCGGCCAACAAGGACAACATTGGTAACCCTTTATTGCCGGCGATCCATGGCGGCGTGATCGCCGGGTTCATGGAGCTGTCGGCGGCACTGCACCTGTTGATCTTCACCGGCTCGCCCGGTGTGCCGAAGATTATCGACTTCTCCCTCGACTATCTGCGCGCCGGGCAATTTCGCGATACCTGGGCGCGTTGCCAGGTTTGCCGCCAGGGGCGGCGGGTGGCCAACGTGGCGATAACGGCCTGGCAAACCACCGAAGCCGAGCCGATTGCCACGGCCCGGGGGCATTTCAAAATTGAAGACCCCTTGAAATCCTGAACTCAGCCCCAAACTCTGATGACAACCCGCCGCCGACCCTTCAGGTCGCGGCCACTGCCATCTGATTGGAGTTTGATGACCATGAGTGTGGAAACTCAAAAGGAAACCCTGGGCTTCCAGACCGAGGTGAAGCAACTGCTGCACCTCATGATCCATTCGCTGTATTCCAACAAGGAAATCTTCCTTCGCGAATTGATCTCGAACGCCTCTGACGCTGTCGACAAATTACGTTTCGAAGCCCTGTCCAAGCCTGAGTTGCTGGAAGGTGGCGCCGAACTGAAAATCCGTGTGAGCTTCGACAAAGACGCCAAAACCGTCACCCTCGAAGACAACGGTATCGGCATGAGCCGTGAAGAAGCGATCACCCACTTGGGGACCATCGCCAAATCCGGTACGGCCGATTTCATGAAGCACCTGTCCGGCGATCAGAAAAAAGATTCGCACCTGATCGGTCAGTTCGGTGTGGGCTTCTACTCTGCATTCATCGTCGCCGACAAAGTCGACGTGTTCAGCCGTCGTGCCGGTGATGCTGCCAGCGAAGGCGTGCACTGGGCGTCCAAGGGTGAAGGCGAGTTCGAAGTCGCCACCGTTGAGAAAGCCGAGCGTGGCACCCGTATCGTCCTGCACCTGAAGGCTGCTGAAGACGAATTCGCCGATGGCTGGCGTCTGCGCAACATCATCAAGAAATACTCCGACCACATCGCTCTGCCGATCGAGTTGCCGAAAGAAGCGGCAGCCGCTGAAGGCGAAGAGCAGCCAGCCGTTGAATGGGAAACCGTCAACCGCGCCAGCGCCCTGTGGACCCGTCCTCGCACTGAAGTGAAGGATGAGGAATACCAGGAGTTCTACAAACACATCGCCCACGATTTCGAGAACCCGCTGAACTGGACCCATAACAAGGTCGAAGGCAAGCTGGAATACACCTCGCTGCTCTACGTGCCGACCCGCGCTCCGTTCGACCTGTACCAGCGTGAAGCGCCGAAAGGCCTGAAGCTGTACGTGCAGCGTGTGTTCGTGATGGATCAGGCCGAGTCGTTCCTGCCGCTGTACCTGCGCTTCATTAAAGGTGTGGTCGATTCCAACGACCTGTCGCTGAACGTGTCGCGGGAAATCCTGCAGAAAGACCCGATCATCGATTCCATGAAGTCGGCGCTGACCAAGCGCGTACTCGACATGCTGGAAAAACTGGCGAAGAACGAGCCCGAGCAATACAAAGGCTTCTGGAAAAACTTCGGTCAGGTCATGAAAGAAGGCCCGGCTGAAGATTTCGCCAACAAAGAAAAAATCGCAGGCCTGCTGCGCTTTGCATCCACCAACGGTGATGAAGGCGAGCAAGTGGTCGGTCTGGCTGAATACCTGGCCCGCGCCAAGGAAGGTCAGGACAAGATCTACTACCTGACCGGCGAAACCTACGCACAAGTCAAAAACAGCCCGCACCTGGAAGTCTTCCGCAAGAAAGGCATCGAAGTGCTGCTGCTGACCGACCGCATCGACGAGTGGCTGATGAGCTACCTCAGCGACTTCGACGGCAAGAGCTTTGTCGACGTGGCACGCGGAGACCTGGACCTCGGCAACCTGGATTCGGAAGAAGACAAGAAAGCCGCGGAAGAAGTCGCCAAGTCCAAAGAAGGTTTGGTTGAACGTCTGAAAACTGCACTGGGCGACTCGGTTGCTGAAGTGCGGGTTTCCCACCGTCTGACCGATTCCCCGGCGATCCTGGCCATCGGCGAGCAGGACCTGGGCTTGCAGATGCGTCAGATCCTCGAAGCCAGCGGGCAGAAGGTGCCGGATTCGAAGCCGATCTTCGAATTCAACCCGGCTCACCCACTGATCGAGAAGCTTGACGCTGAGCAGAGTGACGAGCGCTTTGGCGATCTGTCGCACATCCTGTTCGATCAGGCGGCCCTGGCGGCTGGTGATAGCTTGAAAGACCCGGCGGCCTACGTGCGCCGTCTCAACAAGCTGTTGGTTGAACTGTCGGTTTAACTGAGTTGTACAAAAACCCGCTTCGGCGGGTTTTTTTATTCTTGAGTCTTAGGAGTCTGAAATGAGCCAAGTCACTGTGCGTTCCGTGGTCTATCAACTGGATGGCCAATCTTACGAAAGCCGTCTGGCCTTTGATGCCGACCATAAAGGGCCACGTCCGGGTCTGTTGATGGCACCGAACTGGATGGGCGTCAGCGCTGGCGCCGAAGAAATCGCCAAGTCGGTGGCGGCCAAGGGTTACGTGGTGTTGCTTGCTGACCTTTACGGCCAGTCGGTTCGCCCGCAGAACGGCGATGAGGCGGGCGCGGCGATGATGCCGTTGAAGAATGACCGCGCATTGCTGCGCAAGCGCATGGCGGCAGCGTTCGAGCAATTGCAGACTCAGGGCGAGGCGGCGGTCGATACCTCGAAGCTGGCGACTTTCGGTTTCTGCTTTGGCGGTTGCTGCGCGCTGGAACTGGCTCGCACCGGTGCGCCGGTGAAAGCGGCGGTCTCGTTCCATGGCTCGCTGGATACACCGAACGTGAACGATGCGAAAAACATCAAGGGCTCGGTGTTGGTGCTGCACGGTGCGTCCGATCCGCTGGTGCCAAAAGAGCAATTGCCGGCGTTTGAAGATGAAATGAACGCGGCGGGCGTGGATTGGCAGCTGCTGAGCTACGGCGGTGCGGTTCACTCGTTTACCGATCCGCATGCGAACGTGCCGGGCAAGATGATGTATGACGCGAAAACGGCCACTCGGGCGTTTGTGTCGATGCATAACTTGCTGGATGAAGTCTTTAAAGGCTGATTGCTGCTTTTTGCCCTGACATCGTTGGTGTTAGTGCTGGCCTCATCGCGAGCAGGCTCGCTCCCACATTGGAATGCATTCCCCTGTGGGAGCGAGCCTGCTCGCGAAAGCGGTTTAACTGATGCTGAAGACCTTAAGGCAGTTCGATCCGCTCACTTTCCCCCGGCACCGTCGGCCAATCCCCGGCCGCCCAGCGTCGCCTCGCTTCATCGATCAGCGCCGGATCGCTCGCGACAAAGTTCCAGTTGATCCGCCGTGGCCCATCCAGCGGCGCACCGCCGAACAACACGGCGTGGCAGTCGCTCTCGGCAAACAACGTCATCTCTTCCCCGACCGGCAACACCACCAGCGAATGCGGTTCTACCGGCTCGCCGTCGAGTTGTACCTCGCCATCCAGCACATACAGTGCTCGCTCTTCATGCTCGGTCGGAATCAGCAAGGTCGTCGCGGTTTGCAGGTTCAATTCGGCGTACAGCGTAGGAGAAAGCACCGGCACCGGCGATTCCAGGCAAAAGCCTGTCCCGGCAATCATCCGGATCTTCACGCCGAGGTTATCGCTGACCGGCAACGTGGACGCAGGGTGATGGCTGTAGTGCCCCGGACCTTGTTCATGATCCTTGGGCGAGGCGAGCCAGATCTGCACGCCGTGCATCGTGAAGCCGCTATTTTTCAGCGCCTCGGGCGTGCGTTCAACGTGGGCAATCGCGCTGCCCGCCGTCATCCAACTCACATCGCCGGCGCCCACCACCTGATCAGAACCGAGGCTGTCCTTGTGCTGGATCTGCCCCTGGAACAAATAGGTGAGGGTCGACAGACCGATGTGCGGGTGTTGTCGGATGTTCATGCCTTTACCCGGCGGATAACGGGTTTCGAGCATGTGGTCGAAAAACACGAAAGGCCCGACGCTGCGGCATTTGGCTGACGGCAACGGACGAAGAATCGGTTGACCTTCGACATCTTCGGCGCGGGGGCTGATCACGAGTGGAGTGTTCATGCTGCATTCCAGGCTGAGCGGGTAATGCGTGGAGCATAACCCGCTTGCACTGCCCTTGCCGCTATTGGCTGAAGGCGCCTTCGGACAGGTGGGTCTCGATGCTGACCTCGGTGGTGGTCATCAGTTTGTGCACCGGGCAACGGTCGGCAACGCGGTGCAACTCCTCGCGCTGGGCGTCAGTGAGCACACCCTTGAGGGTCAGTTTGACGTGCAGGGCGTATTTGCCTTTCTGCTCCTCACTGTTGTCGCGTTTGACCTCGACCGTAACGCCGGTCAGCGGGATGTCCTTCTTCTTGGCGTACATCTTCAGGGTCAGGGCCTTGCAGGCACCGAGGGCGGCGTCGAAGTAGTCGTGAGGCTCCGGCGCCGAGCCTTCGCCGCCGGCGGAGGTGGGCACATCGGCAAACAGTTCGTGGTCGTCGATCTGGACGCTGTGACGAAAGCCTTCACTGGAAACGGTATTGACGGTAACAGTCATGGGAAACCTCATCGGCAGTAGGAAAAGTCATTCGATCAAAATTGGACCCTGAAGGTATAGAGCATGCGTGCTGTGGCGCGTTCCCAAAAAGATCGCAGCCTTCGCCCACAGGCGCGTAGGAGCTGCCGAAGGCTCGGGCCGCGTTCGGACGATCTTTTGATTTTGCTTGGCTCGGCTGAATCGTTACCGCCCGTTGATCGAAGTATTAAGGCGTTTTGATATCACGTTTTGGTCTTACGCAAAATTTCTGCGGGCCGATACCGTCTAAAGCAACCCGCTGCAGGGATATGCAGTGCCTAATTGGAAGGAACCAGAGCAATGAGTATCCGAAGTCTCAATATTGCGCCGCGCGCGGGGCTGGGTTTTGGCCTGCTGGCGTTGATGGTGTTCGGGTTGGGGGCGTTCGCCCTGCAACAGATGTCGAACATGCGCGCCGAGTCCGATCAGGTCGATAACAACTGGCTGCCCAGCGTGATGGCGGTGGGGGAGATGAGTCAGGACATGCTTCGCTTGCGCGCCCTGACCATGCGCCTGTTGATTAACCGTGATCCCCAGGCGCTGGCGCAGAACGTCAGCAAACTCAATGAACTCAAAGGCACGCTGGGCGACGCTCAACAGCGCTATGACGCGTTGATCGTGCTGCCGGAGGAGCGCTCGCTGTTTGATCGCTTCAAAATGTCTGAGCAACAGTACCTGCAATTTCAGGGGCAAGTGATGAGCCTGTCCGCCCAAGGGCAAGTCGACGACGCGGCGGTCATCGTCAATGGCGAGATGAGCCCGCTGGCCGATGAAATCTCTGTCACCCTTAAAACCCTGGTCGAGCTGAACAAACACAACGCCAACCTGGCGACCGAGGCGGCGCGTCGGGTGTTCAGTACTTCGCGGGTGTGGGTCGGGGTGATGGTCGCGATTGCGGCGCTGATGACCATCGGCCTGGCATTGCTGCTGACCCGCAGCATCGTCTTGCCCTTGTCCCAATCGTTGCGGGTCGCTGAGGTGGTGGCGGGTGGCGATCTGACCGGCGACATAAGCATCACCGGCAAAGACGAGCCGGCGCGGCTGCTGCATGCGCTCAAGAGCATGCAGCAAAGCCTGCGCGAGACCATTCGACAGATTTCCGATTCCTCCAGCCAATTGGCCTCAGCCTCGGAAGAACTCAGTTGCGTCACCGAGGACGCCACCCGTGGCTTGCATCAGCAAAGTCTGGAAATCGAGCAGGCCGCGACGGCGGTCAACCAGATGACGGCGGCGGTGGAAGAGGTGGCGAGCAACGCGGTGGCCACCTCCGAAGCATCCCGTGAGTCTGACCGGATCGCCCAGCATGGTCGTGAGCAGGTGCGTCAGACGGTATTGTCGATTGAGTCTCTGGCGGACGATGTCACCGCCAATGCGACCCAGGTCGAGGATCTGGCGCAGAAGGTTTATGGCATCAGCAAGGTGCTGGACGTGATTCGCTCGATCGCCGAGCAGACCAATCTGCTGGCCTTGAACGCGGCGATCGAAGCAGCGCGTGCCGGCAATGCCGGACGCGGCTTCGCCGTGGTGGCGGATGAAGTGCGGGCGCTGGCCCACCGGACGCAGCAGTCGACCCAGGAAATCGAGCAGATGATCAGCGGTATCCAGCAGGGTACCGACTCAGCCGTCAGCTCGATGCAGCAGAGCAATAGTCGGGCGCGCTCGACCCTGGAAGTAGCGAAAGCAGCGGGCGTTGCGCTGGAGGAGATTGCCTCGGCGTTCACCTTGATCAACGAGCGCAACATCGTGATCGCCAGTGCCTCGGAGGAGCAAGCGGCTGTGGCGCGGGAAGTGGATCGCAACCTGATGAATATCCGTGACCTGGCGTTGCAGACCTCGGCCGGGGCGAACCAGACCAGTGCTGCGAGTCAGGAGTTGTCGCGGTTGGCGGTGGACTTGAACACCATGGTGGCGCGGTTTTCGGTTTAGCCCGTCTGTTGAGCGCAACACTGAACTCTGTGGGAGCGAGCTTTTGTGGCGAGGGAGCTTGCTCCCGTTGGACTGCGCAGCAGTCCCGCTCTTTGGGGCCGCTTCGCAGCCCAGCGGGAGCAAGCTCCCTCGCCACAGGTTATCTATTGTTCATTCAGTTGCATTACTCCCCGACAAATCATCAGGCAAAAAAAGCCCCGCAATTGCGGGGCTTTTCATTTCGAGCCGGATCAGCTGCCTTTGACAGCCTTGCCATTGACCGTACCGTCCAGGAGCATGATGTTGTACTCCTTGCCGTCGGTTTCAACCTGTTGCAGACGGACCAGCAGGTAATCCCAGTCCTTGGCGAACCACATGACAGTGGTGCGCTTGGTTTGCGTCGGGTCGCGCACGCGCTCGACCTTGATCGCATCGATCTGGCCGGCCTTGGTGTCGACTTTTTCCGAACCCAGCACGCGGAAGTCGTAGGTATCGACATCACCGCCATCGACCACCTGGTAGCTCATGCTTTTCTTGCCGGCTGCCACGTCATGCTGAAGAGCAAGCTGGTAGGTGGATTTGTCGACCATACCACGGTTCAGCGGAACCTTGACCGGGTCACCACGATCAGTGCCGGTGACCATTTTTGTGGTCCAGTCGAAGTCCAGATCGGCTTTCTTGGCTTTGCCCAGGCCGCCACGTTCGAAGTGGTAGGACTGGGGCAGCAAAGTGTCCTTGTCCAGCGTCAGGGTACTTTCTTCATTCAGGCTGGCGATCATCATCGATGCCTTGAAGCTGAGTTTCCAGACGCCGTTCGCTTCCTTGGTCAGGCTGCGTTCCGCGGTGCCGCTCATTGGAAGTTGTTTCCAGTCGGCGGTGTAGCTGGCGGAGAACGGTTGAAGGTCTGCAGCCTGTGCCAGAGGCAGGGCGAACAGAGCGCAAGCGAAGAGCAGGGCGCGACGCATAAAATCTCCTAGGTTCGAATCAAGTGGCCGCTGGCCGCGAGTAACTTTTCATCCAGTAAAGCACCTTGTTCGCCGAGTGATAAACGACCTTCGGCAAACCAGCGCACAGCCATCGGGTAGATCAGGTGTTCCTGAACGTGTACCCGCTGAGCCAGACTCTGCGGCGTATCGTGCAACTCTACCGGTATTACTGCCTGTACGACCAGTGGTCCGCCATCGAGTTCCTCGGTGACGAAGTGCACGGAGCAGCCGTGCTCGGTGTCGCCGGCCTCCAGAGCGCGCTGATGAGTGTGTAACCCTTTGTATTTGGGTAGCAGCGAGGGATGGATGTTGAACAGGCGACCCTGGTAGTGCCGCACGAAGTCAGCGCTGAGAATGCGCATGAAACCGGCGAGTACCACGAGTTTGGGATTGAAGGCGTCGATCAGTTCGATCAGCGCGGCATCGAAGGCCTCGCGGCTATCGAAAGCCTTGTGATCCAGGGCGCGGGTATCGATACCCGCGTCCCTGGCGCGTTGCAGGCCGTAGGCGTCGGCGCGGTTGGAAATCACCGCAGCAATGCGGACCGGGCTGTCGCCGGTCCGCGTGCTGTCGATCAAGGCCTGCAAGTTACTGCCGGTGCCGGAGAGCAGCACCACGACATCACAGGTGGCGGACATTAATGAGCCTTGAGGTTCTTCAGTTCAACCTGAGCCGCGCCTTCGGCAGCGGTGGAGATCTGACCGATGACCCATGGCTGCTCGCCGGCTTCACGCAGAACGTTCAGAGCGGTTTCAACGTGCTCTTGAGCAACGCAGATAACCATGCCGACGCCGCAGTTCAGTACGCGGTGCATTTCGTTTTCGTCGACGTTGCCTTTCTCTTGCAGCCAGTCGAATACGGCCGGGCGAGTCCAGCTTGCCACGTCAACCACCGCTTGAGCGCCTTTTGGCAGAACGCGCGGGATGTTGTCGAGCAGGCCGCCACCGGTGATGTGGGCCATGGCTTTGACGGCGCCGGTTTCTTTGATCAGCTTGAGCAGCGGCTTCACGTAGATACGGGTCGGGGCCATCAGCAGGTCGGTCAGCGGTTTGCCGTCGAGCTGAATATTTTCGATGTCTGCACCGGAGACTTCGATGATCTTGCGGATCAGCGAGTAGCCGTTGGAGTGCGGGCCGGAAGACGGCAGGGCGAGCAGGGCATCGCCGGCAGCGACTTTGGAACCGTCGATGATTTCGGATTTTTCCACGACACCGACGCAGAAGCCTGCCAGGTCGTAGTCTTCGCCTTCGTACATGCCAGGCATTTCAGCGGTTTCACCGCCGACCAGGGAGCAGCCGGACAGCTCGCAGCCTGCGCCGATGCCGGTCACGACCTGGGTCGCGGTTTCGACGTTCAGTTTGCCGGTAGCGTAGTAGTCGAGGAAGAACAGCGGCTCGGCGCCGCACACCACCAGGTCGTTGACGCACATGGCGACCAGGTCGATGCCGATGCTGTCGTGCTTGTTCAGGTTCAGCGCCAGGCGCAGCTTGGTGCCGACGCCGTCAGTACCGGAAACCAGCACTGGCTGCTTGTAGCCGGCCGGGATTTCGCAGAGGGCGCCAAAACCGCCCAGGCCGCCCATGACTTCCGGGCGCGCAGTGCGCTTGGCGACGCTCTTGATGCGTTCGACCAATGCTTCACCGGCGTCGATGTCTACACCGGCGTCCTTGTAGCTCAGGGAGGGTTGCTTGCTCATGATCCAGGCCTTTAGGGGGATTCAGGGGTAACGACCGAGTCCAGTGGGACCGCCGAAACAAACGAAGGCGAGTGCCTTGCGCGAATTTCAGGGTGCCCGGCTGTTGCCGGTCTGCGAAGGCGCGCGATTTTATCAGGCTTGAGAGGCAGCGGCCATCCTCGCGCCGACGGCAGGGCCATATAGGCTGAAAAAACCATTATTGTCCCAGTGAGTGACGTCTCGCATAGCTGTATAAGGTATCCCCATTAACCGTCTATCGTTATGACAGCGCTAAAAACTTATCGAGGCCGGGTGAATGTTTTGCGTGGGGCGATGGTCACAGCCTTGCTCAATGTCTTCATGCGGCCAGTTCCAGCCGCTCTCGTCGTCAGGAATCTTCCATGCGTTTTTTTCTAGCTATCTATTTGTGGGCTGTTTGTCTCTTGTCAGCCTGACGAGTCATGCCGAAACCGTGAAAAACCTTTATCAGGTCCGCCAACCTGTCAGCGGTCAGAGCGCGGAGGTACGCGATCAGGCGACCCAGGCGGCGCTGGATACGTTGGTGTTGCGCCTGACCGGTGACCCGAAAGCGCCACAGAATCCGGGGCTGGCGGCGATCCGCAAGGACCCGCAACAAATCATCAGCCAGTACGGCTTTGATGCGGGGCCGCCGGAAGTGTTGAAGGTCGATTTCGACCCGGCCACTACCGAGCAGGCGCTGCGCCGTGCCGGATTGTCTTTGTGGGGCGCCAATCGGCCGTCGATCCTTGGCTGGTGGCTGAGTGACTCCACCGAAGGCTCAGGCCTGGTCGGTGATGCTCAGGCCAGTGCGGCACCGTTGCGTCGTGCCGCGCAACACCGTGGTTTGCCGTTGCGCCTGCCGTTAGGTGACCTGAGCGAACAACTCGTCGCGACGGCGCCAACCCTGGAAGGCAATGACCCTGCGCCGTTGCATAACGCGTCGGAGCGCTATGGGGCCGACGCCTTGCTGGCGGTGCATGCCCGTGAAGAGGGTGGTCAGTGGCAAGCCAAGTGGCATCTGTGGTTGGGCGATCAGAAAGAGGCTGGCAGTGTGCAGGGCGCCGACGTGCCTGCCTTGGCCGACGCGGTGATGCTGGCGGTCAGCGAGCGCATGGCGCCGCGATTTGTCGTCAAACCGGGCGTTTCAAGCGAGCAGTTGCTGGAAGTGCAGGGCATGACGCTGGAGCGTTACGCGGCGCTCGGGCATTTGCTGGAGCCTTTCGGTGGGCACCTGGTCAGTGTTGACGGTGATCACATTATTTACCGGGTTAACGGCAGCGCCGAACAGTTGAAGGCGCAGTTGTCCCTGGCCAAGTTGCAGGAGGTGCCGGCGGGTGAAGCCCCAGTGCCAGTCGCCCCGGTTCCGCCGACGGCCGATGGCGCGGTACCCGCTGTAGCACCGGTCCTGGCGCCGGTGCCGCAGTTGCGATTCCGTTGGTAAGGTTTTCTTTCTTTATATAGAAGCATAGGGAGTTGTAGATGGCCGATACGCGGCGTTGGTTCTGGTTGGGCGGGGTGGTCCTGCTCTGCGTGTTTGTCTGGTTGTTGCATCCGATCCTGACGCCATTTTTGGTGGCGCTGCTGCTGGCCTATCTGTTCGATCCGCTGGTGGATCGGCTGG
This sequence comes from Pseudomonas sp. 10S4, assembly GCF_034344865.1. Taxonomy (NCBI): domain Bacteria; kingdom Pseudomonadati; phylum Pseudomonadota; class Gammaproteobacteria; order Pseudomonadales; family Pseudomonadaceae; genus Pseudomonas; species Pseudomonas sp. 10S4. The sequence continues at coordinate 3,828,204 of NZ_CP133774.1, forward strand.
AGAAGCTTGGCCTGTCTCGGACCTGGGGCGTGGTGACGGTGTTCGCGCTGTTCACCTTGATCTTCACGACGCTGCTGCTGGTGTTGGTACCGTTGCTCGCCAAGCAGTTGTTCCGCTTGTACGAGTTGGCGCCGCAGATGCTGGATTGGTTGCAGCACACTGCCTTGCCGTGGGCGCAATCGAAATTCGGACTGTCGGATAATTTCTGGAAGTTCGACAAGGTCAAGGCTGCGATCAGCGAGCACATGGGCCAGACCACCGACATTGTCAGTGTGGTACTGAGTCAGGCGACCGCGTCCGGTCTGGCGCTGATTGGTTGGCTAGCCAACCTGGTGCTGATCCCGGTGGTGAGCTTCTACCTGCTGCGCGATTGGGACCTGATGATGGCCAAGATCCGCAGCCTGTTGCCTCGTGATCGCGAAGAGCGCGTGGTGTCACTGGCCGGTGAATGCCATGAAGTGCTCGGGGCATTTGTTCGCGGGCAATTGCTGGTGATGCTGGCTCTGGGCGTGATCTATGCCGCGGGCCTGATGCTGGTCGGGTTGGAGTTGGGGCTGTTGATCGGTCTTATCGCCGGTCTGGCGGCGATCGTGCCTTACATGGGGTTTGTCATCGGGATTGGCGCGGCGTTGATTGCTGGCCTGTTCCAGTTTCACGGTGACTTGTATCCGATGCTCGGCATCGTTGCGGTGTTTATGGTTGGGCAGGCACTGGAAGGCATGGTGCTGACGCCGTTGCTGGTGGGCGACCGGATCGGCCTGCACCCGGTGGCGGTGATTTTCGCGATTCTGGCCGGTGGCGAGCTGTTCGGTTTCACTGGCGTGCTGCTGGCGTTGCCGGTGGCGGCGGTGATCATGGTGCTGGTGCGTCATGTGCATGATTTGTATAAAGATTCGGATATGTACAGCGGCGTCGACGAGCCTGAGCTTTAAAGTCGACTGATCGCTTGTAGCGGGCGGCCTGGATTCTTGCCTGGTCGGCCCGCTTCTCCCTCGCGGCTGTCACATGCGCCGCCAAAGAAACTGTCATAAAACCAGTGCGTTAACGCAAACCTTTGATTTTGCTTGTGGTCTGCTGCATTGTGCGGGCTGTCTCACGGGTATAAACTTCGCAAACTTTACACAGAGGCCACTAACGGTTCCTTTGGAACTGTTCAGTCAGCATGAAACCGATTCAGCTGCCCCTAGGTGTGCGTCTGCGTGATGACGCTACCTTTATCAATTACTACCCAGGCGCCAATGCCGCTGCACTCGGCTATGTCGAGCGGCTATGCGAAGCCGACGCCGGCTGGACCGAAAGCCTGATTTACCTCTGGGGCAAGGACGGGGTAGGGCGCACGCACTTGTTGCAGGCTGCCTGCCTGCGTTTCGAGCAAATGGGCGAGCCGGCGGTGTACTTGCCGTTGGCCGAGTTGCTGGATCGCGGCATCGAAATTCTCGACAACCTCGAACAATACGAACTGGTCTGCCTCGATGATCTACAGGCCGTCGCCGGGCGAGCGGATTGGGAAGAGGCGTTGTTCCACCTGTTCAACCGTCTGCGTGACAGTGGCCGACGTCTGCTGATTGCTGCGTCGACCTCGCCGCGTGAACTGCCGGTGAAGCTGGCGGATCTCAAATCGCGCCTCACCCTGGCGTTGATCTTCCAGATGCGCCCACTGTCCGATGAAGACAAATTGCGTGCCCTGCAATTGCGTGCGTCCCGTCGCGGTTTGCACCTGACCGATGAAGTCGGGCATTTTATTTTGACCCGCGGTACTCGCAGCATGAGTGCGCTTTTCGAGCTACTTGAACGCCTCGATCAGGCCTCCCTTCAAGCTCAGCGCAAGCTGACAATTCCCTTCCTGAAAGAAACCCTCGGTTGGTAGCTAGCCCCAGTAAATAAAGGCCTGTAGCGGGTTTCGGCATATTTCAGGCGTCAGAAAATCCGCTTTCCTGCAAGGTTGCAGGCTGCGCGAATGTTTAAAATGGGCTTAAGCGCTTAGATGTAAACGAGAAACCGAGAAGTCACAAAAAGATCGATTGAATTTGCAAATGAGGTTGATAGCGGGCATAGTCTCGCCTTCTTTACAACTATCAGCCACGGTCGTGCCCATGCTAAATCGCTTCGCACCCCTCGTGCCTCTCGCACTCGTCACCCTGTTGTTTGGTTGCGCTGCGCACTCTCCAGTGTCCCAGCAAGAGCAACAACAGCAGGTTAGAAACTCTGCTACCGCCCAATCTTCCGTTCTGTATCAGGAAGAAGTGGCCACCGAAAAAGAACTGGCAGACTTCGCCGATGGCAAGTCGTACCAGCTTCCGGTTCTGGCCGACAGCATCCTCGAACGTGGCATGTCCCTGATCGGTACCCGTTACCGTTTCGGCGGTACCTCTGAAGCCGGTTTCGACTGCAGCGGCTTCATCGGCTACCTGTTTCGTGAAGAGGCCGGCATGAATCTGCCGCGCTCCACTCGCGAAATGATCAACGTGGATGCCCCGTTGGTAGCGCGCAACAAGCTCAAGCCTGGTGATTTGCTGTTCTTCGCGACCAACGGTCGTCGCGGTCGCGTCAGTCACGCCGGTATCTACCTGGGTGATGACCAGTTCATCCATTCCAGCAGCCGCAAAAGCGGTGGCGTGCGGGTTGATAGCCTGGGCGACAGCTACTGGAGCAAGACCTTCATCGAAGCCAAACGCGCACTCGCGATGGCCCCGACTGTGGTCACTGCTCGCAAGTAAGCACACTTTATGTAAGGCGAACTTAAAGTCTTACTTGAAGTTTGCCGCATAGGCGCTAGAATCCTGATCTATTATTGATGGCAAACCGCCTGCGTCCTGCGCAGGCGGTTTTCTTTTCTGTCTTTCCGGCAGAAAAAGCCGCAGCCAGATCAGGATGTTCTGCTTATGACGATGTCGGCCCGCCTCGCACTCATGTTCTTCGCAGCGCTGCTCAGCGCCTGCGCCAGCCGTCCACCGCCCTCAGCGCCGGTGGTTCGCGCGCCGATTATTTTCGGTTCCTCCCAAGCATTCTCCCCGGAAGCAGAAGACGTATTGTTTCGCGCCCTCGGTCTGGTGGGCACGCCGTATCGCTGGGGCGGCAACACGCCGGATTCGGGATTCGATTGCAGTGGCCTGATCGGTTACGTCTACCGTGACGTCGCCGGCATTTCCCTGCCGCGCACCACCCGCGAGATGATCAGCATGCAAGCTGCCAATGTCGGCAAGGAAGGCCTGCAAACCGGCGACCTGATCTTCTTCGCCACCAATGGCGGCTCCCAGGTCAGCCACGCCGGGATCTACGTCGGTGAAGGCCGCTTCGTCCACGCCCCGGCCACGGGCGGCACGGTGAAGCTCGACAGCTTGTCCAAAGCCTATTGGCAGAAAGCCTACCTGAGCGCCAAGCGCGTCTTGCAGCCTGAGCACCTGGCGCGTAACCCGTAGATTGCAGAGGTTGCTGTCATGACCACTCGCACGCTCAATCTCGACGATTCCCTGTACCACTACCTGCTCGACGTTTCCCTCAGGGAAACGCCGCTGCTCAAGCGTTTGCGTGACGAAACCCAGATGCTGCCCATGGCGCGCTGGCAGATCGCGCCAGAGCAAGGGCAGTTCCTCGCGTTGCTGGTCAAACTCACCGGCGCCAGGCGTTTGCTGGAAGTCGGCACCTTCACCGGTTACAGCGCTTTGTGCATGGCGGCGGCATTGCCGGACGACGGCTTGCTGATCTGTTGCGATATCCAAGGCGATTACAACGCCACTGCATTGCGTTACTGGCAGGAGGCGGGCTTGGCCGAACGTATCGATCTGCGTCTGGCACCTGCGTTGGAAACCCTGGCTCTGTTGGAGCAGCCAGGGCAATTTGATCTGATCTTCATCGACGCCGACAAGGCTAACTACTCGAGTTATCTGGAGCACGCCCTGCGTTTGCTGCGGGTCGGTGGTTTGGCGGTGTTTGATAACACGCTGTGGAGCGGGCGGGTGCTTGAGGAAAATCCGGAGAGCGCAGACACCCGAGCGATACAGGTGCTCAATCGAGCTTTGAAGGATGACGTGCGGGTGGATCTGTCGATGTTGCCGATAGGTGATGGTTTAACCCTTTGCCGCAAAAGGTAAGCGCTGACACCGATTAAAAATGTGGGAGCGGGCTTGCTCGCGAAAGCGGTGTAACAGTCAACGGAGATGTTGAATGTCATGACGCCTTCGCGAGCAAGCCCGCTCCCACATTTGTTATGTGTGTTGGCGTTGGAGGCTTATTTAGCCGCCGAAACCCGCCAAATCTTGTTCCCTACATCATCCGCCACCAGCAAATCTCCCTGCTGATCAATCACCACACCCACCGGCCGGCCCATGGCATTTTCATCTTTATCAAGGAATCCGGTCAGCACATCCACCGGCTGCCCGGTCGGCTTGCCTGCCGCGAACGGCACGAAAATCACCTTGTAGCCGCTATGCGGTTTGCGGTTCCACGAGCCGTGCTGGCCGACGAATGCGCCGTTGGTAAACGGTGCAGGCAGTTTGCTGCCTTCGGCAAAGGTGAACCCCAGCGAGGCGGTGTGCGGGCCAACGGCGTAATCCGGGGCGATGGCTTTGGCCACCAGCTCCGGGTTCTGCGGCTCGACGCGCACATCGATGTGTTGCCCGTAATAACTGAACGGCCAGCCATAAAACGCGCCGTCCTTGACCGAGGTGATGTAGTCCGGCACCAGATCACTGCCGATTTCATCCCGCTCGTTGACCGAGGTCCAGAGCGCACCGCTGTTCGGTTCCCAGTCCATGCCGTTCGGGTTGCGCAGGCCCGAGGCGAAGATCCGGTGATTGCCGGTGGCACGATCCACTTCCCAGATCGCCGCGCGACCTTCTTCGGCCGCCAGGCCATTTTCGCCGACGTTGCTGTTGGAGCCCACCGTCACGTACAGCTTGCTGCCGTCCTTGCTGGCGATGACGTTTTTGGTCCAGTGATGGTTGATCGTGCCGCCCGGCAGATCGGTGACCTTAATGGGCTGTGACTTGATCGTCGTATCGCCGGTTTCATAGTGGAAGCGCAGCAGGCGATCCGTGTCGGCGACGTACAGGTCATTGCCGACCAGGGTCATGCCGAATGGCGAGTTGAGGTTTTCCAGGAATACCGTGCGGGTTTCGGCCACGCCATCGTGGTCCTTGTCCCGCAGCAGCGTGATGCGGTTCGGACTCGGTACGCCGGCACCAGCGCGGCCCATGACTTTCGTCATCACCCAGCCGCGAATGCCTTTGCTGTCATCGGGTTTGGGCGGTGCGTTGGTTTCGGCCACCAGCACATCGCCGTTGGGCAGCACGTAGAGCCAACGCGGGTGATCGAGGTTTTCGGCAAATGCCGCGACCTGCGTCCCTGCGGCCGCAGTGGGTTTGGTGCCGGCCGGCCAGCCGATCGCCGGGGCGATGTTGACTGTAGGGATCAGGGTCTTGTTCGGTTCTGGCAGCTTGGGCGACGGTCCGGTGCCGTCCGAGACTTGCAGGCTGGAGGATTCACCACAGGCGGCGAGCCCTCCGGCGAGCGCGATGACGAGAACGAACTGAAGCTTGAGCATGCTGATCTTCTTCCCTATGAATGCATTGTCTTAATCATAGAGAAGAGAAAAGACGCGATGGTTCAACCCGTCAACCACGGGCCTCTTTGAACAGTACGGCGATACCAGGGTGATAGTTGCCGGCTTCGTTGCGCAACTTGCGATAGGCGTAAGGGAAATACCAGGCCACGGCGCAGGTGTGTTCCTTTTGCAGGTCGTCGACCATGTCCTGGAGTTCTTCCGGGGTGGCGCTGTGCTGGGCTTTTTGTGGCGCGGCGAACAGGCAGCCGAGTTTCAGGTCGCTGGCGTGGCTGATTCGCTTCGCCTCGCTGGTGATATCGGCCAGGGCTTGCGTCAGATTCAGGCTATTGACCCGTGGCCAACGCTGGGTGGCCTGAATAAAAGCGCGAGCTTCGCTGCTGGCAATCAACAAATCGGCTCGGGCATTGCGTTCGCCTTCTTCGGTCTGTTTGCGGCTCGGCGTCTGTTGCAACGTGACCATTTCGGCCATCCACGCGGCGGCCGAGAGCAGCCCGAGGTTGGCTTTTTCGTCGAACCAGTAAGGTGTGTCGTTATCGCCGCGCACGGCGTTGTAACGGTCGATACAGTCAAACCAGCGTTCCAGCAGCGGGCGCAGGAATTCCAGCTTCGGATTGCTGATGATCATGCCTTGCATGTGGCTCACCCTTGTTATTGTGTTGTGAGTTGTGGCTCTTTGATATCACTGCTGGGAGTGTGGCGCAAGATTGGCGTCAGTAAATTGATCGACGGCAGTTTTTCGCCGGATGGCGCCCCGGCTTTAATTGACGCTCCACCCCCAACCCTCTAACCTTCGCGGCTTGTTTCAGGTGCTCTGTGACCGCGGTCGACAGAGTGAAACAGGGAAGCCGGTGAGTGATTTCTTCCATAGATGAAGAACCACGATCCCGGCGCTGCCCCCGCAACGGTAAATGAGAGAAAGCTGCGCCTGAGCCACTGTGTCTTAACTCGACATGGGAAGGCGCGCAGCCAGGCGTAATGCCGCTCATGAGCCCGGAGACCGGCCTGATCCATCCAGCGGCATCACGGTGGGCGATGCCAGGCTTCTTGCCATCTATTCTTGTGCCTGCCCGCCGTTATCCAGCCTCAACGGAGAGCTCCCCATGACTGATACCCCCGATCGTGACGAACGCCACCTGGCGCGCATGCTGCGTAAAAAAGCCGTGATTGACGAACGCATCGCCAATTCGCCGAACGAATGCGGCCTGCTGCTGGTGCTGACCGGCAACGGCAAAGGCAAAAGCAGCTCGGCCTTCGGCATGCTCGCCCGTTCCATGGGCCATGGCATGCAGTGCGGTGTGGTGCAGTTCATCAAGGGACGCAACAGCACAGGCGAGGAGTTGTTCTTCCGCCGCTTCCCGGAGCAAGTGCGTTTTCACGTGATGGGCGAGGGCTTCACCTGGGAAACCCAGGACCGCCAGCGTGACATCGCCGCCGCCGAAGCCGCGTGGGCCGTGTCCCGCGAGTTGCTGCGCGATCCGTCGATCGGTCTGGTTGTGCTCGATGAACTGAACATCGCCCTCAAACACGGTTACCTCGATCTCGATCAAGTCCTCAGCGACTTGCAGGCCCGTCCGCCGATGCAACACGTGGTGGTCACCGGTCGCGGCGCCAAGCCGGAAATGATCGAGCTGGCCGACACCGTCACCGAAATGAACGTGATCAAACACGCGTTCCAGGCCGGGATCAAAGCGCAAAAAGGCGTCGAGCTGTGAATCAACCACGTCATTGCCCGGCGGTACTGATTGCCGCGCCGGCCTCCGGTCAGGGCAAGACCACTGTCACTGCTGCGCTGGCCCGTTTGCATCGCAATCAGGGGCGCAAGGTGCGCGTATTCAAATGCGGCCCGGACTTTCTCGACCCGATGATTCTCGAGCGCGCCAGCGGTGCGCCGGTCTATCAACTGGACATGTGGATGGTCGGCGAGCAGGAAAGCCGTCGGCTGTTGTGGGAAGCGGCGGGTGAAGCGGACCTGATTCTGATCGAAGGGGTCATGGGCTTGTTCGACGGTACGCCATCCAGCGCTGACCTGGCGCGACACTTCGGTGTGCCGGTGCTTGGCGTGATCGATGGCACCGCCATGGCTCAGACCTTTGGTGCGTTGGCCCTGGGCTTGGCGCGTTATCAGCCGGACTTGCCGTTTGCCGGCGTGTTGGCTAACCGCGTCGGCACCTTGCGTCATGCGCAATTGCTTGAAGGCAGCCTGACCGAAGGCTTGCGTTGGTACGGTGCGTTGTCCCGGGAAACCGGGATCGAACTGCCGAGCCGTCACCTCGGGTTGGTGCAGGCCAGCGAGTTGAATGATCTCGATCTGCGCCTCGATGCGGCGGCCGATGCGTTGGCCAGTAGTTGCGAGGTGGCGCTACCACCGGCCGTCGAATTCGCCGCCCCGGATGTGATCAGCGCCGAGCCGTTGCTGGCGGGTGTGCGCATCGCCGTGGCCCGTGACGAAGCGTTCGCCTTCACCTACGGTGCGAGCCTGGATTTGCTGCGGGCGATGGGTGCCGAGTTGTCATTTTTCTCGCCGATCCGCGATACCGAGTTGCCGGAGGCAGACAGCCTCTATTTGCCCGGCGGCTACCCTGAACTGCACCATGTCGCCCTGTCGCAAAACACTTCGATGCTCAACGCTATTCGCGCACACCATGCGGCGGGCAAGCCATTGCTGGCCGAGTGCGGCGGCATGCTGTATCTGCTCGATTCCTTAACCGATGTCGACGGCACTCGCGCTGAACTGGTCGGCTTGCTGGCGGGGGATGCGGTGATGCAAAAACGTCTGGCGGCGTTGGCGTTGCAAGCGGTCGAGTTGCCCGAAGGTTTGTTGCGCGGGCACACCTATCATCACTCGTTGACCAGCACTGAGCTTGAGCCGATTGCCCGGGGCCTGAGCCCGAATGGCGGGCGCGGGGCGGAGGCGGTTTATCGTGAGGGGCGGATGACAGCCTCTTATGTGCACTTTTATTTCCCGTCGAATCCGTCGGCGATTGCCGCTCTGTTTGCGCCTGATCTTGAGGCCGCCTTCGCGAGCAAGCCCGCTCCCACAGTTGACCGCGTTTCGTCAGGCAGCACGCCATCTAATGTGGGAGCGGGCTTGCTCGCGAAGCGGCCATGACCGACAACGCCTTCTCCGAAGCCGAACGCGCCGCCGTCTACCGCGCCATCGCTGAACGCCGCGACATGCGCCACTTCAGCGGCGGCACTGTCGAGCCTGAATTGCTGCGGCGCCTGCTCGGAGCCGCGCACCAGGCACCCAGCGTCGGCCTGATGCAGCCATGGCGCTTCATCCGCATCAGCGATCGAGCCCTGCGCGGCAAGATCCAGTTATTAGTAGAAGAAGAACGCATCCGCACTGCCGAAGCCCTCGGCGAGCGCACCGACGAGTTCATGAAGCTCAAGGTCGAAGGCATCAACGACTGCGCCGAAGTGTTGGTAGCAGCGTTGATGGATGATCGCGAACGCCACATTTTCGGTCGCCGCACCTTGCCGGAAATGGACATGGCGTCGCTGTCCTGCGCGATCCAGAATTTGTGGCTGGCGTCCCGCGCTGAAGGGCTGGGGATGGGCTGGGTGTCGCTGTTCGAGCCGCAAGCTCTGGCGGACCTGCTGGGTTTGCCTGTCGGTGCCAAACCGCTGGCGGTTCTTTGCCTGGGTCCGGTCAAGGAATTCTATCCGGCGCCGATGTTGGTACTCGAAGGCTGGGCGCAGGCGCGCCCGCTCAGTGAATTGCTGTATGAAAACTATTGGGGAGTGAGTCAATGAGTGTGGCGTTATTGAGTGTCGCCGCGGTTGCGCTGGATGCGCTGCTGGGTGAACCCAAACGCTGGCATCCGCTGGTGGCGTTCGGCCGTTTTGCCGATCGCATCGAGCAACGTTTCAACTCCGGCGGTCGCGGTTGGCGCAGTCACGGCGTCACCGCGTGGGTGATCGCGGTGTTGCCGCTGACCTTGTTGGTTACGGCGCTTTCCTGGGCGCCTTATGTCGGTTGGGTGGTCGAGATTCTGGCGCTGTATTGCGCCCTCGGCATGCGCAGCCTTGGCGAACACGTCGAGCCGGTGGCCAAGGCCCTGCGCAGCGATGACTTGGACGAAGCGCGTAAACGCGTGGGTTATCTGGTCAGCCGCCAGACCAGTGAGCTGGATAAAACCGAAGTCGCCCGCGCCGCCACCGAATCGGTGCTGGAAAACGGCAGTGACGCGGTGTTCGCTGCGCTGTTCTGGTTTGCCGTGGCCGGTGCGCCGGGCGTGGTGCTCTATCGACTCAGTAACACCCTCGACGCCATGTGGGGCTATCGCAACGAACGCTTCGAACGGTTCGGCTGGGCGGCGGCGAAAATCGACGACGTCCTCAACTACATTCCCGCACGTTTGGTGGCGTTGACCTACGCACTGTTGGGCAAAACCCGACTCGCATTGAAATGCTGGCGTACCCAGGGCCCGACCTGGGACAGCCCGAACGCTGGCCCGGTGATGGCGGCCGGTGCCGGTGCGCTGGGTGTCGAGCTGGGCGGGGCGGCGATTTATCACGGTGAATTGCATCAGCGTCCACAACTCGGTGAAGGCGCGCCAGCGGATGCCGACTCCATCGACCGTGGCTGGCAATTGGTCCAGCGCGGCGTATGGTTATGGCTGCTGATTCTCTGCGTGGGGGCTGAATTCTATGCTTGAGCACGGTGGCCGGTTGCGTAAGGCGGCGCTCGAATACGGCATCGCCGAAGCTGATTGGCTCGACCTGTCCAGTGGCCTGGCACCCTGGCCATTTGCGATTCCTGAAATTCCGTTACGAGCCTGGGCGCGGTTGCCGGAAACCGATGACGGTCTGGAGCAGGCGGCTTGTGATTACTACGGCGCCGCCCAGGTGTTGCCGGTCGCCGGTTCGCAGATGGCGATCCAGTTGCTGCCGCGTCTGCGCCGGGCCGGTAAGGTCGGCGTGCTGTCGCCGTGTTATGCCGAACACGCCGAGGCGTGGCGTCGTAACGGTTACATCGTGCGCGAAGTGCTGGAGCAGGAAGTCGACTTCTTTCTCGACAGCCTCGATGTGTTGGTAGTGGTCAACCCGAACAATCCCACGGGCCTGAGCCTGAGCCCGAATCGTCTGCTCGACTGGCACTCGCGGCTGGCCCAGCGCGGTGGCTGGCTGGTGGTGGACGAAGCGTTCATGGACAACACGCCGCACCTGAGCCTGGCCGCGTTTGCCAATCAGGTCGGGCTGATCGTGCTGCGCTCTTTCGGCAAATTTTTTGGCCTGGCCGGGGTACGGCTGGGTTTCGTCCTGGCGGAGCGCAAGTTGCTCAGATTGCTCGCTGAGCAAGTCGGACCGTGGGCGGTCAGTGGCCCGACCCGGGTGCTGGGCCAGGCCTGTTTGCAGGACACTGAAGGGCACGCCCGGCAACGGGTGCGCAGCGACGAGGCCAGTCAGCGCCTGGCTGCGCTGCTGGAACGATATGACCTTAAGCCGCAGGGCGGTTGTGCCTTGTTTCAATGGCTGATCACTGAGCGCGCCGAAGAGCTGCATGCATTTATGGCTCGGCGCGGGATCTTGCTGCGGTTGTTCACCCACAACAGCAGCCTGCGTTTTGGCTTGCCGGCTGATGCAACTGAAGAGGCTCGCCTCGAGCAAGCCCTGCAAGCCTTCGCCAAGGAAACCCGATGACTACGTTGATGGTGCAAGGCACTACGTCCGACGCCGGTAAAAGCACGCTGGTGACGGCGTTGTGTCGCTGGGTCACGCGCCACGGTGTCAGCGTTGTGCCGTTCAAGCCGCAAAACATGGCGTTGAACAGCGCCGTGACCGCTGATGGTGGCGAGATCGGCCGCGCGCAAGCGGTGCAGGCTCAGGCCGCCAACCTTGAACCGCACACCGACATGAACCCGGTGCTGCTCAAACCCAACAGCGACACCGGCGCCCAAGTGATCATTCATGGTCGCGCCGTCACCACCATGAACGCGGTCGCCTATCACGACTACAAAGCCATCGCGATGCAAGCGGTGCTGGCCTCACATGAACGGCTGAGCGCGGCTTATCCGGTGGTGATGGTCGAAGGCGCGGGCTCGCCGGCCGAGATCAATCTGCGCGCTGGTGACATTGCCAACATGGGCTTTGCCGAAGCCGTGGACTGTCCGGTGGTGCTGATCGCCGACATCAATCGCGGCGGGGTTTTCGCCCATCTGGTCGGTACGCTTGAGCTGCTGTCGCCGAGCGAGCAGACGCGGGTCAAAGGTTTCATCATCAACCGTTTTCGCGGTGACATTGCCCTGCTGCAACCGGGCCTCGACTGGCTCGAAGAACGCACCGGCAAACCGGTGATCGGCGTCCTGCCCTACGTCATGGACCTGCACCTGGAGGCTGAAGACGGCATCGATCAACGCCAGACCGACAAGGCTGACCAAGTGCTGAAAGTGGTGGTGCCGGTACTGCCGCGCATCAGCAATCACACCGATTTCGATCCACTGCGCCTGCATCCGCAAGTGGACCTGCAATTCATCGGTCCCGGCCAAGCGATTCCGGCCGCTGACCTGATTATTCTTCCGGGCTCGAAAAGTGTGCGCAGCGACCTCGCGTACCTGCGGGCCAACGGCTGGGACACCGCGATCTCCCGACACTTGCGCTACGGCGGCAAAGTGTTGGGGATCTGCGGCGGCCTGCAAATGCTTGGTGAGCAGGTTCACGATCCGCTGGGCCTCGAGGGCGCGCCGGGTTCCAGTGCCGGTTTGGGTTTGCTGGCGTTCGAAACCTTGCTCGAAGCAGAGAAGCAGTTGCGCAATGTGCGCGGGCGTCTGGCGTTGGAAAATGCCGAGGTCAGTGGCTACGAAATCCATGCCGGCGTAACCACTGGACCGGCGTTGGAAAACGCTGCTGTGCAGCTGGACGATGGTCGCTGCGATGGCGCGCAAAGTCTCGACGGGCAGATTTTCGGCACCTACCTGCATGGGCTGTTTGAGTCACCGGCGGCGAGCAGTGCGCTGTTGCGTTGGGCCGGATTGCAGAACGTGCAGGCGGTGGATTATCACGCCTTGCGCGAACGCGATATCGAGCGGTTGGCGGATTTGGTGGAGAAGCATTTGGATACCGCGCTGTTGCGTGAGCTCTGTGGGTTTTAGGGTGGGTTTGATGGCCCCTTCGCGAGCAAGTCCACTCCCACATTGGAATGCGATCAACTGTGGGAGCGGGCTTGCTCGCGAAGGCGTAATTCGCCTCACCGCCCATATAAAGGAATAAACCATGCTCCAACTAATCCTCGGCGGCGCCCGCTCCGGCAAAAGTCGCCTGGCTGAAAAACTCGCCACTGACAGCCAGCTCCAGGTGACCTACATCGCCACCAGCCAACCGCTGGACGGCGAAATGAACGAACGGGTGGCTCATCACCGCGCCCGTCGCCCCGTCGAATGGGCGCTGATCGAAGAACCGCTTGAGCTGGCCCGCGTCCTGCGCGAAAACGCCAGTGCCGAGCGTTGCCTGCTGGTGGATTGCCTGACCCTGTGGCTGACCAATCTGCTGATGCTCGACAACCCCGAGCGCCTGACGGCCGAGCGTGATGCCTTGCTGGACTGCCTGGCGTCGCTGTCGGGCGAAATTATTTTTGTCAGCAACGAGACCGGAATGGGTGTCGTGCCGCTGGGCGAATTGACTCGCCGCTATGTCGATGAAGCCGGTTGGCTGCATCAAGCCTTGGCTGAGCGCTGTCAGCGAGTCGTCCTGACCGTCGCCGGCCTGCCCCTGACTCTTAAAGGTAATGCGTTATGACTCAATCCTGGTGGCTCAACCCGTGCAAGCCGATCGATGCAGCAGTCGTTGAGCAGGCTGAAGCCCGTCAACAGCAACTGACTAAACCGGCCGGTTCCCTCGGTCGGCTGGAGTCGGTCGCCGTGCAACTGGCCGGATTGCAAGGGCAGGTCAAACCGAGCCTCGATCAACTGTGGATCGCGATCTTTGCCGGTGATCATGGTGTGGTCGCTGAAGGGGTGTCGGCGTTTCCCCAGGAAGTCACCGGGCAGATGCTGCACAACTTCGTCACCGGCGGCGCGGCGATCAGTGTGTTGGCGCGGCAGTTGGGCGCCTCCCTTGAAGTGGTCGACCTCGGCACGGTTACACCGTCCTTGAACCTGCCGGGCGTGCGGCATCTGAATGTCGGCCCGGGCACGGCCAACTTTGTGAACGGCCCAGCCATGACCGTCGCCCAGGGCGAACTGGCCTTACAGGCTGGTCGCGACAGCGTGTTGCGCGCCATCGCGGCGGGCGCGCAGTTGTTCATCGGCGGCGAAATGGGCATCGGCAACACCACGGCAGCCAGCGCTTTGGCCTGCGCCTTGCTGGATTGCCCGGTGGTGCATCTGACCGGGCCGGGCACTGGGCTGAACGCTGCGGGTGTCAGCCATAAAGCGCAAGTGATTGAGCGTGCGTTGGCCTTGCACGGCGCTCAGCGAGGGGATGCGCTGCAAACCCTGTTCAACCTCGGTGGTTTTGAAATTGCGGCGTTGGTCGGTGCGTACCTGGCGTGTGCCCAGGAAGGCATCGCGGTGCTGGTGGATGGCTTTATTTGCAGCGTCGCCGCGTTGGTCGCGGTGCGTTTGAATCCGCAATGCCGCCAGTGGTTGCTGTTCGGCCATCGCGGTGCCGAGCCGGGCCATCGCCATGTGCTGGAAACCCTGAACGCCGAGCCGTTGCTGGACCTCGGTTTGCGTCTGGGCGAGGGCAGCGGTGCCGCGTTGGCGGTGCCGTTGTTGCGTCTGGCGTGCGATCTTCACGGGCAGATGGCGACCTTCGCCGAAGCCGCTGTGGCGGATCGCCCGGCATGACCTTGCGCCTGGACCTGTTGCGCCACGGCGAGACCGAACTCGGTGGCGGCTTGCGCGGCAGCCTCGACGACGCACTGACCGACAAGGGCTGGGCGCAATTGCGTGCGGCAGTGATCGGGCAGGGGCCTTGGGATCGACTGGTCAGCTCGCCGTTGCAGCGTTGCGCACGGTTCGCCGAGGAACTGGGCGGGCAACTCGGCTTGCCGGTTCAGCTGGAAAAAGACCTGCAAGAACTGCATTTCGGTGCATGGGAAGGGCAGAACACGGCGCAGCTGATGAAAACCAGCGCCGAGGCATTGGGGTTGTTCTGGACCGATCCGTATTCGTTTACCCCGCCTGAGGGTGAGCCGGTAGCGGACTTTTCGGCGCGGATATTGGCGGCGGTCGAGCGGTTGCACGCGACCTACGCGGGCGAGCGCGTGTTGCTGATCACCCATGGCGGCGTGATGAAATTGCTGCTGGCCCAGGCTCGAGGCTTGCCCCGCGAACAGTTGCTCAATGTCGAAGTCGCCCACGCGGCGTTGTATTCGCTGTCGGTGGGTTCCGGCCTGTTGCTGCGGGAAGCGCTCTGATCATGTTGCCTTTCTGGATCGCCCTGCAATTTTTGAGCAGTCTGCCGATTCGACTCCCGGGCATGCCGGCGCCTCAGGAATTGGGGCGCTCGCTGCTGTTTTATCCGCTGGTCGGGCTGCTGTTCGGCGGGCTGTTGTTTGCGCTGAACGGGTTGTTGTCGGGCGCGCCGTTGTTGCTGCACGCTGCATTGTTGCTGACTGCTTGGGTGTTGCTCAGCGGCGCGCTGCACCTGGATGGCCTGGCCGATAGCGCTGATGCGTGGCTCGGTGGGTTTGGCGACCGGGAACGCACACTAACCATCATGAAAGACCCGCGCAGCGGGCCGATTGCGGTGGTGACCTTGGTGTTGGTGCTGCTGCTTAAATTTGCTGCGTTGCTGGCGCTGATCGAGCAGGGACACAGCGTAGTTTTGATCGTCGTTCCGTTGATTGGCCGTGCGGCGCTGTTGGGGTTGTTCCTGACTACGCCTTATGTGCGTGCCGGTGGGTTGGGGCAGGCGCTGGCTGATCATTTGCCGCGCAAGGCCGGTTGGCAGGTGTTGGCGGTCAGTGCGCTGGCGTGTGGTTTGATTGCTGGGCTGAGCGGCGTGTTCGCTATCGTGCTCGCTGCGGTGGTGTTTGTCTGGTTGCGGCAAGTTATGCAGCGGCGATTGGGTGGCACGACCGGCGATACGGCAGGGGCGTTGTTGGAGTTGTTGGAAATGGTGGTGTTGGTGGGGTTGGCGTTGGTCTGCTGACTGTTGGGGTGGATGTGCTGGCCCCTTCGCGAGCCTGCTCGCGATGGCGATCTGCCTGATAACGATATTCTTGAACCTTGCTTTCATTCAACCGCGGGTATATACACGCACGATGCTCGATTCCCAATGTTTATGTATCAACCTGCGTCGCGCCGCTCGTGGCGTCAGCAGGCATTACGACGGCGCTCTCGACGGCTTCGGGATCAACGTTGCCCAGTATTCTTTGCTGTGCAATCTGCAGCGTCTGGATCAACCGAGTATTTCCACCCTGGCCGAAGCCATGGGCCTGGACCGCAGCACCCTGGGGCGCAATCTGCGGGTGCTGGAAGGCGAGGGGCTGGTGGCGCTGAACGAGGGCGAGGATATGCGCAATCGCATCGTCAGGCTCACCGAGGCTGGCGCTGAGCGCCTGGCAGCGGCGTTGCCGGCCTGGGAAGCGGCGCAGCAGCGGCTGATTGATCGTCTGGGCGCCGAAAAACGTGAAACCTTGCTGAAGTTGCTGGACGAACTGGCTTGATGCCAGTTTGTTCGATCTTAAGCGGGTATATACCCGCTACCGGAGAATAAGAATGACATCGATGTGGCGTACGTGCGGTTGGGTGTTGGTGGGGAGTGCGCTGATTCTGGCGTTGTCTCTGGGCGTGCGGCATGGCTTCGGGCTGTTCCTGGCGCCGATGAGCGCTGAGTTCGGCTGGGGGCGCGAGACCTTTGCGTTTGCCATCGCCTTGCAGAACCTGATCTGGGGCCTGGCACAGCCGTTCACCGGCGCCCTGGCCGACCGCTTCGGTGCCGCAAAAGTGGTGTTGGTCGGTGGTGTGTTGTACGCGGGGGGCCTGGTCTGCATGGGCTTGTCTGACTCGGCGGTGACCTTGTCCCTGAGTGCCGGTCTGTTGATCGGTATCGGCCTGTCAGGCACCTCGTTCTCAGTGATCCTCGGCGTGGTCGGGCGTGCGGTGCCGCCGGAGAAACGCAGCATGGGCATGGGCATCGCCAGCGCTGCCGGTTCTTTCGGCCAGTTCGCGGTGTTGCCCGGTACGCTGGGGCTGATCGGCTGGCTCGGCTGGTCCGCCGCTTTGTTGGTGCTGGGCTTGCTGGTGGCGTTGATCGTGCCGTTGGTGAGCATGCTCAAGGACAAGCCGCTGCCGGTGCTTGGTCATGAGCAAACCTTGTCCGAAGCCCTGCGTGAAGCCTGTTCCCATTCCGGGTTCTGGCTGCTGGCGTTCGGCTTTTTTGTCTGCGGGTTTCAAGTGGTATTCATCGGCGTGCACCTGCCGGCCTATCTGGTGGATCAACACCTGCCGGCCACCGTCGGCACCACGGTGCTGGCGCTGATCGGGTTGTTCAATATCTTCGGTACTTACACGGCAGGCTGGCTCGGCGGGCGGATGTCCAAGCCGCGCTTGCTCACGGGTTTGTACCTGTTGCGAGCGGTGGTGATCGGGCTGTTCCTGTGGGCGCCGGTTACAACGACCAGTGCTTATCTGTTCGGCATGGCGATGGGCTTTCTGTGGTTGTCCACGGTGCCGTTGACCAATGGCACCGTGGCAACCTTGTTCGGTGTGCGAAACCTGTCCATGCTCGGTGGGATTGTTTTCCTGTTCCACCAGCTCGGATCGTTCCTCGGTGGCTGGTTGGGCGGGGTGGTGTATGACCGTACCGGGAGCTACGACTTGATCTGGCAGGTAGCGATTCTCTTGAGTCTGTTGGCGGCAGCCCTGAATTGGCCAGTGCGTGAACGGCCGGTAGCGCGGCTGCAAACCCAGATGAGCGCGATATGAACAGTCTCTGGCCGCGAATAGTTGTAGCCGGTGTCGGCGCCTTGCTGCTGGCCCTGGCGTGGTGGGGTTGGCATCAGGGCGGGCTGGCGCTGATGCAATTGGGCATGGGCGCTTGCTAGCAGGATGTGAGGACGAGTAAGTTCGCTTTCTGACGATTCCTCAAGGATGCACCGACATGCTGATGCGCTGGCTCGCAGTCCCCGCGTTGCTGATGGCGTTTACCGGATTGGCCCAAGCGGCCGAGTGTCCGGAGCTGTTGCAGGGCTCGCTGCCCAAGTTGCGGGCCAAGGAATCGATCGATCTGTGCCAGCGTTATGCGGGCAAGCCGCTGGTGGTGGTCAATACCGCCAGCTTCTGCGGCTTCGCCCCACAGTTCAAAGGCCTTGAGGCGCTGTATCAGCGTTACAAGGACCAAGGGCTGGAGGTGCTCGGCGTTCCGTCCAATGACTTCAAACAAGAGGCCAAGGACGGCGCTGAGACGGCCAAGGTTTGCTACGTCAACTATGGCGTGACCTTCACCATGACCGAGCCGCAGAAAGTCCGCGGCGACGAGGCGACTCACCTGTTCAAAGTTCTCGCCGAGCAGAGCAGCGCGCCGAAGTGGAATTTCTATAAGTACGTCATCGATCGCCAAGGCAAAGTGATTGCCAATTTCTCCAGCCTGACCAAACCTGACAACCCGGAATTCATCGAGGCCGTAGAGAAAGCCATCGCCTCGAAGCCCTGATCGACGGCCACTAAAAAGCCCCGCCTCTGTGCAAGAGAGCGGGGCTTTTTTTGACTCAGGTGGCGAGGCGTGAACCTCGCCGTGAATCATCAGAAGCGGTAGGTTGCGCCTACACCGAAACCGCTCGCCCAGTTTTGATACTTGGCGTTGTAGGTCTGGCCTTGGGCATTGCTGTTGGCAACCTGGACGGACTCTTCACGCAGGTACGAGTACGCGAGGTCGATGGTCAGGTCATCAGTCGGGCTCCAACCGGCGCCGAAGCTGATCGCTTTGCGATCACCTGTCGGGATGCGCGGGGAGCGATCGACGTTGTTGGTTGGCGACTGGTCAACCGACAGACCGGTACGCAGTACCCATTCCTTGTTCAGCTGATACGAGGCACCGATGGCGTGAGCCCAGGTGTCGTGCCAGTTTTGTTCTTCGGTGATGGTACCGAATTGACTGCTCAGGCCAGCCGGAACATCTTTGTTGTTGACAGTGATTTCTTGCAGGCGGCTCCAGCGAGTCCAGGTGCTGCCCGCGTAGACGGTCCACTTGTCGTCGATCTGGTGAGTGACCGAGAAGTCCACAGATTCAGGCGTGGTCAAGCCCAGCGAGGCGTCGTACTTTTGGTTTGGGTTTTGCTGTACGGCAGCCAACAAGCCGTAGTAGACCTTAGTGTCACCTTCGAGCTTGTACTTCACTTTCGAGTGATAGGTCAGGCCGACGCGAGTGCTGTCGGTCAACTGAGCCAATATCCCGATGTTGTAGCCCAGAGCGGTATCGTTACCTTTGATCTTGACCTGGCCATCCGGCGCTGCCTGAGTGACCGACAGGTTCGATTCCAGGGTGCCGTCGATGCGGTTGATGGTCGGGCCGAAACCGATGGACACCTTGTCGTTGAAGGCGTAGCTGACAGTCGGCTGCATGGTCACGACTTTAACGTCGCTCTTGCTGCCGAAGTAACGGCCGGCAAAGTTGCTTTCATAGTCGGTTACCAGGCCGAACGGTGCGTAAACACCGATACCGAATGCCCAATGATCATCGATAGGCTTGACGTAGTAGCCCATCGGCACGGCGATGAACGGAACCATGTCACCTTTGTTGGTGCCGCTGTTCGGGCTGGAGCTGGCTTGGCTGATATCGGTGTGCGCGTCGAGCATTGCAAAACCGCCGGTAACTTGTTCCCGCTTGATGCGGGACATGCCGGCAGGGTTGCCATAAATTGTGCTTGCGTCATCGGCAGAGGAAGATCGCCCGGCAAAACCTGTACCCATCCCGCTGATACTTTGTTCGTTGATGGCAAAGCCAGCTGCGAAAATTTGGGTGGATGCCAAGGCAGCGGCGAGGCTAAGGGTGGTTTTGAGCATTACTTTTTTCATTATTAGAACTCCTGGTGATCACCGGGGCGAAAATTACCAAGATTTTCGTCTCGGCGCTATAGCCTGTATGGGTTGAGTTAGAGCGCTTTTGTAGGACAATCCGACCAGATTCGCGACCTGTTGCAAGATCTTGTGAAACGGGCCGGTCAGCAAGCGACTTGATTCAGGGATGAAACACAGGTTTGCCAGGCGCAGGTAAAATCGCGAAGGCGTCCTTGCGGTTGAAAGGTCTGGCGCCATATTCGGGCCATTCCCAGCACATCGTCGGGGTCAGGGAGGGAGTGTTTTGTTCTTCTACTAACAGCCAGGCGATGGCCGTGGCGTAGCGCAGGTTGACGGTCAATTCCAGGTGCGGACTGCTTAAAAAGGCGTGCTGGCTGGCCAGGCCACGAACCAGGCTCGCCCGCTCCGGGTCCAGTGCCAGGTAGTCATCCCAGAGTGCCCGGTGACGGGGCTCGGCGATTCGGTACAGGCCGTGTCCACGGCGGTCATGCAGGGCGGAGCCAAGGGCTGACTGGCTGGCGGCGATGCCCAGCAGCAGGGATTCGGCAGTTGCGCTATGGCGCCCGAGGTAAATCAATGTCGGGCGGATCACATAACGGCACAGTTCGCTGGCAGCGATACCCATAAAGCCCTCGAAACATGAAATGGGCGGCGACACCTGAAGGGGGGCTTGGCAGCAGTGAATCGACTCAGGCTCGCCGAAAGCGGATCAAGCCGCTTGAGTTGAAGTGTAGTGTCATATTCGCGCTGTAAAGGACTGTTTTTAAAATATTTCCGGCAGGCAGTTATAACCGTTATATCGGTTAGTGCTTAAGCGTTGAGGGTAAAAAGAGAAATATCAGGCAATAAAAAGCCCTGCTTTTTGAGCAGGGCTTTTGAGGTTTTCAGTCTTTCTGGCGTCTCAGGCAACCAGTGCCTGGCGAGTACGATCGATCACGGCCTGCAGCGGTTCAGCGCTGGAGTATTGATCGGGGTACAGGCGTTCGCTGTGACGAGCGATGCCGTGTTCGTTGACCAGAGTGAAGCTGAAGCAGCCTTTGCGAGCGGCCATGATCAGGCAGTTCATTGGTGCAAAAGCGTTAGTTAGGGTGCGAATGGCATCCTGAGTGTGGATTTGAGTAGACATAGTTATTGGGTGTTCCTACAAGCGACACGGATAAGATCCGTGCAAAATTAAAACGTTCCAGTGACGACGACCACCATTGGTCGAACGAAGAACCCGACTGGAACAAAGCAGCCAGTTTGAAGCGCTGATAATTGGCGCGCTTGGGCTGGCAGGTAGGTACTTAGGAGGGCAGGCAACACATCAAGGGCAAAGGTTCTGGGCCCGGGGTGAAGATCCTGATCAATTTGCAGGCTGGTTCGGTCAGCGTAAGTGAGCTTCGCAACACCCTTTGCTTTCATTTCAAAGGCAGTGTTGACGCAAGGTTTACCTGGAAACCATCGAGGTGGTCGATCCCGCTTTGTCGGTGGAGGCTTCTCAGGGAAGGCTGACCGTGGGGATTTGTTCGACCAGAATTGACTTTCAGCTTGGTACTAACGCCGCGGATACTAACTGATTGAATTTTAGAAAGGAAGTGTGTTAGCAAAAAAAGATCTTGTGCAGGGCCTTTTAGGTGCTTTCGCCAAGCGCTTCGAGGGCTGTAAACACTGGGCTTGCCCTGTAATCGCCGAGGTTTTTACCGTTTGTCGCCGCGCTGGCATGGCCCTGAATGGGTCTGGATCAGGAGTTTGTCGCGGCTTATCCCCAGGCCTGGTCTGCAAAACGCGCCGAAAAAGCGCATTGATATAACCGCCGCAAAGGTACTTGTGCACATTAGTTGCGCAGGCTGTCACACCACTGTCACCTTGGCTTCAAACGCAGTGGGTGCCTGTAATGAAAATTTAAGTCAATGAAAAACATCGCTTTTTTTAACTGGTGAAAAAATCGTCAGTTTGACTGCGAGCCCCATTCCACAGGGCTTTGCGAGAGTTCAAGGGCGGTTGTCCACTGAGTTATCCACAGCTTCTGTGGATTGTCCCGAGCGCTTGCTCTAGGACGGGCGTGCCGGGTTTTTTTCAACTTTACCTGTAGGAAAAAAGAGTAGAGTGGCGCGCCTTCCGATCTGCCCCACAGTGCTTTATGAAGTTTCGCTCAGTATCAACCTCTGTTACCGACACGCCCCCTCCTGTTACCCCACCCAAGCGCTTTTCCATGCGTGTGGCCGAGTGGCTACTGGACAGTCCGCGCCTGGGCGATAACCCCAACGTCAAACACTTTGCCGGACGCTTGCTCAAGCAACCGGCCCGGGAAGGCGTGGTGGCCGCCCAAAGTCGTCTGGGGCAGTTGATGTGCCGCGAGTGTGGCAATGCGCGGGATCGGCGCATCGGTCACGATTTGCTGCGTCAGGCCGCCCGTGCCGGTGACCGGCGCGCTCAGCAGGAACTGGGGTTGATCGAAGACTGAGCTGTCCAAGACCTGACGCCTTGGTTAACCTTCAAGCTTTATCTCATCGGCAGGAGTGGCTATGGCTATGGACTTGACCAGCATATTGCTCGGTCTGGCGGGCGCTGCATTGCCATTGTTGGCACTGGCCTGGCAAATCCAGCGCCGGGCGAGCGCCGGGCAGGCCGACGTGGCGTTGCTGGAAGAGCGGTTGGCCACGGCCCAATTGGCTCAGGACGGTTTGAACGCCCAGCTCGATGCGTGCCGCGACGAAATCGGCGACCTGAGCCAGGCCAATTCCGCCAAGCAGGCCGACCTGGCCGCTGTACGCCGTGAAGTCGAGTTGCTGCAAATCGAGCGCGACGATGCCCGCGACGCGTCCCACGCCTGGAATATCGAGCGCGCCGGCAAAGAGGCTGAGTTGCGTCGCCTCGACGCGCAGGCTGCATCCCTCAACGCCGAGCTGCGTGAGCAACAGGAAAGCCATCAGCAGCGCCTCAACGACCTCCAGGGCTCGCGCGACGAGCTGCGGGCGCAGTTCGCCGAGCTGGCGGGGAAAATCTTCGACGAGCGCGAGCAGCGTTTCGCCGAGACCAGTCAGCAGCGCCTGGGGCAGTTGCTCGATCCGTTGAAGGAACGCATCCAGTCCTTCGAAAAACGCGTCGAAGAAAGTTACCAGGCCGAGGCGCGAGAACGCTTTTCCCTGGCCAAGGAACTGGAGCGCCTGCAGCAGTTGAACCTGCGCCTGAGTGACGAAGCCACCAACCTGACCCGGGCCTTGAAAGGCCAGAAAACCCAAGGCAACTGGGGTGAGCTGATTCTTGAGCGGGTGCTTGAACACGCGGGCCTGGAGAAGGGCCGTGAGTACCAGACTCAGGTCACCCTCAAAGGCCCGGACGGCGAGCGTTTCCAGCCGGACGTCATCATTTATTTGCCCGGCGACAAGCAGGTGGTGGTCGACTCCAAGGTCAGTCTCACGGCTTATCAGCAATACGTGGCGGCCGAAGACGATGCCATCGGCCAGGTCGCCATCAAGCAGCACGTGCTGTCGCTGCGTAATCACGTCAAAGGGCTGTCCGGCAAGGATTACAAGCGACTGGATGGCTTGCATAGCCTGGATTTCGTTCTGCTTTTCGTGCCTATCGAAGCCGCGTTTTCAGCGGCATTGCAAGCCGAGCCGACGCTGTTTCAGGAGGCCTTTGACCGCAACATCGTGATCGTCAGCCCGACCACGTTGCTCGCCACGTTGCGGGTCATAGACAGCCTGTGGAAGCAAGAGCGTCAGACTCAGAACGCCCGGGAAATCGCCGAGCGAGCCGGATGGCTGTACGACAAGTTTGTGCTGTTCATCCAGGATCTGGACGAGGTGGGCAATCGCTTGCAGCAGCTGGATAAAGCCTACAGCTCGGCGCGCAATAAGCTGACAGAAGGGCGCGGTAATCTGGTCAGTCGCAGCGAGCAACTGAAGCTGCTCGGGGCGCGGGCGAGCAAGAGCTTGCCGGCGGATTTACTGGAGCGGGCAATGACCGATGTGGATGGCTTGGCCGAGTTGCCGGAGTAACTGCTTTTGTGGCGAGGGAGCTTGCTCCCGCTCGGCTGCGCAGCAGCCGCAAAGCAGGCAGCGCGGTATGCCTGACAGCCAAAGTGGCAGCATTTGGGGGCTGCTTCTCAGCCCAACGGGAGCAAGCTCCCTCGCCACAGGTTTTGGGTTAGCCCGTAGGCCTCATTTATAACGGCAAATGCCGACTCAACAACGCCCGCAACGCCGCCGGCTTCACCGGTTTCGCCAGATAATCCAACCCCGCCGCATGCACCTGCGCCACCGTCTCCGGCCGCCCATCCGCACTGATCACCACGCCCGGAACCGGTTCACCCAAACGGGTACGCAGCCAGGCCATCAACTCGGTTCCGGTTTCACCGTCGTCCAGGTGGTAATCCACCAGTGCCAACTGCGGCCGTACACCATCGCCGAGCAATGCGGCACACTCTTCACGGTTGCGCGCAGTCCAGACCTGGCAACCCCAGCGCGTCAGCAGGCTGTTCATGCCGATCAGGATGCTGTCCTCGTTATCGATGCACAGCACCTGCGCGCCCGTCGGCAATTTACCGTTCAGTTCGGTGACGTTATGCGGCGCCGCTACAGTCTGCGCCCTAGCCAGCGGCACGCTGACGCTGAACACGCTGCCATGCCCCGGCCAGGAGCGCACGCGCAAGGTATGGCCCAGCACCCGACACAACCCATCGGCAATCGCCAAGCCCAGACCCAGGCCTTTCTCGGCGCGGGTCTGGTGGCTGTCGAGGCGTTTGAACTCTTCGAAAATCACTTTCTGTTTATCTTCCGGTATCCCTGGGCCACGGTCCCAGACTTCCAGGCACAGTTCGCCGTTTCGCCGCCGAACTCCCAGCAGCACCGGGCCTTTGGCATAACGGAGCGCGTTGGTCAGGAAGTTCTGCAGGATCCGGCGCAACAGCTTGATGTCGCTGTCGACCCGCAACGTGCTGCCGCGCAGACGGAATTTCAGCCCTTGTTCCTGCGCCAGTGCCTTGAACTCGGCGCCGAGGATGTCGAACAGTTCATTAAGCACGAACGGCTTGGGGTCCGGGTTGATCTTGCCGTTTTCCAGGCGGGAAATGTCCAGCAAGTCGCTGATCAAGTCCTCGGCGGAACGCAGTGAAGTGTCCAGGTGCTGGATCAGCTTCTGTGCTTCGCTGGACAAGCCATCATCCTGATGAGTCAGGGCCGCAGAGAACAATCGCGCGGCGTTCAGCGGTTGCATCAAGTCATGGCTGACTGCCGCCAGAAAGCGGGTTTTAGACTGGTTGGCCGACTCGGCGGTGCCTTTGGCTTCGGTCAGGGCGACGTTGAGTTGCGAGAGTTCGTGGGTACGTGCGGTCACCCGTTGCTCCAGGCCTTCGTTGGCCTCGGTCAACGCCTGCTCGGCCTCGCGGAACGCGGTGATGTCGGTGAAACTCATGACGAAACCGCCGCCGGGCATCGGGTTGCCGATCAGCTCAATCACACGACCATTGGGGAAAAGTCGTTCAGAGGTGTGGGCACGACCCTGACGCATCCAGTGCAGGCGGCGGGCGACGTGGACTTCCGCTTCGCCGGGACCGCACAGTCCGCGCGTCGGCGTTGTAGCGAATGATGTCGGCAATCGGCCGACCGACGCTGATCAAGCCGTCCGGGTAGTTGAACAACTCCAGGTAACGCCGGTTCCAGGCCACCAGTTTCAGCGACTGGTCGACCACGCTGATGCCCTGGGTGATGTTCTCGATCGCCCCTTGCAGCAAGGCGCGGTTGAACTGCAAAACTTCCGACGCTTCGTCGGCGATACGGACGACGTCCTCAAGCTGCATTTCCCGACCTTCGATGGCGGCTTTTACTACAGCACGCGTCGAAGATGCGCCGAGGACACCGGCCAGCAAGCGTTCGGTATGGGCGATCCATTCACCGTCGGCGTTCTGGTTCGGATTGAAGCCTTTGCCCTGGCGGTAGGCGAAGCGGATAAAGCTTTGGCGGGCGCGTTCTTCACCGACAAAACGTGCGGCCAGTTGCAGCAGATCGTCGATTTGCACCGAAAGCATCGAGCGAGCGCTGGGCCGGGCGCTGATTTCCTGACCAATGAACCGGCCAGCCTGCCAGTGCTCTGACACTCGTGTGCGTGACAGCACCGAGACCCAGGCGAACAGAGTGAAGTTGCCCGCCAGCGACAGCACCACGCCTTGGGTCAGTGGGGTGATGGGCAAGTGCAGTGGGTTGCTGTGCAGCCAGGCCAGTCCGGGAAAACTACTTAGCGACCAACCCAGGCTGAGGGCGGTAATTGGCAAAATCAACGTGTAGAACCAGAGGAACGTCCCGGTGGCGAGCCCGGCAAATACGCCGCGACGGTTGGCCTGTTTCCAGTACAGCGCACCGAGCATGGCTGGGGCTAATTGGGTCACGGCGGCGAAGGCGATCTGGCCGATGGTCGCCAGGCTGGCGGTAGAGCCGAGCAGGCGATAGCTGACGTAGGCGAGCAGCAAAATCACCACGATGCTCACCCGGCGCACCGAGAGCATCCACTGGCGGAACACTTCGAAAGGTCGCTCGGCGTTGTTGCGGCGCAGCAGCCACGGCAACAACATGTCGTTGGAGACCATGGTCGACAGCGCCACGCTGGCCACGATCACCATGCCGGTGGCCGCCGAAGCACCGCCGATAAACGCCAGCAACGCCAGTGCCGGGTGGGCCTGGGCGAGGGGCAGGCTGATGACGAAAGAGTCCGGTAGCACCGAGCTCGGCAGCAACATCTGACCGGCCAGCGCGATAGGGACTACAAACAGCGCCGCCAATGCCAGATAAGCCGGGAATACCCACTTGGCCAGGCGCAAATCCTGAGGTTCGATGTTCTCCACTACCGTGACGTGGAACTGTCTTGGCAGGCAGATGATCGCCATCATTGCGACGCCGGTTTGCACCACCATCGAAGGCCAGTTGATGGTTTCCTTCCAATACTCTTCCAGGCGCGGGGCGAGCATGGCCTGGTCGAACAGGTCGTCGAAACCGTCGTATAAGCCGTAGGTCACGAACGCGCCGACCGCCAGAAAAGCGAACAGCTTGACCAGTGATTCAAAAGCAATCGCCAGCACCATGCCGCGGTGGTGTTCGGTGGCGTCGAGGTTGCGCGTACCAAATACGATGGTGAACAGCGCCAACACCAGCGAGACGATCAGCGCCGTGTCCTGGGCGCGGGTGCCCATGGCATCAGCGCCAGCACCGATCAGCAGGTTCACCCCGAGCACGATGCCCTTGAGCTGCAAGGCGATGTAGGGCAACACGCCGACCAGGCAAATCAGCGCCACCACCACCGCCAGCGACTGCGACTTGCCATAGCGCGCGGCGATAAAGTCGGCGATGGAGGTGATGTTCTCCTGCTTGCTGATAATCACCATTTTTTGCAGGACCCACGGCGCGCACACCAGCAGCAGGATTGGCCCGAGGTAGATCGGCAGGAATGACCAAAGCTGTTCGGCGGCCTGGCCCACGGCACCAAAGAACGTCCAACTGGTGCAATACACGGCCAGCGACAGGCTGTAGACCCAGGCACGCACACGCGGCGGCAACGGCGCGCTGCGACGGTCGCCGTAGAAGGCGATGGCGAACATGATGGCCATATAGGCCAGGGCAACGGCGGCGATCAGCCCGCTGGACAGCGACATGGAAACTCCAGACAAAAGACATCCGGGACTCCTGCCCGGTCAGACAGTCTCGCACGATGGCCGGGGTTCGTCAGTGTCGACCAAGGTCGTGGCGTGGCGGGGTGTCGCAGGCTTTGTGTCAGTTGCAGGTGGGCTGTATTCACTGGCCCCTTCGCGAGCAAGCCCGCTCCCACATTGGATCTTCTGTGAACACATAAATTGTGAACACCCAAGAGCCAATGTGGGAGCGGGCTTGCTCGCGAATGGCGGTATCACTGACTCAACGCAATCTCGATCAACCGATGCAACTCCTCAACCTCCAGCGCCGCCGCCGAGAACAGGATGCGAAACACCGTCGGCGCCACCACCATGTTGATCAGCCGATCAACGCTCGGCTTGGGCTGATCCGGGTAACGATCCAGAATCGTCTGCAACTGCGCGCCAATGATGGTCACGCAATAGCCCGGCGTTGCGCTGCATTGCACATCGCGCAAAATGTTGCGGCCAGGCTCGGAGCTCATTTCGTCCAGATACTGCTCGGCCCAGGCCCGCACATCACCGCAGCAGGCTGCCGGTGTTGGCCGGCTCGCTGTCGGGGCGCAGGCGGGCGAGGGCGACATCCGCCAGCAACACCGACAGATCGCCCCAGCGCCGATAGATTGTCGACGGCGTAACCCCGCGCGCGCGGCGATTTGCGGCACGGTCACGCTCGCGCGGTCCTGCTCTTCGAGGAGCGCGCGGACCGCCGAATGAATCGACTCTTGCACCCTGGCACTGCGGCCACCTGGGCGTAAACTAGGACCTGTCATCACTTATTTCCTGCGTCGCGCCGGGTCTGCTGTTGCGCAGGCCAAGGCGCGAGGAGTGTGGTTTGGTTTTTCCAAATGAACGACGAGCAACGCAGGCCTGCGCAACAGCAGGCCCGGCCCTTCAGGTTGCCACCTGAAAGCTGGCCATGCTGCGTTGCAGTCCTTGGCAAGGAAACGACATTACCTACGGACTGCGCCTTGCCTGGCCAGCTTTCAGGTGGCAACGCGACGCAGGAAATAAGTGATGACAGGTCCCTAATAGCCATGCGGCGGACCTTAACACAAAGAATTTGCTTTAAGCGCTAGCGAGTAGCACACTCCGCAAAAGCAAAAACTTAGCTTTTGTGGAGTGTGCCCATGCCTCATCCAACCTCAAACCGATCGAGCCTGTGGTTTCTGGCGATCACTTTACTCAGTTTTCTCGCCGCCTCCACTGCGCCGACGCCGTTGTATCACCTGTATCAGGAACACCTTCATTTCTCGGCAGCGACCCTGACCCTGATTTTCGGCGTGTACGCTCTCAGCTTGCTGGCGGCGCTGTTGACCGTCGGCTCACTCTCGGATTTCCTCGGGCGTAAACCGGTGATTTTCACCGCGCTATTGCTGAACATGCTCGCGATGTTGCTGTTTATCAATGCCGACAGCGTCGCCTGGCTGATCAGTGCCCGGGTGCTTCAGGGCTTTGCGACCGGGATGGCCACGGCGGTTTTGAGTGCCGCGCTGCTGGATACCGACCGCCAGCAAGGTCCATTGGTCAACAGTGTTGCTCCGTTGCTGGGCATGGCGGCGGGGGCGATGGGCTGCGGTTTGTTGGCCGAATTTGCGCCGCTGCCGTTGCAACTGACTTTTTGGGTATTGTTCGGGCTGTTTGTGCTGCAAGCACTGTACGTCTGGCGCCTGCCGGAAAGTGTCAGTCGGCAGCCGGGTGCCTGGGCTTCGCTGCGCCCGACCTTGCATGTGCCAGTCCAGGCGCGGCGGGCCTTGTGGTCGGTGCTGCCAATCAACACCGCGGTGTGGGCGCTAGGCGGTTTCTTCGCTTCATTGGCGCCGTCATTGGTGCGGACAGCCACCGGCTCGACTTCAAACCTGATTGGCGGCGCGACGGTCGCAGCATTGACGCTCACCGGTGCGCTGATGATCTACACCTCACGTAATCGGCCGGCGGACAAGGTGTTGCGCCTGGGCGCCAGTTTGTTGCCGGCAGGTGTCGCGCTGATTCTGGTCGCTGTTCACATCGCCAGTCTGCCGCTGTTTTTCATCGGCACCCTCATCGCCGGCTGCGGTTTCGGTGCCGGTTTCCTCGGCGCGGTGCGCACCCTGGTGCCGTTGGCCTTGCCCCATGAGCGGGCCGGGTTGATGTCGGCGTTTTATGCGCTGAGTTACCTGGCTTTTTGCTTGCCGTCGTTGCTGGCCGGGACTTTGACCCGCAGCTTTGGGCTGATCGCGACCACCGATGGTTATGGCGCAGTGCTGATCGTCCTGGCGGTGGGGGCATTGCTGGGCTTGGTGCGCCAGCGGTCTGTGAAAGTCTGTGGCGCCGATGTTCGCTGACCGATAGCCTTGGCACCGCCATTCACTATTCATTTCGACGGACCGTACGATGAAGATCATTCGCAGCAAATCCTTCACCGCCGAGCGTGCCTGGGGCGCACTGGACATCGCCAACATGAACGGCATCACCACCCGTTTGCACTGGACCGACCAACCGTACAAGTGGCACGTCAACGATGGTCAGGAAGTGTTCGTCGTGCTCGATGGCCAAGTGCAGATGCACTATCGTGAAGAGGGCATCGAGCAGCAGGCATTGCTCGACGTCGGCGATATTTTTTATGCGTCGGTAGGCACCGAGCATGTGGCGCATCCGCTGGGTGCGGCGCGGATTCTGGTGATCGAGTCTGAAGGCAGCGTATAGGCCTATATCTGCAAAACAGATAACAGTTAGAGATATTACCCGTTATATAGATATTCGATTCAGTTCTACCATGGGTTCCACCTCACCAGAGGACAGGAGTTCGCCATGACATGCCCCAACACTGCCAAACCCGGTTTCAAACCTTTCAGTCATCTACCACGCCCGCTGGAAGCGATTCGCCAGTTCACCCCGAACTGGTTCGCCGCCACCATGGGTACCGGCGTGCTCGCTCTGGCGCTGGCGCAATTGCCGGTCGCGATTCCCGGTGTGCACGCGGTTGCCGAAGCCCTGTGGCTGTTCAACATCCTTCTGTTTGTATTGTTCACTGGGTTGTATGCCGCTCGCTGGGTGTTGTTCTTCGATGAAGCGCGGCGGATTTTCGGGCACTCCACGGTTTCGATGTTTTTCGGCACCATTCCCATGGGCCTGGCGACCATCATCAATGGTTTTCTGCTGTTCGGTTTGCCGCGTTGGGGCGATGGGGTGATTCAGATCGCCGAAGTGCTGTGGTGGCTGGATGTGGCGATGTCTCTGGCCTGCGGCGTGCTGATCCCGTACATGATGTTTACCCGCCAGGAACACAGCATCGACCAGATGACCGCTGTCTGGCTGTTGCCGGTAGTGGCCGCAGAAGTGGCGGCCGCCAGCGGTGGTCTGTTGGCGCCGCACTTGGTCGGAGCCCATTCACAACTGGTGGTGCTGGTTACCAGCTACGTGCTGTGGGCATTTTCCCTGCCGGTGGCGTTCAGCATTTTGACCATCCTGTTGCTGCGCATGGCGCTGCATAAATTGCCTCACGAGAACATGGCCGCATCGAGCTGGTTGGCGCTTGGGCCGATTGGTACCGGGGCGCTTGGCATGTTGCTGCTGGGCGCCGATGCGCCAGCGATCTTTGCCGCCAACGGTTTGCCAGGTATTGGTGAAATCGCCGCGGGGCTAGGCCTAGTGGCCGGGATCACGCTGTGGGGCTTCGGGCTCTGGTGGATGCTGATCGCGGTGCTGATCACCGTGCGTTACCTGCGCGCCGGCATCCCGTTCAACCTTGGCTGGTGGGGTTTTACCTTCCCGTTGGGTGTTTATTCCCTGGCCACGCTGAAGCTGGCCAGCACTTTGAACCTGATGTTTTTCAGTGTGTTTGGCGGCGTATTGGTGGCGTTGTTGACCGTGATGTGGCTGATCGTCGGCAAGCGGACAGTGCAGGGCGCATGGCGCGGAGAGCTGTTTGTCTCGCCTTGTATTGCAGGATTAAAGAAATAACCTGCAAAGATTAGGTAATGTGTGGCCTGGATCCACGTTCGACATTCCAATAACAGTATCCAAGCCACTCTCAACGCCAATCAGGGACACACGGAAGATGAGTCACCCCTCACAGTTCACCTTGCTTCGCACCCGGCGTTTTCTGCCGTTTTTCGTGACACAGTCCCTTGGGGCCTTCAACGACAACATCTTCAAACAGTCGCTGATCCTCGCCATTCTGTACAAATTGACCATCGACGGTGATCGTTCGATCTGGGTCAACTTGTGCGCGCTGTTGTTCATCCTGCCGTTTTTCCTGTTCTCGGCGCTGGCCGGGCAGTTCGGGGAAAAATTCGCCAAGGACGCGCTGATTCGTCTGATCAAGCTTGGCGAAATCGCCATCATGTCGGTGGGCGCGGTGGGTTTCCTGTTCGATCACCTGTCGCTGATGCTGGTGGCGTTGTTCGCCATGGGCACGCACTCGGCGCTGTTCGGGCCGGTTAAGTATTCGATCCTGCCCCAAGCCTTGCGTGAAGATGAGTTGGTCGGTGGCAACGGCCTGGTGGAAATGGGCACCTTTTTGGCGATCCTCGCCGGGACCATCGGTGCCGGGATCATGATGTCCTCCGGTCACTACGCGCCCCTCGTCTCCACGGTCGCCATCATCGGTGTCGCGGTGCTCGGTTACCTGGCCAGCCGCAGCATTCCTCGCGCGGCGGCCGCGTCGCCGGAGATGCGCCTGAACTGGAACATTTTCACTCAGTCCTGGGCCACCTTGAAACTGGGCCTGGGGCAAACCCCGGCGGTGTCGCGCTCGATTGTCGGCAACTCGTGGTTCTGGTTTGTCGGGGCGATTTACCTGACGCAAATCCCGGCCTACGCCAAGGAATGGATGCACGGCGACGAGACCGTGGTGACGCTGATCCTGACCGTGTTCTCGGTCGGTATCGCCCTCGGTTCGATGCTTTGCGAGAAACTCTCCGGGCGCAAAGTCGAGATTGGTCTGGTGCCGTTCGGCTCGTTTGGTCTGACGGTGTTTGGCTTGCTGCTGTGGTGGCATTCCGGCGGAATTCCGGACAGCGTGACTGGCCATGGCTGGATCGAAGTGCTTGGTTTTGGCCACACCTGGCTGGTGTTGATCGACATCCTCGGGCTCGGGGTTTTCGGTGGTTTCTACATCGTGCCGCTGTACGCGCTGATTCAGTCGCGCACCGCTGAGAACGAGCGGGCACGGGTGATTGCCGCCAACAACATTCTCAACGCACTGTTTATGGTGGTCTCGGCGATTGTCTCGATCGTGCTGCTGAGCGTGGTCAAGTTGTCGATCCCGGAGCTGTTCCTGGTGGTGTCAGTGCTGAACATCGGCGTCAACGCCTACATCTTCAGCATCGTTCCCGAGTTCAGCATGCGTTTCATGATCTGGCTGCTCAGCCATTCCATGTACCGCGTGGAGCACCGCAACCTGGACCTGATTCCCGATGAAGGCGCGGCGCTGCTGGTGTGCAACCATGTGTCCTTCGTCGATGCCTTGCTGATTGGCGGTGCTGTGCGTCGGCCGATTCGCTTTGTGATGTATTACAAAATCTACAACCTGCCGGTGCTGAACTTTATCTTCCGCACCGCTGGGACTATTCCTATCGCCGGACGGCAGGAAGACATTCAGATTTACGAAAAAGCCTTCAAGCGGATTGCCCAGTATCTGAAGGACGGTGAGTTGGTATGCATCTTCCCTGAAGGAAAACTGACCGCTGACGGTGAGATAAACGAGTTCAAGGGCGGGCTGACGCGGATTCTCGAAGAGACACCGGTGCCGGTGATTCCGCTGGCGTTGCAAGGGTTGTGGGGGAGTTTCTTCAGCCGCGATCCGGGCAAAGGCTTGTTTCACCGGTTGTGGTCGCGGGTGACGTTGGTGGCGGGGCCGGCGGTGGCCGTTGAAGTGGCGGAACCGGCCGCATTGCAGGCGTTGGTTGGGGAGTTGCGCGGGACTGTCAGGTAGTTAGTGACTGGGCGGGCCTCATCGCGAGCAAGCTCGCTCCCACAGGGAAATGTGTTGTGTCACAAATAGTAGGCACACCATCCATCCACTGTGGGAGCGAGCTTGCTCGCGATAGCGGTCGAAAGATCAGGCGCTGATCTTGAGTCCAACCAACCCGGCAATAATCAACGCCACACTGGCCAGCCTGAACAACGCCATGGATTCCCCAAACAGAATAATCCCGGCGATCACCGTACCCACGGCCCCCACGCCGGTCCAGATTGCGTAGGCCGTGCCCAGCGGCAATTCCTTCATGGCAAGGCCCAGTAAACCAAGGCTGATAGCCATGGCGGCGACGGTTAATGCAGTGGGGAGCGGGCGGCTAAAGCCGTCAGTGTATTTCAGGCCGACGGCCCAGCCGACTTCGAACAGGCCGGCGAAAAACAGAATGATCCAGGACATGAGAGACCTCCATCGATTGACGGGGTCGTCCCCAGATTAATGACTCGATCGAGCCGCGAGGTCGTCCCCGCGTTGCGCAATAGAGTGCCCAGCATTAACCCGGGGATCAAGTTTTACGCTTACTCAGTCGCTTGCCGAGCAGCCGCTTCCCGGTCTTCTTTCTCGCTCATCCTGCGGAAATAGGTCGAGAGCAGCGCCCCGGAAATATTGTGCCACACACTGAACAACGCGCTTGGCACCGCGGCCAGTGGCGAGAAGTGCGCACTGGCCAGCGCGGCACCCAAGCCCGAGTTCTGCATGCCGACTTCCAGTGCCAGGGATTTGCGCTGGGGCAGCGGCAGCTTAAACAGGCGTCCGGTGAAATAACCCAGCAAGTAGCCGAAGCTGTTGTGCAGCATCACCACCGCCATGATCAGCAAGCCGGATTCGGCAATCTTCGCCTGACTGGCCGCGACCACCGCGGCGACGATGATCACGATGCTCACCACCGACACCAGCGGCAACACTTCCACCGCGTGGCGAACCTTGTTGCCGAGCAGCCGTTGCGCAACCACACCGAGCACGATAGGCAGCAGCACCACTTGCAGGATCGACCAGAACAACTCCATGAATGACACCGGCAACCATGCAGAAGCCAGCAGCCAGATCAGCGCCGGGGTCAGCAGCGGGGCGAGGAGGGTGGTAACGGCGGCGATGGCCACTGACAGCGCCAGGTCGCCGCGAGCCAGCCAGGTCATCACGTTGGACGAAGTGCCGCTCGGGCAACAGCCAACCAGGATCACGCCGACGGCGATTTCCGGCGGCAGGTGAAACGCCTGGCAGAGCAACCACGCCATACCGGGCATGATCACGAAATGCGCAACCACGCCCAACGCCACGCGCCACGGATGGCGAGCGACTTCGGCGAAGTCTTCGAGTTTGAGGGTCAGGCCCATGCCGAACATCACCAGCCCCAGCAGTGGGACGATGGCACCTTTCAGGCCAATGAACCACGTAGGTTCCAGGAACGCCAAAACAGCGAAAATCAACACCCAGTAAGCGAAGGTGTTGCCGACAAAGCGGCTTAAAGCGGCGAGGGCGCGCATGGCCTGATCCTTATTATGTAATTAGCACCACAAAACCAACTGTGGGAGCGGGCTTGCTCGCGAAGACGGACTGACAGTCAACATTGATGTTGAATGTTATGACGCTTTCGCGAGCAAGCCCGCTCCCACAGTTGATCCGGTTTCCTCAGCGGGAACCGGTTGTTAGATCCCTTGCGGAGTCTCTTCACCACCCAACGCTTCAACCAGTGCCGGCAGGAAGTCGCCGAAGGTCAGCATCATCAGGGTGAAGCTGGCGTCCAGTTGGCCCAGGGCCTCTTCGCCGCCGTCCTGTTCCGCCTGATCCTGCAGCAAGTCTTCGAACTTCAGGCGCTTGACGGTCATCTTGTCGTCGAGCATGAACGACAACTTGTCCTGCCAGGCCAACGACAGCTGAGTGACGACTTTGCCGGTGCTCAGGTGCAGCTGGATTTC
The DNA here is from genome assembly GCF_034344865.1 of Pseudomonas sp. 10S4. NCBI lineage: Bacteria > Pseudomonadati > Pseudomonadota > Gammaproteobacteria > Pseudomonadales > Pseudomonadaceae > Pseudomonas > Pseudomonas sp. 10S4. Next base: position 3,863,251 of record NZ_CP133774.1, read on the forward strand.
GTCGCTGGTCAGGTCCTGACGCTTGCAACGCACGATGCCGCCGTCTTCGTGGGTGTCGCGCAGTTCGCACTCGTCCAGTACAAAGAAGTCGTCCGCAGCTTTCTGGGTTTTGACCCAGTCAGTCATGGTGGCGGTCGGGGCCATTTTCACGGTCAGCGGACGCACTGGCAGCGAGCCGATCACTTCACGCAGGGTCGACAGCAGGTCTTCGGCGCGTTTCGGGCTGGCCGAGTTCACCAGGATCAGGCCTTGTTTCGGCGCGATGGCGGCGAAGGTCGACGAACGACGTATAAAGGCACGAGGCAGGAACGCCAGGATGATTTCATCCTTGATCTGATCGCGTTCCTTCTTATAGACCTTGCGCATTTGCGTGGCTTCGATCTCTTCGACCTTTTCCTTCACCGCGTCACGCACGACGCTGCCCGGCAGAATGCGTTCTTCTTTACGGGCAGCGATCAGCAGGAAGTCGCCGCTGACGTGCGCCAGCGGAGCATCTTCGCCCTTGCCGAACGGCGCGACGAAACCGTAGGTGGTCAACTCCTGGCTTGCACATGGACGCGCCAGTTTGGTCGCCAGTGCAGTTTCCAACGCCTCGGCATCAAAAGGCAGATCTTGGGTCAGGCGATAGATAAGCAGGTTTTTGAACCACATGAGGCGAGTCTCTCCTTTATACAAAGGGGGCATTATTCTCTTCGCGGCGCCATAGGCCAACCCTTCTCTAAGCCTTTGGAAGGCCTGAGAAAATTATTTAAAAAAGTGCTTGCCAGAGGTTGGGTCGCTCCGTAGAATGCGCGCCACACCGAAGCGAAGGGTGATTAGCTCAGCTGGGAGAGCGTCTGCCTTACAAGCAGAATGTCGGCGGTTCGATCCCGTCATCACCCACCATTCGTTTTTAGTGTTACGCGCAGCGGTAGTTCAGTCGGTTAGAATACCGGCCTGTCACGCCGGGGGTCGCGGGTTCGAGTCCCGTCCGCTGCGCCATATTCGGTAACCTGGAATGCTGAACGCCAGGTCACCACGGAAAAGCCCGCTAACGCGGGTTTTTTTCTGTCTGTTGTTCCTGCGGGATGTGTCATTTCACCGGTTTTCGGATTTATTTGAAAAAATATTCAATTAAATCAACACGTTACGAAAACTTGTGGCATAATGCGCCCCGTAACGAAGGTACTGGGTGATTAGCTCAGCTGGGAGAGCGTCTGCCTTACAAGCAGAATGTCGGCGGTTCGATCCCGTCATCACCCACCATTACTTTCAATGCTACGCGCAGCGGTAGTTCAGTCGGTTAGAATACCGGCCTGTCACGCCGGGGGTCGCGGGTTCGAGTCCCGTCCGCTGCGCCATATTCGGTAATCTGGAACGCTGAACGCCAGGTCACCACACAGAAAGCCCGCTTAATGCGGGCTTTTTGCTGTCCGGGATTTGAGTAATCGATAGATTCTGGCCACGGCATAGAATATGAGCACTTTTTCTCGCCGCAAGACATGCGGGTGGGGCTGGATCGATTGCTTGTCGCTCCAGACTATTGTTTGTACCTGTCGACCCGGGGCGGTGCAGTACTGAGTTTTTGCAGCAAACAGACTGAGCAGTTACGAAAACTGATTGCCCAGCTGACCTCGCCAACACAGGGCCAAAGCGAAATCGAGCAGGCGATTGCCGAGGGCCGGATGGTGCCGGGAGCGTTCATCGATCTGGTGGCGGCAGCGGGGGAGTTGAGGGTTGAACTCCCCAGCGCGGGCTGGCCAGTTGCCGGGCGGGTTCTTCCAGACTAACGATTTATTGTTCGGCGTTGCGGCTGTGCCGATAGTCGCTGACCGCTTCGTACACCGCTTTGCGCAAGCGATTGATCCCGCCAATCGGGCGATGCGCCTCGAGGCCGAACCACGGGTTGAACGACTGATTGTCGCATTGCAGATTCAGCGCAGGAGTGTCGAAGTCCTGGGCGGGGACATTGATCCGCGCCACGGTTTCAAAGGGTGCATCGCTTTCGCGCCATTCAACGCTGGTGTCTTCGATTGGCATGTATTTGTTGGCATCCTGGCGCTGGATCTGCAAGACGAAACACGCCGGTACCCGGTCCGTCGACAGCTGCTGGTTCAGCGCATTACGCAGGAAGTTCGGCAGAGCCAGATTTTGCTTGGGCAACGCGTAGGTCGGGCAGCTCTCGGGGTCCGGCATGACGCGGAACTTGGCATTGGCATCGCCGAATTTGTAGGGCGAAACCGAAAAGTAGGTAGTCCGGGTCGGGCTTTCGGGGGCGGGGGAGAGTGTCGCCAGCGCGATAAGCAGGTGACGAGCCTGCCAACTGCGCGGGTCCCAGCTCGGGAAGAACGCCATGACCTTTTTGCCGTCAGCCTGGGCCGCCACATTCTGACGATACTCGGCGACATCGCTGACGAAGAAATTCGGATGGCTGAACATCACGAAGTCCTGCTCGTTGCGCGCCGGTTGGTCGGCCAGCAATTGTTTGCCGGGCACATTGAGCAATTTGATGGCCATACCACGGGCATCGCGAATGCTGTCGAATTGCGGGTAGGCGTTGCCATTGGACAGTCGAATGTTTGCTTGCCAGATTTTGCCGGGTTCGCTGAACACACCTTGACGCAGTTCTGCTGCCAGATCCGGCAATACCTGAACCTCGGCCTTCACACAGCCATGGGCCTTGGCGTGGGCGTCGCGCAGGTAGCGAGTGCTTTCCCGGTGCTGGTCGACGATGCGCACAGCGGTTTGAATGATGTCCTGGGTCATCGCTGATTCACCGTCCGGGATCATTTCCTGCGCGGAGACCGGGCCGCTGTGCTGCCAGGCAAACCATGCGGTGGCCAGCGCCCAGCCCAGCAACCCCAGGCCGAGCAACCAGAGCAGGGTCTTGGCTAGAAACGCGCCGAGGCGCAGCCACAGGGTGATCAGCATGGGTAAGTCCTTTTGACTGAGGGGGCGGTCATGGCAATTGCGCCTCCAGTGGGCCGCCCAGCACTTTCAGGTATTCGAGCAGCGCCCAGCGTTCCTCCGGTTGCAGCAGGCGCCCGATGACGCCATTACCGCGCTCGCCGGCGCGAAATTCATGTCCGCTGTTGTGATTGCCGGTGATGCGGGTGTCGAACACAAAGCCGTTAGTAAAGGCTTCGGTGCGATAGCCCAGGTGCTTGGGGTCGTACTCGAAGGTGCCTTTGTAGAACGTGGTCGCACGTTCGTCCTGGGGCGAGAGCAGTTGATAAATACTCGGCACCGAACCGTTGTGCAGGAAGGGCGCCGTGGCCCACACGCCGGTCAGCGGCCTGGCCTTGTAGACGCGCAATTCCTGGACACCGATCGGCAGACCGAAGCCATCGATGTCCGGTCGCTCGGCCGGCGTGACGTTGGCCTCGCGGTAAGCATGGTTCTCAACGAACGCCGTGACATACGCGAGTCCCTTGGCCACCGAGAGCTTGCTCAGGTCCAGCGGCTCGGTGGGTTTGGGATGTAACTGAACGTCGAGTGTCGCCAACTCCGCCGGGTCCCATTGCAGGGCCGTCAGATCGAAACGATGATCGGCAATGTTATTGGCGGCGGTGGGGTCGGTACCTATCGCCGCGACCGGCAGCAGTTTGAGTTGTTGTACCGCACGTCCATCGACCTGCTTAACACGCGGCACATGGCAACTGGCGCAGTTCTCGGCAAACAGCGCACGACCTTTGGCGGCCAAGGGTTTGTCGACGCTGCCGAGCAGGTCTTCCGGCCACGCCGGCGGCTTGAGCCGTTGCAGGGTTTGTTCGATCAGTTGCAAGTCGCGCACACGGACACTGGAGGGGTAGCGTGCATCACCTTTGAGCGGCTGCCCGTCGGCGTCGAAGAAATTCAGCGTGGCGCCAACACCCAGCGCCTCGCCGATATTGCGCGCCATCGGTTGCTGTGCCGAACCGGTCCACTGCACCCAGTCGAAGGTCCACATGTCCCACAGTTGTGGATAGTCCACCGGGGCGTTGGCCACGCGGTAGTTATCCGGCGAAATCGCATCGCCGAAACTGGCATTGGCGATGCGGCCGAACGCGTCGGTGCGGCCGGGGCCTTCTTCGGTCGGATAGAGCCCGCGATGGGTGTCATTCCAGGCGACTTTCAGGAAGGTATCGAGCGAGCTTTTGAAGTCCTCGCGTAGGACTTGATGCTGGGCGTCGTAGTCCGAACCCAATACGTTGCGTGCGAAACGTTCGAATTTCCAAGGGTTGTAATAAGTTGAGGCAAGACTGGCCACAAGTGCCTGGCCAAAACTGCCTCCGCGCAGGGTCGGCACGCTGGCCGGCAGAACATGCTGCGCCGAGCCACCATCGATACGCACGGCCTGGCCGTTAAAACGCAGTTCGCCGGTGTGGCAGGCGGCGCAAGTGATATCGAGGAATTGGTCCTTGCTGTCGGGGTTTTGGTGCCGGGCGAAACCTACGGGCAAGTTACCGGGGTTATTCGGTGTGGCTTTCTGAGCGGGATCGATCAGAAAACCAAAGCGCGCCATGTATTCGGGGGCGGCGAAGCGCTCTTGTGAAAAGGGCAATTCCAGTGCCGAGAACCAGTCATAGCGCAAGCCTTTGACCTGGGTGCCTTGAGGGGTGAAGTAGTAAGTCTGACGGTCGGCCGCGCTCCACTGCTCCAGGTAATGCACCTGTTGCGCAGGGGTATAGACGGGCAGTTTAGGGTTGGCGATGTAGTACAGAGCCACGGCCAGGCCCAGCCCCAGCAGTACGGCGATCAGACCCAGCAGGCGGAGTAAGAGGCGCAAGATAAACGTCCTTGTCAATTTATGGCTCTCTTATGCCTCAGCTCCTTAGGTGGCGGCAAGTGGCCATTACGCCAAGTGTTGTAGGATCCGGCATCGGCGTCTGTGAGAGCAAGATGACAGAAACTTCATCCAGCCCATTCCCGAAATGCTTTAAAAGACCTGAACTTATCAGAAGTTTCCTGCTCTCATGCCGGTAGCCATTGGTCGTGGCCGCCTGATAAGCTCGCGGCTTTATTCGATTGCCCTTTAGGCGCATGAACAAGGAAATAGCATGAAACAGCATCGGTTGGCGGCGGCGGTGGCCCTGGTAAGCCTGGTACTTGCGGGTTGTGACTCGCAGACCAGCGTAGAGCTGAAAACCCCGGCGCAAAAAGCTTCCTACGGGATTGGCCTGAACATGGGCAAGAGCCTGGCTCAGGAAGGCATGGATGATCTCGATTCCAAGGCCGTAGCCCAAGGCATCGAAGATGCCGTCGGCAAGAAAGAACAGAAGCTGAAGGACGACGAACTGGTCGAAGCCTTTGCAGCACTGCAGAAACGTGCTGAAGAGCGCATGGCGAAGATGAGCGAAGAGTCGGCAGCCGCCGGCAAAAAATTCCTCGAAGAAAACGCCAAGAAAGCCGGTGTGGTGACCACTGCTTCCGGTCTGCAGTATGAAGTCGTGAAGAAAGCTGATGGTCCTCAGCCTAAGCCGACCGATGTGGTGACTGTTCACTACACCGGCAAGCTGACCAACGGCACTACCTTTGACAGCTCGGTTGATCGCGGTAGCCCGATCGATCTGCCAGTCAGCGGTGTGATCCCTGGTTGGGTCGAAGGCCTGCAACTGATGCACGTTGGCGAGAAGTACAAACTGTACATCCCTAGCGACCTGGCTTACGGCGCGCAAAGCCCAAGCCCGGCAATTCCAGCCAACTCGGTGCTGGTGTTCGATCTGGAGCTGTTGGCGATCAAAGATCCAGCGAAACAAGACGCCGCGAAGTAATCGTCGTCTGATGCAAAAACAACGCCCCGCATTATGTGGGGCGTTGTTGTATCTGGCGTTTGGCAAAGTACAAACAAAGCGAACGGATGCTGTAGGGTGGAGTCATAGCCAGTGAAGACGCCTGTGCTAGACGTACTGCACAGCCAAGTCAATGAAATCTTGGGTTTTTTTATGTGAGTAAAAAACGCCCGATCTGAGTTCAGCCCTTATAAAACGGGGCTTCCAGCCGTGAAATGCAGCTCTGTTCACAAGGTTATCCACAATTTGTGTGGATAACATTTCAGCGGGAGGAAAAGATGAAAGCACCCTGGAATTTCGCTCGATTCCTGCCACTGGCCGGTCGCTTGTTGGCCAGAGGTCGATTGCCGACCCTGCTGTTTGCCGTGGCCAGCAAAAGTGCCAGCCAGGGCGGTCGCCTGGGTAAGCTCAAGGATGACCTGCGCCTGTTGCAGGCCCTGTGCCTGGCCTACTGGCGCGGCGAGTACCGGGCCATCAGCCGCAAATCGATGCTGATCGTGGTGGCTGGCCTGATGTACTTCCTCAGCCCTTTGGACGCCATTCCGGATTTCATCCCGGTTTTCGGCATGCTCGACGACATCGCAGTGCTCGCCTGGGTCATGAAAACCCTCGACGACGAACTCAATGCCTTCCGTGCCTGGCGCGATCGTCAGCTGCCGGAGAAGCTGGCGTCGGTCGAGCGACTGCCCGATACCCCGGAGCAACTTCAGCTTCAGGGCCCCAAAGATGACTGAGTTGTTTCAGTTTCAGCCATAGTTTCATGCCCCCGCGACCTTGGCCGCTGTTAGGATTACACTTCAAGGGAAAAGTGCCGACTCGCTAAGTGTCGTTGTCCTACGGGGAAGTCATGGATATTCAGATAATCACACGCGAAGGCGAGCCCGAATATGCGGTTCTACCTTGGGCTCAGTACCAGGCTTTACTGAAAGCAGCAGGCATCGAGCAACAACCGCCAAGGGCCGCCGTAGAGCGTCCGGCAGTCGTTGCAGACCAGATCCTTCCGGGTCTGGATCAACTCCGCAAATTGCGCGAAGGGAAGGGCATCGCCATTGAGGCGCTCGCCCGCACGGTAGGCATCAGCCCGTCTTATCTGGCCTTGATCGAAAGTGGCGAGCGTCAACCCGACGCTGCGATTCGCCGCAGCCTGGCCTGGGAATTGACGGTGCCAGGGTGGAGGGATGAATCGTGAGCGTACGCATCAGTCGTCAACATTGGGACGGGTTGCTGGGTGAACTGGATCAGGCGCGCCGCCAGCGCCATCTGCTGACTTACCGAGCGCTGCTCGAGCGATTGCAGTTGCCGACGCCGGCCATGCAAACCCTGACCGCAGCCCTTGAACACCTCGCCGCACTGGACGCCAAGGCCGAGCAGCCACTGCGCAGCTCGCTGGTGATCAGCCAGGGCGCCAGTCGCCTGCCACGCACCGGCTTCTTCGAATGCGTCGAACGCCTGGGACGTTTCTCCGGCCCGTCCGACGGCGTCGCCGCCGCGTCCTGGCATGCTTCGGAAGTGGTGCGCGTGTTCGAATACGAGTACCCAGAATCAGCGGAGGCCTGAGTGTTTTTACGCCTCAAAGCGCGGGCCGGTTACTGGCTGGCCCGCCGGTTGTTTCATTGGTCATGGTTTGTGCGACAGCCCCGAGGCTGGAAATGGCTCGAGGGCCAATTCGCCCGCATGGCCAACCTCGGCAATGTCGGCGCCCAGAGCTTCTATGGCCACATCCTGACCTTTCGCGGTGTTGGGCTTGGTGCTCGTGAGGAAGGCGTGCGATTGCTGCGTTTGGCGGCGTTGGCGGGGGATGGCAAAGCGGCGTATCAGATTGGGGTGATCAGTTTGGCGGGGACGCCGAGCAAAGCGCCGGACCCGGTGGAGGCCGCGCGGTTTTGGCGGATTGCGGTGCAGGCTGGGCATCCGTTGGCGGAGATCAAGTTGAAAGGGTTGGTGAGTGGCGATACTGCGCATTAATTGATCGTTCCCACGCTCCGCGTGGGAATGCAGCCCGTGACGCTCCTCGTTACATGCCGCTGCTGATTTCGAGTATTACATCCACCTAGCCACTGCCCCGATTCACGCTTACCATACGCCCACACTACGTATTACCGCGGCTGCTGAACCCGGTACTCACGAGGACATGACCATGGAAAGAACCCGCGCCTGGAGACGCTCACAGGCCAATAAACACGGCAGTGACAGAGCGGTTCGTCCGCTGAAAATCAAGCCAGAAAAGAACTGGAAGCTGATGTACATCCGTGCCGCCAAGCTACTCAGGGCACGCCAACTCGGCATGAGCTATCCCATCCGCACCACCCGCCAACTGTTGGATCAAGAGTGACTAACCTCCTGTTCGTCTGCAGCCGTAACCAATGGCGTAGCCCCACTGCGGAAGCGATCTGGCGCCGCCGCCCCGGCTTCGATGCTCGCTCGGCGGGCACTAGCCCAAGCGCACGTAAACCCATCGGCCCGGCGGATATCCGCTGGGCCGATGTAATCTTCGTCATGGAGCGCAAACACCTGCATCGTCTTCAGGCAGGATACGCCCGGTTGCTGGAATACAAGCGGATTTACTGTCTGGATATTCCTGATGATTACCAATTCATGGATTCGGAATTGGTGGACATGCTTGAGGAAGCGGTGACGGCCTGCCTTGCTAAATAGACTTCGTGCGAAAACTACTGTCGCGGGATAGTAGCGTGTATGCCAGTTAGACGACCGCATAACAATTGCCGTAGATTTAACTGCACTGGGCTGATGGCTCACTGTCGTGGAGGTCTGCTATCGGCCAGAAGCAATGGTCACTGGGATGCACCTGGAAAACGAGTTGATTCAATGGGTATCAGAAATGACTGTGTGTGCCGATACGATGGCTGATATTTTTCCCGCGTACCAAATCGGGTCCAATCGACGCTGATCCATCAAGGAAGATAAAAACAATGAAAATATTATTCATCGCTTCGCTAGGGGTTTTATCGCTAATTCAAACATCACTATCCTTCGCGGATAATGTTAATGGAAAAAATCTCTATTTGCAGCGATGCACCATGTGCCACGGAGTAGATCTCAAAGCAACAGGACCATTGGCTAATAAAAGCAATCCTCCAACACCTGATCTAACAACATCCGCTTTCAAAAAACGATTAAATGATTATCCGGGCGTGATTGTTTCGTCGATAATACTTCGTCCAAATGGAGACTTGATTCCAAAAACTTTGCGAGAGAATGGTGTAAAGCTATCGCCGTACTCATGGAGGATTAATGATCTGCGCGATTTAAACCAATACATGAATGGTGTGATTTCAAAAAATCGATGATTTTTGAATTGAGAGGTAGGCACAGAAATCTAAGAGCTATTTCAGGTTTGAGGGCTTGTGGGACAATGCCGGTGAGCCCGTCGACCTCTCGCGGGCACATCGCCATGAACAATCTCGGATTAATACAAGTTAAAAAAGTGGACGGATCTATTCTTCAGTGAAAAATAAATACACTCCCTTGTTTTTTGCACTTTTTCCTAGACCCCACAGGAAAGGTTTATTTAACCTCCGACACCAAAAGCCAAGCTCATGCCATAAGTTTTTGTTCTAATTCCGCGTATCTTGTCCACCATTATAGTTCGTGCTGCTGCGGGACGAACGGCCGTCGCTGTAGGTTGTATCCTGCCCGCCGTTATAGTTTGCGCTGCTGCGAGACGAAAGGCCGTCGCTGTAGGTTGTATCCTGCCCACCGTTATAGTTTGCGCTGCTGCGAGACGTGCGGCCATCGCTGTAGGTTGTATCCTGTCCGCCATTATAGTTCGCACTGCTGCGGGATGAACGGCCATCGCTGTAGGTTGTATCCTGTCCACCATTGTAATTCGCGCTGCTGCGAGAAGTTGTTCCATTATCGTAATGACAGTCTTGTCCGCCATTATAGTTTGCGCTGCAACTATCGGCAAAGGCTTGATGCAATGGCGAAGCAAACAGAATCGAACTCAGCAGAAAAACCTTCAGCTTCATGATAGTTCCTTGAGAGGTCTCGAGATCACTGGCGAAAATAATTAGGAAAACGATTGATGTATTTCATGCAAGAGTATTTGTGAGTGGCTTTTTGTCTAGAGCTCCTCAATCAGGCTAGGAAGAAAAGTCTGCTTTGCACAGCTGATCAAATCAAAAAATGGTGGCGGCCTGCCATTACTAATACAGACTGAGCATCCCAAACTAAGTTTCCGCCACGAGAACTTATTTTTAGTAAGCGCAGCGTGAACGGTGCATGCAGTAAGTATTCCCCGCCAGGACGAGACGCAGCCCATTCGATGACGTTCGTCTTGGGTCAAAAGCGGTCACCCAACGGGTGAAGGAATCAAACTCGGCTTCAGTAAAAGCTTTCGCCACATCTACTTTCTTTTTTTGGCGAATTTCTGGGCAAGGTCTTCGGAAATTTCCTTCAAGTCGTAGCGGTTTTGATGAACTGGTGCGCGGTGGATTCAATCGGTAGGCTTTGGTGGTCACTGCATTTTCAGTGACAGGGTGTAGGAACCCTTCCAGACCATGAGAAACGCTTTGGCGTCGATCCTGATTTGCGGCCGTTAACGTGCGCCCGTAATATCAGCAGCGGCGGCTGTGCGCGGGCACGCTTCGGTGTGGTCGAGTTCTCTGGTCTCGATATTCCTACCCCGCGTATAGCTGCCACCCAAGCCTGTAGGAAGGCTGATGGTAGCTCCACTGACTACCAGAGGTTAAAAGCATGAAAAATCTTCACCCCGACCCGCCGTACGAAAAACACATTCCCCACCCCAAAAACCGCTTCATGGCACTCACCAGCAACTGCAGTGAAATGCCCACCTTGTTCGTCGACACCCATGCGCCAGTTGATGTTCTGTATGACGCCGCCAACTACCGAATCCGCGCCGTCACCCAGGTGTTAGAGAACCTGTCCATGCGCGGTTCGATTGACTGTGAATCCTTCATCCTCAGCGACTTTGCTTTGCTCTGTGCCATTCCGCTGCGCGATGGGTGTGATGTGCTGGATGTGATTGGGCGGCGGTTGCGGGCGATGCCTTCGGAGTAGCGTCTAGCGCTGTTTTTGTGGCGAGGGCGCTTGCTCCCGTTCGGCTGCGCAGCAGCCGTCAAACCAAGCACTGTGGTGTGCCTGGAAAGTCTGGGGTGCTGGTTTTGGGGCTGCTGCGCAGCCCAGCGGGAGCAAGCTCCCTCGCCACAGGGTTTAGGGGTGCTGAGATATTTTTGGCGGCTTCGCGGGCTTGCGGGGCAGGTCCCTTGCCACCAGATCAAGATCAAAAGATCGCAGCCTTCGGCAGCTCCTACGGGATGTACATCATTGTTCTGTAGGAGCTGCCGAAGGCTGCGATCTTTTTGTGGCGATCACCGATGCCCGGCAACCAACGCTTCTTCGGCCATTGGCACCGCCAGGCTATCAATCACATGCACGCTATACCCCGGCACATTTTTCGCGTGGTGTTTGGCCTGTGATGCCATCTCCGCCAGCAGGCTTGCATCAAGCCCGGCACAGGCCTCAGGGTGCAAATGCACCACGCCAATCGACAACGACAACAACGGAAATTCTTGCCGTACGCCTTGGCGGTTGGGCGCGATGAAGCAGCCGGCTTCGAGGTGTTCACTGCGGTAGAAGCGCCGACATTGGCTTTGGAAATCGTCGAGCAGTTGGTTCAGGCGTTTGCGCCAGTCTTCCGGACCCAGCACCATCAGGAAGTCGTCGCCGCCGATATGGCCGACGAAGTCGCGGGATGGGTCGACGCGGTCGTTCAGGCATTGCGCCAGGCAGAGTAGGACTTCATCCCCGCGGCCGTAGCCGTAGATGTCGTTGAAGGGTTTGAAGCTGTCGATGTCGACGTAGCAGATCACCGATTCCCGCGCTTGTTGCAGCAGCCGCGTCAGGCATTGCTGGATCGGCACGTTGCCGGGCAGCAGGGTCAGTGGGTTGGCGTAGCGGGCTTGCTGGATTTTCAATTCGGTAATCAGTTTGAGCACGTCGATAACCCGGCCCAGTCCCAGGTAACCTCCGTTGAGGGTGATGATGAAGTCTTCTTCGATGCGTTGCCGGGCGCGGCTGGTGATCAGGCGGCTGACTTGTTGCAGCGACTGGCTCATCTCGACCGCGAGGAAGTCGTCGTTCATCAAGCGGCTGATGGGTTTGCGGGCGAACAGGTCGGTGGCAAACGGCTTGAGCAGTGCGTCAGAGAGCGAATGCCGATGAACGATGCCGCACGGCTGACCTAGCTCGTCGAGCACCGCCAGGGAGTTCAGGTTGGCTTGGCGGCGGAAGGCTTCCAGCACGGCGGCCGTCGGGGTGTCGCGGTCCACGGCGGGTTGGTCGTTGAGCAGGGCGCTGAGGTCGCTGCCTTCGTCGTTCAGCGCGACGGTGGTGCTTTCCTGTTTGGGCATCAGCGTGCGGGCATCCCGTGGCGGATGTTCCTGCGGGCGGCAGAGCAGATAGCCTTGCACCAGGTCCACACCCATCTCGGTCAGCACCGCGAGTTCTTCCGGCAGTTCGATGCCTTCGGCGATCACTTGCGCACGGGACGCCTTGGCGATTTGCAGGATCGAGCCGACGAACTCACGCTTGAGCGCGTCTTGGTGGATGCCGTCGATGAAGTGCCGATCAATCTTTACGTAGTCCGGCCGCAGTTCCGACCACAAGCGCAGACTCGAATACCCTGCGCCGAGATCATCCAGCGCGATGGAAAACCCCATCGCCCGATAGTGATGCAAGGCATTTTGCAGCAGCTGGAAATCGTCTGTCGGGGTCTGTTCGGTGAGTTCGATCACCACTTGGCTCGGCGGTATGCCGAAATCCTGCAGCAGTTGCAGGGTGCGACCGGGTTGGTGAGCGGCTTCGAGCAGTGATTCGGGAGAGACGTTGAGAAACAGTTTGCCCGGCAGTTGCTGTTCGTTGAACCGGCGACAGGCACTTTCCCGGCAAGCAATTTCCAGTTCATTGAGGCGCCCGGCCTGACGGGCCACGGCGAACAGCGCAATAGGGGAGTGCAGCGGACTGTTGGAGGGGCCACGGCTAAGGGCTTCATAGCCGACGATGCGTCGTTCAGAGAGGGAGATGATTGGCTGGAACAGACTGTGCAAACCGCTTTGAGCCAGAATTGAACTCAAGGCACTCAGCTGTTCGGTTGTGGTCATGGCGTTCTCTGGCGATAAAAAAAGGACTGGGCGCGCTCTTGGTTAAAGAGGGCGCCCAGTCCTGTATTTCACGACAGAATGATGACTATTTGATGACGCTCCGGGGAGCGTCAGCATTAAATTGCCATCATCTTAGTGCTTGGCCACCTGATTGCTCAGTTTCAAGTAATCCAGCAGCACCCGACCGGTTTCGCTCAGGTATGCATCGTCTTCCGGTTTGATCTTGTCCGGCTCGGCCGCGATCGCATCTTCGTCTTCTTTCTTCAGCTCTTTGAGCGGTTCTTCGCCCTTGGCTTTGCGACGGATGTTTTCCATGACCAGCTGCTTGGCTTCGATGTCGGTGTGTTGCGCGCGACGATCGGCTTCGTTGAGGCTGACGGTTTTTTCTTCCATCAGTTTCTGGGCCAAGGCCAACTTGTCGCGGATAAACACGAACTCTGCGTCTTTGGCCGAACGTACGTCGTGCTCGGATTTGAGCTCGGCGATGTAAGGCTTGAACGGGTCGACCGCAGGCTTGATGGCAGCCTTGATGGTGTCCCACGGCATGGCTTCCGGCAGGGCGCTCTCGCCGATTTCCTTGGTGTCGATGATCGACGGGAAATCAACGTCCGGCAGTACGCCCTGATGCTGGGTGCTCTGGCCGGAAACCCGGTAGAACTTGGCCAGGGTCAGTTTCAGTTCGCCATGGTTCAGCGGCTGAATGGTCTGCACGGTGCCTTTACCGAAGGTCTGGCCGCCGATGATCAATGCGCGGTGGTAGTCCTGCATGGCGCCGGCGAAAATCTCCGAAGCCGAGGCGGACAAGCGGTTGACCAGCAATGCCATCGGGCCTTTGTAGAACGCGCCCGGGTTCTCATCTTCCAGCACATCGACGCGGCCATCGGCGTTACGCACGAGTACGGTCGGGCCTTTGTCGATGAACAGACTGGTCAGCTCGGTGGCTTCCTGCAAGGAGCCGCCGCCGTTGTTGCGCAGGTCGATGACCACGCCGTCGACTTTGTCTTTCTGCAACTCGGTCAGCAGTTTCTTGACGTCGCGAGTGGTGCTCTTGTAGTCCGGATCGCCAGCGCGGAACGCTTTGAAGTCCAGGTAGAAGGCCGGAATCTCGATGACGCCGAGCTTGTAGTCCTTGCCGTCCTGTTTCAGGTTGAGGATCGACTTCTTAACGGCCTGATCTTCAAGCTTCACGGCTTCACGAGTGATCGACACGATCTTGCTGGTCTGGTCGCTCGGCGCATTGCTGGCCGGAATCACTTCCAGACGCACCACGGTGCCTTTTGGCCCACGGATCAGCTTGACCACTTCGTCCAGGCGCCAGCCGACCACGTCGACCATCTCTTTGTTGGCCTGGGCCACGCCGATGATCTTGTCGGCCGGTGCAACCTGCTTGGTCTTGTCGGCCGGGCCTGCCGGCACCAGACGCACGACTTTCACCTGGTCGTTATCGCTCTGCAACACGGCGCCGATGCCTTCGAGGGACAGGCTCATGTTGATGTCGAAGTTCTCCGCGTTATCCGGCGACAGATAGTTGGTGTGCGGGTCGTAGGACATGGCGAAGGTGTTGATGTACGCCTGGAAGATATCTTCCGGACGGGTCTGGTCCAGACGCGACAACTGGTTCTTGTAGCGCTTGGTCAGGGTTTCCTGGATTTGCTTGGAATCCTTGCCGGAGATCTTCATCCGCAGGACTTCGTCCTTGACGCGTTTGCGCCACAGGTCGTCCAGCTCTGCGGTGGACTTGAGCCAAGGGGCATCCTTGCGATCGATCAGCAAGTTTTCCTTGGTGGTGAAGTCGATCTTGTCGACGCCCTTGTTCAGCTCTGCAAGGGCGAAGTCCAGACGCGATTTGACTCGATCCAGGTAGCGCTTGTAGATGGTGAACCCGGCGTTCAGGTCGCCGCTTTTGAGGAAGTCGTCAAACTGGGTTTTCCACTTGTCGAATTCGGCAATGTCGCTGGCCATGAAGTAGCTGCGCGACGGATCCAGCAGCTTGAGGTAGCTGTCGTAGATGATCACCGAGCGCGCATCGTCGAGCGGCGGCTTGCTGTAGTGATTGCGCTTGAGCAACTCGACGACGTTCAGACTGGCGATTACTTCGTCACGATCAGGCTGAAGGTTGTCCCAGCTATTGGCTGCAAACGTATTGCTCGACACCGGCAAAAGGCCAATACCAATAAATAGGGCGAGGGCGGTGCTGGGGAACAGATGCTTCATGCTGATTCGACGCGGGGACAATTGATCACGCATATTAGGCCGTCTTTGAAGTCGCCGGTCCGTGAAGAGCCGGTCGCATAATGCAAGAAAGCCCGGCGCTACAGCTACGGGCTCAGTCCAGACTCACTATGGAGGCACTGTGAAAGCATTGCAAGGCGTTGAAGGTCGAGTGGAGTGGCTTGAAGAGCCGAGTCCTACGTGTGATGTAGGACAAGTTCGCATTCGAGTGGCGGCAGCGGGGCTCAATAGGGCCGATTTATTACAAAAAGCTGGCCTTTATCCACCACCGCCTGGGGCCAGCCAGGTGCTGGGTCTTGAGTGTTCCGGGGTGATCAGCGAGGTCGGTCCGGGCTCGTCCTGGCAGGTGGGAGACCGGGTCTGCGCCTTGCTGGCCGGGGGCGGGATGGCCGAAGAGGTAGTTGTCGACGGACGGCATGTGCTGCCGGTGCCTGAAGGTTTGTCGTTGGCCGAGGCGGCCGCGTTGCCGGAGGTGTACGCCACTGTTTGGTTAAATTTGTTTCATCTTGCCGGGCTCAAACCGGGTGAGAAAGTTCTGCTGCACGCCGGAGCAAGTGGAATCGGTTCAGCTGCCATTCAGTTGTGCAAGGCCTTTGGCAACCCGTGCTGGGTGAGCGTCGGTTCTAACGAACGCTTGGCTTATTGCGAAGCGCTGGGGGCGCAGGGTGGCGTTGTGCGCACCGGGGATCTGGACAGCCTGAATGATCTGGGGCCGTTCGATGTGATCCTGGATCCGGTGGGCGGCAATTACGCGGCACTGAACCTCAAGCTGACCGCGCTCGATGGTCGATGGGTGCTGATCGGTTTGATGGGTGGTCGCGAGGCGAAACTGGACTTGGCGCAGGTATTGGGCAAACGCGTGCAGTTATTGGGTTCGACGTTGCGCAGCCGTAGTGATCAGTTCAAGGCGGATTTGTTCAGTGATCTGAGCCAGCATGTGTGGCCGCTGTTTGCTGAAGGGCGGTTGAGCCCGCAGTTGGCCAAGACCTTCCCGATCAAGGATGCCGAAGCGGCGTTTGCGGAGTTGGCGAGCAATAAGGTGTCCGGGAAATTGGTGCTGGTGATCGACGACAGCCTGACCTGATCCATGTGGGAGCGGGCTTGCTCGCGAAGGCGGTGTGTCAGTCACACATGTGTTGAATGTGAATCCGCTTTCGCGAGCAAGCCCGCTCCCACAGGGGATCCGGGTTACTTCCAGATATGGATCGGCCAGTTGGCCTTTTGCGCGTGCTCCAGTAAAACCGGGTCCGGGTTGACCACGTGCGGGAAATCCACCTTCAGCAGCAACGGCAAGTCATTGCGCGAGTCCGAGTAGAAACTCGCGCCTTCAAGGTTCTCCTCTTCAGCATCCAGCCATTCCAGCAACCGGGCGATCTTGCCTTCGCGGTAGGTCAGGGTGCCGACCGTATGGCCGCTATATACGCCATGCGCGACTTCCAGTTCGATGCCGAGAATCTCGTCGATCCCCAGGCGATCAGCAATCGGTCGGACCAAGTGCGTGCCCGAGGCCGAGATCACCAGGATCCGGTCACCGGCCTTGCGGTGGGCGGCGATGGCTTTGGTCGCATCGCTGAAGATAATCGGTTCGATGAAGTCTTCCACCCACGGGCCGACCAAGTGGTCGACCTCGTCCGGCGTGCGGCCGATCATCGGCTCCAGGCTGAAGGTCATGTAGTCCTCCATCCGCAGTTTGCCGTGGCTGTAGGCGTCCATCAGTTCGTTGTTCTGCCGCATGAACGATTCAGGATCGACCCAGCCCAGCCGGCCCATCTGTTCGCTCCAGAGGGTGGCGCAGTCGCCGTGGATCAGGGTTTCGTCCAGATCAAAAATTGCCAGGGCCATCAGTGCAGTTCTCTCTTCAACATCAGCAAAGGCATCAGGCTACCTCACACAGGGCCGTTGGATCGATGGAAAGTGCCAGGCGCTGACCATCGGGATGCAGATCGGCCGCCGAGCGGTTCAGCACATCCACCACCAATTCCACGCCACGGGCTTCAACCCGATAGCGAATCACGTTGCCCAGCAAGCTGTGGCTGCGGACCTGCGCATCGAGCTCGCCGTTGAGGCTCAGTTCGATGGCTTCCGGGCGAATCGCGATGCGCCCGCTGATCGGCCGTTGCAGCAGTTTCGTCGCGCTGTCGGCATCCAGCAGGTTGTAGTTGCCGATGAAGCCGGCGGCAAAGACATCGATTGGCGCGGTGTAAAGGGTTTCGGCATCGCCGCTTTGTACGATCTTTCCCTGATTCATCAGGAAAATCCGGTCAGACATGGTCAGGGCTTCTTCCTGGTCATGTGTGACGAAGATCGTGGTCAGGCCGAGTTCGCGCTGGATTGCGCGGATCTGTTCGCGCAAGTGCTTGCGAATCCGCGCATCCAGGGCCGACAACGGTTCATCCAGCAGCAACAGCCGCGGCCGGGTGACCAGCGAACGGGCCAGCGCAACCCGCTGGCATTGGCCGCCGGACAGTTGATGCGGATAGCGGGCGGCGAAGTCGTTCAGCTCCACCAGTTTCAGCACTTCGGTAACGCGCCTGTGACTGTCGTCAGCGTTGACCTTTTGCATGCGCAAACCGAAGGCGACGTTCTGTTCCACGGTCATGTTCGGGAACAGTGCATAGCTTCTGGAACACCATGCCGATCCCGCGTTTCTGCGGACTCAATGGCACGATGTCGACGCCATCGAGCAGGATCTTGCCGCCATCCACCGAGGTCAGCCCGGCGATGCAGCGCAGCAGCGTGGACTTGCCGCAACCGGACGGGCCGAGGAGGGTGACGAATTCACCCTTCTGAATTTCAGTGTTGATGTCGCTGAACACCGTGGTGCCGGCGTAGTTTTTCTGTAGGTGTTGGACGCTGACATAGCTCATTCGCTTTTGTCCTTGTTCAAGATATTGGCCGCCCAGGTCAGAACCAGCACGAAGAAGAAGTAGGAAATCACCAGCGCACTGGTGAAGTGGCCGCTGCTGTTGCGCATGTTGTTGAGGTAGACCTGCAGGGTTTCGTAGCGGGTGCCGACGAGGATGTTGGCGAACACGAACTCACCGAACAGGAACGAGAACGACAGCAGCAGCGCCACCATCAAACCTTTGCGCAGGTTCGGCAGCACCACCAGGAACGCCGCTTGCCAGGTGCTGGCACCGAGCAGTTGGGCGGCGTCCATCAGGTCGCGCAGGTTGATCGCTTGCAGGTTGTTGGTGATCGCCCGGTACATGAACGGCAGCGCCACGGTGAAGTAGCAACCGATCAGAATCCACGGCGTACCGACCATTGCAAACGGCCCGGAGCCATAGAGCTGCAGCAGCCCAACCGACGACACCACCGGCGGCACCGCAAAGGGCAGCAGGATCAGGATGTTCATCAGCGCATCCAGTTTTGGGAAGTGGTAATGGACCACAAACAGCAGCGGCAGAATCAGCACCACCGACAGGATCAGCGAGCCGACACACACCAGCAGCGACTGGCCAAACGCGTCGAGAAACCGCGGATCACTCCACAGCTGGATGTACCACTTGAAGGTAAAACCGCTGGGCAGAATGGTCGCCGACCAACTGCTGGCAATCGAGTAAATCAAGGTGCCGGCTAGCGGTAGTAACAGAATGGCAAACAGCAAATACACCACGACCCGGTGATAGACACCGACCGGGCCTAATTCAGCGCGAGACATGGTAGCTCCTCTTCAACAGCAGCTGATGCACGATGGTCACCAGGGTCATCAACGCCACCAGCACCACGGCCAGGGCACTGGCCATGTTCGGGTCCAGGGAAATATCGCCGGAGACCATCGCCGCGATGCGGATCGGCAGCACGTTGAAGTTGCCGGTGGTCAGGGCATACACCGTGGCGTAGGCGCCGAGGGCGTTGGCCAGCAGGATCACGAAGGTGCCGAGCAGCGCCGGGGTCAGCACCGGCAAACCGATGTGGCGCCAGAACTGCCAGCCACTGGCGCCCAGCAGTTCGGCGGACTCACGCCAGTCTTCGCGCAATGCGTCGAAGGCCGGATAGAGCAGCAGCACGCCCAGGGGAATCTGGAAGTAGGTGTAGAGAATGATCAGTCCGGTTTTCGAGTACAGGTTGAAGTCCTGAATGACCCCGGCCTGCTTGAGCATGATGGTGAAACTGCCGTTGAAGCCCAGCAGAATGATGAAGGCGAAGGCCAATGGCACGCCGGCAAAGTTGCTGGTCATGTTGGCGAAGGCGTTGACGAAGTTGCGCAGTTTCGAGTCGACCCGGCGCAGCGAGTAGGCGCCGAGCACCGCGATGATGATCCCGAACACGCTGGACCAGAAACTGATCTCCAGGCTGTACTGGATCGCCTGCAAATAGAACTTCGAATTGAAGATCTTGGTGAAGTTTTCGATGCCCCAACCGAACTCTTCCGATTGCACGCTGTTGATCATCACCCAGCACAGCGGGGCGATCTCGAACACGATAAAGAAAATCGCGAAGGGCACCAGGCATAAGGCTGCCAGCCATTTACCACGGGTCATGGCGTTCACTTGAGCAGCTCCCGGCACACAGGTTTGTCGTGGGCCACGCCCAGCAGTTCGCAGACGGTGCCGCAGATTTCCGTCTGTTTCGGTGCGGCGCCGGCGTTGAAACTGAAGGCGTCGCCGAGGACGAACAGCGGCACTTCGCGTTCCTCTGGCAACAGGCCGTTATGGGAGCGGTCGTTGTTCATGCCGTGGTCGGCGGTCACCAGCACCTGGTAACCGGCGTCGAGCCAGGTTTGCAGGTAGTCGGCCAGGATGATGTCGGCCGAGCGGGCGCTGTTGCGGTATTGCGGGGTGTCGAGGCCGTGCTTGTGCCCGGCGTCGTCGATATTCATGGGGTGTATCAGTAGAAAGTTCGGTGCATGACGCAGGCGCAGGTTTTCCGCGTCGGCGAACAGGTGCGAGTCAGGGTAGTGATCGCTCCAGTAGAAATGCCCGTGCTGGATCGGCAGTTCCGGGTTGTCGGTGTGACGGTCCCGAGCGGCCACGAACGGCGAACGGTTGTACAGCTCGCTGATCCAGTGATAGGCCGCTGCTGCGGTGACGAGGCCGGCGTCGCGGGCGTAGTGATAGATGCTGCGCTGGTTGGACAGGCGCGAGACGTTGTTGTGGACGATGCCGCTGTCGATCGGCGCAACGCCGGTCAGGATGCATTCATACAGCGGTCGGGACAGGGCCGGCAGTTCGCACTCCAGTTTGTAGAGCGCTGCGCGTCCTGCGCCGACGTAAGCCTGCAGGTGCCCCATGGCGTGGCGCGCGACCTCGTAGTTGAGGCCGTCGAGCACGACAAGGATGACGTTGTGCTTCATAGGGGCGATGACTCCGCAAAACAGGTAATTCGAAAAGCTCAGGTTTTACTCGGTCCAGTGTGGGAGCGGGCTTGCTCGCGAAGACGGTGTGTCAGTCAACACATGTGTTGAATGTGAAACCGTCTTCGCGAGCAAGCCCGCTCCCACATTAGATCCCCAGTGTTTGGGCTACCGCGTTATTGCATATTGATAATGACTTCTTCCTGCCACTTCTGAGGCAGAGCCTTGGAGGTCTTCTCCCATGCGTCGGCGTCTTTGATCGGCGTTACTTTTTTGTACTGCTCGTTCGGCAGCAGCTTGGCTTTCACGTCTTCCGGCAGGGTCAGGTGCTCGGCACGGATCGGACGGGCGTTGCCGCGCGCCAGGTTGGTCTGGCCGGCGTCGCTGAAGATGTACTCGCGGGTCAGCTTGGCTGCGTTCGGATGCTTGGCGTATTTGTTGATGATGGTGGTGTAGCCGGAAATCACCGAGCCATCGGACGGGATCAGCACCACGTAGTCATCCGGGTTGGTCATCTTGGCCTTGTAGCTCAGGCCGTTGAAGTCCCAGACCACGCCCACTTCGACTTCACCTTTCTCCATGGTGGCGATGGTCGGGTTAGCCAGCGACAGACGACCTTGCTTGGCGATCTCGGCAAACATCAGCAATGCAGGCTGGATGTTCTTTTCGTCGCCGCCGTTGGCCAATGCTGCGGCCAGGACGCCGTTGGCGGCTTGAGCGGCGGTGCTCACGTCGCCGATGGAGACTTTGTATTTGCCGGTTTTCAGGTCAGCCCAGCTTTTCGGGGCTTCGGAACCGTGCAGCAGTTTTTTGTTCACAATGAAAGCGATGGTGCCGGTGTAGGCCAGGGCCCAGTTGCCGTCCTTGTCTTTCGCCCAGTCCGGGACTTGCGCCCAGGTGGTTGGTTTGTACGGTTGGGTCACGCCTTGTTTGACGGCGATCGGGCCGAAAGCGGCGCCCACGTCGCCGATGTCGGCACTGGCGTTGTCTTTTTCAGCGGCGAACTTGGCCACTTCCTGGGCCGAGCTCATGTCGGTGTCGATGTGTTTCAGGCCATAGGTCTTGGCCAGGTCTTCCCAGGTGCCTTTCCAGTTGGCCCAGTCATCGGGCATGCCGACGCTGTTGACGGCGCCTTCCGCTTTCGCAGCGGCTTCCAAAGTTTTCAAATCCGTATCAGCAGCCATGGCGGCGGTGCACATGGCAATGGTCGAGCCTAACAGTGATGCCAGGAAAAGCTGTTTCATCCGAAGCTCCTTTGGGCGTTTTCAACGCTGCGATTGCGGTTGTGTTGGTCTAGGTCAGCAATACCTGAGCCAATTTAAGGGCAGTGGATGACACTTTCATGTCGGTCGTCGCCCAGCAGGACTTTTATTTGCCCGGAATTGGCGGGTGCCCGGTAAGCGTAGACCATGGGCAAAGGCCCGCTACGCAAGGGACTTGGCCGATGTATTGCAGGGTTTGAAAAGAATTTAAAGATGACCGTTGGGCAGCTGTCATCTCTCAGTCATCTGCACTGCCTAGGCTTGCAGAACGTTCGATAAGCGGGTTTTGCCGCGCGGTTCTGCCCCGAAACAGTGCTGGTCTAGTCCAGATAGGTAACGTTGATGCGTGATGAGGCAACAAAAGCAGTGACAGCCATTGGCCAGGTCCTTCAGGAGCAGCTCGACCACGGCTTGCTGGCGGCTGGCAGCAAGCTGCCGGCCGAGCGCAAGCTCAGTGAGTTGTTCGGGACCACACGGATTACCGTGCGTGAGGCGTTGTTACAGTTGGAAGCGCAGGGCCAGATTTATCGCGAGGAGCGCCGCGGCTGGTTCGTCTCGCCGCCGCGCCTGGCCTACAACTTGATGCAGCGCAGCCACTTTCACGCGATGGTCAGTGCCCAGGGGCGAGTGCCGTCCACCGAGGTGATTTCAGCGCGTTTGCAGCCGGCGTCGGCGGCGGTGTGTGCCTGGTTGCAGTTGCCGGCGTTGTCGAGCGTGATTCAGATTTGCCGTGCGCGGCGCATCGACGGGCGTCTGGTGTTGTATGTGGAGCACTATTTGAATCCACAGTTTTTCCCGGGGATTCTCGAGTTTGATTTGAATCAGTCGATTACCGAGCTGTACGCGCGGCACTACGATTTGCACTACGGGCGGGTGCGGTTCGAGATCGTGCCGACGTCGTTGTCGGTGGATGCGGCGGCGGCGCTAAGGGTGTCGGTGGGGAGTCCGGGGTTGCGGATTGCCCGGGTCAATTATGATCAGCATGAGCGGCTGATCGACTGTGATCTGGAGTTTTGGCGCCATGATGCGATTCATGTGGGTGTCGATGTGGTTTGACTGACCCTGTTATCTGCGCGGCCGTGGCGACCCCTTCGCGAGCAAGCCCGCTCCCACAGGGGACTGCATTCCAACTGTGGGAGCGGGCTTGCTCGCGAAGACAGTCTGACCGCCAACCCGAATTTGTGACTGTTATTCCTTTTGTGGGCCACCGCCGGCCGTGACCACCTGCACACTCATCCGCGGCGTCGCCAGGTCCAGCCCGGCCTCATCCAGATGCCGCTTGAGCGACAAGTTAAACGCCCGTGAAACTTCCCACTGCTTGATCGGCGCCGTCTTGAACCGGGCGCGAAGAATCGCACTGCCGGACTCGAAGCTTTCCACACCCTGAATCTCCAGCGGCGACCAGATGTTGCGTCGTTGCAGCGGATCGGTGCGCATCTTCTGCCCGACTTCGCGCATCAGTTTGATCGCGTCGTCGATTTCCATGTTGTAGGGCACCGCCACCCGGAAGATCGCGTAGCCGAATTCCCGGGAGTAGTTCTTGATGCTTTTGATTTCGCTGAACGGGATCGTGTGCACGATGCCGTCGATGTCCCGCAGACGCACGGTACGGATGGTCAGGCCTTCGACGGTGCCGAGGTGGCCGCCGACATCCACGTAGTCGTCGATGGCCAGCGAGTCTTCAATGATGATGAACAGCCCGGTGATCAAGTCCGCGACCAGCGATTGCGCACCAAAACCAATCGCCAGGCCGATCACACCGGCACCGGCCAGCAGTGGCGTGACGTTCATGCCCATGTTCGCCAGCGCGACGATCAGCGCAATGATGAAGATCGCCACGAACAGCACGTTGCGGATCAGCGGCATCATGGTCTGCGCCCGGGCATTGGCCAGGCCTTTGCGCGAACGGGTGAGGGCATGATGCACCGCGGTGTCGCTGAGGATCCAGATCAGCCAGGCGAAAATCAGCGTAAAGGCGAGGCTGAACAGTTTGACGCTGACGTCATGGCCTTCGCCTTCGGTGAAGGCAATCAGTGACATGCCCCAGACTCGCAGGCCGAGTTCGATAAACACCAGCCACACAAACAGATGGGCGAGGGTGTAGCAGAAGCTTTTCAGTCGCTCGGAATACAGTGCGTGACGCTTGATGGTCCGTTGCGGTTTGAGCGAGTGCCGGCGTACCAGCCCGTTGATGACCATGCACAACACCAGCAGCACGGTGCAGATCAGCGACTGGCGCAACGCGGTGCTGGTGTCGCCCGCCGAAATGAACGTGGCAAACAGCGAAATGCACACCAGCACCAGCGCCGGCACATACCAGAAGGTGCCGAGGATATCGATGGTGTCGCTCAGGGCGCGGCGGGTCAGGCGGCGGGACAGTGGCTGGTTGCGGATCAGGTGAGCGATGGGCCGGCGGAAGCGCAGGATGAACAGCCCGGTGGACAGCGCCGCCAGTACGTTGGCGATGGTGGCGGCAGTGTGTGCCAGGTGCACACCAAGACTGGCGACCAGGCGCGGGTCGTTCAGGGCTTCGCCAAACGCGGCGAAACTGCCGATCAGCCACAACGGCCGGAAAGCCTGATGACGCAGGATGTACAAGGCGCGATGGCGGTGCGGGCCGTCGAGCACGGAGAAGGCAATCACGCAGATCGCCGAAAAACAGGTGCCGACCACCAACGCGTACGCCAGCACCATCGCCAGGCTTTTGCCCAATGACGAAGGCAGTGCGTAAGTCATATAAACCGTCATCACCAAGGCAATCAGCCACGGCCCGAGTTTGCGCAAGGCAAAGCGCAACATGTCGAGGGCCTTGGGGTGTTGCGGCAGTTCTTCGGTCAGGCCGAAGCGCATGCGCACCCGATGGCCAAGCCAGATCAGGGCGGCGGCCAGCAGGCTCCAGACCATCAGGATCATGGCGAAGGCAAAGATGATCGGCAGCCACTCATTGGCCGGCATCATCAGGGCCGACAGTTCATCCTTGGCCAGACCGAACTCTTCAGACCAGCGGGTGAGTGGGCTGTCGGCACCGGAAAATTGCTTTTCGAAACTGCTCAGGGTACCGCCGATCAGTCCGAGAACACCGACCTCGGTGGCCGGCTGGGCCTGTTTGGTGACGTCGCGCAGTTTCTTCAGGTCTGCCAGCAGTTTGGTCCGCTGCTGATCGTTTTCCAGGGACTTGATTACTTCGTCCAGGGATTGCCCCAGCGGTTCCTGGGCTTCGGGCTGGGTTTTCGCCGAGTTGCTGAGCAGCCCCGGCAAACTGACCGCTTGGGCAGGCGCCATCGGCAGCAGCGTCATCAGGCAGATTAGGAGGAAACACGGAAGGGCGAAAAGACGAGCGAACACTAGGCGGTCAACCTTAGGAAGAGCGGATCGGCCGAGTGTACGAGCCCGTCAAAATCAATGCGAGCCAGGCGCACGGATTTATTCGTTGAGCTTGGCGAGGATCTTGTAGACCACGGTGGCGAGGATCACCAGCATGCCGACCCACATGGCGAAGACGCCGGCGTTCTTGTCACGAAAGTTAAAGCCGATTGCCAGCATGATCATCCCGGCGAGAATGGGGATGAGCATGGCGTGGAACGAAGACATCGAAATCATGGGTGACTGCCTTGTCGTGGGGGATATTTAAAGTTTAGGTCGATTTCGAATCGTAGGAGCTGCCGAAGGCTGCGATCTTTTGATTTTGCTTTTTAAAGGCAAGATCAAAGGATCGCAGCCTCGTTTCCCTCGACAGCTCCTACCAGCTCCTACAGGGGCTATGGAAGCTCGTGGCAGGCGTAGAACGCGCTCAGCACTTTGACCAGGTGAGCCAGGTCGTGGCTGCCGCACAGTTCACGGATCGAGTGCATGGCGAAGGTCGGCAGGCCGATGTCCACGGTGCGCACGCCCAAATGACTGGCGGTGATCGGGCCGATGGTCGAGCCACAGCCCATGTCGCTACGCACCACGAAGCTCTGCACTGGCACTTCTTCGGCCATGCACAGATGGCGGAAGAACCCGGCGGTTTCGCTGTTGGTGGCGTAACGCTGGTTGCTGTTGACCTTGATCACCGGGCCGGCGTTGAGTTTCGGGCCGTGGTTGGCGTCGTGTTTCTCGGCGTAGTTGGGGTGAACGCCGTGGGCGTTGTCAGCCGAGACCAGCAGGGATTTCTGAATGGTGCGTACGAATTCATCACCTTCGGGCAGCACGCGACGCAAAGTCTGCTCCAGCATCGGGCCGTCAGCGCCGCAGGCCGAGCAGGAACCGACTTCTTCGTGGTCGTTGGCCACAAACACGCAGGTTTCGTCGGTTTCGGTGGTCAGCAACGCTTGCAGGCCGGCGTAGCACGACAGCAGGTTGTCCAGGCGTGCGCCGGCGATGAAGTCGCCATGCAGGCCAATGACCGCCGCACTTTGGGTGTCGTAGAAGCTCAGCTCGTAGTCGAGCACCACGTCGGCGTTGAGGCCGTGTTCGCGGGCGAGTTGGTCGGTGAGCACGGCGCGGAAGTCCACGCGCTCGTCACCGGCAAATTGCGCGAGGATTGGCGGCAGCTCGGTCTGGGCGTTGATTGCCCAACCCATGTTGGCTTCACGGTTGAGGTGAATGGCCAGGTTCGGGATGGTGGCAATCGGTGCCTTGAAGTCGATCAACTGGCTCTCGACCTTGCCGTCACGGCGGAAGGTCACGCGGCCGGCCAGGGACAAATCACGGTCAAACCACGGTGCCAACAGCGCGCCGCCATAGACTTCGACGCCCAGTTGCCAGAAACCCTGGCGTTGCAGCTCGGGTTGCGGCTTGACCCGCAGGCACGGGCTGTCGGTGTGAGCGCCGACCAGGCGGATGCCGCCGTGCAGCGGAGAATGGCGGCCCATCTTGAAGGCGACGATCGAGGAGTCATTACGGGTGACGTAGTAACGACCGTTGTTTTCGATGGTCCAGGGCTCACGCTCGTCAAGACGCGAAAAACCCGCCGCTTCCAGACGCTGAACGAGGCTGGCAGTGGCATGAAACGGGGTAGGGGAGGCCTTGAGGAAGTCGATCAGGCCTTGGTTCAACTCTTCGCGCATAAGAAACTCCAGACAGCAATGGGCGGGAGTTTAACGTATTGAAAGCGCAAAGTGCGGGGCGGGCACCGCACTTGTGCTGTGGGAAGTTTAGTGTGGCGAGGGAGCTTGCTCCCGCTCGGCTGCGTAGCAGTCGTAAAACCTGCACGCGCGGTGTGCCAGACAGAATGACATTGCTGGTTTTGGGGAGCGCTTCGCGCTCCAGCGGGAGCAAGCTCCCTCGCCACAAAAGCCCCTTCACCACAATAAACCATTCATTGCCCGTCAGAACGGTGCAGGGCACTCAAAGCGCAAACGCTCACCGCTTTGCGGGTGGGTGAAGCTGAGCATGCTGGCGTGCAGGCACAAGCGTGGCCAGGCAGCCAGGGCTTGTTCGTGAGCGTAGAGCCCGTCACCCAGCAGCGGATGACCGATGGACAGCATGTGCACGCGCAACTGATGGGAGCGGCCGGTGATCGGCGTCAGTTCGACGCGGCACCAATCGCCGCAACGCTCCAACACACGCCAGAAGGTCAGGGCATTCTTGCCGAACTCGTGATCCACCACATGCCGAGGCTTGGTCGGCGGGTCGTAGCGCAGGGGCAAGTCGATGCTGCCGCTGTCCAGTTCCGGCTGACCCCAGCACAGGGCGGTGTAGGCCTTTTCGGTTTCACGGTCGTGAAATTGCCGAGACAATTCGCGATGGGTGTCCGGGTCACGGGCCAGCAGGATGATGCCCGAGGTTTCCCAGTCCAGCCGATGGACGATTCGCGCTTCCGGGTAGCCGTTTTCTTGCAGACGGGTAATCAGACAGTCCTTGTTGTCATCGGCCCGGCCAGGGACAGAGAGCAACAGGGTCGGTTTGTTCACCACCAGAA
Organism: Pseudomonas sp. 10S4; assembly: GCF_034344865.1. NCBI lineage: Bacteria > Pseudomonadati > Pseudomonadota > Gammaproteobacteria > Pseudomonadales > Pseudomonadaceae > Pseudomonas > Pseudomonas sp. 10S4. The sequence goes on from NZ_CP133774.1 coordinate 3,890,838, forward strand.
CGGCATCGTCTTGATGGATGATGTGAACGTTGGACAACGGCATTAAAACAGCCTCGTAACAAACGCCAACGGCGGCTCAGAACCCTCGATGTCCAATGTAGGAGCTGCCGAAGGCTGCGATCTTTTGATTTTGCTTTTTAAAACAAGATCAAAAGATCGCAGCCTTCGGCAGCTCCTACAAAGGCCCGAAGGGATCTGAGCCGCCGTGGCTCCTGTCTGACCGACTAGCGGTCAGGCAGGGTGATATTGAGTTCCAGAATCGAGCAGCTACCCTGGTTTTCCAGGGCGACGTGCACGTCATCGGACCCGATATTGACGTACTTGCGGATCACCTCCACCAGTTCCTTCTGCAAGGCTGGCAGGTAGTCCGGCGTACTGCGCTGGCCGCGTTCATGCGCCACGATGATCTGTAGACGCTCTTTCGCTACCGACGCGGTGCTGACCTTTTTGCTGGCACGAAAGAAGTCAAAAAGATTCATTATCTACCTCCAAACAGGCGCTCGAAGAAGCCCTTCTTCGTAACATCGAGGAAACGATGCTCCACGGTTTTGCCCAGCAGACGATCGACCGCATCGCTGTACGCCTGACCGGCGTCGCTCTGGTCGTCGAGAATCACGGGCACGCCCGAGTTGGAAGCCTTCAGTACTGCTTGGGACTCCGGAATGACGCCCAGCAGGGTCACGGCCAGAATCTCTTTAACGTCTTCGACGCCAAGCATTTCGCCGTCGCTGACGCGTTGCGGGTTGTAGCGGGTCAGCAGCAGGTGTTCCTTGATCGGCTCTTCGCCGTTCTCGGCGCGGCGCGATTTGCTGGCCAGCAGGCCCAGCATGCGGTCCGAGTCACGTACCGAGGACACTTCCGGGTTGGTCACGACAATCGCTTCATCAGCGAAGTACATGGCCAGGTGAGCACCTTTCTCGATGCCGGCCGGGGAGTCGCAGACCACGAATTCGAAGTCTTCTTTCAACGCCATCAGGACTTTTTCCACGCCTTCGACAGTCAGCGCGTCTTTATCGCGGGTCTGACTGGCGGCCAGTACGTAGAGGTTTTCCAGGCGTTTGTCTTTGATCAGGGCTTGCTGCAGGTTGGCTTCGCCGTTGACCACGTTGACGAAGTCATACACCACGCGACGCTCGCAACCCATGATCAGGTCGAGGTTACGCAAACCGACGTCGAAGTCGACGATAACTGTTTTGTGACCGCGCAGAGCGAGGCCGGTACCGATAGCGGCGCTGGTGGTGGTCTTACCCACACCACCCTTGCCGGATGTAACCACGAGAATCTTGGCCAAGGTGTTTCACCCCTAAGGAAAAAGGACATTTAGCCCCTGAAAAACATCTCTTGAAAAACTACTGCAGTCGGACAGCCTTGGCTGGAATCCGGTCCTGAGCGGCGCGTACCTGCGGTAAACACTGCTTTTGGCCTTTTTCCTACTTCGTTTGAGCCGTTTTCGCTACGTTTTAGAGATGCTTGGAAAATGCGGCAGTATCCGTTAAAGCCGAATGATGTTCAACACGTCGCCCGACAGGCTGACTTGTACGCCCGAGCCCCACAACGGATCGCGACGCAGGTCCTCGGAGACCTTGTAATGGCCCGCGATGGAGAGTAGTTCAGCGCTCATTTGCTGACAGAAAATTCGCGCTTTCGAGTCGCCCTTGACCCCGGCGAGTGCTCGACCGCGCATCGGGCCGTATACATGGATGTTCCCATCGGCGAGAAGTTCCGCCCCCGGGCTGACCGACGAAACGACGACCAAATCGCCACCCTGGGCATATATCTGTTGGCCACCACGTACTGGCGAAGTGATTACCTTCGTCGGTTTGATGGTCGGCTCAGGTGGTTTTTCCGGTTTTTTTACGACGACGCCTTCGTGTGGGTCCAGCGCACGCTCACGGGCGCCGGACGGCGGCAGCACTGGCAGGTCGACGGCAATGGCGGCGGCGATGTCTTCGATACGGCTGGCACGGATCGCGAGGGTGCGCAGGCCGTGCTGACGGCAGACGCGCATCAGCCCCGGCAAATCGACGGCGCCTTCACTGGCCGGGAGTTTGTCCAGGGCCAGCACCAGCGGCGCGTTGCTGAAGAAATTCGGCGCCTGGGCGACCTTGGCGGCCAGTTGCCGATCGAGCATCTCGAGGTCGTTGCGGGCCAGTTCCAGCACCGTAATGGCGAGCATGCTGCCCTTCAACTGGAACACGGGATCTTGGTCTAGCGGTTCGGTTTGGCTCATGGTCGGCATACAACGGCTTGTCACTAAAAGTGCCGAGACTTATAACGAGAACGCCCGCAGGCCGCAAGCCGGGTCGAACGATGTAGAATGCGCGGCCATTGTCTTTCCGGAACCTTTAATGGATCGCCCGCGTTTTCGTACAGCATTTCTTTCTCCTCGTTTCTGGCCATTGTGGTGCGGGCTGGGGCTGTTGTGGCTGATTGTTCAGTTGCCGTATCCGGCGTTGCTGTCAGTCGGTCGCGCCTTGGGTGCATTGATGTACCGAGTGGCCGGCGACCGACGGCGCATCGCCAAGCGCAATCTTGAACTGTGTTTCCCGGAAAAAACCGCTGTCGAGCGCAAGCGCCTGCTCAAGGAAAACTTCGCCTCGACCGGCATCGCCTTCTTCGAAATGGCCATGAGTTGGTGGTGGTCGCGTCAGCGGCTGGCCAAACTGGCCCATGTCGAAGGCCTGGAGCATTTGAAAAAAGCCCAGCGCGACGGCAAGGGTGTGATTCTGATGGCCCTGCATTTCACCACCCTGGAAATCGGTGCGGCGCTGCTCGGTCAGCAACATACGATCGACGGCATGTACCGCGAACACAAAAACCCATTGTTCGACTTCATCCAGCGCCGGGGCCGCGAGCGGCACAACCTCGATTCGCTGGCGGTGGAGCGCGACGACGTGCGCGGCATGCTCAAACTGCTTCGGGCCGGCCGGGCGATCTGGTACGCACCGGATCAGGACTACGGCGCCAAGCAAAGTATCTTCGTGCCGTTGTTCGGCATTCAGGCCGCGACCGTTACTGCTACCAGCAAGTTTGCACGGCTGGGCAAGGCGTTGGTGGTGCCGTTTACCCAGGAACGCCTGGCGGACGGCAGCGGTTATCGGTTGGTGATTCATGCGCCGCTCGATAACTTCCCTGGCGAAACTGACGAGGCGGATTGCATTCGTATCAACCAGTGGGTCGAAGGCGCCTTGCGCGATTGCCCGCAGCAATACCTCTGGGCTCATCGCCGCTTCAAGAGCCGCCCACCAGGCGAGCCGAAACTGTACGCAAAACGCGGTTGAATCACCGATCCCTTTAGGCACCATGGAGTGTTGCGATGCGCCCAGCTGAACCGGTTACAGGATTGATTCTTTCCGGCGGCGGGGCTCGAGCGGCCTATCAGGTAGGGGTGCTGGCAGCGATTGCCGAGTTGCTGCCGCCCGGCGCGGACAATCCGTTTCCGGTGATCGTCGGCACGTCTGCCGGGGCGATCAACGCGGTCAGCCTGGCCAGCGGCGCGATGGACTTCCGCAGCGCTATCGAGCGTCTGACGGCCTTCTGGCAGGGTTTCCGCAGTCATCTGGTGTTGCGCAGCGACTGGCCGGGCGTGATTCACCAGGCCAGCCGGTTTGTCAGCCACAGCTTGCTCGGCATCGGCAGCCAGGTGCCGGTGGCGCTGCTCAACAGTTCACCGCTGCGGGGTTTGCTCAACGACAAACTGTCGATGGACGGCATTGCGCAAGCCATCGAGCAAAAGCAATTGCAGGCCGTGGCGGTGACCGCGTTCGGTTACGAGTCCGGTCAGGCGGTGACCTTCTATCAGGGCGGCGGCACCATCAATGCCTGGCTGCGCCATCGGCGGATTGGCGTGCCGACTCAATTGACCGTCGATCACTTGCTGGCCAGCTCGGCGATTCCGCTGCTGTTCGCCCCGGTGAAAATCGGCGAGGAGTTCTTCGGTGATGGCGCAGTGCGTCAGTCGGCGCCGATCAGCCCGGCCTTGCACCTGGGCGCCAGCAGAGTGCTGGTGGTGGGTGTCAGCGGCAACCCGCGCGGGATCGACCCTGAACAGCCGCTGGAGCGCGCCTACACCGGTCAGCAGCCAACGTTGGCGCAGATCGGCGGGCACCTGCTCAACAGCACGTTCATTGACAGCCTGGAAAGCGACATCGAGTTGTTGGAGCGTTTGAACCAGTTCAGTCACCTGATGCCCGATGGCACGCCGATTCGAACCTTGGGCGTGGCGCCGGTGGAAGTGCTGGTGATTTCGCCGAGTCAGCCAATCGATGAAATTGCCGCGCGTCATCGCCAGGAATTGCCGGCCGCGTTGCGCCTGTTTTTGCGCGGGCCGGGGGCGACCAAGACCAGTGGGGCAGGGGTGTTGAGCTATCTGCTGTTCGAGGCGGGGTATTGCAGCGAATTGATTGACCTCGGGCGGCGGGATGCGTTGGCCAAGCGGGATGAGTTGTGTCGGTTTCTTGGGTTGGCGGAGCCGGTGGTTGCGGCTACTGTCAGTTCTGACAGGTAGACGCTAATAGTCATTTGCGCCAGAGTGAATCCCTCGACAGAGGGGCATGACATGAGAGCGGAGCCGTGGATTGACACGCACACACCGACCCTTTCTGCGATGGATCCCCGTGGCCTGGCAATTCGAAACATCGCCTACTGCCGCCATCCGCTGAATCCCTCCATCGAAGCCCGCATCAGCCGCAACGGCTTCGATGCCCGCCGATTATTGGTCGCTTCGTGGGATCCGCGCCTTTGGGGGTGGCGCCGACACCGAACCTCGCCACCCTCTATGGCTTGAATGGGCAACCTCTAATGAAGGACAGCGTTGATGCCGGTTGGCAACTGAGCCTGTCGAATCAGGCTGGCTCGGTACTCGAATTCCGGGACAGCCGCGGTAGCCAGCGTCGTACCGAATACGATGCGCTGCAGCGGCCGATCACCGTGACGGAGCAATTGGCCAATGAGTCGCCGCAAGTAACTGAGCGCCTGGACTATGGCGCGGTCGACGAAGACCGCGCGCTGCGTAACCAGTGTGGCCGGTTGGTCCGTCACGATCATCCGGCAGGCTCTCGTCAGGTCATTCAATATGGCTTGAATGGCGAGGCTTTGTCAGAGCAAACGCATTTTCTGCTCAGTCTGGAATCACCTGACTGGCCTCTCGAAATAATGGCTCGCAAAGAGTTGCTTGAAGAGACGGGCTTCGAGACCAATCTACGGTGCGGTCCCACAGGTGAGATGCTCGGCCAGATCGATGCCATGGAGAATCAGCGTCTGTTCGCTTACACGCGCGCCGGGGAGTTAAAAAGCACGCAATTGAAGTTGGCAGGCGCTGATGGATCCCCTGAGTTATTGGTCGACGAGATTCACTACGATGCGTCTGGCAATGTGGTTGGCGAGCGCATGGGTAATGATGTACGAACCACAGCGAGCTATGCCGCTGAGGATGGGCGCCTGCTGCAACTGATGTCTCGCGATGCCCGGGGCCAGGCTCTTCAGGTACTGGACTATGCCTACGATCCCGTTGGTAACGTTCGCAGTGTTCAAGACCATGCTCAATTGACGCGGCACTTCAACGGGCAACGGATCGAACCGATCAATCGTTTCCGCTATGACAGCCTCTACCAACTGATCGAAGCCACCGGCCGGGAGGTCAGCCAGCCCAGTCACGGCCCGGCCTTGCCCACCTGGAAAACATTGCCACTGGATCCCAACCAACTGCGCAACTACACCCAGAGGTTTGACTACGACGCCGCCGGCAATTTAATACGCCGTCAACATGGCGGCGCTGAAACTTTCGAAATGTTCACTTCGGACAACAGCAACCGTAGCGTCGCCGATAACGAGGACTTGGTTGACGGTTTCGATGCTAACGGTAATCAGCAGACGTTATTGCGCGGCCAGCCGATGGACTGGGATGTTCGCAATCAATTGAGTCGGGTCGCGATGGTCAGTCGAGAAAACGGGCCTGACGATAGTGAATGTTATTTTTATGCCAGCGCTGGGCAGCGCGCGCGCAAAACGCGCCTTACCCACACGGCCCGCCGCACGCTGTTGGCCGATGTTCGTTACTTGCCGGGCGTGGAGCTTCATTGCAATGCGGCCACTGGTGAAGAGTGGCATGTCATCTGCGTATTAGCGGGACGCAGCCAGGTGTGTGCGTTGCATTGGGTCACGAGACTGCCTAAAGGCCTGCAAAACAATCAACTTCGCTACAGCCTCAATGATCATCTTGGGTCAAGCACCGTGGAGTTGGATAAAGAGGGCCAATTGCTCAGTCGAGAGGGTTATTACCCCTATGGCGGCACCGCTTGGTGGGTGGGGCACGGTGACTCAGCGGGCGGGTACAAAACCATCCGTTATTCAGGCAAGGAAAGAGATGCCTCAGGGCTTTATTACTTTGGGTGGCGCTACTACGCACCATGGTTGCAGCGGTGGCTGAGTGCTGATCCGGCGGGTGATGTGAATGGTCTGAATTTGTTCGTGTTTTGCGGTAATAACCCGGTTAGTTACGCGGACCGGCAAGGACTGATGTGGGGAGATATTTCTTTTTCAGAAGCAATGCTGGATTTGAGATACGGAGTTATCAATTACTTGCATATGTTGCGGGGCCCGGACGCCGACGAGGTCAACGATCTAGTCACTTCCGGGTTCAGAACGGCGCTGGCGAGTTTGACCACGGTAACTGAAATGCTCAAACCTTCCGATACGTCGGATCCCGATATGAATGTTGTCAGGCACTACGCCAAAAACTCGTTCGGACCTGGATTCGATTCGGGGGCATTGCTTGAGAGGCTTGGTTTGTTGAAGGAGATGATGGAATTTTATGTCGAGCACCCCTCGCATATTGCGTTGGTCAAACGTTCGGACATCCAGACCGTCATGGGCAATGCGCGTGGGCAGGAAAAAAGCTGTATGCCGGCGTGCGCATTGTTCCAAATGATGAGTTCGATCGATTGGTCATTTCTGAGAAGGAACTTTTTAGCCCTGACACGCTGGATATTGCCTTTGTTCACGCGATGGCCATAAAAGACGGTGCACATGAAGTCGTACCTTTTGACAGGGGCTATCCAATGATAGGCGCTGGTACGTTGGCTTATGGCGACGATTTGCTAAGTGGTCGTTTCGATGCTGAGTTGGTTTCTCGCGCCGCAAAGACACTATCCAGTGCAGACTTGAAAAAATATTTTGGCACCACGGACCTGAGAGAAATGGAACTTAACTTGAAGCTGGATTCTGATGTGCGCACGCGATTTATGATGGATGACGCAGGGGTAATCACTTCTTTCGTTACGACGGTTTCCCGTGCACTACAACCACCGGCGCCACCTTCGTATCCCCATGCATTGAGAGCGCGCGCCTCCGCGTCCTATCGTTCACCCAAGGCTGCGTAATAGATGGCTTTTCAACCGTGTCGACCTGCTTGCCTATTCCTCGGGCTGGAATCAGCAAGCAGGCCGCTATAACGGTTTTGATCAGAAGTGGAACTTCACCAGCAAGCTCGTCACGTTCTGATTGGTGGTGAACGAATTGGTGTCATCAATCCCGTACTTGTTCTTCCAGTAGTCGTACTCGACACCGACGTACAACTGCTTCGCGCCGAAATTCAGCGCTTTGCCCAAGTCGTATTTGACCTGCGGGTTGAAGTGCAGGTTAGCGTGGTAATCGCCACGGGCGTTTTTATCGTTGTCGACCACCCAGTCCATGTAGCCATCGATCAGGACGCTCGAATCGCCAACCGGGATGGTATAGGACCAGACTGGTGTGATCTGCCAGACATTGTTGCCCGGACGATCACCATCAGGATGGCGCTGGTAGAAGTTCAGCTGGAAGTAGTCGAAGCCGGGGATCGCCAGGTCGAAACCCGGGCCGATCAGGTAGGACTCGACGTCGCCTTCACCAAACTCGTAAGTCATGGCCAGCAGCACGTCTTTGATCGGGCCGAACTCGATCTTTTTGTCCAGGACCTTGCCCAGCGAAATACGCGGGCTGAACTCGCCATAAGTGGAGTTCGGACCCGAGTTGGCGTCGTCCTTGCCGTTGTAGAAGATCTTGTCGACGAACAGGAAGTTATCCCCGTATTTCCAGGCGTCGGCGTGCTCAAAGGTGACGGTTTGCTGAATGGACGGGTTGACCTTGAAGCCCTTGCCGTAGAGGTAGGTCAGGCTGTTGTTCTGCCAAAGCAGCAGGTCGCCATTGTCAGCCATTGCCTGGCCCCCGGCCAACAAGGATCCCGCGAGCATCAGGCTGGTGCACGTGCGTTTCATTCGGTTGCTCCCAAAAAGTAGGTGGTTCCACGTTTTTTTCTTAGGTCGGCGCTCTGGTGTGGCGCCTTTTGTTGCAGCTGTAAAAACTCATCCAATCGGTCAGCTTTAGTGCTCTTAGCAAGAGCTGAGCCAAGGCTTTCAAAAAGCAAAAAACTCCCGCTCGGCTGTTCGAAAACAGTCGATTACGAGAGATTTTTGGATGCCTTGATACCGTCCAGAGCCGGGATAAGTTGGCTTTCTGGTCAGGAATTAAATCCGGGCTTTTTTTAGACCAGATTCGGGCGGCCGCGGAGAATACTGACTCCTTGGCCAGGTCTCAAGTGCCCCGCAACAGCGCACCGACGACAGGTTTGGGGCACGGTTGTTGGCGGTGGGCCTGGCGTCGTTGAACGACAGGCTTGAGTCGGTAAAAACCATCTGATGCTTCCTCTTGTTTTTATTGTTGAGGCGCAGGCAGTTGCTGGTTGCCACAGGGCAGCCATTTCACAGGTTTTGATCAGTGCGTGTGGGCGTGGCAGTCGTTGATGGCCGCGCGTTCTCTACCACCGAGAATGTTGAACAGCAGGTTCAACGACAGGGCGCTCAGCGTGGCCATGGCGATGCCGCTGTGGGTGATCGGGCTCATCCACAGTGGCAGGTGCGCGAAGAACTCCGGACGGACCACCGGGATCAGGCCCATGCCGATGCTCACTGCCACCAGCAGCTGGTTGCGGCGGTCACCGATGTTGGCTTCTTGCAGGATCTTGATGCCCGTGGCCGCAACCATGCCGAACATCGCAATGGCCGCGCCGCCCAGTACCGCCGGCGGAATCGACGCCACCAGGAACGCCGCTTTCGGCAGCAGGCTCAACACCACCAGCAAACCGCCGGCGACGATGGTCACCGAGCGGCAACGCACGCCGGTCATCTGCACCAGGCCGATGTTCTGGGCGAAGGAGGAATGGGTGAAAGTGTTGAAGAAACCGGCGAAAAACGAGGCGCCGGCATCACACAGCAAGCCGCGACGCAGCATCCGTGGGCAGACTTCCTGACCGGTGATCTTGCCCAGGGCGAGGAACATCCCGGTGGACTCGACGAAGATAATCACCACCACCAGGCACATCGACAGGATCGGTGCGAGTTCAAATTTCGGCATGCCGAAGTGCAGCGGCGTGACGATCTGCACCCATGGCGCTTGAGCCATGCCGCTGAGATCGACCATGCCGATCACGCCACAGAGCGCGTAGCCCAGGCACATGCCGATCAGCACGGAAATGTTGACCCAGAAACCGCGCATAAAGCGGTGGATCAATAGAATGGTCGCCAGCACCAGCGCGGCGATGGCCAGGTAAATCGGTGAACCGAATTGAGTCGCGCCAGCACCGCCGCCGGCCCAGTTCACGGCCACGGGGAACAGCGACAAACCGATCGAGGTGATGACGGTGCCGGTCACCAGCGGCGGGAAGAAGCGTACGACTTTGGACATGAACGGCGCGATGATCATGCCGAAGAATCCGGCGGCGATGGTCGCGCCGAAGATCCCTTGCAGGCCGATACCGGGCATGCCGGCCATGGCGACCATGCTGCCGACGGCCGCGAAACTGGCGCCCATCATCACCGGCATGCGGATGCCCATCGGGCCGATCCCAAGCGATTGCACAACGGTGGCAATGCCGGCGACCAGCAGGTCGGCGTTGATCAAAAAGGCGATTTCTTCACGACTCAGGCCCGCGGCCTGTCCGATGATCAGCGGTACCGCGATGGCGCCGCCGTACATCAGCAGTACGTGTTGCAGACCGACCAGGATCAGTTGCAAAAGAGGCAAACGCTGAATCGCGGGTGCGTCGGGGATGCGCGCTTCGGATAGCTCGGACATGCAACACCTCGGATCTTTTTTATTCTTGTGATTTTTTTCAGGCGAATCTGTGGCGAGGGAGCTTGCTCCCGCTGGGGCGCGAAGCGGCCCCGCTTTTCTCCAATAAGAAAGGGGACTGCTGCGCAGTCCAGCGGGAGCAAGCTCCCTCGCCACAAAAGCCCGCTTGTCACAGGCTTTTGTGTTGCTTAGTTGACTTGAGCTCCCTGATTGATCCAGGCACCAATCAGGTCACGTTCCTGCTGGGTCATCTGTGTGATGTTGCCCAGTGGCATGATCTGGCTGGCGACGGCTTGCGCCTGAATCCGCGGGGCCAATTGCTGGATTTGTTGCGGGGTATCGAACATCACGCCGGCCGGTGCTGCACTGAACAGCGGGCTGGTCGGTTTGGCCGAATGGCACACGGCGCAGCGTTCCTGAATCACGCTGTGCACTTTGTCGAACGCCGGGCCCTGGCTCGACGCTTGCGCCGGTGAGGCGGCAGGCGCGGCAGGTGCTGCCGGCTTGGCCGCTTCAGGTTTGGCACCACCACCGAGGGCAGTTTCCGGCAACGGTTGGTACTCAATGGCGGCAGGGGCCTTCGCGACTTCAGGCGCAGTAGGCATCGGCGACGGGCCAGTCACGTAAGCCAGGCTGATCATGCCGACGGCTGCAACCGGCAGGGTCCAGGCAAACTTGTGGCTGTTGTGACGGGTGTTGAAGTAGTGACGCACCAACACCGCCAGCACCGCGATCCCGGCCAGGATCAGCCAGTTGTATTGGCTGCCGTAGGTGCTCGGAAAGTGGTTGCTGATCATGATGAACAGCACGGGCAAGGTGAAGTAGTTGTTGTGACGCGAACGCAGCAAACCTTTGGCCGGCAGCGCCGGATCGGGTGTGCGGTTCTCGGCAATCGCCGCGACCAACGCACGTTGCGCCGGCATGATGATGCGGAACACGTTACCGACCATGATGGTGCCGATGATCGCGCCAACGTGCAGGTACGCACCACGACCGCTGAACACTTTGCTGAAGCCGTAGGCCGCGCCGATGATCAGCACGAACAAAATTCCGCCGAGCAGGGCAGGGCGTTTGCCCAGGGCCGAGTCGCAGAGGAAGGAGTAGATGAACCAGCCGATGAACAGCGAGCCGATACCGATGGCCACGCCTTCAGGACCGCTCAGGCTGCTGCCCGGAGCCAGCAAGTACAGCGTCGGGTTGGAGTAGAACACCACGCACAGCAGCGCGATCCCCGACATCCAGGTGAAGTAGGCTTCCCATTTGAACCAGTGCAGGTTGTCCGGCATGGTCGGTGGAGCCAATTTGTATTTTTCCAGGTGATAGATACCGCCGCCGTGGATCGCCCACAGATCGCCCGCCAGACCGCTTTTCGGGTTGACCCGATTGAGGTTGTTTTCCAGCCAGACGAAATAGAACGACGCACCGATCCAGGCCACGCCAGTAATCATGTGAACCCAGCGCACGCTAAGGTTCAGCCATTCCAACAGATGTGCTTCCACAGTCTTTACCTCTCGCCCGTCACTTTGTTGTCAAGTGATCGAACCTTCTCTTATTGGTGGGGGGCAAGGATCAAACGCTCATCCTCTTTGAAAAAATGCTCATCGCAGTTATTGCCTGTGCCACTGCGATCAACCACCAGGAAGTCATCCCGCTTTTCGATCGTCAGCACCGGATGGTGCCAAACGCCGCGATGGTAATTAATGCCCTGCCTGCCGTTGGTGACGAAGGCGCGGACCAAGCCTGATACAGGTTCATCGCCAAGTGGCGCGACCACGATCAGAAAGGGGTTGCCGAGCAGCGGGATGAAAGCCTGGCTGCCCAGCGGGTGACGCTCCAGCATGCTGACGGTCAGCGGCATGTCCTGCGCGTCGGCGCGGAAGATGCTGATGATCGCGTTATCCTCTGGCGTGGCGGTTTGCACCGTCGCCAGTTTATGGAAGCGCATGGTCGAACCGTTGTTGATCATGAAGTGATCGCTACCGTCGGTTTCAATCACGTCACCGAAAGGGGCGAAGGCTTCTTTGGTCAGCGGTTCAATCGTCAATGTGCGCATGCTGGTCTTCTTACCTTGAATTCTGTGTTGTTTATTGTGGCGAGGGAGCTTGCTCCCGTTGGACTGCGTAGCAGTCCCCTTACTTCCTGGAGAAAAGCGGGGCCGCTTCGCAGCCCAGCGGGAGCAAGCTCCCTCGCCACAGGTTCAGCGCTTATTTAGCGACCTTGCCCAGTACGCGCAGGCGGCTCACACCACCATCCGGGAACACGTTCAGGCGGATGTGGGTGATCGGGCCCAGCGCCTTGATCTGCTCGGCGAGAGCGGTGTTCAGCGTGCATTTCCAGTTTCTGCGCTGGCAGCAGTTCGCGCCAGAACAACGATTGGGTTTCGATCTGGCTGTCAGTGCCGCCCTTCACAAAAGCGCCCTGGATCGAGCACGTGTCCGGGTAGTTGCCCTTGAAGTGCAGGGTGTCGACGATGACTTTCTCGACTTCACCGGCATGACCCAGCGCGACGATCACCCAGTCATTGCCTGGCGTGCGACGACGTGCGGTTTCCCAGCCGTCGCCCATGTTGATGCCACGGCCCGGGTTGAGGATGTTGCTCATGCGGCCGAAGTGTTCATCGGAGCAGGCGAGGGCGCGGCCACCGTTGAGGGCTGCGGCCAGGTCGATCTGCTCGTTGTCGCCAACGGCCGACCAGTCGCGGTGCGGAACGCCGTACACACGCAGACGCGCTACGCCACCATCCGGGTAGATGTTGAAGCGCAGGTGGCTGAATGCCCGGTCGTTGTTGATTTCGTGGAAGTGATGGCTGTTGCCTTGCAGCTCGACAGCCGACAGCACTTCAACCCACTGGGTGTTTTCAGTCGGTTCGCCTTCTGCCAGGAAGCAGGCTTCCAGGGAGGCCGACGGCGGGAAGTTGCCGGTGAAGAATGAAGTATCGATGTCCACGCCTTTGATCGAACCTGGTACGCCCAGGCGGATCACGGCACTGTCATAGCCTTCGAAGCGCTTGCGGCGCGATTCCCAGCCGTCCATCCACTTGCCATTGTCATCGAACACGCCTTCTTTCCACACAGCCGGGGTCGGCTGGAACAGGCGGTTGGCATCAGCGAACCAGTCATCGGTGACCGAGATGATTTTGGTGCCCAGACGGGCATCGGCCAGGTTGACGAACTTCTCGAAAGGTACGGCGTAAGCTTTCATTCTTCTTGTCTGCCTTTAATAAGTTGGCTTGGGATGCTTGCAGGGTCCTGGGTGTATTTCGCGTTTTTAAACACTCGGGCCAAGCTTGCTAGAGAGTCAGTAATCGGAACAACGCTATCTTGTTGATCTCCGCCAGCGCGCATTTGAATTCGGTGTCTGCCGAGTTGTGAATGCGCGTTTCGAACGCCGCGAGGATCTGATGCCGGTTGCTGCCTTTTACCGCCATGATGAAGGGAAACTTGAACTTGGCCTTGTAGGCGTCATTCAGCTCGGTGAAGCGTTGAAACTCATCGCTCGAGCATTGGTGAATACCGGCGCCAGCCTGTTCATTAGTGCTGGCTTCGGTCAGTTCGCCCTGGACGGCAGCTTTGCCGGCCAGGTCGGGGTGAGCGACGACCAGCTCAAGCTGGCTTTGGTGATCAGCGCTCAACAAAATGTCGCTCATGCGCTGGTGCAGGGTTTCGATCTCGTCGATCGCAGCGTCCTGGCCCAGGTCGAAAGCCTTTTCGGCCACCCATGGCGAATGTTCGTAGATGTCGGCAAAGGCGGCGACAAACGCATCGCGGCTCAGGGTCGACGGTTTCAGTGTCTGGAAGGTGCTCATTTGGCAGCCCCTTGGTACGGGTGGGTTTCGTGCCAGTGGCGAGCGATGTCGACGCGACGGCTGAACCACACCTGTTCATGACTTTTAGCGTATTCGATAAAACGCTTGAGCGAGGCCAGACGCGCCGGACGGCCGATCAGTCGGCAGTGCAGGCCGATCGACAGCATCTTCGGTGCTTCGGCGCCTTCAGCGTAAAGCACATCGAATGCATCTTTGAGGTACTCGAAGAAATCGTCGCCCTTGTTGAAACCCTGGACCTGGGTGAAACGCATGTCGTTGGTGTCCAGCGTGTACGGGATCACCAAGTGCGGCTTGCCGGTCGGGTTGTTCGGTTCCCAGTAGGGCAGGTCGTCGTCGTAGGTGTCGCAGTCGTAGAGGAAACCGCCTTCTTCCATCACCAGCCGACGGGTGTTCGGGCCGGTGCGGCCGGTGTACCAGCCCAGTGGGCGTTCGCCTGTGAGTTCGGTGAGGATGCGGATCGCTTCGAGCATGTGCTCGCGTTCCTGCGCTTCGTCCATGTACTGATAGTCGATCCAGCGATAGCCGTGGCTGCAGATTTCGTGGCCGGCATCGACCATCGCGCGGATCACGTCCGGGTGACGCTGGGCGGCCATCGCTACGGCGAAGATGGTCAGCGGAATGTCGAATTCCTTGAACAGCTTCAGCACCCGCCAGACACCCGCGCGGCTGCCATACTCGTAAAGGGATTCCATGCTCATGTTGCGCGCGCCTTGCAGCGGCTGCGCCGAGACCATTTCCGAGAGGAAGGCTTCGGACTCTTTGTCGCCGTGCAGGATATTGCGCTCGCCACCTTCCTCGTAATTGAGTACGAAGGACAAGGCGATGCGGGCATTGCCCGGCCAGTGTGGGTGCGGAGGGTTACTGCCGTAACCGACCAGGTCGCGTGGGTAGTCAGCGCTCACTGCAGTCTTCCTTCTTATTCGTGGTAGCAATTTGTGTGGCAGCCTGGCGTGGCGTCACAGCGATGGGCTGATTGTATACAACTTTATATTCACTTTGTAAGCCTGATTTTTTGCATTTTTCATTAACTGTCATGAATGGATGCTACTGCAAGAAACCTGCCTGACTGGTCAGCTAATGAATAGGAGGTTCGCTGACTGCATGGTTCGCGGGTAAATCCGCTGCAAATTCGCGGATGGCGGGGGAGGGCGTAAAAATGTCGTTTTTATTGTGTACAATTTTTTTGAAAAGTGTCTTAATCAGTCGCTCGCCGCAGCTTTTCGTGCTCCGAAACGGTGCGGTCTCCTTTTCAACTGACTTCGGGAGGCGCGAGGTCTGACTGCTCTACGCAGCCAGGCGCGCAGAATCAATGGGACGTTTGACTACACACGTTTTGGACGCTGCACACGGTTGCCCGGGCAGCTCGATCAAGGTCGAGTTGTACCGCGTTGAAGGCTCGCAGCTGGAATTGGTCGCCAGCGCGATTACCAACAGCGACGGCCGTGTCGATGCACCGCTGCTGCAAGGCGATGACTACCGTTCCGGGGTCTATCAGGTTCAGTTTCATGCGGGCGATTACTACCGCGCCCGTGGCGTTCAGCTGCCGGAACCCGCGTTCCTGGACGTAGTCGTGCTGCGGTTCGGCATCTCTGCTGAACAGGATCACTACCACGTGCCACTGCTGATTTCGCCCTACAGCTATTCGACCTACAGAGGAAGCTAGACTCCCCCAAGAATCTGCGCAAAAAGCTTCTTTGGTCTTTCGCCCGCTCACACTGCGGGCTTTTTTTGCCTTCAGGAAAGTGGTGTTGCTAAGGACGCCTTCGCGAGCAAGCTCGCTCCCACACTGATCTGTGTCGTTCACAAATCCCCTGTGGGAGCGAGCTTGCTCGCGATGCTTTTGCTCTTAGCGGCTCAACAACGACGCGGCGCCCGCGCCACCGAACAACGCGGCACTAATCCGGTTAAACCAACTCTGGCCCTTGCCACTGCGCAGATACCGCGCCGCGCCATGGGCACCCAGCCCATACGCCAACTTGCACAGCAGATCCAACACCGTCCAGGTTGCAATCATCACCAGCAATTGCGGCAGGAACGGCTGTTCAGCGCTCAAGAACTGCGGCAGGAAAGCGGCGAAAAACAGGATGTCTTTTGGATTACTTGCGCCCAACACAAACGCGCGTCCGAACAGTGCGCGAAAGCGTGGCACAGGTGCGGCCTGGGGCACTTCGGCGCCGTGGGACGGTTGACGCGATTGTTGCCAGCTCTTCCAGGCGAGGTAAAACAGGTACAGCGCGCCAACGATCTTCAGCGCGCTGAACAGCTGTTCCGACGCCAGCAGCAGGGCGCCCAGACCCAGCGCCGACGCACTGAGCAGACAAATCGAGGCAATCACCCCGCCGAGAAACGCCGGGTACGAACGGCGCAACCCGTAGTTCAGGCTGTTGCTGATCATCAGCAAAGACAATGGCCCCGGGATCAGGATTACCACCAGCGCGGCGCCGCTGAACAGCAGCCAGGTTTCCAGACTCATCACTTTCCTCCTAATGTGCAAAAGCCCCACCCGACGGGGTGAGGCTGTTTGAAACTATGACGGCTTACAAGAAAATGAACTTGGCGATGAAGATCGCGCAGAGCACCCACAAGCTGGCGGAAATTTCCTTGTACTTACCGGTACCAGCCTTCAGCACCACGTAAGTGATAAAGCCCAGTGCGATGCCGTCGGCGACCGAGAAGGTCAGCGGCATCATGATCGCGGTAACGATGGCCGGGATGCTGTCGGTCGCTTCATCCCAGTTGATGTGAGCCATACCGCTCATCATCAGCATCGCCACATAAATCAGCGCACCCGCCGTTGCATAAGCCGGAATCATGCCAGCCAGCGGTGCGAAGAACATCGCGGCAATAAATAGCACACCTACGGTCACTGCGGTAAGACCAGTCCGACCACCAGCGGCTACACCCGCGGCACTTTCTACATAGCTTGTTACTGGAGGGACGCCGACCATCGCCCCGAATACGCTGGAGGCGCTGTCAGCTTTCATGGCGCGAGAGAGGTTTTCGATCCGGCCATCAGCGTTGACCAGGCCGGCGCGCTGGGCGACGCCCATCAAGGTACCGGCGGTGTCGAACATGTGCACGAAGAGGAACGCCAGCACCACGCTGATCATGCTGACGTTGAACACGCCGGCGATGTTCATGGCCATCCAGGTCGGTGCCAGGCTCGGCGGGGCGGACATGATTCCGCCGTAATGCACCAGGCCCAGGCCCCAACCGGCGAGGGTCACGGTGATGATGCTGATGAGGATCGCGCCGAAGACTTTGTGGTAGCTGAGCACGGCAATCATCAGGAAGCAGATGGCCGCCAGCAGCGGGCCAGGCTCGCGCAGGGAGCCGAGTTTGATCAGGGTGGCCGGGCTGGCGACGATGATGCCGGCGGTTTTCAGGCCGATGATCCCTAGAAACAGTCCGACCCCGGCGCCCATGGCGTAGCGCAGGCTGACCGGAATGCTGTTGAGCAGCCATTCGCGAATCTTGGAAAACGTCAGAATCATGAACAACACACCGGAGACAAACACCGCGCCGAGGGCGGTTTCCCAGTTGTAGCCCATGGTGCCGACCACGGTGTAGGTGAAGAATGCGTTCAGGCCCATGCCCGGTGCCAGGCCGACCGGCCAGTTGGCGTACAGGCCCATCAACAGGCAACCCAGTGCCGCAGCGATGCAGGTGGCAACGAACGCCGCGCCGTGGTTGATGCCAGCGTCAGCCATGATGTTCGGGTTGACGAAGATGATGTAGGCCATCGTGATGAAGGTTGTCAGACCGGCAATCAGCTCGGTCTTCACCGTGGTGCCATGCAAGCTGAGTTTGAAGATGCGCTCCAGCCAGCCATTACGTAACGGCGGCGAGAGATCCAGCGACGAAGCTTCGGATTTGCGGCTTTCCACAGCGAGTACTCCTCAAGAGTTTTATTTTTATTTCCAGGGCCGGACCCATGAGGGTGGCAGCGGCCCTTTGAGGCACTTGCGAATTTGTTGACCGCTTGGTCAGGAACTCGCACGAAGTGGATTATGCTTTTGTATACAAATAAAGCAAATAATGTTTTCGGTTTTGTCGGCGAAATTATTGGAAGGCGGGATATATGGAAATGAAATGTGATGTCCAGTGAGCTTTTGTGGCGAGGGAGCTTGCTCCCGCTGGGGCGCGCAGCGGCCCCGAAATCAGGCGCCTGGAGCTTTCAGGCTTAACGCAATCATCATTGCCTACGACTGCTGCGCAGCCGAACGGGACGTTTCGACAAGCTCCCTCGCCACAGTCAGGCGTCTGACCGGTCAACCCGGGTCACTTCTCCCAACGCCAGATTCACCGCCAACCACCCATTCACCGCCGTCTCCCCAGCCTCGGCAAATACCCGCTCCAGCAACGTCACCTGCTCACGCCGCAGCGATTGCTCAAACCGCGCGCCATCGTCAGTCAATTCGAGCAGCCGTTTTCGCTTGTCAGTCTCGGACGCCACGCTGTCCACCAAATGCATCTCCACCAACTGACGCAGTGGAATGTTCAACGCCTGTTTGGTCACGCCGAGCAATGCCAGCAACTCCTTCACACTCAGGTTCGGGTAACGGGCGATGAAAAACACGATGCGCTGATGCACCCGGCTCAAGCCGCGACGCTCAAGCATCTCGTCAGCCTTGGCCGTGAAAGCCTGGTAGCCGAAGAAAAACGCTTCCATCGCTTGTTGCTGGGTCGTGGGGTTTTTAAGGTCAAGCATGTTGACGTATCCGCTCAAGCTATCGTAATTTCGGTCAACCAGTTTGACTCATTTCCTTCAGGCCCCGCTACCGGTGACCCCCATGGCTTTTTCCGAACGTGTCTCGCGCCTTAAAAGTTCTTTGATCCGTGAAATCCTTGCCGCCGCCCAGCGTCCGGAAGTGATGTCGTTCGCTGGCGGCTTGCCGGCCGAAGCGATGCTGCCGAAAGTCGAGTGGGCTGACATGCCGCTGTCCATGGGTCAATACGGCATGAGCGAAGGCGAGCCGGCACTGCGTGAAGCACTGGCGGGCGAGGCGAGGGCGCTGGGCGTGCCGTGTGAGGCGAGCCAGGTGTTGGTGGTCAGCGGCTCCCAGCAAACCCTCGATCTGGCGGCCAAGCTCT
Source organism: Pseudomonas sp. 10S4 (assembly GCF_034344865.1). Lineage (NCBI taxonomy): Bacteria > Pseudomonadati > Pseudomonadota > Gammaproteobacteria > Pseudomonadales > Pseudomonadaceae > Pseudomonas > Pseudomonas sp. 10S4. The sequence goes on from NZ_CP133774.1 coordinate 3,909,862, forward strand.
ACATCGACAAAGGCACCGAAATTTTGCTCGAAGCGCCGACTTATCTGGCGGCGTTGCAGATTTTCCAGCTGTTCGGCGCCGACTGCATCACCGTGCCGCAGGAAGCAGACGGTCCGAACCTGGCACAGTTGCGTTCGCGACTGGAGAATCACAAGCCTGCGTTCATTTACCTGATTCCGACCTTCCAGAACCCGTCGGCAGTGCGCTACAGCGAAGCCAAGCGCGATGCCGTGGCCGCGTTGCTGGACGAGTTCGGCGTCACGCTGATCGAAGACGAACCCTACCGCGAACTGACCTTCGACGGCGGCAGCGCAACACCGATCGTCAGTCGCTTGAAAAACGCCAGTTGGATCTACACCGGCACCGTGTCCAAAACCCTGCTGCCGGGCCTGCGGGTCGGCTACTTGATTGCCAGTCCCGACCTGTTCCCGCACTTGCTGAAACTTAAGCAATCGGCGGACTTGCACACCAATCGCGTGGGCCAGTGGCAGGCGCTGCAATGGATTGGCACCGAGAAATTCCAGCAGCACTTGAGCGAGTTGCGGGATTTTTACCGGGTTCGTCGGGATGCGTTTCAGTCGGCGTTGGAAACGCACTTTTCTGATCTGGCGGACTGGAACGTGCCGCAAGGTGGGTTGTTTTTCTGGCTGACGCTCAAGCAACCGCTGGACACCCGGACCTTGCTCAAGGACGCACTGGCGGCGGACGTAGCGTTTATGCCGGGGGAGCCGTTTTTCCCAGACCCGGACAACAACCCCGGTCACCTGCGGTTGAATTTCAGCCACATCGACCCGGCGCGATTGGATGAAGGGCTCAAGCGGTTGGCGACGGTTGTTAGGCAGGCCCAGGCAGCAGAAGCCGCCTGACGACAGAAACAAAAAACCGGCTCAAGGGCCGGTTTATTTTTGTCCGAAATTTGCGGTGCCGGGGAGGGCCTCATCGCGAGCTTGCTCGCGATGGCGTCAGTTCAAACACCCAAAAATCATCAGGACGCTGCAAACCGCTTATCCAGATAATCAATAATCACCTTGGATTCATACATCCAGGTGGTCTGCCCATTCTCTTCAATCCGCAGGCACGGCACTTTGATCTTGCCGCCTTGCTCGAGCAGGGCCTTGCGATCCAGTTCGTTATTCTTCGCATCGCGCAACGCCACTGGCACGTTCAAACGGCGCAGGGTGCGGCGGGTTTTCACGCAGAACGGGCAGGCGTGGAACTGATACAGCGTCAGGTCCTTGGCATCCGCTTCAACCTGAGCCTGAGCGGCGGCGGGGCGCTGCTTTTTGCCCGGACGGGTGATGAAGTCGATGAAGATGATCAGTTGGCCAAGGCCGACACGAAGCGCTTTAACGAACACGGTAGAAGCCTCACAAGGGCAAACAGAAGGCGCGCAGCTTACCTGATTTTTCACAGGCGAAAAAAACCGGCGATGAGTGCCGGTTTTCTTCGTGCTGCGAGTTACTTGATCAGGCTGAGAAACTCGCTGCGAGTGGCAGCGTTTTCGCGGAACTCACCGAGCATCACCGAAGTGATCATCGACGAATTCTGCTTCTCCACACCGCGCATCATCATGCACATGTGCTTGGCCTCAATCACCACCGCAACGCCCAGGGCGCCGGTGACTTGCTGGACCGCATCGGCGATCTGGCGGCTGAGGTTTTCCTGGATCTGCAGGCGGCGGGCGTACATATCGACGATCCGCGCGACTTTCGACAACCCCAATACCTTGCCGCTCGGGATATAGGCGACGTGGGCCTTGCCGATGAACGGCAGCAGGTGGTGTTCGCACAACGAGTAGAGCTCGATGTCCTTGACCAGCACCATTTCGCTGTTGTCGGAGCTGAACAAGGCACCATTGGTGACTTCTTCCAGTGTCTGTTCATAACCGCGGCAAAGGTACTGCATGGCTTTGGCGGCACGCTTTGGCGTGTCGAGCAGGCCCTCGCGGGACACGTCCTCGCCCAATTGGCCGAGAATCGCGGTGTAATTCTGTTCCAGGGACATGAAACTACCTGTGGGATTTTTCGCAAAGGTCAAGGGTACGGTGGCGGACACGGCGCTGCAAGCGTGGCGCGACAGCTTTACTCGTCGCGGCCTTCCATCATGGTGCGTTTGAGCATCACATACACCGCGCCGGCACCACCGTGTTTCGGTTGGCACGAGGTGAAGCCGAGTACTTGGGAATGCTGGCGCAGCCAGGTGTTGACGTGGCTTTTGATCATCGGCCGCTTGCCGTCCAGGCGCACAGCTTTGCCGTGAGTGACGCGTACGCAGCGGATTTCGAATTTGGTGGCTTCGGCGAGAAAGGCCCAAAGGGTTTCCCGAGCCTTTTCCACGTTCATGCCGTGCAGGTCGAGGCTGCCTTCGAACGGGATCTGGCCAATCTTGAGTTTGCGTATCTGGCTTTCCTGAACGCCGTCGCGCGCCCACATCAACTCGTCTTCCGGGCCGACATCGATGACGAACTGATCCGACAGCCCATCAACGGTGGTGGCATCGGTGCGCACGGTGGCGGCCTGACGCAGCTTGGCGATTTGCGCGCGGTCGCTTTTGGGTTTGCCGGTTTCGGCGCGATCGTGCTTGATCGGCTTGATGCCTTGGGTCGCACTTTTAAACAGGGAAAAATCGTCGTCTTGCATGTCAGCCTCCGCGAAGGCCGCCAGTTTACCCAAGTCGAGGCGCCATCCATAACAATTGGGCCCGTCAGATCGACGGGCCGTTGATTCAGTCGTGTTTTTTCATCAGGTGCGGGGACAAATTCAGCTCCCGCGACTGGCGCGAACGGCGCCGGCAGCGACGCCAGAGCCACACGCCGATGTACAGCACGAACAGGCCAATCGCCAGAATCACAGCCGCACCGACGCGGTTGGTATTCAATTCGCCCATGGCGGGCGCGTGGCCGAACAGGCTGGCGGCACCAGCCATGGCGAGCAGCACACCGCCCATCGCCAGCAGGGCGGCAATTGCTGCGCCGAATCTATAACGCCAGTTGCTTCGGCTTTTGGGCCGCAGGCGGCGTGCGTCAAAACCATCGGATAACTTCATTCCGACCTTCCTCAATGGGTATCGGCCCTTCGACCGGGAGTTGTCCGGGATGTTCCTGAGGCTAAGACAATTGCAGAAAATGAGATGCTTTTGCGGATGAGCGGCGGCATTAGCCGCTCATCTGGAGTCGATCAGATCAGATCGTGGGTCAGGGCGAGGGTGGCGAAGTTGTCCGCCATGATCGCCATTTCGGTCTGCTGAACGTGCTCGGCGCTGAGTACACCGCCCTTGTAAGGCAGGTCGCGGGTGGCACAGGCGTCTTCGACCAGAGTGCAGCGAAAGCCCAGGTTCTTGGCGGCGCGCACGGTGGTGCTGACGCTGGAATGGCTCATGAACCCGCAGACGATCAAGTCCAGGGAGCCGAGTTCTTGCAGACGATCGTACAGCGTGGTGCCGTGGAACGCGCTCGGCAGCAACTTGCCGATGATGGTTTCGTCGGCGTGTGGCTCCAGCCCCGGGATGAACTCACCGCGCTCGCCCTGTGGATCGAACAGCCCGCCGACGGTGCCGAGGTGACGCACGTGCACAATCGGCCGACCGGCTGCACGGGCAGCGGCCACGATTTGCTTGATGTTCGCGACGGCAGCATCCATGCCGCTCAGGGCCAACGGGCCGCTGAGGTATTCTTTCTGAGCATCGATGATGATGAGGGTCGCCTGGCTCAGTTTGGCCGCCGGATAACCGCGACCGCTGAGTTGAAACATCGTTTGTGGAACGGACATTCTGGGGCTCCTTGGAGTGGGGCTTTTGCGACATTGTCCTCTGGCTGAGCGGTTCTGTGAATCGCTACCATCGTAGGCACCGTCTTTGCTGGCTTGCAGCCTTGTCAAGATGCTCGTTTTGTTCAATAGCCAACCGAAAAAATGGATAAGTCCTACATCTGATCCGGTGTTTTTCCTGCGTCGTCGGGAAGCGTTTTGGCTGTTAGAATCGCCAGTCGTTTTTCTGCCAGTCGTTTTATTTGGAGTTGCCCCCGTGATCACTTCCCGACTTCGTACCCTGCGTGACCATATCCGTTGGGCCGTCAGCCGCTTCCATGGGGAGGATCTGTTTTTCGGCCATGGGACCGACAACGCCTGGGACGAAGCCCGTCAACTGGTGCTGGGTGCGCTGCACCTGCCGTGGGAAATTGCCGACAGCTATCTGGACTGCAATCTGGAAGACGATGAGCTGGTCAATCTGCAACGCTTGCTCAAGCGTCGTATCGAAGAACGCATTCCTACTGCGTACTTGTTGGGCGAGGCCTGGTTCTGCGGCATGTCGTTCATCGTCGATGAGCGGGTGCTGATCCCGCGTTCACCGATTGGCGAGCTGATCGAAAAGCGCTTCGCTCCGTGGCTGGGCACCGACCCGGCGCGGATTCTTGACCTGTGCACCGGTTCCGGTTGCATCGGTATCGCCTGTGCCTACGAATTCCAGAACGCCGAAGTGGTGCTGGCCGACCTGTCGTTCGAAGCGCTGGAAGTGGCCAACCAGAACATCGAGCGCCATGGCGTCGATGAGCGGGTGTACACGGTTCAGGGCGATGGCTTTGATGGCTTGCCGGGGCAACGTTTCGACCTGATCGTGTCGAACCCGCCCTACGTCGATGCGGAAGATTTCGCGGACATGCCGGACGAATACCAGCACGAACCGGAATTGGGCCTGGCCTGCGGTGACGACGGTTTGAACCTGGTACGCCGGATGCTCGCCGAAGCGGCGAATCACCTGACCGAGAAGGGCTTGCTGATTGTCGAAGTGGGCAACAGCCAGGTTCACGTCGAAGCGCTGTACCCGGAAGTCGACTTCGCCTGGCTTGATTTCGAGCGCGGTGGGCATGGGGTGTTCATGTTGACGGCGGAGCAGTGCCGCGATCATCAAGCGGTGTTTGCTTCTCGCGTCTGACATAAGAAAGCCTTCGCGAGCAAGCCCGCTCCCACATTGGAATGCATTCTCCTGTGGGAGCGGGCTTGCTCGCGAATAGCCGCGCCTCGGTCTTGAATCTTTACCGGTGCGTCGCAATCCAGATCAACAACCCCGCCTGAAACACCGCAAACGCCACCAGGCAACTGATGGTAAATCGCAGCCCGGCATCTTCGCGCTTGTACTTGGTAACTTTTTCTTCGTGTTTCTTGAGCTTCACTTCCTGCTCGGCCAGGTTCTGCTCGGCCTGCTGAAGCATCTGCGCAGCTTCGAGAATTTCCACCTGCTGCAGCTTTTCGGTATTCCAGTCGGTCAGCAAATCGCTGACCTGCACCTCTTTGACGCTGCCCTTCAAATGCTGGGCGTCGGCGTAAACCACGTCAAAACCATGCACCCGCAAAAAGTGATCGCGGCGCAGGCGCGTGTCTTCGTTCAACGCATCCTTGTTGTTCAGGTCGCTGCCGTCGACGGTGTAGCCGGGCCAGCGTTTTTTCGCCCAGGAAATGCCTTGAGCCGCCAGGTAACGGCCGATGCCACGGTTCATCGGTTCGATCTGCAAGCCGCTGGCCGGTCCGAAATGCACGCGTTTGGTCTCGTGATCGACCCAGACGTCCAGATGATTCTGTTCCTTGCGCACCCGCTGGCCTGGCAGCGAGATGGTCATGCGCATCAGGCTGTGTTCCTTGCTGTTGCGCTCGGCGTAACCGAACTCGACAAAGCGCAGTGGCCGGCCACCCGTATTGCGGTCGGTCTGCAACGGCGCCAGGCGGAGCATCTTGTGGTGCTCGACGTGGACGTCCGCCCACGGCAGCTCGACCACTGGAGGTGCGTCTTTTTCAGCGGTGGTGTCGGGTGAAGTCTGGGTATCAGTCATAACGGCGAGATCCTGTCCAAGCGCTTGCCGCCAGTCATAGCGCTGGCGACAAAGGCTTATCGGCCGTTTTTTTGAAGACTAGAGGGTTAGGGAGCGTTCTCTCCTGGTTTTCGCGGCGTGAAAACTAGTTGAGAACGCCCCTGACAGCGCTCAACTGGTGCGAAGTCCGTCAATAAACTCGATGATTCGCGTGCCCAGTTCCGCTGCCAGGGGCAAATTAGGGTCCTTGTAGGACGCCAATTGCCGTTTCACGTCGTTCGGCACAATGCGCATCACGTGGTTCATGCCTTCGATCACCGCCAGTGTGGCGTCGGGTTTGGCGGCTTTCAGTGCCTTGGCATCGCCGACACCGACTTGAATGTCGTGGCTGCCCTGGACAATCAGCGCCGGCATTTTCAAGCGAGCGAAGGCGGCCGATGGATCCTGGCGAAACAGCGAAATCAGATACGGCTGCACACTCGGACGGAAAATCACCTCCAACTGTGGAGGCACATTATCGTCGGTGTGCCCGGCCTTGAGGCTGTCGAGCAGCTCATTGCTGCGCTGCATCAGCGGTGGCGGCAGGCGATTGCTCAATTGCTGGCGCAACACCTCATCGACCGGGCGGGCGCTGCCGGACAGGGAAATCACCCCCGCCGCATCAGCACTCGGCGCTGCCAACGTAGCAATCAACGCACCTTCGCTGTGGCCGAGCAAAATCAACTGGCCAAAGCGCGGGTCGGATTTGAGCTTGCGGCTCCAGGCTTCGGCGTCAGCCACGTAGGCTTCCACCGACAAATTGCGTTCGTCCGGCGTGGCGGCCAGGCTCGCCGCCACGCCACGTTTGTCGAAGCGCACGCTGGCGATGTTGTGTTTGGCCAGCACCCAGGCCAGCCGCTTAAGGCTGTCGTTGCGCCCGCCGTCGGGGTTATTTCCGTCACGATCCGTAGGGCCGGAGCCAGAAATGATCAGGACAACCGGTACCGGCGTGTCGGATTTTGGCAGCAACAGCGAGCCGAAAAGCTCGCCGGTGCCGGTATCCAAAGTGATTGGGCGTTGCAGGACAGTGGCCTGGACAAAGCCGGTAAACAGGGTAAGGCTCAAGGCTAGAACTCGCAGCATCATCACGCCATCATGAACAAGATGCCGGTTGGACTCGCAGGCACCCATAAGGTTCGAGGATGAACTACTTGGGTAGCCTGCGTATACTGGCGCGCATTACGTATTCAGGTTCGATTTCACGGAGCGTCCCGCATGTCCGGCAATACCTACGGCAAGCTGTTCACTGTCACCACCGCTGGCGAAAGCCATGGTCCGGCGTTGGTCGCCATTGTCGACGGCTGCCCGCCGGGTCTGGAGATCTCCCTGGAAGATCTGCAGCGTGACCTTGACCGCCGCAAACCCGGCACCAGCCGCCACACCACTCAGCGCCAGGAAGCCGACGAAGTCGAAATCCTCAGCGGCGTGTTTGAAGGCCGCACCACCGGTTGCGCCATTGGCCTGTTGATCCGCAACACCGACCAGAAGTCCAAGGACTACTCGGCGATCAAGGATCTGTTCCGTCCGGCCCATGCCGACTACACCTACCACCACAAATACGGCGAACGCGATTACCGCGGCGGCGGTCGCAGTTCGGCGCGGGAAACCGCCATGCGCGTGGCCGCCGGGGCGATTGCCAAGAAGTACCTGGCTAGCCAGGGCATCGTCATTCGTGGCTACATGAGCCAGCTCGGGCCGATTGAAATCCCGTTCAAGACCTGGGATTCGGTGGAAGAAAACGCATTCTTCAGCCCTGATCCGGACAAGGTGCCGGAACTGGAAGCCTATATGGACCAGTTGCGCCGCGACCAGGATTCGGTCGGCGCGAAGATCACCGTTGTGGCCGAAGGCGTGATGCCTGGCCTCGGCGAGCCGATTTTCGACCGCCTCGACGCCGAACTGGCCCACGCGCTGATGAGCATCAACGCAGTCAAAGGCGTGGAAATCGGCGCCGGTTTCGCCAGCGTCGCCCAGCGCGGCACCGAACACCGCGATGAAATGACCCCGCAAGGGTTCCTCAGCAACAACGCCGGCGGCATTCTCGGCGGGATTTCGTCGGGTCAGCCAATCGTTGCGCATTTGGCGCTGAAACCGACGTCGAGCATCACCACGCCGGGCCGTTCCATCGATATCCATGGCAACCCGGTGGAAGTTGTCACCAAGGGCCGCCACGACCCATGCGTCGGCATCCGTGCCACGCCGATTGCCGAAGCGATGATGGCCATCGTGCTGATGGATCACCTGCTGCGTCATCGTGGGCAGAACGCCGACGTACGCGTGAGCACTCCGGTGTTGGGTCAGCTTTAATGGCTGACCTTACAACTGCCGGGTTCTGACGAGGTTGGCGGCGCTCCCGTACTGGCGGCTTTCCAGTTTCTATCTGTTCTATTTCGCCTTGCTCGGATCGACAGCGCCGTTTCTGGCGCTGTACTTCGATCACCTGGGCTTTTCCAGCGCGCGCATCGGCGAGCTGGTGGCGATCCCGATGCTGATGCGCTGCGTGGCGCCGAACATCTGGGGCTGGCTTGGTGACTACACCGGCCGACGCCTGGCCATCGTGCGCTTCGGAGCGGTCTGCACATTACTGTCGTTCTCGCTGATCTTCGTCAGCAAGACCTACGCCTGGCTGGCGATGGTCATGGCGTTGCACGCGTTCTTCTGGCACGCGGTGCTGCCGCAGTTCGAAGTCATTACCCTGGCGCACTTGAAGGGACAGACGTCGCGTTACAGTCAGATCCGCTTGTGGGGTTCCATCGGTTTCATCATCACCGTGGTCGCGCTCGGGCGGGTGTTCGAATGGCTGAGCCTGGACGTCTATCCGGTCGCGCTGGTGCTGATCATGGCCGGGATCATCGTCAGCAGCTTGTGGGTGCCGAATGCGCAACCGGTCCAGAGCGAACGGGCGACGGGGGAGGGCTTCCTCAAGCAATTGCGCAGCCCCGGGGTGTTGGCGTTTTACGGTTGCGTTGCGCTGATGCAGATGAGTCACGGCCCGTATTACACCTTTTTGACCCTGCACCTCGAACGCCTCGGTTACAGCCGGGGTGTGATCGGCATGCTCTGGGCGGTGGGCGTGGTCGCCGAAGTCTTGATGTTCCTGGCCATGAGCAAAATCCTCGCGCGCTTCTCGGTGCGTCGGGTGCTGATGGCGAGTTTTCTACTGGCGGCCTTGCGTTGGTTGCTGCTAGGTTCGTTTGCTGAATTCCTGTGGGTGCTGCTGTTCGCGCAAGTGTTGCACGCGGCCACCTTCGGCAGCTTTCACGCGTCTGCCATCCAGTTCGTGCAACGTAGTTTCGGTGCGCGTCAGCAAGGCCAGGGCCAGGCGCTGTACGCCGCACTGGCCGGCACCGGCGGCGCACTCGGCGCGTTGTATTCCGGCTACAGCTGGAATGCCCTCGGCCCCACATTGACCTTTAGTATCGCCAGCCTCGCAGCCTTCGCGGCTGCCGTTATCATTGCTACACGTATGCAAGAGGACCGGCCATGAGCCTTACCCGTGAACACCTCGCCCAGGAAATCATCGACGCCGGGCGTTTTCTGTATGGTCGCGGCTGGTCGCCGGCCACCAGCAGCAATTATTCGACGCGCCTGTCGCCGACCGAAGCGCTGCTGACGGTCTCCGGCAAGCACAAAGGCCAATTGGGTCTCGATGATGTGCTGGCCACCGACTTGTCCGGCAACAGCCTGGAGCCGGGCAAAAAGCCGTCCGCCGAAACCCTGCTGCACACCCAACTCTACAGCTGGCGCCCCGAGATCGGCGCGGTTCTGCACACCCATTCGGTGAACGCCACAGTGCTGTCGCGCCTGACGCCGCAGGACTTCATCGAATTCGAAGACTACGAACTGCAAAAAGCCTTTAGCGGCGTCTCGACCCACGAGTCCCGAGTGCGAGTGCCGATTTTCGACAACGATCAGGACATTGCGCGCCTGGCCGCCAAGGTTCAGCCTTGGCTGGACGCCCACCCCGATTGCGTCGGCTACCTGATTCGCGGCCACGGCCTCTACACCTGGGGCGCGCGCATGAGTGACGCGTTGCGGCAGATCGAGGCCTTTGAATTTTTGTTCGAGTGCGAGTTGAAGACCCGCAGCGTCATGAACCGCCAAGGCTGACTTCACCAGAAGTAGCCCATTGCCTGATGAAACGCCTCGCCCGACCGGTCTGAAAGAACCGGACGGTGAGGCCGATACCGAGGAATTGCCCCATGAGCAGCCTGTCCGTTTATCACATCTCCAGCCCGGAAATACCGAACAAGGTCCTGACCCACTTCGAAGACATCGCCTCGACCCTGGCCGAGCAGGGCGTGCGCTTCGACCGCTGGCAAGCCACGGCGAAAATCCAGCCCGGCGCCAGCCAGGAAGAAGTGATTGCTGCTTACCAAGAGCAAATCGACAAGCTGATGACCGAACGCGGTTACATCACTGTCGACGTGATCAGCCTGAACAGTGATCACCCGCAAAAAGCCGAACTGCGGGCCAAGTTCCTCGATGAACACCGCCATGGCGAAGACGAAGTGCGATTTTTCGTCGCCGGCCGTGGGCTGTTTACCTTGCACATCGACGATTACGTCTACGCCGTGCTCTGCGAGAAAAACGACCTGATTTCGGTGCCGGCCGGTACGCCGCACTGGTTCGACATGGGCGAGCATCCGCATTTTGTTGCGATTCGCCTGTTCAACAACCCGGAAGGCTGGGTCGCCAACTTCACCGGCGAAGACATCGCGCAATCGCTTCCCGCGTCTTGAGGACTGAGCCGATGCCGATCAAAGCAATTCTCACCGACATCGAAGGCACCACCAGCGCGGTGAGTTTTGTGTTCGACGTGTTGTTTCCTTACGCCGCCAAGCACCTGCCGGATTTTGTTCGTCAGCACGCCGCCCGGGCGGATGTCGCTGAGCAACTGAACGCCGTGCGTCGGGACAGCAATGAACCTGAGGCGGATGTCGAGCGCGTCATACAGATCCTGCTGGCTTGGATCGCCGAAGACCGCAAGGCCACGCCGCTCAAGGCGTTGCAAGGGATGGTCTGGGAGCAGGGTTATCAGGCCGGGCAGTTGAAGGGCCATGTTTACCCGGACGCCGTTGAAGCGCTTAAGCGCTGGCATCAGAACGGTTATCAACTGTTTGTTTATTCCTCGGGCTCGATCCAGGCGCAGAAACTGATCTTCGGCTGCTCGGAGGCGGGGGATTTGTCGCAGTTGTTCAGCGGATATTTCGACACGACGTCGGGGCCGAAGCGCGAAGTGCAGTCCTACGAGCGTATTACCCAGGCGATTGGGCTGGAGGCTTCGCAGATTCTGTTCCTGTCCGACATCGTCGAAGAACTGGACGCAGCACGCTCGGCGGGCGTTGCGACTTGCGGACTGGCCCGAGAGGGCGGCGAGTTGGCGGGGCATGTGACGGTCGACAGCTTTGCGCGGATTGATCCTGCCACGTTCTAACCGTCAACACAGAAATCTGTGGGGGCGAGCTTGCTCGCGATGGCGTCCTGTCAGTCAATACTCATGTCGACTGATACGCTGCTATCGCGAGCAAGCTCGCTCCCACAGGTATTCACAGTGCCTATGCGATCCCAGAAACAACTCAGGCCGTGAAGCTAAAGCTCTCACGGCCTGTTTGTTTACAGCGCGCTATTTACGCCGAGTGATAGGTCGGCAGCGCAAACCGTTGCTGGCTCTGCAGCATGGAGATCTGTGGCAGTTCGCTGGCCTGTTCGGCGAGGTCACGGCGAATGGCGCTGATCACCCACGAAAGTTGATCGCCAGCATGCAGTTGCTGGTAAGAAATCGAGCGTTTAAAGACTTTGCCTTCGGTGCTGCGCAGTGTCAGCAGGATGCCGCCGTCAGGTCGTGCCTGGGTGGTCACGTCGAAGTTGGAGAATAGCGAGGTAAATTTTTCTTGGATCAGGCTCATGTCTATCGGCTCCGTTAGCGCTTGATTGGCAAGCATGGAGAGGTAGTTGCAGTGATTGTGCCAGTATCTATTTTTTAAATAATCGTTATAAATCAAAAGCTTGAAAATAAAGCTGTTTTTTGATTTCGTGCAATCTGCATGAATGGCCATCGTGCATCCTGCATTTTGCGTGGTCGCACGGGATTCGATTGAACGAATGGCGCGGCCAGGGATCATGTTTTCGCAGGTATCGACTGCGGATACAAAACATTGCAAAAACCGCGTGTACAGCTCCAGAACCGCTGACGTATTTTCGGGCTCAATCAACGCCGCCCGACAATAAGAAGATCGAACGGGAGCTACCATGAGCGACACGATTACCTGGGGCATGATGCTCCGCAAATTGCCGACCATCGCCAAAGCCATTCCCCGCGTGGTGAAGGGCATGAAGGTCGCCAACGTCAAGGACCCGACCCAACCGTGTGGCCTCGGCTGGAGCTTCGAGCAAGCAACGTTGCGCAATCCCGACGGCCTCGCGTTGCTGCAAGACGAAGTGGCGCTGACTTATACGCAGGTCAATCAGTGGGCCAATCGGATTGCCCACCACCTGATCGCTCAAGGGATCGGCAAGGGCGATGTGGTGGCGATCTTTATCGAGAACCGCCCGGAGTTGCTGGTCACGATCCTGGCCGTGGCCAAGGTCGGGGCGATCAGCGCATTGCTCAACACCTTGCAGACCCGCGATACCCTGGTCCATAGCCTGAACCTGGTAGCGCCGGTGGCGATTATTGTCGGCGAGGAGCTGGTACCGGCGTTTTCAGCGGTTCGCGAGCGGGTTTCCATCGCGCAGACACGCACCTGGTTTGTGGCCGACTGCGATACCTACCGCCAATCGGGCATTTCGCCCGATGGCTTCATCAATCTGATGACGGCCAGCGTCGACGCCCCGGACGGTAACCCTGCCAGCAGCCAGCAGGTGTTTTTCGACGATGCCTGCTTCTATATCTACACCTCCGGCACCACCGGGCTGCCCAAGGCGGGCGTCTTCAAGCATGGTCGCTGGATGCGCAGTTCCGCCAGTTTCGGGCTGATCGCCCTGAATATGCGCCCCGACGACGTCGTCTATTGCACCTTGCCGCTTTACCACGCCACCGGGCTTTGCGTGTGCTGGGGCTCGGCCATCAGCGGCGCCTCGGGGTTCGCCATTCGCCGCAAGTTCAGCGCCAGCCAGTTCTGGGGCGACGTGCGTAAGTACCGGGCGACTACCCTCGGTTACGTTGGCGAGTTGTGCCGCTACCTGGTGGATCAACCGCAGTGCGCCGACGACAACCAGCACGGCGTGACCAAGATGATCGGCAACGGCCTGCGTCCCGGCGCATGGCGTGAGTTCAAGACGCGATTCGCGGTGGAGCATATCTGCGAACTGTACGCCGCCAGTGACGGCAATATTGGCTTCACCAACATCCTCAACTTCGACAACACCATCGGTTTTTCCCTGATGTCCTGGGAGCTGGTGGCGTATGACCACGACAGCGGCGCGCCGATTCGCAATGCCAAGGGTTTGATGAGCAAAGTCGCCAAGGGCGGGCAAGGCTTGTTGCTGGCGAAAATCGACGACAAGGCGCCACTGGACGGCTACACCGATCCGCAGAAAACCGAGAAAGTGGTGCTCCACGACGTGTTCGAAAAGGGGGATCGCTACTTCAATACCGGTGACTTGCTGCGCAACATCGGTTTCGGTCACGCCCAGTTTGTCGATCGCTTGGGTGACACCTACCGCTGGAAGGGCGAGAACGTCTCGACCACGGAAGTGGAGAACATGCTGCTGCAACACCCGAACATTGCCGAGGCGGTGGCCTATGGCGTGGAGGTCCGCAATACCAACGGCCGAGCCGGGATGGCGGCGATTACCCCGGCCGAGTCCCTGGCAACCCTGGACTTCGCTGAGTTGCTGGCCTTCGCGCGTCAGCAGATGCCCGCGTATGCGGTGCCTCTATTTCTGCGGGTGAAGGTGAAGATGGAGACCACCGGGACCTTCAAATACCAGAAGACCCGACTCAAGGACGAAGCCTTCGACCCCGGTAAAACCGGCGATGACCCGATCTACGCCTGGCTGCCGGGCACCCAGACGTACGTGCAAGTCACCGAGCAGGTGCTGGCGGATATTCACGCGGGCAAGTACCGCTATTGAATCTGGCTATGGCCGTTCATGAGAAAAAAGGAGTGACAGGCGCCGGAGCGCTCGGGAAACTGTCGGCTTTGCGAATAACCGATGATGGAGTCCCTAATGTCTGACCAAAGCCGCCAGATGACACCCGAAGAAGCTGCTGAATTTGCCGAACAGGTGTTCAACAAAGCGCGCGAGGGCGATGCGGCCATGATGGCGGCGCTGCTGACCAAAGGCCTGCCGCCGAACCTGCGCAACCACAAGGGCGACACCTTGCTGATGCTCGCCGCGTACCACGGTCACGTGGAAACGGTGAAAGTGCTGCTGGAACACAAGGCCGACCCGGAAATTCGCAACGACAACGGCCAGAGCCCGATTGCCGGCGCCGCCTTCAAGGGCGACCTGGCAGTGGTCACGGCGTTGGTCGAAGGCGGGGCGCAGGTGGAAGGTTCGTCGTTCGACGGCCGCACGGCGCTGATGATGGCGGCGATGTTCAACCGCGTTGAAATCGTCGACTACCTGATCAGCAAAGGCGCCGACCCCAAAGCCAAGGACGCCAACGGCGTGTCTGCGCTGGATGCGGCCAAGACCATGGGCGCGGCGGATACCCTGGCGCAACTCGAAAAACTGCTCGGCTGATCCGACGCGTTCTCTGTGACAACGGGGTTTTTGTGGCGAGGGGGCTTGCCCCGTTCGGCTGCGCAGCAGTCGTAAACCCGGCGAATGCGGTTTCCCTGACGAATCGCGTCGCCTGATTTGAGGGCCGCTACGCGCCCCAACGGGAGCAAGCTCCCTCGCCACAGGTTTTGTGTCAGGCTTCACTGAGGCATCTAGGTCTTGGACCACAGGTCCGCATTTCATTCTGAATGCGCTATCCTTCGCGCCCTAAAATTTCCCTCGCTACAGGATCCATCCCATGAAAACCGCACTCGTCGAACTCATCAGCAAAATCAGCTCCGGGTGCATGGGCGATGACGAAATCCTGAAAATCGCTGATGAAGCGGCCCAGGCGTACGCCGATCCTGAAGCTTTTCTGACAGCCAATCCGGACATCAACTTCGACGACACCTTCCCGATGCCGCTGGGCGAATGGGTGGTGGTCGGCAGTCTGCCAGAAACTGTGCTGTTCCAGGCCGACACCTACATGGACCTGTTCGCCCAGATCGTCGACTCGTTCGGCCCCGGCGTTGACTTCAACATCAAGCCCAAGCAACTGGCCAAGACTGAAGCGCTGACCGCGCTCAACCGCATTCAGGTGCAGATGAGCAGCATGAACAAGGAAAACGGCGGCTATACGCTGATGAACTTCAGCCAGTTGCTCGACGATGAACTGCAAGTGGTGCTGGTCTATGGCAACGACGTGCCGCGGGTACTCGAACTGTGCGCCCAAGTCGGCATCGCCGCCGCGCCGTCCCTGGAAGCGCTGAAAGTGGCGATCCACGTTTGATGCAATAAAACGGAACCCTCGCAAGGGGCGGCTATCCTAAGACTGCATGCCACTATCTTGGGAGCGACACCATGGGTTCCACGTTTAATAGTTTGGTAGCTCTGATTATTTTCGCCCTGGACATCTGGGCAATCATCAACGTGCTGAAAAGTGGCGCCGAAACAGGGATGAAAATCATCTGGGTGCTGCTGATCCTGCTGCTGCCGGTGCTGGGCCTGATCATCTGGGCTATCGCCGGGCCACGAGGCAACGTGCGGATCTGACAGGTGAATCCTATTTACCTGTAGGAACACCGAACCTGTGGGAGCGGGCTTGCTCGCGAAAGCGGCTTATCATCCAACATCAATGTTGACTGACACTCCGCCTTCGCGAGCAAGCCCGCTCCCACATGGGATTGCGGCAAGTCATCAAGTGACGTTCGACCTGTCATGTTCCGCAACGTAGAATGCGCGCCTTTCCCGGGCAATCGAGCCTCTCGATTGGCCATCATGGGCGGGTAACCGTCCGTTGCCACCGCATTCATCGGAGCACTTCCCATGACCACCACCAAAACCAGCGAATACCTGGAAACCCTCTACGAAGGCTACGGCCAGCGTTTTCGCATGGAAAAACTGCTGCACGAAGTGCGCACCGAACACCAACACCTGGTGATCTTCGAAAACCCGCGCATGGGCCGGGTGATGGCGCTGGACGGTGTGATCCAAACCACCGAAGCCGACGAATTCATCTACCACGAAATGCTCACCCACGTGCCGATCCTCGCCCATGGCAGTGCCAAGCGCGTGTTGATCATCGGCGGTGGCGACGGCGGCATGCTGCGTGAAGTGTCCAAACACCGCAGCGTCGAGCACATCACCATGGTCGAGATCGACGGCACCGTGGTCGACATGTGCAAAGAGTTCCTGCCGAACCACTCCAAAGGTGCGTACGACGATCCACGCCTGAACCTGGTCATCGACGACGGCATGCGTTTCGTCGCCACCACCACCGAAAAGTTCGACGTGATCATTTCCGACTCCACCGACCCGATCGGTCCGGGCGAAGTGCTGTTCTCGGAAAACTTCTACCAGGCTTGCCACCGCTGCCTGAACGACGGCGGCATCCTGGTCACCCAGAACGGCACGCCGTTCATGCAACTCGGTGAAGTACAGACCACCGCCGGGCGCCTGCGCAGCCTGTTCCCGGACTGGCACTTCTACCAAGCGGCCATTCCGACCTACATCGGCGGCGCGATGACGTTCGCTTGGGGCGCGACCAATACCGCCTATCGCAAATTGTCCCGCGAAATCCTGCAACAGCGCTTCGCCGGCAGCGGCATCATCACCCGCTACTACAACCCGGAAATCCACATCGGCGCGTTCGCCATGCCGCAGTACGTGCTGCAAGCGATCAATAAGCCAAGCAACGACTAAAAGTTATCCACAACCCCTTGTGGGAGCGGGCTTGCTCGCGAAAGCGGCGTATCAGTCAATATTGAAGTCGGCTGACACACCGCATTCGCGAGCAAGCCCGCTCCCACAGGTAATGTGTTTTATTCAGGCTTGCGCGGTGTAATCCGTTTGAACGATCAGTCAGTGCAAACGTCCAGATAGATGTAAGCCCATTTGCGGGTTTGATCGAGGAGGCACTGATGCAAAAGTGGAAAATCACTTTCGTGGATGATCACGGCGTAACTGTCGATGAAGTCTTTGAGTGCGACGAGTGCCCGGATAACGAGCATGCCGCCAAACTCATCAAGGCCCGGCTCCTGCCTGTCGCTGCTGAACTGGATCTGAATGATCTGGAAGGGCGCACTGCTGATGCGAGCGTCAAAGAGCTCAAGCTCCAGAACAGCATTCAAATCCTCGGCATTACTCCCGTCTGATCCCTCTCCTGTCACATTCACAACCAGACCTTGGCAGCGGCTCTGACTTAGGGCTACTCTGCAAGCGAGATCAGCGAACGGATCGCTAAGGTCTGGTCTTGTCAGCTACATGCTTGTATCCCAATGGCAACTTGCTTGTCGTATCGCCTTCATCATTCGGTTGCGGGCGCCGGGAGTACGGAAAGTCTATCCATCAGTTCAGGAGGACGTTTCATGAGCACAGCCTATCAAGAAGACATCAGCAGCAGCGTGCTGCGCCGCATGAAAGAAGGCGGTTTCGACTTTTCACGATTCCATCCCATCGAGTTCTACGCCATTTTTCCGGACGAGGAGCGGGCGCGCAGGGCGGCAGGTTATTTCTGTGGTGAATCATTGAATGCCCAGATCAGCGTGCGCGACGACGGCGCGTGGCATCTGGAACTGAGCAAAGTGATGTACGCCACCTACGACGGCATTGGCGACTTTGAGCAGGACTTCGAGGCGGTGGTCGAGCCTTTGGGCGGGATTATCGAAGGATGGGGCGTCAAACAGGAGGTACGAGGGCTACTCGCATAACACTATGAACAGCGACAACACTCAGCAACGGCTGACCTTTGGGTTGGCCGTTTTCGTTTCCGGGTTTGTGAAGATCAAGATCAAAAGATCGCAGCCTTCGGCAGCTCCTACAGGAGAACGCATTCCAATGTAGGAGCTGCCGAAGGCTGCGATCTTTTGACTTTGCTTTATTTCACGACATTTCAGCCAGGCAAAAAAAGCCGCCTAAACAGGCGGCTAAAGGGAAGTTCGAGAGGTTTTGCAACGAATGCGCGGATTATCCGCATCGACGCCCGAGCAGTGAAATCAACTCTGACTATGCTGTTGATAGGCGACAACATTGCTTCGCAATGAAGCGGGGGCGATCAGGTTGGGGCGTTTGCCGCACAGGATTGGTGCGGTGGGATTGGGGCGATTATCCAACTGATTGATATCAAAGCGTTTATGCCGATGGCACGGGCCTTGCGAAGCCTAGATGTCCGGGTGACAAGGAGTACGGCATGATCCGCACCTATTTTGATGAGATGTACGATGCCGGCGGCCTGGTCCGCCCACATTACCGGGAGTTTGCCCGTTGGCTGGCCGAAACGCCTGACGAGCTTTTGGCACAACGGCGACGCGAGGCCGATCTGTTGTTTCATCGTGCCGGGATTACGTTCACGCTCTACGGTGATGAGCAGGGGACAGAGCGCCTGATTCCCTTCGACACCATTCCCCGCAGTATCCCCGCCAGCGAATGGCGGATCGTCGAACGTGGCTGCATCCAGCGGGTCAAGGCGTTGAACATGTTCCTCGCCGACCTCTACCACGAGCAGCGCATCATCAAGGCCGGCATCATTCCGGCCGAGCAAGTGCTGGCCAACGAGCAATACCAGTTGGCGATGCAAGGGCTGGATCTGCACCGGGATATCTATTCCCACATCTCCGGCGTCGACTTGGTGCGCGATGGCGACGGCACGTACTACGTGCTCGAAGACAATCTTCGTACACCGAGCGGCGTGAGCTACATGCTCGAAGACCGCAAGATGATGATGCGACTGTTCCCCGAGTTGTTCGCGGCGCAACGCATTGCCCCCATCGACCACTATCCGAACCTGTTGCTCGACACCCTGAAAAGCTCCAGCCCGATCGATAACCCGAGCGTGGTGGTGTTGACGCCGGGTCGGTTCAACAGCGCGTTTTTCGAGCATGCGTTTCTCGCTCGGGAAATGGGCGTTGAACTGGTGGAAGGCGCGGATCTGTTCGTGCGCGAGGACAAAGTCTTCATGCGCACCACCGACGGGCCGAAAGCCGTCGACGTGATCTACCGGCGCCTCGACGATGCGTTCCTCGATCCGCTGGCGTTCAACCCGGACTCGATGCTTGGCGTGCCGGGGCTGCTGTCGTCCTATCGCTCGGGCAACGTGGTGCTGGCGAATGCCATCGGCACCGGGGTGGCGGATGACAAGTCGGTGTATCCATTTGTCACGGACATGATCCGTTTCTACCTGGATGAAGAGCCGATCCTGAAGAACGTTCCGACGTTCCAGTGTCGCAACCCTTCAGAACTTTCCCACGTACTGGCCAATCTTCCAGATCTGGTGGTCAAGGAAACCCAAGGCTCCGGCGGTTACGGAATGCTGGTAGGGCCGGCGGCAACGGCGGCGGAAATCGAATTGTTCCGCGCGCGGATCAAAGCCAAGCCCCACGCGTATATCGCTCAGCCGACGTTGTCGCTGTCGACCTGTCCGACCTTTGTCGAAAACGGCATAGCTCCACGCCACATCGACCTGCGTCCGTTTGTATTGTCTGGCCGCGAAACCCGGGTTGTGCCCGGCGGTTTGACCCGTGTTGCCCTGCGCGAAGGCTCCCTGGTGGTGAATTCCTCCCAGGGTGGCGGAACCAAGGACACCTGGGTGGTCGAGGATTGAAGGAAGCCTGCCATGTTAAGTAGAACTGCCTCGGATTTGTATTGGATGTCGCGTTATCTGGAGCGGGCGGAAAACCTCGCACGGATGCTCGACATCAGCTATTCGCTGTCGCTGATGCCGCAGGACGGCCGCGGTGACGGTTTGCACGAACTCGCCATGCCGTTGCTGATCACCGGAACACTGGACGATTACCTGGAGCGCCACGGCGAGTTGCATGCCGAACGGCTGCTGCATTTTTCGCCCTGGACGCGGCCAACCCGGCGAGCATCTACAGCTGCCTTGGTTCGGCGCGGGCCAGTGCTCATGCGGTGCGTGGGCGAATTACCGCCGACATGTGGGAAAACATCAACGCTACCTGGCTGGAAATTCGCGGGATCGCCGAACAGGGCTTGAGTCGCTACGGCATGAGCCGTTTCTGCGAGTGGATCAAGGAGCGTTCACACCTGTTTCGTGGAGCGTCCTACGGCACGATCATGCGTAACGATGCGTTTCGCTTCATTCGTCTGGGCACGTTTATCGAAAGGGCCGACAACACGTTGCGCCTGCTTGACGCCCGTTACGAAATGGCCGGCGATCAGGCCGAAGCGGTCAGCGACGGCACGGCTCACGCGTATTACCAATGGAGTGCGTTGTTGCGGGCGTTGTCGTCGTTCGAGGCTTACACCGAGATCTACCGCGACGCACCCGGTGCCCGGCATGTCGCTGAATTGCTGCTGTTGCGCGCCGATGTTCCACGTTCCTTGCGCGCCTGCACCGAAGAAATCGACCAGATCCTCGCCCAGTTGCCGGGGGCCAACGGCCGTCCTGCGCAACGCCTGGCGGCGGAAATGGACGCGCGCCTGCGCTACACCGGCATCACCGAAATTCTCGACGAAGGCCTGCACGCCTGGCTGACCGAGTTCATCCCGCTGGTGCGCCAGTTGGGCAACGCCATTCACAGTTCTTACCTGGAGGCTGCATGAGACTTTCCATTAGCCACGAGACCACCTATCACTACGAAGATCAGGTGCGGGCGAGCATCCAGTACCTGCGACTGACACCCCACGACAGCGAGCGCCAGCACGTGCTCAGCTGGCAGCTCGACCTGCCGCGCCCAGTACGCGCGCAACTCGATCCGTTCGGCAACATCCTGCACGTGCTGACCATGGACGAGCCCCATGAGGCGATCATCATTGGCGCCCGTGGCCAGGTCGATATCGACGAACTGCGCGAAGCCGAGCATGAGAGCCAGTCGGCGCTGCCGTTCCTGCGTTTCACCCGGCTGACCGAAGCCGACCAGGCCCTGCGTGCGTTTGCTGAAAAGGAATGCAAAAAGCGCCGGGATCGCACGGCGCTGATCGACTTGATGCATGGCCTGAACCAGCACATGACCTACACGCCGGGTTCCACCGAAGTCGACACCAGCGCCGCCCAGGCCTTCGCCGGACGTTCCGGTGTCTGCCAGGACCACACCCACGCGTTTCTCGCCTGCGCTCGCAGCCTGGGCATTCCTGCGCGTTATGTGTCGGGGTATTTGTACAGCGAGAACAGTGAGCACCTGGCCAGTCACGCGTGGGCCGAGGCTTGGCTTGATGATGCTTGGTATAGCTTTGACGTGACCAATCAACTGGCTCGGCCGGAGCGCCATTTGAAACTGGCGGTGGGCCTGGATTACCTGGACGCCTGCCCGGTACGCGGGATGCGCCGGGGCGGTGGTTGCGAGCAGATGCATGCCAAGGTGTTTGTCTCGCCGACGCCTGCGCCGGTGATCTCAGTCCAACAGCAGTAACCCTATTCCTTTGGGATAAGGGGATTAACTGTGGCGAGGGAGCTTGCTCCCGCTCGGCTGCGCAGCAGTCGCAAATTCGGCGAATGCGGTTTTCTGATGGACCGCATCGCCTGATTTGAGGGCCGCTTCGCGCCCCAGCGGGAGCAAGCTCCCTCGCCACAGGTTTTTTGTTACTTGGCAGGAACCTGTTTGCGCCCCGCCATATGCCTCAAATACCCCACCAGCAAATCCAGATCCCCCGCCGGCAATACCTGCTCTGAAAACGCTGGCATCTTCGCCTGCGGCCACTGACGCAAACTCTGCGGATCACGAATGTAGCGCTTGAGGAAATCCGCGCCGAAGTACTCGGTCGGGTTGTACGGGATATTCAGGTCCGGTCCGAACTGCGCATCCCCCGCGCCATTGAGCCGATGACACGCCAGGCAATTCTTCTGAAATAACGCGAACCCCTGATTCACCGGATCATCCGTCTTCAACGCCGGATCCGGCAGTAGGGCAGGGAAACGCTCGGCCACCGGCGCCATGCGCTTGATACTGGCGACTTCAAACGGCCATTGCTCGGGGCTGATGTTGCCCGCCTGCGGATGAGTCCACACCAGATAAAACGGTCCGGCGCTGTGCTTGCCCTCGGACAGCGGCGGCCACGGCTTGGCCGGGTCTTCAATCGCCAACCAGGCTTGCGCCCCTTCTTTATTCAGCAGCGGGGCCGCTGACAGTTCGGCCGCAAAACCGTCCAATGCCACCGCTTGCAGATGGTCGTCAGGCTTGATACCCGTCAACAACGCCGCCAACGGCACCGCGCGATAGCTCATGTCCCGTTTATAGGAAACGTCATTGCTGATGGTGATGGTCTGAACCTGAGGATGCTTGAGCAACTCCTCGGTCTGCCAGATGCGACTGCTCGCGCCCAGCTCAAGGTTCAGCTGTGCGGCGTAGAGGGGCGTGCCGAACAGCAAGGCCCCGAACAAAATAAGTGCTTTCAAGTGATCGCCATCCCTGTCGTGGAAAGTGCCGTAAAGGTTGGCACACCCACGCTGGCCCGGGTAGCGAGCCAGTCACATTTTTAATGAGGCGATAGCAAACCTTGGCGCCGTTTTTTACCAACCGACTAGCCGATCACCTTGGTCAGGTTCGGCAAAATCAACAACAGCGTAGTGGCGAATAGGATGAGTCCGGCTTGACGTACTTTCGAATGTTTAAACATGGCTGACCGCCTTTTTTGTTATTTCCTGATGCCTGCCTGCATATCTCCATGACGGCAAAGCGATGCACTTCCTGTGGAACGAGCGCCTCGGCAAAACCCGACGACAACTTCGTACATCTTCACCTTAGAGCCCGCGTCACACTTGGTTTAGATCCATTTCGTATGGTGTAAGCGTTAAAAGCGCTTAAAAAGGCATGAGGCTTATTGCCAGCTTCTTGGGCGCCCGTTTGCTAGACAGCTTCGTCACCTGAATCGGTTAATCCGATAGCTGGCTACCGTCCGTCTGAGCGTGACCGTCAACGTCGGTGAGCACTGCGGTCATTGAATCCGTGGCTGCTCGGCTTAAGGTGATAGTTCATTCAAGATCAAGAGATCGCAGCCTTCGGCAGCTCCTACAAAAATGCCGCAATCCCCTGTAGGAGCTGCCGAAGGCTGCGATCTTTTGATGTTACTCACACCATCAGGTTCGAGGACCACATGACCGAAGCTTTGATTTTCGACGCGTTACGCACGCCCCGTGGCAAAGGCAAGGCCGATGGCGCGTTGCACAGCGTCAAACCGGTGAACCTGGTGGCCGGGTTGCTGACAGCGTTGCAGCAACGCACGTCGCTCGATACCAGTCAGGTCGATGACGTGGTACTCGGCTGCGTTACGCCCATCGGCGATCAAGGCTCCGACATCGCCAAAACGGCGACCCAGGTCGCCGATTGGGACGTCAGCGTGGCCGGTGTGCAAATCAACCGCTTCTGCGCTTCGGGATTGGAGGCGGTGAACCTCGGCGCGATGAAAGTCCGTTCCGGCTTCGAGGACCTGGTGGTGGTCGGCGGCGTCGAGTCGATGTCTCGGGTGCCGATGGGCAGCGACGGCGGCGCCTGGGCGCTGGACCCGGAAACCAACCTGCACAGCCACTTCACCCCCAAGGCGTGGGCGCCGACCTGATCGCCACGATGGAAGGCTTCAGCCGTCAGGACGTCGATGCCTACGCGCTGCATTCCCAGCAAAAAGCCGCGCGGGCCAGGGCGGACGGTTCGTTCAACAAGTCGCTGGTGCCGGTGCAGGACCAGAACGGCATCATCTTGCTCGATCACGATGAATTCATCCGCGCCGAATCGACAATGGAAGGTTTGGGCAAGCTCAAGCCGAGCTTCGAGATGATGGGGCAAATGGGCTTCGACGCCACTGCGCTGCGGGTCTACAGCCACGTGGAGCGAATCAACCACGTTCACACGCCGGGCAACAGCTCCGGGATCGTCGACGGTGCGGCGCTGATGTTGATCGGTTCCGAAGCCAAGGGGCGGGCGCTGGGCTTGCAGCCACGGGCGCGGATCGTCGCCACGGCGGTCACCAGTACCGACCCGACCATCATGCTCACCGGCCCGGCGCCGGCCACTCGCAAAGCCTTGGCCAAGGCCGGGTTGCGGGTCGAAGACATCGATCTGTTTGAGGTCAACGAAGCCTTTGCCTCGGTGGTGCTGAAGTTCATCAAGGACATGGCGATTGACCCGGACAAGGTCAACGTCAACGGCGGCTCGATCGCCATGGGGCACCCGTTGGGCGCCACCGGGTGCGCGATCCTCGGCACCCTGCTCGATGAACTGGAAACCCGGCGCCTGCGCTATGGCCTCGCGACGCTGTGTGTCGGCGGCGGCATGGGCATTGCCACCATCATCGAACGCCTCTGAGCCCTGACTTCAAGGAAAAAGTGACATGACCGAAGCCATTCGTTACGAAAAAGGTCAGGACCCAGATCGTCGTCCTGACCATCGACATGCCGGGCCAGAGCGCCAACACCATGAACGCGGTGTACCGCGAAGCCATGGCCGCCCGCGTCGCCCAATTGGTTGCCGAAAAGGACAGCATCGCCGGCGTCATCATCACCTCGGCCAAGAAGACTTTCTTTGCCGGTGGCGATCTCAATGAACTGATCAAGGTCGGCAAACCCGAAGCCAAAGCCTTCTACGACATGGTGCTCACGCTGAAAGGGCAACTGCGCACCCTGGAAACCCTTGGCAAACCGGTGGTCGCCGCGATCAACGGTGCGGCGCTGGGCGGCGGTTGGGAAATCTGCCTGGCTTGCCATCACCGCGTGGCGCTGGACAACCCGTCGGTGCAACTCGGCTTGCCGGAAGTCACCCTCGGTTTGTTGCCGGGCGGCGGCGGGGTGGTGCGCATGGTCCGCATGCTGGGCCTGGAAAAAGCCTTGCCGTACTTGCTTGAAGGTAAGAAGGTCCGGCCGCAACAGGCGTTGCTGGCGGGTTTGATCGATGAGCTGGCGGCGGATCACGATGAACTGCTGGCCAAGGCGCGGGCGAGGATTCTGGCCAACCCGAGCGTTGTGCAGCGTTGGGACGTGAAGGGTTATCAGATCCCCGGTGGCACGCCGTCGAACCCGAAAGTCGCGCAGATGCTGGCCATCGCGCCGTCGATCCTGCGCACTAAAACCCAGGGCACGATGCCGGCGCCGGAGAAAATCCTTTGCGCGGCGGTGGAGGGTGCCCAGGTGGATTTCGACACGGCGCACCTTATTGAAACCCGTTACTTCACGGAGTTGACCACCGGCCAGGTGTCGAAGAACCTGATTGGTACGTTCTGGTTTCAGCTCAATGAGATCAATGCCGGTGGTTCGCGGCCGCAGGGGTTTGCGCCTTACGTGACTCATCGCGTGGGTGTGCTCGGCGCGGGGATGATGGGCGCAGGCATCGCCTTTGTCAGCGCCTCGGCTGGTATCGACGTGGTGCTCAAGGACATTAATCTTGCGGCAGCAGAGAAGGGCAAGGCGCACTCGGCGGCGTTGCTGGACAAGAAAGTTTCCCGTGGCCAACTGAGCGCTGAGCAGCGAGACGCCGTGCTGGCGCGGATTCAGCCCACGGAAAGCGATGCCGATCTGGCCGGTTGCGACCTGATCATCGAGGCCGTGTTCGAAGATCGCGAACTGAAAGCCAAGGTCTCGTCAGCAGCACAAAAGTCGTTGGCCCGGACGCGGTGATCGCCTCCAACACCTCGACCCTGCCGATCAGCGGCCTGGCCACTGCAGTGCCGGACCAGACGAAGTTCATCGGTCTGCATTTCTTCAGCCCCGTGGAAAAAATGCCCCTGGTGGAAATCATCAAAGGCGCGAACACCAGCGACGAAACCCTGGCCCGTGGTTTCGATTTCGTCCTGCAAATCAAGAAAACCCCGATTGTGGTCAACGACAGTCGTGGCTTCTTCACGTCGCGGGTGTTTGGCACCTTCACCAATGAAGGCATCGCCATGCTCGGCGAAGGCGTGAGCGCGCCGATGATCGAGACCGAAGCGCGCAAGGCCGGGATGCCGGTCGGACCTCTGGCGATCTCCGACGAAGTTTCCCTCAGCCTCATGAGCCATATCCGCCAGCAAACGGCCAAAGACCTGCAAGCAGAAGGGAAACCGCTGATTGAGCACCCGGCCTTTGCCGTGATTGACTTGCTGCTCAACGAATACAAACGTCCGGGCAAGGCCGCTGGAGGTGGTTTCTACGATTACCCGGCCGGAGGGCAGAAACATCTTTGGCCTCAGCTGAAAAACCGTTTCGAGAAGGCCGACGGGCAGATTTCGCCGAAGGATGTACGTGATCGCCTGCTGTTCGTGCAAGCCATCGAAACCGTGCGCTGCGTGGAGGAGGGCGTGCTGACCTCGACGGCGGACGCCAACGTTGGCTCGATCTTCGGCATCGGCTTCGCGGCCTGGACCGGCGGCGCGCTGCAATTCATCAACCAATATGGCGTGAAAGATTTTGTCGCACGCGCCCAGTATCTGGCCGAGCAATATGGCGAGCGCTTCGCTCCACCGGCGCTGCTGCTGGACAAAGCGGCCAAAGGGGAGGCGTTCTAAGGGACCAGTGACGCATTCCGGGGCTTGCCTTGCCACCGTGTTTCAAGGCAGGCTCTGGGGTGTGCATTATTCCCATCACGTGTCAGGTATTTTTTATGTCGTTACGCATCTGCATTCTGGAAACCGACATCCTGCGTCCAGAACTGGTCGATCAATATCAGGGTTACGGGCAGATGTTCCAGCGCCTGTTTTCGCAGCAACCCATCGCTGCCGAGTTCACCGTCTACAACGTGATGCAGGGCGACTACCCCAGCGATGAGCTGACCTTCGACGCCTACCTGGTCACCGGCAGCAAGGCTGATTCCTTCGGCACCGACCCGTGGATTGAAACCCTCAAGACTTACTTGCTGACTCGCTATGAGCGCGGCGACAAACTGCTGGGCGTGTGCTTCGGCCATCAACTGCTGGCGCTGCTGCTCGGCGGCAAGAGCGAGCGAGCGAGCCAGGGGTGGGGCGTTGGCATCCATAACTACAAACTCGCCGCGAAGGCGCCGTGGATGAGCCCGGTGATGGAAGAACTGACACTGCTGATCAGCCACCAGGATCAAGTCACGGTGCTGCCGGAAAACGCCACGGTGATTGCCTCGAGCGATTTCTGCCCGTTTGCCGCGTATCACATCAACGATCAGGTGCTGTGCTTCCAGGGGCATCCGGAGTTCATTCACGACTACTCACGGGCGTTGCTGGAGATTCGCCAGCAGCATTTGGGTGAGCAGGTTTATTCCAAGGGTGTGGCGAGCCTTGAGCATGCGCATCATGGCGCTACGGTTGCGGAGTGGATGATGCGGTTTGTGGCGCATAAGCCTGAGACGGTTTGAGGCTAAAAGCTTCGCGGGCAAGCCTCGCTCCTACGGATCACGCTGACCAGTAGGAGCGAGGCTTGCCCGCGAATCGCACAGACGACTCGGTCTTGACTACAACCACCCGGACTTCTTGAAACTCGCCCACAAAGCCACGCAACCCACGGTGATGAAACTCAGCACCGCGAAATACCCGTAATGCCAACTCAATTCCGGCATGTTCTGAAAGTTCATCCCATAAATCCCGGCCACCGCCGTCGGAAACGCCAGAATTGCTGCCCACGCCGCAAACTTGCGCTGCACCACGCTTTGGCGTGCAGCCTCCAGCAACACCCCGACCTCAATCGTCTGGCTGGCGATATCCGCCAGGGTCGTCAGGTCTTCCATCTGCCGCGTGACGTGGATCTGCACATCACGGAAGTACGGCCGCATGTTCTTGTCGATAAACGGGAAGCTCAGCTTCTGCAGCTCTTCACCGATCTCCACCATTGGCGCCGCATATCGGCGCAAGCGCAGCACGTCGCGGCGCAGGCTGTGGAGATTCTGGATGTCACGCTCATTCAGCGCGCTGCACAGCACGTTGCGCTCCAGCTCATCGATCTCGGCGTGAATCGCTTCGCCCACCGGCTGGTAGTTTTCGATGACGAAGTCGAGGATGGCATAGAGTACGAAATCTTCCCCGTGCTCCAACAACAACGGACGCGCCTCACAGCGTTGGCGGACATGGGCGTAGGACGCCGAATGACCGTTGCGCGCGGTGATGATGTAACCCTTGCCGGCAAAGATGTGAGTCTCGATGAACTCCAGTTTGCCTTCATGGCGGATCGGCGAGTACGTGACAATAAACAGTGCATCACCGAAGGTTTCCAGCTTCGGTCGGCTGTGTTTTTCCAGGGCATCTTCGATGGCCAGTTCA
The DNA here is from genome assembly GCF_034344865.1 of Pseudomonas sp. 10S4. Taxonomy (NCBI): domain Bacteria; kingdom Pseudomonadati; phylum Pseudomonadota; class Gammaproteobacteria; order Pseudomonadales; family Pseudomonadaceae; genus Pseudomonas; species Pseudomonas sp. 10S4. The sequence goes on from NZ_CP133774.1 coordinate 3,938,051, forward strand.
TGCAGGTTGAACTGGCGTTGCAGGTTGGTCAGCTCCTCGGCGTTGGGCTCTTCGAGGCCAATCCAGACAAAGTGTCCGGTCTTGGCCGCCCAGGCGGCGCCTTCGTCGAGAGTGATATTGGTGATTTTTTTACCGGCGCTGTAAACCGCAGCAGCAACAACTCTACCCATGATGGTGGTTCACTTCTTATTAGCAGATGGCAGTGGCAGGCAGCGATCAGCTTAGCCTTGTCTGCTGCTTGAGAGTCAGTGAAATCTTAAGAGTTCGCTGGCACGAGGTCGCAGGCAAAAGAAAACCCGCACAGGGCGGGTTTCGTTTAAGCGGCTTGCAGTTGTCGATCCATCGAGGCGATGCATTCGCGCATCTGTTCTCGGCATTGGGCGATCAGCAGAGGCATGTCGTCCATGCTTAACCCTGCGGTCGGAATCGCCGGCAGCGAACGAATCAGAATTTTCCCACTGCTCCAGCGGTTCAATCGCATGTGTTTGACGTAACTGCTGACACACACCGGTACGATCGGCACCCCGGCCGCAATCGCCATCTGGAACGCGCCTTTCTTGAACGGCAGCAACTCTTCGCCGAGGTTACGCGTGCCTTCCGGGAACACCCAGATCGAGGTGTCTTCATGCTGCAAGGTGTGCGTGGTGGTCAGCATCGACTGGCGCGCCTTGTGCGCATTGCCGCGGTCGATCAACACATTACCCGCCAGCCAGAACAACTGACCGAACAGCGGCACCCACTTCAGGCTCTTCTTGCCGATGCACACGGTGCGGTGGGGCACGACGTTGCCGAACACAAACAGATCATAGTTGGACTGGTGATTGGCGATGATCACGCAGCTCTCGGGTTTGTCCATCAACGGCCCGACATCGGTCTTCACCCGCAGACGCAAAATACACATCGCCGGCCAGGCATACAGGCGCGCGCATAAACGGCTGTTGTCCGGGTTGAACGGTCGGCACAGACCGAGGATCACCCCCGCCACACCGGCCAGAATAAAGTGCAGGCCCATCAATGACATACGAAACACAAACAGCATTTACAGGCCCCACCGGGACAAAAGGTGGCGCAGTGTACGGATGTGCACTGTTTTCGGCAATTGCCGCTATAGAGGCGGGAGATAGGCGATGTTTAAGCGCATGTTTCCGACTTGAGTGTCAGACACGGCCTAGAGCGGTTGCAGGCTTTTCAACAGAGCACGTACGAAAAGCCCGACACGAGGGCCGGGCTTTTCGTTGTAGCGGGCCGGAGCTTAGCCCAAGTGTTCCTGATCCTGGATGATCGCGTTGTCCAGCGTCTCCAGCAGCGCTTGGCGCACTTTCAGCTTGGTGTTCTTGTGCGCGGTCATGTTGATCTTCTTCAACTGACGCGCCGCGGCCAGTGCTGCACCTTGCAGCTCCTCGGCCGAGACCACCACATCGAGGAACCCGGCCGCAATCGCGCTCTGCGGATTAAACATCTCGCCATTGATCACCGAACGATGCAGCGCCGCGTTGCTCAGGCGATCACGCGCCAGTTCGATCCCGGCGTGGTGCATGGTCATACCGATCTGCACTTCATTCAGACCAATGCTGAACGGACCGTCGACACCAATGCGGTAATCCGCCGACAACAACAGGAATGCACCCTTGGCCACCGCATGCCCAGGGCACGCCACGATCACCGGGAACGGGTGCGACAACAAGCGGCGGGCCAGTGTCGAACCAGCCGTCACCAGCGCCACGGCTTCTTTAGGCCCGGCCGTCATCACCTTCAAGTCATAACCGCCCGACAGAATCCCCGGCGTACCGGTAATGATCACCACCGCACGATCAGTCACCGCCTGATCCAGCGCAGCATTAAACGCCGCAATCACGTCCGGGAAATGGCGTTTACCTTGCCATTGCTCAACGTCAGGGTCGCGATACCGTCTTCGAGGTTGTAGGAAACTAACTCACTCATGACGCTATTCCTTGTATGAAAGTTGAGGCAGACGTTACCCACCGCCGTAGGCCAGGTAAAGCGCCGTGACTGACCCGCCAGTCACCCTTTTCCCGTCGGACAAGCGTAGCCGGCCGCACTGGCCGTGCATTCCCCTCTATATAGAAGAGGGCACGACGCCGGAGATTGGCAGGTTTGCCATGGCCCGGAACCCGCCGGAACGACTAAATCGCTAAGCGCATGAAAATTCTGAAAAAAATATTTGCCATCGGAAAAGCTTTCGACTACATTAGCGCGCCTCGACAGACAGAACTTGTTTGAAGAGATACGGTGAAGTGTCCGAGTGGCTTAAGGAGCACGCCTGGAAAGTGTGTATACAAGAAATTGTATCGAGAGTTCGAATCTCTCCTTCACCGCCACATTAAGTAAACACAAACCCCTGATTTTCCTAGAGAAAGTCGGGGGTTTGTGGTTTTTGGCGTCTGGAAAAAAGCGATGTGGGACCAATACGGAACCACGGAAGGTTTTCTGGCTTAGAAAGGAGGCCCACGCTTTCGACCGCGTTGCTAGACTGCCGGCGAACGAGCCGGAGCCGATTCAGACGCGGATGACTCAGTTGAATAATTGGATAAGAGAGGAAGTTTTACGGCTCAAACCTTATGAGCTTAATACAATAGCTAGCAGCATCTGAACTGATCCAAGCCGCCGTTGTTGGCGGCTTTGTCGGTAGATTTCCTGCATGATTGCCGGGAGTCAATACGGGTTTTACTGTTGGCCGTTCTTTAGATCAATTAGCTTTTCACCAGCAGAGCTTGAGGTTGAGGGAAGCTCTGATAGTTCCACATAAGCCCCATTTTTCCCATAGGTCAAGTATTTGCTTGAACTTTCATTGCCTGTGTTCTCAAAGATGACTTGAGCACCTTGTGCGGAAATGCTTACCCAGCGAGGGCGGTTTCTTTCCGCGAAATCGATCCGTTCTATTTTTCCGTCCCCTGAGTTGAAATAGAACAGGACCCCTTGCAGGAAGTTCGAAGTGAATTCACCTGAAATCACAAGCACGTTCATATTTTTTCCGTCGGAAACGCACTGCCATTGAATTCCGCTTCCTCGAGACTCATTTGAACCGTTATAGATGAATTTTGTTTGTTGGGCATAACGGACTTTATAGACAAAAGAGTCTTCAATCGGAGAAAAGCGTAGCAATGAAATTGTATTTTTCTGTCCCGCTAATTCACAGGTGATAGGGGGCTTAGCTGAGCTGCGAATGTCGAAATACTAAAAAATGCTAGTCCAAATCCGAGTATAAAATTTTTCATTTGACCATATCCCTCAAAAGTTGCATTGAGTTGGGAGCGACACGAAGCTTGTCCGCACATCCTTTGATCTTGCGGTAGTAAACACCGTTCTGACTGCCACGATAATCTTTGTAAGCTTCAACAACCGGCTCTGACTCACCCTTGTGGATATGTCGCTGTATAAGGATTTCAGTTGAGTTACCCTCTCAGGTCGTTCCCGGGTAAAAGGCTATAGAGCTAGTAAGGTTGTTGCGCAGTAAGCGTCTGAGTTAAATAAAATGGGCGACCAAGTGGTCGCCCATTTTTATCACCCCGGCATCTTATCCAGCCGACGCCCAATCACATCCAGCACATCGCACCCATCCCTCAAAGGAATAGAGCAAAGCAGCGCGAAGTCGCTGAGGATGACTGAGTCGCTGATGATTTCACCACGCATTGCGAGGTTTTCCAGGACTTGGGTGACGGCTCTGATTCGATAGCCAGCAGCGTCTAGCAGGATATGCAAAGGTTTGGTGGTATCGACGAACAGGGTGGGTTGATCGTCGGCGTTGCTGGTGAGGGCCATGTATTGATTCATGAGTGAAGCTCCATTTGATTTGGAAAAGTTCCTTCAAATGTCATCAGGTCGCCAAACCTGGCCGCCGTTGAGCGACGTTCAAACTATAAGTGTCCGCGGCCAAAAGCAGCAATACACAACCAAGCTGATGCTTCCGAACGTTTTGTAGGACTCGGCCCCAATACCAGTACGAACTTTTCAATCCCCCCGAAAAACCTGGCTTTGAGACGAATCCCATCCCGCCTGTTATAGACCGCCAATCCCCTCGAACGGAATCGACACTATGGCTTTCCACCGCATAGCGCTGCTGATGTGCTTCATGTCATCACTCGCCACCGCTGCCAGCACCACAACTTTTCCCGACGCTGCCGCCAGTGACCCCGCCAAGCTCGGCTGGATGATCGGTTCACCACCACCCGCTGATCGCACCGTTCGTTTCGAAGACGGCAGCTACTTCCAGTTCCCGGCCATGCGCTGGAGCGTCTCGAACTTCCGCCAACTGATGCCGACGACCAACGTCTCACGCGGGCTTGGCGCGCCGGTGCCCTTGGAATCGTCGCTGCGCAAAGATATCGATGCCGTCAGTTTCACCCCGCTCGGCGCAAAGACGCCGATGACTTGGGACCAATCCCTCGCGGCCACTTACACCGACGGCATCGTGGTGATGCACAAGGGCAAGATTGTCTACGAACGCTACTTCGGCGTACTGACGCCGGAAGGCCAGCATGCGGCGATGTCGGTGACGAAGTCGGTGGTCGGTACGCTCGGGGCGATGCTGGTGGCGGAAGGTCGGATCGATGCGAACAAGCCTGTCGCCGATTACGTCCCTGAGCTGGCGACTTCGGCATTTGGCAGCGCCACGGTGCGTCAGGTGCTCGACATGACCACAGGCCTCAAATACAGCGAAGACTACGCAGACCCGAATGCCGAGGTCTGGTCCCACGCCAAGGCTGGCAGTCCGCTGCCCAAGCCAAAGGACTACACAGGTCCGCGAACTTACTACGAGTTTTTACAGACGGTTCAACTGCAAGGCGAGCATGGCAGCGCGTTCAGCTACAAAACCGTCAACACCGACGTACTGGGTTGGATCATCGCCCGGGCCAGCGGTCGCAACGTCGCGTAGTTGTTATCGGAGCGGATCTGGAGCCGTTTGGGCGCCGAGCAGGATGCTTATTTCACCGTGGACTCCATCGGTACGCCATTTGCCGGCGGCGGTTGAACATGGGGCTGCGGGACCTGGCCCGGTTTGGCGAGATGTTGCGCAATGACGGCAAATTCAACGACCAGCAGATCGTACCGAAAGCGGTGGTGGACGACATTCGTCGCGGTGGCGATAAACAGGCTTTCGCCAAAGCAGGCTATGAGTTGTTGAAGGGCTGGAGCTATCGGTCGATGTGGTGGGTGACGAACAAGGAGGGCGGGGCGTTCATGGCGCGCGGGGTGCATGGGCAACGGATCTATGTCGACCCGAAGGCCGAGATGGTGATCGTGCGGTATGTCGTCGCATCCGGTGGCCAGTAACTCGGCTAACGATCCGGTGACGTTACCGGCGTTCGAGGCGTTGGCTGAGCATTTGTCAAAGTTGCCTTGAGTACATTTATGAAGAAGGAAACCCAATGATCACCACCACAACCCACACCATCGAAGGCCGCCAAATCACCGCCTACCTGGACATTGTCAGCGCCGAGTCGGTGCAGGGCGTCAACGTTATCCGCGACATGTTCGCCGGGATGCGGGATTTTTTGGGGGCGCTCTCAGACGCTGGAGCGAGCATTGAAAGAGGCGCGTATTCAGGCGACCGACGAGATCAAGGAGCGCGCTCAGGCGTTGCAGGCAGATGCGGTGGTGGGGCTCGATTTCGAGACCAGCATGCCGGCGGGCAAGGGCGGGATGGTGGTGGTGTTTGTGACCGGGACGGCGGTCAAGTTGAGGTGCCTCGGCCCGTGACGCTTTGCACACGGGCCCTGCCGGTCTAATCAGAAGGGGTGCGGAGCGCGTTCGCCTTTGGTCATCACCTGTTGGGCGAAGAAGTTGCCCATGTTGCTCTTGCCCGACTTTTGATACGTATACATCTGGCCGAGATCGACGGTTTTTTCAAAGTTGTTCATGTTCAGCACGAAGCCGCCAGTGCCCTGGTATTCCTTGTCTTCCTTCACATAGTCGAATGAGCTTTGTGCAAATTCGTTGGCGGCGTCTTTCAAGGAGTCGGAGCGGTTCATGTAGTCGGTGAGGCGTGCAAGGTCGTCGGCGTTTATTGAGCCAGAGAGTGAGGTGGCCTTTAGATTGCCTTGTGGATCAACGGTGAAGCCGAAGTCCTGTTCTTCAAGCGCCGGATCGATGTTTTTCAGATCGTCCAGAAACTGCATGTAGTTCGTCTTGAGGCTGTCATTGGCTGCAATCAGTCGACTTTCAGCCGCCGGAAAGTTTGCGGTCGGCGAGGTACTGCCGATCCAGGTGATGACAGCATCTATGACCTGCCCGGGCTCTGTTGGTTGAGACGGCGACGGGTTGCTGGGGTGGTAAATGACCCCATCCGAGTCCGGGTTGGCTTCACGCCATTTTCTGGCTGCCTCTTTCATGGCCTCGGTGGTCGCGGTAGGCGGGGTCGCGGTGAGGACTTTGTCGGATATCGTCAGATCTTTAGATGACGGGACAATGGTGGAGGTCGATAGATTGATATTCACGGCTCTTTCCTTGAGATTTTTCAAATGACAACAGTGCAGCGGCGTTGAATTGAAATTCTTGATAGGGGAAGGGGGCTGGAAACCAGCTAATAAGTAATAAAATGTTTCAGCTTCGACACAAAGCCATTCGTCGGCCTTTGGGTCATGTGAATCACAAGTCCAGTAATGACCGGCTAGTCTCACAAGCCTTGGTGGTCGATATTTTTCAGGCAAAAAGGGCTTGCCGGTATTGACCCTGTTTTGAAAGGGGCGAAGAAATGGCTGATCCGTATATCGAAGACGACGGGGCTGAGTTTCCAATCAACAATTGTGTGCAGTGTGGCCAGACCGAGTACGTGGCTGGCTTTGGCGAGGATCAGGTCGAGACGGACAAGATCAAATCGACGGCCCCTCGAGGGCCGAAATCGAAATTTCTGCCCAAAGTCGCAGCGCCTTCCAGGAAGTAATCGCTGACAAAACAAACCCCGCGCAATCGAGCGGGGTTTTTCATTTTTGGCGGTCAGGTTTCTGGGAAATGTCCTACATACGAATCGCGCTTTTCTTTCACAATCTTTTCACAACGCCCTACGTAGTCTCAGCTCATCCGTTAGAAAGCAATACTCCAGCCCGTCTCCCCAGCGGGCTTTTTTTGCCTGCGATAAAACCTTTTCCATAAACGTGGTCCAACCGACGCCCACAGCGATGTCGAGCTCATTTGTGTCTGGACTTTGCCATCTCTAAAGCATTCAATCTCGGCCCTTTCGTTCTCCCCCTTTTTTGAGGTTTTCGTCATGCGTTTAACACTGCCCGCCCTGGTTCTGGGGCTTCTGGTTACTCAAGGTGCGATGGCTGCCGGTCAAGGTACTGCCGCGCTCGGTGGTGGTCTGGGTGGCGCGCTGGGTAATGTGGTCGGTCAGAAAATGGGCGGCAGCACCGGCGCAGCGATTGGTGCTGGCGTAGCGGGCGCAGCAGGCAGTGCCATCGCGGCACCGAAAGGCAGCCGTACCAAAGCAGCCATTGGCGGTGGCGTCGGCGCGGCTGGCGGTTCGGTTATCGGCAACAGTCTGGGCGGCAAGACCGGTGCAACCATCGGCGCTGGCCTGGGCGGCGCAGCGGGCGGCGCGGTAGGTACCAACCTGTCGAAAGGTCACAAGCGTCACTGATCCTGATTGGTCAGCGCAAAAAGCCCGGCTTGATGCCGGGCTTTTTCGTTTGTGAACGAATCTCCCCGCATGAGCCTCCAATCTCATATAACCGGGCGCACCTTTCATTTGAATGCGCTCTATTCCCGAGTTCGGAAATTTTGAGGTTCATATCATGCGTTTGACATTGTCTACGTTGGTTTTTGGACTTCTGGTCGCTCAGGGCGCAATGGCTGCCGGCGATGGCACCGCGGCGGTCGGCGGTGGTCTGGGTGGCGCGCTGGGTAATGTGGTCGGCCAGCAAATGGGCGGCAGCACCGGTGCAGCCATCGGCGCAGGAGTCGGCGGCGCGGCGGGCGGTGCCGTCGGCGCACGCAAGGGCAGTCGCACAGAAGCGGCGGTGGGCGGTGGTGTCGGGGCGGCGGGCGGCTCGGTGGTCGGCCATAGTCTGGGCGGCTCCACCGGTTCGACAATTGGCGCAGGCCTGGGTGGCGCGGCGGGTGGCGCGGTCGGTAACAATTTGGGTAGCGACGGCCGCAGTTCTCATTCCGGCGGCCGCGATAAACACAACAACAGGTACAAGCACGACAACAGGTACAAGCACCACAAAGGTCACTGATTCGATATCGTGACAGCAGAAACCCGGCCAAGCGCCGGGTTTTTCGTATCTGTGGGTAGGGCGCTGGAACGTTTGGTTGTAGGACGCCTCGAACTTCATACACTCCCTGAACTATGTGAGGCGTGCCATGACGCTTGAAACCGAAGACGACTCAGACGAACTCAACGATCCGGGTAATGAAGACCCAGGTTCGTTGATGGACGATGCGACGGTACCGCTTAACGATGCCGATGATGCCGGAGACGTGGGTAATACCGAGAATGAAGAGGAAGACGAAGATTGATCACGTGCCGACCGATCGTCTCTCGGACCGAACGCTTGGATAGCCACTTCCTCGAACTATCAAGGGCCTGCTTTTCAGGCCCTTCGAGAGGTGCTTTATGAACGCAGACCCGAAAGTCGCCGACGTCGACGAAACGCCTGAATATCCGCTGCCTTCTCCTACTGACTCGCTGAGTCGTGACCAGCGTCCGCCAGACGATGAGGATGACGCGGGAGTGGAGCAGGTTGCGGAGGATGATGTGAAGCAGGGTGATGGTGATGTTGAGGCGAGTCCTGATGATCCGGATATTGCGGGGGAGGATGGGTCGGGGGAGCCGAGTTGAAGGCATATAGGGGTTGAACCGCTCGACCCCTAGCACCCCATGCTAGTGCGCTAACGAAGCGAGCCAGCGCCTATTGAATTCTCGTTGTTGCTCAATGTCGTTTGTGATGTCTGTATCCTCATAGTCGAAGATGTTGACGATATCTTCCTGTTCGGCGGGTTTTCCCATGCTGACTTCATACGCTACTACTCCACCAGCCATCTGAGAACTCATGCGCGAGGGGTGGACGTTAAGCTTAGCGCCTTTACATAGAAATTTTATATCCGGAAAGTCAGCCCTCAACATCCCTAGACAAACATAAAGATCAGAAGCTGCATATGTTTTTTTAAGCCGCTCTGCATTGTGAAAGTTAGCACGAGTTTTTGTCGGTCACATTCGATCTTGGCTGTCTCAGTGAGTTTGTCTTTATTTATAGATATTTCTATTTCTATTGTCTTCAAAGCTGTTTTCCGTACATGTTTTGGTTGTGGAATAACCATTGTAATGTAAATAGATCTGTCCCGTTTTGGATGCGCTTAACTTACACCGCGTACTCTTTGACTTTTCACGGCTTTCCATTGGTGACGGTTGAGCCATTTTTATAGCGGTTTAGCCGGGATTTTTATTAAACAAATCTGTTCCCTTTAACTACATAAAGCCCATCTGATGGCGATATTTTTTCAAGCTTGCCCATCTCAATATATTCTTCGAAATCGGATTTTATCACTTGCATGTCAGTGTGTTTTTCGTATTGGTGCGGTAGCTCGCACGCAAGCAAATATAGTCGCCAAACATCAAAGCCGTCAGTTCTTCCGTTCGGGCCATAGTCGAAATCTATGCATGCTTCTGGTAGATAAACAGCACAGCCAACGCCATGTAACTCATATGTTATGTTGTCAATAATTGTTCCGCACCGTTCTATTTTTTTTGTGTGCCAGAGCCTCAAAATGCATCGTGTACCAAATTTTTCCTGGAGTAATACAGCGGCCTTTTCTACTTTCGAAAGGAAATCGACGATTAGCTTTTCGAGGAGTTCATTTTTGTAGCTCATCTTCTCCGATGCTCCAGTCTGTCGTGCCAAACGTTATTCGCGGATTCTAAAATCTCATCGAGATTGTTCAGGTTTCCTTCGTGTTCCTTAATGTCGGTCACAAACTTTATTATCACGCTAATGTAAATAAATCTGTCCCCCAATTGGGCGCAAGGTTCCAATTATTCATTCTTCCGAAATATCTGATGCAACCCAGCGTAAAAAGAAGTCTCTCTGCACCTCGGGATCATTCGTCAGGTTGTTTTCCTCGTAGTCAAAAATATTTACGATGTCGCTTCTAATGCATATTTTCCAAGCGTGAGTTCATATGCTTTAACTCCCAGGAGACATCTGTGAAGACATACTGGAAGGGTGGACGTTTACTTTTGCGCCCTTACATAGAAATGTTACGTCGCAATGTTCCTTTCTGATGTGACCAAGGCATTCGTAGAAATCATCCCCCGAATAAGTTTTACTGTGTCCACCCTCCAAAGTGAAGTTGATCGTCAGCATTTCAGTGTTGCAGAGAAGTTTGGCAACTTGGCGTCTGCCGTCTTTGATAATAATAAGCTCTACGCTGAGCATGCCTTATTTCCTAGTTGGATTAAAAATACTATGGCCAGAGGCGCGTCCTATAGCTCCAGCTAACTGTTGGTCTGAGAATGTAATCTATTTTATAATCTCTTGTAATTGCTACTTCTATTTAAATAGGTCTGCCTTCATTAGTCCTGCAATTTGTTTTTGGGGTTTGATGGTGTTGTGATTGTTAAAGAATCAATCCATGCTTTGTAGAAGGTTTGTTGATCCTCTATGTTATTAGTTATGTTGTTGTCTTCATAATCAAAAATTCGCACGATGTTCTCTTCTTCGCTGGGTTTTCCGAACTCGAGTTCGTAGGCGACCAAACCGCTGGACATTTGAGACGACATCCGAGAAGGGTGGACGTTTAATTTAGCGCCTTTACATAGAAATTTTGTCTCAGGATAGTCTGCTCTCAACATTCCAAAACATAAGTAAAGGTCGGCTGCCGAATATTCCCTTTGCAAGCCGCTGGGCATTGTGATGGCTAGTGTTCGTTTCTTTCTGTCACATTTGACTATAGCGGTCTCGATTAGGCCATGAGTGCTTAGTGATATTTCTATATTTATCATGATCACTTCCTGTACGGGTTTGGTATCGAGTAGCCCTTATAGCTACCATCAGCGTGGACGGGTGTAACACCGACGATGTCGTGGTTTTGTATTCCTCCTAGGAATGCTATTTCTATTTCACGCCTATGGGGTGACATTAGGCCGAGCTCTTTATTGACATCGATACCTTTAATGTTTTTTAGTACATAAACATATCCATCGGCAAGTCCGTAGCCCGTCGCGAATTTTTTTGCCTCCTTTTCTGAAATCGAAGTACTGACAAAGTGACTCGGAGGGCTTCGATTATCCAAAGCATGCAAGTAGAGATCTTTACTATCTCCCAAGGGTTCAAAACCAGCCTCAAAGATTTCCCAAGGTTCACGGTCATCACCGCGGTATAAGTAATAGTTTTCTTGTTTGGGGCTGGGTGTCCCGGGCTCTCCATGGGCAACTCCCACTACATCAGCCGGATCCCTCTCCCCAACCCCCGGCCTCTTACACCCACCCCCACCCGGACAATCACTCAACCCCAACGGATCAACCCACCCCGTCGGATTCAGCCCATACCGATACCCGTTCAGCCCACCCGCCAACTTCAGCGGATCCTGCGTCAGATACCGCCCAACGTCCGGGTTGTAGTACCGATGCCGGTTGTAATGCAGCCCTGTCTCCGCGTCGAAATACTGACCCTGAAACCGCAATGGCTGATCCAGCACCTGATCGGTGTCGCGGTTGAGGCGGGTCAGTCGGCCATGGGCGGTGTACTGCGCCGCCCAGACTATGTCGCCGCTGTAGTCGGTCAGTTCCTGCGGCGTTCCGAGATGGTCGAGTTGGTAGTAGAACGGGTAGGCCTGGCGCGGGCCTTTGCCATCGAGCATGGCCAATGGACGGAAGGTGCCAGGCTCATATACATAGCTGCGGTAATGCTCGCGACTGCTTTCAGCGACAACCTGATCGCCCTGCCAAAAGAATTCGGTGGTTTTACCGTCGACGGTTTTGCTGATGCGACGGCCAAAGGCGTCGTAGCGATAACTCACACAACGACCATCCGGCGGCGTGACGCCGATCAGGCGGTGCTGACAGTCATATCGATACTCTGTAACTAACTTCTGCCCAGTGCCGCGGCGTTCACGAATCAGGTTGCCGAAGGGGTCATAGTCGTAATGTCGATCACCCTGCATGAGCAGTCGATTACCCAAAACCTGTGCCGGACCCGGGCGATCCTGCATCAGAAGATTGCCTGCCGGGTCGTGGGCGAAGCCTTCAGGCAGGTGATCGCGGGAGTGTCGGACGCGGATCAGCCGGTCGAGCGCGTCGTACTGGTAGCTGCGTTGGCCATGGCGGGTGTCGGCAATGTGGTCGAGATTGCCGTTGGCGCTGTAGGCATAATCGCGACGGTAGAGCGGTTGTCGCTGTTGGCTTACGGAGTGGGCTTTGAGGCGACCCTGGTCGTCGTATTGGTAGTCGCTGAGCAACAGGCCCTGTTGGCGATGTTGCTCGCGGCCGACGGAGAACGTGTGCGACGTCAGCCTGGTGCCATTGAGGTCGATGGCCGTGAGTGCGCCGCCCTTGGCGTGGTGGTAATCGAGTTTGCTGTTGTCCGGCAGGCGAATGTGGTTGAGCCGGCCGCAAGCGTCGTAGCCATAGCGCAGCGTGCCCCAGCCCTGGTGCTCGGTGATGAGGCGGTCTTGCTGGTCGTAGGCAAATTCCAGCGGATGTTCATGACTGTCATCAACGCTGACCAGGCGACCGAGGCTGTCGTAGCGATACTCGACCTTGAGGCCATCGGGCAGGGTCTTGATCAGCAACCGCCCAACCGAATCGCGCTGGTAACCGGTGACGAGTTGCGAGCCGTCATCGCCGAACTCGGTTTTTTCCAGCAGGTGCCCGTTAAGGTCGTAGGCATACGCGGTGCGCCGGCCATCGAAACCGGTTTCTTGCCGGATCAAACCGTTGGGCGTGTAGTCCAGCTGATAGTGTTCGCCGGATTCGTTTTCGATCTCGGTCAGAAGAAGCTGCGCGTTGTCGTAGCGATACTTCAGTTGCGTGCCGTCAGGGTTTATCCGGCGGCTGACCAGGTGCAAGTCGTCGGCATACTCGTAACGGGTGATGTGGCCGAGTTCGTCACGTTCGGCGCTGATCTTGCCGTAGGCGTTGTAGCTAAACGTGCGCGTAGCACCGCAAGCCTGGGTGCTCTGAATCAGGCGTCCGACGGCGTCCCATTGGTAGTGAGTCAGGGTGCCGTGTTCGTCCTGCCGCGTCGTCTGCCGCCCCAGCACATCGTAGGAAAACAGTCGCCGACCACCGTTCGGCAACGTCTCTTCGATCAGTTGCCCCAAGTCATTCCAGGCGAACAGGTGCCGGCTGATGTCCGGATAACGGATCGACAGCAATCGACCCTGAGCATCGTAGTAATAGTGGCTGACCTGCCCATCAGGATCGGTCGCCTCGGTCACGTCACCCTGGGCATTGCGCTGATACTTCCATACCGCGTTGCCGCGAAATCGCGCATAGAGGAAACCGTTGCGGTACTCGTAAGACGTCGGCTCGCCTTCGGGTGGAATCAGCGCAATCAGCCGTCCGACCTCGTCGTATCGATAGCGGGTTATCGCCCCGAGCGGACTTTGCTCGGTGACCAACCGGCCCTGGTCGTCATAGGCCTTGAGATGTTTGCCACCCTCCGGTTCAACCCGGCGCACCAGCCGCGCCTGACCGTCATGGACGTAGGCTTCTTCGCTGCCGTCGGCGTTTTTCACCACGACGCCGCCCTGGTCATCCCAGGTATAAGCCGTGTCCATCTGCGAAAAAGACGCCCAATGTCGGACACACCGTGCAGCCTTGCCGGACTTTTCCCACTCCCAGAAGAAACTCGCCCCACCGGCCAATTGCCGCTGCAGGATCACGTGCTGATCGTCGTAGTCATACCGTTCGCTTTCGCCAGCGGCATTGGTCGTTTCGATCAGGCGATGACGGGCGTCATAGTGGTAGGCAAACCAGCGTCTGCTCTGTACGCCATGCGTGACCCTGCGCATCCGCCGGATGAAATATCTGATACTCGATGGCGATGAGGTGTCGACGCTCGTAACACAACAGCAGCGAGCGCCCGGCACCGTTGTCGAGGCGTTGAATTCGCTCCTGATGATCGCGGATGATGCGTAGCCGGTTTCCGTAAGCGTCGCTGATCGTCGTCAGGCGCCCGTTATGAAAGTGGTAGAACCTGGACGTTGCGCCGGCCAATGCGACGATCAGTTCTTGCGGCGCATCCCCCAGATAAATCGCTGCCCGCGACAGGCTGTTGTGGATCGCCGGGCGCTCGACACTCGGCAGCGGAAACTTCGTACGACGGTTTTCATGGTCGATCCAGATGACGCTATCGCCATCGATTTCCAGGCGGTGGGCAAGGGAATGGCTCCAACCCCAGCCCAGCCCACAGTCGAGTTCCACCGCACTGGTGCGATACAGCCGGGTGAACTCAAATGTCAGCAAACCGTCGAGGGCACCATCGGTCAGGGTCAGCAGTTCTTCACCGGTGACCATCGACACCGGACAGCCATTGGTGCAAGTCAATGGCCCGCAATCGGCACTGTCGCCGTTGGGGTTTTTCGCCTGGTCCGGCGCATCGTTGCGAGGTTCGTGTCGGACCATTCGGGTTTGCGCGTCGGTCTTGTCGCGCGCGACAGCTGCCGGATTCTTCACCACTAGAACCGGCGCTTGACCGCTGCGAATCTCCAGCGGCAACGTCGGCGTCGGATTCAACGGCGCATGGCGGGCGTTGACTGCCAAGGGTTTGAACGCGCCGGCGTGGGCGGTCAGCCTGGATTGCGCAGTCAACTCGCTCAGGCGCAAGGTGGCGGCCGCCAGCCATTGCCGTGCGCGTGGGGATTTGATTTTGTCGAGCGCTTTGGTGCTTAAACCCAGCGTCGTGCCTAATGTGCCGGTCACGCTTGTCAGTAGGAAAGCGATCAGCAAGTCTGTGCGAATTTCCGCCACCACCTCGGCGGCGAATTGCGGCGGCAGCATCCTCAGCCAACTGGTAAACGCGGCGAGGTGAATGAACAGTAGCGGCTCATCGCTCAGCACCAGCAAGCCATTGGCGATGGCCTCTGCAGAGGCATTGAGCAGCGCGTCCAGCTCGGCTTGAGTCAAGTACTCCAGCAGCTTCTCGCTGTTGGCTTGCAGATCGGCGAGCAGGGCGTAGACCTGCTTCACGTCATCCCATACGCCCTGCAACAAATTGCCCACACCTCGCCAGTCCGCCTCTTGCAGCAGGCCGTAGCGATCCAGGAACCCGGCGCTGGAAAACTCGGCCCACAACGGCTCGAACTCGCTGATCCACTCATTGCGCAGCCAGCCTTCGAGCTCGTCGATCAAGCCTTGATAAGAGGCGTAGAGCACTTTGACGTGCTCGGCCGAAACATCGGGAAAGAAGGTGATGCGATAACGCTGGCCCCGCGAGCAGTCGGATACTTCGAGAATGCCGCTCGGGCCGATGGTCTTGTGGATGGGTTCACCGAATGTCAGCGCACCTTTGCGGTCCGCGATCACTGGTTCGAGCATTACCGGCGTGTTGCCGATCGGCACGAAACGCGCGGCCTCGAACATATGCACCAGGGTCAACGGACCCTCGGCCGGGCATTGGGTGACGACCGAACTGACAGGCGTGGTGGAATTCAGCGGTGCACTGAGGCGAACGTCGTTACCCACCTTGAACACCTGCTCGACATCCAGGGCCCAGCCGGTCCAGAAGTTTTCCGCCCAGCGTTCGTAATCGTTAAGGCAGAAGCGAAACTCGCCGAGCAACGCCTCGACGTTTGGCTGATCGGGATTCATGGCGGCGACCACCAGCAGGCCGATGGTGTTGTTCAGGGCCAGCAGTCCTTTGGGGTCGAACATTCGCAGTCACTCGCGCGCATCAATTGGGAACGCGAGACTTTGCGGTGGATCAATCCGGAAAGAAGTCAGGAAAGGAGGTGTTTGCTGTAGGGATAATCGCTAAATCATGGATGCAGGTTTTTTCATCCGCAGGGCATTGCCCGTTGCCCTAAGCCAGCCGCGCTCGTTATGCTGCTGAACCCTTTAATCGATCCGAGTACTGGCCGTACCTGAGCCGCCTGGGATGTCATTAAAAACGGATCAGATGCGATGAATGCACCACTGAAAGCGTTCGGCCCGATCAAGGCCGTGATTTTCGACATGGATGGCTTGCTGCTGGACACCGAGGGCATCTACACCGAGGTCACCTCCATGATCGCCGAGCGTTATGGCCGGACCTTCGACTGGAGCATCAAACAGAACATCATCGGCCGTGGCGCGGGTGACCTTGCGCGCTACGTGGTCGAGGCGCTGGACCTGCCGATCACCGCCGAAGAGTTTCTGGTGATCCGTGAACCCCTGATGCGCGAGCGTTTCCCCTCGGCACTGGCGATGCCGGGCGCCGAGGAATTGGTTCGGCACTTGAAGGCTAACAACATTCCGATTGCGGTGGGCACCAGCTCTTCTCGCCAGTCGTTTGGCCAGAAAACCACGCTGCACCGCGACTGGTTTGCGCTGTTCGACTTCATTGTTACCGCTGATGACCCGGAAGTTGGTGCGGCCAAACCGGCGCCGGATATTTTCCTGACGGCGGCACGGCGCCTGGGTGTCGCTCCCGAGGACTGCCTGGTGTTCGAAGATTCGCCGTTTGGCGTCACGGCGGCAAAAGCGGCGGGGATGACCGCAATTGCGATCCCGGATGCGGCCATGGCCGATGAAAAGTACGCACACGCTGATGGCATTCTTCGTACGTTGAAGGCCTTCAAACCGGGCGAGTGCGGCTTGCCAGTGCTTGAGTGGGCCTAAACGCGGCGCATAAAAAAACGCCGGCGACCTGATGAAGGTTGCCGGCGTTTTTGTTTCAGCGATTTAGATCATCAAGCGCCAAAGCCGCCGTCGATCGTCAGGCTGGCACCGGTGATGTAACCGGCTTCCGGGCCGACCAGATAAGCGACGAAACTGGCGATTTCTTCGGCTTTACCGTAACGACCCACGGACATCAACGGGATCAGGCTCTCGGCGAAGTCACCGTCGGCCGGGTTCATGTCGGTGTCGACCGGGCCCGGTTGTACGTTGTTGATGGTGATGCCCCGTGGGCCGAGGTCGCGGGACAGGCCTTTGGTCAGGCCGATCAGTGCTGATTTACTCATCGCGTACGGGCCGCCACCGGCGAAGGGCATGCGGTCGGCGTTGGTGCTGCCGATGTTGATGATGCGACCGCCTTCGGTCATGTGCTTGGCTGCGGCCTGGGTGGCGACGAATACGCTGCGCACGTTGATGGCCAGGGTTTTATCGAAGTCTTCGAGTTTGAAATCTTCCAGCGGTCCGACAGCCAGCACGCCAGCGTTGTTGACCAGTATGTCCAGGCGGCCAAAGGCTTCGACGGTAGCGGTCACGGCGCTACGAATGGCTTCGGCGTCGGCGCTGTCGGCCTTGATGGCGAGGGCTTTGCCGCCGTTGCCGGTGATGCTGTTTTGCAATTCTTCAGCCTTGGCGGCGGAGCTGACGTAAGTAAAGGCGACTGCCGCGCCTTCAGCGGCCAGGCGTTTGACGATGGCGGCGCCGATACCGCGGGATCCGCCTTGAATCAGAGCTACTTTACCGCTGAGGTGTTGAGTGGTCATGCCGATCTCCAGAAAATTCAAGGCGGGCTGCCTTGTTGTTGGAGTCGAGTATCGGCCTCGCATTACCCTCTGTGTAGGCCTTAATTGTATAGTCTGTGTAAACCAGTTGTTTATAGTGGTGCTTATGGAAACCTTCAACTGTATCGAATGCTTCGTACGCAGCGCCGAAGTCGGCAGCTTCGCCGAAGCCGCGCGGCGCCTGAGCCTGACCCCGGCAGCGGTAGGTAAAAGTGTTGCCAAACTTGAGGCGCGATTGGGTGTGCGGCTGTTTCAGCGCAGTACCCGGAGCCTGACGTTGACCGAGGCTGGTCAGTTGTTTTTGGGCGAAGTCAGCGCCAGCCTGAACACCATTCAAAACGCCGTGGCCAACCTCGCCAGCGCCGAAGGGCGACCGGCCGGTACGCTGAAAGTCAGCATGGGCACGGTGTTCGGGCGTTTGTATGTCGTGCCGTTGCTGGGGGAGTTTCTGCGGCGCTATCCGGCGATCAATCCGGACTGGCATTTCGACAATCGTCAGGTTGACCTGATCGCTCAGGGGTTTGATGCGGCGATTGGCGGCGGATTCGAGCTGCCCCAGGGCGTGGTGGCGCGCAAGCTGACCCCGGCTCATCGAGTGTTGGTGGCGTCGGCCGAATATCTGGCAGGGCGCGAGGCGATTGTCGAACCTGATGACCTCAAACTGTGCGACGGGATTCTCATCCGCTCACCGCAAACCGGTCGCGTGCGCTCCTGGCAACTGACCAGTCGCACCCAGCAACACAGTCCATTGGTGCTCAAGGCACGGATGACCATGAGCGATTCGGAAGCAGCGTGTGCCAGCGCCGCCCAGGGTTTGGGCATCGCGCTGGTGAGTATGCCGTTTGCCGTGGGCTATCTGCAGGCCGGGACGTTGCAGCGGGTATTGCCGGATTGGTACGTCGATGATGGCAACATTTCGATCTATTACGCGGAACACAAACTGCTGCCGGGCAAGACCCGGGCGTTTGTGGATTTCATCATTGAGCAGTTTGCGGAGCAGGGGCTGGGGGAGCGGTTTAGTGCGCTTTGAGCCAGGCTTAAGACCGAGTTGTGGCCTTCGCGGGCAAGCCTCGCTCCTACAGAGGATTTGTATACGACGCAGATCCAATGTGGGAGCGGGCTTGCTCGCGAAGAACGATAACTCGGTCTACCTGCCAAACCGCCCCGGCCAACCAATAATCGTCTTCGGCCGCGGTGTTGCATAAGTCCGCACTTTCGACGTCGACAACCCCAACCGCACCAACGACTCAGCAATGGTCACCGCCGCCGTCACGCCATCCACCACCGGCACGCCGGTGCGCTGGCGGATTTGCTCATCCAGCCCGGCCATGCCGCCGCAGCCCAGGCAAATGACTTCGGCTTTATCCTCCAGCACCGCCAATTCCGCCTGGCGAACAATCGCCTCCAGCGCGCGTTGCGGATCGGACTCCAGTTCCAGAACCGCCAATCCACTGGCCCGCACCGACGCGCAACGGTCCCACAGCCCCGACAACTTGAGGCGATCCTCGATCAACGGCACAGTGCGATCCAGTGTAGTGACCACCGAGTAAGCATGGCCGAGGAACATCGCGGTGCTGGCGCCGGCATCAGTGATGTCGACGACGGGCACATTGAGCAATTCCTGCAAGCCTTCGCGACCGTGTTCGCCGTAGCCAGCCTGAATCACTGCGTCGAACGGCTGGTCGTAGGACATGACCCGGTCCATCACCGCGATGGCGGCCAGGTAGCTTTCGAAATTACCTTCGATGGAATCGGCACCGAAATGTGGCGTCAGGCCGATGATTTCGGTGCCGGGCGCGGCCACGGACTGGGCCTGGCGGGCGATGGCCTGGGTGATGGATTCGGTGGTGTTGACGTTGACCACGAGAATTCGCATGGAAAGTCCTTATAGCGGGGTGGTTCTGCGGCCCGACACTGCCGGGCCGCGATGGGATTAATGGCTGACGTTATCGACCGCGATGGCTTCACCGCTGACGTCGGCGTAATAAGGCTGCCGCTTGGCGATGATCAGGTAGAGCATCCCTGCAATCCCGGCGCCAATCAGCCAGGAGAACGGCGATACCAAGTGGAAACCCGGCATCAGCGCCAGGACGATGGCGATCAACGCTGCAGGAATAAACGCCGCCACGGCGCGCAGATTGACGCCTCGGCTGTAGTAATAAGCGCCGTTGGGGTCTTCGCTGTACAACTGCGGCACGTTGACCTGACCTTTTCGTACAAGCCAGTAGTCGACCATGATCACCCCGTACAACGGGCCGAGCAGAGCGCCGAGGCCGGACAGGAAATACACGATCACTAACGGGCTGTTGTAGAGGTTCCACGGCAGGATCAACACGGCGATGGTTGCGCTGATCAGCCCGGCGCGGCGGAAGGTCAGGTATTTCGGCGCCAGGTTACTGAGCACGAAGGCCGGGGCGACGAAGTTGGCCATGATGTTCACCGCCACGGTGACGATCAGGAACGCCAGGCAACCGAGCACCAGGAAGAAGGTGTTGGGGATCGAGGCGATGATTTCCGTTGGGCTTTCGATGATCCGGCCGTTGATCTGAAATTGCGCGCCGCAGAGCAGGACGGTGATGCTGGCGAACACCAGAATATTGACCGGCAGGCCCCAGAAATTTCCGACCTTGATGGTTTTGCGGCATGGTGAAGAGCGGGCGAAGTCGCAGAAGTTGAGGATCAGCGTGCCGTAGATCGACAGCCACAGCGCACCGCCGGCAAAGATATTGCGCCACATCTCGCCACCGGTCAGCGGTTCGCGAATCGACCAGGCGATGGTCGCGTTGGCCTGGAAGTACATCCACCCGGCGAGGGAGGCGACGGTCAGCAGAATCACCGGCCCGGCAAACGCCTCGTAGCGCCGTACCATCTCCATGCCGTACGCCAGAATCCCCAGTTGCACGAACCAGATCGCCACGAAACACACCCAGCCCAAGGTCGACAGGCCGAGGATCGAGTTGTGGTCGTAATCGGCGAAACCGGGATGCACCGCTGTCAGTAATACCCGAAAGACCACCGACGCGAGGTACGTCTGAATTCCGAACCAGGCGATGGCGATAATGGCGCGAATCAGTGCAGGAATTTGCGCCCCGTGAATGCCGAAACTGATGCGGCTGATGACCGGAAATGGCACACCGGTTTTCTGGCCCATGTAGCCGGAGAGGTTCATGAAGCTATACACCAGCGCCGCGCCGATCCCCAACGACAGCAAGATCTGCCAACCGCCCAGCCCCAAGGCATACAGGCCGATGGCGAACGAATAGTTGGCGATGTTGTGCACATCATTTGTCCACAGGGCAAAGATGCTGTAACGACCCCAGCGCCGGCCTTCAGCCTTGGTGGGTGCCAGGTCTTTGTTATGCAAACGGGGGCTGAGCACCACCGGGGCCTGAAGTGTTTGATCGTGAAGGTTGTGGGCAGGTTGAGAGGAGGGCAGATCCAGCGCGATGTTGTTATTGGATAGGCTAGTACGCATTCCGGCAGGCTCCTGATGCTCGAAGGCCGCGATGACTGTGCATGAGCGTGGGCTCGACAAATCTTCGTCGCGGGTGGCGAGCATCACTGGTTACGGGGCATCTGCAGCCTGTACGGGATAGGGCGCTTCAGGCTTGCGGATCTAAAGTGTGTGTATGTTTTGATTGTGATTGTATACAAAATATAAGTGCGCTAAAGCCAGATCTATGCCAGCTCAAGATCTATGAAGTTCTTCTGTAATTTCGTTTTGTTATTGATTGAAGATAAGTAACTGAAAATCAGGCGATATAAATTGACCGTTTGAACAGGTATTTATTTTCTTACGGGATTCGTTAGAAAGATCGACTGAGGAAGTCAGGAAAGGAGGATGTAACTTTTCGGGGCGAAGGAACTAAAAGTGCACACATAAATGGCACTTATGGTGACATTCGTGTGTACACATTAATTTGAAGTAGACATCGAACCTGTGGGAGCGGGCTTGCTCGCGAAGGGGCCGGCACATTCAGCATCATTGTTGAATGTCAGACCGCTTTCGCGAGCAAGCCCGCTCCCACATTTGGATCTCACTAGACTGATGGTTAAGCCTTGGATTTACTGATGATATTCCCCGCATGCAACCCGCATTCTTTCTGCGTCGCTTCTTCCCACCACCAGCGACCTTCACGTTCATGCTGGTTCGGCAGCACCGGGCGCGTGCAAGGCTCGCAGCCGATGCTGATGAACCCACGCTCATGCAGGCTGTTGTACGGCAGCTCCAGCATGCGGATGTAACCCCAGATTTCTTCGCTGGTCATTTGCGCCAACGGGTTGAACTTGTACAGGGTGCGCTCGGGCGTGGAGAACGCGGTGTCTATCTCCAGCACCGCGACGGCGCTGCGGGTGCCCGGGCTCTGGTCCCGGCGCTGGCCGGTGGCCCAAGCGGTGACGCCGGACAGTTTGCGACGCAGCGGTTCGATCTTGCGGATGCCGCAGCATTCGCCATGGCCGTCCTTATAGAAGCTGAACAGGCCTTTTTCCTTCACGAACGGTTCAAGTTTCGTGTAGTCCGGCGACACCAGTTCGATGTCGATCTTATAGTGCTCGCGCACTTGATCGATGAAACGGTAGGTCTCGGGGTGCAAGCGCCCGGTATCGAGGCTGAACACTTTGACGTTCTTGTTCAGCTTCCAGGCCATGTCCACCAGCACCACGTCTTCGGCGCCGCTGAAAGATATCCACAGATCATCGCCAAACTCGGCGAACGCGAGCTTCAGGATGTCCTGCGCGGATTTGTTGGCATAGGTCGTGGCGAGTTCCACGACGTCGAACGTTGGGCTCATCAGGGCGGCTTCCTACAGGTCAGTGGCGCTTGGCGCTCTATATGGACCAGATGGTACCAAAATCCTACAGCCGCTGGCGCCCCTCTGCGTTGCGCAGGCTGGCCCGAGTCGCTAGAGTTCGGCAATCTTTTTGCTCGCTCGACTCAATAATCAATACAAATGGGAGTGTCTTGTGGAAATTGCCTGTCTGGATCTTGAAGGTGTGCTGGTCCCGGAAATCTGGATCGCCTTCGCCGAAAAAACCGGAATCGAATCCCTCCGGGCCACCACCCGGGACATTCCCGATTACGACGTGCTGATGAAGCAGCGCCTGCGAATCCTCGACGAGCATGGCCTGAAGCTCTCCGACATCCAGGAAGTGATCGCCACGCTGCAGCCGCTGGACGGCGCCATCGAGTTCGTCAACTGGCTGCGCGAGCGCTTCCAGGTGGTGATTCTGTCGGACACGTTCTACGAGTTTTCCCAGCCGCTGATGCGTCAACTGGGCTTCCCGACCTTGCTTTGCCATCGTCTGATTACCGACGATGCCGGGCGGGTGACGAGCTATCAGTTGCGTCAGAAAGATCCCAAGCGTCAGTCGGTATTGGCTTTCAAGAGTCTTTACTACCGGGTGATCGCGGCGGGTGATTCCTACAATGACACCACGATGCTGGGCGAGGCGGATGCCGGGATTCTGTTCCATGCGCCGGACAATGTGATTCGCGAGTTCCCGCAGTTCCCGGCGGTGCATACCTTTGCGGAGTTGAAGCAGGAATTCATCAAGGCCTCGAATCGGGCGTTGAGTTTGTAAACACAACATTGTGGCGAGGGAGCTTGCTCCCGTTCGGCTGCGAAGCAGTCGCGAGGATTTTGGGGGCGCTTCGCACCCCAGCGGGAGCAAGCTCCCTCGCCACAAAAAGCTAAAGGTTTTGCAGGGTATCGAGCAACACCTTCACCTTGGTTATCGATTCCTGATACTCAGCCTGCCACTCCGAATCAGCAACAATCCCGCCGCCGCCCCAGCAACACACCTGCCCACCCTTGACCAGCAAACTGCGAATGGCGATGGAGCTGTCCATCTCGCCGCGCACGTCCAGGTAAACCAACGAACCGCAGTACAACCCACGCCGGGTCGGCTCCAGTTCATCAATGATCTGCATCGCGCGGATTTTCGGCGCGCCGGTAATCGAACCGCCGGGGAAGCTGCCGGCGATCAGGTCCAATGCGTCCTTGTCTTGCGCCAGTTCACCGGTAACGCTGCTCACCAGGTGATGCACGTTCGGATAGCTTTCCAGGCTGAACAACTCCGGCACCCGCACCGAACCGATGCGACAGGTGCGACCGAGGTCGTTGCGCATCAGGTCGACGATCATCAGGTTCTCGGCGCGTTCCTTGGGACTGGCCAAGAGTTCGGCGGCGTTTGCGGCGTCTTCGGCAGGTGTCAGACCGCGAGGGCGGGTGCCTTTGATCGGGCGGGTTTCCACCTGACGCTCACTGACTTTGACGAAACGCTCCGGTGACAGGCTCAGCACCGCACCGCCGTCAGGCAGGCTCTGGAAACCGGAAAACGGCGTCGGGCAGGCCGCCCGCAGCGCGCAATACGCGGTCCATGGGTCACCCTGGCATTGCGCGCGAAAGCGCTGGGCGAAGTTGACCTGATAGCAGTCGCCGGCCTGGATGTACTGCTGGATCCGTTCAAGGGCCTGGCGATAATCGTCGGCGCTGAGATCGGCACTCATTGGGGCTTTCAGCTTGAACTGTTCGGCCGGTTCAGAGGCTGGCTGGCTGAACAGCGCGATCAAACGTTGCCGCTCGCTTTCGATCAGCGTCGGGTGGAACACCAACTGACTTGTAATCAGTTGGTGATCGCTGATCAACGCCCAGTCATACAGACCGAAACGCGCATCCGGCAAGTGCAGGTCGTCTTGCGCCTGGCTCGGCAGATTCTCCAGATGACGGCCGAAGTCGTAACTCAGGTAGCCAATCAAACCGCCAGCGAAAGGCAGGTCATTCGGGACTGACGCTTTACCCAGTCGTGTCAGATTGTCCCGAAGACGTTGCAGGAAATCGCCGCCGCTTTCGTTCGGCAACACGGCTAACTGCGCCAACGGCCAAGCGCTGAGCAGGTCAAAACGACCGCGATCAGCCGTTGGCCGGCCACTGTCGAGCAGCACGGCGCCGGGGGCATGACGAATCGCCGCGAAGTACTCGGCGGGGTTGGCGCGATAGGGCAGCGGGTGTACGGAACAGGTCAACATGGGCGGGGCAGATCAGCCATCGAGGCGGGGTGGCGATTGTAGTCCTCTGCAGGATTTGCTCCTAGAGGGGATGTCGGGAAGAGACACATCCATAGCGGCTGGCAAGAAACCTGTGGCGAGGGAGCTTGCTCCCGCTGGGCTGCGAAGCGGCCCCAAAACCATTCACCTCAACAGTGTCAGGCAGGCCGAGTCGGCCGATTTTACGACTGCTGCGCAGCCGAGCGGGAGCAAGCTCCCTCGCCACAAAAGAATGTGTGTAACCACAAGGGATCAACCCTCAACCGGCGGAATATGCCCAAACATCTCCTGAACAAACGCCACCCGTTCCTGCGCGGTCTCGCTAATCCCGCGAGCCTTCAATTCTTCCAGCCGCGCCTCGACCGCATGGGTACGCAACGTCAGCCCACAATCGTTGGCAATCTGAATGTTCAACCCCGGCCGGGCGTTCAGCTCAAGAATCAGCGGGCCTTTCTCCTGGTCGAGCACCATGTCCACGCCGATGTAACCCAGCCCGCACAGCTCATAGCAACCGGCGGCGAGTTTCATGAAGCCGTCCCAGTAGGGCAATTGCACGCCGTCCACTGCGTTGGTGGTGTCCGGGTGTTTGGCGATGATGTTGTTCAACCAGGTGCCGCGCAGGGTCAGGCCGGTTGCCAGGTCGACACCGACGCCGATGGCGCCCTGGTGCAGGTTAGCCTTGCCGCCAGACTGGCGAGTCGGCAGGCGTAGCATGGCCATCACCGGGTAACCCATCAGCACGATAATGCGAATGTCCGGCACGCCTTCGTAGCTGATGCTCTTGAAAATCTGGTCCGGGGTCACGCGGTATTCGATCAGCGCCCGGTCACGGTGGCCGCCCAGGGAATACAGGCCGGTGAGGATGCTGGAGATATGGTGCTCGAGTTCCTCATGGCTGAGGATCTTTCCGGACACCGTGCGATAACGGCCCTCGAAACGGTCGGCCACCACAATAATGCCGTCACCGCCCGCGCCCTGGGCCGGTTTGATCACGAAGTCGTTACGCCCGCCGATGATCTGGTCGAGGTTGTCGATTTCTTTCTCGGTGGAAATGATCCCGTACAACTCCGGCACGTTAATCCCGGCGGCAATCGCGCGTTCCTTGGTGATGATCTTGTCATCGACAATCGGGTACAGGCTGCGCTTGTTGTACTTGAGCACGTAGTCTGCGTTACGCCGATTGATCCCCATGATGCCCCGGGCTTCCAGGGCCTTCCAGGTCTTCCAGAAACCGAACATTACGAGTCAGCCTTGAGAAACGCTTTGAAGCGGATCAGCTCGGTCAGGCGGTAGCCGCGATAGCGACCCATGGCCAGCATGAAGCCCACCAGAATGAACAGGATCGCCGGGAAGGTGAACACGAAGTAGACCAGTTCCGGAACGCTCATGATCAGGTGCGCCAGGGAGGCGGCGAACAGCGTACCGATTGCCACTTTCAGGGCATGCCCGGAGCCGCGTTCTTCCCAGGTGATCGATAGGCGTTCGATGGTCATGGTCAGAATCACCATCGGGAACAGCGCCACCGATAACCCGCGCTCCAGCCCAAGTTTATGGCTGAACAGACTGATCGCCGCGATCAGTACCACGACAAAGGTCAGCACCACCGACAGCCTCGGCAGCATTTGCAGCTTCAAGTGTTCAAGGTAGGAACGCAGCGACAGCCCCAGTGCGGTAATGATCGTAAACAGCACAATCCCGAAGCCCAGCTGCGTCTCGCGGAAGGCCAGGGCAATCAGCACCGGGGTAAAGGTGCCGAGGGTCTGCAGGCCGATCAGGTTGCGCAGGATCAGGATCACCAGCACGCCAATCGGGATCATCACCATGATCATGAACGTCTGCTGGGTTTGCAGCGGCAGGCCGTACAGCGAGTATTCGAGGAAGTTGGCGTCGGTGTTTTCGTCGGTCAGCTTGGCCAGGCGAATGGCGTTCATTTCGCTGTTGTTCAGGCTGAAGGTTACGTTGGCTTTCTTGCCGCCATCAACGGTGATCAGGTTTTCGTCGCCGGTCCACCACAGCAGGCGGTCGGTCGGCATGCCCTGTTCGCCGGTTTCCGGGTTGAAGTACAGCCAATCGGTGCCGTTGAAGCTGCGCAACCAGAGTTCAGGGATTTGCGGTTGGTCGGCCACCAGACGGATGGTGTGGACCTTCTCCACTGGCACGTGGGCGATGGACAGCACCAGCTCGACGATCCGGGCTTTGTTCGCGGTGGAAGGATCACCGCCGAGCAACAGCTTCACGTTGTCGTCGTTGAGATTGTTGACGCGCTTGATCGCTTCGCCGACGAAGGTTTCGACGTCGGCCGAGTGCTGGCGAATCGGCGCGAGCAGGGCTTCGGCGGCGACTTTTTCCGCACCTTCGACGGCGATACTGTCGCGGAAGGTCGGGCCTTTGATCTTGGATTTTTCGCCGGAATAACGTTTGGTCAGCACCAGGCGGTAATAAAGGGTCTGGTTGCCCTTGGCCCGACGTGCCGACCACGTGACCTTGCGGTTGCCATCGATCCGGTTCACCGCCACGCCGTAGTTATTGGAGATAAAGCTTTCGTTCAGGCTCACAAAGTCGCGGCTCAGCGGCGGCACGAACATCTGGATCTTGACCGGGTCCTTGGCACTGGCGACGAACTCGACCTTGGCGTCGATGTTCCACAAGTCGTCAGTGGCGTCTTCGGTCACGGGAATCCCGAGCACGAAGATCTGATAGGCCGTAACTGAAATGCCCAGCACCACCAGAATGGCGATCAGGATTTTCAGGTGGAGGTTAAGAGAGCGCATTGGAATTACTCTGCGGTATGAGCGTCGGTGGCGCAGGCGGGTTTGCCAGCAGCGTATTTAAGACTGGGGTCGACCAGCGCATCGAAGCGTTTAAGTGCTTCGGAGCCGATCAGGAGCGGGTATTGGAAGGCGCTGCGGTCGGTCAGGTTCACTTCGATGCTGCGCGATGCCGAACCCATGCAGATATCCAGCTCGATCACCGGGCGGGCGGTGTATTTCTTGCCTTCTTCCGGGTCGTAGTCGCCGGCGCGGCGCTTGATTTTGCTGACCCGGGCCAATGGCCGTTCGATCGGGTGCGAATGCGCGGCGTCGATGGCCAGGTAGAAACGGACCCAGGATTCGCCATTGCGTTTGAAACGTTTGATGTCCCGTGCGCTTAAGGAAGCGGTTTTCGCCCCGGTGTCGAGTTTGGCCGCGACTTCCAGGTCAATGCCATCCAGCGAGGCGTACTCGTTGAGGCCGTACACAGTCTTTTCCCCTGCCGCAGCAACACCGGGCAGGCAAAGAAGATAAAGGAATGTGGGGAAGGGCTTGAGTCTCATAAATCCTGGTGCGCAGCGGTCCGTACTTCGATTCAAGGCCCTGGCATCGCTGCGCAAGCTCCCTCGTATGCCTATCAGCTATTTATGACAAGCCGTGCAGATGCAGATGACAAGCAAATGCGGGCGGCATTCTAGCACGGTGGTTTTATGGCGCCAGCGCTGGCAGGCGGCTATAAACAGGTGTGCTGCGTTGTTATGGTGCAAGCGGTTATTAGACGATTGTCGACAATACCTATTTATCCTTTGACTGTTCGGCCTGTATTCGCTAGTTTTTGCCGCATTAGCTTACAAGGTGTCGACAATATGTTGGGTCAACTCGATCCCCCCGTCGCAGTGCAGGACGATTCGGAGACACTCTCCGAGAACGTCTTCCGGCGTATCCAGGCGGCCATCGTCAAAGGCGAGATCGCCCCGGGCAGCAAAATCTCCGAGCCTGAGTTGGCGCGCACCTATGGCATCAGCCGCGGACCGCTGCGCGAAGCGATCCATCGCCTGGAAGGCCAGCGCCTGCTGGTTCGCATACCGCACGTCGGCGCGCGGGTAGTGTCGCTGAGTCATGCCGAGCTGCTGGAACTCTACGAAATCCGCGAATCCCTGGAAGGCATGGCCTGTCGCCTGGCCGCCGAGCGCATGACCGTCGAAGAAATCGACGAGCTGCGCCGGGTGCTCGAAACCCACGAGCGCGACGCGGCGTTTCAGGCCGGCGTCGGCTACTACCAGCAGGAAGGCGATTTCGACTTTCATTACCGAATCATTCAGGGCAGCGGCAACCGCACGCTGACCCAGATGCTCTGCGGCGAGCTGTATCAACTGGTGCGCATGTACCGCATCCAGTTTTCCACCACGCCCAATCGGCCGCGCCAGGCCTTTGCCGAGCACCACCGGATTCTCGATGCCATCGCCGACCGTGACGGTGAACTGGCCGAGTTGTTGATGCGCCGCCACATCGGCGCCTCCAAACGCAATATCGCCCGTCACTACCAGGACGGCGCCAATAAGACAGCCACTGAACGAGGTGAGTCATGAGTTCCAACAAGAGCACTCCAGGCCAGCGTTTCCGCGATGCGGTCGCCAGCGAGCATCCGCTGCAAGTGGTCGGCGCGATCAACGCCAACCACGCGCTGCTGGCCAAGCGCGCCGGTTTCAAGGCGATTTACCTGTCGGGTGGCGGGGTGGCTGCTGGCTCCCTCGGCCTGCCGGACCTGGGCATCACCGGTCTGGACGACGTGCTGACTGACGTGCGTCGCATCACCGACGTGTGCGACCTGCCGCTGCTGGTGGACGTGGACACCGGTTTCGGTTCTTCGGCGTTCAACGTGGCGCGCACCGTCAAGTCGATGATCAAGTTCGGCGCAGCGGCGATTCACATCGAAGATCAGGTCGGCGCCAAGCGCTGCGGTCACCGTCCTAATAAAGAGATCGTCTCGCTGCAGGAAATGGTCGACCGGATCAAAGCGGCTGTTGATGCTCGTACCGACGACAGCTTCGTGATCATGGCCCGCACCGATGCACTGGCGGTGGAAGGTCTGGAATCTGCCCTGGATCGCGCCGCGGCGTGCATCGAGGCTGGCGCCGACATGATCTTCCCGGAAGCCATCACCGAACTGGACATGTACAAGCTGTTCGCCAACCGCGTGAAAGCGCCGATCCTGGCCAATATCACCGAATTCGGCGCGACGCCGCTGTACACCACCGAGCAACTCGCCGCTGCCGACGTGTCGCTGGTGCTGTACCCGCTGTCGGCCTTCCGCGCGATGAACAAAGCGGCGGAAAACGTCTACACCGCGATCCGCCGCGACGGCACGCAACAGAACGTGATCGACACCATGCAGACCCGCATGGAGCTTTACGACCGCATCGACTACCACACCTTCGAGCAGAAGCTCGATGCGTTGTTTGCTGCGAAGAAGTAATGAAAGCCCTGTAGGAGCGAAGCTTGCTCGCGAAGACTGACTGACATTCACCATAAATGTCACCTGAGACAACGCCTTCGCGAGCAAGCTTCGCTCCTACACGTTTCCCTAACAAACTCAAAAAACTGGAGACAGCAATGGCCGAAGCAAAAGTACTCAGTGGCGCCGGGCTCCGTGGCCAGGTTGCCGGGCAAACCGCACTGTCCACCGTGGGCCAGTCGGGCGCAGGCCTGACCTATCGTGGCTACGACGTTCGTGAACTGGCGGCTGACGCGCAATTCGAAGAAGTCGCTTACCTGCTGCTGTACGGCGAACTGCCAACCAAAGCGCAACTCGCTGCTTATGTCGACAAACTGAGCAAGCTGCGCGATCTGCCGCAAGCGCTGAAAGAAGTACTGGAACGCATCCCCGCCGACGCCCACCCGATGGACGTGATGCGCACTGGCTGCTCGTTCCTGGGCAACCTCGAACCAGAAAAAGACTTCAGCGCACAACACGACGTCACCGACCGCCTGCTGGCCGCGTTCCCGGCGATCATGTGCTACTGGTATCGCTTCAGCCACGACGGCAAACGCATCAATTGCGTGACTGACGAGGCGTCCATCGGCGGCCACTTCCTGCACCTGCTGCATGACAGGAAGCCGAGCGAGTTGCACGTCAAAGTGATGAACGTGTCGCTGATCCTCTACGCGGAGCACGAGTTCAACGCCTCGACGTTCACCGCCCGTGTTTGCGCCTCGACCCTGTCGGACATGTATTCCTGCGTCACCGCTGCCATCGGTTCCCTGCGTGGTCCGCTGCACGGCGGCGCCAACGAAGCGGCGATGGAAATGATCGAGCGCTTCAAGTCGCCGGAAGAGGCGATCAAAGGCACCCTCGGCATGCTTGAGCGCAAGGACAAGATCATGGGCTTCGGTCACGCGATCTATAAGGACAACGATCCGCGCAACGAGGTGATCAAGGGCTGGTCGAAAAAACTCGCTGACGAAGTGGGCGACACCGTGTTGTTCCCGGTTTCCGAAGCCATCGACAAGACCATGTGGGAGCAAAAGAAACTGTTCCCGAACGCCGACTTCTACCATGCGTCGACGTACCACTTCATGGGCATCCCGACCAAGTTGTTCACCCCGATTTTCGTCTGCTCGCGCCTGACAGGCTGGGCGGCGCATGTATTCGAACAACGAGCCAACAACCGCATCATCCGCCCGAGTGCCGAATACATCGGCGTCGAACAGCGCAAGTTCGTGCCAATCGAACAACGCTGACCGGTGGAGGCGCTAGCACCGGCAACTGAAGGAACCGAGAACCCCTGTGGGAGCGGGCTTGCTCGCGAAGACGGACTGACATTCAACAGTGATGTCGACTGATACACCGCTTTCGCGAGCAAGCCCGCTCCCACATTTGATCCGGCTTCAGTTCAGCAGCGGTGCCAGGCCCCACCCATTGTAATTACCGTGACCGAGTCCTGACGATGAACACAGAATTTCGCAAACCGCTGCCCGGCAGTCATCTGGATTACTTCGACGTCCGTGCGGCTGTCGAAGCCATCCAGCCTGGCGCCTACGACACTCTGCCGTACACCTCCCGCGTACTCGCGGAAAACCTGGTGCGCCGCTGCGACCCGGCCACGCTCACCGATTCCCTGAAGCAGTTCATCGAACGCAAGCGTGACCTCGATTTTCCGTGGTTCCCGGCGCGCGTGGTCTGTCATGACATTCTCGGCCAGACCGCGCTGGTGGACCTCGCCGGCCTGCGCGACGCCATCGCCCTGCAAGGTGGCGACCCGGCGCAAGTGAACCCGGTAGTGCCGACGCAATTGATCGTCGACCACTCCCTGGCCGTCGAGCGTGGTGGCTTTGATCCAGAGGCGTTCGAGAAGAACCGCGCCATCGAAGACCGTCGCAACGAAGACCGTTTTCACTTCATCAACTGGACCAAAAAAGCCTTCAAGAACGTCGACGTGATCCCGCCGGGCAACGGGATCATGCACCAGATCAACCTGGAGAAAATGTCTCCGGTGATTCAGGTGCGCGACGGCGTTGCGTTCCCCGACACCTGCGTCGGCACCGACAGCCACACTCCGCACGTCGATGCCTTGGGCGTGATCGCCATCGGCGTTGGTGGCCTGGAAGCCGAGAGCGTGATGCTCGGCCGCGCCTCGTGGATGCGTCTGCCGGAAAGCGTCGGCGTTGAACTGACCGGCAAGCTGCAACCGGGCATCACCGCCACCGACATGGTGCTGGCGTTGACCGAGTTCCTGCGCAAACAGAAAGTCGTCGGCGCATGGCTGGAATTCTTCGGTGAAGGCGCCTCCGCGCTGACCCTCGGCGACCGCGCAACCATTTCCAACATGGCCCCGGAATACGGCGCCACCGCGGCGATGTTCTACATCGACCAGCAAACCATCGACTACCTGAAACTCACCGGCCGTGAAGACGAACAGGTGCAACTGGTCGAGAACTACGCCAAAACCACCGGCCTCTGGGCTGACAGCTTGAAGCATGCACAATACGAGCGCGGGTTGACGTTCAACCTGTCCTCGGTGGTGCGCAACATGGCCGGCCCGAGCAACCCGCACGCTCGCGTCGCGACCTCGGATCTCGCCGCCCAAGGCATCTCCGGCCAGTGGGATGAAGTGCCGGGCCAGATGCCGGACGGTGCGGTGATCATCGCCGCCATCACCAGTTGCACCAACACCAGCAACCCGCGCAACGTCATCGCTGCCGGCCTGCTGGCGCGCAACGCCAACCAGCTCGGGCTGACCCGCAAGCCGTGGGTCAAATCGTCCCTGGCGCCGGGCTCGAAAACCGTCGCGCTGTACCTCGACGAAGCCGGCCTGACCAGCGAACTGGAGCAACTCGGTTTCGGCATCGTTGCCTTCGCCTGCACCACCTGCAACGGCATGTCCGGCGCACTCGATCCGGTGATCCAGCAAGAGATCATCGACCGCGATCTGTACGCCACGGCTGTGCTGTCCGGCAACCGTAACTTCGACGGGCGGATTCACCCGTACGCCAAGCAAGCATTCCTCGCGTCGCCGCCGCTGGTGGTCGCATACGCCATCGCCGGGACCATCCGTTTCGACATCGAAAAAGATGTGCTGGGCGTGGTCGACGGCAAGGAAATCCGCCTGAAAGACATCTGGCCAAGCGACGAAGAAATCGACGCAGTGGTGAAAGCCTCGGTGAAGCCGGAGCAATTCCGCCAGGTCTACATCCCGATGTTCGCCATCCACGAAGACACCGGCCCGAAAGTCACGCCGCTGTACGACTGGCGGGAGATGAGCACCTACATCCGCCGTCCGCCGTACTGGGAAGGCGCGCTAGCCGGCGCGCGTCCGCTCAAGGGCATGCGCCCGCTGGCGGTGCTGCCGGACAACATCACCACCGATCACCTGTCGCCGTCGAACGCGATCATGCTCGACAGCGCCGCCGGCGAATACTTGGCGAAAATGGGCTTGCCGGAAGAGGACTTCAACTCGTACGCGACCCACCGTGGCGACCACTTGACCGCGCAACGCGCAACCTTCGCCAATCCGAAACTGTTCAACGAAATGGTCCAGGAAAACGGCAAGGTCAAGCAGGGTTCGCTGGCCCGCGTCGAGCCGGAAGGCCAAGTGATGCGCATGTGGGAAGCCATCGAAACCTACATGGAGCGCAAGCAGCCGCTGATCATCATCGCCGGCGCCGACTACGGTCAGGGTTCGTCCCGGGACTGGGCGGCCAAAGGCGTGCGTCTGGCCGGTGTCGAAGCGATTGCCGCGGAAGGTTTCGAGCGCATTCACCGCACCAACCTGGTGGGCATGGGCGTGTTGCCGCTGGAATTCCTGCCGGGCACTGATCGCCACACATTGGCCATCGACGGCAGCGAAACCTACGACGTGATCGGTGATCGCACTCCACGTGCGCAACTGACGCTGGTGATCAACCGCCTCAACGGTGAACGCGTCGAAGTGCCAGTGACCTGTCGCCTCGACACCGCCGAAGAAGTGTCAATCTACGAGGCTGGTGGCGTGTTGCAGCGTTTCGCTCAGGACTTCCTTGAATCGGCAGTAGCCGTTTAAAACGCAGAGCCACAGGGGACTCAAATCCCCTGTTGGCCAATAGAGGAATGACATGTCTCACGCACCTCAAATCAAAATCCCTGCCACCTACATGCGTGGCGGCACCAGCAAAGGCGTGTTCTTCAGCCTGCAAGACCTGCCCGAAGCGGCACAGATTCCCGGCCCGGCCCGCGATGCCTTGTTGCTGCGAGTGATCGGCAGCCCCGACCCGTACGACAAGCAAATCGACGGCATGGGTGGCGCGACGTCCAGCACCAGCAAAACCGTGATCCTGTCGAAAAGCATCAAGGCTGATCACGACGTCGATTACCTGTTTGGTCAGGTGTCCATCGACAAGCCTTTTGTGGACTGGAGCGGCAACTGCGGCAACTTGTCGGCGGCGGTCGGTTCGTTCGCGATCAGCAATGGTTTGGTAGATGCCAGCCGCATTCCGCAAAACGGTGTGGCGGTGGTTCGTGTGTGGCAGGCCAACATCGGCAAGACCATCATCGCCCACGTGCCGATCACCAACGGTGAAGTGCAGGAAACCGGTGATTTCGAACTCGACGGCGTGACCTTTCCGGCGGCCGAAGTGCAGGTCGAATTCATGGACCCGGCCGCAGAAGAAGAGGGCGGCGGTGGTTCGATGTTCCCCACGGGCAACCTGGTTGATGACCTGGAAGTGCCCGGCGTCGGGACCTTCAAGGCGACCATGATCAATGCCGGCATTCCGACGATTTTCGTCAATGCCGAAGACATCGGCTACACCGGTACCGAGTTGCAAGGCGCGATCAACAGCGACCCGAAAGCCCTGGCGATGTTCGAGACCATCCGCGCTTACGGCGCGCTGCGCATGGGCCTGATCAAGGACCTGGACGAAGCGGCCAAGCGGCAGCACACGCCGAAAGTTGCGTTCGTGGCCAAACCGGCGGCTTACGTGGCATCCAGCGGCAAGGCGATTGCGGCGGGTGATGTCGACCTGCTGGTGCGCGCGTTGTCCATGGGCAAGTTGCACCACGCGATGATGGGCACGGCGGCGGTGGCGATTGGTACGGCGGCGGCGATTTCCGGGACGTTGGTGAACCTGGCGGCGGGCGGGATCGACCGCAATGCGGTGCGCTTTGGGCATCCGTCCGGCACGTTGCGCGTCGGCGCGGAGGCCAGTCAGGTGAACGGCGAATGGACCGTAAACAAAGCCATCATGAGCCGCAGTGCGCGGGTGTTGATGGAAGGGTTTGTGCGTGTGCCGGGCGACTCGTTCTGATCCAACACATGAACCCATGTGGGAGCGGGCTTGCTCGCGAATACGGACTGACATTCAACATTGATGTCGACTGATATACCGCTTTCGCGAGCAAGCCCGCTCCCACATTTTTGATTGCATTACCAAAAAAAGAACGCTGTAACTAACCTGAGATTACCCCTGAACCGAGGTCCCATTAACGAACCACTTCAAGAGTGAATCGAACATGAGCGCCAACGTCGACCTGAACAACCGTCCCGACTACGACACCGTCCTGCAGGACATCGCTGACTACGTCCTCACCTTCAAAATCCAATCCCAAGAAGCTTTGGACACCGCCCGCAACTGCCTGATGGACACCCTCGGCTGCGGCCTGCTGGCCCTGCGCTTTCCCGAATGCACCAAACACCTGGGCACCGATCGTCGAAGGCACCGTCGTCCCGTTCGGTGCCCGCGTGCCCGGTACCAGCTACCGCCTCGACCCAGTGAAAGCCGCGTGGGACATCGGTTGCATCGTCCGCTGGCTCGATTACAACGACACCTGGCTCGCCGCCGAGTGGGGCCATCCGTCCGATAACCTCGGCGGAATTCTCGCGATAGCCGATCACCTTTCGCAAAAACGCCTGGCCAACGGCGAAGCACCGCTGACGATTCGCGCGGTGCTCGAAGCGATGATCATGGCCCACGAGATTCAGGGTGTGATTGCCCTGGAAAACTCCTTCAACCGCGTAGGCCTTGATCACGTGCTGCTGGTGAAAGTCGCCTCAACCGCCGTCACCGCCAAACTGATGGGCGCCAACCGCGAGCAACTGTTGTCCGCGCTGTCCCACGCCTTTGCCGACGGCCAGGCGCTGCGCACTTATCGCCATGCGCCGAACGCCGGGTCGCGAAAATCCTGGGCCGCAGGCGATGCCTCCAGCCGAGGCGTGCGGCTGGCGGATATTGCGATGCGCGGCGAGATGGGCATTCCCGGCGTACTGACGGCCAAACAGTGGGGCTTCTACGACGTGTTGTTCAGTCACACCAACAACGATTTGGCGCTGAAACCGGAAGACAAACGCACGTTCAGCTTCTCCCGCCAGTACGGCAGCTATGTGATGGAAAACGTGCTGTTCAAAATCAGCTTCCCCGCCGAGTTCCACGCGCAAACCGCTTGCGAGGCTGCCGTTACCTTGCATCCGCAAGTCCGGAATCGCCTGCACGACATCGACAAAATCGTCATCACCACCCACGAATCGGCGATCCGAATCATCTCCAAAGTCGGCCCGCTGGCGAATGCCGCTGACCGCGACCATTGCATTCAGTACATGACCGCCGTGCCGCTGGCCTTCGGCAATCTGGTGGCCGAGCAGTACGAAGATGAGTTCCATGCCGCGCACCCGATCATCGACGTGCTACGCGAGAAAATGGTCATCGTCGAAGACCCGCGCTTCACTCGCGAATACCTGGAAGCCGACAAACGCTCCATCGCCAACGCGATCCAGGTGTTTTTCAAGGACGGCTCCAGCACTGAGAACGTGGTGGTCGAGTACCCGATCGGCCATCGCCGCCGCCGTACCGATGGCATCCCGCTGCTGGAAGACAAGTTCAAGACCAACCTGGCGACACGCTTCACCGGTCAGCGCAGTGCCGAGATTTTTGCGTTGTGCAAGGATCAGGCAGCGCTGGAGGCAACGCCGGTGAACCGGTTTGTCGATCTATTCGTGATCTGATCGGCTGCACGCAATCCCTGTAGGAGCCAGGCTTGCCGGCGAAGTCGGATTCAAGGACGCGTTCGCCGGCAAGCCTGGCTCCTATGAGGGCTGGGGCGTATTCAGGATTTTAGCCATTTCTCGACGGGCAATTTGGTGATCGCAAACCCCGTCAGCAGCACCGCCGAATACATCATCAGCTCCCGCGAAATACTTTGCCCCTCGTACCACGCGCCAATCACCACCGCGAACACCGGAAAAATAATGAACACGAACGACAGAATGATCGGGCTCAGTCGTTTCAGCAGCAAAAAATAAACGATAAACCCGCCCACTGACGCCACCAGCCCCAGATAGAGCAGGGCGCCCCACGAGCGCGTTGTAATGTCGCCAAACACCGGCGCTTCAAAGCGCAATCCCGCGACAAACAACATCAACCCGGCCAGGCCGATGGGCAGCGTGTTGTAGGTAATCACGCTGATCGCGCTGCCTTGCTTCTTGGTAATCACGTAACACAGCGCATGCATCACCGCCGCAGCGAGAATCGCCAGTACGCCGAAGAACTCGGCGTGGTCCAGGTGCAGTCCCTGGCTGCGGATAATCATGAACAGGCTGCCGAAACCGATAGCGATGCCGACGACTTGCGAGGGGTAGATTTTCTCCCGCAGAAACATCGCGGAAAAAATCAGGATAAACACCGGCATGCAGCTGAACAGCAGGGCGGTCAGGCCGGATGACACGTGCATCTCGCCGTAGTTGAGCAAGTAATACGGCAGGCTGAAATACGACAGCGTCACGAACACGAAAAACCAGAGACTTTGCCTTGGAAACAGCAACGGTTCGCGCCGCAGCAGGGCGAAGCTCAAAAACAACGGAAACGCGATCAGAAAGCGCAGGCCGGCGGCGGTCAGTGGCGGCACGCTTTCGACGGCAATTTTGATCCCCAGCCATGTCGTACCCCAGCTCAGGCAAACGATCAGAAACAACGTGCTGGTGACCAACCCGGCCAACCACGGTTTTCGAAGACGGGAAGAGGCGCTGAGGGCGACGGACATGATCGAGTTCCTTTCGTTGTTGGAATTGACCTGGATGCTGAATAGGTCTATCCCTAATTGAACCTGTTTTCAGCACGCTATTCGGGATGGAAATGACTGTCAAAGTAAGTATTGCCACGGTGTCAATCCTGCGCGAGGGCCTGGCTCAAGGACGTGGCGTCAAGTACAAGCGTTTGGCCGAGGCTCTGGAAAAAAGCATCGGCGAAGGCTTGATCGAGCCGGGCAGCAAGTTGCCGCCCCATCGACTGCTGGCCGACAGTTTGGGCGTGACCATCGGCACCATCAGCCGCGCCTATGGCGAACTGGAGCGGGTCGGGTTGGTGGTGGCCCGTGTAGGAGACGGTACTTATGTGCGTCAGCGCGGGATGGAACGCTCGCGCGATGGTGGCTTTCGCAACGTCAGTGATGAGCCGCAAGCGCTGTTCGACATGAGTCGGAACCAGCCAATTCCGGGGCAGGAGGCGATCTTGCTGAGTCAGGGCCTGCAAGCCTTGGCCAGCGACCCGCAGACCTTGCAACACATTGCCGGCTACACCGCCGATGCCGGGTTACTGCGCCACCGTGCAGCGGGTGCCGAGTGGTTGCGGCACAAGGCTTTTACGCCGAGTGCCGATCAGATTGTTTGCGTCAATGGCGGCCAGCACGGCTTGTTGTGCGTGCTGATGGGGTTGCTCAAGGCCGGCGATACCTTGGTGACCGAGCATTTGACCTACCCGGGGTTGATCAGCGTCGCACGCATGCTCGGGATAAAACTGATCGGTGTCGGGATGGATGACGAAGGACTGCTGCCCGAGGCGCTGTCGGATGTTTGCCAGAATCATCGAGTGTCAGCGTTGTACTGCACACCGACGATCCAGAATCCTACGGCGGCAGTGATGTCAGTCCCACGGCGCGAGGCGATTGCCGAGATCTGTCGTCAGCACAATTTGCTGATCATCGAGGACGAGGCCCACGCCGTGCTGGCGCAGCAGCGGCCATTGCCCTTGAGTCACTTTGCCCCGGAGCGTTCGGTGTTGATCGGCAGTTTGAGCAAAGCCGTTTCGGCCGGTTTGAGGGTTGGTTACCTGCACGCGCCGCAACCGTTGATCGGACGTTTGAGCGCCGCAGTGCGCGGGACGTGCTGGATGGCCAGTCCGTTGTCGATGGCATTGGCGAGTGAATGGGTCGAAAACGGCATCGCCGGGCAGTTGCTGGGGCAGCAGATAGCCGAAATCAGCCGCCGCAAGCAGTTGGTCAGCGCCGTGTTAGAAGATGTCGGATACAAGACCCATCCCAATAGCCCACACTTCTGGATCGAAGTGCCCGAGCCGTGGCGGGCGTCGCAGATTGCGGCGGAGCTCAGGGAGAACAATTATTTGGTGGCGACTGCCGAGGCCTTTGCGGTCGGGCATGGGGCGGTGCCGCAGTTTATTCGGGCGAGTGTGTGTAATTCGGCGGGGGATGATGGGTTGTTGCTGGGTGGGTTTGAGGCGTTGGTGGGGGCACTCATGGAAACCGTGTAATCGTTCTTCGCGAGCAAGCCCGCTCCCACATTTGATCGTTTTCGTACACAAATATTGTGTTCGCTGAAGATCCAATGTGGGAGCGGGCTTGCTCTCGAAGGCGGTTTTAAAGTCGCCGACAACCTACTTGAACCGCCGCTCCACACCTTTCTCCACCAGAATTTTGGCCGAGATTTCTTCCACCGAAAAATGCGTGGAATTGATGTGCGCAATGTTCTCGCGGCGGAACAGATTCTCCACCTCGCGTACTTCAAACTCGCACTGGGCATAGCTCGAATAGCGGCTGTTGGGTTTGCGCTCGTTGCGGATCGCGGTGAGGCGGTCCGGGTCGATGGTCAGGCCGAACAGCTTGTGCTGGTGGGCGCGCAGGGCGCTCGGCAGGGTCAGGCGCTCCATGTCGTCTTCGGTCAGCGGGTAGTTGGCCGCGCGGATCCCGAATTGCATGGCCATGTACAGACACGTCGGCGTCTTACCACAACGCGACACACCCACTAGGATCAAGTCGGCCTTGTCGTAATAATGCGTGCGCGCACCGTCATCGTTGTCGAGGGCGAAGTTCACCGCCTCGATTCGCTCCATATAATTGGAGTTACCACCGATGGAGTGGGACTTGCCGACTGTGTAGGAAGAATGCTCGGTCAATTCCTGTTCAAGCGGTGCCAGGAACGTCGAGAAAATGTCGATCATGAAACCATTGGAGGTCGCGAGGATCTCACGGATGTCCTGATTGACGATGGTGTCGAAGATGATCGGCCGAAAGCCGTCGGTTTCGGCGGCCTTGTTGATTTGTTGTACCATGGCCCGCGCTTTATCGACGTTGTCGATGTACGGACGTGTGAATTTGCTGAAGGTAATGTTTTCGAACTGCGCCAACAGGCTTTGACCGAGGGTCTCGGCGGTAATACCCGTGCCATCGGAGATGAAGAAAGCAGATCGTTTCATTTGCACCTTGGGCCTTAAGCTAGTGAAGATTTCTGGATATGATAGGCGCGATTTGCCGGCCGCCAGTGGCCCGCATTCTCACTTATTTTCCAGGTCCAGGCCATACAGTCGGCAAACGCTCCCCCGAGCCGCCGGCTTCTGAGCTTTTCCAACACAGTTAGTGGAGAGATCACCTTGGTAGAGTACGTAGTTTCCCTCGATAAGCTCGGCGTCCATGATGTAGAGCATGTGGGGGGCAAGAACGCATCCCTGGGCGAGATGATCAGTAACCTTGCAGGTGCCGGTGTATCGGTGCCCGGTGGCTTCGCCACGACAGCTCAGGCTTATCGTGATTTTCTGGAACTGAGCGGCCTGAACGATCAGATCCATGCCGCCCTCGACGCGTTGGACGTCGATGATGTCAACGCCCTGGCCAAGACCGGTGCCCAGATCCGCAAGTGGATCATGGAAGCCGAGTTCCCCGAGAAGCTCAACGCCGAGATCCGCACTGCGTTCGCCACGCTGTCGGCCGGCAACCCTGACATGGCCGTGGCCGTGCGCTCTTCCGCTACCGCCGAAGACTTGCCGGACGCTTCCTTCGCCGGTCAGCAAGAAACCTTCCTGAACATCCGTGGCGTCGAAAACGTCATTCGCGCCGCCAAAGAGGTGTTTGCCTCCCTCTTCAACGACCGCGCCATTTCCTACCGTGTTCACCAGGGCTTCGACCACAAGCTGGTCGCCCTGTCGGCCGGCGTGCAGCGCATGGTCCGCTCCGAAACCGGCACGGCCGGCGTGATGTTCACCCTCGATACCGAATCGGGCTTCCGTGACGTGGTGTTCATCACCGGCGCCTACGGCCTGGGTGAAACCGTCGTACAAGGCGCGGTGAACCCGGACGAATTCTACGTCCACAAACAAACGCTTGAAGCCGGTCGCCCGGCCATCCTGCGCCGTAACCTGGGCAGCAAAGCCATCAAGATGATCTACGGCGAAGTGGCCACGGCCGGCAAGTCGGTCAAGACCATCGACGTGGACAAGGCTGATCGTGCGCGTTTCTGCCTCAGCGACGCCGAAGTCAACGAGCTGGCCAAGCAAGCGATGATCATCGAAAAGCACTACAAGTGCCCGATGGACATCGAATGGGCCAAAGACGGCGACGACGGCAAGCTCTACATCGTTCAGGCCCGTCCTGAAACCGTGAAGAGCCGTACCCAGGCCAACGTCATGGAACGTTACCTGTTGAAAGAAACCGGCACCGTGCTGGTTGAAGGTCGCGCCATCGGCCAGCGCATCGGCGCCGGCAAGGTTCGCATCATCAAGGACGTGTCCGAGATGGACAAAGTCCAGCCCGGCGACGTACTGGTTTCCGACATGACCGACCCGGACTGGGAGCCGGTCATGAAGCGCGCGAGCGCCATCGTCACCAACCGTGGCGGGCGTACCTGCCACGCGGCGATCATCGCTCGCGAACTGGGGATCCCGGCCGTAGTCGGTTGCGGCAACGCCACCCAGCTGTTGAAAGACGGCCAGGGCGTGACGGTTTCCTGCGCGGAAGGCGACACCGGTTACATCTTCGAAGGCGAACTGGGCTTCGACATCAAGAAAAACTCCGTTGATGCCATGCCTGATCTGCCGTTCAAGATCATGATGAACGTCGGCAACCCGGACCGTGCATTCGACTTCGCGCAACTGCCGAACGCCGGTGTGGGCCTGGCCCGCCTGGAATTCATCATCAACCGCATGATCGGCGTGCACCCAAAAGCACTGTTGAACTACGACGGTCTGCCGCAGGACATCAAGGACAGCGTCGACAAGCGCATTGCCGGTTACGACGATCCGGTTGGCTTCTATGTCGATAAGCTGGTCGAGGGCATCAGTACCCTGGCCGCTGCGTTCACCCCGAAAAAGGTCATCGTGCGTCTCTCGGACTTCAAGTCCAACGAATACGCGAACCTGATCGGCGGCAAGCTCTACGAGCCGGAAGAAGAAAACCCTATGCTGGGCTTCCGTGGTGCTTCGCGTTACATCAGCGAAGCGTTCCGTGACTGCTTCGAACTCGAATGCCGCGCGCTCAAACGCGTACGCAACGAGATGGGCCTGACCAACGTTGAAATCATGGTGCCGTTCGTCCGTACTCTGGGCGAAGCGAGCCAGGTTATCGATCTGCTGGCCGAAAATGGCCTGGCCCGCGGCGAGAACGGTCTGCGCATCATCATGATGTGCGAACTGCCGTCCAACGCGATCCTGGCTGAAGAGTTCCTCGAATTCTTCGACGGCTTCTCCATCGGCTCCAACGACCTGACCCAGCTAACATTGGGGCTGGACCGTGACTCCGGGATCATCGCTCACTTATTCGACGAGCGTAATCCGGCCGTCAAGAAGCTGCTGGCCAACGCGATTCAGGCCTGTAACAAGGCTGGCAAGTACATCGGCATCTGCGGTCAGGGTCCTTCGGACCACCCGGACCTCGCCAAATGGCTGATGGAGCAGGGCATCGAAAGCGTTTCGCTGAACCCCGATTCCGTACTGGAAACCTGGTTCTTCCTGGCTGAAGGTCAAGCGCAGGCTTGATCGGTGAGTGAAGAGGTCGGTCACTGACCGGCCTCTTTTGATTCAAGTAGGGCGAGCTCCTCCGGATGCCGCCCTTTTTTGTGCAAGAGCATTATGCAAAGCAGCAGCAACCTATTTCCTGTCGCCCTGATCAGCGCCGAGCGGCGCGGCGATCTGAGCGAAGACGTGTATCGATTGAAACCCGCCAATAGCCCTGACGGTACTGTCGAGCTGGCGGTAACGCGCCTCGGCATGGCGGATGGCACGGATGCGCGCGGCGTACCGGTCATTTTGCTTCATGGCAGCTTTTCCAATCGCCGGTTCTGGTATTCGCCCAAAGGCTTGGGTTTGGGGGCGTACCTGGCGCGGCTCGGGTTCGATGTGTGGATCCCGGAGATGCGCGGTCACGGCCTGTCCCAGCGCAACCAGAACTACCGCAAGAACCGCGTCGCCGACTACGCCCGTTACGATCTGCCGGCCATCGGTGCGTTCGTGCGCGAGCAAAGTGGCCAGGTCCCGCACTGGATCGGTCACTCGCTGGGCGGCATTACCTTGGCCGCCGCGTTGGGTGGTCAATACATCGGCGAGCCGGTGGTGGCTTCGGCGGCGTTTTTCGGCACGCAGGTCAGCCGCACCTATTGGCCGCTGAAAATCCCGCCGGTCGAGTGGAGCGGGCGCTTTATTCTCAAGCGTTTTGCCCAGTTGTCCGGTTCACGGCTCAAGCGCGGCCCGGAGGACGAGCCGATTGGCCTGGCCCTGGAAAGCATGCGCTGGTACGGCCTGTTCGGGCGCTTTGGCGATGCCGACAAGGACTGGTGGGCCGGTTTGGCCGAAGTTCAATTGCCGGTACTGGCCGTGAGCGCGGCTGGCGATCATCAGGACCCGGCCTGGGCCTGCCGTAAACTGTTCGATCAGCTCGGCTCTGAGCACAAGCAGTTCATCAATCTGGGGCGCGAGCAGGGCTTTGCTGACAATTTCGGTCATGTTGAAATGCTAGTCAGCAAAGCCGCCCAGGCTGAAACCTGGCCATTGGTGGCTCGCTGGTTGGCCGATCAACAGACGCCATTGCTGGGCGAAAAGCCGGATTTGGCCACGGCGGTCTGAGCCCGATGCTCTAACAAGGGCATTTCGCTCTGGTCGGCTTGCGGCTAAGATATG
Organism: Pseudomonas sp. 10S4; assembly: GCF_034344865.1. Lineage (NCBI taxonomy): Bacteria > Pseudomonadati > Pseudomonadota > Gammaproteobacteria > Pseudomonadales > Pseudomonadaceae > Pseudomonas > Pseudomonas sp. 10S4. Next base: position 3,982,100 of record NZ_CP133774.1, read on the forward strand.
ACGCATTGCGCTTTTTCGGTCACTTTGCGACATCCTCGATTGTCTTCCTCTTTACAGGAGTTTCTCGATGAACCATTACGTTACGCCTGACCTGTGCGACGCCTATCCAGAGCTGGTGCAGGTGCTGGAACCGATGTTCAGCAATTTCGGCGGCCGTGATTCGTTCGGCGGCGAAATCGTGACCATCAAATGTTTCGAAGACAACTCGCGGGTCAAGGAGCAGGTCGAGCTCAAGGGTGATGGCAAGGTGCTGGTGGTCGACGGTGGCGGTTCCCTGCGCCATGCGTTGTTGGGCGACATGCTGGCCGAAAAAGCCGCGAAAAACGGCTGGGAAGGGCTGGTGATCTACGGTTGTATCCGCGACGTCGATATCATCGCGCAGACCGATCTGGGCGTGCAGGCCCTCGCGAGTCACCCGAGGAAGTCCGACAGGCGCGGGCTCGGCGACCTTAACGTTTCAGTGACCTTCGCCGGCGTGACGTTCCATCCAGGTCATTACATTTATGCGGACAACAACGGCGTGATTATCTCGCCAAGCCCGCTGAAGATGCCTGAATAAAGCATCGATGCGAATTTTCGTGGCAAAAACGGGGTGAGGATGTTCGAGGAAGAAAACGCGCAGTGGGGGCTGGTGCATGCCCTGGTGCTGGACGGTAAAGGCGGTGCGCGTTCGATAGCCCGAACTGAGCTCGATGACTTGCAGTTGCAGGCCCATGAAAGCCTGTGGCTGCACTGGGATCGCAGTCATCCGCAAACCCAGACCTGGCTGCGTAAATCCAGCGGTCTGACTGAGTTCAGCTGTGACCTGTTGCTCGAAGAAAACACCCGACCTCGGCTTTTACAGCTTTCCGACAGCGAACTGCTGCTATTTTTACGCGGGATCAACATGAACCCCGGTGCCGAGCCGGAAGACATGGTCTCGGTGCGCATTTTTGCCGCGGCCCAGCGGGTCATTTCGCTGCGTTTGCGCCCGTTGCGCGCCACCGACGAATTGCTGGTGCAGCTTACGGAAGGCAAGGGACCGAAAACCGCCTCCGAACTCATCCTTTATATGGCTCAGTACCTGACCAATAAGGTCCAGGATCTGATCACTTGCCTCTCGGAAATCGTCGATGAGGAAGAAGAAAAACTGGATGCCGACGAACGGTATACACCCGAACACGGCGCCATTTTGCAGATCCGTCGCAGGGCAGCCGGGCTGAAACGTTTCCTTGCACCTCAGCGGGATATTTTTGGTCAGCTGACGCGTATAAAACTACCCTGGTTCGTCGAAGACGACGGTGATTACTGGAACGAATTGAACAACAGCCTGACCCGATATCTCGAAGAGCTGGAATTGACCCGCGAGCGAGTGGGGCTGGTCCTCGAGACCGAAGACCGGCGTTTGAGCGTGCGCATGAACCGCACGATGTACCGCTTCGGGATCATCACCGGGATCTTTTTGCCGATGAGTTTTCTGACCGGTCTTTTGGGTATCAACGTTGGCGGTATTCCGTTCTCCGGCAACCCGTATGGCTTCTTGATTGCCTGCCTGATGATGGTCTCGGTGGCGGTCGGTCAGTGGTGGTTATTCCGACGTTTGCGCTGGGTGTGATGATGAGCCATGTGACCCCGGCAAATTTGATCGCGTCTTTCACAGACATCACGAGAGGTGCGTATGCACGATCCGTTTGAACAGTCTTTACGTGACATGCTCAAGGCATCTCCGTCCACTCGGGACGACGATGCGTGCCTTGGCCGTGTACTGAAAACCGCCAACCGCCAGGTCGGCGCTGGCGATCTGTTCAGCCTGCTGGGCCGCTGGTTGCCCGCGCTGATGATTGCCGTGAACAATGGATCGGCCCACGTCACGCCGGTTTCCCGTCACCGTAAACCTACCGTTCGTACTGCTGATAAGGCTGATTGAATATGGAACTTGATCTCTGGACTCAGAGCCTCGTCACTGCAATGACCGCGTTGTGGACCAAGGTTGCGAATTTCATTCCGAACCTGTTCGGCGCACTGGTTGTGCTGCTGTTGGGTTTTGTCGTGGCCAAGCTGCTGGACACCTTGCTGTCCAAATTGCTCGCCAAGTTGGGCCTTGATCGCCTGATGGGCGGTACCGGTTTGACCAAATTACTGTCCCGTGCCGGCCTTCAAGTACCGATTTCGACCCTGATCGGCAAAATCGTCTATTGGTTCGTTTTGCTGATTTTCCTGGTGTCCGCCGCAGAATCCCTTGGACTTGAGAGAGTTTCAGCTACGCTGGATATGCTTGCGCTGTATTTGCCGAAGGTATTTGGCGCCGCGCTGGTGTTGCTGGTGGGTGTTTTGCTGGCGCAACTGGCCAACGGGCTGGTGCGCGGTGCAGCAGAGGGCGTAGGGCTGGATTACGCTTCGGGCCTGGGGCGAATTGCCCAGGGCCTGGTGATTATTATCAGTTTGTCGGTTGCGATCAGCCAGTTGGAGGTCAAGACTGACCTGCTGAACCATGTAATTGTGATCGTATTGATTACCGTTGGTCTGGCGGTTGCGCTGGCAATGGGATTGGGAAGCAGGGAAATTGCCGGTCAGATTCTTGCGGGAATCTATGTGCGAGAGTTGTATCAGGTTGGGCAACAAGTGCGTGTTGGCGAGGTCGAAGGCCAGATCGAAGAGATCGGCACGGTTAAAACCACATTGCTGACCGATGAGGGTGAGCTAGTCTCTCTCTCCAATCGGATTCTCCTGGAGCAGCATGTGAGTAGCCGCTAACCCGGCAAACCCTGCTAATGTATGCCGCCGCAAAATGCCCTGAAAGGGCTGCGGCGGACATTGACCTGACTGTCGGCCCGACTTGTTTTGAATAAAGCTCAATCGCTCTCCACGCGCTACGACCCCCGCGAGCTCTCTGATGAGGAGTTGGTCGCGCGCTCGCATACCGAGCTGTTTCACGTAACACGCGCCTATGAAGAACTGATGCGGCGTTACCAACGAACATTATTTAACGTTTGTGCACGATATCTTGGGAACGATCGCGACGCAGATGATGTCTGTCAGGAAGTGATGTTGAAGGTGTTGTACGGCCTGAAGAATTTCGAGGGGAAATCGAAGTTCAAGACATGGCTCTATAGCATCACGTACAACGAATGCATCACGCAGTATCGGAAGGAACGGCGAAAGCGTCGCTTGATGGACGCTTTGAGTCTGGACCCCCTCGAGGAAGCGTCTGAAGAAAAGACGCCGAAACCAGAGGACAAGGGTGGACTCGATCGCTGGCTGGTGTATGTGAACCCGATTGACCGTGAAATTCTGGTGCTACGATTTGTCGCAGAGCTGGAATTTCAGGAGATCGCAGACATCATGCACATGGGTTTGAGTGCTACAAAAATGCGGTACAAACGCGCTCTAGATAAATTACGTGAGAAATTTGCAGGCGTTGCTGAAACTTAGTTCAGCGCAAATATCTCTTACGTGTAGGCAAGTTCTGATAGACTTGCCGCCGAGTTGTCCCCCGGTTTGAGGGACTGCTTTACAATCACCAGATGGGGATTTAACGGATGAAACTGAAAAACACCTTGGGCTTGGCCATTGGTTCTCTTATTGCCGCTACTTCGTTCGGCGTTCTGGCACAAGGCCAAGGCGCAGTTGAAGGCGAGCTTAACTACAAGAAGCAGTATAACGACAGTGTTGACCACGTCGAAAACGGCTTCAACCCAGGCGCCAAAATCGGTTACTTCCTGACCGACGACGTGTCGATTAACCTCGGCTACGACACCAACAACCACACCCGTTCGAACGACGGCACTGGCAGCCAGAAAATCAAAGGCGACAACTTTGGTCTGACCGCTCAGTACCACTTCAACAACGCTGGTGACGCTCTGCGCCCATACGTTGAAGGCGGCGTTAAACACGGCAGCCTGACCAACGTAGCCGCTGACGGCCACACCGGTCGCGACCAGTCGACTTTCCTGACTGCTGGCGCTGGCGTTAAGTACTACTTCGCCGAAAACTTCTTCGCCCGTGCTGGCGTTGAAGCTGACTACAAACTGGACAACGGCCGTTGGGACTACGCTCCTTCCGTTGGTCTGGGCGTGAACTTCGGTGGCGGCAACAAGCCTGCTGCTGCTCCAGTTCCAGCTCCAGCTGAAGTCTGCACCGACAGCGACAACGATGGCGTTTGCGACAACGTTGACAAGTGCCCGAACACCCCAGCCAACGTAACTGTTGACGCTGATGGCTGCCCTGCAGTTGCTGAAGTTGTTCGTGTTGAGCTGGACGTTAAGTTCGACTTCAACAAGTCGGTCGTTAAGCCTAACAGCTACGCTGACATCAAGAACCTCGCTGACTTCATGAAGCAGTACCCATCCACCACCACTACTGTTGAAGGTCACACTGACTCCGTCGGTCCTGACGCTTACAACCAGAAACTGTCCGAGCGTCGTGCAAGCGCCGTTAAACAAGTTCTGACCAACCAGTACGGTGTTTCGCCATCCCGCGTTCAGTCTGTTGGCTACGGCAAATCCCGCCCAGTTGCTGACAACAAAACTGAAGCTGGTCGCGCTGTTAACCGTCGCGTAGAAGCGAAGGTTGAAGCTCAAGCTAAGTAATTAGTTTGTAGCGCTGAAAAGCCCGGCTTAGGCCGGGCTTTTCTTTGTCTGCGATTTGGTATTTCAGTCTGGATTGAGCGGTGTTCCGAACGGATCGCAGCCTTCGGCAGCTCCTACAGAGCCGTATACCGATCCAATGTAGGAGCTGCAGCAGGCTGCGATCTTTTGATCTCATCGCGAGCCGCCACCGCTCCAATCACCAAAATCGCCGGGCTCTTGAGTTCGAAGCTGTGGGCATCGGCTTCCATGGCTGTCAGGTCGCTGCGGCACTCCCGCTGATGTGGCAGTGAAGCGTTTTCAATCATCGCCACTGGCGTATCCATCGCCATTCCGCCCGCCAGCAATTGCTCGCGGATCTCACTCAGCTTCGCCACCCCCATGTAAATCACCAGCGTCGTGCCACCCTGGGCCAAGGCTCGCCAGTTCAGGCTGCTATCGTCCTGAGTGTGGGCGGTGACCAGCGTCACACCGCGTGCCACACCGCGCAAAGTCAACGGGATATCGCATTGCGTTGCGCCAGCCAGTCCGGCGGTGATGCCATTGACCAATTCCACCTCAACCCCACGTTCGCGCAGCCACTGCGCCTCTTCGCCGCCGCGACCAAAAATGCACGGATCACCTCCCTTCAGTCGCACCACACATTTGCCATGGCGGGCATAACGCAGCATCAACCGATGAATGAAGGCTTGAGGCGTGGAACGACAGCCGCCACGCTTGCCGACGGGAATGATTCGGGCACCAGGACAATGCTCCAGAACCGCGTCGTTGACCAAGTCATCGATCAGCACCACATCCGCTTCCCTCAGCGCTCGAACAGCTTTGAGGGTCAGCAATTCCGGGTCGCCGGGACCCGCACCCACCAGCCAGACTTTTGCGCTCATCGTATTTTCCTCACGAGATGACGGCGGCTGGCTGCGCAGTGGCGGCCAGCAAACGCTTGATTTCCGGGACGCAGGAGCCGCATTGCGTACCGCAGCCCAGTTCTTGTTTCAGACCCTGCAAATCCAGGCCACGGCTGATGCCGGCGCAGACCGCGCTTTGGCTGACGTTTTTGCAGTTACACAGGATTTTGTTGCCGGCGGCTGGCGTGTCGACGTTGCCCGGTGGTGCGCTCAATGGCGCCAGCAGCCAGCGCCGCAATTGGTCGTCGGCGCGGCCTTCGAGCCATAGGCTTTGCAACCAGTGTTGGGCGAGGGTTTCACCGGCCAGGCGAATCGCGGTGATCCGGCCGTTTTCGATACGTACCCGTTTGCCAATAGCGCGCCGCGGGTCGTCGTAGGCCAATACCGGGCCATCGTTAAGCCCCAGGCATTGATCGATATCACGCAGTAATTGCGCCTCGGGTGGCGTGGCGCTGGCAGCGCGTATCAGCAGCGCGGGGCGTTCACGCCCTGTCAGGCTGAGGCTAACGTAGGAAAACGCCTCGCAGAGTGGTCGTAGAGTCTCAACATGTCGTTGAACATCACCCTCGATCAAGGCGAAAAGGTGCCAAGGCAGTTGCACCGGTTCCAGGCGCACGCCGCTGTGTTTGAGTTCCGGTTGTTTCGACAGCGGGTCGAATGCCGGTTGGGTAATCGTATTGACGCCGCCCTTGAGAAAACGATCACCCCAATGCATCGGCAGAAAGGCTTGGCCGGGACGCACGCTGTCGTCGCTGCCGACGGCCACAATCACCGCGCCGCGACGACTTTTCAGGTTGACCAGGTCGCCCGGTTGCAGCCGATGCCGGCGCAGTTCATCCGGGTGCAGGCTCAACACCGCTTCGCTGACGTGACCGAACAACTGGGCGGCGGTGCCGGTGCGGCTCATGCCGTGCCATTGATCGCGCAAGCGGCCGGTGATCAAGGTCAGTGGGAACCGAGCGTCCCGTTGTTCCTTGGCTGCACGGTACGGGTCGGCGACGAATTGCGCGCGGCCGCTGGCGGTCGGGAAGATCCCGTCCAGGTACAACCGCGCCGTGCCTTCGTTGGCGCCGGTGGGGAAGGGCCATTGCTGCGGGCCGATCCGGTCAAGCAAGGCATGACTGATACCGGACAGGTCCAGATCCCGGCCCAGGGTCAGTTGCTTGTATTCGTCGAAGACCTGCGCCGCTGTGTCAAAGGCAAACAGGCTGGGCAGTGCCGGGCGCAGACGTTTTTCCAGGCGTTGTGCGAAATCCACTGTGATCGCCCAATCAGATCGCGCCTCACCCGGTGCGCTAATGGCCTGGCGGACGTGGGAAATTCGCCGTTCGGAGTTGGTCACCGTGCCGTCCTTTTCACCCCAACTTGCGGCTGGCAGCAGCAGGTCGGCGAACGCTGCGGTTTCGGTGGTGCGAAAGGCCTCTTGCAAGATCACAAACGGGCAGGCCTCCAGGGCGGCGCGCACATTGTTTTGATCCGGCAAAGACTGCGCGGGGTTGGTGCAGGCAATCCACAGCGCTTTGATCTGCCCGCTACGCACCTGTTCGAACAGCTCGATGGTTGTAAGCCCGGTGTTTGCCGGCAGTTGCTCAACACCCCAGTAAGCCGCTACTTCGGCGCGATGCTCGGCATTGGCGGCGTCGCGATGACCGGGCAGCAGGTTCGACAAACTGCCGGTTTCCCTCCCACCCATGGCATTTGGCTGACCGGTCAGGGAGAAAGGTCCTGCGCCGGGGCGACCGATTTGCCCGGTGGCCAGGTGCAGATTGATCAGTGCGCTGTTCTTCGCGCTGCCGGCGGTGGACTGGTTCAGCCCCATGCACCACAGCGACAGAAAACTCGGTGAAGTGCCAACCCATTCAGCGCACTGCTGCAGTTGCTCGACGCCAATCCCGCACAGCTGCGAAACCATCTGCGGGGTGTAATCGCGCACCAGGGTTTTCAGCTCGGCCAGGCCTTCGGTGTGGGCCTCGATGAAGTCGCGGTCGATCCAGTCTTCCCACAGCAGCAGGTGCAAAATCCCATGGAATAACGCGACATCGGTGCCCGGAAGAATCGCCAAGTGCAGGTCGGCCAAATCGCAGGTGTCGGTACGACGTGGGTCGATGACGATGACTTTCATCTGCGGGCGGTGGGATTTGGCCTCCTCCAGACGACGAAAAAGTACTGGGTGGGCGTAGGCCATATTACTGCCGACGATCATCACGCAATCGCTCAGTTCCAAGTCTTCATAACTGCACGGTGGCGCGTCGGCGCCCAGGCTGCGTTTGTAGCCGACCACCGCCGACGACATGCACAGCCGGGAATTGCTGTCGATGTTGTTGGTGCCCACCAGCGCCCGCGCCAGTTTGTTGAAGGCGTAGTAGTCCTCGGTCAGCAATTGCCCGGAGATATAGAACGCCACGCTGTCCGGGCCGTGTTCAGCGATGGTGTCGGCAAAAACGTTGGCGGCGTGGTCGAGTGCGGTATCCCAATCGGTGCGGCTGCGGGCCAGGCCTTTGCCCAGACGCAATTCCGGGTACAGCGCCCGGGCGGCAAGGTCGCCGGTCAGATGCAGGGTCGAACCCTTGCTGCACAGTTTGCCGAAGTTGGCCGGGTGGGCCGGATCGCCGCTGACGCCGAGAATGCGCTCGCCGTCATGCTCGATCAGCACGCCGCAGCCGACCCCGCAGTAGCAGCAGGTGGAGGCGGTGACCTGGCGGTCCATCAGCCTGCTTCCCGCAGGGCCAGCAACACCCGGCCATTCTCGACCCGCGCCGTATGGTGGTGAGCGCAACCGATGTCCGGGGCCTGGGCTTCGCCGGTTTGCAGGTCGATCTGCCAGTTGTGCAGCGGGCAGGCAACGCGTTTGCCGTAGATCAGGCCTTGGGACAGTGGCCCACCCTTATGCGGGCAGCGGTCATCGAGTGCGAAAACTTCGTCGTCGCTGGTACGAAAAATCGCGATGTCACCTTTCGGGCCGGCGATGATCCGCGAGCCGAGGGCGTTGATTTCTTCCAGTGCGCAGATATCCAGCCAGTTCATGCCAGCACCTCCAGGTTCTTCACGGGAATGACGTCGAATTCTTTCTTCAGCAGCGGCTGTTCCAGGCGCTCTTTCCACGGGTCCTGTTCGAACGACAGGGAAAATTGCAGGCGATCGTTGAGTGCCTTGCGGCGTTCCGGATCTTCCAGCACGGCTTTCTTGATGTGTTCCATGCCGACCCGTTGCAGGTAGTGCACGGTGCGTTCGAGGTAGAAGGCTTCTTCGCGGTACAGCTGTAGGAAAGCGCCGTTGTATTCGCGGACTTCTTCGGCGGTTTTCAGCTTGACGAAGAACTCGGCGACTTCGGTTTTAATCCCGCCGTTGCCGCCGATGTACATCTCCCAACCGGAGTCCACGCCGATAATTCCGACATCCTTGATGCCCGCTTCCGAACAGTTGCGTGGGCATCCGGAGACCGCCAGTTTCACTTTGTGCGGCGACCACATGTTGAACAGGTCGTGCTCCAGTTCGATGCCCAGTTGCGTCGAATTCTGCGTGCCAAAGCGGCAGAACTCACTGCCGACGCAGGTCTTCACGGTGCGGATGGATTTGCCGTAGGCGTGGCCGGACGGCATGTCCAGATCTTTCCAGACCCCCGGCAGGTCCTGTTTCTTGATCCCCAGCAAGTCGATGCGCTGGCCGCCGGTGACCTTGACCATCGGCACGTTGTACTTGTCGGCGACGTCGGCAATGCGCCGCAACTCCGACGGGTTGGTCACGCCGCCCCACATCCGCGGGACGACAGAGTACGTGCCGTCTTTCTGAATGTTGGCGTGGGCGCGTTCGTTGATCAGCCGTGATTGCGGATCGTCCTTGGCTTCGCCGGGCCAGGTCGAAATCAGGTAGTAGTTGAGCGCCGGGCGGCATGTGGCGCAGCCGTTGGGCGTGCGCCAGTTCAGGTAACCCAGGGTGTCGGCGATGGTCAGCAGATGTTGCTCGCGAATGGCTTGGCGGATCTGCCCGTGATTAAGGTCGCTGCAACCGCAGATGGCTTTTTCGCTTTTCGGTTTGACGTCAGCTGCGCCGCCCACGGTGTTAATCAGGATTTGCTCGACCAGCCCGGCACAGGAGCCGCAGGAGCTGGCAGCCTTGGTGTGCTTCTTCACGTCGTCGACGCTGAACAGCCCGTGCTCCTGAATCGCCTTGACGATGGTGCCTTTGCACACGCCGTTGCAGCCGCAGACCTCGGCGGTGTCGGCCATGCTCATGGCTTTGTCCTGGCCCTGATGTCCTACGTCGCCCAAGGCGTTTTCGCCGAACATCAGGTGATCGCGGATCTCGCCGATGGCGTGATTCTCACGGATTTGTCGGAAATACCAACCGCCATCTGCCGTATCGCCGTACAGACAGGCACCGACCAGCACGTCATCCTTGATCACCAGTTTTTTGTAGACCCCACCGATCGGGTCGGAAAGGGTGATGGTCTCGGTGCCTTCACCGCCCATGAAGTCGCCAGCGGAGAACAGGTCAATGCCGGTGACTTTCAGCTTGGTCGACGTCACCGAGCCCTTGTAGGTGGCGAAGCCCAGTTGCGCGAGGTGGTTGGCGCAGACCTTGGCCTGTTCGAACAACGGCGCCACCAAGCCGTAGGCGATACCACGGTGGCTGGCGCATTCACCGATGGCGTAGATGCGCGGGTCGTAGGTTTGCAGGGTGTCGTTGACCAGGATCCCGCGATTGCACGGGATGCCGGACTTTTCCGCGAGTTCGGTGTTGGGACGAATGCCGGCGGCCATCACCACCAGGTCGGCGGGGATGATGTCGCCGTTCTTGAACTGGACCGAGCCAACCCGGCCATTGCCGGCGTCGTGCAGGGCCTGGGTCTGTTCGCAGAGGCGAAAGTGCAGGCCCCGGGCTTCGAGAGCGGTTTGCAGCAACTGGCCGCTGGTTTTGTCCAGTTGCCGTTCCAGCAGCCATTCGCCGATGTGCACCACGGTGACGTGCATGCCGCGCAGCATCAGGCCGTTGGCGGCTTCGGAGAGCACCAGCAGGCCGCCGCCAATCACCACCGCGTGCTTGTGGGTTTTTGCGGTGTTGATCATCACCTGGGTGTCGGCGATGTCGCGGTAGCCGATCACGCCGTGCAAGGTGTTGCCGGGGATCGGCAGGATAAACGGAGTCGAGCCGGTCGCGATCAGCAGGCGATCGTACTCGGCTTTCGGTGCCGTCCTCGGCGATCGACGCGGCGCTTGATCCGGTCGATCTCCACCACTTTGCGGTTAAGCAGCAATTTGATGTTGTTGCTCAGGTACCAGTCCAGGTCGTTGAGCACGATCTCTTCGAAAGTCTGCTCCCCGGCCAGTACCGGCGAGAGCAGGATGCGGTTGTAGTTGGTGTGGGGTTCGGCGCCGAAGACGGTGATGTCGTATAGCTCGTTGCTCAGCTTGAGCAGCTCTTCCAGGGTGCGAACCCCGGCCATGCCGTTGCCGATCATCACCAGTTTTAGTTTTTTCATCAGGTTCTCCGGGGAGCTCAGACTCGCCTCATCAGGGCTTTCAGGTCGTGCTCGACAAATTTTGCGCAAACAAAAAAAGGCGTCCCGCTAGTTGCCTAGCGAGGACGCCTTTGTCCTGGTCCCGTTCTCTCGGGAAGCCCAGCCTTCGTCGTTGAAGGCTGGGCTTTATGTGTGGTGGGTAAGGTAATGCAGTGGTTGTGCCAAGTCGTTCAAGGCTTGGTTTTACCGGGCTCATGGTGGGTGTTCAGGATCAAATTCAGTGTTTGTGCACTGATTCGAGGCGAATCGCCCGGTCCTGGGGCATATGAACCGTGTGGCGAGGGAGCTTGCTCCCGCTGGGCTGCGAAGCAGGCCCCGAAATCAGCGAGCGCTGCGCACTCGAACGGGAGCAAGCTCCCTCGCCACATTGGATCGTGATCGAATCAGAATGAGTGAAATGCTAGAACCAGCAATAGAAGATTCACCACCAACGACACCAGCGCCAATGTCCGCCAAACCTTCAGCGGCTCGCGCTCCAGCAGCGGTTTGGGTCTCACACTCAAACTACGTCGCTCGCCCTGTTCCAGTAGCAACAACCATTCTTCCGCTGTTTCAAAACGCTGCTGCGGATCAACCGCAACCGAGCGCTCCAGGCTTAACGCCAGCCACTCAGGCAAATCGGGACGATAGCGATTGGCACTGACTGGCACACCAAAGCGTGGTCGTTGAAACGCTTCGATTTCGCCGTAGGGATAGTGCCCGGTCAGCAGGAAAAACAGCGTCACGCCGGCCGCGTACAAATCCTGTTGCGGCGTCGGCGCTTCTCCGTGAAAGGCTTCCGGGGCGATATAGCTTGGCGTGCCGGGCAGGGCGCAGGGCTGGTCTTCGGACAGGCCAGGGCAATAGGCGAGACCAAAATCGAGCAGCCGCAACTCACCGTCGTCCCCCAGCAGCAAGTTCTCCGGTTTGATGTCGCGATGCAGGATTTGTCGTCGGTGCAACATGCCCACCGCCCGCAGCAGGCGTTCGGCCAATTCCTGCCATTGCGCCAGTGGCAGCGGTCCGGTTCGGGCCTGCAATTCGGCCAGGGTCTGTCCCGAATATTCGCGCATCACGTAGTACAAATGCTGACGCTGGCTGGCGGCATGGACTTCAGGGAAATGCCGCCCGGCCACCCGTTTGAGAAACCATTCTTCCGATAACAATGCCTGTGCGGCCAAGTGATCGTTATACAAATGGCCGGGCAAGGTTTTCAGCAGCCAGGGTTGTTGTTGCCCGTCCCGCACCCGATAGAGCAGTGATTGCTGGCTCTGGCCGAGGACTCCCTCGACCTGCCAGCCTTCGAACGTCTGCCCCGGTTTCAACGCGGGCGGCAGTGGCCATTGCTGCAAATGAATCAATGCATCGCCAATGCTTGTTTCGCCGAGGGCATCGACGCGCACCAGCAGGGCGCTGGCGTTGTCCTGACTGCCGGCCAGATGCGCGGCGTTGACCAGCGTTTGCGCAGCACTTTGCAGATCAGGCTGGTCGCGCAAGATCCCGGCAATGGCGGTGTCGCCCAACACCGCCCAGATCCCGTCGCTGAGCAGCACGAAACTTTCATTGAGGCGTAATTCGCCATCAAGGAAATCCAGCACCAGATGCTGATCCAGCCCGAGGGCGCGTTTGAGCACATGTTGCATGCCCGGTTGGTCCCAAACGTGATCCTCGCTGACCCGCTGCAACTGATCGGCGTGCCAGCGATAAACCCGACAATCGCCGACATGGGCCAGGGTAAAACGCCTGCCGCGCATGACCAAAGCACTGACAGTGGTGAGCAGCGGTTGCCCACCGCCATTGGCCTGAAGCCAGCGATTCTGCGCTGACAACAGGCGATCCAGAGCCTCGGCGACTGCCCAGGTTTCCGGGGTGGCGTAGTAATCCAGCGCCAGTGCCTGCAAGGTCGAACGGGCGGCGAGCCCGCCATCGGCGCACTGGCTGACGCCGTCGGCAATGGCGAACAGGTAACCCTTGCTCGCCGCCAGCGCCGGGGCCGGGGTGACCAGGCGCAAAGCGTCCTGATTTTCCTCGCGCGGGCCGATGGCGCTGGCTTCGGCGAAACTCAGTTGCAGACTCATTGAGGTTTCAGACCCGCGCCGCCGTCACTGCGGCCGAACCCCAGGTGGTTCTCCAGCGACGTTTCACGCCGTGCAGGCCAAACCAGGCGAGCACGCCAAGGCTGGCGAACAACCACAAAGCCAGTTGATAGCTGCCGGTGCTTTGCTTGATTGCGCCCATGCCCGCCGCGAGGGCGAAGCCACCGATGCCGCCAGCCATACCGATCAACCCGGTCATCACGCCGATCTCGCGACGAAAACGCTGCGGCACCAGTTGGAAAACCGCGCCGTTACCGGCCCCCAAACCGAGCATGGTGCAGACGAAAAGTGCTAGTGCCGCGTAGGAACTCGGCAGGTTGAAACCCACTGCCGCGATACAAATCGCTGCCACTGTGTACATCCCGAGCAAGGTGCGGATGCCACCAAAACGATCCGCCAGAGCGCCGCCCAACGGACGCATCAGGCTGCCGCCGAACACGCAGGCAGCGGTGTAGTAACCGGCGGTCACCGGACTCAGGCCATATTGATCGTTGAAATAGCCGGGCAGGGCGCTGGCCAGGCCGATGAAGCCACCGAAGGTCACGCTGTAGAAAAACATGAACCACCAACTGTCGCGATCACCCAAGGCCTTCAGGTAGTCGGCCATGGATTTGGCTTTCGGCCGTTGCGGGGCGTTTTTGGCCAGCCAGGCGAAGACGATCAGGGTCACGATCAGCGGGATCAGGGCAAAACCGAACACGTTGCTCCAGCCGAAGGACGCCGCCAACACCGGGGCAATCAGCGCCGCGAGGACCGTGCCCGAGTTACCGGCACCGGCGATGCCCATGGCTTTGCCCTGATGCTGCGGCGGATACCATTGCGAGGCCAGCGGCAGGGCGACGGCGAAGGACGCCCCGGCCATGCCGAGGAACAGGCCCAGCACCAGCGCCTGTTCGTAACTGTGGATGCCGAGTTTCCAGGCGCCGAACAATGCGCAGATGACGATGACCTGGCCGATGATCCCGGCGGTTTTTGGCGACAGGCGATCCGCCAGCAGGCCCATCGCAAAACGTAATACCGCGCCGGCCAGAATCGGCGCGGCCACCACCATCCCGCGTTGTTGAGTGGTCAGGTGCAGGTCGGCGGCGATCTGCACTGCCAGCGGCCCGAGCAGGTACCAGACCATAAAGCTCAGGTCGAAATAGAGGAAGGCCGCGAACAATGTCGGGGTATGGCCGGATTTCCAGAAGCTTGAATTCATCGCGCACCTCAGCTGTAGGGCGTCTCGAGAAGGAGTCGTGAGCTAGCAGGTGGGGCGCCGCCACGGCCGCACCACCGGCCCCGGTCACTGGGGCCAAAACGAAAAAACGCCGCTACCGGATCCGCCATGGGGCGAACGAGGTGAGCGACGTCTTTGTCGTTGGTGGGGCAACCGCCGTTGGTTACCTGTGTGGATTACTTAGCGAGATCTGTGCCAACAGCCGGTTTTTGTGGCGAGGGGCTTGCCCCGTTGGGTGGCGAAGCCGCCCATGCATTCTTTCAGGCAAACCTTGCACACAGATTTTGCGACGGCTTCGCCGCCGAACGGGGGCAAGCCCCTCGCCACAGTGATCGATTACCCAAGCAACTCACTCATGGCAATAATCTGCTCAGCCACTTGAATCAGCTTCTGCTGGCGGCTCATGGCCTGGCGGCGCATCAGGGTGTAGGCCTCTTCCTCGTTGCAGTTTTTCATCTTCATCAACAACCCCTTGGCCAGCTCAATGCGCTTGCGCTCCGCCAGTTGCTGGTCCCGGGCATGGAGCTGGGCGCGCAGGGCCTGGTCGCTTTCGAAGCGGGCCATGGCCACGTCGAGAATCGGCTGCAAGCGTTGTGCGTGAATGCCTTCGACGATGTAGGCACTGACCCCGGACTTGATCGCCTGGCGCATCACGCCGGGGTCGTGCTCGTCGGTGAACATCACGATCGGCCGTGGCTGATCACGCGTCACCAATACCACTTGCTCCATCACATCACGGCTCGGTGACTCGGTATCGATCAGAATCACGTCCGGGCGCACCGTTTCGACGCGTGCGGGCAGGTCGATGGTCAGGCCGGATTCGTCGATCACTTCGAACCCGGCTTCGGTCAGGGCGGCTTTCAAGCGCCCGACTTTCTTTGCGGTGTCGTTGATCAGCAGGATACGCAACATATTCGCGGGCTCCTGTCAGCGGCTGGCGAGAAGCGGCGAGCTGTTGCTCATGGCGTGCAATTTGAAGCTTCGTGCATAGCTGGCCGGGTCTGAGCCGTCCCAGATTTTGCCGTCGATCAACTGACCGCTGCGCATTTCCTGGCCCCAGGCGGAGACGCCGACGGCAGTGGCGGCGTCGCGGTACAGGTCCAATTGCTGAACCTGACGGGCTACACCGAGGTAATCCGGGTCTTCGCGCAGCAAACCCCAGCGGCGGAACTGGGTCATGAACCACATGCCATCGGACAGATACGGCAAATTGACCTCGCCACCACCGTGAAAACGCAAGGCGTGCGGGTCCTGCCAGCGATTGCCGAGGCCGTCGGCGTAATCGCCGAGCAGGCGCGGCTCAATGCAGTCCAGCGGTGCATCGAGATATTCGGGTGCACTCAACAACTGCGCGGTGCTGCGACGGTTTTCCGGGCTTTCTTCGATGAAGCGGCTGGCTTCGAGGATCGCCATCACCAGCGCCCGGGCAGTATTGGGGTATTGCTCGACAAAGGCGCGGGTGCAGCCGAGGACTTTTTCCGGGTGATCGGGCCAGATGGTTTGAGTGGTCGCCATGGTAAAGCCGAGGTTCTGTTTCACCGCGCTGGCAGACCACGGTTCGCCAACACAGAAACCGTCGATGCGCCCGGCCTGCAGGTGCGCGACCATTTGCGGCGGCGGCACCACCACGCTGTCGACGTCTTGCAGCGGATGGATGCCCTGACTCGCCAGCCAGTAATACAACCACATGGCGTGGGTGCCGGTCGGAAACGTCTGGGCGAAAGTCAGTTTTGGGCGAGTTTGGTGCACATGCCGGTCCAGTGCTTCAGGACTGGTCACGCCCAGCGCTTGCAAACCGTGGGACAGGTTGATGCTTTGGCCGTTCTGGTTCAGGCCCATCAGCACCGCCATGTCGGTGGGCGCAATGCCGCCGATGCCCAGGTGCACCGCGTAAATCAGGCCGTAGAGACTGTGGGCGGCGTCGAGTTCGCCGCTGACCAGTTTGTCCCGCAGGTTGGCCCAGGAGGATTGGCGCTTGAGGTTCAGGGTCAAGCCGTAGGGTTGGGCAAAGCCCTGGGTGGCGGCGACCACCACCGAAGCGCAGTCGCTCAGGGCCATGAAGCCTACGTCGATCACGGACTTTTCCGGGGCATCGCTGCCGTTGACCCAGGCCAGCGGGCCGACTGTGGTTTCATTCATCGGATAAACACCTTCCAAAAAAGCGTCGTCCCAGGTCCCCGCATGAGCAGAACCGGGTGACGACGCCATTGTCCGTCGACTCATCCCGCCGTTGGCATGAGTGCTGATGCCTATGCCGGTGCAAGGCATATGCCATCGAACGCTGATTTGCGTGTGCGCCTCGCTTGCGACCCCGATGCCCGGCTATAATCGCCGCCTCATTTCGCCGTCATTCGAGTCAAACCCGCCCATGTACACCCTGGCCCGTCAGCTGTTGTTCAAACTTTCCCCGGAAACCTCCCACGATCTGTCCCTGGACCTGATCGGCGCGGGCGGGCGTTTGGGCCTCAACGGCTTGCTGTGCAAGGCCCCGGCGAAAATGCCGGTGAAGGTCATGGGCCTGGAGTTTCCGAATCCGGTGGGTCTGGCGGCCGGTCTGGACAAGAACGGCGCGGCCATCGACGGTTTTGCCCAGTTGGGTTTCGGCTTCGTTGAAATCGGCACCATCACCCCGCGTCCGCAGCCAGGTAACCCGAAACCACGGATTTTCCGCTTGCCGGAAGCCGAGGCGATCATCAACCGCATGGGTTTCAACAACCTCGGTGTCGATCACCTGCTGGCTCGTGTTGCAGCGGCCAAGTACAAGGGCGTGCTCGGCATCAACATCGGCAAGAATTTTGATACGCCGGTTGAGCGTGCAGTCGACGACTACCTGATCTGCCTGGACAAGGTCTACGCCCACGCCAGCTACGTGACGGTCAACGTCAGCTCGCCGAACACCCCGGGCCTGCGCAGCCTGCAGTTCGGTGATTCACTCAAGCAATTGCTCGCCGACCTGGCCCAGCGCCGGGCCGAACTGGCCTTGCGCCACGGCAAGCATGTTCCGCTGGCGATCAAGATCGCTCCGGACATGACCGACGAAGAAACCGCCCAGGTCGCGCAAGCGCTGATTGAAACCGGGATGGACGCGGTGATTGCCACCAACACCACCCTGAGCCGGGTCGGCGTCGAAGGCATGGAACATGGCGACGAGGCGGGCGGTCTGTCCGGCGCGCCGGTTCGCGACAAGAGCACCAACACCGTCAGGGTCCTGGCAGCAGAATTGGCCGGCCGTTTGCCGATCATCGCCGTGGGTGGCATCACTGAAGGCAAGCACGCGGCTGAGAAAATCGCTGCAGGTGCGAGTTTGGTGCAGCTGTATTCGGGCTTCATCTATAAGGGCCCGGCGCTCATCCGTGAATCGGTCGACGCCATAGCGGCCTTGCGCTAAACCCCGTAGGAGCGGGCTTTTGTGGCGAGGGGCTTGCCCCGTTGGGCAGCGAAGCGGCCCCAAGCCAGCCAACCCGGTGTGTCAGATGAAACATGGTGGCAGGGTTTACGACTGCTTCGCAGTCGAACGGGGCAAGCCCCCTCACCACAATGGTCTCACCGTAGATTTTGCGGGCATAAAAAAGGGCACCTCGAAGGTGCCCCTGGGCCGGAGCCCGCCGTCCGGATGGGACGTGCGTTATGTATTCAGATTGTTGTGTTGCAGTGTCTGGCCCTTTGTTAGCCAACGGCGTGAAGTTCGTTGAGTCTATGGATTCCCGCAGTGCCGGTCATACCGTCCCAGTTGTCGCCGCGTCCTTCGCGCCAGCCGTTAATCCAGGCTTGGCGTACCGACGGTAGAGTAAATGGGCAAAGCTCACGGGATTTGCCACCAACGCCATATTGATATCCGCGCAAAAATGCTCTTTCCAACGGATCACGCTTAAGTCTTCTCATAGGGTGTTGCCCTCACTTGTTGACTGTATTTATCGCGTCGACCTCAATCGAGGTCTGGCAGAAAAATTCTGCCGTTGGTGGCTCGCTGCCGGCGTCGCGAGCCAAGGTGTTGACGCCGTTGCGACGTCAACCTGTGTTGAGTTCTAACCAATGCGTCACATCGAGGGAATGATCGTTTTGTCATAAGGACGTAACGATAAAGATGCTATGGCCATAAGTAACAAGGCGTTTGTAACGTGTTTGTTGCTCAAAGCCCCGGTATGATCGGCCCCGCGCTAGATGACGGGGTTAATCCTTTAGTGAGAATGGCCCACCGTTGCACTGGGGTACTATTCGACGAAGGGTCGAGTTATGACATTTTGTTGCATCAACTTTTTCTCTGCCCTGGCATCTAAGCTCTTTTAACCCGAGCAGTCAGGGTGGGACGGCACACCTTCGTGCCACGCGGGCGCTCTTTTAGAAAAGCGCCTGATTGAAAACCGGACCGGCAATGCGTTGTCGGTTCACTCAGCCAAAGGCTTTGAAACTCCAATGTCCGATCAATTCGAAATCTTCCTCACTTGCCCCAAAGGCCTTGAAGGCCTGCTCATCGAGGAAGCCGTCGGGCTTGGCCTTGAAGAAGCGCGTGAACACACCTCGGCCGTGCGCGGCATGGCCACCATGGAAACCGCTTATCGCCTGTGCCTGTGGTCGCGTCTGGCGAACCGGGTGCTGCTGGTGCTCAAGCGTTTCCCGATGAAGGACGCCGAAGACCTGTACCACGGCGTGCTCGACATCGAGTGGCAAGACCATATGCTCAACGACGGCACGCTGGCCGTTGAGTTCAGCGGTCACGGCTCGGGCATCGACAACACCCACTTCGGCGCCTTGAAGGTCAAGGACGCTATCGTCGACAAACTGCGCACCCCGCAGGGCGACCGTCCGTCCATCGACAAACTCAACCCGGACCTGCGCATTCACCTGCGCCTGGACCGTGGCGAAGCGATCCTTTCCCTCGACCTGTCCGGCCACAGCCTTCACCAGCGTGGTTATCGCTTGCAGCAGGGCGCGGCACCGCTGAAGGAAAACCTCGCGGCCGCGATCCTGATCCGTTCCGGCTGGCCACGCATTGCAGCCGAAGGCGGCGCGCTGGCTGACCCGATGTGCGGTGTCGGCACGTTCCTGGTAGAAGCCGCCATGATCGCCGCCGATATGGCGCCGAACCTGCGTCGCGAGCAGTGGGGCTTTACGGCCTGGCTCGGTCACGTTCCGGCGCTGTGGAAAAAACTCCACGAAGAAGCCACCGAGCGTTGCGCTGCCGGTCTGGCCAAGCCACCGCTGTGGATTCGCGGTTACGAAGCTGACCCACGCCTGATTCAACCGGGCCGCAACAACGTTGAACGTGCAGGCCTGAGCGAGTGGATCAAGATCTACCAGGGCGAAGTTGGCACCTTCGAGCCACGTCCGGACCAGAACCAGAAAGGCCTGGTCATCTGCAACCCGCCGTACGGCGAGCGCCTGGGTGACGAGGCAAGCTTGCTTTACCTCTACCAGAACCTGGGCGAGCGTCTGCGTCAGGCCTGCCTGAACTGGGAAGCGGCGGTATTCACCGGCGCGCCCGACCTGGGCAAGCGCATGGGCATCCGCAGCCACAAACAGTACTCGTTCTGGAACGGCGCGTTGCCGTGCAAGCTGCTGCTGATCAAGGTCACGCCGGATCAGTTCGTCACTGGCGAACGTCGCACTCCGGAACAGCGTCAGGTAGAACGCGAACAGGCTGAAGTCGAAGTTGCAGACAACGACGTGGCGCCGGGCAAGTACGAGAAGTACAACAAGAACGGCAACCCGATCAAACCGGCTCCGGTGGTGATCGAGCAACCGCGCTTGAGCGAAGGCGGGCAGATGTTTGCCAACCGCCTGCAAAAGAACCTCAAGGCCATGGGCAAGTGGGTCAAGCGTGAAGGCATCGACTGCTATCGCGTGTATGACGCCGACATGCCGGAATACTCGATGGCCATCGACCTGTATCAGGATTGGGTCCACGTCCAGGAGTACGCCGCGCCGAAATCCATCGACCCGGAAAAAGCCTCGGCCCGGATGTTCGATGCCCTGGCAGCGATTCCGCAAGCCTTGAACATCGACAAGAGCCGCGTGGTGGTCAAGCGCCGCGAGCGTCAGAGCGGCACCAAACAGTACGAACGCCAGGCGGCACAGGGCAAGTTCGTCGAGGTCAACGAAGGCGGCGTCAAGCTGCTGGTGAACCTCACCGACTACCTCGACACCGGGCTGTTCCTCGACCACCGTCCAATGCGCATGCGTATCCAGAAAGAGGCGGCCGGCAAGCGCTTCCTCAATCTGTATTGCTACACCGCGACCGCCAGTGTTCACGCGGCCAAGGGCGGCGCCCGCACCACTACCAGCGTCGACCTGTCGAAAACCTACCTCGACTGGGCGCGTCGCAACCTGTCGCTGAACGGTTTCTCCGACAAGAACCGCCTGGAGCAAGGTGACGTGATGGTCTGGCTGGATGCCTGCCGTGACGAGTTCGACCTGATCTTCATCGATCCGCCGACCTTCTCCAACTCCAAGCGCATGGAAGGGATTTTCGACGTACAGCGTGACCAGGTGCAGTTGATCGACCTGGCCATGGCGCGCCTGGCGCCGGGCGGCGTGTTGTACTTCTCCAACAACTTCCGCAAGTTTGTGCTGGAGGAGAACCTCACCACCCGTTACGCGGTCGAGGAAATCACCGCCCAGACCATCGATCCGGACTTTGCCCGTAACGGCAAGATCCATCGTGCCTGGAAAATCACGGCCCGCTGATAGCTGACCGGATTGGATCCACAGAGCCTTGATTTTTAAAGGCTCTTGGGTTCTTTCAGGGCTGGTCAAATTAGTGGCTAATAGCTATAACTCAACGCATGGCCAATGGGCTTTTCCGGCACCAGGCGTTTTGAGTTGCGTTTATGTCGTTGCACTCCGTGCGCCCCAGGATCCTGGGCTTTATCAGCGAAGACGTCTCGGCCTGGCTGGTCGCGGTGCTGGTATTGCTCGCTGGCGGGATTCTCACGGGATTGCTGGCCTGGGCCACGCTGAATCTGTTTCACCATCAATTGCGGCAACGCTTCCAACTGCTGGCCAGTGAGCGTTACAGCCGTATCGAAGAACGTTTCGAAGATCAGGAGCAGCGCCTCGATGGCCTGCGCCGGTTCTTTGCCAATTCCGAATCGGTGTCCCGCGCCGAATTTAACGGTTACACCCAACCTTTATTGCTCCGTACGCAGGCCTATTCCTTCGCACAGCGGGTGACCCGCGACGAACGTCCGGCCTTTGAACACCAGGTGCGCGCCGAAGGGGTGAGCGACTTTTCCATCCGTGAGCTCAATGCTGGCGGCGAACTGCAACTGGCGGCAGCGCGCGATGAGTATGTGGTGGTGCTTTATAGCCAGACGCAAAGTCGACTCGGCTCGCCGCTGGGCTACGACTTGCTCGCCCAACCTTTGCGCCGTGCGACGCTGGAACGCGCGGATGCGCGGGCTGGCATGGTGGTCTCGCAGCCGATGCACTTGGTGAATGTCGAGCCGGCTTATGCCCGAGGCGTGCTGCTGGTTACGCCGGTCCTTCGTCGTGACAGCCTTACCGAAACGGCGATCAAGCCGTTCGGTTACGTCATGGCCGTGATCAGCATGCGCCAGTTGTTGGCGGATGGGCTGCCGGAGGCCGGTCACGATTATTTGTCAGTGCGTATCCTCGATATGTCCACCAACGATCAACACGAAGTGCTGTACGAGTCTGCGAACCCTCCGGCTGCCAGTGATCTGTCCGCCAGTCGATTGTTGCGCATGGCCGACCACGACTATCAAGTAGACATCCAGCCCAGTGAGGCTTTCGTGCAGGCCAACCGCTCTTCGGTGAGCAGCCTGGTGGTGCTCGGTGGCTTGCTCAGCCTGTTACTCAGTGCCTTGCTCTACGTGCTGGTCAGCCAGCGTCAACGGGCGTTGAAAATGGTCGAGCAGCGCACTCAGGAACTGCGTGCCCGCGAGCAAGAACTGCGCGGCACCCACGGTCAGTTGCGCAGTGTGCTGAATGCCGCGACCCAGGTGGCGATCATCGCCACCGACTTGCGTGGGGTCATCAGCACCTTCAACGCCGGTGCCGAGCAGATGCTCGGTTACGACGCCGCTGAGGTGGTGGGCCACATGACCCTGGAGAACCTGCACTTCCCCCGGGAGCTGGTGGCCCGCTCGGCGGAGTTGAGCGCGCGCTATGGCAAGCTGATCCCGACGTGCCAGGCGATGTTGGTCGAGGGCGGCGAGGAGGGTGGGAACGAAGCCCGCGAGTGGACTCTGGTGCGCCACGATGGCAGCCATCTGACGGTCAACATGCTGGCGACCCCGGTGCTGGATGAGCAGGGGTTGTGGGTCGGGCACCTGGCGATTTGCATCGACATCACCGAACGCAAGCGGGTCCACGAGGCACTGGCGGCGCGGGACTTGTTGCTGAAGAAACTCAGCGCCCATGTGCCCGGCGGCATCTATCAATTCAGGATGGAATTCGACGGGCGCTTCAGCGTGATTTACGCCAGTGACGGTATCCGCGAGATCTATGAGCTGGAACCGGATGTGTTACTGCTCAATGCCGAAGCGATCTTTACCCGGATTCATCCACAAGACTCGACCCGTGTCCGCGCCTCGATTCGCGCCTCGGCGGACACCCTGAGTCCGTGGCGCGAGGAGTACCGGGTGCAACTGCCGGTCGGTGGTTTGCGTTGGGTACGCGGTGAGGCGACGCCGGAAGAGCAGCCGGGCGGCGGTGTGCTCTGGCATGGCTACATCTCGGACATCTCTGATCTGAAACGGGTGGAAGAAGAGCTGCGGGCGCTGTCGGTGACGGATTCCTTGACCGGCATTCACAACCGCCGCTACTTCCAGGAACGGCTGACCTCCGAAATGGCCCGGGTCGAACGCGGTGGCGGCGAGTTGTCGGTGATCATGATCGACATCGACCACTTCAAGCGCATCAACGACCAGCACTGGCCCACGCTGTAGGCGACCGAGGTGTTGCAGGCGGTGTGCGAGCGCATTGGCCATCGGCTGCGGCGTACCGATGTGTTCTGTCGCCTGGGTGGCGAGGAGTTCATGGTGTTGTGCCCGGACATCGACGGCAAACATGCGCATGTCCTGGCCTTGCAGTTGTGGCAGGCGTTGCGCAACTCATCGATCGAGGGTGTCGGCACAGTGACCGCCAGTTTCGGGATTGCCAGTTGGCGGGTTGGCGAGGGCGCGGATGCGCTGTTGCTGCGGGCGGACTCGGGGGTATATGCGGCGAAGCAGGCAGGGCGGGATCGGGTTGAGGCGCAGCTCAACTGAAGCTGCACGCTGACCCCCTGTGGGAGCGAGCCTGCTCGCGATAGCGGTCTGTCAGTCAAATTGATGTTGGATGTGCTGCGGTCATCGCGAGCAGGCTTACTCCCACATTAATTCGTTGTCGATCAGGGGAGTTGTGTTCAGCGCCGGCCGATTGTAGGAGCGAGCCTGCTCGCGATAGCGGTCTGTCAGTCACATTGATGTTGGATGTGCTGCCGTCATCGCGAGCAGGCTCGCTCCCACATGGGAACTGTGTGCTTTACAGCACCGAAGCGGTGGCTGGTACTTTCGGCTGGCGGTACAGGTCCAGCAGTACCTGATCCAGTACCGACGATGCGCCAAACGGGGCCTTGTCGTTGAGGATCGCCACTACCGCCCAGGTATTGCCGTTGATGTCGCGGCTGAAACCGGAGATCGCCCGTACGGTGTTCAGGGTGCCAGTCTTGATGTGCGCTTCGCCGGCCATGGCGGTGTGCTTCAGGCGTTTGCGCATGGTGCCGTCGGTGCCGGCAATCGGCAGCGAGCTGATGAATTCCGCCGAGTATGGGCTTTTCCAGGCCGCTTGCAGCATGCCGGCCATTTCCCGTGCACTCACCCGTTCGGCGCGGGACAGGCCGGAGCCGTTCTCCATCACCAGGTGCGGCGCGGTAATGCCTTTTTGTGCCAGCCACTGACGCACTACGCGTTGGGCAGCCTTGGCGTCGTCGGCGTCGGCATCGTTACGAAACTTCTGGCCCAGGCTCAGGAACAGTTGCTGGGCCATGGTGTTGTTACTGTATTTGTTGATGTCGCGAATGATCTCCGCGAGGTCCGGCGAAAAGGCCCGGGCCAGTACCTTGGCGTCTTTAGGCGTGGCTGCCAGACGATCCTTGCCCTGGATGCTGCCGCCCAGCTCTTTCCAGATCGCCCGTACGGCGCCGGCGGTGTAGGTCGCGTGATCGAGCAGCGACAGATAGGTCTGCGAACTGCAACCGTCGCCCAACTGGCCGCCGACCGTCACGGTCACGCTGCCATCGGCCTGGGTTACCGGGTTGTAGCGCACGCCACCGGCGCATTGCTTGGAATTGACCGCTTTGACCTGGTTGTCGATGCGAATCGTCGCAATCGGCGGCTCGACCGACACCAGCACCTTGCCGTTGTCGTTGCGCGCGACAAAGCGCAGGGCCTTGAGGTTGACCATCAGCGAGTCAGGTTTGACCAGGAACGGTTTGTTCTCGTCATTGCCGTCATCGTTGAATTCCGGCAGTTGCGGCTGCACGAAGAAGCTGCGGTCCAGCACCAGGTCGCCTGTGACTTGGGTCACGCCGTTGGCGCGCAGGTCGCGCATCAGCAGCCAGAGTTTTTCCATGTTCAGTTTCGGATCGCCGCCACCCTTGAGGTAGAGGTTGCCATTGAGGATGCCGCCGCTGAGGGTGCCATCGGTGTAGAACTCGGTTTTCCACTGGTGGTTCGGACCGAGCATTTCCAGGGCCGCGTACGTGGTGACCAGCTTCATGGTCGAGGCCGGGTTGACCGAAACGTCGGCGTTGAAAATAGTCGGGGTGCCGGGGCCGTTGAGCGGAATCATCACCAGGGACAGGGCGCTGTCCTGCAACTTGCTGGCCTTGAGGGCCTTTTCAACGTTGGGCGTCAGCGCGGTGTTGATCTGAGCGGCGGAAACAGGGAGGGCCAGGGGTAGAAGAAAACTGGCCAGGAGCAGTGGGCGCAAAGATTTGATCATGTGAAATAGAACCCTGCAGTCGAGGGGAAAAAGACGAGGGCATGAAGATAAAATCCCTCAGTGGTCATGAAAGTGTCGGCATTATGCCCCAAGGTGTAGCGGCTTGTGCCGTGCCTGGAGCCTCTAATCGGCTATTTTTTTACCGACGGTAGGCTGGCTGGCACCGTGGGGCGGGCAATTGGCGCCTTAAACTGCTAAAGTGCCGCCCGTTATTACTTATGAGGATTGTTCCAATGGCGACTAACCGTTCCCAGCGTCTGCGCAAAAAACTGTGCGTCGATGAATTTCAAGAGCTGGGTTTCGAGCTGAACCTGGATTTCAAAGAAGATTTGGCTGATGAAGCCATTGATGCTTTCCTCGACGCGTTCCTGAAAGAAGCTATGGAAGCCAACGGTCTGGGTTATGTTGGCGGCGACGACTTCGGTCTGGTTTGCCTGATCAAGCGTGGCTCGGTGTCCGAAGAGCAGCGCGCCGCTGTTGAAGCCTGGCTCAAAGGCCGTAGCGAACTGACTGAAGCAACCGTCAGCCCGCTGCTGGACGTCTGGTACCCGGAAAAGCCGATCAATCCGGTAGCTTGATGTCATAAAAGAATCGGCGACCCACGGGTCGCCGTTTTTTTATGCCTGTTTTTTGTAGGCTCAAGACTTGGCCTGCGATGTCGATCTCGGGGATGCCTTCAGGCCTTGCGCCAGTTCAAAATCAGCAACGTCAGAACCCCCGCCACAATCCCCCAGAACGCCGACCCGATGGAAAACAGCGTCAGCCCCGACGCCGTGACCATAAAGGTCACCAGCGCTGCTTCGCGCTCCTTCACTTCGCTCATGGCAATGCTCAAGCCATTGATGATCGAGCCGAACAGCGCCAGCGCGGCAATCGACAGCACCAACTCTTTGGGCAGTGCGGCAAACAACGCCGCCAGCGTTGCGCCGAACACCCCGGCAATCCCGTAGAAAATCCCGCACCAGACCGCAGCGGTGTAGCGCTTGTTGCGATCTTCATGGGCGTGCGGCCCGGTGCAAATCGCCGCGCTGATCGCCGCCAGGTTAATGCCGTGGGAGCCGAACGGTGCCAGCAGCAGTGAGGCGATGCCGGTGGTGGTGATCAGCGGCGAGGCCGGCACGTTGTAACCGTCGGCGCGCAACACAGCGATGCCCGGCATGTTCTGCGAGGTCATCGCCACGACAAACAGCGGGATGCCGATGCTGA
Source organism: Pseudomonas sp. 10S4 (assembly GCF_034344865.1). NCBI lineage: Bacteria > Pseudomonadati > Pseudomonadota > Gammaproteobacteria > Pseudomonadales > Pseudomonadaceae > Pseudomonas > Pseudomonas sp. 10S4. Next base: position 4,008,535 of record NZ_CP133774.1, read on the forward strand.
TGGTCGCCGCCAGGGAGAAGTGCGGCGTGGTCCAGACCGGCGTCGCCAGTTCCAGGTGGAAACCGCTGAAATCCAGCAGCCCCATGAACCCCGACAGCGCGGTGCCGATCAGCAGCGCGGCGAGCACTGCATAACGCGGCGACAGGCGCTTGACCACCAGGTAGGTGAAAAACATCCCCAGTACCAGCGCGGTGCGATGCTGGGCGGCGACGAAAATCTCGCTGCCGATCTTGAACAGAATCCCCGCCAACAACGCGGCCGCCAGCGAGGCCGGGATTTTTTCATCAGTCGCTCGAAGCTGCCGGTCAGACCACAAAGGGTCACCAGCACCGCGCAGGTGACGTAGGCGCCAATGGCCTCACCGTAAGTCACACCGCCGAGGCTGGTGATCAGCAATGCCGCGCCGGGTGTCGACCAGGCGATGGTGATTGGCGTGCGATAACGCAGGGACAGGCCAATCGAACACACCGCCATGCCTATCGAGATCGCCCAGATCCACGAGGAAATCTGCCCGCTGGTCAGGCCCGCCGCTTGCCCGGCCTGGAACATCAGGACCAGGGAACTGGTGTAGCCGGTCATCATCGCGATGAAACCGGCGACGATGGCCGAAGGTGACGTGTCGGCCCAAGGGCGCAGCTGAGTGTGCGTGGCGTCGTTCATGACAACGGTGTTCCTTATACGTATGAAGATGTCCGAAGCCTCGCTCCTACAAGGGATCGCATGCAGGCAGCGGATTGCGCGTTCAAGCCTAAACTCAAATGTAACGCACCGTTGCAATACAGCCGAGGCCACAAACAGCCATACAGTCGTGTTGCCACCATCCATTGTGTACAATCGCGGTGTTTTTTACGCGATACTTGCCAGCGACCTACTGTGCCGTATTACAGTCACGGTCTATTCGCCGCAGTTCTCCCGACTCGAGTGCCCATGAACGAACAGTTGCAGCCCCTCAAGAAACAACCGCGAGCAGGCAAAGCCGGCCGCAGCGGTACCCAGGACGATATTGTCTACGCGCATATCTTCGAGGCCATCCTCGAGCAGCGTCTGGCGCCCGGCACCAAGTTGAGCGAAGAAGCGCTGGGGGAAATTTTCGGGGTCAGCCGCACCATCATTCGCCGCGCGCTGTCGCGCCTGGCCCATGAAGGCGTGGTGTTGCTGCGACCAAACCGTGGCGCGGTCGTCGCCAGCCCGAGCGTCGAGGAAGCCCGTCAGGTGTTCCTCGCGCGTCGTCTGGTAGAGCGGGCGATCACGGAACTGGCGGTGCAGCACGCCACCGTCGAGCAGATTGCCGAGTTGCGGCAGATGGTCAACGACGAGCGCGACAGCTTCTCCCGTGGCGATCGCGGTGCCGGCATCCGTCTGTCGGGCGAATTCCACCTGAAACTGGCCGAAGCGGCGAAGAATGCACCGCTGATCAGCTTCCAGCGCAGCCTGGTGTCCCAGACCTCGTTGATCATCGCCCAGTACGAAAGCGGCAACCGCTCGCACTGTTCTTATGATGAACACACCCAATTGATCGATGCGATTGAAGCGCGCAACGGTGAGCTGGCGGTGGACCTGATGATGCATCACATGGATCACATCGACAGCAAACTCAACCTCGACGAAGAAAGCGCGTCGGATGATTTGCATGCAGTGTTCTCGCATTTGTTGCAGACCAAGAAGCCAGGTCGGTCGACCGCGAAGCTATAAGTAAGGCGGAGTCGTTCCCATCGCGAGCAGGCTCGCTCCCACAGGGTTTTGTGTTGAATGCAAATCCCGTGTCCACCAGAGATCAACTGTGGGAGCGAGCCTGCTCGCGATAGCGATCTGACAGACAATAAAAATCCCCCGGGCTGTAAAGCTGCGGGGGATTTTTTATGCCTGTAAACCTTAACGCTGATGCACCAGATTCCCCGCCGCATACGTCTGCAACACTGTCCGGTCATCCCCCAGCGTCATCAACACAAACAACGTTTCGGCAATGTTATTGGCCTGCTTCAAGCGATAGCCCAGCAGCGGCGTGGCGTTGTAGTCCAACACCAGGAAGTCCGCATCAGTACCCGCGTGCAAAGTACCGATCTTGTCTTCCAGCCGCAGCGCCCGTGCACCACCAAGGGTCGCCAGGTACAGCGATTTGAACGGGCTCAGCCGTGCACCTTGCAACTGCATCACTTTGTACGCTTCGTTCAACGTTTGCAGAAGCGAGAAACTGGTGCCGCCGCCAACGTCAGTGCCGAGGCCGACGTTCAGTTTGTGCTTCTCGGCCATCGGCAGGTTGAACAGACCGCTGCCGAGGAAGAAGTTCGAAGTCGGGCAGAAGGCAATCGCCGAACCGGTTTCCGCCAGCCGCGCACACTCGTCGTCACACAGGTGCACGCCGTGGGCGAACACCGAGCGCTCGCCCAGCAGTTGGTAGTGATCGTAAACGTCGAGGTAGCCCTTGCGCTCCGGGAACAGTTCCTTGACCCATTCGACTTCCTTCAGGTTTTCGCTGATGTGAGTCTGCATGTACAAATCAGGGTATTCACCGAGCAACTGGCCAGCAAGGGTCAGTTGTTCAGGGTGCTGGTCGGGGCGAAGCGCGGGGTGACCGCGTAGTGCAAGCGACCCTTGCCGTGCCAGCGCTCGATCAGCGCCTTGCTTTCGACATAGCTGGATTCTGCGGTGTCGGTCAGGTAGTCCGGCGCGTTGCGGTCCATCATCACCTTGCCGGCGATCATCCGCAGGTCCAACTGCTGGGCGGCTTCGAAGAACGAGTTCACTGATTGCGGATGCACGCTGCCAAACACCAGCGCGGTGGTGGTGCCGTTGCGCAGCAGTTCCTTGATGAAAATATCCGCCACTTCATCGGCGTGAGCCTTGTCGGCGAACTGGCTTTCGCACGGGAAGGTGTAGGTGTTGAGCCAGTCCAGCAGTTGCTCGCCGTAAGCGCCGACCATGCCGGTTTGCGGCAAGTGAATGTGGGTGTCGATCAGGCCCGGGGTGATCAGCGCATCCTGGTAATGAGTTATCTCGATGTCGGCCGGCAGAGTCGCCAGCAATTCAGTGGCGTGACCGACGGCGCTGATCTTGCCGTTTTCGACCACCAGCAAGCCGTCTTCGAAATACTCATAAGACGCTTCGATCCCCACTTCAGCGGGGTCGGCGATACTGTGCAGGATGGCGGCGCGGTAGGCTTTGCGAGTTAAAGGCATGAGGGTTCTCAGTTTGAGGCTTGGCTGCGGCGTGAAGCAGGCAGCAGTTTGGCAATCGATGATCCGGCGCTGGCAGTCTGCTGGCCGAAATTCGCGTTATAGGTGGCGATGATTTCGCCGGCGATGGAGATGGCGATTTCCACAGGCAATTTGCCTTTGACTTCGCCGATGCCCATCGGGCAGCGCATGCGTTGCAGCACCGCGCTGTCGAAACCACGATCACGCAAGCGGTGTTCGAACTTCACCCGTTTGGTTTTCGAACCGATCAGGCCGAAGTAGGCGAAGTCGTTGCGCTTGAGGATTGCGGCAGTGAGTTCGAGGTCGAGCTGGTGATTATGGGTCATGACGATGCAGTAACTGCCGGCGGGCAGGTCGTCGATTTCATCCACAGGTTCTTCGGCGACGATTTTGCGCACGCCGTGGGGGATCTGTTCCGGGAACTCCGCATCCCGCGAGTCGATCCAGCGCACCCGGCAGGGCAGGCTGGCGAGCAGCGGCACCAGCGCCCGGCCGACATGGCCGGCGCCGAATACGGCGATTTGTGCCTGGACCTGGCCCATCGGTTCGAACAGCAATACGGTCACGCCGCCGCAGCACTGGCCGAGGCTGGCCCAAGGCTGAAACGCTCCAGATGGGTGTCTTGCTTGCCGCTGGCGAGCATCTCGCGACCGATCTGCATGGCCTTGTATTCCAGATGCCCGCCACCGATGGTGTCGAAGGTCTGGGTGGCGCTGATGACCATTTTCGAGCCGGCGTTGCGCGGCGTCGAGCCGAGCTCTTCGATGATGGTCACCAGCACGCAGGGTTCACCCTGGGATTGCAGGTCGGCGAGGGCGTCGATCCAGTTGTACATGTTTCACCTCGACATCTGTGTTGTCTGTTCGGCCGTCTTCGCGAGCAAGCCCGCTCCCACATTTGGAATGCATTCCCCTGTGGGAGCGGGCTTGCTCGCGAGGGCCGCGACTCGGTCTTAAAGCGAAGCCAACTCGACTTCTGCCTCGAAAGCCTTCGCCACCTTCAACTGCCGCATCTGCTCACAGCCCCACAACACCCGCTCCGGGGTCGCCGGGGCGTCGATGTTTGGTTGATGCTTGTAGTCCCCCAGGCTGGCCACGGCGTCCTTGATCGCACACCACGAGGCGATGCCGAGCATGAACGGCGGCTCGCCGACAGCCTTGGAGTGGAACACCGTGTCTTCCGGGTTCTTGCGGTTTTCCACCAGCTTCACCCGCAGGTCCAGCGGCATGTCGGCCACGGCCGGGATCTTGTAGCTCGCCGGACCGTTGGTCATCAGTTTGCCTTTGTTGTTCCACACCAGTTCTTCCATGGTCAGCCAACCCATGCCCTGGATGAAACCGCCCTCGACCTGACCGATGTCGATTGCCGGGTTCAGCGAAGCGCCGACGTCGTGAAGAATGTCGGTGCGCAGCATCTTGTACTCGCCGGTCAGGGTGTCAACGATCACCTCGCAGCACGCCGCACCGAAGGCGTAGTAGTAGAACGGACGACCACGGGCCTGGCTGCGATCGTAGAAGATTTTCGGGGTCTTGTAGAACCCGGTGCTCGACAACGAAACCTGAGCGAAATACGCCTGCTGGATCAGCGTTTCGAAGGTCAGGATGTGATCGCGGACCCGGACGTGGCCATTGTGGAATTCCACGTCTTCTTCGCTGACTTTGTAGTGCCGCGAGGCGAATTCGACCAGTCGTTTCTTGATGATTTCTGCTGCGTTCTGCGCGGCTTTACCGTTCAGGTCAGCGCCGCTGGAAGCCGCCGTCGGCGAGGTGTTTGGCACCTTGTCGGTGTTGGTCGCGGTGATTTGCACACGGTCCATTTCCACTTGGAACACTTCGGCCACGACCTGCGCGACTTTGGTGTTCAGGCCTTGGCCCATTTCGGTGCCGCCGTGGTTCAAGTGGATGCTGCCGTCGGTGTAGATGTGGATCAGCGCGCCGGCCTGGTTGAGGAAACTGGCGGTGAACGAGATGCCGAATTTGACCGGGGTCAGCGCCAAGCCTTTTTTCAGGATCGGGCTGTTGGCGTTGTAGCGGCGGATCGCTTCGCGGCGCTCGTAGTACTGGCTGCTTTCTTCCAGTTCGGCGGTCATTTCCTCGAGCATGTTGTGCTCGACGGTCTGGTAGTAATGGGTGACGTTGCGCTCGGTCTTGCCGTAGTAGTTGGCCTTGCGCACGGCCAGTGGATCGAGGGCCAGATGGCGGGCAATCGCGTCCATCACTTCTTCGATGGCGACCATGCCTTGCGGGCCGCCGAAGCCACGGTAAGCGGTGTTCGACGCGGTGTTGGTCTTGCAGCGGTGACCGTTGATGGTCGCGTCGCCCAGGTAGTACGAGTTGTCGGCGTGGAACATCGCACGGTCGACAATCGACGCCGACAGGTCCGGCGAGCAGCCGCAGTTGCCGGCCAGTTCCAAGGCGATGCCGTGCAGGCGGCCGGTGCTGTCGAAGCCCACGTCATACTCGACGTAGAACGGGTGACGCTTGCCGGTCATCAGCATGTCTTCGACCCGCGGCAGGCGCATCTTGGTTGGCTGGCCGGTGAGGTGCGCGATGACCGCGCAGAGGCATGCCGGGCTCGCGGCCTGGGTTTCCTTGCCGCCGAAACCACCGCCCATACGGCGCATGTCGACGATGATCTTGTTCATCGACACGTCCAGAACTTCGGCAACAAGCTTCTGTACTTCGGTCGGGTTTTGCGTGGAGCAGTAGACGATCATCCCGCCGTCTTCAGTAGGCATCACCGAAGAGATCTGGGTTTCGAGGTAGAAGTGTTCCTGGCCGCCGATGTGCAACGTGCCCTGGATGCGATGTTCAGCGGTGGCCAATGCGCCAGCAGAATCGCCGCGTTGGTGAGTGTGGCTGTCGAGTACGAAATGGCGTTTTCTTAATGCTTCAACCACGTCCAAAACCGGTTCAAGGTCTTCGTATTCGATGATCGCGGCCATCGCGGCTTTGCGTGCGGTTTCCAGATCTTTAGCGGCAACCGCAAGCACCGGTTGCCCAACGAATTGCACATCATCGATGGCCAGCAGCGGATCGCCCGGCATCAGCGGGCCGATGTCTTTCAGGCCCGGCACGTCTTGGTGGGTGATGGCGATGCGCACGCCTTCGAAGGCGTAGCAGGGCTTGGTGTCGATGCTGATGATTTTCGCGTGGGCGCGGTCCGACAGGCGTGCATAAACGTGCAACTGGTTCGGGAATTCCAGTCGGTCGTCGATGTACTGCGCTTCACCGGACACGTGTTTGGCGGCGCTGTCGTGCTTGACGCTGCGGCCGACACCGGTGGTCAGGTCCTTGGCGAACAGTTCAGCCAGTTCGGCTTGGGTCTTCTCTACAGCGTGATGATTAGACATAAGCGGTCACCCGAGTCTCGATGTGCGGTGTTTGCAGTTCGATGAAGTATTTACGCAGCAGGTTTTGCGCGCTGAGCAGGCGATATTCCTTGCTGGCGCGGAAGTCCGAGAGCGGCGTGAAATCTTCGGCCAGGGCGGCACAGGCGCGTTCAACGGTGTCGTTGTTCCAGGTCGCACCGAGCAACACGGCTTCGCAGGTCTTGGCGCGTTTTGGCGTGGCGGCCATGCCGCCGAAGGCGACGCGGGCGTCGGCGATCACGCCATTGTCGATGCGCAGGTTGAACGCGGCGCAGACCGCAGAAATGTCATCGTCCAGACGCTTGGAAACCTTGTAGGCGCGGAACAGTTGTTCAGCGCTGGCGCGGGGCACGATGATCTTTTCGATGAACTCGCTTTCCTGGCGCGCGGTGACCCGGTAGTCGATGAAGTAATCTTCGATGGCCAGGGTGCGGCGGGTTTCGCCTTTGCACAGAACGATCTGCGCGCCCAGGGCAATCAGCAGCGGTGGTGAGTCGCCAATCGGCGAGGCGTTGCCGATGTTGCCGCCCAGGGTGCCCTGGTTGCGAATCTGCAAGGAGGCGAAGCGTTGCAGCAATTCGCCGAAGTCCGGGTATTCGGTTTTCAGTGCGTCGTAGCAATCGGAGAGGGCTGTCGCGGCGCCGATTTCCAGGCGATCGTCGAAGCGTTCGATGCGCTTCATCTCGGCGACGTTGCCGACGTAGATCATCACCGGCAAGGTGCGGTGGAACTGGGTGACTTCCAGCGCCAGGTCCGTGCCGCCGGCCAGCAGCCGGGCCTGTGGATAAGCGTCGTAGAGGTCGGCCAGATCAGCGACGGTCAGCGGCACCAGGCAGCGCTTGTCGCCACTGTTGAGTTCGCCGATGTCGGTGGGGGCGATGGACTTGAGGCGAGCGATGGTCTCGGCTTCACGGGCGTCGAACTGATCCGGCTGCTTGGCGCAGCAGGACTGTTCGGCGGCCTGGAGGATCGGCCGATAACCGGTGCAGCGGCAAAGATTGCCGGCCAGCGCTTCGTGAGCTTTATGAGAATCGGGCTCGTCGCTGTTTTTTTGCAGCGCGAACAGCGACATCACGAAGCCTGGGGTGCAGAAGCCGCATTGCGAACCGTGGCACTCGACCATGGCTTTTTGCACGCTGTGCAGTTCGCCCTTGTACTTGAGGTCTTCGACGCTGATCAATTGTTTGCCGTGCAATGACGAAACGAACGTCAGGCACGAGTTGAGGCTGCGATAGCGAATGTGTTCGCGGCCGTCGTCATCCGTTTGCAGCTCGCCGACCACCACGGTGCACGCGCCGCAGTCACCGCTGGCGCAGCCTTCTTTGGTGCCGGGTTTGCCCACATGGTCGCGCAAGTAATTGAGCACGGTCAGGTTCGGGTCCAGGGCGTGCTCGCTACGGAGTTCCTGGTTTAGTAAAAACTGGATCACGGAAGGCCTCGCAGACTCATTATTGTTGTTAACCGATTTGAACCGAATTTATCAGGTCTGACTTTTCGGTCAATGGTTTTCTGACTTAAAGGTCAGGAAATCAGTTTTTCTCGATGAACAACGCGTTCCATCAGTATTGACCCTCACGGGATAGCCTGCTTTTTGCTTAATTCGTGCCAAAACCGCCGGGTGGGCACTCCGCCATGACGTACCAATTGCGCTACACTGCGCCGCTTGTGCAGATCGAAGAGTTTGAAGGACAACCATGACGTTCAAGGCGCCGGACAGCCTCGCCGAGCAAATTGCTCACCACCTCGCCGAACGTATCATTCGCGGCGAAATGAAGCCGGGAGAGCGCATCCAGGAACAGAAGGTCACGCTGGCCCTCAATGTCAGCCGCGGTTCGGTCCGTGAGGCCTTGCTGATTCTCGAGCGCCGCCACCTGATCGCGATACTGCCGCGACGTGGCGCCCATGTCACCGAACTCACCGCGCACAAGGTCCAAAGCCTGTGCACGCTGATGAGCGAGTTGTACATCCTGCTCGGCAATGCCGTGGCTACGGGCTGGCAAGTCCAGGCCGACCTGGCGCCGTTCGTGCAGATCCAGCAGCGCCTGGCGTCCAGCTACGAGCGTCAGGACATCCGCACGTTCGTCGACGACAGCTTCAGTGTGATGCGCGCCGCGTATCCGTTCGCCAACAACCCGTACTTGCAGGAAACCGTCGAGAATCTGCAGCCGGCCATGAGCCGCGCGTATTTCCTCGCCCTGGAACAGCGCAAGGCCGAGATGAGCGAGTTTCTGGAGTTGTTCGAACGCTTGCTCGCAGCGGTGATCGCCCGTGACTTTCCGCAGATTCGCGAAGTGCTGACGGCATATGCCCAGCGCAGTAGCGATCTGGTGGTTTCTGCCCTGACGGACGCTTAAGCGTGCGGCTCAAGTGCATCAAGCTGGCGGGGTTCAAATCCTTCGTCGACCCGACCACGGTGAACTTCCCCAGTAACATGGCGGCGGTGGTCGGGCCCAATGGTTGCGGCAAGTCGAACATCATCGACGCCGTGCGTTGGGTGATGGGCGAGAGTTCGGCCAAAAACTTGCGTGGCGAGTCGATGACCGACGTCATCTTCAACGGCTCCACCAGTCGTAAGCCGGTGAGCCAGGCGAGCATCGAACTGGTGTTCGACAACTCCGACGGCACGCTGCTCGGCGAATACGCCGCCTATGCGGAAATCTCCATTCGCCGCAAAGTGACCCGCGACAGCCAGACCACTTACTACCTCAACGGCACCAAATGCCGTCGTCGCGACATCACCGACATCTTCCTCGGCACCGGCCTGGGTCCGCGCAGCTACTCGATCATCGAGCAGGGGATGATCTCCAAGCTGATCGAATCCAAACCCGAAGACCTGCGTAACTTTATTGAAGAGGCGGCGGGGATCTCCAAGTACAAGGAGCGCCGGCGTGAGACTGAAAACCGCATCCGCCGCACCCATGAAAACCTGGCCCGCCTGTCTGACTTGCGTGAAGAGCTTGAGCGTCAGCTCGAGCGCTTGCACCGCCAAGCCGAGTCCGCCAGGAAGTATCAGGAATACAAGGGCGAAGAGCGTCAGCTCAAGGCCCAACTGTCGGCCCTGCGCTGGCAGGCGTTGAACGAACAGGTCGGTCAGCGCGAAGCGATCATCGGCACTCAGGAAATCACCTTTGAGGCCCTGGTCGCCGAGCAACGTAACGCCGATGCGGCGATTGAACGCCTGCGTGACGGTCACCACGACCTCTCCGAGCGCTTCAATCTGGTGCAAGGGCGCTTCTATTCGGTCGGTGGCGACATCGCCCGCGTCGAGCAAAGCATCCAGCACGGTCAGCAGCGTTTGCGTCAGTTGCAAGATGATCTGAAAGAAGCCGAGCGCGCACGTCTGGAAACCGAATCGCACTTGGGCCACGACCGCACCTTGCTGTTGACCCTCGGCGAAGAGCTGGACCTGCTCACGCCGGAACAGGAAGTCACCAGCGCCGCGGCCGAAGAAGCCGCCGCTGCGCTGGAAGAATCCGAAACCACCATGCACGGGTGGCAAGAGCAGTGGGACACCTTCAACCTCACGGCCGCCGAGCCGCGTCGTCAGTCTGAAGTGCAGCAGTCGCGCATCCAGCAGCTGGAAACCAGCATGGAGCGTTTGGCTGATCGCCAGAAGCGTCTGGGCGAGGAGCGCACGTTGCTCTCGGCGGACCCGGAAGACGCGGCGATCATGGAACTCAGCGAGCAGCTCGCTGAATCCGAAGCGACGCTTGAGGACTTGCAAACCAGTGAAGAAGCTCAGGTCGAAAAGCTTGAACAGCTGCGTCAGGAATTGCAGCACGCATTGACCGCGCAGCAACAAGCCCAGGGTGATTTGCAGCGCCTCAATGGTCGTCTCGCGTCCCTTGAAGCCTTGCAGCAAGCCGCGCTCGATCCGGGCACCGGCACCGCCGAATGGCTGCGTGAACAAAACCTGGCAGACCGTCCGCGCCTGGCCGAAGGCCTGAAGGTAGAAGCGGGTTGGGAGCTGGCGGTGGAAACCGTGCTCGGCGCCGACCTGCAAGCGGTGCTGGTGGATGACTTCGGCGATTTCGATCTGGCCGGGTTTGCCCAGGGCGATCTGCGCTTGCTCAGCCCCGCCAGCGAGGGCGTGCGCGTGGCCGGTAGCTTGCTCGACAAGGTCGAGGCGCAGATCGATCTGTCGCCGTGGCTGGGGCAGGTCAAACCGGTGGAAAGCCTTGAGCAGGCCTTGGCTTTACGCGCTCAATTGGCGCCCGGCGAAAGCTTGATCAGTCGTGACGGTTACTGGGTCGGTCGGCACTTTTTACGTGTGCGTCGGGCCAGTGAAGCGGAAAGCGGCGTGCTTGCCCGTGGCCAGGAAATCCAGCGCCTGGGCCTTGAACGCGAAGAGCGCGAAACTTCGGTCGAAACGCTGGAAACCCAACTTCAAAATCTCAGGGCGCAACAGCGTCAGCAAGAAAACGGTCGCGAACATTTGCGCCGTCTGTTGCAAGACGAAGCCCGTCAACAAGGTGAATTGAAAGCCCAGTTGTCCGCCGGTAAAGCCAAGGCTGAACAACTGACCCTGCGCCGCACTCGTCTCGATGAAGAGCTCACCGAGCTGAGCGAGCAGCGGGCGCTGGAACACGAAAACATCGGCGAAGCGCGCCTGCAATTGCAGGACGCCCTCGACAGCATGGCGCTGGACACCGAGCAGCGCGAGTTGCTGCTGGCTCAGCGCGACAGTTTGCGCGAGCGCCTCGATCGGGTGCGACAGGAAGCCCGGCAGCATAAGGATCATGCGCATCAACTGGCGGTGCGTCTGGGTTCGCTCAAGGCGCAACATGACTCGACGCGTCAGGCGCTGGAACGGCTGGAGATGCAGTCCGAGCGCCTGACCGAGAAGCGCGAGCAACTGAGTCTGAATCTGGAGGAGGGCGAGGCGCCGCTGGAAGAGCTGCGCCTGAAGCTCGAAGAATTGCTCGACAAGCGCATGACCGTCGACGAAGAACTCAAGACTGCGCAAATGGCCATGGAAGATGCCGACCGCGAATTGCGTGATGCCGAGAAGCGCCGCAACCAGGCCGAGCAACAATCGCAATTGATCCGTGGCCAACTCGAACACCAGCGCATGGAATGGCAAGCCCTGACCGTGCGCCGCAAGACCCTCGAGGATCAGTTACTGGAAGACGGCTACGACCTCCACGGCGTGATCGCGACCCTGGTGGCCGAAGCCAACGAAAAAGAGGCTGAGGAAGAGTTGGAGCGCATTGCCGCACGTATTGCGCGTCTTGGTGCGATCAACTTGGCGGCCATTGACGAATACACGCAACAATCCGAGCGCAAACGTTATCTGGATGCGCAGAACGACGATCTGGTGGAAGCGCTGGATACCCTGGAAAACGTGATTCGCAAGATCGATAAGGAAACCCGCAACCGCTTCAAAGATACCTTTGATCAGATCAATGCCGGTATTCAGGCACTTTTCCCAAAAGTTTTCGGTGGAGGGCGCGCGTATTTGGAACTGACGGGCGAAGATCTACTCGATACAGGGGTAACGATCATGGCGCAGCCGCCAGGAAAGAAGAACAGCACCATCCATTTGCTCTCCGGTGGCGAAAAAGCCCTGACTGCTCTGGCCCTGGTTTTTGCGATCTTCAAGTTGAACCCGGCGCCGTTCTGCATGCTCGATGAAGTTGACGCGCCATTGGATGACGCTAACGTTGGACGCTATGCACGACTGGTCAAAGAGATGTCGCAGACGGTGCAGTTCATCTACATCACCCACAACAAGATCGCCATGGAAATGGCCGATCAACTGATGGGGGTGACGATGCACGAGCCGGGTTGCTCACGCTTGGTAGCAGTGGATGTCGAGGAGGCGATGGCGATGGTGGATGCCTGAGTCGCTGGCTGTAGGGCAAGTATTTATGTGCTGTAGGCTTATTTACTTTCTCTTTACTTGCTGGCCAATCGACATATTCGCTGAAGCCATTGTGACAGACGGTGTAAAGTTGCCTTTGGTCGTGCTAGTTTAATGTCAATTTTTCGTATACGTGGGCAAAACGCCTGTCAGAACATAGAGTTGGCGCCACGTTTTAAAGCGGTTTGCACGTTGTAAACCCCTTATTTTCCAGCATTTTTTATAGAGGCACGGGATTACATGGAAATCGGTCTGCGCGAGTGGCTGATCGTCATCGGCATTATTGTCATTGCCGGTATTCTTTTCGATGGCTGGCGTCGCATGCGCGGCGGCAAGGGAAAACTTAAATTCCGCCTTGACCGAAGTCTGTCCAACCTGCCGGACGAGGACACCAGCGCCGAGCTGTTGGGCCCGCCACGGGTGCTGGATACTCATAAGGAGCCGCAACTGGATGAGCACGATCTGCCGTCCGTGAGCATGCCGGCCCGGGAACCTCGTGAGTCGGGCTCCAAGCGCGGCAAGCGTGGCCATGGCGAACCTTCCCAGGGCGACATGAACCTCAGCCTCGACCTGGACGGCGGCCCGAGCTTCAGCAGCCGTGACGACGATTTCCCGGATGACGCCAAGTCCGCGCCATCGGTCAGCGAAAAAGATCAGCCGCAAGCCGAAGAAGTGCTGGTGATCAGCGTGATTTGCCGCGACGCCGCCGGCTTCAAAGGCCCGGCGCTGTTGCAGAATATTCTGGAAAGCGGCCTGCGTTTCGGCGAGATGGATATTTTCCATCGCCACGAAAGCATGGCGGGTAACGGCGAAGTGCTGTTCTCCATGGCCAATGCGGTCAAGCCGGGCATCTTTGATCTGGACGACATCGACCACTTCAGCACTCCGGCGGTGAGCTTCTTCCTCGGCCTGCCAGGCCCACGTCATCCGAAGCAAGCCTTCGACGTGATGGTGGCTGCGGCACGCAAGCTGTCCCAGGAACTGAACGGCGAATTGAAAGACGACCAGCGCAGCGTGCTGACCGCTCAGACCATCGAGCATTACCGTCAGCGCATCGTTGAATTCGAACGTCGCGCCCTGACCCAGAAGCGCTAGAGTCAAAAGGGCTGTTGTGGCGAGGGGCTTGCCCCCGTTGGGCTGCGAAGCGGCCCCAGAACCATTCAGCCTGTTTTGCCAGATGGGGCACGATCACAGGATTTGCGACTGCTTCGCAGCCGAACGGGGCAAGCCCCTCGCCACATAGTGCAAGCCTTTAGGCTATCGTGATTAGAAGATTGAGCAGCCTCGGCTGCTCTTTTGCTTTATGAGAGAACACCCATGACCGCCGTCAAAAACCGCATTCTAGAGCTGCGCGCTGAGCTGGATCAGCACAACTATCGCTATCACGTGATGGACGAGCCGAGCATTCCGGACGCCGAGTACGACCGGTTGTTCCATGAGCTCAAGGCCCTCGAAGCGGCCAATCCCGAACTGATCACCAGCGACTCGCCGACCCAGCGCGTCGGCAGCGCGGCGCTGTCGGCGTTCACCCAGGTGCGCCACGAAGTGCCGATGCTCAGCCTCGGCAACGCCTTCGAAGAAACCGACATGCGCGAGTTTGATCGTCGGGTGACCGAAGGCCTCGACCTGCCGGCCGGCGACCTGTTCGGTGGCGGCGCGGCGGTGGAATACAGCTGCGAACCGAAACTCGATGGCCTGGCGGTCAGCCTGTTGTATCAGGACGGCGTACTGGTACGCGGCGCGACTCGCGGTGACGGCACCACCGGCGAAGATATCAGCGTCAACGTACGCACCGTGCGCAACATCCCGCTCAAGTTGCACGGCACTGGCTGGCCGGCGACGCTTGAAGTGCGCGGCGAAGTGTTCATGTCCAAGGCCGGTTTCGAACGGCTCAACGCCACGCAACTGGAAGTCGGCGGCAAGACCTTCGCCAATCCGCGTAATGCGGCGGCCGGCAGTTTGCGCCAGCTGGATTCGAAGATCACCGCCAACCGTCCACTGGAATTCTGCTGCTACGGCATCGGCCAGATTTCGGCCGACATTGCCGACACGCATATCGGCAATCTCAAGCAATTGCAGGTCTGGGGCATGCCGATCAGTCATGAGCTGAAACTGGCCCATGGCATCGATGAATGCCTGGATTACTACCGCGACATCGGTGAGCGCCGCAACGGTCTGGCCTATGAAATCGATGGCGTGGTGTTCAAGGTCAACAGCATTGCTTCGCAACGTGAATTGGGTTTCCGTGCACGCGAACCGCGTTGGGCGATTGCGCACAAATTTCCGGCGATGGAAGAGCTCACCGAATTGCTCGACGTGGAGTTCCAGGTCGGCCGCACCGGCGCGGTGACGCCGGTCGCTCGCTTGAAACCGGTCAAGGTCGCTGGCGTGACGGTGGCCAACGCGACGCTGCACAACATGGACGAAGTGGCGCGACTGGGTTTGATGATCGGCGACACGGTGATCATCCGCCGCGCTGGCGATGTGATCCCGCAAGTGGTGCAAGTTGTCCTTGAGCGTCGTCCAGAAGACGCACGGCCGGTGCAGATTCCCGAGCAATGCCCGGTGTGCGGCTCTCATGTCGAGCGCACGCAATTGGTCAAGCGCAGCAAAGGTCGCGAGACCGTCAGCGAAGGCGCGGTGTATCGCTGCGTCGGTCGTCTGGCCTGTGGTGCGCAGTTGAAGCAAGCGATCATCCACTTCGTCTCCCGTCGTGCCATGGACATCGAAGGCCTGGGCGACAAGAGCGTCGAGCAACTGGTGGATGAAGGCCTGGTGGGTTCGCCGGCCGATCTGTATGCGCTGAAGTTCGAAGACATTGTCGACCTGGAAGGCTTTGCCGAGCTGTCGAGCAAGAAGCTGCTCAGCGCCATCGAAGACAGCAAGCAGCAGAGCCTGGCGCGCTTCATTTACGCCCTCGGGATTCCCGATGTCGGCGAAGAGACGGCCAAGGTGCTGGCGCGTTCTCTGGGTTCGCTGGAGCGGGTTCAGCAGGCGTTGCCGCAAGTGTTGACGTACTTGCCGGATGTTGGGCTGGAAGTGGCTTACGAGATTCACAGCTTCTTTGAAGATGCGCATAACCAGCAGGTGATTGCCGAGCTGCTCAAGCACGGTTTGCAGATTCAGGATCAGGGCGAATTGGGCGCGGAGTTTTCTGCGAGCACCACGCTCGGCGGCTTCCTCGATAAGTTGCACATCCCTTCGGTGGGGCCGGGCGGTGCGCAGAAACTGGCGGACAAGTTTGGTTCACTGGAAGGCGTGTTTGGCGCCGACTGGCTGGACATGCGCCAGGCATTGCCGGAGAAACAGGCGAATTCGGTTCGCGAGTTTTTCGCTGTCGAAGAAAATCGCCAGATTGCCGAGGCGGCCGAGAAACAGTTGCGTGATTTCGGCATGCACTGGCAGAGCGAGAAGAAAGTCGTCGAAGGCTTGCCGCTGGCCGGGCAGACCTGGGTGTTGACTGGTTCGCTTGAGTTGATGAGTCGCGATGTGGCTAAGGAGAAGCTTGAGAGCCTCGGCGCCAAAGTGGCGGGTTCGGTGTCGGCCAAGACTCATTGCGTAGTGGCTGGCCCGGGGGCGGGCTCCAAGTTGGCCAAGGCCAATGAGCTGGGGTTGAAGGTGCTGGATGAAGAGGCGTTTGTGGTATTCCTGAAGGAACACAATATCTCTGTCTAAAGCGGACCTGTGGCGAGGGGGCTTGCCCCGTTGGAGCGCGAAGCGGTCCCCTTGGCATTTGCGCCTGCTGCGCAGTCGAACGGGAGCAAGCTCCCTCGCCACAGGCAAGCCCCCTCGCCACAATTATGGGAACGATCGGCTAGCCGAAATGATCTAGTCTTGGCACCCCTCAGGGAGAGTTCGCCATGTACCGTTTCTTCGAACAGCTCAGTTCCCGCATCGCCGCGCCTTTCATCAGCGAGAGTTCGCGCAACAGCAAGGTCTGGCATTGCCGCTGCGGACAGTCGCTGTTCTTTCGCAACAGTCAGTGCCTGGCCTGTTCGGCGGCGCTGGGCTATCAGCCGGAGCAGAGTCGCTTGTCGTCGCTGCAACCCGGCCCGCAAGCGGACACTTGGCTGCTTGATGCTGATCCCGAGGCCGGTGTATTGCGCCGCTGCGCCAATCTCGATTCCCCGGCCGCGTGTAACTGGCTGCTCCCAGCCAACGATCACGATGCGTTGTGCATCGCCTGTAGTCTGAATCACACCATCCCTGATCTATCGATTGCCGAAAACCCTGAGCGCTGGTGTAAGGTCGAAACGGCCAAGCGCCGATTGGTTGCGCAACTGGTCAGCCTCGGGTTGCAGGTCATCCCGAAAACCGTGGATGAAGAAACCGGCCTGGCCTTTGACTTCATCGGCATCAACCTCGAAGGCAAGCTGCCGACGACGGGGCACGCCAACGGCTTGATTACCCTCGATATCAAAGAAGCCGATGATGCTCACCGCGAACAGGTTCGGGTGCAGATGCACGAGCCGTATCGCACGTTGCTCGGGCACTTCCGTCATGAGGTCGGCCATTACTACTGGGATCGACTGATCGCCAACAGCCATTGGCTGGAACCGTTTCGTGGCTTGTTCGGCGACGATCGAGCGAGCTACGCCGAATCCCTTGAGCGGCATTACCAGCAAGGTGCGCCGCTGGACTGGGAGCAACATTACGTCAGCGCCTACGCGACGATGCATCCGTGGGAAGACTGGGCCGAAACCTGGGCGCACTACCTGCACATGATGGACGCCGTCGACACCGCCCTGGGCTTTGGCATGAGTGCCCGGGAAATCGACTTCGATTACCAGCCATTCCCGTCCAGCACCCTCTACGACCCGCAGCATCCTGGCGGCACGGCGTTCCTGTCGTTCGTCAATGCGTGGATCGAGTTGGCTGGCATGCTCAACGAATTGTCTCGGAGCATGGGGCAGCCGGATTTCTATCCGTTCGCGCTGCCGTCAGCGGTGATCGCCAAGCTGCACTTCATCCACCTGGTGATCCAGCAGGAGGGCGGCAGGGCGGATGAGGTGTTGGCGCAATAGGATCAAAAGATCGCAGCCTTCGGCAGCTCCTACACGTGCGATCTTTTTGGGTCGCTGCATGTCCTTGACGCTGCTCATATTTTTTAATCCTCCCGAACGGTTGTAACTTCGTCTCAGATAGGTACAATGGCGCCGTTCGCCGTGAGGTGAACGTCGTTATGGTGACCCCATCGGTCCCCCCGCAACGATTACCCGTGAACCTGGTCAGATCCGGAAGGAAGCAGCCACAGCGGGAACATTGTGTGCCGGGGTGTGGCTGATGGGGTTGCCTCCATAACGCCAAGTCCTCCGATTCAAGGCTTGCGCGCGCAATACCTTCCGATATCACTCGTTTTAAAAACCTTATTTTTTGTTCATCTGCTGCGCTGTCATGTAGCGGTTTTGTCGTGCCTGGCGTTTGCTTCTCCTGCGTTGCCAGCGTCACCCGGCAGCGCAGAAGGCCAATAGTCTTAAGAAGACTTGCGGCTGAACAGCTTGCGTACAAAACCTGCAATCACGAGCAGCCCCACGACCAGGAACTTCTTCGCTGCCAGCAGGAAGATACCGACCTTGGCAAACAATCCTGCCTTCGCTGCCAAACCGCCGCCTACCAGTGCTGCCAGGCCATAAGACGCCAGTTTATCGGTGCCAGGGCTGTAGTCGGTGTAGAGGTTGCCGTCGGTGAAGTTGGTGAAGGCGATGACTTTAGGCAGTTCTTGCTTGATGGTCGGCAGGTCCGCCATGGCGGCGACGGCATTCAATTCCAGGACACCTTTGCGGCCCAGCACGCGAATGCTGTAGTTCAGGGTGCTGCCCTCGGCGTCATCGGATTTCAGTTCCCGGGCCCAATACATTTTGTGGCTGGTTTCGTCATAGTGCGGTTGCTCGGCCCAGCCCAGCAGGTGCAGACCAGCATAGCCTTCCTTCTGGCGTGCCTTGTTGTCTTCCTCGTCCTCTTCCTGCATTTGCTTGAGCAGGTCGGCATAGTCGATTTTTGCCGCATCTTCATCGGAAATATGCCCGTCGTCCTTGTAGCTGACGATCACGCCCCAGCCGCTGGCGGTCAGTGGATTCACGGCTTTTGGGATGATCATGCCCAGGGTCTTGTTGCCGGGCGGGTTGCCCCAGCCCTCGGTCAGCAGGCGTTCGGTGTCTTTCGGGTCGAGGTAGTAAAACTCGTCGTTGAGTTTCATCGTTGCAATGCCGGAGGGCAGGGTGATGGTGCCGTGCTGTTGTTTCAGGGTGGCGAGAAACTGCTCCGGCGTTTGCTGCACCTCGGCCGCTTCGGTGGGTGCCGCCGGGGTGTTGCTGGCCGCTTGCGCGGGATTGTGCAGTGCGCACAACAGCGCTGCCATGAGGATCGGGCGAAGGTGTTTCATCGTATTCCCTTACATTTTGAATTAATTTCGCGCGGAGAATATCGGATGGCCACTATCGATGCACGTTCTTCAACGCTCAAGGCAGGCGGTTTTTCAGGCGCCAGTAAACGCAAAAGGCAGATTTATCGACATCGACAAATCTGCCTTTTTCATTACTGGCACTAAGGCTTGGACAAGGCCTGGTCAACCGCAGCAATCAGCTTTCCCAGATCCTTTGAGGTGGCTTTGTGTATGACGCTGAACAGGTACGCCCGCTGTTCGTCTTCATCGCCCAAATCTGCGAAAAACGCTTTCAGCTTTATGCCCAGCACATCGGCAAGCAGAAACAATGCTTCCACGCTGGGGGTATAGGTACCGGTTTCGAAGCGGCTG
Source organism: Pseudomonas sp. 10S4 (assembly GCF_034344865.1). Taxonomy (NCBI): domain Bacteria; kingdom Pseudomonadati; phylum Pseudomonadota; class Gammaproteobacteria; order Pseudomonadales; family Pseudomonadaceae; genus Pseudomonas; species Pseudomonas sp. 10S4. The sequence continues at coordinate 4,027,716 of NZ_CP133774.1, forward strand.
ATGGTTTTGGGGTCAAAACCGGTTTTTTCGCCGAGTTCAGCCTGAGTAAGCCCCGCGACCTTGCGATAGCGTCGGATGGCCGGACCCAAACTTGAAATTTGCATCGCTCAATTCCCATTTAGAATCAAGAACTTAACGATAGATTTTTGCATTAGGCAACCGCATGATCCATCACCTTTCCTTGCAAAATGTGATGTATTTCGTAGAATCTCCGCTCATAGGGGGCATTTGGTGACCTGCTTTCAGAAGTTGAGGCGATATAAAACAGCCAGCATTGCGTTCCATTGCCGGGTGTGCGGAGCGCTCTAAGAGCTGCTCAATGCCTTGCAAAATGTGACCTGGATTGCTGTTTCCACTTTCGCCGAGGCCTTTGAGCCTAGTTGATCTTCGGCTGTCCCGGGGCCATCAAAGCTGTCCATGGAGTGATCTCGTGTCTCTGCGCAGTCCGTCTCAAAACATCTCTTCCGGGCATTGTGTGCTGGTCGAGCGGTACCACCGCTAGCGACAGTGAGCCTGACTCATGGATGAGAATTACCGCAGGGCCGTGGATGCCGCCGCCATATTTTCCGAGACTGACCTCAGCGGCCGGATCACTTACGTCAATGAGCAGTTCTGCGCGATCTCCGGCTATAGCCGCGCGGAACTGATTGGGCAGAACCATCGCCTGCTCAACTCCGGCCTGCACTCCGCCGAATTCTTCGCCACCCTGTGGCGCACCATCGCCCTGGGCAACGTCTGGAAGGGCGAGATCTGCAATCGCGCCAAGGATGGCAGCCTGTACTGGGTCGACAGCACCATGGTGCCGGTGCTCGATGACGCCACCGGGCGGGTTCACCGCTATTTGTCGATTCGTTTCGATATCAGCGAAAAACGCCAACTGTTGCATTCACTGCAATGGCGGGTCGGGCATGACGTGCTGACGGGCCTGCCCAATCGCGCGTTTCTCTCGGACCTGCTGGATCAGGCGCTGGAGTTCTCCCGCAAGGAAAACATCCCGCTGGCGGTGTGCATGCTTGACCTCGATGGCTTCAAAGCCGTCAACGATGGCTACGGGCATGCCAGTGGCGATTTGTTGCTGGTGGAAGTGGCGAAGCGTTTACGCGCAATCGTGCGGGGCGAAGATGTGGTGGCACGGTTGGCCGGCGATGAGTTCGTGCTGGTGCTGCGTTACGTGCGTGATCTACCGGAGCTGCGCGCGGCGCTGAATCGGGTGCTGGGAACGATTTCGGCGCCGTATTCGCTGCACGCCAAGGACATTAATGTGTTCGCCAGCATTGGCGTGACGCTGTTTCCCGATGACAACGAAGACGCCGAAACCCTGTTGCGTCACGCCGATCAGGCCATGTACGTGGCCAAGCAGCGCGGGCGCAATCGCTTTCACGTGTTCGACGTCACCCGGGACCAGGAAGTCAAAGCCACCCATCAAACGGTCGAGCGTGTGCGCCAGGCCCTGGCCGCCGGCGAGTTGCGCCTGCATTTTCAACCGAAGGTGAACATGCGCCGTGGCGAGGTCGTCGGTTTCGAGGCGTTGTTGCGTTGGGAGCATCCACAAAACGGTTTGGTGCTGCCGCGAGAGTTTTTGCCGCTGGTGGAGGAGACCGATCTGATCATCGACATCGGTGAGTGGGTGATGGATCAGGTCCTGGCGCAATTGCAGCGCTGGCAGCAAGCGGGGCAGGGCTGGCCGATCAGCATCAATATTGCGGCGCGACATTTTCAGCGGGCGGATTTCGTCGAGCGCCTCAGGCTAGTGCTGGCACGGCATGCCCAGGTCTCACCGCAACTGCTGGACCTGGAAATCGTCGAGTCGGTGGCGGTCGAGAACATCCAGCATGTCAGCGCTTGTTTGCAGGCCTGCCAGGCGCTCGGGGTGCAGTTTTCATTGGGGGATTTCGGCACCGGTTACTCGTCCCTGAGCTACCTCAAGCGCTTGCGCACGCAAACCATCAAGATTGATAAATCCTTTGTGCGCGACATTCTTCACGATCATGACGACCTGGCGCTGACCACCGCGGTGATCGGCCTCGCCCGGGCGTTTGGCCGGCAGGTGATCGCCGAGGGGCTGGAGAGTATCGAACACGGTCAGTTGCTGCTGCGGCTGGGCTGCGAGGTTGCGCAAGGCTATTTCATCGCCCGGCCGATGCCGCCCGCCGAGGTGCCGGGCTGGGTTGCCGGGTTTGTTGCGCCGGCGCAGTGGCAGGTGCTGGATCAGGTTGGCTGAAGTCTTGTATTCACCACTAATCCCCTGTGGGAGCGAGCTTGCTCGCGAAAGCGTCAGTACATTCAACATGAGTGTGACTGACAAACCGCTTTCGCGAGCAAGCCCGCTCCCACATTGATCCGGTGTTGATCAGAGAGATTGCTTAGGGTGTCGTCGGCTCCGCCCCAATATAAAGCCCGATTATGTCGTCAATCTCCCCCGACATTTTCATCCGCAACAACGTGCGCAAAATGCGCTGCACCGGCACGTTCGGGTCGTTGCGCACGTAGCAGCCGACATTCTGCTCCTGCAACACCGCCACGGCTTGCAATTGCTGGTCGGGTAGCAGGCGCTGGTTGAACCAGTCCAGGGTCCATTGATTGCTGACGGCGTAGCGATAGCGCCCGGCCAGCAGCTTATCCAGCACTTGTTCCTGATTGCGCGCGTCTTCGCGTTGCAACTGACCTGCATCGAACAGCGGTTGCAGTGTGGGATAGATGTAGCCAAGCACGGTGCCGATAGCCTCGTGCTGCAAATCTGCGGGAAGCACTGACGTGGGTGGGCCTTTTCGGCTGACCAGCAGGTCGCGCTGCAGAAACAGCGGAATGCTCCAGATGTAGTCCCCGGACTGATTCGGCAGCCACGATTGTGCGGCATAGCAGCGCACATCGACTTCGCCGTGTTCCATGGCGTTTTGCACCCGCGCCCGAGGCAACACATGAAACTCGGCCGGCACGCCGACCTGGGTCGCGAGGCTGAGCAGAATGTCGTAAAGGATGCCCTGGGTCGGTCGGCCCTGCTCCAGTTGCACCATCGGCATGGCCCAACTGTCGGCCATGACAAAGCGCACCGGCGTGTCGGCGGTGGCGACGTTCAGGCAGAAGAATAACAAAGCCCCCAAGGCCAACCGCATAAACGCTCCGGTACTGATGAACCTTGAGCCGAGAAATAGCCCCCAAAATGCAGCTTAGCCAGATTAGACGAGCACACCGGATGCAATTTCAGGCCTGCTCCGCTAGCATTAGCCGCTTCTGCTTCCCAGTGGCGATGGTTTTCGATGAGTTATCAGGTTCTTGCACGTAAATGGCGTCCGCGCTCGTTCCGCGAAATGGTCGGCCAGACCCATGTGCTCAAGGCTCTGATCAATGCCTTGGACAGCCAGCGGCTGCACCACGCCTACCTGTTTACCGGGACGCGCGGTGTCGGCAAGACCACCATCGCACGAATCATTGCCAAATGCCTGAACTGTGAAACCGGCATCACGTCGACGCCTTGCGGCGAGTGCTCGGTGTGTCGCGAGATCGATGAAGGTCGCTTCGTCGACCTGATCGAGATCGACGCCGCGAGCCGGACCAAGGTCGAGGACACCCGCGAACTGCTCGACAATGTGCAATACGCCCCGAGCCGTGGGCGCTTCAAGGTCTACCTGATCGACGAAGTGCACATGCTCTCCAGCCATTCCTTCAATGCGCTGTTGAAAACCCTCGAAGAGCCGCCGCCCTACGTCAAGTTCATCCTGGCGACCACCGATCCGCAGAAACTCCCGGCAACGATTCTTTCGCGTTGCTTGCAGTTCTCCCTGAAGAACATGACGCCTGAGCGAGTGGTCGAGCATTTGACCCACGTGCTGGGTGTCGAGCAAGTGCCGTTCGAAGACGATGCGCTGTGGTTGCTGGGTCGTGCCGCTGACGGTTCGATGCGTGACGCCATGAGCCTGACCGACCAGGCCATCGCCTTCGGTGAAGGCAAGGTCATGGCCGCCGACGTACGGGCGATGCTCGGTACGCTCGATCATGGTCAGGTGTTTGATGTCCTGCATTCGCTGATCGAAGGCGACGCCAAAGCGTTGCTCGAAGCCGTTCGTCATCTGGCCGAGCAAGGCCCGGACTGGAACGGCGTGCTCTCGGAAATTCTCAACGTGCTGCACCGGGTCGCCATCGCCCAGGCCTTGCCTGAAGGCGTCGACAACGGCCACGGCGACCGTGACCGGGTGCTCGCACTGGCTCAGGCATTGCCGGCCGAAGACGTACAGTTTTATTACCAGATGGGCTTGATCGGGCGCCGCGACTTGCCGCTGGCACCCGACCCGCGTGGCGGCTTCGAAATGGTCCTGCTGCGCATGCTGGCGTTCAGACCCGCAGACACGGCGGACGCTCCGAGGCAACCGCTAAAGCCAGTGGGGATCAGCCAGGCCACAGTTGATTCCGCAAACTCAGTGGCTGTCGCGCCTAACGTTGCGCCGGTAGTCCCAGCGGCAGTTGCACCGGTTGTGACGGCGCCAGTGGCGGCCGTTGTTGAGCCTGCGCCAGCGCCGGAACCCGAACCTGTTACGCCAGTGATCGTGCCCGAGCCTGTCGTTGAAACGGTCGTCGTCGAAGAAGTCGTCGACCTGCCGTGGAATGACCCGGTAGAGCCCGAAGTCATCCAGCAGCCGGCCGTCGAGCCCGTGCTGGAAACCGCCAGCGAGCAACCCGATTTGCCGCCGATGCCAATGCCTACGCCTGACAGCGTGGTGCCGGATGCGCCGGAATGGGCCGCCGCGCCCATCCCGGAACCGTCCGTGGCCGACGTCGATGCTGCCACGCCGGGTATCGACCTGGATGACGAGCCGCCGCTGGACGAGGACTACATCGAGCCGGACATCGACTCGGCCTACAGCTATCTCGATGAACTGGCCAGCGAACACACCGCCGAGCCGACGCCAGAACCCGAGCCTGAACCGGCTGCAATGCCGGCCACCGGTTTGGCGCTGCAATGGCTGGAACTGTTCCCGAAACTGCCGATCTCCGGCATGACCGGCAGCATCGCCGCCAACTGCACGTTGATCGCCGTCGATGGCGACAACTGGCTGTTGCACCTGGACCCGGCCCACAGCGCCTTGTTCAACGCGACTCAACAACGTCGCTTGAACGATGCCTTGAACCAGTTTCACGGCCGCACGCTGACGCTGACCATGGAACTGATCAAGCCTGAGCAGGAAACCCCGGCCCAGGCTGCGTCCCGGCGCCGAGTGAACCGTCAGCGCGAGGCGGAGGAATCGATCCACGGTGATCCGTTCATCCAGCAAATGATGCAGCAGTTCGGTGCGGTGGTCCGTAACGATACTATTGAACCTGTCGACGCCCTGGTCAGTCAGGGCAAATAACTGAAGGCGTTCGGCTATATTTACCGGGCGCCGTTTTTATCCAAGTACTTTGAGGTGATTACCATGATGAAAGGTGGCATGGCCGGCCTGATGAAGCAGGCGCAGCAGATGCAGGAAAAAATGGCCAAGATGCAGGAAGAACTGGCCAACGCCGAAGTCACCGGTAAGGCGGGTGGCGATATGGTCACCGTGGTGATGACCGGTCGTCACGACGTCAAGCGCGTGACCATCGACCCAAGCCTGGTAGAAGGCCTGAGCGAAGACGACAAAGAGATGCTGGAGGCCGTGTTCGCCGCCGCCGTCAACGATGCCGTGCGCAAGATCGAAGCCAACAGCCAGGACAAAATGGGCAGCGTGACCGCTGGCATGCAACTGCCGCCGGGTATGAAACTGCCATTCTGATTCGCCAAGGCGCGTTGGATGGGCTACAAAAAAATGCCAGGCAGCGCGCCTGGCATTTTTGTTTCTGCCAGATGAGGTTGGCCTGCTTTTGTGGCGAGGGGGCTTGCCCCCGTTGGAGTGCGAAGCGCTCCCAAAACCTGCCACAGTGGTGTATCAGGTGCATCCTGGCTGTAAGGCTTAGCGACTGCCTCGCAGTCGAACGGGAGCAAGCTCCCTCGCCACAATGAAAGGCAGAAACATCGAACGCCCCACCCCCGCAAAGGTCTGCACCCTATACCGCTGAATTCATCGATCAAGGAGACGCTCACATGCCACAAGCATTGACCCTCAACCAACGTATCGTCTTGGTGTCCCGTCCGGTGGGCGCGCCGAAGCCGGAGAATTTTCGTCTGGAGCGTGTAGCGCTGCCGGACCTGGCAGACGGCCAGGTTCTACTCAAGACTCTCTACTTGTCCCTCGATCCCTACATGCGCGGTCGCATGAGTGACGCGCCGTCCTACGCTGCGCCTGTAGAAATCGACGAGGTGATGACCGGTGGCGCTGTCAGCCGCGTCGAGCGCTCGCTGAATCCGAAGTTTCAGGAAGGTGATCTAGTGGTCGGATCCACGGGCTGGCAGAGCCACAGCATCAGCGATGGTCGCAACATCATTCCTATTCCATCCGGGCTGCCGAGCCCGTCGATGGCGTTGGGTGTGCTAGGGATGCCGGGCATGACGGCGTACATGGGCCTGATAGACATTGGCCAGCCCAAGGCCGGCGAAACCCTGGTGGTGGCTGCGGCTTCCGGTGCGGTGGGATCGGTGGTTGGCCAGGTGGCGAAGATCAAAGGCCTGCGGGTGGTCGGTGTGGCCGGTGGTGCCGACAAGTGCCGCTACGTGGTCGAGGAGCTGGGTTTCGACGCCTGCATCGATCACAAGAGCCCGGACTTTGCCAATGACCTGGCGCTGGCGTGCCCTAAGGGCGTCGACATCTACTACGAGAACGTCGGTGGCAAGGTCTTCGATGCGATCATGCCGTTGCTCAATACCAAGGCGCGGATTCCGCTCTGTGGCCTGATTGCCGGTTACAACGCCCATGAAGCCCCAAGTGGGCCGGATCGTCTGCCGCAATTTCAGCGAACCCTGCTAACCAAGCGCGTACGCATGCAGGGCTTTATCGTGTTCGATGACTACGCTGATCGACAGCCGGAATTCGTCAGTGCCATGGTGCCGTGGGTGCGTGAGGGCAAGGTGAAGTTCCGCGAGGACATCGTCGAGGGCCTGGAGCAGGCGCCCGAGGCGTTCATCGGTCTGCTGGAAGGGCGCAACTTCGGCAAACTGGTGGTGCGGGTCGCCCAGGACTGAGTATTTGACGCTGACCAGAGGCGCGGGTATAAACCGCGTCTCGTTGTTTTGTCGGACTTTTCCCCATGAGCTTCAGCCCTCTGATTCGCCAACTGATCGATGCCCTGCGAACGTTGCCGGGCGTGGGTCAGAAAACCGCCCAACGCATGGCGTTGCAACTGCTTGAGCGCGATCGCAGTGGTGGCTCGCGGCTGGCGCTGGCCCTGAGCCAGGCCATGGAAGGGGTCGGTCACTGCCGCTTGTGCCGCACGCTGACCGAAGACGACCTCTGCCCGCAATGCGCCGACACCCGACGCGACGATACCTTGCTGTGCGTGGTGGAAGGGCCGATGGACGTCTATGCGGTTGAGCAGACCGGGTTCCGCGGTCGCTACTTCGTGCTCAAGGGCCATCTGTCGCCGCTCGACGGGCTCGGGCCAGAGGCCATCGGTATTCCGCAATTGCTGGCGCGGATTGAAGAGGCGGGCACCTTTGCCGAGGTCATCCTGGCCACCAACCCGACGGTGGAAGGTGAGGCTACAGCGCATTACATCGCCCAGTTGCTCAGCAACAAAGGCTTGATCGCCTCGCGAATCGCCCATGGCGTGCCGTTGGGTGGCGAGCTGGAATTGGTGGATGGCGGGACATTGGCGCATTCGTTTGCCGGGCGTAAGCCGATTGCCTTGTGATTTTTGGTGTTGCCGCTAACGCCATCGCGAGCAAGCTCGCGATGCAGGCGCCTCGGTCCATCTGATTCACACAATCCGGTTGAAAACCAAGCAAGCGCTCGGTTAACGTCGTTGAACCCTTCAGTGGAGTTCGCCGATGCCTGCCTTTCAGGAATACTTCGATCCCAGCCACCAATTGGTCCGTGACAGCGTCAGGCGTTTCGTCGAGCGCGAGATCCTGCCGGACATTGATCAGTGGGAAGAAGCCGAAAGCTTTCCTCGCGAGCTCTACCTCAAGGCCGGTGCGGCGGGCATTCTCGGTATCGGTTATCCCGAAGTCCTCGGCGGCAGTCATGAAGGTGATCTGTTCGCCAAGGTTGCCGCCAGCGAAGAGTTGATGCGTTGCGGCTCCGGCGGGTTGGTGGCCGGCCTCGGTTCGCTGGACATCGGCCTGCCGCCAATCCTCAAGTGGGCTAGGCCCGAAGTTCGTGATCGGGTGGTGCCGCAAGTGCTATCCGGCGAAAAAATAAGCGCCCTGGCCATCACCGAACCCAGCGGCGGCTCCGATGTAGCCAACCTGCAAACCCGCGCCGTGCGTGACGGTGACGTCTACCGGGTCAGCGGCAGTAAAACTTTTATCACCAGCGGCATTCGTGCGGACTTCTACACCGTGGCGGTGCGCACCGGCGCGCCGGGTTTCGGTGGCATCAGCCTGTTATTGATCGAGAAGGGCACGCCCGGTTTCACCGTCGGCCGGCAGTTGAAGAAAATGGGTTGGTGGGCGTCGGACACCGCCGAGTTGTTCTTCGACGATTGCCGGGTGCCCGTGGGCAATCTGATTGGCGCCGAAAACATGGGCTTTGCCTGCATCATGGGTAACTTCCAGAGCGAACGCCTGGCCCTGGCGTTGATGGCCAACATGACCGCGCAACTTGCGCTCGAAGAAAGCCTGAAATGGGCGCGTCAGCGTGAGGCCTTTGGCAAACCGATCGGCAAATTCCAGGTGCTCAAGCATCGCCTCGCGGAAATGGCCACGGCGCTGGAAGTGTCACGGGAGTTCACCTACCGACAAGCGGCGAAAATGGCGGCGGGGCAGAGCGTGATCAAGGAGATTTCCATGGCCAAGAATTTTGCGACCGACACGGCGGATCGCATTACCACGGATGCGGTGCAGATTCTGGGTGGTATGGGTTATATGCGCGAGAGTCTGGTGGAGCGGTTGTATCGGGATAACCGGATACTGTCGATTGGCGGCGGGACGCGGGAAGTGATGAACGAGATCATCAGCAAGCAGATGGGGCTGTAAATGCAAAAGATCGTCCGAACGCGGCCCGAGCCTTCGGCAGCGCCTACATTGGAATGCGTACATCTGTAGGAGCTGCCGAAGGCTGCGATCTTTTGATCTTTACTTATCGCTCAACGCAAACTGCGTCAGGCAAAACGTCGGAATCCCCATATCTTCCAACCGCTGCGAGCCACCCAGCTCCGGCAAATCAATAATCGCCGCCGCTTCATGCACTCGCGCACCCATGCGTCGAATCAGGTTCGCCGCCGCAATCAAGGTGCCACCGGTCGCAATCAGGTCATCGAACATCACTACCGAATCGCCTTCGCACAGGCTGTCGGCGTGCACTTCCAGGAACGCTTCGCCGTACTCGGTCGCGTAACCCTCGGCCAGCACGTCCGCCGGCAGTTTGCCTTGCTTGCGAAACAGCACCAGCGGCTTGTTCAACTGGTAGGCCAATACCGAGCCAATCAGGAAGCCGCGGGCATCCAGCGCGCCGATGTGGGTGAAGTCGGCCTCGACGTAACGGTGAGCGAAGCTGTCCATCACCAGGCGCAGGGCCGTGGGCGATTGAAACAGCGGGGTGATGTCGCGAAAGATCACGCCGGGCTTGGGGAAGTCGATCACGGGGCGGATCAGGGATTTGATGTCGAAGGAGTCGAAGACCATCGTCGAGGTGTCCTGGCAGGCTGCAAACGACGCAGTATAACGGCGGCTGAACCGTTTCGCTCAGCCGCAATTGTGTCTGTCAGTCGAGAGAACCGCCTGCCAGGGCGCACAGCTGGATCGGGTCGAGAATATGGATTTCCTTACCCTCCGCGGCGATCAGTTCGTTTTGCTGGAAGCGGGTGAACACCCGGGACACGGTTTCCACCGCCAGGCCCAAGTAGTTGCCGATTTCGTTGCGCGACATGCTCAGGCGGAACTGGTTGGCCGAGAAACCGCGCGCGCGGAAGCGAGCGGACAGGTTGACCAGGAACGTGGCGATGCGCTCGTCGGCGGTTTTCTTAGACAGCAGCAACATCATTTGCTGATCGTCGCGAATCTCGCGGCTCATCACCCGCATCAACTGACGACGCAACTGCGGCAGTTGCAGGGCCAGTTCATCGAGACGCTCGAACGGGATTTCGCAGACCGAGGTTGTTTCCAGCGCTTGGGCCGAAACAGGGTGCTTTTCAGTGTCCATGCCCGACAGTCCGACCAATTCGCTCGGCAAGTGGAAACCAGTGAGCTGCTCTTCGCCGCCATCGCTGAGGCTGAATGTCTTCAGGGCGCCGGAGCGAACTGCATAAACGGAATCGAACGTGTCGCCCTGGCGGAACAGAAACTCGCCTTTTTTCAGCGGGCGACCACGTTTAACGATCTCGTCCAGCGAATCCATGTCTTCCAGATTCAAAGAAAGTGGCAAGCAGAGGGGGCCAGGCTGCAATCCTTGCAATGGGCCTGGCTGTGAGCGCGCACTTTTACTGGCTCAGACATTTCTTTAATCCTTGTGGGAAAAACACACATAAGCCGTAAGGGTAACTCACGGGAGGACATTCAGGCCAGCACACGGCGATTTTGCCGCAGGCGCGTAAAGCCAGCGGCCGGACGGCCGATAACCTGTCTACTGATCGCTTGCAAGGAGCTGCATTCATGTCCGCCATTGGCACGTTGAATCCCGGTAACAGCGGCTTGTCGTCGTTGATCGATACCTCGAAAATACCGACGGTCGATGACTCGGACATCACCTTGCCAAGCACCGATACCCCGGCCGTGGTCCAAGGCATCAAAGTGTCGCTGTCCGGTGCCGGCATCGAAAAAGCTGCCGGGGCCAAGGGCGAAAACAGCGACATCGAAGAAAGCGGTTTGCCGGAAAACATTCAGCAAGTCCTGAAAATGATTCGCAAGTTGCAGCAGCAGATCGCCGAAAAAATGGCCGAAATGCAGGCCGTGATGCGAGATAAACGTCTCAGTCCGGAAGAAATCAAGGCCAAACTCGGCGCCTTGCAAGCGTTTATCAACAACCTCAACGGTGGCCTGATCACCGCCAATACCGCGCTCAGTAAAGCCATGAAGCAGGCGGGCCTGACGCCGGAGCAAATCCTCAAGGCGGCGTCGCTGCTCATGAAGTCCTAAATCACCCGGGAAAACCGCTGGCGATTTTGCTGCTCCAGGTAGGCATCGAACACCATGCATACCGAGCGCACCAGCAGTCGTCCGGCCGGCAGTACTGTGATTCGCTCGCTGTCCAATTCGATCAAGCCGTCATTGGCCATCGCCTCCAGCTGCGGCCAGAGTTCGCTGAAGTAGCCTCGGAAATCGATGTTGAATGCTTGTTCGATCCCGGCGAAATCCAATGTGAAGCTGCAAATCAGTTGCTGAATCACTGCCCGTCGCAAGCGGTCGTCGGCGTTGCACAACAGGCCACGGTTGGTGGCCAGTTGGGCTGAGGCCAGGGTGTTCTGGTACAGGTTCAGATCGCTGGTGTTCTGGCAGTACAGGTCGCCGATCTGGCTGATGGCCGAGACCCCGAGCCCAATCAAGTCGCAGTGACCGTGGGTGGTGTAGCCCTGGAAGTTGCGTTGCAGGGTCGATTCTTCCTGGGCGATGGCCAGTTCATCATCCGGCAGGGCAAAGTGGTCCATACCGATGTAGCGATAGCCGGCCTTGGTCAGTTGTTCAATGGTGCCCTGGAGCATCTCCAGTTTCTGCGCCGGCGTCGGCAGTTCATTGCTGTTGATCCGCCGTTGCGGCAGGAAGCGTTCCGGCAGGTGCGCGTAGTTGAACACCGAGAGCCGGTCCGGCTGCAAGGCGATGACCTCGTCAACGGTGCGGGCGAAGTTCTCCGGCGTCTGGCGCGGCAAACCGTAGATCAGATCGATATTGATCGAGCGAAACTGCAAGGTTCGCGCGGCGTCGATCACGGCACGGGTTTCTTCCAGGCTTTGCAGGCGATTGACCGCACGTTGCACCGCCGGGTCCAGGTCTTGGAGGCCGATGCTGACCCTATTAAAGCCCAGTTCACGCAGCAGGCCCATGGTCGACCAGTCGGCTTCGCGTGGATCGATTTCAATGCCGTAGTCACCGGAATCGTCATCCAGCAAGTTGAAATGCTTGCGCAACTGAGCCATCAACTGGCGCAGTTCGTCGTGGCTGAGAAAGGTCGGGGTGCCGCCGCCGAAATGCAATTGCTCGACTTTCTGTGCCGGGTCCAGGTGACAGGCGATCAATTGGATCTCCTGCTCCAGGCGCTGCAAGTAGGGGAGTGCGCGGCCACGGTCCTTGGTGATGACTTTGTTGCAGGCGCAGTAGTAGCAGATGTTCGCGCAGAACGGCACATGCACATACAACGACAGCGGGCGCAGCGCTTTACGGCTGTCGCGCAGGGCATGAAACAGGTCGAAGGTGCCGACCTGGCTGTTGAATTGAACGGCGGTCGGGTACGAGGTGTAGCGCGGCCCCGACAGGTCGTAACGGCGAATCAGATCGGTGTCCCAACGAATGGCGTCGAGCATGCGGGCATTCCCCCGGATAGGCTTGCAGTGTGAGCAAGTCTATGGGGTGCGGCGTTGGGGCATCTTGATTTGCATCAACGGTGGTTGGTGGCTTTGATCGGTTTTTGTGGCGAGGGAGCTTGCTTCCGCTGGACTGCGTAGCAGTCCCATCTTTTGGGGCCGCTTCGCAGCCCAGCGGGAGCAAGCTCCCTCGCCACAGGGTCAGTGCCCCATGAACCAATGCTGATGCGGCCCCGGCAATGTCCAGATCCCGAACAGAATCACCAACAACCCGCCACTCATCCGCACGCTACGCTTGCGCAACAGTGCCGTGACCCGTTCCGCCGCCAGGCCCGTGGCCAACAAAACCGGCCATGTCCCCAGCCCGAACGCCAGCATCAACAACGCACTGTCCAGCGCATTGCCCTGACTCGCCGCCCACAGCAACGTGCTGTAAACCAGCCCGCACGGCAGCCAGCCCCAGAGTGCGCCCAGCAGCAAGGCGCGGGGCAGGCTCGACACCGGCAGCAATTTGTTGGCAATCGGCTGGATATGCCGCCACAGGCCGCGACCGAGGCTTTCGATGCGGGTCAGGCCGCTCCACCAACCGGCCAGGTACAGGCCCATGCTGATCAGCAGCAGCCCGGCGATGATCCGCATGAACATCGCCGCCGGGCTGTTGGCCACCGCCCAGCCAGCCAGGCCGATCAGCAGGCCGGCCGTGGCGTAGCTGAGAATTCGCCCCAGGTTGTAAGCCAGCAGCAAGCGGAAGCGACGGCTGCGTTGTTCCTTGGGAATCGCCAGCGTCAGCGCACCCATCAAGCCGCCGCACATGCCCAGGCAATGGCCCGACGCCGAGCAGGCCGAGGATCAGCGCCGACACCAGCAGCGGCGCCAGCTCAAGCATGGGGTGGCGCCTTGTCTTCCGGTTTGGCCGGATGACCGCTGGCCTCGTCGACCGCTGCTTTGTGAGCCGGGTCCTGGTCGTCGAACAGAATGCTGTGGGCCGGGCCGTCGAGGTCGTCGTACTGACCGCTGTCGACCGCCCAGAAGAAGATGTAGACGGCGATGGCCACGATCAGCAGCGCGGCCGGGATCATCACGTAAAGAGCTGGCATTGGAAGACTCCATGCCCGCGCGGCTCAGGCCGGCAGCGGACGGGTTTCTGGCGTGGTGCGGGCCTTTGGCGTGCTCGGCATGCGAGTCAGGCGCAGGGCATTGAGTACCACGGTCAACGAACTGATCGACATGCCAATCGCGGCCCACACCGGAGTGATCCAGCCGAGGGCGGCGAACGGCAGCATGAGGCCATTGTACAGTCCGGCCCACAGCAGGTTCTCGATGATTACCCGACGGGTGCGCCGCGCCAGGCTGAAGGCTTGTACCAAGGCGTCGAGGCGGTTGGACAGCAACACCGCGTCGGCGCTGGTTTTCGCCAGATCGGTGGCCGAACCCATGGCCACGCTGATATCGGCGGCGGCCAGCACCGGTACGTCGTTGACCCCGTCGCCGAGCATCAACACCTTACGACCTTCCTTGTGCAGTTGTTGCAGCACTTGCAACTTGTCATCGGGCCGCAAGCCGCCACGGGCCTCGTCGATGCCCAATTCGGCGGCGACGCTGGCGACCATCGGTGAGCTGTCGCCCGACAACAACAGCGTGCGCCAGCCGCGAGCCTTGCACGCGGCAAGCAGCGCCGGGGCATCGGCGCGCAAGCGGTCGTCGAGGACAAACCACGCCAGCGGCCCAAAACTGTCACCGAGCAGCAGCCATTGGCCGGCTTCATCCGGCATCAGCGGCACGGTGGCACCACTGAGTTCGCAGACAAAACCCGGTTGGCCGATGCGCAAGCGTTGTAAACCGACCAAGCCTTCAAGCCCTAGCCCCGGCGTACTGAGGACTTCTTCGGCGGCCAACGGTGCACGGCCAAACGCACGGGCGATCGGGTGTTCGGAGCGGTTTTCCAGCGCTGCCGCGAGGCTCAGGCATTGATCACTGTTGAGCGAACCGAGTGGGCGAATCGAGCGCAGCGCCAGCCGGCCTTCCGTCAGCGTACCGGTCTTGTCGAAAATCACCGTGTCGATCTGGTTCAGTCCTTCCAGGACATGGCCGCGAGTTAGTAGTAGGCCGAGTTTGTGCAACGTGCCGGTGGCGGCGGTCAGGGCGGTCGGCGTGGCCAGGGACAAGGCGCACGGGCAGGTCGCGACGAGCATCGCCAGCACAATCCAGAACGCTCGCGATGAATCCAGTTCCCACCACAACAGGCCGATGGCAGCGGCAGCAATCAACGACAGCAGCAGAAACCATTGGGCGGCGCGGTCGGCGATTTCCGCCAGGCGCGGTTTTTCGGCCTGTGCGCGTTCCAACAGACGGACGATGGCCGACAGTCGCGTGTCATGACCCAGCGCCAGCACCTCCACGGTCAGCGCACCTTCAACGTTCAAGGTGCCGGCCGTGACCGCATCGCCAAGAGTGCGCGGTTGCGGCAGGTATTCACCGGTGAGCAACGATTCGTCAATGCTCGACTGGCCATCGAGAATCTTGCCGTCGGCCGGGAGAATGGCGCCGGGATGCACCAGCACCTGATCGCCGACGCGCAATTCACTGAGCAGGATTCGCTCGCTCTGGCCGTCGGCACTCAGGCGCAGGCACGAGGCGGGCAATAGATTCACAAGTTGAGCGGTGGCAGCAGCGGTGCGTTCCCGGGCGCGGCGTTCCAGGTAACGTCCGGCCAGCAGGAACAGCGCGAACATCCCGACCGCATCGAAATACAGTTCGCCGACTCCGGTGATCGAGGTCCAGATCCCGGCGAGGTAAGCGCTGCCAATCGCCAGCGAGACCGACACATCCATGGTCAGGTGCCGGGTGCGCAGGTCGCGTATGGCGCCCTTGAAGAAGGGTGCGCAGCTGTAAAACACGATCGGCGTGGTCAGGAACAGCGCGACCCAGCGCAGGATGGTGTGCAGCTCCGGGCTGAGGTCGATATTGAATTCGGGCCAGGTGGCCATGGTCGCCATCATCGCCTGAAACCACAGCAATCCGGCGACGCCGAGTTGGCGCAGGGCCAGGCGATTTTCGCTGGCCAGTTGTTCGCTGGCGCGGTCGGCCTGATAAGGGTGCGCGGCGTAACCGATGTGGCGCAATTCGCTAAGCACGTGGCTTAGCGGCAGTTGGGCGTCGGCCCAACGCACGAACAGGCGATGGTTCGACAGGTTCAGTCGCGCTTCGGCCACGGCCGGCAAGCTGCGCAGGTGTTTCTCGATCAGCCAGCCGCAGGCGGCGCAACTGATGCCTTCCATCAGCAGCGTGGTTTCAGCGAGTTCGCCTTCGTGACGAACGAAGGGTTGCTGGACGTCGGCGCGGTCGTACAGCGCCAGTTCGTCGACCAATTGCACCGGCAAGGTTTGCGGGTTGGCCGAGGCTTCGCTGCGGTGCTGGTAATAACTTTCCAGGCCACCCGCCACAATGGCTTCAGCCACGGCCTGGCAACCCGGGCAGCAGAGCTCGCGGGTTTCACCGAGGACGACGGCGGTGAAGCGGCCCCCGGCCGGGACGGGCAGGGCGCAGTGGTAGCAAGGGGTTGGGGTGGTCATCAGGGGTTCACAGGTACCGCGATTCTGTTCGGGAATTTATGTTGTCTGAGAGGGCCTCTTCGCGAGCAAGCCCGCTCCCACAGTGGACCGCGATCTAATGTGGGAGCGGGCTTGCTCGCGAATGCGCGAAGCGCAGGCTTTTTACTACTTCAGGTCTTCAGCACCTTGCAGCGGCTCATCGCCCAGCAGCAGGTTCTTGTCGGGGCTGATCTGTTCTTCCTCGAACATGCGCCAGGTCTTGTCGTCCTGCACGCCCAGCAATTCAACGAAACGGCGGCCATCGACCTTGTCGCTCATCTGGCCGATGTAGCGGCCCTGTTCGGTTTCGCTGCGGGTCAGGGTGATCTTACGATCCTTCTCCGGCTGGGTCGGCGAGATCAGGTTCAGCTCAACGGTCTTTGGCTGGCTGTTGCCGGTCAGGCGCAGGTCGACTTCGCCGGTCACCTCATCCAGGTGGACGTTGGCGTGCATTAGCAGGGTCTGGGCCAGCAACTCACGGTCCAGGGAACGGTTGATGCCTTTGCCGGCCTCGTAGTAGTTGTCATTGACCAGGTTGTCCGGGTTCTTGACCGCAATGGTCACCATGGACAGTGTCAGGGTCACCGAGCAAGTCAGAATCCCGATGATGATCCACGGCCAAAGATGCTTGTACCAAGGGCTTGCGGCATTTGCTGCTGGCATGTTCAGTTCTCTCAACGAATTTGTGGGCCGATGAATCGGCTCTTGGCTTCAACGTGAACGCTGTCGTCATCGGCATCCTTGAGGGTGAATTTCACCTCATTGGTGCTCGATGGCAATTGCTCCGGTGCGCTGGAGAGCTCCACCGGCTGGCTGAATATTTCTCCGGCGGCGACTTTGATCTCACGCTTGCCTTGCAGCTTGAGGTCCGGCAGACCGCTGGCTTCGAGCAGGTAAGTGTGGTCGCGTTGGTCTTTGTTCATGATCTTCAGGCTGTAGACGTTTTCGATCCGGCCTTCGGCGTTCTCGCGGTACAGCACGCGGTCCTTGCTGACGTCAAAACCGACCAGCGAGCGCATGAAGAACGCGGTGACCAGCAAGCCGATCATGGTCAGCAGCACAACGGCATAGCCGATCAGGCGTGGGCGCAGCTTATGGGTTACTTGCCCGGACAGGTTGTGCTCGGTGGTGTAGCTGATCAAGCCGCGCGGGTAGTCCATTTTGTCCATGATGCTGTCGCAGGCATCGATGCACGCGGCGCAGCCGATGCACTCGATTTGCAGGCCGTCGCGGATGTCGATCCCGGTCGGGCAGACCTGGACGCACATGGTGCAGTCGATGCAGTCGCCCAGGCCTTGGGCCTTGTAGTCCACGCCTTTCTTGCGCGGGCCGCGGGACTCACCACGACGCGGGTCGTAGGAAACAATCAGGGTGTCCTTGTCGAACATCACGCTCTGGAAGCGCGCATACGGGCACATGTAGATGCACACCTGCTCGCGCAACCAGCCGGCATTGCCGTAAGTGGCGAGGGTGAAGAAACCGACCCAGAAGTACGACCAGCCATCGGCTTCGCCGAGGAAGAAGTCGATGGTCAGCTCGCGGATGGGCGAAAAGTACCCGACGAAGGTCATGCCGGTGACGAAACCGATCAACAGCCACAGGCTGTGTTTACTGAGTTTGCGCAGGAATTTATTGCCGCTCATTGGCGCTTTGTCGAGCTTGATGCGCTGGTTGCGGTCGCCTTCGGTGACCTTCTCGCACCACATGAAAATCCAGGTCCAGACGCTTTGCGGGCAGGTATAGCCGCACCAGACGCGTCCGGCGTACACGGTAATGAAGAACAGGCCAAAGGCGCTGATGATCAGCAGGCCCGAGAGCAGGATGAAATCCTGGGGCCAGAAGGTCGCGCCAAAAATGAAGAATTTACGTTCCGGCAGGTTCCACCAGACGGCTTGATGACCACCCCAGTTCAACCACACCGTACCGAAATACAGCAGGAACAAACCGGCCCCGCCCATCATCCGCAGGTTGCGGAACAGGCCGGTGAAGGCGCGGGTGTAGATTTTTTCTCGAGAGGCGTAGAGGTCGACGCTGTTGTTTGCGTTCTTGGCTGGCGGAGTAACGTCGTGTACCGGAATCTGATTGCTCATCATTGCATCCCACGGCAGTGGAAAAATGCCTCGGTCAGTACGTGCCGACCGCGGTCAAAAAGAGGTGTTGCAGTGGCGCAATGATACGCCTGTCGCTCTATCTCAAGGGTGCGACCTTTGGTCGCGTTGGGGGAATAGCGTAGATGGTGTAGCAGATGTAACAAATCATGATCCAGATCAATTGACTATAGACGATCCACGATTTGCCTTGAGAGCAGCGCGTTGGCGCTGCTCTGTGTCAATGCAGCGGTTGAGCTATTTAGGGAGGCGCCCGCCACCCAGGCCGTCCAGCCCACCCGAGCCGTTTCCGGGTTCTAGCGTTGGGGTGAACGGGATGTTTTGAGGCTGTTGGATACGACGAGCTTCAGAATAGGACATGTCATTTTTTCCTTGGTGATCACCTGTGAAATGCATCTGTCTCCTTGAGAGATTCACTTTGGTAAGTGCGTCTTCAAGGTGAGAAAAAACTACAGGCCCCAAGGTGTTCGGTCGATTAAAAATCGGTCTCAATGTGTGACGGTCATGCAAATGAAAACGGCCCCGCCAATTCTCATTGGCGGGGCCGTTTTTTGTTGCTTCAAGCGTTTGCCTTACTGGGCGTCCGCTGCCTTCTCACCGTGAGACAAGCTGTAGACGTAAGCGGCCAGCAGGTGAACCTTGTCGTTGCCTTGCAGCTGTTCTTGCGCAGGCATCTGGCCCTGACGGCCGTAACGGATGGTCTGCTGCAGTTGAGCAAAGCTCGAACCGTAGATGAACGCAGCCGGGTGAGTCAGGTTAGGTGCGCCCATCGCTGGCGTACCTTTGCCTTCCGGACCGTGGCATGCCACGCAGTTGGCCGCGAACAGTTTCTGGCCGGCAACCGGGTCGGCCTTGGTGCCTTCCGGCAGCTTGCGGCCATCGAGGTTGGTCAGCACAAAGGAGGCAACATCCGCAACGCCTTGCTCGCCGATCACTTCAGCCCACGCAGGCATCACCGCATGACGGCCGCCCATGATGGTGGTCTTGATGGTGGCCGGCTCGCCGCCCCAGCGCCAGTCTTCGTCTGTCAGGTTAGGGAAGCCGTAAGCACCCTTGGCGTCGGAACCGTGGCAGACCGAGCAGTTGGAGGCGAACAAGCGGCCACCCATCTTCAGGGCTTGCGGGTCCTTGGCCACTTCTTCGATGGGCATGGAAGCGAACTTGGCGAAGATCGGGCCGAACTTGGCGTCCGACTTGGCCATTTCCTTTTCCCACTCGTGAACGCCGGTCCAGCCGGTCTGGCCGTTGGCGAACGCGGTCTGCTTGTCGTTATCGAGGTAGTTGTAACCCGGCAGCAGGCCTTTCCAGTTACCCAGGCCTGGGTAGAGCACCAAGTAGCCGAGGGCGAAAATGATGGTGCCCACGAACAGCATGAACCACCATTTCGGCAGTGGGTTGTCATACTCCTCGATCCCGTCGAAGGAGTGGCCAACCGTTTCTTCCGTCTGCTCGCTGCGCTGGCCCTTGCGGGTCGACAGCAGCAGCCAGGTCAGGGCGAAGATAGTGCCCAGACTGAGGACCGTGACGTACAGACTCCAGAATGTAGTCATTCTTTGTTACTCCTAGAAGCTTGCTCGACGTGCTTGATGGCTTCGGGATCATCCGCGAAAGGCAGCAAGGTCGCGTCTTCAAACTCCGACTTGCGCTTGGGACTGAACACCCACAACGCCAGACCGATAAAGGCCACCATCACAACAACGGTGCCCAGGCCACGAATCATCCCGATATCCATCTAAATCACCGTTTGCTTTTGATGATGGTGCCCAGGCCTTGCAGATAGGCCACCAGCGCGTCCATTTCGGTTTTGCCCTTCACAGCATCCTTGGCGCCGGCGATGTCTTCGTCGGTGTAAGGGACGCCGAGCGTGCGCAAGACTTCCATTTTCTTGGCGGTGTCTTTGCCGTCGAGCTTGTTTTCCACGAGGAACGGGTAGGCCGGCATTTTCGACTCAGGCACGACGTTGCGCGGGTTGTACAAATGCGCACGCTGCCAGTCATCGGAGTAACGACCGCCGACACGGGCCAGGTCCGGACCGGTACGCTTGGAACCCCACAGGAACGGGTGGTCCCAGACGCTTTCACCGGCTACCGAGTAGTGGCCGTAACGTTCGGTTTCAGCACGGAACGGGCGGATCATCTGCGAGTGGCAGCCGACACAGCCGTTGGCGATGAAAATGTCACGCCCTTCAAGTTCCAGCGCCGGGCGAGGCTTCATGCCTTCAACCGGCTTGTTAGTGACGTCCTGGAAAAACAACGGAACGATCTGGGTCAGGCCGCCGATGCTGACGGCGATAACCATGAAGAAGGCCAGCAGGCCAATGTTCTTCTCGACTGCTTCATGCTTCATCAGTGAGCTCCAACTACAGCAATCTGAGCGGCGGCTTCGGCTTCAGCCGGGTTCGAGGCACGTACGGTACGGAATACGTTGTAGGCCATGAACAGCATGCCGCTGGCAAAGAACGCACCGCCCAGGGCGCGAACGATGTAACCAGGGTGACTGGCTTGCAGCGCTTCAACGAACGAGTAGGTGAGGGTGCCGTCGTCGTTGATTGCACGCCACATCAGACCCTGGGTGATGCCGTTGACCCACATCGAAGCGATGTACAGAACGGTACCGATGGTCGCGAGCCAGAAGTGGGTGTTGATCAGGCCGATGCTGTGCATCTGCGTGCGACCGAACAGTTTCGGGATCATGTGGTAGATCGCGCCGATCGAGATCATCGCAACCCAGCCAAGCGCGCCGGCGTGTACGTGGCCGATGGTCCAGTCGGTGTAGTGCGACAGCGAGTTGACGGTCTTGATGGCCATCATCGGGCCTTCGAAGGTCGACATGCCGTAGAACGCCAGGGACACGACCAGGAAACGCAGGATCGGGTCGGTGCGCAGCTTATGCCAGGCGCCCGACAGGGTCATCATGCCGTTGATCATGCCGCCCCAGCTTGGTGCCAGCAGGATGATCGACATCGCCATGCCCAGGGACTGAGCCCAGTCCGGCAGTGCGGTGTAGTGCAAGTGGTGCGGACCGGCCCAGATGTACAGGGTGATCAGCGCCCAGAAGTGCACGATGGACAGACGATAGGAGTAGATCGGACGCTCGGCCTGCTTCGGAACGAAGTAGTACATCATCCCCAGGAAGCCAGTGGTCAGGAAGAAACCTACCGCGTTGTGGCCGTACCACCATTGGATCATGGCGTCAGTCGCACCGGCGTAGGCCGAGTAGGACTTGAAGAAACTGACCGGCAGGGAGGCGTGGTTGACGATGTGCAGCGATCGCCGTCACGACGATGAAGCACCGTAGAACCAGTTACCGACATAGATGTGCTTGGTCTTGCGCTTGACGATGGTGCCGAAAAACACCAGTGCGTAAACGATCCAGACAATCGCCAGCAGGATAGCCAGGGGCCATTCCAGTTCGGCGTATTCCTTGGTGGTGGTGTAACCCAGCGGCAAGGTCACGATGGCGCCGATGATCACCGCTTGCCATCCCCAGAAGTGGAAGGCTGCAAGGCTGTCGGAAATCAGTCGCGTTTGGCAGGTTCGCTGCACGACGTAATAAGAAGTGGCAAACAGTGCACAACCACCGAAGGCGAAAATCACCAGGTTGGTGTGCAACGGGCGTAAGCGTCCGAATGTCGTCCACGGCAGGCCGAAATTCAATTCCGGCCATACAAGCTGTGAGGCGATGAAGACACCAAGCCCCATGCCAAGGATCCCCCAGACCACCGTCATGATGGCGAACTGGCGGACTACCTTATAGTTATAAGCAGTCGGACTGATTGCTGTGCTCATTCTAAGGTTCCACGGTTTGAGTATGTTTTATTAGGAGTAAAAATCGGCCGCAAGTATGTAGAAAGCAGGGGGTCATTGCAACGCGCCATGACCTGGGTCAATGCTTTCAGACGCTGATTCTGCGGCCTTTCCATGCGCCGCGTAAGGACAAAATTGCCCCCGGACAAAATGTCGCAGCGGAAGAAAAAGGCGAGGGGTTCAGGTCAGTTGTAACGGGGTGTGTTGAAACGCAACGATAAGGTGACCGATGGCAATTGGCACGACAGCCGGTATCTACCAGCCTTTGCGGCCTGTCATCGAGCAGATTCGTCGAACACATCGGCTAGGGTCGACCTGGAACCGGTACTTTGCCAGTCCGCATCGAGCAAGCGTAGACCCGAATCCGGGGAACCGAAAGGGAGACTGATTGAGGGTGCGACAATGCGTCGCAAATGAAGAAGGGAACTGCCGCATCCGGGAGAATGCGGCAGCAGAGCGGTCAAGATTTACTCGTTTTTGCCTTCGGCCTGCAAACGCTCGGTGCTGGCACCGTGGGACAAGCTGTAAACGTAGGCGGCCAACAGTTGCACCTTATCGTTGCCGAGCAGTTCGCTCTGCGCCGGCATATGGCCCTGGCGGCCATGACGAATGGTTTGTTGCAGTTGCACCAGGCTTGAGCCGTAGATAAATCCGGCCGGGTGCGTCAGATTCGGCGCGCCCATGGCTTCAGTGCCCTGGCCGTTTGCCCCGTGACAGGCGACGCAGGTGGTACTGAACACTTGCTGGCCGGCGTTTACGTCGGCGCTGCTGTCGGCAGGCAACGGCAGGCCGGCCAGTTCGTGACGCACATACGCGGCGACGTTTTTCACCCCAGCCTCACCGAGGATTTCACCCCAGGCCGGCATCGCGGCCATGCGACCGCCCATGATGGTGGTCTTGATGGTGTCGGCTTCACCGCCCCAACGCCAATCGCTGTCGGCCAGGTTCGGGAAGCCGAAGGCGCCCTTGGCGTCGGAGCCGTGGCACACCGAGCAATTGGACGCAAACAGGCGACCGCCCATTTTCAACGCTTGCGGGTCCTTGGCGACTTCTTCCACTGGCATGGCGGCGAATTTGGCGAAGATCGGTCCGAACTTGGCGTTAGCCTTGTCCATTTCCTTTTCCCATTCGTGAACGCCGGTCCAGCCGTCCTCGTAGCCGGGCAGGATGCCTTTCCAGTTGCCCAGGCCCGGATAAAGAATCAAGTAACCCACGGCAAACACCAGCGTGCCGGCGAACAGCATGAACCACCACTGCGGCAGCGGGTTGTCGTATTCCTCGATGCCGTCGAAGCTGTGGCCCATGGTCTGGTCGACGCTGCCCTTGGTTTCGCCCTTGCGGGTGCCGATCAGCAGCCAGGTCAGGCCGATCAGGCTGCCGATGGTCAGTACGCAGATCCACGTACTCCAGAAGGTGGTCATGGCCGGGTACTCCTTGTTTCAGGTTCTTGGGTGTTGGCGTCGTCGGGTAACGGCTCATCGGCGAACGGCAGCAAACGTGCTTCGGCGAATTCCGGGCTGCGCTTGCCGTTGAACACCCACAACGCCAGGCCGACGAAGGCCACAAACACCACGACCGTGCCCAGGCCGCGGATCATTCCACTGCTCATTTCAAAGACCATGGCTCACCTCTTGCTCTTGATGGCAGTGCCGAGCACTTGCAGGTAGGCGACCAGGGCGTCCATTTCGGTCTTGCCCTTGAGCGAGGCGACTGCACCAGTGATGTCATCGTCGGTGTACGGCACGCCGAGGGTGCGCATGGCCTTGATCTTGGTTTCGGTGTGGCTGCTGTCGAGCTGGTTGGACACTAGCCACGGGTAGCCAGGCATTTTCGATTCCGGCACCACGTTGCGCGGGTTGTACAAATGCGCGCGATGCCAGTCTTCGGAGTAGCGACCGCCGACCCGCGCCAGATCCGGCCCGGTGCGCTTGGAGCCCCACAGGAACGGGTGATCCCAGACGCTTTCACCGGCCACCGAGTAGTGCCCGTAACGTTCGGTCTCGGCGCGAAACGGCCGGATCATCTGCGAGTGGCAACCGACGCAGCCTTCGCGGATGTAGATGTCACGACCTTCCAGTTGCAGCGCGGTGTAGGGCTTCATGCCTTCCACCGGCTTATTGGTCACGTCCTGAAAGAACAGCGGGACGATCTGAGTCAGACCGCCGATGCTCACGGCAAAGATCATCAGCAACAGCAGCAGGCCGACGTTTTTTTCGATTGTTTCGTGTTTCATGGCGGACTCCTCAGGCCATCTGCGCGGCAGCGGCGGCTTCGGCAGGCTGCGAGGCCCGAACGGTGCGCCAGGTGTTGTAGGCCATCAGCAACATGCCGCTGAAGAAGATCGCGCCGCCCACCAACCGCACGACGAAGCCCGGGTGGCTGGCCACCAGGGTTTCGACGAAGGAGTAGGTCAGCGTGCCGTCTTCGTTGACAGCGCGCCACATGAGGCCCTGGGCGATGCCGTTGACCCACATCGAAGCGATGTAGAGCACGGTGCCGATGGTCGCGAGCCAGAAGTGCGCGTTGATCAAGCCGATGCTGTGCATCTGTGGGCGACCGAAGATTTTCGGGATCATGTGATACAGCGCGCCGATGGAAATCATCGCCACCCAGCCGAGTGCCCCGGCGTGTACGTGGCCGATGGTCCAGTCGGTGTAGTGGGAGAGGGCGTTCACCGTCTTGATGGCCATCATCGGCCCTTCGAAGGTCGACATGCCGTAGAACGCGAGCGAGACCACCAGGAAGCGCAGGATCGGGTCGCTGCGCAACTTATGCCAGGCGCCCGAGAGCGTCATCATGCCGTTGATCATCCCGCCCCAGCTTGGCGCCAGCAGGATCAGCGACATCACCATGCCCAGCGACTGTGCCCAGTCCGGCAGTGCGGTGTAGTGCAAGTGGTGCGGACCGGCCCAGATGTACAGGGTGATCAATGCCCAGAAGTGCACGATCGACAAACGATACGAATACACCGGGCGCTCGGCCTGTTTCGGCACGAAGTAATACATCATCCCGAGGAAGCCGGCAGTCAGGAAGAAACCCACCGCGTTGTGGCCGTACCACCACTGAACCATGGCGTCAGTCGCACCGCCGTATACCGAGTAGGACTTGTTCCAGCTAACCGGAATTTCCAGGTTGTTGACGATGTGCAGAATCGCCACGGTGATGATAAAAGCACCGAAGAACCAGTTACCGACGTAGATGTGCTTGGTCGTACGCTTGGCCAGTGTGCCGAAGAATACGATGGCGTAGGCGACCCAGACGATGGTGATCAGGATATCGATCGGCCATTCCAGCTCGGCGTATTCCTTGGAACTGGTGTAACCCAGCGGCAGGCTGATGGCCGCCAGCACGATCACCAGTTGCCAGCCCCAGAAGCAGAACTGGGCGATTTTCGGTGCGAACAGTCGGGTCTGGCAGGTGCGTTGCACCGAATAGAACGAACTGGCGAACAAAGCGCAGCCGCCAAAAGCGAAAATCACAGCATTGGTGTGCAGCGGGCGCAGGCGGCCGAAGCTGGTCCACGGCAAATTGAAGTTGAGTTCGGGCCAGACCAATTGGGCCGCGAGAAAAACCCCGAGCCCCATGCCGACGATGCCCCACACCACCGTCATAATGGCGAATTGGCGGACCACCTTGTAGTTGTAGGCGGTACTGATAGAAGTGTTCATGGTTCCCCATCCACGGTTCAGCCGAAGTGAAGGCCCGTCTTTGCGAGTAAGCCGCGCAAGGCAGACGCTTCCTTCGCCTGGAGTTATAGGCAGACTAAAAGCGAGGCAAGCATGGACAAAGAGCACAAGGCCAGTATTGACGGGGATCAATGGGCGCAGTGCGTGGCCGAACATGGCTGGCTGTGGGATGCCGCCTCGACGCCATCATCGCCGACGTTGATCCTGGCTCACGGCGCCGGTGCACCGATGGACAGCGGCTGGATGAACGACATGGCTGCGCGCCTTGCGGCACATGGGCTCAACGTGCTGCGCTTCGAGTTTCCATACATGGCGCAACGGCGCATCGACGGCGGCAAACGTCCACCGAATCCGGCGCCGAAACTGCTGGAATGCTGGCGTGAGGTGTATGCGGTGGTGCGACGCCATGTCACTGGGAAACTGGCCGTTGGCGGCAAGTCCATGGGCGGGCGGATGGCCAGTTTGCTGGCGGATGAATTGGGCGCGGATGCGTTGGTGTGCCTGGGGTATCCGTTTTACGCGGTGGGTAAACCGGAGAAGCCTCGGGTAGAGCATCTGGCCGGGCTCAAGACCCGGACCTTGATCGTGCAGGGCGAGCGGGATGCGTTGGGTAATCGTGAGGCGGTGGAGGCTTACTCGCTCTCACCGAGCATTGAGGTGTTTTGGCTGGTAGCGGGGGATCACGATTTGAAGCCGTTGAAGGCGTCCGGGTTTAATCATGAGCAGCATTTGGCGGCTGCGGCGCAGAAGGTCGCTTCATTCCTTCAGTAAGATTTTGCGGTGTTAGTGCCGGTCTCTTCGCGGGCAAGCCTCGCTCCTACGGTTTACCAGCGTCTGCATGACCGGCGCATAACCTGTAGGAGCGAGGCTTGCCCGCGAAGAGGCCCGAACAACCAACATCACTTTCACAGCGGCAATAAAAAACCCGGAAGCTTTCGCTGTCCGGGTTTTGTCTTTCCAGCATCAATCAGCGGTTAAACCGCTCCACCAACGAATACTGGGTATTGGCCGTCTTGGTCAGTTCTTCACTCAGCAACGCCGAGTGTTGTGCCTGTTCCGAGGTCTGGTCCGCCAGTTGCGAGATGTTGCTGATGTTGCGGCTGATTTCTTCGGCCACCGAGCTTTGCTCTTCGGTTGCCGCAGCAATCTGCGTGGTCATGTCGGTGATGTGCGCCACCGCTTCGCTGATGCCGATCAGTGCCTGGTCCGCTTCCAGTACTCGCGCCACACCTTCTTCAGCTTGGCGATGGCCGGCGTCCATGGTCTGCACGGCAGTGTTGGCGGTCTGTTGCAGCTTGGCGATCAGTGCATGGATCTGCCCGGTGGACTCGCTGGTGCGTTGCGCCAGTTGGCGCACTTCGTCGGCCACGACCGCGAAACCACGGCCCATTTCACCGGCGCGAGCCGCTTCGATGGCGGCGTTCAACGCCAGCAGATTGGTCTGGTCGGCGATGCCTTTGATCACATCGACCACACCACCGATTTCGTCGCTGTCCTTGGCCAGTTGGGTGACGGTCAGGCCGGTTTCACCGACCACCACCGACAGACGCTGAATGGCTTCGCGGGTTTCCCCGGCGATGTCACGACCGCGACCGGTCAGGCGATTGGCTTCCTGGGTAGCGTCAGCCGTGCGTTGCACGTGGCTGGCGACTTCCTGGGTGGTGGCGGCCATCTGATTGACCGCGGTGGCCACTTGCTCGGTTTCGACGCGCTGACGTTCCAGGCCGCTGGAGCTCTTGTGGGCCAGGGTATCGGACTGCTTCGCTTGCTCGGTCAGGTGTTCGGCAGTGTCCTGCAGGCGGGTCAGGCAGGTTTTCAGGCGCGCTTCCTGGCTGAGGATCGACATTTCCAGTCGCGCCTGGGCGCCACGGCTGTCGGTGTACATCTGCGCGATCAGTGGGTCGGAGGTGGTTTGCCCGGCCAGGACCAGCAGACGCTTGAGACCGCGTTGCTGCCAGCTCAAGCCCATCAAGCCCAGTGGCACCGACAGGCCGGCGGCCAAGGCAAAACCCCAGTGGGAGTTCAGCGACGCGCCGATCATGAAGCTCAGTTGGCTGACCAGAATGAACGGCACCCAGTCCTGAAGGACCGGCAGCCACTTGTCTGTCGAAGGAATCGCCGACTTGCCCTGGTTGATGCGTTGGTAAAGCGCTTCGGCACGGCGGATCTGTTCGGCGGTGGGTTTGATCCGCACCGACTCGTAACCGACCACCTGATTGCCTTCGAAAACCGGTGTGACGTAGGCGTTAACCCAATAGTGGTCACCGGTCTTGCAGCGATTCTTGACAATGCCCATCCATGGCAAGCCTTGTTTCAAAGTACCCCACATGTGCGCGAATACCGCTGCCGGGACGTCTGGGTGACGAACCAGGTTATGCGGCGCACGGATCAGCTCTTCACGGGAAAACCCACTGATTTCGATGAAAGCGTCGTTGCAGTAGGTGATCACGCCTTTGGCGTCGGTCGTGGAAATCAACCGTTGCTGAGCCGGGAAGGTCCGTTCGCGTTGTGTAATGGGTTGGTTGTTACGCATGGCTATGTCAATCCGTGAGGCTTTGACAGGGTGTCGGCATCGTCAGGAATTTATTGAAATTTTATTTTCAATAATCAGCGGTGCGTCGCAAAACGACCGTTGCGTCATCCGGCGAGCATCGGGTAGGTGAACAAGCCGAAATGCAGCAGGTTCAAGCCGAAATGGGTGGCGATGGCCGCACCCAACCCGCCAAATCGGTAGGCCAGACCATAGCCGACACCCGCCAGGCTCGCCAGCAACACCCATTGCCAGCCCGCGCCCATATGGGCCAGGCCGAACACCAGCGAGGCGAGCAGCAGTGCGAGGTTTTCGCCGTAGGGCAGGTGTTTGAAGTGCCGGCTCAGGCCACCTTGGATGTAGCCGCGAAACAGCGCTTCCTCAACCAGCGTTACCAACAGCAGGTTGTTCGCCACCCACAGCCAGGCCTGGTCCGGCCATTTCGGCGCCCAACTGATCATGCCCAGCAACAAGGCACCGCCGAGGGCGAGCACGACACTCAGGATCAGGGCCATAGCGGTGGCGTAAATCGACAGTCGCAGCGAACGCCGGCCGACAATCCACGGGCAGACCAGCAACAGCCAGAAACCAATCAGGGGTTTGTCCTGATTCAGGTACATGGAAAACGGCACGGCATCGTCGGTGAGGCGATGTGGGTTGATGCCGCGACCGTTGTAGAAGCCCGGGAGCCAATGCATGGCCAGCGCCAATGCCAGAAAGATGAACAGGCCGTGACCGAGGTAACGGCCGACGGGCACCGTTTGCTGGCGCACGGCGAAACCGGCGATCAGCAACAACCCGACGGAAATCGCCGCCAGCCAGCTAAGTTGGCCGTAGACCAGGGCCAGTGCGTAGCCGAGGGAGAGGAGTGCCAGGTGCAGCCATGGCAGAGCGAGCATAGAGAGTCCTTTGAGGCTGAAGAGCTTTTGTGGCGAGGGAGCTTGCTCCCGCTGGGCTGCGAAGCGGCCCCAAATCAGGTGACCACATTGTTTCAGAAAGATCGCGTTGGTTGGTTTTACGACTGCTGCGCAGCCGAACGGGAGCAAGCTCCCTCGCCACAGGGTTGTGCAATGTTTGAGGCGCGCGATTATAAGCAGCCCACAAACAAAAACACCGCCCGAAGGCGGTGTCTTTGTCAGCAGGAGAGTTAAGAGGCAATCAACTGCCGCAACACATAATGCAAAATCCCCCCGCCTTGAAGTACTCCACTTCGTTCAACGTGTCGATCCGGCACAACACCTCGATCTTCTCGCTGCTGCCGTCTTCACGGGTGATCACCAGCGTCAGGTTCATGCGCGGCGTCACTTCAACCCCGGTCAAACCGAGAATATCCACTGTTTCCTTGCCCGTGAGGTTCAGGCTTTTGCGGTTCTGATCCAGCTTGAACTGCAGCGGCAGCACACCCATGCCCACCAGGTTGGAGCGGTGAATCCGCTCGAAGCTTTCAGCGATGACCGCTTTCACCCCCAGCAGATTGGTGCCCTTGGCCGCCCAGTCTCGGCTCGACCCGGTGCCGTATTCTTGCCCGGCGATCACCACCAGCGGCGTGCCCGAGGCTTGATAGCGCATGGCCGCGTCGTAGATCGGCAGTTTCTCGCCGGTCGGAATGTAGATCGTGTTGCCACCTTCTTCACCACCGAGCATTTCATTGCGAATGCCGGATGTTGGCGAAGGTACCGCGCATCATCACTTCATGGTTGCCACGACGGGAGCCGTAGGAGTTGAAGTCGCCGCGGCGCCACGCCTGTGCTCGACGCAGGTAATGCTCCGGCCGGGCTGTCGGCCTTGATGTTGCCTGCCGGGCTGATGTGGTCGGTGGTCACCGAATCGCCGAGTAGCGCCAGTACATTGGCTTTCTTCACATCCTGGATCACCGGCAGCGGGCCGCCGATGTCATCGAAGAACGGCGGATGCTGGATGTACGTCGAATCCTCCTGCCAGACATAAGTCGCGGCTTGCGGCACTTCGATCGCCTGCCATTGCTCGTCACCGGCAAACACTTCGGCGTATTCCTTGTGGAACATCGCGGTGTTGACCTGACTCACCGCGTCGGCGATTTCCTTGGAGCTCGGCCAGATGTCCCGCAGATAAACCGGATTGCCGTTCTTGTCATCGCCAAGGGATTCGCTGCTGATGTCGATCCGCACCGTGCCGGCCAATGCATAAGCGACAACTAGCGGCGGCGAGGCCAGCCAGTTGGTTTTGACCAGCGGATGCACCCGGCCTTCGAAGTTGCGGTTACCGGACAGCACCGAAGCCACGGCCAGATCGGCTTTCTGAATCGCCTTCTCGATGGGCTCCGGCAACGGCCCGGAGTTACCGATGCAGGTGGTGCAGCCGTAGCCGACCAAGGCAAAACCCAGTTCATCGAGGTATTGGGTCAGGCCGGCTGCTTTGTAGTAGTCGGTGACCACTTTCGAACCGGGCGCCAGGGAACTCTTGACCCACGGTTTGCGCCTGAGGCCTTTCTCCACGGCTTTTTCGCCACCAACCCGGCCGCCATCATCACGCTCGGGTTGGAGGTGTTGGTGCAGGAAGTGATGGCGGCGATCACCACCGCGCCGTTTTTCAGCCGATAGGTATGGCCTTCAGACTCGTAGTCCGCTTCGCCAATCAAATCAGCGTTGCCCACCGCGACACCGCCGCCACCTTCACTTTCCAGGCGACCTTCTTCTTTGCTGGTAGGTTTGAGTTGCAGGCCGATGAAGTCGCTGAAGGCTTGGGCGACATTCGGCAGCGAGACGCGGTCCTGCGGGCGTTTAGGCCCGGCGAGACTGGCTTCGACACTGCCCATGTCCAGCTCCAGGCTGTCGGTGAATATCGGTTCCTTGCCCGGCAGACGCCACAGGCCCTGGGCCTTGGTGTAGGCCTCGACCAGTTTGACCACTTCGGGCGGGCGGCCGGACAGGCGCAGGTATTCCAGCGTCACGTCATCCACCGGAAAGAAACCACAGGTGGCGCCGTATTCCGGGGCCATGTTGGCGATGGTCGCGCGGTCGGCCAACGGCAGGTCAGCCAAACCGTCGCCGTAGAACTCGACGAATTTACCGACCACGCCTTTTTGCGCAGCATCTGGGTGACCGTCAGCACCAGGTCGGTGGCCGTGATGCCTTCCTTGAGCTTGCCGGTGAGTTTGAAGCCAATCGACTTCCGGAATCAGCATCGACACCGGTTGGCCGAGCATGGCCGCCTCTGCCTCGATGCCGCCGACGCCCCAGCCGAGAACGCCGAGACCGTTGACCATGGTCGTGTGCGAGTCTGTACCGACGCAGGTGTCCGGGTAGGCCTGCAGCACGCCG
The DNA here is from genome assembly GCF_034344865.1 of Pseudomonas sp. 10S4. Lineage (NCBI taxonomy): Bacteria > Pseudomonadati > Pseudomonadota > Gammaproteobacteria > Pseudomonadales > Pseudomonadaceae > Pseudomonas > Pseudomonas sp. 10S4. The sequence goes on from NZ_CP133774.1 coordinate 4,059,254, forward strand.
TTGACGACGCGTGGTCATCGTGACCGCGCGGCCGAGGTATTCGATGTTGACCTGGTGGACGATGCCGGTTCCCGGCGGGACGACCTTGAAGTCGTCGAAGGCTGTCTGGCCCCAGCGCAGGAACTGGTAGCGCTCGCCGTTGCGCTGCGTATTCGATCTCGACGTTGCTGCTCGAGGGCGTTCTCGAACTGCCGAAGAGGTCGGCGATGACCGAGTGGTCGATGACCAGGTTCGACCGGCGACGAGCGGGTTGATGCTTGTTGCGGGTCGCCGCCGAGCCTCTGGCGACGGCCTCGCGCATCGCGGCGAGGTCGACGATGGCAGGGCACGCCCGTGAAGTCCTGCATGATCACGCGGGCAGGGCGTGTACTGGATTTCGCGATCGGAGCGGCGCTCCTTGAGCCACGCGGCAATCGCCTTGAGGTCGGCGCCAGTGACGGTTTTTTCGTCTTCCCAGCGCAGCAGGTTTTCCAGCAGGACTTTCAACGACATCGGCAACTTGTCGAGATCACCGAGGCTCTTGGCAGCGTCGGGCAGACTGAAATAGTGGTAGGTCTTGTCGTCGATTTGTAAGGTCTTAAGGGTTTTCAGGCTATCGAGGGACGGCATTTGAAATGACTCCTTTAAGTCCGCACGGCTACGGACTGGGGGAAGGACAGAGCATTAAACCTAGCCCTGTTTTAAGTAGCTGGCTAATAACTGGACTCTATCGACAAGTCCAAGGTTCCGAACTCGGCTATCATGCGGCGGTTTTCGTGACAGGCTTTGCTTCAACGCAAGCCTGGGCATCGCGCAGTGGTTGAATTTCTCGCCATCTGCCCAGGAGTAAGAATGAACACCCTCTTTATGCATTGCCGGCCGGGCTTCGAAGGCGAAGTCTGTTCCGAGATTTCCGAACACGCGGCACGGCTGAACGTGGCCGGTTATGCCAAGGCTAAAACCGCCAGCGCCTGTGCCGAATTTATTTGTACCGAAGAAGATGGCGCCGAGCGCCTGATGCGCGGCCAGCGGTTCGCCGAATTGATCTTCCCGCGTCAGTGGGCTCGGGGGATCTTCATCGATCTGCCGGAAACCGACCGTATCAGCGTGATCCTGGCGCACATTGTCGACTTCCCGGTGTGCGGCAGCCTGTGGCTGGAAATGGTCGACACCAACGATGGCAAGGAACTGTCGAACTTCTGCAAGAAGTTCGAAGGTCACCTGCGCAAGGCGCTGATGGCGGCCGGCAAGCTGGTGGAAGACGCCAGCAAACCGCGCCTGCTGCTGACGTTCAAAAGCGGCCGTGAAGTGTTCGTCGGTTTGGCTGAGTCGAATAACTCGGCGATGTGGCCGATGGGAATCCCACGGCTGAAGTTCCCGCGTGACGCACCAAGCCGTTCGACCCTGAAGCTGGAAGAGGCCTGGCACCATTTCATCCCGCGCGACCAGTGGGACGAGCGTTTGCACAGCGACATGACCGGCGTTGACCTGGGCGCCGCGCCGGGCGGTTGGACCTGGCAACTGGTCAACCGTGGCATGCTGGTGACCGCCATCGACAATGGCCCGATGGCCGAAAGCCTGATGGACACTGGTCTAGTGCAACATTTGATGGCTGACGGTTTTACCTTCAAGCCTCGTCAGCCAGTGGACTGGATGGTCTGCGACATCGTCGAGAAACCGGCGCGCAACGCCGCGATGCTCGAAGAATGGATTGGCGAAGGGCATTGCCGCGAAGCGGTGGTCAACCTCAAGCTGCCGATGAAACAGCGTTACGCTGAAGTGAAGCGCTTACTCGAACGCATCGCTGATGGCTTCAAGGAACGCGGCATCAAGGTCGAAATTGGCTGCAAACAGCTGTATCACGACCGCGAAGAAGTGACCTGCCACCTGCGCCGGATTGACGTGAAGAAACCTAAGTCCCGTTAATCACGCGGACTAATGTGGGACCGGGCTTTTGTGGCGAGGGAGCTTGCTCCGCTGGGCTGCGAAGCAGCCCTAATACCAGACGCCGAGATCTTCCGATAAACCGCATCGCCAGAATTGGGGCCGCTTCGCGCTCCAGCGGGAGCAAGCTCCCTCGCCACAGTGACAAGCTGTACGATCTGTTAAGAACCCCGGCAATGCGCGACAATGCCGGCCAGTTTCAGGAGTGAATCATGAGTGAAATGCTTGATACGCCGGTAGACGGCACCCTCGATGCCACCGGCCTCAATTGCCCGGAGCCGGTGATGATGTTGCACCAGCACATTCGTGACCTGGCGCCCGGCGGCTTGCTCAAGGTGATCGCCACCGACCCGTCGACCCGTCGCGATATCCCCAAGTTTTGCGTGTTCCTCGACCACGAACTGGTCGCGCAGCATGAAGAGGCAGGCACCTACCTCTACTGGATCCGCAAGAAACTCGCTTAACCCGCTGACTGGCTGATGCGGATCCGCTTGCGTGCACTGCGCGTCAGGCGGATTGACAGCATCAGCGCCGCGCAACTCAAGCCCACGATCAAACCCTGCCACAGCCCACTCGGGCCACTTGGCGTGCCGAACCAATCGGTCAGCCCCAAGGCGTAACCCACCGGCAAACCAATCCCCCAGTACGCAAACAGCGTCAGGATCATCGTCACCCGTGTGTCCTGATAACCGCGCAGCGCGCCGGCCGCCGTGACCTGGATCGCGTCGGAAAACTGGAACAGCGCCGAATACACGATCAGCATCGCCGCCACATGGATCACCGTCGGATCAGCCGTGTAGATCGTTGCGATGTGTTCACGCAGCAACAGCATCATGCTCGCCGACAGACAGGCGTAAGCCAACGCACTGCCCATGCCGACGCCCGCTGCGAATCGGGCTTCACGCGGTTCATTGCGGCCCAGTGCCTGACCGACGCGCACGGTGACGGCCATCCCCAGCGAGTAAGGGATCATAAAGACCAGCGAGCTGACGTTCAGCGCAATCTGGTGGCCGGCCACGACGGTCGCGCCGAGGCTGCCGATCAGCAGGGCAATCACCGCGAAGATGCTCGATTCGGCAAACACCGCAATGCCGATCGGCAGGCCGATGCCCAGCAGGCGTTTGATCACCGACCATTGTGGCCAGTCGAAGCGGCTGAACAGCTCGCTTTTTCGGTAGGCGGGCGCCCCGCGTGTATAGGCCGCCATGCCGAGGGCCATGAACCACATCACAATCCCCGTTGCCCAGCCACAGCCGGCACCGCCCATGGCGGGTACGCCCAAGTGGCCGTAAATGAATACGTAGTTCAACGGGATGTTCAGCGCCAGGGCGCACAGACCGAGGATCATCGCCGGGCGAGTGCGGCCCATGCCGTCACTGAAGCAGCGCAACACGTGATAGAACGCGACCGCTGGCAAACCTGCGGCGATGCCATGCAGGTATTGCATGCAGGGGCCGATCAGCTCGGGATCGACTTTCATGATGTGCAGGATCGGTTCGGCAGCGATCAGCATGCCAGTCGCCATCAACCCCACCACCAACGCCAGCCATAGCGCCTGACGCACGATCGGGCCGATCTCGCTGTGAGTGCCGGCGCCAAAGCGCTGGGCAACTTTCGGCGTCGTGGCGAGCAACGTGCCGGTCATCAGCAGGAACACCGGCACCCAGATCGAGTTACCCAGCGCCACAGCGGCGAGATCTCGTGGCCCGACACGGCCGGCCATCACCGCATCGACGAAGCCCATGGCGGTGGTCGCCAGTTGCGCGATCATGATCGGCAGCGCCAGGGCGAACAGGTTTCTCAGCTCCAGGCGAACCCGGGCCGGGCGGGTGAGGGTGGTTGCAGCGGGGCGGTCAGTTACGGAATTCAAGGGCGAAACGTCCAGGGATATTTGATGCGCTAGGCGGCGCATTCTACCCGTTGACGCAGTGGTCAGGAAAAGAGCTGTGTTAGGGATTTGTAATCCACTCTTGGCTGTTTCGACATTCCCTGTGGCGAGGGAGCTTGCTCCCGCTGGGCTGCGAAGCGGCCCCAAAATCAACAACCCGGTTTTGTCAGGCCCACCGCGTGCGCAGATTTTACGACTGCTGCGCAGCCGAACGGGAGCAAGCTCCCTCGCCACAGAGGCGCGCTGCGATCCTGAATACGCGCTGGCCCATCACATCCTTCTGCGCCTAAACTGCCGATCCGCCAAAGGAGCCTCGCCATGCTGATTGTTGCCGATGAAAATATCCCGCTGCTTGATGCCTTCTTCGAAGGTTTCGGCGAAATCCGCCGGGTGCCGGGGCGTTCCATCGACCGCGCCGCCGTCGAACAGGCCGATGTGCTGCTTGTGCGCTCGGTGACCAACGTCAACCGCGGATTGCTCGAAGGCAGCAAAGTGAAGTTCGTCGGCACCTGCACCATCGGCACCGATCACCTGGACCTGGATTACTTTCAACAGGCCGGCATCACCTGGTCCAGTGCACCCGGCTGCAATGCCCGGGGCGTGGTCGACTACGTGCTCGGCAGCCTGCTGACCCTGGCCGAAATCGAAGGCGCCGACCTGACGCAGCGCACCTATGGCGTGGTCGGTGCCGGGGAAGTGGGCGGGCGGCTGGTCAAGGTCCTGCGAGGCCTGGGCTGGAACGTACTGGTCTGCGATCCGCCACGACAAGCGGCTGAAGGCGGCGATTACGTCAGTCTTGAGCAGATCATCGAGCAGTGCGACGTCATCAGCCTGCACACGCCTTTAAAGAAGCATGGCGCTCAAACGACTTGGCATCTGTTCGACAAGCCTCGTTTGAATCGACTCAAGCCTGGCACCTGGCTGATCAATGCCAGTCGTGGTCCGGTGGTGGACAACGCCGCCCTGCGTCAGGTGTTGCTGCACCGTGAAGACCTGCAAGCGGTGCTGGACGTCTGGGAGGGTGAGCCTGAGGTCGATGTGGCATTGGCCGAGCTCTGCGTGCTGGCGACCCCGCATATCGCCGGTTACAGCCTCGACGGCAAGCAGCGCGGCACGGCGCAGATCTATCAGGCGTATTGCGACTTTCTCGGTCAGCCGGCCCAGGTCAGCCTGAGCGATTTGCTGCCGGCGCGGTGGTTGTCACACGTGACGTTGAACGCTGACAGCGACCCGGCCTGGGCGCTGGCGATGTTGTGCCGCGGCGTGTACGACCCGCGCCGTGACGATGCAGATTTTCGTCGCAGCCTTGTAGGTAACGTGAACGAGCAGCGCGCGGCGTTCGATGCACTGCGCAAGCATTATCCGCTGCGGCGTGAGATTGACGGGTTGCAGGTGCGCATTGAGGGGGATTCGCCGGTGTTGCGCCAGATTGTGGCGGCGTTGGGTGCAGTGGCTGTCTAAGGACCGAGTTGGCCCATTCGCGAGCAAGCCCGCTCCCACATTTGATCTCGGCTGAACACGAGATCTGTGTTCACCACAAGACACCTGTGGGAGCGGCTTGCTCGCGAATGGCTGCACCACAATTTTGGATAATCACCCATAAAAAACCCGGCCAACGAGGGCCGGGTCAAGAAGACGGTGGCTATATCACTTTTGTTCGGCAGGCTTGACCAGTCGCTTCTCCAGTTCGCGGCAAGCGTCCTGGATCATGTCTTCAGTGATCGGTACTTCACGTCCATGCTCATCAATAATCGAGCAACCCAGAGACTGGTGCGGCTGCGTGCGGATCACTTCAATTTTGTCATCGCTGCTGTTTTGCAAGGACATGGCCTGTCTCCTCATCAGGTTGTGTGCTTACTCTAAAACCGCCAGGTGACCGGGCTGTGACAACTCCCTGCGATCTTCCAGGTCGGCAATACCAGTCCACCAGAAATACTTCGGCGTTGCCACCCGGACTTTAGACCAATAGCGTCTAGGCGCTAGTCTTGGCGGTCATAATTAACCTGACTCATTGTGATTTACAGCGTTCCACCCCATTGAGTGTGTAGGCTGGCCCCATCAACGCTTGTGTTGTGAACCTGGATGAACCCGATGCTCTCTTCCCGTCACCGTCGTGCCATTCGCCTGGCCAGTCATTTTGTTGCGCCTTATCGCTGGCATGCGTTCGGTGCCTTGCTGGCGCTGATTGTCACTGCGGGCATCACCTTGTCCATGGGGCAGGGGATTCGCCTGTTGGTGGATCAGGGTTTCATGACCCAGTCACCGCATTTGCTCAATCAGTCCATCGGACTGTTTATGGTATTGGTGGTTGGGCTGGCCGTCGGTACCTTTGCACGCTTCTATCTGGTGTCGTGGATCGGCGAGCGGGTTGTCGCGGACATCCGCCGTCAGGTTTTCAATCATCTGGTTTACCTGCATCCCGGTTTCTACGAAGACAACCGCAGCTCCGAGATCCAGTCGCGGCTGACCGCAGACACCACGCTGCTGCAATCGGTGATCGGCTCGTCGTTGTCGCTGTTCCTGCGCAACTTGCTGATGGTGATCGGCGGGATCGTGCTGCTGTTTATCACCAACCCCAAGCTCACCAGCATCGTGGTGATTGCGTTGCCGCTGGTGGTCGCGCCGATTTTGATCTTCGGCCGTCGGGTGCGCAGCCTGTCGCGCGAGAGCCAGGACCGGATTGCCGATGTCGGCAGCTACGTCTCCGAAACCCTCGGCCAGATCAAAACCGTACAAGCCTACAACCACCAGGTCCAGGACGAGCAACGCTTTGCCGTCACCGTGGAAGAAGCATTCGAAACGGCTCGCAAACGTATCGTCCAGCGTTCGTGGTTGATCACGCTGGTGATCGTGCTGGTGCTGGGTGCAGTCGGCGTCATGCTCTGGGTCGGCGGCATGGATGTGATCGCCGGGCGGATTTCAGGTGGCGAACTGGCGGCGTTTGTTTTCTACAGTCTGATCGTCGGCAGCGCCTTCGGCACGTTGAGCGAGGTGATCGGCGAGTTGCAGCGGGCGGCCGGTGCCGCGGAACGGATTGCCGAATTGCTGCGCTCGGAAAATATCATCCAGCCACCGAGCACCGGACTGGTGACCTTGCCGGAACGGGTCAAGGGCAATCTGGTCCTTGAGGATGTACGTTTTTCCTACCCCTCGCGCCCTGAAAGCTTCGCTGTCGACGGCTTGAATCTGACGATCAACGCGGGCGAAACCCTGGCGCTGGTTGGGCCGTCCGGCGCGGGCAAGTCCACGGTGTATGACTTGCTGTTGCGTTTTTACGATCCTGCCGAAGGGCGCATCCTGCTGGAAGGGGTGCCACTGACTCAGCTTGATCCACTGGACCTGCGCCGCTGCTTCGCGCTGGTCTCGCAAAACCCGGCGCTGTTCTTCGGCAGCATCGAAGAGAACATCCGCTACGGCAATCCGGGCGCGACCCTGGCCCAGGTTCAGGAAGCGGCAAAAATCGCCTACGCCCACGACTTCATCGAACAAATGCCCAACGGCTACCAGACCCACCTCGGTGACGGTGGCCTCGGCTTGTCCGGCGGCCAACGCCAACGCCTGGCCATCGCCCGGGCGCTGCTGGTGGACGCACCGATCCTGCTGCTGGACGAAGCCACCAGCGCCCTCGACGCCCAGAGCGAACACCTGATCCAGCAAGCCCTGCCAAGCCTGATGAAAAACCGCACCACCTTGGTCATCGCCCACCGCTTGGCCACGGTGAAAAACGCTGACCGGATCGCGGTCATGGATCAGGGCAAACTGGTGGCGGTGGGCACGCACCAGGAGCTGGTGGCGAGCAATGCGTTGTATGCGCGGCTGGCGGCGTTGCAGTTCAGTGATGGCAAGGCTGAATACGATATGCACCCGTAGAAGCTGCCGCAGGCTACGATCTTTTGACATTGAATGAAGTCTGCTCAGACCGGCTTGTTCGGGCATTATGTCGGCTCGATCGAGTTGCCTGGATGAGGATATGAGTCGCTACCAACCACCGTTGACCCTGACCACAAAAATACTGGCGCTGATCGCCGAGATCAGCGAGCAGATCGGTCAGCTTTCGGCTGTAGGTGATAGTCGGCAGACGCCTCAACTGCGCCGTGGTAATCGTATCCGTACGATTCAGGCTTCATTGGCGATCGAGAACAATACGCTCAGCATCGAGCAGGTAACGGCTGTTCTGGCTGGGCAGCGAGTACTGGGTTTGCCAAGGGAAATCCAGGAAGTACGCAACGCTTTTGCAACCTACGAATCCATGCCGGACTGGCGGCCGGGCAGCCGAGCTGATTTGCTCCGGGCGCATGAGCTGCTTATGCACGGATTGATTGATGATTGTGGCCGGTTTCGTCAGGCGGGTGTGGGCATATACCGCGGCGAACAACTGGTTCATATGGCGCCGCCTCCGAGTCGCGTTGCGCACTTGATGGATGATTTGCTGGCTTGGCTGGGTGCATCCGACTGGCATCCACTGATCATCAGTTGCGTATTCCACTATGAGTTCGAATTCATCCATCCCTTTGCTGATGGCAACGGGCGCATGGGGCGTCTCTGGCAGACTTTGATACTCAGTCAGTGGCGCCCCGTGTTGGCCTATCTGCCGGTTGAGGCGGTGATTCGTGAGCAGCAGGACGCTTATTACGCTGCATTGTCTGCCGCCGACCAGTTGGCCGAAGCAACGCCTTTTGTTGAGTTCATGCTTCAGGCGTTAAGTGTCGCGCTGGCGGAAGCTGCTCGAAGCGAACCACCAACCGACCAAGTAACCGACCAAGTAACCGACCAAGTAGCGAGACTGCTTCGCGTGCTTCATGACGGAAGTTCGCTCAAGGTCAATGAATTGATGGCAAAGGTCGGTTTGGCTCACAAAGCGACCTTTCGGGCTAACTATCTCAAGCCAGCATTGGCGGCCGGTCTGATCGAAATGACTGACCCTGACTCACCTAAAAGCCCGGCTCAACGATATCGATTGACCACAGTCGGCAAGGTATCGAGATCGGTGTAGGAACCGGCATTACCGGTTACTGATCGTCAAAATACCGCTCATGCCAATCCACCAGCGGCTGTGGCGAGTTGAGTTTCTGGCCGTAGATCACCGAGTACGACAGCACGTTCTGCACGTACTGGCGGGTTTCGTCGAACGGGATGCTTTCCACCCACACGTCGAAGCTCAGGTGATCGGCACCGCGTAACCATTGGCGCACGCGGCCGGGGCCGGCGTTGTAGGCAGCGGTGGCGAGGACGCGGTTGCCGTTGAACTGGCTGTGGACCTGGCTCAGGTACGCGGCGCCAAGCTGGATATTCTTGTCCGGGTCGAGCACTTGCTGCGGCGAGGCCAGGGGAATACTGAACTTGCGCGAGGTTTCCTTGGCGGTGCCGGGCATCAGTTGCATCAGGCCGCTGGCGCCGACCCCGGAACGGGCGTCGTCCATGAAGGCGCTTTCCTGGCGGGTAATGGCGAACACCCAGCTCGAATGCAAGCCACGCACCTTGGCTTCACGCACCAGGGTATCGCGGTGGGCCATCGGGAAGCGGATGTCCAGGTCATCCCAGTACTTCGCCTCGCTGATGGTGCGGATCGCCGGGAAATACCATTTCAGGTCATAGGCCAGTTTCGCCTGGGCGACCATCTCGTCACGGTTGAAATGGCGGCTGACGTAATACCACTCGCGACGACCATCGACGACTTGTCCGCGGGCGTGGAACTCAAGAGCCCGACGAATACCCGGCGTGTTGCGCACTTTGTTGATGGTGGCCTGGCTGAGTACCAGCGGTTTGTTGACCAGCGAGTAGGGCAACTGCGAACGGTCGGCGGCCAGGAAACCATAGAAATCACGTTCGCGGGCGAGGCCCTTGTAAAGCGTCTGCGCTTCCGGGTTCTGCGGTTGCGCCAACTCAAGGCTGCGGGCCTGCCAGTAGCGCCAGCGGTTGGTGGTGGCCAGGTCTTGTGGCAAACGACGGGTCAACTGATAGGCGTCGTCCCAGCGAGCCAGTCGAAGCAATAGGCGCAGACGCCATTCGGAGACGGTGTTGTCCCGCAGTTCCGGGTCGTACTTGGTCATGACATCGAGTGCGCGAGGGTCATAACGCCGTGCCAGGGTCAGGCCGATTTCCCGGGCGATCGCTACTTTTTCATCGCGGGAGAAGTGCATGCTGCTCGCATAACCGTCGAGCAGGTCCATGGCCTTGTCCGGGTCCTGCTTGGCCAGGCGGCGCAGGCCAAGGCTGACGATGTCGGACATCGGCTCATCGGCCGGGATAAACCGCGACGGCTGATTGAGCAGCTCGGGTTTCTGCGCCACATCCACCAACAAGCGACCACGAGGGGCGAGGGTGGTCAGGCTGTTCACCAGGCTGTTGGCCAGCGGATAATTGCGCGCCTGGGCGGCGAGTTTGGCGCGCTCCCAGCGTTTCTGTTCGGTCAGTTGACCTTCGGCGGCCCAGGCTCCGAACAGACCATCGCAGGCCTCGGGTTGGGATTTACCGGTCAGCCAGAGCTTGTCGGCATTGGCGTAACCCTGGGCTTTGAGGTTATGGCCAATCTCATACTGCGCGTTCAGGCAGTCCAGTTCGGTGAAGTTGAGCTTGGGATCGTAGTACTTGACGAAGGTGGCCCAGTCGCCGCGATCGGCCAGCCAGCGCAACCAGCGCAATTTCATCCAGTTGGCCTGGGGCAGGTCCCCATGTTCAGCGAGGAATTTCTCGATTTCCGGGTTGCTCGCGGTTTTCAGACGCGCGGTCAGCTCGTCATAGGCCAGGTACGGTTCCAGCGGATAATCACTGAGGGCCTGACTGTAGCGAAAATAGGGGCCGGAGTCGCCGTTGGCCAAGGCGCGCTTGGCCTCATCGTAATACTGGCGTTGGGTGGACAGGTCTACCGCCTGGACTGATTGAGCGGCAGTGGCAGAGAGGAGCAAACAAGATAGAAGACTGAACAGGCGACTGCGCATGAGACATCCGGGCAGAAAAATCATGACAAGTGCTGACAGCATCAGCACTGATTGCTTGTAGCTTAGCCTTTTGCCAGCAACGGGCGAAAGCTTTGCCGGCCTGTCGGTGCAAGATCGCAACATTTGTTATGCAGAGTGCTTCGACATTGAAATTGCCGGCCTTCTGAAGCCTCAAGTCAGGTAGAATGCGCGCCCGGTTTTTGGAGAAGCTCATGACCCTGCTCAAATTCAGCGATGTGTCCCTTGCTTTCGGCTCTACGCCGTTGTTGGACAAGGTGTCCTGGCAGATCGCCCGTGGTGAGCGGGTGTGCATCATCGGCCGCAATGGCACTGGCAAGTCCAGCATGATGAAGCTCGTCAAGGGCGACCAGAAGCCCGACGACGGCTCCGTTTGGCGCGCACCCGGCCTCAAGATTGGCGAATTGCCGCAAGAATTGCCGGTAGCCGACGGGCGGACCGTGTTCGACGTAGTGGCTGAAGGCCTGGACGGTGTGGGCGAGCTGCTTGCGCAGTATCACCACCTGAGCCAGAACATCGTCACCGACGCCGACCTGGACAAGCTGATGCACGTCCAGCATGACCTCGAAGCCCGCGATGGCTGGCGTTTGCAGCAATTGGTAGACAGCACCTTGAGCCGTCTGCAGTTGCCGGCCGACAAGACCCTCGCCGAATTGTCCGGCGGCTGGCGTCGCCGCGTCCTGTTGGCCCAGGCCCTGGTTTCCGAACCGGACCTGCTTCTGCTCGACGAACCGACCAACCACCTCGACATCGGTGCAATCGCCTGGCTCGAAGAAGCGTTGAAGGATTTCCAGGGCGCCGTGCTGTTCATCACGCACGACCGTTCCTTCCTGCAAAACCTCGCCACCCGCATCCTCGAACTGGATCGCGGCGGCCTGATTGACTGGAACGGCGACTACGCCAGCTTCCTGGTGCACAAAGAAGCGTCTCTGGCGGCTGAAGATACGGCGAACGCGCTGTTTGACAAAAAACTGGCCCAGGAAGAAGTCTGGATCCGCCAGGGTATCAAGGCTCGTCGCACCCGTAACGAAGGCCGCGTCCGCGCCCTCAAAGCCCTGCGCAACGAGCGTAGCGAGCGTCGTGAGCGCACCGGCAAAGCCAACATTCAGCTGGATACCGCTGACAAGTCCGGCAAGCAGGTGATGGTCCTCGAGAACGTGAGCTTTGCTCACCCGGGTGGCCCGTTCCTGATCAAGGACTTCTCGATGGTCCTGCAGCGCGGCGACCGTATCGGTCTGCTGGGCGCCAACGGTACCGGCAAGACAACCTTGCTGAAACTGATGCTCAACGGTTTGCAGCCAACCAGCGGCACAGTGGAAGAGGGGACGCGTATCGACGTGGCTTACTTCGACCAGTTGCGCCATCAACTGGACCTGGAAAAGACCGTGATCGACAACGTGGCCGAAGGTCGCGACTTCATCGATATCGATGGTCAGAGCCGTCACGTGTTGAGCTACCTCGGCGACTTCCTGTTCAGCCCGCAGCGTGCCCGCACGCCGGTCAAGGCGCTGTCCGGTGGTGAGCGCGCTCGCCTGTTGCTGGCCAAGTTGTTCAGCAAGCCGGCGAACCTGCTGGTACTCGATGAGCCGACCAACGATCTCGATGTCGAAACCCTCGAGCTGCTGGAAGAGGTCTTGCTGACCTTCAACGGCACCGTGCTGATGGTCAGTCACGACCGGGCATTCCTCGACAACGTCGTGACCAGCACCCTGGTCTTCGAAGGTGAAGGCAAGGTTCGCGAATACGTCGGTGGTTATCAGGACTGGCTGCGTCAGGGCGGCTCGCCGCGCCTGCTGGGCGTGACTGAGAGCAAGTCCGGCAAAGCCGACCTGACCTCCGCTGTAGTGACCGCCGAAGCGGCACCAGTTGCTGCGGTAGAAGCGCCGGTGGCGAAGAAAAAGCTCAGCTACAAGTTGCAGCGCGAGTTGGAAATGTTGCCGGCTCAGATCGAAGCCATGGAAAAGCAGATCGCTGCGGTTGAAGCGCAGATGGCGGATTCCGCTTTCTATCAGCGCCCGGCTGCCGAGACTGCTGCCGTAATTGCTCAGCTTGAGCAATTGCAGGCTGAACTCGACGTCATGGTCGAGCGTTGGGCCGAGCTGGATGCCTGATTGATCCTGCAATAAAAAAAGCCCGGCGTTCAGTGATGAATGCCGGGCTTTTTATATGGAATGCGATCTACTGGGCTGGTGTCTATCCCCTGTGGGAGCGAGCTTGCTCGCGATGAGGCCCTGTCAGCCGATATGAATGTTGACTGACAGGACGCCATCGCGAGCAAGCTCGCTCCCACAGGGTTTAGTGTTATCAGCTTTTGATCAGGCGTACCGCAAGCACATCGCAGGGCGCACCGTGCAGAACGTCGTTGGCGGTGGAGCCCAGCAACAGCGCCAAGCCATGCCGGCCATGGCTGCCGACCACGATCAGGTCGCAGGTCTGTTCCTTGGCCAGGTGGTGAATCTCCTGGCGCGGCTGGCCGTAAGTCAGGTGGCTGTACTCCTTGGAGAGTTCCGGATACTTCAGGATCAGCCGGTCAAGGCGTTCCTTGGCTTGATCGAACTGTTGCTGCTGCAACTGGGACAGGTCCATTGGTACGTCGCCGCCAAAGGCCATGGCCATCGGCTCGACAATATGCACCAGGGACAGCTTCGCGCCGTTGCTCACCGACAGTTCGCGAGCGCGGTGGATAACAGGGTCGCACTCTTCGGTTAGATCTACAGCGACCAGAATGTGGTGGTAGGGCATGAAGTGCTCCTCCTGAGGATTGCAATATTGGTAAGTATGGCTGGTTTCAAGCGCATTGGTTCCAAAGTGACTGAATGCGCCCATCAAGAATCGGGAGTACAGATATGACGGTCTGGATAGTGGTGTCAATCCTGCTGGTGGTACTGAGTCCACTGGCATGGTTGCGACCGTCCCGCCACCAGAGCGGCCGCATGGCCTTGCGCATGGAAGCGCGGCGCATCGGGTTGGCCATGCAACTGGCGCCTCAGGAGTGGCCGCACTGGCTGAGCCACGAGCCGCCGAGCCCGTGTGCTCAGTACCACCGCCCGCGTCGAGGTAACCAACCCAAGTGCTGGAGTTATTGGCAGAAGTCGCCAGGAGTGTGGGTCAATCAGTGGCAGGAGGTCTGTGAGGATCCGGCGTTGCTGATTCATTTCGAGAAATTGCCGGACAACGTTTACAAGATCGAGGCGGACAAGCAGATGATCACGTTGTACTGGGGCGAGAAGGGCGAGGCCGAGGTTTTGCAGCAGATCGATGCCACGCTGAAGGCGTTGGCCTGAAACACAATCCTCGCAGGAGAGCTGCCGAAGGCTGCGATCTTTTGATGTTGTTTTTAAGGGCAAGATCAAAAGATCGCAGCCTGCGGCAACTCCTACACAGGCAAACTCCTGCGCCTGACAGACAGGCAATAAAAAGCCCGACATCATCATCGGGCTGGAGTTGGCCAGGCAGGCCGGAAATTCTTTGTGGCGCTGATCTTACGCTGGGCATTCGCCAAAAGCGTTCAAATTTTTTCCTCAATGTCCCGCTAGCGTAGCTGCTTAAACGCAGGTTGCCGCGAATTAGGGCGACTTTTCTAACTATTGATCCTATGAATGGCCTCACATGCATCCGCGTGTTGCAGGACTTCGTGTTACGGAAGTGACCGGAAAGTCGCGTTTAAACCAGCATTTTGGGCGATTGACAATTGTCGGAAATTCCGTGAAGGTGACGTACCCAAATCAAACGGGCGTATGAATTGAGCGTTTGTATTTCAGACCGCTCCTACAGAATCCCGACTATCGCGTTGGCGGGTGTGCCGGGTGGATTGGCGTTAGCATCGACGAAAAGCGTCCTGCCGAGCCATTCGCCTGCGTCCGACGTGTACTGTTCAGCTTCCATATCGTGGAGATCAGTTGATGATTTACGAAGGTAAAGCCATCACGGTTAAGGCTCTTGAAAGTGGCATCGTCGAACTGAAGTTCGATCTCAAGGGTGAGTCCGTCAACAAGTTCAACCGTCTAACCCTGAACGAATTGCGTCAGGCTGTAGACACCATCAAGGCAGATGCTTCGATCAAGGGTGTGATCGTCAGCAGTGGCAAGGACGTGTTCATCGTCGGCGCCGACATCACCGAATTTGTCGAAAACTTCAAGCTGCCTGATGCAGAGCTTGTCGCTGGCAACCTCGAAGCCAACAAGATTTTCAGCGATTTCGAAGACCTCAACGTCCCGACTGTCGCCGCGATCAACGGTATCGCCCTGGGTGGCGGTCTGGAAATGTGCCTGGCGGCGGACTACCGCGTCATGTCCACCAAGGCCAAGATCGGTCTGCCAGAAGTCAAACTGGGCATCTACCCAGGCTTCGGCGGCACCGTGCGCCTGCCGCGCATCATCGGTGCCGACAACGCCATCGAGTGGATTGCCTCTGGCAAGGAAAACCGTCCTGAAGACGCACTGAAAGTCAGCGCTGTCGATGCGGTGGTTGCCCCTGAGAAGCTGCAGGAAGCTGCCCTGGAACTGATCAAGCGCGCCATCTCCGGCGAGTTCGACTTCAAGGCCAAGCGTCAGCCGAAGCTTGAGAAACTCAAGCTGAATGCAATTGAACAAATGATGGCTTTCGAAACCGCCAAAGGTTTTGTTGCCGGTCAAGCTGGCCCGAACTACCCGGCGCCGGTCGAAGCGATCAAGACCATCCAGAAAGCCGCGAACTTCGGTCGCGACAAAGCGCTGGAAGTCGAAGCCGCCGGTTTCGTCAAACTGGCCAAGACCTCTGCCGCGCAGAGCTTGATCGGTCTGTTCCTGAACGATCAGGAACTGAAGAAAAAGGCCAAGGCCTACGACGAAATCGCCAAGGACGTGAAACAGGCTGCTGTATTGGGCGCTGGCATCATGGGTGGTGGTATCGCTTATCAGTCGGCCTCCAAAGGTACGCCGATCCTGATGAAGGACATCAACGAGCACGGCATCGAGCAAGGTTTGGCTGAGGCCGCCAAACTGCTGGTCGGTCGCGTTGATAAAGGTCGTATGACTCCAGCGAAAATGGCTGAAGTGCTTAACGCCATTCGTCCGACCCTGTCCTACGGTGATTTCGGTCACGTTGACCTGGTCGTTGAAGCAGTCGTCGAGAACCCTAAGGTCAAGCAAGCCGTACTGGCCGAAGTCGAAGACAACGTCAAAGAGGACACCATCCTCGCGTCCAATACCTCGACCATTTCCATCACCTTGCTGGCCAAAGCCCTCAAGCGTCCGGAAAACTTCGTCGGCATGCACTTCTTCAACCCGGTGCACATGATGCCGCTGGTTGAAGTGATTCGCGGCGAGAAGTCCAGCGAGCTGGCCGTTGCCACCACCGTTGCCTACGCCAAGAAAATGGGCAAGAACCCGATCGTGGTCAACGACTGCCCGGGCTTCCTGGTCAACCGCGTGCTGTTCCCGTACTTCGGCGGTTTCGCCAAGCTGGTCAGCGCCGGTGTGGACTTCGTCCGTATCGACAAGATCATGGAAAAATTCGGCTGGCCAATGGGCCCGGCATACCTGATGGACGTGGTCGGCATCGACACCGGTCACCACGGTCGTGACGTGATGGCTGAAGGTTTCCCGGACCGCATGAAGGATGATCGCCGTTCGGCCATCGATGTGCTCTACGAAGCCAAACGCCTGGGCCAGAAGAATGGCAAGGGTTTCTACGCTTACGAGACCGACAAGAAAGGCAAGCAGAAGAAAGTCGCCGACCCGTCGGTACTGGAAGTGCTCAAGCCGATCGTTTACGAGCAGCGCGAAGTCACTGACGAAGACATCATCAACTGGATGATGATCCCGCTGTGCCTGGAAACCGTGCGTTGCCTGGAAGATGGCATTGTCGAAACCGCCGCCGAAGCCGACATGGGTCTGGTCTACGGTATTGGTTTCCCTCCATTCCGTGGCGGCGCGTTGCGCTACATCGATTCTATCGGTGTTGCAGAGTTCGTTGCCCTGGCTGACCAGTACGCTGATTTGGGCGCGCTGTACCACCCGACCGCAAAACTGCGTGAAATGGCCAAAACCGGCCAACGGTTCTTCGGTTAAGCGTCCAAACACTTGAGCGAGAGTGAAATTTTATGAGCTTGAATCCAAGAGACGTCGTGATTGTCGACTTCGGTCGTACTCCGATGGGCCGCTCCAAGGGTGGCATGCACCGTAACACCCGCGCCGAAGACATGTCGGCGCACCTGATCAGCAAATTGCTGGAACGCAACGTCAAGGTTGATCCGAACGAAGTCGAAGACGTGATCTGGGGCTGCGTAAACCAGACCCTGGAGCAGGGCTGGAACATCGCGCGCATGGCGTCCCTGATGACTCAGATTCCGCACACTGCTGCCGGCCAGACCGTCAGCCGCCTGTGTGGCTCGTCGATGAGTGCGCTGCACACAGCTGCGCAAGCGATCATGACCGGTAACGGTGACGTGTTCGTGGTTGGCGGCGTCGAGCATATGGGTCACGTGAGCATGATGCACGGTGTCGATCCGAACCCGCACATGTCCCTGTACGCGGCGAAAGCCTCGGGCATGATGGGCCTGACCGCTGAAATGCTGGGCAAAATGCATGGCATCACTCGCGAACAACAGGATGCTTTCGGGGTGCGCTCTCACCAGCTCGCTTACAAAGCGACCCTGGAAGGCAAGTTCAAAGACGAAATCATCCCGATGCAAGGCTACGACGAGAACGGTTTCCTGAAACTGTTCGACTACGACGAAACCATTCGTCCGGAAACCACCCTGGAAAGCCTGGCGGCTTTGAAGCCAGCGTTTAACCCGAAGGGCGGCACCGTGACAGCCGGGACTTCGTCGCAAATCACTGATGGTGCTTCGTGCATGATCGTGATGTCGGCGCAGCGTGCGCAGGACCTGGGCATCCAGCCTATGGCTGTGATTCGTTCGATGGCAGTGGCAGGTGTGGACCCGGCGATCATGGGCTATGGTCCAGTACCGGCCACCCAAAAAGCACTGAAGCGTGCGGGCCTGGGTATTAACGATATCGACTTCTTTGAGCTCAACGAAGCTTTCGCCGCACAGGCCCTGCCAGTGCTGAAAGATTTGAAAGTGCTCGACAAGATGAACGAGAAGGTTAACCTGCACGGCGGCGCGATCGCCTTGGGTCACCCGTTCGGTTGTTCCGGTGCACGTATCTCCGGCACTTTGCTGAACGTGATGAAGCAAAATGGCGGCACCTTTGGGGTAGCCACCATGTGCATTGGTCTCGGCCAAGGCATCTCCACCGTCTTCGAACGCGTTTAAGCGTCTCGTTGATGGAAGCCGGGGCCAAGTGCCCCGGTTTTTGTTTTTCTGAATTTATTTTTGTTTTTATTTTGAAAAGATTTGAGTGAGGGCCAAACCATGCCGATACAACCTGGGCTCTACCAGCATTACAAAGGTCCGCAGTACCGCGTATTCAGCATTGCGCGGCATTCCGAGACCGAAGAAGAAGTGGTCTTCTACCAAGCCCTGTATGGCGATTACGGCTTTTGGGTGCGTCCCTTGAGCATGTTCCTGGAGTCGGTCGAGGTTGACGGCGAACAGGTCCCACGCTTTGCTTTGGTGCAAGCCGAACCGAGCCTTTTTTCCAAGCCATAAGCTGAGTGCGCGCAAAACCCTGCGCTTGACCTCACCTTGTAGCCACTATATATAGCGGTGCCGCGTCAGGCGCCAACCGCCTTTCACTTCTAGAATTCAGGAATTTTCTGATCCATGGGCAAATCGCTGGTCATTGTGGAATCCCCGGCTAAGGCCAAGACCATCAACAAGTATCTGGGTAACCAATACGTGGTGAAGTCGAGTATCGGCCATATCCGAGACCTGCCCACCAGCGGTTCGGCTAGCGCCAGCAAAGAGCCAGCCGCCAAGCGCGGCAAGGCTGCCGCGGGTGAAGGTCCGGTGCTCACGCCGAAAGAGAAAGCGCGCAAGCAGCTTGTCTCGCGCATGGGTGTCGATCCCGATCATGGCTGGAAAGCCAAGTACGAGATCCTCCCGGGCAAAGAGAAGGTCATCGAAGAGCTGCGCCGGCTCGCCAAAGATGCTGACACCATCTATCTCGCAACCGACTTGGATCGCGAGGGGAAGCCATTGCCTGGCACCTGCGCGAAGCCATCGGTGGTGACGACAGCCGCTACAAGCGCGTGGTGTTCAACGAAATCACCAAGAAGGCGATTCAGGAAGCTTTCTCCAAACCAGGCGAGCTGGACATTGACCGTGTCAACGCCCAGCAGGCGCGGCGGTTCCTTGATCGCGTGGTCGGTTACATGGTTTCGCCGCTGCTGTGGGCCAAGGTCGCTCGCGGCCTGTCCGCCGGTCGCGTGCAGTCGGTTGCGGTAAAACTGGTCGTTGAGCGTGAGCGAGAAATCCGCGCGTTCAACCCGGAAGAGTACTGGGAAGTTCACGCTGACCTCGGCACCGCCAAGGGCGCCACCGTGCGCTTTGACGTGGCTCGCGAGAAAGGCGAAGCCTTCAAGCCGCTCAACGAAACCCAAGCCATGGCCGCGCTGGAGAAGCTCAAGTCTTCCAGCTACAGCATCGTCAAGCGTGAAGACAAGCCGACCAGCAGCAAGCCGTCGGCACCGTTCATCACCTCCACCCTGCAGCAGGCCGCGAGCAACCGCCTGGGCTTCGGTGTGAAGAAAACCATGATGATGGCCCAGCGTTTGTACGAAGCTGGCTACATCACGTATATGCGTACCGACTCCACCAACCTCTCGGTTGATGCGGTGGCGATGGCGCGTACTTATATTGAAGGCGAATTCGGCAAGAAGTACCTGCCGGAAAATCCGAACGTCTACAGCAGCAAGGAAGGCGCACAAGAGGCTCACGAAGCGATTCGTCCCTCCGACGCCAATACCGAGCCAAGCAAGCTGTCGGGCATGGAGCGTGACGCTGAGCGGCTCTACGAGCTGATCTGGCGCCAGTTCCTCGCTTGCCAGATGCTGCCTGCGCAATACCTGTCGACCACGGTGACTGTGGGTGCCGGTGATTTCGAGTTGCGTGCCAAGGGCCGCATCCTGAAGTTCGACGGTTACACCCGCGTCATGCCGCAAATCGCCAAGCCAGGTGATGACGACGTGCTGCCGGACATGGTTCAGGGCGACGCGATGAAGCTGATCAAGCTTGATCCGACCCAGCATTTCACCAAGCCGCCGGCCCGTTATTCGGAAGCGAGCCTGGTAAAAGAAATGGAAAAACGCGGCATCGGTCGTCCTTCGACCTACGCAGCGATCATTTCGACCATCCAGGACCGCGGCTACGTGGCACTGCACAACCGTCGTTTCTACTCAGAAAAGATGGGCGATATCGTCACCGAGCGTCTGGCCGAGAGCTTCTCCAACCTCATGGACTACGGCTTCACCGCCGGCATGGAGGAGAACCTCGATGACGTGGCCCAGGGCGAACGCGACTGGAAAAACGTGCTCGACGAGTTCTACGGCGACTTCAAGAAGAAGCTCGAAGTAGCCGAAAGCGCTGAAGGCGGCATGCGCGCCAACCAGCCAGTGATGACTGACATTCCATGCGTGGTATGCGGCCGTCCGATGCAGATTCGTACTGCGTCGACTGGTGTGTTCCTCGGCTGCTCGGGCTACAGCCTGCCGCCGAAGGAGCGCTGCAAGGCCACCGTCAACCTGGTGCCGGGCGATGAAATCGCTGCGGACGACGAAGGTGAGTCGGAATCCCTGGTCCTGCGCGGCAAGCACCGCTGCCCGATCTGCAGCACGGCGATGGACGCTTACCTGCTGGATGAGAAGCGCAAGCTGCATATCTGCGGTAACAACCCGGATTGCTCTGGCTACGAAATCGAAGAAGGCACTTACCGCATCAAGGGCTACGAAGGTCCGAGCCTGGAATGCGACAAGTGCGGCAGCGAGATGCAACTCAAGACCGGTCGTTTCGGCAAGTTCTTCGGTTGCACCAATGCGACGTGCAAAAACACCCGCAAACTGCTGAAAAGCGGTGATGCGGCACCGCCGAAGATGGATCCGGTGAAGATGCCTGAGCTGAAATGCGAAAAGGTCAACGACACCTACATCCTGCGCGACGGCGCATCCGGCCTGTTCCTGGCGGCGAGCCAGTTCCCGAAAAACCGCGAGACTCGTGCTCCGCTGGTGATCGAGATCGTGCCGCACAAGGATGAAATCGATCCGAAGTACCACTTCCTCTGTGAAGCGCCGAAGAAGGATCCGGATGGCCTGCCTTCCGTGATCCGTTACAGCCGCAAAACCAAAGAGCAGTACGTTCAGACTGAAGTCGACGGCAAGCCGACCGGTTGGAAGGCGTACTACGACGGCGGTAAGTGGAAGGTTGAAGACAAGCGGCCAGCCGCTAAAGCTTAAAAAGAAGCTGTACATAAAAGGCCGCATGACAATCCTCGGATTTTCATGCGGCCTTTTGTTTTGGGCTTGCGGTCAGATCGGGTGATCCACGACACTGTCCGACCTGTGTGAAGCAATTATTTCGCTGTGGAGGCTGCCGTCATGGCCCACGAACTCTATACCCGTACCAACCAGAAAATTTATTTCGCCGGCCTGTCGCTCGAAGCGCTCGCCAGAGTCGAAGAGGGGCGGGCGATGAACTCCCTGGCGCTGATTCAGGCCGGGCGCGAATCGGCGCTGTTTCACCTTTATGGTGCGTTGCTGGGGCTGTGCCATGAAATCGCCGGTTTCTATCGCTTGCCTCAGGCGAATGCGCCGCGAGCGGAGATGTTGCTGACTCGCGAAGTGCTGGAAGCCATCGCCATTCCGGAAATGGCTGAGCTGGTCGAACTGGCCAACAATTCGGAAACCTGGCTGGCCAAGCTGCTGGCAGCCCATGCCGCACTGTTTCAGCCACCGCGGGTGCCGCACAAGCCAAAGGGTGACGTGACACAGCCACTGATCACGGCGGTTAACCTGGACGAAGAAGAGGCGCCTCAAGAGCTGAGTCGAGAGGAGTTGGAGAGCTGGCGTCAGAACCTGAAGGGGTTGGCGATTCGCTTTCGTGAAGGGTTGAACGAGTGCTAACGGATTGATCGATGAGACGGATGACCTGTTGGGCTGTCCGTTTTGGAATGAGTGCTAACAGATATTTCTTCGCGATGACTTCTGGTCAAGATCCCGAGCGAAGCTTGGCCGATGCCTATATAATCCCCGCCTTTCGTGGAGAACAGACCTTTATGCCAACGTCCTTTCTAGAAATTGTCGAGTTACCAGACGGCCGAATCGAGCTGCGCAGGGCTGAGGACGAGGGTTCTCTGGTTACTTTGGATTTCTCCGAGGACGCCAAAGCGTTCCTGCAAGGCAATCACGTGGAAGTCGCCAAAGCGATGTTAAGCGTCGGTGTGCAGATGGCGGGGCGCCTGGTTGAAGGCGAATTCAATAAAGATGAAGAGCCGCGGATCCTGCATTGATCCCGCCCGTCGGTTTCTGCTGATACCGCTACAGATCGGCTTCTCTATCCTTGGAGAAGCCCGGCGCTGTTCAAGGCGCGCATTATTTGTCAGTTAGCCTAATCGAATATTCAGACTTTGAGCGTCCCCGGTGCGGGCGGCGCTGATCAGCTGTTGCCGTGCACTGGCGTTCAGCGGGTTGAGCCAGCTAACGACCGTGTGGCTGCGGCCCAATCGCAAGGCTTCGCAGGTCAACTGTTGAGCGCTCTGGGTGCCGCGCGGTTGCAGTAGCAGGATGCGTTCGCGATTCAGGCCGGCGTCCCGCAGCCAAGCCTGGGTCAGGCTGGCCGGTGGGGCGATCAGGGTTAGCCAGCGTGCATCCTGGTCTTGACTCAACTCCCGGAGAATCGGCGCCAGAAGGTTCAGGCAGCTCCCTGCTGCACCACGCAGTGACAGTTCGCTGAAGACCTCGGGTTCTGCGCTCCAGGGCGACTCGACCACGTTCTTCAGGATCGGCGCCAGCGGTTGCGCCATGAACGCCTCGAACAACGGCAGTTGGGCTTGCTGTGGTGTGTGTGGGAACTGCATAAAGCCTCCTTTAGCGGCGAATCACGCCGACACTCAAGCCTTCGATCACCAGTTCCTGATCTTTCAGGTTGACTTCGATGGGGGCGAACTCGGGATTTTCGGCTATCAGCCAAACCTTGCTGCCATCGCGCTTGAAGCGCTTGACGGTCACTTCATCGCCGATCCGCGCTACCACGATCTGGCCATTGCGGGCTTCACGGGTGGTGTGAACGGCCAGCAGGTCGCCGTCGAAGATGCCCACATCCTTCATGCTCATGCCATGAACCCGCAGCAGATAGTCGGCACGCGGATGGAAGAAGGTCGGGTTGATGTTGCAGGACTCTTCGATGTGTTGCTGGGCCAGAATGGGCGCACCGGCAGCCACACGGCCAATGATCGGCAGAGTGGATTCGTCGGCCTTGGCTTCGAAGCCGGGGATGCGGATGCCACGGGAGGCGCCCGGGGTCATCTCGATCGCGCCCTTGCGGGCTAGCGCCTTGAGGTGCTCTTCAGCCGCGTTTGGCGATTTGAACCCGAGTTTCTGCGCGATTTCCGCGCGGGTTGGTGGGTAGCCGTTGTCGTCGAGGCAACGTTTGATGAAGGCCAGAATCTCTGCTTGGCGTGGCGTCAGTTTTATCATAGTGATCGCTCTGTCTTTTTATACAGTGACTGGGATTATATACAGTGAACTGCGCTTGGCAATGCCCCTTTTTTTGCCTGCCGCTGGACGGTCTGTTCCTCGACTGATTAACGCGTTGCTGTTGTATGGTTAAATAGCTGACCGACCATTCCCAAAACGAACCGCCAGGCTTGACAACGCCTAGGCTGAAACGTATGTTTCAAACAAGTGTTTGTCAGGCGGAGTAGTCATGGCCCAGTCGGAAACCGTTGAACGCATTCTCGATGCTGCCGAGCAGTTGTTCGCGGAAAAAGGTTTCGCCGAAACCTCGTTGCGTTTGATCACCAGCAAGGCCGGGGTCAATCTGGCGGCGGTGAACTATCATTTCGGCTCCAAAAAGGCGCTGATTCAAGCGGTTTTCTCGCGCTTTCTCGGGCCGTTCTGCATCAGCCTCGATAAGGAGCTGGAGCGGCGTCAGGCCAAGCCGGAAAACAAGCCGACGCTTGAAGAGCTGCTGGAAATCCTCGTCGAGCAAGCCCTGGTGGTGCAGCCGCGCAGTGGCAATGACCTCTCTATCTTCATGCGTTTGCTGGGTCTGGCTTTCAGTCAGAGCCAAGGCCACTTGCGTCGTTATCTGGAAGATATGTACGGCAAAGTGTTCCGTCGTTACATGATGCTGGTCAACGAAGCTGCGCCGCGTATCCCACCGATCGAACTGTTCTGGCGCGTGCACTTCATGCTCGGCGCTGCAGCGTTCAGCATGTCGGGGATCAAGGCCTTGCGCGCCATTGCCGAGACCGATTTCGGCGTCAACACCTCCATCGAGCAGGTGATGCGCCTGATGGTGCCGTTCCTGGCCGCCGGCATGCGTGCCGAAACCGGCGTCACCGATACGGCCATGGCCACCGCGCAGTTGCGTCCGCGCAGTAAATCGGTCCCGGCTGCCGCCAAGGTTTAACCGTACACGGGTGGGCGCGGCAGCTGACATCCGCTAAGCTAGCCGCCCATGCCGACTCTCGTTTTGAACCCGCTTCCCATTGATATCGCCGACCTGCCGGGCACAGCCCATGGCGGCGAGTCCGTGCGAGGCGGGTTTTTCGTTTTCAAGGAATCTCTATGACTGCTGGCCTGCAAGGCTCGTTGATGGTGGACGTCGCCGGTACCTGGCTGACGGCCGAAGATCGCCAATTGTTGCGTCAGCCTGAAGTGGGCGGCCTGATCATTTTCGCCCGCAACATCGAGCACCCGCGACAGGTGCGCGAGCTGAGCGCCGCAATCCGCGCTATTCGTCCTGATCTACTGCTGGCAGTGGACCAGGAGGGCGGTCGGGTCCAGCGTCTGCGCCAGGGCTTTGTGCGGCTGCCGGCCATGCGCGCCATTGCCGACAATCCAAATGCTGAATACCTGGCCGAACAGTGTGGCTGGATCATGGCGACCGAAGTCCTCGCCGTCGGCCTCGACCTGAGCTTCGCCCCGGTGCTGGACCTTGATTACCAGCGCAGCGCTGTAGTCGGCACCCGCTCGTTCGAAGGCGATCCCGAGCGTGCAGCGCTGCTCGCCGGCGCCTTCATCCGCGGCATGAACAGTGCTGGTATGGCGGCCACTGGTAAGCATTTTCCGGGTCACGGTTGGGCTGAGGCGGATTCTCACGTCGCCATTCCCAACGACGAGCGCAGCCTCGACGAGATCCGCGCTAAAGACTTGGTGCCGTTCGCTCGACTGAGCAAACAACTGGCCGCCGTCATGCCGGCACACGTCATTTATCCACAAGTCGATTCCCAGCCCGCCGGTTTCTCCCTGCGCTGGTTGCAGGACATCCTGCGTGGCGAGTTGCAGTTCGATGGTGTCATCTTTAGTGACGATCTTTCCATGGCCGGTGCCCATGTAGTCGGTGATGCTGCCAGCCGTATCGAAGCCGCGCTGACCGCTGGTTGTGACATGGGCCTGGTGTGCAACGACCGCGCAGCTGCGGAATTGGCCCTGAGCGCCGCCCAGCGGATGAAGGTCAAGCCGTCGGCGCGTATCGCGCGGATGCGCGGGCAGTCCTTCGCTGGCACTGAATACCGCCAAGATCCGCGCTGGCTGACCGCTGTCGGCGCGCTCAAAGAAGCTCAACTGATTGATTAAGGACGTTTCGTTATGACGATTTACGCGATTATCGGCGGTACCGGCCTGACTCAACTCGAAGGTCTGAGCATTCGTCAGTCACTTGCAGTAGACACGCCCTACGGCCCACCTTCGGCCGAGGTGCAGATCGGTGAGTACGCCGGCAAGGAAGTGCTGTTCCTTGCGCGCCACGGTCACCCGCATCGTTTCCCTCCGCATCAGGTGAACTACCGCGCCAACCTTTGGGCGCTGAAGCAGGCCGGTGCCGAAGCGATTCTCGCGGTCAACGCCGTGGGTGGGATTCATGCCGCGATGGGCACCGGACATTTTTGCGTGCCCCATCAACTGATCGATTACACCAGCGGTCGCGAACACACTTATTTCGCCGATGACCTTGAACACGTCACGCACATCGATTTCAGCTACCCCTACAGCGAGCCACTGCGTCAGCAATTGATCGCCGCGTTGGCCGCTGAAGGCGTTAGCTACAGCAGTCATGGTGTGTACGCCTGCACCCAGGGACCACGTCTGGAAACCGTCGCTGAAATTGCCAGACTGGAACGCGACGGCTGCGACATCGTCGGCATGACCGGCATGCCGGAAGCCGCGTTGGCCCGTGAGCTGGAACTGGATTACGCCTGTCTGGCGCTGGTGGTGAACCCTGGAGCGGGCAAGTCCACGGCGGTGATTACCATGGCCGAGATCGAACAGGCGTTGCATGACGGTATGGGCAAAGTGAAGTCAACGCTGGCGCGGGTGTTGGCGGGTTGAGTTTCAGCGGCCAGATAAAGTGTCTGGCCGATTAACTGAGTTTTAAGCGGCGTTGATTTCATGAGCACAATAATTGAGCAACTTCATGCGCTACCTTGGGCAGAGGTGTTCAGTCATCGCGCTCTGGATAAGGCCCGTAGCTACGCGGAAGAGGATCGGGTAACGATCCGTCAAATCGATGACTTGAGGGTTATCGCGTCGTGCGTCGGCTCAGAGGCGCAGGCGTACCAGCAAGTCATTGAACTCTCTGAAAATCGGAATGGGCAACCGCGGCTCGAATGCGTGTGTTCTTGTCCTGTGATGATCAATTGCAAGCACTGTGCAGCAGTCATCTATTACCTGCAAGATCAGCCTGTTAAGCCATCCGAGAGCGCCGTTCAGGTTCACCTGAATCGTGAACTTGAGCGTTGGCTCGGCGATATTCCTTCTGCGAGTACGCCGCTCGATGAGTCGGCGCAGGGGACGAATACGCGCCTGGTCTACAGACTCAAGGCAACGTCGGCCTCTGGAAAGTGGACGCTGGAGATTTTCAAGGCTCGTCAGCTCAAGGACGGTCGCCTGCAAGACCTCAAGGCGTTGCACTCGCTGTCTGACATGCTGATACGGCAACCCGGTTATCTGACCGAATTGGACCTTCGGATCGCCAGGCTCTTGGTCGCCGTTCACTCCCATCACGCGTATTACAGCGGCTACCCCTTGCAAGGCAGCAGTGGCGCCGAACTCATCGAGATGTTGTTGCGTACCTCGCGGCTGTTCCTTGATTTCGAAAAACTGCAACTCCTGACCTCAGGTGTGAGGAGGGTGGGGCAATTTGCCTGGGCTGAACAATCCAACGGCAGTTTTCGCCCTCAGTGGCGTAGCGACGAAGCTGCCGTGGAAACGATCCTGTCCCTGGAACCCTTGTACTACCTGGATCGCGAGCGGCTGCAAATCGGCCCGCTGTTCAGCGAGCTGGAGGAAAAACTGGCTTGTCACTTGTCGTTGGCCCCGGACATTCCCGCGCGCCAGGCGATGCAGTTCAGCCATCGCATGAGTGCGGTGACTCAAGTTGCCCCGCCGCACAGGCTGACCGAGCGGGTTATCGAGGGCATTTTGCCTCAGGCTCACCTGACACTCGCCAGCGGCAAGCATCGCAAGCACTGGCAATACGAACCAGAGCACCGTGCTGCCTTGATGTTTACCTACGCCGGGCATCCGGTAGCGGACAGGAACCCGGAAGTACTGGTCCTTTCCGGTACGGAAACCCAACGTATCCAGCGCCAGCCCGCCGTCGAAAAAGCACTGCGTCAGGCCCTGCAAAAACACGGCTTTAAAAAGGCCACACGTAAAAGCAGCGTTGATCGTCCGGGCGAGATGTTCGCGCTGCCGGATGATTCGGCGTGGCTCGCCTTTGTTCAACAAGGGCTTGAGTCGTTGCGTGAGGCAAACTGGCACGTCGATATCGTCGATGGCTTTCACTTCAACGTGCAGCCTGTAGAGCAGTGGTATGCAGACGTTGAGGAAGAGTCGGGGCATCAGTGGTTTGATCTGCAGCTGGGAATTGTCGTAAACGGCGAACGCCACAGCCTGTTGCCGATCTTGCTGCATTTGCTGCGTAGCCAGCCACAGCTGATGGATCCGGCAAACCTGGCCAAGCGCAACGATGATGAACTGTTACTGATCGAGTTGGGTGCAGGGCGTTTCAGTTACGGCGATCGTACAAAAGTCGCGCTACCCTATGGTCGGATCAAGCCGCTGATGGCCACCCTTGGCGAGTTGTATCTGGGTGTGCACCTGGGCGATTCACTGCGTTTGAGTGCTCCAGACGCCGCGCGGTTGAGTGTGCTGGAAGGCGTGCCGCTGGTTTGGCAGGGCGGCGAGCGACTGCGCAGTTTTGCGCAGCGATTGCGTGAGTCGACGCATGTTCATGTTCCGGCTCCCGAGGGTCTCAAGGCGACACTGCGACCGTATCAGCTGGAAGGGCTGAACTGGATGCAAACCCTTCGCGAGCTAGGAGTCGGCGGCATCCTCGGCGACGACATGGGACTGGGGAAAACCCTGCAAACCCTGGCGCATTTGTTGACGGAAAAACAGGCTGGACGGCTTGATCGTCCAGCACTGGTCGTGATGCCCACCAGCCTGATCCCCAACTGGATCGACGAGGCTGCACGCTTTACCCCGCAACTGAAGGTTTTGGCACTGCATGGCTCGGCGCGGCAAAAAGACTTTGCCGGTCTTGCCGAATACGATTTGGTGTTGACCACCTACGCGTTGCTGCCGCGGGATCTGGAAGTATTGCAGCCACAGGACTGGAGTGTGCTGATTCTCGATGAGGCGCAGAACATCAAGAACCCGATAAGCAAAGCTGCGCAGGCTGCCCGTGATCTACAGGCTGGCCAGCGACTGTGTCTGTCCGGCACACCATTGGAAAACCACCTCGGCGAGCTGTGGTCCCAGTTTCACTTTTTGTTGCCCGGTTGGCTTGGCGACAGCAAAACCTTCAATCGCGACTACCGCACGCCGATCGAGAAGCACGGCAACAGTGAGCGGATGCAGCATCTGACGGCCCGAATTAAGCCCTTCCTGCTACGTCGCAAGAAAGATCAGGTGGCTACCGAATTGCCGCCGAAAACCGAGATCGTGCATTGGGTTGATCTCAGCGATGGGCAGCGGGATGTGTATGAAACCGTACGCGTGGCGATGGACAAAAAGGTGCGCGACGAAATTGCCCGAAGTGGCGTGGGCCGCAGTCAAATCATTATCCTTGATGCGCTACTCAAGCTCCGTCAGGTCTGCTGCGATCTGCGCTTGATCAAAACGCCGCTCACGGCAAAGGCGCTTCGTGCAGGCAGTGGAAAGCTGGTCAGTTTGATGGAAATGCTGGAAGAACTGCTCAGCGAAGGTCGCAAGATTTTGCTGTTTTCGCAGTTCACGTCAATGCTGGCCTTGATTGAAGAGGAATTGCAGCAGCGTGGCCTCGCCTACTCATTGTTGACCGGTGAAACGACGGATCGGCGCACGCCGGTCAAGGACTTCCAGGGCGGTAAAGTGCCGCTGTTTCTGATCAGTTTGAAGGCCGGCGGCACAGGTCTGAACCTGACGGCGGCGGATACGGTTATTCATTTCGATCCTTGGTGGAACCCAGCGGTCGAAAATCAGGCCACCGACCGTGCCTACCGGATTGGGCAAAACAAGCCTGTGTTTGTCTACAAGCTGATTGCCCGGGGCACGGTTGAAGAAAAAATACAGGCACTGCAACAGGAAAAAGCCATCCTGGCCGAAGCGGTGCTCGAAGGTGGAGCGACGGGTGGGTTGAAGCTTGAGCAGAGTGATATTGAGGCGCTGTTCGCCCCGCTGCCCAATCTCAAGTCCTGATGGCGGGTTTTTTCAGTGATGGCCTCTTCGTGGGCAAGCCTCGCTCCTACAAGGTTTAAGTTGATCGCCGATGCTGCGAACGACTTAATGCCCGTAGGAGCGAGGCTTGCTCGCGAAGGCCATATGCCAAACGCCTCTGATTTCAGCGCTTTTCCAGTTTGTCCGGCAACGGCGCAAACAACGCCTCGATATCATCACTCTGCAACTTCCAGTCCCCGGCTGAGCGTCCATCCAGTACACCAGCCGCCAGGTCGGACTTTTCCTTTTGCAGATGTTGAATCTTCTCTTCTACCGTGCCCCGAGCAATCAACTTATAGACGAACACCGGTTTTTCCTGGCCGATGCGATAAGCCCGGTCAGTCGCCTGGTTTTCCGTCGCCGGATTCCACCACGGGTCGTAGTGAATCACCGTATCGGCTTCGGTCAGGTTCAAGCCCACGCCGCCAGCCTTCAGGCTGATCAGAAAAATCTGACGCTTGCCGCTCTGGAAGTCCTTCACCGGCGCGCGCCGGTCGCGGGTTTGTCCGGTCAATATTGCGTATTCAACGCCACGCTTCTTCAGTTCATCCTCGATCAACGCCAGCATTGACGTGAACTGTGAGAACAGCAAAATCCGCCGACCTTCCTCAAACAGCTCTTCCAGCATCTCCATCAAGCTGTCGAGCTTGCCAGACGTGCTGCCGCGAGTGGGCAGAACGGCATCGTTGACCAGGCGAAGATCGCAACACACCTGCCGCAGCTTCAGCAGCGCCTCAAGAATGATGATCTGGCTGCGGGCCACACCTTTGCGGGTGATCTCGTCGCGTACTTTTTTGTCCATGGCCAGACGCATGGTTTCGTACACGTCGCGCTGCGCTTCGTTGAGTTCGACCCAATGGATAATCTCGGTTTTCGGCGGCAGTTCTGTCGCGACCTGTTCTTTGGTCCTGCGCAGCAGAAACGGTTTGATCCGACCGTTGAGGTGCTGAAGTCGTACTTCACTGCCGCGCTTTTCAATCGGCACGCGGTAATCACGGTTGAAGCTTTTCACATCGCCAAGCCAGCCGGGCAGCAGGAAGTGAAACAGCGACCACAGCTCGCCCAAGTGATTTTCCAGTGGCGTGCCACTCAGGCACAGGCGCTGGCGCGCATTCAGTTCGCGGGCAGCCTGGGCGGCCTTGCTGTTGGGGTTCTTGATGTACTGCGCTTCATCCAGGACCAGCACGTGCAATGGCACTGCCGCGAGGGTTTCGACATCCTTGGGCAGCAGCGCGTAGGTGGTCAGGATCAGGTCGTAATCGGTCAGGTTCTCGAAGTGCTTTTTGCGGCTGGCGCCGTACAGTGCCAGCACTTTGAGTTGTGGCGTGAAGTGCGCCGCTTCGTCGAGCCAGTTGGGGATCAGGCTGGTGGGCATCACCACCATGCATGGCCGATCCAGGCGGCCGGCGATTTTCTCGCTGAGAATGTGCGCCAGGGTCTGTAGGGTTTTACCCAAACCCATGTCGTCCGCGAGAATCCCGCCGACTTCCAGTTGTCGCAACGACTGCATCCAGCTCAGACCTTCGAGCTGATACGGTCGCAACGTGGCGTTCAAACCTTCCGGCGCGGTCGATGTAAAGTCCTTGATGTCCCGCAGACGCTGGGCAAAGGTGCGAATCTGCTCGCCGCCTTCCCACAATAGCGGCATGCCTTCCAGCGGGTTCAGCCGGATAGCGTCGGCCTTACTCAGGCGCAGCGTGGTTTCGCCAGGCCCTTGCAGGTAGAACTCGCCAAGGGTCGCCAGCACCGGTTTCAAGCGGCCGAAGGGTAGGGCGACTTGCAGCGGACCGTACTCGGAGTTCGGGCGATTCGGGATGTTCACCAGGATCAATTCGTCGTCGCGACGTCGGGCCAGTCGTTCCGGGTTGAGAATTTCGGTGTGCGAGCGCATCAGGTTTAACAGGATCGGCAGCAGGCTCAGCCGCTCGCCATTCACGATAATCCCCAGTTCCAGATCAAACCAGTCGCGTTCCGGTACCTGCTCGACGGTGGCGTACCAGTCGTCCACGGCGGTCAGGTCGAAGCCGAAATCCTCGTCGATCTGCAATTCCCAGCCTTGGGTGCGCAGCTTCGGGAGTTCGTTGAGGGTAAAGGTCAGCCAGGCGCTGTCGTTGACCATCTCGAACAGTTCGCCAGCGCTTTCCGGCAAGGCTTTGCTTTGTCGGGTGGCGATCTTGAAACCGAGGATTCGTAGCTGTTCCCTGTAGGCCTGTTCGACTTCCGGGTGACGTTTTATCCGTAAAGTCTGTGTCTCTTGGCGAATCAGGATGTCGGCATTTTTCTGCCCGGAAACGTATTCATCCAGATAGCTGAAGGACAGCGCCGCACGATGCTGGATGTAGCGCTGCATCTTGCCGTTGCGCGGTTCGAAGGCGCTGAACTCGATACTCGCCAGCCACAGGCGCGGCACCGGTTGCACGTTATCCACCAGCACTTGCGGCAACGCCTTCGGGCTGCGGTTTTCCAGTACGGCCTGGAGTTTTTCCAGCAGTTCGGCGTCTTGCGCGGCGGCGGGGTAGGCCAGGGTTTCCTGGACTTTCAGTAGCACCGCTGCGCAATGTTTGCAGTTGCTGTGGACCGGGCAGGTGCAGGTCGCGTCGATCATCAGCAACGTGCCTTTGGCCGACTCGCGCAGGCGAATGGTCTGACGGTAAACGTTACCGCCAGAGCCTTCGCAAGCGGCGATGATCGTCGCGTCGCCGGCCTCGACGATCCTGACGCGGTTCTCTATCGCGTAGCGACGGCCGCGCTCCAGGCTCTGTTCCTTGAATCGGCTGACCCAGGAAGGTGCGAGGGGTTTGCTCAGGGTCGGGGGCATAGGGACTTCAATCAGTCCGGAATTTGTTCGGGGGCTGGCCGAGGCGCAGGTGCGGTCAACGAAGTGATCTTGATCAACAGGCCCAAGTGGCCGTTATCGAGAAAATTCAATTGGCCGTTCTTGGTGTGGCTTTCCTGCTTCAGGCGTTCGCTGGCGGTGACCATGCCGTTGGCGTCGATCTGGTTGACCCAGAAGTCGGCGTCGACGTCGGTGAAACGCCCCAGTTTCAGGTCCAGCGTGCCCTCGATCGGGAATTGGCCGTACTGTTCCTTGCCGTCGCTGATCGCGATTTTGCTGGCTTCTTCACCCAGTTCCTGTTGCCAGGCCTTGTGTAGCAGCACCGTGTAGTCGGCACTGGCGGTGAGTTTTTCCACTTCGCCATTGAGGCTCGGCGTGCGCAGGCTGTCCGGGTTGATGCGTTGTGCACCGGCCGCCCAACCTTCCGGCGCGGCACGACTGACAATCGCCGGCACGGCGTTTTGCCGGACCAGGATCATTTCAACCTGATACTTATCATCGGCAAACGCCGAGGGGGCAGCCAGCGTCATCAACAATGTCAGTGAGAGAAACAGGCGCATGCGGCGTCCTTCAAGCAGTTTTCGGGAGGAGGCGCTCAAACAGCGCCTCTACAGTATTAAAGCGTTCTTCCGGACGCTCCATGGGCACCATGAACTTGAACATCGTGGCGCCTTCGAATTTGTAGCGTTTGGGTTGGCTCTGGATCAGTTTGATCAGCGTCAACGGGTCGACCGGAGTCTGCGCCGCGAACTCGATTCGACCGCCTTGCGGGCCACCGTCCACTTTCTTGATGCCCAGTTGTTCGGCCTGCAATTTCAGCAGCGTGATCCGCACCAGGTTCTTGGTGGGCTCTGGCAGCAGGCCGAAACGGTCGATCATCTCCACTTGCAGGTCTTTGAGGCCTTCCTCGTCCGTGGCCGAGGCGATGCGTTTGTAGAGAATCAATCGCGCATGAACGTCCGGCAAGTAGTCCTCGGGAATCAACGCCGGTACCCGCAAATTGACTTCCGGACCACCGCCCAGCGGCTGATCGAGGTTCGGTTGTTCGCCCTTGCGGATCGACTTCACCGCGCGCTCGAGCATTTCCATGTACAGCGTGAAGCCGACGGCCTGGATCTGCCCGCTCTGGCCGTCGCCCAGCAGTTCGCCGGCGCCACGGATTTCCAGGTCGTTGGTCGCGAGCACGAAGCCCGCGCCGAGGTCCTGGGTGTTGGCGATCGCTTCCAGACGCTTTTCCGCATCCGGGGTGATTTGCTGGCGCGGCGGCGTCAGCAGGTACGCGTAAGCCTGGTGATGACTGCGGCCGACCCGGCCGCGCAGCTGGTGCAGCTGCGCTCAGCCCGAACTTGTCCGCCCTGTCGATGATGATGGTGTTGGCGTTGGCGATGTCGATGCCGGTCTCGATGATGGTCGAGGCGATCAGCACGTTGAAGCGCTTGTGGTAGAAGTCGCTCATCACCTGTTCGAGTTCGCGTTCGCGCATCTGCCCGTGGCCGATGCCGATCCGAGCTTCCGGCACCAGTTCGGCGAGGTCGGCGGCGCATTTCTCGATGGTCTTCACGTCGTTGTGCAGGTAGTAAACCTGGCCGCCACGCAGCAGTTCACGGAGCAGGGCTTCCTTGACCGTGCTTTTGTTCTGCTCCATGACGAAGGTCCGCACCGACAGGCGACGGGCCGGCGGCGTAGCGATGATCGACAGGTCGCGCATGCCCGACACCGCCATGTTCAGCGTGCGCGGAATCGGCGTGGCAGTCAGCGTGAGGATGTCGACTTCACTGCGCAGGGCCTTGAGCTGTTCTTTCTGACGGACACCGAAGCGGTGCTCTTCGTCGATGATCACCAGCCCGAGGTTTTTGATCTTCACATCGTCGGACAGCAGTTTGTGGGTGCCGATAACAATGTCGATCTTGCCTTCGGCCAGATCAGCGATGGCGGCATTCACTTCCTTGGTCGACTTGAAACGGCTCATCACTTCCACGCTCACCGGCCAGTCGGCGAAGCGGTCGCGGAAGCTGTTGTAGTGTTGCTGGGCGAGCAGGGTGGTCGGCACCAGAATCGCCACCTGGCGACCGCCGTGCACGGCGATGAACGCAGCACGCATCGCCACTTCGGTCTTGCCGAAACCGACGTCGCCGCAGACCAGTCGGTCCATCGGTTTGGGCGCGAGCATGTCGGCGCGTACGGCGTCGATGGTGGTTTGCTGATCCGGGGTTTCTTCGAACGGGAAACCGGCGCTGAAGGTCGCGTAATCGGCTTTCGGGTCAGCGAAGGCATGACCTTCACGGGCGGCGCGGCGGGCGTAGATGTCGAGCAACTCGGCGGCCACGTCACGCACCTGTTCGGCAGCTTTGCGCTTGGCCTTCTGCCAGGTCTCGGAGCCGAGGCGGTGCAACGGGGCCAGCGCATCGTCGCTGCCGGTGTAACGAGCGATCAAGTGCAGGTTGGCGACCGGCACGTACAACTTGGCGCCTTCGGCGTATTGCAGAGTCAGGAATTCGGCAACTTGGTCGTCGATTTCCAGAGTCGCCAGACCCAGATAACGGCCGACACCGTGGTCTATGTGCACCACCGGCGCGCCTTCGCGCAGCTCGGTGAGGTTCTTGATCACTGCATCGTTGTTGCCGTCGGCACGCTTTTCCCGGCGACGACGCTGCATCACCCGTTGACCGAACAGCGGGCTTTCGGCGATCAACGCCAGCGCCGGGTCATCCAGCATCAGGCCTTCGTCCAGCGGCGCAATGGTGATCGCCAGGCGATCCTTGCTCGCGACAAAGTCCGGCCAGCTGTCGACAGTTTTCGGTCGCAGCTTCAGGCGTTCGAGCAATTCCAGCAGCACTTCACGACGGCCCGCGGACTCAGCGGTAAACAGCACGCGGCCGGGGAATTCGTCGAGGAAACCCGCCAGTGCGGCCAATGGCTGGGTGGCTTTGGCTTCGATGGCCAGGTTCGGCAACAACTGCGCCGGGAAACGTTCGCGGCCGACGCCGGTTTCCACATCCTGTTGACTGGCCACCACGCGCGGCCAGTTCTTCAGGCGCGCGAAGCAGTCCTCCACCGGCAGGAACAACTCGGCCGGTGGCAATAAAGGACGGGAAGGATCGACGCGGCGCTCTTCATAGCGATTGCGCACGTCGTTCCAGAAGTTCTCCGCTGCTTGTTCGATGCCCGGCAGGGAAAACACCTGGGTGTCTTGCGGCAGGTAATCGAACAGCGTCGAGGTTTCATCGAAGAACAGCGGCAGGTAGTACTCGATACCGGCCGGGGTAATCCCACTGCTCAAATCCTGGAAGATCGGGCAGCGGCGGAAGTCGACGTCGAACCGCTCGCGGAACCGTGCCTTGAAGCGGGTGACCGCGTCCTTCTGCAACGGAAACTCACGTGCTGGCAGCAGGCGTACGGTGTCGACCTTGTCGATTGAACGCTGGTTGTCCGGATCGAAGGTGCGCAGGGTCTCGATTTCGTCGTCGAACAGATCGATCCGGAACGGCAGTTTGCTGCCCATCGGGAACAGATCGATCAGCGAACCGCGGACAGTGAATTCGCCGTGTTCGTACACCGTGTCGACATAGCGATAGCCGCTGGCCTCAAGCCGGGTGCGCATTTGTTCGACGTCGAGCTTCTGGCCGACGTCCAGCACCAGGCTGCTGCCGAGCAGGAACTTGGTCGGCGCCAGGCGATGCAGGGCGGTGGTGATCGGCACGACCAGCACGCCATGGGTCAGCTCCGGCAACCTATATAAGGCAGCGATGCGCTGGGAGATGATGTCCTGGTGCGGCGAAAACAGGTCGTAGGGCAGGGTTTCCCAGTCGGGAAAATGCAGCACCGGTAAATCCGGGGCGAAGAAACTCAGCTCCTGTTCCAGCCGTTCGGCACTCTGGCTGTCGGCGGTCAGTAGCAGGGTAAAGCGCTTGGCAGCGCTGGCGGCCTCGGCAATGGCCAGGCTCAGGGCGGCACCGGGCAGGTTGCCCCAGTGCTGTTTACCTGCCGCGGCAGGGAGAAGCGGTAGACGCAGAACGGGCACGGAAGGTTGAGCTCCAAGCGTTGCGACAAAGTCGGTAATTGTAGCGGCCTCTGGTGCTGGCTGTCAGTTGCAGATGTGTCTATTACGCGGCTTGAGCGAAATGTAGTGGTAAAGACAAAATCGAGCGGTTTTTTAGTGAAAATTGCCGATTATGTAGTGGCAAAACGAGTTGGTGTTTCGGATGGTTACGGACAAGGCAGCGCTGTCCCCAAAAAACTGACGATGCTGGAGGCCCCGGTTTTATTGGGCTTCAGCGCGGCGTAATTTTTTTGAATGGAATTTTGTTATGGCTCGCACGACAGGCGCGCATTGCTACGGGAGGCACTCGGCGGCATAATGTAGCCCCTTTTTTCTGCCCCTACATATGTGGAAGGTTCCCGTGACTCAGAAGCCCGACCAGTGTCTTGGTGAATGGATCGACCGTGAAGCACTCGCAGAAGCGATGATTCCGCTTATCGGTCAGCTCTACCGCAATAACAACGTGGTGAGCTCGATCTATGGCCGCAGCCTGATCAATCGTTCAGTCATTGCGATTCTCAAAGCTCACCGCTTTGCTCGCCATCGCCAGTCCGACGACAGCGAACTGTCCGTCCACGAAACATTCCCGCTGCTCAAAGCCATGAGCGAGCTCAAACTCGGCGCCGCATCGGTCGACCTGGGCAAGCTGGCAGTCAAATTCAAGGCTGAAGGCAATGGCCGTACTGCTGAGCAGTTCGTCCGTGAAGAACTGGCTGACGTGGTTGGCCAGCAGAACGTTGCCGCTCGCAAAGGCACCGACGTTGTCCTCTACGGCTTCGGTCGTATCGGCCGTCTGCTGGCGCGCATCCTGATCGAGAAAACCGGTGGTGGCGACGGCCTGCGTCTGCGCGCCATCGTCGTGCGCAAGGGCGCCGAAAACGACCTGGTCAAACGTGCCAGCCTGCTGCGTCGCGACTCGGTTCATGGTCCGTTCGATGGCACCATCACCATTGATGAAGCCAACAACACCATCACCGCCAACGGCAACCTGATCCAGGTTATCTACGCGAAAAACCCGACTGAAGTGGATTACACCCAGTACGGCATCAAAGACGCGCTGCTGGTGGACAACACCGGCGTATGGCGTGACGCCGAGGGCCTGGGCCAGCATTTGGCTTGCCCGGGTATCGACCGCGTTGTGTTGACCGCGCCTGGTAAAGGCAAGCTGAAGAACATCGTTCACGGCATCAACCACGGCGAAATCACCGCTGACGACAAGATCGTATCCGCGGCGTCCTGCACCACCAACGCCATCGTGCCGGTGCTGAAGGCTGTCAACGACAAGTTCGGCATCATCAACGGTCACGTTGAAACGGTTCACTCGTACACCAACGACCAGAACCTGATCGACAACTTCCACAAGGGCGATCGCCGTGGCCGTAGCGCCGCGCTGAACATGGTAATCACCGAGACCGGTGCTGCCACCGCTGCTGCCAAGGCTCTGCCTGAGCTGGCCGGCAAGCTGACCGGTAACGCGATCCGCGTTCCGACGCCTAACGTGTCGATGGCCATTCTCAACCTGAACCTTGAGAAAGCCGCTACCCGCGAAGAGATGAACGAGTACCTGCGCTACATGGCGTTGCACTCCGATCTGCATAAGCAAATCGACTACGTCAATTCGCAGGAAGTGGTTTCCACCGACTTCGTTGGCTCGCGCCACGCAGGCGTTGTGGACGCTGAAGCAACCATCACCCAAGACAACCGCGTTGTTCTGTACGTTTGGTACGACAACGAATTCGGTTATAGCTGCCAGGTGGTTCGCGTGATGGAAGACATGGCCGGTGTAAACCCGCCAGCGTTCCCGCGCTAAGCGTTAGCTGCACATAAAGAGCCCCGACTTTGGTCGGGGCTTTTTTTGTGTGAGGTTTGTGGGGGGATGTCTGTTGTTAGTGTGTTGCCTGGGAGGGCCTCTTCGCGAGAGGACGCTACAAGGTGTCTCGACTTATATCATTTTAATCTCTGCGCTTATTGACTCAGAACTATACAAAAAACGACATATAGTTCCGTGCTGTTACAAAAATAAAAACTCTTCTAAAAATAAACAGTTGCCGACTAGTTGTTGCTAGTTGTTGGATATGGATCCAATACAGTAATCGGCACAATATTGGCGTCATTTATTTGTATCACCCAAAAGCTTGACAGCCAAAAGTCCTGAACATAGTGTCGCCAATGACAGCGCCCGCTCTGCCTCGGGCCTTATGCCAGCTGTCAGCGTTGCGCCCTATGTAACTCTCCAAAAAGACAGGAATCTCATTCCTGCTCACATCACGATAAAACCAGAGAAAACAGTCTCGGCTTAGTTGCCGTGCAATGTACTTACTTGTTCTTGCTCACCCTGCCAATTGTGATTCGCGGTCACGGCTTGCTATTGCCTGACTGTTACGCAGTACGGGCTATGGCCTTATGTGTTCATGGGTCTATCGGGAGAGTCGAACATGGCTGAAGAACGCTCCAAGCTATTGTCTCTGTTACCGCGCCTGGTGGGTTTGGGTGTCTTGGGATTTGTCGTCTGGCTGTTATTGTCGACGTTACTTATGCCACTGCTATCAGCCTCTGCCACGCGAGCGATTTTGAATGCGCCGGTGATATTGCTGACCACACCGATTGATGGCGTCGTCAGCTCCCTGGATGTCAAACCAGGCACAACCTTCGTCCAGGGCCAGAAAATCGCCGTGGTGGAAAACCCCCGGGCCAATCAAGAGACCTTGCTGACCCTGCAAACCCGGCGATTGACCCTGGAGCAGGAACTGTCGTCTTCAGCCAGTCAGGCCGATCACGATCAGCAGTATTACGAGGCCTTGGAGAGGACTAGCCAGCAATACCAAACAGCCTTCCACACCCGCCAACTGTTCACCCAAAAAGCCCTGAAAGCCGAAAACAGCGCAGCCAGTGCGCGGTTGATGGATGCTCAGGAAACCGTCGAACGCAATCTGGATCTGTTCACACAAGGGGCGGTGAGTGGTGCGGTGGTTGCATCATCGAAAGCGCAGTTGGCTTCGTTGCAGGGCGCCGCTGAGTCGGTGCGCTCGCAGTTGCGGATCAATGACGGCGATGTCAGCGCCGCCAACAAACAGGTCTACCTCGATCCCGATCAACTGCGCATGTTCGATCTCAGCGCGCAAATGACCACCCTCAAACTCAGCCTGGACAATCAGGTGCGCAACCGAGCGACCTATCAACGTGAGCTCGACAACCTCAATCAACTGATCGAAACCGAGCAGAACCGGGTCAAGTTGATGGCTGGTTACGATGTGGTGGCCTACTCACCGGGCACCGTTCAGGAGTTATTGGCACCCCAAGGCACGCTGGTGCAGGCCGGATCAACGCTGCTGCGCGCCACCGATTGCGGACAGAGCTACGTGATTGCGGTGTTCCCCGAACGCATGGCCAGCAAGATTGATCGCGACAGCGTGCTGACGGTGAAAATCCGTGGCCTCAATGAACCGCTCAAGGCCAACGTGGTGCAGTTGTTGTCCAGCGCTTCGGACATTCGCGCCAACAGCTACAGCGTGCCGTTCCCGTATGCCGAACAGAACTCGGTGTA
This sequence comes from Pseudomonas sp. 10S4, assembly GCF_034344865.1. Lineage (NCBI taxonomy): Bacteria > Pseudomonadati > Pseudomonadota > Gammaproteobacteria > Pseudomonadales > Pseudomonadaceae > Pseudomonas > Pseudomonas sp. 10S4. The sequence goes on from NZ_CP133774.1 coordinate 4,099,241, forward strand.
CGTCGTCGGCACCTTTGCCGCCGACCTTACCGACGCTCAGCGCGCCATGACCTGCAATCCAGGGCTGTGGGCAAGTGCCGAGGTCTCGCGGCCATGAACAGGGTTTTGCAAGGAATCGTCGGCGTGATCTTGATCGGCAGCGGGGCCTCCGCACTGGCGGCGCAAGCCCGGCCACAATTGGTGGCGATGACGTGCGCAGCGCTGGATCGGGCTGTGGCGTCGGAGCCAGCCGGCCCGGTGCTGGTGGCCAGTTATCCGCCGTTGAACGGCCAGCCTGCACCGATTCTGGCCCTGCGCGGCGTGGCGTTCACATACGACAACGCCTTGGCGAGTATCGCGTTGTTTGCCTGTGGCAAAACCGAATCCGCGCGCCGGATCGCTGATGCCCTGGCCTTCGCCACCCAGCACGATCCCGAGTATCAGGACGGGCGCTTGCGCAACGCCTACGCCGCCGGTCCGGTCGGCTCTGGGTCGATGAAATTGCCGGGTTACTGGAGCACCGAGCGCAACGCCTGGAATCAGGACGCCTATCAAGTCAGCAGCGCCACCGGTAATCAGGCCTGGGCCGCGCTGGCGTTGTTGGAAGCTTATCGCCAAAGCGGCGAGGCGTCTTACCTTGAGGCTGCACGAAAAGTCCTGCACTGGTCACAGAAAAATACCTACGACGGGCAATCCCCGGCGGGCTTCAGCGGTGGCTACTACGGCTACTTCGCCAAACAAACCCAGCAGAACTGGAAATCCACGGAGCACAACGTTGATCTCGCAGCAGCCTGGACCGCGCTCAACGCAGTAGCGCCGGATCCGGATTCGGCGCAGCAGGCGCAGATCGCCCGGCAATTTGTGGCGAGCCAGTGGGATGCCGGGGAAGGGCGGTTTCTGATTGGCACCGGTGCGGACGGGCAGACGTCTGACCGTGTGCGCTCAGGGCTGGACGCACAGATCTGGCCATTGATTGCCTTGCACGATCCCCCCAGGGATTGGCGTCGGGTCTTCGCGTTTATTGATCATGCCCACCGGGCGGGCGATGGCTACGGTTTCAACCGCGACCCTGACGGCTTATGGACCGAAGGCACCGCTCAGGCTGCCGCCGTCGCGCAATTGAGCGGCTTGAGTGACAAGGCGCAACCGCTGTGGAACGTGCTGCTCGCCCAAGAGGCTGGCAACGGTTGGCTGTTCGCTACACCGGCACCACGCATCAGTACCGGGCTGGCCATAGGCCCGGACTCCGTCACCAACGACTTCTTTTATTACCACCTGCCTCACTTGGGCGCCACGGCGTGGGCGGCGATTGCTGCCACCGGCGTCAATCCCTTTACCGGTTCGCTAGAGGCTGACTGACATGCAGGCACTGGACTCGTTGCAACTGCTGCAAATCAATTTCTGGACGCTGGCGGTGGTGGTGCTGTTCACCTGCCTGACTCACCGGGACCAATGGGCCGCCCGCGCAGGATTCGGCGCCGTCACTGCGTTGTTGCTGGTCAATTACGCGGCCTGGCGGATCCGCGACACCTTGCCCGATGGTCACTCCGGGTTCGCCACGGTCTGGTCTTACACCTTCCTGTTCTTCGAAATGTTGGCGATCGGCTACACGCTGTTTTCCATCATCGTCATGCTCTGTCGTTCTGATCACAGTCCGCAGGCCGATGCCGGCGAACGACAACTACGCGCCCAAGGCCGCAACGTGCCGGCAGTGGACGTGTTTATCGCCACCTACAACGAAGGCTTGGAGATCCTCGAAAAAACCATCATCGCCGCTCAGGCCATCGACTACCCGAACTTCACCATTTGGGTACTCGACGATACCCGACGCGACTGGTTACGTGACTACTGCGCCGAGGTCGGCGTGCAATACGCCAGGCGCCCGGACAATGCCCACGCCAAGGCCGGCAACCTGAATAACGGATTGCGCCAGTCGGCGGCCGGTAGCAACGCGCCGTACATTCTGGTGCTTGACGCCGATTTTGCGCCGCAGCAGCCGATCCTGATGCGCACCCTCGGTCTGTTCGACGATCCGAAAGTCGGTTTGGTGCAAACGCCACAGTTCTACTACAACCCCGATCCGATCCAGCACAACCTTGGCACGTCAGCGTGCTGGGTGGATGAGCAACGGGTGTTTTTCGATGTATTCCAACCGGCCAAGGACGGGTGGGATGCGGCGTTTTGTGTTGGCACTTCCTTCGTGGTGCGGCGGGATTTGATCACCGAGATTGGCGGCTTTCCTACAGGCTCGGTGTGCGAGGACATCTACACCACCTACCGATTGCTACAAAAAGGCTACGTCACCCGTTGGCTGAACGAACGCTTGTCCATCGGTTTGTCTGCCGAGGGCCTGACCGAGTACATCAACCAGCGTGGTCGCTGGTGCCTGGGCACGATCCAGGTCGCGCTGCTCAAGGACGGACCGTTGCGCGGCAGCGGCTACACGCTCAACGACCGTTTGCACTACATCCACGGCTTGATGCACTGGTTTTCCAAACCGTTCATTTTGATGATGCTGGTGTCGCCGGTGCTGTACTGGTACTTCGGCATCGCCGGGTTCTACGCTAACCCGGCGGATTTCCTCGCCTACGGCATGCCGGCACTCATCGCGTTCTGGGGCTACGGCACTTGGGTCACCGACCGGCGGACCCTGCCGATCTTCACCGAGGTCACGCAGATCGTCGCTTCGCTGGCGGTCACGGCGACCATTGCCAGCGCCATGATTCGACCGTTCGGGCGACCGTTCAAAGTCACCGCCAAGGGCCTCGACCGTTCGAAGACGATGGTGCACTGGAAGCTGTTTGGGTTCTTTTTAGCGCTGACACTGTTATCGCAATTCGGTGCCTACATCGCCATCAGCACCGCCGCCGCGTTTGACGGCAACATGATGTTCAACCTCTGCTGGACGGTTGTCGCGCTGGTCTACAACCTCGCAACGTTGGTGGCGTGCGTCGACCGGCCGCGACTGCACGGCGAAGAGCGTTTTCCGTTCGATAAGCCAACTGGTTTCCGTTTTGGCGGTAAGACATTGGCGGGGCGTTTGAAGGACATTTCCCTCAGCGGTGCATCGATGACCTGTGCTTTTGCGTCCTCGATCAAGCCCGGGTTGTGCGGTCAGGTGTGGATCAACCGACTGGGCTGGCTGGACGTCGAAGTCATGCGCAATCACGGCGCTGATCAATTGGGCTTGAGGTTTGTCGATCTCGACGAAGGCTTGCGTCGGCGGTTGATTGCGCGGCTGTTCAGCGATGCGACGATCAATGTGGTCTGCAAGGCTGAGCCGGCACTGGCGTTTGGCACCTTGCTGCAGCGCGCGTTGTTGGGCGAAAAGAACAACGTGCCGCGTTTGCCTGCGCCGGTCAAGGCGCCGTCCTACGCATCGTCACCGCGTTGGCGGCCGGTCATCGTCCGTTCGCACAAGCAGCCATTGCCCCCGATCAGTGTGTCCAGATCGTCCGGTGTGTGGACTTTGCTTCTTTCTCCGTTGCGAGCCTTGCTCGGCCAACGCTTGTAGGTGCGCGCCATGAACCGTTGCTTACCCACTTCATGCTTCATGTCTTTGGTGTTGCTCGGCGGATGCTCGCTGGAGCCCACTTACGAGAAACCCGATGCGCCGATCGATCAGCAATGGCCGGCCAACACCGCCGGCCAGTGCTGTGTCGGCAAGCAGGCGTTCGACAAGGACTGGCGTGGTTTTGTGGTGGATGACCGACTGCGCCAGTTGATCGAAATGGCCCTGGTCAACAACCGCAGCCTGCGTCAGTTTGCGGCTGGCGTTGAAGAATCGCGGGCCGGGTATGACAGTGCTGAATCCGGGCTTTTTCCTACCATCGGCCTCAACACCTACGCCGGGCGCAGCAAGTTGCCGCCGTTGGTGCGTACGCCGGGCGGTGGCGACAGTGCCGGCAGCATCGCCAATACTTTTCAGGCGACTGGCGGATTTACGTCCTACGAGTTGGATTTTTCGGGCGCATTCGCAGTCAGCGCAATGCCGCCGGGGCGCGTTTCGAGGCATCGGAAGCGGATTATCAGACAGCGCGGTTGGCGCTGATTGGCGAAGTGGCGAGCACTTGGCTGAGCCTCAAGGCCAATCAGAATTTGCTCGACCTCGCGCAGAACACCTACCAATCCCAGGACCGTTACGGGCAGTTGTTGCGCAAGAGTTTCAACCTCGGTTCCAGTGCGCGGATCGACGTTCACCAGGCGGATGCGCAAACCAACACCGCCGCCGTGCAGGTCAACACCTACCGCATGCAAGTGGCGCAAAACATGAACGCATTGCGAGTGTTGGTGGGGCAGCCGGTGCCGGTGGGATTACTGCCGACTGGCGTGCTGGGTGAGCAATTGGCGACGCTGGATGTGCCGGCAGGTTTGCCTTCGTCATTGGTCGAGCGACGGCCCGACATCATGTCAGCCGAAGCGCTGTTGCGCGCCGCCAACGCGGACATTGGCGCGGCGCGCAGTGCGTATTTTCCGACGTTTTCCCTGACCTCGGCGCTGGGGAGTCTGACGGGGGATTTTTCCCGATTGCTCAGTGGCCCGGCGGAGTTCTGGTCGTTGGCGTTGGCGGGATCGATGCCGTTGATCGATGGCGGTGCGCGTCGGGCACAGGTGGATGCCAGTCATGCGCGGTTCGATGGCCGGGCGGCGGCTTATGAGGCCACGGTGCAGAATGCCTTTCGCGAAGCCGCAGATGCCTTGAACGCTCGGCAGGAAATGCTCACGCAGGTGGAGTTCCAGAAAAAACTGGTAGGGGATTATCAAGAGGCCTATCGGCAATCGCGCTTACGGTTCGAGGCGGGGCTGGACAGTTATTTTTCCACCATGGACGCCCAGCGTTCGCTGTTCGATGCGCAGCAGAAATGGGCGCAGCTGGAGCTGGCGCGGGAGATCAATCAGGTGACGTTGTACAAGGCGTTGGGCGGGGGATGGAGTCAGTCGTTGAAAGTGGCGAATCGATGAATTGAGGGGGATTTTTCGGGCCTCTTCGCGGGCAAGCCGAATCGTCGCACCGCTCGCTCCTACAGGTTTGATGCAATCCTGTGGGAGCGAGCCTGCTCGCGAATGCGATTTACCGGGTGCCGCCGACCACTGCGGCCTGCGCAGTCCGCAGTTCATGCCGGTTGCCACGGAACAGCACCAGCGTCGCGATCAACCCCATCACTGCTGCACCGCTGAGCCAGATACCCGGCGCAGCCTTGTTGTCCAGTATGTGGATCAGGTAGGTGCACGCCGCCGGCGTGAAGCCGCCAAAGGTTGCGGTCGCCAGGCTGTAGGCCAGGGAGAAACCGGTTGTACGAACTTCTACCGGCATGATCTCGGTAAGGGCGACCACCATGGCGCCGTTGTACGAGCCATACAGGAACGACAACCACAACTCGACGATCAGCAAATGGCTGAAGCTCGGGTTGGCCACCAGCCACGACAGGGCAGGGTAGGCCGTGAGGATCGCCAGAATCGTCGCCGCCAACAGTAGGGGTTTACGTCCGATCCTGTCGGAAAGCGCACCCATCACTGGTAGCCAGAAGAAGTTCGACACGCCGATGCACACGGTGACCAGCAGCGCATCAAAATCTGACAGGTGCAGTTCGGCTTTACCGAAGGTCGGGGTGTAGGCGGTGATCAGGTAGAACGATACGGTGGTCATGACCACCAGCGCCATGCCGGCGAAAACGATACCGAAGTTCTGACCGATCGAACGGACGATTTCCTGGAGGGTAGGGCGGTGTTTACGCGCCTGGAATTCAGGGGTTTCTTCCAGCGAGCGACGGATCACGAAGATCACCGGTACGATCATGCAGCCGATCAGGAACGGCACGCGCCAGCCCCAATCACCCATTTGTTCCGGGCTGAGCCAGTGGTTCAGGCCCACACCCAGCAAACCGGCGAAAACCACGGCGGCTTGTTGGCTGGCGGACTGCCAACTGACGAAAAAGCCCTTGCGGCCTGGAGTAGCAATCTCGGCCAGGTAGACCGACACACCGCCCAGTTCCACGCCCGCCGAGAAGCCTTGCAACAGACGACCGAACAGCACGATCAGCGGCGCGGCGACACCCAAGGTGGCGTAACCCGGCACGCAGGCAATCAGCACCGTACCGGCAGCCATCAACGCGAGGGTAATGATCAGCCCTTTGCGACGACCATGACGGTCAATATAGGCGCCGAGAAAAATCGCACCCAGCGGACGCATCAGGAACCCGGCGCCGAAGGTCGCCAGGGACAGCATCAGGGATGCGAAGGCGCTGTCGGCCGGGAAGAAGGTCTTGGCAATGGCCGTGGCATAAAAGCCGTAGACCATGAAGTCGAACATCTCGAGAAAGTTACCGCTGACAACGCGAAAGATCGCCTTGCCTTTGCCCGTATTCGAGGACATTTGAACGCACTCACTTTGGCTGTCTTATTGGAAATCCCTGGTCATGACGCTTCCTCGCTGTCGGCCTCAAGCACGCAGGCACGCACCGAACAGTTTTGTAACGATATGTGTATGAGTTGGCGTAGGCAACAATTAGTTAGCCTGCTGCTTAAACGATATAGCCATTAGCCACGCCACATCTTGGATCTGAGTGAATTAAGCGTTGGTGCAACGCAGATCAAATAATGAAATGGCTCCCCCGCCGCCCCCTGTGATCACCCACTAAGCTTTCACAGGGGGCTCATCGGAGACCGTTGCCATGAACAAAGTAGCTGTTGTCGCCATCGATCTGGGAAAACACACCTTTCATCTGCATGCACAAGATGATCGTGGTCATGAGCTTTACCGCAAAAAGTTTAATCGGGCGGCGCTCATCCAGCATCTGGCCAATCTCGAACCCTGCACCGTTGCGATGGAAGCTTGCGGCGGAGCCCACTTCATGGCGCAGGAAGTCTCAAGGCTGGGGCATATACCCAAACTCATTGCTCCGCATCTCGTGCGTCCGTATGTGAAAAGCAACAAGAACGACTTCGCTGATGCCGAAGCGATCTGCGAGGCTGCAACTCGTCCAACAATGCGCTTTGTGCCGCCCAAGAATCAGGCTCAGCAGGCGCTGGCCATGCTCAACTCGACACGTGATTCGTTCATCAAAGAACGTACTGCTACCGTCAATCGGATTCACGCAGCCCTCCTGGAAGTCGGAATCAGCTTGGCCCCAGGCTTCAAGTCCATCAAAGATCTTCCAGCGCTGCTTGAAGCACATCCACTTCCCGATTCCATCAAAAAACTACTGACCAGGCTGCGTGAGCACTTCAATTACTTGCACGAGCAGGTCAAGGCTTTGGATAAGGAAGTGGAGTGCCAAGCCGCTGAAGATGATCTGGCTGTTCGCTTGATGACGATGCCGTGTGTCGGCCCGATCACCTCCAGCGTCCTGGCTGCCGAGTTGGGCGATGGCAAACAGTTCAAGTGCGGCCGAGGCTATTCGGCCTCGATCGGGCTAGTGCCCAAACAACACTCCACGGGCGGAAAAACCGTACTTTTAGGCATCAGCAAGCGGGGTGACCGAAACCAGAGACGTCTGCTGATCCAGTGTGCCCGCGTCTATCTGATGCAGTTGGATCGACAGAAAGGAGCGCTGGCGGACTGGGTCCGACGGCTATGGGACAACCATCACTCCAATCATGTGGTCTGCGCACTGGCCAACAAACTGGCGAGAATCGCCTGGGCGATTGCAGCACACCACACCGAATTCGATGCGGGGCCAGGCGCGATGAACGCCTGACCCCGCTGTCACCCGAGCACCACCCACCTGGTTTGCGATGCTGGATAACAGATGACGTGAACGGCCAACCGGCCTGACGAAAACCCTGAGCTCCCACACGGCTGAAAGGCCGTCCAAGTAATTAGGATCGCCGGGCATCGATTCTCATCAAGGCGCGAATGGACCAACCTCCACTCAGACGCCGGATAGATGAAAGCAAGCCAAACACATCATCAAAAACAGTATTGCAGAAAAGGGGGAACCATAGATGTGGGAGCGGGCTTGCTCGCGAAGAGGGAGTGTCAGTCGCTATCAATGTGACTGACACACCGCTTTCGCGAGCAAGCCCGCTCCCACAGTTGTGTCGCATAATGGCCCGCAATGGCGTTGTGTCAGGGAATTCTCTTGGGGAGGCAGGATTTGTCGAATTGGCGGTTAGTCAGTTTCGTTGTGTTGATCAGCGCCTTATCCGGCTGCGGCAACGGCGATTCCATGGAAAGCTTCGGCGGACCGACCATGGGCAGCACCTATTCGATCAAATACCTGCGTCACGCCGGGCTGCCCGGCCCGAAAGAGGTACAGGCCGAAGTCGAGAAAATCCTCGCCGACGTCGACCGGCAAATGTCCACCTACCGCAGCGACTCGGACATCGAGCGTTTCAACGATCTGCCTGCCAATAGCTGTCAGACAATGCCCGCGGCGATCCTCGAATTGGTCCGCGTCGGCGAGCAGCTGTCGCTGCAAAGCGAAGGCTCCTACGACTTGACTGTTGAACCGCTGATGAACCTCTGGGGTTTCGGTCCGCAGGGTCGAGAAGAAAAAGTCCCGAGCGCCGAAGCGTTGGCCGAGGTAATGAAGCGCGTCGGTCACGGGCACCTGCGCATTAACGGCGATCAGCTCTGCAAGGACGCCGCCATCGAGGTTGACTTCAACAGCATTGCCGCCGGTTACACGGTGGACACCATTGCCGCCAGACTCGAAGCGCTGGGCATCCACAGCTACCTCGCCGAAGCCACCGGCGAACTCAAGGCTGTCGGTAAAAAGCTCGACGGTTCTCCGTGGAAGATCGCCCTGGAGGAACCACGGGACGATCAACAAGTGGCTGAACGCATCATTAATGTCGACGGCTACGGTGTGTCCACCTCTGGCGACTACCGTAATTATTTCGAACAGGGCGGCCAGCGTTACTCCCACACCTTCGATGCCCGCACCGGTGCGCCGATCACCCACAACCTCGCCTCGGTCACGGTGATTATTCCTTCAACCCTGATGGCCGATGGCTTATCGACGCTGTTGCTGATTCTCGGCCCCGAGCGGGGTTGGGACTACGCGGAAAAACACAACATTGGTGCATTCTTTGTGATTCGTGCCGATACAGGTTTCGTCACACGGACTAATCAGGCTTTTGAACGCCTCAGTGGCGGCAAAACCGAATGATTACGGCGATTCGCGCATTGAAGGCTGGCGTTGTCGTGCAGGCAAAAGTAGCCTACGACGCGACCAAGGGTTAATGTGCGCGGCGTTGACGCTTCTATAGACTGTGTCCGGGTTCTGAATTGACCCCAAATTGTTCCTTCACGCCGCAGATCGGCGTGATTTAGCCGCCGGTGCCGAGGGCGCCGCGGCCTGTTCTGAGGAGTATGCATGGCTGTCTACAACTACGACGTGGTGGTATTGGGTTCCGGCCCGGCGGGAGAAGGCGCGGCAATGAACGCCGCCAAAGCAGGACGCAAAGTGGCAATGGTCGACAGCCGTCGCCAGGTCGGCGGCAACTGCACCCACCTGGGTACCATCCCGTCCAAGGCACTGCGTCACTCCGTCCGGCAGATCATGCAGTTCAACACCAACCCGATGTTCCGGGCCATTGGTGAGCCGCGTTGGTTCTCGTTCCCGGACGTACTGAAAAGCGCCGAAAAAGTCATCTCCAAACAAGTCGCTTCGCGCACCGGCTACTACGCCCGTAACCGCGTCGACGTATTCTTCGGCACCGGCAGCTTCGCCGACGAGCAAACCATCGAAGTGGTTTGCGCCAACGGTGTGGTCGAGAAGCTGGTCGCCAAGCACATCATCATCGCCACCGGTTCGCGTCCTTATCGCCCGGCGGACATCGATTTCCATCACCCGCGTATCTACGATAGCGACACCATCCTCAGCCTCGGCCACACCCCGCGCAAACTCATCGTTTACGGCGCTGGCGTGATCGGTTGTGAATACGCGTCGATCTTCAGTGGCCTAGGTGTACTGGTTGAACTGGTGGATAACCGCGGTCAGTTGCTGAGCTTCCTGGACTCGGAAATATCCCAGGCCCTGAGCTATCACTTCAGCAACAACAACATCACGGTTCGCCATAACGAAGACTACGACCGCGTCGAAGGCGTGGACAACGGTGTGATCCTGCACCTCAAGTCCGGCAAGAAGATCAAGGCCGACGCCTTGCTCTGGTGCAATGGCCGTACCGGCAACACCGACGCGCTGGGTCTGGAAAACATCGGCGTGAAGGTCAACAGCCGTGGCCAGATCGAAGTTGATGAAGCCTACCGCACCTGCGTGCCGAACATTTACGGTGCCGGTGACGTGATCGGCTGGCCAAGCCTGGCCAGTGCCGCGCACGACCAGGGCCGTTCGGCGGCTGGCAGCATTGTTGATAACAACAGCTGGCGCTTCGTGAATGACGTGCCGACCGGCATCTACACCATTCCGGAGATCAGCTCGATCGGCAAGAACGAGCAAGAGCTGACTCAGGCCAAGGTGCCGTACGAAGTGGGCAAGGCGTTCTTCAAGAGCATGGCGCGTGCACAGATCGCCGGCGAGCCTCAGGGCATGCTGAAGATCCTGTTCCACCGCGAAACCCTGGAAGTGCTGGGCGTTCACTGCTTCGGCTATCAGGCGTCGGAGATTGTTCACATCGGTCAGGCGATCATGAGCCAGCCGGGCGAACTGAACACCCTTAAGTACTTCGTCAACACGACGTTCAACTACCCGACCATGGCCGAAGCCTATCGGGTAGCGGCGTACGATGGCCTCAACCGGCTTTTTTGAGCGGCTCCGGCCGGTGGCCTGAGCCGGCCGGGGAGACCGATTTCAGCAATTCTCGAGCGTGGCAGTGGCCAAACCGGGAAAGTCTGTAATCAGGCTGTCAACGCCGAAGTCGGCGAGTCTGCGCATCAGCGCGGGCTCGTTGACTGTCCATACCGACACATGCAGCCCCTGGCGCTGCGCCTTCTGCAGGCGTTCCGGCGTACACAGGGTCCAGTTCAGCGCCAGAATCTCACAGCCATAGCTTTGCGCGACCTTCAACGGGTCGAGCCAGGCATACTCGGCCACCAATCCGCGGGACACGTCCGGCACCAGGTCCAGCGCGGCTTTCAACACTTCGCGCGAACTTGAGGTGATGGTTACCTTGTCGAGCAGGCCGAAACGCTGGGCCATTTCACGAATCGCCAACACAGTGGTCGCGGCGCGAGTGCGCGAAGCGCTTTTGACTTCCAGTTGCCAGTGCTCGAAATCACACTTCTCGAACAGTTCTTCCAGCGTTGGAATCGGGCACGGCTTGATCCAGCCCGGGCCGCCCTTGCGGGCGTCGTAGGTCACCAGATCTTTTGCCGAATGCTCGACCACTTTGCCGCGACGGTCGGTGGTGCGCTTGAGCGTCGGATCGTGGATGACCATCAATTCGCCGTCCATGGACAGGTGCAGGTCCAGTTCGCAACGGCGAACGCCGTGCTTGAGGCATTCCTGGAAACTGGTGAGGGTGTTTTCCGGTGCTTCGCCTTTGGCGCCGCGATGGCCGTAGATGAGGGTCACGGTTCTTCCTTAATTAAATGCCTGATTCGTTTTGTTCGCGGGCCAGGCGTCGTTCCTGGGCCTGCTTTTGCAATATGTAGCGGGCGAGTAACTGGCGTTGGGCATCGGTCGGGTACTCGAACTCGGTGCCGACGTCGTAGCCGTCGCCCTTGCGGTCGCAGTGGGTGACCTTGGCCCGCAGCAGCAGGCCCAGCGCTTGCGGCATCAGCACCATTTTGACTGACAGGTGCGCCCCGGCCGCAATGGGCGTCGGGTGCTGAAAGTCGATGCCGCCTTCAGAGATGATCACCGGTTGCGGTTCGCCAATGTGCCCGAGCACAGTCAGGGCGATCACCTGACTGAGCAGGTCGATGCGTTTGTTCTGGGATTTCAGGAAGGCGGCGATGCTGCGGTCGCGCTCACTGATCTGGCGCAACAGGTGCTGCGACTCGAATTCGCTCAGGTGCAGTTCGCTGAGCAGGTTGAACAGCGGGGAAGCATCCTGCAACACTTCCTGGCCTGCGGCTTCGGGAGCGGACAGGGGCCGAATTTCCAGTGCGATCGCGTCCTCGATACGGTAGTATTCGCGGCGATCTTCTTCATCTAATGTCGACATGGCGAACCCATGGTAGCGGCGGTGGTCTGAGTGTAAAGCTGGTTATCGACCCCCGCCACAAGGACGTTCCTTTTCCCTCCGAACAAGCCCCGACATGTTCAGACCTCTCTTCGTATTTATTGGCACGCGTTATACCCGTGCAAAGCGTCGCAATCATTTTGTGTCGTTCATTTCCCTGACTTCGATGATCGGGCTCGCCCTTGGCGTGGTCGTGATGATCGTCGTGCTTTCGGTGATGAACGGCTTCGATCATGAGATGCGCACCCGCGTGCTGGGCATGGTGCCCCACGCGACCATCGAGTCCGGTGAACCCATCAGTGACTGGCAAAGCCTGGCCGCGAAGGTCAAGCAGAACCCGCAGGTGACGGCCGTTGCGCCGTTCACCCAGATGCAGGGCCTGCTGACCAACAACGGCAAGGTGTCCAAGGTGCTGCTCAATGCCATCGACCCTGCGCTGGAGCGGCAGGTCTCGATCATTGATAACTTCATGCAGCAGGGCAAGCTCGACGACCTGACCCCCGGCAGCTTCGGCATCGTCATTGGCGATAAGGCTGCGGCCAAGCTCGGTGCGTCCATCGGCGATAAGCTGACGTTCGTCGCGCCGGAAGTCACAGTGACCCCGGCCGGGATGTTCCCGCGTATGAAACGCTTTACCGTGGTCGGCATCTTCCATGTCGGCGCCGGTGAGCTGGACGGCTACCTGGGTGTGACCAACCTGCAGGATCTGGCCAGGTTGCACCGCTGGAAACCGGATCAGGTCCAGGGCCTGCGCCTGAAGTTCGACGACCTGTTCCAGGCGCCGCGCACGGCATGGACCATCGCCCAGCAACTCGGCGAAGACCATTACTATGCCCGCGACTGGACCCGTACCCACGGCAACCTGTATCAGGCGATCCGCATGGAAAAAGCCATGATCGGTCTGCTGTTGCTGCTGATCGTTGCCGTTGCGGCCTTCAACATCATCTCCACGCTGGTAATGGTGGTGAACGACAAGAAGGGCGACATCGCGATCCTGCGTACCCTGGGTTCCACGCCGGGGCAGATCATGGCGATCTTCATGGTCCAGGGCACGGTCATTGGTGTGATCGGTACGCTGATCGGCGCTGTGGTCGGGATCTTCGCCGCGCTGAACGTCAGCGCCGCGATCTCGGCCCTCGAAGGGTTGATCGGGCATAAATTCCTGAACGCCGACGTGTATTTCATTGATTACCTGCCGTCGCAAGTGCAGAGCCAGGACGTATTGATGGTCTGCGCCGCCGCGTTGGTACTGAGTTTCCTCGCCACCCTGTATCCAGCCTGGCGTGCCGCGCGCACCCAGCCTGCGGAGGCGCTACGTTATGAGTGAGTCGGGCATGAGTGATAAAGCAATCTTGAGCTGCCGCAACCTGGGCAAATCCTACGAGGAAGGCCCGGAGTCGGTAGAAGTATTGGCCGGTCTGCAACTGGAACTGCATCCGGGTGAGCGCGTGGCCATCGTCGGCACTTCGGGTTCGGGCAAAAGTACTTTGCTCAACCTGTTGGGCGGCCTCGACACGCCAACCAAGGGCAGCGTCTGGCTCGATGGCGAAGAGCTGTCGGCACTGAGCGAGAAGAAGCGTGGCCTGCTGCGTAACCGTTCCCTAGGGTTCGTGTACCAGTTCCACCACTTGCTGCCGGAGTTCACCGCGCTGGAAAACGTCTGCATGCCGCTGCTGATCGGCAAGACTGCGATCCCGGAAGCGCGTCAGCGTGCCACCGCATTGTTGGAGCGGGTAGGGCTGGGCCATCGCCTGGAGCACAAACCGTCGGAGCTGTCCGGTGGCCAGCAACAGCGAGTGGCCATCGCGCGGGCCCTGGCCACCAGGCCCGAGCTGGTCTTCGCCGACGAGCCGACCGGCAACCTCGACTCCCACACTGCCCAAGGCATTCAGGATTTAATGCTGGAACTCAGCACCTCGATGCGCACGGCGTTTTTGGTGGTGACTCACGACATGAACCTGGCCCGCCAGATGGACCGCGTCCTGCATTTGCAGGAAGGTCGCCTGACAGCCATCTGATCGGCCCAAACCCGACGTCTGAAAAGACGTCGGGTCTTTTATTTTTATACGGTGCCCCAGCGAATGTTCAGACCGTTATCGATCTTTATCGGCGCGCGCTATACCCGCGCCAAGCGCCGCAATCGCTTTGTATCCTTTATCTCGATGACCTCGATGATCGGCCTCGCCCTGGGCGTATTGGCGATGATCGTCGTGTTGTCGGTGATGAACGGCTTCCAGCGCGAAATGAGCTCGCGCATTCTCGGCATGGTGCCCCACGCGACCATCGTCGGCGTGAACCCGATCGACGATTGGCAGCCAGTGGCCGCCGCAGCGATGAAAAATCCGGAAGTGACCGCCGCCGTGCCGTTCACCGAGATGGAAGGCATGCTGTCTTATAAAGGCTCGATGCAGCCGATCCAGGTCAGCGGCATCGATCCGGCGCAGGAAGGCAAGGTCTCGATCGTTGCGCAGCACATCGTGCAAGGTCGCCTCGATGACTTGAAACCCGGCGAGTTCGGCGTGGTAGTCGGTGAAATCACCGCGCGGCGCTTCCGCTTGAACGTCGGCGACAAGATCACCCTGATCGTGCCGGAAGTCAGCACCGCACCGGGCGGCATCACTCCGCGCATGCAGCGGCTGAACGTGGTCGGTGTGTTCAAGGTCGGCGCCGAGCTGGACGGCTCGATGGCGCTGATCCACATGGCGGATGCCGCGCAAATGCAGCACTGGCAACCGAATCAGGTGCAGAGCGTGCGTCTGGCGGTGAAGGATTTGTACGCGGCGCCTAAAGTGTCGAACGACATCGCCACCGCCCTCGGCGCGGGTTACAAGGCTGACGACTGGACCCACACCCAGGGCAGCCTGTTCAGCGCAATGAAAATGGAAAAAACCATGATCGGCCTGCTGTTGCTGATGATCGTCGCGGTGGCGGCGTTCAACATCATCGCAACCTTGATCATGGTGGTGAACGACAAAGGCGCGGACATCGCGATCCTGCGGACCATCGGCGCCACGCCACGTCAGATCATGGCGATTTTCATGGTGCAGGGCACGGTGATCGGGGTTGTCGGCACGTTGATCGGCGGCATTCTGGGTGTGATTGCGGCGTTGAACGTCAGTGAAATGGTGGGTTGGCTGGAACGCGTCAGCGGGCAGCATATCTTCAGTTCGGATGTGTATTTCGTCAGCAACTTGCCGTCCGAGTTGCAGGGCGGGGATGTGTTGTTGATCTGCTCCGCCGGGTTCATCTTGAGCTTTTTGGCGACGGTTTACCCGGCGTGGCGTGCGGCGAAGATCGAGCCGGCTCACGCGTTGCGGTATTCGTAACTCCTGATACCGCCTTCGCGAGCAAGCCCGCTCCCACATTAGATCTGAGTCAGCTCGATCAAATAATGAAATGGCTCCCCCGCCGCCCCCTGTGATCACCCACTAAGCTTTCACAGGGGGCTCATCGGAGACCGTTGCCATGAACAAAGTAGCTGTTGTCGCCATCGATCTGGGAAAACACACCTTTCATCTGCATGCACAAGATGATCGTGGTCATGAGCTTTACCGCAAAAAGTTTAATCGGGCGGCGCTCATCCAGCATCTGGCCAATCTCGACCCCTGCACCGTTGCGATGGAAGCTTGCGGCGGAGCCCACTTCATGGCGCAGGAAGTCTCAAGACTGGGGCATATACCCAAACTCATTGCTCCGCATCTCGTGCGTCCGTATGTGAAAAGCAACAAGAACGACTTCGCTGATGCCGAAGCGATCTGCGAGGCTGCAACTCGTCCAACAATGCGCTTTGTGCCGCCTAAGAATCAGGCTCAGCAGGCGCTGGCCATGCTCAACTCGACACGTGATTCGTTCATCAAAGAACGTACTGCTACCGTCAATCGGATTCACGCAGCCCTCCTGGAAGTCGGAATCAGCTTGGCCCCAGGCTTCAAGTCCATCAAAGATCTTCCAGCGCTGCTTGAAGCGCATCCACTTCCCGATTCCATCAAAAAACTACTGACCAGGCTGCGTGAGCACTTCAATTACTTGCACGAGCAGGTCAAGGCTTTGGATAAGGAAGTGGAGTGCCAAGCCGCTGAAGATGATCTGGCTGTTCGCTTGATGACGATGCCGTGTGTCGGCCCGATCACCTCCAGCGTCCTGGCTGCCGAGTTGGGCGATGGCAAACAGTTCAAGTGCGGCCGAGGCTATTCGGCCTCGATCGGGCTAGTGCCCAAACAACACTCCACGGGCGGAAAAACCGTACTTTTAGGCATCAGCAAGCGGGGTGACCGAAACCAGAGACGCCTGCTGATCCAGTGTGCCCGCGTCTATCTGATGCAGTTGGATCGACAGAAAGGAGCGCTGGCGGACTGGGTCCGACGGCTATGGGACAACCATCACTCCAATCATGTGGTCTGCGCACTGGCCAACAAACTGGCGAGAATCGCCTGGGCGATTGCAGCACACCACACCGAATTCGATGCGGGGCCAGGCGCGATGAACGCCTGACCCCGCTGTCACCCGAGCACCACCCACCTGGTTTGCGATGCTGGATAACAGATGACGTGAACGGCCAACCGGCCTGACGAAAACCCTGAGCTCCCACACGGCTGAAAGGCCGTCCAAGTAATTAGGATCGCCGGGCATCGATTCTCATCAAGGCGCGAATGGACCAACCTCCACTCAGACGCCGGATAGATGAAAGCAAGCCAAACACATCATCAAAAACAGTATTGCAGAAAAGGGGGAACCATAGATGTGGGAGCGGGCTTGCTCGCGAAGAGGCCGGCGCTGCCGGCCTCAATCCCCCTTCGGTAACTCAATCACAAACCTGGTCCACCCACTCTCCGATTTGCAACGAATCTGCCCGCCATGGGCACGGATGATCGACTGGGTGATCGCCAATCCCAATCCTGCATGTTCACTGCTGCCTTCCTGGCGCGCCGGGTCGGCCCGGTAGAAACGGTCGAACAAGCGCGGCAGCAGATCTTCCGAAATCCCGTCCCCGCTGTTCTCAACCGTCAGGCTCAAACCCTTGGGCTGATCGACAATCCGCAGCCGAACCTCGCCGTTGGCAGGCGTAAACCGCAATGCGTTATCCAGCAGGTTGGAAAGCGCCCGGCGCAACATGTTGCGGTCGCCCTCGATGTGCCCGCTGCCATCGCGGGTCAGCGTTACTTGCGCGTCCTCGGCCAGCGGCGCGAAGAACTCCAACAACAGATCTGCTTCCTCCGCCAATTCCAGCGGTTCGCGCTTGGGCATCAGCAAACCGTGGTCAGCCTTGGCCAGGTACAACATGTCATTGACCAGTTGCGCCATCCATTGCAGTTCTTCGAGGTTGCTGTGCAGCGCTTCGCGGTAATCCTCAAGCTCGCGCGGGCGGGTGAGGGTGACCTGGGTATGGGTCAGCAGGTTCGACAGTGGCGTGCGCAGTTCATGGGCAATGTCGGCGGAGAAGGCCGAGAGCCGTTGAAAAGAGTCGTCGAGACGTCCGAGCATGGCGTTGAAGTTGTGGGCCATTTCCGCAAGTTCTGGCGGCATGTTCTCTTCCGGCAACCGCGCATTCAGCGATTGCGCAGAAACGCCGCTGGCCACTGCACTCATGCGCCGCAACGGACGTAGACCGCTGCGTGCCGCCCAGGCCCCGAGCAGCGCGGTGGCCAGGGCCGAGAGGCCAACGGTCAGCCAGATCAGATGCTGCATGCGTTGCAGAAAGTGCTGGTGATGGGTGATGTCCAGCAGCAGGGTCAGTTGCGGTGAGTCGGGTATGTCCAGGTACAACGGCGCATTCAGGACGCGATAGTCAGTGCCGTCGTCGTTCACGGTCGACAAGCCCGGTTTTTGCGGGAGTTCCTTGGGCAAATTCGAGGCGCTGTCGTACCAGCGCTGGCCATCACTGCCAGTAATACGCAGCGACAGATCGGCCTGTCGGCTCAGTTCATCCGCAAGCTTTGCCTTGCTTTCACTGGACTGAATGTCGTGTAGCGCCCGGCGCAAACCGATCAACTTGCCGTCCAGCAACTGCTGATCGAGTTCGATGAAGTGGGCTTCGCTGGCGCGGCTGAACAACACCCCGGCGAATAACGAAACCACCGCCGTGCAGGCCGCAAACAGCAGCGCAAGGCGATTACTCAAGGACAGTCGGCGCATCAGGCGTCGCGCTCTTCAAGGACGTAACCCATGCCGCGCATGGTGTGGATCAGCTTGTTGGGGAATTCGTCGTCGATCTTCAGGCGCAGCCGTCGGATCGCCACTTCAATGACATTGGTGTCACTGTCGAAATTCATGTCCCACACCTGGGAAGCGATCAACGATTTGGGCAGCACTTCACCTTGCCGGCGCAGGAGCATTTCAAGCAGGGCGAATTCCTTGGCGGTCAGGTCGATGCGCTGGCCGCTGCGTTCGACCCGGCGGCGGATCAGGTCCAGACGCAGGTCGGCCAGTTGCAGGCAGGTCTCCTGAGGCGTGGTGCTGCCACGGCGCAACAGGCTGCGGACTCGGGCCAGCAGTTCGGAGAAGGCGAAAGGTTTGACTAGGTAGTCGTCGGCGCCGAGCTCCAGGCCGTGAACCCTGTCCTCCACCGCGTCTCGCGCCGTCAGAAACAGTACCGGCGTGTCGAGACCCGCACCGCGCACCGCTTGCAAGATTTGCCAGCCATCACGGCCGGGCAGCATCACATCGAGGATCAACAAGGCGTAATCGCCGGTCAGCGCCAATTGCTGGCCGGTACTGCCGTCGGCCACCAGTTCGGTATTGAAGCCAGCCTCGGTAAGGCCCTGGCGTAAGTAATGGCCGGTTTTGGCCTGGTCTTCGACGATCAGCAGTTTCATGGGTAACTCTGGGCAAATGGAACGAAAGCTTTATACCGTGGGCGGCCGCAAGGCAGGCCAACCTGACAAAGTTGTAATCTGGCTGTCAGGTTGCGGGCAGGCGTGTCAGTTTAGAGTTTTCCACAGGCTGAACCTTATCTTGTTGGAGTACGACTATGTTTTTGCGCAATCGTCTGGTGTTGGCCGCGTGTTTGCTGGTGCTGGGTTCGCCGGTATGGGCCTCGCCCGCGCAGACTTACGACTTCGGTCAACCGGCCGCGGCGGCCAAAGCCAGCCGCAGCGTGGAAGTGGTGATGGGCGATATGTCGTTCGATCCGAAGACCATCGAGGTCAAGGCTGGTGAGACCATTCGTTTTGTGTTGGTGAATAAAGGCCAGTTGCTGCACGAATTCAACCTCGGCGATGCGGCGATGCATGCCGCACACCAGCAGGAAATGTTGAAGATGCAGCAGAACGGAATGCTGACTCCTACAGCGATGAAGGAAATGGACCACGGTTCGATGTCCGGTATGGATCACGGCTCGGCGGATCACGGCATGAAGCACGACGACCCCAACAGTATTTTGGTGCCGCCGGGCAAAACCGCCGAGCTGACCTGGACCTTCACCAAGGCGACCAACCTGGAATTTGCCTGCAATATCCCTGGCCACTATCAGGCTGGCATGGTCGGCAAACTGACAGTC
This sequence comes from Pseudomonas sp. 10S4, assembly GCF_034344865.1. Taxonomy (NCBI): domain Bacteria; kingdom Pseudomonadati; phylum Pseudomonadota; class Gammaproteobacteria; order Pseudomonadales; family Pseudomonadaceae; genus Pseudomonas; species Pseudomonas sp. 10S4. The sequence continues at coordinate 4,118,808 of NZ_CP133774.1, forward strand.
AGTCAGTAAGCACTCAAAGGCGGACGCAAAGGCTGATAGAATCCGCTGATTCTTCAGTCAGGTTTCCGCCATGCATCCCGCAGCCGAACATTCGCCGCTGGGCAAATCCAGCGAATACATCGCCACCTACACGCCGTCCTTACTGTTCCCGATCCCGCGCACCGCGAAATGGGCCGAGTTGGGGCTGACAGCGGACACGCTGCCGTATAAAGGCGTGGACTTCTGGAACTGCTTCGAGCTGTCGTGGCTGTTGCCGTCGGGCAAGCCCGTGGTGGCGATCGGTGAATTCAGCATCCCGGCGGATTCGCCGAACATCATCGAATCCAAGTCGTTCAAGCTGTACCTCAATTCCCTGAACCAGACGCCGTTTGCCGACACTGCGAGCCTTGAAGCCGTGTTGGTGAAAGACCTGTCGGCGGCTGCCCGTAAACCGGTCGGCGTGCGGATTCGCAGCCTCAAGGACGTTGAGGCGGAAGGCGTCGTGGCGTTGCCGGGCGTTTGCGTTGATGACCTGGACATCAGCGTCAGCAACTACGAACACCCGCGTCCGGAACTGCTGCGTTGCGATGATTCGCGCATTGTCGAAGAGAGCGTGCACAGCCATTTGCTCAAGTCCAATTGCCCGGTCACCAGCCAGCCGGATTGGGGCAGTGTGGCGGTCGAGTACCGTGGCGCGGCACTGGATCACGCGAGTTTGCTGGAGTACATCGTGAGCTTCCGTCAGCACTCGGACTTCCATGAGCAATGCGTGGAGCGGATCTTCCTCGACCTGCAGCGGTTGCTGAAACCGGAGAAATTGACGGTGTATGCGCGGTATGTGCGGCGTGGTGGGTTGGATATCAACCCGTATCGCAGTACTGAAACGGTCCAACTGCCGAACCACCGTCTGGTCCGCCAGTAAGATCAAGATCAAAAGATCGCTGAAAACGAAAAAGCCCCGCTATCACTGGCAGGGCTTTTTTGTATCTGGCGGGTTCAGATCCCGATGTTGCCCAGGGTCTGCACAATGTTGCGTAAGGTGCCGGCAATGGCCGGGTGTTCCAGTTCGAAGCGTTCGACAGCCAGGTTCACGCCATCGGCGAGGTTGGAGTCTTTGGTCTTGGTTTCCAGTTCAATCTCAAGTTCGATCTGTTGCATCAGCGCGTGCAGGTCATCGCGCTCGGCTTCGGACAGCGGCGGATTCTGTTCCAATTGCTCGCGCAGGGTATTGAGCTGTTCTTGCAGTTCGCGGGCAGGCATGGCGTTCTTCCTTTTATCGATAGGCACTGGCATAGACCGCAGCAGCACGCCAAAGGTCTATGGCTGGTCTTTAGATTAATCCACTCCCGGGCAACCTGCATGATCTCTGTCAGGGCTTTTCGCCCTTGAGTCGGCGCAGGCTGATGTCCGCCAGGCAGGTATCGAGTTCGCCGAGGTGATCAATCACCGAATGTACCCCTAAACCAAACAGCTGCATCGTCGCCTTGCCCCGCAGGTGTTCGCGGTCCTTTTGGCTCAAGGCTTGCCATTCGTTCGGCGCCAGCCCGCACAGCGAACCGCAGGACGCCAAGCCAATGGTCCACAACCCGGCATTGAGCCCGGCCTGCAGCAATCGCGGTTCGCCGCTGACCAGCACGCAGCCGTCCAGTCGCTCGACATTCAACGCCATTAACGCTTGCCAGCAGGCGTTTGGAGCCGGCCATGGATTGATTGTTGCTGGATGTTGCGAAGGTTTGATCCACGCTGGCAGGGCGGCAGCAAGGGCTTGGCTGAGGGCAGGGGAGAGTTCATCCAGCCAGGCGCAGGGGATTTTCTGACGCTGCAAGCTGTGCAGGCTATCCAGGGCACCGGGGGTGACCTCGGCGTGTTCGGCGCAGGGCGCGCCCGGCTGGCGCGTACGGGCGCCAAAATCCACCAGGCAACCACTGAGTCCGAACAGTACGGCAGTCAGGCTGAGTGCGGCGTCAGGCAAGGCTTCGGCATGCGACATATCAACGTCCCTGAAATAGCGACAAGACTATGGGAGGACGGTGACAGTTGAGTGACATTGATGTGAATTGCTCTCAGTCATTTTGCAACATCCGCAAGCCGACTCATGCGACGCTGACTAAACTCGCTTTTCCGTCTTATACTAGCCGTCTTAACGCTTGGGCCGCGCGCCCGCGCCAGTACAATCCAAGGAGTTTTTCTATGCGCTGGAGCAATCAACTCGCTCAGCTTTGTGTGTGTGCCAGCGTGTTGCTGGTTCCGTTTGCCGCTCAGGCAGCTTCGGAAGACGATCCTTGGGAAAGTGTCAACCGCCCGATTTACCAGTTCAACGACTTTGTCGACACCTACGCGCTGAAGCCGATTGCTCAGGGCTACGACTACGTGACGCCGCAATTCCTGGAAGATGGTATCCACAACATGTTCCGCAACGTCGGTGACGTGACCAATCTGTTCAACAACGTGTTGCAAGCCAAGCCACATGCTGCTGGCGTCGATACCGCACGTATCCTGCTCAATACCACTTTTGGTCTGGCAGGCTTCTTCGATGTAGGCACCAAAATGGGCCTGAACCGCAGCGACGAAGACTTCGGTCAGACCCTCGGTCATTGGGGCGTTGGCAGTGGTCCGTACGTGATGCTGCCATTGCTCGGCCCAAGCACCCTGCGAGACGCACCGTCCAAGATTGTCGATGGCTACACCGGCCCGTACCCGTACATCAACGATATTCCGGTGCGTAATTCGGTATTCGGCCTGAACATCGTCGACACCCGTGCCAGCTTGCTGTCGGCCGAGAAGCTGATCAACGGCGACAAGTACATCTTCATCCGCAACGCTTACCTGCAGAACCGCGAATTCAAAGTCAAAGACGGCCACGTCGTAGACGATTTTTGATTTAAAGCGGTAAAACGAAGAAGGCGGCCATTGGCCGCCTTCTTTCGTTGTGGATTGGTGGTTATTTCATTTTCAAGATTGTAAGCCCGAGTTTCTGACTTTCGCCGTCCTGTTCCTTCACCCACACCACTTCGGTGTCGGCTTCAAGGCCCTTGAGGGCGGTGTGATCGGAATCGATCCGTACGTTCAGCCGGTCCCCGACCTTGAACAAGCGTGGTGCCTCAACCTGCATGCCACTGCTGGAAAGGTCGATGCAGACGGCTGGCACCTCATCGCCTTCGTGAATCAGCGACACATCGGCATCGACCCGCATGCGGATGAAATCGCGCTTTTCGCTGTAGTCCCGATCGGTTTGACTCATGGGCTTCATCCTTCCATTGGGTTACGGTTTTGCCTGTTCTTATAACTCCCGGTGATTTGACAAGTAAAGACGTCAAGCGACCATCGGCGTGAGCTTGAAACGCCCCGCGGATGGGAGTACCGTCTGCGCCTTAGAAGGGCACCTTTGGTGGACCTGTGTGTAGGGCAAACGCTCGAAAACAGTGCAACAGAGAGGCTAGAAAGCGAATCCAGTAGTACGAGCCGGGATAAAACCCTTGCCTGCTACGCCAACCTAATTCTGGCGCCGTTTGCCCACATGCCAAAAACCAGTGCCACGCTGCTGATAATCGATGATGACGAAGTAGTGCGCGCGAGCCTCGCCGCCTATTTGGAAGACAGTGGTTTCAGTGTCCTGCAAGCCAGCAATGGCCAGCAGGGTCTTCAGGTATTCGAGCAAGACAAGCCCGACTTGGTCATCTGCGATCTGCGCATGCCGCAGATGGGCGGACTCGAACTCATTCGCCAGGTCACCGAGCTGTCGCCTCAAACCCCGGTTATCGTGGTATCGGGTGCCGGCGTGATGAACGATGCGGTCGAGGCCCTGCGCCTGGGCGCGGCGGACTACCTGATCAAGCCTCTCGAAGATCTGGCTGTGCTCGAGCACTCTGTGCGCCGGGCCCTGGATCGTGCGCGCCTGCTGCTGGAAAACCAGCGCTACCGCGACAAGCTCGAAAAGGCTAACCGCGAGCTCGAAGCCAGCCTGAACCTGCTCCAGGAAGACCAGAACGCCGGTCGCCAGGTGCAGATGAACATGCTGCCGGTCAGTCCCTGGACCATCGATGAGTTTCAGTTTGCTCACCAGATCATCCCGTCGCTGTACCTGTCGGGTGATTTCGTCGACTACTTTCGGGTCGACGAACGTCGGGTAGCCTTCTACCTGGCGGACGTTTCCGGTCATGGCGCCTCTTCAGCCTTCGTTACTGTGCTGCTGAAATTCATGACCACGCGCTTGCTGTTCGAATCCAAGCGCAATGGCACATTGCCGGAATTCCAACCTTCAGAGGTCCTTGGTCATATCAACCGAGGCCTGATCAGTTGTAAGCTGGGTAAACACGTCACAATGGTCGGTGGTGTCATCGACGAGGAGACAGGTTTGTTGACCTATAGCATCGGCGGTCATTTGCCCTTGCCTGTGTTGTACACGCCAGACAGTGTTCGTTATCTGGAAGGGCGTGGTCTGCCGGTGGGCCTCTTTAACGAAGCCACCTACGAAGATCACGTGATGGAGTTGCCACCGACGTTCAGCTTGACGCTGATGTCTGATGGCATCCTGGACCTTTTGCCAGAACCTACACTCAAAGAGAAAGAAGCGGCGTTGCCCCAACGGGTCAAGGCTGCGGGCGGCACCCTGGATGGGCTGCGGCAGGTTTTTGGATTGGCCACGCTAGGGGAGATGCCGGATGATATCGCCCTGTTGGTGTTGAGCAGGAATCTTTAATGAGTACCGGTAGAATCCAGTTCGCCGAGCAGGATGGCACCTTCGTCCTTAAGTTCGTCGGTGAAGTTCGCCTGACCCTGTGTTCGGCGTTGGATGCGACTATTGAGCGGATCTTCACGGCGTTGAACTTCAACGCGATCGTGATCGACCTGACCGAAACCCGCAGCATCGACAGCACCACGTTGGGCCTGTTGGCCAAACTGTCGATCCTGTCGCGGCAGAAGGTCGGCCTGCTGCCGACCGTCGTCACCACCCACGAAGACATCACCCGTCTGCTGCAGTCCATGGGCTTCGAGCAGGTGTTCAACATCGTTGACCGCCCTATCCCGTGCCCTGAGTGCTTGACCGACCTGCCAGACCAGGATCAGTCCGAAGAAATCGTACGGATCAAAGTGCTTGAAGCACACAAGATCCTCATGGGCCTCAACGACTCCAATCGTGAAGCGTTCCATGATCTGGTGAATGCTTTAGAGCGTCATTGATCCCCGGCCATCCGCTGGCCTGTGGCGAGGGAGCTTGCTCCCGCTGGGCTGCGAAGCGGCCTTAAAACCATTCACCTCGTTACGTCAGTCAAATCCCAGTTAGCCGGATTACGAATGCTGCGCAGTCGAGCGGGAGCAAGCTCCCTCGCCACAGGTCCTCATTTGCCTCAACGCCGCACAAACACCAGCGCATAAAAAAGGGCGAACCTGTGAGGGTTCGCCCTTTTTGCATTGCCTCGAACTAGATCACAGCTTGGCTTGCAGCAGCGCCTCAAGCTTCTCTTGATCCCGAGCAAACTGACGAATCCCCTCAGCCAGTTTCTCGGTCGCCATAGCGTCTTCGTTGGACAACCAACGGAACTGCGCTTCATTCAAGTTCAAACGCGCTTCCCCGGCATGCCCTGGCGCCAATTTGCGCTCCAGCTTGCCGTTATCCGCTGCCAGTTTCTCCAGCAGGTCCGGGCTGATGGTCAGGCGATCGCAACCGGCCAACTGCTCGATCTGATTCAGATTACGGAAGCTCGCGCCCATCACTACGGTTTTGTAGTCATTGGCCTTGTAGTAGTTGTAGATGCGCGTCACCGACTGCACACCCGGATCATCCGCGCCGGTGTAGTCGTTGCCGTTGGCCTTCTTGTACCAGTCGTAGATGCGACCCACGAACGGCGAAATCAGGAACACACCCGCATCAGCACACGCCGCAGCCTGAGCGAAGGAGAACAGCAGGGTCAGGTTGGTCTGAATGCCTTCCTTTTCCAGAATCTCGGCGGCACGGATGCCTTCCCAGGTGGAAGCGATCTTGATCAGTACGCGGTCGCGGCCGATGCCGGCTTTGTCGTACAGCTCGATCAGACGGTGCGCGCGCTTCAATACGGCGTCAGTGTCGAACGAAAGGCGCGCGTCCACTTCAGTGGAAATGCGGCCAGGGACCACTTTCAGAATTTCTTGACCTACCGCAACGCCAAAACGGTCGCTCGCCAGGCCCACATCGCCCTTGCAGTCGTGAACGCAAGCGTTCAGCAACTCGGCATAACCGGGAATGGCGGCCGCTTTGAGCAGCAGGGAAGGGTTGGTGGTAGCGTCCACGGGTTTTACGCGAGCGATTGCTTCGAAGTCGCCGGTGTCGGCAACGACGGTAGTGATTTGTTTGAGTTGTTCCAGCTTGGAAGTCATGGGCGTGCTCTGTCCTATGGGTCTGATGACATTACCCGAGCGCTGACAGCCACTCAAGGGCGTGTGTGCGTATCAATGGCCCCAGCGGCAACATCCGCGAAACGGGTGTTTGAATGGCGGGGCGCGGTATCGGTAAATACGATGCCAAATCAGACCACAGGTTCAACGCAGCTGACGGTTAGCGGGAATTAGACTTGCAAGTCGTAAAGGAGTAGACGCCGTAAGCCATGCGGGTTGGAAATCGTTTGCCCGTTCGGCACCTGCGTGGGGGATCAGTAGTGCTTAGGGGATCAGCATATTCGAAAGGGGCTCTCTCCTATATTGCGCTCAGCATCTGTCGTCACGAACGCGCTTTCATCCATGAGCATCATCCATCGTCTCAATGCTTTTGTTTTGAAAGGATGGCGGAGCTGGCTTCAAAGTCTAGCTCCAGACGCTATCGCCAGTGCCAAGCGCTTCAAAATGTACCGGCCTTGCATGCAAGGTCGGTAATGACTTCAAACAGCTTCTTCAATTTCTTCCTGGGCTTCAAGTTCAAGCTGGTGTCGGGTCCATTGCTGCTCAATAACCGGATTTTCTCGAATTTGTTGCTCGATCCGGATGGTCTCGCGGTACTCGTGGGCTTCAGCAGTCATGGTCCATAGTGTTTCAACGCCCAGACTTTCCAGCTCAGTACGGATTTCGGCAAGCTCCAGACGGAAGAACTCTTTACGCGGGTTAACCTTGTTCATCTGGCGACGAAGGAAATGCCTATGCAAGGTCTTTTCGAGGCCCGGTGCATCATCGCTGAAAATCATTGCATGCACATCAAACTCAAACGGAACACTGGCGTCGCCTAGTTCGCGGATTCGATCTTTCGGTTCCAGGCGGCGAGTCATGCCGATCTTGAATACCTCTTCCCCGAACGATCCGACGTTGGAAATGACGTATACGTGACCTGCCCGCGTTTGCTGAGCCATGGAAAGTGCTCGCTGATTCTTCTCCTCGGCTACCTGAAGCTTATATTCCAGTTCTCGGAGTTTGGCTTCGTATTCGGCGCGTTGTGCATCATTGGCCGTAGCGACTTGTTGCAGCACTTTATCCATCGCTTTCTTGATGGTTTCTTCTTCCTTGGCTGCGTCTTTTATTGCACGTTCGAATTCTCGGCGAGCTTTTTCCTCTTCGCGAATTTGTTCGCGCAATTGGCGTTGTTCCTCGCGTTCCTGTTCTTTCAGCGCTCGAGTGGTGGCGGCCCATTTAAGCTCTTCGAGGCGAGATGCCAGGTATTCTTCGGTAATTCGGGCGTTTCTGAAGGCGGTGCCGTTGTGATTGACCATCGCAAATGCATCCCGGATTTCTTGCTCGAGTTTTCCGTGATTGTCAGCCTTGTTTCTTGAAAGGATCGAATCGACTTTGCCGTTGAAAGCATCGATCACAAAGCGGATGGCCGTGCCTTTGCGGTTGGCTTCTGCATAATCGCAGGCAGCCGCTCTGCCAGCCTTGACCATGCCTCGACTCGCATCGCGTGCGGCTTTGAGTTTTTGTCCTGCTTCGGTAAATGAGAATTCCTCGGCGAGGTCATCGAGTAGGTTGTAGGTAGGAACGATGTAGGCATCGCCGTAACCTTCGATGATGTTCTTCATTGCTCGAGCGGTATCCGCAAATTCCTTCGCTCGGCTCATGGCGGTGTAAGCATCGCCAGCAATTTCTTCAGCACGTTTATTTGCTTGCTCAATGATTCTGTCGGCTGTCGCGCGAGCCTCTTCCAGATTTCGTTCGGATTGCGCAATTCTGGCCTTTGCAGCCTGATTCGCGTCCTGGCGCTCTCGGGAGGCATCCTGTTTAGCGTTAGCCAATTCGGCTTCTGCTTCCGCAATGAGTTTTTTCGCCCATCCTTCAGCGTCAATAATGTTTTGATACTTTGATAAAGCCGTGATTCGATTCAAGAGTTCGGTTTTTTCTTGGTTTTGACCAAAAATAACCTCGTCTCGCTGTCGAAGCTCTACTGTCAGCTTGGCTATAGTTCTTGCCGCTTTGAACCGAAAAATCAAAAGGGTAAGAATGCAAACAGCAGAAATGATGAGCAATAGCTCCATGTGATCCCTCACAGATGGTTCGATTGTGGTTGGGGTCGGACGCTATCCTTAAGCCATCACTCTGTCCACCTTCATTCTGATGCCATATTTTTCCATAGCGATTAGCGCGGCAGCTGACTGCCGCTTAACGCTACCACGGTCAAATTATTCAGCACTGTCTCAGCCATTTCGAGTCTGAATCGATTCAACGCTGAGGTGAAATGAACCTCTTCAAACATGTCGTCGCTGGCGATCAACGCCCCTCAAGCAACTCCGCCGCCTGATCCAGCAATGCCAAAGGCTCTTTAGCCTTGTGAATATCCACCGACAACAACTGCCGAAACTTGCGCGCCCCCGGAAAACCGGTGCCCAGCCCGAGCACATGCCGAGTGATATGGTGCATCGAACCGCCTGCATCGATGTGCGCGGCTATATAAGGTCGCAACTGCGCCAGTGCCTCGGCCCGGGTGATCACTGGCGCCGTACTGCCGAACAACTGCTGATCCACCTCAGCCATCACATAAGGATTGTGATACGCCTCACGGCCCAGCATCACGCCGTCAAACGTCTGCAAATGCTCGTGACAGGCCTCCAGCGTCTTGATCCCGCCGTTGAGAATAATCTCCAACTCCGGGAAATCCTTCTTCAACTGCGCCGCCACGTCATAGCGCAGCGGCGGAATGTCCCGATTCTCCTTCGGCGATAACCCCTCCAGAATCGCAATCCGCGCATGCACCGTAAAACTCGTGCACCCGGCATCCCGAACCGTGCCGACGAAATCACACAACTGCTCGTAACTGTCCCGCCCATTAATCCCGATCCGATGCTTCACCGTCACCGGAATCGACACGGCATCGCGCATCGCCTTCACACAATCGGCCACCAACTGCGGATGCCCCATCAACACCGCGCCAATCATGTTGTTCTGCACCCGATCACTCGGGCAGCCGACATTCAGGTTTACCTCGTCGTAGCCGTGGTCCTGAGCCATGCGTGCGCAAGCGGCCAGGTCGAGGGGGACGCTGCCGCCGAGTTGCAGGGCTAACGGGTGTTCGGCTTCGTTGTGGCGTAGGAAACGGTCGTGATCGCCGTTGAGCAGCGCGCCGGTGGTGACCATCTCGGTGTAGAGAAGAGCGTGTTTGGATAGTAGGCGTAGGAAGAAGCGGCAATGTCTATCGGTCCAATCCATCATCGGTGCGACGGAGAAGCGGCGGGAGAGCGGGGTGGGTGCGGCGGCGATTGGGGGCATTAGGGGTCTGAAGTGGGTAGGGCTGAAAGGCGGGAGTTTATCAGGATTGGGGTTGTGGGGCTCAAGCGAGTTTTGGGTGCTGAAGCACATGGCGTAAATAAATCTGTCCCGGTTTTTTGGATGGTTTTAGATGGATTGGGATATTCCGAGGGGCGCCAGTGTTTTAGGTCTCCGGGACAGGAACTCGGCACGACGTTATACCCATTTACACGGCAGAGGTGACCACTACTCAATGGCCTTGGCTGGAGAAGATTGTTGAGGTACCAGGTCGAAAGAGCAATGCATCCCGAATGAGTTGTCGGCGATCCTGAAGAAATTCGGATCGAATTTGAACGCCTGGTACCCGGTCAGTTGCCTGGCGTTCATTGCGTCGTAATCACATGGCTGCGTGGAAAATCTCCTCGATTTGCGCCTGTTCTGCGGGTCGAGGGTTAGTGAAGCCGCACGCGTCTTTCATGGCATTGGCCGCCAGTGTTGGAATGTCATCTGCCTTGACTCCCAATTCAGCCAAACCACTCGGAATGCCGACATCCGAAGACAATTTACGGATGGCGGCGATGGCCACCGCAGCGCCTTGTTCGTGGTCAAGATGTTGGGTATCAAGCCCCATCGCCTTTGCTACGTCGTTCAGGCGAGCCGGGCAAACGCTGGCGTTGAAGCTCTCGACGTGAGGCAGCAATATCGCGTTGCAGACACCGTGCGGCAGGTCATAGAACCCACCCAGTTGGTGTGCCATGGCGTGCACGTAGCCAAGGGAGGCATTGTTGAACGCCATCCCGGCCAAAAACTGTGCGTAGGCCATGTTTTCCCGCGCCTGCATGTTGCTGCCGTCGGTGACCGCGTTGCGCAGATTGGCAGAGATCAATTCCACGGCCTTGAGTGCGCAGGCATCGGTAATTGGCGTGGCCGCGGTTGAAACGTAGGCTTCGATGGCGTGTGTCAAGGCGTCCATGCCGGTGGCGGCGGTCAGGCCTTTAGGCATGCCGGCCATCAATGAGGGATCGTTAACCGACAACAGTGGTGTCACGTTACGGTCGACGATGGCCATTTTCACGTGGCGGGTTTCGTCGGTGATGATACAAAAGCGGGTCATCTCACTGGCTGTGCCCGCCGTGGTATTGATGGCAATCAGTGGCATTTGTGGCTTGGCAGATTGATCGACACCTTCGTAGTCACTGATATGTCCGCCATTGGTGGCGCACAAGGCAATGCCCTTGGCACAGTCATGGGGAGAGCCCCCACCCAGGGAGATGATGAAGTCTGCGCGGCTGAGCTTGAGTTGCTCCAGACCTTTTTCGACGTTGCCAACAGTCGGATTTGGCTTGGCACCATCGAATATGGTTGCGTTGATGTCCTGAGCTGAAAGCAGTTTGGCGACGTTGTCCGCGATCCCGGCTTTTGCCAGCCCGGCGTCGGTTACGATTAGTGCATGACGAAAGCCATATTTGCGAATAGCGTCCATGGCTTCATCAAGACTGCCTATGCCCATCATGTTTACGGATGGGATGAAGAACGTGCTGCTCATAATTAGCCCTCACTTTAGTGGTTACTGGCCTGGGCGACCGGTGGTGCACTTATCAATAGGGATTCATCCTAGGAGTGAAGGCGTGAGGGTTAAATAGTCCTTTAGGCCGGGCAGAGGGGGTCATTGGTTGTAATGGCTCGATAGGGTGCGACTCTGATCGAATTCTGTAGCGGACGGAGCGAGCAGTGAGTGCAAAGGTTGTGTGGCGTTTACAAACGCAGCACAGAAAACTCATTTTTTACTGCACATATCCACATCATTCTGAGTCTTCAGATCCGTCTCGATCCCCAACCGATATTTGCAGTAGTCAATAATCCACCTCCGTTGCTCTTCCGTCAGGCGTTCCACTTTTCGAATTTCGCCATCATTGGCGTGGATGTTGTAGAACTTGATTTGCAAAGTGGGGTGTTTCTTTATGAAGGGGATGGTTTCTACGTCTCCGTCTTCAAGGGCGTTGTAGTACCCGATGTTCAATATGCCTGACAAAATCAGCAGGGCAACAGCGATCAGTTTTTTCATCCTTGAGCCCATGTAGGGGTAGTTTCCGGCAAGGTAATTGCCCGTGCGGTCATACGTGTTTCAGAATTTCCTTCCAGATGTACCCATAGCTATACCGCAACCAAGCTACCTTCAATTTTTCGACAGCACGACGAACCCGACTCGCCGCTCGGGCATTCAGCGCTTGGTCGATCTCACTCAGCAGCGAGTCATCCTCAAACCCCGTCCAGACAGGTGGAACGGGAGTTTCCAGGTTCCAGAAGCACACCGGTGCTACTTCTGAATACAGGATGTTTTCCACAATCTTTAAGTCGTAAGGCCGAATGCGCTCGGCGATGTAGGCATAGTCGACGTGGTTGTCTACAAACGCATCTGCCAACGCTATCCGTACGTTGGTTTTCTCTTCCGGGGTCAAGGCCGATGCTCCTCTGGTTCGCTTCCAGCATATCTATAGCACGAGTCATGAAACACGATTAGTCGGCCAACTCCGGACTCAACGTCCCCAACCAAGCCACCAACCCCGCAATCAATACTGCCCTTGAGTGTGTTCCTGACCCGCAGCTTGGACACAGGGAAGAGCACTTGACGGGGAGGCTAGCGAGCGCTGCCTTTCAGCAGGCTGAGGCGGGGATTACGGTTTTGTTAGTTTGCCGGGTTCAGGCATGGAGGAGGGCGAGCCAATGCGGTCGCCCATTTTTATGTGCGGTTACGGTTTGGAGACATCCGCCACCGTCGCACCACCGCAATTCACAATTGCTGACTTCGTCAGCCAGCGTTGATCCGGGTAATACGAAAACAACAACTGCCCATCCTTCATCGAATCGATCAGCCGATGCGCAATCGCCGGCCGCACCGCCGGGCATCCCAGGCTGCGACCGATCCGGCCATTGATACGCGCAAGTTTAGGGCTGACATACGGAGCGCCATGAATCACGATTGCCCGGTCAAACGCATTGTCGTTAAACCCGGGCTCCAATCCTTCCATTCGTAACGAATAGCCGTTGTGCCCCAGATAACTCGATTGAGTCCGATACAAGCCAAGGCTGGAGGCGTTGCTTTCATTCTGATTGGAGAACTCGCTGGCCATGTTTTCGCCGCTGTTGCGACCGTGTGCCACCAGTTCATGAAACAGCAACTTTCGCTTCTTTAAATCGAACACCCAGAGGCGTTGTTCGGTCGAAGGCAATGAGTAGTCGATAACGGCGAGTCGTTGAGCCGGGGCTGCACCTTTGGCAATGCGGCATTGCGTGGCACGTACGGCCAGGTTTATGACGTTGGCGTTAGCGCCAGGAGCCGCTTTGGCGAGGGCGGCGGCAAGAGAATCGGCGTACGCTGCTGGTATTGACGTTACCGCCAACAGCAGGGCCGAGCATAGAAAGCCAAAGCGGGTTAGCGCCATAGAGATGTCTCATCAAGTTATTTCGAGTTTAGCAGCGCTTTCGCCAAGTGCTTAATGCAGGAGATTAAGGATTATCCATGGGGCAACTTTCAAGGTTATTCGTCATAAGCCATGCCTTTATTATGGTCTTTCTGATCAGCGGCGGGGCGTTCGCTGAAACTTCGCCGATTGCGCCGGAAACTGCACCGATCAGCATGATCGAGGCGATACCCGACGACAACGTCGCCCAAGAGATTCACGCGGTGCTGGAACCGATGATCACGGCCTTCCCGCCGCTGATGACTCGCCCGCGGCATCAACGGATAGACGTTAATCGTGTGGTCCTGGATTTTTACACCCATCGTCAATTTCGGGCAGCCTGGACCAACCCGGATGATGTTGCCCAATTGTTGAAAAGCCTCAACGACACGCAGATCGATGGGCTGGAGCCTGCGGATTTCCGTATCGATGATTTGGCCATGGCTCAGGCGTCGATGCAGAACACGGCGCCAACGCCTGCACAGCAAGCTGCCTTCGACCTCGCGGCGACCCGCACTTACATCACCGCACTGCTGCAATTGCGCCGGGGCAAAGTCGATCCTTCTCGGTTAGACATGCATTGGAACTTTGACCTTGCCGGCGTCGACCCCCGGGCCGACGTGAATAACTTCTTCATCGCACTGGACACCCATGATGTCGCCCGCGCCTTCGCGCAGGCACCGCCGCAAGAGGCGGTGTATGGCGGTTTACGTGAGGCGTTGGCGCAGTTGCGCAAAGTCCGTGACAGAGGCGGCTGGCCGAAGGTTGCCGCCGGGCAGAAGCTTACGCCGGGGATGGACGATCCTGCCGTCGGGCAGTTGCGTGCCCGCTTGGTGGCAGGTGGTTATCTGGAACCGCAAAAGGCAAACGCACCGATTACGATGGTGCTGTGATCGCGGCGGTGAAGAAGTATCAAACCGAGCAATACCTGGGGGCGGACGGCGTGGCCGGGGCGACGACCCTCGCCGCGTTGAACGTGCCGGTACAGGCGCGTATCGACCAGGTGCGGGTCAACATGGAGCGGGCGCGCTGGCTGCTTTATAAGCTGCAAGGTACGTTCGTGATTGTCGATATTGCTGGCTATAAGGTGGCGCTGTACCGCGACGGCCAGCCGATCTGGCGATCCCGAGTGCAGGTCGGCAAACCGTTTCGCAGCACGCCGATCTTTCAGGCCGAGATTACCTACGTCACGTTCAACCCCACCTGGACCGTGCCGCCGACGATTCTGAAAGAAGACGTCTTGCCGAAGATTTTGAGCAACCCCAACTACCTCAGCGCCAACCGTATTCGTCCGTATGATCGGGAAGGGAAGATGCTCGATCCGTCGACCATCGACTGGAGCAACCCGCGTGGCATCACCTTGCGCCAGGATGCAGGGCCGGAAAACTCATTGGGCCAGGTGGTCATCCGCTTCCCCAATGACTATGCGATTTACCTGCATGACACACCGCACCGTGATCTGTTTGCCAAGAATGTCCGCGCCACCAGTTCGGGCTGTATTCGAGTGGAGAATCCGTTGCAACTGGTGGAGTTGTTGTTCAACGATCCAGTGCGCTGGAACAGCGCCGGGATTCAAAAGCAACTGGCCAACGGGAAGACCGAGAACATCCGGCTGCCGGTGAAAGTGCCGGTGCTGTTGGCGTATTGGACGGTGGACATGGGCAACAATGGACGGGTGGCGTTTAAGCCGGACGTGTATGGCTACGATGATCCGGTATTGAAGGCGCTGAATTTTCCTGCGAAGTTGCCGGCGCTGGATTTGCAGGCGGCGAACGGGCAAGCCAAGCCATAAATCCCGAGCTGCCGAAGGCTGCGATCTTTTGATTTTGGTTTTTAAGATCAAGATCAAAAGATCGCAGCCTTCGGCAGCTCCTACGCGGGCGACGTCAACAGTTCCTTCAGGCTCCCTTTCTGAGCAACTGGCCGAGTGTTTCCAACTCACCTTTCTCCACATCCGACACCATCACAAACCGCATGTGATTCTCCTGCCAGGACACGACATTGAAGCCGCGAATAGATTGGGTTATCGGCGGTTTGTCGCTCTCAGTCGTCGGCAAGATGAAGACATTGATGATGTGCTTCGCCCGGCCATAACTCAGCGCTGCCGTGGTCTGGTGTTGCAGATAGTCCAGCCGCCCACCCAGCAATGGAAACCCCTGCGCCGAGTAGTCGAGCACCGGTGGCGAGAAATCGAGTTTGCCGGTGAACCAGGGCTTCACGGTGTGGCGGTCGGAAGACACCACATCGTTCAAATGCTCACCCATCAATGACCGCACATGGCTGGAGACGGCTTCGTCCATCAACGGTT
The DNA here is from genome assembly GCF_034344865.1 of Pseudomonas sp. 10S4. Classification (NCBI taxonomy): domain Bacteria; kingdom Pseudomonadati; phylum Pseudomonadota; class Gammaproteobacteria; order Pseudomonadales; family Pseudomonadaceae; genus Pseudomonas; species Pseudomonas sp. 10S4. Next base: position 4,134,192 of record NZ_CP133774.1, read on the forward strand.
GTTCGCTGCCAGGCGTTGCCACATAAAGCACCAGCGCCAAGGCCAGCGCCGCTGCTGAAAAGGCTGGCGCGAACCAATTTCGCCAGCGTTCGACGGTGCTGGTCCGTGGCACTACAGGAGCAAACACGCTGGCGGTCAATGACGCCGGTGCCGAGTAATACGGTGCATGCCGTTTCACACTGACCGTCAACAACCTCGCCTGATCATGCAACCGCGTGCACTCGGCACACTTGGCCAAATGCCCGGCTACTTTCGCAGTCGTTGTCGGATCCAGTTCCTTGTCCAGGTAGCCATGGATCAGCACCTGGCAAGCCGTGCAGTTGAGGTCAGTCATGGCTATGCAACTTCAATAGTTCAAGTTTGAGCATGGCGCGGGCGCGAGCCAGTCTCGACATGACAGTGCCGATGGGGATGTCGACCACCAGGGCGATGTCCTTGTAGGGCATGTCTTCGAGCTCCTTCAGAACAATGACCTCGCGAAAAATCGCTGGCAAAGCGCACAGGGCTTGCTGGACCAGTGCCGCGTTCTCCATATGAATGGCCAGCAGCTCCGGGGTCTGGCTGTGGCTCAACGCCGCGTCGTCTTCGGGGAGCTCATCGCCGATGGCGACCCAACGGTGGCCGGCGGAGGCTTTGAGCCAGGTGTAGCTTTCGTTACGCACGATGGTCAGGAACCAGGCCTTGGAATTGCCGTCGGCGAAGCGATGCAAGAACCTGAAAGCGCGCAGGGCACTTTCCTGCACGACATCGCGCGCGGCGCTGTCGTTGCCGGTGAGCCAGCGCGCGAGGTTGTAGGCGGCGTCCATGTGGGGCGCAAACAGTTCCTCAAATCGCTTCATAGTGGTTTCCGAACCGTCCTCCCCCTTAACTGTATTGCGTGGCGATTTATTCCCGGAAAAAAACTTATTTTCCGACACGGAATAAAGACTCGCCTTGCTCGGTTGTATCTCCTGTCAGCTACATCACTGTAGTCCGCCAGCGAGGGCATACCGATGGACATTCACTCAAAATACGAACGGCGCACCGACGGTCCGCTCAACCCCGACCGCAGGACGCTGCTCAAGTGCTCCGCGTGGGCCGGCGCCGGCGTGATCTGGGCCTTGAGCGGCGGCATTCCGCGGGCCTTTGCGCTGGACGAGGCCGGCAACGCCTCCGACCCCAAAGCGCTGGCCGCGAGCACGTTCCACTTTGTGCAGATCAGCGACTCGCACATCGGCTTCAACAAAGAGGCGAACCCGGAACCGCTGAAAACCCTGCAGGTGGCCATAGACAAGGTCATTGCGCTGCCGAAACGGCCGTCGCTGATCCTGCACACCGGCGACATCACCCACCTGTCGAAACCGGAAGAGTTCGACACTGCCGCGCAACTGCTCAAGGGCTTGCCGTCCACGATTCACTACGTGCCGGGCGAGCACGACACCCTCGACGAGGGCGGCGGCAAGCTCTACCTCGAGCGCTACGGCAAGGGCACCAAGGGCAATGGCTGGTACAGCTTCGATGACCACGGCGTGCATTTCATCGCGCTGGTGAATGTCTTCAACTTCCAGGCCGGCCACGAAGCGACCCTCGGCGCCGATCAACTGGCGTGGCTGGCCGATGATTTGCGCGCCGTGTCCACCAGCACGCCCGTGGTGGTGTTTACCCATATTCCGTTGTGGACGATTTATCAGCCCTGGGGCTGGGGCACCGAGGACGGCGATCAGGCGATTGCCATGCTGCGCAAGTACGGTTCGGTGACGGTATTGAACGGGCATATTCATCAGGTTATCCAGAAGGTCGAGGGCAACATCACCTTCCACACCGCCCGCGGCACGGCTTATCCGCAGCCCGCACCAGGCACGGCGCCGGCACCTGGGCCGATGACGGTGGCGGCTGATCAATTGCGCAACTATCTGGGGATCACTGAAGTGCGAGCGACACAGGGCGAGCACCCGCTGGCGCTGATCGATTCGACACTGGTTTAGGGAGGATTTGAGATGAAAACGCGACTCTTGGCCGCGGTTTGCCTGATGCTGTCGATGCCGGTGTGGGCGGCGGAAGTGAAGGTCGATATCAAGGAATTCATGTTCGGCCCCAAGGATTTGATCGTGGCGGTGGGCACCAAAGTGACGTGGGTTAACGACGACCAGATCCCGCATACCGTGGCAGAAACCCACAAAGTGTTCCGCTCGGGAGCGCTGGACACCAATGACAGCTTTTCCTACGTGTTCAACACGCCGGGGGAGTTTGAGTATTTCTGTGTGCTGCACCCGCAGATGATCGGGAAGATTGTGGTCAGCCAATAAACGGGCGGCCCCGGGCTTTTTGATCAATACCGAATCACTGTGGGAGCGGGCTTGCTCGCGAAGGCGGCCTGTCAGTCGACATCATTGGTGAATGACAAACCGCTTTCGTGAGCAAGCCCACTCCCACAGTTGATTTCGTGTGGTCGACACTCAGCCTCGTGGGAGTGAGTCTGCTCGCGAAAGCAGCGTGGCAGTCGCCATCAATGTCGGATGTGAAGGCCTCTTCGTGAGCAAGCTCGCTCCCACAAGGGGAAGTGCAGGGGATCAGAGGTCCAGTCCCTCCTGTATCACCGACAGCAGATTCACTTCCGTCAGCGCCACTGCGTCCGGTTGTTGCCCGGATTGCTCGATTGCCTGCAACCACCACTGCGTTTCGCCGTGTTCGTTTACAGTTCGCAGCAGGGGGATTTCTTTGCCTTTGAGGTGAATCTCGACACGCCCTGCGCCGTCAGCGGTGAAGCGCACGATTGGGATCAAGGTGATGTGGCGGTGATTGCCTTCGATCATCAGTTGGTCAATGGCGTAGGCGTAGGTCGCGCCATCGGGGTGACGCTCGAAGACATGAGTGGGGTTTCGGCGGATGTTCAGGCCGGCCTCCAGCAGCGGCTTCAGCCAGGCTTCGATCTGGTGATACATTGCATAAACTTGGCTGGGCCAACTGTCGATCGCCTGATCGGTGCTGGTGCTCGCATCCGAGCTGGTTAGTCGGCTTTCTTTCAGTTTTGCGGCGAGCTCGTCTGCCTTACTCATTTCGGTTCCCTGTCGTGATGTAAGTGTGATCGTAGCCCTTTCAAGGTAATGCACGTTTTGCCCTGCGTCATGCGCTTGCAACACAAGCGTGACAAAAACCATCCGTTGGCCGTTCTTCGGTCAGGCATCAAATCTGTCACTGTCCCCAAGGAGTGGGTATATGAAGAAGCTTTACGCAGCCATCGCAATCCTTGCGATTACTTTCGGCAACATCGGCCTGAGTTCGGCTCGGCAATCACACCAAGGCAAAGCCCCGACCGAGTCGGTGGCGGGGGTGTTCGATTACTACTTGCTGACGCTGTCCTGGTCGCCGACGTTCTGCCTGACTCACAAAGACGACACGCAATGCTCCGGCAAAGGCTACGGCTTTGTGCTTCACGGCCTCTGGCCGCAATACGCCAAGGGTGGCTGGCCGGAGTCGTGCCCGCCAATGGTGGCGTTGTCGCCGGCCGAGCAGAAGCAGGGGCTGACGCTGTTCCCGACGCCCAAGTTGCTTGAGCATGAATGGTCCAAGCACGGCACTTGCAGTGGTCTCGGCGCCTCGGGTTATCTGGACGTGGCGGACAAGGCCGTCGGTGCGGTGAAAATCCCTGAGCAGTTGCAACCCTTCAGCACCACCACCCATTACTTCCAGGCCCAGGAAATCATCGACCTGTTCCGTCAAAGCAATCCCGGGATTGCCGCGAACGGTATCGCGGTGATCTGCAATGGCCCGCAGTTGTCGGAAGTGCGGGTATGCCTGGGCAAGGACCTGGGGTTTGGCGCGTGCGGGAAAGGTGTGAAGACCTCGTGTCGTGACGGCGATATTCGGGTGCCACCGTCGCGCTGAAATCGGTGAGTTAAAACGCAGAACCTGTGGGAGCGAGCTTGCTCGCGATAGCGGACGACCAGGCAACACACGTGTTGAATGTGAAACCGTCATCGCGAGCAGGCTCGCTCCCACAATTGATCTTCAGTGAGCACAGATTTTGTGCACGACACAGATCCAGTGGGGGAGTGAGCCTGCTCGCGAATGGGCATCCTCCAATTTCAGCCTGCTTGAAGCGGCAATCCCAGCGCCACCAAATCCTTGCGCAACTGCGCCGCGTCGAAGAACTGCACCGCGTGAAATCCTTCGCGCTGCGCCCCTTCAATGTTTGGCCGGTGATCATCAATGAACACCGCCCGAGTACTATCCACGTCGTAGCGTGACGCCAGCAACTGGAAGATCTCCGGTGAAGGCTTGATCACGCCCTCGACGCCCGACACCAGAATCCCCTCGAATCGCTGCAAAAACTCGAAACGCTCAAGGGCAATCGGGAAGGTTTCGGCGGACCAGTTGGTCAGCGCCAGCAGCCGAATGCCGTTGGCGTGCAGTTCATCAAGGATCGCTACGGTGTCTTCGATGGCGCCGCCGAGCATTTCTTCCCAGCGTTCGCGGTAGGCGCGGATCAGCGCTTCCTGGTCCGGATGCCGGGCGATGGCTTCCTCAATCGCTTCCTGCCAGGTCCGGCCCTGGTCTTGTTGTTCGTTCCAGGCGGTGTGGCAAACCTCTGCCAGGAAGGTTTCCATGGCCTCGACGTCATCTCCGAACAACTTTTTGTAAAGGTTTCTGGGGTTCCAGCGGATAAGTACATTACCGAGATCGAAAACGGCGGTATTGATGGTGGTTGGGTGAGGGTGGGCAGTCATGTTTTTTCCTCCTTGGGCAAACTTGTCGGGACAGGGTTTGAGGCCTGTGATCCTAGCAGAGATGGTTTTCCCATTGGCCCCTGACGCCCCCGTAGACTAAGCTCACAAAAAATAAGGGCTTTGGGCCTTTCGCCCACGCCGTGCCCTCCAGGAAGCACTTTTGCCGATCCCCATTCATGACTTGCACCACGCTCCTGGTGCCCTGAAACGCCTGCCTCTGCTCAAGGCTGCGGCGCTGTTTATTGCGGCGGTGTGCCTATGCCTGTGCGGCTTGCTGTACTTGCAACTGGAGCAGTCACGCCGTCATGACCTGGCCCTGGCGCAAATCGCATCATCTAACCTTACCCGGGCGATGGCGCAGCAGGCTGAAGACACGTTTACCAAGGCCGATCTGGTGCTGACCAGTCTTGTGGACTGGATTCAGGCAGATGGTTTCGATGGTGAACAAAAGCCGCGTTTGCAAAAACCTTCGCCCGACGGGTGCAGGCGTTGCACCAGTTGCACGGGATTTTCCTGTTCGACAAACAAGGTCAGTGGGTCGTGACCTCGTTTCAGGATTTGCCCCGGGGCTCCGGTGTAATGGATCGCGAATACTTCAAATACCACCAGCAAAACGTCTCGTCCCTGGCGCACATCGGGCCGGCGATTCGCAGTCGCGAGAACGGCGAGTGGATCATTCCGGTGACCAAGCGCATCAACGACAAGGACGGCAACTTCGAGGGCGTGTTGCTGGCCGGCATCAAGATGTCGTACTTCGATCAGTTCTTCAAAAGCTTCAGCATTGATGACCACGGGGCAATGTTTTTGGCGCTCACGGACGGCACGTTACTGGCGCGCCGACCGTTTGTTGAAGCGCAAATCGGCACCTCGTTGGCCCAAGGGGCGATTTTCCAGAAGCATCTGCCCGTCGCCACCTCTGGCAACGCGATGATCAGTTCGGTGGTCGACGACACGGTTCGCTTGTATGGCTACCGACAGTTGGAGAGTTATCCGCTGGTGGTGTCGGCGGCATCCTCCAGGGACGCGATTCTCAAGGAGTGGTACGCCACCGCGTTTCAATCCAGCGTCATTGTGGCCTTGGTGGTATTGGGCGTGGGGCTGTTCGGCTGGGTGTTCATTCATCAAGTGCGCGACGGGGGGCGGATCGAAGCTGACCTACGCAAGGCCCAGGAAGCGCTGGAACTGATCGCGACCCATGACAGCCTGACCGGCCTGGCAAACCGGCGTCTGTTCGAACGGGCGCTGGAGATCGAATTCGGCCGTGGCGCCCGACAGGGAAGCCCGCTGAGCCTGGTGATGCTCGATATCGATTTCTTCAAGCGTTACAACGATACCTACGGCCACGTGGCCGGAGATCACTGCCTGGCCGAAGTGGCGCGAGCGCTCAAGAGTTGCTGCCATCGCAAGGCTGATCTGGCGGTGCGCTACGGTGGCGAAGAGTTTGCGGCGTTGCTGCCCGACACCGACATTCACGGTGCGATGGCGATTGCCGAGCAGATCCGCCGCAGCGTCATGGACAAGAACATCACCCACAGCGGCTCACCCACCGGTTACGTGACGGTCAGTCTGGGTTGCTATTCGTTTGTGCCGACTGGGCGCGACAGTATCGAAGTATTCATCCAGCGGGCGGACGCTGCTTTGTATCAGGCCAAGCACTCGGGACGAAACCGATCAGCGGTATTGTCGATGGAGGGCGGCGTCGAGGCGTTGATGCGTTCGGACCGGTGAATCAGTCAATCGGCTGATAGCGCCCAAGGGGCGTACCTGACCCAATCATGTGTTTACAGCAGTCGACAGACCATGACTGATGTCATGGCCTGCGTTGATGCGTTCAACTGCCTTTACCGTTCCCGGCAGCGCTGGTTCCGCCGTCAGCAGGCTCCGTTCCGCCAGTGGTGCCGGCTCCCGAACCGCTGGCGCCACCGTTACTGCCAGTGGCCGGGCTGTCATTGTCCGACGTGTTACCGCCGGTGGGGGAGCTCGGGGTGTTGGTTTTATTGGGCGACGTTGTCGCGCTGCTGCTAGCGCCTGACGAGGTGCCACTGGAATCGTTGGATGCCGCGAACGTGGTCACGGACGCCGCTGACAGCACTCCGGCCAGCAACAACGCGGTGATTTTGGTATTCATCATGGTTCGTCTCCAGAAATGAGGCATTACATGATGTTGGTGTGACTCGCGGTCCGGTTTGTGCCGTTTGCGTGACGAGTGGTAGGCCCGACCGTCAACGGAACGCTGCACGTAAAAGGCAGATCGCCTCTTCTACGGTCGTGCGTCGTGCGGTTGGCGCTGGTGGCGTAAGTGTCGAGGAACACTTGAGTGGCGAGGCCGCTGATGCACAAGGCGTCAGCGGGTTGGCCCAAGCGATAGTGGAGGGGCATGGTGACGATTTCCTTTTCGTTCCAGGATTTAAGCATTGGCAAATTTCCACTGTGGGGGCGGGCTTGCTCGCGAAAGCGTCGGCACATCCAGCATTGCTGTAACTGACACACCGCTTTCGCGAGCAAGCCCGCTCCCACAGTAGATCGTGTGTTAACGGGGCTCGTATTCAGCCAGTTTCTTTTCCAGATTCTGCCTAACCAGTGGCCACTCATCATCAATGATGCTGAACCGCACCGAGTTGCGTTTGCGTCCGTCCGGCATGATCCGCTCGTGGCGCACGATGCCTTCCTGTTGTGCGCCCAGCCTGAGGATCGCGTTGCGGGATTTCTGGTTGTTTTCGTCGGTGATGAATTGCACCCGAACGCAATCGAGCACTTCGAAGGCATGGCGCAGCATCAGGTACTTGGCTTCGGTGTTGACGAAGGTTTTCTGCCAACTGGCGCCGATCCAGCTACTGCCGATTTCGAGCTTGCGGTTGAGCCGGTCGACTTTCCAGAAGCGTGTCGAGCCGATGACCTTGCCCGTGTCCTTGAGCACAATGACGAACGGCAGGACGCTGCCGGCATCGCGTCCGTCGAGGGCTTTTTTGAGGTAGCTGTCGACGGTGGTCGAGGAGGGCACGATGGTGACTGTCAGGTTCCACAGTTCGCCATCTGCGGCGGCGCGCACCAGCGCTTCGGCATCGGTGTATTGAAGCGGGCGCAGGATGATTCGGTTGCCTTCCAGGAGTGTTTCCATGAGGTCGATGTTCTCGGCAGATCGGGCAGGGCGCTGGGCACTTATTACGCCGTACATTGCTTCGTCGGCGCAACCACCTGAACGGGTCGATGTCACACACTAGGCACCTCGCTACCCGGAGCTTTGGTCGATGAAAAATTTGCGAATCGCGACGTTCAACGTCAACGGCTTGCGTGCGCGGTTGCCAAGCCTGCTGGCCTGGCTGACGCGAGAACAACCCGACATCGTCTGCTTGCAAGAGCTCAAATCAGTCGACAGTGCTTTCCCCGCCGCGGAGCTGGAAGCGGCCGGGTACGGTGCGATCTGGCACGGCCAGTCCTCGTGGAATGGCGTGGCGATCCTGGCCCGGGATGCGCAGCCGCTGGAGAGTCGGCGCGGCCTGCCGGGAGACGAAAGCGACACCCAGAGTCGCTACCTCGAAGCGGCGGTTCACGGGGTGCTGGTGGGGTGCCTGTACTTGCCCAATGGCAACCCGCAGCCGGGGCCGAAGTTCGATTACAAACTGGCGTGGTTCGAACGCCTGATCAGTTATGCACAGGCGCTTCAGGGCAGCGAGCATCCGGTGGTGCTGGCCGGCGACTACAACGTGGTGCCCACTGACCTGGACATCTACAACACACGCTCCTGGCTCAAGGACGCGCTGCTGCAACCCGAGAGTCGCGAGTGTTATCAGCGACTGCTGGATCAGGGCTGGACCGATTCCCTGCGTCATCTTTATCCCGAGGATCGTCTCTATACGTTCTGGGATTACTTCCGTCAGCACTGGCAGACAAACTCCGGCTTGCGCATTGATCATCTGCTGCTCAACCCGGCGCTGAGTCCGTACCTGCAAGAGGCTGGCGTCGATGCCTGGGTGCGCAACGAGCCCCATGCCAGCGACCACGCGCCGACGTGGATTCGGCTGGGGGCGCGCAAGCGGCGTTGATTTTTGTGGACGGCGATTGGCGAAATCAATTGTCGGACAAAGTGCTTTATCCCTTATATATGGCGCCCATCGGCGGAGTGATCCGCGGCACCGTGCATAAGGACCGAGCAATGAGTGAGCCACGCCTGACGTATCTGAACCTATATTTGCAACGCTTGGGTTTCAGCGCTACCCCTGCGCCAACCCTGGAAACCCTGCGTCAACTTCAACTGCGCCACACCGGTGCTTTCCCGTTCGAGAACCTCACCACGTTATCGGGCGAGCCGGTACTGATCGATTTGCCTTCGGTCGAGCAAAAAGTCCTGCACCAGGGGCGCGGTGGTTACTGCTACGAACTGAACAGCTTGTTCCTGGCCTTGCTGCAGGACTTGGGTTTTAACGTTCGCGGTATCAGCGGTCGCGTAGTACTCGGCCAGCCCGAAGGCACGTGGACGGCGCGCACCCACCGCTTGAGCCTGGTGACCCTGGACGGCGTACGCTACATCAGCGACGTCGGCTTCGGCGGCATGGTGCCCACCGCGCCGCTGATGCTCGACACCCTCGACGAACAGCTCACGCCCCACGAGACGTATCGCATCGAACAGCATGAGGACGGCTACACGCTACGCGCCAACGTTGCCGGTGAGTGGCGGGCGATGTACGTCTTCGACCTGCAACGCCAGGAAGACATCGATTACACCCTCGGCAACTGGTACGTCTCGACCCATCCAGATTCGCCGTTTAATAAGCGTTTGATGGTGTCGCTCACCGGGGAGGGGTGGCGGCGGACATTGAGCGACGGCAGTTTCACCATTCACCGGATTGGCAGCGAGAGCGAACGGCGTGAGGTGAGGGATGTGGATGAGGTGATCGGGGTGCTGGAAAGTGAGTTTGGGATTCGGGTGCCGCCGAATGTTCATCTGAGGCAGGTGATCGAGCGTTTGATTGAGCCTAAAGAGCAGGTTTGACTGATCAGGCGGAAGGCAGGCCTATCCGGTTTGCCTTCCTTGTTCAGGTCGTCGCAGGCCAAATTGTTGCTTGGGCCACTTTTTAACGAATGTCGCGCCTCCACAGCCCGTTGTTAACATTCAAGCGCCTGCAAGCGAGCCCCAGTCGTGGATAGATCCAAGGAATGCCAAATCGGCGAATGGTGAAATAAAACCGGTAGTCGGCCAAGCCGTCGATGGTGGCGTAGAAGTTTGCTGCGTCCAGCCAGATCACCTCCTCGAGCCAGAACGAGCTGTACATTTGGTAGATCGTACGTTCGCTCAACACCGTTTTGAGGTCCTGGCTGACCAGTACAAAACAAACGGCCTCTTCGTAGGGGCAGTCGAAGTCGGTCACCAGCAGATAACCGGCTGCGGTTTCGTACTGGCGCAATAGATTGAAGCCGGAAATCGCCAACGAAGATGCGCAGCCATCGATAATGACGGGGTTTTTCTCCGGCCAGTTTTCATAGGGGCCGTGATGCTGTACCAGTGCGAATCGCTCAATCGCTTTCATAGTCGTAACTCAGCGCCGGTTACTGACTATGGCCGAACATCCGGCGCCATCACCCGATGGATTTCGCTGAGGGCCTCTGCGAGTTTTTTCTCGAGGCTTTTCAGGTCGGTGGTCGTTACGCCTTTTTTAGATGGGCTGCGTTTGCGCCGCTGTATTGATCGGCCTTCGCGACGTGCCCCTTCTCGCAGAGCAAGGCCTGTCGCAACGTGTTGTTGATCACTGTCTGATAACCAAACCCCTCGTTCTCCGCGAGGGAGCGAGCCGCCTCGATCACGGCATCATCGAGCATGATGGTGATGCGGGTCTTGCCTTTGCTGGAGGCAGCCGCCCCGCGCTTGGCGTTACTGAAGTCGTACTCGTCTTTCATGGTCATGCCTCCTTGTACTGACGGCGCTCGTTTTTGGTGGCGATGCGCGCGGAAATAATTCGAACGAAATTCGGGTCGCGCCAAGTGTAGGCAACCACCAGCAAACGACCTTTCGCATCCTGCCCCAGGATGATCCAGCGCTGCTCATCGTGATCGCAGTCCGGCAGCGTCAGGGCTCGCTCGTCATCGAATATCGACTCGGTATCCGCAAGGCTGACGCCTCGATGCTTGAGTTTATTGGCCGCGTTCTTTGCCTTGTCGTACTGAATTTCGAATGGCTTAATTATGCATACTTTATATGTATAAAAAAGAGGGCATCCGTGCCGGCGGTCGCCATGAAGACAAAAGACTAGCGGGAGAAGGGATGTGTGCTGTGCTGGATGTATTGCAAGGTTTTTGGTGCGTCAGGCGCACCGCGCATTGATCAAAATGGATAGATGTCCATAATCTGACTGATGAGTTGTATACAACTCTATAGACATTTGTCCTGAGTCTTGCATACAGTGTGCGCATAACAAAAACCAGGGAACCCCCCAACCATGAAAACGCCCCATGTTTCACACCAACGGCCTGAGGATGAAAACCTTGGGATCGGCGCGAATATGGCTTACGGCCTGCAACACGTTCTGACCATGTACGGCGGCATCGTTGCGGTGCCATTGATCATTGGCCAGGCCGCCGGGCTCTCGCCGGCGGACATCGGTTTGTTGATTGCTGCATCATTGTTTGCGGGGGCTTGGCGACGTTGCTGCAGACCCTCGGGTTACCGTTTTTCGGTTGTCAGTTGCCGCTGGTTCAGGGCGTGTCGTTCTCCGGCGTCGCGACCATGGTGGCGATTGTCAGCAGTGGCGGGGAGGGTGGTTTTCAGTCGATTCTCGGGGCGGTCGTTGCCGCGTCGTTGATCGGTTTACTGATCACGCCGGTGTTCTCGCGAATTACCAAGTTCTTCCCGCCGCTGGTCACCGGCATCGTCATCACCACCATCGGCCTGACGCTGATGCCGGTGGCCGCCCGCTGGGCCATGGGCGGCAACAGTCATGCGCCGGACTTCGGCAGCATGGCAAATATCGGTCTGGCGGCGGTGACACTGGTGCTGGTATTGCTGCTGAGTAAAATCGGTAGCGCGACCATCTCCCGATTGTCGATCCTGTTGGCCATGGTCATCGGCACCGTGATCGCCGTATTTCTCGGCATGGCTGACTTCTCGTCCGTCGCCCAAGGCCCGATGTTTGGCTTTCCGGCGCCGTTCCACTTCGGCATGCCGACCTTCCACTTTGCCGCGATCCTGTCGATGTGCATCGTGATCATGGTGACCCTGGTTGAAACCTCCGCCGACATCCTCGCCGTGGGCGAAATCATCGGCACCAAGGTTGACTCCAAACGTCTGGGCAATGGCCTGCGCGCCGACATGTTGTCGAGCATGATCGCGCCGATCTTCGGTTCCTTCACCCAGAGTGCGTTCGCCCAGAACGTTGGCCTGGTGGCGGTGACCGGCATCAAGAGCCGCTTCGTGGTGGCCACTGGCGGTGTGTTCCTGGTGATCCTCGGCCTGTTGCCGTTCATGGGCCGGGTCATCGCCGCCGTGCCGACCTCGGTACTCGGCGGCGCCGGTATCGTGTTGTTCGGCACCGTGGCCGCCAGCGGCATTCGTACGCTGTCCAAGGTCGACTACCGCAACAACGTCAACCTGATCATCGTCGCCACCTCAATCGGCTTCGGCATGATCCCCATCGCCGCACCGAACTTCTACGATCACTTCCCGAGCTGGTTTGCGACGATCTTCCATTCGGGCATCAGTTCGTCGGCGATCATGGCCATTGTGCTGAACCTGACCTTCAACCACTTCACCACCGGCAACTCGGATCAGCAGTCGGTGTTCGCGGCCGGCACCGAACGTGTCCTGCGCTACCAGGATCTGGCGGCGTTGCGCGAGGGGGATTACTTCAGCGAAGGCAAGCTGCATGACTGCGACGGCAAGGAGATTCCGGTGGTGGAAGCCGCCCATGAGTCGAGCGAGCATCGAGCGGTTCATGCAAAAAGCAGTGAACATGTCTGACAGCCACTGGCTGTAACCGGAAGGAGCAGAGCGGATCGAATCCTCTCTGCCCTTTTTGCATGGCGCCGCCGCGATTGCCGGAACTTCACTACGCTAATGCTTCGGGAGTGCATTGTTTTCTCAACCTGAGCGAATGAACCCATGAACCGAATATGGCTGAGCCTGATCCTCGGCGTGGCGTTGGTCCTGATGATTCCGGCCGTCATGGGGATTATGAACTGGTCGTTAAGCGATGCGACGGCGGTGATTTTAGTACTCGCGGTGCCAGCCACGGTGATGGCGTTGTGGGTGCCGGGGAAGGGCAAGGCGCAGTGCAAAGTGTTGGAAGTCTGGATGTCCGCTGATGCTGAGCAGCTTGGAGTGACCAATGCGTTGTGGTCATTTTCCGTCAATGCCCGGGTCACCAATACCGGGGAGAGGGATGAGCTGTTGGAGGATGTGCTGCTTGAAGTGAGCAAAGGTCGAGAGCTACTTCATACCGCCAAGGCTATTTTCGGTGCCGGGCCGGTCGGCTTGCGGGAAGGAACGATACTGCCTTATGCGATGGCGCCGGGCGTGAGCATCGAAACGCGTGGGGTGTGTCACCTGAGCATGAAGCCAGTGGAGATGGACCGTTTGGCGGCCGACCTGCAACCGCCCTGGACGGTGACCTGCACGTTTGTTTTTTCTCGCAGCCGTAAGAAGCTTGTCCGGTTAACCGTCGACAATCCGCACTGGCCCTGAAACGTCGCCCACAAAAAAGCCCCTGGACCTTTCGATCCAGGGGCTTTTCGGTACTTCTGTCTGGCTCCACGACCTGGACTCGAACCAGGCGACCCAAGTGATTAAAAGTCCTTTGCTCTACCAACTGAGCTATCGCGGAATGGCGTGTATGTTACTGATTCAAAAAGAGAAGTCAAGCGCCCATTGGTAACTTGACCGATTCAATGGCACGAACGGTGGTTTATCGGCCATTGGCGGTTACCAGAACCGTAGCAGAGGTCTACCATAGCCGCCCGGAAGTGTTTACACGCGCTGCCGGCCATTCGCCGAAAAGGTAAGCGCCATGAACCATCCCGCATTCTTCACAGCACCTCGACTTAATGAGGTGTTCGCATGAGCATCGCTCAGATCAGCCTGCCCAAAGGGGTTGGCCCGCACGCCGAGAAACTGTTCGACGCCATCACTCAGGCCAGCACCGCCGACGAATTGAACCGCGCCGGTGGCAAGGCTGAAGGGTTCGTCCTTGGCCTGGAAAGCACCAAGGCCATCAAAAGCCAGGTCGCTGAGTCGCTTTACGTGGCCTATGACGACGCCGCCAGCCAGCGCGCGACCGAACTGGCCTAACCGCCGAAGGTGAAGGTGCCGAGCATCAGCTTGGCATACAGCATCGTTGCGCCCAATTGCACCAGCCATAAGGCCAGGCCGCCGAGAAACACACCGGCAGCCACTTGCAGCACCAGGCTGTTACCGCGTTTGGCCGGGGTGGTGCGGGGCACGAAGTGGTCCAGTTCGTCCCGGTCAGCGCGTAGGTCATCGTTTTTCATGTGGGTTCTCGTAGAATTCCAGGGTGTACACAAAACCTGTGGGAGCGGGTTTGTGTGGCGAGGGGCTTGCCCCCGTTCGGCTGCGAAGCAGTCGTAAACCATGGCATGCGGAGTACCTGATACTCCACTGTTGCAGGTTTTGGGGCCGCTTCGCGACCCAACGGGGGCAAGCCCCCTCACCACACAAGCTCGCTCCCACATTTGATCTGTGTGCAGTTTAGAGCGCTCGGTCGCCGGGTTGAGAATTTTCTGACACAAATAAAAAACGGGAAGCCCAAGGGCTTCCCGTTTTTCGTACCGCGTGAGACTCAGATCACCGCAACGATGGACTTCGTCACCACGTCGATATTGTTCTGGTTCAGCGCGGCCACGCAGATGCGGCCGGTGTCCAGAGCGTAGATGCCGAACTCGTTGCGCAGGCGGGTGACTTGCTCAACCGTCAGGCCGGAGTAGGAAAACATGCCGCGTTGACGACCGACAAAGCTGAAATCGCGCTGCGGAGCTTGCTTCGCCAGTTGCTCAACCATCTGGATGCGCATGCCGCGAATCCGCAGGCGCATTTCGGCCAGTTCCTCTTCCCACTGCGCGCGCAGTTCCGGGCTGTTCAGCACAGCGGCGACGATGCTTGCACCGTGGGTCGGCGGGTTGGAGTAGTTGGTGCGGATCACGCGTTTGACTTGCGACAGCACGCGCGCGCTTTCTTCTTTCGATTCGCTGACGATCGACAGGGCGCCAACGCGCTCGCCGTACAGCGAGAACGATTTGGAGAACGAGCTGGACACGAAGAAGGTCAGGCCCGACTCAGCGAACAGGCGCACAGCGGCGGCGTCTTCGTGGATGCCATCGCCAAAGCCCTGGTAGGCCATGTCGAGGAACGGCACGTGACCTTTGGCTTTCACCACGTCCAGAACGTTGTTCCAGTCGGCGGGGCTCAGGTCAACGCCGGTCGGGTTGTGGCAGCAAGCGTGCAACACAATGATCGAGCCGGACGGCAGGGCGTTCAGGTCTGCGAGCAGGCCGGTACGGTTAACGTCATGGGTCGCGGCGTCGTAGTAGCGGTAGTTCTGCACCGGGAAACCGGCGGTTTCGAACAGCGCGCGGTGGTTTTCCCAGCTCGGGTCGCTGATTGCCACAACGGCGTTCGGCAGCAGTTGTTTGAGGAAGTCGGCACCGATTTTCAGTGCGCCCGTGCCGCCAACGGCTTGGGTGGTGATGACACGGCCGGCAGCGATCAGTGGCGAGTCATTGCCAAACAGCAGTTTCTGCACAGCCTGGTCGTAGGCCGCGATGCCGTCGATTGGCAAGTAGCCACGGGAAGCGTGTTGAGCGGCGCGAATCGTCTCGGCTTCGACAACGGCGCGCAGGAGTGGAATTCGCCCCTCCTCGTTGCAATAAACACCGACCCCCAAGTTGACCTTGTCGGTTCGGGAATCGGCGTTGAATGCTTCGTTGAGGCCCAGGATTGGATCGCGTGGTGCCATTTCGACAGCGGAGAACAGGCTCATTTTTGCGGCGGCTCTGAATGGAGTGTGGAGGGACGTGTCGCGCTCCAGCCGAATGCACTAGAGCGGTGCACAAACGGGGAGCTAGTATAGAGGCCATCTGCGATTGCTGGCGACAGACGATTCGGCTTTTTGGTTAAGTTTTTTCGATTATTTTTCGACCGTTAGTCGAATGGCATCGTCAAAGACTTCGAGGGATGTAGGACGTTTGCCTTGAAAGCGAGGGCAATCGGCTCCACATTGAGCACAATCCAGTTTTTTCCTCGGGCGACGTGAGTCGTTTGCGGCCTTTCTCGCTCCTGTCGGTTTGACCGGGCTGGCGCGAAACCCTGCTCCGAGAACCCAGAGGTACTTCATGTCTGAATTCCAGCTAGTCACCCGCTTCGAGCCTGCCGGCGATCAGCCGGAAGCCATCCGCCTGATGGTCGAGGGCATCGAGGCCGGGCTGGCGCACCAGACGTTGCTCGGTGTGACCGGCTCGGGCAAGACCTTCAGCATCGCCAACGTGATCGCCCAGGTGCAGCGGCCGACCCTGGTGCTGGCGCCGAACAAAACCCTGGCCGCACAGTTGTACGGCGAGTTCAAGGCGTTCTTCCCGAACAACGCCATCGAGTACTTCGTGTCGTACTACGACTACTACCAGCCGGAGGCGTACGTCCCGCAGACGGACACCTTCATCGAGAAGGACTCCTCGATCAACGCCACATCGAGCAAATGCGGCTCTCGGCGACCAAAGCGCTGTTGGAGCGCAAGGACGCGATCATCGTCACCACGGTGTCGTGCATCTACGGTCTGGGCAGCCCGGAAACCTATCTGAAAATGGTGTTGCACGTGGATCGTGGCGATAAGCTCGATCAGCGTGCGTTGCTGCGTCGTCTGGCGGACCTGCAATACACCCGCAATGACATGGATTTCGCCCGGGCGACCTTCCGGGTGCGCGGTGATGTGATCGACATCCACCCGGCGGAATCCGACTTTGAAGCGATCCGCATTGAGTTGTTCGACGATGAAGTCGAAAAGATTTCCGCCTTCGACCCGTTGACCGGCGAAGTCACCCGCCAGTTGCCGCGTTTCACCTTCTACCCGAAAAGCCACTACGTGACGCCGCGGGAAACCCTGCTCGGTGCCATCGAAGGGATCAAGGTCGAGCTTCAAGAGCGTCTGGACTACCTGCGCAGCAACAACAAATTGGTGGAGGCTCAGCGCCTCGAGCAGCGCACCCGTTTTGACCTGGAGATGATTCTCGAGCTGGGTTACTGCAACGGCATCGAAAACTACTCGCGCTACCTGTCGGGCCGTGCCTCCGGTGAGGCGCCGCCGACCTTGTTCGACTACCTGCCGGCCGACGCGTTGTTGGTGATCGACGAGTCCCACGTCAGCGTGCCGCAGGTCGGCGCCATGTATAAGGGCGACCGTTCGCGTAAAGAGACGCTGGTGGAATATGGTTTCCGCCTGCCGTCAGCGCTGGATAACCGGCCGATGCGTTTCGATGAATTCGAAAACATCAGCCCGCAGACTATTTTCGTCTCGGCGACGCCGGGCAACTACGAGGCCGAACATGCCGGTCGCGTGGTCGAGCAACTGGTGCGCCCGACGGGTCTGGTGGACCCGCAAATCGAAATCCGTCCGGCGCTGACCCAGGTCGACGATTTGCTCTCGGAAATCGGCAAACGCGTGGCTCTGGAAGAGCGGGTGCTGGTCACCACGCTGACCAAGCGCATGTCCGAAGACTTGACCGATTACCTGGCCGACCATGGCGTGCGAGTGCGCTACCTGCACTCGGACATCGACACCGTCGAGCGGGTCGAAATCATCCGCGACTTGCGCCTTGGCACCTTCGACGTGCTGGTCGGGATCAACTTGCTGCGTGAAGGCCTGGACATGCCGGAAGTGTCGCTGGTGGCGATTCTCGATGCCGACAAGGAAGGCTTCCTGCGTTCCGAGCGCTCGCTGATCCAGACCATTGGCCGGGCGGCGCGCAACCTCAATGGTCGGGCGATTCTGTACGCCGACCGGATTACCGGTTCGATGGAACGGGCAATCGGCGAGACCGAGCGCCGACGCGACAAGCAAATTGCCTTCAACCTCGCCAACGGCATCACGCCCAAAGGCGTGTTCAAGGACGTCGCCGACATCATGGAAGGCGCCGTCGTACCAGGCTCGCGCAGCAAGAAGCGCAAAGGCATGGCCAAGGCTGCCGAGGAAAGCGCCAAGTACGAAGCGGAATTGCGTTCGCCGGGCGAGATCGCCAAGCGCATCAAGGCGCTGGAAGAGAAGATGTACCAGCTCGCCCGCGATCTGGAATTCGAAGCGGCGGCGCAGATGCGCGACGAGATTGGCAAGCTGCGGGATCGGTTGATCGCCGTCTGATATTTGCGACGTTAGTTATGGCCTCTTCGCGGGCAAGCCTCGCTCCTACAGGATCACATTGAACCCTGTAGGAGCGAGGCTTGCCCGCGAAGGCGTTCGAAAGAACACCTCAACAATATGCTAGTGCGCCTCACCAGCCTTCAACCCCGCCGGCAACGCCTTGGTCAGCAACACCGCAAGCATGCTGATCCCCAGCGCAATCCCGACAAAGTGAAACGCATCGTTGTAGGCCATGATCGACGCTTGCTGGTGCACGATTTCGCTCATCTTGCCCAGCGCCGCCGTGTCGCTGCCAAACCGGTCTGCCATCGATGCCATACGCTCGGCGACCTGCGGGTTGCTCGGCACAATCGACTCGCGCAAATAATCAAAGTAGGTCTTGGTCCGCGCATCCAGCAAGGTCGCGAGGAGGGCGATGCCAATCGCGCCGCCGAGGTTACGCAGGATGTTGAACAGGCTCGACGCCGACCCCGCGTCCTGGGGCAGGATGTACGCCGTGGCGATCAACGAGATGGTCACCATGATCAGCGGCTGGCCCAGTGCGCGGATGATCTGGATCTGATTGAACTGCGGCCCGGCAAAGTCCGGGTTCAGCACGCCTGATGAAAAACTCGCCAGCCCGAACAGCCCGAAACCGAGCGTGCACAGCCACTTCGGCGAGATGAACTTCATCAGCTTCGGTACCAGCGGAATCAGGAACAACTGCGGCACGCCCATCCACATGATCACTTCGCCGATCTGCAGGGCGTTGTAGTTCTGGATCTGCGCCAGGTACAGCGGCAATAGATAAATCGAGCCGTACAACCCGACCCCCATTCCCAGGCTGGAAATACTCGATAAACCAAAGTTGCGATTGCCCAGGATGCGCAGGTTGATCAGCGGGTTGGGCTTGGAAAATTGCACGATGACAAAGGTGATCAGGCTGAACAGCGCGATGCTGCCCAGAGTCACGATCAGGCTCGATTCCAGCCAGTCCTTGCGGTGGCCTTCCTCCAGAAATACCTGCAAACAGCCCAGCCCGACGCCGAGGGTGAGGATGCCCATATAGTCGGTGCTTTTAAGCAGTTCCCAGTGGGATTCCTTCTTCTCCAGGCCATACATCAGGCCGGCGATCATGATCAGGCCTGGTGGGATGTTGATGTAGAAGATGTACTGCCAGCCCCAGTTTTCCGTCAGCCAGCCACCGATAGTCGGGCCGATGGAGGGCGCAAAAGTGGCGGTCATGGCAAACATCGCCATGCCTTTGGCGCGGTGGTGTTCCGGGAGTTTGATCAGCGTCAGGGTGAACGCCAGCGGGATCAGCGCGCCGCCGGTGAAGCCCTGCAAGGCGCGGAACACGATCATGCTCTCCAGGCTCCAGGCCATCGAGCAAAGCAAGGAAGCGCCGAGAAATCCGAGCGACACCCACACCGCCAACCGTCGCGCCGAGAGCAACTGCACCAGCCATGCGGTCAGCGGGATCATGATGATTTCCGCCACCAGGTAGGAGGTGGAAATCCACGAGCCTTCCTCCAGGGTCGCCGACAGCGCGCCTTGAATGTCCTTGAGCGATGAGTTGGTGATCTGGATGTCGAGCACGGCCATGAAGGCGCCGAGCATCACGCTCATCACCGCAATCCAGTCCCGCCGGGTCGGCTCGCCGGCCGGGCGGAGCAGTTGATCACCGGCCATCGTCAGGGGCGTCTTTGATGTTCACTTTGACGGTGACCGACATGCCCGGGCGGATCTTGCCGTGCAGCGGGTTGTCCGCGGCGAAGGTCAGTTTGACCGGAATTCGTTGTACGACTTTGGTGAAGTTGCCCGTGGCATTGTCCGGCGGCAACAGGCTGAACTGTGCGCCAGAAGCGGCGAACAGGCTGTCGACCCGCGCCTGGATCGGCGTATCGCCGTAGGCATCGAAGGTCAGTTCGGCTTTTTGGCCGGGCTGCATATGGCCGATCTGGGTTTCCTTGAAGTTGGCCTGAATCCAGATGTCCTGATCCGGGACGATCGACAGCAAATAAGCGCCAGCCTGCACATATTGGCCATTGCGTGCGGCGCGCTGGCCGATCAAGCCGCTGATCGGTGCGTGGATTTCGCTGCGGGTCAGGTTCAGTTGCGATTGGGCCAGGTCGGCTTTGGCGTTGGCGATCATCGCATCGAGGCGTTTGATCTCGGCGCTCAGGGCGTTGACCTGCTGGCGCTGACTTTGCGCGTCGGCCTGGGCCTTGGTCACTTGCGAGCGGGCGATGTGGTTGTCGGCGGAGAGGGTGGTCACCCGTTCTTCCGAAACATAGCCGGGTTTGCGCAGGGTCTGGGCGCGGGACAGGTCGATTTGCGAGCGACCAAGGCTGGCCTGGCTGGAAGCGACTTGCGCATCGCTGGCGGCAATCAGACTGGCTTGCTGGGTCAGTTTGCTCTGGGCTTGCACGCGCTCGGCTTCGCGCATGGCGAGGGCGGCGTGGCGCGGTCGACGGCGAGGTGGAAGTCATCGCCTTCGAGTTTGACCAGCAACTGGCCCTTTTCGACGTGCTGGTTGTCCTGCACTAATACTTCATCGATGCGTGCGCCCAACTGACTGGAGACACGGGTGATCTCGCCCTGGACATAGGCATTGTCGGTGCTTTCATAAAAGCGTCCCTTGAGAAACCAATGCGCAAAGAAGCCACCAGCAATCAGCAGGACAATCAACAGAAAAATAAACAGGCGACGCTTGAGTTGGGCAGGCATGGGGCAAACTGTAGTCGAGAAGTGTAAGGAAAGTTATCAGCAGGCGAATCTGGCATACAGCCGATAAACGGTAAATGCCATTGGCTGATATTCGGCCATTCACCGCGGCATACGGGCGTTGTAGACGCAACCTTGGCTTAAATGCCCTGCTGACTGGAGCCGGGCGGGTATCGCCTGTTACCATTCGCCCTTTGTTTGATCTTCATTTCGAGACTTGCCATGACCACCGTCCGCACGCGCATCGCGCCATCGCCTACCGGGGACCCCCACGTAGGTACCGCTTACATCGCATTGTTCAACTACTGCTTTGCCAAGCAGCATGGCGGTGAGTTCATCCTGCGGATCGAAGACACCGACCAATTGCGTTCGACCCGCGAGTCCGAACAGCAGATCTTCGACGCCCTGCGCTGGTTGGGTATCGACTGGAGCGAAGGCCCGGACGTCGGCGGCCCACACGGTCCATACCGTCAGAGCGAGCGCGGCGAGATCTATCAGAAGTACTGCCAGCAACTGGTTGAAATGGGCCACGCCTTCCCGTGCTTCTGCACCGCCGAAGAACTGGACCAAATGCGCGCCGAGCAAATGGCCCGTGGCGAAACCCCGCGTTACGACGGCCGTGCACTGTTGTTGTCGGCGGAAGAAGTCGCCCGTCGCCTGGCCGCCGGCGAGCCGCATGTGATCCGCATGAAAGTGCCGAGCGAAGGCGTTTGCGTGGTGCCGGACATGCTCCGTGGCGACGTCGAGATCCCGTGGGATCGCATGGACATGCAAGTGCTGATGAAGACCGACGGCCTGCCGACGTACTTCCTGGCCAACGTGGTCGACGACGCGTTGATGGGCGTCACCCACGTGCTGCGCGGCGAAGAATGGCTGCCCTCGGCGCCGAAACTGATCTTGCTGTACGAGTACTTCGGCTGGGAACAACCGGAACTGTGCTACATGCCGCTGCTGCGTAACCCGGACAAGAGCAAGCTGTCCAAACGCAAGAACCCGACCTCGGTGACGTTCTACGAGCGCATGGGCTTCATGCCGGAAGCGATGCTCAACTACCTGGGTCGCATGGGCTGGTCGATGCCGGACGAGCGCGAGAAGTTCTCGCTGCAGGAAATGGTCGACAACTTTGACCTGAGCCGCGTCTCGCTCGGCGGCCCGATCTTCGACGTCGAGAAACTGTCGTGGCTGAACGGCCAGTGGCTGCGGGACTTGCCGGTGGAAGAATTTGCCAGCCGCTTGCAGACCTGGGCGCTGAACCCGGAATACATGATGAAGATCGCACCGCACGTGCAGGGCCGGGTTGAAACCTTCAGCCAGGTTGCGCCGTTGGCCGGGTTCTTCTTCGCGGGTGGCGTGAACCCGGACGCCAAGCTGTTCGAATCCAAGAAGCTCTCGGGCGATCAGGTTCGTCAGTTGATGCAATTGATTCTGTGGAAGCTCGAAAGCCTGCGTCAGTGGGAAAAGGACAGCATCACCGCGACGATTCAAGCGGTGGTCGAGTCCCTGGAGCTGAAGCTGCGTGACGCCATGCCACTGATGTTCGCTGCGATTACAGGCCAGGCCAGTTCGGTGTCGGTGCTTGATGCGATGGAAATCCTCGGCCCGGACCTGACGCGTTTCCGTCTGCGCCAGGCCATCGACTTGCTCGGTGGCGTGTCGAAGAAGGAAAACAAGGAGTGGGAAAAACTGCTGGGCAATATCGCCTCGTAGGAGCTGCCGAAGGCTGCGATCTTTTGATCTTCTTCTTCGGCACTTCGCAAAAGATCGCAGGCTTCGCCAGGTTCCATGGGCCTGCGTTCTTTCCCAAGGCCCCGGTTTTTCGGGGGAAGGGCGGTAAGTGATTGTTATGTCGGCAAAAAACTTTGAAATATTTTAAAAATAAGTTTGACAGGCTTTCGATGCGCCATTAAGATTCGCCCCGTCCTCAGCGATGAGGGGCTATAGCTCAGCTGGGAGAGCGCTTGCATGGCATGCAAGAGGTCAACGGTTCGATCCCGTTTAGCTCCACCAATTTACACTTCAAGGTCTGGCCACACCGGCTTTGAAGCGATCAACACTCAGTGTTGATCTGTTGTATAGAAGGGTTTGCGTCCCCTTCGTCTAGTGGCCTAGGACACCGCCCTTTCACGGCGGTAACAGGGGTTCGAGTCCCCTAGGGGACGCCAGTTTTACAGAAGTAGTGTCGCAAGATGCCGCTCCGCCGCCAGGCGATAAATCGGGGCTATAGCTCAGCTGGGAGAGCGCTTGCATGGCATGCAAGAGGTCAACGGTTCGATCCCGTTTAGCTCCACCAATTTTACAGTTCAAGGTCTGGCCACACCGGCCTTGAATCGATCAGCACTCAGCGCTGGTCAGTTGTATAGAAGGTTTGTGTCCCCTTCGTCTAGTGGCCTAGGACACCGCCCTTTCACGGCGGTAACAGGGGTTCGAGTCCCCTAGGGGACGCCACGATTACCCGCTTTGCGGGATTTATAAGGGTCATTCAATTATTGAATGGCCCTTTTGTTTGTCTGGCGTTTGGCCAATTCTCCTTTTTCTTCAAAACTGTTCTTCAGACCAGCGGTCACACCCATGACTTGCGCAAAATTATTATGCGAATAATATTCTAGTCGTAATATTCGGAGGCAACGATGAACGATAAAAAAGCTCAAACCCGCGAACGCATCCTCAAGGCTGCCAGCGCTGCGCTGATCCAGCGTGGCCCGGCCGAGCCGAGTGTGGGCGAAGTGATGGGTGCGGCCGGTCTGACGGTCGGCGGCTTCTACGCGCACTTTGAAAGCAAGGACGCGCTGATGCTGGAAGCGTTCAAGCAACTGCTCGGCCAGCGCCGAGGCTTGATCGCCGACATGGACGCCGAGTTGACCGGCGAAGAGCGTCGCGCCTTGGTCGCTGCGTTCTACCTGTCGCGTAAACACCGCGATTCCACCGAGCACGCGTGCCCGATCCCGGCTTCAGTCGGTGAGCTGGGACGTCTGCCGGACGAATTCCGTGTGGCGTTGAATGAGCACGTGGAAATGATGGTCGCGCAATTGGCGGCCAGCCCGGAAGACACCGATAAAGCCCTGGCTGACATGGCCTTGATGGTCGGTGGTTTGGCTCTGGCGCGGGCGCTGGGGCCAGGTGAGTTGTCCGATCGACTGCTGCGCGCCGCCAAATCAGCGGTGCTATGACCTGAAGGCAAAAGCCTGAGGAGTGGAGCGATGAGCACGTTAAAGTGGGTTCGTGGCGTTAATGGCACCTTAGGCTGGTTCGCACCAAAACTGGTCGCAAGCAAAATGCGACTGGCGTTCATGACACCGCGCACATTTGCGCCCCGTGACTGGGAGTTGCCGCTGCTGGCGAAATCCGAGCGGATCACCTTGCGGTTCGGCCTCTCGGCTTTGCGCTGGGGGCAGGGCCCGGCGGTCTTGTTGATGCACGGTTGGGAAGGGCGGCCCACCCAATTCGCCAGCCTGATCACCGCGCTTGTGGAAGCTGGCTACACCGTGGTGGCGCTGGACGGTCCGGCCCACGGTCGCTCCCCAGGTCGCGAAGCCAATGTGGTGCTGTTCGCCCGGGCCATGCTCGAAGCGGCCGCTGAGTTGCCGCCTCTGCAAGCGGTCATCGGCCACTCCATGGGCGGCGCCAGTGCGATGCTCGCGGTGCAATTGGGTTTGCGCACCGAGACCCTGGTGACGATTGCCGCTCCGGCACGGATTCTAGGTGTATTGCGTGGTTTCGCCCGCTATGTACGACTACCACCGAAAGCCCGCTCGGCGTTCATTCGCCAAGTCGAGAAAGACGTCGGCATGCGCGCCGCCACCCTGGATGTCGCGCACTATCAACTCGATATGCCGGGGTTGATCGTCCACGCCGAAGACGATTGCTTTGTGTCCGCCAAGGAAGCCCAACTGATCCACGAAGCCTGGTTCGACAGTCGCCTGTTGCGCCTGGAGGAGGGTGGTCATCAGCGCGTGCTGGCGGACCCTCGGGTGATTGATGGGGTGCTATCACTGCTGGCCGGCCGCAGCCTTCAGGCGCGGCAATTGGCCTGAGCATCCGTTACACTCCCCGGTCGAATTTATCTGACCGGGAGTGGGGCATGGGCTGGGATCGGACAACGCCATTTATCATTGATCTGGAAGTCGGCGCCGAGGACATCGACGGGCTGGGCCACGCGAACAACGCGGTGTACGTGACCTGGCTCGAACGCTGCGCCTGGCGCCACTCGCAACGGCTTGGCCTGGACCTGGTCGAGTACCGTCGAGCTGGATCGGGCGATGGCCGTGGTGCGCCACGAGATCGATTATCTCGCCGCAGCTTATGAAGGCGACGAGTTGCAATTGGCGACCTGGATCGTCGATTGGGACCAGCGCCTGAAAATGACCCGCCACTTCCAGTTGAAGCGCCCAAGCGACAACACCACGCTGCTGCGTGCCCAAACCACCTTCGTCTGCATCGAACTGTCCACCGGTAAGCCCAAGCGCATGCCTGTGGAATTTATCGAAGGCTACGGCCCGGCGTTGCAAGTCCTGACCTGAGCCAATCCCTGTAGGAGCTGCCGAAGGCTGCGATCTTTTGATCTTGACCTTCGTCGCAAAGTCAAAAGATCGCAGCCTTCGGCAGCTCCTACCCGGGCTAAACCTGTAAACTGCCGCACGTTTTTCGTTGAGTGTGTTTTCCATGCAAATTGCTTTGGCGCCCATGGAGGGGTTGGTCGACAACATCCTGCGGGACGTGCTCACCCGCGTCGGCGGTATCGATTGGTGTGTAACCGAATTCATTCGGATCAACGATCAACTGCTCACGCCGGCCTATTACCACAAGTTCGGTCCTGAACTGCTGAGCGGTGCGCGAACCGCGTCCGGTGTGCCATTGCGTGTGCAATTGCTTGGCTCCGACCCGGTGTGCCTGGCGGAAAACGCGGCGCTGGCCTGCGAGCTGGGCTCGGAAGTCATCGACCTGAACTTCGGCTGTCCGGCCAAGACCGTCAACAAGTCCCGTGGCGGTGCAGTGCTGCTCAAAGAACCCGAGCTGCTCAACCAAATTGTCGAACACGTCCGTCGTGCCGTGCCCGCACACATCCCGGTCACCGCCAAGATGCGCCTCGGCTTCGATAGCCCGGATGGCGCGCTGGTCTGCGCCACGGCCCTGGCCGAGGGTGGCGCGGCGCACATCGTGGTGCATGCGCGGACCAAGACCGATGGCTACAAACCGCCGGCCCACTGGGAGTGGATTCCACGGGTACAGGACGTGGTCAAGGTGCCGGTGTTCGCCAATGGCGACATCTGGAGCGTCGAAGACTGGCGTCGTTGCCGCGAAATCAGCGGTGTCGAAGACATCATGCTCGGTCGTGGCCTGGTGTCGCGCCCGGACTTGGCCCGGCAAATCGCCGCCGCGCGAGCCGGCGAAGAAGTGGTCGAGATGACCTGGGCCGAGCTACTGCCACTGATCCAGGACTTTTGGCTGCAAGCCAAGGCACAAATGACTCCGCGCCAATCGCCGGGTCGCTTGAAGCAATGGCTGGCAATGTTGACCCGCAACTATCCCGAAGCAGTGGAGCTGTTCACCGTGCTGCGGCGTGAGACCGAACTGGATCATGTCTCGCGTTTGCTGGGTTTGAAAGTCGCGCAAGCGGCCTGAAAAAATCTGCCGATCACATTGATGTACAAGCCTGCCCTGTAGGAGCTGCCGAAGGCTGCGATCTTTTGATCTTCGCGTCGGTCATTGCACTGCAAAACCAAGATCAAAAGATCGCAGCCTTCGGCAGTTCCTACACGGTCTGTGTTACTTCAGGAGTTTTTGAAACGCCTCCACCGGCAACGGTCGACTGTGCAGGAAGCCCTGATACAAATGGCAACCCAATCCCTGCAAAAACTCAAGTTGCTCCGGTGTTTCAACCCCTTCGGCAATCACCTCCAATTCCAGGCTGCGGGCCATGGCGACGATGGCGCGGATGATTTCGGCGTCGTTGGGGTCGGTGGTGGCGTCGCGGACGAATGACTGGTCGATTTTCAGCGTGTCCACCGGCAGGCGCTTGAGGTAAGTCAACGAGGAATAACCGGTGCCGAAGTCGTCCATGGCAAAGCTCACACCGAGTTTTTTCAGGCGACGCATTTTGCTGATGGTGTCTTCCAGGTTCTGGATGACGATGCCTTCGGTGATTTCCAGTTTTAGCAACGAGCAGGGCAGGCCATGGTTGCTGAGACTGCGTTCGATACGTTCGACAAAGTCGTTCTGACGGAATTGCCGCGGGCTGATGTTCACGCACAGGCTGAAGTTGAACGGGTCGATCAGGCCCTTGGCGATCAATTGCTTGAAGGCATCGCAGGCTTCGTCGAGGATCCAGGTGCCGACCTCCAGAATCAGCCCGCTGTCCTCAAGCACCTTGATGAACTCAGTAGGCGATTGCGCGCCCAGTTCCGGGTGGTTCCAGCGCACCAGGGCTTCGGCGCCAATGATGCGGTTGTCCTGAGCGTCGACTTGCGGTTGGTAATGCACGCTGAACTCGCCCCGGGACAGCGCCAGGCGCAGGTCGGTTTCCATGCGCAACCGTTCGCTGGCGGCCTTCTGCATGGTGTTGTGGTACATCTGCGTGGTGTTGCGCCCGGAATCCTTGGCCCGGTAAAGGGCAATGTCGGCGCGCTTGAGCAGGTCGGTTGGGGTCGAGCCGTGGTCGGGAATCAGTGCGATGCCGATGCTCGGCGTGACTTGCAGGCGCTGGCCGTCGAGGAACATCGGTTCCGAGAGCAATTCGCGCAAAGTGTCTGCCAGTTCCCGAACCTGCTCGCTGACTTCGCTGCGCGAACCTTCCAGACCGCTGAGCAACACCACGAACTCGTCACCGCCCAGCCTTGCGACGGTGTCTTCCATGCGCACGCTGGCTTCGAGCCGCGCGGTAATGATCTTCAGCACTGTATCGCCCACCGGGTGACCGAGGGAGTCGTTGATGTGCTTGAAGTGGTCGAGGTCTAGAAACAGCAACGCGCCACGCAGGTTGTGACGTTTGAGCAACGCGATCTGCTGGCTCAGCCGATCCATCAGCAGCGCGCGGTTGGGTAGGTTGGTCAACGGGTCGTGGTAGGCCAGGTGGCGGATCTGCGCTTCGGCGTTTTTTAACAGGCTGACGTCCCGGGCGGTCAGCAGCAGGCAGGCGGTTTCGTTGAGGGTGATCGGTTCGACCGAGACCTCGACGGTCAGCAGATCGCCTCCTTTGTTACGCCCGAGCATCTCCTGGTGGTGCACGCGGCCCTTGATCTGCAACTCGGCCAGCAGCGCCGAACGTTGTTTCTCTTCAGCCCAAATACCCACCTGATACACGGTTTTGCCCAGCACTTCATCGGCGCGATAACCGGTCAGGCGACAGAAACCGTCGTTGACCTCCAGATAGCGCCCGGTATCGCGTTCGGTGATAGTGATGGCGTCGGGGCTGGAGTGGAACGCTTTGGCGAATTTCTCTTCGCTGGCCTTCAGTGCCGCTTCCGAGCGCTGTTGCTGGGTGATGTCGCGCAGGGTGGTAACGATGCACGGGTGGTCGTCGACGCTGATCTGCCGGCTGGAAATCACACAGGTCAGGGACTGCCCGCTCTTGTGCTGGACCTGAATCGCGACGTTGTTCAGGCCTTGTTCGCGAATCACCTGCTCGATCCGTTGCAGGCTTTTCGACGAAGCGTCCCACAGGCCGATCTCATCGGCGCTGTGGCCAATCACGTCGGCGGCGGTCCAGCCGAAGGTCTGGGTGAAGGCGGAGTTGATTTCGATAAATTGTCCGCTTTCCTGACGCGTCACACAGATCGGGTCCGGGCTGACCTGGAACAGGGTGGCGAATTTCTCCTCCGAGGCCACCAACTGCTGCTCGCGCTCGACCTGATCAGTGATGTCCAGCAAGGTGCCGGCCATGCGCAACGGCAGGCCGTTTTCATCGCGGTAGAGTCGGGCACGGCTTTCCAGGTAGCGCGAGCTGCCGTCGGGTAATTGCACGCGATAGGTCAGTTGATAATTGCCCGCCGGGCCTTCGCGCAGACTGCGGTAGGCGTTGCGCATGCTGTCGCGCTCTTCGCCGGGCACGCCTTCGAAAAATTCATCGAAGGCTTCATGAAAGGGTTTGGCTTCCAGCCCGTGCAGCTGCGCCGCCCGGGCCGAGCCGTAGAGCATGCCGCTGGGAATGTGCCAGTCCCAGGTGCCGAGTTGCGCCGAATCCAGGGCCAGGTCGAGGCGCTCCTGGCTGTCCTTGAGCGCATGTTCGGCGGCTTTGCGTTCTGTGGTGTCGAGGAAGGTGCTCAGCAGATAAGGCTGGCCTTCGAGCTCGACCTTTTGCGCACTGAGGATGCCGTCGTGGACCTGGCCATTGCTGGCGCGAAACTGCACTTCCATGCTGATCAGTTCGCCCTTGGCCTTGGTGGCCTTGACCAGAGCGGCCCGTTGCTCGGGATGGACCCAGAGGCCCAGTTCCAGGGTGGTGCGGCCAATAGCACTTTGTACCGGCCAGCCGAACAGGCTTTCAAAATACTGGTTGGCCTCGCTGATCAAGCCGTCTTCCTGGCGGGTCAACAGCACCATGTTCGGGCACAGGTGAAACAACGTGGCGAAGCGCTTTTCCGAGCTGCTCAGGGCTTGTTCCCGTTGCCGCTGGTGAGTGATTTCACGGATCACCCCGATCATCCGCGGCCGGCCGTGCTTGTCCGGCAGCAGGCTGCCATTGATCTCGAGCCAGTGCAGGCTGCCGTCGGGCCAGCGGATGCGGTGGTGCATCGCCTGTTCCAGCGGGGCGCCGGCGATGACTGAGTTGAATGCGCGAATGGTTTTAGCCCGGTCCTCCGGTGGCAACAGGTCGAGGTATTCGAGGTCTGCCGGCATGGGTTGCTTGGGATCGAAGCCGAACAGCGCCTGCGTGCCCCGTGACCAACTGATCTGCCCGCGTTCGATGTCCCAATACCAGGCACCCAGATGCGCACCATTGAGCGCGGCCAACAACTGCGGGGCGCTTTCCCAACTCTGCTCCGAGCGCTGCGGGTCAATGGCCTGAATACGCGGCATCGGTGGAATACGGTCAACAGATTTGGGCATTGGCAACAGGCCTTGGGCTGAATGGGGCGTTAGGCACGGGGTTTTACAGCTCTATAGGAGTAGCACAAGTTAGCCGTGGGTCCCTGGCAGATCTATTTGTGCATCCAGCAGGGCCATAAAGGCGCGTGCCGCATTCGAAAGCGTCCTTTCGGTGTGCAGGATATAGCCTAGCTGGCGAGTGAGCTGTATGCCCGGCAAAGGAATGCGCGCCACCTGATCGTCGAGCATGGTGCGTGGCAAAACGCTCCAGGCCAGGCCAATCGAGACCATCATCTTGATGGTTTCCAGATAATTCGTGCTCATGGCGATGTTCGGCGTCAGGCCCTGGGCCTCGAACAAGCGCTGGACGATGTGGTGGGTAAACGTGTTGCCGCCGGGGAACACCGCCGGGTGCAGGGCGATGTCGGCCAGGCTGACGGGGCCATTGCTGATCAGCGAGTGCTCCGGGGCGACCACGAAATCCAGTGGGTCGTCCCACACCGGCATGGCCTTGACCAGTGCATGGGGCTCCGGCGCCAGGGTGATGACCGCCAGTTCGGCACGGCCATGGAGGATTTCTTCGTAGGCCACTTCCGAATCGAGGAACTGAATATCCAGCGCCACCAGTGGGTAACGGCGGGTGAACTCCCTTAATAACGGTGGCAAACGGTGCAGACCGATGTGGTGACTGGTGGCCAGTGTCAGGCGACCGCTCACTTCACCGGTCAGGTTGGTCAAGGCGCGGCGGGTGTCGTCCAGCACGTTGAGAATCTGATAGGCGCGCGGCAGCAGGGCGCGTCCGGCCTCGGTCAGACCGACTTCACGGCCCAGGCGATCAAACAGGCGCACCTTTAATTGCTGCTCCAGGCCGGCGATGCGCTTGCTGATGGCGGGTTGCGTCAGGTGCAGGCGCTCGCCGGCACCAGAGAAACTCCCGGTCTCGGCAATCGCGATAAAAGCGTTGAGGTTGGCCAGATCCATTGTGGTATTCCAGTTGGTTATCCAAAGCATAAAAAATATGAATTTGAGTTATTTAATGTAACCCCCTAGGATCGACCTCACAAGCCAAGGGGTTATTGAATTGCTCAAAACCCACGGCATAGAAACAAGCTGATGAGGACCGTCTGATGGCCGGCAAAACGCTTTACGACAAGCTTTGGGATTCCCATGAAGTGAAACGGCGCGACGATGGGTCGTCGCTGATCTATATCGACCGCCACATCATCCATGAAGTGACTTCGCCCCAAGCTTTCGAAGGCCTGCGTCTGGCCGGGCGCAAGCCTTGGCGCGTCGATTCGATCATCGCCACCCCGGACCACAACGTGCCGACCACCCCGGATCGCAAGGGCGGCATCGAAGCGATTACCGACCAGGTCTCGCGTTTGCAAGTTCAGACCCTCGATGATTACTGCGACGAATATGGCATCACCGAATTCAAAATGAATGACGTGCGTCAAGGCATCGTTCACGTGATCGGCCCGGAGCAGGGTGCGACCTTGCCGGGCATGACCGTCGTCTGCGGCGACTCGCACACCTCCACGCACGGCGCCTTCGGCGCCTTGGCTCACGGCATCGGCACTTCCGAGGTTGAACACGTGTTCGCCACGCAGACCCTGGTCGCCTACAGAAAATGAAGAACATGGCTGGTCTCGGTCGAAGGCGCACTGCGCGCTCGGCGTCACCGCCAAGGACGTCATCCTCGCCGTGATCGCGAAGATCGGCACCGGCGGCGGACAGGGCTACGTGCTCGAATACCGCGGCAGCGCCATCCGCGCCCTCTCGATGGAGGGCCGCATGACCATCTGCAACATGTCCATCGAGGCCGGCGCTCGTGTTGGTCTGGTAGCCGCTGACGAAAAAACCGTGGAATACGTCAAGGGCCGTCCATTCGCCCCGAAAGGCGCGGAATGGGACATGGCCGTCGAAGCCTGGAAAGACCTGGTCTCCGACGCTGACGCGGTGTTCGACACCGTGGTTGAACTCGACGCCGCTCAGATCAAGCCGCAAGTCAGCTGGGGTACTTCGCCCGAGATGGTCTTGGCCGTTGATCAGAACGTGCCGGACCCGGCGAAGGAAATGGACCTGGTCAAACGCGGTTCCATCGAACGCGCCTTGAAATACATGGGTTTGAGCGCCAATCAGGCGATCACCGATATTCAGCTGGATCGCGTGTTCATCGGTTCCTGCACCAACTCGCGGATCGAAGACCTGCGCGCTGCGGCAGTAATCGCCAAGGGCCGCAAAGTAGCGTCGACCGTCAAGCAAGCCATCGTGGTGCCGGGCTCGGGTCTGGTGAAGGCGCAAGCCGAGGCTGAAGGCCTGGACAAGATTTTCCTCGAAGCCGGTTTCGAGTGGCGTGAACCGGGTTGCTCGATGTGCCTGGCGATGAACCCGGACCGTTTGGAATCGGGCGAGCATTGCGCGTCGACCTCCAACCGCAACTTCGAAGGGCGTCAGGGCGCCGGTGGCCGTACGCACCTGGTCAGCCCGGCCATGGCCGCGGCGGCTGCCGTCAACGGTCGTTTCATCGACGTTCGCGAACTGATCTGAGGAACCGCACATGAGAGCTTTTACCCAACACACCGGTTTGGTCGCGCCATTGGACCGAGCCAACGTCGACACCGACCAGATCATTCCGAAGCAGTTTCTGAAGTCGATCAAACGCACCGGTTTTGGCCCGAACCTGTTTGACGAGTGGCGCTACCTGGACGTGGGCTATGCCTACCAGGACAACTCCAAGCGTCCGCTGAACAAGGATTTCGTGCTCAACGCCGAGCGTTATCAAGGCGCCAGCGTGTTGCTGGCCCGCGAGAACTTCGGTTGCGGCTCCAGCCGTGAACACGCGCCGTGGGCGCTTGAAGAGTACGGTTTTCGCAGCATCATCGCGCCGAGCTACGCCGACATTTTCTACAACAACAGCTTCAAGAACGGCTTGCTGCCGATCATCTTGAGCGACGCTGAAGTCGATGAACTGTTCCAGCAAGTTGAAGCGAATCCTGGTTACGAGTTGACGGTCGATCTGCAAGCCCAGACCGTGACCCGGCCTGACGGCAAGACCTACAGCTTCGAACTGGATGAGTTCCGTAAGCATTGCCTGGTCAATGGTCTCGACGATATTGGTCTGACATTGATGGATCACGAGGCGATTGCGTCGTTTGAAAGCAAACACCGGGCGAGCCAGCCGTGGTTGTTTCGCGACGTTTGATTGATCCGGGATTGATGTAGACAGGGCGGGCCTCTTCTCGAGCAAGCCCGCTCCCACAGTGGTTTTGTGAACGACGAAAAACCACTGTGGGAGCGGGCTTGCTCGCGAAGACGGCAGCCCAAACACCACAAGGCTTAACCCCAAAAGGAAGTCCCCATGACCAGTACCGCCCAGCACAGCCAAGTCGTACAAAAGCAATTCGGTGAACAGGCCTCGGCCTATCTGAGCAGCGCCGTTCACGCTCAAGGCACCGAGTTCGCACTGCTACAGGCTGAACTGGCCGGGCAGGGCAATGCCCGCGTGCTGGACTTGGGTTGCGGCGCCGGTCATGTGAGTTTCCATGTGGCGTCGCTGGTGAAAGAGGTGGTGGCCTACGACCTGTCGCAGCAAATGCTCGACGTGGTCGCCGCCGCCGCGATTGATCGTGGTTTCAGCAATGTCACCACCGTTAACGGCGCCGCCGAGCGCCTGCCGTTCGCCGATGGCGAGTTCGATTTCGTCTTCAGCCGTTATTCGGCGCATCATTGGAGCGATCTCGGCGTGGCCCTGCGCGAAGTGCGCCGGGTGCTGAAACCAGGCGGCGTGGCGGCGTTTGTCGACGTGTTGTCGCCGGGCAGTCCGTTGTTCGACACCTACCTGCAAAGCGTCGAAGTGCTGCGCGACACCAGCCATGTGCGCGATTATTCGGCGGGCGAGTGGTTGCGCCAGGTCAGCGAGGCGGGGTTGCATACCCGTAGCACCACGCGTCAGCGGCTGCGTCTGGAGTACACCTCCTGGGTCGAGCGCATGCGCACACCCGAAGTGATGCGCGCCGCGATCCTCGAGTTGCAGAAGTCGATGGGCAACGAAGTGCGCGAGTATTTTGAGATTGAGGCCGATGGTTCGTTCAGTACAGATGTACTGGTGCTGATGGCTGAACGATAAGCTCTGAACGATAGCGGCTGAACGAATTTTTCCGGGTGCGCCCACGGGCGCACCGACTGATGACATGAGGAAAGCATGAGCAAGCAGATTCTGATTCTCCCAGGTGACGGTATTGGCCCGGAAATCATGGCCGAAGCGGTCAAGGTGCTGGAGCTGGCAAGCGACAAGTACAGCCTGGGCTTCGAACTGAGCCACGACGTGATCGGCGGCGCAGCGATCGACAAGCACGGCGTGCCGCTGGCTGATGAAACCCTGGCTCGCGCCCGTGCTGCCGACGCTGTACTGCTGGGCGCCGTGGGCGGCCCGAAATGGGACACCATCGAGCGTGACATCCGCCCTGAGCGCGGCCTGCTGAAGATTCGTGCGCAGCTGGGCCTGTTTGGCAACCTGCGTCCGGCGATCCTGTACCCGCAACTGGCCGAAGCGTCGAGCCTGAAGCCTGAGATCGTTGCTGGCCTGGACATCCTGATCGTCCGTGAACTGACCGGCGGCATCTACTTCGGCGCGCCACGTGGCGTGCGTGTACTGGAAAACGGCGAGCGCCAGGCCTACGACACCCTGCCGTACAGCGAAAGCGAAATCCGCCGCATCGCCCGTGTCGGTTTCGACATGGCCATGGTCCGTGGCAAAAAGCTCTGCTCGGTGGACAAGGCCAACGTGCTGGCGTCCAGCCAGCTGTGGCGTGAAGTGGTCGAGCAAGTCGCCAAGGATTACCCTGAAGTCGAACTGAGCCACATGTACGTCGACAACGCCGCCATGCAACTGGTGCGCGCACCGAAGCAGTTCGACGTGATCGTTACCGACAACCTGTTCGGCGACATCCTGTCCGACCAGGCCTCGATGCTCACCGGTTCCATCGGCATGCTGCCGTCGGCGTCCCTGGACACCAATAACAAAGGCATGTACGAGCCGTGCCACGGTTCGGCGCCGGACATCGCTGGCAAAGGCATTGCCAACCCGTTGGCGACCATTTTGTCGGTGTCGATGATGCTGCGTTACAGCTTCAATCTGCAGGATGCAGCCGATGCGATCGAGAAGGCCGTCAGTCTGGTTTTGGACCAGGGCCTGCGCACCGGCGACATCTGGTCGACCGGTTGCACTAAAGTCGGTACGCAGGAAATGGGTGACGCAGTAGTCGCCGCGCTGCGGAATCTGTAATCTCTCGGGCCCGCTGCCACTTTCAACTTCGAAAGCAGCGGCCCACTTTTTAAAGAAGGTGTAGTTGCGATGAAACGTGTAGGTCTGATCGGTTGGCGCGGTATGGTCGGTTCCGTGCTCATGCAGCGGATGCTGGAAGAGCAGGATTTCGATCTTATTGAGCCGGTGTTTTTCACCACTTCCAATGTCGGTGGCCAAGGCCCGTCCGTGGGCAAAGACATTGCTCCGCTCAAGGACGCTTACAGCATTGAAGAGCTGAAAACCCTCGACGTGATTCTGACCTGCCAGGGTGGCGACTACACCAGCGAAGTCTTCCCGAAACTGCGCGAAGCCGGCTGGCAGGGTTACTGGATCGACGCCGCTTCCAGCCTGCGCATGCAGGATGACGCGGTGATCGTGCTGGACCCGGTGAACCGCAAGGTCATCGACCAGCAGCTCGACGCGGGCACCAAGAACTACATCGGCGGCAACTGCACCGTCAGCCTGATGCTGATGGGCCTGGGCGGTCTGTTTGAAGCCGGGCTGGTGGAGTGGATGAGCGCCATGACGTATCAGGCGGCCTCCGGTGCCGGCGCGCAGAACATGCGTGAACTGATCAAGCAAATGGGCGCGACCCACGCCGCTGTCGCCGATCAACTGGCCGACCCGGCCAGCGCCATCCTCGACATCGACCGCCGTGTGGCCGAAGCCATGCGCAGCGACGCGTACCCGACCGAAAACTTCGGCGTACCGCTGGCTGGCAGCCTGATCCCGTGGATCGACAAAGAACTGCCGAACGGTCAGAGCCGCGAAGAGTGGAAGGCCCAGGCCGAGACCAACAAGATCCTCGGCCGCTTCAAGAGCCCGATTCCGGTCGATGGCATCTGCGTGCGTATCGGCGCCATGCGCTGCCACAGCCAGGCACTGACCATCAAACTGAACAAAGACGTGCCGATCGCCGACATCGAAGGGCTGATCAGCCAGCACAACCCTTGGGTAAAACTGGTGCCGAACAGCCGCGAAGCCAGCATTCAGGAACTGAGCCCGACGAAAGTCACCGGCACCCTGAACGTACCGGTTGGCCGTCTGCGCAAGCTGAACATGGGCACCCAGTATCTGGGCGCGTTCACCGTCGGCGACCAACTGCTGTGGGGCGCGGCCGAACCGCTGCGTCGCATGCTGCGGATTCTGCTTGAGCGTTGATCGGTTGAAGCTGTGAAAGAACCCGTGCCTTGTAAAGAGGTGCGGGTTTTTTTATGGAAATTGTGTAGTCAGAGAGGCCGCCTTCGCGAGCAAGCCCGCTCCCACATGGGATTGCGATTAACCTGTGGGAGCGGGCTTGCTCGCGAAGGGGCCGGAACTGGTACCACAAATCTCCGCCCGAATTGCCTGCATGCCAGCCACCCGGTAAAGTGCCGCTCCCCCGTTTCGCCTGAG
This sequence comes from Pseudomonas sp. 10S4, assembly GCF_034344865.1. NCBI lineage: Bacteria > Pseudomonadati > Pseudomonadota > Gammaproteobacteria > Pseudomonadales > Pseudomonadaceae > Pseudomonas > Pseudomonas sp. 10S4. The sequence continues at coordinate 4,170,674 of NZ_CP133774.1, forward strand.
GTAGAACCATGAGCCAGTCCTTCGATATTGCCGTGATCGGCGCCACCGGTACTGTCGGCGAAACGCTCGTGCAGATTCTTGAAGAGCGAGACTTCCCGGTCGGCAACCTGCACCTGCTGGCCAGCAGCGAATCCGCCGGGCATTCGGTGCCGTTTCGCGGCAAGAACGTACGCGTGCGGGAAGTCGATGAGTTCGATTTCAGCAAGGTTCAGTTGGTGTTCTTCGCTGCCGGCCCGGCGGTGACCCTGAGTTTCGCCTCGCGCGCCACGGCTGCCGGTTGCTCGCTAATCGATCTGTCCGGCGCGTTGCCGGCCGATCAGGCGCCGCAAGTGGTGCCGGAAGCCAATGCTCAGGTGTTGGCGGGTCTGAAAAAGCCGTTCCAGGTCAGCAGCCCGAGCCCGTCGGCCACCACCTTGGCCGTGGTGCTCGCGCCGTTGCTCGGCGTGATCGACCTGCAGCGAGTCAACGTGACCGCCAGCCTGGCCGTCTCCGCCCAGGGCCGCGAAGCGGTGACCGAGTTGGCCCGGCAAACCGCCGAACTGCTCAATGTGCGTCCGCTGGAGCCGACTTTCTTTGATCGGCAAATGGCCTTTAATTTGCTGGCCCAAGTCGGTAAACCCGATGATCAGGGTCACACGCTGCTGGAAAAACGCCTGGTACGTGAGCTGCGTCAGGTGATGGCGCTGCCTTTATTAAAGATTTCCGCGACTTGCATTCAAGCCCCGGTGTTTTTTGGCGATAGCTTTAGTGTGACCTTGCAGTCAGCGAGCGCTGTGGACCTGGCAAAAGTGAACGCTGCACTGGAAGACGCGCCAGGCATTGAGCTGGTCGAAGCAGGCGATTACCCGACGCCGGTAGGTGACGCGGTAGGGCAGGATGTGGTCTACATCGGCCGGGTTCGCCACGGTGTCGACGACCTGTCGGAACTAAATCTGTGGCTGACGTCAGATAACGTACGCAAGGGCGCTGCGCTCAATGCTGTGCAGGTGGCTGAATTGTTGATAAAAGACCTGCTGTAAAAGATACTTGGCAACAATTTGTCGAATGATTCTAGCTGAGCGCTATGCTTGGCCGGAGTGCTGAAGGCGAGTCACCCTACGGGACTTTCCAGGGCATCAAAGAAATGATCGCGCGCGACGACCCTTCGCCGCCGCGCGCAATGCCTTACGGCAGCGACTTTCAACACCTTCTCGCTGGCCGAGGAATGTTCAAACAAAGGATGAGGCTATGGTTCAAGTTCGCAAACTGGTGTTAGCAATAGCGGCCGCCTCGGCGCTGTCCTCCGGTATGGCGCATGCCCTCGGGCTCGGGGAACTGACCCTGAAGTCGACGCTGAACCAGCCCCTGGTGGCAGAAATCGAGTTGCTCGACGTCAAGGACCTCACCGCTGCCGAAGTGGTGCCGAGCCTGGCCTCGGCCGACGATTTCGCCAAGGCCGGGGTTGATCGCCAGGCATTCCTCAATGACCTGACCTTTACCCCGGTGCTCAACGCCAGCGGTAAAAGCATCCTGCGCGTGACGTCCAGCAAACCGCTCTCCGAACCGATGGTGAAATTCCTGGTTCAGGTGATGTGGCCTAACGGTCGCTTGCTGCGCGATTACAGCGTGCTGCTCGATCCGTCCAAATTCTCGCCACAAACCGCCGACGCCGCCGCGCAACCTGCGCCGGCTCAAGCCGTTACCGCGCCAACCACCGGTGCCACCAAGCCATCGACTTACACCACCACGCCGCGCGATACCCTGTGGGAAATCGCAGCGAAGGCGCGTAATGGCGGTTCGGTGCAGCAGACCATGCTGGCCATCCAGGCGTTGAACCCGGATGCGTTCATCAACGGCAACATCAACCTGCTGAAGACCGGCCAGGTCTTGCGCATGCCGGATCAGGTGCAAAGCACCAGCCTGGCGCAACCCAAAGCCATCGCTGAAGTCGCCGCGCAGAACACCGCATGGCGCCAGGGGCGTCGTTACGTCGCCAAGCCTGGAACCGGCCAGCAGCAGCTCGACGCCACCAAGCGCGGTCGTGCGGATGCCGCGCCGACCCAGCCGGCGAAAGATAACCTGACCCTGGTCTCTGCCGAATCCGGCAAGGGCCGCAAGGGCGCTGCTGGCGATGCGAAGAATCTGAGCAACAAACTGGCGGTCACCCAGGAAAGCCTCGACACGACCCGTCGTGACAATGCCGAACTGAAAAGCCGCATGACCGATCTGCAAAGTCAGCTGGATAAGCTGCAACGCCTGATCGAGCTGAAAAACAATCAACTGGCCAAGTTGCAGGCTGACGGGGCTACGGGTACTCCGGTGGCTCCGGCGGCTGCCACTGCCACCGCTCCGGCGATGTCGGCTCAGTTGGCGCCCGCGCCTGGGGCAACTCCGACTGCGACGGCTCCAGCAGCGCCAGCGCCTGTCGTAACGGCGCCCGAGGCGACTCCGGCCCCGGCCGAAACGCCGATCGAGCCGAAGCCTGTGGCTTCTAGCGATCAGACCTTCAATGACTTGCTGACCAATCCGGTCCTGCTGGGGCTGGTGGGTGGTGGTGCAGTCGTTCTGCTGTTGTTGCTGTTGCTGCTGGCCCGTCGCCGCAAAGCCCAGCAAGAAGCCGAAAAGCATCTGCGCATGGCGCGCGCCTTGTCTGAGGAGCAGGAGCTTTCCACCGAGCAAGACTTGCCGGAAAGCAGCTTCGAAGGTCTTGAAGTGCCGCCGCCGACCGTGAAGCTCGCTAATGTGCCAGCTCCGGCACCTGCACCTGTGTCAGCTCCGGCTCCAGCTCCAGTGATTGCCCCAGTCGTGGTCACGCCGCCGATTGCCGCCCCCTGATTTCGCCTGCCGCCGAGCGCAACGACGACGTGCTGACTCACGCCCAGTCGCATATCACCGCCGGTCGTTTGAATCAGGCAGCGGCTTTGCTGGAAGACGGTATCAAGCAAGAACCGCAACGCAGTGATCTGCGTTTGAAGCTGATGGAAGTCTATGGTCAGCAAGGTGATCGTGATGCGTTCGTGGCCCAGGAGCGCAAGTTGGTGGCCAATGGCGATAACTTCGCCCAGGTCGAACAGCTGAAAAGCCGCTTCCCGGCCATGGCCCTCGTGGTTGCCGGTGGCATTGCTGCCGCCGCCGTCGCTGCCGAGCTGGACGCTCAGTACGTCAAGGACCTGTTGCTGGACGAGCCTGAAGCGCCGGCTCCAGAGCCGGCTGTCGATGATCTCGACAGCGCTTTCGACTTGAGCCTGGATGACCTGGAAAACGTTTCTCCGGCGGTGGTTGCTCCGGCTCCGGCAGCAGCACCTGAGCCCGAAGCGTTGGCAGAGCTGGACGAATTCCCGCTGGACGACGACCTGAGCTTTGGGTCGGTGCTGCAACAGCAGACGGACATCAAGGACAACCTCGACGACCTGTCGGACTTCGATCTCGACCTGGACCTCGGTGGCGATGCCTCGCCAGCGACCCTGGCCGATGACGACTTCCTGCTGGACCTGGATGAGGGTGTAAAAGACCTGCCGGGCGTTGAAGTGCCAACCGTGACCGAGGCGGCGCTGGACGATCTGGAACTGCCGGCCGATTTCGACCTGTCCCTGGCTGACGAAATGGACACCCCTGAGGCGCCGAATGCCTTCTCGGCAGAACTGGATGACGTCAACGCTGAGCTGGATAGTTTGTCCCATACCATCAATGAACCCACCTTCACCGCAGAAGACGCCGCTGCTTCCGTGGCTGACGAGCCGGAGTTCGACTTCCTCTCCGGCACTGACGAAGTCGCCACCAAGCTCGATCTGGCCCAGGCCTACATCGACATGGGCGACAACGACGGCGCGCGGGACATCCTCAATGAAGTCGTAACCGAGGGTGATGCGGGTCAGAAGACTGAAGCGAAGGAAATGCTTTCGCGTCTGGCTTGATGGGTAGGTAAGTAGTAAAAAAACGGCAGCCCATAGAGGCTGCCGTTTTTGTTTCTGCGATAGATGGTTGGTGTCTGGTCTATTGCTATCGCGAGCAAGCTCGCTCCCACATTGGATTTGCGGCGTACACAAATCCCTGTGGGAGCGAGCTTGCTCGCGATGAGGCTCTAACATTCAACATTGAATCTTAAGCCAGCAAATCCTCATAAAACGCGCCAAACGGCCGGGTAGGGTGGGCAATCTGGATCTCCAGAATCCACAACCCTACATTCGGGCAGTCCTCGAAACTGCCCAAATCACCGGCACGATAGATCGCATGGGGAAGTCACTGACCCGGTGGCCCTTGATTTCCAGGTTCAGCTTCCAGCCCATTGCGCTCGCCTGCTCGTCGGCATAGCGGTACAACTCAGGGCCGGCGACCTGCTGCGTGCGCCAGTACTCATGGACCTGATCGAACAACGCTTTTGCCGCCACGGCACACGCCTTCATCTCGGGGTCATTGCCGACGGTGAACGTCGCGCCCGAGTCGCCTTCATGGCGATCCCAGACCACGCCGAGGTCGATGAAGAAAATATCGCTTTCAGCCAGCACTGGATCGCCGTCAGAGGGCTGTTTGAATGTTTTCAGGGTGTTTTCGCCGAAACGAATTTTCGATGGGTGCCAGATTCGGTCCATACCCAGTTCATTCAGCACTTCAAGGCTCATCGTCTGGGCCTCGGATTCAAGCATGCCGGGTTTGATTCGGCGGGCCATTTCTTCGATGGCTTCCCACGTCTTGCGTTTAGCGTGCTGCATGCCTTCCAGGCTGTAGGCCAGGCCGACGGCTTCCTTGTTCAGAATGGCGGTCATCATCAGGTCTCGGTTTTGTGTTTGCGTTGTGTAGTTATCTATATAGCGAAATCTGTATGAACGATGCAATGGCGCAAATACCACGCGGCTCTGGCGTCCCGGACTTGCGGCCTTATAATGCCAGCCTTTGCGTACATCAGCAGGCTGTCACCCTTTGGCAAATATAGATAATCCGGCCGCCGAAATGGCGGCCGACGGCTTTTTCCGGATCGCGTTGGGCGTTGAATACAAAGGCTCGCGTTATCGCGGCTGGCAACGTCAGGCCTCTGGCGTGCTGACCGTCCAGGAAACCCTCGAAAAGGCGTTGTCCAAAGTCGCCGATTCACCGGTGTCGCTGCATTGCGCCGGTCGCACCGACGCGGGCGTGCATGCCTGCGGCCAAGTGGTGCATTTCGATACCCAGGTCGACCGTTCACTGAAGGCCTGGGTCATGGGGGCCAACATCAATCTGCCCCACGACATCAGCGTCAGTTGGGCAAAGGTCATGCCGGCGCACTTTCATGCACGGTTTAAAGCCATCGCCCGGCGCTATCGCTACGTGATCTACAACGATCAGATTCGCCCGGCGCACCTGAACGAAGAAATCACCTGGAACCACCGTCCGCTGGACGTCGAGCGCATGGCCGAAGCCGCCCAGTATCTGGTCGGTACTCACGATTTCAGCGCATTTCGTGCCGGACAGTGCCAGGCCAAGTCGCCGATCAAGCAATTGCATCACCTGCGCGTCACCCGGCACGGCAAGATGATTGTGCTGGACATCCGCGCCAACGCCTTCCTGCATCACATGGTGCGTAACATCGCCGGGGTGCTGATGACCATCGGTACCGGCGAGCGTCCGGTGGAGTGGATGAAGGAAGTGCTTGAGAGTCGTATTCGCCGCTCTGGCGGGGTTACGGCGCACCCGTACGGCCTGTATCTGGTGCAGGTGGAGTACCGCGACGAGTTCCCGCTGCCCGAGCGTTACATCGGTCCACACTTCCTGACCGGTTTCACCGAACTTGACGGCTGACGCCCTCGAACGCATTTGTTACCATCCGGGACTTTCTCGGATTTGCCTTGGGGTTCTATCGACATGTCAGCCGTTCGCAGCAAGATTTGCGGGATTACCCGCATAGAAGATGCGTTGGCGGCAGTCGAGGCCGGGGCTGATGCCATCGGGTTTGTGTTTTACGCCAAAAGCCCGCGGGCGGTGACGTTTCAGCAGGCGAGGGCGATCATCAAGGCCTTGCCGCCGTTCGTGACCACCGTGGGTTTGTTCGTCAACGCCAGTCGCTGCGAGTTGGGGGAAATTCTCGACGCGGTGCCGCTGGACTTGCTGCAGTTTCACGGTGACGAAGACGCTGCCGAGTGTGAAAGCTGGAATCGCCCGTACATCAAGGCGCTGCGGGTCAAGGCCGGCGATGACATTGGGGCGGCATGCGCTGCGTTCCCAAGTGCCAGCGGTATTCTGCTCGATGCCTATGTTGAAGGTGTGCCGGGCGGAACTGGCGAAGCCTTCGACTGGTCACTGATACCGCAAGGCTTGAGCAAGCCGATTATCCTGGCGGGCGGTCTGAGCCCCGATAACGTCGCCGAGGCGATTGCCCGGGTTCGGCCTTATGCCGTAGACGTCAGCGGCGGGGTGGAGGCGAGCAAGGGCATCAAGGATCACGCAAAGATTCAGGCATTTATCAAAGCGGTACGCGGGATGTGACGGCTGGCAGACTGCCGCCGTCCATAACTTCACTTGCACGAAAGCAGGCACGGCTGAGGGTTTTTGGGGTGTACGAAGGTCAGTTTCACTGACCCGGCAATCCATCAATCATCGCCACACACATGAATTTAGCTCAAGGGCATACGCGGGGCTGCGAACCAAAGCGTTCGGGCCGCCGGTACTGGAGAAAGAAAGCATGAGCAACTGGTTAGTAGACAAACTGATCCCTTCGATCATGCGTTCCGAGGTCAAGAAGAGCTCGGTGCCTGAAGGTCTTTGGCACAAATGCCCGTCTTGCGAGGCTGTGCTGTATCGTCCGGAGCTGGAAAAGACCCTGGACGTTTGCCCCAAGTGCAACCACCACATGCGTATCGGAGCTCGCGCCCGTATCGACATTTTCCTCGACGCCGAAGGCCGTGCCGAACTGGGCGCTGAGCTGGAGCCGGTTGACCGTCTGAAATTCCGCGACGGCAAGAAGTACAAGGATCGCCTGACCGCTGCGCAGAAAGCGACTGGCGAGAAAGACGCACTGATCTCCATGAGCGGCACCTTGCTGGGCATGCCGGTGGTGGTCTCGGCCTTCGAATTCTCCTTCATGGGTGGTTCGATGGGCGCCATCGTTGGTGAGCGTTTTGTTCGCGCCGCCAACTATGCGCTGGAAAACAAGTGCCCGATGATCTGCTTCGCTGCCTCCGGTGGTGCGCGGATGCAGGAAGCCCTGATCTCCCTGATGCAAATGGCCAAGACCTCGGCGGTACTGGCGCGTCTGCGTGAAGAAGGCATTCCGTTTATCTCGGTACTGACCGACCCGGTCTACGGTGGCGTTTCCGCCAGTCTGGCGATGCTGGGCGACGTGATCGTCGGCGAGCCAAAAGCCCTGATCGGCTTCGCCGGTCCGCGCGTAATCGAACAAACCGTGCGTGAAAAACTGCCGGAAGGCTTCCAGCGCAGCGAGTTCCTGCTGGAGCACGGCGCGATCGACATGATCATTCACCGTCAGGAACTGCGCCCACGTCTGGGCAACCTGCTGGCACAAATGATGGGCCTGCCGACGCCGAAATTCGTCGCTGCGCCAATCGAGCCAATCGTGATTCCACCGGTACCTGCGAACATATGACCGAGCGCACCCTTGGCGAATGGCTCGCCTACCTTGAGCAGTTGCACCCTTCGGCCATCGACATGGGCCTGGAGCGCTCGCAACAGGTAGCGTCCCGCATGGGACTGGGCAAGCTGGCGCCTCGGGTGATTACGGTCACCGGCACTAACGGCAAAGGCTCGACGTGTGCGTTTGTGGCGTCATTGCTGCGGGCGCAAGGCCTGAATGTCGGTGTCTACAATTCTCCGCACTTGCTGCGTTACAACGAGCGGGTGCAGGTCAATGGCGTCGAAGCCACTGACGCCGAACTGTGCAATGCCTTTGCGGCGGTCGAAGCCGGCCGTGCCGAAACGTCCCTGACCTACTTCGAAATGGGCACCCTGGCAGCATTCTGGCTGTTTCAACAGGCCAGTCTGGATGCGGTGGTGCTGGAAGTCGGCCTGGGCGGACGTCTGGACACGGTCAACGTGGTCGACGCGGACATGGCGCTGGTCACCAGTATTGGCGTCGATCACGTCGATTACCTGGGCGATACCCGTGAATCCGTGGCCTACGAGAAGGCTGGCATCTTCCGTCAGGGCGCGCCTGCGCTCTGCGGCGATCTGAATCCTCCCCAACCCCTGCTGGACAAGGCGCGCGAGCTGGCTTGCCCGTTTTTCCTGCGTGGGCGCGATTTTGATCTCGGGATCACCGATCACAACTGGCAGTGGCGTGGCGTTGACGCTCAAGGGCGTGTCGTCGAGCTGCATGATTTGCCGTTGCTGGATCTGCCGATGGAAAACGCTGCGCTGGCATTGCAGGCTTATCTGTTGTCAGGTTTGACGTGGGTTGATGCACAGATTGTTGAAGCGCTGAAAGCGACGCGAATCGTCGGTCGGCTGGATCGTCGGCAATTCAACTGGCAGGGAAAGCGCCTGAATTTGTTACTGGATGTGGGGCATAACCCGCATGCGGCAGAGTATCTGGCCCGGCGTCTGGCCAGTCGGCCGCCGGTCGGCAAGCGTCTGGCAGTGTTCGGATTGCTGGCGGACAAGGATCTGGATGGTGTGGTCGGCGAATTGAATGCTAGTGTCCAGTCATGGGCTGTTGCGCCGCTGGATTCGCCGCGAGCACGTCCGGTTGCAGATTTGCACGCGGCGTTACAGAACCTTGGCGCTTCGGTAGCGTCGTATGACAGCGTGGCAGCAGCCTTGGAAGGGCAGTGCGCGCTGGCGACGAGTGACGATGAGATTTTGTTGTTCGGATCATTTTATTGTGTTGCCGAGGCCCTTGAATGGCTGGCCCGGCGCTCCACGGAGGAAGCGGCAAATGGCTTTGCTGGATAAGGCTTACAAACAGCGTATGGTCGGTGCCCTGGTGTTGGTGGCGCTGGCGGTGATTTTCTTGCCGATGCTGTTTTCCCGTCAGGACGAACAGCGACAAGTGACGGTGCAGGCGCCGTCTGCGCCGCAAGCCCCTGCGGTGGCGCAAGTACAGGTCGAGCCGGTGGTGGTGCCTGAACCGCAAGCCTTGCCTCAGGAGCCGGTGCCAAGCGACGACGAGATTGCTGATGATCAAGCACCGTCGATGCCGATCAAACCGGCTGTGCCCGTGGCGCCAGTCGCCAAACCGGTGGCACCGGCGCCAGCGCCTGTTGCGAAACCGGCACCGACCCAGCCGATTGCTGCCGCACCGGCCAAGCCGGACACCACTCAGAGTCGCGTTGATGCCAATGGCCTGTCGATCAGTTGGTCGGTGCAATTGGCCAGTCTGGCAAGCCGCGACAGTGCAGAAAGTCTGCAGAAAACCCTGCGCAGCCAAGGCTATAACGCCTACATCCGGACTGCCGACGGCAAGAATCGGGTGTTTGTCGGGCCGCTGATCGAGCGTGCAGAAGCCGATCGCCTGCGTGACTTGCTGGGTCGCCAGCAGAACCTGAAAGGTTTTGTCGTACGTTTCCAGCCTGAGCGCGGTTAAAACTATCCATCCGATTTGAAATGCACTGACAATCGCAGCTTACCGATAAGCATGGGCTCTGCTAAAATGCGCCGCCTTATCTGTCTGTAGGCTGCACTGTGCCATTTACCTTGGTTGACTGGGCGATCGTTGCAATCGTCGCCATCTCCGCATTGATCAGTTTGAGCCGCGGCTTCGTCAAAGAAGCATTATCGCTGGTGACCTGGATCATCGCAGGAGTCGTCGCCTGGATGTTCGGTGGTTCATTGTCCGAGTACCTCGGCGGGTACATCGAAACGCCTTCGGCTCGTGTGATCACGGGCTGCGCCATCATGTTTGTCGCCACGTTAATCGTAGGCGCAATGATCAATTATCTTATCGGCGAGTTGGTTCGCGTTACCGGGCTATCCGGGACCGATCGATTCCTCGGCATGGCCTTCGGCGCCGCGCGTGGCGTGTTGCTGGTGGTCGTGGCGGTCGGGCTGTTGAGCCTGGGGCCGGTACAGCAGGACGGCTGGTGGAAAGAATCACAGCTCGTGCCAAAATTTTTATTGGTCGCAGACTGGTCCAAAAACCTGATTCTTGGGTGGAGCAGTCAGTGGCTTGCCAGCGGTATCAGCGTACCCGCTGAATTACCGTTCAAGGAACACCTCTTTCCGACGGCCAAAACGCCTCAGTGAGTTGTGTTCAGTTCAGATCCATTAAGTAGGGGTTGCGTCGCATGTGTGGCATCGTCGGTATCGTCGGTAAGTCGAACGTCAATCAGGCGCTGTATGACGCGCTAACCGTGCTCCAGCACCGCGGCCAGGACGCTGCCGGTATCGTGACCAGCCATGATGGCCGGTTATTCCTGCGCAAGGACAATGGCCTGGTGCGTGACGTGTTCCATCAGCGTCACATGCAGCGCCTGGTCGGCCACATGGGCATTGGCCATGTGCGTTATCCGACCGCAGGCAGCTCGACTTCGGCCGAAGCTCAACCGTTTTACGTCAACTCGCCTTACGGCATCACGTTGGCGCACAACGGTAACCTGACCAACGTTGAACAATTGGCCAAGGAGATTTACGAATCTGACCTGCGCCACGTCAACACCAACTCCGATTCGGAAGTACTGCTCAACGTGTTCGCTCACGAGCTGGCCCAGCGCGGCAAGTTGCAGCCAACCGAAGAAGACGTATTCGCTGCCGTGACTGACGTGCACAACCGTTGCGTCGGTGGTTACGCGGTCGTGGCGATGGTGACCGGTTACGGCATCGTTGGTTTCCGCGACCCGCACGGCATCCGTCCGATCGTCTTCGGCCAGCGTCACACCGACGAAGGCGTCGAGTACATGATCGCCTCCGAAAGCGTGTCCCTGGACGTGCTCGGTTTCACCCTGATTCGCGACCTGGCACCGGGCGAAGCGGTCTACATCACTGAAGACGGCAAGCTGCACACCCGTCAGTGCGCGACCAACCCGTCCCTGACCCCGTGCATCTTCGAACACGTCTACCTGGCGCGTCCGGACTCGATCATCGATGGCGTTTCGGTCTACAAGGCCCGTCTGCGCATGGGTGAGAAACTCGCCGAGAAGATCCTGCGCGAGCGTCCAGAGCACGACATCGACGTGGTCATCCCGATTCCGGACACCAGCCGCACCGCGGCCCTGGAGCTAGCGAACCACTTGGGCGTCAAGTTCCGCGAAGGCTTCGTGAAGAACCGCTACATCGGCCGGACCTTCATCATGCCGGGCCAGGCTGCGCGGAAAAAATCCGTACGCCAGAAGCTCAATGCCATCGAACTGGAATTCCGCGGCAAGAACGTGATGCTGGTGGACGACTCGATCGTTCGCGGCACCACGTGCAAGCAGATCATCCAGATGGCCCGTGAAGCTGGCGCGAAAAACGTCTACTTCTGCTCCGCAGCGCCAGCCGTTCGCTACCCGAACGTCTACGGCATCGACATGCCAAGTGCTCACGAACTGATCGCCCACAACCGTTCGACCCAGGACGTGGCTGATCTGATCGGCGCCGACTGGTTGATCTATCAGGACTTGCCTGACTTGATCGAAGCGGTCGGTGGCGGCAAGATCAAGATCGAGAACTTCGATTGCGCGGTGTTTGACGGCAAGTACGTCACCGGCGACGTCGACGAGGCTTACCTGAACAAGATCGAGCAGGCGCGCAACGATGCCTCCAAGGTCAAGACACAGGCAGTCAGTGCGATCATTGATCTGTATAACAACTGAGTAACTACCGGCCCTGAGGGGCCGGTTTTGTATCTACTAAAAGAGCAAGGCAAGGAGTGACAGCATGAGTCAGGATTGGGATGCCGGTCGGCTGGACAGCGACCTCGATGGCGTAGCGTTCGATACCCTGGCCGTACGCGCCGGTCAACACCGTACGCCGGAAGGCGAACACGGTGATCCGATGTTCTTCACTTCCAGCTACGTGTTCCGTACCGCTGCCGACGCGGCGGCACGCTTCTCCGGTGAAGTGCCGGGCAACGTTTACTCGCGCTACACCAACCCGACCGTGCGTGCGTTCGAAGAACGTATCGCCGCGCTGGAAAGCGCCGAGCAAGCGGTGGCCACTGCCACTGGCATGGCCGCGATCATGGCGGTGGTGATGAGCCTGTGCAGCGCCGGTGACCACGTGCTGGTTTCGCGCAGCGTGTTCGGCTCGACCATCAGTCTGTTCGAGAAGTACTTCAAGCGTTTTGGCGTCGAAGTCGACTACGTACCTCTGGCGGACCTGTCCGGCTGGGATGCTGCGATCAAGGCCAACACCAAATTGCTGTTCGTCGAATCGCCGTCCAACCCACTGGCCGAGTTGGTGGATATCGCCGAACTGTCGAAAATCGCTCACGCCAAAGGTGCGATGCTGGTGGTCGACAACTGCTTCTGCACGCCTGCCTTGCAACAGCCGCTGAAACTGGGCGCCGACATCGTCGTGCACTCGGCGACCAAGTTCATCGAGCGGCCAGGGCCGTTGCATGGGTGGCGTCGTGGCTGGTCGCAGCGAACAGATGAAAGAAATCGTCGGTTTCCTGCGCACCGCCGGGCCGACCCTGAGCCCATTCAATGCCTGGATCTTCCTCAAGGGCCTCGAAACCCTGAACCTGCGCATGAAGGCGCACTGCGCCAACGCTCAGCAACTGGCCGAATGGCTGGAACAGCAGGACGGCATCGAGAAAGTCCACTACGCCGGCCTCAAGAGCCATCCGCAGCACGAACTGGCCCAGCGTCAGCAGAAAGGCTTCGGTGCGGTCGTAAGTTTTGAAGTCAAGGGCGGCAAAGAGGGCGCCTGGCGCTTTATCGACGCAACCCGACTGATTTCCATCACCGCCAACCTCGGCGACACCAAGACCACCATCACTCACCCGAGCACTACCTCTCACGGCCGTCTGGCGCCGCAAGAACGTGAAGCCGCGGGCATCCGTGACAGCCTGATTCGTGTTGCGGTCGGCCTGGAAGACGTAGCAGACCTGCAAGCCGATCTGGCGCGCGGGTTGGCTGCCTTGTGATCGAGTTGGCCACGCCGGCTACGGGCACCCATGGCCGCGTTGCGCTGGTCACCGGTGCCGCGCGCGGTATCGGCCTGGGCATCGCGGCCTGGCTAATCAGCGAAGGCTGGCAGGTGGTGTTGACGGACCTGGACCGCGTGCGGGGTTCGAAAGTGGCGAAGGTGCTGGGCGACAATGCCTGGTTCATCGCCATGGACGTCTCGAACGAAGGGCAGGTGGCGCTGGGCGTCGCCGAGGTGCTGGGGCAGTTCGGGCGTCTGGATGCGTTGGTGTGCAATGCGGCAGTCGCCGATCCGCACAACATCACCCTGGAAAGCCTCGATCTGGCCTACTGGAATCGTGTGTTGGCAGTGAATCTCAGTGGGCCGATGTTGCTGGCCAAGCACTGTGCGCCGTACCTGCGTGCTCACAACGGCGCAATCGTCAACCTGGCCTCGACCCGTGCCGGGCAGTCGGAACCTGACACAGAGGCTTATGCGGCGAGCAAGGGTGGCCTGTTGGCCCTGACTCACGCATTGGCGATCAGTCTGGGGCCGGAAATCCGCGTCAATGCGGTCAGTCCGGGCTGGATCGATGCACGGGACCCGTCAGTACGGCGTGCCGAACCGCTGACCGATGCCGACCATGCCCAGCATCCGGCGGGCAGGGTAGGGACGGTCGAGGATGTGGCGGCGATGGTGGCTTGGTTGCTGTCCAGGAACGCCGGTTTCGTCACGGGCCAGGAATTCGTGGTCGATGGCGGCATGACCAAGAAGATGATTTACAGCGAATAATGTGAGGAGGGGCAGCAGCTGTCAGCATTGATGTTGAATGTGCTGTCCTCATCGCGAGCAGGCTCGCTCCGACAGTAGACCGGGTTTCTTCTGGCAGAATGCATTTCCATTGTGGGAGCGAGCCTGCTCGCGAATGCGGTCTGACTGTTGCCGATGTCGTCGGGAATGACACGATTTTGTCTTTTTCAGAAAAACTTCAATCCTGCTATTGACTTAGGTTCGCTACCTGCGTAAATTTCGCGGCCTCGGAGATGCAAACGGGTGATTAGCTCAGCTGGGAGAGCGTCTGCCTTACAAGCAGAATGTCGGCGGTTCGATCCCGTCATCACCCACCACTTCCGAGAGTCTTGCGAAAGCAAGATGGAAGCTTTTAAAAGCCTCCACCGACGCGCAGCGGTAGTTCAGTCGGTTAGAATACCGGCCTGTCACGCCGGGGGTCGCGGGTTCGAGTCCCGTCCGCTGCGCCATATTACCGAAGCAGGTTTTTACCTTCTTCGAGATTGAAAAGCCTCGAAGCTTTCAGTCAGACGAGTTACTTGGGCGAAAGTCCAAAGCGATACGCAGCGGTAGTTCAGTCGGTTAGAATACCGGCCTGTCACGCCGGGGGTCGCGGGTTCGAGTCCCGTCCGCTGCGCCATATCTGCCTCAAGGCCCACTGAACGCCTTGGAGCTACGAAGAAAGCTGCTGGTAATGCCAGCGCCTTATTCGAGTCGATAGCAAAGACCCTGGTCGAAAGACCGGGGTTTTTTGTGTCTGCGATTTGGCTTTTCTCTTCCTTCCCCTGGTCCTCAGGGATTCGCCTCCGCCAACCAAGCGCGGATGTGCAATGAATTCTGACGCTTCCCGAAGATTTTCCTCAATGCCCCGCAGCCCTGATTAACCGGTGCCTGCACGCCCGAACTACCCGGTGGTATTACCTTTTTTCAAGTATTTACTGGGTGTAAACCGCACAAAGCACTTGGTTTGAAGTCTCAACACTAATTAGAATGAGTCGCATTTAAAATATTTCTTCGCGCAGGGTTTTCTTTAGATGAGTGATGCAGCGATGCCGACGGGGCAAACCTTCCACGACCTGTACCGCGACCATCGTGGCTGGCTCGAAAGCTGGTTGAGACGACGCATGAGCAATGGCCATGATGCGGCGGACCTCAGCCAGGATACGTTTGTGCGTTTACTCGCCAGTTCCCAGCGCATTGCTGACCTGCAAGAACCTCGCGCCTACCTGGCAACAGTCGGTAAACGGCTGCTGACCAATTTCTACAAGCGCCGAAGCCTGGAACAAGCCTACCTCAGTGCGCTGGCATTGCTGCCTGAGGACTGCGTGCCGTCCCCCGAGCAGCGCTGGATTCTGCTGGAAACCCTGCAGGCCCTGGACGAATTGCTCGATGGATTGCCACGCCCGGTGCGACGGGCGTTTCTCTGGAGCCAACTGGAAGGCCTGGGCTATCAAGAGATCGCCGAGCGCCTGCAAGTCTCGGAACGCACGATCAAGCGCTACATGGCTCAAGCCTATGAGCATTGTCTGCTGGTGGGGCTGTGATCGGTTCGGCACCGTCGGCCGAAGCCCGCCAAGTCGTGCGGGCCGCTGCGCAGTGGTTGGCGCTCATGGAGTCCGGCTCCGCCAATGAGCGCGATCATGCCGAGCTGCAGAGCTGGCGCGATAGTCATTCCAGTCACGAACAAGCCTGGCAAAAAGCTCAACTCTTGCGCCAACGCTTCGCCGACCTGCCATCGGCTCTGGCCATGGCCAGTCTGGATCGGCCGCAAACCAGTCGACGCACCGTCCTCAAGCGCGCTGTCGGCGCGGTGGCGCTGGTGCCGGCAGCGTGGCTGATCAGTCGACAATTGCCTTTGGATGTCTGGCGCGCTGATCTGCGGACTGCGACCGGGGAGGGCAAAAAAGTCCAGTTGGCCGATGGCAGCTCGCTGCAATTGAACACGGCGAGTGCCGTCGACATCAACCTGAAGAATCGGCGGCTGAAACTCGTAGAAGGCGAGATAGCGCTAAAAGTCCCCGGCACCTCGCCGTTGACGATCCAGACGCACTTCGGGGACGTCGTGGTCAGTCAGAGCGAAGTGTGTGTTCGTCAGGGCCAGTCGGGCTGCAAAGTCTCTGTGCTCAACGGCACGGTGCAGTTGCAGCCATTGCGCGGGCCGGTCTTTTCGTTGCGCGGTGGTCAGCAAGTGAGCCTTCTGGCGGCGGGTGCTGGCAACGTGGAGCCATTCGACGTACTCGCCCCAGGCTGGCGCGACGGCGTGCTGATGGCGCAAAACCAGCCCTTGGGGGATTTTCTGCGGGAGCTCAGCACCTATCGCCCGGGCATCTTGCGCTGGGAGCCAGAATTGGAGTCCCTGCGCGTCACTGGCAGTTTTCGTCTGGAGGACACTGGTCGCGTTCTGGCGCTGTTGGCGGCCAGCCTGCCGTTGGAGGTGCATTCGCGTACGCGTTATTGGGTAACGCTGCTGCCGCGCAAAAATATTGTTTAAAGCCTGTCCCCTTTTTTCGCGTCGCTTGTCATTCAAGGCAAGTGAAACGAAATCAGAGAGATTATCAATGCCCGTAGTGATGCCCTGCAGTACGCGTCTGGCTTCTTCCAGGCTACGCCCGTTGTTGCGCTTGAGTCTGTTGTTGAGTTTGAGTGCCTGCCCGTTGTTCATCACGGCCGGTTGGGCTGACGACGCATCTCGACGCAGTTATCAGGTGCCGGCCGGCAGCCTCAGTGCAGCGCTGACTCGTTTCGCCGGGCTGGCCGGGGTCAACCTGTCAGTGGACCCGACGCTGGTGGGTGGTCGCACCAGTCCTGGTCTTACTGGCGAATTCGCGGTCGAGGAGGGTTTCGCCCAACTGCTGCAAGGTTCCGGTCTGCAACTTCAGTCGGTGGGTGAGCAGGCGTACATCCTGACCCCAGCGCCAGAGGGCGGCAGCCTGCAACTGGCCCCTACCTCGATTCTCGGTGCCACCGGTTCGGCAGACGGCGAAGCGTTTGCCGGTGGCCAGGTCGCACGCAAGGGCTCGCAGGGCTTGCTGGGTTCGAAAGACTTCATGGAAACGCCGTTCAGCATGACCACCTACACCAGCGAGGCGGTCAAAAACCTGCAAGCCCGCACCTTGGGTGACCTGGTCGCCAGTGATCCGTCGGTTCGCGCGACCAACCCGGCGGGTGGCCGCTATGAGCAGTTCACCATTCGCGGGCTCAGCCTGTTCAACAGCGATGTTTCCTACAACGGCCTCTATGGCGTCTTGCCGACGTATACGATCGACATGGAGATGGCCGACCGCGTCGACATCCTCAAAGGCCCGAGCCAGCTGATCAACGGCATCTCGCCGCGTGGCAGCGTCGGGGGAGGGATCAACGTGGTGCCCAAGCACGCCACCGACAAGCCCATCACTTCGTTCACCACCAGCTACGCCTCCAACAACCAGGTCGGTGGTGCCGTGGATGTCGGCCGTCGTTTTGGTGAAGATGACAAGTTCGGTATTCGGTTCAATGGCGTGAAGCAGTCCGGTGACACCGAATGGGATCACCAGAGTGTCGATCGAGAGATGGCCGTGCTGGGTCTGGATTTTCGTGGTGACCGCCTGCGGCTCTCGACGGACATCGGGCACACCGAGCGCGATACCGATGCCCCGCAGGAACGTGTGATAGTCGGCGCCAACGCGCAGGTTCCCCATGCCAGCGAAGTGCGCAGCAACTATGCGCAACCCTGGAGCAAGGCGCGGACCAAAGACACCTTCGGCACGGTGAACGGCGAGTTCGATGTCAGCGATTCGGTCATGCTTTATGGCGGTGTGGGCGCGCGCAAGAGTAATCATGACTTCCTCCGTCATGCCGTTACGGTTACCAACGATGCGGGCGATTTCAGCGTTCAACCCCGTGACTTCACCCGTGACGAAAATGTCCGGACGGCCAACGCGGGCGTGCGCAACTGGTTCCATACCGGCTCGGTGAGCCATGAAGTCAACCTGGCGGCCAGCTACTTCTACATGGACTTCGAAAACGGCGGCGCCCGTTATGCCTCGGCTCCCAGCAACCTCTACGATCCGGTGGAAACCCCAACGCCTAATATCGCCACCCGACAGGACTCGAAGGTCTACACCGAAAACCGCTTCAGCGGCGTGGCGTTGTCCGACACCTTGGGCTTCTTCGATGACCGCGTGCTGCTGACCCTCGGTGCCCGCTGGCAGCGGGTGAAGGTGGACGACTGGACCGATAACGTCAAAGGCGACACCGCCTACGACGAGGAAAAGGTTTCTCCATCGGGTGGCATCCTGTTCAAGGCTACCGACAAGCTGTCGCTGTACGCCAACTACATGGAAGGCCTGAGCCAGGGCAAGATCGCGCCGTCGACCTCGGTGAACGAAGACGAGATCTTCCCGCCGTTCATCAGCCGGCAGGTCGAGGTCGGTGCCAAATATGACGCGGGTCCGTTCGCGGTCACGGCGGCGGTGTTCCGGATCAAGCAGCCGGCCTACGAGACCAACGCCACGACGCGGGTCTTCGGTCCGAACGGCAAGCGCGAAAACACCGGTGTGGAAGTGAGCGTGTTCGGCGAACCGCTTGACGGTTTCCGCCTGCTCGGCGGGGTCATGTACATCGACAGTGAGTTGAAAAACACCACCAACGGCACCTTCGACGGTAACCGCGCACCGGCCACGCCGAAATACAACGTCAACCTGGGCGCCGAGTATGACGTGCGGTCCGTACAGGGCCTGACCCTGACCAGCCGCGCGATCTATTCCAGCTCGCAATATCTGGACCAGTCCAACGTCAAGGAAATCGACGCCTGGACGCGTATGGATGTCGGCGCCCGCTACGCGTTCAAGGTCGACGAAAAGAACGTCACCCTGCGAGGCAATATCGAAAACGTGGCGAACAAACGCTACTGGAGTTCGGCCGGTGCCTCGGATGACAGCGAGCCTGGATTGACGCTCTCGACCCCACGAACCTACCTCCTGTCGGCGACTGTCGACTTCTGATTCGATTCAACGTGCGTTGCGCCACAGGAAGGGCGCCGCCGTGTTGTTTCTTCAGCTGAATACTTTAGAGGAAGAATCCATGATGAACGATCGCGATAATTATCTATAAGTTAATGCCCATTCGAAGGTACTAACAAAGTTATCAGTTTTATAACAAAAACATGGCCGGGTAATGGCACTGATGATCGCCTTTTCAAGTTTGAATAACTTGCGAAGTTGTGTGCGTGAACGGTTTTAACGAGCGATTATCGAGTTATGTAAATATTCCGGAAAAGTGCAAGCGAACAGTTGCGTCATTTTGTAAATGGGAATAGTTTTCATATCGAAAGTTATCGAGGATAAACCGATGTTGAATGATGGCGTATTGCACTCTAATCCATTGCAAAAAACCAATGCCGACTATCTGGCTCGACAAAGCAAGTTCGAATCCAATGTGCGCAGTTATCCACGCAAGTTGCCTCTGGCAATCGCCAAGGCGCACGGACTTTGGGTCACTGATGTCGAAGGCAATACGTACCTCGACTGCCTGGCCGGCGCTGGCACGTTGGCCCTGGGGCATAATCACCCGGCCATCATGGCCAGCCTCGACAGTTTCCTCACCTCAGGCCTGCCGATGCACACCCTCGATCTGACCACTGTGGTCAAGGACGCCTTCAGCGAAACCCTGCTTAGCCTGTTGCCGAACCAGGGCCGTGATTACTGCCTGCAATTTTGCGGGCCGTCCGGGGCGGATGCGGTGGAGGCGGCGCTGAAACTGGCCAAGACCTACACCGGGCGCAACAACATCATCAGTTTCTCCGGGGCTTACCACGGCATGACCCACGGTGCCCTGGCCCTGACCGGTAACACCGGGCCGAAAAATGCCATCGCCAGCCTGATGCCCGGCGTGCAGTTCATGCCGTTTCCCCATGAATATCGTTGCCCGCTGGGCATTGGCGGTGAGGCCGGGGTCGAGGCCTTGACCCACTATTTCACCCAGTTCATCGAAGACGTCGAAAGCGGCGTGTCACTGCCGGCGGCGGTGATCCTTGAAGCGGTGCAGGGTGAGGGCGGGGTCAACTGTGCTCCGGCGAGCTGGCTGCGGGCGATCCGCGAGGTGACGCGCAAGCTACGGCATCCTGCTGATCCTCGACGAAGTGCAGACCGGCTTCGCCCGCACCGGCAAAATGTTTGCCTTCGAACATGCCGAGATCGAGCCGGACCTGATCGTCATGTCCAAAGCGCTCGGCGGCGGTTTGCCGATGGCGGTGCTGGGCATCCGGCGTGAATTCGACGCCTGGGAGCCCGGCAACCACGCCGGCACCTTCCGCGGCAATCAGATGGCCATGGCCACCGGGCTGGCCACATTGCAGGTGCTGCAACAGCAAAACCTGGCCGTCCAGGCCGAGCTCCGTGGCCAGTGGCTCAAGGACCGACTGGTCGAGTTGCAGGCGCATTATCCGGCCCTCGGCCAGGTACGCGGACGTGGCCTGATGTTGGGCATCGAGATCGTCGACGAGCGCCAGCCGGCTGACCGCCACGGGCATTTCCCGATGGACCCGGCGCTGGCCGTGGCCATTCAGCAACAGTGCTTCAAGCAAGGCCTGTTGCTGGAACGCGGCGGGCGTCAGGGCAATGTCATCCGCTTATTACCGCCACTGATTATCGACGAAGAACAATGCCGGCAAGTGATTCAGCGTTTTGATAACGCCGTGGCTGCTGCACTAATGCAGTTGCGTCCTTGAATGAATCAATCGAAGTTGCATTAGGAATCCCGCCGGGCTTCAGTTTCATGTCAATAACTTCGACAGTCGTTTGATTATTAAAAGGTTCGGCTAAGTGATGTCATTACCTGGGGCTTTGTCGTCCGATAAATCGGTCGACCAGCAACTAATTTTTCGCGATATAACGAATTCAGTGACCTCACGGGCTACTGTGGAGCACCCATGAATCATCCGAATCGCAGTGTTTTACCGAATATGGTCAGTGAATTGGCGACGTCGCACGCATTGCTTAATTGTTTGATCAAAGAGTTCGCCTTGCCGGAAAACTGCCTCAGTTATAGTTGGCCGGCGCAGATGCAAGGTATCGCCCCGGGCAGTTACCTCGAGGGCCTGGAATGGAAGGGCATTCCCCTGACCATCAGCCTGCCCAACCAGCAGCAGTTCTTTGTGATGGTGGACCGCCGCGATGGTCTCGGCAGTCACCGCTACCTGTCGGACGTCTATGCCCGGCGCGGTGAGGGCGACTGGGCGAGCCTCAGGTTTGCCGAGTTCGTCGAACAGTTGCTTGGCGCTTGTGAACACATGACCCGCGCCAGCAACGACGAGTTGCTCGATCAGGTGTTGCAAAGCCAGTTGCTGACCGCCGCCATCGTCGGCCACAACACACCGATGGACGCGGACCCGCTCAGCGGTTACCTGGCCAGCGAGCAGGGCTTGTGGTTTGGTCACCCGAACCACCCGGCACCCAAGGCGCGGCTGTGGCCCGCGCACCTGGCCCAGGAAACCTATGCCCCGGAATTCCAGGCGCGAACGCCGTTGCATCTGTTCGAGGTGCCACTGGAAGGGTTGAGCGTCGGCGCCAACGGCTTGAGCAAAGCCCAAGTGTTGGCCGGTTTTGCCGATCAGTCGCAGGCTCGGCCCGGGTACGCAGTGATCTGCATGCACCCGGTGCAGGCGCAGTTGTTCATGCAGGACGGCCGGGTGCAGCGTCTGCTGAAATCCGCGGCCATCGTCGACCTGGGCGCCACCGGCCTGATGGCCAACCCGACGGCGTCGATTCGTACCTGGTACATCGAGGGCCATGAGTTTTTCATCAAGGGCTCGCTGAACGTGCGTATCACCAATTGCGTACGGAAAAACGCCTGGTACGAGTTGGAAAGTGCGCTGATGATCGACCGCATTTTCCGCAACCTGCAACTGACCCAGCCCGAGACCCTCGGCGGGTTGTCGGTGGTGGCCGAGCCGGGCCTGTTGAGCTGGGCACCGCAGCAGGCCAGCGAAGCCGATAGCCATTGGTTCCGTGAACAGACCGGGGCAATCCTGCGCGAGAACTTCTGCCTCGACACCGGCACCGACAGCAGCATCATGGCAGGCACGCTGTTCGCCCGAGGCCTGCATCTGCGCCCCTTGGTCCATGAGTTCCTGACCCGCTTCAACGGTAACGACCTCCACGACCAACAGCTGTTGAGCTGGTTCGACGACTATCAGGCGCTGCTGCTGCGACCGGTGCTGGCGCTGTTCTTCAACCACGGCATCGTCATGGAACCGCACCTGCAAAACAGTGTGCTGGTGCATGACAACGGTCGCCCGCAACGCTTGCTGTTGCGGGATTTCGAAGGGGTAAAACTGACCGAGGAGCTTGGTACTTCGCGGATCGACACTGACGTTCATCCTCGGGTCCGTGAGTCGTTGCTCTATTCCCGCCAGCAAGGCTGGAACCGCATCGTCTACTGCTTGTTCGTCAACAACCTGTCCGAGGCGGTGCTGGCCCTGAGTTGGGAGCGTCCGCACCTGGCGCCGCTGATGTGGCAGCGGGTCGAGCAGCAGTTGATCAGCATCCGCGCTGAGTTGTCCCGTGCTGCGCCGGAGCTGGATGCGCTGATCGCCGGTCAGCCGATTGCTTGCAAAACCAACCTGAAAGTTCGCCTGGCGGCCAAGGCTGATCGCCAGGCTGGCTACGTCACTCTGATGTCTCCGTGGGGCAAGGAGGCCAAGCATGGATAAGTTGCCCGCAACGGTGCTGGCCGCCATCGACGAAGCCCGCACGCAACAGGTCGACCCGCTGGCGCTGTTTATCTACGACCTGGATGCGTTGAAACAGCACGTCACCCAGGTGATGGCGGCACTCCCCGAAGGCGTGGAGTTGTACTACGCGATCAAGGCCAACAGTGAGCCGCAGATCCTCGCCACCGTGGCGCCGCTGGTGCACGGGTTCGAGATTTCCTCCGGCGGTGAGATTGATCGTCTCCAGGCTTGCCCGACGCGCAAACCGTTCATCTTCTCCGGCCCCGGCAAACTTGATTCCGATCTGCGTTCGGCGCTGGAAAAC
Source organism: Pseudomonas sp. 10S4 (assembly GCF_034344865.1). Lineage (NCBI taxonomy): Bacteria > Pseudomonadati > Pseudomonadota > Gammaproteobacteria > Pseudomonadales > Pseudomonadaceae > Pseudomonas > Pseudomonas sp. 10S4. Next base: position 4,193,428 of record NZ_CP133774.1, read on the forward strand.
CAGGTCGAAGCGATTCATATCGAAAGCCTGAACGAAATCGTGCGCCTGCAACGGTTGGCGCTGGAAGTGGGGTGGGTGCAGGACGTGTTGCTGCGGATTAACCCGGAACTGCCGTCGCCGCTGTCGAGCAAACTGGCGATGGCCGGCACCGCCACTCCATTCGGGATCGACGAGTCGGACCTGGCCCGGGCGGTGAGTTGGGTCGATAACGCCAGCCACCTGCGGCTCAAGGGTTTCCATGTGCACGCGATGTCCCATCAGTCGCTGGTGGAACGCCACGAACAACTGCTCGATCTGTACCTGGAGCGCTGGCCGCAATGGAAGGCCTTGTCGGCCAATCCGGCAACGATCACCCACCTCAATGTCGGCGGCGGCATCGGCGTTAATTACCTGGGCCCGCAGCAGTTCGATTGGCAACGCTTGTGCGTGCATCTGGGCGAATCCCTGGCGGCATGTGCCGATGCGCCGATCGTGCGCTTTGAGCCCGGTCGTTTCATCAGCGCTTATTGCGGCTACTACGCCATCGAAGTGCTGGACACCAAAACCAGTCACGGCAAGCACTTCCTGGTCTGTCGCGGTGGCACCCATCAGTTCCGTTTGCCGGTGGCCCAAGGGCACGATCACCCGGTCATTCACCTGCCCAGGCTCCACGCAATACCGGGCGCGATGGAGCAGAACTGGACCGTGGTCGGGCAACTCTGTACGCCCAAGGATGTGCTGAGTCGCGATTGCCAACTGACCGGCGTTGAAGTCGGCGACATGCTGGTACTGCCACTGGCCGGGGCTTACGGCTACAACATTTCCCACGCCGATTTCCTCTGCCATCCGCGACCGCCGCAGCTGTTCGTGCAGGCTGCAGGAGCCGCATCTTGGGTTTGACCGTTGCCGTGCCGCGCTGGCTGGTGGTGGTCAATGTGCTGTTGGGCACCCTGACCGTCAGCCTCAACAACAGCTCGCTCAATCCGGCGTTGCCGGCGTTCATGAGTGCCTTCGACATCGGTCCGTTGCTGGCGACCTGGATCGTCGCCGCGTTCATGGTGAGCATGGGCATGACCATGCCGCTCACCAGTTTTCTCAGTCAGCGGGTAGGGCGCAAGCGTCTCTATCTGTGGGGCGTGGCGTTGTTTGTCTGCGGCTCGCTGATGGGCGCTTTCGCCAACTCCATTGCGTTGGTGATTACTGCTCGTGTGGTGCAAGGCATTGCCAGCGGGCTGATGATCCCGTTGTCGCTGGCGATCATTTTCTCGGTGTACGCCAAGGGTGAGCGCGGCCGGGTGACTGGCCTGTGGGGCGCGGCGGTGATGCTGGCGCCGGCGTTGGGCCCGTTGTGCGGCAGCCTGATGCTGGAGTGGTTCAGTTGGCGTTCACTGTTCCTGATGAACGTGCCGATCGGCATCGTCGCGCTGGTCCTCGGCGTGGCGGTACTGCCGGCGTCTGAAGCGTCGGAACGCAAACCGTTTGACCTGGCGGGCTACCTGCTGATTGCGGCGGGCATCGGCTTATTGATGGTCGCGGTGGGTCGTTTGCGTCACGCCGAAGCCCTGACCGATCCGCTCAACCTCGGCATGTTGCTGGCGGCGATCCTGTGTCTGATCGCGTTTGTGCGACTGGAACTGAACCGGACTTCGCCACTGCTCAATCTGCGGATCTTCGCCCTGCGCGGTTATCGCTTGAGCGTGATCATCGCGGTGGTGCAGTCGGTCGGCATGTTCGAGTGCCTGGTGTTGCTGCCGCTGCTGGTGCAGGTGGTGATGGGTTACAGCGCGATCTGGACGGGTTTGTCCCTGCTGTGCACGGCGGCGTTTGCCAGCCTGTTTGGGCACATCGGCGGCAGATGGCTGGATCGGCACGGGCCACGGGGCGTGGTGCTCTGGGGGCTGCTGCTGACCGGTGCCGCGACACTCGGCCTGGGCATGCTCGGGGCCGGCACGTCTATCGGTGTGGTGTTTTTCCTGATGATGGTTCGCGGCGCCGGGCTCGGTATGTCCTACATCCCCATCACCACCGCCGGGCTCAATGCGTTGCCCGAACCGATGGTCACCCAGGGCGCAGCGATGAACAACATTTCCCGACGCCTTGTGTCGTCACTGGCCATCGTCATCGCTTCGCTGTGGCTCGAGTTTCGTTTGGGGACCGGGGTTCATTCGGCAGGCACGTCGGGGGCTATCAGCGAAGTCTTCATGGCCACCGGCATCCTCGTTTTGCTGGCGCTGCCGTGCGCCTGGCGTTTTCCCGTTCACACATCCGACGAGCCGGACGAGGCACTGACCTCGGCCCTCGAACACCGTTAATTCTTTAATCGACAAGGTATGACAATGGCGACCTCTTCTCAGGCAACACATCAGGCTCCTGGCGTCTGGCTGGCCACCGCCGATACCCGACGCTATCAACAAGTAGAACAGCGGGTGGTCGGCCAACTGCTGCAAACCCTGCTTTACGAAAACGTGCTGCCGTACCGCCATTCACCGTTGTCAGGCAGCCAATACCGTTTTGTCGTCAGCGGCCTCGATGCACAGCAACAACTGGTGGAATATCACTGCACAGGCTTGCTCAGCGCCAGCTTCGAACTGATCCGCCTAGATTACTCCAGCCTTGAGCGCGTCGATGCCCAAGGCAAGCACAGCCAACCGCGCCTGCACCAAGCGCTGGCCGAACTGTTGAGCGATCTTCAAGACAGCCCGCACCTGCCACGTTTCACCCATGAACTGGAGCAAACCCTGCTCAAGGATCTGCAATCGCACAGTCAGGGTTATCAGGCCGAAAAGCCGCCGTATCAACTGGACGTCGATGCACTGGAACAGCACTTCATGGACGCCCACAGCTATCACCCTTGCTACAAATCGCGCATCGGCTTTTCGCTCAAGGACAACGCCAGTTACGGGCCAGAGTTCGCCGCGCCGGTCGCCATTGTCTGGCTGGCCGTGGCGAAAACCTGCGGGGCGATGAACATCTCCCGGCACCTGGAGTTCGACGGCTTTATCCAGCAGGAATTCGGCCTTCAACGTTGGCAGCAACTGGCCGAGAGCCTCACTGACCAAGGCAAGTCGCTGGGTGATTACTGGCTGATGCCGGTGCACCCATGGCAGTGGGAAAACGTCATCGTTCCGGTGTTCTATCCGGAACTGGTCAGCGGTGAGGTGATCCATCTGGGCACCACCGAGGATCGCTACCAGGCGCAGCAATCGATCCGCACCTTGGCCAACTCCACGGAAAAGCAGCGGCCTTACGTCAAGCTTGCGTTGAGCATGACCAACACTTCCAGCACCCGAATTCTGGCCCGACACACGGTGATGAACGGCCCGATCATCACCGATTGGCTGCACCAGTTGATCCGCAGCGACAGCACCGCCCGCGACCTGGGGTTTGTGATTCTTGGCGAGGTGGTTGGTGTCAGTTTTGACTACGACCACCTGCCTGCTACACGCATGTCCCAGGCCTACGGCACGATGGGCACCCTGTGGCGCGAAAGCATTCACCAGTACCTGGAAAGCGATGAGCAAGCCGTGCCGTTCAATGGTTTGAGCTCCGTGGACAATCGCTACGGCAGCGGTGAACAGACTCCGTTTGTCGATACGTGGATCAAGCAATATGGCCTGCATGCCTGGACCCGCCAACTGCTGCAAGTCGCGGTGTCGCCGATCATTCACATGCTCTACGCCGAAGGGATCGGAATGGAATCCCACGGTCAAAATATCGTCCTGATCGTCAAGCAGGGCTGGCCGCAACGGATTGCCCTGAAAGACTTCCACGACGGCGTGCGCTATTCGCCGCAGCACCTCGGGCGCCCCGAACTGAGCCCAACCCTGGTACCGCTGCCCGCCAGCCACGCCAAGCTCAACCGCAACTCGTTCATCCTCACCGACGACGTGGATGCAGTGCGCGACTTCTCTTGTGATTCGTTTTTCTTCATCGCCTTGGCCGAGATGGCGATCTTCCTGCACCAGCATTATCAACTCGAAGAATCCGAGTTCTGGCAGATGACTGCCGAGGTGATTACCGGCTACCAGGCCGAACATCCGCAGCACAGTGCGCGCTATGACGCGTTTGATGTGTTCGCGCCGTTCTACGAAGTCGAAGAATTGACCAAGCGCCGCTTGCTCGGCGATGGCGAACGTCGGTTCAAATCGGTGCCGAATCCGCTGCATGCGTTCCGGCCGCAATCATGCTGAGGACCAATCTGCTCAAACAGAAGCTCCGTCAGGGTGAGCCGGTCTACGGTCTGATCAGCTCGATCCCGGCACCGGCCGCCATCGAGTTGATTGCCGAGGCCGGTTTCGATTTCGTGATCATCGACATGGAACACGTGCTGATCAATCCCGAAACCGTGGAGAACATGATCCGCACCGCTGAGAGTTACGCGATCACGCCGCTGGTGCGGGTCGCGGACCTCAACCCGAAAACCCTGCTGCGCCTGCTCGATGGCGGCGCCCAGGGCATTGTGTTGCCGATGATCGAAGGTCCCGAGCCGTTGGCCGAAAGCATCCGCGCCTGCAAATACCATCCGCAGGGCAGCCGCAGCCTGAATGCCGGGCGCCCCGGTGCGTTTGGTAAGCACAGCCTGGCGGAATACATCGGGTTGGCCAACGAGCAAATCATGATCGTGGCGATGATCGAAAGCGCTGAAGGCGTACACCGTGCGGCGGAAATTGCCGGTGTGCCGGGCCTCGACATGATCCTCGAAGGCGCCGCCGATTTATCGCAATCGCTGGGCCTGCCCTGGCAGATCGACCGCCCCGAAGTGCAGCAAGCGCTGCTCGCCAGTTGGCAAGCGGCCAGTGCCGCAGGCGTGCCGTATTGCGCGATTCCACGCCAACCGGGCGACCACGAACGGTGGTTGGGCCGGGGCGTAAACAGTTTTGTTTTGGGTGACGAGCGTGGGATCGCTTTTCGTGCCCTCCAGGCCAGATTGGCCGCCACTTCAGCAGAAGGAAAATAATCGGATGAACTTCACCGCAATGGCCGCCGACAGGGTGATGCAGGATCTGGTCGATTGTTTGCTGGCCGAACATTTTTTCGGGACCGAACCGCTGAACCTGGCGACACCCGCGTCATCGGCCGATCAGTTGTTTAGCGGGTTAAGCGCCGAGCAACGGATCTGGGAATGGCAGGGTTCAATCTTCGTCGCCCTGCGCCCCGGCATCACGCAGCACTGGGAGAAAGTGCCGGGCACGCCGGTATTGGGTTGCGAAAATGGCCAACTGACCGAACTGTCCCCAGAAGCATTCATGACCCAAGTCTTGGCCGGGATGACTGACCGCTATCAGGACAATGAAAAGGGCTTTGCGCTGTTCCTTGATGTACTGCGCACCAGCGTCCGCCAGACCGAGTTGTCCCTAGCCCATCGGGTCGACAGCGAACGCTTGCTGGAAAAGAGCAACGCAGACTTCTTTCTGGCGATGGAGCAGTGGGCGTCGCTGCGGGATCGTCCCTACCATCCGCTGGCCAAAGCCAAGCAAGGTTTGAACAACGCCGAATATCAGCAGTATCAGGCGGAATTCGCCCGTCCGGTGGCGCTGAATTGGGTCGCCATCGACCGCACGTTGCTGCAATGCGGCGACGGCGTGACGGATCTTGCGCAGAGTTATCCCGCCGAGTACCTGTTGCCATTCGCGTTGCAGGTCGGCTTGCAACACGAGTTGCAGCAACGGGGCCTTGCCGATAGCCACATCGCGCTGCCGGTGCACCCGTGGCAGTTTGAACACGTGCTCGACGCGCAGCTCAGTGATGCCTTCGCCAAGGGGGATTGCCATCGACTGGACTTCACCGACGGTGATTTCTTCGCGACTTCGTCGTTGCGTTCGATGACCCCGTGCTTCAACAGCGCCGATTACCTGAAGTTGCCGATGGCAATCTATTCTCTGGGCGCCTCGCGTTACTTGCCCGCCGTGAAAATGATCAACGGCGGCTTGAGTGAAAAGTTGCTGCGTCAGGCGCTGGGCAAGGATCAAACCCTGCAAGAGAAGCTGCACCTGTGCGATGAAACCAAGTGGTGGGCGTTTATGCCGCCGCACGCGACGCTGTTCGACGAAGCGCCGCGTCATTTGTCGGCTTTGGTCCGCGGTTATCCGCCGGCGCTGCTGGAAGACCCGGACACGCGACTGGTGCCGATGGCCGCCCTCGGCACGCCGCTGCCCGGCAGCAACCAGCACTTCTTCGATGACTGGATGGCCTACCGCCAATTGCCGGCCGATGCCGCGTCAGTGATGAAGCTGTTCCGCGAGCTGTGCCACAGCTTCTTCGAGATCAACTTGCGGATGTTCCGCATCGGCATGCTCGGGGAGATTCACGGGCAGAACGCGGTGCTGGTCTGGAAGGCTGGTTATGCCCAAGGGCTGCTTCTGCGCGATCACGATTCATTGCGCATCTTCGTGCCGTGGCTGGAACGCAACGGCCTGGCCGATCCGGCCTACCGACTGAAGAAGGGGCATGCGAACACGCTGTATCACGAGCGTCCCGAAGACCTGTTGTTCTGGTTGCAGACGCTGGGGATCCAGGTCAATTTCCGGGCGATCATCGATACCCTGGCGCAGGTTTATTCGCTGCCGGCCAACACCTTGTGGACGGCGATGGGCGAGGTGTTGAACGAGTTGATCGACACCATCGAATTCGACGACGAAGCGCGGAGCATGATCAAACAGCAGCTGTTCGAAGCACCGCACTGGCCGCAGAAATTGTTGCTCACGCCAATGATCGAACGAGCGGGTGGTCCTGGCAGCATGCCGTTTGGCAAAGGCCTGGTGGTCAATCCTTTCCACAGGCTGAATCGTGAAGACTGACCCTCGATATCATCCCTCCAGGCGCACGCTGTTGCGCCTGTCTTTGGGGGCGCTGGCACTCAGGTTTGCCACGCCGGCCTGGGCTCAATCCGACGCCGCGCCGCTGCGGGTGGTTACCCTGTTTCAGGGGGCCACCGACAGCGCCGTGGCGTTGGGCGTCACGCCGTGCGGCATCGTCGATTCCTGGAGTGAAAAACCCACCTATCGCTATTTACGCGCGGCATTGGAGCAGGTGCCTCATGTCGGGCTGGAGACTCAGCCCAGTCTGGAGGACATCGCGCTGCTGAAACCGGACGTGATCGTCGCCTCGCGCTTTCGCCATGAACGCATCGAACCGCTGCTCAAACAGATCGCCCCGGTGGTGATGCTGGAAGAAGTGTTCGAGTTCAAAAAGACCCTGGCGTTGATGGGCGTTGCCTTGTACCGCAAGCAACGGGCCGACGAGGTATTGGCCCAATGGCAACAACGCGTGGCGCAACTGCGCCAGCAATTACAGCAGAAATTTGCCGGGCGCTGGCCGCCCACGGTGTCGATTCTGGATATCCGGGAAGACCACATTCGCAGTTATCTGCCGGCGAGTTTTCCCGGTTCCGTCATTACCGAGCTGGGTTTCGACTGGAGTGACGCCAGTCGGGAGGCGGATGGGGTGTCGATCAAACTCACCAGCAAGGAGAGTCTGGCGGTGGTGAATGCCGACATTTTCTTTGTCTTCATGCACGCGGAGAAAGCAGCAGTGCAGCGAAATTATGAAAGCCTGGTACAGCATCCGCTGTGGCAGCAAATGCGCGCGCCGCAGCAGGGGCAAGTGTGGCGGGTCGACGGCGTGGCCTGGAGCTTGTCGGGCGGCATGCTCGGGGCAAATCTGATGCTCGACGATGTTGCCCATCTGGTTAACGCGGACGAGGCCTCATGAGCAACGGTTTGAAGTTGTACATTACCGGTGTCGTGTTGCTAATGAGTTGCGTGTTGAGCCTGGCCGTCGGCGCAACGTGGATTCCGTTGTCGCAGATTCTTGCGGCGTTTGCGCATCCCGATCCGTTGAGCGTCAGCCATGTGCTGGTGACCACCACGCGGCTGTCGCGTACGTTGATGGCGATGGCTGTGGGCGCGAGCCTGGCGGTGGCGGGCGCGTTGATGCAGGCGTTGACCCGCAATCCGCTGGCGTCCCCCGGACTGTTCGGGATCAACGCCGGGGCGACATTTTTCATCATTCTGTTTTCTTCGCTGTTCTCCCTGTCATCCCCGGATGCCTGGCTGTGGTGCGCATTTATTGGTGCTGCGGTGGCGGGTTCACTGGTGTGGCTGATCGGCAACATGGGGCAGGGCAGTCTCAGCCCGTTGCGCATCGTGCTGGCGGGCGCGGCGATGGCGGCGTTGTTCTCCGCGTTCAGTCAGGCGTTGCTGGTGGTCAATCAGGATGGGCTGGATACGGTGCTGTTCTGGCTGGCCGGTTCGTTGACCGAGCGCAGCCTGTCGGTCGCCGCGCCGTTGCTGTTGTGTGGCGTGCTCGGCTTGTTCGGGGCGATGTTGCTGGCGGGGCAGGTCAATGTGCTGAACGCCGGGGAAGAAATCGCCACGGGCCTGGGTCAGCGAACCGGGTTGATCCGGTTATTGATGAGCGTGCTGGTGGTGTGCCTGGCGGGCAGTGCGGTGGCGTTGGCCGGCAGCATCGGGTTTATCGGTTTGCTGGTGCCGCACATGGTGCGCAAGGGGTTGTCCATTGACCATCGCTGGTTGCTGCCGGGGTGTGCGTTGCTCGGCGCGATTGTGCTGCTGTTGGCGGATACGTTATCGCGGGTGTTGATCTTGCCCCAGGAGGTGCCGGTGGGCGTGATGACCGCGCTGTTCGGTGCGCCGTTTTTCATCTTGCTGGCGCGGCGTGGAGGTCGTTATGGATAAGGTTCTGACTTGGCGCCGTAGTGGCTTCTCCCGGCGGATCAATGTCGCGACGTTGTGGCGATTGTTGGCGGCGCTGATGGTGACGCTACTGATCATGCTCGGCTCGCTGTCGCTGGGCAAAGTCCTGCTGTCGCCGCTGGAGGTGCTGCGGATATTGCTGTCGCACCAGGACGCGAGCCTGACGTTTATCGTCGAGCAACTACGCTTCCCGCGCATCCTGCTGGCGGCATTGGTGGGCGCGGCGTTGTCGGTGTCCGGGCTGATCCTGCAAAGCATCATCCGCAACCCGCTGGCTTCGCCGGATCTGCTCGGTATTACCAGCGGCGCCAGCGCGGCAGCAGTGTTGTATTTGTCGTTTTTCTCGGTGGCGTTGGGTCAGCAATATCTGCCACTGGCGGCGATGCTCGGCGCGGGGCTGGCGGCACTCGCGATTTATCTGCTGGCCTGGAGGCAGGGCACTTCACCGCTGCGGCTGGTGTTGATCGGCGTCGGCATCTCCGCGATGTTGACCGCCGCGACGACGTTCATTCTGGTGTTCAGTCCGCTGACGACAACCTTGTCGGCCTATGTCTGGCTGACCGGCAGCGTGTACGGTGCCAGTTGGCCGGAGCCGCTGGCGCTGGGTTCCTGGTTGTTGGTTATTTGTCCGCTGCTGGTGTTTTTGGCTCGTCAGGTGATGGTGCAACAGCTGGACGACAGCCTTGCTCAAGGGATCGGTGTGCGCGTGCAATGGTTGCGCGCCGGGTTGTTGCTGGTCAGCGTGGCGTTGGCCGGTGCGGCGATTGCCTGGGGCGGGGCGATCGCGTTTGTCGGGCTGATCGCGCCGCACATTGCCAAGCGTCTGGTGGCTCCGGGGTTTGGCGGTCACGGCCGTGATGGCGGCGCTGGTCGGGGCGAACCTGGTGGTGCGGCCGACCTCGCCGGGCGCACGCTGTTTTTGCCGCTGGATCTGCCCGCCGGGATTTTTGTCGCCGTGCTGGGCACACCCTTTTTCTCTATTTGTTGATTAAACAACGTCATTAAGGAATTCAACGTATGACGTCGATTGCAAGTCGCGGCCTGACCCTGAGTTATCAGCGCCAGGTGATTATTGATGCGCTGGACATGCAACTGCCCCAGGGCAAGATTTCGGTATTGATTGGCAGCAACGGTTGCGGCAAAAGCACCTTGCTCAAATCCTTTGCCCGGCTGCTGAAACCGCAGCAGGGTTCGGTGATTCTCAACGGTGTGGATATCCAGCAAAAATCCACAGCGGCCGTGGCCCGTGAACTGGCGATTTTGCCGCAGACGCCCAGCGCGCCGGAGGGCATTACCGTTCGGCAATTGGTGGCGTTGGGTCGATTTCCATATCAGAGCTGGATGCAACAGTGGTCGGCGGAAGATGAAGCCATGGTCAACCGCGCGCTGGCGCAAACCAGCCTGCTGGCCCTGGCGGATCGACCGGTGGACGCGTTGTCCGGCGGGCAACGCCAGCGTGCGTGGATCGCCATGACCCTGGCCCAGGACACCGGCATCGTGCTGCTCGACGAACCGACCACGTTCCTCGACCTGGCGCACCAGATCGAAGTGCTGGACCTGCTGCGCGACCTTAACCGGCTCGAAAATAAAACCATCATCATGGTGCTGCACGACCTCAACCTGGCGTGTCGTTACGCTGATCACATGGTCGCGGTGCACAACCAGACCGCGTTTGCCCAGGGCCGGCCTGACGAGGTGTTGACCGAGGCGCTGGTCAAAACCGTATTCGACCTGAATTGCCGGATCATCCCCGATCCGTTCTTCGGCACGCCGCTGTGCATTCCGTTTGGTCGGGAACTGCCGCAATGACTCTGGCTGACCATTTCACGGCGTCAGAGTGGGCGGTGCTGTCCGGCGGGTTGCGGCTCAAGGACAGCGCCGAGCGCGACCCGTTGCGTTCGCTGCTGGCCCGGGACTTGTTGCAAGAGGACGTGTGCGCGCAACTGCTGGATGCGTTGGGGCCGGTGATTGGCTCGCCAACTCGGGCGATTACCGCCTCGTTGCTGGGCAAGCGTTTGTCGTTTCTGGCGACCGGCGCCTGTTTGTACGCGATGTCGGTGTATGACAAAGGGGTGTTGCTGTCGTTGGACAACACGGTGATTGAGTACGGTCACGATGACGGGTTGTGGACGTCGTCGATGCCGCTGCTTCTCGGAAAGCCGCTGACATACGAGGCGGGTGAGCGCGAGGCCTGGCGGGAAACGCTGGTTCAGGCGCTGTTTGCGGGATTACTGAAACCGTTGTGGCAAACCTTCAACCGGGTCACGGGCGTTTCCCGGCGCATCCTCTGGGAAAACACCGCCGTGCGCGTCTATTCGCTGTATGAAAAACGCATGGCAAAAATCGACGATCCGTTGGTGCGCGAGCGCTGTGAGGCAGATTTCACTTGGCTCATGACCCTAGCCGAGCCCGCACTGTTCGGCCTCGAGTACAACCCGCTGAGTCATTTTCGCCGGCCACCGACGTTGGTGGACGAAGGGCAACGCAGCATCCGTTTTCGGCGGACCTGCTGCTTCTACTACCTGGCCACCGAGCCCGCAGAATATTGCTCGACCTGCCCACTGCTTCGTCCGGGGAAATGCCGATGAGTTATGAGATTGCCGACCGCCAGCAACGTGTCAGCCCGAAGTTGCTTGACGCGTATCGGTCGATCCCGTCGTCCACCGTCGGCCACTTTTCCGACCTTGGCTTCCTGCGCGGGATCAAGCCACTGTTCAACGACATCCGCATGCTCGGCAACGTGGTCACCGTCAAAGTCTTCCCGCCTGATGGCAGCGTTTTGCGTGAAGCGCTGTTGTTGAGTCAGCCGGGCGATGTGCTGGTGATCGAATGTGTGGGTGACCACGAGTGCGGCTGTTGGGGCGAATTGCGGACTCTGGCCGGTTTGATCAAGGGCCTGGCCGGGGTGGTGGTGTCGGGTGCGGTCACCGATGTCAGCGCCTTGCGTCGTCATGGGTTGCCGGTGTTTTGCCGTGAAGTCAGTGCGTACACCACCCGCGGCGTTGGCGCCCAAGGGGAGGTCAATCAGCCGATCCGGATTGGCGAAGTTCAGGTGCGACCGGGCGATCTGGCCGTCGGTGATGACGACGGCGTCTACATCCTCGATGCACTGCGAGCGGCGGAGCTGCTGCCCGAATTATTGGCCAAGGAAGTAACCGACCAACGCCGCCGTTCAGAATTCCTCCACAGACTCGAAGCCCGACTTAACTAGGCTCACCTGAAACCTGTAGGAGCGAGACTTGCCCGCGAAGCTTTTAGCGCCCGTGATAACGCCTTCGCGGGCAAGCCTCGCTCCTACAAACGATCAGCATTTTTCATCGATGTGTTGCTGCGCAAAGCGGCTACACTTTGATTCTTTGGTCAGTTTTTTGTAACAGGTTGTTTGCCGCCAGCGCAGAAACCTATAAAGTTAACCTTTCGGTCAGCTTTGCACTGTCAAATACAGCCTTTTGCTTTGTCCAAAAGCGCTTCTGCAAGACTCGAGATTCCCAGAACATAACCAGAAGGGCGGACCCATAACCGCCCAGAGGATGATCCATGTCCAACCGTGATATTTCCCGGCGCTCGTTCCTTCAGGGCGGGCTGGTGGCGGGTGTGAGCGTGACGCTTACACCGCTCAGCACCCAGGCGCTGGCTGCCTTGATGGAAAACAGCGTAACCGTGCCGTCCGAGCAATGGCTCGGCAACAACGGCAAGGCGCGCTCGCGTAACGATGCCTTGTCCAAGGTCTGCGGCAGCAAAGTCTTTGCCCGCGACATTCGTGCCAAGGACATGCCGGGCTGGCCGCAGCAGCAGGGCCACGCCATGTTGCTGAAAATCACCAAGGCCGACCGCATCTACGCGGGTTACGACCTGTCGTGGCTCGGCGCCGATTTGCAGCCCGACCGCATCGTCACCGCCGCCGACCTGGACAAGGACGGCATCGTCTTCCCGGAAGATCACGCGCCCGATCCGCTGCTGCCGGAAGGCAAGGTGCCGATGTTCATCGGTCACCCGGTGGCGATCCTGATCTGGAACGACTTCGAGCGTTTCCGCCAGGCCAAGGCCAAACTCAAGTTCAATGACAAAGCCATCCGCTACGGCGCCCAGGTGCCGTTCTACGACTGTGATCCCTACGGCAGCTTCCGCTACGTACGCGTTGGCGGCGCGACCTCGGCGGACGAAGATGAATTCGCCAGCCTCAAGGATTCGATCCTGTTCCCGATGCTGAAAAACCGTCGTCCGGTGTGGAATTCCCAGCCGGACCTGCACGGCAACCTGACCGAGCGCGGTTTGTTCTACGCCGACCGGATGAAACAGCAGATCGAATCGCCGCCAGACAACTGGCTGGTGTTCGACGAGCGCTACAAAACCCCGTCGATTGAACCGGCCGCGATGGAGCCGGACAACGGCAACGGCTGGTACGACCCGGCGACCAAGACCCTGCACTTTGTCGTCGCCACCCAGTGCCCGCTGGAGGCTGCAACCGAAACCGCGAAGATGATCGCGCCGTCGCGCTTCGGCCTGGCGAATCTGAACATGCACCCCGGTTACACCGTCGGTTACGGTTCCAAGGACCATAACATCTTCGTCTACTACGCAGCCCTCGCCGCGTTGTACGGTGCTGGTGTGCCGGTGCGTCTGGCGAACGACCGCTACGAGCAGTTCCACGAGCGGGATCAAGCGTCACCCGTTCGACATCCGCTACCAATTGGCCGTGGACAAGACCGATCACAGCTTCAAGATTTTCCGCGCCGAGATGAACGTCGATGGCGGCGGGCGGATCAACTACAGCCCTTCAGTGGCGGCGGTTGGCGCCACGGCGGCGCAGTCGATCTACTACATGCCGCAGAACGATTTGCAGGTCACGGCCTATCATTCTCGCGGTGTTGAAGCGGGCTCGATGCGCGGTTACGGAACCCTGCAAAGCATGGCGTCGACCGAGATGATGGTCGACGAAATTGCCGGTCGCCTCGGCATCGACGCCATCGATCTGCGCAAGAAAAACGCCATGCTCTCGGGCATGAAAAACACCCAGGGCGCAGTGCCTGCGGGTGCCTTGCGCCTGCATGAAATTCTCGACAAGGCTGCTGCCCACGAAGTCTGGAAAAACCGCGATCTGATCAAGATGAAGCGCGAAGCCGCCGACCCGGACAACTGGTACGGCGTCGGTTTCGCCATCTGCCAGAAAGACTTCGGCACCGGTTCCGAAGCGCCGATGGCCAGCATCGAATTCACGGCTGAAGGGCACGTGACCCTGCGCCACATCGGTATCGAAATCGGCACCGGCATGTCCACCTCGCAAGCCTTGGTGGTGGCGGATTTCATCGGCATCCCGGCCACGGAAGTGAAGACCGGCGAAACCGAATGGAAAGAGTTGCAGCTGATCAGCGGCGGCAACCCGTACATCATGAGCCAGGCTGAACAGGACGGTTTTCTGCGTAACCCACGCTGGGTTGGCAAACTTGCGTCGGCCTCGTCGGCGACTAACTCCGCGTACTACTTCAGCCACGCTACCCGTGAAGCGTCCCGCGTGCTGTTCAACCACGGTTTGTGGCCGGCGGCGCTGCAGATCTGGGGCCAAGGCCCATACGGCGGCCAAGCCAACCCGTACGTGGTGCGTCGCGAAGATGCGCATTGGGTCGACGGCAAACTCACTGCCAACGGCATGCAGCCGCTGAGCTTTGAGCAACTGGCGAAACACGCCCACGAAATAGGCTTGGTGACCGGCGCGACCGTGCACGGCTTCAACCGCTGGAGCTGGGCCGAGTCCGATTTCAGCATCGACGGCGTCCGTGAACGCCTGCCGCTCGACGGTCTGGCCGTGAAGTACGGCGACGGGGCACCGAACGCGAAGAAAGCACAGATGACCAGCAACGGTTTCCATCTGCTGGATCGCCAGAACGTGCACTACCCGGACACCCAGCTGAACAACGCGGCGGTGACTTACTACAGCCCGGTCGCGACGCTGGTGGAATTGAAAGTGAACAAGGGTTCGGCCGAAGTGCAAGTGCTCAACCATCACTCGTGGGTCGAGTGCGGTCGGGTGCTGGTGGAAGAACTGGTCAGGGGGCAGCTCGAAGGCGGGATCGCCATGGGCATCGGCCATGCATTGATGGAAGAGATGCCGCTGTACGAAGGCGGGCCGGGGAGGGTGACTGGAACTTCAACCGTTACCGCCTGCCAATGGCCCGGCACGTTGCGGTCTGGAACCAGACGGCGGAGATCCTGCCGCCGCTGTCGCCGAGCGACCCGTCCAAGGGCATTGCCGAAGTGGTGATGATCCCGATCGTCGGCGCCATCGGTAACGCCGTGGCTCACGCCATCGGCAAACGTGTCCGCGACCTGCCTATCACTTCTGCGCGCATCAAGGAGGCCCTCAATGGCTAACCGTCCGTTTCAACTGACCCTCAACGGTCAATCCGTCGGCCCGGTGGACATCCCTGATGACCTGCCGATGATCGACTACTTGCACGAATACAAAAACCTCACCGGTTCGCGTCTGGGCTGCGGCCAGGGCATCTGCCATGCCTGTGTGGTGATCGTCGACAACCCGGACGGCACCAGCGAAGAAGTGCGCACCTGCATCACCGGCGCGCATTACTTCGAAGGCAAAAAAGTGCGGACCATCGAAGGTCACGCGACCCGCGATGAGCAGGGCAAGGTCACCGAGCTGAACCCGATCCAGCAGCGTTTCGTCGATGAATTCGCCTTCCAGTGCAGCTACTGCGCGCCGGGGTTTGTGAATGCGGCGACGGTGTTGGTGGAAAAACTCCAGCGTCAGCCGATCGTTAAAAGTCAGCTGGAAAAAGTCATCGAGGACAGCCTCGGTCACCACATCTGCCGCTGCACCGGCTACGTGCGTTACTACAGCGCGACCCGCAACGTGCTGACCGATCTCGGCCTGGTCAAGGAGGGTTAAGCATGAAGCATCTACTTTCCCGACTGGCGTTGGCGGTTGGTCTGGCTGCGCCGGTGTTACTGGCCCACGCGGACGATCAGATCAAGCGCGGCGAATACCTTGCCCGCGCTGCCGATTGCATGGCCTGCCACACCGCACCGGGTGGCGCGCCGTTTGCCGGCGGTCTGCCGATCATCTCGCCGTTCGGCACGATCTACGGCACCAACATCACCCCGAGCAAAGAGCACGGCATCGGTCTGTACAACGATGATGAGTTCTTCGCGGCGCTCACCGAAGGCAAACGCCGGGATGGCGCGAACCTGTATCCGGCGATGCCTTACACCTCGTATCACCTGATGCCGCGTGAAGACTCGGACGCGATTCACGCGTATCTGAAAACCGTCGAGCCGATCGAACGTGCGGCGCCGGTCACCAGCCTGAGCTTCCCGTTCAACGTGCGTCTGGGCCTGATGGGCTGGAACATGCTCTACGGCAAGGACGTGAAACTGGCGCCGACCGAGGGCAAAAGCGAAGCCTTCAAGCGCGGCCAGTACATGGTCGACGTGCTCGGGCACTGCGGCGAATGCCACACCCCGCGCGGTTTGCCCGGTGCGATGCAGCAGGACAAACGCCTGACTGGCGGCCTGCTCAATGGCTATCTGGCGCCAAGCCTGTTGGCCAATGACCTGGCCGCACGCGGCTGGAATCATCAGGACCTGAGCTCGTTCCTCAAGCACGGCATGAGCGCCCAGGGCACGATGTTCAACGAGATGTTCCCGGTGTTCCACAACAGCACCCAAGGCCTCAATGATCCGGACTTGGCGGCGATGGCGACGTTCCTGCTTGGCGATCAACCGCCCGCAGCGAAAGTGCTTACCGAAGTGCCGCTGGACAAAATGGGCCCAAGCGCCCAGCGCGGTCGTCAGGATTACCTGAACGTCTGTGCCGGTTGCCACGCACCGAACGGCGAGGGCAAGCCGCACATCGCGGTGGCCATGCGCGGCAACACCACATTGCGCCTGGAAGATCCGCGCAACCTGTTGCGGGTGATCGAGGACGGCATCGGCGAGCAGAAATTCGCCGGGTTCGAACGCATGCAACCGATGCCGGGCTTCGCCGACAAACTCAGTCATGAGCAACTGACCGATCTGCTGAACTACTTGCGTCAAGGTTGGGGCGGTCAGTCGAGTGAGCTGGCGGTCAGCGATGTGCAGAAGCTTCAGGCCGATGCACCAACCGCCGAGCACAAGGCGCACTGACATGCAGCATCTCGATCTGCAAGTGGTGCGCCGGGCGCTGGAATGGTCGACGGCCGGCCAGTGCGTGTGGCTGTGCACGGTGCTCGCCACCTATGGCTCGGCGCCACGTGCGCCGGGCTCGTTGCTGGCGGTGAACGCGGACGGTCAATGGATCGGCTCGCTGTCCGGCGGCTGCGTTGAGGAAGACTTCCTCGAACGCGTCGCCGAGGGCGCGTTTTTGAGGCCGTCAACGTGGTCCGTTACGGCGAAGGCGATGATCCGCGCTCTCGGGTCAGTCTGCCCTGTGGTGGCGTGCTCGATGTGCTGGTGGAGAAGCTTGAATCTGATTGTGAGGTTCAGGCACATCTGCGCGAGCTGGAGTCGGCATTGCTGGGCCAGCGCCGGTTGATTCGCGAGGTCGATCTGGCCAGTGGCGCGCGCAGTGTGTTCGCGGACAGCGAGCAGGGCGCGCGCATCGAGCGAGAGATCGACCGGGTACGCGTGCGAGTTGGCGCGGCTCAGCGGTTGCTGTTGGCGGGGTATTCCAGCGTCGCCCAGGCCTGTGCAGAGTTTGCCGTGGGCCTGGGTTTCGAGGTGATTCTTTGCGAGCCGCGAGACGAAGTGCTTGAAGGCGTGGTGCTGAACAACGTCGAGATTCGCCGCCAACTGCCATCGGTGTTCATCGCCGACGGCGGCTGCCACAGTGACACGGCAGTGGTGGCGTTGACCCATGACCCGCGCATCGATGACCTGGCGATGATGGAAGCGGTGCGCACCGATGCGTTCTACATTGGTGTGATGGGCTCGATGCAGACGTCGCAAAAGCGCTTTGAGCGGTTGCGCAGGATTGGTGGGTTGGGGGATGTTGAACTCGCAAGAATTCATGCCCCGATTGGCCTGAACCTGGGCAGCAAGACGCCCGCAGAAATCGCCCTGGCAGTACTCGCTGACATCCTGCGAATCCGCAGCGGCATCCCCCGGGATCGCCTGTAACCCCCATTCCCTGTGGGAGCGAGCTTGCTCGCGATGGCGTCCGTACATTCAACGTCAATGTCGACTGTCAGACCGTCATCGCGAGCAAGCTCGCTCCCTCTGGGGTTGTGTGTTGTTGGTGGGTAATTGTTTGCAGCATCTCCCTTCAAGAAATCAATAAAAGCCTCGGCGCAAAGCCAGACGTGTCCATACTCAGTGCCATGGCTCGCACCTGCGGGCAGCTACCTGGAGGAAGATCCGCATGACTGCATCGACATCCAAACCGGTCTGGTTCATCACCGGCTGTTCAACAGGTTTCGGCCGGCAACTGGCCTTGCACACCCTCAGCCTCGGCTACCCGACCGTGGTCACGGCGCGTAACCCGGCGCAGGTCGAAGACATCGTCAAAGGGCACGAAGACATCGCACTGGTCTTGAAGCTGGACGTCACCGACCCGGCACAGATCAACGCTGCCGTTGAGGCCGCACAAGCGCGTTTCGGCCGTATCGATGTGTTGGTGAACAACGCAGGGATCGGCTACTTCGGCTCCTTCGAAGAAAGCGATCTGGGTGAAGTGCGCAAGATGATGGACATCAACGTCTGGGGCCTCGTCGAGATGACCCGCGCAGTGCTGCCAGGCATGCGCCAGCAGCGCAGCGGCTCGGTGGTGAACATCTCTTCCGTCGGCGGCATCGTAGCGTTTCCGGCGGTGAGTTTTTACCACGCGACCAAGTTTGCGGTGGAAGGCATTTCTGAATCCCTGGCCCAGGAAGTCGCACCGCTGGGCATCAAAGTCCTGATCGTCGAGCCAAGCGGTTTCCGCACCGATTGGGCGGGGCGCTCGGCCAACGAAGCGAGCCAGACCATCGACGACTACCGTGAAACGGCTGGCAAACGCCTCGACATGATCCGCGGCTACAACGGCAAGCAACCGGGCGACCCGGTGCGGGCAGCGGTGGCGATCGTCAATGCGGTCGAGGCCGAGAACCCGCCATTGCGTCTGTTATTGGGCAAAGCGGCACTGGCCGGTGGACGCGGCAAGATCGAAGCCCTGCGCAAGGACTTCGAAGGTTGGGCGAGTGTCAGCGAAGGCGCTGATTTCCCGAGCTAATCGTCTATACGCAGAACCCAATGTGGGAGCGGGCTTGCTCGCGAAGGCGTCGTATCAGTCGAAATCTTTATTGACTGACACACCGCTTTCGCAAGCAAGCCCGCTCCCACATGGGATAGTGGTGTTGCTTAG
This sequence comes from Pseudomonas sp. 10S4, assembly GCF_034344865.1. Taxonomy (NCBI): domain Bacteria; kingdom Pseudomonadati; phylum Pseudomonadota; class Gammaproteobacteria; order Pseudomonadales; family Pseudomonadaceae; genus Pseudomonas; species Pseudomonas sp. 10S4. The sequence continues at coordinate 4,212,454 of NZ_CP133774.1, forward strand.
TATCCAAACTTGTCCCGCAACCCGTAATACCACGCACCCAACGCCGCAAACGGTGTGCGCAGCAGTTGCCCACCCGGAAACGGGTAGTGCGGCAAATCCGCAAACGCATCAAACCGCTCGGCCTGGCCGCGCAACGCCTCGGCCAACACCTTGCCCGCCAAATGCGTGTAAGTCACACCATGCCCACTGCAACCCTGAGAGTAATAAATGTTATCCCCCAGCCGCCCAACCTGCGGAAGACGCGACAGCGTCAGCAGGAAGTTTCCGGTCCAGGCGTAATCAATTTTCACGTCTTTAAGCTGCGGAAAAGCCTTAAGCATCTTCGGCCGAATAATCGCTTCAATATTTGCCGGATCCCGCGCGCCATACACCACGCCCCCACCGAAAACCAAACGCTTGTCGCCGGTCAGACGGTAATAATCGAGCAGGTAGTTGCAGTCTTCGACGCAGTAATCCTGTGGCAACAAGCTTTTGGCCAGCGCATCGCCCAGCGGTTCAGTGGTAATCACCTGAGTCCCGCACGGCATCGACTTCGCGGCCAACTCCGGCACCAGATTACCGAGGTAAGCATTGCCCGCCACGATAATGAACTTGGCCCTGACCTTACCCTGTGGCGTATGCACCACCGGGTTCGCACCGCGCTCGATGCGCACCGCCGGAGACTGTTCATAAATAGTGCCGCCCAGCGACTCGACAGCGGCTGCTTCACCGAGCGCCAGGTTCAACGGATGAATGTGCCCGCCGCTCATGTCGAGCATGCCGCCGACATACTGGTCGCAGCCCACCACTTCACGGATGCGCTTTTGGTCCAGCAACTCAAGCTGCGAGTGACCGAAGCGCTCCCACAAACGCTTCTGGGATTCCAGATGACCCATCTGCTTGGCCGTGATGGCGGCGAACACACCGCCGTCCTTCAAGTCGCACTGGATATTATATTTGGCGACCCGCTCACGAATGATCCGCCCACCTTCAAACGCCATCTGCCCCAGCAACTGAGCTTGTTTAGGGCCGACACTGCGCTCGATCACATCAATGTCACGGCTATAGCTGTTAACGATCTGGCCACCATTGCGCCCCGACGCCCCAAACCCGACCTTGGCCGCCTCCAGCACCGTTACCCGAAAACCGTTCTCCAGCAGAAACAGGGCAGAGGACAACCCGGTGTAACCGGCGCCAATCACACAGACATCAGTCTCCACGTCATCCTGCAAAAGAGGGCGCGGCGGAACCGCATTGGCCGATGCGGCGTAATAGGACTCTGGGTAAGGGGTGTTCGCCATCCTGCTGCCTCTGTTTAATATATTTTACGAGTGCGTCGATCCTACGCGAGTTAAAAAACGGCCGCCAGCCACCGGAAAATCTTCTTCGCAGCGGCAAAATTAAATATTTTGCATATTCATAGGGTTAGCTCAAAAAAGGTGTTGACACCCCTCCGGAATTCCGTAGAATGCCGCCTCACAGCAGGCACGTAGCTCAGTTGGTTAGAGCACCACCTTGACATGGTGGGGGTCGTTGGTTCGAGTCCAATCGCGCCTACCAAACAAAATCCGCTCTGCTGGGCGGTCTAGAAGGGCTCACCGAAAGGTGGGCCCTTTTTTGTTGTCTGCGATTTGTGAAGCTTTTGCAAAATCCTCGCTCAGAACGCCAATTCGGCGCGCAACTCCAGATACTCGATTTTCTTTTCGTCGTGCCCCTCTTGATTGTGCTTCGTCATCTTCTCGTCCGCATGCCCCATCAGCGCTTGAGTGAATTCCTGTGGGGGTTTCTGCTGCTCGTACAGCCAAGCACCCAAAGCGCGGATCTCGTGAAAAGTCGGGCGCTCGCCGGCCGGCACATTGTCGTAGGCGTGCGCCGCGTTCCGGGCCTTGGTGAGCTCCTTGGTCAGATAGTCCGGGGTCACTGACGTCCAGTGGTCCTTCGCGTCGATCTGTTCCCGGCGCCGAGCCTTTGGCTTGTAGTGGATCAGGTACGGCGAAACCAGTGGCGACCCCAAACATTCGCCTCGCGGTATCTATGATGTCTGGCGAGCCAACCATTTTATGGACAAGGCGGGGCTGCGATAACGGTAATTCCTGCAGACAGCCCCTGTATGGCGGGCGCAGGGATTCAGGTCTGGGCCGACGAACCGAACTACCGCGCACCTGAAAAGGTCTGGTCGCAATTGACTCCGTGGATGCTGCCATCAGGGCGGCGAACCTGGGATTCGCCGAACGCAGCCCCGACCATAAGTCCCTCACTCTGATCGCGCGCGTGGTCGCCCATCCACCACCTGCACTGTGGCGGGAGTGAGGCGCCTCCGCATGGGCTGCAATACTGTTCACTGAAGCATAAATCGAAAACCTCCGATTTACGGCTATACAGCAAAAGCCAAAAAAGCGCCGCTTTCCCATTCACGAATAAGCGGCGCTTTCCTTTTGCGCGTTGGTTTAGAAAAGGAGTTGAGCCGCAATCGCTAATTGCTTCAGTGTGCATCTGCACTAAGTCTGAAATGTCCTCTTGGGCTTTGCGCAGTTGCAGAGTCAGTTTCTGGAGTTCGTTTTCCAGCATACGGTTGTAGTGAGTGGCGGTTTCCAGTTCGGTCGGGCATCCAAGCCAGTCGCTGGCGTCTTCGATGTCGAGAGGGGTGGACGAGGGTGAGGCGACGATCTGTAGGGATTGGGGGGTGTACCGCCGGAGGCAGCGAGCTCGCGCGGGAATTTCTCCCCAAAACACGTGTGTTTGGGCCAATGTTTATTGGCCCATAAAGGCGCTTAAAGATTAGCATTTTAAATGCTGTAAACGTCTGTAGGTTTATGATAGGGGATATTCTTATTGTTAGATTACATCCCGCTCCGATACCGTAAAATTGGCGGATTGGTGTTTGTTCAAATCACAATCACGGCGGCAGGGATCGGAACTGGAGCTGGCTATATCAACGTCGTACTTCCGTTCACCGCGGCTGCTTTCGGATACCAGCTTTCCGGCAGGAATAACGTTCTGGGCAAGATACTGCAAGGCCAGATTCTGTCCGGTGGATCCAGCGTGAGGGTGTTCAACTACGACAATAACGTCCTACACCCTTAACGTCTGGTACGAGGCCGCTTAGCCAGGTATGCCGCTTGACGGATGGGTGTTTGATTTATTTTTTTCCCCACTACCTGTAAAGCGAGGGAGCGGATATTATCCGCTCGCTTTTCGCATGGAAGCATGTGAGCACTTCGCTCAGTGCATCATATTGGATGGGGGTTCTGTTGAACCTCTGAATAAAAAGAGAATAAACAAATGGTATCTGCTAGTAGCACCTCAATAGAGACTTTAAAGCCTCTTACGAGTTTGCGATTCTTTGCTGCACTCATGATTGTGATTTTGCATTCGTTAATGTTCTGGCCTTGGTTTTCCGGTGCTCCACAAATATTAACCCATGGAGTAAGTTTCTTTTTGTTCTTTCAGGGTTCATTCTTACGCACGTATATACGTCAAAAAAGGCAACTAGTTATTTTGGTTTTATCCGTGATCGCCTTTCGAGGCTTTGGCCTGTTCACCTGTTTGCCCTTTGTTTTTTGGTGTTGTTTGTTCGGTATGATTACGTCACATTTGACGGAGAGGGTTTTTTGACAGGTCTGTTCAGTTGGTCCTGAACTTAACTCTGATGCAGTCTATATTTCCATTTGAAAAAATAATGTTCTCTTGGAATTCAGTGTCGTGGAGTATTTCTACTGAGCTTTTTTCTATCTTGCATTTCCATTTCTGGTTATCGGAATTAAGAAAAACTGGCCGGTAAAGCTTTTGGCTTCAGCCATGGTTTCAGTTCTTTATGTGGTTGCCATGATGAAATTCGCAGAAACTTCAATAGGGAAAGACACCGGGGTCGTTATTACCTATGCAGCGTATGCCAATCCGATTTTTCGTGGGTTTGAGTTTTGCTTGGGTATGTCTCTATGGGTAGTTTGGGATAAGTACATTCGACACTACAATGCTTCATTCGCCTTTTGGAGCTTGGTTGAGTCTGCTGCTCTGATTTTTACGGTATGGTGGATTTTCTATGGGGCACAACTTTTCATTGGGTCCATATCGTCTTTTGTGCTTGCGAATATCATCACAAACAACATCGGTTCGTGCTGGGTCTTCGCGATTTTAATAGCCGCCGTCGCATCGGGCAGGGGAGTGGTTGGCCGGGTCCTGAGTAACCGCGTGCTGGTCTATCTCGGTGAAATCAGTTTTTCGATTTACATGCTGCATCTCGTCCTTATGAAAATCTTTGCGTTTTCGCTCGTTCCAGAAGTCCCGGTAACCCCGCTGATGTATTTCTCCACGCTTCTGTTCCTGGCATCCGGCAGCTATTTCATGATTGAGAAGCCTGCCCAGCGCCTGCTGAAGTCCCGGTCAAAATCTCGCAGCGAAGGGAAGACCTTTGCAGAGGCTCAGCTTGTCGGCTGATCACAAAGGCCTTCTTGCCGAGGGCCAGCGTTCCACAAAAAGTACATTGGTTAGTATGTCGGTTTGTTGTATGGCTCTATTTGCCCAGTAAATATTGGGGTTTTCTGGGCAAATTAGATTCCTGTGAGGGGACTCAACCACCAGGGGCGGGACGGAACTTCCGGATAAACCTGGATGCAATCGCCGTCGAATGTTCCGGCGGTGCTGCAAAGCAAGTACGGTTCCAATGTGGTAGTGGTGGACAAAGGCATCAGTGGGTTGAACATGCCGGAGGCTGCCATCGGTGCGGCCTCGGCGACGATGCCATTTACTCAAGCAATGGCGAGTTCTCCCGCGCACATTATCGGCATCAACCTTGCTGTCCACGACGCTAATCAGGCTTGGGAAAGCGACTATGTGGTCACCTATTACCTGAACCAGTTAATCGATGTTGCGCAAGCGGCTGGGAAATCCGTCTTTCTGGAAACCCCTAACCCGGTTAATACCCCGCTATATGACCGCATTTCACAGATCGCTTACATCATCCGTACGACGGTCCAAAGCCGTTCACTCACCCTCGCCGATCACCATCTGTGGATTCAAACCGGTCTTCCAAACTGGCAAGACTCTCTTGAGTGAGGCCAGTGATGTCACGTTCGACATGCGGGACGCCTTCATCACCGGGTCGTTGAATGAGGCCGACACAACAACCTTCAAGGACTATGCCACCTATAAGCTGGCGCTGAACAAGATCGATACCCAGCCTGGTCCCCCCAAAACAATTGAGTGGTCAAGCACCCCGAATGAATGATAACTACCCAGGATGCTGGCTGCATTTGTGGGCGGCCGGGTATCATGCGAACCCGTTTCGTATGATCTAAAACAAAGGCAGCATCATGGACCGTGCAGAAAAAAGCAAAGTAGAAGATCTTAAGTCACTTACAAGTTTGCGTTTTTTCGCTGCGATGATGATTGTAGTTCTGCACTCTCTATTATTTTGGCCTTGGTTCAAAGGTGCGCCGGTAACTCTAACAAGCGGCGTTAGTTTTTCTTTGTGCTTTCCGGGTTTATATTGAGTCATGTTTATTCTGTAAAAGGCATTAAAAGTTATTTTGGGTTTGTTAGGGATAGGGCTTCGAGAATATGGCCAATGCATATTTTTGCCCTTGTGTTGCTGTTCGTTTTTGTAAGAAGTGATGTGGCTACTTATGATGGTGTTGGTATATTCAGCAAGCTTTCTCAACTTCGCTTCAATGTTTTACTGCTGCAATCGATCACACCATTCGATACTATAATTTTCTCTTGGAACTCTGTGTCGTGGAGTATTTCGACCGAGCTTTTCTTTTATCTTGCATTCCCACTACTGCTTGTGAATATCAAGAGGACATGGTTCGTTAAGCTGGCATGCTCCGCCGCAATATCCATACTCTATGCCTGTCTAGCATTTGCCTTTATAGGTTTAGACGGTGGGGCGGGGAGCTTGATAACACCAAGTTCAGCTATTCATGCCAATCCTATTTTTCGGGGGTTCGAATTCTGTCTTGGGATTTCTTCATGGGTAATATGGGATAAATATATCAGGCGGTTGCAGTTGAATTTAATATTGTGGAGTATTGTTGAGGTGGCAGCAATAATAATGGTTGTTGCTTAGGTTGCCCTTTTTCATCAAATGCTTATTGCATGCTTTGATGATGAATCCCCTGCTAAGTTGATTTTTAGGATTCTTGGGTCATCATGGGTGTTTGCCATCCTGATTGTGGTATGTGCATCAGGTAAAGGCATCATAGGAAAGGTACTTGCTAATAAGGTGCTCGTATTTCTTGGTGAGATAAGCTTTGCTATCTACATGGTGCATATGATTTTTATGAAGTTCTTTGCGTTTTCGGCGGATTCTTACTATCAAGTCACGCCAGTTGTTTTTTTGGATCGCTTTTGATTTTTTCTGCTGGATGCCATTTTGTGATTGAGAGACCAATGCAAAGGCTGTTGAGGTCAAAGGCCGATGTCAAAAAACAACTGGCTATAAATACCATATAGGAAGAACAAAAAAGTACTTCAAATTGCCCGCCTTGAGCGGGCTTTTTATTGTCTGGAGAAAAGCATGGCGATAAATAAGCGTTCGGCGAAGTCACCTAGCCTGGTTGGCGGCATGGTGTGTTGGGCGGACGCTCACTTCGTTATCGCGCGAGAAAGCAGCCATAGTCGGTTGCATCCCAGTAGGAGGCCTCAGAGAAGCCGGGATGGGCTTCGCGGAATGCCAGCTCACGTTCAGCAAGATCGGGGACCTTTCCGAGAAATGCGTCACCCATATCATAAGCCGCATCGATCAAATGTGAGGCGTCGGACATTGCATCTTTGATCTCTGCATCGCTAAATGGTAAGTCGATTTCTGAAGCTGCAATCGGCTCTGGGAGCGGGTGCTGCCCATAACGTGTATGCCTTACGTTATATATCTGTATCAGAAATGCTGCGTCACGGGCGGACACGGAGAGCGCCTTCTCAATGACTGCTTCTCGCTGCTTGCGATTACTCTCGATTCTAAACAGTGCACTTTCCATGAGTTCCCCATTGGAGTTGTTGATCGCAAGACGGTCGATCGACGTCTTGATTTATTTAACGTCACGGATGCTTTTACTCAGGATTGGACTTTTCTCGAATACCGAGTATTCAGGCTAGCGCCGAAGATCGTAGCGAAGCGCGCTAATAATTTCCATTGAAGAGAATGCAAGCATCAGTCCTGCACACCTTGCGTGGCTAAACGGGCGCCCACTTATGCGGCAACAGCTCGGTAATTTCACTCGCCCGCTGCGTCGGCAGCCGCGCCAGAACGTCTTTCAAGTAAGCATATGGGTCATGCCCATTTTAAGCGGACGCGATCGCCCTTAACGTCAGGATTTCCATGCGCCAACGAAGCTCTTACCCGAAACCGTTCAAAGCCCAGGTTGTTCAGGAATGTCTGCAACCGGGCGCAACCCTATCCAGCGTTGCCATCAGCCACGGCATCAATGCCAACGTTATCCGCAAGTGGCTACCGCTTTATCGTGATCAGCTACCAGTGGCGTTGCCGGCTTTCGTTCCGTTGAAAGCTACGCCTAAACGGCAGGTGGAAGCGTTGGCGGCCATTGAGTTGCCGCTTGGCGAGCAATCAATCACAGTGAAATGGCCAACGTCCGATCCTGAAGGCTGCGCCCGCTTTGTCCGTGGACTCACTCAATGATTCGCATCGACGCCATCTGGCTCGCCACCGAGCCCATGGACATGCGTGCCGGCACTGAAACGGCGCTGGCCAGGGTGATCGCGGTGTTCGGTGCGGCGAAGCCGCACTGTGCTTATCTGTTCGCCAACCGCCGTGCCACTCGTATGAAAGTGCTGGTGCATGACGGGATTGGCGTCTGGCTGGCTGCTCGCCGGTTGAACCAAGGCAGGTTTCACTGGCCCTGTATTCGGAATGGCTGCGAGATGGAGCTTGATACCAAGCAACTTCAGGCCTTGGTGCTCGGTCTGCCTTGGCAACGCGTTGGGGCTGGCGGTGCAATCATACTGCTTTAACGCCCGCCATTAGCCCATTGGTCTATCGCCGCAAACGGCTTGCTCTGGCAAAGTTCGCGGCATGACTTCATCGCCCAATCTCGACCAAATGTCCCCTGACCAACTGCGTGCCCTCGCGGCGCAGTTGCTGTCCCAGGTTGATTCTCTCGGGCAGCAGGTCGACCGGATGGGCAAGAAGAACGACCGCGACCAAACCATCATCGAGCAGCTCACCCACGAAATCGCCTGGTTCAAACGTAATAAGTTTGCCAAGCGCAGTGAGCAATTGAGCCCTGCCCAAGGCGGCCTGCTCGACGATCTGCTCGGCACCGACATCGCGGCCATCGAAGCCGAGCTGAAGGCGTTGAATCCACCGGCTGCGCCGGCCGAACCATGCAAGCAGCCAAAGCGTGTTTCCTTGCCAGCGCAGTTTCCGCGTACCGTGATTTATCATGAACCCGACACCACCCAGTGCGCCTGCGGCTGCCAGCTCCAGCGCATCGGCGAAGACGTCAGCGAGAAGCTGGATTACATCCCGGGCGTGTTCACCGTCGGGCAGCATGTGCGCGGGAAATGGGTCTGCCGCAAATGTGAAACGCTGACTCAGGCTTCGGTTCCGGCCCAGGTAATCGACAAGGGCATCCCGACCGCTGGGCTGCTGGCTCACGTGATGGTGGCCAAATTCGCCGACCATTTGCCGCTGTATCGCCAAGAGAAAATCTTTGGCCGCGCCGGCCTGGCTATCGCCCGCTCGACACTGGCGCAGTGGGTCGGCCAAACCGGTGTGCAGCTCCAGCCCTTGGTCGATGCACTGAGCGAAACAGTGCTTGCTCAAGGCGTGATCCACGCTGACGAAACGCCGGTGCAGATGCTCGCACCGGGAGATAAGAAAACCCACCGTGCTTACGTCTGGGCCTACTGCACCACGCCTTTTTCGGCACTCAAAGCGGTGGTTTACGACTTCAGCCCAAGCCGTGCCGGCGAACATGCACGCAACTTTCTTGGCCAGTGGAATGGCAAGCTGGTTTGCGACGATTTCGCCGGCTACAAAGCCAGCTTCCAGCAAGGCATCACCGAAATCGGCTGCCTGGCCCACGCACGCCGCAAGTTTTTCGATCTGCACGCGACGAACAAAAGCCAACTAGCCGAACAGGCGCTGCACTCAATTGGCGGGTTGTACGAAATTGAACGGCAAGCGCGGGAGATGACCGACGAAGAACGCTGGCGAATACGCCAGGGAAAAGCGGCACCCCTTATCGACGCACTGCATACCTGGATGTTGGCCCAGCGCGATCTTGTGCCCGAAGGGTCGGCTATCGCCAAAGCGCTGGATTACAGCCTCAAACGCTGGACGGCACTGACTCGATATCTCGAGGACGGGGCTGTGCCCATAGATAATAACGCGGTCGAAAATCAGATAAGGCCGTGGGCACTTGGACGCTCGAACTGGTTGTTCGCCGGGTCGCTACGCAGCGGTAAGCGGGCAGCTGCGATCATGAGCTTGATCCAGTCAGCCCGCATGAATGGGCATGATCCTTATGCGTATCTCAAAGATGTGCTGACGCGCCTGCCGACGCAGCGAGCGAGTAAGATCGACCAACTGCTGCCCCAGCATTGGGTCTCGGTCTGACGTTCTCAACGTGAGGGTGCTCTTGCATTAGAATGACCGCTCAACTCATATGGAACAGGACTAATCCGAATGGAAGCGCGAGCCACTTTTTCCTCCAAGAATTTCAAACCAACTGACCTGACTCCCACGCCCGAAATTACAACAGGCTTACCAGTGTCGATCAGCTCCATGGAAAAGTCCTATACAGGAGCTATCGATGGTATTTCTTCAACAGCCTTTACTGCGGCGTTCGACCAAGCGTCCAGAAGGGGCAGCTACATCGCGATGGAGAGCTTCAAGGGTACGGTGAATGGGGTAGAGGGTTCCTTTAACTTCATTCATTCCGCCTCCACGACCGGAATTGATCGTGCAGATGAGTTTTTCTGCATAGTTGGAGGCAGTGGTACGGATGGTTTGAAAGGGATATCAGGGTCAGGAGGGATCACAATTGACATCGATGGAACGCACCATATTTGGTTGAATTACCACCTCGAATAATTTAACAAGCCGTAAAGGGCACCGCCCCTGACGCATCAGGGAGGTGTCTTCGCTAGGTGCTTACGAAGAAAAACCCCATGGGTCTGGTGAACAATGGGGTTTTGAGTGGCGGCAGATCCGTAGCGTTGAGGGTGGCCCGCGCGCTATGACGAGTCTTTGGTTTAGAGGTATTTCACTTCTATCGTGACATGGCCGTCGAGAGGCACCTCGTTCGATAAATCAAGTACATCGGCACGAGCTATACGAGTGGATACTTCAAGACCTTTGGGTAGCGACTTTAACGGTGTTGCGTCAGAGTCATCAGGAATTAAGTACGGAAAACTCTCATCCGGCATTTCAGGTATTGCCTCGGATTCTCTTCCTGCCATTTGTACAAAAAGAAGCACCGCGCCGTCACCGTAGTTGCCTTGATCCTTGCGCTTACTGTTCATAAAACACACCTCCCTGGCTGGAATGGAAAGCGTAGCAGGGTGGGGTTGCATTCTTTTGCCCACTCATCGAATGGGCAGAGGTGAGGCTGGCTAAGCCTCCGTCGCACGGGATATCCGTCTCAACGTCGCCGCAGCGGGTTTCGTTTCGGCTGCCCAGTGCTCCCCGGCATCCATCAAGGAGGCATAACCAGCATCCGCATTGGCGCTGGTCATCGCGGTGTAACCAGGGACGAATACCGGCTCAATCGCTTTGTAGCTTAGGGCAGCAGCCCCTCCAGGATACCGGCGGCGACCGAACCCTTGACGCTATAGAGCGTGTTCCCTGGATGACCGTTATCCGCCATCAGGTTGCGCCAGTTCGGCTGATGGTCGTAAATCACCCCGTAGTAGTCGATCAGCGGAATGTTGAACCATGAAGCAAAGCTTTTGATCGCCACTTGAATGTTGGCAAGCTGCGGTAAGTTTGGATGGTTGATCGGGTTTGGTGTGCAGATAACCAAGGTCTTTGCGTGTTTGTCGAACACCTCCTTGATCTTCTGCAGGTACCATCCGAAGTCCGCGGCACTGGTCGACTTGGTCGCGTCGTTGATCCCGATTTCCAGTACGCCAATATCCATGGACTGATATTCAGGCGTGAGCAGGCGCGCCTCCATCGACGGCATTAACGGTTTTGTCGGCGTTGCGGGTGAACCGCTATACCAGTCGGCGATGGCACTGGAGCTTGTCCCGTCGTTGACGCTGGTCACCGCAGACTCGCCGAACTTTGCCTTGAGCAGTCTGGTGGCGGTGAATACCGTATTGTCGGGCGCAACTACCCAGCGCTCATCGGGAAGTTTGGTGGCGCCAATCGTTGTCGAGTCGCCCATCCATCTGATCGTTTTCATGATGCAAGCTCCACCGCATCGGCTGCGACATCGAAGGTTTGCGCAGCCAGGTGAAAGTCGACGAGAACGCAGTGCATCGTGCGGTCGGTTGAGAAGGGGGCTGCGGTGGTTGGAGCTTCTGTGGACATGTGAATCCTGAGCCGGGCCGTAACCGGGCGGTTGATAGGGTTTCAAGTTGGGGGTGAGGCGAGAGAAAGTCGCTTCTTGTGCCACGGCTTGACATAAGTTTCAACCGTCGATGGTTTAGAGTCAGCTTCGAAGCTGGGTCCAATGTGTGTTTCTGGGCGGGAGGCTATGACTTCTGACCGGCTGGAGGCCGTATAAATTTGAGAGCGCGGTGAGGTCTCAGGACTGGCAAATCCTGCTTTCGCAAGACTCACCAGCCTTTGGCACGGTCTACGAGTGCAGAAAGGTGACGGATCTGTTTTTCATAGGTCCAACTCTTAAATAAATCCGTCACCTTTTTGCTTTGGATACGAGCGGGAGCTGATTACAGCCGTTGGTGTGCTGCCGAAGTACACAATGTCTAGACGGGTTGGCGATGCTCCGCAGCGTGCATTGCCAGGTAGGCTTTGAGATTTTCGTCGCCTATGCCCAAGGTGCATAAGATTTTAGCCATGAAACTAACCGGTGCAGTACCTGGAGCGGTAATTACGCGCTTATCGGCTACGGCATAGGGGACATCCTGATAGTAAGCCGCTCCACCATAATTCAGTTTCGATAGGTTCTCTGCTGAGTTGGACGTATGACGGAGGTTATCGAGAATGCCCGATTGGGCTAACACACGGGTACCGTCGCATATGCCCGCGACGATGGTGTGTCTTTCATAGGCCGTGCTAACCAGGGCAGTGATGTTAGGGGCCTGATCGGTCTGCCAGAGAGTACCTCCACATATTATTAGCAGGTCGAGTTCATCGAGCGCGATGTCCTCGATCGCTAACTGCGGGGTGACGATCATGCCTCCTGAAGAGGTGACAGGCGTGCCTTTGGGGGTAGCGAAGCGTGTATCAAAGCCGTAATAGGCTCGGCCAGCGGAGTTGATCAGGGCGGTTTCCCAATCTGAAAAGTTCTCAGTGATAATGGTAATGGCACGTGTCATTAGAGAATCCTTCTCTTATTGTGTAGATAAACGTCTGAGGGATCGTCTTTCCCCACATGAACCTGAAGAGTAACAAACACGACCGTCAGTTTCTGTCAGTAGTATTTGGTAGCGCAGGGGGATGGTAGTCGGCGTGATGACAAACGCGGACCGGCCGGTATCTTCGTCGGTGGGCCCTTGGTCGCGGCCAGCCCAAAAAACGGTCAGACGTTTTCTTGTTTTTTGAGTCTTGTTTAACCGTTGTGATTCGCGTGTTTAAAGACACTCCGTGTAACGCCCTAAAGGCTACAAAACCTTGCGCCTTTACCTACGCGTGCGCCAGAATCCGCCGGCTTGTGCCTCTTGTGCCTGGGCTCTATCGTTTGCCTGCCACTGCCCATCAGTGGTCGGGTTTAGTAGCTCGGTTTCCTAGCAGGTGCATACGCACCTATCAATCAGGCGTTCGTTTGCCTGCACTTGATGGTGGCTGTGCGCAGGGCGCTCTAGGGCGCGCCGGATTGCTAGGTCCCCGGTCTACTAACCTGCAAACAGCCGCCACCCTTACGTTTAGTAGCAAGAGAGTTGCGGCCTCATTTGAGGACCTAGCTTATGTTCAAAGTTACACCTAATCCCCCGGAAATAGATCCAGTACCCCACGACGCCTCCTTCGACCCCAAAAAGCTCAAAGAGGCAGCCGACCGCGCGCTCAATTTCTACCTCAACCCCGGGGCGCTGAAAGAGCCGATACCGCCCCGCAAGCCCGGCATCATCTTCCTCATCGATCCAGCGGTAGATGACGAAACGCTGCTAGTCCAAACTTGCGAATCGTTGGCTTCAGCCAGCGACATGGCGAGTGAGATCGCCGGCTTAATGGACGGGCCGCAGCGCAACAAAATGCTGTTGCTGCAACAGGCGATCATGTTGAGTGAGTTAGCGGTCAATCGAGTGCTGGATAACCACAAGCCTGGGTAGTTGCCAGGCGCTGTAGCGAGGGGATTGCCCCCTCGTTGCAGGATTTTGACTGTTGTCGCCTACCTGCAAAACCCTCAGCCCCACTGTGATTTGAATGCAACTGGCAAATCCCGCTCGCGCAGGACTCACCAGCCTTCCGCACCAGCGAGAGGGATTAAGCCTTGGTGTTGATGATCTCGCCCGTTATCTGCCCGTTACCATTCACAACGCCAGTCTTCGGCGCCGGAGCGTTCGCAGGTTGATGATGGTGCTTTTGCATCAAACGCTGAGCTTGATGATCACCATGCCCCGCCTCTTGAGCGGTTTGTGCTGCAGTTTCGTTAGCTTCTTTCAGGGCTGCCGTAACGGTGCTCGTCGTGGTGGCGACGGGGGCGGTGCTCTGGCTTTCTTTCGCCGCAGGCTGACTTTGGGCAGAACTTTGCCCGTTGATCGTCACTGGGTTTGACGCGGATACGGCTCCGATGGACATAGATAGCTCTCGACTGATTGGATTGCACAGGTGTTTTTAATCATTGCGATTACATCAACGTTACCCGTTAAGTCCTTGCCCGCAGGGCTGTTTTTGCCTGGCCCTCCTCGATATCAACCCATGGCGGCGCCTAGGGTAGGCGCGCAGTTGTAGGGCCCTTGTCAGATAAAGGTGAAAGCTTCGTGGTTTCGCGACGAGACGGTAATTTTGGCCCATGCATGAGCGTCGGTTGTCGTGTTAAAGGTTTTGCAGGTAAGCCCGGAGTCGGCTCCAGATTTTTCAGGCGGGGGTGTAGGCAGGTACCACAGTCCGATATTTTTCCGCGTCGGACCCGCGCGGTAGAACAAGGCGACTGAGGTCGGCCTTACTTGGCGTTCAACTTTTTCAGTTCTTCATAAGTCGCCGACTGTACAAACCAGAAGCCGGAAACAATGCACCACGTCAGGGTGCCAGCAATGAAAACGCCTGCCCCGGACCAGAAGCCCTGAACGAACACCATCACCACTGCCATGATCCAGATAACGGCCAGCGCGACATACAGAACTACGTTGTTTACGCCAATTACGAACTCTTTCACGTCTATTCCCTTTTGAATGATTGTCCTCTGGCGCCTTACGCAAGGACCAGTGGGCGGCATGATAGGGAGATAGCTGGCGGGTCACCAGTCAAGTCACGGCTTGTTACTCAAATCAACGAACAAGCACGTTCACCTCTCTAACACCCGCCCCGGAAAAAACAATTCAAAACACGTCACACCCTTTTCACTGGTGACGCCATACCGACCGCTGTGTAACTGCATGATCGTCGCCACAATCGACAACCCCAATCCATTCGATTGTGCTGACCGTTCCCGTGACTCGTCCACCCGATAAAACCGATCAAACAGTTTTGGCAGATGCTCTGGCGCTATGGTCGCGCCGTGGTTACTCACCCGCAGGTTGATCCCATCGGAGGAGGGCGTTGCACTGACAACCAGCTCCGAATCCGGCGCACCATACTTGATGGCGTTCGAGCACAGGTTGGCCAACGCCCGCCGCAGCAACATCGGCTCGGCCCAGATCACGCCGCTGCCGTGGGCATTGATGCTGATCCCGACATCCGCCGCCAGCCCTTCAAAGTAATCGGCCATGCGCTCCACTTCGTCCGCGGCGTCCAGCTCCTGGCGTTGGCGCAGGGCGCTGGCCGGGTCGGTTCGGGCCAGGAACAGCATGTTGTCGAGCATGCGCGCCAGCCGTTCGAGTTCTTCGACGTTGGAGGCGAGCAGTTGTTGGTAGGCTTCGACGCTGCGGTTTTGCTGGAGGGCGACTTGGGTTTCGCCGAGCAGGTTGTTGATTGGGGTGCGCAGTTCGTGGGCCATGTCGGTGGAGACCTGGCCAAGTTGGATGAAACCTTTGGCGAGGCGCTCGAGTACGCCGTTGAAAGCGTCGATCATCGGCAGCACTTCCAGCGGCGCACCCTGGCTGTCGAGGCGTTCGGTGAGGTTGCCGACGCCGATGCCCTGAGCGTGTTTGGCCAGCCGCCGCAATGGCAGCAGCCCGCGATAGAGCAGCAGATAACCGCTCAACGCCAGCAGGATCGCCGCCAGGCTGGCCAGGATGTAAACGCGCAGTCGGTAATTGGCGAGCACGCTGGTGCGTTCGGTCATCAACCGCCCGGCCACCACTTGCAGGCTGCCGAGGTCGCCCGAGTCGATGGTCGCTGCCAGCGCCGCGAAGGGCACGCCGTCCACGCCGGGAAAGTGCTGCACGTCGGTGAGGACCAGCGGATGGTCCATTGTCACCGGCGACAAGGTCGGCATCTCGAGGTTGCCGGGGTTGACCACCAGCAACGGCTTTTGCCCTGGCGCACCAATCATCAGCAGGGATTCACGGTTGCCCAACATGTTCTGGAACAGCGCCGGTTTGCTCTTGATCAGGTCCAGAGTGTTGCTGTCATTAAGGAAGGTGCGCAGTTGATCAATGCGATTGACCAGCGCGGCATCGTCCCGGCGGATCAACTCACGCTCCAACTCGCGATACAAACACACGCCCAGCGTGGCCAGAGAGGCAAATGCCAGCAGGGCAAAGAGCAACGCCAGGCGCAGGGTCAGGGAATGCGGTCGACTGTTCATGGCTGCGTATCAAAGCGATAGCCGATACCACGCACGCTGTGGATCAACTTGAGCTGGAATGGGTCGTCGACTTTCAATCGCAGCCGTCGCACGGCGACGTCCACTACATTGGTGTCGCTGTCGAAGTTCATGTCCCACACCCGCGAGGCAATCAGCGAGCGCGACAGCACTTGGTCCTGATGCGTGGCGAACAAATGCAGCAGGGCGAATTCTTTGTTGGTCAGGGTGATCCGCACGCCAGCGCGGGTGACTCGGCGTTTGAGTACGTCGATTTGCAGGTCGGCAATTTGTAGCTGCTCTTCTTCCCGGGACGGGCCGCGTCGGGTCAGGGTGCGCAGGCGCGCCACCAGTTCGGCGAAGGAGAACGGTTTGATCAGGTAATCGTCGGCGCCCAGTTCCAGGCCCTTGATGCGGTCGGCGATGTCGTCGCGAGCACTGAGGAACAGCACCGGCGTATCGGCTTCCTTGCGCAAGCGCCGCAGGACTTCCCAGCCGTCCATTTTCGGCATCATGACATCGAGCACGATGACGTCGAACGAGGTTTCCAGGGCCAGGTGCAGGCCGTCCACGCCATTGCGCGCCAGGCTGACCGAGTAACCGAGTTCCTGCAGGCCGTTGAGCAGGTAATTGCCTGCCTTGGGCTCGTCTTCAACGACAAGGATGTTCATGGTCGGTTTCCGTAAGAAATCATTGCGCCGTGAAGGGCGTGAGCCAGTGTAGCCCGATCAATTGCTGATGACGCGGGCTACACGCGGCTGGCGACTCATCATCAATGATCATTCGTGCAACCGGAACCTTCAACCTGGTAATCCAGCACATGCTCCTGACCCTTGTGGTCCAGGTAATCGAGTCGCGCAGGAATGATGCCGCACTCTTGCGAGATGTCAGTGGTGGACAGGACTTTGTCGACGTCCAGGTGTACGAAGAAACCGGTCTTGTCATGAATCACCGGCGCCTGCGGCTGAGTGTCGGCAAAGGCTGAACCGGTGGCGAGGAGGGCGGCGAAACCGAGGATTAACATTTTCATGATGTGGTTCTCTCTAAAGTCTGGGGCGGTGGCTGCCAGTTATCTGGTCAGTGGGCTCAGGTTACTGAGGTGATCCGGACAGCCGACCAACAGTTGAATGACAAAGTTGTAATCAAAAACGAATGGGGATTTATGGCTGGCGGCCGGAGGCTTCGAGGATCATTTGGCGATCGGCTTCGCTGTTCGTGGCGGCGCTGAGTGGTCAACCGGAGTCATTCGGTTCCATCGAAAAATTGAGTAACGCTCTGAAAGTTTTTTGTCAGCCGGTGATCAGTCGCCAAAGGAAGGCAGGCCGGGGCTTGATCGCCGTGCGCTGCGTCACACAATGGCGCGGCGATAAATCCAATCTCTGACGGAATCAACATTCATCGGGAACTTTCCGAGAAATACTTGTCTTTCTTTCGAGAGAATAAAAACGGCCCTGAGCTGAAAGTCCTCCAGGGAAGAAAGCAACTCGTACAGAGGAGTAAGACTTTGAGAATACAGTTGACATGTATAACTTCGAATGTATCCTCGTGTTCAATTCCGACAATGAGGCCGACGGCTTTGTTTGTTGAGAATGTTCATTGGCGGACCACCCGGTATGACCCGTCAGATAATTGAAATGAAGTTTAAGTAAGCTCGCTTGGTTTTCCAGGCCTGCGATATTTACCTGCGCTTCATTATGGTGCTCGATGACCGGAATAGTACGTCTGCAACCGGTTTCACCAGAGTATCTCTACTTGCCAGTACTGTTTTAACGGTTGTTGGATAATCGCGTTTTATTCAATGGAAGTCGCCAACTTCTGGCGGCGGCCCTGCAGTAACTTGCTGAATTGTTTGCACTCGTCCAATAATTAGAATAATTGCTTTATTTTTTCGCTCGGCAACTTGTGCCGAGGATGAAGTGTCGCCCGTGGAAATAATTGACTGCATGGCAAGGCTGCAGGGGTCATGAGCCCTTATGTCACCAAGTAGTTACAAAGGCAAAGATCAGAGCCTGTGGACGGGGGCATAACTTGAAGTAGACCGATCTGGAGATCGTAGATGAGTGTGTACGATTACTTTGATTGTGAGCTTGACTGCGATAACGACCTCCCTGACATAAAAATCATTGCGCAAAGCACCTCGCCACTGGGCATCGATCTGCTGCTGTCTGGCGAGACCGGAACCGGCAAAGACACCCTGGCGCAACGCATTCACGTGCTGTCGGAGCGCAAGGGCGGCTTTGTGGCGATGAATTGTGCGGCGATTCCCGAGTCCCTGGCCGAAAGTGAGTTGTTCGGTGTGGTCAGTGGCGCGTTCACCGGGGCCAGTCGTTCGCGGATGGGCTACATCGAAGCGGCGCAAGGGGGCACGTTGTATCTGGACGAGATCGACAGCATGCCGCTCAATCTCCAGGCAAAACTGCTGCGGGTGCTGGAGGTCCGGGCTATCGAGCGCCTGGGCTCGACCACGGTCATTCCGCTGGAATTGTGCGTGATCGCCTCGGCCCAGAGGCCTCTGGACGAATTGGTCGAGCTAGGCCTGTTTCGTCGCGACCTGTATTTTCGCCTCAACGTCCTGACCATCCAGTTACCGGCATTGCGCGAGCGTCGGGACCAGATCATTCCGCTGTTTTCCCAGTTCTCCATTGCCGCCGCCCGTGACTTGGGCCGCGGTCATAAAGCCCTCGGCGCGGCGCTGACCCAGGTGCTGCTCAGCCATTCCTGGCCCGGCAACATTCGAGAATTGAAGTCTGCAGCCAAACGTTTCGTGCTGGGCTTTCCGTTGCTCGGCGGCGGTCCCGGTGAAGACCCCGAGAGCCAGACCCTCAAGGCCCAGATGCGGGTCATCGAACGGATCCTGATCCAGGAGGCCCTCAAGCGCCACGGTCAGTCCGTCGATGCGGTGAGCATGGAGTTGGGCGTGCCCCGGCGTACGCTTTATCACCGCATCAAATCGCTGGATATATTCCTGAAACACGAAACACTGGAAAAAAATTGGAACCCAAATCTGCCACGACTCCACTCATGGATATCTCGCACTGATGCGAGTGTTCATTGTGGAGTTAAGACTATGGCTGTTGGTGGAGTAGGTGGTGCAGCAAATACTGTGGTGAATGGTTTCAACTCAGTTAAAGAAACCGCGAACTCGGTTAAAGGCAATGCACAAAATCAGTCGGCCGCAGCCGATATGTCCGGCGGCGGTAAAGCAGCCGACGCACAAATGAAAATGATGCAAATGCAGGACGAACAATCGGCCCGCAATATCACCATGCAAGGCCAGGCGGCCATGCAGACGGAACAGCGCAACACGCTGCAGGCCATCAGTTCTGCCCAGACCGATGCGGCCAACAAGCAAATTTCCAACGTCGCACAAAGTGCCAAAGGTATCAGCTATTAATCATCCCTATGCCCTCTGTTTGTTCAGAGGGCTTTTGATCGTTAGCGAGACTCTTCCATGTTAAATCCTCTATCCGCTGCCAGTGCGCTTCTGAAGATGGGCGACGTCATTCCGGCGTCCGTAACTTCCGTTGCATCCGAATCAACTAATTCAATGAAAGGTGTTATCGACAAGTTAAGCAGTTCGCTGATGTCCGGCGGCCACCTCAATACCGATTCGCCGTTGGGCAAGATGGTTGAACAACAACTTAAAAAAGAGAACCCGTTCATGGCCTTGGCCGGGGGAAAGGGCGGTGAAGAGAGCGCCGTCAAGAAAGCGTTGGGCGATCTGATCAAAGACAAACTGGGCAGCAACTTTGGCGCCTCGGCGGATGCCGGCATTGGTGGCAAAGGCCAGGGAGGGCCGGATTTGATGTCTCAGACCCTGCAAGGTTTGGGCAAGGCGTCCCTGGACAATGCGCTGACTGACAAGGGCGAGGGTTCGACATTCTCCGAGGCCGATAAACCGATCCTGCAACAAGTCGCCAATTTCATGGACCAGAACAAGGCCCAGTTCGGCGCGCCGGATTCCGGGTCCTGGAGCAAGGAACTCGACGAGGGCGGCGGCAAGGACAACTTCCTCGATAAGGGTGAAACCTCGAAATTTCGTGCGGCGCTGGAGCAGATTTCCCAGCAAATGGGTGCAGGTGACGGCGCCAGTGGTGCGCAGGGCTCGCAATCGTCCCAGGGCAATGGCGGTTTGGGCAGTCTGCAACAGGAACCGTCGGCCAACGATTCGTTCTCCTCGGGCAGCAAACCCAACGATCTGTCGCAGTTATTGGGCAGCAGCAACCCGATGGACATCTTCAAGCAAGGTCTGGAAATGGGCCTGGGGATTGCCGGTGGCAAAGACATTCTCCCTCAGCAAAGCAGTCTGAGCCCGCAGATGCAGCAGCACAGCCTGCAAAGTTCGGCCGCCGAAGCGGCGCAAAACATCCACGACGTGATGAGCGCGGGCCTTTCCTGATTCTGCCGTGAACCCATCGAACCCTCGACACCGTCTGCCGGAGCATGCCCGTGAGCCTTTCCCCCATCAATGCACCCAAGGGCGTCCCGGTCGATCACGACCCAGGCCTGGTTTCCGGACCTGCGCAGGCGGATGTCGACTTATTCAATGGCGCGATGCGCACCGACCATGAGCCTTCCGGACATATGGCCGACGGCGTGATGAGTGCGCTGTCCGAGCGTTTTCAGTCTCAGGAGCACCTTTCACAGCAGGCGCTGCGCTCGATGAAAACGGCCGCCGGTTCAGCCGACCCGATGGACATGGTCAAGATGAGCCGCTCGCTGTCCCAGTATTCGCTGCAAATGGCAATCACCACCAAAGTGGTGAGCAAGAGCGCCCAGGCGCTCGATAAATTGACCAACATGCAGTAGGCCCGGCGTGAATTTTTTGCTCCGATCCTGTTGCTGTGCGTGTTGTTGCTCAGCGGTTGCAGCGACGACACGGAACTGTTCGGCGGCCTCTCGGAGCCGGATTCCAACGACGTCATCGCCAAACTCGCCGACCAACACATCGATGCCCGCAAGCAGATGCTAAAGGCCGGCGTGACCATCATCGTCTCCGCCCGCGATATCAATCGCGCGGTGCGAGTGCTTGAAGCCGCTGGCCTGCCGCGGCGTGCTCGCACCAGCCTCGGTGAAATCTTCAAGAAAGAAGGGGTGATTTCCACGCCGCTCGAAGAACGGGCGCGCTACATCTACGCCTTGTCCCAGGAACTGGAATCAACCTTGTCGCAGATCGACGGCGTGATTGTCGCTCGGGTCCACGTGGTGTTGCCGGAACGCATCGCCCCTGGCGAACCGGTGCAACCGGCGTCGGCCGCGGTGTTCATCAAACACACGGCGGCCCTTGATCCGGACAGCGTGCGCGGGCGCATTCAGCAAATGGTTGCGAGCAGCATTCCGGGGATGTCCCAGGAAGCGGCCATTTCGAAAAAATTCGCCATCGTTTTTGTTCCGGCGACCGAGTTTCAGGACAAAGAAAACCTGGTGCGTTTCGGCCCGTTCCTGATCGACAGCCCGGACATCGGCTTCTGGCACGTCATGGCACTAGTGATACCGATCAGCCTATTGCTGCTGTTGGCGGCGATGGCCCTGGCCTTGCGCAGTGACTGGCGGGCGGCGCTGCTGTCACGGCTGTGGCCGGGCCGTCGCAGCGACTCGACGTTGCCGGCGCGTCTATGACCTCGGCCGACTGGGTGAGCTGGTGGTGTTGCACCTGGCACTGGGCTCATCCGGCCTGGCAAGCGCAGATGCTTTCGGATCAGGGATTAGAGGCTGATGCCTGTGCCGCCGTGGCCCGCAGTCGGCAGGCGGATTTGCTCGCCAGCCTCGGCATCATCCCCAGTCAACCGCCGGCACCGGACGCCGATGTGCTGTTGTGGTTGTCGCTGAGTGCGGAACAACGCCAGCAAGCGTTGTGCCTCGCACAATCGATCTGCTGCGCGCCAATACGCGCCGAAACCACGGTTACCGCACGCCACGATCCATGGTGTCGAAGCCTGGCCAAGGCCTTGCGCCCGGGACTTTGGGCTGACCCTCAAGCGACGGACATGCGCCCGCTGCTCGGCGCCTGGCTGGGCCCCGCAGTTTGGTCGCGCTTGCGACTGAGCTGGGCGCCTGGGGATGTCCAGGAGCCCGCGACAGACCTGCCACCGAACAAACTCGACACCCTATGGCGCGCGGTACTGTGGCGAGTCCAGGCACCATGAACACCACCCGAGTACTTCGCTGATGCTGGTTCGACGACGTTTGTCCCTGGGCGCCGAAGCGTTGCTGCGCGAACCGATCCTGCGCCGTGAAGACCTGGCAGACGCGCAGCGGGCCAGTGATTTGTTACTCGCCGCCCAAACCGAGGCCGAGGCGTTGATTGCCGAGGCTCAAGGCCAATGCCAGCGTTCGCTTGATCAAGCGGCCGGTGAGTTCTGGGAGCAAGCCAACCACTTTCTTCAGACCCTGGAAGATCAACGCCTGGCCTTGCAACGCTCGGCGGTCGAGTCGGCCGAAGCCCTGCTCACGCAGGCGCTGACCCAACTGTTCGACGACACCAGCGTGGCTGAGCGCGGCCGGGCGCTGATCAATCATCTGGCGGCGAGCCAGAGTTACGCCTGCACCGCGACCCTCACGTGTCCCCCCGAACTGTTCGCCGATGTTCAGGCCTGGGTCGCCGGCAGTCGCTTCGCCGCACTCTGGCAATTGCGCGAAGACATCTCGATGCCGGCCCAGACCCTGCGCCTGAGCAGCGACGCCGGGGAGTTCGATCTCGATTGGCCGGGGTTGGTCCGCTGTCTGCTGGGGCAGGGCGACTGACCCTGTTGCACCTTCCGTTCGACATCTCATGCAAAAAGTGGAACCCACTGGCGGTTTTGCTCCACTCACTGGCGACCCCCTCCATGGAGCACTCTTCATGATCAGTTTCAAAGCCTTGCAACATCGCCTCGACCATTCGTTCAGCAACAGCCAGACCAGCACCGACGAGGCGGCACTCGACGCCGCCGACAGCGGCTCACCCGAGGACATGATGGCGTTCAGCGACGCGTCGCAAAAAATGGCCACCGCGACTTCGGTCTTGAGCGAAGGCTTGCGCGCCCAGCACGGTTTGACGAAAGCGATCATCGATGGAATTCAATGACTTCGTTGCCGTGGTCACGCAGTGGTGCGAGCAAGGTTCTGGCGCACCGCTGGACTGTTGGATCGACGAGGCCAACGCCCGGCTCGCCCGCTGCGAAGACGGCGTGCGCTGTAGCATCGACGTGCTCGATCCGTATGACGCCGCCGACCCCGATCGATTGACCGCGCTGCTGATCCAGAGCAGCGCCGGTGTGGCCTGCCACTGCGAAGGCGCGTTGGCGATCGATCCCGACAGTCATTGCCTGGTGCTGGTCAGTTGGCAGGCATCGCCCTGTTCCACACCGGGATTGCTGGCACGCCTGGAAAGCCTGGCCAACCAGCGCGCCGCGATGCTCAGCCTGTTACAGACCTCATTGGGTAGCCTGACGAATGCTTCGTTGCCCCGTTCGACCCTCAATACCTGGCAACCAGGAGCGTGAAATGAAGGCCTTTAAGTGGTTGCCTTGGCTATTGATCTGGATGAGTGCTTCGGCATTCGCCGCTGTACCACCCGCCTGGAAACACACGGCGTATGCCTATGACGCCAGTCAGGCGGATCTCGCGACGGCCCTGGCCGACTTTGCCAAGGAGTTTGGCCTGGGCCTGGAAATGGAGCCGGTGGACGGCATTGTCGACGGCCGCATCAAGGCGCAAACCCCCCAGGCGTTTCTTGAGCGGTTGAGCCAGGAGCATCACTTCCAATGGTTCGTCTACAACGAGACGCTGTACATCAGCCCGACCAGCGAGCAGACCTCGGCGCGCATCGAAGTCTCCCCGGATGCGGTGGATGACCTCAAGAGCGCGCTGACCGACGTCGGCTTGCTGGACTCTCGATTTGGTTGGGGCGCCTTGCCTGATGAAGGTGTGGTGTTGGTGCGCGGTCCGGCCAAGTACGTCAATTTTGTGCGTGACTACAGCAAGAAAGTCGACACCCCGGACGAGAAGCAGGACATCGTCGTGCTGCCGCTGAAATACGCCAACGCCGCCGACCGCACCATTCGTTATCGTGATCAGCAACTGACGGTGGCCGGGGTTGCGAGCATTCTCCAGGACTTGCTCGAAACCCGCTCCCGCGGTGATTCGATCAACGGCGTCAATCTGCTCCAGGGCGCGGGGCTGGGCGTCGGTGGCAGTCCTTACGGCGGCGGCTCGACGCTGCTCGGCGGACTCGACACCGACAACCTGCAAAAAGGCCTGGATCAGGTATTGGCCAACACCAGTTCGAAAAAGGCAAAGGCGCGTCTGGCAGCAAGTCGCGGATCCGCGTCAGCGCCGATGTGCGCAACAACGCGGTGCTGATCTATGACCTGCCCAAGCGTAAAGCGCTGTACGAGAAACTGGTCAAACAGCTTGATCAACCGCGCAACCTGATCGAAATCGACGCGGTGATCCTCGACATCAACCGCGAAGATCTGGCCGAACTGTCCAGCAGCTGGAACATCTGGGCCGGCGGCACCAATGTCAGCGCGTCGTTGCTCGATTCCGGTTCCAGCTCGACCTTGTCCGTGGAAAACTCCGGTCGATTTGCCCTGGCCATTCATGCGCTGGAAGGCAAGGGCTCGGCCACAGTGGTGGGCAATCCATCGATCCTGACCCTGGAAAACCAACCGGCGGTGATCGATTTCAGCCGCACCGAATACCTCACCGCTACCGGCGAACGGGTCGCTGATATCCAGCCGATCACCGCCGGCACCAGCCTGCAGGTGATTCCCCGTTCGCTCAATCACGATGGCAAATCCCAGGTGCAGTTGATCCTCGACATCGAGGACGGGCAGATCGACGCCTCGGTGCTCAATCCATCGCAACCGAGTGTGCGCAAAGGCAACGTCAGCACCCAGGCGGTCATCGCTGAGCACGGATCGCTGGTGGTCGGTGGTTTCCATGTGCTGGAGTCCGACGACAAGGTCCGCAAGATTCCCTACCTCAGCGATATCCCGCTGATCGGCAAACTGCTGTTCACTTCCAGCAGCCATCGCACCAATAAACGCGAGCGCTTGTTCATCCTCACGCCAAGGTTAATCGGCGATCAGATCGACCCGTCGCGCTACGTCGAAAATGGCAACCCGGACGACGTGGATGCGGCGTCCAAACGCATCAGCGGCCGACGTGACGGCGCGCAGCCGACGCGCATCGACGTGCAGAAAGCCTTCACCCAATTGCTCGATGGCATCGCCCCGGCCGGGTTCACCAGCAGCGACCAATTGCCGTTCATCCCTAACACCTTGTGCGACGCAAACTCAGGGGTGGCCATCGATGGCGAACGCGCCCAGTGGTACACGCAAAAGCAATGGGGTGTGGCGGTGGTGGTGGCGCGCAACACCACCGACAAACCCCAGCGAATCGATGAAAGCACCTGCGGTGGTCGCTGGGTGCTGGGCGTCAGCGCCTGGCCCAAGGCCTGGCTGCAACCGGGGAAGAAAGCGAAGTGTTCATTGCCGTGCGCCAACCCAAATCACTCACGGCCAACGCCCAGGCGCGCGCCTCGTTACTCAAGGGAACGACACCATGAACAAGGTTTTGTGTGGGGCGTTGCTGGCGTTGTGCGCGATGTTGGATGGCTGCGCGGCATCGCGTTCCGGTTGCTTTGCCGAGGCGTGCGAGCGGCCTGACTCCAATGATCGCGAACTGGTGATCTGGTGGCCGACGGACATGCGCCAGGGCCTCGAAGCCCGCGAGCGGACACTCGACTTCACCGTCGTGCCACTAAGGGATTGAACGCTATGATCCGAGTTTCAGAGAAGGCGGCGTTCTATGCAAAAGTCGCCGCAGAACAGGCCGCAGTTTGGCCGGTCGCCGCGGGCATTTCGTTTGTCAGTCGCCGTGAACATCAGGATTGGGGCATCGCCTTGCACATCGAAAGCCGCTCGTTGCAACCCCAGCAACTGCGCACGGCGTTGGAACGGCGCTTCATGCAATCGCATCTGTTTCCCGATTACTTTCTGTTCCTGGATTCCCAGCGCGACTTCGTGGTCTGGCACGCCACGCCAATGGCCTCGGGCAGCAACGCGTCCCTGGACGACATCCGCCAGCATCAACTGCTGCTGGCGGGACTGGATCACTTGGGCGATTGCGCTCACTGACCTTCCCGAACCACACCGCTGTTTTCTATCTCCATGCGCGTGGCATTCGCTCTGCGATTGATGACCTGACCGGCCTGGGGTTCCAGGCTCGCTCGGGCGGTGCTGGGTTGCGCCGCTGAAGGCGTGCGCGGCGGCGGGTTGTCGATGGCCTTGCGCACACTGCCGTGGGCCTGGAACGTCTGGTTCATGGTGCGATAAGCCAGCCCCATGGCCGCTGCGGTGCCGGCATTGCCGAGGAAACTGCCGAGGGCCGCTGAGGTATTGCCGCGAGTGACCTCGCCCATGGCCATGTTGATCGCACTGGCGAGGCTGGTCCATGCCACGCGCGCCGGGGACTGATCGAGTATCCGCCCATAATCCTTGAGCGGCAGGCTCGCTTCGAACTGCTGGGTGGTGCCTGCCTGGCGGGTGTCGAAATGCTTTTGCAGGTGATTGTCCATGATCGCGATCACGGTGTTGAACGCAGCTCGAGTGCCGGCCAGGGTCTGGATCGACTTCGCCAGCGCGTCGCCGCGGAGTGGCAGGTGGTTCGCCCCGGTCAGCGCCGGGCTCGACAGGGTTTGGCCGGGTGGCAAGGTCTGGGGGCTGACCGAGTCCTGGACGAAACCCATGGTCAGGGTCATCGCGCCGTAGGCCCAGCCGAGCAGGGCCATGTTGTCCTGATTGACGCCGTGGGTTTTGGTGTCGTCGTGTTTGCCGGTCATGCTCAGGCTGGCCTGCATGGCTTCGCGCGATACGGCGTAGATCACGTTGCGTAACTGGGTGGAGAGAATCCGCGCACTCAAGGCGCCGTCGCCGCGAGCTGCGCCCAATGCGCCGAGGCTCAAGTAGATCGCTTCAGCCGCCACCTGATTGCGGGTGACGTTGCGTGAGTCGCGTTTCATTTGCGTGCGCAGGGCGTCTTGTTTGTCGCTCGACAGGCCATTCCATTTCGCTTCGCTCAAGGCAAAGTGACCGCGCACGGCGACGTTCGACTCGGCGCCGAGACGCTCCAGGCGCGGTTGGCGCACGTAGACTTGCGTGGCAATCGATGCCAGGGAAATCGCCGCTTGCAGCGCCAGAGCACCACCAGGATTTTTTTCGCCAGGCCATCGGCCAACGCACTGTAGGCATGCATGAACGCGACTTCGCGCACGTAGGTCGGCAGGCCGCACGTGACCATCTGTTGCAAGGTCTGGCCCGCCGCCGCGAGGGTGGTGCGCCCCGACGGCAGATTCGCGGCGCTGTCACTCCAGGCCTGTATCGCGCCAGTCTTGAGGTGATCGCGAACCGCACCCCCGGCGGTGCTGGCGGTTGCATAGGCCGGCGCAAGGTAACTACGGTGGAACGTTTGGCCCAGGCTCATCGCCGCTTGCGCCGCCCGGGCAGTGAAGCCCGGTGGGGGCGGCGGAGTTTGCCCGCGTTCCAGGTCCGCCGGGGTTCGGCCGGTGCCGAGGGGTGTAGTTCGAGGCGCGTTGGCGGGTGCGGGGCAATGCTTGGCGGTGTGGGTCTTATGTCCATGCCGGATTCCTCTTGGGTAGCGCGGCGGGCAAAGGCGCGACGAAACTGTCGGCCAGTCGGGCAAAATCCAGCAGCCAGTCGGCGAAGGCCTCGCCGTCCAGCCCGGTGCAATCCCAGCGCGCTTGCAGGCAACTGCCCTGCGGTGCGAGGGCAACGGCGCAACCGGTCAGCAGCATCAATTGCAGGTTGGCGCGCAAGGCTTGTTCACGTTGTGCCGCACTGTGCAGCGGCGCCTCGATAATTGTGCTGACCAGCACGTTGCGCTGGTCGCCATCGGCGATCACTTCGAACGACCGACCGCCGACCTGGATCACCCCAACGGTTTGAATCTGTGCCATTGGCGGTGGGTCGATACCCAACTGCTGCAAGGCCTGAATCAACAATGGCCGATGCCAGTGCTGGTCCATTGCCGCTTTGGCCGCTGGCGCCGTAGTGGGGCTCGACGCTGGCGGCGGGCCGGATGGCTGATCGGCGCGAGCGGCGGCTGAACTCAGCGCCGTGGCGCCGGCCACCAGGCTTTCCGCCACGGCAATCATATGGTCGAGTTCGGTGGCCAGCCCTCGGTGATCCGAGTAAGGCTGATACGAGAGGCGATTGACCAGCAAACCCTGACCGCGCTCGTCCAGCGCACTGGTGCAAGCGCTCATGGCGCTGATTGCGCAGTTGGCCCGCAACAGCAATTCGTTCCACTGCGCAGGCGCGAGCGAATCGGGGCGCGGTAGCTGCGCCAACACAATCCATTGCGCGAAGGGCTGGGTTTGCCAAAGGACCAGTTGCAGCGTCAGCCCCGGCAGTTGCAACTCGCCGCTGCGGGCGAAGTCCCGGGCCTGTTGTGGCGCCACGCCAAGCTGTTTTGCGGCGTTGAGTAACCAAGGTGCGGCGGCGTCGGGAATGGGCGTGTCGGGCGGCTGTCGATGGGACGAATTCATGAGCTGCACTGCCGAAAGTTTTGAAGGCCATTGAAGCCTTTTAACGTTGCAGTTTCGTGAACGCGCCGCTCTGAATCAGTGCTCTTCGAGTTGAATGATCTCGTCGGTGATTTCGTCGAGCTGACGGATCACTTGGTAGATATGCGCCACTTCCAGCAGCGTCGGGCGAGGGATGTGACGGCCGGTCCTGACCTTATACAACGTGCGCGCCAGCCACACGCTTTGCACGATTGGAATCTTCGCCCGTTTGGCTCGCTCGATCAGCGCCAGGGCGTCTTCGTCCTCGCCCTTGCAGTGGATCAGCGGCAGCGGCGTCTGGCCCGGCCGGTAATACAACGCCACCGCAAAGTGAGTCGGATTGACCAGCAGCAGGTCGGCATCCTCCACCGGTTTGGCCGGCGTCGTCGGTTCTTCGTTGAGCAGTTCGTGGGCCAGTTGCCGGCGATGACCTTTGACGTGTGGATCGCCCTCGGATTCCTTGTATTCCTTCTTGATGTCCTCGTGGCTCATGCGCATTTTCTTGGCGTGAAAGTATTTCTGCAGGGCGTAGTCGACCAATGCCAATACCAGCAACAAACCGAGGGTGGTGCGCAGGATGCTGCGAAACAGCGTCAGCAGCGCATGCCAATAGGTGGTCAGGTCCGAGTCTGCCAGCAGGATCAATTTGCCCAGCACCGGTTTGATTGACACGTACAGCGTTGCGCCGATGGCGATGGCCTTGAGGATGCTCAACAGCAGGGTGGTCAGGTTCTGCCCGGAAAACATCTGCTTGAGATGGCCGATCGGGTTGAGCTTGCCGAGGTCGATTTTCAATGCCTTGGGCGCGAACAGAAAACCGATCTGAATCCAGCTGCCGGCCAGGCGCATCAGCATGGCCATGCCGACACTCAGCAGGATGAACGTGATCAGGATCCAGGTCGCTTCGCCGATCAGTTCGGTCAGGGTGCTGAGGAAGGGTTCGTTCATGCGCTTCAATGAAAGCGTCAGCAGGTACTCCAGCTTCTCCACACTTTGATCGGCCATGCCCAGGCAAACCTCGCTGACCACCATCAACACCAGCAGTTTGCTCAGGTCCTGGCTTTGCCCAACCTGGCCTTTTTCCCGGGCGTCACGGAGTTTTTTCGGCGTGGCTTTCTCGGTTTTTTCGCTCATGGCACCAGCACCAGATGCCCGAGCAAAAATTTGATATCGAGCAGCTTTTGCAGTTGGCCGTTACCCAGTTCCAGCAGGGTCGGCATGTACACCAGCAAGAACGCCAACCCGGCCATGCTTTTGGCCGGCATCGCCAGCACCGAGACATTCAGTTGCTGGGCGTACAAGCCGACGATGGCGAACGCCGCTTCGATCAACAGCAGCAGGCCGATAAAAGGCGCGGCATACAGCAGCGCGTGTTGCAGGGTCAGGTTTAGTTGACCCAGGAAAATATCCAGGCCTTGGGCGTTCATTCCCGGCAGCCACACGGTGGGTGGCCAGACTTCATAACTGTCCCAAATCACCTGGGTGATCAACGATAAACCGCCGGACAGAATCACCAGCATGATCAGCGTTTCCTGGAACAACTCGCCCAACGGCGTGGCGTCTGGCCCCAGCGACGGGTTCATCTGCCCGCCGCTCAGGGCGCCGCGCTGGCTGTCGAGCAACGCACCGACCGTGGCGAACATCCAGAACGGCGCGTACAGCAGCAACCCCAACAACACCCCCAGCACCGACTCCTTGAGCAGCAGCCCGACGATGGTGTACCAATTGTCGTTTTCCAGGGCCAGAACCCGGCCGATGCTCGGGGCCGGCACCAGTGAGATCGCGCAAGTAACGCCGTAGCGCAACGGCCCTTTGATGTGCTTGAAGCAGAACGCCGGGACCAGAATCAGGCACGGCAAAATCCGCGCGATGGCCAGGCCCATGCCGAGCATCAGCTCGAACAGGTGCTGGGCGTCGAACGGCATCAATGGGCGCCGCCGGAGCGGGCGATCAGGTCGAACGAGAGGTTGATGAACTGGATCAGTTCCACACCGATCCAGCGCCCGGTTGCCGCCAGCGTCAGGCCCACGGCGGCCAGTTTGATGCCGAAGGGCAGGGTCTGGTCCTGGATCTGCATCAGTGCCTGAAACAGCGACGTGAGTACGCCCACCAAAACCGCCACGCCGAGGGTCGGCGCGGTGAGGATCACCACCAGGAACATGCCTTGCTTGAACAGTGCCAATGCTTCCACGGTGGGCCTCACATATAGGAATAAAACAGACTGTCGAGCAGCCGCGACCAGCCCTGTACCAGCACGAACAGCAACAGCTTGAGCGGCAGTGAAATGGTCATCGGTGAAACCATCTGCATGCCCAGCGCCAGCAGCAAATTGGAGACGATCAAGTCGATGACGATGAACGGGATGTAGATCAGAAACCCGATCTGAAACCCGGCCTGCAACTCCGAGAGCACGAACGCCGGGATCGCCAGCAGCAGGTCGTTGCTGCTGGCTTTCTCGGCCATTTCGGCCGGCCACATGCGGTGCGTGTTTTCCAGCAAGTGGGCTTGCACATCGGGGTCGGTGTTGCGGCTCATGAAGCGCTGGATCGGCTCCATCACGGTGTTGGCGCTGACCTGGAGTTTTTCCGTGGTACCAATTTCCAGCGGGTTGTCGTGAACCCGTTGTTGAATCTCATGGGCGACCGGGGCCATGACGAACATCGTTGCGGCCAGGGCGATGCCATACATCGCCATATTCGGCGGTACTTGCTGCACACCGATGGCGTTGCGGGTGATCAGCAGCACCATGGAGATTTTCAGGAACGCCGTGCAGACGATCAAAAACAACGGGACCAATGACAACGCGCCGAGCAGCAGCGCGAGCATGATCGGGTTCATGCCCTCCATGATCATCGGTCGAATACCACGCGGGTAATTTGCAGGCCGAGGCGGCCGTCCACGTCCACCAGCTCACCGTGGGCGACGACCCGCTCGCCATGGCACAGGGTTGCTTCGCCGAGCGTCACACCGGCAACGTCCAGCACCGAACCCGGCGCCAGGCGTTGCAAGGCTTCCAGACTCAGGCTGACGCCGCCACTGCGCACCGTCAGGTCCAGGCTCAGGCCCGTTAGGGCCGAGGAGGGCGGGACAGGATCCTCGGTTATCGATTCGGCCGTCGGTTCCTCTTCAAATGTCTCGGCCAGTTCGGCCTCAGCGATGTCGCCGTCCATGACCGGCGGTGCGTCTTCGTACAGTGCGTCATTGTCCATCGTGAAGGTCCTTTTCGCGGATCAGCCGCATCTGCAAGTTGTCGTCGAGTGCCAGGGCAGCGACGGTCCAGTGTCGGGCGCCCAACTGCAGTTGGCCGTTGCCGTCGCTGTCAAAACACGGCTCGGCGGGCAGTACGACATCGCCCACTCGTAACGAGCCCAATTGGTTAATCGTCAAAGTCAGGCGCCCCAGCACCACCGGGTAATGCAGCGGCCAATCCGCCGGCAATGCCTGTTCGATGGCCTGCCACGGTGCGGCGTCGAATATCCGCAGCAGCGTGTCGGCGGCGATGCTCAATACGCCGTGGGCGGTTTCGCCCGCCAGTTGCACGGTGATGCGGCAATCGAGGCGATCAGGCAGCGGCTCGTCGACGCCTTCGAGGGGTTCGAGCGGTGCGAACAGGCCGGCCAATGTCGGGCTCAGTTGTTGATTCACGTATTGCCAGTACCAGGGCTGCAACGGCCCGGCGCACACCACCGGTGCACTGCCAAACAGGCTCAGCAGCGCATTGGCATTGCTCAGGCGCAACAGGCCGCGGGCGCTGCCAAGGGCAACGGTTGCAGCGCTATCGATGGAAAGCATCGGGCTCAAGGTCAGCCGACCATTGTCGCCTGCGTTGGAAAACTCCAGCCAGCGACCACGCCCCAACAATCGACTCGCGGCGGCGACGCTCGGCGAAACCTGGCGCAGTTTCAGCGACCTCATGCGACACCCATCGACAGCTCGACGTCGTGCCCCAGTGCGTCGGCAAACGCGTCTTCACAGGCTTGATGGCGGGCACTCAAGCGCTCAAGCACATCACTGCGCTCAAAGCCCAGCTCGATGGCCCAACGGCTATCACGCTTGTTCGCCCGGACCTGCACCTTGCCCAGGTTGGGCATCAACAACGTGGCGCTGAAGGGCCGGTCGCCGTGGGACGGCAGTTGCAGCGCCAGTTCGTCGATCAACTGCGTCGGCACACCGTCGGCGGCGGCGAACATATTGAAACCGCCGCCACCCCCGGCACCGGACTGGTCGCCCTTGCCGTTGCCCGATGGCATCAGCAATTGCTCGAAGAACAAGCCGTCTGCATCCAGGTGGCGGGTGCTGTCGCGGCCTTGATTCAGTCGACTGTCAGCAAAACGACTGCGCTCAGGCTCGTTGCGCCGAGGCTGCGAATGGGCGGCCGGCGGATTGTCGGCCTGAGGCTGGATCGCCGCCGGCGCCGGTTTCTGTGGCGGGCGCGGGGCAGGGTGCTTGATCGGTGCGTTCAACAGCTCATTCCTCATTCAGGTTCTCGCTCATGCAGGCGAGTTTTTCCACGGCCCGCTGCCGGGCCTTGGCCTCCAACTGCGCTTGCTCGATCCGTTGCCGTTGCAGCTTGATGGCTTGACGCAACTGGCTGGCGTTCTGGCGGATGTAGGCGAGGCGATCGAGCATGCGGCGCTCCTTGTCGTGCCAGCGATCGACGTCGCTCAGTTCCATGGTTATTTCCAGGTGTGTGGCGGACAACTGTTGGCGCCGGACCTTCTGGTTGTCCCGTTCCTGAACCCAGGATTGTTCGGTTTGCAGCAGTTGTTGCTGCATGGCCGTCAACTCGTCCTGCAACTGACGCTGGGCACGCTCGGCCCGGGCCTGACGGTGTTGACGAAGGGGCGTCAATACCTTGATCAGTTGCTCCATGGCCACGCGGTCCGGGTCGGCTTCGAGGTCGTCGTCCATGTTCAATCCGGTAACTGCGAAGTGAGTTGCGTGAGCAGTTCCAGGGTGGTTTCCAGTGGCACCGGTTCGCGCAGGTCCTGGCGCAGAAAGTCATTGATCGCGTCGTTGAGTTGCACCGCGCAATCGGTGACCGGGTCGGACCCCGGCTGGTATTCCCCCAGGCGCAGCAGCATCTCCACTTGCCGATAGGCCGCCATCAAGCGACGCAGGCGATTGTTGGCTTGCTGGTGCTCGCGGCCGGTGACGTTGCTGAGGATCCGGCTAATGCTGGCGGGCACATCGATGGCCGGGTAATGCCCGCGCTCGGCGAGTTTGCGTGAGAGCACGATATGGCCGTCGAGCAGCGAGCGCACTTCGTCGGCCACCGGATCATTCATCGAATCCTGCTCGATCAGCACCGTGTAGATCGCCGTGATCGAGCCGTTTTCGCTCATGCCGGCGCGCTCGACCAGTTGCGGCAACAGGGTGTACACCGACGGTGGCAAACCACCCCGGCCCAAGGGCTCGCCGGCCGCGATGCCGATCTCGCGTTGGGCGCGGGCAAATCGGGTCAGGGAGTCGATCAGCAACAAGACTTTCATGCCGCGCTTGCGAAAAGCTTCGGCGATGGCCGTGGCGGTGAACGCGGCACGGGCGCGTTCCATGCTTGAGCGGTCGGAAGTGGCACAGATCAGCACCGAACGCTGGCGCAGGGTGTCGTCCAGTTCATGGTCGAGAAATTCGCGCAACTCGCGACCGCGCTCACCGATCAAACCGAAGACGATCACATCGCAATCCATGTTGCGCGCCATCTCGGCCAGCAGTGTGGTCTTGCCGCAACCGGCCCCCGCGAACAGCCCAACCCGTTGGCCTTCGCCCAGCAGAATCGCGCTGTCGATGGCGCGAATGCCAGTGGGCAACGCCGAGCTGATCCGCGGCTTTTGCATCGGTGGCAAGGCGTCGGCGATCACCGGGGTGGTGGTGCGTCGGTCATAAGGACCGGCAAATGCACCGTCGCCATCCCCCAGCAGCGGCCGGCCGAAACCGTCGAGCACGCGACCGAGCAAACTGTCGTCGACGCCGATGCGGTGGGCCATGCCCAGCGGCCGGATGCGCGCGCCGACCTGGATGCCGTCCGGCGTGCCCAAGGCACTGAGCAAGGTGCATTGCGTGGTGAAACCGACGATTTCGGCAAGCATGGTGCTGCCATCGGCCTTGCTCACTTCGCACAAGTCGCCAATCTTCGCCGCCGGCACCTGGCATTCCAGCAGAATGCCGTTGACTGCCGACACACGGCCACTGATCCGCACCGCCGAGCAGCTCGACAGTCGCGAAGTCTGTTCGCGGGTCCATTGCGCCAGGGCTGCATTCACCAGCGCACCTCGACATGTTGGTCGCCGTCGAACTCGATGCGCTGATCGTCGATGCGGCTCAGGCGCAGACCGTTCAGCACGTCGCCGATGTACAGCCGCTGGCCCTCGCTGGTGACCAGGTGGGCGTTGGTGCCACTGATGATCTGCACGATCACGAAGGGCAGGCCGGCACCGGCCGTGGCGACCTGGTCGAGCAGCGGCACCGGCAGTTCGTAGCGCTCTTTGAAGCGTTGCAGCATCCGCTGATAAACCAGCAACGCGTCATCTTTCAGGCCACCCTTGAGGATCAGGCCTTCGGCGCTGTCTTCGATGCGCACGTCGGTCAACAAGCGATCGCTGAGCAACGCGTTGAGCTGACGACGTACCGCTTCGCGGGTGGCCAGTTTCACCTTCGACGCAGACGTGGCTCCGGGCGTTTTCGGCTGGCCGGCCGAGGTCGGCGCGACGATAGCGGTCGCGGGCGCGGTGATGGCCTCGGTTGACTGATTGGAAGCGCTGCGACTCAAGCCCCAGGCGCTGCCCATGATGCCCACCAGCACGCCGACAATGACCGCGCCGATACGGTCGAACCGCGTCGAGCGTGACGAAACTTTCTCCAGGGGCGGCGAATTTCCGGGGTTTTGCGGGTCGCTTTCGGTCTGTGCAAGCACTGGCACCAGCGGCCAGGCCTGCTCTGCCGCCGACAGGCACAACCAGACATTGCCCAGGGCAAACGTCTGGTTCGGCGCCAGTTCGGTCACCGTGCGTGCATGGCCTTCCTCGTCGTTGATCAGGCTGTCTTCGGCGTTAAGCCGCCAGCCGTCCTCGGTGCGGGTCAGACGGCAATGCAGGGCGGCGACGCCGGGGTCGTACAGCGCCACGATCGTGATCGGCATCGGCTCGATCGCCACTGTTCGCCAATCAATGGCAACGCGGCGCCCTGGTGCAGGCCGCTCAATACTCGCAGTTCAAACATCACGACAGTCTCCAGGCATCAGGCCGCATAGTCGTCCTCCAGCACTTCCTGGTCTTCTTCCAGGTCGAAACGGCCCATCACTTTCACCTCGGCGACGTTGCTGATCTCGGCGAAGGACAGCACCGGGACATGGTGGAATTCGTCCTGCAACAAGGTGCGTAAGGGGCTGCGCAAGTCCTGGGCCACCAGCAGCACGGCACGTTCAGCGGTGCGCAGGGGAAAGGCGATGCGCAGTTGCTGCACCAGTTGCAGGCTTGATTCATTGCTCAGGGCAAAGAAGGTTTCGGTCTGGGTCTGGCGCAGGCTGTCGCGCAGGATGCCTTCGCTTTCCGGGGTCAGCAGCCACACCAGCAAACCGTTGGCGCCGCAGTATTGGTTGTAGATCAGCGATTTGAGGGCGATGCGTACGTAGTCGGTGAGGGCGGTGATGTCGCGTTCGTGCTGGCCGTGTTCGATCAGGGTTTCGGCGATCACCCGGATCGCCCGCAACGGCACGCATTCGGACGCCAGCCGTTGCAGTACGGAAGAGAACCGCGCCAGTGGCAGCACTCGCTGCATTTCCTGGGCGAGTTCCGGTTGCTCGGATTCCAGCCAGCCGAGGATCGCTTTGGTTTCCTGCAACCCGATGAACTGCGGCCCGCAAGCCTGTAATGCGCGCTCCATGCGCTCGACGATCAGGGTGCTGGCGCTGATGGTTTCCACCGGGCTTTGTTGCAACTGCGCGGCGTCGGCCGGCAACCACAGCCATTGGCTTTCCTGACGCTCAAGGCTGCCGGCCACTGCGTGTTCGAATTGCCCGGCATCCAGAGCATCGACATCGATGGCGACGTGGGTCTGGTTGAACGTGGCCTTAAGCATCGGCACTTCATAGACCGAGAAACGGAATTCGTCCGGTGCCAGGTGTTCGGCGGTTTCGATGATGAACGACGGTAAGGTCAGGCCGTAATGCACCACCAGGCGATTACGCCGTTGACGGATTTCGCTGACCAGCGCGTCGATCTGCGCCCTGTTCTGCTGGGGATGGAACTGCAACAGAAACTGCCGGCTCGGGGTAAAGGTGCGCAGGTCTTCGTTGCCGTTGTCCTCCGGCGCCACGGCGACCGGTTGCTCCTGCGTGGATTTGGGTTTGGCGCTGTTGCAGTTGCAGCACGCCCCCCAGGCTACAGATGATCGCGATCACGATGAACACCGCTGTCGGCATCCCTGGCATCGCCGCAAAACCAAGCATCGCCACCGACGCGATGATCCAGGCCTTGGGCTGGCTGGTGATCTGCTCGGCGATCTCGCGGCCGATATTGGCTTCCACGCCCGGATTGTCGTTGGACACGCGGGTGATGATCATCCCCGAGGTGACGGAAATCAGCAGCGCCGGAATCTGCGCAATCAAGCCATCGCCAATGGTCAGCACGGTGTACAACTGCACCGCGTCGCCAGCGGTCATGCCGTGCTGAATCACGCCGATGGCGATCCCGCCGATCATGTTGATCGCGACGATAATCAGGCTGGCAATCGCATCGCCGTTGACGAACTTCATTGCCCCGTCCATGGCGCCGAACAACTGGCTTTCCTTGCCCAGTTCCGAGCGTCGGCGGCGGGCTTCATGGACGCTGATCAGGTTGGCGCGCAAGTCGGCGTCGATCGCCATCTGCTTGCCGGGCATGGCGTCGAGGGTGAACCGCGCGCCGACCTCCGCCACCCGTTCCGAACCCTTGGTGATCACCAGGAAGTTAACCACGGTGAGGATCATGAAAATCACCATGCCCACCGCCAGGTTACCGCCGACCACGAACTGCCCGAAGGCCTCGACGATGTGCCCGGCGTCCTGATCTAGCAGGATCAAACGGGTGGTGGAAATCGACAGCGCCAGGCGAAACATCGTGGTGATCAGCAACACTGAGGGGAAGGTCGAGAACGCGAGCGGGCGGGGCAGGTGCATGGCCAGCATGATCAGCAGGCAGGAAATACAGATGTTGATGGCGATCAGAATGTCCACCAGCCAGGTCGGCAGCGGCGTGATCATCATGAACACGATGGCGAGCACGACGAACGCGCCGACGATCTCCGAGCGACGCATGGCCGCCAGGGCGATCTGGTTCAGCACATTGATAATCTGTTCCATCAGGCGGGGCTCCCCTTGGGCAGGTCCTGCTCTTGGCGTGTGAGCTCCGCCATCAACGTCAGCAGGTTGCCCAGGGCGTTCTGTCGGGCCTTGAGATCGCGCCACAACAGAATGGGCAGCTGCTGCAGCATCGGACGCAGACCGTTGAGAAAAGCCAGTTGATGCTTGAGGTGTTTGCCGCCAATGAATTGCGCCAGTTGCAGCGTTTCATGCAGGTTCATGCCCTTGCCCGACAGCGTCAGCAGGTGCTTGAGGAAGGTCGGTGCATTCAACTGCAACGCCGGGTTCTTGCCGCGCATGCGGCCGAGCAAGTGCTCGCTGGTTTGCAAAAGGGTCGCGACATGGCGAGCCGTGTTCAGGCCGTGCATGAGGTTGCGCAATTGTTGCTGGGTGCTCGAGGGGCTCAGGGCTGCGAGGTCGTCGGCAATGGCGCCGCGCAGGTCGCGCAGGGTCGGTGCGAATTGCCGTTCGCCTTCTTCCTGGCCGAGCAGGGTGTCGATCAGGCTGGAAATGCTTTGCTGGCCGACTACGCCCGAGTAGTACAGGTCTCGCAGCGTCTGTCGGCGTCGCGGGTTGAGGCTGGACTTGGCAAAGGCCCGGGCGGTGTTGATGCCGGCCTGGGCCTTGTTGCCGTGTTCGCGACGCAGCAGCTTGAGTTGCTGATTCAGGTTGACGTGTTCGCCGCTGGCCCCTTCGTTATAGGCCTGGCGCGAGGCTGCTTGCAGCATCACGTGGGCCTTGGCGGCGTCGTCACCACTGAGTGCCAAAACTTGCGCAAGGGTCGGCGTCTGGTTCTTCAACTGCTTGCGCAGTTCCCGCGCCGCGCTGTCGAGGCCCTTGTCCTGGCTGCCCATCAGCAGCTGATAAAGCTCCCCCAGTTTGACGGCCTTGGACTGCAAGGCATTGGTGCTGGCCATCAAGTCGCGCTGGCTCAGGGTCCGGCTCTGCTGAATCAGCGCCGAAGCAAACCGCGTGACCTGTTGGGTCGATGTCCCCTGATTGGTCGGGGGTGTGCTCTGGGCAAGCAGTGCCGCCGACCTGACAGGCGTCGCCGGGGCCGGTTGCTGGACATGGGGAATGTTCGGAGCCGCGATCTTCATAGCGCATTTCTGTCAGGGGTCATGCGCAGTGAGTGGGTCGTCCTGGCCATCCGGTTCCATGTCGGCGGCAAACGGAACATCTGTGCCAGATCCAGTATTGGATCCAATCGGCTTGTGCAAGAACTTGCACAGAAATCATCAGTAACGGTTTTAAAAATCGTTAAAAATCAAACAAGTACATAAATGTGTCAATTGGCATACAAATCGCTATAGCCCTGGGACATATCCTGAAATGGTTTATAGCGATGCTTTCCAGCAATTCGATGACCTGTCCAGCTCCTGTTTCCGGCCTCCGTCAGCTCAATACCGAGCAGGTGCACAAGCTGAGAATCTTCATCAAAAAAAGGTGATGAACCTTGATGATGTGGAGGACATCCTCCAATGCACGTTTCTCGAAGCGCTGCGTAATGAGCATAAATTTCGCTACGACTCCCAGCCGCAAACCTGGTTGTGCGGCATCGCGCTGAACCTGATTCGTAACCACTTTCGCAAACTGTACAAACAGCCCTTTCAGGAAAGCTGGGAAGACCGCGAAGAGCTGGAGGTTAGCGATGGTTGCGACATTGGTGCGCAAGTGGATGATCACCGACAGTTGGCGCGCGTCGTCCTGGCGATTGGCGCGTTGCCGGTGACCATGCAGCAAGTGCTGCGGGTCAGCCTGGAAATGGACGGCAACTATCAGGACACCGCCTCGAGCCTGGGCGTACCCATTGGCACCGTGCGCTCGCGTTTGTCCCGGGCGCGGGAACAACTCAAGCGCAGCGTGCCCTGTGTTTTTTGAAACTCATTCACCTCAAGTTGGGAACCGCATGAGCCTGTCCTGCCACACATCGGCATTGTCCGACTGAAAATGGCGAACCCTCATGCGCATTTCCAACACTCCGTTCCCCGCAACCGCCTCTCCATTGTTGGGCGGTGACAAGCCTTCGCGGCCAGCGTTGGAGAATGCCAAACCTAGCGTGATGTCCGCGCCGGGTGGTGGTGTGCAGTTCGGACAACAGGCCGGGTCCCAGACACTGGCCAGCCCAGCCAAAGACGCTCAATCGCCGAACCTGTTGGGCCTGGTGATGAAGCGTTTGCTCGGTGGCGATGAAGGCACTACGCCCGCGAGCAAACTCACCGATACCACCCCGGCTACCCGTACTGCCGCCGTAACGTCGACGACCGATGCCACGGCGCCTTCGTCCAACCCGGCGGCGGCCAGCAGTCCCGAAGCCCAGTTACTCGACGACTCGAAATACTCCTCACCCAAGGAGCTCGAACGCTGGGCACCCCTGGTGGCGGACTTGCCGCCGGAGCAGCGGGAGCAAGCGGCCAAGGAACTCAATCGACCGATTGCCGCCGCCCTTATGGCCACTGAAAAAGGCCCGGATGCGGCCAAGGCGATGAAGTTCATCAACGACAATCCGGCCCTGAAAACCGCCGTCGATACCGGCAAACACGGCGGCAAGGCGGACGGCAAAATCACTGACGGCGACCTCAAGGCGTTTGCCAAGAAGATGCAAGGTGCGGCCGACAACGCTGACAAGGACCTGGCTAATTACCAGAAGGACCATCCCAATGCTGATCCTCAGTCGTTGCAGATGGTCCGCTCGGCCTCGTTGTTGCAGGCCAACGGTCCGCTGGCCAATGCTGCCGATCCCAAACATGCGGCCGGCGCGGAGGGTAAAACCAAAGTCGATCAGTACATGGACGCCGACGGCCTCAAGGCTTTGCAGGACAACAACCCCGGGCTCGCCGGACCGCTCAAACAAGCCTCGAAAACCTGGTCGCAGCCGGGCCTGCTCAACCTGCTTGATCAGGGTGGACTCAAAGGCCGGGACCTGGCCACCCATGGCCCGGACAAGAAATTCGATGCAGCGAACATCAGCAACTGGATCAAGAACCAGGCTCCCACCAATGGCGGCGAGTTCGCCGGGATGCTCAGCGACGCAGCGACCCTGAATGCTGTCGCTGGCACTGATATCAGCAAACTGGGTAAAGAGGTTTTCGAGCAGCCGCAGAACTACACCGGCGCCGAGAAAGCGGCGGTGATGGTCAAGTTGCAACAGACCCAGCAGAGCGTTGTTGCCGGTTCCGATCTACGCAAAACCGGCAAGACCGAAGACGCTCTGGCGGAAAAGATCGGCCAGTTGCAGGACGATCCCGATGTGCAGACCTACATGAGCCAGGCCATCCCCAGTCAGGAACGAGCCCTGGTGGCCAGCGACCCGTCCCTGGAAAAAGCCGTGAAGGGCCAGTTGCAAAACGTAGTGAGTGGCCAGGCCCTGCGCAACGACATGAACAGCGCCGACAAGACCTCGAAAAAAGACGCCGCTCCCGACTACAGCGGCGCCATCGGCGGGCTATCGGCGCAACTGCAAATGCAGCAGGACTTGCTGGGCCCCGACGCTGATCTGCCGACGGCTGCGCAAGTGGTCGGCAACCAGCCCGATGTGCAGGGCAAGCTGCAACAGTCCTACGTCAGCAATTTCAGTGAGGGCGGTTCGCTCAAGCAGTTGCTGGGACAGAAAAAGGCCGACGCCGGGCAGTCCCTGCAAACCAGTGATGCGCAAAAAGCGGCCTATGACGCGGTGCTGCCACAGAGCTTCGTCCAGCGTCAGCAAGCGAGTTATGTGGACGCCACGGTCGGCCAGTTACAGCAGTCGAAAAAAGGTCGCGAGTTACTCGAAAACGTCGGTGATGCGACAGGTCAGTCCGGCTCGGTTTCCGATGCCGTTGCGCCGAAAAACAAGGCCCAGCAAGTCAAGGATGCCTACGACAACACCAAGCAGGGTCTTTCGACGGCCAAGGATGGCGTTGATGCGGTGCGCAAATTGGCTGGCCGTGAAGCGTCGGCCGGGCTCGGGCGCATGGCCGGTTCTATCGGCGGACGGATTGCCGGGGCCGTTGCCGGTGAGGCAGCAGGGCTGGCGGCGGCTTCGGCCATCGGCGCGGCTGCCGGTCCTGTGGGTTGGGTGATCGACGCGGCCATGAGCATCGGTTTCGGCATCGCGGCGATTGTCGAGGCAGTGAAAAAGCACTCCGCGCAAAAGCAATTCGACCACAACGTCGATCCGACCCTGGAGCAGTTTGGAATTCCCAAGGCGCACTGATCGAACGTTCTATTTGATCTCAACGCTTCACTCCAACAAAAGGAATGTCCATGGACCCGTTATCTTCCAGCCGTACACAACCTTTGATCGATCGCAACGAGATCGAAATGCAGCCGCCCACATCCACCAACGCTGCCGCATCCACCAGTGCTACCGCAGCGATAACCAGTG
The DNA here is from genome assembly GCF_034344865.1 of Pseudomonas sp. 10S4. Lineage (NCBI taxonomy): Bacteria > Pseudomonadati > Pseudomonadota > Gammaproteobacteria > Pseudomonadales > Pseudomonadaceae > Pseudomonas > Pseudomonas sp. 10S4. Next base: position 4,254,699 of record NZ_CP133774.1, read on the forward strand.
GCGATCCGCAGGTCCTGCACGACCTTAAGACAAAAATGACCGAGCTGTTCAGGGGTGACCGAACCGATACAAACGGGGAAGCAATGGACGCGCTGGTGGAAGGGCGGGCCAACAGACTGCATGAATTGAATTATTCCTCCGCTGACGTCGATCGTCTGTTGGACAAGGCCGAACGTATGGACCGAGTGACGGTTCCGACCCAGGGCGCTGTCGGTGGCTTGCCGTTTGGTGTGGTCACCGTGGTGCTCGACAAAGTGCCAGGGGTAACAGCCGACGCCACCGGTAACCCGGGGTATACCGGTTTTATCGCCGGGGCGATGTCCGGCGCGGCCGATGTGGTGGGCGGTGGGGTGCTCGCTAAAACGACCGAAGATTCGCTGTGGCTCAAAGCGCCGGCTGACAAGCTTGAAACGATTATGGCTGACTCCCAAAAGGCCAAATCGGAGGCTCATCCGATCAAGCAGGCCGGGCAAAGCGCCCTGGCCCTCCAGACATTTTCCGTGCGTAACGTCGTTCGTCTGGGGGCAGCGGCAGCGCTCAATGCAACGGCCGGGCCTAAAGTTGCCGCTGCATTCGATACGGCCATTGGTTCGGCCGGCGGGATGGTGGCCGGCGCCGGGTATGCGGTGCTCATGCACAACAATCAAAAAGCCGCGGGACTGGTCGGCGGGGCGCAGTTGTTCGGGCGCAAAGACTGGGAAGATCAATTCAAGGAGCTGGACAAGTGCAGTCCTTCCCGGCCTTACATCAACGGCGCCAAGCGCGCCGCCAAATTCCCACTGGACGTTGCGACCGAGACCTTGAGCTCTGTGCGCAAGGTGTTTGAAGGCGGCAACCTCCTGACTAACGGCGGCGCGCTGGCTGGAGGTTTCGCGCTGACAGGCATGGCGCGTAACGCGGCCAAGCAGGCGGCACTCAATCAGGGGCTGCCGAAGGGGGCCGTTGCCGCGGCGGACCATGCGGTGAACGTCGCGGGTTCGGCGTTGACCTTCGCCGCCTACGGTGCTGCCGGTGTGCTGGCCGGAAAAGCGGCGGACAAAGGCGTCAAGGTTATTCAGGAAGACATTCCGCCCAAGGCTCTGAAGCTGGCCAAAAAAGTCCAGGATGGTATTGAGGAAGGGGCGAAGGATACGGGCGAATTTGTCGAGAATAACTATAACTCGGCCAAGAAAGGCTTTCAGGAGGCCGGCACTGCGATCAAGGGGGCTTATACCTCCGGTACGCAAGCGCTGGGTCTGCGCGAGCGTCGGGTACCTACCGGTGATGGTACAGACCAGGTGTGATGGGGATGCCCCGACATGAAAATGTCGGGGCATCAGTGAGTTTGTCGCGTTTGTAAAAACTCAACGATCACCCGCGCAGCTTTATCGGGGGTCGCCTGAAGCAGGCAGTGCGGCGCCTCGACTTCGATCACTTGTACCTGCGGTTTTAGTTCGCAGATCCGCAGCGAGGCAGTCTTCGGCACCACCCGATCCTGGGTTGCACGCAGATAAACAGCGGGAACTTTGATTTGGGACAGTTGCGTCGATACATCGACTTTGAGCACCGATCGCAGTCGCTTGCGCATCACCGAAGGACTGACCTTGTTGATCGCCCGACTCAGTGCGGTGCGTAGGGCGGCGGTGGAAAATCGGCCGAGTAATAACGGGCTGAGCCAGCGGGTAGGCACCAGACCCATGGGCAGAATCTCGACCAGAAATCCCAGGCGATTGAACAGCGGCCGCGGGTTGCTGGCAAAGGTGCAGCAGAGCACCAGCCCGACCTGCCGAGGCAGATTCAAGGCCGTCAGAGCAATGGCGATCGGCCCCGAGAAGGATTCGCCCAGCAACACGAACGGCCGGTCAGTGGGCAGCGATTGCCTGGCAATGGCTTGCAGTTCCCCATAGTTCAACGGGATGTCGCAGGGGTAAGTCACCACAACGATGTCGCAAGCTTGCCCCATGGCCGCCACGAAAGGCTGGAACAGTTCACCCGTTCCATCCATTCCCGGTAGCAGGACCAGCGTCGGCAGGTTTGATCGGTTCATGTATTCCTTCCTTGGCGAATGGCCATTCTGCCCATTTGGTCCACATCACGCTTCGAAAAATCCCCCTTCGGTCTATGGGCAGATTTCCGGGTTTTGGACTACTACTGACGAACCCTTTTCCATTCCCCTGTCTGGAGCATTCAATGCTATCTCACTGGTTTCTTGCGGCGATCCACCTCTTGGCTGTGGCCTTGGGTCTTTGGGCGGTGCTCACTCGCGGCACGGCGTTAAGCCGCTTGGCCGCTGGAACGGCGCAGATTCGTAGCGTGCTGGTCGCGGATAACGTGTGGGGGATTTGTGCCGGGATTTTGCTGGTCACGGGACTGATGCGAGCCTTCGGTGGGTATGAAAAAGGCACCGACTACTACCTTCATCAGCCGCTGTTTCATCTCAAGATGACGCTGTTCGTGATCATTTTGCTAATGGAACTGGCGCCGATGATCACCTTGATCAAATGGCGGATCGCGTTGGGGCGTGGCGCTTCGATTGACCAGGGACGGGCGAAACTGTTTGCCCGGATCAGCCACACGGAAGCCCTGTTGCTGATGCTGATGATCATCGCAGCCACCGGCATGGTGCGCGGTGTGACCTTCGGCTAGCAACGCTGATTCGTCGGGTTTAAAGCGAATAGTCTGACAGCCAAGGCGTGGCCGACGCCGGTAGTATCGGCTTAACGAAAGGGGGAGGGACAGGAGGCGAGTGCTCAGCAGAACGCCGAGCATGAATCTTTAGCCAGCCATTGCGCTGAAGCGAACGGGCTGGCTACTGATGCAGCAGGACTCAGGGGGTTTGTGGCTTGTCTGGTGCGGTCAGACCGGCCTGAATGCGCTGATAGATTTCTTCGCGATGTACGGCAACATCTTTCGGGGCGTTGATGCCAATCCGGACTTGCTGGCCGCTAACGCCCAGAATAGTGATCGTAATGTCATCACCGATATTTATGCTTTCACCGACTTTGCGGGTGAGTATCAGCATGGTCTTCTCCTTGATTGCTTGTAGGGCACCTGATTCAGACAGTGCAGAGGTCGGTGTAGTTATAGATTAGTGCGAAGTCTCACAGTTTGGGTGCCTCTTTCTGACGCGCAGATGCTGCATTAATTCCCAAGGCGTAACTATACAGAGGCCGCAACCATCATTCTCGTTGTTTTAAGGCCATTTTGCGGCACTCGGGAAGTATTCATGAATGTTAAAATCCGCACTTTCAGCATTCAGAGGGAAACGTTGTGCGCAAAATGGCCTTGGTAATCGCAGTATTGGCGTTGGCGGGATGTGGTGAGGGCAAGGAAGCGAGCACTCAAAAGACGCCATCCAGCGCAGTTTCCGTACAGGCTTCAGCTCCTGTTCCGGCAGCCGGTCCGCAATGGGATCTCGAAGTGCGCGGCGAAACAACCCAGGCAGTCAGCGACCTCAGCGGCTGGTTGATCGAGCACAGCTTCGTTTCCAATGTGGTTCGGGAAAACGGCAAGGACCGGATCCTGCTCGGGCCGTTCGGATCCAAAGCCGAGGCCGAGGCGCGTCAGGCTGACTTAAACGCGGCGCTGACCAAGGCGAAAAAGATGAACATCGAATCGCTGATCATCGAGCGTCCGGCGGCTCAGTAACCGCACAACTGTTCAGGCGCCGTTCAGCAGCGACTCTTAAAAGGGGAGCTGGAGGACGTCAACGTGGACGAGGAGATCCTCAGGGGAGCCTCCGAATCGGCCAGCGATGGTTTCTACGGCTGGGTCGCCTCTCAGCCTGATGGGCTACTGGCGCTACAACAAAGTCGGTGGTTAGAAACAAAAAAAGGCCTAGGGTTTAATGCCCGAGGCCTTTGTGTTTTCAGCGGTTGTTCAACCACAGGCTTTCATGTTTACCGGGCCGACAAACTCATTACCGCGACCCATCACGCAGGCCACGCTCTGGTTGCGCTGGCGCTCCCAGGCTTGCACCGGGTAGGTCTTGTTCCAGGCTTCATACAGTTGGCGATCCTGTTTGGACAGCTTCAAGCCGTACTGCTTGCTCATGTAGAAATACGTCCGGGCGATCATCCCGCGTATCGAAGGGCGCGGCATGACCTTCTTGGCCTTGAAGTCGACCTGCGTCAGGCACGAACCGTATTGGCCCGATTGTACCGGCAGCCAGCCAAAGCTGAAGTTGCTGCGGTCGCCATTCACCTCGCCGATGCTCGGCACCAGGTTGTGCAAGTCGGCCTCGGCCTTCTGATAAGTCGGGTCGTAGCGCGTGCAGTTTTTGCGTCCGCCCGACTGCCAGCATTGGCGCTGATGACCGATCTGCCAGGCGGGGACAATGTGTTCCCACTCGATGCGCGAGGCGCGCTTGAGGCTTTTGCGCGGCACATACCCACAGGCGGCGAGGTCCACCTTGTTACCGGTGTATTTGCAGCCGCAATAAAACTCGGTGGATTGCGGTGCGTAAAGCTTCCAGGCGACTTTCTTGGCTTCGTTGAAGGTGCGCGGAGCGCCAGCCTGGGCGCCCATGGCGATGAACAGAAACAACAAAGCAAAACAACGGACACTCATTGACTCAATCTTCCTTCGGCACAACCCAAAAAATCTGCACGCCGCCATCGTCGCGATAGGCGAGGGTGACGTTATCGTTTTCGTCGATTTCTTCGAGCAGTTGTTCCCACTCATCCACCGGTTCGTCAGGAAGACGGAAGATCAGGGCGGCTTTGGCTTTCTGGGCACTTTGGGAATTGATGATTTTTTGGACGCGAATGCCCATGCGTTGATAGGAGTCAGGAGAGGCGGAAGTGGTGGCCACAGGATTATCCTTATTAAGCTGTACGTGCATACAGTATTTAACTGTAAGCATTTTCGCAACTGCTTAAAATTCAAGAAAATCCTCTGACAGTGGTTTTTTCCGTTTGGTGTAAGACGGTCAGGATTTTTTGTAGGACTATGACCCCTCGCCAGAGTGGCGAAGGGTGTAAGCGGTGCCCGACCGGAGCTGGTCGGGCGAGGGCGGATCAGTATTCCCAGAACATCCGTTGCAGCTCTTTGCTGTCATTGGTTTTGGTCAGCGCGACCATGGCCAGGATCCGGGCTTTTTGTGGGTTGAGGTCATGCGCTACAACCCAGTCGTACTTGTCATCAGGCTGTTCAGCGTTACGCAGTACGAAACCGCCGGCGTTGACGTGGGACGAGCGGATGATTTGCACGCCGTCCTTGCGCAGGGCCTGCAGGGTTGGAACGACGCGCGAAGACACCGAGCCGTTGCCGGTGCCGGCGTGAATGATCGCTTTGGCGCCCGATTGAGCCAGGGCTTTGTAGGCGACATCGCTAACGTTGCCGTAGGAATAGGCGATTTCGACGTCAGGCAGGCTCTTGATGGTTTTGATGTCGAATTCCGAATCCATGGTGTGACGCTTGGCTGGCAGACGGAACCAGTAGGATTTGCCTTCGACCACCATGCCCAGCGGGCCCCAGGCACTTTTGAAAGCCTCGGTCTTGATGTTGATCATTTTGCTGACGTCGCGACCGGACTGGATTTCATCGTTCATGGTCACCAGCACACCTTTGCCGCGTGCTTCTTTGCTGCTGGCCACGGCCACGGCGTTGTAGAGGTTCAGCATACCGTCAGCCGACATCGCAGTGCCTGGGCGCATGGAGCCGACCACGATGATCGGCTTGTCGGTTTTTTCCACCAGGTTCAGGAAGTAGGCGGTTTCTTCCAGGGTGTCGGTGCCGTGGGTGATGACGATGCCATCGACGTCTTTGCTGTCGGCCAGTTCTGCCACGCGACGACCCAGTTGCAACAGGTTGTCGTTGGTGATGCTTTCAGAGGCGATCTGCATGATCTGTTCGCCACGCACATTTGCCAATTTGCCGAGTTCCGGCACGCCGGCAATCAGTTGCTCGATACCGACTTTGGCCGCTTGATAAGTGGCACTGTTGGCCGCGCTGGCGCCAGCGCCGGCGATGGTGCCGCCGGTGGCGAGGATCACCACATTAGCCAGTTTCTGTTGGGTTTCGGCTTCTTTCGCTTGAAGGGCGGTCGGCAGGAGCAGCAGGAGGGCCAAAGCGCCCGGAATAAAAGTGTTGAATACAGATTTCATTATTTTCTCTCTAGTAGTGACGGTGCTGATGCAGGTTCATCTAGATGCGCCCCCGGCAGATCTGAACGCCTGGGGTGCACGAGTAGGAGCAGGATCTGTACCAGCCGTACTTTGAATGAGAAAAAACTTTAATCTGCTGATTTATATAGGTATTTTTGTGATTGTCGGGACAGGTTCACATCTTGTTGTCCGGGTTCTCGAACACGTTTGGTGTTTGTGTTCGGTTCTCCGAAAAAACCTACGACTTTCGTTGAGAAAATCGCCTTGCGAAATTTCAGACCGCTGCTAAAGAAATTCGCGTTCAGGTCGATGCTCCTTTAAAGGACCTTACTTTTTCAGGAGCTCACATGTCGTTATCCGTCGGTATTCCGAATGCTGCAGGCATCACAATCGGTGGCAAATCAGCCGCTACCATCCGAGCGTTGAACGAAGCTACAGCGGAGGCGGCAGATAAAGCGCTGGGTGTCAGCAAGGACGACGGCAAGCAAGTCAAGACAAGCGCCGTGGGCCTGGCATCGGGTGCAGATGCGCAGGAAGTCCCGGACAACACCAGTGTGACGGTGAAAATGCTGCTCAAGCGCATGCAAGAGCTGCAACAGCAACTGCGCGAGGAGCAGCAACAATTGGCGGCAGCCCAGGCGGCTTCTTATCCAACGCCGGAAGCCAAGACCACTGCGGTCATGGGTGTTCAGGGCCAAATAGCCGAAACCAACGGCGCTTTGATGGAGGTATCCGCCGCCTTGGTCAAGGAGATGTCCAAGGGCTCCGGTAGCGGGTCGGTGGTCAACACCTCGGCCTGATGTGATTGCCCGGTTTTTGCCAACCAGTACAAAAAATTGGTCGTTTCTGCTCGTTGACAAATCCCTGCAGGGTTCGCATAGTTCGGTCTACGCAAACGTTTGCGCGGCGTTCCCGATGACTTGATTCATCGGCGACGCCCTGAAGCTACGCCAGCGCAAGCGTTGCTCACAATAATCATAAGATCGGAGTGAACCCATGAAGCTGCCATTCGCTGGACGTCTTCTCGCTGTCGCTATGCTGGCTGCCGCATCCGCCGCTTTGCCCTCTCTTCGGCTTTCGCCGACACCCCCGAAAAACCTAAAGTTGCCCTGGTCATGAAATCCCTGGCCAACGAATTCTTCCTGACCATGGAAGACGGCGCCAAGGCCTACCAGAAGGAACACTCCGCCGATTTTGACCTGATCTCCAACGGCATCAAGGACGAAACGGACACGAGTAACCAGATTCGCATCGTCGAGCAGATGATTGTGAACAAGGTCAATGCTCTGGTCATCGCACCAGCAGACTCCAAGGCTATGGTCCCGGTGCTCAAGAAAGCCGTCGATGCCGGTATTACCGTGATCAACATCGACAACCAACTTGATCCGGCCGTCGTCAAAAGCAAGAACATCACCATACCGTTCGTAGGCCCGGACAACCGCAAAGGTGCGCGTCTGGTGGGCGATTACCTGGCCAAGCAACTGAAGGCCGGTGACGAAGTTGGCATCATCGAAGGCGTGTCCACCACCACCAACGCCCAAGCCCGCACCGCAGGCTTCAAGGATGCGATGGAAGCGGCCAATATCAAGGTTGTCTCGTTGCAGTCCGGCCAATGGGAAATGGACGGTGGTAACAAAGTCGCCGCTGCAATCCTCAGTGAATACCCGAACATCAAAGCCCTGCTGGCCGGTAACGACAACATGGCCCTCGGCGCCGTTTCCGCCGTCCGTGCAGCGGGCAAGGCTGGCAAGGTTCAGGTAGTCGGTTACGACAACATCAACGCCATCAAGCCGATGCTCAAGGACGGCCGCGTCCTGGCGACCGCTGACCAGTTCGCTGCCAAGCAAGCCGTGTTCGGCATCGAGACTGCGCTGAAAATCATCAAGGGCGAGAAAGTCGACAGCGGCACCAACGGTGTGATCGAAACTCCGGTAGAGCTGGTTACCAAGTAGTCCTTCTGGCGACACAACGGTGCTCGCCCGTCCGGGCGAGCGCATGGAGAGTTTTTTATGTCAGTTTGCGCCCCGAACGCTGTCCTCTCGGTCAGCGGTATCGGTAAGACCTATGCCCAACCGGTCCTGACCGGCATCGACCTGACGCTGATGCGCGGTGAAGTGCTGGCGCTGACCGGTGAGAACGGCGCCGGCAAAAGCACCTTGTCGAAGATCATCGGCGGGCTGGTCACGCCGACCACCGGCCAGATGCAATTCCAGGGTCAGGAATACCGCCCCGGCAGCCGCACCCAGGCCGAAGACCTGGGCATTCGAATGGTCATGCAAGAACTCAATCTGTTGCCGACGCTGTCGGTGGCGGAAAACCTGTTTCTCGATAACCTGCCCAGCAGCGGTGGCTGGATCAGTCGCAAGCAACTGCGCAAGGCTGCGATCGAGGCCATGGCCCAAGTCGGTCTCGACGCGATCGACCCGGACACCCTGGTCGGCGAGCTGGGCATCGGTCATCAGCAAATGGTCGAGATCGCCCGTAACCTGATCGGCGACTGCCATGTGCTGATCCTCGACGAACCGACCGCGATGCTGACGGCTCGTGAAGTCGAGATGCTGTTCGAACAGATCACTCGCCTGCAAGCCCGCGGCGTGTCGATCATCTACATCTCCCACCGCCTCGAAGAACTGGCGCGAGTGGCACAGCGCATTGCCGTGCTGCGTGACGGCAACCTGGTCTGCGTCGAGCCGATGGCCAATTACAACAGCGAGCAACTGGTCACCCTGATGGTGGGCCGTGAGTTGGGCGAACACATGGACTTGGGGCCGCGCAACATCGGCGCGCCGGCGCTGACGGTCAAAGGGCTGACCCGCTCCGACAAGGTTCGCGATGTGTCTTTCGAAGTGCGCGCCGGTGAGATCTACGGCATTTCCGGGCTGATCGGGGCAGGGCGCACCGAGTTGCTGCGCCTGATCTTTGGCGCCGATACCGCGGACAGCGGCACGGTCGCGCTGGGTTCTCCGGCTAAAGTCGTCAGCATCCGTTCGCCGGCTGATGCGGTCGGTCACGGCATCGCCCTGATCACCGAGGACCGCAAGGGCGAAGGCCTGCTACTGACCCAATCGATCAGCGCCAACATTGCCTTGGGCAACATGCCGGTGATTTCCAGCGCGGGCGTCGTCAATAACGGTGACGAGATGGCACTGGCCCAACGTCAAATCGACGCGATGCGCATCCGCAGTTCAAGTCCAACACAACTGGTGTCCGAGTTGTCCGGTGGCAACCAGCAGAAAGTCGTGATCGGCCGTTGGCTGGAGCGCGATTGTTCGGTGATGTTGTTCGATGAGCCGACTCGCGGTATCGACGTCGGCGCCAAGTACGACATCTATGCCTTGCTGGGTGAATTGACTCGCCAGGGCAAAGCGTTGGTGGTGGTGTCCAGTGACCTGCGCGAGCTGATGCTGATCTGCGACCGGATCGGCGTGTTGTCTGCGGGGCGCCTGATCGATACCTTCGAGCGCGACAGCTGGACCCAGGATGATTTGCTTGCCGCCGCTTTTGCCGGCTACCAAAAACGTGATGCGTTGCTCAACGAAGCAGCGCCTAGGGATCTTCCATGAAAACTGCAGCATCTGCCGGTAAACGTAGTGGCAATTTTTACGGGCTAGGCACCTACCTGGGCCTGGCCGGTGCCTTGCTGGCGATGGTCGCGCTGTTCTCGGCCCTGAGCAGCCATTTTCTGTCGTATGACACCTTCAGTACCCTGGCCAACCAGATCCCCGACTTGATGGTATTGGCGGTCGGCATGACGTTCGTGTTGATCATCGGCGGTATCGATCTGTCGGTCGGTTCAGTGCTGGCGCTCGCAGCTTCAGCGGTCAGCGTGGCGATTCTCGGCTGGGGCTGGAGCGTCTTGCCCGCAGCGTTGCTCGGCATGGCGGTTGCGGCACTGGCCGGGACCATCACCGGTTCGATCACCGTGGCCTGGCGAATCCCGTCGTTCATCGTGTCCTTGGGCGTGCTGGAAATGGCCCGTGGTCTGGCGTACCAGATGACCGGCTCGCGCACGGCTTACATCGGTGATGCCTTTGCCTGGCTGTCCAACCCGATTGCCTTCGGTATTTCGCCGTCGTTCATCATTGCCTTTGTGATCATCATCGTCGCCCAGGCTGTGTTGACCCGGACTGTGTTCGGTCGTTACCTGATCGGCATTGGCACCAACGAAGAGGCCGTGCGTCTGGCCGGGATCAATCCAAAACCCTATAAGATTCTGGTGTTCAGCCTGATGGGCTTGCTCGCCGGTATCGCCGCGCTGTTTCAGATTTCCCGTCTGGAAGCGGCGGACCCGAATGCCGGCTCCGGCCTGGAGCTGCAAGTGATCGCCGCTGTGGTGATCGGCGGCACCAGCCTGATGGGCGGCCGCGGTTCGGTCATCAGCACGTTCTTCGGTGTATTGATCATCTCGGTATTGGCGGCGGGCCTGGCGCAGATTGGTGCGACCGAACCGACCAAACGCATCATCACCGGTGCGGTTATCGTGGTGGCGGTGGTGCTTGATACTTATCGCAGTCAGCGCGCAAGCCGGCGGACCTGATTCATGGCAACGATCAAGGATGTGGCGGCACTTGCAGGGATTTCCTACACCACGGTGTCTCACGTGGTGAACAAGACGCGGCCGGTCAGTGAAGAAGTGCGGGTGAAAGTCGAGGCAGCGATCAAAAGCCTCGACTACGTCCCCAGCGCCGTCGCGCGTTCGTTAAAAGCGAAAACCACGGCGACCATCGGTTTGCTGGTGCCCAACAGCCTCAACCCGTACTTCGCCGAACTGGCCCGGGGCATCGAGGATTACTGCGAGCGTAACGGCTACTGCGTAATCCTCTGCAACTCCGACGATAACCCGGACAAGCAGCGCAGCTACCTGCGGGTGCTGCTGGAAAAACGCATCGACGGCTTGATCGTTGCCTCGGCCGGTGGCGATGCCGTGCTCGCTGAAGGTCTGGCGGGCGTGCGCACGCCGATGGTGATTGTCGACCGTGGCCTGGAAGGTGTGAATGCCGATCTGGTGCGCATCGACCACGAATACGGCGCCTACCTGGCGACCCGGCATCTACTGGAGTTGGGGCATCGGGACATCGCCACAATCGGCGGGCCGGCGGACACCAGTGTGGCGCAAATGCGTCTGGCCGGTTACTGCCGGGCGTTGAAAGAGGCGGGCGTCGAAGTGCCCCGCGAGCGCATGCTGGAAAGCGACTTTACCAGCACCGGTGGCTACACAGCCGCCGCGATCCTGCTGGAAAAGAACCCGCCCAGCGCGATTTTCGCCGGTAACGACATGATCGGTATCGGTGTGCTGCGCGCGGCCGCCGAACGCAATATTCGCGTGCCCACAGAGTTGTCGGTGATCGGCTTCGATGACATCCAAATGAGCCGTTATGTTTATCCGGCGCTGACCACCGTGGGCCAGTCGATCCTGCAGCTAGGTGAGATGGCTGCCGAGGTGCTGTTGCGAAGGATTGCCACGCCGGACCTGGCCACTGATCAACGGATCGTGACCCCAAGTATTGTCTTGCGGGAGTCGACTGCACCGCTGGCTGGTGTGTTTGCTGAGTACCGCTAAACAAAAGCACCGCTGAAACCGAATTGATGAGTAATGATGTATGCCAGCAAAAGTAGTGGTAATAGGCAGCTTGAATATGGACCTGGTGACCCGGGCGCCACGGTTGCCCCGTGGCGGTGAAACGCTGATTGGTCAGTCGTTCACCACGGTCTCTGGCGGCAAGGGTGCGAACCAGGCCGTGGCCGCCGCGCGACTGGGTGCCAAGGTATCGATGGTCGGCTGCGTCGGGACCGACGCTTATGGTCAAGAGCTGCGCGGGGCATTGTTGGCGGAACGGATCGATTGTCAGGCGGTCAGCATCGTCGATGGCGCCAGTGGCGTGGCGTTGATTGTGGTTGATGACAACAGCCAGAACGCGATCGTGATTGTCGCCGGTGCCAACGGCGCGCTGACGCCGCCAGTGATCGACCGTTTCGACGCGGTGCTGCAAGCGGCGGACGTGATCATCTGTCAGCTGGAAGTGCCGGACGCCACCGTCGGTCATGCGCTCAAGCGCGGCCGTGAGCTGGGCAAAATCGTGATTCTCAACCCGGCGCCGGCCAGTCGTCCGTTACCGGCGGATTGGTATGCGTCCATCGACTACCTGATCCCGAATGAAAGCGAGGCGTCGGCCCTGAGTGGTTTGCCGGTGGATTCCCTCGACACCGCGCAAACCGCCGCGACCCGATTGATCGCGATGGGCGCCGGCAAGGTGATCATCACCCTCGGTGCCCAAGGCTCCCTGTTTGCCAACGGCACAGGTTTTGAGCATTTCCCTGCGCCGACAGTGAAGGCAGTTGATACAACGGCGGCCGGCGACACCTTTGTCGGCGGTTTTGCCGCTGCCCTGGCTTCCGGCAAAAGCGAGGCCGAGGCGATCCGTTTCGGTCAAGTCGCAGCAGCACTGTCGGTCACCCGAGCGGGGGCGCAACCTTCGATTCCTACTTTGTCCGACGTACAGGCCTTTAAAATCCCATGAAAAAGACACCTTTGCTCAACGTCGCGCTGTCGCGGCTGATCGCGTCCCTGGGTCATGGCGACATCGTGGTGATCGGTGATGCTGGCCTGCCAGTGCCGCCGGGCGTCGAACTGATCGATCTGGCACTGACCCACGGTATTCCGGATTTCATCAGCACCTTAAAAGTGGTGCTCAGCGAAATGCAGGTCGAAAGCCATGTACTCGCCCAGGAGATCCTCGACAAGCAACCGACGGCCCTGGCGACACTGGAAGAGCTGAATGCCGAAGGTGCCTTGGGCCGGCGCGACTTGCTCAGCCATGATCAATTCAAGGTCCTCAGCCGACAGGCGCGGGCGATTGTTCGTACGGGCGAATGTCAGCCGTACTGCAACATCGTGCTGGTGTCCGGGGTGACGTTCTAACTTGCTGTAACCCTTTCTGCTTTCCCACGCACAAGGAGTGCGCTATGCACCGCTATGCTCAGAAACTGCATCATCTGCTCCGGAGTCTGCTGCTTTTGTCCCTGATTACCGCAACAAGCGCCCAGGCGGCGGAAAAGATCGACTTGATCATCGACACCGACCCGGGTGCCGACGACGTGGTCGCCTTGCTGTTTGCCCTGGCCTCGCCGGAAGAACTGAACATTCGCGCACTAACCACCGTCGCTGGCAACGTGCGCCTGGACAAGACTTCGCGTAATGCACGCCTGGCCCGCGAGTGGGCAGGGCGCGAAGAAGTGCCGGTCTACGCTGGCGCGCCGAAGCCGCTGATGCGCACGCCGATCTACGCCGAGAACATCCATGGCAAGGAAGGCCTGTCGGGTGTCACCGTGCACGAACCGAAGCAAGGCCTGGCCAAGGGGAATGCGGTCAATTACCTGATCGATACCCTTAAAACTGCCAAACCCCACAGCATCACCATCGCCATGCTCGGTCCACAGACCAACCTGGCCCTGGCGCTGATCCAGGAACCTGAAATCGTTCAGGGCATCAAGGAAGTGGTAATCATGGGCGGTGCGCACTTCAATGGCGGCAACATCACCCCGGTGGCTGAATTCAACCTGTTCGCTGACCCGCAGGCTGCGGAAGTGGTGCTCAAAAGTGGGGTGAAACTGACCTACCTGCCGCTGGACGTGACCCACAAGATCCTCACTAGCGACGCGCGCCTGAAGCAGATCGCCGCGCTCAACAACAATGCCGGCAAGATCGTGGGCGATATTCTCAACGAATACGTCAAAGGCGACATGGAGCACTACGGTATTCCGGGCGGCCCGGTGCATGACGCCACCGTCATCGCTTACCTGCTGAAGCCGGAGCTGTTCACCGGTCGTTCGGTCAATGTGGTGATCGACAGTCGTGAAGGTCCGACATTCGGCCAGACCGTCGTCGATTGGTATGACGGCCTGAAAGCACCAAAGAATGCTTTCTGGGTTGAAAACGGCGACGCTCAAGGCTTTTTCGATCTGCTGACCCAGCGTCTGGCTCGTTTGAAGTAAGCCGCAGACCCGCAGGTGCCAGCCTGCGGGTTTTACTCCCTTTCTGAATCCACCACGCCGGGGTAGTCGGCCGGGTATTTCTCGAATATCTGGGCGATGAACGACTGGGCGGCTTGTGTTCCCAGTTCCTTGACCAGTAGGTCGATGCCAATGATTGCCAACTCTTCCGGGCTGCCCGGGCTGTAGGAACTGTGGCCCTGTGCCCACTTGGCTTTGATGTCGGCGTCGATACTTACGGTGGTCATGATGGCGCTCGTGAAGTCGGGAAAGTCTGAGTGTCGAGTTAACCATTTTGCGCAGCGTTTGGCACTCCGACTTAGGCATGAGGGAAGGGCTATGCGACACTTGGCCTTTGATGGATTTTCAAGGACCGCGCTGTGCAGATCGATTTGAATACTCCCGACGGCTTGACCCTTGAGGCCGTGCGCCAGCTCCTGGCCTCTGCCAGCGACGATGAGCACACGCAGTTGCGGGTAACCAAGGGCGGCATCGCTTACATTTCGTCGGGCGTTGTCGGCGGCACTGATATCAATGGTCTGCTGTTTCGCCTGGAGACGTGGGCCAAGGGCTCGGGTTATGTGGGATTAGTCGCCGCCAGTGACGAGGTCTGGGTCATGCAGATCTTCAACGCGCTGAAAGAGAACTGGCCGAATCCGCTTTACGACTACATCGACGTCTATTGAGTGCTGTTCATATTCAGTCACGATTGAGTGATGAACGATGCTGCGACGCTCAGGCAAACTCGCTGACCGTCCAGATTGGGGGCAGGGTGACAGTACTGTCCGTGAAACCAAACGCCAGATTGGCGGTCGCACGATCTCAGATTAACTATTTAAAGAAGGAGGCTTCATGCCTTGGAAGCTCGCGTCATTGGGTACTTTGTTGGCCGTTGCCATGCTGGCCGGTTGCAGCACTCCCTCCACCGAGTCGACAGCAAAAGACCCTGTGGTGACCGACACCGGTCACAGCCGTTGTGATTCAAAGGCTGCAGAATTCACCATCGGCAAAAAGGCCTCGCCAGAACTGCTGGAGCAGGCACGTACTCGCGCGGGCGCGCAGAGTGCGCGGATTCTCAAGCCCAGCGATATGGTGACCCTGGAGTATCGCTCCGATCGCTTGAACCTGAACACTGACGACAACTTGGTGATCACGCGCATCAACTGCGGCTGATACCGTCAGGCTTTTGTTTCGCCCATAAAAAACCCCGTCACATGGACGGGGTTTTTTTAGTGCGCCAGAAACTTACTCTGGGCGAACTTGTGCAGCTTGCATACCCTTTTGGCCTTTCTCAGCCACGAAGGAAACGGTCTGGCCTTCTTTCAGGCTTTTGAAACCGTCGCTTTCGATAGCTTTGAAGTGTACGAACAGGTCGTCACCGCCACCTTGAGGAGTGATGAAGCCGAAGCCTTTTTCATCGTTGAACCATTTAACGGTGCCGGTTTGGCGATTAGACATGGTGTATCTCCAAGAAACATATATTTTCAGTAGTACTGTGCTGCTCAGGCCAACTGGGCACACGGGACTATCATAGTCGAAATGTACGGTTTGGGAGCCCCCGCAGGTGCTGTTTGCCCTTAAACCGTGCTTTCTTTGCTGCTTGATCTGGCTGTAAGCCCCGTTTTAAAAGGCTTTCAGCCAAAAGTAAAGACGATAAAAAAAGCTGTAAAACCTGTATAAAATGTCCGAAAAAGCGACGCTCGGGCTCTTTTTACAGTCATCGGTGGCGTAAAAACGACTTCGCCTGGCTTATTTTTTCTCACCATTCTCGAGCCTGCATGTGGCAATTTTTTCCATTGCCTGTTTCCCCAGTGCGTCACTGGCCGTGCCGTTCATCAATGCCGTAAGGTCACTGGCAGGATATGATTTGAGCTGATCGGCGCCGCAACCACACACGGCTTTTGCCTGAGCGTTACTGATCTTCTTTTCGGCAGCAGGAACGCACTGGGCCATGTATTTATCCCGCTCGCCCTTCGGCCAATCGGCATGGGCCGCCAGAGGCAGCAGAAGGACGAGAGGGGCGACTACTGCGAATAAACGATTCAGACGCATGCTTGGATGCTCCTTGTGGGTCAAATGTCTTGTTATCTGATGGATAAAACCGGGTTCAAGTTCAGCACTCTGGCATAAAAAGCGTCGTTTTACGCTGGCATAAGGCGTGGGTGCATCGACGACCGTTCATCTGTGCTAGGATTCTGCGCTCGTGCTTTTGCAGGCTCCGGCTGACATTCAGTCCCGGCAGCGGCAACTGTACGAATAACCCTGATTTGAATCCCAGTCACTCTGGTTCGGTTTTCCGGTTGGCCGCAAGGCTCCTGCCGCTGTAAGGCAGGCGTTCGTCATTGAATGGCCTGGATCGGATCTTGTACTGGCTCATCCCAACCCACGTGACCTTTGGTAGGGGTCACCACTAGGAGAGGAGGCGCCATGCCAACTATTACTCTTCCCGACGGCAGTCAACGTTCATTCGATCATCCGGTTTCCGTAGCCGAGGTCGCCGCATCCATTGGTGCTGGCCTGGCCAAAGCCACCGTGGCCGGCAAGGTCAATGGCAAGCTGGTCGACGCCAGCGACATCATCGACAGCGATTCCACGCTGCAAATCATTACGCCAAAGGATGAAGAGGGGCTGGAGATCATTCGCCACTCTTGCGCCCACCTGGTTGGCCACGCGGTCAAGCAGCTGTACCCGACCGCTAAAATGGTCATCGGCCCGGTCATCGACGAAGGCTTCTATTACGATATCGCCTTCGAGCGTCCTTTTACGCCTGACGACCTGGCTGCAATCGAACAGCGCATGCAGCAGCTGATCGAAAAAGATTACGACGTGATCAAGAAAGTCACTCCGCGCGCCGAAGTGATCGAAGTGTTCAAGGCCCGTGGCGAAGACTACAAGCTGCGCCTGGTCGAGGACATGCCGAACGAGCAGGCCATGGGCCTGTACTATCACGAAGAATACGTCGACATGTGCCGCGGTCCGCACGTGCCGAACACGCGCTTCCTGAAATCCTTCAAGCTGACCAAGTTGTCCGGCGCCTACTGGCGTGGCGATGCCAAGAACGAGCAATTGCAGCGCGTTTACGGCACGGCTTGGGCTGACAAGAAGCAGCTGGCGGCTTACATCCAGCGCATCGAAGAAGCTGAAAAGCGCGATCACCGCAAAATCGGCAAGCGCCTGGGCCTGTTCCACACCCAGGAAGAGTCGCCGGGCATGGTGTTCTGGCACCCGAACGGCTGGACCCTGTATCAAGTGCTTGAGCAGTACATGCGCAAGGTTCAGCGCGACAATGGCTATCTGGAGATCAAGACTCCGCAGGTCGTTGACCGCAGCCTGTGGGAGAAATCCGGGCACTGGGCCAACTACGCCGACAACATGTTCACCACTCAGTCGGAAAACCGCGACTACGCGATCAAGCCAATGAACTGCCCTTGCCACGTGCAGGTGTTCAACCAAGGCCTGAAGAGCTACCGCGAACTGCCAATGCGCCTGGCCGAGTTCGGTGCTTGCCACCGTAACGAGCCATCGGGCGCGTTGCACGGCATCATGCGAGTACGTGCATTCACTCAGGACGATGCCCACATCTTCTGCACCGAAGAGCAGATGCTGGCTGAATCCGCTGCGTTTATCAAACTGACCATGGACGTTTATGCCGACTTCGGCTTTAAAGACGTCGAAATGAAGCTGTCCACTCGTCCGGAAAAACGCGTTGGTTCCGACGAATTGTGGGATCGCGCTGAAGCCGCATTGGCCGCAGCCCTTGATAACGCTGGCCTGCCGTACGATTTGCAGCCGGGCGAAGGTGCGTTCTACGGTCCGAAGATCGAATTCTCCCTGAAAGATTGCCTCGGCCGCGTCTGGCAGTGTGGTACCCTTCAGCTCGATTTTAACCTGCCTGTCCGTCTGGGAGCCGAATACGTCTCCGAAGACAACAGTCGCAAGCACCCGGTTATGTTGCACCGGGCGATACTTGGATCCTTCGAACGTTTCGTCGGAATCCTGATCGAGCACTACGAGGGTGCATTCCCTGCGTGGCTGGCTCCGACCCAGGCAGTGATCATGAATATCACTGATAAACAGGCTGATTTCGCCGCTGAGGTTGAAAAAACTCTCAACGAAAGCGGATTTCGTGCCAAGTCTGACTTGAGAAATGAAAAGATCGGCTTTAAAATCCGCGAGCATACTTTGCTCAAGGTTCCTTATCTCTTGGTTATCGGAGATCGGGAAGTCGAGATGCAGACTGTCGCTGTGCGTACTCGTGAAGGTGCTGACCTGGGCTCGATGCCCGTCGCCCAGTTCGCTGAGTTTCTCGCGCAAGCGGTTTCCCGGCGTGGTCGCCCAGATTCGGAGTAATTACTATTAAGCGTGAAATGAGACAAGATAAACGAGCTGCACCGAAAGCCCCGATCAACGAGAATATCTCGGCACGCGAGGTTCGGTTAATTGGGGCTGAAGGTGAACAGCTTGGGATTGTGTCAATTGAAGACGCGCTTCTTAAGGCTGAAGAGGCCAAGCTGGATCTGGTGGAGATTTCCGCCGATGCAGTACCCCCTGTTTGCAAACTGATGGACTACGGCAAATCGATCTTCGAAAAGAAGAAGCAGGTTGCCGCGGCCAAGAAAAACCAGAAGCAGATTCAGGTTAAAGAAATCAAGTTTCGTCCAGGGACGGAGGAAGGGGATTACCAGGTAAAACTGCGCAACCTGGTACGTTTCCTGAGTGATGGGGACAGGGCCAAGGTATCCTTGCGATTCCGCGGCCGTGAGATGGCCCACCAGGAGCTGGGGATGGAACTCCTCAAGCGAGTTGAAGGTGACTTGCTCGAGTACGGTTCGGTCGAACAGCATCCTAAGATGGAAGGACGCCAACTGATCATGGTCATCGCCCCGAAAAAGAAGAAGTAATCAATAGGGCACGGCAGGCCTTCTGATTATGTTTATCAACTGAATGCGGAGTATCCGAACATGCCAAAAATGAAAACTAAAAGTGGTGCTGCTAAGCGGTTTCTGAAAACTGCTAACGGTATCAAGCACAAGCACGCTTTCAAGAGCCACATCCTGACTAAAATGTCGACCAAGCGTAAGCGTCAACTGCGCGGTAGCAGCTTGCTGGCACCGTGTGACGTGGCAAAAGTCGAGCGCATGCTGCGCCTTCGTTAATTTAGTCAAGAATAGAGGAAGTAACTCATGGCTCGTGTAAAGCGTGGCGTCATTGCCCGTAAACGTCACAAAAAATTCTGAAACTTGCTAAAGGCTACTACGGCGCTCGCTCGCGCGTATTCCGTGTTGCCAAGCAAGCGGTAATCAAGGCAGGCCAATACGCCTACCGTGACCGTCGTCAGAAAAAACGTCAGTTCCGCGCTCTGTGGATCGCTCGTATCAACGCTGGTGCACGTATCAACGGTCTGTCCTACAGCCGTTTCATCGCCGGCCTGAAAAAAGCGTCCATCGAGATCGACCGTAAGGTTCTGGCTGATCTGGCAGTGAACGAAAAAGCGGCGTTTGCTGCGATTGTCGAGAAAGCTAAAGCCACCTTGGCTTAAGTACCCCCGACAGTCACCCGGCCTCACCTCTGTGGGGCCAGGTGTTAAACGTCATAAATAGGGAAGAGCCTTCAAGCTCTTCCCCTATTTTGTATCTGGAGTCTGTACATGGAAAACCTGGACGCGCTGGTCTCTCAAGCTCTAGAGGCTGTGCAAAGCGCTGAAGATATCAATGCCCTGGAGCAAATCCGGGTTCACTACCTTGGCAAAAAGGGCGAATTGACTCAGGTGATGAAGACCCTGGGGAATTTGCCGGCAGAAGAGCGTCCGCAAGTCGGCGCCCTGATCAACGTTGCCAAGGAGCGTGTCACAGAGGTTCTCAATGCACGCAAGGCACTGTTTGAAGAGGCCGACCTGGCCGCCAAACTGTCTGCCGAGTCCATTGACGTGACCCTGCCTGGCCGTGGCCAGACCTCGGGTGGTCTGCATCCGGTTACGCGTACTCTGGAACGTATCGAACAGTTCTTTACCCACATTGGCTACGGCATCGCCGAAGGCCCTGAGGTCGAAGACGATTACCACAACTTCGAAGCGCTCAACATCCCAGGCCATCACCCGGCCCGTTCGATGCATGACACCTTCTATTTTAATGCCAACATGTTGTTGCGCACCCATACCTCGCCGGTACAGGTCCGCACCATGGAATCGAAAAAACCGCCGATCCGCATTGTCTGCCCAGGCCGTGTGTACCGCAGCGACTCCGATATCACCCACTCGCCGATGTTCCACCAGGTCGAAGGCCTGCTGGTTGATCGCGACATCAATTTCGCCGACCTCAAAGGCACCATCGAAGAGTTCCTGCGCGTGTTCTTCGAAAAAGAACTGGCCGTGCGTTTCCGTCCTTCGTACTTCCCGTTCACCGAGCCATCCGCCGAAGTCGACATGGAATGCGTGATGTGCAGCGGTAAAGGCTGCCGTGTCTGCAAGCAGACTGGCTGGCTGGAAGTGATGGGCTGCGGCATGGTTCACCCGAACGTGTTGCGTATGTCCGGGATCGACCCGGAAGAGTTCTCGGGCTTTGCCTTCGGCATGGGCGTTGAGCGTCTGGCCATGCTGCGTTACGGCGTGAACGACTTGCGTCTGTTCTTCGACAACGACTTGCGGTTCCTCGCGCAATTTCGCTAGTCGTAACGAATTCTTAGGAGAGCAGGATGAAATTCAGTGAACAATGGCTGCGTGGCTGGGTAAGCCCGCAGGTAAGTCGTGACGAGCTGGTTGCTCGTCTGTCGATGGCCGGTCTTGAGGTCGATAGCGTTACGCCGGCCGCCGGCGTATTCACCGGTGTCGTAGTGGGCGAGGTGCTGAGCACCGAGCAGCACCCGGACGCCGACAAGCTGCGTGTTTGTCAGGTCAGCAATGGCTCGGAGACCTTCCAGGTCGTTTGCGGTGCGCCAAACGTGCGCCCGGGCCTGAAGATCCCGTTCGCCATGATCGGTGCCGAACTGCCAGGCGACTTCAAAATCAAGAAAGCCAAGCTGCGTGGCGTTGAGTCCAACGGCATGCTGTGCTCCCAAGCCGAGCTGCAAGTCGGCGAAGGCAACGATGGCCTGATGGAATTGCCGGCTGATGCGCCGGTCGGTCAGGACATTCGTGAATACCTGAGCCTGGACGACGCCAGCATCGAGGTCGACCTGACCCCGAACCGCGGCGACTGCCTGTCCCTGGCCGGCATAGCCCGTGAAGTTGGCGCGCTATACGCCGCTAAAGTCACCCGTCCGGTCGTAGTCGTTGTGCCAGCCGTGCACGATGAAGTACGTTCGGTTGAAGTGCTGGCGCCAGCGGCGTGCCCACGTTACCTGGGTCGTGTGATCCGTAACGTCGACCTGTCCAAGCCTACGCCGTTGTGGATGGTTGAGCGTCTGCGTCGTGGCGACGTGCGCAGCATCGACGCTGCGGTCGACATCACCAACTACGTGATGCTGGAGCTGGGTCAACCGTTGCACGCGTTTGATCTCGCCGAAATCAATGGCGGCATCCGCGTGCGCATGGCTGAAGAAGGCGAGAAGCTGGTGCTGCTCGACGGTCAGGAAGTCAGCCTGCGTAGCGATACGCTGGTAATTGCCGACCACACCCGCGCCCTGGCAATCGCCGGCGTCATGGGTGGCGAGCACAGCGGCGTCAACACCGCGACCACTCGCGATATTTTCCTGGAAAGCGCGTTCTTCGATCAGATTGCTGTCGCTGGCAAGGCCCGTTCCTACGGCCTGCACACCGATGCCTCGCACCGCTACGAGCGTGGCGTGGACTGGCAACTGGCCCGTGAAGCCATGGAGCGCGCCACCGGCCTGCTGCTGGAAATCACTGGCGGCGAAGCCGGCCCGATCATCGAAACCGTCAGCGAGCAGCACCTGCCGAAAATCGCGCCGGTTACATTGCGTGCGCAGCGCATCACCCAGATGCTGGGCATGGAAATGGATTCGGCCGAAGTCGAGCGTCTGCTGAACGCTTTGGGGCTGACCGTTTCTGCCGATGGGGCAGGGCAGTGGCAAGTAGAAGTGCCAAGCCATCGCTTCGACATTAGCCTGGAAGTTGACCTGATCGAAGAGCTGGCCCGTCTGTACGGTTACAACCGTCTGCCGGTTCGCTACCCACAAGCCCGTCTGGCGCCACAAGCCAAGGCTGAAGCCCGTAGCGATCTGCCAGAGCTGCGTCGTCTGCTGGTGGCCCGTGGTTATCAGGAAGCGATCACTTACAGCTTCATCGATCCGAAACAGTTCGAGCTGTTTAATCCGGGTGTAGAGCCGCTGCTGCTGGCTAACCCGATTTCGAACGATATGGCCGCCATGCGTTCGTCCCTGTGGCCAGGCCTGGTCAAGGCGCTTCAGCACAACCTGAACCGTCAGCAGGATCGTGTCCGTCTGTTCGAAAGCGGTCTGCGCTTCGTCGGTCAGTTGGAAGGCTTGAAGCAAGAGCCGATGCTGGCGGGTGTTGTTTGCGGTAGCCGTCTGCCGGAAGGCTGGGCGCAAGGTCGCGATGTCGTCGACTTCTTCGACGTCAAGGCTGACGTGGAAGCGGTGCTGGGCTTCGCCGGTGCACTGGATTCGTTCACTTTCGTGCCGGGCAAGCATCCAGCGCTGCATCCGGGTCAAACCGCCCGCATCGAGCGTGAAGGTCGTTTGGTTGGTTTCGTTGGTGCTATCCACCCTGAATTGTCGAAAACCCTCGGTCTCGATCGCCCGGTCTTCGTTTTCGAGCTGGTTCTGGCCGAAGTGGCGTTGGGTAAAATGCCTAAATTCCAGGAGTTGTCGCGCTTTCCTGAAGTGCGTCGTGACCTTGCGCTGATCGCCGAAAAAGACGTCGCAGCCAGTGCCGTACTGGACGTAATCCGTGAAAATGCAGGCGAATGGCTGACAGACCTCAGGCTATTTGACGTGTATCAGGGTAAAGGTATTGATCCTGATAGAAAAAGCCTTGCAGTCGGCTTGACCTGGCAGCATCCATCGCGCACTCTTAATGACGATGAGGTGAATACTACGACGCAAAATATCCTCACCTCGCTCGAACAAAGGTTGAACGCCACGTTAAGGAAGTGACGTATGGGGGCTCTGACGAAAGCTGAGATGGCGGAACGTCTGTATGAGGAGCTGGGCCTGAATAAACGGGAGGCCAAGGAATTGGTCGAACTGTTTTTTGAAGAAATCAGGCACGCTCTTGAAGACAACGAACAAGTCAAATTGTCCGGTTTCGGCAATTTCGACCTTCGGGACAAACGCCAGCGGCCTGGCCGCAATCCGAAAACGGGTGAAGAAATCCCGATCACGGCTCGCCGTGTGGTCACCTTTCGTCCAGGGCAGAAGTTGAAGGCCCGAGTTGAGGCTTATGCTGGAACCAAGTCATAACGACGAGCTACCCGTCATCCCAGGCAAACGCTACTTCACCATCGGTGAAGTCAGCGAGCTGTGTGCGGTAAAACCACACGTGCTGCGCTACTGGGAACAGGAGTTTCCTCAACTCAACCCCGTCAAACGCCGCGGAAACCGCCGGTATTATCAGCGACAAGACGTGTTGATGATCCGGCAAATCCGCGCGCTTCTTTACGATCAAGGGTTCACCATCGGTGGCGCGCGCCTGCGTTTGTCCGGCGATGAAGCCAAAGACGACACCACTCAGTACAAGCAGATGATTCGGCAGATGATCGCTGAATTGGAAGATGTGCTGGTTGTGCTCAAGAAATAATTTCCTGCGTTTGAATACTTCCAGTTTTCAAAAGCTTGCGATATATTCTTGAGCGTTCTTCGAGATGAGGGACGAGTATCACGCCTAGTCGGGGCGTAGCGCAGTCCGGTAGCGCACTAGCATGGGGTGCTAGGGGTCGAGTGTTCGAATCACTCCGTCCCGACCATATAATTCAAGGGGTTGCGAGATTTTATCTCACGACCCCTTTTTATTTTTAGGAGTTTTTACCCCTACAAAACGACTGGCTCTTGGTGGAATCTTCAGTTGATACCAAGGTCGGAATTTATCCCCAGTTTGATGAGTGAGTTGGACCGACAACTTTGGCCACAATGACGCAGCGCGATCCAGCAGTAAGAGCGTCCTCAGAAGCTTTGTTTTCAATCTTTCTCTGCCATCTACAGCTGTGTGACAGATATTGCCAGAGCACACTAGGTGACGATGCGCATCACCCAGTGCGTCGATTTTTACAGAATATTTAGCGGATAGCTGATGATCACGCGATGCTCGTCGCTGTCCCGTTGCGTGGACACTTCAGTGCGTAGCGATGCATGACGCAAGGCAATGCTCAGGTCCTTCAGCGGCCCCTGCTGAACGACGTAGCTCACCGTCAGGTTGCGTTCCCACTCGCTTTTGTCACCTGTCGGGGTACGGATGTTCGAGCCGCTTTCGTACATGCCGAGGAAGCTCAAGCCCGGAACCCCGACCCTGGCGAAATCATAACCGTATCGAACCTGCCAGGTGGTTTCCCCGGCGCGCTGGAACTTGCCGATCATCGACTCCGTCATGAAGTAAGCCGTAGAACCGTCACCCTGGTTCAACCAGACGGCATCGCTGTCGCCGCTGACTTGCTGCAGGCCGGCGGCGATGGTGTGGCCGTTCACCAGATAGGTGAATTGCGCACTGTCCAGGCGGCTGTCGACCTTGCCTTTGGTGACGCCATTGCCGTAGTAACCGAAGGTGTAGAAATCCGGATCGTGGCCGTTGGCGCCATCGGAGCGGTTGTCGAAGTGACGCAGGTCGGTACGCAGGGTGCCAGGACCCACCTTCATATCGTATTTGAGACCGAGGAAGTTCTGTTTGTAGAAGTCCTGCAGGTTGCCGTAGTAGTACTGCAACGTCAGGTCTTTAGTCGCTTTGTAATCCACGCCGCCGTAGTAGAACTTGTTCACGAACTCGCCGGTCTGCGCGTTGTTCGCGCCGGGAATCGACATGCCCATCTGGTTACTTGAGCCGCGACCTTTGACGTGCTCCAACTGGCCCACGGTGAAAGTGAAATTCTCCAGGTCTTTGGACTGAATCTGCCCGCCATTGAAAGTCTGTTGCAGCATGCGGTCGGTGGACATCACCACCGGCAACATCGGCACCAGCGTGCCGTATTTCAGTTCGGTGTTGGAGAACTTCGCCTTGGCCGTCAGGCCCAGGCTGCCGAACTCATCCACGGCACGCCCATCACTGTCGGTCGGGAAGATATTGCCGTTGAAGGCCTTGCTTTCAGGGTTGTAGTGCCGACCTTTGCCAGAGTCCAGCCGCACCCCGAACATGCCAATCGCATCCACGCCGAAACCGACGGTGCCCTGAGTAAAGCCTGACTGAAAGTTGGCGATGAAACCCTGGCCCCATTCCTGAGTGTAATTGGGGTCGGCGGCGCCGCTGCGGTTGTCGGCATTACTGAAAAAGTTACGGGCCAGCACACTGAGCTTGCTGTCTTCCACCAGACCGGCGGCGTAACCCTGTTGAGCGATAATCAGGCCGCAAATGCCGGCCACTACTTTAGGTGCGCGATTGAAAAGCTCCATCGGAGTCATCCCCATGAGTTGTCGAATGTTGTGAGAGGCAGTCAAAAGCGGCAGTAGAAGTTTTTATTGTTTTTCAGGAGCGACGATGGCCGGTGAAACGTTCAGTTTCACGGGCGGCAAGCGGTACAGGATGAACAACGCCAACACGCCGAGGCCGGTGCACAGCAGCAGGCCGACGCCCACCGATTGGGCCAGTGCATCACGGGCCAGGTTCAGCCATTGCGGGTGTTCGAGCAGGGCGGCGTCGGGGCGCAAAATGACCTGTGGGTCGGCGTACAAGGCCAATTCCCCGAGGTGCCCTTGGGCAATGAACAGTCGTTGCAGGTTGGCGCTGTACAGCAGGTTGACCAACACCCCCATTCCCGCCGTTCCCAGCAAACCACCGACCAAGCGCAGCGATTGGGTCAGCGCGGTGGCGATCCCCAGGAACTGACGCTCGGCCAGGGTCTGGGTGAAGACCGTCAGGTTCAGCAGGATGAAGCCCAGGCCAAGCCCCGCCAGCAGGATCAAGCCGAGTAGCGCATTAAACGAGGCACTGCGTCCAGCAATGGCCAGCCCAAGGCAGGCCAGCAACAGCGCGACAAAACCACACAGCGGCAACAGGTTTGGATTGCGCAAGCGGGTGACGATGCGACTGTTAACGATGGCGCCCAGGGTGATGCTCAACGCCAGTGGTGTAATCAGCAGGCCGGCATCTTGCGGCGAGTAGCCATAGCTGCCTTGCAGTAACAGCGGCAGATAGAACAACAACGAAAACATGATCGCCCCGGCGGCCATCGACAGCAGAAACAACAGGCGCATGCTCGGTAATCCGAGTAACGCCGCTGGCAGCAGCGCGTGTCGGCAGCGCCGTTCCCAGTGCCATAGGGCAACGGTCGCCGCGATGCAGCTCAGTCCCAGCACCGTGCTCACTATCAGACTGGAATGGCCCAACCATTCGACGAACAACTGCAGGCTGCCCAGCGCCAGGGCAATCAGTAATGCGCCGGGCCAGTCGAGGCTGATTTTTGCCCGTTGCTGCGGGCGGTAATAGGGCAGATAGCGCCAGGCAAAAAACAATGCCAGGCAACCCAGCGGCAGATTGATGTAGAACACCGAACGCCAACCGTAGGCCCCGGTCAGATAGCCGCCCAGCCCAGGCCCGATGGCGTTGACCACGCTGAACAAGGCACTTAGCAACATTTGCCAGCGCAAGCGTTGGCGGGTGTCGGGAAACAGTTCCGGGATGCAGGCGAACGCGGTGCCGATCAACATGCCGCCGCCGACACCCTGCAAGGCGCGGCCGATCACCAGCCACAGCATGTCGTTGGCCACGGCGCAGGCCAGCGACGCCAGGGTGAAGATCACGGTGGCGGCGATGACGAAGGGTTTGCGCCCGTAGTAATCCCCCAGTCGGCCGAAGATCGGGATGGTGACAATCGACGCCAGCATGTACCCCGTGGCCACCCAGGCGTAGAGTTCAAACCCCTTGAGCTCGGCGACGATGCTCGGCAAGGCATTGCCGATCACGGTCTGATCGAGCGCCGAAAGCATCAGCACCAGCGAGATGCCAAGCATTGCCAGCAAGGCCTGCTTGAAGCTCAAAGGAGGGTGGGTGGCCGCGGTCATTGTCGGTCCTCAGCCCAGCGCCGAAACGGCAGCGGCAATCCGCGAACACCCTTCGTCGAGGGTCTTGATGTCGGTGGCGATCGACATCCGGAAGAACGGCGCCAATCCATACGCGGTCCCGGCGACCACGGCCACTCCCTGGCTTTCCAGCAGGTACATGACCACGTCGTAATCGGTGTTCAACTGCTTGCCTTGAACTGTGGTTTTACCGAGCAGCCCCGAGCAGTTCACATAGAGATAGAACGCGCCATCGGGTTTGCGGCAACTCAGACCGTCGATGGCGTTGAGCAGGTCCAGGCAACGATCACGGCGTTGCTGGTAAACCACCACACTGTCCTTGACGAAAGTCTGGTCGCCGTTGAGCGCTTCAACCGCTGCGGCCTGACTGACCGAGCAGGCATTGCTGGTCGATTGCGATTGCAGGGTTGCCATCGCGCCGATCAAATCAGCCGGGCCGGCGGCATAGCCGATGCGCCAGCCGGTCATGGCGTAAGTCTTGGACACGCCGTTGACCACGACGGTGCGCTCGGTCAACGCCGGTTCGATGGCGAGGATGTGCGGGTTTTCCAGACCTTCATAGCGGATGTGCTCGTAGATGTCGTCGGTCATCAGCAACACCTGCGGATGGTCGAGCAGCACATCGGCCAAGGCGCGCAGTTCGGCAGCGCTGTAACTGGCGCCGGTCGGGTTGCTCGGCGAGTTGAGCAGCAGCCACCGAGTGCGTTCGGTAATCGCACTGCGCAGTTGATCCGGGGTCAGTTTGAAGGCGTGTTCTTCCGGGCAGGCGAGGGTGACGGGTTCACCTTCGCAGGCCAGCACCATGTCCGGGTAAGACACCCAGTACGGCGCCGGAATCAACACTTCATCGCCAGCGCCCAGGGTCGCGGCGAAGGCATTGAAAATTGCACTCTTCGCGCCGCTGGTGACCAGAATCTGATTCGCGCCGTAAGTCAGGCCGTTTTCCCGAGCCAACTTGTCGGCAATCGCCTTGCGCAGTTCCGGGGTGCCGGCATTTTGTGTGTAACGGGTTTCGCCACGTTCGATGGCAGCACCGGCCGCTTGCCGAATGTGCAGCGGGGTATCGAAGTCCGGCTCGCCGACCACCAGATTGATAATGGATTTGCCCTGCCGGCGAAGTTCGTTCGCACGGTCAGAAGCGGCGCTGCTTGGGGACGGCTTGATACGTTGCACACGGGCGGCGATGCGGGAGGCGGTCACGTGTCGTTCCTCGTTGATGACATTGACGAGGCCCTACAGTACGAGTCGCTGCTCGCACCGCCATAAGACGAGATCGTTCTGGTCGGATAGGAATCGCTTATGGCTGGAACTGAACACGGCTCGCACCAAGGTGGTGCGCTCAAGCCTGTATGCCCGTGGCGGGTGTTGAGCAAGATCGCCCCGATCCAGCCATAGCAAAGGCTTATGGTTGAAACGCAAAACTTGTAGGAGCGAGGCTTGCCCGCGAAGAATGCACCGCGGTTTTTCAGGTATTACGCGTCATCGTTCTTCGCGGGCAAGCCTCACTCCTACAGGTTCCGGGACTGCTGGCCTGGCTCTTGCTAAAGCCTGTGGGTTGTCTCCCTTTTTCAAGCAAGAGCATCGCCACCGTGAACCTGCGCCGTTTGAAGTATTTCGTGAAACTCGTCGATATCGGCAGCATGACCCAGGCCGCCGATGTGCTGCATGTCGCGCAACCTGCGCTCAGTCAACAACTGGCGACGCTGGAAGCGGAGCTGCAACAGCAACTGCTGATTCGGACCAAACGCGGCGTCACCCCGACCGAAGCGGGCAAGGTGCTCTACGGCCATGCGCAAATCATTTTGCGCCAGTGTGAACAGGCTCAAAGCGACATCAATGCCACGGGGCATGCCTTGTCCGGGCAGGTGTCGGTCGGCCTGGCACCGGGCACCGCTGCGTCGACGCTTTCGTTGCCGCTGTTGCGCCGGGTGCGCGAGCGTCATCCGGGCATTCTGCTGTACCTCAATGAAAACTTCGGCACCACCTTGAGCGAGTTGATCATGAACGGTCGGATGGACATGGCGGTGCTGTATGGCGGGCGCGAAGTCCATGGCTTGAGCTTCGTTTCGCTGCTGCGCGAGAACCTTTACCTGGTCAGCGCCGATCCGGCTGTCAGCGCGCTCGACGAGATTCCTCTGGCCGAGCTGGCGGACATGGACATGCTCCTGCCGCGTCCCTACAACGTCATGCGGCGGCTGGCGGATGAAGCCTTCCAGCGCATCGGCATGAGCGCGCGAGTGGTGGCGGAAATCGAATCGTCGATCACCCTGACCGCTGCCGTCGCCGAGCATTTCGGCTCGACCATCCTGCCTGAGTCCTCGGCACGGGTGATGGTCGCCGCCACCTCGGTGCACATGTGCCGCATTGTCGAGCCTGAAATCGAAGCGCCACTGGCGCTGTGTTTGTCCGGGCACCTGCCGCTGTCGGTGCCGGCCCAGGCGGTCAAGGCGATCCTGCTGGAACTGGTCGCGGAGATGCGCGGCAGCCTGATCTGAACGGTCATAAGGACGGCTTATCACCCCAAAGCCAAAGCGTCTTGGTCGCCGCCGGACAGGCTCGCTACATTGACCCCATCCACTCAGACACGCTCGACAGGCAGGGGCCCACGCATGGATTCAGAACGCATCAAAGGGTTGATCGATTTGCTCGCCGAATCCGATTTGCTCGAACTGAGTCTGACCGAAGGCGACAGTACGATTCGTCTTTTCAAGCAGGCAGGGAAGGTCGTGACGACCCAGTCGATGGCTGAGCCTTCGCGGACACCGACCGTGGATTTGCCCGCGTCAGACACCCCGGCGACGGCCGCTACCGAGATCAAGGCCAGCCTGTATGGCGTGCTGCATCTGACGCCAGCAGCCGGGGAAGCACCATTTGTTGCGGTCGGTGACCAGGTTGAAGCCGGACAGACCCTGGCGGTCCTCGAAGCGATGAAAATGTTCCACCCGGTCAAGGCTAAAACCGCAGGCCGGATCACCGCGATCCTTGCCCAGAGTGGCGCCGAAGTCGAAGCCGGACAGTCGCTGTTCCGCCTCGGCTGATCTCACGCCCAATCTCTTTCAGGTGAATTCAATGTTCGACAAAGTGCTGATCGCCAACCGTGGCGAAATCGCCCTGCGCATTCAGCGTGCCTGCCGTGGCCTGGGGATAAAGACCGTGGTCGTGCACTCCGAGGCTGATCGCCACGCGCAGTACGTACAAAACGCTGACCAGGCCCTGTGCATCGGTCCGGCTTCTCCCAGCCAGAGTTATCTGAACCAGACGGCGTTGTTGTTTGCCGCCAAGGTCAGCGGCGCACAGGCGATCCATCCGGGTTATGGATTTCTGTCGGAGAGCGCCGGGTTTGCCGAGCGTATTGAAGCCGCTGGGCTGACCTTTATCGGGCCCAGCGCAGCCTGTATTCGCACCATGGGCGACAAGGTCGCCGCCAAACGGGCGATGCGTGAAGCCGGCGTTCCGTGCGTGCCGGGGCCGGACTCGGTGATGCCCACCGACGATGCCAGCATCCAGGCGATTGCTCGTGACATCGGTTACCCGGTGATCGTCAAAGCCGCCGGCGGCGGCGGTGGTCGTGGCATGCGTGTGGTGAAGGAAGAGCGCGAGTTGCTCGACGCCATCGCCCTGACCCGCGAAGAAGCGCGGCTGGCGTTCGGCAATCCAGAACTCTACATCGAGAAATTTCTCGGCCATCCACGGCATGTGGAAATCCAGGTGTTGTGCGATGCCCATGGTCACGCGATTTGGCTCGGTTGCCGCGATTGCTCCTTGCAGCGTCGACACCAAAAAGTCCTGGAAGAAGCGCCGGCGCCCGGCATCGATCCGGAACTGATCGCCAAGGTCGGTGAACGCTGCGCCGCCGCTTGCCGGCAAATCGGCTATCGCGGTGTCGGTACGTTCGAGTTTCTGTACGAGGACGGTGAGTTCTTCTTTATCGAGATGAACACCCGGCTGCAAGTCGAGCATCCGGTGACGGAGATGACCACTGGCATCGACATCGTTCAGCAGCAATTGCGCATGGCCCGTGGCGAAGTGCTGGAACTGCGCCAGCAAGACGTGCAGCTCAACGGTCATTCACTGGAATGCCGGATCAACGCCGAAGACCCGGTCACCTTTATGCCGACGCCGGGGCTGATCCAGCGCTGGGAAGTGCCTGGCGGTTTTGGTGTGCGGGTCGACTCCCACGTCACCACCGGGTACCGGGTGCCACCGTATTACGACTCGATGGTGGCCAAGGTCATCACCCACGGCGCGACCCGCGACGAGGCCATGGCCCGTATGCGCCTGGCCCTGAGTGAGCTGGTTGTGGAAGGCATCTCGACCAACATTCCCTTGCACCGCGACATTCTCGACGACCCGGCGTTCTGTGCCGGTGGCGTGGACATTCATCACTTGGAGCGCTGGTTGCAGCAACGGAGTCCGACATGAGTATTGCTTCTGTATCGCTGCGTCCGCACATCAGCCTGCTCGGCTCGACCGCTCTGTTGTTCGAAGCGCCGGGCGAACTGGATCTGGCGCCGCAACAACGGATTTGGAGCCTGGCCTTGCAGGCTGGTGAATGGGCCGAAATCCACGAAGCGGTGCCCGGCATGAACAACCTGATGCTGACGTTCATCAAACCGCCGCGCGACCTCAACGGGTTGTGCGAGCGATTGCTGGAGGCCTGGGAAACCAGTCAACCGCTGCCTCTCGAAGGACGCATCGTTGAGTTGCCGGTGGTGTACGGCGGCGCGTTCGGCCCGCACATGAATGACGTGGTGGCCCACACCGGGCTCGACATCGAGACCATTGCGAACCTGCATTGCGAGCCGTTGTACCCGGTATACGCCTTGGGCAGCCACCCGGGCTATTGCTACCTCGGCGGCATGGATTCGCGCCTGGCCACACCACGACGCCAAGTGCCGGTGATCAGCATCGCCGCCGGCTCGGTGTCAATTGGCGGGGTGCAGACCGGCGTCTCCGCCTCGGCCGGCCCCAGTGGCTGGAACACCATCGGCCGCACTGAAATGTCGTTTTTTGACCCGAACCAAAACCCTCCGGCGATGCTCAGGCCGGGCGACATGTTGCGTTTGCGAATCGCGAGGATCATTCGATGATCGAGATTTTATCGGCCACCGCTTTGGCCACCGTGCAGGACTTCGGTCGTTTTGGCAGCCTCGGTTTCGGCGTCGGAACCTCCGGCGCAATGGACCATTTGGCGCTGGCGCTGGGTAACCTATTGCTGGGCAATCCCGAAGACGCGGCAGCGATCGAAATCCCGTTGTTCCCATTCGAAGTACGGTTTACCCAGGACTGTGCGTTTGCGTTCACCGGTGCAGCTTGCGAAGCAACCCTCGACGGTCAGCCATTGTTGCCGTACTGGGTGGCGCAGGCTTGGGAAGGCCAGGTACTGAGCCTCGGCTACCCAGCCTGCGGCAGTCGGGCTTATCTATGCCTGGCCGGCGGCGTCGATGTGCCATCGGTGCTCGGTTCGCGCAGCACGCAATTGCGCGGCGAGTTCGGTGGCTTGCAGGGGCGGGCGTTGCAGCAAGGCGACCGGATCGCGGCGCTGCGTCCAGGCATGAGTGCGCTGCCAACGGATTTCGGCGTCGTGTCACCGAGTCTGGCCTTGCCATTGCAACGCGATGGACTGCCGGCGATGCGCGTACTGCCTGCGGCCGAATACGAGTGTTTTCTGGACGAATCCCGTGCGGCGTTCTGGGCCGGCGAGTGGAAGGTCACGACCCAGAGCAACCGCTACGGCTACCGGCTCGAAGGCGCGCCGATCTTGCCCAAGGCGCCGATGGAAGTCCGTTCCCACGGCATCGTCCCCGGCGTGATTCAGGTGCCCCACGGTGGCCAGCCGATCATCCAGATGCGCGATGCGCAACCGAGTGGCGGTTATCCGAAATTTGGCACCGTGATCGAGGCCGATCTCTGGCGTCTGGGTCAGGCGCCGATTGGCAGCAAGGTACGGTTTATCGAGTGCAGCTATGCCGAAGCCGTCGCGGCCCTGGAAGATAATCAGCGCTATCTCGCGGAGGTCAGCCGCCTGGTTGACCTTCACGGGCTGGCCTCGCGTTAAGGACATTCAGACATGACAAATCAGGAAATCCGCCAGTTGGCGGTGTGGCTCAAGGAGACCCACCTGGCTGGCGCGGAAATCCGTCGTCCGGGGCTTTATTTGGTGCTCAAGCGCTGTGTCGACGAGGTCGCGGCGCCGGTTCAGATCACGGCGCCAGAACCTTTGAAGGCGCCCGATGAACAGCTGTTGAAGACCCCGGCCTGGGCCGGTTGCTGCTGACGCACCCGCAACAGAGCGAGGTGCTGGTATCGGTTGGCAGTCGGGTGGCGCCAGGGCAACTGGTCGCGTTGCTGCAAGTCGGCGATTTGCTGTTGCCGATTCTCAGCCAGAAGGCCGGACGGGTGGCGGCGGTGTTGACGGTGTGTGGCACGACGGTGGGTTTTGGCGAGGCGTTCATGCGCCTGGATGCGGCATGACGAGTGAGGGCAAGTGATGAAGATTGATTTGAACGCGGATCTGGGCGAGGGCTTCGGACCTTGGCGCATGGGTGAAGATGAAGCGTTGATGAGCCTGATCTCATCGGCCAACGTGGCGTGCGGTTTTCATGCCGGCGATCCGCTGATCATGGATAACACCGTGCGTCTGGCCAAGGCCGGCGGCATCGATCTGGGTGCCCATGTGGGCTTCCCCGATTTGATGGGTTTTGGCCGGCGGCAGATGAACATTGAACTCAAGGAACTGGCGACCTACGTGATTTATCAGCTCGGGGCGCTGGCCGGGATGGCGGCGGTCAATGGCCATCGCATAACCCACATGAGTTTTCACGGCGCGCTGGGCAACATGGTCGCCGCCGACGCGGCGTTGGCCGAGCCCCTAGTCTGTGCGGTGGCAGCGTTCGATCCGACGCTGATTATCAGTTCATCGAGCAGTCGGGCCATCGAAAACGCCGCTGACAAATGCGGGTTGCGGGTCGCCACCACGTTTCTGGCTGACCGTGCCTACGACGACGACTGCCTGCTGGTGCCGCGCAAGGTGCCGGGCTCGGTGATCAAGGAACCGGCGGCCGTGTTGCAACGGGTTCGACAGTTGCTGGAGGAGGGCACCGTGACCACGCTCAACGGCAAGCACATTGCGGTGCCGGCGCATTCGATCCTGCTGCACGGCGACACCCCTGGCGCAGTGGACCTGGCCCGCACCATCCGTCGAGAAATCGAGCTGGCGGGCGGTTGCATCACGCCTATTTCGCAACTGTTGGCGTAACGGTTGCACGGTCATAAGCAGGGCTTATTGCCACACAGTCATTCCGTCTTGGTCCACGGCTTCAGGGCTGGATAGAGTCGAAGTCATCGCGATCACCGAGTGATCCGCACATGTAATACGAGGACAAACTCATGCCATTTTCAGATTACAAAACCGCGCTGGTGACCGGCGCCTCTTCCGGGATTGGCGCCGCCGTCGTCGAGCGCCTGTGTCAGGAAGGCGTGCAGGTGCATGCCTTAGCTCGCAGCGCTGAGAAGCTACAAGAACTGGCGGCGAAAACCGGCTGCATCGCACATGCCATCGATGTTACCGACCTGGCCGGGTTGACCCGTCTGTTCGGAACCCAGCAGTTCGACATTCTGGTGAACAACGCCGGGGTCGATAAACCGGGTTCGATTCTCAAGGCTGACGCCGAAGGCATCGACTTGCTGATCGACGTCAACCTGCGGGCGGTCTTGCACCTGGCACGTCTGGCGTTGCCGGGTATGGTTGAGCGCGACTGTGGCCACATCATCAACATCAGTTCGATTGCCGCGGCTTACAACTTCGGCGGCAACTCGACTTATCACGCCACCAAAGCGGCCGTGAGCATGCTCTCGCGACAGCTGCGCATCGACGCGTTCGGCAAGCGGGTTCGGGTCACCGAGATCTGTCCAGGCCGGGTGGCCACCGACATCTTTGCCCACGTCCATGGCGATTCCGAAGATACCTACAAGCGTTTCGTCGAAGGTTTCGAACTGCCGCAGGCCAAGGACATCGCCGACGCCATCGCGTTTGCCATCGCCGCGCCGATTTCGGTCAACGTCGGGCACATGGAAATCACCCCGACCCTGCAAGTGCCAGGCGGTCTGTCGACGGCCCGTCCGCAGGATTATCAGGGCTGAGATCCTCCACGAAAGACGCCTGCCAGAAGAACGGATCAATCCGTCATGCCATACCCACGCCACGCTTGTCGCTGGCGACTTAATTCTGCCCTAGCCCAATGCCGATAGGGATTGACCATGAAGCGTGACTTCGATTTGGCCGCGGTTCTGCAAGGCGAATATGCCGAGCTGATCGTCAAGGGCATTGAAAAGACTCTACAACTGGCGCTGTTCGCCTGGCTGCTGGCGATGGCCCTGGCGCTGTTGCTGGTGACCGTGCGCCTGACCGGAAACAAACTCGCCGACCGGTTAGTGGCCGGTTACGTGTCCTACCACCGAAACGTGCCGACGCTGGTGCAACTGATGCTCTGGTATTTCGGCGTACCGACCTTGCTCAGCGAGTCCACTCAACTGTGGCTGGCGAACTACAGTACTGAATACCTGTTCTCGGTAATTGCCCTGGGGTTGTGCCAAGCCGCGTATTTCTGTGAGGACATCCGCAGCGGCCTGCGCGCCATTCCCGCCGGGCAGACCGAAGCGTCCCGAGCGCTCGGGTTGGGTTATGTGCGCTCGATGCGCTACGTGATCCTGCCGCAAGGTGTGCGCAACTGCCTGCCATCACTGATCAACCACACCGTGCTGTTGTTTAAGAACACCAGTCTGGCTATGGCCATCGGTGTGGTCGAGCTGAGTTACGCCACCCGCGAAGTCGAGAACTACACCTTCCGTACCTTCGAGTCGTACCTGGTTGCCACGGTGTTCTACCTGGTGTTTTCACTGCTGTTGATGGGGCTCGGCGCGTTGTTGGCGCGACGCTTCAACAAAGCGCTGGCGAGGTAGATGACGATGTTTGATCTCTTCTCGATTTTGCAAAACAACTGGACGCTTTTTCTGATCGGCCAATATCCCCACGGCCCGTTGGGCGGTTTGGCCAGCACCTTGATTCTGGCAGCGCTGGCGCTGGTGATGGCATTCCCGTTTGGCTTGCTGCTGGCGCTGGCTCGGGTTTCGCCGTGGAAGGGCCTGCGTTGGGCGGCCACGGTCTGGGTCTATGTACTGCGCGGCATTCCATTGCTGATGGTGATTTTCTGGACGTACTTCCTGGTGCCGTTGCTGATCGGCCACAACATCACCGGGTTCGTCACCATGCTCTGTACATTGGTGATCTACCAAAGTGCCTACCTGTGCGAAATCATCCGTGGCGGTATCCAGGCGTTACCGCCGGGTCAGTACGAAGCGTCCCGCGCACTCGGCCTCGGTTACCTGCGCACGACGATCTGGGTGATCTTGCCGCAAGCGTTGTACAACGCGTTGCCCAGCCTGATCAGCCAGTTCATCTCGATCATCAAGGAAACCTCGCTGGGCTATGTCATCAACGTCCAGGAAGTGACCTTCGCTGCCAACCAGGTCAATAACCAACTGCTGACCAAGCCGTTCCAGGTGTTTTTCATCCTGGCGATCATCTACTACCTGCTCTGTTTCGGCCTGACCCATCTGGCGGGCTGGGTGGAACGCCGTATCGCTCGCAAGCGCCTGGGTAATGGCGGTCCGGCCGTGGCTGCCGACCCTTTATTGGCCATCGATAATTGAAGAGGGTTGCGACCATGCATCCAATGATCATGTTTTCGAATATCAACAAATGGTACGGCGAGTACCACGCACTGACCAACATCACCGCGGAGGTGAAACCCGGTGAAGTGGTGGTGTTGTGTGGCCCGTCAGGGTCCGGCAAGTCGACGTTGATCCGCACGGTCAATCGCCTGGAAGACATTCAGAAAGGCCAGATCGAGTTCGACGGCCAGGACGTCGCCGGCACGGACGCGCACATCAACCGACTGCGCAGCCGTGTGGGTTTCGTGTTCCAGAGCTTCAATCTGTTTCCACACCTGTCGGTGCTGGAAAACATCACCCTGGCGCCGAGCAAAATTCGCAACCTGAAAGGTTCGGCCGCCAAGCAACACGCCATGCAATTGCTGGATCGGGTCGGGCTGGCGCACAAGGCCGGCGCCTATCCGGCGCAGCTGTCCGGCGGTCAGCAGCAGCGGGTGGCGATCGCCCGGGCGTTGGCGATGGAGCCGCCCGTGATGTTGTTCGATGAACCCACCAGTGCCCTCGACCCGGAAATGGTCGGTGAGGTGCTGAGTGTGATGAAAGGCTTGGCCAAGGAGGGCATGACCATGATGTGCGTGACTCACGAGATGAACTTTGCCCGTGAAGTCGCTGACACCATCTGGTTTATGGACGCGGGTCAGATTCTGGAAAAGAGCACGCCCGAAAGCTTCTTCAATCAGCCCGCGCACCCGCGAGCGCAACGTTTCATTGCCGATCTGCGGGCTCATTGAGTCGCAACGGTTTTGCTTGCTCTGCCATTCGACTTTCTCATCCCCGGAGTTTTTCCATGCGTATGAAGCATCTGTTAGTCACGCTGGCGTTAGGTCCTTTGGCTGTTGCCGTCGCCCAGGCCGATCAATTGAGCGACATCATGGCCAAGAAGTCGTTGAGCTGCGGCGTGTATGCCGACGTGCCACCGTTCTCGGCGCCTGATCCGAAAACCCGCGAACTGGTGGGCATGGATGTCGATTTGTGCAAGGCCCTGGCCAAGACCATGGGCGTTGAACTGGAGCTCAAACCGCTGTCGGTGGAAGCGCGGATTCCTGAGGTGAAAATGGGCCGTGTCGATGTGATCTTCGCCAACCTGGCCTACACCAAGACCCGCGCCGAACAGATCCAGTTCAGCGACCCGTACTACATCGCCAAGGAAACCCTGGTGGTGCGCGCGGTCAACGCCGATCAGCCGAAAAG
The DNA here is from genome assembly GCF_034344865.1 of Pseudomonas sp. 10S4. Taxonomy (NCBI): domain Bacteria; kingdom Pseudomonadati; phylum Pseudomonadota; class Gammaproteobacteria; order Pseudomonadales; family Pseudomonadaceae; genus Pseudomonas; species Pseudomonas sp. 10S4. The sequence goes on from NZ_CP133774.1 coordinate 4,292,834, forward strand.
CTTCTTCAAGGACAAGCGCATCAGCTCCACCAAAGGCTCGACCTCCGAGCAGTCGATCCGAATTGCCGGGGCAACTCCGGTGACGTTCCAGGACACCGGTTCGGCCTACATGGCCTTGCAACAAAACAAGGTCGTGGGCCTGGTGACCAACACCATGACCGCGTTGAAACTGGTGGGTCAGGCCAAGGAAAGTGGTGTCGAACTGGCATTGGCCAAGGAGCCGATGGCCCTCGAACCAATTGGCGCGGGCATGCGCCGTGATGAGCCGGCCTTTCTGGCCAAGGTCAACGAATCGCTGGCGTCGATGGAAAAGTCCGGCGAGATCGATGCAATCTGGGACCGCTGGATCGGCCCAAACACCGCCTACAAAATGGTTCGTGAGGACAAAGTACAGAGCCTTGGCAACTTGAAGTTCGATCCATTGCCTTGAGCCCGATGCACCGTCATTGTTGAGCAATGACTCGCTGAAAAAGCCCGACGACTGTGACAGCGCCGGGCTTTTTCACGTGGAGTAAGCGTTGGCTTGTAGCTCAGCTCAAACGCTGATAAGCCAATAGACGGCGCTCGACCAGCCGGAATATTCCCACCAGCGCACACGCCACCAGCATGTAGAGCAGGGCGGCAATCCCATAGGCCTGAAAGGTCTTGAAGGTGGCCGCGTTAACATCTGCTGCGATTTTCAGGATGTCGGGAACGGTTGCGGTAAAGGCAATGGCCGTGGCATGGAGGACAAAAATCACTTCGTTACTGTAAGCGGGGAGTGCTCGACGCAGCATGCTCGGGATCAGTACGTGAACGAACAGTTGGCTGCGGGTCATGCCCAAGGTCAGCGCCGCCTCGATCTCGCCGCGTGGGGTGGTACGCAGTACGCCGGCAAGAATTTCAATGGTGTAAGCGCACGTATTCAAGGCCAGCGCCAGAATCATACAATGCATGCCGTCACGAAAGAACCACCACAGGCTCGATGATTCTCTGATGAAGCTCAAACTGGCCAGGCCGCTGTAGATGATCAGCAGTTGCACGAACAGTGGGGTGCCGCGAAACACCAGGGTGTAGAGCCGAATGGGCAGTGCGAGCCACTGACTGCCGTAGGTGCGAATCAGCGCCAGCGGTATCGCCGCGCACAAACCGATGACGGCGGACGTCACCAACAGCCATAGCGTGATAGACAGACCGCTCCAGCGGTAACCGTCGGACCACAGGAAATTCGGCCCGAACTCTTTCAGTATCTCGATCATGACGCTCTCCGCTGCGGTTCGACGCTGTAGCGCCGCTCAAGGTGCTTAAGCGCCAGACTTGAAAGGATCGCAAAGGCAAAAAATATCGCGGCAATCACCAGGTAGAAAAACATTTGCCTTGAGGTCGCGTTGCCCGCCTGTTTGGCGACCTGAACCATGTCATTGAGGCCCAGCAGCGAAATCAGGCCGGCACTTTTCAACAGCACTTGCCAGATATTGCCGATGCCGGGCAATGCGAAACGCATCATCTGTGGGAAGCGGATACGCCGCAGTACTTGCCAGTGGCTCATGCCATAGGCTCGAGCCGCCTCCAGTTGCCCGAACGGGATGGCCTGGAAGGCCCCGCGAAAGGTCTCGGTGCAGTAGGCACCGTAGATGAATCCCAGCGTACCGATCGCGGTGCCGTAAGGGTTCAACTGAAAAGAGTCCTGGCCGAACGCTTCCGCCACCTGGTTCAGCCCGATTTGCGCGCTGTAGTAAATGAGCAGCATCAAGACCAGATCCGGGACACTGCGCACCAGCGTGGTATAGACCGTTGCGATCAGCCGTAGCGGTGCCAGTGGCGAGAGTTTCGCCAAGGCCCCGAGCAGGCCAAGCGTGATGGCCACGCAGGCAGCCCAGGTGGCCACCTGCACCGTCAACCATGCGCCCTGAAAAATAAGATGGCTGTATCCCTCAAGAAACATGGTTCCTGGCTCCGCGATGGTGGTTTATTTAGGCGAGATGTCGAAGTCGAAGTGTTTTTTGGCGATGCGCTCATAGGTGCCGTTTTGGTGGATCCGCTCGAGCGCCTGATTGATGTCGCTGGCCAGCGCGGTATCGCTTTTGCGCAAGCCGATCCCGGTTCCCGGCCCGAAGATTTCAGGGGATTTGACGATCTCACCGGCATAGCCGAAGCCTTTGCCAATCGGCTTCTTGAGCAGGCCTTCGGAGACCGCAATGGCATCGTCGAACGCTGCATCCAGCCGACCGTTGATCAAGTCCGAGTAGGTCAAGTCGCTGCTTTGGTAAGGCACCACCTCCACGCCTTTCAAGCCCCACATCTGCTTGGCATAGACTTCGAACACGCTGCCTTGCTGCACGCCGATGCGCTTGCCGCGTAAGGATTCGGCTGTCGGTTGCAAGGGGCTGCCCTCTGGTGCCACCAGGCGGGCCGGGGTGTCATACAGGGTGTCGGAAAAGGCGATTTCGGTTTTGCGTTCTTCGGTGATCGACAGGGCGGACAGGATGCCGTCGAATTTCTTGCCTTTAAGCGCCGAGACCATCCCGTCGAAGGCGTTTTCTACCCAGACGCAACGACGTTTCAACTCGGTGCACAGGCTTTCCCCCAACTCGATATCGAAACCTGTCAGCGAACCGTCCGGGCGCTTGGACTCAAAGGGTGGGTAGGTGGGGTCGACCCCGAAACGCAGCTCTTCGCTGGCGCCCCAGCTCATCAGCGGGCTGGCCACGAGCATCAAACCGATCAGACATTTTTTCATCGACAGGTATCCACGACAGGTTGGTTGAACAGCCCCGGGATTGGCCCGGGGCAGCACGCATCAGCCTTGAGTGTTCAAGGCTTGTTTCAATTGCTGGGAACGCTCGGCGTCCATGGCTTGACCATGGCCGAAACCACCAGTCCAGCCACACACGCGGGCGGCATAATCGACGCCGTGCAAAAGGCACTCCGCGAGGCTGTGCCGGGCTTGCCATGTCAGCAGAAACGCGGCGACGAAGCCGTCACCAGCGCCCATGCTGTCGACAACCGTGCAGGGCAGGCTGGGCTGTTCATGGATGCCGTGGGCATCGACCGCGAGGGCGCCCAGAGCACCGCGTGTGATGACCACAATCGAGGGGCCCAGCGCCCGCATCGAGTGCGCCAGTTCATAGGCTTCTCCCGAAGACAGGTCGGCCGCCGAGAAAAAGGCAATATCGACATGCTTGATCAGGGCCGGCCAATCGAACTCGACCCAGTTGTCCGAGAAGTCGAAGGACAGGCAGCCGCTGGCATGACGAATCTGCGCCAGCTGGTTTTCGAGACCGCTGTAGAGGCTGCTGTGTGCCAGCGGGAACTTCGTGATGTAGGCCAGATCTTCGGCAGTGAGTCGCAGTTGACGACAGACACCAGAATCGCTGCCGAGAAAGACGCGTTCGCCGTCGATGCTGTCGACACACGCCCAGCCGTTGGCGCCCGGCAGCGTTCGGCAACGGGAAGCATCGACTTCTTCTATTTGCAGGCAGTCGAGCAGGCGCTGGCCATACTGATCGTCACCTACGCAGCCCAGGTAGGCGCTGCGAGTGCCCAGCCGGGAAGCGAATACCGCAACGTTGAGCGCATTCCCGCCTGGGTACTCGATGTTCCGGTCCAGGTACACATCCATCGTGTTGTCGCCGACCGCGATCAGGCTGGCCATGCTCAGTACTCCGTTTTCCACATGTAGCGGCGAGTCGTCAGCGGTTGCTGGTGCCAGACCGCCAGATGGGCAGCGATGCGTTCAGCGGCGATGCCGACGATGTAGGGCGCGACCATCGCGCGGATTTCCGGGTCGATCCCGAGCATCGGGAAGTCCTTGGAGTCATAGACCATGACCCGTTCGGTGTACCGCTGGCAGAAGCTCACGACCCGTTCCATCTGCGCTCGGCTTGGGTCTTCGCCGACCAGCAGAAGCAGCGGAGTGGAGGCATCGATGGCTTCGAACGGGCCATGGAAAAACTCCGCGGCCTCCACCGGCAGGCAATGCAGCCATTGGCTTTCCATCACCACGCAGACGCCGAACACATAGGCGGTGGTGAACATCGGACCCGACGCGAGGAAGTACATGACGCGATCATCTTTATAGAGGCGTGCTTCTTCGGTCGCCCGTTGGTCGTTGTTGATCGCCGCATCAGCCAGCGCTCGCGGCAGCGCCTTGAGTGAGCGGGTGAGCTTGTCCAGCAGGGGCCAGCCTTCGCGTTTGGCCAAAATACCGCCGATCAACGCCTGAAGGATCATGAAGCAGCCGAAGTAAGCCTCGTCCGTACGTCCCAGCAGGAAGCAATGTTGAACGGCTTGGGCCAGCGGCAGCTCGGCGGTTTGTGTCACTCCCACCGTGAGACATGGTTTGCCCTGCAGGAAGCGGGCGGCGGCGATGGTTTCCTGGGTCGTTCCGGATTTGGACGCGAGCACAACCAGGGTGCGCTCATCCAGGCGCGGCGGATCGATGTCCATGAAATCGGCCGGGAAATAACGACGGACTTCCAGTGAATGGCTGTAGCGCTCAAGCCAGTACTGCAAGCCGAGCATGATGCGGTTGGGGGCGCCGCAGCTGACGAAATAGATGCGGTCAATCCGCGTTGCCAACTCTTGGCCAAACTGCTGGGCGTCGTCGACGATTTGAACGGATTGCTGTAAGGAAGTGATGAAGCCTTCCCGGTTGAACTGGATCGCCATGTGGACTCCTGGGTGCCTTGTTAAGGGGGCTCATGTTGCTGTTCATGACCACCATTTAGACCAAAATCTATACCATGAAAAATACCATTACAAGGCTTATTCCCCGTGGTCTAATGAGTCGAATAAGCGGTTTTCAGGAGTTTTCCGAGCCAGGTATTCTTTGTTATCGTTAAACTGGCGGGTTTGCGTCAGCTTTTAATTGTTTACAGTCGCAGCGGATCACCAGAAAAATAATCCAGGATGTAGACCATGAAAGTTACCAGCGCAAAATCCTCCGACGTGGCGTTTCCCGCACCGCAACGCAAGCAGGTTGCCTGGCAGGCCGTCCAGGCGCTGCTTGAAATGTTGGAGCGCCCGGAGTTCGGACCGACTGAGCGAATCCCTGCGGAAAGGGACTTGGCCGAACACCTGGGAATCAGTCGGATGACCTTGCGCAAGGCGCTGCAAACACTGATCGATCGCGGGATCCTCGAGCGCCGCGGCAATCGCGGAACCTTCGTGACCGCTCCGGGTGTCGAGCGACCACTCAATACCGTGGCGCGTAAAGGCATCGCCGAAGTGGTTGAACAGGCCGGCGCCCGGCCCGGCAGCAAATTGCTCTATTTCGAACAAGCCCAGGCCAGCGCCCGCGTCGCCAAACTACTGAAGATTCAGGAAGGCGATGTGTTGCTGGCCATCAGGCGTCTGCGCACCGTGGACCAAAAGCCGTTCTGCATCGAGACCAGCTACATTCCTGCCGCGCGGGTGCCGGAACTGGTCGCGGGGGATCTGATCGAGGGGGCCTCGTTGTATGCCTTGTTGCTGGCGCGGTATCAGATCGAAATAGAAAGTGACGAGGGCACGTTAAGCATTGCCACTATGAATGACCAGGAGGCGCGCCTGCTGGAGGTCGATCCCGGGACGGCTGCGCTGGTGTATCGGGGCGTGATTTTCGACACCCTAGGGCAGCCGGTGGAGTATCTGGTTTCGATCAACCACCCGCAGCGTGTGGTGTTCAAACTGGCAGACAGTCGGGTCAACAGTTTTCGCATCTAAAATCGATAGTCCGCCGGAACCTCCCGAGCGATGAACTGCTGCATGTGTTCGAGAAAGCTGATTTGCAGTTTCGACGCCGGCCCCTGCACCGGCAGCAGCATGCTGAAGTCCATTTCGATCGCCGGTTCGAATGCCCTGAACACAATGCCACTGCCTCGGTATTCGACAGCGCTGATCGCATCAACCAGCGCTACCCCCAAACCTTGTTCGACGAGCGCGCACATTGGCAGCGATAGCTGGGTCTCCAGACGCAGTTCACGCTCGACCCCGTGAGCGGCAAATATCGAGTCGATGTGTTGGCGCGAGCCGATGGATTGTGGATAGGAAATAAACGCTTCGCCTTGCAAGTCTTCAGGCTTGATCGTGGCCTGGTTCTGCAAGCGGTGCCCGGCGGGCAGGGCGCACAGCATCCGGGTCGCCAGCAGTTTTTCGGCGCGCGGGCTCGGGTAGGTGTTGGGCAGTACGATGATGCCGAGGTCGCAACGCTGACCCACCACCAGGTCTACCACCTCGCGCGATGAAAGCACCGCCAGCGAAATTTGCACATGGTCATGCTCGGCCATGAACGCGGCGATGGCTCGCGGCAGGAACGACAGGCCCATGGCCGGCGCACAGGCAATGTGCAGCGAACCGCGTTTCAGGCTGAGGATGTCCTGCGCGGTTCGGGCAATACGGTCGACGCCAATCAGTGAGCGTTGCACTTCCTGATACAGCGTCATGGCCTCGGGTGTGGGCTGAAGTCGACCTTTGATCCGGTCGAACAAGCTGAAACCGATGTCTTCCTCGAGGCTGGCAATCAGTCGCGTTGCTGCAGGTTGCGAGATGTGCAGCATCTCGGCGGCGCGGGTCACCGTCTGGCCCAGAATCACGGCGCGAAAGGCTTCCAGCTGACGAAGGTTCATGGCGTTATCCTTTGAAGAAAACCATAACTAAAAGACATGGGATTGACAAAATAAAGCATTTTTCAAGCTGCTGTCAGCTCTCTAGGATCTTCTCCATCAAGATTATTCGGGCGTAGTGCCTGCGCTGTAGGTGATTCCTCAGCGTTGAGAGAGCGATCGCGGGACTTATGCAAAAAACTGATGTAATTATCGTCGGCGGTGGTTTGGTGGGGCTGTCCATTGCTTATGGGCTGGCCATGCTCGGTCGCCAGGTCAGCGTCCTGGATGAGGGGGACGACGCCTTTCGGGCTGCGCGCGGCAACTTCGGCCTGTTGTGGGTTCAGGGCAAGGGTTATGGAATGAGCCCCTATGTGCAATGGACTCGCGAGTCGGTGGCGCTGTGGCCGCGGTTCGCCGCCTCGTTGCAGGCCGACACCGGCATCGACATCCATCTGCGTCAGCCGGGCGGGTACCAGCTGTGTCTGAGTGAAGATGAGATGGCCGAAGAAAGCCGCCGACTGTTTTGGCTGCGCGAAGCCATGGACGGTGATTATCCGTTCGAACTGCTGGATTCGGCACAACTGCGGGACCGCTTGCCTGGCGTGGGGCCGACGGTAGTGGGTGGCTGCTACTCGCCCATGGATGGTCACGTCAATCCTCTGAAATTGTTGCAGGCCCTGTACGCGGCCTGCCAGATACGCGGGGTCAAGATCATCAATGGCCACCGGGTGAGCGCCGTCGGCCAGCGAGGTTCGGGCTTTGAACTGAGCGCCGGTGAACATTGCTGGCACGCCGAGCGGGTCGTGTTGGCTGCCGGACTCGGCAATCGTGCGCTAGGCGCAGCGTTGGGGCTGGATGTGCCAGTGAAGCCCAACCGCGGGCAGATCCTGGTCACCGAGCGCCTTAAACCCTTTCTGCATTACCCCACCACCTACGTGCGTCAGACCGACGAAGGTACGGTGCAGTTGGGCGACTCCCATGAGTCTGTAGGTTTGGACGACGGTACTGGCAGCGAAGTGATGGCGACCATTGCGCGTCGTGCCGTGCAATGTTTTCCGCAGCTGGCAAACGTGCGTCTGGTTCGGGCGTGGGGCGCATTGCGGGTGATGAGTGACGATGGCTTCCCGGTCTACGAAGCCGCGCCGAGCTGCCCGGGTGCATTTGTAGTGAGTTGCCACAGCGGCGTGACGCTGGCGGCAATCCACGCCTTGCGCCTGGCGCCATGGATTGGCGGCGAGTTCGATGATCCGGCTGTAGCGGCTTTCAGTCTGCAGCGATTCAGTCTCAAACATGAGGTGCGTCATGCCGGCTGATAGCTTGTTTCGGGCCTTGGCGCCTGCGCAAAACACCGTGCAAATCGAGTTTGAAGACGCGCCATTAAAGGTGCCTGCCGGGGTTTCGCTGGCTGCCGCGTTGTTGGTCAGCGGCGTCACTCATACCCGCGAAAGTGCTGTCAGCGGAAGGCTTGGCGCGCCCTATTGCATGATGGGTGTGTGCTTCGAGTGTCTCGTCGAGGTGGACGGGCAAGCCAATTGTCAGGCGTGTCTGCTGCCGGTTCGAGCGGGTATGAGTGTTTTCAGGCAACGCGGTGCTCGCGATCTCCCGGCCGGTGACGAGGAGGGCGCTGATGAATGATCAAATGATTGACCTGGTTGTGATCGGTGCCGGCCCGGCGGGCATGAGCGCGGCGCTTGAGGCCACACGACACGGGCTCACCGTGGTTGTGCTGGATGAACAGGGCAGCCCCGGGGGCAAATTTATCGCAACGTCCTGCAGGCCGATCCGCGTAGTCGTGTCGTATTGGGCGATGACTATGAGGCGGGCGCGGAGCTCACCGCGCAGTTCCTCCAGTGCGGTGCCCGTTACCTGGCCAACGCGGCTATCTGGCAAGTGACGCCGCAGCGTCAGGTGCATTACCTGATTGATGGCCGTGCCGAAATCTTGCAGGGGCGTCATGTCTTGATCGCCACTGGTGCGTTCGAGCGGCCGATGCCTGTCCCTGGCTGGACCCTGCCCGGCGTCATGACCGCCGGCGCCGGGCAGATCTTGCTTAAAAGCGCCGCGCTGGTGCCGGATGGACCCGTGGTGTTGGCCGGTTGCGGGCCATTGTTGTATCTGCTGGCCGTGCAATATCTGCGTGCCGGCATTGCCATCGAAGCGCTGGTGGACACCAGTGGAAAAGGCGACCTGTTGCGTGCCTGGCACAAAGTCCCCGGTGCATTACGCGGTTGGCGCGACTTGCTCAAGGGCCTGCATTTGCTGGTCGACTTGAGGCGCGCCGGGGTCCGGCATTTTCGTGATGCCCGGGACCTACATATCGAAGGCACGACACAGGTCAGTGCCCTGAGTTTCGGCAGTAAAGGGCGTCGCTGGACCATTCCCGCCTCGCTGATTTTGCTGCACCAAGGCGTGGTGCCCAACACCCAGATCAGTTGGTCGTTACGCGTCGAACACGACTGGTGCGAACAACAACTGTGCTGGGCCGCACGCCGCGACAGTTGGGGTGAAACCAGCCTGCCAGGAATATTTATCGCCGGTGACGGTGGTGCAATTGGCGGCGCTCAGGTTGCGCTGCTCGAAGGCCGTTTGGCCGGGCTGGCGATTGCCGCAAGGTCGGGAAAAGTCGATCCGCAGCCGTTGCAACAACTTGCCGCCCCTTATCGAAAGGTCCTGCGTCGCCAACGAGCTGCGCGGCCACTGATCAATGCGTTGTATCGCCCGCAACAGCAAAACCGCATACCCGCCGACGAGGTGATTGTCTGTCGCTGTGAAGAAGTCAGCGCCGGTGCGATTCGCCACTACGTTGAGCTCGGTTGTCTGGGCCCCAATCAGACCAAGGCGTTCGGTCGCTGCGGCATGGGGCCTTGCCAGGGGCGGCTGTGCGGTTTGAGCGTCACTGAAATCATTGCCGAGCAGCGCAAGGTCCCCGCCGTAGAGGTCGGGTATTACCGCATTCGCTCGCCACTCAAACCCATCACCCTTGCCCAATTGTCCACCGAGACACCTCTTACCCAGGAGCATCTATGAGCCTTATCCAACGCATCGAAAGCAATCCACGCCTGAGTCGCAGTGTCGTACACAACGGCGTGGCCTGGCTCAGTGGCATCGTCGCCGCCGATTGCAGCCAGGACATCCGTGGTCAGACGCGCCAGGTTCTGCAACGGGTCGACGAGTTGCTGAAGGTCTCGGGCAGCGACAAGAGCCGTCTGCTCAGCGTGCAGATCTGGATGAAAGACATGGGCGCTGATTTTACCGGCATGAATGAAACTTGGAGTACCTGGGTCGATGCCGGGCAAACGCCGGCACGGGCCACCGCTCAAGTGATGTTCGATGACCCGCAGATCCTGTTGGAGTTGATTGTCACCGCCGCAGTCTGAAACCACCCTGTTTTAACCGCTGCGTTACGTAGCGGTGAGGCAGGCGGCCGACAGAGCCGTCACCTCTGCTTGTTCACATTGCCGCTGCCATAACGGACGTCTTCTTTTGCGGAGCGCCCGACATAAACAACATCGCATTTGGAGCTTTGAATGAACGTAAAAAGCGTTGTCTTGAAAGTCAGTCTTGTCTCGCTGCTGGCGTTTGGTGCCAGCCTGCACGCGGCTGAGCAACCTCTGCGGCTGGGCATCGAAGCGGCTTACCCGCCGTTCGCTTCGAAAACCCCGGACAATACCATCGTGGGTTTTGACTACGACATCGGGCAGGCGCTGTGCGCCGAGATGAAAGTCCAATGCCAGTGGCAAGAGCAGGAGTTCGACGGGCTGATTCCAGCGCTCAAGGTGAAAAAGTCGATGCGATCATTTCTTCAATGTCCATGACGCCCGAGCGGATGAAATCAGTCGATTTTAGTAACCGTTACTACCGTATCCCGGCACGCTTGGTGTTCAAGAAAGGCGCCGGCGTCACCGATATTCCCGCCCAGCTCAAAGGCAAGCGAATCGGCGTGTAACGGGCGACCAACTTCGATCGTTACGTGACCGAGAATTTTGCTCCGGCTGGCGCTGAAGTGATTCGCTACGGCTCGCAAAATGAAGTGTTCCTTGACCTGCTGGGTGGTCGCCTGGACGCAACCATGGCCAGTTCGGTGGTCATCGATGAAAGCCTGTTGAAGCGCCCGGAAGGGCTAGACTATGAATTTGTCGGCCCGGCTTTTACCGAAGAAAAATTCTTCGGTACCGGTATCGGTATTGCGGTGCGCAAGGGCGATCCGCTGGCAGGTCGTTTCAATCAGGCCTTGGCGACAATTCGTGCCAATGGCACCTACGAAAAAATTCGCCAGAAGTATTTCGACTTCGATATCTACGGCGAGTAATGCGCGTTCGTTCGTTCTTTCGGCACGCATGCTTGAGCATGCGGCCGTTCTCTTCGTTTATTGGAGTAGAGATGCAAACCAAGGCGTTGCTGAGCGAGCAAAACGTTTCGCAAATGCTGTCGGCGGCAAAAGCCCTCGCCCAAAGCCGCAACTGGCCCGTGGCGATTTGCGTCGTCGATGACGGAGGCCATCCGCTGGGGCTGTTACGTCTGGATCATACGGCGCCGATTTCGGGTTACATCGCCATGGAGAAAGCGCGTACAGCGGCGCTTGGTCGTCGCGATAGCAAGGCTTATGAAGACATGATCAATGGCGGGCGTCAGGCCTTTCTAAGTGCCCCCAACCTGCACGGCATGCTCGAAGGAGGTGTGGCCATTTGGTACGAAGGCCACTGCATCGGCGCAATCGGCGTGTCTGGCGTCAAGGCTGAGCAGGATGCCGAACTGGCCCGGTTGGCGGTTGACGCCATGTATAGTGCTGCAGTCACCAGCACAGGACTTCACCTATGAGGTGCTGATCCGCAACCTTGACCTGGCTCAAGCGCATCGCCAGCCGTTGGTGGCTGAATATGAATACAGTATTCAGTCAGCCTTTGAGGGAAGCAATTGATAAGCGACCCAGGCACTCAGGCGACACCATCGGTATCGGTTCAGTTTCCGTTAGGGCTGACTGCGCGATTGGGTAGGGCGGTGCCCAGGACGCAAGCCTGTTGGTAGTCAGTGCAGGTGGGGCCGCGGTGCTTGCGCCCGAGCTGAGCGATGCGCTCTACGTGTGGAAATCTCGCTGCGGGAGCGGTAGGCAAGCTGCTGTCAGCACTCAACGCATAAACATATGCATTATGAGTCTTTAGCGAATTTCGGGTGCAGTCCTATAGTCGCGCCTTTTGTAGACCGTGCCTGTACCAATGTCCAAATTACTTTCCCACCATCTCTCACTCGCCGACTTCGAAATCAGCGCTCGCAAGCTTCTGCCCAAACCGCTCTACGCCTACGTACAGGGCGGTGTCGAGGACAACCTGACGCTCTATGCCAATCGCCAAGCGTTCGACGACTATTTCCTGAAACCCAATGTTTTGGTGGATGTTTCCACCCGAGATATTTCCGTCGACCTGTTTGGCCATCGCTACAGCGCGCCGGTAGGCATTGCGCCTATGGGGATTGCCGCGCTGACCGGTTATCGGGGCGATCTGTCCCTGGCGCAGGCTGCAGCGGCGGCTAATGTGCCGTTCGTGATGAGTGGCTCCTCGCTGATACGCCAGGAAGAGGTGGTCGATGCCGCACCCAATATCTGGTTTCAGGCCTACCTGCCCGGCGATACAGTACAAATCGCGCCGCTGATCGAGCGCGTGCGCAAGGCCGGTGTCAAAACCTTGGTCATCACGGTCGACACGCCGGTGAAGGCGAATAGGGAAAATAATGTACGGGCAGGGTTCTCCACGCCTCTTCGACCAAGCGTTGCGCTGGCTTACCAAGGGGTGACGCATCCGCGCTGGTTGTTTGGAACCTTCCTGCGCACGCTTGTGAAGTATGGAATGCCTTACTTCGAGAACAACTGCGCGACCCGGGGGCACCGGCCTTGTCTGCAAGCGTTGTGCGCGACTTCACCGACCGCGGCCATCTGAACTGGGAGCACGTGCGCCAGATCCGTCAGCAGTGGCCCGGCGCGATGGTGATTAAGGGAGTATTGCAGGCGGCCGATGCCGCGCGCTGCAAGCAGATCGGCATCGATGGCATCGTGGTTTCGAACCATGGTGGTCGGCAGATCGATGGCAGCGTGCCACCGCTCTATGTGTTGCCTGAAATAGTCGAGGCCAGCGGCGCCATGCTGGTGATGGCCGACAGCGGTATTCGTCGAGGTACCGATGTGATCAAGGCAATCGCGTTCGGCGCCAAGGCGACGTTCATCGGGCGGCCATTCAACTACGCCAGCGCCGTCGCCGGACAGGCCGGGGTGGCCCACGCAATCGATCTGATCGTGGCTGAGGTACGCCGCGATGTGGGGATGCTGGGCCTTACTGGCCTTACCGGTATCAACCAAGATCTGCTCGTCCGGCGCCAGGTTTTGGCCCATTGGCGTGAGCGAGATATCAATTAGCTTGCGTAAAACTTTAGTATGCACCCGGGCATCAGGCCTTGCGAAACTAAGCCGGTTGCCGCTTATGTGGCAGCAGCTCCGCGATATAACTCGCCCGTTGCGTCGGCAGGCACATAGGCATAAGGATCATGTCCATTCAGCAGCGCAGACTGGATCAGGCTCGTGATCGCTGCTGCCCCTCTGCCGCTGCGCAGTGAACCAGCAAAGAGCCATTTCTCACGCCCCGATGCCTACGGTCGTATTTGGTTTGTGCCCCAATTATTTGTTGGTGCCAACGCCGGATTGACCTAGTTGCCGAGATTTCACTGACCCAGCCTGATTGCTCGTGAACTATTGCCTGTTCTAGATTAGAGCCAATTTTAAGGTGGGTTACTCTTTCATCGGCACGTTGGTCAATTCGGAGTTGGCATTAACAATGACGGTTCAAACAGATTTGAACAAAAAGTTGACGTCTCTTGAGCATGTTCAATAGCAGCGGTCAGTCGGATAAGGAGCTCCGACAGACTGCTACTGAATTGTTGAGTTACCGGTTCTATTGCTTTTGCGGATCGAATTGTTTGTCCCTGATAAACAGTACTGGAATCACGCCACAGATGAAGTAGGCCGCGCCCATGACCAGAAAACCCACACCGATCGAGCCGTGAGAGGCAAGGAACCCGATAGCAGCCGGAGCAACCGCTGCACCCAGACGCCCGATATTGTAAGCACCGCCTACGGCGGATCCGCGAAATTTAGCCTCGAAGCTTTCGGTCATGTACGTGGCGTTTACACCGTAAGGGATGCCGTACAAAAAGCCGAACACCACCAGCATCCAGAGTATGTTTTCCTGGCTTTGGAACAGCACGATCACTGGCAGGAATACCGCGGTCCCCAAGGCGCCAAGGGCGAAAACGGTACGACGCCCGATACGATCAGCCGCCAGACCAGCAAGAATTTTTCCGAGGATCATGGCGGTGTAGGTGCCGACCATGTAGCCGGTCATGGATTTGAGATTCATGCCTAACTCGCTTTCCAGGTACGTTGGCATCCAATTGTTCACACCGTAGTAACCGAACTGTAGAAAGCCGGCAGTCAGAGCCCAGAAGATAAACATCCGGCTAGCTTGCGGATCACTGAAGATCAGCTTGTACATGCTCTCGCGCTTTTCAGAGGATGGATTCTGAATGCCCGCGAATTTTTTCCTGGCGCGCTCGGCTTGAGCGTTGATCCATGCTTGCGGTTCTGGCACGAAGCGTCGCATGAGCACCGCGAGGATCACCGGGATGATGGCAATGTAGAAAAGCCAACGCCAGCCATGGCTCGGTAATATCCAGCCGGCCAGCAGCGTCGCCACGATGTATCCCACTGACCAGCCTGCTTGCAGTGTGCCGAGTACCGTAGTTCGGTAGCGGGTGGGTACGTATTCGGACATCAACGTATTGCAAGCCACGTACAGTGCGCCTATCCCGAGTGATGCCACGAATCGGGTGATCGCGAACTGCCAATAGCTATGCGTCATGCCTAGCACAGCGGTGCCGACGGAAAACAGTACGATACTCCAGACAACGGTTTTCACCCGACCGAAACGATCACAGGCCCAGCCACCGTAGATACCACCAATGGCCATCCCGGCCAGGGTGAAGCTACCCAGACTGCCGGCTTCTACGTTGCTCAGGCCGAACTCGGCCTTCAGGCTGCTGAGGCTGTAGGAAAGCAGCATCAGATCGGCACCGTCGATCAATAATCCAAGAAAGCAGAAGATGAAAACCAGCACCCAGGTACTGGTTTTGGCGTGCGTAGTCACACTCGCCTGAGCTGTAGCGTCCATGGTGTTACCTTTTTTGTATTTATTGGGGAGGGCACTTGAACCGGAAATTGAAAGCCCGTGGCCTCAGCTTTGAGCGTCGCGGATCATGTTTCGGGCGATGACTATCTGCTGGATCTGGGTAGTGCCTTCGTAAATGCGGAACAGGCGAACATCCCGATAGAAGCGCTCGATGGCGTATTCGCTCACATAACCGGCACCACCATGAACCTGCACGCAGCGGTCGGCGACCCGTCCGCACATTTCAGTGGAGAACATCTTGGCGCAGGAAGCTTCAGTGCTGACGCTACGTCCGTCGTCACGCTTGCGTGCGGCATCCAGCACCATGCAGCGACTCGCATAGATTTCAGCCTTGCTGTCGGCGAGCATGGCCTGGATCAGTTGAAACTCAGCGATCGGTTTGCCGAACTGTTTGCGCTCCATTGCGTAGCGCAAGGCATCGTCGAGCATCCGCTCAGCGGCGCCGACACTCAAAGCCGCAATATGCAGGCGACCCTTGTCGAGTACTTTCATCGCGGTCTTGAAGCCTACACCTTCGACACCGCCGATCAGTTGACTGGCCGGGACCCGCGCATTCTCGAATATGACGTCGCAGGTGTGAGCACCCTTGTGGCCCATTTTGTGGTCGGGTTTGCCCAGTGAAACACCGGGTGTGCCGCGCTCGACAATAAACGCACTGATGCCGGCGGCGCCTTTGATCTCGGGATTGGTTCGCGCCATCACCGTATAGATCCCGGCGTGCGGGGCATTGGTGATGAAGCGCTTGGTGCCATTGAGAATGTAGCTGTCGCCGTCGCGCACGGCGTGGGTTTTGAGCGAGGCGGCGTCTGAGCCAGCGTCTGGCTCAGTCAGGCAGAAAGAACTGAGCAGCTCGCCACTGGCCAGTTTTGGCAGGTAGTGATGCTTCTGCTCGTCAGTACCGTCCAGGAGGATACCGATGGAGCCGATCCCGTTGTTGGTACCGATGTAGGAGCGAAACGCCGGTGAAGTGCGGCCCAACTCGAAGGCAATGTTCACCTCTTCCTCCATCGTGATGCCCAAGCCACCAAACTCTTCCGGGAGCGTCAGGCCAAACAAGCCCATTTCCCGCATCTGTTCGACGATGTCTTGGGGGATCGCGTCGGTGTCGGCCACTTCGTTTTCACGGGGAATCAGCACTTCGCTGACGAACTGACGAAGGGAATCCAACAGTATCTGCAGGGTTTCGGTATCACGGATCATGTGCGCTCCTGAGGCTCGCAAGCGAGCCGGTTTTTTGGGCGCCGTTACTCCGTTGCGTCAGCGAGCAGCGGCGCCAATGTTATTGACCATGTTGATCAGGCGAGGCCCGATATCGTCCACGAGCTGTTCACGGGGTAGCTGAAAGCTCGGTCCACCGCAGTTGAAGGTCAGTAACCCGTACTGCGGGTGCAGCAATGGAACTGCAACGGAGTTGACGTCGCGATGCCACTCACCGATCGACAGGCAGAAGCCGTAGTCGGCGAAATCCCTGAACGCTTTGTCCAGTCCCTTGCGGATGGCTGGCCATTGCTCCGATTCGCGCTGGCGAATGTGATCGAGCAGAAACTCCCGCTCGGTTTCCGGCATCGCAGCAAGGCACGCCCGACCTACCGAACTCTGTGCCAGCGGCAAGTAGCTGCCGATCTGCCGGCGCATGGTCATGTTGCCCTGACCCTGAACCACATCCAGGTACACCATCTGAAGTCGATCGCGGGCGGCCATAGCGACGGCCGCCTGAGCGTGATTGGCCAATTCCTCCATCAAGGGATGAGCCACCGTGCGAATCGCCAGATTCGACAACATGGCGTAACCGAAACCCAACACACCTACGTCCAGCTGATACTTGCCTGAATGCACTTCACGTTTGAGGCAGCCCAACCGCATCAGCGTATTGGTCAGACGCGTCACCGTCGGTTTGGGCAGCCCGGTCATTCGCGCCAGGTCCTGATTGCCGAGCACGTTGTCGCGCGGGGTGAAACACCTCATCAGCTCAAGTCCGCGTGCCAACGCCGTTACGAACTGACCACTGCTTTCGTCTTCGCTCAGCGCGCTGGCGGGATCTAGCATGCCCATCTTCAGTAAGCCGATTTCATCCGCTCCTTTCGTCTTGTCCACGGCCTGGTGATCTGCCTTGTTGCGACCCATGGTAGAACCTCGCTTTCGAGAAATGCAAGAAAATAAAATACAGTTTCGCCTGACGAAATTGTATTTTGTGCTTAATCAAAAACCAATCTATTTATTTTTATTGTTTAAGTCACTGTAATTAAAGGACTAAAACAGATTTATTGGTTTGCCTGTTTACAGGAATTTAGAAGCGTATCTATGATTGATCGTAATTACGGTATTAAGTTTCGTATAGCGAAACAAAAATAAGAGGTAGGTATGGACTCCCAACTTAACGCTGTAGTGGATCTGCAAATCCGCGATGATGCCGTCGCTGTCGTACGGATCCAGCGGCCCGAGGTCAAAAACGCACTCAACAGCGCGGTGCGCGAACTGTTGGCAGAAATCTTTCGCTCTCTGGCCGGCAATGAGCAGGTGCGGGCGATCGTCCTCACCGGTGGTGAACAGTGCTTTGTCGCCGGTGCCGACATCCGCGAGTTCGCCGAGGCCAGCCCTATCGAGATGTATCGCCGCCACACGGAGTACTTGTGGGAGGCCATCGCTCGTTGCCCTAAACCTGTGATTGCAGCGGTGAATGGTTTTGCTTTGGGGGGCGGCTGCGAATTGGCTATGCATTGCGACATCATCGTTGCAGGGCAATCGGCTCGCTTCGGTCAGCCGGAGGTCAAGCTTGGCCTGATGCCAGGAGCCGGTGGCACCCAACGCCTGATTCGCGCCGTCGGCAAATTCCAGGCGATGCGTATCGCACTGACGGGCTGTCTGGTCGCGGCCCCCGAAGCGCTTGCCATGGGCATGGTCAGCGAGGTGGTGAGTGACGAACGCACAGTGCCGCGAGCCCTTGAGCTGGCGGCTGAAATAGCCGCGTTACCGCCGCTGGCTGTCGCGCAGATCAAGGAAGTGATGTTGCTCGGTGCCGACTTGCCCCTGGACAGCGCCTTGGCGTTGGAGCGCAAGGCGTTTCAGTTGCTGTTTGATTCCAGGGACCAGAAAGAGGGCGCCACTGCCTTCCTTGAAAAACGCAAAGCCATCTTCTCGGGAGAGTGATTCATGACACGCGAGATCAACCATGTGGCTGTTGTGGGGGCTGGCATCATGGGCACCGGCATTGCCCAGATTGCAGCCCAAGCCGGTATTCAGGTCCTGCTGTTTGATAACCGCGAAGGTGCCGCCCAGGCCGCTCGCGATAACCTTGAACAGACACTGGACAAGCTGGTGAGCAAGGGCAAGGTCCTCGGAGCAGATGCACAGGCCACGCTCGATCGCCTGCAGGTAGCAACCGCGCTGAATGAGCTCAAGGACGTCGACTTGGTCGTCGAAGCCATTATTGAGCGCCTCGATGCCAAGCAGGCTTTGCTCGCACAGCTTGAAGCGGTCGTTGGTGACGATTGCATTTTGGCAACCAATACCTCGTCACTGTCCGTGACCAGCATCGCCCGGGAATGTCGGCGTCCTGAACGTGTCGCGGGATTCCATTTCTTCAACCCGGTGCCGCTGATGAAAGTGGTGGAGGTCATCGACGGCCTGGCCAGTGATCCGCAGGTGGGTGATCGCTTGCAGGCGTTGGCGGCGCGCATGGGCCATCGTGGTATTCGAGCCAAGGACACGCCAGGTTTCATCATCAACCATGCGGGGCGAGCCTACAGCACCGAAGCCTTGCAAATTCTCAAGGAAGGCGTGACTGAGCCCGCCGAAATCGACCGCATCCTGCGCGAAGGCCTGGGTTTTCGCATGGGGCCGCTGGAGCTGTTCGACCTTACAGCCCTGGATGTCTCGCACCCGGTGATCGAGTCGATCTACAACCAGTTTTACCAGGAGCCTCGATATCGCCCGGCAGCGCTGACTCGGCAGATGCTTGAGGCCGGGTACGTCGGTCGCAAGGTCGGGCGTGGCTTTTACCGGTATGCCAACGGCCAAATGGTTGATGCACCCCAGGCGCAGGCAGTGCCAGTAGTGGAGGCGCTACCGCCGGTGTGGCTGGGTACGGAGAACGAGGCAGATCGTGTCAGCCTGACGGCTTTGCTGGAGCAACTGGGCGTGCAGGCAGAGCAGGGCGCCACGCCGTCCAGCGGAGCACTCTGCTTGCTGGCGCCCTATGGCCTGGATGCCACCAGCGCCGCAGAACGCTTTGCCACCGACCCGACGCGCACGGTCTGCATTGACCCGCTGCTCGACAGCGCTCGCTACCGCACGCTGATGCTGACCCCGGCAACCCGAGTCGACATGCGCAATGCCGCGCATGCATTGCTGGCTCGCGACGGCGTCGGTGTCAGCGTGATCAATGACAGTGTCGGCTTCGTCGCACAACGCGTGCTGGCAATGATCGTCAACCTGGCCGGTGATATCGTCCAACAGCGGATCGCCAGCGTAGAAGACCTGGATGAGGGCGTGCGCCGGGGTCTGGGTTATCCGCAGGGGCCGTTGGCCTGGGGCGACAGTGTCGGCACCAAACGCTTGCTGACCATCCTGGAGCGCATGACCGAATTGACGGGTGATCCGCGTTACCGGCCGGGTCCTTGGCTGCGCCGACGCGCGACCCTCGGCCTGTCGCTGTG
This sequence comes from Pseudomonas sp. 10S4, assembly GCF_034344865.1. NCBI lineage: Bacteria > Pseudomonadati > Pseudomonadota > Gammaproteobacteria > Pseudomonadales > Pseudomonadaceae > Pseudomonas > Pseudomonas sp. 10S4. The sequence goes on from NZ_CP133774.1 coordinate 4,312,283, forward strand.
CCACACCGAACCGACACTGACCTGACCTTTTAACGCCAAGGATTACTTCCATGCTCGACGCCTACATCTTCGCAGGGTTGCGGACTCCCTTCGGTCGTCACGGTGGTGCACTCGCACCCGTGCGACCCGATGATCTTGCGGCTCATGTGATTCGAGAACTGCTTGCGCGATATGCCATCCCTGGTGACGCCATCGAGGACGTGATCCTCGGCAATACCAACCAGGCAGGAGAGGACAGTCGCAATATCGCCCGCCACGCAGCGCTGCTCGCCGGTTTGCCGGTGACGGTGCCGGGGCAGACGGTCAATCGATTGTGTGCCAGTGGTCTGGCCGCCGTGATCGACGCAGCCCGCGCGGTGACCTGCAAGGAAGGAGAACTGTTCATCGCTGGCGGGGTGGAAAGCATGTCCCGCGCACCGTTTGTCATGGCCAAGGCTGAAGCCGCCTACAGCCGTGAGTTGACGGTGTTCGACAGCACCATCGGCGCGCGCTTTCCCAACCCGAAGATCGTCTCCGAATTTGGCAATGACAGCATGCCTCAGACGGGAGATAACGTGGCCCACGAGTACGGTATTGACCGAACACAGGCCGACGTTTTTGCCGCAGGCTCGCAGGCGCGTTACGAAGCAGCGCGCAAGTCCGGCTTCTTCGCTGACGAACTACTTGCGGTGAGCGTGCCCACCGGCCGAAAGACACCGCCCAACGTAGTCGAACAGGACGAACACCCGCGCCCGCAATCGGATCTCGCGGCCCTGACTCGCTTGCAGCCTTTGCTCGAAGGCGGCGTGGTGACAGCGGGCAACGCTTCCGGTGTTAATGATGGTGCCGCCGCACTGCTGATTGGCTCTTCTGCCGCTGGCGAACGCCATGGGCTGGTACCCATGGTGCGAATCCTGTCTGCAGCGGCCGTTGGTGTGGCGCCTCGCATCATGGGTGTGGGGCCCGTCGAGGCGATCCATAAGGCTTTGGCGCGAGCCGGACTGAGCCTGGCGGATATGGACATCATCGAAATCAACGAGGCGTTCGCCAGCCAGGTGCTGGGCTGTCTTAAAGGGCTCAGCCTTGCATTCGACGATCCTCGCGTGAACCCCAATGGCGGTGCCATTGCGGTAGGGCATCCGCTCGGCGCTTCGGGCGCGCGATTGGCGCTGAGCACCGCACGGGCTTTGCAGCTAACTGGTAAACGCTACGCGGTGGTCAGTCTATGTATCGGTGTCGGCCAAGGGCTGGCGATGGTTATCGAGCGCGTCTGAGTGCGCGCAAACAAAGGTGGTATGAAATGGGTGCTTTGACTGGATACCGCGTGCTCGACTTGAGCCGTGTGCTGGCCGGCCCCTGGTGCGGGCAAACACTGGCCGACCTGGGCGCCGAAGTGATCAAGGTCGAACGGCCGGGCGTGGGTGACGACACTCGTGGCTGGGGCCCGCCCTGGATGAAGGGCCAGAGCGATGAGTTGACCTCCGAGGCCTCTTATTATCAGTCGACCAATCGCGGCAAGTTATCGGTGGCACTGAACCTGGCCAGCCCGGAAGGGCAGGAACTGGTGCGTGCGTTGGCGGCCGATTGCGATGTGCTGATCGAAAACTACAAGGCTGGCTCCCTGGCCAAGTATGGGTTGGATTACGCCTCGCTGGCGCAGATGAACCCGCGCTTGGTGTACTGCTCCGTCACCGGCTTCGGGCAGACCGGGCCGCGCGCTGCGGAGCCGGGCTACGACTTTATCGTGCAGGGCATCGGCGGGCTGATGAGCATCACCGGGGAACGCGATGACTTGCCCGGTGGCGGACCGCAAAAGGTCGGCGTGGCTTTTTCCGACCTGATGACCGGGTTGTATTCCACGGTGGCGATCCAGGCGGCGCTGCTTAGCCGGGAAAAGACCGGGCTCGGTCAGCATATCGATATGGCGTTGCTGGATGTGCAGGTTGCCACCCTGTGCAACCAGAGTCAGAACTACCTGGCCTCCGGCAAGCCGCCTGGGCGATATGGCAATGCTCACGCCAATATCGTGCCGTATCAGGTATTCCGCGCCAGTGACCAGGACTTCATCATCGCCTGCGGCAACGACTCGCAATTCGTCGCGTTGTGCGAGGCCATTGACCTCGCACACCTGCCTGAAGATCCACGCTTCACGCGTAACGCCGACCGGGTGGCCAATCGCGAAGCGATTATCGAAATCTTGTCTCGGCATTTCCTTGAGGGGCGCGCGCAGGCATGGATCGACCGTATTCACCCTCGGGGTGTGCCAATAGGCGCGATCAACAGCATCGCCCAGGCGCTGGATGAGCCTCAGGTCAAGGCGCGCAATATGCTGGTGACGATACCCCATCCGCTGAAGGCCGATTTCGTGACCGTCGGCAGCCCGATCAAGCTGTCGGGTACGCCGGTGGAATACCTGCGCCCGGCGCCGATGCTCGGTGAGCATACGGATGAAGTGCTTAAGCGTCAGTTGGGGTTGGATGACGAGCGCCTGTCGCAACTGAAGGCCAGCGGCGTGATTGAGCAGTTGGGCGAGCGCTGATTCGCTTTCCCGGCGCGCCGAACGCGAGCTGGGCTCTTTTTTTGCAATGGAGTTTTCCATGAAAGTCCTCGTAGCCATCAAGCGGGTGGTCGACTACAACGTCAAGGTCCGGGTTAAAGCGGACAACTCAGGCGTCGACCTCGCCAACGTGAAGATGTCGATGAACCCGTTCTGCGAAATCGCAGTGGAAGAAGCCGTACGCCTGAAAGAGAAAGGTGTTGCGACTGAAATCGTCGTCGTCTCGATCGGCCCGTCCACCGCCCAAGAGCAACTGCGCACCGCGCTGGCTCTGGGTGCCGACCGCGCCATCCTCGTCGAATCCGCTGAAGATCTGACGTCCCTGGCCGTTGCCAAACTGTTGAAAGCTGTTGTCGACAAGGAACAGCCTCAGCTGGTGATCCTCGGCAAACAAGCCATCGACAGCGACAACAATCAGACTGGCCAGATGCTCGCTGCATTGAGCGGCTACGGTCAGGGCACGTTCGCGTCCAAAGTCGAAGTGTCCGGCGACAGCGTTGCCGTGACCCGTGAAGTCGACGGCGGCGCGCAGACCGTTTCCCTGAAACTGCCGGCCATCGTCACCACCGACCTGCGTTTGAACGAGCCGCGCTACGCGTCCCTGCCAAACATCATGAAAGCCAAGAAGAAGCCTCTCGAAGTGCTGACTCCTGACGCTTTGGGCGTTTCCACCGCCTCCACCAACAAGACCGTGAAAGTCGAAGCGCCGGCTGCACGCAGCGCGGGTATCAAGGTCAAGTCGGTGGCTGAACTGGTCGAGAAACTGAAAAACGAAGCGAAGGTAATCTAATCATGACTATCTTGGTAATCGCAGAACACGACAACAAGGTAGTGGCCCCGGCCACCCTGAACACCGTGGCTGCCGCTGCGAAAATCGGTGGCGACATCCACGTCCTGGTCGCTGGCCAGAACGTTGGCGCCGTGGCTGAAGCCGCCGCGAAAATCGCAGGCGTGGCTAAAGTGCTGGTGGCCGACAATGCCGCCTACGCTCACCAACTGCCGGAAAACGTCGCTCCTCTGGTTGCAGAGTTGGGCGCTGGTTACAGCCACATCCTGGCTGCCGCGACTTCCAACGGTAAAAACATCCTCCCGCGCGTTGCCGCGCAGTTGGACGTTGACCAGATCTCCGAGATCATCTCGGTCGAAAGCGCTGACACCTTCAAGCGCCCGATCTATGCCGGTAACGCCATCGCTACCGTTCAATCGAACGCTGCGGTCAAAGTGATCACCGTGCGTGCCACCGGTTTCGACCCGGTTGCCGCTGAAGGTGGTTCGGCTTCGGTTGAAGCGGTTGCTGCTGCTCACGACGCTGGCACTTCCAGCTTCGTTGGCGAAGAACTGGCCAAGTCCGATCGTCCGGAACTGACCGCTGCCAAAATCGTCGTTTCCGGCGGCCGCGGCATGCAGAACGGCGACAACTTCAAACACCTGTACGCCCTGGCCGACAAGCTGGGCGCGGCAGTCGGCGCTTCCCGCGCTGCGGTCGACGCAGGTTTCGTACCCAACGACATGCAGGTCGGTCAGACCGGCAAGATCGTTGCTCCACAGCTGTACATCGCGGTCGGTATCTCCGGCGCGATCCAGCACCTGGCCGGCATGAAAGACTCCAAAGTGATCGTTGCGATCAACAAGGACGAAGAAGCGCCGATCTTCCAGGTGGCCGATTATGGCCTGGTGGCAGACCTGTTCGAAGCAATCCCAGCACTTCAGCAAGCCCTTTAAGGATGAACCAGGCGCCGGTACGCGGCGCCTGGCGAGTCTCAGTCGTATGAGCCTTTGCCCGGCATCTTGATGCCGTGCAGGTTGACCTTGCGATACAGCGTTGCACGCGAAATCCCCAGCTCCTGCGCGGCCAACAGCGGCTTCCAGCGATTGCGCACCAGCGTATCAATCAAAGCTTGGCGTTCTGGACTCCCAGAGACAGTGTTCAAACCTTTCGCAGGTGCGCTCACGCTCAGTGTCACCGGTAGATCATCCACCCCAATCACCTGGCTTTTGCATATAGCACAGGCGTAGCGCAGCACGTGGTGCAATTGCCGCATATTGCCGGGCCAGCTGTAATTCAGCAGCATTTCCAGTGCCGCTTCGCTTAACTCCAAGCGTTCCCCCGAGCGTGCGCATTCTTCTTCCAGCAGTTTAGTAATCAGCGCCAGCTTGTCCTTACGCTCGCGCAGCGGCGGGATATCGAAGCGCGCGCCGCTCAAGCGGAAGAACAGGTCCTCGCGGAAGTGCCCGGTTTCAACCAGAGTGGCGATATCGCGGTGGCTGGCGCAGATGATCTGGATGTCGATCGACTGTGCGCGCGCTGCGCCCAATGGCGCTACCTCACCCTCGCTTAACACCCGCAGCAGGCGCGTTTGCAAGGACAGCGGCATGTCGCCGATTTCATCCAGGAACAGGGTGCCGCCGTCCGCCTGCTGCAACAGACCGAGCATGCCTTTGCTGGAGGCGCCGGTGAAGGCACCGGCGGCATAGCCGAACAGCTCGCTCTCAATCAAGCTCTCGGGTATCGCCGCGCAGTTGATCGCCACGAAGGCCTTGTCGCGGCGTTTACTGGCTGCGTGCAGTTGCAGAGCAAAGTGCTCCTTGCCGGCGCCGGTCTCACCATGAATCAGCACAGGCAGCCCGCGATCCTTGACGCGCACCGCCAGTTCCAGCGCTTGGACGACCTTAGGGTCGACGGCTGACGCCAGTGTGCTGGCCGCGGGCGCACTGATGGGCCGGCGCGGCACCTTGAGGCGTACATGCAGGCCCATCGTCGGCAGGTAGTGGATGTTGTCATCCCCGGCGGCAGGCAGTTGCGCTGAGGCGAAGGCTTCGTCGACATGTGTGGGGATCCGGCCACAGCGCTGCAACAGCAGGCGTCGCGCGGCAGGGTTGAGCGCTTCGATGCGGCCATCACGGTCCCAGGCGAACAGGCACTGAGGCTGGCTGTCGACGTAGCCGGGCAGCGGATGGGCGCGTAACACCCACAGGTCTTGGGTGCTGTACATGAAGTAGGCATTTTCAAGGTCGATGGCACTTTGGATAACCATCTGCCGGATCAGATGCTGGCTGCGTCGGTCATCCGGTGCGCGCACTGAAGAGACGTCCAATACCGCCAGGATCTCGCCGTTGGGTGAAAATATCGGCGCCGCCGAGCAGGTATTGCCAATAAACGCCGCGCGGAAATGATCATGCTTGTGCACGGTGACCGGCAGTTTGTCGATCAACACCGCGCTGACAGCGGTCGTACCTTCTTCCTTTTCCGACCAGCAGGTGCCGACATCCATGCCGGAACGGCGGTACTCGCCGCGCAGGGTCGATTCGATCCGATAGTCGACGGTGCAACCCAGCGTATCGGTGAGCATCACACAGTAGTCGGCGTCTCGTACGCGGCTATGCAGCCGCGACATCTCATCACCGGCCAGGTGCAGGAAATCGTCGACACGCTGGCGGTGCTCATTGATCTGGTGTGCCTCCAGAACCCTCGGGCCCTGTAACGAACCCGGGTCGAGCTTGTAGTGCTGTGCCGAGCGGCGCCAGGAATCGAGGATGGCATTCGGCACCGGCAGGGTCGGGGCATTCTGGGCAGTGCGCAACACGCGACTCACGTGTTCCACATGAGTCTTCGAAAAACCAGAGGACATGGTACCTCCGAGGGTTGGATCTTATTTTTCTGTTGATGACCATTAAAGGCGGCTTGGCCGATCCCTTCAAGCTGATTCCGTCAGCCGGTGCCGGTGAGACATAACCGCTCAGTATTCGCAACGTCCCACGGCAGACACGAGCGGTTATGTCTTGCTGTGGCGGTGGTGTCGTGGACTGCGATTGTTCTCTCGAATCGTCTATGTCGGGCTTTACAGCCATTTATTTCGGTGTTGGCATTCGACTTGCTCTGTCAGTCTCAGCAGGCCGCGTCGAACGGTCGTATCTCAACAACAATAATGACAGAGGCACTACATGAGCGAATTCAACGCTGTGAATTTCTCCCTGAATGGCAAGGTCGCCCTGGTGACGGGTGCGGGCCGTGGGATTGGTCAGGGCATTGCGCTGAGCCTGGCCCAGGCAGGTGCAGACCTGGTGCTCGCTGATTATGACTTGGGTATCGCCGAAGAGGCTGCCGCCCTCGTACGGGCCTTGGGTCGCAGGGCCGTGGCCCTGCACGTTGACGTCAGCAAACCCGAGAGCGTCGTCAGCCTGATCGAGCAGGTCAGGGAGCAATTTGGCCGTCTTGATGTGGCCGTCAACAATGCTGGCGTGGTAAGCCTCGGCCGGGTTGACGAACTGGCTGTCAGCGAGTGGGACCGCATCATGAATATCAACGCGCGCGGTGTATTCCTGTGCTGTCAGGCTGAGCTCAAGCTGATGCGCGAGCATAACTTCGGCCGCATCATCAACCTGGCTTCAATTGCCGGCAAAGTCGGCTTCCCAGATCTCTCTCACTACAGCGCCTCCAAGTTCGCGGTGATCGGTTTTACCAATGCCTTCGCCAAGGAAGTTGCCCGCGAAGGTATCACCGTCAATGCCCTCTGCCCGGGTGTAGTTGGCACCGGCATGTGGCGCGGTGATGAAGGGCTTTCCGCCCGTTGGGCCCAGCCTGACGAGTCCGAAGTGCAATCCTGGGAACGGCATCAGTCCAGCCTGCTGCCTCAAGGGGAGGCGCAAACCGTGGAAGACATGGGCCAACTGGCGGTTTACCTGGCCTGCGCACCCCATGTCACCGGCCAGGCTATCGCCGTCGACGGCGGCTTCTCGCTTTAGTTAAACCCACGGGCCGGTCTTGGCCCGCTACGCACACATTGACGATGACTTTTCCTGGGCGCCCGGCTCAGGGAAACGGATACGGCTTGCCTGTCACTTTGTTCAAGTCGGCGAGCGAACTGATCGAAATAGGAGAACACAATGACAACTACAGTTCTGGCCAAACGTTCTGTTGGCACCGACATCATCCACTACGACGCCATTGTGATCGGCGCAGGCTTCGGTGGCATTTACATGCTCAAGAAGTTGCGCGATGAACTGGGTTTGAAGGTGCGTGCCTTCGATAAGGCCGGCGGTATTGGCGGCACCTGGTTCTGGAACCGCTACCCCGGCGCGTTATCCGACAGTGAATCGTTCGTCTATTGCTTCTCTTGGGATCGCGAGTTGTGCCAGGAGTGGGATATCACCACGCGCTACCTGACCCAGCCACAGATTCTATCTTACCTGAACCATGCGGTAGATCGGCATGACCTGCGCCGTGATATCCAGCTGGAAACCGGTATCACCGCCGCGGTGTTCGACGAGCAGAGTAGCCGCTGGTTGGTCACTGCTGACGACGGTCACCAATACAGCGCCAAGTACCTGGTGACTGCGCTGGGCCTGCTGTCTGCGACGAACGTGCCGAAGATCAACGGCCTGGACCAATTCAAGGGGCATATGTACCACACGGCCAACTGGCCTGCCGATGCTGTGCTGGAGGGCAAGCGGGTGGGCGTCATCGGCACCGGCTCGACCGGTTGCCAGGTCATCACTGCGATCGCGCCAACGGTCGGCCACCTCACGGTGTTCCAGCGTTCCGCGCAGTACACCGTGCCAGTGGGTAATGGCCCGGTCAGTCGCGAATACGTCGACGACATCAAGCGCAACTATGATGCCATCTGGAAGGAAGTGCGTTCCTCGCGGCTAGCGTTCGGCTTCCCGGAGAGCGACATCCCCACCATGAGCGTGGACGCTGCCGAACGCAAAGCCATCTTCCAGCGTGCTTGGGACGGTGGTGGCGGTTTCCGCTACATGTTCCAGACCTTCAACGATATCGCCACCAGCGAAGATGCCAACATTGAGGCCCAGAACTTCGTCCGCGAGAAAATCACCGAGCTGGTCAAGGACCCGGAAACGGCGCGCAAGTTGATGCCAACTGATCTCTACGCCAAGCGACCGCTGTGCGACAGCGGCTACTACGCCACGTTCAACCGCACCAATGTGTCGCTGGTGGACGTCAAGGCTAACCCGATTGAAGCGATCACCGCCAAGGGCATTCGCACGGCAGACGGTGTAGAGCACGAGCTGGATGTGTTGGTGTTCGCCACCGGTTTCGATGCCGTGGACGGTAACTACAAGCGCATTGATATCCGCGGGCGCGACAACGTCTCGATGAAGGATCACTGGGCTGACGGGCCGTCGAGCTACCTGTCGGTGGCCACTGCCAAGTTCCCCAATATGTTCATGATCCTGGGGCCCAATGGTCCGTTTACCAATCTTCCACCGACCATTGAAACCGAAGTGGAGTGGGTGTCGGAGCTGATCGGCTTTATGGAGCAGAACGAGCTGGCGTGCGTGGAACCGTCTGCGCAAAGCGAACAGGAATGGGGCAAGACCTGCCAGGACATTGCCGACCAGACGCTGTTCGCCAAGACCGACTCGTGGATCTTCGGCGCCAATATCCCCGGCAAGAGCAACAGGGTTTATTTCTACATGGGTGGCTTGGGCGCGTTCAGCGAACAGCTGGCAGCCGTCAGGAACGACGACTACCGGGGCTTCAAATTCAAGGCCGTGAGTGTTGATGGGGCGAAGTCGCGCCGCGTAACGGAGAACCTGCAATGAAGTTGAACAACCCCCAACTGATGCGTCATCAAGCGTTTATCGACGGTGAGTGGCTGGCTGCCGACAACGAAGCCACGATCACCGTGGTCAACCCGTCGACCGGGACGACCATCGGCCAGGTCCCGCGCATGGGTAAGGCAGAAACACGCCGTGCAATCGAAGCCTCCGAGCGTGCGTTGCCCGCCTGGCGTGAGCTTTCTGCCAAGGTCCGGGCCAATGCGCTGCGCCGCTGGTACGAGCTGATCATCGACAACCAGCACGACCTGGCCCACATCATGACGCTGGAGCAGGGCAAGCCTTTGCCTGAGGCATTGGGCGAAATTGTCTTTGGTGCGTCGTACATCGAGTGGTACGCGGAGGAGGCCAAGCGTGTCTACGGGGATCTGATCCCCGGCGCGACCGACAAGCGCCTGTTGGTGATCAAACAACCGGTGGGTGTTTGTGCCGCTATTACGCCCTGGAACTTCCCCAGTGCAATGATCACCCGCAAAGCCGGCCCGGCCTTGGCCGCTGGCTGCACCATGGTAATTAAACCGGCCTCGCAGACGCCGTTCTCGGCACTGGCATTGGTCTATTTGGCTGAGCAGGCGGGCATTCCCAAGGGCGTGTTGTCGGTGGTCACGGGCGTAGCGGCGGAGATTGCCGAAGAGCTGACCAGCAACCCGGTAGTGCGCAAGATTTCCTTTACCGGGTCCACCGAGATCGGGCGTCAGATCATGGAGAAATGCGCCCAAGACATCAAAAAGGTCTCCCTGGAACTGGGTGGCAATGCGCCGTTTATCGTCTTCGAGGATGCCGATCTCGATGCCGCCGTGGACGGCCGCTGGCCTCAAAATTCCGTAACGCCGGGCAGACTTGCGTGTGCGCCAACCGGCTTTACGTGCACGACAAGGTGTACGACGCGTTCGTCGACAAACTGGCTTCGGCGGTCGGTGCCCTGAAGGTGGGCGATGGCTTTACCGACGGCGTCACCCTCGGGCCGCTGATCGACGGTAAGGCCGTTGCCAAGGTGCGCGAGCATATCGAGGATGCGCTGGCCAAGGGCGCCAAGGTTGTTCAGGGGGTGGCGCGCATGCCCAGGGTGAGAACTTCTTCGAACCCACCATTCTGGTGGACGTGCCTGACAACGCCCGGGTCGCCAAGGAAGAAACCTTCGGCCCCTTGGCGCCGGTGTTCCGCTTCTTTGATGACGCCGAAGTCATCGCCAAAGCCAACGACACCGAGTTCGGGCTGGCGGCGTATTTCTATACCGCCAATCTGAGTCGCGTGTTTCGAGTCGGGGAGGCTCTGGAGTACGGCATCGTCGGAGTCAACACCGGCATCATCAGTTCCGAGGCCGCGCCGTTTGGTGGGGTCAAGGCGTCGGGTGTCGGCCGTGAAGGGTCCAAGTACGGGCTTGAGGATTACCTCGAGATCAAATACCTGTGTCTGGCCGGCATCTGAGCTGATCCATCACTGTCCACTTTTCAATTGATCGCTTGCTTCATGGCCGTCAGGGCATTGCCCTGCGGTCCGGTTAACGCTGTGTCGTAAAACATAAAAACAATAGGAAAATCGACATGAACATCGCTTGGAAACTGCCGCTGGGGCTTGGGCTCCTGTCGTGCATCGCCGTACCTGCGTCCGCCGCTGACCCTTCATCGCAACGGGGAATGGGTGATTGGGGAGGGGTACGCAGCGAACTGCTGGAGCAGGGCGTTGATGTGATCGTCGGTTACGTCGGCGAAGCAGCCACCAATGTCCACGGTGGCTACAACCATGATCGTACCGCACGCTATACCGCGCAGTGGGCGCTCGGCACACACCTGGACCTGCAGAAGCTGCTGGGCTGGGACGACGCCGAGTTCCAATTGCTGGTGACGGAGCGCAATGGCAACAACCTCTCCAACGAGCGCATCTCCGATCCGCGCGCCCCGCAGCTCAGCTCGGTGCAGGAGGTGTGGGGCAGGGGGCAAACCTGGCGCCTGACCCAGATGTGGTACCGCCAGAAATTCTTCGACAGTGCCCTCGATCTCAAGCTCGGCCGCGTGGGCGTCAACGAAGACTTCGCCAGCTTCCCGTGTGACTTCCAGAGCCTGTCGTTTTGCAGCGCACCCATCGGCAACGTCGCCGGTGATGTCTGGTACAGCGGGCCTGTGAGCCAATGGGGCGTGCGCGTGCGCTATAACCTCGATGAACAGTGGGCGGTGCAGGTCGGGGTATATGAGCAGAACCCATCGAACCTCAGCACCGGCAATGGCTTCAAGCTCAGTGGCAGTGGTACCAAAGGTGCGTTGGTTCCGGTGGAGGTTATCTGGAAGCCAACAGTGGGCAGAGAAGCGTTACCGGGTGAATACCGCCTGGGTTACTACCACAGCAGTGCCAGCGCCAACGACCTGTACGACGACGTCAACGGCAACCCGCAGGTGTTGACCGGCCAGGCGCCAAAATCACGCAGCAGCAAACATGGCGCGTGGATCATTGGCCAACAGCAGCTCACTGCCCACAACGGCGATGCATCCCGTGGCCTGAGCGTGTTTGCCAGCCTGACCGTGCACGACAAGGCCACCAGCGGCATCGAGAGCTTCCAGAACATAGGGGCAGTCTACAAAGGCCCGTTTGATGCCCGGCCCAAGGATGACATCGGCTTGGGCATCGCACGCCTGAAGGTCAACGACGACGTAACCACGCGTCAGCGCCTGATCAATGAAAGCACGGGCATCAGCGACTATGACGACCCGCAGTACGTGCCCGTGCAGCACAGTGAATACAACATCGAACTCAATTACGGCGTACACGTGACCAACTGGCTGACCGTGCGCCCGAACGTGCAGTACGTGCGCAATCCAGGCGGAGTATACGAGGTGGACAATGCCTGGGTCGCGGGTGTGAAGCTCCAGGCGAGCTTTTGATCCTGGTAGGTGTGTGAACAGTCTTGAATTCCCCATCACGAATAAGAAGGAACACCACAATGAGTAAGTCCTTGGGAAAAGTTGCTTTTGTAACCGGTGCCGGTCAAGGGATCGGAGAGGCCATTGCGTTGCGCCTGGCGGCAGATGGTTTCGCCGTAGCCTGCGCCGATATGAATCTTGAAACAGCCACACAGGTGGCTGAAAGCATCAAGAAAACGGGCGGTAAAGCTCTGGCCATAAAGGTTGATGTGGCCGATCGCGAGGATGTTTTCAACGCCGTGCAGGCAGCGGTGGATGGCTTGGGTGATCTACATGTGGTCATTAATAATGCGGGTATCGCGCCTATTGCTCCCATTGAAGCGATTACGCCAGAGATCTACCGGAGAACGTTCGATATCAACGTGGGTGGTGTTCTCTGGGGCATACAGGCGGCAGTAAACGCGTTCAAGGCGTTAGGCCACGGCGGCAAAATCATCAGTGCTTCGTCGCAGGCGGGGCATATCGGCAATCCCGACCTGGCTGTTTATGGGGGGACCAAGTTCGCAGTGCGGGGCATTACGCAAACAGCGGCCCGTGAGTTGGCCCATCTCGGTATTACGGTGAACGCATATTGCCCGGGCATTGTGAACACTCCCATGATGCGCAAGGTTGCCCAGGACGTGGCGGACAACGCCAACCAAAGCATTGAATGGGGGATGGAACAATTTGCCCAGCACATCACCTTGAAGCGACTTTCCCAGCCCGAGGATGTGGCAGCCTGCGTTTCGTTCTTGTCCGGTCCTGACTCTGACTACATGACAGGTCAGGCGGTCATTATTGATGGCGGGATGGTATTTAACTGATTTGTCATCAGCGCTGGAGAGCGTTCAAGTTTATGGGTGTTGAGCGTTTTCGCGCATGCGACGTGAGGGATTGAGATGACTATTACTAAAGGCATTGCATCGCCGGCCAAGTTTCTGGTTCAGGCTGATGCGCTGGTTGATTTATCGATGCATGGTAAAGCCTATGGGGCCAATGCCTATTTGATCTGCGATCAATTTATTGTGGGCCGGGTTCATGAAAAAGCGATGCCAGGATTCAAGCATGAACAACGTGCTGAGTTGGCCGTGTTCGGTGGGCAGTGCTCCGACAGCGAAATCAACAAGCATGTCCAAGCCGCGCGTGAGGCTGACTATATTGTCGGTATTGGTGGCGGAAAAACATTGGATACCGCCAAGGCAGCCGCACATTTCCTGGAAAAGCCAGTATTGATTCTGCCCACATTGGCTTCGACGGATGCGCCCTGTACCGCGATTTCAGTGATTTACAATGACGACGATACGTTTAATCGCTACCTGTTTTTATCAAAGAATCCGGACGTTGTTTTAGCGGATACGCGCATTTTGGCGGAACAACCTCCCAGATTTTTTGCGGCCGGTGTGGGTGATGGTCTGGCAACTTATTTTGAGGCGAGAGCGTGCTTTGCTGCGCAACGCGACAACCTGATCCTGGGCAATGACGGAAAAATGCTCAAGCCTACGTTGATCGGTTTTGCTATTGCCCAAACGTGCTATGCAACCATCAAGAAGTATTCAGCGCAGGCGGCTTTTGCGGTGGAGAAGAAAGTCATCACTGCTGCATTGGAGAACGCCATTGAAGCCACCATTTACATGTCAGCTGTCGGAGCTGAATCGGGTGGTTGTGCTGCGGCGCATGCGATCCATAACGGAATGACCATAGTGCATGATCTACACGGAGCACAGCATGGTGAAAAGGTGGTTTTCGGCTTGTTCACTCAATTAGTGATGGAGGCCGCACCGATGGAGGAGATTGAAGAGGTTGTTGATATTGCGATCGCCGTCGGTCTCCCGTTGACGCTTGAGGATTTAGGGCTCAAAAGCTTTAAGGAAGCGGAGTGGAGAAAGGTCGCCGAACTGGCATGCGACAAAAACGACACGATTCACAACATGCCTTTTACGGTGACGCCTGACTTGGTGTATGACGCGATCGTGGCGGCTGACGCACTGTTGCATGCGTTTAAAAAGAAAAAATCTCTGCACTAGTGTATTGATTGGGAACCGGTTAATCGGGAGCCAATAGCGCTCAATCGGTCAGGCGCCGTCAATCGTTCAAATGATTGACGGCGCCTGGTGCTGAGGTGAGGCCTGACAGTTATCAGTATTATTTGGGCTGAACTACGCCCCTCAACTTGGCGACTTGCGTAGCCAGCACATCCATCAAATCAGGGGACAGGCAGTCATAGGGTTCAAGGCCGATTGAACGAAGACGTGCACGGATTGCCTTCATCTCTTGAGGTGGCGTCCCTGTTTCGATTATCGATGAAACGAAAGCAGCGAACCCTGGAGCAGACCATCCGGCTTGGGATGAAAGCTCAGTGTGTACGAAGTCCAACCCGTAGAACGCGTGATCCTTGTTCTCGATACGCCCGTACAAATGCGCGCCGCACTCGGTGCAAGCATGGCGCTGAATGGTCGCGTGCTCGTCCACAATGGCGAGTTTATCCGCGTGCGCGGTGACGCTGACTTTTCCCCGTGGGACGACCGCAATAACAGCGAATGTCGCACCTGCCGGTTTCCAGCATTTGCTGCAGCCACAGGCGTGGTTGTGCAAAGTCTGAGTTGAGATCGTGACCTCGACCTTATTGGCGGTACACAGGCACTGCAGTGTCCCGCCGGTGAAGTTCGAGGTAGCAGGGGATAGACCGTTATCCAGTGATGGATGAAGTTTTATGTCGCTCACTGTGTATCTCCAGATCGGTAGGGAACTCGGACTGACGCCAGGGGCTTGCACCCCTGGGCCAAGCTTCAGTACTTGATGACGGTACGGATCGACTTGCCTGCATGCATCAGGTCGAACGCTTCATTGATGCGTTCCAGTGGCATGGTGTGCGTCACAAAAGGCGCCAGCTTAATCTCGCCCTTCATCGCGTCCTCAACCATCTTCGGCAGTTGGGTACGGCCTTTTACACCACCGAAGGCGGAGCCTTTCCAGGTACGACCCGTTACGAGTTGGAAAGGGCGTGTAGAAATTTCCTGACCCGCCCCAGCCACGCCAATGACGATCGACTGTCCCCAACCACGGTGTGCACTTTCCAGCGCTGCACGCATGACGTTCACGTTACCGATACACTCGAACGAGTGGTCGACGCCCCAGCCTGTCGCGTCGATGATCACCTGCTGAATTGGCTTTTCATGATCTTTCGGGTTGATGCAATCAGTGGCACCAAAAGACTTGGCGAGTTCGAATTTTCCAGGGTTGGTATCCACGGCAATGATGCGTCCTGCCTTGGCCTGGCGCGCGCCTTGAATCACCGCAAGCCCGATACCGCCGAGCCCGAACACCGCAACGGTGTCCCCTGGTTGTACCTTGGCGGTGTTATGCACTGCGCCGATCCCGGTGGTGACGCCACAGCCGAGCAAGCACACATGTTCGTGATTTGCGTCTGGATTGATCTTCGCGACGGAGACTTCAGCCACCACGGTGTACTCGCTGAACGTTGAGCACCCCATATAGTGGTAGAGCGGCTGGCCGTTGTAGGAAAAGCGGGTGGTGCCGTCTGGCATCACACCTTTGCCCTGGGTTTCACGGACAGCGACGCAAAGATTGGTCTTGCCGGATTTGCAAAACAGGCATTCGCCGCACTCAGCGGTGTAGAGGGGGATGACATGGTCACCGGGCTTGAGGCTTGTGACCCCCTCACCCACTTCCACCACTATGCCGGCGCCTTCATGGCCCAAGACCACGGGGAACAGACCCTCAGGATCATCACCCGATAACGTGAACGCGTCGGTATGGCACACGCCGGTGTCGGTGATCTTGATCAGTACCTCGCCTGCGCGTGGCGGTGCAACATCGATCTCGACGATTTGAAGCGGCTTGCCTGGTTCAAATGCAACTGCAGCACGGGATTTCATAAAGGTCGTTCTCCAAGTAGTAGTGCTTGTCTGACCGAGGCAAATCGTCGGGATCGGTAGGTGTACCGGTAGTTACTTGAGGTAGGTACGCACCAACGAAACCACTTCGTCGATTGAGGAACGCTGCGTCTCGGACGTGTCGGTTAAATTTGAAAATTCCTCCCTGAGATGGCTTTCAAGAACGCCGGCCATCAAGCCATTTACTGCGCCGCGCAGTGCAGCAATCTGCTGCAATACAGGGCCGCACTCGGCGCCCTGCTCAAGCGCAGTCTGCAGCGCGTCCAGCTGGCCCCTGACCCGATTGACTCTTCCCAATACACGTTTTTTTCAGCGGGCGAATGTGGCATCGAACGACTCCAGTTATAGGCGTGGCGGCCATAGTACATCGGTACTGGGTGGGAGTATTTAAAGTACTGGTGGGGAGTATATTCGTATGCCGAAGAAACAAACACGACCATTCTGTTTGGGGACTTCCATCAATTTGTTTCTAATGAATAACCGATGGTGAAAGGGCGTTGTTTTGCCCTGCCTTTCTACTCCGCCTCGTGGATGGCGGGTAAGCGTCTGTTTTCCAGCAAATCACTCAGGCAGCCAGTGAGGTGCTGAATAGCCGCCTCGTTACGCTTCAAGAAATGAAAAGGGCCGGTTTTGTGTACATCGACCAATGCCACCCCTTTGAGCACCGCCAAGTGTTGGGAGACTGTCGATTGGGACAGGCCGCAACGTTGTGTGATCTGGCCAACGCTCACCCCGAACTCAAAACCGCATGGTTGCGGGGGAAATGCAGAGTCGGCGCCTTGAGCCACTCGAGGATTTTTCGTCTCACTGGGTGTGCAATCGCGCGCATGGTTGCGTCGAAGTGGGGCGAGGTGGACGTCGATTTTTGATCTGTATCGAGCATATCGGATACCTCGGGTTCATAGCCTTCGCTGGCCTCGTGTTGAGGTCAGCGATAGAGGGACCGCAGCAACACCGTTCCCCTTGGTATCAGTCGAGCAGGTCGGAAATGGATTCGGCGGCGAGTTGATAGGAGCGGCGGCGTGCGTCAGGGTCGTAAATCCTCGCATCGATTATCACCTCGTCCACCTCCGTGGTCGCGATGAACTGGCGCAGCCAACGTCCTACATCGTCTTTGTTGCCAATTGCAGTGCACGACATGGCTTCAGCCAAATTCTGCCGATCATAGTTGGACAGCCGTTCCATAAAGCCCTCTTCCGGACGCGGCAGAGCGCCTGCTTTGCCCGTGTACAAGTTGCTGACCCACTGACGGTGTGAGCTCGCCAGGTAGTCGGCTTCGGCTCGAGTCGGGGCAGCGAAAACATTCGCGCCTGCGATGACATAAGGACTCTCCAGCACTGCTGACGGCCGGAATGTGGCGCGGTAATGCGTAATGGCTTCCATCAAAAATCGAGGTGCGAAATGTGAAGCGAATGCATAGGGCAGCCCCAGTTTCGCGGCGAGATCAGCACTGTTCATGCTCGAACCCAATAGCCATAGTGGAACGTCATGTTTTCCAGGGATCGCGCGAACCGGCTGATTTCCATCGTCCGCTAGATAGTCGGTCAATTGTTGGATGTCTTGCGTGAAGTCTCGCTCGGAGGCATCGCCGCGTATGGCGCGGATAGCGGGCCCGGCGGATCCAGGTGCTCTGCCAATACCTAAATCGATGCGGCCTGGAAACAAGGTGTCCAATGTCCCGAACTGCTCCGCCACCAACAGAGGAGAGTGGTTGGGGATCATGATGCCGCCAGAGCCCACTCGCAGGGTGCTCGTTGCCGCAGCCAGATGCTGAATGAGCAGGGTTGTAGCCGAAGACGCGATCCCTGGCAGGTCGTGGTGCTCGGCGATCCAGTAGCGCTTGTAGCCGTGAGCTTCCACGTGTCGCGCCAGAGAGACTGCGTCTTCTAGCGTGTGGACGAAGGTTTTTTCTTCGCCGATCATCATGAGGTCAAGTACAGAGAGGGCTGTCATCACAGGCTCCATTTTTCAAATTAGGTTCGTGAGGCAGCGATGCGTTACTTCAATGGGAAGTCCGACCAGTGCGGATAACGTTCCAGGCGTCGATCGATATCGCGAAGCGTTGCCAGGCATCGCTGGAGTTTGAGGTAGATATCACCACCATAATCCCAGCCAAGTACGCCAATACTGCCCGTGTAACCGACGCGGTTCAGCGCTGCGATCAAAGCAAAATTGTCGAGCTCTCCGCGGTCGACCGGCTCCATGGTGGCCGCGCCGCCCCAGCCGAGTTGCGAAAGTGCGCTGCCAGAAGTCACCACTTGCATGAGCCAGGGTTTCATCGCAGCGAGGCGCTGTTCAAGCTCGCCTTCCTGGCTCGCGTACCAGTGATAGCCATTGAACGAGGCCCCCAGGCGAGGGT
The DNA here is from genome assembly GCF_034344865.1 of Pseudomonas sp. 10S4. Taxonomy (NCBI): domain Bacteria; kingdom Pseudomonadati; phylum Pseudomonadota; class Gammaproteobacteria; order Pseudomonadales; family Pseudomonadaceae; genus Pseudomonas; species Pseudomonas sp. 10S4. Next base: position 4,330,565 of record NZ_CP133774.1, read on the forward strand.
GAGCAAAGTGCTCGCAAATCTGCACCACCTGCGCGGTGGTCTGGGTGACATGGTGTAGATGTGGATACAGCGCAATCCGTAATCCGCGTCGTTCGGCAATCGGCAACAGCGATTCGATGAAACGCATGATCGCGTGGTTGCCATTGACGGAGGTCTGCACAGCCAGTTCGATCAGCTCTACGCCCTCGACCGTTTCGACGATGCGCCGGATCAGCGTGTCGTTGCGTCCCTCATGCAGCACTAGGTATAGCCCTTCAATCCGCAGGCCATGTTGTTTCGGTACGCCCGGCAGCAGCGAGAGGTCGGTCAGTGGTGTGCCACCCCAGGCGGCGACAGTCATGCCGTCGTAACCGAGTTCAGCCAACATTTCGCACTGTGTTTGAAAGGCGTATACGCCCATCGACGAGTAGAAAAAGGAATCGAGTGCATGGATGCGATGAGCCATGGTTTATCTCCTGGCTCAGTGAGGCGAGTCGGTCAGGACAGCCCATTCAGGGTGGGCGGCCAACCGTTGCTCTATGGAACGGAACGCAGTGACCGAGCGGCGCAGGTTGCCGTATACGTCACCGCCCATGCTTTCCCAGCCGAGCACGCCAAATCGTCCGTCAAAGCCGCGCCGTTCGAGGGCGCCCAACAGCGCAAAGTTGTCCATTTCACCTTCATCGAGCGGTTCGATTGTTGCCAGTCCGCCCCATCCGAGCGGGGAGCGCCGAGTGCCGGCAATATTTACCTGTTTGAGCCAAGGCCACATCGCGTCAAGACGCTGCTCTAATGCATGCTCTTCCGTCGCGTACCAGTGATAACCGTTGAACACGATGTTAAGGCGCGGATGGTTGAACTCTCTGCATAGGGCCACCGCCTCTGTGGTCGTCTGCATGCCGTAGCGGGCGTGCGGGTACAGGCTGATCTCCAGGCCACGGCGCTCGCAGATCGGCAGCAGGCGCTCGAGCATTCGGCGGTCAAAGTTCGTGACTTCGTCGCCGGAATGCAAGGCCAGTTCGATTGTGGTGCAGCCCTCGATGGTCTCGAAAATGTTGGTCACAAACGATTCCAGGCCCTTGCGATAGATCAGGTAGACCGCGCCCACGTCCAGGCCCCAGGTGGGTTTAACCTGGGCGATCGACTTCAGGTCTTTGCTCCAGGCGGACATCGTCAGCCCCTGGTAGCCGAGTTCGGCGAGCATCTCGCACTGCGCTGCCAAGGGATAGGTCCCCAGGGTCGTCTGAAAAATGAAATCCATATGATGCAGAGGACGATTCATGAGTGGGCCTGCGCTGGCGATGGTTCGACGGGTAAGGAAGCACTTGGGAAGTGCGGCAAGAGGTATTCGCCCAGTTCGTCGATGACTTCCGAGGCGTGGCGTCGCTGAGGTTTGAAGTGCAGGGCAACGTGACCGACACCCTGATCCTGTTGGCGTTTCCAATGTTCAATCAGCGCATTTCGCCCAGCACGCAGCACGCGGCCCGCTTGGACGGGATGGTTTGGATCACGATCCAGGTCAAACAGGGTGCCGTAGCCATATGCCTTGTAAACGTTGGCGCCACAGGCGGCGCGCCAACGCTCTATGATTTGCGGGATCAGCGCCGGATTGGATATGTAGGAAAGAATGCCGTCCGTATTTTCTCCAATCCACTCCAGCGACTGGCCGGCCTGGCCAACGATAATGGTCGGCATGCGTGAGCCTACCGGTTTGGGAACTAGGTCGATCTCTCCATTCAACTGGCCATAAAACCGCGACGGGTGCACGGCCCAGTGTGTTTCCGTCGTGGCGCGAATGATTGCCAGCGCGTCACGGAACCGCTCGGCACGGTTGTCGAAGTCGAGCCCGAAGGCGGGGTATTCCACCGGCCGATCACCGGTGGCCAGCCCAAGGATAAAACGTCCCCCAAGCAACTGATCGATGCTCGCTGCCTGCTTGGCAACGATCAACGGATCGCGCAAGGGCAGGACGATGCCGGCGGTGCCGATGGCAATCTGCTTGGTCACGGCAGCGAGGAAGCCGGCATAGACCAGCGGATCAAGGATTTGCCCCACGTCACCGAAGTTCGGGTCGTAAAAGGGCACGTCCCGTAGCCAGATGGCGGAAAAGCCGGCCTCATCGACCTTGTGAGCCATCTGCGCGTGATCCTGCAGGGTTGGGCCTGGGCTATTGGGATAGCTTTCCAGCGGCGCGATAAAGCCGAAGGTCAAATGGCCGGGTTGGAAAACGCGCGCGTAGCCGAGGTGTTGTTTGAGCTCAGGTGCAAGTTCGTAGGTGGAAGGCATCGAAGTCATTCGAGGGCTCTCGTGTAGTCAGATGACGGTGACTTCGTAGTGCGATATAGCGGGGTGAAGTCACAATGGCGGTGACTATAGGTTGTATGATGCAAAAGAAAAACAGGATGAAGTTCCGAACATTTGCGAATAAAACGCTCAAATAGACAGGGGTGGTCATGGATCATTTTGGAGCGCTCAGCGCGTTCGTGCATGCCGCGCAAACGCGTAGCTTTACCGAGGCTGGGCGCAGAACCGGCGTGTCTTCATCGGCCATTGGTAAGGCGGTTGCGCGGCTGGAGGAAGAGCTTGGTGTACGGCTGTTTCACCGATCCACGCGCGCCATTACCCTGACGTCCGAGGGCAGCCTGTTTCTGGAACGCTGCCATCGAATTTTCGCGGAGTACGAGGTTGCCAAACGAGAGCTCACCCAGGCTGCTGGCAAGCCCCAGGGGAAGTTGCGCCTCGGTTTGCCACAACTGGGCATGAGGTTGATGCCTCACTTGATTGCGTTTCAGCAGGCGTATCCCGAAGTGGAGTTGGAACTGGAGTTCAGTGATCGGTTGGTTAACGTGATCGAGGAGGGTTTTGATGCCGTGATGCGTATCGGTGAGGTTGAAGACTCGCGCCTGATGATGCGCAAGCTCAACGGCTACAGTCATCGTCTGGTCGCGTCTCCACACTATCTTTCAAGCCGGGGTGTTCCATCACGGCCATCGGAACTGTCCAGCCATTCATGCCTGCGTTACCGATATCCCACCAGCGGTAAACTCGACCCTTGGCCTCTGGTGTCAAAAAAGGGACAGGACAGTGTTGAACTGGGACAGTCGGCTACCGCCAACGCGATTGAACCGTTGTTGGCAATGGCTGAGGCGGGACAAGGTATAGCGTGCCTCCCTGACTTTTTTGTCGAGGACGCCATTGCAGACGGACGATTGGTGCCTGTATTGGATCGCTACGTTCGCGACCACCGTACCTTCAGCATTCTCTGGCCATCGAGTCGTCATCCGTTACCCAAGATAAAGGCCTTTGTAAGCTTTATGACATCGCGTCTGACGTGAGGCGGTATGGTTGACCCGAGCGAAAACTGCCGATGCTCCGGAGATTTCCGCAGCGTCGGCAGGTTTTGAATCCGCTGTGACTTACGCTTTGTTGGAGGCCTTTGCCGCAAAGACGCCGTCGCCCAGTAAGGCTACGACCAGTGCGGTGACGCTCAGGTAAATCGGGTATTCCCAGCCGCCATTGGCGTTGGTGAAGCTCCAGCCATTGCCGAAGTGGACGGTCGCGGCCACGAACAGCTGAACCACTGCCAGAGCGGCTACCCAGCGCGAATAAACTCCCAGCACCAGCATCAAACCGCCGATCACTTCAAAGGCCATGACCGGGTAGGCCAGGAAGCCCGGGAAGCCGATGGACTCAAAGAAGCCCGCAGTGCCTGCCGGGGTGAAGACAAAGACTTTGGTCAGGCCGTGGGCAATAAACATAATGCCCAGTGCCAGGCGCATAACGAAGGCAGCGTATGGTGCGGTACGTGTGTCGATCATGGTGCAGTTCCTTTTTGTTTACTTGGAGAGTGACAGCGTGTTGGTCAGCCATTGCGAGAAGTCCGCCAGTTCTTCAGCGACGATCTCGTGGGCCATGTCGTAGAAATGCGTTTCGTGGGCGACGCCGATTCGACTCAGCCATTCGTCCGCTTCTTTCGCCCAAGCCATTGGTAGTACGTTGTCCTGGTGACCATGGGCGATGAAAGCGTTGATGGACTTGAGTCGATCGGCCGAAGCAATCCGAGGATCAAGTTCGCGCAGCATCCGGCCGCTCAATATTGCAAATCCGGCAACCAGCTCGGGCTCGGTGACCCCGAGGCTCGCGCTCATGATGCCGCCCTGGCTGAAGCCGGCGATCACGGTAGGTAGCGTGGGCAGCGCTTCGATGAAGTGGTGCAACAGTTGCCGGGCGGCCTCTGCCTGTTCTTGATTGAATGAAGGGCCGTTGCTGGTGAAGTTCACCTGGTACCAGGCGAAGCCTTGTGGGCCAACCTGCAGCGGGCCGCGGAGCAGAATGACTTCCAGCTCCTCGGGCAGGGACGCGGCCAATGACGCGAGATTCGCTTCATTTGAACCGACGCCATGCAGCAGAAGCAGCCGGCCCTTAGGCGCCGATGTACTGCAACCCTTGCGGAAAAACAGGCCCGTTTGCGGCTCGCGAGCGGCTTCGGAAAAAGAGGTGTCACGCATGATCTGTAACGCCTTGGCTAGGTTGAATTGAGTCGAATCCAACAGGGTTGTTTGAGGAAAATAGATAGCTGTCCATCGCCAGTACCCCGTAGCTCACGCCGCCCTCCAGAACTCGAGTCTCGTAGTGTTCACCGGCCGCGCCGAGGGCGATGAGCAGCGGTAAAAAATGCTCATCCGTCGGGTGGGCACGTTCGGCCGAAGGTGCGTGCTGCTTATAGTCCAGCAAGAAATCGGTATTGCCCGCCTGCAGGGTTTGGGCTGTCCAGGCTGCAAACGCTTTCACGTAGTCGGCACCGTGGGTGGCCGCCCCCCGAAACTCATACAAGTTGTGGGTCAGGCTTCCGGAAGCCACGATCAGCACATTCATATCCCGCAGTGGCTTGAGGGCTTGGCCCAATTTCCAGGCGTGGTGGGTATCGAGGCCGGCAGGCATCGATACCTGAACGACAGGTATGTCTGCCTCAGGGGCCAGATACAGCAGTGGCACCCAGGCGCCGTGGTCCAGGCCTCGACGGTCGTCAAGCCGGGACTTCCATCCCGCATTCTGCAGCAAACCCACGATTTGGGCGGCCAGCGCCGGAGCCCCAGGTGCCGGGTAGCTCAACTGGTACAGCGCGTCGGGAAACCCACCAAAATCGTGGATGGTGTCAGGGGCGGTGCTCGCCGTGACGTTGACTTCACCACGCGTCATCCAATGCGGAGAGAGGATGACGATGGCATCTGGTCGCGGCAGTTCGCGACCGAGCTCGGCCAGCCGCTGACCAGCCAGACCGGGCTCGATGGCAAACATTGGAGCACCATGAGACACAAACAACAGGGGGAACGAAGTGTTCATGGTGAAGTGCTCCGAAGTGATTACTTGTTAAGCCAGGTAGGGGCGATGGAGGTGCCTAGGCCGGCGCCATAGCCGAGATAGATGTTCAGGCCTGCCAGCGGCTCCAAGTAACGGGCGTTGACCAGTCCACCTGCGTTCACCGTCTTCCAACCCAGGCTTTGTGCCAGGGCCGTTGCGGTCTGCTTAGCACGATCACTGTCACTGGCGACGAACACGCTGCCACGCTGGTTATCCGAGAATGTCGGGCCGTCGGCGAGCACTTGAGCGAACAGGGTATTGAATGCCTTGACGACGTGGGCTTGAGGCACCGCTTTGGCGATTTCCTCGCTGGCGCTGGTCACGTGACCGATGGTCAGCGACATGTAGTCGGCGCTCAGTGGGTTGGTGATATCGATGACCACTTTGCCGGTCAGATCACCCAGACTTTGCAGTGCTGTGGCGGCGTCTGCGTAGGCCGTGGCAAGGACAACGACATCGCTGTCACCCAGTGCTTCAGCTGCCGGAAAGGCGCTGGCATTTTCAAACTGAGCGGCCAACACTTTGGCCTTTTCAATTTCACGGCCAGTGATGCGAACGATGTGCCCGGCACTGGACAGCTGTTTTGCGAACGCCGAACCCATGTTACCGGTACCCACTACTGTAATTTTCATAACGACCTCATTTGCGTTGATGTGCGTTTCGATGGGCTCAGTTTATAGGTTGAGATATTGAGATAAATAAGGCCAAATGCGACTAACCGTTCCACTTGCCGAGACAATGATGGACAGAGCGTTGGAGATGCAGGTCTTCTGCACCGTGGTCGATAAAGGCAGTTTTGTCGGTGCGGCCGAGCCCCTTGGAATGTCCAAGGCGGCCATCTCGCGCTACGTGAGCGGCCTTGAAGAACGACTCGGTGCGCGGCTTCTGCACCGCACGACCCGACGCCTTTCATTGACGGAGGAGGGGCGCCAGTTTTACCACCAAGCGCGTGAAGTCCTGGCGCTCATGGATCAGGCCGAGGAGGCCGTATCGTCCACTGCACCGGAACCCAGTGGTGTTTTAAGGGTGAATGCGCCGGTCAGTTTCGGTGTGCTGCACTTGGCGCCGCTATGGGGCGACTTCATGAAGGCCTACCCCAACGTCGAGTTGGACATCAGCTTGAACGACCGCCTGGTGGATCTTGTGGAGGAGGGCTTCGACGCCGCGGTTCGTATTGCCCGCATGGAAAGCTCTTCCCTGATAGGGCGCCGTCTGGCGGGCACGCGGATGTGCCTGTGTGCGTCACCCGACTATCTGGCGAGCCACCCACAAGTGCGCACCTTGGCGGACCTGGCGGAGCACGGAGTGATTGCCTACACCAACTTCGCCAGCGGCAATGAGTGGCAATTCCAGGGCCCTGACGGCAGCGAAAGTGTGCGCACCCGCTCGATCGTTCGCTGCAACAATGGCGATACCTGTCGCAGTATTGCCTTGGCAGGGGGCGGCATTGCCTTGCAGCCCAGCTTCATGGTGGCCGAGGATTTGCGGGCGGGGGACCTGGTTGAGATCCTGCCTGAGTACCAGTCGGTCGAACTGGGCATCTACGTGGTCTATCCCACCCGCAAGCACTTGGCGACCAAGGTCCGGGTGCTGATCAACTTTCTGGTTGAGCGATTTAGCCACCCTCAGTGGGAGCGGTAGAGGCGGTGTGGCGCAAAAAATCCCGGCTGAGAAAGGGGAGCATTCAGCCGGGCAAATGGAGCGTCGCATTCTTGGCGTACAAGGCGTTGTCGCGGACTCTTCTGGCGACCGCGCTGCTTGTAGAGAGAGGGGCTCGGGCTTGACTCAGGGAGTGTCCAGAAAGGCCTGCAGATCGGCAGCGAATTTTTCCGGATTCTTGAATGCCAGAAAATGGTCGCCTTGTTCGGCTTTGCTGTACACATGCAGCACCGCGTCATTGATGACCGAGCTCATCCACCGCTGACTGTCCAGCCAGTCGCTGTATTCCCCTGTGAAAATCGCCGTTGGAACATCAATTTTGAATTGAATGACGTCTCGCCAATCGTTCGTGGCGTGATCGAAAAGCACGAGCCCTGTAAACGCCATGTCGTCGTTCACAACAGCCTGCGCCAGGCTTATGACGTTGTGAAAGTAGGGCGAGTCCAGGGCCATGGCCCGCTCAACCACCCGGCTTCCCGAAATCAATTGGTTGGTGGGCGTCATGTTGACGTAGGACGCGATCATGCGTTCAGGCGAGGTGGTGAAAGCACCTGCTTCCAGTCGCTGTTGTTCTGTCCAGTCGGCATGGCAATAGATCGAGGGGGCCTGGTCGATGATGCTCAGCGTCCGTATGCCTTGTGTGCCGAACAGGTCGATGTAGGCCCACATCACGGATGCGCCCATTGACCAGCCGCAGTAATCGGCTTCGGACAGGCCCAGGTGCTCAGCAAACTCTTTCACATCCATGGCATAGCGTGAGATCCGGTTGCCGAGCGCGGTCCTTTCGGAGAGGCCCTGGTTGCGAACGTCCAGCACGTACACGTGGTAATGCTTGCTCAGGATATGCATGACGTGGAAGTACATCGCGCCGTTTGCAGACCAGCCGGGGATGAAGATCAGGGGTCTACCCGCACCGGCTTCCCAGTACCCCAAGTTGACCTGGTCGCTGGTGACGAAGCTGCTGAGTGTCAGGTCTTCGAAGTCCGACACGCGGAACGCCTGACCCATGATTTCATGGGGAAAGTAAAAGTCTTCGCCGAGCAGGGCGGAGAGCGATTGTTTTTTCAGCGGGTATCCCACAGTCCAATTCCATGCAGTTTAAAAAAAGGCGCTAGGCAATCAAGTCAAGTATTGAGCCTTATTGAGGGCTGGCCTCAGCGCGCCGAGACTCGAAATGCCTGGTCGTTAACCTGCGGTTGATGACTTCACTCACGTTCCCGCACTTGGCACAACGATTGTGCTGTGAGAGGACAATAGAGCTTGGACAGTCGTGAGATAAATACCCAGAATGCGTGAACATTCGAAACGGATCATTGGTAATGGATCGTCTGAGTAGCATGGCGGCGTTTGTCAAAGCCGTGGAGATAGGGTCTTTCAGTGCTGCTGGCAACGCACTGCAAATGTCTGCGCAATTGATCGGCAAGCACGTTCATCATTTGGAGCAGCACCTAGGCGTGCGTTTGTTAAACCGCACCACCCGGCGCCAGAGTCTCACGGACTTCGGGCGTGAATTTTATGAACGCTGCAAATTCATCCTGGCGGAAGTAGAAACTGCTGAAAATATGGCGGCCGAAATACAGGCCTCGCCCAGCGGCAAGCTAAGGATCAATGCGCCCGTGAGTTTCGGTATGCAGTCGCTTGCGCCAAGGCTGCCTGAGTTCATGCAGGCCAACCCCTTGGTCAGCGTCGAACTGACCCTGGCCAACCGTGCCGTCGACCTGATAGACGAAGGCTTCGATGTGGTGTTCAGGGTTGGGCAGCTCTCGGACAGCGGCCTGGTCGCAAGGCCGTTGGCGCCCTACAGGCTCATTCTGTGTGCCGCGCCGTCCTACTTGAAAGGCAAGCCTGCGATTGAAACACCGTGGGACCTTCAGGCCCATGAATGCCTGGGGTTTTCACACACTGAGCTGCGCACCCATTGGACGTTTAACGGGCCTGAAGGCAAGGTCATTGTTCCGGTGGGCAGCCGGTTGATGGCTGATCACGGCGAGCCGCTTCTGTGCGCCGCGCTGGCCGGATTGGGCATATTGCTTCAACCCGTGGAGCTTGTGCGCAAGTCGCTGCAGCAAGGTGAACTGATCGCGTTGCTGCCCGACTACCCGCCGCCGAGTCGGCCCTTGCATGTGCTCTTCGCACCTGACCGCAGGTTGACACCTAAAGTCCGTAGCTTTCTCGACTTCGCGACGCAGACCTTTGGCGTTGATGCGGTGGTGTCGGAAGCCTTTTGAAACAGGCTGTTGTAAATCACCATTCGCAATGGATATTTATCAGCGCGTGATCAGTCAATAGAGTGTCACCTTGGTTTTCTACGTCGCCGTAGGGGCTACTGAAGGGTAGAAATGCCCGCTCATTCTTGACGGAGTAATGATGAATATCCAACTGAACACGAAACGCGCCTTAGTAACCGCATCCACTGGCGGTATTGGTTTTGCGGTGGCCAAAGGGCTCGCGCAAGCCGGCGCAGCCGTCGTCATCAACGGAAGGAGTCAACATTCTGTAAACGATGCGGTTGCTCGTCTGCTGGCAGCGGTGCCTGAAGCCGTTGTCACGGGTGTCGCTGCAGACCTGAGCACCTCGGAAGGGGTCGAGGCGCTGTTGTCGGGCCTCAGTGGTATCGACATCCTGGTTAATAATGCGGGCATCTATGGGCCACAGGATTTCTTTGAGGCTGGCGATGAGGTTTGGAACAACTACTGGCAAACCAACGTGATGTCGGGTGTGCGTATAAGCCGAGCGTTGCTACCGGCGATGGTTGAGAGTGGTTGGGGGCGAGTGGTGTTTGTCGCGTCTGAATCGGCACGCAACATTCCCGCGGACATGATTCATTACGGCGTGTCGAAGACAGCACAATTGGCCTTGGCGCGTGGTTTAGCCAAGCGAGTTGCGGGAAGTGGCGTAACCGTGAATAGCGTGCTCCCCGGACCGACGCTATCCGATGGCGTTGCTGAAATGCTGAACGCAGAAGTTGAGCGAACCGGAGAATCACTCGAGTCGGTGGCGTCAGCATTCGTCATGCAGCATCGACCTAGTTCGATCATCCAGCGCGCTGCCACGGTCGAAGAAGTCGCGAACATGATCATTTACGTCTGCTCGACGCAGGCATCAGCCACCACCGGGGCGGCGCTCCGGGTAGATGGCGGGGTAGTCGACGATATCGTCTGAGTGACACCTGCCCAGGTGGTGACGCGGTGATTGATGTTCTAGGCGTTGTTATCGCGTAGTCAGCCGTTAAACGTTCGCGAAGAACCCGATGAAAAGTCTCTTTCCATCGGGTCTTTTTTTGATGGCTGGAACTCAGTGATTTGCAGAGTTGATCTCCTGATGTTGAATGCGTTAGTTGCCTTTCTCGCGGTATCTGTTGGGGTCGTAATGGCTGATGAAGTGGTAAATACCCAATACTCACATTCCAGTGAATTTTGCCTTTCAGGTGTCTCGCTGGTTGAAAGCGTTTACCGAGGCCAGGCCGCTCTGGAAATCAAAATGCCAACGTCTTCCTACCAGGACGAGGCCAAAGAGCGGTTACTGGATAGGGACTTTATGGCTTGGCTACCCGTTGATTTCAAAGACGGGTCAATTGAAGTTGATGTTGCCAGTGACCTTGCTTCAGACGCGCCGGCCTATGCCAGGGGCTTTATTGGCGTTTCTTTTCGTATCGACAGTCAGGCCCGCTTCGAAAGCATCTACCTGCGCCCGACCAATAGTCAGGCCGACGATCAGATAAGGCGAAACCACTCCGTACAATACGCAGGTTTTCCAGATTTCAGGTTTGACCAGTTGCGTAAAGAGTCACCCGAAAAATATGAGACTTATGCGGATATCGAGCTTGGGCGATGGATACACATGAAATTAGTCGTCAAGGGATCCAAAGCCAGCTTGTATCTCGACCATAAAGAAAAGCCCGCATTTATTGTGAACGATCTCAAGTTTGGCGCTGAACAGCGCGGCGGTGTCGGTATTTGGATCGAGTCCGGGACCGTCGCGCATTTTAAGGATTTACAGATAACCCCAGGTGATGAGCTGTGATCGCCGGGGCTGCCGTGGCGCCAGCGCCAGTTGGCTTTTACTGCGGCGCCGGCACCCGGGTTTGGCGGGAAACGTACAGATTCACGCCGATGCACATGAGCAAGGTCAACGCAGAGAGCAGCATGGCCTTCGACATTCCGTAGGAGAACGATGCCTCGTCAGAGTGGGCGATCAGTGTGCCGAAAACGGCAACGCCGATCACGCCGCCCAGTTGCCTGGCAGAGGCCATCAAGCCCGAGGCGATACCTGCATCGTGCTGGGTCACCGACGAGAGCATCGAGTTGGTAATGGACGGGACAGACATCGCGCTGCCAATACCCACGAGCATGAGCGCGCCGTTGAGCTGCCACAGCGAGGTGTGTGGAGTGGTTTGCGACAGGGCGATGAACCCGATGATCTGAATCGTGAAACCCGTCGTGATAATACGCGTGGCGCTGAACCGCTTGGCGAACCTTGCCGAGAGCATGGTTGAGAGTGTCAGCACCGCGGTCAGCGGTATAAACGACAGGCCGGTCTTGAACGCGTCGTAATGCAGGAATGTTTGAAAGTAAATGCTGAAAACAAAGACCGTTCCATAGAAGGTCAGGTTGATCGCTGCGCCTGCGAGCGCCATGCTCCCCAGCACTTTGTTTGTGGCCAGGCTAGTGGGCAGCATCGGATGTTTTACCCGACGTTCAATCACAATAAAGGCCAGCGCACAGGTGACGGCGATCGCCATTGCTGTAAGTGTTTCGCTGACCCAACCCTTGGCACTGGATTCGGTTAAGCCATAAGTCAGCGAGGCCAGGCAAATGACAATGCTGATTTGGCCGGGAATATCGACCTGCTTATCAACCCGAGGGGACGCGGGGGCGTAACGAAGGATCAGCCCGATGGCCAATAGGCCGATCGGAATGTTAAGCAGGAATACGCTTCGCCAGCCGAAATACTCGATCATCAAGCCGCCGATTACGGGGCCGGCAGCCAGTGCGATACCCCCACAGGCGCCCCAAAGCGCCACGGCTGAACGACGGGCGTTGGGGTCATGAAATGACACGCGAATCAGGGTCAGTGAGGTCGGTATGAGCAAGGCCGCGCCGATGCCCTGCACGACCCGCATCGTGATCAGTATGGTCATGCTGTCGGCGAGGCCGCAGCCGACGGAGGCGAGGGTGAAGATAGCGAAGCCCGTTGCGAAGACCGATTTTGCCCCCCACTTGTCGCCCCATGCGCCGCCAAGGATCAGCAAGGCAGAAAAGGGTAAGGCGTAGCTGTTGATGACCCACTGCAAGCCTGTGAGGTCGGTTCCGAACGCGCTCTTGAGGGCGCCAAGGCCGACGTTCACCACGCTGACATCCAGTTGAACGACAAGAAACCCCAGGCAGGCAGCGATCAGTATTGCGCGTAACGAAGAGGGCGATTTGGACATAACGGTCGTCTTTCAATGTCCCAGGCAGGTCTTGGTTGTGAAGCGAGCGGCCGCCGCTAGCGAAGCCAGGCTTTGCCTGGCCAGGCTAGCGTTCGCGCCATGGGCCTATACGAACAGCAGCACGTCGTTGACAGCTTTACGAGGCTTTTGCGGCCAGTTGGTTGCGCCAGGATAACCAACGGTAATCAACATGACGGGAATTTCCACGTCCGAGAGCGCAAACTCTTTGGCCACAGCCGCCTGGTCGAAGCCAATCATGGGGGTAGAAACCAAGCCCTGGCCCTTGGCTGCCAGCATCAAGGTCATCGCGGCCAGTGAGCCTGAGCGGATCGCTTCGTCGCGTTGCAGCTGCGGGTTTTTCTGGTACATGCCTTGAGCCGCGCCCACCCACATGTCGTAGATCGTCTGGTCAATGATGCCGGCATCGAGTGTCGGTTTCAGGGCTGCCGGCAGTGTTTCATGGGGCTTGAGGGTGCCACAGACAATAAAGGTCACGGCTGCATCCATGATCTTCTGTTGACCGAAAGCCAACGGCAGCAATCGTGCCTTGGCTTCGGTGCTGCGCACGGCCAGGAACTTCCAGTTCTGAAGGTTGAAGGCAGAGGGGGCGTGTGTTGCCAGATCGATCAGCTCAGCGATCTGTTGATCGGTCAATTGACGTTCTGTGTCGTAGCTGTTGGCGGAAATTCGGGACTTAATAACTTCAGCAATACCGGACATTGTGATCTCCGTGCGGGAAGTGGGAGGGGCGCAGCCCGTTGTTGCCGTCAAGCCTGCGCCGTCATTGGACTCAGCGGCTGAAACCGTCGAAGGGGGTCATGTACACCGCCCCGAACGGGTCCAGGCGTTTGCGGATTTCTGCGTCCGGCGTGCCGTAGACCACCAGGCTCGTAACGGTGCACAGCTCGAGGAAGCGCTTGCCGAACGGTGCGAAGGTGGTGTCTACGTGGCTGACAACGGCATCGGCGTTATAGCGTTCAAGGATGTGAACGGTGTTGTTGTCTTCGTTGGCGCTGTATTCGTAAACCAGCGTGCCAGGCTCGGCGCGGGTGGCTGCCACGATGTTCGCGATCAGCGCCTTGAACTCTGGAAACTCTTCGGGTTTTACAGCGAGGGAGAACAGGCAGGAGACATGTGGGTGCATGGATAGCTCTTCCGTCAGAGGCTTCATAAGAAGCCTGTTGAGAATGCATCGCTGGTCAAGCCGATGTATTCGGTGCTGATGGGGGGTCAGGATTTCTCGGGCGCGTCCCCGAATAGTTTGCCGGCGCCAGCCCAATCCGAAGGCGCAACGTCTTCAAAAATGACGTAGATATAGTTGGCATCTGTACCAGTGTGTTTAACGATGCTTTCGGTGATGTCTGCGGCAACAGCGGCTTTTTGTGCGTGTTCTTTACCTTCGAACCAGCTCACACGTACGACGGGCATGATGGTGTCCTCTTGGGGCATTGATCTGGAGAGAGGTGCGTGATGTGCACCGTTGTCTTTCTAGAACCCATCCTACTGTTGAGTGTGCTGGCGATAAACGGCCTCAAGCTATAATCTGGGTAGACTAAAACTCTACAATAGGAGAGCAGGCATGGTTCCTATCGATTCGTTTCAGGGCGTCATCACGTTCGTCGTGGCCGCGCGCTCGACGAGCTTCACCCAGGCTGCCGAGCGTTTGGGCCTGTCAAAATCCGCTGTAGGCAAAGCCATTGCACGTCTGGAAGAGCGCTTGGGTACGCAGCTGTTTCATCGCACCACTCGCCGGATTTCCCTGACCGCGGATGGTGAGGCCTATTTCGCGGCTTGCTCTACAGCACTTGAGGAGATTGGCGCTGCAGAGAGCGGGCTGGGGCCAGGCGGTGGTGAACCTTCCGGACGTCTGCGAGTGGACATTCCTGTGGCATTCGGTCGTCGAGTCGTCGCCCCGTTGCTGTTTGAGATCGCCAACAAGTACCCGGCTTTGCAACTGAACTTGACGTTTTCCGACCACCTCGTTGACCCGTTCGAGGAGGGCATCGATTTGTTGGTCCGTTTCGGAGAACTGCAAGACACCAGCGGTCTGGTGGCGCGGCGGCTGACCCGACAACGCTGGGCCATTTGTGCCGCCCCCGACTACCTGAGACGCTTTGGTGTTCCGCAGACCCTGGAAGATCTGAACCATCACCGTTGTATTGTCGGGCATCGACGCGGCCAGCCGTTGTCGTGGCGGGTCATGCAAGCGGGGCAGACCGTACGTTACGCGCCGCCCTCGACCCATCAGATTGGTGACGGCGAAGCGATGATTCTCGCAGCAGTCGCTGGCACGGGGTTGTGCCAGATGCCACGCAGCCTGTTCCAGGACGATATTGAAGCGGGCAAGCTGGTGGAGGTCCTGCAAGTGTATGAACCGGAAGCTGTCGATGTGCATGCCGTGTGGCCAAAGGTGTCCCATCTACGGCCGAAGGTGAGGTACGTGGTCGATGAGCTGGTCAAGCTGTGTGAGCATTTGCAGTGATGCAGGCTGACGCCAGGTGAGCACCGTCAGCCTTCATCGCTCAATCGCTGAACAGATCAAACATCAGTTGCCGGAACCATTTGTTGGCCGGGTCCCGATTGTATTTACCGTGCCAGAACAAGTTGATGGCGATCTCGGGAAGCGGCAGAGGCAACGGCAGGCTCGTCAGCCCGAAGGGGCCCGCGCAGCTGTTAGCGAAACGCTCGGGCACCGTGGCGATCAGGTCTGTGTTCTGCAGGATATGGCCGACAGCGACGAAGTGTGGCACCTCCAGTCGAATGTCGCGTTGCAGGCCGGCCCGCTGCATATGTGTATCGATTTCTCCATGCCCGGTGCTGGCGGCGACGATCCGGACATGCCCGAATTCGCAAAAGCGCTCCCGTGTCATGGGCTGTTCAGTGAGAGGGTGGTCCTTGCGGCATAAGCACACGTAGCGATGGTGGAACAGGCGCCTCTGGTAGAAGCCCGCTTGTAGATCCGGCAGCAATCCGACGGCCAGATCCACCTCGCCATTGGCCAGACTCTCGGAAAGTTCGGCATTGCTGCGCAATGTGCTGACCGATATCCCGGGGGCCTGTTTGAGTAGGGCGTCGATCAACCGTGGCACAAAGTAAATCTCCCCGATGTCGGTCATTGCCACGACAAAGCGCTTCTGGCTGGTCGTCGGATCGAACTCGTCATGGCGATTGATCGCGCCGTGCAGCAGGTTGATTGCCTGGGAGACTGGTTCAGCCAGTTGAGCGGCATAGGGCGTCGGCTGCATCCCCTGATGGGTGCGCACAAACAATTCGTCATTGAACGTGTTCCGTAAACGCTTGAGCGCATTGCTGACGGCGGGTTGAGTCAGCCCAAGGCTCTCGGCCGCAGCTGAAACACTCCGATCCACCAGCAATTGGTGAAAGATCACCAGCAGATTTAGATCCAGTTCACGCAGGTTCATCGCAAATTTTCTCGGCTTTGAGGCGGCTCTTGAAAGTTAATTGGTATTCAGGATGGTGATAGTTTGTATGGGGTTGAGGGCATTTATCAATGGTTTGTGAATAGTCATGATCGGGCTATTCCAAAAACAACACATAAGGTTTCCTCCATGAGTAGCCCTCATTCTGTCTTGCAAGTGGGCATTGTTGGCGGTGGTATCGCTGGCGTTGCCTTGGCACTGGATCTTTGCCGTCATCAACATCTTGATGTGAAATTATTTGAAGCTGCTCCCGCCTTTGGCGAGGTCGGCGCAGGCGTGTCCTTTGGGGCGAACGCCGTCCGCGCCATCGAAGGACTGGGTATTGGCAAACCCTACGAACTCATCGCTGACCGCACCCCGCAACCGTGGCAAGACATCTGGTTTGAATGGCGTCGAGGCGTCGATGCCGGTTATCTCGGTGCCAGCGTTGCCCAAGGCGTCGGTCAGTCTTCCGTTCACCGCGCAGATTTCCTCGACGCCTTGGCCAAGCAATTGCCAGAAGGTATCGCCTGCTTCGACAAGCGTGCGGTTGGTGTCCATGAGACGGGGGACAGGGTCAGCGTTCAGTTCACTGATGGCACGGACTATCAGTGCGACCTTTTGATCGCCGCCGACGGTATCAAATCCTCGATTCGCGACTATGTACTCCAGGGACTGGGTCAGCCTTTGGTCGCGCCCCGATTCAGCGGAACCTGCGCCTATCGGGGAATGATCGACAGCGAGCAACTGCGCGCCGCCTATCGCACTGCGGGTGTTGATGAGCACCTGATCAACGTCCCGCAAATGTACCTGGGGCTCGACGCCCACATCCTCACTTTTCCGGTCAAGCAGGGCCGACTGATCAACGTGGTTGCGTTCGTTTCTGATCGCACCGATCCCAACCCGGTATGGCCGCAAGACACACCTTGGGTCAAAAGCACCAGCCAGGCCCAGATGCTGGAAGCGTTCTCCGAGTGGGGGATGCCGTTCGCGTGCTGCTCGAGTGCATTCCCGAACCTACCCTCTGGGCGCTTCACGAACTGGAAGAGCTTGCAGGTTATACCCATGGCCGCGTAGGGCTGATCGGTGACGCTGCCCACGCCATGCTCCCCCACCAAGGGGCCGGGGCGGGGCAAGGGCTGGAAGATGCCTGGCTGCTCGCGCGACTGCTGGGAGACTCTCGGGTGCTTCAAAGTGATGCCCAAAGCGTGCTTGAGGTGTACGACGCTATCCGCAGACCTCGCGCCTGCCGTGTTCAGCGAACGTCCTGGGAAGCCGGCGAACTCTACGAGTTTCGAGACCGTCAGGTCGAAGACCAAGAACCCCTTCTGTCGACAACCCTGGCCAGTCGTTTCGACTGGCTGTGGAACCACGACATGCAATCGGACCTGGCAGAGGCTCGCACCCGACTCGGGTGGGCAGAGGCCATTTGATTGCGTTCCTGCAATGCTCCAGTTCCCAGAGGCTGGTGCGCTACACCCACAATAAAAACAGGTGAAACCTTGATGGCCGTCAGCATTTCCAATACCGCACAAATGCTTGAACTGTTCCAAGAAGCAGCAGGACTGAAGAATGCCGCTGGCAACCCGCGCAACAAACAAATCGTATTACGTATCCTGCAAGAGACCGCCGGACTCATTGAAGAGCTGGATATCAGTGATGATGAATTCTGGGCTGGTGTCGAATACATCAACCGTCTCGGCAAAAGCAACGAAGCAGGGCTGCTGGTAGCGGGCCTGGGGGTGGAGCACTTTCTGGATCTGCTCAACGATGCCAAGCAAGCCGAAGCCGGGCGCACCGGAGGAACACCGCGCACGATTGAAGGGCCTTTGTATGTAGCCGGCGCGCCGCTCAGTCAGGGCTATGCCCGTATGGATGATGGTGCCGAAGATGATGTTGCGACGCCTATGTTTGTCGAGGGCCAGATCCTGGATTTGAAAGGGCAGCCGATCGCTGGTGCCATGGTAGACCTGTGGCAAGCCGACAGCCAGGGCAACTATTCCCACTTCGATAAAAGCCAATCCGAATTCAATCTGCGTCGTCGCATTATGACCGACGCCGAAGGGCGTTATCGCGCCAGAAGTATCGTGCCGTCGGGCTACGGCTGTAACCCTCATGGCCCGACCCAGGAGTGCCTTAACCAATTGGGCAGGCATGGCCAGCGTCCGGCGCATATCCACTTTTTCGTATCCGCCCCGGGCTACGAACACTTGACCACGCAGATCAACCTATCCAACGACGCATACCTCTGGGATGACTTCGCTTACGCCACGCGGGATGGATTGATCGGTGAGGTGCAATTCATCGATGACCAAGCCTTGGCTGCGGCCCATCAAGTGCCAGGACGTTTTGCACAAATGAAATTCGATTTTCAGCTGCGCCCGGCAGCCAACCTTGAGGCGGAGCAACGGAGCAATCGCCCGCGTGCTCTTCAAGAGGCGTAAGTCAAAGCTGCATACCCAGAAAAACTTATTAAAGAGGATAAAAACATGTCCCAAAGCACTCTCTCACCCATCGAAGTAAAAGTCGCCGTGTTGCGTGAAGCCGGTGGCAAGCTCCAGATCGAGCGCGCAGAGCTGGCTGTTCCACGTGCCGACGAGGTCCGCGTGCGTGTCGTGGCTACAGGTGTTTGCCACACCGATATGGTCGTTCGCGATCAGTTCTTTCCAACGCCGTTGCCAATCATTTTGGGCCACGAAGGTGCGGGCGTGGTGGAGGCGGTAGGCGCTGCGGTAACGACCATCGCTCCTGGCGATCATGTGGTCATGACCTACATGTCCTGTGGCTTGTGCCTGCCCTGCGAAACAGGACACCCCGCGCATTGCTCGCATATGCACCCGCTGAACTTCGGCGGCGGGCGCCTCGACGGCAGTACGTCCACCTGCAGCTGTGCGACCGATGCACCGATACATGACCATTTTTTTGGCCAATCCTCCTTTTCGACCTACGTCGTCGCGAACGAGCGCAATGTCGTGAAAGTCTCCAAACAGGCTCCACTCGAACTGCTCGGCCCGCTGGGATGCGGCATTCAGACGGGCGCGGGTTCGGTACTCAAGGCCTTGCAGGTAGAGGCTGGGGCCAGCTTCGCCGCCTTCGGTGCTGGCGCAGTGGGCTTGGCCGCGGTGATGGCAGCCAAGGTTGCCGGTGCGACCACCATTATCGCCGTCGACGTCACGCCGAGTCGCTTGAGCCTGGCCCTCGAAGTGGGCGCTACCCACGTGATCAATAGCCGGGAAGAGGACCCGGTTCAGCGCATCCGCGAGATCACTGGCGGCGGCGTGAACTACAGCCTGGAATGCTCCGGGCGGGCGGAAGTGTTGCGTCAAGCGATCGATGCGCTCACCACGCTGGGCACGTGCGGGATTGTAGGGGCGACGAAGATGGGCACGGAGGTGGCGTTCAACATCAACGACGTAATGATTCCCGGCAAGCGAATCATGGGCATTGTCCAGGGTGACGTGGTCGCTAACGCCTTCATTCCCATCCTCGTAGACCTGCACCTGCAAGGCCGCTTCCCGTTTGACAAGCTGTGCCGGTTCTACGCGTTTGACCAGGTCAATGAAGCGATGGCCGACAGCGAAAGCGGTATCACGATCAAACCGATTCTACGCATGCCGGCCCAGACCGACTTGTCGTGATTGTTCAGGCTCATTTAAGGACCCCAAGATGAATGTTCAGCTCGTAATCGACAATATCCCGCAAGATGCCTCGGATGGTAAAACCTATCAGCGGATCGACCCTGTCAGCGGCAAGGTCGTCACCACTGGCGCCGCGTGCAGCGTCGAAGATGCCCGGCGTGTTGCGGCTTCTTCGCAGCAGGCGTTCAAAATATGGTCGAAGGTCGGCCCTACCGAGCGCCGTCGTCTGCTGCTTGCGGCAGCCGACGTCCTGGAAAGCAAGATGGAGCTTTTCTGCAGAGTCATGGCAGAAGAGATCGGTGCTTCGCAGCTGTGGTCACAGTTCAACGTGGGGGCTTCGGCCAACCTGCTCCGTGAAGCCGCCGCACTCACAACGCAAATCAAGGGTGAAACCCTTGCCACCGACAAGCCCGGCACCTTATCGGTAACACTGCGCCAACCCGCCGGTACGGTATTGAGCATCGCGCCGTGGAACGGTCCGGTCATCCTTGGCACTCGGTCGATCGCTTACCCATTGGCGTGTGGCAATACCGTCATTTTCAAAGGCTCGGAAAATAGCCCGCGGACCCATGAGCTACTGGCGCAAGCCTTCTATGAAGCGGGCTTTCCGTCCGGCGTGTTGAACTTCATCATCTCTGCGCCCGAAGATGCCGGCGCCGTGACGGAAGTGCTGATTGCCCACGACACGGTTCGCCGAGTGAATTTCACCGGTTCGACCAAAGTCGGCCGGATGATTGCCCAGACCTGTGCGAAACACCTCAAGCGCTGCCTGTTGGAACTGGGCGGCAAGGCGCCGTTTATCGTGCTCGATGATGCCGACCTGGATGGCGCAGTCAATGCCGCAGTGTTTGGCGCCTTTCTGTACCAGGGGCAAATTTGCATGTCGACCGAACGGTTTGTCGTCGACGAAGCCGTGGCGGACGAGTTCGTTGCGAAGTTTGCGCAGCGTATCCGTGGTCTTGAGCAAGGTAACCCGGTGACCAACCCTGCCAGCGTAGTGGGTCCGATGATTTCCCAGGGCTCCGTGCAGCGCATCAACCAGTTACTCGACGATGCCATCGGCAAGGGCGCCACGCTTGTTGTCGGCGGGCTGGCGGATCAAGCGCAAATGGCGCCGACGCTGGTGGACCGAGTGTCCTCGGCGATGGAGATCTACGATGAGGAAACTTTCGGCCCGGTCACCACGGTGGTGCGTGTCAAAGGCGCCGAGCAGGCGCTGGAAGTCGCTAACGACACAGCGTTCGGCCTCTCATCGGCGATTTTCAGCCGCAATGTCAGCCTTGCCCTGGACCTGGCCAGTCGGCTGGATGCCGGTTGCGTGCATATCAACGGTGCCACCGTGCAAAACGAGCCTCAGGCACCCTACGGCGGCATGAAGAACAGTGGCTATGGCCGGTTCGACGGCAGCGCCGTTATCGAAGAGTTCACCGAAGTGAAGTGGGTCACGGTCGAGCCCTCCGACCAACCTTATCCATTCTGACGTCAGGCTACGGTAACCGACTCTTAGGAGTCGGTTACCGACACTCTTTGCTTCACGACGACACCTTGTGTTGCGGTAAGCGGTGCCTGCGTATCTTCAACAAATCCATGGTTGCGACAATGAATAATAAAAATACCTATGCAGCTGTAAGTCTCCTTAGAAATGTTCCTTGTGCGATGGCTGGATCCGCGTTGGCAATTTTTTTGCCCGCGGTGCAAGCCACCGAAGGAGGAGGGTCGTCGTACCCTATGGGGGCGGAAAACTACATGACCGGCGCCATGCCGCCGCCTGGGTTTTATGGGCAAATTTTTGCTGAAAGTTATCGCGCTGATCGTCTTCTCGATAATCGAGGGCAGCGGGCGGTTGACGACTTTCATTTGAGTGCAGATGTGATTGCGCCAAGGCTGATTTGGGTCACGGAGCAAAAAATTCTCGACGGGGCGCTGGCATTTCACGTCAACGTTCCATTGGTTGATCTAAGGGTGGAGGTCAACGACCAGCATCAAAACAAAACTGGGCTTGGGGACATCATCTTTGGCCCGGCTCTGGGGTATCACTACAGCGAAAAATTTCACGCGATTTATGCAGTTGACGTCTTCGCCCCAACCGGGCGTTACGATCGCGGTGACCTGGCCAATATTGGCCGCAACTACTGGGCGTTTGAACCCATCGCGGCGTTTTCGTATGTCGATCCTGCGGGGGTGAACGCCGACATCAAGATGATGTATGACTTCAATCTGCGCAATGCCGCTACTGACTATCGCTCTGGCCAGGAGTTGCATGCCGACTACTCCCTGGGTTGGGGCTTCGGCAATGGCTGGGTGGTTGGGATAGGCGGTTACGTCTACCGCCAGACCACCGACGATCATCAAGACGGTGACCGCGTTGAGGACAACAAGGGGCGCGCGTTTGCCATCGGTCCTTCGATCAAGTACGCCAGTTCTGCTGGCTGGTTCGTGACCGCAAAGTGGCAGAAGGAGAACGAGGTGCGCAATCGTCCGGAAGGGGAGGCTTACTGGCTCAAACTGACCGTTCCCCTTTAGCGATGGTTCGCGCATCGGCCCCATTGTCGTTGGCTAAACAGTAGAGATTTTCTCTACACCGCGGCGATTTTCGCGGCGTTTATCCCTGCTGGAAAGCCCTATAGGATCGCGTTGCGCGCGCCTATGGCGAAACGCATCAGGTACTTTGAAAGCAGGGATAAATCGATGACGGTATCAAAAACCGACGGCTACACCGGCACTGCCAAGTGGTTGCACTGGGGCATGGCCCTGATATGGTCGGCAGTTGGGGGGTGGGCATTCTGGCCACCCATTGGCGTGACGAACTCAATCCACATCATGAGCTGACCTTTCTGCATAAGGCTACGGCCAGCACTTTGCTTTTTCTGGTTGTGGTGCGAGTCTTCTGGCGTTTGTTAAAGCGCCCGCCAGCCTTGCCGGTGAGCATGAACCCACTGATGAGGCGTGGTGCAGCGCTGGGACATATTCTTCTGTATGCGCTTGCACTGATGGCTTTACCACTGTTGGGCTGGTACTGGAGTTCGGTGGCCGAGAAACCCATTCTCGTCGCCGGCCTGTTCATATTGCCGCCATTGGTTGCGCCCAATCCCGATCTCTATGATTTAGCCACACTCGTCCATACCTGGATCGCGTGGTTTTGCGGCGCGCTTGTCGGCGGGCATGCGCTGGTGGCGCTCAAGCACCATTTTGTCGATAAGGACGACATTCTGAATGGAATGCTGTCCCAGTCGAGGGGCTGAGCGTCAAGGCGTTCGCACCGCAGACCTCACTTGAAGGTCTTCTGCATCATGGATACGACCAGTGCAATACTGGCGACTATGATGACAGCCCAGAAGTACTCCATGCTTGCGACCAGGGTTGATTGTTGGTGCAGGGATTGGGCAAGTGTCGATACCGAAATCTGACTGGCTGGGCCCACACCTACGGCAGGTGTGAGTGCCTGAGCCAGCAGTTGAGTCTGTTCCAGATAGAGCGGATCGCCTGAACTGAAATGCCCGTTGAGATTGTTGTATTGCAGAGTGGTGCGCCATTGCAGGAACAAGGTGGCAACGGTTGTGCCAAGTGCCATGGCAATCTGCGCCAGCATACTTTTGATCTGATAGGCGTGGGCGAACAGCGTGTCATGGTGTGTCACATCGCGAAAGGTTTGCATGGCCGCCGTGGCGAGTACTAGCATCACGAAACAGCCGTTAAGCACCAGTGCAGGCAGGATGTTTGACCACATATTGGCGTCGGGGGTCAGAGATGACAACAACACGCCAAAGCAGATCAGGGCACTGAAGCCCGCGACGAAGAACTTCTTCGGAGCTGGATACTTTGGAATGACGATAGCCATGACGATCCATGTCAACAGCGCACCAGCCAAGCCGAAGGCCTGGAACGTGCCGATGGTGTCCCAGGAATAACCCAGTGCCGTTTGCAGGAAATACGGCAAGATGTAGTTGTTACTGCCCAGCACAATGTAGGTGAAGCAGAACAACGCAACCCCGAGGATGTAACGAGACTGCATCAAGTCCTTGACCTTAAGGAAGGGCGCCTCTTTACCGTGTTCGGCGTGGAAGAAGATGTACACGCCCAAGGCGGCGAGCAGCGCGAAGGTAAGGAGGATGAACATCTCGTTGTAAAAATCGTAGTAGGAACGCTGAAGCACATACAGCAGGAAGAAAGTGCTGACGGATAACAACAGAATATTCGCCGGGCTGGAGGGCGTCCGGTCATCCTCGTGAATAGGTATGTTGGGTAAAAAACGTGTGCAGAGAACGGCCGCTACCGACGCACCGACAATCAGTAGCCAGAAGATCGCGTGCCATGTGTCCTCGACGACTACTAGTGATGAAAGAAAGGGCGCCGCTGCCGTGCCAATGGCCAGCCCAGTGGCGAATACTTTTACCCCGACGAATCGCCCGGGACCCGGCGGGAGTAAGTTGACCATTAGTCGCGCAGAGGTCATGAACGATGCGCCGCCCAGCGCCATGACCACGCGGCCGGCGGTGAAGGTGGTGAGGTCACTGCTGACGCCGCACACGCAGGCCCCCAACACGTAAATGCTGATGGAGCCCAGCATGAAGTTGCGCCAGCCGAGCCGTTCCACCAACCAGCGTTGTTTTGAGATAACCACCACGGCGATACACGCATAGAGCGCCGCAATCAGCGTGAACTCTTCAGGGCTGGCGTCGATCTCACCGCGGATGGGGGCCGAGGCAAAGGCGATCATGCCGGCCTGTAGATACTCCAATGCGCATAGCAGCCCTACTGTGATCAACAAGGCGGCGTTTTTCCGGTACATGAAATACCCCGTCAAGGTTTCAGATGCTTGGCATATTGGCCACGGTCATCGTTGGCGCTGATCACTTGCTCCACAACGTCATTGGCGTCCTTAAGCTCGTTTTCAAAAATATTGGTGCTGTAGGCCGGTTGCGCGGGTGTCTTCTTGTTAAGCACCTGCCCACTGGTGTCGTTGGTATCAACGGACACACGCATGGATAGGCCAAGACGCAGCGGGTTGTCGGCGATTTCCTGCGGTTGCAGGGCGATTCGCACGGGCACGCGCTGGGTCACCTTGATCCAGTTACCTGTCGCGTTCTGGGCCGGCATCAACGAAAACGCGCTTCCGGTGCCCGCATCCAGACCTACGATGGAACCGTGAAATATCACCTTGCGGCTGTAGGCATCGGCACGCAGAACCACAGGTTGGCCGATGCGCAAATCTTGGATCTGCGATTCCTTGAAGTTGGCGTTCACCCACACCTGGTCGATTGGCACCACCGACATCAGGGCCACGCCTGGATTGATTCGCTGACCAACCTGCACACTGCGTTTGGTGATTACACCGGTAACCGGCGAGTAGATTTGGCTGCGGTGCAGCGCAATACAGGCATCGCGCAAATTAGCGGCAGCCACCAGCACGTCGGGGTGGGTACGTAGTGTCGTGTTATCGACCATGGCCAGGCGAACCGCCAGTGCATGCCGGGTACCGTCCAGGCCCGCCAAGGCGTTTTTAAGCACCTCTTCGGCATGGCTAATCTCTTCACGCGAAACAGCACCGCTGGCGGCAAGCTGACTGCGTCGGCGTACATCATCCTGGGCCTTGTTTACGTCGTTTTGTCGTTGGCTGACTTCAGCTTCCAGTTGTTGCACCTGGTAATACTGGGTGCGCGCCTGGCGTACGGCGCGGGCAAGGTTGGATTTAGCGCGCTCGAATTGGATTTCGGCGTCCACAGCATTGAGCGTGACCAGCGGCGAATGGGCATCGACATGGTCGGTGTTGTCACCACTGATCACCGTCACGGTGCCGCTGACCTGAGAGGTCACCTGAACGATGTTGCCGTCCACATAGGCATCGTCAGTAGATTCGGTACCCAGTCCCAACAGGTACCAGATGCCCAAGGTCGCCATTAACAGCACAATGCCCAGGATCAGCAGCAACTGAGGGCGATAGGAGGCTTTGGGGTGAGCAGGATCGACGGGGGAGGACGTTTGGGTGGTCATGATTTATCAGCTACGGTTGGGAGTGCAGGGGGTGGCGGAGAACTCGGGGCGATAGCCACCACCCAGAGCCCGGCTCAAGTTGGCTTGCAGAGAAAGCGCACGGGATTGCAACGCGACCAATTGACTTTTTTGGGTCAGTGTCGCGTTCTCGGTGGCCAGCACTTGCAGGTACGTGGCCAGCCCCGCGCCATAGCGCAGGTTGACCAGATCGGACGCGGCCTGGGCTGTGTTGACCGCCTCGAGTTGTTGGGCCAGTCGTTCTTTTAACCAACGCAACGAAGACAGTTGATCGGCGATGTCACGTAGCGCATCGATGACGGTCTGGTTGTAGTTTTCAACGGCAAGGTCGTAAGCCGCATCCTGAGCATCCAAATTGCCGCGCAAGCGTCCACCCTCGAAGATGGGCAGGCTGATCGCCGGCGAAAAGCCCAAAATTCGACTGCTGTGGTCGTTGAAGGTGTCGAACGCGAGGCTTTGCAGGCCAATAAAGGACGTGAGGTTCACGTTTGGGTAAAAACGGGCTTTGGCCACATCAATCTCATGCCCCGATGCCTCTACGCGCCAGCGTTGAGCGACCACATCGGGACGGTGCCCGACCAGCTCGGCAGGAATATGGCTGGGTAGCGCGATGGTGTTGCTTGCCTGCATGTGGGGGCGGGCGATTGAGCGTCCACGGTCAGGTCCCTTGCCCAGTAAAGAGGCGAGCTTGTTCTGGTTCAGCTCAATCACTTCTTTGAGGCCAGCAATGTTGGCCCGGCTGGCGGGCAGCGAGGCTTGGGATTGCTTGATATCAATTTGCGTGCCCAATTCGGCGGTAAAGCGTTGCTGTGTCAGCTGTTCGATGTGGACTTGCTGGTCGAGTAAAGCTTGAGCAACGTCAAGTTGCTCATAAGTGTCCTGCAAGGCGATATAGGTTTGTACGATGGACGCCGATAGCATCAGCGCAGCCGCGTGGCTGTCGATCTCAAGCGCATGTCGGCGGCCCACGGCGGCTTCAACGGCGGAACGATTCTTGCCCCAGAAATCCAGTTCGTAGCCAACATTCAGCGTCGCCTGATCGACGTTTTGCCAGGTGCCTTTTACGGGCGCAGGCGTAGTGCCATTAGCACTGAAGCGTTCGCGGGTGGTGCTTGCCGCTGCGTCAATACGTGGCAACAGCGAGGCGCTTTCGACGGCCTCCAGTGCGCCGGCCTGGTGCACACGAGCGGCGGCGGCGCGCAGTGTCGGACTATCCGCGAGCGCCTCTTCAACCAAAGTGTTGAGCTGCGGATCGTTGAAACTGGTCCACCAGATTTCGGTTGGCCAAGCGGCTGGCGATAACGTGATGCCGCTATTGGCCAGGGTTTCACCGGCATCCCCGGGTGAGAGCATTCTGGACTGGGGCTTCAAGTCGCTGAAAGAGCAACCGGCAAGCAGGATCAGCAAGACAGCGGCTGACGCTTGGACGGCAAAGGGGCGTCTGGATCGCACGTCCGTAAACTCCTCATTTTTTCGACTGTTCATGAACGGTATTCTCTGGCGTAAGGACTGGCGGGCAGAAATGAAAAGATGGCGGGTTGTGAGTGCGATTTAGTCAATAAACACTGTCAGTGTCGTTATGGGCAAAAAAAGATCTAGGCCTTCTGACGGCTATTGAACTCTCAGGCCCTTGACGATCACCGCGACTGAATTGTCGATGTCATCCAGATTTTCCAGGTTCGCGGTGATCAGATGCAACCAGGACATGCCTGTGAGCATCGACACGGCAACCTCTACGGCAGGACCGTCGACAATTTCTCCTGCGCTCACTGCTCTGGCGAATATCTTGCGCAAAGTACGTTCGCGACGCGGTAGAAATTCCTCTCGGAATTCCGCAATGGCCTTTGAATCCATCTGAATTTCAATGAAGAAACTGCGGAGGGTTTCACCCGCGCTAGACGACCGCCACCAAGTCCAAAGCGAGCGCAAATGCACAATCAAATCCTGTTCTAGATTGCCAGTGTCGGGGGAGGTGACGAAAGTCAACGCGGCGCGCTCGTAAACATCTCTCAACAAAGCGCCTTTGCTGCGCCACCAGCGATAGATGGTCGGCTTGCTTGACCCGGCACGCTCGACCAGCGCGTCCATGGTAAACGCCCGATACCCTTGCTCTTCAAGAATAGCGGCGGCCGCTTCGAGGATGGCCTCGGTGCTTTGCGGGCTGCGAACCGCGCCAATCGAGGAGCGACTGCGGGGTTTGGCAGGCGTGGACTTGGTGGGCTTTTGGGTCATGGGCTTGGCGATGCTCGAAATCGGCTGGTTAATGCTTTGCGGATTCTATAGAAACTGGCAGTGTTTATACAATAGCGTTTTTCCAAGGCAACGCAGCTAGCTGATGGTCTGAGGGGCTGCTTGCCGGTGGGGCGCGACGATGAGTTGAAAACGTGCAGACTACGGGAACCGTCTGAACGTCAGGCTGATACGCGGGGAGACCACAGCGTTGGTTTTCGACAGTGCATGAAGCCAATATTGTTGCGTATCCCCTCGCATCACGATCAGTTGTCCATGGTGCAAAGCCATTTCCCTACGCTCACCGGAGCTCTTGTGTTTGAAGGCAAACTTTCGAGTTCCCCCCAGACTCAATGACGCGATCACAGCGTGCTCACCCTTAGCCTCACTGTCGCTGTGCCATCCCATTCCTTGGGTGCCATCCTCATAACGATTGAGCAAGCACGAGTTGAACGTCGTTGCGGTTAAGCGCTCAACCTGGGCTCTGAGCGAGTTGAGGATTTCGACATCCCATGGCAACGATTGTCTCAGGACACCGGAATGGATGTAGCGCGATGGGGTGTCTGCATACCACGCCACTTGGCGCCTGGTTTCGATGACGTTGCCATTGATGAGCGCGGTATCGGCCAGCCAGGCAATCTCTGATATCAGGCGTGATAAAACAACATCGGCTTCTTTCATACTCAGGACAATGCCGAAATCGTTCACGACACCATCCGAAGGAAGCAGATTTAGATCCTCGGGTCGAGCCAGAAATAGGTCTGCTTGCATGGGGGCGTCCATTCGACGATCAAAAAATTTACAGAGTGGCTGAGAGAGCGTACGGCTGATCGGCCATCAAAAGCTTCACCGCCGTCCGCTGCAATCGTCGGGTTGCTTCCAGTGGCGGCATTTGCCTGAGGTCTGGTTTACTGCTGAGAAAGAATGCTCTCAAGCAATCCGGGGAACCGACAGCCAAGCAAATCGGCACGCAACGAATTCATATGCGTAGTTCCCACGCTACGGGTGTGTACAAGCCCTGCATCCCGTAATACCCGAAAGTGATGAGACATGCTGGATTTCGGACGTCCCCCGTCCAGTTCGCCGCAACTGGCCTCGAGAACCCCTGCGAGGCAGCGAACGATTTCCAGGCGAACAGGGTCACTCAAAGCGTACAGCACGCGTTCGAGAATCAGGTCTTCGGTATTTGGGTGTTTGAAGGCTCGCATGACTCGAATAATAACAGGGCTATCGCTAATTACCATAGTTCGATTAACATCGAACAATCGAATGAAATTGTCTCTTCGTTTCCTGGAGCTCTCCCATGTCTGCATTGTTCGAACCCTTCAAACTGAAAGACGTTACGTTACGCAACCGGATCGCCATCCCGCCGATGTGCCAGTACATGGCTAACGACGGCATCGTCAACGACTGGCATCATGTCCACCTCGCAAGTTTGGCCCGCGGCGGTGCTGGCTTGTTGGTTGTCGAGGCTACCGCTGTCGCGCCTGAAGGCCGCATCACGCCAGGTTGCGCGGGGATCTGGAGTGATGAGCATGCGCAAGCCTTCGTCCCTATGGTGCAAGCTATCAAGGCCGCAGGCTCCGTACCCGGTATCCAGATCGCCCATGCCGGCCGCAAGGCCAGCGCCAATCGTCCATGGGAAGGCGACGACCATATCCCCGCTTCCGATGCCCGCGCTTGGCAAACCATTGCACCATCGGCCATCGCTTTCGGTGCTCATCTGCCGAACGTCCCGCGCGCAATGACCTTGGAAGACATCGCCCGTGTTCGCCAGAACTTCGTCGATGCCGCCCGCCGTGCCCGTGACGCAGGCTTTGAATGGATCGAACTGCATTTCGCTCACGGTTACCTGGCCCAGAGCTTTTTCTCCGAGCATTCCAACCAACGTACTGATGCCTATGGCGGGAGCTTCGAAAACCGCAGCCGTTTCCTGCTGGAAACCCTCGCCGCAGTTCGCGAAGTCTGGCCAGAAAACCTGCCGCTAACCGCGCGTTTCGGCGTGATCGAATATGACGGACATGACGAGCAGACCCTGAGCGAATCTATCGAGCTTGCCCGTCGTTTCAAGGCCGGTGGGTTGGACTTGCTGAGCGTCAGCGTTGGCTTCACCACGCCCGACGCCAATATCCCCTGGGGCCCGGCGTTCATGGGACCAATCGCCGAGCGCGTGCGTCGCGAAGCCGGTTTGCCAGTGACATCGGCCTGGGGCTTTGGTACGCCGCAACTGGCCGAAGGGGCGTTGCAGGCCGGGCAACTCGATCTGGTGTCAGTGGGGCGTGCGCACCTGGCCGATCCACACTGGGCGTACTTTGCGGCTAAAGATTTGGGTGTCGAAAAGGCGTCCTGGACGTTGCCTGCACCCTACGCTCACTGGCTTGAGCGCTATCGTTAAGGTGTAACAGCGCGTGGGGCGGCATCGGCAGTTTGATGCTGTCCCCAAAGGGGTAGTTTTTTTGGTCCTTGTTCCGCCCCCCGAAATCAAGTCTTACCGCTTAGGAAAAAAATCCCTATGGATTTCATCGAGTAAGACCCTCTATGCGAGTCTCGCTTCCCGTCCCATAGGCATACGCAAAAAACGCCACTCATTTGAGCGGCTATTTCGTGTGTGCGTAATTTGTTGGGCATCGCTGAGGGGAGATCAAAGTCGATATTTTTGTATCTGCGCTCCTTCAGAAGTTGCATCTTTTTTAGGGGGGCGCAGACAATAAGGGTTGTCACGTCTCTGTAATTAAGTACGCTGGAAAGGACATCATCGACTCGACCGGCGGGTGCTCGTAGGTTGAGGACAGTACGGCACTGAGTCGATCGCCCAGCAGATTCCACGCACGTCTCTTTTCTTCTGCGTAATCGTGATGCAGGTAGTGGCGTCTCACCCGAGAACCCGCCAGCACATGGTTTTGGCAGCGATCGATGACATCAAGGCTGACACCTAAGGCCTGCATCATGGTCGCGCCCGTGCGGCGTAGGTCATGCGGCGTCCAGTCACCGTTCTGGCCGTCGGCCAGCACCAGCGTATCGTCATGGCGCCGTCTGGAGAGAGCCTTACGGTTTTTGAACCAGGCCTGACGATCGCCCACCTGTTTGCTCACCACTTTCAGGTCCACATGCTGATCATCCTGTTTGTTGGGAAAACACCAACGAGAGTCGCCCGTGAGGGTTTTGAGTTCCTGAAAGAAATGCAGGGTGAAGGGGGATAGGAAGACATGGTGGTCCTGTTTCTTGCCGCGTGTGCCTTTGACGTTTTCACTGGGGAGGAACCAGGTCTGCTGGTCCAGATCGACATTTTTCCATTCGGCCTGCAGCAACTCGCCAATCCGGCACAGCGTGCCCAAGCTGATCCAGAGCGCGAGTTGGGTCTCCTTCTTCAGCGGCCGAATGCCCTCATATTTTTGGCCGGCGGGTAGGGCGTTGTAATCGGTCGTCATTTGTTGGAAGCGCTTGTGCAGTTCCAACAGTTCAGTTGGCGAAAGGATGCGGCTTCTTTCTGCCTCGTAGTCGGCAGGAATCAGGGGGTGATGTCGACCAGCTCAGTCGGATCGCCCTCAACCAATAAGGCCCGCCAAGGTTGGCGCTTTCTGGCCCAGCTGAACATCTGGCTGAGGTCGGCGAAGAAGCTGATGGCTTGACGGTGAGCGCCGCGGTTGACCACGGTGCGGATCAGCGCCCGAACATCGTGTTCGGAAACATTGTTCACCGCTGTCCTGCCAAGTGCCGGGAATAGGTCCTTGTTAAAACGGCGCTGCAACTCGGCATTGCCGTCTTTGCGCGCGACGCCATCCAACAGCCAGGCGCTGGCCAGATCCTGGACGGTCAGCGTTTGCACCTTCGTCGTTATTGCATGTTCGGCCTCTACGTTAGCTGCGGCGTATGCCTTTGCCTTGGCGGTTTTTTTCTGCTCGTTGGGATTGATCTGCTCATCGATGAGCGCCCTAGCCTGGTTACGCGCCTTGCGGATGTCCGTCAGGGATTTGCGTGGCCAGGACCCGCAGGCGTATTCTTTGTTCTGGTCGCCCCACCGATAGCGATAGAAAAAGCTGACCGACACGCCGTCCTTACGCAGGGAAATTCGACCCGCGAGATTGCCATCCTCCCGGAGGATCCGGCCGGCATCATTGGCGGTCAGCGACTCGAGTTCTTTGATGGTGATTTTGGCCATGAAACGGATTCCCCCTACTTTTACCCCCACAAAAACGTCGGCTCTTGATGGACGTTCCTGGACTCTCGTAGAGCAGAACACCGCTGGAGCTCAAGTAAATACTAGCTTAGAAAAATCCAGAGTAAAATTTTGGAAGCTTTCAAGAAGTATGAAAAAGGAGATGGGGTGCTAGGGGTCGAGTGTTCGAATCACTCCGTTACGACCATATTTCCTGAATAAAATCAGATACTTAAGCCGATCATCTAGATCGGCTTTTTTGTGCCTGCGCAAAACCCGGGCTACGCCCAGGCGCTTCATTCGATTGTTCGGCGCGTCGTAGGACTCGGTAAACCCAAGGAGAACTTATGAGCTACGCAATTATCGGCTTCGGCAATATCGGCCAGGCCTTGGCCAGGGCGTTTGCCCGCAACGGCATCGAAGTATCCGTTGCAACCACGCGCGACCCGGAAAGCTTTGCATCCGCCGCGGCCGCGATCGGACCCGAGATCATTCCCAAAACACTGGCGGACGCGGTCAAGGCGGACATCGTCTTCCTGGCTGTCCGTTTCGAGTCGCACCCGGACGTCGCGAAGGCGTTGCCGACCTGGAAGGGGAAGACCATTATCGATGTGACCAATGCCTACGGCGTGTCCCCTGAGGAACTGGGAGGAGAACCTTCTTCCAGGGTTGTCGCGCAGGCCTTCACGGGTGGACGACTGGTCAAGGGCTTCAACCATTTGGGCGCTGCCGTCCTTGGCCAAGACCCGGCCGTACAGGGTGGCAGGAGAGTCGTATTCCTGGCGAGTGACGATGACGGCGCCGCAGCGGAAGTTGGTGCGCTTGCAGAAAATCTCGGTTTCTCGCCGATCACACTTGGCGGACTTTCGGAAGGTGGACTGCTGGTGCAGGCGCGCGGAAATACCTGGGGCCAACTGATCTTCAAAGACTTGGTCAAGTTCGACTGATAAATAGCGATCGCAAATTTTGAGGCGGTCCTGGCCAAAACTTATGTGACCAGGTAAGTGCTCAATAATGAAGGAGAGGAATGATGATGCTTAATAATGAAAAAATAGTCAGAGAGCTTTGCGCCGCTGCGGAAGGGCAAGGAACGGATATCGAGAAGTTTGTTTCCATGTTCTCTGAGGAAGGATACATGTGGGATATGGCATCCGGCATGAAGTTTCGCGGGAAGGCCATCGGTGAGTCTATCGCGGGTATGGTCAGTGCGTTCCCCGATGTCCACCGTGAGATATTCAACATCCATGTCGCGGGAGACGTCGTCGTTGTCGAACTCGCGATTCGCGGCACGCACAAAGGTGATCTGCCTCTTCCTTCAGGGACGCTGGCTCCCACGGGCAAGAAGATAGATGTTCCGTCATGCGATGTTTTTCACCTCGAAGGCGGGAAGGTCATTTCTTTCCATTGCTACAACGAGGCTTCCGCGATGCAGCAACAACTTGGCCTCGTCCCCGGCTGAATGACCGACACCACGCGATCCGATGCAAGCGAAATGGAGACGTCTTTATGAGCATTCAAGAGAATATCCAGGTTGTGAAGGACTTTTTTGCAGCAATGGGCGGAGGCGATAGGCAAGGTCTGCTGGCGTTGTGTGCAGAAGATTTCGAGTGGATCATTCCGGGGGAGGATTGGCCGCTGGCTGGCACGCACCGCGGGCACGCGGGATTGGCGGACGTGCTTCAGAAGGCTTCCGCAGAACTGGAAACATCCATGGAGCCCCCGAGTTTGTAGCGCAGGGCGACCGGGTTCTGGTCGTCGGCGTCGCTACGGGGAAAGTCAAAGCCACGAACAGGACGTTTGAGGATTATTTTGTCTTCGCCATCACTGTTCGCAATGGCAAGCTGACGAACATTCGAGAATATGTCGACACGCAAGCACTGGCCCGGGCCTCCGAGTCGAACGCGAGTCCGTTGCCCTGACCCATCGAACTCACCCGAAACAATTCGCAAAGTCAGCGAATACGTTGAACAGCGATAACGGCGCCAAGTTCGACGCATTCGCAAGTGCATTTCCTGATGTTCACCGTGAGCTATTCAGCATCTATGTCGCGGAGAATGTCGTAGTCGTCGAGCTCGCAATTCGGGGGACGCATAAAGGTGAGCTGACACTTGCCTCAGGGACTGTCGCTGTTGATAACGGCACGTTATGTACCTTACTAACGCCAACTGCGCGCCTCGTTGACTGACGAACCAGGCAAATCGAACTTGGTATAGGCGCCGATCCACGAGTGACTGCGGACTCACCTTCATCGCACCAGGCTGGATGCAACCAATGCAACCTCATGGCCTCATATAAATACGAGCAGCGCCATGGGGGCAGGTACCCTTTGCAATGGCCGATTGCGATTTTATCCCCATAGACAGGTGATTTTTTATGACGATGGCTGAAAAAAACACGTGGACTGGTTGGTTGAGCAATCGATGCTTCATGCCGCAAGACAGCGGGCCAAACTCTACTCGGGGCAAGGTCGATTGTGGCAACAGCCTTATGCTCATACTCGGCCCCGTGACGCTTCGGCTTTGGCTTCGGTGTGGTTCACCGCGTATCCGGCATCGATTGTCACGCGCGAAAATGGCAGCGTGCTGGAGGCTCTGGGGGATGAAACGTTATGGCACGCGCTGTCGAGAATCGGCATTCAGGGTATTCACAATGGCCCGCTGAAAAGGTCGGGCGGCCTCTTGGGCACCGAATATACGCCCACGATTGATGGCAATTTTGATCGCATCAGTTTCGACATCGACCCGCAACTGGGCACCGAAGCACAGCTTCAGGCACTGACTCGCATGGCCGCCGCGCACAACGCGGTGATCATTGATGACGTTATCCCTTCGCATACCGGCAAAGGCGCGGATTTTCGTCTGGCCGAAATGGCGTATGAAGATTATCCGGGCCTCTACCATATGGTGGAGATCCGCGAAGAAGACTGGCCACTGCTACCGGACATCGTCGAAGGTCGCGATGCTCAGAGCCTCAGCCCATTGCAGGTCGACGTGCTTCGAGACAAGCATTACATCGTCGGCCAGTTACAACGGGTGATCTTCTTCGAGCCCGGAGTCAAGGAGACCGACTGGAGCGCAACACCGATCGTCATTGGCGTCGACGGCAAGCCGCGGCGCTGGGTTTATCTGCATTATTTCAAGGAGGGGCAGCCTTCGCTGAACTGGCTTGACCCGACCTTCGCCGCGCAGCAGATGATCATCGGCGATGCACTGCACGCCATCGACGTCATGGGTGCGAAAATTTTGCGTCTGGATGCTAATGGATTCCTCGGTGTAGAACGCAAACTCGATGGCACTGCCTGGTCTGAAAGCCATCCGTTGTCGATTACCGGTAATCAATTGCTGGGCGGCGCGCAAGAGCCTGACTCACACCTCCAGATTCGACGTTTTTGGGCCTAAACCGCAGTGCCAAACAGACCGCAAACTCACCCGACTTTTTGCTGTTTTGGTGACAAACCATTTTGCCGGTAGTTGGCACCGATTGAGTGCCGCTGAGCCCACGAAAGATCCGTCGGCCGCGGCTTCTAGCGGTCAGCTCGGAATCTCTTGCAAGGTCCTGGTCGGTGCCAAATCTGCTGCTAACTCACACCAGACGATATTCTCTTGGCCCCGTGGATGGTTTTTGGACTATCGCCGAGGCCACCAGCCAAGTATCAGAGAAAAGGTCTACGTTGAAAGCATTCCCCAGAACATGCCGATCACTACGAACGCCATTGCTATCGTACAGCTCCAACCCAACACCTTAAGCCCTGAGTGGATGACGAAAGAACCCATTATTTTTTCGTGTGATGCCATCAACATCATGATGAACATG
Source organism: Pseudomonas sp. 10S4 (assembly GCF_034344865.1). Taxonomy (NCBI): domain Bacteria; kingdom Pseudomonadati; phylum Pseudomonadota; class Gammaproteobacteria; order Pseudomonadales; family Pseudomonadaceae; genus Pseudomonas; species Pseudomonas sp. 10S4. The sequence continues at coordinate 4,366,259 of NZ_CP133774.1, forward strand.
ATAGGTACCGCAATGACACCATTGACGACTGCACTCCAAAGCAATGCCTTAATGGGGTCAATCGGAGCAAAGCAGATTAATACCCCCAATAATGTTGCCGCAGTAATGATGCTATAAAAAGCTTTGTCTGCTACCGGCTTGGCCGCGAGGCTGTTCTTCCAATTAAATGTTCCGGCTACTGCATAAGCTGCGGAGCCTGCCAGCACGGGGACCGCTAACATGCCGGTGCCAATGATGCCTGCACTGAACAACCAAAACGCAAATTCGCCCGCAATCGGCCGTAAAGCACTCGCCGCCTGTGCAGATGTTTGAATATCTGTGTTGCCATGCATATTCAGCGTGACTGCCGTCGTCAACATTATGAAAAACGCAATGATGTTGGAAATACCCATCCCCACCATCGTGTCCATGTTGATGCGCGTAAAGTTAGCTCTCGCCTGGTTTGGTGCATCAATCAGCGACTGAGCCTTGGGGTCAGCCTCCATGTCTTCAACTTCCTGTGAGGCTTGCCAGAAAAAAGATAGGGGCTGATGGTTGTGCCAAAAATGGCAACCACCATGATTATGTACTCCGGCTTCCAGGACATCCGGGGCCATAAAGTCCGGTGAATGACCTCTGCCCATGGAATATGCACGGCAAACATAATGCCCACATAAGCCAGCAATACCAACGTCAGCCACTTGAGTACTCGCACATAGCGCTTATAGGGGATGAAAACCTGTAGAAGCAGAGAAACCACACCAAAGCCGACTGCATAGAAGTGAGGCGATCCGCCTATCAACAGCTTCAACGCCGCGCCCATCGCTGCGATGTCGGCTGCAATATTGACGGTATTGGCAAACATCAACAGGGCGACGATGCTATATAAAAAAGGTCGAGGGTAATGTTTTCGTATATTGGTCGCTAGCCCGTGCCCGCTAACCCGGCCTATTTTCGCGCTGATGATCTGAATGCCGACCATCAAGGGAAAGGTGAAAAACAAAGTCCAGAGCGTATTCAGGCCAAATTGCGCGCCGGCTTGCGAATAGGTCGCGATACCGCTTGGATCATCGTCCGCTGCGCCAGTGATCAGGCCGGGCCCGAGCTTTCTTATCCATGAGCGATGGGCAACAACCGGAGGCTTGTCTATGAGTTCTTTGTTGTTCATTTCTTATTTCTCAGGGACATGGGATGCCACATCTCGTTTTGACTGAGGCGCTTTAACGGGAGTTCCGCAATGTTTATCCGCGGGATTTTTCCAGGCTGAAGGCTTTCAATGGTGAGTTATTGAATCTCCTAATGCTCCAGGGCGTAGCGTCGGCAGTGATTCAGGTATCCCTCTTCATGCTTCCCTACCAGTTGCACAACGCTGGTCCATAGCCAGGACGGCGCATCCAGCTGTCCTGTCCGGTTTACCTGTAATTCAGCGATCCAGCTTTTTCGAGTTGCCCGATCCATCTGCCGCGCATGTGCAATTCCAACAACGCGTGCGAGGTACCCTGCCGTGTGCATGGCATCAATCTCGCTTAATTCATCCAGTTCAAGCTTCATGTCCTGAGGCAGCAACTCTCGGATAAAAAAGCCGTGGTCCAGAAAACGCGTCGTGATCATTCGTTCACCGAGCGAAGGTGAAAGTTGCCGGGCTCCCTCCAGCACTCTTTTGCCGTTGTCGCGCGGCATATGAGCTCGAGCTGCCCGAGGCGCCGCGGCACCTACGGCTTCCTTGATGTCGATCAAACAATATTCCTGTGCTGCTTTTTCACCCACCCCCAGCAGCACCGCGTAACGCAACAAACCGAGCGAACTGCATCCTTTTACCCAGTAAGCCGAATCTAAAAGCTCTACATCAGCGCCATTGGGTCTTCCCTTCAGAGAAGTGACCAGTTGATGGATTTCCGGGGACGCACAAACGGTTTGTATTGCTGCATTTTCTTTTCGGGACAGTGGCCAGAAGTGTTTTCCCAAAGGAATGGTGGGACGGGCATTTTCAATACGTTCCCGGGCAAGATTTTTCCATGTTCGTTGCACGGCACTGCGCATGCTCGCCTTTACTTGGGCTGGGCGCGGGGGCGCTTCATCGGGTCGATCAGCGAACGCTTGCTCATAACCGCGCATCATTTCTTCCAGCATTCGAGCCGTTGTGACACCAGGTAAGTCAGAGCCTCTGGCCGCAGTCGCCAACGACAGGGCCAGACGCACAAGATCATGCGCTGGATTACCGATGACGGCCTGGTCCAGATCGCGAATATGTATATCAATTTCGCCTTTGGAGTTCGCTGTAGGTCCAAGATTGCCTGCATGGCAATCACCGCATATCCAGATTGCGGGCCCTTGAGGCAAGCGCCGGCCTGATTGACTGTGTAGCCATTCGTAAAACTGGACGGTGCTGCCTCGAACATAGGCGTGTGCCGAGCGAGCCATCTTCTTGTTGCGTAGCTGAGTCAAATGCGGAAGGCGTTGCGATGGGCGGGGAGGGGTCATGGAAATAGCTCGGCGTGGGCAACGGTTGACGCTTGGATCAGGCTAAATGTTTCAAAGTGATTCAGGATTTATTGAGCCTGATCTGGCCACCCTTCGTCAGCAAAGCGTGCTGTTGGAGCAGAGCTTCGGTCTTCGCCGTTTGGTGTGGGGCCGTGATTGGCCCCATACGCAACATGAAGACAGCATCAGTTACGGACGGCGGTGGAGCAGCTTCACGCTCTGGAGTGCTCGACACAACTGATGCATTCGTTGCAGCAATCCAAGCGCCAGAAACAATTGATCAGCGGACTGGATGTGCACATCCAGAATCTGGACAGACGGCTCGGCACCAGGCGCACCATTGATAGAGCGCTGTCACGCAGTCTCTGAACGGGCAGTCTGATTAGTTGATCCGACGTTTTGAACCTTCTCATTTTCGGGTAGATCAAACGTGTACAGCGTCAGGCATTGCCTGCCCGGAGATGATCAGATGAAACGCACAACTGCATTAATGTTAGTAATTACAGCCACCCTGCTGCTCGGTGGGTGCTGGCCGTATTGGCATGATGGGCATGGGCATGGAGGTGATCATGGTCGCTACTACGGAGGTCAGGAGTCCCATCGCTACTAGTTCCCAAGCCCAATCCGAAAAGATTGGGCTTTTTCATGGCTGCCAAAAACCTGCTGTCAAACAGTGCCCCATCCTTCCCTGACGGCCCGTCGAATCCCTTCCAGCAGCATCGCAAACGCCGGGTTGTCATTGTTCTCGCGCCAGATCAAATACAGTTCGCTTTGCACCCCTTCGCCCAAGTCGATATCGCGGAACACCACATTCTTGAACACGACGCTGGTGGCGCAACGCGGCACCAGGGCCAGTCCCATTCCAGCGTTGACCAGGGCCAGAATGGTCAGGGATGAGCCCAGCCACTGCACGTATTCCGGGGCGATACGGGCCGAGCGCAGCATACCGGTCAGCAGTTCGTTGAACGGCGGGTAGGCGGCGTGGGAGTACATTAAAAACGGTTGGGCATCGAGGTCCTGCACCGACACGACTTCTGCGCTGGCCAGCCGATGATTACTGGGCACTGCCAGCACAAAAGGTTCGCGCACCAGGCATTCAGTGGCGTAACCCGTTTCCAGCAACGGCGCGCGGACGATGCCCAGGTCGATGCGGCGAGCACGCAGGGCTTCGTGTTGCTGGTAGGTGTTCATCTCCGACAGATCGATTTTGACGTGGGGCTGTTTGAGCCGCGCTTCGGCAATCACCTTGGGCAGGAATTCATACACCGCGCTGCCGACGAAACTGATGTTGACCGAGCCGATGTCGCCTTCGGCAAAACGTCGGGCGGTGGCGGCCGCTTGCTGGGCGCGCTCCAGCAAGTTCTGGGCTTCGATGAAGAAGGCGCGACCGGCCGCAGTCAGGGCGACACTGCGGGTGGTGCGGGTGAACAGCTCGACGCCCAAGTGGTGTTCCAACAGTTGAATCTGTCGGCTGAGCGGTGGTTGGGTCATGTTCAACCGTTCGGCGGCGCGACGGAAGTTGAGTTCAGTCGCGACCGTGGTGAAGCAGCGCAGCTGGGTAAGCTCGAACATTGATCTAATCCAGGTATCAATCGAATGCCAAGTTAGATTAGACGGGATCAATTACCGCGTCCATGATCGACTCGCCCCTAAAAAAACAAGATCGGGAGTCGCCCCTTGAAAACCCTTCAGAGTGCACCGCAGCCTACGGTACTCGCCCGTGCCGCGGCCAAAGTGAAGCGCCATGTGCTGCCGCTGTTTGTGGTCATGTTCATCGTCAACTACATCGACCGTGTGAACATCGGTTTCGTGCGCAGCCATATGGAAACTGACCTAGGCATTGGCGCGGCGGCCTATGGACTCGGCGCCGGTTTGTTTTTCGTCGGTTATGCATTGTTTGAGGTGCCGTCCAACATGCTGCTGCAGCGTTACGGCGCTCGCGTCTGGCTGACGCGGATCATGTTCACCTGGGGCTTTGCGGCCATGGCGATGGCCTTCGTCAAAGGCGAGACCAGTTTCTATGTGCTGCGCTTTATCCTCGGCGCGGCAGAGGCCGGGTTTTTCCCCGGCATCATTTACTACTTCACCCAGTGGCTGCCGGCGTCCGAGCGCGGCAAGACCATGGCGGTGTTCCTCAGCGGTTCGGCGATAGCCTCGGTAATTTCCGGCCCGGTGTCCGGGGCGCTGCTGAACATCAACGGCTTGAGCCTGCATGGCTGGCAGTGGATGTTCCTGATCGAAGGCTTCGCTTCCATCGTGCTCTGCGGTTTTGTCTGGTTTTGGCTGCAATCCCATCCGCGCGAGGCGATATGGCTAAGCGAAGAGGAGCGGGGCGCGTTGATTGCCGCCATCGCGGAGGAACAGCAGACCCGTGAAGCCGCGAAAGGGCCCAAGCCCTCGATGTTCAAACTGTTGGCCGACCGGCAGATTGCGCTGTTCTGTTTCATCTACTTTTCCATCGCGTTGACGATCTATGGCGCCACGTTCTGGCTGCCGAGCATGATCAAGAAAATGGGCAATCTGGGCGACTTCCAGGTCGGCCTGTTCAACTCGGTGCCGTGGATCATTTCCATCGTCGCGATGTACGGCTTCGCCGCGATGGCCAGCAAGTGGAAACACCAGCAGGCCTGGGTCGCGCTGACACTGGTGATTGCGGCGTTTGGCATGTTCATGTCCACCACCGGCGGCCCGGTCTTCGCTTTTGTCGCGATCTGTTTTGCCGCCATCGGCTTCAAGGCTGCGTCGGCGCTGTTCTGGCCGATTCCCCAAAGCTATCTGGATGCACGCATTGCGGCGGCGGTGATCGCCTTGATCAACTCCATCGGCAACCTGGGCGGCTTCGTCGCGCCCACTGCGTTCGGTTTCCTGGAGCAATCCACCGGCTCCATCGAAGGTGGGATGTATGGCTTGGCGGCGACCTCGCTGGTGGCCGCCGTGGTGATCTTCTTCGCTCGCACAACTCCTCGCAGCCGCATTGGCAAATCAACCGACGTCGTGGTGTCGAGCCACGCCACAACGCATTAAGCCCTGGATATAGATCAATCGGAGCCTGACCTTGAAAATCAAACGAGTGACCGTGACCCCCATCGCCTTCCGCGATCCGCCACTGCTTAATGCCAGCGGCATTCACGAACCCTTTGCACTGCGTTCGATCATCGAAATCGAGAGCGACAACGGCTACATCGGCCTCGGCGAGAGCTACGGTGATGCCCCGGCCCTGGCGATCCAAATGCAACTCAAGGATCAACTGATCGGCCTCGATCCGTTCAACCTCAACCAGTTGCGCGCCATCGTCCAGGCCACCGTAGCAGCGAACAAAACCACCAGCGTTGCCGGCGCCGAACTGGCGCCCGGCTCCCACGCAAGCAAAGCCGTGAGCAACGCTTACTCAGCCTTCGAAGTCGCGTTTCTCGACCTTCAGGCGCACTCGCTGAACGTGCCGTTGGTGGACCTTTTGGGCGGTGCGATCCGTGACGAAATCCCGTTCAGCGCCTACCTGTTTTTCAAGTATGCGCAGCACATTGATTCGCCCTATAAGCCAGACAATTGGGGCGAGGCGCTGAACGAAGAGCAGATCGTTGCCCAGGCCCGGCGGATGATCGAAACCTACGGCTTCAAGAGCATCAAGCTCAAGGCCGGCGCATTGGAACCGGAACATGAAGTGGCGTGCATCAAGGCGTTGAAGAAAGCGTTTCCCGGTTACCCGCTGCGGATCGACCCGAATGCTAACTGGTCGCTGGAAACCTCGATTCGCATGGCGGAATTGCTAGGCGATGACCTGCAATATTACGAGGACCCGACGCCGGGTCTGGAAGGCATGGCCGAACTGCACAAACGCACCGGCCTGCCGCTGGCGACCAACATGGTGGTCACCGATTTCGATGAATTTCGCCGCAGCGTGGCGTTGAACAGTGTGCAGATCGTGCTCGCCGACCATCACTATTGGGGTGGTCTGCGCGACACGCAGGCCCTGGCCAAAATGTGCCAGACCTTTGGTCTTGGCGTGTCCATGCATTCCAATTCGCACCTGGGCATCAGCCTGATGGCCATGACTCACGTCGCAGCTTCGGTGCCGAATCTGGATTACGCCTGCGACACCCATTACCCGTGGCAGGAGCCGGATGAAGAGGTGATCAAGGGCGGCAAACTGCCGATTGTCGATGGCTGCGTGAAGATCACCCGGGCAGCGGGTTTGGGTCTGGAGCTGGATCACGATCAGTTGGGCAAACTGCACGATCAATACCTGACGTGCGGTATCCGCCAGCGCGATGACGTAAGGCAGATGCAGCGCTATCAGCCGGATTGGAAGACCGTCAAACCTCGGTTTTGATAAAGAAAAACGCCACTCAATCGAGTGGCGTTTTTGTTTGGGCTTCAGTTGCAGTCAACCAAACTCTTGCAGCGCATCCAGCATCGCTTCACGAAAATAGGTCTTCGAGGCTCGATCACACAGGATGTGAAAACTGTCCTGCTGCGCGGTACTTGAGTTGATCACGATCACGTTGATCCGCGCCGCCGAGGTTTGCGCCACGGCGCCGGGGCCGAACGCCAGAGGACTCAAATCGACGCCGCAGAGCTTGGCCATGACGTTAGCCAAGTGTTCACCACTCAGTTGAAAACAGGCATGGCTGTCCTGACGTGGCAGCAGGTAGTTGGCTTGGTGATCCAGCTCCCAACGGGCTTCTTCATCGGCGATACGCTGGCCCAGGTCCGCGGGGCTACCCAGCAACAGGTATTCGGTCTGGGACAACCGCGCAACCTGGCTGCCATCGGCTTGAGGCACTACACGGTTGGGCGCGTCCGGCAGGACAAAGTCCCGACCTTGCAGGTACGCGGCGCTCTGCGCGCCACGAAAACCCACCCGTGGCAGGTCAGTCAGATCCGTCAGCGTGCAGCCCGGCAAAGGCGCGAGGGCATGCTGCCCGACAGTGTGTTGTTCTCTGAGGCTGGTCATGGCTTAAAGCTCCTGCCGTTGGTTGTCGGGATCGAGGAAGGGCAGCTTCACCACCTCGGCCTGCAGCACAATGCCGCCTTCGACACGGATCGGAATTCGCTGGCCGGGTTGGCTCTGGTCGATGTTCGCGTAGGCCAGGCCGATGATCTTGTCGAGGGTGGCGGAATACTCGCAGGAGGTGACGTTGCCGCTGATGTCCGGGCCGTTGAGTACCAGATGACCTTCAAGCGGTTGCAGGCTGCCTTTGGGCAGGGTGAAACCCACCAGTTTGCGTTTCAGCGGTTGGGCGTCGAGGATGTCCACCGAACGGCGGCCGACGAAGAACGGCTTGTTGCGACTGACCGCCCAACCCATGTCGATTTCTGCCGGGTGGGTCATGCCGTCGGTGTCCTGGCTGATGATCACATGGCCTTTTTCCAGGCGCAGCAGGCGCTGGGTTTCCACGCCGAAAGGGCGAATGTCGTGGGCCTTGCCGGCCTCCATCAGCGCATCCCACAGCGCCAGCCCGTGCCGTGCCGGGACGTGGATTTCATACCCCAGTTCGCCGACAAAACCGACCCGCAACAGCCGCGCCTTGATACCCGCGACCGTGCCCTGGCGCACGCCGAGATAAGGGAAGCCTTCGGCGCTCAGATCAAGGTCGCTGCAAACCTTCTCCAGCACTTTGCGTGAATCAGGCCCGGCGACGTTCACCGCGCAAATGGCGGCGGTGACGTTGGCGACGTCCACGTCCAGCCGCCATTGCGCGTTCCACTTGAGCATCTGTTGATAGATCCGGTCGACGCCGCTGGTGGTGGCGGTGACGTAGAAGTGGTTCTCGGCAAACCGCGCACAGACGCCGTCGTCGATCACCACCCCGTGTTCGTCGGTCATTAGCGCGTAGCGAGAACGACCGATCGGTTGCTTGAGGAAGGCGAAGGTGTACATCCGATTGAGCAGCTCGGCAGCATCCGGGCCGCGCACATCGAGGCCGCCTAGAGTCGAGACGTCGATCAGGCCAACCTTGTTGTGCACGTGCAGGGCTTCGGCCTGCATGCAGCGTTCGCGATCCTTGGCGCTGCCGTAGTAGGCCGGGCGCTGCCAGATGCCGGCGGGCATCATCTTCGCCCCGGTTTGCAGGTGGCGGGCATGCATCGGTGTTTGCCGGTAAGGGTCGAACGCGCGACCGGCGACATGCGCCAGTTTCTCTGCGACAAAGGGAGGGCGTGCCGTGGTGACGCCGGTTTCGCTAATGTTGCGTTGGGTCGCCCAGGCGACCAGCCGTGCGGTTGGCAGCGCCGAGTGACGGCCCTGGGACGGACCCATGCCCACGGTGGAGTAGCGCTTGACCAGTTGCACGTCGCGATAACCGATCCGGGTGGCGTTGACGATGTCAGCGACTTGCAGGTCTTCATCGAAGTCGACGAAGTCCTTGCCCTTGGGGTGCGGGAAGATTGGCCAGTTGAAGTTGACCTGGCCTTCTGTACCAAAAGGCGCACGCTGGGTTCCGACCTCAAAACCCAATGCGAGCGCCGCATCGGCACCGGCGTTCACGCCATCGGCGATCACGTTGTCCAGCCCATGGCGGCCATTGACCGAGCCGGCGACGCTGAGGTTTTTCGGCAGGCCGCTGAGGGTGAACTCGGCGCGCTGGTCGTCGTAGGCGAGTTTGCCACCGGCCTGGCATAGCAATTGATAGACCGGCATGTAACCGGCTGACATGCACAACAAGTCGCAGTCCAGGCGTTGTCCGCTGGCGGCGACTTGACCTTGGGCGGTGATCTGGCGCACCTCGACGCCGTTGATATGGCGCATTCCTTTTTCGTGCAGGGCTTCAAAAACGGTGCTGTTGCTCAGGCAAGGAATCTTACGTTGCTCCACGGCGTGCAGTAGGGCGGAGTCTCCCGGTGCATGGCGCAAGTCCACCAGAGCAACCACTTCCACACCTTGATCATGCAGATCGAGGGCGGCGAGGTAACCGTCATCGTTGCCGGTCAGCACCACCGCGCGTTTGCCGGGTTTGACCGCGTACAGTTTCATCAAGCGTTGCGCGGCGCTGGTCAGCATCACCCCGGGCAAGTCGTTGTTGCGAAAGATCACCGGCTGATCGAACGAACCGCTGCACACCAGGCACTGGCGGGCGCGCACCTTATACATCCGTTTGCCCTGGATCACCGGCAGGTAGTTGTCGGTGAACCAAGCGTTGCAGGTCGCTTCGGTCAGTACCTGAATATTGGCGTGCTGTTCCACTGCCGCCAGCAACTCGTGGCGCAGGGTTTCGCCGCGCTGGCCTTCGATGTCGAAGCGGCCATAGGTCAGCGAGCCGCCGAGCACCGCTTGCTGTTCGATCAGCAACACCTTGGCTCCGGCATTGGCGGCGGTCAGCGCCGCGTGCAGGCCGGCGGGACCGGCGCCGATCACCGCGACGTCGGTGAACAGGTAGGCCTTGTCGTAGTACTCGGGCTGGAACTTAAGGTCGAGCACGCCGAGGCCGGCCTTCTTGCGAATGATCGGCTCCCAGACTTTCCACATGCCCTTGGGCTTGTAGAGCGAGCGGTAATAGAAACCCACCGGCATGAATTTGGAGAACTTGCCCAAGTAGGCGTCGCGGTCGTTGTCGAGCGAGCCGTTGACGTTCTGCGCCGTGACCTGCAAACCGGCATACAACGCGTGCGCATCGGCCAGCACATTCGGTTCTTCAGGCAATTGCACCAGGCTGTTGGCGTCCTGCCCGGCCATGGTCAGCGGGCCACGCGGACGGTGATATTTGAACGAACGCGAGAGCAGGAAACGCCCGTTGGCCAACAGGGCGCTGGCGATGCTGTCGCCCTGGAAGCCTTGGTAGTGTTGGCCGTCGAAACTGAAATCCAGAGGCTGATCACGGTCGATCAACAGGCCCATCGGGGCGGGGAGGCGGTTCATCCGGCGATCTCCTTGGCGGCGTTGAATTCGACGCGGGTGCTGAACAGTTCTTTGGGGTCGAAGGTGCGCAGGATTTCGTCGGTGACGGTGTGTCGCTCCGCCAGAAACCAGTAGCTGGAGGGGTGTGCATCCACCACTCACGTACCACGCCGGCGAGGTTGTCGGTGTTGAACACGTAATCGGCCCATTCGCCGTCGCTGCACGTCAGCGGATCGGGCATCGGTTTGAATTCACCGCCGTAGGTGAACTCGCTGATATTGCGCGGCCCGTTGAGCGGGCAAATCATGATTTTCATCGTCTGCTCTCCGTCAGTGGCTGGCCGCTGTGGCGCCCATTTCGTTGACTTGCTGGAAGGTCGAGAAGCGCTCAAGGGCAAAGGGCTTGATCAGGTCCGGGACCTTGCCGCCACTGGCGACCAATTCGGCCATGGTCTTGCCGCAAATCGGCGTGGCCTTGAAACCCCAGGTGCCCCAGCCGGCGTCGAGGTAGTAATTCTTCACCGGCGACAAACCCATGATCGGGCTGTAATCCGGGGTCATGTCAGTGATGCCGGCCCATTGGCGCATCAACTTGGCGTTGGCCAGGAACGGAAACATTTCGATGGCATGGGCCAGCAGGCTTTCCTTGAGTTCCATCGTCGAGCGCGTGTTGAACAGCGGATAGGGATCGGAGCCGCCGCCGAATACCACTTCGCCACGGCTGGTTTGCTGCACGTAGCAGTGCAGCGCCGAAGAACTCACCAGCGGATCGAGGAACGGCTTGAACGGCTGGGTGACCATCGCCTGAAGTGGGAAGGTCGTAATTGGCGAGCGAATCCCGGCCTTGGCCATCAACAGCGAACTGTGCCCGGCAATCGCCTGCACTGCGCAGCCGCACTTGATGGTGCCGCGATTGGTTTTGACCGCGGTGATCGCGCCGTTTTCGATGATCAGGTCCTGGACTTCGGTGAGCTGATGAATTTCCACGCCGCGCTTGGCCGCCTGCTTGGCGTAGCCCCAAGCCACCGCGTCGTGACGGGCAGTGGCGCCGTCGATGTGCCAGAGGCCGGCGATCATCCGGCAAGTGGCCAGGATCGAGGTTGAGGCTGGGCACCAGTTCGCGGATCTGCTGGCGGTCGATCATCTCGGTACGCCCGCCAAAGTGTTTGTTCACTTCCGCTCGCTGGCGGAACGAACGCACCGTGGCATCGGTGTGGGCGAGGGTTAGTTGGCCGCGCTCGGAATACATGATGTTGAAGTCGAACTCGTTGGACAGCGACTGGAACATCCGCACCGACTCGGCGTAAAAACGCACGCCTTCGCTGGTCAGGTAATTGGAGCGAATCACCGCTGTGTTGCGCGCGGTATTACCGCCGCCCAGGTAGGACTTCTCCAGTACTGCGATGTTGGTGATGCCGTGGTACTTGGCCAGGTAATACGCGGTGGCCAAGCCATGGCCGCCGGCACCGATGATCACCACGTCATAGCTCGATTTGAGTTCTTTGGGTGGCGGCAAATCCACCTCCACCGGGTACTCCGAACTTAGCCCGTATTTCAATAGATTGAATGGCATACGGCCTCCGATTGGCTGCGTTGGGCCTGGTGTTGATTAAGGGCGGCGGTCACGGTGTTCTTCATCAAAAAGGCGATGGTCATCGGTCCGACTCCACCGGGTACCGGGGTGATGGCGGCGACGTGGGGCAGGGCGCTGTCGAAGTCGACGTCGCCCACCAGACGGCTGCGGCCATCGTCGTCGATGCGGTTGATACCGACGTCGATCACCACCGCGCCAGGCTTGAGCCAACTGGCGTCGATCAGTCGTGGTCGGCCGACGGCGGCGATGACGATGTCTGCCTGGCGACACAGGGCTTGCGCATCACAGCTGCGCGAATGCAGCACAGTCACCGAGCAATCGGCTTTTAGCAGCAGGGCCGCCATGGGTTTGCCGACGATGTTTGAGCGGCCGATCACCACCGCGTGCTTGCCGCGCAGATCGCCGCAGGTTTGTTCCAGCAAGTACAGGCAGCCGCTGGGCGTGCAGGGCGTGAGCACCGCGCGACCCTGGCTGAGGCCGCCGACGTTTTCACTGTGAAAACCGTCGACGTCCTTGGCCGGATCGATGGCTTGCAGTGCCCGTAATTCGTTGATGTGCGCCGGCAGCGGCAATTGCAGCAGGACGCCATTGATCGAGTAATCGGCATTGAGCGTGGCGATCAGGTTCAGCAGTTGTTCGGTGCTGGTGTCCGTGGACAATCGGTACTCCAGGGAGCGGATGCCGACTTCTTCGGCGCGCAGGATTTTATTGCGTACATAAACCTGGCTGGCCGGGTCGCTGCCCACCAGAATCACCGCCAATGCCGGTTGAATGTCTTGCTCGCGCAGGCTGCCCACGTCCTCGCGGACCTGTGCCAACACCCGGGCTGCGGTGGCTTTGCCGTCAATCAGTTTGGGCGCGCTCACCGGAAAACCACCGTTCTGTCCTGGTTGAGGAAAACCCGGTGTTCGAGGTGGTACTTGACCGCCTTGGACAGGGCCACGGTTTCGGTGTCGCGGCCAATCGCGACCAGATCGTCGGGCATGTAGACGTGATCGACGCGCTGCACTTCCTGCTCAATGATCGGCCCTTCGTCGAGGTCGCTGGTGACGTAGTGCGCGGTGGCACCGATCAATTTCACGCCACGCTGGTACGCCTGGTGATAGGGCTTGGCACCCTTGAAACCGGGCAGGAACGAATGGTGAATATTGATCGCGCGGCCCGAGAGTTGCTTGCACAAGTCATCGGAGAGGATCTGCATATAGCGCGCCAGTACCACCAGTTCGGTGCCGGTGTCGTCGACGATCTTCATTAGTTCGGCTTCCTGCCGGGCCTTGGTGTCCTTGGTCACGGGTAGGTAGATGAAGCGAATGCCTTCGCGTTCGGCCATGGGCCGCAGGTCTAGGTGGTTGGAGACGATGGCGGTGATGGTCATGTCCATCTCGCCCTTGTGGTAGCGGTAGAGCAGGTCGGTCAGGCAGTGGTCGAACTTGCTGACCATCAGCAGTACACGCATCGGTTCGCGGGTGTCGTGCAGCTCCCAGCTCATGTCGAAGGCGCTGGCGACGTCGCTGAAGCCGTCCTTGATCTGCTGCAGGTCGCCTTGATGCCCATCGTTGAAACGGAACACCGCGCGCATGAAAAACCGGCCGCTGAAGTCATCGTCGAATTGCGCCATCTCCCCGATGTAGCAACCGTTGTCCGCCAGGTAAGTGGTGACGGCGGCGACAATGCCGGACACCGCGGGACAAGTGATTTTGATGATGAAATGGTTTTTTTCGTGTTGCATGACACGTCCTCGGGATGATGGCGGCAGCTCATCGCATAGCGAAAAAACGTCAGCGGACAGAGACCTTGTCCATGAGGGTGTTTTCTTATGGGGAATAATATATTCCTGATGTTGGCTTTATAAGGGGAATGGTTGGGTGACGTCTAGGGATTTTTGTGAAAGTTTTTTAACTGGTGGGAAAATTTTTGAGCGGAAAGGTGAGGGGGCAGGGTCTGATTATCGAGGGGGATTGAGTACATATCCGTTGCTGCGGTCATGGCTGCTGGCGGTTTCGCTCCTACAGCGAGTCCCTTTTTCAAACGCCAAAAAGGAACCAAAAGGCTTTGCCCCTCCATTCGGTGCCTCGCCTAGGCTCGGGATGCCCTCACTCCGGCATTGCTCCGGGGGCCCGCCGCCATCGGCCATCCATGGCCGGGGGCGGCTACCGCGGCATCCATGCCGCGGTGCCCCCTACGCAACGCCTGCGTTCGGCCTCTGGGAAAGGGGCAGGTAGATCAAGATCAAAAGCCAAAGCAAAGCAACAGCAAGATCAAAAGATCGCAGCCTTCGGCAGCTTCTACGGGTGGACGCGCACTTGAGATCAGGCCGGTCGGCCGCCTCGCTTTTGATGTTGACGCACCGCCCCCTCGAGAGGCCGAGTGGAGGTTCTGCGCAGTGGGCAACCCGGCATGGATGCCGGGTTAGCCGCCCCCGGCCATGGATGGCCGATGGCGGCGGGCCCACGGAGCAGGACCGGAGCGAGGGCATGCCGAGCCTGGGCGAGGCACCGAACGAAAGGGGCAGAAGCGCTTTGGTTACTTTCGCGCTTTTCGAAAGTGACCCGCTGTAAGAGCGGAACCAATAGCCGCCGCTACCGAAGAAATGGATATGTACTCAAAAAAGAGCTCACCAGGAGTTTCAAACTCACTCCTTATCGTTGCCATAATTCATGATCGACAACAGCCGAATCGGCACCAGCACCAATTCCTCCGGCCCATGGGGAATTTCCCCTTCAAAGGTCAGGCTGTCCCCAGCCTCCATGCGATACAACTGATTGCCGTGGCGATAAATCAACTCGCCTTCGAGCAAGTGCAAGAACTCGGTGCCAGGGTGGGAGAAGGTCGGAAACTCCTCGCTCGCGTCATCCATGCTCACCATGTACGCCTCGAAACTCTTCTTCGGCCCACGGGTGTGGTTGAGCAAGTGGTAGGTATGGCCTTTCTCGGTCCCACGGCGCACCACTTCCATCCCTTGGTCAGCCTTGACCAGCAGTGCGCTGCCACCTTGCTGGTCGTATTCGCTGAACAACTTCGAGAGTGGCAAACCCAGCACGTCGCACAGACGGCTCAGGGTATCGAGGCTGGTGGAGACCTGGGCGTTCTCGATCTTGCTCAACATGCCTTGGCTGATGTCCGCAATCTTGGCCACGTCGGACAGTTTCAAATCCTGGGCCTGGCGCTGACGCTTGATCTGCATTCCCAGGTATTGCTCAAGCTTGAGGCGCGGGGCGGTTTCGGTGGGCATAGTCATCAGGTCCTGCACGGTTTCCGTTCAGTAATATTAGTTTTGCACTGAGAAAGTGCAAAGCGCGAGTCTTGGCTCGCCGGTTGTCGGCGGTATTCCCACCGAGAAAAGAACTTTCCCATATATACAGCACAAAAGCGCCTTTTACGGCGCCTCGACGTTTCGCTCGCGAATCTGGCAAGGGCTTTGCATTCCTATTGGGAAACTAACTTTCTTTTTAGGAATAAAAAGAACTTAAGGCCTACCCACAATTGTTTTGCCTTTCGCGAGGAGTGACGAGCAATGTTGCCAGCAGAAACCCAGCGCATCATCGACAAGCACGGGATCAAGTACGTGCTTGCGCAGTTTGTCGATATTCACGGTGCGGCCAAAACCAAGTCGGTGCCGATCTGTGGTCTCAAGGCCGTCGCCGAAGAGGGGGCGGGTTTCGCCGGCTTCGCGATCAGCGGCATGGGCATGGAGCCCCACGGCCCGGACTTCATGGCCCGTGGTGACTTGTCGACCCTGACACCGGTGCCTTGGCAGCCGGGTTATGGCCGGGTGGTGTGCATCGGCCATGTCGATGGCAAACCGCATCCTTATGACAGTCGTTATGTGCTGCAACAGCAGGTGCGGCGCCTGGAGGAAAAGGGCTGGACCCTCAACACCGGCCTGGAGCCCGAATTCAACCTGATGCGCCGCGACGAAAGCGGCAAGCTGCAACTGGTCGACATCAGCGACAACCTCGACAAGCCTTGCTACGACTACAAGGGCCTGTCCCGTTCCCGAGTGTTCCTCGAACGCCTGACCGAAGCCTTGCAGCAAGTCGATTTCGAGATCTATCAAATCGATCACGAAGACGCCAACGGTCAGTTCGAGATCAACTACACCTACAGCGACGCCATGACCTCGGCGGACCGCTTCACCTTCTTCCGTATGGCCGCCGGCGAGATCGCCAATGACCTGGGCATGATCTGTTCGTTCATGCCCAAGCCCGACCCGAAACGCGCCGGCAACGGTATGCACTTTCACCTGTCGATCAGCAGCGCCGAGAACAAAAACCTGTTCCATGATGCCAGCGACCCGAGCGGCATGGGCCTGTCGAAAATGGCCTATCACTTCGCTGCCGGACTGCTCGCCCATGGCCCGGCGCTCTGTGCCTTCGCGGCGCCCACGGTCAACTCCTACAAGCGTCTGGTGGTGGGCAATTCATTGTCCGGCGCGACCTGGGCGCCAGCCTTTATCGCCTTCGGCGCCAACAACCGTTCAGCCATGGTGCGGGTGCCTTACGGGCGCCTGGAATTTCGTCTGCCGGACGCTGGTTGCAATCCCTATCTGGTCAGCGCCGCAATCATCGCCGCCGGTTTGGACGGCATCGACCGGCAGCTGGAAATCGACACCGTTTGCAACGAAAACCTCTACAGCCTGAGCCTCGAACAGATCGCCGCGCGGGGCATCAAGACCCTGCCGCAATCACTCAAGGAAGCCTGCGATGCGCTGGAAGCCGACCCGCTGTTCGCCGAGGTGCTGGGCCCGCAGATTGTGGGCGAGTTCATCAAGCTCAAGCGCATGGAGTGGGTGGAATACAGCCGTCACGTCTCCGATTGGGAGATCCAGCGCTACACCGAATTTTTCTGACTTTTTGCATAGACAACCATTCGGGCACCCGGCACGGCGTCGAGTGTTCACTGCCTCCGAAGGAGACTTGATATGTGTGGAATCGTAGGTCTTTATCTGAAAAATCCGCAGCTGGAATCCCAGCTCGGCAAGCTCTTCGAACCGATGTTGCAGGCCATGACCGATCGTGGCCCGGACAGTGCCGGCTTCGCCATTTACGGCGATGAAGTGGCGGACGGCTGGGTCAAGCTGACCCTGCAGGCGACCACCGAAGGCTTCGACTGGAAAGCCCTGATGGGCGAACTGGAAGGGCGCCTCGGCTGTTCGCTGGACTGGTTCCAGAACGCCAGCGCCGCTGTGCTGAAGATCCATGCCGAAGAGGCACCGGTGCGTCTGGCCCTCGCCGAGCTGGCGCCGAGCATCCGCATCATGAGCGCCGGCCAGAGCATCGAAATTCTCAAGGGCATGGGCTTGCCGCAGGAAATTTCCCAACGCTTCGGCCTCGCCGGTATGAAGGGCAGCCACATCATCGGCCACACCCGCATGGCCACCGAAAGCGCGGTGACCATGGAAGGCAGCCACCCGTTTTCCACCGGCGCCGACCTGTGTCTGGTGCACAACGGCTCGCTGTCCAATCACTTCCGGCTGCGTCAGGAACTCAAGCGCGAAGGCATTCATTTCGAAACCGACAACGACACTGAAGTCGCCGCCGGTTACCTGACCTGGCGCCTGCAGCAGGGCGACTCGCTGAAAGAAGCGCTGGATCATTCGCTGGAAGAACTGGACGGTTTTTTCACCTTCGCCATCGGCACCCGCAACGGTTTTGCGGTGATCCGCGACCCGATCGCCTGCAAGCCAGCGATCCTCGCCGAGACCGACGATTACGTCGCCATGGCCTCCGAATACCAGGCGCTGTCGAGCCTGCCGGGGATCGAACACGCCAGGGTCTGGGAGCCGGCACCGGCCACTATGTACATCTGGGAACGCGAGTCAGCTTAAGGAGCGCACACATGAAAACCATCGATCTTTCCACGGCCAGCGTGCGCGACCTCAATCAGGCACTGCACGACCAGGCCAAAAACGTCACCGACCACGAGTGGCTGGTGACCCATGCCAACGGCAAGCACAACCTTGCGGTCGGGGTGAACCAAGCCGTGTCCATCGATATCCAGGGCCACGCCGGTTACTACTGCGCTGGCATGAATCAACAGGCCTCGATCACCGTCCACGGCAACGTCGGCGTCGGTTGCGCCGAGAACATGATGTCTGGCTACGTGCGGGTCAAGGGCAGCGCGTCCCAAGCGGCCGGGGCCACGGCCCATGGCGGCTTGCTGGTGATTGAAGGCGACGCCGGTGCGCGGTGCGGGATTTCCATGAAGGGCATCGACATTGTGGTCGGCGGCAGCATCGGTCACATGAGTTGCTTCATGGGCCAGGCTGGTCGGCTGGTGGTCTGCGGCGACGCCGGCGATGCGCTGGGCGATTCGCTGTACGAAACCCACATCTACGTGAAAGGCAGCGTTGAGTCCCTGGGCTCGGACTGCGTCGAGAAAGAGATGCGCGCCGAGCACCTGCAAGAGCTGCAAGAACTGCTCAATCGCGCCGGTTTCGAACACCAGGCGGCTGACTTCAAGCGCTACGGTTCGGCCCGCCAGTTGTACAACTTCAAAGTCGATAACGCGTCCGCGTACTGATCCGCGCGAGGAGAACAGATATGAGCGACCCAATTAGCCAAAAAGCCCCTCCCGTGCTGCGCGAGTCGGCCACCTTCGACCGCCTGACCATCCAGGAAATCCAGCGTGCCGCCGAGACCGGCATCTACGACATTCGCGGCGGCGGCACCAAGCGCAAGCTGCCGCATTTCGATGACTTGCTGCTGCTCGGCGCCAGCGTTTCGCGCTACCCGCTGGAAGGCTATCGGGAGAAGTGCGGTACCGATGTGATCCTCGGCAACCGCTTCGCCAAGAAGCCGATTCACCTGAAGATCCCGGTGACCATCGCCGGCATGAGTTTCGGTGCCTTGTCGGCCAATGCCAAGGAGGCCTTGGGCCGTGGCGCGACCATCGCCGGCACCAGCACCACCACCGGTGACGGCGGCATGACCCCGGAAGAACGCGGCCAGTCTCAGCACTTGGTCTATCAATACCTGCCGTCCCGATACGGCATGAACCCGGACGATTTGCGCAAGGCTGATGCCATCGAAATCGTCCTCGGTCAGGGCGCTAAACCCGGTGGTGGCGGTATGTTGCTGGGCATGAAAGTCACCGAGCGGGTGGCCGGCATGCGTACCTTGCCGATCGGTGTCGACCAGCGCAGTGCCTGCCGTCACCCGGACTGGACCGGGCCGGATGACCTGGCGATCAAGATTGCCGAGCTGCGGGAAATCACCGACTGGGAAAAACCGATCTACGTGAAAATCGGCGCCAGCCGGCCGTATTACGACGTCAAGTTGGCGGTGAAGGCCGGCGCCGATGTGATCGTGCTCGACGGCATGCAGGGAGGTACTGCAGCGACTCAGGAAGTGTTTATCGAACACGTCGGGATTCCGATCCTGTCGGCCATTCCCCAGGCAGTACAGGCGCTGCAAGAGATGGGCATGCATCGCAAGGTTCAGCTGATTGTTTCGGGCGGTATTCGCAACGGTGCCGACGTGGCCAAGGCCATGGCGCTGGGGGCGGATGCAGTGGCCATCGGTACGGCGGCGCTGATTGCCTTGGGCGACAACCATCCACGGCTGGACGAGGAGTTGAAGAAAATCGGCTCGGCCGCCGGTTTCTACGACGACTGGCAGAACGGTCGCGATCCGGCCGGGATTACCACGCAGGATCCGGAGCTGTCCAAACGTCTGGACCCGGTGGAAGGCGGTCGGCGTCTGGCCAACTATTTGCGGGTGCTGGTGCTGGAAGCCCAGACCATGGCCCGGGCTTGTGGCAAGTCGCACCTGCATAACCTTGATCCTGAGGATTTGGTGGCGTTGACGGTGGAATCGGCAGCCATGGCCCGAGTGCCGCTGGCGGGGACCAACTGGGTTCCCGGTTCCGGCACTGGCTACTGAGGCTGAATGAAAAACTTGTGGTGAGGGGGCTTGCCCCGTTGGATCGCGTAGCGGTCCTGAATCCGGCAACCGCGGTCCTTCAGACAGACTTCGTTCGCCGTTCTGCGACCGCTTCGCGGCCGAACGGGGGCAAGCCCCCTCGCCACAACAGCTCGCTCGCCACAGTTATAGGCGCGTCTGAAAGACCGCAGCATGTTTATTTGATCATCAAGAGGCCTCTAAAGAGGCCCGCGCTCATTCACTTCGCTCACTGCCAGACACTTCCCATTTCTTTTGCAGGAGCTTTGAACATGGTCAATCGTCTTCTCGGCAAATCCCTTCTGGTCTTACTGGCGGCCAGCGCACTCGCACCGCTGGCACAAGCGGCCGATGCGCCCACGTTGAACACGGGCAGCACCGCCTGGATGATCACCGCGGCGGTGTTGGTGTTGTTCATGTGTTTGCCGGGCCTCGCGTTGTTTTACGGCGGTCTGGTGCGGGCGAAAAACATGTTGTCGCTGTTTACCCAGTGCTTCGGCGTCGCCGGTCTGGTCGGCATCACGCCAGCGTGCGCGTATGTCGGCGTCGGTGGGGCGCTGGCCATCGGCCTGTTGTGCGGGGTGTTCTGCTACTTGAGCGTCACCGTGCTGAAACGTCGCTTCGGCTATGACGACAGCCTCGACGTGTTCGGCTTGCACGGCATCGGTGGGATGATTGGCGCGGTATTGACCGGGGTGCTCTGCGTGCCATCGATGGGCGGATTGGTCGAAGGCGTGACCATGGGCGCTCAGGTCGTGGCGCAAATCAAGGGCGTGGTGCTGACGACGGTTTACTGCTTCGCCATCAGTTGGGTCATTCTCAAGGTGATCAACGCTGTGATCGGCTTGCGCGCCGATGAGTCGGTGGAGGAGATGGGGCTGGATCTGGCGGAGCACAACGAGCGTGCCTACAACCATTAATCATTGCTGTTGATCAACACGGCCCACCTTCGAGTGGGCCGTTTTCGTTGGGCTCAGCGCAACGCGGCGACGCGCTGCAACTGGCTGGCGATCAGGGTGTTTTTCAGCAGATAGGCAATCGTCATCGGGCCGACGCCCCCGGTACCGGCGTGATCGCGCTGGCGACGGTGCGGGCGCTGGCGTAGTCGACGTCGCCCACCAGATGGCTGCCGGATTCGTCAGAGATGCGATTGATCCCGACATCGATCACCACAGCCCCGGGCTTGAGCCAACTGGCGTTGATCAAATGAGGACGACCCACCGCCGCAACAACAATATCCGCCAGTCGACACAGCGCCGGCGCATCGACGCTGCGCGAATGCACCACGCTAACCGAGCAGTGGGCCTGCAACAACAAGGTTGCCATCGGTTTGCCGACGATATTCGACCGACCGATCACCACCGCGTGCAAGCCGCTGATATCACCGCACGTCTCTTGTAGCAGGCGCATGCAGCCGCTGGGCGTGCACGGCGTCAGCACTTCCATGCCTTGCACCAGGCCGCCAACGTTTTCGCGATGAAAACCGTCGACGTCCTTGATCGGGTCGATGGCATGGATCACTGCCGCCTCGTCGATATGCCCCGGCAATGGCAGTTGCACCAGAATGCCGTTCACCGTGACGTCGGCGTTCAATTGGGCAATCAGTTCCAGCACTTGCGCCTGGCTGGCGTCGTCCGGCAGACGGTATTCAAGGGAGCGAATCCCGACCTCCTTGGCCCGCAGCAGTTTATTGCGCACATACACATGACTGGCCGGGTCGTCGCCGACCAGCAGGACCGCTAATGCGGGATAAATTTGCTGTTCGGCCAGGGCCAGAACCTCTTCCCGGACTTCATTGAGAACCAGGGCAGAGATGGCTTTACCGTCGATATCCCGGGCCAGTGTTGGGGTACTGCTGATCAAATGCGTCACCGTCGTCATTGAAAGAGCAGGGCGCAGGTTACCAGTCGATGGCTGCTGACTACCACCCGCAGAGGATGGACAGGATGTCGCGGGCGAGATGCGGTCTGTCAAACACCGCAAAACAACTGTGGGAGCGGGCTTGCTCGCGAAGGCGTCAGATCCGGCACCGCTTAAACATGTTTAACGACGGCCGTTTAAAGACACTCGCCGTTACGTCCCAAAGGCTACGACGCCTTGCGCCGTTACCTACGCGTAAGACAGAATCCGCCGGCTTGTGCGTCTTTGGGGTGGGCTATATCGTTTCCCGGTCACTGAAAAACAGTGATCGGGTTTGGTAGCCCATTCATGAGATCTGCATAGCATCACCATTCGCGGCGTCTTTCGTCTCGGCATTATGGTGGTCATGCGCAGGGCACCTTCGGGTGCGCCGGTTTCTCATGTCCGGTCTACCAACCTGCGTATGGCCGCCACCCTTCGTTTGGTAGCGAGGTTGGTTGGCTCCTTTATTGACTACATGAGAGATCTATCTATGTTCAAAGTCACACCGAATCCCCCAACTCTTGATCCAGTACCCTTCGACGCCTCTCTTGACCCCAAGAAACTGAAAGAGGCGGCCGACCGCGCGCTCAATTTCTACCTAAACCCCGGGGCGCCGAAAGAGCCGATACCGCCCCGCAAGCCCGGCATCATCTTCCTTATCGACCCCACGGTGGATGACGAAACGCTGCTGGTCCAAGCCTGCGAATCGTTGGGTTCGGCAAGCGACATGGCGAGTGAGATCGCCAGCTTAATGGACGGCCCACAGCGCAATAAGATGCTGTTGCTGCAACAGGCGATCATGTTGAGTGGGTTAGTGGTCAATCGCGTACTGGATAACCATAAACCTGGGTAGTCGCCAGGCATTGTAGGAGCGAAGCTTGCTCGCGAAGACGGCGGCATAGTCAAAAACTATGTCGCCTGATACACCGCTTTCGCGAGCAAGCCCGCTCCCACATTAAATCGCTGATGTCTTGGGATCAGCGAAACGCCGGCACCACTTGTTTGATAAACAGCTCCAGCGATTTTTTCTTCTCGGCATGGGGCAAGCTGTTATCGCACCAGAAGCTGAACTCGTCGACCCCCAGTTCCTGGTAATACTTGATGCGCGGAATGATTTCTTCGGCGGTGCCGATCATCGCTGTCTTGTGCAGGCTCTCCAGTTCGAACTCAGGGCGAGCGGCGAATTTCTCTTCCGGGCTTGGTGCCAGGAAACCGTTGACCGGCACTTCCTTGTTGCCGAACCAGGCGTCGAAGGTGCGATAGAACTTCGAGATCGCCTTGGCCCCGACTTTCCAGCCTTCAGGATCATCCGCCGCGTGTACGTGGGTGTGGCGCAGCACCATCAGTTGCGGGCGTGGCACGTCTGGATTGTTGTCCAGCGCAGCCTGGAATTTGTTCTTCAGGTCGAGAACTTCTTCGTCGCCTTTCATCAGCGGCGTGACCATGACGTTGCAGCCGTTGGCCACCGCGAAGTTGTGCGAGTCCGGGTCGCGGGCGGCGATCCACATTGGCGGGTTGGGCTTCTGGATGGGCTTGGGCACGCTGGTCGAAGTGGGAAATTTCCAGATATCGCCATCGTGGGCGTAATCACCTTGCCACAGGGCGCGAATCACCGGGACCATCTCCCGCAGCGCCTGGCCACCGGACGAAGCAGGCATGCCGCCGGCCATACGATCAAATTCAACCTGGTAAGCGCCGCGGGCCAGGCCGACTTCCATGCGGCCGTTGCTGATCACGTCCAGCAGCGCGCATTCGCCAGCGACCCGGATCGGGTGCCAGAACGGCGCGATGATGGTGCCAGCGCCGAGGTGAATGGTGGTGGTCTTGGCGGCCAGGTAGGCCAGCAGCGGCATCGGGCTCGGCGAGATGGTGTATTCCATGGCGTGGTGTTCGCCGATCCAGACCGTGCTGAAGCCACCGGCCTCGGCCATCAGGGTCAGTTCGGTCAAGTCTTCGAACAACTGACGATGGCTGATGCTGTCGTCCCACCGTTCCATGTGCACGAACAGGGAAAATTTCATGACGCTTACCTCGGATTTTTATTTTTGACGGTCGGTTCAAGCCAGGACGGGCAGGGCGCCCATTTTGCCGTGGCAGTAAACCAGTGGGCCGGTGGTGCGTTGCGGCACAATCAGGTTCTTCACCGCGCCAACCATAATCGCGTGATCGCCACCTTCGTATTCGCGCCACAACTCGCATTCGATAATCGCCGTGGCATTACTCAGCAGCGGGTTGCCCAGTTCACTCAAGGTCCACTCGATGCCTTGCGCCTTGTCCTTGCCTTTACGGGCAAAGGCATAGGCTTCGTTTTGCTGGCCACCGGAAAGCACATGGATGGCAAAGCGTTTGTTCTTGATCAGGATCGGATAGGAATCGGAACTGTAGTTGGGGCAGAACAACACCAGGGCCGGGTCCATGGACAGCGAGCTGAACGCGCTGGCGGTGAGGCCGACGATCTGCCCGTCGTCATCCAGCGTGTGATCACAGTCACGCCGGACGGGAACGAACCCATGACTTGTTTGTAGATGGCGGCATCGATCATTGGACGGTCCTCGGACGGTGTACGACGGATTATTATGCTTGTTGGTCTGATGGTATACCGTAATACATCGTTTGCAAGGGCTTTTTGAAGTGAGGCGATAGGCGTAACGTCAGTCAGATAAGCGATAGAAACAGCGATGAATAACCTGTGGCGAGCTTGCTCCCGCTGGGCTGCGAAGCGGCCCCCGCTCTATCTAAAAAGAAGGGGACTGCTGCGCAGTCCAACGGGAGCAAGCTCCCTCGCCACAGTTTCTAACCGGCGCTTGCAGGTCAATGGGCGCCAGCAGCCTTGTTCAAATCGCTTTCGGCCCATTGCGTATAAACGCAGGCATCCGCAGTCGCCCAGCGCACTCGCACCGGATCGCCGGCCTTGAGCGGCATGCCCGCGGCGGACAACGCCTTCACAGTCATCGAGGTCCCGCCCGAGGTCACCACGCTGCACGTCTGGCTCTCACCGAGAAACAGCACTTCCACAACCTTGGCCGACACTTCGTTCCAGCCGGCGGCCAACGGTTCCTGAGTGGCTTGTTCGACGCTCAGTGCCAGGGCTTTTTCCGGGCGGACCATCAGCAGCACATCCTGATCGGTATGCAGGCCGGCAGTCAGGCGAATCGATAGTGACTGACCTTCAAAACTGGCTGCCGCATTGCCCTGGGCCTTGAGCTTGAGGAAGTTCGAGTTGCCGAGGAACGAGGCGACAAACGCATTCGGCGGGTTCTGGTACAGGTCGTAGCCGCTGCCCAAACCGACGATTTTGCCGTGGCTGAAAATCGCAATGCGCTGGGACAGGCGCATGGCTTCTTCCTGATCGTGGGTCACGTAGACGATGGTGATGCCGAGGCGCCGATGCAGCTGACGCAGCTCATCTTGCAGATCCTCGCGCAGCTTTTTGTCCAGTGCGCCGAGGGGTTCGTCCATCAGCAGGATGCGCGGTTCGTACACCAGCGCCCGAGCGATCGCCGACGCGCTGTTGCTGGCCGCCGGAGAGTTGGCGAAGGGCGGCGA
Organism: Pseudomonas sp. 10S4; assembly: GCF_034344865.1. Lineage (NCBI taxonomy): Bacteria > Pseudomonadati > Pseudomonadota > Gammaproteobacteria > Pseudomonadales > Pseudomonadaceae > Pseudomonas > Pseudomonas sp. 10S4. The sequence goes on from NZ_CP133774.1 coordinate 4,391,495, forward strand.
TGGGCGAACTGTTCCAGTTGCACCAGTTTGAGCATCGCATCGACCCGACGCTCGCGCTCGGCGCTGGCCAATTTGCGAATCGCCAGCGGGAACGCGATGTTGTCGCGCACCGACAGGTGCGGGAACAGGTCGAATAGCGCTGGAACACCATGCCGATATCACGCTTGTGCGGCGGCACGTTGACCAGCGATTGGCCGCTGACCAGGATCTCGCCGCTGCTCGGTGTTTCGAAGCCGGCGAGCATCGACAGGGTGGTGCTTTTGCCGGAGCCGCTGGAGCCGAGGAAGGTCAGGAATTCACCGTCCTGGATGTCCAGCGAGATGTTGTCCACGGCGGCAAAGTCGCCGTAGTGCTTGTTCAGGTTGCGCAGGCTGACCAGGGTCTTGTTGTTCTGCTGCGCAGGGTCTTTGATCACGGCACTCATTACTTACTCCTGGGCGCTCAGGCGCTGATTGCATTGCGCCGGCGCAGGGCGGCGGCGATCACCATGACCAGTACCGACAGGCCGATCAGCAGCGTCGAGGCGACGGCGATCACGGGTGTCAGGTCCTGACGCAGGGTGGTCCACATTTTTACCGGAAGGGTTTGCAGGGTCGGGCTGGCCATCATCACGCTCAGCACCACCTCGTCCCACGACACCAGGAAGGCGAACAGCGCACCGGCGACCATGCCCGGACGGATCGCCGGAAAGGTCACCTTGAACACCGCTTGCAAGCGCGACGCACCGCAGATCACCGCTGCATCCTCGATCGACTGATCGAACAGCTTCAGCGAGTTGATGATCGAGATGATGGTGAACGGCAGAGCAACAATCACGTGGCTGACGACGAAGGCAAACATCGTCCCGGTGTAACCGAGTTTGAGAAACAACGCGTACACCGCCACCGCGATGATCACCAGCGGCACGATCATCGGCAGGGTGAACAAACCGTAGAGCATTTCCCTGCCAGGGAAGCGGCCGCGCACCAGGGCGAAAGCGGTCGGCAGGCCGAGGGCCACGGAGAAAATAGTGGTCAGCACCGCGACCTTGAGGCTGGCGAACGCAGCGTTCATCCAGTCGGCGTTAGAGAAAAACTGGCCGTACCATTTCAGCGTCCAGCCCGGCGGTGGGAACACCAGCCACTGGGAGGAACCGAACGACAGCAGCACGATGAACACAATCGGCAATAGCAGGAACAGCGCGATCAGGCCGGTGGTGAAATACAGGCCGAACCGCATGCGCCGGCTCATGGCATTGGGGGTCAGGAGCATGACGGCTTACCTCGCGTTGCTGGCGCCAACCGGGGATTCCGGCTGAAGCTTCAGGTAGAAGTAGAACAACACCAGCGTGATCACAATCAGCAACGCGGCACCCGCACTGGCCAGGCCCCAGTTAAGGAACGACTGCACCTGCTGGATGATGAACTCGGGCAGCATCATGTTCTGCGCACCACCGAGCAGCGCCGGGGTGACGTAGTACCCGAGCGACATCACGAACACCATCAAGCCACCGGAGAACAACCCCGGCCGGCACAGCGGCAGGAACACCCGGAAGAAGTTGGTCCAGGGGCTGGCGCCGCAGATCGAGCCGGCTTGCAGGATCATCGGGTCGATGGCCTGCATGGTCGCCTGCAACGGCAGGACGATGAACGGGATCATGATGTAGCTCATGCCGATCACCACGCCGGTCAGGTTGTGCACCATTTCCAGCGGCTGATCGATGATGCCCATGGCCATCAGCGCCTTGTTGATCACCCCGGAGGCTTGCAACAGCACCAGCCACGAATAGGTCCGCGCCAAGAGGCTGGTCCACATCGAGAGCAGCACGATGCTGAGGATCCAGCGACCCCAACCGCGCGGCACCAGGGTAATCGCCCAGGCCAGCGGAAAGCCCAGCAGCAGGCTGAACAACGTCACCAGCCCGGCCACCGAAAAGGTGTTGAGCAAGACCCGCGCATAAGCCGAGTTGGCGAACAATTGCTGGTAGTTGCCAAGGCCCGGTTCCGGCTCAAGCACACCGCGCAGCAGCAAACCGATCAACGGCGCCAGAAAGAACAGGCCGAGGAACAGCAGGGCGGGGACCAGATTGCCGGCCCCGCGCCAACGCTGAACCAGCGAAGGGGTTTGCTTCATCACAGCCGCCTTGCCAGGAGCGCCAACGGCGCTCCCGATCGGAGTGGATGGACGGGACGCGGCCGTCATTTTCATTTGACCAGCCATTCGTTCCACCGTGTCGCGATGGCCGAACCGTTTTTGGCCCAGTACGCGAAGTCTAGAGTGATCTGATCCTTAGCGTAGGCAGTCGGCAGGTTCGGGGCCAGTACCGAGTCCAGGCGCGCGACGCTGTCGACGTTGACCGGGGCATAGGCTGTCAGGTTGGAAAAATCCGCCTGACCCTTGGCGCTGCTGGCGCTGGCCAGAAACTTCATGGCCGCCGCTTTGTTTTTCGTGCCTTTAGGGACCACCAGAATGTCGGCCATGACCAGGTTCTGTTTCCAGCTCACGCCGACCGGTGCGCCGTCTTCTTGCAGGGCGTGAATTCGACCGTTCCAGAACTGACCCATGCTGACTTCACCGGAGGCGAGCAACTGCTGCGACTGCGCGCCGCCGCCCCACCAGACAATGTCTTTCTTGATGGTGTCGAGTTTCTTGAAGGCGCGGTCCAGGTCCAGCGGGTAGAGCTTGTCGGCAGGCACGCCATCGGCGAGCAAGGCCAGTTCAAGCACGCCAGGACTCGGCCATTTGTACAGGGCGCGTTTGCCGGGGTAGGTTTTGGTGTCGAACAGGGCGGACCAGTCCTGGGGTTTGGCGGCGCCGAGCTTGCCTTCGTTGTAGCCGAGGACGAAGGAGAAGAAGAACGAACCGACGCCGTAATCGGAGACAAAGCGCGGGTCGATCTTGTCGCGCTGGATCGCGGTGAAGTCCAGGGGTTCGAGCAAGCCTTCGGCGGCGGCGCGCAGGGCGAAATCGGCCTCGACGTCGACCACATCCCACTGCACGTTGCCGCTTTCGACCATGGCTTTGAGTTTGCCGTAGTCGGTCGGGCCGTCCTGGACGACAGTGATGCCGCTGGCCTTGCTGAACGGATCGGCCCAGGCCTGCTTCTGCGCATCCTGGGTACTGCCGCCCCAGCTGACGAAGTTGACGCTTTCAGCCGCGATTGCCGCGTGGCTGACTGTGGCCAATAAACCTGCAAAAAGAATTGCAGTTGCACCTTTGTTCAACACCATTTTCACGCCCTCATTTGTTGTGTTTTTGAGCGGGTTGTTGATGCCCGCCTATCGGGAGCAGTAGGTCCATCGGGGCCTTAAAGGCGACCGTGCCAAGGGCTTTTGTTTGTGCTGTCCCTGGCGGGCGCACTTGGCAAATTTGTCCGGCCTATGGAATATCATATTATGGTATTCCAAACTTTGTGCAAGCACTTTGCCTTACCGGCTATCAGGCAGAAGTGGGTTTTTTTGGTCGGGTTAACTCAAATATTGGCTGGTTAAGAGATGGAGCGAACAATGAATTACCTGTGGCGAGGGAGCTTGCTCCCGCTGGGCTGCGCAGCGGCCCCAACAATGGGACTGCTGCGCAGTCCAACGGGAGCAAGCTCCCTCGCCACATAAGCTCATTAACACCATCAAAAATCTGGATTCACTCGGTAAACGGGATGCTCTCAACCACTTCCAGGTCGTAACCAGTCAAACCGGCGTACTTCAATGGCGGGCCCAAGTGACGCAGCTTGCCCACGCCAAGGTCTTGCAGAATTTGTGCCCCGGTGCCTACTTCAGAATAGATGCGCGACTGTGAGCGGCTGAACTGCCGAGGCGGCTGGGTCAGTTGCGGCACCCGCTCCAGCAGCGCTTGCGACGACTCGTGGTTGGCCAGCACCACCACCACGCCGCGACCTTCTTCGGCCACGCGCTGCAACGCTGCCCACAGCGTCCAGTTCGACGGTCCGCTGTACTGCGCGCCCACCAGATCGCGCAGCGGATCGATCACATGCACGCGCACCAACGTCGGTTCATCCCGGCGCACATCGCCCATGACCATCGCCATGTGCACGCCGCCCTCGATTCGGTCTTCAAAGGTGATCAGCCGGAATACGCCATGCACCGTCGGCAGCTCCCGTTCGCCGATGCGCACCACGGTGTGTTCGGTGCTGAGGCGGTAGTGAATCAGGTCGGCGATGGTGCCGATCTTGAGCCCGTGCTGGCGCGCGAACACTTCCAGATCCGGGCGCCGGGCCATGGTGCCGTCATCGTTCATCACTTCAACGATCACCGAGGCTGGTGTGAGGCCGGCCAGGCGCGCCAGGTCGCAACCGGCTTCGGTGTGCCCGGCACGGGTCAGCACGCCACCTTCCTTGGCCCGCAACGGGAAGATATGACCTGGTTGCACAATGTCGGCGGGACCGGCGTCGGAGGCGACGGCGGCTGCGACTGTACGCGCGCGGTCGGCAGCGGAGATGCCGGTGGTCACGCCGATGGCGGCCTCGATAGAGACCGTGAACGCCGTGCTGAACACGCTGGCGTTGGTCGGCACCATTTGCTCCAGGCCCAGGCGCTGACAGTGTTCATCGGTCAACGTCAGGCAGATCAAACCACGGGCCTCGCGGGCCATAAAGCTGATGGCTTCGGCGGTGCAACAATCGGCGGCGATCAGCAGGTCGCCTTCGTTTTCGCGGTCCTCGTCATCGACCAGGATCACCATTTTGCCTTGGCGATAATCTTCGATGATTTCTTCGATGCTGTTGAAGGCCATGCTGGGATTCTCGATGATTGATGGATACGTAATGTGGTATACCATAATACAAAATAAACCGAGAGGTCACTATGAAGGCGTACTGGATTGCTCACGTGGATGTCACCGACCCCGATCAATACAGCCACTACACCCAGCGCGCGCCAGCGGCGTTCGCCTTGTACGGCGGGCGAATCCTGGCGAGGGGCGGGCGCAGCGAGGCGATGGAAGGTCGGCAGACGCCGCAGCGCAGCGTGGTGATTGAGTTCGACTCTTACGAGCAGGCGCTCGCCTGCTACCACTCCGAGCAATATCAAGAGGCGAAGCGGCACCGCGCGGGTGCGGCGTTGGCGCAGGTGATCATCGTCGAGGGCGTGGCGCCGGCCTGACAAACGCCACATAACTTGTAGGAGCGAGGCGTGCCCGCGAAGGCGATTTCAAGGACGCCATCGCGGGCAAGCCTCGCTCCTACAAAGCATGGCGCACGACACTGATCACATCGTCAGCGGATAAAGTGAATCCTGCCGCTGTCGTCGTTGCCGATATAGATGCCATAGACCCCGGCCTGGCGTTCCTCGATGTAGCGTTCAAGGATCTGCCGGATTGCCGGGTAGTAGATGCTTTCCCAAGGAATGTCCTCGGGCGCGAAGAATTTGTAGTCCAGGGTTTCCGGGCCGTACTGGCCGGTGATCTCCAGCGCGATGGCGCGGAAGATGATGTACACCTCGCTGATCTTCGGCACGCTGAAGATCGAGTAGGGTGAGAGGATTTCCGCGCGAACGCCGCTCTCTTCCCAGACCTCGCGCAACGCTGCCTGCTCGGTGGTCTCGCCACCTTCCATGAAGCCCGCCGGCAAGGTCCAGGTGCCCGGACGCGGCGGGATCGCGCGTTGGCACAGCAGGTACTTGCCGTCCTGCTCGATGATGCAGCCGGCGATGATTTTCGGATTGATGTAGTGGATGTAGCCGCAGGCGCGGCACATCAGGCGCTCGTGCGTATCGCCCGGCGGCAGTTGGTGACCGAGGTCACTGCCGCCACACTTTGGGCAAAAGCTCGGGCTGAACATGTTCAGCGACCTATGCGCGGTTCTTTGAGCGCGATAGGGGCGGTGATTTCAGGCATTTCACCGGTCTCTTCCTGCTTGCTCTTGAGGTAATCGAGGGCAACCTTGGCGGCGGAGCGCACGTGATCGACGCAAGCCTGGTGGGCGACCAGCGGATCACCGCTCTTGATCGCCTCGACCATGCGTTCCATTTCCTGGTTGCTGGCGCCGCGACGGTTTTCCTGGGACACCGAGGTCGCCCGCAGGTAGCTGATGCGCGCCTGCAACTGGCGCAGTTGCGTGGCCGCGACATGGTTGCCGGAGCCTTCGAGCAAGACGTCGTAGAAACCTTGAACCGAATCGATCACCTGTTGCAGTTCGCCGTCCTTGAGGGCCTCGCGGTTAACCTCGAGGGCTTTTTCCAACGCCTTGATGTCCTTGGCCTTGGCGCGCAGGGTGAACAGCTGGACGATCAGGCCTTCGAGCACGCAACGCAGCTCATAGATATCGCCGGCGTCGGACAGGGTAATGATCGCAACCCGTGGGCCCTTGGCATCGGCGAACTCCACCAGGCCTTCGGATTCCAGGTGACGCAAGGCTTCACGCACCGATGTGCGGCTAACGCCCAGGCGATCGCACAGATCGCGTTCGACCAGACGGTCACCCGGCAGGAGCTGGAAGTTCATGATGGCGCTTCGCAGTTTATCCAGCACGATTTCGCGCAGGGTAATGGGGTTGCGATTGACCTTGAAGCTGTCGTCGAGTGGCAGGCGTTTCATGGGGTCCGCTCTGAGTGTGGCTGTCCATGCAAAAGAGTACTTCGATCCAGGATCATCCGTGCTCGGTCAGATCAAACAGCCAAGGGTTAACTTGAGGCCTCGGCATCGGCTTCGGCGAAGGCTTCACGGGCAAGCCGGAAACTGTCCACGGCAGCGGGCACTCCGCAATATATGCCGACCTGAAGCAGAATTTCGCGTATTTGCTCACGACTCAGGCCGTTACGCAAGGCGCCGCGCACATGCAGCTTGAGTTCGTGCGGCCGGTTGAGGGCCGAGATCATGGCCAGGTTTATCATGCTGCGTTCTTTAAGCGACAAACCCTCCCGGCCCCAGACATGGCCCCAGCAGTATTCGGTGACCATCTCCTGCAACGGTCGGGTGAAGTCGTCGGCGTTGTCGAGGGAGCGCTGCACATAGGCTTCGCCCAGCACTTGAGTGCGGATCTTCAAGCCTTTTTCGTACTTCTCGTTGTTCATCTCTATGCCTCACATGCAATCCCTGTGGGAGCGGGCTTGCTCGCGAAAGCGGTGTGTCAGTCAATGTGGATGTCGACTGACACGACCCCTTCGCGAGCAAGCCCGCTCCCACAAGGGGTTTGTGTAAACCCGTCAGCCCAGCGTGGGCAGCGGGCCCAGCTTGCCTTTGTGATAGATCATCGGCGTTACCGGTTGTTCGGGCAGGATCAGGTTCTTCACCGCGCCGACGATGATCGCGTGGTCACCGCCGTCGTATTCGCGCCACAGTTCGCACTCGATGATCGCCGTGGCCTTGCTCAACAACGGGTTGCCCAGCGCGCTCAAATGCCAGTCGATGCCATTGGCCTTGTCCTTGCCTTTCCCGGCAAAGGCGTAGGCCTCGGCGGTCTGGTCGGCGGACAGCAAGTGAATCGCAAACTGCTTGCTGTCGCGCAGGATTGGGTACGTATCTGAAGCATAGTTGGGACAGAACAACACCAGCGCCGGGTCGATCGACAGCGCACTGAAGGCGCTGGCAGTAATGCCGACGATGCCGCCGTCCGGGTCCAGGGTGGTGACCACCGTGACCCCGGACGGGAAGGAGCTCATGACTTCTTTATAAATGCCGGGTTCGATCATTTCGCAGACTCCTAGCGCATCACAAACGGGTCAGGCATCGGCGCCTGGGAGAGGTTGATCCACACCGTTTTCAGCTCGGTGTAGGCCAGCACCGAATCGATGCCGCTTTCGCGTCCATAGCCGCTGTTCTTGAACCCGCCAATTGGCGCCATGGCCGACACGGCTCGGTAGGTGTTGACCCAGATGATCCCCGAGCGCACATCCCGAGCCAGGCGATGGGCGCGGCCCAGGTCGCGGGTCCAGATGCCGGCGGCGAGGCCGAACTGCGAGTCGTTGGCAATTGCCAGCGCTTCGGCTTCGTCCTTGAAGCGAATCACCGACGCTACCGGGCCGAAGACTTCTTCCTGCATGATCTTCATCGAATTGCTGTCGCATTCGAACAGCGTCGGCTCATAGAACCAGCCGTCACCCAGATTCTGCGGACGCTTGCCGCCGAGCTTCAGGCGCGCGCCTTCGGCAATCGCGTCGGCGACCAAACCTTCGACCACCGCCAATTGCTGCGCCGTGGCCATCGGGCCCATTTCGCTGGCGTCATCCTGTGGGTTGCCGATGCGGATACGCTTGGCACGTTCCACCAGACGCTCGACGAATTCGTCGTAGATTTCGTCTTGAACCAGCAGTCGCGAACCGGACACACAGCTCTGGCCCGAGGCGGCATAGATTCCGGCGATGGCGCGTTGATGGCCTTGTCGAGGTCGGCGTCGGCGAAGACGATGAACGGCGCGTTCCCGCCCAGCTCCAGCGACAGCTTGGCGAAGTTTTCGGCGCTGCTGCGCACCACATGCCGCGCGGTGGCAGCGCCGCCGGTGAAGGCGATCTTGCGAATCAGCGGATGGCGGGTCAGGGCCGCGCCAGTGCTCGGGCCGTACCCGGTGACCACGTTGACCACACCCGGCGGAATGCCGGCTTCGAGGGCCAGTCGCGCCAGTTCGAGGATGGTTGCCGAAGCGTGTTCGGACGGCTTGATCACGATGGTGTTGCCCGCCGCCAGGGCTGGCGCGAGTTTGATCGCGGTCAGGTACAGCGGGCTGTTCCAGGGAATAATCGCCGCGACCACGCCCATGGCTTCGTGCACGGTGTAGGCAAAAAGGTCGGGCTTGTCGAGGGGCAGGGTGCCGCCCTCAAGCTTGTCGGCGAGGCCGGCGGTGTAGTGGAAAACTCTGGCAGGTAGCCAACCTGGCCACGGGTTTCGCGAATCAACTTGCCGTTGTCGCGGCTTTCCAGTTGGGCCAGTTGCTCCTTGTTCTCGGCGATCAAGTCGCCCAGACGCCGCAGCAGTTTGCCGCGAGCAGTGGCGGTCAAGCTGCGCCATGCCGGGCCGTCGAAGGCAGTTTGCGCCGCTTGCACGGCGCGCTCGACGTCGGCCTCATCCGCATCGGGCAGTTCGGCCCAAGGCTGGGCCAGCGCCGGGTTCAGGCTTTCAAAAGTCTTGCCGGACAGGGCATCGACCCATTCACCGCCGATGCACATCTGGAAGCGTGCGAGTGTCATGCAACGATCCCCTTTATAGGTTTTTGTTGGGCGTGCGCAGTGTCGAGAAACTCCAGCAACAACTGGTTGACCAGGCGCGGCGACTCTACCGGCATCATATGCCGTTGCTCGGCGAGTACGGCAACTCGCGCGCCGGGAATACGCTCGGCCAGTTGCTCGGCCATTTGCGGCGTCGAGCCCGGATCGAGTTCACCGGTCGCGACCAGCGTTGGCGCCTGAATGCTGCCGAGGTCTTCGGCTCGGTACATGTCCTGGGTGGCGAACAATTCGTAAGTGGTCAGGTAACCCTGCGGATCATTGCCGGCCAAGGTCTGGCGCAGGGCGGCGATTTGCGCCGGGTTGGCCGCTTGGTATTCACGACTAAACCAACGCGACAACGCGGCCTCGGCGTTGGCATCCGGCCCGTGTTCGGCGGCCTGAGCAGTGCGTTCGATGACGCCGGCGCGTTGTTCGGCGCTGCGATTGAACACGCTGTTGAGCACCACCAACCCTTGCAGGCGTTGCGGGTAGTGCAAGGCAAACGCCCGCGCCACCAGCCCGCCCATGGAGAAACCGATCACCGTTGCCTGGGGCAAGTGCAGATGATCGAGTAGTTCCAGCAACTGGTCGGCATAACCGAGCAGGCAGGTGCCACTTTGTGGTCGAGGACTGGCGCCGTGGCCGAGCATGTCGTAGGCGATCACGCGGTATTTTGTGGCCAGGCCAACGACCTGGCCGCCCCACATTTCTTTGTTCAGGCCCACGCCGTGGATCAAGACCACGGGCTGGCCTTGGCCGGTCGCCAGGTAACTGGTGCCAGCCGGGGTGCTTTCAGCGGTGAGCCGAATCATGGAGCGCTCCTGCATGCTTTTTTATTGGTGTTGCACCGACGCAATTACTGGGCTTTTTCAGCGGCCAGTTCTTCCAGGTCGATGTAACGGTTGCCGATGCGAGGGTGCAGGCGGCCGCCATCGGCGCAACCCAGCACCACGACGATTTCGTCGGCACGCGGCGCGTCTTCGATCTTCATTTCCAGGGTGATGTAGTGCGAACGCAAGCCTTCGTCGTCCTTGTGCATCATCGGAATCTGGATCGACGTGCCCGGGCCACCGCGCTTGTTGGTGAAACTCAGGTAGCTCTTGGCTTTGACTGCTTCACGGTAGTGATTGCCGAAGCGCAGGGTGTGGATCACCGCAGAGGCGTGTTCGATCTCGCCGTCCGCACCGACTACAGCGGCTTTGCCATAGGCTTCAATCTTGTCTGCACCGCCGATGATCTTCACCAGGCGTTCCACCATCAGCGCGCCGAGGTCGGAGCAGTTGGCGCGGATTTCCGGCTTCAAGTCTTCGACAAAGCCACGGCCCAGCCACGGGTTTTTCATCACCACCGCCAGGCCAACCATGGTCACCGGCGTGTCGGTGGCCTTGCCGCCTTCGATAAAGGTTTCTTCGACGTAGCTGACGATCTTGCGGATTTCGAAACTCATGGGCGGCTCCATATTCAGGGTAAGAGTGTCTGTGCGTATGATGGTATACCATAATACTAGTTGCGCAAGACCCTGAAAGGAGTTTGTGTTGGGAGGAGGCGACCAGCGGCGGGGAGAGTTTTGCTGCGTGCTGATTCGGGAACGAAGTACAAAACCTGTGGGAGCGAGCCTGCTCGCGAAGGCGACGGCGCATTCAACATTTATGTGCCAGACACACCGCTTTCGCGAGCAAGCTCGCTCCCACAAGGGCTCTGTGGTTAGCCAAGCTAAACACTGAAGTTGGCCGGCATTCAGGACGCCTGCCGATACCGCCCCGGGCGTCTATCCAAAACATCAACTGATGCGCGAACTCGACCGCAGCGTGGTGCACAGCGTGATCGACCGCTTGCTGCAAAACGAACACCTGCGCCTGGGCTGCAACATCTCCGCCCAAAGCGCGATCGTCGACGGCTACTGGCAGCAGATCCTCGCGCAATTGCGCGACGCGCCCTCGGTTGCCGCGCGGCTGGTGATCGAAATCACCGAAAGCGCCACACCGCCGAGCATCTCGGCCGCCATCGAGTTCGTCCAGTGCCTGCGCGAACTCGGCTGCCGGGTGGCCATCGACGACTTCGGCGCAGGCCTGGGCACCCTGGAGTTCATCCGTCAGACCCGCCCGGACATCGTCAAGATCGACCAGGGTTACCTGCAACGCGCACGCCTGGAAACCAACAACGCCCAGACGCTCGGGCACTTGGTGCAACTGTGCAAAACCCTGACGCCGTGCGTGATCATTGAGGGCATCGAGTCCGAAGCCGATCGTGCCCTGGCCACTGCGTGCGGTAGCGAGTGGGGGCAGGGTTATCTGTTTGGCCGGCCACGAATGGATGCGCTGGGTGAGCGGTGCGTCGTGCAATCGATGGAGACTGAATCGGGGTCAATTGGCTATTGAAGCCCGATAGGCTCAATGTTGAGTAAGTCCGGAGTCTGTGGTCCGTTTATGATTGTCGGGCGTCATAAATAAATTGCCAGGGGTCTATTGGCGTCCTTCAATCAAGTCGATGACATACATAAGCTTGAGTCTGATACGGAAACTCAATAGTTTCACGCCCACGCAGGGATGGATGGGTCTGGATCAACGCCTGCAATTGCTCAACAACTTTCGCTTTCTCTGCGGGAGGCAGCGCAGCAATGAAACTCACTGACATGAACCGGTCAATGATCACCTCTTGGGCGCTGCCGGTCTGTGTATAGGGAAAGCAGGTCACTTCGGGATCAGAGAAGTAGCGGCCGATGAAGGGCCGTCGCCAGTTCCCGTTGTGAAAGCGTGGAGTGTCGCCTTCGTAGGGAGTGATGATGTCGGTGATGGCTGCCACCCAGTCGACCGACTCATCGCGTACGTTCCAGATCAGCCCGAGTCGGCCGTTCGGTTTGAGCACTCGGTGAATCTCGGCCAGCGCCGGTTCGGTCGCGAACCAGTGAAAGGCCTGAGCGCATACCAGAGCCTGAGCCGTTCCAGATTCGAGCGGGATCGATTCGGCCGTTCCCTCCAGGATCCGGACGTCCGGCAGATTTTTGGCAAACTCGGTTCGCATGGCTTCAACCGGTTCGATGGCAACCACATCGATGCCCAAGGATTTGAGCAGGCGAGTGAACTTGCCAGTGCACGGCGCCCAAGTCGATGACTGTCGATTCGGGATCGATACCGAGCGTTTCCCTGAGCCAGGCCTTAAGGTCGGCTGGGTAGTCCGGGCGGCCATGAGCGTAGGTACTGGCTTCTGTCGAGAAACCCAACTGAGCCGTCTTATGAACACCGGTCATGATCAGCAACTCTCTTTGTGAAGGGCGATTATGAAGCGCGCAGTATCAGGTTTCGTTTCCTTGCCTGGTGGAGGCGCGTCGGTCCACTTGCTTCCAATCTATAGCAAAACGCGCCAGGTATTTTCGCAGCCGATCAGCATCGTTGGGTTGTGTCCTGGGCTGACGGGACACACCAACAGACGTCGATGACAGCCTTCAGTTGCAAGCGATCAAACAGATCGATCTCGACGTACTGGTCAAGTGCAAAACGCAGGGCGCTGATCGGTTACGGCCTACTGCCCCAACCGCGCCATCGTGTGCTGCATCGGCTCCAGCGATACACTGATCAACCCGTCCAGCGGCCGATTCAGCTCTTCAACCAGCAGAATCGTCGCGGCCGTCGATACCGCGCACATCAACAGCACCACCAAAATCGTGGCGTTGCGCGGGGCGAACAAGCCGAACGAGCCGAAGATGATCGACAGCCAGGTGATTAGAATCACCAGCATGATCGGCGGGATCGACTGGTTGGCTTTCAGCAGGGTCAACCAGCGTGCGGCGAACACCGCGTCCATCATCTGCAACGCCGAGGCCTTCAGGCTGCGTTGGTTGTCGGTGCTTGGGGAAAGTGCGGCGACTTGCTGTTGCAGGGCTTCGGAGCGCGTGATCGCCTCGGGGCTGTCGAGCATGGCCAATCGGGAGCGATCCCGGGAGGCGAGGGTTTGCAGGATTTGCTCGTAATTGTGTTTGAGTTGCGTGCGGATCGGCTGGGTCTCCGGGCCATAGCGCGCCAGCACCCGGTCGAATTCGACCACCTTGGCCGCGGCGCCCTCCAGCTCCGCATTGGTGGTATCGAACGTGCCTTTGGCCGAAGAAACCAGCAGGCCCAGCACCAGCGCCGACATGGTCGCAATCAGGCCGGTGGCGAGCTTCAGGACGGCGACTGACTCATCGTTCAGGTGATGCGCGGGCAATCGCTGCCGCACGTACGAGCCCAGCAAAGCACTGCCGAACAGGCAGCAGAACACGATCAGTGCGATCACCAGATGATTCATTCAACCTCCGTTGATGCGGTCTTCGGGGTGCGACGTTTTACTGGTACTTGATCACAATGCCTTTGAGTTTTCGGCCCTGAATGGTCTGGATATCGCGATTCCACAACGGCCCGCTGACGTAAGCGGCCACCGGTTGGATATGGTCATAAACCACCACCACCGCGTTGCCTCCTAGCTTGGCGGACTCTTCCCGCAGTTTTTGTTCGACATCGGTAATCGGTGGCGCCGGGTCGAGGCTCGCATCGACCAGCACTTCACCCAGTCGCACATGCGGGCGGGTCGGTTCGGTGCGCAGCACTTCGACCTGGCTGGCGACGGTAGGCGCTGGATGTTCTACGCCGACGTAGGCGGTGGTCTGCGCGTTGACGGTGGCGCAACCGTTCAGCGTGAGCATCGCGGCGGCGAGTCCTGCGGCAAGTATCGACAGTTTGAATCGGCTGGACCAAGTGAAGGCATTGTCTGGCATGGCTTGCTCCGGCAAGGAAATCCGTTACTGCACGGGATGGCTTGTTGACGGTAGCAGACGGTCACGGAGTTGCCAGAGAGATGGATGCTGACACTAACCTTGTGGTGAGGGGGCTTGCCCCCGTTGGACTGCGTAGCAGTTCCTTTTTGGGGCCGCTTCGCAGCCCAACGGGGGCAAGCCCCCTCGCCACAGGTTTCTGGTCGATCAATGGATATCAGCAGACAGCCCAACCTTTCGAGGTTGGGCTTTTTTATGGCTGGAAGAAATGATGTTTCAGCGATGTGCTTACTGATCTTTCTCGCAGTTAACCATCCACGCTACGCCAAACCGGTCCACCAGCATTCCGAAGCGCGCGGCCCAGAACGTTGCTTCCAGCGGCATCTGTACCGTGCCGCCGTCCGCCAGTGCCGTAAAGACGCGCTCGGCTTCGGCCACGCTGTCGACATTCAACGAGATCGAGCAAGCGCTCATGTCATCGGTGGGGCGGTCGGGGGTGGTGTCCGAACCCATGATCGCCTGGTCTCCCACCGACAGGCGGGTATGGATGATCAGGTTGTGATAATCCGCCGGAACGTGATCTTTGGCCGGGGTTTCGCCGAAAGTCATCATGGCGTCGATGTGGCCGGGCAGGGCCTGGGCGTAATAAGTGAAGGCAGCTTTACAGTCGCCGTTGAAGATCAGGTAGGGATTGATTTTCATGCTGTGCTCCCGGTAACCGAGGGGGTCTGGAGGCTAGGGCGACCGCCAGTTTCAATTGGATTGACCCCAAGTAGCAAAGCGTTAGATACGAGGTTTTGCCGGGTTTGTTCAGACGTTTTTTCTATAAATCGGGTGCGCCTTATTGCCTAAGGCTGGTCGCTGGACCTGTGGCGAGGGAGCCTGCTCCCGCTGGGTCGCGCAGCGGGCCCACTTTATCCCCAACAAGAGAGGGACCGCTGCGCAGTCCAACGGGAGCAAGCTCCCTCGCCACAGGGGGACGCAGCAAACGCTCGACGGCGCCGCTCACCAGGTTTTCCAGCAGTTCATCGCGCTCCGCGTCACCCAGCGGATGCTGCGCCAGCCAGCCGGGCGCGCTGTTGAGCAGATTGCCAATCGCGTGCCCGACGGCCAACTGGCCCTGTTCACTGAGCCGGGATTTGCTCCCCAGCATCTGCAACAGCGTGCGTTCGTATTGTTCGCGTAACTGCCGAACCCGCACCTGCTGATCGTCATTCAGGCAGCCGCTGTCACGTTCCGCCAGACGAAAATGCCAGGGCATTTCCCGATGCAGGTTCAGGTGTGCCTGAATCAGGCTGGGCAGGCTGTCGCGCCTGGGCTTTTTCTCCAGCCGTCCAAGGGTTGCCAGCAGTTCTTCATAGAACTCTTCTATCAGGTCCAGCAGCAAGTGCTGTTTGCTCGGGTAATGGTGATACAACGAGCCCGGGGCGAGTCCCAGGCACGTGGCGAGCTCGCGCATGCCGACCTGGCCGAAACCCTTGCTGGCGAACAGCTCCAGCACTTTGTCCCGGTACTCGGCGAAGCGCGAACAACGCTCAGGCATAGGCATGGAAGCCGCGCCCCGTTTTGCGACCCAGGTAGCCGGCGGCGACCATTTCCTTGAGCAGCGGCGCCGGGCGATATTTGCTGTCGTTGAAGCCGTCGTAGAACGCTTCGAGAATCGCCAGCACGGTGTCCAGGCCAATCAGATCCGCCAGGGCCAGCGGGCCAATCGGCTGGTTGCAACCCAGGCGCATGCCAGCGTCGATGTCGTCGGCGCTGGCCAGACCTTCCTGAAACACCAGGATCGCTTCGTTGATCATCGGCACCAGAATCCGGTTCACCACAAAGCCGGGACGGTTGCCGGCGGTGATCGCGGTTTTGCCCAGGGTGGTGGCCATGTCCAGCGCCAACGCGTGGGTTGCGTCGCTGGTTTGCAGGCCTCGAATCACCTCGATCAACCCCATCACCGGCACCGGGTTGAAGAAGTGCAAGCCGATGAAACGCTCGGGTTGGCTGATGCTGGCGGCAAGTTGGGTAATCGAAAGTGACGACGTGTTGGAGGCGATCACGCACTCGGTGCCGACCTGCGCGGCAATCTGTTGCAGGACGCGCAGCTTCAGGTCGAGGTTTTCAGTGGCGGCTTCAATCACCAGTTGCACGCTTTGCAGGCTGCTGTAGTCGGTGCTGGTGCGGATTTTGTCGAGGGCGGCGTGTTTCTGCTCTTCGGTCAATGTCGCTTTGGCGACTTGCCGATCGAGGTTCTTGCCGACGGTCGCGACAGCCTTTTGCAGCGCGCTCTCGCTGATGTCGATCAAGGTCACGTTGAAGCCAGCGGCCGCGCAGACTTGCGCAATACCGTTGCCCATGTTGCCCGCGCCGATCACGCCGATGTGTTGCAGATTCATGCTTGAAATCCTTGCGATCAAACCCATCGATACCTTGGCCGCCATAACGGCCGAAGGCGTACTATGGCCGCGAGTCTAAAACCGGCAGGGCGGTTGTCCTATGCCGCAACTGTTCAACGGCACTGGTGTTTTTTGCCATTCGGGTGATGGGGAGAAAAGCGTTCACATGCGGGAAACGGACTCAGTGGCGGCCTACTTCATGCAGGCGATGATCCATGGGCTGGCGCACAATCCCCAGCGCCTGACGGCTGTGCTTGAACAAGCTCAAATCGACCCGGCATTGCTCGATCAGCCCACGGCCCGGGTGCCGGCCAGCGCTTTTGCCGCGTTGTGGTTGATCCAGATTCGCGAGCTCAACGACGAATTCTTCGGCCTCGACAGCCACGGTATGCCGCCGGGCAGTTTCGCCCTGATCTGCCGGGCGCTGATTCAGGAACCCGACCTGCACAAAGCCATGCGCCAATGCCTGGCCAACTTCGCCCTGTTCCTCCAGGACTTTCGCGGCACGCTGACCGTGCGCGGCAAGCGTGCGGTTATCAGCCTGCAAACCCGTTCGGCCGACAGTGACCTCAGCCGTTTGGGCGAAGAAACCTTCCTGGTGCTGATGATCAGCCTGCTGTGCTGGCTCGGCGGGCGACGCATCCCCATCGACCGCGCGGATTTTCGCCATGCGCGTGTCTCTCTCAGCGACGACCGTTTGCTCTGGGGCCCCAACCTGACCTTCGGCGCCGAACGGACCGAAATCGAATTCGCCAGCCACTACTTACGCCTGCCGGTGGTGCAGGACCTGGCCTCACTCAAAGTGTTCCTGCGCACCGCGCCGCAATGGCTGGTCATCCGCTTTCGCAACCAGCACGGCCTCGCGTCTCAGGTTCACCAACGCCTGCGCAACAGCCATTACAGCCAATGGCCGACCTTGCAGGCCTTCGCCCTCGAACAACACCTGAGCCCCAGCACCTTCCGCCGCAAACTGGAGCGCGAAGGCTGTTCGTATCAGGAGATCAAGGATGAGGTTCGGCGCGGGGTGGCGTTTGAGCAGTTGCGCCAGAGCAAGGCGAGTATTGGTGACATCGCCGAGCAGTTGGGATTTCAGGAACCGAGCGCGTTTCATCGGGCGTTCAAGAAGTGGACGGGGGAGAGTCCGGGGCGGTATCGGGCGCGGTTTGAGGAAAAAGCGAGGAGTGTGGATTGACGCAGAATTCAGGGCGACAGACCACCCTCATCCAGCGGTGGTCTATTACCTGATGTGGTTCAGGAGGGGCGGCGAATTTCTACATAGAAGCGGCTAGATTTGTTTCGGAAACGCCGCGTCTGCCTTCAGCTTCGGAAACCTGATGCAGTTGGCTACGTGCCGTCCCGAATCCCATCTTAACTTCCTGCCAGACGAAAATATTCTTTCCGGGTGCGGCGTCGACTTTCAACATCGTGAAGTTTTCAGCGTCTGAGCCAATGGTGTGTCGTCCGGGTGCGACGTCAGTGACGAGGTAGGTATTGGCAGAGGTTGCGCCGACAAGCCTTCCATCGACGTTAATTGTCATTTTTATCCCCCCGCCAAAATTTTCATTGCGATAAATGTAGATTCTCGACATATCCGGGGAGGCACCGAAGCGTTTCATTTCGGCATCTTGCTGCGGATCTCCCATCGGGACGGATGCGCACCCGGCGGTGAAAGCTGCAAGAGCGCTGACGAGCAATAGTTTTTTCAATGAATATCCCTATTTCAGAACGGATTGAACGCTTGGGTCTTCGCCCGTCGGCAATCCTCGTTCGCCGAGGTGTTCTGCGTCAAGCGCTGGTCAGACGCTCATGTCTTGCATACGACCGTGTGTCGAGCTGAAGTACCATGGCGCATCGTCGTCCGTCTTTGCCGAGCCCATCGTCCTATGCCAACCCTCACCCGTTTCGCCGCTCTGCTCGACCAGGCAAAACGTGCCTTGCTGCTGGTCTGGGGCACGTCCCGCGGATTGTTTCTAGGATTAGTCCTGGCAACCCTGATCGCCGGCGTTCTCACGGCCCTTGCCGCATGGCTCGGCCAACGCATCGTCGACGCGGTAGTCACCGCCATGCAATTGCACGCGCAGCAGGGCAGTGCGCCGTTGTGGCCGGTGGTGCGTTATGTGTTGTTTGAGGCGGGTGTGCTGGCGTTGTTGTCCGGGACTCAACGGGCGCTGTCGGTTCAGCAGTCGCTGTTGCGGGTGCAGTTGGGGCAGAAGGTCAACACGATGATTCTGGAGAAGGCCCAGACGTTGTCGTTGGTCCAGTTCGAGAACTCGGAGTTCTACGACAAGTTGGTTCGGGTGCGGCGCGAGGCGTCGACCCGGCCGTTGGCGTTAGTGATGAAGTCGTTGGGGCTGATCCAGAACCTGATCGTGCTGATCAGTTTCGGTGTGCTGTTGGTGCATTTTTCACCGTGGGCGCTGGTGTTGCTGGTGGTCGGGGCGTTGCCGGTGTTTTTTGCCGAGGCGCATTTCTCCGGGGATGCCTTCCGGTTGTTCACCCGGCGGGCGCCGGAGAGCCGGCAGCAGAGTTACATCGAGACGCTGCTGTCCCACGAAAGTTTTATCAAAGAGGTCAAGCTGTTCGGTTTTGCGCCGCTGCTGTTGAAGCGTTATCGCGACACGTTCAAGCGGCTCTACGCCGAAGATCGCCGCCTGACCCTGCGCCGCGATGGCTGGGGTTTTGTCCTTGGTTTGCTGGGCACCGGGGCGTTTTATCTGGCGTATGCGTGGGTGGTGGTCGATACCGTTCACGGCAATATCACCCTCGGGCAGATGACCATGTACCTGGTGCTGTTCAAACAGGGACAAACCGCCGTCAGCAGCAGCCTGAGTGCGATCAGCGGTTTGTACGAAGATGGTCTTTACCTGTCGGCCCTTTACGAATACCTGGCCGAGCCGGTGGTGAGTGATACCGGCCATCTGACCGTGGGCGTGGTGCCCGGTGATGGGTTGCGTTTCGAGAATGTCGGGTTTCGTTACCCGGAAGCCAGTCGAGCTGCGCTGGAAGGCATCGACCTGCACCTGGTGCCGGGTCGCAGCATGGCGCTGGTGGGGGAGAACGGTTCAGGCAAGACCACGCTGATCAAGTTGCTGACCCGGCTCTATCGCCCCGATCAGGGCCGCATCCTGCTGGACGGCAGCGACCTGCAAACCTGGGAAGAAGATGCGCTGAGACGGCGCATCGGGGTGATTTTCCAGGACTATATTCGCTATCAATTCTCCGTCGGCGAGAACATCGGCGTCGGCGATACCCTGGCTTTCGACGATGAAAAGCGCTGGAAGGAAGCCGCTGCCGAAGGCATGGCTGCGCCTTTTATCGAAGGGTTGGATCGCGGTTATGCCACGCAACTGGGGCGCTGGTTCGCCGGGGGGCAGGAGTTATCGGGCGGGCAATGGCAGAAGATCGCCTTGTCCCGCGCCTACATGCGCCGCGATGCTGACATCCTGATTCTGGACGAACCCACCTCAGCCCTTGACCCGGCGGCGGAAGCGGCGGTGTTCGAGCATTTCAGCCGGCACACCCAAGGTCGCATGACTCTGCTGATCTCACACCGTTTTTCCAGTGTGCGCAATGCCGACCACATCATCGTGCTGGATCAGGGTTCGATCCTGGAGCGGGGCGATCACGACAGTCTGGTGGCCGCGGGCGGGCGTTATGCGCAGTTGTTTGACTTGCAGGCGCGGGGTTATCGCTAGGCTTCAAGTGTCCCGGGAACTCCGGTTCACGGCTGCGACCTGAGCAGGTTTGGTGTTCATCAGATTTTCGATTGCCTGGCGATACTGGCTGCCGCCCAGGCTCATGCTGTTGTTGTGCGTGCCGCCGGGCACCAACAGCAGGCGCTTGGGTTCGTTGGCGGCATTGAACAACTGCTCGCTGAAGCGCGGGGGCATAAACGCATCGGCCAGGCCATGGACCACCAGCAGCGGCATGCCGATGTCAGTAATCTTGTCGATGGAATCGAATTTCTGCGACAGCAACCAACGCACCGGCAGCGATTTTACTGGCAGGTTCTCGTCGGCCACTTGCGCGACCGCATCCCCCAGCGAGGTGAAGGTGGACTCAATCACCAACCCGCGCACCGGCACTGCAACGTGGTTCTTTTTCGCCTGGGCGGCCAGGTCGGCCGCGAGGTCGATGGCCACCGCGCCGCCCAACGAGTGACCGTAGATCAGGCGTTTATTGGCGTCCGGTTGCATCGTCTTGAAGCGTTCCCAGGCGACGTGAGCGTCTTCGTAAACGCTGGCTTCCGACGGCAGATTACCCTTGCTCTGGCCGAACCCGCGGTAGTCGATGGCCAGCACCGAAAAGCCCATGGCCCGTAGTTGCTCGATGCGAAACGCCTGGCCGGTGAGATTCCAGCGCACGCCGTGCAAATAGAGGATCGACGGCGCATCGCGGCGCGCGGCCGGCCACCACCAGGCATGCAGGCTTTGATTGCCCTTGAAGCTGGAAGGCTTGATGTCGAACTCTTGAACATCCTGCGGCAAGCCGTGATACCAGCTGGCGGTGCCTGGCTCGATCCGAAACAGCAATTCGCGTTCTTTGTACTTGAGCACCCCGCAACTCACCGGCAGACCGACGATCAGCAGTGCCATGCACAGCAACGGCAACCAGCGCCGACCCAAGCGGCTCATGAAGGTAGAAAACATGCAGCGGTCCAGTCGATCAAGGGAAAGCACGGGTTTTAACAGATGCGCGCCGGGGACGGGGGATTAATTCGACAGCCGTATGTTGCACAGTGTTATGCGTTACCTCCATCCCCTGTGGGAGCGAGCAGGCTCACTCCCACAGTGGATCTGTGTCGTTCAACCGATCAATGTCCACCGCAGTCCCTTGTAGGAGCGAGGCTTGCCCGCGAAGGCGTCAGCACAGTCGGCATCGATGTCGTCTGACACTCCGCCTTCGCGGGCAAGCCTCGCTCCTACGGGATTTGCGCAAAGCCGCTCGTCTTTGCCTGCCCACCTGCCCAATAAAAAAGATTGAATAATCACATTAAATGTTATTTAAATAACAAAACAAGAACGCCAGCCATCAGCCTGGCAGCCGCAACAAGGTGGAATAGCAATGAGCAAGATCGCAGTCATCGGCAGCAATATGGTGGATCTGATCACCTACATCGACCGCATGCCGGCTCAGGGCGAGACGCTTGAAGCGCCGGGGTTTGCCCTGGGTTGCGGCGGTAAAGGCGCCAATCAAGCGGTGGCCGCAGCCAAGCTTGGGGCAGATGTGTTGATGCTGACCAAGGTCGGCGATGACATGTTCGCCGACAATACCCTGGCCAACTTCCAGCGCTTCGGCATCGACACCCGCTACGTGCAGCGTGTGCCGGGCGTGTCCAGCGGCGTGGCGCCGATCTTCGTCCAGGCCGACTCGCACAACAGCATTCTCATCGTCAAAGGTGCCAACGCTCATCTCGTCCCGGCCGATATCGACGCCGCTGCGCAGGCCCTGCGTGAGTGCGCGCTGATCGTGCTGCAACTCGAAATCAATGTCGAAACCGTTTACTACGCCATTGCGTTCGGTCGAGAACACAACATTCCCGTGCTGCTCAACCCAGCGCCAGCCCTGGCGGGGCTAAGCCGCGAACACCTGGCGCAGCTGGATTTTCTGGTGCCCAACGAATCGGAACTGGCGCTGATCAGCGGCCAGACTGTCGACTCCCCTGAGTCAGCGCTAAAAGCCGCAAAAACCCTGGTCGCCAGCGGCATTCGCCATGTGATCGTGACCCTCGGCCAGCAAGGCGCGCTGTACGTCGGCGAAGAGGGTGAGTTCCAGATTCCCGGCCTGCGGGTCGCCGCCCGCGACACCACCGGCGCCGGGGATGCGTTCATCGGTTGCTTCATCCAGCACTGGAGTCGCGACCACGATATCCGCGCCGCCATGACCCAGGCAGTCGCCTATTCCGCCTGCTCGGTCACCGGCCTGGGCACCCAGACTTCCTACCCGGACGCCCTCGCATTCGCTGATTTCCAGCGCCAACTCGACGCCTGACGTCGAGCTGATTCACCCCTTAAAACTCACGGAGAACAACAATGACAAAGCCTCCGCTCCAACAGACGCCCGATGGTTTTTACCTGAACCGCACGCCCTGGTTCGCCTTCATCTTGCTGTGCAGTATCTTCGCGCTGTGGGCGGCGGCCGCGAGCATGAACGACGTGCTCATCGCACATTTCAAGAAAGCCTTTCTGCTCAGCGATTTCCAGACCGCATTCGTGCAGTCGGCGTTTTACCTCGGCTACTTTTTCGTAGCAATTCCAGCGGCGTTGGTGGTTCGGCGATTCAGCTACAAGACCACCATCCTCATCGGCCTGATGCTCTACATGCTCGGTTGCTTGCTGTTCTTTCCGGCAGCATCGACGGCCAAGTACGGTATGTTCCTGCTGGCGCTGTTCGTGATCGCGGCAGGCCTGTCGTTTCTCGAAACCGCCTGCAACACCTATTCGACCCTGATGGGCCCACGGGAAACCGGCACCCGTCGCCTGAACATCTCCCAGACCTTCCACCCGTTCGGCGCGATGGCCGGGGTGTACGTCGGCAGTTTCGTGATGTTCAAGGACACCGACGCCACCCGCGAGCAGCTCACACAAATGAGCGCCTCGGACGCGGCGATCCAGCAACTGCAAATGATCCAGTCCACCTTGCTGCCGTACAAATGGATGATCGCGGTGCTGGTGCTGATGTTCATCCTGATCGCCATCACCCGGTTTCCGAAGTGCAAGGGCAATCAACCGAGCAACAAGAAAACCGCCAGCCTCGGCCAAAGCCTGTCGCGGTTGTGGGGCAACAAGCGTTTCACCTTCGGCGTACTGGCGCAGTTTCTCTATGTCGGGGCGCAGGTTGGTGTGTGGAGTTTCACCATTCGCCTGGCCATGCAGTTGGGCGGGATGAACGAGCGCAGCGCATCGTGGTTCCTGCTGACGACCTTCGCCGCCTACTTCGTCGGCAAAATGATCGCCAACGTATTGATGCGCAAACTGCACCCGGCCAAGGTGCTGGCGGTGTATGGCGTGCTGTGCATCGTGTTGCTGGCCTACACCATCCTGGTGCCGAACATCACGGCGGTGTATGCGGCGGTCGGTGTGAGTGTGTTTCTCGGCCCGTGCTGGCCGACCATTTATGGCCTGACCATCGACGGCCTCGGTGAAGACACCGGCGTTGGCGGTTCACTGTTGGTGATGAGCATTGTCGGTGGCGGGGTGATCCCGATCTTCCAGGGCCTGCTCTCCGACTACAGCGGCGGCAACATGCAACTGGCCTACAGCGTGCCGTTGCTGTGCTTCATCGTGATCGTCGCCTACGCAGTGCGCTGCTTGCGTCATTCCGCCAGCGAGCGGGCGCCGGTGGGTGTGGCGGTGACCTCATGAGCACGCGGATCAATCTCTATCCGGCACTGTTTGGCGACGCGCCGAAAACACTGCTGGAATCTGCGCACTTCAAGGTCAGCGCCAGCACTTATCCCAGCGGTGTGCTGGCGCTGGAAATGACCAACAGCCGTGGAAAACTGGTGGTGCTGCCGTATCAGGGCCAGATGATCTGGGACGCCGTGTTCGACGGCTGCGACCTGACCATGAGCAACCTGTTCAGCCAGCCAAAACCGAGCCCGACGGTGATCGGCACCTATGGCTGTTTCATGTTCCACAGCGGCTTGCTGCGCAACGGTTGCCCCACGCCCGACGACGACCATCCGTTGCACGGCGAGATGCCTTGCGCGGCGATGGATCGCGCCTGGCTTACGGTCGGCGAAGACAGTGCCGGACCCTTCCTGCGCTTGGGCGGTGAGTATGAATACGCCCAGGGTTTTGGCGACCGCTATCTGGCCAGCCCGAGCGTGACCTTGCGTGCCGACTCGGGGCTGTTCGATATCGCCATGAACGTGACCAACCTGGCCGGCAAACCCATGGACCTGATGTACATGGCCCATATGAATTACGCCTACGTCGAGGGCGCCCGGTTCATCGAGCCGTTGGGGTTTGAAAAGGTGCGTTTGCGCAGCAGCGTGCCGGCTCACGTGAAACCGACGCCGGCCTGGAGCCATTACATGGAGCAGTTGGCGCTGGAGCCGGAACAGTTTCAATCCCTGGACCGCCCAGACCTCTACGACCCGGAGATCGTGTTTTTCTTCGACGGCGTGCGCGCCGATTCAAATGGCGATGCGCATTTTCTGCTGAGTCATCCGGACGGCGCGGCGTTCTACACGTGCTATCGCCCCGACCAATTCGACCATGCCGCGCGCTGGATCCTGCACAACGCCGATCAGCAAGTGGCGGCGTTCGTCTTGCCCGCCACCTGTGAGCCGGAAGGCTATCGCGCCGAGTCCGCCAAAGGCCATGTGCGGGCATTGGCGGCGGGGGAGACGGCGGCGTTCAAGGTCACCACCGGATATCTCAAGAAGGCCGAACAACAGGCCTTGATCAGATGATCAGTTGCGCGCCGCTGGCGGCAATCGCGTCGCGGTAGGCCTTGGGGATTTTTTTGTCGCTGACCACGTACTGGAAATCCTCAAGGGCGGCGAAATGCGCAGTGCGCACCGTGTCGAACTTGCTGTGGTCGGCCAGCAGCAAGCGCTGTTGCGCCTGGCGCAGGACCTTCTGCTTGACCTCCACTTCATTGAAATTGAAGCAGGTCACGCCGAGGTCCTGGCTGATGCCGGCGGCCGAGACAAAGGCCCAGGTCAGGCGCACATTGTCGAGGATGCCGGTTTCGCTGGTGTTCTCGAACACCTGGTTTTTGCGGTGGAACGTGCCGCCGCAGACCACAATGTGACAGTTGGGTTTTTGCGAGAGTTTGAGCAGCACGTTCAGGGAGTTGCACACGGCGGTGAATTCGAGCTCGTCGGGGATGAAATCCACCACAAACGGCGTGGTGGTGCCGCAGTCGAAGAACACTGTGTCGCCGGGCTGGATAAACCGTGCGGCGAGTTTGCCGATACGGCGTTTTTCCTCGACGTGCCGGGTGTCCTGTTCGGCCACGCGGTAATCGCCGGGGTCATTGCCGTCGTGGATTTTGGTGATGTAGCCGCCGAGCAGGCGCAGGTGGTCGGTGTACTTGCTCAGATCGCGGCGCAGGGTCATCTCCGATACGTCCAGCAACGCCGCCATTTCGCGCAGGTGAATGGCGCTCTGGTCTTGCAGGGCTTGTTGAATCAGCTTGAGACGCTCGGCTTTTTTACTGTCCACAGGCATTCCGGGGTTGATTGTTGATGTTATTTAAGTAACATTAATTGTTAGTTTTGTAACGTTTTTGCGCAAATGATCCTCGATTGTGGCGCAGGGGCATTTGAATATACAAACAGGAGTTTTTGCGATGGCCCATCTCCCACCCCAGGCACTGGCGCAGTACATCGATCACACCTTGTTGGCGCCGGACGCTTCCCGCAAGCAAATCGCCACCCTGTGCCGCGAGGCGGCGGAACATGGCTTCTATTCGGTGTGCGTAAACTCCGGGCAAGTGCCCCATGCTGCGCAGTGTCTGGCGGGGCACAGCGTCAAGGTTTGCGCGGTGGTCGGCTTCCCGCTGGGCGCCGGGCTGAGCGACACCAAGGCCTTCGAAGCCGAGCGGGCGATTGCGGCCGGCGCTGGCGAGATCGACATGGTGTTGAACATCGGTGGATTGAAGGACGGTTTGTACGCCGAAGTTCAGGCCGACATCGCCCTGGTCAAACAAGCCTGCGGCAGTGTGCCGCTGAAAGTCATCCTGGAAACCTGCCTGCTCACCGACGCCGAAAAAGTGAAGGCCTGCGAAATCTGCCGCGATCTGAACGTTGCGTTCGTCAAGACCTCCACCGGCTTCCACCCCGCCGGCGGGGCCACCGTGCGATGACGGTCGCGCCTGATGCGCCGCACGGTGGGTGCAAACATTGGCGTGAAGGCCTCGGGCGGCGTGCGCGATTACCCGACCGCGCTGGCGATGATCGAGGCTGGCGCGACACGCCTTGGCAGCAGCTCAGGCATCGCAATCATCGGTGGCGCCGAGGCGGCGGGTGAAGGCTACTGATCAGTCCATCTGCAACACAATCTTGCCGATATGATCGCCGGCTTCCATCCGCGCGTGAGCCTGTGCGGCGTCGGTGAACGGGTAGACCTTGTCGATCATCGGCAAGCAACGCCCGGCCGACAGTACCGGCCAGACGTATTCGTACAGCCCTTGGGCGATGGCGGCTTTTTCTTCCTTGGTGCGCGAGCGCAGCAGTGAGCCGGTGATGATTGCGCGTTTGGCCATGATCGCGAGCAAGTCGACGTCGTTGGCGTGGGCGCCGCCGAGGAAGCCGAGCATCACCAGTCGGCCTTCCATGGCCAGTGCTGCGACGTTGTTGTTGAAGTACGAGCCGCCCATGATGTCGAGGATCACGTCGGCGCCTTTGCCGGCGGTTTTTTCGGCAATGACCTGGGCGAAATCCTGATCGCGATAGTTGATCGGCCTGGCGCCGAGTTTGCGAATCGCTTCGCATTTTTCCTCGCTGCCGGCGGTGGCGAAGGCCTCTACGCCGAACTCGCGGCAGAGCATCAACGCGGTGGTGCCGATGCCGCTGGTGCCGCCATGAATCAATGCGTGTTGACCTTTGCTGGCGCCGCCCATTTCAAACAGATTGGCCCACACCGTAAAAAGGATTCCGGAATCGCTGCTGCGTGAATCCAGTCCATGTCATCGGGAATCGGCAAGGTCTGGCTGGCCGGGGCAACGCAATATTGCGCATAACCGCCGCCATTGGTCAGCGCACAGACCTTGTCGCCCAGCACAAACTCACTGACCCCTTTGCCGACCGCCACCACTTCACCGGCCACTTCCAGCCCGGGAATCGGGCTCATGCCAGGTTTCATCGGGTACTTGCCGGCACGCTGGATCACATCGGGGCGATTGACCCCGGCGGCGTAGACGCGGATCAGCACTTCACCGGCGGCAACCACCGGCATCGGCACATCCTTCGGTTGCAGGACTTCGGGGCCGCCGGGCTGGGTGATTTCGATCAGGGTCATGGTTTGGGGCAGGTTCATTTTTTGGGTTCCTGTGCAGAAGATCGTTAATAAGTGGGACCGTGTGGTGTTGCTGAAGATCAAAAGATCGCAGCCTCGTTTTACTCGACAGCTCCTACAGGGTGTACGCGATCCAATGTAGGAGCTGGCGCAGCCTGCGATCTTTTGATCTTGGCTATCAGCCGCATCGCCAATTCCAAAACCAATGCAACCACAATGGCCCCACACGCAATCACAAACAACAACGCGTGATGCCCGCCACTGGCATTGAATATCCCTGAATAGGCAAACCCGGTCAGCGCTTGAAACGCGGCGAACGAAGGCTATCTCTGGCGTGCAGCCTATCGGGGATTGCTGCTGCGGTAATGCAGCGATTTCGCGCTACAGTGATGCGTATATGCATCAGTAGGTGAGCCGCATGAATTGGGATGACGCACGGGTGTTTCTGGCGGTTTGCCGAGAGTCGACGCTGCGCGGCGCGGCACGGGTGTTGGGCGTCGATCAGGCCACGGTCGGGCGGCGGGTCACGGCGCTGGAGAAGTCCTTGAGCGCGACGTTGTTCCTGCGCACCTCTGAAGGTTATGCGCTGACGGCGGTGGGTGAAGCGGCGTTGCAGGCCGTGGAGAAAATGGAGGTGTCGGCGTTGGAGCTGGAACGGCAAATCCTCGGCCTCGATGATCGGCTGAGCGGCACGGTGCGGGTCAGCACAACGGACTCGCTGGCCATCGATTTCCTGATCCCGGCGATTGCCCGGTTGCACGACAAACACCCGGATGTGCGGGTGCAACTGGACGCGTCCACGCAAATGATCAGCCTGGCCAAGCGCGAAGCCGACATCGCAGTACGCAACGCGCGGCCGGACAACCCGGACCTGATCGCCCGGCGCATTGCGCGTTGGCCGGTGGGGCTGTTCGCTTCTCAACGCTACGTGGACACCCACGGTGTGCCGGAGCCGGGGTCGGCGTTCGAAGGGCATGACTTGGTGGTGTATCAGCCGTATCTGGCGAGCAACAAGGAGATGACCCTGGTTTCGGAGCCGTTGAGTCGTGGGCGGATTGTTTCGAGTCTTGGCTCAAGTCTGCTGGTGCGGCGATCCATCGCGGCGGGGATCGGGCTCGGCGAGCTTGCGGTGTACATGGGGGAAAGGGATGGGCTGGTCAGGTTGTGGCCAGAACGCACGCGACCGATTCCCTATGACGTGTGGCTGGTGACCCATGCGGATCTGCGGCATACGGCGCGGGTGAGGGCGGTGATTGATGAGATTGTGGCGGGGTTTTCCGGTACGAATGAGTGAAGTCCCGCCAAGTAACGGTCGAGCACATGACCTGTGGCGAGGGAGCTTGCTCCCGCTGGGTCGCGAAGCGGCCCCAAAACCTGCAACCGAGGTGTATCAGGTACACCGAGTGCGATGGATTTGCGACTGCTTCGCAGCCGAACGGGAGCAAGCTCCCTCGCCACAGGAAATGTGCCGGGCTGATAAATATCTGGGGGCACAAAGGCCCCCAGATCATTCACGGTCATGGCATTTCCGGCAATTCCTGCGGCCGCAAATCAAACACCAACACTTCGGCATCCACGCCATTGCTCAAGGTCAGCACCTGTTCTTCGCGAACCCGCACGCCGTCGCCTTCCTGCAACTGCACGCCGTTGAGTTCAACACTCCCACGAGCGACATGCACATAGGCGTAGCGGTTGGCCGCCAGTTCCAGGGTTGCGCTTTCCTTGCCGTCGAACAGACCGGCATACACTCGCGCATCTTGGCGCACCGACAGCGAACCCTTGGCCCCGTCCGGGGAGATGATCAGTTGCAGGCGCCCACGTTTTTTCTGGGTACTGAAGTGCTCTTGCTGATAGCGCGGTTTGGCGCCGCTGACCTCAGGAACGATCCAGATTTGCAGAAAATGCACGCCACGGGTGGCCGAGTGGTTGTACTCGCTGTGGGCCACGCCGCTGCCGGCGCTCATCAACTGCACGTCGCCGGGGCGGATCACCGAACCGGTGCCCAGGGTGTCCTTGTGTTCCAGGGCGCCTTCGAGCACATAGGAGAAAATCTCCATGTCCCGATGCGGGTGCTGGCCAAAGCCTTTGCCGGCTGCCACGCGGTCATCGTTGATCACCAACAGATCGGAAAAACCCTGCTCTTTCGGGTTGCGATAGTTGGCGAAGGAAAAGGTATGGAACGACTTCAACCAACCGTGATTGGCCGCGCCGCGATCCGAGGCTTTGCGAAGGGTCAGCATGATGAAATCTCCTGTCAGGACGTGAATTCGTCCGAGTGAGGAGAAGGTTAATGGTTACTGATCGATGCAATAAGTAGATGAAAACTGAAATACTGTCCCGTTCAGGTTGACAGTTTTGTGCGCGGGGTCACGTATGCATATTTGATACAAAGGCCATAATGCACAGCGAACAAAACCTGTGGGAGCGGGCTTGCTCGCGAAGGCGGCATCACATTCAACATTGTGGGTGCCTGATACACCGCTTTCGCGAGCAAGCCCGCTCCCACAGTGGATCGGTGTTTAACCGACGGGCAGTTCTCTTTTTATAACCTCAGTGATGTCCACTCCATGAAAACCGTGGCAATGGTGCTGTTCCCCAACTTTCTCCTGCTCGACATGGCCGGGCCCATGGAGGTGTTTTCCATCGCCAACCGTTATCTGGAACCGGCCGACCACTATGTGTTGTCGATGATCGGCACCGAGCACGGTCCGTTGCGTGCTTCCAATGGCGTCAGCGTCCAGGCCGACCTGCATATCGATCAGGCCTGCGACGGTTACGACTTGCTGCTGGTGCCGGGCGGTCCCGGTGCCTACAACGAAAAAAGCGAGCCTCTGCTGGCCTGGCTGCGCGGGGCCGTTGCCCGGGCCGAGCGTTATGGCTCGATCTGCACCGGCGCGTTTGTGCTCGGGTATGCCGGGTTGCTGGACGGTTTTCGCGTCACCACTCACTGGCACTACACCGAACGGTTGATCAAAGGCTTCCCCAAGGCAACGGTGCAAACCGATCAAATCTTCGTTGAGGACCGTAACCTGATCACCTCCGGTGGTGTGACGGCTGGCATCGACCTGGCTTTGGCAGTGGTCGCCCAGGACCACGGCAAAAAAGTCGCCCAGGATGTGGCCAAAGTGCTGCTGGTGGTGATGAAACGCCAGGGCGGGCAGGCGCAGTTCAGTCCGCTGATGGCTGCTGTCGCCCCGCACGAAACCCCCATTACCCGAGTACAGAACTACGTACTCGAACACCTCGACGAAGCCTTCAGCATCGAACGCATGGCGAGCCTGGCGAACATGAGTTCGCGGCACTTCGCCCGGCTGTTTGCTCGGGAAGTGAACATGACGCCCATGGAGTTCCTGCAAAGTGCGCGCATTGATCGTGCGCGAAATCTGCTGGAAACCAGCGACGCACCGCTCAAGACCGTGGCCTACAAAAGCGGCTTCGGCAGCGTGCGGCACATGCGTTTTTTGTTTAGTGAAAAGCTCGGTTTGACCCCCGCGCAGTACCGCGAACAGTTCAGCTAGAGCGGTTGTGTCCGTTGTGCGCACCGTGATGTCCGTAATGCTCCCAGTACGGTAGTTGTGTGGTCATCGATGCCTGCCAAGATACCCGTGAACTCTTTGCGATGGAGATGCGGGAGCCTGGATGGGCGTGCTCGACGGACTTTGCAGTACCTTGAGCCGACCAGGTTTTCAGCACGAGAACGTGCATGAACAGCCTCAGAGATTTAACCAGCGATGCGGCGCTGCGGTTCGGCCCCTACGCGTTCCACCCCAACCAACGGCTGATCCTGGACGGTGATCGGGCGCTGCGCATGGGCGGGCGGGCGCTGGACATTTTGCAGGTGCTGGTCGAACGCGCCGGCCACGTCGTCAGTAAGGACGAATTGATCGCCCGGGTCTGGCCGACGTCGGTGGTCGAAGAGATTAACCTGCGCGTACACATCGCGGCTCTGCGCCGGGCCCTCGGTGATGGCCAGAACGGCGAGCGCTACATCGTCAACATTCCGCAGCGCGGCTACAGCTTCATCGCCCCGGTCGAACGTGTGCTGGAAGGCACGCCGGTGTTCATCGACAGCTTGCATAAGCCCCAGCACAATCTGCCGGCACGACTCACATCGATTACCGGTCGAGATTCGATCGTCGGCAGTGTGGTGCGCCAGTTGCCGGTTCGACGGTTCATGACCCTGGTCGGCCCGGCCGGGATCGGCAAGACCACCGTGGCCTTGCGCGTGGCTGAGTTGCTGTTGCAGCACTACCGCGATGGTGTCTGGATCATCGACTTGGCAGCTATCGACGACCCGTCGCAGGTGGTCGATCAATTGCTTCAAACCCTGGAACTCGACGCTGGCCTTGCGCCACGGCATGCGTTGCTGGTGCTCGACAACTGTGAACACCTGCTCGAACGCTGTCGCACCTTGGTCGATGATCTGTTGGCCGCCGCGCCGCGCCTGTCGATCCTGGCCACCAGCCGTGAACCGCTCCAGGCTCTCGGCGAAACCGTGTTGCGGTTGCCGCCCTTGGCGGTGCCGCCAGCCTCGGCATTGCACAATGTGGCCGAAGCCATGGGTTACTCGGCGGTGCAGCTGTTTGTCAGCCGTGCCCGTGCCCGTCAGCAGGGCTTTACTCTGCGCGAGCAAGACCTCAAAGCCGTGCGCGACATCTGTCGGCGGCTCGACGGTTTGCCCTTGGCCATCGAACTGGCCGCCGCGCAGATTGATGCATTGGCGCTGGTCGGGCTGCACGCGCAACTGGACAACTGTTTCCAATTGCTGACCCAGGGCCGCCGCACCGCCGTGCCACGCCATCAGACCCTCAAAGCCGCGCTGGACTGGAGTTACGAACGGCTGAGCCCGCTGGAGCAAACGGTGTGGCAGCGCTTGGCGGTGTTCAAAATGGCCTTCACCCTCGACGCGGTGATTGGCGTGATCAGCTGCGCCTCACTGCCGCCCATGCACCTGTTGGACGTGGTGGAACGACTGGCGCGCAAATCGCTGCTTTCAATAGAGCAGGGCAGTGGCGTGCCCCGTTATCGCTTCCTTCACACCACGCGCACCTATGCCCTGGAGAAACTCGAACACAGCGGCCACCTGCGTGCGCTCGAACTGAGCCATGCGCACTACATCAGCCGCGCGCGCTGGATCTCAGGCGTGCAATTGCCCGGCGAGCTCATCGAGTAAACGCCGGACTTTCGTCAGGTCCGGCGTAGCAAAACCTTCGGTAAATCGCCCATAAATCGGCGCCAGCAACTCATAAGCTCGCTGCGCGTGACCCCGACGCTGCCAAAGTTGCGCCAATGAAGTGGCACTGCGCAGCTCCCAAGCCAGCGCTCCCTGACTTTTCGCCACCGCCAACGCCTCAAGCAGCACCGCCTCCCCCTGTGGGAGCGGGCTTGCTCGCGAAGGCGCCCGCCCAGACAACCCACCTCTAACAAGTTCTCCTCAGCAACCAACGCCTCCCCCGAACCCGAAGAATCTCCGCCGTACTCCAACCCGCCGCGCCGCTTTCAGCACGCGCCAACAACGCGCCATCAACAAAACCACCATCCAGCGTCACCATGATCTCTTTCACTAGCCCGACACCCGCTAGCGAAGGCCCCTCGGCCCCTTCAATCACCTGCGCATACTGCCGCGCCCAGTTATAAAACAGCACCACCGAATGCTTCTGCGCTTGCTCCAGCAACATACGCAAGAGTTCGCGGGCGGTAGCCGTGTCGCCGTTGTAATGGGCGATCAGGCAACCGGACAGCGCCAGGGTGTAGCAGATGGACGTGCCGTGGTTGATCTGGATCGCGATGTCCAGCGCCTGCCGGGCAGTGCGCCAGGCTTGTTCCGGCTGGCCTTGCAGCCAGAGAATCCGCGCCAGAATCGTTAGCGCCGCGACGCTCTGATCGTACTGCACGCCAAAACCGTGGGTGAAGCGGTTGAGGTGGCCGCTTTGGGCCATGCGCTGGATGACTTGCTCGGCATGCTCCCGCGCCTGTTGCTGATCCCCGGAAAAGTGCAGCGCCAGCACGCGCAAACGGTGGGTGCTCAGCGACAACACTGCATCGCCGTGCAGCCCCAATCGGTCGAACTGCTGGCTCTGCTCCAGGGCCATTTGATAGTTGCCGCTGCAGAGATTGACCGCCATGTGCCCGGACACCGCCCGCAACTGACCGGCAACGTCATCGTAACGTTCAGCCAGGGTTCTGGCGCTGACGAAGGCGTCGACGGTTTCGGCGGTGCCGCCCTGGGCGTGGTAACAGGAGCTGCCGAGGGCGAGCTTCAGGGCGATGGTCAGGCGAGGGCAGGGCTCGGCGGCGGCATCGAGCACGCCAAGGCCCGGCGCACGTACACGCCGTGTTCCTTGAGCAGCGAGAGTTCCTGCCACAGCGGCATCGAGCTGGCGGTCAAGCGGATCGCCAGCATCTGCGGCCCGTTCGCGTGCAAGCCCCATTCGAGGGCGGCGCGGATGTCTTCAAGGCCTCGGGCGTAACGTTCGATCCACAGGTGAGTGGGGGTTTGCTCCCAGTCGTCCTGAGCCTGTTGCATCAAGGCCAGGCAGCGTTCGGCATGCCGTTGACGGGTGTCCGACACCTCTGCGGCCAGGTGAAGTTTTTCCAGGGCATAGCTGCGGGTGGTGTCGAGCAGGCGATAGAACACCTCTTCATCGCCCACTTCCACGTTCAGTAACGACTTGGCCACCAGTTGCGTGATCGAGGCAAGCACCAGGTTGGGTTCGATGTGTTCGCCAACGATCACCGCCGCTGCGGATTCCAGCGTGAAACCGCCCTTGAACAGCCCTAATCGACGAAGGCACGTCTGCTCGCAAACACTGAGCAGTTCAAAGCTCCAGTCCAGCGTCGCGCGCAGGGTCTGATGCCGGCCCAGCGTTGTCTGACTTCCTTGGGTCAGCAGGCGAAAACTGCCTTGCAGTTGCGTCAGCAAGCCATTGATGCCGAGGTCGGCGACTTGCGCGGCCGCCAGTTCGATGGCCAACGGAATGCCGTCCAGACGCTGGCAAATTTCAATCGCCAAGGGCAGCTCTTCATCGCTCAGTTCGAAACTGTCGTGGTTGGCCATCGCCCGCTCGACGAACAATTGCAGGGCGGAAAAACTCAAGGTCTGGGCGCGGTCGAGCACGGCGATGGGTGGCGGGCAATCCAGCGATTCCAGGCGTTGCACGTACTCGCCTTCGGCCCGAAGGCTCTCGCGACTGGTGGCCAGAATATGCACCTGCGGTGCGCCACGCAGAATGCCTTCGCACAGCAGCGCAATCTCATCAATCAGGTGTTCGCAGTTGTCGATCACCAGCAGCATCTGCCGTTCCCGCAGGCAGGTCGCCAGGCTATTCATCGGCTCGCCGTCGTGCAGCGCCAGGTCCAGCAGTGTCGCCAGATGCGCAGTGATCATCGCCGGGTCATTGAGTGGCGCGAGGTCCAACAAGCGAATGCCGTCGCGGTAATGACCGATCAGTTGTTCGGCCACCCGCAGGGCCACGGTGGTCTTGCCGATACCGCCGGGGCCGACCAGGGTGATGAAGCGCTGGCGGGCGAGATGTGTCACCAAGCTGTCCACCAGGTGCTGACGCCCGATCAGTCGGGTGCGGCGCACCGGCAGGTTATGTCGGCGCGGTTCGGGGGCCTCGTTGTCGGGGTGCTGCTCGATAGACGCCAGCGAGAACGGCGCCACAAAACTGTAACCGCGCTGAGCCACCGTGACGATGTAGCGCTGGCCGGCCTGACCGTCGCCGAGGGCTTTGCGCAATGCCGCCATGTGCACCCGCAAATTGATGTCTTCGACGACGCTTTTGGGCCACACCTGCGCGATCAATTGCTGCTTGCTGACCACATTCCCGGCGTGCTCCAGCAGGATCAACAAAATATCCATGGCACGTCGACCCAGGCGCAAAGGCTGGTCGCCTTCCAGCACCAGACGTTGTCCCGGGTAGATCCGGTAAGGGCCGAAATGCACGGCCTGATCGGGGGAAAGGGTCAACGGGTTACTCCTGCTTGCATCCGTCTAGTACGCGGTTTCCGAGCATATTCCTCAGGATTGTCCGGCAGTGCAATGAGGGCTCGGCAGACTGTCAGGTATTCGCTGCGACTGTCACGTTCCCTGCACTGCTCGTCACCTCGTATTTATTGGGCGCGAGTGTGACAAAAAGGGCGTTGGGGCATCAGGCGCGGTTTTGTAAATTAACAACGTTTAACTCGTCGAGCATCAGGTCTACGCCCAAAACTCTAGGGCTTCAAGTCCAACGAAGATCTCTGTCTTCGCGCTGTAAAAGGAATGGACACTTCTGGAGGATGCCGGAATGAGCGATGTGGTGGTGGTCTATCACAGTGGCTACGGGCACACCCGAGTCATGGCCGAAGCCGTGGTCCTGGGCGTGGAACGGCATGTGGGCAGCACCTGTCGGCTGATTTCGGTGGAAGACGTGGACACGCAGTGGGAACACTTGCACCGGGCGGACGCGATCATCTTCGGCGCCCCGACCTACATGGGCAGCGCTTCAGCATCCTTCAAAGGCTTCATGGAGGCCACGGCGGCGTTCTACCTGGCCCAGCCCTGGCGCGACAAACTCGCTGCAGGGTTCACCAATTCCGGCTGCCTGTGCGGCGACAAGCTCAACACTTTGCTGCAGATGGCCGTGTTCGCCGCCCAGCATTCGATGATCTGGGTCGGCCTCGACGTGCTGCCGGCGCGCAGCAGCACCGGGCTGTTCGACGGGCAACTCAATCGCCTGGGCAGTTCGCTGGGCGCCATGGCCCAGTCAAATGTCGAACAGTCTCCCGACGACGCACCGCCACCCGAAGACCGTTGCACCGCCGCGCACTTGGGCGAGCGGGTCGCGCGGCTGGCCGAACGTCTGCATCACTCACCGATTTGATCCCCCAAACACCCCCAAAGGAGTACGCCTCATGAGCACATTCACCACCCGCGACGGTACCGAGATCTACTACACCGACCAGGGCGACAGGACAGCCGGTCCTCCTCAGCCACGGCTGGCCGCTGAATGCCGATAGTTGGGAATCGCAGATGATCTTTCTTGCGTCCAAAGGCTATCGGGTCATCGCCCACGACCGTCGTGGCCATGGCCGCTCCAGCCAACCGTGGACCGGCAACGACATGGACACCTACGCCGACGACCTGGCGCAGTTGATCGAACTGCTGGACCTGAAAAACGCCGTGCTGTTCGGCTTCTCCACCGGCGGTGGTGAAGTGGCGCGCTATATCGGTCGTCACGGCACTGGCCGGGTCGCAAAAGCCGGGCTGATTTCCTCGGTGCCGCCGCTGATGCTCAAGACCGAAGCCAACCCCGGCGGCCTGCCTCTGGAAGTGTTTGATGGTATTCGTCAGGCCTCTTTGGTGGACCGTTCGCAGCTCTACATCGACCTCGCCAGCGGGCCGTTCTTCGGCTTCAATAAACCGGGCGCCAAACCGTCACAGGGCATGATCGACTGGTTCTGGCTGCAAGGCATGACCTCCGGCCACAAGAATGCCTATGACTGCATCAAGGCTTTCTCGGAAACCGACTTCACCGAAGACCTGAAGAAGTTCGACGTGCCGACGCTGGTGGTGCACGGCGATGCGGATCAGGTGGTGCCGATTGAGGCGGCGGGGATTGCCTCGGCCCGGCTGGTCAAGGGCTCGACGCTGAAGGTTTATCCGGGCGCGCCGCATGGCTTGACCGATACCCACAAGGACCAACTCAACGAAGATCTGCTGGCGTTCCTTAAGGGCTGATCAAGGAAAAAACTGTGGGAGCGGGCTTGCTCGCGAAAGCGGTGTGGCATTCAACATTGATGTTGGCTGACACGACGCCTTCGCGAGTAAGCCCGCTCCCACATACACGGTGTTCACAGCATTACGAATGCACGCATAACCCTGTAGGAGCACGGCTTGCCGGCGATGGCGTCCTTGAGATCGCCTCAAAGCCTGATCAAACACAAATCAAAACTGTGGGAGCGAGCTTGCTCGCGATAGCGGTGTGTCAGTCAACCAATGTGTTGAATATGACGGCGCTATCGCGAGCAAGCTCGCTCCCACAAGGAACTGTGTTCACTGGATTTACGGATGTACGCATAACCCTGTAGGAGCTACCGAAGGCTGCGATCTTTTGCGGTTAAACACAGGGGAACGCACCACCTGACACCGCCACGCAAACGGCGTGATGCCTTCGCTGCGGGTGAAGATGTGGCAGAAGTGCGCTTGGTCGCAGAAGCCACATTCCAGGCTGATTTGCGTCAGGGTCAGGTCGGTGTCGCGGATCAGTTGCTTGGCCCGCTCGATCCGCTGGCAGCGAATCCAGTCCTGCGGCGAGAGGCCGGTGCTGCACTTGAACGCCCGGGAAAAATGACTGCGTGACAGCGCGCAGGCCTTGGCCAGTTCGGTCACTTCCAAGGAGTCGCTCAGGCCTTCGAGAATCAGTTGCTTGACCAGGTTTTCGCGCCAGGGCGCGAGGCCGCCGGTGGTGGTTTTTTGCACTGGCGTGACGGACGCCCTGACGGCGTTGAACTGAACGTGAGCCATGACAAATATCCGTGTCGGTGGGAATGCGCGGGCGCACTGCACGGTGGATCAGCACCTTCCTTATTTAGGAAAGCAGGTCTGTGCAGAGGACTTCATTTTTGGCCGCGAGGCGTTGGCAGGCGAGTTAAACGTTGTTAATTCCACGCCCGGTTCGGGATGGAGAAACCGCGCTAACTCAGCACATCGCTGCAAGTGTGCGAAGGTTGGGTCGGTGCAAGATGGGGGACGTATGGCGCGCCTTGGCAGGTCGCTTTCCTTGAAGACATCAAAGGTGAAGGCATGAAGCATTCTCTGGTTTGCACACTGGGCCTGGCGGTTGCGCTGGCATCCGGTATTTCCATGGCGGCGGCACCGGCTCAGGTCGGCACCCAGGCACCGGGTTACTTCCGTTTGGCAGTGGGCGATTACGAAGTCACCGCACTGTTCGACGGCTACAACGACCTGTCGCCGAAACTGCTCAAGGGCCTGAGCCAAAGTCAGATCCGCGCACTGTTGGCCCGTCGCTCGATTGAAACGCCCGGCGTGCAAACAGCGTTCAACGCGTTTCTGATCAACACGGGCAAGCAACTGATCCTGGTGGACACCGGGGCAGGGCAGTGCATCGGCGCCACGGCCGGCATGCTCTCGGACAATATGAAAGCCGCCGGTTATCAGCCAGACCAGGTCGACACGATCCTGCTCACCCACCTGCACCTGGACCACGTCTGCGGCCTGGTCGACGGCCAGCAAAAACCGGTCTTCGCCAACGCCACGGTCTACGCCGCCAAGGCTGAGGCCGATTATTGGCTCGACCCGCAAGCCATCGCCAAAGCACCCGAAGGCGCCAAGCCGTATTTCAAAATCGCCCAGGATTCGACCGCTCCGTACGTCGCGGCGGGCCGCTTCGAAAACCTTCGACGCCGGCCAGTCGCCGGTGCCGGGTGTCGAGGCCACGCTGGAAGCCGGGCACACGCCGGGCAGCACCACCTACCGCTTCACCTCTAACGGCCAGAGCATTTTGTTCATGGGCGATTTGGTGCATAACCTGGCGGTGCAATTCCTGCATCCCGAAGTGTCGATCGGTTTTGACGTCAATAGTCAGCAGGCGATCAAGAGCCGCAACCAGGTCTTCACCGATGCGGCCGCCAGCAAAACCTGGGTCACGGCCGCGCACCTGCCGTTTCCGGGCATCGGTCATATCGCCGCCGAGGGCAAGCATTTCCAATGGGTGCCGGTGGAATACGGCCCATACAAACGAGCGGCGAAAGTGCCGTTGATTGAGTAGAGTTCTGGCACTGTGCTTAGGCAAGGAAGAACACAAAATCTGTGATGAGGGGATTGCCCTTAAGCCAAAGAACGATGAGTAACCTGTGGCGAGGGAGCTTGCTCCCGCTTGAGTGCGCACCACTCACAAAATCGGCATTGCTGCGAAAATTTTGGGGCCGCTGCGCAGCCCAGCGGGAGCAAGCTCCCTCGCCACAGGGTTTTGCAGTGACTGCCTGGACTGGCTCAAAACACAAAGGACCCACCCTGATGAATCGTAACGACCTGCGCCGCGTCGACATGAACCTGCTGGTGATTTTCGAAGCCCTGATGTTCGAAAAGAACCTGACCCGGGTCGCCGAAAAACTCTTCATGGGCCAACCGGCCGTGAGTGCTGCGCTGGGGCGTTTGCGTGATCTGTTCGACGACCCATTGCTGCTACGCAACGGTCGCGGCATGGAGCCGACGGCGCGGGCGCTGGCGATTCTCAAGGAACTGCAACCGGCGATGGACGTCATCTCCGGGGCGGTCAGCCGCGCCAAGGAATTCGAACCGGCCAGCAGTTGCGACGTGTTTCGCATCGGACTGTCGGACGACGCCGAGTTCGGTCTGTTTCCACCGTTATTGAGTCAGTTGCGGGAAGAGGCCCCAGGCATCATCGTTGTCGTGCGCCGGGCCAACTACCTGCTGATGCCGGCGCTGCTGGCATCCGGGGAAATCTCCGTGGGCGTCAGCTACACCACCGATTTACCGGCCAATGCCAAGCGCAAGAAACTGCGGGACATCCCCTGCAAAGTCCTGCGCGGGGATAATCGGCCTGGCCCAATGACCCTGGACGAATACTGCGAACGGCCGCATGC
The DNA here is from genome assembly GCF_034344865.1 of Pseudomonas sp. 10S4. Taxonomy (NCBI): domain Bacteria; kingdom Pseudomonadati; phylum Pseudomonadota; class Gammaproteobacteria; order Pseudomonadales; family Pseudomonadaceae; genus Pseudomonas; species Pseudomonas sp. 10S4. The sequence goes on from NZ_CP133774.1 coordinate 4,431,339, forward strand.
GATGGTGTCGTTTTCCGGGGACTTGAGCGGCAACATTGACCTCGACCTGGCCAAGATCGGCCGCCACCGCCGCGTGGTGCTGGGCGTGCCGCAGTTCAGCGGTTTGCGCGCATTGCTTGCCGGTACGGAAATGATCGCCACCGTGCCCGATTACGCCGCGTGTGCCTTGGTCGAAGGCTGTGCGTTGCGCGCCGAAGACCCGCCGTTCCACATCGAAGCCGCGCAATTGTCGATGGCCTGGAGCGGCGTGCACGACAACGACCCAGCGGAGAAATGGTTGCGGTCGCGGATCAGTCAGTTCATGTCCGAACCGCTCAATATCCAGACCTCATAACCCCAGACCAACACCCGATCCAATGAGGGAGCAACTGTCATGGTGGTTTTTATTTTGGAGACTTTTCAAAAGACAACCGGGTATCCACGGTTTCAATCCGTGTGATTTTCAACAACCGCGCCACAGGTTTTGTACAGGCCCAGGACATTCGGACAGAAGATCCAATGTGGGAGCGGGCTTGCTCGCGAAGACGGAGTGTCAGCCAGCATAGATATTGAATGACCCACCGCATTCGCGAGCAAGCCCGCTCCCACAGGGGATCGGTGTTCAAGCAAGGATCTGTGGTGGGCTTCATGCAGGAGACCACCCGCAAAAAGAGCACGTACATCCAATTTTTCCCCACCTGACCCCGGCACTCTCTCATCAAGTGCCGGCGAAGCCATGCCGGCCATTTATCAATTGCGCAGGTACGCCATGAACGCAGCGGAATGGGATGAATGGGCTCGGGACCTTGGACTGTTGTTTCTGCGGGTCAGCGGCGGGTTGTTTTTGCTGTGGGTGCATGGCTTGCCGAAGCTGCTGGACTACAGCGCGCAACTGCAACAGATCGAAGATCCGTTCCACCTCGGTGCCAACCTGACGCTGATCCTGGCGATCTTCGCCGAGGTGCTGTGCCCGCTGCTGATCGTCGCCGGGGTGCTGGTGCGTTTGGCGTGCTTGCCTATTCTGTGTGTGCTGCTGGTGGCGCTGTTGATTGTGCATCCGCAATGGAGCCTGTTCGAAGGGCAGTTCGGCTGGCTGCTGTTGATTGTGTTCACCAGCATCCTTATCGCCGGGCCGGGACGGCTGGCGCTCAATGATCGTTTCGCCGGAGTCTTTCGTTATGCCTGATGCCAACCACGCCGACGCTGCAAAACAGGGTTTCGAGGAAGTCGTGACCCTGATCGTCAAGCACCGGGTCAAGGCCGGTTTCGAGGCGCCTTACGAAGCCTGGCTGCGCAACATCGTGCGCATCGCCGGGCAGCGTGAAGGGCACTTGGGCGTGGACGTGGTGCGCGGCAAGAACGCCGGCCTCGACACCTACACCTGCGTGCTGCGCTTTTGCTCCACCGAAGCGATGCAACTGTGGCTCGACTCGCCGCAACGCCTGGAACTGGTCAACGAAGCCACACCTATGCTGGCTGACGGCGACCAGACCGAGGTCAACCCGGTCAATGAGTTCTGGTTCTCGCCACTGGCCGACGCCGCCTCGCCACCGCCGCGCTGGAAGCAGGCCGTGATCACTTTGCTGGTGATTTTGCCGCACACCTTGCTGGTGCCGCTGATCTGGGGGCCGCTGCTCAAGCTCAACGCCTTCCTGTCCAACTACGTGGTCGCCACTTTCCTGATCACCGTGACCATCGTGGTTTCGGTGGTGTACCTGTTCATGCCTCGGGCGACGCGCCTGTTCGCGCCGTGGCTGACAGCCGACACGTCACATTCCCATCTGCCTGAGGAACCGCGATGAACGCCGATCTGATTTTATTCAATGGCCAATTCCACACCGTCGACCGCGAGAAGCCGTTGGCCAGCGCGGTGGCAATCAAGGACGGGCGCTTTGTCGCGGTCGGTAACGACGGCGAAGCCATGGCCCTGCGCGGTTCGGGGACGCAGGTCATCGACCTCAAGGGCCGCTGCGTCATTCCCGGCCTAAACGACTCGCACTTGCACCTGATTCGTGGCGGCTTGAACTACAACCTCGAACTGCGCTGGGAAGGCGTACCTTCGTTGGTCGATGCCCTGCGCATGCTCAAGGATCAAGCCGACCGCACACCAACGCCGCAATGGGTGCGGGTGGTCGGTGGCTGGAACGAATTCCAGTTCGCCGAAAAACGCATGCCGACCCTCGAAGAACTCAACCAGGCTGCCCCGGACACCCCGGTATTTGTGCTGCACCTCTACGACCGCGCCTTGCTCAACCGCGCCGCCCTGCGTGTCGCCGGTTACACCCGCGACACGCCGAACCCGCCCGGCGGCGAAATCGTGCGTGATGCCAACGGTAACCCGACCGGCATGCTGGTCGCCCGTCCAAACGCGATGATTCTCTACTCGACGCTGGCCAAAGGGCCGAAGTTGCCGCTGGAATATCAGGTCAACTCGACCCGCCAATTCATGCGTGAACTCAATCGCCTCGGCTTGACCAGCGCCATCGATGCCGGCGGCGGTTTCCAGAATTATCCGGACGATTATCAGGTGATCGAGCAGTTGGCCAAGGATCAGCAACTGACGATCCGTATTGCCTACAACTTGTTCACCCAGAAGCCCAAGGAAGAGCTCAGCGACTTCAAGAACTGGACGTCGAGCGTGACCCTGCACCAGGGCGACGACTACCTGCGGCACAACGGCGCCGGGGAAATGCTGGTGTTCTCGGCAGCGGATTTCGAGGACTTCCTCGAACCGCGCCCGGACCTGCCGCAAACCATGGAAGACGAGCTGGAGCCGGTGGTTCGCCACTTGGTCGAGCAGCGTTGGCCGTTCCGTTTGCACGCGACCTACAACGAATCCATCAGCCGCATGCTCGACGTGTTCGAGAAGGTCAACCGTGACATTCCGTTCAACGGTTTGCCGTGGTTTTTCGACCACGCCGAAACCATTACCCCGCAGAACATCGAGCGGGTGAGGGCGCTGGGGGGCGGTATTGCAATTCAGGACCGGATGGCGTTCCAGGGCGAATATTTCGTCGAGCGTTACGGTGCCAAAGCCGCCGAAGCGACCCCGCCGATCAAGCGCATGTTGGCCGAAGGCCTACCGGTCGGCGCCGGCACCGACGCCACGCGGGTATCGAGCTACAACCCCTGGACTTCGCTGTACTGGATGGTCAGCGGCCGCACCGTTGGCGGCCTGGAGCTACACGCCGAAGGCCTGTCGCGGCTGACCGCGCTGGAGCTGTTCACCCACGGCAGCGCCTGGTTCTCGTCCGAGCAGGGCAAGAAAGGCCAGATCAAGGTCGGCCAATTGGCAGACGTTGCGGCCCTGAGCGCCGACTTCTTCAGCGTCGATGAAGAAGCGATCAAGTGGATCGAGTCGGTGTTGACCGTGGTTGGCGGCAAAGTGGTGTATGCCGCCGGGGACTTCGAAAAACTTGGCCCGGCCAGCGTGCCGGTACTGCCGGACTGGTCGCCGGTGGTGAAAGTCCCGGGTCACTGGCGCCCGACCTCGCCGATGCAGGCTCAGGTTCACCATTGCAGCGGGCCGTGCGGCGTGCATTCCCACAGCCATGAAAAGGCGCGCTTGTCGAATGCGCCGGTGAGCGATTTTGCGGGTTTCTGGGGCGCCTTTGGCTGCTCGTGCTTTGCCTTCTGACGAACATAAAAGAGCGCCGGCCCAACGTGCCGGCGCCATAAGCACCATCCCACTACCGAGGAGTTTCATATGAGCAACGTTCCGTACAAACGTCTGAACAAAGATGACGCGGTGGTCTTGCTGGTCGACCACCAGACTGGCCTGATCTCGCTGGTGCAGGATTTCTCGCCCAACGAATTCAAGAACAACGTGCTGGCCCTCGCGGACCTCGCCAAGTTCTTCAAACTGCCGACCATCCTCACCACCAGCTTCGAAAACGGCCCGAACGGCCCGATGGTGCCGGAGCTCAAGGAACTGTTCCCGGACGCGCCGTACATCCCGCGTCCAGGCCAGATCAACGCTTGGGACAACGCAGACTTCGTCAAAGCCGTTAAAGACACTGGCCGCAAGCAGTTGATCATTGCCGGTGTGGTGACGGATGTGTGCGTGACGTTCCCAACCTTGTCGGCCCTGGCCGAAGGCTTCGAAGTGTTTGTGGTGACTGACGCTTCGGGCACTTTCAACGAAACCGTGCAACAAGCCGCTTGGGCGCGTATGTCGGCGGCCGGTGCACAACTGGTCAACTGGTTCTCGGTAGCGTGCGAGCTGCAAGGCGACTGGCGCAACGACATGGAAGGCCTGGCGAACCTGCTGTCGCCGCGCATTCCGAACTATCGCAACCTGATGAACAGCTATTCGGTGTTGACCTCGAAATAAGTTTCGCCGCGCACAAAAATGCCCGCCATTGTGCGGGCATTTTTCTATCTGACACACAACACCCCTGTGGCGAGGGAGCTTGCTCCCGCTGGGCTGCGCAGCAGACCCAAAAATCTTTACTATCAGTCCCCATTTTTGGGAGTGCTTCGCCCTCCAGCGGGAGCAAGCTCCCTCGCCACAAAAGCGCGGTGCATCAATGCTTTTGCAGCCACCCCAGAAAACCTCCTTTCTTGATCGGCACCGGTTTAGCCATCAACGCCAACTGACTGTTCTGCTGCCGAACCGCCTGCAACTTATTCAACGCCTGTCCAACCGCGCCACGCTGCTCCATGCAATCGCGGGTCAGGGCTTTGTCGATCCGATAAATGATGCTCGACGTCAACGCCGTAAAGCAGGCCTGGGACGGTGTGTCGGTGAGGATGCTCTGTTCGCCCATGACTTCGCTCGGCCCCATGCGTCCGGCTTCGGTTTGCCCGGTGCCGTCGGGCACGGTGGCGCTGACCACGCCGGTGGCGATGACAAAAAGACTGTCCGGCACTTCATTCAACTCCAGCACCACCTGACCTGCCGCGTATTGCTGCGGGACCATCGCTTGAGCCAGTCGATCACGTTCGTCCTCGCTCAGTGAACGGAAGATTTTCACTTCATCCAGCAACGCCCGCGCCCGGGTCGAAGGCTCGATCACGCCATCGAGCTGCCGGGAAATACCCGCCGCTTCCAGGTGCCGATGGGCCAGGTCAAACAGTTGATTGCGCACTTCACCTTTCTTGCCCAACTCGGCGATAAATCCGCTGGCTACATACTCGGACATGGTTTCGCCAGCCTCTTTCAACAGCGCTTTCGGCGCCGGGTTGAGCAGCAACGTGCTGCTGCCCTGAAGCGTACGATCCAGCGCATCCAGCACCCGACGCGGGCGGATGTGGTTTGGCACTTGAATGCTGATCGACACGCCGTGCATGTTGCTCGGTCGACTCAGGTTGACGATCTTTGCCTTGGCCGCCACCGAGTTCGGCACCACGGCGGTTGTGCCGGCGCTGGTGAGCAAATGGGTGGCGCGCCAGTCGATGTCGAGCACCTTGCCCTCAACACCGTCGATCACCACAAAGTCATCCACCTGATACGGCTTGGTGGTATTGAGCACGATCCCGGAAAACACATCGCTCAAGGTGCTCTGCAACGCCAGACCGACCACGATCGCCACCACCCCGGAAGTCGCCAGCAGCCCTTTGACCGGGAGCTCCAGTACATAACCGGCAGCGGCAACGATCGCGACCAGAAACACCAACGCGCCGATGACATCCTGCAACAACCGACCGCTGTGACCGATGCGGCGCATCAGCACCAGGCCGATGACTTCGGTGAGTACTCGCGCGGCGTACAGCCACCAGAGAATCCCCAGCGCTGTAGCCCCGAGTTGCGCCACACGGTCGTCGGCGAATATCGGTGCCTGTAATGGGCTGACACCGGCATTGATGATGACCGCGCTGAAGATCAGGAACAGCGGCAGCGCGAGCGCCGATGCGGGTGACGCGGTGCTGGATCGGCGCGAGGTGCCAGAGCAGGGCGTCGATCACCAGCAGCAGGGCGCTCCAGGACAGGGGGTGACCGTAGATGAGGGACATGGGCGAACTCCGGAAATGTCGGCGTGGCGCAAAAAAGATCGCAGCCTCCGGCAGCTCCAACAGGTATTGGTTTTGGGTTCAGAAGCAGTGGCTGTCGCTGCACCATGGACACAGATTAATGGGGTGCCATAAACGGAAAAAGCGGCTATAAAGTGTTTGACTGTCAACCAGGACGTGACAATGAACCCGTTCGAAGATATGCGTATTTTTTGCCAGGTGATGGACTCCGGCAGCTTCACCGCCGCAGCCGATCAACTGGGCCTGTCCAAGCAATTCGTCAGCCGCCGATTGATGCAACTGGAGGAGCGCTTGGGCGTTCGCCTGCTCAATCGCTCGACCCGACGGCTGGATGTCACGCCACTGGGCCAGAGTTATTACGAATCAGCGTTACGCCTGCTCAGCGAAGTCGAGCAAGTGGAGCAGGGCATCGCCGGCCAGACCACCGAGCCCCGCGGCACCATTCGGCTGAGCGCGCCGTTGTCGTTTGCATTGGCGCATCTGGGCTGTCTGCTGCCAGCGTTTTTGCAGCGCTATCGCGACGTCACCGTGGAGGTGGACTTGAGCGATCGGCCGGTGGATTTGCTCGGTGAGGGTTACGACCTGGCACTGCGCATCGGCGTGCTGGAAGACTCGACCCTGATTGCCCGGCGCATCGCCTCGATTCAGCGGGTTTACTGCGCCAGCCCGGCTTACTTGGCCGAACACGGCACGCCGGCCAAACCCGAAGACCTGCTCAACCATGACTGCCTGCCGTATGGCCACGGTCGTCAGGTGCAATGGCGGTTTGAAGGGAAGGGCAAGCCGCTGACGGTCAACGTCACCGGGCGGATGCGGGTTAACAATGGTGAGCTGCTCAAGGATGCGGCGATTGCCGGGATGGGAATTACCTATCTGCCGACGTTCATTGTCGGCGCGGCGCTGAAGGATGGACGACTGGTCCCGGTGCTGGAGGATTTTCGGCCGCAGCCGCTGGCGTTGTCGGCGGTGTACCCGCAGCATCGCCAAGGGTCGCGGCCGGTGCAGGCGTTTATCGAGTTCTTGCGTGAGCGGTTGGATCAGCGTGAGGAAGGGTTATAGAACGTTGACCTGCACGGTAGCGGCTAAATAGCATCATTGGCCCGTCAATCACGATCATTGCGACCTACACTCCCCTCCAAGGCGCGGTCGTATTGACCCGTCAGAAGCAGCAAGGAATCTGCGTTTGTCTCAACGGCAAAGTGACAACGGGAGGGGATATGGGGCACAGCATACTGCTGGTCGAGGATGACGAAATCCTCGCCGAGAACATTCAGACTTACCTGGAGCGCAACGACTTCGAGGTAACGGTCTGCCACTCGGCCGAGGACGCACTGGAGCAACTGGGTGCCTTTGTCCCGGACGTGGTGCTGACCGACAACGCGCTGCCGGGCATGAGCGGTCACGATCTGATCCAGAAGCTGCGCATCAGCGCGCCGGATCTGAAGGTGATCATGATGACCGGTTACGGCAACGTTGAAGACGCCGTGATGGCGATGGAAGAGGGCGCGTTCCATTACGTCACCAAACCGGTGGCCCTGCCCGTGCTCAAGTTGCTGCTGGACAAGGCCCAGGCCACCGACCGGATGGAGCGCATGCTGTCGTTCTACCAGGAACGCGAGGCGCAGAAGTCCGGAGTGCAGGCGTTGATCGGCGAATCGGCGGCGATGCATTCCCTGAAAAACACCATCGGCCAGATGCTCGACACCGAGCGCCGCAAGGCCAACACCGAGCTGCCGCCAGTATTGGTGGAAGGTGAAAGCGGCGCCGGCAAGGAACTGGTGGCCCGGGCGCTGCACTTCGACGGCCCGCGCGCCAAGGGTCCGTTTATCGAATTCAACTGCGCTTCGATTCCGTCCAACCTGGTGGAGTCAGAACTGTTCGGCCACGAGAAGGGCGCCTTCGCCGACGCCAGGGACCGTCGGGTCGGGCTGGTGGAAGCCGCCGACGGCGGGACGCTGTTTCTTGATGACGTCGGCGAGATGGATCTGTTGCTGCAGGCCAAACTGCTGAAACTGCTGGAAGACCGGACTATTTGCCGGGTCGGTTCGGTGAAGGAACGCAAAGTTGATGTGCGGGTGATCAGCGCGACCCAATGCAACCTTGAGCAAATGGTCCAGCAGGGCAAGTTTCGCCGCGACCTGTTCTTCCGTTTGCGGATCATCTCGATCAAGGTGCCGCGCCTGCACGCCCGAGGGCAAGACGTGCTGCTGCTGGCCCGGCACTTCCTGGCCATCCACGGCAAACGCTATGGCAAACCGCGCTTGTGCTTCAGCGTCCAGGCCGAAGAGTTGCTGCTCAGCTACACCTGGCCAGGCAACGTGCGCGAGTTGCGCAACATGCTGGAGCAAACCGTGTTGCTGACCCAGAGCGACACCATTGCAGCCCACCAATTGAACATCTGCTTGAACCTGATGGATGAGCCGCTGATGTTGCCGGAGCCGCCGTACAGCGAACCTCGGCCCACCCGCAATGGCGCCGAGTCGATGAACCTGCCGCAAGTGGAGCGCGACAGGATGCGCAAGATGCTCGACAAGACCGACTGGAACGTCACCAAGTCTGCGCGTCTGCTGGGCCTGAGCCGCGACATGCTGCGTTACCGGATTGAAAAGCTCGGTCTTGAGCGCCCGGACAAGCGTCAGTGGTAGAAGCACCGGTTGGCTGAGTGTCGTTCGTCAGAGAGCAACGATGGGCGGGCGGCGCTAAACCCTGTCTGGCCCCCAGGCTGACGCTCAAGGCATTCGCTGATGTCGTGCGCGTTGTCCGGATTACAAGATCCCTACAATGACCCAATGTGGTTTTTCCAAGGGCTGATCTAGACTCGTGCCGGTCAATAAAAACGCGATCTGGAGTACGCAATGGACCTGCCGACAAAACAACAGGCTATCGCCAGCAACCGCGATGCCTGGAATGACTCTGCCAGGCACCACAAAGACAATCCCGACTGGCAGACGCTGTTTGATGCAGTTAGTCAGCGGGATTTTTGCTGCATCGATGACACCCTGCGCGGTGTGCTGGAGCAGGTCGGTGTTGACGGCAAGGACGTGGTGCAACTGGGCTGTAACAACGGCCGTGAAAGTCTTTCGCTGTTCGCGTTGGGCGCCCGCAGCGTGGTGGGGATCGATCAGTCTGCCGCTTTTCTTGAGCAGGCCCGGGAATTGGCGAGCCGTTCGCCTCATGACGCTGAGTTCATCGAAGCGGACATCCATCATTTGCCTGTCGAGCTTCAGAGGCGTTTCGATGTGGCGCTGATCACCATTGGTGTCTTGAACTGGATGCCGGACATCGCCGAATTCTTCCGGCACGTCGCGCAAACCCTCAGGCCCGGCGGCGCGTTGGTGATCTACGAAACCCACCCATTCCTGGAAATGCTCGACCCCGAGGCCGCCGACCCATATCGTCTCGACAGCTCCTACTTTCGCAGCGAGCCGTTCGTGCAACATCAGCCGATCGTCTACGAAGGCAAAGTCGAACAGTCGGCAGCGCCGTCCTACTGGTTCGTCCATACCCTCGGCGCGATCTTCACCGGCGCCATCGACGCCGGATTGCAAATCAGCCACTTCAAGGAATACCCGCACTCCAACCGCGAAGAGCTGTATGACCGGTATGAACGGCAGGTGGCGCAGTTGCCGTTGTGTTTTACGTGGGTGGCGGTGAAACGCTGATTCTTCGAACCGTAGAATGCGTTGCCTCGACTGACGCCATCGCGAGCAGGCTCGCTCCCACATTGGATCTCCCTGTGACGAAGATCCCCTGTGGGAGCGAGCCTGCTCGCGAACGCGGCCTGGCAGCCAACCCGATTTTGCAGGCGAACTCGGTTTTCAAGCCTGCGCCGTCGCCTCCGCCGCTACTGGCCGTTCCGGTTTGCGCAACGCGTCGAGGCGTGAGCCTTGGTAGCGGGTTTCGCGGTAGAAGCGCCAGCGGCCGCCGAACAGGCCATAGACATGGGTGACCCGGCCTTGCTCCTGGTAGCCCATGCGGATGTGCAGTTTCATGGCCGGGATATTGCGGGTGTCACAGACGTCCACCACCTTGTTGCAGCCCTGGGCCTGCATCGCTTCCCAAAGGTTGACCTGCACATCCACCGACAGACTGGTGCCGAAGTAGGGGCGGGCCATTTCACCGCCGAACTCGAAGAACTCACCGGGTTTGACCGGGAACCAGCAGCCGAAGTAGTGGCGGTCGTGGTAATCCCGCATGCTGCCCCAGATGAAGGCGACGGCGTTGCCTTCTTCGTCCAGGTGCATGTGCCCGGTGTGGCCCTCGGTGGCGAGTTCGGCCATGGTCCCGACGCGATCACCGAAGTATTTGCCGAAGGCCGTGGCGTTGTCCGCGGTAATGGTTACCTGACGCAAGCCGGAATAGGGTCGCAATTTGTGCGGCGGTACCGGGCTGACCAGATCGCGTTCCATCCACAACAGTTCCCAATGGAAGAACACGTAGCGCTTCCAGAATGCCTTGAAGAGGCTGCCCAGGCCTTTTTGTCTGATTCGTTCGCGAAGCTTGCCGATAACGCTCATAAGCCCTCCATGGCGAAAGCCAAGGTGTGGTGGGTGACGCTTTTGATGGGTATGGATCAAGGCTGCACATTCAAGTCAAAGCGCCGGTCTTGAATAGGTTGCAACCTATGTAATTCATTCGAGTGCAGCAGCCCCCGTCTGGAAATCCCTGCTCACAACGGCATACGACACCCGCTCGACACCCGCAAGGCGCAGCTCTAAAACCTGCGTCAACGACTCGTCGGGATTCAGATACGCGTCACCAAAGTCGGCCCCGAGCTGGGTTGGATGGGCGACGATCTCCAGCAGCCCGTCGGTCGGCACAGGGGCGTTTCGAAGGTCTACCGGGGTGCAAACATAGTCCGCCGTGGCCCCGGCCAGGTTGAATAAACGCCGATTGAGCAATCCCTTGAACACCCGTTTGGGCAGGCTCAGGTTTTGCCCCAGGTTGCGCGCCAACCGTACGGCCACCCCTTGTCGGGCGGCGAACCGCGCGACGATTTCGCCGATGGGCCAGATGTTGTGCACATGTTGGTGAGAGTCGATATGGCTGGGCCGCACGCCATTGTCCAGGCAACGTTGCCATTGGGCCTCGAGCTCATCCATCACCGCTTCGCGGTCCAGTCGATTGAGCCACAGGCTGTGGCGAGGAAGGTTGAGGTCGAACTCGCCCTGGCGGTCGCAAAACGTCGAACGTCCGAGAATGCCCTGGCTCAGCGGCCGGCCATAAGTCAGGTTAAAGTGCAGGCCGATCCGGTCCTTGAGCAACGGGTGTTGGGCCATGACGCAGGCGGCTTCAAACGCCGGCATGTTGGCCATGGCGGTGGCGGAGCTGATGACCCCAGCCTGAAACGCACCGAGGATCACCGCGTTTTCGCACGGGCTAAGGCCGAAATCGTCAGCGTTGACTATGACTTGGCGAGGCATGTTCGCCCTCCGTAGTTTTTTCCGTAGTCGCCGGGGGCTGGGCCGCTGGCGTGGTGACCGTGACGACCGCCGCTGCGCGTTTCGCCCGCCATGTTTGCACGGCCGGTTTGAGCCGTTGCCAGACGCGCAGCGCCAAGCCCAACGCGAGACCACTGAGACGCCAGGAATAGAAACTCCAGCGCCAGTGTTCCAGTTGCCCGGTCATGCGCTCGTGGAGTTGATGGCTGGAGTTTTCCAGACTGACCCGCGAGGCATCGATCCAGCGCCAGTTGTCGTCCAGGCCCCAACGAATCCACTCTTCGAGCAGCACCCGGCCGCTGCCCAGGTCGGCGTATTGCGGCAGGAACGCCAGGTTGTAGTCGTACAGCCGACCCTGTTCCAGCAAGCCGAGGCGATAGCTGATGCAGCGCCCATCCAACTCCAGCACCACCACCCGTACCAAGTCGCAAGCGGCGAGGGCGGTGAAGGCGCGTTCCATCCATTGTCGGTGACGTTCGTCGGCAAAGATGCCGACGCCTTCATCACCTTTCCAGCTCACCGCTTCGACTTCACTGATGGCCTGCAACAGCGGGCCCATGGTCGAGGCGTCCGGGGTGATGCGCCGCACCTGGGCACCACACGCGGCGATGCGTTTGCGCGCGCGGCGCAGTTTGTAACGCGGATCGCCCGAGACTTCCTGGCGATCCGCCTCGCTGATCAGGTGCACCGGCACCTTGCAACTCAGGCGCCGTTCACCGGTAGAACTGTGGGCCATCCAGACCGTCAGGGCACTTTCTTCACCCGTGGGTTCGGACAGCTCGTTAAGTTGCATCAGCGCGTGGGGTACGCGACGACGGATCACAATCAGTGCCTTGCGGATGCTCTCGGCGTCAAGGCAGGCGAGCAGCGCCAGGCGATCGGTCAGCGGATAACCGAGGTGATGCAACACCCGAAACGGCAGTCCGCCGAAGCGTTCGCGCAACGCCACCAACGGCAGGCACAGCGCCAGTTCATCACCCTGCCAGCCGAGCAGCACGTGCAGACGCTGCCCGTCACTGATCGCCTGTTCCGCGGCGCACAACCAGGCCAGGGTGTTGAACGGCGTGTGGTCCGTCACTCGCAGGCGCAGCGCTTCGTAAGCCGCTACCGGAAAGTCCGGCGTGCAAAGCGAAGTGCGCCATTCGAATCGCGTTGCCATAAGATCAAGTCACCGTGGCTGCAACAGGTGGACGCGACGGTTTGCGCAAGGCATCCAGGCGCGAGCCGCTGTAACGGGTTTCACGGTAGACGCGCCAGCGGCCGAACAGCTCGTAGACGTTCATGATGCGTCCTTGCTCTTGATAACCCATGCGGATGTGCAGCTTGAGCGCTGGAATATTGTGGAACTCGCAGACATCCACCACCTTGTTGCAACCCTGGGCCTGCATGGCTTTCCACAGTTCCAGTTGCAGGTCCACCGAGAGCGTAGTGCCCCAATAGGCGCGGGTCAGCTCGCCGCCGAACTCGAAGAATTCGCCAGCCTTCACCGGGAACCAGCAGCCGTAGTAGTGCTTGTCGTGATAGTTGCGCGCCGCGCCCCAGATAAAGGCCACCGCGTCCCCTTGGTCATCCAGGTGCATGTGACCGGTGTAACCCTCACGGGCCAGTTCCGCCATGGTTTCGACGCGGTCGCCGAAGTACCGCGCGAAGGCGCTGGCGTTATCGGGTGTGATGGTGACGACCCGCAGCGGCGGATAAGGCCTGAGGGCGTGTGGCGGGACCGGGCTGACCAGGTCACGCTCCATCCACAGCAGTTCTTCGTGGAAAAATGCGTAGTGTTTCCAAAGGCTCTTGAGGGTGGAGCGCAGGCCTTTTTGTTGGATGCGTTCTCTGAGTTTCTTAAAAGCACTCATTGGATAGTCTCCTGAGTTTCGGCTTGGCGAAGACCTGTGGTGAGGGGGCTTGTCGGAATGCCGCACCACCCCGTTCGGCTGCGCAGCAGTCGTAAACCATTGCATTCGATGTATCTGATACATCGAGGTTGCAGGTTTTGGGGCCGCTTCGCAGCCCAACGGGGCAAGCCCCCTCGCCACAAATTTGGTGTTCGCCGCACCTCTCTCTTAACGGATCGGAATTGGGGGTCATGAAGCGCGCCAGCTCAACGCAAACAGGGTTTGCCCTGGCAGCTCGAAGCTGACGCGACCGTCCTGGCAGCGGTAGGGCGCGTCGCGGCTGCGGTTGTCGGCGCCGAAATAACGCAATGAGCCTTTGTTCAGCGGGCACGCCGCGCCGCTCAGGTCCACACGCTGCAAGCGCGTGCCTTTGTTGACGCCCAGCAGGCTGCGTTGCAGGTCGGCGGCCATGGCGAGCACGTCGACTTCGAACGCGTCGTTTTCCAGGCCCATCACGCTGCCCAGCCAATGCTCCTGAATAAACTGCTGGGCCAGGCCCACGGGTTTGAGTTCGAAATGGTCGTCGCCGAGTACCCGCAACATGCCCTTGGGGTAGTTCGGCTCATCGGCGGCCTGGAACCAGTTGAGCATTTCCAGCAAACCGTCCTGGGACGAATTGATCACCACCGACGCCCACCACAACGCGGCGTAATGGGTTTCCTGATCGTAAGGGCTCAGGCTTGAGCCGCTGGACATGTTGGTCTGGTCCAGCAGCAATGCCTTGCGCGGCCGGCCTTGAGCATCGAGGCCCACCAACTCTGCGGCGCGGCGCACGCTGTCACGGTAGACCCGCGTGGCGAGCAGGTCGCGGATCATCCATTCGTGCCAGGCCAGTGCATCAACCTTGTCCCCTGATTCCGCCAGCAGACGGCGGGCCCAATCGATGCCGCGCTTGTCCGCGGCGTTGTCGGCAAACGGGCCGTTGACCAGCCGTGCACTGGCCGGCATGGCGATGCGGATGCCGGCGCGGGCATTGGCCGGATTGCTGCGAACCTGCCGGGCCATGCTGTTGAAGATGGATTGGTAGTTGGCGTAGCTCGGATAGTTGAGGTTCGGCTCGTCGGCGAAGCCGATGTAATGAGTGCCGTTGCCGCCGAGGGCGCGGGTGCTGGCGAGCCACGCGTCGAGGCCGCTGTTGCTCAGGGTATCGGCCCGCAAATCGGCCTGGCGCTGGCTGCCGGCTAATAGCGTGATGTCCTGGGTGATGCCGAAGCGATCCTGGTAGACCTGGCGGAACGCATCTTCGTAGTGCGGATTTTTCGCGGTGATGTCGACGAAGCTGTAGTAACTGGCGGCTTTCGCCTTGAGCGCATCGAGCAGCGCATAACTGGAGGCCGGTGGCATCACGTAGGGCAGGGCGACGCCGAGGTTCGGGGTCTTGCCGAGAATTTCCTTGTGCAGGGTCAACCGGGTCTGGCCGTCGTCTTCGCGCAGGGGCTTGAGCTGCTGCGGATTTTGCGCGAACAGGTTGGCCGTGCCGTCGAGCCAGAACGCCGCTTTGCCGCTGCCTTGCAAACGCAGGCGCCAGATTTGTTCGGTCTGGGCCACCGGCAATGCGACCTGATCGAATTGCCAATAGGCCCGATAGGGTTTGAGCGCCAGTGACAGTTGTTGGCCGTCGCTTACCCGCTGGGCTTGCAGGGCGCCGACGCCCCCGTGGAACTTACCGGCGAGTACCGCGTGTTCTCCCGGGGCTACTTTGAAATACAACTCATCGCCGTCATGGGTTTCGGCACTGAAATGCACCTTGGCCGGTTCGAACAAAGCCACCGTGTGTTCATCGTGTTCGACCTTGTAGCGGCGAAAACTGTAGCCCGGAATTTCCAGTCGATAACTGGCGGCGCCTGGCGCCAATGGCCAGCTCTGGGTGCCGCGCGCTTCACTGGCGGCGATCAGGCGTTCGCCCTCAAGTTTGCCTTGGCCATCGATCAGGTAAATGTGTTCTTCGTTGGCATCTGCCTGCCACGCCGGGACCCAGCGCACGGTCACGGTGTCGGGGCGATCCGCTTGCAGGTACAGGCTGCCGTCGCGAATGTCCGTCCAGCGCATCGACGCCGCTTGAGCATCGAGCGCGAAGCCCAACCCCAACAGCAGCGCCAGGCGTTTCATATCGACTTCCGTTGCAGCATGTGCAGCATGGGCGCGACGTCGCTGGGCAGGATGATCAGGGTTTGCCAGACCGGCACGCCGCTCAAGCGGCAATACATCGCGAGCAACGCAATGGTCACTGCAAGGTAGGCGATGGACGAAGCCGCTGCGGCGCCGACGATGCCGTAAGCCGGAATCATCACCAGGTTCAGCGCCAGGTTCAGCAGCGCACCCAAGCCCATCAGCAGCGACACCGTGCCGGGACGATTCTTGCCGAGTAAATCCAGGCGCAGGATGCTCGCGTAGCACAACCCCAACAGCCCGGGCAGCAGGGCGAGCAGGGCCGGATACGCCGGTTGGTAGGCGATGCCGAACAGCGTGACGATCAGCCATTCACCAATGACGGCCATGGTCAGGCACGCACCGAGCATCACCGTGGCGGTCAGGCGCAGGGCCAGCGGGGTCACTTTGTCCATGCCTTCGTCTTGTTGCAGCAGGCGTTTCATCAGTGGCGTGGTGACTGCTTCCGGGACGATCAGCAGCAACTCGGCGGCAGCACTGGCCATCGCGTATTGACCCAGCGCGGTGCTGCCGAGCAGGGCGCCGATGAACAGGTAATCGGAACGCAAAATCACTTGCTGGAACAACAGATCGGGATGGCTGCGGGCGCTGTAGCGCAGCAATTCGTTCTGGCCGGCGCGGTCCCATTGCAGCTTCAGTGGTTGATCGCGCTTGAGCCAGACCCAACCGGCCAACACCACCAGGCTGAGACCCGCCAGCCAACTGATCAGCGCCGCTTCGAGGGCGGCGGTTTTCCACATCCAGAACAACGCCAGAAACAGCAGCAACGGCGCCAGGGATTCCACCAGCCGCAAGGCATTGAACGCGACCACGCCGCCCGAGGCGTTGTGCAAGGTCAGCAAGCCACTCTTGAGTACGGTCAGCGGCACCGCCAGCAGCAGCAGCCAAGCGAGCAAACCCAGTTGTGTGGTGATGTCCAGTTCACTGCCAAATTCCCGGGTCAATGCGACCACCAACAGGGTCAACAGCGCCGCGAGTAAACAGCCGAACACCAGCACTTGGCTCAGCAGCAAGCCCATCGGCCGTTGCTTGGCCGCCTGATAGCCCACCGCCGAATTCAAGCCGCCACTGGTGGCGGCGCTGATCAGGTCGGGCAGGGTGCTGAGCAGCGCAAACAAGCCACGTTCACTTGGCCCGAGAATCCGCGCCAGCAACACGTTGCGCAGCAAGCGCAGGCCAATCATCGCCAGTTTGGTGCCCATGCTCAGGGCCAGGTGCTTGAGGTAGTGGCTGCGGCTCATGGCCGGGCGCCTCGGTAGATGCGCCAGGACAGCAATTCCGGCTTGCGCGCCGCGCGCTGGCTGACGCCAAAACGTGGCAAGGCCAAGGGCTCGCCGTCGCCGCGATAAATCCCGGTGCCGGTGCCCAGCGCAAACGCGAAGTCGTGGTCGGCCACGTGTTGGCGAACCCGCGCGTCGTGGTCGCCGTTGGGGTAGCAATAGACTGGCAGCGGCCGATTGCAGCCGTTCAACAGCGCATCGCGGCTGCGACTGAGTTCTTCATCAAGGCGTTGATCGTCGAGGCCGGTGAGGATCGCATGACTCGCCCCGTGAGGACCGAAGCGCACCAGCCCGGTGGCTTCCAGCGAGCGCACTTGCTGCCAGTCCAGGGCCTGGGGCAATGATTCTTCCGGGCATTCGTCGGTCAGTCGACTTAACTCGCCCGGCGACAGGGTTTTAAGGCTTTGCAGGTAACGCAACAACGCCAGGCTGCGGCGTTGAACATCCAGGTCATCCATCAACACCGGTAGCGGTCGGCCGATCTGTTGCAGGCACTCGATCAAGTGGCGCCGGGCTTTTGCGCCATGGCTATCCCAGAGGGTTTCACCGATGCTCTCCCACCAGAAGCGCTGGCGGCTGCCGATGAAATCGGTGGACAGGAAAATGCTCGCCGGCACTTGATATTTTTGCAGCAGCGGGAAGGCATTCACGGCGTTATCGCGCCAGCCGTCATCAAAGGTCAGCGTCACTTTCGGCCGGTCCGAGCGCTGGGTGCCGGGTTGCAGGATGTCCATCAGCGGCACGCAGTCGAAGTGCTTTTTCAGCCAGATCAGCAAGTGCTCGAACGCGTTTGGCCCGACGCACAATTCATTGCGGTGGGGCAGGTCAGCGGCGCGGTCGTTGGCCAGCACCCGGTGCAGCATCAGGATCACCCCGGCGCCGTGCAGTTGACTGCGCCCCACTGATGAATTGAGGTACAGCCAGCCACTGGTGCGTTTTAATAATTGTTTGATCGCCATGGCACGCTCCTTTCATCGATTTTGCTCGGGGTTCCACTGGCTATACCGATGGCCACGCAGGAACTGCCACAGACCGATACTCATCCCGGCAAGCGTCACCAAAAGGAATGCGGCGAGGCGAAAGGGTTTGGGTAACCGGTGTCGCACGTCCAGCAGACCGGCGATGGCCACTGCATAACCGAGCAGTTGCGCCACCAGGAACACTTGATAGAAAAAGTGCTCGTCCCACAGCCAGAAGTTGCTCAGCAACAACGGCACCAGCAGGACTGGCGCCAGCCGCCGGATCAGCTTGTGACTGATCAGCGCAATCGCATACAGACCATGCTTCAGCGGGTTGAGCAGTTCCCGACGCTGAGCGAGGCTTTGCAAGCCGCCGACGGTGACCCGCTGACGCCGACGAAATTGCTTGTCGGCTTCGTCCACGCCGTGGTCGATCACCTGGGCTTCGGGCACATAGATGATGCGTTTGAACGCCACCGGCGCGCAGGTGCTGATGAAGAAGTCATCGTTGACCTCCGCTGGCACGTTCTGGAACAACTCGCGGCGCAAGGCAAGCAGCGCGCCGTCGGCGGACACCATGCAACCGGTGCGGTTCTCCGCCCAGCGCAGCCAGCCTTCGTAGTGTCGATAGAGGCTGTCACCAACGCTCAGGCCATCACCGGTGACCGGGATCACCATGTGCCCGGCGCAGCCACCGACGTCGGGGTCTGCCAGCGGCGCCAGCAAGTGACCAAGCGTCTCGCGGGACCATTGGTTGTCGGCATCGGTGAACACCAGAATGTCGCCGGTGCTCAACGCTACGCCGGCGTTCAGGGTCGCCGCTTTGCCCTGGCGGGGCAGGTCGAGCACGCTGATGCGCGGGTCGATGACCTTGTGCGCGCAGGCCACGGTGTCATCGGACGAGCCGTCGCTGACCAGAATGATTTCGAGCCTGGCAGGCTGATAATCCTGGGCGAGCAGGGTGCGCAGCTTGTGTTCGATGTGCCGTGCTTCGTTGTGCGCTGCGATCACAATGCTGATGTTCAGCGGCGGCGCAGGGTCATGCCGGCGAGGCGCAAACATCGGCGCCAGCAGTGTCAGTAGCAACGGGTAACCGAGGTAGGCGTAGACGGGCAGCAACAGGCATAACCAGAAAATGAATTCAGCCACGGGCGGGCCTCCTGGCATTCCAATGACAAAGGCTGAGGATAAACGCGGCGCCTGCCAGGTGCAGACGCACCCAGTGCAGGCCCCAGAGTTGCAGGGTCAGAAGCAGATCGCGGTGTTTCAGGCTCTGGCGCAGGCTCAGGGCCAGCCCCGGCAGGGAAGTCACCAGCACCATAAACGCCGCATGGTGCGGGAAGCCATTGAGCAGCGCGGAGATCGCCAGGAAGTCGAGCAACCAGACGATGATCGACAGCATCGGAAACCGCAGCAAGCGAAAGCTCAACCCATGGGTACGGAGCAATTGCAGGTGGCTGCCCTGGCGCCACATCTCCTTGCCCATCCACTCGCGCCAACTGCTTTCGTAACCCCAATGCAGGGCGACGCTTTCGTTGACCGCCAACAAGCGCGCGCCGGCTGCACCCAAACGCATGGTGAAGTCTTTGTCTTCACCGGGTGCGCAGGGTTTCGTCGAAGCCCCCGACCCGGTCAAACCAGGTGCGGCGCATCAGCAGGTTAGAGGTGGGCAGCCATTGCACCGGGTGCAGGATGTTGCTGCGCGGGCGCAGCGTGCGGCGCTGCCAGGCATCGGCATACCAAGGGGCTTCGGCCGGTGTGTGCAGGTCCAGGCCAAATACTTCGCCTTGGGCCCCTGACTCGAGTTTGCACAGCAGGGTCAGCCAGTCTTCAGGCATCTCGACATCGGCATCGATGAAGGCCAGCCATTCCCCGGTGGCGATGGCCGTACCGTAATTGCGCAGCGCACCGATCAGCACACCGGGCAGCACCAATACCTGCGCACCAAACTGCCGGGCAATCTGCGGGCCCTCATCACGGGAACCGTTATCGACCACAATCAGCTCGCACTCCAGGTTTGCGACATCGGCGGCCTTTTGTGCGGCGAGCAAGGTCCGGCCGATGTGCCGGGCTTCGTTGAACATTGGAATAACGATGCTGATTTTACTCATACCTTGGCCTCCACCAGGGGTGCTTCTTCAGCCTTCAGGCGCAGCACGCTGGTCAGGGCGAGCATGATCCACACGTACTTTTGGCTCGGCGCGCTGAGAAACATCAAAAACAATGTCAGCGACAGAAAGCTCATGCCCAGGTGGGTCATCAGGTCGGTCTGTTCCCAGTTGCGGCGCAGCATCCAGGCGCGGCGGGCGCGGATCAGGTTGTACAAGCCGAGGGCGAGCATGCCGACGAACAACAGGCCGGCGGGAATGCCCAGTTCGCTGAAGACTTCCATGTAAGTGTTGTGCGCCCGGCGATACAAGTCGCCGACCTTGCGGTTGGCGGAAAATGCCTTGGCGTAACCGGTGGTGGCGTAGTGCAGCGGGAAGGTGCCGGGGCCGGAACCCAGCAGCGGGTTCTCGCGGATCATCTGGCTGCCGACCACGATGTACGACGCTCGCCGGCCGAGGGATTCATCGTCGTGCCCCTTGGCCCCGGCGCTGAGCACGCTTAACGACTGGATGCGGGCGATGTAACCCGCCGGCATCGCATAGATTGCCAGCGGGATCACAATCGCCATGCCGAGCATGGCAAATCCCAAATGCCGTGGTCGGATGCGCGGCAACTGCGCGCGATAGTGCCAGACCCCGATGACCAGGCTGAGCATCAACACCACCAGCCCGGAGCGGGATTCGGTCTTGGTCATGCCGCCCAGCAGCAGCAGGCAGCAACCGCCCCAGAACAACCGGTGCAACAGGTTCGGGCTGCGGATCACCAACAGCAGGCCCAAGGGGATGGCGAAGGCGATGAGCAGGGCAAAGGCGTTCGGGTCTTCGAGCAGGCCGGCGGCGCGGCCCTGGTCCTGATACTTGGTGGAAAACATCGCCAGTACACAGGTCAGGCTGACGCTCAGGGTCACCAGTTTGGCGAACAGGTCCAGGTTCAAGTCGCGACCGATCAGCAGGGTAATCACAAACAGAATCAGGCCGACGCTCAGCTCCCTCAGATGCCCGAACGACATGCCCAGGTCATCGCTGTTCATCAGGCTCAGCATGTAGAGGATCATGAACCAGATCAGGTAGCGCCAGATGTTGCTGCGCAGGCGTTCCGACGGCAGTTGATGAATCGCCAGTTGCAGCATCAGGATCAGCGCCAGCGAGGCGCCGACGAATTTGGTCCCTGACAGCGCACTGTCCTTGAAAAAACCTTCGAACGGCACCAGCGCGACGATCCCGAGCAAACCCCAGGTCGGCTTGCGATAGAGCACCGCGACACCCACCAGGCCAAGCACCGCGCCCGGCGCCAGATACGGATAGGGGCTGGCCAGCAAACCGAGGCAGACCAGGCCGAGCAAACTGACGATCGAGAGCGGAAAGATCACGAGCGTGCCTCCCGTGCAGTGCGGATATAAAGCTGCGACCAGCGTTCGGCCAAGGCCTTGAGGTCGTAGCGATCCAGTTGCGTGCGTTTTGCGTTGTTGCTCAACTCGCGGGCCAGCGCCGGTTCCGTCAGCAAGGTGCCGATCTGCCGGGCGAGGGCGGCGCTGTCGGTCGGCGCGGCGAGCAAGCCGTTGTGCCGGTCTTCCAGCACATCGGGTATTCCGCCGACGCCGAACGCCACCACCGGCACCCCGGCCTGCATCGCTTCAAGCAAAATCATCGGCGTGCCTTCGGTGCGTGAGCTGATCACCAGCGCATCGAGTTGTCGCCACCACGGCCCCATGTCGGTCTGGTAGCCGGGCAGGGTGATGCGTTCTTGCAAACCGGCGGTGTTGATCCGTGCCAGCAGGGTTTCCCGTTCCGGGCCGTCGCCAAGCATCACGGCGTCGAGTTGCGGGTGTTGCTGACACAGCGGAATCAATGCATCGAGAAACAGATCCGGGCCTTTTTCACTGCTCATCCGCCCGACGTAACCGGCCAGCCACCGTGGGTGGTCGACGCTGTGCGGCAGCAGATCGTTGGCCGCCGGCAGGCCGTTGGGGATCACTTGCAGTTTTTCCGCCCGGACACTGGCCTGACGGCACAGTGTGGCGATGCTTTCGGCGACGCAGACCACTCGGTTCACCGAGGCGGTGCGGCACAGTTGCAGGCTGACCCAGGTGTAAAACTTCTGCTTGCGACTGCGTGGCGTAAAACCGTGCTGGGTAATCACCAGCGGCAGACGCAACAGCGTCGCGCCGACCCAGCCAAACAACAGACCTTTGAAATTGTGCGTATTGATCAACGGTTGTTCCGCCCGCCGCTGGCGCAAATGCGCCAGCAACGCCCCCAGCCCCGAGCAGCCGCGACAATCCACCCCGGCCTCGCGAAACCGTGCAATCAGTGCGGGCGGCGCATCGAGAAACAGCACTTGGTGCTGCCCCGGCGTCGCCAGGCAATGGTCGAGCAGCATCCGCTCAGCCCCATAGAAGCCGCCGCTGCTGAGCAAATGAATGATCGGCAGGGCGCTGGAAGGGTTGAGCGGCGCGTTCAATTGCGCACCCAATGCACGAAGCTTGGTACGGTCCAGTTTTTGTGCGGGTTGGTCGGCAGGATGTTTTGATCGTTGATCACCAACAGTACTGGCAGGCCCAGTTCATGGGTGATTTGCGCAGGGTGTTTGAAGCGATGATCGAAGAACTCACGCACGTAGACCAGGGCAATCGCCAGCAACAGACCGGTGAACAAGCCGAACGGGATGATCAGGAACGGCTTGGGAAACGCCGGGTCAGTCGGCTCATATGGCGGGCTGAGTACCCGGGCGTTGGACAGGTCGTTGTCCAGCGAACGGGAGGTGCTGCTTTCGGCAAAGCGTTGGGCATACGTGGAGAACGCCGCGTGCAAGGCGTCGATCTCGGTGTCCATCTGCCGCAGCTTGCTCTGGGTTTCCTGTAACTGGTGGATGCGGTTCTTGAACTCGGCAATGCGCGCGGTTTTCTGATCGATCACCGAGCTGACAATCGCCAGGTCGTTGGTCCGTTCCTGAATCCGGTTGCTGACGATTTTCAGGAACTGCTGGCGGGTGCGCGAGATTTGCTCACGGGTCAGCAGCATCGGTTCACTGCCTGGCTGGAACACCGCCAGATCGTTCATGTAGCGGCTGACCTGAGTGGTCAGTTGCTCACCCAATTGCTTGATCTCCCGGTCTTCAAACGCCACGTTGTCGACGGTGGTGGTGAAGGTGTAGGGGAAGGTGTAGTCGTTGAGCTTGGACGCGTTGGCGGCCGCCAGGCTGGTTTTCAGGTAGTCGAGCCAGCGTTCGCTTTGCAGCCGACGGTCCTGGAACAGATTGAGCGCTTGTTCTTCGGTGTTGATGGCGTTGAGGCGGAAGGTGATCTCTTCCTTGGGATCGGACGAGCCGATGCCTTCAAGCAACGTCAGCCGAGTGCCTTCCAGACCATCGAGACGCACCTGGTACTGCTTCTTCTTGGTTTCATAGAAGCTTTGCGGCAAGTCGATGGATTGCAATTCCTGACGGCTGACCAGGTAGTTTTGCAGCAACGTCGCGACAAACTCGGTGCCCTGATGCGGATCGCCAAAGCTGTAGATGATGGAGATCACGTTGGAGCCCGGCAGGGTTTCGACCTTGAGTTTGTCCATGGCCTCTTGGGTCAGCGCATCCAGGATGGTGTCGCGCACCGGATCGGTCTCCATGCCCAGCGCGGACTTGACCGGGTTGATCACGTATTCGCGCAGCGGGGTGGTGACAAAGCGTTTGAACGGCTGGCTCACCAGTTTGTAGAACACACCAGGGCTGGGTGTGTACTCGCCTTTATCCCGGAGTTCGCTGATGGTCTGACGAATCAGCGCCGGCGAACGCAGGATATTGCTCTCGGTTTCCATATCCGCCAGTGACGGCGGAATGAAACTGGCATTTTCCTGATTCAGGGAGGTCGTCGCGTCGCCCTGAGAGAGTTTCTTGGACTGCACGATCACCTGGGCGGTGATATCGAAGCTTTGTTTGAGCACCAATGGCAAGACCAGGGCGATCACGGCAAAGACCAGGAACACGCGTTTCACCAACTGCTTGTTGGCGAAGAAGATCCTGAAGAACTCATGCAAGTAGTTTTCTTTTGGATTCATGGCCGAGTACCTGGGCGTTAGTTGGTGGTGCTGCCTTTGTTATCGAGGCGGTAGCTGAAGCTCATGCCCACGCCTTGAAACAACACGACGTCTGCCAGTTGCCGGGCCAGTTCACCGGCGCTAGCCAGTTTGGTCTTGGGCACGTAAAGCATGTCGTCCGGTTGCAGGTAGGCGATTTGCGAAGCATCGCCGGCCAGGGCTTTTTCGACGTCATAGTGCACCGCCTGAACGTGGTTGCCGGTGCGGCGCATGATTACCACCGAATCGAGCCGCGCCTTGATGCTGGTACCACGGGCCAGGGTCAGCGCTTCAAGCACCGAGACGGGGCGGCGAATCGGGTAGGAACCCGGCTGGCCGACTTCGCCCAGTACATAGATTTCGTTGCCTGCGGTGGACTTGAGCATTACGTCGACGCTCATCCGTCCCGGCAGGGTCGCGTAGCGTTTGTTGAGGAAGGTTTCCAGTTGGTTGATGGTCATGCCTTGCAGCGGCACCGCGCCAATTTCCGGGAAACTCGCATAGCCATCGGTGCCCACGGTGATCTCGCGGCTCATGCCGGTGGCCGGGTGGTTCATGGCGCTCTTGAGGTTTTGCTCGTTGGTCAGCGGGCTGATGATTTGCACCGTCAGCTGATTGCGGTTGGGCTGGAACAGCTGTTTGCGCTGATAGGCACGCTGGATTTCGTCGCGGGCCTGGTCACTGGTCAACCCGACGATTTTCACCGACGTGTTGGCACCCGGCAGGTTGATGGTGCCGTCAGGCAGCACCAGTTGATTGCCGTTGAGCTGGCTGGCCGCGGTGAAGTTCAGGCCGATCTGGTCACCGGACTGCACGCGGTAGGCTTCAGAGCCGCTGGTGCTGATATGGAAGATCACGTCCAGCACATCCTGAGGCCGCAAGGTCTGTTCGACCCTGGGCATGTCGGTGGCTTGGGCGTTGCCCGGCGTGGCCGTGAGGATCTGCACCGGCATGGTTTGGGTTTCGGTATTGCTGGAGCAACCTGCAAGTGGCAGCAACAGCAGGAGAAGCAATTTGGCGTTCATGGCGTCATCCTTTTCTGGTTGCTTACAGGTTTTTGTAGAGCCATTTAGGCATGTAGTACTTGCGGCGGTTGAACACGCTGCCGACCAGTTTTGCGCCGGCCTGGGTCAGGCGCTGGACGGCGGCCTGGGCCACTTCCCAGCGGGTATCTTCCGAGCGTACGACGATGATCACGCCGTCCACCTGGGTGCTGATGACTAGGGTGTCCGCGGCCGAATACACCGCGTCGCCGTCGACCACCACAAAGCGATAACGGCTGCCGAGTTGGTCGAGCAACGGGCGCAGGCATTCGGCGGTCAGGCGTTCGTTGCCGCGGATGTGCCGGCCGTTGGGCAGCACATGGAAGGGCAGGCTGGAGACCTGCACCACACAATCCTGCAGCAGCGGCGGGTTGTCGGCGTTGAACAGCAGGTCGCGAAAACCGCGTTCTTTTTGCAAGTTGAGCTGAGTCGTAAGGTTGGTTGCCGACTGGCTGGCGTCGACCAGCAGCACTAGGCCGCTGCTCATCTGCGCCAGTTGGCTGGCCAGCGCCAGGGCGCTGGTGGTCGTGCCTGCGCCGGGGTTGGCAGCGGTCAGGAATAGGATCCGCAGATCTTGATCGAGCACGGTCGAGGTCAGGTTGGACTCGCTCGGGTTCGCGATGGTCAGGCTTTTGGTGGATGAACCGTCCATTTAACTCGCTCCGTGGCCGCTGAATACTTTGAAGGGGGTTTTCAACAGGATCTTCAGATCAAGCAACAGGCTCTGCTCGGCGATATAGCTGAGGTCCAACTCAACGCGCTGGTCGAAGTCGATATTGCTGCGCCCGGAGATCTGCCACAGGCCGGTCATGCCGGGGTAGATGCTCAGGCGTGCAAGGTGGTTGTCCTTGTAGCGATACGCGCTGAACGAGGTCGGCCGAGGGCCCACCAGGCGCATGTCACCGGTAAACACATTGATCAGGTTAGGCAGCTCGTCGAGGCTGCTGCGCCGCAAGAACCCACCGATCCGGGTGACGCGCGGATCTTTGTCGATCTTGAAATCGATGGCGTCGGCACCGTGCTTGTTCAGGTGACGCAGGGACTCCTTGAGCTCCTCGGCGTTGGCCACCATGGTGCGAAACTTGTACATGCCGAACGAGCGGCCGCGATAGCCGGTGCGTTTCTGCACGAACATGACCGGGCCAGGGCTGCTGAACTTGATCGCCAGGGCCAGACCGAGCAGCAGCGGCGAAATCAACACCAGGATCATCAGTGCACCGAAGCAGGCGACGACCCGATTGGTGCGCGACAACGTCCAGGGCCGGCCACCGTCACGACCGGTCATCCAGCCGCAACCTTGCATGTGAATAGCGGCGTCCATGCGGATTCGGTGCTCAGGGTCCAGGCGCTTGTCACGGCGCAGTTGCGGAAGGGGCACACCTTTTTCATGTCCAGTCATAGATCCTCCGCTGAAATTCAGCCCTGTAGCTCAGCCGCAAGCGGCATGTGGGCGTGCAGTGGGTAGTAATCGCGGAACCAGGCGATGAAGCGGCCAAGGCCTTCGTCAAGTTCGACGCGTGGATGGAAACCGGTGTCGTCTTCCAGCTCATGGACATCGGCGCAGGTGTTGAGCACATCGCCCGGTTGCAGGGGCAGCAGCTCGACATTGGCTTTGCGGCCCAGGTGCTTTTCCATCAGGGCCAGATAGTCCTTGAGTTCAACCGGGTGTTCGCCACCGATGTTGTAGATCCGCCAGGGCGCCATGCTGCTGGATGCGTCCGGGGATTCGCGGTTCCAGTCGGGGCTCGTGTGCGGTGGGTGCTCGATCAGCCTTGCGATGCTTTCAATGATGTCGTCGATGTAGGTGAAGTCGCGCTGGTGCTGGCCGTAGTTGAACAGCTTCAACGGGCTGCCCTCGACAATCGCCTTGGCAAAACGGATTGGCGACATGTCCGGCCGGCCCCAAGGCCCGTAGACCGTGAAGAACCGCAGGCCGGTGCTGGGAATGCCGAACAGGTGGCTGTAACTGTGGGCCATCAGCTCATTGGCTTTTTTGGTGGCCGCGTACAACGACAGCGGGTGATTGACGCCGTCATGGGTCGAGTAGGGCGTGTGTTGATTGGCGCCATACACCGAACTGGACGAGGCGTAGATCAGGTGCTTCACCGGATGGTGCCGGCAGCTTTCGAGAATATTCAGGAAACCGCCGAGGTTGCTGTCCAGATACGCCTTTGGGTTATCCAGCGAGTAGCGCACTCCGGCTTGGGCGGCCAGGTGAATCACCACTTCCGGTTGCTCACGGGCAAACAATGCATCAATGGCCGAAGCATCGGCCAGGTCAATTCTGGCGAGGTGGAAACTGCCGACTTGCTCCTGTACCCACCGCACGCGATCGTGCTTGAGTTGCGGGTCGTAGTAGTCGTTGAAGTTGTCCAGCCCGCAAACCCGGTGCCCGTCGCGCAACAACCGCAACACACAATGGGCACCAATAAAACCTGCTGCTCCCGTCACCAGAATCTTCATGGGTGCAGCACCTCGGGAACGATGTGCCGAATCCCGATGCCGCTGTAGTGCAATCCGGCGGCTGCCACCTGTTCAGGGTTGTAGAGGTTGCGACCGTCGATGATGACCTTGGAGCGCAATTTGCTCACCAGCAAGTCGAAGTCCACTACACGGAAATTCTTCCATTCGGTGCAGATCACCAGCGCATCGGCGTCTTCCAGGGTGTCGTCGCGGGTGGCGCACAGGTGCAGGTCGCTGCGGTAGCCGTAGATGCGTCGGCATTCGGACATGGCTTCCGGGTCGTAGGCCTGAACACTCGCGCCCTCTGCCCACAGCGCATCCATCAGATACCGGCTAGGCGCTTCGCGCATGTCATCGGTGTTGGGCTTGAAGGCCAGGCCCCAGACGGCGATGGATTTGCCGGCCAGTCCCTGGGGGAATTGCGCTTTCAGTTTGCTGAACAGAATGTGCCGCTGGGTATCGTTGACCTCGGTGACGCTGCGCAGCAGGCGTAGCGGCATGCCGTTGTGTTCGGCGGTGTGCAGCAGGGCGCGCAGGTCCTTGGGGAAGCACGAACCGCCGAAGCCGCAGCCGGGGTAGATGAAGTGGTAACCGATGCGTGGGTCCGAGCCGATGCCTTTGCGCACCGCTTCGATGTCGGCGCCCAGCAGTTCGGTGAGGTTGGCCAGTTCGTTCATGAAACTGATGCGGGTGGCGAGCATCGCGTTGGCCGCGTACTTGGTCAGTTCGGCGCTGCGGTTGTCCATGAACATGAGCTTTTCATGGTTGCGGCAAAAGGGTGCGTAGAGTTCGGTCAACTGGGCGCGGGCTTCGTCGTCATTGGTGCCGACGATGATCCGGTCCGGGCGCATGCAGTCGGCCAGGGCGCTGCCTTCCTTGAGAAACTCCGGGTTGGACACCACCCGTACGCTCAGGGCGCCTTTGCCCCGGCGTTGCAGTTCTTCACGGGCGGTGGCGGCGACCTTGTCCGCCGTGCCCACCGGCACGGTGGACTTGATGATCAGGGTGCGATCGGCCTCCATGAAGCAGGCGATCTGCCGGGCCACATTCAACACATGGCTGAGGTCGGCGGAACCGTCTTCATCGGCCGGTGTACCGACCGCGATGAAGATCAACTCGGCATGTTCCACCGCATCGCTGGCCTGGGTGGTGAACAGTAATCGGCCAGCCTTGATGTTTTCTTCCAGCGTGCTGGACAGTCCTGGTTCGCTGATCGGCGGGACTGCTTGTTGCAGCTGCTTGATCTTGTTCGGATCAATATCGACGCACAAGACGCGATGTCCGACATCGGCCAGTGCCGCTGCTTGTATCAGGCCGACATAGCCCGTACCAAATACGCTCACGTCCATATTGGCGTGCCTCGTAAGACGGTGGAGAAATCTGAAATGAGACTGTCAAAAGGGGTATAGCCCAGCCTAGGCAAACCATGTCAGCAAAATGACATGTTGCTTTGCTATAACACCCCCATTTTTGGGGGCGATTGGCCATCAAGTGCTTGCTGTTACTGGATTTGCCGCGGTTTTGACGCGTTTTTCACATTTGGAAGAAAGCGATAAACGGTCGAGAGCCCTTAATTACAAGGGCTGTAGCGCCTTGAGTGTGTCAGATTTGAGTCAACAATTTTTTGACGCTTTGGTGAAAAGTCCGGCATTTCTTGCGGTTTGATGGCTCGGTGCTAGTGTCAAAAAATGGCCGACAAACTATTGGCCAAAAGCCCTCGGCGAGCACCGGAAAGACAATGATTCGATATCTCAAAGAGCTGCTGTTAGTTCTCTATTTACTCAAGAATTACGACTATTACCTGGAACGCCTGGGCGCCATGGGTATTGGCGTTGCGGTATTGCTGTTCGGGGCGATGTTTATCGTGCTGACGGTGGCGTTGTTCATGACCGCTTACATCCGCCAAACGCTCATTAGACATCTATTCGCTTTAACGCTGTTTGTGTCGGCGGTGTTCTTTGACGTCTATACGCGGGTGACCGCCGATTACCTGACTTACAGCAGCTTTGTGTCACTGGTTTATTCCGGCGGTTTCATTCAGGAAGCGGCGTACCAGTATCGTGCTCCGCTGATCAGTGGCCTGGTCAGTGGGTTGCTGCTGCTGTTTGGCATCGGGCTCAAGCCGCGTCGGCGATTGCCGTTGCCGGGTGCGCTGTTGGTGGCGGCGCCAGTGCTGGGCGTATTGCTGCTTAGCGCGGTGCTGTTCGTGCGGGCCGGCGAGGGCGCCCGCGGTCTGCCGATCATGTACACGCCGCTGGCCTACCTGAACCTGTTTGCCTATGAAGCGCTGCACAACAGCGTCGGCCCGCGTGAGCCGGTGAAACTGGCGCGGGTTGATCAACCGGTGAATCACGACATCGTACTGATCATCGACGAGAGCATTTCCGGCAACTACCTGGACATCAACGCGCCGTTTGGCGTGCACAGCAATCTCAAGGAGGCTCATCCGGGCGTCGACATCTTCAATTATGGCTACGCCGCCTCCATCGCCAATTGCAGCGCCGACACCAACGTGACCCTGCGTTACGGCGGCACCCGCGCCGACTACGTGCGCATCAACACCACGTTGCCGTCGATCTGGCAGTACGCCAAGAAAGCCGGGTTGCGCACGGTCTACATCGACGCCCAGCGCACTGGCGGCAACCTGCAGAACCTGATGAACGACACCGAGAAAAAGGACATCGACGAGTTTGTGCAGTTCGACCAGACCAGCGTGCGCGACCGCGACATGGCGGCGGCCGCCAAGCTGATCGAACTGCTCAACGATGACACGCCGGAGCTGGTGGTGATCAATAAGGTCGGCGCTCATTTCCCGGTGCACGACAAATACCCGGACGCCTTCATGACCTACCGGCCGACTTTGCCCCGTGGGCAGTTTGTCGAAGTGGCGGACACGGGCAAGCGGGATGGTTTCAACGGTCAGCCCGATGACTGGGTGCTCTACCGCAACGCCTACAAGAACACCTTGCTGTGGAATGTCGGGGAGTTTTTTCACGGGTGTTCGCCCAGGCGGATTTGAGCCATGCGCTGCTGATCTACACATCGGACCATGGGCAGGATCTGCATGAACGCGGCAATCCGGGACTCAACACACACTGCGGCGGTGACCCGGTGGAGGAGGAAGGGCTGGTGCCATTGGTGGTGATTCAGGGCAGTAGTTTGAAGACGCTGGACTGGTCGGCGCAACTGGCCGGTAACAAGGATCGCTCCAGTCACTACAACATCTTCCCGACGCTGTTGCAGTTGATGGGGTATGACCTAGCGGGGGTGGAGGCGGTGTATGGCAAGCCGTTGAGTGTGCCGACTGCGGATGACTTCACTTTTAACTATCGGTTCAATGCGCGGTTGGGGGCCAAGCCTGCGTGGAAGCATATTGATTTGAAGACGGTCGTTACGCCGGGTGAGCCGGCAACGAGCGTGGTGGTGGGGCAGTAGGTTTTGTATTGCCTGGCCTCATCGCGAGCAGGCTCGCTCCCACATTGGATCTGTGGCGTTCACAATTCCCCTGTGGGAGCGAGCCTCGCGAAGAAAGGTAACGCGCTGGTCAAGCCGTTCAACCCAACGCAATCACCCAAACCGCATTCCCGGATGAGTCGCAGAGATACAGGCGCTTGCCGTCGGCACTGAACACCGGGCTCTGCGGATACTGACCGGCATGAAAACGGCTGACGACCTGCCAGGAGTCGGTGTCGATAAGCGAAATGCTTCTTTCCCCGGTACTGCAACAGCATGCCATGCCACCGTCCGGGCTCAGGATTAAACCATGGGGCAGTGCCGGGGCCGGCAACAGATCCACCACGTCGTAATTCGACAGATCAATCTTCGCGATGATGCCTTCGGTTGTGCGGTAGGGCACATACCCGTAGCCCCCGTGCGGTCGAGGGCAAATTCTTCGAATGGATCGGGCAACGAGAGGACAGTGGTGATATTGCCGGTTTCTGTATTCATCACCTTCAGTTCATGGTGAAGATAGTCGCAAACGAACAAGCGAGCGTCATGACCCAGAACGGAGGCGCTGATAAAAGGCCCGGTGTCGATACGATCGAGCAGTCTGTCGGTGACGGTATCGATCACACAGATCTGGCCGTGGCTGCGGCTGTTGGCGTTGATGTAAACACGCTCACCCTCGGCATCGACGGCTATCGCATAACCCTCACTGGCAGGGATTTCGCCAACTATCTTGCGTGTCGGAATATCCACGACCACCACCAGCGGTTTGCCCAGCCCGGTCACATAGGCCCGAGTGCCCGTGCGATCAAGGGCGACGGCCAGCGGTTGAATCGGCAGCGCAATGACGGCGCTCACGCGAATGGCCGCGGTGTCGATCAGCGACAGCGTGCTGTCCTGGGTGTTGCAGACGCAGGCTACTGAATCCTGAACGGCCAGTGCCAGGCTGTTCGGCTCATGACCGACCTCAATCACACCGATGACTATCGGCTTGTTCAAGAGCTTGCCAGCGGTTTGCGCTTCGGGACTGTATATCGCGGTTTTCATATTTGAGCACCTGTCCAGCCCAACGCCGGGCGTAGTGCGTTTTCCAACTTCGCAATCAAACGCTCCTTGTGACTTCATTAGATACCCGCGTCTTATTGACCGCTACTGTAAGAACTAACAGGTAGTCTATGGGCGCAAGCGCGTCCGCTATCCTTGCACCACGCTTATCAATCAGGTCTGCCCATGCTGTCTGTTCACGGAGTTTTCAAAAGCTACGCCACCCCGCAAGGTCCGCTGCCAGTGCTGCAAGGTGTCGACCTTGAGTTGAAACCCGGCAGCAGCCTGGCGCTGATGGGCGAGTCCGGCAGTGGCAAAAGCACCTTGCTGCACTTGATCGCCGGGCTGGACAAGGTTGATGGCGGCAGTATCACCAGCGGCGAACATCGACTCGACCAGATGAACGAAGCGCAACTGGCGAACTGGCGGCGCACGGAAATCGGCTTGGTGTTCCAACAGTTCAACCTGATCGGCAGCTTGCGGGTGGAGGACAATCTGGCGTTCCAGGCACGCCTGGCCGGGCGCCACGATCCGCGTTGGCAGGCGCATTTGGTGCAGCGATTGGGCTTGGGCGATTTGCTGCGACGCTATCCGGAGCAGTTGTCCGGTGGGCAACAGCAACGTGTGGCGCTGGGCCGAGCCCTGGCTTCGCAACCGAAGCTGCTGCTGGCCGACGAGCCCACCGGCAGCCTCGATGAAGCCACCAGCGACGAGGTGTTGAAGTTGTTGCTGGAACTGCTCGACGACAGCCCGACGACCTTATTGATGGTCACCCACAGTCCACGGGTTGCCGCGCGATTGGCGCAGAAAGTGGTGTTGCACCATGGTCGTCTGGCTGACGCGGGCGCGCATTGACGTGCGGGTCTTTCGCGAAACCTTACGCGCGCTGCTGAGCCATTGGCGGCAGCACCCGGTGCAGTTTTTCAGTGTGTTGACCGGGTTGTGGCTGGCTACCAGCCTGCTGACTGGGGTGCAGGCGCTGAATAGCCACGCGCGGGAAAGCTACGCTCGGGCCAGCCAATTGATCGGCGGTGAACCCCAAGCCAGCCTGAGTGCGCCCGGTGGCGGGGTGTTCTCCCAGCAACTGTTTGTCGATCTGCGTCTGGCGGGCTGGCCAGTGTCGCCGGTGCTGCAAGGCCGGTTGACGCTCAAGGGCCACGACGATCAGCGCTTGCAACTGATGGGCATCGAACCGGTGTCGTTGCCTGCCGGTTCGGCAGTGGCGGGGCAGGCGTTGGCGATCGGTCGAATCGTCGAGTTTTTCAGTCCGCCAGGCAGTACCTGGATCGCGCCGCCGACCTTGCAGGCCTTGGGTTTGCATGACGGCGACACACCCATTTCCGAGAACGGGCAGACCTTGCCGCCGCTGCGCGCCCAGCCCGACATGGCCCCCGGCGTGCTGCTGGTGGACATTGGTTTTGCCCAGCAGATACTCGGCCTGCCGAATCAGCTGTCACGCTTGCTGTTGCCCAAGGATTTCAGCGCAGTATTGCCGGATCAATTCAAAGGCCAACTGCAGCTCAAAACCAGCGGCGAAGAAAACAACCTCGCTCGCCTCACCGAAAGCTTTCATCTGAACCTGGATGCCTTGGGTTTTCTGTCCTTCGTGGTCGGCTTGTTCATCGTCCACGCGGCGATTGGCCTGGCGCTGGAACAACGCCGGGGTTTGCTTCGAACCCTGCGAGCCTGCGGGGTCAGCGCTCGGATGTTGATTGGCTGCCTCGCCGTCGAACTGGGCGGCCTGGCACTGATTGGCGGGATCGTCGGCGTCGCCAGCGGCTATCTGCTGGCCAGCGTGTTGTTGCCGGACGTCGCTACCAGCCTGCGCGGGTTGTACGGCGCCGAAGTGGCGGGGCAGTTGAACTTGAGTCCTTGGTGGTGGCTGAGTGGTATTGGCCTGAGCCTGCTCGGCGCGTTACTGGCCGGTGCCAACAGCCTGCTACGGGCGGCGCGTTTGCCATTGCTGGCCCTGGCCAATCCGCAGGCCTGGCATCAGACTCACGCGCGGTGGTTGCGACGTCAGGGTTGGGTCGCCGCCATTGCAGCCGTGATCGCGCTGCTGGCGTTGATCTGGGGCGACAGCCTGGCCGCCGGTTTTGTGTTGATGGCGGCGCTGTTGCTCGGCGCTGCGCTGGCGCTGCCGGTGTTGCTCAACACGGTGCTCAATCTGCTGTTGCTGCGCAGTCGTTCGGTGCTCGGCCAATGGTTTATCGCCGATTGCCGTCAACAACTGCCGGCCCTGAGCCTGGCCCTGATGGCGCTGCTGTTGGCGCTGGCGGCGAACATCGGTGCCGGCAGCATGACCGCCGGTTTCCGCCAGACCTTCAGCGACTGGCTCGAACAACGCCTGACTGCCGAGCTCTACCTCAACCCGCAAAACCCGGCCCAGGCCCGCGAGATGCAAACCTGGCTCCAACAGCAACCGCAGGTCACGGCGGTGCTGCCCAGCTGGCAAGTGTCGATCCAGTTGCAAGGCTGGCCAGCGGACCTCTACGGTGTGATCGACCACCCGGCCTATCGCCAACACTGGCCGTTGCTCGAGGCCTTGGGTGACAACCCTTGGGATCGCCTGGCGAAGGACGACGCGTTGATGCTCAGCGAACAACTGGCGCGGCGGCTGAAGGTGCGTTTGGGGGATCACCTGACGATCCCCACGCCCAACGGCTCGTGGTCGCCGCAAGTGGTCGGGATCTACGCCGACTACGGCAACCCCAAGGGCCACGTGCTGGTCAACGCCAATCACTTGCTGCGTGGCTGGCCGCAACTCACGCCCAACCGGTTCAATCTACGCATCGACCCGGCGGCGATCCCGTCGTTCCTCACGGCGCTGCAAACCCGCTTCGCCCTCGACGACAGTCGTATCGTCGATCAGGCCCGGCTCAAGGGCTGGTCCACCCAAGTCTTCGAACGCACCTTCGCCGCCACCGCTGCCCTCAACAGCCTGACCCTTGGCGTGGCCGGTGTGGCGCTGTTTATCAGCCTGCTGACCCAGAGCCAGAGTCGTCTCGGCCAACTCGCACCGCTATGGGCGCTGGGCGTGACGCGCCGGCAACTGATGCTGCTGAACCTCGGGCAGACCTGGTTGCTGGCGTTGCTGACGCTGATTCTGGCGTTGCCCTTGGGTATCGCGCTGGCCTGGTGCCTGGACACAGTGATCAACGTCCAGGCCTTCGGCTGGCGCCTGCCATTGCGGGTGTTCCCGCTGCAACTGTTGCAGTTGATGGGGCTGGCATTGCTCGCCACATTGCTGGCATCGGCGTGGCCGTTGTACAGCTTGTATCGCACCCAACCGGCGGATCTGCTGAGGACGTTTGCTCATGAAGATTAAGGTCGGCGTGTTGATTTTGGCGTTGTTGAGCGGTTGCGATAACTCGGCACCGGTCGAAAAAGGCTTCGCGGGGCTCGGCGGCGAGGCTTCGGCGTTTACACCGGTGGTGCCGGGTCGGGTGTTCAGTTTTCCGGCGGATCATGGGCCGCATGATGGATTTCGCATCGAGTGGTGGTACGTCACCGCCAATCTCAAGGACGATCAAGGGCATGAGTTTGGCGTGCAGTGGACGTTGTTCCGCAGCGCCTTGAAAGCGACGCCAGAGGTGCCGGGTTGGAGCAATCAAACAATCTGGCTCGGGCACGCGGCCGTCACGTCTGCAACGGTTCATCACGCCGCCGAACGCTATGCCCGTGGCGGCGTGGGTCAGGCAGGTGTGAGTGTGGCGCCGTTCAACGCGTGGATCGATGATTGGCGGTTTAGCGGTCCTTTGGCCGATATGCAACTCAGCGCCCGGGACAAGGGTTTCAGCTATCAACTGCGGCTGACGTCGACCCGTCCGCTGGTGCTTCAAGGCGATCAGGGCTTCAGTCAAAAATCCGAACAAGGCCAGGCGTCGTACTACTACAGCCAGCCGTTTTTCCAGGCCAACGGTTCGCTAGAGATTGACGGCAAAACCTACACCGTCAGCGGCCCCGCGTGGCTCGACCGCGAATGGAGCAGCCAACCCCTGACCGCCAACCAGACCGGCTGGGACTGGTTCTCTCTGCACCTGGACAGTGGCGAGAAAGTGATGCTCTACCGCATGCGACAAAAGGACGGCGCGCCGTATCTGACCGGCACCTGGATCGACCCCCAAGGGCAAACGCAGTTGCTGCACGGCGACGACATCAGCCTCACGCCCCAGGAAACCGCCAAGGTCGCTGGCCGGGCGATGCCGGTGCGCTGGTCGATCAAAATCCCCGGCAAACACCTCGACATCACTACCACCGCACTGAACCCGAACGCGTGGATGGATTTGCGGATTCCGTATTGGGAAGGGCCGGTGCGGTTGAGCGGCAGTCATGCGGGGCAGGGGTATCTGGAAATGACTGGGTATTAATGCATCCCGGAGCTGCCGAAGGCTGCGATCTTTTGACCTTAATCTTGTCACTTACCCAACCCACCGGAACTCCAACCGCAACCCACCGCTCTACCGTACGAACGCCCCCGCAGGAGTCCGTCATGAGCGACGACCTCAAACCCCCAGACCTCGCCACCTGGCAACGCCTGTTCGACGACACGGCCTACTGGCAACAATCCCCCGACGCCCATTACACCGAACTGCAGCGGGTGGCCGACGACTTGCTGGGGCAGGGCGCCATCGACCTCGAACAATGGCAAACCCTGAAAGCCAGGGCCGAGCAATCCCACAAGGACTCGCCCGCCATCAACGTCGCGCAGGAAGTCGACGACCCCCAAGCCTGAGGAGCATCCCCTGAGGACCATTCCATGAAACCCATCACCGAAACCGAACACCCCGACGAACCCCGGCCACCCGGCGAAGTTGAGCGCGACAACGACGCCCTGCGTCCCACCGACCCGAAAAAACGAGAGGAAAACAGCCAAGGCACCGACAGCGGCGACTCCACCGCGCAAGAAACTGCAAAGACTCCCTGAACAGCGTCTATGCTCATTGGCACGCACGGAGCGGACCCTTGATCCAGAGCCGTGCGCTGCCGCCAATCACAGGGAATGTAATGCATATGAAGCTCAACGCACTGGCCCAGGCCATCACCCTCGCAACCCTCCTGTCCGCCGCCAGCCTCAGCGCCCTCGCAGCCGATATTCCACTGTCTGCGGCTGTAGAAGCCGATCAAGTCACCACCAAAGTCCTGGCCGTTGACGCCGCCAAACACCAGGTTGTCCTGGAAGGCGCCGAAGGCCGGCAGGTGCATGTACAACTCAGCGACAAAGCCAAAGACCTCGCCAACCTGAAAGTCGGCGACCAGGTGAACGTCGAAGTGACCCACTCGGTGGCTGCCTACCTCGACACCGACGTCGACAAAGGCCTGCCAGGCTCTACCGAACGCACCGGCGACATCCGCGCCACCAAAGACAACCCGAACCCCGGCGGCGAAGCCTTCCGCCAAGTGCAAGTCCAGCTGAAAATCACCCACATCGACGTGAAGAAAAACCAGGTCACCTTCGAAAACCCGGCCGGCCAATCGAAGACCGTCGATGTTTTGAAGCCTGAAGTTCAGGCGAAGTTGAAGGATTTGAAAGTCGGTCAGAGCGTTGTCGTGACCTACACCGATATCCTGAAAGTGACCAGCCAACACGAAAGTTGAGTATTGGCTCTATATGGAGTGATTATTCTTGTACAGTTTCTTGTATAAGAATAATCAGCTTTGCTGGCCGAGTTGGTGGGTTTGATGTATGTAAGTCTGATGTCGATAAATATCTATTAATGTTGTATCCATAAATTTCATGTTTATGTATACGGACATATTCATCGACTTCAATTAAAATGCTTCCCGTTCGCCCAGTGTCAGGGCTCTTTACCGGTGCATGGATTGCCAGGCCATTACACTGGGCGAACACCTTCTTTAAGTGCAAGACGTTAAGATGCGCGGCATTTTCAACTCAAGCATGAAAACCGCCGCCTCCGTTCTGACACGGATGAAACCACTCTCCCTCTACCACCCTGCTCTCTACTGGCTGCGCGTGTGGCAAAAACGACTGTTTCGCCAATTGGCCTGGCGGTTCTCTCGCAAGCAATACGCCGTCTCGCTGAATGCCGCTTCTCGGTTACCACTTCGCTACCTCAAACACACTTCTAAACTGATTCGTAAACTTGGCGACTCCGATATTGCGCTGCAACATAACAAAGTCATTAACCTGAAATTGGCCGTGGCTGCTATCGATGGCGTCGTCATCGTGCCAAGTGAATATTTTTCCTTTTGCTGGTTGGTGGGGCGGCCGACTCGAAAGCGTGGGTATGTTGAAGGCATGGAATTGTCCTTCGGTGAAGAGCGTACGGATGTTGGCGGCGGGATCTGCCAGCTGAGCAATTTGATTCACTGGATGGCGATTCACTAGCCGTTGGTGCTGGTTGAGCGGTCAAACCACAGCTTTGATCCGTTTCCTGATGAGGGGCGAGTACTGCCATTCGGCTCCGGGGCGGCGACTTTTTATAACTATGTGGATTTGGTGCTGCACAACCCGACGGATCTTCATTTTCAGTTGAAGCTGAATGTGGGCAAGCAACAACTGGAAGGGGAGTTGTTGTGTGAACAGGCGAGGGCGTTTCGGTATCACGTTTATCAACGTGGGCATCGGTTTGTACGGGAGGGTGGGAGAGTGTTTCGGGAGTATGAGATTTGGTGGGATGTACGCACGAAAGGGCAGGACAGTCAGGTAGTTAGGAGTGAACGGCTTTATCGGAATCGGGTGGTGGTCAAGTATGTGGTGAATGAGGCGTTAGTTGAAATGCCGGTCGAAATATAAAGAACGTCGATCTTGAAATCGCCCGTTCAGTTCCTGAAGTACAGCTCATCCAGTTGCCGCCTCCGAATCAGCAGGTATTCGTCCCACACCTTGGGAAATCCTCATCTTTAGTGAATGGGAAGGTCAGATAAATGTACTTCCCCGTCACGCTTATATACTGGCGAGCCCGTTTGAAGGCAGGTTGTTCGTAGATCGAGATGCTTTCATCGTAACGGTCGTGGCTGTGATAAATGTCTACCCGGTGTGGAGCAATCATGGCTCTTGCGAAATCCAGCACCCAGCCATTACCCGTACCCGTGGTCAGGTAGCCGTAAACGCCGTCGCTGGATAAACGGATACACGATTGAGACTGAGCACCGTCGTCGTCATTCACGACGATAATTTTGTCTTTAAAATATTCAATGCTTTTTTGGCCCGGACCTCGCAAAACAAGATCCCAGCCTTCGGCCGACATTCGGAATTCGCCCTTGTTTTCGAATTCGGCGATCCAGCCGTTTGGCAGGGTGGTCGTGTGTTTGTTCACATGGAATCCTGATCGTCGAATAGGCAAGGATACCCAGTGTAGATCATCGTTTTTAGATGTTTTATGTGGCTGTACCACGATCTGACCCTGGTTTGAAAATTAGTAACTCATCCGACTCGCGCCTTTTGCCGCGTTCAAAAAATTCCAACGCGGCGGTTGAGTCGGTCAGGTAAAGATCATAGGAAGCTTTATCTATCTGATAGTACTCCTCGTAATCCACCATGAGATTGCTCACGGAGATTGAAACGTAATGCCTGCCTGAGATCTCTTCGATGCCAAGGGTGAAACGTTCGGCTGCATTGACTTGCTTGTTGTTGAATTTCATTTTTTCAAGAGCTCCAGTCAATATTCATGGTTGTCTTCAATGCAAAGGGGGAGTGCATTCGCGCGTCATCGACGGTAAAAACGCCGACCGGATAGAAGCTTATTGTTCGTCAGTCACCCGGTAATGAGCCGGGCGAGCCCAGGCAATCCGTTTGAATCCTCCACTCAGTAGTCCGATGTCTCTCAGGTACAGGAAAACTTCAGCAGGACACCACTCTCGACCGGCGGAAAAGCAGACGTCCAGCTGTCGAAGTTGAGCGAAGATATTTGCTTTGGTGGTGTTGTCCGAACATGACATTTCGTACTCATCGGTCTGAGTAGTGGAGGAAAAACCGAGGTTGATCAAAGCGGTTTCGACGCAGGCATCAAGTACTTTTATGCGGACGTAATCGCCATCTGCCTGGGTCACGTAGGCGTTGACCGAATGATTGTCCATTTTCGTTTTCCTTCTTCTGAGCGAGTTTCTTCCGGACGACGTTCGAGTCTGACGGCTGTCGAGAGGTTTCAATATTGTCGTCACGCAGGGCAGGGGGACTGCCGTAAAACCTGATGCCGAAGGGTGGCAGATTTGTTTTCGAGTGTGAAACATCAAAAATAAATCTGTTCCCCTCTATGGACTGGCGCCTGCGGGTAAACTGCACAGCCTGCCATGCAGCACCTAGTTTTTTGCCAGTGACGAGCCACGTTGAAAAGACACGGCTCGGCAGATTGATACGGATATCTGAAGATGAAAAAACTGACCCGCCGCCAACGTTTTTGGCTCGGTTTGCCTCTACTTTGCGGCGGGCTGTGGGCCGCGTCGCAGTGGTGGGAGAAGGACCTGGCGAAACCCGTCGGCGCCCCTGACATAAGCCCCAACGGTTGCTACCGGGTCCAGGAGTTCCAACCCTTCTGGGTGCTGCCCGCATTCTTGCACCCGATGGTTTTCCCGGACCCGGAGGCCGGAGTCTATTGGTTCCCCCGGTGGGAAATCCCGGCCTTTTTTCGCCTGTACGATCATCGTAATGGCCAGTTGATCGGCGAAAGCGAGATCTACGACCTGGTCAACGCGGGTGGACCCCTGGACTGGGGTTTCCGCTCCCTCCCCAGGGTGTCCGCGGCCATGATCGATATCGGCCCCAATCTGCCGGACTGCATAGGTGATCAACCGGGCTAGGCGCCCAGACGCAGACCACAGATTGCCCCGTTGTCTTAGCTCAACCATGTAACCATCCGCCGCTGCGCACCCGTGTGGGTATCGGCGGCAATGGATTCCCCATTTTTAAGGATCAAGATGAGCTCTTCCCCTGCAAACATCATCGGCATGAAAGTCCACTGCAA
The DNA here is from genome assembly GCF_034344865.1 of Pseudomonas sp. 10S4. Lineage (NCBI taxonomy): Bacteria > Pseudomonadati > Pseudomonadota > Gammaproteobacteria > Pseudomonadales > Pseudomonadaceae > Pseudomonas > Pseudomonas sp. 10S4. Next base: position 4,472,129 of record NZ_CP133774.1, read on the forward strand.
CGCCTGTGAAAAGGAATTCCCCATCGGCAAGAAACAGCAGGCGCTGTTGCGTGAAGACCAGCCCATCGCGTGCAAAGGCTGCAAGGCCGAACTGGTGATATCGGCCGTAGAAAAACAGCGCTTCCTGGGTTTCGACAACCCGGCCAAACCCATGATGCTGGCCATGATGATCAGCGGCTTGCTATCGGTGTGTGTATTCGGCGGTACCTTTCTCGGTCTCCTGAAGTCCGATGGCCTGGTGCTGGTCGCCGTGGTGGTGCTGATCGGCAGTAACCTGGTGTTGGGGCCGATGATCAGAAGTGCGACCAAATCCCTGATGGTGAATCTTGACCCCAAGGGAGCCCCGGTCGCAGCGCCAGCGGCGCCTTGATATTTGGGCTTGCCAGTCTGCTATGGGGCAGGCTGGCAAGCGGAACGCTGGTCGGCGATCTACCCATCTCGTCGCTTTTTGTGCACTACGATTTGCTGTGTTCTTCTGCCAAAAATAGACTCTGCAAGTCACCCGTCAGTGCTTCGTTGTCTATGCCGTAAGTAAGAAGAAACTCAGCGTTTACGCCATTGATTGTGCTAACTCCATCCATGATTCCCAGAATGTTAGATGTGGTGTCGACCATTGTCTGTCTTATGACTTCAAAGAAAACTTCTCGCTGTTCGGTAGGTAGCGAGTTGAACAGGGTTAAAGCTCGCTTCCAGGATTCATCGGCTGCATCTTTAATGGTCGTGTTGGAGAAAAGCTGTTTGTAAATACCAATATTCTCGTCCACGACAGTCGTTTTAAGTCCAATGACAAAGTCTTTCGGGGTGATTTGGTTGCTGCTCACTTGGAGAAGGCCTCAGGATAAGAGTCTTTGTTCATTGATGGCGGGATAGGGTCGTCTGCCCTCAGATCCCCAATCTCCACTGCTACCGGCGCGTCGTCCAACCCTACCAGGACAACGCTTGCGCAATCTGATTCGCCTCTTTCCTAGTTTGCTCACCGTCCGTAATCGGTGCCCGCAGCAACGATCGTTCCCCCTCGCGATCGACAATCCAGAACGCCATCTTTATGGGTGTTTTCCGCTGGACGCCAGCAACGAAGTCGTCGGATACGGCACCTTTGTCGCCAGGCAGCTTCGTCACGTCGAACTCCCATTTTTGGCCGGTTGCTTGCGACTTTCCTGGTTCGGCCGACTTGGGCGAAAACTTCGTCCTGTGCATATCTGCGGCTTGTAGCCCCAGCTTTTCCGCCATGAAGGAGCGCAGTAATGACTCAAGATTTTCGTCTGATGTCTGAGCCGAACTTACCGTGAGACCAAGTTGCGCCCCTGTTTGCAAATTTTCGTAGTAGAAACGATATTCCGTGTCCGTTCTCAGGCGGTAGTCGCCCACGCGTAAGGGCAGATGAATGCCTTTCCAACTGTTCACCAACGCATTTTCATCCTTCGGTACTACCCAGCCGAGCGTAGCATCGCCTTTCTGCCATTCGATGAGCGTGCGGTTCAGGGCGACGGCCTCTTGAGTTCTGCTCTGGCGGTAGGCGATATCCGCGGCATAATCCAGTGCAGTGCTATAGAGAAGTTGATAGGTAAAGCCACTCTCCCAGACAGGCACAGCTAAACCCAGTGATCGCCGGGCGGCATCCAGGTCGCCGTGTCGGTACTGCGACACGCCGATAAGTGTCTGCACACGTGCAACTTCCTCCGGGAAAAAGGCGTCAGGCAGCGCCTTTTCCGCCAGCTCAGCGGCCTTCGACCAGCCGCCCGGAAGCTCCCAGGTTGAATCCATGTCTTGGGTCTGCTCGGCCATAGTGCGTTGGCGGAACAGCGGTGGTGCGCTTTGCCATTTCAGTGCCGCGAACAACTTGTGCATCTGCTCAACGGCTTGGGCCTCGTCTCGCGATTTGAACATCACATCAATGTCCATACGCCAGTCGCCGCGTAGCGCCGTCCAACGAATATTGGTGCATTGTTCGCCGTCACATTCTTCTTGCCTGCCCAGTTTTACGGCTGCCAGCCCGTCGAAGGGCAGATCGGGCATGGCCGATGCAAACGCCGTTGCTTCACGCTGCTCCTGATAGGGTTTGAGCCATTCCTGGCGTTGCGATACCGTGTACTTGCGTTGCGTTTCGTCATAAGACAGCGAAATCTCGGCGCTCAGGCGGCTGCCCGCCAAATCCTGCGTATAGAGGAGGCGGGTGCTGGAATCGCGTTTTTTGCGGGCTCAAACTTTGTCAGTTTCCACTTCCCCAACAGGAGTGGCATCGAGAAGTCAGCCAGTTCGTAACGCAAGCGCGGCTCGTCCGGCGATAAACTCCAAAGACCGGGCTCGGGGCTGGTGATCGTGAAGAGTTTTTCCTGCAGGCGTGCGACCTCTGCTCGTTCCTCCGCCATTATGCTTGCCTCGATGGCTAGGCCCAGCATGTTCGTGATGCGGGGATCGCGCCTGCTCGTCGACCCAGCAGAAGCTGCCTGTTGCTCCCAGTAAGCAATCTGCTCTTCCGCGGCTTTCCGGGCCTCGTCGTATCTCCCTTGCTGATGCAGTAGGTTGACGAGCAAGACGCCCGCCTCGAGATCCGTGAAATCCATGGCGCCGCCCTTGCGGCCCGGGCTGCGACCGTGGCCTCTGCCAATGATGATGTCTCGCTGCTCAGGCGTTGTGCCTCGTGCATCAACTGCGTAGCACTGAGTGGCCGAGCTTTTGCCTGATCCGCCTGCACCGCCGAGGCGGCGGTACAGGTCAACAGCAGGATCGCGGCAAAGAAGGCGCAGTGTTGGCGTTGTATCGAATTCTTCATTGTTGTCTCTCTGGCACATGTCCAAAGGGCGGACCCCACAGACATGTAAAAACGCGCAGCTCGGCGCGAAGGCGCCTCGCAATCTAAATGAACCCAACTCTCAGGGCGACGAGCCCCGCACTCACAGGGGCCGCTTGATCACCCATTTTTTTATCGCGGGATCAATAGGCTTGTCCGCTTCAACCTCCGCCGGAGTTTGATTGAACGCCATGCCATTGCCACAGAACGCAGTGAACACATCCCCGTTGAAACTGTAGAGCTCGACACTCGTGACGGTCTCACAGGCATCGCTTGCCACTACTTTTCGCGCGAGTTTGACCCGAGAGGACTGGTAGGTGTCGTACCAGTCCTTGAAATAGGCTTTGGATCGGGCCGCCGACGCACCGGGATTCAGAATATTGCTGGCAACCCTGGCATCGAGGGGCTCGCGGCGAGATTCGAATAAGGTTGGATATCCTGGAGGCTGACGGGATAGACACGCGCATACCCTTTTTTATGTCGAGTTTAACCACCTGCAACTGGGCTTCTTCTGGATAGACCTTATAGACAACATCCAAAACTCCCAGGGATGGAAAGGGTATTTCTTTGCCCGCGTAGATGAACTTCTCGTCAACTTTCAGATTGAAGCGCCGGATTATCGAGTCAATTCGATCGAGCCGCTGCTGTTCCTCCACGCCACTTTCCGCGATGGCGACAGGCTTCAGGTTTTTTAGTTGTTCGGGTACTGGGGATACATGGGCCAGGATATCTGCGTGTGCGCTAAAGGCGGCCGCTGCCATGACCAAGGGAATAATGGGTTTCAACATGCGTCCTGCTCCTTGTAAAAAATCTTCCGATTCGTGCTTTGTGTGTTCTGAGGCAAAGAGGGAGGCCTTGGGCAGTCAGTCTAAAGAAAATAAATTTGTCTGCTATACGCTCAACCGCGATGAACTTCATCAAAGTCATCGGCCTTCGGTGTCGCCTGGATGCCTTTAGCTTCTTGAGCGTAGTAGTAAGCTTCGATGCTCAGAGACGGATCAATGCGAGCCTTGATGATGCAGGGTTGTTTTTGCCAAGGGTATTGCTGCAACTGTTGGGTCAGTTGCTTGAGACCTGTTGTCAGCCAGCCCTTTTCCGACTGGTCGCGCCAGCGTCGTGGGTTACGGCCCGTTTTGGCGTCGAAGGCGGCGGTTACCGGGTCGAGGTGACGACTTTGCTCAAGCACTGGTAGGTCCGGCAGCGGTTGTGTGACGTCCATGTAGCGTTGCAGGCAATCCCAGAAGGCAGCGCATTCGGCTGGTCGAGGCCCAGGGCGTGGACTTTGGTGGCCAGACAAATCTTATTGTCGGTGTAGCGGTGATGAAGCCACAGGGCATAGTCATGGGAGCCATAACCGCTGGGCAGCAGTTGCAGTACCGGGTCAAACTCTTCAAAAGGTGCAACGAAGAGTCGACGGAAACGCCGCTTGAAGCGAAGCATGCCGTCTATGCGGTTGAACTCGCTGCCGTCATAGATGCTGATTTTGCTGTGGAGCCAGAGCAGAGCACCTGATCCGATGGTCGCGATGAAGTACAGGAAAGCACCGGCCCATAACGCAATCTGCAAACGGCTGTTGCCCAAGAGAGACCCCTTAAGCCAAAGCACAATGGTGGCACTGGCAATAAATCCACTAACCTGTAGGTAGTGGACTATTTTTTTCCTGTCATATATAGCGTTAGAGAAGTTAGCATTAAAGCAACAGCGAGAAGCGCAATTAGAAGTGCGAGGCCACTTTCAGGTGCTCCATGGCCAAGCTCCGGCTTGATTGATCCGAAGATCCAAACGGTCCACGGTACCCATATAAACGAAATACACACTACCTTAAGTACGAATAGTAGATGTGGGATCTTACTTGAGTTTTGAAAGCACCAACGCCTAGCATCGCAATATACCTCTTCCCTTTGTCCTTGCTCCTGCTGTCGCTGGTAAATCGTCTGCTCTTCACCTTGAACCTGGGTGGTGACCTCCATCGCCGGTTCCAAGTTGGCATAATTACCAAAAGCAAGGTGGGTATCAAATGCCCCTGAGCGATTCGAATCTTCCGGCCACTTTGGAGGAGGCAAGGGCTCATGACTGTTGCTGCGGTAGGCACCGACAGCGTAAGGAGTATCCATTTTTGTGGTCATACTAAGAGCTCAGGGGGGCGATTTACAACAGGATGGGGCGGTATCCGGTTGCATCAGTAGCGACTAAATGTTCGGATTTCCCAAGGTTGAGTGACTGTTCGTCATTGTTTCTTCGAAGCATAAAATTTTCCTAACTCCGCAATCGCAAGAGTTAACGCATCATTGCGGTTGGTTTTCTTCACTACTAGTTGAGAGGTACTCAAACCGTCAGTTTTGGTTTTGCCTTTTTGTCGAGCTTTAGCTGATATAGCCAAAAGGGGCAGATAGCTTGTAGGTACTGGTTTGGGGGTAAGTAAACTACCTCAATGTCAGGGTCTTTTTCGTAGTCTCCAGCAAGCGGCAATCGTGCGTATTTGGTTTTTAGCATTAGGCGCTTCTATTTGATGTTGGGCCTTTTAAAAGTTAGTTAGGCTTAGTTTGCTTTTAATTAGTAGGGGCTGTCGGTTAGATGATAGTGTGTTGAGGGTGTGCCCCGTATTATCAATAGGTTTGGATGAAATCGTTGTATTCACCACTTCCATTCGGCTTCTGTAAATATTGCATCCTGTGGAAGTAAGGTGTGAAGTGTACTTAGGTACTGATCAAATATTTCTTTAGGCAGTCGTGCCTCGAAACCAACCATTTTACTGGTTTGGTGCGCTACGATAATTTTTCTTTTTCTATCGACTGTTACAAATTTGTATTTTTTCCAGTTGGAAGTTGTTTCGATCTGCGGGGTGTTATCCCAGCTTAGAAAGAATTCTTGCCGCTACTACCGCCATGCCGGCGGGCCCAGCAATCATCAAGATTAAAGATTTTTCAAATATCGCTAGTCCAACTATAAAGATTAAAAATGCTACAGAGATAGTTTTGAATGTTGTGCCGGCGATTTTTGGAAAGTGGAGTTTTGACTCTTGTGTGCCAAAATGATTCCGTAATCGTATAGTGATAAATTTTCTTCTGGCGGACTACCAGTGCCCATAAATAGATAGACATTAATGTCAAGTGACGGTGCCGAAGCGAAGGCTGAGGAATACAGACTGATCTGCTTCTTGTAAATTTAGGATGTAGTTTTCATAGAGGCCATTGGCGATTGCTATGTAGGCTAGCGGTGTCATTATTGCCATGCCGATATCCATATGGAAGGTGTTTTTAGGTAACGCCTTTATTGTCCATTCCATAAGTTTTCTTTGATTGATCGTATTTGTTGCTTCTTTTGATATTTTATGGGCGGTAAGATGGCTGTCGGTGTTCATCGTATATTTGGTATCCGTCATTCATGGATAGGAAGCACGGCTGCATTTTCACGGCCTCCAAGTTGCTGTACGACTAAGGTACTGCTGTCCAACGCGCTAATGCGCGTATCTTTTTGATCTTGTGTACCTTCTGCCGAAAGTTCTAGTTGATAACGATAACCTCTGTCGTCCCCTCACCGCTGGCGAGAATTTCAGTAGGATACCAGATTTGCAGTTCGATATTTTGAGCATCTTTGGTGAGAGGAACCTAAGTTTGCCATACAAGTGATTCGCCTTCGGTAGGTAAAGAAGGAATCGAGCTAAGGCGTATGTTAGGTGTTGGGTGTGTGTCCAGTGTTTTTCCAAATAATCCAGCTTTGACGACCTCTCCGTTATTCAAGAAAGGTGGCTGAAGTTGATCATCTAATTTTGCTATTGGTAGCATGTAAAATGGTCTGTGGCTCGCAACTAGATTGGTTCTGGTTGTTGAACCTCTTAACTCTGCTGGGAAGTGTATTCGGATCCATGCGCCATCTTGGATATTGTCTTCAATTCGTCCAAGGCGTGGGCTGTATCGACATATTTTAGTGAATGTCGGTTTTACAAATAGAGATGGGCTCATTTGTATTTCCAGTAGAGATCTATTTTCTTCGATTTGATTGTTTATTTTTTCGCTGGGTATTCTACCCCACGTGGATTTATGTAGCCAGCTTTCCAATGGCATCTCGCTTGAAGTAATTTAATGTAATAGATGCCAGTAGGTGATGCAACCCCTGCTATTAACGCAGCTGCGGAAAACCACGGGTTCATAGCCAGCGCTATCAATTCGGCGCTTCCCACTAAACCGGAAATACCTGCTACTAATTGAAATAATCCGATAATTGCCATAGATGCAACTGCTACCTGCTTTACTACAAGAGCCCCTCGTTCATCACTATTTGTCGTCCCTTTCAGATCGTCTTGAATGTCCCAGTATTCAAAACCTGTCGCTAACAATGAAAATGCACCCAAACCAATAAGGCGCCCACTAAACCCTTTGATTATTTTCCCCCAGCTTTTTCTTGGCGAATCTACGCTTTCCCAGTAAGAAGCGGCATTATCTGTTATTTTTATCGTCTTACTGTCAATGATGATTTTCAACCCTTTCATTGAAGCCCATTTAGCCTCAATGACTACCGCCATTATAGCGTTAACAGTATACCCAGCACTAGGAATGACTTTTGCTTGGTCTTTTCTATTAAAATCGCCATCTTTGGTTATGTTGTTATAAGTTACCGCTGTATTAAATAAATTGATAATTGCCACGCCCCAAGTAATGGCGGCTGCGTCAATACCATATTTTTCACTCCAGGCTTGGCGCGCTGCTGCCATTGGCTTGCTGCGAGACCACCTTTTTTAGGAGTTGGTTATTTCGTCCCTAAGGATTTGTGCATACTTGTTGGCTTGATAATCCAGCGAACTCGGCAGTTCTTGAATAACAAGCTGAACATCATTTTGAAGTTTTAGTATCGTACGGCCTATCGAGCGTCGGTCATAGCCAGCTTGTGGGAGGTACCAAGCCTTGAGATTTCGTTCTAGGTTTGTTTTCGCGAGAAGATAACGACGCTTCCATTCTATAAATTGTTGATTTCCAGATTTGTCAAACTCCAGTCGACCCTTATGGTCTGTTAGAAGATGTCCGACCCATACATTTCTAAGGAGTGCAGGCAAGTTCTGTTGTTTGCTTCGAGCAAGTCTGCTGTCAATAGGTAAAAGTGCCAAGAGGGTTTGTTCGAAAACAGCTTTTCCTGCACTTTTTGCTAGACCTTTCATAGCCTCTAATGTGAGTCGGGCCGGTTCGGTCAAAGCTTTACCCAAGGTTTATCTGCAATGGCGTCGTGAGTAATAAAACCGTTAAGTTCGCCGAGCCGACTAACGAGCGCTGTTGTATCGCTGGTATTTTGGATTAGATCATTGGCTTTTTTTGTGAGAATGAACTGAATTTCTAGTGAGAATCCGAATCGACTAAGTCCAAGTAGTGTGCTTGCTTTAAGATCCTGCTCGGTCAGCCACTTGGACGTAAGGTGGTCTTGTCCAAGTGATTTTAGAATTTCTGCGGTGATGGCCTGGAGATAAAGTAAAGAGGTGGGATTTGTAGTATCGATAAACAAGCGAAGAGGCTCGGCGCCAATATGCTGCGCTAGATCAGTGAGGTCTTTTTGGGTTTCTTTTACATTTTTTAGTAAAATCTCACCCTTGCTTTTATTAGTTGAAACGTAACCTCGTGCGCCTTCAAGATCAACTTGTCTACGCCATTTTGCTCGGGATTCCCACGCATCTCTAAGAGCTGATGAGGGAGTGCCGCCGTATTTGTTTTTGAGTTCCGCTGCCATTTTTTCTGACGGTAAGTTTGGTGCCATGATAATACTGTCAGTGCCATTGGCTACCTGCTCTTCGACTTTCAGTTGCTCAAAATAGGCCTCGACCTCACTCGCATATTGCCTTGTTTTCGACTCATTGTTTGCCACGGACGCCGGAAGTAAATTTTTATCGTTACCCGTTCCGCAGAGGCTTTCCACGATTTCTGCAATGCTAATCTTATGTAGATGTTCATCCTGCCATTCAATATAGGCAGCTTGATCAGCCATCAGTTGTAGATTGAGTTCTTGCAGCATTGCCAAAGAGTCATCAAGTGCGATGAGTAATGCACTGGTTGGATCAGGCACACCTCCAGACCATACAACATCAGCAGCCAATGGCGTGATGTCGTCCTTGCTGCAAAACTTACTCTCTGGCGGATGTGCTGAATCCGCAAAGCGCTTATCTTTTGTTACAGCACCCTTGTCGATATCTGCGACAGCTTCAGCCAGTTGTGCAAGCGGCAGCACGTTTGGGCTTTTCATCGTCAAGCAGTATTCTTTGAGGTCAAGCGTCTGCATCCACGCCTTGCGGTTTCCGCCGTTGGATCGCATGTACTCACAAATGCGCCATGTCCATTGCAAGGTTGAATAAGCAATGCGGATTGTATTTTTCCGAGGGTAAAGCAGATGTGTCTTGGCTGAGCCCGAGCCAGCGCGCACGTCCTTGCCTGTTAGAGCGCCGTCCCATTTGATACGGGTCAGCATCGCCGTGTCGACGTTGTATTCATATTCGTGAAGGGTTTTTTCCGTTTCATCGAACACGTACACATAGCCACTGCGAAGCTGACGCAACGTATAACTCCGCGTTTTCAACGCAGGCAACGCCGTCCACTTGCCAGTTTTCAGCAGCGGTTTGAGTTTTTTCGGATTTTCATCGTAGCGAGAGCGATCCAGTGCGTAGCGCATCGGGATGATTGCGACATCTGGGCCGTTGAGGGAGCATCCGCCGGTGGCATTGGCTGGGGTCGTCGGGAAGCAGGCGTTGCGCTGTTGTTGGGGGGTTCCGCTCTTGTCAGCCATTTGCAGTGTCCTTTGCTTCCAGCGCTAGCTGGCGGTAATCATCCAATGCTTCGATGCGTAATTCGGGGGCCAGGCTTCCATTTTCAGGGGCCTGGCTCAGCCAGTCCTGATAAGGGCTGTCGGGGCGTGTGGCGAAGTCTCGACCCCAATCAACACATGTTTCCACCCATGTTACCAGTCCTCTCTCGCTGACCAGTCCCCAGGCGCTGCCGCTGTCCAGGACGTGCTCCAACCAGCGCTCGGTTTGATCGCTGTTGAGCAGTGAAAAGGTTTGCGGGTCGCGGGTGTTCAGCCAAGCGTACAGTCGCTCTTTGAACTGCCATCGGTAAGCAAGTTCAAGGGCGCTGATTTGATTTTCGCCGAGCAAGGCGAAATTCTTGTCGCGAACGTCTGTTGAGTGAGGGCGTGAAAACTGAGTAATCGGTGCGTCGCCGGTGGACTGCCAAGTGTGTATTGGTGTCTTGACCCAAAGAGTTTCTATGGGGGCCAGGACCTGGCAAAGCTGCTCTGGCCCGTAACTCGTTAACCAGTAATGCGTGACCAGCGGATCTGCAAACCTTAGTAGGCCTGCGTTGCCATTAAGGTCGGGCGGACAGATGAAGTGGCGCAGGTGTTCAGCCACGGTGCTGAGTGAGGCGCGACTGAACAAGGGACAGGAGTCGGATTGGACCAGTTGGTTTTGCTGCCACTCGCTGACTAGGGGGAGGAGCTTGGTAGCTTGACCAATATCGGCCCCAAATCATGCAACTCTTTCCACCGCGTCCCAATGTACAGCGGCTCAATTTCCAGCGGTTCACCACGCTGGTACAGATGGGCAATTGCATCAGGTCGCAATACACCGTCAATCAACAAGAAATTGGCTTGGGAAACATTGCTCACTTGGCGTTTTCCTTAGCGGCTAGCTCCTTGGCCGCGCGCTCACAGATTTCACAGCGTGGCGTTCCGCGCATCAACGCCTGCCGCTGCGCCGGTACCAACAACTGCCCAGCCTTATCCGTATCCGCCTGCTTCAACGGCCCCGGCAACAAAGGTGCTGCGCCTGTGCCATTCCCCGGACTACCCCCGGAGTTCATATTGATCACCGGCCCGCTCAAGGTCACGCCCCCGGCATCGATCTTGATAAAGCTGCCGCCGCCCTTGAGGGTCAGTTCACTACCGGCTTCCAGTACCACTTTCAGGCCGCTGCTCAGGTGAATTTCCTGACCCGCTTCAATGAATTGCCCGGTGCCCACCTTGATGTGTTGGTTAACGCCCACGGTAAGGTGGTCGTTGGCACGGGTTTCGACTTTGCGGTCGGCGTAGACGGTGTGGTGTTCTTCGGCTTTGAATTCGCTGTAGCTGTTTTGCTCGACGGTGTCGTGGCGTTCGTTGCCGACCCGAATCTTCTGGTCGTGCTCGACGTTTTCGTCCCAGTCGCGCTGGGCGTGCAGGAAGATTTGTTCCTGGCCCTTTTTGTCTTCGATGCGCAGTTCGTTGTAGCCGCCGCCACCCTTGGAGCTCAGGGTTTTGAAAGTGCTGCGGGTTTTGTTCGCCGGCAGGTCGTAGGGGACGACGTTTTCCTTGTGGTACAGGCAGCCGCTGATCAGCGGTTGGTCGGGGTCGCCTTCAAGGAAGCTGACCAGCACTTCCATGCCAATGCGCGGGATGGCGATGCCGCCGTAGTGGGCACCGGCCCAGGCGGAGGAGACGCGCAGCCAGCAGCTGGTCTTGTCGTCGGCCTGGCCTTCGCGGTCCCAGTGGAACTGCACTTTGACGCGGCCGTATTGGTCGCAGTGGATCTCTTCACCTTTGGGGCCGGTGACTACGGCGCTTTGGCTGCCGAGGATCCGTGGTTTGGGGTGGTTCAGTGGCGGCCGATTCGGCACGTCCCACGGGGTGGCCTGGAAACGGTTGCGATAGCCTTGATGGAAGTCGTCTTTCAACGCGGTGGTGTTGCTGGTCACCGACTCTTCCAGCACTTGCGGCTGTTTGCCTTCGTGGAGAATTTCGGTGAGCAGCCACAGGTCGTTCCATTTGGCTTTCGGGTGTTCGGTCAGGGCCAGGAAGTGGCCGCTGACCAGGATCGGCTGATCGCTTCGGCCTTCGGCCAACTGGAAGTCGCTGCGGTGACGTTCGAGGGCACGTTTGGCCAAGTGTTTGCCGCGCTCGCGGTCGATGAAACGACCGGGATAGTCGTAGTCTTCGAGGTCAGGCAGGGCGTCGCCACGGTTTTCCGCTTCGAGGGTCAGGCGCGGTTTTTCGAAGTCGTAGTCGCGGCGGGTGGTGCGGCTGGTGCGGGTTTCCAGGCGCAGGTCGAAGCGCTTGATCACCGGGTTAGTCGCGACCATGCCGGAGTCTTGCTGGTAGGCCACTGGCGCGAGTTTCGGGAACACCGTCTGGTCATCGCCGAACACCAGTTTGTGGGCCGTGGCGCTGTGCTGGAAGTGGTAGTGAATACCTTCTTCCTCGCACAGGCGCTGGATGAACTGCAGGTCCGATTCATCGTATTGAACGCAGTAGATGCGCTCGGGATAAATCGCCCCGACTTTGAATTCGTAGGCGTTGCTTTGAATGCCGTGCTCTTCGAGGACCATGCCGACGATTTTCGGTACGGTGAGGTTCTGGAAGATGCGTTGGTTGATGCGGTGCGCCAGGTAGGACAGTTGCGGACGCAGGGTCACCGCGTAGCGGGTCAGGCGTTTGCCGGAATCACCCTGGGCGGCGCGATAGATCTGGCCATGAATGCCGCTGCCGTCAGGCGAGAGCTGCAAAAAGGCCGGTTTGTGCAGCAGCGTTTCGAGGTCCAGGGACGGCTGTTCACTGACCAGATCCACCTCAAACACAAAAGGCTGGCTGATGGCTTCCCGACCTTGCAGGGCAAGAACCTGGAGATCGTTATCCAGACCTTCGATAGTCAGGGCAAAGTGAGTCTGATTGGCCGGCGCGAACATCCCTTGTTCCTTGTGCAGTGCTTACTGCGTTCGTCGACACCCGAAAACCAGGTCAACGGACGCGAAATTCTGGGGGAGCGTAAACAACATCGACCAGCAGAGCTGGCCGATGCGTGAAGCGGTCAGCCGCGATTAAGCGACTGGCTGACGCCAGTCATCGGAACCCGAAGTACCGGATACTTCGTGGGTCCAGGTGATTTTGCGGTAGGTGAATTGCACTTCTTCCAGGTGCGTGAAGTGGGAGTTCGACGGATCCTGGCAGTTGTGCATTTTGTTGTTGATGGCGACGATGATCGCGTCTTCCAGTTTGGTGGTGTAGTAGTGCTCTTGGGTCCCTTGGGCCGAAGTGCGGTACCACTGGATAACGATTTCGCTCATGCGCTCGCCGGAGGTCAGAGCCGCTTGCAGCAGTGGCGAAGCCTTGTCGTAGACCTTGGTGATCACAACTGGCTTGTGAACGCGCTGACCGGTTGGTTGGCCGGATTGCGGGTCACGCGGGATGATCACGTCGTGGCTGAAAGCCTGAACCATGACTTGGTCTTCGTGACCTTCCTGGTAGGTGTTGCCAACCGAGTCGGCGGTGAAGGCGCCGGCAGTGATCAGACCTTGTTTTTCGCCAGTAACGGACATGTACGCTGGTGTAGCCATGGATGTGCTCCTTGCTAAAAATTTAGGGTGCCCGGGAGGCGAAATCGCCCGGTGGGTGCCTGACTGTTATCAAGGTTCGTGCCAGAAATGTTGAGGGCCAAGTAAACCGGGGGATGGCCGAGGTTTTTCAATTGCTTGAGTGATTTTCAAGGGAAAACACCCCACAAAGTGCGCAAGAAGTTGCGCAGTACTGCGCAACTTCTTGCGCACTCGGCTGGAGGCCACGGCGGGCTTGGCGCTTAGCGATATTGGAGGGGGTTTCGAAAAAAAGTGCGCAACTTCTTGCGCATCAAGGCCATGCGCCATCATTCAGAGGCTGGCGCCGATCTGCTCGACGAATTGAGTGATGGTGGTTTCGTTGCGCCGGTAATAGGTCCACGGCCCGATCCGCTGCGAGGTCACCAGGTTGGCTCGTTGCAGCGCGGTGAGGTACAGCGACACTGTGGACTGCGACAGGCCGACCTTTTCCTGAATGATGCTGACGCACACGCCGATTTCTTCCGGGTCGCGTTCCTGGGTCGGGAAGTGCACGCGCGGGTCCTTCAGCCACAGCATGATTTGCAGGCGTGTGGGGTTGGAAAGGGCTTTGATGATGTCGTTCAGATCAAGGGTCATGGTCGAGCCTGGGAGCCTGTTTGCTGCGTCGAAATAAGCCGAAACCCTGAGGCCGGCAGATCGGCACCTTGAGTCGAAGGCCCGATCTGCCGCGCAGTTTACAGGCTCGGCTGGTAGCGCGGGTAATCGCTGTAACCGGCGGCGGTTCCACCGTAGAGGCTGGAGGCATCCAGTTCATTGAGCGGCCATTGATTCAGCAGGCGCGCCGGCAGGTCCGGGTTGGCGATAAACCAGCGACCGAAACCGATCAGGTCGCCCCAATCAGCGTTCAATACTTTGTCGGCGCGTTCGCCCGAATACTTGCCGGCGTACATCAGCAACCCGCTGAATGCCTCGCGTACGGCTTGGCGAAAGGTGATCGGCAGTTCGGGGGCATTGTCCCAGTCGGCTTCGGCCAAGGACACGTAGGCAATACCGATCTGTTCCATCAGTCTGACGGCTTCCAGGTAAGTTTCGTGCGGGTTCTCTTCTACCAATCCGAGGTAGACCCGCGCTTCATCGGTGCTGGCGAACAGCGGCGCAAACCGTACGCCGACCCGATCCTTGCCAACCACCGTGGCCACGGCTTCAGTGATCTCATACAGAAAACGCAGGCGATTGCTCAGCGAGCCGCCGTATTCGTCGGTGCGCTGGTTGCTGTGGGCGGAGATGAACTGATTGACCAGATAACCATTGGCGCAGTGCAACTCGACGCCGTCGAAACCGGCTTCCATGGCATTGCGCGCCGCTTGGGCGTAAAGCTCAACGAGTTCTTTGACCTGTTCGGTGCTCAAGGCCTGGGGCATGGACGGTTCGGCCAGCGCGCCAGTGCCGGGGCCGGTTTCGATAAACACGCTGACCGCCGTTGCAGGGACGGCCGAAGGTGCGATCGGCGCCGCGCCACCCGGTTGCAGGGAAGTGTGAGAAACCCGGCCAACATGCCACAACTGGGCGAAAATCGGCTTGCCTTCAAGGTGCACCGCTGCGGTGACTTGTTTCCAGCCGTCGATCTGTTCCTGGCTATGAATCCCCGGCGTCCAGGCGTAGCCCTGGCCGCGGGGTTCGATCTGGATGCCTTCGGTGATGAGCAAGCCGGCGTTGCTGCGCTGACGGTAGTACTCAGCCATCAGGGCGTTGGGAATGTTGCCGGGTTGAGTGCTGCGCGAGCGGGTCAGCGGCGGCAGTACCAGGCGGTTTTGCAGGGTGAACGGGCCGAGGCGGATGGGCGTGAAGAGGGTGGAACCGGTCATCGGTAAGTCCTGTAAAGCGGAATGAGTGCGTTCGTGCGCCGTCAGCCGTGGCTGAGCAGGGTGCGCTGTGAACGCCTTTATAGGAGTATCACGATATTGCGATATATCAATATCTAAATTCGAAACGGTCCCGTATGATCCGGCCACTCAGTGAAACGAACCACGCAACCGGGTGGTCAATGACTCAGTACCCACGCGCCGTTAAGCGTCCGAATATTCCTGAAATCAAGTGAGAACGACATGAAAGTCCTGATGGTTCTAACGTCCCACGATCAATTGGGAAACACCGGTAAGAAAACCGGCTTCTGGCTGGAAGAATTCGCCGCGCCGTATTACACGTTCAAGGACGCCGGTGCCCAGTTGACCCTGGCCTCGCCCAAGGGCGGCCAACCACCGCTGGACCCGAAAAGCGACGAGCCAGACGCACAAACCGCCGCCACCGAACGCTTTCGCAAAGACTCGGCTGCGCAATCCGCACTGGCGTCGACCGTGCCGCTGAGCAGCGTGAAGGCTGAAGATTTCGACGCCGTGTTTTATCCGGGCGGCCACGGCCCACTGTGGGATTTGGCCGAAGATAAGCACTCGATCGCGCTGATCGAGGCGTTTTACAAGGCCGGCAAACCGGTCGCGACGGTCTGCCACGCGCCGGGTGTGCTGCGTCACGTCAAGGACGCGGACGGTCAGCCGTTGGTTAAAGGCAAGCGTGTGACCGGGTTCAGCAACAGTGAAGAAGAAGCGGTGCAGTTGACCGATGTGGTGCCGTTTTTGGTCGAGGATATGTTGAAGGCCAACGGTGGGATTTACACAAAAGCCGATGATTGGGCCAGCTATGTGACCACCGATGGGTTGTTGCTGAGCGGGCAGAATCCGGCGTCTTCCGAGGCTACGGCTGAAGCGCTGTTGGCGAAGCTGGCTTAAACATTGGTCGGCTGAGCACTTTCACTGTTTGGCTGACCACTTTAATGGTTTGGCTGAACACCTTCATGTGGCGAGGGAGCTTGCTTGTGGCGAGGGGGCTTGCCCCCGTTGGGGTGCGAAGCGCCCCTCGTGGGTTCTTTCAGATAAACCGCGTTCGCAGGATTGACGACTGCTGCGCAGCCGAGCGGGAGCAAGCCCCCTCGCCACAATGATGTGCACGAACGTCAGGCCAAACTCGGCAATCCCAGAGAGTTGCAGCACTCATCAATCGAGCGCTGCTGCGTCTCGGCATACAACCCCAACTCATCAATCGTCGAGCGCCCCAGCGCTTTTTCGAACGCCTGCTGATTCGAATGCACGCCATAGTGGGTTTGCGCCGCATCCCCCAGGTTCGACTGGAAAATCCCCGCCGCACTGACCGGTAAAAAGTCCTCGTACACCAGCGGTTCAACCCGCACGTATCCGCCGCTCAGCAAGTCATCCAGCGACCTCCCGCCAAGCCCATCCGCCGCCAGGCCTTTTTCCGTCACGAAGTAGCGAAAGTACGCGAGTTCCTGTTGGCGCATGCCCTCGATCGTGTCAGGGAATTCGCCAAAATGCTGAGCCATCAACTCGTTGTAGCGTGCGGCATTGGCTTCGTTCGGGAAGTCCTTCAACTCATCCCGAGCAGCGTTGAGCAAACGATCGTAAAGCGCCCGGCCTTTAGGTGTGAGCGCCGCACCACGTTGCTCGATTTCACCGAAGCGAGCGCTGTGGCTGCCGCGTGTCTCGTCTTGGTCGGTGAAGGCAATCGGCTCGTCCAGCGCCTTGAAACTGGTTTGGCGCAGCAGGATCGGGCACTGCCGGCGCGGGGGCCTTCGATCACCGCTTTGGGGGTGATGCCGTGGGCCGGCATTTGCGCCTGGACGATGTCGATGTCCAGCGTGCGCGGCGTCAGGTGATTGATGTGCGGGCCTTTGAATGCCACCACGTCAGCGATCAGTCGATGCTGGGCGCTGAGTTGCTGGTATTGCGCGGCGGTGACGGTGGCGCTGTGGTGCCAGCGGAAGGTTTCCAGCGCCTGTTCGACAAACTCCCAGGCTTGTTGTTCTTCAAGCCCGCCCTGGGCTTCGGCCTGCTCGATCAACTCCAGCGCGGCCGGGGTGAAGATTTTGCGTTTATCCAGCACCGATTGGGCGAAGGTGCGCAATTCCAGGTCTTCGATCAGCTCCAGGCGCAGCAGCGAGGTGAACACCCGAAACGGGCT
This sequence comes from Pseudomonas sp. 10S4, assembly GCF_034344865.1. Lineage (NCBI taxonomy): Bacteria > Pseudomonadati > Pseudomonadota > Gammaproteobacteria > Pseudomonadales > Pseudomonadaceae > Pseudomonas > Pseudomonas sp. 10S4. Next base: position 4,489,265 of record NZ_CP133774.1, read on the forward strand.
GACCTGCAACGCCGCTTCATGCACCGCGCGAAATGCCGTGGAATGCACCGGCACCCCGGCCGGGGTCAGGTCGTAGTAGCCCACCGGTTGCATGCCCATCACCGCGAACAGCCGGGCGAGGGTCGCCAGTTCAGCCGCGGTGCCGACGCGGATCGCGCCGTGGCGTTCCAGATCCAGGCGCTGGATTTCACCCGTGCTTTCCAATTGCCGGGCGATTTGCGGATCGCTGTCCAGCACATGGCGGTTGGTTTGCTCCACCAGTTCCATCAGCGCGCCGTACAGCGGTACTTCTTCGCGGTACATGTCGGACATCGCTTTGGAGAAGCGTTGGCGGATCAGGTCGGGGCTGACGAAGCTCGGGTGGCTCATGAAAAAAATTCCTGGCACGGTGACAGAGAGGATGGGGGAAAAGATCGCAGCCTTCTGCCGTGCCGACAAACGAAGATTCCTACGGACTTCATTCTCCCAGCGACTGGTCCACCAGTTCGATCCAATGCCTGACCGGTGTTCGTCCGGCGCTGGCGAGGTGGCTTTGGCAGCCGATGTTGGCGGTGACGATCAGTTCGGGGCGGCCGCTTTCCAGCGCGGTGAGCTTGTTATCGCGCAGTTGCCGGGCCAGTTCCGGTTGGGTCAGGGAATAGGTGCCGGCCGAGCCACAACATAAATGACTGTCGGGCACGGCAGTGAGGTTGAAACCCAGCCGGGTCAGCACCGCTTCTACAGCGCCGCCGAGTTTCTGGGCGTGCTGCAAGGTGCAGGGGCAATGAAAGGCAATCCGCCGGTCCGTCGCGGCGCACACTCGTTCCAACGGTTCGACGGCCAGCACTTGCACCAGATCAAGCGCCAGTTCGCTGACCCGCAGAGCCTTGGCCGCGTAGACCGGATCGTCCTCCAGCAAATGCCCGTAGTCCTTGATGAACGCGCCGCAACCGCTGGCGGTTTGCACGATGGCTTCGGCGCCATTTTCCAGATGCGGCCACCACGCATCGATGTTGTGCCTGGCGCGATCCAGCCCTTTGGCCTGACCGTCGAGGTGATAATCCAGCGCACCGCAGCAGCCGGCCTCAGGCGCCGCAATGACGCTGATCCCAAGGCGATCCAGCACCCGCGCCGCAGCGGCATTGGTGTTGGGCGACAGCCCGGGTTGCACACAGCCTTCGAGCATCAACACGCGCCGCGCATGCCGAGGGGCAGGGCGCACACCGGTGGCGGGCAGGTCGTGGGGCAGCTTCGCTTCGACATCCCGTGACAAAAACGGACGGAACGTCGCGCCGATCTGCAGCAACGACTTGAACAGGTTCGGGTTCGGCGCCAATGCCCGCAACCCCTCGCGCAACAACCGTTGACCGGCCGGACGCGGCACCGCTTGGTCGACCACAGCTCGGCCGATGTCCAGCAGGTTGTGATAATCGACCCCGGACGGGCAGGTGGTTTCGCAGTTGCGGCACGACAGGCAACGGTCCAGGTGCAATTGGGTCTGCGCGGTGGCGGGGGCGCCTTCGAGCACTTGTTTGATCAGGTAAATTCGCCCGCGCGGGCCGTCGAGTTCATCGCCCAGCAGTTGATAGGTCGGGCAGGTGGCGTTGCAGAAGCCGCAATGCACGCAGGTACGCAGGATCTTTTCTGCTTCGGCGGCCCGCGGTAATTTCCGGGATTGCTCGCTGAGGGTGGTTTGCATGCTAGAGCTCCGCGTACATCCGGCCCGGGTTGAACAGCCCTTGCGGGTCCAGTTGCGCCTTGAGTTGCCGGTGGTAGCGCAGCAGCGCCGGGGCCAGCGGCTGGAACGGTGTTTCACTGGCGCCGTGGCTGAAACAGGTGGCATGGCCGCCCAGTTCATGGGCCAACGACTGGATGTCGTATGCCTCGGATTTTAACCAGCGTTGTGCGCCGGCCCAGTCGATCAGTTGCTCGCCCGGCAGCGACAAAGGCCCGAGATTATTGGGTAGCGACAGTCGCCACAACGAGGGTCCTTCATCAAAAAATGCCAAGCGTTGTTCATTCAGATCAGCCCAATAACACGAGTCCAGCGGCTCGCCGCCGAGTCGTTGATGGGCAGCCGTCACCGAACCTTCGCCACCCTCCAGCCGCAAATACAAACGCTGACCATCGTGACTCGCGGCGCTGATTGGCAGCGGCTGCTGGCCCCATTCGGCGAGTTTGCTCAGGGCGCGGTCGCTGTCGATTTCCAGGCTGATGCTCAAGCATTGCCGGGGTTTTGGCAGCACTTTGAGCGAGACTTCCGTCAGCACGCCGAGGCAGCCGTAACTGCCCACCAGCAAGCGCGACAGGTCATACCCGGCGACGTTTTTCATCACTTCGCCGCCAAAGCGCAGGTGTTTGCCGAGGCCGGTGATCACCCGCGTGCCGAGGACAAAATCCCGCACCGAACCCGACCATGGTCGCCGTGGCCCGGATAACCCCGTCGCGATCATCCCGCCCACCGTGGCGCCTTCGCCGAATGACGGCGGCTCGCAGGGCAGCATTTGCCCGGCGGCATCGAGTGCCGCCACCAGTTCGCTCAGCGGCGTGCCGGCGCGAACACTGACCACCAGTTCCGTCGGGTCGTAGCTGACAATACCGCGATGGGCGCGGGTGTCGAGCACTTCCCCGGCCACCTCGCGGCCGAGAAACGCTTTGCTGTTGCTGCCCTGAATCCGCAGCGGCGTGGCGTTCTCCCGGGCCTGATTGACCTGCGCGAGCAGCGCCTCGCTGGCATCGAACTCCAGCATCAGAAGCGCTCCAGTTCAGGGAACGGCAGTTGCCCGGCGTGAATGTGCATCGCGCCGAATTCGGCACAGCGGTGCAGGGTGGGGATGTTCTTGCCGGGGTTGAGCAAGCCTTGAGGGTCGAACGCGGCTTTCACCGCATGAAACAGGGTCAGCTCGTCGCTGTTGAACTGCGCGCACATCTGATTGATTTTCTCCCGGCCGACGCCGTGCTCGCCGGTGATGCTGCCGCCGACCTTCACGCACAACTCGAGGATCTGCCCGCCCAATGCTTCGGCACGGGCCAGTTCGCCGGGCTGGTTGGCATCGAACAGGATTAGCGGATGCATGTTGCCGTCGCCGGCATGGAATACGTTGGCGACCCGCAAGCCATGCTCGGCGGCGAGACGGGCGATGCCCTCAAGCACGCCGGGCAGTTCGCGCCGGGGGATGGTGCCGTCCATGCAGTAGTAATCCGGCGACAGGCGACCGATGGCCGGGAAGGCATTTTTGCGTCCGGCCCAGAAGCGCACTCGTTCGGCTTCGTCTCGGGCCTGGCGCACTTCGCTGGCGCCGGCCTGTTGCAGGACTTCGCGCACCCGCTGGCATTCGTCGTGGACATCGGCTTCGACGCCGTCGAGTTCGCACAGCAGAATCGCCTCGGCGTCCACCGGGTAGCCGGCGTGGATGAAGTCCTCGGCGGCGCGAATCGCCAGGTTATCCATCATCTCCAGGCCTGCGGGAATAATCCCGGCGGCGATGATCTCGGCCACGGCGCGGCCGGCCTTTTCCACCGAATCGAAACTGGCCAGCAAAACCTTGGCGACCTGGGGTTTGGGCAGCAGTTTGACGGTGACTTCGGTGATGATTCCGAGCAAACCTTCAGAACCGGTGAACAGCGCCAGCAGGTCGAAACCCGGTGAATCCAGGGCTTCAGAACCCAATGTCAGGCGTTCGCCTTCGACGGTGAGCACTTCCAGTTTCAGCAAGTTGTGCACGGTCAGGCCGTATTTGAGGCAATGCACGCCGCCAGCGTTTTCCGCGACGTTGCCACCGATGGAACAGGCGATTTGTGAGGATGGGTCCGGCGCGTAATACAAACCGAAGGGCGCGGCAGCCTGGGAAATCGCGAGGTTACGCACGCCCGGTTGGACCCGAGCGGTGCGGGCGGCGGGGTCGATGTGCAGGATGTTGTTGAAACGCGCCATCACTAGCAGCACGCCTTTTTCCAGCGGCAAGGCACCGCCGGACAACCCGGTACCGGCGCCTCGAGCCACTACGGGCACCTGTTCTGCGTGACAGATTTCGAGCAGTTTTTGCACTTGTTCCAGCCGCCGGGGCAGGGCCACCAGCATTGGCGTGGTGCGGTAGGCCGAGAGGCCGTCGCATTCATAGGGCTTGAGTTCTTCCTCGCGCCAGAGCAGGTCGAGGTCGGGGACATGCTGGTGCAGCAGGTTGAGCAGGGCGGCTTTGTCCACGTTTGGCAGAACGCCGTCGACGCGCTCGTCGTACAGAATGTTCATTGCGCTGCTCCGTTTCTGCCTTCACTGCCAACCACAGTCCCCTGTGGCGAGGGAGCTTGCTCCCGCTCGGCTGCGAAGCAGTCGCAACCCGGAAAACGCGCACTGACTGAGTAACCGTGGTGTCTGGTTTGGGGGCTGCTGCGCAGCCTAGCGGGAGCAAGCTCCCTCGCCACAAAAGTGGTCCTCGCTCCAATAACTTCCATCACTACAAGAATGCTCACCGCCGCGGTCCCAAAAATCCCGATACAACCGCGCCGCCCTCGTCGGTTGCTCGACCATCGGCATGTGGCCAATCCCTTCCCAGATGTCCACGCGCAAATTGGCAATGCCCTTGCTCCACACCGCCACGCTGCTGACATCGATCAACCGATCCTTGCGCCCCCACAGCAGCAGTGCCGGGCATTTGATGTCGGCGAGTTTCGGCTCCATCGGCGGGCTGGCGCGAAAGTCCTGGAAAATTTCCGCCAGTTCGTCGCGGCATTGTTCATAGCGCTGGGCGACGGCGTCCAGTACGACGCCGGGTACCCACGGCGGGTTGGCCATGGTCATGGCGTAGAACTGCTGGAATTCTTCCTTGGTGTGAATCAGAAACGGGTTATGGCCCTTGGACAGTTGACGCTCCAGGTCGCTGACTTCCGGGGCGCTGACGCCCGCCGGGTCGATCAGCGCCACCGAGATAATCCGCTCGGGGTAGGTGGCGGCCAGCCATGCCGCGATGTAGCCGCCCATCGAGTTGCCGATCACGTGCACCTTCTCGACTCCGCATACGTCAAGCAACTGGATCATCCGCTTGGCCTGCAGGGCGATGTCGTAGCCGCCACCGGCCTTGAAGCCGGTTTCACCATGGCCGGCGAGGTCGGGGATGATCACCCGGTAGTCGCCGACAAAATGCCGGGCAAAGCGCAGCCAGAGGTTTTTGTCGGCGCTGTAGCCGTGCAGCATCAGTATCCCGCTGGTGGCTTCATACGGCCCGCCTTGCCAGGTCGAGACGGTCATCTCGCTGATCGGCACGACGATCTTGTGCAGCCGATACAGCTTGGCCTCCAGCGCCATGCTCAAGTCATACAGCCAGCGGCCGATGGCCGGGTAACTCAACCAGCTCCAGGCCACGAAAACCGCGATTGCGACAACCAACACAAGCATCAGGCGTGTTCCTTCTACGTGATCAGGACAGAATGTGGTCGGCGGGTTTCAACGCCCGGGTCAAGCGGTGATAGCTGAAACTGAACCCCGGAAACATGGCGATCACATGACCGCTCTTGCTTTGATACCAACTGTGGCAGCCCCCGGACTTCCACACCGTGCGTTCCATTTCCCGGTGGATCATTTCAGTGTAGGTACGTTCTGCTTCGGGGCGCACTTCAATGCTGCGCAGACCCTGTTCTTTTAGTGTGCGGATGCAACCGAGGATGTAGTTCATCTGGGATTCGATGATGAACAGCGCCGAAGTGTGGCCAATGCCGGTGTTGGGGCCGGTGACGATAAACAGGTTGGGGAAGTCCGGCAGGCTGGTGCCCAGATAGGCCCGGGGGTACTGGGCCCAAACGTCCTTCAGCTGCCTGCCGTTCTTGCCGGTGACCGGGTAGGAAATGACCCCGTCGGTGGCGTCGTAACCGGTGGACCAGACGATCAGGTCGACGTCGATGTGCTGACCGTCCAAAGTGTTGATGCCGGTTTCGTCGAGGGAAGCGATGCCTTGTTCGCGGCTGTGCAGCGTCACGTTCGGCCGACCCAGCGCCGGGTACAGGGTGCTGGAAACCACCACTCGCTTGCAGCCGATGGTGAAATCCGGCGTCAACTTGCGCCGCAGTTCCGGGTCAGGCACCTGGCGTTTAAGGAAGCGCAGGGCATGTTGCTGAACCATATGAATCGCCGGTTTTGAATATTTGAAGGCGATCACCCGGGTTTCGAATTGCCAGTAGATCATCCAGCGCAGTAGCTTGTAGGCCGGTTTCAGCCCCAGCAACCAACGCTGAAATTTCCCGAACGTTCGATCGGCGCGGGGCAGTACCCAGTGGGCCGAGCGCTGAAACACGTGCAGGTGTCCGACGTTCGGGGCAATCGCCGGAATCACCTGGGCCGCACTGGCGCCGCTGCCGACGATGGCGACCCGTTTACCGCTGTAGTCGTAGGAATGATCCCAATTATTGGTGTGAAAGGTTTTGCCCTGGAAGCGCTCCTGGCCTTCGAAGTGAGGGACCACCGGCTGGCTCAGCGGCCCCGTCGCGTTAATCAGGAACTGCGCGTAGAACGTGCCTTTGGTGCCGGTGTGCACCGCCCAGCGTTTGCCGGCCTCGTCCCATTCGATGCCCTCGACGTTGGCTTCCAGTTCCACTTTGTCCCGCAGGCCAAAGTGCTCCACCACGTACTGGGTGTAGCGGTGCAGTTCGGCCTGTTCGGCGAACATCTGCGTCCACCGGTACGGCGCGAAGGACAGCGAATACAGCGAGCGACGGGCACGTCGACGGCCGCACGGGGTAGGTGTTCTGGCACCAGGTGCCGCCGAAAAAGTCCCGCCGTTCCAGCAGGCGAAAATCGCTGATCCCTGCCTTGAGCAAATTGATCGCCGCGCACTGGCCGCCAAAGCCGCTGCCGATGATCAACACTTCAAAGGTCTGCATGGGCCTCCTTTTTGCCGTTGTTTATCAAATCCTCCCATCATGTATAGCCAAACTGTAGGTGCGCTGCTTCCGCTTTCGTAGGAGCGAGGCTTGCCCGCGATGCTTTCGCTTTTGTGGGAGCCGAGCTTGCTCGCGATACAGGCGCTGCGGTCTATCAGTTCTACCGCGTTATCGTTCTTCGCGGGCAAGCCTCGCTCCTACAGATAGCAAGCTATTCACCGCTAGTCGGTGATGGCTATTTGAGGTTGCCCTGATAGACTGCGTTCACACCCGTAACCCTCGGTGTAATCAGATTCCGTTAGGTGGCAGAGGCCTCTATGGCAAAAACGGGAGGAAAGGGACTTTCACTGGCCAGGAGGCTCTATACGTCGCGAACCTTGGGGTTGGCCCTTGGGTTGTTGTGCGTGAGTGTGGCGATGTACCCGCTCAACCCTGCGCCCTGGGTTTGGGTGGTTATGTTGCTCAATGGCGTGCTCTGGCCGCACCTCGCGTACCAATGGGCCCGCCGCGCCACCATTCCCTACCATGCCGAACACCGCAACTTGCTGGTGGACGCCTTTCTCGGCGGCTTCTGGGTCGCAGCGATGCAGTTCAATCCATTGCCCAGTGCGACCACCATTTCCATGATGGCGATGAACAACGTGGCCATCGGCGGCTTGCGTTTTCTCTTGGCCGGCAGCGTGGCGCAAGTCCTTGGGATCGGCGTCGGATTTTTGATTTTTACCCCTGCGTTCATTCCGCAAACCAGTCCATTGCAGCTGTATGCCTGCTTGCCCTTGATGTGCCTGTACCCTCTGGCTCTCGGCTGGATCTGCTTTCGCCAGGCCCATGTCCTTGGCCGGCAAAAACGTGAATTACTGGCCCTGAGCCGCACTGACAGCCTCACCGGTTTGCTGAACCACGGCACCTGGAAGGATCAACTGGACGTCGAATTCCAGCGTTGTCAGCGACAGAACCAGGGCGGGGCGATTGCGCTGATCGACATCGATCACTTCAAAACCATCAACGACACCTACGGCCACGTCGCCGGGGACATCGTCCTGCGGCAGTTGAGCAAAATGCTCAAGCAAAACCTGCGGGCAGCGGATGTCGCCGGGCGTTACGGCGGCGACGAGTTCTGCGTGATCCTTCCGGACTTGGCGCTCAACAGTGCCGCCGCCACGATGGACGCCTTGCGCGATCGCTTTGCGACGTTGGGCTATGAGCAAAACCCGGCGCTGAAAGTCAGCCTGAGCATTGGCCTGGCGGCCTTCAACCCGACGCACACCGATGCGACCCTGTGGCCTCAACGACGCCGACGAGGTCGCTCTACGAGGCTAAGACCACCGGACGCAATCGCGTTATCTGTTGCAGTGACGGCAAGCCCCGTCGTGAGATGCTGGATTCGGTTTGACTGATTCACAGCAAATCCCTGTGGGAGCGGGCTTGCTCGCGAAAGCGGTGTGTCAGTCGACATCAATGCTGGATATCAGGGCCCCCTTCGCGAGCAAGCCCGCTCCCACATTTGACCGAGGTTGAACACAAAATCTGTGTAGTACACAGTTCCCTATGGGAGCGAGACTGCTCGCGATGGCCGCACCTCGGTCCAAAGCCGAACGCTCAGTGTCGCATCCGGTATAGAGCCTTGCGCCGCAGTCAGGTAGGGTGTTTTTCACCCCCCGACACGAAACAAGGATTGATTCATGACGTTCAAACTCTCTCGCTCCCCACTGGCCACCAGCCTCGCCCTGACCCTCGCCCTCGGCGCTTTCGCCCCCGCAGCCTTCGCCGAACCCCACAAGCAAGTTCTTGCCGACTCCGAGCAATACAAGGCTGAAGCCCTGCAGCTGCTGGAAAAACTGGTCAACATCGACTCAGGCTCCGGCTATGAACCTGGCTTGACCCAGGTCCGCGATATCGCCGTCGACGAGCTGAAAAAACTCGGCTTCAGCATCGAACTGATACCGAACACCCCGGATAAAAGCAGCCATGTGATCGCCACGCTCAAAGGCACCGGCAAGGCAAAAATCCTGTTGATGGCGCACATGGACACCGTGTTCAAGGAAGGCTCGGCCGCTGAGCGTCCGTTCCACATCAAGGACGGTCGCGCCTACGGGCCGGGCGTGATGGACGACAAGGGCGGCATCGTCGCCGGGATCTACGCGCTGAAAGTCCTGAAAAATCTCGACTTCAAGGACTATGCCCAGATCACTTTCCTGCTGGATGCCAGTGAAGAAACCGGCTCTGAGGTCGCTACCGACCTGATCAAGAAAACCGCCAAGGCCCACGACGTGACCCTCAACCTCGAACCGGGCCGCCCGGCCGATGGCCTGGTGGTGTGGCGCAAAGGCAGCGCCACCGCAGTGGTCGAAGTGAAGGGCAAAGCCGCCCACGCTGGCGTCGCGCCGGAGCTGGGCCGCAACGCCGCGATGGAAGCGGCGCACCAGATTCTGCAACTGGGCAAATTGGGCGACGAAGCGAAAAAACCACCATCAACTTCACCGTGATCAAGGCCGGTGACCGCACCAACGTGATCCCGGATCAAGCCACGGCCAAGGCCGATGTGCGCGCGGCGGTGCCGGAAGAGTTCGACCGGATCGAGAAGGACCTGGCGCGGGTGTCCCAGGACAAGTTGATTCCGGATACCGAAGTCACCACCACCCTGCAACGCGGCTTGCCGCCTATGCCGCAGACGAAAGAGTCGGATCGCTTGATGGCCATGGCTCAGGGGATCTACGGCGAAATTGGCCGCAAGTTGACCGAAGAAGGTAGCGGCGGGGCGGCGGACGCGAGCCTCTCCGCGGGTGTGGGGACGCCGACGCTGGATGGGTTCGGGATCGTCGGCGGCGGTATTCATACGCCGGAGGAATATGCCGAGGTGGAGAGCGTGACGCCACGGATTTACTTGTTGTCGCGGATGATTATGGAGTTGGCGAAGCGGTAAGTGGGCGCAGGTCATTCAGGCAAACACTGACCTGTGGCGAGCGAGCTTGCTCCGGGCGGCGATCCGACGCTGGGCTGCGTAGCGGCCCCAAAATTCTGACCATCAGCGCAGATTTTTGTGAGTGCTGCGCACTCAAGCGGGAGCAAGCTCCCTCGCCACAGGGATTTGTGGTGTTGGTGAATTAGAACGGATGTGGTTCAAGCGCGGGCGGTGCAGCGGGAGGCGGGGTTTAAAACTTCGGCTTAGCGGTGTTGCGGCTGACGCTTTCGCGAGCAAACCCGCTCCCACATGGAGTCAGTGTTGATCACAAAATGTATGTTCAACATTAATTCACTGTGGGAGCGGGCTTGCTCGCGAAGGCGTCCTGTCAGTTCACCCCGGCATACCCGCCAAACGGTCACTCTTTAACGCGCATAAACTCTTCCGCCCAGCGGATGTAATCCTCTGGCTGCGTATAGGTATGCGTTAACTCGGTCGCGCTCAAATCCGACGCCTGGGTAAAGATCTGTCGCTGTTCACGCAAGCTGTCGTAAGTCGCCTTGATCGCCGCAAAGTACGCGCCATGGCCATCGATGGTGACCCGCACGCCCAATTCCGCCAGGCGTTTATCGTCACGCAGCGCTGGGTTGCCGTAGGTGACCAGCATCAGTGGCACGCTCAGGTGTTCGGCGATTTTTTCCAGTTGGTCGAAGTCCTGGACGCCGACCATGCAAATCCCGTCGGCCCCGGCGTTTTGATATTGCTGGGTGCGGCTGATGATTTCCTGGATCGGCAGGATCCCCGCATTGGTGCGGGCGATGATCGCCATTTCCTTGTCGACCCGGGCTTCCAGCGCTGCGCGAATCTTGCCGACGCCTTCAGCGACGCCGATCAAATCGGTGGACTTGCGGCCGAATTGGGCCGGCAGCAAGGTGTCTTCGATGGTCAGCGCGGCGATGCCGGCGCGTTCGAGTTCGACGATGGTGCGCATCACGTTCAGGGCGTTGCCGTAGCCGTGGTCAGCGTCGGCGATGACCGGCAGTTGGGCCACGCGGCCAATACGGGTGGCCTGTTCAGCGAATTCGCTGAGGGTGATCAGTGCGAAATCCGGGGCGCCCAGTACCTGCAACGATGCGACCGAGCCACCGAGGATCCCGACTTCAAAACCCAGGTCTGCGGCGATACGCGCCGACATCGGGTCGAACACCGAAGCGGTGTGGTAGCACGTGTCGGAAGCCAGCAATTGGCGAAAGTTACGGCGCAAATCTTGATGGGAAAGCCTGGACATATGAGTTCCACCACTGCATTGGAATGGAAGGGCTTGAGCAAAAGTGTCAACGCCGAAGGAACAAAAGGCTATCACGCTGGCGGGGTCAGGAGGATGACGAATTTTTAGACAGGTGAAACGATACCGCTCCTTGTGGCACGGGAGCTTGTGCTAATGCCGGTCACTAAAGAGATGAGCGACGCATGACCTGTGGCGAGGGAGCTTGCTCCCGCTCGGCTGCGCAGCAGTCGTAAATTCAGCAAACGCGGTGTGTCTGAAAAATGGGGTGGCAGGTTTTGGGGCCGCTTCGCAGCCCAGCGGGAGCAAGCTCCCTCGCCACAAAGGCGGGGGATCAGGCCGCCACCGCCTGCTGCGCCTGATTCAACAGCGTCACTGCCCGCACCGAATTCCCCGGTTGCAGCTGCAGACGCTTGGCAGTGAGGCGGTCGACGATCAGGCTGTTGCCCACCAGCCGCGCCTTGGCGGTGGTGATGCGGCAGTTTTCCATGCGTTGGTTGTGGATCAGCCACACCGGGGCCTGTTCATCAGGGGTGCCAATGCCCAGCACCAGCGACTGGCTGTCACGCACGGTGCGGATTTTCGAGACCTGCGCTTCAATCACCGGTCCGCCATCAAAGATGTCGATGTAGTCCTTGTGGGCAAAACCTTCGGCATTGAGGATCTTCAGCGCCGTCTGCGTGTTCGGGTGAGCCTTGCCGATCACTGCCTGAGCCTGTTCGGTAAGCAGGCAGGTGTACAGCGGTTGACGGGGCATCAGTTCGGCGATGAACGATTTGTTGCCCAGCCCCGACAGGTGGTCGGCGTGGCTGAAATCCATCTTGAAAAAGTGCCGGCCCAGACTGTCCCAAAACGGCGAGCAGCCTTGCTCGTCGGCACTGCCGCGCAGTTCGGCGATGAGCTTGTCGCCAAACAGCTGCGGGAATTCGGCGACGAACAGCAACCGCCCCAGCGACAGCAATCGACCGTTGTTGCCATAGCGCTGATCGGGGCGCAGGAACAGCGAGCAGAGTTCCGATTGGCCGGTCATTTCGTTGTTCAGGAACAAGGTCGGAATATGCTTCTGGATACCCAGGTCCGGCGACGAACTGACCGTCAGCCCGACCCGGTAGTTGTACCAGGGCTCTCGCATGCCGACGGCCCCCGTCAGGGCACTGACCCCGACCACGCGTTGCTCGTCGTCCTCCAGCACGAACAGATAATCGGCGTCGGCACGTTCGACCTGTTCGGCGAAGGTCCGCTGGGACCAGCGCACGCGGTGGGCCAGGCGATCTTCGTTCGCCGGCAGGGTGGTGAACCCGGGGCCTGCCTGTTGCACCAGCGTCAGCAAGGCGGGCAGGTCGGTGATGTGAACCGGGCGGACAATCATGATGCAGCTCCTTTTGCGCGCGTGCTCGGGCGCTGTCGTTGGGCACGGGTCCCGGTGATGCTCACAGGGCGATCAGCCGGATCGGGCTGCCGTCGGTGACGTTCAGGGCGGCGCACAGGTCGGCGCTCAAGCCCACCGGTTGTCCGGCGGTGTAGTCCAGTTCGGTGATGATGGCCCGGTAATCCTTGAGCGAATCGTTGCTCACCAGGTAACTGCCACGGGCGTCGATGGTCTCAACGGGCTGCGCGGTGCCGGTGTGGCTGTGGGCAATAGAGCGAATGTTCGCGGTACGCGCATACAGCGTCGGGCCGCCGTCGAACAGGTCGATGTAGCTGTTGGTTTCAAAGCCTTCGCGCTCCAGGATGTCGAACGCTTCCTGGCCGTCGGGGTGAATCCGGCCAATGCACTCTTGCGCCGCTTTAGGCAGCATCGGCACGTAGATCGGGTATTGCGGCATCAGTTCGGCGAGGAAGGTCCGGCTCTCCAGGCCACAGAGTCGCTCGGCCTCGACGTAAGGCAGGTCAAAAAAGTGTTTGCCCAGGGCATCCCAGAACGGCGACTGGCCCTGATCGTCGCTGTACCCGACGATTTCGGTGATCACCGCCTCTGAAAAACGCGCGGAGTGAGCCGCGATAAACAGCAGCCGGGCCCGTGACAACAACTCGGAAAACGGCGTGCGCACCAGTGCCGCATCAATGTGAAAGCCGCGCAGCAAGGTGTGGCCGCTGAGGTCGTGGCACAACGACAGCGCCGGCACGCCGTGCTCGATGTTCAGTTCCCGTGAGGTGCTGGTGAAGTGGCGGTTGCGCAAGCTGTAGAACGGCTCACTGAAACCGGCGGTGGCAAGGATTTCCGAGCACCCGGTCAGACGTTGGCTGGCCAGGTCTTCGAGGACGAAAAAGTAGTTCTCCGGGCCGTTGCCTTGTACGTCTTTGTCGAACGAGGCGCAGGAGTCGAGAATTTTCTCGCGCAGGCGTTCGCTATCGTCCGGCAGCGACGTGACGCCCACCAGGCTGTCGCGGGCCAGTTGTTGCAACTGGGGCAGGTCGGTTAACTCGACTGGGCGTAAGACCAGCATGGATGTACTCCTGTATCAAAGGGTTCGGCGGTTTGCCGTCGAACCTGACTATCACTGTCGGTGTCCACGCGTTAAAGCAGCGGTCGCCTGATTTGTTGTCAGACGCCGCCCTTTTTGTTGTCAGACGTTGCTCGGGTCCGGCAACGACGTGCTGGCGCCCAGCTTGTTCAGGAAGAACAAATAGACCAGACCCAGAGCAATCCAGATCAAACCGAGCTTTTGTGCATCGACGCCCATGTTGTACATGATGGCCGCGACGATGATGAAGCCGACCACCGGGCAGAGCAGGTGACGGATCACCTGGCCGGATTTCTGCCGGCGCCAGTAGTAGTTGATCACGGTCAGGTGCAGCAGCATGAAGCCACTCAACGCGCCGAAGTTCACCAGGGAGGTGAGGGTGTCCACCGAGTTGATGAACAGGTAGCAAATCACCAGCGACAGCACGGCCACCAGGTAAATGCTGATGTGCGGCGTGTTGTATTTTGGATGGACCTTGGCCAGCACTTTCGGCAGTTTACCGTCCCGTGCCATGCCGAATATCAGCCGCGATACCGCCGATTGCGAAGTGATGGCCACCGCCACACCCCAGGACAGGGCCGTGGCCACGGCGGTAAGGGTTGCCAGCCAGCTGCCAGCGGCAATTTCAGCAATTTCATAAAACGCGGTGTCAGCGGATTTGAAACCCATGCCGGCAGCCAGATCGGTGGCGATCCAGGTCTGCACCACGAAGATCACGCCCATCACCACCAGGGTAATCAGCGCAGCCTTGCCAACACTGCGGCCCGGGTCCTCTTTGATCTCTTCGGCCAGGGTGGAAATCGCATCGAAGCCAAGGAACGACAGTACTGCAATCGACACCGCTTGCATCAGCAGCGCGAAGTTGAACGTTTCGGGGTTGTACAGCGGCGCCAAGGTCAACTCACCGTGACCGCCGCCGTTGTGCAGGGCATTCCAGGCGTAGAACAGGAAGATCCCCAGCACCACCAGTTGCGCCAGCAGAAAGACGATGTTCATCCGTGCGGTGAAGGTGATGCCCCGCAGGTTTACAAACGTCGCACTGACCAGGAACGCCAGGATGAAACCGACTTTCGGAATATCCGGGTACAGGTGATTCAGCGCCATGGCCGCGTACACGTACAGCAGCGGCGGGATCAGCAGGTAATCAAGCAGCATCAACCAACCGGCAATAAAGCCGACATGTTGATTCAAGCCGCGTTGTGCGTAGGAATACACCGAGCCGGCAATCGGAAAAGCCTTGGCCATGCTGCCGTAGCTGAGGGCGGTAAACAGCATCGCCACCATGCCGATAATGTAGGCCAGCGGCACCATCCCGGGCGCCTCGGCGTTGACGTAGCCATAAACACCGAACGGGGCGATGGGGACCATGAAGATCATCCCGTACACCACCAGATCCGTCAGTGTCAGGCTACGTTTCAACTCCTGCTTGTAGCCGAATTCTTCTATTTCCATGAAGCGTCTCTCCTGGTCATTCCATCGGGCAACTTTTAGTTTTTATTCCGCTACAGCGCACAACGTTTACTTTTTTCCTACAGCAAGGGGGCGAGGTATCCGCTCCAGCGTTCAATTGCCTCGGGCGTGCGCAGCAGATCGTTGCGCACCTCGATCAACACCGATTCCAGCTCGCGAGCATCGCCGTGCACCGGCACGGTCATGTCCCCCAGAGGGTCTATCTTGTACGGCTGATTGCCGGCCACTTTCTTCGAATGCCGGCTCAACCCGTCGATCACCCGTTGGGCGTAATTCCGGGCCCCGCCAAACAGCACGCCGGCTTCCAGCAACCGGGGCTGACCGTAATAAATCGGGGTGAAACTGTGAATCCCCACCACTCGAACTGCTCGCCCTTGCGCCACGCGCTCGTCGATCAGGCTTTGCAAGCGGGTGTGAAACGGCTTGAACAACGTTTCCCGGCGGTACTCCCGGGTGGCTTCACTCAGTTGCTGGTTGCCCGGCACCTGATAAATCTCGCTCTGACCCGGAATGCTGTCCGGGGCATGGCGTGGGCGATTGAGGTCAATCAACAGCCGTGAGTAGTTGGCCGCCAGCAGCGTCACGCCGAGTGTTTCGGACAAGCGCTCAGCCAGCGCCAGGGCACCGATGTCCCAGGCGATGTGCTCACGGGCGGCTTCAAAGCTCAAACCCAGATCATTCAACGCCGGCGGAATAAAACGGCTGGCGTGTTCGCACACCAGAATCAGCGGGTGCTCGGAGGCTTCCCGGATCAAGGTGTACGGGGGCTTGGTGTAGAGCCCAAGTTCAGCAGGTTCAGTACAGACGGGCATAGTGCTCACAAAGGTCGGCGGGCGAGAGCTGTTCCGTCAGCGTCAGTTCCTCGGTTTTCAGGGCGAAATAAGAGTCGAGCAGTGCCTTGGGCAACGCTTCGATCAGCGCCTCACTGTTGCGCAGGCAGTCCAGGGCCTGGGGCAGAGAGGCGGGTAGGGCAACAATGCCCCGGGCCTGGCGTTGTTCTTCATTCAGGGCATCGGGGATTTCATCAGTGATTGCATTCAGTGCCAGGCGTTGTTCGATGCCCAGGCGTCCGGCAATCAGCAGTGCGGCCATGGCCAGGTGCGGCGAGGCGGTGGCGTCCATGGCACGAAATTCGAGGTTGTACTGCGCGGCTACGGATTTACTGCCCAGGGTTACCGTCGGGCAGATCCGCAGCGCCGCTTCGCGGTTGCGCTGGCCGAGGCAGGCATAGGAAGCGCTCCAGTGATGGGGCAGCAAGCGCTTGTAGGACACCGGCGTCGGCGCGGTTATGGCGCAGAGAGCCGGCAAGTAATGCAGGATCCCGGCGGCCCAGTGCTGGCCGAGGGTCGACAGGCCATTGGTGGTGCCGGCGTCGTACAGCAGCGGTTGCCCGGCGAGGTCTTGCAGGCTGATGTGCAAATGCACACCGTTGCACATTGCATGTTCGGTGGTCTTCGGCGCGAAGCTCAGGTCCACGCCCATTTGCCGAGCGACTTCCCGGGTGATTTCGCGCACGTTCACCGCACGGTCGGCGGCGGCGACACCGAGCGCCGGGCGGCAGGTGATTTCGTATTGATGCTTGCCGTATTCCGGCAGGAACATCTCCGGCTCCACGCCACCCGCGCGCAAAGCGCTGAGCAACCAGCCGCCGAATTCGGCACCCTGGCGCTGGGCTTCAAGGGAGAACGCCCGACAATCGGCATCGCCGCTGTCCAGGTTGAATTCGTGTTCGAACGCGGCGTTGACCTGCACCCCCAACTCGGCCCTATAACGTTCCACTTCGTTGCGCAGCAGGGTGCGCGGGCATGTGGCCCACGGCCGGCCATCGGTTTCGCAGAGGTCGCCATGGATGAAGTCCAGAGGCGGGGCATTGGCGTCCGGGCCGTTGCTGACGGTCACCCGGCTGCCCATGTCCGGAATCAATCGCAAGTCACCGTAAGCGCCCCACGGACTGGCCGAGGCGATGACGTCTTGCGGGGTCAGTGCGCTGTTGGCGGGCACCCAGCCGATACCGGCGGCTTGATAGTGCTCCAGCTCATCGGTGGGAAAGGAGCGACCGCGGGTCACGCCGATCAGGTCGGTGGTGACAATCGTGGTCATCGGGACGGGCAGCAGGCGCGCGCTCATGGCTGCATCTCCTGCAGACGGGCGAGCACGGTTTGCGTGTCCGTAATCCAGCAATAACCTTTGATCGCGTTGAGGCAGGCCTGATGCCGTTCCGGGGTGTAAGTGGCGCAGGCGTCTTCCACCAGCGTCACCAGGTAGCCACGGTCGGCGGCGTCACGCACCGCCATGTCGACGCACTGGTCGGTGACGATGCCGGCGATGACCAGATGCCGCGCCCCGAGGTTGCGCAACACGTAGTCGATGTTGGTGGAGTTGAAGACCCCCGAGGAGCTTTTCGGCAGCACGACTTCGTTTTCTTCCGGGGTCAGGTCCTCGATGATTCGCGCCTGCGGGCATCCTTTGGGCAGGTGCATGTCCGAGAGTTTGTGGTCCAGGGAACGGTCGCGGCCATCGGCGGTGAGGCTTTCGATCAGGGTATGTACTACGTTCTGCCGGGCGCTGCGAAAGGCGCTGAGCAACCGCCGCTGATTGGGCACTACCTGCATGTGAGTGCGAGTCAGGAAATATTCGGCGTCGGGGTCGTTGAGGTGCGGGTCGAACTGCGGTTCGAGCCAGGCCCGCTGCATGTCGACCAGCAACAGCGCGGTGTGGTCAGTGACAAAAGGCAGGTCGCGCGGCGAGCGGTGGGGGAGCGTAAACATCCTTATTTTTCCTCCAGTAGATGGGTGTCGAATTCAGAACGCAGGGCATCGATGCCTTCCAGGCGATCGGCCAGATCGGGGCTGCGCAAGGTCAGGCAAGCAATCAGTGCTTCAACCTGCGCCAGCGCCGGGACCAGGGTGTCGAACGCCGAGACCGACTCCACCGGCGAGCTGATGATCAAATCGGCCATTTCCCGCAACGGCGAGGTATAGATGTCGGTGAACAGCACTACCCGCGCATAGCGATTTTTCGCGGCACTGGCCACCCGCAAGGCCTGGGACTGGTAGCGGCGATAATCGAACACCAGCACCACGTCCTGGCGCTGTACGTCGAACAGTCGGTCCGGCAACTGGGCGTTGTCTTCCAGGGCAAAACAGCCGGGGCGCAGCAGGCGCAAATGGTTGAGCAAATAGTGGGCGAGGAAACTGCTGAAACGCCCGCCGAAGCAATGCACTTGATGGCGAGCGTCGAGCAACCATTCCACCAGAATCCGTACATCTTCAGGTTGCGTCAGGGCCTGGGTTTCCACCATGGAGCGATGGGTTTCCGCCAGATAATGGCTCCACGGATCATCTTTTTGCAGGTGGGCGCGGGGTTGCAACAGGGTGCTTGGGGAGCGCAAGCGGTGGTCCATGTCGCTGAGCAACGCGTCCTGGAACTCGGCGTAACCGCTAAAGCCAAGTTTTTTGACCAGTCGCACAATGGTCGGATCGCTGACACCGGCGTGCTCGGCCAATCGCGACATCGGGCCCAGTCCGTTACGCGGGTACTGGTCCAGCAAGGCGCGGATGACTTTGCGTTCCGAAGGCGTAAGGTCCAGGCCGGGATCGGTGATCAGGTCTCTAAGAGGGGGCATCCGGGCTCCTGCTGGATGGGTGTGTCGGTTTCATTTCACAATTCACTAAAACAGTATTTATGTAACTCACACTACATGTCTAGTGAATTTTTGCACGCCAGTGTCAGGCCCCAAAACGGGGCGAAACCCCCGTGCCATGGGTCCTACGTGGATGTCGACAGGGCTTGTAGGACATTGCCCATAGCGGTGTCGGAGATTACCGTTTTTCATGATTGAAATAGGCTGTCTGCCCGAGGCAATTGAGCCAAATGAAACGCCCTCAAAGGCCCGTCTTACAGCACAATTGGCCGATTGTTTGCGGCGTTTTGCCGTTTCACATATTCAACAACAGGGTGATTTTCCGTGCAGGTGACCCGTTTGACCTTGATTTGCCACGCGCGAACCGTCGCACAAAAACTGGCGCGTTTTCCTACAGATGAGCCAGTGGAAATGGTTTGGCAATCGGCGAAGTGTTCCCGTCGCGGATCTTCCAAGGTCGCGCCGCGCCTGCTGTGTGGTCCCGAAGCCCGAACCCGCCAGACCGCTGAACTGTTTGGCAGTGATGCGCAAGTGGTCGAGGCCTTGAGGGACTGCGATTTTGGCCGCTGGCAAGGTGTGCGAATCACCGATCTGCAAAAAACCGAACCCGATACGCTCGTGGCATGGCTGGAAGACCCGCATTCTGCCCCCCACGGCGGCGAATCGGTGGTGCAACTCGGTGAGCGGGTGGCGGCGTGGCTGGCAACGTTGGAGGCGACACCGGGCCACATCGTCGCCATCACCCACCCTTACGTGGTTCGCGCCGCGCTGGCGCATGTGCTGCAGAGCACCGCATTCAACCTGATCGACGTTGAGCCGTTGTCGACCATCGAGTTGCGGTTCACCGGGCGCTGGCGGCTACGCTTGATGAGCACTGAGGCTGAAGGAGCGTTTTGATGAAAACTTTGTTGGTGATCGGCATTGGCGCCGGCAACCCGGACTACATCACGATGCAGGCGGTAAAGGCGCTGAATCGGGCGGACGTGTTTTTCCTCATGGACAAGGGCCAGAGCAAAGACAAGT
This sequence comes from Pseudomonas sp. 10S4, assembly GCF_034344865.1. Lineage (NCBI taxonomy): Bacteria > Pseudomonadati > Pseudomonadota > Gammaproteobacteria > Pseudomonadales > Pseudomonadaceae > Pseudomonas > Pseudomonas sp. 10S4. The sequence goes on from NZ_CP133774.1 coordinate 4,508,902, forward strand.
TGATCGATCTGCGGCGTGACATCTGTGAGCGCTACATCACCGATCGCGACTACCGCTTCGTCGAAGCCCACAGCCCGGAACGCGAGCGTGGCGACGTAGACTACAAGGCCAGTGTCGAGGATCTGAACCTGGCCAAGCAGAACACCTTCGAACGGCTGATCAACGAGGAAATGACTGACGGCCAGTGCGCCGGTTTCCTGGTGTGGGGCGACCCCGCGTTGTACGACAGCACCGTGCGTATCTTGCAGGCGATTCTGGCCTCGAGGCACTGCGAGTTTGAGTTCGAAGTGATCCCCGGAATCACCAGCGTTCAGGCGTTGGCGGCGCAACATAAGGTGTCGTTGAATCGCATCGGGCGCTCGATTGAAATCACCACGGGCCGGCGGCTGGCGGCGGGGCAGGTGAGTGATGCGGATAGCCTGGTGGTGATGCTCGATGCGGAAGATTCCTACCATCGGGTGGCGGATCAGGAGACGGAGATTTACTGGGGGGCTTACTTGGGCACGCCGGATGAAATCCTTATCAGCGGCAAGCTCAAGGATGTGGCGGATGAGATTGAACGGGTGCGCAAGGCGGCGCGGTTGGCGAATGGGTGGATTATGGATACCTATTTGTTGCGCAAGCCTTGAGTTTGGCGGTGTCTGGTTGGACGCCATCGCGAGCAAGCCCGCTCCCACATTGGTTTTGTGAACGACACAGACCTAATGTGGGAGCGGGTTTGCTCGCGAAGAGGCCCGCAAGAACACCTCAAAAAACGGCTTGTACCCCGCGCCCAAACCGCTCCCGATACACCGACGGCGGCACCCCGACCACGCTGCGAAACGCCACCCGGAAACTCTCCACCGAACGATACCCGCAATGCTCGGCAATCTGCTCGGTGTTCTGGCGGGTGCTTTCCAGCAACTCCCGGGCCCGGGCCAGGCGTTGATGCTGCAACCAGGTCTTCGGCGACTGGCCGCTGGCTTCGGTGAAGCGGCGCAGAAAGGTGCGTTCACTCATTGCCGCCTCACTGGCGAGGTCGCGCACCTCCAGCGGTTCATGCAAACGCTCCCGCGCCCACTGCATGACACGTGACAAATCACTGCGCGGCGTTGGACTGACCGGTGTAGGAATAAACTGCGCCTGACCGCCGGTGCGCTGCGGCGACATCACCAGTCGCCGCGCCACCGAGTTGGCCACCTGAGTGCCAAAGTCCCGCGCCACCAAATGCAGACAGGCGTCGATACCGGCAGCGCTGCCGGCCGAGGTGATCAACTGACCCGAATCGACATACAGCACGTCCGGGTCGACTTGAATGTTCGGAAAGCGCTCGGCCAGTTCCGTGGTGTAGCGCCAATGGGTAGTGGCGCGGTGACCGTCCAGCAGGCCAGTGGCCGCCAGCACGAACACCCCGGAGCAGATCGACAACAACCGCGCGCCTCGGGCATGGGCCTGACGGAGTGCGCCGAGCAGCGCCTCAGGCACCGGTGCCTGACGATCGCGCCAACCGGGCACGATGACGGTTCGGGCGCGTTCCAGCAGTGGCATGCCACCGTCCGCCAGCACCTGAATGCCACCCATGGCGCGCATCGGGCCTTCATCCACGGCGACGATCTGATGTTCATACCAAGGGAAATCGAACTCCGGCCGGGCCAGGCCGAAGATCTCCACGGCAATGCCGAACTCGAAAGTGCAGAGGCCGTCGTAGGCAAGAATCGCGACTAATCCAGGGTTGGGCAGCATTTGGCGGAAAGTTCCCGGTAGGTGTCTTGTACGCCACTTTAGCGGCAAGTGACGGATAGATAAAGTCTGCCTACACCCACCGAGACTTTGGAGTACAGCCCATGACCAGCCTTGTTCGCGAGATTTCTGCAGCCCCGTCGGCCATTGCCCTGATGCATTTCAGCAATCGCCTGACCTTTGAAACCGATTGTTCCGACGTCTATGGCAGCCAACAGGCCGGCGAGGTGGATTTTGTGTTGGTGGACACGCGCGGCCCGCTGGCTTTTGAGCGGGGGCATGTGCCGGGGGCGATCAATATTCCGGGGCGTTTGATGAAGGCTGATGGTTTGGCGGTTTATCCGAAAAACACTTTGTTTGTGGTGTATTGCGCCGGACCACATTGCAACGGTGCCAACAAGGCCGCGGTGAAACTGGCGGCGTTGGGCTACCCGGTCAAAGAGATGATTGGCGGGGTGACGGGGTGGCTGGATGAGGGGTTTGAGTTGAGTGTCGAGGGGGTGCCGACGTCAATCGGTTGTGAATGCTGATCATCAAATACCGCTAATCAATTGTGGATAGAGAGCTTCTGTGGCGAGGGGCTTGCCCCCGTTGGGTGGCGAAGCCGCCCCAAAAATCTCGGTAACGGTCCAGGATTTTTGGGGAGCGCTGCGCACTCCAACGGGGGCAAGCCCCCTCACCACAAGGGTTTGATCGTGGGTTTAGCGTTGGGTTGATGAGTCAGCCCACCAGCCATCCAGCGCCCCCCGCAACCACTCAAACACCGCCGCATGCGCAGCACTGTCATCCTGATCCCGTGGCAACGGCGATTCCTCGCCAAAATGCTGATTGAGCATCACCACCGACTCGGCATCCCACTCCGGGTGAAACTGCAACCCCACTCGCGTCGGCCCGACCCGATACATCTGCTGCTCACACGCCTCACTGCTGGCCAGTAACTGCGCGCCGGGCGGCAAATCGATTGCATCTTCGTGCCATTCCAGCACCTTCAGCACCTGGCCATCAGTGAACGTCACCAACGTCCAGCCCGTTTCCGTGTCGGCCATGCGCCGCACCTTCCCGCCCAGGTTCAAGGCCAATAACTGTGCCCCCAGGCAAATCGCAAACACCGCCGCGCCTTGATCCAGACTGGCCGCCAGCCACTGTCGTTCATTCTCCAGCCACTCTGGCCCAGCGTTGGATTCGTATGGCCCGCCCAACAGAACCACCGGCCCCGCACTCACCGACGGCAACTGCCCAAGATCGGCGCGAAAAACCTTCAGCGTGATCCCGCGCAGCTTCGCCCATTCGGCAATCGCACCGGGACCTTCGGCAGGGTGGTGCTGGATCAGGTTCAATTCGGGCATCACAGTTCTCTTAAGCGGGGGCAGGTGGCGCTCAATGTGCCGCAAAACAGCCTTCATCGCCAGTGACACTCAGCGCCGGTTTTCTTTGCGACTATTCAGTCGGATCAGAGCCAAAATTCTGTAGGTTTTATCCAAAATCGGGTCTTGTCCTACAGTCCTTGCACCGCAGTGGCGCACGCTTCTAAACAGTCCAATCGACGAACCACTTTTCTATAAATATTTGTCGCTTAGGAACAATTTGCCCTGCGGCAGCCGCAATAGACTGCCGGCCACTTCGGTTCTCACACACCGAAACTGCCAATCGAAAGCTGCCAATAAAAGCCTCCGCACACAGGAGTTATAAATGAAGAAGCTAGTGATGTTCGGTGCCCTGGCACTGTCGATGTTGTCCCTGACCGCCGTGGCCGAAGACGCCAAGCCGATCCGCATCGGTATCGAAGCCGGTTACCCGCCATTCTCGATGAAAACCCCTGACGGCAAACTCACCGGTTTCGACGTGGACATCGGCGACGCGCTGTGCGAGCAGATGAAAGTGAAGTGCGTGTGGGTCGAGCAAGAGTTCGACGGCCTGATCCCGGCCCTGAAAGTGAAGAAAATCGACGCGATCCTGTCGTCCATGACCATCACTGACGACCGCAAGAAAAACGTCGACTTCACCATCAAGTACTATCACACCCCGGCGCGCTTCGTGATGAAGGCAGGCACCGACGTGAAGGACCCGCTGACCGAACTCAAGGGCAAGAAAGTCGGTGTGCTGCGTGCCAGTACCCACGACCGCTTCGCCACTGAAGTGCTGCAACCGGCCGGGATTGTCCTGGTGCGTTACGGCTCCCAGCAGGAAGCCAACCTGGACATGGTCTCCGGCCGCCTCGACGCGATGCTGGCTGATTCGGTCAACCTGGACGACGGTTTCCTGAAAACCGACGCCGGTAAAGGTTTCGCGTTCGTCGGCCCGACCTACGAAGACGCCAAGTACTTCGGTGGCGGCGCCGGTATCGCTGTGCGCAAGGGTGACAAGGAGCTGGCTGACAAATTCAGCACCGCTATCACCGAGATCCGTGCCAACGGCAAGTACAAGCAAGTGCAGGACAAGTACTTCAACTTTGATGTGTACGGCGGCGAGTAACCCAGCCGTTTAAAAAAGTGGCCACCGTTGACGCGGTGGCCACTTTTTTATGCCAATCTTCCTCAGAAGAGGAACCTGTGGGAGCGGGCTTGCTCGCGAAAGCGGTGTGTCAGGCAACATCAATACTGACTGACACGACGCCTTCGCGAGCAAGCCCGCTCCCACAGTGGATCTCATCGTTCTGACTATCGGAGTTCCCATGCAACGCATCGACCATCCACTGCCCTGGAGTCATCTGGGCACCGAGCGCAGCCTCAGCGTGTTTCGTTATGGCGCGGGCGCCCGCAAGGTTTACATCCAGGCCAGCCTGCACGCCGACGAACTGCCGGGCATGCGCACGGCCTGGGAGCTGAAGAAGCGCCTGGCCGAACTCGAAGCCCAGGGCCAGTTGCAGGGCGTAATCGAATTGGTGCCGGTGGCCAACCCGATCGGCCTCGATCAGCATTTGCAAGGCGCCCATATGGGCCGTTTCGAACTGGGCAGCGGCAAGAATTTCAACCGTGCGTTCGTCGAATTGAGTGCTCCGGTGGCCGCGTTGATCGGTGCTCAGTTGGGCGACGATGCCGAAGCCAACATCGCGCTGATTCGCCAGACCATGGGCCAGGTGCTCGACGACTTGCCGGCACCGGCGTCGCAACTGGAAGCCATGCACCGCTTGCTGCTGCGCCATGCTTGCGATGCCGATATCACTCTGGATTTGCATTGCGACTTCGATGCAGCGATTCACATCTACGCCTTGCCGCAACACTGGCCGCAGTGGCAATCCCTGGCGGCGCGCTTGAAGGCGGGCGTGGCATTGTTGTGCGAAGACTCGGGCGGCAGCTCGTTCGATGAATCCTGTTCGACGCCATGGCTGCGTTTGGCACGGGCCTTCCCTGAGGCGGCGATCCCACCCGCCAACCTGGCGACGACGCTGGAACTGGGCAGCATGGGCGACACCCGGGTCGATCAGGCCCAGGCCAATTGCGAGGCGATTCTGGGGTTCCTCGCCGAGCACGACTTCATCAAAGGCACCTGGCCTGCAGCCCCGAGCGAGTGCTGCGAAGGTATGCCGTTCGCCGGCACCGAGTACCTGTTCGCCCCGCACCACGGCGTGGTCAGCTTCCTGCGCGAGGCCGGTGAATGGGTGGAGCAGGGCGATGCGCTGTTTGAAGTGGTCGACCCGTTGAACGACCGGGTAACGACCGTGAAGGCCGGGACCAGTGGCGTGCTGTTTGCGATTGATCGGGGGCGCTACACCGAGCCGGGGACGTGGCAGGCGAAAGTTGCCGGGCGTGAGCCGTTTCGGGTTGGGAAGTTGACTAACGACTGATCCAGCATCTTCGCTGTTTGTCCCGGCCTCTTCGCGGGCAAGCCCGCTCCCACAGTTGATCGCGTTCCAATGTGGGGGCAGGCTTGCTCGCGAAGACGGCATCCGTAACACCGAAAATCCCCAGGCTCGCCGCTCGATGTTAGGGTATCCCCCGAATCCTGCGCCCTGTGAAGGAAGATTTATGCTTAAGTTTCTCGCTCTGTTCATGCTCCTGGCGTCCGCCACGGTCCACGCTGAAACCCCGTTGCACACTGATCTGCCGCTCAAATACCTGGAGCAAGCCAACCCTGATTCGCACAACCAGCCGTTGGTGATTTTTCTCCACGGTTACGGCAGTAACGAGCGGGACCTGTTCGGGATCAAGGATGACTTGCCGGCGCAGTACAACTACCTGTCGGTGCAGGCACCGGTGGCGTTGGATGAGGACAGTTATCAGTGGTTTCGCAAAAAGGGCGAAGGCGCCTACAACGGTGAGACCGATGATCTGAAGACCAGCGGCCAGGTGTTGCTGGATTTCATCGCTCAAGCGGCGAAGAAGTATCACACCGACGCCAACAAGGTGTTTCTGGTGGGGTTCAGCCAGGGCGCGATCATGTCCTACGAGGTGGGTTTGCGTCATCCGGAGGCCGTGGGCGGGATTGCCGCGTTGAGCGGGCGGATTCTGCCGGTGCTCAAATCCGAGCTCAAAAAACCGGATGAAAAACGCCAACAACTGGCGATTTTCATCGGTCATGGCACCGTGGACAAACGCTTGCCTTACGTCGACGGCACTGACGCCGACAGCCTGTTGCAGCACCTGTCACTCAAGCCAGAATTCCATGGCTACGAAGGCTTGGGCCACAACATCAGCGCTGCCGAGATTCAGGACTTGAACGCCTGGTTGCTGCGGCTCAACCCCTGATTCGAACGGGTTTACTTGCCGGTGATCTGGTTGACCAGTGTGTCGTGAGCCGCCTTGTCGTTCGGGCGCGAGATGATCTGAATCACCGCCATTCGGCTGCCGGACCCGGCCATCAGCGTGGAGGTGAGGGTCTTGCCGCCGCCCTGAGTGGCGGTGCTGTCAACCTGGCGTAAACCCAGGCCGGTACTTTTCTGGGTCAGGCTTTTTTCGCTCAACTTGTTGAAGTCCGGCAGGGCCTTGCGTTGTGCCGCATCGAATTCGGACGCCGTGTTGTCGAGGAAATCGCCGTCGTTGTCCTTGACGGTGACACCAGGGGGCAGATTGTTTTCAGCCGCGATCACCACGGTTTTGGTGGCCTCGTTGGCGTACATGGTGCCCGTTGCGCCGGTCGCGCCGGACGGCAGCGGGTTGGCCACGAAGCCCTTGGGCAGGGTGAACGTGAACTTGCCGCCGAGCATCGAAACCTTGGCGGGCGCCGCGTCGCCGGTGGCCTTGGCGGCATAAGCAGTCACGGCCCCCAGGCTGGCAACCGCCGTCAGCAACAGGACAACGGCTTTTTTACTGAACAATGACATCGGAACTCTCCAGGGATGGTCGCGCTAGGTGGCGATCATCCCATGGAGGTTGTGGGTCACTCCAGCCCGAATTCCGCAGCTGTCTGTTCAAACGCAAAAACCTGTGGGAGCGGGCTTGCTCGCGAAGGCGTCGTGTCAGTCAATGCCCATGTTGACTGAACCACCGATTTCGCGAGCAAGCCCGCTCCCACAGGGGATGTAACTGATCAGCTCAATCGGGTTATTGCACCTGATTTTGCGGAAACAGATTGCGGCGGGTTTCTTCATCGAACTCAGCCTTGAGCACCAGTTGTTCCTTCAACCCGTGAGCACGCTGGGCCGCCGGGCGGGCGCTGATTTCGTCGAACAGGCGCTTGACGTTCGGGTACGCCGCCAGACCGTTTTCGCCGAGGACGTACGGCGCGTAGTTGGCCCAGCCCCAGAGCGCCATGTCGGCGATGCTGTAGCTGTCGCCGGCCAGGTATTGATGATCGGTCAGGCGCTGGTCGAGCACGCGGTAGTGGCGTTCGACTTCTTTCAGATAACGGTTTTTCGCGTAGGCCAGGTCTTCCGGCGCGTGGTGCAGGAAGTGCACGGCTTGACCGGAGAACGGCGACAGGCCGGTGCCGATGAACATCAGCCAGGACAGCAGCTCAGCCTGACCCGCCACCGAGGTCGGCAGGAAGCGCTGATGTTTTTGCGCCAGGTGCAGCAGGATCGCCTGGGAGTCGAACACCGTGGCGTCGCCGTCCACCAGGGCCGGGACCTTCGCGTTCGGGTTGATCGCCAGGAACCCCGGCAGGTGTTGTTCGCCTTTGAAGGTATCAACGCCGATCAACTCATAGGGCGTTTGCAGCTCTTCCAGCAGCAGGGCGACTTTCATCGGGTTGGGCGAAGGGTGGAAAAAGAATTTCATGGGTCAGGCCTCAGTCAGTGGGTTTGAACTGAGGCTGATGGTGGGCGAAACCCGTTCGATTGACGTACGAGGTTGTTGGTCTACTCGTTCGAAGTCATCGAACGAGTGGTGGGTGCCGGTTTCGCCAACAAACGCCGGGTCACCCCGAGCATGCCCACGGACACCGCCACCCCAAGGGCAAATGCGCTCAAACCGAGGCGGGGTAATGTCAGCGCCAGCACCAGGCAGAACGCCGCGAACGAGTACATGCCAGTGGCGGTGGCGCGCAACAGTGCGGCAGTGAAGGCCGGACCGCGGGTTTGTTGGGAGAACACCGCCATCACGCTGCCGAGTACCGGGAACACCGCGAGCAATCCGCTCCAGCGCTCGCCCACGGTACTGGCCAGTAACGTGACGGCCAACGTCAGCAAAGCCCCGGCGACCATGCGCAGCAGCAGTTTGTCGGACTTGGGCTTTACCCCTGAAACAATCGGTTGGACCGACGGAAACAGGTACGGCGCCGCCAGCAGGGCAGTGGCGGCGGCGATGACCGAGAACGTCAGGGACGGCGGGATCAGCGACAGCACGATGGCCGCCGTGGCCCACACCAGCATGGACGTCGCCAGCGCCCACGGCCAACCGGTTCGTTGAGCGACTTGGGCGTACGTCACGCAGAAGGCAATCATCGCGAACATCGCTGAGAGCGCGGCGGTCGCGGCCTGGGCGGCAAACACCTGGCCTTGTTCAATGGCGAGGAAAAACAGAATCGGCCCGACCACCACCGGCAGCCCCGACAACCAACCGGCCACGCTCGGCCCCCAACGTTTGCCCGCCAAGGAAATCAGCAGCAGAAACCCGGGAATCACCAGCAGTTTGAGCATCAGCACGCACGCACCTCCGACCTGTGTGAGGCGGCCACGTTAGCATCGCGGGCGATGGATTGCTCTAGGGGTTTATGGGTTTTGTATACAAAAATAGGTTTTCAGAAATTGTCCAGAACAGCCTTTAGCGTATAAGTTTTAAAGAGGTCTTCAACGTACATCGAGCCATCATGAACAGATCACCATCGCGCCTTCGTCACAGTCTCTGGCTGCTCGTGTTGCTCGGCACGCACGCGCTGGCCAGTTGGCAAGACGCACTGCCCGGCGCGCAGATCGTGGGTGCCGGTGAGTTTCGGGTGTTCGGTTTTGACGTCTACAACGCCCGGCTCTGGAGTGCGGCGCGGCCCTTGGCACCGGACCAGCCATTTGCTCTGGAGCTGATCTACCAGCGCAACATTTCCCGGGACGATCTGGTGAAGGCCAGCGTCGATGAAATCAAACGGTTGTCCGGCTCCTCGGTCAGCGCTGAACAACTGGCCGGCTGGCAGATCCAGATGCAGCAGTCGTTCGTCGATGTCCAGGCGGGCACCCGCATCACCGGCGTGTATTTGCCGGGGCAGGGCGCACGCTTCTTTGTCGGCCAGCAGTTGCAACACGAAGTGAAAGACCCGCAATTCGCCCGAGCCTTCTTTGACATCTGGCTCGACCCGCGCACCCGCAATCCCGAGTTGCGCCAGCAATTATTGGGCACCGCCAAGCCTTGAGGAAATCGTGATCCCCAAGGAGCTGCCGAAGGCTCGGGCCGCGTTCGGACGATCTTTTGATCTTGATCTTTGGCGAGATTGAAATGGCCGAAGATCGCAGCCTTCGGCAGCTCCTACGCCGGGTGGTGTATAGCCTGGGAGTGGTCGGAACGTCTAAGCTGCGCCTTTCCACCTGTCGACGGATGTTTGCGTGAACTTCAGTTTTTTGCCCAAAGTCGCCACGGCGCCGTTTTGCCCGCCGGAAGTGGCCGGCAGTGTTGCCGTTGACCCCAGCGCTACGTTCTTCAAGCGCCTGCTGCGCTTTGCCGGCCCGGGCTTGCTGGTGTCGATCGGCTACATGGACCCGGGCAACTGGGCGACGGCCATCGAGGCCGGTTCGCGCTTTGGCTACAGCTTGTTGTTCGTGGTGTTGCTGGCGAGCCTGGCGGGGATGGTCGTGCAGTGTTTGTGTTCGCGACTGGGCATTGCCACCGGGCGTGACCTGGCGCAATTATCCCGCGAGCGCTACAGCACTCGCACCGCCCGCACGCAATGGGTGCTGGCGGAAATCTCGATCATCGCCACGGATCTGGCCGAAGTGCTTGGCTGCGCCCTGGCATTCCATTTGTTGCTCGGCTGCTCGCTGACCTTCGGCATCGCGCTGACCGCGTTCGACACGCTGCTGGTGCTGGCCTTGCAGAACCGTGGCTTCCGCCGGCTCGAAGCGATCATGCTGGTACTGGTCGCCACCATTGGCGTGTGTTTCTTCGTCGAGCTGATGCTGATCAAACCCTACTGGCCGGACGTCGCCCGTGGCTTCACGCCGTCATTGTCGGCCATCGGCGATGCGGCGCCGCTGTACATCGCTATCGGCATTCTCGGGGCCACGGTGATGCCGCATAACTTGTACTTGCACACCTCGATCGTCCAAACCCGGATGATCGGCCACGACCTGGCCAGCAAGCAGGACGCGGTCAAACTGGCGCGCATCGACACCATCGGCTCCCTGGCCCTGGCGTTGCTGGTCAACGCGGCGATTCTGATTCTGGCGGCGGCTGCGTTTCACGCCACCGGGCATGGCGATGTGGTGGACATCCAGGACGCCTATCACCTGCTCGATCCGCTGGTGGGCGGGGCCTTGGCCAGCGTGCTGTTTGGCGTCGCGCTGCTGGCCTCGGGGCAGAGCTCGACCTTCACCGGGACCATCGCCGGGCAGGTGATCATGGAGGGTTACCTGAACCTGCGGATTCCTTGCTGGCAGCGGCGTTTGATTACTCGCGGGCTGGCGCTGATCCCGGCGTTCATCGGCGTGTGGCTGATGGGCGACAACGCGATTGGCAAGCTGTTGGTGTTGAGTCAGGTGGTGCTGAGCCTGCAACTGCCGTTTGCGTTGTACCCGTTGATCAGCATGACCAACGACCAGAAACTGATGGGGCCGTTTGTGAATCGGCTGCCGACGCGGGTGTTGGCGTGGGGGTTGTTTGGGGTGATCAGTGCAGCGAATGCCTGGTTGATTTTGCAGTTGGTGGTTTGACGCTGAAAGTGTGTTGACTGGGCTGACCTCTTCGCGAGCAAGCCCGCTCCCACATTGGATTGGGGTGTACACAGATTTTGTGTTCGCTGGAGATCCACTGTGGGAGCGGGCTTGCTCGCGAAGAACGATAACGCGGTTTACCCACCAAACGCTTCAACCACAAAATCGATAAACCCCCGGGTCTTGGCCGGCATCAGCGTGCGGCTCGGGTAGTACAGCGAGATCGGCCCCGCATCCGCGTGCCAGCCCGGCAGCAAGCGCACCAACTCACCGCGCTGGATCTGCGTGACCACATCGGGCAGCACCAGCAGCGTCACTCCCAGCCCAAGCAGAGCAGCTTCGCGCATCGCCGCCGGGTCGTTGAGGACGATGTTTTCGTTCAGCACAGCGCTCTCTTCACGACCGGCCCCATCGCGCATCACCCACTGACGAATCCGCCCGGTGCGCATGCCGCGCATCACGATGCCGGCGTGTTCGAGCAAGTCCGCCGGGTTGGCGGGCAGGGTGCGCCCGGCCAGGTAAGCCGGTGAGGCGACGGCGACGATATCCGCCGTCGCCAGCCGGCGAGAGATGACCCCGGGCGTCAGTTCAAAACCACCGCCAATGGCCGCGTCATAACCTTCGGCAATCAGGTTCACCTGGCGATTTTCGAAGTGCCATTCCGGCCGGATCAACGGATAACGCGCCAGAAAAACCGGCAGCAGCGGCAACACATGGCCGATCCCAAAGGTCGGCGCCAGGCTGACCTTGAGTACCCCCGCCGGCTCGCCGCGATCACTGCTCACCGCGCTGATCGCTGCCTGCAATGCCTCCAGATTGCCGCCGATGCTTGCCAGAAAGCTGTCCCCGGCCTCGGTCAGGGACAGCTTGCGCGTCGAGCGCTGGAACAGCCGCACGCCCATGTTGCGTTCGAGCGTCGCCACGTTGCGGCTGACGGCGGCGGGGGTCAGTGCGAGCAATCGCGCAGCGGCAGAAAAGCTGCCGGTTTCGGCGCTGCGCACAAAGGATTCGAGGTTGGCGAGGGTTTCCATGGCAGGCACCTGTTAGCAATGCTTGAAAATGATTCAAGCCATTACCGGCTAATCAAGTGCTAATGGCAAGCGCAGTATCGACTCCAACGACAACCCCTTGGAGTGAACAATCATGAGCACTATTGGAATCATCGGCGCTGGCGCTATCGGTACAGTCTTCGCCAAAGCGCTGTCCCGTCAAGGCATCGAATTTGTCATCGCGAACAGCCGTGGCCCGCATACCCTGACGTCGCTGGTGGAAGAACTAGGACCAACCGCCCGTGCCGGCACTCGCGAAGAAGCGGCTGCGCAAGACATCGTGTTGGTCGCGGTGAACTGGCCGAAACTGCCAACGGCGCTGGCAGGCCTGCCGGACTTTGCCGGACGGATCGTGATCGATGCCAACAACTCGATTGAGGTGCCGTCGTATAAAGCGGGGGATTTGCAGGGTCGCGCGTCCAGCGAAGTGTTTGCCGAATGGGTGCCGGGGGCGCGGGTGGTGAAGGCGTTCAATCACTTGGTGGCTCGGTTGCTGGATCGCGATCCGGCAGCGGAGGGCGGCAAGCGCGTGCTGTTTTTCTCGGGCGATGATGCCGAGGCGAAAGCTCAGGTGGCGGAGTTGATTGAGCGGCTGGGGTTCTGCGGGATCGACCTCGGGACGCTGAGTGTCGGGGCACGGCTGGCGCAGTTCCCGGGTGGGCCGTTGCCGATTTTGAATCTGGTGAAGTTTGGCTGAATGCCAGACAAAAAGAACCCGGTGCATCTGAAGCTACACCGCTCTCACAGACGCTGATCACTTGTGGCGAAGGAGCTTTTGTGGCGAGGGGGCTTGCCTCCGTTGGGTTGCGCAGCAGCCCCAAAATCTCCGTAATAGTCGAAGATTTTTGGGAGCGCTACGCACTCCAACGGGGGCAAGCCCCTCGCCACAGCAAGCTCCCTCGCCACAAAAAGCTAATCAGCGGCTCAGAAGCACCGGGGTGTTGCCAGACGGCGAACGGATATTCGTGGGTCCCCGCGCCGTCTGTTGAACGCTTTAAGTCCGTTCGATCGCCAGTGCCACGCCTTGACCACCACCGATGCACAGGGTGGCGAGGCCTTTTTTGCGTCACGCTTGATCATTTCATGCAGCAAAGTCACCAGCACTCGGCAACCCGACGCGCCGATAGGGTGGCCCAGCGCGATGGCGCCGCCGTTGACGTTGACCTTGTTCAAGTCCCATTCCAGGTCCTTGGCCACTGCCAGGGATTGCGCGGCGAAGGCTTCGTTGGCTTCGATCAGGTCCAGTTGGTCAATCGACCAGCCGGCCTTGCTCAGGCAACGACGGGTAGCCGATACCGGACCGATGCCCATGATCGCCGGGTCGACGCCCGCGTTGGCGTAAGCAGCGATTTTCGCCAGTACCGGCAGGCCGAGGGCCTTGGCTTTTTCGGCGCTCATCAGGATCACCGCAGCGGCGCCGTCGTTCAGCGACGAGGCGTTGCCGGCGGTCACCGAACCGTCCTTCTTGAAGGCCGGTTTCAGTTTGCCCAAGGACTCGGCTGTGGTGCCGGCCCGTGGCTGTTCGTCGGTGGCGAAGGACAGTGGATCGCCCTTGCGCTGCGGGATCAGGATCGGCGTGATCTCATCGACAAAACGCCCGGCTTCGATGGCTGCCGTGGCTTTTTGCTGGGAGGCCGCGGCGAAAGCGTCCTGTTGCTCGCGGGTCAGGTTGTACTTGTCCGCCAGGTTCTCAGCAGTGATGCCCATGTGGTAATCGTTGAACGCATCCCACAGACCGTCGCTGATCATGGTGTCGACGATTTGCGCGTGACCCATGCGCAGACCGGTGCGAGCGCCGGGCATCACGTAGTTGGACAGGCTCATGTTTTCCTGGCCGCCGGCAATGATCACGTCGGCATCGCCGCAGCGAATCGCCTGGGTCGCCAGGTGCAGGGCTTTCAAACCCGAGCCGCAGACCTTGTTCAACGTCATGGCCGGCACGGTGAACGGCAGGCCAGCCTTGATCGCCGACTGACGCGCAGGGTTTTGCCCGGCACCGGCGGTCAGCACCTGGCCCATGATCACTTCATCAACTTGAGTCGGGTCCAGCCCGGTTTGCGCCAGCAACTGACGGATCACCGCAGCGCCCAGATCAACGGCGGACACACCCGCCAGGGCACCCTGGAAACTGCCAATGGCGGTACGGGTGGCGGCAACAATAACGACGTCTTGCATGGAAAAATTCCTCACTGGGCAGCGAATTGCATTTCCGGAACGTGATCCGGCACGATCAGTTTACCGGCGGTCTTGGCGACAATTTCTTCGACGCTAACGCCCGGCGCACGTTCTTTGAGAATGAACGCGCCGTCCTTGATTTCGAGGTAGGCGAGGTCGGTCAGCACACGCTTGATGCAGCCGGCGCCGGTCAGCGGCAGGCTGCATTTGGACAACAGCTTGGACTCACCGTCCTTGGACGCGTGGGTCATGATGACAATGATGTTGTCTGCGCCGGCCACCAGGTCCATCGCGCCGCCCATGCCCTTGACCAGTTTGCCGGGGATCATCCACGAGGCGATATTGCCTTCCACGTCTACTTCAAAGGCGCCCAGTACGGTCAGGTCGACATGGCCTCCGCGGATCATCGCGAAGGACTCGGCCGAGGAGAAAATCGAAGCGCCAATACGTGCTGTCACGGTTTGTTTGCCGGCGTTGATCATGTCGGCATCGATGGTTTCTTCGGTCGGAAAAGGACCCATGCCGAGCAAGCCGTTTTCCGACTGCAGCATGACTTCCATGCCTTCAGGGATGTAGTTGGCGACCAGGGTCGGGATGCCGATGCCCAGGTTCACGTAAAAGCCGTCTTGCATTTCGCGGGCGACGCGTTGAGCCATTTGTTCGCGGGAAAGTGCCATTGTTGTTATTCCTTCATTCGGGCCGGGGGCTGGGGATCACTTACGCACGGTGCGCTGTTCGATGCGCTTCTCGAACGTGCCGCAAATGATCCGGTCGACGTAGATGCCAGGGGTGTGGATCTGCGACGGCTCCAGCTCGCCGGGTTCGACGATTTCTTCGACTTCGACCACGGTGATCTTGCCGGCAGTGGCGGCCAGCGGATTGAAGTTCTGGGCGGTGTGGCGATAGATCACGTTGCCGAAGTGGTCGGCTTTCCAGCCTTTGACGATGGCGAAATCACCGGTGATGGATTCTTCCATCAGATACTTGCGACCGTGGAATTCGCGCACTTCCTTGCCTTCGGCAACCGGGGTGCCGACGCCAGTGGCAGTAAAGAAGGCAGGGATGCCGGCGCCGCCCGCGCGCATTTTTTCAGCGAGGGTGCCTTGAGGGGTCAGGTCGACTTCGATGGCGCCGCTGAGCAGTTGCTCTTCGAACATCTTGTTCTCGCCCACATACGAGGCGACAACCTTGCGAATCTGCCGGTCTTCCAGCAGTACGCCGAGGCCGAAACCGTCGACGCCGCAGTTGTTGGAGACGACCCGGAGGTCGCGGGTGCCTTTGCGCTTGATCTCGGCGATGAGGTTTTCCGGGATGCCGCACAGGCCGAAGCCGCCGGAGATCACGGTCATGCCGTCTTCAAGACCTGCAAGGGCTTCCTCGTAGGAACTCACGCGCTTGTCGAAACCTGCCATATGCACCTCTTTTATTCTTTATGGGCGGCTGGCTAGCCGTAGTGGGGATGAGTGTCTCGCCAGAGTATTCATTTGTTAAGTTGATTTTTAAGGTTGATTGATAGATAAAACTCACCAATACCTCTGTAGGAGCTGCCGAAGGCTGCGATCTTTTGACGTTGATCTTTTGTGATCTTCAAGCCGCCGAAAATCAAGATCAAAAGATCGCAGCCTACGGCAGCTCCTACGCAACTGGAGCAAAGCGACGATGACAGTCAAGCAGATCCGAGCCTTTCTGGCCGTGGCCCAGAGCCTGAGTTTTGCCGTGGCCTGTGAGCGGTTGCACTTGTCGCAATCGGCGTTGAGCCTGACCATCAAGGCCCTGGAAGAAGGCCTGGGCGGACGCCTGTTTAGCCGCAACACACGCAACGTGGCGCTGACGCCTGAGGGTGAATCGCTGCTGCCGCTGGCCCGTCGGCTGATCGCCGATTGGGACAATGCCGAAGATGAACTGCGTCAACGTTTCACTCTGCAGCGCGGTCGCGTGACGGTGGCGGCGATGCCTTCGTTTGCCGGCAACCTGCTGCCGCCGATCCTCAAGACCTTCCGCGCGCGTTACCCGAAAGTCAACGTCACGGTGAATGACGTGATCAACGAGCAGGTGCTGGAAATGGTCCGCGATCGGCAAGTGGAGCTAGGCGTTTCGTTTGAGCCGGCTCATAGCTCGTCGCTGGAGTTCACGCCGTTGTACATCGACCGGTTTGTGGCGGTGGTGCCGCATGATTCGGCGTTGACGCAATTGGAGGAGATCGACTGGCAGACCTTGTTGATGGAGCCGTTTATCACTTTGCAGCGACCGTCCACAGTGCGGGTGATGCTCGAAGAACACTTGCAGGCTCGCGGTATGAAGTTGCCGGTGGAGTTTGAAAGTCATCAACTGGCGACGGTGGGACGGATGGTCGCCAGCGGGTTGGGCGTGAGCGCGGTGCCGGCGCTGTGCCGGCAGCAAATGCAGGAGTCGGGCGCGCACTGCATTACTTTGCGTGACCCGGTGGTGGAGCGGGCGATTGGCGTGTTGACCAAGCCGGGGCATGAACTGTCGGCGGCGGCGCAGGCGTTGTTTGATATTTTCAAGGAAGCAAACCTGGGCCAACGCCTGTCTGCCGGATAAACACATAACCCTGTGGGAGCGGGTTTCGTCAGTTTTTAAGTGGTCAGTCGTTGGGTCAGCAAGGGCAGGAGTTTTTCGCAGGACGCCTCGATTTTCATCTCCAAAATGTCATCCGCCCGGGTCTTGCCCAGGTTAATCGCAATCAACGGCTTGCCCTGATCCACCACCGCCCGACACAACCGAAACGCCGAATACGCCATCAACGACGACCCCACCACCAGCAACCCCGCCGCTTGCTCCACCGCCGCCATGGCCTTGGCCGCCGTTACCTGAGCGACGTTCTCGCCGAAAAACACCACGTCCGGCTTCATCCGCGCCTCGCCGCAATGCGGACAGTGTGGCACCTGAAACCGCGCTTCAAACGCCGGGTCGAGCAGGGTGTCGCCATCCGGCGCTTGCACCGCATCGACCCCGGCCAGGTACGGGTTTTGCGCTTCCATCAGCTGTTGAATCGCATCCCGCTCGCTGCGCTGGCCGCAGTCCAGGCACAGCACCCGGTGCAGGCTGCCGTGGAGTTCGATGACGTCATGACTGCCAGCCTGGTCGTGCAGCCCGTCGACGTTCTGGGTGATCACGCCCGCCGATCTGCCGCGAACTCTGCAAACTGGCCAGCGCCTCGTGGGCCGCGTTCGGGTTGGCCAGGCGCACTCGCGGCCAACCGAGCATTGCCCGTGCCCAATAGCGGCGCCGGGACTCGGGGGCGGCGAGGAACTCCTGATACATCATCGGTTGCCGGCCACGGCGCACGCCCTGGTTGTCACGGTAGTCCGGAATGCCCGACGAGGTGCTGATGCCGGCACCGGTCAGGACCGCGAACGGCTGGTCGGCCATTAACTGCTGAAGGCGGTCGAGTTGTTCGCGGATGGGGCGGTCGAGCATGTTCAACACTCCGCAGGGCCTTTGAGTGTTTGCAAGATAGCATTTGCCGATCACCCCGACGGATCAAACGCTGGTCCCCCCGTAGGAGCTGCCGAAGGCCGCGATCTTTTGACTTTGTTTTTTAAGATCAAGATCAAAAGAACGCAGCCTTCGGCAGCTCCTACGGGGTGCGGTAGTTATTTACGCGCCTCCAGAATCAGGTTGAACGGCGTTTCCGTGGCCCGGCGGAAATGCTTGAACCCGGCCTCGGTGAACACCTTGCGCAACCGCGCCTCGCCGGCCTGGGCGCCGAGCCCGAGGCCGACTTCCTGGGACAGTGAGTTCGGGGTGCAGATGAACGTTGAGGCCGCGTAGAACAGTCGACCAATCGGGTTGATGTTGTCGTCGAGGGTATCGTTGGCGTAGGGCTCCACGAGCAGCACCGTGCCGTCCGGTTTCAGCGAGTCAAAGGCGTGCCGTGCTGCACCCACCGGGTCGCCCATGTCATGCAGGCAATCGAAATAGCAGACCAGGTCATAGTCGGTGCCAGGGTAACTTTTGGCAGTGCCCTGGAAGAACCGCGCGCGTCCGGCCACACCACCTTCTCCGGCGCGCTGGGTGGCCACGGTGACGGAGGGCGCGTGGTAATCAAACCCGACGAACCGCGAATTAGGGAACGCCTGGGCCATGATCACGGTGGACGCGCCGTGGCCGCAGCCGACGTCCGCCACTTTGGCGCCATCCTCCAGTTTGGCGACCACGCCTTCTAGCGCCGGCAACCACTCGGCCACCAGGTGCGCCTTGTAGCCGGGACGGAAGAACCGTTCCGTGCCGCTGAACATGCACGGATGGTGCTCGCCCCACGGCAGGGCACCGTTGCCGCGCATGGCTTTGACCAGTTTGTCCTTGTCATGGAAAAACGACGCGACCACCCCGATACCGCCGGCGATGTACACCGGGGAGTCTTCGATCGCCAACGCCAGGGCTTGCTCTTCGGGCAGGCGGAACTGGCCGTCACGGTGTTCCATGTAGCCGGAGGCGGCGTGGGCACTGAGCCACTCGCGTAATAGGCGCGGGTTGCATCCGGTCTTGTCGGCGAGGGTTTCGGGGCTGATTGGCTGGCTGTCGGCCATGGCCCGATAGAGGCCGAGTTCTTCGCCGAGAATGACATTGGCCAGCATCGCCGCGCCGCCCATGTCGTTGACCAGTTTGCCCATGAAATCGTTAAGTCTGGCCTCGTCCATCACGTGTGCTCCTGTGAAAGGATCAGGGTCCAGAGGCAGTGTTTTTCGAGGCGTACGCCTCTGGGCGGTGGTCGTGGGAATGAACCCCTGCGGGGTAATCATTAAGTCTAGTTCGCAGCGTGTGCAGCGCTGTGGGAGGCGACGAAGTCCCCTTGTGGGAGCGGGCTTGCTCGCGAAAGCGGACTGTCAGTTAACCAATATGTTGGATGAGATGCCGTCTTCGCGAGCAAGCCCGCTCCCACAGGGAATGTGCAGACTTTCGGCAATCCCGAGGCGCGTGTTACGCCGGTTTAACAGATCGACCGCCATTCATCGGCGAACGCCTGATTCAGGCCAATCACCGGACGACCGGCCACAACGCGGCGATGCCACGGGGCGATAGTTGAGGAGCAGGGTTACTGCCCCAAGCTGTCACCCATAAGAAGCTGTCACCGATAACAAGAAAGAGAGGTTGTCATGCCCAAGTTCATTATTGAGCGCGAGATTCCAGGCGCGGGATCACTGTCAGAACAGGAACTGAAAGGGATCTCGCAAACGTCCTGCAAAGTACTGCGCGAGTTAGGCCCCGAGGTGCAATGGCTGCAGAGCTACGTCACCGGGGACAAGGTCTACTGCGTGTACATCGCGCCGAACGCAGAACTCATTCGGGAACATGCCAGGCAAGGCGGTTTTCCGGCCAACAGCGTGTCGCAGGTCATGAACATCATCGATCCCACTACGGCGGAGTAGTCGTCCGTCAAAGCCTGATCCGTGTTCCAACCCGCGAGGGAGCCACGCTTCATGAGTATACCTATTGATCTTGTTGCCCTGAAAAACCGTCAGATGGTCGCCTGGGCCAGTGGCGACTATGCCGTGATCGGCACCACGTTGCAGATCGTCGGCGAGCAACTGGCCGAAGCCTGTGACTTGCGCTGTGATGAGCGGGTGCTGGACGTCGCCGCCGGTAACGGCAATGCCACACTCGCCGCCGCCCGCCGAGGCTGCAACGTCACCTCCACCGATTATGTGGCAGCGCTGCTGGAGCGCGGTGAAGACCGCGCCAGGGCCGAACGGCTGGAGGTGATTTTTCAAGTCGCCGACGCCGAAGCACTGCCCTTCGACGATGGCAGTTTCGACGCCGTCCTGTCGACTTTCGGCGTGATGTTCGCGCCGGACCAGCCCAAGGCCGCCACCGAACTGGCGCGGGTCTGCCGCCCCGGTGGGCGCATTGGCCTGGCCAACTGGACGCCGGAGGGTTTTGTCGGCCAGATGTTCAAGGTGCTTGCCCATCATGTTCCGCCACCGCCCGTAGCGTTACCACCGTCGAACTGGGGCAACGAAGCCTGGTTGCACACGCACTTCAATGACCAAGACTTCCTGACCCAAGTGACGCGCCGGACTTTCAACTTCCGCTACCGCTCGGCTGCGCACTTCATCGACACCTTCCGCAACTGGTATGGGCCGGTGCACAAGGCGTTTGCGGTGTTGCCGGTTGATGGCGCCATAGGGCTGGAAAGGGACCTTGCCGAGTTGCTGAACCGGATGAACCGAGCGGGGGAGGCTTCGCTGGTGGTGCCGAGTGAGTATCTGGAGGTGGTGATCACACGGCGTTGATGATTGGCAATGCAGATCAAATGTGGGAGCGGGCTTGCTCGCGAAGGCGGTGTGTCAGTCACCGCTGATGTTGAATGTTACGGCCTGTTCGCGAGCAAGCCCGCTCCCACATCTATGGTTCCCCCTTTTCTGCAATACTGTTTTTGATGATGTGTTTGGCTTGCTTTCATCTATCCGGCGTCTGAGTGGAGGTTGGTCCATTCGCGCCTTGATGAGAATCGATGCCCGGCGATCCTAATTACTTGGACGGCCTTTCAGCCGTGTGGGAGCTCAGGGTTTTCGTCAGGCCGGTTGGCCGTTCACGTCATCTGTTATCCAGCATCGCAAACCAGCTGGGTGGTGCTCGGGTGACAGCGGGGTCAGGCGTTCATCGCGCCTGGCCCCGCATCGAATTCGGTGTGGTGTGCTGCAATCGCCCAGGCGATTCTCGCCAGTTTGTTGGCCAGTGCGCAGACCACATGATTGGAGTGATGGTTGTCCCATAGCCGTCGGACCCAGTCCGCCAGCGCTCCTTTCTGTCGATCCAACTGCATCAGATAGACGCGGGCACACTGGATCAGCAGACGTCTCTGGTTTCGGTCACCCCGCTTGCTGATGCCTAAAAGTACGGTTTTTCCGCCCGTGGAGTGTTGTTTGGGCACTAGCCCGATCGAGGCCGAATAGCCTCGGCCGCACTTGAACTGTTTGCCATCGCCCAACTCGGCAGCCAGGACGCTGGAGGTGATCGGGCCGACACACGGCATCGTCATCAAGCGAACAGCCAGATCATCTTCAGCGGCTTGGCACTCCACTTCCTTATCCAAAGCCTTGACCTGCTCGTGCAAGTAATTGAAGTGCTCACGCAGCCTGGTCAGTAGTTTTTTGATGGAATCGGGAAGTGGATGTGCTTCAAGCAGCGCTGGAAGATCTTTGATGGACTTGAAGCCTGGGGCCAAGCTGATTCCGACTTCCAGGAGGGCTGCGTGAATCCGATTGACGGTAGCAGTACGTTCTTTGATGAACGAATCACGTGTCGAGTTGAGCATGGCCAGCGCCTGCTGAGCCTGATTCTTAGGCGGCACAAAGCGCATTGTTGGACGAGTTGCAGCCTCGCAGATCGCTTCGGCATCAGCGAAGTCGTTCTTGTTGCTTTTCACATACGGACGCACGAGATGCGGAGCAATGAGTTTGGGTATATGCCCCAGTCTTGAGACTTCCTGCGCCATGAAGTGGGCTCCGCCGCAAGCTTCCATCGCAACGGTGCAGGGTTCGAGATTGGCCAGATGCTGGATGAGCGCCGCCCGATTAAACTTTTTGCGGTAAAGCTCATGACCACGATCATCTTGTGCATGCAGATGAAAGGTGTGTTTTCCCAGATCGATGGCGACAATAGCTACTTTGTTCATGGCAACGGTCTCCGATGAGCCCCCTGTGAAAGCTTAGTGGGTGATCACAGGGGGCGGCGGGGGAGCCATTTCATTACTTAATCGGTGTCTTGCACAAAATCTGCGGCTGACTCGGTCAAGTGGGAGCGAGCCTGCTCGCGATGATGGAACATCAGATCTGCGCAATGTTCACCTCAACCTTCTTCCCCATGCTGATGCGCGGCTCCACCGCATAACCCAGGGATTCATAAAAACCCTTCACGCTTTCATTGGTGCTGACAATCTGCAGATTGATCTTCATGCAACCGCGCGCCGTCAAAGCCTGCTCTGCATGGCGAACCAGCCTGGCGCCCAAGCCTTGTCGGCGCTGCGCCGGATGCACCGCAACCGAATAGAGCCAGCCACGATGGCCGTCGTATCCTGCCAGAACAGTGCCAACGACCACCTCTGCAGCCAGCGCCACAAAAAACAGCCCGTCGGCGATGGCCAGTTTCTTGTCGATCACCAGGCTTGGGGTGTTGTGCGCGGTTTCGTAGCCGAACGCGGTTTCCCAGAGATTGATAACGGCGGTGCGGTGATGTTCGTCGGCGTACTCGACAATCGGGATCATGGTGAGGCCTTTAAATGGGATGGGCTGACGCTATCGTCATGCGACGTGCTCTGTCCACTGTGCAAGCCTATTGTGGACATACGCTGCGGTCAAAAAGGCTGAACATCTGTGGCGAGGGGGCTTGCCCCCGTTCGCCTGCGAAGCAGGTGTCAATCCAGCGAATGCGGTCTGCCAGGAGAGTGCCGGGGGCCGCTTCGCGACCCAAACGGGGCAAGCCCCCTCGCCACAGAGTTTGTGAGGGCCTGAAAATTAAAGCTGGCCCGACAACCACCACATCATGGGAACTGCTTTAATCGAGGTTCCGCAAAATCGGGACGCACGTGCAATGGATGCTTCGAACGCAACAGCCCTGCAAAACCTGCTCACCCGCCGGCGCAGCGTCAGACGTTACACCGACGAGCCCATCTCGCTGAGCGCCGTGCTCAAAATTCTGTCTGCCGGGCAGGGCCGCACATCCTCAGAGGGCAAGCGTGCAGCGCCCTCGGCACATGCTTTGTATCCGCTGACCCTGGGCGTTATCGTTCGTCGGGTCGAGGGTTTATCACCAGGTTTCTACATCTTCGAGCCTGATTCGGCGCAGCTCACGTTGTCCGGTCCAAGCCTTGCGGCCGGGGTTCTGAATTGCGCCGCGCTCGGTGATGAAACCTGGCTGGAGGACGCTGCCGTTGTGGTGGTGATCATCGGAAACCGAGACCTGGCCATCCAGCACTTTGCCGAACAGCAAGCGGATGGCTTGCGTGGCGCGCGTTATGTCGATTTTGAAGCGGGAGCGGTCGCGCAAAACATGTACCTGGCGGTGACGGCGCAAGGGCTGGGGTCTGTGGTGGTAATGGGTTTTGACGATGGCGCAATGAAACGTGCTTTGGAGCTGGATGAAACCCGTCAGCCCGTGGCGCTTTTCTGCGTTGGCCAACCGGCAGTTTGATCGGCAGACTGAACATCGCCACTCAACGGATAGCGATTTTTCGACACAGGCAGGAGCCAGTTCGTAGCATGAAAAATACCGATGCACTCTTTCAACCCGATCGCCGTGATGCTTTCGACGAGCCCGCCACGGAGCGTGCAGCCATTGCCTGCATCGAAGCGTTTACCGACGCCTTCAACGCTCGGGACCTGGTGGGCATGGATCGCTTTCTTCACTTTCCTCACGTCATCCTTTCCGGGGAAAACCTGGTGATCTGGGACCGGGCCGGGCAGCTGCCGGATGATTTTTTTGTTGAGTTGACGCGCCAGACGGGCTGGGACCATACGGTTTACCAGGATAAACGTGTGGTCCTGGTGAGCCCTCGAAAGGTCCATTTGTATGTTCGGTATTCGCGCAATCGAGCGGATGGGGCCGTCATCACGTCTCATGAAAACCTGTGGGTGGTGACTTGGGACGAAGGGCGGTGGGGAATAAAACAGCGTTCGTATTGAGCCGCCCGTTCATCAAGACCTCACCGGAGCTGCCGAAGGCTGCGATCTTTTGACGTTGATCTTTTTCGACGGTGCTGAGATCAGGATCAAAGATCGCAGCCTTCGGCAGCTCCTACAATCTTCAGCGGAGACAGAAATGAGGTCGCCCCACATTCAATCAGGGCTCAAACGTAGTTCCATGATGATCGTGCGTTCAGCACCGTGAAACTCATCACGAACCTTTCGAAAGCCCAACTTCACGTAAAAGCCTTCAGCGGTAATGGAGGAGGGCACGCGCAAGACGTCGATGTTTGCGTCATTGGCGACGGCTTGAAGCGTGGCCATCAACTTCCTGCCAAGTCCTATCCCTTGATGGGCTGGGCTGACGAATACACTGCGGACAACATCACGGTCGAGGCTGGCGGTTGCAACGACTTGATGCGCGATGGTCGCCACAAAGACTTGGCGTTGGCCCATCAAAGTAAGAATGCACTCGGTAGAAAAGCTTTTTCCACCTGCGCAATGATGTCGGGCGTGTAGTCCTGGGCGTTGGAGTGGCGCAGGGACTGGATGATGACCTGGCTGATGGCTGCTGCATCCTGCAGGGTTGCGAGCCGAATCTGGTTGCTCACGTATAGACAACTCCAGGCGTTACACAGTCAATGTTGGAGCGAGCTTGCTCGCGATAGCGGCGTATCAGTGACCATCCCTATGACTGAATGACCGCAATCGCGAGCAAGCTCGCTCCCACAGGGGATTTGTGTTGTTCGGGCGATCAGGTGGCTTCGGCGCCCGGTTACTTATTCCGCGAGCCGTCAAACCACTCCATTGCCGTGCGCCAGATGCAGATCCCCAGGAAGTACGCCGACATCAGCAGCCAAAGCCCCATCACCAGCGGGTTGATCACCGGGTGGTTGACCACCAGCGACAAACTACACAGCAACCAGATGGCGGTTACGGCGATGTTGATCGGCATGAACTTGCGCACCCGAAACGGGTGCAGGAATTTCATTCGGGTCACGGTCAGCAGCGCCAGGCCGATGACGGTGAGCAGCGTCACCCACGGAGACGGGGCGATGATGTACAGGCACAACGCGACGACGTTCCACGCGGCGGGGAAGCCCTGGAAGTAGTTGTCTTTGCTTTTCATGTTGACGTTGCAGAAGCAGAACAGCGACGAGACGAGTATCAGCGACACGGTCAGCAGCAGCGTGTAGTCAGGCAACGGGATGTAGCGGTAGATGAACAGCGCCGGGATGAACACGTAGGTCAGGTAGTCGATGACCAGGTCGAGGATCGAGCCGTCGAAACTCGGCAGCACTGATTGCACATTGACCTTGCGTGCCAGCGCCCCGTCGAGGCCGTCGACGATCAGCGCCACGCCCAGCCACAGCAGGCAATGGACCGGCTGGTTTTCCAGCAGCGCGAGGGTGGCCAGGAAGGCAGTGACCACGCCGGTCGCGGTAAAACCATGGGCGCCCCATGCTTTGAGCCTGGCGATGTGTAAGGTTGATATCACGGGGGCGTTCTCCAAAAAGTGAAGCAAGCCAGTCAGCACCCTTCTATTGGGGGCGTCGGCAAACCGGGTCGGGTTGCAGGTATCGACCGGGAATCCGGGGATAAGGTTCACCACCTTTAAATCTTAGCGCGCTGTAGAAAAATACTTCGGATAAATCTACAGGGATGTTTGCCGAAAGGAGGCACACACACTTTGTGGCGAGGGGGCTTGCCCCCGTTGGGTTGCGAAGCAGCCCCCTATGTTTCCCGCACAGACCGTGTCCACAGGTTTGACGACTGCTGCGCAGCCGAACGGGGGCAAGCCCCTCGCCACAGGGTTCGCGTGGATGCTGATTTTTGTTACAACACCTTGCTCATAAACACCCGGCTGGTGCCCTCCGGCAGGCATGGCACTTCGCCAAAGCGCTGCCAGCCGTGCTTCTCGTAAAACGCCGGGGCCTGGAAACTCAAGGTATAGAGCACCGCCGAAAGACAGCCGCGACGGCGACCTTCGTCTTCACAGGCCTGGAGCAGTCGTGAGCCGAGTCCGGAGCCGCGCAGCGATTCGGGCAAGTAAAACAAGTCGAGAAACAGCAGGCCTAGCGATGTCCGCCCGGTCATCCCGCCCAAAACCTGTTGGGTCTCAGGATCGCGGATCGTCACCGCCAGTGCCTGCCGGTCGTTGATCCCGGTCGCCTGATCATTAAAAGCACTGAGCCCGGCACTGAGCACGTGCGCGACTTCAGGCTCGATCACGTCGCTGACGACGATCTGATGCTGATCCATGGCTGGGTTGATCCTCTGGGTAGCGGGTTAGCGAGGGTAGAACACTCGCAGCCGATGGTCATCGGGGTCAAGCGCGACGAAGGTGCGACCGAAATCCAGTTCCGTGGGCGGTTGCAGGATGCTCAAGCCGAGGCTGGACCATTTGGCAAAAATTGCATCGACCTGTTCGGCGGACTCAACCGGAAACGCCAGCTCCATGCCGCCGCCGGACATTCCCACCGCCGGCTCAGCGGTGTGCCGCGACCAGAGCCCCAGCTTATAGCCGCCATCAAGCACAAACAGCGCAAAGGTCGGGGATTCTTCCACGGGTTTGAGGTCCAGCAGAAACTCGTAAAACCGCGCACTGACGGCGGGATTTTCGACGAAAAGCAACATATAGCGAGGCGTGATCATGGGACGGCTCCGTTGTAGGTCGCACAAGCATAGAAGGGGGCAGTGTCAGTTTCTGTCAGTAGCGTGAGCGCTCGCGGTTTGACGGGTTCACGTCGGCCAAACGGTGCTGGCGCAATTGCCGGGCGGGGCTATCGTTGCCTGACTGCGTTTTGCCTATTAGCGCCACGCCGATTAATGAGGACGTCGTCATGAACACCAGCGATTTGCTCGAACAACTGTTGCGGGCCGGCCAAGGCTCCACGGCGCAACCGGGTGGCGCTTCGTCGTCCCAGGGAGGCCTGGGCGGTCTCGGCGGATTGCTCGGCGGCCTGCTGGGTGGTGGCGCCGGTTCCAGTGCTGGCGGTAGCGGGTTGGGTGGCTTGCTCGGTGGTTTGCTGGGTGGTGGCTCAGCGTTGGGTGGCTCGACCCAGAGCCGTTCTTCGGGTGGCACCAACTACGCGGCGCTGGCGTCCCTCGGGATGATGGCGTTCCAAGCCTATCAAACCTGGCAGCGCAGCCAGACCTCAGCGCCGCAACAGGCGCCGCGCACAGCCGACCTGTTGTCCGGCCCGGAAGTCGAGGAGCACAGCCACGCGGTGCTGCGCGCGTTGATCGCTGCCGCGAAGGCTGACGGCCGGATCGACGACAAGGAGAAACAGATGATCAGCGCCGAAATCGGCCGCCACACCGACGACCCGCAACTGCAGCAATGGCTCGACGCCGAAGTCGCCCGGCCATTGAACGCCGCCGATGTGGCGCAATCGGCCACCGATCCGGCCATCGCTGCGGAAATGTATTTGGCTAGTGTGATGGTGGTGGACGATCAGCAAGATGCTGAGCGTAATTATCTGGATGAACTGGCGGCGGCGCTGAAGATTGATCCGCAGTTGCAGGTGCATCTGGAGCAGCAGGCCAAGGGTGGCGCGGTTTAGTTGCCCATGTCTTGAGTGATGCGTTGTTTATTCGGCCGCCTTCGCGAGCAAGCCCGCTCCCACAGGGGGTTTGTGAACGGCACAAATCAAGTGGGAGCGGGCTTGCTCGCGAAGAACGATAACGCGGTCGCTCTGCCGAAACCCCCGCATTCCCTGGAAAAAATCGCCCCTGCCCATGGATTCAATCCCTTAGAATCGCGCCTCGGTTATAAAAACGGCTCAGGGACGCAGTAAATGGCACTCAAGGTAATGGTGATCGGCGGCTACGGAAACTTCGGCAGCATCGTCTGCCGGCATCTGGCGGTGATGTCGGGCATCGATCTGGTGATCTCCGGGCGCGATCCCCGCAAGTTGTCAGCCAAACTCGAAGCATTGAAAACCCAATCCGGCAAAACCTGTGAAGGCTGGTGCGGCGATGCCATGGGCGTCGATTTCAAGTCGGCCCTGAGTTCGCTGGGCGTTCAATTGGTCATCCACACCGGCGGCCCGTTCCAGGGACAGTCCTATGCGGTGGCCGAGGCTTGCATCGAGGCGGGCGTGAATTACTGTGACCTGGCCGACTGCCGCACCTTCGTCAACGGCATTCATGTGCTGGACGCCCGGGCCAAAGGCGCGGGTGTGGCGGTCCTCAGCGGCTGCAGCTCGGTGCCGACGTTGTCGTCGGCGATCATCGATCAGCACCGCGGGCGGTTTAAACGCATCGATTCGATCGAACACGGCATTACGTCCTCGGCCAAGATGCCGGGGCTGTCCACCGTTGCCGGCGTGCTCGCTTACGCTGGCAAACCGATCAAACAGCTGAAGAACGGGCAGGTGCACGAAGTGCTCGGCTGGCAGGACCTGACCTTGCGCAAGATGCCGCAGATGGGGACGCGGGTGCTGGCCAATGTCGATGTGCCCGACATGGACATCTTCGCCGGTCGTTACGGCGCCCACACCTTGCGATTCAAGGCCGGCGCGGGGCTCAAGCTCGGTGGCGTGGCCAACTACTTGTTGGCCCAGGCCCTGCGAACCGGGCTGATTCGCGACTACGCACCATGGGCCGCCCGGTTACACCGCTGGGGCTGCTGGTTCGAACGATTTGGCGATGGCAAAAGTGCGATGTACATCGACGTCCAAGGCCTCGGCATGGATGAAAAGCCACAGTCCTTGACCGTGCAGCTCACCGCGTTCAACGACAAAGGACCCGAAATCCCGAGCTGCGCCGCCGTCGCCCTGGCGGCGAAAATGCTTCAGGGCTATGTGCCCGAACCCGGCGCTCGACCGTGTGTCGGTGAAATCAGCGTCGATGAATACATGGCTGCCATTAACGACCCGGACAATCTGCAGATGTCCGTGGTTTTTTCTGACGGGCAGGGCTGAACATGCTCTACCTCGGCCTCAAATATGCCCACATCATCGCCGCGATTTTTCTGTTTGGTTTCGGTATGGGTTCCTACCTGTATCTGATCGCCGCCAGTCGCACGGCCAATCCGCTGGTGATCGCCCACGTGGCGCGAATGGTGGTGCGGTTCGACACCTGGATCACCACGCCGGCAGGCTTCATTCAAATCTTGACCGGGTATGGGTTGGTGAAACTCAGCGGGCTGCCGTTGGCCACGGAATGGGTGCTGACGGCGCTGGTGATTTTCCTGTGCACCGGGGCGCTCTGGCTGCCGGTGCTGGTACTGCAGAAGCGATTGCAGGTGCTGGCGTTGAGCGCGACGGAAACGGGGCAGGGGCTTACCGTCGAATACGATGCGGTTTACCGCAAGTGGTTCTGGATGGGCGTGCTCGGGTTTCTGGGGATGTTCGTGATTGTGCTGATCATGGTCACCCGAATGACGCCGGGGCAGTGGGTGGCGATGCTTGGGTAGTCTTGCACTTGATTATGATGTTGCTGGATATGCCGTCTTCGCGAGCAAGCCCGCTCCCCCATTTGGAATGCATTCCCTCTGTGGGAGCGGGCTTGCTCGCGAAGAACGATAACGCGGTCTATCTGGCCTAGCGTATAAACGCCTGCAAATCGGCCGTCAGCTTGTTGATCGCCGCTTTGAAGTCATTGACGGTGATCTTCTGACTGGTATTGCTCAACTGCTCGCCAAACACCTTGCGCACCACTTTGGCCACGACCTGGTTGTTGCTCGCGTCCACCAACTCGGCTTCAAGAAACAGCGTGGTGTCCTGAGTGCGATGGCCGGAAGCGGCACTCACCCCACCAACCACCGCGGCGACCGGTACTACTTCATACCATTGCATACCTTCGTTAGACGCGGTTACACCGGTGATAGCCGCCCGCAGGACAAGCGTTTTGGAGCCTGGCGGTGCTGCCTTGGCACTGCTCACGATGCGGTATTTCTGCCCGAGCACACCTCTGGCGTTGCTGGTCATGTAGTTCTGCAATTCTTGCAGCGTCCGGAGGTCGACTCGATCGTTGGGTTTTGGCGCCGGATAAAGCTCAAGTTTCATGAAGGCCACGGTGTCATAGGCGTTGGGGTTCCACGACGGGCTGACCCAGCGCATGGCTTTCTCGCCGCTGGTGGTGGTCACTTCCTGAAGGTTGTTGTAGTTGGGCAGGAAGCCCGAGTACTGGTCCTGCTCGGTGACTTTGGAGGTGCAACCGCCCAGCAACAGACTGGCTAGTGCGGCGCCGACGAATATTTTTCGGGACAAGTTCATAGTGCTGTGTGCTCCGTGGGGTGATGTCGTTATTTTTCGATAACGGTAGTTCAAAAACGCCAGGTCATGTTCCCGGTCACGGCTTGAATCCAGGCATTGTCGAACTGACCTGACGTTCGCACGCCTGATACGGTTTTGGTTTGATCCACCGGCATGTCGCCGAGCCAGACCAAGGCCCAGCTGACGTTGACGTCGGTATCCTTGTTCAGCGCATAGGTGGCTCCAGTGCCCAGGCGCCAGGATTCGCCCATGGGTGCGTTCAGCGTGCGGTTGGCGTCCGACACGGCACTGCTGTCATACGCCACGCCGACGTTCCACAACAGTTGACGGGTGGCTTGATATTGCGCGCCGAGCGCCAATTGCCAGGTGTCCTTGAAATGAGCGTTGACCGTGGTCGATTGCGAACCGGCCGCCGTGGTATCGACCTGCACCGCGACATCGCCGAACTGCGACCAGTCTTGCCAGTTCACCGTGGCCAGCAAGGCCCATTGCGGATCGAGTTGCTGGAAAAGGCTCAGGGTTGCGGTTTGTGGTACTTGCATGTCGAGTTTGGTGTTCAGCCCGTTCAGACGATCAAGTCCGGGACCGGTGCCGTGGATATTGAGCTTGTCTTCGAAATTCAGATCGACTTTGCTGGTGTAGGCCAGTCCGATCCGCGTGCCGGGTTGTGGGGCGTAGATCACACCCAGGTTGGCGCCATAGCCCCAAGTGCTGTCTTCGTATTTAAAATAGCCGTCGCTGCGGTTGGTCAGGCCAAATGGCGAGCGGTCGATTGCTGTCTGGTCCTGCAACATGCCATACATGGCTTTTACTCCAACGCCCACCGACCACTGATCGTTGAAGCGGTATGCCACGCTGGGCACCAGGGACAGCCCGGCAAGGCTGACGTTCTGCGCAAAATAGCGTCCGGACCAGTCATTGTTGTAGTTCGCCGCCAGCCCGAAGTCACCGTAAGAGCCAAAACCAACGCTCCAGTTGTCATCCAGTTGATGACTGATGAAGAAGCTACCGCCGGGGATGGGGTCCAGAGCATTGCCACTGCCGCGGCCTGTACCGTTGGTATTGGCATCCCGGTCGAACGTCAGGTTGCCATAAAGGAGTTGCGCACCGGCTGTGATCTGCGTTCCCTGCAAGTAACTCAGACCCGCCGGATTACTGGCGATAGTGGAGGGGCCTTGAGCCCGAGCGGCGGCACCCGCGTTGGCCAGGCCAACGTTATCGGTGCCAATTTCGTAGAGCATGATGCCGCCGGCATGGGCGTACTGGCAGTAAAGCGCGAGCAGGGTGACGGCGGGCAGGGTGCACGTTTTCTTTTGCATGGAATTCCCCTTTACCTCAACAAACCTCCATCAGAATTGCGGGTGGCGAGCCGTGGCCACCCGCAAGTTCCACTGCTTACTTGGCCATGGCGGCTCGGGCCGCCTCGATCTTGGCCTTGACGGCATCGAGGTTGAAGCTCGCGCCTTTCTGCATCGGCGGATACTCGATCGCCGTCTGCGCCAGTTTGATCACCTGATCCTGCACAAACACGAAGCGCCAGAACTGGAACTTGAACCACTGGAAGTATTCCGCGAGCCGCTGGCCGCCTGGTCTTCCGGCCAGCCCATGCGCTCGAACGGGTCGAGGCGCAGGTTGGTCAGGATCGGCATGTCCAGCGCGACCTTGGCGCCCAGCCAGCCACCGGGCTGATCGATAAAGCGATACTTGAAGTCATCGATACGAATCGCGCCCAGGGTGCTTTCGCCGAAGTAGAAGATTTCATGGCGATTTGATGGACCTTTGCCGGTGATCATCGGCGTCTGGTCATAGCCGTCGAGGTGAACCTTGTAGGTGGTGTCGCCCAGTTGTTTGCCTTTGAGCAGTTCAGCCGAAATGTTCGGGTTACCGGCCGCCGTGATGAAGGTCGGGAACCAGTCCATGCCGGACATGATGCCGTTGGAGATGGTGTTTGGCGGCACTTGGCCCGGCCAGCGAATGATCGCCGGTACGCGGAAGCCACCTTCCATCACCGTGCCTTTGCCCATGGCAAACGGGGTGGTACCGCCGTCCGGCCAGGTGAAGTTTTCCGCGCCATTGTCGGTGGTGAACATCACGATGGTGTTGTCATCCATGCCGTCTTTTTTCAGCTTGGCCATGACGTCGCCGACGATATCGTCAAGCTGCGCCATCCCCGCTTCCTGCTCCGACCAGCCATTTTGCGAATTACGCATCGCTTCGTATTTGTCAGACAGGTGCGTGACGATGTGCATGCGCGTCGGGTTGAGCCACAGGAAGAACGGTTTGTTGTCCTGTTTGGCCTTGTCGATGAAGGCGAAGGCTTTGGCTTGAATCTCGTCATCGACGGTTTTCATCCGGTCTGGATAAAGCGTCCCGGCGTCTTCGATTTTCTGTTTGCCGACCTTGCCCCAACGCGGCATGACAGTCGGGTCATCCGTGGCTGTCGCCCAACTGTGCACCATGTTGCGCGGGCCGACGGAATCCAGAAGCTCCTTCGGATAATTAGGGTGAGCGGGGTCTTCCATGGCGTCGAGGTGATAGAGATAGCCGAAAAATTCATCGAAACCGTGCACGGTCGGCAGGAACTGATTCAAGTCGCCCAAGTGGTTCTTGCCGAACTGGCCAGTGGCGTAACCCATGGATTTAAGTGCAGTGGCAATGGTCACTGCTTCGGCGGGAATACCAATAGGGGAGCCGGCCTGGCCGACCGTGGTCATGCCGGTACGAATCGGTAATTCACCGGTAATGAAGTTGGCGCGCCCGGCCGTGCAACTGGCCTCGGCGTAGTAATCGGTAAAGCGCATGCCTTCATTGGCGAGTTGATCGAGGTTCGGTGTCCGACCTGCCATCATGCCCTGGTTGTAGACGCCGATATTGGACCAGCCGATATCATCGCCCATGATCACCACGATGTTGGGAGGCGGCTTGTCGGCGGCCATTGACGTTGCGGGTACTGCCATGATCGATAGCAATGCCGTTGCGGCAAACACGGTGGACAGTGATTTACGGTTCATGCCGAGCTCCTGCAAACATTAAACAATGTTTCGAGATGAGCCCCCTGATAAATCCTCGCTCGATATTCGAATCCCCTGAAAGAGCCTAGGTATGAAGCTCGAAATATCAAGAAAATAAATGATCATCACACCAGAATGGTTGCTGGCATTGATAGCTCGCCCTGTATGAAGGATGAATCGGCGTTGCTTGCGTGAAATTATTGCTGTAGTTTTTCATGAAATTATAAAAACATAATTTCATGGAGCATCCTGTGTTTCAGCAATCCAAGCGACATGTCGCCAGCTATTACGCCCACAGTTGCGCCAATCTCCTGAGCTCTCGGCCTGCGCTGGTGGGGGAGCAAGACACCGAAGTTGTGATCATCGGTGCGGGTTTCAGTGGTCTGCATACCGCGTTGCGTCTGGCTTTGGCCGGCAAGCGCGTAACGCTGCTGGACGCCAGTCGCGTGGCGTGGGCTGCCTCCGGACGTAACGGCGGACAGGCCATTCTTGGCTGGTCGTGTGACATGCCACCACTGGAAGCTGCGCTAGGGTATGAACGGGCAAGGCGACTGTGGGACGGTATGCGCTGGGCCGCACAGGAGTTGCGCGAATTGTCTGGGCGCCATGGTTTCGATTGCGATTATCGCGCCGGCCATCTCTGGACCTCGGTCATGCCCCGTCGGGTCAGTCTGTTGACCGAATGGCAACACGAGGCCAGCCACAAATGGGGCCACGATGGATTGCAGTTCATCCCTCGTGAGCAATTGCCTGAATGGGTGGCCAGCGAGCGTTATCAGGCCGGTCTCTACGACCCTGAGGGTGCGCACCTCAATCCGCTAAAACTCGCACTGGGCCTGGCGGCTGCTGTCGAGCGTGCTGGCGGCTGTATTCATGAACAAAGCAAAGCGTTGAGCTACCGAGAGGAGGGCGGCCGATTTCTGGTGAACACCGAGCGTGGGTCAATTCGGGCGGATGTGCTGGTGCTTGCCTGTAATGCGTATCTGGATCGACTCGACCCGAAATTGGCCAGTTGTGTATTGCCGGTGGGGACTTATCAGGTCGCCACGGCGCCGCTGACGCCAGAGCAGGCCACGGCGCTGCTGCCGAGCAATGTCTGCGTCACCGACAACCAGTTCGTCCTCGATTATTTCCGGCGCACGCCAGATAACCGCCTGCTGTTCGGTGGTGGCTGCACCTATCTGGGCGGCATGCCCAAGGACATCGCCGGGGCGACGCGACCTTTTCTGGAACGGGTGTTCCCGCAGCTAAAAGGTGTCGAGTTGGAGTTTGCCTGGGGCGGGCATATCGACCTGACCCTCAACCGCACCCCTGACATTGGCCGACAGGGCGACCGCTACTGGCTGCAGGGCTATTCCGGGCATGGCGTCCTTCCAACGCTGGCGGCGGCCCGTGCCGTGGCCGATGCCATTCTCGGCCAGCCGGATGAATTGACGTTGTATCAGGGCCTGAGTAATGGCAGTTTTCCCGGCGGTAAATACCTGGCAGCGCCGCTGGAAGCTATCGGCAAGGCCTGGTATCGGCTGCGCGACAGCATCTGATGGACCATTTTCGGGAATCCCTGGCATGAACAAGCAAGAAGAAATTGCCGCACTCGCGATCCTTATTCACGACCTGCGCAAACACAAGAAATACACCTTGAAGGACCTAGCCGACAAAATTGGCCGTTCGGTGGGTTTTGTGTCGCAGGTCGAGCGTGGCTTGTCACGGCCCACGGTCGCCGACTTGACGGCGATCAGCGAAACCCTGGGCGTGCCAACGACCTATTTCTACAGCTTGCCCAAACCCAAGGAATTGCCATGGGTGACCCGGCCAGACGAACGCCGCACGCTGTACTACGCCAACGGCATTACCGACATTCTGGTTTCACCGAAGATGAGAGCCTCGTTTTCCATGCTTGAAAGTCATCTCGAAGCGGGTGCCAGCAGCGGTGAGCGGCACTTGAGTGACAGCTCGGAACAGGGCGGCTACGTGCTCGAAGGCGAACTGACGCTGTGGCTTGGCGATGATGACGAGCCAGCCACTTTGCAGGCTGGGGACAGCTTTCAATTCGACAGTCACACCCGTTGCCGCTACGGCAATCTCACCGAGCATCTCACGCGAGTGCTTTGGGTCTACACCTGATAACAATAAAAGGAACAACAACGATGGATGCTGCCTGCTCTGATCTGCTGGCCGAAGTGCGTGCCTTTCGCCAACGCTTCCCCGAGGTGCGTTACGTCGACCTCATTTCCCTGGACATTCCAGGGCATTTTTATGGCAAGCGCTACCCCGTAGAAATGCTGGAAAAGGTTGCCGCCGGCAGCGCGCTCAAGCTGCCGCAAAACTGCGTGCTGCTGGGTACGCAGGGAGGGCTGTTCAAGATTGGTGACTACTGCTTCAACGACGGCGACCCGGACGCGTTGCGTCGGCTGGTGCCGGGCACGCTCAAACCGGTGACCTGGGAGGCGCAGCCACTGGGGCAGATGCTGATCACCTCGGATGGCACCCAGAAGCCGATTGTTTTCGAGCCACGCGAAGTGCTCGCACAAGTCCTTGATCGGCTGGCGGGTAAAGGCATTCATCCGGTGGTGGCGTTCGAACTGGAGTTCTATCTGTTCGATAAAAAGCTGCGCGACGGCGTGCCTCAGTTCGCTCGCGATCAACTGAGCGACGATGCCGATGACCAGCCGAATATGCACATCGAACGCCTGTCGCGCTTTGCGCCCGTACTCGATGAAATGGTCGACGCCGCGCGGATTCAGGGCATCGATACCACGGTGATCACCGCTGAACTGGGGCCAGGTCAGTTTGAGATCAATTTCGGTCACCTTGATGAGGGGCTGCGTGCCGCTGACTGGGCGGCGCTGTTTTGCCGCAGCACCCGTGGGGTCGCCCTTAAGCACGGTTACCGTGCCAGTTTCATGGCCAAGCCTTACTTGCAGCATCCGGGCAGTGGCATGCATGTGCATGTCAGTCTTTACGACGCGGCGGGTAATAACGTGTTGGCCGCCAACCGCCAACAATCCTTGCGTCATGCAGTGGCCGGTTGCCTGGAGTTGCTGCCTCACTGCATGCCGATTTTCGCGCCGAACCAGAACGCTTTGCGGCGCCTGGGCGGCACGGTGAACGTAGCGACGAAAGCGAGCTGGGGTTACGAGAACCGCGATGCTTGCCTGCGCATTCCCGAGTCAGATTCGAAAAACCTGAGGATCGAACACCGACTGGCCGGCGCCGATGCGAATCCGTACCTGGTGCTGGCGGCAATTCTGGTGGGGTTGGAGCGAGGGTTGGATACGGGGTTGGAGCCGATCCCGTCGCTTAATGACGACCGCAACAGCGGCATCGACTTCCCGCTGGAAATGCTCGATGCCGTGCGTGCCATGCAGCATCAGCCGCAGTTGCGCGAAGGCTTGGGCGCCGAGTTTGTGGATGTGTACTGCGAGAACAAACGCCAGGATCACCTGGCGTTCCTGCAAGAGATCAGCGCTCGCGAATACCGCTGGTACCTTTAAAACCTGAGTCGACATCCTCGTGGGAGCGAGCTCCCACAGGTTGTGCGCCTCAACTGATTTTTCGGCTGGCGCCCTCCCAATATTTCTCCCTGACCTGCCGACGCAAGACCTTGCCGACGACCGAGGTCGGCAGTTCGGTGACAAACACCAGCGACTTCGGCGCCTTGTAGCCGCCCAGCCGAGTACGGGTTTGTGCAATCAACTCTTCGCACGTCACTGTTTCACCCTGACGCAGGATCACTTCGGCATGCACCGCCTCGCCCCATTCCGGATGGGGAATGCCGACCACCGCGGCCATCAATACCGCCGGGTGCGCGGCGAGGGCAGCTTCGACTTCCACCGCGTAGACGTTGAAACCGCCGCTGATGATCATGTCCTTGAGCCGGTCAACGATATACAGATAGCCGTCACCATCGAGATAACCGAGGTCGCCGGACTTCCAGGCACCGTCGTCGAACTCCGCCGCTGTCGCTTCCGGGTTCTCGTAATAACCCTTGATGATGGCTTTGCAGCGAATGCGGATTTCACCGGTTTCGCCCACCGCGAGCGGGTTACCGTCGGGGTCGGCGATGAACACTTCGACACCGGGGGTAGGGCGACCGGCCGATGACAAGTGCCGCAACGCAGCGGCATCGCCGGGTTGGTGAGCGGCCTTGTCCAGCGAGGCGATGATCATCGGCGATTCGGTGGCCGCGTAGCCCTGGACGAAGATCTGCCCGAAACAGGCGACCAGTTCGCCGAGCTTGTCCGGGCTCATGGGCGCGGCACCGTAGATCAGCGTGGTCAGGGACGAAAAGTCCTTGGGCGCCGCCCGTTGCATTTCCAGCAAACGGTAGAGCACGGTTGGCACCAGGAAGGAATGGGTGACCCGCTCCTGTTCGACCTGTTGACGCCAGGACTCCATGTCCAACTGGTTCATGGTCAGGTTGGTGCCGCCGCCATACACCGTCGGGAAAAACAACATCAAGGTGCCGTGGGACAGCGGCGACACATGCAGCAACCGGGTAGCGCTGGACAGCCCCAGGTCAGTGTTGATGAACGCTGCATCGCGGCAGGCCATCCAGTTGTCGATCGAATACATCGCGCACTTGCCCTT
Source organism: Pseudomonas sp. 10S4 (assembly GCF_034344865.1). Taxonomy (NCBI): domain Bacteria; kingdom Pseudomonadati; phylum Pseudomonadota; class Gammaproteobacteria; order Pseudomonadales; family Pseudomonadaceae; genus Pseudomonas; species Pseudomonas sp. 10S4. Next base: position 4,546,549 of record NZ_CP133774.1, read on the forward strand.
GCCGGTGGTGCCACCGGTGAAGCGCAACATGCAGATGTGTTGGTCGGTATCGAGGCTCACGTCGTTATCGGCATCGGACGCGGCGTCCACCAGCGACCAGAAGCTGTGGACCCCGGCCAGTGTGGCTTGCTCTGCGGTGGGCGGGTCCATCACCACAATCTCGCAGCCGCGACTGCGCAGCATGCCGTAGTAACTGTCCAGCAAGCGGGTTTCGATAAACACGACTTTGGGGCGAACCAGATCGATCTGCCGCGCATGTTCGTCGAGCGGGTCGCGCAGATTAGTCATCACCACCGTGCCTTCTTGCTTGAAGGTACTGGGAAACATCATCAGGCTGAGGTTGTCGTTCTCCAGGATCAGCATGAAGCGTTCACCCGCGCGCACCTGCAGCATGTTGCGCAGGACGTCGGCCACGCGGTTGGTCAGCAGGTGGTATTGCTCATAGGTGTAGCGCCGGTTGCGCTCGATGTTGACGATCGCCTCCTGCTCGCGATGACGCAGGGCGAGCAGGCGCATGATCCGGCAAAAATTCATTTTCATGGGTGAGTGCTCTCGGTAGCCCGCAAGGATCGAAACGCCGGGTTACCGGGCACGCATGCGCGACGCAGCATCGAGGCGGATCGTTTCGCCGTTGACGTAGGCGTTCTCGATCAGGAAGGCGCAGCAATGGGCGAATTCGCGGGTGTCGCCCAGGCGCTTCGGTGCTTCCATCTGCTCTTTGAGCGAGTTGAGGATCTTCTCGTCGAGCCCGGCGACCATGGTGGTCAGGAACAGCCCCGGTGCAATGGCGTTGACCCGCACGCCAATCGCGCCCAGCTCGCGGGCAGCCGGCATGTTCAAACCAATGACGCCAGCCTTGGTTGCGGCGTAGGCGCACTGACCAACCTGGCCTTCGTACGCCGCGCCGGACGAGACGTTGATCACCACGCCGCGTTCTTCGCCGGCTTCGGCTTCATTGTTGGCCATGTGCTCGGCGCACTTGGACATGACGTTGAACACGCCGTTGAGGTTGATCGCCGTCGCCTGGGCGAAACGCGCCAGTGGCGCGGCCTTGCCTTCCTTGCCCAATACTTTGAACCCGGTCGGCACGGCGGCGCCGTTGATGCACACATGGATCGCGCCGAAGCGGGCGATGACGGCCTCGACGGCGTTTTGCACCGAGGCTTCGTCGCTGACGTCGGTTTGTACGAACATTGCGCGTTCGGCGCCCAGTTCAGCCACGGCTTTTTGCCCGGCCTCGACGTTGATGGTCGAAGATCGCCACGCGGGCGGCTTTCTCTTCGATCAGGTAGTGAGCGGTCGCCAGGCCCAGGCCCGAAGCACCGCCGGTGATAACCACGACTTTGTCTTGAATACGCATGTGAGTGTCCCTGTTCGCTGCCCGGCCCAAGTGGGCCGGGTTGTTATTGTTGGAGGTCGAACCGACGGTCGATCAGAACGCGTTGACCCCGGTCAGGGCGCGGCCAATGATCAATTGCTGAATCTGCGTGGTGCCTTCGGGGATCGGCACGATGATCGCTTCACGGGCCAGTTTCTCGACCAGGAAGTCGGTGGTGACCCCGGCGCCGCCGTGAATCTGCACGGCTTGGCGGGCGATGGTCACGGCGGACTCACAGGCGAAATACTTGGCCATCGCGGCTTCCATTTCCGCCGGGATGCCGGCACCGATCATCTCGGCGGCGCGGTAGGTCAGCAGGCGCGCGGCGTCGACGTTGGTGGCCATTTCCGCGAGCATTGCGCTGATCAATTGGTGGCCGGCAATCACTTTGCCGTGCTGCTTGCGCTCCTTGGCGTAGCGCACCGCTTCTTCCAAAGCGCGACGGCCGATGCCCAGGCCTTGGGCGGCAACGAACACTCGGGAACGCTCGAAGAACGACAGGGTATTTTTCAGCGCTTCGCCTTCGTTGCCGATGATGTTGCTGGCCGGCACCCGCACGTCGTTGAGGAAGATCTGCGCGGTGGACTGGCTGTTCCAGGCCATTTTGTGGATGTTCTGCACTTCGTACGGGTGTTCTTTGCGGTCCAGCAGGAAGTGCGTCAGGCCCTTGCGCGGATCATCGCCGGTGCGGCAGGTGCAGATCAGGAAGTCCGAGTAAGAACCGTTGCTGATCCAGGTTTTTTCGCCATTGATGATGAAGTCATCACCGTCGCGACGGGCGCGGGTTTTGATTTCCAGCACGTTGGAGCCGACGTCGGGCTCGGAGATACCGACGCTGACAAACAGGTCGCCGCTGATCAGGCCCGGCAGGTAGCGTTCGCGCAGATGATCCGGGGCGAGTTTTTCGAGCATTTGCGCGCCGAAGGAGTTGATCACCACCGGCGTCGACAGGTCCACCGAGCAGGCGGCGACTTCTTCGAAGAGCATGATCATGGTCGGCCAGTCCAGGCCCAGGCCGCCGTGGGCTTCGCTGACGGCGCCGCTGATCATGCCGAACTCGGTGAGCTGGCGCATGACCTCGGCCATCTTCTCTTTCGGGATGAACTTGTCGCGGTATTCCTGGTTGAAAATCGGATCGATCTTGTCGGCCAGGAAACGTCGGAAACTCTCGACGGCTTCGAGTTGTTCGGGGCTGCGCATTACGTGTCCCATGGGGTTCTCCTTAAGTATTTTTGTTGGCGAGAATGTTGACGGCGACCACGGCTTCTTCGATGCCGAACAGGCCACCACCGTTTTCCTGAATGGCAATGCGCGCACCCTCGACCTGACGCTTGCCGGCTTCACCGCGCAGTTGCGTGACCAGTTCATGCAGCTGTCCCAGACCAGTCGCACCAATCGGGTGGCCCTTGGATTCGAGGCCGCCGGACGGGTTGATCGGCATCCGCCCGCCGACCGTGAAATCACCGCGTTCAGCCGCCGGGCCGCCTTCGCCGAATGGCACCAGCATCAGCGACTCGGCGTTGAGGATTTCACCGATGGCCGAGGCGTCATGGACTTCTGCGACATCGACGTCAGCCGGGTCGATGCCGGCCAGGGCGTAGGCCTTTTTCGCCGCCAGGTGCGCGACGATTTTTTCCGGTTCGTCGAGGCCACGATGGGTGCCGGTCTGCACGACGCTGGCCAGCACGCGAACGGCGCGATCGCCGGCGTTTTTCAAGCGCTTGAGACCGTCGGCGTTGCACAGCAGCACGGCGGCGGCGCCGTCGCTGATCGGCGAACACATGAGCGTGGTCAGCGGGTAGCAAATCGGCGGCGAGGCCAGCACTTCATCGATGCTGAAGGCTTGCTGGAACTGCGCCAGCGGGTTGTGCACCGAGTGTTGGTGGTTCTTCGCGGCGACGGCTGCGATCTGTCGTTGCGTGGTGCCGTAACGCAGCATGTGGTTGCGACAAATCGCGGCATACACGTCCATGAACACGCTGTACGGGCGTTCGGAAACCGTGCCCGGCGGCGGCACAATGCCTTCGCCCATGGCCAGCAAGGTGTGCTTGTTTTGCTCGACGGTGGACACGTCCCAGCCGCCATCGAACACGGCAAACATCTTCGCCTTGTCGGGGATGTTCATTTTCTCGGCGCCGACCGCCAGGGCGATGTCGCACTGACCGGCCCGCAGCGCCAGGGTCGCGAGGTTGAACGCGGCCGAGCCGGAGGCGCAGGCGTTTTCCACCGAGAACACCGGCACGCCTTCGATGCCGATGCGGCGCATGGCAATCGGGCCGGGAATGCCGGTCTGGCCCTGCAACATGCCATTGGTCATGGTGCTGTAATACACCGAGCCGACGTCCGCCGTGGTGGCGCCGGCATCCTTCAACGCCAGGCCCACGGCTTCCTCGACCATGTCGTAGACGCTGCGCTCCAGCAAGCGGCCAAACGGCGTCATGCCAACGCCCACTACGTAGATATCGTTCATTGTCTGTTCCTGCTGATTCCGGGGGGCGGAGACGGGGCGGCCTAGCGGCCCTTGAAGTTCGGTGCGCGTTTTTCGCCAAAGGCCTGCAAGCCTTCCTGGAAATCGGCGGTGCGCAGGTGCTGGCGCAACATCACTTGCTCATGCAGCAAGGCGTCGTCGCGGGATTTGTCCGCCGAGGTGCGAGCGACTTCTTTCATGCGGCGCAGGGCAATCGGGCTCTTTTTCGCGATCTGATTGGCCAGCGCCAGGGCGGCGTCGGCGAGTTCGGCATCGGCGTGGACTTCACACACCAGGCCATAGACTTTCATCTCGGTGGCCGACAGGGATTTGCCGGTCAGCAGCAAGTACATCGCCATGTTCAACGGGATCAGCCGTGGCAATACCGCCGCGCCGCCGGCACCCGGATACACCCCGAAGTTGGCGTGGGCGTCAGCGAGGGTGGCGGTTTGCGCAGCCACTACGATGTCGGCGCACATGGCCAGTTCGAGGCCGCCGGCCATGGTCACGCCGTTGAGGGCGGCGATCACCGGTTTGGGGAAGTTGCGCAACTGGCCGAAGACCTTGTTGGCGCGGTCGAGAAAGTCCGCTTCGCCGGCCGGCAGGCTTGAACCGGCCAACACTTCCTTCAAGTCAGCACCGGCGCAAAAGGCCGGCCCGTTGCCGGTGAGGATCACCACCCGCAGTTCGTCATTGAGGGCAATGTCGTTCAGGCAACGTTCGAGCTCGGCGAGTGTCGCCAGGTTCAACGCATTCATGGCCCGGGGCCGGTTGAGCGTCAGGCGCGCCACCGGGCCGACGATTTCATACAGCAAGACCTCTTCACTCATGACAACTCCCCTTTATTGTTCTTCGCACTGTTGGCGTCGTTGATGGGCCGATAGTAGGAAGGGCGCCAAGGGCTGCGCAGGTCATTGCAACGAAAGCGGTTGTCCGCAGGGGGAGGTGCAGGTCTTGTGCCCTACGAACACTTTGTGGTGAGGGGGCTTTTGTGGCGAGGGGGCTTGCCCCCGTTCGGCTGCGCAGCAGTCGTCAACCAGTCGGCGCGGTGCGTCAGGCAAATCAAGCTGCTGCTTTTGGGGCTGCTTCGCTGCCCAACGGGGGCAAGCCCCCTCGCCACAAAAGCCCCGCGCCACAAGTGTTATGTGTTCCGCCTCCGCGCCTGTGAAGACAGACGAATTGATCGAGAAGACCGGCGGGTCACGGGCGCTTGCTTGCACCATCGCTACGGCTATCCAATAACAATTAGAGAGAGACCCTGCGATGAAAACATTCCGTGTCGTGCTGACGGTGTCCGTGTTGGCCGCCAGTATTGCCGGTGCTTTGCACTGGTCACGCGGCCAGGCCGGTGTTCCCTGGCAAGCGGTTCAAAACAGCGCAGGGCAGGGCGGCCAGAAAGTGGCGACGGCGGCGACCATTGCGGTCAACGCGGCCACGGCGCACACCATGCCAGCGGTCGATCCGCAGGTCGAAGCCGACATCCAGCACGGATTTATCGCCACCATCCCCGACGCCGAAACCACCGCTGCCGATGGGCATGTGGTGTACAGCCTCAAGGGCTACGAATTTCTCGACAGCGCCGAGGCACCGGCAACGGTTAACCCGAGTCTCTGGGGCCAGGCACGCAAAAGCATGGCCGCCGGGTTGTTCAAGGTCACCGACGGGTTTTACCAGGTGCGCGGTCTCGACCTGACCAACATGACGATCATTGAAGGCCAGACCGGCCTGATCATCGTCGACTGCAACCTCGCCACCGAAGTGGCGCATGCGGCCCTTGAGTTGTACTACCAGCATCGGCCGAGAAAACCGGTGGTGGCGGTGTTTTACAACCACAGTCACGTCGATCACTTCGCGGGCATTCGCGGCATCGTCGATGAAGCGGACGTGAAGTCGGGCAAGGTGCAGATCATTGCCCCGGCCGGGTTCATGGAGACAGCAGTCGCCGAAAACGTGATGGCTGGCAACGCCATGAGCCGCCGCGCCGAATACCAGTTCGGTACCACGTTGCCGCGCAGCGCCCAGGGCCAGATTGACCTGGGCGGCGCGAAGGCGTTGTCCAACGGCACCATCACCCTGATCCCGCCCACCCTCGAACTCAGCAAACCGGTGCAAACGCTGAATATCGATGGCGTCGAGATCGTCAACATGCTGGCCCCCGGCACCGAGGCGCCGGCCGAGTTCATCCATTACTTCCCGCAGTTCAAGGTCCTCGATACCGGTGAATTGGCACTGCCGACCCAGCATCAATTATTGACCCTGCGCGGTGCGACCATTCGCGATGGCCTGGCCTGGTCGAAATACCTCAACGAAGCCCTGCATCAATTCGCCCCCGGCGCCGACATTCTGGTCGGGCAGCATGGCTGGCCGGTGTTTGGTCACGAGCGCGTGGTCAACTATTTGTCCAAGCAACGGGACATGTACAAGTGGTTGCACGACCAGTCATTGCGCCTGATCAACAAGGGCTACAAACCGGTCGAGATGGCTGAATACATGCGTGATCACGTCCCGGCGAGCCTGGCCAGCGAGGCGTTTACCCATGGTTTCTACGGTTCGGTGCAGCGCAACTCCAAGGCTGTGTATCAGCAATACATGGGCTGGTATGACTCCAATCCGGCCAATCTGGATGCGCTGTCCGACACGGATTACGGCAAGAAGTTTGTCGAGTATGGCGGCGGTGCCGATGCGGTGCTGGCCCGTGCCCGCACTGACTTTGCCAACGGTGAATACCGCTGGGTGGCACAAGCCATGAGCCATTTGATCTACGCTGAGCCGAACAACAGCGCCGCGCGTGAACTGGCGGCCGATGCCCTTGAACAACTGGGTTATCAGGCTGAATCGGCGGTCGAGCGCAACAGCTACCTGGCCGCCGCCATGGAGCACCGCAGCGGTGGCAAGAAACTCGCCTCGCCGCTGCGCACCGCCAGCCCCGACATGCTGCGGGCGCTGACCATCAACAATATTTTCGACTACCTGGGTGTGCGGCTGAAGGCTCCGGATGTTGAGGGCAAACACATCGTCCTCAACTGGAACTTCACTGACGTCGGTCCGTCGGGCCAGCGCTACATGCTCAATCTGGAGAACTCGGCGCTGACTTACATCGCCGATTACAACGCTGACAAGGCTGACGCCACGCTCACCCTGACTCGTGAGACGCTGAACGCGATCCTGGCCGAAAAAATGTCTCCGATTGAAGCAGTGTTCAAAGGTGACTTGAAGATCGATGGCAGCAAAATGGCGGTGTATGACGTGCTGGGTTCGTTGGACAAATTCTCCCCGGACTTTGAGTTGGTCGGGCCGAATGCGTCGGCACACTAGAGGCGCAGCGTAAAGGCGCACGGCTTGTCGGCGATGGTGTTCTTGAAATCGCCTTCGCGGGCAAGCCTTGTTCCTACAGAAAGCCATTTTTCGATACTGGAGAGCCTGACCATGCACGCTGCGCTACACGACTCCAACACGCAGGCCGATACGCTCGCCGAACGGGTGGCGGATGTTCTCGCCCGTCAGCAGGCCGCCTCTTTGTCCGAGGGACCTCCGTCGGCGGACTTGCGCATTGCACGGATCAACCGGGTGATCAAGCTGTTGCTCGATCATCAGCAGCCACTCTGCGAGGCCTTGGCCAAGGACTTCACCTGGCGCAGTCATGACCAATCGCTGATGGCCGATGTGCTGTTGCCGGTGCAGGGGCTCAAATACGCCCGCGACCATGTGCACCGCTGGATGCACCCGCAACGGCGCAAAGCCGAACTGGGCAGCGGTTGGCTGGGCGCCAGGGCCGAGATTCACTTTCAGCCGCTGGGCACCATCGGCATTATCTCGCCGTGGAATTTCCCCATCGCCATCGCGCTGGGGCCGTTGGCCGAGGCGCTGGCGGCGGGTAACCGGGCGATTCTGCTGTTTTCCGACCAGTCCCCGGCCACCGCAGGATTGTTGATTGAACTGCTGGCCGAACAGTTCGATGACACCGAAGTCGCGGCGTTTATCGGCGGTGCCGAACTGGGCGCGGCATTCTCCGCGATGCCGCTGGATCACCTGGTGTTTACTGGCAGCCCCCGGGTCGGGCGCCTGGTGATGCGCGCTGCCGCAGAAAATCTGACGCCGTTGACCCTTGAACTGGGGGGCAAATCGCCGACGATCATCGGCCAGGGCGCTGACCTGGAAAACGCCGCCCGGCGTATCTGGGCCGGGAAGGGCATCAGTAGCGGGCAGGCCTGTATCGCGCCGGATTACGTTTGGGTGCACGAGGCGGATCGCGAGCGGTTGTTGAGCTGCATGCAAGCCGAACTGCGGCGCCTGTTCCCGACGCTGCTCAATAACCCGGACTACACGGCCATGGCCACGCCCGGTCAATACCGACGGATGCAAGCCTGTGTGCACGACGCCCGCCAACACGGTGTACGGGTGATCGAGGTCAATCCGGACAACGAGGACTTGAGCGCTTCGCGCAAGATCGCCCCGACCCTGCTGGTGGACCCGCCGGACAGCACGCTGGCGATGCAAGAGGAAGTGTTCGGCCCGCTGCTGCCGATCCGCAGCTATCGCCACCTCAGCGAGGCGCTCGACTACATCAACGCGCATCCGCGACCGCTGGCGCTGTACTACTTCGGCCACGACCGTGACGAGGCCCGGCATGTGCTGGAACGCACCCATTCGGGCGGCGCGTGTATCAACGAAGTGATGCAGCACCTGTTCCAGAACGACTTGCCCTTTGGCGGCTGCGGTCACTCGGGTTTTGGTCGTTATCGCGGTGGTTATGGTTTCAAGGCGTTCAGCCTGGAACGTTCGGTGTTCACACCACCGTTCTGGGACGTCATGGGCCTGCTGCGGCCGCCTTACGGCACGCTGTTTCAACGGGTGATGGGCGCGCTGTTGAAACCCTGACTCAAGCCATACACAAATCCAATGTGGGAGCGGGCTTGCTCGCGAAAGCGGTGTGTCAGCCAATATCAATGTTGGATGTGATGGCCTCTTCGCGAGCAAGCCCGCTCCCACAATGAGAACAAGGAACTCCTGATGATTGCGTTCAAACCACTTGCCCTGGCAATCTGTTGCCTGGCACTCGGCACCCAGTGTTTCGCCGCACCCAAACGCCCAAACATCGTAGTCCTGGTCGCCGACGACTGGGGCTACAGCGATGTCGGCTCCTTCGGCAGTGAAATCGCCACGCCGAACATCGACACCCTGGCCCGCGAAGGTGTGCGTTTCTCCGATTTCCACGTGACTGCGTCCTGTTCGCCGACTCGCTCAATGCTGATGACCGGCGTCGACAACCACCGCAATGGCGTCGGCAACATGCCGGAAACCATGCCCGACGAACACCTGGGCAAACCCGGCTACAGCGGTGTGCTCAACGACAATGCGATCACCGTCGCCAGCCAGCTCAAGGACGGCGGTTATCACACCTACATCACCGGCAAGTGGCACTTGGGCAAAACCGCCGACACCTTGCCCAACAACCGTGGCTTCGAACGTTCGTTCATCCAGGCCGATAGCGGCTCCGACAACTGGGAAGAGCGGCCCTACGCGCCGCTGTACGACAAGGCTGCCTGGTTCGAGAACGGTCAGCCGGCGCACCTGCCCAAGGATTACTACTCCTCGACCTTTATCGTCGACAAGGCCATGGAATACATCGCGGCGGATCGCAAGGACGGCCAACCGTTTTTCGCCTACCTCGGGTTTCAGGCCAATCATGTGCCGGTCCAGGCGCCCAAGGATGTCATCGACAAGTACCGTGGCCGGTACGACCAAGGCTGGACGGCCTTGCGCCAGGCCCGTCGTGAGCGCGCCATCGAACTGGGGTTGATTCCCGCCGGGAGCGGCATGCAAACCATGGCCAGCACCGCCGACTGGGATGCCCTTGACGAGCATGAAAAACGTTACGAAGCCCGACGCATGGAGGTGTACGCCGGCATGGGTGAAACCATGGACCGGGAAATCGGCCGCCTGATCGCCCACCTCAAAGCCACCGGCGATTACGACAACACAGTGTTTGTATTCCTCTCCGACAACGGCAGCGAACCTACCGATCCGTACGCAATTCCAGCGATCCGGCTATGGCTGGAAATGCACTACACCCGCGAGCTTGATCGCCTGGGCAGCAAGGGCGCGTTCACCAGCATCGGCCCGAGTTGGGCCAGCGCTGCCGCGTCGCCCCTGAGTGGCTACAAGTTCTTTGCCGGCGAGGGCGGATTGCGCACGCCGTTGATTGTGTCCGGCGTGCCGAGCATGCAAACCAACCGCATCGTCAAAGCGTTTACCCACGTCACGGACATTGTCCCGACCTTGCTCGATGTCGCCGGGGTTGCCGCGCACAGCGGTGAATATCAGGGACGGGCCGTAGAGCCGATGATCGGCAACAGCCTGGTGCCAGTGCTGAAGGGCACAACGGATCGCGTGCACCCCGAAGACCAGGCCATCGGCTATGAACTGTCCGGCAGCGCAGCGCTGTTCAAGGGTGATTACAAACTGGTGAAAAGCCTGAAACCGGTGGGCAATGAGCAATGGCACCTCTACAACATCGCCACCGACCCCGGAGAAGTGAATGACCTGCAACAGCAAATGCCCGAGCGCTTTGTCAGCATGCAAGCCGACTACGCCGAGTACGCCCGCCTCAACGGTGTACTGCCGATGCCGGCCGGTTATGACTACATGCACCAAGGGCAAATGTATGCCTTGAAGCACGTGGTGATGCCCAAGCTCAAGGCTGCCGCACCGCCGATTGCAGCGGTGCTGCTGTTGTTGGTGGGCGTGCTGGTGTGGCGTCGTCGTCGCAAGCAGGCGGTTTGAATGATGATCGACGAGGTCGATGAGTGGGGGCGCCGGCTGATTCACCGGCGCAAGGTCGAATGCCAGGGCTTTTTGCGCACCGATGGCCTGTGGGATATCGAAGGGCGGTTGAACGACAGCAAAACCCATCCGGTGACCCTTGCTGAAGGCCGGATCGTCGCGGCGGGGCAGACCTATCACGGCATGTGGATTCGGCTGACCCTGGACGATGACTTCATCGTGCGTGAGGTTCGGGTATCGATGCCTGACGTGCCGACCAGCGAATGCCGTGGGGCAATGCCGGCCTATGAAAAACTGCTGGGGGAACGGATCGGGTCAGGGTTTTCGCGGCGGATCAAAGAACTGTTTGGCGGGATCGGCGGTTGCGTGCATTTGACCGAGTTGCTGCTGCCGATTGCCACCACGGCGTTCCAGACGATTCCCATGGCCCGCGCGATGGTTGCGCCGCGTACGGCCGAGGATGTCGAGGCTTATCGTGATGCTACCGGGCGGTTGCTTAACACCTGTCACGCGTTGCGCGAGGACAGTCCGGTGGCGGTGTTCCTGAAAAAATGATGTTAGGTCTTCCTGGACCTTAAAATCTGACACTGACCCTGTGGCGAGGGAGCTTGCTCCCGTTGGACTGCGAAGCAGTCCCTTTCTTTTGCGAACAAAGGGGGCCGCTTCGCAGCCCAGCGGGAGCAAGCTCCCTCACCACACAAGCTCGCTCCCACAGGGGATGTGTGTTTAGCCGATCTGCAACCGTTCTATCCGGCTCTCATCCAGACCAGCCTTGCGCAAGATCTGCGCCGTGTGCTCCCCACGCTTGGGCACTGAACCCGCTGCCGAAGGCGTCGCCGAAAACCGTGGAGCCGGTGCGGCTTGCAATACGCCTTCGGTGCGCGAATACACGCCACGCTCGGCCATGTGCGGATGGTTCAGGGCTTCGGCCGGGGTCAACACCGGGGCGAAGCAGGCGTCGCTGCCTTCCAGCAGGTCGATCCAGTGCTGGCGGGGCTGGCTGGCAAACACCGTGGCCAGTCGTTCGCGCAACGTGCCCCACAGGCGCGGGTCGTAAGGTTTCTTGAAGTCCGGATCGTCGCCTAACCCCAGTTTGTTGAACAGCAGCGCATTGAACTGCGGTTCAAGGGCTTGCACGCTGACGAACAAGCCATCGGCGCAGGCATACGTGCGGCCCCAATGGGCGCCATCAAGCAACCCGCAACCGCGTTCCAGCGGCTGTTGGCCGGCGGCATGCGCCGACAGCAAGAGGTTCATCAGGTTGGCACTGCCGTCGACAATCGCCGCGTCCACCACCTGACCGACACCGTTGGTGCTGGCATTGATGATCCCCGCCAGAATGCCCATCGCCAGGTACAGCGCGCCGCCGCCCAGATCACCGACCAGAGTCGGCGGCGCCATCGGTGGCTGGCCGGCCTCACCACTGAACCACAAGGCGCCGGACAGGGCGATGTAGTTCAGGTCGTGGCCGGCGGCCTGGGCCAATGGGCCGTGCTGGCCCCAACCGGTCATGCGCCCGTAAACCAGACGTGGATTGCGTGCCAGGCACACTTGCGGGCCCAAGCCCAGGCGTTCCATGACGCCGGGGCGCATGCCTTCGATGAGCGCATCGCAGCCTTCGATCAGACGCAGCACCGCTTCGATGGCTTCGGGGTCCTTGAGGTCCAGGGCTATCGACTGTTTGCCGCGATTGACGATGGCGTGCTGGCCCAGGTCGAGCAGGTCGGCGCCCTTGCTGCCGGCACGCTCCACCAGAATAACCTCGGCGCCCATGTCCGCCAGCAACATGCCGCAAAACGGCCCCGGCCCGATGCCGGCAATTTCGACGATACGAACGCCGTCCAATACGCCCATGTGCGTACTCCTTTGGATCAATGGATTGAGGGATTCAATGTTGCATGGCGAGTGAGGAGGGACAGGTCATTGCGGGTTGAACGGTGATCCGCAGAATGCCCATAGTCCCATGTGGGAGCGGGCTTGCTCGCGAAGAGGGTGTGTCATTCCACACATGTGTTGAATGTGAAACCGCTTTCGCGAGCAAGCCCGCTCCCACATTTGATTTGCGTTGGGTTGGGTTAGCGGCGAAGCAGCAGGAGGGTCATCACGCTGTGAAACACCACTGCGGGCCACAACAAGAGACCGCTGCTGACAAACACCCCGACATACGCCAGGTACAGCGCAATTGCCCCGTTGTAGACCTGCATCGCCCGCACCGCGCCGACACTGATGGGTCTCGGCCAACAAGCAATCCCAAGCGCAATCAGCGCAATCCCGAAAAACCGCGCAAACAGATTGGTCACGTCGGTCCCGACAATCCCCAGCAGCACATTGCTGACAATGCCGGGGGTGAGCAGCAGGGCCACGCCGGTGGCGAGTTCGACGACGGCGGCAACCGTCAGCAGCTTAGGCGTGGTGATGAGCGGCGCTGGGTTCATGATCGTCCCTTTGGGTGATGGCGGTGCCGGCCGCGCGGTCCTGGCGGATAAACTCGGCGGCTTTTTCGCCGATCATCACGGTGGCGGCCGTGGTGCTGCATCCAATGATAGTCGGCATGATCGACGCGTCGACCACGCGCAAGCCTTCCAGGCCGTGCACCTTAAGCCGGGCGTCGACCACCGCCATGGCGTCGGCGCCCATTTTGCAGGTGCCCACCGGGTGATAAAGGGTGTCGGAACGGTTGCGCAACACCTGCTCGATCTCGGCATCGGTGTTCATTGGCGCGTCGATTACATCCCGAGGGCTAAGCGCCTTGAAGGCCGGAGTCGCCATGATTTTCTCGATCACGCGGTAGCCTTTTATCAGTGTCTTGATGTCATCGGGATGGGTCAGGAACGCCGGATCAATCAGCGGCGGCACCATCGGGTCGGTGCTGGCGAGGCTGAGCTGGCCGACACTTTTCGGGTGCAGCAGGCAGGCATGCACGCTCAAGCCGTGGCCGCGATACAACGTGCGCCCATGGTCGGCAAACATGGCGATGGTCAGGGCCAGTTCGATGTCTCGCCTGCGGCAGGTCCGGGGTGGTTTTGACGAAGGCGCAGGCCTCGGCGAAATTAGTGGTCAACGGGCCGCTGCGCTGTCGCCAGTAGCGAAACGCGGCTTTGGTGATGTCCCAAATGCCTGCCAGCGATAAGCCGATCAGGTGCCGGGATTTGACCCGGTAGGAATGCACGTAATCGATGTGATCCACCAGGTTGCGGCCAACACCGGGCAGTTCATGCACCACCGGAATATCGAACTTCAGCAGTTCTCCTTTCGGGCCGACCCCGGACAACAGCAATAGCTGCGGCGAGTTGAACGCGCCGGAGCTCAGGATCAGCTCATGTCGGGCACGCAAGGTACGCTTGACACCGTTTTGCAGGAATTCGATGCCCACCGCACGCTTGCCGTCAAACAGGATTCGGGTGGCGTGGGCGTGGGTTTCGATGCTCAGGTTCTGCCGCTGGCGATTGGGCGTCAGGTAAGCGCGGGCGGCGCTGCAACGCTGTCCGTCCTTTTGCATCACTTGCACGCGGCCAAAGCCTTCCATGCTCGCGCCATTCTGATCCGGGCACGCCGGGTAACCCGCCTGAATGCCGGCCTCGACGAAGGTCTCGCCAAACGGGTTGGGCGAGGAATGGAAGCGTACGTTCAGCGGGCCGTTCTGGCCGTGCAATGGGTCGGTGAAGTGTTCGTTGTGTTCGGCGCGCTTGAAGAACGGTAGCACCTCCTGATAGCTCCAGCCCGGGTTGCCCAGGGCGGCCCAGCGGTTGAAATCCTCCGGGTGGCCGCGGTGATAGGCCATGGCATTGATCGAAGAACTGCCGCCCAGGGTCTTGCCCCGTGGCTGATAACCGACCCGACCATTCAAGCCGGACTGCGCCACCGTCTGGTACTGCCAGTTGTTGATCGAAGTCGGAACCATCGCCGCGACACCGGCCGGCATGTGCACCAGCGGGTTGGTGTCCGGCCCGCCGGCTTCGAGCAGGCAGACCGAAATGTCCGGATCTTCCGACAAGCGACTGGCAACCACGCAGCCGGCAGCGCCCGCGCCAACTACGATGTAATCGAATTGCGTGTTCTCGTTCATGCGTTCTTCTCTTTATTCGCTGCACAACGTGAACGCATTGTGGGCAGAACCACCCTGGCGTTACCGGTCAATTGAATGAATTCAAAGGTCAGCGGGACAGGTGACTAACACGCCAAGCACCGGAACATCCGGGATACTGGCCGGGTGGGTCATTGACCCAGGCGTGGCCTGCGGTGAACATCGGCTTTCGCATCCCTAGCAGGCAGGCTCATGTCAGATTCGAAAATGTCAGGTTCGGAATTGGATTCGCCCGACACCGAACCGTCGTTGCGTGAAGACGCGTTGCAGCCCACCACCATCGGCAGCTACACCGTGGCCATCGCCCGGGCGCTGGACGCCAGCGGTGTGGACAGCAAGCGGATCTTTACCGCCATCGGTATTCCGCTGGACGTCTCCACTGACCCGATGACCCGCCTGCCGGCCGCGACGATGAGCAAGCTGTATCGAGCCTGCGTCGATGTGACCAACAACCCGTATTTCGGCCTGACCGTGGCCAAACACATTCACCTCACGCATTTGCATGCCTTGGGCTATTCACTGGCGGCCAGTGGCACGCTGCTGGATTTCTGCCGGCGGCTGGAGCGCTATTTCCGTCTGGTGTCCCAGGTTGCCAAGGCCAGTCTCAATCAGGCTGACGAGCAGGTGTTGATGCGCTTCGATCACTTGGTCGGGCTCAGCAACGAGACCGAAGATGCGTTTTTCGGTTTTCTGATTCGTACCATGCGCCTGCTCTACAAACAGGAATTCAAACCGGTTCGCGTGGAGTTGTGCCGGCCGATGCCCCACGAGGGCGCCGGCCCGTATGAAGCGTTGTTCAGGGCGCCGGTGTTGTTCGGGCAGGCGAGTAGTTTGCTGGTGTTCGACAAGGCCGAACTGGCACAACCGCTTAGCGGCTCCTGCCCGGAGCTGGCCCAGGTCAACGACAACATCATCATCAGTTATCTGGCGCGGCTGGACAAAAGTGACGTGATCACCGGGGTGACCCAGAAGATCATCGAGTTTCTCCCGGACGGTGATTGCAGCCGTGACAAAGTCGCCAGTGCGCTGTGCATGAGCCCGACCAAACTGCAGCTCAAACTGTCCCAGCGCGGCACCCATTTCCAGCAACTGCTCGATGACACGCGCAAAGAGCTGGCCTGCAGTTACCTGAGCCAGGCCTCACGCCCGGTGACCGAAATCACCTTTCTGCTGGGCTTCAGCGACACCAGCAACTTCACCCGTGCCTTCAAGCGCTGGACCGGACTGTCGCCGACGGATTTCCGGCAGCAGTTCTAAACCGTCCAACGCTAACCCTGTGGGAGCGAGCTTGCTCGCGAAAGCGGTGTGTCAGTCGACTTCGATATTGACTGACACTGCCTCTTCGCGAGCAAGCCCGCTCCCACATAAATCCCAACCACATCCCACATAAATTGCGCTGACCGACGATTTGGCCCAATTGACCGGCAGCCTGCCGGTCGCTCGCGATACAACAACCTCGACCGATCCGGCCAGCGCCCCCGCGCAGGAGTGCACCGGCCAGTCGCATGTTCTTGAATCAGCCAAGGCGAGCACGCTAGATGAATAACAACAATAAGATCTGCCATCCAAATCTGCGACGTGGGCTCCTGGCATCGGCGGTTCTCGCCGGGCTGGGTATCGGTCCCGTCTATGCTTTTGAGTTCAACACCGGCAACGATGACTTGTCGGTGCGCTTCGACAACACCCTGAAGCTCAACTATGCCCAGCGGGTCGAGGGCGCGAACAGCAAGCTGTCCAATACCTGGAACAGCAACGACGGTGACCGCAACTTTTCGGCGGGCAGCCCGGTCTCCGAACGCCTTGATGTGCTGTCGGAACTGGACGTGGTGTTCAAGCAGAACCTGGGTTTTCGGGTCAGCGCCAACAGTTGGTACGACCATGCCTATGACGACGTTGGCAGCACCAACCCGTCGACCAATCAGCTGAATAACGGCAAGCCCGATTCGAACCGCCAGAGTGGCTATGTCGACCGCTACTACAACGGACCGTCCTCCGAGTTGCTCGATGCGTTTGTGTTCGGCAGCACCGAGATCGGCGACGAATCGTTGCTCAGCGGCAAGTTGGGCAAGCACAACGTGTACTGGGGCGAAAGCATTCTGGCGTTCGCCCATGGCAACAGCTACGGCCAGGCAGGCCTGGACCTGACCAAAGCACTGACCGTGCCCGGTACCGAATCCAAAGAGCTGTTTATTCCGCGTAAACAGTTGTCCACCAGCCTCACCGTCAACTCCGAATTGACCCTCGCCGCACAGTACTTTTTCGGTTGGGATGCCTCGCGCATTCCGGAGTCCGGCACCTTCCTGGGCTTCAACGACGGGATTCAGAATGGCGGCCACGATCTGTCGCTGATCGGCGGCGCCAACCCGTTGTTCGGCGTGCCCGGGCCGGTGGGGGCGAACGAGTACCTGCGACTCAACAACGGCCATACGTTTACGCCGAGCCAAAGTGGTGACTTCGGCCTGATGGCCAAGTGGAGCCCGGCATGGCTGGACGGCACGCTGGGTTTCTACTACCGCAAAACCTCCGACATGCTGCCCAACATTGCGCTGCAACCGACCGCCGTTGGTATCCCGCAGCTGATCTCGGGTAACGCAGGCAGCTACAACCAGTTTTACGTGGATGACATCGACATCTACGGCATCAGCCTGGCGAAAAACATTGAAGGGGTCAGCTTCGGGCTGGACGTGAACTATCGCCACAACATGCCGCTGTCCAGCGTGCCGGCCACTGTCAATCCTTCGCCGGCAGCGGCGGGGCAGCCGGGTGTTATCAGCAGCTTCAACGGCGAAAACGGCGTCGCCCGCGGCAACACCGTGCACGCGGTGCTCAATGGCTTGACCACCTTCGGCCCGACGCCGGTCTGGGACACCGCGCCGTTGCTGGTGGAAGTGGCGTATAGCCGCTGGCTGGACGTGACCGAGAACCAGCAGTTGTTCAAGGGCGATGACTGGTACCAGGGCATCGATAAGGTCACCAAAGACAACTACATCATGGGGATGAACTTTACGCCGACCTGGTACCAGGTTTTCCCCGGCATCGATATGTACCTGCCGGTCAGCTACAACGTCGGCCTTGCAGGCCAGTCCTCGGTGCAATTGGGCGGTAACAAGGGCACCGGCAGTTACTCGGTCGGGGTCGGCATGGACGTGCGCACTCAGTACCGCTTCGACCTCAAGTACGTTGATAACTTCGGCGACTTCGACACGTGTGGCTCTGCCGGCAGTGCCTCGGCACATGGCGACGGTGCCGCGCCCGGCGCCAACGGCCAATACAACTGCGTTCCAGGCCAGGCCACTTCGTTTGCCGGCATCCCTGCGCAGCTCAAGGATCGCGGCATGGTTGCCCTCACATTCAAAACCACCCTCTGAACCAAGAGCTGTGTGTTAACAGGAGACACCCCATGAATTTCGTCAAATCAATCCTGGCCAGCGCTCTGGCGCTGACCGTTGCCTCATCTGCCTATGCCGCCGTCAGCCCTGACCAGGCGGCCAAACTGGGCAGCAGCCTGACCGCCGTCGGCGCGGAAAAAGCGGCGAATGCCGATGGCACTATTCCGGCGTACACCGGCGGCCTGACCACGATTCCGGCTGAATTCAAGACCGGTGATTCGTTCCGCCCGGACCCGTACGGCAATGAAAAACCGCACCTGGTGATCACCACCCAGAACCTCGCCGAGCAGAAAGACAAACTCACCGCCACCACCCAGGCGCTGCTCACCCGTTACCCGACTTATCGCCTCGACGTGTACCCGACCCACCGCACCATTGCGTTGCCCAAAGGGGTGCTGGACAACACCGCGAAAAATGCCGTGACCGCCAAGACCACCGACGGTGGCCTCGGTCTGGAAAACGTCTTGCCGGGCGTGCCGTTCCCGATTCCGGCTGACGGCAACGAAGCGATGTGGAACCACTTGCTGCGCTATCAAGGCGTGGCGATGACCAACAAGTACGACTCCTGGAACGTTGACTCCTCGGGCGCGGCCTCGCTGAGTTCCACCGGCAACTTCTTCATCGAATACCCGCTGTACGCGCCGGCACGCCCGGCTGGCCCGGTATCCGCCGATGAGGTGTTCTACAAGATCAAACTGGCTTACTCGGGTCCGGCCCGTCGCGCCGGTGAAGCACTGTTGCTAATGGACTCGGTCAACCCGCTGAAACAGCCGCGTCGCGCCTGGCAATACCTGCCGGGGCAACGTCGGGTGAAGCTCGCGCCGGACCTGGCCTACGACACGCCAAACCCAGGCACTGTCGGCGCCGCCACCTACGACGACGCGTTCCTGTTCAACGGAGCGATGGACCGTTACGACTTCAAACTGGTGGGCAAAAAGAACTCTACGTGCCGTACAACACCTACAAGTTGAGCTACCACAAAGACGCGGCCGACGTGATGAAGGCCAACCATGTGAACCCCGATCTGCTGCGCTGGGAGCTGCACCGGGTGTGGGTGGTCGAGGCCACGCTCAAACCGGGCAAGCGCCACATCTACAGCAAGCGCACCTTCTATCTCGACGAGGACAGCTGGATTGCTTTGGCATCCGACGAGTATGACGCCCGTGGCCAGCTCTACCGTGGCGGCTTCTCGCACCTGACCTACAGCTACGACGTGCAAGCCCCGGACACCATCAACCACATGCTCTATGACCTGGTTTCCGGCGCCTACAACATGAACGGTTTCTACGGTCCTTACGGTGGCTTGAAGTACATCGAGCCACTGTCCAAGGCCCAATGGTCCGCCGAGTCGCTGGCCGGTACCGGCATCCGTTAACCCCGATCCCTGTAGGAGCGAGGCTTGCCCGCGAAGGCGGTGTGTCAGTCGACATCATCGTTACTGATACACCGCCTTCGCGGGCAAGCCTCGCTCCTACAAGGAGGCGGTGGTGTGCACCCGAGATAATAAAAATGACAACGATCAAGTGGTTTTTGCTGGCCGCATTGGCGGCAGCGATGGCGGTGCCGTTTACCCATCCGGCGGTGGCCGGTGAATTTGCCGATGTGCTCGATACACCTGCGCTGCCCAGCGCCCTGGCGGCCCACGCCACACTGACGGGATTGGCCCGGGCCGGCGAGCGGTTGATTGCCGTGGGTCAGCGCGGGCACATTTTGTACTCCGATGACGCCGGCCAACATTGGCAGCAGGCCTCGGTGCCGGTCAGTTCCGACCTGGTGGCGGTGCACTTTCCAAATCCGCAACAAGGTTGGGCGGTGGGGCACGATGGCGTGGTGTTGCACAGCAGCGACGCTGGCCAGACCTGGAACCGACAACTGGACGGCCGTCAGATCGGCCCGATCATGCTCGACTATTACCGGCAGCAACTCGCCCGCCAACCGGACGACGCCGACCTGCAAGCGCGGGTCAATGACGCTCAACGCATGGTCGAGGAGGGCGCCGACAAACCCTTCCTGGATGTCTGGTTCGAAAGCGATCAGGTCGGCTACATCGTCGGTGCCTTCAACCTGATTTTTCGCACCGACGATGGCGGTCGCCACTGGACGCCGTTGCTGGAGCGCACCGACAACCCGACTGCGCTGAACCTCTATGCGCTGCGCCCGATCGGTGACCAATTGTTCATCGTCGGCGAGCAAGGGTTGGTGTTGAAACTGGATCGTCCAAGCGCTCGATTCAAGGCAACGCCCACGCCCTATAACGGCAGCTTTTTCGGCATCACCGGCAAACCCGGGGTTGCGCTGGTATTCGGCTTGCGCGGCAACGTCTACCGCAGCACTGACGACGGCGCGAGCTGGAACAAAGTCGAACTCGGTTTGCCGATCAGCATCACCGCCAGCAGTGTGACCGCCGACGGCCGGATCGTCCTGGTCAGCCAGGCCGGGCAAGTGTTGGTCAGCGCTGACGACGGCGCCAGTTTTCAGATTCAACCGAACACTTCACTGGCCCCGGTGGCCGCCGCACAGATCACTAAAAGCGGCGCACTGGTGCTCGCGGGCACCCGTGGTTTGCGGCAATTGCCCCTCGAATAAGCCCGGCATAACAAAGAGAACAGCATGATGGGTCACTACGAACTTGAAACAATGCCGGTCATCCGCGAGCTCAAGGGCTTCGATGCCCGCTCCGGAAACACCCTGGAACGGCTGATTTTTAACAACCGACTGTGGGTGGTGCTGGCCTGTTTGCTGGTGACGCTGGCGCTGAGTTTTTTTGCCTCGACCCGGCTGACGCTCAATGCCAGCTTCGAAAAAATGATCCCTCAGAGCCAGCCCTTCATCAAAAACTACCTGGAAAACCGTCAGGCCCTTCGCGGCCTGGGCAACGCGGTGCGGGTGGTGGTGGAGAGCAGCAACGGCGATATTTTCGATCCGCATTACCTCGATGCCTTGAAGGAGATCAACGACGAACTGTTCGTGACCCCGGGCGTTGATCGTGCCTGGATGAAGTCCCTGTGGACCCCGGCCGTGCGCTGGACCGAAGTCACCGAAGAAGGTTTCCAGGGCGGGCCGGTGATGCCCGACTCCTACGACGGCTCGGCCCAGAGCGTTCAGCAGTTGCGGCAGAACATTGCGCGCTCGGGGATCGTCGGTAGCCTGATCGGCAACAACTTCAAGTCGAGCATGATCTTCGTGCCGCTGCTGGAGAAAGACCCGGTTACCGGCCAGGGCATCGACTACCACCAGTTCTCTAAAACCCTCGAAGAGAAGCTGCGCAACAAGTACGAATTCGAAGGCCGGGTGCGGGTTGCGGGGGAAGAGGGCAAAGGCCCGATCAAGATCCGCGTGATCGGCTTCGCCAAACTGGTCGGTGACCTGATCGATGGACTGATGCAGGTGATGCTGTACTTCGGCGTCGCCGCGCTGATCGCCACGGCGATCATTTTTACTTCACCCGCTGCGTGCGCAGTACCGCGCTGGTGATCCTCTGCTCGGTGATCGCTGTGGTCTGGCAATTGGGCCTGGTGGCGCTGTTCGGTTTTGCCCTGGACCCGTTTTCGATTCTGGTGCCGTTCCTGGTGTTCGCCATCGGCGTGTCCCACGGCGCGCAGAAGATGAACGGGATCATGCAGGACGTCGGGCGTGGCACCCATCAACTGGTCGCCGCGCGCTACACCTTCCGCCGCTTGTTCCTCGCCGGACTCACCGCGTTGCTGGCCGATGCCGTGGGTTTTGCGGTGTTGATGCTGATCGATATCCCGGTGATCCAGGACTTGGCCATCACCGCCAGCATCGGCGTCGCGGTGCTGATCTTCACCAACCTGGTGCTGCTGCCGGTGTTGCTGTCCTACTGGGGCGTCAGTCGCAAAGCCGCCGTGCGCAGCTTGCGCGCGGAAAACGAAGAGCTGCGCGGCAAAGGCATGGGCGCGCTCTGGAGTTTCCTCGACAAGTTCACCGAACGCCGCTGGGCCACCATCGCCGTGAGCGTGGCGACGGTGTTGGCGGTGGGCGGGATTGTCGTCAGCCATCATCTGAAGATCGGCGATCTGGACCCCGGCGCCCCGGAACTGCGCGCCGATTCGCGTTACAACCGCGACAACGCCTACATCACTGCCAACTATTCGCTGTCCAGCGATCAGTTCGCGATCATGCTCAAGACCCCCAGCGAAGGCTGCCTGAAATACGAAACGCTGGTGGAGGCCGATCGCTTGGGTTGGCTGTTGCAGCAGCAACCGGGCGTGCAAACCACCGTGTCGCTGGTCAACGCGGTGCGGCAGATCACGGCTGGGTCTTACGAAGGCAACCCGAAGTGGCTGACCATCGCTCGCAACCAGAATGTGCTGAATTACGGCGCGCAGCAGGCCTCGGTCAGCAGCCCGGACCTGTTCAACAATGATTGTTCGATGATGCCGATCGTGGCCTACCTGTCCGATCACAAGGCCGAAACCCTGGACCGCGTGGTGCAAGTCGCCGAAACCTTTGCCCGTGAACACAGCAATGGTGATCGCCAGTTTATGCTGGCCGCCGGCAGTGCCGGGATCGAAGCAGCCACCAACATCGTTGTGCGCGAGGCCAACCGGACCATGTTGCTGTACGTCTATGGCGCGGTGATTGTGTTGTGTTTCATCACCTTCCGCAGTTGGCGAGCGGTGGTGGTTGCTGTGGTGCCGTTGATGTTGACCTCGATTTTGTGCGAAGCGCTGATGGTCTGGCTCGGCATGGGAGTGAAAGTCGCGACGCTGCCGGTGATCGCCCTCGGCGTGGGGATTGGCGTCGACTACGCGTTGTACTTGCTGAGTGTGCAGTTGGCGCAGCAGCGTGCCGGGTTGTCGCTGACCGAGGCGTATCGCAATGCGGTGGCGTTCACCGGCAAGGTCGTGGCGCTGGTCGGCATCACCCTGGCGGCAGGCGTCATCACTTGGGCTTGGTCGCCGATCAAGTTCCAGGCGGACATGGGCATCCTGCTGACCTTCATGTTTATCTGGAACATGGTCGGGGCGTTGGTGCTGATTCCGGCGTTGTCGCACTTTTTGCTGCGTAAAGTGCGCTAGCTCTCAAGACCACTGCAGGCCCTGTGGGAGCGGGCTTGCTCGCGAAAGCGGTCTGTCAGTCAACTTATGGGTTGAATGTGCTGGCGCCTTCGCGAGCAAGCCCGCTCCCACAGGTTTTGCGTACTTTCAATGAGGCCTGGTGCTTGCCCGCCGCCGCCAACAGATTTTTCAAGCAAGGGATGCGGCGGTGAAACACTTAGGCATCGCGCAGCAAGTCGTTGGCGTTGAGCAGCTCGTAGGCGATCTCCGGGCGCTTTTCCAGGCTTCGGCGGATGGCGGCCGGAATCGCCGCGCGGGTCTTGCGGCATAGGCCCGGCAGTTCCTCGATCTGTATGCCGATGCCGCGCATGGTTCGCACTTCGTTGAAGCTCGGCATCAGTTCAACTCGAATGCCTAAGCGCCCGTACATCAGCTGCTGCACGTGTTCAAGGTCGGCCAGGCTTTGCAGGTTTTCCAGGCGCTCAAGCAGGCGTTTCTCATCCTGACGGGTCAGAAACAGGATGCGCACGTCCGCGCCGGGAGTTTCCAGCAACGGGTCACGCCCGCAAATGCAGGCACCGGGTGGGCAGGGTGAACGGATCGGGGCCGAGGTCGTCATGGGCTCAATCATAGTGGCCCGTGATCAGTTTTGCCCATAGCGTTCGAGCGCAGACCAAGGGCAGGCATTTATACAAGCCTGCCCCTGATACTCACGCGAGTGAACATAGGTGGTTAGTGAGGCGCTGGCCCTTCGTATTGAACGAGGATCGCATTGGCCAGGTCTTCGTCGGTGGCGTTGAGGCCAGGGTTGTCCTGGCGGATCTGATGCAACACCGCTTCCATGTAGACCCCACGAATAGCGCCGTCACTGGCGACAAACGCAGAGACGTCATCCCGAGCCGGAATCACCATTTTGTGGTCTTTGAAGGTTGAATAAAGGGAAGCGGAAACCCCTGCCGAGGTCGCAACATCCTTGCCGCTTACGGCCAGGGCTGACCCGATGGGCAGGCACAATATCAGAGAAGTAATGAGTAGCATGCGGCGCATGGCGTCGTCCTCCAACAGCGTAAAGCGAAAAGGAAGTAACACATTACTTAGGAGGTGCGGCGGGGCTCAGGAGTTCAATTCCTGCGCACAAACCTTGTAGAAGGGAATCAGTCATAAGTGCTGTAGGGTCCCGTCGTTCCCAAGGAGAGTAGAGATGATCGAACTGGCAACGTGGTACTTGACGATCCCGGTCGGAACACCCGCCAAAGTCATCGATACGCCGCGACTGTTGGACTGCTATACCGATCAGTACTTTAGATCCGGCGATTCACTTTTCTTCTGGTCACCACAAATTCCCCCTATGGGAGTGAGCCTGCTCGCGAAGGCGGAGTGTCAGCCGACATCCTTGCTGGATGTGCCGCCCTCATCGCGGGCAAGCCCGGCTCCCACAGGGTCCGGTGTTGATCGGTAATTACGTGCCCAACGCCGATTCACTGTGGGAGCGGGCTTGCTCGCGAAGGCGTCAGACCAGACACCCTTTAACTGGCAGACAAGTCAGATATGGAAAGCCTGACGCCCAACCAACAACCATTTCCCATGTTGTTTCTGCCAAATCTGCAGGTTCTCGATCTCGGTCGGCACCACTTCAGTACCGTTGAGCGCCTGTGCCGAGAAGTGGTTGCGGACCAGCGCCGTATCACCCGACAGGGTAATGGTCTGGTTCTGCATCTCTAATGTCTTGAACGCGCTTTTGCCCGTTTTGATATCGGCAATGAAGGCTTTCTTGTCCTGGATTTTACCGCTGGAATGCCCATAGCTCAGGTTGGCCGCCGTCAGCGCTTCCAGGCCGGGAATGTCCTTGTGCAGCATGGCTTGGGTCAGATGGTCCACGGCTTGCGCCACGTCTTTGTCCGCAGCAGCCGGGGCGGCGGCGACATAGCCGCTGAAGAGACAGAGAAAACCGATCAGCACTTTGGTTTTTGTCATGGGTGTTTCCTTGTTGTTGTGGGGGGCGCGACTGATTAATTTGTCAGTCGTCGTACAACGTAGCAGATATTTTAGGGAGAAGTCAGCAAGCGATTCGGGCGTTTACCGCCATTTGTCGGGCGCGAGGAACGGCCCTTCAACTCGACACTTCCAAGGGGAAACGACCCACGGAAGCTCGACCATGAATGATCAAGCAAAGCAGCAAGCCTTGGCTGCGTGGTACCAATTGCTGAGACAACCCGAGATCCGCATGGACAGCGAAGAGCACTACGACGAACTGCTGAAGGCTGCCGATGAGATGGAACGCAAAGGACTCATCAACAGCGCAGAGTGGCGTGTGCTGGTGCGGGAGGCGGGCGTCGTCTTTGCCAATTCGATAGCGGGACTGGGAGGTGGGACCTGAATCGGTGTCCAGAGCGGTTTATATCGGCACCGCAGGCTGGAGCGTGCCCCGGGAACACGGGGCGATGTTTCCTGATACCGGCACCCACTTGCAACGGTATGCCGCGCAACTGTCAGCCGTTGAAATCAACAGCTCTTTCTACCGCCCGCATCAGCCACAAACCTATCGGCGCTGGGCAGAGTCGGTGCCGTCGACGTTTCGTTTTTCGGTGAAGATCCCCAAGCTCATTACCCATGTTCAGCGCTTGCAGAACTGCGAAGCGTTGCTCGACGAGTTCCTTGCTCAATGCACGCAGTTGGGCGACAAGTTGGGTTGTCTACTGATCCAGTTGCCGCCGTCGCTGGCCTATGACGCTGAAGTAGCCGCAGGGTTTTTCCGGATGCTGCGCCAGCGTTATGAGGGTTCGGTGGTGCTTGAGCCTCGACATGAAACCTGGCGTGCGGCCAATGGGTTGCTGATCGAACAGAGGATCGCTCGGGTCGCGGCCGATCCATCGCCCATCACCGGTGGCGGGGTCGCGAGCGGGTGGTCGGGCGTACGTTACTGGCGGCTGCATGGCTCGCCACGGATTTATTACAGCGACTATGAGCTGAGTCGATTGCAGGTATTGGCTGCGCAGATTCAAGCGTCGGTGCGGGCGGGGGCCGAGACGTGGTGCGTTTTTGATAACACGGCGGGTGGGTTTGCCACTGGTAATGCGTTGAGCTTGCAGGCGCTTCTGAAACCATCCGTTTGATGGTCTCTGTGGGGGCCTCTTCGCGAGCAAGCCCGCTCCCACAATTGGGCGGTGTCGTATGTGCAGATGTTGTGTTCACCGAAGATCCCCTGTGGGAGCGGGCTTGCTCGCGAAGAGGCCGGCCCAGACACCTCAAACCCACACCATCCACCACCAGGTTTTGCCAGCCACCGCCGATATATCCAGACACAGATACAGACCACCAAGTCGGGAACAGACGCGCGGGTTTGCCGTGTCGTGATATTCTGCCCGCCAACTTGCTTTGACCTATTCAGTTCGTTCGCCCTAGCGGCGTGCAAACAGGATCAATGTCGCTCAAGTAGCTGAAGCCAATAATGATAAAAAGTCAGTTCAGTAGGGACATATAAACTGAGGTCGATGGAACCGTCGGCCTTGTGTGCCCACCCTCCAATCCTGATGTGCGGGAACCCACGACATGCTGCCTGCGTGCCGTGAACCAGGGGCCTTCGCGTGTGAGGATGGAAGGGCGGATGGCGTTTTATCATAGGTGCAACAGATGCTTAAAAAACTGAACACGGCCCTATTGGGGCTGGCTTTGTCGATGGGGATCACGTCCGTTCACGCGGAAGAGGCAAAGAAAGTCGATGTGCTGCTTATTGGCGGCGGCATCATGAGCGCGACCCTGGGTGTGTGGCTCAATGAGTTGCAACCGGACTGGTCGATGGAAATGGTCGAGCGCCTCGACGGCGTCGCCCTGGAAAGCTCCAACGGCTGGAACAACGCCGGTACCGGTCACTCCGCCCTGGCAGAGCTGAACTACACCCCGGAAGACGAGAACGGTAAAGTCCAGATCCCGAAAGCCGTTGAAATCAACGAAGCCTTCCAGATCTCCCGTCAGTTCTGGTCGTGGCAGGTTCAGCAAGGCGTTCTGAAGAACCCGCGTTCGTTCATCAACTCCACTCCGCACATGAGCTTTGTGTGGGGCGATGACAACATCAAGTTCCTGAAAAAACGCTACGAAGCCCTGCAAGCGAGCCCGCTGTTCGCCGGCATGCAGTACTCCGAAGACCCGGCTGTGATCAAGAAGTGGGTTCCGCTGATGATGGAAGGGCGTGACCCGAACCAGAAAATCGCGGCTACCTGGACTCCGATCGGCACCGACGTCAACTTCGGCGAAATCACCCGCCAGTTCGTTGCGCACCTGCAAACCACGCCTAAGTTCGACTTGAAACTGTCCAGCGAAGTACAGGACATCACCAAGAACGCCGACGGCACCTGGCGCGTAAGCTACAAAAACCTGAAAGACGGCACCACCACCGAAACCGACGCCAAGTTCCTGTTCATCGGCGCGGGCGGCGGTGCACTGCACCTGCTGCAGAAGTCCGGCATTCCTGAAGCCAAGGAATACGCAGGCTTCCCGGTTGGCGGCTCGTTCCTCGTGACCGACAACCCAACCATCGCCGAACAACACCTGGCCAAGGCCTACGGCAAAGCCTCCGTTGGCGCACCGCCTATGTCCGTTCCGCACCTGGACACCCGTGTCCTGGACGGCAAGCGCGTCATCCTGTTTGGCCCATTCGCGACCTTCAGCACCAAGTTCCTCAAAGAAGGCTCGTACCTGGACCTGCTGACCAGCACCACCACCCACAACATCTGGCCGATGACCAAAGTCGGCATCAAGGAATACCCACTGGTTGAGTACCTTGCTGGCCAACTCATGCTGTCCGACGAAGACCGCATGAACGCCCTGAAAGAATACTTCCCGAACGCCAAAGCCGAAGACTGGCGCCTGTGGCAAGCCGGCCAACGCGTGCAAATCATCAAGCGTGATGAAGCTGCGGGTGGCGTGCTGAAACTGGGTACTGAAATTGTTACCTCCGCTGACGGCACCATCGCCGGTCTGCTGGGCGCTTCCCCAGGCGCATCGACCGCTGCACCGATCATGCTGACCGTGCTGCAAAAGGTCTTCAAGGATCAGGTTGCAACGCCGGCGTGGCAGGAAAAGCTGCACCAGATCGTGCCGAGCTATGGCACTCAGTTGAATGGCAACCCAGCCAAAGTGGCTGAAGAGTGGGCTTATACCGCCAAGGTATTGCAGCTGACTCCGCCGCCGGCGATTCCGCAGTTGGCGGCTCCGGCTGCTGCTCCGGCTCCGGCTGACGCTGCGAAGGCTGTTAAGCCTAACGCTGCAAGTGATATGGCTCTGTAACTAGAAGCCTTATTTGAAAAAGCCCACTGAACCGGTGACGGTCAGTGGGCTTTTTTGTGGGCGGGGTTCAGCTCTGGCAGGCAACGCAAAATCCGATGTTGGCAAATACCTGTGGTGAGGGGGCTTGCCCCGTTGGGCTGCGCAGCAGCCCCAAAGCAACCTCACTCATTGCCACACATCAACTCCAAACTCTCAATCCACTCACTGCTAGCCTCGAACCGCACGTAATACGCCTGCTTCTCCAAACCACTTAACCGAGTGAAAAATGGAAGGAAGTAGTTATCGTTGTAATACCCCTGAGCCCCCTGCATATCGCCTCCCCACCAAGAAGCCTTGTAACCCTCAAACGCAATCCACGGCGGCGGAACAGCCCATCCCGACCCCTGAACAACACCCAGAAAATCGACGCTATTCGTCACCATACGAACCGTTGTGGCGTTGAACTCAGAATCGGAGTTGAAGTAGATCAAGTGCTCGTCTTTACGGCCGTTGGAATAGCGCTTTACGGGATGGTTATTGAATGGTTTTTCAACCACGAAACTGAAATTCGATTCGACCAGTGCTGCGAATTCATCAGCGTCTTCCGGTGTGGTTAGAAAAGTAGAGTAATAGGCGAGAACACCGACATCCTCCAACGGCACCACTGGCGGATAGTCGGCAAAGGGACGAGCGGGGCCTAATAACGGCGGAGTAAAAACCGACTTCAAATCTGGAAGGGAGTAACCGACGACTTGCTCTTGAGGGCCGCGTCTAACGAGGCTTTTCAGTCCACTGAGAATGCTCATTTCCTATCCTCGATCCTTGAGATTTCCAATCAGTTTCGTAAGCGGGCAGGCATCACACCTTGGCTTGCGAAATACGCACAGACGATCACGACTCGGGCAGTCCCTGTACAACCAGTTCGATTAGCCGCATCAGCCCTTTGGCCAACGGGATAACCAAACCGCTGACGTTAGTCGTCTTCGTATCATCACATGCACAGACGACGGGTCAGATCATTCAGAAGCCATCGGCCTGCTTTCCCTAAAGAGCGATTTTGCATGTGCGCTGCGTAGATCGTAAGTGTGTCTGGTGTGCGCTGAAGTTCGGCGGTTAACTCAAGCGGCAGGAGGCGTCCTGAAGCCAGATGATCCGTAATCAGATGCTCTGGCATTCGGCACCAACCGAACCCGGCGAGCAAAAAATCCAGCCGCCGTGCCAAATCTACAAACCGCCACTGGTGACTGCCCGTCACTCCATCGCTAGGGCCGTCGGGAGAAACCGGATCGGAAAGTACCAGTTGCACATAAGGCTTGAGGTCTGCACTTGTTGCCCGATGGCCTAACATCGCCAGGGGATGCCCGCTGGCGACTACTGGCCTCAAGTCGACGCTGAGCAGCGGCAGTGCGACGACATCGTCGGGCACTGTCGGAATCAATGTGCAAAGCGCCAGTGCCGCATCGCCGTTGCGCAATCGGCGCTCTGCGCCGCCCAAGCCTTCTGTAGAAAAACTCACTGCCAGATGCGGAAAAGCCTCGCGGAGAGCGCGCAGGCTTTCGATGAGCGGTGCGCTAGGGACCAAAGGGTCTATGGCGAGCGTCAACTCCGGCTCAACCCCTGCTGCCGTACTTGCTGCCATTGCTTCAAACTGGGCAGCGCTTGCCAGCACTGCGCGCGCTTGAACCACTAGCACTCTACCGACCTCAGTGAGCGTTGGGCGATGGCCGCTGCGATCAAACAGCCTCACACCTTGAACTGACTCAAGTGTGGCAATCGACTGGCTAATGGCAGATTGAGCACGCCGCAGGTGACGTCCCGTTGCCGAAAAACTGCCTGTATCAGCAATGGTTACAAGGATCCGCAACTGATCCAGGCTGAGATTTCCGATCATGAACCATCACTTAAACAGATGGACTTAATCATATTTACATCACTCCTGCTTAGAGATCGCATTGGGTAGAGTGTGTCGCACATCGCCTAAAGCGACAACGCAAAACCTACCGCCGCGTCACCGCGCAGGAGTTACTTCCATGTCCAGGCTTCTCTCCATTGAAACCAGCTCACGTGGGGATGCTTCAATCTCCCGGCAGCTCACTCGCCGATTTGTCGCCGCGTGGGAAGCTGCACACCCTAGGGGCGCTATAAAAATACGGGATCTAACGGACACTCCGCTTACGTTCGTGACGGCCCCCTGGTTACAGGCTTACTTCACCCCGCAAACCCAACATTCGCCTGAAATGAAAGCCGTGTTGCAGCTATCCGATGAGCTTACGGCCGAGTTGCTGGAAACCGATCACGTGGTTATTTCAACGCCGGTCTACAACTATAACGTCCCTGCGGCGCTCAAGGCGTGGGTGGATCACGTGGTACGTAAAGGCCTGACCTTGGGCTTTGATGGTAAAGGGCTGGTGACCGGTAAAAAGGCAACGGTGCTGCTCGCCTCGGGAGGTGTTTACACCAACGACTCCCCGATTAGAGACCGTGACATTGCGACCCACTATTTGAAACTGATCCTCAACGTCCTGGGTATCACTGATGTCACCTTTATTGCGGCCGGCGGCGCTAAAGCGGTAGATCTCGGAGAAATCGGTATGCACGATTTTCTAGATGCATTTGATCATCAAATTCAAAAGTCGCTGGTTTAGACAGCATTTCTCCTGACCCATATGATTCTGCTCTATCGACTTCGCGTGGTTAAACGGGCATCCACTTATGCGGCAGTAACTGATCGATTTCACTTGCTCGTTGTGTCGGTAGACTCGTGAGAACATCTTTATCCGCGATGGACTAAGTTCTCTGAGGCTGACTACGTGGCGCACATAGATGCCATCAAGTTGCTGATGGCCGGAAATCCGCACCACCAGGTCGAGGAATACTGGGAGCTCTGAGCAGATCAGAGGCTGGGGCGAGTTTTAGCCAACTTGGAGCACTCCCGAGAGGTAGCTATGGGGCGATTGCAGCCGGCTTGTATCGGCCAGAAGCGGTCGTTCAATCTCGGTTTGCTAGCGATTCGGCAGCGAACTTCCGCAGTTGACGACTACATAGCTGAACCCAATTCCTCTTACACCACCTCTGGTTAAAAATTGGTCATGACGCACTAGGGGCAAGCCTTTGAACAGGCATTTAATAACCGTCAATTGGACAGTGGGCAGGTGGTCTATCGGGCCTGCGATGCTATGCAGCAGACGATTTTAGGCCATGTGAGTCATGACCACAGTAAGCCTTATCTAACAGTGGATATGGCGGTGATCCGGCGTGCTTTTGAGCTTGCGCTGGCATAGTGATATCGACGATTCTTCGCTGGACATGCATGACGCCACGCTGGAACAGCTTCACGAAATCGTGGCCTTCGCCGAGCGGTTGAAAGAGGGGGCGTTGGTCGAAATGTATCAGTGGGAGCGAAAGGCTAATGGCGTCGATGCTCGGCATCTGATTTTGCCCCTAAAGGGCTATGCCGGATACAACACGAAAAGTTGTGGGAAAAGTTCGCTGCGTACCACTGGCCTGTGATTGGGCCTTTGGCAGCAACTCATGTAATGGATAACAACCTCATATACTAATAGACAAGGAGACAAGCATGGCTGGCGAACTTTATGTAGAGTCCCTCAGTAGCAGTGACGTGGATAACCTTGTCCGGTGTGGCGGCGAGTTAATAGAATCCGTATTCCACTCGGACAAAAGTGACTTGGCTGTTCTGTATACTCGGGCAGCCCTTGCTGCCGGAGCGCAAAATAGAACAAACCTGCCAGCACACTGCTACATCCGCTTTACGCAAAACAAAACCACGCAAATGGATGTCCTTCGGATGGGCAGGATACTGAATCAGACCTCTCGTCCTCCGGTCATCGTTTCAACAAGGCAGACCCTTGCTGGCTGGGCTCTGCTCAATGATATCCAAAAGGCACAACTACTCTGGGTAGAGCTTGGCAGAGCAGCCGTAACGCTCGAGTTCTACAAGGTCGGACTTTCAACCGTGAATTCCTACTACAAGGATTTCACCATGGTTCCAGAGTGAATTCGACAGACAAAGCAAACAAGCCGAGTTGTTCAGGGGTGCCTGCAAGCCACTGGTGTCCAGCACGGCACGCTGGAGCAGGCAGTACACGACTGCACCGGCCAAAATGCCGATGAAATGAACATGAATAACCCAAGATTGGAATTGTTCGGCATGTCACCCAAAGCATGGTTATTACCTTTGCTTTAGGCATTGCACTGATTCTCCTGTTTAGCATCTGGATCGGCCTGCTTGCCGTCGTGATCATATCTGGCGTAATCCAATATCGAAATATCGAGCAGGTCGACCAGAGGCAGCGTATGAGGTCACTGAAAACAGCACTCGGCAACTGTGGAATGACGGTCCAAAAATGTTCGCTTCCCACAAGCGGTCTGCGGCTCAGCCCAACAAGCCCGAATAGCACGGAAAAGAAATGGCAACATACATTATCCAGGCAGTGATATGGACCCTGTGCGTAGGAGCGCTTTGGATTTCGTACTGTAACTATTCACGCTACATCGACGCGAGGCGGGACCCTGAAAAATCTAGGCGCAGTCTGCAAGCCGCCCTGTACGCGCGTAACGATGCTGCTATCGGACAGGCGGAATTCGAGGAGATTGAAAGCTCGCATTACCGTCCTTACCTGAAGCGTTTCAGAGTTGCGATTTTCTTAAGTTTAAGTTTTGGGGTTGTGGGTTTGACTCTCCTAATCGCTTAGTCGCGAATAACATTTCGAGCCATGGAAATGAACGCTGCACACCACAGGCTCTTGATTGGGCCTTTTGCATTACCAGGATGCGGGTTTCGCACTCGTGAAAACTGAATTGCCTTGGGTTTTATAGATACCTTCCAAGCTCGCTGCGTACAGTTTTCAAACTCTACCGGCGACTGTTTCGCAGAGAAACGGGGTGACCGCTTTTGGCCGATTTCTGCCGTAGCGGACGTTCAGATGAAGATAAGGGGGATGCCAGATATCGGAAAAGGGCCGCAATGACCGATTGCACATTGACATCACGGGAGGGCGCGCCGAAACTCAAAAAATAACCCCCGCAATGATAAGGATATCCTGTAATGAAAAAGCGTTCTTTTCTGGTTCCTCTGGCTACCCTGGCCGCAGCAATAGCCACAGAACAAGCTTCAGCGATAGCTACCCATGAGGTTGTCGAGCCCGGTACCGACGTCACGAACACGTTCCAGGCCGATGCCCAAGGCGAAAACCTTTTGGTACGCAGTGGCAATGATCAATTCGCCTTTGTTCTCAAACGTGGGGACCAAGGTCAGATGATGGCTTACCACAGTTCTCACAGTTCTCATGCCTCTCACGTTTCTCATGCCTCCCATACCTCGGGCTCCTAATGGCGCTCTCAGATACGCTCGTCTTTGACGAGCGGCTTTATGACGTGCAGGTTCTGCAAAAAGCCGCTTATCGCTCAATCAATTCACTGACGGTTGATATCACATCAACGGGGGGCAATTTATCTGCGCCTTATCCTCGAATATTGGTGTTGACGAGCCTTCCTTTCTGTTTGCTATCCAAGAGTTCAAGAAGGACGTACTTGACTACCAGCTACGCCACCGGCTGAACGCAGAGACGCAGCCGATCAAGAACCTGATCCTTGGGCTGGCTTTTTCAAAAACCGGGCTGACTAGTGAGTAAATTCCAGAAGCTGGAGTTCTACGCGCAGCAACACACCTACGAGTTGCTGCCCTTCAAATTTGACCGCCTGAATGACGATGAGTACGTCATCACCAACATGGCCGGTGAGTTTCACGTCATACCGGCGCCGATGCTTGAGCCGATCATAAGCAAGACGCTCGCGCTCTCATCAGAACTGATCGCTACGCTGCGGTCCAAACAGTTCATTCGCTTCTCCAACGAGGAGGCGCCACTTCAGCTTCTGGCACTCAAGATTCGCACGCGGCTATCCAGGCTGGCCCAGTTCACCAATCTGCATATCTTTGTGGTGACCCTTCGCTGCGACCATAGCTGCCCATATTGTCAGGTGTCGAGGCAGTCGGAGAGCAAAGGCGAATTCGACATGACTACGGAAATGGCAGACAAGTCGTTGGATTTCGTTTTCAGGTCTCCGAATCCAGCCATCAAAATTGAGTTTCAGGGTGGCGAGCCGCTGCTGAACTTCGAATTGGTGAAGTACGTCGTTCTTGAGGCAAAAAAACGTAACCTCAAGGAAGGGCGTGACCTGCGGTTCGTCATTGCGACCACGCTATCGCTACTGACCAATGACATGCTCGATTTCTGTAAGCAGCACCATATCGTGCTTTCATCTTCTCTCGATGGGCCAATGGATCTGCATAATGCAAATCGCCCACGGCCTGGCCGAGATAGTCACCAGCGTTTCGAGGAAGGCTTGAAGAAAGCCCGTGCAGCCCTCGGCTATGATCAAGTGTCAGCCCTGATGACAACCACAGATAAGAGCCTGCCACGAGCACGTGACATCATTGATGAATACTTACGCCTGGGCTTTGATGGCATTTTCCTGCGCACGCTTTCCCCTTATGGCTTTGCGATCAAGACCAAGAAATTCATGTCCTATGACACGGAGCGCTGGCTGGAATTTTACAAGGAAGGTCTGGAGTACATCATTGAACTAAACAAGTCGGGCATACGATTTGTAGAGCAGTATTCCGCGATCGTGCTGACAAAAATGCTGACATCGGGGGACCCAGGGTTTGTTGATTTAATGAACCCTGCCGGTGCTGGTATTGCAGCCATCGTGTTCAACTATGACGGATCGGTCTACGCCTCAGATGAAAGCCGTATGCTTGCCGAAATGGGTGATCATACGTTCCGGTTGGGGAGCATTCTTGAGAATTCATATGAGGAGATCATCCTCTCTGATCAACTTCTGGATGCACTGGAAAACTCCTTCACTTTAAGTGCCCCCATGTGTTCTGACTGTGCGTTCGAACCCTACTGTGGTGCTGAACCTGTCTACCATCACGCAATACACAAGGATGTGGTGGCAAGAAAGCCTGAGTCGGCTTTCTGCAAGCGGAATATGTCGATCTTCAGGCACCTCATTGAACTGATGGGAAGCGATGAGCAAACGAAACGGATTTTTATGGGGTGGGCCAACCGATGCTGAAGCTCGGCGGAAAGATTATCCGAATACATGCGGTTGATGTTGATAAGGCCATCACCTTAGCCAAAGTATCAACCAGTCGAAATCTGCCTGAAGTTTTGCGACGAGAAATGGCCTATCTGGTTTCCGATAACCAGATACCTCACGGATTTGCGCACTATCTGCTGGTTGATAAACATCGGCATCTGGTTGATGCGCTCCCTTCCGGTTCCGACTTCTCAATTCTACCGGAGGACTATAGCTATATCGGTGATGGCGACGTTATCCGGCTTTCAGCGGATCGTCAGAGCATCCGAGTGTTGTTTCGTGCATCGTCGCCGCATAACAGTATCCTGGTAACAGAGCAGTGTAATCATTACTGCCTTATGTGTTCCCAACCGCCGAAAGCCGCTGATGACTCATGGATACTCGACGAAATCGAGAGCCTGATTCCGCTGATTCCAAAAGATACCCGCGAGCTGGTGTTTACTGGGGGCGAGCCTACGACCAATCGGGAGCGCTTCCTTAAAATCATCAGCCTCACAAAAAGTTATCTGCCAAGAACCGCAATCCACATTCTCTCGAATGGGCGCAGTTTCAAAGACCCAGCGTTCGCTGAACAGTATGCGCAGATTGAATTGTCTGACGCGATGATCGGAGTTCCTGTCTATTCAGAAGATCCGACACTGCATGACTACATCGTTCAGGCCCGAGGCGCATTCGATGAAACCATTCAGGGCATTCTCAACCTGAAGCGCTTGGGTCAGAAGGTTGAGATCCGAGTGGTCATTCACAAGCTGTCGGTGCAGCGCCTGCCAGAACTGTGTGAGTTCATCGCACGCAACCTGCTGTTTGTTGACCATGTGGCGCTGATGGGCCTTGAGATGATGGGCTTTACTAGGGCCAATCTTGATGAGCTGTGGATCGACCCAATCGAATACAAAGACACACTCAGCAAATCCGTTGGCATCCTCTCCAAATACGGAATGAATATCTCGGTCTACAACCATCAACTCTGCTTAGTGAACTCAGATATTTATCCCTACTACCGCAAGTCAATCAGTGACTGGAAGAATGAATACGCCGTCGAGTGCGAGGTATGCACTCGCAAGTCGGACTGCGGAGGATTTTTTTCGTCAGGGATCAAGCATGGCTACAGTAAGAGTCTAATACCTTTTTGTTGATCTACGTTAAAGGTCGGCATCAAGATTATTCTATGAGTTGTTGCGCAGCGGAGTAAGTTTAAATTATAGAAAAATACAGTCGACATAAAAAGCCAATATCCAATGAGTCGTCAAGTTTTTTGGCGAGAGAGATATCAGGACTGAATTTACCTGAAGGGTCTCTTGCCCTTGATTTGGGGTGCGGCTATGGTCGAAATTCCGCACTATTATCAAGGTACTTCGAGAATGTAATAGCCGCTGATATTTCTTGTAAAGGTTTCAGTAGTTTATGGTATTTGGATTGTAAAAATATACACCCGGTGATCCTTGATTGCGGGCAATTACTCCCGTTTTTAAATAATACATTCTCAGCTGTAATAGTTGTGCATCTATATCATGAAGACTTAATTGCCAACTTGATTGATATAATCCAGCCGGGCGGCTTTTTTATTTATGAAAGTATTTCTGGTAATGGCGAAAACTGGCGAGAGTTGAGTCTTTTTGGAGAAGTAAAAAGGCTTTTGGAAAAGCAGTTCATTGTCAAGTATTACTTAGAGAGCCCTGTAGGTCCTGACAAAAAAAATGCCACCGTGAAAGTGGTTGCCCAGAAGAAAAAACTGAATCGCTCGCAGCTTTATAGGCGCATCTGGTCGTCGGCTTCGGGTTCAGGCTGTGTGAAAATGCCAAGGATTGCGAAACGTTAGGACGGGCTTCTGGCGTCGATGTAGAAAATCCAATTTGACGTTTTTACACACTCAGGGCCGATAGCTGCCCTAAGATTGAAGCCTCACACGCCTCAGAAACCTCCCACACCCAATTAGGCTTGCCCGTCAGACCCCCACTCGCTAACCGCCCTCCCGTCGCCGCCAATGCAGCGACCGGGTGTGGTAGCCCGATCTTCATAGAACCCCAATCCATTGGAGTTCAAATGCTCGACAAAGACGTAAATCCATCCGAAACCCCAGAGTCCCCAAAAACCGACTCAACACCTGTGTGTTCCTGCCTAAACTCAAAAAAACTCCATGACGCCTTGATCCACGCCATCGAGCAATACTTGACGTCACGTCCATCCAAACCACCGCTCGCCGACCGTCGCCGCCGTTCTTTCTTCCTCACCGATCCCAGCGTAGATAAAGAAAGCCTCCTGGCCCACTGCTGCGAAACCCTCGCGTCCGCGAACGTCATGGCCAGTGAATTGGCGTTCAGCCTCACCGGCCCGCAAT
Organism: Pseudomonas sp. 10S4; assembly: GCF_034344865.1. Taxonomy (NCBI): domain Bacteria; kingdom Pseudomonadati; phylum Pseudomonadota; class Gammaproteobacteria; order Pseudomonadales; family Pseudomonadaceae; genus Pseudomonas; species Pseudomonas sp. 10S4. Next base: position 4,584,396 of record NZ_CP133774.1, read on the forward strand.
GCAATCTGATGTTGGGAATCCAGCAGATGATTTCCCTGGCAGAGGTGTCGGCGAACCGCGTTCTGGATCAGGTCGATCCACAGGAGTAGGTGAGGGCATCACCATTCCCGCTGTGCAATGAAAAGCCCGCTGACTCTTAGATAGTCAGCGGGCTTTTTTGCATTCAAGGGCCAGCCAACCAATGCGGCGAGATAAACACCTCGCCAACCCAATCTAACCGGATCAGGCAATAATTCAGCAGAATGCAGCCATCGCCCCCACCTCCCCAAGCCTTACCCTATCCGCAACGCGGCTCACCGCAGCCGCCAACGTTCCTCGACGGTCGACCACCAAACCGACCATCCCCGTCATCCACTTGAACGATTCAGCACCGACACTACTCCTCTTATATTCAACCTCTGACTTAAAAGGTGACCGCAATGGCCAAGACTTACAGTTACGCCGCGCAGGGTTCCAAGGACTCGCTCAAGCCTTTCACCTTCGAACGTCGCGCCCCAGGCGCGGACGATGTGCAGATCGATATCCTCTATTGCGGCGTGTGCCATTCCGACCTGCACACCGTGCGCAATGAGTGGCACAACACGCTGTACCCCTCGGTGCCGGGCCATGAAATTGTCGGTCGAGTGACTGCGGTCGGTGCAAATGTCAGCAAGTTTAAAGTGGGCGATCTGGCCGGCGTTGGCTGCATGGTCGACAGTTGCCAGCACTGTGCGTCGTGCGCGGAAGGCGAGGAGCAGTATTGCGAGAGCGGTTTCACCGGGACTTACAACGGTCCGGTGTTTGGTGGCGAGAATACGTTTGGTGGTTACTCGGACAATATCGTGGTGAAGGAGAAGTTCGTTCTGCGCATTTCCCACGACAACGCCAATCTGGCCGCCGTCGCGCCGCTGCTGTGTGCGGGCATTACCACGTATTCGCCGTTGCATCACTGGAAGGTCGGGCCTGGCAAGAAGGTCGGGGTGGTTGGCCTCGGTGGTCTGGGGCATATGGCGGTGAAGATTGCGCATGCCATGGGCGCGCATGTGGTGTTGTTTACGACGTCGCCGAACAAGCGTGAGGACGGTTTGCGTCTGGGCGCGGATGAGGTGGTGGTGTCGAAGAATCCGGATGAGATGGCGAAGTTTGCCAACACGTTGGACTTCATTCTGAACACGGTGGCCGCGCCGCATGATCTGGATGCTTTCCTCAATCTGCTCAAGCGCGATGGCACGATGACGCTGGTGGGTGCGCCGGACAGTCCGCATCCGTCGCCTTCGGTGTTTAACCTGATCTTCAAGCGCCGCAGTCTGGCGGGGTCGTTGATAGGCGGGATTCAGGAAACCCAGGAGATGCTGGATTTCTGTGCCAAGCACGGGATTGTTTCGGATATTGAGATGATTGATATCCAGAACATTAACGAGGCTTATAGCCGCATGCTGAAAGGCGATGTGAAGTATCGGTTTGTGATTGATATGAACAGTTTGAAGAAGGAAGCCGAGGTTGCTTGATCGGTTTTTGGATCAAAGGATCGCAGCCTTCGGCAGCTCCTACGGGGGAGGGCGCATCTGATATGGTTTTTTCGGCGTCACCTGCATCTGTAATGCACCGGGCCGGCGGCTCACAATGCCGGCACGGTTCGCGGTCGCGGCCGGTTTGCACCGCACATTCATGATGTAGGAGGCCCGATGGGTAAGATGGCGATTTTCCTGGGTGGATTTCTGGTCCTGACCATATTGCTGGGGGCCCTTGCCACGATTTCTCCCGTTTAGTCTTTCCTGATCCGCAAACAGTACAACGCCTCCACATTGGGAGGCGTTGCAGTTTTCAGCGTTAGGGTTTGTGTTACTTCACTTCAAAGCGGTCCAGGTTCATCACTTTGGTCCACGCGGCCACGAAGTCTTTGACGAACCGCTCCTTCGCGTCGCTGCTGGCATAGACTTCCGCCAATGCCCGCAACTGCGCATTCGAACCAAACACCAGATCAACCCGGGTTGCCGTCCATTTCACTGCGCCAGTTTTGCGGTCGCGGCCTTCGAATTCCTCCTTGGTCTCCGACGTCGGTTTCCACTCAACGCCCATGTCCAGCAGGTTGGTGAAGAAGTCGTTGGTCAACGCTTCAGGCCGCTGAGTGAAGACGCCGTGCTTGGCTTGGCCGATGTTGGTATTCAGCACCCGCAGGCCGCCGATCAACGCGGTCATTTCTGGCGCGGTGAGGGTCAGCAGTTGCGCCTTGTCGATCAACAGTTGCTCGGCCGGAACGCGGTAGCGGGTTTTCAGGTAGTTGCGGAAGCCGTCGGCGATGGGCTCCAGGAAGCCGAACGATTCCACGTCCGTTTGCTCTTGGGTGGCGTCCATCCGTCCTGGGGTGAACGGCACCGTGACGCTGTGGCCAGCGTTTTTTGCCGCTTGTTCGACGCCGGCGTTACCGGCGAGCACGATCAGGTCGGCCAGGGAGACTTTCTTGCCGCCGCTGTTGAACTCGCTTTGGATACTTTCGAGTTTCGCCAGCACCTTCGCCAGTTGTTCGGGCTGGTTGGCTTGCCAGGATTTTTGTGGCGCCAGCCGCAGACGTCCACCGTTGGCGCCGCCGCGTTTGTCGGAGCCACGGAAGGTGGAAGCGGCTGCCCAAGCGGTGGACACCAGTTGTGAAACGCTCAGGCCCGAGGCGAGGAGTTTGCCCTTGAGTGCGGCGATGTCGCTGTCGTTGACCACGGCATGGTCGAGCGCAGGGATCGGGTCTTGCCACAGCAGTTCTTCGGCGGGCAGTTCCGGGCCGAGGTAGCGTGAGAGTGGGCCCATGTCGCGGTGGATAAGCTTGAACCAGGCGCGGGCGAAGGCATCGGCGAGTTGGTCGGGATTGGCCAGGAAGCGCCGTGCAATTGGCTCGTAGATCGGGTCGAAGCGCAGCGCCAGGTCCGAGGTCAGCATGGTTGGGTTGCGGCGTTTGGACGGGTCGTGGGCATCCGGGATGGTGCCGGCGCCGCCGCCATTTTTGGGTGTCCACTGGTGCGCGCCGGCCGGGCTTTTCGTCAGTTCCCAATCGAAGCGCGAACAGGTTTTCCAGGTAGTTGTTGCTCCCACTGTGGTCGGGGTGGTGGTCCAGGTCACTTCCAGGCCGCTGGTGATGGTGTCGGCGCCTTTGCCGGTGCCGAAGCTGTTCTTCCAACCGAAGCCTTGTTCTTCCAGGCCCGCAGCTTCGGGTTCTGCACCGACGTTGTCGGCAGGGCCGGCGCCGTGGGTTTTGCCGAAGGCGTGGCCGCCGGCGATCAGCGCCACGGTTTCTTCGTCATTCATGGCCATGCGGCCGAAGGTTTCGCGGATGTCTATGGCGGATCTGATCGGGTCTGGCTCGCCTTCCGGACCTTCCGGGTTGACGTAGATCAGGCCCATTTGCACGGCAGCCAACGGGTTCTCAAGGTTGCGACCGTGGTCGGTGCGGCTCTCCTCATTTTTTCCCGGTTCGGCTACGAGTGGACCTTCGCCGGGTGCTTCCACGGGGGCGTTTTCTTTGCCGTAGCGGGTGTCGCCGCCGAGCCATTTGTTTTCAGAACCCCAGTACACGTCTTCGTCCGGTTCCCACACATCGGGACGACCGCCGGAATAGCCGAAGGTCTTGAAGCCCATGGACTCCAGCGCGACGTTGCCGGTGAGGACGATCAGATCGGCCCAGGAAATGTTCTGGCCATACTTTTGCTTGATCGGCCAGAGCAGCCGGCGCGCCTTGTCGAGGCTGACGTTGTCCGGCCAACTGTTGAGCGGCGCAAAGCGTTGCTGGCCGGAACCGGCACCGCCACGGCCATCACCGGTGCGGTAAGTGCCGGCAGCGTGCCAGGCCATGCGGATAAAAAACGGCCCGTAGTTGACCGAAGTCCGCCGGCCACCAGTCTTGGGAATCGGTCATCAGCGCATTCAGATCGGCTTTGACCGCCGCAAAATCGAGTTTTTTGAACGCATCGGCGTAGTTGAAGCCCTTGTCCAAAGGATCGGACAGGGTCGAGTGCTGGTGCAGGATTTTCAGATTCAGTTGATTCGGCCACCAGTCGCGGTTCATCGTGCCACCGCCAGCGGCGTGATTGAACGGGCATTTCGATTCGTTTGCCATGTAAGAGCTACCTTCGGTCGTGTTCATCCAGCCATCCGGCCCGGCCTGGGCCCGCAATAGCAATGAGCGAAATCAATGACATAGGCTGCTGGGCCAAGCAGTTCGATCAACTGCTCATTGTGGCCACACGGGACGTCTAGAGATTGGCGATCGATTCGCCAGCACGCGGGCCCACGGCAAGCCTGTGACTCTTTCTTATCTCTTCATCAGGTATTGAACGGCCAGCGTACGCCGGCGCACGGGTAAGACTAGACCCTCTGAGGCGGACTGCTAATAGGCGCAGTGTTGGGGTGTGATAGGCGGAATCTTTTGCGCGCACAGCAGGAGCAAAGCTTGCTCGCGATAGCGGTCTCACGGGTGCCTTCGCCGGCAAGCCGTGCTCCTACGGGTGCGGCAAGCTATAAGTACTCAACACCTTAATGGCTGCTCACCCTGCCAGTTTGTCTGGAGCTGCGTCTAACATGGAAAATCCGCTGAATCTACCCGTCCAAACCGCAGCGAAAGCGGTTTTGCAGCAACTCGTCGAGCATATAACGCCAGACTCCACCGAAGCATCCATTGCTCACCTCTCCGCACAGGCACTGGCCCGATTGGGCTATCTCGACACCTGGTATTACGATTGCCCGGCCTTCGTGCTACTCGGGTCTCGCAGCTTGCTCTCGATTTCAGGGCGCGATTACCGGCCGAGCGATGAGGCTGTTGGTCTCCACAATTTAATAACGGTCGATTTGAGCCCAAAATCCGGCAATGTCTGGGGCGACTGCGCGCGTTCGTTTTATATGGAGGACGGCGTGTGCAGAGCGGTGCCCATCGGGGATGAATTCGGCAGAGGGTATGCGGTTGAGCGGCTGTTACATGAGTCGATGTGCCGTTTTACCCGGCCAGACACTACCTTTCATGAGCTGTATGAGTTCACCAATGATTCCATCATTTCGGCCGGGTTTGAGAACCTCGACTTCAGCGCGAATGTTGGGCATAGCCTGTGCGAGCGGCGGGGCGACAGGTTGTATATCGAGGCCGGGAATGACCGGCGTTTAGGGGAGGTGGAGTGTTTTACTTTTGAACCTCATATTCGCCAGGTCGAAGGTGTCTGGGGGTTTAAGCATGAAAACGTTTATTTCTTCAATGACGTTGATTACCCGACTGAGCTTTGAGTGAAAAGGCGACGGGTATTTTTATTGTAGGAGCAAAGCTTGCTCGCGATGGCGATCTCACGAACGCCATCGCCGGCAAGCCGTGCTCCTACAGGTGCCCCCGATCCGTTCGATACCAAGCAACCGGCGAAAGCAGCAGAACCGCCAACAAAAACGCTACCTGTGAAAGATAGAACGGCTCAAGCCATTGCTGATTCACGGCCACGTAAAACGTGTTGTGAGCGACATCTGCGATGATGATGGCCGCCGTGAGTGCGATGCCTGTCCGGGGGTTGATGAAAAGCAGCAGTGCCGCCAAAGGATCAAGAATCGTCAGTGCCCCCAGAACACCCGGCTGGCCCAATAAGCTCCATTCCCGTAGCCGTAGTCCCAGAAAAATCCATGTTGAAAATCCGCCCGCAAATGATTGGCCGTGGCGACCAAAAGACAGCAGGCGAATAACACGCGGATGGCAAATGATGCGCCAGGCATGGGCCTACGATTCACTCTCACGCCAGCGCCGCGCCTGCACAATCACCGCCGGTGCAAAGTGCAGCACCACCATCCGCACCAGGTGATGCGTCAGGATGAACACCACATTCAGCCCGCCACCGAACGCGACGATGGCGATGGTTTCGATGGCGCCGGGCATGTAGGCCATCCACAAGGACAACGGATCGCTGCCCAGGACTCGTCCGGCCACGCCGGCAAATGCGGCGGCGATCAGCAGCATCAGGGCGACGGCCATCACCCCGGCGCGGCCATGGCGGATCAGTTCTGCGAAGGAGATGTCTTTGAATTTCGAGCCAATGAGCACGCCAATGATCACTGTTGCGGCATCGACGCTCCATTCCGGCATTTGGAAGTTGTGGAGATAGCCCATCTTGATAGAGGCGGCGGTGGCGACGATAGCGGTGAGCATGAACGGTGCCGGGACGCCGATGCGCAACAACAAGCGGCCGATGCCGATGCTCAGGGTGATCAACGACAGCACCGTGAGCACGGTGCTGAAGACTAGCGGGCTGCTTTCGGCAAGCGCCATGCCGGTTTGCGCGGGAATCAGAAAACTGACCAGCACAGTGATCGACAGCAGCCGCACCAGGTGCACGACGATGACTTTGCCGGACGCTCGCTCGGACTCGAGCAGATCAAACACCGCAGCGAGGGCGCCGGGGTAGACGGCCAGCAGCGAGTCCTTGAGGTTCCAGCCCGAGACCTTGAACAGCCAAAAACTGGCCATCGCAATCTGGGCGGTCAGGCACAGGAATAGGATGCCGAGGCTGGGTAACATAGCGGCGGCAGTGTGGCTGTCCCACGCCTTGAACATCAGGCCGGTGGCGATCCCCAGCACGATTTGTATGAAGCCGAGGCCCAAGGGCAGGGTGGGGGCGAAGCGCAGGTTGCTGGCGATTAGCGAGGTGGCGAGAATCGAGCCGAGTAACAGGCCATGGGGTACGCCGAGATACTGCAGCGCGGTGCCGACACCGGTGGCGATCAGCAAACACAGTAAGGTCTTCATGAGTCTTCCTTGATTCTAGTGTTACTGAATGTGTCGTCCATTTAGGCCATGCACGTTCTCCCATCTAACGGTGCGCGGGTCAAGTGGTTGAGCGCTTCTATCTCGCGATGGCCCAACGTAATCTGTCACCTCGACATTTGGAGGGAACCCAACCATGCCGCTCACCTATCGCCCAGTCAGTGCTGAAGATGTACTGACGATTTGCGAATTTCCTCAAGATCCCCAAGAACTGTTTTTTATGTTCCCGACCGGCCAGTACCCGCTGACGGAGGCGCAACTGGGCGCATCGATTGCCAAGCGCTCGGACTCGACGGTGATCGAGCAGGACGGCGCCATTGTCGGGTTTGCCAACTTCTACAAGTTTGAGCGTGACGGGATCTGTGCGATTGGCAATTTGATTGTGTCGCCCGAGGCGCGAGGGCAGGGTGTGGCGACGTTTTTGGTGGCGACGATGGAGCGGCTGGCGCTTGAGCGTCATGGGGCGCGGGAGGTGCAGTTGTCGTGTTTTAACGAGAATACCGCGGGGCTGATTTTGTATCCGAAACTTGGGTTTGTGCCGTTTGATATTGAAGAACGGGCGTCGCCGGACGGGCGTCGTGTGGCGTTGATTCATTTGAGGAAGGTTTGGGGATGAATGTTTTCAGGGCTTGAATGTGCGGTGAGTTTTAGGACCTCTTCGCGGGCAAGCCTCGCTCCTACGGGGGGACGGGGTGATCAACAAAAAAGCCCCGATGCCTTTTATGGGATCGGGGCTTTTGTTAGTGGGCTTTAAACGCTGCCTTCCACGTCTTCGAGGCTGAATGTCTCGGTGTGGTCGTCGTAGGAGAAGATCTCCGCGTAGCGGCCCCAGGTAATCACGCTTTCCAGGGTTTTTTCGACGAACGCATCGGTCAGCGAATCTTCCAGTTCCTGCTCAAAACGCACTCGCGGCGCGCGGTGGCCGTTGCGTTCCTGCAAGACCTGGCGGATGCGGGCCGCCAGTGGCACGTGTTTGACCAGGTGTTCGGCGAACAGGGTTTTGCGCTCTTGGGTGCCGTAGTCGGCAAAGAGTTTGCCGGCCTCGGTCAGGGTGATGTCGGCGCCTTTGAGTTCGGCGAAGCCCAGGTGTTCGAGCATTTCCGCGACCGGGAACAGGTCGTCCACTTCCAGCAAGCGCCGTTCGGCGACGTCGGGCAGGCCGGCTTCGCCGTTATAGGGCTCGGCCGCCAGGGTTTCGATCAGGCCGGCAATCAAGTTGGTAGAGACTTCTGGCAGCGGGCTGCCCATTTTCAGTTCGGATTTGCCTGTGCTCGTGGCGTCTGCGCTGCGGCGGTCGGTCATCAGGGCATAGATGTCGTCGACCATTTGCCGAAAGGTCGGGTCCAGTCGGTTGCGTGGGTGCTCGAACGGTACTTTGATCTCGGCGACCACGCGCCCTGGGTTAGAGGACAGCACCAGGATGCGGTCGCACATCAACACCGCTTCTTCGATGTTGTGGGTCACGATCAGAATGGATTTGATCGGCAGTTGTTTACCGCTCCACAAGTCCAGCAGGTCGGTACGCAGGGTTTCGGCGGTCAATACGTCGAGGGCGGAGAAGGGCTCGTCCATCAACAGCAGCGTCGGGTTGACCACCAGGCCGCGGGCGAAGCCGACCCGTTGGCGCATGCCGCCGGACAATTCCCGAGGGTAAGCGTTTTCGAAACCATCGAGGCCGATCAAGTCGATCGCCGCCAGTGCGCGTTTGCGCGCTTCCTTGCGTTCGACCTGTAGCGCCTGCAACCCGGCCTCTACGTTCTCGAGCACGGTCAGCCAAGGGAACAGCGCAAAGGTCTGGAAGACCATGGCCACGCCTTCCGCCGGCCCGTTGAGCAAGTGGCCGTTGTAGCGGACTTCGCCCGATGTCGGTGGGATCAGGCCGGCAATGATGCGCAGCAACGTGGACTTGCCCGAGCCGGAGCGGCCCAGCATGCCGACGATCTCGCCTTCACGCAGCGTCAGGTCGACATTGGTGAGTACTTGCAACTCGTCCTTGCCCTTGCCAAACGCCCGGCTCACGTTGTTCAACGAGTAGATTTCGGGGGATGCCTGTGTGTGTTCGGTGTAGGTATTCATGACATCGAATCCCGTTAATTGAGACGGAGTTTGTTTTCAGCAATGGCGTACATCGGTCGCCATACCACGCGATTGAAGGCCACCACAAAGAGCGACATCACCACCACGCCGAGGGTGATTTTCGGGAAGTCACCGGCGGCCGTGTTTTCGGCGATGTAAGCGCCCAAACCGTGGGCTACCACCTTGTCCTGTCCCCATGAAACGAATTCGGAAACGATACTGGCGTTCCACGCGCCGCCAGACGCGGTGATCGCCCCGGTCACGTAATACGGGAAGATGCCCGGCAACATGATCTTGCGCCACCACAGCCAGCCGCGAATGCGGAAGTTCGCCGCCGCCTCGCGGAAGTCGTTCGGGAACGCGCTGGCGCCGGCAATCACGTTGAACAAGATGTACCACTGCGTCCCGAGCACGATCAGCGGGCTCAGCCAGATGTCCGGGTTCAACTGGTAACGCAGAATCACGATGACAAACACCGGGAACAGCAGGTTGGCGGGGAAGGCCGCGAGGAACTGCGCCAGCGGCTGGATTTTCTCGGCCAAGTGCGGGCGTAAACCGATCATCACCCCCAGCGGCACCCAAATCAGCGAGGCCACGGCGATCAACAGCACCACTCGCACCAGGGTAATCAGCCCCATGACGAGCACGTGCCCGACCTCGCCAAGTGTCACTTCGCTGCTCATATAGAGGCCGATGTGGTACAGCGTGTAAAGGGTCAACACGGCAATCAGCGTGCCCCACACCCAATCGATCAGCCGTGAAGTGGCCGGGTTGACTGGCGTGGTGGTGCGGTTTGTGCGCGGCAAGCTGAAGCGGCGGTTGCCGATTCGGCCGACGGTGCGGGTGATCGGGCGCAAGATGCGCTGGACCATGCGGGTGCGCTGGATCAGTTTCAACACCCAGGACTCCGGCGCGCCGGCCTGGGAGGCGGTGTTTTCCATGCGGAACTTGTCGGCCCAGGCTACCAGCGGGCGGAACAGGAATTGGTCGTAGATCAAGATCACTGCGATCATCGCCAGGATGACGTAGCCCACGGCATGCAGGTCTTGCTGCTGGATGGCGACGGCCAGGTACGAACCCACGCCCGGCAGCATGACGGTCTTGTCACCAACAGTGATGGCTTCGGAAGCCACCACGAAGAACCAGCCGCCGGACATGCTCATCATCATGTTCCAGACCAATCCCGGGATGGCGAACGGCACGTCGAGCTTCCAGAACCTCTGCCAGCCGGATAGCTGGAGGTTGCTGGACACTTCTTCCAGGTCACGGGGCAGCATGCGCAGTGACTGGTAGAAGCTGAACGTCATGTTCCAGGCCTGACTGGTGAAGATGGCAAAAATGGCGGCGAACTCAGCGCCGAGCACTCGCCCTGGAAACAACAGCAGGAAAAACGTCACCGTGAACGAGATGTAGCCCAGCACCGGTACCGATTGCAGGATGTCCAGCACCGGCACCAGCAATTTCTCGGCGCGCCGGCTTTTGGCCGCCAGGGTTCCGTACAGCAGGGTAAAGACCAGGGAGGCAGCCATCGCTGCGAGCATGCGCAGGGTGGTGCGCATCGCATACTCGGGCAGGCTGGATGGGTCGAGTGAGATGACTTCACCTTGCAAGGTGGACATCGGCGCCCAGGTTTCCCGTGCGGCTATCGAGAAAAATAGCAAGAAGCCAATCACCAGCGGCAAAGCGACCAGGTCCCAGCGGTTGGGCAGTAGTCGCAGCGTCGTGGCCGGGATGTAGTGGCGCAATACCTTGTTCATATTCAGTGATTCCAACAGCGATCTGAGTGGAAGGGCAGGACCACAAGTCAGTACTTTCTTGAGCGCGCGCGTCTGAACCACAACACGGCACACCCTTGAGGGTTGGCAAAGAGCAGAGTGAGGTCACGCAAACGGACGCTGAAGGCACCAGCCCAAACGCCACGTTGAACTCATCAGGCAACAGGGCGTGGGACTTTCGTGAGCTTAGCTTCTGTCTGCATGACCCACCGAGAATGGGCAGGGTCCATGGCCGGACGCTCCTTTGGCAGGTTGGGCATTGGGGGGCCTGATTGAGGCCATCGGGCCAGCAATTGCGGGGTTCATCGACGCTGGCGTCGATGCACCGCTACGCTGGCGCGGATTATACGTTTCCAATTGTTACAAAAACATAAATTACCTGTCATGTTTACGTATTAAAACCATCGAAAAGCGACTAGCGGTGGTGCGTAAGTTGGGGCTGTGGGGGTTGTTCGGGCCTCTAGCGGGCGAGCCTTGCTTCTACAAGGGGAGGTGTCGTTCAGGGAATGGAGGGCGGGATTCGCTCAGGAGTTTGCTGAATGCCTGTTTGTCGATCGGGCGGCTCATAAAGAAGCCTTGCACCTCGTGACATTGATCTGCGCCCAGAATGTTGAGTTGCTCTTCGGTTTCGACCCCTTCGGCGGTCACGGTCAGACCCATGGCCTTGCCCAGTCCGATGATCGCCTGAACCACCGCGCGGTCGTTGCCGCCGCTGCTCATCGAGGCGATGAAGCGTTTGTCGATCTTGATCCCGTCGAACGGGTAGGCACGCAGGTAGCCGAGTGAGGAATAACCGGTCCCGAAGTCGTCCATGTTCAGGCGCACGCCCAGTTCCTTGAGCGCGTTCATGGTGGTGAGGGCGCCGTCGATGTCGTTGAGCATCACGTTTTCGGTAATCTCCAGTTCCAGGCGACTGGCCGGGAAGCGCGTTTCGACCAGCACCTCGCGGACATCCTCGACCACGTCACTGCGGGCGAATTGTGCCGGGGAAAGGTTGACCGATAACAGTAAGTGGGCCGGCCAGGTCAGGGCGGTTTCGCAGGCTTCGCGTAAAACCCAGCGGCCCAGCGGCACGATCAGGTCGGTTTGCTCGGCCAAGGGAATGAACACTCCGGCCCGAGCAGGCCTTCGAGGTCGGATGCTGCCAGCGAACCAGCGCTTCAACCGAGACAATTTCCTTGCCGTCGACTTTGTAGCGCGGCTGGTAATGCAGTACAAACTGCTGGTTCTGCACCGCCAGGCGCAGATCGTCTTCCAGTTGGCGACGCTGTTGAATCTGGTCGTTCATGTGCGCTTCGAAATAGCACCAGGTGTTTTTACCGTCGGACTTGGCCTTGTACAGCGCGATGTCGGCGCAGCGGATCAATTCGCCGGGCAGGTAACCCTGGCGGCGGCTGAGGGCTATGCCGATGCTGGCGCCGATATGCAGCGCATGGTTTTCATAAGGGATGGGCCGGTGCAGGCTGGCGATAAGTCGGGTACAGAATTTGTCGATTTCGCTGTGGCTGTCCATGCCGTGCAGCACCACGACAAATTCATCACCGCCCAGCCTGGCCACGATGTCATGGTCGCGGGTGCATTCACGCAAACGGGCGCCGACCTCCTGCAACACCGCATCGCCGGCAGGGTGGCCGAGGGAGTCATTGATGGGCTTGAAGTTGTCCAGATCCAGCATCAATAACGTCAGCGGCGCCGAGTACTCTTTGAGCAGCAACGCCTCGTCAAGGTAGCGCGCAAGCTTGTTGCGGTTGGGCAAACCGGTCAGCGCATCGTGCATCGACAGATGCTGGATTTGCGCGTGGGCGGCGACTTCATCGGTGATGTCGCTGGCGGTGCCCCGATAGCCAATGACGGCGTGGTGGTCGAAAATCGGCCGGGCAGATACGCGGCAGTAGCGTTGTTGTCCGGTGTGATCGCGGTAGGTACAACGCAGGTCGCTGACATCGGCTTGCTCGGTCAGTTTGTTCAACCAGAGTGCCAGGGGCGTGGTGTCGCAATACAGCAGTTGCTCGATGTTTTGGCCCACCCATTGCTGATTGGAGAACCCAGTCACTTCACTGAATCGCCCGGACAGGTAGGTGATGGACTGGCGTTGATCAATTTCCCAGATCCAGTCCGACGCCGCTTCCGCCACTGCACGAAAGCGCTCTTCGCTGGCTTCCAGCGCCTGGTTGGCGGCTTGCAACTCCTCATAACTGGTGTCGACATACCGCGAGGAGCGCAACGCATAGCGAAAGAAATAGGCGGTCAGCAACATCAGCACCGTCAATGTCCCTGCCAGCGGCGGCAGTAATGACCACAATAAATGCTGCCCGGGCTTTTCGAGTTTGGCGATCAGGCTATAACCGGTGCTATCCAGGGGGACCTGCGGCAGGTTTTTAGCGATGCTGGCATCGGCGGCGAGGCTCAACTCCTCCAAGCCATAACTGACGCCCAGGCTATGCAGTTTGGTCGCGGCCAGTTGATCGACGAACACCAGCAGCGAGGTGCTTTTGGGGTCCGCTATCGTGCGGTCGTCATTGGGTATGACCGCCGAAGCGGTCAGCAGCGCCGGCCGACCCTCGAACATCGTGTACAGGCTCATCGGTTTGGTCAGGTCGGCCTGGCCCTGAACCTGATCGATCAGCGTCGCGGCAGACGCGGTCAGGTAACTGGAAAAATCACCCTGGACCAACTGCCCCCGAATCACCGCGTACTTGGTGCGCTCCCGATCAACGACAAATACGCCTTCGTAGCCATCGTTGGTGAACAGCGTTTTCCCGATATTTTGCTGGGTATAGGCCCAATCGGTGTCCACTTGGCCATTCAAATGCTCATAGGCGGACGTCCAGTAGGCATAACTGGTGATGTAGTTTTTTGATGCGGTGACGCGGTTTTCCAGCGCGCGTTCGGTGTAGAACCGGGTATCGCTGAGGTCTTCGGCGTCGAGGCCGGCGGCGATGCTGAACAGCGTGCCGAGCGCGATACCGACCCCAGCGATAAACACAATGCCCATTGCAAACGCCAGGCGCCGTGTCACCGAGCTTTGGCGGGTATGGGCCGGGGCCGCATAGGCTGAAAGGTCCATTGACTCGTCCTTGATCCATTCTCACAGCGTCTGGGCAACCTGAACTGTTGCATTGCTCAGGCTGGCCAGCGATTCAGTCATCCGCGATCGTCGGTGATGAATCTATTGGCGAGAGTATAGGCAGCGTGGACCAGAACGCCGGGCCATCCCTGGATTTGCGGTGTTTGTTCGGGCCTCTTCGCGAGCAAGCCCGCTCCCACCGGGGTTTTTTGTTGTACACAAATGAGTGTTCCAACACAGATCCCCTGTGGGAGCGGGCTTGCTCGCGAAGACGTCAGCCCAAACACCACACTTTCCAGATCCTCATCAACGACCGCTAAACACCGCCACCCTGCGCTGCGCAAACGCCGCCAACCCTTCACCAAAGTCGCTGCTCTCACAGGCCTGTCGCCGCAACTCGGCAATCTGCTCCATCGCCTGCACCGGCATCGGTTGCAAATCTTCAAGAATGCGCAGCTGTTCCTTGACCGCCGCCACCGCCAGCGGCGCTTTGGCGGCGATGCCCTGGGCCATTTCCAGGGCGGTCGCTTCCAGCTCGCTGCTGTCGACCAAGCGGTTTATCACGCCAAACCGTTCCGCGCGTTGCGCGTCGAGTTTCTGCGCGGTGAAGAACATTTCCTTGAGCACATGAATCGGCAAGTTGTTGAAGAATCGCAGCAAGCCGCTGGTGGTGTAGGGCAGGCCAATGTTCACCGGGGTCATCGCAAAACTGGCGCTGTGGTCGGCCACCACCAGGTCGCAGCTCATCGCCAGGTCCACCGCGCCGCCCCACACTGAACCGGAGATCAACGCAATGACCACGCCGGGGTAGGCGCGGATCCGGCGCAATACTTGTTCGAGGGGTTTGCCGTAGGCGATCGGGTCGCGGTCGTGTTGCAGTTCGCGAATATCGTGGCCGGCGCTCCACACCGGTTGGCCCACTTCAGTACCGAGTATCACCACGGGCACGCGTTGAGCGGCGAGGGCGGCGAGGCTTTCGTCGAGGGCGCTCAGCAGTTGGGCGCTGAGGGCGTTGCGGTGGGTGGGATTGCTGAAGACCAGTCGGGCGATGCGCTCATCGATCTGGTGGACGGTGACGGTCGAGTTCATTGGGCGGTTCCTGTGGCGTGTGCGGATGAGTCGTCGGTGTCCTGGAACACGACGTTGGCGGCGAGCAGGGCGTTGATCGAAGCGGCATCTAACCCCGCCTCGCGCAGCACCTCTATAGTGTGTTCACCCAACAGCGGTGGTGGGCGGCTGGCGGCGCTGTCGGTAGCGCTGAACACCGGCGTCACCACTTGGCGAAGTGCACCGAGGGTCGGATGGTTGAGGGTTTCAGTCAGTTGGCTGTGCAGCACTTGCGGATCGTCGAAAACTTCGTCGAGGGTGTTGATCGGGCCGGCGGGCAGGCCGGCCTCGATGAACAGCTCGGTCCACGCGTGTTTGCTGCGGGTTTTCAGACGGCTTTCGAGGATCGCCTTCAGCTCTTCGCGACGCTCGACCCGAGCTTCATTGGTGGCGAAGCGCGGATCCTCTGGCAGAGAAGGCAAGTCCAGCAACACGCACAAGCGTCCCCACATGGCCGAGGTAATCGGCGCCAGGTTGAGCGGACCGTCCAGGGTCTGAAACACGCCATAAGGCGCAATCACCGAATGTGCATTGCCGGTACGGCGGGGCACATCGCCGAGGCTGAGATAACGTTGGCCATGCACGCTCAACAACCCCACCAGACTAGCGAGCAACGACGTACTGACATGCTGGCCGCGCCCGGTCGTCGAGCGTTCCAGCAGGGCGGCCATCACTGCCGTCACCAGCCACATCCCCGAGGTCAAATCACCGATGGCCGTGCCGGTGCGGGTCGGGTCGCCGTCGACGAAGCCGGTCAGGCTCATCAGCCCCGAGTAGCCTTGGGCGATCTGGTCGAAGCCTGGCCAACTGCTCATCGGTCCGTCGGCACCGAAGGCGTTGATGCTGCCGAGGATCAGTCGTGGATTGCGCGCACTCAGCACCTCAAAGCCGAGGCCCATGCTTTCCAGGGTGCCGGGTTTGAAGTTCTCGATCACCACGTCGGCGTCGTCGATCAGTCGCTGGATCGTGGCCAGTCCTTCGGGGCGGCGAAAGTCGATGCACATCCCGCGCTTGTTACGGTTGCACGAGAGGTAATAGGTGCTGACGCCCCGATCGAACGGGCCCCAGGTGCGGCTCATGTCGCCGGTCGGGCCGGGCTCTCGATCTTGATCACGTCGGCGCCGAGGTCGGCCAGCACCATGGTGGCAGAACGGTCCCGACAGTGCCCGGCTCAAATCGACAATCTTCACGCCTTTTAACGCTTGCATAGGGTTCTCCAGTTCACTGATCAGGGCGCTATTGCGGCAGGGTTTGATCACGGGTTTCGACGGCAAACGGCAGGATCAGAATCCCGGCCACGAACGCGGCGGCGGTCCAGGCGATGGGCGCGCCGAGCGAGCCGTGCCAGTGAATGGCCGCCGCCAGCAGGAAGTTGACCCCGGCGCCGATGAAGCGCCCGACCGAGGCGTTGAAGGCGAATGCCGTGGCGCGGATGCGGGTCGGGTATTGCTCGGGCAACCAGAGCGAGAAGATCGCGAAGTTGCCGCCGAAGAAACCGAGGAACACCAGCGACACCATGAACAGGTGCAGGCCATCGTCCATGTAAAACACCCAGCCAAATGCGACCACGATTGAGGCGGCCATGCCGGCGAAGTAGATGCCCAGCGCCTTGCGCCGCCCGACACGTTCCGCCAGCCACGGCGCGATAAGACAGCCGAGGATGGTGCTCAGCGACAGGATCGCCGCGCCAATCGAGGCCAGGTGTACCGCGCCGACATGGTCGATGCCGGCGCGGGTCGCCAGGGTCACCACGGCGGTGGCTTCGTACACCGAACCGGCCCACAAACCGACAATCGCGACCCCAACCAAAGCCGAGCTGGTGAGCGTGCGGCGACGAAACGCCGGGGCGAAGATTTCCAGCCACGAGCTATGCGCTTTAGCGCCTTTGACGTGGATGACAGGCTTGTGCGGTTCTTTGACTTTCAGCGCGGTATAGATCGCCACGAACGCGGGGAACAGGCCGCAGAGAAACATCACGCGCCAGCCATAAGTGGCGCCGACGGTGTAGTTGAGCAACGCGGCGATAAAGAAGCCCAGGTAGTAGCCGGTTTGCAGGTAACCGGCGCCCATTTTGCGGCGGTCTTCCGGCCAGCACTCGGCCACGTAGGTCCCGGCCAGTGCCCACTCGCCACCGACGCCGATTCCGGCGATCAACCGAAACGCCGCCAGTTGCCAAATGTTCTCGGAAAACGCCGCCGCGCCGGTAAACAGTGAGTACACCAGGATGCTCGCCGCCAGCATCTTCACCCGGCCAAAGCGGTCGGCCAGCGGTCCCCAGATAAACGACAGACCCCAGCCGATCAGGAACAAACCGAATAGCAGGGAGCCGTACATGGCGATGTTGGCAGGGGTGGCGGTGATGCCGGAGTTGGGCAGCAACTCGGTCATGGCCGGGATCAGCACCAGGGCGAAGATGACCGAATCCACGCCATCGAGCACCCATCCCAGGTAGACCGTCCAGAAGCCGCGAATCTGCTCGCGGGTCAGGGGCGTTTTGATCGGTTTCTCGCGTGTTGCAGATGCAGTCATTGCTCTAGACATGGCGATCTCCCAGTGGCCTTTTTCAGGCCTATGGAAGCGCTGCCCGGCGGTTGCGGCCGATAGCGCTTCGTTTGTTGTGAGACGAGTCTAGGCGCGGTATCTCATAAGCCTCAAATATGATATTCCTCTGCTCCCAACGGAAAATACGATGGCTTCGGAGATGCCCATGGACCTGCGCCAATTGCGTTATTTCATCAAGGTCATCGAGTGCGGCAACATCACCCGCGCCAGTGAAGCACTGCACATCGCCCAGCCTGCGATCAGCCAACAGATGCGCAATCTGGAGCAGGACATGGACATGCAACTGCTCGAACGCAGCGTTCACGGCGTGGTGCCGACGGCGGCGGGACGCACGTTGTATCGGCATGCCGTCGAGCTGCTGCGCCAGGCCGATGGCACCCAGGAACTGTTGCGCCAGGACGCCGAGTTCCCGAAAGGCAAGGTCTCGGTCGGCATGCCGTCGAGTACTGCGCGGATGTTGGCGATCCCGCTGGCGCGGACCATCCGCAGCCGTTATCCGGGGATCAAACTGGAACTGATCGATGCGCCGAGCGCCGAGCTTGGCGGCCTGATCACCGTCGGGCGGGTGGCGCTGGCGGTGAACGTCGATGTGGTCGAAACCCGAGGCGTGGTCTCGCAACGACTGCTCACTGAGACGTTGTACCTGGTGGCGTGGCCGGAATTTGCTTTACCGGATGGCCGGTGTCGATTGAGGTCCTGGCGAAGATGCCGCTGGTGCTGCCTTGTGCGCCGAACACGATTCGCAGTCGGGTCGAATCGGCTTTTCAAGAGGCCGGCCTGCAGTGTGAGGTGGAGTTTGAGGCCAACTCCACGGACCTGCTGTTCTCGGCGGTCAAGGCCCGGCTCGGCGTGACGATCCTGCCGTGGGCGGCGGCGCATGTTGAGCTGGAGCAGCACAAGCTGAAACTGGCGAGGATCGATCATCGACTGTTCACCCGGGAGCTGTCGTTGTGTTGGCATGACAGCGCGGTGCAGAGCAATGCGGTGCAGAAGGTCAAGGCGACCATTTTTGAGTTGTTCGACGGGTTTGAGCGCCAGCCGGGATGGGCGGATGGGCGGTGATGCGGCATTTTTGTGTTGTGTTTGAGGGCCGTCATCGCGCATACACCACGAATCCCGGATCAGTTGTACTCTTCAAGCCACCACCAAGCCCCACCTTCAGGATCAACCACTGTGAGATAGACTCAACACGGTGTACCGAACGGTGGGAGTAACACCTGTGGCGCAATTCAGATGGACTCGCTAATCACCGCAGCAGCCCGAGCACTCGCGGCGGGTGACCCCCTCGGTGCGCTGAACCGCATAGCCTTGCGCGACGATGCGCCGGCGCTCGCGCTGCGGGGCATTGCAATGGCGCAGCTCGGTGAGCTGGTGCGAGCCCGGGCGCTGGTGCAACGGGCGGCGCGGGCCTTCGGGCCGAAAGAGGCGTTGGCGCGAGCGAGGTGTGTGGTCGCAGAGGCTGAGATCGCACTGGCCTCTCGGGATTTGGGTTGGCCGGTAAAGGCTCTCGGCACGGCACGTTTGACGCTTGAAGCCCACGGCGATTTCGTCAACGCCGCCCATGCGCGCTATCTGGAGATTCGGCGCCTGCTGCTGATCGGGCGCCTGGATGACGCGCAGCACCTACTCACCGAACTTGACCCTGCGCCACTGCCGCCGGCCTTGCGCACCGTCCATGAACTGGTCGTGGCCGGGATCGCGATGCGGCGCCTGCAATCGAACATGGCACGTGCTGCGCTGAGCAGAGCCGAAGAGGCCGCCCGGCAAGCAGCGATTCCCGCTCTTAGCTCCGAGGTTGAACACGCTGTCCTGGCGATGAACACGCCCGTCGCACGACTGATTGCCCAGGGCCAGGAACGTCCGCTGTTGCTGGACGAAGTCGAAGCGCTGCTCGCCTCAACCTCGCTGGTGGTGGACGCCTGCCGCTACAGCGTGCGCGGCGCCGGCATGTCGGTCTCACTGGCCTCGCGCCCGGTGTTGTTCACCATCGCCCGGGCACTGGCCGAAGCCTGGCCCGCTGACGTGCCGAGAGAAACGCTGATCGCCCGAGCCTTTCGCTTGAAACTCAGCGATGAATCCCATCGCGCCCGGTTGCGCGTCGAGGTCGGTCGCCTGCGTGCGGCGCTTGAGCCGCTGGCCAGCGTGACCGCGACCCCGCGCGGGTATGCCCTGGTGTCGCGGGATGAAACCGACGTCGTGCTACTGGGGCGGCCCGTTGAAGAAAAATTCGCTGCGTTGTTTGCCTTCCTCGCTGACGGGGAATCGTGGTCGAGCTCCGCCCTGGCGCTGGCCCTTGGCACCAGTCAGCGCACGGTGCAACGGGCACTCGACACACTGGCGGCCGACGCCAAGGTGCAATCATTCGGACGCGGACGGGCGCGGCGCTGGATGACTCCGCCGGTGCCGGGTTTCGCGACGACTTTGTTACTCACGGCGCCGTGGCCCAGTGATTAGGATCACCTCACCAACCCGTGACGAGGAAACCATCATGAAACACTCAGCAGCCGAAATCCTCCGTGAATATGGCCCTTTTGCCGGTGTCGACGCTGTGCATGGCGTGAGCTGGGACGGCCAGAATGTCTGGTTCGCCAGCGGCGAAAAACTCAACGCCCTCGACCCGGCCAGCGGCCAGCCCCTGCGCTCGATCGACGTCACTGCCGATGCGGGCACCGCGTTCGACGGCGAGCACCTGTTCCAGATCGCCGCCGACCGTATCCAGAAAATCGACCCCAGGACTGGCCGCGTGCTTCACACCATTCCCGCGCCCGGCCCCAGTGATTCCGGGCTGACCTGGGCCGAAGGAACGCTGTGGGTGGGCGAGTATCGCGACCGTAAAATTCATCAGATCGATCCCGAGACCGGGGCGATTCTGCGCACCATCGAGTCCAACCGTTTTGTCACCGGCGTGACGTGGGTCGAAGGCGCGTTGTGGCATGGGACGTGGGAGGGCGATGAGAGTGAATTGCGGCGCGTAGATCCGGCATCGGGCGAGGTGCTGGAAAGCCTGACAATGCCCGCAGGCGTCGGCGTCTCGGGGCTTGAGTCCGATGGCGCCGATCAGTTCTTTTGTGGTGGCGGGGGTAGTGGAAAATTGCGGGCGGTTCGTCGGCCGAAATGAGGTCGAATAGATAGTTTTGCGGCGGCTAAATGGGCCTCTTCGCGAGCAAGCCCGCTCCCACAATGGACGGTTGTGAACATACTGTTTGTGAACGACAACAATCCAGTGTGGGAGCGGGCTTGCTCGCGAAGGGGCCCTAAAGACAGCAAAAAAACTGTCTGACAACAAACCAGTGTTCGCCACAAGCGCGCAGGATCGTATGATTGGCGCTTCCCCTCGCCACTCACAAGGATCAACCCATGGCTTTAAGCAAGCGCGATCAGGCGCACATCGAACGTCGCCTGGTCGCCACCCTGACCGAAGCCTGTGAAACGGCCAAAGCGGAAATCGTCGGCTTCTGCTGGCTGACCCACGAGGTTGATTACGCCGAGTTTCCTTCCAGTCTGCGGGTGATCTGGGTCTTCGATACCGAGGCTGAAAAGCAACAGGCATTGTCCAGCGGCCAGGGCGAACGCATGGTCGAATTGACGGCCGAGGCGTTAGCGCAAGCGGACGTACTCGTCAGCCCGGTCGCGGCTCATGTGCAGTTCGATTCCGAAGAACAATGCCAGCGAGTTAACGGCGGCAATTGGGCGCAACGCCTGGCGCGCAAACGCTAGACGCGGATGGCTGTAAACGCGGTCAACGTAGGAGCTGCCGAAGGCTGCGATCTTTTGACGTTGCCTTTTGAAAGACCCAATCAAAAGATCGCAGCCTTCGGCAGCTCCTACCGGGGGCGATTTTCAACGCGGTGAATGTGGTCGACTCACAACCGCACTCACAACCCGGCGCCGATCAATTTGAGGTACTCGGGGCTCTCGGAGATCGAGTTGTGCCCCACACCGTTGATGACCTTCAGCGTCGCCACACCCGGAGTGAACTGTCCATAGAGCCGCTCTGTGCTCACCCGCGGTATCACCTCGTCGTGTTCAGCCATGATCAACAGTGTCGGGACGCTGATGTGCGCCGCGTATTTCCTTGAATCAAACGTGTCCTTCAACAACCACTGCACCGGAAAAATCGGGAACTGGCGGGCGGCGAGTTCCAAAAGGCTGTCGTAGGGCGTGATCAGGATCAAGCGCGACGCCGGGCGTTGGCTGGCGAGGCGGATGGCAACGCCGGTGCCGAGGCTGCGACCGACCACTGCAATCTGCGGGTGTTCGGCGTAGACCCGGTCAAACAAATCAAGCGCATCGCGGGCAATCGCTTCCTCGGAAGGTGACCCCGAGCTTCCTCCGAAGCCTCGGTAGTGCAGTAGATAGATCGCCTCGTCGGGGAAGGCTTTGGAAAACGACGGCAGGTTTCGAGAGACGTCCTCGGCGTTACCACCGAAATAGATCAACGCCTTGGGGCCCACGTGTGGCCTGACGGATACCTGCAGGTCCGCGTCGCTAACCGACAGTTTGAGCAACGTATCCGGGGTCTCGATGGTGCTGGGTTGGGGGAAGTAAATCAGGGCGCGCTGAAACACGAACAGCGCGGCACAGAGCAGCAAGTACACGGCTGCAATCGATACGAGGATGTACACCAGGATTCGTGGCATGCGCCTGCTTTTTCTGGACAACATTGAGTGCTCTGGGCCTGAAGACGGCGTTAGCAGTCTAGTCCATTGATTAGCGGGCCACCCGCCGCAAAATGCTGTCCGCTACCAGGCCGAATCGCCCCGCAACGCCACATCGGCGCCATCCGTCGCAGATGAAGAAAAGACGCCAATCCATTCACATCAACGTATTTTTCGGCAACCCCAACAACCCGTTCAGCGTATTCATGATCGCCTGCTGCCGCGCCCGATCCACCTGATGCCCGGCCTCGGCGGCGGCCACATCCGCAGCGCAATGAGGGCACGTCACTTCATGCGGGTGGATGTACTGCAAACATCCCCGGCACAACGCCAACTGCGTCGGAATGCGCCCTTCGTCCGGTGATTTCTGGCCCTGATTCGCCCAGGCCAGTTTGATCACCTGACCACTGTCGCTAACGCTGCTCACCGTTTCGCCGGTCTCGATGCGTTCAGTGATGAGATCAAAACGCCCGACCGCGAAGGATTTTTGCGCGGCGTCTTCAATCTTGACGATGCGTTCGCGCAGCCCGCGTTTTTGCAGGTCCAGCGCGCGGTAATGGCAGTACGGGTTGTTGCCGGGTTTGCCGAGCAAGGAGTGCGAAGTCCAGGTGCAGCCGCCACGGCAGACGTCGTTGTAGTAGCAGCTGCGGCAGTAGCCCCACAGGTCGTCGACCGAGCGCAAGCGACCAAAGTGCATGCCTTCGCTGTAATGCCAGATGTCGTGCAGGCTCATGTTGCGCACATTGCCGCCCGAAAAACCGACGGTGGCCAACGAAGGGCAGCCTTTTACGGTGCCATCGGCCTCAAGTGCCAGCACGGTTTGCCCGGCGGCGCAGCCGCTCCAGTGCACGCGTTCGTCGCCGAAGCCGCGCCACATGTGTTCATACGGGCCGTAGTAACCGATGTTGTTGCCGACGTTCATCAGCAAACCGCGATCGACGCCTTCGCGGTAAAGCCGTGCCAGCAACGGCATCACTTCCAGCAGTTGATAGGGTTGCAGTAACAGCTCCGGGTGATCGACGGCGTTGCCCATGGCGACGGTCAACTGGATCTGCCAATGGGTGGCGCCGAGGCCGATGATCACCTCCATCAATTCGGGCAAATCGGGCAATGTGGCGGCGCCGATCTGGGTGTTGACGCTCACTGCCAGCCCGGACTGTTTGGCGCGGCGCAGGGTATCCACGGCTTTGTCGAATGAGCCCGGCACGTTGCGCACGGCGTCATGCAGCGGTGCCAATCCATCCAGGGAAACACCGACACCATTGAGCCCGGCATCCACCGCGGCCTGCATTTTCGCCGGCGTCAGGTTGCGCCCGCCGGTTTGAATCGCGCAGTACATGCCGTGATCGTGGATGGCCTGGATCAGCTGGGTCCAGTCCTTGCGCAGATAGGCTTCGCCGCCGATCAGGGTGATCTCGCGGGTGCCGAGCGCGGCCAGGGAGTCGATGACGTCGAGGCATTCCTGGGTGTTCAGTTCATCGGGTCGCCGATGGCCTGCGCGGGAGCCGCAATGCAGGCATTTGAGGTCGCAGGCCAGGGTGATTTCCCAGACCACATGCACAGGCACGTAACGTTTGAGGTCGGTTTCACTGAGGTAGCGGGCAGGGCGATTGTCTGACATGTGAGCTCCTTGCGCACAGTTGTGGCGAGGGAGATTGCTCCCGTTGGACTGCGCAGCAGTCCTTTTCCCAAGGGCCGCTTCGCGGCCCAACGCGAGCAAGCTCCCTCGCCACAGGTTACTCATCGTTAGTTCAGGCAGCGCTAGCGCGCTTCCAACCGTGCGATTTCGGCGGTCAACTGCTCCAGCGCACTGCGCAAGGCGCCGCTGTGAGCCACTTGCTGTTCGCCGCGCTGCACCACCGATTTCAGTTGCGCCAGGTCACCCGTGGTTTGCGCCTGCTGCACTGCGACGGCGTAGAGCGGCTGGACGTGATGAGGCGGCTCCACCGGGCCAATCACGGGCGATGGACTGACGGCGGCGTGCTTGACTTGATGCCAGACGCCCTGCTCGTAGTAGCGATAGTCGACAAAGCCGCTGACCCAGTCCGCGCCGAGGATGCCCTTCAAATGAAAGGTCTGGGCGATCTGGCTGAGTGGGCCGCTAGGGCTGCCATCCAGGGTGAGGATGATGTGGCTCTCGGCCGTCGGAATCAGTTTGGCCTCGGAATATTCACCCCAGACCCGAGCACGGAAGTGCACTGGCGGATGGGTGGCTTGAACGAGGCTGGCAATACCGCTGACTTTCTTTTTAACCGTGTCCACCAACAGGTCCAGGGTTAAAACCGGTGCGCCGATTAGATGATTGCTGACGTTGAGGCGAGTGTGGAAAAGTCCGATTGACATGGTGCAACTCCCTTAAGTGTATTCAGGACAAACCAGGCACATTGAGTGTCCGGGTCAGCGGCGTTCGAGTCGGCTGATTTCGCCCTTGGCGGCTTCCAGTGCGCTTTGCAGTTGTGGCTGCTGATCCAGTTGTTGCTTGGCCAGGCTCGCGAGGTTTTTCATCTGGGCCAGGTCACCGCTGGCAATGGCGCTTTGAATCGGCGCTGCATACAGCGGCAGGATCGGCGAATACGAAAAATGCGGCGGCATAACCGGGCCGGGCTCCAGCGGCGGGAAGGCAGTGGAACGCACCGCTTCGGTGAGATGAGCCGGAACGTTATTCACCTCGACCCAGCGTTGACCATCAAGGTAGGAATAGTTGGCGACACCGTCCTTCCAGTCGGTGCCGACCACCAGGCGTATCTTGAAATTCACGATGGAGTTCGAGCCTGGGCCGCCGTGATTGCCCTGTGCGGTGATCAGGATTTTGCTGACACCGGGTGACATCACAGTCAGGTAGGTGTATTCGCCCCAGACATCGGAATGGATATCCAGCGGAGGGTTGGTGGCCTGAGTGATTGTCGCGGTGCCGCTGACCGTCTCTTCAGGGGTAAAGACCAGCAGATTGAATGCCAGGCTTTGTGCACCCGGTGCCGAAGTACCAATTCGATAGGCGAGTGGGAATAAACCGACAGGTTGTTGGTGAGTACCAGACATGGTTATTGCCTCCATTGCAATAAGGGGAGAAAACAGAGCTAGTGTTTTTCCTGGCGCGAAACTTCCTTGGCCAGTGTGTCGTAAGCGGTCTGTAGCTCTTTGGGTTCAGGCTTCGATGCGTCGCGTTGTTTCAACAACGCTTTCATCTGTTGCAGGTTGCCTTCCTTGATAGCGTTCTGGATGGCGACCCCGTACGGCGGGATTGGATGAGAAGATGAATGGCTCATAGCGACTCCTTCCGTGGTATTAGCAAGTACTGCCGTCATTAGCAGTTTTTGCAGTTAAGCAGGACTCTTTAAATATGCAATGTCCAATGGAGGCATAATGCCTTTTAAATTTTTAATCCGGTTTTACTCATCGCGAAGTGTTTGGTTGACGCTAGTTTGATATTGAGAATGGCGATTAAGAATGGCCGATTCAGCTTTTTTCTCATAAATAACCGACGTCCTTATCGCCATTAATAATGACTTTTCAATATAACGTTTGGCATTAAACTGCAGTGTCTTTTGATATTGGTTTCAGGCCAAAAACCGGGAGTACAAAATGACCGAGCGCCACCTGATTCACACAGAAACCCTGTCGAACGGATGCAAAATCGAGGTGAAAGCCAAGATCCTGAGGGACGGCTCGTTGGAAATGTTCATCGGTGTCTACCGGCCAGATGGCACGGTTATCGTTGAGGACAACGACCCGTCGCCGCATCTGCTGGACATGGAAGCCGCGCTGGACTGGGGAATTGATATCGCCAGAAGTGTCGGTAACGGTCAGAAAGCCTGACCGTTATTCAGGACGCCAGATATCGCCCAAACCAATCCAGCGTCCGGCTCCAGGCGAGCTTGGCAGCGGCTTCATCGTATCGAGGCGTGGAGTCGTTGTGAAAACCATGATTCACGCCTGGATAAATGTAGCCTTCATAGGTTTTGCCCGCCGCTTTCAATGCCTGCTCGAAGGCCGGCCAGCCTTCAGTGATGCGGGTATCCAGTTCGCCGTAATGCAGCATGAGCGGCGCCTGGATTCGCGGCACATCCTTGGCTTCGGGTTGTCGGCCATAGAAAGACACTGCCGCCGCCAGTTCCGGGTAGGCCACCGCCGCCGCATTGACGACGCCACCGCCATAGCAGAAACCGGTGATGCCGACTTTCCCGGTACCGGCGGCGTGATTCATCAGCCACTCGATGGCCGCGAAAAAGTCATTCATGAGTTTTTCCGGGTCGACAGTCAGTTGCAGCTCACGACCCTTGTCATCATTGCCGGGATAGCCGCCGACCGACGTCAGGCCATCGGGGGCGAGGGCGATGAAACCGGCCTTGGCCACGCGCCGGGCAACGTCTTCGATGTAAGGGTTTAGCCCACGGTTTTCATGCACGACCACCACCGCCGGCACCTTGCCGGCGGCTTTCGCCGGGCGCACCAGATAGCCGCGAACCTGGCCGTGGCCCTTGGGTGACGGGTAGGTGATGTACTCGGCGAGGATGTCCGGGTCGGTGAATTCCACTTGCTCGGCCAGGGCGTAATTCGGGCTAAGGGCGGCGAGCAGCGCGGACGCGGTCAACCCGCCGAGGGCGAACAACGCCGCGCGGTCGAGAAACTCCCGCCGGTTGATCTGGCCATGTACGTAGTAGTCGTAGAGTTCCAGCAACTCAGGGGCGAAGTCTTTCGCCGTCAGACGGTTCATTGGCTTGCTTCCTGTCGATTCTGCCTAGGCATTGCTCACTTTGGCGGTTCGAATGAACAACGCGCGCACCTTGTCCCAGAAGTTGCCGCCCAGCACGAAAAAGCTGCCGATCAGCATCAGGTCGCCCAAGACTTGAACCTGCCAGAGGTTTGGCCGCAGCCCCGGCCAAATGCTGTCGACGTAGGGTTCAAGAAAGGCCGAGATCAGCGGCACGCAGAACATGACGAGCCCGATGCTATGCCGCACCGGGCCGACTTCGAGTTCGGCGCTGGGCGCCAGTGAGGTCACGTAACCAAACACGCTGCGCTTCAATTGCTGGAAGCCGGCCTTGCCCATGACGGCAATCACCAGAATCAGCAGGACCTTATTGCTGATAAACAAGACTCCCGTCAGCGCGGCGACCTTTGAACCCGGGACACCGACCGCTGCCGCGAGCGGCACCATCAACCACGACCCCAGCATCAAACACAAAATGACGATGCCCAGTTTGAAGCGCCAGCCGGCTGAGTGAGGTTGGGTAGTCATGAGGGCCGTACCTTTTCTGGATGGACTGCAGCGGTTAGTGGCACTTGAAAAGCGTAGCAGCTGATACGCCGCTACGGACGAGTTCGCGTTTTGATTGGGGCGGCTATGCTCCAAGTCATCTATCTGGTCGGGCCCCGTCATGTATCCACGTGCAGCCATGTTGATCCGGTCAGGATCGCTCCTGTTGCTGGGCGCGCTCGGCCTCAGCGGCTGCATGCGTGTGGGGCCGGACTTTCAGTCCCCCGGCGAAGACTGGGTCAAACACTGGAGTACGCCGGCGCTGGAGCAATCCAGCGAACGGGGTACGAACCCGGATATCCGTCAGTGGTGGCAAGTCTTCAATGACCCGGTGCTCGACCAACTGATTGCTGACGCCGATGCGCACAACTCCAGTCTGAAGATTGCCGGCCTGCGGATAATGGAAGCCCGGGCGCAATTGGGCATCGCCCAGGCCGGACGTTACCCGCAACTGCAACAGGCCAGTGTCGACGGCCTCTACGTTGCACGCCGTCAGTACAGCGGCAGCAATCCGCAGAACAGCCAAATCTGGCAATTCAGTGAAGGTTTCGACGTAGCGTGGGAACTGGACTTCTGGGGCCGCTTCAGTCGGGCCATCGAGTCCTCGGATGCCAGCTACTTCGCTGCCCAGGCCAACTACGAAGACGCGCTCGTGCTGCTGCGCGCCCAAGTGGCGGACACCTACTTTTCACTGCGCACCACCGAGGCGCGATTGCGCGTCGCCCGCGACAACACCCGGCAGCAAGAGCGCAGCCTGGACATCACCCGCAAACTGTTCAACAGCGGCCAGACGGCTGAGCTCGATCTGCAGCAGGCCAAGACCCAGTACCTCGGCACCCTGGCGAGCATTCCCAATCTCGAAGATCAGCTGCATCGAACCCGCAATGCCTTGTCGGTGCTGACCGGGCAAGCGCCGGGTGAGTTGCCGCAAGTGACGGACAATGAAGGGCTGATCCCGCTGGTGGACCGCGCCGTGCTGCAGGATGTGCCGGCCAACCTGCTGCTGCGCCGGCCCGATGTGCGCGCGGCCGAGCTGAACGTTGCTGCCCAGTCGGCGCTGATCGGCGTGGCCGAAAGTGATTTTTATCCGTCGCTGAGCTTGGTTGGCAGCATCGTCTGGTCGGCCAGTTCGGTGGGCGGCACGTCCAACAACCTGGACTTTATCGGAGGCCCCAGCCTGCGCTGGAACCTGTTTGATCACGGCAAGATCAGCAACAACGTGCGGGTGCAAGACGCGCGTTTGCAGCAGTTGATCGAGTCTTACCGCGACACTGTGCGCCAGGCCGCCCGCGAGGCTGACGATGCCGCCAGCGGCCTGAGCAAATCCCTGGAGCGCGAACGCATCCTGCGCCAAGGCGAGGTGGCGGCCAAACGTTCGCTGGTGCTGGCTAGCGCGCAGTATCGCGAAGGCTTTTCAGACTTTCAGCGGGTGCTGGATGCCCAGCAGGCATTGCTCCAGCAACAGGACAACTACCTGATCAGCCGCAGCGATGCCGTGAGCAACCTGATTGCCCTGTACAAAGCGCTCGGCGGTGGCTGGTACGCCGCCCAGCCAACCATCGACAGCGCCACGCGCAAGCAAATGGAAAAACGCACGGACTGGGACGACCTGCTGGACGACCCCACCGCTGCGCAGCCCGCCTATCCACTGCCCGACAAGGTGAATAACCATGAGTGAAGCCGCACCGCCCCCTGTCGAAGCGTCGGCGCCGAAAGCCACGGCACCGGCCGCCGACCCGGCGAAAAAAGGCATCAAGTGGGTGCTGCTGTTGATCATCCTCAGCCTTGTCTGGTACTTGCTCGCCGACCGCTTCACGCCTTACACGCAGCAGGCGCGGGTCGGGGCGTTTGTCATTCCGGTGGCGGCGGAAGTGGCGGGGCGGGTGATCCGCGTCAACGTGCGCAACAACCAGGACGTCAAGGCCGGGGACATTCTCTTCGAGGTCGATCCGCAGCCGTATCAGATCGCCGTTGATCGCGCTCGCGCGGACCTCGAATCGACCCGTCGCCAGATCGGCGCCGGCACCGCTGGCATCGCCTCGGCACAAGCGTCGTTGCGATCGGCCCAGGCCAACGAGCTCAAGGCGCGACAGGATAATCAGCGGCTGGAAGGCTTGTATCGCGAAGACCGGGGCACGGTGTCTGTGCGTCTGCTGGAAGTGTCGCGGGCCAATCTCGAACAGGCCGCCAGCCAAGTAGAGGCGGCCCGTGCCGAAATTCAACGGGCGAAGGAGCAGGAGGGCGGCAACGAGGCGGAGAACGCACAACTGCGCAGCGCTGCGACGGCGTTGTCGAAAGCCGAGCTGGACTTGGCCAATACTCGCATCTACGCGCGTTCGGCGGGTTTGATCACAGACCTGCGCACCGACGCCGGACAGTTCGCCGCCGGCGGCAGCCCGGTGATGACCCTGATCGCCATCCACGATGTGTGGATCAGCGCCGACATGACCGAAAACAACCTGGGCCTGATCCAGCCCGAAACCCCGGTGGCCATTGTGCTGGATGCGCTGCCGGGCGAAGTCTTCGAGGGACGTGTGCGCAGTGTCGGTTATGGCGTCAGTGTTGGCCAACCGACAGCGCCCGGCACCTTGCCGAGTATTCAGAACAGCCGTGACTGGTTGCGCCCGGCCCAGCGCTTCCCGGTGGTGATCGAGTTCGGCGAAGACGCCTTGAACAGCCTGCGCGACAGTCGCGCCATCCGCGCTGGCGGTCAGGCTGAAGTCATGGCGTTCCCGAGCCAAGGCAACCCTTTGAACCCGCTCGGCCGGATATTTTTGAGTCTGATGAGCTGGTTGTCGTATGCCTACTGAGCGCACCGCCCGGGATCAGCGCGCCCTGCGCCTGGCCACGGGTACGGCGCTGTGCCTGGCCGCCAGTTTCGGTCTGGCATTGCCGATTCCCTTTCTCGCGCCCGTTTTGGCGCTGCTGTTCCTTGCCACCCTTAATCAGCCGCTGCCGCTCAAGGCCGGGGTGGCACTGGCGTTGGTGGCGATGCTGACCACCGGCATCGGGCTGTTGTTGATTCCGCTGCTGCGCTATTACCCGGTCAGTGGGCTGTTGCTGATTGGCCTCGGTCTATTTGTGGTTTTTCGTTTTGGCCTGCGCGGCGGCAACAACCTGATCGTGACGTTTCTGGTGATTGGCTTGACCATGATTTCGGCGGCCGGGTTCGCCAGTTTCGACCTGGCACTGATGGTCATCGGAGCGCTGGTCAAGGGTTTGCTGCTTGCCGTGATCGTCGTGACATTGAGTCATGGGCTGTTTCCCGAGCCGGCCAATACACCGCCAGCACCCGCCGCGCTGACACTGCCGGCGGAAGACGTCGACCGGGTCGCTTTGCGCGCCACGTTGATCGTGTTGCCGGCATTCCTGCTGGCGCTGATCGATCCGGCCCGCTACCTGCCGATCATCCTGAAAGCGGTCAGCCTCGGTCAGCAGAGTTCTACCACGACCGTGCGCAACGCCGGTCGCGAGTTGCTCGGCTCGACGCTGCTCGGTGGCGCATTGGCGATCCTGTTCTGGTGCGCCCTGAGCCTGTTTGTGCACCTGTGGATGTTCTTTCTGTGGATGCTGCTGTTCGGCCTGGTACTGGCGCGCAAACTCTATGCCCTGAGCCCGACCCGCTTCAGCCCGGGATTCTGGCTCAACAGCCTGATCACCCTGATTATTCTGCTGGGCCAGTCGGTGCAGGACAGCGCCGCCGGCAAGGACGTCTACACCGCGGCCGCCGTGCGCATGGGGCTGTTTATCCTGGTGACGTTGTATGCCTGCCTGATGGTTTACCTGCTGGAGCCACGCCGAGTGAACATTGCCTGAACGTAAGCTGAACGGTAATCCAATGACAAGCACTTCGCAGGAGGGCGCGCCTTACACTTCGACACCTGTCCAACCCCCGAAGTCAAAGCCATGTCTGAAGCGTTCGAAGTCCCAAGCCCACACGAAGAACATGTCGAACACGTCACCCACCACGCCCATGGCAAGGGTGATAATTTCGCCAGCAAGATCGCTGTCATGACGGCCATCATGGCGACCGTGGGCGCGTTGCTCAGCTATCAGGCGGGCTCCACGGAAAGCGAAGCGGCGATGGACAAGAACAACGCCGCCATCGAGAAAACCGAAGCGTCCAACCAGTGGAATTACTACCAGGCCAAGTCCAGCCGACAGAACCTGTCCGAACTGGCGACCCACATCCCCGGCCTCGATGCCGCGCACTACGTCGCCGAAGCGGAACGCTACAAGAAAGAAAAAGAAGTGGTGCGCAAGAAAGCCGAAGCGCTGGAGGAGGAGGTTCGCGTGTGGGATGCGAAGTCCGAGGAGGCGTTGCACCAGCATCACCGCTGGGCCCAGGCGATGACAGCGATTCAGATCGCCATTTCCCTGGCCGCGATCACCTTGCTGACCCGCAAGGAGTGGCTGAAAAAACTCGCCTACACCGCAGGCGGCGCCAGTGTCGTGTTGGGCACACTGGCCTGGCTGCATATATAAACCACGCCCCGAGGGCACGGCCTGGCGCCGTGCCTATTCAATGCCCGCCCACCACCATATGAGTGAACGGCGCCACATACGCCTGCAACGTCACCAACCCGCCGACCAGAATCGCCAGCACGATCGAGTGGAAAAACACGTAGCGCAGAATCTCCCCTTCATGGCCGTACCAGCGTGTTGCGGTAGAGGCGACCACGATTGACTGCGCATCGACCATTTTGCCCATGACCCCGCCGGAGCTATTAGCGGCGGCCATCAGGATCGGGCTGATCCCCAGTTGTTCGGAAGTCACCCGTTGCAAGCCGCCGAACAGCACGTTGGAAGCCGTGTCCGAGCCGGTCAGCGCCACGCGCGAGCCAGCCGAGCAGGGTCGCCGAACATCGGGTAGAAAATCCCGGTGGCGGCGAACGCCAGGCCCATGGTTGCGTCGAGTCCCGAGTAGCGCGTGAGGTAACCCAAGGCGAGCATCGCCGCGATGGTAATCAGCGAAAAGCGCACCACCCACAGCGTTCGCAGGTACTGGCGCGCCAGTTGCGGGATCGAATAGCCCATCAGCAACCCGCCGATAATCGCCGACAACAAGATCCCGCTGCCGGTGGCGGTGAACCAGGTGAACTTGTAGATCGCTTCTTCGGTTTTCGGTTGTGGCACTACCGGCGGCACCTTCTGGACTTGCTGGTGCAGGGTGGTGAAAGTCAGGGCTGGCGAGAAGATCGGGTTCGCCTCGATCAGCGGTTTGCCCTGCGGGTCGAGCATCGCTGAGTGGGTTTGTGGGTCGGTGACGGCGCGGGTATCGAAGAGGTTTTTAAAGCCCTGCGTGCCCCAGGCGAACACGAAAACCGTCAGAATGATCCACGGCATCCAGGCGCGCATGACCGCCGGTTTGGCGTCGCTGGCGAAGGTTGCGCTGGCCACGGGTTTCTCATCGTCAGCCGCATCGATTTTCGAGTTATCGATACGCCCCGACAGGGCTGCCGAGGTGTAAACGGTGGCGGGTTTCCAGACCTTGAGGAACAAGGTCAGGCAGGCCATGGAAATCAACGCGGCAATCACGTCCACCAGCATCGGTCCGTGGTAGTTCGACACGATGAATTGCGGCACGGCGAAACTGACCCCAGCCACCAGAATCGGCGGCCAGATTTCCAGCATCTTGCGCCAGCCGGCGAAGGCCCAGATCAACCAGAACGGCACCAGCACCGAGAAGAACGGCAACTGGCGGCCGACCATCATCGACAGCTCCATTTCATCCAGCCCGGTGACCTTGGCCAGGGTGATGATTGGCGTGCCGAGGGCGCCGAACGCCACGGGTGCGGTGTTGGCGATCAACGCCAGACCCGACGCGGCCAATGGCGAGAAGCCCAACCCGATCAGAATCGCCCCGGTCACCGCTACCGGTGTGCCGAACCCGGCCGCGCCTTCAAAGAACGCGCCAAAGCAGAAGGCAATCAGCAGCAGTTGCAGGCGTCGGTCATCGGTGATGCGCGCCAGGGAATCCTGCAGCACTTTGAACGAGCCGTTCTCGGTGGTCAGCCGGTGCAGGAAGATGATGTTCAGCACGATCCAGCCAATCGGCAGCAAGCCGTTGGCCGCGCCAAACAGCGCCGCCGAGCCCGCCATGTTCGCCGGCATGCCGAAAGCGAAAATCGCGATCAACAAAGCCGAACCCAAGGCCAGCAATGCGGCCATGTGTGCCTTGATATGAAAAAAGCCAGGGACGCCAGCATCACCACCACCGGCGTGGCCGCCATGGCCGTCGATAACACCGGATTGCCGAACGGGTCGTAGATTTGCTGCCAGACCATGTTCCACCTCTGCTTATTATTGTTGGAGGCGCAAATCCGTTGCGGGGTAGGTTGTCTGGAGTATAGGTGGCAATTCGCCGCTGTCCTTGCCGGGCTTGGCTTGAGGTTTATGGTGGTCTGTTGGGCCACTTCGCGGGCTTGCTCGCGAAAGCGGTCTTCAAGTCACCACAGTTTCTCGCTTGACCCTGAACCCGCTACAGGGTGTCCACTCTCCCCAAACAGAACACCCATGGAGCGACCGATGAGCGCAGGACACAGTCACGGACAAGCACGGGCCGGGCACGAGAAAAAGCTGTGGTTCGCCTTGGCGTTGACCACCAGTTTCATGGTCGTAGAAGTCATCGGTGCTTACGTCACCGGCAGTCTGGCGTTACTGTCCGATGCGGCGCACATGCTGACCGACGCCACCGCGTTGGCGATCTCGCTGGTCGCCATCCAGATTGCCAAACGCGCGGCGGACAAGAAGCGCACCTTCGGTTATGCCCGGTTTGAAATCCTCGCCGCCGCGTTCAACGCCATTCTGCTGTTTCTGGTTGCTATCTACATTCTGTACGAGGCCTATCAGCGCTTCCGGACCCCGACAGAAATCCAGTCCACCGGCATGTTGATCGTCGCCGTGATCGGGTTGTTGGTGAACCTGATCTCGATGCGCCTGTTGATGTCCGCCAGTGACGAAAGCCTCAACGTCAAAGGCGCGTACCTGGAAGTCTGGAGCGATATGCTCGGCTCCATCGGTGTCATCGGCGCGGCACTGATCATTCGCTACACCGGCTGGTCCTGGGTCGATTCGTTCGTCGCTGCCGCTATCGGTTTATGGGTGCTGCCCAGAACCTGGGTATTGCTCAAGGAAAGCACCAATATCCTGCTGCAAGGGGTTCCCGAAGGCATCGATATCAATGAAGTAGAGGCGCGTATCCGGGCGGTTGACGGCGTCGAGGACCTTCATGATCTGCACATTTGGGCGGTGACCAGTGGCAAGAACGTCCTGAGTGCGCACTTGGTGGTCCAGGGTTCTTCCGAGGCCGGGCAAGCCGTATTGGCTGAAGTGACACGCCTGATGAGCGAGGCCTTTCACATCAGCCACACGACCCTGCAACTGGAGCACTCGCAGTTCCATGCCGGGCTCGAAAAAGACCTCGGCATGGAGCACTAGCCGGCGGTGGATTCCTGCCGTTTGGATGGCCAAGGGGTTTGCCCGTCGAGGTTGGGAAACACCAGCCTGAACACCGTGACGCTGCCCGGCAGGCTTTGCACCTCGGCGCTGCCCTGATGCAGGCTCATGATCGAACGCACAATCGCCAGACCAAGCCCGGTCCCGCCTTCAGCGCGGGACCGGCTGGTGTCGACCCGATAGAAGCGGTCGAACAAATGCGTCAGATGCTGCGGTTCAATCCCGGCGCCAGGGTTGCCCACCAACAGTGAAACCTCGCCGGCATGGTTTTCGATGATCACCGAAATGGCCTGGCCGGGCGGGCAATGGCGTATGGCGTTGGACATCAGGTTGGAAATCGCCCGCTGGATCATCAACCGGTCGCCAAGGGTCGAGCCGCTGCCGGTAACGCTCAGGCTGATCCGTTTCTCTTCCGCCGACAGTGAAAACAGATCGACGACTTTCAACGCTTCATCCTCCAGCGCAATGGTCTCGAACGGGACCAGCGCGGCGGGGTGACTGACCTGCGCCAGAAACAGCATGTCTGAGACAATCCGCGTCACGCGGCCCAACTCTTCGGTGCAGGACTCCAGCACCGCTTTGTACTCCTCGGCCGGTCGCTCCCGGGACAGGGTCACCTGAGCCTTGCCCATCAGGTTGGTGATCGGCGAACGCAGTTCGTGGGCCAGGTCATCGGAGAACTGCGACAACTGCTGAACATCGCCGTCGAGGCGGTGCAGCATGAAGTTGATGCCGTGGGCCAGCTCACTGAGTTCCTGGGGCATCTTGACCACCGACAGTCGATGGCTGAGGTCCTGCGCCGAGATCATCGCCGCGACCTTGCGGAACTCGCGCAACGGCGCAAGGCCTCGCTGGACCACGGCCCAGGCGCTGATGCCGATGAGGATCAGCAGCAACGGCAAGGCAATGATCGTCGAGCGCAGGTACGCACTGAGCAGCGTGTCGTCGTTGGCGCAATCAATCGATAGCAACACGGCGACGCTCGTGCCGTTGGGTAGTCGAATGAGCCTGGACGCAGTCAGGAAGTGCCGACCTTCAGCATCAGTACTTCGGGAATACGAAACCTGGTCGATGGCCGATGCCGCGGCCTTCAACTCGACCCTTGGGTCGGTTAACCCCGTGCCGAATTTCAATAGCGGCGAGCGCAGATTCTTCAGGTCATAGAGGGTCAGGTTCAGGTTGTCATGGCCCATTACCTGATCAAGCAACGCGTGGGGTTCGGCGTTGATGTCGCCGGGTTTTTCATAGCTCGAAAGGCTGTGCTCGATCTGCTGCATTTTGCTGTCGAGGCTGCTTTTGGAGAGTGTGTCCAGCTCATGGGACAGTGCGATAAACGCGAGCACCGCTAGCAACACCACCAGCAACGCCCCCAGAATACTCACGGTCAAACCCAGTCGCATCGACAGGCTCGCCGGCTTCATTCCCGGGCCTCCAGCACATAGCCAACGCCGCGCAGGGTATGGATCAACTTGTTGTCGAACGGGTCATCGATCTTCGCTCGCAGGCGCCGGATCGACACCTCGACCACGTTGGTGTCGCAGTCGAAATTCATGTCCCAGACCAGCGAAATAATCTGTGTACGAGAGAGCACCTCGCCTGACTGGCGCATCAGCAGGTGCAGCAACGCGAACTCCTTGGTCGTCAGGTCGATGCGCTGCTCGCCACGAAAGGCCCGGTGGCGGCCCTGATCGAGTTCGAGGTCGGCAACTTTGAGCACTGGCGGCACGGGAATGTGCTCGCTGCGACGCATCAAGGTTCGGACTCGGGCCAGCAGTTCGGGAAACTCGAACGGCTTGACCAGATAGTCATCGGCGCCCAGATCGAGGCCTCGAATTTTATCCGCCAGACGCCCGCGTGCGGTCAGCATCATCACCCGGGTGTTGCTGCTTTGGCGCAGTTGCTCAAGCACACTCCAGCCATCAAGTTGCGGAAGATTGGCATCAAGTATTACCAGGTCGTAGGCCTGTTGGCGGGCCAGATGAAGTCCATCTGCACCATTCGCGGCCCGGTCAACTACATAGCCACTTTCCGTCAGGCCCTGATGCAAGTACTCGGCAGTTTTAAGCTCGTCCTCAACTACAAGGATTCGCATGATAGTTCACCTTTTTAAATAACAAAAAATAGTGGGATTACTCAGAAAAGTTAGTTGTTGTTTTAGGGTTCTCTGACCGAATGTAAAGTGCGTTTGAAACGCTTCAATGATCGCCACCGTAAAGCCTGAAGCTGCTACAGGGTCAAGCCAAAGCCTTGTTCTTGAGCGGTTAATTCAAGGTTTGCGACAACATGTCGCATGAGTCTGGACGGCTTACATGGTTGTGAGACTTCGGCAAGTGCTGTGCGGCGGATAATTGGCCAGCATTTGTTTCTTCATATTGCTTGTGGGGTTATTAGGTTTTTACCCCTCCATATTAGTGCAAGAAGTACCGCCAGAACGTTGGATAACGTATTTGTAATTTTGCAGTCACCTTGTTGATAGTTGTGCAACTCTACATTGATGCCATTGAATTATTAGTGCTTTAAAGGAAGTCTGAAATTGCGCTGGCATCGAACGTTAATAATTCCCCTGAACATAAGCAGAATTCTCGGTTTAAGTTGCCTGCTCTCATGGGCCGGTTCCAGCGTTGCGGCAACTTCGGCCTCATCAGCGCTGACCATGGATCAAGCCCTGCAAACGGCGTTTGCCAACAACCCTGACCTGGCAGCGGCCCAGTGGGAAATCGGCATCGCCCAGGGCGATCGGCAGCAAGCGGGATTGATCCCCAACCCCGAAGTGTCCTGGGAGGCGGAAGACACCCGCCGCAATTCGCGAACCACGACGGTGATGCTCAATCAACCTATCGAACTCGGTGGCAAGCGCGGGGCCCGGATCGACGTCGCCAGTCGCGCCCAGGATGCGGCGGGCATCGAGTTGGAGCGCAAGCGCAACGTGTTACGGGCCGACGTCATTCAGGCGTTCTACGGAGCCTCGACAGCGCAGCAACGGTTGTTGCTGTCACGCCAGTCGCTGGAACTTGCGGAACGCGGTGTGCGGGTGGCGCAAGGGCGGATCAACAGCGGCAAGTCATCGCCGGTTGAAGGGACGCGCGCCGAGGTGCAGCTCTCGGAGGTCAGCCTGGAACTCAGAAGGGCCGAGCGCGACGAGGCCAGTGCCTGGCAGCAACTGGCGCAGGTCATGGGGGCGCCGCTGCCGACCTTCGTCAGCGTGAGCGATTCTGACCGCTTGATGCCCGCCGTGCCGCCCGCTTCGCGGCTGCTGGCACGCATCGAAGACACCGCAGAACTGCGACTGGCCAAGCTGCAGATCGATCAGCGCGAAGCGTCCCTGGGCCTGGAAAAAGCCCAGCGGATTCCAGACCTCACGGTGAGTGTCGGCAGCCAATACAGCGAGCTGGAGCGCGAGCGGGTCAACGTCGTCGGGCTGTCGATGCCGATCCCGCTGTTCAACCGCAATCAGGGCAACATCCTCGCCGCCGCACGCCGCGCCGATCAGGCCCGCGACCTGCGCAACGCCAGTGAGCTGCGCTTGCGCACGGAAATCCAGACCACCCTGGATCAATGGCTGACCGCCAACACGGAAATCCAGTCGTTCGACCAATCGATCCTGCCGGCGGCGCAAAGCGCCGTCGACACCGCGACCCGTGGTTTTGAGATGGGCAAGTTCAACTTCCTCGACGTGCTCGATGCCCAGCGCACCTTGATCAGCGCCCGCGCCCAATACATCCAGGCGATTGCCGAGGCCACTGACGCCTGGGTGCGCATCGAGCGGATTTTCGGCGATGTCGAGACGCTCGCGCGCAGCCGTTGATTTCATTTTTTATCGCTGCCCGGTCAACGGCGCGGCGCAGGGAGTCTCCATGGAAAAAAAACACCTATTTGTCACCGCACTGACCCTCGCGGTGGGCATTGGCATTGGCTCATCCTGGATGGGCGGCGCAGCGTCACCGACGGCCGCCGTCCAGGCGCAGGACGAACAGGGCCACGACGATCACGCCGGCGAAGATGAAACGAAAGCCTCCCACGCCGAAGGCGAAACCGAAGAAGGTCACCTGACGCTGAGTGCCGAGCAGATCGCCTCGGCCGGTATCCAGTTGGCCGAAGCCGAGGCGCGGGACATCAGTCTCTCGTTGCCGTTTCCCGGCGAAATCCGTTTCGACGAAGACCGCACCGCCCACGTGGTGCCGCGTGCGCCGGGTGTGGTCGAGTCGGTGCACGTCAACCTCGGTCAGTCGGTGAAGAAAGGCCAGTTGCTGGCGGTCATCGCCAGCCAGCAGATCTCCGATCAACGCAGCGAACAAGCCGCCGCACAACGGCGTCTGGAGTTGGCGCGTACCACCTACGCCCGTGAACGGCAGCTATGGCAGGACAAAATCTCTGCCGAGCAGGATTTCCTCCAGGCTCGTCAGGCCCTGCAAGAAGCAGAAATCGCCCTCGGCAATGCCCGCCAGAAAATCAGCGTGCTCAGCGGCAGTTCGGTGGCCAGCGGCGGTAATCGCTATGAACTGCGGGCGCCGTTCGACGGTGTGGTGGTGGAAAAACACTTGGGGTTGGGGGAGGTCGTCAGCGAAACCACCAATGCTTTCACACTCTCGGATTTGTCGCGGGTGTGGGTGACCTTCGGTGTCTCGCCGAAGGACTTGAACAAGGTGCTGGTGGGCAAATCGGTGACGGTCAGCGCCCCGGAGCTGAACGCCGAAGTCAGCGGAACCGTGGCCTACGTCGGCAGCTTGCTGGGCGAGCAGACCCGCACTGCCACGGTCCGCGTCACCTTGGCCAACCCGCAAGGCGCCTGGCGTCCAGGGTTGTTCGTCACCGCGCGGGTGGACACCGAAACCCGCCAGACGAAGGTCGCCGTGCCGGAAGCCGCGCTGCAAACGGTGGAGGACAAACCCACCGTGTTCGTTCGAACCGATGACGGCTTCAAGGCGCAGCCGGTGGTGATCGGCAGCCGCGCGGCAGGCCTGGTCGAGATCACCGAAGGCCTGGCGCCTGGCGTGCAAGTCGCGACCGCCGGCAGCTTCATTCTCAAATCGGAACTGGGTAAGGCCTCGGCCGAGCACGCTCACTAAAGACGCCCACCGATCCGCCATTGCCACGAGAAGGTCCTCATGTTTGAACGCCTGATTCAATTCTCCATCGAGCAGCGCATCATCGTGTTGCTCGCGGTGCTGCTCATGGCCGGCCTCGGCATCGCCAGCTATCAAAAGCTGCCGATCGACGCGGTGCCCGACATCACCAACGTGCAGGTGCAAATCAATACCGGCGCGGCGGGTTTCTCGCCACTGGAAACCGAGCAGCGCATCACCTTTCCCATCGAAACCGCCATGGCCGGTTTGCCGGCGCTGGAGCAGACCCGTTCGCTGTCGCGTTCGGGGTTGTCGCAAGTCACGGTGATCTTCAAGGAAGGCACCGACCTGTTCTTCGCCCGGCAATTGGTCAATGAGCGATTGCAGGTCGCCAAGGAACAATTGCCCGACGGAGTGGAGGCGGTGATGGGGCCGATTTCGACCGGGTTGGGGGAGATTTTTCTGTGGACAGTCGAGGCCGAGGAGGGCGCGCTCAAAGAGGACGGCAGCCCGTATACGCCGACCGATTTGCGGGTGATCCAGGACTGGATCATTAAGCCGCAACTGCGCAACGTGCCGGGCGTGGCGGAAATCAACACCATTGGCGGCTTTGCCAAGGAGTACCAGATTGCGCCCGATCCAAAACGCCTGGCGGCCTACAAGTTGACCCTGACCGACCTGGTGACGGCGCTGGAGCGCAACAACGCCAACGTCGGCGCCGGTTACATCGAGCGCAGCGGCGAGCAGCTGTTGATTCGCGCCCCAGGCCAAGTGGCGACCACCGAGGACATCGCCAACATCGTCATGGCCAATGTCGACGGCACGCCGATCCGGATCAAGAACGTCGCGACCGTGGACATCGGCCGCGAATTGCGCACCGGGGCCGCGACCGAAAACGGCCGTGAAGTGGTGCTCGGCACGGTGTTCATGTTGATCGGCGAGAACAGCCGCACGGTGTCCCAGGCCGTTGCTGCCAAGCTTGAACAAATCAACCGCTCGTTGCCCAAAGGCGTCGTCGCGATCACCGTCTACGACCGCACGCATCTGGTGGACAAGGCAATTGCCACGGTCAAGAAGAACCTGGTGGAAGGGGCGATCCTGGTGATCGCGATTCTGTTCCTGTTCCTGGGCAACATTCGTGCGGCGCTGATCACCGCCATGGTCATTCCGCTGGCCATGCTCTTCACCTTCACCGGGATGTTCACCAACAAAGTCAGCGCCAACCTGATGAGCCTCGGCGCGCTGGACTTCGGCATTATCGTCGACGGCGCGGTGGTGATTGTCGAAAACGCCATCCGGCGGCTGGCCCATGCGCAGCAGCATCACGGGCGCATCCTGACGCGCTCCGAACGCTTTCATGAAGTGTTCGCGGCGGCCAAGGAAGCGCGCCGGCCACTGATTTTCGGCCAGTTGATCATCATGGTCGTGTACCTGCCGATTTTTGCCCTGACCGGCGTCGAAGGGAAAATGTTCCACCCGATGGCGTTTACGGTGGTGATCGCCTTGCTCGGGGCGATGTTGTTGTCGGTGACTTTTGTTCCGGCGGCGATTGCGCTGTTCGTGACTGGCAAGGTCAAGGAAGAAGAGAACGTCATCATGCGTGGCGCCCGTCGGGTCTACGCCCCGGCGTTGGAGTGGGTTATGGGCCATCGCTCGATCGCATTCGGCGCGGCATTGGCCGTGATCGCGATATCGGGAGTGGTGGCCAGTCGAATGGGCAGCGAGTTTGTACCGAGTCTCAGCGAAGGCGATTTTGCCCTGCAAGCCTTGCGCGTGCCGGGCACCAGCCTGACGCAATCGGTAGAAATGCAGCAGCGCCTGGAAAAACTGGTACTGGAAAAAGTGCCCGAAGTGCAGCGCATGTTCGCGCGCACCGGGACCGCGGAAATTGCTTCCGACCCGATGCCACCGAATATCTCCGACAGCTACGTGATGCTCAAACCCAAGGACCAATGGCCTGATCCGAACAAGTCCCGAGAGGCGCTGATTGCCGATATCCAGAACGCCACGGCGCTGATGCCGGGCAGCAACTACGAGTTG
The DNA here is from genome assembly GCF_034344865.1 of Pseudomonas sp. 10S4. NCBI lineage: Bacteria > Pseudomonadati > Pseudomonadota > Gammaproteobacteria > Pseudomonadales > Pseudomonadaceae > Pseudomonas > Pseudomonas sp. 10S4. The sequence continues at coordinate 4,626,210 of NZ_CP133774.1, forward strand.
TCCCAGCCGATTCAGTTGCGTTTCAACGAACTGATTTCCGGCGTGCGCAGTGACGTGGCGGTCAAGGTGTTCGGCGATGACATGGCGGTGCTCAACAGCACGGCGGCGAAAATTGCCGCGTCGATGCAGAAGGTCAGCGGCGCTTCCGAGGTCAAGGTTGAACAGACCACCGGGCTGCCGGTGCTGACCATCAACATCGACCGCGACAAAGCCGCGCGTTATGGCCTGAACGTTGGTGACGTGCAAGACACCATCGCGGTGGCGGTCGGTGGGCGCCAGGCGGGGACTCTGTATGAAGGTGATCGTCGATTCGACATGGTGGTGCGCCTGTCCGACGCCATGCGCAAGGACGTCGAAGGCCTGTCGACGCTATTGATTCCGGTGCCGGCGCTGCTCAATGGCAGTGCCGCTCAGATTGGCTTCATCGCGCTGTCGGAAGTGGCCAGCCTTGATCTGGTGCTCGGGCCGAATCAGGTCAGCCGCGAAAACGGCAAGCGTCTGGTGATCGTCAGTGCCAACGTGCGCGGGCGCGATATTGGTTCGTTTGTGCAGGAAGCCAGCCGCGTGATTGAACAGCAGGTGCAGATCCCGGCCGGTTACTGGACCAGTTGGGGCGGGCAGTTCGAGCAACTGCAATCGGCGGCCAAACGCTTGCAGATCGTAGTTCCGGTCGCTCTGCTGCTGGTGTTTGCCTTGTTGTTCATGATGTTCAACAACCTCAAGGATGGGCTGTTGGTGTTCACCGGGATCCCTTTCGCACTGACCGGTGGGGTCATGGCGTTGTGGCTGCGGGACATTCCATTGTCGATCTCGGCGGGGGTCGGTTTTATTGCCTTGTCCGGGGTCGCGGTGCTCAACGGTCTGGTGATGATCGCGTTCATCCGCAATCTTCGGGAAGAAGGTCGCTCGCTAAGCAGCGCGATCAATGAAGGTGCGCTGACGCGGTTGCGTCCGGTGTTGATGACGGCGCTGGTGGCCTCGCTCGGCTTTATTCCGATGGCGTTGGCCACCGGCACCGGGGCGGAGGTGCAACGGCCGCTGGCGACCGTGGTAATCGGCGGGATCCTGTCCTCGACGGCACTGACGTTGCTGATCTTGCCGGCGCTTTATCAGTGGGCACACCGTCGGGAGGAGGATGAAGTTAAATCGATGGCCTAGTTGGTTGTTATTTAAAGTAACAAACATAACGAATATGTAATGTTGGCGCCACCGTCGTGACAGGTTCCAATTGATACCCTGACAGCGTCAATTATTAATGAGGTGTCACAAATGAAACTTGCTCAAGTCTGTGCGTTTTTAGGTGCTTTGATTCTTTCTTCCGTTGCAATGGCTGAAGGCGGTGGCGACAGGACGTTTGACCGGATGATGACGTCTAATGACCAGGCAGTGCAGGCGTTTGCGGCCAAAGAATCGAAGGGTGATCCGGTGGTGTTGAATGCTGCCAAGGATGATAAAACCAAACAAATGTAATCGTGCTGCACATGAACAAGCCCGTCATCGAACTTCGATGGCGGGCTTTTTTTATGGGCGGTTTATATCGTTTTTGTAATGTGGGTGCAACGTCTTCGATAGCGGCAAGTTGATACTATTTTGGTTTTTCCTATATGAGGTATTGGGCATGAAGTTCATGAGTGTGATGAGTTGTGTTGCTGTATTGGCGATGTCTTCAAGTGTATGGGCAGAAGGGGGCGGTGACAGGGCCTTCGACAGGATGATGAGCGCCAACATGCAAGCCATGGAGCAGTATGCGGTGAGCCAGGGCAAGTCAGCGCCAGTCGTCAAAGAGTATGAATACGGGATGAAGATGGACGTGGTTAACGTCGTGAGCGTCGTGCGACCTGAAAAGCGTTGCGCTGTGGTGCCGGCGGCCATGACCTATGAAGACTCCCAAGGGCAGCTCAATACGGTCAAGTACACGGTGGCGGGGGAGTGTCGCCAGCAGCGCAGCTAGTGCATTAAACACACTTCCCACAGGTTTTGTATGTGCCTCGCGATTTCTACATCGCAGGCATAAAAAAGGCGTCCCAAAGGACGCCAAAAAATTCACCTCTTCCAAAGGAGCAAGGAGCTTCTAAAGGTGAATGTGCAGATTTAACTGAGCAGCAGGGTCTTACAGAATCGCCAGCGGGTATTCGACAATCACGCGCACTTCATCCAGGTCCGACTCGAACGCCGTTGCCCGGGTATTGGCTTGGCGCAGACGCAAGGACATGTCTTTCAACGTGCCGGTTTGCACCACGTATTTCACCTCGATATCGCGCTCCCAGCGTTTCTGGTCGGTTAGCGGGTTACCCTCGGCATCGCGGCGCATGTACACGGCGTTCGCGTTGGAATAGTCGGCGCCGGAGCCACGGCCGTAACGGGTCATGAATGACAGGCCAGGCACGCCATACGGGCTCATGTCGAGGTCGTAGCGGACCATCCAGGAACGTTCTTTGGGCGAGTTGAAGTCGCTGTACTGGATCGAGTTGTCGAGAAAGATCGAGTCCGACTGGCGCAGATAATCGAAGTCGTCGTTGCCGTTATTTCGTTGGTGGGACAGTGCCAGCGAGTGGGCGCCGTACTTCACGCCGATCCGGCCGCTCCAGATGTTGTTGTCGAACTTGCCGAGCAACTGCTTGCCCTCGTCGACGGCTTTGTAATAGTTCAAGCCACCAAATACCGAGAGTTCATCCGACAACGAGTGATTCAACGCGGTGCCTGCGTAGTATTGATTCCAAGCGTCTTTGAGGCGGCTGGAATAAAGACTGAAGCTGACATCTTTGTTCAGTGCGTAGTCACCGCCGAAGTAGCCAGCCCATGGTGAGTTGACCGGGCCGGCGTAGAACGTCGCGAAGTTCTCGCGCATGTTGCTGGAGACCGGTTGGCTCATGGCGTGAAGTCGACCGCCCTGAAGTGTCAGGCCTTCAAGGCTGGTATTGGTCGCGGTAACGCCCCGGAAACTTTCCGGCAGAAGCCTGGAATCACCAGCCGCCACCACTGGGGTGGAAGGGAACACATCACCGACTTTCAGCACGGTATCAAAGGCCCGAACTTTGGCTGCACCACCGACCTTGGTGTATTCATCTCGCGCCTCGCCGTCGCTGTTGACGGGCAATACGTCGAACGAACTACGGCCGCCGTTGCGACCATCACCGGTATCAAGCTTCAGCCCGATCATCGCAAATGCATCAACGCCGACACCGACAGTGCCTTGGGTAAAACCGGATTCGAACTTGCTGATAATCGCGTGGGCCCAGGCCTCGGAATAGCCATTGCCCGTGGGACTCGACTGACCATTGCGGTGATCACGATTGAAGTAGTAGTTACGGTTGAGCACGGTCAGGCTGCTGTCTTCAACAAATCCCCCGGCCTTTTCCTCAGCCGCTACCAGGGACGGCCCGGAACTGACAACCATCGCTAAAGCGGCCATCGAATACTTTGTAGGGTTAACCATCAATCACTCCTTGGGTTCGGCAGAACTGGAACGTTCTTCGGCTTGGTTTTATTTTTCTACGGCAAGGGATTTACCCTTGCGTAAGAGCGCCGAGTGACATCGTTGCAATCTGCAGATAACGGGGAGGTGATGGGGGAATTACAATTCTGTCAGCAGGGGAATACTCCCCTGCTAGAAGGTGAACTGGCGTGATGAACGCTGGGCCATTTCGGTATCGAGCAAATGCTCGACCAGTACATCATTCAAAAACCGGAACTGATCGTTAAGCCCAACCACTTCGTTACTGAAATGGTTGGCCGCTGCCGGCATCAGCAACGCTTCGAACTGTTTGTCGAACACCAACGCAACTTCTTTGCGCGAGACGGCCTGTTGCGAATAGTAGTTGCTGCCGAACACCGGGAAACTCACGGCCAGGGTGACGATGTGGATCATGATGGGTGCTCCTCGGATGGGTCGATGTCCAGAAAGAAACGGGAAAACAAAGTCAGCGTGACGGCGGTCAAGGCCAGGCAGGTCAGCAGATGGATCAACATGGTTCGCCCCTCTGATGCAGGGTTTGCGTTGGGTATGGGGCTGATCCTGCGCTGGACGGTTTTTTTGCGGAAGGCTTTCATTACGATGGTGCATATCGACAGGAATGATGGTGAAGCTTTTTTCATCGTTTTTGCGGGCCGCATCGCGAGCAGGGATTGCATCGGACCCGTAGGCGCGAGGCTTGCCCGCGAAGGCGATGTGACGGACGCCGGGATCTCTAGTGGATTTGCAGGCCTCTTCGCGGGCAGCCTCGCTCCTACAGGGGAGTGCATTTCAGATGTGGGAGCGGGCTTGCTCGCGAAGGCGGTTTCAAGGGCGCCACCATTCTCCAGACGAACGGCCAAAACCCGCGGCCTATACTCAACTCAATAGCTTTATGAGCACCGGGCATTTCGTTCGGGGGCGACTGTAGGACATCGCGATCTTGAACCTGCGTTCGCTGATCGTTGCCGTGATGCTGGTGTTGGCGGGGTGCGCCACGTCTGCGCGTGCCCCAGTGCCGGAACCAGCGGTATTCGTCTCACCCAGCACCTGGCAGCAGGTGGACCGGGAGATTGTCAGCGCCTCGCAACAGGCCACCGAACAGGCCCGACAGTTCGCGCGTGGCTCAATGGAGCACTGGCGCACCCGGGTTTACGAACAGACCGAGGAGAAGTTCATCCCGTGGTTCAGCAGTTACTGGACCCAGGAATGGCTGTCGATGAAAGTCAGTGTGTACACCTTGAGTGCAGGCGGCGAGCAGGATGCCTCGACCAAGCGCTTGGCTGCCTATTTGCTGGAGCAGTATCAGAAGCGGGTGCTGGCGCCGGTGGCGGTGGAAATTGATCCCGACGCTATCCTCGCCCAAGCCACAGTGTTTTATGTGCAGACCCTTAGCCAGCAAATGCAAGTCATCGCCCAGCGCCATGGCATACCCATCGCGCAGCTCAACGGCCGGATTCAGAAAGTCCCCGCCATCGCCCTCGGACCGCCTCCGGCCCGGGATGCCTCGCTGTATCAAGTCGTCAGTACCGAGCCGCTGAACGCGTTGCCGGCTTACGCGGCGTTGATCGACACGATCCACAAGGCCGGCGGTGACAAAAGTATCGCCTCGCCAGATGCCGGCATGGCGCCGGTAGCCAAGCGCGTCAGCCAACGAATGGAGGCCGAGATGGCCCTCGTGGCGCGGCCAGTGCGGTGGCTGCAGCCGCCGGCAAACTGGCCGGGGGCTTGATCACCGTGGGGGTGGCGGGGATCCGGGCGATCATTCAGGCCAGCGACCGGCCGGACAGCGAGGCGCTGATCCGCAGCAGCCTGGGCAACACGTTCGACAAGGCCTGGACGAAACTGCTGCAGAACCCGACCAGCGGCGTCATGGCCGGGACGCTGTACATGGCCAAGCAGGTTGAGGGCAGCCTGGGGAGCAGCGTTGAACCGTCGGTCGGCTCGGGGGAGGGCACTGTCGATTTGAGCCCGAGCGGATCGACTACTCAACAGATCGACCCCTGACCAATGCCACCAAGTCGCCAAGAATGCACACCGTCCCTGTGGCGAGGGAGCTTGCTCCCGCTGGACTGCGCAGCAGTCCCATTCTTTGGGGCCCAGCGGGAGCAAGCTCCCTCGCCACAGGTGCAGTGTCACAACCGGTATTGGCCTTTAACCCATGCAGGAGAATGACCATGTCTTACATCGATGGCCTAATCGCCGCAGTCCCCACCGCCAATCGCGAAAAATTCAAGAAGCACGCCGAGATCGCCGCCGGGATCTTCAAGGAGGCCGGTGCCTTGAGCATCACTGAATGCTGGGGCGATGACGTGCCGGACGGCAAAGTGACGTCGTTTCCGATGGCAGTGAAACTCAAGGAAGACGAAACCGTGATTTTTTCCTGGATCGTCTGGCCCGACAAGGCCACCCGCGATGCCGGGATGCAGAAAGTCATGGTCGACCCGCGCATGCAGCAGGACGTCAATCCCATGCCGTTCGATGGTCAGCGCATGGTCTTTGGCGGTTTCAAAGTCCTCGTCCAGGCCTGACAAACGACCACAGGGTCACTCCGATGATGGGGTGATCCTGCAACTCTTGCGGTTGCGGATTTCACTGTCCGTCGGCCGCTCCTTGATGAACTCGAAACGCGGCTCACCTTCGCTATAGTGAACCAGCCAGCCCCATTCCAGCTCGGACTCAGCCTGGCCGGGTCTCGGTGGCATCGCCCACCATGGCTCTTTGCTGATGATTACTCGCATGGCGCCCTCCCGTTAATTCGGTTGGTTCAACTATAACGTGCATGTCAGGAGGTGCCAGGCGTGAGCGATGAATCCCTTGAACCGGTCAAACGGCTGTTTTTTGCCTTGAACTGTGCGGCGCCGCAGCGGCGGGCGATTGCCCAGTGGCGCAGCGCGCTGCAACTGCGCAGTGGACGCCCGGTGCCGGCGGAAAACTTTCACCTGACGCTGATGTTTTTGGGGGCGGTGGGCGTGGCGCAGATTTCGGATATCTGCACCGCGGCAGCGAATGTTCGGGTGCCGGGCGTGCCGTTGCGGGTGGTGCTTGATCGCCTGGATGTCTGGCGCAAGCACGGCGTCATGGTGCTCGCGTCGGAGCAGGCGTCGCCGGAGTTGTTGCGGCTGGTTTACGCACTGGAGCAGGCGATGTTGCCGTTTGGATTCGAGGATTCGCCGAAGGAATTTCGACCCCACCTGACGTTGATGCGTGACTACCGATTGCCGGTGCCTGAGTCGACTGAGCCTCCCGAGTTTGTCCTGCGGGCCGAGCACTTCACGCTGTTCGAATCCCATAAGGGTCGCTATCGAGCGCTGGCCGAGTGGCCGCTCGCGCCCTGAATCGGCAGCACAAAAAAAGCGCCCGAGGGCGCCTGAAATTCACCTTGACCGAGGAAGCCAGGTGAGGCCGTTCGAAGGAAAAGCAGCGGTGGTAAGGCGCTGCGTGAACGGAAGAGGGAAAAGCGGATATCTGTGTTGAATGTGATGGCCTCATCGCGAGCAGGCTTTGCTCCTACAGGGAGTGCGGGTTATTTACCGAGTTTCACCCGCGTCCAGCCCCGGGTCATGACCCGCTGAATGCCGATTGGCATGTCCGGGATGGCATACAACGTCGCCATCACTTCTTGCGGCGGGTACGAGCCCGGGTCGTCACGAATCGCTTCATCCACCAACGGCGTCGCCGCCGCGTTGGCGTTGCTGTAGCCGATGTTGTTGGTGATCTCGGCGATGATGTCCGGGCGCATCAGGAAGTTCATGAACAGGTAAGCGTTCTCGACGTTCGCCGCGTCCCGTGGGATGGCGACCATGTCGTAGAAGCTGCCAGCGCCTTCTTTCGGGATGCTGTAGTCGATCTTCACCGTGTCGCCGGCCTCTTTGGCGCGAGCCTTGGCCTGCAGCACGTCACCGGAATAACCGACCGCCACGCAAATGTTGCCGTTGGCCAGGTCAGAGATGTACTTCGAAGAATGGAAGTACGCCACCGACGGTCGAATCTTCATGAACAGCGCTTCAGCTTCAGCAATCTGGCCCTTGTCCTGTGAATTCACCGGGTAGCCCAGATAGTGCAGGGCGGCCGGGAGCATTTCGGTTGGCGAATCCAGGAAACTGATGCCGCAGGCTTTTAGCTTGGCGGCGTTTTCCGGTTTGAACAGCAGGTCCCAGGAGTTGGTCGGCGCGTTGGCCCCGAGTACTTCCTTGACCTTGGCCGGGTTGAAACCGATGCCGATCGAGCCCCACATGTACGGGAAGGCGTGACCGTTATCCGGGTCGCTGGCCGATGCGTTTTTCAGCAGCACCGGGTTGAGGTTTTTCCAGTTCGGCAGCTTCGATTTGTCCAGCGTCTGGTAGACGCCAGCCTTGATCTGCTTGGCCAGGAAACTGTTGGACGGCACCACGATGTCGTAGCCGGATTTACCGGCCAGCAAGCGGGCCTCAAGGGTTTCATTGCTGTCGAATACATCGTAGGTCACGCGGATGCCGGTCTCGTCTTCGAACTTCTTGACGGTGTCCGGGGCGATGTAATCCGACCAGTTGTAAACACGCAGAACCTTGTCGTCGGCCTGGGCAACCGTAGCCATGGCGCCCAGTAAGGACAGTGTCAGCAGAGTCCTGCCAAACATTTTCATCGGTACAACTCCATTCTTTTTATTCAAAAACGCAAAGCAAAAGTGCGGTGAACACAAGACCTGTGGTTAGGGGCTTGTTGTGGTGAGGGGGCTTGCCCCCGTTGGGTCGCGAAGCGGCCCCAAAACCTGCTGCGCAGGTATATCAAGCACACCGCGTTCACCGACTTTACGACTGCTTCGCAGCCGAACGGGGCAAGCCCCTCACCACAACAAGCCCTTCACCACAGGTTTTGTGGTCACTTAAGTAAAAGCAAAGACACTAGGCCGCCACTTCAACTCGTTGGTTTTTCGGTTGTGACCAGGATTCGCTGGCCGTCTGGTCCATCGCTTCCTGGATCGCACGTTTGCGGGTGGCTTCGGCGCGGCGGCTGAAGTACCAGACCATAAACGTGACAATCGACACCGCCAGCAAAATCAGACTGGCCACAGCGTTGATCTCCGGTTTCACACCCAGACGCACCGCCGAGAACACTTCCATCGGCAGAGTCGTCGAACCAGGGCCGGACACGAAGCTCGCCAACACCAGGTCATCCAGCGACAGGGCAAACGACATCATGCCGCCGGCCGCCAACGATGGCGCGATCATCGGAATGGTGATCAGGAAGAACACCTTCAACGGCCGCGCACCGAGGTCCATGGCGGCTTCTTCGATGGACAGGTCCAGCTCACGCAAACGCGCCGAAACCACCACCGCCACATACGCCGCACAGAACGTCGTGTGAGCAATCCAGATCGTTACCAGGCCACGCTCTTTCGGCCAGCCGAGTAATTGAGCCATCGCCACAAACAGCAGCAACAGCGACAGACCGGTGATGACTTCCGGCATCACCAATGGCGCCGTCACCAGGCCACCGAACAGCGTGCGGCCCTTGAATCGAGTCACGCGAGTCAGCACAAACGCGGCCAATGTCCCCAACGCCACCGCGGCAATCGCGGTGTAGCAGGCGATTTCCAGCGAGCGCATTACCGAGCCCATCAGTTGGGTGTTGTCGAGCAAGCCGACGTACCACTTCACCGACCAACCGCCCCACACCGTCACCAGTTTCGAGGCGTTGAACGAGTAGATCACCAGAATCAGCATCGGCAGGTAGATAAACGACAAGCCGAAAATCAGCATGAACTTTGAAAATCCGAAGCGTTTCATCCCCGTGCCTCCATCTCTTTGGCCTGGCTGCGGTTAAACAGCAGAATCGGCACAATCAGGATCAACAGCATCACCACCGCCAGGGCAGACGCCACCGGCCAGTCGCGGTTGTTGAAGAACTCTTGCCACAGCACGCGACCGATCATCAGGGTCTCCGGGCCGCCCAGCAGTTCCGGAATCACGAACTCACCGACCACTGGAATGAACACCAGCATGCAGCCGGCGATAATCCCGTTCTTGGCCAGCGGCACGGTGATTTTCCAGAAGTTGTTGAAGTTGCTCGAACCGAGGTCCGACGCGGCTTCCAACAGGCTTTGATCGTGCTTCACCAGGTTGGCGTACAGCGGCAAGACCATGAACGGCAGGTAGGCGTAAACGACCCCGATGTAAACGGCGGTGTTGGTGTTGAGGATCTCGATGGGTGACGAAATCAACCCGGTCCACATCAGGAATGCGTTGAGCAAACCGTTGTTGCTGAGGATGCCCATCCACGCATAAACGCGGATCAGGATTGCGGTCCAGGTCGGCATCATGATCAGCAACATCAGGACGTTTTGCGCTTCCTTGCTCGCCTTGGTAATCGCGTAGGCCATCGGGAAACCGATCACCAGGCACATCACCGTACTGAAAAACGCGACCTTCAACGAACCGAGGTACGCCGAGATGTACAACTCATCCTGAGTCAGCAGCGCGTAGTTGCCGAGGTTCAGCAGCACTTGCAGCTTCTGGTCGACGAAATTGTAGATCTCGGTGTACGGCGGAATCGCCAGCGCCGCTTCCGAGAAGCTGATCTTCATGACCAGGAAGAACGGCAGCATGAAAAACAGGAACAGCCAGATGAACGGAATGCCGATCACCATTTTGCGCCCGCTGGGGACCAATCTCAGGAACTGCTGATTGAAGGTTTTCATGAACGCAGTACCACGCCGCTGTCGTCTTCCCACCACACGTAAACCTGGTCGTCCCAGGTCGGACGTGCGCCCCGGCGTTCGGCGTTGGCCATGAACGACTGGACGATCTTGCCGCCAGGTAATTCGACGTAGAACACCGAGTGGCCGCCGAGGTAGGCGATGTCATGCACTTTGCCCTTGGACCAGTTGTAGCGCTGCTCGGGCTTGAGGGTGCTGACCAGCATTTTTTCCGGGCGGATGGCGTAGGTGACTGACTTGTCCTGCACCGAAGTGCTGACGCCGTGACCGACGTAAATCTTCTGTTCCAGGTCCGGGCTGTGGATGATCGCGTGACCTTCGAGGTCTTCCACAACGGTGCCGTCGAAGGCGTTCACGTTGCCGATGAATTCGCAGACCATGCGGCTGACCGGCGCTTCATAGATGTCGACCGGGCTGCCGATCTGGGCGATCCAGCCCAGGTGCATGATCGCGATGCGTTCAGCCATGGTCATGGCTTCTTCCTGGTCGTGGGTCACCATCACGCAGGTCACGCCGACCCGTTCGATGATTTGCACCAGTTCCAGTTGCATCTGCGAACGCAGTTTTTTATCCAGCGCGCCCATTGGTTCGTCGAGCAACAGCAGCTTCGGACGTTTGGCCAGGGAGCGGGCGAGGGCGACGCGCTGACGCTGACCGCCGGACAACTGATGGGGTTTGCGTTTGGCGTATTGGGTCATGTGCACCAGACGCAGCATCTCTTCAACGCGGGCGTCGATTTCGCTGGCGGACAAACGATCCTGCTTCAGGCCAAAGGCGATGTTCTGCGCCACGGTCATGTGCGGGAACAGCGCTGAAGCGACTGGAACATCATGTTGATCGGCCGCTCGTAGGGCGGCATGTCGGTGATGTCCACGCCGTCGAGCATGATCCGCCCTTCGGTCGGGCGCTCGAAACCGGCGAGCATGCGCAGCAGGGTCGATTTACCAGAGCCGGAACCACCGAGCAGGGCGAAGATTTCGCCCTGATAGATTTCCAGGGACACATCGTCCACGGCGGTGGTTTCGTCGAACTTCTTGGTCACGCGATCGATTTTCACCAAGACCTTTTTCGGTGCCTGGTGACCTTCAAGAGCCTTCCTGTAAGTGCTGGAGGCATTTGCCATGTGAAACTCCCAACAGGTTTCAGTCGTCGGGCCAACGCGGCCTGACTTAATAGTTGATTGCAAGCCTGAGCTGTACGACGCCAGTCAATTCAACGGTGAGCCCCTGTGGGAGCGGGCTTGCTCGCGAAAGCGGTGTATCAGGCAGCATCAATGTCGACTGACACTCCCTCTTCGCGAGCAAGCCCGCTCCCACCCTGGATTTGCGTTTGGCTCACTGGCATCACCCATACCGCTCGGGCTTATTCGGCGCCGCCGTCCTGGCTGCCTGGTAGTACTTGTTGTTATCGCGGTGTGTTGTTGTCGTGAGGGACGGGCGCACAAACGCGCGCCCGCCTGGCCCACGGGGGCAGTAAATGGATCAAATGTGTTTTACGTCAGCGCGAGTTGCGCAGCGCCGCGCGTTTGCGGCACGCGTCACCAAACGCCTGGAAAATACTCAAGTAAGGAGGGTTGCTCAGCACCTGCCATTCCGGTCGCCGATGTGCACGCCGACCGCGAAGGTCGGGCTGTGATCCACCGAAATCGCCTCGATCAAACCGTCCGGCGCAATCGCTTCGGCGCGCAGGCCGGGAGCGAGTCGGTCGATGCCCTGGCTGTGAATCGAGTTCACCTGGAACACCGTCGGCAGACCCATGGCTTCGAATACGCCGCCCGGTTGCACAGTCACCGCATGAGCCGGCGCGTACTGCACCGCCAACTCCGGACTGTCCGCCTCGCGATGATCGAGCATGCCGGGCAATTCGTGGACCTTCTGATGCAGGCTGCCGCCGAACGCCACGTTCATCTCCTGGAAGCCGCGGCAGATGCCCAGCACCGGCACGCCGGCGGCAATCGCTGCACGCAATAAAGGAAGAGTCGTGGCATCCCGCGCCGGATCGTGATCCGTGCCGGGTGCGCTGGCGGGGCCTTGATAGTGGAAAGGTTCCACATTCGAGGGTGAGCCGGTCAGCAACAGACCGTCGAGCTGCGCGAGCAGGTCCTCGATTTCGGTCAGTTCGCCCAAGGAAGGAATGACGACGGGCAGCCCCAGAGCCGCGACGCTGACAGCACGTAAGTACTTGTCGCCGCTGACGTGGTAGGGGTGCAGGCCAATCTGTTTGACGCACGCTGTAACGCCGATCAATGGCTTGAATGCCATTTTTATCACCTCGAAGTTTCACACTTGAACGAGCTTTTCCGGAGCTTAGCCTTGTTGATTTTAATTAACAACTCTCATGTAAAAAATTCTAAACGCCGGTCGTCCGATCCTCAGGATTTACACGGTGCGCAGGACTTCCCTGGCACTCGCGTGCCCATAAAAGGCCCGAAAATAAAGGTTGAAAGGCCAAGTGTTCGCTATTGACTTCACTTTGTCTTTCGGATTGACTGGGCTCGTGAACATGAAGTGAACATAATAATTAACAGCTAATAGGTGCATCATGTCGGTCCCTCTGCGTGCCGTTCAACTCAACGAAGCAAACGCATTCCTTAAGAAATATCCTGAGGTTTTGTACGTCGACCTTCTGATTGCGGATATGAACGGTGTGGTGCGCGGCAAGCGCATCGAACGCACCAGTCTTCATAAGGTTTACGAAAAAGGCATTAACCTCCCGGCGTCGCTGTTTGCTCTGGACATCAATGGTTCTACGGTGGAAAGCACCGGCCTGGGTCTGGACATCGGCGACTCAGACCGAATCTGCTTCCCCATCCCAAACACCCTCAGCATCGAGCCATGGCAGAAGCGCCCAACCGCGCAACTGTTAATGACCATGCACGAACTCGAAGGCCAGCCGTTCTTCGCGGACCCTCGCGAAGTACTGCGTCAGGTCGTGAGCAAGTTCGATGACATGGGCCTGACGATTTGCGCAGCCTTTGAACTCGAGTTCTACCTGATCGACCAGGACAACGTGAACGGTCGTCCGCAATCGCCACGCTCGCCAGTCTCCGGCAAGCGTCCGATGTCGACTCAGGTGTACCTGATCGACGACCTCGACGAATACGTCGATTGCCTGCAAGACATCCTCGAAGGCGCGAAAGAGCAGGGCATTCCTGCTGACGCCATCGTCAAGGAAAGCGCCCCGGCGCAGTTCGAAGTGAACCTGCATCACGTCTCTGATCCGATCAAGGCCTGCGACTACGCGGTGTTGCTCAAGCGTCTGGTGAAGAACATCGCCTACGACCACGAGATGGACACCACCTTCATGGCCAAGCCGTATCCGGGCCAGGCGGGCAATGGTCTGCACGTGCACATTTCGATTCTCGACAAAGAAGGCAACAACATCTTTGCCAGCGAGGATCCCGAGCAGAACGCCGCACTGCGTCACGCGATCGGCGGTGTGCTCGAGACCCTACCGGCGCAGATGGCGTTCCTGTGCCCGAACGTCAACTCGTACCGCCGCTTCGGCGCGCAGTTCTATGTACCGAACTCGCCAAGCTGGGGCATCGACAACCGTACCGTTGCGGTACGTGTGCCGACAGGTTCCGCGGACTCGGTGCGCATCGAGCACCGTGTTGCCGGCGCCGATGCCAACCCGTACCTGTTGATGGCCTCGGTCCTGGCCGGTATTCACCACGGCCTGACCAACAAAATCGAGCCCGGCCCACCGGTCGAAGGCAACAGCTACGAGCAGAACGAGCAGAGCCTGCCGAACAACCTGCGCGATGCATTGCGCGAGCTGGACGACAGCGAAGTCATGGCCAAATACATCGACCCGCTGTACATCGACGTGTTCGTGGCGTGCAAGGAAAGCGAGCTGGCCGAGTTCGAGAACTCCATCTCCGACCTTGAGTACAACTGGTATTTGCACACCGTCTGATGGCTATTGAATAACCCTGTAGGAGCTGCCGAAGGCTGCGATCTTTTGACTTTGCTTTTTAAGGTCAAGATCAAAAGATCGCAGCCTTCGGCAGCTCCTACAGGGGATTTGTGTCGTTCACAAACCGTGCGGACAACACCGATCAAATGTGGGAGCGGGCTTGCTCGCGAAGACGGCGGCATAGTCAACATGGATGTCGCCTGACACACCGCTTTCGCGAGCAAGCCCGCTCCCACAGGGATCGCTGTTTTCTGATCCTAAATGGGTTGGCTTTAGTCCGACGACTACTTATTCCCCTGCGTCGAGTCACAACAATGACAAACACTCGCAGCGACTGGGAGCAACGCTTTCAGTCCTTAACAATAGAAGGCCGCGCCTTCATCGACGGTCAGTACCGCGCAGCACTGAGCGGTGACACCTTCGAATGCATCAGCCCGGTCGACGGCCGCTTTCTGGCGAACGTTGCCAGCACCGATGAAGCCGACGCCAACGCAGCCGTAGTGGTTGCACGGCAGACCTTCGAGTCCGGCATCTGGGCGCGTTTGGCGCCAGCAGAGCGCAAGCGCATCCTGATCCGTTTCGCCGACCTGATTCTGGCGAACCAGGAAGAGTTGGCCCTGCTCGAAACCCTCGACATGGGCAAGCCGATCAGCGACTCCATGAGCATAGACATTCCAGCGACCGCCAACGCGATCCGCTGGAGCGCCGAAGCCATCGACAAGATCTACGACGAAGTCGCGGCCACGCCGCACGACCAACTCGGCCTGATCACTCGCGAACCAACAGGCGTTGTCGCGGCCATCGTGCCGTGGAACTTCCCGTTGATCATGGCCAGTTGGAAGTTTGCCCCGGCCCTGGCGGCGGGTAACTCGTTCATCCTCAAGCCTTCGGAAAAATCGCCACTGACCGCGATTCGTATCGCGCAATTGGCGCTGGATGCGGGCATCCCGAAAGGCGTGTTCAACGTCTTGCCGGGCTACGGTCACACCGTCGGCAAGGCGCTGGCGTTGCACATGGACGTCGACGTGCTGGCCTTCACCGGCTCGACCGCGATTGCCAAGCAACTGCTGATTTACGCCGGGCAGAGCAACATGAAACGCGTTTGGCTCGAAGCTGGGGGAAGAGTCCAAACGTGGTGTTTGCCGACGCGCCGGATTTGCGCGCGGCAGCACAAGCAGCGGCCGGGGCGATAGCCTTCAACCAGGGCGAAGTCTGCACCGCTGGTTCTCGTTTGCTGGTGGAGCGCTCGATTCGCGAGCAGTTCATTCCGCTGCTGGTGGAAGCACTGCAAGCCTGGAAGCCAGGGCACGCCCTCGATCCGGAAACCACCGTCGGCGCCGTGGTTGATCAGCGTCAACTGGACAACGTGTTGCGCTACATCCAGATCGGCAAAGACCAGGGCGCGCAACTGATCGCGGGCGGCAGCCGTACCCTCGAAGCCACCGGTGGCCTGTACGTGGAACCGGCAATTTTCGACGGCGTGACCAACGCCATGACCATCGCCCGGGAAGAGATTTTCGGCCCGGTGCTGTCGCTGATCACCTTCGACACCGAGGAAGAAGCGCTGGCGATTGCCAACGACAGCATCTTCGGTCTGGCGGCGGGCGTGTGGACCAGCAACCTGAGCAAGGCCCACACCTTCGCTCGCGGCTTGCGCGCCGGCAGCGTCTGGGTCAACCAGTACGACGGCGGCGACATGACCGCGCCGTTCGGCGGGTTCAAGCAGTCGGGTAACGGTCGGGACAAATCGCTGCATGCGTTCGACAAATACACCGAACTCAAAGCGACCTGGATCAAGCTCTAATACTTCTACAGCGGCGGTCGCTGGCACGTGCCAGCGGCCATCGGAGAAACCTATGAAACAAACGCATGTAAACAGCTACTACGCCGCGACCCGTAACTTCACCGGCGACTTCCCGGTGCTTGAAGAACTGGTTGAGTGCGACGTCTGCATCATCGGTGCCGGCTACACCGGTTTGTCCTCGGCACTGTTCCTGGCCGAAGCCGGCTACAGCGTCACCGTGCTCGAAGCCGCCAAAGTCGGTTTCGGCGCCAGCGGTCGCAACGGCGGCCAACTGGTCAACTCCTACAGCCGCGACGTCGACGTGATCGAAGAACGCTACGGCGACAAGACTGCCGAAGTCCTCGGCAGCATGATCTTCGAAGGCGCCGATATCATCCGTCAGCGCATTCAGCACTACGACATCCAGTGCGACTACAAGCCCGGCGGCATCTTCGCTGCGCTGAACAAAAAGCAACTCAAAGGCCTGGCCGAGCAGAAAAGCAGCTGGGAACGCTACGGCAACAAAAACCTGAAAATGCTCGACGCGGCGGACATCCAGCGTGAAGTCGGTTGCGACAACTACGTCGGCGGCCTGCTCGACATGCAGGGCGGCCACATCCACCCGCTGAACCTGGCGCTCGGCGAAGCCTCGGCGATCATCGGCCTGGGCGGCAAGATCTACGAACAGTCGGCGGCGGTGGAAATCACCTACGGCGAACCGATCACCGTGCGCACCGCCAAAGGCGTGGTTCGGGCCAAGTACCTGCTGATCGCCGGCAACGCCTATTTGCCGCAAGACCTCGACAACCGCGTCACGCGCAAAAGCATGCCGTGCGGCTCGCAAATCGTCGTCACCGAACCGTTGTCCGAGAAGGTTGCGCGCAGCCTGATCAAAAACAACTACTGCGTCGAAGACTGCAACTACCTGCTCGACTACTATCGCCTCACCGCCGACAACCGCTTGCTGTATGGCGGCGGCGTGGTCTACGGCGCCCGCGAACCGGATGACATCGAGCAACTGATCAAGCCGAAAATCCTCAAGACCTTCCCGCAACTCAAGGACGTGAAGATCGACTACCGCTGGACCGGCAACTTCCTGCTGACCATGTCGCGTATGCCGCAATTCGGCCGCATCGAGAAAAACGCCTACTACATGCAAGGCTACAGCGGCCACGGCGTCACCTGCTCGCACCTGGCCGGCAAACTGATCTCGGAAATGATCCGCGGCGACGCCGAACGCTTCGACGCGTTCGCCTCGTTACCGCACATGCCAATGTTCGGCGGCCGCACCTTCCAGGCCCCGCTCACCGCCATGGGCGCCGCGTACTACGCACTGCGCGATCGCTTCGGCATCTAAGCCTGCCGCAATCCCACAGGGGATCCAAGCCAAGCACAAAATCTGTGCCCAGCCGAGATCAAAACTGTGGGAGCGGGCTTGCTCGCGAAGAGGCCATATCAGCCACCTTCAATACCCCCTGAAACACCGCAATCCCAAGCAAACCAACCCCAAAACTCACGCACCAAAACCGATCAACATCAGGCCCACCAGCCTTTTTCACCCACCACCCATCGAACCTGCTGAGCAACACGAACAAACGTGATTTAATACCCGCCTTTCACTTTTCCGGGACAGGGAAGCGGTGTTCCTCGCGGCCAAAAGTCGCCCGCCATCCACCCCCATAACCCCTTAAGTACTTCACACATAAGGCTGTCATGGACACGGGCTCACGACTCAAATTAGTACGCGAAAGCTACAAAATGTCCCAGCGCGAGCTGGCCCGGCGTAGCGGCGTCACCAATGCCACCATCTCCCTGATCGAACAGAATCGCGTCAGTCCCTCCGTCAGTTCCCTCAAAAAACTGCTTGAAGGCATCCCGATGTCTTTGGCGGACTTCTTCACCTTCGACCAACCACCGCGTGAGCATCAATACGTGTTTCGGGCTAACGAACAGCCGGACCTCGGGCGTCACGGGCTGCGGTTGCTGCTGATTGGCGCTTCGGTGCCGAGCCGGCAGATGCGCTTGTTGCGCGAGCAGTACGCGCCAGGGGCTAGTTCTGGTGAAGAGCCAATTGTTCACTCGGAAGGGGAAGAGTGCGGGCTCGTGACTCGGGGCACGGTGGAGTTGACGGTTGATGGGCAGATTAGTGTGCTGAATGCCGGGGATGGGTATTACTTCCCGACGACGCTGCCGCATCGGTTTCGGAATATTGGGGCGGATGAGGCGGAGATTATTAGTGCGAACACTCCGGCGAATTTCTGATAAATAAGGATGCTGCCCCATAATGTGCGCATTATTAACTTAACAACTTAGCGCGAAATGGTCGGGGCATAAGCGTTCTGCTGAAAAATTGAGTTTTTTAATATTTTAATTGGCTAAAGTATAAGATTTTCTCTATCTTGGTAAGTGGATGTATCATGGAAGCTAGCACATTGTGGAAGCAGTTGACGTTGCCAGTTGTGGCTGTAGCATTGCTACTCAGTACCGCAGCTATTTCTGGATTGCTGTGGTACTCGGCATCCAATAATTTGACATTTCTTATCTGGGGAAAGGAGTTTGGTGCGGTAGCAAATAAACCGCTCCAAAAATCGACCGATGAGAAGGTAGAAAAACTGGAAGAGAGAATAAAGCTTTTGGAGCAACATATTGCGGCGGACGAAGCAACCTCCGATTCAAAAAAATCTTCCGCTGTTAATATAGTAAAACCTTTAAGCAAAACACGTATTTTAGATTATGGTCAGCAGTGGGAAGAGAAAGAGCTGTCGTTCAGTATCAGCTTGGAAAGCTTCTCCCGTCTCGATGATGTTTCAAAATTTACTGTCCGAATTAAAACGCCTGAGTCACCTCTATACGAGACTTACGTTTATAAGGGGTGGCATCGTAATTTTGATGTTGGTGCGCGGAAGATGACGTTGAGTATTATTGATGCGGATGTAAATATTGGTAGTTTAACTATTTCATTGACTGAGTCTTAAGCGTTATTTCCATGGTGGATACACGGATCGCTTTGTTAACCCACAGATTGGCAATTAGAAAGTTGGTGCATTTATTTTGCCACCAGAAATTGACAAGCCGGATTAACCCAAACACTATCTGATGATGACCTACACACACCGCATGAACATGATGTGCTCCTCCATGACCGCTTCCGGCGGGCCATGAGGTCATGCGTTCATAGGATTTGACGTAGATACCCAAAGCCCCGCCAGAAATGGACGGGGCTTTTTAGTTCTCGGTCCACGGATGGCTAAAGGAGAATGAAATGCTCGAGATCAGACGCGCTACGCCAAGCGATGCCCAAACGGCGTTCGACATACGCTTGCAAGCGATACGGCACCAATGCATTGGTGCTTATACCGAGCAGCAGATGCTCGCCTGGACAGCAGGAGCCGCCAAGGACGGGTACGACAGCCTTATGGAGAAACACTTTTATCTGGGCTGGATTCAGGGTGAGCCGGTGGCGACAGGGATGCTTGATCTGGAGAGCAGCGAAATCGGCGCGATCTTTGTGCTGCCGGGTTTTATGGGGCAGGGTATTGGGTTGAAAATCCTGAATCACTTGGAAGGTTTGGCGCGGGATTTGGGGCTGGAGGAAGTCAATCTGGATTCCACATTGAACGCGGCCGACTTTTACCGTCGGTGCGGTTTTGTGGGTGATGTGCCTGCTATTTACCATTCACCTTCGGGGCTTCAGTTGGCTTGTGTGCCTATGGTGAAAGGGCTTTTGTTTTAATTGGAGTAAACAACCGGTCATAAAAACCCGCAGTAATGCGGGTTTTTTACGGCTTTAATTTGGTCACTGACTCTTGGGCGTATCAAACCCACGCTGCTCAATCACCCGAAACACATCGCGCACATCCTGGACCATGATCCGGGCGATGTTGGTGACGGTGTTGATGTCGTTTTCGGCGTAGTCCGGCAGGCTGGTGCAGGCCATGAGGTTCAGGTATTTGAGGACGGCGTTGAGGCGTTCGCTGACGCAGTTGTGGAGTTCGCGTATTGGGGCTTCGGTGTCGATGAGGAGGACGGGGTAGTCGGTAGCGAATTGGGACATTGGGATGAAGCGGCGAGGCGGATTGTTCGTTGTCATAGGATCAGCTCTTCAAAAGATACGAATTGCCACCTTTCTGCTGCGAAACAAATGGGTGGCAGCTATGTGCGGGTTCGCAGACCGGAGAAGAGACTAAAACCGGCAGACCCGAAGGTCTCCCACACACAGCCGCCATAAAACGTAACGGTGGCGAATTTTGCCACAGTTGCTATTTGACGGTGTGTATCACTTCTACAGGGCTGCGAAACCCTATCGCCAATTGCTGTCGGCGACGGGTCGAATATAGGTGTCCACTTTGGTGCTCGCAACCGAGGGGTAGGACGCCTTTAACGCCATTGAGGTGAAGGGTATTTGCCGCGTTTAGTGACGAAGCCCTTGTAAACCGGGCGTTCGGAAATGTCTTAGGAAATCGCGGGCAGGGGATTGGGGTTGCTTCGCTGCCCAGCGAGGGCAAGCTCCTTCATCACGGCGGGGGTTTTCCTACGCGTTTTTCGGACGTGAAGATCAAAAGATCGCAACCTTCGGCAGTTCCTACGCCGATTGTGGGATGGCAGGTCGCTTGGCGAGTCAGGTAGAAATAAAAAAGCCCCGAATCACCGGGGCTTTGTTCTTTTGAATTTTCGCAGTGCTCAGATCGGTATCGGGTTATTGCCTGGCCTGCGGTGAATGCGGGTCGTGCGCAACGTGCTTCGGTCCGGCGAAGGCCCACAGGATGAGCCCAATCAACGGCACGAACACGATCACCACGATCCATACGCCTTTGTTGTCCACTTTTCCCGTGCTTTTGACCACTCTGTTGATCGCCCACAATTCAACCAGCAAAAGAATTGCGGCGAGTACGATCCAGATCGTTTCGATTTGCATTAGCCACCTCCTGATAGTCATTCAGTTAGGCGGCCGGTCGCGGGCAGGGTTCATTTTATTGCGGTGCAAAGCTCCACCAACGCCTCGCGCTTTGGCGCGTACAGCAAACAGACTCGTTTGTTTCTCAGCTCGGTACAGGCCAGAGCATTGTCTGAACCCTGATGTGCGGGTGACTGGCTAACGGTTCCCATTCATCGATGAAGGTGAAACCCTGCCTTAGATAGAAGTTCGAAGCTCTTGCGTTGTCCGGAGCGACGTCCAGAAAAACGTGTTCGTGGCTTTTTTCAATCGCGCGAGATTTAACTGCCTCAACCAGCTGAGTGGCCACGCCAGAGCCCCGCTCAGCAGGTTCAACCCACATTCCAATCAAGTTATAGCGATTCGATTGACTGACCGCGGCACCGATCATGCCGATTGGTTTGTCTTCCTTGAGGGCCAACCAGAACTGCGTTCCGGTGACTGAAGAGGCGCGCTCTTTCCATTGCTCGTCAGTGTAATTAGCGGCGGTTTGATAACTCACACCGAACGCCGTCGGCGCGTCCAGCAGTGCCGCGAGGCGGACGTGCTTCAACAGCATCCAGTCTTTTTCTTCCGTGAATCGAATGTCCATGACCTTCCTGAATGGGAGTGGGTGAAAAGGGGACAGATCTATTTTTTTGTAAATTTTAAAGCGTGACTAGCACCAATCACTCAGCGCCGATGTATCCAACGCCTGCCACGCTTGGGCATTACCCATTTGATCTTTCGTCAGCCAAAGGCCAGCGCTCGGGCACAGGTCTTCGGCGGGGATTGCCAGCAGGTCGCTCAGCGTTATCACCGTGACCGAGCCGCGATCTCTGTCATCCTCGGCTTCCCAGTCGCGCTCAAACAAACGCACCTTCAAAACCTCGGCTTTAAAACCTTCAAACTGCGGTCGATTGCGCAGCCACTGGGGTGAATGCCTCAAGGTTCGCGCCTGAACATCCAACAGCAAGATCTGCCATGCCATCCGACCTCCATGATCATCGTCGACGTCGGTATGAAGTCGAGTCAGCGCGAGATAACGGGCATCCTCGGACCAGATCATCGAAGGCGCGAGATCGCTGATGGCGCAACCAGACGCCGTCAGCAGATGCCCGCCGAGGCGTGGGCTCTGGACGCGCAGCCAGCTGTCGGCGTATTCGGTTTCACAGCCGAACAGCCACGCGGCATCTTTATCCTTCGGGGCTGGCTGGATGAAGTTACCATCGGCTATCGCCGATTGCGGCTGTTTAACCAGGCGCCAGTCGGGGAGGGCGGTCAGGCCTTGTGGGCTGACATTCAGCTCACACCACTCATAGTAAAGTCGCGAGTCCTGTCGATACTGGCAAAACTCAGCGGCATCGTCCGCCTCGGGTGGCGCTTGATCAATGCGTTGCAACGGAGTGCTTAGCCGATCCTGATTCAGGCGACCGCGAATCACCGCCACGCTCAGTTTCAGTCCACGAAAATCCAACAATCGTGCAGCCAATAGAGGTGGGCTGTTCATCAATTGCCGTTCCTGTGCGTCCGCCACCACCACATGACCTGCGGTGGCGGGCGGCAGGGCGAACGGTATCAACGCAATGTAACGCCCGGTGTTTGACACGCGATGATCGAGCAGCCAAACCCCTGGCAACGCCCAGTCGCCAATCCGGCAGCTATAACCGCCGAGCCCGAGGCTGTTGTCTTGCTGCCAAGTAAATTGAGCCCGGGTTTTACCGCTCAAGGGTGCCGACTCGACCATCGTCGCGCCGCGCTGCCCATCACCCGTCAGTGGCACAGCCAATTGCACGCGAGTCAGTTGCCGCTCCGCGACCTGAATTCGACCATTCGAGTCGTGGCCAACCTGAGCATCACAGTCGCTGTGGACGCTGTGCAAGCCGTAACCATAGCGACCGCGATCCGGCTGCGGGTAGTCGAAGTAGGACGCTAGCCGCAGGTGGTGGTCATCCAGCGCCAGGGGTTCGCTCCAACCCATGGAAGGTTCGCTGTCGGCGGGTGTCCACGGGCAGGGCAGTGTTTGCCAACCTCGGTCTGCGTGCCAGAGCCAGTAGTCGAGGGCTTGCGGTGGCTCATCATCCATCCGTGCACGGCAAGCGAAAGAGCGGCCATCGGGATTCCAGATGATGGCGGTATCGGCCGTGATCAACAATGAAGTGGGCTCACCGTTCAGGCTCACACGGTATTCCGGATTCCTCAGCGGGTCGCAAGGTTGTGGCAGTTCGCGCAGGCTGGCCGGCAGCGCCAGAGTCCCGCCCAGGCGTTGCTTGCCATCGGGGGAGGTGTTCAGGAGCGTTTCGCGTGCAAGGTTTTTCTGCCAGTTACCCGGCTCAAGCCAAAGGTCAGCAACGGCTACCAGGCTGATTTTTTCTGCCGTCGTCAGCAGTTGCTCCAGGCTGATCTCCCGTGAACCGTTGTCGACCAAAGGGCTGTAACGCCCACTCAAGGTGTCGTCGTTAAAGGCATCCAGTTCCCAAAATTCATCACACGAACACTGGTAGAGCTGACGCAGTTGACGATCCAGAATCACCAATCCCCATGCCTGGCGCGAGGGTAACGGTGCGGCGAAATAACGTCCGTCATTCGAGAAGCGAGCCGACGACCCAAGGCTCTGGAGCAGCACCCCATCGGGGAACAGGTAATCGCACAGGACCGGCCCGCCCATGGCGATTTCACTGTAGTTGAACACGCGGATGGGCTCCCCTCGGGTGTCTGTCGGGGCTCATCCCCACCCCAGGCACTGGCGCCGCCGGAAGACTGACCACCTGATTTTTTCGCCGACGACTTGGCCTGCGTCTTATCGACAAGGCCAAAACGTCGTTCCAGATGACTGACGCACGCCAGCCCGGAAAACATCACAGCCGCTGCCCCGGCGATGTCCCAGTATTGCGGCAACGCCCGGCCCAGATTAAAACCCAGACCTATTGCGGCAGAGGTCATGAGCCTGGCAAACCCTCGACCGGTTCTCAGCCAACCGGCCCGTGCCGCCAGCCACATCAAGGCAGCACAAACCAGCACCACACCGAGCGCCCAGAGCAACGGTATGACCGTTACGAGGAATATCGGGATCAACAGCACGGCGATTTGCCAAAGCAGATCGAGCAGTAATCGAGGCAGGTTTTTTCGTCAGCGCGTTGATCGGAAGAGTGGGGCACCAGGACCTCGACAATAGATGGGCAGTTTCAAAAATGGGCTGAATGGTTTATCGACCTACCAATGGGTAATGCTTGATGCGACAGGCATAGTCATTGCCACCGCCTTTACAGATGCCATAAAGGTTTAATGGGACTGATTATTGGGGGCGTCTGAAACGTTGTTCCGCGTCAGGTGATTTTGGCAGCAACTCTGCAACAAATGGTTTTATTTTGTGCCCTGACGATCTTGCGGTCGGTCTCAACCTGATTCGGCAAGGTCTGCCGACTGTCATTGCCCAACGATTGGATTTACGGATGAAACCAACGCTACGCCTCCCGTTCTACACACAGAAAATCATCGCCATCACCACCTTGTTTCTGTTTCTCACTGGCTGCGTCGGCGTGATGGTCTCGGTGCCGGAAGAGCGCACAAGCTACACATCCCCCGACTTGACCACGCGGGCGTGGTGTGGGGTCACGCTTTGGGCGGTGATCGTGCCGATTCCCTTGCAATTGCCGGTGTGCACGCTTCACCAAGGGCAGTATTTGACGTCGCCTTTTTATGCCTGCGGCCCGCTAATGTTCCTGGGCGGTCTTTCTCCGATTTACGAAGGGTATGGGCTGTGTGGAATGTTTCCCAAGTAGTCGTGACCAGCCGAAGCCACTTCATCATGTAAGGTCCGTGCGGGCAGGAACCTCCCTCGACGAGTCTTGGCGATCAGAATGCAAACGCCACCCAGCACTAATGTGACTTGTCATGGTCAATAAATCCCGCACGACCATCAGCGGTCGTGCGACTCGCATCGGTATTTAGATCAAGGACAGTAAAAGCATGCTCGCCGCCATGTAATCAAAAACCACCGCCACTTGGTTCCGTGAATCGGGACTCGCCGTACGTATTCCCCTCTATCCAATTCGAAGAATTTAAAGCATGCACCTACGCAAAATTGCAGTTGGGCTCTCGGCCCTTGTTTTGCTCTCGACCGGGGCGCAAGCCCGCAGTCTGCTGGATCTCCTCAAGCCGCCCACCGAGCATCAGGAACAAACGCATCGCTCTGGCTCGATCAGCCAGAACGCGGCCCTGGACCTCTATTCAAGCAAACAGCAACAGGCATCGTTTGACGGTTGCGCCGATCTGTTCCCGGCTGCGAAGCCGATCAACCTGGCCACTGTGCCGGCAACCATGAAACCCCTGGCGTTGTGTTCCGACAACTTCGCGGTGCTGTACTCGCAAACCAGCAAGACGCCGATAGTCGTGGTCGAACGCCTTAATTCGGCTCAGTTGCAGGACGCCAAAGGGGAGGAGCGCACCAACCAGTTCTACCCGGACCCACGCATCCCCAAGGGTGCTCGGGCCGAGTTGAGCGATTACCGCAGCCAGCATCCGGCCGTGGACCGTGGCCACCAATCCCCGGCCGCCGATGCACCGAGCCCCAATGCCATGGCGCAGTCCTTTGCGCTGTCGAACATGGTGCCGCAAGACCCTACCAACAACCGGAAGATCTGGAGCAAGGTCGAGGCTGACGTCAGGAAGTTTGCCAAGCGCGCCGATGGCAATGTGTTTGTCTTTACCGGCCCGCTCTTTGATGAAGGCCACGCCACCATCGGCGACAACAAGGTCTGGGTGCCGACTCGCCTGTTCAAGCTGGTTTACGATGTATCCTCCAAGCGCGCCTGGGCCTACGTACTACCCAACGCTGAGACCCGTATCGAGAAGCCGATGGACTACGATACTTTCGTGAAAAGTACCGGGCTCAAGTTGTTGGGCAATCTACCGGTTACCGGTTCCGTAGGGCGCACTTGATGGCTTGACGAACCGCTCCCGGCCTACCTGAAAAGAACAGAAAAAACCCGCAACCGAGTGCGGGTTTTTTTGCTTGAATGGTGCGCGTTATCCCTGACACAAGTTCCTCGACGAAGACGTTGGCGAAACCTTCGAAAATCTTGGCAAGGGTTCGTGTCGGCTTGCTTTGATCGAGAAGTAGTTATCAAGCAGATACAGGATCAAGCCCACTGAGAGAAGCTCGCCAAGATTCCGGGGAGGGTCGGTGGCAATGCTGAACGAATGCTGAACGGAATTGAAGTTTATGAGGTTGGATCGGAGAGAGATTGACCTTTTTTTGCCTGAGCAGTGTTGTTATTTGTGGAGTAAGCAGTGGTGAGTACTTTAATTGTAGAGTTTGTGTTACACAGTTCGTCAGTTGAAAGTCAAGCCTGTGATCAACTAACTCTTTGATTTATATAGTATGTATGGTGCGAAAAAATCGAGTTTGTATATTTGTTATTTGATTTTCGATACAAATTTGATGCTGAGTTATTGGTTTTATTGGCGCTGCAAACAAACGTTTTGGGATGGAAAACAAAGTTTTTGGGTAGCAGTGATAGGTGCTAGCCTCTGATGGCTCTTTGATATTTTGCTTGGCTAAGTATCAAGTGCTGGATGTCTGACAGGTCGCGATTTTAGCGGCAACGCTTTTTGAATGTATTCGCCTGCTACAAGGTCGGTTCGACGCGCTTGATCTAAGTACGACGTGCTTCCATCATTCGTTAATGCCGTTGAGTCGCCATGACTGACCCTAACGCAAGGACCCGCGTTTCGCCCGAAACGCCACAACACAATGGAAGTGAAGACAGTGGTATTGCATCACTCGTCGTCATTGCCCAGTTGTCCGGCGTCGCCATCAGCGCCGACCGCCTCAAACACCTGTCAGGGCTGTCCCGGCCTATCGATGCCTTGACGTTGGTGCGTCTGGCCCGGCAGGTCGCGCTCAAGGCCCGCTCTACCACCAGCCAGATCAGCCGCATTGCGCAGACGCCGCTTCCCGCTATCGCCGAACTTCGGGACGGACGCTTTCTGGTCGTGGCCAAGTGTGCGAACGACAACGTCTTGCTGCACGATGAAGTGCAACAGCGCACCTTTCAACTCACCTTGGCCGAGTTTGAACAAATCTGGTCCGGTCGTTTAATCCTGATTACTTCCCGCGCCATCCTGGCACAAGGCGGCGGCAAGTTTGATATGTCGTGGTTCATTCCGTCGATTGTCAAATATCGCAAACAATTTCTGGAAGTGTTGGCTGGCTCGTTTTTCCTGCAACTATTCGGTTTGGTTTCGCCGTTATTTATGCAGGTCGTGATTGATAAAGTGCTGGTGCACAAATCAATGTCGACTCTGGATGTATTGGCGTTCGGCCTGATTACCATCTCCGTGTTCGAAGCATTACTGGGTGGATTGCGCACTTACGTGTTCAGCCATACCACCAACCGGGTCGATGTCGAACTGGGTGCGCGCCTGTTCAATCACTTGCTGGGGCTGCCGCTGGCGTATTTCCAGGCGCGGCGAGTGGGCGACAGTGTGGCGCGGGTGCGCGAGCTGGAAAATATCCGCAACTTCCTCACCGGTAACGCGTTGACCGTGGCCATGGATATGTTTTTCACCCTGGTGTTCTTCGCGGTGATGTTGACCTATTCGCCCATGCTGACCTTGATCGTGTTTATCTCGTTGCCGTGCTACATCGCCTTGTCGGTCATCGTGACGCCAGTGCTCAAGGCCCGACTCGATGAAAAATTTCGCCGTAGCTCGGAAAACCAATCGTTCCTGGTGGAGTCGGTGACCGGCATCGAAACCATCAAGTCGATGGCCGTCGAACCCTTGATGCAGCGTCGCTGGGAAGAACAGCTGGCCGGCTACGTGTCCAGCGCCTTCAAGGCTTCCAGCCTTTCCAGTTCGGCCAATCAAGTGGCGTCCCTGATCAGTAAGCTCACCACCGCGGCCTTGTTGTGGTTTGGCGCCAGGCTGGTCATCGGTGGCGACCTTTCGGTGGGCGAACTGATTGCCTTCAATATGCTCTCCGGTCGGGTCAGCGGCCCGGTCTTGCGTCTGGCGCAACTGTGGCAAGACTTTCAGCAAGTGCGGCTGTCGATGGACCGCTTGGGCGACATCCTCGACAACCGCGCGGAATCCGGCGTCTCTGCCGGGCAAGCTTCAATGCCGCCGGTCAAGGGTGAAGTGGTGTTCGATCGGGTGGTGTTTCGCTACCGCGCCGACGGTCCGGAGATTCTGCGCGGTTTGTCATTGACCGCCGCAGCCGGCGCCGTCATCGGCATCGTCGGCCCCTCCGGTTCTGGCAAAAGTACCCTGACCAAATTGATCCAGCGCCTCTATTCACCCGAGCGCGGACGGGTACTGATCGACGGCATGGATTTGTCGGTGCTCGATCCCGCGTCACTGCGGCGGCAGATCGGAGTGGTCCTGCAAGAGAACATGCTGTTCAAAGGCACGGTGCGCGACAACATCGCCTTCGCTTCGCCGGGCATGCACTTTGATCAGGTGGTCGAAGCCGCAGAACTGGCCGGTGCCCACGAGTTCATCCTGGAACTGCCGCAAGGTTACGACACCGAACTGGGGGAGCGCGGCAATGGTTTGTCCGGTGGTCAGCGCCAACGCATCGCCATCGCGCGGGCACTGGTGACCAATCCGAAAATCCTGATCTTTGACGAAGCCACTTCCGCACTGGACGCAGAATCGGAATCGATCATTCACGGCAACATGCACAAGATCTGTAAGGATCGTACGGTGTTCATCATCGCTCACCGGTTGTCGGCGGTCAGAATTGCCCAACGGATCATCACGGTCGAGAAAGGCCTCATCGTCGAAGAAGGCAGCCACGACGAGCTGCTGCAACAAGACGGTCGTTACGCCTCGCTGTGGCGTCATCAGACAGGGCACCTGCATGTCGCTGCTTAATCGATGGTTCCCACGGCTGCAGCATTACCGCGACATTGCCCGCGCGGCACTCGATGCTGAAAAAGCCCAAGGCAATCCCCTGCAACGCCAGCGTGACGAAGTCGAGTTTTTGCCGGCGGCGCTGGAGGTACTGGAAACGCCCGTGTCCCCGGTCGGTCGCGGCTTGATGTGGGCGCTGATGCTGTTGTTCGCCATTGCCCTGGTCTGGTCGACTGTCGGCAAACTCGACGTGGTTGCGGTGGCGGAGGGCAAGGTCGTCCCCAACGGCAAAAGCAAAACGATCCAACCGCTGGAAGCCGGCATCGTCAAGGCGATCCTGGTCGACAACGGCCAGCACGTGACCCAAGGCCAGGCCCTGATCGAACTGGACCCGACCGAGGCCACGGCGGATGTCGGTAAATCGAGGACGGCGCGGGTCGATGCAATGTTGACGATCAACCGCGCCCAAGCCCTGCTCGATGCGCAAACCGTCAATCGGACACCGACCGTCCAACCGGTGCCGGACGCTACCGAGGATCGACAACGAGATACCCAACGCTTCGCCGAAGGCGCCTTCTACGAACACCGCAGCAAACTCACCAGCTTGCGCTCGGAGTTGCAAAAACGCGTGCAGGAACTGCAAACCACCCAGCACAAAATCAGCAGCCTGCAGCAGACCTTGCCGATGACCCGCGCGGAAGAGGAGGACTACCAGACCTTGCTCCAGCAAAGCTACGTACCGCGCCATGCCTACCTGGAAAAGGTGCAAGCGCGCATCCAGCAGGAACAGGAGCTGGCCGGGCAACAGAGTTACGCCAAAGAACTGCAAGCCACGATCCAGGAACAACGCGACGACATCGACACCGCCATCGCGCAATTTCGCCGCGAACAACTCGACGCCCTCAATCAGGCGCAACAGCAACTGACCCAGGACCAGGGCGACGAAACCAAGTCCCGACAACGGCAATCGCAAACCCATTTGACTGCACCGGTGGGCGGCACCGTGCAGGAACTGGCCGTGCATACGATTGGCGGCGTCGTCACCCCGGCGCAAGCCCTGCTGGTGATTGTGCCGGACGACGCCGGACTGGAAGTTGAAGCGCAGATTCTCAACCGCGATATCGGCTTTGTCCGCCCGGGGCAGGACGCCGAAATCAAGCTGGATGCCTTTCCGTATACGCACTACGGGACTATTGCCGGCAAGGTCATGTCGATTTCCCAGGACGCGGTCAAGGACGACAAGTTGGGGCTGATTTATCCGGCAAGGATACAACTCAGTACGCATGTAGTTATGGCGGATGGAAAAAATTCAACTGGAGCCGGGGATGTCGAGTTCGGTGGAGATCAAGACCGAGCAGCGGCGGATTATTGAGTATCTGTTGACACCATTGTTGAAGTATCAGAGTGAGGCGTTGAGGGAACGGTGAAATATATGACCAGGTTGGGGATGAGGGGAGCTTTATGACGGCTAAAGAGAAGATGTCCTGGTTCACCGCGTTTTATCAGATGTGGGGCGGGAAAGCCGTTGGGCTTGGGAAAAATCATCGAGCGAAATCGGTATGGATGATAGCAGCGGTAATTTTATCCATTTTGGGTCCCCTATTTCAGATTATGCATAGCCAAAACTACTCAGGTGCCTTGCCGCCTGAGGCGCCTATGATAAAAACGACAGGCACATTCATTCGTTATATTGGGCATGCGGGTCTGAAAGAAGTGCCCTATATCGTGTTTACTACCGACAGTGGTATCACTTACCGCACTGAAGATATCGTCGCTCCTGGGGTGCTGTCCGACTTGGGCGATAAAAAGCCGCCCGTAAAAGTGTATGCCGAAGGCTTTCTTCTTAATAATGGGGCAGGCTCATTTTACCCGCTCTATTTGGCTAATCTGAATGGAGTACCTTTAGCCTCGTCAGATAAGTTGATGGCTCAGCTTTTGATCGGTAGAGATCCATTTTATTATAAAAAAATGGAGTTTATTTTGTTGATGGTTGTTATTTCTTGGGCAGGGGCGGCCTATTATGCTTGTCAACTGAGGAATCTGGGTTTGGAGAAAAATAGAAGGGGTGTTTGAGATTGATTTTTGCACAATTTCGTTGCAGGTCGTTTTTTGTTTGGCTGCACAGGGTGGGTGATTGATAGCGCATCAAGCGCGCGTAGCATGGGTTTATAAAATGGGTGTTATATATTTTTCACGCCACTTAAGTAGTGTGCGTGCAGGGGGTTATCATGTCTGAAATAACAACGCTCGATGCTCTTGCTAAACTCATCGGTGGTCAAATGATTGGCGGAGCCGCATCAAGTGCGGACGCCGCCAATGAAATAATAGCCACAACGGATACTAAGGAAACCGACTTTGGAAAAATCGCCGATAGCATAGTTGCAAGTTCTGATTTGGCGGGTATCGCTGCCGGTAATATTCAAATGTTTCAGCAGTTTTTGTCTGCGTCGAGTGAAGCGGGAGCTTTGGCTGCGGGACTTGCGACCAGGGCTGGAGCTATTGGAGTGGTCGCGAACATCCTGGCAATGGGTGACACTGCCCTGGAGCGAGGGTATGACAAAATCAAAACGGGTACCATTGTCAGTACCGTTGGAGGTGTATTGCTGACTGCTGGAACGGTGGCTCTTGCACCAGAGGCAGTCATAGCATTGGGCATTTTGGGTGCAGGCCTGACTATTGCCGGACTGACTAACCTGGGTACGGTTGGTAGTAACGAGGCTTGGCTCGCAAGTGCGTACAGTTCCATGGCTGACACGATAAAGCCTTACTACGACAGTCTTTCGATAGACGAACAGACCTCCTTCCAGAGTGCGCTGACAAATGCCGTTCAAAGCACTTTAAATGGCGGCATGTTGGTCCCGACAATCGATTCGGACGGTCAAATTGACGGGTATTCAATGCAAGCCCCGACTTCTGTCGTCCAACAGGATAATGGCAGTACGGTCAGCTACTTTGACGGTGGCATAGGGGTTGTATCTCCTGCCCCCGGCGATACCTCGTCAGGTTTAGTTTGGACTATTCCTCAGCCAGGCTCTGAAAACTCAGTAGAGATTTCAACGTACAAGGATGGAAGTTATACGTACAACAGCGTTGACCAAAGTCAAACAAAGATCAGCATTGACAGCAATACTGCAAACACAGCTACAGCGTCTGCTCAAAACGAGGAAATGATTCAGACGTCGTCAAACGGTAGTGTTAGCGCGACCTTGGGTGGCACAGGCGCTACCGCGAACTTAAACAACGCTAACGAGGTGTTGATTGATGGTGCTAGTGCGACAATAACGGGTTCCAACAACAACGTTAATGCCGGTGCAGATAGCCAAACCACCATCAATGGCTCCAGCAATAACATCACAGGCGATACTGGCGCCACAGTAGATCTGGCAAACGGATCGGACTGGGATGTCGTGACGATGATGAAAAATGGCGAAGTCATCATCGCTGACGCAGATACCGGAATAACCATCAACGCCAGCGACAGTACTGTGGCCATTGGCACCTATGCCAGCGTTTCAATCAACGGCAGCACTGACGTAGTTACTGGAGGCAATGGTGACAACGTCACCACCCAGGGAACTGGACAGAACATCACACTGGGTACTGGAAGTACATTGGTCATGACTGGCACCGATGAAGAAGCCAGCCTGTCCAACGGTACCGTTTGGTTGGGAGCGAACACAACACTGACCGGTAGTGGTTTAACCGGTTCCAACGATGTTTTAAACGTCAGCCAGAACGACTCCGTCGTCGAGAACGGCAAGGACGACACCGTTAACCTGAGTTCAGGTGACAGCCTGGTCAGCAATGGCGGGGGGAATAACATCATCAATGCTGGCGTAGATGACACTGTGGTCATCGACAGTATCACCGCGGGGTATACCGATACGGTGAACGCCACCGGTGATCAAAGCATCACCTTGGGCAACGACGTATCGGTCGATGTCGTGGGCAGTGGCAATACGATTTTCGTGGCAGGCACCGGCGACGTGTTGACGGACTCGGGCGACACGATTGCAAGCAGCAATGCCTCCCTGACGATAATGAACACCTCGGGGACTGCGGATCTTATCAGCGGCAGCAACGACACGATTACGGCCAACCACAGTTCGATTTCGTTCAGTGGGATGGACGAGGTTTTGTCTGGAGTCTATGACACGGTAGGGCTGGAAACGGGTAGTTCGCTGACGCTATCGCTCTATGACGACACCCTCAACCTGAGTTCAGGTGCCAGCGTGGTCATTAGTGGAGGCGTTGGCAGCGGAAACGTCATCAATGCTGGCGTTGATGACATCGTGGATATCGACAGTATGACTGCCGGGTATACCGATACGGTGAACGCCACAGGTGATCAGAGCATCACGTTGGGCAACGACGTGTCGGTTGATGTGGTGGGCGGTGGCAATACGATTTTCGTGGCAGGCACTGGCGATGTCTTGGCGGATTCGGGTGACACGATTGCAAGCAGCAATGTCTCCTTAACGATTATGAACACCTCGGGGGCTGCTGACCTTATCAGCGGCGACGGCGATACGATTACGGCCAACCACAGTTCGATTTCGTTCGGTGGGGTGGGTGAGGTTTTGTCCGGGGTCTATGACACGGTTGGGCTGGAAACGGGTAGTTCGCTGACGCTTTCGCTCTATGACGACACCCTCAACCTGAGTTCAGGTGCCAGCGTGTTCATTAGTGGCGGCGTTGGCAGCGGCAACATCATCAATGCTGGTGTTGATGACATCGTCGATATCGACAGTATGACTGCCGGGTATACCGATACCGTGAACGCCACGGGTGATCAAAGCATCACGTTGGGCAGCGACGTATCAGTCGATGTTGTGGGCAGTGGCAATACGATCACCGCCAATGGCGGCGATAGCGTGTCAGCCAATGGCGATACGATCCTGATCGCAGGAATCGGCAATTCGCTTGCGGGGGCGGGCGACACGATTTCAAGCAGCAATATCTCCTTAACGATTATGAACACCTCGGGGGCTGCCGATCTTATCAGCGGCGACGGTGACACGATTACAGCCAGCCACAGTTCGATAATGCTCAGTGGAGTGGGCGAGGTGATGTCCGGAAGCTATGACACGATCGTGGTGAACACGGGTAGTTCGGTGACGCTGACTAACTATGACGACACCATCAACCTCAGTTCAGGCGCCAGCCTGGTCACCAGTGGAGGGGGGCAACATTATCAATGCCGGTGTGGATTCCACCGTGTATATCGGCAGTACCACAATCGGTGCTGACGATACAGTGAACGCCACCGGTGATCAGAGCATCACCTTAGGCAGCGATGTATCAGTCGATGTGGTGGGCAGTGGCAATACGATTTTGGTTGCAGGCACCGGCGATGTGTTGTCGGGTTCGGGTGACACGATTTCAAGCAGTAATGTCTCGCTGACTATTTTGAATACCTCGGGTACTGCCGATCTTATCAGCGGTAACAACGACACCATTACGGCCAACCACAGTTCGATTTCGTTCAGTGGGATGGATGAGGTTTTGTCCGGAAACTACGACACGGTTGGGCTGGGCACGGGTAGTTCTGTGACGCTGACCAGCTATGACGAAACCCTCAATGTGAATTCGGGGGCCAGCGTCGTCATTAGCGGAGGAGGTAATAACATCATCAATGCTGGCGTTGATGACACCGTGGTCATCGACAGTATGTTTGCGGGATATATTGATACGGTGAACGCCACAGATGATCAGGGCATCATCTTGGGCAGCGACGTATCGGTCGATGTGGTGGGCGCTGGCAATACGATCACCGTCAATGGCGGCGATAGCGTGTCAGCGAATGGCGATACGATCCAGATTGCGGGAATCGACAATTCGCTTTCGGGTTCGGGCGATACGATTTCAAGCAGCAATGGCTCCTTGACGATTATGAACACCTCGGGGGCTGCCGATCTTATCAGCGGTAATAGCGACACGATTACAGCCAACCACAGTTCTATTATGTTCGGTGGGGTGGGCGAGGTGTTGTCTGGAAACTACGACACGGTTGGGCTGGGCACGAGTAGTTCTGTGACGCTGACCAGCTATGACGATTCCATCAACCTGAGTTCAGGTGCCGGTGTGGTCATCAGTGGAGGGGGAAACAACATCATCAATGCTGGCATTGATGACAGTGTTGTCATCAACAGTAGCTCTGACGGGTATGCCAATACAGTGAACGCCACGGGTGATCAGAACATCACTTTGGGCAGTGATGTATCGGTCAATGTGGTAGGCAGTGGTAATACGATTTTGGTGACAGGTACTGGCGATGTGTTGACGGACTCGGGAGACACGGTTTCAAGTAGCAATATCTCCCTGACGATTATGAACACCTCGGGTACTGCCGATTTTATCAGCGGCAACAACGACACGATTACAACCAACCGCAGTTCGATTATGTTCGGTGGGGTGGGCGAGGTGATGTCCGGAAACTACGACACGGTTGGGCTGGCCACGGGTAGTTCCGTGACACTGGCCAACTATGACGACACCGTCAACATGAGTTCAGGTGCCAGTGTGATCATTAGTGGAGGGGGAATAACATCATCAACGCTGGCGTTGATGACACCGTGGTCATCGACAATAGCTCCAGCGGGTACACCGAAACGGTGAACGCCACGGGTGATCAGGGCATCACCTTGGGCAGCGACGTATCGGTCAATGTGGTGGGCAGTGGCAATACGGTCGCCGCCAATGGTGGGGACAGCCTGTCAGCGAATGGCGATACGATCCTGATCGCAGGAATCAACAATTCGCTGACGGGTTCAGGTAATACGATTACCAGCAGCAATATTTCCCTGGCAATTGTAAATGCGTCGGCAGTCGCAAATACAATCACTGGTGATCACGATGTCATTGCTGTCAGCCATAGTGTGCTCAATCTGAATGGGTCGAATGAGGTCGTGTCCGGTAACGATGATGTGATCACAGTTGCACACGGTGAAAGCGTCATCATCAGTGGTGCAGGCAACACCGTCACAGGGTCTTCTGACCGCATCACGTTATCTGGTGATAACAGCTCGCTGACTATCCAGGGGAACGGCGACAACCTGACGGCGTCGGGTGTCAATGACCGGATCATTGACAATCGTGCCGATGGCTCGTCGGTTCTCTACGGTTGGAACAGCAGTGGGACCGAAACGGAAACCGTTTATTCCGAGGCCAACGACGGTGGTCAAATAATCGGTGGATATGGGTATTCGGGGCCGGGTATAGGTGTTGACGTCCCGGTTGGATATGGCGGCGATGACGGTGGTGATGGTGGTGATGGCGGTGGCTATGGCTTTGCGGGTGATCGATCTCTAGTGTCGTCTGCTGTTGGCAAGAACATCGGCGCCATCGCGCAATACGATCTCAATCACGCAAACCTGTCTGCCGCGGATGCTGCTGAGGTTGCGCAGCATCAGGTCCAGGCCATAGCGAGCCAGGCATCCACAACCGGAGCAGGTTCCGCAGTGCTTGAAGGCGCCAAATTCGACCAGCAGGTCATTACCTGGAGTCTTGCGGACACTCAGGGAACCCAGGCCGCGCAATTCAGTGGCTATATGGGGAGTGCCGACGAGTCGGTCGTTCAGGGCGCTTTTAACACCTGGGCTGCCGCCATGCCGGGCGTGACGTTCAAAGAGGTGGCCGACTCCGCGCAGTCTGACATCCGGCTGGGCTTTGGCGATTTCAACACCGCGACTACCGGGGTTATCGGCTACACCAGCTATCAGGCCAATGACGGTCAGATTGAGCCCGATGCCATCGTGCGCGTGGAGGATTCTGCCCAGGATGCGCTGACAACAGGCGCCGACGGGCAACAGATCTTCGCCGGCACCGACGCCACCCTGTCGCAAGTGTTGCTGCATGAAATTGGCCACGCGCTGGGCCTGGGAGACAACGCCGATCAAAACTCGGTGATGAACTACCAGCTCACCACCAGTAACCGGGCGCTGGACCGTACGGACCTCGGCGGTATCGGTTCGCTTTATGGTGCTGGCGCGAGTACCGCGCCAGTGGGCGGCAGTGGTGTGAGCCAGTTGATTCAGGCCATGTCTACCTTCAATGCGGATGCCGGTGTCGCCGATACCGCCTTGCTGCCGGCCTCGTTATCAACGAGCAGCATCACCTTGGCCGCCACCTCGCGCGCGGCCTGACAGGCAGTTTTCAAAGCGTAAAAGCTGTCACGACATCCGCGTGGTTTGCAGCGGATGTCGTGCTCCAGCTATGGCGCAACGACGCCTGTCCACAACACGTTGACCGTTCTGATCGAACAGGGAACAACTTTGAAAACCAGATTTCATTTGATTTCCGGCCTGCCACGCTCAGGCTCGACCCTTCTCTCGGGCCTCTTGCGCCAGAACCCGCGTTTTGCGGCCACGATGACCAGTCCCGTGGCTGCACTTGTCGGCACCGTGCACCCGAAGATGTGCGGCGGCGAGTTCGGCGGGTTCTTTGACGACACCAAACGGGCAGCCATTCTGCGGGCGGTGTTCGAGTCTTATTACGCCGACACACTCGCGACGATGCCCGGCGACGCGGTGGTGTTCGATACCAATCGCACATGGACCGGGCGCGCTGCGTTGTTGGGATCGATTTATCCTGAATCGCGGATTATCTGTTGCGTACGCGATGTCGGCTGGATCATCGACAGCATTGAAAGCATGCTCGCGAAAAACCCTTTACAACTTTCACGCATGTTCAATTTTCAACCCGGTGCTTCGCTTTATGCGCGAGTTGAAACGCTGATGAATTCAGATAGTGGCCTGATTGGTTTGTCCTGGAGCAACCTGCGCGAAGCCTGGTTTGGCGCAGAAGCAAAACGTCTGATCGTGGTGCCTTACGACCATTTGGTGAAAGAACCCGCGCGTACCTTGCAGCGGCTGTATACGGAGTTGGGTGAAGCTTATTTCGAGCACGATTTTCATAATGTTGCGTATGACGAGCCGGACTACGACGCCCACATCGGCATGCCAGGTCTGCACAGCGTCCGAAACAAGGTCGAATACCGTGAGCGTAAGCCGTGTATTCCACCGGATGTCTTTGCCAAATATGCGAGTACCCACTTTTGGGATAAGGCCGAACTCAATGTTCGAGGTGTGACCATTGTTTAAACCGAGGTTGTCGAGGCGATCTGATCAATCACGCGGTGAGTTCCAGGTCAAAAGGATGAGTGGTCAGGCATGGTGAGTTTTAGTCGAGCGGCCCTGCGTACTGGCGTCGCGTGTGTTCTTTTTTGTGTGGGTACGGGCCAAAGTTTTGCTTTCGAATTAGCGCCAACTGATCCGTTGCGGCAATTAAAGGGTGTATCTGCCACGCCGGCCAATCACATGTTCGATCCGTCGTCCGCATTGGACGTGTGTGCGGGCGATGCAAAGACCGATCTGACGTTACTCGATATCGTCTCCAGCGCGTTGTGCCACAACCCGAAAACCCGTGACGCCTGGGCCAATGTCAAAGTGCAAGCTGCGCAGGTCGGTGTATCCGAGGCCGCCTATCTGCCGACGTTGAATGGCACGATGCAGGCAGCGAAAGATAATTCGAACAGTCGCGGAACCGCCGCCGATCCGTTCGACGTTCAATCCAGCAGCCGCTACCAGAGCGCCGGATTGACACTGACGTGGCTGCTCTATGATTTCGGCGCCCGATCGGCAGGCGTCGATTACGCCAAGAGCAAGCTCGCATCCGCTCTGGCGGGACAAGACAGCGCATTGCAGACGGTGTTTGCCAATACGGTCAAGGACTACTACGCCGCCTTCGTCGCGCAAAAAAACATGCAGGCGACGCGAGACATTGAAGCAGATGCAAAGCGTGTATTGGACGCGGCAACGGTACGAGTACAGCACGGCGTGGCGGCCGTCAGCGATCAGTTGCAAGCGCAAACGTCGTATTTCCAGGCGACCTTCAATCGCCACAAGGCCGAGGGCGATTGGTTGTCTTCGCTTGGCTTGATGGCGATCGACATGGGACGACGTCCCAATCAACCCTTGCATCTGGTCGACGCGGACAACGTCACTTTGCCCACCAAGTCCTTTGGGCGGTCTGTCGATCAATTGCTGCAAACCGCCCAGGAGCGACACCCTTCATTAATCGCTGCCCGAGCTGATCTGGCGGCGGCGCAAGCCAACGAAGAAGTCGTCCGGGCGCAGGGCCGACCGACGATCAGCTTTGTCGGTAAATACAACTACGATAATCAACCCCAGAGCTCAGGCGCCGGTCAGCAATATTTTGGTGAGACCGTTCGGGACCGCTCGGTCGGGCTACAAGTCAACATCCCGCTTTTTGAGGGGTTTACCCGAACCTATCAAGTGCGCGGCGCGCAGGCTCAGGTCGAAGGCAAGGAAGCCAGCTTGAGCGATGCTGAACTGCAAGTAGCGTCCAGTGTCTGGACCGATTACCAGACATTGACGGTAGACACGGAAAACGTGCACACCAGCCAGCAAATTCTCGACAGTGCCCATCAGGCATTCGATGCCGCGCAAGCGCGCTATGGGAAGGGCGTGACCGGTATCCTTGAGGTCATCACGACCCAGACGGCATTGGCCAACGCGCTGCAACAGCAGATCAGCGCGCTGGCTGGCTGGCAGAACGCACGGATTCAATTGGCGTCGAGTTTGGGGAGCCTGGATTTGAAGAGTCTTTACTCGACGCCTTGAAGTCCGCTCGGCGTATCCGTACCGTTTTGGTTGGTTTTGTTCCACGACTGACCAGTCTCCGGTCATTGGTGATTACCTGATGTACCCACTTGGTAGCCACCAATAGTAGGTGCGCTGCTCGACAAGCGAATGGAGAGGCGAGCATTTGAGAAGGCACAGTCGGTTGAGCGCCCTCTACAAGGGGCAATACGTTTAGCTTCAGCAACTCATCGCGAATATCCAAAATTTGATGGCTTGATGAAATGCTCCCGGCCTACCTGAAAAGAACAGAAAAAACCCGCAACCGAGTACGGGTTTTTTTGCTTGAACGGTGCGCGTTATCCCTTACACACCCATCGCCAGTTTCCCACCCGACAACCGACGCTTATACGCGCTGTCCCGACTCGCCAGCCACCAGTACAACGGCGTCGTAATCAGCAACCCGACCACCCAGGACAAATCCGCGCCATCGATGTGCGCCGAGATCGGCCCGACGTACAGCGGCGTGTTCATGAACGGAATTTGCACCACGATCCCGATCGCATAGGCCAGCAGCGCCTGCGGGTTGTAGCGGCCATAAATCCCGCCATCGACGTGGAAGATCGAATCGATGTCGTACTGACCTTTATGAATCGCATAGAAGTCGATCAGGTTGATCGCGGTCCATGGCACCAGCACCACGAGTAGCACCAGCACCATGTCGACGAAGTGGCCGATGAAGTTGGCGGAAGCACCGACGGCGGCGAAGCAGCAAGCGCCCAGGACGATGATCGAGATGACAGCGCGGCTTTTCGCCGTGGGGATCCAGCGGTAAGCGAAGGTCTGCACCAGGGTGATCAGTGACAGCACGGCACCGTAGAGGTTGAGGGCGTTGTGGCTGATGACGCTCAGCAGGAACAGCAACAGCATCAACGGGCCGATGGAGCCGGTGGCGAGTTTGACCGCGTCCATGGTGTCCATGCCGACGGGCGTGGCGAGGACCGCGACGGCGCCGAAGATGAACGACAGGCTGGAGCCGAGCACGGTGCCCAGATACGTGGTCCAGAAGGTCGAGGCCACGGGCACATTGGCCGGCAGGTAGCGCGAGTAGTCGGAGACGTACGGTGCGAAGGCGATCTGCCAAAGTGCGGCCAGGGACACGGTGGCCAGCCAGCCTGAGATGTTGAAGCTGCCGCGGGTGAGGAAGTCGGCAGTCTGCACGTGGGTGAAGATGTAGCCGAAGCCGAGCACGATGCCGGCGCCGAGCACCCAGGTGCCGATGCGGTTGAGCACGTGGATGAAGCGGTAGCCGATGATGCCGATGATGCCCGAGCCGAGGGCGCCGATGACGATACCCACCGGCACCGGCACGCTGTCGACCACGCCGTGCAGGGACTTGCCGGCGAGGACGATGTTGGAGGCGAAGAAGCCGATGTACATGATGCCGGCGATCAGCACCACCAGCAGTGCGCCGAGGGAGCCGAACTGGGCGCGGCTCTGGATCATCTGCGGAATGCCCATTTGCGGGCCTTGCGCCGAGTGCAGCGCCATCAGCACGCCGCCGACCAGATGCCCGACCAGAATGGCGACGATGCCCCACACCAGGTTCAGGTGAAACAGTTGCACGCCGAGGGCGCCGGCGACGGTGAGGCAGCGGCGCGATATTGCCGCCGAACCAGAGGGTGAACAAGTCCCGGACCTTTCCATGGCGATCTTGCGGTGGGACGTAGCCAATCGTGTGCTTCTCGATCAGCGGGGCGGAGGTTGTTGCGGAGGTGACCATGACGAACTCCAAGGCAATATGAGTACGTGTACGTACTTCGGTGAGCGCCACGTGAGCGACGCTTTTCTTGTTGGAGTGATCATGTGCAATGCTTCGGGATAGATAAATTAGTAAGTTTGTTGCTTCAAACCTTAAAAAATATATGCCCGGGGTTTTGGCGGCTCCGGTATGTTCTGGGTTGATCATTTGCCCAAAATCTTCAGGTCTGACACGGACCTGTGGCGAGCGAGCTTGCTCGCGCTGGGCTGCGGAGCGGCCCCCAAATCCGGGATCGATTGTAGATTTTGTGAGTGCTACGCACTCAAGCGGGAGCAAGCTCCCTCGCCACAACAGCATATGGGTGCACCCCGATGTTTTCTGGAGGTCCGCATGGCCGCTTACAACCTGCGACAGCTTCGCTATTTCGTCACCACCGCCGATTGCGGCAGCGTGGCGGAAGCTTCGCGCAAGCTCTATATCGCCCAGCCGTCGGTGTCGACGGCGATCAAACACCTGGAAGAAAGCTTCGGCGTGCAGCTGTTTATCCGGCATCACGCCCAGGGTGTTTCGCTGACGCCGAGCGGGTCGCGGTTTTACCGCAAGGCGCTGGAGTTGCTGCGGGTCGCGCACGAGTTTGAGCAGAACGCGTTGGCGGACAACGACGTGGTGGCGGGGCAGATCGATATTGGTTGTTTCGAAACGGTGGCGCCGCTGTACCTGCCGCGCC
This sequence comes from Pseudomonas sp. 10S4, assembly GCF_034344865.1. NCBI lineage: Bacteria > Pseudomonadati > Pseudomonadota > Gammaproteobacteria > Pseudomonadales > Pseudomonadaceae > Pseudomonas > Pseudomonas sp. 10S4. Next base: position 4,667,921 of record NZ_CP133774.1, read on the forward strand.
TGATCGCCGGTTTCAAAGAGCGCTGGCCCGGCGTGGAAATCCGTATTCGCGACGGCGAGCAGCAGGAGTTGGTGCATGCACTGACCGCCGGCAGCATCGACGTGGCGATGCTGTTTGAACACGATCTGGACAGCACGATTGAGACCGTTGCACTGATGCCGCCGCAGCAGCCTTACGCGTTGCTGCCGGTCGATCACCGTTTTGCGCAACAGGCAAAAGTGTCGCTGGACGACCTGGTGCTGGAGCCAATGATTTTGCTCGACGTGGTGCCGAGCCGGACCTACTTCGTCAGTATCTTCGAAGAGCGCGGGCTGACGCCGCACATCGTGTTCAGCTCGCCTTCAATCGAGATGGTGCGCGGGATGGTCGGGCGCGGTTTTGGCTTTTCGATCCTGGTGACCAAGCCGTTTTCGCCCTACACCTATGACGGGCAAAAAGTGGTGTGCGTACCGCTGGCGCAAACCGTGACCGGTTCCGGATTATCGGCGGCATGGTTGAAAAGGTCGCAGCTGACCAAACCGGTGCAGTTGTTCGTCGATTATTGCCAGGAAGAACTGGCCCGACTCTATACCTGAGCGTCGGGCCAACCCTCAGCAGCAGATCGATAGCAGCATCCGTTGCAGCATGGCGTCGCAGCTATTCAGTTGCTCAACGCTGACAAACTCGTCCGGTTTGTGGCCTTGATCCATGCTGCCTGGACCGCAAACCACTGTTGCAATTGCGGCAGCGTCAAACAGGCCACCCTCGGTGCCGAACGCCACTGTGCCGAACTCCCGAGAGCCCGAAAACGCAGCGATCAACTCAGCGGCTTCGCTGTGCGCATCGGTGGCCAAACCGGGGTACGCCGACAACTCGCTGAAGCGGATTTCACTCTGATCACTCACGGCACGCATACGCGGCAAAACGTGTTGTTCGGCGTAGGCTTTCAGCTCCTGCGCGACATCGCTTGGGTCGTATGAGGGCAGGGCGCGGATTTCAAAGTCGAAACGGCAATCGGCGGGAACGATGTTCAAGGCTTTGCCGCCAGAAATCACTCCGGTTTGCACCGTGCTGAACGGCGGATCGAAGCGTGCGTCGTGAAGCTCGGGGGCTTTGAGTCGTTGGCCGATGCGCCCGAGCTCACCGATCAGTTCGGCGGCGTATTCGATGGCATTAACCCCGAGCGGCGCATACGCCGAATGACAGGCTTCACCATGAATGTCGCAGCGCATCGCCAGTTTGCCTTTATGGCCGAGCACCGGTTTGAGCTCGGTCGGCTCGCCAATGATGCAGAGCATCGGTTTGACCGGGCGCTGCTCCAGCACTTTGAGCAATGAGCGGACGCCGAGGCAGCCGATTTCTTCATCGTACGACAGCGCGATGTGCACCGGCAGCCGCAGCGAGGCCTGCACCAACGATGGCACCAGGGCGAGTACGCAAGCGATGTAGCCTTTCATATCCGCTGCGCCGCGCCCGTACAGCTTGCCGTCGCGCTCGGTGAGTTCGAATGGCGGCACGGTCCAGGGTTGGCCGTCGACGGGCACCACGTCGGTGTGCCCCGACAGCACGATGCCCGGTCGATCCGCCGGGCCAATGGTCGCGAACAGATTAGCCTTGCTGCGTGGCTCGTCGTAGACCAGTTCGCACGGCACATCGAAGCTGGCGAGGTAGTCACGGACAAACTCGATGAGGTGCAGGTTGGATTCGCGGCTGGTGGTGTCGAACGCCACCAGCGTTTTCAGCAAATCGCGACTGTGGCTCATTGGTCGTCTCCGGCGACGCCGTAACCAGGGGATTTGTCCGGGGCGAGGGCGCGGTCGATGTAGTCCTGAACTTGTGGGCGATAGGCGTCCCACAAATGTTCCAATTGGCCGATTGGGTCTTCATCGGCCCAATCGACGCGCAGGTTGATGATTGGCCAGGTCAGTTCGCCGACCACCACCATCGCCGCCGAATGCACCGGCCCGGCTTCGCCGCCCGCCACGATGGCGGCTTGCATTGCCGCCAGCAAGCGATCGGCCAGTTGACCTTCGCCCTGTTCGAATGCCCGGACCATCGCCTCTACAACAGAACGATCCGCCAACATGTTGCCGGCTGCGACGCATTGTTCGCCGCAGACCGCGTTGTGGTTGCCGAGGGTTTGCGCGCCGCTGAAGTGCGCGGTGCGACCGAGGTGGTCAATGGCGGTGATCTGGCGATATTGGCTGTAGCCGTTGCGGGTCAGGACTTTGTCCAGCGCCTCGGCAGGCGCGAGGCCTTGCTCAATAAGGGCGAGGGTTTCCGGGCCGAGGGATGGCAGGGTGATGTTTTGAGTGGAAACGGCGCCAACGCCGGGCAGCAGCCACGGGCAGCGGGCGCCGACGGCGATGCTGGAGGAACTGATGGCGATGCCGAGCTGACCGGTTTCGGGGCAGCGGGCGGCGATGGAGAAGGTCATGGTTTTGCTCCTTGTTTTGCCTTGGCGAAATGGTCGTCTGTGCGGGCGCCTTCGCGAGCAGGCTCGCTCCCACATTTGATCTTCGTCGTACATAAATCTGTGCCCACTGGAGATCTAGTGTGGGAGCGGGCTTGCTCGCGAATGCCGCGACGCGGTCTACCGGTGTTTACTCAGGAATCACCGCAATCACATCAATCTCCATCAACCACTGCGGTTGCCCCAACGCCGACACCACCAACCCGGTCGAAATCGGAAACACGCCTTTCAACCACTTGCCCACTTCCTGATAAACCGGCTCGCGGTAACGCGGATCGATCAGGTAAGTGGTGGTTTTCACGATGTGGCTAAGGTCGCTGCCAGCCTCTTCCAGCAACTGTTTAACGTTGCGCATGGCTTGCTCGGTTTGCGCCCGCGGGTCACCGAGGCCGACCAGTTGGCCCTCGAAATCGGTCCCGACCTGGCCACGAACATAAACGGTATTGCCCGCCCGGACCGCTTGGCACAGGTCATTGTCCAGGCTCTGGTTCGGGTAGGTTTCTTTGGTGTTGAACATGCGAATACGGGTATGGGTTGGCGTGGACATTTGCAGCTCCTGAAAAGAATTCGACGTGGCGCGCTTAAGCGCTGACCGTGGTTTTATGGGCGAGCGGGGCGGCTTCTGCTTCGCGTTGCTCTGCATCGCGGTAGTCGAGGTAAGAACGCTGGATGCCGATGTGATCAGCCACGTACTTGGCGTCGTGCCAAACACCCCAGATAAACGAAGAACCGCGCCGCGACTGCCATGGCAGACCAAGGAAATACACGCCTGGCTCGCTCGAAACGCCGCGCTGATGTTTTGGTTTGCCGTTTTCGTCGAAGGCATCAACCTTCAGCCAGCTGTAATCCGTGGCGAAACCGGTGGCCCAGATGATCGAGGTCACGCCGGCCTGGGCCAGGTCGAGTTCCAGAATCGGGTTCGTCACGCAGTCCGGATCCGGGAAGGTGATGCGGGCTTCAGGCTCTTGCGGCAGGTCCAGGCCATTGCGCTCGATGTAGACGTCCGCAGCATTGAGCAGCGCCAGATAGTTCTCATCGCCGCGTGCCAGGTTGTCGGCCAGGTTCGGTTGGAAGGTGGCCACGGAACCGTTGAACGATTGAGTCAGGCCGACCAGCGTCATGCCGCGATGGGCCAGGCCACGGAAGTCCACCGTACGACCGCCGTGCGCACCGCTGACCGCGATGGTCACGTGTTCCCGGCCGGGTTTCATGGCCGCTTGATCCCACTCACCGAGCACGCCCAGCCACCAGCAAAAATCACGGTTGCGATAGGCGCGAGGAGGGCGGTCATGGGCGCCGACCGAGAGATAAACCTTTTTGCCAGAACGCTGCAGTTCATCGGCGATCTGTACCCCCGACGACCCGGCGCCCACCACCAGCACAGCGCCTTCAGGCAACTGCTGCGGATTGCGGTACTCGGCGGAGTGGATCTGGGTGAATGGCGCGTCTTTCGGCGCAATCGGCGGAATGACTGGACGCTGGAAAGGCCCGGTCGCGGCCACCACGCGGCTGGCTTCGATCACACCCCTAGAGGTTTCAATGGTGAAGCCCGGACGACCGATATTGCGCTCGACTTTCAGCACGTCGACGCCCGTTTGAATCGGCGCCTTGAACTTCTTGGCATAGGCTTCGAAATAGTCGGCCACTCGCTCTTTCGGGGCAAAGCCGTCAGGGCTGACGTCGTCGAACTCAAGGCCCGGAAACCGGTCGTGCCAGGCCGGACCATTGGCCACCAACGAATCCCAGCGCCCGGTGCGCCAGCGCTCGGCAATGCGGTTACGCTCGAGCACCAGGTGCGGCACTCCGAGTTCGCTCAAGTGCTCACTCATGGCCACGCCAGCCTGACCGGCGCCGACAATCAAGGTGTCTGTTTTTATTGTTTCTGTGGTCATCTCTCTACCCTTCGAAGTGGGAGTCAGGTCGGTTATGGCCTGCCATCTCTTGGGTTCAAGACTAGGGATCACCTTGGTATCGGTAAAATATTATTAAGCTGGGAACTGAGCATAAATAACGGAGGCAGAGCGTATGGTTCAGGATTGAAAAGGTTTAAAGGGAGATAGTGAGCCATGAACAAGCACGCACTCAGCGACACCTATCGCGCCTATATCGACTGCCTCAACCGACAGGATTGGCCAGCCCTGAGTCAACTCGTCGATGAAAACGTGCACTACAACGGCCTGCGCGTCGGGCTGTCCGGTTACCGGGCGATGCTGGAACGCGATTTTCGCTCGATCCCCGATCTGCACTTTGTGATCGACCGCCTTATAACCGACCCGCCGCATATCGCCGCCAGGCTGTGCTTCGATTGCACGCCAGTGGGGGAGTTGTTCGGCCTACAGGTGAATGGTCGGCGAGTGGTTTTTACCGAAAACGTGTTCTATGAGTTCAAGCACGCAAGGATCTGCAACGTCTGGTCAGTCATCGACAAGGCTGCGGTCCAGGCGCAGATTATTTAAAAGGGGCAGATACACTTTTCGAAGTACCCACGAACCCCTATGGGATGATCCTTTAAAAGGGGACTGGCTTATTTTCGAGAAAGTAAACCTGCCCCTTTGTCGTTTAAAGATCAGGCCTGCTAGATTGGCCCTTCAATCAACCTGATCAGTACCACCCTACGATGACCGACCTGAACAACGGAATGTCCTTGCCCGCGTCACAACCCGCCGATGCCTCCATGCGTCGCCGATCTTTACTGGCGGCTTGCAGCGCGCACGCCGTGCATGATGGTTTGACCGACGTTATCTACGTGTTGCTGCCCCTTTGGCAGTTGCAGTTTGGCCTGAGCTTCGCGCAGGTCGGGCTGTTGCGCGGCGCCTATTCCGGGGTGATGGCCAGCATGCAGCTGTTGGCGAGCCGTGCGGCCAAACGTTGGGGGCGCGGACGCCTGCTGGTGGGCGGAACAGCACTGGTTGGGGTGGCTTATCTGTGTGTGGGGCTGGCGGATGGGTTGCCGTTGCTGTTGCTGGCCCTGATGTTGGGTGGGTTGGGCGCGAGTACCCAGCATCCACTGGCGTCTTCGATGGTCAGTGATACTTTCGAGGCGGGCGGCGGGGTCAAGGAGGCCTTGTCGCAATACAACTTTGCCGGCGACATCGGCAAGATGCTGATACCGGCACTGGTCGGCGTATTGCTGACGGTCGTCAGCTGGCGCACCAGCGTGACGCTGATGGGTTTGCTGGGCCTGGCTGCCGCTGGGTTGTTGGGGTGGTTGATTGCGGCGCGCGGCGTGCCAGCCTCCCGTTTGAAGAAAGCCCCCAAGGTGTCGGCCGGGAACGGCTCGGTCGGCGGGTTGCGGGCACTGCTGGTGACCGGCATCCTGGACAGCGCGGTACGGATGGGGTTTCTCACCTTCTTGCCCTTTCTGTTGACGAGTAAAGGTGCCGGGACGGCGGGTATCGGTCTGGCGTTGGCGTTGTTATTCGTGGGCGGCGCATTCGGCAAGTTGCTGTGCGGCTATCTGGGCGCACGTATCGGCATGATGAAAACCGTGTGGCTGACGGAATCCGCGACCGCACTATTGATCGTTCTGGTGGTTTATTTGCCGCTGACCAGCATGATGGTGATGTTGCCGCTGCTAGGGCTGGCGTTGAACGGCACATCGTCGGTGCTCTACGGCGTGGTGCCGGAGTTATCGAATGCAGACAAACGTGAACACGCCTTCGCACTGTTCTACACCGGCACCATCGGTGGCGGGGCGCTGGCGCCGGTGTTGTTTGGGCGCCTGGGGGATGCTACCGGGATCCCGGTAGCGGTGATGACGCTGGCGGCGATTCTGTTGCTGACACTGCCATTGGCCTGGTGTGTGCAGCGGGGGCTGGACCGCAATAGTGGCCTGAGTCAAAGCCAGGCTTAGAGCAAAAGGGGCAGATACACTTTTTGAAGTACCCACGACCCCCTGTGGGAGCGGGCTTGCTCGCGAAGGCGGTGTGTCTTTAGCATTGATGATGACTGACACACTGCCTTCGCGAGCAAGCCCGCTCCCACAGGGATGATAGAAATCGGTCAGGCTTTACTGGCGGCCAGGTAGGCGCCAAGACGCTGGCCCATTTCTGCGCCCAACGCCTGCAAGCCGCTCAGCGGACGGACCATGACTTCAAATTCAACGATTTTTCCTTCTTCGTTGAACTGGATCATGTCTATCCCTTTCAGCTCTTTGCCGCCAACCGTCGCGCTGAATTCCAGCACGACATTCAACCCGTCCGCCGTCGCCAATTCGCGGTGGTATTCAAAATTCTCGAAGACGTCGAGCACTGTTGCGAGAATCATCGCAACCACGTTCGCGCCCGGGTAAGGCGTGTGCGCCATGGGCGAGCGGAACACCGCTTGCGGGTCCAGTAATTCGGGCAGGGCTTTCAAGTTCCCGGTGCTGATCATGTGGTGCCACTGCTTCAGGGACTCCGCGGCGTTAGGGTGCAAGTTCAGTTCAGACATTTTCAACTCCTGTTTTATTGTTGTTCTGCAAGCGTCAAACGGTGCGCGTTGGCCCGTAAATACTCAGCCATCGCGACAAAGCGCTGGCGGGTTTCATGTTCGAAAAGACGGTTGGCCAGCGAGTCGGGCAACCATTCCAGCTAACGCGACCGTAAATGTACGCTAAAGGTGTAGATCAACTCCGAGGTGTTGTCATCGAGATCACGATGGTGCATCGACGCGGCCCACCACTCAAATACGCCTTGCGGCTCGACCAACAGGGCCGCTGCGACCTGTGCAGGCTGAAGGTTGACGAAACGGGCACGCATTGAAAAATAACGTTTCCAGCCCGTTACCGGAGGCGATATCGGTTTTCAGGCACCAGGGTGGGGAAGGTCGGCTTGAGGTGCGCGCGCTGATCGGGTGGCTTGAAGAGCAATTGCGAAGTGAGCGCTGACCTGAACGGGGGCTGCAACGCTACCGGAAAACCCCTCCAAAGCGCGGCACTCTCGGATACACTCCGGTGATGCCAAAACATCATCACGCGCCCCTGAATCTCGCCCGCATCGGTAACAGCATCGTCACGCGACTGCTGATATTGGCGTTGTGCATCGTCATTTTCGGTGCCGTGGTGCGCTATTACGTGTTGACCAACTTCTTGCGCGAAGATTTGAGCGCAGTGGTGGAGGGCCAGCAGTTAACGCTGGCCACTTACGTCGCCCGCGATATCGATAACAAAATTGTTCAGCGCCAGCAGTTGTTGGAGCATCTTGCCGCCACCGTCCCGGCTGATCTCCTGACGCAGCCCGAACGGCTGAAAGCGTGGCTGAAAGAGCATTACGACGACCAAACGCTGTTCACCGCAGACTTGTTCATCGTGAACACAAAAAGGCGTTTACTTGCGAACTATCCCGTCCTGGATACCGATTACCCTGACGGTGATTACATTCAGGCGGGGTTGGCGGGGCGTCCGTTTATCGGACAGCCGAGGATGGGGCGCGCCACTAAAGCACCGATCCTGCCGATGTCGGCGCCCATCAAGGATGCCGGCGGTGAGGTCCAGGCTGTGCTGGTTGGCGTGACCGCGCTGGGTGCTTCAGGGCTGCTTGATTCGTTGCTTCAAAGCCGCGTGGGCGACGCCGCCAGTGATTTCCTGTTGGTGTTCCCGGACAGCAAGTTGTTTGTCGACACCTCGACACTGAATGTGCAGCTCAAGCCAACGTCGTCTCCCGGCATCAATGCGCTGCACGATCGAGCCATGGCCGGGTTTCGCGGCGCCGGGATAACGCTCAACGCCAAGGGTGTCGAGGAGGTGGCGGCGATGGCTTCTGTCCCAAGCGCCGGTTGGTTCATAGTTGCCCGTTTGCCGACCAGCGAAGCGTTTGCCACCGTGGATCGAACCCAGCACTTTTTGATCAAGGGTGCGTTTTTATCGATTCTGTTTTTTGCCACGTTCGCCTCCATCGGTTTGTACTTTGTCTTTCGTCATCTGTTTAGTGCTGCCGCCCAGGCGGACCGCATGACCCGAGATGAATTGCCGCACGCGCCGTTGGCGGTTGTTCGGGATGATGAAGTCGGGCACTTGATCTCGGCGTTCAATCGTTTGCTGGTCAAGTTGAATGACAAGCAGGACGAACTGAAAAAGATCGCGCATCACGACACCCTGACAGGGTTAACCAACCGGCATTATCTTTCCGGCCGGCTTAGGCTGGTGTTGGCCCAGGCACAACGCAACCAGACGCAGGTGGGCTTGTTGTTTATGGACCTTGATGGGTTCAAGCACATCAACGATTCCCTCGGGCACGAGGCTGGCGATGAGGTTCTGCGGCAGGTAGCGCGGCGTTTTTCAGCTGTCGTGCGAGTGAGCGATACCCTGGCCCGCATCGGCGGAGACGAGTTTGTGGTGCTGCTCAATGACCTCGGCGACAATGCCGAAGAGACATTGACCCGCGTGGCGACGCAATGCATCGATGCCTTGGCCGCGCCGTTTTTTATCTCCGGCTCGGTGTGCATCGTCGGCGTTTCGATTGGTATCGCGCTGGGAGACGGGCAGAGTTCTGCCGATAAACTGTTGCTGGCCGCTGATCGAGTGATGTACCAGGCCAAGAAAACCGGGCGCGGTCGGTATCTGACCTACAAGCTTTAGGCCGCTACGACGTTTAACCCGAGGAGCACCAAGATGACCCAGACCCTGGAACGAGCCATTGCCATCGCTGCTGCCGCCCATGCGGGACAGGTCGACAAGGGCGGGGCGCCTTACATCCTGCATCCGCTGAAAGTCATGCTGCGGGTCAACACCCTGGAAGAGCGGATCGTCGCGGTGCTGCATGACGTGGTTGAAGACACCGGCATCAGCCTCGAAGACTTGCGGCAAGAAGGCTTCAGCGAAACGGTGCTGACGGCCATTGCCTCGGTCACCAAGGTGCCGGGGGAATCCTATGAGGCATTCGTCGAGCGTGCGGCGTTGAACCCGATTGGCCGGGTGGTCAAACTCGCGGATCTGGAAGAGAACAGCGACCTGTCCCGGATTGCGCAACCGTCCTGGGAAGATCTGGAACGGATCGAGAAGTATCGGCGGGCGATCGGAGTTCTACGCTCTTAAGCGCTACGCCAAACCTTGTGGCGAGGGAGCTTGCTCCCGTTCGGTTGCGCAGCAACCGCCTTCAAGGGCCGCTACGCAGCCCGGCGGGAGCAAGCTCCCTCGCCACAGGTTTTCATTGCACCACAGGACCTGTTCAACTCTCCCCATACCTTTGTCGCACGCTGCAAAGGCGTAGACTCGCCAAGTTGTGTCCTGAAAGCGCTGCTCCAATCCCGATTTCCTCATCAAATCGACCGCTGATTCACGCGCCGGGTCAGTTCTTCAGCTGACTCCTTGCGCTCCGAATAGCGGTCAACCAGATCCGGACGATCCCGAAGCAGCAGCGTGAACTTCACCAGCTCCTCCATCACGTCCACAACCCGGTCATAGAGCGCTGAGGGTTTCATGCGGTTGCCTTCGTCAAATTCCAGATAGGCCTTCGGGACCGAGGATTGATTGGGGATGGTGAACATCCGCATCCAGCGCCCCAGCACGCGAAGTTGATTAACGACGTTGAAGGATTGCGAACCGCCACACACCTGCATCACCGCCAGGGTCTTGCCCTGGGTCGGGCGAATCGCGCCAATGGCCAGCGGCACCCAGTCTATTTGAGCCTTGAACACCGCAGACATGGAGCCGTGGCGCTCCGGTGAGCACCAAACCTGGCCTTGCGACCACTGCATCAGTTCCAGCAGTTCCTGGACTTTCGGGTGGTCGTTCGGTGCGTCGTCCGGGAGCGGCAGACCGGATGGATTGAAAATCCGCGTCTCGGCGCCGAAGTGTTCGAGCAAACGCGCCGCTTCCTCGACCAGCAATCGACTGAAAGAGCGGGCGCGGGTTGAACCGTACAACAGCAAAATCCGGGGTTTGTGCTGGCCGTTTTGATCGGTGGCGATGGGTTGAGTCAGTGATGGGTCGAGGTTGGGCAGCGGGTGAGTCATGAGGCGCTCCAGTTACAGCGTGCCGATGCGGTCGAGTTCACGCTTCAGCGCATCGCGATCAAGTTGGGCGAAGGGCAGTGCCAGAAACGCCCGGCAACGGGTTTCGATTCGCGCCAGGGTCGAGTGAAAGGCGGCGGATACGGCCGCTTCGTCACCCGTGACCTCCGACGGATCTTCCAGTCCCCAGTGGGCTTTCAACGCCGGCCCGAAATACACGGGGCAGGCCTCACCGGCGGCCTTGTCGCAGACGGTGATGACGATGTCCGGTGGGTTGCCCTCGAAGGCGTCATTGCCTTTGCTGCTCAAGCCATCAATGGCGATGCCGGCTTCTTGCAGTGTGGTCAGGCTACGCGGCAAGACCTGGCCCTTGGGAAAGCTGCCGGCGCTGACCGCCTCGAAACCTTCTGGCGCCAGGTGATTGAACATCGCTTCGGACAGGATGCTGCGGCAGCTATTGGCGGTACACATGAACAGAATGCGCATGGAGACTCCTTTTGTCAGGCGGACAAGCCGAGGCGCAGGGCCAGGGCGGATAAGGTGATGAACAGGATTGGCACGGTCAGCACGACACCGACCTTGAAGTAGTAGCCCCAGGTAATACGCAGGCCTTTACGTTCTAGAACGTGCAGCCAGAGGAGCGTCGCCAGGCTACCGATCGGGGTGATTTTTGGTCCCAGGTCACAGCCGATGACGTTGGCGTAGATCATGGCGTCGCGCACCACGCCAGTGGCGTCGCTCGCCTGAATGGACAGCGCGCCCACCAGTACCGTGGGCATGTTGTTCATGCCCGAGGACAGCGCTGCCGTCAGAAAGCCGGTTCCCAGCGCGGCGCCCCACACGCCGTAGTTGGCCAGGTAGTTCAGGGCTGTGGTCAGGTAGAGGGTCAGGCCTGCGTTTTTCAGTCCATAAACAACCAGGTACATGCCCAGCGAAAAGATCACCACTTGCCACGGCGCCTCGCGCAACACCCACCGCGTCGAAATCACATGGCCGCGTGCAGCCACGGCGAACAGCGCGGCAGCACAGACGGCGGCAATCGCACTGATGGGAATGCCCAGCGGCTCCAGTGCAAACAGGCCGACCAGTAACACGACCAACACACACCAGCCGACTCGAAACGTCAGCGGGTCTCGCACCGCGAGACGCGGATCTTGAAGCTCTTGGACGTTGTAGCTGCGCGGTATATCGCTCCGGAAAAACACGTACAGCGCGCCCAGCGTGGCAGCCACTGCCACGAGGTTGACCGGCACCATCACCGAGGCGTACTCGCTGAAGCCCAGGCCGAAGTAGTCGGCCGAAACAATGTTGACCAGATTCGACACCACCAGCGGCAGGCTGGCCGTATCGGCGATAAAGCCAGCGGCCATGACAAACGCCAACGTAGAAGCCGGCGAAAAGCGCATCGCGATCAGCATCGAGATAACAATCGGGGTCAGAATCAGTGCTGCGCCGTCATTGGCAAACAGGGCTGATACGGCGGCGCCAAGCAGTACCGTAAAAGCGAACAGGCGACGACCATCGCCTTTGGCCCAACGCGCCACATGCAAAGCAGCCCACTGAAAGAAGCCCGCTTCATCCAGCAACAAACTAATGATGATGACCGCGATAAACGTGGCGGTCGCGTTCCAGACAATGCCCCACACCAGTGGAATGTCGTCCAGCGTCACCACGCCTGTGGCCAGCGCCAGAATGGCACCCAACGATGCACTCCAGCCAACGCCCAAGCCCTTGGGTTGCCAGATGACCAAGACAATGGTGAATAGAAAAATCGAAACCGCAGCCAACATGAGAACGCTCGATGAGTAAGAGAGTCAGCAGCACGCTGCAGTATTGAGAGGCCGGTCGCCCATCTGTCTGAGCCGGGCGCTGTTTTCTTCAAGCCAGTCGGCGTTGGCTTGCAGCGTGGTCTCAAGGACAGCGCGTACCCAGGCAGGCAGTTCGGGATTGAGTCGGTAATACACCCATTGCCCCTGGCGTCGATCAAGCAGCAAGCCGCACGCCCGCAGTTGTGCCAGGTGACGAGAGATCTTCGGCTGACTGTCGTCCAGGGCACAGACCAGCTCGCAGACGCATAGCTCGCCTTCACGGGTGATCAGAAGGGTGGCGCGGGCGCGGGTCTCGTCGGACAGGCATTTGTAGATGGCTGGAGGGCTGAGCATGGGGCTGCCTGTAATGTGTGGAAATCCGAATATACGGATATCCATATGTATTGCGCAAGACGCTTTTTTGTTTGAGTTGAGGCAGGACTCCTCTCGCTGGAGTGAAATGTACGCAACGACAAATGACCGGGTTTGAATCAGCACATCGAAAAAGCTGTCGCTGCTATTCGAAACCTTCCTGATCTTCCGTTTACCTCAAGTCCTTCGGCATTAAAGACCCTGATTTTCGAGGTGTTTTTGGAAAGCCCCAAGCGCCGTACTGATCTGTGGGCCCATCACAGGATCATCGGCAATGCTTTCGGCACTCAACTGGGTGGACAGGAGGTTAACCGTAATTGACGCTTCCTCAATGAGGCGAGCTGACATCGTATCTAAAACCAGCCGCAGTGCGGCCTGCGCATGGCTGGCTCTGGGCGAGGCGTTGAAAAGTGCGACCGATTTGCCCGGGAAGGCTTCACTGCTGACGAGCCAATCGAGCATATTTTTGAACGAGCCCGGAATCCCTCGAGCGTATTCCGGGCATGAAATCAGAAGCCCATCGGCCTGGGCGATAATCGAGTGTAATTCCAGGATTTTCTCAGGAGGATGTTCAATCAAGTCCGGGTTGAAGTGCGGTAGCTCACCGATCCCTTCGTAATGCGTGATCAAGACCCCTTTGGGGCGCAAAAGCTCGGTTGCACGTAGCAAAATCGAGTTGGAAGAGGCCTGGCGCAGACTTCCTGAGACCGCAAGCAAATGCACCATTTCAACACCATCCGTGATTTATAAGTCGGTGGAGTTTCGCACGAGGCAGACATGACTGCCATCGCCCCACCCAGTACTCGCCCCTTCGCCAACCATTCGTCCAATCGATAGTCATCATCAAAAAAGCGAGTTTCGTTTTTCCAGCAACGGAGGAGGATAGCGCTATACCGATCTCGCTTCTGAAGGAACCTGCGCGATGAGAATCTCAACTGTTTTGGCCCTTATCGCCGTACTGACCAGCGGTTTTGCCGCCACCGCCCCGGCCTACGCTGGCGACCCACAAGCCTGCCATTTCCTGCCGATGGGCGACAGCAGCGCCAACCTGAAGCATTCCCAGTCGGTGGGTGTGCTCTACAGCGAAAACACCGTCAACACTATCGAATACCTTGAGCGTTACCATTCTGTTGCGGTGAACGGCAGCAAGAACCCTGCACTCGATTCGCGCATCAGCAACGCGTTCGTCAGCAGCTCTGATCCGAAACTGGCGATCAACTGGCTGATGAGTTCGCTGCAAAAAGAATTCGCCTCGGTGACCGTCTACGACAACCTCGACGCACTGGTGCAAGCGCACCCGGACGTGGTGGTGATGCTTGACACCTACAGCCGTCTGGTCAGCAAACGCAATGATCAGGTCGAAGCACGGTTCCTCGCCAAGTTCTACGATTCGAACCTGCAATACATCGGCCAGGCCGAAGGCTCCCGTGAACAGAAAATGCCTTCGGTATGGGTTCACGGCAAAGCAGCGTCGGAGATTGCTGCGCAGATCGACCAGCAAACCGCATTGCAAGTGAACGCCTTGAAGCAGTTCGATGCGTCGCTCAAAGCGTTGGTGACCTCGGGCAATGTGGCTCAGGTGGCGAACAACTGAGGATGCGGTTATCTGGCTGTTGCGCTCAGGAGTTTTGCACGATACTGGCTGCCCATCATGATAGTCAGAGCGCAAATGATGCCCGTATCACCTGATCAAAATCCGTCGCTTGTTCTGGTCCCTGCTCAACAAAACGACCTGGACCCACTTGTCGCCATTCGAATTGAGGCCATGCGCGAAAGCCTCGAGCGCGTCGGGCGATTTGATCCGGTGCGTGCGCGTGAACGTTTTGCCAGCGGCTTTGACCCCACTAGCACACGTCACATCGAAGTGGCCGGTGAGCGGGTTGGTTTTGTGGTGGTCAAGCATCACCTCAATGAACTGCTGCTTGATCACTTGTATGTGAAACCGGGGGCGCAGGGATCAGGGATTGGCGCCGCTGTTCTTGCTCATGTTTTCAAAGAGGCGGATGCAGCCGCGCTGCCTGTCAGGGTGGGCGCGCTCAAGGAAAGCGCTTCCAACCGCTTCTACATCCGCCATGGCTTCCAATTCGTGGAAAGCGCTGAATTCGACCATTACTATGTTCGGCCGAGCGTTCCTGCAACTCGTCCAGCCGATTAGCCTGCGGTCATCCGTTGGCTACGTTTAACCACACCGACACACGCAAACCGCGGTTTTGTACCTCATCGGCGAAGCCCAGGCTAACCCGTGCCCCGGTACGCTGCGCAATCGCCTGAACAATGGACAACCCCAGCCCGGACCCAGCCTCATCGGTCCCCAGGCTGCGATAAAACGGATCAAACACCCGCGCTCGCTCTTCCACCGCGATCCCTGGCCCCGAGTCCTTGATCTGCAGCAGCGCCGTACCGTTATCCATGACCACAGAAAGGTCAATCCGGCCACCCTCCGGTGTATAGCGGATCGCGTTGTCCACCAGGTTCTTGACCAGTGTCATCAGGTCCATTTCGTTGATCAGCACCCGCACGTCCTGCTCACCCTCGACGCCAACGTCGAGGTGTTTTATATCGGCCAGCGGCAACAGATCTTCCAGCACCCGACGATAGACCTCATGCACCGAAACCGGCGACGTCGGCGCGCTGGTTTCGGCTTGCACCTTGGCCAGGGTCAGCAGTTGATCAATCAGGTTTCTGCCGCGCTCAATGCCCCGGCGCAATGGCACCAGACGCTCATGGGCCACGGCCGACATATCGGCGCCAGACAGGCGTTCGGCCTGCAAGGAGAGGGCGGTCAGCGGTGATCGAAGTTCGTGGGCTGCGTCGGCGACGAAGCGGCGCTGGGTTTCCATCGCATTCGCCACACGTTCGAGCAAGCGATTGATCGCCACCACAAAGGGCCGGATCTCGGTCGGCAAATGGCTTTCGTTGATTGGATGCAGTTCCTGCTCGGCGCGCTGATCGATTTCAGAAGAGAGTGTCGCGATGGGTCGAAACAGCTTGCGCACCAGGTCGCCGACCACCAGCAACAGCACCGGAAATAAAATCAAAAACGGCAGCAGACTGCGCCAGGCACTTTCGCGGGCGTCCTTGTCACGGGCGCCGGTTTCCTGGCCAACGGCAATGCGTTCGCCACGGGCGGTGGTCCTGACCAGCACGCGAAACGCTTCGCCGCCGACATTCACCGTGGACAAGCCATCGGCCAGCGTCGTCGGGAAGGGCAGCGGTGCAGTGTCGTCATCGTTACCGGAGGCTTTGTTGCCATCGGCCAGGTGCTGAATAATCAGTCGGGATTCTTCATCGTCGCCGGCAATGCCTTTGCCTTCGGGATATTTCAGCGTCATGTGTTGCCGATCAAACAGCACGGCCACCTGGCGCAAGGTGTCATCCTGCATTTCGTGGGCTTCGTCGAACGCGGAAATGAACGCAAAGACACCGGCCACAATCGCGACGATCAGGATCGCCAGCGACAGGGTGACGGACAGCCTGAGTTGTACCGATTCGCTCAAGCGTTTTTTGAAACCATCCATCCCACACCCCTAACGTTCTTGATGACTTGGCTACCCAACTTGCGCCGCAATGCATGGATCAAAAACTCCACGGCGTTGCTTTCCACTTCATTGCCCCAGCCATAGAGGCGGTCTTCGAGTTCGCTGCGCGAAAGGATCGCGCCCGGCCGGATCAACAACGCCTGCAGCAGGGCGAACTCGCGGGCCGAAAGCTGCACGCCGGGACTCTCTGCGGTCGAGGCTTCTTTGCTGACCAAGTCCAGCGACACCACGCCGTTGTCGAGCACGGACAGGGCGCTGCCGCCCTTGCGCCTTAAAACCGCGCGCATGCGCGCCAGCAACTCGGCCATGTCGAAGGGTTTGAGCAGGTAGTCGTCTGCACCGCCATCGAGGCCGCGCAGCCGGTCGTCGAGGCTGTCTCGGGCGGTGATGATCAGTAACGGCACGGGATTGTTGTTGGCGCGAATGCGGGTCAACACGTCGAGGCCGTCCTTGCCGGGCAAACCGAGGTCGAGCAGCACCAGGTCGTAGTGTTGAGTCTCCAGCGCCGCCAGGGCGGTGAGGCCGTTCTTCACCCAGTCGGCGGCATAACTCGCATCGTTCAGTGCACCGTGGATTGCATCGCCAATCATCGGGTCGTCTTCGACCAGCAGTATCCGCATGTCCCGCTCCGGCAAAAAAAGGCGCGAGGGTCATGACCCGCGCGCCTGTATTGAAGCATCTGTGCCCGGTTACTGCTTCCCTTTCATCGAGTCGAAAGCCTTCAGCAAGTCATCCATCGCAGCTTTGCAGTCACTCTGCTTCGGGCTGCTGGCACGCACGGCATCGAGGGCGCGGTCGATGGCTTTGTCTACCACGTGCCAGTCGCTCGCGGCGCGGGGCTTGATGCCGGCTTCTGCCGAGTCCCAGGAGGTTTCCAGGTCCTTGATGCGGGCCTTGGCGGCGGGCAGATCGTTTTTGTCGACCAGGCCGGCAACGTCGGCGGCGATGTTGCGGAACTCGGACAAGTCGCCGAGTTTAGAGGCCGAACCCTGGGTCATCTCGACCGCCGAAGTCGTATCGGCCTTGGGTTTGTCGGCCGGTTTCGAGCAACCGGTGGCGATGCTCAGCATGAAAATGGCCGAGACAATGCACACGTGACGAATGAGGTTTTGAACGTGGCGCATGGTGATTCCTTAATGGCTTTTGAATGAGTTATTGAGTGATTGCTTTACGATTGCCGACGCTCATTTGCGCTACGGCGACCAGAATGACGATGACGCAGAGGAACAGCGCGCTGGTCCACATGGCACCCATGCCGAGGCCGCCATAGGTTTTGGCCTGGGTCAGCAAGTCGCCCAGGGACGCACCGAATGGGCGGGTCAGGATGTAGGCGATCCAGAAGGTCAGCACCACATTGCCGCCCAAGCGCCAGGCCAACAGGGTGGCGGCGATCAGCGCGCCGAAAATTACCGCGCCGAGGGTGAAACCCAATCCCAGTGCTTCGGTGGCCAGGTCACCTGCCGCGGTGCCGAGGGCAAAGGTGCAAAGTACGGTTGCCCAATAGAACAGCTCGCGCCGTGGCGTGACGATTTCGCGGATCGACAGGCTGTGTTCCACCCGGTACCAGACCCAAAAGTTGACCGCCAGCAGCACCGAAAAAATCGCCGTGCTGGTGTACAGGCTGACGTCGAGCTTGTCGGTCAGGATGTCAGTGATCTGCGTGCCGACGATGCTCACCAGCACCACGGTCAACCAGTAAATCCAGGGTGTATAGGCCTTGGTCCGCAGTTGGCAGAACAGCGCGATCGCCAACAGGACCGCCATGCCGATACTGGTCCAGCCCGCACCGAAGCCGGCATCGACGGCCAGGAAATCGGCGCCGGTTTCGCCCACGGTGGTGGACATGATCTTGATCACCCAGAACGACAGGGTGACCTCGGGGACTTTGTTGAGCCAGCCGGCTAGGGTCGGATTCATCTGGATTGTCTCTCCTGAGCAAGTGCTTTAAGTGCGTGAGGGAGAGGCTACGGGCCGAAACTTAGCTGAGACTGAGGCGCGGGAAATTAATCGGGTGGTGCAGCTGGATTGTGTTTGCCTGGCGCTTTGGCTAATCTCGCATAAACCCGCAAAAGCAGGCATTACCATGCAAGGTCAGCATTCCATCGCCGAGCTTCCTTCGTTGCGTCGGCAGAAAATCCTGTTGATCCTGGAGCGTGACGGCAAGGTCATGGCGTCCGAGCTCAGTCAGCATTTCGCTGTGTCCGAAGACACCATCCGCCGCGATCTGGCAGAACTGGACAACGCCGGCCTGGTGCAGCGGGTGCATGGCGGGCGCTGCCGCGACCCAAGGACACCGGCAAGGACTTCTTCACCCGGGTCGGCGAAACCGATGAGGTGAAAACGAACCTCGCGCAATTTGCTGCCCGGCGCGTGCAGGATGGCCAGATTGTGATGTTCGATTCCGGCTCCACGACGCTGCAGATCGCCCGGTCGCTGCCAGCAGACATCACCATCACTGCGGTCACGGCTTCACCGATGATCGCGATCACCCTGGCCGAATACAAAGGCATCAAAGTGATTCTGGCCGGCGGTCAGCTCAACCCGGCCACGATGTCGGCGAGTGGGCATGAAACCCTGCGATTGCTTCAGGGCATCAAGGCTGATCTGGTGTTCACCGGTGTGTGCGCGATTCACCCCGACGTCGGCATCAGCTCGCTGCATTTCGATGAGGTGCCGGTGAAGCAGGCGATGCTCGACAGCGCTGCCCATGTGGTGGCCGTCACCACGGCGGACAAGCTGGGTGCGGTAGAACCCTTTGTTGTCGCGCCTTGCGGGCGCATCCATACGCTGATCACCGAGCGTCATGTGGCCTCGGGCGATATCGAGTCTTATCGACGGCTGGGGATCGAAGTGGTGCAGATGGACGCATGAAGCGCCTCGAGCATTCAACCTCTGAGCCGTTAAGTCAGGTTGTGTGAGTCAGCCAGTTAACAAACAGAGCGAACGCTGAATAACCTGTGGCGAGGGAGCTTGCTCCCGTTGGGCTGCGCAGCGGCCCCAACGTCTATAAACCGCTGCCGATTTTTGTGAGTGCTGCGCACTCAAGCGCGAGCAAGCTCGCTCGCCACAGGTTTAGCGGTTATGTCGCAGCAACTCGATCTGCTCTGCCGGGATCAGCGTCCTCAAGGTTTTGTAGAGGGCACGGGTTTCCAGCAGGTTCCATACCCGCAGCATGGTTTCCAGGGCATCCAGCGGTTTACTGATGAAGTCCTTGGCGCCCAACGCCAGGGCGCGCAGGCGAGTGTCGCGGGTGGCGTCGGCGGTGAGCACGAGGATCGGCAGGTATTCGCCGTGCGGGATGCGTCGGTTGAGTTGTTCGAGTACCGCAAAGCCATCGAACTCCGGCATGTGCAGGTCGAGAATTACCAGGTCCGGCTCGAAGCTGTTGAACAGGTCCAGGGTGCGCAGCGGCTGGGTGCTGCTCAGCACGTTGGTCAGCCCCTCGCGCACCAGCAGTTGTTCCACCAGATCGAGATTGGGCCGTTGGTCGTCGATGATCAGAATGCGCAGGTCGGTGTTCACACGGGCTCCGGAAAGTACTGGTCGAGGTGGGCGAGGAACGAGGGGACGTGAATCGGTTTGGTCAGCACCGCCGTCGCGCCCGCGTCGCACGAAGGCCAGATGAGTGAGGTCGCTGGCGTCGGCGGTGATCATCAGCACCGGCGTGGTCCGGGTGATCACCGACTGGCGCAAACGCTGCAGAACGTTCAGCCCGTCGATGTCCGGCAGTGAGACGTCGAGCAGAATCAATCGCGGCGCGTGTTGCGCGGCCAGGTCCAGCCCCAGTTGGCCTTGCATGCTCGACAGCAACTTTATCCCCGGCCGGCGTTGCAGCAAGGTTTCGATCA
The DNA here is from genome assembly GCF_034344865.1 of Pseudomonas sp. 10S4. Classification (NCBI taxonomy): domain Bacteria; kingdom Pseudomonadati; phylum Pseudomonadota; class Gammaproteobacteria; order Pseudomonadales; family Pseudomonadaceae; genus Pseudomonas; species Pseudomonas sp. 10S4. The sequence goes on from NZ_CP133774.1 coordinate 4,687,869, forward strand.
GCGCCAGGCTTGAGAGGTTGTCTTCGATGCACAACACCTTGCCCTGAATGTCAGGGCCGGCGAGGGTGGGGGTCAGTGGTGGCTGCTCGACGGGCGCAGCAGCGGCGGTTTGCTGCAGGCGCACAAAGGGCAATTCCAAGGTAAATCGGGAACCGGCGCCGGGTTGGCTTTGCACGTTCAGGCTGCCGTTCATCATCTCCAGTAGGCTCTTGCTCAGCGCCAGGCCGAGGCCGCTGCCTTCCACGTTCGGGTCGGTCTCGAGGCGTTCGAAGGGCTTGAACAGCTGACCCAAACGATCAGCCGCAATGCCCTTGCCGGTATCGCTCACAGACACGGCAATACGTTGTTGATCGATCGCGACCTCGATACCCACCTGACCCTGAGGCCGGTTGTACTTGATGGCATTGGACAGCAAGTTCAGCAACACCTGAGTCAGGCGTTGTCGATCCGCGACGATTGCTTGGTCAGCGGCCATCGTCGGCAATGGAACCAGATGGATGCCAGCGTCGGCGGCCATCGGTGAGACCAGATTCAGGGCTTCTTGCAGCGCAATCGCCAAGGGCACCGACTCGATGTTCAGTGGCAGGCGCCCGGCTTCGATCTTGGCAATGTCGAGCACTTCGTTGATCAGCGTCAGCAGGTGCTGGCCGGCGCGCAGGATGTGACCGATCTGGGCCTTTTGCCCGGGCGGCGAATCCATGTCCAGCAACTGCGCAAAACCCAGGATCGAGTTCAGCGGCGTGCGCAGTTCGTGGCTCATGCGCGAGAGGAATTCGCTTTTTGCCCGGCTGGCGCGCTCGGCTTCTTCGCGGGCGGTGCGCAGCGCAATTTCGGCGGCGCGGCGGTCGGTAATGTCCCGGGTGATCTTCGAGAACCCACGCAACGCTCCGCTGCTGTCGTATTGCGCAGTAATCACCACGCTGGCCCAGAAGCGGCTGCCATTCTTGCGAATGCGCCAGGCTTCTTCCATGTAGTGACCGTTGCGCGTGGCCTCACGCAGGGCCATGTCGGGATGCTGCGGGCACTCTTGCGCGAGGTAGAACACCGAGAAATGCTGGCCGATGATTTCCTGTTCCGTGTAGCCCTTGATCCGCTCGGCACCGGCGTTCCAACTGGTGACATAGCCTCGGGTGTCGAGAGCGAAAATCCCGTAGTCCTTCACGCCGTCGATGATCAGTCGCAAGCGTTCTTCGTTGTCACGCAATGCGCGCTCGCGTTCGGCCAGTAGCAGGCCGGCCTCCACCAGGCGGGTGCCCAACTGACCAATCTCATCGTTCTCCGGCGGTTGCGGCAGCAACGGCTGACCGAGGGCCAGGCGTTGGGCATTACCCTGGACTTTCTGCACTCGGGCAACGATGCCCTTGGACAAAAACAGCACCGCGACAATGGCGCCAAACAGTCCGCAAAGGGCCGCCAGTAACGTCGAGAACAACAGCCGTTGACGGGTCGCAGACGCGGCGGCAGTGCGCTCGGCCAGCAACGTGTCCTCAAGGGTGAGCATGGTGCTGATGTGTTCGCGCAATTCGTCGAGGATGTGTTTGTTGCTGATCAGGATGCTGGTGATCGCTTCGGGTCTGGCGTCGCGATCACGGAGCATTTCCTCCAGTCCTTCGACTTTGTTGTTGATCAGCGGCGTGATCGCGGTGAGCTGCGCGCGCACCCGTTCATCGCGCACGTTGCTGTCGAGCCGACGCAGGGCTGATTCGATCAGCGGCTTGGCTTTCAGGTAACCCGGCAGGAAATCTTCGCGATGGGTCAGCAGGTAGCCGCGCACGCTGGCGGCCGCTTCGGCGAGCAGGGTGTGCACAGTCTGGATGTCGCCTTGAACCAGCAACACCCGACGCACGTCTTCTTCGGCGCGGGCGGTCTGGCGCTCGGTGATGTAGATCAACACCAGCGACAACAACAGCACCACCAACGGCAGGGAAATCACCACCAGGGCTTTGCCCCGCAGTGGCAGATCGGCCCAGCGCCGGGCGTAAAACACCTTCATGGTTGAGTCACCAGGCCCAACGCAATTCCGCGCACGGCAGCCTGGGTCCGATCTGCCGCCCCGAGTTTGCCAATGACCCGTTCGACGTGGGCTTTGGCGGTGCCGGTGGTAATCCCCAGTTGCTCGCCAATTTGACGATTACTCATACCGTTGGCCACCAGCGCGAGTACCTGGCGTTCCCGTGCGGTCAGGTTTTCGGACGGTGTGCCGCCACTGGCATTGCGCTCGGTCATGCGCCGTAGCAGACGGGCGCTGACTGCGCTATTCAGGGCTTCTTCGCCAGCGGCGACCCGCTGCAAGGCGTCGATCACTTCATCACGGCTGGCGTCTTTGAGCAGGTAGCCCACGGCGCCGGCATTCATCGCCGCTTCGAGGTGATCGGGGCTGTCGTCCATGGTGAAAATCACCACTTTCAATGCCGGCAGGCGTTGTTGAAGCAGGCGTGCGGCGCCGAGGCCGTTGAGCACCGGCATGCGAATGTCGAGGATGACGATGTCGGGCAGCAGCTGTTCGCACAGTTCGACCGCTTCCTGGCCATCACGGGCCTGACCAACCACTTCGAATTGCGGATGACCGGCCAGCAGCGCGACGAAACCGGTGCGTGTGACTTCGTGATCGTCGGCCAGCACCAGGCGTAAGGCTTGGCTCATTGCGGTGTTCCATTCAGGTCAAAAGGTACGCTGACGCGCAGGTGCGTTCCGCATTCGGCACTGCTGACACAGGTGAGTTGCCCGCCCAGCAGGCTCGCGCGCTCCTGCATGGCCGCCAGCCCCAAGTGCCGGGCGCCGGCCGTGTCGAGGCGTTGTTCGACGGCAAACCCTTTGCCGTTGTCGTCCACCCGCAGCAAGGCCTGGCCTTCGTGCAGTTCCAGTGCCAGTTGTGCGTGGCTGGCGTGCGCGTGTTTGAGGATGTTGTTGATCGCTTCCTGGGCGATCCTGAACAAGGCGATTTCCACCTGGCTGGGCAACCGCGCCTCGCAGCGGGTGACCCATTGCACGCTGATCCCGGCATCGCGCAGGCGATCGGCTTCTTTGTCGACGGCTTTGAGCACACCGAAATCGTCGAGCACTGTCGGACGCAAGCCGCCGATCAGTTGCCGGCCTTCCACCACGCAATGCTGGGCCAGCGCCAAAATGGCCTGCAGGTCTGCACCCAAGGTGTCCGGCAGTGTCGGGCAGCGTCCGGCAAAACCTTGCAGGCGCTGGTGCAGCCCGGCGAGGGTTTGGGCCAAGCCGTCATGCAGGTCGTAGGCCACGCGTTTGCGTTCGTCTTCCTGGGCGCGAAACAACCGGTTGACCAGGTCCGACAGCGTGCGATCCCGCGTCTTGAGCGTCGTCAGCAGTCGATCGTTTTCAAGGTGCGCGGCCAGCAGGGTGGCGAGCAAGTGCAGGGATTCGATGTCTTCGTTGTCGGGCGCCCGCAGGCTGACGCTGTTGGCCAGCACCAGTGCGCCAAAGGCATTGCCGTCGCCGCCGCGCAACGGCACCCGCAGCACGTTGGGCAAGGCATCCCCCGGACGATCCTGCCAGCACGGCGTGCGCATTGTGCTGTCGGCAACCGCTTCCAGGCTGTTCACTTGATCGAGGCTGCCATGTCGGGCGGTGATACTGACGCGGCCGCCGGCGTCCCATTCCAGCAGCAGCCCGTGGTCCATCGCAAGGAACGCGCAAGCCCGGGCCAACACGCATTGGCGCATGGCGTCCGGGGCCAGTTGGGTCAACGCTTGCCCGGTGTCCACCAACAATCGCAGGCGCGCCGCGCGACTTTGGGATTGTCGATACTCAGTGCGAAAGGACAGGGCGCTACCGGGGTCGTGCGGTGGGCTTTGCATGGTTCGGCTCCGGATTTAGACAGGCCCGCGGGCGCACGGGAAAGTCATTAAACCTTGTTAACGGGGGCGGGCGCTATCTGCCGAATGGCATAGGCAAATGACTCCGGTTGGCCGATGTCGCACGCTTGGCGAGTCGGCAAAGTGTGCTCATCGACCACCCCTGGAGCATCGTAATGAAATTGAAGATCCCGGCCATCGCCCTGTTTTTTGCCCTCAGCGCCCCGTTTGCACACGCAGCAGAGCCGGCCCCGCACGTTTACCGGTCGGTCGCCAAACAGCCGGTTAATGCCAAAGACCGGGAAATCGCTGGGCTGTTTGACCGCTGGAACAGCGCCTTGAAAACCGGCGATGCGCAGAGTGTGACCGCCCTGTACGCACCGAATGCTGTGCTGCAACCGACGGTGTCCAATCAGGTGCGCACCACGCCCGCAGAGATCAAGGACTACTTTGATCACTTCCTGCCGTTGAAACCGGTGGGCCAGATCAACTACCGCGAGATCCGCCAACTGGGCAGCAACGTGGCCATGGACAGCGGCGTCTACACCTTCACCCTGACCGAGCCAACCGGCAAGACCAAGCATGTGCAGGCGCGCTACACCTTCGTTTACGAACAGGTCGATGGTCAGTGGAAGATTCTCAACCACCACTCTTCGGCAATGCCGGAAGCGCAGGCGCAACACGCGTCGAAGTGATCGTGAACCCAGCGTCCATACCCTTCGAGGGTGGACGCTTTTTGCGATCCGCTAGCGCAACAGGTGCACGGCCAGACCGATCAGCGCACAGCCGATCAAGACCTCGATCACCCCGCGCTTGAAGCGAAACAACGCAATCGCTGCCGCAATGGCAATCAGCAACGAAGGCCAGTCGAGGTGACCGCTGAAGCCATTCGGCCACAGCACGTGGTAGCCGAAAAAGCACGCCAGGTTGAGGATTACCCCGACCACAGCGGCGGTAATCGCGGTCAGCGGTGCGGTGAATTTCAGTTCGTTATGCGTCGATTCCACCAGCGGTCCGCCGGCGAGGATGAACAGGAATGAAGGCAGGAACGTGAACCAGGTCACCAGCGTGGCGGCGAGGGCGCCGGCCAGGAACACGTGGTCGGCGCCGAACACCTGCTGCACATAGCCGCCGATGAAACCGACGAACGCCACCACCATAATCAGCGGTCCGGGGGTGGTTTCGCCCAGTGCCAAGCCATCGATCATCTGCGTCGGCGTGAGCCAGCCGTAATGGCCGACCGCGCCCTGATACACATACGGCAGCACGGCGTAGGCGCCGCCAAACGTCAGCAATGCGGCTTTGGTGAAGAACCAGCCCATCTGGGTAAAGGTGCCATCCCAACCGAACAGCGCGGTGAGAATGCCCATTGGCACCAGCCACAAAACGGCGCCGACGACGGACAGTCGCAACAGTTTTATCGCGCTGAAACGCGCATGTTCAGGTGTCGGGGTGTCGTCATCAATCAATGCCGTGCCGTAGGATTTTTGCGCTGCACCGTGGCCGCCAGTCTTGAACGTTTCCGGCGCCAGACGTCCGCCGAGATAACCGATAACCGCAGCCCCCAGCACAATCAACGGAAACGGCACATTGAAGGCGAAAATCGCCGCGAACGATGCCGCCGCGATGCCCCACAACCAGTTGTTCTTCAGCGCCCGTCCGCCGATTCGATGGGCCGCTTGCAGCACAATCGCAGTCACCGCGGGTTTGATTCCATAAAACAGCCCGGCCACCACCGGCACGTCGCCGAAGGCGATGTACATCCACGACAACCCGATCAGGATGAACAGCGACGGCAGCACAAACAGCACACCGGCAATCACGCCGCCCCAGGTCCGGTGCATCAGCCAGCCGATGTAGGTCGCCAACTGCTGCGCCTCCGGGCCCGGCAGCAGCATGCAGTAGTTGAGTGCATGCAGAAAGCGCCGCTCCGAGATCCAGCGTCGGCGCTCGACCAGTTCCTGGTGCATGATCGAAATCTGCCCGGCCGGGCCGCCGAAACTGATGAAACCGAGTTTGAGCCAGAAGAGGAAGGCTTCGCGCAGGGGAATTGCCTGAGGTTTTGGTTGAGCCTGTTCGAGTACGTCACTCAAGAGAGGAGCCTTTTTTCAGAGACCGGCGGGTTGCTTACAGTAGCGGGGAAGGGCCGGTTCGGATAGTCGGATAGTCGGCTAGGGGCGTGAGGTGGGCGTCGTGGGTGTCGGGCAGGGGCGGACTTCTCGAAATGGCAGCGCGGTGCGCCATTTTAGAGGCCCGGCGGTTCAGAGATTAGTCAGCTAAAAGGCATTTACCCTATTAGGGTGGCTCATGAATCGAGCCACCTGTGAGAACTCTAGCCAGGCAAACCCTGTGGCGAGGGGGCTTGCCCCCGTTGGGTCGCGAAGCGGCCCCGGCATTCTTCCAGTCTTACCGTGCAAGCAGGTATTGCGACTGCTTCGCAGTCGAACGGGGGCGAGCCCCCTCACCACAGGTTTTGGTGAATGCTCAGGTGTGGGGCGCTTCAGCCCTTATAACGCAACGCATCCAGCAACAGCGCAAACGCCGGTGACGCCTGCCGGCGGCTCGGGTAGTAGAGGTGGAAACCGGCAAACTGTGGGCACCAATCTTCAAGCACTCGCACCAATCGGCCATCCGCCAGGTGCGGCGCCACCAGGTCTTCAGGGATGTAACTCAAGCCGAATCCATCCAGCGCCGCGTTCAGGAGTTGATAAACACCGTTGAACGTCACCTGGCCAGACACCCGAACATTCAGGCTTTCCCCGGCCTTTTCAAACTCCCAGGCGTACAAGCCACCGTTGGTGGGCAGCCGCAGGTTGTTGCATTGATGCTCAGTCAGGTCGCGAGGTGTCTGGGGACTCGAGCGGTCGGTAAAGTAGGCCGGCGAACCCACCACGGCCATGCGCATGTCTGGGCCGATACGGGTGGCGATCATGCCTTGGGCGACGTCTTCGCCCAGGCGCACACCGGCATCGAAACCTTGCGCGGCGATGTCGACAAAGCTGTAGTCGCAACAGACTTCGACCGAGATGTCCGGGTATTTCGCCAGGAAAGGTTTCAACACCGGCCACAGGATGAACTCCAGCGCGTGGTCCATCGCGTTGAGGCGAATATTGCCGGCCGGTGTGTCGCGCAGGTCGCTGAGGGCCGCCAGCTCAATTTCGATTTCTTCGAAGTGCGGGCCGATGGTTTCCATCAGCCGTTGCCCGGCTTCGGTCGGCGACACGCTGCGGGTGGTGCGGGTCAGCAGACGCAATCCCAGTCGCGCTTCCAGGCCACGAATCGTATGGCTCAGCGCCGATTGTGAAACCCCCAGTTTGGCGGCGGCCTTGGTGAAACTCCGCTCCCGCGCAACCGCCAGGAAGGCGAGCAGATCATTGGCGTTTTCCCGCAACATCCATGAGTCCCCCTCATAAGTCTTTTCGAATTGTAGCGGCTAATCAGGAGAATACGCGGCTGATAGATTGAACGCACTTTCATAGGCTCAGGAGACCCCGATGCTGACCGTTACCCCCAATGGCTCTCAACCTTCGGCCAAAGGCCCCGCCGACTATTTCACCGGGACCGTGCGTGTCGATGCGCCGTTCAAAGGCACCGAACCGGCTCAGGTCAGCGGCGCCACAGTCACCTTCGAACCCGGTGCCCGTACGGCTTGGCACGCTCATCCGCTAGGGCAGACGTTGATCGTCACCGCAGGCTTGGGTTGGGTGCAGGAATTGAACAAACCCGTCCAACAAATCCGGCCGGGCGACACCGTATGGATTCCACCCCATGTGAAACATTGGCATGGCGCCACCGCCACCACCGCCATGACTCACATCGCGATTGCCGAAGTGCAGGACGGCAAAGTGGTGGACTGGATGGAGCAGGTCAGCGACACGCAATACCCTGCCGCGCAATAACCCCTTCAGATCATCGCGGGCAATTTATCCAGGATCTTGTCCAGCGTGATGGGATACTCCCGAACCCTTGCGCCGGTGGCGTTGTAGACCGCGTTGGCGATGGCCGCACTGACGCCGCACAACCCCAGTTCGCCGACGCCTTTTGCCTTCATCGGCGACGAATAAGGGTCGGTTTCATCGAGGAAAATCACTTCTTGATGTGGGATGTCCGCATGCACCGGCACCTCATAGCCAGCCAGGTCGTGATTGACGAAAAAGCCCTGGCGCTTGTCCACAGCCAGTTCTTCCATCAACGCCGCGCCCACGCCCATGGTCATCGCGCCGATCACCTGGCTGCGCGCCGAGGTCGGGTTGAGGATTCGCCCGGCGGCGCACACGGCCAACATGCGGCGTACGCGGATTTCCCCGGTGGCGCTGTCGACTGCGACTTCGACAAAGTGTGCGCCAAAGGTCGATTGCTGGAACTGTTTGGCCAGATCACCAAACTCGATCGAGTCTTCGGCGACTATTTCTCCGGCCTGCGCGGCATCGCGCAACGGCACGCTTTTATCGCTGGCATGCACCTGGCCATCGGTGAACAGCGCATCCTCTGCGTTCATGCCCAGCCGTTGCGCGACCGCTTCGCGCAGCTTGACGCAAGCGGCATAGACGCCCGCCGTCGAGCAGTTTGCGCCGAACTGGCCGCCAGAACCGGACGACACCGGAAAGCTCGAATCGCCCAGGCGCACGACCACGTTATCCAGCGGCACGCCCATCATTTCCGCTGCCGTCTGAGCAATGATCGTGTAGCTGCCGGTGCCGATATCGGTCATGTCGGTTTCCACGGTCACCGTGCCCTGGCCATCAAGCCGAACCCGTGCCCCGGACTTCACCAGATTGTTATTGCGAAAAGCCACGCCGACACCCATGCCGATCAGCCAGCGACCGTCACGTTGTGTGCCAGGTTGTGGGTGACGCTGGCTCCAGTCGAACTGTTCGGCGCCGGTGCGCAGGCATTCGATCAGTTGCCGCTGCGAGTAACGCCGTTCTGGATTGGTCGGGTCGACCTGGGTGTCATTGAGGATGCGGAACTCGATGGGGTCGAGGTTCAGTTTTTCGGCCATTTCGTCCATGGCGATTTCCAGCGCCATCAACCCCGGGGTTTCGCCCGGCGCGCGCATGGCGTTGCCTTCAGGCAGGTCGAGGGTGGTGAGACGCATGGAAACCACGCGGTTGGCCCCGGCGTACAGCAATTTGCTTGGCTGTGCAGCCCGCTCGACTTTGCCGTCGGGCAAGTCGCCCGACCAGCCTTCGTGGGCGATGGCGGTGATTTTGCCGTCGCGCGTGGTGCCGATACGGATTCGCTGAATGGTGGCGGGACGGTGCGTCGAGTTGTTAAACATCTGTGGCCGGGTCAGCGCCACTTTCACCGGCCTGCCGGCCATACGCGCGCCGAGGGCGGCGAGCACCGCATCAGCCCTGAGAAACAGTTTTCCGCCGAAACCGCCGCCGATGTAGGGCGAGATCAACCGCAGGTTTTTCCTGGGCATGCCCAATGTGGTCGCGATGTCGGTAGCGGCCCAGTCGATCATTTGATTGGAGGTCCATACCGTCAGTTGATCGCCGTTCCAGACCGCCATTGAGGCGAAGGGCTCCATCATCGCGTGGGCCTGGTCGGGGGTGGTGTAGGTCGCATCCAGTTGCACCGGCGCGGCGGCAAATGCGCCCTCGAAATCGCCGTGGACAACATCTGGCATATCCTTGGGTTCCAAACCGGAGTCGCGAATGCTGGCGAGATCGAAGGCGCCGTCGGTACTGGCGTAGGTGATGTCGAGCAACTGCGCGGCGGCCCGCGCTTGTTCGAAGGTTTCAGCCACGACTAATGCGACGGCCTGGTGATAATGCTCGATGTCGGGTCCGGCGAGCAGTTTTGCGGTGTTGTATTTGCCCTTGCCGAGTTTTCCCGCATTCGCGGCGGTGACAATCGCAATCACCCCCGAGCGCAGACTTCGCCTCTTCAAGGTTCATCGATGTGATGCGGCCCTTGGCGATGGCCGAGCCGACCACGAAGCCATAAGCCGGGTTCGAGGCGACGTCGTGGTGTTCGTAGGCGTAAGGCGCGCGTCCTGTGGTCTTCAAGTGCCCTTCAATACGTGTCGTTGGCTTGCCGACTACCTTCATCTGGTCGATGGGGTTGGTGCCGGCCGGGGTCTCGAACTTCATGCGTGAGTCCTCGCTTGCGCCATCACCGAAGCGAGCGTGCGCTCGACCAGCGTCAGCTTGAAGGCGTTTTGATCGGTGGGTGTGGCCCCGGCGAGCAACTGCGCCGTGACCGCTTTTGCGCCTTGGGACATGGCGGCTTCGGCGCTCTCGTTGCGCCAGGGTTTGTGCGCGACGCCGCCGAGCGCGATACGGCCTGAGCCATCGTTCTGAATGACCGCAGCCACCGAGATCAGGGCGAAGGCGTAAGAGGCGCGGTCGCGAACCTTTTGGTAAATGTGCGTGCCGCCGAGTGGTGCGGGCAGCGTGACGGCGGTGATTAACTCGTGCGCGCCGAGGGTGGTTTCGATGTTCGGTGTATTGCCCGGTAGGCGATGCAAGTCTGCAATCGGAATGCTTCGGGTGCTGCCGTCCGGGCGGACTGTCTCGACCTGTGCGTCGAGCAGCCGCATTGCTACCGCCATGTCGCTGGGATGGGTGGCGATGCAGGCTTCGCTGACGCCGATGATCCCGAGCGGGCGACTGAATCCGCCGATGGCCGAACAACCACTGCCGGGCTGGCGCTTGTTGCAGGCCTGATTCGTGTCATAGAAGTACGGGCAACGGGTGCGTTGCAGCAGGTTGCCGGCGGTGGTGGCGACATTGCGCAACTGGCCGGAAGCGCCGGCGAGCAGGGCGCGGGAGAGCACCGCATAGTCCTTTCTGATCCGCGGGTCGGCAGCCAGGTCGGTGTTTCGTACCAGTGCTCCGACTCGCAAACCACCCTCAGGCGTGGCTTCAATCCGGTCCAGGGCAAGGCCGTTGACGTCGATCAGGTGCGTCGGCGTCTCGATGTCCAGCTTCATCAGGTCCAGCAGATTGGTCCCGCCGGCAATGAACCGCGAGCCGTTGATCTGCGCCGCCAATGCCGCGGCTTCGGTTGGGGACTGGGCGCGAGAATAGGTAAAGGGTCTCATGCGCTAGCCTGCGCAACGTCGGTGATGGCCTCGATGATGTTGGAGTACGCACCACAGCGGCAGATATTGCCGCTCATGCGTTCCTGCAATTCACTGGCGATCAGCCGGGGTGGTTCGGTAAGGCTGGGGCTGGCATGACTGGGAATCCCTTGGCGGATTTCCTCCAGCACGGCGACAGCGGAACAGATTTGCCCCGGCGTGCAATACCCGCACTGGTAACCATCGTGCTTGATGAAGGCCGCTTGCATCGGGTGAAGTTTTTCAGGACTGCCAAGGCCCTCGATGGTGGTGATTTTCGAGCCCTGGTGCATGACCGCCAGGGTCAGGCACGAATTGATCCGCCGACCATCGGCAATCACCGTGCAGGCGCCGCACTGGCCGTGGTCGCAACCCTTTTTGGTGCCGGTCAGTTGGAGGTGCTCACGTAGCGCGTCGAGCAGGGTGGTACGGGTATCGAGGTCCATGTCGTGCAGTTCGCCGTTGACCTCGATGGACAGTTTTGACAGGACCGGCCGTGCGGCGTTGGCGGCACTGGCTTGCGCGCAGATGAAGGGCGGCAGGGCGATGGCCGTCGCGGTCACGGCGCCGATAATTAGAAAGGTGCGGCGGGAAATCGGCTTCTGCTCACGGGCGTCCATGGGGTCGATTCCTCTATCTGGCGTTTTTCGCGCAGCAACGTGCCTGCGCCATGGCGGTACTCGTTAGTAAGAGTGACCTGCGCGCGAGCGAAATGTTTTTGCGTTATTCGTCTATAGAGTTATGCGTAGGGCTCATGAATCGTCAGAACTGTAGAGCGAAGCTTGCTCGCGAAAGCGGTATATCTGTCACATCGTCGCAGGATGTGCCGCCGTCTTCGCGAGCAAGCTTCGCTCCTACAGGGGAGGAGTGCGCTGGAGATTTATTGAGTACCAAACATCGCCGTCCAGTAAATCCCCGCATCGCTCTTCGGGTCCACCGCATACGCTGCGCCCAGTTCACGGAACTGCGGGTTCATCAGGTTGGCGCAGTGCCCTGGGCTGCCGAGCCAGCCATCGACGACTTTGCGGATGGTGTCTTGCCCGGCGGCGATGTTTTCGCCGATTTGCTGGTAACTGTAGCCGGCGAGTTCAGCCCGGTCGCCCGGCGTGCCGCCCGTGCGGTCCTTGTGGTCGAAGTAATTGTTGTTGGCCATGTCCCGACTGTGAGCTTCGGCGGCAGTGCCCAGCGTGGCATTCCAGGCCAGTGGCGCGGTGGCGGCAAACGGTTGGCCGCCGCACTGCCGCGGCTGGGCGCGGGCGGCGTTGAGCAGTTCGAGGAGTTTTTGGCCTTCGGCCGAGGCGTCGCCCAGACGCCCGCTCAACAGCGGACGAGCGAGCACAATGCGCCATTCGCTGCCGGAGCGGCTGACCCCGACATCAATGAATTGCGGGTTCAGCACCACTTGGCAGAAGCTCTCCTGCACAGCCTTCATGGCCGACAGCGCATCACGCGGGCCGGACAGGGTGATCGCCTGCACGTTGACCATCGGATAGCCCGCACGGGCCATCGACTGCTGCAGGTCAACGGCGCCGCTGGCGGGCAGGATCAGGCGCGGATCGGCTGCCAGCGGTGGCAGCTCCGGCGAAGCCTGGCCGCCGCAGCGCTGTGCCTGGCTGCGATAGGTGTTGATCGACTGAACCAACTGCGTCTCGTCAGTGGCCAGGGCCGACGTGGCAAACACCAGGCCCGACGACAACGCCGCAACACGCAAAACGGATGATAGAACGCGCATGAAAATCCCCCTTGAACGGACTGCGCCCATGATGCGCGATTTCGCCCCTCACAGGGCAACGGGTTTTTGCCGTTTGTGGGGCGTTTGATGGCGCGATTTGCCGGCTACAATTAAGCGAAGTCGGCCATCGACGTCCTACAGAGCCTGCCCATCATGCGCCTCCCGTGGATAGCAACCTGCCTCGCCCTTACCCTGCTTGCAGGCCAGGTCATCGCTGATGACCAGGAGCAAAAAAGAAGTCGCGGTGGACAAGGCCCAGGTCCTGGAACAGAAAGCGGCCGAGAAGGGCGGTGAAGCACCGGCGCCGAAAAAGGCCGAGACCATCACTCAGTCCGAAGTCCAGGCCGTCGACCCGACGGGCACCGCGCCAATGGACGAGGCCATCACCTGCCTGGCCCGCTCCATTTATTGGGAGGCCAAAGGCAAGGACTCCGCCGCCATGGAGGCCGTTGCCAACGTGGTAATGAATCGCCTCGGGCACGAGGGCTTTCCGGATACGGTATGCGGGATCGTCAAGCAAGGCTCGGAAAAGCATGCCTGCCAGTTTTCCTGGTGGTGTGACGGCAAGCCAGACACGGCCCAGGAAGAAGCGCCTTACGCGATCGCCAAGGAAATCGCCAGAAAGGCGCTGAACAAACAGCTACCGGATCGCACCCACGGCGCGATGTATTTCCATGACAGGACGGTGAAGCCGAATTGGGCGCATAAATACATCAGGACCGCCCAGGTCGGGCTGTTCACGTTTTACAAACCCCATGACGGTTCGGCGAAGTAGCGTTTCTCGCTCAGACGTGACTCAGCGCAATGGCGAAAGACACCACGATCATGCAGGCAATCGCCAAATTGAAGTTCATGACAGAGTCGTCCGAGCGGTTAGGGGAGCGGCTATCGTGAACAGGTCGAGGCGAAATGAAAAATTCGCTTTGGTGATTTGTATGATCGAAAGAAATGATGGGTTATCGGCGAGGGTGCAATATCTGCACTGACTGTCAGTCCGCCTTCGCGAGCAAGCCCGCTCCCACAGAGGATGTATGACCGACACAGATCCAATGTGGGAGCGGGCTTGCTCGCGAAGGGGCCATCAGCGCCTATTCAGTAAGCCCGCCAATGCCCCGGCACCCACATCCACTGATTGTGCCCCCAACGATAATGCCCGGCTACCCAGTGGTAACCCGGTGCCGGCATGACCGGCACGACTTCAACCAGCGGCGGCGGCCGGTGCGGGCGTGCTGGCTCGACGATGCAGCCTGACAGGGTAATCGCCGTGAGACTGGCGACGATGAGCGTCTTGAATGTTCGCAGCATGGCTGGATTCCTGGTTTTCATACTTGCGAGCGCCTGAGTGGCAGGCTCGCAAAGGTTTAACGTCGGCCGACGGAAAATCCGTCGCCAGCGGCTAATTCTTGTTGGCGGCCTTGCCCTTGGCGTTACCCCGCGCATACAGCGAATCAGCGAGGGTTTGCCGCTCTTTGGCCGGCAATGTGGCGGCGAAGTCCGCCAGGTTGGCGTCGACCTTCGCCCGCAGCGTGATGTCCGCGTCACGGGCCTTGGCCAGATCGCTGTCCAGCGCGGCGCGATCCAGCGTCGGCGCTTGTAGCTGACGCACCACGTCGAGCCGTGCATCGCGGCTGGCGGCGATCAATGCCTGATTCTCGTCTCGAGTCTGGCGCAGCAACTGGCGCAGTTGATGGCGTTTGGCGGGCGGCAACTGCAACATCACCTGGCGCACGCCGTGTTGCGGCAGTACCAGCGCGGGTTTGGCCTGGCTGTGCCACTGATAGTAACCGCCGACCGCGCCGCCGATCAGGAACACGTTGAGCACTAGCGACACCGCCAGCAGGGCTTTGAAATGCTTGGGTGGCTGGGTCACTGGTCACTCTCCTCGGCGTTGATACTCATGACGATATCGGCATCGCTCTGCTCAAAAATGCTGGGCAGGGCTTCGGATGAGCTCGGCAACGGCAGGCCCAATGAAACCACCAGCATCCCCGCCGCAATGCCGGCCAGGCCAGCGCCGACGAAACCGATACGTGACAGCCAGCCCGGATGCCGGCCCCAGAACGACGGCGGTGCGGCCGCTGGCGCTGATGCGACGATGCGCCGAATCAGCTCCGGCGTCGGTGCGGCGACCCGATGGCTATCGAGCAGACCATCGAGCCAGCGCGCCTGGTTCAAGGCTTCAAGTAACTCGGCGTTGCCCTCGGCGAGTAACGCCTGAGCGCCGGCGCGCTCAGAGGCGGGCCAGCGTTGCAGGTCGGCGCCGTAGGCATCGGCCAGATGAGTGAACCGTTCGGGCGTCATCTTTTTCCCCTCCTTAGGCGCGCGGGGTCGTGGGCATCGACCAGATGATTGCGCAAGTTGCGCCGTGCCCGCGACAGCAGGCTTTCCAGTGCATCGACGGTAATGTTCATCAGCGCCGCCGCCTCGATGTTCGACAGGTCCTGGTAATAAGTCAGCACGATGGCTTCGCGCTGGCGGTCGGGCAACGCGGCCAGTGCAGCCGCCATCAGTTCGTTGCGCGCGCTGGCTTCCAGTTGCTCTTCCGGCAGCGGCGCAGGGTCCACCGGCTCGGGCAACTCATCGTTGTCTGGCAGGGGTTGTTCTTTGCGACTGCGCAAGCGGTCGTAGCACAGATTGAGCGCGACCCGATGCAACCAGGTGTCAAACCGTGCCTGCCCGCTACGCCAGTTCGCGGCCTGTTTCCAGATCCGCAGAAAGCTTTCCTGAGCGACGTCTTTCGCTTCATCGGCATCGCCCAGCAAACGACTGGCGAGTGCCAGCAGACGGGGCAGCTTGCGCGACACCATCTCGTTGACGGCCTGTGCCTCGTTGTTGCCGATACGGGCCAACAACTCGACGTCCGGATCAGTTTCGTTCAAATGACAGCTCTCGGTCCGGTGGCGGGATCAGATTGTGCCGGGCAGGGAAGGGGACGAACCCGGTTCGTCCCGTGCCGATACCCCCGTGGGATCAACGTACCCAGCGCCCTTCGATCCAGTACCAGTTCGGCCCGCGCGCTTCCCAATGACCGGGCATCCAGCGTCCGCCGTGGTGCATCCGCTGCCAATGACCGGGCGCCCAGACATAACCGCGACCGTCCCAGCGCCAGTGGCCGTTATCCCAGGCATAACCGGGACGTGCCATGGGCACCTGCTCCATGCGCACGGGCGGTGGCGCCTGGCGAATGATGATCTCGGGCTGAGCAAACACCGGCGTGCTCGCCAGCGCCGCCAGCGCCAGGGGAATGAGCAAAATCTGCCGCAACTTGATCAGGGGGTGCACAACTTTCATGACAACTCCTCAAGGCTTGCATCCGAAAGTGGATGTTGCTGATGAGTTGAACGCCGGATCAGCAAAAGATCCGTCGCACGGAATATGAAATTTTTTTCAGGTTGGGGCGCGACGGATATCGGAGGGCAACCCGTTCAATCAATAACCGCCAGCGCAGCGTTTTGTGCCGGCATTTATGATTGACCCAAGAGGAATCGACCATGTCCCGCCCTTTGAAACTGTTTGCCTGTGTAGCCGTATTCCTGACCTTGAACGGTTGCGTCTATTGGGGGCATCCGCACCGTTGCTGCTGGCGGTATGACGCTGTTGAGGTGCGTTGAGAAAGTATGGCACTCACCGACGCTTGCGGATCAGCAGTAGCAACAACGACGCGGCGGCCAGCACCGCCCCGGCGGTAAAGGTCGATTGCGAGCCTGAGGCTTGCCATAGCCAACCCGCCAGAACGCTAGCGATCAACAGGCATGCGCCGCTGACCAGATTGAACAGACCGAACGCCGTGCCCTTGAGATGGGCGGGCGCGGTGTCGGCGATCAACGTGGCAAGGATGCCTTCGCTGAACCCCATATGCAGGCCCCACAAGGCCACACCCAGCATCATCGTCATGACCGAGTTTGAGTACGCCAATACAAGGTCCGCCAGGATCAGCAGTCCCATGCCGACGCAGAGCAGTGTTGTGCGGCTGATTCGGTCTGACAGCCAACCGGCAGGGTAGGCCGACAGGGCATAGAGCAACGACATGACTACCATCACCATCGGCACCCAAGTGATCGACAGGCCTGCCCGTTGCGCTTTCAATATCAGAAAGGCTTCGCTGAAGCGGGCAAGGGTAAACAGCCCGCCAATAATGACGACCCACCAGTAACCGGATGAAAAACTTCGCAGGACGCTCCAGTGGATTGGCGAGCGGAATCGGTGTTCATCGCCAACCTGGACCGGTTCTGTTATGCCACCGACAATCAGTGCCACCGCGATGACGGCCGGAATCACGGCGAACCACAGCACGAGCTGGATTTGCCCAAGCCAAAGCATCAGCACAACTGCCAACAGCGGGCCAAGTATCGCCCCAACGGTATCCATCGACTGACGCAGACCAAAGCAGGCACCGCGGATCTCCGGCGGTGACACATCGGCGATCAAGGCATCGCGCGGAGCGCCACGAATCCCTTTACCGATGCGATCCAGAAAGCGTGCGCTGAACACCAGTTCTACAGAGTGCGCCAGTGGGAACAGCGGTTTAGACAGCGCGGCCAGTCCATAGCCGATCAACAACAGGACTTTGCGCCGGCCAATAAAGTCGCTGATGGCGCCAGAGAACACCTTGACCAGCATGGCAGTCGCTTCGGCGATGCCTTCGATCACCCCGACGGTCAAGGCGCTGGCGCCTAACGTGGTGACCAGGAATACCGGTAGCAGGCTGTGCACCAACTCGGATGACACGTCCATGAACAGACTGACAAAACCCAAGGCCCAGACCGTGCGCGGAATGGACAAGGATGGGTGTGCAGTCTTTGCGGGGGGCTGACCACGGCTAACCCTCAATGACGGGCGTTGATCAAGTAAGAGCCGCGAACGGTGGGAGCGAGCCTGCTTGCGATGACGGCGTGTCAGGCGACGTGGATCTCGACTGATGCATCGCCTTCGCGAGCAGGCTTGCTCCTGGAGGTTTTTACAGTTCCATACCCAGGAAAATCAGGGTGTTGCCGTGAGCCTCAACCGCTGCACGCTGGTTATAGCTCTCGCGGTGCGAGCAGTTGAAACCGTGCTCGGCTTCCGGATACACGACGATTTCAACGTTGTCGTTGGTGTCGAAACGCTCGGCGATTTTCTCCACGGCTTCCAGGGAGATGTGGCTGTCCGCTTCACCGAAGTGCATCAGCAACGGCACCTCGATTTCATCGGCACGGTCCAACTGGTTCTGGATGCCGCCGCCGTAATAGGCGATGGCCACGTCCACGAAACCGTTGGCGGCGGTGTGGTACGAAAGCAAGCCGCCGAAGCAGTAACCGATGGACGCGATGCCGCCATCCAGGCCCGGTTGGGCTTGCAGGGCATCGATGGCTAGCTTGATGTCGGCTTGAGCTGCATTCACGTCGGTGGCATTCATTAATTCAACCGCACGTTTCCAGCCGGCTTCGTCGTAGCCCAGCTCGATGCGCGGGCCGCTGCGCCAGAACAGATCCGGTGCAATCACCAGGTAGCCGTCGGCCGCATATTGTTCGGCGACCGAGCGGATGTGTTCGTTGACGCCGAAAATCTCCTGAATCAGCACGATCCCCGGGCCTTTTTGGGTATGGGGGATGGCCAGGTAAGCGCCGAATTTGCCTTCGGGGCTATCGATTTCGATCCATTGGGTGGTCACGCTCATGGTGGCTCCTGTCTTCGCAAGTGGGGGAGGTTGCAGCTTATTAAGTGGGTGTGTCAGTCAGTGTGACAGTGCCCTGGGCAAGTTCACCCAATGTAGACCAATCGGCTGGCCAGTGAACAGCCGCCGTTTCAACGGCCGTCACCATAACCCGGCAAAGCCCGGCACTTCCAACCACCCCAATACCAATGTGGGAGCGGGCTTGCTCGCGAAGAGGCCGGCACATGCTGCATCAATGTTGTTCTGATAGACCGTTTTCGCGAGCAGGCTCGCTCCCACAAGGGATAAGTGGTGAAGGGCGCTGCAACATTCACGAACTAAACTGTGATCTACCTCGCACCAGCGCAGTCTAGCGTCTGTGACCCCGCAATCCCATGGGGCGAGACTTCGGAACCCGGCATGCAAGCGCTGTTGAACGAGATTCTTGACGCAGTTCGTCCCCTGATCGGCCAGGGCAAGGTGGCTGACTACATTCCTGCCCTTGGCACCGTGCCGGCCAATCAACTGGGGATTGCTGTGTATGGCAATGACGGCGAGTTGTACTGCGCCGGCGACGCGCACACGCTGTTCTCGGTGCAGAGTATTTCCAAAGTGTTCAGCCTGGTGCAAGCCATCGAACACTCCGGCGAAGCGATCTGGGAACGCTTGGGCCACGAGCCATCCGGCCAGCCGTTCAACTCGCTGGTGCAGCTGGAATTCGAACGCGGCCGCCCGCGCAATCCGTTCATCAACGCCGGGGCGCTGGTGATCTGCGACATCAACCAGTCACGTTTCGACCGCGCCGGCCCTGTCGATGCGCGATTTTGTCCGGCGCTTGTCCGGCAACCCGCAAATCATGGTGGACGGCAAGGTCGCCGAATCCGAATACCAACACCGCGCTCGCAACGCCGCCATGGCGTACCTGATGCAGTCGTTCGGCAACTTCCACAATGACGTCGAAGCCGTGCTGCGCAGCTATTTCAGCCACTGCGCGCTGCGCATGAGTTGCGTGGACCTGGCGCGAGCGTTCTGCTTCCTGGCCAACGACGGTTTCTGCAAACACAGCGGCGATCAAATCCTCACCGCCCGCCAGACCCAGCAAGTCAACTCGATCATGGCCACCAGCGGTCTCTACGACGAAGCCGGTAACTTTGCTTACCGCGTCGGATTGCCCGGCAAGAGCGGTGTGGGCGGCGGGATTGTCGCGGTGGTGCCGGGGCAGTTCACAGTGTGCGTCTGGTCGCCGGAATTGAACGCCGCCGGCAACTCGCTTGCCGGGATGGCGGCGCTGGAGTTGTTGAGTCAGCGGATCGGCTGGTCGGTGTTCTAAAGCGGTGTGGGCGGGCGTCGGTAATGACGCTTCGGGAAATTTGCTATACATTTTCCGGCCGCCCACTGCATGGTGAAACTGCTTCATGTCCCTGATGCTCGAACGTCTCGTCGCTGGTACGCCGATTCCTTTTGCCGGTAACCGTGTCTCGGTGGTCAGCCCCGAATTGGCGGCACGCTTTCAGCCCGGTGACCATCTGCTGGTGGAGCAGGTCAGCGGTGAGCTGTTGCTGATCCCGGTGGTGGACCAGCAAGCGGCGGCGGTGGCGATTGAGCGCGCACAAACGGCGTTTACCGCGATGTCGGCAGTGTCGGATGAAGCCATCAGCGAGTTCTTTGATCGGTTTGCCGAGCGCCTGGAAACCCCGGCCTGCTGGGCCTTGATCGAGGCCGCCAACCTGGCCGACATCGAGCGCGCCAAGGCCCGCGGGCGTTCCACCACGCGGTTGCTGGCCGACGAACGCATGCGCCGCGACATGATCGCAGGCCTGCGTGCCTGGCGCGATGCGACGGCCACCCGTGGCAAAGTCATCAGTTGCGTCGAGCATGACGGCTGGAAAGTCGAGCAAGTGGTGTCGCCGCTGGGCATCGTCGCTTTCGTCTTCGAAGGCCGACCGAACGTCTTTGCCGACGCCGCTGGCGTACTGCGCACCGGCAACACCGCCGTGCTGCGCATTGGCAGCGATGCGTTGGGCACAGCGCAAGCCATCGTCACCCACGCCTTGAACCCGGCACTGGCTGAGGCCGGCTTGCCGGTGGGCGCGGTGTCGCTGGTTGAAAGCGTCAATCACGCGGCCGGTTGGGCGATGTTTGCTGACCGACGTTTGTCGTTGGCCGTGGCCCGGGGTTCGGGCCGGGCCGTCAGCCAACTGGGCAGCATCGCCCAACAGGCCGGCACCGCCGTCAGCCTGCACGGCACTGGCGGTGCCTGGCTGATCGCCGATAAAGACGCTGATGCCACGCGTTTTGCCGCCGTGGTGCGCAACTCGCTGGATCGCAAGGTCTGCAACACCCTGAACGTCTGCCTGATCCAGCACGACCGTGCTGCCGAACTGGTGCCGCTGTTTCTCGATGCGCTGCAACAGGCCGGCACTGCCCGTGGCCAGGGCTGCAAATTGCACATCGTCGAAGGCAGCGAGTCGTACTTGCCGAGCGATTGGCAGGGCGCCAGCGTCGAGGTCTACCGCGCCGAAGGCTACGTCACCGAACCACTGGCCGAACCGCTGGCGGAAGATCAATTGGGCCGCGAGTGGGAATGGGAAGAAACCCCGGAAGTCAGCCTGAAAATCGTCGACGACCTGGACCAGGCCATTACGTTATTCAATCGCTACAGCCCGCAATTCACCGTGTCGCTGATCAGTGAAAACGCCGAGGCTCATGAGCGTTTCTACAACGCGGTGAATGCGCCATTTGTCGGCAACGGCATCACCCGTTGGGTCGACGGCCAGTACGCGCTGAACAAGCCGGAACTGGGGCTTTCGAACTGGGAGAGCGGTCGCCTGTTCGCTCGCAGTGCGATTCTGTCGGGCGATGGCGTGTTCACCATTCGCAGCCGCATGACTCAGATAGATTTGTCAGTCAAACGCTGAACGCTCCAGCCGCAAACCACAGGCGCACTATAATTAATGTGTCTGTTTTTGCGTGACAGAGGGTTGCACCATGAAACTTCATTCCTTTGAACATTATTCTCATGACCTGGCCATGGTCGCTCACGATACATTGCTGACTGCCAAGGTGAAGTCGGCCCTGACCAAGGCCGAACCCATCTTTGGCCTGCATATCCACGTCAAAACCCATGGCGGCGAAGTGCTGCTGAGCGGCATGGTCGACACTCATCGACAAAGTGAGCAGGCAGTTGACCTGGCTCGCTCGGTTCCGGGTGTCATCGACGTCGATGCCAGTGGCTTGCGCACGCATGTGTTCAAACCGGGTAGTCCTGACGAATGAGTCAGGTGATCAGCGGGAAAACTTCCTCGCCCCGGCCACACAAAGGATCACCGCAACGGTGACCCCCAGCATGCCCAGGCTGACCTGCTCGTGCAGTAGCGTGGCGGCCAGCGCCAAGCCAAAAAACGGTTGCAGCAACTGAAGCTGGCCCACTGCGGCAATTCCGCCTTGGGCCAGCCCGCGATACCAGAAAACGAAACCGATCAGCATGCTGAACAGCGAGACATACGCCAGGCTCAGCCAGGCCGGTGTGCTGACCGTCGAAAACGACGCGGGCAGCAAAAACCAGGTCAGCGCCGCCATCACCGGCAACGACACCAGCAACGCCCAACAAATCACCTGCCAGCCGCCGAGGGTTCTGGATAGTTTTGCCCCTTCGGCATACCCGAGCCCGCAAACCACCACCGCCAGCAGCATCAGCAGGTCGCCTTTGGGCGAGGCGGTCAGTCCTTTAGAAACCGCATAACCGACCACCAGCAAACTGCCGAGGATCGAGAACAGCCAGAAGGCCCGCTTTGGTCGCTCACCACCGCGCAGTACACCAAACACCGCGGTGGCCAGCGGCAGCAGGCCGATAAAGACGATGGAGTGAGCGGAAGTCACGTATTGCAGGGCCAGCGCGGTCAACAGCGGGAACCCGAGGACCACGCCCAGCGCGACGACGATCAACGGCACAATCTGATGCCGGGCCGGGCGCTTTTCCTTGAACAGCCACAAAAGGCACAGCGCAAGGACACCGGCAATGGTCGCGCGCGCCACCGTCAGAAACACCGGGTCGAACTCCAGCACCGCCACCCGGGTGGCCGGCAGCGAGCCGCTGAAGATCACCACGCCGATCAGTCCATTAAGCCAACCGCTGCTGCCTTTTTTCGATAGCGTCGGGCTGTTCAGGTTCGAGGTACGTTCCATCGGATTCACGCTCCGGGCAAAGGGCTGATGTGGCGGGTTGCGTTAAGCGCATCCTATGACTGAGTATTAAGACAATCAAAAAATTGTCATGGATACATTCCCGATGCCGCGCTCCCGGTACAAGTCATTGGTTGACCGTTTTGCCGCCGATATCCGTTCAGGACAATTGCCGCCCGGTACACGCTTGCCGACCCACCGGCAGCTCGCGGCGACGGAAGGTCTGGCGCTGGTCACGGCCAGTCGGGTTTATGCCGAGCTGGAAGCCATGGGTTTGGTCAGCGGCGAAACCGGTCGCGGCACGTTTGTCCGGGAGACGGCGCTGCCGCCGAGTCTGGGCGTGCATCAGCCGAGTGTTGTCGCGGGGATGATGGACCTGAACTTCAACTATCCGTCGTTGCCGGGCCAGGCTGATCTGTTGCGTACGGCGTTGCGCCAGTTGGCGTTGTCCGGTGATCTGGAATCTCATCTGCGCTACCAGCCTCACGCCGGGCGTCTGCATGAACGGGCTTCGGCGGCGCGACATCTGCGTAGTCGCGGCTTGAACGTGGCGGCTGAACAGGTGCTGATTGTCAGTGGTGCCCAGCACGGGTTGGCGGTGACGATGATGGGGTTGCTGCAACCCGGCGACGTGATCGCCGCCGATGCGTTGACCTATCCGGGGTTCAAGGTCCTGGCCGAAGCGCTGCATCTGGAGGTGGTGCCGATTCCGGTCACGGACACCGGGCCTGATCTCGCCGCCCTGGAAAAACTCTGCCGAAGCCGTTCGGTCCGGGCCGTCTACAGCATGCCAACCCTGCATAACCCGTTGGGTTGGGTGATGGACGCCGATCAGCGCGAGCACCTGGTGTCGATTGCGCGCCAGCATGACCTGCTGATCATTGAAGACGCCGCTTATGCGTTTCTGGCTGAAGCGCCGCCACCTCCATTGGCTGAGTTAGCGCCCGAAAGGACGGTCTACGTGACCGGCTTATCCAAGAGTATCGCCACCGGGTTGCGTGTCGGTTTCGTCGCCGCGCCAGCGTCAAGGGTGCCGGCGCTGGAGCGCACGATCCGGGCGACGACCTGGAACACCCCCGGGGTGATGACGGCGATTGCCACGGCGTGGCTCGACGACGGTACCGTCACGCTGCTGGAAGCGCAAAAACGCGCCGATGCCCAGACCCGACAGGCCTTGGCCGACGAGGTGCTGAGCGGGCTGCGTTACGTTCGTCATCCGTCTTCTTACTTTGTGTGGCTGCCCTTGTCGGAAGAGGCAAGGGCAGATCAGATCGCCATGGCGTTGCTGCATGAGCAGGTGTCGGTGTCGACTGCCGAACCTTTTGCGACGTCAGTCCATGTCCCTCATGCTATTCGGCTAGCCCTTGGTTCGGTCGACATCAACACGCTTCGACGGGCGCTGATGAAAGTGAAGCAAGTGGTTGGGGCTTATTCATAGCGCTTTACGGTGTTGTTCAGGCGACTTGCGAGGCCTTGGCGTACACCGCGCAGGTGGTCGGATGCTCAACCAGGGAGACAAAGCTGCGGCTGTCGGCGTCCAGCGCATCGATCGAACCGGTTTCGATGTCGTACACCCAGCCGTGCAGGTTCAACTGACCTTTTTCCTGGGCCAGACGCACGCTCGGGTGAGTCTGGATGTTGGCAAGTTGGGCGATCACGTTCTCGCGCACCATCGAACTGACCTTGGCCGCTTCATTGGCGTGAGGGCGAGATTCGTTGATGACTTTCGCCGACTCCGCGTGCTGCAACCAGCCGCTGACAGCGGGCAGGTGATCCATGCATTTGCACTTGGCAACGGCGGTCATGGCGCCGCAATCCGAATGGCCGCAGATCACGATGTCGGTGACGCCGAGCACGGCGACCGCATATTCGACCGTGGCCGATACACCACCGGGATGCGGGCTGTAGGACGGGACGATGTTGCCGGCGTTGCGGATCACAAACAGTTCGCCGGGTTCTTGCTGGGTCAGCAGTTCAGGCACTACGCGGCTGTCGGAACAGGTGATGAACAAGGTGCCGGGGTGCTGGGTGGTGGCCAGGTGTTTGAACAAGTCAGTGCGTTGTGGGAAGGCTTCGTTCTGGAACTTCAAAAAACCGTCGATGAGCGCTTTCATGTTTGCTTCCTCAAAAGTGATGAACCGTGGCGACTCAGTTCGAGCAACCGGTACCGAATTCGCTGTACTGCAAAATGTGCGTAACGCCTTTGGAGTCGAGGTAGGTCATCTCCACCGGCGTCGGACCGCAAACATCGGCGACCGGGGTGATGTTCACGACCCGAGCGATGTCCAGGTCCATGCCGTACTGGTAGGCAACGGCGCCGTCCTGGGCTTGAGCCTGGGCAGCCAGGCCGGCGATCAACGACAGTGCGAAGAGAATTTTTTCATGGGGCATCCTCCAGATGAATTTGGTGAATGAAATGTTTTGGGTGGTGGGCCCGCACGTTAAGTGCGGGCCGGTACTGATTTAGAAAGGACGCAGTGGCAGGAACTTGCCGTCCAGGGTGATCACGGCGCGGGAGCCGCCTTCCGGGTCTTCGACTTTCTTCATGTCGAGCTTGAAGTTGATCGCGCTGATGATGCCGTCGCCGAACTGCTCATGAACCAGGGCTTTCAAAGTAGTGCCGTAGATCTGGATCATTTCGTGGAAACGGTAAATGGTCGGGTCGGTCGGTACACCCGACAGGCTGCCGCGCAGCGGGATGATTTGCAGACGGGCGATGCTGTCAGCGTCTAGGTCCAGCTTCTCGCCGACCACTTTGGCGGCGGCTTCCGGCAGCGGGTGCTGGCCGAGCAGGGCAGCGGTGACGTAGGCCAGGCCGAGGCCGGTGCCATCGGTCAGGTCCTGCCAGGACAGGTTTTTGCGGGCCTTGGCATCAAGGATCGAAGTGGTCAGGGCCAGACTCTGGTCGTTGTAAGCGTGGGACTGTTGCATGGTGTGACTCCTATCGGGTTGAGCTATTGGGTGGTTGCTGTGTGTGGAGCAATCTTCTGCCGATTGACTCATAGCGTCCAAGACCGATATACAATGTTGCGCATAAGTACAGCCTATAGATGGAATGTTCCCATGCTGCTCCGACATCTGCGTTACTTGATAGCGGTCGCTGATAACGGCGGCTTCACCCGCGCAGCCGAAGCGCTGCACGTTTCTCAGCCGACTCTGTCCCAGCAAATCCGCCAATTGGAAGAAACCCTGGGCGTGACCTTGTTCGACCGCACCTCGCGCACGGTCAAACCCACCGATGCGGGCGAGGCCTACATCGAATGCGCCCGACGGGTGTTGGTGGAACTGGAGGCGGGTAAGCGCGCGCTGCATGACGTGAAGGATTTGTCTCGTGGCGCTTTGCGCCTGGCCATGACGCCGACTTTCATGGCGTATCTGGTGGGGCCGCTGGTGCGCGATTACACAGCACGGTTCCCGAACATCCACCTGGAGATTTTCGAGCTGTCCATGGACGGCATCGAGGCCGGGCTGGCGGATGACTCACTGGACATCGCTATTGCCTTTACGCCAGTCAGAAACCCCGAGATCGAGTGCATCCCGGCGTTTATCGAGACGTTGGGGATTGTGGTCGGGCGTGATCATCCGCTTTACGAGAGCCAGGGTGCGCTGGCGCCGAGCGAGGTAGCGCAACTGGAGTTCGCGTTGCTGGCGCCGGAATTCATTACCCGATCGTCCATCGACGAATACTTCCGCCAACAAAGCATCACGCCCAAAGTGGTGATCGAGGTGAATTCGGTGAGCACCTTGCTGGAGGTGATTCGCCATACGGCGGTCGCGACCATTTTGCCGGAGGCGATTGCCACCGAGGATCGAGCGTTGCGCAAGATTCCATTGCAAGGTGAAGCGCCGCAGCGCGGGGCGGCGTTGTTGCGTCGTCGCAATAATTACCACAGTGCGGCGGCGCTGGCGTTTGTGGAGTTGGTGTTGGGAGCAGAGCTTTCCTAGTCACCGTCATTCAACTGTGGGAGCGAGCTTGCTCGCGATAGCGGTGGGTCAGTCGACAGTGATGTTGAAGGTGATGGCCCCTTCGCGAGCAAGCCCGCTCCCACAGGGATTTAGGGTGTTCACTAAACGTGTGTGAAAACCCATGCATAAAAAAGGGCCTTCTCCTTGATGGGAGCAGGCCCTTTTTTCAATCTTACTCAGTAGAACCGATCAATCACCCGAACTTCGTTCTGGTTCTGCATCGATGCCCACGCCTGTTTCAGAGTTTGCAGAACATTACCCATGAAGTCCTTGTCGGCTGCGGCTTTCTTGCCGACATAACCCTGGCCGCGACGGTACATCTTCAGTCGGGCCAGCAGGTCCTGGTTGTTCTGGTCGAACTCTGCTTCGTGAGCATGGGGCGACAGGCTGTCCATGTGCACCTGGCCCGACTTGCTGATCCACAGGATATGGCTGTCGTGGCTGTCTTTCTGCGCAGCGAACATACGAGCCAGTTCATCGATAGTAGGTTGATTGTTCAGATTCATATTAAGCCCCTTGACCATTTGGTGATCTTTCAAAGTTGATTCGCTAATACAGGTAGCCCATCGGTTAGTTGATCCCTGGCACCGAAACCAGGACGTCAGCGGTCAGCCGTCGAAATGACGGGGTCTCGCGTCTGTTGCATGTAGTCGTGTTGAATAACTGCTACGCAATAGCGTCACAACGAAGAGAAGCGGCGAAAACCTGGAGGCCACTGCCGACGTTTTCAGGGTCGGCCACAAGCTTCATGAGAATGTTTCGCCAGCGCTTCTCGTCTTTGTACTGGACGTTCGGGCCAGGTCAGCTTCTTCAATCTGCCTTGTGGGCAGCGTGTATCCGGGAAAAACAGCTCGGCGGTCAGACGAGCTTGCTCAAACGTGTTGCCTGTACTCCCGATCGGGGAGACGTCTGCATCATGCAAGGGCAAATCGACGGCGTCAACGGTTATGTAGTGATTATTTTTAGTCACTACATATTGTCGGACAAAGTGGTTTTGGTATTAGGAAAGGGTGTCTAGAGCCCGGTGGTTGGGCTTTCCAAGCGGTAGAACGTGCAGGGATAGCCGTCTACCGTCTGTTGCTGCGTTGTGAAATTTTCCTGCGCAAGGGCAGGGATCACCTTTGCCCAAAACAACCGCGCAGGCTGGTTCGCATCGATGTGGAAAATTTGCCATTGACCGGGGAGCTGGCTCAAGAGGGTGGATGCGACAAACTTCGCGACGCCTTGGCCACGAAAGCGTCGGCTGACAAAAAAGTAGCCGATGTTGAGATATGCGCCAGGCAGGTGGGTTTGATCATCCACCGTTACGAACCCGGCCAGCTCTCCATCAACCTTGATCAAAAACGGCCGCGTCGCCGGTTTTCGCCAGTAATCCAGCTTCGGCTGAATGTTGAACAAACCCTGTTCGCCAAGCTTCAGCGGCAGCCACTCGCTGAAGTCGTACGTGTAGAACTGCATCAGGTTTTCAATCGTCTCCAGTTCGTCGCGTTGCGCGGCGTAAAGTTCTATGAGAGGCATGGCGGGCTCCTGATTTCGCGGACCATCCCTGGCCCGCAGATGTTCACTCAGTGGGGCGCGAAGTCGTACTTGCCACCCTTTTTCAAGGCGGCGATGTAAGCCGGGCGCGCCTGGAAGCGTTCAATCCAGGCCGCTACATGAGGGTAGTCGCGAAGCTTGCCCTGGGCCCTGGCGATTTCGCCAATGAAACTCATCTGGATGTCGGCGGCGCTGAATTCATTACCCAGCAGGTAGTCGGACTGGCTCAGTGCCGTGTCGAGGTAGCTCAGGTAGTTGGCCACTTCCGAATTGATGCGCGGATGCAGCGGCGCGCCGGCTTCACCCAACTTGCCCACATAGAGATTCAGCATCATCGGCAACATCGCCGAGCCTTCGGCGAAGTGCAGCCATTGCACGTATTGATCGTAGGCGGCGGTGGATGGATCAGGTTGCAGGCGACCCTGGCCGTGACGGCGAATCAAGTAGTCGATGATCGCGGCGGACTCGATCAGCTTCTGCGAGCCATCCTCGATCACCGGCGATTTGCCCAAGGCATTGATCGCTTTCAACTCTGGCGGCGCGAGGTTGGTTTTCGGGTCGCGCTGATAGAGCTTCAGTTCGTAGGGGATGGCCAGCTCTTCCAGCAGCCAGAGGATGCGCTGGGAGCGGGAGTTGTTCAGGTGGTGGACGATGATCATGGTCGGTACCTTTTCAGAAAGTAGGGCGATCGCCGGGCTTGAGCAACACTAGACCATCCGTGGCTTGTCGAAGTGCCCTCATGCTTTGCTCGCCGGTTTGGCGGCGCGTTTTGCACCGGCTGCGGGCTTGCGCGGGGTGGACTTGCGTTTCTTCTTCCAAGGAGTTGCGCCGCTACCGGCGGGGCTGGCCGGCCCGCTGATGGTCAGGCTCAGGCCGGCGCAGCGAGCGACCTGCTTGCTCATCCAGGCGGCCTGCTTGGTGACGAATTCTTCCAGGCTCATTTCACCACTTTGCACCATGTCCAGCGCCTGTTCCCAGATCGCGGTGGTGCCAGGGTCGGCGATGGCTCGGGGCACGGCGTCGATCAGGCTGAACGCGGCCGGCGTTGCGGCCAGGGCCTTGCCGTTCTTCACCAGATAACCCCGGTCGAGCAGGCCCTGGATGATCGAGGCGCGGGTCGCTTCGGTGCCGATCCCGGTGGTGTCCTTGAGTTTTTGCTTGAGCAGCGGGTCTTCCACCAGTTTGGCGACGTTCTTCATTGCCTTGATCAAGTCGCCCTCGGTGAACGGCTTGGGCGGTTGGGTCCAGAGGTCCTTGAGTTTGACGTCGGCCACCGCACAATCGCGCCCTTCGGTCAGGGCCGGTAGGGTTTGTGGCGCTGGCGCCTCGCGGCCCTTGGCCGGAGCGAGGGCCTCGGGCAGGGCACGCTTCCAGCCAGGTTCGACGATCTGCTTGCCCACGGCGCGCAGAGCTTCGCCAGCACAGTCGAAGTCGGCCTGGGTGCGGTCGTATTCATGGTTGGGCAGGAACTGCGCCAGATAACGCGCGCGGATCAGCGTGTAAACCGCCCGTTGCTTACCCACCAACCGCTCGAGGTTTTTCGCTGCCGCGGTGGGGATGATGCCGTGGTGAGCGCTGACCTTGGCATCGTTCCAGGCCCGTGAGCGTCGCTGAGGCTCCAGATGCTCGTTCAAGGCGTTGAGGCTTGGGTCGGCCTGGCGCAGAGCGGCGAGAATGCCAGGCGCTTCGCTGTGCTGACTCAGGGGCAAATAGCCGCAGTCACTGCGCGGGTAGGTGATGACTTTGTGGGTTTCGTAGAGTGCCTGGGCGATGTCGAGGGTTTCCTGGGCGCCGAGGCCGAGCTTCTTGCGCAGACTTCCTGCAAGGTGCCCAGATCAAACGGCAGCGGAGCGATTTCGCGCATGCGTTCGGTCCGAAGTTTGATCACCCGGGCGCTTGACGCACTGCCCATCGCCGCTGCCGCTTGCTGCGCCAGAGCCTGATTCAGGCAGCGATCCTGATCGTCGCAAACGTCTGATGCTGCGCGCCATTGCGCGGTGAACGCCGTGCCATCGTGCAGCAATTGCACGTCGATGGCCCAATAGGCGACAGGGACGAAATCGGCAATGCTGCGATCCCGATCCACCACCAGCCGCAAGGTCGGGGTTTGCACGCGGCCGACCGGCAGCACGCCTTGATAACCGGACTGTCGCCCCAGCAACGTGAACAGTCGACTCATGTTCATCCCGATCAGCCAGTCGGCCCGGGAGCGGCCCAGCGCCGAGTGGTAGAGGCTGAAGGTCTCGACCCCCGGCTTGAGCGCCGCTAAGGCCTTGCGGATCGACGCATCATCCAGCGCCGATAGCCAAAGCCGCCGGATCGGCCCGCGATAGCGGCAATGCTCCACCAGTTCCCGGGCGATCATCTCGCCCTCGCGGTCGGCGTCCGTGGCGATCACCAGTTCAGTGGCCTCGCCAAGCAAGCGTTTGACCGCTTTGTACTGGCTGGCGGTACGCGGCTTGACGGTCATCTTCCATTTGTCGGGGATGATCGGCAGGTCTGCCAGCACCCAGCGCTTGTAGCGCGCGTCGTAGGCATCCGGCGGCGCGGTTTCCAGCAGGTGGCCGATGCACCAGGTCACCGTGACGTTCGTTCCCAGCCAGCAACCGTCGCCCCGGCGCTTGGCGCCGAGCACTGCTGCAATGTCTTTGGCCTGGGAAGGTTTTTCACAGAGGTACAGCTGCATAACCACCATCGTTCAAGTCGGTTTGAAGAAGGTGGACAGAATGCGCAGGGATTACGATTGGAGCAACCTTTATCTGTATGGATATACAGATAAAAGGTTGCCGATGATGACGAGACCTTAGACCGAGGCTTCCGAGCCTGCGACCGCTTTCCAACCCGCCAGCGGCGTCAGGAAGTGCAGCTCGAACCGGCGTTCAATGAACGCCCAGCGGCCATCACGCCATTCGAATCGATCGTGATACAGGCCGCTGATCTGCACCTGTCCCATTTCGACATGAGTACACAAACAGTCCACCGCAACCCGCCCGGCGGCGGTTTCGCCGTCGATATCGATCACGGCGTTGGCCATCCAGTGATGCATGTGGGGCATCGTCGCCCAGTTGCTGTGGGCCGACTCGATGATCGCGTCGATGCCTTGATAACTGCCGAACGCTGCACCCAGATCCAGTCGTGCGCCGTCGTGCCAGATACTTCTGAGCAGGTGTTCGTCGCGGCCCTCGAAGGCCAGGACGTATTCGGCGATCAGCCGATGGGCGACGCTGCCGCCAACAAGCCCGCTCCCACAGGGGATTGCGGTCGTACACAAACTCCCGACTCATCCACGATCAAAGGTGGGAGCGGGCTTGCTCGCGAAAGCGGTGTGTCTGGCGATAATCGATGGTGAATGTGCCGGCCTCTTCGCGAGCAAGCCCGCTCCCACACAGGGGAATGGCAGCATCACTCAGTGCGACGACACAAACACCGAATCCTCCATTGGCGGCGGCAAGGCAAACGCACCTTTCATCCGCGCCACTTCATCGGTGGGCGTACGGCTGAACAGCCTTTTGAATTCCCGGCTGAACTGTGAGCCGCTTTCATAACCGACTTCAGACGCCGCCATCGCCACGCTATAGCCGTTGCGTGCCATCAATAGGCGAGCCTGATGCAGGCGTGTCGATTTCAGGTACTGCATCGGCGAGGTGTGGGTGATGGCTTTGAAATGCGCGTGAAAGGTCGGCACGCTCATGTTTGCTTCCGCGGCCAACTGCTCGACGTCCAGCCGTTCACCGAGGCTGCCGTGGATTTTTCGCAGGGCTTGGGACACTCGGCCGAAGCGACCTCGAGCAGTGAGGGCTGCACACATCGATCCACCCTGGGCACCGGTGAGAATCCGGTAATAGATTTCCCGCAGCAGTGACGGCCCAAGGATGCGGGCATCCAGCGGCGAATCGAGGGCTTCCAGCAGGCGCAGGACGGATTGGTTCAAGCGCGGTTCCATCGGCGAGGCGTACATGCCTTTAGGCTCGGCGGTGGGCTCGTCGTTGAGTTGCAGCATCAGATCGGCGGCGAGTTTGAAGTCCAGGTGAAAGTAGATCGCCAGCAGCGGTTCCTCGGCGCTGGCATCGGTTTCCATGGTGAACGGTACGGGCACGGCAACTGCCAGATAGTGTCGGGCATCGTACAGGTAAGTCGCGTTGCCCCAATATCCGCGCTTGCGCCCCTGACAGACGATGACGATGCCCGGATCGTAGAGCACCGGCGTGCGCTCCAGCGCACGGTTGGAACGCAGTAAACGCACGCCCGGCAGCGCCGTGAGGTTGTAACCCTCATCCGGTGCGAGCTTCGTCAGCAGCGCAATCATCCGTGGCTGGCAATCGTTTTGATCAACACCTGAATTGCTCAACTGATCTACTCGCTCGATAACACAGGGCTTGAATGTGAACTCGCTCGCCCCGCAAATCAATCGACTCAGAGGAATAGGCAAAAGACCCACAGTTATGGGCGTTCATTCAGGGGGGCTACGCTCTTAGCATGGCTGTCAGCTTGACTGCCGCGTGGTGCGGCAGCAAAACACCAGGTGGAACGTGATCATGACTGCAAAAAAGACCCTCTTCATAACCGGTGTCAGCAGCGGCTTTGGCCAGGCGCTGGCCAACGAAGCACTGGCCGCGGGGCACCGCGTGATTGGCACCGTGCGCAGCGAAGTGGCCCGGGCCGAATTCGAACAACACGCCTCAAAGAATGCGTTCGGTCGGTGCCTGGATGTCACTGATTTTGAAGCCATCGATGTTGTCGTCGCTGAGGTCGAAAAAACCTCGGGCCGGTGGATGTATTGGTCAACAACGCCGGTTACGGCCACGAAGGCATTTTCGAGGAGTCGGCGCTGGAAGAGATGCGCCAGCAGTTCGACGTCAATGTGTTTGGTGCAGTGGCCGTCACCAAAGCGTTTGTGCCGTTTTTCCGCCAGCGCAGGGCCGGGCACATCATCAACATCACGTCCATGGGCGGCTTAATCACCATGCCCGGCATCGCTTATTACTGCGGTAGCAAATTCGCCCTGGAAGGGATTTCCGACACCTTGAGCAAGGAGCTCAAGCCTTTCGGTATCTCCGTCACGGCGGTGGCGCCAGGATCGTTTCGCACCGATTGGGCCGGGCGTTCGATGCGCCGCTCCGAGCGCAGCATCGCCGACTATGACGCCTCTTTCGACCCGATCCGAACAGCGCGCCAGAACAAAAGCGGCAAACAGTTGGGCGACCCGATCAAAGCTGCCCAAGCCATGCTGGCCTTGATCGCCAGCGATTCACCGCCAGCGCATTTGCTGCTGGGCAGCGATGCGCTGCAACTGGTGCGCGAGCGGTTGGCTCACATGGCGCAGGAGATCGATGCTTGGGAAGCGGTGACTCGATCCACGGATGGCTGACCCGCCCCTGGTATCGAGAAATTGATTAGCGCCAGGTTTCAAGCTGTGTCAGTTTCACCGCGCCTGCATTAGGCGAGTGACAGGACGATCTCGCCAAGGGATCGCCGTGGTCTGTCGGAAACTGACTACTTTTAAACAAGGACGTAAGCAATGTCTCAAGCAAAATCCCGGGCCAGTGACGCCTACTCGACAGTCGACACCTTCAGCCACTTGTACGACCGTGGCGGCAGCGTTTTGGTGAACGGCAAACCTTCGTTCACCGCTGATCAGGCCGCCGACCAGATTCTGCGCAAGGGCGCGTCCTGGCATGACCAGAATAGCGACGGCAAGATCGACCTCAGCTACACCTTCCTGACCTCGAAACCAGCGAACTACAATCCGGCCCTCGGCACGTTCGGCGAATTCAGCGCCCAGCAAAAAGCCCAGGCGGTGCTGGCGATGCAATCCTGGTCGGACGTGGCCAAAGTCACCTTCAGCGAAGGCACCGGCGGCGACGGTCACATGACCTTCGGCAACTACAGCAACAACACTGGCGGCGCGGCGTTCGCCTATTTGCCACAAGGCAGCCAGTACGACGGCCAGTCCTGGTACATGATCAACGACCAATACCAGGTCAACAAAACCCCGGACACCAACAACTACGGGCGCCAGACCCTGACCCACGAAATCGGCCACACCCTGGGCCTGTCGCATCCTGGTGTCTACAACGCCGGCAACGGCAACCCGACCTATAACGACGTGACTTACGCCCAGGACACACGTGGCTACAGTCTCATGAGCTACTGGAGCGAAAGCAACACGCAGCAGAATTTCAGCAAGGACGGCAGCGGCGCCTATGCCTCGGCACCTTTGTTGGACGACATCGTGGCGGTGCAGAAACTCTACGGCGCCAACCTGGAAACCCGCGCCAGCGACACGGTCTACGGCTTCAACTCCAACGCCGAACGGGACTTCTACAGCGCTACTTCGGCCGCCTCGAAAGTGGTGTTTTCGGTGTGGGATGGTGGCGGTAACGACACCCTGGACTTCTCCGGTTTCAGCCAAAACCAGAAGATCAACCTCAACGAAGGCTCGTTCTCCGACGTGGGCGGTCTGGTCGGCAACGTATCCATCGCCCACGGCGTGACCCTGGAAAACGCTATCGGCGGTTCGGGCAATGACCTGCTGATCGGTAACGCGGTGGCGAACATCCTCGAAGGCGGGGCCGGCAACGACATCATCTACGGTGGCGGTGGCGGTGATTCGCTGTGGGGCGGGGCCGGGGCGGACACCTTTGTGTTTGGCGCCGCCAGCGATTCGACCATGACCGCACCGGACTGGATCATGGATTTCACCAGCGGCCAGGACAAGATCGACCTGTCAGGCATTGCCGAATTTGCTGCGGGCAACGCGGCGCTGAACTTCGTCAGCGGTTTCACCGGGCACGCCGGCGACGCGATCCTCACGTACTTTGCGCAGACCAACCAGACCAGTTTGATGGTGGATTTGACCGGGCACGGGGCTGTGGATTTTGCGGTGGGAACGGTAGGGCAGGCATTGGCGACCGATATCGTCGCTTGATTTGACGACAGATAAAGATCAAAAGATCGCAGGCTTCGCCAGGTCCTACATTGACCGTGTAAACCGTGATGTTTGTACTGCGCTCGTACCCTGTAGGAGCTGCCGAAGGCTGCGATCTTTTGACTTTGTTTGTGAACTTGTGGCGAGGGAGCTTGCTCCCGTTCGGCTGCGAAGCAGTCGCATAGCTCAAACTTGGGTTATACCTGACAGTCGGGGCCTCAGGTTTTGGGGCCGCTCTGCAGCCCAGCCTTGCTCCTACAGGTTCATCAGCGTCATGAGGAACGTATTCCATGAAAAGCTCCGGTCCCAGTCCTGTCATCACCATCGCCGAGCAGCCCGGCTGTCTGTTGGTGAAGTTTCACGGTATTCAGGTGGCCGCGTCCGCCCGGGCGCTGATTCTGATGGAAGCCAACTATCCGCCGGTGTATTACGTCCCGCGCGAAGACATCGACGAAAAGTACTTTGCCCGCACCGATCACACCAGTTATTGCCCTTACAAGGGCGATGCCAGCTATTTCAGCCTGCAAATCCCGGGGCATGAAGGCGCCAATGCGGTGTGGAGTTATGAGAACCCCAAGGTGTCGGTCGAGCAGATTCGCGACCACGTGGCGTTCTATCCCGATCAAGTGACGTTCGAGATTCTCGAAAATTACGAGTGACTGTGGCGAGTGCGCTTGTTTGTGGTCAAGGAACTTGGTTGTGGCGAGGGAGCTTGCTCCCGCTGGGCTGCGTAGCGGCCCCAAGATTTTGTGAGCGCTGCGCACTCAAGCGGGAGCAAGCTCCCTCGCCACAGGTTCGGTGTCAAAAGCCTACTACCGAAGCGTTTCCACCAACGTTGATTCATTGATCTGACTGATCGAAGTCACCCCGGTCAAGGTCATGGCCACGCGCATTTCCCTGGCGAAAATATCCAGCATGTTTTCGACCCCGCGTTGACCATCGGCCGCCAGTGCGTAAGCCATGGAACGCCCCAGTAGTACGCCTTTTGCGCCCAGCGCCAGCATCCGCACGACATCCAGCCCCGAGCGGATGCCCGAGTCGACCAGCACGGTCAGGTCATTGCCCACCGCTTGCATGATCGGCGGCAACGCCTTGGTGGTCGAGAGCACGCCGTCCAGTTGCCGCCCGCCGTGGTTCGACACCACGATGCCGTCAGCGCCAAAACTGACCGCGTCCCTGGCATCTTGCGGGTCGAGAATGCCTTTGATGATCATCGGGCCTTCCCAGAACTCACGAATCCACTCCAGGTCGCTCCAACTGATCGAAGGGTCGAAGTTATTGGCCAGCCAGCCCATGTAGTCTTCCAGCGTTACGGCTTTGCCGAGGTACTTCGAGATATTGCCAAGGTCGTGTGGGCGCCCCATGACCCCGACGTTGAATGCCCAGTCGGGCCGGGTCATCGCCTGCAAAATACGCCGCGATGAAGCAAAAGGCCCGGACATCCCCGAGTGCGCGTCCCTATACCGGGCGCCGGGCGTGGGCATATCGACGGTAAAGACCAGGTTTTTACACCGGCAGCCTTCGCCCG
Source organism: Pseudomonas sp. 10S4 (assembly GCF_034344865.1). Classification (NCBI taxonomy): domain Bacteria; kingdom Pseudomonadati; phylum Pseudomonadota; class Gammaproteobacteria; order Pseudomonadales; family Pseudomonadaceae; genus Pseudomonas; species Pseudomonas sp. 10S4. The sequence continues at coordinate 4,724,266 of NZ_CP133774.1, forward strand.
TTCCAGTGCGTTCTTCATGAAGCCACGGTCTTTCAACACGTACAGCTGAAACCAGATCGATTGTTGGCTGTGTGCCGTCACTTCTTCGATCGAACATACCGACACTGTTGAAAGGCACAGTGGAATCCCTTTGTTCTCTGCCGCTTTGACCGCTTGGACTTCACCACGGCGGGCGAACATCCCGGTCAGGCCTACCGGCGCCAGGATGATCGGCATTGAAAGGGGTTGATTGAAGAGGGTGGTTTCAAGGCTCAGGGTTTCGACGTTTTTCAGAATGCGCTGACGAAGCTTGATATCCGTCAGATCGGCGCTATTGGCCCGCAGCGTGTGCTCGGCATAAGCGCCGCCATCGATGTAATCAAACAAAAATCGGGGAAGTTTGCGACGTGCCGCCTCGCGATAGTCAGATGCAGATGAAATGATCATGGTGCCTCGGTCTGGGGAGTGGCGGGGCTGTAGTGTTCATCGAGCTTAACGAAAATGTGGGCAATGAGGATGAACACTTCACCTGTGGCGAGGGAGCTTGCTCCCGCTGGACTGCGCAGCAGTCCCATTCTTTGGGGCCGCTTCGCAGCCCAGCGGGAGCAAGCTCCCTCGCCACAGGGGGTTGCAGTGAACTCAGGCTCCGTCAGTTGGTATCCAGATCCACGTTCTTCGTCTCCCGCAAACAAATCAGCCCCACAATCAGGCTCACCCCGGTAATCACCACCGGGTACCAAAGCCCATAGAAAATGTCCCCGGTGTACACCACCAACGCAAACGACACCGTCGGCAGGAACCCGCCGAACCAGCCATTGCCGATGTGGTAGGGCAGGGACATCGAGGTGTAGCGGATGCGCGTCGGGAACAGTTCAACCATCAGCGCCGCCAGCGGGCCGTAGCACATGGCGGAGATGATGATCAGCGCGACAATCAGCGCGACGATCATCGGTTTGTTGATCTGCTGGGTGTCGGCTTGCGACGGATAACCCGCCAGCGTCACCGCGCCACGCAGGGCCGCTTCGTCGTAGCCATCGATCTTCACGTCACCCACGCTGACCTGCACGCCACTGCCTGCCGGGGCCGCCGCACTGGTGTAGGGCAGGCCCTGCTTGACCAGAAAGGTTTTGACCTTGTCGCACGGGCTATCAAATTTCGCCTTGCCCACCGGGTCGAACTGGAAGGTGCAAGTGGCCGGGTCGGCCAGTACGGTGATCGGTGCCTGATGGCTGGCCTGGTCGATGGCCGGGTTGGCGTAGTGGGCCAGGGTCTTGAAGATCGGGAAGTACAGCGCGGTGGCCAGCAACAGGCCAATCATCAGCACCGGTTTGCGCCCGACCTTGTCCGACAGCCAGCCGAAAAAGATGAAGAACGGCGCGCCGATGATCACGCTGACAATCAGCAAACTGTTGGCCAGCGCCGGGTCCATTTTCAGGAATTGGGTGAGAAAGAACAGCACGTAGAACTGCGCAGCGTAGAAGGTCACCGCTTGCCCGGCGTTGATGCTGAACAGCGCAATCAGTACGACTTTGAGGTTCTCCCATTTCCCGAAGGAATCGCGCAGCGGTTGCTTGCAGAGCTTGCCTTCCTCTTTCATTTTCACGAAGGCTGGCGACTCGTGCAGGCTCAGGCGAATCCAGGTCGAGATGCCCAGCAGCACGATGGAAAACAGGAACGGAATGCGCCAGCCCCAAACTTCAAACTGGTCGCCGGTGAAGTAACGGCAACCGAGCACCACCAGCAGCGACAGCAACAGGCCGAGGGTGGCCGTGGACTGAATCCAGCTAGTGTGGAAACCGCGTTTGCCCATCGGTGCATGTTCTGCGACGTAAGTCGCGGCGCCGCCATACTCGCCGCCGAGGGCCAGGCCCTGGAGCATGCGCAGAAGCACCAGAATGATTGGCGCGGCGATGCCGATGCTGGCGTAGGTCGGCAGCAACCCGACACAGAACGTCGCCAGGCCCATGAGGATGATGGTTGCGAGGAAGGTGTATTTGCGCCCGATCATGTCCCCCAACCGACCGAACACCAGCGCACCGAACGGCCGCACGATGAACCCGGCGGCAAACGCCATCAGCGCAAAAATGAACGCCGTGGTGTCGTTGACCCCGGCAAAGAACTGCTTGCTGATCACCGCCGCGAGGGCGCCGTAGAGGAAAAAGTCATACCACTCGAACACCGTCCCCAGGGACGAGGCGAAGATGACTTTCTTGGTGCCGCTGCTGACGCCCGCGCTGCGCGTGGCTTCCAGAGGCTGAACGTGTTCTGACATATCGGTATCCCTCACAGTGATTGTTTTTGTTGTTCCACTGTCGGCGCCGGCCTTGTGGGCGGGTGCCGCGTTTTTCCATAAATCGGGGTGTACATCGATCCTGTGGGAGCGAGCTTGCTCGCGATGGCGGTCTTCCAGTCAAAGAGATATTGCCTGACACACCGCTATCGCGAGCAAGCTCGCTCCCACAGTGTGATTCAAGCGTTACTCAGCAGTTCCTTCTGTGGATTGAGGCTTCTTGTGCCGGGGTTAAGGATCAACTGCGCAGCCTTCTCGGCAATCATCAGCGTAGGCGAACACGTGTTGCCCGAGGTGATGCGCGGCATGATCGAGGCGTCGGCGATGCGCAGGCCAGGAATGCCGTGGACGTTGAGCTGCGCATCAACCACCGCATCCGCGTCGCTGCCCATCCGGCAAGTGCCCACCGGATGGAAAATTGTCGTGCCGATTCGCGCAGCGGCTTCGTGCAATTCCTCTTCACTCTGCAAACTGTCACCGGGCAAATACTCAACCGGTTTGAACGCCGCCAGGGCCGGCGCGGCAACGATGCGGCGTGTCAGGCGAATCGCGTCCGCCGCGATGCGCAAATCCTCGGGATGGCTCAGGTAATTGGGCTGAATCAGCGGCGCTTCCTGCGGGTCAGCGCTGCGGATTTCAATGCGGCCACGGCTCTGCGGGCGCAGATCACAGACCGACGCGGTGAACGCAGGGAAGGGGTGCAACGGCTCGCCAAAACGCTCCAGCGACAGCGGCTGCACATGGTATTCAAGATTCGCCGAAGTCTGCTCCGGCCCCGAACGGGCAAACGCGCCCAACTGACTCGGCGCCATGGACAACGGCCCGCTGCGGTCATACAGATAACGCAGGCCCATGCCCATCTTGCCCCACACGCTGCCGGCGATCTGGTTCAGGGTGCGGGCGTTTTCCAGTTTGTAGATAAGCCGCAGTTGCAGGTGATCCTGCAGGTTGCCGCCAACCCCCGGCAGTTCATGGGCAACGCCGATCCCCAAACGTTGCAGCAGCGAACGCGGACCGATCCCGGAGCGTTGCAGGATGCTCGGCGAACCGACGGAGCCGGCGCACAGGACGATTTCCTTGCGCGCCTTGAAGGTCTTCGCCTGGCCCTTCCAACGGGTGAGGACCGCCGAAGCGCGACCGTTTTCCAGCAATACGCGATCGACTTCAACATCAGTCAAAACAGTGAGATTGGCGCGATGACGGATCGGCTTGAGAAATGCCTTCGCCGCGTTCCAGCGAATCCCGGCCTTCTGGTTAACCTGAAAGTAACCACAACCTTCGTTCTCGCCCTGGTTGAAGTCATCGATGCTGGCGATGCCGCTTTGCTCGGCGGCGCTGCGGAATGCATCGAGAATCGGCCACGACAACCGCTGACGCTCCACGCGCCATTCCCCGGCAGCGCCGTGAAATTCCGAGTCGCCGGCAAAATGGTTTTCGCTTTGTTTGAACAGCGGGAATACGTCTTTCCAGGACCAGCCCGGATTGCCCTCGGCCGCCCAGCCATCGTAATCGCCAGCCTGGCCGCGCATGTAGATCATGCCGTTGATCGAGGAGCAGCCACCGAGCACTTTGCCCCGTGGGTAACTCAGTGCGCGACCTTGCAGACCGGGTTGCGCTTCGGTCTTGAAGCACCAGTCGGTGCGCGGGTTGCCGATGCAGAACAGGTAACCCACCGGGATGTGAATCCACGGGTAGTTATCGCGCCCGCCGGCTTCGAGCAGCAGCACCCGGTGTTGCGGGTTGGCGGACAATCGATTGGCCAGCAAACACCCGGCCGGCCCGGCGCCGACCACGATGTAATCGAATTCATCTAGGGAGGTCTGCATCCCTTACCTCTGATTGTTTTTGTTGTTGGGGTCATCCTAGTTGTTAGCTTTCGTATAAAGAATGTTAGATTTTGCGCAGCCGCTGTGCGTTTTTAGACAGTGCTTCTATCAGCGTAGCCCCAAGGAAGATTCATGTTCGATTGGAATGACCTGCGGTTTTTTCTCGAATTGCAGCGCAGCGGCCGCTTGCTCACCGCTGCCCGGCGCTTGAACACCACCCACGCCACCGTGGCCCGGCACATCGAGGCGATTGAAAAGAGCCTCGGCACCGCGCTGTTTGTCCAGCACGCCCAAGGCTATCAACTGACCCCGGCCGGTGAAGCGCTGCTCAAACACGCCGAAGCCATGGAAAACGTCGCGCTGCTGGCCCAGGAAGAAATCACCCAATCCACCGCGCCACTGGGCAAAATCCGCGTCGGCGTGACCGAAGGACTGGGCATCATGTTCCTCGCCAGCCGCATGAACGGCCTGTTCGAACGCTACCCAGGGCTCGAAGTGGAACTGGTCGCCGTGCCGCGCTTCGTCAGCATCCTCAACCGCGAAGCCGAAATCAGCATCCACCTCGAACGCCCGGCCGCCGACATGCTCGTCACCCGCAAACTCACCGACTATCGCCTGGCGCTCTACGCCAGCCAGGCCTACCTCGACAAGGCACCACCGCTGCGCAGCCGCGAAGACCTCGGCCGCCATGCGTGGATCGGCTACGTCGATGATCTGCTGTTCAGCCAGGAGCTGATGTTTCTCAACAGCTTCTGTCGCAACCCCCAGGTCGTGTTCCACAGCACCAGCGTCATCGCCCAGCATCAGGCTGCGCGTTCGGGGTTGGGGATCGCGGTGTTGCCTTGTTATATGGCCAATGCCGATCCGGAACTGGTGCCGTTGCTGCCGGATGAGAGCATTCAGCGCAGCTACTGGATCAGCACGCGGCGGGAGTTGCACAAGTCAGTAAGGCTGCGGGTGTTGTGGGATTACGTGGTGGAGTTGTGTGAGCGCGAGCAGGGCCTGCTTCTAGGCCCCAATCCCCTGTAATTGCAAATTCCCTGTGGGAGCGGGCTTGCTCGCGAAGGCGTCAGGTCTGGCGCACCGCATAAACATGTTTAACGGCGCCTGTTTAAAGACACTCGCGGTTACGTCCTAAAGGCTACAACGCCTTGCGCCGTTACCTACGCCTAAGACAGAATCCGCCGGCTTGTGCGTCTACATGGCGGGCTATATCGTTTCCCGGTCACTGAAAAACAGTGATCGGGTTTGGTAGCCCATTCATGAGATCTGCATAGCATCACCATTCGCGGCGTCTTTCGTCTCGGCATTATGGTGGTCATGCGCAGGGCACCTTCGGGTGCGCCGGTTTCCTTATGTCCCGGTCTACCAACCTGCGTATGGCCACCACCCTTCGTTTGGTAGCGAGGTTGGTTGGCTCCTTTACTAACGGCATAAGGAGTTTCATCCATGTTCAAAGTCACGCCGAATCCCCCAACTCTTGATCCAGTACCCTTCGACGCCTCTCTTGACCCCAAAAAACTGAAAGAGGCGGCAGACCGCGCGCTCAACTTCTACCTCAACCCCGGGGCGCTGAAAGAGCCGATACCGCCCCGCAAGCCGGGCATCATCTTCCTTATCGACCCCACGGTGGATGACGAAACGCTGCTGGTCCAAGCCTGCGAATCGCTGGGCTCGGCCAGCGACATGGCGAGTGAGATCGCCAGCTTAATGGACGGCCCGCAGCGCAATAAGATGCTGATGCTGCAACAGGCGATCATGTTGAGTGGGTTAGTGGTCAATCGGGTGCTGGATAACCACAAGCCAGGCTGATAGCCCGGCATTTCCCCTGTAGGAGCGAAGCTTGCTCGCGAAGGCGTCAGGTCTGACACACCGCGTTATCGTTTTTCGCGAGCAAGCTTTGCTCCTCCAGACCTCAAAATAGTTCGGTCTCTTGATGAAACACTCTGTGGCGAGGGGGCTTGCCCCGTTGGGTTGCGAAGCAGCCCCAAATCGGTCATCGAGTTCTTTCTGAAAGACCGCGTCAGCTTTATTGGGGCTGCTGCGCAGCCCAACGGGGCAAGCCCCTCGCCACAGTGTTCAGCGATCAGAATTGATATCAGGGGAGGATTTCGAATGAGGTGCTGGCCAGCCGTTCGCCGTTGACCATGATGTGCACTGCATGCTTGCCGGCGTAATGCCGGCGTGTGGTCAGTTCCTTGATCTGCTGCCCACGGCTAACGAATTCACTGGCATGACCGGGCAGGGTGAGTGCCTTCAGCTTGAACACTTTCGCCGAAGTACTGCCATTCGCTTTGACGTAATCAATCGCATAGTCGATCACCAGCCGCTGACTCTCCGCCACCGTGGATTTCACGGTAAACGACAAAGTGATTTTCTCCCCGAGCCGAATCACCGCCGGTTCAACCTTCACGCCAATAATCTCAACTTCGGGTTTGCCACCCGCGCCATTAACCGCCAACGCCCGCTGATTCCCCTGTTTGATCAAACTACGCAGCGCATGCTTGGCGATCCAGGCCGTGTGCTTGTTCTCCAGCGACCAACCTTCAATCAAATCCAGCACCCACTCCGGATGATCCTTGGTGATGTCATTAAGGTGATTGGCCACGGACTTGCGCACGTACAGGCTTTCATCAGCCTTGAGATTATCGAGGATCACCGCTGCCAGGCTCGGGTCAGCCTGAACCGGTTCCAATCGAAACGACCACGGCAATCGCGGGCGACTGCCTTCGCTTGCGAGCCGCCGAACGTGTTCGTTTTCATCCTGCGACCAGACCTCCATCAGCGCCAATGAACGTTCAAGATCACTGCGCAGAAAATGCCGGATTGCAAACTCGGAAGAACCGAACGAGGTGAAAAACTTGAGCGCTTCCATCGACTGCTCAAAATCATGAGCGCCATACATCGCCACATAATTCGGCAACGAGATACTGACAAAACCACTGTTCAGCCGAGGGGCCAGGGCACGCAGCACCTCAAGTGACTCTTCATATCCGAGCGGCAGCACCGCATGCAGACACTCACTGACCCGCGCCATGCGCTGCATGATCGACAATTCAGCAAGGCCTTCATTGGCCATTTTCAGAAAGGCCTTGGCGTTGAACGCCGGGTAAACCGCCGTCATCTCGGTCGCGATGTGCTTGAGGCGCTCGGCGTTGAAGATTTCCTTCAACGCCGGGGCAGAGGTGTCAGCGGTGGTCATGAGCGAGTCCGGGACGATGGGCGGCTCAGGTTATCGGGGTACTGATGAACGCCTCAAGCTTTTCTGCCTGCGCGGTGAATTGAGCGATGTGCGGGAAGCGCGAGTCATCGACTTGATCCGGCACCACTAGGTTGGTGAAGCTCCAGGCGACTGCGACGGTGATTCCGTCCTGCGCAATCGCGCTGCCATTCACCAACGGCTGCTTTTCAAGCTCTCGCTCCAGCGCTGAATAGGCCGCAGCGAGCTGGCCTTCAACCCGCTCAACCCACGGCTGATACTGAATATCCGCCGGCCGCAGATTCCGTTCGTAGTAAAGCTGCACCGATTTTTCGCACGCCGCCAGCGCCAACCCGATCACCCGTAACGAGCGCGCCCGTTGCTTCAGATCACTCGGCATCAAGCTTTTCGAAGGCCCGGCGAGGGCTTCGAGGTAGTCGATGATCAGCGTCGAGTCCATCAACACTTCACCGTCATCCAGCACCAACGTCGGCGCCTTGACCACCGGGTTGATTTGCTGGAATTGCTCGAAATGCCGGAACACCGACACCGAGTCGTGCTCCAGCGCGATGCCCAAGTGTTGGGCAGAAATGGCCACGCGCCGTACATAAGGCGAATCCAGCATGCCGATCAGTTTCATGACACGTTCCTTCAAGTCGAACTGGGAGAGGGCATAACCTATCCGAGCTTGAAGGAATTGTCAGTCCTCGAAACCGACCTGCTCATGAATCTCATCCACCTTCAATTCCAACCGATACGCCACCGCAATAAACAACGCCTGACACAAACACAACGTCGCACTCAGCGAACGAAACGCAAACGAACTCCCTTCATTCACCAGCAACACTGTGCTCGCACGCTTGGCCAGCGGCGAAAGGTTGCTATCCGTGATGATCAAGGTTTTCGCCTGATGATGCTGGGCGATGCGCAGGCAGTGCTGGGTTTCCTTGCCATAGGGCGTGAAGCTGATGGCGATCACCAGGTCATTGGCGCGCACGCTGCGCATCTGCTCGCGGTAGCTGCCGCCAAGCCCTGAAACCAGGTGAATACGCTTGTTGGTGTGTTGCAGGTTGTAGACCAGGTAGTCGGCGACCGCGAACGAGCGGCGCACCCCGACCACGTAGATGTTGTCGGCATTTACCACCAGATCCACTGCCTTGTCGAAGGCGACGTCGTCGAGTTCCATCCCCAGCCGTTCGATGCCCGACAGCGTGGCGTTGACGCATTCGCGCGCCAGGTCGCCGCCGCTGGCCTTCTGCGACTTGTTGGCGATCATGCTGCGGATGCGCTGCTGGTAGTTCTGCACCGGCGTGGTTTTGTGCGTGTAGGCCTCGCGGAACAACGCCTGCATTTCGCTGAAACCGCTGAAACCAAAGCGCTGGGAGAAGCGCACGATGGCCGACGGGTGCACTTCGCACTCACGGGCTATGTCGCTGATGCGATCAACCATGATCCGGTCGCTTTGCTGGCTCATGTAGCTGGCGATGCGTTTGAGCTGGCGCGGCAGGCTTTCGTATTCGTTGGTGATCAGCTGCAGCAAACGCTCGGCATTGATCGGGGGGCTGGGGAGGTCGCTCTCGGGCGTGCTCTCGGTGGTAGCCGGCTGATCGGTGCGGGACATAAAGGATCCTTCTGGCTTGTTCTTATAGGAATGACGAAAAGGTCATCCCCTGACAATAGGTTGGCTGTGCGCAGTCTACAGGGTAGGCCGGAATAAAATCTTGAGCTTGCCGATCGACAGACACTTGCTGAAACGATGCACTGTGTCTGGAGCGCTCGTTCAGAGTTTATTGGAAAAAATATTCCACGTAAAAAATATATAGAATAAATATTGATTATTCAGTCCGAGACGTTTTAGTCTGCATCCACCAAGAGTGTTCGGCACGGCCATCGTCCCGAACGCAGGCTGATAAAAATAACAGGAGCCAGCATGGGCCAGACTCGTTTTGCCAGTGGGCGTCAATTGGATCTGATTTGCCTGGGGCGCCTTGGCGTCGACCTTTATGCGCAGCAAGTCGGGGCGCGGTTGGAGGACGTTTCAAGCTTCGCCAAATACCTCGGTGGATCGTCCGCCAACATCGCTTTTGGCACCGCGCGCCTGGGCCTCAAGTCGGCGATGTTGAGCCGGGTAGGGGACGACCACATGGGCCGCTTCCTGCTCGAATCCCTGGCCCGCGAAGGTTGCGACGTCAGCGGCATCAAGGTCGATCCGGAACGCCTGACCGCCATGGTCCTGCTCGGTCTCAAGGACCGCGAAACCTTCCCTTTAGTCTTCTACCGCGAAAACTGCGCCGACATGGCGTTGCGGGCCGAAGACATCAGCGAAGCCTTTATTGCCTCCAGCAAAGCCTTGCTGATCACCGGCACCCATTTCTCCACTGACGGCGTCTACAAGGCGAGCATTCAGGCGCTGGATTACGCCGAGAAGCACAACGTCAAACGTATTCTGGACATCGACTACCGCCCGGTACTCTGGGGCCTGGCCGGTAAGGCCGACGGCGAAACCCGTTTTGTCGCCGATCAGAATGTCAGCCAGCACGTGCAGAAAATCCTCCCGCGTTTCGACTTGATCGTCGGCACTGAAGAAGAGTTTCTGATTGCCGGCGGCTCCGAGGATTTGCTCACCGCGCTGCGCAATGTGCGGCGTCTGAGCGCCGCGACCTTGGTGGTCAAACTCGGCCCGCAAGGTTGCACGGTGATTCACGGGGTGATTCCGGTGCGTCTCGAAGACGGCGCGATCTATCCCGGTGTTCGTGTCGAAGTGCTGAATGTGTTGGGTGCCGGCGATGCCTTTATGTCGGGCTTCCTCGCCGGTTGGCTCGAAGACGCCAGCGACGAGCGCTGCTGCCAGTTGGCCAATGCTTGCGGTGGTCTGGTGGTGTCGCGCCATGCCTGCGCCCCGGCGATGCCGACCCGCGCTGAACTCGATTACCTGTTCAACAGCCCGGTGCCGATCACCCGGCCGGATCAGGACGCGACGCTGCAACGCCTGCATCAGGTCAGCGTGCCGCGCAAACAGTGGAAGCAACTGTTCATCTTCGCCTTCGACCATCGCGGGCAACTGGTGGAACTGGCGCACAAGGGCGGTCGCGACTTGAGTGCGATCTGCGAACTGAAACAACTCTTTATTAAAGCAGTGGAGCGCGTCGAAGCCGATTTGCGTACGCAGGGCATCGAAGCCGATGTCGGGCTGCTGGCCGATCAACGCTTTGGCCAGGACTCGCTGAACGCCGCTACCGGTCGTGGCTGGTGGGTGGCGCGGCCGGTGGAAGTCCAGGGTTCACGGCCGCTGGCGTTCGAGCACGGGCGCTCCATCGGCAGCAACCTGATTGCCTGGCCGCAAGAACAAATCATCAAGTGCCTGGTGCAATTTCACCCGGACGACGAGCCGCTGTTGCGGCTGGAACAGGAAGCGCAGATCAAGGGTTTGTATCAGGCGTCTCAGGTCAGCGGTCACGAACTGCTGCTGGAAATCATCCCGCCCAAGGATCACCCCTCGACGCACCCGGACGTGCTCTATCGCGCGCTGAAACGCCTCTACAACCTGGGCATCTATCCGGCGTGGTGGAAGATCGAAGCGCAAAGTGCCGAGGAATGGAAACAGCTCGACGAACTGATCCAGGAGCGCGACCCGTACTGCCGTGGCGTCGTGTTGCTGGGCCTGAATGCCCCGGCGGCGGCCTTGGCCGAAGGCTTTCAACAAGCCAGCCAGAGCCAGACCTGTCGCGGGTTTGCCGTGGGCCGGACGATCTTCCAGGAGCCGAGCCGCGCGTGGATGGCCGGTGAAATCGACGATGAAACGCTGATCCGCCAGGTGCAGGGCACGTTTGTCGAACTGATCGATGCCTGGCGCACAGCACGGGCCTGAAGAAACACCGCAAAACCAATGTGGGAGCGGGCTTGCTCGCGAAGAGGCCGGCACATTCAACATCAATGTTGCCTGACCCACCGCCTTCGCGAGCAAGCCCGCTCCCACAGGGGATTAGCGTCGGTCTTACTGATTTGTAAAAACAATAATAGGTGCAGCCATGCCCGCTATCCGAATTGGCATCAACCCGATCTCCTGGAGCAACGACGACCTGCCGTCCCTCGGTGGCGAGACGCCGCTGAGCACCGCGTTGAGCGAAGGCAAAGAGATCGGCTACGAAGGTTTCGAACTCAACGGTAAATTTCCCAAGGATGCCAAAGGCGTCGGTGATGTGCTGCGGCCTTACGATCTGGCGCTGGTCTCCGGCTGGTACTCCAGCCGTCTGGCCCGCCGTTCGGTGGCCGAAGAAATCGACGCCATCGGCAGCCACGTCGAGCTGCTGGCCAAGAACGGGGCCAAGGTGCTGGTCTACGGCGAAGTCGCTGACTCGATTCAAGGCCAGCGCATTCCACTGGTCGAACGCCCGCGTTTCCACACCGAACAAGCCTGGCAGGAATACGCCGACAAACTCACTGAACTGGCGCGTTTCACCCTGTCCCAAGGCGTGCGTTTGGCGTATCACCACCACATGGGCGCTTACGTCGAATCCCCGGCCGACATCGACAAACTGATGGCGCTGACCGGCAGCGAAGTCGGCCTGCTGTTCGATTCGGGCCACTGCTACATGGGCGGCGGCGAACCGTTGCAGGTGCTGCGCAAACACATCGAACGAATCTGCCACGTGCATTTCAAGGACGTGCGCAAACCGGTGGTGCAACTGGCGCGCAACAACCTCTGGAGCTTTCCGGACTGCATCATCAACGGCACCTTCACCGTGCCCGGCGATGGCGACATCGATTTCGGCGCCTTGCTCGACGTGTTACTTGCCGCTGATTACCACGGTTGGCTGGTGGTCGAAGCTGAACAGGATCCGGCAGTAGCGCCAAGTTATGTCTACGCCAAAAAAGGCTTCGACACCCTGCGCGCACTGCTCGATGAGAGGACTAAGTGATGAGCCTGCTGGTCAAAAGCAATGCCCGTGGCCGGACCATGGTCGAGCTGGGCAAAGGTGAATTGGAATACGTCGGTTTCGCCGCGTACCGCTTGAGCCTCGGTGAAACCTTGCCGGTGCCTGCGGGCGATAAAGAACTGTGCCTGGTGCTGCTCAGCGGTCGCGTCAGCATCAAGGGCGAAGCGCCGGGGCAGGGCGCGTTCGATTGGGACAACCTCGGCGACCGCCAATCGGTGTTCGAAGACAAATCGCCGTTCGCCGCCTACTTGCCGCCGGGCAGTCAGGCGCAAGTGGTTGCGCTCAGCGATGTGCAAATCGCTGTGTGTGCTGCGCCGGGTTCGACGAGCAATGGCATCGGTCCGCGCCTGATCAAACCCGACACCATGAAGCGCAGCGTGCGCGGCAAGGGCGCCAACACCCGTTACGTCTGCGACATCCTGCCGGACACCGAGCCCGCGCATTCGCTGCTGGTGGTGGAAGTGCGCACGCCGTCCGGGCACTCGTCGAGCTACCCGCCGCACAAGCACGACACCGACGACCTGCCGCACCAGAGCTTTCTCGAAGAAACCTATTACCACCAGATCAACCCGCCCCAGGGTTTTGTGTTTCAGCGGGTCTACACCGACGACCGCAGCATCGATCAAGCCATGGCCGTGGAAAACAGCGACCTGGTCGTGGTGCCCAAGGGTTACCACCCGGTCAGCGTGCCGTACGGCTACGAGTCGTACTACCTGAACGTGATGGCCGGGCCGAAACGCGTCTGGCAGTTCCATAACGATCCGCAGCACAGTTGGCTATTGGATCTTTGAATTAGAAAGCCTGAATTCCAACACTTTCACGGAGAACAAGAACAATGAGCAACGCCCCGGTTTTAGGCCATTACATCGACGGTCAGGTGCAGGACAGCGGCAGTGAGCGGTTCAGCAACGTGTTCAACCCGGCCACCGGCGCGGTCCAGGCACAAGTCGGTCTGGCCAGCCAAAAGACCGTCGACCAAGCCGTCGCCTCGGCGTTAAAAGCATTCCCGGCCTGGTCCGAGCAATCGTCCCTGCGTCGCTCCCGGGTGATGTTCAAGTTCAAGGAACTGCTCGACCGTCATCACAACGAGCTGGCGGAAATCATCAGCCGCGAACACGGCAAGGTGCTGTCCGACGCCAAGGGTGAAGTCACTCGCGGCATCGAAATCGTCGAATACGCTTGTGGCGCGCCGAACCTGCTGAAAACCGATTTCAGCGACAACATCGGCGGTGGCATCGACAACTGGAACCTGCGTCAACCGCTGGGCGTTTGCGCCGGGGTCACACCGTTCAATTTCCCGGTGATGGTCCCGCTGTGGATGATCCCGCTGGCGCTGGTCACCGGTAACTGCTTCATCCTCAAGCCGTCCGAGCGTGATCCGTCCGCCAGTTTGCTGATGGCCCGTTTGCTCACTGAAGCCGGGTTGCCGGACGGTGTGTTCAACGTGGTTCAGGGCGACAAAGTGGCGGTGGATGCCTTGCTGCAACACCCGGACATTGAGGCGATTTCCTTTGTCGGTTCGACGCCGATTGCCGAGTACATCCACCAGCAAGCCACTTCTCGTGGCAAACGCGTGCAAGCGCTGGGCGGGGCGAAGAACCACATGATCGTCATGCCCGACGCCGATCTCGATCAAGCCGCCGACGCGCTGATTGGCGCGGCTTACGGCTCGGCTGGCGAGCGTTGCATGGCGATCTCGATTGCCGTCGCAGTCGGTGATGTCGGCGACCAATTGATTGCCAAACTGCTGCCGCGCATCGATCAACTGAAGGTCGGCAACGGCATGCAGGGCGACAGCGATATGGGGCCGCTGGTCACCGCCGAGCATAAGGCCAAGGTCGAAGGCTTTATCGGCGAAGGCGTGGCCCAGGGCGCACAGTTGATCGTCGATGGCCGCAACTTCAAGGTGCCGGGGGCCGAGAACGGTTTCTTCGTTGGCGCGACGCTGTTCGATAACGTCACGACCGAGATGAGCATCTACCAGCAAGAAATTTTCGGCCCGGTGCTGGGCATCGTCCGCGTCCCGGATTTTGCCAGCGCCGTCGCGTTGATCAACGCCCATGAGTTCGGCAACGGCGTGTCCTGCTTCACCAGTGACGGCGGCATTGCCCGCGCATTTGCCCGCACGATCAAGGTCGGCATGGTCGGCATCAACGTGCCGATCCGGTGCCGATGGCCTGGCATTCGTTCGGTGGCTGGAAGCGCTCGCTGTTCGGCGATCACCACGCGTATGGCGAAGAAGGCATTCGTTTCTACAGTCGCTACAAAAGCGTGATGCAACGCTGGCCCGACAGCATCGCCAAAGGTCCTGAATTCAGCATGCCAACCGCCAAATAACTCACCCTTTTGGAGAACAACAATAATGAGCAAGCCCCTGCGTTTCGCCTTGAACCGTATGGTCGCCCCCCGTTTGTCCCTGCCCGCGTTCATCGAGTTGGCGGTGACCCTCAAGGCCGACGCCATCGAGATCCGCAACGACCTAAGCGGCGTCGAGATCGAAGACGGCACCGCGCCTGAGCGCGTGCGTGAGTTGTGCGCGGCCAAAGGCATCACCGTGCTGTCGATTAACGCGCTGTACCCGTTTGATGTGTGGAATGACGAGCGTCGGGCTCAGGCTGTGAAGCTTGCCGCTTATGCTCGTGATTGCGGCGCTCAAGGTTTGGTGATGTGCCCGTTGAATGATCGCGCCGACTCGCGCAATGAAGCCGAACGTGCTTCGGGTTTGCGCACGGCGTTGACTGAACTGGCGCCGATCCTGCGCGATCACGGCATTCTCGGTTTCATCGAACCGCTGGGGTTTGAAGAGTGTTCACTGCGGCGCAAACGCACGGCGGTGGACGCGATCAAGGTGATTGGCGGGCTGGATGTGTTCCGGTTGGTCCACGACACCTTCCACCATCACCTGGCCGGGGAGCAGGAGTTCTTCCCTGAGCTGACCGGGCTGGTGCACATCTCTGGCGTCGAGGATGCCGAAGCACCGCTGAACAGCATCCGCGACGGCCATCGCGTGCTGGTGGGCGAGAGCGACATCCTTGGCAATGCGGCGCAGATTGAGAAGTTGCTCGCCAGCGGTTACAGCGGCTATCTGTCGTTCGAACCGTTTGCCGACAGCGTGCATGGTCTGGCGGATATCGAACAGGCGATCGGCGCGAGCATGAACCACCTGCAAAAATCTCAAGGTTAATGAAGATCCCCTGTGGGAGCGGGCTTGCTCGCGAAAGCGGTAGGTCCGCCAACGAAGATGTTGAATGTGACGGCCTCTTCGCGAGCAAGCCCGCTCCCACAGTGATTGGATTTCAGAGCACATACCGGATTTAGCTTCAAAGGAAGGTGCAAGCATGACCACAACAAGACTGACCATGGCCCAGGCCCTGGTGAAATTCCTCGATAACCAGTACATCGAGGTCGATGGGGTTCAGAGCAAATTCGTCGCCGGGATCTTTACCATTTTCGGCCACGGCAACGTGCTCGGTCTGGGCCAGGCCCTGGAGCAGGACAGCGGCGACTTGATTGTCCATCAGGGTCGCAACGAGCAAGGCATGGCCCATGCGGCTATCGGTTTCGCCAAGCAACACCTGCGCCGCAAGATCTACGCTTGCTCTTCATCGGTCGGCCCCGGCGCGGCGAACATGTTGACCGCTGCCGCCACCGCCACTGCGAACCGCATTCCGTTGTTGCTGCTGCCTGGCGATGTCTACGCCTGTCGCCAACCAGATCCGGTGCTGCAACAGATCGAACAGTTCCACGACCTGAGCATCAGCACCAACGATGCCTTCAAAGCCGTGAGCAAATACTGGGACCGCATCAACCGTCCCGAGCAATTGATGACCGCGGCGATCCACGCCATGCGCGTGCTCACTGACCCCGCGGAAACCGGCGCCGTGACCCTGGCCTTGCCGCAAGACGTGCAAGCCGAGGCCTACGATTACCCGGATTACTTCCTGCAAAAACGCGTGCACCGCATCGAGCGGCGTCCGGCCACCGAAGCCATGCTGGGTGATGCGCTGGCGCTGTTCAAAGGCAAGCGCAAGCCGCTGATCATTTGCGGTGGCGGCGTTCGTTATTCCGGGGCCAATGCCGCGTTGCAGGCGTTTGCCGAGCGCTTCGATATTCCTTTCGCTGAAACCCAGGCCGGCAAGAGCGCGGTGGTGTCGAGCCATCCGCTGAACGTCGGCGGCATCGGCGAAACCGGTTGTCTGGCGGCGAATCTGCTGGCCAAGGACGCTGATCTGATCATCGGAATCGGCACCCGTTACAGCGACTTCACCACCGCGTCGAAGTCGTTGTTCCAGCATCCGGACGTGCAATTCCTCAACCTCAATATCAGCCCGTGCGATGCCCTGAAACTCGACGGCGTGCAGTTGTTGGCCGACGCCAAAACCGGTTTACAGGCACTGGCGGTCGCATTGGGCGATTACCGTTCGAGTTGGGGCGATCAACCCCGTCAGGCCAAGGCGCAACTGGACGAAGAAGTCGACCGCATCTACCAAGTCGAATACCAGGCCAAGGATTTCATCCCGGAAATCAACGACCACATGGACCCGGCGGTCCTGCGGGAATTTATCGAACTGACCGGCTCCTGCCTGACCCAAAGCCGCGTGCTCGGCGTGCTCAACGAAACCCTGGCCGACGACGCGGTGATCGTCGCCGCTGCCGGCAGCCTGCCCGGTGACTTGCAGCGCAGCTGGCGCAGCAAGGGCGTGAACACCTACCACGTCGAGTACGGCTATTCCTGCATGGGTTACGAGGTCAACGCCGCACTCGGCGTAAAACTCGCCGAGCCGGAGCGCGAGGTCTATGCGCTGGTCGGTGACGGCTCTTACATGATGCTGCACTCGGAGCTGGCGACCTCGATTCAGGAGCGGCGCAAGATCAACGTGGTGCTGCTGGACAACATGACCTTCGGCTGCATCAACAACCTGCAAATGGAACACGGCATGGACAGCTTCGGCACTGAGTTCCGTTTCCGTAATCCGGAGACCGGCAAGCTCGATGGCGGCTTCGTCCCGGTGGATTTCGCCATGAGCGCAGCGGCTTATGGCTGCAAGACTTACAAGGTGAACACCGTTGAAGAGTTGCAAGCGGCGCTGGCGGATGCGCGGTTGCAGACGGTTTCGACCCTGATCGATATCAAGGTTCTGCCCAAGACGATGATTCACAAATACCTGTCGTGGTGGCGGGTCGGTGTGGCGCAAGTCTCCACCAGCGCCCGTACCGATACGGTGGCCAAGACCCTGAACGAACGACTGGCCAAGGCCCGTCAGTACTGATTGCCCTGAACGAACAACTACAACTCCAGGAGTCTCTACATGTCTTTAAAGATTGGCGTCATCGGCACCGGGGCCATCGGCCAGGACCATATCCGTCGTTGCAGCCAGACCTTGCTCAATAGCCAGGTCGTTGCCGTCACCGACATCAATTTGCAGCAAGCGGCGAAAGTCGTGTCCGACCTGAAACTGACCGCCGAGGTTTATCCCGACGGTCATGCGCTGATCAAGGCCCCGGAAGTCGAGGCAATCCTTGTTACCTCCTGGGGCCCGAGCCACGAAGAATTCGTATTGGCTGCGATTGCCGCCGGCAAACCGGTGTTCTGCGAGAAACCCCTGGCCGTTACCGCTGAAGGCTGCCGCAAGATCGTCGAGGCCGAAGTGGCCCACGGCAAGCGCCTGGTGCAGGTCGGTTTCATGCGTCCGTACGATGAAGGTTATCGCGCCCTCAAAGCGGTGCTCGACAGCGGCCAGATCGGCGAACCGCTGATGCTGCACTGCGCACACCGTAACCCGACCGTGGGCGAGAACTACAAGACCGACATGGCAATCACCGACACGCTGATCCATGAACTGGATGTGCTGCGCTGGTTGCTCGATGACGATTACGTCTCGGTGCAAGTAGTGTTCCCACGTAAGACCAGCAAAGCCCTCGCACATCTGAAAGACCCGCAAATCGTCCTGCTGGAAACCGCCAAGGGCACGCGCATCGACGTCGAAGTCTTCGTTAATTGCCAGTACGGCTACGACATCCAGTGCGAAGTGGTGGGGGAGACCGGCATCGCCAAATTGCCGGAGCCGCAACAGGTGCAGTTGCGCAGTGGCGCGAAGCTGTCGAACGCGATTCTGATGGACTGGAAGGATCGGTTTATCGCGGCCTACGACGTTGAGCTTCAGGCCTTCATTGATGGCGTGCGTGCAGGTCAAGTCGGTGGCCCATCGGCATGGGACGGCTTCGCAGCAGCAGTGGCGGCGGACGCGTGCATCGAAGCACAAAACAGCGGCCAGATCGTCAAAGTCGGCCTGCCAGAGCGCCCACACTTCTACGGTTAACAATGGTCCCCTGTGGGAGCGAGCTTGCTCGCGATAGCGGTGTGTCAGGCGACTTCAATGTTGAATGTACCGCCGTCATCGCGAGCAAGCTCGCTCCCACAGGGGAGTGGTGAAGGAGAACAAGAACATGCGCATCGCACTAGACCCCTACATGTACCGCAATCTGTCCCTGGGCAAGATGGTCGACAAGGTCGCCGAGCTCGGCTACGAACACATCGAGCTGTCGCCTCGGGAAGATTTCCTGCCGTTCTACAAGGCCCCGCGCGTCGACAAGGCGCGGATCAAGGAATTTCGCAAAGCCCTGAGCGACACCGGGGTCAAACTCTCGTCTTTATTACCCATGTACCACTGGGCCGCCGCCGACGAAGGCCTGCGAGTCGCCGCCGTGCGCAACTGGAAGCGCGCTATCCAGATTGCCGTGGAGATGGACTGCGAACTGGTCAATACCGAATTCACCGGCCAGTCGGACAACCCGCTGGTGTGCGAAAACCAGTTCATGCGCTCCATGGATGAGCTGATGCCCGAGTTCGAACGCGAAGGCATCAAGCTCGACATCCAGGCGCATCCGTATGACTTCTGCGAGCGCAACAACGAGTCGGTGGACATCATTCGCGGGCTGGATTGCGAGTGGATCAACTACCTCTACGCCGCGCCGCACACGTTTTTCTATGACGACGGCGTCGGTGATATTGCTTCGATGCTCAAGTACGCCGGCTCGAAACTCAGCCACCTGATCATCGCTGACACCTACAACCACAAGGCCTCTTCGGGGTTGCGCTACATCGTCAACCCGCCGGGCGTCGTCGCCACCGTGCACCAGCACTTGGACATCGGCCAGGGTGAGGTCAATTGGGATGCGTTCTTCGGCACGTTGCGCGAGATCCAGTTCGACGGCATTGCCACGGTCTCGGTGTTCGCCTGGGAAGACCGGCCGGACGAGTCCAACCGGATGATGCTGGAACGGGTCAAAAGCGAACTCTGCCGCTAAGCCCACCACAAAACCCTTGTGGGAGCGGGCTTGCTCGCGAAGGCGGCGGACCAGTCAATATTGATGTCGGCTGACACACCGCTTTCGCGAGCAAGCCCGCTCCCACAGGGGCCGCGTACACCCGGTGAGTGGTTAACAGAACAATAAGAAGGAATGCACACATGCGTATCGGACTTGTCGGTTACGGCCATGGCGGCCGGTTTTTCCATGCTCCGCTGCTCAGCAGCCTGCCGGGCGCGACCTTTGTTGGTGTGGTCACCCGTTCACCAGAGCGCCGACAATTGCTGGCCGCCGAACACCCCGGCGTGCCGGCCTTCGACAGCATCGGCCAACTGGTCGAAGCCGGGGTCGATGTGCTGGTGGTGTCCACACCGCTCAAGGGCCGGCCGGCGCTGGTACTCGACGGCATCGAGCACGGCGTGGCGGTGGTCAGCGACAAACCGTTCGCCGCTGATGCGCAACAGGCGCAAACCCTGATCACCATGGCCGAGCGTCAGGGTGTGCGGCTCAGCGTCTACCAGAACCGGCGCTGGGATTCGGACTTCCTCACCGTGCGCAAACTCATTGAGTCCGGCGCGCTGGGCCAGATCACGCGTTTCGAATCGCGGATCGAACGCTACTCGCCGCAAGCGGTGAACAATGGCAGCGGCGGCGGCTTTCTCCGCGACTTGGGCAGCCATCTGGTGGATCAGGCGCTGCTGCTGTTCGGTCCGGTGACGCGGGTGTACGCCGAACTGGAATACCTGGAAAAAGGCCAGGTCTTCGACAACGGCTTCTTTATGTCCCTGACCCACGCCAGCGGTGTGACCTCGCACCTGGGCGGCAGTTGTCTGCAAAACACCCCCGGACCGCGTTTCCGCGTGACTGGCACCCAAGGCTGCTACAGCGTCGACGGTCTGGACGGGCAAGAGGACTCGGTGCTGGCCGGGCTCTCGCCTAAATCCGAAGGCGACCGCTGGGGCGTGGAAGAACACCGACGCTGGGGCTGGTTTGAACAGGGCGAGGTGCGCGAGCGGGTTCCGTCTGAGCGTGGCTGCTGGAATCAGTTCTATTTACAGCTACAAGCCGCGTTGCAGAGCGGTGGCCCACTGCCCGTCGAGGCCCGTGATGCACTGGCGACCACTCGCGTACTGGACGCTGCGCGAATGAGTGCTGAGCGCCATCAAGTGGTGGATTTGGGGCAGTTCGACCACCGTGGAATAAAAACAGAATAAAATTCTAAAATTAGTTGATATAGAAATTATTTTCCAATAAAGTCATTTCCAGGTTGCCGACTATCAACGTTCAATCTCGCTCAAGCCACGCTCGAACGAGTGCAGGACGAACCAAAAACAAGAAACAAAAGCCAGGTACCGTCGATGAAAACCTTTAACGCTGCTTTGCATGTTTTACGTTCCGCTACACATCTCTTTCGCGACCTGCCTCGCGCCTCGTTCCTTTTCTTTACCCGCTTGTCCATTCCCCGCTTGCTCTGCGTTGAACGCAAGGGTGCCCTGGTCTGCTGCATTCCCGGTGCGCCGATTGTCCGCTTGCCCAGTCACTGAAATCGTCACGCCTTATCCATAAAACCAACAAGAATGTGGAGAAAGACTTTTCATGAAGACCCAGATCCGTTTCACCGCACTTGCCTTGTCCCTGATGTTCGTCAGCGGCGCTGCATTGGCCGATATGAGGATTGGCGTAAGCATGTCCCAGTTCGATGACACCTGGCTGACCTACCTGCGCGAATCCATGGACAAGAAAGCCAAGGCCTATCCCGATGGCGTGCAGCTGCAGTTCGAAGATGCCCGCAGCGACGTGGTCAAGCAATTGAGCCAGGTAGAGAGCTTCATCAGCCAGAAAGTCGATGCCATCGTGGTCAATCCGGTTGACACCGCCGCCACCAAAAAAATCACCGAAGCCGCCGTCAAGGCTGGCATTCCGCTGGTCTACGTCAACCGCCGCCCGGATGACCTGAAGTTGCCTAAAGGTGTGGTCACGGTGGCCTCCAACGACCTGGAGGCCGGTGAAATGCAGATGCAATACCTGGCCGACAAAATGGGCGGCAAGGGCGACATCGTGATTCTGCTCGGCGACCTGGCCAACAACTCCACTACCAACCGCACCAAAGGCGTAAAAGAGGTGTTGGCCAAGTACCCGAACATCAAGATCGAGCAAGAGCAGACCGGCACCTGGTCGCGGGATAAAGGCATGACCCTGGTCAACGACTGGCTGACCCAGGGTCGCAAGTTTGACGCGGTAGTGGCCAACAACGACGAAATGGCCATCGGCGCTGCGATGGCCCTGCAACAGGCCGGCGTCGAGAAGGGCAGTGTGCTGATTGCCGGTGTCGACGGTACGCCGGACGGCTTGAACGCGATCAAGAAAGGCAACATGGCGGTGTCGGTGTTCCAGGACGCAAAAGGTCAAGCGGACGGCTCCATCGACACGGCCGTGAAAATGGCCAAGAACGAGCCGGTTGAACAGGCCGTGTGGGTGCCATATCGCCTGATCACCCCGCAAAACGTCGATACCTTTAAATAGTCCGTCCGTTCAATAACAACAATAAGTACGCAAGGTCGCCACCGCGATCTTGCTGATGGAGTACCTGATCATGTTCGCTTCAGCGACTGCTTCGAGCACCCCGTTGGTGGGTATCCAGCCAACCGCAACACCTGTCGATGAGCCGTACCTGCTGGAGATCATCAACGTCAGCAAGGGTTTTCCCGGTGTGGTGGCCTTGTCCGATGTGCAGCTTCGGGTGCGTCCCGGTTCCGTGCTGGCCCTGATGGGCGAGAACGGCGCAGGCAAATCCACCCTGATGAAAATCATCGCTGGCATCTACCAGCCGGACGCTGGCGAACTGCGCCTGCGGGGCAAAAAGGTCGTTTTCGAGACGCCTTTGGCGGCGCTCCAGTCCGGGATCGCGATGATCCACCAGGAACTCAACCTGATGCCGCACATGAGCATCGCCGAGAACATCTGGATCGGGCGTGAGCAGCTCAACGGTTTTCACATGGTCGATCACCGCGAGATGCATCGCTGCACCGCGAAACTGCTGGAACGCCTGCGGATCAACCTTGATCCGGAAGAACAGGTCGGCAACCTGAGCATCGCCGAGCGGCAGATGGTCGAGATTGCCAAGGCTGTGTCCTACGACTCCGACATTCTGATCATGGACGAACCGACCTCGGCCATCACCGACAAGGAAGTCGCCCATCTGTTCTCGATCATTGCCGACCTCAAGAGCCAGGGCAAAGGCATCATCTACATCACCCACAAAATGAACGAAGTGTTCGCCATCGCCGATGAAGTAGCGGTGTTCCGTGACGGCGCCTACATCGGCCTGCAACGGGCCGACAGCATGGACGGCGACAGCCTGATTTCGATGATGGTCGGTCGCGAACTGAGCCAATTGTTCCCGGTGCGTGAGAAGCCGATTGGCGATCTGCTGCTTTCGGTGCGCGACCTCAAGCTCGACGGCATTTTCAAAGGTGTGTCCTTTGATCTGCACGCCGGGGAGATTCTGGGGATCGCCGGATTGATGGGTTCGGGGCGGACCAACGTCGCCGAAGCAATTTTCGGCATCACCCCCAGCGACGGCGGCGAGATTCGCCTCGACGGCAAGGTAGTGCGTATCAGCGATCCGCACATGGCCATCGAGAAAGGCTTCGCGCTGTTGACCGAGGATCGCAAGCTCAGTGGCCTGTTTCCGTGCCTGTCGGTGCTGGAAAACATGGAGATGGCCGTACTGCCGCATTACGCCGGTCACGGTTTCATTCAGCAGAAAGCCCTGCGGGTGTTGTGCGAAGACATGTGCAAAAAGCTGCGGGTCAAAACCCCGTCGCTGGAGCAGTGCATCGACACTTTGTCCGGCGGCAACCAGCAGAAAGTCGTGCTGGCTAAGTGGATGTTCACCGATCCGGACGCATCCTGATCCTCGACGAGCCGACCCGGGGCATCGATGTCGGCGCGAAGTACGAGATTTACCGGCTTATTTCCTACCTCGCCAGCGAAGGCATGGCGGTGATCATGATTTCCTCGGAGCTGCCGGAAGTGCTTGGCATGAGCGACCGGGTGATGGTCATGCACGAGGGCGACCTGATGGGCACCCTCGACCGCAGCGAAGCGACCCAGGAACGGGTGATGCAACTGGCCTCGGGCATGTCCGTGGTTCACTAATTCAAGGGTAAACACAATTTCTGTGGCGAGGGAGCTTGCTTGTGGCGAGGGAGCTTGCTCCCGTTGGGCTGCGAAGCGGCCCCAATGGCATGGGACTGCTGCGCAGTCCAACGGGAGCAAGCTCCCTCGCCACAATTAAGCGCCCTGGCCACAAGCAATCTCAGGCCACAGGGTATGTAGTCGATACCGGATTTTTTAGAAGGGTGAGTGGTTATGAACGCGATACTGGAAAACAAGCCAGCAACGGCACCGACCAAGAGTCGTCGGCGCTTTCCGACCGAACTGAGTATCTTCCTGGTGCTGATCGGCATCGGCCTGGTCTTCGAAGTGTTTGGCTGGATCGTGCGCGACCAGAGCTTCCTGATGAACTCCCAGCGCCTGGTGCTGATGATCCTGCAAGTGTCGATCATCGGCCTGCTGGCCATCGGCGTAACCCAGGTGATCATCACCACCGGTATCGACCTGTCGTCCGGTTCGGTGCTGGCGCTGTCGGCGATGATTGCCGCCAGCCTGGCCCAGACCTCGGACTTCGCCCGGGCGGTGTTTCCGTCGCTGACCGACTTGCCGGTGTGGATACCGGTGATTGCCGGGCTCGGGGTCGGATTGCTGGCGGGGGCGATCAACGGCAGCATCATTGCCGTTACCGGGATTCCACCGTTCATTGCCACCCTCGGCATGATGGTCTCGGCACGTGGCTTGGCGCGGTATTACACCGAAGGCCAACCGGTGAGCATGCTCTCCGATTCCTACACTGCCATTGGCCACGGCGCGATGCCGGTGATCATCTTCCTGGTAGTGGCGGTGATCTTCCATATCGCCCTGCGTTACACCAAGTACGGCAAGTACACCTACGCCATCGGCGGCAACATGCAGGCGGCGCGGACCTCCGGGATCAACGTCAAGCGGCATCTGGTGATCGTCTACAGCATCGCCGGGTTGCTCGCTGGCCTGGCCGGTGTGGTGGCTTCAGCCCGAGCCGCGACGGGGCAGGCCGGGATGGGCATGTCCTATGAACTGGATGCGATTGCCGCTGCGGTGATCGGTGGTACGAGCCTGGCCGGCGGCGTAGGGCGCATTACCGGGACCGTGATTGGCGCGCTGATCCTCGGGGTAATGGCCAGTGGCTTTACCTTTGTCGGGGTCGATGCGTATATTCAGGACATCATCAAAGGATTGATTATTGTGGTGGCGGTGGTCATCGACCAGTACCGCAACAAGCGCAAACTCAAGCGCTAAAACCGCTATAAACAGCAAAATGCGCCACGCCTGACCCGCGTGGCGCAGCCGTTTGTCTTCTATATACAGCCGCTGGACTGAATTTCTTGCTATAAACGCACTCCGATGACCGCCACAACGGCTGCCATAGAGCACTTTCCGGGTGTTGTCGGACAAATTCGCTGTCTTTTCAGTTGCTGAGGCCTCAAGTCGGCCTTAGACTGCCGCCCCTCGTAAATTGAGTGCCGGGTGGCGCTTGGAATAAACGGCGCCTTTCCGACGGCCTTCGAGGTTCGTCGGAACGCTCCCTAATTCGCCTTAATGCACGTTTTTTTATAGAGATATCAATGACAAAGGACAAGTTGCTGGCCATGCCGGCGGATGACTACATGAATGCCGAGCAACATGCTTTTTTCTTCGAGCTGTTGCAGAACATGAAAGTCGAAACCCACGAGCGCATCGAGCAGAACCGCATCGCCATCGAAAGCCTGGACACCCCGGCTGACCCGGCCGACGCTGCTTCTGTTGAAGAAGAGCGTACCTGGCTGGTCAACGCGATCGATCGCGACCAGCGCATGCTGCCTCAGTTGGAACAGGCTCTGGAACGCATCAAAGAAGACAGCTTTGGCTGGTGCGATGACAGCGGCGAGGCCATTGGCCTGAAACGCCTGCTGATCAGCCCGACCACCAAGTACTGCATCGAAGCTCAAGAGCGTCACGAACAGATCGACAAGCACCAGCGTCAGGCCTGATTCAGTAGCGCCGCAATCGCGGGCAAGCCTTGCTCCTACACACATCTTGTAGGAGCGAGGCTTGCCCGCGAAGCTTTTCGCCGTCCGCAAAACCCGAATACTTCTATTGACCTGCTGCAACATCCGCTACTAACGGACCATAGATAATGGCCCACTAGTGGCGTTTAATGCAGTCACAACAAATAGAAGACGCATGGGGTGACGAAGATGACGAGAGACGGATCTCTGGTTGGGGCAGTACCTGCTCCCGTGCCAGCGCTAAAAAACCTTTGGCTGACGCCCACCTTGCAAAGCATCGCCCTGGTGCTGTTGCTCTGTGGCATCTCCTTGGGCGGTGCATCGCTCTACATCGGCCTGCCCGTGGCCGTGCTGGTCATCTGGCTGCCGCGCCTGCGCGCGCGCGCGATCCCCGATTCAACCCCTGCCGATGGCTCAAGCGCCATCGCCGAGCTGACCCGCGATCTTTCCTACACCACCAGTCATAACGCGTTGTCCGCCGCTGGCGTGGCCTATTCAGTCAAGCAGTTGGCCGAGAAGGTGCAATCGCAACTCGATGCAGCCAAGCGGATCGTCAGCAACGCCGAAGTGATGATTTCCACCGAACAGGCGACGTCGACACTCAGTCGAGAAGCCTTGAGCGCGGCCAGCGAGGCCCATCAGAGCAGTGCGGCGGGGCGAACCGAACTGATCGAGTCGATCTCGCGTATGCACCAGCTCAGCCAGCGGGCCAGCGCCAGCCGTGAACTGATCGAAGCCCTGAGCCTGCGCAGTGACGACATCCAGCGGGTCACCCTGGTGATTCAGTCCATCGCCAGCCAGACCAATCTGCTGGCGCTGAACGCCGCCATCGAAGCCGCGCGCGCCGGGGAGCACGGTCGCGGGTTTGCCGTGGTGGCGGATGAAGTTCGTGGTCTGGCCGCGCGCACGGCGATGGCGACCGGCGAAGTCGGAGAAATGGTTGCCGACATCCAGCAACGCACCGCGCAAGTGGTGGAGCAGATCCGCCAGCTCTCCAGTGATCTGGACGTCGGGGTCAAACAGGTAGAGCACACCGGCCAACATCTGGAAAATATCGCGCGCCTGGCTGCTGGTGTCGAACACCAGGTCGGCGAAATTGCCCGCGGTGCCGACACCAACCGCGAACAACTGGACAGCCTGTTTCACGCCATCGAACAGATGCGCAGCGACCTGGCGATCAGTGATCAGCAGACTCAACGCCTAGCCCAGGCCGCCGTGCAAATGGAAGGTCAGGCCGAAACCATCAGCGAGCGCTTGGCAGAGGTCGGGCTCGATGACTATCACCAACGGATTTACGACCTCGCCCGCGAAGGCGCGCGCCAGATCGCCGCGCGTTTTGAAGCGGATATCGATCAGGGGCGTGTCAGCCTCGATGACCTGTTCGATCGCAATTACCAGGCCATTCCCAACACCAGCCCGGCCAAGTTCCAGACCCGCTTCGATCGCTACACCGATCAGGTCTTGCCGGCGATTCAGGAACCGCTGCTGCCGCGCCATGAAGGTTTGGTGTTTGCCATCGCCTGCACTCAGCAAGGCTACGTGCCGACTCACAACACGGTATTCAGCCAGCCGCTGACCGGTGATGCGCTGGTCGATACCCTGCAAAACCGTACCAAGCGCAAGTTCGCCGACCGCACCGGCATCCGCTGTGGCAGTCATCAGCAACCGGTGCTGTTGCAGACCTATACCCGCGACACCGGCGAATTGATGCACGATTTATCCGTGCCGATCATGCTCAAGGGCCGGCATTGGGGTGGATTGCGACTGGGCTATAAGCCGGAAAAGCCGCGCTAGACACCTGATTGTTACCGGTTGTGCAACGAACCTGTGCACGGCGCTTGCTGTTTCCTCACGAAAGAACTCATTACTCTGCCTATATAGTTAGGTGGCTAATGAAAATTCGAGAGGTCAGCATGCAAAGTAAAGTCGATGTTGCGGTGATGATCGGCAGCGGTGTGCCTGCCTGTTTGCGCGCAATGGGGCAGAGTGTTTGCTGGGTCGTGCTACTGAATGGCGAGCGCCGGGGGACGGCGTTTTCCAGTCGCGATGAAGCCGAAGAGTGCAGGGCTGCCTGGCTGGCGCAACTGAGTGTCGAGCGACCTGACAGCCTGCATTGACTGCCCGGGCTAGTGAGTCTGATGCATGCGCAGGTTCAGGTCGTCGACCACCCGCGCCCAATCGGCATCTTCACGCAGTTGTTCTTTGAGAAAACCGGCCTGTTGCGGGGTCCAGAATTCGGCATCGATCAGTTTTTTGTCGTCGGCCATGGGTGAGTGGCTGGCGATGAAATCGTCGATGGCCTTCTCGCTGGAGTCCAGGCCGAGCTGATCGAACAAGCCTTTCAAGTCGTGTGTAGGTGAATCCATCTTCATCTCCTTGCGGGTCGCGTCGAATGCGAAATCTGAGGTGCGGCTTCAATGCATCTGAGGGAGCCGCGCTTCAGGAGTTCGATAGCGATGGTCAAAAGCAGGAGTGAGCATAGACTGCAAACCGGAGTCAGACTTTCAATGCACCTTCATCGACCGCCAGCTTCAGGGCCTTGGCGGCTTCCTGGGCAGCGATGGCCGCAACGTCCGAGGTCTTGAACCAGCGATCCTTCTCGACCTGGTGATAGGTCACGGTGTTCAAGGGTGGTTTGGCGCGCATGATAATGACAGCCTGGAATTCGCCTTCGACCTCTCTGGCTTCGCCCCGGATAAAAAATTCGCCGATATCAAATTCCGTCACGTAGCAGCCTTCCCTTGGAAATAGTCTGTTGTAGTGAAAGCCGTCCGCCGAGGGGACGGGTTTCATGGGGCGCGCAGTATGGCAGTAGTTGCCCGCCGACGGCTGAGTTAAGTCGTCGGCATGACGAAACGTCATTTGATGCTCGGCGTCAGGTACGCGCTGCCAGAGAGCGGGCGAGGGCGCAGGCTTCGTTATGGTCGGTGCGGAAACCTCTGACGCGACCGGTGGCGGTTTCCTTGATGTGGAAGAATGACTTGCCGGCCGGTACCACCTGAAAACGCGGCAGGGCAAGCGCTTGAAGGGGCAGGGCATGGGCCTGAAACAGCAGCGGGTGCAGGGGCGCAAGGTGGTTTGTTTGAGGCGTTGAGTGATTTGCAAAGTGGGTCATCGTGCACATAAGAAGTCCTTTTCCTGTTTTTACCGACGTGTGTGCGTCGTTTTGAGTAGTCGGGTTGAGCATCGCTGCTCTAGAATCGCCATCAGTGGTTGGCGATTGGTAGCCATCTAAAGCAATTTTTTACGGGCGATATGTCGGAAAAGTGCTTTTCTTGAAGCGTTTTTTCCCTAAAGTTAGTAGTCCGGCTTTTCTGGTCCCCAGAAGGATGTTTTCCTTCAACTTCTGGCGAACGTCAGGGAGGACGGCGCGAGTGACAATCCAGTAATCTTACTTACCTCGCGATGGATGAGCGCTCTGCTCAATCCAGGATTTCAACTCGGCTCATTCGGCAACACATTCGCCATGGCCGCTTTTTTCTGCTGTGCGTTTTTCCTGCGTACAGCATCATTTTCGATGTGGGGATGTTTCCTTGGCAGTAAGTAATCTTGATATGCATGCGTTGTTCGTACTGGGTGATTTGCGTGCAAAGTTGGTTAAACAGTTTCAGTCGCGTTTTGTCTATGTCACCGAACAGAACGCGGAAGGCATTTACATTGCCGAAATCGATACCGAAGCCGCCCTGGTGGTGGACGACAAACCTGGCCTTAAACTCAAGGTCGGCGATCATTTCAGCGCCTCGGTATTACCCAGCCGCGAAGGCGGCAAACTGGACATCAAGTTCCGCGAAATCAAACTGACCGTTTACGGCTTGGGTGACTATGCGTTTGTGACGACAGCTGACGGTCACGGCATTGTGTTCAAGGAAGGTCATAGCGTGGTGATGGTGTTCGCCGCCCACGAGCAGTTGCAGGAAGGCCTGACCAAAACCCTGAAAGCCGTGACGGCCAAGGCTGCCAAGTGGCGCAAGGGTGAACTGGTGACCTTCAAGGCCAGCGAGTAATGCCGCTGACCCGCGCCGATTTCCACGAGCAGAACCTCGCCAGTGCGCAAGCCGAGGCCCAGCGCCTTTTCGCACAAAAGGCTGTTCTGCAAGGCGGTTGGCTGACTTGGGTGGCTTCACAGCTCTACACCTTGCGTCCGGCGGAGTACGCCAGCATGGTGCGAAGGGAGCTTGCGTGCTTGCAGCAACCTTCTGAAAAATAATTACGCCCCTCGTTTGCCGCTAAAAAGCAGGAACCTCTACTACAGTCAGTTGACTGAGTATTCAGAGGCTTGCGGTCTAGTCTGTCAGGCCATCCTGCTATTGCTGTGAACAGCATGAGGTGCAAAAGCATGAAAGGACTTCGACGGTTGCTGGCCGCTACCCTGGCCACGTTCGGTTTGCTCGCTGCGCCGGTCCCGGTATTTGCTGCCCAGGCCCCGATTCACTTCGCCGACCTGAACTGGGAAAGCGGCAGCCTGATCACCGATATCCTGCGGATCATCGTCGAAAAGGGCTACGGACTGCCGACCGATACCTTGCCGGGAACCACCATCACCCTGGAGACCGCCCTGGCCAACAATGACATCCAGGTCATTGGCGAAGAGTGGGCCGGGCGCAGTCCGGTGTGGGTCAAGGCCGAGGCCGAAGGCAAGGTCGCCAGCCTGGGCGATACGGTGAAGGGCGCCACCGAAGGTTGGTGGGTGCCGGAATACGTGATCAAGGGCGATCCGGCCAAGGGCATCAAGCCGCTGGCGCCGGACCTGCACAGTGTCAGCGACCTGCCGCGCTACAAGGATGTGTTCAGTGACCCCGAAACCCCGGGCAAGGGGCGCTTTCTCAACAGCCCGATCGGCTGGACCTCCGAAGTGGTCAACAAGCAAAAACTGACGGCCTATGGGTTGAACGACAGTTATGTGAATTTCCGCAGCGGCTCGGGTGCCGCGCTGGACGCGGAAATCACCTCGTCGATCCGTCGTGGCAAGCCGGTTCTGTTTTATTACTGGTCACCGACGCCGTTGCTCGGGCGCTTCAAGCTGATTCAGCTGGAAGAGCCGCCGTTTGACGCCGAAGCCTGGAAAACCCTGACCGACGCCGACAACCCGAATCCGAAGCCGACCCGTTCGTTGGCCTCGAAACTGTCGATTGGGGTGTCCACGTCGTTTCAGAAGCAGTACCCAGAGGTCGCCGCATTCTTCAGCAAGGTCGATTTGCCGATTGGACCGTTGAACAAGGCCCTGGCCGAGATGAGTGAAAAGCACACCGCTCCGCGTCAGGCTGCCGAGGCATTTATGAAGATGCATACGGAGGTTTGGCAGGCGTGGGTGCCGAAGGATGTGGCGGATAAAGTTACCGCCAGCCTTCAGTGAACATTGTGGCGAGGGGCTTGCCCCGCTCGGCTGCGCAGCAGTCGTAAACACTGAAAACGCGGTGCGACTGAACAAATGCCGGGGCCGCTTCGCAGCCCAACGGGGCAAGCCCCCTCGCCACAGGTATTTGCAGGTTTTAGAACTTCGTCTGTACGGCTAACTCGAAGGTGCGCGGTGTGCCGAGGTAATACGCCGGCGAAACATGCGCAAACTCGGCATACACCTCGTTGGTCAGGTTACGCACCCGGCCGGTGACGGTGGTGTGCCGGTCGACCTTGTAGCTCAGGAAACTCCCGAGCAACGTATAGGACGGCACGGTCATGGTGTTGGCGCTGTCGGCAAACACCGAGGCGACGTACCGCGCATCGACGCCGCCCTGCCATTGCGGCGCGAAATCGTAGGTCAGCCACAGGTTGCCGACCCGATCCGGCACGTTAGTCGGCGTGTTGCCCTTGCGTGAGACCACCACGCCAGCGGCGTTCTTCTCGGTGAACTCGTCGTATTGCGCATCGACCCAGGCGAAGTTGCCTTCGGCCAACAACTTGTCGGTGATCCTGAAGGAGGTCGCCAACTCGATGCCTTTGGATGTTTGCTGACCCACCGGGATACTTTGGGTCGGGTCCAGCGGATCGGTCACGGCAAAATCCTTACGCTCAATCGTGTACGCTGCCACCGTCGCCGAGCCGCGACCGTCCAGATAATCGAATTTGCTGCCGACTTCCCACTGCTTGCCGGTGGACACGTCAAAGTCCTGCGTGCCGCTGGGCTGTTCGGCGGCGGTGCTGTACTGCACGTAGACGTTGGCTGTGGGAATGATCTGGTAGGTCAGGCCGGCCCGGCCGGTAATCGGCTCCCAACTGCGCTTGATGTGTCGAGGATTGCTGGCGGTCACGGCCCGGTGATTGGTCACGTCCAGGTCGATGTCGTCGTAACGCAGGCCGGTCAGCAGCGCCAGTTTGTCGGTCAATGCGAGTCGGTTTTCGACGAACAGGGCTTTGGTGGTGACCTCATTGGTCTTGTCGCTGACCCGTTCTGGATTTGTGCCCGGGATGTCGTAGAAGTGCCCCGGCTGGAAGTTGTTCGGGTCGACGCTGCTGGTGCCTTTGACGTTCAGCGGCGAGTTGGTGGTCTGGTTGACCTTGTACTCGAAGCCGCCGGACCAAGTGGTGTCCAGGCCCAGCAGGGTATTGTCGTGGCGCAGCTCGAACTGGTTGCCGTTTTGCTCACCCTGATGCCGAACCTGATACGCCGTGGAGCGATTCACCGCGCTGTTGTCGGCGTTGTACTGATAGGTTTCGAGGTTGCGGTAATCGCGCTGGCTGTCGAGGTGGTAAAGCGTGTTGCGCAGCGTCGTGCTGTCGTTGATTCGGTAGTCGATGATCGAGCGAACCCAGATCGTGCGCTGTTCGTAGCGCCCGTCTTCGACGTTGTAGTTGTTGAATCGGTTGTGTTTGTCGATCTTCAGCTCGCCAGCCTTGGGATTGAGCACCGGAGTGCCCCAATAAGGACTGTCCTCATGTTCGTCCTGATATTCCAGGGCCAGGGTGTGGGACAGGTTTGGCGTCAGGTCGCTGAGCAACGAAAACGCCACACTCCAGGCATCTCGCTCCTGACGGTCGATGTAGCCGTTGCTGGTGTTGTGGCTGACGTCGAGTCGCGCGTAGTGCTGCACGTCCGCGCCGGCTTCGCTGAGGGCGTGGTTGAGGCCGAATGCGGTCTCGGTGGTGTCGTAGCTGCCGTAGCTGACCCGACCTTCGACCGCTTGCTCCTCGCGGGTGGCCAGTTTGGTCACGTAATTCAACGAGCCACCCACGGAACCAGCGCCATTGATCAGCGACGACGGGCCGCCCACCAGTTCGACCCGATCATAAATCCACGCGTCCACGGGGCGAGCCAAGCCGCCCGATACGTTGATGCCATTGAACATCTGGGTGATCTGGTTGCTGGTAAAACCGCGATAGGACACAAACCCGCCAAAACCCGGCGGTGCACTGGCATTCACGCCGGGCAGGGTGTTGGCGGCGTCCTGGAAGTTCTGCGCGCCGTGGCGCTCAATATCGTTGTGATTGGCGATGGCCACTGACGCCGGGGTTTCGCGTACGCTCAGGCCCAGCCTGGAGGCCGTACCGCTGGATTGGTCAAGGCTCAGCCCCGGTTCGGCATTGGCCTCGCCATCAATGGTGATTGGCGCCAGATCGACGGTGGATTGCGCCCAGGTGTTAACGGACAGGCAGCCGAACAGGCTGGCCAAAAGAGGAAGGTGTTTCATCGATGAATCCTGAATTCTTGACTAGGAAACAGCGCACAGGCAAACGCCACGCGTAGGCGAAGTGGGCTGATCGGAAAGACGAAAAATCAGGCGAAAGGTGGGGCGCGAGGGTTGGCCGAAGGCCAGGTGTGGCGGGCAGGAAGGTCGATGCTGGCAACGGCGGCCAGCGGCGGGCTGTGTTGTTGCGGGAGAATCGCCAGGGTCAGGCTGGAGTTGAGCGCCGGGCCCATGCCGCCGGTGGAGCACAGCGGGCAACCGAACGCCTTGGACAGGGTCGGCAGCTTTTCCTCGGAGGTGTTCGACGAGGCTGGCGCCTGAGTTGCCGGGTCCACGCGAACAACAACTGGCCGCCGAGGCCGTCGTAGTTGCATCCCGACCATTTGCCCATGACCGATGCTGCAGGCGAACACGTTGAACAGGACGCAGCAATAAAGCATCCAGGCCATCAATGTGCGATCAGTTCGGGCGAATCTCATGGGGCGGCACTTTACCTCGCCGAAGACGAATACCCTTACAAAAAAGTTCAATGAAGTTCATCCTGCTGCGACATTTCACGCTGGATGTCTGAATATGAGCCTAATGGTCGCGCAATGGATTGCTGCAATCTTCCTGTTGATCAGTCTGGTCCACCTGTATTGGGCCGCGGGCGGCACGCTCGGGAGTGAAGCGGCGGTGCCGAGAATCCCGGGAGAGGGTGGAGGGGAATCAAGGCCGGCGTTCAAGCCTTCGGGCTTTGCGACGTTGCTGGTGGCGGTCGGTTTACTGCTGATCGCGATGCTGGTGTGCCTGCGGGTCGGCTTGTATTTGCCGACGGTGCAGCACTGGTCGCTGCAATGGGTGATCAGCGCCATCGCGATGCTGATGTTTGCCCGGGCAATCGGTGATTCGAACCTTGTAGGGTTCTTCAAGCAGGTCAAGGATTCGAGATTTGCCCGGCTCGACACCTGGGCTTATTCGCCGTTGTGCGTGGTGTTGGGGGCCGGGTTGTTGGCCGTTGCCTGGGTCTGATCGGCAGGTAAAGCAAAATCAAAAGATCGCAGCCTTCGGCAGCTCCTATGGGTGTACACATTCCCCTGTAGGAGCTGCCGAAGGCTGCGATCTTTTCGCATCTAGCTACCGATTTCGGTACGCCGACTACTCACCTCGGCCGGCACATCATCCCCAGCCATGCGCTTGCGGAACAACGCCGCCCGCGCCAGCAGCAACGTGGTCACCGGCACCGTAATCGCCAACAGAATCGGAATTAGCCATGCATGCAGCACTGGCGCGGACTTGAGCGCCGAAAAGTAAATGATCGACGCCAATGCCACACACCACGCGCCCAAGGTCGAAGCCAGGGCTGGCGGGTGCATGCGCTGGAAGTAATCCTTCATTCGTAACAACCCGACCGCGCCAATCAGTGCAAACAAACTGCTGAGCACCAGCAGGATCGCCACCGGAATCTCGACCCACAACGACAGTTCGCCGTTCATTCGATCACCTCGCCACGCAGCAGGAATTTGGCCAGGGCAAACGAACCGACGAAGCCGAACAGGGCAATCAGCAGCGCTGCCTCAAAGTAAGTGTCACTGGCATAACGAATACCCAGCGCCAGCATCATCAGCATGGCGATGATGTACAGATAATCCAGCGCCAGAACCCGGTCCTGGGCCGATGGTCCCTTGAATAGCCGGATCAGGGTCAGGATCATCGCCAGCGAAAAGATGAACAGGCTCAGCACGATCGCGTTCGACAGCAATTCGCTCATTCGAAGATCTCCATCAAAGGACGCTCGTAGGCCGACTTGAAGTGCTCGATAAACGACGCCTCGTCATCCAGATCGAACACGTGCAGCAACAGAATGCTGCGGTCCAGCGCCAGTTCCGACCAGACCGTGCCGGGCACTACCGTACAGATCATTGACAGCGCAGCCAGGCCGTTGGCGTCGCGCAAGTCCAGCGGCACCTTGATGAACGCCGAGCGCGGTGGCCGTCGACCGGCGTTTAGTACGCCCCAGGCCACGGCGATGTTGGATAGCACCACGTCACGACCGATCAGTAAAAACAACCGCACAATCACCCCTGGTCGCCGAATCCGGATAGGCAATGGCCGCAATTTGCGCATCATCAACGGCGCGCAAAACCCCAGCATCGCGCCCAACAGCAGATTGCCAGGGCTGATCGACAGGTTCAGCACCAGCCACAACAGCCACAGTGCCAGGGACAACCACGGCGCAGGAAACAGACGCTTCATGGTTGCACCTCCAGCATCGCCGCTTTCGCTTCGGGACTTGGGACGGCGCGGGTGCCGAGCACCGCCATCACGTATTGCTCCGGGTTGTTCAAGGCTGTTGCGGCGGCCTGGGTGTAGCGCATCAGCGGTTCGGCCTTGAAGGTCAGCGCGATGCTCAGCCCCAGCAGGGCGATGATCGGCACGCACTCAAGGCGTCGCAGCAGCGGCGATGGCCGCTCCTTGGGGGTCCAGAAACGCTGGATACCCAACCGCGAGAAAGCAATCAGCGACGCCAGCCCGGACAGGATCAGCAACGCCAGCAAGCCCCACGCCGCGTTTGATATCGGGACGTCACCGCTGTTGCCAATCCCCAGCGGGTTGAGCAGGGCACTGAGCAAACCGAGCTTGCCAATAAACCCGGAGAGCGGCGGCATGCCGATGATCAGCAAGGCGCAGGCAATGAAACTCAAGCCGAGGAAGGCCATGGTCCAGGGGATCACTTGGCCGACCACGGCTTTCTGTTCGTCGTCGAGGTTGATGCCTTTGGTCGGTTGCAGGGATTGCGGAGGTCGCGTAATGAGATCGGCATCGTCGAACAGCGGCATTTCATTGACTGAGCGGGAGCGCTCGATCAACTCGGCCAACAGGAACAGCGCACTCAGCGCCAACGTCGAGCTGACCAGGTAGAACAGTGCCGCGCCGATAAGGTTTGGTTGTGCGAAGCCGATGGCCGACAACAGAATCCCGGCCGACACCAGAATGCTCAGGCTGGCCATGCGTTCCAGCCGTTGCGCGGCAAGAATCGCCACGGCCGCGCAGACGATGGTCGCCATGCCGCCGTAGATCAGCCAGTCGCCACCAAAGTAGGCGGACGCCCCGGCCTGGCCGGAGAACAGTAGCGTCCACAGTCGCAGCAAGGTGTAGACACCGACCTTGGTCATGATCGCGAACATCGCTGCCACTGGCGCACTGGCCGCGGAATAGGCCGGTACCAGCCAGAAGTTCAGCGGCCACATCCCGGCCTTCGCCAAAAACGCCACCGCCAGAATTGCCGCACCAGCATGCAGCAGGCCGCGATCAGCTTCAGGTACCAGCGGGATTTTCAGCGCCAGGTCGGCCATGTTCAGCGTGCCGGTGACGCCATAGATCAGTGCCGCGCCAATCAGAAACAGCGACGAGGCCAGCAGGTTGATCGAGATGTAATGCAGCCCCGACGACACCCGTGCCCGGCCCGAACCATGAAGCATCAAGCCGTAAGACGCGGCCAGCAGCACTTCGAAGAACACGAACAGGTTGAACAGGTCTGCCGTCAGGAATGCGCCGTAAAGGCCCATCAACTGTATCTGGAACAGCGCGTGGAAGCTCGAACCGGCGCCGTCCCAACGGGCCATGGCGAACAGCAGGGCGCTGACGCCGATGATCCCGGTCAGCACCAGCATCATCGCCGACAGACGATCGACCACCAGCACGATGCCGAACGGTAATTGCCAGTTGCCCGGCAGGTACACCCCAATGGAGCCAGGCACGCCGGTGGTTTGCGTCCATTGCAGCAGCATCACGGAGATGCCCAGGCCCAGCAGGCTGGAGAACAGGTTGATCTTGGCTTTCAGCGGGCGATGTTTCTCGCCGAGCATCAGCATGATGGCGGCGGTCAGCAGCGGCAGCAGAATCGGTGCGGCGATCAGGTGCGTCATCGCATTCATTCTTTAGGCTCCCGGCCATCCACATGGTCGGTACCGGTCAGGCCCCGAGAGGCCAGCAGCACCACCAGAAACAACGCGGTCATGGCGAAGCTGATCACGATTGCGGTCAACACCAGGGCTTGGGGCAGTGGGTCGGTGTAATGCAGCAAATCCTGCGGCACGCCGTTCTTGATGATGGGCTCCCTGCCAATGAACAGGCTGCCCATGCTGAAGATGAACAGGTTGACGCCATAAGACAGCAGGCACAGGCCCATGACCACCTGGAACGTCCGTGGCCGCAGGATCAGCCAGACGCCGGACGCGGCCAGGACGCCGATGGCGATTGCGATGACTTCTTCCATCAGACGGCTCCTTTGGCGGCAACGGATTTCGGCGCAGCAGCGGATTTCGGCTGCGCGGCGGTTTTGTGACCCCGAACCGACTGGTGAGCCAGGGCGGTGAGGATCAATAGCGTCGAACCGACCACTACCGCGTACACGCCGATGTCGAAGAACAGCGCACTGGCGATATGAATATCGCCCAGAACTGGCAGTTCGAAATGCCAGGTGTGGGTGGTCAGGAACGGATACCCGGCGGCCATCGCGCCAAGCCCGGTGACCGTGGCGAACAGCAGCCCGGTGCCCATCCAGCGCAGCGGCCGCAGGCTCATTTGCGCCTCTACCCACTGAGTGCCGGCGACCATGTATTGGAGGATGAAGGCCACCGACATCACCAGGCCGGCAACAAACCCGCCGCCCGGTTGGTTGTGCCCGCGCATGAACAGGTAGAACGAAATCACCACGGCGATCGGCAGCAACAGGCGCACCAGCACCGCTGGCACCATCATGAAACCGAGGGCGGTGTCGCTGGCCTGACGCGGGTTGACCAGGTCGGTGACCACGTCGGGCGCCAGCAAACGCTGCTGGGCCGGCAATTGCAGGCTTTCTTTCGGTGGGCGGAAGCGGCGCAGCAGGGCGAATACCGTCAGGGCCACGGCCGCCAGCACGGTGATTTCACCGAGGGTGTCGAAGCCACGGAAGTCCACCAGCATGACGTTGACTACGTTGCTACCGCCACCTTCCGGCAGGGCGCGGCTGAGGTAGAACGAAGAAATGTCGTTAGGCGTCTGCCGGGTCAGCATCGCATAGGCCAGCAGCGCCATACCGCCGCCGACCACGGTCGACAACAGCAAGTCGCGGATACGCCGGATGCGCGCCTTGCGCAGGCTGCTTGGTAACGGAGAGACCTCTTCGATCCGTCGCGGCAACCAACGCAGGCCCAGCAGGATCAGCACCGTGGTCACCACTTCGACCACCAGTTGCGTTAGCGCCAGGTCCGGCGCCGAGAACCAGACAAAGGTCACGCAAGTCATCAGGCCACACACGCTGACCATGGTCAGGGCGGCGAGACGGTGATACTTGGCCTGCCATGCCGCGCCGAGGGCACAGGCAATCGCCAGCAGCCACAGGATCACAAACACGATCGACCCCTGAATTTTCGGCCGCTCGCCCCAGCTCAGGCTGCTGTGGAGCATCGGGATCAACCCGGCCAGCACGGCGGCGAGCACCATCAGGAACAACTGGGTTTGCAGGCGCTTGGTGCCGATCCGCCGCTCCAGGCGACGGGCCACGCGCATCATGATCACCAGGCTGCGTTCGAACAGGCGCTTGCCGTTGAACCGGCCAATCAGCGGCGGGTACTTGAAGCGCCCGCGCTTGAGTTGGTTACGAAGCAGCAGGTAAAGCACGATGCCGCCGGACATGGCGATCAGGCTCATGATCATCGGCGCGTTCCAGCCGTGCCATATCGCCAGGCTGTATTCGGGCAGAGTGCCACCGACGACGGGCAGGGCCGCCGCCGCGAGCAACGGGCCGACGACCTGGGCTGGGAAAATCCCGACGATCAGGCAGGTGAACACCAGCAGTTCTACCGGCGCGCGCATCCAGCGAGGCGGCTCGTGCGGAGTGTGCGGGAGGTCGGTGGCGGTCGGGCCGAAGAACACATCGACGGTAAAACGCAGGGAATAGGCGACGCTGAACGTACCGGCAATGGTCGCGACAATCGGCAAGGTCATCTCGACCCAGGCAGTGGCGTTGATGAACACGGTTTCGGCAAAGAACATTTCTTTGGAGAGGAAACCGTTGAGCAGCGGTACGCCTGCCATGGAGGCGCTGGCGACCATTGCCAGCGTGGCAGTGAACGGGATCAGTTTGATCAGGCCGCTGAGCTTGCGAATGTCCCGGGTGCCACTTTCGTGGTCGATGATCCCGGCGGCCATGAACAGCGAAGCCTTGAAGGTGGCGTGGTTGAGAATGTGGAACACCGCGGCCACGGCGGCCAGCGGACTGTTCAGGCCCAACAGCAGGGTGATCAGGCCCAGGTGGCTGATGGTCGAGTACGCCAGCAAGCCCTTGAGGTCGTTCTGGAACATCGCGCAGTACGCGCCGAGCAACAGGGTGCAGGCGCCAGCCCCGCCAACGATGTAGAACCATTCTTCACTGCCGGACAGCGACGGCCATAGACGTGCCAGCAGAAACACCCCGGCCTTGACCATGGTCGCCGAGTGCAGATAAGCCGAAACCGGGGTCGGCGCCGCCATCGCGGTGGGGCAGCCAGAAGTGGAAGGGGAATTGCGCGCTTTTGCCAGGGCGCCGATCAGGATCAGGGGTAGCAGAATAGGGTAGAGGGCATGTGCGCGAATCAGATCGCCGGCGGCCAGGACCTTGTCCAGGTCATAGCTGCCAACCACATGGCCGAGCAGCATGACCCCCGCCAGCAGGCACAAACCCCCTGCGCCGGTGACCATCAGCGCCATATAGGCGCCACGTCGGGCATCGGCGCGGTGGTGCCAGTAGCCGATCAAAAGAAACGAAAAGAGGCTGGTCAGCTCCCAGAAAAACACGATCTGGATCAGGTTGCCGGAGATCACCAGCCCGAGCATGGCGCCCATGAACGCCAGGAAAAACGCGAAAAACCGCGGCACCGGATCGTCCGGCGACATGTAATAGCGGGCGTACAAAGAAACCAGCGTGCCGATGCCCAGCACCAGCAGCGAGAACAGCCAGGCGAAACCGTCCATGCGCAGGACGAAGTTCAGGCCGAGGCTCGGTAACCAGAAGAATTCTTCGCGTATCACGCCGCCATGGGCGATCTGCGGGTACAAGAGAGCGACTTGAATAGTGCCCGCGAGGGCAACCAGACCAGCCAGAAGTGATTCGCTGTTACGCGCGTTATGTGGCAGCAAAGCCGCGACACAGCTGCCGATAAAAGGCAGAAGCAGTAGAACTATCAGGGACATAGGCTTCTAATCTGCGGAAGTTTGTGAAGCATCATACGTGCCAGTTCCCGGATCGCCAAACGCCAACCTGTGGCAGGATCCTACAAGGTAGGCACAAAAAGACGGTTTTTCATTGTTTCAACGCTTTGAAACTCCGCGGGCGCAAAAGATCGCAGCCTTCGACAGCTCCTACATTGGAATGCGTACCCCTGTAGGAGCTGCCGAAGGCTTTAACGTTCGCCTTCGCGCTCCAATGCTTCGTCGACCGCAATGGCACCTTTACCCTTGGTCTTCAACTCACTGACAATCACCGCCGCCACAATCAATGCTGCCCCAAGCAAGGCAATCGCCGGCAGCCGCTCCCCGGCCAAACGTCCGGCAATCCCGGCCCACACCGGTTCGCCGGCATAGATCAATGTCGCCCGAGTCGGTGAAACACTCTTCTGCGCCCAGTTCATCAGCCACCTGAATCGCCGCACTGGCCGCACCCAAACCCAGGGCGCTGCATAGCAGTAACCAGGAGAAGTCCGGGATCACTTCGTTTGTCGGTACCACCATCAAAAATGCCAACACCGAGGTAGTCGCCAATTGCACCACGGTCACCCGCCGCACATCGACCTGACCGGCATAGGTGCTGATCAGAATAATCTCCGCCGCAATCGCGATAGCGCTGATCAACGTGGCGATTTCACCCGGACTGAAATTCAGCGAAGCCCCGGAAGGCCCCGACAGCAACATCAATCCGGTAAACGCCAGCATGATCCCGATGCTCGGCATCAACCCCGGCCGCCGCCCCAGCACCAGCCATTGCAGCAACGGCACAAACGGCACGTACAACGCGGTAATAAACGCCGACTGACTGCTGGGAATCGTCTGCAACCCGACGGTCTGCAAGCCATACCCAAGCATAATCGCCACGCCGATAAAGGCACCGGCCTTGAGTTCGAACAGGGTCAGTTCCCGCAGCTGACGCCAGGAGAACAGCGCGACGATACTTGCCGCCGCCGCAAAGCGCAGGCCAACGAAAAACATCGGCCCACTGACGGTCATCGCATGCTGTACCAGCAAAAAGGTCCCGCCCCAGACCATGGTAATCAGCACCAGCACGCACTCGGCCTTGCTGAACCGCGAGAAACGGGAAGAAGCCTGAGGGGAATTCACCGACGTCATGACCTTGCGCGCTACCTGAGGCGGACGCACAATGCGCCCGAATGTTGCGCAGTATACTGCCCAACCCTGCCAAGTGAGCAATATAGTGCACAAAGATTCTCCCCCGCGGGCTTCGGTCCTCCAGCACGTCAGCCAGAACGTTCGACGGCTGCGCCACGCCGCCGACATGAGCCAGACCGCCCTGGCCGAAAAGTCCGGTGTCAGCCGGCGGATGCTGGTGGCGATCGAAGCCGGCGAGAAAAACGTCAGCCTGACCACCCTCGACCGAGTGGCCGAAGCGCTGGACGTCGCCTTCAGCGATCTGATCCAGGCCCCGGATGCCCGCGACCCAAGCCGCATCAACGAACTGGCCTGGGCCGGGACGATTTCCGGGAGTAAAGCGGTGTTGCTGTCCAAAGCCACTGCTACCCGCGAGGTGGAGCAATGGGAATGGTGCCTGCAACCGGGCGAGGTTTATCCGTCACAACCGGATGCCGAAGGCTGGAGTGAGCAGATTTTTGTGTTCGAAGGCTGCCTGACGCTGATGCTGGGCGACACAGCGCAGCAAATCGCGGCGGGGGAGTTCTTCATGTTCGCCAGCAACCAGCCCCATACCTATCGCAACGATGGACCGGTGGCGGCGCGGTTTGTGCGTAATGTGGTGATCTGAACACGCAGTCCCGTTCATCGGAAACGCTGCGGAACCTGACATTTTTGACAGTAGACGTCGCTCAGAACATGGCGCATTTGTGGGGTGTATTTTCACATCGGTGATTCGCGCCTCACGAGGGTATAGCCATGAACGACAAAACTCAC
Organism: Pseudomonas sp. 10S4; assembly: GCF_034344865.1. Lineage (NCBI taxonomy): Bacteria > Pseudomonadati > Pseudomonadota > Gammaproteobacteria > Pseudomonadales > Pseudomonadaceae > Pseudomonas > Pseudomonas sp. 10S4. The sequence goes on from NZ_CP133774.1 coordinate 4,766,708, forward strand.
GCCTCCGACTTTCCAGCCCCTTCCATCCCTTCGGCACAGGACGGTGTCGTGAGGTACACCGCATATGTTGGGTCCTTTGTTTACGTCAAGATCGAGCCTTACGAGAGCATGAGCATCGGGCAAAAGCCGGTTATCCAGGTGCGTTTTAGCGCAGGCGGGAGTACCAACTGGGCGGTTGAGGTGAAAACACAACGCGAGCTCATTGATGGATTATCCAGCGGTTTCACCCGAGAGCATTTGAAAGGCAGCACAAGCCTCACTGTCAGCTTCATGCTCGGTTCCAAAGGGTCCGAAATCCGGACATATGCTGTTGAAGCCCCCGCGAACGAGATGACCTGAGCTCAAGTGTTTCAAGGGCAACAGTTGTTGAACAGTTTGTCTGGTTGAACCGTTTGTCATGGTTGAGTTAATACTTTTAACCTATTGAATAATAAAAATTTTAATTTCAGGCACGACTCCTGCAGAAGCTCCAGGGTATTCACCCGGAACCACGGAGTCGGCCCCATGACAACTTCACCCATTACCGCCCACATCATCCGCTCGGACGCCGAGGCCATCGCCGTCGCGCACAAACTTGCTGCACGCTTCGCCGTCGAAGCCAGCGTCCGTGACCGCGAGCGACGCCTGCCGGTGGCCGAACTGGACGAGTTCTCCGCCAGCGGTCTGTGGGGCGTCACCGTTCCCAAGGAATACGGCGGCGCGGGCGTGTCCTACGTGACGGTCGCCGAAGTGATCAAGATCATTTCCGCCGCCGACTCATCCCTCGGCCAGATCCCGCAAAACCATCTCGGCGTGCTCGACATTCTGTTGCAAACCGCCACCGAAGAGCAGAAGCGCTATTACTTCGGCAAAGTCCTGCAAGGCTACCGTTTCGGCAATGCTTTCTCCGAATCCAAAAGCAAAAACGCCGGGGCGTTTGAAACCCGCATTCGTTTCGACCAAGACACCGCGCAAATCGACGGCGAGAAGTTCTACTGCACTGGCGCGTTGTTCGCGCACATCGTGCCGGCGGTGGCGGTCAACGAACAGAATCAGGCGTTTATCGCGTTCATCGAACGCGACAACCCTGGCCTGACGGTGATCGACAGCTGGGATGGTTTCGGCCAGCGCACCACGGCCAGCGGTGGCGTCACGTTGAATGCGGTGAAAGTCCCGCTCAGCGCAGTGATTCCGGCCCACAAGGCGTTCGACGAGCCCACCGCCGACGGCCCGATCTCACAAATCATCCAGGCCGCCGTGGACACCGGCATCGCCGTCGGTGCATTGGAAGAAACCAAGCGCTACGCCCGTGAATCCCGGCCATGGATCGACAGCGGCCAGGATCACGGCTGGCAGGACCCGTTCAGCATTGCCGCCATCGGCGACCTCGAATGGCGAGTGCACGGCACCGAAGCGATCCTGAAAAAGGCTGGCCTCGCCATCGATCAAGCGTTACTCAGCCCCAACGAAGACACCGTGGCCCACGCCTCGGTCGTCGTCGCCCAAGCCAAAGTCTTGTCCGCCGAAATCGCCTTGCTCGCCAGCAGCAAGCTCTTCGAACTGGCCGGCACGCGCTCGGTGCTCGGCAAGTACAACCTCGACCGCCACTGGCGCAACGCCCGGACCCACACGTTGCACGACCCGGCGCGCTGGAAATACCACCTGATCGGCAACTACCTGCTCAACGGCGTGAAGCCCGCGCGCCACGCCTGGAACTGAGGAGCCCACCATGAACGCTTTGACCCAACCGATTATTGCCGGGCAACCCCTGGCCAAAAGTCTGCACGACTTGCACAACGCCCGCAGCCTGCTCGATGCAACGTTGCGCTTCGTTCGCCAACAGGCGCAAGTCACCGATGATCCTTACGTCATCAGCCGCTTCGGCGATTTGCACATCCGCATCGAGGTCGCCGCCGCACTACTCGAGCGCGCCGAAGACTTTCTGAACAGTCACGAAGACGATACCGAGATCAGCGTCGCTATCGCCGAATCGCATCTGGCCAGCGCCGAGGCCTTGAATGCTGCCAGCAACGCCGAATTCGAACTCACCGGCCAACGCACCGCATTGCACGGATCGCTGCACGACCCGCTGCGCTGGAAGCTCCACCTCATCGGCAACTTCCGCCTCAACGGCATCCATCCCCCTAGCTTTCCCAAACCTGAAAAGGGAGCTGTTTGATGGCTCGTGAAATTCGTCTCAACGCCTTCGACATGAACTGCGTCGGCCACCAGTCGCCGGGTTTGTGGGCGCATCCGCGGGATCGCTCCTGGCAGTACAAGGATCTGGAGTACTGGACCGATCTGGCGAAAATCCTTGAGCGTGGCAAGTTCGACGGCTTGTTCATCGCCGACGTGCTCGGCATCTACGACGTCTACAACGGCAACGGTGATGCGGCGATCCGTCAGGCGGCGCAGGTGCCGGTCAACGATCCGCTGCAACTGATCCCTCCGATGGCATTGGTCACCGAGCACTTGGGGTTCGGCCTGACCGCGTCGTTATCCTTCGAACACCCGTACCCGTTCGCCCGACGCCTGTCGACCCTCGATCATCCTGACCAAGGGCCGGGCCGGCTGGAACATCGTCACTTCGTACCTGGAGAGCGGCGCGAAAAATCTCGGTCAGAAAAACCAGACTGAGCATGACGCCCGTTATGACTTTGCCGAGGAGTACCTGGAGGTTTGCTACAAGCTCTGGGAAGGCAGTTGGGAGGAGGGCGCGATCCTGCGTGATCGCGAGCGGCGGATCTTCAGTGACCCGAGCAAAATCCATGAAATCCAGCACGTCGGCAAACACTTCCAGGTGCCGGGCATTCACCTTTGCGAACCTTCGCCGCAGCGCACGCCTGTGTTGTATCAGGCCGGCGCGTCGAGTCGCGGCAAGCAATTCGCGGCGGAACATGCCGAATGCGTGTTTGTGGCGGCGCCGTCGAAAGTGCTGCTGAAGAAGACCGTTGCCGATATTCGTCGTCGTGCGGCTGAAGCGGGGCGCGATCCGAAGAAGGTCCTGATCTTCAACCTGCAAACGGTGATCCTCGGCGAGACCGACGCCAAGGCGAAGGCCAAGTTTGAGGAATACAAAACCTGGGTCAGCTACGAGGGCGCCATGGCGTTGATCTCGGGCTGGACCGGGATTGATTTCAGCCAGTTCAAACCGGATGAGCCGCTCAAGCACGTACACACCAATGCGATTCAGTCGGCGGTGGAGGCGTTCTCCACGGCGGACCCGAACAAGGTCTGGACCCCGAATGAATTGGCGGACTGGGTCGGTATCGGCGGGTTTGGACCGTTGTTTGTCGGCAGCCCGGAAACCGTTGCCGACCTGCTGCAAGAGTGGGTCGAAGAGACCGACGTGGACGGCTTCAACCTGGCCTATGCGTTGACCCATGAAACCTTTATCGACGCCGTGGAATTGCTGGTGCCGGAGTTGCAGAAGCGTGGCGTATACAAGACCGAATATGCGCCGGGGACTCTGCGCGAGAAGTTGTTTGGCGAAGGGCCGCGGTTGCCGGATATCCATCCAGGCGCGGGGTATCGGGACCTGGCGGCATTGCGGCAGCAGGAGAAGAAAGTGGTATCGGCGTAGACGCCTTCGCGGGCCAGCACATTCAACATCGATGGCGACTGATACACCGCCATCGCGAGCAGGGGATGGCGATAACCCTTCAGCCCAGCGGACCACCGCACGCTTTTGCCCATGAACAGGAGGTCAATCCATGAGCGTGCATGAACTCAAACGTCCGCCCAGTGCGGACACCGCCGAGTGGCAGGTCAAGGCGCCCCAGGCCCTGGAGCAATTGCGCCATTGGAGTCGGGTCAGTCCGTTGCAAACGGCGCTGCGGCACAAGCGTCATGGCCAGTGGTTTGTCTGGCGCTGGATCGATGCCTTGCGCGATGTCGAGCGTCTGGCCGATGGGTTGCGCCAGCAAGGGTTTACTGAAGACTCGCGGCTGGCCCTGAGCGGTGCCTTTGAACCGGATCTGTTGCTGCTGGCATTGGCTGCCCGGCATGTCGGCGGTGAAGTGCTGACGCTGCCCGACACCCTCGACGCCGAAGCTCTGCATAAAGCGCTGTGGCGCAGCCGTCCGACTCACGCTTTTATCCTGGGGCGGCAGACGCAGCAACTGTGGCTCAACCAAGGCCAAACGATGTTGAACTTCGCTGAGCTGCTTGGCCCGGTAGAACCACCACAACGCCTGCGCCTCGGCGTCAATGGCGCCCAACTCTGGAGCGAAGAGGGCACCCAATGGCAGGACGGCCTCAGCGTGTTGCTCGATCAATGGCTGACCAGCGGCCAAACCCTGGCGTTCCCGGAAAGCCCCGGCAGCGCGAGCCGTGATCGCCGGGAAGTTGCTCCGTCCGGGTTGCTGCTCTCCGCCGAACGCCTGCAACGGCTAGCCGATGAAATCGACAGCCGCCTCGCACCGCTGGGCACCTGGCGCCGCCGCCTCTGTGACTGGGCCATCGCCCATCCCGAGAAAGGCCTGCAACGGCTGATCAAAAACCGTGTTCGCCGATTGCTGGGCTTCCACAACCTGCATTTCATCTGGCAAGCCACCCGCACCCCCGACGCTCAACCCGCGCCGACCTGGCTCGCCGAATTCAAACGGGACATCGCATGAGCTCGACCGATTCCATCCTGCAAGTCAGCGGCATCTCCTTGTCGTTTAAAGGCGTGAAGGCGATCAACGATTTGTCCTTCGACGTGCGCAAGGGCGAGATCTGCGCGCTGATCGGCCCCAACGGCGCGGGCAAGAGTTCGCTGCTCAACGTGTTGAACGGCGTGTATCGCTTTGATGCCGGCTCGATTGTCTTCGAGCAGCAGCCATTCAAACGCATCGACCCGCTGAGCGCCGCGCGCCGAGGCATCGGTCGCACGTTCCAGAACAACGCGCTGTTCAAGAAAATGAGCGTGATCGACAACATCCTCACCGGCCTGTCCCGGCACTTGCGCAGCAGTTTCATTGAGCAAGCCCTCAATCTGCCGCGTGCCCGTCGTGAAGCTGAAGACTTCCGTCAGCAGGCCCAAGGCATTCTCGAATTTCTCGAACTGCAAGCCCATCGCGACGTGCCGGTGGGCAATCTGTCCTACGGCCTGCAAAAGCGCGTGGAGCTGGGCCGTGCCTTGATCGCCGGGCCACGCCTGTTGCTGCTGGACGAACCGATGGCCGGGATGAACGCCGAAGAGAAACAGGAAATGGCCCGCTTCATCGCCGACATCAACCGCGACCTCGGCACCACCGTGGTCTTGATCGAACACGACATGAGTGTGGTCATGAGCCTGTCCGATCACGTGGTGGTACTCGATTACGGGCGCAAGGTCGGCGATGGCACGCCCGCCGAAGTGCAAGCCGATCCCGAAGTAATCGCGGCGTATCTGGGAGTGGTGCATTGATGACGTTCTTCTTCGAAACCCTGCTCGGCGGCTTGCTCGCCGGGACCATGTATTCGCTGGTCGCCATTGGTTTTGTGCTGATCTACAAGGCCAGCGGTGTATTCAATTTCGCCCAGGGCTCGATGCTGCTGTTCGCCGCACTGACCTTCGTCAGCCTGCACGACCAGGGTGTGCCGTTCGCGTTGGCACTATTGCTGACCGTGCTGGTGATGATCATCGGCGCGCTGCTGATCGAACGACTGGTGCTGCGGCCCCTGGTCAATCGCTCGCAGATAACCCTGTTTATGGCGACGCTGGGGCTGTCGTTCATCATCGAAGGCTTGGCTCAAGGACTGATGGGTTCGCAAGTGCGAGCACTGGATCTGGGTATCGACGATGTGCCGATTTTCATCGGCGGGATGATGGTCAGCCAGTTCGACCTGATCGCCGCAGCCGCCGCCATCGTGCTGGTGACGGTGCTGGCGTTGCTGTTCAACAAGACCCGGATCGGCGTGTCCCTGCGCGCCGTGGCGGATGACACCACCGCCGCGTTGTCGATTGGCATCAACCTCAATCGGATCTGGCAGATCGTCTGGGCGGTGGCCGGCGTGGTCGGGCTGGTGGCCGGGTTGCTCTGGGGCGCTCGGCAAGGGGTGCAGTTTTCCCTGTCGCTGGTGGTACTCAAGGCCTTGCCGGTGTTGATCATTGGCGGCTTCACCTCGATTGGCGGGGCGATTGTCGGCGGGCTGATTGTCGGTGCGTCGGAGAACCTCGCCGAGGTCTACATCGGCCCGCTGATTGGCGGCGGCATCACGCCGTGGTTCGCCTATGTCTTGGCCTTGGCCTTCCTGTACATCCGTCCCGCCGGCCTGTTCGGCGAGCGCGCCATCGAGCGAGTCTGACCCCATGTCGATTTCCCTTACCCGCGAAACCGCGCCGTCGGTGCTGATCCAGCGGCGTGTACCGTTTGGATTGCTGGGCCTGTTGTTGATCGCTTTCGTGATCGTGCCGCTGACCGGCAACGACTATTGGCTGAACGCGATTTTGATTCCTTTTTTGGTGCTGTCCCTGGCCGGGCTCGGCCTCAACCTGCTGACCGGTTACACCGGCCAGACCTCGGTCGGTGCGGCCGGGTTTATGGCGGTCGGCGCCTTCGCCACCTACGGTTTTCTGCTGCGACTGCCCGAATTGGGCTTGCCGGTCGCGCTATTGGGCGGCGGATTGATCAGCGCCGTAGTGGGTTTCGTCTTTGGCCTGCCGAGTTCGCGGATCAAAGGCTTTTACCTGATGGTCACGACGCTGGCGGCGCAATTCTTCCTCGAATGGCTGTTCGTCAAATTTCCCTGGTTCTACAACTACGGCTCCTCCGGGACCATTTCCGCACCAAAACTGGCGCTGTTCGGCCATGACCTGAACACGCCCGTCGGCCGTTATCTGCTGACGCTGACGACGGTGCTGCTGTTGACCTGGGTTGCGATCAACCTGGTGAAAAGCCAGATCGGCCGCAACTGGATGGCGATCCGCGACATGGACACTGCCGCCGCCGTGATCGGCATTCCGGTAGTGCGTTACAAGCATCTGGCGTTCGCCGTCAGCTCGTTCTACCTCGGCATCGCCGGGGCGTTGTGGGCCTTCGCCTACCTGGGCACCGCCAGCGCCAGCAGCTTCGATATCAATCGGTCGTTCCAGATCCTCTTCATCATCATTATCGGTGGCATGGGCAGCATTGCCGGCAACTTCGTCGGCGCGGCGTTTATCAGTTTGCTGCCGATCCTGCTCAGCCACGCCGGGCAAGCCTTGTTCGGCGGGTCGGTGGACGCCGGGCAACTGCAAAACCTGCAAAAAATCATATTCGGCGTGCTGATCATCCTGTTCCTGATCAAGGAACCGGAAGGCCTGATTCGCCTGCTGAGCAATCTTCGTGAACGGCTGAGTCACTGGCCGCTGCGCTTCTGAATTCCTGACCTGATTAGAGAGACAACATGCGTGCATCCTTGAAACGTTCCCTGATTGGCGCCGCTCTGACGCTGGCAGTTTTCGGCAGTGCAGTCCCGGTAGTCCAGGCCTCGCCAGACCAGCAATTCTTCCCGTTGGCCACTTACCGGGTCGGCGCCTACGCCTCCAGTGGCGTGCAGGTGTGGGCCGGGATGCTCGATTACCTGAACTACATCAACGACGTGGAAGGCGGGATCAACGGCGTCAAACTGGTCTGGCAGGAATGCGAGACCGAGTGGACGGCGGAGAAGGGCATCGAGTGCTATGAGCGCTTCAAGAAAGGCCTGGATGGTGCTCCGGTGGCGATCTATTCCCCCAACGGCGCCCCGGCGGCTTATGCCCTGAGCGAACGGGCGGAGGTCGACAAGATCCCGCTGATCACCCTCGGCTACGGGCGCACGGAAGCCACCGACGGCACGGTGTTCCCCTACAATTTTCCGGTGATGCTGACCTTCTACAGCGAGGCGTCGAGCCTGATCAACTACATCGCCCAACGCGAGGGCGGCTTCGACAAACTCAAGGGCAAGAAAATCGCCACGGTCTACCACGACTCGGCTTACGGCCGGGAAACCCTTGGCCCGCTGAAGTTGCTGGCCGAGAAGTACGGTTTCGAAAACATCCAGATTCCGGTGGCTGATCCGGGTAACGAACAATCGGCGCAATGGCGGCAGATCCGCCAACTCAACCCGGACTGGGTGTTCTTGCGCACCTGGGGTGTGTCGACGCCGGTCGCGGTCAAAACCGCTGCACGTTTTGGCTTCCCGGTGGACCACATCGTCGGCGATATCTGGGCCAGCTCCAGCGAAGACGTGTTGCCCGCAGGTGCCGCCGCCAAAGGTTATCTGGCGCTGACGCCATACCCGGCCGGCACGGATTTCGAGATCCATAAACGCCTCAAGCAGTACATCCTCGACAAGGGCAAAAGCGACCTCAAGGACCTGAAGAATTTCGGCAGCGTCTACTACAACTCCGGGCTGGTGAACGCTGCGGTCATGGTCGAAGCGATCCGCACAGCGCAGGGCAAGTTTGGTAAACGCCCCTTGAATGGCGAAGAAGGTCGCTGGGGCCTGGAACACTTGAATATCGACGACGCGCGGCTCAAGGACATGGGTTACTTCGGGCTGATGCAGAACCTCAAGTTGTCCTGCAAAGATCACGAGGGCGGCGGTTCGGCGCGGGTCCAGCAGTGGGACGGCGCCAACTGGACGCTGATCAGCGACTGGATCCCGGCGGATCGTGCCTTGTTGCGGCCATTGATCGATGAAAAATCAGCGGCGTTCGCCAAGGAAAAAGGCCTGACACCACGCACCTGCAACGGGGATGAATAAGCCATGAGCCAGGCCGCCAGTGACATTGCTGCCAATGACCTGTTGCAGGTCAAAGACATCGAAGTGATCTACGACGGCGCGATCCTGGCCGTGGCCGGGGTGTCGCTGACGGTGCCCAAGGGCGGTATCGTCGCTTTGCTGGGGGCCAACGGCGCGGGCAAAAGCACCACGCTCAAGGCGATTTCCGGGCTGGTGCGGGCCGAACGCGCGGAAGTCAGTCGCGGCAGCATCGAGTTTCTCGGCCGCGACACGGCGGGCGTCGATCCGAGCGTGCGGGTGCGCCAAGGCATGGTCCATGTGCTGGAAGGCCGACACGTGTTCCCGCAGTTGACCGTCGAGGACAACCTGCGCAGCGGCGGGTTTGTTCGGCGTTTGAGTCGCCAGGACATGGCCCGGGACCTGGAGCGGATCTACGCCTGGTTCCCCCGGCTGAAAACCAAGCGCAAGACCCAGGCCGGGCTGACATCCGGGGGCGAGCAGCAGATGGTTGCCATCGGTCGCGCGTTGATGACACGTCCTACTTTGGTACTGCTTGATGAACCATCGATGGGTTTGGCGCCTATTATCGTCCAGGAGATTTTCGAGATCGTCGCCCAGCTCAATCGCGACGAACAGGTGAGCTTCCTGATTGCCGAGCAAAACATTAATGTGGCGCTCAAGTACGCCTCCCATGCCTACGTGCTCGATACCGGGCGGGTCGTGTTGTCCGGCAGCGCCGAGGCACTGCTGGCCCGTGGCGATTTGCACGACTTCTACCTGGGTAAACACTGACCATGAGAACGCCATGAATCAAACCTCCAGCGGACAGGCGACCGACGCCATCCGCCACGCAGACATCCTGATCATCGGCGGAGGCCTCAGCGGCGCGATGCTGGCGGCGCAGTTACTGCGTTTACCCGGCCAGCGTTCAGTGCTGGTGATTGAACCCCGCGCCGAACTCGGCCGGGGCGAGGCCTACAGCGCAGTCGAGTTGGGCCATACGTTGAACGGCAACGCGGCGAGGATGAGCGTCGACCCGGACAACGCCGATGACCTGACCCAATGGCTGACCGAATACATCGCGGCCGGTGGTTGGCCGGAGTCGGACCAGCAGCATGTGCCGGTTAGTGAGTTGTTTGCGCCGCGGTGGCTTTTCGGCCTGTACGTGCAGCAACGGCTGGCCGAAGCGAAAGCAGTTGGGGCGTTGAACGGTTCGAGTGTCGAGCATGTGCGGGCTGAAGTGGTTGACCTGCAAACCTTCGATGATTCAGTACGGCTGACCCTGAGCGACGGTCAACGCTTGCAGGGGCTTTTGCGGTACTGGCCACGGGGATGTTCCCCGCCGCCCGCACGCCGCAGACCGAGTCCAGCGGTTTGAACGCGGCAGCGCTTGATCCGTGGGACGTCGCCGCCATGCGGCAACTCGACCCGCAATCGACGGTGCTGATCATCGGCTCGGGCCTGACCATGGTCGATGCGGTGGTGTCGCTGGAACAGGTCGGGCATCGCGGGCCGATTGAAGTGTTCTCCCGGCATGGGTTGCTGCCGCATGTGCGGCGGCAACCACCGGCCTGGGTGGATTTTCTCGCCGAGGACCACAGCATTCGTACACCGCGTCAACTGGTGCGCGAGCTGCGCAGGCATTGCAAGGACGCCATTGCCCAAGGCATCGACTGGCAATCACCGCTCGACACCGTGCGCGCACACATCGGCCGGTTGTGGAGTCAGGCGACGGACGTGCAGCGTCGGCAATTCGTACGGCACGTGCGGCCGTGGTGGGAGAGTCATCACCACCGCTCGCCACCACTGAGTGCCGAGTTGGTGGAGCGCTTGCACGAGGAAGGGCGGCTGCGGATTCACGCCGCATCGTTCAAAGGCCTGGAGCCTGTTGTGGGCGGTGAAGTGCGCATCCGGATCCGGCGGCGTGGCGAGACTGAAACGGTGGTCGCCAGCGGCGCGGCGTTGATCAACTCCAGCGGCATCGAATACGACTGGCGCCGGGTCGCCCGACCGCTGCCGCAACAGTTGCTGGCCCGTGGGCTGATCCGGCCAGGGCCGTTGGCGTTGGGGATTGCGGCGGCGGTGGATGGCGCGGTGCTGGACGCCGAAGGGCGGGTTGCCCAACGGTTATTTGCCATGGGCCCGCCGTTGCGTGGCATGTGGTGGGAGAGTACGGCGGTGACGGACGTGGCGAGCCAGGCAAAGGCCTTGGCGGCGCATCTGGCGAATGTCCGCAAATAAGGAAGCGTTTGCCGATAAAGAAACCTGTGGCGAGGGAGCTTGCTCCCGCTGAGGCGCGAAGCGGCTCTTGCTTTACCTGAAAAGCAGAGGACTGCTCAGCAGTCCAGCGGGAGCAAGCTCCCTCGCCACAGGTTGATCTCGGCCTTTTATTTTTCTTAACGTGTCAGGAATCGAAACGCCATGAAAGCACTGATCTTCGGCGCCACCGGCATGGTCGGCCAAGGCGTACTGCGCGAAAGCCTGCTCGCGGCGGATGTCGAGCAGGTGGTCGTCGTCGGCCGAACGGCGGTCGAGACGACGGACCCCAAGCTGCAATCGCTGGTGGTGCCGGACTTGACCCGGCTAGGTGCGGTCGAAACGCAACTGCAAGGCTTCGACGCCTGCTTTTTCTGCCTGGGCGTTTCATCGTCCGGGATGGATGAAGCACAGTATTCACGCCTTACCTACGACCTGACCCTGGCAGTGGCCGAGGGGTTGGCGCGGCTCAATCCGAACATGACCTTTGTGTACGTCTCGGGCGCTGGCACTGACAGTTCTGAAAAGGGCAAAAGCATGTGGGCGCGGGTCAAGGGGCGTACCGAGAACGCCTTGCAGCGCTTGCCGTTCAAAGCGGTTTACCTGTTTCGACCGGGGGTGATCCAGCCGTTGAATGGTGCGGTCTCCAAGACTTCGGCGTATCGCTGGACTTACATCGTGATGGGGCCGTTGTTGCCGCTTTTGAGACGGCTATTTCCGCGGCATGTGCTGACTACCGTTTCGGTTGGGCAGGCGATGTTGGGGGTTGTCAGAAAGGGTTATACGACTGCTGTGATGGAAGCGGCGGATATTCAGGCTGCGGCGCTCAGGGGTTAGTGAACTGGGCGCCGAACTCCTGTGGAAGCGAGCCTGCTCGCGATAGCGGTGTATCAGGCAGCAGTGATGTTGGATGTGATGGCCTCTTCGCGAGCAAGCCCGCTCCCACAGGGGGTTTGTGGTGTTTTATCGAGCCAGGTCAGGCGTTACTGAGCATTTCGATCAAGCGCTCCGGCCACACCGTTTCGCGGGTTGCTTGCAGTTCGGTCACGGACCACCACTTGTGCTCGGTCATTACCCGGGCTTCGTCGACCGTCCAGCCGTCGCGGGACAGCAGTTCGCCGTCGGCGCGAACCACAAAATAGCGTTCCACGGACAAGACCTTTTCACCGCTGGGCAACATCATCGAAAAATGCCGTTCACCCACGCAAGCGCCCACGCTGTCGACTTGCAAGCCGGTTTCTTCACGCAGTTCACGAATCGCTGCAGCTTCGAAGGTTTCACCATCCTCAACACCACCACCGGGTGTTGCCCAATAGTCGCGACCATCGAGGGCATCGCCCTTGTGCTGGAAGCGAAACAACAGGACTTGATTGACGGGGTTGATGACGAGGAGTCTGGCGGCGTTGCGTTGGCGCATTGTTGATTCTCTGTCCATAGAAAGTGCCTGGCGGGCATAGAAAGATTGTGGCGAGGGGGCTTGCCCCGTTGGGTTGCGGAGCGACCCCAATTCCGGCTCTGCGGTCTATCAGAGAGGAACCAGAGATTGGTTTTAGGGCTGCTGCGCAGCCCAGCGGGAGCAAGTTCCCTTGCCACAGGTTTCGAGTAAACCCAAGAATGCTGTCCTCACCCAGCGACAGCATTCACGTTAACGTTATTACGCAACCACTTGATAACACGGCACATAGGCCGCACCACCTGGCAGTTTCATGCGGTGCTGGGCCACGAAGGCCTTGAGCAACTGATCCAGCGGTTGCATCACCGCCGCATCACCACGGATCTGGTACGGCCCGTGCTCTTCGATCAGGCGGATGCCCTTGTCCTTGACGTTGCCGGCAACGATGCCGGAGAACGCCCGACGCAGGTTGGCGGCGAGTTCGTGGGCCGGCAGTTTACGGCTCAGTTGCAGGCTGGCCATGTTTTCGTGGGTCGGATCGAACGGGCGCTGGAAGCCCTCGTCGATTTTCAGCAACCAGTTGAAATGGAAGGCGTCGTTGCGCTCGCGGCGGAACTGCTTGACCTCTTTCAGGCCAGCGGTCATCTGCCGCGCCACTTCGGCCGGGTCGTCGATGATGATCGTGTAGTGCTGCTTGGCGGCTTCACCCAGGGTGGCGCCGACGAACGCGTCCAGTTGTTCCAGGTACGGTGCCGCATGTTTCGGTCCGGTGAGGACGACCGGGAAGGGCAGGCCTTCATTGTCCGGGTGCATCAGGATGCCCAGCAGGTACAGGAATTCTTCGGCAGTACCGGCGCCGCCCGGGAAGATGATGATGCCGTGGCCGACGCGGACGAAGGCTTCCAGGCGTTTTTCGATGTCTGGCAGGATCACCAGTTCGTTGACGATCGGGTTTGGCGCTTCGGCGGCGATGATCCCCGGCTCGGTCAGGCCGAGGTAGCGGCCGCCGTGGATGCGCTGCTTGGCGTGGGCAATGGTCGCGCCTTTCATCGGGCCTTTCATCACGCCAGGGCCGCAACCGGTGCAAATGTCCAGGCTGCGCAGGCCCAGTTCGTGGCCGACTTTCTTGGTGTATTTGTATTCTTCGGTGTTGATCGAGTGGCCGCCCCAGCACACGACGATCTTCGGCTCGACGCCAGGGCGCAGGGTGCGGGCGTTGCGCAGCAGGTGGAAGACGTAGTCGCTGATACCCTGGGAGGTGCTCAGGTCGATGCGCTGGGCGTCCAGTTCGTTTTCGGTGTAGACGATGTCGCGCAGGGCGCTGAACAGCATTTCACGGGTGCTGGCGATCATTTCGCTCGTCGACGAAGGCGTCGGCCGGAGCGTTCAGCAGTTCCAGGCGTACGCCACGGTCTTGCTGGTGAATGCGGATTTCGAAGTCCTTGTAGGCTTCAAGGATGGTTTTGGCGTTATCAACGTGGGCGCCGGTGTTGAGGATGGCCAGGGCGCACTGGCGGAACAGGGTGTAGGTGCTGCCGGAACCGGCTTCGCTCAGTTGCTGAACTTCACGTTGGGACAGGGTTTCCAGGCTGCCTTTGGGGCTGACCGAGGCGTTGATTACTTGTCGTTGGGTCATTCAATGATCCTTAAAACGATGCCATTCATAGAGGAGGAGCGACTGGCATCCGAATAATATGTATCCATGAAAGAAGATGGCACGAACTGCGGTGTCTCGCCATGTTCTCCTTTTGACGATGAAAAGATGAAAAGGAGCCCCAGCATAGCTAAATCCTGCGATGAGGCGATAATGCCCCGCACGCTTTTTGCCCACTGACTCAAGGACGCTAGCCAAGATGTTCGAAATCCAGCCGATGAATGCCGAAACCTTTCGACGCCAGACCCGGCGCAGCACGGTGATCATCGCCCTGATTTTCCTGGCGCTGGCGATGGTGTTGTCGACCGCGGCCGTGGCGCTGTTCGGTGAGCCCGGCGGTGACAATCTGCGGTTCAATGTTGGTGGCGTGTTTGTCGCGGTGCTGCTGATGGCGGCGCTGATGCGCGGCAAGTTCTGGCACCAGGCGTGGATGGCCCCGGCCGTCTACGGCTGGCGGCTCAAGCGCAGTCTGATGCGCGTCACCAACGTCATGCACCAGGTGACGGCGGCGGTGGAGAAGGACGATCCGAACGCCATGAAGCTGCTGCGCTTCTACCATCTGGGGTTGAACCAGATGCACGAACTGGACGGCAACTCCAGCGATCACAGCCAGTTGATCCGCGAGATGGATAAACACAAGGAGCGGATGGAAGCGTTAGGTCTCGACATCGAGCAAATGCAACTGAACCCGGCGTGGCTCGAAGCCTTGAAGAAAACCCCCGCCTGACCCGTTTCAAACCCGCAGCCGCAGGGTTTCAAACAGTTGTAGGTCTTCCTTTTTGGCCGAACGGGCATGGCGCCGAATGACCTGCAACAGGCAATCGGTGAAGCACTGCGCCGGATTGCTCAGTGCACCGTTGCGGCGTGTCACGATGCTCAACTGTCGCGGTTCGAACTGTTCAGTCAGCGGCAGAGAAACCACTCGACCGAGGAAGGGCGGGGCAATACTGACGATGGACGGGCCCCAGGTGCACATGTCGGCCCGCTCGACCATCATCTGCAGGATCGCCAGTGAGTGGGCGCGGACGATACGGTTCTCATCGATCTGCGCGCCGTGTTGCCAGAACAACTCCTGCATCAGCCCGTCGTGTCCGTCTGGTGCGTAGTTCAGCGTCCAGTTTTCCTCCAGCAGTTCATGGATCGATCGAGCGTTCTGCCGGGCATGGCCCTGGCGGACCAGCACCGACGTCTGGTAATCGAGCAGTGTTTCGCAGGCAAACTCCTGGGTTGATTGCGCCGGGTGAAGCTGGCCGATTGCAAAGTCCATGCTGCCATCGCGCAGCAGCGGCTGGGCCACGGCCATCAGGCTTTCGAACAACTCCAGGCGGATTTGCGGCATGCGCTCGCGAAAAGCCAGGACCACTTCGGGCAAGAACGTCAGGGCGATCCACGGCGTGATCCCGACACAGAGCCGGCCCTGAGCCTTGCCACGCATGTGATCGAGCTCGGTTTGCGCGTGTTCCAGTTGCTTGATCACCAGTCGGGCGTGGGTCAGCAGCACTTTGCCGTACTCGGTGAAGTTCAGGCCGCTGGCGGTTCGGGTGAACAGCGGTAGTTGCTGGCTGGTTTCCAGCTCCCGCAGCGCTTTGGTCACGGCGGCCTGGGAAATCTCCAGCGAACGGGCGGCCGCACGAATGCTGCCGGTTTCGGCGCTGGCGATCAGCGCTTGTAATTGATGCAGTTTCATCTGCTCACCCTGATGACAACTAATGGTTGTCATCATAACCAAACTGCGTCTCCCCAGCCCAGAGCCTGTTCCCTAAGATCCACCCCATCAACCGCTCAGCTCTTGTCGAAGGGGAACAACAATGGATGTCGGCCATGTCCTGCCTGGTATTGCAGCGCTGCAAGATGAAATGATCGCGTTGCGTCACAGCCTTCACGCGCATCCCGAACTGGGTTTTGAAGAGTTCGCCACCAGCGAGCGCGTTGCTGAGTGTTTGGCCCGTTGGGGCTTCCAGGTCAGCACCGGCGTTGGCAAGACCGGCGTCGTTGGCACCCTGAAAAATGGCGAGGGCCGGTCCATCGGCCTGCGCGCCGATATGGATGCACTACCGATTCAGGAAACCACCGGTTTGCCCTATGCCAGCCGCATCGATGGCGTCATGCATGCCTGCGGCCACGACGGTCATACGGCAACCCTGTTGGCCGCCGCCAGGCACCTGGCGCAGACCCGGGCGTTCAACGGCACGTTGCAGCTGATTTTCCAACCGGCTGAAGAAGGGCTGGGCGGCGCGAGGAAAATGCTCGAGGACGGACTGCTCGAACGGTTCCCCTGTGACGCGATCTTCGCCATGCATAACGTGCCGGGCTATCCCGTCGGGCACCTGGGGTTCTACAGCGGTCCGTTCATGGCGTCTGCCGACACGGTGACGATCAACATCATCGGCAACGGTGGGCATGGCGCGGTGCCGCACAAAGCGGTCGACCCGGTGGTGGTCTGCTCGTCGATTGTGATTGCGCTGCAAAGCATCGTCTCGCGCAACGTCAACCCGCAGGACGTGGCGATTATCACGGTGGGCTCCATCCATGCCGGAAGCGCCTCGAATGTCATCCCGTCCACTGCACAGATGAGCCTGAGCGTACGGGCATTGACCCCCGAGATTCGCCAGTTGCTCGAAGTCAGAATTACCGAGCTGGTCAACGGTCAGGCCGCCAGTTTCGGTGCCCGGGCCGAGATCGATTATCAGCATTGTCATCCGGTGTTGATCAACCATCCCGAGCCCACCGCGTTTGCCCGAGAGGTCGCCCGGGAGTGGCTCGGCGAAGAGCACCTGATCGACAGCCTGCGGCCCTTTACGGCGAGTGAGGATTTTGCCTTCATCCTGGAAAAATGCCCCGGCAGTTACCTCGTAATCGGCAATGGCGATGGCGAAAGCGGCTGCCTGCTGCACAACCCCGGCTACGACTTCAATGATGCTTGCCTGCCAATTGGCGCGAGTTACTGGGTCAAACTGGTCGAAAGTTTTTTGAGTTGAGACGCCGGATTGTCGAGCGTCAGTCTGTACAAACATCGTCTGCGGCCTGAAGAGGAACAATAAAAATGAACAAGATGATTGCGGCTGTTTCATTGGTTTGCCTGACGGCATCGAGCCTGGCCGGTGCGGCCGACTGGTCTGGCAAAGTCCTGAAACTGGGCGTCGACCCGACGTACCCGCCGCTGGAATACAAAAACCAGGACGGCACGCTGACTGGCTTCGGAGTCGATATCGCCGAAGCGCTGTGCGCCGAGCTTAAAGCCCGCTGCGTCTGGGTTGAAAGCAGCTGGGACGGGATGATCCCGGCGTTGCTGGCGCGCAAGTTCGACGCGGTGGCGTCGTCGATGACCGTGACGCCCAAGCGCCTGGAGCAGATTGCGTTTACCGACAAAGTCTCCAACGCGCCGGCACGACTGGTGGTCAAGCGGGGATCGGGTTTGTTGCCGACCCTCGAATCGCTTAAGGGCAAACGTATTGGCGTGGAGCAGGGCTCGACCCAGGAGGCGTATGCCAAAGCCGTCTGGGGTTCCAAGGGTGTGGACGTTCTGTCCTATCAGAATCAGGACCAGGTGTACGCCGACCTGGTGGTGGGACGACTCGATGCCTCGCTGCAGGGCGCCATTCAGGCCAGTTACGGCTTCCTGGGTACAACGGCGGGCAAGGACTATGAATTTTCCGGCGCGACACTGGATGATCCGGGCTTTTTCGGCGTCGGTGACGGCATCGGCTTGCGCAAGAGCGATGTCGAGTTACGCGAGGATCTGAACAAGGCGCTGGCGACCATTCTGGCTAACGGCACTTACGCGCGGATCAACAAAAAGTACTTCGACTTCGACGTCTACGGCGCGAAATAACGCCGCCTCGCGACTATGGGCAGGGCGGTCGACCAGGCCGCTCTGTTTCAGCATCCCCTTCACCTCAACCTAATAAGAACAAGGAGAGTGAAATGCTTCTGGAAGGCTTTGGCCCGCAAATCCTGCTGGGCACACTGGCCACGATCAAACTGGCGCTGTGGTCATTGTTGATCGCGGTCCTGGCAGGCCTGCTCGGTGCCAGTTCCAAGTTGTCCTCCAACCGTTTATTGCGGGCGTTGGCCACCGGTTACACCACGGTGATCCGCAGCATGCCGGACCTGGTGATCATGTTGCTGCTGTTCTTCAGCCTGCAGATGCTGCTCAACCGTATGACCGATTGGCTGGGCGTCAGTCAGATCGACATCGACCCGTTTTTGGCCGGCGTTCTGACCCTGGCTTTTATTTACGGGGCTTACTTTACCGAGACATTTCGCGGCGCCTTCCAGGCCGTGCCGGCTGGCCAGCTCGAAGCGGCGCGGGCTTACGGCATGAGCCGGGGAAAAACCTTTCGCAAGGTGCTGTTCCCGCAAATGCTGCGTCATGCGTTGCCGGGCATTGGCAATAACTGGCAGGTGTTGATCAAGTCGACTGCGCTGGTATCGATCATCGGCCTGACCGATGTGGTCAAGGCTACCCAGGACGCGGGCAAGGGCTCCATGCAGTTCTTTTATTTCACGTTGGTGGGCGGCCTGATTTACCTGGCCATCACTACGCTGTCCAACGGCGTGTTGCTGTGGCTTGAGCACCGTTACTCGGTGGGTGTCAGGAAGGCTGCGTTATGACCGGTATTTTCGAGGACTACTGGCAGGCTTACCTGTGGAGTGACGGGCCGCACTTTTCCGGGTTGGCGGTGACCTTGTGGCTGCTGATTCTGGCGGTGGTGAGCGGCTTCCTGCTCGCGGTGTCGTTGTCGATTGCCCGCGTCAGCCGCAATCCGCTGCTCCGTTTACCGGTCTGGTTTTACACCTACGTGTTTCGCGGTACCCCGTTGTACATCCAGCTGCTGTTCTTCTACACCGGGGTGTACAGCCTGCACGTGGTTCGGTCCCAGGATTTTCTCAACGCGTTTTTCCGAGATGGCTTTAACTGCACGGTGCTGGCGTTCGGGCTCAATACCTGTGCCTACATGACCGAAATCTTTGCCGGCTCGATCAGGGCGACTTCTCACGGAGAAATCGAGGCCGCTAGTGCCTATGGGATGAGCCGGTTCACCCTCTATCGCCGAATCATACTGCCGTCGGCGTTACGCCGGGCTCTACCGTTTTTCAGCAATGAAGTGATTCTGATGCTGCATTCCACCTCGGTGGCGTTTACCGCCACGGTGCCCGATTTGCTGAAGATTGCCCGGGACGTCAATTCGGCAACCTACGCCTCGTTCAGCGCGTTTGGCATTGCCGGAGTGCTGTATGCCGCCAGCGCATTTTTCCTGATCTGGCTGTTCCGGCGCGGCGAACTGCATTGGCTGGCCTATCTCAACCCACGCACGCATTGACCCATCGGACTTGCTCGAATGTATAAATTGATCGTTGAAAATGTCCATAAAAACTACGGCAGCCACGAAGTGCTCAAAGGTGTTTCGCTCAAGGCCAAGGCGGGTGATGTGATCAGCCTTATCGGTTCCTCCGGGTCCGGGAAAAGTACTTTCTTGCGCTGTATCAATCATCTGGAGCAACCGTCGGCCGGGCGGATTATCGTCAATTCCCAAGAGCTGCTGACCCGTAAAAACTCAAGGGGCGACTTGTGTGCGGTCGATCCGCGGCAGTTGCAGGTCGTGCGCAGCCAGCTATCGATGGTGTTTCAGCACTTCAATCTGTGGAGCCACATGACGGTGCTGGAAAACCTCATCGAGTGCCCGATGAGCGTGCTGGGTCTCGGTCGCTCGCAAGCGTTGGAGCGTGCGCGCCATTACCTCGCCAAGGTCGGTCTGCCCGCCAAGGTTGAGGGCCAGTATCCGGTCCATCTGTCCGGTGGCCAGCAGCAGCGCGTCGCTATCGCCCGCGCGCTGGCCATGGAGCCCCAGGTGATGTTGTTCGATGAACCAACCTCCGCCCTGGATCCGGAATTGGTCGGCGAGGTGCTCAAGGTCATGCAGCAACTGGCCGAGGAGGGCCGGACGATGGTGGTCGTCACCCATGAGATGGCCTTTGCCAGGCAGGTGTCGAACCACGTTATGTTTCTGCATCAGGGGCGGGTGGAGGAAGAGGGGGCTCCCGGCACGGTGCTGGAACAGCCCCGCAGCGAGCGGTTGCAGCAGTTTTTGACCGGGAGCCTCAAGTAATGCGGGGCTGAACAGGTTGATCAGGCCGACGACCGCGTTTTTTCGGGCTAACCTGTCTGACGGTTGATGCCTCATAGTGGGCGGAGTACGAAGCGCCGCTAGACGGTACTCAACGGGCGAACGGGAAGATTCGCCACGTCATAAGGTTCAGGGAGCGTCATGGGACATCCGTCAGTCAAAGTGCGTATTGAAAGCCTTCAGCCGTCCTTTCTGGCCGAGCAAATCGAGGCCAAGCTCAAGGTTCGTTATGCCGTGGTTTTGCTGGTCGCGGTGTGCCTGTCCATGTCCGCCATTGCGATTTGGGAAGGCTGGAATTCGCGTGAGTACCACCTGCATGACCAGGAAGTGGCGATGTCCAACCTCGCCCAAACCCTCGCGTCCCAGGCGCAGTCAACGATCAAACAGGCCGACACGTTGCTGTTTACCCTGGTCGATCGCGTCGAAAAGGACGGGATGGGTCAGGCGCCGTATACCCGAATGCAAAGTTTGCTCAGTGCGCAACGCAGCGAGCTGTCCCAGCTCCATGGTTTGTTTATCTACGACGAAAACGGGCGTTGGCTCGTCAACTCCAACGGCGCCGTTGTGCCAGATGCCAATAATGCTGACCGTGAGTACTTCATCTTCCATCGTGACCATACCGACCGTGGCCCGCATATCGGCCCGTCGATAAAAAGTCGTTCGACCGGTGAGTGGATCATGACGGTGTCGAGAAGGATCAATCATTCCGACGGCAGCTTCGCCGGTGTGGCGTTGGCAACGATTTATCTCAATCATTTCCTCGCGCTGTACGACAGTATCGAGCTGGGTAACAACGGCGCGATCAATCTGATTGCGGACAACGGCACCATCGTTGTTCGTCGGCCCTTCAAGGAAGCCGACGTCGGCACCAGCGTTGCCAATGGGCCGTTGTTTACCCAGTTTCTACCCGTTGCCAGTTCGGGGACTGCAACGTTCAAGTCGGTGATCGATGGCGTTGAGCGGGTGTTCGGATTTCGACGGGTGAGTGGTTATCCGCTGATCGTCTCCGCAGCCATCAACAAGGAGGAAGTGCTGAACGGCTGGCGTCAGGAATCCACGAACAGTGCGATTATCGTGTCACTGCTGCTGGCGTTCCTTGGTGCGCTCGGTTATCGGCTCATTCGGGTCATGAAGCAGCAGAACCACATTCAAAGCGAACTGCTGGGGGCCCAGGAAAAGCTCATCGAAGTTAACCGCAGTCTGGAACTGCTGGCCCTCGAAGATGCGCTGACCGGGCTGTCCAATCGGCGTCAGTTCGATTTGTTCATGGTGGCGGAAATGGGCCGCTCCCGGCGCAGCCAGACCGGTCTTGCGCTGCTGATGATCGATGTCGATCACTTCAAACTGTTCAACGATCTCTACGGGCATTTGGCCGGTGATGAGTGTTTGCGCAATATCAGCGTCATCATCAAAGACAACATCAAGCGCCCCGGAGACTTGGCGGCGCGTTATGGCGGTGAAGAATTTGCGGTGGTGCTGCCCGGCACCGACTATGTCGGGGCTTTCCTGGTGGCGGAAAAAATCCGTCGTGCGGTTCAACTGGCGGGTATCAAGCACACTGACAGTGCCGAAGGGACGGTGACGGTCAGCCTGGGTGTCTGCGCCTACGACCCGGCATCGCAAGCCACCTCCGACGATTTGATCGGCGCCGCCGACAAGGCGTTGTACGTGGCCAAGGCCAGTGGCCGGAACATGAGCGTCATCGCCAACTGAGTTCAGACAAAGCGGTCACGGCCTTGGACGAGTTGGGTCGCCAGCCAGGTTTGCTTGAGTTTTTCCAGCCACCAGCCAAGGGCGCGACCGTCATGGTCGCCGCGCCAGCCGGCATAGAGGATGTTCGGCTCGCGCGGGTCGGCCATCTGCTTTTCCACCAGCGAGCTGTTTTTCAGCAAAGAGCCGACCCGATGCCGGGGTAACCAGCCCACGCCCAAGCCGTCGCATTGGGCGAGGATCTTGGCGCGCATGGTTGGCACGGCGAGCACTGGTTGCCCGCCGGAAACACCGTAGGTGCTGCCTTCGGTGGCACGGGAAGAGTCGGCGACGACAATCGCCCGGTGCTGTGTCACCAGTGTTCGGGAGATGGGTTCTTTGGCCTTGGCCAGCGGATGTTTCGGCGAGACGGCGAACACCCATTCCATTTCCCCCAACTGCATCCAGCGCAATGAAGGGATGGCGGGTGGTTCGTTGGTGGCGCCGATGATCAGGTCTGCGCGACCTTCACGCAGGGCTTCCCAGACCCCTTTGAGCACCTCCTGAGTGATGCGCAGCGGCACTCCGGATTCCAGCGCGTCGAACTCGTGAATCACTGGGATCAAGGTGTCGAATTCCAGCAACTCGTCAGTGACGATCCATAACCGGCTCTCCCAGCCGTTGGCCACTTGTTGCACGCGCTGAGTCAGCCGGGAGACGTCCTGCATCAGCCGCGCGGCCTCGTTTACCAGCAACTCGCCAGCGGCGGTGAGTTGCAGGCGGTAGCGGCGGCGGTCGAACAGCAAGGCGTCGAAGCGTTCTTCCAGTTGGCGCGCGGCGTAGGAAACGGTGGAAGGCGCCTTGCCCAAATGGGCGGCGGCGCGCGACAGGCTGCCGGTTTCGCGGATGGCTTGCAGCAATGCCAGGTCTTCAATCGACAGCATGTTTCAGATCCTCGACAGTCAAATGCGACACCGAACCTGTGGTGAGGGGGCTTGGTCCCGTTCGGCTGCGAAGCAGTCGTAATCCGGCCAACTCGGTGTGTCTGACAGAATGCGGGGGCCGCTTCGCCGCCCAACGGGGGCAAGCCCCCTCGCCACAGTAAGCCCCTTAGCCACAGGTTTTGTGTCAGCCGAGCCTTACGCTGCCCGACGCAACTTCCACATCCGGATCAACCGAACATAGACCACCAGGTTAACCGCCAGCACCACGCTACCCAGCCCCAGTTGAATCGTCGGTGTCAGTCCGGCCGGGTAAATGACCGGCAAAACGTAATGCTCGACGAAACCGCCGCCATACACGGTTTGCCCGGCGGCTTCGCGCATCAGGTTTTCCCAATAGGTCAGCGGGCAGGTCAGGTGAAAGACTTCCACGATCACACCCCACGCGGCGGCGGGCAGGTGCCACCAGATCAGGTGGCGCCATTTGAGCACCAGCAGCCCGCCAAACAGCACGAACAGAATGAACAACAGGTGAAACAGCACCAGCCCGTCGGCGGCGATTCGGTAAAGCATGTCGGCTCCCTGACTCTTTAAGTGAATCGCTGCATGTTACTCGGGCTGGTGGCCTGCGCTCTATCGATTCAATGTGCCCAGTACGTCTTTCAAGCGCGCCACAGTGTTTTCGCCACTGCGCTGCATCGGCGCGCGCAGTTCGTCGTCGATCAAGCCTTGCAGGGCCAGGGCGGTTTTGACCGGGGCGGGATTAGGTTCGATGAACAGGCTTTGGATCAGTGGCAGTAACCGGAAGAACGTCGTTCGCCCCGTCGCGAGCTGGTTGTCGCGAATCTGTCGGTACAGCGCCACAAACAGCTCGGGATGCACATGGGCCGATGCGGTAATCGCACCTTTGGCTCCGAGGCACAAGGCGTTGAAAATTTGCGGATCTTCGCCGCACAGTACGTCAACCGTGCCACTGGCCAGCAGTGCGAGGGTTGTAGCGTGATTGCCGCCACAATCCTTGATCGCAACGATCCGCTCGTGGCTGACGATGTTGAGCAAGGTCGCTTGCTCGAACGCCACGCCGGTACGGTAGGGGATGTCGTAGAGAATGATCGGCACGCTGGAAGCGTCGGCGACAGTCTTGAAAAAGGCTTCGAGGCCGGCCTGGGACGGACGGATGTAGTACGGCGGCGGCACAAGCAGGCCGGCCAGGGGGCGTTTCAGGATTTCGCTCTGGAACTGCAGCAACTCGGTCAGGTTGTTGCCGGCCAGGCCCATGACCACCCGCTCGGCGGGCACCAACTCAAGCACGGCGTCGAGCACCGCCAGTTGCTCATGTTTGCCCAGCGCCGCGGCTTCCCCGGTGGTGCCGCAGACCACAATGCCATCCACGCCGTTTTCCAGCAGATGGCTGACCAGCCGCCGCAACCCGACGAAGTCGATGGCGCCGTGGTGAAACGGCGTGACGATTGGGACCCAGATACCTTGAAACGATGACATGTACGTTCTCCTGAAGGTTGACCGATTTCGTCACCGTCAGAAGCGTAGAAGGAAAGTAAGCAAGGGAAGGGTGCCCGTCGCGCTCAATGTCCTGTCAGCTCATCTGACGGGACAGCGCGCCCCGGTCACATGAGCGACTGTTTCTTCGATTTGAGGGTGTTCGCAACGCAACCTTGCGCCTTGGCAATCAAGCCAATGACGACGGTGTTGAGGTTGAAGGTTGCGGACATGTTGCTGACACCCTGAATGAGGCGCTCAGTTTTAAAAGGCGCCGATGTGTTTGTCAACCGCGCTTTTAATCACGGAAATCGCCGAACTCGGCGCGCATCCGCCCATTGTGCTTGGCCCGGTAAAGCAATTTGTCGACCTGTTCGACGAAGTTCACTGCGCTATCGCCCAGGTGTACGACGGTGGTGCCAACGCCCAGACTCAGGGTCACCAGCGCTGAAACCGTCGAAAACTCATGGGGAATTTGCTGCTGGCGAATCAAGTGCAGGCATTTGCGCGCCACCAGCCTGGCGGACTCGGCATCGGATTCCGGCAGCAGCCAGACGAACTCTTCGCCGCCGATCCGAGCGATGAAATCCCGTGGCCGGTTAGCGGCCCGGGACAAGGTTTGCGCCACGCGCCGCAGGCATTCGTCACCCTGAATGTGGCCGTAGTGATCGTTGTACTGCTTGAAGTAGTCGATATCCAGAATCAGCAACGACAGTGGCAATCCGGTGCGCTGGGCATTGCTCCATTCGCGTTCCAGCACGGTGTCGAACATGCGCCGGTTGGCGATGCCGGTGAGGCCGTCCTGGAACGAATATTCTTCGAGCTGCTTCTGCAGGCGAATCAGGTGTTCTTCGGTTTTCTTGCGCTCGCTGATATCGAACATGAAGCCCACCAGCGCCTCCACTTCACCGTCCTTGCGCACCACGTGCACCACATCGCGAATCCACACGTAGTCGCCGTTTTCGGTCAACGCACGATAGTCGGCCTCATGATCGACGCCGGCCCGGGATTGCGACACGCAGAAGTCCACGACGTAGTCGCGGTCATCCGGGTGCATGCGCTCGACCCAGTCATTGACCGAGGTCCAACTGTCCTGCTTCCAGCCGAGCAAGCTTTCGATTTGCGGGCCGATGTAGCTGAACGTCATGGTTTTCCAGTCGATCCGCCAAGGAATCGCCTTGGTCGACTCAAGCAGGGTTTTGTAGACATCGCTGTCGTTGTCGACGGAACTCATAAAGGGCCGGCCTCAAGGAGAAATGCAGCGCCATCATGTTGATACTGCCGTGGCGAAGCAAGCCGGCAGCCGATGAAAGGCAGCGCAACGTGAGTAATGCCGATCAGTTAAGTCTGGCACCGAACCTGTGGCGAGGGAGCTTGCTCCCGCTGGGCTGCGAAGCGGCCCCTGCTTATCCCTAAAAGCAGGGGACTGCTACGCAGTCCAACGGGAGCAAGCTCCCTCGCCACAGATAACTCATCGCCAATTCCATCTCTTAACTGACTGGCAGTTGGCAACGTGCATTCCTTGAAAGTGCGCAAGATTGTTCAAGCCTTCGACGCCGTCTGCTGGCACAGTCGTTGGTCCTTCCACGGGTTGTAGAGCGTTATGTCAAATTCACTCATGCCGCGCAGTGCCTTTCTGCGGGGTGCGGCGGCGATCATGCCGCTGTCCCTGGCCACCGCGCCCTGGGGGCTGTTGGCCGGTTCCATGGCCATCGAGGCCAACCTGACGCCCCTGCAAGGTCAAGGTTTGTCGAGCATCGTGTTTGCCGGTGCCGCGCAACTGGTGGCGATCGGCATGCTCAAGGGCGGGGCCGGGGTCTTTTCAATCCTGCTGACCACGCTGCTGCTGACCTCCCAGCATTTGCTGTACGGGATGAGCATGCGTTCGGTGATTTCACCGTTGCCGGGTCGCTGGCGGGTGGGGTTGGGCTTTTTGCTCACCGACGAGTTGTTCGCCCTGACCAGTCAACACGACAAACAGCAGTTCAACCGCTGGTACGCCTTGGGCGTGGGGCTGACGTTCTACATCGCCTGGAACCTCTTCACCCTGGCCGGCATCGTGCTCGGCAGCAGCATTCCGGGCCTGGAACATCTGGGGCTGGATTTCTCCATCGCGGCGACCTTTATCGCCCTGATTACACCCGTGGTGCGTAACGTGCCGACGGTGGTCTGTGTGGCGGTGTCGCTGTTCTGTTCGGTGCTGTTCAGCTACTGGCAATGGGGCTCGGCCCTGGTGTTGTCAGGGTTGGCGGGCATGACCGCCGGGTTTATCTGCAACAAGTTTTCCCGGGAGCGCACATGATCGTCTGGGCAGTGATTATCGGCATGGGTGTTTTGGTGTTTCTGAACCGCTACGTGTTTCTTGAGCCCCGATTGCCGGTGCGGTTGAGCAGCAATGCGCGGCAGTTTCTCGGTTTTGCGGTGCCGGGCATGCTCACGGCCATCTGCGGGCCGATTGTGTTTATGCCGGACAAACAACTGAACCTGCACTGGGACAACCCTTATCTGCTCAGCTCGCTGGTGGCCGTAGGATTGGTGCTTTACACCCGTAATACGCTGCTCAGCATGCTGTTGAGCATGGGGTTCTTCTTTTTGCTGCGCTGGTGGCTTTGAGCCGGGCGGGTGAATCTGTTCTACGCTTAAAGCTGGTAGTTGATCGCTTCAGGAAGAGAGGTGGACATGGCAACTGAACCCAAGCAGCCGGACCTGGATGAAGACACGGATGAACCGAGTGAAGAAGAAATTGAGCGCCAGAGACGCTCGATGCCGGACTGGAAGCATCCTGACGATGGTAAAGAGCTGTCAGATCTCGACGTAGAAATTCCGCTTAAACCTTAAAGTCAAAAGATCGCAGCCTTCGGCAGCTCCTTGTATCTCGACTATCGCTCCGTCAGGAGCGATAGTTCTCGACTGATCATCGAGGGAGGGACCTGGAAGCCGTGCAGCTCCTTAGGCTTTTTGCCTGTGACGTAGATCGTGCTCCAACCCTCCGCACTCACTCGTATAGTTCGAACGGTATCTTGGGCCCGCCTCTGGCTAGAGCCCGCATTCGCAAGGTCGGACAGAGTGCAGTGATGATCGCAATTGATCTGATTGGGAGAGTGTTATGTCCAGTTTCGTCGGCGTCGATGTCGCTAAAAACACCTTTGATATCGCTACACATCTGCCAAATGGCAAGCATAAAACCAAGGCCAAACTGGCTAACAATTCCAAGGGTTTCAAAGAGTTTGAAGCCTGGTTGCAGAAGCAGGCCGAGCCTTCGACCCTGATCGTGATGGAAGCGACCAGTGTCTATCATCTGGAGCTCGCCGAGTTCGTCTACAACAAGGGTTATCGGGTCTGCGTGGTGAATCCGGCCACGACTCACGCGTATGCGGGCAGCGAGTTACGTCGGATCAAAACCGACAAGAGTGATGCCAAGCTGATCGCCGACTTCGCCAAAGAAAAAAATGAAAAGCTCAAGCTTTGGGCTCCGGAACCGCTGAAGTTCCGCCAACTGAAGGCCATGGTTCGTCGCCTGGATGACCTTCAAGAGATGGAGCAAATGGAGCGTAATCGTCTGGACGTGTCCGACGAAAAGGTCAAAGAGTCGATCAACTCGGTGATTGGCCACATCGAAAAAGAAATCGTTGAAACCCACAAGGCGATCAAAAAACATATCGATGACGACCCCGACATGCGCCAGATGCGCGACTTGGTCGTGACCATCGACGGCATTGGCGAGAAAACGCTTGAGCGGTTGCTGGCTGAGCTGGGCGACCTGCGCAAGTACGACGATCCTCGAAAACTTGTCGCGGCTGCTGGCCTGAATCCAGAACTCCAGGAATCAGGGCTCCTCAAGGGCCGCAGCCCGATCTCGAAAATCGGCTCAGCGCGCTTGCGCGCAGGCCTATACATGCCGGGCTTGGTCGCGTTGCAACACAACAAAGCAATAATCGCCATGAAAGATCGCCTGAAGGCCAACGGCAAGGCCCCCAAGCAGATCATCTGTGCTGCCATGCGCAAGCTGCTGCATTACGTTTACGCAGTGCTCAAATCGGGCCAGCCATATGACCCTGAATTTGCGCTTGCTCGGTGAGATTCAAGACGGTATCTACAGGGGATTGTGTTCCTATGTAGGAGCTGCCGAAGGCTGCGATCTTTTAGCAGGCATCAAGCAGAATCAAATAGCTTCATTCCAGCGTATTTGCGTAATACCCAATTGCAACGCTTTGTCCCGCGCAGTTTCGAGGCTGGCGCATGGGGCAATCTTGTGACCGGTTTGGGGATAAGCATGGGCGGAGGCCGAACGAATCGCCTCGACATCGGAAAACCCCGCCGCCAGTTTGAAAAAGTGCTGTCGCACACCGTCGAGCAAATAGTGCACGGCATAAGGAATAAGTTCGCTCATGTATTCCTCCTGAAGCCATCAAGACTTAGGCCCGTCGTCAAATAGGAAATTCAGAGAGATCTGCGGTATTGCCCTCATGCAGAAAGGGTTCGCCTGAAAAAAGAGGCCGCTGCGCCTTTTTATTGAGAGTGTTTCTGTTCAGGGTTCGTTCAGTACTTATGCTGTATTAGCCCGCAAGCATTGCCCTAAACGTCTTCCAACTGAGGGAAGTCGGGATGAGCGGCTCGGTAACCGAGTGTTTTATCGATCCAGGCATTGAGTTCATTCACCATCACCGGCGGCTTGCCCGGATAGCTTTGCAAGGTTGAGCGCAAAGTGCTGTTGATGTCAGCGACTGAGCGCAGGTTTCGAGTCTTTATGTAATGGCCGATAAAGCCGTCGAGTTGCAAGTGTTCTGTCATCGAAAGATAGACACACTCCAGCCCACCGACTTGATGGATTGCAAAATCGTCGCGCACTTATTTCTCTGCAAGGTATGTAAAAGTTGTAGGGATTTATTCGGGTTGTTGACTCTTTGGTCAACTGGGAGGCGTTTATGGAAATACGGCGCGCATGCTATCTGCAGTCATTCTAAATGTATGTATGACGGTTGAAATGTCAGACCAGCGGTTGATGCGTCAAATGGCCACGCTTATATAAGTGTCTCTTTACTGAAACACTCGATGTAACGTTTAAATTTTTAATTTGTATAGACAAGTTCATCAGGCGTCGGCTGAAGATTTCAGCCTTATCTGCGTCAGATGACATGAGCCCGCTGCAACTCAGTCAATGACAACGCCTTGAGTCGTGCGAGCAATGGATCGCGGCGATCACGGGGATGGGCCAGGTCTACCGCCAATTCCTGGCGAATGCTGCTGGGTCGATTGTCCATCACCAGCACCCGATCACTCAGGTACAGCGCTTCATCGACATCATGGGTCACCAGCAGCAGTGCGATGGCGTGGCGCTCGGCCAGTTGCAGCAGCAGGTCCTGGAGTTTCATCCGGGTGAAGGCGTCCACTGCGCTGAACGGTTCGTCCAACAACAGCACCTGCGGGCGCGAATACAAGCCGCGCGCAATCGCCACCCGTTGCGCCATGCCGCCGGACAAGGCCTTGGGCAATGCCTGGGCGAAACCGCCGAGGCCGACTTCCTCGATCAATTGCGCAACCCAGGCCTTGTCGTACTGGTTGTCGGCGCTGAAACCGATGTTTTGTTCCACCGTCAGCCACGGCATCAGCCGCGGTTCCTGAAACACGAATGCGACTTCGCCGGCGTTGTTGTGCAGTTCGCCCTGAAAGTCCTTTTCCAGCCCGGCAACGATCCGCAGCAAGGTACTTTTGCCGCAACCGCTGGGGCCCAGCAAACTGACGGCTTCCCGGGGTTCAATTGCAGATGAATGTTGTTGAGCACGGTGGTAGCGGCGAAGGTTTTGCGCTCCACGCGAATGTCCAGCAGGTGTTCGGTCATGGCTCAATCCTCTGCGCTTTGGCCGTTGAAGGTGTCGCGCCAGGCCAGGAAGCGTTTCTCCAGGCCGGCGAGGATGCCGTCGCTGAGTTTGCCCAGTACCGCCAGCACGATGATGGCGGCCAGGACGATGTCCGGACGTGAGGTTTCGCGACCATCACTGAGCAGATAGCCCAAGCCTTTGGTCGCGGCGATCAGTTCGGCGGCCACCAGAAACATCCAGGCCAGGCTCATGCCGCTGCGCAGTCCGGTGAACAGGCCGGGCAGGGCGGCGGGCAACAGAATCCGCCGCACCAGCCGGGCCCGACTGAAACCATACATCTGCCCGACTTCCACCAGTTTGCGGTCGATGTCGCGGATCGCCGCGACGCCGTTGAGGTACACCGGGAAGAAGGCGCCGATGGCGATCAGGACGATTTTCGAGGTCTCGTCGATGCCCAGCCATAGCAGCAACAGCGGCACCCAGGCCAGGCTCGGAATCGAGCGCAGACCGGCGAAGGTCGGCTCCAGATACGCTTCGGCTTCGCGGCTCAAACCGACCCACGCGGCAAACACCAAGGCCAGGCTGGCACCGATGGCGAACCCCAGTAGCACCCGCAACAGACTGGCGCTGATGTGTTTCCATAGCGCGCCTTCAGCCAGATCACTCAGGGTCAGGGCCACGTCGCTGGGGGCGGGCATTTGGTAGGACGGCAGCCAGCCGATGCGTACGACGAATTCCAGCACCAGGATGATCAGCACCGGCAGGGCGAGGCCTTTTAGGCGCAGTTTCCAGGCGTTGTTCAGGCGACGCGGTGCGGGCAATGTTAGAGGGGCGGGCAGGGTTTTACTTTTGCTGGTCATGGGGTTCTCCAGACAAAGATCGCATCCCTGTAGGAGCGAGGCTTGCCCGCGAAGGGGCCTTTGAAAACGCCAAAAGCTTCGCGGGCAAGCCTCGCTCCTACAGGGGCTGTGCTTTTATTGGCGGGCCACGGTTTCTTTGAAGCCGGTGTCGATCAGTTGATCAATGACCTGGTCGACATTCACCCCACGGCGAACCAGTTCTTCGGACACCAGAATCGGCGCCGCGGCCTTGGAGGCAAGCACATCCTTGGCGGTCAATTGCGGGCTGCTCAGGTCGGTTCGCGACAGTTGCAGTTTGGCCACTTCCAGCGGCAGGCCGGATTCGCTGGCGAGCAGTTTCGCCAGTTCTTCCGGGTTTTTATCCGCCCATTCCCGCGCCTGTTCATAGGCGTTGAGCACGGTTTCAATGGTTTTCGGGTGTTCCTTGGCGTAGCTATCAGTGACGCTGACCACGCCGTAACTGTTGAAGTTGGTGTTGCGATAGAGCAACCGGGAACCGGCCTGGACCTGGCTGGCGGCCATGTGCGGGTCAAGCCCGGCCCAAGCGTCGACGTCACCTTTTTCCAGCGCGGTGCGACCGTCCGGATGTTGCAAATGCACCAGCTCCACATCGTCCTTGCTCAAGCCTGCCTGTTGCAGGCTACGCAACGTAAACAGATACGGATCGGTGCCTTTAGTGGCGGCGATTTTCTTGCCTTTCAGATCGGCCACGGTCTTGTAGGGCGAATCCTTGCGCACCACCAACGCGGTCCATTCGGCGCGGCTGTAAACGTACACCGACTTGATCGGGCTACCGTTGGCCCGGCTCAACACGGCCGCGAGGCTGGCGGAGGAGGCGAAGTCAACGCCGCCACTGTTCAGGTATTCCAGAGAGCGGTTGCTGCCTTGGCTCAGCACCCAGCCGACTTTGGTCTGGGGCAGGGCTTTTTCCAGGAAGCCGAAGTGCTTGAGCACCAGGCTGACTGGCGAGTAATAGGCGTAATCCAGATGCACTTCGGCCGGGGTTGTTTCGGCGGCCTGGACCATGGGTTGCATACTTAAGGCGATGGCGACGGCGCTGATCAGGTGCCTGGCTTTGGGGAAACGGAAGAGGGAACTCATGGGAGCAACTCCGGCAAGGCAACGGGATTCTTATGTCCTGATTATTGGTTTGTATAAATGCGTCCTGCATAAAAGGAATATTGCAGGCTCTGTGCCATGTGTTGGATTTCACGGTTTTCGGGGCTTTACGGGGTTTTTTAGGGGTATTCGATGTGCATAGTGAAACAGTCTGTTGCGCCGCTGTTGCTGGGCAAACACTGACCGTTACTGGTCATGAGCTTATGCATAAATCGAATTTAAAAAGCTTGTAATAAGAGCGTTATGGTCTATCGGAATAACCCCCGGAGCCTCCGATGAACCTGTCCCGATTCCTGTGCAGCCTGCTGACCAGCGCACTGTTTACCGCGCCGTTTTCCTACGCCGCTGAACCGGTCGTCCTGCATGTCGGCGACCAGAACTACTACAACGTTCGCGCCTCGGTCGAGGCGTCGGGTGTGTTGGAGGGCGCGCCTTACACCGTCGACTGGAAACACTTCCAGGCCGCCGCGCCGCTGGCAGAAGCGCTGAATACCGGCGCGCTGGACCTGGGCTTTCTCGGTGATTCGGGCTTTCTGTTCCTGGCCGCCAAGCAAGCACCAGTGAAGCTGATTGGCGTGTCACGGCAGAACCCGGACACCATCGCCTTGTTGGTGCCCAAGGATTCGCCGGTCAAAACTATCGCCGACCTCAAGGGCAAGAAGATCGCCTACTGGCCCGGCGCCTGGAGCCAGCAACTGACCTTGCGTGCGCTGGAGCAAGCTGACCTGCCGGAAGACTACGTCGACTTCATCAAACTGATGCCGATCGACGCTGCGGCAGCGTTACCCCAAGGCAGTATCGATGCGTTTCCGGTCTGGGAACCGTACATTTCCCAGCAGATTCTGTTCTCCGGCGCCCGGCCGATTCTCACAGCCAAAAACCTGATGCCCGGCCTCAGCGCGATTGCTGCCTCGACGCCGTCAATCGACAGCAAACGCGAGGCCATCGCCGACTTCCTCGGGCGCCTGAAAAAGGCCCGGGCCTGGGTCGACAACCACACTGACGAATATGCCGATCTCTGGGCAAAGAAGGCCAATCTCGATCAAGACGTTTCCCGCCATTGGTTGCGCCAGGCACACATGACCGTCGGCCCGGTGGATCAGCAAGCGGCGGCAGATTTGCAGAGCACCGCGGACTTCCTGTTCAAGGTCAAGGCACTGCCGGCAGCACTGGCGACGGCGCCGATCATCGACAACTCATTCCAGAAGTCCTTGGCCGAGTAACGCGTCACCCTGCAGCATGTCGATAAAGCGCTGTGCTGCCGGCGCCATGGCCTGGCCCGTGC